>NZ_OAOJ01000001.1:4800000-9395442 GCF_900206255.1 Streptomyces sp. TLI_55
CGAGACCGGCGGTCAGATCCAGCGCGGTGCGGGCTGCGGGGGAGGTCATGCGGGGCAGCGTATGCCGAGGAGTGTCTTCAAGGTCCGTCCTGGGACCGTATACCGAGCCATTGCTCGGCCTCCCAGGCCACGAACCGCTCCACCTCGGCGAACCCCAGCCTCGCCGCGAGCCGCATGGAGCGGACGTTGGCGGTCTGGGTGTGCAGCACCACCGGCTCCCCGGGCAGCGCCGTGGCGAGCCAGTCGAGTGCCGCCGAACACGCCTCGCCGGCGTATCCGCGCCCCCACGCGCGCGGCAGGAACATGTACCCGAGATCGACCTTCCCCGCGGCGGCCGGACGAGCGTGCTCCGGCGCCCGCCTGAGGAGGAGCTGGCCGATCATCCCTCCGTCCGCCTCGACGACGAAGCTCCCGGGCCACCGCTCGGGCACCTCGGGCGTCTCGCGTTCGAGTGCGTCGCGCGATCGAGGACCGCCGAGATAGGCGTGCACGTCCGCCGAGGCGAGCAGCTCGATGAACGCCGTGCGGTCCCGGGCCTCGGGTGCGCGGAGCACGAGCCGTTCGGTCCGGATCGGGGCGGGCGGCCAGGCGACGGGTCCCAGATCACTCATGGCGGGCACCGTAGCGCGCGCACGGGACGGCCGGCCGCTGCTCCCGGCTTGATGGAACCTTTACCGAGGCGCAGCCGTTGTGCGGGTGAGATCAGTCAGGCGAGTACGAGCACCGAGGTGACGTCAATGGCACTGTTCGATCGGCTCAAGGACCAGGCCAAGGGCTTGCAGCAGCAGGTGCAGGGCGGGGGGCGCGGCGGCGGTTCGCGTGGAGGGTCTCATGGCGGTGGCTCGCGTGCTCAGCTCGTCGGGCTGTTCAAGACGCAGCTCGGCTCGATCAAGGCCGAGCTGAAGAGCGGCGCCTACCGGGACGCGAGCATGGCGATGTGCGCGCTGGTCGCGGCGGCGGACGGGCAGGTGGACGCGTCCGAGATGCAGCAGATGGAGTCGATGATCCTCACCAACGAGGTGCTCCAGAACTTCCCCCCGGAGCAGCTGCGCACGCGTTTCCACAAGCATGTCGAGCAGCTCACCCGCAACTTCGCGCAGGGCAAGGCCGAGGCGCTCCAGGACATCGCCAAGGCCGCCAAGAAGCCGACCGAGGCCCGCGCGGTCGTCCAGACCGGCATCGTCATCGCCGGCGCCGACGGCCACTTCTCGCAGGCCGAGCAGATGGTCCTGCGCGAGGCCTGCGCGGCGCTGAACCTGAACCCGGTGGAGTTCCAGCTCTGATGCCGTGGCGGCCGACGACGCCCAGGCAGAGCACGCGTCGTCGGCCGCCGGTCGCGTCAGAAGGCCGGGACCTCCGAAGGCCGGGCCTTGTTGATGTTGTTGACGAGGTTGTTGGTCAGCGGGAAGTTGGCCCTGCCCCACGTGGAGTTCCACAGGGCGTCGCGCGGCGCCTGCGGCATCTGTTCCATGGTGACCAGGGCCGGGGTGTCCCAGTGGTTGCCCGGCCCCCAGGCCTCCGTGTCCTCGCCCCACTTGGCGAAGCGGAAGGCGTGCGTGCTCGCGCCGTCCTTGTGGTAGACGATCTTGACGTGGTTGCCGTCCATCGGTACCTCGTTGATCGGGTGGGTGCTGTAGTCGCCGTGCCGGGAGGCGGCCAGGTAGCGGGGGCGTTCCTCGCCCTGCTTCTGGAAGACCACGACGGACTCCCAGTCGTGCCGGTGTCCGAAGGCGTCGGCGCCGTTGAGCGTCTGGTCCTTCTCGAAGTACAGCGCGTAGACGTAGGCGCACCAGCCGTTCTCGCACCGGGACTGCGAGTAGGTGTTGGCATGGCCGAGGTGGTCGTTCCGGCAGCCGCCGGTGATCGAGCCGCTGGGGTTGAGGCCGCCGTTGAGGTGTCCGCTCGCGTCCACCGCCGCCGCGGGGTAGCAGCCGTCGTTGTCGTAGTCGAAGTACGGCATGTACTTGTTCTGGAAGGTGCTCGCGTTCCACGGCAGCGGGTTCAGGACCCCGGCGCTCGCGCTTCCCGTCAGCCCGACGGTGAGGGCGGCGGCGCTGCCCAGGACGAGGGCGGCCTTGGCGAGTCGGGACCGTCGGCGGGGCGTGGCTGTCTGCGGCATGTGAGGTGCTCCAGTGGTTCGGTTGGTTCGTCCTGCCGGGAATCCGGCGGGACGACACCGAGACTGGAGCACGGAGAATTGATCAGCGGCATGCTCTGACCAGGTCGTTCAATTGTTTTCGGCGCGTCGTCCACAGCTGTGGACGAAGGCGGGCCCGGCCTCGCAACGGTGAGCGCGCGGCCCCGCGCCACGCAAGAAGGCCGCCGGTGGACGGGGGGCGTCCACCGGCGGCCGGGCGGTGGACGGGGGGTGTCCACCGGCGTGTGCTCCTCGGGGGGGATGAGGGGCACGGACTCAAGACTGGCAGCCGGAGAGTTGATCGGCAGCCCGTCTGATCAGGGCAATCAATGCCGGTCGGGTCAGCCCCTGTTGGCCGTGTTCAGGATGAGGGCGTAGTCGGCCAGGGCCGTGACCGTGACACCGACGAGGTTGTTCCAGTTGTCGATCGTGAAGGCCCCCATCCGGTCACCGCGGTCCGGATCGGGGACGCCCGCGTTGCCCGCCGCCCTCGCGGCTTGCAGCCACCGGTTGAAGCGGTTGCTGAGGGTGCCCCAGTTGTTCTCCGACCCGACGACCTGCCACGGGATGTACACCGGGTCGTGGTCGGACGCCGCGTCGTTGGCATAGCCCAGCCTGGTGGCGATGCCTCGGAAGCGGGTGGCTTCCGAGAGGAACTGGGTCATGGTCAGGACCGCGCGGGCCTGGTTCCGTATCTCGGTCGCCGCCTGGTTGCCGCCGTCACGGTCGGTGGGCGTCCGGGCGTTGTAGAGGTTCCAGGCCGCGGTGTTCAGAGAGTCCCGGCTGAAGCCCATCTCATTACGTGCGACACCGGCCCGGCTTTCCAGGTTGGGGTAGTCCGCGTTGAAGTTGGTGGGCCGGTTCGGCGCCCACTGGGTCACCTGGCCCTGGTTGTTCCACGCCACCGCCGGCGTTCCCGACTCCGCCTCGCCGCCCAGGCGGTTGTAGACGCCGTCGTTCGACCACCAGCCCATCAGGTAGAGGTCCCCACGGCGCAGCCGGATACGGACGAAGTTGGGGTTCTCCCACATCTGTATGTCCACGTCGATCCAGTCCCGGTCGCCCGCGGTGTGATCAATCGTGTTACTGGAGCCCGGCACCCGGTTGTCGGAGCCGTTGACCTGGCGGCGGATCTGGTTGATGAAGCCCCAGTAGTCCCACCTGTTCTGGTTGCCGACCTGGAAGCGGGGGATGCGGTCCTGGGCCGAGGCGGTGGAGAGCTGGCCGAGCGGGCCGACCAGGGTGGCGAAGATCGACAGCACCAGAGTGGTGATGATCATGCCGATGGTGAGCCTGCGCGTGCGCTGCCGCGGCTTCTCGTCGGTGTGTGCCATGCGTGTCCTCCAGGTGTTCGGAGTGCCGGGATCGGGCCTTGCCCCACCGACGTTCGCAACCGGAGCGTTGATTGGCAGGCCCCTTTTGTCAGGTCGATCAACTTCCTGCCGGAAGGGGATTGACGGACGTCACGTGCCGAATCGCCGGTATGTCACCTGGCGGCAACCCGGGCGTCACCAGGCGGCTTGTACGTTCGTCGCGCGCGATGTCCCTTTCGCGGACTGCGCGGACTGTACGGAGGTGTGCGCATGGGGCGCCCGGAAAGACCCCTGGACCCGACGGCCGGTCCCATCCCACGGCTCGCGCATGAGCTGCGTGAGCTGCGCAAGGCCGCGGGGAGCCCCTCGTACCGGAAGATGAGCGAGGCGGCCGGCTTCTCCGCGACAACGCTGTCGCAGGCCGCGGCCGGCGAACGGCTGCCGTCCCTCGACGTCGTCCGCGGCTATGTGCAGGCCTGCGGCGGCGACCCGGACGCATGGGAGCCGCGGTGGAAGGACGCCGAGGCGGAGGTGGCGGGGGAGGTCCGCGACGACGACGTGGACGTGGTGCCGTACCGAGGCCTCGCCCGGTTCGAGCCGGCCGACCAGGGGCTGTTCTTCGGGCGGGCCCAGCTGACGGAGGACCTGCTCCAGTTGGTGTGCGGGCACCGGTTCGCCGCGGTGTTCGGCGCCTCCGGCAGCGGGAAGTCCTCGCTGTTGCGGGCCGGGCTCATCCCCCGGCTCCAGCGGGAGATCGCCGGCCGGGGGCGGCAGGCCGTGCTGCGCGTGCTCACGCCCGGCGACCGGCCCGCCGCCACCTACGGTCATCTGCTGACCCCGGCCGCCGACGAGCCGGAGAGCTGGGTGGTGGTGGACCAGTTCGAGGAGGTCTTCACCCTGTGCCGGGACCGGGCCGAGCGGGCCCGGTTCATCGACCTGCTGCTCGCCGCCCGGGACCCGGACAGCCGGCTGCGCGTGCTCATCGCCGTACGGGCCGACTTCTACGCCCGCTGCGGTGAGCACCGCGGTCTGGCGGACACGCTGTGCGGCGCCGGGCTGCTGGTCGGTCCGATGACCGCGCAGGAGCTGCGGGAGGCGGTCGTCAAGCCCGCGCAGGCGGCCGGGCTGCTGGTGGAGCGGGAGCTGACCGCGCGGATCGTGGAGGAGGTCCTCGACGAGCCCGGCGGGCTGCCGATGCTCTCGCACGCCCTGCTGGAGACCTGGCGGCGGCGCAAGGGTCGGGTGCTCACCCTGAGCGCGTACCAGGCGGCCGGCGGGGTGCGCGGCGCCATCGCGGCGAGCGCCGAGGAGGCGTACGGGCAGCTGACCGAGGAGCAGGCGGACGCCGCGCGGCGGCTGCTGCTGCGGATGGTCGAGCCCGGCCAGGGCACCCCCGACACCCGGCGCCCGCTGACCCGGGCGGAGCGCCAGGAGTGGGCGTGCCCGCACGTGCCCGTGGTGGTGGAGCGGCTGGCCCGCGCCCGGCTGCTGACGGTCGACGAGGACGCCGTGCAGCTCGCCCACGAGGCGCTGATCACCAGCTGGCCGCGGCTGCGCGGCTGGATCGAGGAGAACCGGGAGCGGCTGCGGCACCACCGGCGGCTGACCGAGGCCGCCCGCGTCTGGCTGGAGCACGACCGTGACTCCGGCGCCCTGTACCGGGGCACCCGCCTGGACCGGGTGGCGGAGCTGTTCCCCGACCACGAGCACGACGAGTTCCTGACCGCGTCGGAGCGCGAGTTCGTCACCGCCGCGCTGGCCGCCCGGGAGGCGGAACGCCGGGCCGCGGCCCGTGCCACGCGCCGGTCGCGGGCCGCGGTGGGCGTCCTGTCGGCCGTCGTCGCGGTGGCGCTGATCGCCGGGCTCTCCGCGTGGACGCAGGGCCGGGACAACGAGCGCCACCGCGTCGACGACGTGGCCCGCCGTATCGCCGCCGTCGCGGAAGGGCTGAGCACCACCGACCCGCACACCGCGCGGCTGCTGGCCGTCGCCGCCTGGCGGGTGTCCCGGCTGCCGGAGACCCGGCAGGCGTTGCTCGGCGCGGTCGACCAGCAGGAAGTGGACGCGTTCAGCGACCGGGCACCGGGCGACGGCCCCTTCCGCCGGCTGACGGACTCCGGCCGGACCCTGCTCAGCGTCGAGGGGCGCACCTGGCGGACCTGGGACGTGGCACGGCACCGGCGGACCGCCGAGGGGCGGCTGCCCGAGGCCGGCCTCGCGGTCGGGGCGAGCCCGGACGGGCGGCTGCTGGCCGTCCTCGAACCGGGCGGGGGCGACGGGGTGCGGCTGTGGGACACGGCCGCCGGACACTGGACCGGTGACCGGCTGCCGACGTCGGCCGTCGTGGACTTCGGCCCGAGCACGTACACCGTGCGCGGGGTGGACGGGGCCCGGGCGGCGGTGCACTCGGCGGCGAACGGGAAGTCACTGTTCGAGGCGGCGGACACCGTGACGCCGAGCGAGGACGGCCGGCTGATCGCGTTCTGTCCCCCCGGGAAGGGCGGCGCGCCGCGGGTGCGGGACCTCACGGACGGGCGCACGGTGCACGGGCCCTGGGAACGCGCGGGCGACATCTGCGGCCAGGAGCGCGTGCAACTGGTGCTCGGCGGCGGGGGACGCAGGCTCGCCGCGGTGCTCCCGAGCGGCGTACGGGTCTGGGACGTCCGGTCGGGTAAACGGCTGCCCGACCTCGCCCGCACCGGAGTCAGGTACGCCGCCTTCAGCGCGGACGGGAGGTTCCTGGCGCTCGCCGACGGGAAGGAGGTCACGCTGTGGCGGCTGGGGTACGGCTCCCCGGTGTTCCGGTACTTCCTCAACAACCAGCACCTCGGCGGCCTGGCCTGGGACCCCGCCCGCCCGGTCCTGCGCTATCTGGAGGGCGGCACGGTCCACACCGTGGACGTGGCGACGGCCGTGACGCCCGCCTGGCGGGACCGGCCGGTGGACCAGGCGCTGATCAGCCCGGACGGCCGTACGCTCGCCACCGCGCGACGCACCGGCGACACCTACCGCTTCGAACTGCGCGCCACGAACGACGGACGCCTGCTCGGCACCCCGCCGCCCCCACCGCCCGGCGTCTCGCACGACCCCTCCCGCCCGGTACAGCCGGAGTACACCCTCCCCCTGCTGGCCTTCACCCCCGACGGCAAGGCGCTCGCGTACGCCGTCTCGGCGCCCGGTTACGAGGCCTCCCCGCAGCGCCTCACCGTCTGGGACGTCACCCGGGGCCGGGTCCGCACCACACTGGACCTGGCGGAGAAGACCTCGGCCGGGGCGGTGATCGCCCTCGCCCTCGGCCCGGACGCCCGCACGCTCCACCTCACCCGCACCACGGGCATCGGTGAGCTGACCAACGAGACCTGGGACCTCGCCCGCCACCGCCGGACCGCCATCCTCACCGGCCTGTCCAGCAGCCACCTGGCCGTCCGCCCCGACGGCCGCATCCTGGCCGGCGACAACCGGACGGCGAACCTGCCGGGCGGCAGGACCACCGGACGCGACCTGGTCCAGGGCGACGAGATCGGCGCCCTCGCCTTCGCCCCGGACGGTTCACGGTTCGCGGCGGGGGACCAGACGGGCCGGGTGGCCCTGTGGGACACGGCGATCCGGCAGCGGGAGGGCATCCTGCCCAACGTCTTCCCCGAGCTCTCCGAGGGCGAGACCGGCTGGCCGGACGGCGGCCCCGACCCGGTCAGCGACGACACCTCCGAGGCCGTCAGCGCCCTCGCCGTCAGCCCCGACGGCCGCACGCTCGCGGTGGGCGGCGAGGCGGGCAGCCTCCAGCTGTGGGACATCGCCACCCAGCAGCCGCTGGGCGGCCTGCTGTCCACCCCCGGCGACCCGATCGACACGGTCGCGTTCGGCGCCGACAGCGGCACGGTGTACGCGGGCAGCGCGCACGTGCCGCTCCAGCGCTACGTCATCGACCCCGCCCGGGCGGTCGCGTCGGTGTGCGCGCGGGCGGGAGCGCGCGAGCTGACGCGGGCGCAGTGGCGGGCGTACGTGCGGGACGTGCCGTACCGCGAGGTGTGCGGCGACTGATGCGAGCTCAGCCGCGCTGGACGTCCTCGACCTGTCGCACCTGGCCTGCCTGCCGGTACGGCCCGTGCTCCGCCGCCCGCGCGGGCCCCGCGTTCGCCGCCAGGACCAGGGCCGCCACGGCGACCACGGCGGCTATGACGCCCCTTGCGTAACGCTCGGTGGTGCTGGTGCGTTCGAGCACGACGACCTCGCAGTGACGACGGTGACGAATGCGCTGACGGTTTTTCCCCGCCTATTTACGTACTGCCTATTAAGCAGGCTTAATACGCCGTTTAACCTAGAGCCCGGCGCAGCCTAACGGCAAGAGGTGCAGGGGGAGTTGACCCATGTCCAACCGTGACGACCCGGAGATCATCGGGCGCAGGGTGCAACACCTCCGGGTCGAACGCGGCCTGACCCAGCGGCAGCTGGCCGAACCCGCGTACACCGCCGCCTACATCTCCACCCTGGAGTCGGGCCGGGTCCGCCCCTCCGACCAGGCACTGCGCCATCTCGCCGACCGCCTCGGCGTCGCCTTCGACGAGCTGACCACCGGCCGCCCCGCCCGGCTCGTCACCGATCTGCGGCTGCGGCTCATCGAGGCCCAGCGCGTTCTCGCCACCGGCGAGACCGAGGAGGCCGCCCGCAGCTTCGCCGCCCTGCTCGCCGAGGCGGAGGAACTGCACCTCGCCGAGGCGCAGTACGACGCCCTGATCGGGCTCGGCGAGGCGACCGTGGAGAGCGGTGAACTCGTCGAGGGGCGGCGGTACTTCGAACGGGCCGAACTCGTCCTCGCCGACGCCCCGCTGCCCGCCCGGGTGCCCGCCCTGCGCGGCCGCGCCCTCGCGCACTACCTCGCCGGTGAACTCCGGTACGCCGTCTACCTGCTGGAGTCCACGCTCGACGAGCTCAACCGCGGCGGCCTCCACGACCCCGACGCGCTGCTGCTGTTGTACGCCAGCATCATCGGCCCGTACATGGACATGGGCGCCCACGCCCGCGCCGCCCAGGCCGCCGAACTCGCCCTCGCGCTCGCCCCGCAGGCCGGCGACCCGGCGCTGGTCGCCCGCATGCACCGCTCGGTCGCCCGCACCCTCATCGCCGAGGGCCGCGTCGCCGAGGCCGACGCCTCCCTCGCCAAGGCCGCCGAGCTCTACCGCGGACTGCAACTGCGTACGGAACTGGCCAACTGCCACTGGATGCGCGGGTACGTGTGCGCCCAGAACGGCGAACTGCAGCGGGCGGAGGCGGAGTTGAGGCAGGCGCTCGCCATGCTGTCCGCGAAGCGCGCCGCGCTCTACTCCAGCCAGGCCGCGGTGGAGCTGGCCGACGTACTGCACCGCCGCGGCAAGTCCGACGAAGCGGCGGCCCTCCTCCACGACGTCCTCGGCGACCTCTCGTCCGAACGCGGCGCCGTCCACTCCGCCGCCGCGCACCGCCTGCTCGGCATCATCGCGGAGGACGCCCGCGACCCGGAGACCGCCGAGGAGCACTACGTCCGCGCCCTGAGCCTCCTGGAACGCGCGGGCGCCGCGGGCGACCTGGCCGACCTGTGCCGCCTGCTGGGCGACCTGCTCCGCAGGGAGGGCCGGGTGGAGGCGGCGCTGGACGCCTACCGCACCGGCCTGGGCCACCGCACGGCCCCGGGCACCACCACCCTGGGCCCGGCCCCGGCCCAGCCGCCGCTGTAACCGTCCTCGGCCCTACGCCCGCGCGCTCACCCCGGGGCACGGCCCGGCCTCAGCCCCCTCTGCAACCGTCCTCGGCGCCCCGGTCCGGCACGCACGCCCTGCTCTGGCGGGGCGGCCACCGCCCAGGTGGCCGGGGGTGGCCGCCCCTTGCGAGGGCCCGCGGCTCCCTGCGCGGTCCTCGCCCGACATCCCCGGCCCCGCACGGAGCGGCGGGAGACGCCCCGGTCGGCGTCGCGGGGTCGGGGACAGGTCTCTCAGCGGTCTGGGCCGGGCCGCAGCGCCCGGGGCGTGGGGGTGAGACGGCACGAGGGCAGCGGCATGAGCGGCTCCGGCACGGGATGGACGTCGTGGGCGTCCGCTTCCTGACTCGCACCACGACCGACGGTAGCGAGCCGCCCCCACCGTGTGAAGCCCCCTTCGTGAACGCCCCTTCGTGAAGTGCCGGGCGAGGCGGCCGGAACGGGCCACTTGACTCGGTTCAGACCGGGTACGCCGTGCCCGGTCAGATCTCTACGTGAGCCTGCTTGCGGACGTCCGCCAGTCGTTGTGCGGCCAGTTCCGCGACCGCCTGGGTGACCTCGGGGTTGACGTCGCCCAGGCCGCCGTTGGTGAGGACCAGCGCGTCGTCGCCGACGCGTACGGCGGCCACGTCGAGGGTGAGCACGGTCTCGTCGCCGTCCGCGTTCTCCCCGGTGAGGGTGAGCCGCAGCGCCTGCCGGGCGTCCCCGATCCCCGGCAGCCGCGGATCGCTGACGGCGGCGTTCTGGACGGCGCCGGTGGCGGTCGCCGCGGTGAACGTCCCGCACTTCTTCGGCAGGGTCTTCAGCCAGGCCAGCGTCCGGTCCGCGTCGGCGGGACGTACGGCGACGACCTGGTGGTGCAGCTGGGCGTCGTTCCAGGTGTCGTCCAGCCCGGTCGCGGCCCGCACCTGGGCGCCCGCGCCGAAGAGCCGCTCGGAGTAGAGGGCGTCGAGCAGCTTCTGGCAGTCGGGCGCGTTGGCGGTGGCCTTGAGCAGCCCGTCCCGCCAGGTGGCGGCACCCTCGGTGGGCGCCCAGGGTTCGCCGAGGTCGGTGTAGGTGACGAGCGCGGCCTGCGCCTGGGCGGGGGTGAGGGCGGGCACGGCCGCGGGGGTGGGGCGGGCGGAGGCGGGGGGTGCCGAGGTCTTGGCGGCGGACGGAGCGGCGGTGGCCGGGGCCGCCTTCTCCGTCCGGATGGCGGAGCAGGCGGTGGTCGCGAGAGGCAGCACGAGCGCGACGGCGAGGAGGACGCGACGGGTCATGCTCCCAAGGGATCACCGCGACTGAGGGGCCACCACTGGTCCGGTCTGTATGGGTTACGCGACTCCCACCCCGGAACCGCCCTTCCTGCCGTCACGTCACACGGCCATGAAGCGAACCTTCCTCCTCGCCTCCACGGCCGTGGCGACAGCCGCCCTCTCCACCACATCCGTCGCACGGGCCGACAACGCCGGTCCGCGCACCCCGCCGCCCGTCCTCACCGGTGTCGCATGGCACGCCCAGTCCATCACCGAGAACGGCGTCACCCACACCGTGCCGGAAGGTTCCCGCGCGGGGCTGACGTTCGACGCCGACCAGCGCACCGGCACCGGCCATGACGGCTGCAACGGCTTCTCGGGCGCGGCGGTCGTGGATGCCGGGCGGTCCACCGTCACAAGACGCGGGTGACCGCCCACACCCTCACCCTCACGGGCCCGGACGGTCACGTCATCACCCTGAGGCGGTGAGACGGCCCGGGCCGGTTCCCGGGACGGAAAAGCCGTCGCCCCCGGGCCGACCCTCCTGTTACGGTCCCCGCATGAAGCGCGCCAACCCGTCTCCCACGACGACGCCGGACCACGTCCCGGCGCGCTGACACCTGAGCTGACGCGAACCCCGGGGCGAGTGCCCGGGGTTTTCTGCTGCCCGGGGGTGCGCTCGCCCTCTCATCGAGAGGAAACCGTCATGAACGACCACCGCCGACTCGGCCGCGAGCTCGACCTGTTCGACACCGACCCCCTCATGGGCGCCGGGCTGCCGTACTGGCTGCCGGACGGGGCCGTCGTACGGCACACCCTGGAGGAGTACGTCAGGGAGGCGGAACGCGGCGCGGGGTACCGGCACGTGTACTCGCCGGTGCTCGGGAAACGGGAGCTGTACGAGATCTCGGGGCACTGGGACCACTACAGCGAGGACATGTTCCCGCCCATGAAACTGGGCGGCGAGGAGGTCGTGCTGCGCCCCAGCCTCTGTCCGCACCACGCCCTCATCTACCGGTCGCGGTCCCATTCGTACCGCGAACTGCCCCTCCGCATCGCCGAGTTGGGCGGCATGTACCGGTCCGAGATGTCCGGTGTGCTCGGCGGGCTGACCCGCGTGCGGTCCATCCAGCTCAACGACGCCCATATCTTCTGCACCCTGGACCAGGCCGTCGAGGAGGCCCGCGCCGCCCTCGCGCTCATCCGCCGCGCCTACGCCGACCTCGGCATCCGCGCCGCCAGATACCGGCTGTCCCTGCCGGGGGAGGGCGACAAGTACGTGGCCGACCCGCAGTTGTGGCGGCGGGCCACCGCGCTGCTCGAACAGGTCCTGGACGGCGTCGAGTACGAGGCCGTCGAGGGCGAGGCCGCCTTCTACGGGCCGAAGATCGACGTGCAGATCGTCGACCGCGCGGGACGCGAGTCCACCCTCTCCACCGTCCAGATCGACTTCCACCAGCCCGAACGCTTCGACCTGCACTACATCGGCCCCGACGGGGCGAAACACCGCCCGGTCATGGTGCATCGCAGCATCATCGGCAGCGTCGAGCGGGCCGTCGCGCATCTCATCGAGGAGCACGGCGGGGCGTTCCCGGCCTGGCTCGCGCCGGTGCAGCTGGTCGTGCTGCCGGTGGCGGAGGAGCAGTACGCGCAGGCGGAGAAGGTCGTACGGCGTGCCCTCGACCTCGGGCTGCGGGCCGAGCTCGCCGGCCCGGAGCACGGCACCCTCGGCGCCCGGGTGCGCGAGGCGCGGCTCGTGCCGTACGTCGCGGTGGTCGGCGCGCGGGAGGCCGACGGCGAGCTGGCCGCCGTACGGCTGCGGGACGGGCGGCGGCCGGGTGCCGTCCCGGTGGACGAACTCCTGGCGCGGGTCGCGGCCGTCGCCCGGACCCGTGGCGCCGAACTGTGGGCGGCCGCCTAAGGCTGCGTAAGGTCGGTGACACGACGGAAGGAGTCCCCGTGACCGCCCAGCCCATCCCCGTGATCATCGACTGCGACACCGGCGTCGACGACGCGCTCGCCCTGCTGTTCGCCGTACGGCACCCCGGTCTCGACGTCCGCGCGATCACCTGCGTGGCCGGGAACACCGACGTCGACGGGGTCGTACGCAACACGCTGACCGTGCTGGAGACGGCCGGGGCCGGGGACATCCCCGTCGCGCGGGGCGCCGAGCGGCCGTTGATCGAGCCGGTGCGCACCGCCTCGCACGTGCACGGGCAGGACGGCATGGGCGACCTCGGGCTGCCCGCACCGACCCGGCGCCCGGTGGACCTCGACGCGGTGGCCCTGCTGCGGCGCGAGATCCTCGCCTCGCCGCGCCCGGTGACCCTGATCCCCACCGCCCCGCTGACCAACATCGCGCTGCTGCTGCGGACCCACCCCGAGGTGACCCGCAACATCGAGCGGATCGTCTTCATGGGCGGCGCGGTGGAGGTCGGCAACGCCACGCCGGTCGCCGAGTTCAACGTCTGGCACGACCCGGAGGCCGCCGCGATCCTGCTCACCGCGGGGGTGCCGATCACCATGTACGGGCTCGACGTCTTCCGGCGGGTCATCGTGCCCGCCGCGGACGTGCAGCGGCTGCGCGCCAGCTCCGACCCCCGGCTGCGGCTGGCCGGCGAACTGCTCGCCCACCGCGACCCGGCCACCTCCGGCGACCCCACGCCCACCGGCGGTCTCGGGGACGCGGGCGCGGTGTGCGCGGTCGCCGACCCCGGCGGCCTCACCACCAGCCTGCTGCCCGTCGAGGTCTCCCTCGCCCCGGGCCCGACCCGTGGCCAGACCATCGTCGACCGCCGCCCGCGGCCCGGCGAGGCCGAGATCCACGGGGGCGAGCGTGAACTGCGCCTGGTGGACGTGGCGTTGGACGTCGACGTCGAGCGGTACGTGAAACTGTGGCTGGGCGCCGTCGAGAGCTGAACGCACTGAACGCCGGGCAGGTCCCCTTGCCCGGCGTCCAGATGACTGGTGAGTTCCTTACGCGCGCGTCGCCTTGCGCCGACGCGTCGCCAGGACGATGCCCGCGCCGCCGGCCAGCAGCACGGCCGCGCCGCCCGCGATGATCGGGGTGTTGCTGCTGGCGCCGGTCTCGGCGAGGTCGTCGCCGCCGCCGTTCGGGGTGGCCGCCGGGGCGGTGGTGGACTCCGAGGCCGACGGGGTGTCCTCGGCCGGGGTGGACTCCGAGGCGGACGGGGTCGGGGTCGGGGTCTCGGACTCGGACGCCGGCGGGGTGGTCTCCTCGGCCGGGGTGGACTCCGAGGCCGACGGGGTGGGCGTCGGGGTCGGCGACGGCTGGGCCGTGCAGTCCTTCGTGCCGCCGTTCCAGGCCGCGATCAGCTTGTCCTTGATGACCGGGTGGTCCGGGCCCTTGGGCAGGTCGCCGTGCTGGAAGCCGTCGTTGGCGTCGAGCTTGCCGTCGAACTTCGTGTTGCCCCGGTAGAGGTCGATCTGCGCGTAGCAGCCCTGGTCCGGGATGGCGATGTCGAGGGTGTCGGTCCCGCCGGCCTTGACGGACACGGTGTCGAAGTCGTGGAAGACCTGCTCGCCGGAGGTGGCGAAGGTCGGACCGTGCGCCCGGTAGGAGGCGAGCGAGGCCGTGCAGGTGGACGCGTTGCCGGCGGTGCGGACCGTGACGTGGATCTTGCCGTCCTCGGTCGGCTTGAGGTTCTGGTCGTCGACCTTGACGGAGGGGAAGAAGTTCTTGCCGTCGAGGGAGAACTCGCACAGCTCGGTGCCGGTCTCGGTGCCGGCGCCCGTGCCGGGCTTGTAGCTGCCACCGTCGTCCCAGCCCTTGCCGCCGGGGCAGTCGGTGGCCGAGGCGACGGAAGCGGTGAAGGCGCAGATGGCGAGCGTCGCGGCGCCCGTCCCCAGCAGGCGGCGCACAGTGACAGATCTCGCTATGGACATGCGTATCCCATCAGGGTGGAGTGAACCGAAAGGCGCTGTGGAGCGCTGCGGAGCGCAAAAGGGCGCTCGGAAACATTGGACTCATTGGTCACACGAGTCACACGCACAACAGCGTTCGGACATCGTGGATCTCCCGCCGGAACCCTGTCAACCTGCGGGAATACAAGGTCTGTTCCGTCGTCATCACAATTCCGCCACACAGGGAACGTGCTGCTCCACGAAATGTGCGGGGTTCGCCCTGGCACAGCTGGGGACAGATTCCCCTTTGTATGTCTTTTCCGTCCGTCTTTCCGCCCGCGAGGATCAGCCAGGAGCGCCGCGTGACCCACGACCTCTCGTCCAAGGACCCCGACTGGTGGCGACAGGCCGTCATCTACCAGATCTACCCCCGTAGCTTCGCCGACGCCGACGGTGACGGCCTCGGGGACCTCAAGGGCATCACCGCGCGCCTCACCCACCTGGCCGCCCTCGGCGTCGACGCCCTGTGGCTGAGCCCCTTCTACCCCTCCGAGCTCGCCGACGGCGGCTACGACGTCGCCGACTACCGGGACGTCGACCCCCGCCTCGGCACCCTCGACGACTTCGACGCCCTGGCCGCCGAGGCCCACCGCCTCGGGCTCAAGGTCATCGTCGACCTCGTCCCCAACCACAGCTCCCACCGGCACGCCTGGTTCCAGGAGGCGCTCGCCGCGGGACCCGGCTCGGCCGCCCGCGCCCGGTACGTCTTCCGCGACGGCCGCGGCGCACACGGCGAACTGCCGCCCACCGACTGGCAGTCGGTCTTCGGGGGCAGCGCGTGGGGACGCGTCCCGGACGGACAGTGGTATCTGCACCTGTTCACCCCCGAGCAGCCCGACTTCGACTGGGGCAACGAAGAAGTCCGCGCCGACTTCCGCACCACGCTGCGCTTCTGGTCCGACCGGGGTGTCGACGGCTTCCGCGTCGACGTCGCCCACGCCCTCGCCAAGGACCTGGCCGACCCCCTGCGCGACCTGGGCGCGCCCGCCCTCAGCGGCGAGGACGCGCTCACCGAGTTCGCCCCCGGCACCCACCCGTTCTTCGACCGCGACGAGGTCCACGAGATCTACCGCGACTGGCGCAGGGTCCTCGACTCCTACCGCCCGCCCCGCATGGCCGTCGCCGAGGCCTGGGTCCCGAGCGCCGAACGGCGGGCCCTGTACGCCCGCCCCGAGGAACTCGGCCAGGCCTTCAACTTCGCCTATCTGCAAGCACCTTGGGACGTCGACGCGCTGCGCCAGGTCATCACCGACTCCCTCGCCGGCGCCCGCGCGGCCGGCGCCTCGGCCACCTGGGTGCTCTCCAACCACGACGTCGTACGCCACACCTCCCGCCTGATGCTCCCGCCCGGCACCGACGAGAACGCCTGGCTGCTGTCCGCCGGCCACGCCCCCGAGATCGACACCGCCCGAGGGCTGCGCCGGGCCCGCGCCGCGACGCTCCTCATGCTGGCGCTGCCGGGTTCGTCGTACGTCTACCAGGGCGAGGAACTCGGACTGCCCGAGGTCGCCGATCTGCCCGTCGAGGTGCTCCAGGACCCCGTCTGGGAGCAGACGGGACGGGTCCGCAAGGGCCGCGACGGCTGCCGGGTGCCGCTGCCGTGGACGCGCACCGGCCCGTCGTACGGCTTCGGGGCGGGCGGCGCCTGGCTGCCGCAGCCGGAGAGCTTCGCCGCGTACGCCGTCGAGGCGCAGGAGGGCGTCGAGGGCTCGACCCTGGAGCTGTACCGCACGGCCCTGAAGCTGCGCCGCAAGCTGCTGGAGGGGGAGGCGCTGACCTGGGCCGAGGACAGCCCGGCCGGGGTGCTGGACTTCGCCCGGCACAGCGGCTGGCGGTGCGTGACGAACCTGTCGGAGACGGCGGTCGCGCTGCCGGAGGGTGAAGTGCTGGTCGCCAGCGGCCCGCTGGAGAACGGGCTGCTGGGACCGGACACCACGGTGTGGCTGGCCTAGCGGGGTCAGCCGATCGTCGGGCTGGGGGTCGCGCCCGGGGCCCCTGCCTCGCCCGGGATGGCGATCGGGGTGGACGTCGGGCTCGGCGGCGGGGTCAGGACGACCATGGGGGCACCGGGCTGCGGGGCCGGCGGCGTCAGGTCGGTGTCGGGCAGCTTCGGCGGGGTGGTCTGCTGGAAGAGGGCCTGGTCGAAGTTGACGAAGCCGGTCCTCTCCATGACCGTGATGTGGTCGAGGACCGTGTTGTTGGCCATGTCGGCCAGCGAGCGCACCAGCGAGTTCTTGGTGGTGGAGCGGATCTTGGCGATCGTGTTGAAGATCGAACCGTGGGTGATGCGCAGGATGTTGGCGAAGTTCGAGTCGAACTCCCTGCCGTTGCTGCTCTCGATGGTGTTCACGAAGCCCTGCTGCTGAGGGCTCGCCACGTTCGGCAGCGTGACGTTGAGCATCGGGGCGATCTTGCGGCAGGCCGCGTCCAGGGCGGCGTGACCGTCGATGAGATGCCGGCCCGCCTCCTTGACCTCGGGGGTCGTGCCCTTCTCCAGGGCGACCTTCCCCAGCGGGTACTCCCACAGTCCCGCCGCCCGCACCTTGACCACGAAGTCGCGGTCCTGCTCGGTCAACGGCCCCCACTGCGTCTGGGCGATGACGCGGTCCTGTGCCGTGGCAACCTTGTTGAATCCGAGCATCGTGGGGTAGGCGAGCGCGACGATCGTCAGGCTGAGCGCACCGCCCACGAAGAGCGTTCCCGTCGCGTTCCGCGAAAAGCGCACCGTGGCTCCTGTCCGGTCGGGGGGCGTACGACCCTCTGTACGGACGAGGAGCCACGGTTGTTCATGCTGTGACAGGAGCCACGCCGGGTCGCCACCTGGGCGCGAACGGCTTCGGCCATACGGCCGCACAGCGCACGTGCCCCGGGACGGTACCCCGCGAGAATCGCAACCGGGGGTGGGTCCGACCGACCTCGTCCGCACAGGGAGCCCGCACACGATGAGCAGGTCCAGGAACACCGCCGTCCTCGGCATCGCCGCCACCGCCCTCGCCGCGCTCGGCGTGCTGACGCCCGCTCAGGGAGCGGAGAGCACGCGTGAACTGTGGGGCGACGTCACGGTCCTGCCCGGCCGGGAGGGCATCGTCGACATCGCCGGGTACGAGGGGGACGCGCTCGGCATCGGGTCCCGGCTGACCCTGACCGCGCCGGAGGGCGCCGAGGTGACGAAGACGCCCCTGCAGGCCCAGGACTACCGGGGCCGGGTCGACGCCGACGGCGACAGCGCGTCGTACACCTGGACCGGGTCGGCGAGTGGACGTCCCTGGCAGGGCCGTTCCTTCCCGTTCGTGCTGGCCGTGCCCGCCGACGCGGTGCCCGGCACCCGGCTGGCCGGCTGCGCGGTGCGCCTCACGGACGCGCACGGCACGCGCAAGGACCACGGGACCTGCGCGGTCACCGTCGGCCTGCCCGAACCGACCCTCACCCGGCCGGTGTCCGGGGTCGCGCTCGCCGCGCGGCCGGTGACGGGCGGTACGGCCTATCCGGGGGCGCAGATCACCGTCCGGTACGAGGCGACGAAGGACGAGGGCGTGACCGGGCAGGGCCCGGAGCCGGGCCCGGAGGTGTGCACGGCGACGGCGGACCGGGACGGCAGATGGACCTGCGTCCCCTCCACCGAGCTGCCGGCCGGGCCGGGCCGGTTGCAGGCGACGGCGACCTTCAACGGGGTGGCCGCGGTGAGCGAGCAGATCTATGTGGTGGTCGGCGGGACGGGGCCGAGGGGACGGCCCTAGGCAGCGGCCGTTACCGGCGGATTACCGAGTCTTGGGGACCGGAATGCGGACGATTCGGTGCGTGATCTCCCTTATTCCGTACGGACGTTGACCGTTCATTGACCGGTTCGCGGAGGATTCCAGACCGGTTCGCGGGCGAGTCCAGAAGCGGCCCGGCCCTAGATTCGGCGCATGCCCCCACACCCCTCCGGAACGCTGCCCGTTCTCCCGTACCGCAAGCCCACCAAGGGCCGCGACTACTGGGTCCTGGACGATGTCCTGCCCGACGCGCACGCCGTACGGGAACGGTGTCTGGCCAAGGACGACTGGGTGGAGGGATACCCGCACCGGCCGGAGACCTGGCCGGGGCTGCGCGCCATGCCCGGTCTGGAGCCGGGGGAGCTGGCCCGGGTCGAGCGGCTGGTGCGGCAGGCCACCGGCGCCAAGGAGCTGTGGGTGCAGTCGGCGCCCGGCGGCGGCACCCTCAACCACAACTGCGTCCAGGTCGTCGGCGAGGGCGAGAGCACCCCCCGCCCGCACACCGACTCACGCTCCCTGTGCCGGTACGCGGCGGTGCTCTACCTCAACCCGGCCGTCCCCAAGGACTGCGGGACCAGCTTCTACCGCCAGTCCCTGCCCGGCGGCCGGCTCGGCGGCAATGTCGTGCAGGCCCCGCACAACAACCTCGTCGAGGCGCTCGGCACCCGGTTCGTGGCGCCCGACGCCTTCGAGGAGGACGTACGCGTCCCGCACCGCTTCAACCGGCTGCTGCTCTACAACGCCAACCTCGTGCACAGCGCGACCGGCTACTGCGGTACGACGCTGGAGGAGAAGCGGATGACGGCGGTGTTCTTCTGGATGGCCTGAGCCGTCCTCCCGGGCGGGCTCAGTAGCGGACCGCCCTCGCGACCTGCGTCTTCACGGTGCCGGACAGGCCGCGGTTGCTGCGGGCGGTGGCCTTCCCGGTGCCGCCCGCCGGTACGTCGGAGACGGTGACCGCGGCCGCGTCGGCCAGGTCGCCGTTGCCGTCCCTGAAGTTCACCTGCACCAGGAACGACTTCTGCGAGTCGGCGGTGTTCCTGACGGTAATCTCTACCGTGGTGCGCCCGTCGGAGCCGGTCCGCGGGGTGCCCAGGGTCACGTCGCCCTTGACGTCGACGCCGTTCTTGACGTCGTCGAACTTCTTCCCCGCCTCCGCCGTGGCCGACGCGAACACCTCCGTGGCCCGGGAGGCGACGGACGCCGCCTTGCTCGCCACCGAGGACGGGGTGTCGTCGCCCGAGCAGCCCGTCAAGGTGGTCAGGGCCGACAGCGCGGCGATCGTGACGAGCGTGATCGGGGCGCGGTGCGTCCGGTTACCGGTCATGTCCTCCAGTGAAGGCCTTCGCGCCCGCCGCCGCACCCGGGCCGTCACCCGAACGGCGCAGCCCCCCGGGCGCCGCTCCCGCACCGCGCGGATGGTCGAAGCATCACCGACACCGACGCGCGGACCGCGCGAGAGACGGGGTACGGACATGACCCAGCAGCCGCACACGACACCTCCCAGCACGTCCCCGGGGTGGGACCAGGGCCGGCAGCAGGCCGAACCCGCCCCGCCGCCCGACCGCGCCGGCAGTGGCTGGGCCACCGGCGGAGTCGTCTTCGCCGGTGTGCTGATGCTGGTCAACGGCGTGCTGGCGATCCTCCAGGGCATCTCGGCGCTGGCCAAGGACGACGTGTACGACCGGATCGGCGACTACGTCTACAAGATCAACCTCACCGGTTGGGGCTGGATCATGCTGGCCCTGGGCGTGGTCCTGATGGGCGTCGGCTACGGCGTCCTCAAGGGTGCCTGGTGGGCCCGGATGACCGGCATCTTCCTGGCGTCGGCGGCGATGGTGCTGCACTTCCTGTTCCTGCCGTACTCGCCGGTCTGGTCCGGGCTCATGATCGGCGTCGACTTCTTCGTGATCTGGGCCCTCGCGACGGCGCCCGACACCTCCGGCGCCCGGCGCGGCACGACCTGAGCCGGGTCGCGTGAAAGAGGGGCTGCGCCCGCCGGTGCGGCGGGCGCAGCCCCTGGTGGTGTCTGTCAGACGTGGCCGAGGCCGCCGCTGCCGAAGCCGCCGCTGGAGCCTGGGAGCCAGCGTCTGCGGTTCTGGTCCTTCCCGCGTTTGCTGCCCGAGTGATGGAGCTGGTGCGGCATGAGCCGTTCCCGCTCGGTGAGCGGGAGCTCGTCCGGTTCCCGCATCTCTCTGATCTCGCGGATCGCGCCGGTGCTGGGGAGTCTGGGCTGTTCCTCGGGGCGCGGCCGGGGAAGTTCCCGGTCCCGGACCCGCATGCCGAACTGTACGGCCCAGATGAGCGCCCCGGCGATGACCGCGCCACCGACGAATGCGGCGACCACGTTGAGCACATCGCTCCCCGAGGCCGCGACTATGTACGCTGCCGTACTCATATCGCAATTATCCACCCGCACCCGCACCACGCGCCTGCTCGCCATACTGGACACCGACGACTGCGACCGGCAGGGGGGCACGGGTGGGCGACGTGGACAGAACGGCGCCGGTCCTGGTGACCGGCGGCAGCGGCTTCGTCGGCAGTCATCTGGTGCTACGGCTGCTGGAACGCGGCTACCGGGTCCATGCGACGGTCCGTTCGACCGCCGACTCACCGAAGACCAGGCCGCTGTGGGCGATGCGGGACCGATTCCCGGGCCGGCTCGACCTCTTCGCGGCGGACCTGCTCGTCGAGGGCTCCTTCGACGAGGCGACGCGGGGCTGCGCCACCGTCTTCCACGTGGCCTCCCCGTTCCTCATGCCGGAGAAGATCAAGGACGGCCGGCGGGACGTCGTCGAGCCCGCGCTGCTCGGCACCCGCAACGTGCTGGGCGCCATCGAACGCACCCCGGCCGTCCGCCGCCTGGTCTTCACGTCCACCGTCGGCGCCATCTTCGGCGACTACATCGACGTACTGGAGAAAATGACGGACCAGGTCCTCACCGAGGAGTACGTCAACACCACCAGCACGGTGGCGAACAACCCGTACCACTACGCCAAGACGGTCGCCGAGCAGAGCGCCTGGGAGGCGGCGAAGGCGCAGGACCGCTGGCGGATGGTGGCCCTCAACCCCGGCCTGATCCTGGGCCCTTCCCTCACTCCCGCCTCCGAGTCGGGCAGCCTCTTCCTCCTGGAGGAGCTGTTCAAGGGCTACTTCTTCTACGGCGCCCCGGACTTCAGCTTCACGACGGTCGACGTCCGGGACGTCGCCGACGCGCACATCGCGGCGGCCGAGAACGAGGACGCGCACGGGCGTTACATCCTCGCGGCGGAGACGATGAGTTCCTTCTACGACATGGCCCGCGTCCTGCGCACCGCCCGCCCCCGCGACCTACGGCTGCCCCGAACCCGGCTGCCGCACTGGCCGATCCGGCTCCTGGGTCCCGCGTTCGGCCTGACCCAGGACTACATCCGCAAGCACCTCGGCATCCGCTTCCGCGTCGACAACAGCCGCAGCCGTGCCGAACTCGGCGTCACCTACCGCCCGTTCGAGGAGACGATCCTCGACCACCACCGGGCCTGGCGGGCGGCGCCGACGGGATGACCGTCACCCGGCGGAAGTTGCACACGTCCGTCGTCTCGGCCTGCGGCGCCTGATGGGCCTTGAGGGCCATGCTGACCAGGCTCATCAGCAGATCGACGTCGGTGTCGCAGTCCAGGTGGACGGTGACCCAGCGGGAACCGGGGACCAGCCGGATCGCCGTCGACTCCGCGAGGTCGAGGCCGAAGCGGTCGAGCGCCCGGTCGGTGAGATGCAGGTCCACCTCATGGGCGGAGTGGAAGTGCACGATCTCGCTGCGACCGGCGCGCAGCGCGCTTCCGGTACCGCAACTGGCCCGCCCCGTGCGGAGGTCGGGCCAGATTCGCAGGCGCTCAAGGGCGCGCTCGGCCAGCGTCATACGCCCATCGTCGCCTGATCACCGCCCGGCAACCAGGGGTTGAGCAAAACGTAACCGTCCCTCCTTCGGAGGAAGTCCGGCGCGACTTTCGGTTCAACAGGCAACCTCGACACACCGTTTACCACTCTCACAGGGTGCTCACAGAACCGGCCCGGGCGCGTTGGGGTGCGCCCGTATCAGCGGCCGTCGTGTGAGCTGTCCAGTCCGATGCCACTGACCATGGCACTCGCAGACGAGGAACCGATGACCAGTCAGCACCATCGCAGCCGCGCCCGACGCGTGGCGCTCGCCGCCTCGGCGGTACTCACCGTCGTCATCACCGGTGCCGGGGCCGCTCCCGGCGCCGGTGCGGCACAGGCCGCCACACCCGGCAAGCCGAAGCTGAAGCTGATCGCCGCGACGAACGCCGTGACGCTCGACCGGTACGAGGGGGAACCGGGGGTCTACCTCGACCTCGGGACGTACATCACCGTCGACAACGCGCCGCTGGAGTTCCAGGTGAAGCGCAAGTCGTACAAGGACCCGGTCGTCGCGCAGCAGATCCTGCGCGACGCGAAGGGCAAGAAGATCGGGAGCAAGGCCCTGCCCTCGGGGCTGGTGAAGGACTTCTCCGGGCTGTCCGACTTCCTGGAGGTGTCCATCAAGAACGCGCAGGGCCAGGAGGTGGCCAAGCCCAAGGGCACGTTCTGCCCGAACAACGCCTCCGGCCGGCTCCGCCCGGACGCCCCGGCGACCTCGCACTACCCGGAGAGCTGCCCCACCAACCCGTTCACCCTCGGCTCGGTGTGGGGTGTCGAGAAGGGCTGGGCGGCCAACTCCTCGACCGTCGACTACGACAAGCCGGTCGACCTGCCGGCCGGTGAGTACACCGCGAAGGTGGGCGTCGCCAAGAAGTACCGCGAGTTGTTCGGCATCCCGAACGACCAGCGGACCATCAAGGTGACCGTCCGCCAGATCAGCAACGGCGGCGGCAGCGGCATGACGGGCATGAGCGGCCACTCCATGAGCGGCATGAGCGGCATGAGCGGTATGGCGGGTCACTCCATGGCCCACCACTACGGCCCGCGCGGCGCTGACGAGCCCACCCCGGGCGCCCTCTCGCACGCGCTGGAGGACCGCGGTCTGGCCCACCACCTGGGCGACGGCACCGGTCACACCGACGGCTCCCGCATCGCGCCCGCGCTGAAGCCGGCGAGCCAGCGGCCCACGGGCCGGGCGGGCGCCCCCGCGGGCGTGCCCAAGCCCGACCTGCGGTCGCTGCCCGCCTGGGACATCGCCATCACCGACGGCGAGGACGGCGACGCGCCGGGCAAGGACTACCTGGCCTTCAGCGCCAACGTCTGGAACGCGGGACCGGCGCCGCTGGTCGTCGACGGCTTCCGCAAGCCGGGCGCCGACCTGATGGACGCCTACCAGTACTTCTACGACGCCAAGGGCAAGCAGGTCGGCTACGCGCCCACCGGCACCATGGAGTGGGACCCGCGCGTCGGCCACGAGCACTGGCACTTCACCGACTTCGCCAGCTACCGCCTGCTCGCCGCCGACCAGCACGAGATCGTCAAGAGCGGCAAGGAGGCGTTCTGCCTCGCCAACACCGACGCGATCGACTACACGGTGAAGAACGCCAACTTCAAGCCGTACAACACCGATCTGTCGACGGCCTGCGGCCAGCAGAACTCCATCTCGGTCCGTGAGGTCCTCGACGTCGGCTCCGGCGACACCTACACCCAGTACCGCCCCGGCCAGTCCTTCGACGTGACGGACCTGCCGAACGGCACGTACTACATCGAGGTCATCGCCAACCCGGAGAAGCGCCTCCAGGAGACGAACCTGAACAACAACGTCGCCCTGCGCAAGGTGATCCTGGGCGGCGAGCCCGGCAAGCGCACGGTCCAGGTCCCGCCGGTCGACCTGGTCAACGCGCCCTGACGCCGGCGGCGTAACCGACGGTGTGAGCGACGGTGCGGGCCTCCTCCGGGGGCCCGCACCTTTTCCATGCACGGGAATTGTGAAACATGGCGTGACGGGTGGGGGAGATTCCGCACCCGCCTCCTGGGAGCGGCCCGCGCGCGAGAGGCTCGGGATCCCGCAGGGCTGATGTCGCCGTGACGTGACCCGGCCGCCCTGCCGCGCAATCGCCCGGAAGGCCCTGGAACGTGAACGCTCGTACCCCCCACAGCACCGCCCTTCGTCTTGCCCTCGCCGTCGGCTCCGCCCTCCTGCTCACCGCCTGCGGAGTCGTCGACGCCGCGGAGGGCGGCGGCGACAGCACGCGGAGCCCCGCGAAGGGCGACGACCTCACGGTGGGGCTGCTCCTGCCGGACAAGGAGACGACGCGTTTCGAGAAGTTCGACTACCCCCTCATCAAGGCCCGCGTCGCCACGCTCACGCACGGCAGGGGCAAGGTGCGCTACGCCAACGCCGGGGCGAGCGCGAAGCGGCAGAGCAGCCAGTTCGACCAGATGATCTCCGCGCGCGTCGACGCCGTCCTCGTGGACGCGGTCGACGCCAAGGCCATCGAGCCGGCGGTCAGGAAGGCCAAGGCCGCGGGCATCCCGGTCATCGCGTACGACCGCCTGGCCCAGGGCCCGATCGACGCCTACATATCCCACGACAACGAACTCGTCGGCGAGGTGCAGGGCCGCGCCATCGTGGAGGCGCTCGGCGACAAGGCCGAGAGCAGCAAGATCGTCATGCTGAACGGCTCACCGGCCGACCCCAACACCGCCCGCTTCAAGCAGGGCGCTCTCGGCGTGCTCCAGAACAAGGTCGCCATCGCCAAGTCGTACGACGTCGAGGAGTGGCTGCCGAAGATCGCCGAGGCGGACATGAAGCAGGCCATCGCGGCGATCGGCGTCCACAACATCGCCGCGGTCTACTCCGCCAACGACGGCATGGCGGGCGCGGCGATCGACGCCCTGAAGAAGGCGGGCGCGACGAAGATCCCGCCGGTGACCGGCCAGGACGCCGACCTGCCGGCGGTCCGGCGGATCGTCTCCGGCGAGCAGTACATGACCGTCTACAAGTCGTTCCTGGAGGAGGCGAACAGCGCCGCGGACATGGCCGTCGCCAAGATCCAGGGCCAGGACATCATGTTCGACGCCCTCACCCAGGACACCGTGGACAGCCCGACCGAGAAGGACATCCCGTCGATGCTGGTCCCGGTGGTGGCCCTGACCCAGTACAACATCAAGGAGACCGTGATCAAGGACGGCGTCTACACGGTCAAGGACATCTGTACGGCGGCGTACGCGGCGAGGTGCGCGGCGATCGGTCTGGAGTAGGGCGGGAGTGAGGACGGCGTAACGGTTCAGCACACTCGTTCGAGTGAAGGGCGGGGCATCGCGGCGCGGGTGGCGTGGGCGGTGCCCCATCGTTCTGCCGGGGCACCCGCCGCGGGCTTAGCCTGGCATCAGCGTGACGAGGAGGACCGGAGATGAGGGCGGAACCCATCGGGGAGCTGGTCATGGAGCCGAAGCAGGATCCCATCGATCTGTTGATCGCGATCGAGGAAGCGTCCCAGGCGCCGATTCGACCCGAGTACGTCGAGGGGACCATCATCGTGCCTCCACAGCCGAATCACCAGCACAATGCCGGCGCCTTGGAATTGAGCTTCCAGTTCCGCATGGCGGGGTTCCGGCTCGTGGGCATGGGCAACGGCTACCGCGCCTCCCACAAGGACGGCCGCACGATGACACTTCTGGTTCCGGACTTCTACGTCCTTCGTCGGGAGCCGACCGAACTGGACGAGTCGTACCGCGGTGTTCACAAGGGCTGGTACCCCATCGACATGATCGACCTGGTGGGGGAGGTCACCTCGACCAACCATGAGACTGACACTGGACCCAAATTCCGGACTTACGCCGCCGCCGGAGTCCCCACCTACGTCCTCATCGACCGCCACTCCAAGACGGCCCACTGCTACACCCATCCGGTTCTCCCCGGAGACGACCCCACCGAGGCGTACTACGACACCGACACCAAGGTCAGCCTCGGGCAGCCCCTCCCCCTCCCCGCGCCCTACCCCACCCTGGACACGGCGGCGTTCCTCGCGGAGTGAGTGCCCTGGCCTGATCCACAACAGCCGCCTAGGGTCGGGGACATGTCTGCGACCGTGACGGACGTCGATCGTTTCGAGGCCTCCAGGTATCGCCTGCTGGCGCTGGCCTACCGTCTGCTCGGGTCCGTCGGTGAGGCCGAGGACCTCGTGCAGGAGACCTTCCTGCGCTGGCAGGCGGCGGACACCGAACGGATCGAGGTGCCGGAGGCCTGGCTGACCAAGGTCCTCACCAACCTGTGCCTCAACGAACTGACCTCGGCCCGCGCCCGCCGCGAGACCTACGTCGGCCAGTGGCTCCCCGAGCCCCTGCTCGGTGGGGACCCCATGCTCGGCCCCGCCGAGACCGTCGAACAGCGCGAGTCGGTGTCGTACGCCGTGCTCACCCTCATGGAACGGCTGACCCCCAACGAGCGCGCGGTCTACGTGCTGCGCGAGGCCTTCGACTACCCGCACCGCGAGATCGCCGAGATCCTCGACCTCACCGAGGCCGCCAGCCAGCAGATCTACCACCGCGCGAAGAAGCACGTCGCCGACGGCGGGGCCCGCAAGGCCCGCGGGGAGATCGACGAGGCCGCCGCCCGGCAGCTCGTCGAGGAGTTCCTCGCGGCCGCGACCAGCGGTGAGACGGCCTCCCTGATCCGGCTGCTCACCGACGACGCGACCAGCATCGGTGACGGCGGCGGGAGGATCCCGGCCCGCGCCACGCCGTTCAGCGGTGCCGTGGCGGTCGCGAAGTTCCTGTGGGGCCTGTTCAGGCCCGCCCAGGTCAAGCGGGACTACGCGGGCGGCCGTCCCGAGATGTACGCCTGGACGGCGAACGGCGAGCCCGCCGCGGTGGCGGTCGTGGACGGCCGGGTCGTAGGGGTGATGTGCCTGGAGGTCACCGCCGAGGGCATCGTCGCGGTCCGCAACCAGATCAACCCGGACAAGCTGACGCGGGCGAGCGAGTGGTGGGGGAGCGTGGACCATGGGAAACCCCTGTTCCAGGCCTTCTGACGGCTATTACCGAGTGCCGTGACGCAGGTCACTTCCTGAACCTGTCAGGAATCCACGGGCTGTCCGGTTCAAGGTGCGCAACCGAAACCGCAACTGCAACCGAAACCGGACAGGAGCCCGCACCATGAAGCACCGCATCGTCGTCCTGGGCGCCGGGTACGCCGGAGCGACCGCCGCCGGCCGTATCGCCCGCCGCCTGCGCCGCGAGGACGTCCGCATCACCCTCGTCAACGCCGAGCCCGACTTCGTCGAACGCGTCCGGATGCACCAGCTGGCCACCGGGCAGGAGCTGAAGCCGCGCCCGCTGGCGGAGGTGTTCAAGGGCACAGGCGTCGAAGTCCGCGTCGCCCGGGTGACGTCGATCGACACCGACGCCAAGACGGTCACGGTCGACGACACTGAAGACCCATTGGCCTACGACACCCTCGTCTACGCCCTCGGCAGCGGCTGGACCGACCAGGGCGTCCCCGGTGTCACCGAGCACGCCCACCAGATCGCGAGCCGCGCCGGCGCCCTCCGGCTGCGCGAACGCCTCACCGAACTGACCGCCGGCGCCCCCGTGGTCGTCGTCGGCGGCGGCCTCACCGGCCTCGAAGTCGCCACGGAGCTGGCCGAGTCGCGGCCCGACCTCGACATCGCGCTCGTCGCCCGCGACGGCCTCGGCGCCTGGCTGTCCCCGAAGGGCCGCGCCCACGTCTGCAAGGTCGCTGCGGACCTCGGCATCACGGTCCACGAGCACACGACGGTGACGGCGGTGGAGGCGGACGCGGTCCGGACGGACGCCGGCCGGCTCCCGGCGGCGGTGACGATCTGGACGACAGGCTTCGCGGTCCACCCGCTGGCCGCGGCGACGTCTCTGAACGTCACCGACACCGGCCGCATCGTCGTCGACGCCACCATGCGCTCGGTCTCGCACCCCGACGTGTACGCCATCGGCGACGCCGCGTACGCCCTGGGCCACAACGACAAGCCCCTGCGCATGTCCTGCGCCTCGGGCATCCCGGCCGCCTGGCACGCGGCCGACGTGATCGCCGCGCGGCTTGCCGGCACGAAGGTGCCGCAGACCGTGATCGGCTACACCCACCAGTGCATCAGCCTCGGCCGCAACGAGGGCCTCATCCAGATGGTGACGCCCGACGACACGGTGAAGGAGCGTGCGTGGACGGGCCGCGGCGCCGCCCGTTACAAGGAACTGATCTGCAAGGGGGCGTACTGGTCGGTGGCGAAGCCGGTGATGTATCCGGTGCGGCGGAGGAGGGTTGTGGGGCTGCGGGTCGGGGGGCGGGCGTTTGACGCTACCGCTGCGTGACGAAGGCGGCCCAGGCGGCGGGGGTTACTTTGAGGTGGGGGGTGGTGGGGGTTTTGGAGTCGCGGATGTGGACGGTGGCCGGCTGGAGGGCCACCTCCACGCAGGCGCCGCCTTCATCGCTGCTGTAGCTCGACTTGCGCCAGCTGTAGGCGACTTCCACGCAGGCGCCCCCTTCACCGCTGCTGTAGCTGGACTTGAACCACGTGAGTTCGGTGTCGCTCATCGCTCTCCCAGAAGACGGTCCAACAGGGCCCTGGTGTCTTCCTCGTTGAGGGCCTGCGTCCGCAGCATCGCATACTTCTGGGCCACGATCCCCACCTCGTCGGGATCGGCGATCAAGGTGCTGCCACGCTGTGTCTCGCTGTACGCGAGCCGCTGGTGCTCGGGGGTTTCCAGCAGGACGAGGGGGCCTTCGAGCCCGGCGTGCGAGGTGCGGCCCAGCGGAAGGATCTGCACGGTGATGCCCGGGAGTTCGGAGTACTCCCGCAGGTGTCGCACCTGATCCGCGTACACGTCTTCGCCGCCCAGCCGGTCCCGGAGCACCGCCTCCCAGATGACGAAGCTCGCCATCGGCGGCGCCTTGCGGTGCAGGATGTCCCGCCGCTCGATGCGCTTGGCGACCAACTGCTCGATCTCCTCCTCGTCGTAGAGCGGCACGCGGTTGCGGAACACCGCCCGCGCGTAGCCCTCCGTCTGCAACAGGCCGGGCACCACCAGGCTCTCGTACCAGGAGATGGCGACGGCCTCCTGCTCCCGGTCCAGATACTCCTCCGCCCACTGAGGTACGAGATCCACCTCCGGCAAATGCCTGAGCGCCGCCGACAACGCCCCCTTGGTGTCCAGGAAGTCATCCAACTGCTCGGCGAGATCCGGCTTCAGTCGCCGCCTGCCCTGCTCGATCGACGCGATCGTCTCCTCGCCGATGACGAACTCGTCCCCCAGCGACCTCTGCGTATACCCAGCCGCCGTACGGAACACGGCGAGCAGCGCGCCCACCATCCGCATCGCCGACGCGTTCCTGCGTGCATGCCGTGACCGCGGCCCTGTCGTCGTCCCCATGGGTAAGAACTCCCCACTGATCCCCGTACGTTCACCATTGCCCACCCGTACAAACGAGTTGTACGGGTGGGGGTGCGGCTCAGGGGCGAGTCAGCTTCGGGGCGCCCTTGGGGGGATGGCGCCGCTTACGTCTGTTGATGGTGCGCTGGGGGGCCGAGAGGACGTCACCCGCGTCCTCAAACCGACCGAGGGTTTCGAGGTCTATCGAGAGATTGTTGGCGGTGTGCAGGGTGTCGGAGTGGTCAGGGCCGAGCACCCCCCGCTGGATGATCAGGGTCTTCTCCCCGAGGTCAGCTGCCTCTTGGTACCGGCCGCGGGCCGCCAGGTCGAGGGCGATATTGGTGGCGGTACGCAGTGCGTCGGGGTCCTCCACACCGAATAGGCTCCGCTGCGAGCTGTGGAGCTGCGTGTCCAGGAGGTACGCCCCCTCGGGGTCGCCCATGACGTAATGGGCGTGCGCCAGATAGCCGGCCGCCGCCAAGGTTTCCACGGCCTCGGCACCCGACTCCCGTTTCCAGGTCTCGTACAGGTCCCCCAGCCTGCTCAGTGCCTCGGCGTCGGCGCCCTTCTCCATGAGGTACCAGCAGGCCTTGAGTGTCGCGAGCCGCGCCTCTTCGGTGACGATGTCGCTCGGGGCGATGGCCAGATAGTGGGGCCACAGGTCGTACCAGCGTTGCCAGGCGTCCGGGTCGGTGTCGCCGGGGACGAGAGCGGCCAGCAGTCGGCTGGCGAGCGTGGCGGCGGCGGCCCGCTCATCGGGCCTGAGCAGGTCGCGCAGCACGGCCTGGGTCAAGCGGGGCATCAGGATGCTGCCGCCGGACACCCGGGCCAGCCCGGTCCGCTCGACCATCATCAGCAGCTGACGGAACGCGCCGGGACCGGACCCCAGGGCGGCAGCGTTCAGAGGAAGCGGCGCCTGGGCGAGCAGCGTGCACGCGCGCACCAGGAGGGCGGCCTCGGCGTTCTGCTCGGCCAGTCTCGTCAGGCTTGACTCCAGTTGGGAGGCGAGGGACCCCGAGTAGTCGGGTGGCCCGTCGTCGTGCAGTGCTTCGGCGGCGTGCTGTTGCAGCAGGAGCAGGTACTGCTCCGGCGGGAAGACGTACAGCGCGTCCGCGGCCAGTACCAGCGCGAGGGGCAGATGGTCCAGCGCATCGACGAGTTCGATCGTCATCGGCTCGGGCAGGCCACGACTGCGGGACGTCAGCAGCGCGACCGCATCCGGGTTGGACAGGACGCCGACGTCGAGCGTGGCGGCGACCTGATGCCAGTGCGGGTTGCGGGAGGTGATCAGCACGTGCCCGTCACCGCTCGGCAGGAGACCGGAGAGTGCGGCAGGGATCTCGACGCCATCGAAGATCAACAGCCATCGCGAACGGTCGCGCAACTCTTGGCGGAGGGCCCGGACCGCTTCGCCCCAGCTGCTGTCGTCCCGCGCACAGCCGATGGCCACGGCGAGCCCGGCCAAGGACGAGACGTCCGCCCCAGCCATGCGCCAGACCAGGTCGTACTCGCCGCTGAATCGGTGGGCGTACTCGAAGGCCAACTGGGTCTTGCCGACGCCGCAAGGCCCGGTCAGTGCCAGAGGTGCCCTGGGGGTCGATTCCGTCAGCCTGGACCTGATCTCCAGCAACAGGTCATCCCGCCCGATGAAGCCGGCATTGCGGGCGGGGAGGTTCCACGCGCTCGGGTGAACCCCTGGTAGTCGGGACTCAGTCGTACGCGCCGAGGGGAAGGCCGGCGGACTCGTAGGCGTACTGACCGGGTTTTCAACCGCTCGCAGCAACGCCTCCCGTGCCTCCTGCTCGTCCACGCCGAACAGGTCGGTGTAACCGTGCCGTTGGAGCTCCCCCGGCACCTCGACCGCCTCGATGCGCAGCGGGACGAACTTCTCAGGCTGCGCCAGCAGCGCCTCCAATGCGTCCTGGGGCACCCCGCTCTCACCGAAGAACGCGGCGGAGTACAAGGCCACGACCCGGTCCTCGGCTGGTAGTCCCATAAGCGTCGTACGGAAACGGTCGCCCCGCTGGCCCGGCCACTGCTGGCCGACGCCGTACCCCGCCTCCCGCAGGGTCCAGGTGACCCACTTCTCCCAGGCCCCCTCCTCCGCTGGCGAGCGAACGACGAACACCCGCCCGCGCCCCGACGAGGACCCCGTCTCGAAGCCGACGCGCCCCGACTCCGACCGAACCCGCGCCGCAACCCCCCGCGCAACCTCCCCCAACTGATCCTCCGCAAGCCGGTACGACGGCAACGCCTGCACCAGTGACGGCAGATCACGCAGTACCCGCATCGAACCGACCACCGGAAACACCGTACGGTCGTCCGACTGCTCGTCCAGCGTTTGTCGCAGGAAGTAGTTCAGCTCGTCCCGATGCCAGGAGTCCACCGAGTCGCGGGCCAGCAGCAGGAGATGGCGGCTCTTGTCGATGACCGGCCGAAGATCCTCGCGCGGGCCGGCATCCGGCTGTAGTGCCGAGAAGCTGGACAGGCCCGCCTCCGCCAGCAGCGCCCCGAGCCTGGCGGCCTCGTGCTCCGTCTTCGGCGTACCGCTGATGAAGAAGTCGTACGCGTAGCGCCCGCCCCGCCGCCCCGTCCTGATCGCCGCGTCCACATACGCGTCCCGGCTCTCCGTGAACAGCCGCGCGTCCTCCAGGTTGCGGGCGATCAGCGCGGCGATCGACGCGATGCTGTGGCTGATCAGCTGGGGGTTGCGGAAGTCCTCGGTGACGACGGGGAGGTCCTCGCCGAAGGACCAGTACGCGGAGTACGGGACCGTGCAGTTGTCGAGGACCCGTTCGACGGGGGAGCCGTCGGGGACCCAGGCGTCGTAGCTGGACTTGAGTTCGCCGCGCAGCTTCTCCCGCCATTCGGCGGCGCGTTCGTACTCCTCGCTCATGTCGAAGCGGCAGAGGAGGGGGAGGGTGAGGAGGCGTGAGCGGTCGTAGGGGAGGGTATTGCGGGTGACGGAGGCGCGGCGGACGACGTCGAGTACGCCGTCGACGTTCTGCTGGTTCGCGGTGAACGTGTAGGCGAGGATGTGCGGCAGCTGGGCCGTGCAGATGCCGCCGGAGTCCGAGATGCCGGTGCGGCTGTCGACGAGGATCACGTCGTAGGCGTCGAGCCAGCGCTCCCGCCAGCCCTCCAGGACGTTGCCGAAGTCGTGCTCCAGGTAGAGCTGTTCCCAGTCGATGCTCTGGAGCTTGGGGACGTAGTCGTTGCCGACGCCGCCGGCGGCGATCAGGTCGAGCGTCGCCCCGTCCTCCAGGGTGACCGGCGTGATGTGGTCGAGCGCGCCGACGCGCTCCCCCTCGCGTACGGCGAGCGCCATGTCGGTCAGGCCGGTGGCGGGGACGTCCATGTACGGGCGGAAGTAGTAGTGCAGGCCGGGGGCCTCCAGGTCCCAGTCGATGCAGAGGACTCGGTAGCCCCATCGGGCCAGCAGGACGGCGGAGTTGGAGAGCAGGAAGCTGCGTCCCACGCCGCCTTTGTAGGAGTAGAAGGTCGCGATCCGGCCCTGGCCCATCGTCATCACAGCCTCGGGACGGAACGCTGGGGGGACTCCTCGTGCGCGGCGGGGCGGACCACCGGCCAGCCCGCCTGCCACTCGGGGGCGCAGGCCAGACAGGCCGCGACCTCCTCGGCGACCGTGCGCATCCGGTCCTGGAAGGCGAGGTAGGCGGGGGTGTCGCGGAACTGGGGGCCGTCGTAGCCGTACTTGGTGAGTTCCTTGTACTGCTGGATCTTCTGCGCCTCTTCCGGGAAGTGCTCGCCGTCCATGAAGTTGATCGGGTAGACGAGCGTCGGCGCCTGGCCGTTGGCCCGCGACAGCGACTCCTGGCGCAGCTGCATGCTCTTCCACTCCGCCATGCACCAGTCCGAACGGAAGTACGGCGGTGACCAGATGGCCACCAGGCAGCGGCTGCGCAGCAGCGCCTGTTCGAGGCGGTCGGGCCAGGGCGATCCCGCGGGTATCTCGAAGTCGACGAAGATGCGGGGGTCGGTGGGGAGCAAGTCCTCCAGATACAGCTGGAGTTCACGGCTGAAGTGGTTCTTCACCCAGTCCCGTACATGCCCTCTGTGGCTGTAACTGATGAAGACGTCGTAGTCGTAGTCCACCGTGCCCCCTCCGGCGTGCCGCACGGCGTCAAATCTAGGGCAGGAAGGTCGGATACGTCCTGACCTTCCTGCCCTGGAGCAGGCAACGTCCTACAGCGTGACCTGCTTGCCGCCGAACGTCACCACCAAGCTCCCGTTCGCCGCGAAGGACCAGCCCAGCGCGCCCGTGTACGAGGCGCAGCGGGAGCCGTTCGTGCCGGACCAGAACTGGTTGGAGCTGTCGGCGTCGCCGGCGTAGCGGTCGTTGGCGCCGCTGTCGCAGGAGGTGTTGGAGCGGAAGACCGAGGTTCCGGTCTCGAAGTTGAAGTTGCGTTCGGTGTTGGCGACGGCCACGTTGCTCGTGATGGTCATCGAGCCCGGGTTGCTGTTGTACGTGAACCCGTGGTGGCCGTTGCCGTAGGCGACGCTGTGCTGGACGACGTGGTTGACGGCGATGGAGTCGCCGCCGAGCTTGTAGCCGTTGCGGTCGCCGTTGCCGGCCTGGGAGCCGTCGCTGAGGGTGCCGTTGCCGTAGGAGAGGGAGTACTCGATGGTCACCGGGCCGATCGCGCCGGTGTCCGTCTTGGTGTAGAGGTCCCAGCCGTCGTCGATGTTGTTGTGGGACACCGCGTAGCGGAAGACGTTGCCGGTGCCCGTCGTCAGCTTGGCCGCGAAGCCGTCCGCGTCCTCGCCGTCGGAGTCGGCGTTGTCGTGCGACTCGGCGCTGAGGACGAGGTTGTTCGACGGCCATGCGCTGCTGGGCGTGGTGGAGGCGATGCGGCCCAACTGGAGTCCGGTGTCACGGTTGTAGCGGGTCACCGTGCGCTCGATGACGTTGTTGCTGCCGCCGACGTAGATGCCGTTGTCGCCCGCGTGCTCGACGACCAGGCCGTACAGCCGCCAGTAGTCGGCGAACAGCTGGATGCCACGGTTGGTCGAACTCTCGCTCTGAGCCGCGAAGTTGAGGACCGGCGTCTCGCCCGGGTAGGCGGACAGGAGGGTGCGGGCGGTGGAGGTTCCGTTGTTGCCGGCCGGGATCGTGATGGTCGACGCGTAGGTGTATGTGCCGCCGCGCAGGTAGATCGTGCCGCCCGCCGCGATCCGGCTGATCGCCGACGTCAGCGTCGTCGGCGCGGACACCGTGCCGGCCGCGCCGTCCGTGCCGGTGGGCGAGACGTACAGGGCCGTGGCGGAGGGCGGGGTGGTGGTGCCGGACGTCTCCACGTCGACGTAGTCGATGTTGGCCAGGCCGCCCGCGCCGGTCGGGTTGAGGCGGATGGTGTTGCTGCCCGCGTTCACCGGCACGGTGAACGTCTTCGTCGCCCACGTCGTCCACGCCCCCGTGCCCTCGAAGGACGCCGAGGCGGCGGTCGTGCCGTTGACGACGACGTCCGTGGCGCGGCCCGTGGTGGTGCCGTTGGCGAAGCGGACGCTGACGGTGGCGGTGCCCGCGGCGGAGGCGGAGACGGTGAACTGGCTGTAGGCGCCGGCGGCGTTGGTGCCGTTGCAGTAGCCGCTGCCGGAGTAGCCGGTCCACTCCGTCTCGACGGCGCCGGTGCAGACCGCGGGTGCGGTCTCGGCCTCGTAGCGGGTGGTGGCGGCGTTCGCCGTGGTGCCGGACAGGGCGACCAGGGTGCCGGCGAGGAGGCCGACGGTCGCGACCGCGGATGATGCGGCGGCCAGGGGTCTCGTGCGTGGAGCGGAGAGGTTGGTCATGGGAGCCGTGCCCTTTCTGTTGCGGGTTCCAGAGAAGGGGAAAGCGCTTTCTCCGGACCGTAAGGGCCTGCTCTGTACGCGTCAATAGATGTGTATGTGATCGCTGTTCATGACCATGAACAGCGATCTCAAGTCACCGCAATGATCCCGCAAAGATCATTGACGGCAGGCCGTGCGCCGTTGTGGCATCGAGGCGACGAGGAGGAATGTTGAAAACTGCTGTTCGCCACGGCGCCGTTCTCGCCGCCACCGCCGGCATCCTGAGCACGCTCGCCGCCCACGGTGCCGTGGCTGTGACCAAGGGCGCCGCCGCGGAGTACGACTGCCGGTACGGAGCGGTATCGGTCTCGGACCCTGCCGGATCGGTCGTCCCCACCGCACAGAAGCCCGGCGTTCCCCTCCACGCCAAGCTCCGGCTCCACAACACCGAGAACACGGCGCTCACCAAGGCCTCGTACGTCTTCGCCATCGGCAACCTCATGAAGAACCGGGGCCCCGCGCCGCACGTCCGCTGGCGCGTCGGCAAGGGCTCCTGGCACTCGATGGCGCTGCACTGGAACAGCAAGACCAACGGCTCGCTGCCCCTGTGGAACTCACAGTCCCTGGCCGTGGGCACGATCCCCTCGCGCGGCACTGTCACCACGGAAATCTCCGTGACTTTCCCCAAGAAGTCCATCAAGGCCGTCAACTACGACTTCCTGGACGTGCACAGCGGCGCCTGCGGCAAAACCCGCCTGGACTGGTACACCGGCAACGGCTTCTCCTACTGGCCGTGGAAGGGCACCCCGGGCAAGCCCGCCTAGGCCTCCGGTGAGGGGGCCTGTTGCGAAAGTGCTGGTGCAGTCCGACCGCAATTTGCTGCCCGAGCGGAGCTCCGGGCAGGATCTCGTGCATGGTTTCGGTGGTGCAGAACGTGGCGGTTGACTGTGGGGATGCCTATGAGCTGGCTCGGTTCTGGAGCGAGGCGCTCGGTTGTCCGCTGCATCCAGAGAGCAAGCCGGGTGACGTGGAGACTGCGGTGACCCTGCCGGAGGGCCCACTGCTGTACTTCAACCAGGTGCCAGAGCCGAAGACGATCAAGAACCGGATTCACCTGTGTCTGCGCCCCGAGACCTCGCGCGAAGAGGAGGTCGAGCGACTGCTGAGCCTCGGTGCCACCCTGGTCGCCGATCGCCGGGAACCCGATGGCGCCGGCTGGGCCGTCCTCGCCGACCCCGAAGGCAATGAATTCTGCGTTCTGCGCAGCGCGGCCGAGCGCGCAGCGATGTCGTCCTGAGGCTCATTCGCTCACCGTCCGAGTAGCTGATCACAGCCACTCGTTGATGGTCGCGACCAGCACGGTCGCTTCATGGCGGACGGCGAGTTTGTCGTATCTCGTGGCCACAGCGTGGTGACGCTTGAGGCGGTTGATCCCGCACTCGACCGCGTGCCGCTGCTTGTCATCGTCTTTGTCGAACCGTTCCCAGAGCCACCTCCCAATTGGCCGGAGCCTTCGAGCTCTTCACGAGAGCGAGGACTCTGGGCAGGGCTGGGACCACGGACGGCTGATGGTGACGTCTATGCGTTCTTGGGCTCAGTTTGCTGGACGACCTCGAACGACCACAGAGTCGATCCCGTTGCGGCCGGCTTCGGCTTCTCGCCGCCGTTCCCACCACCGCCCTGGTGAGCTGCCCTCATGGGGCCCTCGAGCCAGGCCTGGAAAGACTCCTCGTCACGCCACCGTGTGTACACGAGGTAGGTGTCGGTTCCCTCCACCGGGCGCAGCAGCTCGAACCACTCGAAACCGTCAGAGCCCTCCACCGCCCCGGCCCGGGCGGCGAACCGCTTCTCCAGGACCTCGCGCTGCTCTTCGGGGACGGTGAGGACGTTGATCTTCACGATGCTCATGTGCTCATTGTCCCTGTAGGTGACTTCTGGGCGATGGCGGGCCGGGTGCGGAAGGTGCGGCGGTAGGTGTCCGGGGGGACGCCGACCGTGGGTGGAAGTGGCGGCGCAGCGTCGTGGCCGTGCCCATGCCCGTCGCGGTCGCGATCGTGTCGATGCCGTCGTCGGTGGACTCCAGCAACTCCTGGGCGCGGCGGATGCGTTGGGTCAGCAGCCACTGCAACGGGGTGGTGCCGGTGGCCGCCCGGAAGTGCCGGGTGAGGTGGCGCGCGCTCATCCCGGCCCGGCGGGCCAGGTCCGTCACGGTCAGCGGCTGGTCCAAACGTTCGATCACCCAGGGCAGCAGCGCGCCGAGCGGGTGGTCGTCGCGGGCGGGCACGGGCGCGGCGACGAACTGCGCCTGGCCACCGGCCCGGTGCGGGGGTACGACGAGACGGCGGGCGGCGGCGTTGGCGACCGACGATCCGTGGTCGAGCCGTACGAGATGCAGGCACAGGTCCATCGCCGCGGCCTTCCCGGCGGAGGTGAGGACGCTGCCGTTGTCGACGTAGAGGACGTCCGGGTCGACCTCCACCTCGGGATGGCGGGCGGCGAGCTCCTCGGTGTGGGCCCAGTGCGTGGTCGCGCGCCTGCCGTCCAGCAGACCGGCGGCGGCCAGCACGAACGCGCCCGTGCACAGCGAGGCCACCCGCGCCCCCGCCGCATGCGCCGCGCGCACCGCCTCGACCAGCTCGGCGGGCGGGTCCACCGCCACGTCCGCCCAGCCCGGCACGATCACGGTGTCCGCGTCGCGCAGCCGGTCGAGACCGTGATCCGGTGCGAGCAGGAACCGGCCGACCCGGACCGGCGCCGAGCCGCACACGGTGACCTCGTACCAGGGGACGGTCACCCCGTCCGGCACGGCGCCGAACACCTCGTACGCCAGGGACAGCTCGAAGTGCAGCATGCCGTCGGTGACGGCGAGGGCGACCGTGGTCATGTCCGTAATTGTATGGGGCGTGTCGTTCCGGACACTCACACCGTGATCGCCGGGCGGCCCAGGATGGTCGTCGACGGATCAACGCGGGGGGTTGGGGGCGTTATGGGAGCAGGGCAGACGGTGGCGGTGTTCGGCGCGTACGGGCACACCGGGCGCTTCGTCGTGGAGGAACTGGTCGAGCGCGGGCTCGTGCCGCTGCTCTCCGGCCGCGACGCCGTGCGCCTGAAGGCGATGGCCGTCGCGTACGACGTGGAGGCGCGTCCGGCGTCGGTCGACGACCCGGCCTCGCTGGACCGTGCGCTGGCCGGCGCGGCGGCCGTGATCAACTGCGCCGGGCCGTTCGCGACGACGGCCGCCCCGGTGATCGAGGCGGCACTGCGCGCCCGGATTCCCTATCTGGACGTGGCGGCGGAGATCGAGGCCAACGCCGACACTTTCGCCCACTTCGCGGACCGCGCCCGGGCGGCGGGCGTGCCGGTGGTGCCCGCGATGGCGTTCTACGGCGGACTCGGCGACCTGCTCATCACGGCCGCGATGGGGGAGTGGACGGCGGCCGACGAGGCGCATGTCGCGTACGGCCTGAACAGCTGGCACCCGACCCCGGGCACCCGGAGCGCGGGCGAGGTGTCGCGGGGGCGGCGGGCCGGGCGACGCGTGCGGTTCAGCGGCGGGCGGCTGGAGTACCGGGACGACGCGGCGCCGGTGCTGGAGTGGGTGTTCCCGGAGCCGATGGGGGCGCGGGAGGTCATCGGGGAGTTCACGATGGCCGACGTGGTGACGGTCCCGAGCCATCTGTCGATCCCCGAGGTGCGGACGTACATGACGGTGGAGGCGGCGAGGGACCTGTCGGCGCCGGAGACCCCGGCACCGGTCGCGGCGGACGGGGACGGGACGGGGCGGTCGGCGCAGACCTTCCTGGTGGACGTGGTGGTGCGGTCGGGCGGGGCGGAACGGCGAGCGGTGGCGCGCGGCCGGGACATCTACGCCGTCACGGCGCCGCTGGTGGTGGAGGCGACGGAGCGGGTGCTGACGGGGCGGACCGAGGTGGGGGCGGGGGTGGTGTCGGCCGGGGAGATGTTCGACGCGGCGGACTTCCTGCGGGCGTTGACCGGGCAGGTGACGGTCGAACTGCCTTAGCGGAGAGGGTGGTTGCGGTGAGCCGCTCGGTCCTCCTTGACGGGGGAAGAGGGTGGTCGCTGTGCGCTTCTCGGTTGCCGCGGGTGTAGGGGGAGGGTGGTTGTGGTGAGTCGCTCGGTCCTCCTTGACGGGGGAAGAGGGTGGTCGCTGTGCGCTTCTCGGTTGCCGCGGGTGTAGGGGGAGGGTGGTTGTGGTGAGTCGCTCGGTCGCCCCGGGTGTAGGGAAGAGGGTGGTCGCTGCGCGCTTCTCGGTCGCCCCGGGCGTAGCGGGAGGGCGGTCGCCGCGAGCCGCTCGGTCATCCCTGACGCAGGGAAGAGGGCGGTTGCCATGAGCCGCTCCGTCGCCCCGGGCGCACCGGGACGGCGACCGCCGCGAGCCCCTCCGTCACCCTTGACGCCGCCGTGACCGGGCGGCATCTTGGGAGCGCTCCCAGGCGGCTGGCCCCTCCGCTGTCCGACAGAGTGCATCTGGATTGGAAGCGTGGCCCCATGCAGAGTCAGACCAAGCGCCGTCTGTCCCCCGCCGACCTCGACGCCCTGCTGCGGTCCTCGGCCGGGATCGGGGGCCGGCCGGAGGCCGAGCTGACCGACGGCTGCTACAACACGGCCTACCGCGTCCGCCTCGACGACGGTCGCCCCGCGATCGTGAAGCTCGCCCCGCCGCCGGAGGTGCCGGTGCTGCGGTACGAGCGCGGGATCATGGCGACGGAGGCCATGGTCTACCGCCGGCTCGCGGAGCTCCCGGAGGGGCAGGTGCCGGGCCCCGAACTCCTCCACGCCGACGACGAGTTCCTCATGGTCTCCCTCCTGGACGGCACCCCCTGGGACAAGGTCGCCACGACCCTCTCCCCGGCCGCCACCGGCACCCTGCGCCGCGAACTGGGCGCGGTCACCGCCCGCTTGAACACCCTGGTGTCCGAGGACGGCCGGTTCGGCTACCCGGCGGCACGGTCGGGGCTGTCGGCGCCGGACTGGCGGACGGCGTTCACGGCGATGGTGGACGCGCTGCTGGAGGACGCTGCCCACTGGAACTCGGAGCTGCCCGAAGAGCCGGACACCATCAGGAAGTTGGTCGCCGAGGGCGGCTACGCGCTCGACGAGGTCACCGAACCCCGCCTGGTCCACTTCGACCTCTGGCCGGGCAACGTCTTCGTCAACGGCGGCGATCACCTTCGTATCACCGGCGTCATCGACCACGAACGCGCCTTCTGGGGCGACCCGGCGGCCGAGCTGATCTCCCTGGCCTTCGGCGGCGACGTCACCCCGGACAGCGACGTCGTCACCGGCTACGTCGAAGCCGGCGGCACCCTGGACTTCACCTCGGCCCTGCGCCACCGCCTCGCCCTCTACCAGCTCTACCTGGGCCTCATCCTGGTCGTCGAGGACGGCCCCCGCGCCACGGACGACACGGAGCATGTCGCCTGGACGCGGGAGTATCTGACGGAGGCGGTGGGGCGGGTACGGGCCCTCGGTTGAGGCGCCGGGCCCGCTCAGCCCTGCGTCGCCGCGATGTTCACCATCCACGGCACCCCGAACCGGTCCGTGCACATGCCGAAGACGTCGCCCCACATCTGCTTGTCGAGGGGCACCGACACCGTGCCGTCGGCCGACAGCTTCTCCCAGTAGCCGCGCAGTTCGGTGTCGTCGTCGCCGCTGAGGCTGATCGAGTAGTTGGTGCCGACGGTGTTCGGCATGTCCGGGTGGGCGTCGGCGGCCATCAGGGTGAAGCCGGACGGGGTTTCCAGCATGCCGTGCATGATCTTGTCGGCCAGGGGGGTGTCCGCCTGGCCGAAGTCGCCGTACGTGTTCAGCGCCAGCGTGCCGCCGAACACCTCCTGGTAGAACTCCATCGCTTGTCGAGCGGTGCCGTCGAAGCTGAGGTACGGGTTCAGGCGCGAGGCCATGGAAACCTCCCGAAAAGGGGTGCCGGTACTCCTTCGGAGGCTAGCCGGGGCCACTGACAACAGCATCCGGTGAGTGATACCTTCACGAAGGAATTTTTTTAGTGCCCGGTACCGTGCCGGGCCCCGAGGGGGAGGTTCTGGGAATGACGGTGGTGGCGGAGATAGCCGGCGGGGTGCGGGTCGACACGGCGCATCGGCCGGCCTACCTGGTCTTCTGCGACGTCGACGAGACGCTCATCAACTGCAAGAGCATGTTCGAGTTCCTGCGCTTTCAGCTCGTACGGCGGTTCGGCGAGGAGGGAGAGCACCGGTACCGGCTCGTCGAGGCCGACCTCAAGGGCCGCTCCGCCGCCGGGGTGCCCCGGGAGGACGTGAACCGGGCCTACTACCGCTCCTATGCCGGGGAGAGCGTCGAGGAGATGGCCGCGCTCGGGCGGGAGTGGTTCGCCCTCGCCGCCGCCGACCCGGGCTTCTTCATCGCCTCCACCGTCGACGAGCTGACCCGCCATCGCGCCGCCGGCGCCGAGATCGTGCTGGTCTCCGGGTCCTTCCCGCCCTGCCTCGACCCGGTCGCCGAGCGCGTCGGCGCCCGGCACGTCCTGTGCTCCTCGCCCGTCGTGCGCGAGGGCCGCTACACCGGCGAGCTGGCCGAGCCGGTGATCGGCGAGGGCAAGCGGGCGGCGGCCCTGCGGATGCTCGCCGAACACCCCGGCGTCAACCCGCGCGACTGCTTCGCCTACGGCGACCACCCCTCCGACTTCCCGCTCCTCGACTGCGTCGGCCACCCCCGTGGCGTCGGCGACGACCCCGTCGTGCGCGGCTATCTCGCCCGGCACGCGGACCGGGCCGCGGCCACCGTCTCCGGGTGCGCGCTCGCCTGCTGGTCCATGGGCCGCGACGAGCACTCCGAGGGCTGCACCGGAGGCTGCGCCATGCCGCTCTGCTGAGCATGCGTGAGGGGAGGGACGGAGGCCGTCAGGGTCCTCCGTCCCTCCCCTCGTGTGCGGGGTCAGTCGATGCTCCGGCAGATGTGCGGCTCCAGCTCCGCGTCGTCCGCGTCCCCCGCGAGGTGGAGGACGGGCCGCCGTGCCTCGGGGCCGGTGTTCAGCAGGTACCAGGTGCCGCCGCGCCGCACCGAGGCCAGGGTGCCGTTGGCCAGGACGTGCAGACGGGGGAGGCGGGGAGTGCCGGTGAGGCCTGTTGTTTTCTGCAGGGTGATCACTGTTGCTCCTGAGGGGCGTCGGTGGGGTCGGTGGTCCGTGCACGTCTGGGGTTTCTCCGTAGGGGTGCGGCGGGCGGGGGTGGACCTACCTCGCTCCGACCAGCACCGGCTCCTTCACGCCCGTGCTCGCCTCCGTCGGCGCCTGGGCCCGTGCCGGGCGGGCGTGGGCCGTCGGGGCCCAGCGGAACAGGGCCGAGCCGACCGACATGCCGCCCCCGAAGGCCGACAGCACCGTCAGGTCGCCCTCGGTGAACAGGCCCCGGCGGTGCGTCACGTCGAGGGTGATCGGGACGGACGCGGCACCGGTGTTGCCGTGGTGGGCGAGGGCCAGATGCATCCGGGCCGTGTCGAGGCCGAGCGCGGGCCACACCTCGGCGAGCATCACGCCGTTCGCCTGGTGCGGGACGAAGTGCCGTACCGCACGCCCCGGTACGCGTGCCTTGGCCAGCAACTCGCCGATCGCGCCGGGCAGGTTGTCGTGCACGAAGCCGCGCACCCCGCGGCCGTCCATCGTGAACCAGTGCGCGCCCTCCGCGACCGTGTCCGCCGTCGCGGGACGCCTGCTGCCGCCGGCCGGGACGCTGATCAGGCGGTGCTGGTCGCCGCGGGTCGTCAGGCTGGTGGTGATGCCGCCGGTCCCGGCCGGCACGGGCCCGAGGACGACGGCCCCCGCCCCGTCGCCGAACAGGATCGCCGTCTTGCGGTCGGCCGGGTCCAGGATGCGCGAGTAGATGTCCGCGCCGATGACCAGGGCGTACGGCCCCTGCCCCGACGCCGTGCGCGGCTCGGCCCGCAGCATGCGGTCGGCGGCCGTCAGCGCGAACAGGAAGCCGCTGCACACCGAGTTGACGTCGAAGGCGGCGGCCCGGCGCGCCCCGATGAGGTCGGTGACGATGGCGGCGGTGGCGGGCTGGGGGTGGTCGGGGGTGGACGTGGCGACGACGACGTACGTGATCTGATCGGCCGTCAGGCCGGCCTGGAGCAACGCCTGTCGGGCCGCGTTGGCCGCCAGGTCGGAGGTGGCCTCGTGCGGGGCGGCGCGGTGTCGTCGTCGTATGCCGGTCTTGCGTTCGATCCACTCGGCGGTCACCCCCGCCGCGGCGCCGACCTCGTCGTTGTGGGCGACGGTCGCGGGCAGGTAGGAGCCGGTGGCGATGATGCCGATGGGCTGGTCCATGTCCATGGTCTCTCCTGAGGGTCGAGTGGCACAGCAGGACGATCAGTTGGCGGGCTCGGTCGTGAACTCGGCGAAGCTCGGGCCCTGGAGCTTCAGCTGGGCGTGGATGTCGCCGCCGAGGCCGAAGTGGCCGATGGCGCCGCCGTAGTTCTGCTGGTAGCTCATCCACAGCACGACCACGTTGATCACCCGGTTGGAGCCGGGGGTGCCCGGCGCCGGGAAGGGGTTGGGGAGGGTCGCCCGGTAGTGGGCCATGCCGTTGCTGTCGCTGATGAAGGCGTTCGGCACGCCGAGCGGGCCGGGGCGGGTCGGGCCGGCCGGGTCGAGGTCGTGCTCGCGCAGCGACATGACCGTGTAGAGGCTGTCCGGGATCAGGCCCGTGAAGGCGAACGCGAAGTCGGCGCTGCGCCGGTTCGCGGGCACATGCACCTCCAACTGGCCGCGCGCCTTGGTCCATTGGCCGAGCGTGATCGGCTCCCGCACCTTCGGGCCGTCCTCCTCGCGCAGGTCCGGGATGGGCGCGCCGTGCAGCGGATAGCTGGGGCGGCGCACGTCGTGCGCGTCGGGGCGCTGCTCCGGGGCGAACAGCATCGGGTAGTTGTTGCAGGGCAGCGGCAGGGGCAGCGTGAACAGCTGGACCTGGGCGTCCGGGCCGGTCGGGTCGGTGAGGTCGAGCTCGCGGACGATGTCGTACGGCAGGTTCTGGCCGAGCGGCGGCAGCGGGCTGTCCGGGGAGACCACCGCGCCGCCCCACGCCGAGACGGTGGCGCCGTCGGGGCCGGGCCGGTTGACGCGGCCGATGACGACGAAGTCGCCGTTCTCGTCGACGATCTCGCTCGGCGGGTAGAGCGGGCCCTGGGTGGTGACGCTCAGGTCGTAGGTCCGGGTCATGGGCGCGGCCGCGACGGGCGCGGGGGCCACGGGGGAGAGGGTCATGTCGGTACTCCTTCGCGGACGCGAGGTGGAGAGGCGGGTGACGGAGGGAGAGGCGGGTGACGGAAGGGAGAGCTGGAGACGGCCGGCCGCGCAACGCCGCGCTCAGTGCACAGGGGTTCCGCGGCCGGCCGTGGGGAGGGGTGGGGGCCGTAGGGGATCAGGCGGTGACGCGCTCGTAGATGCGGGTGTACAGGCCGTTGTCGCCTCCGGTGATGTAGGTGTCGCCCGCCTCGCGGACGATCTGCTGGTAGCGCGGGGAGGTGAAGGCCTCCATGTACTTCGCGGGGTCGGCGTCGAAGCCGGACACGAACATCACGCCGGGCTCGGTGCTGGCCAGCGAGTGGAACGCCTGGAAGCTCTTGACCTCGTCCGTGGTGCGCACGACGTCGAAGATGGTCTCCTCGCGCCAGGCGCGGTACTGCCGGTAGACCCGCGGCACGACCTCGACGTGCCGCATCTGCACGTAGTGCGTGTCGGGCAGGGCGCCGGCGGCCGGCTTGGGCGCCTCGACGAACTGGAGGAACTGGCGGCGGAAGTCGCCCTCGCCCAGCGGGCCGACGGCCTCCCACAGCTTCCACCAGTCGGCGCGCAGCTCCTCCATCTGCTCGAAACCGCGGTGCAGCGGGGCGAGTTCGAGGACGGAGTTGCTCTCCAGGCCGCGGTAGAGGATGCGGCCGTCGAAGCCGGACGCGTCGTTGTGGGCCTGCCAGGCCTCGGCGACGGCGTCGATCTGCTCGGGCTTGGCGAACAGCTCGGTGGCGGTGATGAGGGCGGCGGAAGCGGACATGACGGTCTCCTTGAGTGAGTGACTTGCTGGGATACGACGGGAGTTGAGCGGGTGAGTGGTGCTCAGACGGCGGCCGGCACTGGCTTCGTGGGCGTGACCGTCACGCGTGCGTTGCGCACCGTGTGCTCGACGGCGAACTGCGCCCGGCGGTGCTCCTTGGCCTCGATGACCGGGGCGTCGAAGGCCGTGTAGGTGACGGTGGTGATCGAGGCGCGGCGGCCGGCCTGGTGGAGGGAGATCTCCGCGGCGAAGGACAGCCGGTCGGGGTCGTCGAGTTCGGCGCGCAGCGCGTGGTAGACGATCGTGGCGTCGACGGGGAAGAGGAAGTTCTCGAAGTCGGTGTTCATCGACTCGATGACGTAGTAGTACGAGCGGTCGAGGTAGCGGCAGGCGTGGTAGCGCTCGCTGACCGCGAGGAACATCTGCCGGGCCGCTTCGACGGCGACCATGCCCTGGACGTGCTCGCCGGTCTGGTGGTCGATGAGCAGCTCGTTGTCGTTGTGGACGCGGAGGGTGGCGGAGAAGAGGTCCGCGCCGTCCCGCCGTAGGTCGGCTATCAGGGTGTTGCTGGCTATGTGTTTGTGGGCCTCGCCGCGGCCGGCCAGCGCCGGCGCCCGGAAGTCGAGGTCGAGTCGGTCACCGAGGCCGAGCAGCAGGGCGGCGTCCCTGACCATGTCCGCGTCCTCGGCGGTGACGCCCTGACCTGCGCGGACCCGGACCGGGCGGCTGTCCCAGGAGTACACCCCGAGGCGCATCTCCTCGATGAACTGGCTGACGGTGAGGACGTCCTGCTGGGCGGCGAATCCGGCGAAACGGTCACCGACGAGCAGCAGGGTCCGGAGGGTGGCTGTGGCTGACATGCGTTTCTCCTCAGCTGACATGAGGGGCCTGCCGCCTCTTCCGCACCGGGTTTTCCGGGGTGGCGGGGCCGATGTGAAAGACCGTAGAGGAGTCGCGGCGGGAGTGCAACCATCTAGTTGGTTTTTCTGAACCATCCAGTTGGTTGTGGCGTGGACTACGCTGTTCCCATGGCTGAGACACCCAAGGCGCAGGCGACCCGCGCCAAGCTTCTGGAAGCCGCCGAGGCGGAGTTCTCCGAGCACGGGCTCGCGGGAGCGCGCGTGGACCGCATCGCCGAGCGCTCCGGCGTCAACAAGCAGCGGATCTACGCCTACTTCGGCAACAAGGAAGCCCTGTTCGCGGCCGTGATGACCAAGGTCTACGCCCATATGTCGGACGCGGTGCCCATCCCCGTCACGGAGGAGGGGCTGCGCTCGTACGTGGGCGAGGTCTTCGACTATCACCGCCAGTCCGACCTCGTACGGCTGCTGGCCTGGGAGGGCCTGCACTACCGCGACAAGCCGATCCCGGACGAGAAGGAGCGCGAGGCGTACTACGTCCACAAGACGGCCGCGCTCAGCCTCGCGCTCGGCGTCGACGACCCCGCGACGGCCGCCCGCGTGCTCATCGCCCTGATCGGCATCGCGTCCTGGCCGTTCATCGTGCCGCAGCAGCGCCGGCTGATGCTGGGGCCGGACGGGGAGACGGAGAGCGGGTGGGCGCTGCTGCGGGCGAGCGTGGTGGCGCACGGGCACTCGATCATCGACAACGTGCTGCAGGGGGCGGTCTGACGTGGGTCAAGGCCCCGCTGGGCTGGGGGAGTTCTGAGGGCGGTGCTGCTCGTGGGAGTGGTACGCCCGCCGCGCGCGTGTGCACCCGCGCGAACCTCCTGTCATGACGTGGAGCGGGCCGCGCCCGGGTAGACGGTGGGGCCTGACCACCCCAGGCCATTGATCGCCTTGGCCGTCAACAGCGCGCTGTAGCCGTCCTCCGAGAGCGGCTCACATGCCTCCGGCCGCGACAGCAGGAGTCTGCGCTACTGCCGGCTTCGGGACGTCGCCACGCGCGGTGCCATGCTCGGCCGGCCCCACTCGAAGATCTACAAGCGGGAGAACAGCCGTCAGACCGCCACCTCGGACGACCTGCGCGCGTGGGCCGAGCTAAAGGCCGGAGTGCGGAGGCGTGCCTACCGGGTCAGGTGCCGCAGTTCGTGTTCGTACAGCTCGGCCGGGTCGAATCCCATGCCGGTGAAGTGGCCTGCCAGTTCCAGGGAGAGGATGCCGTGCAGGCGGGTCCAGAAGAGCAGGGCGCTGCGCAGGGCGGCCGGGGGTGCTGGGTGGTCGGCTGCCCACCCGCGGTGCTCGGCGAGGTGGGCCTCCAAGCGGGAGTCGTCCGGGGTGTCGGCGGGGGTGCCGCTGGGCCGGGCGGCGTCGAGGAGGGCGTCCATGATCTCGGAGGCGATCGTGGTGATGTCGTCGGGGGCGTGGTAGCCGGGGACGGGTGTGCCGTAGACGAGGAAGTAGCGCTGGGGGTCGTCCAGGGCCCAGGCGCGCAGGGCGTGTCCCAGTCCGGCCAGGTCCGCGCCGGAGCCGGCGGTGGCGTGGAGGGCGTCGGCGAGGCTGCGGTAGGCGTCGCGGATCAGCTCGGTGATCAGATCGTCTCGACTGGCGAAGTACCGGTAAAGCGCGGGGCCGCTCATACCCATCTGCTTGGCGATGGCGTTCAGGGACAACCCCGGCGCCCCGGCTGCGGTGATCTGTTCCCAGGCGTGCTGCTTGATCTCGGCGCGTAGCTGGGCGCGGTAGCGCTCACGTGGGGCCTCTTTGCCCGCGATGGCCATGTGCTCGTCCCTTCTCCGTCGTGTTCGCCGGCTCCCGTGGGCCGGGTGAGCCGCTGCTCGCACGCTCGGAGTTAGACCCTATTACGAACGCGCTTGACTGTCACTGCGCGATGGAGTTATAACTTCTAACGAACGCGCCAGCCACTAACAAAACTGGTGGAGTCGATGGAGGTCGTCATGAGCACCGCAGAAATGATCGAGGTCGTGCTGCCGGGCAAGGTCGAGCCGGAGGGACTGCAGGTGCGGCTGGGTGCCGTCCCGAGTGCCGGGCCGGGGCAGGTCGTCGTCCGCATGGAGGCGACCGGTGTCTCCTTCGCGGAGCAGCAGATGCGCCGCGGCCGCTACTACGACCAGCCGCCCTTCCCCTTCGTCCCCGGCTACGACATGGTCGGCACCGTGCTGGCGGCCGGGGACGGGGTCGGCGCCGGTCTCGTCGGTACCCGGGTGGCCGCGCTGCTGAAGGTGGGCGGCTGGGCCAGCCACGTCGTCCTCGACGCCACCGACGTGGTGCCGGTCCCGGACGGGATCGGCGCGGCGGAGGCGGAGACCGTGGTGATCAACGGCATCACGGCCTGGCAGATGCTGCACCGCAAGGCCCGCATCGGCGCCGGGCAGACCGTCCTGGTGCACGGCGCCAACGGGGGAGTCGGCTCGGTACTGGTCCAACTCGCCCAAGCCGCCGGGGCCGACGTGATCGGCACTGCCTCCGCGCGTCACCACGCCGCTCTGCGGGAGCGGGGGGTGCGCCCGATCGACTACCGCACCGAGGACATCCCCGCCCGCGTCCGCGAACTCGCCCCGCGCGGCGTGGACGCCGTCTTCGACCACGTCGGCGGCCGCGGCATCGTCGACTCCTGGCGCCTGCTCGCGCCTGGCGGCACCCTCGTCTCCTACGGCACCGCCTCCACCCGCGACGACGAGGGCTCCAAGCAGTGGCCCGTCCTCAAGCTGCTCGGCCGGATCTGGCTGTGGAACGCCCTGCCCAACCGCCGCCGCGCCTACTTCTTCAACGTCTGGGCCGGCCGCGCCCTGAACCGCGGCCGTTTCCAGGCCCGGCTGCGCGCCGACCTCACCGAGGTCTTCGAAGCGCTCCGGCGCGGTGAGATCACCGCTCAGATCGCCGCCGAACTGCCCCTCGCCCAGGCTGCCGAGGCGATGCGGCTGGCCGAGTCCGGCACCGTCGCCGGAAAGGTCGTCCTGCGCGCCTGACGCACCACCCGGAAGCCGGCACGCATCCGTCCCCCGGTGGTCGCAGCGTTCACACGCCCACCGCGCTGTCCCTCAGCCCCGAAGGGGACGACTACAGCGTGTTCCTGCCCTCTTGGGACGTGCGCGCGCGACGCCACTCATCGCCACCTGACCACCCGCGCCCCGTCGACACCGGGTACCACCTGCGCCGACTGACACCCCAGCCCTACCGGCACCCCCGCAGTGACACCGGCCGGTCGACCGTCGCGCAACCCGACCACTGACCACCCCAACCCCTTCGCCCCACCGCACCTGACGCCACGCCAACCGAGAGGCAGCCACCGCCGTGTTCACCATCGACGCCACCGCCCCCGTCATCGTCCGCCTGACCGCCGTGATCGACGCCCCGCTGGAGCGCGTCTGGTCTCTGCACACCGGCATCGACGCCTGGGCCGACTGGAACACCGACGTCGACCAGGCCCGGCTCGCCGGCCCACTGCTGCCCGGAAACTCCTTCCACTGGAAGACCCACGGCATGGACATCACCTCCACGATCCGTGAGGTCGTCCCCGGCCGGCGCCTGGTTTGGGGCGGCCCGGCAGGCGGCATCGACGGCGTCCATGTGTGGACCTTCGAGCAGACCGGCAGCCAGGTCACCGTCCGCACCGAGGAGTCATGGAGCGGCGCCCCCGTCGACGCCGCCCCCCAGCAGCTCGGTCAGGCCCTGGAACAGTCTCTGACCGCCTGGCTCGCCTGCCTGAAGATCCGCGCCGAGCAGGCCGACTGACCCCCACGGCCTCAACCCGCCACCTTCCGCCTTCGGCGCCCCGTAACCACACGCACCCCTGCCCGGCCCGGTCCGCTGCCCGGCAGACAACCACCACCACAAGTGCAGACAACCACCACCACACCTGATGAAAGGTCCCCGACCATGCGCATCCTCACCGCGACGAAGTTCGCCGCCGCCACCGCCGGCGCTGTCCTCCTCGCCACCGGCACCGCCCACGCCCTCAACGACGACAAGCCCGCCACCACCGCCACCACCATCGCGGCCGGCGCCGCCGCTCACGCCGACGACGTGCAGATCGACGCCGGCGCCCCGGTCATCACCCGCGACAACATCCTCATCCACGCCCCCCTGCACACCATCTGGAAGATCCAGACCGACGTCGAGAACTGGCCCACCTGGCAGCCCGACGTCGACGTCGTCGTCAAGGACACCCCCGGACGCCTGCGCCCCGGCTCCGTCTTCCGCTGGAGCACCGAGGGACTGAACATCACGTCCACCGTCAAGCAGGTCGACCACGGCAAGCGCCTGGTCTGGGGCGGCCCCGCCCAGGGCATCACCGCCATCCACGTATGGACCTTCACCCCGACCGCCGACGGCGTCCTCGTCCACACCGAGGAATCCTGGACCGGCGACCCCGTCACCGCCAACCAGGCCACCCTGCAGACCGCCCTGGACAACTCCCTCCGCAACTGGGTCAACAACCTCAAGCACCAAGCAGAGAGCCAGGTTGGCAAGTAGCCCTCCCGCGCCTCCGCCCCTCTGCCGGTCAGAGGTGGACGGAAGAAGGGTTAACCATCTAGTTGGTTCTTGAAAACCAACTAGATGGTTGCGCGCGTTCCCGAACCGGGCTACCTTCTTCATCACCAGGCCGGACCCGCTTCGCTCGGGGGTCGCCGGTGTGATCTGACGCAACGTCAATCAGGGGTGCGGCCCCGGAAACTGAGGTCCCCGTGAACAGCAGTACGCCCGTCATCGTCGTCACCGGCGCCACCGGCGGCATGGGCTCGGCCGTCGTCGAGGAGCTCGCCCGCTCGGACGCCACCGTCGTCCTGCTCGGCCGGGACACGGGCCGCCTGGAGCGGACCCGGCAGGAGATCGACGCCCGCACGGGCGGCGCGGGCCGGCTCGTGACCTACGAGACCGACATCAACTCCGCCGCCTCGGTCGACGCCTGCGTCACCGCCCTGGTCGCCGAGCTCGGCCGGGTGGACGGCCTGGTGCACACCGCCGGCGACGGCCCGCTCGCCCCGCTCGCCGAAGCCGACGACGCGATGTGGCAGGCCACGTTCAACGGCAAGCTGATGGGCGCCGTACGGCTCACCCGGGCGCTCGCCGGACCGCTGGCCGAGGGTGATGGTGGCTCGGTCGTGCTGGTCAGCGGCGTCTTCCGCAAGGACCCCGACCCGCTCTTCCCGGTGAACAGCGCGGTCAACGCCGCCCTCGCCGCCTTCGCCAAGGCCGTCTCCAAGGATCTCGGGCGCGCGGGAGTCCGGGTCAACGTCCTCGACCCCGGTGCCGTCCGTACGCCCCTCTGGGACGAGATCGCCAAGGCGATCGGTGACCGCACCGGTGCCACCGCGGTGGAGGTCACCGCCCAGGTCGCCGCCCAGACCCCGCTCGGCCGGCTGGCCGACCCGGTGGACGTGGCCCGCGTGGCGGCCTTCCTCCTCTCGCCCGCCGCCCGCCACATCACGGGCGCCGCCCTCACCCTCGACGGCGGAGCCTCGGCCGGCCTGTAGTCCGCCGCCCCCTCATCTCGCTCGACCCTCAACCCCCGTACGCCACAAGGAGCTTCGCCATGCCCATCCTCTCCATGACCACCTGGCCCAACCAGACCGACGAGAAGTGCCAGGAGCTCATCGAGGAGCTCACCGCCACCGTGCACCGCGTCATCGGGGCGCCCCTCGACAAGATCACCGTCTACATCCAGGAGATCCCGCAGAACCGCTGGGGCGAGGGCGGAGTGCTCGGCACGAACCCGGAGTTCGCCGAACTCAGCCGCCGCCGCGCCGCGCCGGTGGACGCCTGACCGGCTCCCCGACCCTCGCCTCCCCCCACCCCTTCCTCCAAGGAGAGTTCCCATGGCCATCCTGACCCGGCCCGCGCGGACCGACCGGACCCGGACCCCGGACGGACCGGCAACCGACCCGTCCGGTGGACCGTCCACCGCACGGTCCACGTCCCCCACCACCGTCCTCGCCGCCGCCCTGCTCGCCTTCTTCGTCATCTCCCTCGACGGCTCGGTCGTCAACGTGGCCCTTCCGGCCATCTCCCACTCGCTGGGCGGCACGATGGCCGACCTCCAGTGGATCGTCGACGGCTACACCCTGATGTTCGCCGCGTTCATGCTGTCGGCCGGTACCTTCTCGGACCGGATCGGCGCCAGCCGCGCCTACGCCTGGGGCCTCGCCTCCTTCACCGTCGCCTCCCTGGCCTGTGGAATCGCCCCCAACCTCGGGACGCTGATCGGCGCCCGCATGGTGCAGGGCGGCGCGGCGGCCCTCATGGTCCCGGCCTCGCTCGCGCTGATCCGGCAGACCTACACCGACCCCGGCAAGCGGGCGCGGGCCATCGCGATCTGGACGGCCGCCGGTTCCGTGGCCGTGGCGGTCGGGCCGGTCATCGGCGGCATGCTCACCAGCGGCCTGAGCTGGCGTGCGGTGTTCTACCTCAACCTCCCGGTCGGCGCCCTCGGTCTCGCCCTGCTGACCCGCATCACCCCCTCGCCGCGCCGGTCGGCGCCGGTCGACCTCGTCGGCCAGCTGTCGGTGGTCGCGTCCCTGGCCGGTCTGACGTACGCCGTGATCGAGGGCGGCCGCGCGGGCTGGACGAGCGTGGACGTGCTGGGCACGCTGGCGCTCGCCGCGGTCGCGATCGCGGTGTTCGTGGTGACGCAGTCCCGGCGCGAGCAGCCGATGGTGCCGCTGAGCATCTTCAAGAACCGCACGGTCCTCGTCTGCCTCGCGGCCGGCTTCACCATCAACGCGGTCTTCTACGGCGCCATCTTCCTGCTCGGCATGTACTTCCAGCAGGTGCGCGGCGCCTCCCCGGTCAGCACCGGCGCGATGTTCATCCCGATGTGCGCGCTGATCTCCATCGTCAACATGGCGGGCGTGAAGCTCGCGGCCCGCAAGGGCGCGTGGGTGCCGATGACGATCGGGCAGCTGGTGATGACGGCGGGCTCGCTGCTGATGCTGACGGTCACCTCCTCCACCTCGTACTGGATCCCGGTGCTGCTGCTGGTCCCGATCGGCCTGGGCGGCGGGTTCGCGGTGCCGTCGCTGACGGCGGCGATCCTGGAGAACGTGGACGGCGAGCGGGCCGGTACGGCGGCCGCGGTGCTCAACACCTTCCGGCAGGTGGGCAGTTGCATCGCGGTGGCGGCGTTCGGCGCGCTGATCGCGGACACGGGGCACTTCCAGCGGGGCTTCGACACGAGCTTCGTGGCGTGCGTGGTGATGCTGCTGGTCACGGCCGTGGGTACGGCGGTGCTGCTGCCTCGGGTCACCAAGAAGGGCGGTGAGTAGGCCGGTTCTTCGGCCGCGGGTTCGTCGTGGCTGGTCGCGCAGTTCCCCGCGCCCCTCGGGTGGGTGCGGGGAACCGGCGTTTTCGCCGCACCGGACAAGGACCAGTTTCGCAAACAGCCGTTAAAATACCTTCACGAAGGAATTTAAAGAGGGCAGGATGGACTCATGACCGTGATGGAAGAACGCACCCTTCCCCAACCCCCACCGGACACCACCCGCACCCGCCTCGCCGAACTGCACCTCATCCGCGACCTCGCGCACGAGGGCCCCGCCCCCGGCGCCACCGACCAGCAGCACGCGCGCGGCAAGCTCACCGCCCGGGAGCGCATCGAACTCCTCCTGGACCCGGGGTCGTTCACCGAGATCGAGGCGTTGCGCCGGCACCGCGCCACCGGGTTCGGCCTGGAGGCCCGCCGCCCCTACACCGACGGTGTCGTCACCGGCTGGGGCACCGTGCACGGCCGGACCGTCTTCGTCTACGCCCATGACTTCCGCATCTTCGGCGGCGCCCTCGGAGAGGCCCACGCCACGAAGATCCACAAGGTGATGGACCTCGCACTGGCCGCCGGGGCCCCGCTGGTCAGCCTCAATGACGGGGCGGGGGCGCGGATTCAGGAGGGGGTCTCCGCCCTCGCGGGATACGGCGGGATCTTCACCCGCAACGTCGCCGCCTCCGGCGTCCTCCCGCAGATCAGCGTGATGCTCGGGCCCTGCGCCGGCGGCGCCGCCTACTCGCCCGCGCTCACCGACTTCGTCTTCATGGTGCGCGGCATCTCCCAGATGTTCATCACCGGCCCCGACGTCGTCCGGACCGTCACCGGCGAGCAGGTCAGCCAGGACGGGCTGGGCGGTGCCGACGTGCACGCCGATGTCTCGGGCGTCGCCGCCGCAGCGTACGACGACGAGGCGAGCTGCCTGGAGGACGTACGGCATCTGCTGTCCCTGCTGCCGAACAACAATCGCGAACTGCCGCCCTACGAACCGCCGTCGGACGACCCCGAGCGGCGCTGCGAGGCCCTGCTCGACCTGGTGCCGGCCGAGCCGAACCAGGCGTACGACATCCATCGCGTCATCGAGGAGATCGTCGACGACGGCGACTTCTTCGAGGTGCAGCCGACCTGGGCGACCAACCTGGTGTGCGCGCTGGCCCGGCTCGACGGGCATGTCGTCGGCGTCGTCGCGAACCAACCCGCCGCCACGGCAGGGGTGTTGGACATCGCGGCGTCCGAAAAGGGCGCGCGGTTCGTGCAGTTCTGCGACGCCTTCAACATCCCGCTGGTCACGCTCGTGGACGTGCCCGGGTTCCTGCCGGGCGTCGGCCAGGAGCACGCCGGGATCATCCGGCACGGGGCCAAGCTGCTGTACGCGTACTGCAACGCCACCGTGCCGCGTATCTCGCTGGTGCTGCGCAAGGCCTACGGCGGCGCCTACATCGTCATGGACTCGCGCTCCATCGGCGCCGACCTCGCGCTCGCCTGGCCCACCAACGAGATCGCCGTGATGGGGGCCGAGGGGGCCGCGAACGTCGTCTTCCGGCGGGAGATCGCCGCCGCGGACGATCCGGAGGCGGTCCGCGAGCGTCGGATCAAGGAGTACAAGTCCGAGCTCATGCACCCCTATTACGCCGCCGAGCGCGGGTTGGTCGACGACGTCATCGATCCTCGGGACACCCGGGCCGTCCTCGTCCGGTCGCTCGCGATGCTCCGGGCCAAGCACGCCGACCTGCCCTCCCGCAAGCACGGGAACCAGCCGGTATGAGCGACACCGAGGGGCCCCTGCTCAGGGTGGAGCGCGGCGACCCGTCGCCCGAGGAACTCGCCGCCGCCACCGCCGTACTGCTGGAGCTGGCCCGGCGGGCGCCTGCCGCGGAGGAGCCCGCGCCCGCCCGGACCGCCGCACCCACCTGGCACCGGCCCGCCCTGACCGCGCACCGCGCCGCCGCGTCCTGGCGCCACTGAGGCCACCCGAGCCTCACGACTCTCCCGACCCTCCCGACCGAAGGATCACCATGTCCGTGAGCGACACCACGACCGAGTACGCGGGCTACGACCGCAAGCGGCCCACCGCGTACGTCACCACCCACGCCGAGACCTACTCCCTGGAGGAGGTCGTTCGCATCAGCGGCCTCGACGCCGACACCCTCGGCTGGTACGAGCGGCAGGGGCTGATCGAGGGCGCCGAGGAGGACCCGTACGGGGTGCGCGCCTACAGCCCGATCCATCTGCGCTGGCTGGAGTTCCTCAACCACCTGCGCAGCACCGGGATGTCCCCGGCCGACATGAACCACTACGTCGAGCTGTACCGGGCGGGCGACTCGACCATCGCCGCCCGCCGTGAACTGCTCGAAGCGCACCGGGAGTTGCTGCGGCCGCGCGCCGCCGAGTTCGTCGCCACGCTCCGCTACCTGGACTGGAAGATCGGGTTCTACGCGGAGCGGGAGGCCGTGCTCGCCCGGTCCGCCGCGGCCAGTGCGGTGGAGGCGTAGGCGGCGGCGACCGGTTCCAGGCGCAGCACACCGTGCGAGGCGACCGTGTGGACGTCCCGCCACAGGCGGGTGAGTGCGCCGGAGGCGTCGCGGATGTGGGCGCCGCCGGTGCGGAAGAGGCGGTCCACGGCGTCGGCGAGGAGGCCGGCGGCCACGGCCGCGTCCCGCTGGTTGCCGGTGACGAGCGCCGGGGTGACCGGCTCGGTGTCGGCGCGCTGCGCGGCCCGTTCCAGGAGCAGGCCGGCCGCGTCGATGTGGGCCGAGGCCACGGCGAGCGTCTCGCGCACCGCCGCACTGTCGTGCTGCGGACGCCCGCTGCCGGGCGCCTTCGACGCCGCCCACTGCGACCACACCGCCAGCGCCCGGCGGGCCGCGCCCAGCGCGGGCGCGCAGAACATCAGCCCACCGGCCAGCTGGGCGGGCGCGGTGTGACAGCGGGGGAGGTCCGGGGCGGTGGCGCCACGCATCAACTCCGCCATGGGGAAACTGAGTTCGTGCGGGACAAAGGCGTCCCGTACGACCGCGGTGTGGCTGCCGGTGCCGCGCAGTCCGGTGGCGTCCCAGGTGTCGAATACGTCGACGGCGGCGCCCGGCACCGCGAACACCCGCGTCTCCCCGTCGTCCGCGACGGGTGCGGCGACCAGCACCCACTCCGCGCTGTCGACGCCGCTGACGCAACCCCAGGTGCCGGTCAACCGCCAGCCGCCAGGCGCCGGTTCGGCGCGCCCGGCCGGTGGCATCAGCGCCGCCGATATCCGTACGTCGGGATCGGCGCTCCACAGTCTGCGCTGCCCCTCCTCGGGCAGCAGCGCGGCGAACCGGCCGTGCGCGGCCCACAGCATGCCGACCCAGGCGGCCGACGTACAGGCCTCGCCGACGTCGGCGACCTCGTGCAGCAGCGCGGTGAACGTCCCTTCCGTACCGCCCCAGCGGCGGGGCACGAAGTGCCGGGCCAGGCCGGAGGCGGTCAGCGCGGCGACGACCTCGGGGACCAACCGGCCCTCGCGGTCGGCGGCTTGGGCGTGTTCGGCGGCGGTGGCCGGCGCGGAGGTGGGGGGCATGGGACCGCTCCTCGTCGTCATCTGTCAGGATCAGGTAAAAAAAGTGCGTTCAAGAAGGTATTGTTCGAGGCAGTCGGCCGAAGGGGACCGTGATGGCGAAACAGGCGCGCTCGCTGCGCACCCATGAACTGGTCCTCGACGCCGCCGCGGCCGAGTTCGTCCGGCACGGCTATCCGCGCGCCAACCTCCAGCACGTGGCGGCCCGCACCGGGCTGACCAAGGGGGCCCTGTACGCCCACTTCTCCTCCAAGGAGCAGCTGGCGCGGGCGCTCACCGACCATCTCGACCAGGTCGTCGACGAACTCCTCGCCCGGCACAAGGACGCGGACCTCCCGGCGGCCGAGCGGTTGCGGGCCCTGTGCTGCGCCCTCGCGGAGTGTGTGGAGTCGGACGTACGGTTCAACGCGGCGCTGCGTCTGGTGATGGACGACGCCCAGTCGGCGCCCGAACCCCCGCGGCTCCCGGCCGACTTGAGGGCGTTGTCCGCGGAGTCGCTGGCCGATCTGGCCGTGGTGATCCTGGTGGGCGCGTACTACACCGCCCCCGATCCGGAGCGGCGCGGACTGGCCGAGCGGGTGCGGGGGCTGTGGGACGCGGTGGACGGGCGTCAGGCCGTAGAGGAAACGGGCGCCCGGTGAGCCGGGTGAGCGGTGCCGTCCGCCGCCTGGGTGCCCCACAGGGTGCGGCAGGTGGCCACCGAGGTGCCGTTCTGCACGGCGTCCAGGGTCATCCGGGTGGTGCCGGAGCCGCTGTCGGGCTGCCGCTCGCGCACCACCAGGTCGATGGGGGCGTCCAGTTCGCCGAAGGCCTGGCAGTCGACCTCCATGCCGAGCAGGCCGTGCCCGGCGCCGCGGGCCATGTCGCCGGGGTGCAGCAGGAGGTGGCCGAGCTGGCGGAAGCCCTCCAGGGTGACCATCAGCGGGACGTGGTCGCTGGGGTGGTCGAAGAAGATCGGGTGTTCGACGTCGATGAGCAACTGCCAGGGCGTGTCGGTGCGTTCGCGCACCAGCACGCTGTCCTTGGCGCGCAGCCGGCCCACCGCGGCCGCCTGCACCCGCTCCAGCGCGCGCGGGGCCGGGCCGGTGACGGGGACGCCGCGCGGCTTGGCGCCCCGGCCGCGCAGCATGGCGTACCGCTTGTCGTCGACGGCGACGACGTGCAGCGCGCCGCGCCCGCAGGCCCGGCCGCCCACGGTGAGGACGACGTCGAGGCGCATGCCGAAGCGGTGCGGCGGGCGGTTGCCGACCCACGCCCACTCGGCCTCCAGGACCACCGGGACCGGTTCGCCGCCGATGCGCAGGGCGGCCGGGTCGGTGATCTCGAACTCCGAGCCGAAGCCGATGAAGCGGTGGGTCAGCGGCACGTCGTAGTAGGCGTGCGCGAGGTAGACCAGGGCCTGGCGGATGGTCTCCATGAACAGCAGCGGGTCGCTGGTGCCGTCGCTGCCCGGCGAGTAGAGGGCGTGGTCGCGCGGCCACTGGGCGGCGACCAGGAAGGAGTGCTCGTCGGTGCGGACGGCGTCGGTGAGGAAGACCTCGGCGATGGCGGCGCGGTGCACCATGTGGCGCGGGACCGGCTGGAGGTAGCTGAGCTGTGGAGCGTGCACTTCCGGCTTGTGAACAGGTATGACGACAGGCTGATGCATGGTCTGTACCCCCAGTGACGATTCACGCAGACAGCAACACCGGCACAACACCGGCACAGGACTTCCGCCGGTCGGGCCGAGACTTACAATACATTCCCGAAGGTATATTTCAAGGAACGCCAGAGGATGGACAGCATGGCCCTGGAACGCAGCGCAGCCAGGTCCCGGCCCGCCCGGGACACCGCCCCCCGTCACCGGGACACGGGCCTGAAGCAGGAGCGGGCCGTGCGCACCCGCGCCCAGGTCCTCGACGCGGCGGCGGAGGCCTTCGCCACCCAGGGGTTCCCCGCGGTGACGGTGCAGGACGTGGCCGCACTCGCCGGAGTGACCAAGGGCGCGGTCTACTTCCACTACGCCAACAAGGAGGCCCTCGCGCAGGCCTGCGCCGAGGAGTTCTACCACCGGATCGGCGTCATCGGGCAGGAGGTCGAGGAAGCCGACCTCTCCCCGCTGCGGGCGGTGACCGAGCTGCTGGAGCGCACCGCGCGGGCGTTCCGCGACGAGACGATGGTCCAGGCCGGCGCCCGCCTCCAGATCGAACGGTCCCTGATCGGCGCCGAGATGCCCATGCCCTACCTCGGCTACACCGAGTCCCTCACCGTCTGGCTGCGCCAGGCCCAGGAGGCGGGCCAGCTCCCCGCGGGCACCTCGCCCGAGGCCACCGCCCGCGTCCTCGTCTCCGCCTTCTTCGGCGCCCAGCACATCTCCTGGGTCCTCAACGACCGCGCGGACATCGCCGACCGGGTGCGGGAGATCCTGACCGCGGTGGTGCCGATGGCGACGCAGAACGCAGGGTGAGATGACGACCCGCGTGGACCTGGACCGCGCCCTGACGGTCGCGACGCAACTGGCCGAGGACGCGGCGGAGTTGATCCGCCGCCCGCGCCCCGACACGGTCCGGGAGAAGGACGGCCCCGCCGACATCGTCACCGACACCGACGAGGCCGTGGAGCGCCACGTCCGCGAGACACTCGCGGCGGCCTTCCCCGGCCACGGGATCGTCGGCGAGGAGTACGGCGTCACGGCGGGCGCCCCCGACGCCCCGCACTGGGTCGTCGACCCGGTGGACGGCACCACCAACTACGCGCACGGCATCGGCTGGTGCTCCTTCTCCCTGGGCCTCGCCGCCCCCGACGGCACCCCGCTGCTCGGCGTGGTCGCGGACCCCTGGCGCCGCGAGACGTTCACGGCGGTCAGGGGCGGCGGCGCCCGCCTCAACGGCACCCCGGTCCACGCGGCGCCCCACACCACCCTCACCGGCCATGTCTTCCTCACCGAGTGGGCGGCCCACGCCCACTGGCCCGGACTGGACGCCCTCCTGTGCGACCTCGCCGACCGCCACTGCACGGCCCGCGTGATGGGTTCGACGGCGTTGTCCCTGGCCCAGGTCGCGGCGGGCCGGGCCACGGCGGCGGCGATCGGCTCCTTCCACCACGTCGACGGCCTCCCGGCCCTCCTGATCGCCCGGGAGGCGGGCGCGGTAGCGGTACCCGAACTCCCTTCCTACGGCGAGCCGTTGCTGCTGGCGGCGCCGGGGGTGGCGGCGGAGGCGCTGGAGCTGTGGCGCACGCACGTGACCGCGCGCCGGTAGCGGGCGCCTACCGCCGGACCACCAACTACCGCCTCAGCTCACCGACTTGTAGCCGCCCCACCCGGTGGCGACCTTCGTGCGTCCGCCGAACGAGCCCGTGCCGGTGCCGTTGTTGCGCCACAGGGTGCCGCCGGTGTCCCTGGACACGAGGTCCGCCTTGCCGTCACCGGTGATGTCCCCGACGCCGACGATCACGTCGTACGAGCCGCCCCAATTGGTGAAGAGCTTCACCGGCGCCTTGAAGGTGCCGTCGCCCTTGCCGTCGTACCGGTAGAGGGTGTTGGACTTGTCCTGGACGAGCAGATCCCCGATGCCGTCGCCGTTGAGGTCACCGGTGCCGACGACCTTCTTGTACGTCTTCCAGTTGGCGTAGAGCTTCACCCGCGCCGACAGCTTGCCCGTGCTGGTCCCCTTGTAGAGGTAGACGGCGCCGGTGGAGGCGTTGCGGGCGAGCAGGTCCGGGCGGCCGTCCTTGGTCACGTCACCGGGTGACGTCAGGACGTCGTACTGGGTCCAGCCGCTGGTGGCGAGGGAGGTGTACGGCGTCGACGGGGTCACCGCCTTGCCGCAGCCCGGCGTGTACCGCCGCAGGGCGCCGGAGCTCAGCCGCACCAGCACGTCGTTGCAGCGGTCGCCGTTCAGGTCGCCGTAGGACACGAACTTGGCGCTCGTCGGCCAGCCGCTGCCGGTGACCTTGCCGGAGAAGGTGCCCGTGCCGGTGCCCCGTTGGACGGTGAGCGCGCCGGAGGAGCTGAGGGTGAGCAGGTCGCCGATGCCGTCGTTGCCGGCGTGGTCGCGCGGCGCCGCCGAGCCGTCCGTCACCTTGGTCGTCCCGGAGCGGGTGAGGGCCGCGCCGGTGCCGTCGGCGGGGGCGGCGGTGAGGGTCCAGGTGTAGGTGCCGTTCGGGACGAGGCGGCCGGTGGCGTCCTTGCCGTCCCAGGCGGCCGTCAGGAGGCCGCGGGCCGCCGCTCCGGTCAGGGTGCGGACGCCGGCGCCGGACGCCGAGCGGATCGTGACCTTCCAGGAAGCGGCGGGCTTGGACAGCCACCAGGTTCCGGACCAGCCGGCCGGCTTGGGGGTGACGGTCGCGTCGATCGCGGTGAGGGCGGAGGCGGGGACGCCGGTCGGGACGATGTGGACGCGCTGCTCCCGGTCAGCGTAGGCGACGCCGCCGCCGAAGCGGTCCACGGTCCAGCTCGTGCGCGCCCCGACGTTGTCCCGGCCGAGGTCGGTCCAGGCGGCGAGCTTGTGGTGCGGCAGATCGGTGTAGTTCCCGCTCGCCGGAAGGCCGTTGTGGAGGTCGAAGAGGGTCAGACCGCTGTCCGACTCGATGCCGGCGAGCGCCTCGACGAGGTAGCCGTCGCCGAGCAGGACCCGGCTCTCCGGGGCGGTGGCCGTCTTCTTGGTCGTACGGTCGTAGACGCCCGAGCCCTGGACGTCACCCCAGTAGTCCTCGCACACCCAGTACACGAAGCGGCCCACGGCCTGGAGGTCGGACGGGGTGCAGCCGTTGCGGGTGGTGAAGGACTCCCCGGCGGTGCCGGCGGGCAGTGTCGTCGCCGTCACCTTGCCGCCGCTCGCCGCACCGCTCCACAGGGTGTCACCCCACACGGCCGCGGCGACCCGGTCGCGCTTCTGGAGCACCTTGCCCGCGCCGGTGAAGTCGACGACGTACTGCTTGCCCGAGGAGGCACCGTCGACGACGCCGTAGCGCCCGGAGAGGTCCTTCAACTGCGGGGTGCTGTCGCCGGTGTCGACACTCGGGCCCCAGTCGGTGGCGCCGTTGGCGCGCAGCATGGTCAGACCGGACTCGGTGGAGTCCCTGCGGCCGTGGAAGCCGGTGCCGTCGGCGAACATCTGGATACAGCGGGGCTGGTACGGGGAGCAGTCGCCGTCCCAGCCGCTGACCAGGCCGTCCACCGTGGACTTGGCGATCCCGCTGCCGGTGAGCCAGGTGCTGCGGTAGGCGCCGATGATCGTGCCCGGCTCGTAGAGCGTGCTGTTGTCGGCCGTGGTGAGGACGCCGCTGCCGAGGGAGAGGCCGTGGATCTGCGCGGGCATCGGGTCGACGGAGGCCACGCGGGTGCGGGTGAGAGCGCCGTCGGCGCCCTGCGCGATGCGGTAGATGCCCCAGTCGAGGTCACCGCGCTCGACGTACTGCGCGGCGCCCGCCACGAGGAGGGAGCCGTCCGGCGCCTGGACCACGCCGTTGGCGGCCGGGTCCATGACCTTGGCCATTGCGGTGTCCGTGCCGTCGGTGCTGAAGGCGAACAGCGGCTGGCCCCGGTACTTGTTGTCGCCGGGGGCGATCGGTTCCAGGCCGAGCAGCTTGTCGCCGACGACGCCGTACGACGCCTCGTAGGTCATGGACGATGTGTCGAAGGTCCGTGGCGCGGCCGACAGGTCGTCACGGTCGTAGAGGTCGGCCTTGCCGCGCCCGGGCCGGAGCCGCAGCACCGAGCCCTTCGACAGCCGGAAGCCGGTCACTTCCCAGTGGTCCGTGTCGTTCACCCGGTCGGGCAGCGCGCTGAACACGCCCGTGGTGAGGTCGACGATGCCCCAGTGCTGCTGGGCCCCTTCGTCGCCGTCCGTCTCGTAGCGGAGGATGACGGACCGCGCGTCGCCGTCCTCGACCGTGAAGGACCGCTGTCCCTCCGGCAGGCCGGTCACCGGAGTCTCGGCGACCGCGCCACCGTCCTGGACGCGCCGCAACCGCAACGCACCGGTGCTCTTGCTCGCGGTGACGACCGTGTCTCCGAAGGTGCCCAGGTAATCGTCGTACTCCGACACCGGTACGACCGTCGAGCCGCCGCCCTTGAGGAGGGTGACCTGGTCGTCCTCGTCGGAGTAGAGGGCCACGGTGTCGGAACCGCGCCCGTAGTAGCCGGTCCCGAACGACGGGGACGACTGGTAGGAGCCGTTGTCGATGTCGTACTGGACCGGCACGTCCAGCCGTTGCTCCAGTGCCGTGGTGGCGCCGGAGGCGTAGTCCGTCCACAGGAACCGGTCGTCGCCCTCCTGCGTCCAGAGGAACCCGCTGGTCCCCGCGTTGAGGATCTGCGTGGCCCTGGGCACGGCCCGCGCGGCTGCCGGTACGACGATCTCCCCGGCCGTGGCGGCGACGGACGGGGACGGCAGCGCGGCGAGCGGGAGGCTCAGCGTCAGCGCCGTCGCCAGAACGGCCGCCGTACGGGCAGAGGGTCTGTGTCGGCCAGGTCGGGCCACGGTTCCTCCGGAAGGCAAGAAGAAGCGTGGCGGGACTTACGGCGACCCACTGATCGCTTCCCCGGCCCCCCGGCCGCTCCCCCCACGCGGGTGGGGGGAGACTAACAGCATGGGCATGGCAAGGTGCCAGGCGGTCGGGTCAGACCGTCGGCGAGGCGCTGAACAGGTGCTTCTGGTCGCCGCCGCCGTCGCTGTCCCAGTCGAGGTGCAGCTCGCCGTCGCCCAGCCCCTTGGCGGAGCCGATCTTGTAGCTGATCGTGCCCGTGGTGTACGAGCCGTTGTAGTTGCCGTTGGAGTCGCTGTTCTCCAGCCGGGACTCGATGCCGGAGAAGTTCGACGACTTCTTCACCGGGTCCGTGCCGGACTGCGACTTCTTGATCTGGACCTTGAAGTAGGCCGAGTCGAAGATCGTGGAGTCGTCGACCTGGCCGTACACGGGGCCGTCCCAGCTGATCTTGGCGTAGCTGTAGACGGTGGAGCCGGAGCGCTTCGCGCACACCTTGACGGTGAAGTCCCAGTTGTCGGCCCACGGACCGGAGTACGAGGGGTCGTCGATGGACTTCGTGCTGGTGGTGCACTTGTAGTCGGCGGCGGCGGCCGGGGTCGCGGCCGTGATCGCCGTGGTGCCCGCGAGTGCGGCGACGACAACCGCGGCGGACGTGGCGCGCTTCAACTTGCGCATGATGGGAGGCCTTTCTCGGTGCATGTGGGGCTTACTCGCTGCACAGGAGGTGTGGGGGAGTACCTCGGGCGTGACCGCCCTGCGCGCGTCGTCATGCAGCGGATTTGATCGTAACCGGGCGATGATCGGCGGGAGTTGGCGTACTGGCCGGGGACTCTGATCTTTCACCAGAAGCCCGTGAGGTTTCACATTCGTGCCACCAGAGCGTCGCCGGGCGGTTACGCTCGGCTATGAGTCGAGCATGCGAGGGGTGACCGCCCATGGCACACGTCCGCCGAGACCTTGATCCCAGCGCGTCCCCGCTGGACTACTACGGCTACGAGTTGCGGCGACGCCGCGACAGCGCGGGGCTGACCTTGGGGGAGTTGGGGTCGATCATCTTCTGCACGGGGTCGCTGGTGGGCCAGATCGAGTGCGCGCAGAAGGTGCCGACGCGGGAGTTCAGTGAGCGGGTGGATGCGGCGCTGGGGACGGAGGGGTTCTTCTCGGGGCTGGTGGGGCTGGTGTTGCAGAGCCAGTTGCCGAGTTGGTTCCAGCCGTACGCCGCCATGGAGGCGAAGGCCACGTATATCTCCACGTACCAGTGTCAGGTGGTGTACGGGCTGTTGCAGACGGAGGCGTATGCACGCGCCGTGCTTGCTACCGGCAACCCGGGAAAGCTCGATGAGCAGGTCGCGGCCCGGATCGAACGGCAGCGCATCCTCGAGCGCGAACAGCCGCCGCTGCTTCTGGTGGTGCTCGATGAGGCGGTGCTGCGTCGCGAGATCGGCGGCGCGGAGGTCATGCGCGAACAGCTCCGCCACCTGCTGGACCTCGGCGAGCGGCGTTGGCTGCGGATTCAGGTGCTGCCGTTCGGAATCGGCGAACACGCCAACCTGGTGGGCTCGTTCAACCTGCTGCGTTTCGACAAGGAGCCCGATCTCGTCTACACCGAGGACGTGATCTCGGGCCATATGACCGCCAGCCCGGAAACGGTTCGAGAGGCCACGCTTCGTTACGCTAGCTTGCAGGCAGCCGCGCTCTCCGTGGAGGATTCGGCGGAACTGATCAAGCGCGTACTGGAGGAACGTTATGGGCAGCACTCCGGACCTGACCAACGCTCCGTGGCGTAAGTCCAGTTACAGCGGCAACACTGGCGGCGATTGCGTGGAAGTCGCCCCCACCCCCACCACCCACATCGCCCTCCGCGACTCCAAGGCCCCCACCCTCGGGCACCTCCGCGTCACCCCCACCACCTTCACCGCGTTCGTGCAGTGGCTCAAGTGATCACCACCCCGTACGCAGCAGGTGATTGAGGAGCAACGCCAGCAACGCCTGCGCGAGCAGCCACCCCCGCGGCCGGGTCAGGAACGCGCACGCCGGGAGCAGCCATACCGCGAACGGCAGCCAGATGCGTTCCGTTTCCGCCTTGCTCATGCCGGACAGGTCGGCGACCAGGAGGGCGAGCAGCGCGGCGCTGACAAGGAGCGCCGCTGCGGAGTCGGCGTTGCCCTCCCGGCGTAGCAGCACCGCCCCGGTCCGGCGCAGGCCCGCCACTGTGGCCAGGCCGGTGATCAGGACCGTGCAGGCCAGGTTCGCCCACACCCAGTAGCCGTACGGGCGGATGCCGCCCGCGCCCTGGTTGTAGCGGGTCACCAGCAGGCGGTACGCCTCCCACCAGTCGAACCCGGCGAGCGTGAACACGGCCGGGACGACGGCCAGTCCGGCGAGCAGCGGGACCAGGAGGACGGGGCGTGGGCGGCCCAGCACGAGCACCGCCGCCGCGATCAGGGCGACGAGTGTGAGGCCGTACGAGAGATAGCAGGTCAGGCCGAAGAGCAGGCCGGACGCGCCCGCGCACCACCACGAACCCCGCGTCACCGCCAGCGCCAGCAACGCCACCGCCCATGCCGCGACCGCGGCGAAGTACGCGTCCGCCGACGTGCCCATCCACACCGCCGCCGGGGCCAGGACCAGGAAGGGGGCCGCCCGGCGGGCGAGGGTCTCGTCGGCGAGGGCGCGGATCGTGACGAGCACGGCCACGCACGCCGTCGCGCCGACCACGATGCACCACACCCCGGCCCAGCCGCCGCCCCGCAGCCCGACGCGGTCGAGGAGGACGAAGGTGAGGGTCGCGGCGGGCGGGTGGCCGGCGATGTGGGCGGGCCAGTGGTCGGGGGAGGTGAGGAGGATGTGGTCGGTGAAGGTGCGCAGGGTGGCCGGGATGTCGTGGAAGCGGTCGATGACCTGGAGGTATTCGTAGCGGGTGGTCAGGCGGTGGGCGATGCCTCGGTCCCAGCCGTCGATGAGGGCGAGGGAGAAGATCCATGCCGTGGCCGTGGCCCAGGTGAGGGGGAGCAGCGCCCGCCAGGGGAGGCGGGCGGCGAGGGCGGGGCCGTAGGCGATGGTCGCGGCGGCGACGAGGACGGCCGCCGGGGTGCCGGGGCCGAGGTGCGGGTCCCAGTTGGCGAACAGCGGCGGCCAGCTCACGAAGAGCGTGTGGCGGGTGTCCTGGATGTGGCGGCCGACCAGTACGGCGGCCGTCACCAGCAGGGCCGCGGCGCCGGCGGCGTACAGGTCACGGCGGAGGGCGCGGGAGGGTGAGCGGGTCACGCCGGAGACGCTAGGCCGGGTGGCGGCCCGTGACCCGTCTCCCGGGCCGGACGTCAGCGTTTCGTCATGGGTCGCGCACCCTTTCTTGGGGTGGTCCGGGCCTACGGTCGGCCCATGCGAGACGATCCGCGGCTTCCATCCACCCCCGCTTTCTGGCGCAGCCCGCTGCGCGGTCCCTGGTTCACCTCGGTGCTGGGACTCGTCCTGCTCGTCGGCATCACCGTGCTGTTCGTGACGGGACTGGTCTCGTACGCCGCCTACAACCCGGACCTGTCGCCGGTCAACGACAAGACCCCGGACAAGGGTCTCCTCGGCTTCTACCTCTTCGCCTGGCCGACCCACCCGCACTGGCTGTACCGACTCAACCAGGGCGTCCACGTCACGCTCGGCGTCACGCTCATCCCCGTCCTGCTGGCCAAGCTGTGGTCGGTGGTGCCGAGGCTGTTCACGCTGCCCCCGGCCCGCTCGCTCGCCCACGCGCTGGAGCGGATCTCGCTGCTCCTCCTGGTCGGCGGCGGCCTGTTCGAGTTCGTGACAGGCGTCCTCAACGTCCAGCTCGACTACGTCTTCCCCGGCTCCTTCTACCCCCTGCACTTCTACGGCGCCTGGGTCTTCTTCGCCGCCTTCGTCGCGCACGCCTGCCTCAAACTCCCGGCGGCGCTCAGGGCCTTGAGACACCTGCGGGACGAGCCCGGCAGCGGGGCCTTGGGGCAGCGGCGGGAGGAGCCCGGCAGTGACCTCGTCTCCCCGCGTCCCGCCGCGCCGACCGTCTCCCGCCGGGGCGCGCTGTGGTTCGTCGGGGGCGGCTCGCTGCTGCTGTTCGTGACGACGGTCGGACAGAGCGTCGGCGGTCCGTGGCGCCGCACCGCCCTCCTCGCCCCGCACGGCGGCCCCGACCCCGGCAGCGGCCCGAACGGCTTCCAGATCAACAAGACGGCCGCCTACGCGGGGATCTCCGCCGCCGAGAGGAGCGCGGAGGCGTGGCGCCTCGTCGTGACCGGCCGCACCGGTACCGTCCGGCTGAGCCGCGCCGACTTGCTGCAACTCCCGCTGCACAGCTCCGCGTTGCCCATCGCGTGCGTGGAGGGCTGGTCGACCTCGGACCAGTGGTGGCGCGGGGTGCGGCTGCGGGACCTGGCGGCTCTGGTCGGCTACGACGGTGACGATCCGCCGGACGTGTTCGTGGAGTCGCTGCAACGCCACGGCGCCTTCCGCCGCGCCGCCCTGCGTGCCAACCAGGTCGCCGACCCGCGTTCCCTCCTCGCCCTCTACGTCAACGGCGAGGAACTGTCCCCCGACCACGGCCACCCGGCACGCGTCATCGTGCCCGCGGCACCCGGTGTGCTGAACACCAAGTGGGTGGCCCGGCTGACGTTCGGAGACCTGTGATGCGCAAGGTGGTTGTCGGCAGTCCGCTCCAAATCCTGCTGCTCGGCTGCTCGTTCGCCCTCGCCGCCTACGCGGGGGTGCGGCTGTTCGCCGACGACTGGTTCGGAGTGGCGGTGTGGCTGGTGGGCGCGGCGCTGCTGCACGACCTCGTGCTGCTGCCGGTGTACGCGGTCGCGGACCGGATGGTCGTACGGGGGCTGGGGGCGGCCGGGCGCCGGGAGTGGGCGATGTACGTCCGGGTACCGGCCGCGCTGTCCGGGCTGCTGCTTCTCGTGTGGTTCCCGCTGATCAGCGGGATGGTGGACCGGCGCTACCGGTCCGCGACGGGGCTGTCGCCCGACGGCTTCCTGGGGCGCTGGCTGCTGATCACGGCCGTTCTGTTCGGCGGTTCGGCGCTGCTGCTGGCGGTGCGGGTGCGTAGGGCGACGAAGGTGCGTCCGCCGGCCGACCACTGACGTTCCCGCTCCCAGGCGCGGGCGTATCGCAGCAGCGCCGGGGTGCCCAGGCGCGCCCAGGGGAAGGGGGCGCCGGTGGTGGTGCGGGCGTCGGTGAGGTGGACGTGGACGCGTTCGTCCACGTCCACGGGCGCCGTTTCGGCGATCAACAGGCCGTGGGGCTTGAGGAGTTGGGCCACTCGGTCGAGCAGGGCGCTCGGGTCGCCGCCGATGCCCACGTTGCCGTCCATGAGGAGCACGGTGTCCCAGCGGGCCTCGCCGGGGAGTGGGTCGAAGACGGAGCGGTGCAGGGCTTGGCCGCCCAGGCGGATGGTGTGGGATACGGCGGCTTCACTGACGTCGATGCCGAGTGCTGGGCGGGCTTGTGCGGCGAGTTCGGCGACGAGGCGGCCGGGGCCGCAGCCGACGTCCAGGACGGTGCCCTCGCAGTGGTCCAGGACGTCGCGGTCCACCTCGTCGGCTCGGGCGCACCAGCGTTCCACTTCCAGGGGGAGGAGCCAGCCGTCCGGGCGGCGGAGGAAGAGGGGGCCTTGGCCGGTGCGGAGGGCTTTTGCGTAGGGGTCGGCTGTGGCCCAGGCGAGGGCGGTGGGTGGGCTGGTCATCGTTCGGCCGCGGGTCGGTGGGGGCTGGGCGCGCAGTTCCCCGCGCCCCTAGGTGAGCTGCGGTGATCGCCAGTCGATGAGTTGCCCGGCGTAAGAGCCCCGCAGCCCGCCAGCCTCGCCGCGAACCGGCCGTGTGGAGCCAGCTCCGCCACCGCCTCCGCATCCCCGGCCGTGTCCACATCCCTCAGCGGCGGCAGATCCCGTACCCGCAACCCCGCCGCCACCAGCCGCTCCCGCTGCACCGCCCCCGTCATCGGCGTCGACATCGGCACCCCCAGCAACAGCTGCGGATCCGGATCCGCCAGCCCCAGTGCCCAGAAACCCCCGTCCTCCGCCGGACCGAAATACGCGTCGCAGTCCGCGAAGTCCACCGTCAGCAGCTCCGGCGTCACCTGCGGCGTGTCCATGCCGATCAGGAGGGTCGGGCCGTCGGACTGGGCGAAGGCGTGGGCCAGGCGTTCGTCGAGGCCGCCCGCGCACTGGCGTACGACCTCGAAGCCGGGCGGCAGCCAGGGGCCGGGCTCTCCGGCGAGGACCAGGACTCTGCGGTCGGCCGGGGTTGCCGCGACCGTCCCCAGGGTGTCAGCGAGGGACGCCTCCGCCAGGGTCGCCGCCTGCTCGGGGGTGAACGGTGGGGTCAGCCGGGTCTTCACCCGGCCCGGCACCGGTTCCTTGGCGATGACGAGCAGCGTGGTCACCGTACGGCCCTCCCGGCGGTCGGAGCCTCGCCGAGGACGCGGCTCATGTCGCGTACCGCCTGCCAGGTGCCGCGCCAGGTGCCCGTCACCTTCGAGGCGCCGGTGCGCGGCAGGTAGGGCACGTCGTGCTCGGTGATCCGCCAGCCCGCGTCGGCCGCGCGGACGACCATCTGGAGGGGGTAGCCGCTGCGCCGGTCCGTGAGGTCCAGGGCCAGCAGGGGCTCGCGGCGGGCGGCGCGCAGGGGGCCGAGGTCGTGCAGGCGCAGGCCGGTGCGGCGGCGCAGCATGCGGGCGAGGGCGAGGTTGCCGGCGCGGGCGTGGGCGGGCCAGGCGCCGCGGGCCTGGGGGCGGCGTCGGCCGAGGACCAAGTCGGCCTCCTTGTCCTGGACTTCGCGGACGAAGGGGATGAGGAGCCCGGGGTCGAGGGAGGCGTCGCAGTCGCAGAAGCAGACCACCTCGGCGGTGGCGGCGGTCAGGCCCGCGTGGCAGGCGGCGCCGAAGCCGCGGCGCGGCTCGTGCACGACGGTCGCGCCGAGCGTACGGGCGAGGTCGGCGGAGCCGTCGGTGGAACCGTTGTCGACGACGAGGGCACGCCAGCCCGCCGGAATCCGGCTCAGGACCCAGGGCAGGGCCTCGGCCTCGTCCAGGCAGGGCAGCACCACGTCGACGTCGGAAGGTGTCGTCGTCACGGTTTCACCCTACGAACGCGAATCGGTCATACCGGACTCCTGCTCCTTACGAAACGCGGACGTCGGCGGCCAGGCCCCGCTCGGGCACGGCATCGGAGGGTGCCCGGTGCCAGGCTGGAGGTATGCAGCAGCAGCCGAATGCGGACGGTGGTCCCTCCCGGATCCTCGTCGTGGACGACGATCCCACCGTCGCCGAGGTCGTCGCCGGGTACCTGCACCGCGCGGGATACCTGGTCGACCGGGCCGACGACGGGCCCACGGCCCTCGCCCGCGCCGCCGCCCACCGGCCCGACCTGGTCGTCCTGGACCTGATGCTGCCCGGCATGGACGGCCTGGAGGTGTGCCGCCGGATGCGCGGCCACGGCCCGGTGCCGGTCATCATGCTCACCGCCCGGGGCGACGAGGACGACCGCATCCTGGGCCTGGAGGTCGGCGCCGACGACTACGTGACCAAGCCCTTCAGCCCCCGGGAGCTGGTGCTCAGGGTGGAGTCGGTGCTGCGCCGCAGCAGGCCGGCCGGCCCGGGGCAACGGCTGGGCGCGGCCGGTCTTGCCATCGACCCCCAGGCCCGCCGGGCGACCAAGAACGACACCGAACTCGCCCTCACCCTCCGCGAGTTCGACCTCCTCGCCTTCTTCCTGCGGCACCCCGGGCGGGCGTTCGGCCGCGAGGACCTGATGCGGGAGGTGTGGGGCTGGGACTTCGGCGACCTGTCGACCGTCACCGTCCACGTCCGCCGTCTGCGCGGCAAGATCGAGGACGACCCGGCCCGCCCCCGGCTGATCCAGACGGTGTGGGGCGTGGGCTACCGCTTCGACCCCACGGGCACGGAGGGGGAGGCCTCGTGAACGACACCCTCCTCATCGCCCTGTACGCCTTCCTGGGCGCCGCGGGCACCGGGCTGGCCGGGGCCGTCGTGCTGCGGGTGGTCCGGCATCGCTCGCTGACCGTGTCCATGGCGGTGGTGGCCGCCGTCGGCGTGGTGGCGATGCTGGCCGGGACCCTCGCCGTGGCCTGGGCGATGTTCCTGTCCCCGCACGACCTGACCGTGGTCACGACGGTCGTGGCGATGGCGGCGGCCGTCTCCCTCGCCACCGCGTTCCTGCTGGGCCGCTGGGTGGTCGCCCGCAGCCGCGAACTCGCGGTGGCGGCACGCTCCTTCGGGGACGGCGGCAACTTCGCCGCGCCTACGGTCCCGGCGACCGCGGAACTGGAGTCGCTGAGCCGCGAATTGGCGGCCACCAGCGCCCGCCTGGCCGAATCCCGCGAACGTGAGCGGGCGTTGGAGACCTCCCGGCGTGAACTGGTCGCCTGGATCTCGCACGACCTGCGCACCCCGCTGGCCGGACTGCGCGCGATGTCGGAGGCGCTGGAGGACGGCGTCGCCGCCGACCCCGACCGCTACCTCCGCCAGATCCGCACCGAGGTCGAACGCCTCAACGACATGGTCGGCGACCTCTTCGAGCTCTCCCGCATCCACGCGGGCACGCTGCCCCTGTCGTACGCCCGGATCTCCCTCTACGACCTGGTCGGCGACGCCCTCGCGGGCGCCGATCCGCTGGCCCGGGAGCTGGGCGTACGGCTGGTGGGCGACCGCATCGAGCCGGTGCCGGTGGAGGTGGACGGCAAGGAGATGAGCCGCGTCCTCGGGAACCTCCTGGTCAACGCCATCCGCCGGACCCCGGCCGACGGCACGGTAGCGGTCGCCGCCGAGCGCGCGCCCGACGGCGAGGTCGTCCTGTCGGTCACGGACGGCTGCGGCGGCATCCCCGAGGAGGACCTCCCCCGCGTGTTCGACACCGGCTGGCGCGGCAGCCACGCGCGGACGCCTCCGGCGGGGGCGGGCCTGGGCTTGGCGATCGTGCGGGGGATCGTGGAGGCGCATCAGGGCCGGGCGACGGTACAGAACATCCCGGGCGGCTGTCGCTTCGAGGTGACGTTGCCGACGGCCACTTCATGATGCCGGGTGGGACAGCGCGGCTGAGGGGCGCGGGGAACCGCGCGACCAGCCCCCACGAACCCGCACCCGAAAACCGCTTCTAACGATGGCCCGCAAACTCAGCCATGCCCTCCCCGAACCCAACCTCCGCCTTCCACCCCAACTCCCCCCGCAACCGCCCCGAGTCCGCAGTGATGTGCCGTACATCCCCCAGCCGATACTCCCCGGTGACGACGGGCGCAGGTCCACCACAAGCATCGGCGAGCGCGCGGGCCATCTCCCCGACGGTATGCGGCTCCCCACTGCCGACGTTGTACGAAACGAGCACCCCGGCCCCCGAACCCGCCTCCAGTGCGACGGCGTTGGCCGAGGCCACGTCCCGCACATGCACGAAGTCCCGCCGCTGGAGCCCGTCCTCGAACACCCGAGGCGCCTCGCCGCGCGCCAGCGCGGACCGGAAGAAGGAGGCGACCCCGGCGTACGGCGTATCGCGCGGCATACCCGGCCCGTACACGTTGTGGTAGCGCAGGGCGACCGCCGAACCACCGGTACACCGGGCCCACGCGGCAGCCAGATGCTCCTGCGCGAGCTTGGTGGTGGCGTACACGTTCCGCGGATCGACGGGCGCGTCCTCCCCGACGAGCCCCGGCACGAGATCGGCCCCGCACACCGGACAGGGCGGCTCGAACCGCCCCGCGTCGAGGTCGCTCACGGCCCGCGGCCCGGGCCGCACCACCCCGTGCCGGGGACACTCGTAGCGCCCCTCCCCGTACACGACCATCGACCCGGCCAGCACCAGCCGCCGCACCCCCGCCTCCGCCATGGCGGCGAGCAGCACGGCGGTACCGAGGTCGTTGTGGGACACATACTCCGCGGCATCGGCGACCCCGTTCCCGAGCCCGACCATGGCGGCCTGATGACAGACGGCGTCGACACCACGCAGAGCACGCGCGACAGCCTCCGCGTCCCGCACATCGGCACCCGGATCGTCCCGGACGTCGTACCCGACCGCCTCATGCCCGCGCGCGCTCAGCGCCGCGACGACCTGGGACCCGATGAACCCGGCACCGCCGGTGACCAGTACACGCATACCGCCACGCTAGGCCCGCACGGGCGCGCGGCCAGGGGAGCGCGCGGGGACGTCATGACTCCGTAAGGGGTTCAGCGCACCGGGAAGCCGAAGCTGTACCCCTGCTCCTTCAGCCAGGGCAGGACCTGGCGCAGAGCCGCCACGGTCTGGGAGCGGTCGCCGCCGGCGTCGTGGAAGAGGAGGGTCGGGCCGTTGGAGATCTCCTGCTGGACCGTGGTGACGATGGCCGCCGTGCCGGGGCGTTCGAAGTCCTTGGTGTCCACGTTCCAGCCGAGGGGGCGCATGCCGTGGGAGGCGGCGAGCTTGCGGCTGTACGGGGTGAAGGCGCCGCCGGGGGCGCGGTAGTACATCGGGCGGACGCCGCCGGACGCCTCGGTGATCATGCGTTCGGCGTCGAGGATCTGCTGGGACTGGTAGGCCTGGGACTTCTTGTCCATGGTGGTGTCGTGCGACACCGAGTGGTCGCACAGCCGGTGCCCGGCCGCGACGACCTTCTTCACCAGGTCGGGGTGGGCCTGCGCCTGCGTGCCGACCATGCAGAAGGTGGCCTTCACGCCGTACTGCGCGAGCACGTCCAGCACTTGGGGGGTCCACTGCGGGTCGGGCCCGTCGTCGATGGTGATGTTGACGCCGCGCGGCCCCTTGTCGGAGGCGTGCACGATGGTCACGTCCACCGGCTTCACGGCGGCCGGCTTCGCGGACGCGCTCGCCTTCGGCGTCGAGCCCACACCGGCCTGCGCGGTCCACATCGAGGCGCCGGTGGCCAGGATCGTCACGCCGAGAGCCGCCCCGATGACCTTGCCGTACCAGCCCCGCCCAGCCCCGTGCCGCGCCATGTCCGCCCCACTCTCCCGCAGTTGCTCGCCCGACCTTCGCATGGCAGGACGGGCAACGGCGGCCCCGGGATCCCTCCGTTACCGATCACGGACAATTCCGGGGAGGTTCACGGACAACGAAGGGGACAACCGCGCCGACGGGGCCCCGATCACCGTCAAGTTGACCGCCAATGACGACCCCGGGATCAAGTCGCACCGCGCCGGCTCAGTCGCCCTCGTTGATCCGGCGCAGGAAGGCGCGGGTGCGTTCGTGGGCGGGGTCGGTCATGAGCTTCTCCGGGGGGCCTTCCTCCAGGACGGCCCCCCGGTCGAACATGACCAGCCGGTCCGCCGCCGAGCGGGCGAAGCCCATCTCGTGCGTGACGACGATCATCGTCATGCCGTCGTCGACGAGTTCCTTCATCACGGCGATGACCTCGCCGACCATCTCGGGGTCGAGGGCGCTCGTCGGTTCGTCGAAGAGCATCAGCTCCGGCTTCATGGCGAGGGCGCGGGCGATGGCGACGCGCTGCTGCTGACCGCCGGACAGGGCCGACGGCCGCGAGGACGCCTTGTGCCCGAGGCCGACCCTCGCCAAGAGCTGCTGTGCCTGCTCCCTGGCCTCGGCCTTCGGCGTGCCGAGGACCTTCGCCGGCGCGACGGCCACGTTGTCGAGCGCGGTGAGGTGGGGGAAGAGGTTGAAGCGCTGGAAGACGAAACCGATGTTGCGGCGGCGTTCGGCCACCACCTTCGGCCGCTCCGACACAGGCCGACCGGAGGCGGACACCCGCGGCCGGTAGCCGACGGGACGGCCATGGACGAGGATCTCGCCCTCGTCGATGCGTTCGAGGTGGTTGAGGCAGCGCAGGAACGTGGTCTTGCCGGACCCGGACGGCCCCACCATGACCACGACCTCGCGGGCCCGCACGTCCATGGAGATACCGTTCAGCACCCGCACGTCACCGAAGCGCTTGACCACCCCGCGCGCCGACATCACCGCCGACGCGTCGGCCGCACTCGTGATCGCTTCCATGTCAGTGGGTCTCCTTGCCTACGAGCCTGGCGTCCTCGCGGGCGGGGGCGCGGCCCAGGCCGCCGCCGGCGAGCCGCTCCCGCAGCGAGGGCGTGGCGATCACCTGGCCGGGATCCGCGAGCCTGCGCTCGATGAACCGCTGGACGAACGACCACACCGTCGTCAGCGCGAGGTAGTAGCAGGCGACGACGAGGAAGATCTCGAAGGTCTTGAAGGTCGCCGAGTTGATCGACTGCGCGGTCAGGAACATCTCCTGGAGGCCGATGACCGACAGCAGGGACGTCGACTTCATCATCAGGTTGAACTCGTTGCCCAGCGGCGGAACGATGATCCGGACCGCCTGCGGCAGCAGCACGACCCGCATGGTCATCGCGGGGGTCATGCCCAGCGCCTGCGCCGCCTCCGCCTGCCCGGGATCGATGGCGTCGAGGGCCGCGCGGAAGATCTCCGCCATGTACGCGGCCTCGTTCACGGCGAGCGTCAGAATGGCCGCCTGTACGACGCCGAGGAACACCAGCCCGCCGACCTGGAGGTCACCGAAGCGGTAGATGCCCGCGGCGGCGAGGCCGTTGTAGACGAGGACGAGCTGGACGAGCAGGGGCGTGCCGCGGATCAGCCAGACATAGGTCCGGCCGCCCCAGCGCAGCGGGGCGAAGTGGCTGCGCTGGGCCAGGGCGACGGCGAACCCGAGGAGCACACCGAGCAGTTGCGCGATGACCGATATGTAGACGGTGCGCCAGAGTCCGTCGAGGAACACCCCGGAGGGCGAGAACAGGTAGTGCCAGAAGAACGGCCAGTCGAAGCCGGCCGGCTGCCCCGCGTCGGCGAGCACGGTTGCGTGGGTCACGTCGTCTTCTCTCTGCGCGCCTGCCGTGGAATCAGTGGGCGATGTCGTCGCCGGACAGGTTCCACTTCTTGAGGATCGCGTCGTACGTGCCGCTCTTGCGTACGGCTGCCAGCGCCTTCGTGAGCGCGTCGTGCAGGGACGCGTCGTCCTTGCGGGTCGCGGCTCCCACCTTGATGCGGTTGAACGGGTCGCCGACGAGGCCGAAGGTGCCCGGCTGCTGCTTCTGCACGTACGCGGCGGTCTCCAGCGTCGTGCCGTAGGAGTCCACCAGTCCGAGGCGCAGCTGCTGGAGGGCGTCGCTGTCCTTGGTGAACTGCCGGACGTCGATCTTCGGCTTCCCGGCCGCCGCGCACTTCTTGGACTGGTCGGTGAGGTACTCGACGACGGTCGTACCGGTCTGCCCGGCCGCCTTCTTGCCGCACAGGTCGTCCGCGCTCTTGATCGTCTTGGCGTTCTTCTCGGCCACGACCAGGGTGTTGGAGGCGTACATGTACGGGACGAAGTCGACGACCTTCTCCCGTTCCGGCTTGATGTAGAGCTGGCTGACGATCGCGTCGCACTGCTTGGCCTGGAGCGCCGGGACGATCCCGTTGAAGCTGGTGTTGGCCCAGTTCGCCTTGACCCCGAGTTCGGCGGCCAGCGCGTCGCCGAGTTCGATCTCCGCTCCCACCGGTTTCTGCGCGGCGTCGTAGTACGTCAGCGGCGGTGCGCTGATGTCCGAGCAGTAGGTGATCTGACCGCTCTTCACGAGCGCACCCGAGGGCACCTTGACCGACGCCGGCTTCGCGGCGGCGTCGGTGTCGCCGGAGCTGCCGGCGCAGCCGGCGAGGGCCAGGGCGGCCGCCGCGGTGGCGCCGGTCAGCACGGGCACCGATCGGCGGGAGAAGGAGAGCGACCAGGCCATTTTCCGAACCCCTTTGAGAGTTCGCGCTGTTGCGCGGCGATTTAGTCAGTGTCATAGTCGACGACGTTGACTATGACAGGGAAGCTAGGCCCGGCGCTCTCGGACTGTCAACAAGCCCCAGGTAACACGGGAGTTAAACAAGGCGCACCGCAGGTGGCCGTCGGCGCCCTGCCGTCGGCGCACTCATGTCCTTGGGCCCGGAAAGGGAACGATGTCCGCACTCACCGAACGTCAGCTCGCCGCGAGGGGCGGGGAATGGGCCGTCGCGACGCCCCACGCCGCGGCGAGCGAGGTGGCCGCCGAGGTCCTGCGCACTGGCGGCAACGCGGTCGACGCGGCGCTCGCCGCCGCCGCCATGCTGACGGTGGTGTACCCCAACCAGTGCTCGGTCGGCGGCGATCTGCTGGCCCTGGTGGGCACCCGGGACGGTGACGTCCGCTTCGTCAACGCCGGCGGCCGCTCCCCGCGCGCGGTCGACGTGGCGTCGCTGACGTCGTCGTACGACCTGATGCCCGTGCTCGGCGCGCTGCCGGTGACCGTTCCCGGCGCGGTCGCCGGGTGGGGCGTACTCGCCGGGACCTGGGGCAGCCGTCCGCTCGCCGCGGCCCTCGCGCCCGCCGAGGCCGCCGCCCGTGAGGGGGTGCCCGTGGCGTCCGGACTGGCCCACGACCTCGCCCGCGAGAGCGGCAGCCTGGCGCGCGATCCCGGCATGCGCGGCGTGTTCTTCGCCGACGGAGAGGTCCTCACGGCCGGACAGACACTGCGCCAGCCCCACCTCGCCCGCTCCCTGGCCCAGATCGGCTCGGAGGGCCCCGCCGCGCTGTACGGCGGAGAGGTGGGCGCGAGCCTGGTGAAGCTGCTCGCGGCCGGGGGCTCCGCGATGACGGAGGAGGACTTCGCCGCGCACACCGTGGAGTTGTCGCCGGCGCTCGCCGTGGAGTACGACGGCGTCGAGTACCTGTCGGCAGGAGCCAACTCTCAGGGCCTCTACTTCCTCCAGGGCCTCAAGGCCCTCGACGTGGCCCGCACCGTCCGCGGGCCGCTCGACCCGCTGGGCCGCGACGCCGGAGTGGTCGCCTCCGTCCTCGCCTGGACCGCCGGCGACCGTGACCGCCACTGCGCCGACCCCGAATGGAGCAGCGCCCCCGTCGACCACCTGCTGTCCGACGCGTACGCGCGCCACATCGCCGAGCACGCCCTGGCCGGTACGGCCGTCGACCTGCTCGCCGAGCGCAAGGCGACCGGTGACACGGTGGCGGTCGTGGTGGCCGATGCCGACGGCACCTGGGTCTCGCTGATCCAGAGCGTCTTCCACGGCTTCGGCGCCGCGCTGCTCGACCCCGGCACCGGGATCGTCCTGCACAACCGGGGCGCCTCGTTCTCCCTCGACCCCGCCTCGCCCAACGCACTGGCCGGCGGGAAGCGGCCGCTGCACACGCTCATGCCGGTCCTGGTCCGCGAAGGCGGCGAACTCGTCGGAGCGCACGGGGCGATGGGCGGACGCGCGCAACCCCAGGTGCACACGCACATGGCCCTGCACCTGGCCGCCGGTTCCGCTCCCGAACACGCCGTGTCGGTGCCACGCTGGGTCCTCGGCGCCATGGAGGCAGGGGTGACGAGCGGCGCGGGCGTCGTCGGCGCGGAGCGGGACGTCCCGGCCGCGGGTGTCGACGCGATCAGGGGGGCGGGCTTCGGCGTCCGGTCGCTCGGCGCGTACGACGACGGGGTGGGGCACGGCCAGTTGGTCCGGCGCGTTGCCGGGGACGGCCGACCGCAGCTGGCGGCGGCCACCGATCCGCGCGCGGACGGGGCGGCGGTGGCCGGCTGACACCATGGCCGGGTGCGCGACAGGGGAGCGAGCGATCGAGGTGGGGAAGGAAGCATGACCGACAGCAGTGCCAGGACGACCAAGAGGGCGAGCCGGAGCCGGCTGCCGCGAGGCACCCTGAGCCAGGAGCTGATCGTCCAGGCGGCGTTCCGGGTCGCGGACTCCTCCGGCATGGAGAAGCTGACGTTCCAGGCCCTCGGCCGTGAGCTGTCCGCCCATCCGACGGCGATCTACCGGCACTTCCGCAACAAGGACGAACTGCTCCTTGCCCTCATCGACGCCCTGCACGAGGAGGCCCTGGCCGACCTCCCGCCGCCCACGGACGACTGGGCGCACGACCTCATGCAGATCGCGATCCACACCCGTGCGGCATTCCTCCGCCATCCCCGGGTCGGAGCCCTGGCAGCCGCGCGCACCGCCCGCCGGGAGAACGAGTTCCGTTCCGTGGAGCGCAAACTGGACTGCATGCGCCGGGCCGGCCTCGACGACACCGAAGCCGCCCGCTACTACCGCGTCTTCGCCGACCTGGTGCTGGCCTACAGCGCCATGGACGCGAGCCTGGCCGCCCTGTCCCCGGAGCTCCGGGACGCCGATCTGCGCGCGTGGAAGACCGACTACCTCACGCTGCCGCCCGAGAAGTACCCCAATATCGCGCGGGTCGCCCCGCGGTTCGTGGGCCTGGACGACCCCCAGAACTTCGTGACGGCCGTCCAGGCGGTCATCGACACGGTCCGCGCCAAGTCGGAGAGCGGGCCCCGCCCCACCTGAGCCCTCCCCGCCCGCCGGGCCGCCGCGCGAAAAAACTGCGTCGGCGCGGCAACCTTCTCGTCCTCCGCGGCAACTGGCAGCCGGAAGGTCGATTCGAGCAACCGGATGGACGGGCATGAGGGCAAGGAAGCACGCCGCGCCGCGGCCGTGGCGCAGGAGCGGAATGGTCAGGGGCGTTCCCTTGGCGCCGCTGTTCGTCGACGACATCGCCGTACAGCCGGACAGCGCGTGGCTGACCGACGACGACCGGTTCGCCCGGCCTTGACCAGCCCCCCGGCCGGCCTGCACCGCCCCGCCACCGTGCACGACCGCCGTTCGAATCCCGGGATGGGCCCTGTTAGGCTGCGCCCCCCGTTGTTGTTAAATACGCAACCAATGCGCACTTCATGGCAAGGAGAGGGCGACCGGGGGATGGTCCTCGATGACGCGTCCGCGGAGTTCCACGAATTCTTCGAACGCCACTACGCCGAACTCGCCCGTCTGGCATACCTCCTGACCGGCGAGTCCGACGCGGCGGACGACCTCGCGGCGGATGCCCTGGTCGCCCTGTGGCAGCGCTGGGACCGGTTGCGGCAGGCCGACCACCCGCTCGCCTACGCGCGTGGTGTGGTGGCCAACATGGCGCGGGGACGCATCCGCAGCACGGTCCGGGAGCGACGCCGGATCACGCTGTTCTGGTCCCGCAGCCCCGAGAAGGTGGACGGGCCGGACACGGCGGCCGTCCTGGACGTCCGCGCGGCGCTCGCCCGGCTGCCGTACCGCAAGCGCGCCTGCGTGGTGCTGAGACACGCCCTCGATCTGTCGGAGAAGGAGACGGCGGCAGCACTGGGCATATCGGTCGGAACGGTGAAGAGCCAGACCTCGAAGGGAATGGCCGAGCTGGAGAAGCTCCTGGGCGCACACGCGGCCGGGGACCTGGTGCCTGGGAGGAGGAGGAACCGGTGAACGAGGACATCGACCGTCGGCTGCGCGAGGCCGCCGAGGCCCACCAGCCCGACCGCGCGCGGATGCTGGCCCGGGTGGAACGCGGCATGGCCGGCCCCGCCGTACGGCACCGGGCGCGACCGTTCGCGAAGTCCTGGACCAGGATCACCCTCGCCGGGCTCGCCGCCGGCGGCATCCTGACGACCGGCGGCCTCGCCGTCGCCGCCATCGTCGCGAAGCCGTCGCCGCCGCCCACCGTGACCACGCCCACCACCCTGGCCCCGGCCGTCAGCTCCCCGCCCCCGAAATCGGCCCGCCCCAGCCCGGTCGCGCCGCCCCCGGCCACCACCCCGGGCAGCGCGCGCCCGACCCCGTCGGCCACCAGTGCCTTGCCCTCGCCGACCGCCGACGAGAGCCAGGACGGGCCGCTGCGGTCGGCCGGGTCGGTGGATACGAAGAGCACTGTCTACTGGACGCAGAGCGACCTCCTCCTCAAGACGACCCAGCCGCTCACCTCGCTCACGGTCGAGATCCGGATCGTGCAGACCGGCGGGGCGAAGAGCACCGGCACCTGGCAGACCCTGCCGGGCGACGACTTCACCGTCACCGTGCAGGAGACCGGCGGCGCGCTGGTCTACCGCTGGGTCCTGAAGCCGGGCCAGACCGTGCCGGCCGGGAGCCATGAGTTCGCCGCGCAGTTCAACAACGGTGCCGGCGGCGCGCACAGTGCCGAGGGCGACGGCTACCGCGTCGACGCACAGGGTTCGGGCGGCTCCGCGTCGGTACGGGGAGGGTTCGCCCCGAAGCGGTGATCGCCGCCGCGCGGCAACCTTTGTGCGCGTGGCGGCAACTGGCGGGTGATCGGGACCGGATCAAGTCCCGCCGCGCCAGAAGGACATGCCGTTGTCAGAACAGAACCGCTCTCATCGTCGCCGCCCGGCGACCCGCCGCGTCATCGCCGCCGCGGTGGGCCTCGCCGCCGTGGGCGCCGCCGTACCGCTGGTCGCCCTGGCCGCACTCACGCCGGACGCCGCCGCACCGGCCACGATCGCCGACGCGGCGGCAGCCGGCGGCCGTTACTTCGGTACGGCCGTGGCCGCGGGCAGGCTCGGCGACTCCACGTACTCCACGATTCTCGACCGGGAATTCAAGATGATCACCCCGGAGAACGAGATGAAGTGGGACGCCATCGAGCCCTCCCGCGGCAACTTCACCTTCGGGGCCGCCGACCGGATCGTCGACCACGCCTCCGCGCACGGCCAGCGCCTGCGCGGCCACACCCTGGTCTGGCACTCCCAACTGCCCAGCTGGGTCAAGTCCATCAGCGACGCCGGCACCCTGCGCTCGGTGATGAAGAACCACATCACCCAGGAGATGACCCACTACAAGGGCAAGATCTACGCCTGGGACGTGGTCAACGAGGCGTTCGCTGACGGCGGCAGCGGGCAGCACCGCAGCTCCGTGTTCCAGGACGTCCTGGGCAACGGCTTCATCGAGGAGGCCTTCCGCACCGCCCGGGACGCCGACCCCGCCGCCAAGCTCTGCTACAACGACTACAACATCGAGAACTGGACCGACGCCAAGACCCAGGGCGTCTACAAGATGGTCAAGGACTTCAAGTCCCGCGGTGTGCCGATCGACTGCGTCGGCTTCCAGAGCCACTTCGGCGCGAGCGGGCCGCCGGCCAGCTTCCAGACCACGCTGTCCAACTTCGCCGCGCTCGGCGTGGACGTACAGATCACCGAGCTCGACATCGCCCAGGCGTCCGCCACCGCCTACACCAACGCCGTCAAGGCGTGCACGAACGTGGCGCGCTGCACGGGCATCACGGTCTGGGGCATCCGCGACAGCGACTCCTGGCGCACCGGTGAGAACGCGCTGCTGTTCGACAACAGCGGCAACAAGAAGCCCGCCTACGACGCGGTGCGCACCGCCCTGGGCGGCAGCAGCGGTAGCGGCAGCGGCAGCGGCACGCAGGCCGGGGGCATCACGTCCGGCACCGTCTACACGCTCTCCAACGCGGCCGCCGGACGCGTTCTCGACGTGCCCGCCGGACAGAAGGCCAACGGCACCCCGCTCCAGGTGTGGGACGCCAGCGGCGCCGCCAACCAGCAGTGGAAGGCCACCCAGAACAGCGACGGCTCCTACACCCTGACCAACGTCGCCAGCGGCCGGGTACTGGACGAGCCGTTGAACCAGAAGGCCAACGGGACGAAGCTGACGCTCTGGGACGCCAACGGCGGCGCCCACCAGCACTGGAAGGCAAGCCGGAACAGCGACGGCACCTACACGCTGACCAACGTCGCGAGCGGCCGGGCGCTGGATCTCCCCGGCGGCAAGACCGCCAACGGCACGCCCGTCCAGATCTGGGACACCAACGGCGGCGCCAACCAGCGCTGGACCTTCCAGCCGGCCGCGGCGCCGACGAGCGACGCGACCGCGGCGCCGAAGAGCGACACGTGTGCTCTTCCGTCGACGTACAAGTGGACCTCGACGGGCCCGCTGGCGGAGCCGGCGAACGGGTCGGTCGCGCTGAAGGACTTCACCACCGTGACGTACAACGGCAAGCACCTGGTCTACGCGACCACCTCCACCGGATCGCAGTGGGGCGCGATGACCTTCCGTCCGTTCACGAACTGGTCGGACATGGCGACGGCCACCCAGACCAAGATCAGCGGTTCCGCGGTGGCGCCCAAGCTGTTCTACTTCGCGCCCAAGAAGATCTGGGTGCTGGTCTCGAACGGGTGGGGTACCTCCTGGCCCTTCAGCTACCGCACGTCCAGCGACCCCACCGACCCCAACGGCTGGTCCGCGCCGAAGGAGCTGTTCACCGGCAGCCTCCCCGCAGGCTCGGGAGGCACCCCGATCGACCCGACCGTGATCGCCGACGACCAGAACATGTACCTGTTCTTCGCCGATGACAACGGCAAGATCTACAAGTCGTCCATGCCGCTCGGGAACTTCCCGGGCAGCTTCGGTTCCTCGTACACGACGGTCATGAGCGACACGAAGGCGAAGCTGTTCGAGGCGCCGGAGGTCTACAAGGTCCAGGGCCAGAACCAGTACCTCATGATCGTCGAGGCGATGGGTGCGAACGGGCGCTACTTCCGCTCGTTCACGGCCTCCAGCCTCAACGGCCCGTGGGCCGTGCAGGCCGGCAGCGAGAGCAGCCCCTTCGCGGGCAAGGCCAACAGCGGTGCCACCTGGACCAACGACATCAGCCACGGTGACCTGGTCCGCGACAACCCCGACCAGACCATGACCATCGACCCCTGCAACCTGCAGTTCCTCTACCAGGGCAGGAACCCCGCATCGGACGGCGTCGACTACGCGAAGCTGCCGTACCGGCCGGGTGTCCTCACCCTGAAGCGCTGACCCTCAGCCCGAGGACCCTCAGCCCGACGAAGACGACGAAAGGCGCCCCCCTCGAAGAGAGGGGGGCGCCTTTCGTCGTCCTCACCCGCGTGAGTGCTGCACCGCTACTTGAGCGCTGTACCACCCGAGTTGTGATAGGCGATCGTCTTGTTGATCAGGTTGCCGCCGTCGGTCTCGGGCGTCGTCTGCTCCGTCCATCCCGCACCGAACAGCAGCCCGGCGATGTGGGCGTTCGCCACCTGGTCCATGTGCGAGAAGAACCAGTCCACCTTGTCGTCCTTGAAGTGGCCGGGAGTGTTGTTCCCCGCCATGTTGCCCACGGGGATCTGCCACAGGACGACCGGCTTGCCCACGGACTCGGCCATCGTCTTCCAGAACTTCAGCGAGGCGGCGGCCTTCTGGTCGTTCCAGAAGTGGTCACTGCCCCCGTGGGCCGGCTGTGCGTACCAGCCCGCGTCGCGGTCCGACACATCGGTGGCCAGGAAGTCGGCGTTCTTCGCACCGAGGTCCGCGTAGTCCTTGACGCACTTCTGGAGGTTGTTCTCCCAGTCGAAGCAGGAGAGGTGCAGGCCCACGCCGGTGTTCGGCGCGTACTTGCGCGCCATCGAGATCAGGCACTGGGCGAGGCCGGAGGCGCTGTTCTCCTGCGATCCGCAGTCCGTCGGATTCGAGGCCGTGACCTGCGCGGGAACCTGGTGCAGATTGCCGAGCGACCGGGCGAAGCCCCAGAAGTCGGGCTCCAGGTCGATCATGTCGTGCGAGTTGCCGATCTTCTGGAGGAAGAACCGGTAGTCGTTCAGGTACTTGGTGAGCAGGTCACGCCTGTCGATGGCCTTGACCTCGCCCGGGCCGTCACCCTCGCCTGCCATGTCCCCGAGGTCGCGCAACGAATACCAGGTCCACAGGTACTTCTGGGGTCGCGACTTGCCCTGGTAGGTGGCCTTGGCCGCCACGCCGTCCTGCCAGGTCACCTGGTTTCCGGGCGCCGTGCTGGTGCCGCCCCAGCAGCCCCACCAGGCCGACCACTCAGCCTTGCAGCGCGATGCCGTATAGGCGTCCGACGAGGGCGCGGGCTGGCTGTGGATGTAGGCGTAGCGCACGTCGAACGGCGCGGCGTTCGCCGAGGCGTCAGTCATCGAGCCGCCGATGAGCACCGTGTCACTGCCCATGAAACGCTTCGCCGAGCTGCCGCCACCGGCCGTGGGTGTCGGAGACGCGGACGAAGGCGAGGACGACGGTCGCGGGGCGCTCGGAGCCGGGCTCGCGGGAGCGCTGCTGCCCGGCGTGGTGGGCGTGCCGTCGCCGCTGACGTTCCCTACCGCGACCAGCTTCCACTGCTGATCGGCGCCGCTGCGGTCACGGTTCTGGACGACGCTGCCCCCGTTGGCCTTGACGGCCTTGTGGACACCGACGGCCATGCCGCTGAAGCGGTTGACCAGACGCAGGTAGCCGTCCGACGACTTGGCCAGTTTGAACTGCTGGTTGGAGGCGTTCTGGTCTTTCCACTGCACGAGGGCGGAGTCGGCGGTCTTCGACCAGCCGAGGTCGTCCAGCACCTTGCCGGAGGTCCGGTTCTGCAGCCGGAAGTACCCGTCACCCGAGTCGATGAACCGCCACTGCTGGTTGGCGCCGCCATGACGGCTCCACTGCACCACCGCGGCCCCGTCGTTCTTGGCGGAGCCGCGGTCGTCCAGCACCTTGCCGCTGTTGCGGTTGACCAGGACGTACCACTTCTTCAGATCCGGGGTCTTCTTCTGGTCCGCCGAAGCCTGGCTGACCACGACAGCCGAGCCGGCCACGACCACCATGGCGAGCCCTCCCCAGAGCCCCCGCCGCGCAAGCAACCGACGCCCACGGTGCTTCGGGTGACCACCATGTCTGTGCTGTCGTTCCAGGGGCATGCCTGTGCTCTCTTTCAGCCTCAGCTATCGCATCCGACCGGACCACTTGGTCCGGACGGCACTGAGTGGTCCCCGAGGCCGAAAAGGTTGCCGCGAAGAGCGAAAGATTCTTTCGCCCGCCTGCTACGACTTCAGCCGGTCGACGGCGGCGGCCGTGAGGCCCTTCAGGTAGCCGGCGTCGTCGGAGGGCCGGCCGGTGAGTTCGACGATGCCGAACCTGTGGCCGCTGCGGATCACCGCGACGCCGCCGGAGAGCTTGCCGTCGCCGTTGAAGGCCGGGTACCAGCTGCCGTGGCCGGCCTTGACGGTGAGCGAGTGCCCCTTGCCGTAGTACCAGTGCCCCTGCGGCTCCTGCTGGCAGCCGCGCACCATCTTGTTGAGCCGCTTCTCGTACGAGGCCGCCGACGTGCCGGTGGAAGCGTCCGCGACGGATTCGGTCAGCGAGGTGCGGCCGGTGTCGAAGGCCCAGGTCACGTCGGCGTAGGCGGCGGCCTTCCCCTTGGTCAGCGAGCGCATCGTCTCCTCGCCGGAGCACGCCGAAAGAGCCTGCTTCCCCGTCAGGTCCACGCTCGCGCCGACCGGCGTCAGCCCCTGCTGGACGAGGTCCTCACTCTGGAGCAGGTCGGCGGAGCCGAGGCGGGGCGCGGCAGCGGCAGCGGCGGCGGGAAGCGCGCCGATGCCGACCGCGAGCAGCGCAGCACCGGCGGCGGCTGCTCCTGCGGTACGACGCCGACGCGAGGACTTCTTGCCGGCCGCGGCTGCGAGGTTGTCGAACATGTCATCTCCTGTCTGGTCGCGACGCGGTGGGCGTCGTCGTACACATGGAGATGCCGGGGGTGCGGGAGATGTTGGACGGCGATCCGCCGCATGGGATGTGATCCATGCCACATGAGGTGCCGGGGTGTCAGAGCTTGATCACGGCCGTGCGGACGATCTGCGTCATCGCGGCCGTGTCCAGGCAGGCCTGTACCTCCAGAACCCCGTAGTGCGTGCCGTTGCGGAGTACGGCGATGCCTCCACAGGGCTCCTTGCCTCGTGGTGCGGTTCCTGTGGTGTTCAGATCGCCGTCGTACGCACCCATCCAACTCGCGGTGATGGCCGGGGTGATGTCGATCGTGTGCGTCGGCCCGTAGACCCAGTGGGTGGCTGGTTCGTCCTGGCACGGCACCTCCTCCAGCAGCAGGCGCTGGGCGAAGTTCTCGGCCAGGGCCCGGCTGCCGGCGTCGTCGGCGACCTCGCGTGCGACCTGGTCGTCGATGTCCGCCGCGGTGGTCGGGTCGTCGCCGTAGCCCGTGTCCTTGCCCGTCAGCAGTCCGCGGAAGTGCGCGTCGTTCGAACCCAGGGTCTCGGCGAGGGTCTTCTCGCCGGTGCAGGCCGCGTTGGCGTAGTTGCCGTCTCCGACCCGGTCCCGCACGTGGATGCGCCGGGAGACGCCGACCTTCTTGAAGTCGGCCGCTGTCAGCAGGTGCCGGTCGGTCATGGGGCCGCTCGCGGGTGTCGGCAGGGGCGAGGCGTCACCCGACGAGGAGGCCGTGGCGCCCGGCCGTTCCGCCGGGGTGGCCGAAGCGGAGGGCTGAGGCAGGACGAACCGGCCGGTCAGCACGCCCAGTACGGCGGCTGCCACCAGGATGACGACGACCGACCGGCCCCGCACGACCGCACCTCCCGTCCCCTCGTCGAGCGGGGACCCCGGGCGGCTCAGGATCCACCGCCGAGACGGTCCCGCATGAAGCGGCGAGCCTGGTGGATGCGGTCCTTGACCGTGCCCAGCGGAGCGTCGGTGATCTCGGCGACCTGGAGGTAGGTCAGGTCGCCGAGATCACGCAGCACGAAGGACTCCACCAAAGCCGGGTGCCGCTGCTCCAGCGCGGCCAGCGATTCCATCAGGTCCAGGCGGGTCCCCGCGATGACGCTCGTCGTCCGCGGGTCGACCCCGTCGGGAACGACCGCATGGCTGTCCTCCGCGCGCCGGCGCATCGAGCGATACGTGGACCTGGCGGCGTTCGACGCGATCACGGTCACCCAGCCGAGGAACGAGCCGCGCCCGGTGTACTCGTGCAGATGCGTGCTGATGGACAACAGGGCGTCCTGTGCCGCCTCTTCGGCGTCGGCGTGGTGCGGAAGGAACCTGGAGCAGCGGCGCATGACCGTGGGCCGAAGCCTCACGAGGAGACGGTCCAGGGCCGCCCGGTCGCCTGCCTGCGCAGACGCCACGAGCCGCGTCAGCTCATCCTCTTCGAACACCCTGCTGTCCCCCCGATATCGTCCGACCTGGACCCGCAAGGTCGCACAGTAGTTCGCAAGTCCCCCACAGCACGCACCGCACCCGCGGTATCCCCCCAGGAAAATGTTGCCGCATGCAGAAGCTAGGTCGTTATCTCCTTGAGGACAGGCTGGGAGCCGGTTCGTTCGCCACCGTCTGGAGGGCGTACGACCCCGAGCTCGACACGGATGTCGCGGTGAAGGTGCTGGCCGACAACTGGGCTTCGAACGCCGATGTGCGGCAACGCTTCCTGGCGGAGGCGAGGCTGCTCCGCAGGATCTCCAGCCCCCGTGTCGTACGGGTGCACGACGTCGGCGTCCACGAGGACCGGCCGTACTTCGTCATGGACTACGTCCGGGACGGCACTCTGGCCGAGAGGATCGGCCACTGCCGGCCCGCGGAGGCGCTCCACCTGGCGGCCGAGGCCGGGTACGCGGTGCAGGTGCTCCACGAGGCGGGCGTCATCCACCGCGACATCAAGCCGTCGAACCTCCTCGTGGACGCCGACCGCACGCCCGTGGCCGTCCTGGTCGCGGACCTCGGCAGCGCGAAGCAACTGGCCGACGCGTCGGGTCTGACCGTGACCACCGGCACTCCCGCGTACATGGCGCCCGAACAGGCCTTCCAGACCGGCGGGTTCGACGGCCGCGCCGACGTGTACGCCCTCGGGGTCGTCACGTTCGAGCTGCTGACCGGGAACAAGCCGTTCGGTTCGGGCGGTCGCGCCTTCCTGGTGCCGGACGGGACATCGACGTCGTCGTTGCCGACGATTCCCGGGGAGCTGGACGTCCCGGACGGCATCGCGACCCTTCTTCGTGCCGCGCTGTCCGCCGACCCCGAGGAACGACCGCGAACGGCACAGGAGTTCGCGGACGCGCTGCTGTCACCCGTGCCACCGGGTGAAGAGGGGCAGGCGCCCGGACCAGCGGGCCCGAAACGGCAGGTGGTCTGGCTCGCGGCGGCAGCCGTCTTCCTGCTGACGACGGTGCTGACATGGCTGGCCCGCTGACAGGACACATCGGCGACCCCTGATTTGCCGTACCGGAAACTGGTCTCTTTCCGTACTGGAAACTGAAGGCTACTCTTTCCGGTATGGAAACCAACGGGGTACGACTCACGCCGGAGCAGGCCCGTGCCGCCCTGGCCGACACCGCGCACATCCGGGCCTCCGTCGCGGCACTGTCGGCGACACCGTGGCCGAGCTGGTTCTTCGTCACCCTCACGCTCTACATCGCCGCGCTCCCGATCGCTTGCGCAGGCGTCATGGCCGACTCGGACTGGCTGCTGCCGCGTCCCGCCTGGCTGGCCATCCTGCTGACGAGCACCGCGGTGTACGGGGCGCTCTCCGCCGTCGCATCGAAGGCGTGGCGAGACAAGACAGGGGTGGCGCTGCGGTTCGACGTACTGCCGAGGCGGGCGACCGTGCCGCTCGCGGTCGGCATGCCCGTACTGCTGGTGGGGCCGGCGCTCGCTTTCCGTCTCACGGGACAGCCGGTGTGGCTGATCGCCGCCTCGCTGATCGGCGCCGCCGTGTCCGTCGCCTTCCACCTCGCCTTCGTCCGGTTGCACCGGAGGACCCCGTGAGCGCCGAGAGCCACGGCGGCCTGGAGGGCTTCGACGTCACCATCCACGCCCCGAACCGGCTGCGCGTCTGCGCCCTCCTGGACAGTGCGGGCGAAGCGGAGTTCGGCCTGGTCCAAAGGCAACTCGACCTCTCCGCCTCCGTCCTGAGCAAGCACGTCGCCGTGCTGGTCGGCGCCGGCTACGTCGAACAGCGCAAGGCCGTACGCGACACCCGGCAACGTGTGTGGCTCCGCCTGACCCGGCGAGGCCGGGAGGCGTATCAGGGGCACCTTGCGGCGCTGCGGGCGATCGTGGGGCCGTCGGATCAAGGAGATCACTCTTGAATGCCATGTACTTTGTGTTGCAAAGTTAAGTGGGCGGATGCCGTTCCGGCGGCCCGCTCACGAGCGCCGGCACAGCGCAAGCCACAAGGGGGACACGGCAGATGGGAACATCCGCACAGAGCGGCGCGGGATCGGAACCGAGGGCGGCCGCGGCCGCCTTGCTGGCCGCGACGGAAGGCCTCCGGGCGAGGACCCGCACGCAGACCCACGGAGCGTGGACGCCCCTCCTCGGCTTCGGACTCCTCGCGCTGGCGGCGGTCCCGGTCGCCCGGTACGCCTTCAACTTCGGAGCCCACGGGCGCGACATCGGGTCCTATCCGGCCTTTGCCTACGCCGAGTTGACCGGCCTGTGTGTCGTCCACGAACCGGGAACTCCTTGCCTGAAGGGCGAGTTCGACGGAGCCTTCCTGCGCTTCGCGGCATGGGGCGTGTGGTTCGCGCTCCTCCCGCTCGCCTGGTTCGCCTTCGCCCGCTGGTACCGCCTGCGCGGTGAGGCTCGGGGCGTCGTCCCCCGGCGTGGCATGTGGATCCGCGTGATCGCCGCAACCACCACTGTGATCACGGCAGCTCTGTCGGTGTTTCTGCTCGGCAAGGACCAGCCGTGGGAGGCCGTGCTGCTGGAGAACAGTTACGCCTCCCCGTGGTACCTGGTCGGCATCGGACTGCTCGCCCTCGGCATTGCCGAACGCAGTTGGGCAGCCGCGGCGGCCGGAACCACCCACGCCCTACTGCTCACGGGGTACTTGGGAGCCTCCTGGGGCACCGGATTGTTTCCCTGGCAGCACCCGGCCCACCCCGGCTGGCCCGACGGCCCACAGGCCAAGGCCCTTCTCCTCGCTGCCGTCCTGCTCCTGGCCGGTATGTGTGAGTGGACAACGGCCCGCCGCCGAGCCGCGCCCGGCGCAGCAGCCGCGGGTACGGTCACCTCATGAGCGTCGAAGACCCGACCGCTGCGCGGGACGCCCAGGAGGAACCGCATCCCACCCAGGGGCTGGACGACACGGTCCACCAGCGCGTACGGCTCGGCATCCTCACCGTCGCCCGCGAGGCCGACCGGGTCGAGTTCGGCTTCCTGAAGAAGGAACTGGCCGTCACCGACGGGAACCTCTCCCGGCACCTGAAGGTGCTGGAGGAGTCCGGAATGATCACCGTGGAGAAGGGCTACGCAGGCCGACGCCCCCGCACATGGGTAACCCTCACCCGTGAAGGCGCACAGGCCCTGGACGCCGAGCTGCGGGCCCTACGCGCACTCGTACTACGCCTGGAGACCCCGCGTCCCCCCGTGCCCGGCACACCATGACGGCCACCGATTCCGGCTTCACCCGGAGCACGTCAGGATGGTGCCCATGTGCGCTCTTTTCGACCCCCCAGAGCCTCGCCGCGTCGCGCCGGGCGAATACCCCGTGTGGGACCGGGCCCTGGCCCTCCTGAACCAGGACCTCACGGCGACGCTTCCCGCGCTGGAACCCCTACAGCTACTGGCCCTTCCGTTCGACGACGCGGACGAGCCGGAGTACATCCACGTCGCCACGGCCAACGGCGAGTGGCACGGCAGCTCCCTGGAGCCGCACTCACAGCACAGCCTTGCCTCCGCGCTGGCGAACGTCGCCGATGCCGCGCAGGAGACCGTCGTGGAGCTTCTGTGGCAGGCATGGCCTCTGTGCCCCGAGCACGGCCTGGGCATGCACCCGAGGGAGGACGCAGAAAAGCGACTGTCCTGGTGGTGCGCGGGAGAACGCTTGCGTCAGGGCTCGGCTCATATCCATGCGGCTGTGGGCGCACTCGACGCTTCGGGAACGTCGCTCAGTACAGGGCCCTGAGAACTGCCGTTGCAGCGGCTGATCACCACGGACACCAGAGCTTGGATCCCGCGGGCAGTCAGTACGCCGACTTCACCGTTCCGCCGGGGAGTTTCTTCCCGTCCTCCCGGCCCACGCCGCACAGCACCCATCGGAACCCGGCATCCCACTCCTCGTCCGTGGAGTACCAGCCCCACATCTCGTGTCCCTGGCCACGGGCCCAGTTGACGCCGTACTTCTCGTCGCAGAGGTTTCCCGCGTCGACACTGTCCGCCGAGCCGTCGCCCGAGGCCCGGGTCCAGCCCACCATCTGCTGGTCGTGCGGTCCGCCGCAGTTCACCAGGGTCTTGGTGTACGTGTCGTCCTCGTCCTTCCGTGTGTCGACGCAGTCACCCGGGCCCAGCTGCGTGACGTACACCTCGTGGCCGAACTTGCGGAAGCCGCCGAGCGGGCCGCCCGCGGTGGCGTTCTTCAGGAAGAGCAGGCAGGCCGAGGGCGGCGGTTCACTCTGCCCGGGCCCGGGCGGGAGGACGTACAGCACCGGGTCGGCCATGGTCGCCCGCAGCCTGGCGGTGCGCCGGGTGCACTCGTCCAGCCCCGCCCGTGCGCCGTCGGCTGCGACGGTTGTGATGACCTGGCCGTCGGGATCGTCGTCGTAGCAGTCGACGACCTTCACTTCGGACAGCTCCTTGGACTTCCCGTCCTTCCCGTCGGCGTCGACGCACTGTCCCGGTGTGAGCTCCTCGCGCAGCCCCGCCTGCCGGCCGTACGGGTACGCGTTTCGGGTCACGGTCGGGGAAGGGCTCGCGGCCACCTTCGTACCGACCTCCGGCCCCTTCACCCCGGCCTTCTCCACCGGGTACGTGGCGGCGCCCAGCGCGAATCCGCCGGCCCCCGCCACCACGGCAACGAGCGTCAGCAGTGCGGACGTTCGGCGGCCGGGCGCCCGGCGAGCGGCGGCCGAGGTGCGCCGGGGGCCGGTCGCGGCGGCGGAATCGGCGCTGGAACCGGTCGTCTCCCGGGCGGCTCCGGGAAGCGCGGGCAGTGGCGCACGAGGGGTCCCGGTTCCCCCGGCCTCCGCGAGCAGCTCACGCGCTCGCTCCACCCGCATACGCTGCGCCGGATCCTTGGCCAGCAGCCCCGTGATCACGCGGCTCAGCGGCTCGCTCGCCCGCTGCGGTACGACGGGTTCCGCGGTCAGCGCCGCCATGAGGGAGGCGTCGAGCGTGTCCCGCTCGAAGGGGGAGGCGCCCTCGACGGCGAAGTAGAGAGTGGCACCGAGCGAGAACAGATCGGTCGCTTCCGTCGCTTCGCCGCCGGACAGTCGTTCCGGCGCCAGGTAGCCCGGGGTGCCCACCACCATGCCGCTCCGGGTGACCCGGGTCTCCCGGGGCCACAGCGAGATGCCGTAGTCCGTGAGCAGGACCCGTCGATCGGCGGCTCCGGACGGGTCCGGCGCCAACAGGACGTTGGAGGGCTTCATGTCCCGGTGGATGATGCCGAGCCGGTGCCCGGAGGACAGCGCGTCGAGGGTGGCAGCCCCGATCCGGGCCACCTCCTCGCTCGGCAGCGGCCCGCGGCCCTCCACCACGGCCCGCAGATCCCGGGTGCCGGGCAGGTACTCCATCACGATCCACGGGCGGTCGTCGTCCTCCACCACGTCGTACACCGTGATCACGTTCGGGTGCTCGCGCAGCTGCGCCGCTTTGAGCGCCTCCCTGCGCCCGCGGTGGACGGGGTCGTCGCCGGGTCCGTCCGACTCGTACGGAACGGCGATCTCCTTGACCGCGACCCGGACCTGGAGATCCTCGTCCTCGGCCAGCCACACGTGTCCGCCACCGCCGGAACCCAGCCGCTCCCGGAGCCGGTACCGCCCGGCGATGACCCGGCCGAAGCCACGGTCCGCGCCGCCGTTCACCGGACGACCAGCGGGCGGAAGGCGGACCGCACATCGGACCTGGACGGGTCGACGTACATCGAGTCGGTGCTCTCCGCGGTGAAGATGGTCGGGGGGCAGCTCGTACCGCTGATCTGGATCTTGCGGTCGGCGACCAGCCTGCCGGTGCGCAGCTCGTAGACCTTCACCGGGATCTCGATCTTGTGGAAGCTCACGTTGCCGACGGCGCCGGAGGACTCGCTCCGGTACGGGCAGGTTTCGACGGAATCCCCGAAGGTGTCCTCGCCCATGCAGACCACCAGCACCGCGTCGGCGGCATCGTCCGCCTTCCAGGAGCCGGGGAACAGCTTCGGGTACCCGGAGGCGGTGCCGTTCTCGTCGGAGGCGTAGAACAGCGCGGGGTTGGTGCCCTTGCCCATGGGCTTGGCGCCGCTGTACTTCGCGGGGGCAGCGCAGTACTCGGCTTGTGTGCCGGTCCCTGCGGAGAGAAGGTTGCTGACGTTCGCCAACTCGATGCTCAGGGTGGCCTTCCTGGCTCCCTTCCGGGCCCGGTCCGCGAGGCCGCTGCCGGGATACCGGGCGAGCAGCCGCTCGTAGTACGTGCGCGCCTCCTCCCAACTGCCGTCCGCCAGGAAGTCGTCACCGCATCCGACGAGTGCCGCGGGCGCGGTCAGCTCGGCCGTGTCGGCGGCCCGGTCCAGTACGTCGTGGCTCCGCCCCCGGTCGTCGAGCCAGTCGGTGACGTCGGCGGTGTCGCAGGGGTTCTTGGCGGGCAGCCTGCCGAGGAATCCGTTCAAGGTCGCTTCGACCGTCTTCTCGTTGCCGTCCTCGGCCAGTACGGAAGCGAGCGTGCCGAAGCCGTCCGCCAGCGCCTCGGTGTCCCCGGTCAGCGCCGTGCTCAGCTCGGCCCGGGCCGTCCGCAGCCGGTCGCACGCCGCCACGGCCTCGTCACCGCGGGCGGTGAGCGGGGCGTCGGCGACGCGGTGCCCGAACCAGACGCGGTCCTGGGCGGTCGACACCCGTGCGCAGTCGCCGCTTTCGCGTGCCTCGGTGACGCTGCGACCGATCCTGAACGCGTCGAAGCGCAACAGCCCCACCACCAGCAGCACCGGCAGCGTGATGCCGAGCGCCACCAGGCGTTGTCTGTGCGCCCTGCCCCGGCCACCGCCTCCGCGCGCCAGGAACCACCCGTGGACGACCACGGCCGCCCACCACACCAGCACGGCCACCTCGTACGACGGCGAGGCGGTCGTGACGAGCCTGAAGACGAGTACGGCGCTGCCGGCCACGGCGGCGAGGGCGAGCCGGCGTCGCCGCAGCAGCAGATAGCCGACGCCGAGAAGCGAGGCATTGCCCAGGGCGGCGGCCACCGGGTCGGGTGCCCTGGGCTCGTCGGGCGCGGCACTCGGCACGGTGGGCGGGGCGTACGTCGGGTCGCTCATCCTGATCTCCCCCGGTCTCGGTCACGAACAGGTCCGGTGCCCGCATGGTGCGGCGCCGTTCCCGGGAGGGGTCCCGGGCGACCGTGGACCGGTGGTGGTGTGGGGGGTGTGGGCGGGTCCGTGCGAAGTCCGGTGAAAGAGATCACCGCCAGGTGCGGGCTGAGTACACTCCGTCGTCTGGCAGGACCATCGGCGGTGAGGCGAGGGGCGGGGCGGTGCCGGTGACACCGGAGGCCGGGGACAAGATCGCCGGCCGGTACCTCTTGCAGGAGCCCATCGGCAGAGGCGGGATGGGCGTCGTCTGGCTGGCCTGGGACGAGCGGCTCGAACGGCGGGTCGCGGTCAAGTGCGCACGCCTGGACGACGATCGGGCCACGCGACGGCTCATGGGCGAGGCGCGCAATGCCGGGCGGCTGCACCACCCGAACATCGTGGGCGTCTTCGACTTCGTCGACGAGGGCGCCACCTGCTGGATCATCATGGAGTACGTCCCCTCGCGCAGCCTCGCACAGATCCTGACGGAGAGCGGTCCGCTCACGCCCGAGGCGGCCGGCTCGATCGGCTGCCAGATCGCGGCCGCGCTGGCGAAGTCCCACCACGAGGGCGTGGTGCACGGCGATGTGACACCGGAGAACATCCTCGTCACCGACGAAGGCGTCGCGAGACTGACCGACTTCGGGATCTCGCGGGCGCTGTGGAGCGACGTCACACAGAGCGGGACGAGCAGTGTGCCCGGCAAACCACCGTATCTGGCCCCGGAGTTGGCCAAGGGGCTGCCCGCGGGGGAGAAGTCCGACGTGTTCTCCCTGGGTGCCTCCCTGTTCATGGCGGTCGAGGGCCGGTCGCCGTACGGCGAGGTCGAACACCCCGCGGCCTACCTGGCCCGGGCCGTCGAGGGACACATCGAGCCCGCGCACCGGGCCGGCCCGCTGGAGGGGCCGCTCACCGCCCTGCTGGAGGTGGAGCCCCGGCGCCGACCCGACGCCGCCGGGGCGCAGAGGCTGCTGACGCGCGCCGTGCCACCACCCCCGCACATAGCGGAGCTGCTGCACGGCAACCGCGCGCGGGACCTGACGTCCCCAACCCTCCGGCTACGGCGACTCGTCCGCCGGGCGCAGGACTCCACGCCCTTCGTGCCGCAGCAGCAACAGCCCCTGAGCCGACGTCGGTTGGCCATCACGGCGGTGGCGCTGGCCACGGCGGGCGCGATCACGGCCGGGCTGGTCGTCTTCGGCCCGTGGGCCTCGAAGAACGAGGGGGACGAGGGCGGCCGTACGGGCGCGGCCGACGCGAAACCCTCGGCCACGTCGCCGGCCGGTGCCATCGGCGACGAGCGTACGGCGGACCCCTGCGCGCTGCTCGCCGCCGCCTCGCTGAGCCGCTTCGGCGACACCGTACTCGACCCGGACTACGGGGAGTTCGACCGCTGCGACGTCCTGGTGCGCAACAACAGCGGTGACGACAACGCGGACGTCCAGGTCAACCTCGACTCGGACCGGGACGACTTCGAGGACATCGCATCCACCCACCTCGTCGGCGGCCTCACGGTCGTGACCCTCAAACGGGACGGGGAGGCCTGCGAGCGGGCCGTCCTGACCACCGACGGCAGGCAGATCCGCGTCATCGGGCAGCAACTGGGTGAAGCGGCGCCCGACCCGTGCCAGATGGCCGACGCCGCCACCGACCACGTGGTCGGCGTGCTGGCGGACGGCCCAGTGCCCCGGCGATCGTCGCCGTCGGCCGCGAAGTCCCTGGCCCTGCTGGACACTTGCGCACTGCTCGACGCCTCCGAGCTCAAGCGGCTGCCGGGCGTCGACGCGGACAGCCGGGACCGCGGCTTCGGTTCCTGGAGTTGCGACTGGTCCAGCGAGGACGGCAAGCGCGAGGTCGAGATCCAGTTCAGCCGGGACAACTCGCTGGACTCCGACGACGGAACGGCGGTGGACGTCGCCGGGACGCGGAGCTATTACGTGGCGGACGAGGCCGAGGACGACAGCTGCACCGTACGGACACCGCACCGTACGTACACGGACTCCGTCGGCGACCGCACCGTCGAGCTGCTCCAGCTGACCGTGTACGCGCCGCAGCCGACCGCCGAACTGTGCGACTCCGCCAGGGAGTTCGCCACCGTCGCCGTACAGAACATCGCGAAGCGAGCGCAGGAGCGGTGACATGACCGAACGGGACACGGCACGGAGTCGGCCCGGAGAGCGGGCCGTGCCCGCCCCGGGTGGCCGGCGCCTGCCCGCCACCCATGGGAGCCTCGCCCGTGGCGCGTCCGCACCGCTGCCCGGCACCGTCTTCGCGCTCGCGCTGTCCGGCGGTATGACGTTGGGGCCGGGGGAGGGCCGCGAGGTCCTGTTCGGCCGCAACCGCCCCGAGGTGCATGTCTGCCTCGGGGAGGACGACCCGCAGGTCAGTCGCCACCAGGGCACGCTCACGCACCGGGACGGCCGCTGGTGGGTGAGCAACTCCGGGCGGCTGCCGATCCGTTGTGCGGGAGCTCGGCTGCTGTTCCGGGGTGAGGAGTCACTGCCGCTCGACACCGGCTACACCCCGCTGTTCGTCGGCGGCTCCCACGGGCGCGAGCACCTGCTGGAGGTCTTCGTCACCGGCCCCGAGGGCGACCGGCCGCCGCCGCGGCACGAGGACGTCACCCGCCCGCCCCGGGTGTGGGCGCTCACCGAACAGGAGAAGCTCGCCCTCGTCGTCCTCGGCCGGCGCTACCTGCTGCACGAACCCCGGCCACAGCCGCTGACCTGGCGGCAGACCGCCGCCGAACTCGCCGAGGTGCAGCCCGGTGCCGGTTGGACGGACAAGCGCGTCGAGCACCTGGTCAACGGCGTGCGCACCAAGCTGTCCCGCGACGGGGTGCCCTGGCTGACCCGCGAGGAGCTCGGCGAGCCGGTGGGCAACGCGCTCAACGACCACCTGATCCGGGCCCTCATGGCATCGACCACGCTCGTACCGATGGACCTGGCACTGATCGACTCGGCCTGACGCGGTCACCATGGCCGCCGGCGGAAGTACGTGTTGCCGCGACGGCCGTAGAGCAGGGCCACACCGGTGCCGGTGCACCCAGAGCACCGCGGACGTGATCAACAGCCAGAACGCCACGGTGATCACCCGGGGCCTGCGGGCATCCACCTCCAGCTCTTCCTCCCCGAACTCCAGGGGCTCCTGGGGTTTATGAGGTTCCTCGGGCAGGGGTTCCGCCCCACCCGGTCCGCGAAGCTTGTCGACTTCGGGGTGTTCCCACTGGAGCGCCGGGCCGGTGTGCGACCCTCTCCTAGCCGGCGCGTTCGGCGGTCCAGGTGATGTGCGGAGGCTGGACGCGTGCGCACAGAGGCCCGCCCTGTGCGTCGGTCAGGCCGAGGCGTCCGACCAGCAGTCCGTCGCGTGCGCCGGTGAGCACATCAGCGGGGATGGCGTCGAGCATCAGCTTGGCGCGGCGGAACATCGTGAAGGTGCCCGAATCGTCGACCGTGCCCCAAGACAGGTAGATGAACCGATGGCCCAGACGGTCCTGCACGTAGGGGCCTTTGACCTCGATGCCGGACGGCGAGACGCTCGTGGTGCACTCCAGGGTCCACGTCGCGGACCGCGCGTCACCGGGCTGCGGTGCGAGGAGTTCGGCCGGACGGTCGCGGCGTTGCACGGCGACATGGACGTTGCGGTACTCAGGAACTTTGCCGTCGGCTGGAGCCGGGCAGGTGAGGCCAGGCAGATCGACGGCGTCGATGCGGATGCGCATACGGGCCATCATCCCGCAGCGAACTGCGCTCTCACCCCGCCTGGTCAGGCGGAGCCGACACGGCCCGCCGATTCGTCGGCGGCGCGACGGTACTCGGCGTTGATGCGCTGTGCTTCCTCTAGCTGGTCCTCGAGGATGACGATGCGGCACGCGGCCTCGATCGGAGTCCCCTTGTCGACGAGCTCCCGGGCGCGCGCGGCGATCCGCAGTTGGTAGCGGGAGTACCGGCGATGTCCTCCCTCCGAGCGGAGCGGAGTGATCAGACGCGCCTCGCCGATGGCCCGCAGGAAGGCCGGGGTGGCGCCGAGCATCTCGGCTGCCCGGCCCATTGAGTACGCGGGGTAGTCGTCGTCGTCCAGACGATCATTCAGGGGGTTGTCCGATGTCATGCCACCTCACTGTGCAACGCGTCGAGGGGCCCTGGTGCCGTACGGCACCAGGGCCCCGAAGGAAATTGAACACCATCTGTCGGCCCTACTGCTGTGCCGACCTTCTGTTTCCGCTACCCGGCCCGACAGAGGGGGGTGCGGGGGGATCGCAGCTGCTTGACCGGGGACCACCATCCATTCCGGGGTCTTGCGGTACCCGGGCCGAGTGCATCCTCGGGCCGGGCGATCCTGATGGCGTCTGCTCCTCCGTTCCTCTCTGAACCAACCACTGATGGAACACCCGCCAGTTCGTGTCTGGCGGATCTCGTCGACCGTGTCTACGAGAAGAAGAATACCCACGCCAGGAACAAAAATCTACTCCGGCAAGAGAAGGTTTCACCCTTCTGGTGGAGGAAGAATGTTGCAGTGATCGGTCCCGGTGAGAGGCCTGCGTCTCGCCCGGCCGGCGCTTTCCGGGCGGTCGGCGACACAGCGGTGGGGGCCCTGCCGACGCGCGTCGGCAGGGCCCCCACCGGGCTCCTGAGGGCGGTCTCCCGCCCGTCCTCACACGGCCACGGCGCCGGCGCCGGCGTCGCCGAGCAGCGCGGACGTGGTGTGGACGAGAGCGGGTCCGCCCACGCCCACGGGCGCACCCTCGGGGCGGTCGTGGCAGGTGAAGCCGAGACCCGTCATGGCCCGCACGACTTCGCCGGCGGTGAAGTCACGGGGGTCCTGTCGAGTGATGACCCGGCCCACCTGCTTGACGGGGTAGCGGCGGCGGCCGATGGTCACGGACGCCCCCGTGACGAGCTCGGGCCTGACGCCCTTCATCGAGGCCAGCACCCCGGCCTTGGTCAGCTCGAACGGGTACCTGGCGATGACACAGCGCATGATGCCTCACAGGGAAGAAGTCGCGGGGAGAAGGAGAACGGGCCGACCGGGCTGTCGGTTTCCATAACCGTTGGAGCGGTCGTATCAAGGAATTCCCGCAGCAGAATGAGCGGCGCAGAGAATCGCCAGAACGAGCAGGAGACGGCAGGGGCGATTTTCCCTGAAAATGCAGCGAGCTGGGGCCCGCACCCCAAGGTGCGGGCCCCAGCCGCGAAGTATGCGTCAGTGCCGGTGCGTCAGGCGGGAACGATGTTCTCGGCCGTCGGGCCCTTCTGGCCCTGCGCGATGTCGAACGACACCTTCTGGCCCTCCAGCAGCTCGCGGAAGCCCTGGGTGGCGATGTTCGAGTAGTGGGCGAAGACGTCGGCGCCGCCGCCGTCCTGCTCGATGAAGCCGAAGCCCTTTTCCGCGTTGAACCACTTCACAGTGCCAGTAGCCATGTTGTTTCTCCTTCGGAGGCGGTGTACGGGAGTACGCCCTGTGCATATTCCCGTGTCGCCGTGGTGATCAGCCGTCGGAAAAACCTTCTGGCAACCACACCTGCAACTGAGATCGACAGTAGCACGGTGCGATCGGCCTTGCGTGGTGGGTAATTCCCCTCCGCCAGCCGGTCGAGGAATACTCGCCGCACGCCGCTCCTATTTCTCATTTCGCGGGTACAGATATTGCTCTCCTCGGGTTGGATGGTGTGGATGCGCTCGTCCGCCGCACCGGCGGCGTAGGCTCGGAGGTACCGAGGGCTCTCCGTGTGCCGACTCCCACGCCGGTGCCGTTCTCGGCGAACGACGACACCGGGCCGGACCCGTCCGGACCGGAGCAGGGTTCGCCCATGACCGTGAACACGCCGGAGCGCCCGGAGACCGCCCACCCCGGGACAACGGGCCGGTGGCCGACGCTTCCCAAGGCGCCGCCGCAGCGGCGTCGGCAGGGGCCCTCACCCGAGAAGGGCGAACTCGTCCGTGCGCTGACACGGTGTCAGATCGACGACCGCATGCGAGAGCTCGGCGAGCTGTACACGCGCACCTCGTGCAGTCAGGTGCGGGCCTCGGACGCGTCGGACCAGGACCGGTCCGCCGCGTTCCGGCGACGGCTCGCGGGCCATATGCGGCGGCCGGGTTTCGAACTGCTCGTGGCGGAGAGCGACGGCCCCTCGCGCGCCGTCGTCCTCACGGCGTGCGCTTACGGCTTCCCCGTGCGCGGCGACGTGCCCTGGTGGGACGGCCTCGACGGGTACCTCCCGGAGAGCCTGCTGCGCGTCGCCGCCTCCGGAGGGCTCTTCGCGATCGTCGACATTCTCGTCGAGCGACTGGTACGCACCCAGGACCAGAGCCGTGACTGGAACCTCGCCCGGCGCCTCCAGAAGCGGCTGCTGAGCGATCACGCGGCCGCGCTCGGTATCACGCTGGTCGACCGTGCCAACGCGGACACACTCGAAGCGCTGCTGTCCTGGGGCTGGCGCCGTCTGTCGGCCGAGGCCCGCGAGGCTTCACACCTCGCTCCCGGCCGACTGCTTGTACTCCACTGACCGGCGGCCGGACCCCCGCCGCTCTGCCGCCCGCTCACGTTCCACCCGTCCCGGATCCCTCCCGACCCTGGTGAGGCACCATGCGCTGTGTGATCGCCCGTTACCCCTTCGACCTGTCCAAGGCCGGGGTGGAGATGTCGATGGAGAACGTCAGGCCCGAGCCCGTGACGAGGGAGGGTGTCGTGATCGGGGAACGGGTGTACCCCGTCAAGCAGGTGGGAGTGGTGATCACCGGCCAGGACCCGCGCGACTTCACCGCCGCGGAGATGGTCCGGGCACTGGTCCGTCTGGGCTTCACCTGCCGGACCGCTCCGCAGAGGCCCTCGCCGATGCCGGGCCTGTCGTACGGGTCCGTCGACCGATCACTGGGCTGACCCTCCCGAGTCCCATGGCGGCCGCCCGCGGATCCAGGAACACGCATCACGCGCCACCCACGCCACGCAACACGCCCAGGAGAAGAGGCGCACCCATGCCCGTGCCGAGGCCCGCGCTGCCGTCGCCCGTCGCGGACCGGCTCACCGGGTGGTGGTCCGGACGTACCGGAGACCGGATCCTGACGGCCGCGTCCCGGCTGTCCGGCCCGCTGACCACTCCCTCCACCCCCGACGACTACCTCGCCCTGCTGGACCCGCTGCTGTCCGCCCGGCACCCTTCCGGCCGGATCGTCGCCGTGCGCGCCGAGGGCCCCGCCGCGGCCACCCTGACGATCCGGCCGGGGCGTGGCTGGGCCGGGCACCGTGCCGGGCAGTATCTGCCGGTGGGGGTGGAGATCGACGGCGTACGGCACTGGCGTACGTACTCGATCACCGCGCGGCCCGGCGACCGGGTGCTCACCATCACCGTGAAGGCGGACCCCCGCGGCCGTGTCTCCCCGCACCTCGTGCACCGCACCCCGCCCGGCACGGTGCTGCGACTCGGGCCCGCCCAGGGGGAGTTCGTACTGCCCGAGCCGCCGCCGGAACGGATGCTGTTCGTGACGGCGGGCAGCGGCATCACCCCGGTGATGGGAATCCTGCGCACCCTCGCCGGCCGCCGCCGACCACCCGGCGCCCGGGGCACCGTCGTACTCCTGCACAGCGCACCCGATCCCGAACAGTGCCTCTTCCGGGACGAGTTGACCGACCTGGCGGCCGGATCGCATTGGCTGCGGCTCGGGTTGACGTACACGCGCGCGGACGGCCGGCTCACCCCGCGGCGCATCGCCGCGCTCTGCCCCGACTGGCGGCGCCGGGACGCCTGGGTGTGCGGGCCGGCGGGACTGCTCGACGCGGCTGAGCGGCACTGGGGTGCCGCGGGCCTGCGCGGGCGGCTGCGCACCGAACGCTTCCGGCTGACGCCCGTACTGCCGCAGGCCGCCGACGCCACCGGCGGGCGGGTGCGGTTCGACCGCAGCGGCGCGGAGACCGACGCCCCAGCGTCCGCCCCCCTGCTGCTGACCGGCGAGAAGGCGGGCGTGGCCATGCCGTACGGCTGCCGTATCGGCGTCTGCCACAGCTGCCTCGTACCGCTGATCGACGGCCGGATCCGCGATCTGCGGACCGGTGAAGTGCACGGAGAACCCGGCGAGTTGATCCAGACCTGCGTCAACGGAGCAGCAGGTCCGCTCGTCCTCGACGCCTAGGACCTGCGGGAGATCTTCGCCCGGCACGGACTGCCGTACGTCACCGGGCCGCTCCGTCGGCAGTGCGCGTCGATGTGGGGGCGGGTGCCGCGCCACGCGCTGCCGTAGGCGTTCCGCGCCAGGCGTCCTGGGCACTGGCATAGGCCGGGAAACGGCCGAGTACGCCGCCGCCGAGCAGGACGAGGTCGATGCCCACGCTGTTGTGGACGACGCGGACCCAGCCCCGCCGGGCCCGGCAGTCGTCCCACGCCTCGCACAGCGGACGCAGGATGCTTCCGTCCGCGAAGGTCACCTCGCGGAGGTCCACTATGAGAAAGACGCGCCCGCGTCCGCTGCGGGCACCCTCCAGAGCGTCCGCCAGGGGTGCCACGGAGGTCAGGTCCAGCTCGCCGTGGGCGTGCACCATCCGGCATTCGTCGAACAGTTCGGGCCTCGGGAAAGGCTCGGGCGGGTCGGGATGAGCGCACATGCGCCCCATCTCCTCTGTCCGGTGGAGCTTCGGTGTGCGCAGAGCCTCTGTCGCGCGGAACGGACTGCACGGAACGGACTGCACGGAGAGGGCCGGGGCCAGGGGCTACCGCGTCGGGCGCGGTGCGCCGAGGACGTCCCGCAGGCGGACGCGGTCCGTGTAGCCGGAACTGCCGCGGTGCACGGCGAGTTCGGCCTGGGTGACCGAGCCGGTGCGCTCGTCGTCCCCGTCGCACAGGAGCAGATGCTCCACACCGGCACCGGCCATGATGGACAGGGCCACCTCGACGGTCATGTCGTCGAACACGCGCAGCTCGATCGCGTCCAGGTGGTCGATGCGGGCCATGACGTCGAGGGCGGTCGGGTTTCGGTGCATCTGAAGCGGTGTCACAGCTGCCTCCTGCGGTACGGGCGGATGTGTTCTGATCGCGACGGCTGTGCGCGGGCCGTCCGCCGTCGCCGGTCGGCGACGGACCGGCGACCTGTCATGCTGCGCGGCGCTGTCCGGCCGGCCCGCCCCGAGCGGCGCGCCCTCGACGGCCTCGGGCCGAGGCCGACGTACGGGCCGCGGCTCGCCGGGACGGCTCCGCGGGCGGTGCGGTGATGACGACCGGGACGCCGGTCGGGGCCTTGGCGCCGGTGATGCGGCTGAGTTCCGCCTCTCCCGAGCGCACCGCGGTGATCGTCGGGGCGATGCCGGCCGAGGCCATCAACCGGCTCACCTCGCGGCGCTGGCCCGGCGTCACCAGGGTGACGACGCTGCCGGACTCACCGGCGCGCGCCGTACGGCCGCCGCGGTGCAGGTAGTCCTTGTGGTCGCCGGGCGGATCCACGTTGACCACCAGATCGAGGCCCTCGACGTGGATGCCGCGCGCCGCGACATTGGTCGCCACCAGCGCCGTCACCTGCCCGCTCTTGAACTGCGCGAGGGTCCGGGTGCGCTGCGGCTGGGACCGGCCGCCGTGCAGGGCGGCGGCGCGGACACCGCTGCCGAGGAGGTGCCTGGTCAGCCGGTCCACCGCGTGCTTGGTGTCCAGGAACATGATGACCCGGCCGTCCCGGGCCGCGATCTCGGTGGTCGTGCGGTGCTTGTCCGTCTCGTGCACATGGAGCACGTGGTGTTCCATCGTGGTGACGGCACCCGCCGACGGGTCGACGGAGTGGACCACCGGGTCGGTCAGATAGCGGCGTACCAGCTTGTCGACGTTGCGATCCAGGGTGGCCGAGAAGAGCATCCGCTGGCCCCCGGGACGCACCTGGTCGAGCAGCGCGGTGACCTGGGGCATGAACCCCATGTCGGTCATCTGGTCCGCCTCGTCCAGGACGGTCACGGCGACCTCGCCCAGCAGGCAGTCGCCCCGGTCGATGAGGTCCTTCAGCCGCCCCGGTGTCGCGACGACGACCTCCGCCCCGGTCCGCAGCGCGTTCGCCTGCCTGCCGAGCGACATCCCGCCGACCACGGTGGCCAGTCGCAGCCGTACGGCACGGGCGTACGGGGTCAGTGCGTCGGTGACCTGCTGGGCGAGTTCCCGGGTGGGGACGAGAATCAGGGCCAGTGGCCGTCGCGGCTCGGCTCGCCGTCCCGCCGTACGGGCCAGCACCGGGAGGCCGAAGGCGAGGGTCTTGCCCGAACCGGTGCGGCCACGGCCGAGTACGTCACGGCCGGCCAGGGAGTTCGGCAGGGTCGCCGCCTGGATCGGGAACGGCACGGTCACGCCCTCGCGGCCGAGCGCGGCCAGCAGCGGCGCCGGCAGGGCGAGTTCGGTGAACGACTCGACGGCGGGCAGTGCGGGCACGACCGTCTTCGGCAGCGTGAACTCGCCGCGGGGTGCGGCCTGGCGGCCTGCGCTGCCCTTGGAGCGGCGGGTGGTGTGTGTGGTTCGACGGGGGTGTTGAGCGCGTGCTCGGTTCATGCGGAGCCTTCCTCGATGCGGGCGCGTGTCAAGGAATTCCCGCAGCACGATGAACGGCGCAGAGAATTGCGAGAACGAGCGGGAGAGAGCAGGGGTGATTTTCCCTGAAAATGCAGCGAGCTGGGGCCCGCACCCCAAGGTGCGGGCCCCAGCTGCGAAGTATGCTTCGGTGCCGTGGTCAGGCCGGAACGATGTTCTCGGCGGTCGGGCCCTTCTGGCCCTGCGCGATGTCGAACGACACCTTCTGGCCTTCCTGCAGCTCGCGGAAGCCCTGGGTGGCGATGTTCGAGTAGTGGGCGAAGACGTCGGCGCCGCCGCCGTCCTGCGCGATGAAGCCGAAGCCCTTTTCGGCGTTGAACCACTTCACAGTGCCGGTAACCATGTCAATTCTCCTTCGGAAACGGTGCTCGGAGTTCGCCCTGTGCGCGCTCCGTGTCGCCGTGATGATCTGCCCGTCGGAAAATGAACCTTTTGGCAACCACAACTGCAACCTGATTCGACAGTAGCACGTGATGCTCGACGATGTGCCGCGAATAATTCTGCTCAATCGGTCGGTTCGGGGAATATTCTCGGTGCCGCGTGCCTAATTCTCCCTTTGAGCCGACAGATATTTCCCCGTCAGCGGATCCGGTCACGTCCACGGCGATCACCTGGCCGGGCGCCATGATCGTGTGCGGTGGGTCGGGCCATTGGGCGGCGTCCACGGTGATGCGCACCGTGCTGCCCCGGTCCGGTTCCAACGCGGCGACGAGCGAGGGCAGTTCCAGTTCCAGGGAGTCACAGCGTGGCCACCACGCGCCGTCCAGCGGGCCGTGGCCGACTTCCGGGGTGAGGGCCAGGCGGGGCAGGGGCATGCGGTAGGTGTGCCCGGGGTCCGCGAGTGGGCCTTCGGCCGGCGTCGTGCTGGGTTCCATCGTGCGGTCCCGTCCCGGGAGCCGAGGACGGCTGCCCGTTTCGTCACTCGTCCGGGAACGGCACCGCAGGTCGCGCTGCGCGAAGAGCCCTCGGTACGTCGAGCCTACGCCCGGGCGGGTGCCGGCGGGCCGAGGACCGACGTCCGGGCCGGTCACAGGGCCAGCACCGCGCGCACTCTGTTGCCGCCCCCGTCGACCGGATCGATGTCGAAGTGCTGCGCCAGGCACCGCACCATGGCGAGGCCCCGCCCGCTCTCACCCCAGGTCGTCAACGGCCGCACGCCCGGTCGGCCGGGGCTGCCGTCGTAGACCTCGACGGTCACCTGGGTGTCCGACACGTGCAGGCGCAGACGGCAGCTGCCGCCGTGCCGAGTGGCGTTGGTGACCAACTCGGAGACGATGAGGGTCGCGTCGTCGATGTGCTCGGCGTCGAGCCCCGCCCTCCGGTGGTCGCTCCGGGCGAGGAACTCCGAGGTCAACTTGCGTGCCCTGCCCGCCGATTCGGCCTCGTCGGGCAGCAGGTACTCAACTCCTGCGGAACGCCGATGGGTACGCCGATGCGTACGCATGGCGAATCACTTCCCCTCCTGGGCCACCCGACCACCATGGCCGTGGCCGCTCTACGGTCCGCGGCACGTTCTCCCCCGCCGGGCCTGCCCGGTGCTGATGCCCCGTGCGGGTGATCGCCAACCGGAAGCGGATGGACCGGGCGTCGCCGGCGCGGCATCGCGCAGGTCACAGGTCACGGGTCACAGTTGAGAGGTCACGCGCCGGGCGGTTTCTTTCCGCGTCCTGAAGGAGCGCGCTCGCGGTGAGGCGGAGCGCGGGATCGGCGGCGGCCGTCATCAGCCGCCCGGCCGTGGCCGTCCCGGTACCGGGCGGGACTACCAACAGGTCCCGGCGTCCGACGCCATAGGCGAAGAGCCGGATGGCGTGCGGGTCGAACCCGGACGTGAACCACGCCGCCCGCACCGTGTGGCCGGCGACCGGCAGCTCGCACGGTGCCTGGGGCCAGGCGTCGCGGTGAGCGGCCACACAGCTCACCCGCCCCCACGACCTGTCGAACGCCTCGACAAGCGCGGGCAGTTCGGCCCGCAAGTCGTCGGAACGGGGCCACCAGGCGCCGCTCACAGGGCCGGGCGGGAAGGCCGGCGGGCGCAGGGTGAGGCGGGCGGGCCGAAGCGAGGCGGGCGGTGTCCGGTCGGGCGAGGCGCGTTGACCGATGGGCGCGTTCATGTCGCGGTCCCTGTCCCCGGGCCGCCGTGCGGCGGACCGGTGTCGTGGTGCGCCGAGAAGGACGCCGACGGGGAGCCGGCGTACGGGCAACTCCCGGTTCGTCCACGCTACTCCGCCCCGGTGCGTCGGCGGCCGGGCCGTCCGAGGGATTCTCGATCGCTCGCGGGGGTTCTCACCCCGGGGGAGTCCGCCTAGGCTTGCGGTACCCCGCCGTGCACAGGATTCCGTCGGAACGCACGCGGTCCGGCAGCCCGGTGGCTGCCTGTGCCCCCGGCCCTCGGGCAAGGACAAATTCGCGGCCTCTGCAGAGCAGTCGGCTTTCGGTGCCCGTTGTGGGCCGGCTCCTGCTCACCCAGTCCTGCTTCCCCTCGTCGCGAGACCGGCGCGGTGCCTCCCGCGTGCCGTCGCACGGTCCGATGCGGGGCACACGGCTCCCGTATCGCGCGCCCGTGAAGGGGGATTCGGCCGCGTGGGGAGTCTCAGACGGCCGCCGCCGAGGCTCGGATGACCGGCGGCGGCCGTCGGAAGACGCTGGCACCGGCGGTCGCGTCCCGCGAGGTGCCCCGGCCGGGCGCCGGGAGTGCCCGTCCGCCCAAGTCCCCGGCGTGGCCTGTGCGCTCCGGTCGGTTGACCGGCCGCACCACCCGGCGGGGCGCCGGCGCGACGGCGGCCCTGTGGCCGCTCGTGCGCGCGGCAGCCGCCCGGTTCACGCCCGCAGCAGCCGCCCGGTGATCTCCCGGTACTCCCGCAGTGCGAGCCGGAGTTCGGTGTTCTGCGTCTCGGGGTCCTGGTCCTGCCAGCCCGCGCGCAGGACGCGTCGCCGTTCCGCGAGGGCCTTGAGCAGCGCGTCGGTGGCTTCGTCGAAGGCGCTCTCGGCCTCCTCCAGGGCCTCGCGCGGTGCGTCCGCGAAGGCGTTCACGGCGTGCCCGAGACGCCGGACGACCTTGTCCCGTCCATCGGAGGGGATCAGCGGGTCGGGGCCCAGGGAGCGGTGCCCGCCGGGGTCGGCGGGCCGGTCGGCGGGCTGCTGGGCGCGTGTCTGGTCGTACATCGTCGTATGCACCGTTTCCGTGGTGATGAGTGGTGATGGGGTTCGCCGCCCGAAGGCACCTCCGGCCTTCCCGGCGGCCTGCTTCAGGCTGCCGGGAACCCGGCCGGCCCGTCTTCTGCCCCGGAGGCTCACCAGGCCACCGCGGCGCTGACGGCCGCAGCGGGGAGCACGGCGTCATCTGCCCGCCGGAGCGGCCCGGCCTCGTACGACGAGGGAGTGCCGTCGGGCTGTTCCGCCGCCATGAGGGCGGACGCGGTCGGATGCGGGCCGGTGCCCGCGCTCGCGGCGGCCAGCAGCCGGGCGGCCGAGGGATCGGCGGTCTCCGGGGGAATCACCAGGAGGTCCCAGGGCCCCGCCGTTCCGGACAGCAGCAGGATCTTGTGCGGATCCAGCTCAGAGGTGAACCAACCGACCTTCACCACACGGCCGTTGACGAAGATCCTGCGCGGAAGGATCGGCCAGTAGCGGGGATTGACGGCGATCCGGGTGATCCGGCCCCACAGCGGCTCCAGTACGCCCGCCAGCGGGGGGAGTTCCTGGGGCAGGTCGCGTGAGCGGGGCCACCAGGCGCCGTCCAGTTCGACGTGTCCCGCAGGAGGGCAGCTCGCAGGTCTGAGGGCGAGTCGTGCGGTCGGGGTTGTGAAAGGTATGGCGCTCGGCGGAGAACGGTCGTCGGTCGCGGACATCGTGCGGACCCGTCTCCGGACCCCCTGCGCGTGAGCAGTTGTCCGGCGTCGTTGCTCACCAGGAACGACACCGGTATCGGGGCCGGTGCGCGAAATGCTCCCGATGACCTCACGCTACTCCCCGAACAGGCCGAACGGACCGCTCCCGGCCGTCGCCTCACTCGCTCCCGCGATCCTTCTCCGGGGACCGGCTGGTCTCCAGCCAGGACCGCGCCGGTTCCGCCGCCCGCGTCGTGTCGACGACGAGTTCGAGGCGCGTTCCTCCCCCCGCGCCCGCGGGATAGCTGCGCTGCTCGGTGGCCGCGAAGCAACGACGGAGCACCTCCGCGACGCGCCGGGCGACCTCGGGGGAGGCCGCGACGATGCGTACGTCGGCATGCCCTTCCCGGGGTGCTTCCGTGGGCTGCTGCATGGCGACCTCGTCGTCTCGTCACGGATCAGTGGAGCGGATCTTCGACTGTACTCCGGCGCTCCGCCCCTCCTCGCGGTGGTGATGCGCAGTGCCTGTGTCCGAAGCTCCGCGTGGGCGTTTCGGCTGGAGGCGTTCGGGGACACGGTGGGCGGAGGTCGTATCGCGTGCCGGTTCGGCAGTGAGCCGGCGTTCCATTCGTCCGCCCGCTCCTGCCGTCCGGCTGCGACAGCGGACGGCAGAATCGTGCCTTCAATGGGACCGCGCGGCCGCGAGGGGCTTCACCTCACCACGCGGAGTAACGTGGTGAAGGCACCTTCCGATCCCGTGTTCGCCGCAGACGCCGAACCTCGAAGACGGGCAGGTTCCTCATGGTCGACTCCGACACACCCCCTGGGTCACGGCATCTGCCCAGTGTTGATCTTTCCGACCTGAGGCCCGGGAGCGCACTGCTCCGACTGGAGACGACGAATTCGCGCGACGGCATCCTCGACGGGGCGTGGTGGCCGCGGTCCCGGGACATCGGTGCCGAGCTGCCCGCCCTCGTGACGGCCCTCGCCGAACACCTCGGTCCCGTCACCCGGGTAGGGCTGGATGCCGTGGGCTGGGAAGGGCTCCCGACGCGGCTCGTCGTCGACGACCGTGTGGTGCACATCGACTCCTTCGCCGTCGGTGACGACACTGTCCTGATCACCCGGGGGGAAGAGGACATCATCTCGCTGCTGGTGATTCCGCCGAACGCGACAACCGAGGCCGCGCACGCCGCCATGGCCCAGGCTGTGCGGCCCGACAACGTCTCCCGGGCGGAACAGATCCTCATCGACACCGGGACCGGGAGCGCGGGGCCCTGAGGGACGGTCGCGCGGGCGCCGAGTGAGCCCGTCGATGTCAGGCGGGGGAGCTCAGCGCGCCGGTCATGAGCGGCGCGGCATCCTCCTCGGTGGTGTCGGGCGGCACGACCAGAAGGTCCCAGCGGCCGTGGCCGGGGGCGAGCAGGACCACGGTGTCCAGGGCATGCCGCGCGGCGGACTTGCGCAGTCGTACGACCTTGTTGCACACGAGCATCCGGCCGGGTGCTGCGGACCAGGCCGCTCCGTTCACGGTGATGCCGGCGATGTGCCCCCAGGCGGCCGGCAGCCCGGCGAGCAACTCCGGAAGCTCCGCCAGGAGGTCGTAGGAACGGGGCCACCACACGCCGTCGAAGCGGCGCGGCAGGGGGCTGTGGGGTGCCAGGCGCAGACGGAGGTGAGGGGTGGTGGGCGGGAGCGGTGGCGCTGTGGCGGTCATGAGGTTCCTTCAGGTGTGGTCGTGAGGGTTCCTTCAGGGCTGGTGGAGTGGCTGGTTCGGGTCAGGCGTGGCGGTCGACTCCGGCATGGATGCCGTCGCCGTCCCCTGTGCCCGTGCCCGTGCCGTGAGCCGGGCGACGCTGCCTCAACGCCTCGTGGCGGCCGGGTACCGCGGACCGCTGTGCCATGGCGCGACGGCGCCGGTGGTGAAGAACAGCAGGACGGTCCTGCGCGGGTCGGGCTCCGGCCGCGAGCCGGTGGCGGAAAGGCCCCGCGCGGTGCCGGGCTGCCCGCTCGGGCGGAGGCGGGAGGAGCGGGAAGGCCGGGAGGGAGGGGTGGAAACAGGCGCCGAAGAGCGCTGGGGGAGAGCCGTGAAGGGTTCGGGGGCCGAGGCCATCATGCCGACCTGTCTCGGGAGACCCCGGGGTTCGGCGGGTCTACCGGCGAGTGTGTCTCGCCGAGGACGAGACCGGCGCGGGAGCCGGTGTGCGACATGCCCTCAGTGCCTCCACCGTACTCCGTCGCGCGGCGCTGTCCCGGCCGGCGGCGACAGACGGCCCCGCCGCGACCGCCCCACCGGTTCGGGCACCACCAGAGGTCAGATCACCGACCATGGCGCCGCGCTCGGCGTCATGGTCGGTGAGCCGCTTGGACAGCAGGACCACCGAGGCGCTGCGGTCCTGGGGGTCCCGGTCACGGCGTCGGCAGACGCAGGGCGAGCAGAGCCACGTCGTCGGTGCTGCCGGGCGGCATACGGGCGAGCAGCTGGTCGCACAGGGTGTCCAGTGGCGCGTGGGCGAGCGCCAGGGCATGGCGGCGCAGCCGGTCCAGGCCGGTGCCGAGGTCGCTGCCGGGGATCTCGATCAGGCCGTCGGTGTAGAGCAGCAGGGTGGAGCCCGGTGGCAGGGGCTGGGTGGCGTTCGGCCGGCTCTCGCCGGTGCCCACGGGGGCGCCGAGGACCAGTCCCTGTCCGGCTTCGAGGTACCGCGCGTGTCCTCCGGGGGTCAGGAGGAGGGGCGGCGGATGTCCGGCGCTGGTCCACCGCAGTGTCCACGGTCCGGCCTGCGAGTGGCCTTCGACCCGGGCGAGGACGAGGGTGGCCATGGGGACGGTGGTGATGGCGGGCATGGCGTCGTCGAGACGGTCGACGACGGCGCCGGGAGGCCCCGTGTGGTCCCAGGCCAGGGCGCGCAGGATGCCGTGCAGTTGCGCCATCCCCGCCGCCGCGGTCAGGTCGTGGCCCACGACGTCGCCGATGACCAGCATCAGGGTGCCGTCCTTCAGCTCGAACGCGTCGTACCAGTCGCCGCCGACCTGGGAACCGGCCGGCGCGGGCTGGTAGCGGGCGGCCAGCCGCAGACGGCCGGGCTGGGGCAGCGGGGCGAGCAGGTTGTGCTGCATGGCCTCGGCGACGGCGCGCTGGCGGCCGAACCGCCGTGCGTTGTCGATGACCAGGCCGACCCGGCGGCCGATGTCGCTCACCACCTCCAGGTCCTCCGCGTCGAAGGGGTGCGCCGGGTCGGTGCGCACCAGCGTCAGGGCGCCGGTGATCTGCCGCTTCGAGCCGAGCGGGACCGTGATGGCGGACGTCGCGCGCACCGTCCGCAGGAAGTGGCCGTGGACGGCGGCCAGGGGCGAGACGGGCGGTGCCGCCGTCTCCGCCGTGTCCCGCTCGCTGTGCAGCACGGGATCGCCTCCCCGCAGCACCTGGACAAGAGGTGAGCGGTCGGCCGCCCCCGTCTCGGGAAGGCGCTCGCGCCCGCCCTCCAGCCCGGCGGCCCGGCCCGCGGGACCGGTCACCGCCACCCGGTGGACCTTCCCGGAACCGGTCCGGAGGTCCACCGCCGCCCAGTCGGCGAGGCGGGGAACCAGCAGGCGGCCCAGCCGGGCGAGGGCCTCGTCGGTCTCCAGGGTCTGGCCCAGTACGTCGGTGATCTCCGCGACCAGCGTCAGCCGCTCGGTGAGGTCCTCCAGAGCACTCGTGTAGGCAGCGCGTTCCCGGCCCGCGCTGCGGTCGCCCGTGATGTCGGTGAACAGCACGGCCATGCCCTGGTAGGAGCCGCCGACCGTGAGAGGGGAAGCGGACCAGGAGATCGTGACCAGGCGCCCGTCACCGCGCAGATAGCTGTCGCCCTCACCGCGCGCGGCGGCTCCCGCGGCCAGCGCACGCAGGAGCGGGCACCGCTCCCGCAGGAGTGCGCCGCCGTCCGTGTCCCGGTGCAGCAGCTCGTGCGCGTCCTTGCCGTGCATCGCGGCGGCGGCCCGGCCCAGCAGCCGTTCGGCGGCCGGGTTGACGGCGAGGATCAGTCCGGCCGGATCGACCACCATCAGGGCCGTGCTCAGCTGCTCGACGACCTGGCGCCAGAAACCCGACGCGGCTGCGGTCGGCCGCGACGGCTCCTCACCTCCCGCACCGGGCACCGCGTTCTGCACTACGCCGCCCTCCAGTGACGGCGGCCTCCCCCCGAAGGCCGCGGGCGCATCAGCATCAGGAAACGACACCTCTGTCACCCATGGTCCCCTGTGAGGAACCCGCTCGCACGGTCGGCACGAGGACCTGGTCGTCAGGGCGCGCAGGCAGCCGCATCGCGAAGAAGGCCACGTCGGCGACGAAGAGCACGAAGCCGAATCGCGGTCGCGGGCATCGACGGCCCGGCCTCGGCGCTCGCGGTGGCCATCAGCCGTGCGGCCGAGGGGGCGTCGGTCTCCGGGGGGATCACGAGGAGGTTCCAGCGGCCCGCGGAGTAGGACAGCAGAACGATCCGATGCCGATCCAGCTCAGAGGTGAACCAACCGACCTTCACCACATGGCCGTTGACGACGAGCCTGGGCGGGAGGTTCGGCCAGTGGCGGGGGTTGAGCGCGACACGGGTGATCCGCCCCCACAGCGGATCCAGCACGTCCGCCAAGGCGGAGAGCTCGTCCGCCAGGTCACGTGAACGGGGCCACCAGGCGCCGTCCAGTTCGGCGCGCCCCGCGGACGGGCCCTCGGACCCCTCGGACCTCAGCGCGAGGCGCGCCGTCGGGGCCCTGAAGGGAACGGCTCGTAGCGGGGGATGAGAGGTGGTCGCGGACATGGCGCAAACCCGTCTCCGGACTGCCGTGCGGGGCAGCGGCCCGGCGTCGTCGCTCACCGGGAACGACACCGGCATCGGGGCCGAGGTGCGAAATGCTCCTGGTGAGTTCACGCTACTCCCCGAAGGTCCCGGGTGCAGGCGCGTGGGGCCGCTTCTCCCTTGGCCGTACGATCCGTTGGGCCTGTCCGAGGAGTAGGCTGGAACCACCGAGGATTCTTCGCGCACCGGCTTCCAGGCTCGTGTCGTTTTCGGCGATTGAATACGCCGGGCCGACTGCGGTCGGCCCGGGGCAGGGTTCGCGCCATGACTGCGACCGTTTCCCTCCCGCCGACAGCCGAAGCCGAAACCGACGACCGTTCGTCCTCCTCGTCCTCTCTCCGTCTGTCGCTGGCTCCCGCCGGTCCCGCACCGGCTCTGCTGGACGGCGCATGGTGGCCCCGCTCCCGCGACCTCGGGGCCGAACTCCCCTCGCTGGCCGCCGTACTGGATCCGTTGTGGGGGCGGATCACCCGCGTCACGGTGAATCCCACCCACTGGCCGGTCGTTCCGCGCAAGGTGCCCGTCGCCGGGCACGTGGTGAAGGTGGGCTGGTTCCTGGCCGAGCAGGACCCGCACGAACTGATGTTGCTCTCGTACCGCACAGGCCGCTGGAACCTCCTGGTGGTCCCGCCACAGACGACTCCCGTCTCGGCCGCCTGGCTGATGGCCGCCGCGAGCGACCCACTGGGCACGTCGAACGCGAGCCGGTTGATGGAGGAGGCGGCGCGCCTGCGGACGGTGTACGAGGCCGAGCGGTCCGTGGAAGAGGTCTGGGACTCCGAAGGAGGCCATGAGGCCCGCGATCCGGCCGCACGTCCCCCGGTCCCGACCGTGACCGCCGCGATGCCGCGTCAGCCGATGGGAAGGTGAGGACCGTGGAGACGTTCGTGACCGTGATCGTGATCCTTGCGATGATCGCCCTCGGCGTGCTGCTCATCCACCTGCTCAACTCGCAGCACAGCGACCGCATGGCCGCCTTCCACTACGGCCGCTCCGGGATGCCTGTCCCGGGCCCGGCCGCGGCGGCTCGGCGGAAGGCCCACGGCTGGGCGAGAGTGAGCGGCGCCGCAGGTCGCCGTGGCCGTCGCGACGACGGCGCCCACCGCCCGAACTGACAGCACCGGCGCACGCTCACACCGGCGGGCGGTGAGCTGTGGACGTGCACGTCTTCTGTTCTCGTCACGGCAGGGGATCCAACAGCGCGGGATCGGCGCGTCCCTCGACGATCTCGCGGGCCACGTCGTGCAGCGGCCGATGGTGTGAGCGGGCGTGGCCGCGCAGCAGCGTGAAGGCGTCGTCCATGGTCAGGGACAGGCGGGTCGCCAGGATGCCCTTTGCCTGTTCGATGACGACGCGGCTGGTCAGGGCCAGTTCGAGCTGTGCGTTCAGGGTCCGGCTGCGGTCGGCCTCCCCCGCCCGTTCCAGGGCGATGGCGGTGAAGTCGGCCATCGACTGGCCGAGCGCCAGTGCGTCCGGCGAGAACGGACTTTGTCGACCGGACAGCAGGACCAGCGCACCGGTGGTCCCGGCGGGGCCCCGCAGCGGGAGGGCCGCCACGCGTGCGTAACCCAGTTCCAGTGCCCGAGGGGCGTAGTGCGGCCAGCGCTGTCTGGTCGGGCGGCCGTCGAGGGCGACCTGGACCGGAGGCCGGCGGCCACGGTGGCAGTCGTGGCCAGGCCCTTCGCGCTGTTCGGACGCGTCGTGTTCCATGCGCGAGACCTTGGGGTCGGAGCCGGCGACCTCGACCTCCGCGCGCTCGCCGGGGGCGAACACCACGCCCGCGGCACGGACGCCGAGCAGGGACGGGCTGCGGGTCGCGAGGACCGTGAGGGTGCCGGAGACGTCCAGGGGGCCGTCGCTCGTGCCGCCGGCCAGTGCGACGAATACGTCGGCCAGTCGCTGCTGCGACGTCATGATCTCTCTTCCTCAGCTGGTTGTCGGATGTCCGTGCACGATCCGCCGGGCGATCACCTCGGTGGACACCTCCTCCGCGAACGCCCGGGCTTTGATGAGGGCCAGGGCGTCGCCGACGGTGCAGCCTTCCCGGACGGAGAGCACTCCTGCCGCCTGGTGCACAAGGTCCCGGTGGTCGGTTCCGCCGTAGAGTTCCGGGTCGGCGTCCGGGCCCAGGAGCACGATCCGGGCAAGGGCTCCGGCGACCTCGCCGAGGACGCCGGAGCCCACGAGGCCGGGCTCCGGACCGAACACCGTCAGCGCCCCGATGCAGCCGCCTTCGGTGTCCAGGGGGACGGCGGCCACCGAGGCGATGCCCAGATGAGTCAGGGCGGGGCCGTAGGCGGGCCAGCGTTTTCTGATCACCGGCCCCGACGCGAGGATCAGGCAGTGGCCCGACACCGCGTCCCGGGCCGGCCCCTCGCCGAGCATGTACTCCAGGTCCTGGGCGGCGCGGGACCGCTCGTCCGACACGGCGACCGCGAGCTGGTCGCGGGCGGAGTCGACCAGGGTGAGCGCCGCGCTGCCCGTCCCGCACGCTTCCGCAACGCCGGTCATGAACCGGGGCGGGGTGCCCTGCGCCTCGGCCCACTCGGCGGTACGGCGGGCGAACGCCTCCTGGAGCCGTGCCGAGGAGCGATGGCACGCGGCCGACCGGCGGTGTGCCGCGGCGATGTGCGAGTGGAACTCGCGGCCCGTTTCCTCCGCCAGACGTTCATGACGCTCGGCGGACGCGTCGGCACGGTCTGCGCGTTCCCGCGCCCGGGCGGCGCGACCGCGTGCGACCGCGGCCAGGTCACGGGGGTCCTCACGCCCCTGCCGGTTCATGCTCGAAGCGTACGCGGCAGCGGGGTCAGCCGGAGTCGTTGTCGCGGCTTTCCTCCATCATCAGCACGACGCCTCCGTTGTGGCCGTCGAACGGCGAGCAGAACACGTCGCAGGTGAGGGGCCGGCCGATGCGGCTGAGGGCCTCGACGCCGACCGGCCCGGAGCGCTTGCGGGTTTCCAGGCACGTCCGCACCACGGGTTGAAGTACCTCGGTGGGCAGGCCGAAGTCCAGGTCGAAGAACCGCTTGTCGATCACCTCGTCCGCGCGCAGCCCCCACATGTCGACGGCGCCCCGGTTCCAGCTACGGACCTTCAGACTGCTGTCCAGTACCACCACACCCGCCGCGATGCTGGTCAGCACGGCTTCCAGGAACGCCTTGGCCTCGTCCAGTTCCTCACCGCGGATGCGCAGTTCGTCGTTCATGGTCTCCAGTTCCTCGTTGCCGGACTGGAGTTCTTCGTTGGTGGTCTCCAACTCCTCGTTCGTGGACTGGAGTTCCTCGTTGGTGGTCTCCAACTCCTCGATGCTGGACTGGAGTTCTTCGTTGGTGGTCTCCAGTTCCTCGTTGGTCGACTGGAGTTCTTCGTACGCCGTCTCCAGGTCCTCGCGCACCCGTTTGACCTCGGCCTGCAACTGGGTGGACACCGTGACGTCGGTGAAGGAGATCAGGGTGGCGACATGCAGGCCGGTGGGTGCGGAGAGCGGCTGGATGAGGATGTCGAAGTACTGGATCTCCTCGCCCGTCCGCCGCTCGGCTCTGGGCACCCTGAGGGTCCGGCGCTCGTGCGTGGACTGGTCGATCAGCGAGCGGAGCTCGACCGGCCGGTAGGAGATCTCCAGATCCTGGAAAGGGCGGCCGATGTCGGTGGCGGTCAGACCGAACTGCAACCGCGCCTGACTGTTGACCACCACGACGGTCCCGTCCCCGTCGACGGCGATCGACGGGGTGGGGCCGGCGTCGAGGGTGAGGTCACGTAGCTGCCGGGTACGGGCGACCGAGTGCAGTTCGACGCCCGGACCGGTTCTGATCTTCACGGGAGCCGGGTGGTAGGGCAGTTCCGCGTCGCCCGCGCGGCGCCGGAAGATCCGCTGCCGCATGCTCAGCACATCGAAGCGTTCGGCGTCGTTCAGCAGCATCTCGGCCTTGCCGAGGAAGAGGAAAGCGCCCTTGTGCAGGGCGAAGTGGAAGCGGTCGACGATCTTGGTCTGGGCTTCGACGTTGAAGTACATCAGAGTGTTGCGGCAGACGAGCAGGTCGAGCCGGGAGATCGGGGCGTCCTGGGTGATGTCGTGCCGGCCGAAGATCACCCGGCGGCGCAGGTCGGGACGGAAGCCGAACTGCGCGCCGTTCTGACCGCTCTGCTCGAAGTACTTGTCGCGCAGCTCGGCGGGGAGCGGTTCCAGGGACTTCGCCGGGTACAGTCCCGACCGCGCCTGGCGCAGGGCCTCCTCGTCGATGTCCGTGGCGTAGATCTTCACGCGGCGCAGGCACTCCTCGGTGCCGAGCGCTTCCGCGAACATGATGGCCAGCGAGTACGGCTCCTCGCCGGTGGAGCAGCCCGCGCTCCACACCCTGATCTCCTGCTCCGGCGCGAGATCCGCGATGAGCTCGGGGATGACTTCCCGCTGGAGGAGCGTCCAGGCGTCCGGGTCGCGGAAGAAGGACGTGACATTGATCAGGATCGTGTTGAAGAGAGCGCCGAATTCGTCAGCGCTGGTCTCCAGGAGGTCCTGGTAGTCCGCATAGGAACGCACGCCCATGTCGGTCATGCGTTTGTGGATGCGCCGGCCCAGGGTGGAGCGCTTGTACCCCGTGAAGTCGAAGCCGCGGGCGTCCCTGAGGAAGACGAGCAGTTCCTCCAGCGCCTCGTCGGTTTCGGCGTCCTGCGGTTCGCCCATCACTGTCCTCTGGCCTCGACGAGCCCCCGGATGACCGCGGGGATCTCCTCAAGGGGTAGCACGTAGTCGACGGCTCCCGTGTCCACCGCCGCCTGCGGCATTCCTTTGAACTCGGCCGTCAACGGGTCCTGGGCGAGTACGGTGCCGCCGCGCGACTTGACCGCGTCCAGCCCCATCGCGCCGTCTCTGCCGGTGCCGGTGAGCACGCAGGCGATCGCCCGCGGTCCGTAGGCGGCGGCGACCGATTCGAAGAGGAGGTCGGCGGAGGGACGTACGAAGTGGACGAGCTCGGTGCGGGACAGTGTCAGGACGCCGTCGGATCCGACGAGGAGGTGCCGGTCCGGAGGGGCGATGTACACCGTCCCGGGCAGCGCCCGCTCCCCGTCCTCGGCGAGCTTGACCATCAGGTCGGTGCGGCGGGAGAGGACCTCGGCGATCACGGTCCGATGCCGGGGATCGAGGTGCTGGACGACCAGCACCGGCACCGGCAGATCCGGGCCCAGGGCCCCCAACAGCGCGATCAGTCCCTGGACGCCGCCGGCGGACGATGCGACAGCGACGATGGCGTATTGGTCCTCGGGGGACGGGTCGGCCGTCACATGGCGAGCCTAGCGGAACCGGGGCCGTGTGGTGAGGGCGTGCGGCCTCGGGTGGGCGGGCGGCGAGACCGTACGCGTCAGCTCCCGGCCGGTAATGTCAAGCTCTTCCGCGGGGGACAACCCAAAGGAGTGGACTGTGTCCTGCGGGAACCGTCCTCGCATCGTGGGACCCGACCATGCAGGGCCGGCGAGCGGACAGGCAGCAGTAGGCACAGCACCCCGTGGAGGCTCGCGGAAGGCGCGATCGGGCCTGGACAAGAAACAAACCCCAGCTCATTGAGCTGAGGTTTGTCCCTGTTCGGGCCCTCACGGAAACGGAGCATGAGGGCCCTACGCTGCCGCGGCCGGCGCCCGGCCGTGGGGCCGCCGGAGTCCGGTCAGAACTCCAGCACCTCGCGGTCGAGCGGATACCGCGCACGGTGACGGCCCTCGTACGGCGAGGGCGTGATCGGCAGGACGCCGGTCGGCTCCAGGCCCAGGTTGTCGTCCCAGAGCCGGGGTTCGACCTGTCCGAGGACGCGGAACTGCCGGAAGGTGAACGGCGGGCTGTCGGTCGGGAAGAACTCGGCCGTGGTCATCACCTGGAAATGCAGGTGCGGCGTGGTCGAGTTGCCGCTGTTGCCGATCAGCCCGAGGACCTGGCCGCTTTCGACACGGTCGCCCTCGCGGACTTTGAGCGAGCCGGGCTTCAGGTGGGCGTAAAGCAGATAGCGGCCAGGCGCGACTCGCACGGTGACGTGGTTGCCGACCGTGTTCTCGATCGGCGGGATGGGCGGCGTGACGGGTGGTGTGTTGTCCGGGATCCCGTCCTGGACCTCCACCACTCTGCCGCCGGCCGAGGCCACGACCGGCTGCCGGTAGCTCAGATAGCTGGTGAGCCGTGCGGGGTCGCCTTCCCAGGTCTGCCCTTGCCTGCCGACCCGGTACCAGTCGATCGCGAAGCGCTGCGGCACGTAGAAGCGGCCGTTGATCGGGCCGAGGCCGCGCCGGTGGTGGGTGTTGCCGCAGCACGACTCGCTGGCGTACCAGGTGCCCGGGCGGACCGGCGAGCCCAGGTTCAACGGCGGGGTACCACCGGTCCGGGTGGCCTGCACCGTCTCCTCGAAGGCGGAGGGTCCGGAGGGGGCCAGGACGGCACCGGAGAGATGGTGTTCGAGGACCTTGGGCACCCGCTGACCGCGGTCGAGGGTCAGGTCGAGCCAGATGATCCACTTCTGGGAGCCCTGGATGACGGTCGGCGTCGGTGCCGGGGGTGCCGGGGTGTAGCCGTCCGCACCCGGCAGGGGGTCGCCCACCGGATTGGCGGCTTCGGCCAGTGCCTGCCCGCTCAGCGAGCCGACGACCCGGTGCGTGCGGGCGTCCTGGACGTCGACCCTGTCGAGCCGCAGCGGCAGGTTGCTGGGCAGTGAGCTCGTGGTGAGCAGTTCGTACGAGAGGTGCGTCTTGCCGTCCGTGGCGACGAACGGTGTCGGTTCGGTCATCACTGCCGCCGTCAACGGCGTGAACTGTGCGCCGGGCGCCGCGGTGGCCGCGCCGGCTCCGTATCCGGGTCCCGCTGAGGCCACCAGCATGCCGGCCGTGAGCACGGCAGCGGCGAGCCCGCGGAGTAGCGGGCTGCGGCCAGTGCGGTTGCGAGGGTCGCGCTCTGCCATTGCGCTCTTTCGTTCGTCGGATCCGGGGCCGTGAAGGACACCGGCACGCCCCGCGCCGAGACGCAGGCCCATGTAATCCGGCGGCGCGTCGCTCCGGTCGGAGGTGGCCGGACTCAGCGCCGAACTGCACCTGACCAGCCGCATCGACCACCGAGCCCTCGCCTCACGGGATGGTGGACAGCACAAAGGCCCGGAACGCTTGGTGGGCAGTTCGCACGGACCAGGCCCGGTTGACCTTCTCGGTTGCGTTCTCTGCGGAGCGGCCCGAGGCGTTCGGATGAATGCGCGCCGGGGGGCGGCGTGGCGCTGCGGGCGAAGGCCTGGAGGAACTTACCTGGAACGCATGTGCATCCGGAAGGGCCGAACTGCCCTGCTCAGCATCGCGATGGTCATCTCTGCCTGCGCGGCGGCCGCCCTGACCCCGGTTGCCCCTCCCGCAGCGGCCGTACCGGTTCCCAGGGAATCGGCCGCCGCGTCACAGCCCTGGGAAGCGACCGCGGCGAAACTGGACCGGGTGATCCAGCAGACGGCCACCGACGCCGGTGTCCCTGGAGTGATCGTGGGCGTCTGGAAGCCCGGACAGCCGCGCTACGTGCGGGCTTTCGGCGTCGCGGACACGAAAGACTGCGCCCCGATGCGCACTGACCTGAACATGCGGATCGGCAGCGAGACCAAGACCTTCACCGTCACCGCGCTGCTCCAACTCGTCGACCGCGGCAAGGTCGGCCTGGACGAACCGATCTCGGCGTACGTCGACGGAGTGCCCGACGGAGAGAACATCACGCTGCGTCAGCTCGCGAACATGCGCAGCGGCCTGTTCGCCTACACCAAGGACGAGGGCTTCCAGCATCTGCTGGCGACCCAGCCGCATCGCCAGTGGACGCCGAGTGAGCTGCTCCGCATCGCCTTCGAGCACCCCAACGAGTTCCCTCCCGGCACGCAGTTCGACTACTCCAACACCAACACCGTGCTGCTCGGCCTGGTCATCGAGAAGGTCACCCACCGCCCCCTGAGGAACGTGATCCGGGACCTGATCACGCGGCCGAGCGGCTTGGACCACACCTTCCTGCCCAAGGCGGCGGAGTTCCCGCAGCCGCACGCCCACGGCTACACCGATCAGACGCCGGACGGCACGGTGGCGGACGCCACGGACTTCAACCCCAGCTGGGGCTGGGCAGCCGGCGCGATGATCTCGAACCTCGACGACATGCGTTCCTGGGCGAAGAACGTCGCGACAGGCGGACTGCTGACCCCGCAGACCCAGGCGGAACGCCTCGACGCGCAGCCGACCGGCGCGCCGGGTGACGCCTACGGGCTGGGCATCGACATCAACCACGGGTGGATCGGCCACGCGGGCTCCCTGCCCGGCTACCAGAGCCTGACGGTCTACCTGCCCGCCCAGAAGGCGACGATGGTGATCCTGCTCAACACCGACATCCCCTCGAACGGCGAGAATCCCAGCACCCTGCTCGGCCGGGCCATCACCCAGGTGATCAGCCCCGCCAACGTCTACGGCGACGCATCCGACCAGACCTGACACCCGCCCGAGCACTGAGGCCCTGGGAGGAACCCCGGCCGACGCGTGGCCGGGGTTCCGCAAGGCGGTGGGTCGGTCAGCGTTGCAGGGTGAGCAGGGCCGGCCGGTACGGCAGCAACAGGTAGTCGGTGCCGTCCGATGCGGGGTTCCGGCCCTGGTAGAGGAGTTGCAGGTTGCACACCGCGCCGCCCTTCCCGAAGGGCGATCTCTCCTTCCTCGACGCCATCCCGGCGATCGGCACCAAGTTCGACCCGCCGGCCGCCCTCGGCCCCAGCGGCGCCCCCACCACGGCGACGGGCGACTACGCCCGCACCCTGTACTTCTCGTTCTCCGAATAGCCCGACCAATTGCCCGACCACCCACATCGGCAAGGGAGGCCCTCGGTGACGGCGGGGCCGCAGGCGGTTGTGCCCGCGGCCCCGCCGGGGTGGTGCGTCAGGACGGGTCGCCGTACTGGAGACCGCGTCCGTTGGTGCCGACGTACACCCGGCCGTAGGTGTCGGGGTCGCCGGTGATGACGCCGCTGCCGCTGATGTTGCCCCACTGGTGGGCGTCGTCGTTGACGCGGAGCCAGGTGGCGCCCTTGTCGGTGGAGCGGAAGACGCCGGTGACGTCCTTGACGGTGCCGATCATGTACAGGGCCTGGTAACTGGTGCCCGGCTTGGCCTTGCCGAAGCCGAGGGCGGAGGCGGACTTCACCGAGTTGAGCGTGGTGAAGCTGCGGCCGCCGTCGGTGGAGTGCAGCAGGCCCTTGTCACCGCCGGAGATCCACAGGTCCCCGGCGACACCGGGGACGGCGGTGAGCCGGCCGGAGGGCAGGCTGCCGGCCCGGGCGGTGAAGGTCGCCCCGCCGTCGGTGCTGGCGTAGAGCGTGCCGCCGGACAGGGAGTAGAAGGTGTTGGCCGAGGAGCGGTCGGCGACCACCACGGCGTCGTTGCCCAGACCGCCGACCCGCGACCAGCTCGCCCCCTTGTCGGTCGAGCGGTACGGGGCCTGCCCTGCCTCGGTCCACACGATGGTGGAACCGTCCGCCGCGAGCGCGATACGGCCGTCCTGGGCACTGGCCACCGGCTCCGCCTTGAAGCCGGTCCAGGTGCTGCCGCCGTCGGTGGAGTAGGCGCCGTCCTGCGCGCCGCCACGGCCGACGCGGACCATCATCGAGGGCTTGGCCTGGGCGAAGTCGATGTCGGTGCTGTTGGCCATCATCGGGTTGCTCAGCCGTCCGGAGGGCACCTTGGTCAGGTCGTCGTGCCGGAAGCCGCCCTGGTCGCCCATGGAGGTGATGACGGTGGCGCCGCCGGGCGGGGCGATCGCGTCCATCAACGCGGTCTCCTCCAGTCCTCGGGCGCCCGTGCTCCAGTGGCTGGTGCCGCCGCTGTCGGAGGCGTTGGCGTCGGTGCTGCGCAGGATGCCGTTGCCGGTGCCGTACAGCACATGCCCGGAGTCGAACGGGTCGATGGCCAGGGCGGTCATCCAGTGCCCGGTGTGGGTGCCGACGTACGGGGCGGCGGCGGCGCTGCGCTGCGACTTGTCGGCCAGGGCCTTCCAGGTGTTGCCGCCGTCGGTGCTCCGGTAGATCTCGTCCTCGGGATACCAGCGGTCGAGGGTGGTGACCATCACCGTCGACGGCTTGCGCGGGTCAACGGCCAGACCGGAGAACCCGTAACCGCCCTGGGACGGGGAGATGTTCTTCCACGCCCCGCTGCCCGGCGTGTACTTCCACACCGAACCGGCCGTCACACCGTTGGGCCCCAGCTTGTCGGTGTACGTCAGGTACAGCGAACCGTCACCGGAGACCACGCCGTGCTGCGGCAGCTGGCCGGTGGGCTGCCCGGAGACGGCCTGCCAGCTGGCGCCGCCGTCGGTGGAGCGGTACAGGGAGGTGGACTTGTCGCCGACACCGACGTAGACCGTCTTGCTGCCGGCCGGGCCGTACGTCACGAAGGCGATGCCGCCGCCGCTGCCCGCCCCGTCCTTGACGGGGAACGAGGAGACCTGGCTCCATGTCACGCCGTGGTCGGTGCTGCGCCACAGGCCGTTCTTGCGGGTGCCGAGGAGAAGGTCGGCGTTGTTCGCGGGGTCGATCACCAGCCGCTCGCCCGCCCCGCGGCCGTCCTCGTTGGCACCCAGCTTGAAGGGCAGGTCGGTGCGCTTGAAGGTGCGGCCCTGGTCGGTGGAGCGCAGGATCGCGCCGTTGCCCGCCCAGTCGTTGGTGTAGGTGCCCGCGGAGAGGTAGAGCCGGTTGGGGTCGACGGGGTCGGTGGCCACCGAGTCGATGCCCAGCAGGTTCCAGTCCTTCTCACTGACCCAGTCGGTCAGCGGGATCCACTGCTCGGCCGCGGCGTCCCAGCGGTAGGCGCCACCCATGTCGGTACGGGCGTACAGCAGCCCCTTCTCCTTCTGGTTGAACACCAGCCCGGTGACGTAACCGCCGCCCACGACCTGGGCGTTCTTCCACCGGTACGGTCCGGAAGCGGCCGTGGTCTGCTCCCCACCGGTCCCGGTCCCGGTCCCGGTCCCGCTGCCGGTCGCCGGGGCCTCGGCCATCTTCACCAGCTTCCACTGCTGGTTGGTGCTGCCGTGGCCGGGATACTGGATGACGGCCGCGCCCTGGGCCGTGGAGCCTCCGGAGACGTCCAGGACCTGGCCGCTCCTGCGAGAGGTGAGGGTGACGGCGTCGGAACCGCTCACCTGGTCGATCCGCCACTCCTGCGAGGTGGCCGAACTGTCGGTCTGCTGCTCGGCGGCGGCCGCCTTGGCGGTCGAATTGCCCGCTATGCCAAGCACCTTGCCGCTGTTGCGGTTCACCAGCTCGTAGTAGCCGTCGCCGGTGGCCTTCAGCTTCCACTGCTGGTTGGCGGTGCTCTGGTCGGTGTATTGCTGGACACGGGTGCCGTCGGCGGTGGAGAAGGAACTGACGTCCAGCACCTTCCCGCTGCGCACGGAGACCAGCCGGTAGTAGGCGCCGGCGTCGACCGTCGCGGCCTGCGAGTCCTCCTGCACGAACAGCAGATACGGCACGACGACGGCGGGCGCGCCGACCAGCAGGGCGGTGGCGGTCCAGCGACGGCGGTGGCGCCCGCGGCGCCCGCGGCGCCCGCCGTTCGTGGGGTTGTCCATAAGGGGGTGTTCTCCTTGTGTGCTGTCACCTGAGGAAAGCCGGATCACGGCCGCCGGGACCGGCCGGATCCGCTCTCTTGTGGTCACAGACTCCTCATGGGGTTGCCTTGATCCGCGATCTTTTTTCGAGTCGAGTGCCGCTTCGCGGGCCTTCCATGACCGCGCCAGCCACACGCCCCTCCTCGGACAGCGGGCACGCGCCGGCATCCGCGCTGACGCGCGGCTCGGCACCAGCGGTTTCCGGGTTCTCGTAGTCGTGGAGGAAGCCGGCGTCCCAGGCGGTGCGCTGGTTGCCGTAGGCGGGGATGACTCCGGCGTCGCCGACTCCGCGAACTCCGTCGGGAGGGGACGCACGAGGTGACCCTCGGGAGCCGGGCTTCCCCGGTGACTGAGTTACGGGCGTGTGGCTGCTCGGTCGGTGAACGGACAGGAATTGGTCAACACCTTTCCATCCCCTCTTGGCCGGGGCTGACACACGCCTGTTCACTGCGCCGTATGCGACACAGGAAACCCATGAGATCCCTGATCCGCCCGAGACGGACGGCCACCGTGCTGACCGGCGCGCTTGCCGCACTCGGCCTGTCCCTGGGAACAGCCGCCGCGGACACGGTGCCGGCGGAGTTCGGGACCGACTACCACGACCCGGTGACCGCCGCCCCGGCCATCTCGACGCCGCACACCAAGTCGTGTTCGGTCACGATCGCCCAGGCGCAGTTCAAGGACTTCACCCCCTACACCGGCACTTACGCGCCGCCCACCGGCTGCGGCACCGCCGGCCGCTGGTCCAAGGTCGTGCTGCGGATGGACGGGAGCGTGAAGGGACGGCAATACGACCGGCTCGGCTATCTGGACATCGGAGGCGTACAGGTCTTCCGTACATCGACGCCCGAGCCCTCGCAGGACGGGATCAACTGGTCCGTCGAGAAGGACGTGACCGAGTACGAGAAGACGCTGAGCAGCGCACAGTCGGTCGACATGCTCATAGGCAACGTTGTCAACGACACCTACACCGGCGTGCTCGACGTCAAGGTGACCCTCACCTTCTACGCCCCCGAGCCCGGCCGTACACCCTCCGCCCCCGACCGGGTCATCCCCCTCAGCGACGGCGACAGCGTGACGACCGGCGCCTCGCTGACCACTCCACGCAACTCCACGCGGATTCTCGCCGAGGTGTACGCCACCGGCTCGGGCGGCGGCTGTGAGGAGTTCTGGTACTCGGTGGTCACGCCGTCCGCGTCGTACTCCTGCGAGGGCGGGGACGACGGTCCGTACCGCGAGGTGCGGGTGAGCATCGACGGGAAGGTCGCCGGAATCGCCTCGCCGTATCCGAACGTGTGGACCGGCGGCTGGTCGCCCTATCTGTGGTCGGTGATCCCCGCTCCACACGCCTTCGACGTACGGCCGCTGGAGTTCGACCTGACTCCGTTCGCCGGCCTGCTCAACGACGGCAGAGCGCACAAGGTCGACGTGTCGGTGGTCGGGGTGCCGAGCGGCCAGACGGGGTGGAGCGCGCCGACGAACATCCTGGTGTGGCAGGACGCACACAAGTCGGTGGTGACGGGGGCCGTGACGTCGTACAAGAAGGCGGATCCAGCGGTGAGCAACACCTACACCGACGGTTCGCTGCGCCACCTGGTGACCGCCGGCAAGGACCGGTTGAAGGTCACCGGCTACCTGGACACCTCCCACGGCCGGGTCACGACGACGGTCGAGCGAGCCGTCACGAGCGCGATCGACCACCAGTGGACGCCGGACGAGAACACCGACGACCAGACCGGCACGTGGACCGACGACCAGACCGTGACCACCAACGGGCACGTCTCCCGCACCGACCGCACCTACACGCTCGACGGCCGCGCCACCATCGACAGCGCCAACCGCCTGCGCGTGATCATGTCCGTCGCCGACCGGGCGCACCTCGGCGCCACCCGCATCGACGACACCTACCAGGGAGACGCCACCTTCACCCTCGGCGTCGCCCGCGAGGACCGGCACGCGGTGGCCACGACCAGCGAGCGCTACCGGCTCCGGGCTCCCGGCGCGTGCTACGACCACACGCTCGCGACGGAGCAAGGGGTGCTGACGAAGGACGTGCGCGGCTGCTGACCCCGGACTCGGCCCTTGGCACACAGCCGCTCCACCGCTGCCGCGAGGCGGCGGAGCCTTGTCGACGAGATCGGACGGCCGCTCCCCTTCAAGGGGGCGGCCGACGAGACGGTGTCGTGTTCGCCTGGCCACCGCCCGCTGCCGGACGTGCCACAACTCGTCATCAACTCCTCAGCGTCGAGGAGCAGTTCGGCCAAGCCAGTGCTTGCCGTTCCTCTGGCCCAGCGGGAGACGCCGGCCATGGCGAGGGTGACGGGGTGCTTGCACGGACGCCCCGGCCCATCGGCCTGGACAACAAAGAACCCCCGGGCCACTGGCCTGGGGGTTCATCATGGAGCGGGTGACGAGAATCGAACTCGCGCTCTCAGCTTGGGAAGCGATGGCGCTTGCGCGCCGAACAGTGTGCTGACCTGCGCTGACGCGGAACCAGGTTTCCGCGGCGGGGCCGGGAACGCACACTTGGTGACCGTTGTTGTCCGCTCTGAAGGGCACGGATGGGGCACGCGGGTGAAGCGAGGCCGGTGCGGGCGCCATCAGTGGGGCGGCGAGTGGCGTTCCGGCGAAGGCGAGTTGAGCGGTGGCTTGGTGCTTTGCTTGGGCGATGTCTCAGACGGACAGTCGATCAAGATCGGCCACCGTTCCAGCGCCGTTCACGGGTCAGCTCGTAGGCGGTTGACAGGATCCCGTCCGATCACTTCGATCGGGCGGGATCTCTGGGTTTCGCCGGAAGGGCGGCAGGCATCCCTGGCGGGTGGCGCCCGTAATCCGCTGTTCAGCGCCTCCTCAGCGAGCAAGAATCGTCCGCATGTCTGCGATCCCCGGTGCCACGACCGCCTTCCACGACCTAGCCGCGTTCCTCGCCCAGCCTCGCGTCAACTCCCTTGCGCTGTCCGCCGACGGTGGCCGTCTCGTCGCCGCCGTGCAGACGCTGTCGGAGGACCGGACCAGGTTCGTGTCCGGGCTGTGGGAGCTCGATCCGGCCGGGGAGCGCGAGCCGCTGCGCCTGACCCGGTCGGGGAAGGGCGAGTCCGGGCCTGCGTTCGGCCCGGACGGGGTGCTGTACTTCCTGTCGGCACGCGAGGACGACAGTGCGGAGGACAAGCACGAGGGTGCCGCGCTGTGGGCCCTGCCCGAGCGTGGTGAGGCCGCCGTCGTGGCCCGGCACCCGGGCGGGATCACCGCGTTCACCGTCGCCCGGGACTCCGGCGCGCTGGCCCACACCGCCGGGCTGCTGCCCGGGGCCGCCGACGCCGACGCGCACGGCAAGCTGCGCACGGCACGCAAGGACGCCAAGGTCACCGCGATCCTGTACGAGGCCGGGCCGACCCGGGCCTGGGACCGCGATCTCGGCCCCGAGGAACAGCACACCTTCGTGCGCGCGGGGGCCGAGGGCGCTGTGGTCGACGCCGGCGGGCAGGGCGTCGGACTGGAGAACCCCGGGGACGTGGCGCTGTCGCCCGACGGGACGCGAGTGGCCTACACCCGGTTCGTACCCGGCCGGGTGCCCGCCGAGAACCGCACCGCCGTGGTGGTGGCAGACGCGGCCACCGGCGAGGAGGTCTTCGTCCTGGGCGATGTGGAGCACCTCTACGAGGGGCCGGTGTTCACGCACGACGGCTCGGCGGTCGTGTGCTCGCGGATGACGTGGCCGACGTACGACGAGCCGATGGACATGACGCTCGTCCGGGTCGGCGCGGACGGCGGCGAGGCCGTCGATCTGCTGCCCGGGTTCGACAACTGGCCTGTCGCCGCCGTCTGTTCGCCGGTCGACGACGCCCTCTTCTTCGTGGCCGATGTGGAGGGGCACGCGCCCGTCTTCCGGCGGGACGCGGACGGGACCGTGACCCGGCTCACCGCCTCGGGCGCGTACGGCTCGCTCTGCGTTGCCCCCGACGGGCGGACGCTGTACGCGCTGCGCAACGCGATCGACTCGCCGCCGCGGCCGGTCAGGTTCGAGGCCGGCGTCGCCGACCAGACGCCGGTCGAGCTGCCCGCCCCCGGTGCGTTCGACGTGCTGCCGGGCACTCTCACCGAGGTGCACGCCGACGCGGCGGACGGGTACCGGCTGCGCGGCTGGCTCGTGCTGCCCGAGGGCGCGTCGGCCGAGAACCCCGCGCCGCTGCTCGTCGCCGTGCACGGCGGGCCGCAGGGCAGCTGGAACGGCTGGACCTGGCGGTGGAACCCGTGGCCGTTCGCGGCCCGCGGCTACGCGGTGCTGCTGCCCGACCCGGCCCTGTCGACCGGCTACGGTCAGCAGGGCCACCGGCGCGGCTGGGGGCAGTGGGGCGGGGTCCCGTACACGGACGTGATGGCGCTGACCGACGCAACCGAGGCCCGTGACGACATCGATGCCGCGCGGACCGCGCTCGGGGGCGGCTCCTACGGCGGCTACATGGCCAACCGGGTTGCCACGAGCACCGATCGGTTCAAGGCGATCGTGAGCCACGCGGGCCTGTGGGACCTGCGGTCCTTCCAGGGCGACACCGACGCGCCCTGGTACTTCCAGTGCATCTTCGGTGACCCGTTGACCCGGCCCGAGCGCTACGAGGCGCACTCCCCGTACCTGCACGCCGCCAAGATCCGTACGCCGATGCTGGTCATCCACGGCGCGAAGGACTACCGCGTGCCGGTCGGCCAGGGCGCCGCACTCTTCCAGGATCTGCAGCGGTTCGAGGTGCCTGCGAAGTACCTGTACTTCCCGGACGAGAACCACTGGATCCTCTCCCCGGGCCACATCCAGGTCTGGTACGAGGCGTTCCTGAACTTCCTCGACCACCACGTCCTCGGTGCCGAGTGGCAGCGACCCGGACTGCTGTGACCACGGGCGGGCGTCGGCCTACGACGAGGCGGGATCCCTGCTTTCGGCAGCCGCTGTTCTGGGTGCAGTCACTACCTGCCGACTTGGCACGCGAAGGGCACGTGGCACTCGACTTGGACTAGACAACAGTCCAGGGCCCAGGTCTCTGACCTGGGCCCTAGTCATGGAGCGGGTGACGAGAATCGAACTCGCGCTCTCAGCTTGGGAAGCTGCGATCATTTGAGGGTGGTTTGGGTGCTGACCTGGGCGAACGCCTGCTGAGCGCTCCCGGCGAGCCAGGCCGCCTTCACCGTGGTTCCCCGCTGTTCCCCGCTCGATCTGGTGCGCTTGTGGTGCGGTCGCTCTCGGCCTGGGGCTCTACGAACCGGAGCGTCTGCCCGTACCTCAAAGGTGTTGCTTGGCTGCTCTGACCAGTCGGCTGATGTCGTCACGGGTCCGCACCCTGGCATCGTCGAGTGCTGTTCTGCTGTCTGTCTTGGACAGCGTCGTCACGTCTGCGAGCACGTCCTCCGCAGCCTGGCTCAGGGTCTCGTCGTCGGTGAGCATCTGCGCCCGGAACAGGGCCTCTTGGGCGTTGGAGCGCAAGTCGTAGGCGCGGATCCGCACCGTGTCGGGGTTCTCCGGTGGTGGCTGTTCGTGCTCGCAGAACCAGAGGTGAACCAGGCAGCGGCGGTAGTTGACCAATGCGCCGGCGTAGGCGGAGAAGGCATCGAGTCGTTCCTGTCGCAGCTTCTCCTGGCGGGTGAACTGGTGGCTCCTGTCGGCGGTGCGTTGCTGGAACGCCAGGGTGATCCCCGAACCAAGCAGCGTTCCCAGGACGGCTATGCCGCTGGCGATGATGGTCTCCACATCCCAAGCTGATCACGCATCGTCGTCCTCCGCGGGCCGTAGCCCAACTCCGATGCCAACACGCTTTCCAACTGTGGTGGTGGGGTGTTGGGCTTGGTTCGAGGGCGTTCACCTGCGTTCATGGGCGGCCGGCTGTCGACGCGGGGACGACTGAGGGTCTCGCCTGAACAGCCGTGAACAGGGTTGAACGAGACGGAAACTGAGACGGCCGTCTGTGGTCCTAGAGCTGACCTCGCCACCATGGCACGTCCAGGCTGTCAGCCGGGATGACCTTGGCCCTTGCCAGAATCTTCCCGTCGAGGGCCCACACCAGAGCGCGCAACTCACGCGCGCTCTTCCTAGGCAATGCGTGAAGCACGGCTTCGAGGTGCTCGCGGAAGCCGGCGCCGTAACACCCGCACTCAGGGATGCCGCAATCGGGACCTGTGAGTGGGTCTACAAGCTGACTGAGGGGGCCATGGGCATAGGCCTGCCAGTGCCAGAACGCTTCTTCTGTGGCTTCGGGCCAGAAGCGGGTCCGCTCTAGCCGACGCAGGTCGGCTGTGCAAGATCCTGAAAGGCGATCAATGAACGGGTACCGTCGCCGCCTCCAGGGCCGGATAGGGAGGTCGCCCCGCAGGGCTGACGGGCGCCTACGCGGCATTGCCCCTTCGGTTGTCGGTCATGGGGGCAAGCTACAGAACCACGCGTCAGGTGGCCACTGCTATCCGATGGTCGAAGCCCTGAGCTTGGGAAGCTGAGGTGATCTGCGGAGGGTTGCTCGCCTGACCTGGACGTGAGCTCCGTCGGAGTTGGACTGCTTGCCGAGTTGATGCCCGGTGTTCCCCGTGGTTCCCCGCACTATCTGGCACGGGTCTGGCATGCCTAAATTCCTACGGACGGCGGAGCCGAAGTGGCTAGCATCCTCCACGTCGAGGAGTAGCTATGGCATTGGGGCGTACGAGCGCGCGGCGCATCGTCCTCGACGGCACGGCGCACCGCTGGCGACTACGACGCCGATCAACCTACTTCCAGGGACTGTTCTGCACGCCGTGCACGTTCGCGGCCGAGCATGAGGGCACTTCAGGACAACACTCGTGGTCATCACCAACCAGCCGCTCACGAGCAACTGGATCGAACGCGAGGCCAAGCCAGTCCTGCCACCCGACGTTGCCCAAGCCATCAAACGCGCTTGCGCGAGGGCTGGACGTCGACAGCTCCGAGGCTCCTCCTTCCAACTCGACCTGTCTGATGGCTTCACTCCCTCGCTCTGGGCAGAGCAGAGAGGGTGAACACCGCTTTAGGAGTGCAATCCAGGGCGTTTAAGGAAAACTCCGGCCAACGGGGCCGGTCCTGCGGGGGTCCACTGCTGACTGTGCTACTGGTCGCTGCCGTTGATGTCAGCCGCGGATGTTGGAGAGTCCTGCTACCAACCCCCACCGAACAGCGGTTGCAGGGTCGCAGCAACTCCTGAAGTCACTGCGAGGATGCCACCCAGGCTGGCAAGGGTGGTGGTTGCGTTCTGGAACAGCTCTTGTCGCAGCCGCGCCCACCGGGCACTCCAGAAGAGCATCTTGAGCTTCTGCCACTTGTGCTGGCGTAGGTGACAGCCCATGAGAGCTCCATGGCTGTTGTTGCGGCACGAGCCACCGCGCCCCTCCGCTCCGCACCACACGGGTACGTTGAAGAAGAAGTAGAAGGCGCTGATCGCGGACAGGACCAGGAGCACGACTGGTCCCAAGTCGAAGGTCAACCAGCCGGCAATCAGTACCGCGAAGACGATCCAACCCCAGTACTTCCCGAATCCCTTCATACAAGGCCATGGTTCAGTGAGGCTTGGGGTAGCGGAGTGGCGCGGCCGGGGCGCACAGGAGCACGTCGGGGCTGGCTCATGTGCCTGCGACCGGGTCCTCAATTCGCGAGGCGTGGGTCGTCCCAGAATGGATGCCGCGCCGACCTGCGACTGATGAGCGACAGCCGCAGCAGGTCGAGAGAGCTCCATCCGATCTAGCACGCTGCGGCGGCTTGAGCATCCCATCGCGGAGGCGGCAGGGTAGGGCTAGCTCGGGCTGCCGCAGCAAGGGGTAACACCCTGTCACGCTGGTCACTCCTGTAGGTGACGGAATTCGTCCTTCCGGGTATGAGTCGAGATTCAGAGATTAGTTTTCGGCCGTCTTGTATGCCTAGGCCCCTCGTTTGGTCCATCCTGTGTTGGTGATCTGCACCACATGGGTAAGCTAGCCGGAGGGGGGAGATCTCATGGCAGAGCAACTGCGATTCGAACGTCCGCCTGTGCACAGCGTGATGCTCTCACTGCTGTTCGATACGTTGCCAAAATTGCAGACGTTGGACCTGGCCCAGTTGCGTGTGGATTGGCGGGAGGACTACCCGATTCTTCGGGAGTCCACACCTTTGCCCGCCTGGCAAGCATCAGAACAAGACGCCGTAGAGTTTGTTAAGTCCGGCTTGTCTTGGCCCATGGCGCTTTGTTCGCTCACCACCGAGGCCGGTGACAGGGAAGTCAGGTTTCAGCAGGATCGGTTTGTTTTAAGGTGGTATCTGTGTGATGGTGAGAATCCCTATCCAGGATATCTAAACCTTAAAGCAGAACTGCTTGCGAAATTCGATCAATTCTCGAAGCTTGCGCAATCCGTCTCGGGCGTACTTCCCGAGGTAAAGCGGGCCGATGTCACCTACACGAACAGGCTCCCCGGCATTTCTGCCCATCAAGCTATGGCGGGTGTGCTTACCGGATGGCAATCTGAATCCGCATTCCCCTTCCGTGTTCCGGATTACTGCGGTTTTAGGGTGCATTACGATGAGTCGGAACTGGATCCGCGAGTCGCTGTACTGATCGGCGTTGACTCCGCGGTAACAGAGCCTACCGATGGTGAATTCGCCGAAGGGTCTTCTCTGATCATCGATGCTGAATCGCAAGTTGAAGCGGAAGATGACTTCGCGGATCGCATGGATAAGGCGCATGACGTGGTGGCTGGCGCCTTCCGGGAAGTCACCAGCGAAGGAATGAGAAGTCAATGGGGGGAGATTAGGTGATAGCACATCGGCCGCGAGGGTTAAAGGCGTTCCCGTCCGCCCATGCTCGCGAAATTCGGGATGCTGGCGTGTGGCTGATTCGGCGCAACGAGGTAAGGCGTGAAGCTTCCCGCGGCTTGGAGCGGCGAACGAAGCTTGAGCTTCAGTCGTACGTGAGTGGGAAACTGCACGAGCTCAGGACGCTACCGTCTAACTGGGACGACGCCGGCGGGGGGCCAGCGCTGCAGTCCGTCACCCACGTGGCCTATCGGACGCTCGATAGGATTTCTGATCATCGCACCGTCTTCCCATTTATCACCCCGGGTGAGGATGACTCAATCATCTTCGAGTGGCGAGCTGGCCGCGAGAGGTTGGAGCTTGAGTTCATCCCCGATGAGGTCCCCTTCGTTCGATATGCGGACCCTTCTGGCGTGACTCAGGTGAGCGGCGTTCTTGGCGAAGAGGGGGTCGGCGTCGAGGTCGTTCGGCGATGCCTCTCGTCCCTTTCGCTTCGCGTCTGGGTAGCAAACCCGGCCTGGAAAAGACTGTTTACCTGAAGGCCGATAGGGCGTGAGAGGGGGGGCTCTTTGGTCTCGAGCGAAAGTGAAATTCCAGATGAAGAGATCATATATAGGAGGATTCCGGATAAGCCGGATTTTCTAGCTCCTGATCTCCTCACAGGGAAGAAAAGTCCTACTCATACGGCGTTCCGCTGGGACCGGGACGGCATCTCTGTGCATCGACACTCCTTGCTTGAAGAGCATGGACTCGGCCCGCATTCCATGATCAAGAAGGAAGGTCAAGTGGTATACGGCCTTCCCGTTCAGGTGGTGCGGTTATGTAAAGCGAAGGTGCTGGATTCTCCGGATTTCGATGATCCGCCCATCGGGGTTGCGCACGCTTTGATTCAATGCGAAGTTCCCCGACCTGAGAATCCGCGACGCAGAGAGATATCGGAATCGTTGGCAGAGGCCGCTACGCGGTGCTATCCGCCTGAGTGATGAGGTCGGTGGAGCGGCTTTGGGCTGGAGCTGCTTTGGCGCGAGTGATCATGGCCCCGTAAGCTTCCGGCGCGTCGGGCAGTCTGTGGACCTGCCCGGTAAAGCACGACGTTGGGGCCATGATCTTCGAGGCTCGCGCCAAAGTGGTTGCCTAAAGCCGTGGAGCCGACCGCCCCAGCCCGACGCACCCTTCTCTGACTTCAAGCGGCTGATCGCTGCAGAGCGCGGCACGGGCGTCGGCTGGGCTGGAGCGGGGCGGAGACAGGAGCGCAGGCCCGGCCGGGGGCCGGGCCGCGCGCGGTGAGCGGAGCGAGCCGCCTTGAACCAGTAGAGAAAGTTGTAACTCAGTCGGGCGTGTGGGGCTTGAAGTCGTGTGCGCAGGCTGGGAGTTCGGCGCCCTGGCGGTGGGCGAGTGGTAGGAAGATCGCTGGTCGGATCGTCCATGTGATGCGGGTGTGGTCCTGGGTGATCGTGACCGTGCAGGGTTCGGAGCGTAAGAGGGCTTGGCGCTTCGTCGGGGAGAAGGGAGCCCCCTTCCGACGCACCTCCTTCGGCCGGAAGTGGCGACGCGCCCGTGCCGCTGCCGGTCTCCCGGACGGCTTCCGCTTCTACGACCTTCGTCACACCGGGCACACCCTCTCGACCCGCTCGGGCGCCACCCTCAAGGACACGATGGTTCGCGCCGGACAGTCCTCCGAGAAAGCCGCGCTGATCTATCAGCACTCCGACGAGGCGCGGCAGCGAGAGGTGGCCGCAGGCCTCGATGACCTGGTCCGCGCCGAGCGTGCGAAGCACCACAAGGAATATCCCGCGCACCACAGCGAGGAGGCCGCGGAGAGCTAATGGTGCGGTTGTGGTGCGCGCCCCGCTCACCGGTCTAGACAACAAAGAACCCCCGGGCCCATGGCCTGGGGGTTTCACATGGAGCGGGTGACGAGAATCGAACTCGCGCTCTCAGCTTGGGAAGCTGATGTTCTACCATTAAACTACACCCGCGTAAGACGCCGGTTCGACCGGTGTCGTAATGCCTCGTCACTCTACCTCATGTCAGACCCCCGGCGTTGAAGCCGTGGGGTCTGAGTGCGTTAACGGGGTGTGACAGGGCTGCGGGGGGCCGGAGTTGGGGCGTACGGTGGAGGGGTGGGAGAGGGTCCGGGAGTGGCCGGAGTGCCGCCTGGAGAGTCGTTCCTTCCATCCCGTAATGTGGCATTTGTCGTCCGGCGAGCAACAGCCGGACGGGGCTCTTGGGGAAGGGACTCTGGGACTTGATGGAACGCACCGTCGTCCGCTGTGCCGATGGGCACGTGTTCAGCACCGCTTCGTTCCCGATGCAGCAGGCCGAGCGGCTCGGCCCCGGTCGGCTGGTCCGATGTCCACGGTGTGCGCGCCTTCGTAGCGTCGTACCGGTGACCTTGGAGAAGCACTAGCCACGGCAGCGATCACCCGGCAGTGACACAGGCGCGCGGTGTCCGATTCGAATCGGTCCGCGCGCCTTGCGTATCCTCGGGACGTGCTTCTCTCAGACAAGGACATCCGGGCCGAGATCGACGCCGGGCGGGTACGGATCGATCCCTACGACGAATCCATGGTGCAGCCGTCCAGCATCGACGTGCGCCTCGATCGCTACTTCCGGGTGTTCGAGAACCACCGGTACCCGCACATCGACCCCTCCATCGAGCAGGCCGATCTGACGCGGCTCGTGGAGCCGGAGGGCGACGAGCCGTTCATTCTGCACCCCGGGGAGTTCGTGCTCGCCTCGACGTACGAGGTCATCACGCTTCCCGACGATCTCGCGTCGCGCCTTGAGGGGAAGTCCTCCCTCGGGCGGCTCGGGCTCGTCACCCACTCCACCGCCGGGTTCATCGACCCCGGCTTCAGCGGGCACGTCACCCTCGAGCTGTCCAACCTCGCCACCCTCCCCATCAAGCTGTGGCCCGGCATGAAGATCGGCCAGCTGTGCATGTTCCGGCTGTCCTCGCCGGCCGAGTTCCCGTACGGCAGCGAGCGCTACGGCTCCCGGTACCAGGGGCAGCGCGGGCCCACCGCCTCCCGTTCCTTCCTCAACTTCCATCGGACGCAGGTGTGAGCATGAGCGACGCAGCCGTACGGGAGAACCTCACCTACGAGCGCTTCGGCACCGCCGTCCGCGAACTCGCGCAGACCATCGCCGACGACGGGTACGAGCCGGACATCGTGCTCAGCATCGCCCGGGGTGGTGTCTTCGTCGCCGGGGGCCTCGCGTACGCCCTCGACTGCAAGAACATCCACCTGGTCAACGTCGAGTTCTACACGGGCGTCGGGACGACCCTGGAAATGCCCGTCATGCTCGCCCCCGTCCCCAACGCCATCGACTTCTCCGACAAGAAGATCCTGATCACCGACGACGTCGCCGACACCGGCAAGACGCTCAAGCTGGTGCACGACTTCTGCCTCGACCATGTCGCCGAGGTGCGTTCCGCCGTGATCTACGAGAAGTCGCAGTCGCTGGTGAAGTGCGAGTACGTGTGGAAGCGGACCGATGACTGGATCAACTTCCCGTGGAGCGTGTTGCCTCCGGTACATAGGTCGGGGGAGGCTCCGAAAGAGAACAGGGAAGCCGTCTGACCTGCGAGAGTCATGGCTTCGGCCGGGATCGTTTAGAAACGTCCGGTCGAACGTCGGCCTGACCAGGTGCGCTCCCCCATGCGAACTCCGGGGATGCCGGGGAACGGGCCGGAGCACGAGGCCGGCCCGCCGGGTCAGGAACGGATGAACGCGAGGATGTCCGGGTTGAGGACCTCCGGGTGCGTCGACAGCATCCCGTGCGGATAACCCTCGTAGGACTTGAGGGTCCCGTTCTTCAGCAGCTTGACCGTCAGGGGTGCCGAGTCGTCGTACGGGACGACCTGGTCGTCGGTTCCGTGCGCGACGAGGACGGGCACCTCGATCTGCCGCAAGTCCTCGGTGAAGTCGGTCTCGGAGAACGCGGCAACGCACTCGTAGTGCGCGTTGGCCGCGCCCATCATGCCCTGGCGCCACCAGTTGTCGATCAAACCCTGCGACACCTGCGCTCCGGGACGGTTGAAGCCGTAGAACGGCCCCGAGGGAATATCGATGAACGACTGAGCCCGGTTGCCGGCAACGCCCTCACGGAAGCCGTCGAAGACCTCCATCGGCAAGCCGCCCGGGTTGGCCTCCGTCTTCAGCATCAACGGTGGCACCGCGCCCACCAGCACCGCCTTTGAGGCACGGCCGGGCTTGGCGCGGGCGACGTAGCGGGCGACCTCGCCACCGCCGGTGGAGTGGCCGATGTGTACGGCGCCCCGCAGGTCGAGTGCGTCGGTCAGGGCGGTCACGTCCGCGGCGTAGGTGTCCATGTCGTGGCCGGTCGCGGTCTGGGTGGAGCGTCCGTGGCCACGGCGGTCGTGGGCGATGACTCGGTAGCCCTGCGCCAGGAAGAACAACATCTGATTGTCCCAGTCGTCGGCGCTCAGCGGCCACCCGTGGTGGAAGACGATCGGCTCCCCGTCCCGAGGACCCCAGTCCTTGTAGAAAATCGTGGTGCCGTCGTCGGTCGTGACTGTACCCATCGCAGATCCTCCGCTCGTCCAGGCGCACCCCAGCTACGGAGCAATGGGTGGGGGCACGCGGGACATCACGCCCAGCGGGCGCGGTCCGGATGTATGCCCACATTACGCCCTGCCCCTGCGGGCCACATCCGCAGCTTGTCGACGTCTGCCAAGCCTCAGAGACCGCCTCAACTGGCTTGATCGTCAGGCTTGGCGGCTTGAGGCCTCGTGACAGTGCTGTGGCGAAGTCGTTGAAATAACAGCGTGGTTAGGCCTTGGCCAACGCCGTACGCTCCCCTCTGATCAGATCTGGTTCTGATCAGCTCCGGTCGGATCGATTCCGACCGGTCAGAGACTCCATGGGGGGACGTTCATGCGCGCAACCACGCGCCTTGCCCTGCTCGGCACCAGCCTCGCGCTGGCCGTCACCGCGGTCGGCGCCACCAGCGCCCAGGCGGACGACGTAGGTGCCGGGAACATCACGATCGACAAGGCCGTCGTCAACGGCGGCAAGCCGGTCGTGGTGGGCACCACCAACGCGGTGACCGCCAAGGTGTCCGTGACCGCGACCGACAACTCGGGCATCGCCAAGGCGTCGTACATCAGCGGCGACGGGCCCGGCCCGAACTTCGCGACGATCTGGTACGACGACGGCGACATCACCTGCGTCGCAGTCAGCGCCACCACGTCGACCTGCTCGGGCACACTGACCTTCGACCCGCAGGCGGAGACCGGCTTCGCCAACAACGCCGCGGCGGGCACCTGGAACCTCGGCGCGCTCGTCTCCGCCAACGACTTCGACTACATCCGCCGTGACGCGGCCACCACCTTCAAGGTGCAGCGCGCCTCGAAGCTGACGGTCAACGCCTCGCCGGAACCGGTGAAGAAGGGCAAGACCCTCACCGTCACCGGCAAGCTCTCCCGGGCCAACTGGGAGGACAACCTCTACCACGGGTACGCCGGCCAGCCGGTCAAGCTGCAGTTCCGTAAGAAGGGCTCCAGCACCTACACGACCGTCAAGACCATCAAGACCGACTCGACGGGCAACCTCAAGACGACCGTCACCGCCGCCACCGACGGCTACTTCCGTTACTCCTTCGCGGGCACCTCGACCACCCCGGCGGTCAGCGCGGCCGGTGACTTCGTGGACGTCCAGTAGCCAGGACGAACTTGCCCGCCGCGGCGCGGCCTTCGCAGAGATCTTCGAGGCGGTGATGGCCCGCCTGGCCATCACCTGACCTCGAACCGGGATCAGAACGTGCCGAGCTTCACGATCGACAGCAGTGCGATCAGCTGGATCGTCGACGCGCCCAGCGCCTTCGGCCACGGCAGGTCGTGGGACTTGGAGACCATCAGGGTCAGCAGGGCGCCCGCGGCCACCCAGGTCGCCCAGCCGAGGGCCTGGACGAAGGTCGCGTCGCCGCCGAAGAACATGGCGAAGACCAGGCGGGGGGCGTCCGTGAGGGACATGATCAGCATGGAGAGGCCGACCGTGGGCTGCCAGGCGCCGTCGCCGCCGAGCTGGCGGGCCAGGGTGTGGGTGACCACGCCGAGGATGAACGACGACAGGACCATGGCCACGGCCGTCGTCAGGACGATCGGGACCGCGTTCGAGAGGGTGGCGTTGATCGCCTCCTCGCGGGCGCCGTCGAAGCCGAAGACCGCCAGCAGGCCGTAGAGGAAGGTCACGATGAGGGCGGGGCCCCACATCGTGTAGTCGCGCATCTGGAGGAAGGTCTGGTTGGGGGCCATGACGATGCCCCTCAGCAGGTCCTTCCAGTGCAGGCGGGGGCCGACCGGGCCCGCGGGGGGCGTGGAGCCGGCGCGGTAGGTGCCGCCCTGGTTGTACGGGTCCTCACCGACCTGGAACGCCTGGGTGTGGCCCGGCTGGTTCGCCGCGTACGGGTCGGGGCCGGCGGGGTGCTGCTGGCCGTAGCCGCCGTCGCCGAAGTACTCCGGCTCGTCGTAGCCGCCGCCCTGGTGACCGCCGCCGTACCCCTGCTGCTGCCCGGGGTACGGCTGCGGCGGCGCGGGGTAGCCGCCGTACGACGGTCCCTGCGGGGCCTGCTGCCCGTACGGAGGTTGTTGCGGTCGCGTGTGAGGAGCGCCGTTGTCCCGGCCGCGTCCGATCCTGAATCCAGCCACGCCTTCGAACGTACCTGGTCCCGGAGAGTGGCGTGCCGGGCCCGAGCGTTCGGGCCCGGCTTTGCTGCCGAGCTGTGACATCCCTTACGGGGAATCCCTGAAGGTCATGGGGTTTTCCCCGGGGCGGGCGGCCACTGCGCGGCCGCGCATCGGTCAGCCTTCCAGCACGTCGCCGAAGTACGCGTCGCCCGCCGGGCCGCCCAGCGTCGTGCCGGTGAAGGACTTCGAGCCCGTGGCCGTGATGCCGGACGTCGTGGACTTCAGGAACCAGACCGCGCCGTCGCTCGTGTTCTCGCCGGACGCGGAGGCGACCAGTTCGGTGCGGCCGTTGTTGTCGATGTCCGTGAGCTGGACCGCGTAGCCGAACTGGTCGTCCGACTCGGCCGTGCCGGGGACGTTCGTGGTGTTCTGGGAGTAGGACTTCGAGCCGGTGCCGGTCAGGCCACTGGCCGAGCCGCGCAGGATCGTGACCGTGCCCGCGTGCCTCGCCGAGCCGATGGTCTCCTGGGCGGCGCCGACGGCGACGTCCGGGAAGCCGTCGCCGTTGACGTCGCCGGCCGACAGGCTCCAGCCGAAGAAGTCGTTCTTCTCGGCCGTGTCCGGGACGCCCGCCGAGTCCTGCGTGAACTTCACCGGGGTGCGGGTGGACAGGCCGGTGGCCGCGCCGTACGTCACCGTCACCGCGCCGCCCAGGCCGCCGTTCGGCTCGGTCGCCGACTTCTCCATGAAGTTGCCGGTGACGATGTCGCCGTAGCCGTCCTTGTCGACGTCGGCGATGACGCCCGCGTAGCCGCCCGCGAGCTTCTTGCCGGCCTTGACGGTGGTGGTGGCGTTGCCGGTGTAGAGGACGCTGCGGGTGCGGTAGTCGCCGGTGCTGGTCTCCTCCTGGCCCATGACCAGCAGGTCCGTCTTCCCGTCGCCGTTGACCTCGCCCGCGATCAGGCCGTCGGGGTAGATCGTGGTCTGGTCGACGGTGTCGACGCCGACCAGCGAACTCGCCTTGCCCGCGCGGGAGATGGGGCCCTTGAAGATGTTCAGGGCCGGCGTGGAATTGTTGCCGGCGGCGAGGTCGGTGTGGCCGTCGCCGTCGAAGTCGCCGGCCGCGATGACCCAGCCCAGCTCGTTGCGGTACCGCGGCAGCGGGGAGGAGATGTCGGTGCCGGTTTTGATGCCGGTCGCGCCGCCCCACAGCACGGTCAGCGCGCCGAAGGAGTCGGTGGTGCCGATCCGCTCGCCGTGCACGCCGACGACGAGGTCGGTGTAGCCGTCGCCGTCGAAGTCGCCCGAGGTGAGGCGGTCGCCGAAGTAGTCGGACGCCTCCGGGGTGCCCGGGATGCCGTCCGTGGCCTGGCTGATGATCTGGCGCTTGCTCGTGTCGAGGCCGCTCTTGGTGCCGTAGACGACGGCGACGTAGCCCGCGCCGGTCTTGCCGCTCACCTTGGCGATGGGGGCGGCGATGGCCACGTCGCGGTAGCCGTCGCCGTTGAAGTCACCGGCGAGACCGGAGGGGGCCGCGGCGGCGGTCGTGGCGGAAGCGAGGGTGAGCAGACCGCCGGTCAGGGCGGCGGCGGTGGCGGCCGCGAGGACGGTTCTCAGGGGGCGCATAGAGGTGCTCCAGTAAGGCGCATAGAGGTGTTCCAACAAGGGGGAGGAAGGGGGGTCAGTCGAGGAAGCCGCCGCCGTACTCCGGCAGGTGGACGGAGCCCGTCGCGGTCGGGGTGGTGCCGGTGCCGCGCATCAGCAGGCCGTCGCCGCCTGCGCCCACCGCCAGGTCCGCCTTGCCGTCGCGGTCGAGGTCGCGCAGGCGGACCGCGGAGCCGAAGGAGACGTAGGAGTCGGCCGGGCCGAGGACCGTCTGCGGGATCCAGGTGGAGCGGGTGCCGGTCAGGCCGCCGGAGCCGCCGCGGAAGACGGTGACGCCGCCCTGGTCCTCCTTGCCGTCGACGTCCTCCTGCGGGACGCCGACCGCGAGGTCCGCGTAGCCGTCGCCGTTGGTGTCGCCGGCCGAGACGGAGTAGCCGAAGTTGTCGCCCGCCTCGGGGCTGCCGGAGACGCCGGAGGAGGCCTGGTTGTACGTCATCGAGCCGCTCGGCCCCGACGACGTGCCGCGCCAGACGCTGACGATGCCCTTGCCGTCGTTGTTGTCGGGCAGGCCGACCGCGATGTCGCCGTAGCCGTTCTTGTCGAAGTCACCGATCGCGGCGCCCCACGGCTGGCTCGCGTACGTCTTCGAGGCGCCCGAAGTCAGGCCGGACGCGGCGCCCTTGAGGTACCAGACGCGGTTGGCCTCGGTCTGGCCGGTGAACTGGGTGCCCAGGATCACCAGGTCGGTCTTGCCGTCGCCGTTGACCTTGCCGGCGGCCAGGCCGTACGAGTACCAGCCCGCGCCCTCCTTGTCGATCTTGGTGACGCTGCCCGTCGTACCGGACTTGGTGAACGGGCCCCGGTACAGCCACGCCTCGCCGCCGCCGATCACCGTGAGGTCGGGCGAGCCGTCGCCGTTGAAGTCGCCGGTGGCGAGCTCGCTGCCGAAGTGGGACTGGGAGCCGCTCGCGCCGGACTTGGGGGCGAGGCTGGTGCCGCCGGACAGGCCGGTGCGGGAGCCCCAGACGATGGTGACCGTGCCGCGGTACTTCGCGCTGCCCACGTGCTCGGTGCTGTTGCCGACGATCAGGTCCGCGTAACCGTCCTTGTTGAGGTCGGCGCTGCTGAGCGACTCGCCGAAGTAGTCGTCCTCCTCGCCGGTGCCGGGGATGCCGGGGCTGTCCTGGTGGACGACCTGGGTGTGCGCGGTGTCGAGGCCGCTCGCCTTGCCGTAGACGACGGTGACGGCACCGCCCAGCCAGCCGCCGGGGCCGGAGATCCCGCTGGAGTAGTTGCTGTAAGCCAGGTCGCGGTAGCCGTCGCCGTTGAAGTCGTCGTAGTGCTTGGCGACGGCGGCGGAGGCCGGGGCGGCGAGGAACAGCGGGGTGAGGCCGGTCGCCAGGAGGGTGGTGGTGAGGGCGGCGGCGGTGCTTCTGCGCATGGAGGGGTCCTCCCGTGGCTGGGGTGGGGGACCGCGCGCGTTCTCCGGGGAGCGGTTCACGGCTCACCTCGGGCCCACAGCGCGGTCGGCGATCAGGAGACCGCTGCCGTGAGGCAAGGGTTGTACGTGAGTTCGGTAAATTTTTGTGCGAGCTGAGGCGGGTGGGGTGTGCGTGCCGGTGCGTGCGTGCCGTCACGTTCCGAGGAACGCCGCCGTCGAGAAGGTGACCGTCGGCTCCGCCGTCACCAGGCCCTTCTCCGTCCCGGAGAACACCGCGACGCTGTCCTTCGTCTCGCCCCGGTAGGTGCGTACCGCGAGGTCCGCCCGGCCGTCCCCGTCGAAGTCGCCGACGCCGACGACCCGTGTCGTCCCGACGGCCTTCGGTGCCACGGTGACCATGGCCGACGCGGACAGTCCCTTCGTACGGCCGCGGAAGACCTTCACCCGCGAGCCGCTGGAGACGAGTTCGCTCAGCCCGTCGCCGTCGAAGTCCGCGGCGTCGAGCATCGAGCCGGGGGAGGCGAGGGTGCCGCGGACGGCGGTGGGCAGGTCGTAGCGCACGGCGGTGCCGCCCATCGCGCCGACCGCGGCGTCCCAGGCCTTGCCCGCCCCGAAGCGGCCGAGGGCGACGTCGATGCCGGTGGGGAGGGTGGCGCCGGTACGGGCCGGGCCGGCGGGGCCGCCGAGGACGAGGGCGGAGGCGGCGGTGCCTTCGGCGGTACGGACGACGAGGTCGTCGTAGCCGTCGAGGTTCACGTCGGCGGCCGGGCCGACCGGCACCTGTCCCGGCGACCGGATCGGCGCACCGGCCTGGCGGGGGCGCCCCTTCCGGCTGAACGGGCCCTGGAGGAAGCTCAGTTGGCCGCCCGAGGCGTGCAGGACCAGATCCTGGTCGCCGTCGCCGTCGAAGTCGCCGCACACCGGCTGGTCCGCCCAGTCGTTGCCCGCGCGGGACTTGGCGGGGACGGCGAGCTTGACGGCCTTGCCGGTCAGTCCGGTGGGGGAGCCGAACAGGACTTGGAGCGGGACGGGCGGCTGCCCCTGTCCGTCGAAGGGCGGGTCGGTGGAGACGACGAGGTCGGTGAACCCGTCCCTGTCGAGATCACAGCTCGCCTCCGCGTCGAAGACGGCGGGGAGTTGGCCCTTGGTGGCCACCGCCTGCTTCTTCGCGCTCACCAACTGCCGCGCCCCCGGCCGCAGTCCACGCGCGCTGCCGTAGACGATGCCGATGCCGGGGTCGTCGGTGTGGCTCTCCGCCTTGACGAGGTCGTTGAGGACGAGGTCGCGGTGGCCGTCGCCGTTGAAGTCGTCGGCGACCTTGCTGCCGTCGCCGCGCGGCACGGGCAGCAGGGCGGGCGCGCTGTTGGCCCGTACGGGGGTGCCGGTCGGGTCGGCGGAGCTCTCGGCGCGCTGGGTGGGGCCGCAGGAGGCGACCAGCAGCACAGCGCAGAGAACTGCCGTCCCCGTCCCGGCTCTTCGCACGCGCACCGCTCACCCCGTCAGCATCATCGACAACGACCTCGCAATGATGCACGTGTTCGACCGCGGGGTTAAGGGGTGGGAGGGGTCGGCTCAGTCACTCGTCGGCTCGGCGCAGTCACTCGTCGGCTCGGCTCAGTCACTCCCGTCGTCGCTGGAGCTGGAGTTGGAGCGGTTGCTCCCTTTGCTGCTCTTCGCGAGCACCCTTACGACCTCGCCCAGCCCGGTCGTCACCACGGCCACGCCCCGCACCCACCGCGGCCCGCCGCGCGCGGCCCACACCACGCAGACGCACCCGAAGATCACGAGCGCGAGCACGCCCAGCAGCACCACGAACCCCATGCTTCCCCCACCTCATCCATGCCTACGGTCCGATGATCCTCTCAGTGGCGCGCGGGGACGCGAAAAACGCTGGTGGGGCGGGGGCCGTGATGTTCGGATGGGGCGATGCAGCGCGAGGTGTCGATGAGTGTGGACCGAGGGAACTACCAGGACGCCGTGACCCCCTGGGAGCGGTCGGAGTGGCGGGAGGGCGCGCTCGGGTGGGTGGAGGCTCAGCTCGCCGCGCGTGGGCTGCGGCCGGCGGGGCGGGGGCAGTGGCGGGTGCGGCTGCGGCCGTGGTCGGTGCTGGTGCGCATCGGCGTGCGGGACGGGGCCGATGTCTGGTTCAAGGCCAACCCGCCCGCGAGCGCCTTCGAGGGCGCGCTCACCGCCGCGCTGGCCGGCTGGGTGCCGGAGCATGTGCTGGAGCCGCTCGCCGTGGACGCCGGACGCGGCTGGGCGCTGCTGCCCTCCGGCGGTGAGGTCTTCCGGGACGTGCTGGAGCGTGGCGCCGCCGACGTGCGGGCGTGGGAGGGGGCGTTGTGGCAGTACGCGCGGATGCAGCGCGCGCTGGTCCCGTACGTCGACGAGATGAGCCGCCTCGGGGTGCCCGACGCCCGCGCCGCGGCTCTCCCCTCGATCTTCGACAGCGCGCTGGCGGCGAACACCGCCCTGGACCCGGCGGACCGGGCCCGCCTGACCGCGCTCCGCCCCCGCCTCCTCGACTGGTGCGCGGAACTCGCCGAGACGGGCGTCCCCGACTCCCTCGACCACTGCGACCTGCACGACGGTCAGCTCTTCCACCCCGAGCCCGGCCGCTTCACCTTCTTCGACTGGGGTGACGCCAACATCTCCCACCCTTTCTGCAGCTTCACCGTCCCCGCCCGCCGCGTCCGCGAACGGTACGGCCCCGAGGCGCTGCCCCGGCTCCGCGACGCGTACCTCGAACCCTGGACCGGCGACGGCCGTACGCTGCCGGAACTGCGCCGCGCCCTGACCCTGGCGACCCGCCTGGGCGCCCTCGCCCCCACCCGCGCCTGGACCCGCCTCTTCCCCGGCACGAGCCTCCCGGCGGCGGACGCGGCGTGCGCGGAGTGGCTGAGGGGGCTGTGCACCGAGGAGCACCCGCGGTGAAACGATGATCGCCATGACGTACTCGGCCGTCCGACTCCCCCAGTACACGAAAGCCGACCTCGACGAGATCACCGGTGGCATCGACGACCCCTTCGAGGTGGCCGCGCTCGGGGTGCGGTCCCGGGACAAGGACGTGCACTTCGGCGTCCGCCACCAGGGGCGGCTGGTGGCGCACGCCGGGCTGGTGGACGCCGCGGTGTCGGTCGGCGCGAGGCGGTTCCCGGTGGCAGGGCTCGGCGGGGTGGTCGTCGCGCCGGACCTGCGGGGCCAGGGGCTGGCGCGGCTGGTGGTGGAGGCCGCCGTCGCCCACGCCCGGGGCACCGGCGCGGACTTCGGGCTGCTGTTCTGCCTGCCGGACCGGATGCCGCTGTACCGGCGGCTGGGCTGGCGGGAGTCGGCCGACGGCATGCGGGTGGAGCAGCCGGGGGAGACCGTCGTCGACCATCCGCTGCACACGATGTGGCTGCCGCTGGCCGAGGGCGTCGTGTGGCCGGCGGGGCGGGCGAGGCTGCATTCGCTGCCCATGTAGGGCGCCGCTGCAACCATCCCCACCCCGCCGGCGATCTACAGCACCATGCATGCCCTCCGCCAACTCGCCCGCTTCACCTGGCTCCAGGCCCGCTGCTGTGCCTTCGCCGTCGCCCTGTTCGCCGGCATGGCGGCGTCCACCCTGCTGCCGCCGTTGCCGGTCGCGCGCTACGACCTGCTGCTGACGTACGGCGTCCTGCTGACCGGCGTGGGGTTCCTGGTGGGCTGGGAGACGCGGCGTGAGGTGGCGGTCGTGGCGTTCTGCCATCTGCTCGGCCTCGCCTTCGAGATGGTGAAGGTGCACGTCGGCTCCTGGAGTTACCCCGAGCCGGGGGTCGCGAAGCTCGCCGGGGTGCCGCTGTACGGCGGGTTCATGTACGCGGCGGTCGGCAGTTACGTGTGCCGTGCCTGGCGGCTGCTGCGGCTGTCGCTGAGCGGCTACCGGCCCCGCGCCACCGCCGCGGTCGCCGTGCTGCTGTACGCCAACTTCCTCACCCACCACTGGATACCCGACCTGCGCTGGCCGCTCGCCGCGCTGCTGCTGGCGGCGACCGCGGGCACCTGGGTGCAGTACACGATCGGCTCCCGCCGGTACCGGATACCGCTGGCGTTGTCCTTCGCGCTGATCGGGTTCTTCCTGTGGCTGGCGGAGAACGTGGCGACGTATCTCGGCGCCTGGACCTATCCGGACCAGCTCGACGGCTGGCAGCCGGTCGCGATCGGGAAGTGGGTCTCCTGGGCGCTGCTGATCAGCGTCACCTTCGTCATCTGCGGCGCGCGCCGGCATACGGCGACGCCCCCTGCCGATTCCTCGGACAGGGGGCGTCGTACGGCCGTATCGGCCACGACCGTTACTTGACCGGCTCGGGCTCCGGCTCGTTCTCGGTCTCCGCGGCGTCCTCGGGGTCCACCGGCGTCTTGACCGACTCCAGCAGCAGCTGGGCGACGTCCACGACGGTGATCGACTCCTTGGCCTTGCCCTCGTTCTTCTTGCCGTTCACCGAGTCCGTGAGCATGACCAGGCAGAACGGGCAGGCGGTGGAGACGATGTCGGGGTTCAACGACAGCGCCTCATCAACACGCTCGTTGTTGATGCGCTTGCCGATCCGCTCCTCCATCCACATCCGCGCACCACCGGCGCCACAGCAGAAGCCGCGCTCCTTGTGGCGGTGCATCTCCTCGTTCCGCAGGCCCGGGACGTTGGCAATGATCTCGCGCGGGGGCGTGTAGATCTTGTTGTGGCGGCCCAGGTAGCAGGGGTCGTGGTAGGTGATGATGCCCTCGACCGGGGTGACCGGGGTCAGCTTGCCCTCGTCCACCAGGTGCTGGAGCAGCTGGGTGTGGTGGATGACCTCGTAGTCGCCGCCGAGCTGCGGGTACTCGTTGCCGATGGTGTTCAGGCAGTGCGGGCAGGTGGCGACGATCTTCTTCGAGGACTTCGGCTTCTTGGTGCTCTCGTCCTCGTCGTCCTCGCCGAACGCCATGTTCAGCGCGGCCACGTTCTCCATGCCGAGCTCCTGGAACAGGGGCTCGTTGCCGAGGCGGCGGGCGGAGTCGCCGGTGCACTTCTCGTCGCCGCCCATGATCGCGAACTTGACGCCCGCGATGTGGAGGAGTTCCGCGAAGGCCTTCGTCGTCTTCTTGGCGCGGTCCTCGAGGGCGCCGGCGCAGCCGACCCAGTACAGGTACTCGACCTCGGAGAGGTCCTCGATGTCCTTGCCGACGACCGGCACCTCGAAGTCGACTTCCTTCGTCCACTCCAGGCGCTGCTTCTTGGCCAGGCCCCAGGGGTTGCCCTTCTTCTCCAGGTTCTTGAGCATCGTGCCCGCCTCGGACGGGAACGCGGACTCGATCATCACCTGGTAGCGGCGCATGTCGACGATGTGGTCGACGTGCTCGATGTCGACCGGGCACTGCTCGACACAGGCACCGCAGGTGGTGCAGGACCACAGGACGTCCGGGTCGATGACGCCGTTCTCCTCCAGGGTGCCGATCAGCGGCCGCTCGGCCTCGGCCAGCGCCGCCGCGGGCACCGAAGCAAGCTGCTCCTCGGACGCCTTCTCCTCGCCCTCCATGGTCTTGCCGCCACCCGCGAGCAGGTAGGGCGCCTTGGCGTGGGCGTGGTCCCGCAGGGACATGATCAGGAGCTTGGGGGAGAGCGGCTTGCCGGTGTTCCAGGCGGGGCACTGCGACTGGCAGCGGCCGCACTCGGTGCAGGTGGAGAAGTCGAGCAGGCCCTTCCAGGAGAACTGCTCGACCTGGCTGACACCGAAGACGTCGTCGTCACCGGGGTCGGTGAAGTCGATCGGCTTGCCGCCGGAGGTCATCGGGAGCAGCGCGCCCAGCGAGGTGGCGCCGTCGGCGTTGCGCTTGAACCAGATGTTCGGGAAGCCGAGGAAGCGGTGCCAGGCCACACCCATGTCGGTCTTCAGGGAGACGACGATCATCCAGACGAAGGAGGTCACGATCTTCAGGCCGGCGAAGAAGTACGTGAGGTTCTGGAGGGTGGAGAGGTCCAGGTTCTCCAGCGCGTGGACGACCGGGTACGAGATCAGGAACGAGGCCTCGTAGCCGTCGACGTGGTGCTGGGCGCCTTCGAGCGCGTGCAGCATGAAGATGCAGACGCCGACGATCAGGATGACCGTCTCGACGAAGTACGCCTGGCCCGTGTTGGAGCCCGCGAACCGGGACTTGCGGCCCGCGCCGCCCGGCCGGTTCAGCTGCCGGATGACGATCAGCGTCAGGATGCCGACGACCGTCAGGGTGCCGATGACCTCGACGAAGAGGTTGTACGGCGCCCAGTCGCCGATGATCGGCAGCAGCCAGTCGGCCTGGAAGAGCTGGCCGGTGGCGTTCACGATGGTCAGCAGCAGCGTGTAGAAGCCGATCGCCACGAACCAGTGGGCGAAGCCCACGATGCCCCAGCGGTTCATCCGGGTGTGGCCGAGGAACTCCTTGACCACGGTGATGGTGCGCGTGACCGGGTCGTTGGTCCGGGTTCCGGCCGGGACCGGCTGGCCGAGCATCATGAAGCGGACGATCTGCAGGGTGGCTCGCCCGAACAGGGCGATGCCGACTGCCATGGTGACCATCGACACGATGATCGCGGCGAGTTGCATTTGGGGGCTCCTCGGGCCTGCGAGGGAGATTACTAAGCGGTAACTTATGCAGTCCGTCTGAGACTACCCGTATCTTCCATCGCACTGTAGCCAGCCGCGGAGTGATCTGGATCGCTGAGGGTTCCCTTAAGACGTGTGGCAATCCGAACGTGTTATTCGTATCAAATTGGTACATTCATCACTACTTTAAGACGCGTGCTCTATGGGATCGCCGCCGCCACGACCGCTCTGCTGCTGACCGCCGTCCTGGCGGCCGTACTCCGCGCGCCCGCCCTGCGCCTCGGTCTCGTCGACCGCCGCAGACAGCAGCGCAAGGTGCCGCTGTCCGGGGGTGTGGCCGTCGTCCTCGCGACCTGCGCCGTCGTCGCCACGGGGGAGTGGACGGAGGTCGCACCCCTGGGCGGCGGGGAACTTCTCGTCGCGGCCGGCGCCGTCGCCGCCCTCGGGCTCGCCGCCGACCTCTGGCGCGTCCGTGCGCGCGTGCTCTGCGTCGGTACGGCCGTGGCGGCGGCCTGTGTGGTGCCGTACGAGGAGACCGGCGTCGTCGGCGGGGTGCTCGCGGTGGGCTGGATCGTGTTCGTGGCCCTGGGGTTCCGGGCACTCGACCATGCCGACGGGCTCGCCGGGACCGTCGGGGTCGTCGCCGCCTTCGGTGTGGGCGCCTGTGCGGCGGCCGAGGTGATGGACGGGCTCGCGGTGCTGCTGAGCGTGCTGGCCGCCGCGCTGACCGGGTTCCTCATGCACAACTGGCCGCCCGCGCGCGTGGGGCTCGGTTCGAGTGGGGCGCTGTTCGCCGGGTTCGTGCTCGCGGCGGCGGGCGTGGTGGCGCGGACCGGGCACGAGGCGGTCTCCAGCGCGGGGGTGCTGTTCGCGCTCAACGCGGTCGCCGTCGCCGACGTCCTTCTGGTCGTCGTCTCCCGGCGGCTGGCCGGGCGGCGCGGGCCCGACCATCTCGGGCACCGGCTGCGCAGGCTCGGGCTGACCCCGCAGGGGACGGTGGTGCTGCTCGGGCTCGGGGCCTTCGCCGGGGTGCTCGTCGGGGTGCTGGAGCACCTCGGGTGGGTGGGCGGAACGGCGGCGCTGTGGGTGGCCTCGGGCGCCCTGGTCGTCGTACTCGCGCTGCTGCGGGTGAAGTCCTCCGGGACTCCTCGACCGGTATCTTCGCAGGTCAGGACGCAGTTGCGTGTAAGGAACGGATAAGAGTTGAGCCTCACAGACTCAGGTCTGTTGACCCATTCGCGGGCGTCATGCACACTTGAGTCCGTTCCACTCAAGTCAGCTGGAGGAATCAACCATGGCACGTGCGGTCGGCATCGACCTGGGCACGACTAACTCCGTCGTCAGCGTTCTCGAAGGCGGCGAGCCCACCGTCATCACCAACGCCGAGGGTGCCAGGACCACGCCGTCCGTCGTCGCCTTCGCGAAGAACGGCGAAGTGCTCGTCGGCGAGGTGGCCAAGCGCCAGGCGGTCACCAACGTGGACCGGACCATCCGGTCCGTGAAGCGCCACATGGGCACCGACTGGAAGATCGAGCTCGACGGGAAGCCCTTCAACCCGCAGCAGATCTCGGCGTTCATCCTCCAGAAGCTGAAGCGGGACGCCGAGGCCTACCTGGGCGAGAAGGTGACCGACGCAGTCATCACCGTCCCGGCGTACTTCAACGACTCGGAGCGTCAGGCGACGAAGGAAGCCGGTGAGATCGCCGGTCTCAACGTCCTTCGTATCGTCAACGAGCCGACCGCGGCCGCGCTCGCCTACGGCCTCGACAAGGACGACCAGACGATCCTCGTCTTCGACCTCGGTGGCGGCACCTTCGACGTGTCCCTCCTGGAGATCGGCGACGGCGTCGTCGAGGTGAAGGCCACCAACGGTGACAACCACCTCGGTGGTGACGACTGGGACCAGCGCGTCGTCGACTACCTGGTCCAGCAGTTCAAGTCGGGCCACGGCGTGGACCTCGCCAAGGACAAGATGGCGCTCCAGCGTCTGCGCGAGGCCGCCGAGAAGGCGAAGATCGAGCTGTCCTCGTCCACCGAGACCTCGATCAACCTGCCCTACATCACCGCCTCCGCCGAGGGCCCCCTGCACCTCGACGAGAAGCTCACCCGCGCCCAGTTCCAGCAGCTGACCGCGGACCTCCTGGAGCGCTGCAAGACGCCGTTCCACAACGTCATCAAGGACGCCGGCATCTCCATCAACGAGATCGACCACGTCGTCCTCGTCGGTGGCTCCACCCGCATGCCCGCCGTCGCCGAGCTCGTCAAGGAGCTCACCGGCGGCAAGGACGCCAACAAGGGCGTCAACCCGGACGAGGTCGTCGCCATCGGCGCGTCCCTCCAGGCCGGTGTCCTCAAGGGTGAGGTCAAGGACGTCCTGCTCCTCGACGTGACCCCGCTGTCCCTCGGCATCGAGACCAAGGGCGGCATCATGACCAAGCTCATCGAGCGCAACACCACGATCCCGACCAAGCGGTCCGAGATCTTCACCACGGCCGAGGACAACCAGCCGTCCGTGCAGATCCAGGTCTACCAGGGCGAGCGCGAGATCGCGGCGTACAACAAGAAGCTCGGGATGTTCGAGCTGACCGGTCTGCCGCCGGCGCCCCGCGGCGTCCCGCAGATCGAGGTGTCCTTCGACATCGACGCCAACGGAATCATGCACGTGACCGCCAAGGACCTGGGCACGGGCAAGGAGCAGAAGATGACTGTCACCGGCGGCTCCTCGCTGCCGAAGGACGAGGTCGACCGGATGCGCCAGGAGGCCGAGCAGTACGCGGACGAGGACCACCGCCGCCGCGAGGCCGCCGAGACCCGCAACCAGGGCGAGCAGCTCGTCTACCAGACGGAGAAGTTCCTCAAGGACAACGAGGACAAGGTCCCCGGCGAGGTCAAGACCGAGGTCGAGGCCGCCGTCGAGGAGCTGAAGACCGCGCTCAAGGGCGAGGACACCGCCGAGATCCGCACGGCCACCGAGAAGGTCGCCGCGGTCTCCCAGAAGGTCGGCCAGGCCATGTACGCCGACGCCAACGCCGCGCAGGCCGCGGGTGGCGCGGGCACCGAGGCCCCGAAGGCCGACGACGACGTCGTCGACGCCGAGATCGTCGACGAGGACCGTAAGGACGGTGCCGCGTGACGGAGGAGACCCCGGGCTTCGAGGAGAAGCCCGACGTCCCCTCCGGCGCGACCCCCGACGACGCCGAGCCGAAGACCGCCGCCTCGCCCGAGGGTGAGGGGGCGGCCCCGGCCGGGGACGCAAACGCACAGATCGCCGGCCTGACGGCCCAGCTGGACCAGGTCCGCAAGGCGCTCGAGGAGCGCACCACGGACCTCCAGCGGCTCCAGGCCGAGTTCCAGAACTACCGCCGCCGCGTGGAGCGGGACCGGATCACGGTCAAGGAGATCGCCATCGCGAACCTCCTGACCGAACTCCTGCCCGTGCTCGACGACATCGGCCGCGCCCGGGACCACGGCGAGTTCGTCGGCGGATTCAAGTCCGTCGGGGAGTCGCTGGAGACCGTCGCGGCGAAGATGGGTCTGCAGCAGTTCGGCAAGGAGGGCGAGCCCTTCGACCCGACGATCCACGAGGCCCTGATGCACAGTTACGCACCGGACGTCACCGAGACGACCTGCGTGGCGATCCTCCAGCCGGGGTATCGCATCGGCGAGCGCACCATCCGCCCCGCCCGGGTGGCCGTCGCCGAACCGCAGCCGGGTGCGCAGACGGTCAAGGCCGAGGACGCCGAGACCGAGGAGAAGGACAACAGCTCTGAAGAGGGCTGACGTCAACGGGACCGACCGAGAGGAGGGGCGTCGAGGATGAGCACCAAGGACTTCATCGAGAAGGACTACTACAAGGTCCTCGGCGTCCCCAAGGACGCCACCGAGGCCGAGATCAAGAAGGCGTACCGGAAGCTCGCCCGCGAGTTCCACCCGGACGCCAACAAGGGCAACACCAAGGCGGAGGAGCGCTTCAAGGAGATCTCCGAGGCGAACGACATCCTCGGCGACCCCAAGAAGCGCAAGGAGTACGACGAAGCCCGCGCGCTGTTCGGCAACGGCGGCTTCCGCGCCGGGCCGGGCGCGGGCGGCGGCTCCTTCAACTTCGATCTCGGTGACCTCTTCGGAGGCGGTGGCGGCCAGGGCGGCCAGGGTTCCGGCGGCTTCGGCGGCGGCATCGGCGACGTGTTCGGCGGCCTGTTCAACCGCGGCGGCACCGGGGGCACCCGGGTCCAGCCGCGACGCGGCCAGGACATCGACACCGAGGTCACGCTGAGCTTCACGGAGGCCATCGAAGGGGCCACGGTCCCGCTGCGGATGTCCTCGCAGTCCCCCTGCAAGGCGTGTTCCGGCACCGGCGACAAGAACGGCACCCCCCGCGTGTGCCCGACCTGCGTCGGCACCGGCCAGGTGGCCCGGGGCTCGGGCGGCGGCTTCTCGCTGACCGACCCCTGCCCCGACTGCAAGGGCCGCGGCCTCATCGCCGAGCACCCCTGCATGGAGTGCAAGGGCAGCGGCCGCGCCAAGTCCTCGCGCACGATGCAGGTCCGCATCCCCGCCGGGGTGACGGACAACCAGCGCATCCGCCTGCGCGGCAAGGGCGCGCCGGGCGAACGGGGCGGCCCCGCGGGCGACTTGTACGTCACCGTCCATGTCGACGCCCACCCGGTCTTCGGCCGCAAGGACGACAACCTCACGGTGACCGTCCCGGTGACGTTCGCGGAGGCGGCCCTCGGCGGCGAGGTCCGGGTCCCCACCCTGGGCGGCCCGCCCGTCACCCTCAAGCTGCCGCCCGGCACCCCCAACGGCCGCACCATGCGCGCCCGCGGCAAGGGCGCGGTCCGCAAGGACGGCACCCGCGGCGACCTCCTGGTCACCGTCGAGGTGAGTGTCCCCAAGGACGTGACGGGGAAGGCTCGTGAAGCGCTTGAGGCGTATCGCGAGGCAACCGCGGACGAGGATCCGCGGGCGGAGCTGTTCCAGGCCGCGAAGGGAGCATGAGAGTGATGGACGGCCGTCGACGCAACCCGTACGAACTGACCGAGGAGACCCCGGTCTACGTCATCTCGGTGGCGGCCCAACTCTCCGGCCTGCACCCGCAGACCCTTCGCCAGTACGACCGCCTCGGCCTGGTCTCCCCGGACCGCACCGCCGGGCGGGGCCGCCGCTACTCGGCCCGCGACATCGAACTGCTGCGCACCGTGCAGCAGTTGTCGCAGGACGAGGGCATCAACCTGGCCGGCATCAAGCGCATCATCGAGCTGGAGAACCAGGTCGCCGCGCTGCAGTCCCGGGTCGCGGAGATGGAGGCGGCACTGGAAGGCGCCGCCGCCGCGATGCGGCAGCGGGAAGCGGCGGTGCACGCGTCGTACCGGCGTGACCTGGTGCCGTACCAGGAGGTGCAGCAGACCAGCGCGCTGGTGGTCTGGCGGCCGAAGAAGGCCAAGGACTAGCCATACACACGAGAGCGGGGCCCGGAGGTTCGTCCTCCGGGCCCCGCTCCCGTATGTCACCGCCCGCTGAAGAACTCCAGCGAGGCGCCTTCGTACCCGACCCGGCCGTAGTGGTCGACGGCGTACACGGTCACCATGCAGGGCCCGTTGTAGGGCGCGACCCAGGAGATGGCCCCTGTGGTCGACAGCTGCGTGCCGCTGTCACCGCACGCCCCGGACATCTCCCAGGAGTACCCCTTCAGCTGCCGCCCCTCGTCGCCGGCGCCCGGCGCGGCGGTCACCTGGATCGCGGAACGCCCCGGTATCCCGTTCGTCACCAGCGTCAGCCGCGGAGCCTTCGGCCCGACCGCCGTCGCCTTGGTGACGCGCTCGGCGGAGATCTGCTCGGAGGGCAGCGACTCCAGCCCGTCCGCGCCCACGGTGGCGACGTAGTAGTACGCCTTGCCGGCCGGCGCGGTCCGGTCCTCCCACCCGGTGCCGTTGGTGGCGCCGATGGCCGTCCAGGCACCGGTGGGGCTGGTCCGGCGGTAGACGTGGTAGCCGCCGACCTCGTCGGGCGACGCCGTCCACGTGACCATCGTGAGGTCGTCGGCGGGCGGCTGCGTCGCCAGGCCGGTCGGCGCGGCGGCCGTCGAGGCCACGTCCCGGCTCGCGGACACTCCGTCCGAGTCGGGCGAGACGTTGGCCGCGGTGTCGACGGCCACTACGGAGAAGGCGTAGGGCACGCCCGCGTCGTCGGCCGGCACCGGGGCGTTGAACGAGGTCCCCACCACGAAGTCCGGCCCGTCCGGGTCCGGTTCGCCCTTGCGGTAGGTCCACACCTCGTAGTGGTCGATGTCCGTCGACACGGAGGCCTGCCAGGTCAGGGAGACCCCGGCCGTGGTGCCGTCCGCCGTGAGACCGGTGATCCCCTTGGGGGCGGTGTGGTCGATGGTGGTGACGCCCTGGTCGGTCGTACCGGTGGAGGTGTTGCCCGCCTTGTCGTAGGCGCGGACCTCGTAGTAGTACGTCTCGCCGGTCGCCCCGGGGAGGTCGGTGTACGACGTCGAGGTCGTCGTCGCGAGCGAGGTGCTGCCGAAGGAGGCGCCCTTGAGGCGGCGGTAGACCCGGTACCCGGCGAGGTCCATCTCCTTGTTCTTCGCCCAGGTGAGCTTGGCCTTGCCGGTGGCCTGGTCGTACGACACCGAAGCCCCGGTGGGGGCAAGGGGCTTGACCTTGTCGACGGTCGCGGAGGTGCGGGGCGTGTAGGCGAACTTGACCTTGGCGCTGCCGGTCCAGTTGGCGTAGTCGACGCGGAGGGTGTGCTTGCCGGACGGGATGGTGACGTTGACGGTCTTCGACACGGTGGTGGAGGTGTTCTTCCACAGGTCGACCTTGCGGGTGCCGTCGAGGTAGACGCGGATGCCGTCGAGCCCGGAGGCGGCGAGGGAGAAGGGCCCACCGGAGCCGAAGTCCCGCGTCACCGACCACCGCACACCGAAGTTGTCGGACGGCAGCCCGGAGGCGGGGGCGCCGCTCCAGCTCTGGTCGATGGCGTTGTCGCAGTCGGTCTTCTTCGGGGTGCCGGAGAAGGTGGTGTTGGCGAAGAACTGCCGCTTGAAGACGGGGGAGGTGCAGGTGGTGGCGGCGGAGGCGGGCGTGACGGTGAGCAGCGTGCCCGCCGTGGCCAGGACGACCGCGCTCGCGGCAGCGGCCGTCGTGAAGCGAGGGTGGTTCATCTAGTCGTATTCCTCGGGTTCTTCGGGGGCTCTCGGGCTCAGACGAGGTCCGGCCGGATCTGCCAGGGGTGGGCGGCGGCGGTCTCGGTGCCGTCGGACAGGACGCCGACGACCCGGTAGTAGGAGATCGAGCCGAGCGGCATCGCGGCGTCGGTGTAGGACTGGTAGAAGACGCCGTCCTTCGGGGCCACGGTGCCCAGCAGGTCGTAGGCCTGCGTCTCGGCGTTCCAGCGGCTGACGCGGTACGCGGTGACGTCCGCGCAGAAGGCGCCCTCGCAGTGCCACAGGACGTTCTTGCCCTGCTCGGGCATGGTCCAGCCCCCGCTGCCCCACAGCGCGCCGGAGTCGGCGCCGATGGGCTCGCCCGGGGTGATGGCCAGCTCGGTGGCGTCGACGACGGTCCAGGACGACACGTTGCCCCACTTGTCGACGGCGTAGACCGCGTAGGCGGCGTGCTCGCCGTCCGGGATGTCGATGCACAGGGCGGTCAGCGGGTCGGTGGTGCTCCGCGTGCAGGGGTCCGTGGCCTTGAACGAGCCGTCGGCCTGGCGCACGCCTCGCGCGGCCCAGTAGTGGTCGATGTCCTGGTCCGTGGACGCGTTCCAGCGCAGCAGCATGCCGTCGGCGCGGGGCGTCGCGGTCAGGCCGGTGACGGGCGCGGGCGGGACACGGTCGGCGGTCGTCACCGTGACGGGCGCGGACGGGGCGGACTCGTTGCCCCGCCCGTCGGTGAAGGTGACGGCGTAGGTGTACGTGGTGGCGTACGCCCAGGTGGGGTCGTCGCAGTCGAAGACGTAGACGCCGCCCGCGCTGTCGAGCGTGGTGAGGTAGTCGCAGTCGACGCGCTCGGCGTCGGCGCCGAGGGCGGTGCCCACGGAGCGGTACACGGTGAAGCGGCCGTAATTGTCCAGCTCGTCGCGGGTGTGCGCCTCGGGCGTCTGCCAACTCACGTGCACGTCACCGCGGTTGGTGACCACGTGCAGTCCGGACGGAGCGGGGGGTGCGGTCCGGTCGATGCCGTCGGAGGTGACCGGCGCCGAGTACGGGCCCGGGTTGCCCAGCGCGTCGAGGGAGCGCACGACATACGTGTGCAGGGTCTCGTCCTGACCCACGTAGTGCAGGTAGGAGGTGCCGGTGAGCGACTTCAGCAGGGTGTACGAGCCGGTCGCCGCGTCCTTCTCGAACACCTCGTACCCGACCGCCCCCGGCACGGTGTCCCAGCCCAGCACCATCCCGTCGAGATCCCCGTGCGCGCTGAGCCCGGTGGGCGCGGCGGGCCCCGTACGGTCCGGCGTCGTCACCCCCTGGTCGGCGGTGCCGCCGGAGACGTTGCCGGCCGTGTCGTAGGCGCGGACCTCGTAGTAGTAGGTCTCGCCGGTGGGGGGTGGGGTGTCGGTGTACGACGTCGAGGTCGTCGTCGCGAGCGGGGTGCTGCCGAAGGAGACGCCCTTGAGGCGGCGGTACACGCGGTAGCCCGCGAGGTCCATCTCCTTGTTCTTCGCCCAGGTGAGCTTCGCCTTGCCGGTCGCCGCGTCGTACGACACCGAGGTGCCCGTCGGCGTCAGAGGCTTGACCTTGTCGACGGTCGCGGAGGTGCGGGGCGTGTAGGCGAACTTGACCTTGGCGCTGCCGGTCCAGTTGGCGTAGTCGACGCGGAGCGTGTGGCTGCCGGACGGGATGGTGACGTTCACGGTCTTGGAGACGGTCGCCGACGTGTTCTTCCACAGGTCGATCTTGCGCACGCCGTCGACGTACACCCGTATCCCGTCCAGCCCCGACGCGCTCAACGCGAACGGGCCTCCCGAGCCGAAGTCCCGCGTCACCGACCACCGCACACCGAAGTCGTTCGACGGCAGCCCGGAGGCGGGGCCGCCGCTCCAGCTCTGGTCGATGGCGTTGTCGCAGTCGGTCTTCCTCGGGGTCCCGGAGAAGGTGGTGTTCGCGAAGAACTGCCGCTTGAAGACCGGCGAGGCGCAGGTCGTCGCGGCGGAGGCGGGGGCGGCGGTCGCGGTGAGGAGACCACCGGTCACGGCGAGCACGGCGGCGGACGTGATCGTCGTGCGTCTGGCTGGGTTCATTCGATCCTCTGAGCGGATGGGAAACGGTCGGCGCAAGCCGTCGTGATCACGACTCGTGAGGAATGGAGTTGGTTGTACGGATCTTTGCCTTCGCCCGGGCTCCGCTTGAATGAAGGGTCCGTAAAGGGTGTTTGGAGGGGGTTCCGCCATCTCTTCACATAAGAAGCGGAGCGTGGCGTTGCGCACTCGTTAAGTGGTTCCGCTTGACGCTGAGGGGCGTCGCCGCGTTGGCTTTTCAGTCATCTGGGTCGCAAAGCTGCGCCCGCGTCCGGAAGGCACCAGAAGTGAGCTCCCCAATGCGTCGTACCGCCATATGCATGGCCGTGTCCTCGATGGCCCTGTCGCTGACCGCCTGCGGGGCCCTGGGTGTGACGGGGGACAGTGCCGACGCGAGTCCGACCAAGGGCAACGACGTCACCGTCGGTGTGCTGATGCCGGAGACGACCAACACGCGCTACGAGGACTTCGACTACCCGATCATCCAGAAGAAGGTCGCGGAGCTCACCAAGAAGGAAGGCCGGACCGTCTACGCCAACGGCGAGGCGGATGCCAAGAAGCAGGCCGGCCAGATGCAGAAGATGATCGACGACAAGGTCGACGTCATCCTGCTGGACGCCGTGGACTCGCACGCCATCGCCCCCATGGTGAAGAAGGCCAAGTCCGCCGGCATCCCGGTCATCGCCTACGACCGGCTCGCCGAGGGCCCCATCGACGCGTACGTCTCCTTCGACAACGAACTCGTCGGCGAGGTGCAGGGCCGCACGCTCATCGAGTCGCTGGGCTCGGGCATCGACACCTCCGACAAGATCGTCATGCTCAACGGCTCGCCCTCCGACCCGAACGCCGGACAGTTCAAGGCGGGCGCGCTCTCCGAGATCACCGGCAAGGTGTCGATCGCCAAGACGTACGACGTCGACGGCTGGAAGCCGGCCATCGCGAAGAAGGACATGGCCGAAGCGATCTCGGCGATCGGCAAGGGCAACATCGCCGCCGTCTACTCCGCCAACGACGCCATGGCCGGCGCCGCCATCGAGGCGATGGAGGAGGCCGGCATGACCGACCTGCCGCCCATCACCGGCCAGGACGCCGAACTGGCCGCCGTGCAGCGGATCGTCAGCGGCGAGCAGTACATGAGCGTCTACAAGTCCTACCCGCTGGAGGCCGAGGCCGCCGCCGAGATGGCCGTGTCGAAGATCCAGGGCAAGGGCATCCTGTTCGACTCGCTCACCCAGGACCGCGTCGACAGCCCCACCGACAAGGACATCCCGGCCCAGCTGGTGTCGGTGTCCGCGCTGACGCAGTCCAACATCAAGAGCACGGTCGTCGCCGACGGCATCTACAGCGTGAAGCAGATCTGCACCGCGAAGTTCGCCGCCGCCTGTGCCCAGATCAAGTTGAAGTAGCCTCCGGCCCGGCGGGCGTCATCGGGATGAACACCCCGTTCGGCGCCCGTCCGATGGGCTTGGTGCTGGTGAAGCTGGTCGGGTCGTTGTCGCCGGACACCCGCAGGCCGGTGATCTTCGCGCCTTTCGGGACGTCGTACCAGAGCTCGACCTCCATGAGGGTGTGGCCGCCGAGCCGCACCTTCTCCGACTGGCGGCGCACCGCCATCGCGAAGGCGTCGGGACGGGAGCGGTCGCCGGTGACGCCCGCGACGCGCTGCCGCGCCGACTCGTAGGTGTGGTAGTTCGGGTCGTTGTTCTCCACCCGCAGCCGTGCGGCGCAGAACTGACCCTCGGGCGGGGCGTCCGCGTGGGAGCCCGTCACGCCCGTGATCCCGCAGTGCAGGGTCAGCAGGGTGAAGGTGAGGTGCCCGTCCTTGTGCGGCTTCGGGGCCGTGCTGCCGGGGTCGTCGCCGTCGTCGCCGCAGCCGGCGACGAGCAGCAGGGCGGTCAGGGACAGTGCCATGAGCCTGATCGGGCGCGCTGTCGGCATGACGGCGATTGTGCGCCCTCCGCCCCGGAAAGGGGAGGAGGGCGACACGAGTCGGTCCCGGGCGGTCAGGCCACCCGTGTGAACTCCACCGTCACCTCCGGCGGGCCGCCGGGCACGCCCCGGTAGATGCCCTTGTGCGGGGTCACGTCGTCGTAGTCCCGGCCGCGGCCGACCACGACGTGCGACTCGTCGGCGCGGGTGCGGTTCGTCGGGTCGTAGCCGCACCAGTCGCCGGCCCAGTACTCGATCCAGGCGTGGCTCTGTCCCGCGACCGGGCGGTGCAGCTCCGCGTCCCGCTCGGGGTGGAGGTAGCCGGAGACGTACCGGGTCGGCAGGCCCAGGCCGCGCAGCAGGGCGATGGTGACGTGGGCGATGTCCTGGCAGACGCCGGCGCCCTGTTCCCAGGCCTCGGCCGCGGAGGTGGTCACGCCCGTGGCGCCGGGGAGGTAGGTGACCCGGTCGGCGACCAGGGCGGAGACCGCGACGGCCGTCTCGTGCGGGTCGAGGCCGGCGGCGGCCTTCCGGGCCTTCTTGAGGAGCTTCGCGGGGACGGTCGTACGGGCGGTGGGGCCCGTGAACTCCAACAGGCGGGAACTCGCCGTACTTTCCGACAGTTCCGCCCAGCTCGGCGCCTCGGGCAGGGCGTCCGGCGGGGCCGTCTCCACCAGGCTGGAGGCCGTGATGGTGAGGTCGGCGTGCGGGTCGAGGAGGTCGAAGCCGGTGACCTGGGTGCCCCAGTAGTCCCAGTACGACCAGGTGGAGGTCGCCGGGCTGACGGTGACCCGGGAGTCCAGGGTGGTCTGGCCCGGCAGGGTCAGCGGGGTCATGCGGACCTCGTTGTGGGAGGAGGCCGCGGGCTGGGCGTACGACACCCGTGTGACGTGCTTGATCCTCAGGCGGCGCGCCATCTGCTCACGCCCCTTCCTGGGCCCAGATCACGGGCCCCTGGTACGGGAAGAACCGCTCCGCGACCGCCTCCGCCGAGGCCATGCAGGCCTGTTGCAGGTCGCCGAGGAGGGCGGGGAGCTGGTCCTGGAGGGCGGTCAGGTCGAGGTATTCGAGGCGGGTGCGCAGGCGTCCGATCGGGCGGCGGGCCGGGTCCTGGCGGGGGCGGCCGAGGGCGCTGAGGCACTCCTCGGCGGTGGTCAGGGCGTGCAGCGCGGAGCGCGGGAAGTCCCGGTCCAGCAACAGGAATTCGGCCACGCGCGCGTTGTCGCCGAAACCGCTGTGCACGCGCGCGTACGCCTCGTCGGCGCCGGACGCGCTCAGCAGCGTCGTCCAGTCCGGCGCGTGGGCGGCGTCGAGCACGCGTACCGACAGCAGTCGTACGGTCATGTCCACCCGTTCCAGGCTGCGCCCGAGGACCACGAAACGCCAGCTGTCGTCCCGGCTCATGGTGGAGTCGGCGAGCCCGAAGAACAGCGCGGCACGGGCCCGTACGAGCTCCAGATAGGCGTAGGGGCCGGTACGGCGGGCCGCGCGGCGCTGGTCGGCGAGGGCGTGCCAGGTGGAGTTGAGGCACTCCCACATCTCCGAGGAGACGGCCTCCCGGGCGCTGCGGGCGTTGAGCCGGGCGGCGCCGAGGGCGCCCTCGATGGAGCAGGTGGAGCGGGAGTCGAAGGCCAGCTGGTCGAGGACCTGCTGCATGTCGACGCGCTCGGCGCCCGCGTCGACGCCGAGGATCGCGTACAGCGAGCGGCAGGCCACGTCCTCGTCGCGCCAGGGGTCCTCCAGCATGCGGTGGAGGTAGGCGTCGAGGATGCGTCCGGTGGCATCGGCCCGTTCGACGTAGCGGCCGGTCCAGGTCAGTGCCTCGGCTATCCGGGAGAGGATCACGTCGCTCACTGCTGCTGCGCCCCTTCCTCCACGAAGGTGGGGTTGCCGTCGGGACCGTGCTGGCGGGGTGCGACCTCGGGGAGTCCCTCGGCGCTCGGCACCTCGTCGAGCGGCTCGGCGGGGCCCTCGGCGAGTACCCAGGTGTCCTTGGAGCCGCCGCCCTGACTGGAGTTGACGATCAGATTGCCCTCCTGGAGGGCGACGCGGGTGAGGCCGCCGGGCAGCACCCAGACATCGTTGCCGTCGTTGACGGCGAACGGCCTGAGGTCGATGTGGCGCGGTGCCATCCGTTCTCCGGCGAGGGTGGGGGAGGTGGACAGGGCGACGGGCCGCTGGGCGATGAAGCCGCGCGGGTCGGCGAGGACGGCTTTCCGGGTCTTGCGCAGGGTCTCGGCGTCGGCCTTGGGCCCGATGACGATGCCCTGCCCGCCCGCCCCGTCGACCGGCTTGATGACGAGCTGGTCGATCTGGTCGAGGACGGCGTCGAGCTGGCCCGGTTCGTCGGGGCGGAAGGACTCGACGTTGGGGAGAATCGGTTCTTCGCCGAGGTAGTAGCGGATGAGGTCGGGGACGTAGGTGTAGAGCAGCTTGTCGTCGGCGATGCCGTTGCCGACGGCGTTGGCGAGGGTGACGTTCCCGGCCATCGCGGCGCTCATGATGCCGGGGCAGCCGATGACCGAGTCGGGCCGGAAGTGCAGCGGGTCGAGGAAGTCGTCGTCGAGGCGCCGGTATACGACATGCACCGGCACCTCGCCGCGCGTGGTCCGCATCCACACCCGGTTGCCCCGGCACACCAGGTCGTGCCCCTCGACCAGCTGCACGCCCATCAGCCGTGCCAGCAGGGCGTGTTCGAAGTAGGCCGCGTTGCTGGGCCCGGGGGTGAGGACGACGACACGCGGGTCGTCGGCCCCGTCCGGAGCGGCTTTGCGCAGCGCGGCGAGCAGCTTCTGCGCGTACCCGTCCACCGGCACGACGTGCTGCTCGGCGAAGAGGGAGGGGAAGATCCGGGTCATGGCCCGCCGGTTCTCGATGACGTACGAGACACCGCTGGGCACCCGGACGTTGTCCTCCAGCACCCGGAAGTCACCGGCCTCGTCCCGGACCAGGTCGATGCCGGCGACGTGGATGCGCACCCCGCCGGGTGGTTCGACCCCGTGCGCCACCCGGTGGAAGTGGGGGGAGTTGAGGAGCAGCCGCCACGGCACGACACCGTCCTCGAAGGCCCGGCAGTGCCCGTAGGCGTCGCCGAGATAGGCCTCCAGGGCCCGCACCCGCTGGGCGACCCCCCGTTGTATGAGATCCCACTCCAGGGCGTCGAGGATCCTCGGCACGAGGTCCAGCGGCCAGGGCCGCTCCTCGCCCGCGAAGGCGTAGGTCACGCCCCGGTCGGTGAACGCCCGGGCCATCTGGTCGGCCCGGAAGCGCAGTTCACTCGGCTCGATCGGCTGAAGGGCCGCCAGCACCGGCTCATAGGCGGTCCTGACCTCACCCGGCCGCACAAACATCTCGTCCCACGCGTCGGCCAACGCGTACGCGTCAAATATGTCCGCCATGAGGGGACGTTAGATGCGGTGCGTAACACGGCGATCACCGGTGGATTTCCGGCAGCTCACGCGGAGAAACGGGTTCCGCCGGGTGTGCGCCGGGCGCGGAGGGGGACCATCAGCTTGTTGCAGTGCGGCGGCCGGAGGTCCGACGATAGCGGGGTAAATCAGTGGTTTCCCTCGGTCACACCGGGACGAGCCGTGTTGCGGAGCTGGTCTGGTCCGCGCATAGTTGCGGAGCCGTAGGGGTGTGTCCGTGCCACGAGCGCGCGCACGCCGGGCGCATGAGGCGGGAACCGGGGGTGGGCTGGGCGATGGCCGGGCACGCGGCGGACGAGCATCCACACGGTGCTGACCGACTGTGCGAGGCCGGGGATCGCGTGTATTCCCGGGCCGTACGGCGGGGCCGGGTGCCGCGCGAGGACGCGGAGCCGGTGCCGTGCCTGCTGGAGCTGGCCCTGCTGCACCCCGACCCCGACGACATGGACTGGCTGGTCCCCACCTCCCCGCAGGAGGTCATGACCCGGCTGCTGCGCGGGGTCTACGACGAGGTCAGCGCGAGTCAACGCCGGATGGGCTCGGCGGTGGCCGCGTTCGAGTGGTACGCGGGGCTGGACTCGCAGCTGGCGTCGTCGGCGATGGCGGACCGCTCCGCGATCCGGGTCCTGGACGGGCTGTCCCGTATCCAGGCGGCGATGGACGAGGCGACGCAGGCGTGCACGACGGAGGTGCTGACGGTCCAGCCCGGCGGCATCCGTCCCGAGCACGAACTGACCGAGGGCCTGCACCGGGCGCTGGCGCTGCGCGCCCGGGGCGTGCGCATGCGCGACCTGTACACGCACGTGGCCCGGCACGGCCAGGGCCTGCTCAACTACCTGGAACTGATGGGCGACACGGTCCAGGCCCGCACCCTCGACGAGGTCATCGACCGGCTGATCCTCTTCGACCGCACGGTGGCGTTCATCCCGGCGAACGCGGACCGCACGCTGGCGCTGGAGCTGCGGCACCCGGCGCTGGTGGGCTTCCTGGCGACGGTCTTCGAACGCCTGTGGCGGCTGGCGATCCCGCTGACCGCCCCGCTGCCCGACACCGGCATCGAGGGCATCTCCAACCGGGAGCAGTCCATCGCGGCACTGCTCGCGGAGGGCCACCAGGACGCGGTGATCGCGGAACGGCTCGGCATAAGCGTGCGCACCTGCCGGGCCCACATCGCCCGCCTGTCGGAGACGCTGGGCGCGGCGAGCCGCACGCAACTCGGGGTGCGTATCGCCCAGGTGGGGCTGGACGGCCCGCCGCGGCCTACGGACGGCGGGGCCGTGGCTGCCGGAGGCATGGGCGGCGCCGGGAGTGCCGGGGGTGCGCTCACGATTCCTGGTCAAGAATCCCGGAGCGTCCGATGAGGTAGCCGAGTTGGGCGCGGCTCTCGCTGCCCAGCGTCGCGGCGAGCTTGGCGATGTGCTCGCGGGCGGTGCGCACGTTGAGGCCGAGGCGGTCGGCTATGACGGCGTCGGTGTGGCCCTCGATGAGCAGGGCGGCTATGGCGCGTTGGCGCGGGGTGACGCCGTTGAGCGTGGGGGGTTGGACCGCCTCGGGGTACATGGGGGTGGCGAGGCGCCAGAGGCGGTCGAAGGTGGTGGCGAGGTAGGTGACCAGGGGAGGGTGGCGGATCTCGACGGCCACGGTCCGGTCGGCGTTGGCGGGGAGGAAGGCGACCTTGCGGTCGAGGACGATGAGCCGTTCGGGGACCTCGTCGAGGGTGCGGACCTCCACATCGCCGTCGAGGAGCTCGTAGTGGGCGAGGACGGCGGGATCGTGACGGGAGGTGTGCTGGTAGAGGGTTCTCATCCGGCCGCCTCGCGCGAGCAGCGGCCGCTCGTTGACCAGGGCGGTGGCCAGTGAGGGCAGCGGGCGCTTGCCGCCCGGCTGGATGGTCAGCGCCTCGTCGGTGGAACGCAGCAGCGCGTGCTTGATGGCGTCGTTGATCCGGGCGCGACCGCTCACGAGGGTGAAACCGCCGGAGTCCACGGCGTCGGGGTGCCGGTCGGCGAGGCCCAGCAGTGGCTCGAAGGCCTCGGCCAGCTGAGTCTCGGCCTGCCGCCGTAGGGCGATGTCCTCGGCGATGCCCCGCAGCAGACGCGACAGCGCCAATCCCGGAGGGACGGGTCGCAGCCACCGTGGGTCGTCGAGGTCGGGTCGGAGCAGGCCGGCGCGCAGCACACAGGGCACGGCGTCCGCTTGCTGCTCCGGGACACCTTCGTCCCGTAGGGCGCGTCCGTACAGTTCCAGACCTTCCGCGCACAGCTCCTCCGGGCCGTGCTCGGGGTGCGGCGAGGTCACGGCTCGGTGCCGTCGTGCTTGAGGATGCCGGACTCGGCGATGAGGAAGCCGAGCTGGGCCCGGCTGCCGCTGCCCAGCGCCGCGGCCAGCTTGGCGATGTGGGCCCGGCAGGTGCGGACGTTCATGCCCAGCCTGCGCGCGATGGCCTCGTCGACGTGGCCCTCCACCAGGAGCTTGGCGATGGAGTGCTGGATGTCGGTGATGCCGTCGGCGGCGGTCTCGTAGGGGGCGCCGGCGCTCAGCGGGACCGAGCGGCCCCACATGAACTCGAAGACCTTGATCAGGTAGCGGACGAGCCCGGGGTGCCGCAGCTCCAGGGCGACCTCGAGGTCGTCCCGGGTGGGGATGAAGGCGACGGTCTCGTCGCAGATGATGAGACGCTCGACCAGCTCGTCGATGGTGCGGTACTCCACCTTGCCCTTGGAGAGCTGATCCACGTAGGCCAGCTTTTCCGGGCTGTACCTGGCGGTGTGCTGGTAGAGGGTCCGGATGCGCACACCCCGCTCGATCAGCGTCTTGTCCCGCTCCAGCCCCTGAAGGAGACTGCGCTCGGTCCGGCGGGTGCTGGGCTGGACCGTGAGCATCTCGGTGTGGCACTGGTCCGCGGCCAGGTTGAGCGCGGCGTTGATCCGGTCCCGCCCCTCCAGCACCGTGATGGAGTGGGTCGCCGTCGTCGCCTGGGCACTGAGGGCCATGAACGGCTTGAAAGCGTCGGCGAGTTCGATCGACAGCTGTCTGCGTTCGCTGATCTCGTGCTCTATGGGGTTGAGCCGTTGCGCCAGGGCGATCGCCGGGGGCACGGGGCGCAGCCAGCTCGGATCGTCCGGGTCGGGATGGAGCAGGTCGAACTCCATCAGGCAGGGAGCGACCTCCACATCCGAGCGGGGTATGCGTCCGGTGCGCAGCGCGTTCGCGTAAAGCAGGCCCCCCTCCTCACACAACATGGTCATCGCGTGCGGATGTGTCCCTTTGGTCCCCTTTGTTGTCAAACCTCCACCCCCCAGGGTTATGAACGTGCAGGAACATGATGCATCGATTGTGTGGCCATGACGTGCCCGAATGAGCCATCGTCTTGGTTAACGGGGTGAAGAGGGGACCTTCAAGTGAGGACGAAGCCGACTATGCAGAAGAAATTGCTTCGCTCGGTGCTTGCCGCCGCTTTTTCCGCCGTTGTGGCTTTCGGGGCACTGGGTGCCTTCTCCGACACGAAGGGCGACGTTCGAGCGGACAGCGCCTGGCTGGTGCAGGCCGCGCCTGGCGACAGTGCGTGGAAGGCCCAGGACAGCGCTTGGGCTGTCGGGAGCTGACGTGACAACTCCCCCTGACGACCGCTCGTTCCGACGCGAGATGGCCACGGCCTATCGCTCCGGCTGGCACTTCATCGACTTGGTCACCGCGATCCCCCACTCCGGTGACTCACTGATGGTGACAGTCTTCGGTGAGCCGGTCGTCGTCACCCGCGACGACGACGAGGACGTTCGGGCGTACCGGTGTCTGCGGCGGCCTCGGGGGGCGCCGCAGCCTGTGCGGTGTGCCATTCGGTACGGAATGATCTTTGTGAACCTCGACCAACGAGACCATCGGCTGGTGGAACCGGAGTCCCCCACCCCACGGACCATCTCAGCCACCCCCCGCAGTGCCTGACGCGATTCCCCCGTCGTAACAGATCGCTCAGGCGCTTCCCCCCGCAGCGGCGTCACCGTGACCTGAACACGGTGACGCCGCTGCAGTTTTGGGGGACATTTCAGGGTATCCACCCTTTCTGGCCGTTGGCTGGAAATCGCCAGCGCTGCCCGCGGGCCGCCGCTCAGCCCCGCCCCAGTGCCCGCGTCAGTTCGATCTCGATCACCACCCGGGACGGATTCGGTGCCGGCGTGCGCTCGTAGCGCTCCGCGTACCGCCGCTCGGCCTCCGCCACCCGCTCGGGATCGGTCCGGACGTACGCCCGTCCCTCCAGCGTCGCCCAGCGCCGCCCGGCCACCTGGCACACCGCGACCAGGGCCCCGGAAGGCCCCGCCGCCCGTACGTGCCCCACCTTCGCGCTCGACTTGTTGGTGATGACCCGAGCGAGCCGCGCCTCCGGGTCGTATGTCACTCCGACCGGCACCACGTGCGGACTGCCGTCCGGGCGCAGGGTCGTCAGGGTGCACAGGTGCCGTTCCCGCCAGAAGCTGAGGTAGAGCGGGTCCGGTGCGCCGGGGTCCTGGGTGTACGTCGTCGCCATGCCCCGGAACTTAACCCCGGCAGAAGGGGAACCCGGTCCCCGACCCCTCCCGAGCCGCACCTTGAGTGGAATAGACTCAACTTTGTGTACGTTGACTGAGTCAGACTCAGGAGAGCCGTCGACATCGAGGAGGAGTACGGACACGTGGACGCCGAGCTGACCAACCGGAGCCGGGACGCGATCAACGCGGCCGAGAAGCGCGCCGCCGCCGAGGGGCACCCCGACCTGACCCCCGCCCACCTGCTCCTGGCTCTGCTCCAGGGGCAGGACAACGAGAACATCGTGGACCTGCTGGCCGCCGTCGAGGCCGACCTCGCCGCCGTCCGTGCCGGAGCCGAGAAGATCCTCGCCGGCCTGCCCAGCGTGACCGGCTCCACCGTCGCGCCCCCGCAGCCCAGCCGCGAACTGCTCGCCGTCGTGAACGACGCCGCGACCCGCGCCAAGGACCTCGGAGACGAGTACCTCTCCACCGAGCACCTCCTCATCGGCATCGCCGCCAAGGGCGGCCAGGCCGGGGACGTACTCTCCTCGCAGGGGGCCGACGCCAGGAAGTTGCAGGACGCCTTCCAGAAGGCGAGGGGAGGAAGAAGGGTGACCACCGCCGATCCCGAGGGCTCCTACAAGGCCCTGGAGAAGTTCGGTACCGACTTCACCGCCGCCGCGCGCGAGGGGAAGCTCGACCCCGTCATCGGACGGGACCAGGAGATCCGGCGCGTGGTGCAGGTGCTGTCCCGCCGTACCAAGAACAACCCCGTCCTCATCGGCGAGCCCGGCGTCGGCAAGACCGCCGTCGTCGAGGGGCTCGCCCAGCGGATCGTCAAGGGGGACGTGCCCGAGTCGCTGAAGAACAAGCGGCTCGTCGCGCTCGACCTCGGCGCGATGGTCGCCGGGGCCAAGTACCGCGGCGAGTTCGAGGAGCGGCTCAAGACCGTCCTCGCCGAGATCAAGGACTCCGACGGCCAGATCATCACCTTCATCGACGAGCTGCACACCGTCGTCGGGGCCGGCGCCGGCGGCGACTCCGCCATGGACGCGGGCAACATGCTCAAGCCCATGCTCGCGCGCGGCGAGCTGCGCATGGTCGGCGCCACGACCCTCGACGAGTACCGCGAGCGGATCGAGAAGGACCCGGCCCTGGAGCGCCGCTTCCAGCAGGTCCTGGTCGCCGAGCCGACCGTCGAGGACACCATCGCCATCCTGCGCGGACTGAAGGGGCGGTACGAGGCCCACCACAAGGTCCAGATCGCCGACAGCGCGCTGGTGGCCGCCGCCACCCTCTCCGACCGGTACATCACCTCCCGCTTCCTGCCCGACAAGGCCATCGACCTCGTCGACGAGTCCGCCTCCCGGCTCCGTATGGAGATCGACTCGTCCCCCGTCGAGATCGACGAACTCCAGCGCTCCGTCGACCGGTTGAAGATGGAGGAGCTGGCCCTGGAGAAGGAGACCGACCCGGCCTCCCGTGAACGCCTGGAGAAGCTGCGCCGCGACCTCGCCGACAAGGAGGAGGAGCTGCGGGGCCTCACCGCCCGCTGGGAGAAGGAGAAGCAGTCCCTCAACCGGGTGGGTGAACTGAAGGAAAAGCTCGACGACTTGCGCGGCCAGGCCGAACGCGCCCAGCGCGACGGCGACTTCGACACCGCCAGCAAGCTGCTGTACGGCGAGATCCCCACGCTGGAACGGGACTTGGAGGAAGCCTCGCAGGCCGAGGAAGAGGCCGCGAAGGGCACCATGGTCAAGGAGGAGGTCGGCTCCGACGACATCGCCGACGTCGTCGCCGCGTGGACCGGCATCCCGGCCGGGCGCCTCCTGGAGGGCGAGACCCAGAAACTCCTGCGCATGGAGGAGGAGTTGGGCCGCAGGCTGATCGGCCAGACGGAGGCGGTCCAGGCGGTCTCGGACGCCGTACGCCGCACCCGCGCCGGCATCGCCGACCCCGACCGCCCGACGGGCTCCTTCCTCTTCCTGGGCCCCACGGGCGTCGGCAAGACCGAACTCGCCAAGGCTCTGGCCGACTTCCTCTTCGACGACGAGCGGGCGATGGTCCGCATCGACATGTCGGAGTACGGCGAGAAGCACAGCGTCGCCCGCCTGGTCGGCGCGCCCCCCGGCTACGTCGGATACGAGGAGGGCGGCCAGCTGACGGAGGCGGTGCGCAGGAGGCCGTACAGCGTGGTGCTGCTGGACGAGGTGGAGAAGGCCCACCCGGAGGTCTTCGACGTCCTGCTCCAGGTGCTCGACGACGGCCGGCTCACCGACGGCCAGGGCCGCACGGTCGACTTCCGCAACACGATCCTGGTGCTGACCTCGAACCTGGGCAGCCAGTTCCTGGTCGACCCGCTCACCACCGAGCAGGAGAAGAAGGAGCAGGTCCTGGAGGTGGTCCGCACCGCCTTCAAGCCGGAGTTCCTCAACCGCCTGGACGACCTGGTCGTCTTCTCGGCCCTGACCAAGGACGAGCTGAGCCGTATCGCCCGCCTCCAGATCGACCGCCTGGCCAAGCGCCTCGCGGAGCGCCGCCTCACCCTGGAGGTCACCGACGAGGCCCTGGCCTGGCTCGCGACCGAGGGCATGGACCCGGCCTACGGCGCCCGCCCCCTGCGCCGCCTGGTCCAGACCGCCATCGGCGACCGCCTCGCCAAGGAGATCCTGTCCGGCGAGATCAAGGACGGCGACACGGTCCGGGTGGACACTTTCGGAGACGGCCTGATCGTGGGACCGGCGACGGGCAAGACGCTCTGACCTTGGGTACCCGGACCCCGGCGACCGGATCAAGTCAGCCCTCGGCTGACAGACCCCGCCGGGGGTTGCCACCCCCCTCCCCGCATGGGGGAGGATGGCGGAATCCGTACGAAGGGAAAATCACGGTGACCATCGACCCGTCCTCGATTCCGAACTTCGGGGGCCAGCCCGAGCCGCAGCCGCAAGGACCGGCAGGCCCCGTCGTCCCGGATCAGGACCTCGTGAAGCAGCTCCTGGAGCAGATGGAGCTGAAGTACGTCGTTGACGAAGAGGGTGACCTCGCGGCGCCGTGGGAGCAGTTCCGTACGTATTTCATGTTCCGGGGTGAGGACGACCAGCAGGTCTTCTCCGTCCGGACGTTCTACGACCGGCCCCACAAGATCGACGAGAAGCCGCAGCTGCTCGAGTCCATCGACGACTGGAACCGGCGCACCCTGTGGCCCAAGGTCTACACGCACACCCACGACGACGGCACCGTCCGCCTCATCGGCGAGGCGCAGATGCTGATCGGCACCGGGGTGAGCCTGGAGCACTTCGTGTCGTCGACGGTCAGCTGGGTGCGGGCCGCGATCGAGTTCGACAAGTGGCTCGTGGAGCAGCTCGGCCTGGAGCAGGAGATCAACGACGCCGACAAGCCCGACAGCGAGGGCGACGACGCGTAAGGCGTAGCCGTCTCTACAGCGGCGTGTCCGCCAGTACGACCAGATACGCCCCGTAGGCGAAAGAGAGCCCGGCCAGGGCACCGGTCACCACGACCGCGTGCCAGGGCCGGGCTCTCGCCGTGCGGACCAGGGCCCGGGCCGGCGGCAGCAGCAGCGGGAACGCGGGGAGCAGGAAACGCGGCTTGGACTCGAAGAAGCCCGAACCGCCGAGAGTGATCAGCAGGAGTACGGCGGTGTAGACGGCCAGCGGGAGCGGCGGGCGGTCCAGCAGGAGCAGGGCGTACAGGAGGACCGCGACGGCGACGATCAGCAGCGTCATCGGGAAGACCAGGCGGTCGCCCTGGAGGACGATGTGTCGGGCGAAGCGCAGCGAACCCCGGCCGAAGTCGAAGCTGGAGCCCCAGCCGCGCTGCACCGCGAAGTAGCCGCCGAGCAGGTCGCCCGCGCGGTGGCCGACCCAGACGACGTACGCCGACCAGCCGAGCGGGGCGAGCGTCGCGCCCGTCCACAGGCTGTGGGTAACTTTTCCGCCCCGCCGCAGGGTCCGGACGATCTCGAACGCCGCCGTCGCCAGCACCGCCACCGCCACCGCGAACCCGTTCGGCCGGGCCAGCCCCGCCAGCGCGGCCAGCGTGCCCGCCCACAGCCAGCGGCCGGTGAGCACGGCGTACAGCGACCAGGCGGCGAACGCGGTCAGGACGGGTTCCGTGTACGCCATCGACAGCACGACCGAGTGCGGCAGCAAGGCCCACAGGAGCACGAGGACGGTGGCCACCGCGCGGCCGTGCAGCCGTACGCCGATCGCGTAGATGCCGCACGCCGCCACCGCGGCCGCCGTCCAGGAGACCAGCAGGCCCGCCGCGCCGCCGCCCAGCGGGCTGACCGCGGTCACCGCGCGCACCAGCGCCGGGTAGAGCGGGAAGAAGGCGAGGTCGCTGTAGACGACGCCGGGCCGGATGTCGAGCGTGCGGCCGTAGCCGTGCGCGGCGATACCCAGGTACCAGCGGGAGTCCCAGGACCGGCCCAGCAGGGTGAGCGGGTGATGGCCGGTGGCCCAGGCGGTCGCGGCGAGCACGGCCAGCCCGGTGAGCCGGGCGGCGGCGAACAGGCCGAGCGCCACCGCCACGGGGTGGCGCGGCGGCAGGCGTTCGGTGGTGCCGGGCTGGGCGACGACGGGCGGCGCGAGCGTGCTGACAGGGGTCACATCAGCACATTGCATAAGAAGTCAGGCATAAGCGAGCATCATGCCCCAGTGTCTGACCGCCCGGGTTGCGTCAGCCCGCCAGACCCTTCAGCCGCTGGACCGCCTCCTCCAGCACCGCCGTCTGCTTGCAGAACGCGAACCGTACGAAGGGCGCGCCCGCCTCCCGGTGGTCGTAGAAGACCGCGTTGGGGATGGCGACGACCCCGGCCCGCTCCGGCAGCGCGCGGCAGAAGGCGAAGCCGTCGCCCTCTTGGGACAGCACAGCGCCGAGGGGGCGGATGTCGGTGGTGATGAAGTACGTGCCGGCGGTCCGGAACACCCCGAAGCCCGCCTCCGCCAGGCCGCTCGCCAGCAGGTCGCGCTTGGCGCGCATGTCCTCGCGGAAGGCGGTGAAGTAGCTGTCCGGCAGCGCGAGGGCCTCGGCGACCGCGTACTGGAAGGGGCCCGAGGCGACGTACGTCAGGAACTGCTTCGCCGAGCGGACCGCCGCGACGAGCGACGGGGAGGCGGTCACCCAGCCGACCTTCCAGCCGGTGAAGGAGAAGGTCTTGCCGGCCGAGCCGATCGTGACCGTGCGGTCCCGCATGCCGGGGAAGGTCGCGAGCGGGAGGTGTTCGGCGTCGTCGAACACCAGGTGCTCGTACACCTCGTCGGTGACGACCAGCAGATCCCGCTCGACCGCCAGTTCGGCGATCGCGGTGAGTTCCTCGCGGGTGAGGACCGTGCCGGTGGGGTTGTGGGGCGTGTTGATCAGCAGCAGCCGGGTCTTGTCCGTGACCGCGGCGCGCAGCTCGTCGAGGTCTAGGCGGAAGCTGTCGCCGTCCGGGCGCAGGGTGACCGGGACCCGGGTGCCGCCCGCCATGGCGATGCAGGCCGCGTAGGAGTCGTAGTACGGCTCGAAGGCGATGACCTCGTCGCCGGGCTCCAGGAGGGCGAGCAGGGCGGCGGCGATGGCCTCGGTCGCGCCCGCCGTCACCAGGACCTCGGTGTCGGGGTCGTACGTCAGTGCGTACCGCCGCTGCTGGTGCGCGGCGATCGCGGTGCGCAGCTCGGGGACGCCCGGACCCGGCGGGTACTGGTTGCCGCGCCCGTCCCGCAGTGCCCGCACCGCCGCCTCCCGGATCTCCTCGGGGCCGTCCGTGTCGGGGAAGCCCTGGCCCAGGTTGATCGAGCCGGTCTGCACGGCGAGCGCGGACATCTCCGCGAAGATCGTCGTCCCGAACTCGGCGAGTCGGCGGTTGAGGTGCGGGCGTGCGGTGGAGGTCATGCCGGTCATCCTGCGCCCAAGCTCTGGATTCGCTCAACTCTGCTTTGGCTGGTGAGACGCCGGGGCATCTCCCTCGCACGCAGGACCCGAGGCGCCCACGGGGGGTCGTCTCGGGTGACACGGAAGGAGGGTGACGCCATGGTCTTCGGCATCATCCTGGCAGTCGCTTTCATCGGGTTCGTGGTCATGATCATCGCGAGGGCGAGCGGGGGGAGCTCGCACCGGGCGCGGACCGGTCGGCGCGGCGGCAGCCGCAGCGGCAGTGGCAACAGCTGGTGGGCCGACGGGGGGTCCAGCAGCGGCGGGTCGTCGTGCGGCTCGTCCTCGTCCTCGTCCTGTGGTTCCTCCTCGTCCTGCGGGGGCGGCTCGTCGTGCGGCGGCGGGTCGTCCTGCGGTGGCGGAGGCGGTTGCGGCGGCGGCAGCTGAGCCGCGGCCGGGGGGAGGCGGAAGGGGGGTGACGCCGTGATCACGGCTCTCGTCCTCGTCCTGGTGGCCCTGTACTGGGGCCTGATCGTATGGCTGATCAGATGGTCCGTCCGGCGGAAGCCGGGTCGGCGGCGCGGGTACCTCTTCGGGGGGTCCGGGGGCGGCGCCGACACCAGCGGCAACAGCTGGGCGGACGGAGGCGGGGACAGCGGCGGCTCGTCGTGCGGCGGCGGGTCGTCGTGCGGAGGGGGCGGTGGGTCGTCCTGCGGAGGAGGCGGTGGGGGCGGCTGCGGAGGAGGCAGCTGAGATGGGCGGCTGAGCTCCTTGTCACGTGAGCTTCTTGTCGCATCCGGACGAGCCGGGCCCGCACGGGGGTGGGGCCCGGCTTTTCGCGCCCCCGCGCGCGAATGCCCCGGCGTACGCCCTGGCGGGCCCGGCGTGCGCCGTGGTTGAACAGTTGAACTGTGGGGCCCTCTGAGGGATGGAAACGGCACGAAGTTGGGTAAAAACGCTGTGGCGGCGCCACAGTTCATGATTCCCTCTAAATCACCAACGCGGGCCCTCGGCCGTCCTCCGGACACTCCAGCTGTGACGTCCCGACCGGGCCGACCGGGCCGAGTCCCCGCCGGTGTCGACCCGGGCGCGCCGGCCCCCCCACACCGCCCTTTCTTTGCGTGCTTGCGGAGCCGATCCATGCTCACGACCCTGAACACCTCCTACACCGATACGCGCGCGGCCGACCTCGCCTGGGCGCTGGGACGCGAGCCGCTTCCGGCGCTGGCTACGCGCGACCTCGAACTGGACGGGGCAACCCTCCAGTTGAGACTTCTCGGCGCGTCCCACCAGGTCCTCCTGGAGGAGGAGCGCGGCACCTGTTCGGAGACGGTGGCCTGCATCCCGGGCAGCAGCACCCCGTTGCCGCTCGGCGTCGCCAAACGGGTCGGCGACTGGGAGTACGAGTTCGCGGCGCGCGTGGAGGTCCTCTCCCCGGGCCAGTTCGCGGGCCGCGCCCAGGAGTTGCTGGCCCTCGTCTCCGACCATCCGCACGGCCTCGCGGGCGTCTTCCCGGGCAGCCCGCACGCCTTCACGGCCCTGCTCGCCCAGCGCCACGAGGGCCAGGTGCTGTGGCGGACCTGGCACGCGTACCCGCAGGACGGCCAGTTGGTGGCGACGCGGACGAAGGTCGGCGTCAAGGTTCCCGCCGCGCTCTAGGGCCAGTCGCCGCATCGGTCGCGCAAACCCCGGTCCGCCCCTCGGCCGTGAGTTCCACACGTGTGGGTGACGAAGCGTCCCGTTGCAGTGACGTACCGTCGCAACGTGATCGAACCGCACGCGCCCGCCCCGCCCGGCACAGCGCCGCCCTGGGCGGGTCCTGTGCGGCTTCCGGTGCGGCCCACGGTCGGGCGGTTCCTGGTCCTCGCAGGGGTGTTCGTCTGCGCCGCCTGCGGACTGGTGTACGAACTCGAACTGGTCGCCCTCGCCTCGTACTTGATCGGCGACTCGGTCACCCAGGCCTCCGTCGTGCTGTCCGTGATGGTCTTCGCGATGGGCGTCGGCTCGCTGCTCGCCAAGCGGCTGCGCCGGCACGCGGCGGCCGGGTTCGGCGCGATCGAGGCCGCGCTCGCCCTCGTCGGCGGATGCAGCGCGATGGCGCTGTACGCCGTCTTCGCCTGGACCGGCGACTGGGGCGGCCTGTGGGCCAACGGACCGCGCTGTCTGCTGGTCGCGTTCTCCCTCGCGATCGGGCTCCTCATCGGCGCCGAGGTGCCGCTGCTGATGGAGCTGATCCAGCGCATCCGCCGCCAGGACGCGGGCGGCGCGGTCGCCGACCTCTTCGCCGCGGACTACGTCGGCGGCCTGGTGGGCGGCCTCGCCTTCCCGTTCCTCCTGCTGCCGATGCTGGGCCAGCTGACCGGCGCCCTGATCACCGGGACCGTCAACGCGGTCGTGGGCGGCGCCCTCGTCCTCGGCCTGTTCCGCCGCGACCTGAGCCGCCGGGCGCGCTGGCTGCTGGTGGTCGCCAACCTCGCCGTGCTGGGCGTCCTCGCCGCGGCGGCCGTCCTCGTCGACGACTTCGAACGCGCGGCGCGGCAGGCGGTGTACGGCGACGACGTCCGCGTGGCCCTCCAGACCGACGTGCAGGAGGTCGTCCTCACCGGCGGCACCCACGGCCGCCCCCTCGACCTCTTCCTCGACGGCCGCCTCCGGGTCAGCGGCCTCGACGAACGCCGGTACCACGAGGCGCTGGTCCACCCCGCGATGAACGGCCCGCACACCCGCGTGCTGATCCTCGGCGGCGGCGACGGACTGGCGGCGCGCGAGGTCCTGCGCCATCCGGACGTCCGCCGCGTCGATGTCGTCGAACTCGACGCCGGCGTGGTGCGGCTGGCCCGCACGGACCCCGCCCTCGCCGCCCTCAACGGCCACGCGTACGCCGACCCGCGCGTCCATGTCACCACCTGCGACGCCTTCGGCTGGCTGCGGCAGGCCCGGCCCGCCGCCTACGACGTGGTGATCGCCGACCTGCCCGACCCGGGCATCACCGCCAGCACCAAGCTGTACTCCCAGGAGTTCTACGGCCTCGCCCACCGCGCCCTGGCCCCGGACGGCCGCCTCGTGGTGCACGCCGGGCCCGTCTCCTCCCGGCCGCGCGTCTTCTGGACGGTCGACACCACGATGCGCGCGGCGGGACTGCGTACCGTGCCCTACCGCGTCGACGGACGCGACGAAGGGTTCGCCGCCGGGCCCGACCGGGTCACCGGCGCCTCCCGCGCGCCCCGCGACTGGGGCTTCGTGCTGGCCGCCGCCGATACGACGCCCTCCCTCGGCCTCGACCCGCACGCCCCGCCGCCCCGCACCCTCACCGGCGCGTCCCTCGCGGCGGACGCCCGCACGGTCGCCCGTACCCGGATCACCGGCATGCCGCCGTCGACGCTGGTGCACCCCGAGTACGCGAACTGACCGGCACACTCCCGCGGGTGTTGTTGACCGGACTGGTGACGCCGGGAGGCTGAGGAAAGGACGCCCGGGCCTGTCGACACGAGGGTGCGGTCACTTTCGACCAACGGGGGTGCAGTCGTCGGTCCTCTGGGTAGGCTCGCTGACCATGGAGCATGAGGTGTTCGTTCCGGTTCCGGCCGAGCGACTCAGGGAGGCGCTGGCCGATCCCCTACGGGTCGCCCTGGCCGTCCCCGGGCTCCAGCAGGACGCCGGCGCCGAGCCCCTCACCGGCCGGCTCAAGGTGCGCGTCGGCAGCCACTCCGTCACCTATCGCGGCACGGCCCGCCTCTCCTCGCGGGACGACGGCACGTACACGATCGAGGGCGACGCGGCGGAGACCCGGGGCAGCGGCACGGTGAAGCTGACGCTGACCCTGCGGCTGACGGCGGCCGAGGGCGGGACGACCCTCACCTTCGGAGGGACGGCCGCGGCGGACGGCCGCATCACGGAGCTGCCGGGGGAGTCGGTGACGTCGACGGTGACGCGGCTGCTGAACCGTTTCGCGGAGAACCTGGGGAGCCAGGAGGTCACCGAGGTCCCGCAAGCCGCGGAGGAAACCGAGCCCGAGGCCCCCTCCGCCGACCAGGACCAAGACCAGCACCTAGGCGAGGACGAGCCCGAGGCCGAGGACCACACCACCCCCCGCGACCTCCCCGCCGAAGCCGCGCACGCCCGCCGCACGATGATCGGCCGCAGCGCCGAGGAGGTCGACCACGCACCCCCGCGCGGCCGCTACGCCCCCGTCCCCGCCCCGCAGACCATCGCCCCGAACTCGGCACTGCGGTGGGCGGCTCCCGCGGCGGCGGTGGCCCTGGCGTCGGCGATCGTGGTGACCCGGGTGCTGCGCAAGCGCCGCTGACCCACGCCCCGGCCCAAACCCCAGCCGCACCCGACGCCCTCTTGATCGCCCCAGTAGGGTCGTCCCGTGAGTAACGAACCCATCACGCTGACCGCGGGTGACGCGGAGGTGACCGTGCTGCCGGGGAACGGCGGGCGGATCGGCGGGCTGCGCGTCGGTGGCGTCGAGCTGCTGAGGCAGGGCGAGCGCTTCGGCTGCTTCCCCATGGTGCCCTGGTGCGGGCGGATCAGGGACGGACGGTTCCGGGACGGCGGCACCGTCCAGCAGATGCCGCTCAACTCCCCGCCGCACGCCATCCACGGCACCGCGCGCGACGGCGCCTGGCGCGTCGCCCGCGCCACGGCCGACGAGGCCGTCATCACGTACGACCTGGTCGACCCGTGGCCCTACCCCGGCCGCGTCACCCAGGCCGTCGCCCTCACCCCGGACGCCCTGACGCTGACCATGTCCGTCGAGACGTACGACTCCTCCTTCCCGGCCCAGATCGGCTGGCACCCGTGGTTCCACCGCAACCTCGGCGGCGAGGGCGCGCAGGACGTGCGAGTCGCCTTCGAGGCCGCCTGGCAGGAGGAGCGCGGGGACGATCACCTGCCCACCGGGCGGCGGATCGATCCCAAGCCCGGCCCCTGGGACGACTGCTTCGGGATGCCCGGCGGCGTCGACGTGACGCTGACCTGGCCGGGGCAACTGGAGCTGAAGGTCGGCTCCCGCGAGGAGTGGGTCGTGGTCTACGACGAGCAGGCCGAGGCCGTCTGCGTGGAGCCGCAGACCGGGCCGCCCAACGGGCTCAACACACTGCCGCGCCTGGTCACGCTGCTGGAGCCGCTGGAAGCCGAGACCGTCTGGAGCTGGCGGCGCCTCTAAGCTGGGCGGCATGACGGACGTACGCGGCGCGCTGCTGCAGCAGATCAAGGACAAGGCCGTGGTGCACGGCAAGGTGACCCTGTCGTCGGGTCTGGAGGCGGACTACTACGTCGACCTGCGGCGCATCACCCTGGACGGGGAGGCCGCCCCGCTGGTCGGCCAGGTGCTGCTCGACCTGACCGCCGACCTGGAGTTCGACGCGGTCGGCGGGCTGACCATGGGCGCCGACCCGGTCGCCGCCGCCCTGCTGCACGCGGCCGCCGCGCGGGGGCAGCGGCTCGACGCCTTCGTCGTGCGCAAGGCCGCCAAGGCGCACGGCCTCCAGCGCCGCGTCGAGGGTCCGGACATCGCGGGCCGCCGCGTCCTGGTCGTCGAGGACACCTCCACCACCGGCGGTTCTCCGCTGACCGCCGTGGAGGCCGTGCGGGAGGCGGGGGCCGAGGTCGTCGCCGTCGCCACCATCGTCGACCGGGCCACCGGTGCCGCCGAGAAGATCGAGGAGGGCGCCGGTGTGCCGTACCGCTTCGCCTTCTCCAAGGACGAGTTGGGCCTGGACTGACCCGGGACCGACAAGGACGCCGGAAACGTCCGGCAACCGGGGCTTATGGCCTCTCGGAGCATCCCGGTACGTCTGGAAAGATGGGGGCCGACGACGACGTCGCACCCCCACACCAAGGTCTAGGTCAGGGCCGTCAGCACGTAGCACGCCAACCCGCACACTCCAAGGAGCGGACAGATGCCCATCGCAACCCCCGAGGTCTACAACGAGATGCTCGACCGGGCGAAGGCAGGCAAGTTCGCCTACCCGGCCATCAACGTCACCTCGACGCAGACCCTGCACGCGGCACTGCGCGGCTTCGCCGAGGCCGAGAGTGACGGCATCATCCAGATCTCGACCGGTGGCGCCGAGTTCCTGGGCGGTCAGTACAACAAGGACATGGTCACCGGCGCCGTCGCCCTGGCCGAGTTCGCGCACATCGTCGCCAAGAAGTACGACGTCACCGTCGCGCTGCACACGGACCACTGCCCGAAGGACAAGCTCGACGGGTACGTACGTCCGCTGCTCGCGGTCTCCGAGGAGCGTGTCGCCCGCGGCGAGAACCCGCTCTTCCAGTCGCACATGTGGGACGGCTCGGCCGAGACCCTGGCCGACAACCTGGCGATCGCGCAGGAGCTGCTGGCCCGCGCCGCCGCCGCGAAGATCATCCTCGAGGTCGAGATCACCCCGACCGGCGGCGAGGAGGACGGTGTCTCGCACGAGATCAACGACTCCCTCTACACCACGGTCGACGACGCCCTGCGGACGGCGGAGGCCCTCGGCCTCGGCGAGAAGGGCCGCTACCTGCTGGCCGCGTCCTTCGGCAACGTGCACGGCGTCTACAAGCCGGGCAACGTCGTCCTCCGTCCCGAGCTGCTGAAGGACCTCAACGAGGGCGTCGGCGCCAAGTACGGCAAGACCGCCCCGTTCGACTTCGTCTTCCACGGCGGCTCCGGCTCCACCGCCGAGGAGATCGCGACCGCGCTGGACAACGGCGTCGTCAAGATGAACATCGACACCGACACCCAGTACGCCTTCACGCGTCCGGTGGCGGCCCACATGTTCCAGAACTACGACGGCGTCCTGAAGGTCGACGGCGAGGTCGGCAACAAGAAGACCTACGACCCGCGCACCTGGGGCAAGCTCGCCGAGGGCAGCATGGCCGCGCGCGTCACGCAGGCCTGCGCCGACCTGCGTTCGACGGGCACGAAGATCAAGTAACCCGTTCTTGTTCGGTCTTGTTCAGTGAGCCCGGTGGCCCCCAAAGGCGCCGGGCTCACTGTTTACTTAGGGGCATGGCTGACGTCCGGCTGGCCTCACCGCAGGGCAAATGGATCCTGCTCACCACTGTGCTCGGCTCCAGCATGGCGATGCTGGACTCGACCGTCGTCAATGTGGCGCTCCCGCGTATCGGGCGGGACCTCGACGCCGGTCTCGGCGCGCTGCAGTGGACCGTCAACGCGTACATGCTGACGCTGGCCGGGCTGATCCTGCTCGGCGGCTCGCTCGGGGACCGGTACGGGCGGCGCAAGGTCTTCGTCGTGGGCGTGGTGTGGTTCGCCGCCGCCTCCCTGCTGTGCGGGCTCGCGCCCAACGCCGGGGTGCTCATCGGGGCGCGGGCGTTGCAGGGCGTGGGCGGCGCGCTCCTCACGCCCGGCTCGCTGGCGCTCATCCAGGCCTCCTTCCATCCCGACGACCGGGGGCGGGCGGTCGGGCTGTGGTCCGGCTTCGGGGGGATCGGCGCGGCCGTCGGGCCGTTCCTGGGCGGCTGGCTGGTGGACGGGCCCGGCTGGCGCTGGGTGTTCCTGCTGAACGTCCCGGTGGCCCTGCTGTGCGCCCCGATCGCCGTACGGCACGTCCCCGAGTCGGGGGACGGCCGCAAGCACACGAGCTTCGACGTCCTGGGCGCGCTGCTGGGGGCGCTCGCGCTGGCGCTGGTGACGTACGCGCTGATCGAGGCGGACTGGATCACGGCGGTGCTCGGCGTGGGCGTCGGCGTCGTCTTCGTGTACGTCGAGAAGCGGCGGCCCGACCCGATGATGCCGCTCGGGATCTTCGCGTCCCGGCAGTTCACGGCCGTCAACCTGGTCACGCTCTGCGTCTACGCGGCCCTCGGCGGCTTCTTCTTCCTCGCCGCGCTCCAGCTCCAGGTCGTCGCCGGTTACTCGGCCCTCGGCGCCGGTACGGCCCTGCTGCCGACGACCGTGATGATGCTGCTGTTCTCGGCCCGCTCCGGCGAGCTGGCGGACCGGATCGGCCCCCGCATCCCGCTCACCGTCGGGCCGCTGTTCTGCGCGGCCGGGATGCTGCTGATGCTGCGGGTCGGCCCGGACGCCAACTACTTCGCCGACGTCCTGCCGGCGCTGCTGGTGCTCGGCCTCGGCCTGGTCACCCTGGTCGCCCCGCTGACCGCGACCGTGCTGGCCTCGGTGGACGTGGCCCGGGCGGGCCTGGCCAGCGGCATCAACAACGCGGCGGCCCGCGCGGCCGGCCTCATCGCGGTCGCCGCGCTCCCGATGATCGCCGGGATGGGCGAGGAGGCGTACCGCACGCCCAGTGCCTTCGACGACGCGTTCGGGCGGGCGATGGTGGTGTGCGCGGGGGCGTTGGTGGTGGGGGCGGCGGTGGCGTTCACGACGGTACGGACGCTGCCGCCGGACTGCACCCGGCCGGAGTGCCTCAGGCACGGGTCGATCACCGCGCCGCCGCTGGAGGGGCAGCGGACGCGGGGGAAGCTGGCGTAGGGGGCCCGGCCGAGGGGGCGGCCGGCGTGGGCCATGGAGGAGACTGGAGCCATGTCGATTCACGAGAACCTCCTCGGGGGCCCGCCCCCGACCCACCTCCCCGACGACCCGGAGCCCCGTGAGCTCCTGGCGAACGGCACCGCGCCCGCGGACGTCGCCGCCAAGTACCCCACCTCCTCCCTGGCCTGGGCCCAGCTGGCCGACGAGGCGTTCGAGCGGGGCAGCGTCGTCGAGTCGTACGCCTATGCCCGTACGGGCTACCACCGCGGCCTGGACGCGCTGCGCCGCAACGGCTGGAAGGGCCACGGCCCGGTCCCCTGGGAGCACGAGCCGAACCGCGGCTTCCTGCGCGCCCTGCACGCCCTCGCCCGCGCCGCCGGGTCGATCGGCGAGCAGGAGGAGTACGAGCGCTGCAGCCAGTTCCTGAAGGACTCCTCGCCGACGGCGGCCCAGACCCTGGGCTAGGACCCGTACCTGGTGAGACGTGCGCGGGCCCGGCTGTGATCCAGTCGGGCCTTGCGCTTTCCCGGGGTGACGGCTGAGGATTCGGGTGGGGACCGGGGCCCCCGTGTCGGTAACGGCAGGGGCGGACCGCTACCCGGAGTACACAACAGGAGACAGCGATGTCCCACGAGGCTCACGAGAACCCGGAGCCCGAGACCCCGCATCTCGACTTCGAAGGCACGACGCCGTACGAGGACTACGTCAAGGCGGACGTGCTCACCCACCTCCAGCACACCCTCTCCGACGATCCCGGAGAGATGGTCTTCCTGGTCACGACCCAGGTGATGGAGCTGTGGTTCACGGTCATCGTCCATGAGTGGGAGACCGCGGCCAAGGCGCTGCGCTCCGACGACGTGCCGGTCGCGATCGACGCGCTGAAGCGTTCCGTACGGGAGCTGGAGGCGCTGAACGCGTCCTGGCGGCCGCTCGGCCAGCTGACCCCGGCGCAGTTCAACTCCTACCGGGCCGCGCTGGGCGAGGGCTCCGGCTTCCAGTCGGCGATGTACCGGCGGATGGAGTTCCTGCTCGGCGAGAAGTCGGCGTCCATGCTCGTCCCGCACCGCGGCGCCCCGCGGGTGCACGCCGAGCTGGCGAAGGCGCTGCACGAGCCGAGCCTGTACGACGAGGTGCTGCGGCTGCTGGCCCGGCGCGGGCACGCGATCCCGGACACCGTGCTGACGCGTGACGTGTCGCGGCGGTACGAGTCGTCGCCGGAGGTGGAGGCCGTCTGGACCGCCCTCTACTCCGGTGACGCGAACGACGAACTCGCCAGGCTCGGCGAGGCGTTGACCGACGTCGCCGAGCTGGTGTGGCGCTGGCGCAACGACCATCTGGTGGCCACGCGGCGCGCGATGGGCGCCAAGGCGGGCACGGGTGGCTCCGCCGGGGTGGCCTGGCTGGAGAAGCGGGCGCAGAAGAACGTCTTCCCCGAGCTGTGGACGGCGCGGTCGCATGTCTGAGCTGCCGGCGAAGGCCGAGAAACTGGACGCCGCTGACGAACTGGCGGGCGTACGCGGGAAGTTCGTGCTCGACACTGTGTCTGACCATGCGGCTGACGCCGCGGGCGTCTACCTCGACGGCAACTCGCTGGGCGCGCTGCCCGCCGCCGTCCCCGGACGCGTCGAGGACGTGGTCCGGCGGCAGTGGGGCGAGCTGCGCATCCGGTCCTGGGACGAGAGCGGCTGGTGGACGGCGCCCGAGCGGATCGGCGACCGGATCGCTCCGCTGGTGGGTGCGGCGGCCGGGCAGATCGTGGTCGGCGACTCGACAAGTGTCAATGTCTTCAAGGCACTTGTGGGGGCGGTACGGCTGGCTGGCGCCGGTCGCGACGAGATCGTCGTCGACGCGACGACCTTCCCGACGGACGGGTACATCGCCGAGTCGGCGGCGCGGCTGACCGGGTGCACGCTGCGTCCGGTGACGCCGGCGGAGGTGCCGGGCGTGCTGGGCGACCGTACGGCGGCCGTGCTCCTGAACCACGTCGACTACCGCACCGGGCGGCTGCACGACCTGCCGTCGCTCACGGCCGCCGTGCACGCGGCGGGGGCCGTGGCGGTCTGGGACCTGTGCCACAGCGCGGGCGCGCTGCCGGTCGGGCTCGACGAGCACGGGGTCGACCTGGCGGTGGGCTGCACCTACAAGTACCTGAACGGCGGCCCGGGTTCACCGGCGTACCTGTATGTGCGCCGGGAGCTGCAGGACCGCTTCGACTCCCCGCTGCCCGGCTGGAACTCGCACGCCGAGCCCTTCGGCATGCGGGCCGCGTACGAACCGGCGGCGGGCGCACTGCGCGGCCGGGTCGGTACGCCGGACATCCTCTCGATGCTGGCCCTGGAGGCGGCACTTGACGTCTGGGACGGGGTGTCGATCGAGGCGGTACGGGCCAAGTCCCTTGCCCTGACGGACTTCTTCCTGGAATGCGTGGCCGCGTACGCGCCCGCGGGCCGGGTCGAGTCGGTGACGCCGGAGGCGCACGCGGAGCGCGGCAGCCAGGTGGCGCTGCGGTGCGACGACGCGGGGGAGGTCATGAAGGAGCTGATCGCGCGGGGCGTGGTCGGGGACTTCCGGCATCCGGATGTGCTGCGGTTCGGGTTCACGCCGTTGTATGTCGGGTTCGGGGATGTGGAGCGGGCGGCGCGGGTGTTGGGCGAGGTCCTGTCATAGCAGTCCGCTGACGAACGAGGCCAGACTCCTGACGGCGGTCAGCACGGCGGTGACGCTGCCGGCTCCCGCCGTCAGGGAGTCGAGCAGGCCGCGTACGACGCTGGGGTTGGGCCGGTCGCGCTGTAGCTGAGCTCCGAGTTGCTCGGTGTCGTCGCGCAGGCCGTCGGCGTCGGGCAGGACGGTGGCGTACTGAGTGAGGAGCTGCTGCAACTCGGCAATAAGGCGCTGGAGTTCGAGGGCCGTGGGGTCCTGGGTCGGTGCCCCGACGTAGACGTCTCCGCCGGTCGCGTTCTGGACGCGGCTGAAGAGGTTGCCGGTGATGTTGCCGAAGTGGTCGCCGTCGCTGTGCGTCATGTCCGATCTCTCCCTGTCGATGGGTCAGTTGCGCGGAGCGCTCGCACGGCCGGGTGTACCGACGTGCAGGTTGCCGCCTTGGGCGTGCCTGACGTTGCTGAAGACGTTGCCCTGGATGTTCTGGGCCTGGACACGGTTGTCGTTGAAGTTCTGCACCAGGTTCTGCTGGACCTGCTCGAACGAGTCCGAGGCGATGCCCTTGGACACCAGGAAGTCCCCGATGGTGTTGAGCAGATGCTGCTGGGTGGTGAACAACGCCCGGGTCAGGTCTCGGCCGACGTAGTAGCGCCCCTCGTCGACGCCGCTGGCGAACTCCCGGATGCTCAGCGATGCGCCGTAGTCGAACCGGTAGCCGCCCCGGATGGTGCGGCGCTGGGCGCGTCGGCCGGACGCGGCGCGGCTCGCCGAGGCCGCCCTGCGGGCCAGCGCCCACGGAGCACGGACCAGCGCGGGCAGGGTCCGCGGGAGGGCCGCCGCGAGGGCGCGGGCCGCGGCGCCGGGAGCGGTGCGGTGCGGCAGGTCGTCGACGGTGTAGTACCAGGACCGCATGGGCAGCAGGGCGTGGGCCGACCACTCCAGGTACAGCGTCCCCTGGACCAGCACCGCGCGCAGATACATGGTGAGCACCAACTGGCCGCTCCAGGCGGGCACTTCGACGCTGACGTACGAGCGTTTCGTGGCGCCGAGTCCGTCCGGCATGCCGCGCATCACCGGGATCGGGATGCGGCTGAGCGGCGGCCGACCGGGCTCGGGCAGGAGGCGGCGGTCGGGTGCCACGCTGAGGCCGTCGACGAACAGACGTTCCTCGACACGCAGATTGTTCAGCCCGATCATGCGGGCGGCGGCGATCAGTACGTCGTACAGCTCCCCCGTGTCGAAGGGCTGCGGGGTACGGCGGGTGCCGTCGGGCCGGATCGAGCCGCGGCGGATGTCGACAGGGCGCTCCCAGGAGTCCACCTGGTCTCCGCTGCCGGCGAAGGGCCAGTAGCCGGAGCAGACGATCAGGTTCCCGGAGGGCCGCTCGGCCACGGTGTCGAGCCGGGCGCGGACGCGGCCGCTGACGGCGGGCGGGGTCTTGGCCGGGTCGTAGCGCCCCGGGGCCAGCCTGCGGCGCAGCACCAGATAGTCGGTCACCCACCGGTCGACGGCGACCGTCACCCAGGCCACCCCGAACAGCACGGCACCGCCGGCCGCGTACGTCTGCCACCAAGTGCCGCCCAGCTCACCGGAGTTGATGGTGTCCAGGTTCTCGTGGAGGCCGATGCCGAGCACAGCGAGCAGAGCGCCCAGTGCCCCGCACAGCACGAGGTCCCGCACCAGTCGGCGGCGCCGGGCCGACAGCGCCCAGCGGGTGACGACACCCAGGTCGGCGCCGAAGACCGGGGCGAGGGCGCGGTAGGGCTCGTCCACGACCTGCCGCACCACCACCTCCGCGAACCACGGGTCGAGTTGGGTGGCGGCGGAGAGGTAGCGGGTCGAGGAGGAGCGGGCGTCGTCGTCGACCGGTGGTGGGTCGGCGTGGTGCAGTGGGCCGGTGGGGAGGTCGGGGTCGGGGCCGCGGCGGGGTCCGGGCGGGCCGGAGGCGCGGCGGCGTTGATGGTCGCGCAGGTCGGTGACGCCATAGCCGTTGCCGTGGAACTCCAGCTCGACGGAGCCGAAGCGCAGCACATCCCCTTCGGCCAGCCGCACCGGCCGGTCCGGCGCGAGCCGCACCCCGTTGTGCAGGACGCCGTTGCTGGAGTGCAGGTCGTTCAGCCAGACCCCGTCGCTGCCGAGGCGCAGTTCGGCGTGGCGTTTGCTGACGTCGGGGGAGGTGAGGCGGATGTCGCCGTACCGGCCGAGGACATGGGCATCGTGGATCAACTCCCAGCGCGTTCCCGCGAGGTGACCCGGCGCCTTGACGACGAGATAGGGCTTCCGTCCCCCGTTCCCGGCCATGCTGCACATCCCCCGTCCCGCAGCCCCCGCTCCGGCACGACGTGCGCGTGCGCCACATGCGCCCGGATGCATCTGCGATGCGCGCCATGTTCCTCGTGCGCCGATGTGCTCCGCAATCCACAAAATTGAGGGTTGCGCGGGGTGGTTGCGAGGGGCTCTAGGGGGTGGCGTAGACGCCGGCCGCGGCGGCTGCGAAAGCGGCGCGTGCCGCGCGGTCCGCGGCGGCGGGGGTCGGGGGTGTGCCGGTGGTGAGGAGGGCATAGTAGAGCGGTGCGGAGACGGCTCGTACGACTTCCTCGGCGTCCGTCCCCGGAGGCAACTCCCCGCGTGCGACGCCCTGTTGGACGCAGGGGGCCCACTCGGCGATCCGGATGTCGTAGAACCGTCGCAGGGCGTCGGCGGTCCGTTCGTCGCAGGTGGCCGCGGCGATCACCGCGCGGAACAGGGCGCCTTGGCGGGGGTCGGCGAGGGTGCGCTGGACGAGGCGGGCGTTGGCGAGGAGGTCGCCGAGTACCGTGCCGGTCTCCTCGCGGGGCAGCGACTGTTCGGCCATGTCGGTGAGCACGTCGGCGACCAGGCCGGTCACCGAGCCCCAGCGCCGGTACACGGTCGTCTTGCCGACCTCGGCCCGGCGGGCGACATCGGCGAGGTCGAGATGCGCGAACCCGTGCTCGGCGAGAACGTCACCGGCCGCCCGCAGCACGGCCGCGCGGACACGGGCGGTACGCCCTCCGGGACGTACGGTGCCGGGTTCGGCGGACATATCGGCCTCCATGGGACGGCACTGTGTGGCTGACGTTCGAGTCGGGACCAGCGTAACGAAACAGCAGAACCGTTTAACCCTCACCGAGCGTGACATCCGTGTGTCCGCGCACGTCACGGGCCTGATAGCGTCCCCGCCAACAGTCGAATTCTCGTGAATTCTCATCCAATTGCGTTTCATCGCTGAGAGGTTGGAGCATGCCCGACGACTCCGCAGCAGCCCGGGCCGCCGCCGAGGAGGAGTCGGCGTTCTCCCACCCGCCCGTCGACCCCGACGTCAGCTCCGTGTACGGCGACCACCCCGACCAGGTGATCGACTTCTACGCCCCGAGGAGCGAGCTCCCGGCCGGGGTCCTGGCCCCCCTGGTCGTCGTGCTGCACGGGGGCGCGTGGCGGGCGCCGTACGACCGGCGGCACGTCACCCCGTTCGCGGACTATCTGGCGCGGCGGGGATTCGCCGTGGCGAACGTCGAGTACCGGCGGGGGGCGTTGCTGCCGGGGCAGGACATTCCCGGTGCTCATGTGGCCGGGCGGTGGCCGGACACGTTCGACGACGTGGCCGCGGCGCTGGACGCGCTCCCCGCGCTCGTACGGGACGCCCTCCCGCAGGCCGACCTGCGCCGCACGGTGATCACCGGGCACTCGGCGGGCGGCCACCTCGCGCTGTGGGCCGCCGCCCGGCACGTCCTGCCGCCCGACTCCGGGTGGCGCGTGGACCGGCCCCCGCCGCTGCGCGGGGTGGTGGCCCTGGCCCCGATCGCGGACTTCACGGTGGCGGAGAAGCTGGGCGTGTGCGGTGGCGCTTCGCTGCAACTCCTGGGCGGCGAGGACCACTTCGCATCCCGCCGGCCGTACGCCGACCCGGCGCTGCTGCTCCCGACGGGCATCGCGACGACGCTGGTGCAGGGCCGCACGGACGACGTGGTGCCGCAGGCGGTGGCCGAGGCGTACGCGGACGCGGCGGCGAAGGCGGGGGAGGTGGTGGGGGTGACGTTGCTGGAGGACGTCGGCCACTTCCCGCTGATCGATCCGGCGGCGGACGCGTGTGCGGTGGTGGCGGAGGAGATCGCGCAGTTGGCGTGGTGACGGGCGGTTGGCGCGGTGTGGTGAGGGGCTCCCTTTCATACCCGTAGTACCTGAGAGCTACGCCGGAGGTGAGCTCCCCGGCGGGACGCGGACGAGGCGTCCGGATCCGTAATTTCCCAGTCAGAGAGGCCCGATGGACGGGCGGACTGGGAGGGGGAACGGACGTGGGGTTCATTGCGCGTATCTCCATGCAGCCTGGTGGCAGCCGCGCCGCGGAGTCTGCGGTGCATGGTGATGCCGCGCCGTCTGCGGGCGGTCGTGCCGCTGGGGCGGCACGGGTGGGCGCAGGCGGCACCCCGCAAGCTCGGGCGAGCGCCACGCCCCCACCCGCACCCCCACCCCGCCGCACCCGCAACTGGCGCCGAGCCACCCTCGCGACCCTCATCACCGCCGCCGTAGTACTGCCCCTCTCCGCCGCGGCCCGCCCGGAAATCCCGGCCCCAGCTCCTGCAACGCTCCCCCCACTGACGACGTCGACGTTGGACACCGCATACGCAGCCAACAGAGCCAACGCCGCCGAAGCCTCCCGCATGGCCGCCGCCCACGGCGACACCCACCGCGCCGCAGCCGACCGATCCCTGACCACCCCCACCCACCACCTCCTCCACTTCGACGGCCGAGGCGAAGGCAAAGTCACCGAGGTCTTGGGCGACTTGACCCACGCCGACCACATCGCCGTCCTCGTCCCCGGCTCCGACACCTCCCTCGACACCTACGCCCGCTTCCGCGCCGAAGCGACCGCCCTCCACCACGAGCTGAACCGCACCACTCCCCGCACAGCCGTCATCGCCTGGCTCGGCTACCAGACCCCGGACACCATCAGCACGACGGTCACGACCACCGGAAGAGCAGACCGAGCCGCCCCGCAACTCCGGCAGTTCATACGGCAGCTCAGAGGCATCGCCGACCAGGACGACACCACCGTCTCCCTCCTCTGCCACTCCTACGGCTCGGTCGTCTGCGCCCGCGCCGCCACCGACCTGGACGCGACCGACCTCGTCCTCCTCGGCAGCCCCGGCACCGGCGCCGACACCGCCGCCGCCCTGCACACCCGCGCCCGCGTCTGGGCGGCCCGCGGCACCGACGACTGGGTGGCGGACGTACCGCACATCAAGACGGACCTCTTCGGCACGACGGTCGGCTTCGGCACCGACCCCATGTCCCCGTCCTTCGGCGCGAACCGCTTCGCGGCCGGCGACGGCGGCCACAGCGACTACTTCGCCCCCGGCTCGGTCTCCCTGGCCAACCTGGCCCGCATCGTCCTGGGCAAGACCTCGGAGGTGACCCGTGCGTGACCTGCCCCAGAGGCCGGCCCGCCAAGGCATACGGACAGACATACGCAAGGCCATCCAGCAGGGCGCCGCCCGCGTGGACGCGGCGACCCCCACCACCCGGGACAGAGCCGTGGACGCCCTGCGGGCCTTCGCGATCCTCGGCGTCGTCCTCGGCCACTGGCTGGTGACCGCCCTGGTGGCGGACGGCGGGAGCCTGCACACGGCGAGCCCGTTGCAGCACATGCCGTGGCTGGCCCCGATCTCCTGGGCGTTCCAGACGCTGGCGGTGTTCTTCCTGGTCGGCGGCCATGTGGCGACCAGGAGTTACGCCACCGCCAGAGCGCGCGGGACGACGTACGGCGCTTGGCTGACCGCGCGGCTGTCCCGGCTGTTCAGACCGGTCGCGGCTGTCCTCACCCTGTGGACGGTGGCGGCGGCCGGACTGCTCCTGACCGGCGCGGAGTTCGTCACGGTCCACACGCTCGTCAAACTGGCGCTGTCGCCCATGTGGTTCCTCGTGGTGTTCGCCGCGCTGACGGCGGCGACCCCGTTGCTGACCCGGCTGAGCCCGGTGTGGCCGCTCGCCGTCGTCCTCCACGTCGACCTGATCCGCTTCGGCCTCGGCGGCCCGTCCTGGCTCGGCTGGGTCAACGAGGCCGCGGCCTGGCTGGTGCCGTTCACGCTGGGTGCGGCTTGGACGCGCGGTGAGTTGGAGCGGCGCAGGGCGGGCTGGATCCTGCTGACGGGCGGCGCGGCGGCGACGGCGGCACTCGTGGCGTGGGCCGGTTATCCGGCGTCGATGGTCGGCGTGCCGGGCGCCGCGGTGTCCAACCTGAGCCCGCCGACGCTGGCCGCCGTCACCTTCGGCCTGGCCCAGTGCGGGCTGGCCCTGCTGCTGCGCGACCGGCTGCGCGGGGCGATGCGCCGGCCGCTCGCCTGGGCGGCGGTCGCCCTCGTGAACCTCTCCGCGATGACGATCTTCCTGTGGCATCAGACTGCGCTGATGGCGACCACGGCCACCGGACGCCTCGCCGGGCGCCTCCCGGGACTGCACACCGTCCCGGACGGCCTCGGCTGGGTCGCGGCGCGGGTGGCCTGGCTGCCGGTGTTCGCCGCCGTCCTCGCCGTCTGCTGGACGGCGTTCCGAGGCTACGAGCAGGGGAGCCGGCGGGGTGCGAGAACACGGGTGGTGCGGAGCAGCCGCCCGTCCGAACGGGGTACGGCGAGGGAGAAGCGGCATGTCTAGGCTGAGCCGTGTGACGGAGACGGGGATCCAGCACGTGGTCGTGGGGCGCGTAGGGCGCTGGTTGCGTGTGCTCCGCGACGACCTGCGGACCACCGGCGCGGATCCGCTGCCCCCATCGGTCTGGGTGCGCTGGCTGCCGCACGGGCTGCTGTGGCTGGCCGCGTTCGGCATCACGCTCGGCGCCGTCGCCCAGCTCGGGGACCAGGGCTCGTTGCAGTCCACCGGGGCGTTCGTCATCGGGCTCGCCCAGGGCGGCGCGGTCGTCCTCGCGATGTGGCGCCCGATACCGGCGTGGTGGTTGTCCCTGGTGGCCACCGTGGTGGGTGCCGTGGCCGTGCACGGCGAGCTCGGCGGCCCGGCGGGCGGCTTCACCTGGCCCTGGACGCCGGCCGGGATCATCGCCCATCTGCTGGTGCTCCTGCTGCTGACCCTGCGCGTCCGCACCCGGGTCGCCATGGAGGCGCTGGCGCTGACCGTGCTCGCCACCTATGTACTGCAAGGCCTGTGGGGTGGTCCGGACTACACGCCCACCGGTGTGATCGCGGTCATCCTCTCCGGGATCGTCGTGCTTCTCGGCGCCGCCCTGCGCGGTCGCCGCGAGGCCCGCGCGCAGCTCGTCGAGCAGACGTCGCTCACCGCCGAGGAGCGCGCCCGGCGCACGCTGCTGGAGGAGCGCAGCCGGATCGCCCGCGAGCTGCACGACGTGGTGGCCCACCACATGTCGGTGATCTCCATCCAGGCCCAGGTCGCCCCGCACCTGGTGGAGAACCCGTCCGACGAGCTCAAGGAGAACCTGGAGGGCATCCGGGAGAACGCGCTGGAGGCGCTGACCGAACTCCGCCGGGTGCTGGGCGTGCTGCGCTCCGAGCACCCCGACACCCCGGACCCGGTCGGCGCGCCCGGCACCGACACCGGTACCGCCCCGCACACCCCGCAGCCCACCCTCGACCGGCTCGACGCCCTGGTGGAGAACACCCGGGCGGCCGGGCTGACCGTCCGGGTCGAGGTCCAGGGCACCCGCGGGCAGCTGCCGCAGGGCGTGGAGCTGTCGGCGTACCGGATCGTGCAGGAGGCGCTGAGCAACGTCCTGCGCCACGCCCCCGGCGCGACGGCCGTCGTGCGGCTCGTCCACCACAAGCACGGCGTGGACGTGCGGGTCACCAACTCGCCGCCCACCGGCCGGGTCCCGCTCTCCCGCGGCGCCGGCCACGGCCTGCTCGGCATGCGGGAGCGGGCCGCGATGCTCGGCGGCACGCTGCGCGCGGGGCCGGCACCCGAGGGCGGCTTCGAGGTCGCCGCGTATCTGCCGACGTCACCCCCGTGGGCCGAGGCCCCGGTCGTCGGCTCCGCCTCAGCCTCCGCGCCCGACCCTTCCCCTGACCCCAAGGACGGCACCGTATGACGAGCAGCAGCCCGATCCGTGTCCTCATCGCCGACGATCAGCAGATGGTCCGGCAGGGCTTCACCGTGCTGCTCAACACCCAGCCCGACATAGAGGTGGTCGGACAGGCGGTCGACGGTCTGGACGCGGTGAAGCAGGTCGCGGAGCTGGCCCCGGACGTCGTGCTGATGGACATCCGTATGCCGGAGCTCGGCGGGATCGAGGCCACCCGCCTGATCACCGAGGCGACCCCGCAGATCAGAGTGCTGGTGCTGACGACCTTCGACCTCGACGAGTACGTGTACGAGGCGCTGCGCGCGGGCGCCTCGGGCTTCCTGCTGAAGGATGCCTCCGCCGACCAGCTCGCGGAGGCGGTGCGGGTGGTGGCGGCCGGTGACGCGCTGCTCGCGCCCGGCATCACCCGGCGGCTGATCACCGAGTTCTCCCGCCTCGACAACCGCCCGAAGCCCCCGCTGAAGGAACGCGTGGGCGAACTGACCGAGCGGGAGACGGAGGTGCTGACGCTGATCGCGCAGGGCCTGTCGAACGCGGAGATCGCCCAGCGGCTGGTGGTGGCCGAGCAGACGGTGAAGACGCACGTGGGCCGGATTCTGGTGAAGCTGGGGCTCAGGGACCGGACGCAGGCGGCGGTGTTCGCGTACGAGTCGGGGCTGGTGCGGCCGTCGGGGTACTGACCGGCACCGACAGCCGGCGGGTCTTCGCTACCCGTAGTACTTGAGGGGGAGGCGCAGGGACCCCTCTCACTGGTGACGACGGGGACCCCCTGGCGCACCTACCGTTTTCATCGTGACCGATACGACCGAGACGCACATGCCGCCTCCGCACGGGGGCGGACACGACGCGTACAAGCCGCGCAGCCCGGAAGTGCGGGCCGCCCTGGACGCCCTGCGGGGGCTGCGCCAGGACCTCTTCCACGACGCCTTCGCCTACCGCCCGCTGCCCCGCATGGCGGCGAGCGGCCCGCTCACCCGCCGACTGCCCGGCAGGGTGCGCGAGTACGCGGCCTGGACCCCGCACGCGGTGGTGGCGGCAGCGGGCGTGATGGCCATGTTCAGTGCCTGGGCGAGCGGCCAGGGCACCATGTCGGCGGTGCTGTGCGGCCTGTTCGCGCTGGCGCCGGTGCTGGTCACGTTGATCCGGCCGGTCGGTGCCTTCTGGCTCTCGCTGGCCTCGACGACCGCAGTCGCCGTGCTGGGCAGCTCGTGGTCCAACTGGCCCTGGCTGCCCGGCAGTTTCATCTCCCACCTGACCGTTCTGACGGTCGTGGCGATACGCACCCGGCCGCGCACGGCGGCATGGATGTGGGTGCTGACGGCGGTGTACGGCTTCGTCTCCGAGACCGTCTTCGGCTGGGGCCACTACGCCACCAACACCGGCCCCATGCTGGTCGTCTCCGCGATGGCCCTTCTCGTCGTCACGGTCTGGCACATACGCCGGACCGCCGAGCAGGAGGTGACCGCCCAGCAGACGGTGACGGCGCACGAGCGGTCCAAGCGCACGCTGCTGGAGGAGCGTTCCACGATCGCCCGTGAGCTGCACGACGTGGTCGCGCACCACATGTCGGTGGTAGCCATCCAGGCCGAGGCGGCGCCCTATCGGGTGGAGAACCCGCCGCCGGAGCTGGAGCGGGCGTTCGCGACGATCCGGGAGAACGCGGTGGCGGCGCTCACGGAACTGCGCCGGGTGCTGGGCGTGGTGCGTGCCGAGGACTACGAGGCCCCGGACGCCCCGCAGCCCACGCTCGCCGACCTCGACCGGCTGCTGGCCAATGTGCGGGACACCGGTCTGAGCGTGCAGAAGACGGTGACGGGCGCGGTGCGTGAGCTGCCGCAGGGCGTGGAGCTGTCGGCGTATCGCATAGTCCAGGAGGCGCTCAGCAACACGCTCCGGCACGCGCCGGGTGCTGCCGCGCAGGTGGAGATCGGTTACGTCCTGGGCGGGCTGGGCCTGCGCATAGTCAACGGTCCGCCGCCGGCGGGGGCGCTGCTGAAGCCGTCACCCGGCGCCGGTCATGGCATCACGGGGATGCGGGAGCGGGTCTCGATGCTGGACGGCGAGATGACGGCGGGCCGGACGGATGAAGGGGGTTACGAGGTGGCGGTGTATCTGCCGGTGCCGAGTGCGGGTGTGAGGACGAGCGAGGGTGACGCATGACGATCCGCGTGCTGATCGCGGACGACCAGATGATGGTGCGCGAGGGCTTCTCGGTGCTCCTCAACGCGATGCCGGACATCGAGGTCGTCGGCGAGGCGGTCAACGGCCGTGAGGCGGTGGCGAAGGTCCGGGAGCTTGGCCCGGACGTGGTCCTGATGGACATCCGGATGCCTGAGCTGAACGGCATCGAGGCGACGCGCGAGATCGTGGCGGCGGACGGTGCGGCGAAGGTGCTGGTGCTGACGACGTTCGACCTCGACGAGTACGTCTACCAGGCGCTGAAGGCGGGTGCCTCGGGCTTCCTCCTGAAGGACGCCTCGGCCCGACAGCTCGCGGACGGCGTACGGGTGGTGGCGTCCGGGGAGGCCCTGCTGGCCCCCTCCGTGACCCGGCGCCTGATCACGGAGTTCTCGCGGCTCTCCGACGGTCCCCGGCTGATGGTCTCCGCCCATGAGGCCTACGGCGAGCTCACCGAACGGGAGACGGAGGTGCTGGTCCTGATCGCGCAGGGTTTGTCGAACGCGGAGATCGCCGGGCGGCTGGTGGTGGCGGAGTCGACGATCAAGACCCACGTCAGCCGCGTGCTGGTGAAGCTGGGGCTGCGGGACCGGACGCAGGCGGCGGTGTTCGCGTACGAGGCGCGGCTCGTGACGCCGGGATAGGGGCCGTAGGCGGGTTCGAAAAATAGGGTGGGCGTCAGCCGATGAGTTTCTCCATGATCAGCGGTCGTAGATCACAGCTGGACACGAGACAGCACCGGGCAGACAGAGAAACAACGGAGGAACCGACATGCGCACCCTCATCAGCACCGCTTTCATCTCGCTCGACGGCGTCGTGGAGGCGCCGGGCGGCGAGGCCGGTTACCGGAACGCCGGGTGGACGTTCCAGGACATCGAGTTCCTCCCCGAGGCGTTCGAGATCAAGGGCCGCGAGCAGCAGGAAGCGAGCGCCATGCTGCTGGGCCGGACCAGCTACGAGGCGTTCAGCCCGGTGTGGCCCGGCATGGAGGAGTTCGCCGAGTACAAGGTGATGCCGAAGTACGTGGTGTCGACGACCCTCAAGGACGACGACCTCGTCTCGAACTGGGGCGACACGACGATCCTGCGCTCCCTCGAAGAGGTCGCCGAACTGAAGAAGACCGAGGGCGGGCCGATCATCATCCACGGCAGCGCTTCCCTGACCCGTTCCCTCGCCGACGCCGACCTGATCGACCGCTACCACCTGCTGGTCTTCCCGGTCCTCCTCGGCGCCGGCAAGCGACTCTTCTCGACGACGGACAAGGACAAGCAGCGCCTGAAGCTGGTCGAGCACGAGGCGTACGCGAACGGCCTGCAGAAGAACGTCTTCGACGTGATCCGCTGACGGCGCTTCGGGCGGGGCGGGGCGTTCAGTGCCAGTTGCTGATCTGGACGTCATCCGGCGCGGGCTCGCCCTTGCCGGTCTCGATCAGCTTCTTGAGGCTCATCAGATAGGTCGCCCACTTGGTGCTGCAGTGGTACATGAACTCCACCGGCTCCTTCCAGCCTTCGTGCCGGAACAGGACGATCGTGAAGTCGTCCTCCTGCTTCAGCTCGAAGCGGACGTGGGTGCCGATCCATTCCTCGGGCCCGTCGACGACCTCCCAGACCAGGCGTTCGGCGGGCTGGGCCTCCAGGACCTTCATGTCGAACCCGCCGGGTACGAAGCGGAACTTGATGACGCCCCCGACGTTGGGGTCGCCCTCGGTGTCCCGCGTCCACCAGTTCGCGAGCCCGTCGACGGTGGTCAGGGCCGTGTAGACGGGGTCCGGGGATGAGGTGATTCCGATCCGGTGCAGGATGTCAGGCATGTTCGGTACCTCTCTCTGATGTCGTGTTCTCCGGTTGGGCCTGGGGTGAGGTCTCCCGGTCGCGCTGGATCGCCTCGGCGATGCGCTTGATGCGGTGCAGTCGGGCGTCCCAGCTCGCCCCGACTGAGGCCAACTGGGCTATGGCGCGGGCGAGTTGTTCTTCGTCCACCTCGTAGCGGCGCTCGCGGCCGGACGGGGTCGCGTGGACCAGCCCGACCCGGTGGAGTACGCCGAGGTGTTTGGCGACGGCCTGGCGCGTGACCGGCAGTCGGTCGCTGAGCGAGGTCGCCGTGCCGAAGCCGTCGGTCAGCATCAGGTCGAGCATCCGGCGCCGGGTGGGATCTCCGACGGCGGACCACAGCTCGTCGTCGACGGTGACGCTCATGGCGTGGACACCAGTCGGTTCACGTAGGCGACGAGGCGCGGCAGGAAGTGGTCCCAGCCGGTGGAGTGCTCGCGGTAGGCGTTCTCGAACACGGCGGCCTCCCAGCCGCGTTCCCGGAACCCGGCCTCACTGAAGCGCAGCAGCGTGCCCGAGCCGGAGGGGGTCAGGTCGAAGGTCACGAGGAGGGAGTTGGTCGGTGTCGGAGCCTCGCCCTCGTCGTACACCCACCGGAAGGAGAACCGCCGGGGCGGATCGGCGTCCACGACGGTCAGCGATTCGACCTTCGCGTCCGGCGTGCTCCTGTCCCCGAACGAGATGACGCCGGTGCCGCCGGGCACGGGCTTGAGCTCGGCCTCGTCGGGCCACCACTCCCTCAGATGCTCGGGTCTGCTGACGACCTCGTAGACCACCTCGGGTGTGGCGTCGATGTGGATCTCCCGCTCGATGCTGCCGTACTCCATTGCGCTCACCGGGCCCTTTCGCAACCTTTGGTTGCGTATCACTGTAAGCCCGGGAGACGGTTACACGCAACCATCGGTTGCGTGTCGCGGTTACGCCGTCGTCGCCAGTTCGCACCACACGTACTTGCCGCGGTTGCCGAATCTGGACAGTGGCTGCCAGCCCCAGAGGTCGGAGGTGGCGGCGACGAGGGCGAGGCCGCGGCTGGATTCGGCGTCCAGGTCGCCGGTCAGCTTCTGGGGAGGGTCCGGGGGTTCGGGGGCCGCGTCCCATGCGCCAATGCGGAGGACTCCGTCCCGCCAGCGGATTCGCAGGGCGGCGGGGCCGTCGGTGTGGAGAACGGCGTTGGAGATCAGTTCGGTGGCGAGCAGTTCCGCTGCGTCTACGAGGGTGATGAGGCCGTGCATCGTCAGGATGAGGCGGAGGGTGCGGCGACTTACGGTGACGGCTCTGGGGTCGTTGGGGATGTAGAGGGAGTACTCCCAGGGGTCGGTCGTTGTTTCGGGCATGCGTGAACTCCGTTCTGGGGGTGGGGAGTTGGGGTGCGGTGGCGGTGCCGCATGGGGGTAGCGGTGCACTTCCGCAGGGTGAGCGGTGCGTCACTGACGGTATCTCCTAAATTTAGGAGAGTGCAAGCCGTTGTCGTATTCTCGGTCTCTGAACGAGGTACGTTCGAAACGAAGTTGGGGCGGGGAGGCGCCAGTGCCGCCGAAGAGGCATCTCACGGCCCGTAGGGTTCGTCTGGGTGCTGAGCTGCGCAAGCTCCGCGAGGCCACGGGTATGAAAGCGCGGGAGGCCGCGGCCCTGCTCGGAGCCGACTCGGTTCAGATGAGCCAGATCGAGTCCGCCGTCGCGGGCGTGAGCGCCGAGCGGGTCCGGCGACTGGCCGCCAACTACGGCTGCATGGACGAGGCGCTGATCGAGGCGTTGGTGGCCATGGCCACCGACCGTACGCGGGGCTGGTGGGAGGACTACCGCGGTGTACTGCCACCGGTGTTCTTGGACATGGCCGAGGTCGAGCACCATGCCACATCCATTCGCGAGGTCGTGATCACGCACGTCCCGGGGCTGCTGCAGACACCGGACTACGCGCGTGCGGTGTTCCGGTACATGCGCCCCGAACTGCCCGAGAGTGAAGTGGCGCCTCGTGTGGAGCACAGGATGCGCCGGCGCGTCGTCATCGAGGGGGACACCCCGACGCCGTACGAGACCGTTGTCCACGAGTTCGCTCTGCGGGTCCGGGTGGCCGACCGGCAGGCCGCGCGGGCCCAACTCCGGTTCATCCTGCAGGAGATCGAACACGGCCACGCCGCAGTGCGGGTCATCCCCATCGACCAGGACGGCTTCGGTGGTACGGGTGCCTCGATGATGTACCTCGGGGGCCCGGTGCCCAAGCTGGACACCGGACTGCGCGATTCACCCACCGGCACCGCGTTCATCGACGCCGAACCGCAACTGGAGCACCTTCGCACGTTGCTTCGTAGGGTGGAGAAGGCGTCGCTGGACCCGGCGGCGTCACGGGACTTCATCCACCGACTGACCAAGGAACTCTGATGAACTGGCGGAAGTCCACCTACTCCGACGGCGGGGACGGCAACACCTGCGTCGAGATCGCGGCGCTGCCCACCCACATATCCATCCGCGACTCAAAAGCCCCCACTCGCGCCACTCTCTCCTTCCCCACCCCCTCCTTCACGGCCCTCATCAACCACCTGAAGGAAGAAGTCCCCCCATGGAACAGCGAGTCACCCTGATCACCCTCGGCGTCTCCGACCTGGCCCGCAGCAAAGCCTTCTACGAAGCCCTCGGCTGGCGCGGCCAGGAGGTTCAGGAGACCGTCTTCTTCCAGGCCGGCGGTCTCGGACTGGTCCTCTGGGGCCGGGAGAAGCTCGCCGCCGACTGCGGTCTGGAGGCCGACAAGGAACCGCCCGCCTTCGGCGGCATCGTCCTCGCGCACAACGTCCGCGACGACGGTGAAGTCGACGCCCTCCTCGACACCGCCCGCACCGCCGGAGGCACCGTCACCAAGCCCGCCGCCCGAAACGACATCGGCTTCTACTCCGGCGCCTTCACCGACCCCGACGGTCACGCCTGGGAGGTCGCCCACAACCCCGGCTTCCCGCTCGCCGAGGACGGGACCCTGACGTTGCCCGACTTCGGCGCCGGAAACTGATCGTTTCTGCGGTGAACCCGTCAGGCCGGTCGGGTGAATGCCCGTGTCCCGGGCTGTCGGCATATGCCCCCGCCTGGCTACACCAGGGCACATGATCAAGCACCTGAAGTACGGCCTGGCCGCACTCGCGCTCGCCGTCGTCCCCGTCATCGCGAACGCCCCGGCGAGCCACGCCGCCGACACCTTCCGCATCCTCTCCCGCTTCAGCGACCGCTGCCTGACCGCCAACGGCGACAACGTGGAGGTGGCGGCCTGTAGCAGTCGGCCGATCTCCAGCCAGGACTGGTACTGGGAGGGCGCCAAGCTGGTCAACTACGCCGAGGGGAAGTGTCTCGACGTCAGGAACGGCGAGCTCGACGCCCCGGCCCAGCTCGTCGGCGACTGCCACGGGCAGGCCAATCAGCGCTGGAGCTGGTACGGCGAGCAGCTGCGGACCGACGTCAACTACCAGTGCCTGAGCATCCAGGACCGTGGCAGCTGGGACCCGCACGCGGGTGTCAACCTCCGCAACTGTGAGGACACCGCCACCTGGCAGCGCTGGTACACCCAGGGCTGAGTGAGACACCCCTGGTCAGGAGGGGGAGGGTCGGGCTAGCGTCCGGGCATGGCAGCCTTCGACCCGTGGGACCCGGACTTTCTCGCCGACCCTTACCCCTCCTACGCCGACCTGCGTGCCAGGGGCCGCGTCCAGTACTACGAGCCCACGAACCAGTGGCTGGTCCCGCAGCACGCGGATGTCTCGGCGCTGCTCAGGGACCGCCGCCTCGGCCGCACCTATCAGCACCGCTTCACCCACGAGGACTTCAACCGCACCCCGCCGCCCGCCGAGCACGAGCCGTTCCACACCCTCAACGACCACGGCATGCTCGACCTGGAGCCGCCGGACCACACCCGTATACGCCGCCTGGTGTCGAAGGCGTTCACGCCGCGGACGGTGGAGCGGCTCAAGCCGTACGTCGCTCAGCTCGCCGGGGAGCTCGTGGACGGGCTCGTCGAGAAGGGCGGCGGCGATCTGCTCGCCGACGTCGCCGAGCCGCTGCCCGTCGCGGTCATCGCCGAGATGCTGGGCATCCCGGAGGCCGACCGTGGCCCGCTGCGGCCCTGGTCGGCGGACATCTGCGGGATGTACGAGCTGAACCCCTCCGAGGACGTGGCCGCAAAGGCCGTACGTGCCTCCGTGGAGTTCTCCGACTATCTGCGGGATCTCATCGCCGAGCGGCGCAAGCACCCCGGCGACGACCTCATCTCCGGGCTCATCGCCGCCCACGACGAGGGCGACCGGCTCACCGAGCAGGAGATGATCTCGACCTGCGTACTGCTGCTGAACGCCGGGCACGAGGCGACGGTCAACGCCACCGTCAACGGCTGGTACGCCCTTTTCCGCAACCCCGACCAGCTCGCTGCACTCCGCGCGGATCACTCCCTGATCCCGGGCGCCATCGAAGAACTCATGCGCTACGACACCCCGCTCCAGCTCTTCGAGCGCTGGGTGCTGGACGACATCGAGATCGACGGCACGACGATCCCGAGGGGCGCCGAGATCGCCATGCTCTTCGGCTCCGCCAACCACGACCCGGCGGTGTTCCAGAACCCCGAGCGCCTCGACCTCGCCCGCGCCGACAACCCGCACATCTCCTTCAGCGCCGGCATCCACTACTGCATCGGCGCACCGCTGGCCCGCATCGAGCTGGCCGCTTCGATGACGGCCCTGCTGGAGAAGGCTCCGACGCTGGCCCTGGCGGCGGAGCCGATACGGAAGCCCAACTTCGTGATCAGGGGGTTGGAGGGACTGGCCGTTGAGGTGGGGTGATCACTCGTTCGGATGATCGTCGATCGATCACGGCCAGTGGGCACCGGTGGCTCGTCAAGCTGGTGCCCGCCTGCGGAGGGAGGCACCATGACGGTTATGGCGCAGCACACATCTCAGATGTCCGTCGAGGAGTTCGAGGAACTCGCTGCACACGTGGCCAAGAGGTTCGACGCCGTCAGGTTGGAGTTCATCAACGGACGGGTCGGGATCAAGGGCATGACGGACGGCAATCACGCCGAGGTCGTCAGGTGGCTGCAGGAGTGCTTCCTGATGGCGGGTACCGGGCTGTGGCTCTACGGGGGTGGAGAGCTCGGCTTGCGGATCGAGAAGTACCGCAAGGGCCGAGCCCTTCCCGACGCAGTGCTCGCGCCTCGCGGGACGTTCACCGGCAAAGGGGACTGGGCCGACACCGACGGCGTGGTCATGACGGTCGAAGTCACCTCGTACGACGCGGACACGCACCGGCGCGACCGCGAGGAGAAACCCTTCGGGTATGCGGATGCCGGGATCCCCTTCTATCTCCTGATCGACCGCGATGACTGTTCGGTCACGCTCTTCAGCGATCCGGATTCGGAGGAGGGTTACCGCAGCGCCGTGAAGAAGGTCTTCGGCGCGAAGCTCTCGCTGCCGGAGCCTCTCGGCATCGAACTCGACACCGAGGAACTCAAGCAGTACGTCGACTGAACCCCGTCACGCCGTCATGTCCCGCCGCCGCAGCCCCGTCAGGCCGGCGCCGACCAGCACCAACGCCAGAGCCAGCAGCACCACCACCGGCCCCCACTCCATCCCCCCACCCGGCAACTTCGGCAGATGCCCGAACGGCGACAGATCCAGCACCGCCTGCGGAGCATCCAGCGCCGGGCCCACCCAGCCGATCAGCAGCACCGCGCCCGCCACACCCCACGCGGCGAGAGCCGCTCGCGGCAGCACCCCGTAGAGCAGGACCGCCAGGCCGCCGATGACCCAGACCCCGGCCACTTGCACCAGGCACGCGCCCAGGATCGGGCCGATCTCCTTGCCGTAGCCCGCCACGAAGCCCAGACCGGTGAGCAGCATGAGCAGCACCGCCCCGCCGAAGGCGACGACCAGATGCCCGGCGGCCCAGCCCAGGCGGCTCACCGCGTTCGCCAGCACCGGCTCCGCGCGGCCCGACGTCTCCTCGCCGTGCAGGCGCAGCACGCTCTGGACGACGTACAGCGCCGCGACCAGGCCCATCATCCCGACCATCGATGCCAGGAACGCGTCCTCCAGACCGCTCTGGCCGCCCATCCGCTCGAAGATCTCGCGCGCGTGCTCGTTGTCGCCGACCAGGTCCGCGACGCCGTCGGTGAGGCCGCCGTAGACCACGCCCACGACGAAGAAGGCGAGGCTCCAGCCGTACACACTGCCCCGCTGCAACCGCCAGGCCAGCGCCCCCGCCGTGCCGAGCCGTCCCCTCGCCGGGCCCGGGCGGGTCGGGAAGAAGCTCATGCCGACGTCCCTGCGGCCCGCCAACTCGTAGGCCAGCCAAGCCTGTAGCAGTACCGCCGCCGCGAACAGCAGCAGCACCCACCAGCGTTCGCCCGCGTACGGGCGCAGGTTCTCCAGCCAGCCCAGTGGGGAGAGCCAGGTCAAAACCGAACTGCCGTCGTCCGAGGCCGAGTCGCCCGCCGCGCGCAGCACGAACGCCGTACCGAGGATGCCGGAGGTCAGCCCGCGTGCCAGCCGCGCGCTCTCCGTCAGCTGCGCGACGATCGCCGCCATCGTGGCGAACACCATGCCGACCGCCGCCAGCCCCAGGCCGAGGGCGAGCGCGCCCACGGCTCCCTGGCCGGCCAGGCCCGCCGTGACCAGTAGTGCCAGTACGGCATTCGCGACGCCCGCCGCCAGCAGCGCCGCCGTCAGGGTCGCCCTGCGCCCCACCATCCCGGACGCCACCAGCTCCTGGCGGCCGCTCTCCTCCTCGTCGCGGGTGTGCCGTACGACGATCAGCAGGCTCATCGCCGCCGCGACCAGCCCGGCGTAGACGCCGATGCGCCAGGCGGTGAGCGCGCCCAGGTCGGTGTCGAAGACCGGGCCGATCAGGGCGCGGAAGGACGCGTTGGTCTCCACCTGGTGGATCAGGTCGGCCCGCTCGGCGTCCGTGCCGTACAGGCCCTTCAGGGAGGCGGGCATGGAGAGGACCATCAGCGCGTTCACCGCGACCCTGACCGGGATCATCAGCCGGTCTCGGCGGAGAGAGAAGCGGAGGAGTACGCCTGTCCCGGCGAGGGAGGTCATCACGACGCCGCCTCCTGGTAGTGGCGCAGGAACAGCTCCTCCAGGGTCGGGGGTGTCGAGGTGAGAGAACGTACGCCTGACTCGCTCAACTGCCTGAGTACGGCGTCGAGTTTGTCCGTGTCGACCTGGAGGCGGACCCGGTGGCCCTGGATGTCGAGATCGTGGACGCCAGGGAGGGACGCCAACCCGTTGGGGGCGCCCGCGAGTTCGGCCGAGACGCTGGTGCGGGTGAGGTGGCGCAGGTCGGCGAGCGAACCGGTCTCGACCGTACGGCCGCCTCGGATGATGCTCACGCGGTCGCACAACTCCTCGACCTCGCTCAAAATATGCGACGACAGCAGGACCGTCCTGCCTCGCTCCCGCTCCTCCTCCACGCAGCGCTGGAAGACCTCCTCCATCAGGGGGTCAAGGCCCGAGGTCGGCTCGTCGAGGATGAGCAGGTCGACGTCCGAGGCGAACGCGGCGACCAGGGCGACCTTCTGGCGGTTGCCCTTGGAGTACGTACGGCCCTTCTTGGTGGGGTCGAGTTCGAAGCGGTCGATCAGGTCGGCGCGCCGCTTGGCGTCGAGGCCGCCGCGCAGGCGGCCCATCAGGTCGATGACCTCGCCGCCCGACAGGTTGCGCCACAGCGTCACGTCGCCGGGGACGTAGGCGATCCTGCGGTGCACCTCGACCGCGTCCGCCCACGGGTCGCGGCCGAGCACCTGCGCGGCGCCCGCGTCGGCGCGCAGCAGGCCCAGCAGGACGCGGATGGTGGTGGACTTGCCGGCGCCGTTGGGGCCCAGGAAGCCGTGCACCTCGCCGGTCTCGACCGTGAGGTCCAGCCCGTCGAGCGCTTGCGTCCTGCCGAAGGCCTTGTGGAGGCCGGAGACGCTGATTGCCTTCGTCATGTTTCAGAACGTACGCTTCTTTCAGAAATTTGTGAAGTTAAGGAAGCGTATGAACGCCGGTTAGGGTGAGGGGATGAGTGACGTGGCAGGTCGGGACCCGGAAGCGGTGTCCAGATTCGTGGAGCGGTTCGCGGCGCAGCTCGTCGAGGCGGGGATGACGCGCATGCCGGCCCGGGTCTTCGCCGCGCTGCTCGCCTCCGACAGCGGCGCCCTCACCTCCGCCGAGCTGGGCGAACGGCTCCAGGTCAGCCCGGCCGGGGTCTCGGGCGCCGTGCGCTACCTGTCCCAGGTGCACATGCTGTCGCGGGAGCGCGAGCCCGGCTCACGCCGCGAGCGGTACCGGGTGCACAGCGACCAGTGGTACCAGGCCATCACCAACCGCGAGGCGGTCATCAAGCGCTGGGAGGACGCCCTGCGCGAAGGTGTGGCCAGCCTGGGGGCCGGGACTCCGGCAGGCCGCAGGCTGGCCGAGACGCTCGCCTTCTTCGAGTTCATCGAGAAGGACCTCGCCGAGATGATGGAGCGCTGGCAGGTCCGCCGCGCGGAACTCTTCGGCGACGACTAGCGTTCCTTCGTCTCCTCCAGGACCGTCCGGCCCAGGAGCCGGTAGCGGGCCGGGTCCCGGCGCTTGAGGTACTGCGCGTAGCCGATGCCCGCCGCCGCGACCAGCGCCACCAGCCACGGGGTCGCCTTCAGCACCAGCGAGCCGGACTCCGAACCAGCTGCCGCGCCCATGTTGGACACCAGCAGCGCCACCACCGCGAGCATCGCGACGCCGCCGACGAGCGGGGCGGTGAGGGTCTTGAACCAGTGCCGACTCTCGGGGTGGTTGCGGCGGAAGTAGACCAGCACCGCGAAGGAGCAGACGGCCTGCACGACCAGGATCGCCATGGTGCCGAGGATCGCGAGCAGGACGTACGTGCCGGTGTACGGGTCCTTGCCGGCGGCCGCGAACGCCAGCAGGAGCAGCGCGGTCACGATCGTCTGGACCAGGCCCGCGATGTGCGGGGAGCCGTGCCGGGCGTGGGTGCGGCCGACGGTGTTCTTCAGGGAGGGCAGGACGCCCTCGCGGCCCAGCGCGTACATGTAGCGGGCGGCGCAGTTGTGGAAGGCCATGCCGCAGGCCAGCGAGCCGGTGATCATCAGCCACTGCATGACGTCGACCGCCCAGTGGCCCACGTACTGCTCGGTGGGGCCGAAGAACAGCTGGAGGGGGTTGGCGGTGGAGACCTCGACGGCCTTCGACTGGCCGGTGCCGGTGATGGCCATCCAGGAGACGAAGACGTAGAAGACGCCGACGCCGAGCACCGAGATCATCGTCGCCTTGGGGATGATCTTCTTCGGGTTGCGGGACTCCTCGCCGTACATCGCCGTCGACTCGAAGCCGACCCACGACCAGAAGGCGAAGAAGAGACCGAGACCGGCCGAGGTGCCCTTGAAGGCGTTGACCGGGTTGACCGGGTCGATGCTGAAGCCGTCCGGGCCGCCGCCGTGGAAGGCGACCGAGATCGCCATCGCGGCGAGGACGGTGACCTCGGTGGCGAGCAGCACGACGAGCAGCTTCTCGGCGACCGAGACGCCGAACCAGGTGCCCATGGCGTTGATCGCCAGCATCAGGATGGCGAACGCCCACCACGGGATGTCCGCGCCCGTCTGGTCCTTCAGCGTCTCCGTCGCGAAGGTCGAGAAGATGCCGATCAGGGCCGGCTCGAAGACGACGTACGCGAAGGTGGCGAGCAGTCCGGAGGCGAGTCCGACGGTGCGTCCGAGGCCGTAGGAGATGAAGCCGTAGAAGGCTCCGGTGGAGGTGATGTGCTTCGCCATCGACGTGAAGCCGACGGAAAAGATTGCCAGGACGACCATTGCGACGAGGTAGCTCGCCGGGGCGCCGATGCCGTTGCCCGCCGACACCATGAAGGGCACGTTGCCCGTCATCGCGGTGATCGGCGCGGCCGTCGCGACGGCCATGAAGACCACGCCCAGCAGGCCCACGGCGTTGGGCTTGAGCCGGTGAACCGTGCCTGTCTCGTCCGTGTTCGCCGCTGGGGCGACTCCCTCGTCCACTGCCATCGGGCTAGGCCCCTCTCCTGCTGACGCGCTGGTGTACCGGGCTGGACTCTGTCGGCCGAATGAGTCGGCCAAGGGTCTCGGGGCGTTAAATGTTTGTCAACCAGACCTTTAGAAGTTCGAGGAAATCTGCGGAAATCTGCTCGCAACACGCGGCTCGTACGGTCGCCGCCATGAGCGTCCACACCTCCACCCTCGGCGGCGAGCGCCACCGCTTCGCGTCCCTCGCCCAGCTGCTGGCCGCCGCGAGCCCGGAACGGTCCGGCGACCGCCTCGCCGGGCTCGCGGCCGAGTCGGCCCGCCAACGGGTCGCGGCGCGCTGGGCGTTGGCGGAGGTGCCGCTCACGACGTTCCTGACGGAACCGCTGATCCCGTACGAGAGCGACGACGTCACCCGGCTGATCCTGGACACGCATGACACGGCGGCGTTCGCGCCGGTGGCGGGGATGACGGTCGGGGAGTTCCGGGAGTGGCTGCTGGCGGCGGACGGTCCGGCGCTGACCGCCGTGGCCCCCGGGCTGACCCCGGAGATGGTGGCGGCCGTCTCCAAACTCATGGGGAACGCCGACCTGGTGGCCGTCGCGCGCAAGGTCAGGGTCGTCACCGCCTTCCGCTCGACGATCGGCCTGCCCGGACGCCTCGCCACCCGCCTCCAGCCCAACCACCCCACCGACGACCCGGCGGGCGTCGCGGCCGCCCTGCTGGACGGGCTGCTGCTGGGGTCGGGAGACGCCGTGATCGGCATCAACCCGGCCACCGACAGCCCCAAGGCGGTACGGGACTTGCTGGACCTCCTCGACGGGGTCATCCAGCGGTACGCCATCCCCACCCAGTCCTGCGTCCTCTGCCATGTCACGACCAGCGTGGACCTGATGGAGCGAGGCGCCCCGGTGGACCTCGTCTTCCAGTCCATCGCGGGCACCCAGGCGGCCAACGCGTCCTTCGGCGTGACGCTCGGGCTGCTCGACGAGGCGTACGAGGCGGCGCTCACGCTGGAGCGCGGCACGGTCGGGCGGAACGTCATGTACTTCGAGACCGGGCAGGGCAGCGCCCTGTCGGCCGACGCGCACCACGGGGTGGACCAGCAGACGGTGGAGGCACGGGCGTACGCGGTGGCGCGGCGCTACGACCCCCTGCTCGTGAACACCGTCGTCGGCTTCATCGGCCCGGAGTACCTCTACGACGGCCGTCAGATCCTGCGCGCCGCGCTGGAGGACCACTTCTGCGGCAAGCTGCTCGGCCTGCCCATGGGCCTGGACATCTGCTACACCAACCACGCGGACGCCGATGACGACGACGTCGCCACCATGCTCACCATGCTCGGCGTCGCAGGCGCGTCCTTCGTGATCTGCACGCCGGGCGGCGACGACATCATGCTCAACTACCAATCCGCCTCGTACCACGACGCGTTGTACCTCCGCGAGGTCCTCGGGCTGCGCCCGGCACCGGAGTTCGAGGCGTGGCTGGCGACGATGGGGCTGCTCGACGAGGGCGGCGGCATCCGCGAGGTCGGCGCGCACGCACTGACGGAGATCGCCGGAAGGGAGCTCGCGGCATGAGTGAACTGACGTTGGGACAGGGCGAGTTGTGGCGGTCGCTGCGCGGCCGTACACAGGCCCGTATCGGCCTGGGCCGGGCGGGTTCCGCCCTCCCCACCCGGCACCGGCTGGAACTCCAGGCCGCGCACGCCGCCGCGCGGGACGCGGTGCACTCGCCGTTCGAGCCGGACCGGGTCGCGGCGGGGCTGCCGGGTCTTCCGACGGTACGGGTGCGCAGCGCGGCCGGTGACCGGCTGACGTATCTCCAACGCCCGGACCTGGGGCGCCGGTTGGACGCGACCGACCGGGCGCATCTGCCGGCGGGGGAGTGGGACGTGGTGTTCGTCGTCGCGGACGGGCTGTCCAGCCGGGCGGTGCACGAGCACGCGGCGACGGTGGTGACGGAGACCGTGACGCGGCTGCCCGGCTGGCGGATCGCGCCGGTCGTGCTGGCCGAGCAGGCGCGGGTGGCGCTGGGGGACGCGGTGGCGGCGGCCATGGGGGCGGCGATGGTGGTCGTCCTCATCGGCGAACGGCCGGGCATGTCGGCGGCGGACTCGCTGGGCGCGTATCTGACGTACCGGCCGGTGCCGGGCGCGACGACCGACGCCGACCGCAACTGCCTGTCCAACATCCGACCGCCCCTGGGCCTGTCGTACGAGGGCGCGGCGGGCAAGCTGGCGGCGCTGATGGGGCGGGCGCGGGAGCTGGGGGCGACCGGGGTGGCCCTGAAGGACGAGTCGGACGCGCTGCCGGCGTAGTGCCGGGGCCGGGAGCTGCCGGGGCCGCACCGGCGCCGGCGCCTAGACAGGCATCCCGCGTCGCAGCAGATCCGCCCGCTCGCGCAGACGTACGGCCCTGTCCTGGGCGTCGGGCAGGGGCACCTGGACGTCGGTGAGGCCCGCGAGGCCGTCGGTGGGTGCCGGGCGCCGCGGCTCGATGCCGGCCCGCCCGGCGAGCACCAGCACCGTCGCGACGAAGCCCTCGGAGAGCGCGTCGATGATCGAGTGCCGGGTGCGGTCGTGCAGGTCGAGGAGGGCGTCGACGTACGTCGCGAAGGCGGCCGGGTCGATCTTGCACTCGTCGTTCTCCATGGGCCCGAACCCCGAGGGAACGCCCAGCTCCTCCTCGTACAGCCGCACATGGCGCAGGAAGAGGCGGGCGGCTCCGTTGGAGGGGTTCCACAGGGTCTCGTCGCCCACGTCGAAGTACTGGCTCACGCGTCCTCCCGGTGCGATCGGCGGACCGGCACGGTAGCAACACCCCCATGTGGGGGCCCGTCACCGCCCCGGCAGCGTCAGCCCCAGCGCCCCCTCCCACACCGTCCACGTCCGGCGTCGTACCGGGCCCGCCACGCCCGCGTCCGCGCCGTAGCGGAAGTCCGCGCCCGTGACCGTCACCGTTCTGCCTGAGGCCCGCAGCGGGGCGGCCTCCGCGCCCACCGACACCGGCCGTACCTCCACGTCGGCCAGCCCCGCCGCGCCCGGCGTCACCGACACCGCCTCCACCGGCTGGCCCAGGTCGACCAGCGTCACCCCGTCCACCTCCACCCGGAGCCGGGAGGGTCCGGGCGCGGGCGGCGCGGGCTCCCGGAGGGGGCGGGCCGGGACGAGGGTCCGTACGAGCGTCTGGCAGGTCCGCAGCCAAGGGTGCCCGGCCCCCGCGACCGCCGCCAGCGCCGGCTCCGGCGGCTGCTGAGTCGGCGCGGGGATGCGCAGCGCGCCCAGCACCACCCCGTCGCTGTCGTCGACGAGCAGGTCGAGGCGGCGCTCCACGCCGTCCAGGACCGTCCGCGCGGCGGCCACCGCACCCGTCGGGACCCCCAGGGAACGAGCCACCGAAAGCGCACCGCCCACCGGCACGAACGACAGTGCACATCCGGCCAGCTCCCGCTGCCGGTGCAGCAGGGACACCGCGCGCAGCAGCGCCCGGTCGTCGCCGACCACCACCGGCCGCCGCGAACCCCGGCGAGCCAGCACCCGAGCGAATTCCTCAGGCCCCTCCGGCATGCAGACCTTCGTGGTCGCACCCGCGCTGAGCACGTCTTTCGCGATCCGGACCGACTCGCCGTCGGTCCTCCGGGCGACCGGATCGATGACCACCAGCAGCTGATCGGAAGTCGCTGAAGTCGCCACCTCGGTCCTGCCTCGCTTCCTCGGGTAGCATCTTTGTGCAAGAGCCCCTTGCGCTATTGCGCCAGGGGCTTCGTCTATTCCGGGGCATCCGGGTCCGACGGGTTCGCGGCCGACCACGGCCGACGGTGGCCGAAGAAGGTCGCCGGTGTATGCGGCACAGGGCTGTGCCGCGTACGCCCCTGACCTTGGACATGCCCCGCCCGGAAGGGGTGTACGCGCGTGCCCGCACTTGTGCTGCTCGGTGCTCAGTGGGGTGACGAAGGCAAGGGAAAGGCGACGGACCTGCTAGGTGGGTCTGTCGACTATGTGGTGCGCTACCAGGGCGGCAACAACGCCGGCCACACGGTGGTCGTGGGCGATCAGAAGTATGCCCTGCACCTGCTCCCTTCCGGAATCCTCTCCCCGGAGTGCACTCCGGTCATCGGCAACGGTGTCGTCGTCGACCCGTCGGTCCTGTTCTCCGAGCTGAACGGGCTGAACGAGCGAGGCGTCGACACGTCCAAGCTCCTGATCAGCGGTAACGCTCACATCATCACGCCGTACAACGTCACCGTCGACAAGGTGACGGAACGCTTCCTCGGCAAGCGGAAGATCGGCACCACCGGGCGGGGCATCGGCCCGACCTACGCCGACAAGATCAACCGCGTCGGCATCCGCATCCAGGACCTGTACGACGAGTCGATCCTGACGCAGAAGGTCGAGGCGGCGCTGGACGGCAAGAACCAGCTCCTGACCAAGGTCTTCAACCGCCGCGCCATCGAGGCCGGGCAGGTCGTCGAGGAACTGCTGTCCTACGCGGACCGGCTCAAGCCGTACGTCGCGGACACGGTCCTGGTGCTGAACCAGGCACTGGAGCAGGACAAGGTCGTGCTGTTCGAGGGCGGCCAGGGCACCCTCCTGGACATCGACCACGGCACGTACCCCTTCGTGACCTCGTCGAACCCGACCGCGGGCGGCGCCTGCACCGGCTCCGGCGTCGGCCCCACGAAGATCAGCCGGGTCATCGGCATCCTCAAGGCCTACACGACCCGCGTCGGCTCGGGCCCGTTCCCGACCGAGCTGTTCGACGAGGACGGCGAGGCGCTGCGCCGCATCGGCGGCGAGCGGGGTGTCACCACCGGCCGTGACCGCCGCTGCGGCTGGTTCGACGCGGTCATCGCCCGCTACGCGACCCGCGTCAACGGCCTGACCGACTTCTTCCTCACCAAGCTCGACGTCCTCACCGGCTGGGAGCAGATCCCGGTCTGTGTCGCCTACGAGATCGACGGCAAGCGCGTCGAGGAGCTCCCCTACTCCCAGACCGACTTCCACCACGCGAAGCCGATCTACGAGACCCTCCCCGGCTGGTCCGAGGACATCACCAAGGCGAAGTCCTTCTCCGACCTCCCGAAGAACGCCCAGAACTACGTCAAGGCGCTGGAGGAGATGTCCGGCGCCCCGATCTCCGCGATCGGCGTGGGCCCGGGCCGCGACGAGACGATCGAGATCAACTCGTTCCTCTGACATGACGCGCAGCAGGGGCCGTCCCTTCGGGGGCGGCTCCTGCTGCGTTTCTCGGCGAGGGCGACCTAGCCGAGCTCTTCCACCACCGCGCTGCCGCCGGGTGCCGTCGCGGCTTCCGGGGGAAGGGCGGTCGGGTAGAGGCGCACATCACTGAGGCGGCCATTGGCGTATTCGCCGTAGGAACCCTGGAAGAGCCGGCGGCCGAACTGGACGGGGCCGGCCGCGTTCCAGATCGTCCCGGAGTAGTCCTTGGCGGCGGACAGGTGGCCGTTCACATAGAGGAGCAGTTGGCCGGCGTCGGCGTCGTAGACACCCACGAGATGCGTCCACTTGCCGGCCACGGCCTTGGCGCCATAGACGGCGGTGAAGGCTGTGCTCGTCGTGTCGTCGTCGTGGCGGCCGAAGGCCCAGACGCCGGCGCCGGAGGAGTAGTAGAGCTGGAAGCCGTTGGCGGCGCCGACGGACGGGTTGTCGGACTGCGACACGAAGGTCCAATTGGTGCTCGCCAGGGAGTTGAGTTTCACCCAGGCCGAGACGGTGAAGCTGCTGCTGGTGTCGACGCCGGGGCCGGTGGTGGCCGCGTAGCCGGTGGTTCCGTTGAGGTTCAGGGCCGTGCCGCGGTCGGCGTCCGTGGCCCAGGAGGCCCCGCCGGTCAGGGTGGCGGGGGCGTTGCCGGTCGGGTCGGCCGCTGTGGTGCCGGTGCCGTCGGCGAGGTTCCAGCGGTGCGTGGCGGTCTCCGTGACCGTGCCCAGCGAGACAGGGGCGGAGAAGGCGGCGGTGGTGCCGGTGGGAGCGGCCCCCGGATACTCGGTCAGCCGGCCGGAGGCATCCGTGGCGTACAGGTCGGGCTTGCCGTCCGGGCCGCCGGTGGCACTGTTGACGTCGCCGGGGGAGGCGACGGTCGGGTAGTCGCGCTGTCGCAGGACCACGGGCAGGGCGGTGGGAGGGTGTGCGTTCCAGCCCGCTGTGGCACTGCTCGTCCAGTTCTGGGCCGCACTGCCGTTGCAGGTGTAGAGGCGGACCTGGGTGCCGTTGGTCGTGCTCGCGCCGGGATTGTCAACGCACTTGCCGGACTGCGGGTTGACCAGGCTGCCGGACGTGCCCGTGGTCCACTTCTGGGCGCCGCTGCTGTTGCACTTGTAGAGCTGCAACAGGGTGCCGTTGTCCGTGCCGCCGTCGGTGGCGTCGAGGCACTTGCCGAGGACGCGCAGGGAGCCGTCGCCGTGCAGGACCCACTGCTGGGCCGGGCTCCCGTTGCACGTATAGATCTGGATCTTGGTGTGGTCGGCGGTGTGGGCGCCCGCGTCGTCCATGCAGAGCGTGCCGCCTGTCGACGTCCTCACGGCGGAGACGAACGCGGTGCGGATCGGGGCGTGCAACAACTTGGGGAGGGTCGTGTCGGCGTCGATGTCGATCGGGAAGGTGTAGACGGCGCCGGACGTGTCGTCGCGGGCCCATAGGGTGGGGGTGCCGCCGGTGATCTTGCCGTTGCCGTTGTTGTCCACGGTGAAGGTGCCGCTGACGCGACCGGGGGCGATCAGGGTCAGGCCTGACCAGTCGCCGTCACCCAGCAGCCGCGGGTGGCCGAGGTGGTTGACCCCGTACGTCTGGTACAGCCAGAGCCTGTTGTTCTCCACCGTGATGACGGCCGGGTGGTCGGCGTTGCCGTACACGTCCCCGTCGACGACCAGTTGGGAGATGTCCCAGGGCTTCGCCGGGTCATAGCCCGCGTTCGCGCAACGGTCGGCGGGTACGACGTCGGTGGCCTCGCAGGCGTCCTTGGTGACGACGTCATAGCGGCGGCCGACGAAGCCGGGGAAGGTCGAATACGGGGTGCGCGGGAAGTCGCCGTCGTTCTTCGGGTCGAGGTCGTTCTTCACCACGTAGAGCTGTTGGGTCTTGCGGTTGTAGGCGAGCAGGTCGTCGTGGGTGTCGCCGTGCAGGTTGCCGCGGTGGGCGATCAGGTAGTCCTTCCAGGTGCCGGTGGGCGCGCCGGCGGCGGTGGAGACGATGACCGGACCCTTGATCGCGGGCGGGTTGTCGCCGACCGGGCCGTCCTGCGCGGGCGCGGGAGTCTGCGCGGGGTCTCTGTCGCCGGGGATCAGCTCCAGGTCTCCGGTGCCGGTGGTGGCGAGCAGGTCGGGGCTGCCGTCGCCGGTCACATCACCCGGGGCGATCTTCGTCTTCGGGTCCCAGGGCGCGGTGAAGGTATAACTCGCCGGATTCTGTGAGAGGTTGCCCGCCCTGTCGACCGCGGCGACGTACAGGGTGTGCACGCCCCAGTCGGTGACCGGGATGGTGACGATGCCGGAGGCGGTGGTGCCGCTGGTGGAGGTCGCTTTGGCGGGGCTGCCGGTGCCGGTGGTGGGCTGGCCGTCGAGCTGCCAGATGAAGTGGTCGATGCCGCTGGCTTTGCAGCCCGCCGGATCGCATGTGTCGGCCGGGGTGTTGTCGGCCGCGGTGACGGCGAAGTCGGCGGTGACGCCGCTGCCCGCGTAGGTGTCGCCGGCCCCGCTGCCGACCGGCGGGAAGTGCGCGTTGTCGGCGATCGCCGGGGTCTGCGGCGGGGTGAAGTCAGTGTCGAACCAGCAGTGGTCGCTGACCGCAGACCTGAGCTTGATGTTGTCCTGGGCGTACACGTCCCAGCCGTACTCGTGGCCGTCCTTGAGCGTGAAGCCGATCGGCGCATCGGCGTCCTGGCCGGAGGCGACCATGTCGCTGACCGGGGTGCTCTTTTCCACGGGGTTGCCGGCGGAGTCCAGGTCGGTGCGGTCCCAGACGTGGTAGTGCGCCTCCGCGTGTTCGCCCGTGATGTGCGTGACGACCGTGGAATGCAACTGGAGGTTGCTGCCCGCGTCGCTGTACGTAGTCGCGCCGATCCAGCCGATCGCTCCGCCGCCGGTCACGCAGTCGCCGTCCGAGCCCAGCGGCTTGGGCGTGGTGCGTAGCTTGGTGGGGACGTCCGGCGGGATGTCGAAGTTCGTGGTCAGCGAGAGGACCTGCGACATGCGCAGGTAGTCGAGGTTGGAGCTGGTCTTGGACTCGTTGCCGAACAGGCCGATGGTCCAGGTGCCTTTGTTGCCGTCGGCGATCTTCTGGATCTGTCTGTCGACGCGGAAGGAGGCGGTGCTGTTGGAGCAGTTTCCGTTGCCGTTCGCCCCGCTGGGCACGGTGGTCTTCACTGCCGGATAGTCGTTGTCGTCAAGGGTGTCGGGCTGGTGGTTCCAGTCGGTGTTCTCGTTGATGGTGCCGGTGGTGTGCAGGGTGATCGGTTGGTCGTGGGAGCAGTCGAGGCTGGCCGCGTACTTGGTGCTGACCTTCACTTCGGCCTTGATGACCGTCATCGACGGGTCGAGGCCGGCCGTATTGACGGCGTAGTACGAACGCTCGAGGCCGACTCCGCAGGCGCCGCCCCACTGCTGGTAGCCGACGCCTTCGCCGTTGGTCTGCGGCTTGTTGTACTGCGGGGCGTCGGAGCAGGCTGAGCTGGAGTACACCTCGTCGAAGGCGCCGGACTTGCTGGTCACCGGGGTCTCGAACGGGTCGATGTAGACGGGGTAGTGCGTGTCCGGGCCGTCGAGCACCGAGGTGTCGGGAGCCAGGGTGAGGGCGTCGGCGGTGGTGGTCATCGGCACCTGGCCGACCTGGGCGCCGGGGCCGGGGCCGGCGGCGGAAGAGGCGGAGGCGGGCGCCGGATCGTCGGCGCCGGCTCGCACGAAGGCCGCAGGCCTGACGGTCGCTGCCGTGTTTGCCGTGTCCGTCGTGCTGGAGTCCCACATCAGCGGTGGTGGAGTCGTGTACGACACCGAGCCGTCCGGCGCCTTCGCTGTCATGCCGCCCGCCGAAGTGGCGGCCAGATCGAGGCCGTGGGTGTCCGTCGCCACCGCCAGCTTGCGGACGCGGGGGTCGGTTGCGGCCTTCGCGTCATGCACGATCAGCACATCGCTGAAGCCGCCCTGGTCCGTCACCGTCACCGAGAGATCGACACCGGGCAGCACCGCCGGGTACAGCGCGGTGTCCCCGCTTACCTGCGGCGCGGGCAGCGCAAACGGCATCGTCAGGCTCATGCTGTGCCCGGCCGGGTCGGCGAGCGTGGCGAGCGGACCGCTGCCGCCGCCGGACAGGCGCACGCCGCTGGGCGTGGCCCTGGGGGAGTAGGTGCCGTCGGAGTTGGCGGCGAGTGTGCCGTCCACCGGTACCCAGCCACCGTCCCGCCGCACCCGCACCGGCAGCACGGACGTGGTCGTGGTGAAGGAACCGTCCGCCTCGGCGGTCACCGTGTCGGTCTCGCTGGTCAGCGCCTCGACCGCTACGGACGTACCGTCGGCGACCGCCTCGGCCTGGGCGGTGAGCAACGGGTCCGCGGCGTCGGCGGGTTCATCGGCGGCGGCCGCGCCGGCCGGCACGGCGAGCCCGGTCAGCAGCAGGGCGGCGAGTGCGGAGAGCACCGCCGATCTGCGGGCGTATGACGGCAGCACGGAACTACTCCTTCGCACGACGGACAGGGCAGACACGAGATCTGCGACCATCCGCCGCCCGAAGAGCCTGCTGGACGGCGGTCAGTGCGTCAGCGACGGCGTGCGGCGGTGATGTTCGCTCCCCTCCATGGAACGTACACAGGAAATGCCAAAAGCAATCACGGAAGTGTCATGGCCTTGGCAAAAAGTCTTGAGGTTCGTTCAACCTCGTTCCTAACCTCCCATGCTGGATCACGCCGACCACGTGACCTTTCAGTCAACGGACCGCCAGGTCCGTGTTTTACGGGGGTACTTCTCACGTGGCTGCGCGAAGAACGCTGACGCTTGTCTCTGCCCTGCTGGCGGTGATGGCGCTGCTGGCCACCGGAGCCGTCGCGCAGAACGGCGTCGGGCCATACGTCTTCCATGGCGACATGTGGAAGCCGAAGCCGCTGCCCGAGACGCCCGCCGTGGGCGACCACCAGCTGGGCCGTCCGAAGTCCCTCCGCCCCCGTGGCTTCCGCCCGCTGACCCGCTACACGGCAGCGAACCCCTCCTGGCCGCACGCCGGTTCGCACACGGTCGACGTCAAGGCCAGGCCGGTCAGGGCGGGCACGCTGCCGGTATGGGTCGCGGCATCCGGCAAGGCGAAGCCGCAGCAGGTCCGGGTCCGACTCGCCTCCCGTACACAGGCGTTGCGGGCGGGTGCCGACACCGGCCTGCTGGTCGGGCTGGGCGGGGCTGGGAACCCCGCCACCAAGGTCAGCGTGGTTGTCGACTACTCCTCCGCCGCCAAGGCCTACGGCGGTGGCTATGGCTCCCGTCTCACCCTCACCCGCCTTCCCGCCTGCGCCCTGACGACCCCGCAGCGTGCCGAGTGCCGTACCCGTACGCCCCTGAGGTCCGTCAACCGCGCCACCGCCAACCAGCTCACCGCCACCACCACCGCGGACTCCGCGATCGCCGTCACCTCCGGCAGCCGTGGCTCGCAGGGCGACTACTCGGCCACCTCGCTGACCCCGGCTGGGAACTGGCAGACCAACGGCACCGGCGCGTACACGTACTCGTACCCGATCGATGTTCCGGCAGGCGTGGGGGACACCGGCCCCGCCGTCGGACTGTCGTACGACTCGCAGTCGGTGGACGGCGAGACCTCGGCCCGCAACTCGCAGGCTTCGTGGATCGGTGACGGCTGGAGCTACCAACCGGGCTTCGTGGAGCGGGCGTACCGCTCCTGCGGATCGCTGCTCGACGCCGACGGCAAGAAGATCCTCAAGGGCTCGGGCGACCAGTGCTGGGGCGGTGCCAACGCGACCGTCTCCTTCGGCTCGCACTCCGGTGTCCTCGTCCCCACGGCGTCCTCCGGAGCGCCCGGTGAGATACGGGAGTTCAGGCTCCAGGGAGACGACGGCACCCTCGTACAGGAGCTGTCCGGGGCCGCCAACGGCCTCTACAACGGCACCTACTTCCGCGTCCTGACCACGGACGGCGCCGCCGCCTACTTCGGTGCCGAGCACGCGCCGAGCGGCCCGGGCACCAAGGGATCGGTCTCGGGTGGCTCGGACGACTCCACGAATGCTGCGTGGGGTGTCCCGGTGCTGCACCCGCGCTCCTCCGACCCCTGCCACAGCGACGCCGACGGCAAGAAGTCCCGCTGCGACAAGCCCGAGGGCTGGCGCTGGAACCTCGACTTCGTCGTCTCGCCGAGCGGCTTCGTGCAGCGCTACGACTACACGACCGAGACCGGCTGGTACGACCTCGGCGGCGGCCAGGCAGCGGCGACCGACGACAAAGACGACACCGGCACCCTCACCCCTTACACCCGGGGTGGCACCCTCACGTCCATCTCGTACGGCTACACCCTCGACGACGAGCAGGCGGGCCGCACCCCGTCCGCGCAGGTGTCGTTCACGTCCAAGCAGCGCTGCCAGACGACGTCCTCCTTCACCGACTGCTCGGCCGGGAACCTCGACGACAACACCGCGCCGCACTGGCCGGACGTCCCCTGGGACCTGCACTGCGACTCGACGGACAAGACCAAGCTGCCGGACGACGCCACCAAGGTGCCCACGGACGTGTGCATCGTGTCCTCGCCGACCTTCTGGTCGACCACGCGGCTGGACTCCATCACCACCAAGGTGCACGTCAAGGACGGTGACACCGACAAGCTGGTCCCGGTCGACTCCTATGACCTCGGGCAGGTGTACTCCGACGCGGGCGGTGCGGTCGACCCGGTCAGCGGCACCACCGTCGACCCGAAGGACGCCGGCTCGCTCCAGGCCGTGATGTGGCTGCAGTCCATCCGGCACACGGGTAAGGACACCTACGGCAACGGCAACAAGGACATCGCCCTCAACCAGGTCTCCTTCACCGGCACCGAGATCGACAACCGGGTCGATGACGACGCTCCGTCCGCGCCGGCGCTGTACCGGCCGCGCATAGCCAACGTGCAGACCGAGACCGGTGAGTCGATCACCGTCGAGTACAACCAGAACCCGTGCGCGGGCAAGACGCTCGACATCAAGCAGGCCGACACCAACACCAACTCCTGCTACCCCGTGTACTGGACGGTGCCCGGCGCCACCAAGCCGATCGCCGACTGGTTCAACAAGACGACGGTCCACAGCGTGGCCGTCGCCGACCTGACCGTCGCCGCGCAGTATCGCCCGGACGCCTCAAAGATCCCGGCCGGCTCCGAGGCGCATCTCTTCACCTACGCCTACTCGGGCGCCGCCTGGCACCGCGACGACTCCGACCTGACCGACGACCAGTACCGGACCTGGGACCAGTTCCGCGGCTTCCGCAGCGTCACGGTACGCACCGGCAAGGCGCCCGAGCCGGTCACCCAGCAGACGACCACCTATCTGCAGGGCATGGACGGCGACTACAAGGCCGACGGCAGCCGCCGTTCGATCAGCCTGGCCGCCACGGTCGGTGGCAAGACCGTCGAGACGGTCGACGACGCCGACCAACTCGCGGGCACCGCACTGCAGTCGGACACCTACACCGCCTCCGGCGTGACGGTGAACGCCTCCACCGTCAACGGTCCGTTCGACTTCACCACCACGGCGCACAAGGACCGCAGTTCGTGGACGGCCTGGACCCAGGAGGACAACCCGGGCGAGAGCAAGCCGTCCGCGGCCACGCTGCCGGCCCTCACCGCCCGCCGGATCAAGTCCACCCAGACCAACGGCTACTCCTTGCTGACGGACGGCAGTTGGCGGCACACCCGCAGCGATGTCGCCTACGACGACCAGGGCCGCGTGCAGTCCGTGGACGCGCACGGAGACGTCTCCGTGGCCGCGCAGGAAAAGTGCGCCACCACGGACTACGCGACACCGTCGTCCTCCGCCGGCAACGCCATGCTGCTCGCCTACCCGGACCGCATCACCACCGTCTCCGGCCCCTGTGGCACCAAGCCCGGCACCGACACCCTGCTCTCCGACAAGAAGATCTATTACGACGGGGACGGCTCCGTCACCGACCTCGGCTCCTACGGCACCGTGACCCATCCACGGGTGACGGGCACCCGGCTCGCCACCGGATTCGCCGGCGATGGCACCGAGAACTGGCGTACCACCAGCGGTATTTCCTATGACGGCGCCGGCCGGGTCACCGACGCTCTCGACGCCACGGGCAAGGGCACCCACACCGACTACCTGCCCAAGTGGAGCAGCACGGGCGGCAACACCAACCCGACGAGCATCGCCTCCACCAACCAGAAGCAGTGGAAGGTCACCTCCACCCTCGACCGGCTGCGCGGCCTGCCCCTCGAGAACATCGACGCCAACAACCGTGTCACCGACATCACCTACGACGCCCTGGGCCGCCGTACCGCCGTCTGGCTGCCCGGACGCGACAAGGCGACGCAGAGCGCGGACCGGACGTTCGCCTACTCGGTGAACCCCGGAGCGGTGCCTGCCCCCGGCGGCACGATCACGCAGCCCGGCGACCCGTCCTCGGTCACCACGCGCACCCTGCGCGAGGACGGCACGTACGCGACGTCCATCAGCATCTACGACGGGATGCTCCAGCCCCGCCAGGTCCAGACGACCGCCGACGGCGACTCCGACTCCGGCCGGATCATCTCCGACACGTTCTATGACTCCCACGGCTGGCCGAGCGCCTCATACGCCCCCTATTCGGACCCGGACCACGCCCCGTCCGCCACCCTGTTTGCGGCCAACGAGAACGAGATCCCGGCCGAGACCACGACCACGTACGACGGTCAGGGCCGCGCTACCGCGAGCACCCTGTGGCACCAGGCCGTCAAGCAGTGGGGCTCCAGCACCGCCTACCCCGGTGCTGACGAGACCGACACCACCCCTCCGGCTGGTGGATCCGCAACGGCTGTCTTCACCGACGCACTTGGCCGGACGGTGAAATCGCTGGTGAAGAACACCGGTGCCACGGCCAAGGTCACCCAGGGGCAGGTCATCCCTTCGGGCACGTCACTGACCTCGGGCAGCGTGCGCCTGGCCATGCAGGCCGACGGCAATCTGGTGCTGTCCTCCCTCGCCACAGGCAAGACCCTGTGGTCCACCGGCACCTCCGGCAACCCGGGGGCCTTCGCCACCTTGCGCAGCGACGGAAACTTCGTCGTCTACAACTCAGGTGGCACCACGGTCCTGTGGTCGTCAGGCACCTCCGCCACCGGCACCGTGCTGCAGATCCAGAACGACGCCAACATGGTGCTGTACGACGGCACCGGCGCCGCGATCTGGAAGACCAACACCTGGCACACGGCCGGCGAGGCCGACGCCATCACCACGTACACCTACACCCCGGCCGGCCGGGTCGACTCGGTCAGTGACAGCGCCGGCAACACCTGGTCGTACAAGTACGACCTGCTCGGAGAGAAGACCTCCCAGTCCGACCCCAACACGGGCACCACGACCTTCGACAAGTACGACGTCCTGGGCAACCTCCTGCAGACCACGGACCCGCGTGGCCAGGTGCTGTCGTACACCTACGACTGGGACAGCCGGGTCACGGCGGAGTATTCGGCGCCGTGGTCCGCCACCCCGGACTCAACGAAGCAACTGATCTCACGCGAGTACGACACGCTGGCCAAGGGCTACCCGACGTCCTCGACCCGCTATGTCGGTGGCGCGAGCGGCAGCGCGTACACCGAGGCGATCACCGGATACAACACGGCGTACCAACCGCAGGGTTCGACGCTGACGATCCCCGCCGCCGATGGTTTCCCCGGCAAGGCCGGCACCGACGGCGACACGATCACGTACACCCTGGCGTTGACCTACACGCCGAACACCGGCCTGCTGGCGACGACCCAGTACCAGGCGGACGGCGGCCTGCCGGCCGAGCGGGTCGGCTACGGCTACACGCTGCAGGGCGAGTTGGACGGCTTCGGCGGCGACATCAGCCCCTCCAACACGCCCTCCTACCTGGACGGTACGGTCCACGATCCCTTCGGCAGGGTTCAGCAGGCCAACTACGGGCCAACAGGCAAGGAGTTGGCGACGTTCGCCCAGTACGACGCGACGACGGGCCGCACCACGCAGACCAGCAGCATGGTGCAGACGTCGGCCACGGCCCTGGACGTCGTCAACTACCGCTACAACCAGGCGGGCGAGGTCACGGCCGCCGACGACCTCCAGAACAACACCACCCACGACACCCAGTGCTTCACCTACGACTCCTTCCAGCGGCTCACCGCCGCCTGGACTGACACCGCCGGGATCACCGAGTCCGGCAGCGCACCGGTGGGCGCGGTCGGCGGCTGCACCACGGCCTCCGTGCAGACCAGTGCGGCGCCGGTGAAGACGAAGACGATCGGTGGCCCGGCGCCGTACTGGCAGACGTACACCTACGATCTGCTCGGCGACCGCACGGGGATGGTCGACCACGACCCGACCGGCAACGCGGCGGCGGACACGACCCAGTCCACGTCGTATCCGGGAGCGGACGGCACGACTCCCGTCGCACACCCGGATCAGGCGGGCGCGACGACGATCAGCAACCAGGGGACGGGTACGGCGACGCAGACCCCGTCGTACACGGACGCCGCCAGCAAGAACGCGGGCAACACGGTCAGCCGTGCGACGAAGACGGCGGGACCGATCGCGACCGGCTTCACTCTCGCGGGTGGCGGCAAGCTGTGCGTCGTGGAGACGGGGTCCGGCGCGAAGGTCGACGTCGACACGTGCAGTTCGTCGGCCACGGCCCAGAAGTGGACGATCGGCACCGACGGCACCGTGAAGGCGGGCGGCTTCTGCCTGGACACCGCAGGCAACGCGACCACCTCCGGAACCGGCGTGGTGGCCGACACCTGCTCCACCGACGCCACCCAGAAGTGGCGCGTGACGTCGACCGGAACACTCGTCAACGCGGCCAAGAGCACCTTGTGTCTGACCGACCCGAGCGCCAGCGCCACCAAGGGCACCCAGCTGACGCTGACCACCTGCGGCGGCAAGGGGCAGACGTGGTCGACGATCACGGCGGGTGCACTGCCCGCCGGCCAGACACAGACGTTCACGTACGACGCCGAGGGCCGGACGGCGACGGTCTCGACGCCGTCCGGGACGACGAGCCGCACGAGCAAGTATCTGTACGACGCGGACGGCAACCTGCTGGAGCAGACGGCGGCGGTCGGCGGCACGGACAAGACACGGGTGCTCTATCTCTTCGGCGGCGCCGAGCAGTTGACGCTGGACGTCGCGGCGAAGACGTGCACGGCGCTGCGCTACTACGCAGGCGCGGACGGCACGCGGATCACCCGATCCAGCACCGGCAAGGTCACCTACCAGGTCGCCAACTCGCAGGGCACGGCGACGACGTCGGTGGCCGCTGACGACCTGTCGGTCACCCGCCGCTACTACGACCCGTACGGAAACCCGCGCGGCGCGAAGCCGTCGACATGGGTTGCGGCGGACGAAAACCACGGCTACCTGGGCCAGCCGACCGACTCGGTGACGGGTCTGGATCTGCTGGGAGCACGGAATTACGACCCGACACTGGGCCGGTTCCTGACGGCGGACCCGCTGTTCGAGGCGGGCGATCCGAACCAGATGGGCGGGTACACATACGCCGGTGACAACCCGGCGACGGGCAGCGACCCGACCGGCACCATCAAGGTCAACCCCAACGGCACGCCGTGCAGCGGTGGCTGGGACGCGTGTGGGCCGGGGGACATCAGTTCCGGCGGTTCGGGCGGGTCGAGCGGTTCCGGTAACACCAACACGTCCAGCGGCGGGAGCGGCGGCGGAGGGGGCGGCGGTTGTGACGGCTTCATAGGCTGCCTCGGGCACTACGTGGAGAAGGCCGCGCCGTACGTCGCCGCCGGTGCTGTGGTCACTGTCGTCGTGATCGGTGCAGGCGCCTGCACGGTGGAGTCGGGCGGATTGCTCGGACCCGCGTGCATCGAGGGTGGTACGACAGCGGCAGTCGCCGCTTGTGGCGCCCTCACGGGGGACTGCGGTCCCGGCCCGGGCGGCGAGTCGGTCAGCGAGGACACGGCCGAGGACACCCCCCGTACGGGCGAGGCGAACGCCGCCGCCAAGGCGGGTGCCGCCCCCGAGGCGATCAGCGAAGCTGCTGCCGACGCTCGCGACCTGGTCGAGTTGAAGCGGGCGAACGCGCAGGCGCGGGCGGAGGAGGCGGATGCGGAAGCCGCCGAGCCCAGCAGCCCCGCATCAGGCTCGTCCGGAACCAAGCCGGCCCGGAGCCGGACCTCCGAGAAATGCAGCTTCTCCCCGGACACGCCCGTCCTCATGCCGAAGGGCAAGACGAAGCCCATCGGCAAGCTCAAGGTCGGTGACAAGGTCGAAGCGGCGGATCCGAAGACGGGCAAGCACCGAGGCGCCCGCACGGTCAAGCACGTGTGGATCAACCACGACCACGACCTGCTCGACCTCACCATCCGTACGGAACACGGCGGCACCGCCACCGTCCACACCACCGCCAACCACCCGTTCTGGGACGACACCACACACACCTGGGTCCCCGCCGGCGAGCTCCACCAGGGCGACGCCTTGGAAACCGCTGACAACGGCCACGTCTACGTTCTTGGCGTCCACCTCACGCCTGGCAATGCAAACCGTTGGAACCTCACTGTCGAGGAACTCCACACGTACTATGTGGTGGCGGGCGGCACGCCGGTCCTGGTTCACAACAGCAACTGCCCGGATAGCGTTGTGCTCGGGGTTGGCGACCATTCTGATTCCCTGGCGAAGAAACGGCGATCAGCAGGAGATTCCAACGCTCACACGTTCAATGACAGCAACTTTGGAGAAGTCGCAGAGAACGGCCTTCCTGCTTGGATGAATGGTGTACAAGAAGCTGTCGGTAATTCCAGTACCAGGCTCACTGTGACGCTTGATGGTCTACCCGGGGATACCCCTGCGGAAGCTTTTGTGAATGCCTACATCCGGGGAGCCCAGGGTGGTCTTAAGATGGCGACTCAATCGGGCTACGGAACGGCATGGGAAATGAGTGTCATTGGTAGGAATGTCATGCTAGGTAATCGCAGCTGGGACTCGATCAACTGGTACTGGAACGGCATGCCGGCGACGATGCACATCCCCGATTTCGTTGGCATTCGGAAGGCGGCGGGCATCAGATGAGCGTACTTTTTGAGTCGGGTAGAAAATTTGAAGTGTGGAGCTTTAGTGCATCGCATCGCCAATTGATCCTGCGTAGTAATCCTGATCGAATCGCTCGGACATCGACGCGAATTGAGATCTATTTCGGCCATGTGGAATTCATGTCCATTAGGTCTGCTTATCGTGGTATTCTGATCCGGGAACCCGCTTTTGATGATGCCGCGCGTATTGCCGACCGTGTTCCGGCTGGCCTGAGGTCCGGGGGTGTGTATCTGCTTGAAGAGGGTGCTCAGAGCTTCGTTATATCTGCCAGTCCTGCGTGGCGTGAAGCGGAGTGTGATTTCGATGATCCATCTCTCTTCGAGCCGCGAGAATGGTCGGTGGAGTGACTTCGTAGCGCCGTCCATCGCGCAGCAGGGTGCAGAGGACGTTGACGCGTCGGCGAGCGAGAGCGAGCACGGCTTGGGTGTGGCGCTGGCCTTCGACGCGTTTACGGTCGTAGAACCGGCGCGATTCCTCACAAGGTCGGATGCTGAACAACGCCGAGATGTAGAAGACGCGTTGGAGGTGGCGGCTGTATCGCTGGGGGTGCCACAGGTTGCCGCTGATCTTCCCTGGAGGCCCTCGACTGCCGGATCGCGGCTCGCAAGGGTGTCTGGACGCTGTGCCAGGAATACGCAACAGGTCCTGCCTCGATGGCTCGGATGATCCTCGCTGCGGGGGACATAGACCGCGAACGGTTCGAGTACTTCGATGCCAAGTTGATCGACCGGGTGGGGAAGCGGGCGAAGAGCCGCTGAGTGGCATCGACTTCCTGCTTGGCTTCGTACCGGGCCGGTCGGCGACCTCGTAGCTGACCCATCCTTGAACCGGACATGGACAAGTCCTGGTTTCCGGCCGGACGGACAGACGCCACGATCTACGCGAGTAGCACCGCGTCGCGCCCCCACCAGCTTCCAGGAGCCCCGTATGCCCGTCCCTCCCATGAACCGCCGTGAGTTCGTGCAGAAGTCGGCCGTCACCGGTGCGGCCGTCGCCGTGGCCGGAGCGGTCGGTGCCGGTGAGGCGCAAGCCGCCGAGCGGAAGCCGCGCACCTGGTCGTTCTCCATCCTCGGCACGACCGACCTGCACAGCCACGTCTTCGACTGGGACTACTACAAGGACGCCGCCTACAGCGACAAGGCGGGCAACTCCGTGGGTGTGGCGCGGGTCGCCACGCTCATCAAGCAGCAGCGTGCCGCCAAGGGCGAGCACCGGGTGCTGCTCGTCGACGCCGGTGACATCATCCAGGGCACCTCGCTGGCCTACTACTTCGCGCGGGTGCAGCCCATCACCGACAAGGGCGCGCCGAAGCACCCGATGGCCGTCGCCATGAACCACATGCGCTACGACGCCGCCGCCCTCGGCAACCACGAGTTCAACTACGGCATCGAGGTGCTCCGGAAGTTCGAGCAGCAGTGCCGCTTCCCGCTGCTCGGCGCCAACGCGCTGGACGCGAAGACGCTCAAGCCCGCCTTCCAGCCGTACACCGTGAAGCGGATCTGTGTGCCGGGCGCGCCGGACATCAAGGTGGGCATCCTCGGGCTCACCAACCCCGGTATCGCCCTGTGGGACAAGGACAACGTGAGCGGGAAGATGGTCTTCCCCGGGCTGGTCGAGCAGGCGAAGAAGTACGTGCCGCGGCTGCGTGCGCTCGGGTGCGACGTGGTGTTCCTGACCGATCACTCCGGGCTCGACGGTTCCACGTCCTGGGGTGACTCGCTCCCGTACGTCGAGAACGCCTCGAACCTGGTCGCCGAGCAGGTGCCGGGCATCGACGCGATCCTCGTCGGCCACACGCACGTCGAGGTGCCCTCGTACACGGTGAAGAACGCGGAGACCGGTGACGAGGTGCTGCTGTCCGAGCCGTACTGCTGGGGCTACCGGCTGAGCGTCTTCGACTTCGAACTCGAACTCCACCACGGCCAGTGGAAGGTGACGAGCAAGACCGCGCAGACCCTCAACCCCAAGGACGTGGACGAGGACCCGGAGATCAAGAAGCTCCTGGAGGCCGACCACGAGCTGGTCGTGAAGTACGTGAACACGGCGGTCGGCACCTGTACGCAGGACCTCTCCGCGGCGGAGTCCTGCTGGAAGGACGTGCCGATCATGGACTTCATCCACAAGGTCCAGATGGAGACGGTGAAGGCCGGGCTCTCCGCGTCGGACGCGGCGCTCCCGCTGATCTCGGTCGCCGCGCCCTTCAGCCGCACGGCCGACATCCCCCAGGGCAGCGTCACCATCAAGGACATCGCCGGGCTCTACATCTACGACAACACCCTGTACGGCAAGAAGCTGACGGGCGCCCAGCTCAAGGACTACCTGGAGTTCGCGGCGAAGTACTACTACCAGGTCCCGGCCGGCACCAAGGTCGACACCGCGACCCTCACCAACGCCAACAAGTTCTGGGACTACATGTACGACACGGCGGCGGGCGTCGACTACGAGATCGACGTCGCGCAGGCCGAGGGCTCCCGGATCAAGAACCTCAGCTACAACGGCGCCCCGGTCACCGACGACCAGGTCTTCGTCGTCGCCGTCAACAACTACCGGGCCAACGGCGGTTCGGGGTATCCGCACATCGCCACCGCCGACATCGCCTACAGCTCCACCAACGAGATCCGGCAGCTGATGATCGACTACGTGACGGCCAAGGGGGCGCTCGACCCGGCCGACTTCGCGGTCACCAACTGGAAGCTGACGCAGGCCGGGACGCCGGTGTTCTGAGCCTCACCGGAACGCCTCCCCGTGTGCCGCCGCCCACCGCGCGAACGTGCGCGGCGGGCGGCCCAGCACCTTCGCCGCCGTCGGGAGGACGTCCGCGCCCCGGTCGTCCTCCAGCGTGCGGCGCATGATCGCGTCGACGACCTCGGGCGGGAAGCCGTACCGCGCCATGCCCGCGCGGGCCGCCTCGGGCGGTACGGGGCGTACCCGCAGGTCGCGGCCCAGGACCCGGCCCAGCAGGGACAGCTCCTGCGCCGGGGTCAGGGACTCGGGGCCGCTCAACTCGTAGGTCATGTGGGCGTGTTCGTCGGTCGTCAGGGCGAGGGCCGCGATCTCCGCCAGGTCCGCCGGGTCGACGCTCGCCGCCGGGCGGTCCGCGAACGGGATCGCCACCTCGTCGCCGCCGCGCAACTGGCCCGCCCAATGAAGGGCGTTGGACATGAAGCGGCCGGGGCGCAGCAGGGTCCAGACGGGGGCGGCGTCGACGACCGCGGCCTCCGCCGCCGCGTGCCAGCGGGCGATCGGGTCGCTGCCCGCGCCGCCGTCCAGGACGGAGAGCTTCACCAGCCGCCGTACGCCCGCCTGCCGGGCCGCCTCCGCGAGCGCCAGGTCATGGGTCGGGGCCGGGGCCGCGCCCACCGGCTGGGCCGACATCAGGAACGCGGCGGAGACGCCCGCGAACGCCGCCGGCAGGCTCGCCGGGTCGCCCGCGTCGCCGTACACCGGCCGCGCGCCGGAGGGCACACGGGCCTCGTCGGGGCGCCGCGTCATGGCCCGTACCGGCGCGCCGGACGCCACCAGTCGTCGTACGAGCTCACTGCCCACGTGCCCTGTCGCACCGGTCACCAGGATCATCGCCGTCTCCCTTCGAGTGGGTTCCAGCGTGCTCCGGGCGGCCGCGGGGCGCGTCGCACCGGGGGAGGCGTTCGGTGTCCTTCCGGTGGAGTACAGGAACGGAGATATCAGGCATACGATGTGAAGGTACGCAAATCGGTCGGCCAGGAGAAGGTGAGTGCGATGCGCGTACTGCTCAAGGCGAGCCTGGACACGGAACGGTCGAACGAGGCCATCCGGAACGGGACGTTGGGGAAACTGATCCAGGAGTCGGTGGAGCAGACCAAGCCCGAGGCGGCCTACTTCACCGCCGAAGACGGCAACCGCACCGCCCTCCTGGTCTTCGATCTGCAGGACGTCTCCCAGATGCCGGCGATCAGCGAGCCGTTCTTCCTCAACCTGGGTGCGAAGATCTCCTACACGCCGCTGATGAACCTCGACGACGTCCAGAAGGGCCTCTCGCAGCTGGGGCGCTGACCTCAGCTGAAGATGATCATCGAGCCCTGTGCGAGGCTGCGGGTCGCCGCCGCGTGCAGGCCCAGCCAGACGTGCCGTTCCCGGGCGAAGGGACTGGGGTCGTACGGGGCGGGGACGGCCGGCTCCTCCAGCTCGGTGGGGCCGAGCGGCGGCTGCGGGGCCGCCGGAGGGTTGGCGGGGTCTATGCCGATCGACGGGCCGACCAGCGCCAGCTCCCGCAGCAGGGTCTGCGCGGAGCCCAAGGGGCCGCCGCCCGCGAGGAGTTCGTCGTTGGCCAGCGGGTGCGGGAAGTCGACGGGGACGTAGGCGCCCGCGTGGTCGTAGTGCCAGACCAGATGCGACTGCTGGGCCGTCGCCTCGAACATCTCCAGCAACTGCTCGTAGTCCCCGCCGAGTTCGTCGACCGGCGTCACCGGCAGCCCGCAGACCTGGAGCAGATACGCGCGGCGCAGGAAGTGCAGGGCGTCGTAGTCGAAGCCGGCCACCGGGGCGACCTCGCCGGACAGGCCCGGCATGTACTGGTACACCGGCACCGGCGGCAGCCCGGCCTCGGCGAGCACCTTGTTGTATTGCGCGAGTTCCTCGGCGAACGGGTTGTCGGGCGTGTGGCACAACACGTCGACGAGCGGTACCAGCCACAGGTCACAGGCCAAAGAGGGCTCCTCGGATAGCTCGGCGTAGCGAACCGGTCTGGGAAGAGTAATCGTGAAGTTCTCCTACCCACACCCCGGGGGCAGGCCTCATTGCCCGGCCATGCGCTCGATGACCGCCAGCGACTGCGCGTTGTACGCGGCGACGATCTCCCGCGCGGCCTTGGTGTCCCGGCTGACCAGTGCGTCGACCAGCCCGGTGTGGTCGGCCCACAGCTCCCCGCGCAGATCGCCGACCCGGCGCAGATGCTGCACCGCGCACACCCAGGACTGCACCCGCAGCCGGTGCAGGAAGTCCGAGAGGTAGGGGTTGCCGAACAGCGCGCTCAACTCGCGCCAGAACCGCAGGTCATAGCCGATCAGGACGGTCAGGTCACCGGCCCCGGCGGCCCGCTGGGCCTCCTCGCCGCGGCGCCGCACACCGGCGAGCAGGGCCGGGATGCGGGTGGCGTCCGGCTCGTCGACCAGGCCCAGATGGCCGTCGTCGAGCGCCTTGAACATGCCGTCGATGACGAGGGCGCGGGCCTGGATGATGCCGCGGTAGTCCTCGACCGAGTACTCGTGGACCCGGAAGCCGCGATGCTGGTCCGCCTCGAGGAGGCCCTGCGCGGCGAGGTCGACCAGCGCCTCGCGCACCGGCGTCGCCGACACCCCGTACTGCTCGGCGATCTCCTTGACCGTGAACTCCTGCCCCGGCTGGAGCCGTCCGCCCAGCACCTCGTCGCGTAGCGCGTCGGCGATCTGCTGCCGCAGGGTGTTGCGGGTCACGGCGCCGGTGCCGGGCATGGTTCGGGCCTCTCCCTGATGGCGGTCGGGTGGCGTGCACGTCTATGTCTACGAGCACGCCACCTTACGCGTTCGGGTTCCCGGTGTTTACCCGCGTAGCGCCGGGAGGCACAGGTGGCTACTCCGTGTACTCGTCCGCCACGGAGAGCGCCGCGTCCAGCGCGGACAGGCCTTCCTTCAGCTCTGCCTCGGAGACGTTGCACGGCGGCACCACATGGGTGCGGTTCATGTTGATGAAGGGCCAGATGCCGTGCTTCTTGGCGGCGGCGCCGAACGCGGCCATCGGGGCGTTCGCCTCGCCGGCCGCGTTGTACGGCACCAGCGGCTCGCGGGTCTCCTTGTTCTTGACCAGGTCCAGCGCCCAGAACATGCCGACGCCGCGGACCTCGCCCACGGAGGGGTGCCGCCCGGCGAGCTCACGCAGGGCGGGCTCGACCACGGCCGCACCGAGGTTCTTGGCGTTCTCGACCACCCCCTCCTCCGCCATGACATTGATCGTCGCAACGGCGGCGGCACAGGCCAGCGGATGCCCGGAGTACGTCAGACCGCCCGGGTAGGGCCGCTTGCCGAAGGTCTCCGCGACCGCGCCGGAGATGGCGACACCGCCGAGCGGGACGTACCCGCTGTTGACGCCCTTGGCGAAGGTCATCAGGTCGGGCACGACCCCGAACAGATCGGCCGCGAACCACTCACCGGTGCGCCCGAAGCCGGCCATGACCTCGTCGAGAATGAAGACGATCCCGTACTTGTCGCAGATCTCGCGGACGCCCGCGAGATAGCCCGGCGGCGGGACCATGATCCCGGCGGTGCCGGGGATGGTCTCCAGGATGATCGCGGCGACCGTTCCCGGCCCCTCGAAGGCGATCGTCGTCTCCAGGTGCTCCAGCGCCCGCGCGCACTCCTGCTCCTCGGTCTGAGCGTAGAAGCGGGAGCGGTACAGGTACGGCGCCCAGAAGTGCACGACACCGGCGGAGGCGCTGTCGGAGGCCCAGCGGCGCGGGTCGCCGGTGATGTTGATCGCCTGCTGCGTACCGCCGTGGTACGAGCGGTAGGCGGCGAGCACCTTGGGCCGCCCGGTGTGCAGCCGCGCCATGCGCACGGCGTGCTCGACGGCGTCCGCGCCGCCATTGGTGAAGAAGATCTTGTCGAGATCGCCGGGCGTCCGCTCGGCGATCAGCCGCGCCGCCTCCGACCGCGCCTCGATCGCGAAGGCGGGCGCGAACGTGGACAGGGTTGCGGCCTGTTCCTGGATCGCGGCGACGACCTTCGGGTGCTGGTAGCCGATGTTCGTGTAGACGAGGCCACTCGTGAAGTCGAGGTACCGCTTGCCGTCGTAGTCCCAGAAGTACGACCCCTCCGCACCGGCGACGGCGAGCGGGTCGATGAGCTCCTGCGCGGACCAGGAGTGGAACACATGAGCACGGTCCGCGGCCTTCACGGCGGCGCCGACCTCGGGGTTTGGCTGAGGGGTCATGCGGGTGAGCGTAAATGTCCGCGATGCGGAAGCGGTATCGGCGTCCTGTTCTGTGGACGGGGGGTTTCCGCGACAGGTTGTCGCGTGAGGGGCGCGGCCGGGGTGGTTCGTCCCTACTCTCGGTAGGGGGCCTGCCTCGTGTCGCGGGCGCCGATCGTGGGTGGCATCGAGGGGGCGGGCCATGTTGCGAAGGATCACCGACGAAATGCGCCACTACATGAGGAGCGGCTGCTGTCCGTACTGCGGCGCAGCGATTTTGAACGGCGCCTACAACCTGCTCAACGACGCGTTGAACCTCACCGGCGGCGGAAACGGCCTGAACGCCTTCGAGCGTCTGCGACTCGCTCCGGGCGGCGCCAAGGTCACGTACTCGCGTCCCAACACCTTCACCTGCGGCTGGTGCCGAGAGGTCTGGAACATCTGGGGGGACATGACGCCCAGCGAGGTCCGGGCCCTCCTGTTCTCGGCGCGGAACCCGCGGCAGAACGTGTCCGCCGCCTCGTCCGCGCGCACCCCCGCCCAGTTCCGGCTGACGCGGCTCTCGAAGCTGGAGCGCGTGAAATACCCCGCCCGCACCGAGAGCCACGTCATGCGCAACGGCAGCGCCGCAACGGTGACGGGCTCCCACGAGTTCGCCTGGGCCGTGGCGCGTACGGTCACGGTCGACCACCACAACGTTACGGTCCAGGGCACTCAGGGAGGGTTGAACTTCGCCGGGTTCGCCTCCCTGGGCAAGACGCTGAGCGACGAGGTCAGGCGGTCCTACTCGGTGACGTCGCGGGCGGAGCTGTCCCGGAAGCACACCGTGGCGGTACCGGTGCCGCCGTACTCGGCGATCGAAGTGGTGCTCACCTGGGAGATCGTGCAGGAGCCGGGTTGGGGACTGTTCACCGGCGCGGCGGGTGAGGTGCTGCACATGCCGTTCACCGTGGACATGGACCTGCTCGTCAACTGGACCACGCGAGACGTCTATTGAGGGCGGGCCTACCGGGTCGGCCCGCGGGTCGGCCCGTCGGTCACAGAAGTGGACGGCGCCGTTACGGAACCGTCGAACCCGGCCCGCTCAACCCCCCTGCCCTCGCACTATCGTGGGGATGTTGCACAGGCGCACAACGGGGGACGTCGGGGGAGGGCCTGCGATGGAGAAGCTGGGGGCCGGGGATCCGCAGAGGATCGGGGCGTATCGGCTGCTGGCGCGGCTCGGGGCCGGTGGGATGGGGCAGGTGTATCTCGCGCGCTCGGAGCGCGGGCGGACCGTCGCCGTGAAGCTGGTGCGCGAGGAGCTCGCCGCGCAGGAGGAATTCCGGGCGCGGTTCCGGCAGGAGGTGCGGGCCGCCCGGCAGGTCGGCGGGTACTGGACGGCGCCCGTCCTCGACGCCGACACCGAGGCCACGGTGCCCTGGGTCGCCACCGGGTACGTCGCCGGGCCGAGCCTCCAGCAGGTCGTCGGCCATGATCACGGGGCGCTGCCCGAGCGGTCGGTGCGGATCCTCGCCGCCGGGCTGGCGCACGCGCTGAAGGACATCCACGCCGCCGGGATCATCCACCGGGACCTGAAGCCCTCCAACGTGCTGGTGACGATCGACGGGCCGCGGGTCATCGACTTCGGCATCGCGCGCGCCCTGGAGACGGTGACCGACGGGGGCCTGACGCGGACCGGCGCGCTGGTCGGCTCGCCCGGGTTCATGGCGCCCGAGCAGGTGCGGGGCGACAGGATCACGCCCGCGTGCGACGTCTTCTGCCTGGGGTCCGTACTCGCGTACGCCGCGACCGGCAAGCTTCCCTTCGGCGCCGGGGGCAGTGGCGTGCACGCGCTCATGTTCCGGATCGCCCAGGAGGAACCCGACCTGGAGGGGGTCCCGGAGAGCCTCGCCGATCTCGTCCGGGCCTGCCTGAAGAAGGACCCGGCGGCCCGCCCGACCCTGGACCGCGTCCTGGACCGCACCGGCGCCGAGGACACGGTCTCCGACGGCCGCTCCCGCGACCCGTGGCTGCCGAGCGCGCTGGTGGCGCAACTCGGGCGGCATGCGGTGCAGTTGCTGGAGACGGAGGATCCGGAGGGGGATGGGGGTGCCGGGGGTGGCGTTGAGGGGGGCCGGGTTGGCGTTGGCGGCGGCGATGGGGGTGCCGGGGGCGTTGGCGGCGGGGGTGCTGGGGGCGTCGGGGGCGCGGGTGCTGCGGGTGCTGGGGTTGCTGGGGTTGCTGGGGTTGCTGGAGGTGCTGGAGGTGCGGCTGGCGCCGGGGCTGCTGGAAGCGCGGGAGTCGCCGCGGAGGCTGGGGTAGCTGGAGGCGCGGGATTCGCGGGGGGTGTTGGTTTTGCCGGGGGCGCGGGGGCCGCGGCGGGTGCCGGGGCTGCTGGGTCTGCAGGGGCCGGCGGGCAGGCCGGGGCTGCCGGGCAGTTCGGGTCCGGTGGGCAGGCCGGGGGCGCCGGGCAGGCGGGTGCCGGGGCTGCTGGGTCTGCTGGGGGCGCCGGGCAGTTCGGGGGAGCCGGGCAGGCCGGCGTCGCCGGAGCCGCTCAGGGCGCTGCGCGTGCAGGAGGCGTCGAGGGGGCTGGAGGCGCGCAGGGCGTCGGCGGTGAGGTGGCGCCCGAGCATGCCTCCGCCGCTGCCGAGGACGCGCCGCCCGTGCCTGGGAAGCCCGGGGGCGGGGCGCCGCTGAATCACCTGCCCACGGCCGTCGGGCAGTACGGCGGGGCGACCCCTCCGCCGACCCCGCCCGCCCATCCCGCGTACGGCTACCCGCAGCAGCCACAGCCGCAGCCGCCCCAGCAGTACGCGCCACCGCCCCCGTCCACCCCCGCCTACGGCCACCCCGAGCAGCCCTGGGCGCCCGGCGTCCCGGCGCAGTACAACCCGTACAGCGGCGGCCCCGGCGCCACCCCGCCCCACGGCCCCGGCGCCACTCCTCCCTACGGTCCAAGCGCCACCCCGCCCTACGGCCCCGGCGCCACTCCCCCGTACGGCCCCGGCGCCACCCCGCCGTACGGCCCAGGGGGCACCCCGTACCCCAACCAACCGCACCAACCGCACCCCCAGCCCGACCCCCAGCGCCGCAGCAGCCGGTCCACGATCGCGCTCGTCGCCGTCGCCCTGGTCGTCGCGCTCGGCGCCGGTGGGTCGGTCTACGCGCTGATGAGCAGCGGCGGCGACGACAAGGCCGACCCCAAGCCCACGCCCACCACCAGCGCGCCCACGACCCCCGGCCCCTCACCCACCCCCACGGAACCCTCGCCGACGCCCACCACCTCGGCCCCGGCGGACGGCACCGTCCCCGCCGGCTACCTCGGCACCTGGACCGCGGGCATCGACAACGCGGAGGGCCACCACACCCGCCGACTCACCATCCAGCAGGGCGAGGTGGGCGACACGGTGCTCTCCCTCGTCGCCGACGGCCCCGACTACCACTGCGTCTTCCAGGCCGCGCTCACCGAACCACCGGGCAGCGACGGCCCGTTGGAGATCGGCCCGTCCACGGTGACGGTCGGAGAGCCCGCCACCTCCTGCTCCCCGGGCGCGGCCACCGAGATCACCCTGAAGTCGGACGGCACCCTGGAGCGCGTCAACACCGGCACCGGCGAGAAGCTGACGTACACCAAGCAGTAACGCGAAGTACGCGCCCTGGTAAGGGAGTTGAGGCCGCACACTCGTACGGTCCCGTCGGTGGAATGGCTGAGCGCAGAGAACCTGGTCGCCGTCGGGACCGCCGTCCTCGGCATCGCCGCGTCCGGGGTCATGGTCTGGTACGAGCGCCGGGTGCCGCGCAGGAAGCGCATCGGCTACCGCGTCCAGATGGACAACCCCATCGGCGACGACGTCCGTTCGGGCCGGGCCAACGTCCGCCTGGGCCTGTTCAACGAGGCCCCGGACATGGCCGACGCCACCCTCGTCCTCCTGCGTGTCGAGAACGACGGCTCGCAGGGCATCGACCGCGACGACTACACGGGCCCCGCCCCGCACGGCCTGACCGCGGTCTTCACCGACCGCACCATCCGCGGCGTCTCGGTCACCCAGCCCACCGACCGCGACCACCTCATGGACCACTTCACCCCGGAACGCGGCTTCGGCTACGAGGGCAACCGGCTGCGCATCCCCCGCGTCCCCCTCAACCGCGGCGACCACTTCAAGCTGCTCGTCCTGCTGTCCGGCGGCGACGTGGGCAGCGGAATACGGCTCACCGGCGGGCTGCGCGAGGGCGAGGTGCACCCCAACCGCAGCGCGACCCCGGACGAGACCCCGCCCCTGCTCAGCGGCCCGGCCCGGTTGTTCACCGCCCTGCTCACGCTCTCCGTCGTCGCCCTCGCCGCCATCATCGTCGCCCGCGACGACACCAGACCCCCGCTCGGCTGCGAACAGGGCAGCCTCACGGTGACCGGCTCGACCGCCTTCGCGCCCGTGGTCAGGACGCTCGCGAAGGAGTACGAGAAGGACTGCGAGGGCGCCGACATCACCGTCGAGGCACGCGGCAGCGAGGCCGGGGTCACCGAACTCGCCGCCGAGGGCACCAAGAACGTCATCGCCTTCTCGGACGGCCCCATGGGCGACCGCCTGGGCCTGCACGGCGAGAAGGTCGCCCTGTCGGCCTTCACCCTCGTCGTGAACGACCGGATCGCCCTCGGCGCCCAGGGACTGTCGAAACGGGACGTACGACGGCTCTACGGCGGCGAGATCACCCGCTGGCGCCAACTCGACCCGGCCCTCCCCGATCTGCCGGTCACCCTCGTCAGCCGCAACGCCGACTCCGGCACCCGGCAGACCTTCCAGCAGCGCGTCCTCGGCACCTGGGAGCGGGTGCCGAGCACGTCACTGGACTGCGTCCACCAGGACGACCGCTCGGCGTCCGTCGTGCGCTGCGAACTCGACTCCACACAGGACGTGTTGGAGGCGGTGAGCAAGGTGCCGGGGGCCATCGGCTACAGCGAACTCACCGTCGCCGCAGGCCACGAGGGGGTGCGGACCGTGCCGCTCGACGGTATCGCCCCGTCCGTGAAGACCGACCGCTACCCCTACCGGGGCGTCGAGTACGCCTACACCCACCGTGCCACGCGCCCCGGTTCGCTCGCCGCCGCGTTCCTCGCCTACCTCGACGAGGCCACGAGCCAGGACGTGATCCGCGAGTACGGCCATCTTCCGTGCGAGCGGCAAGAGGAGTTGTGTGGGTGACGACATCCTGACCCACCGACCTCACCGACCCCACCGAAGCCATCTGACCCACTGAACCCCCTGAACCCCCTGACCCCGGGAGAGCGCATGCGTCCCAGCAGAAGAACGGTCCTGGCCGCGACGGGAGGGTCCGCACTGGCCGCGGGGGCCGGCACGGCAGAGGCGGCACCGCCCGGCGGGGGCCCACAGGCCACCGCCCAGCGCCCCGCCACCGCCCAGCCCCCGACCCGCGAACTCCGGGCGCTGTTAAGGGAGATAGACCCAGCCCGCATCGAGGCAACGGTCCGCAAGCTCGTCTCCTTCGGCACCCGCCACACCCTCTCCGCCCAGGACGACCCGGCCCGCGGCATCGGCGCCGCCCGCGACTGGCTGCTGGCGGAGCTGCGCGCGTACGCCGCCGCCTCCGGGGGCCGGATGACGGCGGAACTCCAGTCGTACGTCCAGGAACCGGGCCCGCGCATCCCGACGCCGACCCGGATCACCAACGTCCTCGCCACTCTGCGCGGTTCGGTGACGCCGGACCGGATCTACGTCGTCTCCGGGCACTACGACTCCAGGGTCACCGACGTCATGGACGCCACCTCCGACGCGCCGGGCGCGGACGACGACGCGTCCGGGGTGGCGGTCGTACTGGAGTTGGCGCGCGTGATGGCGAAACGGCGTCCCGCCGCGACGATCGTGTTCGCGGCGGTGGCGGGGGAGGAGCAGGGCCTGTTCGGATCGGCGTACCTGGCCCAGCAGTTCAAGGCCGCCGGGGCGGACGTCCAGGGCATGTTCACCAACGACATCGTCGGCAGCACGACGGCGGACGACGGCACCCGCGACCCGTACACCATCCGGCTCTTCGCGGAAGGCGTGCCGTCCTCCGAGACCCCCGAACAGGCCGCGATCCGCCGCTCGGTGGGCGGTGAGAACGACTCGGCGACCCGCCAACTCGCCCGTTTCGTACGGGACGTGGCCGACAACGACGCCACCGGCATGCACGTCCGTGTCGTCTACCGCCGGGACCGCTACCGCCGCGGCGGCGACCACATCCCGTTCCTCGAACGCGCCTACCCCGCCGCCCGCTTCACCGAGCCCGCCGAGGACTTCGCCCACCAGCACCAGGACGTCCGCGTGGAGGACGGCAAGCAGTACGGCGACCTGCCCGAGTTCTGCGACTTCGACTTCACCGCCCGCGTCGCCAAGGTCAACGGTGCAGCCCTGTGGACGCTGGCGCAGGCCCCGGGCACTCCGAGGGGCGCGAAGATCGTCACGACCCTGCTCACCAACTCCACCCAGCTGGTGTGGACGCGGGGTACGGAAGAGGACCTCGCCGGCTACGAGATCGTATGGCGGGAGACGACGGCGCCCGAGTGGACGCATGTCATCCCGGTCGGCGACGTGACGACGTACGAGATCGACCTCTCGAAGGACAACGTCTTCTTCGGGGTGCGGGCGGTGAACACGAAGGGGCTCAGAAGCCCGGTCGCTTTCCCCGAACCACAAAGCTAGATCCGCCCCTAGCCCTGCTGCCATGCGACGCCCTAGGGGCGCCCCTAGGGCGCCCCGTCATCTCACCTCACCCCACCTCACCTCGGCTCCGGCGGCCGCTGCCGAGGCATGTTCGGCCGCGTACCCCCCGCCCCCGGAGGCAACGGAAACCTTCCCTGCACCACATTCGCGTCCGCCCGCGGCGCCCCCGCCACCGCCGTCTGGATCCCGAGCGGCGCGGACCCGGTGCGGAACTCCACCATCCAGTCCGTCGTCTCCACCCGCACCAGCTCGGTGATGTCCTCGGAGAACCGGCGCAGCACCCCGAGACACCGCTCGGCGGCCTCCCCGGCGGTCCCCTCGGCCGGCCCCAGCACCTCCCGTACGCTCTCCGAGGCCCAGTCGAACTGGAGCACCTGGAGCCGGCGCTGCACGGCCTGCGCGGTGGCCACGTCCCTTATCCACCCGGACGTGACCCCGAAGAACCGATCAACCGCGACGCACGCGACGGCGAGCAGCAGCGCCAGATAGCCCCAGGCGGCGACGTCGCCGACCACCCCGGTGAGGTCGAGCAGCGGCAGCGAGGCCCCGACGAGCGCACCGGCCGCCGCCCCGCCCCGCAGGGCCCGCGCGCCGCGCCGCTTCCACACCCGGTCCGCGAGATACCAGGCGGCGGTGTCGAGCGCCCCGCGCTCCACCCACCGGTACAGCTCGTCGAGCCGGGGCGCGGGCTCGCCCCAGTCCCCGAGGGGGAACGTCCGCCCCGTCAGGTCGCCCGGCCGCGGCCCGGCCGCCTCCCCGCCCCGCTCGTCCTGAGGCGGACCCTCGGGCTGCATCTCCGGCTGACCCACCCGGCACTCCCTCCACGACCGACCACGACTGATCACCGCTGATCACGCTGCGTAGTGCACGTGTGACGCATGATGCCGACGTGCCGGACCTTTCCTACCTCCCAATGGGTGGCGAAGGGACGGCTTTCACCTCTTTTCCGCCCGGAAGTGGGCCTTGATCAGGTATAGGCCTCGACGTCATCTCACTCGAAAGAGTGCTGGGGCGATGCCTGCGTGGAGCACGTAGGCTCAAGACAGAGGAACAAGACACGGCAAGACGCAGCAAGACACAGCAGGAAACAAGACCTACGAGCGGGAGCTGATCGTGATCCCCGGTGGTGGCCAGCCCAATATGCAGCAGCTGCTCCAGCAGGCCCAGAAGATGCAGCAGGACCTGGCGAACGCGCAGGAGGAACTGGCGAGGACCGAGGTCGACGGCCAGGCCGGCGGCGGCCTGGTCAAGGCGACGGTCACCGGCTCCGGTGAGCTGCGCGCCCTGAAGATCGACCCGAAGGCGGTGGACCCGGAGGACACCGAGACCCTCGCCGACCTGATCGTGGCGGCCGTACAGGCGGCCAACGAGAACGCGCAGACGCTCCAGCAGCAGAAGCTCGGCCCACTGGCCCAGGGCCTGGGCGGCGGCATCCCCGGGCTGCCGTTCTAGGACGGAGCCCGCCTTCCTCAGAGGGCGGTCCGCCAACTACCGTACGTACGTGTAAGGAACCCCAGGAAGGACGGCAGTCCGTTGTACGAAGGCGTGGTGCAGGACCTCATCGACGAACTGGGTCGGCTGCCCGGCGTCGGTCCCAAGAGCGCCCAGCGGATCGCCTTCCACATCCTGCAGGCGGAACCGACGGACGTACGGCGTCTCGCGCAGGCGTTGATGGAGGTCAAGGCGAAGGTCCGCTTCTGCGCGACCTGCGGCAACGTGGCGCAGGAGGAACTGTGCAACATCTGCCGTGACCCCCGCCGCGATCCCTCCGTCATCTGCGTGGTGGAGGAGCCGAAGGACGTGGTGGCGATCGAGCGCACCCGGGAGTTCCGGGGCAAGTACCACGTCCTGGGCGGCGCGATCAGCCCCATCGAAGGGGTGGGTCCCGACGACCTGCGTATACGAGAACTTCTCGCGCGGTTGGCCGACGGGACGGTCACGGAACTGATCCTGGCCACGGATCCGAACCTGGAGGGCGAGGCGACCGCCACCTACCTCGCCCGCATGATCAAGCCCATGGGCCTCAAGGTCACCCGCCTGGCCAGCGGCCTCCCGGTGGGTGGCGACCTGGAATACGCGGACGAGGTGACCCTCGGCCGCGCCTTCGAGGGGAGACGACTCCTAGATGTCTGACGCCACACTGCACGCCACTGCGCAGGACCCCGACGATTTCGCGGTCCAGATCGCCGACCAGATCGAGAGCTTCCTGGTGGCGGTGACCGAGGTGGCGAAGGGCGACGAGCCCGACTCGGCCGTCCCCTTCCTCCTCCTGGAGGTCTCCCAGCTCCTGCTGGCCGGCGGTCGCCTGGGCGCGCACGAGGACATCGTGCCGGACGAGCGCTACGAGCCCGACCTGGGCCCGGAGCCGGACGTGGACGAACTCCGCGAGAACCTGGCCCGCCTGCTGGAGCCGATCGACGTGTACTCGGAGGTCTTCGACCCCTACGAGCCGCGCAAGTCCCCGGTCCCGGCCCGCATCTCCGACGACCTCACGGACGTCATCACCGACCTCCGCCACGGCATGGCCCACTACCGCGCGGGCCGCACCACGGAGGCCCTGTGGTGGTGGCAGTTCTCCTACTTCTCCAACTGGGGCACGACGGCGTCCGCGACGCTGCGAGCGTTGCACTCCGTCCTGGCCCACGTCCGCCTGAACCAGCCCCTGGAGGAACTGGACGGCCTGGACACCGACCAGAGCATGGGCGACGAGACGCTCGAGTTCGAGGCGGGACGGGTCATGCAGGAGGAGATCGCGGGGCCGCTGGGGTTGCAGCAGAGTCAGTGACGGCCGGTCAGCCGATCGGTCAAGTGGCGTCGGCTTCCTGACGGTTGTCCCTGGGGCACGTCATCATGGAGGCATGAGTGCCTCGTTCGACAGCCGCGTCGCCGTTCCGGGCGCATCGGTCATGGCGTCCGGTGCTTCCGCCGTGTCGGCCGGCGGAGGTATCGGACAGGCGATCACGGGCTCGGGTTCCGTGGGCCTGCACATCGACCGGGCGACGCTGCTCTCTCCGGAGGCCTGCCCTCCGGCCGCGTCGGTGGACTGGTCCCCCGGGGTGACCAACATCCCCGCGCGCGACCCCATGTTCGTGGGCCGTGAACGCGAACTGGCAATCCTGAACGCAGACTTGGCGGAGCCGCTCGCACCGGGCCGGACAGTCGTCGCACATGCCGTGCACGGTCTCGGCGGCATCGGCAAGTCCACGCTCGCCGCCCACTGGGCCACCCGGCGCGCGGCGACCGGCACCCCGGTCTGGTGGATCACCGCGGAGAGCCGCCCTGCACTGGACGCGGGTCTGGCCGCCCTGGCCGCCGCCCTCCAGCCCTCACTGGTCACCCTCCTCCCGCAGGAACAGCTCACCGAGTGGGCCCTGCAGTGGCTGGGTTCCCACACCGGTTGGCTCCTCGTCCTCGACAACGTCTCGGATCCCGTCGACATCGACGTCGTCCTGTCCCGTGCGACTTCTGGCCGCCTGCTCATCACCAGTCGCCGCGCGACCAGTTGGCGGGGCCGGGCGGAGCCGATCGAACTCGACGTCCTCTCGACCGTCGAGGCCACCGCCCTCTTCACCCGGGGCCAGGGCACACCCGGCGGCGACCAGGACGACATCACCGAGCTCTGCACGGAACTGGGCTGCCTGCCCCTGGCCGTGGCGCAGGCGGCTGCCTACTGCGAGCAGCACGACTGCAGCGCCCGCGAGTACCTCGACGACCTCGCCGACTACCCGGCCGACATGTACGAGGCGACCGACGAGTCCGGCGACGCCGAGCGCACCATTGCCCGTATCTGGCACGTCACCCTCGCCCGCATCGCCGACGACCCCCTGGCCGTCCATATCCTCCTCATGCTCGCGTGGTACGCCCCCGAGGAGATCCCGCGCGCCCTCCTCGACTCCCTCGGCACACCCCCGAAGGTCCGAGGATCCCTCGGGCGCCTCGCGGCGCACAGCATGATCACTCAGTACGACGGGAAGCTCGGCGTACATCGTCTGGTGCAGGCCGTGTCGCGGACACCGGCGCAGGGCGACAGCCACCGGGACGCCGCCGCCATCGAGGCGGCCCGGGTGAGTGCGGCGGAGTCGTTGCTGGAGGCGTTCCCGGAAGGTGATCCGGCTTCTCCCGAACTCTGGCCCGACGTGCGGCGGTTGCTGCCGCATGCCGAGGCGCTGGCCGAGAAGACCGCGCCGGAGGCGGATACGGAGACGGAGGCCACGGTGTTCTATATGGCAGCCGTCCACCTCCGTCACTCAGGCGTCCGGTCGGCCGAACGGTCCCTGCGCCTGCTCCTGCGGGCGGAGGCGGCCTTTGTGCGCCTTCTCGGCAGCGAAGGGCGCGCGACTCTCGCGGCACGGGTCGACCTTCCCGAGTCCTGGTGGGCGGTGGGCGACGAGCGGCGGGGCCAGGAGGCCACGGAAACCCTCTACGAGGACTGTGCGAGAGCCCTGGGCGAGGACGATCCAGTGACGCTCAGGGCTCTGACGATGGTGGCCGAGACCGCCCAGCGGAGAGGGGATCTCGATCGGGCCCAGGGGCTGCTGGAGGAGATCGCCGGGAAGCAGGCGCGCATCCTGGGGGACAGCCACCCCGCGACGCTGTGGACCCGCGGCCACATCGGCATGTGCCTGCTCGGCCGGGGCGAGTACGGCGCGGCCCGGCTTCTGTGGGAGAACCTCTTCGAGCAATGCGTGACCGAGCTGGGGGCTGAGCACTATGTGAGCCTTGGGGTGCAGTCGCACCTCCTGATGGCGCTGCCGGTGTCGAAGGCCATGGAGGGACCGACCGGAGATTTCCTGAAGGGCATGGTCGCGCCCGGCGACGAAACCTCGGCGCTGGAGACGCTGACCGCCCTTGCGAAGACCGGGATTGACTCCGGTTTCGTCGAGGAGCTGCTGACCGGAATGCCCACGCCTTCGGAGCATGTGGAGACGGCCGAACGGTATGTCGCCGCATGCAGGAGGGTCTTCGGCGACGATCACATGAAGACCCTGGTTGCGCGGATGACTCTCGTGCAGGCCTATGGCGAGACCATGGACGGCCGTCGTCTCGCCGAGGCGGTCGCGGACCTGCGGGCGGACTCCGTACGGATTCTGGGGCCGGACTACTGGTTCATGGAGCGGCTGAACAGGCTTCTGCGCGCGTTCGACCTCGTGGTCGACGCCCTGCGGCAGGTTGACTCGATGCGGGCGATGCTGATATCCGGCCTGGAAGGCGCGGACGTGAGCGGGGCGGCACTCGACGACATCCTGGGCGTCTTCGGGAAGTTCGCCGGAGCCCTGCAGGAGTTGCTCTCGCCGACCGAGCAGGGCGCGGGCCCTGCCGAACTGCCCCTCCCGGACACCGTGTCCGATGCGGCCAACGCCCTGACGGCGATGCTCGACGGCTTGCGGATACCCGACGCCGAGGAGGACGGGCCCACCCGCTGAGTCCGCTCAAGTCAAGCGGCTCGAGTGTGCTCGTCATGGTCACACGGCGGTGGGGGCGAAGCTACAGCTCCAACTCCCAGCCGCCCGTTGCCTGGCGCTACGCCGGCGACCAGCTGAAGCGCCGGCGTATGAAGGCGGACGTGAGCCGAAAGCATCTGCCCTCCGCCGACAACTACTCCCCCGACACCATCACGTCTGGGTGGACACTGGTCAACTGCGCCGACTGCTTGAGACGTCCCGGATGCGGAATGTGGTCGTGCAGTGCTGCCCTTCGAACGGGCCCTTCCTGCTGCCCTTGAGGGCGCCATGGTGCTCCTGGAGACGCGGGACCTTGAGCGATTCGCCTTCGCAGAAGGGGTGTTGGCCGGTGAGATGTCTGCTGACCCGGGGGTTGTCAGCCGGGTGACGCAGCGGCTTAGCGCGATCCGGACGCAGGCTCTCAGCCCGGACGAGTCGGCCCGATGCATCGGGCGGATGGTGGACAGCCGTGAGTCGCGTTCGCCTCCGGCATCCACGTGCGGGGCTTGAGCCTCGGGCTTCGAGCTCGAGCGCCATGCCCCGGAGACCGTGCCGCTGGAGTTCGTCCATCGGTCGAGATCACCTCGTACGACTCCGACACGAACCAGTGTGATGCTCGGTCGTCGTCTTCAACCAGCCCGAGGGGAAGCTCCCCTTCGGCGCCACTGTCCAGCTCCCCGACCCAGTGAACATCACCCTCGAAACCGAGCCCCTCAAGGAGTTCGCGGACTGATCACAGCCCCCACAGTCCCTTCCCTACCGCCGTCACCCCGCCCGTCAGCGCAAGCAACAGGACCAGCAGCCGGGCCCGTTGCTCGGGGATGCGGGAGGCGAGTGCCCTGCCGATGACGCCGCCCACCGCCATGGCCGCGACCACCGCGGCCCACCTCGGCGCGCTCAGCTCCGGGACCCCGTTCGCCGCGACCGAGAAGGCGTTGACGACCACGCCGTAGAACATCGCGTTCGGCACGAACTCCCGTACCGTCCAGCCCGCGTTGAGGGCGTACAGGGATATCGGCGGTCCGCCGACGCCCGCCGCGGAGTTCATGAACCCGCCCGCCGCCCCCGCGACCACGGCGCCCTTCGTGCCGCGCAGGGCGGGCAGGCGGGCGCCGCGCATGACCAGGAGGACGGCGATGGTCACCAGTCCTCCCATGGCCAACAGGAGCATGGGGGGCGGGAGTTGGTGGGTCAGCCAGGCGCCCGCGGGTACCGTGCAGGCCGCTGCCACGCACAACGGCACCATCGCGGCCGGGCGCACCCGTCGCCATCCGCCCAGCAGACCCACGACACAGATGACCCCCGAGGCACAGTTGGCGAGCACCACCCCCTGTGCCGGGCCGAGCAGCAGGATCAGGGCGGGTACGGCGACCAGGGCGAAGCCCATGCCGGTGAGCCACTGGACGGAGGAGCCGAGCAGGACGATGCCTCCCAGCAGTACGTCGCCCTGCCAGCCGCCTGTCATGGTTCGGTCTCCTTCGCCCGGAACGTGGTGCGTCTGCGTGCTCGCGGGCGCCATGATGACCGTATGACGGGGGAGCCGGGGGCCGAGGCGGTGGGGCGGCGGTCGATCGCGGCCGGGCAGGGCGTACGGCAGGCGCTGACCGGGGACGGCTCGGTCGCGCTGTACGCCGAGAAGTCGGTGAATCTCCCGGCGGAGGCGTTCGCGCTGCCCGCGACGGCGCCGGAGGGGCTGGTGAACCTGCCGGACCGGACGTCGCTGTTCGTGGGCCGCGCGCGTGAACTCGCGCTCCTCGACGAGGCGTTCAGGGAGGCGAACGGTGTCGTCGTCCAGGCCGTTCACGGGCTCGGCGGCATCGGCAAGTCGACGCTGGCGGCGCACTGGGCGGCGGGGCGCGTGGGGTCGTACAACCCGGTCTGGTGGATCACGGCGGAGACGCCGGCCGATCTCGACACGGGGCTCGCGGAGTTGGCGGTGGCCCTGCAACCGGCGCTGCGGGATGTGCTGTCCCGGGAGGCGTTGCGGGAGCGGGCGGTGCAGTGGCTGGCGGGGCATGAGGGGTGGCTGCTGGTGCTGGACAACGTGTCCGATCCGGCGGATGTGCGGGGGTTGTTGGGGCGGGCCACGGGTGGACGGTTCCTGGTCACGACCCGGCGGGCGAGCGGCTGGCACAAGGTGGCGCAGCCCCTGTCGCTGGACGTGCTGTCACCTGCGGAGGCGGCCGAGCTGTTCGCGCGGATCGACGGGCCCGGGGAGGAAGTCGACGCGCTGTGCCAGGAGTTGGGGTATCTGCCGCTGGCCGTGGAGCAGGCGGCGGCGTACTGCGCGGAGGCGGGGATCTCGGCGGGGCGGTATCTGGAGCTGCTGGGCGCCTATCCCGAGGAGGTGTTCGCGCAGTCGGCGGAGGGGACGGATCAGGGCCGTACGGTGGCGCGGGTGTGGCGGGTGTCGCTGGACCGGCTGGCCGAGACGCCATTGGCGGGGCGGATTCTGGGGGTTGTGGGGTGGTGGGCTTCGGAGGGGATTCCGCGGGGGTATCTGGAGTCGATGGGGACGCCGGTGGAGGTGACGGAGGCGGTGCGGCGGCTGGCCGCGCACAGTCTGGTCAAGGTGCATGACGATGACACGATCTCCGTGCATCGGCTGGTGCAGGCGGTGGCGCGGGCGGAGGGCGGGGCGAGGCACGAGGCCGCTCGTGTGCTGCTTGACAACAGCAACACGTTCCGTGGCATCGACGCGGAGGTTCGGTGGCTCACGCATCTGGAGGCGTTCGCCGGCCACGCCGACCCGGAGACCGACGGCGGGACCGAGGCCTGGCTCTTCAACATGGGCGGCCTGAAGTCCGCTCAGGAGTACGGGCGCAGCGGCAGGACGGAGCTGCACGAACGGGCGGTGGCGGCGGCGGAGCGGGCGTACGGGCCCCGCGACAAGCTCACCTTCACCCTGCGCCGGAGTCGTGCCACGGCGTACGGGTTCGCCGGTGACCATGACCGCGCGGTCGAGCTGCTGAAGCGGGATCTGGCCGACCACGCGCGGGAGTTCGGCGAGAGGGACCCGGGGACGTTCGAGACCCGGGCGGACCTGGCCGAAGTCCTCCTGAACGCCGGGCGGTTGAAAGAAGCGCTGAAGCTGGCGGAGAAGAACGCCGCGCGAGCCGAACGGGTCCTGGGCAGCGAACACGAGGTCGCCCTCAGCGTGTGGTCGGTGTGGGCCAAGGCGCTGCGGTACAGCGTCGAGGCGGACGACGGCGCCCACGCGGCCGAAGCCACCGACGCGATCGAGCGGTGGCTGGCCAGGATCGAGGCGACCCAGGGCGAGGACAACAGGTTCTACGACCACGTCCACTGGGAGCTCATCTGGGTTCGCGCGGCTGCGGGGGACCTCGATGACGCCACGGCCCACTTCGAGCGGTGCATCGCGCGCAGGGAGCGCTTCTACGGCGAGACGAGCGGGATCACCCTCAACACCCGCGGGGCGTTCGCCACGTTCCTGTGGGGTACGGTCGGCGCCTCCGAGCGCGCCCGCGAACTGGTCGTCCAACTGATCAGCGACTGGGAGCGACTGCTCGGCGAGACCCCGCATCTCGAATGGCTCCGCGCGTACTACGCCCGCCTACTGTCCTCACCTTAAGTCACCAACTGGCCACCCTCCGCGCCTTGCCCCCGTCTTGTCCGTCCCCTGCATCTCCCCTGCACCACCCCTAACCAGCGCCAAGCGACCCTGGAGTCACTTCCGAAGCGGAGAACCGAACCCGCACCGGAAGCCGACCCCCCTCGCCCGCACTGGAGTTGAGATGACCCCTCGCCCGATAACCAAGCGTGTCGCCCTCGTCACCGCCGGTGCCCTCGTCGCCGTCGGCACCTTCGCCGCCGGGGTCGGTGTCGCCGGGCCGGAGAAGCAGAAGCACGCCAAGAAGCCCGCCAAGGCCGAGATCGCCGCCCTCTTCGACCGTTGGAACGACGCCCTGCGGACCCGCGACGCCGAGACCGTCGCCGACCGGTACGCCAAGGACGCGGTGCTGCTGCCGACCGTCTCCAACAAGGTCCGCACCGATCACGCCGGCATCGTCGACTACTTCGAGCACTTCCTCAAGAACAAGCCGGTCGGCAAGAAGATCGAGACGCACATCAACGTCCTCGACTCCAACTCCGCCCTCGACACCGGCGTGTACGAGTTCACGCTCACCGATCCCGACACCGGCGCCAAGCGCGTCGTCGAGGCCCGTTACACGTACGAGTACGAGAAGCGCGGTGGCACGTGGAAGATCGTCAACCACCACTCTTCGGTGATGCCCGAAGGGTGATCCGGACCTCCAGTCCGCTCCCGGGCGCATCCGCCAACGCCACGGTCCCCCCGTCATCCGTCACCAGCTGCTTCACGACGGCGAGACCGAGCCCCGACCCGGAGCGCCCGGTCAGACCCTGGCCGCGCCAGAAGCGGTCGAAGGCGCGGGACTTCTCCGCGTCGGACATGCCCGGCCCCTGGTCCCGCACGGTCAGCAGGATCTCGTCGCCCTGCGGCTCGTAAGAGACCGTGATCGTGGCACCGTCCGGCGACACCTCCAGGGCGTTGGAGAGCACGTTGTCCAGCACCTGGTCCAGATGACCGGGGCTGGCCAGCACCAGCAGCCGGCCGTCGGCGGTACCTCCCCTGGTACCTCCCCCCAGCGCGATGGTGACTCCGCGCTCGTCGGCGGCCGGCCTCCACACCGCGAGCCGTTCGGCCACGATGTCCCGCAACACCAACGGCTCCGCGGCCGACACCTTCGCCTCCGCCCGCGCCAGCACCAGCAGTCCGTTCACCAGGCGGCTCATCCGGACCACCTCCGCCGTCGCCTGCTCCACGTCCTCCCGTACGAACTCGTCGTCCACGCCGTCCGCGATGTTGTCCAGGGACAGCCGCAACGCCGTGAGCGGGGTGCGGAGTTGGTGGGAGGCGTCCGCCACGAAGATGCGCTGGGAGGCGACCAGGGTGTCCAGGCGTTCCGCGCCCTGGTTGAGGGTGCGGGCCAGCGTCTGGGTCTCCGGCGGGCCCGTCACCGGCGAGCGGGCGGTCAGGTCGCCGTCGCTGAACTTGCTCGCCATGGCGTTGAGTTCGCGCAGAGGCGCCGTGATCCGGCGGGCGGCGTACGCGCCGATCGCGGCCGCGGCGGCCAGCACCAGTACCGCCAGCGCGGCCCGGAAGCCCCAGATCTGCCACAGCCTGGTCGTCATGTCCGACGTCGAGTAGACGATCCGCACGGCGGCGTCGCCCTCGGCCGGGACGGTGACCGTCAGGCGCTTGCCCCAGACGAAGTCGGAACCCCAGTCGGTCGTCTCGTTGTTGTGGTGGACGGCCTGGTCCAGTGCCTTGTCCGAGGACGGCGCGGGCAGGCCAGGGGCGCAGTCGCTGGTCGGGGTCGCCTGGACGGTGCCGGGGGTCTCCTCGTCGTACGCCTTGGCCACCTCGGTCAGGGCCTCGCACGAGATCCGGTCCCCGCCTCCCAGCAGCAGCGCCATGGTGTTCGCCTCGCGCAGGACGGACTGCCGGGTGTCGTCCCGCAGCTGGCTGGTGAGCGTGAACGCCACCGGCACCGTGAACAGCAGGATCGCGACCGCGACGAGCAGGATGTAACTCCGGATGAGCTGGCGGTTCATGACGCCGCGTCACCCTCGGCGATCTCCAGCCGGAAGCCGACGCCCCGCACCGCCTCGATGGTGACGGCCCCCGCCAGCTTCCGCCGCAGCGCCGCCACATGGACGTCGAGGGTCTTCGTCGGGCCGAACCAGTTCGCGTCCCAGACCGCTTCCATGATCTGCTCGCGCGACATCAGCGCGCCGGGCTCCTCGGTGAGGAAGGCCAGCAGGTCGTACTCCTTGGGGGCGAGGGCCACCTCCTCGCCGTCCAGCCGGACCCGGGCCGCCTTGCGGTCGATGGTGAGGCGGGTGCCGTAGCGGTCGGGGCCCGCCGCCGGCTCGGTGCGCGGCTGGGCGCGGCGCATCACCGCCCTTATCCGCGCGATGACCTCCCGCACCCCGAACGGCTTGGAGACGTAGTCGTCCGCTCCGAGCTCCAGGCCCACCACCCGGTCCGTCTCGTCGCTGCGCGCGCTGATCACGATGATCGGCACGTCCCCGCGCTCGCGCAGCGCCTTGCACACGTCGAGGCCGTCGGTGTCGGGCAGGCCGAGATCGAGGAGTACGACGTCGTAGGGCTCCGCGTGCCCGAGGGCCGCCCCGCCCGTGGTGACCCAGGCCACCTCGAAGCCGTAGCGCAGCAGTCCGCGCCGGAGCGACTCGGCGACCGGCTCATCGTCTTCCACCAGCAGTACGCGCACAGGCGCACCCTATTGCCTGACATCCCATGTGCTTGAAACCTCAAGACGATCGGCGGCGGGTGAGCTGGGCCACTTTGCCGAGTGTTCGTCCGCCGGATGGGCAGGGACCGTGCTGGGCGTCCGGTCTCACCATGTGGCTTTACGAAGGTCGATTTCGGACGCTCGTTAGACTGAGCCGACCGCAGTACATATGCGTATGTGCGGATAGTGACTGACTGAGCGAGGAGCGCACGTGGGCCTTGTCGTGCAGAAGTACGGAGGCTCCTCCGTAGCCGATGCCGAGGGCATCAAGCGCGTCGCCAAGCGGATCGTGGAAGCGAAGAAGAACGGCCACCAGGTGGTCGTCGTCGTTTCCGCGATGGGCGACACGACGGACGAGCTGATCGATCTCGCCGAGCAGGTATCCCCGATGCCTGCCGGGCGTGAGTTCGACATGCTGCTGACCGCCGGAGAGCGTATCTCCATGGCCCTGCTGGCCATGGCGATCAAGAACCTGGGCCACGAGGCCCAGTCGTTCACCGGCAGCCAGGCGGGTGTCATCACCGACTCGGTCCACAACAAAGCGCGGATCATCGACGTCACGCCGGGCCGGATCCGCACCGCGCTGGACGAGGGCAACATCGCCATCGTCGCCGGTTTCCAGGGCGTCAGCCAGGACAAGAAGGACATCACCACGCTCGGCCGCGGTGGTTCCGACACCACGGCCGTCGCGCTGGCCGCCGCGCTCGACGCCGAGGTGTGCGAGATCTACACCGACGTGGACGGCGTGTTCACCGCCGACCCGCGTGTGGTGAAGAAGGCGAAGAAGATCGACTGGATCTCCTTCGAGGACATGCTGGAGCTGGCGTCGTCCGGCTCCAAGGTGCTGCTCCACCGGTGTGTGGAGTACGCCCGCCGGTACAACATCCCGATCCACGTCCGGTCCAGCTTCAGCGGGCTGCAGGGCACCTGGGTCAGCAGCGAGCCCATCGAGCAAGGGGACAAGAAGGTGGAGCAGGCCATCATCTCCGGTGTCGCGCACGACACCTCCGAGGCCAAGATCACGGTCGTCGGCGTGCCGGACAAGCCGGGCGAGGCCGCGACGATCTTCCGGGCGATCTCCGACGCCGAGATCAACATCGACATGATCGTGCAGAACGTGTCCGCCGCCTCCACCGGCCTGACGGACATCTCCTTCACGCTTCCCAAGTCCGAGGGCCGCAAGGCCATCGACGCGCTGGAGAAGCACAAGGACGGCATCGGCTTCGAGTCGCTGCGCTACGACGACCAGATCGGCAAGATCTCCCTGGTCGGCGCGGGCATGAAGACCAACCCGGGCGTCACCGCCTCCTTCTTCGAGGCGCTCTCCGAGGCGGGCGTGAACATCGAGCTGATCTCGACCTCCGAGATCCGCATCTCGGTCGTCACCCGCGCCGACGACGTCAACGAGGCCGTGCGCGCCGTGCACACCGCCTTCGGGCTCGACTCCGACAGCGACGAGGCCGTCGTCTACGGAGGCACCGGCCGATGACCAACCCCCCGACGCTCGCGGTCGTGGGAGCGACCGGAGCCGTCGGCACGGTCATGCTCCAGATCCTGTCCCAGCACGCGGACATCTGGGGCGAGATCCGCCTGATCGCCTCGCCGCGCTCGGCCGGCCGCAAGCTGGCCGTGCGCGGGGCGGAGGTCGAGGTCGTGGCCCTCACCGAGGAGGCCTTCGACGGGGTCGACGTCGCCATGTTCGACGTACCCGACGAGGTCTCCGCGCAGTGGGCACCGATCGCCGCGGCGCGCGGGGCGATCGTCGTGGACAACTCGGGCGCCTTCCGGATGGACCCGGAAGTGCCCCTCGTCGTCCCGGAGGTCAATCCGCACGCCGCCCGGGTGCGGCCGCGCGGCATCATCGCCAACCCGAACTGCACGACCCTGTCGATGATCGTCGCCCTGGGCGCGCTGCACGCCGAGTTCGGGCTGCGCGAGCTGGTGGTGTCGTCGTACCAGGCGGTGAGCGGGGCCGGTCGGGCCGGCGTGGAGACGCTGCGGCAGCAGCTCGCCCTGGTCGCCGGTACGGAACTGGGGACGCACCCCGGGGACGTACGCCGGGCCGTGGGCGACAACACCGGGCCGTTCCCGGAGCCGGTCGCGCTGAACGTCGTACCGTGGGCCGGGTCGCTGCGCGAGGACGGCTGGTCGTCGGAGGAGATGAAGGTGCGGGACGAGTCCCGCAAGATCCTCGGCCTGCCCGAACTGCCCGTCGCCGTCACCTGTGTGCGGGTCCCGGTGGTCACCACGCACTCGCTGACCGTCCACGCCCGCTTCGAGGGCGAGGTCACCGTCGCCAAGGCGCGGGAGATCCTCGCCACCGCGCCGGGCGTCGTCCTGTTCGACAACCCGGCGGCCGGGGAGTTCCCGACGCCGGCCGACGTCGTCGGCACCGATCCCACCTGGGTGGGGCGGGTGCGCCGGGCGCTCGACGACCCGACCGCGCTCGAACTCTTCGTGTGCGGCGACAACCTGCGCAAGGGCGCGGCGCTGAACACCGCGCAGATCGCCGAGCTGGTCGCGGCCGAGTTCACGAGCGGCTGACCCGAATTCAAGGGCGGCTGAGCGCGACCGGTTTGTAAGATCTGTGAACCAAGTGTGAGCCGGTCGATGGTCCGGACCACTTGCTGTGGACGTCGTTGTCGTCCGAAGATTTTCCTCCCCGCTCTCCGCAACCGCGCGAAGGGCGGGGAGCGTCTTTGCGAACGCCCTTCAGGGGTTGCGGGGATGCGGTACGAGGTGTGGGGACACCTCGATCATTCGGGACATAGGGGAAGAGCGGGTAGGCATGAGGGCGTTCGACGCACGGTCAGTTGTGCTGCCTGACACCAGAGGGCCGGTCGCGAGGGACGACGCAAAAGTGACGTCCGGCACGTACAACCCTTACGGGGGTAGCCGTGTCCAACAGGCGTGGCAGAGGTACTCGACTTCAGCGCGGCACGTGGCGGTACGGCCCTTCGGCCCCGCCCCGCAGCCCTACGACCCCGCATGCCCGGCGCGCCCGGCGGCATGCCGGTGATCGCGCCCATGCCCGCAGCGCGGCCCGCCCGCATTCCGAACCAGCGCGACGGCGCCGAGGACGCCACGGCGGCCGGCACGACCGTCGACCACCTCACCGAGACGTACCGGGCGCACTACAGCTCCCTGCTGCGTCTCGCCGCCCTCCTCCTCGACGACACCGCCTCCTGCGAGGACGTCGTCCAGGAGGCCTTCATCCGCGTCCACTCCGCGCGCAAACGCGTCCGTGACCGCGACAAGACGCTCGCGTACCTGCGCCAGACGGTCGTCAACCTCTCCCGCTCGGCCCTGCGCCGCCGCATCCTCGGACTGAAGCTGCTGTCCAAGCCGATGCCGGACATGGCGAGCGCCGAGGAGGGGGCGTACGACCAGCTGGAGCGCGACTCCCTCATCAAGGCGATGAAGGGACTCCAGCGCCGCCAGCGCGAGGTCCTCGTCCTGCGCTACTTCGCGGACATGACCGAGGCACAGGTCGCCGAGACCCTCGGGATCTCCCTGGGCTCGGTGAAGGCGTACGGCTCCCGCGGTATCGCCGCGCTGCGCGTCGCCATGGAGGCACCGGCATGAGCGGGGACCACGAAGGCCGGGACGGGCGGCGCCACCTGCACCGTCCCTTCGACTGGCACGAGCCGGGCGGGGACGGGCAGGACACCCCGAAGCAATCACACGCTGGGAACGGAACTGTGAACCACGGCCTCGACGACCAGAGCCCCGAAGGGTTCGACTCGGACGAGCTGGCACTGCGCCGCATGCTGCACCAGGCGGTCCAGGAGATCGAACCTCGCGACGGCACCCTGGACCATCTGCGGCAGGCGGTGCCCGCCCGCCGGGCCCGCAAGCGGCAGGCCCTCGTGGGCGTGGCCGCCGCGGCGCTCTTCATCGGCACCGCCGTCCCCGCCCTGCTGCATGTCTCCGGCGCCACCGGCTCCGACGCCGACCCGCTGAACGCCGGGCACTACTCGCAGGTCCAGGGCGGCGCGAGCCAGGGCAAGAATCCCGACGGCGGCGAGTCCACCTCCGGGGGCGGCTCCGGCAAGGTCGAGGGCAAGGACAAGGGCGACAAGGACAGCAAGGGCTCCACCACCGGCGGCGGCAGCGCCGGCGCCGGGGACCCGTCCGCGACCAGCACCGCCGGCGTCCCCGCCTGTACGGCCACGGACCTCGGCTCGGCGACGGCCAACTCCGCCGCCCCGGACGCCTCCGGCGTGGTCTACGGCACCTTCCGCTACACCAACACCGCCACGGCCGCCTGCACGATCGCGGGCCCCGGCTCGCTCACCCTCGCGGTGGCGGGAGCGGCGGACTACTCCAAGGTCGGCCAGGCCCGGCACACCGCCGGTGACGCCGCGCCCTCCCTCCCGGACCCGTCCACGGAACTCGCCTCCCTGGTCCTCCAGCCCGGCGCCTCCTACGACGTGAAGTTCGCCTGGGTCCCCACCGAGACCTGCCCGGTCCAGGGCGGCGACCCCGACCCGTCGCCGGACCCGTCCCCGGACCCGTCCCCGAGCGAGGACCCCGGCACCACCACGGAGGGCACCTCCACCGGCGGCGACACCGGCACCACCACCCAGCTCGTCAGGGAGGACGGCGGCACGGCGGACGGCAGCGTCACGATCACCAACTCCGCCGACGGCGGCGTGGCCTCCGCCACGACGACGGTGAACAACGCGTGCGCGGGGACGGTGTACTGGACGGGCGTGCTGGCTGCGTCGTGACGTGGGCGGCTGCTGCGTAGCTCTGCTCAGCCTGCGGGACGGGGGACGTCCGTCGGTGTTGCTCGATGCCGGTGGTGACGCTGTTCTTGATGCCGGCCGGCGTCACACAGCTGCTCGCTGCTCGCTCTCCTCGGGCACCAGCCCCAGCTCCGCGTCCCGGGCGAACTCCACCTCGCGGCGCACCAACCGGAACCACATGAAGACCACGAACCCGGCGAACACGAACCACTCACCGGTGTAGCCGAGGTTCTGGAACGCCCTCAGGTTCAGCCCGCTGTCGGCCGGCGCGCTCACGGGCACCGTCTTCATCCCGGCATCGGCCTTGTCCAGGGTGACCCAGGCGTCGTACAGGTCGTACGACACCAGGTTCACCAGTGAGGCCGCGCTGATCGCCGAGGTCTGCCCCGCGGGCAGCCCGCCCCGCGCACTGACCCCGTTCTCACCGGGCTGCTCGGACGCCTGCAAGGCGCCCGTGACGGTGACCTCGCCCTTCGGCGCGGCCGGCGCCTTCGCCGCGTCGGCGTCCCCCGGCAGCCAGCCCCGCACCACGGGCAGCGCCTTGCCCTCGTCGGTGCGCAGCAGCGTCAGCACGTAGAACCCGCGCTTGTCGTCCAGCTTCCGGCCCGGCACCAGCAGCTGCTTGCCGTACCGCCCGCTCACCGTGGCCTGCCGCCCGGACGTCTCCTGGTCCACCGGCAGCAGCTCGGCCAGCGGCGCGGCGGCCTCCCGCTCATTGGCCGCGGCCTGTGTGGTCGCCCGGTCGTGGTCCTGCATCCGCTCCTCGAAGCGGCTCAGCTGCCAGGACCCCATGAACACGCAGAAGGGGATGGCGAGCAGCACGAAGACGTTGATCCCCCACCATCGGGGCGTCAGCAGAAACCGGTACACACCTCAACGGTACGGGGCAGCCCGGAAGCCTCGGCCCGCGGGGTCGGTGGGCTCGCTACCGCTCGGTGAGGTGGTCCCGCCCGGCCGGCGGCTCGTACGGCCCGGCCAGGTTGTCCACAGGCAATGAGTTGTCCACAGCCTGTGCACCCCGGCCGTGAATTGTCTGTGCGGGCGGGCAGTATGGGCCCATGACTGAGAGCAACGGGTCCGCCGCGCCCGGACAGAACGAACCGAGTGACCTTCAGGGTGTCGCGAGCGAACGGCAGGAAGCGATGCCGGAGTGGGAGAAGCGCTTCCGGGCGCCCCGGGTCTCCCTGCCGGACTGGGCGGAGGACGCCCCGGACCGCTCCCTGTTCGTGTCGAACGCGACGGGGACGTACGAGCTGTACGCCTGGGACCGGGCCACCGGCGCCCAGCGCCAGGTCACCGACCGGCCGAACGGCACGACGGACGGTGTGCTGACCCCGGACGGCGCGTGGATCTGGTGGTTCGACGACAAGGACGGCGACGAGTTCGGTGTCTGGCGCCGCCAGCCCTTCGAGGGCGGCCCGGACGAACCGGCCGCCCCCGGTCTCGACGCCTCCTACCCGGCGGGCCTGGCTCTCGGCCGCGACGGCCGCACGGCGGTGGTGGGCCGTTCGACGGACGAGGACGGTACGACGATCTATGTCACCCGCACCGGCGAGACCCCGGTGGAGATCTACCGCCACCGCGAGTCCGCGGGCGTCGGCGACCTCTCCCACGACGGCTCGCTGATCGCCCTGGAGCACACCGAGCACGGCGACGCGATGCACTCGGCGCTGCGCGTGGTCCGCCTCGACGGCACGCCGGTCGCCGAGCTGGACGACACCAAGGGCGGCACCGAGGAGCTGGGCCTTGAGGTGCTGGGCTTCGCGCCGGTCGACGGGGACAGCCGCCTGCTCATCGGGCACCAGCGCCGGGGGCGTTGGGAGCCGCTGGTGTGGGACGTGGCGTCGGGGGAGGAAACGGACCTGGCCCTCGACCTGCCGGGTGACGTCAGCGCGGAGTGGTACCCGGACGGCACGGGGCTGCTCATCGCCCACAGCTTCGAGGCCCGCAGCGAGTTGTTCCGCTACGACCTGACGACCCGCGACCTGGTGAAGATCCCCACGCCCGCGGGCTCGGTCTCCGGGGCGACGGCCCGCCCCGACGGCAGCGTGGAGTACCTCTGGTCGTCGGCGGCACAGCCCTCGACGGTCCGCTCCACGACCGGCGCGGTCGTCCTCGACCCGCCCGGAATGAAGTCGCCGGGTTCGGTGCCGGTGGAGGACGTGTGGGTGGAGGGCCCCGGCGGCCGTATCCACGCCCTGGTCCAGAAGCCGGCCGGTGCGACCGGCCCGCTGCCCACGGTCTTCGACATCCACGGCGGCCCGACCTGGCACGACAGCGACGCGTTCGCGGCGGGCCCGGCGGCCTGGGTGGACCACGGGTACGCGGTGGTCAGGGTCAACTACCGCGGCTCGACGGGCTACGGCCGGGCCTGGACGGACGCCCTCAAGCACCGCGTCGGCCTGATCGAGCTGGAGGACATCGCGGCGGTCCGGGAGCGGGCGGTGACGTCCGGCCTCGCCGACCCCACCCGCCTGATCCTCACCGGCGGCTCCTGGGGCGGATACCTCACCCTCCTCGGCCTCGGCACCCAGCCCGACGCGTGGACCCTCGGCATCGCGGCGGTCCCGGTCGCCGACTACGTCACGGCGTACCACGACGAGATGGAAGCCCTGAAGGCCATGGACCGCACGCTCCTTGGCGGCACCCCGGAAGAAGTCCCGGACCGCTTCGAGGCCTCGTCCCCCCTCACCTACGTCGACCAGGTCAAGGCCCCGGTCTACATCTCGGCCGGCGTCAACGACCCCCGCTGCCCGATCCGCCAGATCGACAACTACGTGAAGCGCCTGGAGGCAAGGGGAGCGACCCACGAGGTCTACCGCTACGACGCGGGCCACGGTTCGCTGGTGGTGGACGAGAGGATCAAGCAGGTAAGACTGGAACTGGACTTCGCGGAAAGGCACTTGAGCAGCAGCCCTACACCTGCGTAGCCGGCCGCGGGGGCGCCGCCCGAACGGACCGGCGCCCACTGCCACAGCCACGGGCGGATGCGCTGCGGGGTCGTCACCCACCTCGGCGGCTGAACCTGCCTGCCCGCCTACCTAGCTGTGGAGAGGGGTCCTGCTCGGGCGACGCCCACCCGTTCATTTGCAGCCGCTGCGGGCAGCGAACCTGTCTGCCTACCTTGCTGCGGGCAGCCACACCGCTGGGTCGGCGCCCACCTAAGCAGTGGCACCCGCATTCCTGCGTAGCTGCGGCCAGTCGTACCGCTGGGTCGGTGCCCACCCAGGCAGCGCCCACCCAAGCAGCGGCACCCACACCCCCGCGTAGCTGCGGGCAGTCGTACCGCTGGGTCGGCACGGGTGGGCGCAGCGGCACCCCGCCAGCGCGGGCGAGCGAAAACCCCCCGACCCCAGCCCCCACGCCGGGTGCCCAGCAGGCCGCCTCACCTCCGACGCCGGATGACCGGCAAGCCGCCTCAGCTCAACGCACCCCCCGCCTCAGCTCAGCGCCGCGCCCCGGACCCGCCGCCCCAGCAACTCCGCCAACCCCCGCCGCGTAGCCGCCAACACCACCCGATCCGACCCCTTCAGCACATAGTTGTCCGGCAGATCCCACACCAGCCCCGAAGGCACAGCCCCCTCCTCATACGCCCCCTCCACCGCCGGCTCCGCCCCGCCCCCACCCCCACCCGCAGCCGTGTCCAACGCCAACACCCGCCACGCCCCCGCCCGAAACGCCTCCCCCACAGTCCGCCCCTCCAACTGCGGATGCCCACTCACCTCCACAGCCGCGAACAACAACACCCGCCGCTCCACAGGAATCGCCCCGAGAATCTGCCGCCCCATCATCGCCCCGGCGAACGCGGGCGCGGCCAGATGAGAAACGCTCCGACTCCGCGTAGACGCCCGAGGATGCGCGGCCCGCAACGTCCGGTACACCGCCGTCGCGAAGTCGTCGTCGTACAGCCGCAACACCACCCGCAGATCCGGCCGCACGGACCGCGCATACAACGCGGCCTCGAGATTCGTCGTGTCCGAACTGGTCACCGCCAGCAACGCATGCGCCCGATGGATCTTCGCCGCCTCCAACACCCCTTCCTGTGTCACATCCCCGAGCACCACCGGCACCCGCAACCGCCGAGCCGTGGCAAGCCCCCGCGCCTCGGCCCCCGCCTCGACACACACCACAGGAATGTCCAGCTCCCGCAACCGCGTGAGCACCCGCGTACCGATCTTCCCGAGCCCGAGGAGCACCACATGCCCACCCAGCCCCCGAGGAGGTTTCCGCAGCGCCGACGCGGACCGGAAGGTCCCGAGCGCCTCCAGCACCGCGGCCAGCAGCACCGGCAGCAGCAACAACCCGACCAGCCCGGCGAGGAGTTGCAGGATCTGCCGCCCGATCGGCGCCCCGAGCGCGGGATCGTTGATGGCGAAGAGATCGAGCAGCGTCTCGTACGTGGCGAACAACGGATGCTCACCGGTCACGACGGACAGCGCGACCGCGAGCGCCCCGACACACCCGACCAGCCCGGCCAGCGACCACCGCAACCGCCGCGAGAACAACGAGGCGAACGGCAGCACGACCCCACCCCGCCCCGAGGGCAACGAGGGCCCCGCGTAAGACACTTGCTCCAACACCACGGTCCCGCGCCCCACCGCGTCCCGCACGGCCCCCGCGTCCGGCAACAGCTCAGGCCCTTGCTCCCCGGCGAACCCCCCACCGCCACCACCACCGGCACCGGGATCGCCGCTCCCCGCCGTACCGTTCCCCGTGGCCGACAGCAGCGCCAACGTGGCCAGCCCCGCCCCGCCCGCCTGCCCCGGTGGCCGCTCCACCGCCCGCAGCAACAACCCGTCCGTCTGCACGACCTTGCTGGTCCCGGCGACCGCGGAGGCCACGAGCGCCGGCGCGGCGGTATCGGCGTCGGACAGCACGGTCGTAGAGGCATCGAAACCCCCGCCACCGTCACCGCCACCCCCGCCATCCCCGTCATCGCCTCCATCGCCGGAGGCCAACGCGGCGGCCTGATCGAGCAGTGCCTCGATGTGCTGCCCCAACCGCCGGTTGTAGAGCCGCAGTACGAGCCGCAGGCGCGGGTTGAGCCGACGGGCGGTCAGCGCGGCGCGGATGTTGGTCTCGTCGTCGTCGTACACGAGCGCCAGCGCCGCGGCCCGCTCCACCCCCGCGTCGGCGAGCACGGCCTCCGTCGCCTCCGCGGCCTCCAGCAGCCGCTCCCCGCCGACGGGTTCACTCCCGCCGGTCCGCCCGGCGGCGGCGTTGACCACCCGGTCGAGCAGCGCCGCCGACGCGGCCCGGGCCCGCCCGACCACGGGCGGCCGTACCGTCCGCTCGGACGCCGGTACGACGAGCGTGACCTGCTCCCCGTACACCCCCCGCAACTCGGCGGCCAGCCGATGGGCGAGCCCGTCGTCCCCGCACACGACCATGTGCCCGACCGCACCCTGCGGTGCCTGCTGACTCTGATTCGGAACGCTCGCCACGAGGGGAAAGACTGCCTCAACGAGTCGGGTGGTTCCAGATACGGATGGTTCCGGATACGGGTGGTTCCAGAGGCTGAACGCCCGCCTCCCGCCCGCCGTACTGAAGGGGAGGGAAATCCACGTGGAACCCAGGCCCACGCCCTCGCGCACCACCGGAGGTACCTCACCCGTGGCGATCACCGAAGAAGCCCCGCCCGCGGCGACGGAACCGACGCCACCCGTGCAGACCGAGCAGACGACCGACCAGCGGACACCCAAGCCCAAGGGCGGTGACGACGAGCAGGCCCGCCACCTGAACTCCCCCCTCCTGCTCACGATGCTCCTGCTCCTGACCCTCCTCCTCCAGGGCCCCATCCGCGGCGCACTGGCCAGCCCGGTGATGCAGAGCTGGATGACGGTCTTCGTGGCGGTGACGGTGCAGGCGCTGCCGTTCCTCGTGCTCGGCGTCCTGCTGTCGGCGGCGATCGCGGTGTTCGTGCCGGCGTCGTTGTTCGCCCGCGCCCTGCCGAAGAACCCGGTGCTGGCGGTGCCGGTCGCGGGCGTGGCGGGGGCGGTGCTGCCGGGCTGCGAGTGCGCGTCGGTGCCGGTGGCGGGCGCGCTGGTACGACGGGGCGTCACCCCGGCCGCGGCCCTCGCCTTCCTCCTCTCCGCCCCGGCGATCAACCCGGTGGTGCTGACGGCGACGGCCGTGGCCTTCCCGCGCAACCCGGAGATGGTGCTCGGCCGCCTGGTCGCGGGCCTGCTGGTGGCGTGCGCGATGGGCTGGCTGTGGCTGCGCCTCGGCCGCGCGGACTGGCTGCGGCCACCGGCCCGTGCCTCGTACGAGGGCCGGGGCAGGGGAGCGGCGTTCTGGGGTTCGGTACGGCACGACGTGATGCACGCCGGTGGTTTCCTGGTCGTCGGCGCGATGGCGGCGGCGACGCTGAAGGCGGTCGTACCGCAGGAGTGGCTGCGGGCGGCGGCCGGCAACCCGGTGGTGTCCGTGCTCGCCCTCGCCGTCCTCGCCGTGCTGCTGTCGATCTGCTCGGAGGCGGACGCGTTCGTGGCGGCGTCGCTGTCGCAGTTCTCGCTCACGGCCCGGCTGGCGTTCCTGACGGTCGGCCCGATGATCGACCTGAAGCTGTTCGCGATGCAGGCGGGCACGTTCGGCCGCGGCTTCGCGCTCCGCTTCGCGCCGGCCACCTTCGCCCTCGCCGTCCTGGTGGCGGTGCTGACGGGGACGGTGCTGCTGTGAACCGGCACGCCCAGTCGGCGGTCATGTTCCTGCTCGGCGCGACCCTGCTGCACGCGGGCTCCACCGACCTGTACCTGCGCTACGTCAAGGCCGGCCTACGCCCCCTGCTCCTGCTGTCCGGCGCGGTCCTGATCGCGGCGGCGCTGGCAACACTCTGGTACGAACGCCGAACCGCCACCCACACCGACCACGCGAACCACACCGACCACGCCACCCCCGCCGCCCACGACGACCACACCGATCACGCCACCCCCGACGACCACAACCACCGTGAGCCGCGCGTCTCCTGGCTCCTGGTCCTCCCCCTCCTCGCCCTGGTCCTGGTCGCCCCGCCCGCCCTCGGCTCCTACAGCGCGATGCGCTCCGGTACGGCACTCCAGCAGGCGTACGGCTACGAGGACCTCCCCGCCACCGGCCCCCTGCGCCTAGGGGTGGCCGACTACGCGGGCCGCGCGGTCTACGACCACGGGCGTGAGCTGGGCGGCCGCCAGATCAAGGTCACCGGATTCATCGCCCTGGACGCGTCCGGCCGTCCCTACCTCGTCCGCATGGCCCTCAACTGCTGTGCCGCGGACGCCCAGCCGGTGAAGATCGCCCTGACCGGCAAGATCCCGCCGGTGCTGAGACCGGACGCCTGGCTGGAGGCCACCGGCACCTACACGCCCGAGCGCACCAAGGACCCGGTCAACAACGGCCCGATCCCGTATCTGAAGGTGACGTCGGCCCGCCCGGTGTCGACGCCCGCGGACCCGTACGACGAGACCTGGAACAACTGACTAGGCCAGTAGCTTCTGCAGCGCGGCGGCCTCAGGACTGCCCTCCGCCGCGCTGAACACATGCAGGACCAGCCCGGACTCCCCGGGCCCGGCGGGCACGTGCAGCGTCTCGAAGTCCAGCTCCAGCAGGCCTACGACGGGATGCCGCAGCCGCTTGCGCCCGGCCGCGCACATGGTGACCTCACCGGAGTCCCAGATCCGCCGGAACTCCGCGCTGCGCTCGGCGAGTTCGGTGATGAGCCCGGTCAGTTCGGGGTCGTCGGGATGCCGCCCGGCAGCGACCCGCAACTGCCCGACCGCCTCCGCGGCCCGGTCCTCCCAGTCGGGATGGAGGTCCCGCGCGGCAGGGTCCAGAAGCACGAACCGGGCGTTGTTGGGGTCGCGCCGCCCCGGCACGTCCAGGCCACCCATCAGCGCGGCTCCCAGCCGGTTCCAGGCGACGACGTCGAGCCGGTGGTTGGTCACAAAAACGGGCAGCCCGTCCATCGCGTCCAGCGCCCGCCGCAGCCCCGGCCCGATCCGCTGCCGCGGCACGGGGTCGGGCCGCCCGGCGGCCAGGGTGTCGAGATGCCGCCGCTCCGCCGCGTCGAGACCGAGCGCACGGGACAGGGCGTCGAGCACTTCGGTGGACGGCGCGGTGGCCCGCCCCTGTTCCAGGCGGACGTAGTAGTCCACGCTGATCCCGGCGAGCTGGGCCAGCTCCTCGCGCCGCAGCCCCCGCACCCGCCGCCGACCACCCCCGGCCACGCCGACCCGCTCCGGGGCGACCCGCCCACGCCGGGCCCGCAGAAACGCACCGAGGGCGCGCCGGCTGTCGTAGATCCCGTCCATGTGTCCCAGTATCAACATGTCCTGGTCCTCTCAATACCAGGATTCGCGTTCCACCGGTCGAAGAGGGTTCTGGCTACGGCGCCGCCCGCCGGGAGACCGTGAACCCATGAAGAAGAAGATCCTGGTAGTCAGCGCCCACCCCGAACCCCGTTCCCTGAACGCGGCGTTGACCAAGTTCGCCGTAGACCACCTGAGCACGGCGGGCCACGAGGTACAACTCTCCGACCTGTACGCGATGAAGTGGAACCCCACGGTCGACACGGACGACTACCCGGACCACGGCCACCGCGGGCCGCGCCGCCTCCACGTGATGCGCGACTCGGAGGAGGCCACACTCGCCGGCCGCCTGGCCCCGGACATCGCCGCCGAACAGGAGAAGATCCTCTGGTCGGACGCGCTTGTCTTCCAGTTCCCGATGTGGTGGTTCTCGGCCCCCGCGATCCTGAAGGGCTGGATCGACCGCGTCTTCACGAGCGGTTTCGCGTACGGCCCGAAGGTCCCGCCGCCGTACGACGACACGGCCGGCGCGCTGGCCGGCCGCCGGGCCCTGCTCTCGGTGACGCTCGGCGCGAGGGAGACGGCGTTCTCGGACCGGGGCATCCACGGCCGCCTCACCGACGTCCTCCACCCGCTCCAGCACGGCCTGTTCTGGTTCACCGGCATGACCCCGCTGGAACCCTTCGCGGTCTACAACACGGACCGCATGCCGACCGACCGCTACGCCCCCACCCTTGAGGCCTACGCCCGCCGCCTGGACGCCCTGTTCACGGACCCGCCGATCCCGTTCCGCACCCTCACGGGCGGCGACTACGACCACGACATGCGGCTGCTGCCGGGCAGGGAGAGGGAGGGCACAGCGGGCTTGGCCCTGCACACACACCCTGTTGTCAGCCGGTGACGAGGGCGAGCGTGAACCCGTCGTACCCCTTGGCCCCGACGGTCTGCACGGTCGTGGCCGTCAACCGGGGCTCCGCGGCGATGAGTTCGGTGAACCGGCGGACACCCTGGACGCGCGGGTCGTCGCTGTCGGGGTCGGCGACACCCCCGAGCCCGGCCCGCACCACATTGGCCCGAGCCACCTCGGCACACCGCGCGTCAGCCTCCAGGGTCACCAGCCGCCCCCCTTCGGGCAGGGCACGCCCCAGCCAGATGGTGCTGTATCCACCCAGGGTGCCGATCTGTCTGGCGCGGGACTGACTCAGGACTGACGTGGGGGTGGCTCGGGACTGGCGTGGGAGTGCCTCAGGACTGGCGTGGGAGTGGCTCAGGACTGATAGGGCTGCTGAGCCTGCCCGTACCCCTGCCCCTGCCCCTGCCCGTACGGGCCGGAAGCGCCGGCCCCCTGCGCCTGAAGCTGCTCGGCCTGTTCCTTCCCGATCTTCACCTCCGTGCCACAGAAGGTGCACTGCGTCGCGTACTTGGTCGAGATCGGGAACAGAGGAACGAAGAACAACGTGAACTTCGTGACGCGCTTCCGAAGGGTGTGCGCGGCGGGATTGCCACAGCCACCGCAGACCAGCGTGAGTATCGCGAGCTGGTAGAGGTATCCCTTGGTGCCGAAAATGATCATTGGATGGACGTCCTTAACGGGCTGATCGATTCGCTTCCTGCGGCCCAAGGCTACGGCGGCCTGCGCGCCGGCAGGGGGGAGCGCCGGAGGCGCCGAAGCCGAGCTGGACTCTCCACGGGTCGAGAAGGCCGTCGCCGACGGCTGGTATCCGAGGAAGGCACCACGGGTGGCCCCCCTCGTGCGGCCCGCTACGTCTCGTCAGGCGGTCGTCTTGAGGTGGTCCGTGACGAGTTGGAGGATGTCGGGACTTGCCATCCCTGTGCGTTGAGCAAGGTTGATGAAGTGCCGGCATGCCTCGATGACCAGGGCCTGACTGGGGGCATCGGCGGTGACGACTGCCCCGCGTCCAGGACGGAGCTCGATGAGTCGCTCCTCCTTGAGGATCTGGTAGCCGCGCAGGACGGTATGCATATTGATGTCCAGGCTGCGGGCAAGGGCGCGGGCGGGCGGCAGGCGGTCGCCCTTGCTGCACTTGCCGTCTGCCATGTTGCGGCGTACGGAGGCCGCGATCTGCTCCGCGAGGCTCTGGGGCGAGGAGCGGTCGATGGTGACGAGCATGTCAGCGACCTTTGCGTCCGTGCGCGAGAAGCTGGTTGGTGAGCTGGGCGGCGGTATCGGCGTCGTCGATGGTGATCACGAACTGGTTGCCGCTGGTGAGGGTGAGCCACAGGGCATCGCCTTCGCGGAGCGAGATGGCGCTGAGGTCGGGGTTCCAGCGGTAGCCCCATCCGCCGATCTCGGTGGGCCTGGTCCAGCGGGCGGAGGCGCTCTGGATGCGGTCGAGGGAGAACCGCCGTCGCAGGAACGGGACGAGAGCCGATCCGGCGGTGACCCCGCGAGGGGAGACAGTGACCCGGATGGTGCCCGTGATGAGGAAGGCTGCGGAGATGAGCAGGAGCCAGAGGGCGACGGTCCGGTGCGGGCGGTCGACGGCGGCGATGACGAGGAGGCCGGCTGCGGAAACGATGCCGGTGGCGAGCATCCAGCCGCTGGCCAGCGACCGGTGCCAGACCGTCACTTGTTGCGGGGTGGCGTCCTGGTTCATGCGCGCCTCCGGGAGATGAGCCAGATGGCGGCGCCTATGACGGCGCCGACGGCGACGGCCACGGGCAGCTGGTAGAGCGGCAGTTGAACTGTGCGCCCGTCGGAGTCACTTGCGCTCCACATGACCGCGATCAGGAGGTAGGTGGTTGCGGCGGCCAGACCGTAGGAGAAGGTGCACAGCGACCTGGTGCTGGTGAGAGCGGTCTTGGCGGAGAAGGCTGCGGCGATGATGCCGACGGCTTCGATGGCGAACACCAGCATGTATAGGCCAAGTGCCGTGCCGGGGGAGCTGTAGCCGTCGGCGGTGCCGTCGAGCGTGAAGTGCGTGGCCACTTTGTCGGGGAACGAGTCCTGCAACAGCAAGAACGCGATGGCGGTGACTAACGCCCCTCCGATGAAGGGCCCTGTCACCAAGCCCACGCGGCGGGCAAGGCCGGTGGGCGTCGTGTGGGTCGTGGACATGAACATCGGTCCCCTCTGTGAATCTCGTCACTGCTTTTGTTCGCATCGCAGTAGAACAAACGTAGCTTTCGCCGATCCACTTACCCGGCTCCTTTCCGCCCCACGCCCAGCCTCGGGTCATTGGCTTGATCGCCCCCGTGGAGCCGCAAAGGCGTTGACGAACCTCTATCGAACGTTTGTAGCGTTTACTCGACCGCGCCCGGTGGTTGCGCTACGTAACCGCTCGGGCATCACCAGAAACAGGGGAGTCATCCATGCACAGACGCGCAAGCGTCGCTATCGCTGCCGTAGCCGTCCTCGGACTCGGCGGAGCCGTGGCACAGCAGGCCGTCGCCACACCCGCAGCGAGTCATGCGGGCTCGTCCTTAGCGTCCGCCTCCCGGTCGAAGGCCGAGGCCACCCAGGACGGCCGTGCTCTGTTCGCGGGCCTGGCCTTCGCTCAGGGCGCCGTCGCAAAGGACCTGGCCGACTCGGGCAAGTTCGTGGACGTCGCCGCGCTCCGCAAGGAGAACAGCACCACCGCGCAGAGGCGAGCCGCGTCCGCGCTGCTGGACAAGATCCAGAAGGAGCGGCCAGGGTTCTTCAGCTCCTTCTCGCAGAAGCTCCGCTCCGGAGACCCACGGAAGGTGGAAAGCGGTGTTGCTGAAGCCGGCAGCATCTTGAAATCGCTGGCGGCCGCGGCGGAGCCGAAGGCCGTCGACACCGGCACCGGAACTGGCAAGTGCGCCGCCGTCGTGCTCGCCGTCAACGTACTCGTCGCCGTGAACCTGGGCGGCGCGGTCAACGTCTCGGTCGCCGTCAATATCCAGGCGGCTGGCAACATTGTGAACGCCCTCAACTTCTGGTCCTCGTCCGCAAAGAGCGAGAACTCTCTGACCAGGGATGAGCAGATCGCCGAGCTGACGCAGGTCCTGGCGGCCTAAGCGCGCTTGAAGGCGGCGGGTCGCCCTCCACGGCGCCTGGCGGCCGGCCCGCCGCCCCTTGTTCCCCGCTCCTGTTTGCAGGCCCCGCGTTCTCCGTTCCTGTTTGCAGGCCTCGCGCATTGTCGACCAGTCAAGGGCACCCCTTCTCATGCGTCTCACCGACAGCATCCAGCTGCGCTCCCACCGCCCCGGCCATTCCGTTGCGGTGCCGCACGCCTGGGTCGCAGCGATCACCGTGGTCTGGGTCATCGTGTGCCTGTACGTGGCCCAGAGCTTCCTGCCGCACAACGCCATCTCGCTTCCCGGACAGGGCAGCACCAAGAAGGTGGCTACAGTCGTGGCCCCCCAGGGCTGGGCCTTCTTCACCAAGTCCGCGAAGGACCCTCAGTACGCCCCGTACCGCATGACCGGCGGGGGATGGCACAGCGCGGCGCTCACACCGCACTCCAGGCCGTCGAACGTCTTCGGGCTCGACCGTGCCTCCAGGTCCCAGGGCATCGAAGTGGCCCTGCTGTTGCACCAGAAGAACGTCAGGTGGACCTCGTGCGAGGAGACCACTTCGGTAATGGCTTGCCTGGAGCATGCGGCCCCCCGCGCAACGGCGACGACCAACCCGTCGCCGGCTCCGACCCTGTGCGGCCGGGCGGCCGTGGCGGAGATGCGCCCGGTCCCCTGGGCCTGGCGTGACCTCTCTCCTGAACGGCACACCCCCGAACGCGTCGCCGTCTGGGACGTGAGGTGCCCGTGAACCAGCGTCACATCCTGCTGCCCTGGACCAACGTCTACGGCCTCGCCCGCACCCTCGTCGCCCTGGGCACCGCCGGAACCCTCGCCGCCTCGAGTGCCGAAACCCTCTTCCGGCCCGTGGCCACCATCGGCGACTACCCCGGCTGCACCTCCACCACCGCGGCCAGCCTCTTCTGCCTTGCACCCGACGACTACACCCAGCTCACCTGGCTCAAATGGGTGTGCGTCGCCGCCCTCCTGGTAGTTGCCTCCGGTTGGCGACCTCGGCTCACCGCGTTACCGCACGCATACGTCAACTACAGCGTCTTCTCCGGCATCGCGATCGTCGACGGCGGCGACCAGATCGCCCTCATCCTGTCCGTACTGTTCGTGCTCCCGGCCCTGGGGGACAAACGCCGTTGGCACTGGGAACAGCCCTCGGAGCAGCCCCCGAAGACACACGCCACGCAGCGGGTACTCGCACTCATCGGCACCAGCGGGCTGATCATGCTGCGCCTGCAGATGGTCATCGTGTATCTCCAGGCCGCTGTCGCCAAACTGCCCCATCCCGAATGGCAGGACGGCACTGCCATGTGGTACTGGGGCAGCAACCTCGACTTCGGTCCGGCCCCGTGGCTCGACACTCTCGTCGCACCGGTCATCAGCAGCGCTCTGGGAGTGGCGCTGATGACCTGGCTCCCCCTGGTGATCGAAGGCAGCCTGGTGATCTCCCTGCTGCTTCCGCAGCGACTGAGGTGGTGGGCGATGGGAGCCGGCCTCCTCTTCCACTTCTCCATCGCTCTCATGATGGGCCTGTGGAGTTTCGCCCTGGCCATGTCCGGCGGAATCGTCGTGCTCTGCCTGCCGCTCGGTTCAACCCTTCAGTTCCGCACGGCTGGAGCCGACGACGCAGCGCCGTCCGCATCGGTATGGGTACAAGGCACCGAGGCTGAGGACCTCGACCAGCACACCGACCCGTCCGCTGCTTCCCACATGCCGGCCGACTGTCCCGATGACCACAGTCCGACAACCGAAGCCCTGGCTGTGAAGGAGAACAAGGAGGAACTGATCTGATGCGCATGCATGCACGCACGCACGTTTCCGGCTCAGTTCCGGTCCACCACGAATCCACTGGCACGCCTCTCGCCACGCATCCCTCGGCGCTCGTCGAGCCATGTGCATGAGACGGTCAAGTCCGCTGGAGTAGCCGTTGACACTCGACTCCAGCGGACGTGACCCACGCGGGCCTCGGATTCACGGACGCGCAGAACCCGAGCTGGCTGGTGAAACGTCTCAGGATGAGGAGCCGGGCCGCCGCTCGGGAAACGCCGACCAAGATCTCCTCCCGGACTTCTCCCAAACGATCACCGGAGACGCAGCAAGGGCCTGATCCTCAGTGAGGATCAGGCCCTTGCCCTGGTGTTTCTCTGTCGGGGTGGCGGGATTCGAACCCACGACCTCTTCGTCCCGAATGAGGACCGGGCGTGATCGATGCCTGCCAGTTTCTCATTTTCGCAGGTCAGGGCGTTGGATTTGGCGGGTCCCCGTGGCGTCGGCCCTGTCTTCGGCGGTGCGGTTGTCGGCTCACTCCAGGAGCACGAGGTGGTCGGCGGCGCCCCCGCGCCATTCGATCAGGAAGAGGGTCGCGTCGTCGGTGGTGCGGCCGCCCCGTTGCTGCTTCAGGGCGTGGGAGAGCGAGCGCACCACCGCTCGTACCCCCTTCGTTGTGTGTTCGATGCGGTTGACCCAGTGGATGAGTTGTTCTTCGCCGAACTGTTCTTTGCCGGCTTCGTGCTCCTCGATCAGGCCGTCGGTGAAGCACAGCACCCGGTCGCCGCGTTGGAGCATCTGCCCGCTGATGCGGGGCTCTTCACCGCCGAAGCCGACGGGCAGGGTGGTAGGGCCTGCCAGTTGCCGGACGACCCGGTGGTCGCGGATCAGCAGCGGTGCGGGGTGGCCCGCGTTGACCCACTGCAGGTGGCCCGTCGCGATGTTCAGACGCATCATCTGGGCGGTGACGAAGTGGTCGGGCCCGAACTGCTCGGCGATGGCCCGGTCCATGAACGCGTAGATCTCGGACAGGCCGATGTCGGCACGTCTGGCGTGCCGGTAGGCCCCGACGGCGACGGTCGCCATCGTGGCGGCGTCCAGGCCGTGGCCCATCGCATCGACCATGGCCACGTGCAGGATGTCCTCGTTGAGGGCGTAGTCGAAGCTGTCGCCCGCGACGTCGTAGGCGGGCTCCAGGATTCCGGCCACCGCGACCTGCGGGACGGCCATCGCCAGCGGTGGCAGCAGGGACCACTGGATCTCCGCGGCCACGCTCATCGGTTCACGGCGCCGGGCGCGGAAGAACTGATCGGTGTAGCTGTGCTTGGTGACCAGCATGTCGGCGACCAGGCCGGCGAGTCTGCGCAGCAGCCGCCGGTCGTTGTCATCGACGGTGTCCAGGGTGAGGGCCATCACGCCCACCTGGTCGCTGCCGTCCAGCAACGGCAGGTACATCCGGACGCCGTCGGCCTCCGGCACCTCGGCAGTGGTCGCCTGCAGAAAGGCCGTACCGGCGGGAGAGTCGTCGATCGGCTCGGGCTCACCGACCATCAGTCGCCGACCCGGCAGCGGTACCAGCACCAGCTGGCCGTAGTCCTGCAGCAGGATCGAGACGTCGCGGCCACCGACCCTGGCCACCTCTTCCGCGATCAGCGGGGCGATCAGCTGCGGCGGCATCTCGTGCGCCCGGTCCAGCAGCACCCCCAGCAGCCGCTCACCGAACCCTTCCGACCGGTCCAGCATGACCTTGTCAGGTCGGCGCTCGCCTTCCGTCACAACCGCACCCCCGCACCGGCGTCGTCAAAGCATCGACGACCGTGTCCATGCCCACCTCGTGCCGCGAGTCCTGGGCCCGCACCGACACACGGGCTACTGACACGACCGTGATCAACCCGCACAGAGTGACGCGGCCGGTCACCCCGAACAGCCCATTACTCCAGAGAACGGCATGTCACACATGATCAGAAAAGGTGGCTCTCCGTACCGCTGTGCACCAGGTCTCTCCCGGAGCCGTCACAGGAGCAGAAGATCGGAGCCGGTGTCCGTGAGGAGCCGCGCGGTCTGCGGGGACGGGTGGTGCAGCCGCAGGGACGCGTGGCTCCCGGCGGCGTGCCGCGACGCGTCGAGGAAGACGCGCAGACCGCTGTTGTCGCAGCGGCCGACGGTGGTCAGATCCACGTCGATGGTGGTGATGCCGTCATACAGGCACCGCTCCAGAGCGGCGCGCACCTGGGGCGCGGTGGCCGGGTCGATCTCACCGGCCAGGGTGATCAATGCCCGCCTGCCCCGGTCGTGCCGGTAGATGTTCAGCTGCGGAAGAGTCATGGCGCCTCGGTTCGGATGCCTCGGTTCATGGGGTCCCGGCTGCTCCTCGCGCGGTTAATGGCCCGAGTGCGCCCGCGGTGGTGCGAGTGGAGTCGATGGTCCGTGCGCGAGGCCGCTGACGGAAGCTGGCTGGTCACCCGTGGTGAGTGGTACGGCGGCGGCGCGGCGGGAAGCGGCCGCGGCGGCCGGGCAGGGGGGAGGTGTCCGCATGCTGGATGTTGAGCCGGTGGATCGGGTACGCCGCCGCTGCGATGAGGACCACGAAGGTGATGGCTGTCAGGAAGGCGTTCATGGCGGCCACCTCACATACCGATGATCAGTCGGCTGGCCCGGCCGGTCGGGCCGGTCTGGTGGGGAACGGCAGCGGACACCGCGGAGGCGCCGCCCTCGTACTCCCATGCCTCGTCCGGGTCCAGTGGCTCGTCGGCCGCCGGGACGCCGTGCCGGGCCTCGTCCGCGGCGATGAGCGCGCTCGCGGTCAGTGGCGGGCCGTCGTAGTCGGACGCGGCAGCCATCAGCCGGGCCGCCGACTCCGCCCCGGTTTCGGGCGGGATGATCAGCAGGTCCCAGCGGCCGGTGCCGTAGGAGAGCAGCAGCAGCTTGTGCGGGTCGATCTCCGGGGTGAACCAGCCGACCTTGACGATGTGGCCGTGCACGGGAACCTTGCGGGGGATGACCGGCCAGTGCTTCGGGTTGACGGCGATGCGGGTGATGCGGCCCCACAGGGGGTCCAACACGTCGGTCAGTGCGGGCAGTTCGCTCAGCAGATCCCGGGAGCGGGGCCACCAGGCACCGTCCAGGAGTCCGCGGGAGGTGCCGTCGGTCTTCAGGGTGAGACGCGCGGCCGGGGCTGCGACGGGCTCGGGGTGTGCCAGAGGTGGAAGCAAGGTCGCCGACATGATGCGGACCCGTCTCCGGGCCGCTTGTGCGGCGGCCCGGGTTTCATGGTTCGCCGAGAACGACCCGGCGTAGAAGCCAGTGTGCGAAATGCTCTCGGTACTGTCCACACTACTCCGCGCTTCGAAGCAGCGCGGAGTAGTGGCCGCCTAGATCTGGAGCAGTCGTTGGGTGATCTCCCGGTACTGCCTCAGCGCGGCGCGGGGTTCGGCGGACTGCGTCTCGGAGTCCTGGTCCTGCCAGTCGGCCCGCAGGAGACGCCGCCGTTCCGCGAGGGCGTTCACGAGCTGGGCGGTGGTTTCGTCGTGGGCGCTCTCGGCCTCTTCCAGCGCCTCGCGCGGGGTGTCGGCGAAGGTGTTGAGGGCGTGCCGGAGGCTCCGGACGACCTTGTCCCGTTCGATCGACGAGAGCAGCGGCTCCGGGCCCGGGCTGCGGCGCCCCGCCGGGCCCGGGGTGTGCCCCGCAGGCTGCTGGGCGCGCGTCTGGTCGTACATCATCGGGGGCCGCTCCCGTTCCGCCTGAAGGCGTCCTTGGTCTTCTCGACGGCCTGTTTCAGGCTTCCGGAGACCCGGTCGGCCCTGCCCCGGCGTTGCAGCCGCCTGTTTCGGGTGACCCGGCCGAGCTCTTCCGTGATCCTTCCCTTCATCGTCTGCGCCTGGTTCCTGATGGACCGTGAAACGGTCATGGCCGGCCTCGCTGTTGTCCGGTAGATGGGTTCCCGCGGGGTCCGGGCGAGGCGGGAAGGCGGAATGCCTCGCCGTGTGTTCGGGGGTGGCATGGCCCTGCACCGTGCTGCCAGTCAACGTCCGGCAATGGTCCGTGTCAACGCGGTGGCCGCGCGATCCGGCCTGCCTCGTCCCGGAGCGGGCGGGAGTACGGTGGAGGAAGCGAGGGCTCTTCGTATGCCGGTGTGCGAACCGGCTCTGTCCTCGCGACTCCCTCACAAGGGCAGCCCGTGACCCCGGCCGCGCCACCCGCATCCAGGCCGAGGAGCCACGCATGCCACTCAGCCCGACCCCGCCCACGACGGTCACACCGTCGGATCCTGCCCCGGAGCCTCAGGGCTACGACGGGGCGTCCCCCTTCCCGCCGGACGGCCCGGTACCTGCGCGTAGTGGCGGTGAGCGTCTGTACGTTGCGGTGACGGCGGTGATCGTCGTCCTGCCGTTCGTGGCGATCGGCCTGGCCGGCTGGCTGCTGTGGGGGAGTCTCATCCATCCCGCCGACATCGTGCTCGCGCTCGTCCTCTACACGATCACGGGCCTCGGCGTCACGGTCGGCTTCCACCGCGGCCTCACCCACGGCGGTTACCGGGCCGTCCGTCCTGTGCGGATCGCGCTCGCGGTGGCCGGTTCGATGAGTTTCCAGGGCGATGTCATCGGCTGGGTCGCCACCCATCGCCGCCATCACGCCTTCACCGACCGGCCGGGGGACCCGCACTCCCCGTACCGCTACGGCACGCATCTGCGCGGCCAGTTGCGCGGTCTGCTGCACGCGCACGTCGGTTGGCTGTTCCGCAACGACCGTACGCCGCCGGAGCGTTACGCCCCCGATCTCCTGGCCGACCGCGACATCCGTGCCGTCGCCCGCGCCTTCCCGGCGCTGTGCGTTCTCACCCTCGCCCTGCCGTTCGCGGTGGGCTGGGCCATCGGCGGTACGTGGCTCTACGGCGTGACCGCCCTGCTGTGGGCGGGGCTTGTGCGTATCGCGCTGCTCCACCACGTCACCTGGAGCGTGAACTCCCTCTGTCACCTGATCGGTGAGCGCCCTTTCCGTACCCGGCGCCACGACCGGGCCACCAATCTGTGGCCCCTTGCCCTGCTCTCGTTCGGCGAGAGCTGGCACAACCTCCACCACGCCGACCCCACCAGCGCCCGCCACGGCGTCGACCGCGGTCAGATCGACCCGTCGGCCGCCGTGATCCGTCTCCTTGAACGCCTCGGCTGGGTGTACGACGTGCGCTGGCCGACGGCGCAGCGGGTCGCGGCCCGTCGTGCCTGACGTCAACCACTCCATCGCTTACGGCAGTTGGCAGGAGCTTTCATGACCACCGCACTGCAGTCCCCGCTTCCCTCCCACCCCGTCCTCCGGTTGCGTCTCGCATCCGGCAGCGGCATGCCCCGACCCATCGACGGAGCGTGGTGGCCCCGTTCGTGCGACCTGCTCTCCGAACTCCCCCAGCTGCTTGCCGGGTTGCCGCGCGCGTGGGGTCACATCACCAGCGTCACCGTCAACGGGGCGACGTGGCCCGCGGTGCCCGGCCGGATGCTCGTCTTCAACCAGGTCGTACGCCTGCACAGGACCCTGGCGGCATCCGCCCCGCACACGATCGTCCTGCTCGCCCCCGGCCGGGGGCGCTGGGATCTGCTGGTCGTGCCTCCGGATACGACCGAGGAGACAGCGGAACCGCTGATGGCGGCCGCGGCAGGTGGCCACGTGTGATCCGACCCACCACGGACTGCCCGGCGCATCATCAGGCACCGACGGCCAGGGCGGCGACGACGACCGTCACACCCCCACCACCAGTCGGCCGGGCCGGCCGCTGGTGGCCTCGTACGAGGAGGAGGTCTCGCCGGCCTGTTCCGCCGTCATGAGGGCGGTCGCGGTCATCGGCGGGCCGGTGTTCGCGCTCGCGGCGGCCATCAGCCGGGCGGCCGAGGGAGCGCTGGTCTCGGGGGGTATCACCAAGAGGTCCCAGCGGCCTGCCGTATAGGACAGCAGCAGGATCTTGTGCGGATCCTGCCCCGATGTGAACCAACCGGCCTTCACCACATGGCCGTTGACGAGGATTTTGCGCGGGAGGATCGGCCAGAGGCGGGGGTTGACGGCGATATGGGTGATCCGTCCCCACAGCGGATCCAGTACGTCCGCCAGAGCGGAGAGTTCGTGTGTCAGGTCACGTGAACGGGGCCACCAGGCACCGTCCAACTCGACGTGCCCTGGTGAAGGACCCACGGCTTTCAGGGCGAGTCGCGCGGTCGGGGCCCTGAAGGGAACGGCCCGCAACGGGGGAGGAGAGGTGGTCGCGGACATCGCGCGAACCTGTCTCCGGACCTCTGCACCTCTGCGCGAGGGCAGCCGTCCGGTGTCGTTGCTCACCGGGAACGAAACCGGCATCGGAGCCGGTGTGCGAAGTGCTCCCGATGAATTCACGCTACTCCCCGAAGAGGCCGAACGTACCGCTCCTGGACGTCGGCTCACTTCCGTCGGCGGTCGTCCTCCGAGGAGTGGATGGTCTCATCGCCGCCGGTTGCCGTGCTCGCGGGTGTGGAAGAGGTCACCGAGTTCCCCGTGACCGTCGGCGAACCGTCCGGCGGAATCCAGCCCCATCCCGGTGATCAGGCCAACCGCGGCCATGCCCATCGCGCGCTCCTTGCTCGCCGTGGCTCCGGCAAGCGATTACTCGAGCCGCCGCTCTTGTTGTCCCTCGTCCTCGTCGAACAGATGCACATCGCCGACGGCGATGTTGACCTCGACAACTTCCAGGCCGGTCATCCGCTCGATGGCAGCGATCACGTTCTCTCTGACGTCGCCCGCGACCTCGATGATGGAGACGCCGTACTCGACGACGATCTCCAGGTCCACAGCGGTCTGCACATCGCCGACCTCGACCTTCACTCCGCTGGTGACGGACTTCCCGCCCGAACCGGGCATCCGTTCACGCATGGCCCCCATGCCACGGGCGAACCCACCGCCCATCGAATGGACGCCCGGCACATCCCGGGCCGCCATCCCGGCGATCTTCGCCACCACACCGTCGGCGATAGTCGTACGGCCACGCGACCCCGGATCGCTTCCGTGCGGCACCCCCGCACTCTTCCCGCCGCGCTCACCCAATGATCCCGCGCGAGGGGTCTCGGGCCGGTTCGGCAGTCCGGTATCCGTCATCTTCGGTCACCACTTTCCGACGCAACAGGCGGCCTGTCGTGCCCCTTCCTTTCACGCTAACGGCGAGTGCCCGACCTCGCTCAGGCATGCGGCTTGTGAGCGATGTCGGGCATTGCGCCAGGAGACGCGGTGGTATCCCACGCAGAAGGGCAGGTCGGGTGGCCGGCCGGACCGCCCTGCCGGGCGCGGGGCCCACGGCTGTGCCCCATCCGCGTTTGGCAGAAGAAACAGCAGGGCGTCAGCCTCCCGGTATCAACGGGGGGCCAGCCGCTGTCCGCTGTCCATTCTTGGTGTCAGTCACTGGCCCACCCGTCGGGGTGGATATCCGGTAGTGGTGCCCGCTGATGCTCCGCTGGTGCCGTTAGGGTGCGCGACATGGCCCGTACTCGGCTGTACCGCGACGGCTCCCTGGTCGAGGAGGACTTTCCGGTCCGCGACATCTCCCGGCATCTGGCGGATCCGTCTTCGATCGTGTGGTTGGACCTGTACCGCCCGAACCGCGCCGAGTTCACGGCGGTCGGCGAGGAACTCGGTCTCCATGAGCTGGCTCTCGAGGGCGCGCTGCACGAGGGACAGCGGGCGAAGCTCGACAACTACCGCACCCATCACTTCCTCAGTGTCTACGCGGTCGCCATCGACCCGGACGGCGCGGGACTGACGATGAGCGAGCTCGCGGTCATCCTCACGCCGCAGGCGCTGATCACCGTCCGTAAGGACGCCGCGTTCGACCTCGACGAGCTGGTTGCCCGCTGGGACCGTACGCCGGCTCTGGCAGCACACGGGGTCGCCCTGCTGCTCCACGGCCTGCTCGACTACGTCGTCGACGGGCACTTCGCCGCGGTACGGCAACTCGACGAACGTATCGAGGAACTTGACGACCTGCTCTTCGCCGAAGGCGGCCGGCAGATCCAGACCGTACAGCGCCAGTCCTACGCCCTGCGGAAGTCACTGGTCCGGCTCCGTCGCGTGGTCCTGCCCATGCGGGAGGTCGTCAACGCCCTCATGCGCCCCGACCTCGGCGTCGTCGACGGCCCCCTGCTGCCGTACTACCGCGATGTCTACGACCACGTGCTGCGTGCCGGCGAGTGGACGGAGTCGCTGCGCGACCTGGTGGCCTCGGTGATGGAGACCAATTTGTCGGTGCAGGCGAACCGGATGAACCTGATCATGAAGAAGGTGACGAGCTGGGCCGCGATCATCGCCGTGCCCACGGCGATCACTGGCTTCTACGGACAGAACCTTCCCTACCCCGGCTTCGGACAACAGTCGGGTTTCATCGTTTCCAGCGCCGTCATCGTCGTTGTCTCTGTGACGCTGTACTTCGCTTTCAGACACTGGGACTGGCTCTGACCGCACACGCTCCTGCGTGTGCGGTCAGACGGGTCCTGGGAGCCGGTTCTCGAAGTCGACTACCAAGACGGGCCGAACAACGATTCAGGCCCGATGCTGATCCCTCAGCACCGGGCCTGACCTGGTGTTTCTCTGTCGGGGTGGCGGGATTTGAACCCACGACCTCTTCGTCCCGAAGCAACTCAAGTGGGGGAGGGGGCTTGGGCTGGTGTGGCTCTCACCTGTACTGATGGTCCGCAGATGTTCGCGGTCATCCGTCGGCGTTCGTCGGCGTTGTCACGCAGTTAGACACTCACCTGGTGCTCGGGATCGCGTCGGCTCTCAGACGTCGCCGACGGCATCACCATGGACTCCCTCATTGCTGGATCGCTGAAGCACCTGGGGTGCCCGTGTTCAGCTCAGGCGAGTTGATGAGTGCGAGACTTGCAGCTGCCCGTACCACTACGGAAGGCACCGAGAATAGGGCTGAACGGACAGGAACAGGTTTTCGCCAGGCCGACAGACGCAGAGGAATCCGTCCCTAAGCTGCCGGAGATATGAGCGAACAAAGACAACCAGAAACGCCGGCTGCGCAGTGGACACCGCCGGAGGGGTCGTGGGCGTCATCGGCCGCGAACCGGCGGAGCATGCTCGCCAACCGGAACCGTGATACCGCCCCCGAGCTGCTCCTTCGCTCGCTTGTCCACGCCGCTGGACTGCGCTACCGGGTGGCTGCTAAGCCTCTCCCGAATATGCGCCGCACGGCCGACATGGTCTTCCGCCCTGTGAAGGTGGCCGTCTTCATCGATGGCTGCTTCTGGCACGGCTGCCCGGACCACTTCGTGATGCCCAGGACGAACCAGCCGTACTGGGAAGACAAGATCAGTCGGAACATCCAGCGGGACCGAGACACGGACAACCGCCTTGCGGAGGCAGGCTGGCTGGTGCTCCGCTTCTGGGAGCACCTCGAACCACAGGCGTGTGCCACTACTGTCATTGAGGCAGTGGTCGCCCGGCGGCAGGAGGCCTCGAATCGTCCGAGAAAGACGTCCTGACCGCCGCATCGCTGGCGGCTGAGGTCAGCCATGGCGGACCACCTGGTCAGCTCCCGTCATAGGCCACCTGCAGCCGCACGGTGCCCTTAGCCGTGTGCAGGAAGGCGTCGCCTTGCCCGGCCAGAGCCTCGGCGCCGGTCTCGTCCAGGATGATGCGGCTGTCAGTCGCGGTCTTGACCCTCAGCGCGAGTTGGGCAGGGAAGTTGGAGCGGATGGTCGTCGAGATAACATCCGCGCTCGGACGCTGCGTGGCAGCGATGACGTGGATGCCGGCAGCGCGTGCCTTCTGCGTCAGGCGCTTGAGTAGCGCTTCGATTTTCTTCTTCTCTTCGGGATCGCTGGTGAGGTCGGCGTATTCGTCCAGGACGATGACGATCCAAGGCTTTCGGTCCGCTTTGTCGGCCTTGGCGTTGTACTCGACGAGTTTGCGGGTGCGGATCACCTTCATGTCCCTGTAGCGCCCGGTCATCTCTTCGACAGTTTCCTCAAGAATCTCGATGGCGTCGGCGGCATCCATGCCGATCTCGCCATCAAGGTGAGGGTCGTCCTCGAAGTCGACAAGCTCGGTGCCCTTGGGATCGACGAGGCGGAGTCGCAAGGTGCTCTCGTCGTACCGGACCAAGCCCTTGAGGATTGTGTCCAGGGCGACAGACTTTCCTGATCCGGTAGTGCCAGCCACCAGCAAGTGCGGTGAGTCCGCGGAGGACAGATCGATGGTGACCGGTTTGCCTTCGATATCTGCGCCGAGGGGGGCGATGAGGCTCTCGGGATTGGCCGGGCACTGCTGCCACAGCGCCTTTGCATCGACCCCGTACTTCTCGTCGTCGATCTTGGGGATCTCGAAAAGCACAGAGCCGCGGTCGCTGCGGGTACGAATGCTGAACCCGGAGGGGAGTGCCAGGGCCAGAAATATCTCGTCCCGTCGGTTGGTCAGCTTGTCCACGGTGACCCCAGGGTCGGGGATGAACCGAAAGATGTAAAAGCCGGGCCCTTCCTGCCACTTGCCGTTCTCTGGAGCGGTAACTCCGACCTTGTGGCGATGGAAGACGTCGAGAACTTTGTTGTATCGAAGCCTCAGCTCCTCCTCGCCGAGCCCACCGCGGTGACTATTCAGGTTGTCAGGATCGGACCCTGCTGCGATGTCACCAGCAACTGCTCCGCTTGGTACGGGCGTTTGAGCAGTCGCTACGGCGGCCTCGCCAGGTGCTGCCTGCTCTTCCTGGGCGAAGAGTTCGGAGGAAGTGCCTGAAGTGGGTTTGACGACTGTGCGGGGGATCTCCGCGGGCTCACTTAGGTTGCAGGAGTCAACGAGGTGGTCGGCATCTGTCGGGTCCTGGTTGGCGCGTAGAGAGCCGATGAGGTTCAGCAGCTCGTGTTTGTTCAGTCTTACCAGGGTGTGCCTGCCGAAGGTGTTGACCGCCGGAGCCGGCTGGTCGTCCTCGGCTGAGATGGCTACGGCAACGCCGCAGACTTGGCCGAGTTGAACATCCGCGGATCGCAGGGCGTCTAGGACCTTCGCTTCGATCTGACGATGGTCGTCCTTGCCGATCGTGGTGCGCGCTGGAAGGTCTGCGGCCCGTAGGACGTTTCCACTGGTCTGAGCAATTGCGGCGGCCAGCTCGTCCAGCCAGAAGGGGCGGTCGTGGCGAGCTTCGCCGCCCGAGCGGAAGGCATCCTTGCACAGGTCGGTGGTGCGGTTGAGCTGCTCTTCCGCTGAGCCGACATCGAAGGTCTGGCGGAACTTGGACTCGGCGACCAGGACATCCAGGCGGATGATGCCGTCGTCCTGGACCGTCAGTATGAATCGGCCCAGATCGGCACGGGTTTTGTGTCCGCGACCGAACCACCGGTGGTGCTCGTCGAAGCTGATCCAGGTGATCAGGCTCGTGCCCTGCTGAGGGATGGGAAACTGCTGGTCGATGACGAACCGCGTGGCCACGAGGCCGACAACTTCGTTGACCGTGGTGCCGATGCCGAGGGAGCGCAGCACGGCGCCAGGAGCCACGTTGCGGCCAACCTCGTAGATTCGCCGAGCGGTGCTTTCAGAGTCCTGCGGAGTGACGACGCCGATTTGCTCCAGGCGGCGTCGTAGTCGTTGGACGACGAACTGCTTGCCGGTCTGTGAGCTGACGATGAGGGTGTACGACTCGTTCTTGCCGACACTCGGCTTGACGAGGATGACGTCTGGGCGGTTACGCAGGGCATCGATCTGCTCACGACCAATGAAGCTGTCAAGGGTGACGACCCAGTGGGCCACGCTGTGTAGTTCGGCGAACAGATCCTGGTGCTGGTGGAATTGCACCTGCATCTCGAAGTAGTCGATGCCGTCGACACTCTCCCGGGAGACCGGGGAACTGCGGTCGTAGCGCACACACAAGGTGGACCAGGACTCAAGAGTCTCGTCGGCGGTTTCGGGCAACAGCGCTTTCACAACGTTCTCGCTGGTCTGCGCCAGGTTGTGTGATGCCGGGTGCTTCCAGGGGTTGAAGGAGCCCGACAAGGATTCCTTCTTAGTGCTCTCCTTGATACTGGTCTGGGTGCCGAACAGCGCCGGAGCCAGGGCGAGGTCAATGGTGCCTTGCAGCCCGGACAGGTCCGTTGTCTGGTCGGGCTCCCATGCCTGCAGGATGAGTTGAACGTCGGGCAGGAAGCTGTCCTCGGACATCTCCGCGCCAGAGAACTGCAGGTCGAACCCCTGGATGATCTCGTGATGGGTGGCCTGGGGAGCCAGGACCACCAGATCAACTTTCAGACGGGGATTCTTGGCCCGTACCTGCTTGGCTACGCGCACGGGCAGTACAGGGTCGCCGTTGCGGTCCAAAAGCAGTACGCGTAGGCCGTCAAGCTTGTGGGGGTAAGTCGTCAGGTAGTCGGTGATGACGCGTACCATCTCGTCGATCGCGGCCTCGTCGACACTGGAGAGCCATTCCTTGGACTCGTTGCCGCCGCGACGGACCGGTGCGTACTCCTCATGGCCGGCCGATTCCCGCATCGGGATGGCGATCGTGCCGCGCGGCCCGACGAGGACCGCCGGTGTTCCGTGTGGAGAGATGCGGTCAATAGCGTCGAAGAAGAGATCCTCGTTCTCTTGGTTGAGACTCAAGCCACCCTCTTTGTTGAGGGCAATCTCAATGCTGTTGGAGGTCTCTGCGTAGTTCCTTGCCAGCCATCGCAGTTTCAATGGGTGGGTGGCCAGCATCATCATGCGGTGATCGGCCAGCTCAACGACGTCGGCAAGCACGACTGCCTCGAGGTCTGCATCCGGAGCGTTGTCGGGAACCAGGGTGGTGCGGGCTTCGCGGAGGATGTCTTCCCACTCACGTACGTATTCGCCGATGTTCGTGGCGTCGAGCCCTTGGGAGAATCGCTCGAAGTGCTTCCGTTTGAGGCGGTCCAGCCGACCGGCGAAATGTGTATCAGGGGCAGGAGCCGGTTCGTCGGTCTGCCACTGCCTGGGGTCGTTGAACTTCTCAAGGAAGCTGTCGAAGGTCAGATTGCTGGCGTGGGCAGGGGGGTTTTGACAGCTGCTGATGAGAGCTGCCAGCGCTATCTGACCGGGGATGCCCATGGGATCCCAGCGAAAGCGTCGCTGGGCGGCTTCGTCCATTTCGACCAGGAAGCGCAACGGCGCCCACTCGGTATTTAGCTCGAATGGCTCTTGGGTTTCTTGATTATCCGGTAGGGACGGCTTGGTCACGTCCAGCAGGCAGTCTTGGACCTCTAGAGTGAGACGGAGGCTGGTCGAGTCCTGGATGTCCTGCAGGGTGCGTGCGTACAGGAAGGCGAACAACCAGCGGCTCCACCGCCCGGCTTCCTGGTTTCCTTCAAGTCGGACGACGACGGAGCCTTCTTCTTCGTCGGAGAAGTAGGTCAGTTCGCGCAGCAGGGCACGCAGTGGGTCCTGGACGAACTGAGAGTCTGGGAAAGCGAGTTTCTCAACTTTGCGGCGTGAACGCTTGGACAGCAGGTCGGCTAGCGGTTCAGCGCCACCGGCGGGTGTTTCGTCAAGAAAGCGCTGGGCGGACTCCTGGTCTCCGCGGTCAAGCGCTTCTTCGATCATCATCGCGTCGAATTCGTCGACCCGGTCCGCGGCGGCCCTCAAGATCTCCTGCTTAACCTGCTGGCCAAGGCCAATCTTTTTGGACTTCTGCTCGAAGACCTCAAGCCAAAGGGTCAGGTCCAGACCACTGCGCAGTTGACGACGATCGTGGAGGGCAGGCCCACGGTGATTGAGTACGAGGTCGCGCATGCGCGTTTTGACAGTCTCTGAATCCGCACCGATGTGTTCCAGAGATTCCTCGCTGAACTCAGCCGAGTCGATGCGGTCTATCAGGTCGTCCGCGGTGATTTCCTTGCCGGTGGGCTGCTTGAAGGCACTGACGCATACGTTTTTCTTGATCCGGGCGGGCAGTGCGGCAGGCTTGGCAAAAAGGCTGCGGTCCGGGAAGAGGCCAAGAGCGGGCAAGGCTGCAGAAATCTCGGTACAGACGACGTCCGGTGTGTGGACTTGAGTTGCGACGACCTTCTGCGCCGTCTCGACGAGGAAGGCAGCCCAGCGGTGCAACGACAGGGGATCTTCATCGGTGACGGCACGCCAGATCTCGGGTAGGGAGCCGGCCATCACGGCCGGAACGGTTCCGCTGCCACCTGCCTCCCGCCATACATCCGCCATAAACCTGTCGAATCCACGCTCGCTGGAGGTGTCGTGGTGGTCGCCGAGGATTGGGGCGTCGTCAAGAGCGCTCATGGCTGCCAGGCCCTCTGCGTCCGGAGACGGCCCCCACTCGAACAGCAGCACCGCGCTGCCCTGCCCGGAATTTCGCCACTTGGTCAGCTGGTCCCCCCGATCCAGCAGGAAATCATCCGGCACGCCATCGATCTGTTCCGACGTGCCTACCTTGACTACAACCTGAAGTTCCGGCGACTCGGACAGCCTCTGGGCAGTGTGACGGAGGGCCTCGGTTACGGTCGGCGGATCGAACCCGCTGATACGCAGACCGACACGGGCGCCGCTGGTCTCAATGACCTTGCGTAGTGCTTCATCGGCGATGAACCGGCCAAGCGCTCGGGTGCTGCTGTCGGTCAACGGGGCTCTCCTCGTACCATGCTGGTTGCGTCTGAATACTGAGTGAGCAGACCGATAGCGGCCAGCTTGTCGCGGAAGGCCTTGCCGTTGTGTTCAAAGACCGATGAGTCGACCTCATGGACCAACGGGCTCACAGCTGCGACCGTTTTCTCCGTCACCAGACCGTAGTTCGTGTACATCAGCGCACAGAACTGGTCGAATTCCATCTCTGTGCCCTGTGGGATGGTGGCAGACACCAGGGCCTCAAGCATCGGTGGCTTCATGGTGAAGTGCCGGCGCCCGGACGTCGCGTTCAGGGCTCCCACAGCGGCGAGGGTTTCACTGAAGAACGCTCGAGGCGATGCGAAGGCGTTGCCGGTCTCCTTGGTGAATCGCTCGTAGCGGCCCTTCTTAGCCTCGTCGCCTTCGGCTTCGTTGATCATTTCCCGGGCCTGGACGTTGATCGCATTGGCGATGTCGTTGCGGAAGCTGGTGAGGTTCTTCTGCGACACGCTGCGCAGCGGGGTTGCCTCGTTGCCGAAGTCCAAGAGGATCGACTCGCCATCGGTGAGGCCCAACTTCGCGCGTGCGAGGCGTAGCTGGTGGCGAGCCAAGCAATAGGGGACCCAGTGCATGAGGCTCTCGGTGCGCTTGGCCCGGGGTGTCGTAGTCCGGGCGACGATGTTACGAGCCCCAATCCTCAGCAGGCCAGGCCACGGGCTGAGGTCCTCGTACAGGTCAATGTCTCTCTCTGAATCGTCTTCGTAGGGCTCTTCGTCGTAGTCGAAGTCATGGGCGCTGAGTGCCTTTGCGAGGCTGCCAAGAGGGGTGCCGCTGTCCCGAACGAGGTCATCAAGGCCCTGCCGGGTCGCTTCCTTGCGGTCAGGATCAGAGTCAGTACGCAGGACCTTGTAGGCCCAGCCCCCAGGGCCGCGGAACAGATAGCGCTCAATGCTCGGAGCCTTCGCCTTGACCTTGGCCGGTAGCTTCCTGGCCTGCTCCTTCTTCTTGGGGGTGGCACCGCGTTGGACGATTGGTCGCTCGACTGCGTCGTAGTGGATGAGCTCACCCACGAACGGATAGATGTGCGCCCCGAACCAGTTGGGCTGACTGCGGCGTCCCGGAATTTCGACCAACAGAGAAGAGAACAGGGCGTGGAGCGTCTCCAACGTCTCGGGCGAGTCCAGCTCGACCGCCTTGCTGAGTTCTTCGTCTCCTTCAACAATGAGGGCCCTGGTAGCGATTCGCCGAGCCAGGTCGTGTGAGGTCCTTTTGTAGGCGATCCGGTCTCCGGCATCCAGGAGCCCCGCGTGCTTCTCGGGGTCTTCTTCATGTGCCAGGTATACGCCGCGGGCGATCGCGAGCATCTCCAACGGGACGTAGAAGCCTCGGCCCTGCTGTTCAAGATTCACCCCGAAGAGGCGGCGGACGACCTCTGACTTAGAACGGTCAGCCATTACGCTCGCACCGACCTGATCTTGTCACCGACGTCGATCATGAGCTTTCTCATGACGTTGCCCACGAGGACCTGGATCTCGTCGTCCTTGTTCAAGGAGTCAGCCAGATCTGCGAGAGACCCGGTCAGCCCGCGGATCTCGGCCTCGTGCTGCGTCTCGCTACGCAGCCCTGCGGCCCACCGTGTCAGCAACTCGAAGCGCAGAAGATCTACTTCGACCGAAACTGCCCCCTGGCCAGGAGTGACGGCCGGGATCCGAATGAAGATGGAGCGGTTGAGCCACTCGACTGCATTCCGCATGCCTGGAATGTCACCCGTTTGGCCTTCCTTCTGCCACTGGGTGACCTGGTCGACCACCTCGACGTTCTTGCTGGACACCCGTCGGGAGATGACGGCCGCGCGGGCGCGTTGAGCAAAGAAGGCCGGGTCGAGCACGAGGAAGTCAGGGTTGCTCCCGGGACGGTGGATACCCTGGACGGCTTCCAAACCCTTGAGGAAACGGTCGCGCACCGAGGTGTCCGCCAGGTCCCCTCTGTCGTTCTGGACAGTGACGAAGTCGTCGCCGGCCTGCAAGCCCATGCGGGCAAACCGGTCCTTGCTGTCGATGCTGTTGAAGAAGTCGGCACGTCGCAGGAACGTGTACAAGCCCCTCAGCTGTTCGGCCTGCTTCTGCGCGTCCCGGGTCGTACGGGCCTTCTGCAGGTAACTTTTGGGGTCCCCCGGAGGAAATCGGCCGGCTGTATCCGGATCGAGACGGTCGTCAACCTGGCGACGAGAGACCTTGCCCGGGTCCAGCTTGCGTAGCGTGAGGAATGCGGGAACACGGTGACGCTGGTGCGGGGTCAACTGATCGCCGAAGAGCGCCTGGTGGTACAGATGAGGTGCTTGCCACAACCTGTTGGAGTGCGACCGCTGGTACTTGGCGTGGACGTTCTCACAGGACAGACCACCAGTGATCATGTAACTGGTAACCGAGAGCGCCTGACGGGTCGTAACAACAGCTCCGGCGCGCTCGGCGGCAGCGAACAGTTCCCGGACCGCGGCCCGGCGCTGAGGCCCGTGAGTGGCATCGTTCAACTCGTTACGATTGGCTAGAATCGGGCAGACCTCACGTGCATCACACGTCTCACAGGCCTTCCACCGCGACCATTGCGGGGTCGTCCACTGCCTCAGAACCCAGGGGACAAAACCACCAGTGCGACCGTCAGCCGCTACGGACTGGTAGTTGAGGTTGATGACCGTGACTGCGCCATCGGGGTCGCTGACCTGCCCACGAGCAATGCCATCTGTAAGGGTCTTGACCAAGATCTTGGCGCGCCCCGTGCCACTGCGGTTGAGGTCGTCTTCGGCAACGCACTTACGCAGCTGGCCCTCGTTTGCGCAGATGATCGCAACCCCATTGCCCGGGGGGTCAAGCAGCTCGACGAGCTTCTGGGCGCCCGCCTGAAGGCTTAGCTCGCTGAGATCCCTGAGTATGTACAGCGGCCGCCCGCTACGGGTCAGGGCAACAGGGCGGCCGGCATCACCATCCTTGAGCAACTCGCTGAAGACTGTCCTTCGGACATCTGATGGGACCGTTTCGCCACCCATCCTCAGCTCGGCCAGCAGGTTGGCGCACAGGCTCGTCTTGCCGTGCCCGGCGTCCCCGGTGAGGACGATGGTCTTCACGGCTGGTTGCTCGATGGCGCTCACCAAGTACTCCAGCGTCACCACGGGGTACGGCGACTGTGTCCGGTCCGCCTGGTCCGCCTGCTCGTAGATCATCTCCGACGCGTCGACATCGAACGGCTGGTAGCGACGTATCCGTTGGACGTGCTTGTTGACCTCGAGCGGCATGCTGCTGTCCTTCGTCGACCGGGCAGTGAGCGCTGAAGGATTTTAGCTGGCAACGTTCCTGACGGTAGATCAAATGCGTTGCCGGACCGCTGAAGTACGTCTGACTCGCCAGCGGGGGAGTGGGTGGGGCCCTTGAGGGTCCCGGATTGCTGGGGTTGGCGCTGAGGCACTCGACGCTGACCGCGATTCGTGCGGGACCGGCCGGGGTTGCGGGACCTACTGACGCCGAGGCAGCAATGGTGCCGCAGGTGAGGGCCGATGCCGAGATGGTTCAGGGCGCTCGTGATGCTGGCATACGGGGCCTAGATGCGTCGTGATCGGCACGTCGGGCGCCACTGACCTACCGGTCTACCGCACGCCTTCATCCTTGATCGAGTACCATGACCGCTCGTTCCGCCGGTTCTACAAGCAAGGGCAGATGGGGGGCACGCGTGGGTAAGCAGTACCCCCTGCAGGCTAAGCGGCGGCCGAAGTTTGAGGAGGGCGTCGGCTCCCTGCGAGTCGTGGACCTCTTCGCGGGCTGCGGTGGCCTCACTCTGGGTATTGCCCAGGCAGCCCACAAGCGTGACGTCTCGCTGGACGTTCGTCTCGCAGTTGACTTCGAGGCAGCTCCCACCAAGGTCTTCAAGGCCAACTTCCCTAAGGCCAACGTCCAAGAGGGAAGTGTTGAGTCCTACTTCGACGGCGACCTCGGCGCATCGTTGACTACTCAGGAGATTGCGACGCGGTCCACGGTGGGCGAGGTCGGACTCTTGATCGGCGGACCGCCGTGCCAGGGGCACAGTAACCTCAATAATCACACTCGCCGAGATGATCCCAAGAACCGGCTGTACCTGCGTATGGCTCGTGCCGCAGAGGTGCTGCGCCCTCGCGCGGTCGTCATTGAGAACGTGCTGGCCGTTGTCAATGACAAGCAGCAGGTGGTCTCCCGCGCCATCGTTCACCTTAGAAAGCTTGGCTATGACGTTGCCACCAGTCGTATCGACCTGCTGAAGCTCGGGGTCGCCCAGACGCGCAAACGCCACATATTGTTGGCCATCCGAGAAGACGCGCTACCTTTTGGCTTTTCGGCTGCCGACCTGCTGCAGGTCGAAGATCACAAAGCCGCACCCCATGACTTGCGTTGGGCGATCGGTGACCTACTTGACGTCCGACCGAAGTCGTTCTTCGATGAGGCTGCCGTACCCAACGCGGATAACCAGCGGCGTATGAAGTATCTCTTCGAGAACGACGAGCACAATCTGCCCAACGAAGAACGCCCTGAGTGTCATCAGGGCGAGCACAATTACACGTCGATGTATGGCCGCTTGTGGTGGGACCGTCCGGCTCAGACGATTACCAGCGGATTCGCCACGATGGGTCGCGGACGCTTCGTCCACCCTGAAGTCCCACGGTGTCTTACCGCCCATGAGGCCGCGCGTATCCAGGGTTTCCCGGACTATTTCAAGTTCGTCGATGAAAGAGTCAAGCCTCGCTACGAACTGACTCGCACTGAGGTTCAAGTCATCATCGGCAATGCCGTGCCCCCGCCCCTTACGGAGGCGCTGACCTCCAAGCTCTTCGATGCTGAGGTACTGCTAGCGAAGGACGACGCACCCCAGGCCCTTGAGGACGATTTCGCAGCTTCTGCTGTCGACCTCGCCTGCTGAGCGCCAACGGGCTGATCTCAGTTGAGCCGAGATACATGAACCGGCTCGCTTCAGGTTTAGCAGCGCGCTTGCCACAACGGCCCGTGGTGAGAGTTTCCCTCGGTTGCTTCTGGCATTGATCGAAGCCCGTACTCAGGGGGACGAGCCCTGGCACTAGCACAGAAACGGACCCTACGCCCCTCGGTTAACACCCCTCCCCGCCTTTGCCGGCTAGCACGGGGCTCGGCCCTTAGAACTCCGCCGAAATCTGTGCCACGAATCTCAGCCGACGACGTACAGCGAGTGCACGCACGGATCACGCGCCTCAATCGGCGTCAGCCATGCTCGGAGTCAACCAGAGCAAGCGCCGTTCGGCCGGCCCATGACAAGGGTCAGGACTCTCAGCTTGGGAGGCTTGGGTCTTTCGGAGAGCGATTCGTGGGCTGACCAGCAGTAAAGTTGTTAACGCGAGCCGGTCCGGAAGGCTAATGCTGCCCTCCGATCGCTGAGCCCGGTTCTGAAGAGCCGAGATCAAGGACTATGCGCCGTGCCAGATAGTGCAGGGGACCGCGGCTAGCACAGCTCTGCAAGATCACTCTGACTCAGCCAGGTCCGCTGACTGGTCCAACGCTCGTGCTGCCCACGTCCACTCGATTGCCCACCGAGCTTCGACGGTCGGGGCGTAACCAGTGTTGAGAGGCTGCGCCAGGCTCACCGGCCCACGTTCTTCGAGAATCACCTGTGTAGGTGACGCAGGCCCTTGCTCCCCTGGGGCACTCTCCTGGACACTGAGGGTGCGTGGCCATACGGGCGTTACTTACAGTAACTGGGGGGCACTTGAAGTATGAGCCCAATGCGAAGCACAAAGAGCCGTGGCAACCGGGAGCGCGCGGCTCGCTCTGCCCACCGGAAGCTGACGGTCCGGCGCTCCTAGCCGACAGCGCTGTAGACCCTAGCCAACCGGGCAAGCGATATGCTACGGACGGGGAGCGAGCTTACTGTGGGCATGAACACGCTCCGGACTGCTGGCATGGCTTCCCGGTCGAGTGGAGGAGAGTGCCCGAGAGACTTCGGCGTCAGTGGTTAGCTGACCACCGAGTGTCACGTCGAAGCATCAAAGAGTATTGGTGACCGCAATGACTGTGAGCAACTGGGAGATGCAGGCAGGGGACCCTGCCGACTTTGCATTCAAGCTTTCGTTTTTGCGCAACCCTCATGGAGAGCAAGATCGAGCTACCCCTGAGGAAGCCAGCTCTTGGGGTTCCTTTGCGTTGTGGGTGGCCGGAGAGAATTTGTGCGCACACCTTGAGCAGAGTGAAGTGATCGAGGCTGCTCACTGGTACATGATCCCCTTCCTGGAGTGGGTTACCAAGAATTGGGATGCCATTTTCCATGAAGAGCAGCTACCTCTCAAGAATGCAGGCTATTCGGCCGCTGAAGCTATGGCACTCACCAAGAATCCTCCGATTTCACTTAAGGAATTGGATGAATTCGACTGGCTTGACGAGTGGACTGCTTGGTGGGATAGGCATAGTTTGCGGTCCGCTCGCGAGGGTGGACTATTTCCGGATGCTTATATGCGTCGATATGGGGCCTCGCTTGAGATCTCTACTGGCGCTGAAAAGCTTATCGGTATTCCAGAAGAGTTCACTTTTCTGGCCCCGCATAGGCGTTACGAAGTTGATCTAGTTAGGGCCGCCGAGGTTGTCTATGCGGTACTTCAAGCGGCGTCGCAGGAACTTTCTCGCCGACTTCCCGAGTCGCGTCGAGTGGCCGCATTGATTGAGGATGTCGCGGCGATCGCAAGCGAATCAAAGACCTCAAACCGAATGGCTTGGCTTGCGGGTCTTGGAGCTGATTTCGAAAAGTACGTCAGCATTTCTTCTGCTGTTGACCAGGCGCTTTCCGAGGTCGCCGAGGATGTGCGGCAAGAGATCACTGGGGAAAACCGCGTTACTGCCCTTGTCGTTCAAGGTAGTGCGTACGCACAGTTGGTTTACGGTGCATACAGCCCCTCTATCACTCGTGATGACGTAATGACCCTTGCCTCCGCGTTGGTCAAGAATCACGTTGACGATGCGTCATCGTGGCTCAATAAGCTTGCGCTCTCCTTCGATCCAATCGAGGTTCGAGAGCTAACGCCAGGAGAGCAGGGAAGCTGGCTCGGTGAGCGAGCTTGTGAAATGTTGGCTGGCCGCCAAGAGCATTCATGGATTGACGTTCATTCCACGCTTGCTGCTTTGGATATTCTACACGAAAAGATCAGCCTGTCTGATCAAGAAATTCGTGCCGTTTCCGTATTCGGTCCAAATCAGCGCCCGAAGGTTTTTTGCAACACTCAAACGAAATGGGGTCAGAGTCGCGAAGTCGAGCGCTTCACACTGGCTCATGAGTTGGGTCATTTGCTGCTCGACCGCAATAGGGCAAGCGAGCTAGCTGTGGCATCCGGGCCGTGGGCGCCTCTTTTCGTAGAACAGCGTGCAAATGCCTTCGCAGCTGCGTTTTTGATGCCTACATGGCTATTGCGGGATCACCTAGCGCAGATCAACGGTGATATTCGAGATCTTGAGACAATCTCTAGCCTGGCGACTCGTTTGCACGTCAGTACTTCATCGATGATCGACCGTCTTCACAATCTCGGTGAGCTGGATGGAGTCGACAGATATCAGTTGAAGGCTCGCTGGCGCCGCAACTCTGGTTTGGGAGCTTGATTCTTCCAGATCAATTAGCCGATTCGGCTGGTTGGGCTACTCAAGGTCGGTGGAACGGCTTTGGGGTGGCGCTGCTTTGGCGCGAGTGATCATGGCCCCGTAAGCTTCCGGCGCGTCGGGCAGTCTGTGGACCTGCCCGGTAAAGCACGACGTTGGGGCCATGATCTTCGAGGCTCGCGCCAAAGTGGCTCCGTAAAGCTGTGGAGCCGACCGCCCCAGCCACGACGTACCCCTTCTCTGGCGCCAGGTGGCTGCATGCTTTGAGCGCGGCACGGGCGCCGGCCGGGCTGGAGCGGGGCGGAGACAGGAGCGCAGGCCCAGCCGGGGGCCGGGCCGCGCGCGGGGAGCGGAGCGAGCCGCCTTGAACCCGTGAAGAAGGTTGTTACTCAGCTATCGGCAGCAGTGTGTCCGGTCCCGGTAGATGCTTGACAGTGGCCGTGATCATCTTTTCTGTGCGTGCCTGTGTGGCGTGGTGCGGGAGGCAGGGTCGGCGTTCTTCACCACCACGCGGGATTGCGGCTCGGCAGCCAAGGTCCGAACAAGGTCTCGTACTCTTCGCCGGTCTCGACGGTGAGTACGAAGTCAGGCGCCGTAGCGGAGACCGCGGCATGTAGACGAGCCACCAGGACCGGAACGGATGCCAGCTCCAGGCCTAGTGCCGTAGCCAGGCGAGCACGCTGCTCTGTGATCGTAGGTTCGTCGCGGCGCTCGTCGCGGACCAGGTGATCGGCAGTCATCCGCATGACCGCCAGATCACCAGCTCCGGAGAACTTCAGGCAGTCCCACCAAGACGGTAGTCCCACCATGATCCCCAGTGCTTCAGCGAGACTTTGGCCGATCAGACCAGCTTGTCCCTCAGAGCTGGCGTACAGCACGGGCCGCGCCTCACTGCGGCTACCGCAGAGGAAGAACGTCCCGCCAGTGAAGTCACCGGCCACACCTTCCAAGGCCAGCCCCGACGGAAGCCGGACCGGCTCGCCGTGATCGGCCCGTGAGGGGTCGAACTCACAAGCGCCCCACAGCAGCTCAGCGAGATCCGGGTTCTGCCTGATCGCGTCCAAGACGTCGTCGTCGCTCGTCACCCGGCGGACGATAGCAGCGAGCTGCCAGGTCAGTCGGATGGTGTGATCTCTAGGCGCAGCGTCAAGCATCACCTGGGACCAAAACGTCGCGCATCAACTGGGGCTGGGCATATCGACAGCAGTGTTCGGGGTCGTGCGGCAGGCCAGCTAGAACGGTGGTTCTTCGCTGCAACCCGCGTCAGCGCCCGGATACCGCGTGCGGTGGTCTGGTACCGAGGTGGGGTTGCAGAACCAGAAGGGGTCGCGCTGGCCTTCGAGACCTGTGGAGTCCTCGCCCCATGCGTCAAGAGCGTCGATGGCCCGCTCCCGGTACTGCCACAGTTCGCTGGTTCCGAGGATCTCCCGGACGAGGGGGACCAGCGCCGCTCGGTGGTGGCGCACCTGAGGATCGTCCAGGAGCGGGATGCATGCTGCGATGGCCGCTTCGCGTACATCACGGTCGTCGTCATCGGCGTATGCGACGGCGGCTGAGAAGAGCAACGGCCGCATGTCGCGTACGGCTACAGCAGGCGGATGGTCGTCAAGAGGGAACCCATGCTTGATGCCGTTGGCCTCGGCGACGTCAGTGACTTCGTTGGCGATCGAGTTGATCCAGCCCAGTAGTTCGGCGCGCATGTTGCCTGGGAAGGACCTGTGGTCCTTGTCGACGGACCATGTTGTCCGTGGGTCGGGAAGGATCGCGGCCACGTACAGGGCCGCAGGCACTGTCGCCTCGTAGAGAGTGTTCTGGTGGTGCACGACTTGATGGATGCGGTCTAGCGCCTTGGTCCTCACCGCCTGGTTCGTGTCCAGGAGCGCGACCAGCATTTTGGGTACGTCGTCGGCCGGCCCGTAAGCGTGCTCCAAGTCGGCCCAGTTGGTCTGGGCGAGCGTCTCGTGCGGGGCGGGGAGAGCATCATGGGGCGGAAGTTCGTGGGTGTCTGTCATCTGATCCGCCACAGGGGCGCTTCGTACTGCTCCGGGCGGTTGGTGATGAGTAGCTGGCGCAGGCTGTCGCGTTGGGAGCCGCTCAGACTCAGGACTTCCGTGAGATGGCGAAACGTCGTGTGAGTGATGCCGCGCTCTCGGGCTTCGGTCTCGAACTCGCCAAGCTGGGACAGAACGGACTCGGCGTCGAGCTCCGCCTTTGCCTGGTCCTTCAGCCATACGGCTTTGTTGCGCTCGTAGTCGATCTCTGAATAGCCGCAGATCTCGCGGCTGTAAGCCTCTACCTCGTCCAGGCTCTCCGTCGCCAAGACTGCACGCGCCAGCTCGTTCCGGCTCAACGCATCGTCGAGGTCGACCTGGTGGACCGTTGGTCCCTCGTCCGTGAGGGATACGGGCATGCCTGCATCTCGGATTTCGCACGTACCGCGTACGCCTCGGGCTGTCGCCGCGAGCATTCCGGTTGCCTCGGAGGGATGCCATTTCAGGACCGAGCTGACCGACTCGGCGTCCTTCACAGTGAAGGTGTGGACGAGAGGGCCGAGCATGCCGCGTACGTAGTCAAGCGGCAGCTCTCCATCCAATCCGGGGCCGGCGACCAAGAGCCGCACGGGGGCGTTCACTTGGCAGCATGCCGCGAGGGTGAGGGCATCGGCTAGCGGGCTCTTCAAAGTCGGCTCGTCGCCTCGGGCCAGGATGTCGCCGCCCACGTCCAGGACATCGATGGAGGCCGGGGCAAGGTCGCTCACAAGCTCTTCGAGTTGCCGGGTGACGCCCTCGGCACCGTGATGCGGGTCGAGGAGGGCGAACGTGTGCGGAAGCTCTGCCGCGAGCCGGGGGAGTGTGGAACCCGCTGGAGCGATCGGGCGGGCATCCGCCGGCACCGTCCAAACCGTCGGGGTCAGCTGCTCAAGCCCCGTGAAGTTGTCCGGTCCCCGCGGCCCTGGTACCGGATCGACGAGCAAGCGGTCCCACGCGTACGTGAGGATCACTGCCTGGTCCTCGCCGCGGTAGAGAGCGGCGTGAAGCATTGTGGCGGCGACAGCGTCGCCCCCTCCTCCTGCTGCGACGATCAACCGCGTCATGCCGACAGCGTACGGGGTCGACCATTTGCCACTCACCCTATAGTGGCTAGAGGCCATAGCCACTTGGACAAGGAGGGGGCATGCCTCAGATCGAGGAGGCTCAGCCGAAGTATCTCCAGATCGCACACTTCATCCGGGACCAGATCCTGCGGGGAGACCTGCGACCTGGTGACGAGGTGCCGTCGGAACGGCAACTCGCCGCGGACTGGAAGGTATCCAGGCCGACGGCGGCTCGCTCGCTGGAGGCGCTGAGCCATCAGGGCCTGGTCGAGAAGCGGCAGGGGTCCGGCACTTACGTGCGGAGTCTCGAAGTCAACCGGCGGGCGCGGGAGTTGTACGGGCGTGCTCGGCAGACGGGGAAGATCTACACCCCTGGTGAGTACGCGGTCATCACGTCGGCCGGCTGGCTGGACGCGCCGGATCATGTTGCTGAGGCGCTGGGGCTGGTCAAGGATCGACGGGCGGCACACCGTCGACGCATCACGAACAACCAGGACGGGCCCATCACGCTGTCGACCTCGTGGTTCGCTCCCGATGTCGGGCAGAAGGCGCCGAAGCTCCTCGATCCTGAGCGGATCCAGGAGGGCACCCTGATGTACGTCGAGAACATGACGGGCCGTCAAGGTAGCTACGCGGAGGACCGCATGTGTGCGCGGGCGGCCACGGACGAAGAGGCGGCGGATCTGAAGTTGGCGCCTGGGTCGGCGGTGTTGATTGTTCACCACGTCGTATTCGACCTTCAGGACCGGCCGTTGGAGTTTGCCGAAGCCACCTACCCGCCCCATCGCTGGGCGTTCGAGCAGGGCTACCCGCTCACCTGATGGACCATCAGTTGCGCCGAACCGCTTGCACGCCGTGAGTGGCTAATGCCACTATCCAGTAAGTGGCTAAGGCCACTTACTCGGAAGGGGGCACGGTGTGACGAGTCAGCGGCCGAACCAGGGCACGCACTTAGCCTGCCGAGGGTGCCGGGGACGTGGCTGGAAGCATGTCAGCTCACGTACTGCGCTGGCGCTCTCCGCCGCCAACGACCGTGCCCGTGCCACATCGAAGCGACGGTGCCTCGACTGTGACGGCACCGGCAAGGAGTGAGCACGGATGGGCGACAGCACCCATGAACGTGGCCGACCTGGACGGCAGTCCCTCGGGGCGATGACCTTGCATCCGCTTCCGGACTCCGTGTCGACGGCTCGGCGCTGGTTCCGGAAGTTCATCGCTCCGTACGACCCGGCCTGCTCGGTCGACGACTGCGCGCTGATGATCTCCGAACTGGTCACGAACGCGATTCTCTACGGGCGGTCGGATGACACCTGGGTCGTACGAGTGGAGTGGTTCCGTGAGGGGGACTCCCTCCGCGTGGAGGTGCACAACCCTGGGTTCCCGGCGAACGTGCGGATGCGTCGACCGGATGCCAACGACGCGCACGGGCGCGGCCTCCTCCTGGTCGACTCCATCGCCGACTCGTGGCACGCGGGCCCGAGCCGTCACGGCGGTACGGTCGTGGCCTTCGTGATGGCCGATGCCTGGCGGTCCTGAGTGGGCCCTGAGTCTCGTCTACTCCTGCGGCCGAACACTCGCTAGTCTGGTTGACCAGTTGACTTGGCCAATCTCGACGGGCGGCGTTCATGGCGTATGAAGTGGAGCCACCGAAGTACGTGCGCCTCGCGCAGACGATTCAGCGTCGCATCGAGGACGGCACGTACGCGCCCGGCACCCGTGTTCCCAGTGAGAACCAGTTGGTGCAGTCCTTCGGGATGTCCCGCCCGACCGTTGTGCGGGCGCTGGAGCTGCTCAAGCGGGATGGCTGGCTGGAGTCGCGGCAGGGGTTCGGCACGATCGTGCGCGGTCGGCCGGCGGTCGTCGCCGAGAAGGACCGCCGAGGGCGTGAGGCGCTGGAGCGCGACGAGACGATGACGTCGGGTCGTTTGATCGGCGTCGGTGAGGAGCCGGTTCCCGCCCGGGTCGCTTCGGCGCTCGGATTGCCAAAGGGTGCCAAGGTGCTAGCGCGGCGTTTTCTCGTCGAAGAGGACGGCGAACCGGTCGAGTTGGTCACTTCATACTTCCCTGCCGACCTTGTCGATGGAACCGAGCTGCCGGTCGATGAGCCTCTGATCGGCAGCGGGCGCGCGCACCTGGAAGCGCGGAAGAAGGTCCGCTTCGATCATGTGACGGAGCGGGTGTCGGCTCGGCTGCCTGACGCCGAGGTCGCGCGGCTGCTTGGTCTGCCGGATGGCGTGCCCGTGCTGAGTGTCCTGGTGATTGCTTGTGACGCTTCGGGGCGTGCACTGCAAGTCTCTGACGTGCTCCTTCCTGCTGATCGGCAGGAACTGGAGGACACCTACCGTCTGAACTGACCGCCCTCCGGGGCGAGTTCCCCTCAGTAGCGACTTGACAAGTCAAGTTAGCAACCTTAGCTTCGAACTTGCTAAGTCAACTTGTCAGGTGGCGAGTTGATCGACTCAGAAGGAGAAAACCCTGTGCGTGTGATCCGCGTTGACGCCTCGTCCGCCACCATCCTGCTCACCGAAGCGCCGGCGCCGAAGGTGCGCGACCGCCAGACCGGCGAGATCGCCAAGGATGCTGTGAGCGGTGAGGCGCTGATGACCGTCGGCGTCGTCTTCATCGACGAGGGCGAGTCGTCCCTGATCCAGGTCACCATCCCCGAGAGCGGCGTGACCGACGGACTGACCGTCGGTGCTCCGGTCTCGCTTCCGGGGCTGATCGCCCGGCCCTGGGAGAGCGTGTTCAACGGGCAGCAGCGGCACGGCATCGCCTACCGGGCCACCGCCGTTGCGCCTGGTGCCTTCCCGATGGCCGAGGCGGTCTGATCGACGTGACCGACCTCGTGACGTGGGCCGAACTGGGCGGGTCGCTGGCCGCGATAGGTGGCGCGGCCTATGCCCGGCACGCCCACCCGGCGGCGTACTGGTCCACGGTCGGGCTGCCGATCTCGGCGGCACGGCTGCTGGCCTCGTACACCTCGACCATGGACGCCTGCGGCCTCACGGTCGAGCCGCCTCGGTGGCGGGCCCTGGCCATCAGGGCGACGACCCGCCGGGAGGTACGCCCCGCGCCTCCCCGCCGCGGACTGATCCGCCCCACCTCCACGGGCCTCCGGGTTCGGCTGCGGTTGGCTCCGGGGCAGGAACCAGCGGACGTCGCCGCCTCGGCGGAACGCCTTCGCCACGCCTGGGGCGTACATGCCGTGTACATACGAGACATCAAGCCCGGTGTCGTCGAACTGCGGCTCGTCGGCTTCGACGTCCTGCGCAAGGTGCGGATGCCCCGCCGGACTCCCGCTGATCACCTGCGGGTTCCGGTGGCCCTGCGGGAGGACGCCACGGCGTTCGTACGTGACTACCGAGCCGTACCGCACGAACTCGTCCTCGGCGCCACGCTGTCCGGCAAATCCATGTACCTGCGGAACCTGCTGACCAAGCTGGCGGCTCAGCCGGTCGCCCTGGTCGGCATCGACTGCAAGCGCGGCGTCGAGCTGGCGCCGTTCGCCGCTCGGTTCTCCGTGCTGGCGACCGACCCCGATCAGGCGGCCGAGCTACTGCCCGTGCTCGTCAAGGAAATGGAGGACCGCTACGACCTGATCAAGTCCCGACAGGGCATCGCGCCCGGCACCCTGGAAGAAGAGATCACTTCGGACATCTGGGGTCTGCCGGATGCCGAACGCCCGGCTCCCATCGTGCTGTTCATCGACGAGGTGGCCGAACTCTTCCTCGTCTCCGCACGCAAGGAAGAGGAGCGGCGGGATGAGATGGTCACCCAGCTCATCCGCCTCGCCCAACTCGGCCGCGCGGCCGGGATCTACCTGGAGGTCTGCGGCCAGCGATTCGGCGCCGAACTCGGCAAAGGAGCGACCATGCTCCGCGCCCAGCTCACCGGCCGCGTCTGCCACCGCGTCAACGACGAAGCCTCCGCGAAGATGGCGCTTGGCGACATCGCCCCCGAGGCGGTCTACGCGGCCTGTGCCATCGCCGCCGAGCTGCCCGGACTGGCCGTCGTCGGCGACACCTCCGGCGGCTGGTCACGCATCCGTACCCCGTACCTGTCCCTCGCCGACGCTGCGGCCACGTGCCGTGAGACGGCGCACCTCGCCCCGGACGTCCCAAGGCTCACGTCCTTCCGCCCGTACGCCCCGCCCGTACCTGTGGACGGCTCCGGGCCGGTGACCGTCCCCCTCCCCGTCGCCGAGTAGCCACCCCCGATCCAACGGCCGGCGCGGCCGTCCCGCGCCAAGTCCCTACCCCCTCCATGCCCGAAGAAGGGAGAGCGGTCTTCATGTGCCCCAACTGCGAGAACTTCGCCCGCACCGTCTTATTGCTCGGCCAACTCGCCCTGTACGCCGATGTATCCGGCGCTGACGGGGACTTCATCGAGGCTCTGGGCCCGTCGCTCGCGGCGTCTCTGCCCGAACCGCCGCCCGGTGTCTTCCCGCCCGGCTACGACCCCGACGAGGGCCCGGACTACCCCAGCACGGCGTCCTGATGGCTGGCTCCACCGTCCGTGTGGACGCGGTCCTGGTCCAGGCCGTCATCGCCGGAGCCCTGTCCTTCGCCCACCTGCACGACCTCGCTGCCGCTGCCGGACAGGACGGCTGGAAGGCGTGGGCCTACCCGGTCAGCGTGGACCTGCTCCTGGTGGCGGCGTGGCGGCGGCTCCGCTCCGGAGGGTCCAAGGCGGCCGCCTGGTGCTGGTTCGTCGTCGCGCTGACCGCGTCACTCGGCGCGAACGTCGCCACGGCCGGATTGCTCGACTTGGGCGCCGTACCGGCCTGGCTGCGCATCCTCGTCGCCGGATGGCCGGCCGTCGCCTTCCTCGGCGGAACCCTGCTCGTCCACGGCGCTCCGGAAGCCGAACCGGTCTCCGCGGAGAACCCGGCAGTCCAGGACGAGGCTCCGGCGCCCTCCGCGGCACCGCAACTACCCGCCGCAGCAAGGGAGCCGACTCCGCCTCCTGCCACCACCGTCCCGCCCGCCCTGGTCGCCCACGCGCGCAAGGTCGCCGACGACCACCGCGCCCGAACCGGAACCCCCATCGACACCTCGACGCTTCGCGCCCGGCTCGGCGTACCGCTGCCGCTCGCCGAAGCCATCGCCGCCCAATTCGCCTGACCCGGAGGAACTTTCTCGATGCGCCCGTCCACGCTCCGCGCGCTGAAACGCGCCGCCGAGCTGACCCGGCAGAACCGCCTCACCGAAGCCGTGCTGATCGCCGAGCCGGTCATCCTCGCCGCCGACAGCTACGAGGGTGACGAGATCTTGCGCTGGCTGGCCGACCACGTCACCGACTTCACGGGCGAGACAAAGGAGAACGACTGATGCCCGCCAACCGCCGTTTCCGCCGCGTCGTCTGTATCGGCCCCGTCCAGGTCGGCACGTCCTACGACGGCCGGGGCCGCGAGAAGCACACCGCCGCGTGCACCGCTCCGCGTTGCGGCTTCTCCACGGACTACGACAGCCGCGCCGCCGCCGAGCTGGCCGCTCGTACCCACCGCTGCGCCGCCCGCTGAGGAGACCCCGTGACCGTCTCGCTCCCGCTCGTCTTCGTCCTGGGCGTCATCGCCTGGGCCGCGATCAAGTTCCTCGGCGTCCGCCTCTGGGTCGCCGTCGTGATCGCCCTGTTCGGCTTCTGGCTCTCGCACACCTTCCTCGCCCCCGCCATCGAATCCGGCACCCGTTCCGGAGTCGGCGTGGTCAACGGCACCGACAAGTGACAAGGAGGTCAGCCATGTTCCGCCCCAAGCTCCCCGACGTTCCCACGCTGCCAACGACCCCTGTCTTCCCGCAGCAGACGCACACCCCGGCGCCCTCCACCGGCAAGTCGCTGACGCCCTACGTGGGTGCTGTCGTCGGCGTGGTCGTCGTGGGCGTCGTCCTGACCGCGCTCCTGGCGGCCGTCGCCGTCACGGCCGTGTCCGTGGCCGTCGCCGCCGCAGTCCTTCGCTCGCTTCTCAACGGCGCCAACAGGCGCTGACCGGCCACCGGGGCGGCAACAACGCCGCCAAGCATCCCGCCGCCCCGGGGCCGTCCCTCCCAACCGCCGAAACAGCCGAAAGGAACTCCCATCATCACCCGGCAGACTCCGCCCCCACTGGCGGAACTCTCCATGCTGGCCTCCCTCGGCACCATGCCCGAGCTGGCCCGCCAACTCTCTGGCCTGGGCGGCTGCACGCACCCCGTGCGCCTCGACGGCCACCGCACGGAGTACGCGGTCAACAAGACAACCGGCGAGATCGGCAACGTCCTGCACCACCTCGACTCCGCCACGCTCCCCGCCGGGCAGCTTCTCGTCCGCTGCAACAACCGCCGCGCGACCCGTTGCGCCGCCTGCGCCGAGACCTACCGCCGCGACACCTACCACCTGATCACCGCCGGACTACGCGGCGGCAAGGGCACCTCGGAACAGGTCGCGACCCACCCCCGCGTCTTCGCCACCTTGACCGCCCCGAGCTTCGGCCCGGTCCACAACCGCCCGAACGGCGGCCGGGACTGCCGCTGCGGTATCCGGCACCACGAGAATGATCCCGCTCTGGGCACACCCCTCGACCCGGACACCTACGATTACGAAGCCGCCGTCCTCTGGAACGCGCATGCCGGTGCTCTGTGGCGGCGCTTCTCGATCTACCTCCGCCGCGAGGTGGCCCAGCGCGCCGGCCTCACCCAACGGGCCTTCCGCGACCACGCCCGCATCTCCTTCGCAAAGGTGGCCGAGTACCAGAAGCGCGGCGCCGTCCACTTCCACGCGGTCATCCGCCTCGACGGCCCGGAGGGGGGCGAAACGGCGCCCCCGGCCTGGGCCTCGACAGACCTGCTCACCGACGCCATACGAGCCGCCGCCACCGCCGCGCGTATCGCCGGACCCGAGGTCGACGGCCGATCCCACCGCTTCGTCTTCGGCCGCCAGCTCGACGTCCGCCCGATCCGCTCTGCCGACTTTGATGGCGGCCAGGAGCTGACCGAGCGGGCCGTAGCGGCATACATCGCCAAGTACGCGACCAAGGGCGCCGAGACGGCAACGGGCACCCTTGACCGCCCGATCCGCTTCCTCGCCGAACTCGCCCAAGCGCGGATCACCGACCATGCCCGGCGCATGATCCGCACCGCCTGGGCCCTCGGCGCGCGCCGGGAGCTCGCAGGCCTCCGCCTACGGGCCTGGGCGCACATGCTCGGCTTCCGCGGCCACTTCTCCACCAAGTCCCGCCGCTACTCGACCACGCTCGGCGCCCTCCGCGATGCCCGCGCCGAATGGCGCCGTGCCCAAGCAGCGGCATCCAGCAATGGCACTTCCGAAATTTCGGAGGTGGATTCGACACTCGTCCTCGCCCACTGGGTCTTCGCCGGAACGGGCCTCAGCGCTGCCGAGACCTGGCTCGCGGCCTCCCTCGAACCCGCGCCCGGAACGGAAGGAGAACCCACCACATGACTACGGCCTCGTCCGAACTGCTCACCGTTCCTGAGGTCATGGCCCGGCTCAAGCTCGGCCGCACCAAGGTCTACGACCTGATCCGTACCCGGCGCCTGGTCTCCATCAAGGTCGACGGCTGCCGCCGCATCCCTGACACAGCCCTACGCGCCTTCATCCGGGGCCAGATGGGAGAAGCCGCCTGATGACGAAGCGCCGTAGCCGCGGTGACGGCGGCCTGCACTGGGACGAGAAGAGACAGCGTTGGATCGCCACGGCGAACCTCGGCTTCGACCCGAGCGGCAAGCGGATCGTCAAGCGGGGGAGTGGCAAGACCAAGACGGAAGCGAAGAACAAGCTCAAGGAGGTGTTGCGGGACCACGAAGACGGCCTCGCCATCGCACCTACCAACTACACCACAACCCTCCTGAGCCAGAAGCACGTCATCCCGTCGCTCGGCGCTCGCAAGCTCCGCGACCTCAGCGCGGAGGACGTAGACCGCTGGCTGGCCACCAAGGCGAAGACGCTCAGCACGCGCACACTCCAGGGCCTCCACTCCTGCCTGAACCGCTCGGTCAAGCGGGCCATGGCGCGGGACAAGGTGAAGCGCAACGTCGTCGAGCTGTGCTCGGTGCCCCAGGGGCAGGCTGGGCGCCCGTCCAAGGCGCTCACCTTCGCCCAAGCTGAGGCAGTGCTCAAAGGGGCCGAAGGAACCTCGATGTACGCCTACATCGTCGTCGCGCTGCTGACCGGGGCCCGTACCGAGGAACTGCGCGCCCTCACTTGGGATCACGTCTTCCTGAAGGGGCGCCCCGAGTTCGATCCGCCGCAGCCTCCGCATATCGCCGTGTGGCGCTCGGTCCGCCGGAGCGGAGACACCAAGACGCGCAAATCCCGTCGCACGCTCGCCCTGCCGGCGCGCTGCGTCGAAGCACTCTGGCAGCAGTTCGAAGATCAAGGCTGGGATCGGCTCGCCGCCGGTGACCACTGGGAGGAACACGGCCTCGTCTTCTCCTCGGCTGTCGGCAAGCCGCTCGACGCTGCCAACGTCCGCCGCGCCTTCCGCCAGGCGCTCAAGGATGTCGACGGGGTCGACGCTGCGGAGTGGACGCCCCGGGAGCTCCGGCACAGCTTCGTGTCCCTGCTCTCCGATCGGGGCGTCCCGCTGGAGGAGATCTCCCGGCTCGTCGGACACTCCGGTACGGCCGTGACAGAGGAGGTCTACCGGAAGCAGATCCGCCCCGTGATCCAGACTGGAGCCGTCGTCATGGACGGGATCTTCGGAGCCGATCCGCGCAAGCCGTAGGCACTCAGAAAGCGATAGTCACGCAGATAGACACGCAGCAACGCCAGAGGGCCCCCACCGACTCGGTAAGGGCCCTCTGAACTGCTATTTAGCTGTCGGGGTGGCGGGATTTGAACCCACGACCTCTTCGTCCCGAACGAAGCGCGCTGCCAAGCTGCGCTACACCCCGATGTCGCTGCTGTTCCTGCTTGTCGCGGCGACGTCGTTTACTTTAGCCCACTGGTGGCTGGAGACGAAATCCGGTTTTCGCGCGGTGGTGGGCGCGGTGGCGGAGGGGGTTCGGGCGGATGTGGTCGAGGGCCACGAGGAGGACGGCGAGGGCGTAGAAGGAGAGGCCCAGGAGGAGGGCGTTGCCCAGGACGGTCTTGTAGCCGTGCAGGTCGACGTCCAGGAACGGGTAGAGGTAGCGGGCCGGGGTGCCGGGGACGAGCAGCTCACCCCGGGTGAAGGAGAAGGCCAGGTAGGCCAGGGGGAACAGGAGCCAGGTCGCCGCATGGCGCAGGCGCAGGCGGCCCGGGGCTGTCAGCAGCAGCCAGTCCAGCGTCGCCGCGATCGGCAGGGCCGTGTGCAGGGCCACGTTCGTGATCTTCGCCCAGCCCGCCGGGACGGCCGCGTCCGTCATTGAGAACGGTGTCGTCGTGTCCGCCAGCAGCAGGTGGTACACCAGGCCCGTGAGCAGGATGTAGAGGAGTGTCGCGCCCGTCAGCGCGGCCGGGAGTGGGCGGCGTGCGGTCCACGCCCTGCGGGCTGACGCCGCCGAGACCAGTGCCAGCAGGACGGCGCTCTGGATCGTGAAGTAGCTCAGGACGCGCGTCGGGCTGCCCAGGATCAGGTCGATCGTCACCGCCGCGGCGGCCGCGAGGGCGACCAGCAGGCGGTACGTCGCGGCCAGCGGGCGGCGTACGGGGGCCACCACCGCCGCGGCGGGGACGGGGGAGGGCAGCAGCGCGGGTGCACCCGGGACCGCGGGGAGGTCCGGGATGTCCCTGGGTATCGGGGCGGTCATGCCCTCACGCTAAGCACGGGTGGCAAAAGGGGCGATACGGGCGGGCCGTGCGGGTTAATCGGCCCCTCAGTCCCGCTCAGCCCCGGTCAGTAACGGCCCCTGCCCTCACCCTCGCCTCACCCTCGCCCCCGCGCTCGCTCCGCCAGATGACGACAGACCCCTCGGCCCACCACCCGGCCTCAGCCCTGCTCCCGCCCCACCACCCGGCGTAAGCCCTGCCGCCCCGCCGCCGGCCTCAGCCCTGCTCCCGCCCCACCAGTGTCAGCAACGTAGCCTCCGGCGGACACGCGAACCGCACCGGCGTGTACCGGTTCGTGCCGCAGCCCGCCGAGACGTGGAGGTACGACGTCCTGCCCTCCGCCGTGTGCGTCGACAGGCCCTTCACCCGGTCCGTGTCGAGGTCGCAGTTGGTGACCAGGGCGCCGTAGAACGGGATGCACAGCTGGCCGCCGTGCGTGTGGCCCGCCAGGATCAGCGGGTACGCGTCGGCCGCGTACGCGTCAAGGACGCGCAGGTACGGTGCATGCACCACGCCCATCGAGAAGTCCACCGCCGACGACGGGCCGCCCGCCACCTCCGCGTACCGGTCCCTCTTGATGTGCGGGTCGTCCAGTCCCGTCAGCTCCACCGACACGCCCTCGACCTTCAGCGTGCCGCGCGTGTTCGTGAGGTTGAGCCAGCCCGCCGCGTCGAAGCCGTCCCGCAGGTCCTCCCACGGGTTGTGGACCACGCTGACCGCGGGCGGGTTGCCGTTCAGGCCGTGCCGGCCGCTGGCCCTCTCCAGGAGGTAGCGGGCGGGGTTGCGGGGGCGCGGGCCGTAGTAGTCGTTGGAGCCGAAGACGTACGCCCCCGGGAACTCCATCAGGGGGCCCAGCGCGTCCAGGACCTCCGGCACGCCCTCCGGGTCCGACAGGTTGTCGCCCGTGTTGATCACGAAGTCCGGGCGCAGCCCCGCCAGCGATCGCAGCCAGCGCTGCTTCTTGCGCTGACCGCCGACCATGTGGATGTCGGAGACCTGGAGCACACGCAGGGGGCGCATGCCGGCGGGGAGGACGGGGACCGTCACCCGTCGCAGGCGGAAGGAACGGGCCTCGAACCCCGCCGAGTAGAGCAAGCCGGCGGCGCCAACCGCCGCCATTCCCAAGGGAACTCCGTATCGCGCGCGCATGCCTCCATCGTGTCAGACCGCGAGCGCCCCCTTGACCAGCAGACCGAGATCCCGTAAATGCACGGGCGTCCCGCGTCGTACACCTGCGAGAATCGGACCCATGACCACCACGCTCAAGTCGAAGCTGCAGGAAGACCTCAACGCCGCGATCAAGGAGCGCGATGAGCTCCGCTCCTCGACGCTCCGGCTGACGCTCGCCGCGATCACCAAGGAAGAGGTCGCGGGCAAGGAGAAGCGCGAGCTCTCCGACGACGAGGTCCTCAAGGTGATCGCCAAGGAGGCGAAGAAGCGCCGCGAGGCTGCGGACGCCTTCGCGCAGGGTGGTCGTGCCGAGAGCGCCGAGCGGGAGAAGGCGGAGGGCGAGGTCCTCGCCGAGTACCTGCCCAAGCAGCTGTCCGACGAGGAGCTGAACGACATCGTCGCCCAGGCCGTCGAGGAGGCCAAGGCCGCCGGCGCCGAGGGGCCGCGGGCCATGGGTGCGGTCATGAAGATCGTGAACCCGAAGGTCGCGGGCCTCGCCGAGGGCGGCCGCGTCGCCGCCACGGTGAAGAAGCTGTTGGCCGGCTGAGAAGCGCCACCGGTAAGAACACCCGTAAGCCCCGCACCCGTAAGCCCCGCACCCGAAAGCCCCGCTTCCCCCTCCCCAGGAGGGAGAGCGGGGCTTTCCGCGTTTCCCCCGTCCTTCTCCCGGGCCCTGGCGTAATGACGTCAATTCCCCTGCGTCCATTGAGGCGCCCGCGTCCCCTCTGATCGAATAACGCATCAACAAGGCCTGTATCAGCGGGGTTTAGCACCGCAGACCAAAAGCGCCCCACGCCGTCGCATCCCCCGTACGCCACACCCTCCCCCTCTCCCCATACGCACCCTCCCCCCAACTTCCGGCCCCACCCCGCACGTTCGCGGGCCGGACGATCCGTGCTGCCCAGGCACGCGTATCAGGACGCAGGAAAGGACGAGTGGTTGAGCCCCAGACAAGGACTCAGACGAGCAAGAGCGCCGCTGGCCCTCATGGCGGCGGGCGGGATCCTGGCCGGGTTGCTCCAGGTCACGGCGTCGGCCGAGGAGAACCCCGCACCCGGCGCCACCTCCCGAGCCGGTTCCCCGACCGAGCCGGGCCCGGACTCCGTGCCCCCAGGCGACCGTGCCGACGTGCTCGGTGACGACTACAAGTCGTCGACGGACATCGCCTGGACCACCACCGGTGACGCCCAGGGCTTCCATCTGCTGACCGCGACGGAGAAGAGCGGTTACGCCTGGAAGACGCTGGCGTCGCTGGCCGAGCCGGGCTTCGACGCGGACCAGTGGATCGGCAATGTGTGTGTCACCGGGTCGGGAAAGCGCGCGGTGGTCGTGTACGCGCCGCGCACGTTCACCAACGACCCGAAGCTGATGGCGCGCGGCGGTTTCACGGCCGTGGTCGACCTGGTCACCGGTGTGGTGACGAAGCTGAAGGTCAATGCCTCGCTGTCGTACTACAACCCGGGGTGCGGCACCGGCGAGACCGCGGTGCTGACGCAGTCGCCGGGTGAGGACAAGAAGCAGACCCGGCTGATCCGGGTGGACGCGGCAACGGGCAAGGCGGACAAGCCCGTTGTGGTGGCCGGACAGATCACCTCGGCCGTGCCGGGCGGCGGCGGGAAGATCGCCGCCGCGTCCGGGCGCACCCTGGTCGAGATCGACGGCAAGGGCCGTAAGAAGAAGCTCGCCACCGCGGGCACCGTGCCCTACCGCGTCAGCCGGGACGGCGACGGCGGTTATGTGTTCCTGGAGCGGGTGCAGCGCGACAGTCTCAAGGAGAACGAGACCGCCCTGGTGCGGCGTTGGGCCGGCGGCAAGGTCATGCGGCTCGGCGCGGGGCCGCTCGGTGACACCGGGCTGGCCCGGCGCGGTGGCCAGGTCTATCTCACCGGTGGGGTGAAGCCGGCGAAGAGTCTGCCGCGGACCGTCACCCGGCTGGCCGGGGCCGACAAGGACGCGATCCTCTCCACCAAGGGTGCCGCGATCGTCCAGCACACCGAGTGGGCGGACGGCAAGAGCTCGCCGAAGTACCTCCAGCCCGACTCGGCGCTCGACGCCCGTCCGGTGAACGTCACGGCGACGGTCCGGGACAGCGGTGAGCAGGCCGAGTTCGTGGTGACGCCGCTGAAGTCCAGGTCGGCGCAGTGGGAGACCTCACGCACGCCGTCGCCGCTGCTGGGCAGGGGCGCAAAAAAGGCGACCGCCGGTGAAGGCGGGATGCGCACCAACTCCCTTGCCACGCGGCCCCTTGCTGCCGACAACGCCGGCGAAGCCACCAACTCCCTTGCTGCCGACGACCCCAACGACGTCACCGGCACCCGCACCGAGGTCGTCGAATCGGAACGCACCTGTTCCGTGCCCCGCAACGACCCCCGCAACCAGGCGATGCAGCCCAAGCCCCGCCAGGTGGAGTGGGCCGTCGACAAGGCCGTCACCGGGAAGCTGAACCTCGGTGCGACCCGCGCGGCGAACTGGAAGAACCTCGGGATGCCGGCGTACGCGCCGCAGACCCTCTTCCCGAACCCGACCCTGGAGGGCGGCGGCCGGGTGCCGGCGCAGGTGCTGCTCGGCATCACCACGCAGGAGTCGAACATGTGGCAGGCCGCCCGTTCGGCGGTGCCCGGCGTCACGGGCAGCCCGCTGATCGGGAACTTCTACGGCATCGACTACTACGACGGCAACACCGACAACGACTGGGACGTCGACTGGTCCGGCGCCGACTGCGGCTACGGCGTCACCCAGGTCACCGACCACATGCGCCTCGCCGGCCGGGAGCACGGCAAGGGCGGCACCGCCTGGGACTACGACAAGCAGCGCGCCGTGGCCCTCGACTACGCCGCGAACATAGCCGCCGGCCTGCAGATCCTGGTCGGGAAGTGGAACCAGACCCGTAAGGCCGGACTCGTCGTCCACAACGGTGACCCCACCAAGCTGGAGAACTGGTTCTTCGCGCTGTGGGCGTACAACTCCGGCTTCTACGAGAACGTCAACGGCAACGAGCCCTGGGGCGTGGGCTGGGCCAACAACCCCGCCAACCCCGAATGGGACGCCGGTCGGATGCCGTTCATGGAGGACCGGCTCGGCAACGAGGACGCCTCGGCAGCCGCCCGCCCGCAGAACTGGCCGTACCCGGAGAAGGTGCTGGGCTTCGCCGCCCATCCGCCGTCCTTCATCGAGTCACCGGGCACGATGGTGGCCGCGTTCCGCGCCGCCTGGTGGAACGGCACCGGCGAGGACGCCACCGTCCAGGGCTCGGCCAAGTACAACCGTGCCAAGGTCAAGCCGCCGGAGGACCTGTTCTGCGGCCCGTACAACTGGTGCGAGCCGTCGAAGATCGGTGACGGCGCGCAGAACGAGCCGGGCGCGGGGCCCTGTACCCGTGACGACTTCAAGTGCTGGTACCACCAGTCCGTGAGCTGGAAGACCGACTGCTCGTACTCGTGCGGCAACGAGCTCTTCCGCTTCACCTCGCCCGACTACGACGCCGAGCAGGCGGACGGCACCGCCTACCCGCCCAAGTGCAGCCGCTCGGGGCTGCCTTCGGGCGCGATGATCATCGACGACCTGCCCGGCGGGACCCCGTCGGTCCGGCCCGGCTGCGCCAACAGCGACTGGACGAACCAGGGCAGCTTCTCGCTCGACTTCGGTGACGGCGAGGCGGGGCTCGCCCATGACGGGCAGACCATCTCCGCCGTCTGGCCGGCCAAGGTCGACCTGCACCAGCTCGGCGCCGGCTTCGGCGGGCACTTCTACTTCGGCCACGACCGCTCGCAGGGCGCCAAGGGCGAACGGCTGAAGATCACCGGCACCTGGACGCTGGGCCAGGCGGTCAACGGACCCGCGAAGATCTGGGTGCACCTGCCCGACCACGGCGCGCAGGTCAAGTACGCCGTATACAAGATCCACACGGCGAAGGGGGTCAAGACCCGGGTCATCAACCAGAACGGCAGCTCCAACCGCTGGGTGGCCCTCGGGGCGTTCATGTTCAACGACAAGCCCAAGGTCACGCTGTCGACCATCACGCAGGACGGCACCGGCGACAAGGACCTCGCGTACGACGCCGTGGCCGTGCAGCCGATCAGCGGGCGGTACGTGGAGCGGACCCTGACCGCGGCGGCGATCTTCGACGCCAACCAGAACCTCAACGGGAACCTTCCGGAGGAGTTCTACACGCCGCTGCGCAGCATGAAGACCCTGTACGACTGGGGCATGGGCCTGGCCTACCAGGGGCCGCGCTGGGACAACCCCGGGGCGGACACGGTCGGCATCACCGGCGCCGCGCGCTGCCCCACGGTCGTGCCCGTGGGCGAGTGCAGCGGGCAGCGGACCTATGACGCCGCCGAGAAGTGGTACAAGGACATCAAGGCGGGCGGCTGGACGCCGAGAGCCGACGGAACAGCGCCTTCCATGTCCATCCCGGTGTGGATGGCCATGTCCAACCAGCGGCCGGACGCGTCCCAGCCCGCGAGCGTGGCCCTCAAGGGCGACAACAGCTACAAGATCAAGAGTGATGTCGAGGTCAGCTTCATCGTCGACGATTCGACGGGGAAGATCGTCTCGGGGAGCGAGTCGGGTGACTACCAGGTCCGGATCGGCAACGCGCATCTGCCGCACTTCGTGACCGACATCATCCAGGCCATCGAGTCGGACTACGGCATCACCAAGCCCGACATCGACTACTTCACGCAGGACGCCCTCGAGTACGGCAAGGACATCACCGCCCATCCGTACACCGACGGCGACACCCCTGGGCAGGTGTTCTTCCCGCACTTCCGGGGAGCGCGGCTGAACTCGGACAACACCTGCGTGGACTTCCGGGCGGTCGGCGGCGGTGTGCACGGTTACCGGCCGATGATCGCCCACAAGTACATCAACGACAACGTCAAGGCGTGGGTGGACAAGGTAAAGGCCCATCCCGAGACCAACATCATGATCCGGAACTTCGCCGGTGACATCTATTCGATGTTCTTCAAGAACAGCGGGGACAACAACATCTTCGGCAGCCAGATCGGCAACGCCCCGCCGATCTGGCAGGACATCGCGGCGGCGTTCTGCGCGGACGGCAGCGTCAAGCCGACCCACCTCGTGGAGAACCGGGACGCGACGCCGGCCAACGGCATCGTCTGGCAGAGCTACATGCCCGACCTGTACCTGTATGTCGACGACCGGATGACCGACAACCTCGGCCGGCCGTCCAACACGCGGATCCGGTTGGGAGACTGGGGGAACTTCTCCAACGTTCCCGGCGTCAACAGCATCGGCGGCAACGCCTACGGGAAGTGCGACGCGACCGACCGCGGCAGCGGCGGCAACCCGTGGGCCATCGACGCGCCCGTGCCGATCGTCGGTGACGGACCCGGGGCACGTCCGGCCGGTGTCGTGCACTGCGACGCCGCGACCACGGGATTCCTCGACAACTACACGCCGTAAGGCGTAGGACCGGATGCGCCCGGGGCCGCTCTGGCGGCGGTCCCGGGCGCACTGACGGAAAGGAGCGGACCGTGGGTGCCGGCATCCTGCTCGTGCCGATGACCGTCTACGTGGTTCTCATGTCGCTGTTCTGCGTCAAGGTGGGCGACAGCAGCTCATGGAGGGTGGGCTGGCTGATGGCGGCCGCGACGGTGTTCCTGCCGCTCGGCCTTTTCGTGGCCTTCCTCATTCCCTAGCGGCCGGGGGCAGCAGGCCGAGTTCCTGGGCGCGGGCGCCCAGGGCCACCCGTCCGACGACGTCCAAGCGGTCCATGAGGCGCTGTACTCTGCGCTGCACCGTGCGGTGGCCCATCCCCAGGCGCCGCCCGATGGCGGCGTCGTTGAGCCCCAGGTACAGCAGGTTCAGAATTCTTCGGTCATCGATGTCGATGTGCGGCGTTTCGGCACTCACTTCAGATTCCGGCGTAATGGTCAATTCGCCCTCCCCTGAGTCGGCTCTGTGTCGACTGCGTGGCCAGTTTAAGAAGGGCCACTGACAACGGGCAGTCGAATAAATCTGGCCAAGGGGGCGTAAAGTCCCGGCAAACATGCACGTCAGGCTTCGGGTGGCGCAATTACGCCGCACCAAATGTCAGATTGGGTGCACCTGATCAACTTTGTACGTCTGGGGAGAGGGCGCAGGGCGACCTAGGGTCGTTCACAGGCGAACAGGTCGTTATGTGCTCATGGGGGGCCTCGGATGGATCATCCGCCGGTGATAGATGAAGTCGAGTTGCGCATTCTGCGGTTGTTGTGTGAAGGCCTGGGTGAGGCCGCCATCGGGCGGCGCGTGGGCCTCGGGCACCGCACGGTTCAGCGCCGTATGCGCAATCTGATGACCCGTTGGCAGGTCAACGGACGGGTCGCGCTGGGGGCTCGCGCCCAGGAACTGGGGCTGTTGTCGGCGAGCGGCAGGGGGTGAGCAGGCGACACCGAGGAAGGGGCCCGGCGGATGCCGGGCCCCTTCCTCGGTGTCAGCGTCGCACCGTCATCCGCAGTGGACTCGGTTCAGGCTCCGGCCCGCCCACACGCCGCCGTTGTCCTCGCCCCCGCCGAGGTCGATGCAGTGCCCGTTGGTCGAGGTCACGGACACCGGCCCGGCGTAGTACTTGTACGCGCCGGAGTCGGGCGGGTTGCTGCTGCTCCCGGAGATGTTGATGCCCACTTCCATGTAGTGGGTCGTGCCGTAGTACTTCTTCGCCAGCAGCACGGCACAGTTGGTGCCGCCGTTCGCCGAGGAGTAGTACAGCCGCAGCTGCCCCCACACCTCGCCGCTCGCGGGTGTGTTGTACGTGTCGATGAGCGACCCCGGACAGCCGTACTCGGCGGCTGCCTCAGGGGCGGCGAACGCGCCGGGGGCCGTGGCCATGCTGAGGCCGGTGAACGACAGTGCGAGCGCGGCCGTGATCGCGAGAGTTCTGCGCATGGTCCGTCACGCTTCCCTTCTTGTCCTTTTCAGGGGTGTGGGCTCTTGTCGTTTTCAGGGGCTCTTGTCGTTTTCAGGGGTGGGGGCGGCGAGGGTCAGGCGACACCGTGGCAGTTCGAGACGGCATTGGAACCGAAGTCGATTCCGCCCGTGGTGGTGCCGTCCCAGTTGCCGAGCCAGGCGTTGATGACGACGGACGTCCCCTCGGCGATGTCGAGGTCGACGTCGCGGACGCCGCCGTCCGCGCCCATGCGGTTCCAGTAGAAGTAGTGACCGTCGCCGTAGATCTCGATCCCGCCGATGGCGGAGTGCCCGTCGGCGTAAACGTCGTCGACCAGGAGATGTTCGCCGTACGCCTTGAACTGGGCCTTGGCGCCGCCGTTGTCGGAGTAGTCGGTACAGTCCGTCTCGGCCCCGGCGGTGGCGGTCATGCCGATGCTGAGCGCCGCCATGATCGGAAGTACGGCCGCGACGCGTGCGAGCTTGCGCATGGGAATACCCCTTGACTCTCTGGTGGATCCGTCGGTTTCTGGTTCAGCCCTGGTGGCAGGAGGCCGAGATCACGAGTCGTGGCCTCAGGTCCGCCGAGTAGGGAGTGCCGGCCGCGGGGGTCTGCCCGCAGACCTCGTAGGACCAACTCCGCTCCCTGGACGCGGCTTTGCCGCTGAAGTCCACGTGGATGCGGCGCGGTGCGTAGCCCGCCAGCACGAGCTGGTCGGTGGCCTTGCGGAGCTGTGTGCCCACGACGTTCGGCGTCGCGTCGGCTTGTGCGTCCGCTTTCGCTTCGGCGCCGACTTCTTCGGGGCAGGTCTCGGAATTCCGGACCGCGAAGAGGATCACCGCGCTGAGCTTCGGTTTCTCCTTCTCGAAGCAGACCTTGAATTTCTTCGCGTGGGCCGGACTCACATAGCGGTTCAGGCCGGTCGCGTCGCGGAGCGAAAACCCTTTTCGGTCGTCCGCTGTTTCCTGCATGGCGAGGTAGAGCGGGCCTTTGGCCGGATGGACGGGGGATTCGGTTTCCTCATGCGCCGCGACCGGCTTCCCGCGTTCTTCACCAGTCGCGCCCGAGCCGCACGCGGTGGCACCGGCCAGAATCGCCAGCACGGCCGCCGGGCCGGCCAGGAAACCGCGTATTCGCCTCTCGGAGATGTTCGGAAACCGCATGAATCACTCCTCCCCTCCTGCGCGTGATGGTCAGAGGATCATCGCGGCAATTGTGGAGTCAAGGGCATTGGCGATGCCCGAGTTGGGGGATTGCGGAGTAATTCTGTGACTTCGTGGCCGTCTCGCGTGGCGCGCTTTCGGCGCGTGTTGTCCGGTCGGCCGGAGCGGGTGCCTGCCCCGTCCGCACCCTCGCCGCCCGCACGATCACGGCGACCCAGTCGGACTCACCCGGGCCCGCCAGTCCGCCCCGTGCGCCGGGCCGGTGCAGCCGTCGCCACACATCGGCCTCCGTCCAGGCGGTGAAGCGGCGGTGCGCGGTCGCCGGCGCGACCCCGAGCCAGGGCGGCAGCTGCCGCCAGGCGCATCCGCTGGTCAGCACGTACACCACCGCCGTGAGCACCGCGCGCTCGTCGACGGGAGCGGTGCCCCCGCCCTGTCTGCGGGGTGCGAACGCCGGCAGCAACGGCTCGGCCAGGGCCCACAGTTCGTCGGAGACCAGTCGTCGGGAAAGATCGCCAGCCATGCGCACCATCGTCGTCGGCGCCACATGAGACGGCTACGGACCGGCCGAAGTTGTCGTAATCACGCCAGCACCGGAGGGCGAGGGCGGGGCGGGGGCGGGCATGAAGAAGGGGCCCGCCATGTCCCCCTGACGGGCCCCTTCTCAGGATCACGGTCGCCGGTGTCCCGGCCGGCCTGCTCGGCCGGGCTCCTTACCCGCGTCGGCCGCCGTTCCCGTTGCCGTTGTTCCCCTGGAACAGGTTCTCCGGGATGGAGATCGTCGGGTTCGGGAAGGTGCCGCCGTCACCGGTGCCACCGTTGTTGCCGTTCCCGTTGCTGTCTCCGTTGTTCCCGTCGCCGTTGCCGTTGCCGTTCCCATTGCCGTTCCCGTCCCCGTTGCCGTCACCGGGCTGCGGGTTGTTGTGCTCCGGGATCTCGACGTAGTTGAAGCCGGGGGCGTCCTTGCCCGCGAGGGCGCCGGTCATGGCGTCCTTCCAGATCGGGCCCGGGACCTTGCCACCGAAGACGAGGTCGTAGTACTCGCCGCCGATGGAGATCTGATGCATCTCGACCTTCTGGGTGGCGCTGCCGACCCAGACCGCGCCCGAGAGGTTCGGCGTGTAGCCGACGAACCAGGCGTTCTTGCGGGAGTCCGTCGTACCCGTCTTACCCGCGTTCTGGCGGTCGGTGAGGCCCGCCGTCTTGCCGGTGCCGGAGTCGACCACGCCCTTGAGGAGCTGGTTGATGGTGTCCGCGGTCGTCTCGGACATCGCGCGCGAGCAGGTCGACTTGGGGACCTCGAGCGACTTCTTCGCCTGGCCGACCTTCTGGGTGATCGACTCGATGGCGACCGGCGTGCAGTACATGCCGCGGGAGGCGAAGGCGGCGTACGCGCTCGCCATCGTCAGCGGGGAGATGCCCTTCGAGCCCAGGGCGATGGCCGGGACCTCGGGCAGCTTGTCGCCGTTGCCCTGGACGACCTGGAGCTTGTTGGTCATGTTGACCACCGGGCACAGACCGATGTCGGAGATCATCTGCACGAAGTAGGTGTTGACCGACAGCTCCATCGCCTTGCGCAGACGGAACGGGCCGCGCTCCGACTCCGACTCGTTCTCCAGCTTCTCGCCACTGGTGTTGACCCAGGGCTTGCTGTCGCAGGTCTGGACGGGGCTCGGGTACTCCATCTGGTACGGCGACGAGTACTCCTGGTCGGCCGGGCGGCCCTCCTCCAGCGCGGCCGCCGCGACGAACGGCTTGAACGTCGAACCCGTCGGGAAGCCGAAGTTGGAGCCGCCCATGCTGTAGTTGACCGAGTAGTTGATCACGGTCTCGTGCTGCTTGGCGTTGGTGCCGTACGGCTTCGACTGCCCCATCGCCACGATCTTGCCGGTGCCGGGCTCGACGAGGGTGGCCGCGGCGGCGACCTTGTCCGTCTTGTAGACGTGGTCCTTGAGGGAGGCCTGGACCGAGTCCTGCGCCTGTGGATCGAGGGTGGTCTTGATCGTCAGACCGCCCTGGTTCCAGATCTTGGCGCGCTCTTCCTTGGTCTTGCCGAAGATCGGGTCGGTGAGGAAGACGTTGCGTACGTAGTCGCAGAAGAAGCCGGCGCCGTCGACCGCGGTGATGCAGCCGTTGCGCGGCTTGCTGACCTTCAGGCCCAGCTTCTCCTTCTGCGCCTTGGCGGCCTCGGCCCGCGAGATGTCGCCGACCTCCGCCATGCGCTGGAGCACCACATTGCGGCGCTTGGTGGCCTCCGCCTCGTCGTTGACCGGGTCGTACCGGCTCGGCGACTGGACGATGCCGGCGAGCAGCGCCGACTGGGCGAGGGTGAGGTCCTTGGCGGACGTGGAGAAGTAGCGCTGGGCGGCGGCCTCGATGCCGTAGGCCTGCTGGCCGAAGAACGTGATGTTCAGGTAGTTCTCGAGGATCTTCTTCTTGCCCAGCTCCTCCTCGACCTGGATCGCGTACTTCAGTTCGCGGATCTTGCGGCCGATGGTCTGCTGGGTGGCCTGGGCGACCTTGGTGGGGTCGTCGCCCGCCTCCTCCACGAAGACGTTCTTCACGTACTGCTGGGTGAGGGTGGAGGCGCCCTGGGCCACCCCGCCGCTCTGGGCGTTCTGGTTGAGGGCGCGCAGCACGCCCTTCAGGTCCACCGCGCCGTGCTGGTAGAAGCGCGAGTCCTCGATCGCGACGATCGCCTTCTGCATGTACGGCGAGATGTCCTTGAGCTCCACCACCGTGCGGTCACGGGAGTAGACCGTGGCGATGGTGCCGCCCTTGGCGTCGAGGATCGTGGTGCGCTGGCTCAGGGGCGGCGTCTTCAGATTGGCCGGGAGTTCGTCGAAGCTCTCGACCGACCCCTTGGCCGCGAGTCCGAGCGCGCCGACGGCGGGCAGGGCGATGCCGGCCAGCACCGCACCGGAGAGCACGCTGACACCGAGGAACTTCGCGGCCTGCTGGGTGGCGGAGAGACCGCCACCGGAGCGCTTCTTCGACATGGGGGCAGCCTAATCCGTACTCATGAGCGTTCGACGAAGTGCACCGGCCGTTTCGAGCGCATGGCAAAGAGAGCACTCGCCCTTCTCATTCGCCGGACACGCGCGCAGGCCTTGGCCTAAGCTGCTCTCAACTGTCACAGCAGTGCGGCCACGTATCAATACGTCCGGCGACCCCGAATCGTTCCGGAGGTTCCCCGACTTTCTGGTGGGGGCGTGTCCGAAACCGCCTTGTGTGTCACCTGGTGCCCGTTGTGACTCAGCAGAACTGTCCCGCTTTGCCGGGATGGTCGCGCATGTCGCGGGCTCACTCCCCCGGGTGATCTGCCGCTTACGCATAGTCCGTTCGGGCCATTCAAGATTGGGCCCGAAGGGGGTGTTGCGCTGTGCCCACCTTCCGTAACGTCCTCAACTGGCGGCGGTGAATATGCCGCTGCCGCCGTGGGGGAGCCTCGATTCGGGAGAGGACGGCGCCGGTATGGGCTGGGTAACCGACTGGAGTGCGCAGGCGGCCTGCCGCACTACCGATCCGGATGAACTGTTCGTTCAAGGAGCAGCGCAGAACAGGGCCAAGGCGGTGTGCACCGGATGCCCGGTGCGGACCGAGTGCCTGGCAGATGCGCTCGACAACCGCGTCGAGTTCGGCGTGTGGGGAGGCATGACGGAGCGGGAGCGCCGCGCACTGCTGCGCAGGCGGCCGACGGTCACTTCATGGCGCCGGCTTCTGGAGACAGCGCGCCTGGAGTACGAACGAGGGGCCGGCATCCTGCCCCTCGACGACGACGAGGTGTACGAGAACTTCGCGGCGGTGGGCTGAGCCCCTCGGGGTCATTCCTCCGCCGTCTCGGGCAGCTCCGGCCGGCCGGCCGCGAGCCGTGCCCCGATGTCCCGCAGCCCCGCGAGGTCATGGACGTCGCCGGGCAGCGCGGCCACCTCTGCCACCGCCACCTCGGGGTGGAGCGCGGTGAAGCGGTCGCGCGTGCGCTGCTCGCGGGAGAGCAGCTGCATACGCTCGGCATGCAGCCTCAGCAGACCTGCGGTGAGTTGTGGGACGGTCGGGTCCGAGGTGGGGGAACCTGAACTGCCGTCTGTGTCGGGAGAGTTACGAACACCAGCTTTCCCGTCCTCCTGATCGACAATGCGGGACTCCTCAAGATTTTCCGCGGCGCGGTCGCCCACGAGATCGAGCTCCTCCGCGGCGGCGAGTGCCCGCTCGGCCGACAGCCGGGCGGCGCCGCTGCCGTGGACCCGGTTGAGCACCAGCCCCGCGAGCGGCATGTCCTCGGCCGCGAGCCGCTCCACGAAGTAGGCGGCCTCGCGCAGCGCGTCCCGCTCGGGCGCGGCGACCACCAGGAAGGCGGTGCCGGGCGCCTGGAGCAGCTTGTACGTGGCGTCCGCGCGTGTACGGAAGCCGCCGAAGGTGGTGTCCATCGCGGAGACGAACGTCTGGACGTCCTTGAGCAGCTGGCCCCCCAGCAGCTTGCCGAGGGTGCCGGTCATCATCGACATCCCGACGTTGAGGAACTTCATCCCCGCGCGACCGCCCAGCTTGGCCGGGGCGGTGAGCAGCCGGATCAGCCGGCCGTCGAGGAAGGACCCCAGCCGCTTGGGAGCGTCCAGGAAGTCCAGCGCGGACCGGGACGGCGGGGTGTCGACGACGATCAGGTCCCACTCGTCCCGCGCGCGAAGCTGCCCCAGCTTCTCCATCGCCATGTACTCCTGCGTACCCGCGAAGCCCGCCGAGAGCGACTGGTAGAAGGGGTTGCCCAGGATCGCGGAGGCCCGCGCGGGGTCCGCGTGCGCCTCGACGATCTCGTCGAAGGTGCGCTTCATGTCGAGCATCATCGCGTGCAGCTCGCCTGCGCCCTCGACGCCCTTCACCCGGCGCGGGGTGTTGTCGAGGGAGTCGATGCCCATGGACTGGGCGAGCCGGCGGGCCGGGTCGATGGTCAGCACGACCACCTTGCGGCCCCGCTCGGCGGCCCGCAGCCCGAGCGCCGCCGCGGTCGTGGTCTTGCCGACCCCGCCCGAGCCGCAGCACACCACGATGCGGGTCGCCGGGTCGTCGAGCAGGGGGTCGAGATCGAGCACGCGCGCGGGGGAGAGGCGGTGCTGCCGCTCGGCTTCCGGGCTCATGACATCCCCTGCTTCCGCAGTTCCTTGGCCAGTTGGTACAAGCCCGCCAGGTCCATGCCCTCGGCGAGCAGCGGCAGTTCATGCAGCGGCAGGCCCAGCTCGCCGAGCACCGCGCGCTGCTCGTGCTCCAGCGCGTACCGCTCGGCGTACTCCTCGGCCTGGGCCAGGAGCGGGTCCACCAGCCGCTCGGCGTGCCCGCCGCGCCGCGCACCGCCGAGTCCCGCGGCGGACAGCGACTGCGCGAAGGAAGAACGAGGCGTGCCGCGTACGAGTTCCAGCTCGGCCGCGTCCAACACCTCCGGGCGCACCATGTTCACGATGACCCGGCCCACCGGCAGCTTCGCCGCCCGCAGCTCCGCGATGCCGTCCGCGGTCTCCTGGACGGGCATCTCCTCCAGGAGCGTCACCAGGTGCACGGCCGTCTCCGGCGACTTCAGCACCCGCATCACGGCCTGCGCCTGATTGTGTATGGGCCCTATCTTGGCGAGCCCCGCCACCTCGTCGTTCACGTTGAGGAAGCGGGTGATGCGCCCGGTGGGCGGCGCGTCCATCACCACGTAGTCGTAGACGAACCGCCCGGACTTCTCCTTGCGGCGCACCGCCTCGCACGCCTTGCCGGTCAGGAGCACGTCCCTGAGGCCGGGCGCGATGGTGGTGGCGAAGTCGATGGCGCCGAGCTTCTTCAGGGCGCGGCCCGCGCCGCCGAGTTTGTAGAACATCTGGAGGTAGTCCAGAAGGGCCAGTTCGGGGTCGATGGCGAGTGCGTACACCTCCCCGCCGCCGGGAGCTACCGCGATCTTCCGTTCCTCATAGGGCAATGCCTCCGTCTCGAAGAGCTGTGCGATGCCCTGCCGGCCCTCGACCTCGACGAGAAGCGTGCGCTTCCCCTCCTCGGCCAGGGCCAGCGCGAGGGCTGCGGCCACCGTGGTCTTACCGGTTCCGCCCTTGCCGCTGACGACCTGGAGCCTGCTCACGTCTTCGAGCGTAACCACTCGGCGTGCGCGTCAAGCAGCAGGCTGTGGATAAGCGTCAAAGCAGCGGGCGGCTAGAGTCGGCCACATGACCAAGTGGGAATACGCGACTGTGCCGCTGCTCGTGCACGCGACGAAGCAGATTCTGGACACCTGGGGCGAGGACGGCTGGGAGCTCGTCCAGGTCGTGCCCGGGCCGAACAACCCCGAGCAGCTGGTGGCCTACCTCAAGCGGGAGAAGGCGTGAGCGCCGTCGAGGCTCGGCTGGCCGAGCTCGGACTGACGCTGCCCGAGGTGGTGCCGCCGCTCGCCGCGTACCAGCCGGCCGTGCAGTCCGGGGTGTACGTGTACACCTCCGGCCAGCTGCCGATGGTCGAGGGCAAGCTCCCGGTCACCGGCAAGGTGGGCGCCGAGGTCACCGCGGAGGAGGCCAAGGACCTGGCCCGCATCTGCGCCCTGAACGCGCTGGCGGCCGTCAAGTCCGTCGCCGGTGACCTGGACCGGGTCGCGCGCGTGGTGAAGGTCGTCGGGTTCGTGGCCTCGGCCGCGGACTTCACCGGCCAGCCCGGCGTGATCAACGGCGCCAGCGAGCTGCTCGGCGAGGTCCTCGGCGACAAGGGCGTGCACGCGCGCAGCGCCGTGGGCGTGGCCGTGCTGCCGCTGGACGCGCCGGTGGAGGTCGAGGTCCAGGTGGAGCTCACGAACGCGTAGAGCGCCGCCTACGGGCCCGTACGGCGGCATCGCCGCACTTCCGGGCCCCTCTCGAACATTCGCGCACCACGGGATAGCCTCCGCCCATGGCGAATGGGCAGTGGTTTCCGCAGGACTGGCCGGAACGCATCCGTGCGCTCGCGGAGGGCACCCTCACCCCGGTCGTCCCCAAGCGCGCGGCCACGGTCATGCTCCTGAAGGACACCGCCGCCGGTCCCGCCGTGCACATGCTGCGCAGACGCGCCTCCATGGCCTTCGCCGGAGGCGCGTACGCGTATCCGGGCGGCGGCGTCGACCCACGCGACGACGACCACCAGATCCGCTGGGCGGGCCCCACGCGCGCGTGGTGGTCACGCAGGCTGGCCGTCACGGAGACCGAGGCCCAGGCGATCGTCTGCGCGGCCGTCCGCGAGACCTACGAGGAGGCCGGCGTCCTACTCGCCGGCGAGACCCCCGACTCGGTGGTCGGGGACACCACCGGCGCGGACTGGGAGGCCGACCGAGAGGCCCTGGTCGCCCGGGACCTGTCCTTCGCCGAGTTCCTGGAGCGCCGCGGCCTGGTCCTGCGCTCGGACCTGCTCGGCGCGTGGACGCGCTGGATCACCCCCGAGTTCGAGTCCCGCCGCTACGACACCTGGTTCTTCGTCGCCGCCCTGCCCGCCGGCCAGCGCACCCGCAACGCCTCCACGGAGGCGGACCGCACGGTGTGGATCGCACCGGCGGACGCGGCCTCGGCGTACGACAAGGGCGAGCTGCTGATGATGCCGCCCACGATCGCGACGCTGCGCCAGCTGACCGGGTACGCGACGGCCGCCGAGGCGCTCGCGGCGGCGCCCGACCGCGACCTGACCCCGGTCCTGGCGCGGGCCAGGCTGGACGGCGAGGAGATTGTCCTGTCCTGGCCGGGGCACGAGGAGTTCACCAAGCACATCCCGACCGGGGGAGCCACGGCATGACCGACGCAGCAGCCCTTCCCGGCCAGCCCCGGGGCGGGGTCCTCTCCGGCCCCGCCACCCCGCGAGCCGTGAACGTGCTGGCGCCCAACGCGTCCGCGATGACCCTGGACGGCACGAACACCTGGATCCTCGCCGAGCCCGACTCCGAACTCGCCGTCGTGGTCGACCCCGGACCGCTCGACGAGGGCCACCTGCGCCATGTCGTCGACACCGCCGAGAAGGCCGGCAAGCGCGTCGCGCTCACCCTGCTGACCCACGGTCACCCGGACCACGCCGAGGGCGCCGCCCGGTTCGCCGAGCTGACCGGCACGCGCGTGCGTGCCCTGGACCCGGCGCTGCGGCTGGGCGACGAGGGGCTGGCGGCCGGGGACGTGATCACGCTCGGCGGCCTGGAGCTGAGGGTCGTACCGACCCCCGGCCACACCTCCGACTCCCTGTGCTTCCATCTCCCGGCCGATCAGGCGGTCCTGACCGGCGACACCATCCTGGGCCGCGGGACGACGGTCGTGGCGCACCCCGACGGCCGCCTGGGCGACTATCTGGACTCCCTGCGCCGCCTGCGGTCCCTCACGGTCGACGACGGCGTCCACACGGTCCTGCCGGGCCACGGCCCGGTCCTGGAGGACGCCCAGGGCGCCGTCGAGTTCTACCTCGCCCACCGCGCCCACCGGCTCGCCCAGGTGGAGACGGCGGTGGAGGACGGCTTCCGGACCCCGTCCCAGGTCGTCGCCCATGTCTACGCCGACGTGGACCGCTCCCTGTGGCCGGCGGCGGAGCTGTCGGTTCGGGCGCAGATGGACTACCTGGAGGAGCACGGGCTCATCGAGCTCCTCTAGGGCCGGCCCTAGTCCGGGCGGGATGCCTTCACGCCGTGCACGCGCGCGTACTCGTCCGCGAGCCAGGGGCCCAGATCATCGACGTACGACATCAGGACCGCGCGGTCCCCGGTCGGCTCGTGGCCGCGTACGGCCGCCTCCCGTAGTTGCTCGGCGCGCTCGGGGTAGTACGTGCCGCACGCCGCCGCCATCTCGCCCAGGTCGCTCGTCCAGCCGTTCCAGCGGGGCATGACGAGGGTGAAGCCGGTGCGGACGAGGTGGCGGGACATGAAGCGGACGAGGGGGCGCAGGGCCTCCTCGGAGTCGTCCGCGGCCTCGATGCGGGCGCGCCAGCGGGGGAGCAGCAGGGCGAGGTCGCCGTTGGTCTCGCGGGCCAGGAGCGAGTCGGGGCGGTAGCGCGGCAGGTATTCGGCCAGGTCGTCACCGAGCAGCGGGGTGCACAGACAGGCCACGAACCAGCCGAGGTCGTAGGTCTCCAGCTCGCTCAGGAGCCGCGCCCGGCCGTAGAGCAGGGTCCCGACGCCGTCGATCTCCGGGAACTCCTTGTCGAGCGCGTCGCCGAGGGCCCGTACGGCGTCCCGGTCGGCCTCCGTGGGCTCCTCGCGCAGGGCGACCAGCAGATCGAGGTCGCTGCGGCCCACGCGCGCGGTGCCGCGCGGGATCGAGCCGTAGAGGTAGGCGCTGTGCAGCCGGGACCCGAAGACGTCCAGCAGCCGGTCCCGTGCCATGGCGACGACGGGACGGAAGGCGTGCGGCACGCGCGCGAGGGAGCCTTCGCGCGCGATGTAGCCCTGCGGGTCGAGACCTTTGGAGGGCACATTTTCAGACATGGGACAACTACAGCAGTCCGTCCGGCGTTTGAGGACGAGGCCGTTCACGCCGAATGGGGGTCTGGGGGCAGAGCCCCGCGGTCTGGGGGCGGAGCCCCCAGAAGCACGGCCAGGACCGGGCGTCAGCGGGACCGCTTGGCGAGCCGCTCCACGTCCAGCAGGATCACCGCACGCGCCTCCAGACGGAGCCAGCCGCGCTGGGCGAAGTCGGCGAGGGCCTTGTTGACCGTCTCGCGGGACGCGCCGACCAGCTGGGCCAGCTCCTCCTGCGTGAGGTCGTGCACGACGTGGATGCCCTCCTCGGACTGCACGCCGAAGCGGCGGGACAGGTCCAGGAGCGCGCGGGCGACCCGGCCGGGGACGTCCGAGAAGACCAGGTCGGACATCTGGTCGTTGGTCTTGCGCAGCCGGCGGGCCACGGCGCGCAGCAGGGCGCCGGCGACCTCCGGGCGGACGTTCAGCCAGGGCTGGAGGTCGCCGTGGCCGAGGCCGAGCAGCTTGACCTCGGTCAGCGCGGTGGCGGTCGCCGTGCGCGGGCCCGGGTCGAACAGCGACAGCTCGCCGATCAGCTCACCGGGGCCGACGACGGCGAGCATGTTCTCGCGGCCGTCGGGGGAGGTGCGGTGGAGCTTGACCTTGCCCTCGGTGACGACGTAGAGCCGGTCGCCGGGGTCGCCCTCGTGGAAGAGGGAGTCGCCGCGAGCGAGAGTCACCTCACTCATGGAGGCGCGCAGCTCAGCGGCCTGCTCGTCGTCGAGTGCCGCGAAGAGCGGGTTGCGCCGGAGGACGTCGTCCACGAGTTCTCTCCTTGTCGACCTGCTCAGGGGATCTTTCTCCCCCTTGGTACCAGGGGACCGTGCTCCCCATTTTGCCGGACGGTCCAAACAGTGTGATCTGTCACAAGGATGCCGCACACCTGTCCTGAGGTAAGCGGCAGGGGTCCAATCGGGGGCCGATCTCCTGGGTCCGGGGCGATTGTCGGTGCCGGGCTTTAGGCTGGCCGGGTGTCCAAATCGCCGGTGAGAACACAGGCCAAGGGGGCTGGACGGGTGGTTGCACGTCGGGATTCCGCTGTGGGCGAACAGAACTCCGGTGGCGGAAAGAGCGAAGCGACGAAAGCCGTAAAAGCGACAAGGAAGGCTGCGGTGAAGAAGGCCCCGGAGGCTGTGCAGAAGGCTGCCGCCAAGAAGGTCGCCGTGAAGAAGGTCGCCGTGAAGAAGGCCGCCCCGGCGAAGAAGGCCGCTCCGGTGAGGAAGGTGGCCGTCAAGCCCGCCGGAGCCGAGTCCGCCACCGCCCTGGTGCGCCGCGCCCGCCGTATCAACCGCGAACTGGCCGAGGTCTATCCGTACGCCCACCCGGAGTTGGACTTCACCAACCCCTTCCAGCTCGTCGTCGCCACGGTCCTGTCGGCCCAGACCACCGACCTGAGGGTCAATCAGACGACCCCCGCGCTCTTCGCCAAGTACCCCACCCCCGAGGACCTGGCCGCCGCCAACCCCGAGGAGGTCGAGGAGATCCTCCGCCCGACCGGGTTCTTCCGGGCCAAGACCAAGTCGGTCATAGGGCTGTCGAAGGCGCTGGTGGAGCAGTTCGGCGGCGAGGTGCCCGGCAAGCTGGAGGACCTCGTCAAGCTGCCCGGCGTCGGCCGTAAGACCGCGTTCGTGGTCCTCGGCAACGCCTTCGGGCGCCCCGGCATCACCGTGGACACGCACTTCCAGCGGCTGGTGCGGCGCTGGCAGTGGACGGACGAGACCGACCCCGACAAGATCGAGGCCGCGGTCGGCGCGCTGTTCCCGAAGAGCGACTGGACCGACCTCTCCCACCACGTCATCTGGCACGGCCGCCGCATCTGCCACGCCCGCAAGCCCGCCTGCGGCGCCTGCCCCATCGCCCCGCTCTGTCCGGCGTACGGCGAGGGCGAGACGGACCCCGAGAAGGCGCGCAAGCTCCTCAAGTACGAGAAGGGCGGCTTCCCGGGCCAGCGCCTCAACCCGCCCCAGTCCTATCTGGACGCGGGCGGCAAGGCGGCCCCGCCGCTGGGGGCCGGATGACGGAACGATCTGTGGATACCCGGGCGTTGAAGCGGGTGGAACGGGGGTGGCGATGACGCACGCGAGCAACGCGCAGGGGAGCGTGGCGCTGAGCAAGGAAGGCCTGCCCGGCTGGCTGGACCCGGTGGTGCGCGCCGTGGAGACGGTCGAGCCGGTGCAGCTGAGCCGCTTCCTGCCGCCGGCGAACGGCGCGGGGCGGCAGTCCGCCGTACTGATCCTGTTCGGGGACGGCGAGCGCGGGCCCGAGCTGCTGCTCATGGAGCGGGCCAGCTCGCTGCGCTCCCACGCCGGGCAGCCGTCCTTCCCGGGCGGCGCCCTCGATGCGGAGGACGGCGATCCGCAGGGTGACGGGCCGCTGCGGGCCGCGCTGCGCGAGGCCGAGGAGGAGACGGGCCTCGATCCGTCCGGCGTCCAGCTCTTCGGCGTGCTGCCCAAGCTGTACATCCCGGTCAGCGGCTTCGTCGTCACGCCCGTGCTGGGCTGGTGGCGCGAGCCGACGCCGGTGGGGGTCGTCGACCCCAACGAGACGGCCCGCGTCTTCACCGTCCCCGTGGCGGATCTCACGGACCCGGACAACCGGGCCACCGCCGTCCACCCCAGCGGCCACCGAGGCCCGGCATTCCTGGTCGAATCGGCCCTGGTCTGGGGATTCACGGCCGGAATCATCGACCGTCTGCTGCACTACTCCGGCTGGGAGCGCCCCTGGGACCGGGACAGGCAGGTCCCGCTCGACTGGCGGTCATGACAGGGTGTCTGCCGTGCTGTGTCATGTGATGAGGCGAGGCCTGAACCGGTGAACGTGCTGGACATCCTGTTGCTGGTCGCCGCCGTGTGGTTCGCGATCGTCGGCTATCGCCAGGGCTTCGTCGTCGGCATCCTGTCGGTGATCGGTTTCCTGGGCGGCGGTCTCGTCGCCGTCTATGTGCTCCCCGTCATCTGGGACGCCCTGACCGACAAGTCGGAGGTCAGCACCACCGCGGCCGTCGTCGCCGTGGTCGTCGTCATCGTCTGCGCCTCCGTCGGCCAGGCCCTGACCACCCACCTCGGCAACAAGCTCCGCCGCTACATCACGTGGTCCCCGGCCCGCGCCCTGGACGCCACCGGCGGCGCGCTGGTCAACGTGGTCGCGATGCTCCTCGTGGCCTGGCTCATCGGCTCCGCCCTCGCCCAGACCACCCTGCCGACCCTCGGCAAGGAGGTCCGCGGCTCCAAGGTGCTCCTCGGTGTCTCCGAGGCGCTGCCGGACGCGGCCGACACCTGGTTCAAGGACTTCACCTCGGTCCTCGCGCAGAACGGCTTCCCGCAGGTCTTCAGCCCGTTCTCCGACGAGCCGATCAAGGAGGTCCAGCCGCCGGACCCCGCGCTCGTGGGCAGCCCGGTCGCCGCCAAGGCCAAGCAGTCCATCGTCAAGGTCATGGGCACCGCCCAGAGCTGCGGCAAGGTCCTCGAAGGCAGCGGCTTCGTCTTCGGCGAGCGCCGCGTCATGACCAACGCGCATGTGGTGGGCGGCGTCGACGAGCCCACCGTCCAGATCGGCGGCGAGGGCCCGAAGTACGACGCCACGGTCGTCCTGTACGACTGGAAGCGCGACATCGCCGTCCTCGACGTACCCGAACTGAAGGCGCCCGCCCTGAAGTTCACGGCCACGGACGCCGTGAGCGGCGACGACGCGATCATCGCGGGGTTCCCGGAGAACGGCTCGTACGACGTCCGTGCGGCGCGCGTGCGCGGCCGCATCCCGGCCAACGGTCCGGACATCTACCACCGCGGCACCGTGCACCGTGATGTGTACTCCCTCTACGCGACCGTCCGCCAGGGCAACTCCGGCGGCCCGCTGCTCACGCCCGAAGGCGAGGTGTACGGGGTCGTGTTCGCGAAGTCCCTCGACAACGCCGACACCGGGTACGCGCTGACCGCGGACGAGATCCGGGAGGACATCGACAAGGGGCGCACCGCGAACCAACAGGTGGACAGCGACAGCTGCGCGCTGTGAGTCGCGGGGAGGGCTTGAGGGTGCGTCAGCCTCGGGGGTGACGCAGCCTTACCGAGACCCAGCGGGCCCGGCGGCGCAGGATGCGCGGGATGCCCACCCGGAGGTCCGTTCCCTGCTCCTGCGGGGCACCTCCTCGCTGGTGGGGGCTCAGACCGTGGCCCGAGCGGCGGGAGCGTGCTGCGTCACTGTAGTCGTGCGTCCAGCCCATACCCCGACGTGTGCCCCTGCCCCAAGGTCGATAACCGCCCCCACGGCCCCCAATTGGCCTATGCGCCGGGCAAGTGGCTGTTCGTAGGACAGATGTTCAGGTCCGGATACCGGGCGCGATCGGACGGTCACCGATCGGGTTCGGGGTCTTTCAGCCAATTGATCAGTTCCGTGGAGAAAGCGACCGGATCCTCCTCATGAGGGAAGTGCCCGAGACCGTCGAACAGCCGCCAGCGGTACGGCGCTTCGACGTACTCCCCGGAACCGGCCGCGCTCCGGGTCCGCAGCACCGGATCGAGCGAGCCGTGCAGATGCAGCGTCGGCACGCGGACCGGCCGCTTCATGCGCCGGTTGAACTGGATGCCGTCCGGGCGGGCCATCGAGCGCACCATCCAGCGGTACGGCTCGATCGAGCAGTGCGCGGTCGACGGGATGCACATCGCGCGGCGGTACGTCTCCACGGCGTCGTCGTCCGGCAGGCTCGGCCCGGACCAGTCCCGGATCAGCTCGGCGACCAGCGCGCCGTCGTCCGCGGTCAGCTGCCGCTCCGGGATCCAGGGGCGCTGGAACCCCCAGATGTAGGACCCGGCGCGCGTCTGCTTGACGTCCGAGAGCATCGCCGAGCGCCAGCGCCGCGGATGCGGCATCGAGGACACCGCGAGCCGCCGCACCAGCTTGGGCCGCATCGCCGCCGCCGTCCACGCCAGATATCCGCCCAGGTCATGGCCGACCAGCGCGGCGTCCGGCTCGCCGAGCGAGCGGATCACGCCGGTGATGTCGAGGGCGAGGTTCGCCGGGTCGTAGCCGCGCGGGGTGCGGTCGCTGCCGCCGACACCCCGCAGGTCCATGGCGACGGCCCGGAACCCGGCGTCCGCGAGCGCGGGCAGCTGATGCCGCCACGCCCACCAGAACTGCGGGAAGCCGTGCAGCAGCAGCACCAGCGGCCCGTCGCCCATCTCGGCGATGTGGAACCGCGCGCCGTTGGCGGCGACGTCCCGGTGGGTCAGCGGTCTGTCACCGAGGACGTCGGGCCGTACGACGGATTCGGCCGAAGGGGTGGCGGGCTCGCTCATGACGACGAGCGTGCCACAGCCTCGATGGCCTCCGGGACACGGTCCTGCGGCAGCTCGGGCCGCGGGTGCGGCTTGGCGTTCTGCAGGATGCTCGCCGACTCCTTCATCGATGCCGCGGTCTTCTGCGCGCCACCGCTCTGCTTGGCCTTCTTCGCGAAGACCACGCCGATCAGCGCGAGGACGCCCGCGATGAGCACGTTGGCGGCGAAGGACAGCAGGAAGCAGACCGCGAGGTTCCAGTCGCTCCAGGTCCGGATGCCGTACGCCAGCGCGAAGTTCAGCATCGGCAGCGAGAAGACCAGCACCGCGCCGGCCACCGTGAACGCGCCGCCGCTCGTCGCGCCGCGCTTCACGTCCCGCTTGAGCTGCGCCTTGGCCAGTGCGATCTCGTCGTGCACCAGCGCGGACATCTCGGTCGTCGCCGAGGCGAACAACTGGCCGATGCTGCGTTCGGCGCCGACCGGGCTGCCGTCGGGTGCGCTCATCGCGGTCTCCCTATATTCACTGGGACTCTATGGGGCGTGTCCTTTTGTACCGTCCCGTCAGATCATGCCCGACGGTCGTCCTCCTCGCCTGCCCCGCCCGTCACTTCGGCAAGCCCGGCGCGTTGCGCGGCCTTCAGTTCGGCGATCCGGCGGTGCTCGGCGGCCTTGCTCTCGTGGATCGCGGCCATCCGCAGGTGGTACGCGGGGTCGTCCTCCTCGTAGATGTCCGGGATGCCGTCGAGGTCGTCGTCGCGCTCCTCGGCCTCGACCATCCGCCGGTACTTGGCGTTGCGCACCTTCAGCAGCACGGTCGCGAGACTCGCCGCGATGACCGAGCCCGCCAGGACGGCCGCCTTGACCTCGTCGGTGAGGGCCGCGTCCCCGTCGAAGGCCAGCTCGCCGATGAGCAGCGACACGGTGAAGCCGATGCCGGCGAGGGTCGCGACGGCGAAGACGTCCGCCCACTCCAGGTCGTCGCTGAGCGAGGCCCGGGTGAACCGTGCCGTCAGCCAGGTCCCGCCGAAGATGCCGATCGCCTTGCCGACGACGAGCCCGAGGACGACGCCGAGCGTCTCCGGCTTGGTGAACACGTCGCCCAGGGCGCCGCCGGAGACCGAGACCCCGGCGCTGAACAGCGCGAACAGCGGCACGGCCAGGCCCGCCGACAGAGGGCGTACGAGGTGTTCGACGTGCTCGCCGGGGGAGTGCTGCTCGCCCTCGCGCGTGGTGCAGCGCAGCATCAGCCCCATGGCGACGCCGGCGATGGTGGCGTGGACGCCGCTGTTGTACATCAGCCCCCAGATCACCAGGGCGAGCGGGACGTACACGTACCAGCCGCGCACCCCCTTGCGCAGCAGCAGCCAGAAGACGACCAGGCCGATCACCGCGCCGCCGAGGGCGGCGAAGTCGATCCGGTCGGTGAAGAAGACCGCGATGATCAGGATCGCGAAGAGGTCGTCGACGACGGCGAGGGTGAGCAGGAAGGCGCGCAGGGCGCTGGGCAGGGACGTTCCGATGACGGCGAGCACGGCGAGCGCGAAGGCGATGTCGGTGGCGGTCGGGACCGCCCAGCCGTCGAGCGACCCGCCGCCGCTGAGGTTGGTGAGCGTGTAGACGAGCGCCGGTACGGCCATCCCGCACAGGGCCGCGACGACCGGCAGCGCGGCCGCCTTGGGGTCCCTGAGGTCACCGGCGACCAGCTCGCGCTTGAGTTCGATGCCGGCGACGAAGAAGAAGAGCGCGAGGAGTCCGTCGGCGGCCCAGTGGGCGACGGAGAGATTCAGGCCGAGGGCTTCGGGGCCGAAGTGGAAGTGGCTGACGGACTCGTAGCTGTCGTGCAGTGCGGGTACGTTCGCCCAGATCAGCGCGGCGATCGCGGCGGCGAGGAGCAGCACACCGCCGACGGTCTCGGTGCGCAGCGCGTCCGCCACGAAGGTGCGTTCGGGCAGCGAGAGCCGTCCGAAGACCTTGCGGGGGGTGGTGGAGCGGGGCGCGGCCATCAGGGGGACCTCCGGTCGGTGGGTAGGGCTGAGCTGCTCGCCGACCAGACTTCCCGGCACACCTGTGGGGTCACGCTAGTTTTGTTTAGTTTACCTAAAAGGGGCGCCCGGCGCGTTCTGACGCCGGACGCCCCTTTTCTTTAGGTTCCTAGTCCTCGCTGGGCGCGGCCGGGAGCTTCGCCTGGATGAGGTCCATGACCGTGGAGTCGGTCAGGGTCGTCACGTCACCGAGCTGGCGGTTCTCGGCGACGTCCCGCAGCAGGCGGCGCATGATCTTGCCGGAGCGGGTCTTCGGCAGCTCGGCCACCGGCAGGACGCGCTTGGGCTTGGCGATCGGGCCGAGGGTGGCGCCGACGTGGTTGCGCAGGTCGGCGATGAGGTTCTCGTCCTCGGCGTTCGCCGTGCCGCGCAGGATCACGAAGGCGACGATGGCCTGCCCGGTGGTCTCGTCGGCGGCACCGACGACGGCCGCCTCGGCGACGGACGGGTGGGAGACGAGCGCGGACTCGACCTCGGTGGTGGAGATGTTGTGCCCGGACACGAGCATCACGTCGTCCACCCGGCCGAGCAGCCAGACATCGCCGTCGTCGTCCTTCTTCGCGCCGTCACCGGCGAAGTACTTGCCCTCGAAGCGCGACCAGTACGTGTCGAGGAAGCGCTGGTCGTCGCCCCAGATGGTGCGCAGCATCGACGGCCACGGCTCGGTCAGGACCAGGTAGCCGCCACCGCCGTTCGGCACCTCGTTGGCCTCGTCGTCGACGACGGTCGCGGAGATGCCGGGCAGCGGGGTCTGGGCCGAGCCGGGCTTGGTCTCGGTGACGCCGGGCAGCGGCGAGATCATCATCGCGCCGGTCTCGGTCTGCCACCAGGTGTCCACGATCGGCGTCCGGTCGGCGCCGATGTGCTTGCGGTACCAGATCCAGGCCTCGGGGTTGATCGGCTCGCCCACCGACCCCAGCACCCGCAGGCTGCTGAGATCGAACTTCGCGGGGATGTCGTCGCCCCACTTCATGAACGTACGGATGGCGGTCGGCGCCGTGTACAGGATCGTGACCCCGTACTTCTGCACGATCTCCCAGAAGCGGCCCTGGTGCGGGGTGTCCGGCGTGCCCTCGTACATGACCTGGGTGGCGCCGTTCGCGAGCGGCCCGTAGACGATGTACGAGTGCCCGGTGACCCAGCCGACGTCGGCCGTGCACCAGTACACGTCCGTCTCCGGCTTGAGGTCGAAGACGGCGTGGTGGGTGTACGCGGCCTGGGTGAGGTAACCGCCCGAGGTGTGCAGGATGCCCTTCGGCTTACCCGTCGTACCCGACGTGTAGAGGATGAAGAGCGGCTGCTCGGCCTCGAAGGCCTCGGGGGTGTGCTCGGCGGACTGCCGGTCGACGATCTCGTGCCACCACACGTCGTGGCTGTCGTCCCAGGCGACGTCCTGCCCGGTACGGCGTACGACCAGCACGTGCTCGACGTTGTCGACCTTGGCGATCGCCTCGTCCACGGCCGGCTTGAGCGCGGACGGCTTGCCGCGCCGGTAGCCGCCGTCGGAGGTGATGACGACCTTGGCGTCCGCGTCCTGGATACGGGTCGCGAGCGCGTCCGCGCTGAACCCGCCGAAGACGACGGAGTGCGCGGCGCCGATGCGGGCGCAGGCCAGCATCGCGATCGCCGTCTCCGGGATCATCGGCATGTAGACGGCGACCCGGTCGCCCTTCTGAACTCCCAGCTCCAGCAGGGCGTTCGCGGCCTTGGAGACCTCGTCCTTGAGCTCGGCGTAGGTGAGGGCGCGGCTGTCGCCGGGCTCCCCCTCGAAGTGGATGGCGACCCGGTCGCCGTGGCCCGCTTCGACATGCCGGTCGACGCAGTTGTAGGCGACGTTGAGCTCGCCGTCCTTGAACCACTTGGCGAACGGCGGGTTCGACCAGTCCAGCGTCTCGGTCGGCTCCTTGGCCCAGGTCAGCCGACGGGCCTGCGCGGCCCAGAAGCCCAGCCTGTCAGCCTTGGCCTGTTCGTACGCCTCCGCGGTGACGTTGGCGTTCGCTGCCAGGTCCGCGGGCGGCGCGAACCTGCGCTCTTCCTTGAGCAGGTTGGCCAAGGATTCGTTGCTCACGACATCTCCCTTTCCCAGGGTGTCCGTTGTGTCCCAGGCCACAGCTCATCAGACCGAAGCCCCTGCTGACAAGGGTCGACGGAAAATTGGTTTAGACCTGTGCGGGACGGTCTGTGGGGGACCTTTTCGTACGTCTCCAGCGGCGGCCGACGTCATCCGTACCCACGGACGCCGACCAGGCAGAGTTCAGCCCCTGTAACGCCTTTCACACTCCGGCCCAAGTACTGATGAAGCGCCTGATGAAGCGCCTGATGAAGCGCCACCGACATGAAGGAGGTACGTGTGGAAGGGATACGGGGCGGGCCGCAGGCGGCGGTCCGCGACCCAGAGCTCTTCGAGGAGTTCTACCGGCGCCATGTGGACGCGATGACGTCTTTCGTGGCCCGGCGTGTCGCCGACCCGCACACGGTCGCCGACCTGACCGCCGAGATCTTCCTCGCGGTCCTGGACTCCGCCCACACCTACCGCCCGGGCCGGGGCAGCGAGACGGCCTGGCTCTACGGGATCGCCCGCAACGTCGTCGCGGGGGAGCACCGCCGCGTGGCCCGCGAGACGGCCCGCGACCGGCGCATCTCCGGGCGGCGGCTGCTGGAGCCGGACGACATCGCGCGCCTTGAGGACAAGCTCGACGCGGAGTCCCCGGGCCGCCGCGCCCTCGCCGCGCTGGAACGGCTCCCCGCGGGGGAGCGAGCCGTTCTGGAGCTGATCGTGGTCGACCAGCTGACGGTCCCCGAGACCGCCGCCGCCCTGGGCATCACCCAGGTCACGGCCCGCGTGCGGCTGCACCGGGCCCGCAAGTCGCTGCGCCGGGCGGCGGACGAGCCCGCCGACGGCCCGCGCGCCACCACCCTGTCGTACGTCACCGGAGGAACCGGGGGAGAGGCATGACCACCAGGACGACATTCGAGGACCGGCTGCTGGCGGAACTGCGCCGCGAGATCGACCTGCGCGCGGCCGACGCTACGGCCGAGGCGGCACCGACGCCCGCGGAGCGCCGCCGCTTCCGAGGCCGTACGGCTCTTACGGCTCTTACGGCGCCGAGGCTCGGCCTCGTCGCCCTGGCCTGCGCCGCCGTCGCGGCCGCCGCGGTACTGATGCCGGGCTCCCCCGCCGAGAGCCCGGCCTACGCGGTGGTGTCCCACTCGGACGGGAGCCTGACGGTCACCCTGAACGACATCGGCCTCGGCGGCACCCTGCCGGACGAATTCGTCGACCGGCTGGAGGCGAACGGCATCCACGTCGTCGTGGACAAGCTGCCGAACGGTTACGAGTGCGCCGAGGGCCGGGGGGAGTGGGTCCGGGGCCGCCCCGAGGCGGACGGGGGCCCCAGCCAGGTGTTCGACCTGCGGCGCGGGGACTCCCTTGCCGTCGTGAGGGCGGGGCAGCGCCAGCCCGACGGGAGCTTCATGACGGTCAGCGGCTTCGGCTTCTACCGCGGTGAAGTCGCCCCGTGCCATCCGATCCCCGCTCCGTAGTCCCGCTCCGTAGTCCCGCTCCGTAGTCCCGTTCTGTAGTCCCGCTCCGTAGCCCCGCCCGGCGGAGACGTCCGGTCTTCGCCGGGCGGGGCGTGCGGGTGGGGTGACTGCGAGGGTCACGCGGGGCTGCGCAGCCCCTCCGTGTCGACCACGTGATCCGTCACGTGGTCGAACACCCCCGAGTCCGAGGCCTCGGTGAGCAGATACGCCTGGGCCTCACCCACGTGGAAGTACATCCCGTGCAGCTCCAACTCCTCTCTGTGCAGCGCCCGGGCCACCGACTCGTGCGCCCGCAGATGCTCCAACTGCTGGACCACGTTGGTCAGACAGAGCTGCTCCACCGCGTCCGCGGGCGCCCGGCCGGAGAGTCTGACCCACGTCCGGCTGTCGTCGGCCATGCGCTCCAGACTCGGCAGCCCGTGCCGCAGCCACCGCTTGAGCGGCGTCTGGGCGCCCCCGGGCTCGGAGTTGAGCAACGCCTGCATGGCTCCGCACCCGGAGTGCCCGCACACCGTGATGGACCGCACCTTCAGCACGTCCACCGCGTACTCGATCGCGGCCGCCACCGAGTCGTCCCCGCTCTCCTCGCCGGGCAGCGGGACGAGGTTGCCGACGTTGCGCACCACGAACAGGTCGCCCGGACCACTGGAGGTGATCATCGAGGTGACCAGCCGTGAGTCGGCGCAGGTGAGGAAGAGCTGGGAGGGCCGCTGCCCCTCACGGGCCAGCCGCGCCAGCTCACCCCGCACCAGGGGCGCGGTGTTGCGCTGGAACGCGCTGATGCCACGGGCCAGTTCATGCCCGCTCGGTCCGACAGCGCTGGCGGCGCCGAGGGAGGGGGTGCCAGGAGCACCGATCGTGCCGGACGTGCTGGATGTGCCGGACGTGGTGGGCGTACCGGGCTGGCCAGGTGCGTCGGACGCGTCGGACGTCTCGGACGGCGGTGCGGACGGCGGGCGTTCGCACTGGTGGTTGCGCCAGGGTGTCCAGGGGCGGCAGCGGCAGCCGGCGGCGTTCGGTGGCGCGTCGGCGTCCGCCGGGGGCGTGAGGCCGGCGCCGGTCGCGGGCGTCTCGCCGGGCTCGGCGATCGTGATTCCGGCGCGGCGGCCCGTGAGTTCGACGGTGCCGCCCTGGGCGGTATGCGTGTTCTGCCAGTCCTGCAATGCCTCGAACGCCGCGTGATCCATGAAGGAGCCGTCCAACTCGACGACGACATGGGCGCCTTGGGGTACGAGGTGCAGGGCCCGGCTGAGGCGGGGCACCGCGAGGAACGTCAACTGGCCTCGTACATGGACGTGATGGACTCCTTCCTGTTCGTCGTGCTCGTGCGTGATGCGGGTGCGGGTGAGGCGGTGCAGGGCGACGGCGACGGCCACGGCGATGCCGAGCGTCACGCCCTCCAGGACGCCGAGGCCCACCACGCCGAGGGTGGTGACGGCGTACACCAGCACCTCGCGGTGGCGGGTCACCGTACGGATGTGGTGCAGGGACACCATCTGGATGCCGACGGCCATCACCAGGGCGGCGAGTGAGGCGAGCGGGATGAACTCCAGGACGGGGACCATCAGCAGTGCGGCGATCACTACGAGAACGCCGTGCAGCATCGTGGAGTTCCGGCTCACGGCACCCGCGTGCACATTCGCCGAACTGCGCACGGCGACCCCGGCGACCGGGAGTCCGCCGAGCGTGCCGGAGACGATGTTGGCGGCGCCCTGGCCGAGCAGCTCACGGTCCAGGTTGGAGCGTCCGACCCGGGCGGTCAGACCGGGCCGGGCGGCCGCCATCTTGTCCACGGCGACCGCGCCGAGCAGCGACTGCACGCTGCACACCAGGGTCGTCGTCAGGACGGCGGCGGCGATGCCGAGCACCGGCCCCTCGGGGAGTCCGGCCAGGGCATGGCTGCTCCAGGAGGGCAGGTCCACCTTGGGCACGGAGAGCCCGGTGAGGGCCGCGACCGCGCTGGCGCCGGTGACGGCGACGAGGGCGGCCGGGACCTTGCGCAGCAGGCGGCCCACCCGGCCGGGGATGCGCGGCCAGAGCAGCAGCAGGGTCAGCGTCAGCGCGCTCACCGACACGGCGGCGGGCGCGAGGCCGGCCAACTGGGCGGGCAGCGCGCGGAGGTTGGCCAGGACGGAACTCTGCGGGGTGCCGCCGAGCACGATGTGCAGCTGGGCGACGGCGATGGTGACGCCGATGCCGGCGAGCATGCCGTGCACGATCGCGGGGCTGACGGCGAGGGCGGTGCGGGCCACGCGCAGGCAGCCGAGGCCGAGTTGGGCGAGACCGGCGAGGACCGTGATCGCACAGGTCGTGCGCCAGCCGTAGCGGTGGATGAGGTCGGCGGTGACGACCGTGAGTCCGGCGGCGGGGCCGCTCACCTGGAGCGGGGAGCCGCCGAGCCGTCCGGCGACGATGCCTCCCACGGCGGCGGCGACGAGGCCGGCCTGGAGGGGCGCGCCGGTGGCGAGGGCGATGCCCAGGGACAGGGGCAGGGCGATCAGGAAGACCGCGATCGAGGCCGACACGTCGGCGCCCGCGATGCGGAAGCGGCGGGGCGGGGGCGGCGGGGGGCTGTGGGGGCGGTGGATGCGCTTCGGCCGACTCGAGTCGGTGGCGCGGGTGGGGACGCAGGCGGACATAATTCCCGTCTCCTCCGGGGCAGCGCGGTCGCGGAACAGGTGGTCCCCCGCCGGATGACGGGGGGCGGGTCGCGGCCGTGGGTCACGGCGTGCAGCGGCGGGATGAATCAACGCTCGGTAAACGGATCGTAATTCAGAGTAAAGGCCAGGCATAGACTTTCCTGGCAAATGGGTTAATAAGTCACCCATCAGGGTGATGCGGACATTTGATCGGCTTGTCGTACTAATTCCTTCTCGGTCTCGTGCGAGCTTGGCGGCGCTGTCGTTGGCCCCAGTTCCCGAGACAGAAGGAAGTAGGTGGGCGGAACATGGCCGCCACCCAGAGGATCGCCGCCGGCGCCGTGGTCGCCGCGGTCTGTGCCGCATCGCTCGCCGGTTGCGCGATCGGCACCGACGGTTCCAAGGAAGGGGCCGCCGGCCCGCAGAAGGCGAAGCCCGCCCAGGCACCGCCGAAGAGCCCGGTCCGCCTGATCGGCGACGGCTCCACCGCGTACACCGGCGCCCAGCCGCATCTGCCCCGGCCGGAGCGCATGAAGCCCGGTCAGAAGCCTCCGCAGTTCGTGGTGTTCTCCTGGGACGGCGCCGGTGAGGACGGCCAGAAGCTGTTCTCCCACTTCCGCAAGGTCGCCAAGGCGAACCACGCGACCATGACCTACTTCCTCAGCGGTGTGTACATGCTGCCGGAGGAGAAGCGCGACCTGTACCGGCCGCCGCAGCACTCCCCGGGCCGCTCCGACATCGGCTTCAACGACGAGGAGGGCATCGCCGCGACCGTGAAGCAACTGCGCGGGGCGTGGCTGGAGGGCAATGAGATCGGCACCCACTTCAACGGCCACTTCTGCGGCAGCGGCGGCGGGGTCGGCCAGTGGTCGGTCGCCGACTGGAAGGACGAGATCGCCCAGGCGAAGCAGTTCGTGAAGTCCTGGAAGACCAACACCGGCATGAAGAAGGCCGCCCCGCTCCCCTTCGACTACGACAAGGAGCTCGTCGGCGCCCGCACGCCCTGCCTGGAGGGCCAGAAGAACTTCATGAAGGCCGCCCGCGAGCTGGGCTTCCGCTACGACACCAGTGGCGTCAACGAGCAGCTCTGGCCCCGGAAGAAGGAGAGGCTGTGGGACCTGTCGATGCAGCTCGTGCCGTTCCCCGGGCACTCCTACGAGCAGCTGACCATGGACTACAACTTCATGGTCAACCAGTCCGGCACCAACACGCAGGGCGACCCGAACAGGTACGAGTTCTGGGGCGACCAGATGCGTGACGGCCTGCTCAAGGGCTTCCACCGCGCCTACGACGGCAACCGCGCCCCGCTGATCATCGGCAACCACTTCGAGTCCTGGAACGGCGGCACCTACATGCGTGCCGTCGAGGAGACCGTCGAGCGGGTCTGCAACAAGCCCGACGTGCGCTGTGTCTCCTTCCGGCAGCTCGCCGACTGGCTGGACGCCCAGGACCCCGAGACCCTGGCCAAGATGCGGACGCTCGGCGTCGGCGAGGCCCCCAAGCAGGGCTGGGCGTCCTTCCTCTCCAGCCGTCCGGCCCCGGCCCCGAAGGGCGTACCGGGGGCACCGGCGGCCAAGCGGTAGGAGTCCGTCAGGCGGTCGCCGCCAGGCTCTCGCCGAGCACGAACCCGGGGTCGACCTGCGCCGCCAGGTCGGCCCCGGTCCGCTCGTTGCCCCAGGCCTGGGCGTTCTTCAGGTGGAAGTGCACCATCTGGTGGGTGTAGCGCTGCCAGTCGCGCAGGTCGTACGTCGCGTCGACGGCCGTCTGCAGCAGGCGCAGGGCGCGGCGGTTGGTGTCCTCCAGGAGCGCGAACCGGGGCGGCCGGCCCTTCTCCATGGCGCGCACCCAGTCCGAGTGCCCGACCGTCACGAGCAGGTCGTCCCCGACCTCGGCGCGCAGGAAGTCGAGGTCGTCCTGGCCCTGCACCTTGTTGCCGACGACTTTGAGCACGACGCCGTAGTCCTGGGCGTACTCCTTGTACTGGCGATAGACGGAGACCCCCTTCCGGGTCGGCTCGGCGACGAGGAACGTGATGTCGAAGCGGGTGAACATGCCGGAGGCGAAGGAGTCGGAGCCGGCCGTCATGTCCACCACGACGTACTCGTCACGCCCGTCCACCAGGTGGTTCAGGCACAGCTCCACCGCTCCCGTCTTGGAGTGGTAGCAGGCCACTCCGAGGTCGGCGTCGGTGAAGGGCCCGGTGACCATCAAACGGACGGTGTCGCCGTCGAGTTCCACCGGCCGGGCGCAGGCGTCGTAGACCGGGTTGTCCTCGCGTACCCGCAGCAGCCGGGAGCCCTCGCCGGGCGGTGTGGTCTTGATCATCGTCTCGGCGGAGGCGATGCGCGGGTTGTCGCCGCGCAGGTACTCCTTGATCAGCTTCAGCCGCTCGCCCATCGCGGGCAGCGCGGCGGCCTCCGCCTCGTCGAGGCCGAGGGCGGCGCCCAGGTGCTGGTTGATGTCGGCGTCGACCGCGACCACCGGCCGCCCGGTCGTGGCGAGATGCCGGATGAACAGGGAGGACAGGGTGGTCTTGCCGCTGCCGCCCTTCCCGACGAAAGCAATTTTCATGTTCACGAAGGGTAGCGGTGTGATAGCTGTACGTGGCAGGTGTGCGTGAAGAAGACCACTCCATCGTGGGGTCCGGTCCGCGGTTGCGTAGTGTCGTACTCATGAGTACGACAGGCGCGACCGCCGACCCGCTCGCGGCCCTGGGCTCGTTGCCCGGTGTGGCCGACTCCGTGGAGTCCGTGCGCAAGGCCGTGGACCGGGTCTACGGGCACCGGATCATGCGGCGCCGCAGCAATACCGTCACCGGCGAGGCCGCGCTGCGTGGCTCCCGCGGCTCCGCGGCGTTGTCCGGCGCCGACTGGGCGCTCGAAGAGGTGCGCCGCCGCTCCGACTTCAGCGGGGACGACGAGGCGCGCGTGGTGGGTGCCGCGCTCAGGCTGACCGCCGAGGCGGGCCAACTCCTGTCCATCTGGCGCCAGTCGCCCCTCCGTGTCCTGGCCCGGCTGCACCTGGTGGCCGCGGCGAGCAACGGCGACGAGGTCGGGCGCCCGCGCCGGGAGGGCGAATCGGTCGATGAGCCGCTGATCGAGCTGCCGCTGCCGAGCGCGGCGGAGGTCAACGGCCGGCTGGAGGGACTGTCCGAGCTGATCATCGCGGGCAGTTCCGCCCCTGCGCTGGTGACGGCTGCCGTCGTGCACGGTGAACTCCTCGCGCTGCGGCCCTTCACCTCGCACAACGGCCTCGTCGCGCGCGCGGCCGAGCGCATCGTCCTGATCGGCAGTGGTCTCGACCCCAAGTCCGTCTGTCCGGCGGAGGTCGGCCACGCCGAACTGGGCCGGGCGGCCTATCTGGCAGCCCTTGAGGGCTATGTCTCCGGCACTCCGGAAGGGATGGCCGCTTGGATCGCCCACTGCGGCAAGGCGGTCGAACTCGGTGTGCGCGAGTCGACAGCGGTGTGCGAGGCGCTGCAGCGCGGGGCGGCGTAAGGCATGAAACAGGCCCCCGCGCGGGGGGCCTGAACAGGGTTGCGGCGGTACGAGAATTCGTACCGCCGCTGGCATGCTCACCGGGGTACCAAGCGTCCTCGATGTGTTGCCCATCAGGTCGGGAACTTTGCCCGTCACCTGGTGCGGCTGGCCCGTAATCGACGGGTCGACGTCGCGTGGGTGCCCAGTGTTCATGCGCGGTCCGTGGGGCCAAATGCGTTATTAAGGTGATCCTCTCGGATGTCCTTGGTCTCGCGGGCCGTTAACCCCTTTGTACTCCAGGACCTGGGCAAGCGGAAGTGCTGGCTGCAGTTCTTTACTTTTACTCTCAAACAGTCGCTAAACGGGCACCGATGGGCCGGACAGGGCCACAGTGGTGACGCCCGCCGACGCGGCTCAGAGAGCCGTCGCCCGGCGCCGGCTCGCGTACCAGACCAGGCCCGCGGTGGCGGCCGCGGCCCCTATGGCGGCCGCCGCGACCAGTGCCGGACGGGGCGGTACGGAGAACGCGGGGAAGCGCTGCTTGAGCCGGACCGGACGGTGGAAATCGAGAATCGGCCACCCGCGCGCGAGCGCCTCACGACGCAGCGCGCGGTCCGGGTTCACGGCGTGCGGATGGCCGACCGACTCGAGCATCGGCAGATCGGTTGCCGAGTCGCTGTAGGCGTAACAGCGCTCCAGGTCGTACCCCTCGGACTCGGCCAGCTCCTTGATCGCCTCGGCCTTCGTCGGGCCGTAGGCGTAGTACTCCACCTCGCCGGTGAAGCAGCCGTCCTCGCCGACCACCATCCGGGTGGCCACCACGCGGTCCGCGCCGAGGAGTTCGCCGATCGGCTCGACGACCTCCGCGCCCGACGTGGACACGATCACGACATCGCGGCCGGCCCGGTGGTGCTCCTCGATGAGGGAGGCGGCCTCGTCGTAGATGATCGGGTCGATCAGGTCGTGCAGGGTCTCGGCGACGATCTCCCTCACCTGCTGCACGTTCCAGCCGCGCACGAGCTGGGAGAGGTACTCGCGGGTCCGCTCCATCTGGTCGTGGTCCATACCGCCCACGAGGAAGACGAACTGGGCGTACGCGGTACGCACCGCGGCCCTGCGGTTGATCAGCCCGCCTTGGTAGAACGACTTGCTGAACGTGAGCGTGCTCGACTTCGCAATGACCGTCTTGTCCAGGTCAAAGAAGGCCGCTGTGCGGGGCAGGGAGTGGTTTTCCACGACCCCGAGCATAGGCGCAGCCCATTCGGCGTAAGGTGGGGCGCGTGGGTTTGCCTGAGAGGGCTCTCGGGTACACCATGGAAGTCACGGATCGTTCGCGACCGTGCTAACCCGGCCCGGCTCCTCCCCCCCCGAGTCGGCCGTGGAGACGACCCCCACTCTCCCCCCCGGTGGGGGTCGTCGCATGTCCGGGTGGGTTTTCTCCTCTTCACAGGCGGCTGGACCGCCACACCGAGGCGGCTTCGACCGCCTCTTTTGCATGCCCATGATCCGTCACCGTACGTAGTCGTAGCGCTGCTCTGCGGAAGTCGCACAGAGGTCGGTACGGGTCGGTGCGGAGCTCACCGGTTCGGGTGACGGACATATTCACAACGGCCGAGTTGTCCACAGATATCGACCAAGATCCACTTCATTTCCCGCTGCGTTGCACCGTGATTCCAGCGCGGCCCGCCGACGCCGATCCGATGGCTGGATCCGGTTAGTCGGGCGCGTTTGGCCGGTTCCTATCGGCCGTTCATATGGAGGCCGCTTGCCGGTTCTTCACACGTTCGGGAATCGCGAGGCGCTTGAGCCCTCGCGGGATGCAGCGAAGGGGGATGGAAAGCGTGACCGCAGCCGTCACACACGATCCGCCGTCCGGCGCCGGAGGGCGCCAGAGCGGGCCGTTGATCATCACCGAGGACCCCGGGCTCCTCGACGACCTGCTCCGGCTCTGCGCGGCGGCCGGCGCCACACCCGAGGTGCACCCAGGGGTGCCCGAGCCGCGGGACCGTTGGGAGGCCGCACCGCTCGTCCTGGTCGGCGACGACGCCGTACGACGGGTGCGGGGCGCCGCACGCAGAGGCGGGGTGGTGCTCGTCGGCAGGGACCAGGACGACTCCGGGGTGTGGCGTCGGGCCGTCGAGATCGGCGCCGACCACGTCCTGATGCTGCCCGACGGCGAGCAGTGGCTCGTCGACCGGATCGCCGACGTCGCCGAGGGCGTCGGCCGGCCCGCCCTCACCGTCGGCGTCATCGGCGGCCGGGGCGGGGCCGGGGCCTCCACGCTCGCGTGTGCGCTCGCCGTCACCTCCGCGCGGGAGGGACTGCGCACCCTGCTCGTGGACGCCGATCCGCTGGGCGGCGGACTCGACGTACTCCTAGGCGGGGAGACCGCCGAGGGGCTGCGCTGGCCCGCGTTCGCCGCCTCGCGCGGCAGGGTCGGCGGCGGCGCCCTGGAGGAGTCGCTGCCCGAGCTGCACTCCCTGCGGGTGCTCAGTTGGGACCGCGGCGACTGCGTCGCCGTTCCGCCGCAGGCCGTCCGGGCGGTGCTGGCCGCGGCCCGCCGCCGGGGCGGCACGGTCGTCGTCGACCTGCCCCGCCGTATCGACGGCGGCGTGGCCGAGACGCTCGCCCAGCTCGACCTCGGCATCCTCGTCGTCCCCGCCGAACTGCGGGCCGTCGCGGCGGCCGGACGGGTGGCCTCCGCCGTCGGGATGGTCGTACGCGACCTGCGGGTCGCCGTACGGGGCCCGTACGCCCCCGGACTCGACGACCACGAGGTGGCACGCCTGCTCGGCCTGCCCCTGGTGGGCGAGGTGCCGGTCGAGGCGGGTCTGCTGCGACCGCACGAGACCAGGACACCGCCCGGCGCCGGGAGGGGACCGCTGACGCGGTTCTGCAAGGAGTTCTGGGAGCGGGCACTGGTGGAGGCGGCATGACCACGGCCGTGGGGTTCGACGGGGTACGCGCGCGTGGACGGCCGACGGGGCTTTTCGACGATGGGCTCGGTCGGGCGGGTTCGATCGCGGCGTCTGCCGACGGTGGGCGGGGTGGTGCCGTGATGGCCTCGGAACTTCTCGACGGGGTGCGGCAGTGGCTTGCCGAGAGCGGGGCCGAACCGACGCCCGCGCGTGTGGCGCAGGCGCTGCGTGAACAGGGGCGGGTGCTCGGGGACGCCGAAGTCCTGGGCGCCGCCGCGCGGTTGCGGTCCGAGCTGGTCGGCAGCGGGCCGTTGGAGCCGCTGCTCGCCGACCCGTTTGTCACCGACGTCCTGGTGTCGGCGCCGGACCGGGTCTGGGTGGACCGGGGCGGCGGGCTGGAGCTGACCGGGGTCTCCTTCCCCGACGCCGCGGCCGTACGACGCCTCGCGCAGCGGCTGGCCGCGGTGGCCGGGCGGCGCCTCGACGACGCCCGGCCGTGGGCGGACGCCCGGCTGCCCGACGGGACGCGGCTCCATGCGGTGCTGCCACCGGTGGCCGTCGACTGCACCTGTCTGTCGCTACGGGTCGTGCGGCCGCGCGCGTTCACGCTCGACGAGCTGGTGGCGGCGGGCACCGTGCCGCCGGGTGGGGACCGGGTGCTGCGGGCGCTGGTCGACGCACGGCTGTCGTTCCTCATCAGCGGCGGGACGGGCAGCGGCAAGACGACGCTGCTGAGCGCGCTGCTGGGGCTGGTCGGGCCCGGGGAACGGATCGTGCTCGCCGAGGACTCGGCGGAACTGCGGCCTGACCATCCGCACGTCGTCCGCCTGGAGAGCAGACCGGCCAACCAGGAGGGCGCGGGCCTGGTCACGCTCCAGGACCTGGTGCGGCAGGCGCTGCGGATGCGGCCGGACCGGCTGGTCGTGGGCGAGGTGCGGGGGCCTGAAGTGGTCCATCTGCTGGCCGCGTTGAACACCGGCCACGAAGGCGGCTGCGGGACGGTCCACGCGAACGCCGCCGCCGACGTGCCGGCCCGCCTGGAGGCGCTCGGCACCGCCGCCGGGCTCGACCGGGCCGCGTTGCACTCCCAGGTGGCCGCCGCGCTGTCAGTGGTGCTGCACCTGGTGCGCGACCGGACCGGACGGCGGCGGATCGCCGAGGTGCGGGTGCTGGAACGGGACCCGTCGGGGCTGGTGCGCACGGTGCCGGCGCTGCGCTGGGGCGCGGAGGGCTTCGCGTACGAGCAGGGGTGGGAGCGGCTGCGGGGGCTGCTCGGAGAGGGATGCCATGACCGGGGTGAGTGAGATGTCGGCCGGTGCGGCCGCGGCCTGTGCCGGGGCGGTCGTCTGGTTGCTGGGCGGGCCCCATGTCGGGGCTCGACGGGCGCGGCTGCTGCTCGCGGGGAGCGGTGGCGCGGTCGGGGCCGGGCCGCCGCTGTGGGGGCAACTGGGCGGTGAGGTACGGCGGTTGCGGGGGCGGCTGGGGGCCGAGTGGTGGTCGGCGGCGGCCGGGGCGGTGCTCGCGGTGCTGGGGACTTCGGTGGTGCCGCTTGTCGTGGGGCTGGCCGGGGTGCCGTTGCTGCGGCGGGTGCGGTTGGCCCGGCGGGAGCGGCGGGCCCGGGAGCGGCGCGGGGACGCGGTCATCGCGCTGTGCGGGGTGCTCGCCGGGGAGGTACGGGCCGGGCGGCAGCCGGGCGAGGCGCTGCTGCGGGCCGCGCGCGACTGCGACGGGCTCGGTGACGCCCAGTCGGCGGTGCTGGCGGCGGCGCGGTTCGGCGGGGACGTGCCGGACGCGCTCGCGGCGGCGGCACGGCAGCCGGGGGCCGGTGGGCTGCTGGGGCTCGCGGCGTGCTGGCGGGTCGCCGTGGACCGGGGCGCCGGGCTGGCCGCCGGGGTCGACCGGCTCGAAGCGGCGTTGCGCGCCGAGCGGGACCAACGCGCCGACCTGCGCGCCCAGTTGGCGGGCGCCCGCTCCACGGCTCTGATGCTCGCCGGCCTGCCGGTCCTGGGCCTGCTGCTCGGCACGGCCCTCGGCTCCGACCCGCTCCATGTCCTGCTGCACACGGGGTCAGGGCTGGGGTGCCTGGTGGTGGGCGGGGTGCTGGAGGGGCTGGGGATGTGGTGGGCGATGCGGATCGTGCGGGGAGCGGAGGCGGTGTGAGGCGGGTGAGGGGCGGTGGTGGTCCTGAGCGTGGGGCGTGCGCGGAGGGGGGCGGTGTGAGGCGGGTGAGGGGCCGTAGTGGCTCGGAGTGTCGGGGCGTGCGGAGGAGGGTGCTGTGAGCGCGGAAGTTGTCCACAGGCTGGGGGCGGTTGTGGGGGCCTTGCTGGTTCTCGCGTGGGGCGCGAGATGGGCCGAGGGGGTTCGTCGCGAGCGGGCGGTTCGGCGGCGGCTGGCCCGGCTCGTGGCGCGGGAGGCGAAGTCCGCCGGGCCGCGGGGTGACCCGCGGAAGGCCGTACGGCGGTGGCTGCCCTCGGTGGGGGTGGCGGCCGGCGGGTGGGCCCTCGTCGGGGGTGCCGTCGGGGTCGCCGTCGGGCTGGGGGTGGCCGCCGGACTGTGGTGGTGGCGCAGGCGGCAGACGGCTGCGGGCGCCGAGGAGGAGTACGACGTCGGGGAGGCCGCGCGTCAACTGCCCCTCGCGGCCGATCTGCTGGCGGCCTGTATCGCGGCCGGTGCCGGTCCGGTGGTCGCGGCCCAGGCCGTGGGCGAGGCGCTGGGCGGGCCGGTCGGGGAGGGGCTCGCGCGGGGCGCGGCGGAGGTGCGGCTGGGCGGTGAACCCGGCGACGCCTGGCGGCGGCTGGCCTCGATGCCGGGCGCCGGGCCGCTGGCGCGGTTGCTGGAACGGGCCGACGTGTCCGGGCTGCCGGCCGCCGTCCCGGTCGCCCGGCTGGCCGCGGAGGCACGGGCCGACTGGGCGCGCACCGCGACGGCACGGGCCCGGCGGGCCGCCGTCCTCGTGACGGCGCCGGTGGGGCTGTGTTTTCTGCCCGCGTTCATCGCGGTGGGGGTGCTGCCCATCGTGATCGGGCTGGCGGGCGCGGCCATGGGCGGGGGTGGTGGATGACGGGGGTGGGCGTGCAGCGGTTCCGGTGATCGAGAAGCAGTAGGCAACGAGAAGCAGCAAGCAACAGAGAAGCAGCAGGCAACAGAGAAGCAGCAGGCAACAGAGCTGATCCTTACGGGGGTTGAGATGTGCAAGGTGGTACTCGCGCGGCTTCGGGCGGCGCGGAAGGACACGGGGATGGTCACCTCGGAGTACGCGATGGGGATCGTCGCGGCGGTGGCGTTCGCGGTCGTCCTCTACAAGGTGGTGACCAGCGGGGCCGTCAGCGCGGAGCTCCAGGGCATCGTGAAGCAGGCCCTCGATGCGCGGATGTGAACGGGGCCGCGCGGACCGGGGGTTCGTGACGGCGGAGTCGGCCGTGGTGCTGCCCGTGCTGGTGATGTTCGCGACGGCACTGGTGTGGGGGCTGCTCGTGGTGGCCGCGCAGATCCAGTGCGTGGACGCGGCTCGGACGGGGGCCCGGGCCGCGGCGCGGGAGGACCCGGCCGACGCGGTCGTCGAGGTGACCCGCGGGGCGGCGCCGGGCGGTGCGAAGGTCACGGTCAGCCGGGAGGAGACGCAGGTCCGGGTGGTGGTCGTGGCCAAGCCATCGGTGCTGCGGGGGTTGCCGTTCGAGGTGCGGGAGGAGGCCGTGGCCTCGGTGGAGGGCGGGAGATGAGCGGGCGGCGTCGCGGCCTCGATTCCGACCGTGGCTCCGCCACCGTGTGGAGCGTCGGTGCGATCGCCGTGCTGTGCGTGGTGTTCGGGGTCGTGCTCGCTCTGGGGCAGTCCGTGGTGACCCGGCATCGTGCGGCCGGCGGTGCGGATCTGGCGGCGCTCGCGGCGGCGGACCACTGGGCCGAGGGCGCTACGGCGGCCTGCGCCCGGGCCGGTCGGGTGGCCCGGGCGCAGGGCACGCGGCTCGTGCGGTGCGCGTTGGTGGGTGAGGTCTCGGACGTGACGGCGGCGGCAGGACGGGGGCCGTTCGCGGCGGAGGTCAGGTCCCGGGCGGGCCCGGCGGAACAGCCGCTTCCGGCGCCGGTCCCTGGGGCTCCGCTTCCGCAGCCGGCCCTTCCGTCGGTACCTGGGGACCGGCTTCCGCAGTCGGCTCCGACGCCGGTCCCTGGGGCTCCGCTTCCGGAGCCGCCCCCTCCCTCGGTGCCTGGGGACCGGCTTCCGTAGTCGGCTCCGCCCGCCGGCCCTGGGGGCTCGGGTTACGCAGGCGCTCCCTCTGCCGGTCCCTGGGCCCCCGATTCCGCAGGCGCTCCCTCCGCCGGCCCCGAGGACCCCGCCTCCCCAGCCGCCCCCTCCGCCGGCGCCCCCCGCAGCAACACCGTGAGCAACCGCACCGCCCCCCTCTTGTGCAGCGGGTCGTTGCCGTTGCCGCACTTGGGGGACTGGATGCAGGACGGGCAGCCGGCGTCGCACTCGCAGGAGGCGATGGCTTCGCGGGTGGCGGTGAGCCACGCGCGGGCGGTGTGGAAGGCGCGCTCCGCGAAGCCCGCGCCGCCGGGGTGGCCGTCGTAGACGAAGACCGTCGGCAGCAGCGTGTCGGGGTGCAGGGGGATCGAGACGCCGCCGATGTCCCAGCGGTCGCAGGTCGCGAACAGGGGGAGCAGGCCGATGGAGGCGTGTTCCGCGGCGTGCAGGGCGCCGCCGAGGATCTCGGGGTTGATGCGGGCCTCGTCCAACTGGTCCTCGGTGACGGTCCACCACACCGCGCGCGTGCGCAACGTACGAGGAGGGAGGTCGAGTTTCGTCTCGCCCAGGACTTCACCGGTGATGAGGCGTCTGCGGAGGAAGGAGACGACCTGGTTGGTGACCTCGACGGAGCCGTAGCACAACCGGCCCTGGCCCCAGGGGACTTCGACGTCCGTCTCCAGGACGGTGATGGCGGTGGTGTCGCGGGCCACGGTCGAGTACGGGGGGTTCGCCTCCTCCACCAGCGCCACCGAGTCCTCCAGGTCCAGGGTCCGCACCAGGTACGTGCGGCCCTGGTGGAGGTGGACCGCGCCCTCGTGGACGGTCGTGTGGGCCGCGCCCGCGTCGACCGTGCCCAGCAGGCGGCCCGTGCGGGACTCGACGATCTGCACCGGGCGGCCGCCCCCACCGCGGATGTCGGCGAGGTCGGCGGCGGACTCCCGGCGGGTCCAGTGCCAGGCCTTCGTGCGGCGGCGCAGCAGCTTCGCCGCCTCCAGCTGGGGGAGCAGGCCCTCCGTCTCCGGGCCGAACAACTCCATGTCCTCGTCCGTCAGCGGCAGTTCCGCCGCCGCCGCGCACAGGTGCGGGGCGAGGACGTAGGGGTTGTCTGGGTCGAGGACCGTCGACTCCACGGGGCGGTCGAAGAGGGCCTCGGGATGGTGGACGAGGAAGGTGTCCAGGGGGTCGTCGCGGGCGACCAGGACGGCCAGGGCGCCCTGGCCGGAGCGGCCCGCCCGGCCGGCCTGCTGCCACAGGGACGCGCGTGTGCCCGGGTAGCCGGCGATGACGACGGCGTCCAGGCCGGAGACGTCGATGCCCAGCTCCAGGGCCGTCGTCGCGGCGAGGCCCAGCAACTCGCCCGAGTGGAGGGCCTGCTCCAGGGCCCGGCGCTCCTCCGGGAGATAGCCGCCGCGGTAGGCGGCGACACGCCGGACCAGCGAGCGGTCGACCTCGGCCAGCCGTTCCTGGGCGATGACCGAGATGAGCTCGGCGCCGCGCCGGGAGCGGACGAAGGCGACCGAGCGGACGCCCTGGACCGTCAGGTCGGTCAGGAGGTCGGCCGTCTCGGCGGTGGCCGTACGGCGGACCGGGGCGCCCTTCTCGCCCTGCATCTCGGTGAGCGGGGGCTCCCAGAGGGCGAAGACCAGCTCGCCGCGCGGGGAGGCGTCGTCGGAGACCTCGACGACCGGCAGCCCGGTGAGGCGGCGGGCGGCGACCGCGGGCTCGGCGGCCGTCGCGGAGGCCAGCAGGAAGACCGGGGAGGCGCCGTAGCGGGCGCAGAGCCGGCGCAGCCGGCGCAGGACCTGGGCGACGTGCGAGCCGAACACACCGCGGTAGGTGTGGACCTCGTCGATGACGACGTACTTGAGCGCCTTCAGGAAGGAGGACCAGCGGGGGTGGGACGGGAGGATGCCGCGGTGCAGCATGTCCGGGTTGGTCAGCACGTAGTTGGCGTACTGGCGGATCCACTCGCGTTCCTCGAACGGGGTGTCACCGTCGTAGACGGCTGGTCGAACTGAATTGCCCAGTGGTTGTGAAAGTTCCTTCACAGAACGGCGCTGATCCGCCGCGAGCGCCTTCGTCGGGGCGAGGTAGAGCGCGGTGGCGCCGCGGCCGTTCGGGGCCTCGGAGCCGTCCAGGAGGGCCGACAGGACGGGCGTGAGGTACGCCAGGGACTTGCCGGAGGCGGTGCCGGTGGCGACGACCACCGACTCGCCGTCCAGGGCGTGCTCCGCGGCACGTGCCTGGTGGGCCCAGGGGTGCTCGATGCCCGCCGCCTGCACGGCCGCGAGCACCTCCGGGCGAATCCGGTCAGGCCAGACGGCATGGCGGCCCGCGCGCGGGGGCAAGTGCTCCGTATGAGTGATGCGCGAAGCACGGCTCGGCCCCGAGGCGAGCCTGCCCAGCACCGTGCCCGGGTCCACCCGGGATACGGCGTCCGTCGGGGATCGATCGGATCGGTGATTCTTGGCCATCGGCACCGAGTGTGTCACCGGCGTGACGGACAATGGGACCAAGGCGTCGTGCACGCCTGCCGGTAAGTGATTGAATGCCATCGCGGCTGGCGAACCGTCCCGGGGGCTTCAAGCCGAGGTGTCCCGAGGGACGACCGCTCGATAGCAAGGTGCTGGAGGATCCGTGGACCTGTCCCTGTCGACTGAGACCGTCGGCGATCGCACGATCGTCAAGGTCGGTGGCGAAATCGACGTATATACCGCGCCCAAGCTGCGCGAGCAGCTGGTCGAGTTGGTGAACGACGGCAGTTTCCACCTTGTCGTCGACATGGAGGGCGTGGACTTCCTCGACTCCACCGGGCTCGGCGTGCTGGTCGGCGGCCTGAAGCGGGTGCGTGCCCATGAGGGCTCGCTGCGCCTGGTCTGCAACCAGGAGCGCATTCTGAAGATCTTCCGTATCACCGGTCTCACCAAGGTGTTCCCGATCCACACCTCGGTCGAGGAAGCGGTTGCGGCGACCGACTGAACCAGCGTCCCGGGCGCGGTGACCTGAACCGCTCCCGGCACGGCTGTAGTACATGGGGGGTCCGGGCGATCGGCGGTCCGGTCCCCCGACAGCACGCCCGTAGTTCCGAGGGGGATGCATGGCCACCGTTGAACTCCGCTTCAGCGCGCTGCCCGAGCACGTCCGGACCGCCCGCCTGGTGGCGGCGGCGGTGGCGCGCAGGTCCGGAGTGGACGAGGCCGTGCTCGACGAGGTGCGGCTCGCCGTGGGCGAGGCCTGCAGCCGTGCCGTCGGACTGCATCAGAACGGCGGCATCACCGCTCCGGTGAAGGTGCTGCTGATCGAGGAGGAGAAGCAGTTCTCCATCGAGGTCGGCGACGAGGCGCCGCGTTCGGCCCCGGGTCACCGGGCGCCCGGCGCGGCGGCGGAGGACCCGGACGCGGAGACCGAGGAGGACGAGATGGGCCTCGCGGTCATCAGCGGCCTCGTCGACGACGTGGAGGTCACCGCGGGGGAGCACGGCGGGTCGATCCGTATGACCTGGCCGACCACCCCGCCGGCCGCAACGCTTCCCTGACCTCCATGCGCCTGACCTTCATACATACGACTACATACGAGCAGAACATCAAAAGGGCCCCGCTCCGGCGGGGCCCTTTGTATTTTCGGAATTCGTGAAATGATTCACGATCAGTCAATGCCTTTGGGGCATTAGCTCTTTCGGGTTCTGAAGAGCAGGCGACGGCTAATTCCGTTTACCGCCCACTGTTTTGATCAGGTTCCGCTACCTACAATCCGTCCACATCTTGAGCTCAGCCCAAGCGTCAAGGAGGACGAATGGCGGGGCTTTCTACCCCTCAGTTGGACCATCCCACTTCTCTCGCAGCCGCGGTCCTGACCGACGACAACCGGATCATCGTCTGGGTGATCGCCGCCGTCGCGGTGGCCGCGCTCGTGGTCGCGGGTGTCCTGGTGCGCCAGGTGCTCGCGGCGGGCGAGGGAACCGACAGCATGAAAGAGATCGCATCGGCCGTACAGGAAGGCGCGAACGCCTATCTGGCCCGGCAGTTGCGCACGCTCGGTGTATTCGCCGTGGTCGTGTTCTTCCTGCTCATGCTGCTGCCCGCGGACGACTGGAATCAGCGTGCCGGTCGGTCCGTCTTCTTCTTGATCGGCGCGGGGTTCTCGGGGGCCACCGGTTATATCGGCATGTGGCTCGCCGTGCGCAGCAATGTGCGCGTCGCCGCGGCGGCACGGGAAGCGACCCCGGCGGAAGGTGAACCGGAAAAGGATCTCACCGCCGTCTCGCACAAAGCAATGAAGATCGCTTTCCGCACGGGCGGCGTCGTCGGCATGTTCACGGTGGGGCTCGGTCTGCTGGGCGCCTCCTGTGTCGTGCTGGTGTACGCGGCCGACGCGCCGAAGGTGCTCGAGGGCTTCGGCCTCGGGGCCGCCCTGATCGCCATGTTCATGCGTGTCGGCGGCGGCATCTTCACCAAGGCCGCCGACGTCGGCGCCGACCTGGTCGGCAAGGTCGAGCAGGGCATTCCGGAGGACGACCCGCGCAATGCCGCGACCATCGCCGACAACGTGGGCGACAACGTCGGCGACTGCGCCGGTATGGCGGCCGACCTCTTCGAGTCGTACGCCGTGACCCTGGTCGCCGCGCTCATCCTCGGCAAGGCGGCCTTCGGCGACGCCGGGCTCGCCTTCCCGCTGATCGTGCCCGCGATCGGTGTGCTGACGGCCATGGTCGGCATCTTCGCGGTGGCGCCGCGCCGGTCCGACCGCAGCGGCATGTCCGCGATCAACCGGGGGTTCTTCATCTCCGCGGTGATCTCACTCGTGCTGGTGGCCGCGGCCGTCTTCGCGTACCTGCCGTCGTCGTACGCCGATCTCGACGGTGTCACCGAAGCGGAGATCGCCGGCAAGGACGGCGACCCGCGGATCCTCGCGCTCGTCGCGGTCGCCATCGGCATCCTGCTCGCCGCCGTCATCCAGCAGCTGACCGGCTACTTCACCGAGACCAACCGGCGTCCCGTCATGGACATCGGGAAGTCCTCGCTCACCGGCCCGGCCACCGTCGTCCTCGCCGGTATCTCCGTCGGTCTCGAATCGGCCGTCTACACCGCCCTGCTGATCGGCCTCGGCGTCTACGGGGCGTTCCTGCTCGGCGGTACGTCGATCATGCTGGCGCTGTTCGCGGTGGCGCTGGCCGGCACCGGTCTGCTCACCACGGTCGGTGTGATCGTCGCCATGGACACCTTCGGGCCGGTCTCCGACAACGCCCAGGGCATCGCCGAGATGTCCGGCGACGTCGAGGGCGCGGGCGCGCAGGTGCTCACCAACCTGGACGCCGTCGGCAACACCACCAAGGCCATCACCAAGGGCATCGCCATCGCCACCGCCGTCCTGGCGGCGTCGGCGCTCTTCGGGTCGTACCGTGACGCCATCACCACGGGCGCCCGGGACGTCGGCGAGAAGCTGTCCGGCGACGGGGCTCCGATGAGTCTGATGATGGACATCTCGCAGCCCAACAACCTCGTCGGCCTCATCGCGGGCGCCGCGGTCGTCTTCCTGTTCTCCGGGCTCGCCATCAACGCCGTGTCGCGGTCGGCCGGTTCCGTGGTCTACGAGGTGCGGCGGCAGTTCCGCGAGCACCCCGGGATCATGGACTACAGCGAGAAGCCGGAGTACGGCAAGGTCGTGGACATCTGCACCCGGGACGCCCTGCGCGAGCTCGCCACGCCCGGACTGCTGGCCGTGCTGGCACCCATCTTCATCGGGTTCACGCTCGGCGTCGGCGCGCTCGGCTCGTTCCTGGCGGGCGCGATCGGGGCGGGCACGCTCATGGCGGTGTTCCTCGCCAACTCCGGCGGTGCCTGGGACAACGCCAAGAAGCTCGTCGAGGACGGCCATCACGGCGGCAAGGGCAGCGAGGCCCACGCCGCGACCGTCATCGGCGACACGGTCGGCGACCCCTTCAAGGACACCGCCGGGCCCGCGATCAACCCGCTGCTGAAGGTGATGAACCTCGTTGCGCTGCTCATCGCGCCCGCGGTCATCAAGTTCAGCTACGGCGAGGACAAGAGCATCGGCGTCCGGATCGGGATCGCCCTGCTCTCGCTCGCCGTGATCGTCGGCGCGGTCTATGTCTCCAAGCGGCGCGGGATCGCCGTGGGGGACGAGGAGGACAGTGCCAATAGGGTGGCCGGTTCGGCCGATCCCGCGGTGGTCTCGTAGGCGGTCTTACGGCAGCCTCCTCACCTGGGGCGGGCGGGTGGCGCGGTGGACGCGCCGCCCGCCCGCTCTGTGTGCGCACGCCCCCTTCGTGACCCTTCTCTCACTTGGTGCAAATGGCTTTAATGCATGACTTATCGGACGCCCTGCTTGTAGGTGTCCTCCAGTCGCCGTGTATGTTCCGGGGCCGAGGAGCCATGGAAGGGACCAATCCGGTGAACAAGAAGCTCGCAGCCGCGCTGTCCGGCGGTGCGGTACTGGCGATGGCGCTGTCGGCATGCAGCAGCGGTGACGACAACAGCGAGAAGCTCGACGCCTGGGCCAAGCAGGTCTGTGACGCCGTCCAGCCGCAGGCCAAGAAGATCGAGGCTGCGAACGCCGCGATCCAGCAGCAGACCTCGGACAACAGCAAGCCGGAGGACGTCCAGAAGACCGACGCCCAGGCCTTCCAAGACATGTCCGACGCCTACAAGGCGATCGGCGCGGCGGTGCAGAAGGCCGGGGCGCCCGACACCGGCGACGGCAAGAACGCCGAGAAGAAGCAGCTGGACGCGGTCAAGGAGCTCAACAGCCTGTCCGCCTCCTACGCCTCCCTCAAGAAGCAGGTCGACGGGCTCGACACCAAGGACCAGGGCAAGTTCGCGGACGGTCTCAAGGACGTCGCGACCGAGCTCGACAAGCTCAGCACGACCGGCAGCGACGCCCTCAAGAACCTCGAAGAGGGTGACGTCGGCAAGGCGATGGCCCAGCAGGAGAGCTGCAAGAGCGCGTCCGCCACGCCGTCGGCGACGAACGGCTGACACCCGCCCCGGGTGGCCCCCGGCGCCGCAGGCACCGCCTGCGGCGCCGGTTTGCGTCCACAATGGGGGCGTGAGTGACTCCAGCCTTGCCCCCCTGCCCTCCGCCGACCGCCCCGACGTCGCCGCCGCCCTGCGCGACGCCCTCCTGAGCGCCTCCTTCACCGCCGACGGCCTGCTCGAACTGCTCGGCGCCCCCGCGTACGCGGCGCTGGCCCGCAGCGAGACCGTGCCCGCGCTGCGGGCCACCCGCGGGGACAGCGCGCTGGAGGTGCTCGTACGGCTCTTCCTGCTGCAGCAACCCGTGCGCCACGCGCGCGTGGCGGACGTACTGCCCCTGGAGGCGTGTCTGGAGGCCGGGTGGCTGGTGCGGGCCGGCGCCGACGAAGTGGCCGCGACGGTGGACGTACGGCCGTACGGCGGGCCCGACGGCGAGGACTGGTTCATCGTGTCCGACCTGGGGTGCGCCGTCGGGGGCGCCGGTGGCATCGGCAGCCGCGAGGAGGGTGTCGTCCTCGGCGTCGGCGGCGCCTCCACGACGCTCGCCGGGATCACCGTCCGCAAGCCCGTCGGCGCCGCGCTCGACCTCGGCACCGGGTCCGGCATCCAGGCGCTGCACGCCGCGCGGCACGCCACGCGCGTGACGGCGACCGACCTCAACCCGCGTGCGCTGCACATCACCGCGCTGACCCTGGCCCTGTCCGGCGCCCCGGCGGCGGACCTGCGGGAGGGCTCGCTCTTCGAGCCGGTGCGCGACGACGAGACGTACGACCTGATCGTCTCCAACCCGCCCTTCGTGATCTCGCCGGGCGCCCGGCTGACGTACCGGGACGGCGGGATGGGCGGGGACGATCTGTGCCGGTCGCTCGTTCAGCAGGCGGGGGAACGCCTGAACGAGGGCGGGTTCGCGCAGTTCCTCGCCAACTGGCAGCACGTGGAAGGGGAGGACTGGCAGGACAGGCTCAGGTCGTGGGTGCCGCGCGGGTGCGACGCGTGGATCGTCCAGCGCGAGGTGCAGGACGTCACGCAGTACGCCGAGCTGTGGCTCAGGGACGCCGGTGACCACCGTGGGGACCCGGCCGAGTACCAGGCGCTGTACGACGCCTGGCTGGACGAGTTCGAGGCGCGCAAGGTGAAGGCGGTCGGGTTCGGCTGGATCACCCTGCGGAGGACGGCGGCCGCCGTGCCCTCGGTCGTCGCGGAGGAGTGGCCGCACCCCGTCGAGCAGCCGCTCGGGGACACCGTCGCGGCGCACTTCGAGCGGCTCGACTATCTGCGGGCGCACGACGACGCGGCACTGCTGGAAGGGCACTTCAAGCTGGCGCCGGAGATCGTGCAGGAGCAGGTCGGGCTGCCCGGCGCCGAGGACCCGGAGCATGTGGTGCTGCGCCAGAACCGCGGCATGCGCCGCGCCACCAAGGTGGACACGGTCGGCGCGGGCTTCGCCGGCGTGTGCGACGGCTCGCTGAGCGCGGGGCGGATCCTGGACGCGATCGCGCAACTGGTCGGCGAGGACCCGGTGTCGCTGCGGGACCGGACCCCGGCGCAGATCCGGGTGCTGGTGGAGCAGGGGTTCCTGGAGCCGGCCTGATCCGACGCAGGCCGGGGCGGCTGAGGTCGAGGCGACTGGGGCCGGGGCGGCTGAGGTGTGGGTGTACCCCTGAGACGGGTGCGTCCGGTCTGGCCTGATTGGTGACGAAAAGGTCTCCTGTCAGTGGGGCGTGCGAGGCTACCTTCGAGGGGCAGGCCCGACGCGTCCTCGGGGGAGGCGTACCCGCTCGGGCCTCGGGGGGAGGCGCGATGTCGGGGGAGACGCCGGATCACGGTGAAGGCAGGGTCGTGGGTGGCCGCTACCGGCTGCTGCGGACGCTCGGCGCGGGCGGCATGGGCCGGGTCTGGCTGGCGTACGACGACGAGTTGGCGTGCGAGGTCGCACTGAAGGAGATCGCGCTGCCGGACGTGCCGATGGACGCGAGCGAGCCCGCGCAGCGCATCGCGCGGGCCCGCAGCGAGGCACGGCACGCGGCGCGGCTGCGCGGGCATCGCCATGTGGCGACGGTGCACGACGTGGTGGTGCACGAGGGACTGCCGTGGATCGTCATGGAGTACGTGCCGGACGCGGTCGACCTCCAGGCGGTGGTGCGGAGTTCGGGGCCGCTGCCGCCCGTCCAGGCGGCCCGCGTCGGGCTCGCGGTGCTCGACGCGCTGACCGCGGGGCACCGGATCGGCATCCTCCACAGGGATGTGAAACCGGCCAACATCCTGCTGGGATCGGATGCTTCGGGCGACCCGTACGCGCGCGTGCTGCTCACCGACTACGGCATCGCCCTCCAACCCGAGTCCCGGGAACCCCGGCTCACCGCCACGGCGGGCATCCTCGGCACGCCCGGCTATCTCGCGCCGGAGCGCGCGCGTGGGGAGCCGCCGACACCGGCCGCGGATCTGTTCTCGCTGGGGGCGACCCTGTACTGGGCGGTGGAGGGCCATGGCCCCTTCGACCGGCATGGCGAGTACGCGACCCTGACGGCCCTGCTCGGCGAGGAACCGACGGCACCGGTGCGGGCCGGTGAACTGGCGCCCGTGCTCCAGGGCTTGCTGGTGAAGGACCCGGTGCGCAGGTCGTCGCCGGAGGCGGTGGCGCGGGGGCTGGAGCGGGTGGTGCGGGGGGCTTCGCCGGGGTGGCCCACGGCGGGGGGAGAGGCGGGTGCGGGCGTCGGCGCCGGGGTGGCGGCGGGGTTCGGTGCGACGCCGGGGTTCGGGCCGCCGGCCGGTGGGTTCGGCGCGGCTGAAGGGGCGTTCGGTGCGGGACCTGGGACGCCGGGTGCCGCGCAGACTCCAGGGATTCCGCGGACTCCGGGTACTCCGCAGACACCCGGGACGCCACAGACGCCGGGCGCGCCGGGTGGGGGCTTCACGCCGGGCACCCCACCGTCGTCCGGGGCTCCGCCGTCGTCGGGTGGGCCCTTCACGCCCGGTGCCCCGCAGACGCCGCACACCCCGGGAGCCGCGGCCGGCGGTGGTGGGGCGGCCACGCCGGGTGCGGCGGCCGGGGGCGCGTACGACCCGTGGCGGCAGGCCGCCGCTCCTCAGCAGCCGTCCTCACCGCAGCCGTCCTCACCCTCGCCCGAACCCGGCAACCCCTATGCGCAAGGGCCCTATGCGAGCGGCGGCCCCGCGCCCTACGGCCCCTATGCGGGCGGCGGCGCCCCGTCGCCGTACGGGAGCAGCCCGACTCCGCCCTACGCCGGCGGCCCGACTCCGCCCTACGCCGGCAACCCCGCTGTCGCCGCCAGCCCCACCCAGCCCTACCTGGGCGGCACTTCCGGGGCCGGATGGGGCACGGGTGGGCCGGGGGTGCCCGGAGGCGGACCGCCGCCCTCCGGAGGCAAGAAGCGGCTCGCGCTCATCGCGCTCGTCGTGGCCGCCGTCCTCGTCGTCGCCGGTGGCACCTGGCTGGCCGTCTCGCTGACCAAGGACAGCGGCGGCGGAGGCACGAAGACCACGGCGAACAAGCCGCCCACCTCCAGCGTCCCGAAGAGCTCACCGCCGCCGACCGGGCCCGTGCTGCCGTACGGCGAAGTCGTCGGCCTCAGCGAGCCGTTGGAGACAGGTGACTGCGTGCAGGCGGTCTGGACGGGGACGCCGTTCAAGTCGGAACCGAACCTCGGTGTGGTGGACTGCGCCGAGGACTGGCCGGACGGACAAGTCGTCGCCGTCGACACGGCCACCGACTACGCCGACGCACGCGCGGAGGGTGCTCAGCGCTGCGAGAACCAGACGCGCGCGGTCGTCGACGCCCTTCCCGACGCGGCGCTCTACGCCGTCGTACCGACGAAGGCGGGCTTCACCGCGGCCAACAGCGGTACGGCATGTCTCGTACTCGGCCGCCATGCGGCGATCGGCGGTGAGGTCGGCCGCCTTCGGGACGAGGGCACGCGGCTGTGGGTCGGTCAGATGAGCATCGGCGACTGCTGGATCTACGAGGAGCAGGACGACGGCTACAACGCCCCGCTCACCGACTGCCTGAAACCCCACACCGACCAGGTCATAGGCGTGGTTCAGGCACCCGAGGAAATGACCTACGAGAAAGGCAGCGACAACGCGACCAAGCTGTGCCGCAACAAATTCGAGTCGACCTGGGCGCCGGGATCCGAGCGCACCGTCTACGGCTGGGTGGCCGACGACGAGGACTGGAACAAGGGGTTCAAGAAGGCCGTGTGCACGGTGAGCCGGGCCGACGGCGAGAAGACGACCGGAAAGATACCCGCGCCCGGTTCGGTCTGAGCCCGGCCGGGGCCGGCGCCCCGGGGAGTCCACAACCGGGTCGGTCCCGCGTTCACCTTGGGTTCGCCTGGCCGCCGCCCGCGCGTGTCAACCTCCCTGCCCGAGGGCACGTGCGGTCGGGAGAAAAGGGACAGGGGGAGGCATGGAGAGCGGACCGGCGATCTTCGCTGGATCGGTGTTCGCGCTGTTCGGAGCCGGGCTGCTGGCGTGGACCGCGGTCCGCGTACGGCACCGGGAACCGGTGGCGCACGGTGTGAGCCCGGTCGCATCGGTGATGATCGCGAGCTCGGCCGCGGTGATCGCGCTCGTCGCCGGCGCATGGTGCTTCACCCAGCTGTGACGACCATGGAAAGGCCGAGGTCCCGGTAATGGGGAGGGGGGTCCTCCACTAAGGCTCGAAATGACCGGTGGGTACTCCGGGCGGCAGGAATGGCGGTAGTCGGGTTACCGTTCGAGTGGCCGTTGCGGGCTTTTCCCGTTTGACACGGGGGCGGGATGTACCGTCACACTCCGCAGCGTCACCATGACCCGACCCCGGGGACCGCCTGGGGAGGCCCCAGCGTCGACCGGAGAGAAGAGCGAAGTTGTCCCCGACCAGCGAGACCGCACACGGCGGCCGCCGACTCGTCATCGTCGAGTCGCCAGCCAAGGCGAAGACGATCAAGGGCTACCTCGGCCCTGGATACGTCGTCGAGGCGAGCGTCGGGCACATCCGCGACCTCCCCAACGGCGCCGCGGAGGTGCCGGAGAAGTACACCGGTGAGGTGCGCCGCCTCGGCGTGGACGTGGAGCACGACTTCGAGCCGATCTATGTCGTCAACGCCGACAAGAGGGCCCAGGTCAAGAAGCTCAAGGACCTGCTGAAGGACTCCGACGAGCTCTTCCTCGCCACCGATGAGGACCGCGAGGGCGAGGCCATCGCGTGGCACCTCCTGGAGGTGCTGAAGCCCAAGGTCCCGGTCAAGCGCATGGTGTTCCACGAGATCACCAAGGACGCGATCCGGGCCGCCGTCGCCAACCCGCGCGATCTCAACCAGCGCATGGTCGACGCCCAGGAGACCCGCCGCATCCTCGACCGTCTCTACGGCTACGAGGTCTCGCCGGTCCTGTGGAAGAAGGTCATGCCGCGCCTTTCGGCGGGCCGTGTCCAGTCGGTCGCCACGCGGCTCGTCGTCGAGCGGGAGCGCGAGCGCATCGCCTTCCGCTCCGCCGAGTACTGGGACCTGACCGGCACCTTCGGCACCGGCCGCGCCGGTGACCCGAGCGACCCGTCGACGCTGGTCGCCCGGCTCCAGACGGTCGACGGCAAGCGGGTCGCGCAGGGCCGTGACTTCGACTCGCTGGGCCAGATCAAGGGCGCCAACACCCTCCACCTCGACGAGGCGAACGCCCGCGCTCTGGCCGCCGCGCTGGAGAACACCGACTTCGCCGTCCGGTCCGTCGAGTCCAAGCCGTACCGCCGCTCGCCGTACGCCCCGTTCCGTACGACGACCCTCCAGCAGGAGGCCAGCCGCAAGCTCGGCTTCGGCGCGAAGGCGACCATGCAGGTCGCTCAGAAGCTGTACGAGAACGGCTACATCACCTACATGCGTACGGACTCCACGACGCTCAGCGACACCGCTGTCGCCGCGGCCCGCGCGCAGGTCACGCAGCTGTACGGCGCCGACTACCTGCCGTCCGCGCCGCGGACGTACGCCGGGAAGGTCAAGAACGCGCAGGAGGCGCACGAGGCGATCCGGCCCTCGGGTGATCGTTTCCGCACGCCCGCCGAGACCGGCCTGACCGGCGACCAGTTCAAGCTCTACGAGCTGATCTGGAAGCGGACCGTCGCCTCCCAGATGAAGGACGCGACCGGCAACTCCGTCACGGTCAAGATCGGTGGCACCGCCGCCGACGGCCGGGACGTCGAGTTCAGCGCCTCCGGCAAGACGATCACCTTCCACGGCTTCCTGAAGGCCTACGTCGAGGGTGCCGACGACCCGAACGCCGAGCTGGACGACCGCGAGCGCCGGCTGCCGCAGGTCAGCGAGGGCGACCGGCTCTCCGCCGAGGAGATCACGGTCGACGGGCACGCCACCAAGCCCCCGGCCCGCTACACCGAGGCCAGCCTGGTCAAGGAGCTCGAAGAGCGCGAGATCGGCCGCCCGTCGACGTACGCGTCGATCATCGGCACCATCCTCGACCGCGGCTATGTCTTCAAGAAGGGCACGGCACTCGTCCCGTCCTTCCTGTCCTTCGCCGTGGTCAACCTCCTGGAGAAGCACTTCGGGCGGCTCGTCGACTACGACTTCACCGCCAAGATGGAGGACGACCTCGACCGCATCGCCCGCGGTGAGGCCCAGTCCGTGCCGTGGCTGAAGCGGTTCTACTTCGGCGAGGGCTCCCCGGAGAGCGGCGGCGCGGCCGAGGCCGGCAACGGCGACGGGGACCACCTCGGCGGCCTCAAGGAACTGGTGACCGACCTGGGCGCGATCGACGCGCGCGAGGTCTCCTCGTTCCCGGTGGGCAACGGCATCGTGCTCCGCGTCGGCCGCTACGGCCCGTACATCGAGCGCGGCGAGAAGGACTCCGAGGGCCACCAGCGCGCGGACGTGCCGGAGGACCTCGCCCCGGACGAGCTGTCCGTCGAGTACGCCGAGGAGCTGCTCGCCAAGCCGAGCGGCGACTTCGAGCTCGGCGCCGACCCGGTCAGCGGCAACCAGATCATCGCCCGCGCCGGCCGCTACGGCCCGTACGTCACCGAGGTGCTCCCCGAGGGCACCCCGAAGACCGGCAAGAACGCCGTGAAGCCGCGGACGGCCTCGCTGTTCAAGTCGATGTCCCTGGACACGGTGACGCTGGACGACGCCCTCAAGCTGATGTCGCTGCCGCGCGTGGTCGGCGTCGACGCCGAGGGCCAGGAGATCACCGCGCAGAACGGGCGCTACGGGCCGTACCTGAAGAAGGGCACGGACTCGCGCTCGCTCACCTCCGAGGAGCAGCTCTTCACGATTACCCTCGAAGAGGCGCTCGCGATCTACGCCCAGCCCAAGCAGCGCGGCCGGGCCGCCGCCAAGCCGCCGCTGAAGGAGCTGGGCACCGACCCGGTCAGCGAGAAGCCGGTCGTGGTCAAGGACGGCCGCTTCGGCCCGTACGTCACCGACGGGGAGACCAACGCGACCCTGCGCTCCGGCGACAGCGTCGAGGACATCACCCCCGAGCGCGGCTACGAACTCCTCGCCGAGAAGCGGGCGAAGGCCCCCGCCAAGAAGACGGCGAAGAAGGCTCCCGCCAAGAAGGCCGCCGCGAAGAAGGCCACCCCGGCCAAGAAGACGGCCGCCAAGAAGACCGCCGCGAAGAAGACGACGACGGCCGCGAAGAAGACCACCGCGAAGAAGGCGGCGGCCTCGAAGACGGCGTCGGAGGACTGAGACCGGCGGCACCAGGGGCTGTTTTCGGCCCTGTTGCCCCACTGAGGCTTCGCGAAACGAACGCCCCGGCATCACTTTGGTGTCGGGGCGTGCGCACGTTCGGACGGGCGCCGCGGTCTGTCGGTGCTGCCCGATAGGCTGAAAGCATGACGCGAGCCGAGCAGCCAACGGCCCACCACCCGGCCCCCGACGACGCCCTTGCCGCGGACTCCCGCGAGCGCGCCGTCCGCGCCCTGCTGCGCCAACCACAGCTGAAGAGGCTGTGGAGCGCCCAGCTGGTGGGCGGTGTCGGCGACACCCTCGCCCTTCTGGTCGTGGTCCTCCTCGCCCTCCAGGCGGCGATCGCCGAGGGCTCCTTCGGGGGTGGGTACCGAGGGGTCGCGTTCGCAGTGGCGACCGTCTTCGGGGTGCGCATCCTGGCCACGCTGCTGTTCGGCGCGGTGCTCCTCGGCCCGTTGACGTCCCTCACCGCGCAGGAGGGGCCGCTCGACCGCCGCTGGACCATGGTCGGCGCGGACGGGGTGCGGGCGGCGCTGCTGATCGTCGCGCCCCTGTGGATCGACTGGACGCCGGAGAACGCGCTGGCGATGCTCCTGGTGACGGCCTTCGTCACCGGAGTCGCCGAGCGCTTCTGGTCGGTGTGCCGCGAGAGCGCGGCGCCCGCCCTGCTCCCGGCCCCGCCGCCGGAGGGCGCGACGGTACGACCGCTGCCGGACCACCTGGACGCGCTGCGCCGGCTGTCGCTGCGTACGGGCTTCGTGGCGATCCCGCTGGCCGCCGCCGCGCTCGTCACCGCCGCGCTCGTCAACAACCTTCTGGGCGCCGGGATCGACTGGTTCGACCAGCACCAGGCCGCCCTCGCCTCGTATGTCGCGGCGGGTCTGTTCGCCGCGTCGCTGTCCGTGCTGACCTTCCTGGAGCTGCCCGACACGCGCACCCCGCGCGCGCGTTCGCCGCTGGAGGGCCTGCGCCGCCCCAAGACGGGCGCCGGCGTCGACAAGGGCCGCACCGGCGTGCTGCCGCTGCTGGTCCTCGCCTCCGCCGCCGTCGCGGGCGCGGTCTCCGCGGCCGTCGCCGTGTCCGTGCTGCACGCCAAGGACCTGGGCGGCGGGCCGGTGACGTACGGCCTGCTGGTGCTCGCGCTGACCGGCGGGGTCGTCGTCGGCATCCGTACGGCGCCCAAGGTGCTGGTCTCGCTGTCGCGTCGCCGGCTGCTCGCGCTGGCGATCGCCTTCACCGGCGTCGCCCTGCTGGCCGCGGGCCTGGTCCCGGACGTCACCACCGTCCTCCTGATCGTCGCGCTGGCCGGCATCGGCGCGGGCGTGGCCGCCAACACCGGGCACGCGCTGCTCGACCAGGAGACCGAGGACCACCGCCGCCCCCGCACGACCGAGCATCTGCACGCGGTCGTACGGGTGTTCGTGGCGCTCGGCGCCGTCATCGCCCCGCTGGTCGCCGCGCTGATCGGGCCGCACCGGCTGGAGAGTGGCAAGTTCGTCTTCGCGCACGGCGGGGCGGCGTTCACGCTGATGCTGGTCGGCGCGCTGCTGCTGCCGGTGGCCGCGCTGGTGCTCGCCAAGGTCGACGACCGCTCCGGAGTGCCGCTGCGGCACGACCTGCGGGACGCGCTGCTCGGCGGCGACGACCCGGTGACGGCGCCCATGGCGACCGGCTTCTTCATCGCCCTGGAGGGCGGCGACGGCGCCGGGAAGTCCACCCAGGCCGAGGCGCTCGCCGAGTGGATCAGGGCCAAGGGACACGAGGTCGTGGTCACGCGCGAGCCGGGCGCGACCCCGGTCGGCAAGCGGCTGCGGTCGATCCTGCTCGACGTGTCCTCGGCCGGACTCTCGCACCGCGCGGAGGCGCTGCTGTACGCGGCGGACCGCGCGGAGCACGTCGACACCGTCGTCCGGCCCGCCCTGGAGCGCGGCGCGGTCGTCATCTCCGACCGGTACATCGACTCCTCGGTGGCCTACCAGGGCGCGGGCCGCGACCTGTCCCCGACCGAGGTCGCCCGCATCAACCGCTGGGCCACGCACGGACTGGTCCCGCACCTGACCGTCCTGCTCGACGTCTCGCCGGAGATCGCCCGGGAGCGGTTCACCGAGGCGCCCGACCGGCTGGAGTCGGAGCCGGCGGAGTTCCACGCGCGCGTGCGCTCCGGGTTCCTGACGCTCGCCGCCGCCGACCCCGGGCGGTACCTGGTGGTGGACGCGGGCCAAGAGCCCGAGGCCGTCACCACCGTCGTACGCCACCGGCTCGACCAGCTGCTGCCGCTCTCCGAGCAGGAGATCCGCGAGCAGGAGGAGGCCCGGCGCAAGGCCGAGGAGGAAGCGCGCCGCAAGGCCGAGGAAGAGGCCGCGCGCAAGGCCGAGGAAGAGCGGCTGGAGCGGGAGCGCCAGGAGCAGCTGGAGCGGCTGCGCGCCGAGGAGGAGGAGCGCAAGCGGCGCGAGCTGGAGGAGGCGCAGCGGCGCGAGGCCGAACGCCAGGCGGAGGAGGCCCGGCTGCGGGCCGAGGAAGCGCGTAAGCGGGCCGAGGAGGAGCGGCAGCGGCTGCTCGCCGAGGAGAAGGCCCGCGCGGAGGAAGAGGCGCGCCGCAAGGCCGAGGAGGAGCGGCGGCGCAAGCAGGCCGAGGAGGAGGCGCGGCTGCACGCCGAGGCCGAGGCGCGGCGCCTGGAGAAGCAGCGCAAGGCCGAGGAGGCGTTGCTGCGGGCCGAGGAGGCGCGGCGACTCGCCGAGCAGGCGTCCGCGGCGGCCGAGGCGGGCCCGAAGAAGCCGACGCCGCCCGCGGTGGCCCCGGACGCGGCGACCGTGCCCACGCCGGTGGTGACGCCGACGAACGCGTCGGGCGGGCCGGTGGAGGAGACGGCGGTCCTGCGGAAGGTGTCCGAGGGGGCGGATGCGGATGCGGACGCCGGTGAGGGGCGTGGCGCTGCGGGGCGGGTTGCTGACAACGAGGTGACCGCCGAGCTGCCCAAGCCTCCGCCGGCTTCGGCCGCTGATGAGACCGCGGTGCTGCCGCCGGTCGTGCCGGGTGCGGCGGACGAGACCGCGGTGCTGCCGCCGGTCGTGCCGGGTGCGGCGGACGAGACCGCAGTGCTGCCGCCCGTCGTGCCGGGGGCCGCTGACGAGACGGCCGTGTTGCCGCCTGTGCCGGGGGAGGATCCCGCGGACCGGGTGCCGCCGGGGTTCTTCCGGGAGGAGCAGTCGCGGCCCGACGGGGCCGAGGACCGGACGCGCGAGATGCCTCAGGTCGACGAGACCGGGGCGCCTCGGCGGCGGGCCCGGTCGGACTGGGCCGAGGAGACTCCGCTGGACGATCTGCCGTCGCTGGCGGACGAGTTGCTGGGCCCGCGGGACCGGGACGGCGACGAGTTCGGCGACGGGCGTGGGCGGCGTGGCCGGGGGCGTCGGGGCTGAGGGGTCGAGTGCGGGGTGGCGTTGTCTCAGTTGGAGGCAGGCGTTGTCAGTGCCGCACCGCACAATGGAATCCGCGACCTCGACCATAGGGAATCCGCGACCTCGACCATGACGAAAGGGCGGCGTGAGGCATGACCGTCTGGGACGACCTCGTCGGACAGGAGAAGGTGAGTGAGCAGCTGACCGCTGCCGCTCGGGACGCCGACGCGTTCGTCACCGCCGCCGCTTCCGACACGCCGCCGCCCGCCACGTCGAAGATGACGCACGCGTGGCTGTTCACCGGCCCGCCGGGCGCGGGGCGTACGCAGGCCGCGCGGGCCTTCGCCGCGGCGCTGCAGTGCGTGAGCCCGGACCGGGCGCTCGGCGGGGTCCCCGGCTGCGGGTTCTGCGACGGATGCCATACGGCCCTGGTCGGCACGCATGCCGACGTCACCACCGTGGCCGCCGTCGGCACCCAGATCCTCGCCGACGACATGCGGGACACCGTCCGCAAGTCCTTCACGTCCCCGGCGACCGGCCGCTGGCAGGTGATCCTCGTCGAGGACGCCGAGCGGCTGAACGAGAAGTCGGCCAACGCCGTGCTGAAGGCGGTGGAGGAGCCCGCCCCCCGCACGGTCTGGCTCCTGTGCGCCCCCTCCATCGAGGACGTCCTGCCCACCATCCGCTCCCGCTGCCGGCACCTCAACCTGCGGACGCCCTCCGTGGACGCCGTCGCGGACCTTCTCGTACGACGTGAGGGCATCGAGCCCGCCGTGGCGGCGGCCGTCGCCCGGGCCACGCAGGGGCATGTCGACCGCGCCCGCCGACTGGCCACCGACCCGGCCGCGCGGGAGCGCAGGGCCGCCGTGCTGAAGCTCCCCCTGCGTGTGGACGACGTCGGCGGCTGCCTCAAGGCCGCGCAGGAACTCGTCGACGCCGCCGCCGAGGACGCCAAGCTGCTCGCCGAGGAGATGGACGGCAAGGAGACCGAGGAGCTGAAGGCGGCGCTGGGCGCGGCCCAGGGCGGGCGGCTGCCGCGCGGCACGGCGGGCGTGATGAAGGACCTGGAGGACAAGCAGAAGCGCCGCAGAACCCGGACCCAGCGCGACAGCCTCGACGTCGCGCTGACCGACCTCACCGGCTTCTACCGCGACGTCCTCGCCCTCCAGCTCGGCTCGCGCGTGGCCATCGCCAACGCGGATTCGGAGGACGCTCTGGAGCGGCTCGCCCGCGGCAGCTCCCCGGAGGCCACGCTCCGCCGCATCGAGGCGATCGCCGCCTGCCGCGACGCCCTGGACCGCAATGTGGCGCCGCTGCTCGCGGTGGAGGCGATGACGATGGCGCTGCGCGCCGGCTGACCGGCCGGGCACGCATCCCCACCCGACGATCAACAGGAGGTTGACCAGGTAACTCGTACGAGCCGGATCGTGCACGGAGAGCATTCAAGCCACTGCGCACAGTTACGCTCGCGTGATGCACATCAGGCGCAGTCCCCGCTCCGCAGACCCGCTCCCCCGGCCGCTTCGTCCACGCCGCCACCGGCGTACCCGCACCGGCGGTGCCGTGCTCGCCGTCGCCGCGCTGCTCGTCTCCGCCTGTTCGTCCGGGAGCGCGACCGGCTCCCCCAGCTCGGCCGCGGAGGCGGCGCTGGCCGCGCTGCCGAAGGCCACACCGGCCGCGCTCACGTCGTACTACGAGCAGAAGCTGAGCTGGCGCAGCTGCGGTGTCCCCGGCTTCCAGTGCGCCACGATGAGGGCGCCGCTCGACTACGACAAGCCGGACGGCGGCGACGTCCGCCTCGCCGTCGCCCGCAAGAAGGCCACCGGCTCCGGCAAGGCGCTCGGCTCTCTGCTGGTGAACCCGGGCGGGCCGGGCGGCTCGGCGGTCGGCTACCTCCAGGCGTACGCCGGGGTCGGCTACCCGGCCGCGGTCCGCGCGCGGTACGACATGGTCGCGGTCGACCCGCGCGGCGTCGCCCGCAGCGAGCCCGTCAAGTGCCTCGACGGGCGGCAGATGGACGCGTACACCCAGACCGACACGACACCCGACGACACGGAGGAGACCGACGAACTCGTCGCCGCGTACCAGAAGTTCGCGGAGGGCTGCGGGGCGCACTCGCCCGAGCTGCTGCGCCATGTGTCCACCGCCGAGGCGGCCCGGGACATGGACATCCTGCGGGCCGTGCTGGGCGACGCGAAGCTGACGTACGTCGGGGCGTCGTACGGGACGTTCCTCGGGGCGACGTACGCGGGCCTGTTCCCGGACCGGGTCGGGCGGCTGGTGCTGGACGGCGCGATGGACCCGTCGCTGCCCGCCCGCCGGATGAACCTGGACCAGACGGCGGGGTTCGAGACGGCGTTCCAGTCGTTCGCGCGGGACTGTGTGCAGCAGCCGGACTGCCCGCTGGGGAAGCGGGCGGACCAGGTGGGGACCAGGCTGAAGGCCTTCTTCCGCAAGCTCGACGCGCACCCGATCCCCACCGGCGACGCGGACGGCCGCAAGCTCGGCGAGGCCCTCGCCACGACCGGCGTGATCGCGGCGATGTACGACGAGGGGGCCTGGGCGCAGCTGCGCGAGGCGCTGACGTCGGCGATGAAGGAGAACGACGGCGCCGGGCTGCTGTTCCTGTCGGACAGCTACTACGAGCGCGACGCCGACGCCCGCTACTCGAACCTGATGTTCGCCAACGCAGCCGTGAACTGCCTCGACCTGCCGCCGGCGTTCTCGACGCCGGACGAGGTGCGCGAGGCGCTCCCCGAGTTCGAGAAGGCGTCCCCGGTCTTCGGCGAGGGCCTGGCCTGGGCCTCCCTGAACTGCGCGTACTGGCCGGTGCGGGCCACGGGCGAGCCGCACCGCATCGCCGCACGCGGCGCCGCCCCGATGGTCGTCGTCGGTACGACCCGCGACCCGGCGACCCCGTACCGCTGGGCTCGCGCCCTGGCCGCCCAGCTCACGTCGTCCCGCCTGCTCACCTACGAGGGCGACGGCCACACCGCCTACGGCCGCGGCAGCACCTGCATCGACTCCGCGATCGACACGTACCTGCTCCGCGGCACGCCTCCGACGCGGGGCAAGCGCTGCTCGTAGCCCCGGTCGCGGGGTGCGCGGGGTGCTCCGGGGGCTGGTACGGAGCACCCTCCGAAACTGTGTAGACTTACCGACGTTGCTGATCGCACCATGGTGCGGACGGCGCGCCGCCTTAGCTCAGATGGCCAGAGCAACGCACTCGTAATGCGTAGGTCTCGGGTTCGAATCCCGAAGGCGGCTCCATTTCAAGGCCAGGTCAGATTCACTCTGACCTGGCCTTTTGTGTTGCCCTCCCGCCTCCGCGCGAGGCAGCTCAGACACCTCCGCCATGCCGGAGGTCTTCGTCGCGAGCGTGAGCGGAATTTAGGATTCCATTACTCTTTCATGGGAAAGAACCGGTCATCCCATTGCTCAGGCGTTACTCGCGGGCGCCTGCATCCCGTTGGTGAAATCGCAGGTCGATCCCGGTGTCGAGGTCGAGGACGGCGTCAGGCGGCATGGTTCGGATCAAGCCAGGACGACTTCATGGCCTGTTCTCGCTGATCCTCAGTGGTTAGTGTGACGTTGCCTTCGGGAAGTGCGGCAATCGATCGATAGAGGCCAGTGGCTGACCACTGCTGGCTCATCGGTTGTGGATAATCCCGGAAATATTGACACTCCGAGGCATGCGACTAAATGGGGGAATAGTGCTGTCTGACATGCCTGTCATAGCTCCTACACCTTTTCGGGGAAGCTCGCTCTGCATTATCGCCTTCGGCGTGACGCGCGTAGTGTCCGGTCGGCGAAGCCGCTGCAGGAGCGACGCGATCTCTTGCAATGCCCCTCACAGGCTTGCCTGATATCCCACGTCAGGCATGGTCGGGCCACGTCCTGGCCCGGCGGTACCACCAGCAAGAACCGGAATTCACCGCAACGCAATAGAGAAAACGGGAGACAACGCGATGGAACAGAAGATCGCCGCGTTCATGAACGAGCAGGACCTGGGTTCGCTGGAGCAGGGCTACCGGGACGACGCCCCGATGCCGGTCCTGGCCACCCCCGCCGCGGCCGTCGCCACCTGCTGGTACGTCGGCGGCGCGGCTGCCGGCGCCGCCGCTGTTGTGGGTGCCTACGTCACCGGCCGCGTCGTCGGCTGAACCTCGCCACGATTCACGACGATCAATCTCGAAGGAGAAATGCCATGAGCAGGATCGTAGACAGTGTTGTCGCCGTCACGCCGGCGCACCTGACGGACGACAGCCAGGGCGAATTCGGCGCGATGGCGCCCGTTCAGGCCACCCCGACTCTGGTCGCGTTCGGCGTGGGCTTCGCCGGCGGCGCCGGGGCTGCCTGGGTCACCGTGCAGGCGTACGAAGCAGGTGCCAACGACTGATCGGTTCGACCCGACTGAGCACCACCTGCTGAGGAGCCCTGTGGGCTTCTGAGGGGGCTCCCACCTGGGAGTTGTCTCCAGGGAGCGACAGGCTGTCGGGCCGCGGCGGAATCGCGGCCCGACAGCCTTTCCACCCTACCCTCAACAGGTTCAACGTGGAGGAAACATTCGGCATGATGCGAATAAAGAGACTCGTTCCTTCAGTATTTTCGCCAATTCCGGTTTCCCGGGATCGCGCGATAGGGATATCCGAACGTCTCGCGGCCCTCTCCAGCCTTTCATCTTCTCTCGAATACCTGCACCAGCATCGGAACCTGGAGTCGGGTGGTCTCAATGACTGGGAGATCATGAAGCAGACGCCGGAGAGCAAGATCCCGGCGATCCAGAAGCTCACCAATGCCGTGAGCGGCAGGCGGACCACGCTGACGCTGCACGCCACGCGCGTCGCCTGCAGCCTGGGAATGCTGTTGCCCGGCAACAGCAAGTGGCGGGCGGCGGGCAACCTCTATCTCGCCGCGACGACCACCCTGCTGCAGGCCCGCCACCGCTACGGCACGGACGGCTCGGACCAGGTCGCCACCCAGGTGCAGACGGTCACCGGGCTTGCTCGGCTGTCAAAGAGTCCGCAGGTCAGCGACGCCTTGATGTGGTACCTGGCGATCCAGGCCAACATGTCCTACGCGGCGTCCGGCTGGGCGAAGCTGGCGGGAACGAAGTGGCGCGACGGTTCGGCTCTCCCCGGTGTGATGCGGACCCGCACCTACGGCTTCGAGCGCGCCTACCGGCTGACGCAGCGCTATCCCAAGATCAGCAAGGCGACGCAGCATGCCGTACTGGCGATGGAATGCCTTTTCCCCGTCGTCTATCTGGCCGGCGGGCGGATGACCCGAGTGATGATCGGTTCGGCCGCAGGCTTCCATGTCGCCAACGCGTTCGTCATGGGACTGGGACGGTTCATGACCGCGTTTCCCGCCATGCATCCCATGATCGCCTACACGACGGCGCCGCGGACGTTCTCGGCAGTCGCCGGGCGGGACGATCGGATGGTCAGGACCGCACTGGTGCTGCTGGCCGGAGGTGTCGCCGGCGCGGGTGTACTGGCGACCCAGCGGCGCGCGCGGGCTGTGGCGGGCTGGCCCAATTCGCGGACCGTCACCACCCGGCACGGCAACATCCTCTTCTACGACACCGGAGGTCAGGCACTCGACGACCGCCCGGTCCTGGTGTTCAACCACGGCCTTGCCTCGACCCCCGAGCACTTCGCATGGATGGTCGAGCGGTTGGCGTTCGACCTCGGACACCCCGTGGTGACGTATGCCCGCGCAGGCTACGGCCCCAGCCGCCGGGTGAAGCAGGCCCCGTACACCATCCAGGAGTCCGTGGACGACCTGGAGGACCTGGTCCGCCAGGCGCTTCCCGAGGCCCGCAAGGTGGTGCTGGTGGGGCATTCCCTCGGCGCGGACCTCAACCGCCGGGCGGTGGCTCAGCTCGGTGAACGGGTGGCGGGCGTCGTCCACCTCGACCCCACGCACCCAGGGCAGCTCGTGCGGTCGGAGAAGCAGCGGAAGGGCAGTGAGATGTTCACTTACTCCCTGACGGAGATGGCGCGCTGGACCAAGCTGGGCAGCGGTGCGTTGATGTCGCGCCCTCGCTGGGTGGACGACCTGCCGTACGCCTATCGCCAGAAGGTCTTCTCTCTCTACACCGACGCACGGCTGTGGCGTGCGGCAGCACGGGAGTGGGAGGTGGTCAGGGAGGAGTTCCACTCCTTCGACGAGAGCCTGGCCCCGGTTCCCGTACCGGGCCTGGTCGTTGCCGCGCAGGTGACCGTGGACATGGATCCCGAACAGCTGCTGATGTTCAACGACATCGTCCGGACCCACCACGCGGCGAGCCGGCACGGTGACATCACCGTCGTGGAGCGTGCCGGTCACGACACCATCCTGACCGACGCTCGCCATGCCCGAACCGCCGCGGACCTGATCGCTGCCTTCGTGGACCAGCACTGCGCGCCGACCGTCGCGGCACCCGCCGGGAAGCTCGCGGGAATGGCCGGGGAGGAGAAGTGAGCATCGCCGCATCCCTCAAGGAGGCGCTCACCGGGCCCGGTGCGGTGACGCGTCTCGCGGGCGCCGCCCTGCTGGTGACCACCCTGGCCGCACAGCATCCGAATCCGGCTTTCGAGCGCGCACGGGAAAAGGACCTCTTCTCCCTTGTGCCGAACTGGAAGTTCTTCGCCCCGAACCCCGCGACGCACGACTACCACTACCTCTACCGCACCCTCGACGAACGTCATGAGACGTCCCCATGGATCGAACTTGACCTGATCCAGAACCGCAGGATGATCCAGGCATTCTGGTTCTCGTCCCGCCGGACGGAAAAAGCGGTGTTTGATATCTGCACCGCGATCATCAAGAACATTGCAAAGGGCAGTGATCCGACCGGTACTCCGCCCTTCCGAGTGTTGTCAGAATTCATTCGGAGGCAGATCAGAGAGGCCCCGAATGTTTCTCATGTCCGCGGCTTCCAATTCGCTGTGGTCCGTGCTGCCGGTCACGACGACAGTGAGGATCCGGAGGTTCTCTACGTTTCCACCTATCAGGCGATGAATCCAACACAGCCAGCCTTTCTGCGGGCCGCCTGAGTGTCCTCACCCAAGAGAAACGGAGAACCGATGACCATCGCGGACATTGGCTATGGCAAACAGTTCGAGGGCTGGTACGACCGCATCTTCCAGGACGATGCCTCCACCCGGATCACCGTCGAGGCGCTGACCGAACTCCACCCTGACCCTGCCTGGGGCACGCTGGAGTTCGGCGTCGGGACAGGCCGGATCGCGCTGCCGCTTTCGCGTCGTGTCGGCCCGGTCGTGGGTGTGGACTCCTCTCAAGAGATGCTTGGAGCCCTGGACAAGCGGGCCGGGGAAGGACAGGTGGTCGCCGAGCTCGGGGACATCCGGACCTACCGCGGTGACCGGCAGTACGGCCTGGTCTACTGCGTCTGCTCCACGCTCGCGCTGGTCCTCGACCCCGAGGGACAGCGCGAGGCCATCGCTCGCGCGGCTGAACACCTCCGGCCTGGCGGCCGACTGGTGGTCGAGACCCACAACCGCCCAGGAGTCGTCGCTCAGCACGAGGGCTTGACGCGCACGACGATGTTCGTGCCCTACCCGGAGCCGAACACCGGCATTCAGATGCACGCCACGCTCCTGATGGACAACCGGATCTGGCAGGTGTCCACCGTGTGGTTCGAGGCCGACGGCACCCACCGCATCGGCACCGAAGTCGCCCGCCTGCTCACGCCCGAAGAGGTGGACGGCTATGCACAGGACGCCGGCCTGCGGACCGAGGGTCACTACAGTGACTGGCGGCGGACCGAGTACGTCCCCGCGACCGGACTGTTCGTCGCCACCTACACCAAGCCGGTATGAACCTCCGGGAGATAGTCCTCCGCCACCGGGTCCTGCTGATCGCCGGCATCGGTATGGGCCTGCTCGGTGCGGCGGCCACCCTCGCCCAGCCCTGGATGCTGGGCCGGCTGATCGAGGCCGTGGCCCTGGACGAACCGATCGCCTGGCCCATCACGTTCATCGCGCTGTTCTTCCTCGCGGACGCGGCGCTGAGTGCCGGCCATGCCTATGCCATCGGCAGGGCCGGCGAGAACATCGTGTTCGACGCCCGGAGCATCCTCGGCGGCCGTCTGCTGCGCAGTCGGATTCCGCACTTCTCGCGCCTGGAGCACGGTGACGTCTTCTCGCGCACGGTGTCCGACACCTCCATCGCCTGTCTGGTCATCGCCCAGGCCCTGGCGCAGGTGGTGACGTCCGTCTTCATGGTGCTCGGCGGCATCGTGCTGATGGCCAGGCTCGACTGGAAGCTGCTGCTCACCACGCTCGGCTGCCTGGGGCTGGCCAGCGCCAGTGCGCTGCTGCTGGCCCGTCAGGTCCGGATCGCCGCGTTGCAGAACCGGCAGAACATCGGTGCGTTCGGCTCGGGTCTGCAACGGGTGCTCGGTGCGATCACGACGGTCAAGGCGTCCCGCGCCGAAGGGCGGGAGACCGAGCAACTGGTACGGCTCGCCGACCGGGCTCGGCGCAGCGGGATCCGCGTCACCGGATTCAGCTCACTGCTCACCCCGATGATGAACGTCGGCACGCAACTCTCGCTCGCCGTCGTCATCACCTGGGGTATGGCCCGGGTCGCCACGGGATCGCTCACGCCCGCCGACCTCACCTCGTTCGTGATGTACCTCTTCTATCTGGTGTCACCGCTGGTGATGCTCTTCATGTCGATCGCCCAGATCCAGCAGGGGCGCGCCGCCATCCAGCGCGTGACGGAGCTGGGGACGATCCCCCAGGAGGAGCAGGAAGAGGGGCGGCCGGCGGAACGGCAGGAGCACGCGTCCGTCGTGGAGTCGGCAGTGGCGGTCAGTTTCGAGGGCGTCGGCTTCGCTTACCACGAGAACGCGCCGGTGTTGAGGGACGTCTCGTTCACCGTGCCGCGTCGCGGCCTGACCGCGATCGTGGGCGCCTCCGGCACGGGCAAGACGACGACGTTCCAGCTCATCGAGCGTTTTCACCAGCCGGACACCGGCACCATTCGGGTCGCGGGCCATGACATCGCCGCTCTTCCGCTCGCCCAACTGCGCTCGCTGGTCGGTTATGTCGAGCAGGACGCACCGCTCCTGCGCGGCACCATCCGCGAGAACCTGACGTACGCGAACCCGGAGGCCGACGAGGCCGACATCGCTCGCGCGCTGCGGCTCGCGAGCTTGGAGGAACTCATCACCGCGTTGCCCGACGGCCTTGACGCCGAGCTGGGTGAGCGCGGGGCCGGCCTGTCCGGCGGCCAGCGGCAGCGGCTCGCCATCGCACGGACGTTGCTGCAGCGTCCGGAGCTGATCCTGCTCGACGAGGTCACCGCCCACCTCGACAGCGACACCGAGGCGGCGCTGCGCGACGCCATCATGGAAGCCGGCCGGGAATGCGCCGTGCTTGCCATCGCGCACCGGCTGTCCACCATCGTGCAGGCCGACCGAATCATCGTGATGGAGGAGGGACGGGTACGGGCGACCGGCACCCACCGCGAGCTCATCGAATCCGACGCGGTCTACCGGCGGCTTGCCAGTGGGCAGTTCGCGACCGAGGGCGCGTTGGCATGACACGGGTTGATGTCGCGGTCGTCGGTAGTGGTCCCAACGGTCTGGCCGCCGCCGTCACCATGGCGCGCGCCGGGCTGACCGTGGAGGTCCATGAGCAGGCTGCCGTCATCGGCGGTGGCCTGCGCGGCGAAGCCCTGTTCGACTCCGCGGTGCGGCACGACCTCTGCGCTGCCGTCCACCCCATGGCGGCCGCCTCCGCGTTCTTCCGCGCGTTCGACCTGGAGGCCCGCGGTGTACGGCTGCTGCAGCCGCCCATTTCCTACGCGCACCCGCTGGACGGTGGTGCCGCTGCGTTCGCGTACCGTGACCTCGCCGCGACGCGTGACCGGCTGGGCGCGGACGGGCGGCGCTGGTACCGGTTGATGGCGCCGCTGGTGAGACACAGCCCGGGCGTGACCGACTTCCTGCTGTCCGGCCAGCGGTCCTTGCCACCCGACCCCGCTGCACCGCTGCTCCTGGGCCCACGAGTGGTGGACCATCTCCTGCGGGGCAACGGACTTCGCACGGAGGCGGCCCGCGCACTGCTGACGGGAGTCGCGGCGCACGCGGTGGGTCGGCTGCCCAGCCTGCCTGCCGGCGCCATCGCGTTGTTGCTCGGTCATCTGGCTCATGCGACCGGATGGCCGCTGCCGCAGGGCGGCAGCCATCGCATCGCCGAGGCCCTGGCCGACGACCTGACGGCGCACGGCGGCGCGGTGCACACCGGCCGACAGGTCACCGACCTCGCGGAACTCGATGCCCGGGTGATCATGCTGGACACGACGCCGCGCGGTCTGCTGACGCTGGCCGGCGACCGGTTGCCGGCCCGCTACCGCCGGGCGTTGGAACGCTTCCGTTACGGTCCGGGCGCGGCGAAGGCCGACTTCCTGGTCAGCGAGCCCATTCCGTGGGCCGACCCGGAGGTGGGACGAGCCGGGACCGTACACCTGGGCGGTACACGTGCCGAAATGTTCGCCACGGAGTACGCGGCCGTCCGAGGCAAGGCCGGACAGGAGCCTTTCGTCCTGCTGGTCGACCCGGCCGTGACCGATCCCGGCCGAGCCGTCGGCGGGCGCCGCCCGGTGTGGGCGTACGCGCACGTCCCGAACGGCGACACCCGGGATCCGGTGCCGTTGATCACCCGCCGGATCGAGCGGTACGCCCCCGGTTTCGCCGACACGGTCATCGCGGCGCGCGGCGTGCCGGCCGCCGAGTACGAGACCTACAACCCGAACTATCCGGGTGGGGACATCGGCGCCGGAGCCATCACCCTGACGCAGTCCGTGTTCCGGCCCACACCCGCATGGAACCCGTACCGCACACCACTGCCCGGGGTGTACCTGTGCTCGGCGTCGACGCCACCCGGCCCCAGTGTCCATGGCATGTGCGGCCACCTCGCCGCGATGGCCGCCCTCCGCCGAGAGTTCCACATCGTCGCCGTGCCGCACTTGGGGCCCAACGGCGGCCCCACCCCCACAGAGAACAATCCGCCCCCCCACAGAGGAAAGCAGGAGAGCGTCATGAGTGTCAGCCACCGTCCCACCGCCGCGGAGGACTTCGCCGGGTACCTGCGGGCCTATCACGCCGATGCCATCGACGGCAGCGACCCGGTCGCGGAGGTCTGGGACCGCTATCACCTGCCCGATGGCACACACCAGGTCAACGGCCGGATGTGGGACCGCGACAAGATCCTGGGCAGCCTCCGCTCCCGACGTTCCCTCGGGGCGTCGTACGAGCTGTACATCCACGAAGTGACCGTGGAGGGACGCCGGGCCGCCGCCCGGTACACGATCAGCACACCCATGCTGGGCAAGATCCAGTCCGCTACGGAAGCGGCCGTCTTCGCCGAACTGGCCCAGGACGGGCGGGTGGCCCGGACGATCTCCTTCTCCGCCACCCGGCCCGGCTGGTCGGGACGGGACCGGGACGAGCCGTTCGACAGCGCGGCCCGCCCCGCGCCGGGTACCTCGCCGGCACCGCCGCCCGCCGAGGGAGAGGAACCGACGCCCGCCCAGGACCCGGCGCACTATCTGCGGGCCTACTACGCGGCCGGATACGACGTGGCGGTACCGGCCGCCGAGGCCCACGACCGTTTTCACACCCCCGACGCGCTGCACCAGGTCGGGCGAAAGGTGATGCAGCGCTCGGGCGTCCTGAAGGCGCTGGAGGAGGGGCGCAAGCTGGGCCACACCTATCCGGTGGAGGTGCACGAGACGCTGCGAGAGGGCAACCGCTTCGCGGCCCGCTACACCACCAGCCGGGACGGGAACCCGAAGCGGCCGCAGGAAGTCTTCGCCTTCGGCGAGTTCGCCCCGGACGGCCGTGTCCAGTCGGTCCGCTTCGCGCTCGATCCCGGTTATGACGCGGCGTAGGGTTCTGCGGAGTCGGCGGGGGAGGTCCGGACGGGGACGAAGCACGTGTTGTCGGCGGGTACGCCTTCGTGTTCGCGGCCGTCGTCGTCCTGATACCGCCAGCTGAAGCGCAGGCCATGGGCTGATGTGATGTCAGGGCCGTCCATCAACTGGAAGTGCAAGTGTGGCTCTGCGGAGTTTCCGGAGTTGCCGCATTCGGCCAGCGGCTGACCGGCCGTCACGTGGTCCCCGACGGCCACCTTCAGCGAGTGGCGCCGCAGGTGAGCGAAGACGGCGTGTGCTCCGTCGCCCAGGTCGAGGATCAGGTGGTTGCCGAGCAGGTGGCGCGGAAGGCCGAGGGAACGCACGAAACCCTCCGGCAGTACGTAAAGCAAGCCGGCCAGGGAACTACGCGTCAGGTGGTCGCGCTGGCCGTCCGTGGCGGCGACCACGTGGCCGTCCGCGGGGGCGAGCAGCGGTTCACCGAAGGACGGGTAGGACTCGGGGCGTCGCGTCAGCGGCCACAGCCACACGGGTTCCGGCGCCGGGCGGCGGGCCAGGTCGATGGCGTAGGTCTGCGCGAGGTTGTGGGTGTGGCTGGGCACCTTGGTGGCGGGCCCGTTGCGGGCCATCCAGCGGCCCTTCACGGGGATGTCCAGTGCCAACGGGGGAGCTTCGTCGCTCGGCGGGCGCTGGGCACGCGTCATCGCCTGCCGCATCAGCAGACCTGTCACCAGCAGGGCGAGCCCGACGAGCCATAACGGCCCGATGCCCTTGCCGTTGACGAGGATGCACGCGGCGCCGGCGGTCAGCACCAGGCCGTGGCGTTTCCACAGGGACTGTGGCATATGGGGGGCCTTTCAGTGGGGGGACTTGCGGGTGGGCGCGGCATTCCAGAGTCCTGGTCCGCCGGCCCACCCGGGATATCAACGAGGAGGTGATTGATTGGTGGAGGCGGTCTTTTTCGAGTTGTTTATCGGCCAGGTAGTGAGAGATATGGCCGATCCGCAGTCCGTGGTGTCCGCGGCGCCCTGGCAGACCTTCAGTCGGCCGGTGGTGGTGAGTTGATAAGGGCTCAGTCGAAGGTTGACGGGAGAGACTCCGGCACCGCATTGAGTGGCATGTTTGGTATAGGGGGAAGGGATGAAGTCACGGGTCCACTGGACCCAGACGGAAAAACATTCGGTTCCTGTGTTCTGGATTTCTCCGTTGACCACGAGAGCTGTCCTGCTGCCGTCCTGTTCGGTCCACCGGGTGCCGGATGCGCTGGACGAACCGTGGGTTGCCGACCACTCCACCGGAGTGGCCGCTGAACTTGCGGGACCGGCTGTCGCTGAGTTCACTGAGGAAGATAAGGCAGCGATGACGACAGCGATGGACGCGATTGTTCGTTTTGCTGTCCTGGGGTTCATCTGGAATCACCTGGGTTTCCCTGAGGGATTATGGGCACGTCAATAATAGGAGAGGAGAGGGGAAATGCAAGAGTGATTCCAATGGGGTTCTGCGCCAGAAGATTTCTCGCACATGGGCGCCTTATCGGCCATCGGCGAGTCTCGATCCTGTTTACAGAGGAGGAACACCTGTGACGACTGTTCATGCGGCGCTCGACGGACGGGCCGATGCACCGCCGCAGGGCGACACGGTCATCGACGTGAGCGATCTATGGATGGGCTATCGCGGTCAGGACGTACTGAAGGGGGTCGGCTTCACGGCGCGGCGGGGTGAGGTACTCGTCCTGCTCGGCCCGAACGGCGCCGGCAAGACGACCACGATCGAGATCCTGGAAGGCTTCCGGATGCGTTCGTCCGGTGACGTCACCGTGCTGGGCGCCGATCCGGCGCACGGGGACGAGCGGTGGCGAGCACGGCTCGGCATCGTGCTGCAGTCCTGGCGCGATCACGGCAAGTGGCGGGTACGGGAGTTGCTGGCCCATCTGGGCTCGTACTACACCCCTTACTCGACCCTCCTCGTGCCTCGTCCGTGGGCCGTCGACGAACTCCTCGCCGCGGTCGGGCTGGCCGAGCAGGCGCACCAGCGGGTCGGAGCACTGTCCGGGGGGCAGCGCAGGCGGCTCGACGTGGCCATCGGCATCGTGGGCAGGCCCGAGGTGCTGTTTCTCGACGAGCCGACGGCCGGCTTGGATCCGGAGGCCAGGAACGAGTTCCACGGCCTGGTGCGCGGGCTCGCGGACGAGAACACCACGGTGTTGCTGACCACCCACGATCTTGCCGAAGCGGAGAAACTTGCCGACCGGATCCTCATCCTGGCCGGCGGCCGGATCGTCGCCGACGGGTCCGCCGAGGAGCTGTCCCGGCAGGCGTCGGCCGAGGCCACTGTGCGCTGGACGCGGGACGGGCGGCCTTTCGAGCAGCAGACGGCGCAGCCCACTCAGTTCGTCCGTCGACTGTTCGAGGAGCACGGCGGCGCGATCGGTGACCTGGAGGTGCGCCGGGCCCATCTCGAGGACACCTACCTGCTGATGGTCAGGGAGTGGGAGGCGGGGAGGAACGCCTCCGGCGAACGGGCGGCACAGACCTTTGGGGAGGGAACGCGATGAACCCGGTGTGGCATGCGGCGCGAGCCGGGGTCCGGCGCGGCCGGACGGAGCTGCGGCAGACCTTCACCACGGGTCAGGACCTGTTCGGGCACGCCCTCTGGACCGTTCTGCTGATCGTGCCGATGTTCCTCGTCAGGGACGATCCGCTGAAGGGCGCGGGCATCTCGGCCGGCGCGTTCATGCTGCCGAGCATGGTGGGAATGACGCTTGCCTTCACCGGAGTGATGACCACGGCACAGTTGCTCGCTGCCGAGCGCGAGGACGGCACCCTGCTGCGGGCGAAGGCCGTGCCGCACGGCATGGTCGGCCACCTGGTCGGCAAGATCATCTTGGTCTCGGGTACGGCCTTGGTCTCCATGGCTCTTGCTCTGATCGCGGGTGTGTTCCTGGTCGACGGTGTGGCCCGGCAGGGCGGCCAAGCATGGCTGACACTGCTGTGGGTCGTACCTTTGGGCCTCCTGGCGAGCCTGCCGATCGGCGCTGTCATCGGGGCCCTGGTGGAAAGCCCTCGCACCGTCGGGCTGCTGATGCTCCCGGTGATGGGGCTCGTCGTGATCTCGGGTATCTACTTTCCGCTGACGAAGCTGCCCGAGTGGTTGCAGATCGTCGGGCAGGTCTTCCCCGTGTACTGGCTCGGGCTCGGCGTCCGCTCGGCGTTGCTTCCGGCCGACGCCGTCGCCGCCGAGATCGGCGAGTCCTGGCGGCATCTGGAGACGGCAGGGGTGTTGAGCGTCTGGGCGGTCGCCGGGCTGCTGATCGCCCCCTCCGTCCTGCGCAGGATGGCCCGCCGGGAGTCCGGTTCGGCAGTGGCGGAACGGCGCCGGAAGGCAATGCAGCGGGTTGGCTGACAGCGGCCCTGCCCACATGCCCCGGCCTGCTGTTTCCGGCTCATGTTCAGGCTGTCGATGCCTGACACATCACAGACCGCTCGGCGGCGCCGTACGCGCGAGAGCCCGGTTGCAAGGTCTCCTGCCCGTGGTTGGCCGTAGGCGTACTGTCGGCCGACCCGGAAGCGGCACTAGGGTGGCCGACGAGGCCCGAGCCCCCGGCAGCAGCTCCATCGCTCTGTTCCTGGGAGGCGCGCCGCGCACGCAGGTCTCGGCGCCAGCGGTGAGCGCCACCATGCATCCGCCGACGACAAACCGGGGCCCCGGCTTGTGGACGTGTTCCCTCCTGCAGGTCGCGCACGCGACCTGAGTACCGGCGAACTTCACGCCCAGCCACGCAAGGAGTCCCCTGTGACCGCAACCGCTCCCGAGCTTCCCGAGGTCACCCTCGGCGACGAGTTCGGCAAGGAACTCGACCGCATACGTGCCGAGATCATCGCCGCGCGCGGTGCCGACGACGCGCGCTACATCCGTACGGTGATCGCCGTGCAGCGCGGCCTGGAGGCGGGAGGCCGGGTCGCCCTCGCCGTCTCGCTGTTCCCGCCCGCCTGGGTGGCGGGCACCGCCCTGCTCTCCCTCGCCAAGATCCTGGAGAACATGGAGCTGGGCCACAACATCCTGCACGGCCAGTGGGACTGGATGGGCGACCCGGCGATCCACTCGACGACCTGGGAGTGGGACTTCCTCACTCCCGCCGAGGCCTGGAAGCACACCCACAACCACCTGCACCACACCTGGACCAACGTCGTGGACCGCGACCGCGACCTCGGGTACGTCGCCTTCCGGATGAGCGCCGACCAGGCCTGGCATCCGCGCCATCTCGCCCAGCCGTTCTACAACTTCCTGCTCGCGCCGCTCTTCGAGTGGGGCATCGCGCTGTACGACCTGGAACCGGATGTCGTCGCCGCCGGCCGCAAGCCGTGGCGCTCCTTCCTGAACGATGTGCGGGGGTTTCTCGCCAAGGCGACCCGGCAGATCGCCAAGGACTACGTGGTCTTCCCGCTGCTGGCCGGGCCCTCCGCGCTGCCGTGTCTGCTCGGGAACCTCACCGCCAACACGGTGCGCAACCTGTGGACCCACACCATCATCTTCTGCGGGCACTTCCCCGGCGACGTCCAGACGTTCACCGAGGAGCACATCGAGGACGAGACCCGCGGTGAGTGGTACCTGCGTCAGGTCCAGGGCTCCGCCAACATCGAGGGCGGCGGGCTCTTCCACATCCTCAGCGGCAATCTCGGCCACCAGATCGAGCACCACGCCTTCCCGGACCTGCCCAGCAACCGCTACGCCGAGATCGCCCCGCGTGTGCGTGCACTCTGCGAGAAGCACAACATCCCGTACGTCACCGGACCGTTGTGGCGGCAGTACGGCTCCACCTGGGGACGCATCCTGCGCTTCGCCGTACCGGTCGGATGAATGAGCGGGGAGGGCGCTGTCACTGACCGGCAGGCACCGCCATGTGCAGCAGCCGTTCGGTGATCTCCCGGTACTGCCTCAGGGCGAGCCGTAGTTCCTCGGTCTGCGCGTCGGCGTCCGGGGCCTGCCAGCCTGTGCGCAGGACGCGCCGTCGTTCCGCGAGGGTGTCGGCGAACCGGGTGGTGACCTCGTCGAGGACGGCGTCGGCCTCTTCCACCGCTTGGCGCGGCCCGTCGACGAAGGTGGCCAGGGCCTGCTGGAGGCGCAGGGTCAGCTTGTCCCGGTCGCCCTGCGGGATCAGGTCCGGGCCGGGCGTGCGCTCGGGTCCGGCGGCGTCGGCGCCGGGGCCGGTGCCGGGCTCACGCGGTGCGTGTTCGGTGTCGTGGGACATCAGGTGCGGCTTCCCTTCGCGTGGCGTCGGGTCAGTGGCCGCGGCGCATTGCCTTGGCCGTCGGAGGCGGAGGCGGAGGCGGAGGCGGAGGCGGAGGGGCGGGGCGGGGTGGCAGGGTCCCCGGTGACCAGTGCTTCGAAGAGGCCTCGGGATTCGACCATCGCCTCCCGCATGTCCTCCGTACCGCTCGGCCCGTGGGCCGCCGCGTGCATGCTGCGGTAGCCCTGGACGTAGTGGGCGTGGTGGACGGAGAGGGCGGCGATCTGGTCCTCGAACCGCTCGCCGTCGGGGAAGCCGCGGTCCCGTGCCAGGCGCGCCAGCAGGGTGTCCGCCTCGGTGACGGCCTGCTGCGGTGATTCGACGAACTGCTCCTGGACGGCGGCCCATCGCGTCCTGTAGCGCTCGCGGGCCGCGGGCGACAGCGCCTGCTGCGTGAGGGAGCCGTGCTCCTTCACCCGCTTGCCGAGTTCCTGTTCGGCGGCCTTGGTGTCGCCGTCGTGGTCGGCGACCGTGCGGGCGTACTCGGGTCCGAAGCGGCGCTGCAGTCCCTGCCCGCCACTGCCTCGGGTTCGTCCACGTCCTGTGTAGAGGAGGATGGCCAGGCCGATGACGGCCGCGGCGATCATCACGGCGATGATCATGGTTGCCTTCTCCGGCTCTCGGTGCGCACGCTGGTCTGCTTCATTGCCGTCGATTCCTGTCGGCTTGTCGGGCGTTCGGGCTGCCGGGTGATGTCCGCCCGAGGTGGGCACCACCCGGGGGCGTCGGTGGTCAGGGCCTGAAGGCGTCCTTGGCCTTGTCGCCGGACTGCTTCAGGTTTCCGGAGACCCGGTCGGTCCTGCCTTCGCGCTGCAGGCGCCTGTTGCGGGTGGTCCGGCCGATGCGTTCGGTGACCCGGCCCTTGAACGCCTGTGTCTTGTGTTTGATGGTCTGTCCGACACTCATGGCCGGCCTCCTGCTTGTCTGGTGAGTGGGGTCCCGCGGGTGATCGCCGCACAGGCCGTTGTCCCTGCGGGCAGGGGCGGACTCCGGAACGGGCTACCGGCGGCGGCCACTGCCGCGCCCGCGCATCGCGAAGCCGGCGATCCAGACGACCAGCAGGATGGCGGCGACCCACCACAGGATCTGCATCGTGAAGCCGAACCCGAAGACCACCAGGATCAGCAGAAGGAGAAGAATCCAGATCATTGCCGGGCCTCCAGATCGCGGGGATTTCCTTGAGTCCGCGGGGTCCGGGCGAAGTGGGAAGGTGGAATGCCGCGCCCCGATGTTCCGGAGTGGCATGGCCCTACGCCGTGCTGCCAGTCAACGCCCGGCAACCTCCCCTGTCAACGCGGTGTCGACACGGGCGAGTTCTGGGAGCTGCGCCGGGGCCACCGGGGTGAGCGGAGCCTCGGCGGTGGACTTGGCGGGGGATTCGGCGGGGGACTCGGCCGGCTCGGTCGACGGCGGCAGGATGTGGTCCTCCCACCACGAAAGGGCCATCACCGTGATGAGCAGGACGAAGGGGGTCGAAGCGGGAACGATCAGCGCGTACATGTGTACCGCCTGGTAGGGGATGCGTGCGACGCGGCGGGCGGTGGATCGTTGCCCGCTTGAGGCGCATCGGAGCGTCGCCGGGTTCTCGTGACGACGGGCGGGTGCGGGAACGGCCGGGCTCGTGACGCGGCGGGTTCCGGTTCCGATGCGCAGGGCGCGCCCTCTGAGGAGCGCGTTGGCGGTGCGACGCTGCCGGGGGCCGGGGCGGCATGTCGCACGCTAGCCCTCGCCGCAGTGTCCCGACAGGTGTCAAGCGGCCATCCGTGCCGGACAGGACGCGCTGACGTCGCACGGTATCCACAACCGTTGGACAGGACTACGCTGCGAGGTGAGGCCCCGGTCCCCGGTATCGATGCCGTGTTCTGCTCCCGGGGAGGCCCACCGTGTTCGTCCTGCTCCTCGTCCTCATCGCCGTTCTCTTCGGCTTCGGCTTCCTTCACCCCCTCTGGTGGGTGGCGGCGGCGGTGCTGGTCTACGGCGCGACCCGCCACGGCCGCGATCGTGGCGGAGGCCGAAGCCGTGGCGGTTCCGATCTCGGGGACTACCGGCAGCCCCGGGACTACCGGGACTATCAGGAGCGCCGAGATCGCCAGGACCGCTGGGACCGCCGCTACAGCCGCCAGAACCGGGCGCGCCGGCGGCGCGAGGACCGTCGGGACCATGACCACCACAGGTGACCCGGGGAGTGGGCAGGCAACCACGGTCCGGGACGGCTCGGCCGGACCGGAGACGTCGAACTCGTGAAGAGGTACATGCCATGCAACGCACAACCGTGCTCCAAGAGGACTGGTGGAAACTGCGGGCCGAGGCCACGTGGGGGAACGCGTCGGCGGGGCAGGACCTCGTCGCCCTGCGCGCCGAGAACGATCAGCTGCGGCGGGCGCTGGCCGGCCGTGCGGTCATCGACCAGGCCCGCGGAATGGTGATGGTGCTGACCCCCTGCAGCCGCGGGGCGGCCAGGAACCTGCTGGTCGACATCTCGCGGCAGTGCGACACCAGACTTCCGGAGGTGGCCGCGGCCGTGGTCGCCGCCTGGGAGGGCAAGCCGCTGCCGGAGCGGATGCAGCGTGCGCTGCGGTGTGCACTGCGGCGGTTCGGCGCGGAGGACCGAGGGCGCGACTGTTCATCGGCCGATGAGTCGTCCAGGTAGGGAGAGACCATGATCCATGCAGCCGACGTCCGGGAATGGCGCACCCGGGATGTCATCGACTCCGAGTCGCACAAGATCGGTGTCCTGGAGGCGGTCTATGTGGACACCACCACCGACGAGCCGGCCATGGCCACCGTACGGACCGGGCTGCCCACCCGGCACCGTCTGGTCTTCGTCCCCCTTGAGGACGCGATCGTCGGGCCGGGCTATCTGAAGGTCGGCTATGTAAAGACGCTGGTGAAACAGGCTCCATCGATCGGCACCGACGACGTGCTTCCCGCCGAGCAGGAGGAAGCGGTCTTCAAGCACTACGGACTGCCTTACCAGCCCGGCGCGGGCGGAGAACGGCAACTCGCGCGCCGCTGACCGCCCTCTGACCGCGTCCGTTCGACGTGCCCCCGGGCAAGGCCCTAATGCACCCGGCCCTCCAGGGTCTCCTGCGTGTCCTCGTCCGGCAGGTGCACGTCGCTGACCGCGATGTTCACCTCGACGACCTCCAGGCCCGTCATCCGTTCCACCGCCGCGATCACGTTCTCACGGACCTCCGCGGCGAGATCGGTGATGCTCACCCCGTATGCGACGACGACCTGGAGATCGATGGCGGTCTGCTTCTCACCGACCTCGACCTTCACGCCGCGCCCCGCGCTCGCATGCCCGCCCGGAACCCGGTCGCGCATCGCGCCCATGGTGCGGGTGAATCCGCCACCCAGCGCGTGGATTCCCGGGACCTCCCGTGCGGCGATGCCGGCGATCTTCTCCACCACCCCGTCGGCGATGGTCGTCCGGCCGCGGGTCTCCGGCGGTTCCTGGAGCCCGGGGCGTGCGGCGTGCAGTGTCGTGCCCAGGTCGGTGCTGGGCTCCCTCGGATCGGGTTGGGGCAGGGTCGAACCGTTCGGCTCCGTCATGTGAAGCCACCTCCTCGGGTGGTGCACGGACTGACGTGCCCGGCGGCCGTCGGCCGCCGCGTTTCGCGCCGCTTGTCCAGTACCGCGCTACGCGTCGGACATGCCTGCGTACGCCGTCCACATCGCGGCCACGGTCCAGGCGCTGAGACCAGGCGGCTCAGCGGACCCCACCGGACTACACCGGGGACTATGCTGCTGTACGGACGTCCCAGACCCCGGCGACTTGTCGTGCTCGACACACAGCGCGCGGGGAGCGGACTCGTAGTCCGTCACCCGGCGCATCCCAGGAGGGAACCGGGTGGGCCTCTTGCCTGTCGCCACAGGCGGCCGCACCCGCGTTCGCTCCGACTCCGCCGAACGTCCGCCCCCACCGGGAGCGCGCCAGGTGGTGCCGGATATCCGGCACGGCCGGGCCCGCTGCCGGACGGTCTTCCGAACCGAGGCGTCATGCCCCTTCCACAGCTCACCGTGTATCGCCATGACCGAAGGAAACGGGCGCTGATCACCCTGGCCGGTGAGATCGACCTCGAATCCGCGCCGTTGGTGCGAGCATCCGTGGAACAGTGCTTGCGGGACGGCATCCGCACCATCGACGTCGACCTCACCCCCGTCAGTTTCTGCGACTGCAGCGGCCTCAACGCCTTCCTGCACGCCGCGCAGCAGACCACTGTGGCGGGCGGGACCCTGCGACTGCACCACCCACCGCCGATGCTCGTCCTCGTAGTCGGCCTCACCGGGTGCGGTTTCCTGCTCCTCGGTCCTCCGTACGACCCGCCACCTCCTTCCGGCGACGCCCCGGCTCCAGCCCTGCCGCACGGGCACGGGTCTGTCCCGCCTGCGCCTGTTCTCTCGGGCGATGTGTGATGGCGGCCGGACCCGGGCGGGGACAGTCACGGAAGCCGGGGGACGGCGTGGCTCCGGCGCGACTGCGCCGGCTGAACCGTCGGCTGGTGGAGGACCTGCGCGAGGATCTGGCGGAGTTGTACGTGGAGTCCCGCGTGCCGGCGCCGGGTGATGCCTGCCGCCGTACCGGCCGCCAGGACTTCCTGAACCGTCTCACCGCGGACCTGGGCCGGCCGGGATTCGCCATGGTGATCGCCGAGTCGGACGGCCTGATGGGATGCGCCTTCGGATTCCCGGTGCGCGGCGACGGCTCGTGGTGGCTCGGCTTCGACGGCGTGCTGCCGCGCGGCGTCGGGCAACTCACGGTGTCCGGCAGGGCCTTCGCGTTCGGTGACATCCTGATCCGCCCGCACCCGCAGGACCGGGAACTCGCCCGTCGTGTGCAGAAGCGGCTGCTGACCGACCATCAGGCGTCGCTCGGCGCCACCTTGGTGGACGGGACCGATCAGCCGACTCTCGCCGCGCTCCGCTCCTGGGGATGGCTGGATGTCGGAGAGCTTCGCAGGCCACTGGGCGTCACCACGTTCCGCGCGCTGGTGCTTCCCCTGGCGGAACGCGCCACGGTGACGCCGCTGGGCCTTGCCGCGCTGCCGGGAGGAGGTGGCCCGGGTGGGCCCTGAGAGCAGGTCGGCGCGCATCCAGCTGCTGGTGGCCGAGCAGGCGGCCCGGCGCGGTGCCCGGGTCGGTGTGGTGGACGTGTGCACCGCGGCCGTGGCCGCGCTGCCGGTCGGCGGGGCCGGGCTGTCGGCGATGTCCAGGGCCGTGCCGAGCCACCCGCTGTGCAGCACCGACGCCGTCAGCGAGCAGCTGGAAGAGCTCCAGCTCACGCTGGGCGAGGGGCCCTGTGTGGACGCCTTCCGGCACGGCTCGGCCGTCCTGACCCCCGATCTGCTCACCCGTGACCCCCAGGACCGCTGGGCGGTGTTCGCCGAGGCGGCCCTGGAAGCCGGGGCCCGCGCGGTCTTCGCGCTTCCTCTGCAGATGGGCGCGATCAGTCCGGGAGTTCTGGACCTGTACGCCCACGTTCCGGTCCGGTTGAGCGCGGAGGAACTGGCGGACGCGCTGGCGTTCGCCGATCTCGCCACTCTGGTGCTGCTCGACGCGCGTATCGACGCGACGGGCGGGCCGCGCGGTGATCCCGTCGAGGATCTGGGCGCCTACCGGGCGGAGATCGACCAGGCCAGCGGGATGCTCACGGTTCAGCTCGGCGTCGGCATCGAGGAAGCCTTCGTCCGGCTCCGCGCCTACGCCTATGCGCAGGGACGCCGGCTCGCCGACGTGGCCGCGGACGTGGTGGCCCGACGGCTTCGTTTCCCACCGGACGCGGAGCCGGACCAGGCCGCGGAGGAAACCTGACGCATGGGTGCCGGCCGAGGAACGTGCAGTACTTCCCGCCCCTTCAGGCCGGGACTAGTCTCAATCGAGGGTGCCCACGATGGATCAACAACTCCTGGCCAAGACCTTCGTCGAGCTGGCCGACAATCTGGTCGCCGACTTCGACCTCATGGACTTCCTGCGCCTGCTGACCGACCGCTGCGTCAGCATGCTCGACGCGAGCGCCGCCGGCGTACTGCTCGCCGACCGGGACGGCAAACTCCGCGTCATGGCCGCCTCCGACGAACAGGTGCGGGTGCTGGAGCTCTTCCAGCTCCAGAACGACCAAGGCCCCTGCCTCACGTGCTTCCGCACCGGCGCGCCGGTGATCATCCCCGACCTGACCCGGGAGGTCGACCGCTGGCCGCGCTTCGTCACGGCGGCCCACCGCAGTGGATTCGGGGCCGTCCAGGCCCTGCCCATGCGCCTGCGCGAGGAGACCGTAGGTGCCCTGAACCTCTTCCGTGCCGCGCCCGGCCCCTTCGACCCGGCCGCCACCCTCGTCGCCCAGGCGCTGGCCGACGTCGCCACCATCAGCCTGCTGCAACAACGCACCGCGCAGCGCAGCACCGTGCTGAACGAACAGTTGCAGACGGCGCTGAACAGCCGGGTGCTGATCGAACAGGCCAAGGGGAAGCTCGCCGAACGCCAGGGCCTCGACATGGAGCAGGCGTTCAGTGCGCTGCGCAGCTACGCCCGTTCCCACAACCGCCGCCTGGCCGACGTGGCCCGCGCCTTCGTCGACGGCTCGGAGCCCCTTGCCGGGCTGGGGTCCTGACCCACACCGCGCCGCGGCCTACGCGCATCGGCACGCCGCTCCCGCGCCCGGAACCGTGGGCCGGACAGCCGCCGCCGCACGACGGCGGCGGCCGTCCGGAGCGCGAGGATGGGAGGCCCCCCTCCGCCATGTCCTCGCGCGTTGCCCTCCGCGGCGGCGGGACTGATGGGAACACCCCGTCTGGAAAATGCCGGGAGGACTGGGGCTGGAGCCGCGCTGTCCGGCGAGGCGGCTCCGGCCGGGCCTGATTTCCGACTCGGGGGCTGGGAGCCTGGGTGGGGAGACGTGCTGGTACCTGAAACGGTCGCAGTCCTACGTTCCCCGCCTGCAGCCTAGAGGAGATTCAGGAGCGGCGGAACAGGGCCTGACGTCAGGGTGCTCGTCTCGTGTCAACGCCGGTTGTGCTGAACGACCTGGCGGTCGGCCGACCCGCCGCCCGGGCCACAGTGGCCCCGCGCCCCCAACTGGCCCCGGAGCGGCGCCGATCCGGGGCTATGCTGGCGAACAGACGTCCCGGACCCCGGCGCCGCACCGCACATCGGCCACGATGGCACTCCCGCCCATCCGCCGGTCTCCTGAACCGAGGCGCCCCATGCGCACTCCGCGGCAACCCCACGAACCCGAAGGCCTGGAGCCGTCCGCCATGGACACGGTGCGGCTGCGCCGGCTGAACCGCTGGCAGGCCGAGGGCCTGCGAGAGGACCTGGCGGATCTGTACGTGGAGTCCACCACCACCCCGCCGGGCGCCGAGTTCCGCGGCCGGCAGGAGTTCCTGCGCCGTCTGGCGGACGGCGTGAAACTGCCGGGATTCGACATGCTGGTCGCCGAGGCCCGGTCCCTGACCGGCTGTGTCTTCGGAATCCCCGTGCCACGTGACGGCTCCTGGTGGCAGGGGTTCGACGGTCCGCTGCCCCAGAACCTGGAGCAACTGACCGCGTCCGGACACGTCTTCGCGATCCTCGAAACCGTCGTCCATCCGCACCAGTACGCCCGCGGGCTCGCCCGCCGGCTCCAGGAGCGCCTGCTCGCCGACCACCAGGCTTCGCTCGGTGTCACCTTGCTGGACCGGTCCGACCGTCCGGCCCGTGCCGCCTTGGAGGCGTGGGGCTGGCAGGAGGTGGGCCAGGTCCACCGCGCCCCGACCCTCCTGCGCGTACTGCTTCTGTCCCTCGGAGAGCGCACGACACAGCATCCGGACGGCCTCGCGCACAACGACCGGACCCAACGGCCCGGATAGCCGCCTGCGCCGGTCGGGTGCGACGCACGCGAAGTGGAGGCGTCGAGAAGCCATGGAGGAGCGGGTCGAGCTCGTGATGGACGAACTCGAACTGCGGCAGCAGTGGGGGCCGAGCAGGTGAACCTGGCGGGAGGGATGCTCGTCGGCGCCCTGCCGCAGGCGGACTTCGTCTCCCGGCGATGTCCCGGAGATCGGAACTGCCGCCAGGGTCCCAGCCTCCGCCTTCACCCCATCAAGGGCGCGAGCCGCGGTAGCCGCAGTACCCTGGATGGTGGGTTGGCTCACTCTCACGTGCAGCCGCCCGGAAGGGCGACTCCGGCGTGGTTGCGCCGGAGTCGTTGGCACCGCCGCTCTTCCGGTTCCGGCCGGACCGCGATCTTCCAGGGGAGCGGCCCGCATCGACCGGTGTCCCGCTCAGGAGGGACAGCGCATGATCCAGGCAGCCGACATCCGCGAGTGGCGCACATGTGACGTCGTCGACCCGAAGGGGCACAAGATCGGCGTGCTCGAAGCGGTCTACGTGGACACCACCACCGACGAACCGGCCGTGGCCACCGTACGGACCGGACTGCCGACGCGTCGGCGCCTGGTCTTCGTGCCCGTTGAGGACGCTCTCCTGGGGCCGGGCTACGTGAAGATCGCCTACACCAGGGGCCTGGTCAGGAAGGCTCCTTCGATCGGCACGGACGACGTCCTGCCCGCCGAGCGGGAGGAAGCGATCTTCCGGCACTACGGGATGACGTACCAGCCGGGCGCGAACGGCGAACGAAAGCTCGCACGCCGCTGAGCGACGGCACGGTCCAAGGGAGGTGTCCAAGCCGTGGCGTACTTTCTCCTGTTCGTCCTTGTCGCCGTCGTCCTGGGAATCATCGGCGTGGCGGCCGAAGGTCTGGGCTATCTGCTGATCGTCGGCATCGTGGTTCTCGTGGTCGATGTGACCGTGGTCGCCGTGCGGCTGTCCCGGCGTGCCAAGCGGCGTCCTCTCCGCTGACGGCGACGGGTGGAACGCGTCCGTGGAACGGGCCGCCGGAGGAGTAGGCTGGTGTTACCGAGGGTATTTCGCGCACCGGCCTCCATGCTTGTGTCGTTTTCGGCGATTGATTTCACCGGGCCGGTCCGACCGGCCCGGAGCAGGGTTCGCATCATGACAGCGACCGATTCGTACGCGCCGGCAATCGCACACCGACCCTCGTGGCTGATACCCGCCGTGAGCGATCCACTGCGCGTGTCAGGCACGGGCCGACTGATGGAGGACGCAGCGCGGCTGCGCACCGTGACGACGTCCACGGCCCGTTCGGCCGTCGCCCCGCCGACACCGAATCCGGCAAAGGGCAGGTGAGGGTCATGGAGACCTTCGTGGGCGTGATGGCGCTCCTGGCGATGATCGCTGTGGGCGTGCTCCTGATCCACCTGCTCAACAACCAGCACGACGAGCGCATCGCCGTTTTCCCCTACGGCCGCTCCCGGTCGGCTGTCCGGGGGGCGGCACCATCGTCCCCGCAGAAGCCTCGCGATCGTGCCGGAACGCAGGGCGCCGACGATCGCCGCGACCACCGCGACGGGGGACGCGGACGGCTCCGGCCACGGCGCCGGACCCGGACCCGGATGGCGGGGAAGTGAGTCGCCATGCTCCCCGCCACGCAGTCCGTGAAGCTTCTGGCGGACACCAGGGGTGAGCCGGTGCTTCCCGGCACCGCGGTCCTGCGGATGGAGACCACAGCGAGGCGCACGGGGACGTTCGACGGCGCCTGGTGGCCGCGGACCCGTGACTTCAAGAGCCAGCTGTCGGCTCTCCTCACCGCGCTGACGGAACGCCTGGGCCCCATCGCCCGCGTGGGCCTCGACGCGAGCGACTGGGACGGGGCTCCGGGCCATCTGTTCGTCGACGGGTACATGGTGCGTATCGACTGGTCCGCCGTGGGCGACCACACCATGATCGTCACCCGTGGCGACCAGGACCACTTCCTGTTCCTGGTGATCCCGCCGGGGGCCGGTACCGGCCCCGCGCACGACGCGATGGTGATGGCCGTACAGGACGACAACGACGTCTCCGCCGAGCGGATTCTGGCCGCCACCGGCATCACCGGGGCCGGCCCGAGCGACGTACCGCGGAGTTCTCCCGGCCGAGCCGGGCCGACGTAGCAGAACCTCAACAGCAGCCCGGGACCCCGGCCGCACCCACGGGCACAGGCCGGGGTCCTCCCGTGCCGGGTGCTTCCCGGGCCGCTCGGTCCGGGACCGTCATCGACGCAAGGAATGTGAGAACCATGGGTGTTCTGATCACTGTGCTGGTGGTGTTCGCCGTGGCCGGGCTGGTGCTGCTGGCCATGAGCCTGCGCAACGTCCAGCAGTACGAGAAGGGCGTGGTGTTCCGCTTCGGGCGGCTGCTGCCGGACATCCGCGGGCCCGGCCTGCGTGTCATCCGGCCGATCGGGGACCGGATGCGGAAGGTGTCCGTCCAGACCGAGGTGCTGGGCATCCCGCCGCAGGGGTCCATCACCGCCGACAACGTGACGCTCACCGTGGACGCGGTCGTCTACTTCCGGGTCATCGACCCGGTCAAGGCCCTGGTGAACGTCCGCGATTACCCCAGCGCCGTCTCCCAGATCGCCCAGACCTCGCTGCGCGCGGTCATCGGCAGGGCGGATCTGGACACGCTCCTCTCCGACCGCGACCACATCAACGCGGAGCTCAAAAAGGTGATGGACGCCCCCACCGAGGAACCGTGGGGACTGCGCATCGAGCGGGTGGAGATCAAGGACATCGCCCTTCCGCAGTCGATGATGCGCTCCATGTCCAAGCAGGCCGAGGCCGAGCGGGAACGCCGTGCCCGGGTCATCGCCGCCGACGGTGAGTTCCAGGCGTCCCAGCGGCTGAGTGACGCCGCGGCGACCATGGCCGACACTCCGGGCGCGCTCCAACTGCGCCTGCTGCAGACCGTGGTGGACGTCTCGGCGGAGAAGAACAGCACCCTGGTCATGCCGTTCCCGGTGGAAATGCTCCGCTTCTTCGAGCACCAGAGCCGGGAGACCGACGGCGAATCCATCCACCGCAGTATCCCGCGCCCCGCGCTGCCTCGCGCGGCAGTGGCCCGGGAACGGCGGGACAACTGGCCCACCCACGCCGACTCCGACTCCGACGCCGCCTCCGAAGCGTCACATGCCGGCGGTTGATCCCCTAAGGCGGGGCTTCGGGTCAGATCCACGAGTCCAGCCACATCCGTGCCTGCCAGTCCGCGTACGGGATCGTCTGGGCCGTGTAGATCGGGAAGAAGTAGATGAAGTTCCAGGCGATGAGCAGGACGATCACGCCGGCCGCCACCGCGCCTCGGACGCGGCGGGTCTCCGGCGAGTCCGGTGGGCCCAGGAGGGCTGCCAGCAGCATCGTGACCGCCAGGCAGACGTACGGGACCAGGATCACCGCGTAGAAGGAGAAGATCGTGCGGTCCTGGTAGAGGAACCAGGGGAGGTAGCCGGCGGCCGCCCCGCAGAGGATCGCGCCGGCTCGCCAGTCGCGGCGCAGCGCCCAGCGGTAGAGCAGGTAGGCGAGGGCGGCGCAGGCCGTCCACCACAGGGCCGGGGTGCCCAGGGCCAGGATCGTCTGGGAGCAGTTCGTCGGGGTGTGGCAGCCGGTCGTGCCCGGTTTCGGGGACTCGTAGTGGAAGAGGACCGGGCGGCCCAGGACCAGCCAACTCCAGGGGTTCGACTTGTACTTGTGGTACGCGTCCAGGTGCACGTTGAACTGGTAGACGTCGTGCTCGTAGTGCCACAGGCTGCGCAACGGGGCCGGTATCCAGGACCAGGGGCCGCCGCGTCCGTCCGCCCAGTGGCGGTCGTAGCCGTCGGAGGAGCGGAACCAGCCGGTCCAGGTGGCCAGGTAGGTCACCGTGGCCACCGGGATCAGGGAGAGCAGCGACCAGCCGAGGTCCTTGCGGACGACCGCGCGGTAGGGGTGGCGTGCCCCGGCCATTCGGCGGGCGCCCACGTCCCACAGCAGGGTCAGGGCCACGAAGAACGCCAGGAAGTACAGGCCGTTCCACTTGGCCGAGGACGCCAGGCCCAGGCAGACGCCGGCCGCGAGGCGCCAGGGGCGTGGTCCGGTTCCTGCGTGGGCGGCCGCGTGGGCGTCCGGGCGTATGTGGCCGTCGGTGCCGGCGGGCGGTAGTGACGACGCGAGCCTCTCTCGTGCCTTGTCCCTGTCGATCAGCAGGCAGCCGAACGCCGCCAGCGCGAAGAACATGACGACCAGGTCGAGCAGTGCGGTGCGGCTCATGACGTAGTGCAGGCCGTCCAGCGCCATCAGGGTCCCGGCCAGACAGCCCAGCAGCGTCGAGCGGAACAGACGGCGGCCGATACGGCACAGCATCAGCACCGACAGCGTGCCGAGCACCGCGGTCATGAAGCGCCAGCCGAACGGGTCCAGGCCGAACATCCACTCGCCCAGCGCGATCACCCACTTGCCCCCGGGCGGATGCGCCACGAACACCCCGGGGTCGGAGAGCGGGATCACCTGCGGGTCGGTCAGGATCTGAGGGTCGGCGATCTTGCGGTCCGGCCATGTGCCCTCGTAACCGAGGTGCAGGAGCGACCAGGCGTCCTTGGCGTAGTACGTCTCGTCGAAGACGAGCGTGTGCGGGTCGCCCAGGCGCCAGAAGCGCAGCACGCCGGCCAGGGTCGCCACCAGCAGGGGGCCGGCCCAGCCCGACCAGCGTGCGAAGGGCTGGGGGAAGGGGGCGGTCAGGCGGTCCCGGAGGGGTGGGTGCGGGCGGGGCGTGTATCCGAAGCGGCGCAGGCGTTGTTCCCACGGGGGTGGGGAGGGCTCGGTGGCTTGTGCTGCCGCGACCGTAGGGGTGCTCTCGGCTCTCACGTCGTACGGGTTCCGCCGCGAGGTGACGCCACAGGGACGGTTGTCCTGCTCGACGTGAGGGCCGGTATCGGGGCGCCGTCCGCCGTCGAGCGGGTCGGGAGCGGCTCGGCGGAGGTCGCGGGGCGCGGGGTGTGCGGGCCGGGGCCGTTCTGGGCGAAGGAGTTCGGCAGGGTCATCAGTACGGCCCCGAGTGCGGCGATCGTCAGCGCCGAACCCGTGGCCATCCAGGCCCGCCGTGTGCGCTGCCGGGCGCGGACGCCGGCGTACAGGCGTCGGCGGTGCCGGTCCTCGTACCCCTCTTCCGGGGCACCGTTGTGGCGCATCATGTGCGCCAGTTCCTCTTCGAAGTGGTCCATGGCTCCTTCTTCACCCCGCCCTTCCCTCGGCCGACGACACGGGCTCGGCCGTCTCCGCCATCAGCCGCCGCAGCCGTCCGACGCCCCGTGCCGTGAGCGAGCGGGCCGTCCCCACCGGGCAGCCCAGCACCTCGGCCACCTGCTGCTCGGGCAGGTCCTGGTAGTAGCGCAGCACCACCGCGGCCCGCTGACGTGCCGGGAGCTGCGCCAACATGGCCTCCAGACGGGTCCGTTCGTCCACGGCGGCGGTCTCGTCCGCCGGCTCGGGCGGGTCGGGCAGCCGGTCGAGCGGATCCGTGGGCTGCTCACCCCACCAGCGACGCCGTGCCGAGCGGGCCGCGGCGCGGGCCAGGATCTTGCGCACATAGGCCTCGGGTGCCTGGTCGGCCACCCGAGGCCAGGCGAACCAGAGCTTGACCAGCGCCTCCTGCAACAGGTCCTCGGCCCGGTGCCGGTCGCCGCCGGTGAGCAGCCGCGCCAGGTGCAGCAACGCCGGCCACCGGTTCGCCACGAACCGGTCGAACGCGTCGGACCGCCCCTGCCTCATCAGCGTCGCCCCTCCCTCACACCTCTAATAAGGACGTGGGGCCCGGTCCCGCTATGCACCCCTGCCGTGTGGCATGGGTCACACGCGCCATGATGGGGTGAGGGAGTGCGAGGGAGAGAGACATGACGAGTGGCTACTCCGGTACCCCGCTCGCCCGGAAGATCGGGATCAAGGGCGGCCAGCGGGTGGGACTGCGGCACGCGCCCGAAGGGTGGGACATCCCCGGGCTGCCCGACGGGTGTTCCCCCGCCGTGGGCGGCCCGCGCGGGATGGACGTCACCCTCGCCTTCTACCGGGAACGTGCCCGACTCGCGGCCGAGGCGACGGCGTTGGTACGGGACCTCGCCGACGACGCCATGCTCTGGATCGCCTGGCCCCGCAAGGCCGCCGGGCATGTCAGCGACATCACCGAGAACGACCTGCGGGAGCTCTTCCTCCCGCTCGGCGTCGTCGATGTGAAGGTGGCGGCGCTGGGGGAGGACTGGTCGGGGCTGAAATTCGTACGGAGGAAGGAGAACCGGGGCGCGGAACGGGCGACTCGTCCCCGTACCTGAGGAGTCGTCGAGAAGTCCTTACCGTGAACCACTAGCATCGCGGCGGTACTTGAGAGCCGGGATGAGGTGAGGGCATGGAGGAGGCAGCGCGGGCGCCGCGGGTCGCCGTGGCCGTCGTGACCATGGGGAACCGGCCGGCCGAGGTCGACGCCCTGCTGGAGTCCGTGGCCAAGCAGGACGTCCCGCCCACCCGGATCGTGATCGTCGGCAACGGCTGCCGGCTCCCGGAGTTCGCCGAGCGGCTGTCACTGCCCGGCGAGGTCACCGTCGTGGAGCTGGAGGAGAACCTCGGCTGCCCCGGCGGACGCAACGTCGGGCTGGCCAGGCTGCGGGAGTTCGGGGACGTCGACGTCGTCGTCGAACTGGACGACGACGGGCTGCTCGTCGACGCCGACGTGCTGCGGCGGGTCGGCGAGCTGTTCGCGGCCGACGACCGGCTCGGCATCGTCGGCTTCCGGATCGCCGACGAGCACGGCGAGACCCAGCAGCGGCACGTGCCCCGCCTCGGCTCCGCCGATCCGCTGCGCGGCGGGTACGTCACCGGCTTCCTCGGCGGAGGACACGGCTTCCGGATGGCCATGCTCGACGAGATCGGGGACTGGCCCGCGCGGTTCTTCTTCGCGCACGAGGAGTCCGACCTGGCGTGGCGGGCCGCCGACGCCGGCTGGCGCATCCTGTACGCCCCCGAGCTGCTGCTCCAGCACCCGAAGACCTCGCCCGCCCGGCACGCCGTCTACTACCGGGTCAACGCCCGCAACCGGGTGTGGCTGGCCCGGCGCCGGCTGCCGCTGCCGCTGATCCCCGTCCACCTCGGGGTGTGGATGCTGCTGACCGTCGCCCGGAACCGGTCCGGGGCCGGGCTGCGCGCCTGGTTCGGCGGGTTCGCGGAGGGGCTGCGGGAGTCGGCGGGGGAGCGGCGGCCGATGCGCTGGCGGACGGTGTGGCGACTGACCCGGCTGGGGCGGCCGCCGATCGTCTGACCTGGGAAGGCCCGAGCCCAGGACAGGAATGAGGGGGACATGGACGAGGACCCCGGTCGTTCACCTCCGACGACCGGGGTCCTGTCACATCCCCGGATCCGGCCGCGACGGCGACACTCCCCCGAGTAACGCGTCAGACGCGCGCACCCTCGGGCCAGATCCGATGGAATGATCACATCAGGCGTCACCAACGGATCGCTAACATGTGGCCAACGGCGAGATTTCGCCAGGTACAGCGCGTCGGAAGGCAGTGGGTCGGTGTGAAGCGGTGCGAGCTGCGCTTCGGACTCCTGGGTCCGCCGGTCCTGTACGACGTCGAAGGCCGGGTCGCTCGTGTGGTGAGCAGCCCCAAGGTGCGGGTGCTGCTGGCCGCGCTGCTGCTGGAGGCCGGCCGTACCGTCTCCGTCGACGCGCTCAAGGACGCCCTGTGGGGCGGGTCGCCGCCCGCCTCCGCGCAGGCCTCCCTGCACAACCACGTCACCCGGCTGCGCCGGCTGCTCGACGACCCCGACCGGCTGCGGGCCGTGCCGCCCGGCTATCTGCTCCGGGTCGAACAGGGCGAACTCGACGTCCATGTCTTCGAGTCCCTGACCGCCGAGGCCCGCGCCGCGCACGCCGGGCGGGACTGGGAGCGGACCCTGCGCGCGAGCACCGCGGCGCTCACGCTGTGGCGCGGCACCCCGCTCGCCGGGCTGTCGCCCGAGCTGGGCGGATACGCCTTCGTGCAACGCCTGGAGGAGGCCCGGCTGCGGCTCCTGGAGCGGCGCTACGACGCCGAGCTCGCCGTCGGTGGCGGTCGACTCGACGCCGCCGTACCGGAGTTGACCGCGCTCGCCGCCGAACATCCGCTGCGTGAGGCCTTCCACCGCCAGTTGATGCTGGCCCTCCACCGCACCGGCCGCCAGGCCGAGGCCCTCGCCGTCCACCGCGACCTGCGCACCCGCCTCATCGAGGAACTCGGCGTGGAGCCGGGGGCGGGGGTGCGGGAGGCGCATGTGGAGGTGCTGCGGGGGGAGTCGGTGGCGCCGGGCACTTCGGGAGGTGCGCGGGGCACGTCGGATGCGGTGCCGGGCACGTTGGATGGGGCCGCGGGCACTTCGGGAGGTGCGCGGGGCACGTCGGATGCGGCACCGGGCACGTCGGATGGGGTCACGGGCACTACGGGAGGGGTGGCAGGCGCTTCGGATGGGGCCGCGCGCACCTCGGGAGGGGCGCCGGGCACTTCGGAAGGGGCGCCGGGCGCTGTGGAAGGGGCGCGGGGTACGGCCGACGGGGCGGTGAGCACGGCCGGTTGGTCTGTGGGCACGGCCAACGGCTCGGTGGACACGACCGGCTCGACGGGCACGGCCGACGGTTCGCCGGACACGTCCAACGCTTCGGTGGGCGCGGCGGGACGGACGCCGGCCCCGCTCGCCACGTCCGCGGCACCCGGCGCCGTACCGACCGCTCCGCCAACGTCCGCCGACGCTTCGGCCCCCGCAACCACAACCGCCGCTCCTGCCACCCCAGCAGCCGCAGCCACCGCAGCCGCAGACCCCACACCCGCCCCGCCCTCGACCCCGTCCGCCACCCCGCCCCCGGCACCCCTGCCCCGCCCCGCCCAACTCCCCCCACCCCCACCCCACTTCACCGGCCGCACCACCCACCTCGACGACCTGCGCCAGACCCTCGCCCCCCGCGACTCCCGCACCCCCGTCGCCGTCATCAGCGGCACAGCCGGCGTCGGCAAAAGCGCTCTCGCCCTGCACACGGCGCACGCCCTGCGCGACCGCTTCCCCGACGGGCAGCTGTACGTCAACCTGCACGGCGCCACCCCCGGCATGACCCCCCTCACCTCGGCCCAGGCGCTCACCGCGCTGCTGCGGGACCTCGGTGCCGACCCCCGTTCCATCCCCGAACACCCCGACGCGGCCGCCGCGTTGCTGCGCTCGATGCTCGCCCCGACCCGCACCCTGATGGTGCTGGACGACGCCGAGAACGCCGCGCAGGTACGGCGGTTGCTGCCGGCCGGCCCCGGCTGCGCGGTGATCGTCACCAGTCGCTCCCCCCTGGCCGCGCTCGACGGGGCCCGCCGCTTCCCGCTCGAACCCCTGTCGGCGGAGGAGAGCGCGGCCCTGCTGCGCGCGGCTTCAGGCCGCGGCCCCGGCCCCGGCCCCGATGCCGACGCCGACGACGGGGGCGACCGCATCGACGCCACCCACCCCCTCGTCGAACTCACCGGCCGCCTCCCCCTCGCCCTGCGTATCGTCGGCGCCCGCCTGGCCGCCCGCCGCGCCCTCACCCCGGACGTGCTCGCCGACCAACTCGCCGCCACGGAAAGCAGGTTGCAGCGGCTGGAGTACGACGACCTGTCCGTACGCCGCTCCCTGGCCGTCGCCCACGACGCGCTCGCCGCCTCGGGCCGCCGCTCCGACCGCGACGCCGCCCTCGCGCTGCGCCGCCTGGGCGCCCTGGACCTGCCCACGTACGGTGCCCCGCTCGTCGCCCGGCTGCTCGGCACCGACACCGACCGTGCGGAGGAGGCGCTGGACCGGCTCGTCGAGGTGGCCCTGCTGGAGGAGACGGCGTACGGCCGCTACGCCCCGCACGACCTGGTCCGCGACTTCGCCCGCGAACTCGCCGGCAGCGGACAGGCAGCCGACGTCGCCCGCACCGGCGTGCGCTGGTACACGGCCGTAGCCGAACGCGTCCTCACCGAGACCGTCGTGCCCGGCTTCGACCAGGAGGACCGGCGTCGCCCGACCCCGACACAACCGCCCGAGCACACGGCGCACGTCGGGTCCGTGCCGCCGTTCGCCGGTTCCGAGGAGGCCTTCGCCTGGAGCACCGTGGAGCTGGAGAACATCGTCGCGCTCGCCGAGCGGTACGCGGACGCCTCCGACGAGCGCACCGCAGCCCATGTCTCCACGCTGCTGCGGCTCATCTTCCCCTGCCTCCAGCGCGGCGGCCGGGTCTCCGAGATGGAGGTGCTCGGGCAGGTCGCGCTCCAGCTGGCCCGCCGCCTGGGCGACGAGGTGGCCGAGGCGTACGCGCTGAGCGACCTCGCCGGGATGCACTTCCTCGCCGGCCGGCACGGCGAGTCCCTCGCGTTCATGGAACAGGCGACCGTGCTGTGGCGGCGGCTCGGCATGATCTCCCGGGTCCGGCGCTGCCTCGGCAACCAGGGCCTGCTGCTGGAGAGCCTCGGCCGGTACGCCGAGTGCGAGCAGGCCCTGCTCCAATGCCTGGAGCTGTCACCGCAGTTGGACGACCCGTGGGGCGACGCGGTGGCGTACGGCCATCTCGGCAACCTCTACGAGCACACCGACCCGCGGGCCGCCATCGAGTACCACCGGCGCTCGCTCGCGATCGGCAGCGAGATCGGCAACGTCATCGTGGCGCACTCGGCGCTGTGCAACATCGGCTACGCGTATCTCGCCCTCGGTGAACCGGCCGCCGCCGTACCGCACTTCGAGGAGAGCCTGAGCATGCTCGGCGGGCACAGCGACTGGCACGGGGAGTCCCAGTCCCGGCTCGGTCTGGTACGCGCGCTGCGGCTGCTCGGCCGGACCGGGCCGTGCGAGAGCGAGTGCGTCGAGCTGCTGCGCCGCGCGGACGCCCGCGCCGACGGCTACACCGGCGGTCTCGCCCGTCACCAGTACGGGCTGCTGCTGCGGGAGACGGGCCGGCCGGCCGAGGCGCGGGAGCAGTGGCGCGTCGCGCTGGCCGCGCTGGACGGCACCGACAAGAAGGAGGTCCTGGCCGAGCTCAGGGAGCTGCTCGACAGCTGACCGGGCCGTGCGACGGCTACTTGGCGTCGGCATAGCACTCCACCACCGACGTCGTGAACGGGAACCGCACCGGCGTCTCGCCGAACGTCAGCCGGGCGGCCAGCGCCGCGGCCTCCCTGATGGCGGCGACGACCTGCTCGGCCTCCTCCTCGGGGCAGTGCACGATCACCTCGTCGTGCTGGAAGAAGACCAGCTCGGCCGCCATGTCCGCGCAGGTCCGCCGCAGGGCCGCGAGCAGCAGCAGGGTCCAGTCGGCGGCGCTGCCCTGGACGACGAAGTTACGGGCGAAGCGGCCGCGGGCGCGGGCGTTGGTGGAGGCGTAGCCCGGCACCCATCCGTCGTCCTCCTGCGGAATGCCGGCCTCCTCGGCGCCGTCCTCGCCCGAGCCGGCCGCGGGTGGGCAGGTGCGGCCGAGCCAGGTCCGTACGAGCCGCCCCTCCTCGCCCGCGCGGGCCGCCTCGTCGACGTAGGCCACCGCCTTGGGGAAGCGGCGGCGCAGCGCGGCGAGGTTCTTCAGGCCGTCCCCGGAGGTCTGGCCGTACACGGCACCCAGTACCGCGATCTTGGCCTGGTCGCGGTCGCCGGAGAAGGCGCGGTCGGAGACGGACTGGTAGAGGTCGCTCTCCCGGCCGGCGACCTCCATCAGGCCGGGGTCGCGGGAGATGGCGGCGAGCACGCGCGGTTCCATCTGGTCGGCGTCGGCGACGACCAGCCGCCAGCCGGGGTCGGCGACGACCGCACGGCGTATCACCTTGGGGATCTGCAGGGCGCCGCCGCCGTTGGTGACCCAGCGGCCGGTCACGGTCCCGTGGCAGAGGAACTCCGGGCGGAAGCGGCCGTCCCGCACCCAGTCCTGGAGCCAGGACCAGCCGTGGGCGACCCAGATCCGGTACAGCTTCTTGTACTCGATGAGGGGCTTCACGGCCGGATGGTCGACGGTCTCCAGCTCCCAGCGACGGGTCGAGGCGACCTTGATGCCGGCCTGCGCGAAGGCCTTCACGACATCGGCGGGCAGGTCGGGCCGGACCCGGCGGCCGAACGCGGCGGACACCTCGTCGGCGAGCTCGGCGAGGCGCCGGGGCTCACCGCCTCCGGCGTACCGCTCGCCCAGCAGCTCGTGCAGCACGGCCCGGTGGACGTCGGCGCTCCATGGCAGCCCGGCGCGGTTCATCTCGGCGGCCACCAGCATCCCGGCCGACTCGGCGGTGATCAGCAGCCGCATCCGGTCGGGGTGCGCGGTGGCGTCCTGGCGGCGCAGCTGGTCGGCGTAGACCTCCAGGAGATCGGTGAGGGGGAGGTCCACGGCCTGGGGCTCGAAGAGGGAGGACTGGGAGGCGGGTGCGGCGGAGCGCAGCGGCGGATCGGGCGGTACGGGGCCGCCGCGCAGCCGGGCGAGCGCGGCGGCGGCCGACCGGGGTTCGCCGTACCGCCCGGCATGGCCGAGCAGCAGGGTCTCCGCGTCCTCGATGTCGTAGCACCGCTCGACTCGCACCCCCGCGGCGAGCAGTCGCGGATAGACCTCGGGGGTGGACCGCCACACCCACCGCGTGACCTCCGGCCGCCCCCGCACGGCCGCCGCGAGGTCCGGCTCCCGCACCACCGGCCCCACGGGCAGCCCGTCGTCACCGAGGGGGGCGACCTGCGCGCCACCGCCCTCGGCCGGGGCGAGCGCCCAGCGGTCGGTCATGATGGCGAGTGTCGCAGGAGGGTCTGACAACGAGGGTCAGCCCTGTTCCGCCGGCTTCGCCTGGATCTTGGCGAGCGCCGCGGTGAGGTACTCCTCGGCGGCCGGCTTGCCGATCCCGAGACCCGACAGCACTCCTTCGCCGTTCTCGAACTCCAGCAGCGCCAGCAGCAGGTGCTCGGTGCCGACGTAGTTGTGGCCCAGGCGCAGGGCCTCGCGGAAGGTGAGTTCCAGGACCTTCTTGGCGTCGGCGCCGTAGGGCACCAGCTCCGGGGCGTTCTCCGCGGCCGGCGGGAGCGCGGCGGTGGCGGCCTGGCGGACGGTGTCGAGGAGGACGTCCTGCGCGACGATCGCCTTCGCGGCCAGCGCCTCCGGTTCCGCCAGCAGGCCGAGGACCAGGTGCTCGGGGCGGCCCTCGGCGTTGCGGGCGGCGACGGCCTCGTTGTGGGCGGCCATCACCACGTTCCGCGCGCGTGGCGTGAACCGGCTGAAGTCCTGGTTGGCGCCGGCGTCCCCGCCCTCCTTGGGCACGAACCGCTTCTGCGCCGCCTGCCGGGTCACCCCCATGCTCTTGCCGATGTCCGTCCAGGAGGCGCCCGAGCGGCGGGCCTGGTCCACGAAGTGGCCGATCAGATGGTCGGCCACGTCACCGAGGTGATCGGCGGCGATCACCGCGTCCTCAAGTTGTTCGAGGGGCTCGGCGTGGACCTTCTTGATGGCCGCGATGAGGTCGTCGAGGCGTACGGATGACGTGATGATGGGGTTCGTCGTCATGTGTCAACCGTAGGTTGACACCCATGGGGTGTCAACCCGGAGTTGACACTACTTCGGCGCCGAGACGGCCAGCCGCACCGCCAGCCCCGTGAACACCGTCCCGCTGAAGACGTTGAGCCCCCGCGCCACCCGCCGGCTCCGCCGCAGCAACGCCGACAGCTTCCCGGAGAGCAGCCCGATCGAACCGTCCACCGCGAACCCCATGACCGTGATCGAGAGCCCGAGCACCAGGAACTGCTCCCACACATGACCCCTCTCCGGCGCCACGAACTGGGGCAGGAACGCCACGTTGAAGAGGATCACCTTGGGGTTCAGCAGATTGGTCACGGCGCCCTGCCAGAACGCCCGCCGCATCCCCGGCCCGGCCGCCGTCCCCTCACCCGGCACCGAACGGTCCCGGAAGGCCTTCACCGCGAGGTACAGCAGATAGGCCGCGCCCGCCCAGCGCAGCACGTGGTAGAGCGTCGGCAGCGCCAGGAACAGCGCCGACAGTCCGAGCGCCGCGGCGACCGTGTGCACGAACATCGCGCAGGCCACCCCGAACGCCGCCATCACCCCCGCCGACGGCCCGCCCCGGCCGCCCATCGCCACGATGAACATCATGTCGGGACCCGGAGTCACACAGAGCGCGAAAGCGGCCACGAGGAAGGCCGCGTAGAGAGACATGTCCATCATGCGGCCATGCTCGAAGCCCCCACGGCCCGCGGCACCCGATTTTCGGGGAGTGAGACGATCGCCCCGTGACCAGCAGCAGTACGCCCAGCGGAGACACCCCCGGCACCCCCGGCACCCCGGGCACCGTCGACCGCGCCTTCGAGGCCGCCCTCTACACCGACGCCGACTCCGCCCTCGACATGGCCGCCTCCCTCCTCGCCGCCGACACGAAGGCCGACGCCGAACTCGAACGCCGGGGGAGGGAGTTCGTCGCGGCCGCCTGGCGCCGTGGCTGGCAGCCCGCCGACGTCGTACGACTGGTGCGGCGCGAGCTGGACGACGTACACCTGCGCCTGCTGTCGGCGCTGATCCGCGCGCAGGCGCCCGACGACCGGGCGCGCGGCCCCCGGTGGGCGGCCCAGCTGGCCGAGCTGCCCGCCGAACCCGCACCCCGCACCGACCGCTTCTCGCACGCCACCGCGGTCCTGGAGCTGTACCGCCTGCTGCTGCGGCTGCCCACCCTCGAACCCCTGGACGAGCCCGTCTCCCGGCACTCCTCCGCCGAGCCCCGCATGCTCACCCGGATCCGCGCGCTGCTCGCCAAGGCGGAGGCGACCGGCTACCCGGACGAGGCGGAGGCGCTCACCGCCAAGGCGCAGGAGCTGATGGCCCGGCACAGTGTCGACGAGGCGCTGCTGGACGCGCAGGCGCCCACGCACGACTCCCCGGGCGCCTGCCGGATCGGGGTCGAGCCGCCGTACGAGCAGGCCAAGGCGGTGCTGCTGGACGCGGTGGCGACGGCGAACCACTGCCGGGCCGTCTGGAACGAGGGCTTCGCCTTCTCCACGGTGGTCGGCTTCGGACCCGACCTCGACGCCGTCGAGCTGCTCTACACCTCGCTGCTGGTGCAGGCCACGACCGCGATGACGAAGGCGGAGGCCGCCCAGCGGGCCGGTGGCCGCAAGCGGACCAAGACCTTCCGGCAGTCCTTCCTCGCGGCCTACGCCCACCGTGTCGGCGACCGGCTGCGCGCCGCCGCCGAGACCCAGGTCGGCGACGACCTGCTGCCGGTCCTGGCCACCCGCGAGGTCGCCGTCACCGACCGCGTGGACCGCATGTTCCCGCAGACCACCGCGACCCGGCTGCGCGGTGTCACCGACGAGGCGGGCTGGGTGGAGGGCGCCGAGGCGGCCGACCGGGCGCAGGTGAAGTCCCGCAAGCCCCTGCGCTGAGCCGGATCAGTCGCCGGACTGCTGGAACCCGGCCACCGTCGCGTCCGGTGTCTGGCCGTCCTTCTTCAGCGCGACATCGCCGTACGACCACTTGAAGGCGTACGGCTTGGTGGACCCCGTCAGGTTGAACTCCGCGCTCGTCACGGCGAGGCTGCGGTCGCTGCCCTTCTCGCCCCGGACGTAGGTGAGGGTGAAGACGACCGAGGCGCCCTTGGCGAGGGACGTCTTCCTGGCGGTGACGGCGGGGTCGGCCGCCACGCTCACCGAGTTGCCGCCGACGATGAGGTCCACGCCGGGCAGGGAGTCCAGCGTGCACGTGGCGCCGCTCTTGTTGGTGAGGGTCACGGGCACGTTGCCGGTGTCGCCGGCGGCGGGCGCGGCGTTGGCGGGGCCGACCCGCACGCCCAGCCCTTCGATCGTGCAGGCGCCGCCGGCCTTGGCGGAGGGGGAGGCGGAGGCGCCGGTGTCCTTGCCGCCGTCGTCGGAACAGGCGGTCAGCAGGAAGGCCGCGGCGAGGGTGGCGGCGGCGAGGGGGAGGGCGCGCATGGTGGTCCTTGGATGCTCCGGGCGGCCTGGTGCCGCTGAGGCTCGTGCATGGATCATCACGCACGAGCCCGGGCAGCGGTTGCCCGCCCCCGCGGAACGGCCTCTACGTCAGCCCAAGCTCGCCGTAGGCAGGCCCGACGGCAGCTTGCCGCCGTCGGCCTTGGTGTACGTCTCCGCGCCGAGGCCGCCCTCCCACGTCACCTTGAGGGTGGTCTTGTCGACGGAGTCGACCATCCCGGTCGCCCGGTCCTTGCTGCCGTCCGTGCACTTGAGGTGGATCATCTGCATGCCGGACTCCTCGCCCGCGGTCCCGCTGCACACCGTCCCGCCGGTCGCGAACAGCCCCGCCTCGGTGCCGTTGACCATCAGGACGACGGCCTTGCCCTTGGCGGTGGTGAGCCAGCTGCCGGCGAGGTCACCGGAGGGGGCGGCGGAGCCGGAGGACGAGGCCGAGCCGCCGGTGGACGCGCTCGCGCTCGGGGTGGCGTCGTCGGAGTCGGACCCGCCGTCCGAGCTGCACGCACCCAGCACGAGGGCGCCCGCCAGCGCCAAGGCCGCGGCCGTCGCGATGCGCGAGACGTTGACCGAAGCCGAAGCCGAACCCATGAAAGCTCCCTAGCGGAGGGCAGGCGACGCCACGACCGCGGCGACGCTACGACCGCAGCAAGCTACCAGGACGACTTGCGGACCCCCGGAAGGTACCCGGCATGCGCCTGCTCCCGCAGGCTCACCCGGGACAGGCCGAAGGCCCGGAAGTAGCCGCGCGGCCGGCCGTCCACCTGGTCCCGGTTGCGGACCCGGGTGGCGCTGGCGTCCCGCGGCTGCCTGTCCAACTCCCGCCGGGCCTCCAGGCGTTCGGCGTCCGTCGAGGACGGCCGCCGGATGATCTCCTTCAGCTCGGCCCGCCGCTCGGCGTACCGGGCGACGATCTCCTGCCGCTTCCCGTTCTTCGCGATCTTGCTCTTCTTGGCCATCAGATCCTCACTCCCCGGGCACGGATGCGCGCCACGGCCGCCTCGACGCCGATCGTGTCGACGGTCTTGATCCCCTTCGCGCTCAGCCGCAGCCGGACGTACCGGCCCTCGCTGGGCAGCCAGTACCGCTTGGACTGGATGTTGGGGTCGAAGCGGCGCGAGGTGCGCCGGTGGGAGTGGGAGATGTGGTTACCGAAGCCGGGCTGTGCGCCGGTCAGCATGCAGTGGGCGGACACGGGTGACGCACCTCTCTCGAAGCAGTTGTGTAAATGGAATTCATTTTCAGTAAGATACACGGCATGGCTCGCAACGAACTCCGCCCGGTCATCAAGCTCCGGTCCACGGCCGGGACCGGCTTCACCTATGTCACCCGCAAGAACCGCCGCAACGACCCGGACCGCATGACGCTGCGCAAGTACGACCCGGTCGTCGGCCGCCACGTCGACTTCCGAGAGGAGCGCTGACCGCCGCCATGCGCAAGGGAATCCATCCGGCGTACGGGCCCGTCGTCTTCCGGGACCGCGCCGCGAACCACGCCTTCCTCACCCGCTCGACGATGACGAGCGAGAAGACGGTCGAGTGGGAGGACGGCGCCACCGACCCGGTCGTGGACGTCGAGATCTCGAACGTCAGCCACCCCTTCTACACCGGCACCGCGCGCGTCCTCGACACCGCTGGCCGCGTGGAGCGCTTCGAGCGGCGCTACGGCCGGTCGGGGGAGCGGGGCTGATGCTCTCGGTCGTGATCGTCGGCGGGCTGCACGCCGACGCCCGTAAGGCGGCCGTCGAGCGCCTCCTCGCCGACGTGCCCGCCAGCGTCGTACTCCACCACGACCTGGCGACGGCCGCGGCGGGCACCGTGGTGCGCACCGTGCGCGACGCCTCCGGCCTGCTGTCCGCCGAGGAGGCGCCCCTGGTCAACGACTGCGCGTGCTGCGCGCTGCGGGAAGACCTCGTGCCCGAGCTGCGGCGGCTGGCGGACGACGGGGCGACACGGCTCGCGATCGTCGAACTGTGGGACTCCGTCGAGCCCAAGGCCATGGCGGAGGTGGTGACCGCCGGCGGCCTCATGGTCACCGGCGTGATCACCGCCGTGGACCCGGCGCTGGTCCTGCCCTACCTCGGCAACGGCGACGACCTCGCCGAGCGCGGCCTCGCCGCGGCCGCGACCGACCAGCGCACGATCGCCGACACCTTCGCCCGCCAGCTGGAGTACGCCCCCGTCCTCGCCGTGGCCGACTCGGAGGAGGCCGACGACGAGGACCGCGAGCTGCTCACCCAGCTCCACCCGACGGCCCGCCAGGTCCCGATCGGCCCGGGTGACCTGGCGGGCGCGGCGCCCCCGGCGAGCGTGCCGGGCTCCCTCGCCCAAGCCGCCCTCGCCGGTTTCGACGTCGAGGCCGCCGCCGCGGCCCAGCATCCGGCCTGCGCCCTGCTGCCCGCCGAGGCCGACGCCCACGGCGTCTCCACCCTCGTATGGCACCGGGACCGGCCCTTCCATCCGGAGCGGCTGTACGAGGCGCTGGAGGACATCACCTGTGCCGCCGCCCGCAGCCGGGGCCGGTTCTGGCTCGCGGACCGGCCGGACACCTTGCTGCACTGGGACGCGGCCGGGGGCGCGCTGTGCGTGGAGAGCGCCGGGCCCTGGCTCGCCTCCCTCCCCGACGCGGCCTGGGAGATGGTCCCGCCGGTGCGGCGCGCCGCCGCCGCGCTGGACTGGCACCCCGAGCACGGCGACTGCTGCCAGCACCTCGTGTTCACGTCCCCCGCCCTCGACCGCGACGGACTTGAACGGCTCCTGGAGTCCTGCCTGTTGACCGATGCCGAGTACGCCGCGGGCCGCACCGCCTGGAAGCAGTTGCCGCCCGCCTTCGACACCCTCCTGGAGGTCTGATGCCTCGTAAGAGCGACCGCAAGCCCCTCAAGTCCCGGCCCAATCCGCTGGACGCCGCCGGGATCACCTACATCGACTACAAGGACACCGACCTGCTGCGGAAGTTCATCTCCGACCGCGGCAAGATCCGCAGCCGCCGCGTCACCCGCGTCACGGCCCAGCAGCAGCGACAGCTGGCCCGCGCCGTCAAGAACGCGCGGGAGACGGCACTGCTGCCGTACTCCAGCACCAGGTGAACACTGATAGGTAGGCGATTCCCTACGTTTGACGCGTAGGGAATCGCCTACCTATCCTGTCCGCATGACCATCACCCACGCCTCCTTCGTCACCCTCCCGGTCTCCGACCAGGACCGCGCCCTGCGCTTCTACACCGACGTCCTCGGCATGACGGTCACCGCCGACCGGGACCTGCCCCAGGGCCGCTGGCTCCAGGTCGCCCCCGAGGGCGCGCAGACCGTCTTCACGCTCTCCGGCCCCGGGATGGGCGGCTTCGAGCCCGGTTCGGCCCGGGGGATCATGTTGGTGACGACCGATGTCGACGCCGACTGCGCGCGCCTCGCCGAGGCCGGTGTGTCCGTGCAGGGTCCCGACGAACTCCCCTGGGGCCGGATGGCCGCCTTCACGGACCCCGACGGCAACGGTCTGATGCTGCTGACGGAGGCACACCACTAGGAGGGTCGGCATGACCGCAGCCGGGGTCGGTGAAGAGGCCGAGGCGGACCGGGTGTTCGCCGCGCTCGCCAACGCCACCCGCCGTGCCGTGCTGCGCCTCCTGCGCGACGGCGGCCCCCAGCCCGTGCAGGCCCTCGCCGCCCACTTCGACATGGCCCGCCCGAGCCTCTCCGAGCACCTCAAGGTGCTGCGCGACGCCGGTCTCGTCTCCGAGCAGCGCTCCGGCCGGCAGCGCATCTACCGCCTGGAGGCGGCCCCGCTCGCCGAGGTGCAGGACTGGCTCCACCCGTACGAGCGGTTCTGGCGCGACCGGCTGAAGGGGCTGGGCGAGCTGCTCGACCGCATGCCCGACGATGACGCGACATGAACGCCACCCCTGACGACGACCTCACCGTCATCCGCGTCGACCAGTTCTTCCCGCACCCGCCCGCCAAGGTGTGGCGCGCCCTCACCGAGCCCGAGTTGCTCGTGCAGTGGCAGATGCAAGGGACCGAGGCGTTCCGTCTCGAGGTCGGTCACCGGTACACGATGACCTCCGTCCCGCGGCCCAACACCAACTTCTCCGGCACCGTCGACGTGGAGGTTCTCGGTTTTCAGCCGGAACGGATGCTGAGCGTCCGCTGGACCGACACCGATCCCGCCAACTCCGCCGACTGGACCATCACGTGGAGGTTGGAACAGGAAGGGCGTGGAACGCGTCTCTTTCTAGTACACGAGGGATTCGACCCGGACGACCCCGCACAGCTGATGGCCCGGACGATCATGGACGGGGGCTGGAGATCGCATGTGATGCGCGCTCTGGGGGATGTGCTGGAACGGATGTAGCGGCTCCTGCGTCACATCTGTAACCACGGGAACACCCCGCGTGCACGTGCATCTGCTCATGCATCTGCACGTGAACAGAGCTATGATCCGGACCAGTTGACCATTGCATCAATTGGCCCCAAGGCCACCGCAGCACCGGGGAGCGACCTGTGGACCACGACGTGTACAACGGCATGGACGTGTACAACGGCATGGCGGCCACGGACCTGAGCGGGGTGGCCTGGCAGAAGAGCAGGCACAGCAACTCGCAGGGTTCCTGTGTCGAGTTCGCGCGGCTGCCCGACGGCGGCGTGGCCATGCGCAACTCGCGCTTTCCCGACGGTCCGGCGCTCGTCTACACGCGCGCGGAGATCGAGGCGATGCTCCTCGGGGTCAAGGACGGCGAGTTCGACCACCTGATAGCCGGCTGAGGGCGACGGCCGCCCCGGTCAACCCGGGGTGACCGGCTCCCTACCTGCGGTGACGCGCGTAGAACCGCGGCGTCGAAAACGCCGCGGTGCCTCACTCGGCGGATTCCCGCGGCTGGAGCAGGAACAGAGCCCAGACGACCTTGCCGTTGAGGGTGCCGGCCAGCGGGTGCCAGCCCCAGCTGTCGGCGAAGGAGTCGACGAGGAACAGGCCGCGGCCGGATTCCGCCGCGAAGTCGTCCGAATCGCGCGCCACCGGGCTGTCGTGGCTGGGATCGCGCACCGCGCACACCAGCCGGTCCGTCCAGCGCATCAGATGCAGCCGCACCGGCGGGATCGGCGCGGGAGCGTGGCCGTTGCCGGCCGGCAGTCCGTGGCGCAGGGCGTTGGTGACCAGTTCGGAGACCACGAGACAGATGTCGTCGAAACGGTCGCCGATGTCCCACTGGTCGAGCGTTCTGCGGGCGAACTGCCGTGCCTCGCGCACCGCTTCGTAGCGGGCGGGCAGCGCACAGGAGGCGGCGTTGGACACGGCCGCGGGATCCAGCGGCGGAAGGCCCTGCCGTAACGGCTCGAGCATGGTCGATCCATTCATCCCCATGCGAGGCACTCCCGGGAACTCGCGGTCGTTGCGATGCAGCGGTTGCGCGGGACCATGGTTTCGGATGTGTGGTGCAGATGCAAGGTGCAGATGCACGTGCACGTGACCGAATTGGACGGTGCCGTACCGCTTGTTGGGCATTTTTTCCGCCAACTTCCTCCTCTCTCTTGCCTTCTCGCGGCCACCTCCGGTGTGGAATCTTTGGCTTCTTTCCATCTCTGTAATCGGACGAGTACAGCTCGAAGTGTTTTAGTGGCAGACTTCGGCCCCTGAAGACGGTTGGGGAGGCTGGCGAACGTGAGCGCGGGAGAGCCGGGATCGGTGGTGCGGCGCATGCTGCTCGGATCACAACTCAGGCGACTGCGTGAGGCGCGGGGGATCACGCGCGAGGCCGCGGGCTATTCCATCCGCGCCTCCGAGTCGAAGATCAGCCGGATGGAGTTGGGCCGGGTGAGCTTCAAGACCAGGGACGTCGAGGACCTGCTGACGTTGTACGGCATCACGGACGAGGTCGAGCGCATGTCGCTGCTCTCCCTCGCCCGCGAGGCCAACGTGGCGGGCTGGTGGCACAGTTACTCCGACGTCCTGCCGAGCTGGTTCCCCACCTATGTGGGGCTGGAGGGCGCCGCGAACCTCATCCGCGCGTACGAGGTGCAGTTCGTGCACGGTCTGCTGCAGACCGAGGCGTATGCACGTGCAGTCGTCCAGCGCGGCATGAAGGGCGCGAGCACGGCCGACATCGAGAAGCGGGTGGCGCTGCGCCTGGAGCGGCAGAAGTACCTCGTCGCCGAGAACGCCCCCGACTTCCACATCGTCCTCGACGAGGCCGCCCTGCGCCGCCCCTACGGGGACCGCGAGGTGATGCGGGAGCAGCTCCAGCACCTCATCGACTTCTCCGAGCGCCCCAACGTCCGGCTCCAGGTCATGCCGTTCAGCTTCGGCGGGCACTCGGGCGAGAGCGGCGCGTTCACGATCCTGAGCTTCTCGGAGTCCGACCTCACCGACGTGGTCTATCTGGAGCAGCTCACCAGCGCCCTCTACCTGGACAAGCGCGAGGACGTCGCCCAGTACGAGACCGCCCTCAAGGAGCTCCAGCAGGACAGCCCGGGCCCGGCCGAGAGCCGGGACCTGCTACGGGGTCTTCTCCAGCTTTCTTAGGGTTCTCCCCATAAGTTCGCTCTCCGTCCCCAACTCGCTTGTGCCGCACGTACGATGACGTGTGCTCAGACGTGATGCAGATCGCGCGTCCGCTAGTGACTTGGGGATCACATGTCGTCGTACTTCACTGACCTCGCCCAGCAGTACATCGACGGTGAGTGGCGTCCGGGCACCGGCTCCTGGGACATCATCGACTTCAACCCGTACGACGGCGAGAAGCTGGCGTCGATCACCATAGCCACGGTCGACGAGGTCGACGACGCGTACCAGGCGGCCGCCCGTGCCCAGAAGGCGTGGGCCGCGACCAATCCGTACGCCCGCCGGGCCGTCCTCGAAAAGGCGCTGCGTCTGGTCGAGGAACGTGAGCAGGAGATCGCCGACGCGATCATCACCGAACTCGGCGGCACCCGGCTGAAGGCGGACTTCGAACTGCGCCTCGCCAAGGACTTCCTGCGCGAAGCCGCCCAGCAGGCACTGAGCCCCGCAGGCCGGATCCTCCCCTCTCCCGTCGACGGCAAGGAGAACCGCGTCCACCGCGTCCCGGTCGGTGTGGTGGGTGTGATCAGCTCCTACAACTTCCCCTTCCTCCTGTCGATCAAGTCGGTCGCCCCGGCCCTGGCCCTCGGCAACGCAGTCGTCCTCAAGCCGCATCAGGAGACCCCGATCGTCGGCGGTTCACTGGTCGCCAGGATCTTCCAGGACGCCGGTCTGCCCGGCGGCCTGCTGAACGTCGTCATCACCGACATAGCCGAGACCGGTGACGCCTTCATCGACCACCCTCTCCTGAAGGTCATCTCGTTCACCGGCTCCGACCAGGTGGGGCGTCATGTCGCCGCCGTGTGCGCCGCGAACCTCAAGCGCTCGGTCCTCGAACTGAGCGGCAACAGCGCGCTCGTGGTTCTCGACGACGCCGACGTCGACTACGCCGTCGACGCCGCCGTCTTCAGCCGGTACATCCACCAGGGCCAGATCTGCATGGCCGCCAACCGCGTCCTGGTCGACCGCTCGGTCTTCGACGAGTTCACCGAGAAGTTCGTCGCCAAGGTGAAGACGCTCAGGACCGGAGATCCCCGCGAGCCCGACACGGTCATCGGTCCGCTCATCAACCGCTCCAAGGCGGACGCCGTGACCGGCGTGATCGACCAGGCGCTCGCCGAGGGCGCGACGGCCCTGGTACGCGGCGGCCGGATCGACAACCTCGTCGAACCGTCCGTCCTGACCGGCGTCCCCGCCGGCTCGGCCCTGCTGCGGCAGGAGGTCTTCGGCCCGGTCGCCTTCCTCATCCCCTTCGACGGCGAGGAGGAGGCCGTACGCATCGTCAACGACACTCCGTACGGCCTGAGCGGCGCCGTCCACACGGCGGACATCGAGCGGGGTGTCCTCTTCGCCCAGCGGATCGACACCGGCATGTTCCATGTGAACGACGGCACCGTCCACGACGAGCCCCTTGTCCCCTTCGGCGGCGAGAAGAGCTCGGGCATGGGCCGCCTGAACGGCGACGCGACCATTGACTCCTTCACGACCCTGAAGTGGATCTCCGTGCAGCACGGCCGAAGCGGCTTCCCTTTCTAGGCGTTTCCCGCGCGCGCCGGGCCCTTGCGGACAGAAGCTGACCGCAAGGGCCCGTAGCTTCGTCGGTGTCGGCAAGGCACTCGATGAAAGGCGGCCGCCATGGTCACCCACGTTCCCGCGGAAGCACCCGGCGACGAGCGCGGAGCGCTGCTCGGCTATCTGGCCGCGGAGCGCGGCGCCATCCGGCGGGCGCTGCTCGGACTGACGGACGAGCAGGCGTCCTCCCGCCCCAGCGCGAGCGACCTGTCCCTCGCCGGGCTGCTCAAGCACGTGGCCGAGGTCGAGCAGGGCTGGGTCGCCCGCGCCCAGGGCGAGCCGCCGGCCGTGCGGCGGACCGAGGAGAACTGGCACGAGTGTTTCGCCCTCGTGGACGGCGAGACGGTCGAGTCCCAGCTGGCCTACTGGGAGAAGGTCGCCGCCGAGACGGAGGCGTACGCCCGCTCGGTGCCGAGCCTCGACGACACCTTCGCGCTGCCGAACGACCCCTGGTTCCCGCCGGACAGCCGGGTCTCCGTCCGCTGGATGCTGCTCAACCTGATCCGCGAGATGGCCCGGCACGCCGGCCACGCGGACATCATCCGCGAGTCCCTGGACGGTGCCACCGCCTTCGAACTCGTGGCCAAGGAGCAGGGCACGAGCTGGACCTGACGTCAAGCGTCCTACGCTGGCCCCATGTCAGCGATCCGTCTCCTCGTGCTCGGCGCGGTCCGCCAGCACGGGCGGGCCCACGGCTACCAGGTGCGCAACGACCTGGAGTACTGGGGCGCGCACGAGTGGTCCCACGCCAAGCCCGGCTCGATCTACCACGCCCTGAAGCAGATGGCGAAGCAGGGACTGCTGCACGCGCACGAGATCGCGCCGTCCACCGCCGGTGGCCCGCCCCGTACCGAGTACGAGATCACCCAGGCGGGCACCGAGGAGTTCCTGCGGCTGCTGCGCGAGGCGCTGACCTCGTACGACCAGAAGATGGACGTGAAGTCAGCTGCCCTCGGCTTCATGGTCGACCTTCCGCGCGCCGAGGCGGTCTCCCTCCTGAAGGAGCGGATCCGGCGCATCGAGCAGTGGCGCGCCTCCGTCACCGAGCACTACGTCCCCGAGGAGGGACCCGAGCAGCTCGGTCACATCGGCGAGATCATGAACCTCTGGATCCACACGGCCGACGCCGAACTCGCCTGGATCCAGGGCCTGATCGGGCGCGTCGAGGAGGGGGCTTACACCTTCGCGGGGGAGGGCGAGCCGTTCGTCGGCGTCCTCGCCGAGGGCGCGGAGAACCCGTACGCGACGGGGGAGCGGCACCCGGGGGATGCGAGCTAATCAAGTTTGACCAATGGGTCTCGCGCAGTTACTTTCGATCAGGTAGTCAACTTTGACTAGCAAGGGAGTGGCAGTGACCCAAACGGCGATCACCGTCGACGGAGCACGCAAGAAGTACGGCACGAAACAGGCACTGGACGGGCTCGACCTCACGGTCGCCCGCGGCACGGTGCACGGAGTGCTCGGCCCGAACGGCGCCGGCAAGACCACCCTGGTCCGCATCCTCTCCACCCTGCTGCGCCCGGACGCCGGCCGCGTCGAGGTGGCCGGCCACGACGTCGTACGCCAGGCCTACGCCGTCCGCCTGCGCATCGGCCTGCTCGGCCAGCACGCGGCGCTCGACGAGGAGCTCGGCGGCCGGCAGAACCTGGAGATGTTCGGCCGCCTCCACCACCTCGGCGCCCGCCGGGCACGCGCGCGTGCCGACGAGCTCCTGGAGCGGTTCGCCCTGACCGACACCGGCCGCAAGGCGGTACGGCACTACAGCGGAGGCATGCGCCGCCGCCTGGACCTCGCGGCCTCCCTGATCACCGAACCGGAGGTGCTCTTCCTGGACGAGCCCACCACCGGCCTCGACCCCCGCGGCCGCGCCGAGGTGTGGGCGTCGGTCCGCTCCCTGGTCGGCGGCGGTACGACGGTCCTGCTCACCACGCAGTACCTGGAGGAGGCCGACCAACTCGCCGACCGCGTCTCCGTCGTGGACGCCGGCCGGGTCGTCGCGGACGGCACACCGGAGGAGCTGAAGAAGGCGACCGGCGGCGACCGTATCGACGTCGTGCTGCGCGACGCGGGCCAACTGGGGGCGGCGGTCGCGCTGCTGCCGGTCGACCCGGCCGGGGTCTCCGTCGACCCCGACCGCCGGCTGCTCAGCGCCCCGGTCACCGACCGGATGGCGGCGCTCTCCGGGGTCGTACGGGCACTGGAGGAGGCGGGTGTCGAGGCCGAGGACGTGGTGCTGCGCCGGCCCACGCTGGACGAGGTGTTCCTGCACCTCACGGAGGGAGCCGCATGAACACGTACGCGCTGACCGACTCCTGGACCATGACCCGGCGCGAACTCGCCCACTGGGCACGGCAGCCGGTACGGGTCGTCGTCGGCCTGGTCTTCCCGGTGATGCTGCTGCTGATGTTCGGCTATCTCATCGGCGGCGGCCGGGGCGTCGAGGGGGAGTACGTCGACTATCTGGTCCCCGGGATGCTCGCGCTCACCATGGCCTTCGGTCTGGAGGGCACGATGATCGCCGTCACCCAGGACCTCGACAAAGGCGTCATCGACCGGTTTCGCTCGCTCCCCATGGCCAACGGGGCGGTCCTGGTGGGGCGTTCGGCGGCGGACATGCTCCAGTCGACGGTGGGACTCGGGGTCCTCGTCGCTGTCGGCCTCGCGCTCGGCTGGCGGCCGGGCGGCGGCCCGGGGGCGTTCGTGGGCGCCCTCGGACTGCTGCTGCTCCTCCGCTTCGCCATGCTCTGGATCGGCATCTTCCTGGCACTGGTGGCAGGGAAGCCCGAGATGGTGCAGGCCGTGCAGATCCTGGTCTGGCCGGTCGGCTTCCTGTCCAACGCGCTCGCCACCCCCGCCTCCATGCCGGACTGGCTCGGCACGGTGGTCGAATGGAACCCGATGTCCCGCACGGCGACGGCCGTACGGGACCTGTTCGGCGGGCTCGGCACGGACCACGTGTGGGCGGCCGTGGCCTGGCCGCTGGCGCTGCTCGCGGTCTTCTTCCCGCTGGCGGTACGGCGGTTCGCGGCGCTCGGCAAGTAGCCGCCCTCAGTGGTGGAAGCCCGTCGCCGCGCCCTTGTCCTGGGTCAACGGGTGCGACTGGCGGCGCAGTTCGGGCAGCAGCCGCCGCAGGTCGTCCACGAACAGCTCGGCCAGGTCGGCGGAGAAGCCGTTGCGGCAGACGACCCGTAGGACGCTCAGGTCCTCACGATGGGGCGGGAAGGTGTACGCCGGCACCAGCCAGCCCTTCTCGCGCAGCCGCCGGGACACGTCGAAGACGTCGTACGCCGTCACGTCGGGCCCGGTGGTGAAGGCGAACACCGGCAGCTGGTCGCCCCGGGTGAGCAGGCGGAAGTCGCCGAGGGCCTCGATGCGTTCGGCGAGGCGCCCGGCGACGTCCCGGGTGGTCTGCTGCACCGCCCGGTAGCCCTCCCGGCCCAGCCGCAGGAACGTGTAGTACTGCGCGACCACCTGCGCGCCGGGCCGGGAGAAGTTGAGCGCGAAGGTCGGCATGTCGCCGCCCAGGTAGTTGACGCGGAAGACCAGCTCCTCGGGCAGGGCGTCCTGGTCGCGCCACAGCGCCCAGCCGACGCCCGGGTAGACCAGGCCGTACTTGTGCCCCGAGGTGTTGATGGAGGCGACGCGCGGCAGCCGGAAGTCCCAGACCAGGTCCGGGTCGAGGAAGGGCGCGACCATGCCGCCGGACGCCCCGTCCACGTGCACGGGAATGTCGAGGCCGGTGCGCTCCTGCAGCTCGTCCAGGGCGGCGCACAGGTCGGCGATGGGCTCGTAGGAACCGTCGAAGGTGGAGCCGAGGATGCCGACGACCCCGATGGTGTTCTCGTCGCACAGCGCGGCGGCGGCCTGCGGATCGAGGTGGAAGCGGTCGCCCTCCATCGGGATCAGCCGGGGTTCCACCTCCCAGAAGTTGCAGAACTTGTCCCAGCAGACCTGGACGTTGATGCCCATGACCAGATTGGGGCGGGCGCCCGGCTTCGGATTCCGCTTGCTCCAGCGCCGCTTCAGCGCCATCCCGGCGAGCATGCAGGCCTCACTCGATCCGGTCGTCGAACAGCCCACGGCACCTGCTGGATCGGGTGCGTTCCACAGGTCGGCGAGCATCGCCACACAGCGCCGCTCCAGCTCTGCGGTGCGCGGGTACTCGTCCTTGTCGATCATGTTCTTGTCCCGGCACTCCGCCATCAGGACGCCGGCCTGCGGCTCCATCCAGGTGGTGACGAAGGTGGCCAGGTTGAGGCGCGAATTGCCGTCCAGCATCAGCTCGTCGTGCACCAGCTGGTACGCCGTCATGGGCGGCAGCGGGGTGTCCGGCAGCCTGTGCTTGGGCGGTGCCTCGGTCATGCCGCCGACCGGATTGGCCTCCCCGTAGAAGGGGTTGACGGACATGGGGCGCTCGTCGCGCTTGTCGGGACCTTGGTGGAGCGGCATCGATGACTCCTCGAGATGGGTTCAGCGGACCGGGGTTCCGTCCTCGCGCAACTGCATCTGGGGCCGCCCGGTCACGAGCAGCCAGGCCGGCAGCGAGGCGAAGCAGAGCAAGGCGATGATCGCCGGCGAGGCCACCAGGACGGCGGCCGTGAACAGGCTCACCCAGCCCTGCCGGGTGATGGCGAGGAGCATGCCCAGCACACCCGCGGCGACACCGACGGAGGGGTGGACGCCGGACACCAGGGCGTGGGCGCACAGGCCGAAGGCGGCGCCGACGAACACCGCCGGGAAGATCCGTCCGCCGCGGAAGCCGCAGGACGCGGCGACGAGCAGCGCGGCCAGTTTCACCACCGACATCGTGGCGAACTCCCCGGCCGACCAGCCGTCCGGGTCGGCGGCGATCTCCCCGACCTCCTCCAGCCCCTTGAAGAGCGTGAGATGGCCGCCCACGGCCGCGAGCAGGCCCAGGACGAGGCCGCCCACGGGCAGCATCAGCATCGGGTGCCGCAGCCGGGAGAACGCGCCGTGGACGTACGGGAAGGCGCGGACGGCGCACATGCCGAGCAGGGCCGCCAGGGACGCGATCACCAGCGCCGCCAGCAGATCACCCCAGCCGGGCCGCCCGAACGGGGGCAGGTGGAGATCGAAGGACGGATGGGCCACCAGGGTGGTCGTCAGCGCGCCCGCGGCGGCGGCCGTCAGCGGCGCGAAGACGTTGTCCCACAGCGCCCCCTGGACCTGCCGCCCGGCCAGCGCCTCGGAGATCACCAGGGCCGCCGCCACCGGCGTGCCGAACAGCGCGCCGATCGTCGCCGCCTCCGCCAGCGCCGGCCACAGCCTGCCCGGAGCCCTTGGCAGGAACCGCCGCCCGAGCCAGAAGACGATCGCGACGTTCACGGCGATGATCGGGTTCTCGGGTCCGAGACTGGGCCCGCCGGCCAGCATCAGGGCGGTCGCCAGGACCAGCCCGGGCAGTACGACGGGCGGCAGCACGGGGGCGTCCAGGCTCATGGTGGCCGGGTCGGGCCCGGCGTGCCCGGGCACCTTCCACACCACCAGGCCGACGGCCACCCCGGTCGCGGTGAGCATGACCAGCATCCACAGCACCGAGTACCGGCCCACGCCCAGCGCGTCGGGCAGGTTCTTCCACAGCACGTCCTGGAACGCCTCGGCCGCCGCGCTCACCCCGACGAAGATCAGGCTCGCACCCACGCCCACGACGAGAGCGGGGAGGATCAGAGGCAGCAGCGCGCGGGCCGGGGTCGCCGGGGCTGCGGGTGCCTGCTGCGCGGTGTCCTGGGCCACGGGCACACCATAAACGGGCAAAACGGTCACCACATCCGGAGTCGCCCCAGGGGCTTGCACCTCACGTGGCGTGAGGACGCACCGTGGACGGCGTACCGAGAAGGGAAGGAGCGGACGAAGTGAGCTACTCCGTGGGACAGGTCGCCGGTTTCGCCGGAGTGACGGTGCGCACGCTGCACCACTACGACGACATCGGCCTGCTCGCGCCCAGCGAGCGCAGCCACGCGGGCCACCGGCGCTACAGCGACGCCGACCTCGACCGGCTGCAGCAGATCCTGTTCTACCGGGAGCTCGGCTTCCCGCTCGACGAGGTCGCCGCCCTCCTCGACGATCCGGCCACGGACCCGCGCGTCCACCTGCGCCGCCAGCACGAGCTGCTGACCGCCCGGATCGAGAAGCTGCGGAAGATGGCGGCGGCCGTGGAGCAGGCCATGGAGGCACGCAAGATGGGCATCAACCTCACGCCGGAGGAACGCTTCGAGGTCTTCGGCGACAAGGATCCCGAGCAGTACGCCGAGGAGGCGGAACAGCGCTGGGGCGGCACCGAGGCGTACGCCGAGTCCCAGCGCCGCGCCGCGACGTACACCAAGGAGGACTGGAAGCGCATCCAGGCCGAGGTCGACGACTGGGGCCGGCGCTACGCCGCCCTGGTGACGGCCGGCGAGCAGCCCTCCGCCGAGGCGGCCATGGACCTCGCGGAGGAACACCGGCAGCACATCGGCCGGTACTACTTCGAGGTCCCCTACGAGATGCACCTGTGCTTCGGCGACATGTACGTCGCCGACGAGCGCTTCAAGGCCTTCTACGACGCGATGGGCGACGGCCTGGCCGAGCACCTGAGGGACGCGATCAGGGCGAACGCGGCCCGGCACGCCTCGTAGTCCGTCCTGGCCCGGGGTTCACTCCCGGGCCAGGACCACGGCGGTCCCGTAGGCACACACCTCCGTGCCGACGTCGGCCGCCTCCGTCACGTCGAAGCGGAACGCCAGGACGGCGTTGGCCCCACGCGCGCGTGCCTGTTCCACGAGCCGCTCCATGGCCTGGTTGCGGGTCTGCACCAGCGTCTTGGTGAGCCCCTTGAGCTCACCGCCGACCATCGACTTCAGGCCCGCCCCGATCTGGCTCCCCAGATGCCGGGAGCGCACGGTCAGCCCGAAGACCTCCCCCAGTACCTGCTGCACCCGGAGGCCGGGCACGTCGTTGGTGGTCACCACGAGCACATCGGGCTCGGGGCCCTGGCCGCCGCCGAAATCATCGATACTCATGGCTCACAGCTTTCTCCCGGAGAGCCCACGGCGCATCCTCTGCGACCCCATGGAACCTGGGCTCCGGGGCCTGCGTTGATACTTTTGGGCAGCCAGCCCCCGCCCGTCCCCCAGCACCAGGAGTCACAGACCCGTGACCACGCTCGCGCTAGGCCCCGAGTGGCTCAGCCCCGACTATCTGATCCAGACGTTCAGCCTTCCCGGAATCCTGCTGATCGTCTTCGCCGAGTCGGGTCTCTTCGCCTTCCTGCCGGGCGACTCCCTGCTGTTCACGGCGGGTCTGTTCGTGGCGCAGGGCGACTACATCAGCCAGCCGCTGTGGCTGGTCTGCCTCCTGATCGTGCTGGCCGCCGTCCTCGGCGACCAAGTGGGCTACATGATCGGCAAGTTCTTCGGCCCCAAGCTCTTCAGCCGCCCCAACTCCAAGCTCTTCAAACAGGAGAACCTGGAGAAAGCGCACGAGTTCATGGAGAAGTACGGTCCCAAGGCGATCGTCCTGGCCCGCTTCGTCCCGATCGTCCGCACCTTCGCCCCCATCGTGGCGGGCGCCGGCCGCATGAAGTACCGCACGTTCCTGACGTACAACGTCATCGGTGGCGTCGCCTGGGGAACCGGCGTCACCCTCGCGGGGTACTGGCTGGGTCAGATCGACATCATCCACAAGAACGTCGAGGCGATCCTCGTTCTCATCGTCTTCGTGTCGGTGGTCCCGATCATCATCGAGTACCTCCGCGAGCGCGGAAAGAAGAAGAGGGCGGCAGCCGAACAGCCTCCGGCCCCCGAGCCCCAGGCCTACCAGCCCCCACCGATGGACGACGCGACGACACAGCTGCGCCGCATCCCGTCCAACGACGACCAGCAGCAATACGGCAACGGCAACCAGGGGCAACAGCAGCAGTACGGCTACGACGACCAGTACTACGCCCCGCAGCAGCCGTACGCCCAGCAGTACCCGCAGCAGCAGGGCTACGACCAGCAGCAGAACCAGCAGTACCCGTACAACCAGGGTTACTGAAACGCCCTAAGGGGCGCGGGGAACTGCGCGAGCAACCACGAACAACCCGCACCCGCCGCCAAAGCGAAGGACCCGAGCTCCTGGGCACTCAGAACCCTCGGGTCCGCTTAGCAGCCCGCCGCCCCGCCGCCGAGGCCCCACCCGGCACCCTCAAGAACAACCGCGAGATCTCCGACCCCAGATTGACCCCGATGGCGATGGCCATGGCCAAGGACGCAGCCGTGGCCAACGACACCAACCCCTTGTCGACATCGTCCCGCGCGATGGACAACAGCCCGAAGTACGTCGCGGACCCCGGCAGCAGAGGCCCGATCGCCGCGGTCGTGTACGGCAGCGCCGAAGCGAACCGGTACCGCGACAGCATCTGCCCGAACAGCCCCACCAGCCCCGCCGCCACCGCCGTGGAGGCCACCGGCGAGATCCCGCCGACGTAGTGCAGCGCGCCGTACACCGACCACGCGACACCCCCGTTGAGCGTCACGACCAGCACGGTGGAACGTTCCTGCTGCAACAGCACCGCGAACGTCAGCGACAGCAGCATCGACGCCCCGATCTGCCACAGCGGCCGCTTCTCGATGACCAGCACCACGTCCGGGTTGAGGTCGGCGCCGAGCTGCACTCCGAAGTACAGGACGACCAGCACGCCCACGACGATGCCGACGAACAGATACATCACCTCAAGCAGCCGCGCCGACGCGGTGATGTAGAACCCGGTCAGCCCGTCCTGCACGCCCGCCACCAGCGCCCGCCCCGGCAGCAGCGCGAACAGCCCACCGGTGATGACCGCGGACGCCTTCACGTCCACGTGGGCCACCGTCAGCGCCACCCCTATCGCCGCCGGCGGCATAGCGGCGACCGTGAACTGGTAGAACTCCGGCAGCCCGCGCCCCGCGCACAGCCACGCCAGCCGGTCGCCGAGCATCGCGCCCAGCGCGGCCGCCACGAACACGATGACGTCACCGCCGACGAGCACGGACGCGGCGCCCGCGAGCAGCCCGCTCGCCGAGGTGAGCACCCAGCCGGGGTACGGGTGCCGGTTGCGGCGGATCTCGGCGAGCCGCCGGTAGGCCTCCTCCAGCGAGAACGCCGTCTCGGGGTGGCTGAGGTCGTCCACCAGCTGGTAGACGGCCGCGAGCCGGGTGTAGTCGGTGCCGCGCCGCCGCACGGTCCGGGAGGCCGTCACGGGGTCCTCGACGAGGGACGGCTGGTACGAGATCGACAGCAGCGTGAAGGTGACGTTCGGCTCGCACCGGTCCAGGCCGTACGAGCGGCAGACGGCGAACATCGCCGCCTCCACGTCCTCCGCGTTCTCACCGCCCGCGAGCAGCAGCTCCCCGATACGCAGCGTCAGGTCGAGCACGCGCGGGACGGCCGGCCCGGTCTCGTCCTCCTTGTGCAGCGGCTCCGGCGCGGGCCGCTCGGCCACCGGCATCCGCAGCATCGTGCGCATCCGGTCCTGCCAGGGCGCGTCCTTGGTCAGCGAGACCAGGGGAACGCCGGTCGGCGGGGTGAACGCGGCCGGGGCGTGCTTGGCGCTGTAGGTGCGCGGCGTACTGAACGCCGACCCCTCCGGCTCGGTGGCCGCCGGCCCCTCGGGCGCCTGAAGGCCCTCCGGTACGGCGAACTCCGAGGACGTCTCCGACTCGCCGCCGCCCGGCTTCGGGACGGCCAGTCCGTCGGGAATGGCGAACTCGGACGTGATCTCGGGGTCGTAGACGCTCCTCGCCTCGTCCGACTGCGGCTTGCGGTCCTCCGCCGACGTCACTTGCCTATCGCTCCCTGTAGCACCATCCGTCGCATCAGTATGCGCACAGACACGTTCCCCGCAGGTGAGGGGATACGCGAACGGGCCGCACGCGTGCGCGTGCGGCCCGTCGACGTCAGGAAGCTCAGTGGCCGCCCTGGTCCTTGAAGCGCTTGTAGGACCGCTCGATCTCGGCCTCGGCGTCGACGCGGCCGACCCAGTCGGCGCCCTCGACGGACTTGCCGGGCTCCAGGTCCTTGTAGACCTCGAAGAAGTGCTGGATCTCCAGGCGGTCGAACTCGGACACGTGGTGGATGTCACGCAGGTGCTCCACGCGCGGGTCCGTCGCCGGGACGCACAGCAGCTTGTCGTCGCCGCCGGCCTCGTCCGTCATGCGGAACATGCCGATCGCGCGGCACTTGATGAGGCAGCCCGGGAACGTCGGCTCGTCAAGAATGACCAGCGCGTCCAGCGGGTCGCCGTCCTCGCCGAGGGTGTTCTCGACGAATCCGTAGTCGGTCGGGTAGGCGGTCGAGGTGAAGAGTCGACGGTCCAGGCGGATCCGACCGGTCTCGTGGTCCACCTCGTACTTGTTCCGCGAACCCTTCGGGATCTCGATCGTGACGTCGAACTCCACCGGTGGCTCCTCCATGATCAGCACATAGTTCTGGTGGTTAAGTGTCCCTCACGCAGGTGTGTGATCGCGAAAGGGGCTGGTGGTCGTGCCTGAACTGAGGCCTTGGCGGGCCGCGAGACCGCATGTGACGCGGCTCGCGAACGCCGTACGACCCGGTCTGGCAGCCGCACGCCCCCAGCTGGCACGCGCCGCGAACGCGGTGAAACCGCAGGTCAAGCGTCTGACGACGGTGAAGACCTGGCAGTACACCACGGGCGCCGCCACCGCCGGCCTGGCTCTGACGGCCGTGGTGGTGACCGCGGCGGGCCCCTGGGACTCCACCGGTCAGCGTACGGCCGAGCGGGACCGGGTGGCCGCCCTCCAGGACACGGGTGGCGCAGATCACGACCGTGGCTCCGGTACGACGGCAGGGGCTCCCGAGCCCGCCCCGAGCGCCTCCTCGGTCCTCGCGGGCCTCGGCGGCGCCACGAACACCGTGAAGTCCGCGCCGAACGGCGAGGCCCTCTCCGCCGTCCTGGGGCCGCTCCTGAAGGACGGGGCGCTCGGCAGCCGCCGTACCGCCGCGGTCGTCGACGTGGCCACCGGCAAGCGCCTGTACGGCGTCGGCGCCGACGCCGCGCTCACCCCCGCCTCCACCACCAAGATCGCCACCGCGGTCGCCGCTCTGTCGGCGATGGGCCCCGACCACCGCCTCACCACCCGCACGGCCCTGGAACCCGGCACCCACGAACTGGTCCTGGTCGGCGGCGGCGACCCCACCCTCACGGCCCGCAAGGACGCCGAAGGCTGGGCGAGCCTGCGCGACCTGGCCGTGAAGACGGCGAAGGCCCTGAAGAAGGACGGCGTCCGCAAGGTCACGCTGTCGTACGACACCACGCTCTACGCCGGTTCCGCCCTGCACCCCATCGGCGTCGACGCCAACCTCGCCCTGGTCAGCCCCCTGATGGCCGACGAGGCCCGGACGAACGACTCCACGAGCGGCACGGCCGTCCGGGCGCCGGACCCGGCCGACGACGCGGCCCGCAAGTTCGCCGCCTTCCTGGCGGACGAGGGCATCGAGACGACGTCTCCGGGCCCCTCCAAGGCGACGGACCGCGCGGAGACGCTGGCGGAGGTCTCCTCGCCGCCGCTGTCCACCCTGGTCGAGCGCATGCTGACCAACAGCGACAACGACATCGCGGAGGCCCTGGCCCGCCAGACGGCCGTGGCGACGAAGACGCGCCCCGACTTCGAGGGCGGCGGCAAGGCGATCCGGGCCCAGCTGAAGAAGCTCCAACTCCCGGTAGCCGGCGTCTCCTTCAAGGACGGCAGCGGGCTGAACCGCGACGACAAGCTCACCGCCGACCTCCTGACCTCCCTCCTCGCGAAGGCGGGCGACCCGGGCCACCCCGAACTCCGGTCGGTCCTCACCGGCCTCCCCGTGGCCGGCTTCACGGGCACGCTCACCACCCGGTACACGCCCGACGGCGCCGCCGGCGTCGTACGCGCCAAAACCGGCACCCTCACCGGCGTGAACACGCTGGCGGGCACGGTCGTCGACCAGGACGGCCGCCTCCTCGCCTTCGCGTTCCTGGCGTCGAACACGGCGAGCAAGGACGCCGCCCAGGCGGCCCTGGACAGGGCGGCGACGGCGCTCGCGGCGTGCGGCTGCGGCTGACGGGCCGCCAGGGAGCCGACATCGTCGCGGCCTGCCCCCAGCGCGGACGCTCACGTACGGTTGACGCATGACGAGCATCGGCGGTGCTGCTTCTTCTCAGATGGTCGACTGGAACCTCGCGGTGGCGACCGCGACCCGGCTCGTGCGGCCGGGGCCGGAGGTGAGCCGCGACGAGGCCCGGGCCGTCGTCGCCGAACTGCGCCGGCACGCCAAAACCTCGGAGGGGCACGTCCGCGCCTTCACCGGGCTCGCCACCGAGGAGAGCCACGACACCCCGGTCCTCGTCGTCGACCGCCCCGGCTGGGTGCGGGCCAACGTCGCCGGCTTCCGGGAGATCCTCAAGCCCCTCCTCGACAAGATGCAGGAACGGCGCGGCAACACCCCGGGCGGCGCGGTCCTCGGCGCCGTCGGCGGCAAGGTCACCGGCGTCGAACTCGGCATGCTGCTGTCCTTCCTGGCCTCCCGCGTCCTCGGCCAGTACGAGACCTTCGCCCCGGCCACCCGCGAACTCCCGGCCGGGGAGAACGGCGGCGGACGGCTGCTGCTGGTCGCGCCGAACATCGTGCACGTGGAGCGCGAACTCGACGTACAGCCCCACGACTTCCGGCTGTGGGTGTGCCTGCACGAGGAGACCCACCGCACGCAGTTCACCGCGGTGCCCTGGCTGCGGGACCACCTGGAGGGCGAAATCCAGTCGTTCTTGGGGGAGACCGAGGTCGACCCCATGACCGTCCTGGAACGCATCCGGGAGGCCGCCCAGTCGCTCGCCGGCGGGCGTCCCGAGGGCGAGGAGGACGACGGCGGGCGCTCGCTCGTCGAGATCGTGCAGACCCCGGCCCAGCGCGAGATCCTCGGCCGCCTCACCGCGGTGATGTCCCTCCTGGAGGGCCACGCCGACTTCGTGATGGACGGCGTGGGCCCGGACGTCGTGCCGAGCGTCCAGGAGATCCGCGAGAAGTTCCAGCAGCGGCGGGCCAAGGGCGCCTCCCGGCTCGACATCGCCCTGCGCAAACTGCTCGGCCTGGACGCCAAACTCCGGCAGTACCGCGACGGCGAACGCTTCGTACGGGCCGTCGTCAACGAGGTCGGCATGGACGGCTTCAACCGCGTGTGGACCTCCCCCAACACGCTCCCGACGAAGACGGAGATCGCCAAACCGGCGGACTGGATCGCGCGGGTGCACCGCAAGGGGGATCCGGGGGACTCCGCGACCGAGTCGTGAACCGCGCGGAAAGGTCGTGAAAGAAAACCGGCCGACGGCAGGCGAACGCCCCTCCAATCACCCGTCCGAGGGACCGTGAGCCCTGGGTAGGCGTGCAATGCTCGGGGAACGGCCCGGTTCTGTCACCATCTACACACTCTGAGTGACCGAACCTCGGGCTCACCCCCCGAAAACTTCATGAAGGGAACCGGACATGGGTCCCCATCCTGCGGTCGCGGCGATACGCCTGGCGGTCCGCCGCGTCCTCCACGACATCCTGACCGAACACACCACCCCCTCCGACGACTCCCCGCACGAGCGCCCGCCGTACCCGCTCGTGCTCGTGGCCTGCTCCGGCGGCGCCGACTCCATGGCCCTCGCCTCCGCCCTCGCCTTCGAGGCCCCCAAACTCGGCATCCGCGCCGGCGGCGTCACCGTCGACCACGGCCTGCAGCCCGGCTCCGACCTCCGCGCCGAGGAAGTCGCCCTGCGGCTGCGCCAGCTCGGCCTCGACCCCGTCGAGTCCGTCGCCGTCACCGTCGGCCGCGAAGGCGGCCCCGAGGCCGCCGCCCGCGACGCCCGCTACGCCGCCCTCGACGCCGCCGCAGAGCGCCACGGCGCCACCGCCGTCCTGCTCGGCCACACCCGCGACGACCAGGCCGAAACCGTCCTGCTCGGCCTCGCCCGCGGCTCCGGCATCCGCTCCCTGTCCGGAATGGCTGCGGTCTCGGGGGCCGACGGCCGTTACCGTCGCCCCTTCCTCCAGCTCGACCGGCAGACCGCCCGCAAGGCCTGCATGGTCCAGTCGCTGCCCGTCTGGGACGACCCCCACAACGCGGACCCCGCCTACACCCGCTCCCGGCTGCGCCACGAAGGCCTGCCCGCCCTGGAGAAGGCCCTCGGCAAGGGCGTCGTCGAGGCACTCGCCCGGACGGCCCAGCTCTCCCGCGACGACGCCGACGCCCTCGACGCCTGGGCGAGCCAGGCCGCGACCGCCGTCCGTGACGCCGCCGGACTGCTCGAATGCGCCAAGCTCTACGCCCTGCCGCCCGCCGTGCGCCGCCGAGTGCTGCGCCGCGCCGCCATCGAGGCCGGCGCCCCGGCGGGCTCGCTGTTCGCCCGGCACATCGAGGAAGTCGACCGGCTGATCACCGGCTGGCGCGGCCAGGGGGCCATCAATCTCCCCGGCAAGGTCGTCGCCCAGCGGCAGGGTGGCAGACTGGTGATTCGGCAAGGCTGAATCCTTCCCCCTCGCGAGGGGTGACGGGCAGACCGGTGGGACGACCGAAAGTGATGCGGGTGGACGCGAAAGACATGGGCACCGACCTCAAAGAGGTGCTCATCACCAAGGAACAGATCGACGCCAAGCTGGCCGAGCTGGCCGCGAAGATCGACGCGGAGTACGCGGGCAAGGACCTGCTCATCGTCGGCGTCCTCAAGGGCGCGGTGATGGTCATGGCCGACCTCGCGCGGGCGCTGTCCACCCCCGTCACCATGGACTGGATGGCCGTGTCGTCGTACGGCGCGGGCACCCAGTCCTCCGGTGTCGTCCGGATCCTCAAGGACCTCGACACCGACATCAAGGGCAAGCACGTCCTGATCGTCGAGGACATCATCGACTCCGGCCTGACCCTGTCGTGGCTGCTGTCCAACCTCGGCTCCCGGGAGCCGGAGTCGCTGAAGGTGTGCACCCTGCTGCGCAAGCCGGACGCCGCCAAGGTCGCCATCGACGTGGAGTGGGTCGGCTTCGACATCCCCAACGAGTTCGTCGTCGGCTACGGCCTCGACTACGCCGAGAAGTACCGCAACCTCCCGTTCGTCGGTACGCTCGCGCCTCACGTCTACGGCGGCTGACTCGGCCTTGGGGCCAAGCGAGCCGTCTTCCTAAGACGATCGGGAACCCCGGCGGGTTTCGCGCCGTTGGAGCATGCAGACGGGCTCGTTCAGCCGTCCCGTGCGGCTTTGGGCAACAAAGCTGGGGTACCGTCAGAAGAACTGTCTTATCAAACTCACTATGGCAGGAGGGACGGGGCGACACCGCTCCGTATGGATGGACGTGAAGCGATACTTCCGTGGGCCGGTCATGTGGATCGTGCTGGCCGTCCTTGCCGTGGTCGTGTTGATGCAGGTCGTCGGCTCGTCCGGTGGCTACAAGACGGTGGACACCGGCCAGGTGGTCCAGGCGATCAATGACAACAAGGTCCAGCAGGCCAAACTGACCACCGGCGACGAGCAGACCATCAAGGTCGAGCTCAAGGACGGCGAGAAGGTCGACGGCAGCTCAAAGATCCAGGCGAGCTACATCGGCGACCAGGGCCAGAACCTCGCCGCGACACTGCAGACCAAGTTCGAGCAGAAGCAGATCCCCGACGGGTACACCGTCTCGCCGACCAAGCAGAACGCGTTCGTCGGCATCCTGCTCTCCCTGCTTCCCTTCGTCCTCATCGTCGTCGTCTTCCTGTTCCTGATGAATCAGATGCAGGGCGGCGGCTCCCGGGTCATGAACTTCGGCAAGTCGAAGGCGAAGCTCATCACCAAGGACACCCCCAAGACGACCTTCGCGGACGTCGCCGGGTCCGACGAGGCCGTCGAGGAGCTCCACGAGATCAAGGAGTTCCTCCAGGAGCCGGCCAAGTTCCAGGCCGTCGGCGCCAAGATCCCGAAGGGCGTCCTGCTCTACGGTCCTCCCGGCACCGGCAAGACCCTGCTCGCGCGTGCCGTCGCGGGCGAGGCCGGCGTCCCGTTCTACTCGATCTCCGGTTCCGACTTCGTCGAGATGTTCGTCGGTGTCGGTGCCTCCCGAGTCCGTGACCTGTTCGAGCAGGCCAAGGCGAACGCCCCGGCGATCGTCTTCGTCGACGAGATCGACGCGGTCGGCCGCCACCGCGGCGCCGGCCTCGGCGGTGGTCACGACGAGCGCGAGCAGACGCTGAACCAGCTGCTCGTCGAGATGGACGGCTTCGACGTGAAGGGCGGCGTCATCCTGATCGCCGCCACCAACCGGCCCGACATCCTCGACCCGGCCCTCCTGCGCCCCGGCCGCTTCGACCGCCAGATCGCGGTCGACCGCCCGGACATGCAGGGCCGTCTGGAGATCCTCAAGGTTCACCAGAAGGGCAAGCCGGTCGCCCCAGACGTCGACCTGTCGGCGGTCGCCCGCCGCACGCCGGGCTTCACGGGCGCCGATCTGTCCAACGTGCTGAACGAGGCCGCGCTGCTGACGGCCCGCTCGGACAAGAAGCTGATCGACAACCAGATGCTGGACGAGGCGATCGACCGCGTCGTGGCGGGCCCGCAGAAGCGGACCCGGATCATGTCCGACAAGGAGAAGAAGATCACCGCGTACCACGAGGGCGGACACGCCCTGGTCGCGGCGGCCTCACCCAACTCCGACCCGGTCCACAAGATCACCATCCTGTCCCGCGGCCGTGCCCTGGGCTACACGATGGTCCTGCCGGACGAGGACAAGTACTCCACCACGCGCAACGAGATGCTCGACCAGCTCGCCTACATGCTGGGCGGTCGCGCGGCCGAGGAACTGGTCTTCCACGACCCGACCACGGGCGCGGCGAACGACATCGAGAAGGCCACCGCCACGGCCCGCGCGATGGTCACCCAGTACGGCATGACCGAGCGTCTCGGCGCCATCAAGTTCGGCGGCGACAACACCGAGCCGTTCCTCGGCCGTGAGATGGCCCACCAGCGCGACTACTCGGAAGAGGTCGCCGCCCTGGTGGACGAGGAAGTCAAGAAGCTCATCGAGAACGCGCACAACGAGGCCTGGGAGATCCTGGTCGAGAACCGCGACGTCCTCGACAACCTCGTCCTGCAGCTGCTGGAGAAGGAGACGCTGGGCAAGGAGGAGATCGCCGAGATCTTCTCCGCGATCGTCAAGCGTCCGGCCCGGCCCGCCTGGACCGGCTCCTCCCGCCGTACGCCGTCCACCCGTCCGCCGGTGCTCTCCCCGAAGGAGCTCGCCCTGACGAACGGTGCCAACGGCGCCACCCCGGCGATCTCGACCGCCAAGGCCACGGCGGCGGAGTCCGCGCCCGTGACCGAGCCGGCCCCCGAGGACCGTCCGGAGAGCTGATGTTCCGGGCCCCGGTGGCCCCCACCAGGCCCGGAATGGATGCCGCGCCCCCCAGGTTCTAGCCTGGGGGGCGCGGCGTTTTTCGGCCGTGCAGGCAGGGACACCGAGGAACGAGGCACCAGATGACCGACCCCGTGACGCTGGACGGCGAAGGCGCCATCGGCGAGTTTGACGAGAAGCGCGCCGAGAACGCCATCCGCGAACTGCTGATCGCGGTCGGGGAGGACCCGGACCGGGAGGGGCTCAAGGAGACGCCGGGGCGGGTGGCCCGGGCGTACAAGGAGATCTTCGCGGGGTTGTGGCAGAAGCCCGAGGACGTGCTGACGACGACGTTCGACCTGGGGCACGACGAGATGGTCCTCGTGAAGGACATCGAGGTCCTGTCGAGCTGTGAGCACCACCTCGTGCCGTTCGTCGGTGTCGCGCACGTCGGCTACATCCCGTCCGCCGACGGCAAGATCACGGGGCTGTCGAAGCTCGCCCGGCTCGTGGACGTCTACGCCCGCCGGCCGCAGGTGCAGGAACGTCTCACCACGCAGATCGCCGACTCCCTGATGGAGATCCTGGAGCCGCGTGGCGTGATCGTCGTCGTCGAGTGCGAGCACATGTGCATGTCCATGCGGGGGGTACGCAAGCCCGGGGCGAAGACCATAACGTCGGCGGTCCGTGGGCAGCTGCGGGATCCCGCGACGCGCAATGAGGCGATGAGCCTGATCATGGCGCGCTGAGGCCTTGGGAGACCCTGAGGTGGGGTCTGATGCCTTGGGAGACCCGGAGGTGGGGTCTGATGCCTTGGGGCGTCAGGCCGTCGACGTCGCGCCCGTGTTCCGGTCGTCGTCCTCCGGGAGCTTGCACACGCGCTCCAGGAAGAGGGCGGCCGCTATCACCCCGATGCCCGCCAGGACCGAGAAACCGGCGTAGATGGCCTGGTCGCGGCGGGCGGGGATGTCGAGGGACTCCAGCAGGAAGACGCCGGTGCCGCCGTACATGCCGGAGACCAGGGCGGCGACCAGGGCGCTGGCCTGCCCGAAGACGACGGCGCGGGCCGCCATCAGCGGGTCCACGCCCTTGGCCTCGGGACGGCGCTCACGCTGGGCCTTGAGGCGGGCGCGGATCGACAGCGCCGTGGACAGCAGGACCACGGCGATCAGGGCCAGCACGATGGGGGCGGCCAGGGGGACGCTGGGAAGGGTCCCGATCGAGGCCCACAGGCCGGCGCCCGCCCAGGACAGGACTCCGGCGACGATGAACACGCCGGCCAGCAGCCTGATGCGCAGCTCTCTCACGGTGACCCTTCAGCTCCCCCGGATGGCAGGGACGGTGTGGTGCCCTGATCCTTGTGCCCGACGCTCGTGCTCCGACCTTAACGAGCCCGTGCTCTTGACCTTAACGACTATTCGGGCAGCCGGAGTTCCAGGTCCTTGCGGGCTTCCACGCCGTCCCGGGTGACGTCGGCCAGGAGGCCGGCGACGGGGCCGCGGCCGGGGAGCTGGGCTTGCGGCTCCACGTCGTGCCACGGCGCCAGGACGAACGCGCGTTCGTGGGCGCGCGGGTGGGGGAGGGTGAGCGTCGGGTCGTCGGAGACGACGTCGGCGTACGCCACGATGTCGACGTCCAGCGTGCGCGCGCCCCAGCGCTCGTCGCGGACGCGGTGGAAGGCCTCCTCGACCGCGTGGGCCCGCTCCAGCAGGGACGACGGGGGAAGCGTCGTCTTCACGATCACCACCGCGTTGAAGTACGACGGCTGGCTGCCCGGCTCGACGCCCCACGGCTCGGTCTCGTACACGGGTGAGACGGCCTTCACGCGGACGCCGGGGGTGTCCTCCAGCGCGTCGATGGCGCCCTGGAGGGTCTCGAGGCGGTTGCCCAGGTTGGAGCCGAGGGAGATCACCGCGCGTTTGGGGTTGTGCAGCGTGGTGTCGGCGGCGTCCACCTGCTGGACGACGGAGGCGGGCACCGGCTGGACGGTCGGGTCGCTCGGGCCCGTGGCGAAGGACGCGGTCATACTCGGCTCCGGGTGATGGTGATCGTCACGTCGTCGAAGGGGACCGTGATCGGCGCGTCCGGTTTGTGGACGGTGACCTCGACCTCCTCCACCCCCTCGTGCTTCAGGCAGGCCTGGGCGATGCGCTCGGCGAGGGTCTCGATGAGGTTCACCGGCTCGCCCTCGACGACGGCCACGACCTCCTCCGCCACGATGCCGTAGTGCGCGGTCTTCGCCAGGTCGTCGTCGGCGGCGGCCGGCCGGGTGTCCAGACCCAGGACGAGGTCCACGATGAACGTCTGGCCCTCCTCGCGTTCCTTGGGGAACACACCGTGGTGCCCGCGGGCCTTCAGGCCGCGCAGCGCGACACGATCCACGCGAATCACTCCTGCAATCGTCGGTAATGGCCGGTTCGTACCGGGTGCGGGCGGCACACCGGCCTCGAACGAATCTACCTGCGGGCACTGACAGCACCGGGCCACGGGGGCATGGGGCCGAGCCGGGGCCAGGAGGTTTCACGGTGTGTTTCCCCTGGGGAACCCGGCAGCTCACGGGTTGGTAGCCGCCCCTACCCAAGGGGTGGTGATTCCAACCACTTCTTGGTCCCTGTGGGCGGCTCCGGTGGGTCGTCGGTGGGCCTTCGGGGGTCTCCGGGGGTCTCAGGTAGGTGGCTTGTGGTGCGCCTACCCACTCAGGAGGGGGTCTCGTCCCCTTCGCCCTCGTCGTTTTCGGCCAGAACGGGGGACGCGTGGTGGGACCAGAGTTTCCAGCCGGACGGGGTGCGGTGGAACACGTTGGTGGCGACCACCAGCTGGCCCACGAGCGGGCCGAGCTCCTCGCCGCCCTCGGGGGCGGGCCCGCCGCTGAGGATGTTCTCGGTGCAGGTCACCAGGGCGGTGTCGCCGGTGACGGAGACATGCACGTCGGTCAGGAAGAACTGGATGTAGTCGGTGTTCGCCATGATCAGGGCGTACGACCGCAGGACCTCGCCGCGACCGGTGAGCACGGGCCAGCCGGGGTGCACGCAGGAGATCACGCCGGCGTCGGCGGGGTCGTGGTACTCCTCGTCGACGTCCAGGTCCGCCGGGGTGAGCCAGAGCGAGGAGAGCTCCTCGAAGTCACCGCGCTCCATCGCCTCGTAGTAGGCGGTGTTGGCGGCTTCCACCTGCTCGACGTCGGTGTGGGGGGCGTTCACCGGGCTCCTTCTGCGCCGTTGCCCGCCGCGCGCGCCCCTTCCACGGCGCGTGCGACCCGTACCGCGTCCGCCGTCGCGCGCACCTCGTGCACACGCACCGCCCATGCGCCGGCGTGCGCCGCGAGCGCGGAGACGGCGGCCGTGGCGGCGTCGCGCTCGCGGGCGGGCGGGGGCGCCGCCTCCGGGCCGGCGGCGAGGACGCGGCCGAGGAAGCGCTTGCGGGAGGCGGCGACGAGCAGCGGGTGGCCGAGGGTGAGCAGGCGGTCGAGGTGGGCGAGCAGGACGAGGTCGTGCTCGGCGTCCTTGGAGAAGCCGAGACCGGGGTCGACGACGATGCGGTCGGGGGAGACGCCGCCGGCGAGGACGGCTTCCACGCGCGCGTGCAGTTCGTCGACGACTTCGGTGACGACGTCGTCGTAGACGCCCTTGACGTTGCCGCCCTCCAGGAAGCCGCGCCAGTGCATGACGACGAAGGGGGCGCCCGCCTCGGCGACGACCGGGATCATCGCGGGGTCGGCGAGGCCGCCGCTGACGTCGTTGACGAGGGCGGCGCCGGCGGCGAGGGACTGGGCGGCGACGGAGGCGCGCATGGTGTCGACGGAGACGGTGACGCCCTCGGAGGCGAGGCCTCGGACGACCGGGATGACGCGCTTGAGCTCCTCGGCCTCGTCGACGCGGGTGGCGCCGGGGCGGGTGGACTCGCCGCCGACGTCGACCAGGTCGGCGCCCTCGGCGACCAGGGCGAGGCCGTGCTTGACGGCCGCTGCGGTGTCGAACCAGCGGCCGCCGTCGGAGAAGGAGTCGGGCGTGACGTTCACGACTCCCATGACCGCGCAGCGGTCCCATGCCGGTAGGCCGACGACGCGCCCGCGTCCGCTCTGCTTGCTCATGCGTTCAGCCTAGGCCCCGTGGGGAGCCGTACCGGAGTGCGGCCCGAGCGGAAGCCCCCGGGCTGGGGGGTGGGGCTTCCGCTCGGGCCAGTCCTCGGGCGGCTCCGGGCCGCTGAGGGTCAGGCTGGTCCTCGGGCGGCTCCGGGCCGCCCATGGGCACGCTGCTCCTCGGGCGGCTCCGGGCCGCTCAGGGGTCACGCCGCGCGGACGTCTCTTTCCGTCACCGAGTGCGCGCACGCGCGCGGGACGGTCCTGCGGCGGCGCAGGAAGCGCGGCACGGGGAGGGCGAGGTTCACGAAGCCCTCGGCCTGCATGGCGGCGAAGCCGATGCGGGGCAGGTCGCCGGAGGCGCGGTAGACGACGAAGCGGGGCTCCCAGCGGGGCTGGAACTTGGCGTTGAACTTGTACAGCGACTCGATCTGGAACCAGCGCGAGAGGAACACCAGCAGCCCGCGCCAGGCGCGCAGCACCGGTCCCGCGCCGATCTTCTCGCCGCGCGCGAGGGCGGAGCGGAACATGGCGAAGTTGAGGGACACGCGCGTGATGCCGAACTTCGGGGCGGCCTGGAGGGCGGCCACGATGAGCAGTTCGTTCATGCCGGGGTCGGCCGAGCGGTCGCGGCGCATCAGGTCAAGGGAGGCGCCGTCGCGGCCCCAGGGCACGAAGTGCAGGATCGCCTTCAGGTCGCCGTACTCGCCCGGCTGTTCGTCGGTCTTGTGGGCGGTGGCGATCAGGCAGTCGCCGTCGGCGAGGTCGCCGATGCGGCCGAGCGCCATGGAGAAGCCGCGCTCGGTATCGGTGCCGCGCCAGTCGTCGGCGGCCCGGCGGATGCGCTCGAGCTCGGCGTCGCCGAGGTCACGGACGCGCCGTACGCGGGTCTCGTAACCCGCGCGCTCGATGCGCTTGACCATCTGGCGCACGTTGCGCATCGCGCGCCCGGCGAGGGAGAAATCCGCGACGTCCACCACCGCCTCGTCGCCCAGTTCGAGGGCGTCCAGGCCGGTCTCGCGGGTCCACACCTCGCCGCCCGTCTCCGAGCAGCCCATGACGGCGGGCGTCCAGGAGTGGGCCTGGGCCTCGTCCATGAAGCGCTCGATGGCGCCCGGCCAGGCCTCGACGTCGCCGATCGGGTCGCCGCTGGCGAGCATCACGCCGCAGACGACGCGGTAGGTCACCGCGGCCTTGCCGCTGGGGGAGAAGACGACGGCCTTGTCACGGCGCAGCGCGAAGTGGCCGAGGGAGTCGCGGCCGCCGTGCTTCTCCAGGAGGACCCGCAGGCGGGCCTCGTCGTCCTCGGTGAGGCGCGCGGCGGGGTGTTCGGGGCGGAAGGCCAGGTAGATCGTCGTGATGGCCGTCAGCAGCCCCAGGGCGCCCAGCGAGAAGGCGACCGTCCAGGAGGTGTTGCCCTGGTAGTCGACCGGGCCCTCGAAGCCGAACAGGCCGTACAGGACGTGCGTAATGCGATCGGCCAGGCTCGGGTCGCCGACCAGCGTCTTGGGGTGGACGCTGACGATGACCAGGCCGAGGAGGAGGGAACCGGCACCCATGAGGACGAAGTTCGCGAGCGCGCGCCAGCGGCTGCGCGGGTCGGGCAGCGCCTTGAACTGGTCGCGGTGGATCAGCAGCGGCGCGAGCAGCGCGAGCGAGATGAGCACGCCCACCGGGGAGTGGCGGTACGTGAACTGCGCGACCGCGCCGACCGGCAGCAGGACCACGGCGGCCCGCCAGGCCCGCCGCTTGCGGCGCCGGAGGCCGTGCGCCAGCAGGAGCAGCAGGACGCCCGCGCTCAGCGAGAGCGCCGCGGCGAACGGGCCGAGCGCGCCCGGCAGCACCTCGGCCAGGGTGTGCATACGGCTGTGACGGAAGCGCGGGAACACGCCCGCGGCGATGTCCAGAAGCCCCACCACCGCGCAGGCTCTGGCGACCAGGACCGGGACGGCCTCAGGGCGCGGACCACGCGGTACGCGCCGCACGCGCGGTGATCGGCTCGGAACCCCGGCCGACATTTCCTCATCTGTCCTGACAGACATCGCATCCCGTAGTTCTGCGAGAGACCTGGATCCGGTGCCCGTTTCGGGCATCCGGCGACATTGCGCCCTCTAGGACGGTGTCTCGGGGAGAGAGGTTCACTCACTTCCTCAAAGCCGGTTCAAAGGCCGGGAAAAGGGCCGGACAAGCCCTCGCGAAGATCCGCGGGAGGCGCGTCGGCACGGGGCGAAAGTGCAGGCAGGAAACAAACCATGGGTCTCACGAGCAACAACGTGCTGGTGCTGGCGATCGCGTCGGCCGTGGCTCTGTTCGTCGGCACGGTATGGCTGTGGCCGCGGCTGGCGCGGCGCGGCTGGCGGGCCGTCAGCGGGCGCGTGGGGCTGCTGTTCGCGACCCAGCTGGCGCTGTTCGCGGCGCTCGGCCTCGGCGCCAACCAGTCCTTCGGGTTCTACGCGAGCTGGGCCGACCTGTTCGGGCAGGAGGACGAGCAGGGCGTCGTCATAGACCACACGGCGAACCGCGGCTCGGGCGGCCCGCTCCAGGTCACGGACGTACGACGGGTCAAGGAGACCGGCAGCGGGCGGCCGCAGCGCGGCGGCCAGATCCAGAAGGTCGACATCGTGGGCCGTACGACGCACATCGCGACGTCCGCGTTCGTGTACCTGCCGCCGGAGTACTTCCAGCCGCAGTACCGCACGCGTACGTTCCCGGCGGCCGTGGTCCTCACCGGATATCCGGGCACCGCGCAGGCGCTGGTCGACAAACTGCACTACCCGAGCACGGCGTTGGAGCTCGCCAAGGACGGCCGTATGCAGCCGATGATCCTGGTGATGCTGCGGCCGACCGTGGCGCCGCCACGGGACACCGAGTGCGTCGACATTCCGAACGGACCGCATACGGAGTCGTTCTTCGCCAAAGACCTGCCGGACGCCGTGCTCGCGCACTACCGGGTCGGCAAGAAGCCGGGCAGCTGGGGCGTCATCGGCGACTCGACGGGCGGTTACTGCGCGCTGAAGCTCGCCATGCACCACCCGGACGTGTACGCGGCGGGCGCGGGGCTTTCGCCGTACTACAAGGCACCGATCGACCCCACCACGGGAGATCTCTTCCAGGGGAACAAGGAACTCCGCAATCGCGCCGACCTGTGGTGGTACCTCAAGCACGAACCGGCGCCCGACACCTCACTGCTCGTCAGCAGCAGCAAGGTGGGCGAGTCGAACTACAAGGACACCCTGAAGTTCATAGAGCGCGTCAAGGCGACCGACCGGACCCGTATCTCGTCGATCATCCTCGAAAGCGGCGGGCACAACTTCAACACCTGGCGACGGGAGATTCCGGCGACCTTGCAGTGGATCAGCGGGCGGTTGAGCGACCGGTGAGACCGTAAATGATCTTGATGTTCGAGGGGTGCGGGAGTTCCCCTTGCCGAATTCGGTGGCCGGTCTGATTCCTGATGTCGTGTGAAGGCCGCGGGATGGCTGTGTTTTTACGGGCCGGGGCACCATGATTCGCCTACGCGCGGTAAGTTTCTGGCCATGCCACGTGGACGTCACCGCCATTCACCGCCCTTGCACAGGCTGCTCCCCCCGTCGGCGATCGCAGGCGTCTCGCTCGTCTGCGCTTTCGGCCCCTGGGTGTTCTCGCAACAGGCCGTGCTGCGTGTCATCGCCGCGAGCGCCGCGGCGACGGCGGTGGTCGGCGCCGCCGTCATGCGCCGCTGGGACGCGCAGGCCGGCAAGCAGGTCGCCGACCTCACGCGCGCGCGTGCCAGCGACGAGTGGCGGTTCGAGGAGCGGGTCGCCGAACTGGAGTCCGACCTTGAGGAGTCGCGCGAGCTGCGCGCCAAGCTGGAGCAGCGGCTGCGGGCCAAGCGCTCCGAACTGGCGGGCCTGCGCAACGAGCACGCGGCACTGCTGCGCCGGTACGCCACGGCGGAGACCGAGCGCGCGAGCGCCCTGGAGGGCCGCCGGCTGCTCGAGATAGAGACCGCGGTTCCGGCCCGCGAACTGCCGCCCGCGTCGGTTCCGGTTCCCGGCGGCGCCGTCGAGGAGACCGAGGCTGTGGCTGCCCCGGTCGAGGACGCGGACGTAGACGTGGACGTGGACGTGGAGAGCGCGGGGGCCGCCGAGGCCGCCGACGACGAGCCGGAGACGCCCGCGATCTTCTCGCCGGAGGGTTCGCAGTTGTTCCTGCGGGCGAAGGTGGCGCTGGCGCGGCTCGACGCGGAGGACGCGGGGGCGGCCGGCAAGGGGGGCGAGGTGTCCGGCGACTCCGTTGACGCCGATGACGCCGATGACGCCGAGGACTCCGCTGTCGCTGCCTACTCCGGTGACTCGGTGAAGGGTGACGAGGCTCCCGAGGACGTCACCGCCGCCGCTGCGGCCACCGACGTCACCGAGGTCGCCCGGGACGTCTCCCAGGAGGCTCCCCAGGGCGAGGGTTCGCCCAAGGGCGGCGGTTCCCCGAAGGGGGACGGCACGCCGGACGGCGACGGCGGTCCCAAGGGCGACGGTCCCGCGAGGAGCGTGCCGGCCCAGGCCGGTCCCGTCGCCGCCGAGGTCGCCGCGCCCGGCGACTCCGCAGCGGAGGCCGCGCAGGAGGACGAGGCGCAGGGGCAGCCCGCGGCGGCCGACGAGCATGAGCGCGCGGCCGCCGTCACCACCACCGCGGCCAAGCCGGCCCAGCCCGTGCAGCAGCCCTCCGGACACTTCGTCGCGCCGACCGCGGTGGCCGTCGTACCGGCCGCGCCCGTGCGGCGCCCGGCCGTCCAGGGCGGCTTCGACTTCTTCGGTGCCCAGAAGGCGTCCGCCGCCCTGGAGGCGGTGCAGAACGAGGACCTCGCCGACGTGGTGGGGCAGGAGGCGCTCGCCCTCCACAAGGCCGAGGCCGAGTCGGAGTTCAAGCCGGCCGACGAGGAGTCGCGAGGCGCCGGTCAGGTCATCGACCTGACGGCCCACGACGAGACGGAGCAGATCGACCTTCAGGGGCTGCGGAGCGCGGTGTCCTGAGCGACGTGCCTGGCGGCGAGGCCGCGCGGTTCCCGGTGGGGCCGCGCGGCCTCGCCGTTTTCGTCCGTGCTCGTGGCGTGCTCGCGGCGCCGTCAGGCCGTCCTCTCGCCTGCGCTCGTGCCGCCGTCAGGCCATCCAGCGGTCCGGCAGCGCGTCGCGGCGTCCCGTGCGGGAGCGTTCGGCCTGCGAGCGGAGCAGCTCGGCGGCCTCCTCCGCGTCCCGCAGACGGGCCGTGACGGTCTTGCCGGCCCCCGTGTCCACATGGACGTCGGCGAGCCGCCACAGACGCTCCCAGGGCCCTTGCGCGAGCCGCACACTCTGCACCTTCGCGTGCGGGACCAGCGCGAGGCTGCGCCTGAGGAGTCCTTCCCGGGACGCGAACACCGCGTCGGTGACGGCGAGTCCGTAGCCGCGCCACCACAGCGGCACGCACCGCCCCGCGCGCCGCGGCGGCCCGGACAGGGCGTCCGGCGGCGGCACCGTCACCCCGGGCAGCACGCGCGCGACGACCGCCTCGGCGACCGCGCGCGGAGCGACCGGCACCAGCACCGAGTTGGACGACCCGGCCACGTCCAGCTCCACCCGCACCCAGCCGCGCCGCCGCCACAGCAGCGGCTGCACGATCCGCACGGTCTGCACCCGTCCCGGCGGCACCGTCTCGTGCGTGCGGTCCAGGAGCCCGTGGTCGATCCGCAGTCCGTCGGGCGACTCGCCCACGGTCCAGTCGTACTCGCCGACGAACCGCCCCACGCTGCTCGCGCCCGCCGCGCCGAGCAGGGGCACGCCGGTCGCGAGGACTGTCCACAGGCTGTGGGTGGCGAACCACAGGACGGGCGGTACGACGAGGGCGGCGACCAGCGCGCCCCAGGTGGCGCCCGTGAGCGCGAGGGCGATCGCGAGGTCGCGCGGGGGCGTGCGCAGCAGCTCGCGCGCCGGCGCTTCGCCGACTTCGTGCGCCGTCTCGGGTGCGAACCCGGCGGCGCGCGCGAGGAGTTCCGCGCGCAGCGCACGCGCCTCGCGCTCCCCGAGGAAGGCGAGCTCGTCCTTCTTGTCGGCGCCTATGACGTCGAGCTTCAGCTTGGCGACGCCGGCCACGCGCGCGAGGAGCGGCTGGGTGACGTCGACGGCCTGGATGCGCTCCAGCCGGATGTGCACGGTGCGCCGGAACACCAGCCCGGTGCGGATGCGCAGTTCGGACTCGGTGACCGCGAAGTGCGTGGCCCACCAGGTGAGGAAGCCGTAGAGGGCGGCGGCCGGGACCAGCACGGCGAGCGCGATCAGCAGGGTCGTGGTCGTCAGCCGGGTCAGCTGGCGCTGCGCCTGGTCGGGGTCGTGCACGGCCCAGCCGATGAGCACCGCGACCGGCGCCCACGCCCGCCTGAGCGGCGTCACGGGGTGCAGCCGGCGCTCGATCACCGGCGCCTTGGCCCGCAGCTCGGGCACGCCGCCGTCGAGGCCCGGCGTCGTCACAGGCCCGCCGATCGGGCCTCGCCGAGCTCGGTGAGCCGGTCGCGCAGCCGTTCCGCCTCGGCCGGGTTGAGGCCGGGGATGGTGGCGTCGGTCGCGGCGGCGGCCGTGTGCAGCTGGACGCTGGCGAGCCCGAAGTGCCGCTCCACGGGGCCGGAGGTGACCTCGACCAGCTGCATCCGTCCGTACGGCACGACCGTCTCCTCGCGCCACAGCACGCCCCGGCTGATCAGCAGGTCGTCCGCGCGCTCCGCGTAACGCCAGGAAGCCCAGTTGCGCCCGACCATCACCCACCCCCAGGCGATGGCGGCGACCGGCAGCAGCGCGATCGCGGCCCAGGCGGGCCCGGCGAACAGCCAGAGCAGCCCACCCAGCGCGAGGGCGATCAGCCCCAGCCACACCACCAGCAACAGCCGTCGCATCCGCAGCAGCCCCGGGGGCAGCCCGATCCACACCGGCTCACCCGCCACAGACTCCGTGTCCTGCCCGCTCCCCGTCTCCATAGGGCCAGCGTACGTAGGAGAGACTGTGTCCATGACTCCCACGACGGAGACCACGGTCGGTATCGGCGGCGCCGCGGAGAGCACCGACATGGTGCTCAACATCGGCCCCCAGCACCCGTCGACGCACGGTGTGCTGCGCCTCAGGCTCGTCCTGGACGGCGAGCGGATCCAGCACGCGGAGCCGGTGATCGGCTATATGCACCGCGGCGCGGAGAAGCTCTTCGAGGCGCGCGACTACCGCCAGATCATCATGCTCGCCAACCGCCACGACTGGCTGTCGGCCTTCTCCAACGAGCTGGGCGTGGTCCTCGCCGTCGAGCGCATGCTGGGCATGGAGGTGCCCACGCGCGCGGTGTGGACGCGCACGCTCCTCGCCGAGCTCAACCGGGTGCTCAACCACCTGATGTTCCTCGGCTCGTACCCGCTGGAGCTCGGCGGCATCACGCCGGTCTTCTACGCGTTCCGGGAGCGCGAGGTCCTCCAGAACGTCATGGAGGAGGTCTCCGGCGGGCGCATGCACTACATGTTCAACCGCGTCGGCGGCCTCAAGGAGGACCTCCCGGCCGGCTGGGCGGGACGCGCGCGTGCCGCCGTCGCCGCCGTGCGCTCGCGCATGGACGTGTACGACGACCTGGTGCTCGGCAACGAGATCTTCCGGGGGCGCACGCGGGGCGTGGGCGCGCTCGCGCCGCAGACCGTGCACGCGTACGGCGTGAGCGGGCCCATCGCGCGCGCCTCCGGCGTCGACTTCGACCTGCGCCGCGACGAGCCCTATCTCGCCTACGGCGAGCTCCAGGACACCCTGAAGGTGGCCACCCGGACCGAGGGCGACTGCCTGGCCCGCTTCGAGGTCCTCCTGGAGCAGACCCACAACTCCCTCGACCTCGCCGACGCCTGCCTCGACCGGCTCGCCGCGCTGGAGCCCGGCCCGATCAACCAGCGGCTCCCGAAGGTCCTGAAGGCGCCCGAGGGCCACACCTACGCCTGGACCGAGAACCCGCTCGGCATCAACGGCTACTACCTCGTCAGCAAGGGCGAGAAGACCCCGTACCGCCTCAAGCTGCGCTCGGCGTCGTACAACAACATCCAGGCGCTGGTGGAGCTGCTGCCGGGGACGCTGGTCGCCGACATGGTGGCGATCCTGGGGTCACTGTTCTTCGTGGTCGGGGACATCGACAAGTAGGCCGCCCAGGGGCGCCTGCGCGATGCCGACCGGTTGCAGCAGCCAGCCGAAGTCGCCGAGGCCGCCGGGTGCGGTGAGTTCGGCGGCTTCGCCGGCGCTCGCGAGGGCGCGTACGTAGGCCGCGGGTTGTGTGGTCGCGAGTGCGAGCGGGGGGCGTGCGCCTGCGATCCCCAAGGCGCGCAGGGCGGCGCGCTGCGTCAGGACGCGCCCCCCGGGCACGCCACACGCCTCCAGCGCGGCGTCCAGCGCGACGTGCGCCGTGATGTCGCACGACCCGTCCGGCACGGGCGCCGTCTCGCGCCCCGCGTGAAACCCGGTGAGCGTCCCGAACAGGGGGCGCGCGTCCAGAGTGTGCGCGTAGTCGACCGCCACCGCGAGCCCCCGCCCGACCGCCGCGACCGCGTCGGCCCACGCCTCGTCCCGGGGCAGCCCGATCTCCGCCCGCAGCCCCTCCTCGGCCGGCAGCGGCCACCACCGCGCGAGCCACTCCGCCTCCGCGCCGGACAGCGGCTCCCCGAGCCGCTCGGTACCGTCCCGTCGTACGAGCACCCGGCGCGCGACCCCAGCGGGGTCCACCTCGGCGATCTCCACCGGCACGTTGTCGAGCCACTCGTTGGCGAACAGCAGCCCGGTGATCCCGCGCGGGGGCTTCGGCAGCCACTCGATCCGGTGGTCGAGGCCGGGCGGTCGGTCGGCGAGCTCGACGGCGTACGCGCGCGTGCGGGCCGCGACGTCCGCGGGCAGCGCGTCGAGCACCCCGGTGACCAGCTCGCCCCGGCCGGCCGCCATGTCGACGAAGTCGAGCGCCGGGGGCCGGCCCAGGGCCTCGTCGACCCGGCACAGCAGCCGGGCCACGGCCTCGGCGAACAGCGGCGACGCGTGGACGGACGTACGGAAGTGGCCCGCCGGGCCCTCGGGGCGGCGGTAGAAGCCGTCAGGGCCGTACAGGGCGGCCTCTGTCGCCGCCCGCCAGCCGTGCCACTCCTCCGCAGTCCCGTCCGTCACGGCGCCAGACTATGCGCACAGGGGAGCGGAGCCTCCACCTTGGGGAGTAGGCCGGGGGCGCATGGATCGACCCTCCGGTTGACCCCTGCACCTATCACGCTTCCCTACGCTGGGTTACGTGCAGCGCCTCTATGACTTCCTCCGCAGGCACCCGACATGGGTCGACGGCTTCTGGGCCTTCTTCCTGTTCGGGATCTCGGTCGTGTTCGAAGTCGCCGAGCAGTCGGACGAGGGGACCGACGCCGAGGCCGCGGTCATCCCGATCGTCCTCCTGCTGTGCGTGGTGATCGCGCTGCGTCGGCGCATGCCGGAGAAGATGCTGCTCCTGGCCATCGCCATCGGCGTCGCCCAACTGCTGACGGACGTCCCCACGACGCCGGGTGACTTCGCGTTCCTGGTCATCGTCTACACGGTCGCCGCGACCGGCGCCCGCTGGGCGTCCCGGCTCGCGCTCGCCATGGGGCTGAGCGCGGCGTGCGTGGCGCATCTGCGGTGGTGGAACCACGACGCGAGCGCCCTGGCCAACGCGGCGCTGATCGTGTTCCAGACGGTGCCGTTCGCGCTGGCCTGGGTGCTCGGCGACTCGATGCGCACCCGCCGCGCCTACTTCGCGCAGCTGGAGGAGCGCGCGAGCCGGCTGGAGAAGGAGCGCGAGGCGCAGGCGAAGGTCGCGGTCGCCGCCGAACGCGCCCGCATCGCGCGCGAGCTCCACGACGTGGTCGCGCACAACGTCTCGGTGATGGTCGTGCAGGCCGACGGCGCGGCGTACGTCCTCGACGCCGCGCCCGACCAGGCGAAGAAGGCCCTGGAGACGATCTCCTCCACCGGCCGCCAGGCCCTCGCCGAGATGCGCCGCCTGCTGGGCGTGCTGCGCACCGGCGAGCACCAGGAGGTAGGGGAGTACGTCCCGCAGCCCGACGTCGAGCAGATCGACGACCTGGTCGAGCAGTGCCGCACCTCCGGCCTGCCGGTCGACTTCAAGGTGGAGGGCACCCCGCGCCCGCTGCCCAGTGGCGTCGAGCTGACGGCGTACCGCATCGTGCAGGAGGCGCTCACCAACACCCGCAAGCACGGCGGGCCCAACGCGGGCGCCAGCGTGCGCCTGGTGTACTTCGACGACGGGCTCGGCCTGCTCGTCGAGGACGACGGCAAGGGCGCGCCGCACGAGTTGTACGAGGACGGCGGCGCCGACGGCCAGGGACACGGACTGATCGGGATGCGCGAGCGCGTCGGTATGGTCGGCGGCACCCTGGATGCGGGACCGCGTCCGGGCGGAGGATTCCGTATCAGCGCGCTGCTCCCGCTGAAACCGGTGCACTGACGCCGACGCACGCCCCCTGTTGACACCTGTAACACCCCTGCCGACGCAACCAGATGAGTCGTAGAGAGACGGAAGAGGCCCCGATGACGATCCGCGTGATGCTCGTCGACGACCAGGTGCTGCTGCGCACCGGGTTCCGGATGGTGCTTGCCGCCCAGCCGGACATGGAAGTCGTCGCGGAGGCGGGCGACGGCGTCGAGGCGCTCCAGGTGCTGCGGGCCACGACCGTCGACGTCGTGCTGATGGACGTGCGCATGCCGAAGCTGGACGGCGTGGAGACCACCCGCCGCATCTGCCAGGAGGAGAACCCGCCGAAGGTGCTCATCCTGACCACCTTCGACCTCGACGAGTACGCCTTCTCCGGGCTGAAGGCGGGCGCCTCCGGCTTCATGCTCAAGGACGTGCCGCCCGGCGAGCTGCTCGCCGCGATCCGCGCGGTGCACAGCGGGGACGCCGTGGTGGCGCCCTCGACCACGCGCCGCCTCCTCGACCGGTTCGCGCCCATGCTGCCGAGCACCGGCAAGGAGCCCCAGCACAAGGAGCTGGAGCGGCTCACCGACCGCGAGCGCGAGGTCATGGTGCTGGTCGCCCAGGGCCTGTCCAACGGCGAGATCGCGGCCCGCCTGGTCCTGTCCGAGGCGACCGTGAAGACCCATGTGGGCCGCATCCTGACCAAGCTGGGGCTCAGGGACCGGGTGCAGGTGGTCGTCCTGGCCTACGAGACCGGGCTGGTCCGGGCCGGCGGGCACGGCTGAGTCACGCGAACGTGACGCCCGCGTGACCGCCGCCCACTAGGGTCTGCGCATGCTCCTGTGGATCAACGGCCCCTTCGGCGGCGGGAAGACGCAGACGGCGTACGAGATCCAGCGCCGCCTGCCCGGCAGCGTCGTCTGCGACCCCGAGCACGCCGGCTTCGGGCTGCGCCGCATGCTGCCGCCCGGACTGCGCGGCGACTTCCAGGATCTGACGTCCTGGCGGCAGGGCGTCGTCGAGGTCCTCGACCTCGCCCTCACCAAGCACGACGGCGTGGTCATCGCGCCGATGACGGTGACGGACTCCGGCTACTTCGCCGAGACCGTCGGCCGCCTGGGAGAACTCGGCCATGACGTACGCCACTTCACGCTCCTCGCGCAGCGCGAGACGGTCGTGAAGCGGCTCCGGGAGCGCGGCTTCGGGCACCTCCTTCGGTTCGTGGGCGGCAAGAACGCCGGCCTGGGGCGCGAGACCTGGGCCGTGCGGCAGCTCGACCACTGTCTGGAGCGGCTGCGCGAGCCGGAGTTCGCCGAGCATCTGTGGACGGACGACTCGACCGTGCCGAAGACGGCGGACCGGATCGCGGTCCTCGCCGGGCTGCGGCTGAGGCCGAACAACGAGGGCGCGCTGCGGACACGGCTGAGGCAGGTGCGGATCGGGGTGAAGCACATCCGGTTCGACTGAGCCGGACTCCCGCGCGCTCAGCGCAGGATGCCCTCCAGGAAGTCGCTGCCCAGCCGAGCCACCACGGTCACGTCCAGCTGGTGCAGGACGTACCGCCCGCGGCGGCGGGTGGTGATCAGGCCCGCCTTCTTCAGGACGCTCAGGTGGCGGGATATCTCGGGGGCGGTCATGCCGTGCGCCTGGGCCAGCTCGCTCGTGGTGTACGCGCTGCGCGCCAGATGGCGGCACAGGCGCATCCGGACGGGGTGGGAGAGCGCGGTCATCCGCAGGGCCAGCTGTTCCACCGAGGACGGTGACGCCAGCTCGGGCGAGCCGACCGGGTAGTGCAGCGTCGGCTGCCAGCCATGGCGGTGCAGCACGCTCAGATGCGGCCAGCCCAGGCTCGTCGGGACGAGCAGCAGGCCGCCGCCCTCCGTGGCGGTCCGGCCGTCGCCCAGCTTGTCGACGGTGATCCGCGCGGAGGCCTCGTCGAGCGTCAACGCCGTGGACACCGCGGTCAGCGCCTCGGCGAGGCCCTTGTGCCGCAGCAGGTCGGTCTTGTGGCGGGCGTCGGCCGCGAGCTGGTGGCGCAGCCGGGACCAGGTGTCGGCGAAGAACGCCGCGTCGCAGTCCTCAACGAACTCGCGGAACCAGGTCCGGATCCGCACCGGGTCGGCCAGCAGCCGCTCGGTGAACCGCACCTGCTGGGGCCCGCGCGACGCGGCCAGCTCCAGGGCGCGCCGGTGCAGCTCGGGGTCGGAGAGCACGGTGGGGCCGTACGACGAGTAGGGCACCGCGCAGGTGAACTCCAGAGCCGCGTCCACGAACTGCTCGTCCGTCAGCTTGTCGAGCAGGTCCAGCTCCTGGGTGATCGTCGCCCCCGGAAGCGTGCTCCGGCCCGGAATGCCGGCGAAGGGCAGGAACAGGTCGGAGAACGTCGTCCGCCACAGGAAGTCCGCCTCGCACATCCGGTCGGCGAGGTGCGAGTCGAGCCGCGCGGTCACGCCGGTCACCCAGCCCTGCAGACCCGGATGATGTCCCGGCTCGGCCAGCGCGTGCAGCGCCATGCCGAGCTCGGCCAGGGGTGAGGGCACGACGGCGACCCTCTCCGGCCGCAGCCCCGCGATGTCGATGCGCACGCTCATGCCCTCATGGTGCACCCCGCCACTGACAACGCCGCCCCCGATTGACGGCGGCCGTCAATCGACGCGACGGCGCCGCCGTACCGGCGCAACCTGGGAGGACCGGGGCAGCCGCGGCCCCCGCCCCATCGGAGCACGAGCCGAGAAGGCGATCAGTCATGAGCATCACGGAGCAGTACCTCCTCGACACCTACCGCGCCCGGCAGCACGGCGAGCCCGCCCCGCCCGCGCCCGGCGCCCACGACTGGCAGGTCGTGCGCGAGTGGCGGGACTACCGCCGCTTCCGCGCGGTGCTCGCCGAACGGCCGGCCCGGGGGCGGATGAGGCGGGCCTTGGCCCACTGGCTGCACCCCGCTCGCTGAGCCCTACGGCAGGCCCCGCTGGGCCGGGCCCTACGGCAGCCGCGCCACGAAGTCCGCCACCGCCGCCTTCACGTCGTCGGCCGTCCACTCCAGGCCGGCCGCGCCCACGGTGACCTCGGTGAGGGCGAGCCCCGGCCCGCCGCGCTCCCAGAAGCCGGTGAACAGATACGTCCCGGTCTCCTCCGCCTGTCGCACCGCCGTCTCGACCAGGACCTCGGGGTCGTAGGGCAGCCAGACCTGGAACTGGTGGGTGTGCGGCTCCTCGGGGTGCACGCGCGCCCAGGGCACGCCCGCCTCGGCGAACCCCTCCCGCAGCGCGGCGGCCACCACGCGCGCGTGACGGACGTACTCCGGCAGTCGGGGCAGTTCCCGCTCCAGGCCGACGAGCGCCGACAGCGCCGTGGGGAACTGCTGGAAGAGCGCCCCGCCGTACCGGTGCCGCCAGGTCTTCGCCTCGTCCACCAGCGTCTTCGGGCCTGCGAGCGCGGCTCCGGCGAGGCCTTCGAGGGACTTGTAGAACGACACGTAGACGCTGTCCGCCAGGCCCGCGATCTCGTCCAGGGGGCGGCCGAAGTGGACGGTGGTCTCCCACAGGCGCGCGCCGTCGAAGTGCACCACCGCGTCGCGCTCCCGCGCCGCCTCCACGACCTCGGTGAGCTCCTCCCAGGTCGGCAGGACGAATCCGGCGTCCCGGAGCGGCAGCTCCAGCATCAGCGCGCCGAAGGGCTCGTCGAAGTCGCGCACCTCTTCGGCGGTGGGCAGCCGCGGCTCTCCGGTCAGGCGTACCGGGCGCAGGCCGCTGACCTGGGCGAAGGCATGGCGTTCGTGGACCTCGGGGTGGGCCAGCGGATGCAGGGCGACCGTGGCGTTCCCGGTACGGGCCGCCCAGCAGCGCAGGGCGACCTGCTGGGCCATCGTGCCGGTCGGGAAGAACGCGGCGGCCTCCTTGCCCAGCAGGGACGCGACCCGCTCTTCCAGGGCTGTCACGACGCCGTTGCCGTAGATGTCCGGTTGCTCCTCCAGGTCGTAGACCTCGGGGGCGGCCTCCGCCAGTGACGCGAGCCGGTCCCGGATCGTGAGGCTCAGCCCGCCCCGCCACAGGACCCGCCGCGCCGCACGGACGGCCTTCTTGCGGCGCTCCCGCAACCGCTCCTCCGCCGACTTCTCGTCCACCTGCTCCGCAGCATCGCTCATGCCCGTGATCATCCCCCGCGGCCCGTCCCATGGGCACCCCCATTTCCGTTCGCGGGCGACGTGGGGAAACCCACAGCCTGTGGACAACCGGACGGCCCTCGAACCAATCGCGTTAACATGACGAGAAATCGTCCGGTACCCAGATGCGGACTGGAACGGGAAGGCCTCCGTCGCGTGAGTACAAGCCAACAGCCAGACCCGAGGGACCGCCCCGCGCGCCTCACCGTCGGCGTCGTCGGCGCCGGACGCGTGGGGCCCGCGCTGGCCGCGTCCCTCCAGCTCGCCGGGCACCGTCCGGTGGCCGTGTCCGGGGTGTCCGACGCCTCCCGCAGGCGGGCGGCGGAGATGCTCCCGGACGTGCCGCTGATGCCGCCCGCCGAGGTCCTCCAGCGTGCCGACCTGGTGCTCCTGACCGTCCCGGACGACACCCTGCCCGGCCTCGTGGAGGGCCTCGCCGAGACCGGCGCGGTACGGCCGGGACAGCTGCTGGTGCACACCTCCGGGCGATATGGCGCGAAGGTCCTCGACCCCGCCCTGCGCGCGGGCGCGCTGCCGCTGGCCCTGCACCCGGCGATGACCTTCACCGGCACGCCCGTGGACGTCCAGCGGCTCGCCGGCTGCTCCTTCGGGGTCACCGCGCCCGAGGAGCTCAGGATGGCCGCCGAAGCCCTCGTCATCGAGATGGGCGGCGAGCCCGAGTGGATCGCCGAGGAGCGCCGGCCGCTCTACCACGCGGCGCTCGCGCTGGGCGCCAACCACCTCGTCACGCTGGTGGCCCAGTCCATGGAGCTGCTGCGGGAGGCCGGTGTCACGGCTCCCGACCGTATGCTCGGCCCGCTCCTCGGCGCCGCCCTCGACAACGCCCTGCGCTCCGGCGACGCGGCCCTGACCGGGCCCGTCGCGCGCGGGGACGCCGGCACCGTCGCGGCGCACGTGGCCGAGCTGCGCAAGTACTCCCCGCAGACCGTCGCGGGCTATCTGGCGATGGCCCGCGCGACCGCCGACCGGGCGCTCGCCCACGGGCTGCTCAAGCCCGAGCTCGCCGAGGACCTCCTCGGGGTACTCGCCAACGGGACCCACGGAAGCGACGGGACCCCTGGCACCGACGGCACCGAGGGAGATGCCGGATGACCACCACCCTGCTGCGCACCGCCGACGAGCTCCACGCGCGCGTCCGCGAAGGCCGCCGTGCCGTCGTGATGACCATGGGCGCCCTCCACGAGGGACACGCCACCCTGATCCGCACCGCGCGCGAGATCGCGGGGCCCAAGGGCGAGGTCGTCGTCACCGTCTTCGTGAACCCCCTGCAGTTCGGCCAGGGCGAGGACCTCGACCGCTACCCGCGCACCCTGGACGCCGACGTCAAGATCGCCGAGGAGGCGGGCGCGGACGCCGTGTTCGCGCCCTCCGTCGACGAGGTCTACCCCGGCGGCGAGCCCCAGGTCCGCGTCAGCGCGGGCCCCATGGGCGAGCGCCTGGAGGGGGCCTCACGCCCCGGCCACTTCGACGGCATGCTCACGGTCGTGGCCAAGCTGCTGCACCTCACCCGTCCCGATGTCGCCCTGTACGGGCAGAAGGACGCCCAGCAGCTCGCCCTCATCCGGCGCATGGTGCGGGACCTGAACTTCGGCGTCGAGATCGTGGGCGTACCCACCGTGCGCGAGGAGGACGGCCTGGCCCTGTCCAGCCGCAACCGCTACCTCTCGCCCCAGGAGCGCCACACGGCCCTCGCGCTGTCCCAGGCGCTGTTCGCGGGCCGCGACCGGCACGCCGCCCAGGAGGCGCTGCGGGCCCGCGCGCGCGAGGTGCCCGCCACGCACGCGCGTGCCGAGGCGCTGAGCGCCATAGGGGAGTCCCGCGCGGCCGCCGACGCGCACGCCGTCGCGAAGGCGATCCCGGGCGCCCCCTCGGCCGTACGCGCCGCCGCCCGCCTGGTCCTCGACGACGCCGCGCGCCTCTCGCCGCCCCTGGAGCTCGACTATCTGGCCCTGGTCGACCCCTCCGACTTCACCGAGGTCGAGGACGACTTCACCGGCGAGGCCGTCCTGGCCGTCGCCGCCCGGGTGGGGACGACCCGGCTGATCGACAACCTCCCGCTCACCTTCGGAAACCTCGGAGCCGCCTCGTGACCAGCACAGGCATACGACTGCACGCGCCCGCGCCCGGGTGGTCCATCGACGCGGACGTGGTCGTCGTCGGCTCCGGCGTCGCCGGCCTGACCGCGGCCCTGCGCTGCGAGGCCGCGGGCCTGCGGACCGTCGTCGTCACCAAGGCCCGCCTCGACGACGGCTCGACCCGCTGGGCGCAGGGCGGCGTCGCCGCGGCCCTGGGCGAGGGCGACACCCCCGAGCAGCACCTCGACGACACCCTGGTCGCCGGCGTGGGCCTGTGCGACGAGAACGCGGTCCGCATCCTCGTCACCGAGGGCCCCGGCGCGGTACGGCGCCTCATCGAGACCGGCGCCCACTTCGACGAGTCCGAAGAGGGCGCCCTGGAGCTCACCCGCGAGGGCGGCCACCACCGCCGCCGCATCGCCCACGCGGGCGGCGACGCGACCGGCGCGGAGATCTCCCGCGCGCTCGTCGAGGCCGTACGCGCGCGTGGCCTGCGCACGATCGAGAACGCGCTCGTCCTGGACCTCCTCACGGACGCGGACGGCCGTACGGCGGGCGTCTCCCTGCACGTCATGGGCGAGGGCCAGCACGACGGCGTGGGCGCCGTGCACGCCCCCGCGGTCGTCCTCGCGACCGGCGGCATGGGTCAGGTCTTCGCCGCGACCACCAACCCGTCCGTGTCGACCGGCGACGGCGTGGCCCTCGCCCTGCGCGCGGGCGCTGAGGTCAGCGACCTGGAGTTCGTCCAGTTCCACCCCACCGTGCTCTTCCTCGGCCCGGACGCCGAGGGCCAGCAGCCGCTGGTCTCCGAGGCGGTCCGCGGCGAGGGCGCCCACCTGGTCGACGCCGACGGCGTGCGCTTCATGGTCGGGCAGCACGAACTGGCCGAGCTCGCGCCCCGCGACATCGTCGCCAAGGGCATCCTGCGCCGGATGCTGGAGCGGGACGCCGAGCACATGTACCTCGACGCCCGGCACTTCGGCGCCGACATGTGGGAGCACCGCTTCCCGACGATCCTCGCCGCCTGCCGCGCGCATGGCATCGACCCGGTCACCGAGCCCATCCCGATCGCCCCGGCCGCCCACTACGCCTCCGGCGGCGTGCGCACCGACTCCCACGGCCGGACGACCGTCCCGGGCCTGTACGCGTGCGGCGAGGTCGCCTGCACCGGCGTGCACGGCGCGAACCGGCTCGCGTCGAACTCCCTCCTCGAGGGACTCGTCTACGCCGAGCGCATCGTCGCGGACATCACGGCGGAGCACGCCGCGAACGGCCTCCACGCGCGCGTGCCCGAGCCGGTCGAGCACCCCGAGAAGCCCGCGCACCCCTTGCAGTCGCCCGAGGCACGGTTCGCGATCCAGCGGATCATGTCGAGCGGCGCGGGCGTCCTGCGCTCCGCCGAGTCCCTCGCGCAGGCCGCCGAGCAGCTCCAGCGGCTGCACGACGAGGCACGCGGCGCCCTCGACGAGAACGGCAAGACCGCCGAGCCCGGCGTCGACACCTGGGAGGCCACCAACCTCCTGTGCGTGGCCCGCGTCCTGGTCACCGCCGCCCAGCTGCGCGAGGAGACGCGCGGCTGCCACTGGCGCGAGGACGAGCCCGACCGCGACGACGCGGCATGGCGGCGCCACATCGTCGTACGGCTGAATCCGGACCGGACCCTCGCCGTACACACCACGGATACCGCAGACTTCCCCCCGACCCGCCGGCCCCTTCAGGAGCAGTGACAGCAGTGAGCACCGACGACCTTCCCCTCGCCTCCGCCGGCGGTTGCGGCGACGGCTGCGCCTGTGGCGCGGACGGCGGCGAGGAATATCTGGAGTGCGGGCTCGACCCCGCGCTCGCCCAGCTCCTGGCCGACGCCGGGCTCGACCCCGTCGAGGTCGAGGACATCGCCAACGTGGCCATCCAGGAGGACCTCGACCACGGCGTGGACGTGACGACCGTCGCGACCATCTCCGAGGACGCCGTCGCCACCGCCGACTTCGTCGCGCGCGAGGCGGGCGTCGTGGCCGGCCTCAGGGTCGCCGAGGCGGTCGTCTCGGTGGTGTGCGAGGACGAGTTCGAGGTCGAGCGGCACGTGGAGGACGGCGACCGCGTGGAGGCCGGGCAGAAGCTCCTGTCGGTCACCACGCGCACGCGCGACCTCCTCACCGCCGAGCGCAGCGCGCTCAACCTGCTGTGCCGCCTGTCCGGCATCGCGACCGCCACGCGCGCGTGGGCGGACGCCCTGGACGGCACCAAGGCACGCGTGCGGGACACGCGGAAGACGACGCCGGGCCTGCGCTCGCTGGAGAAGTTCGCGGTGCGCTGCGGCGGCGGCGTGAACCACCGCATGTCGCTGTCCGACGCGGCCCTGGTCAAGGACAACCACGTGGTCGCCGCCGGTGGCGTGGCCCAGGCCTTCAAGGCCGTACGGGAGGCCTTCCCGGACGTGCCGATCGAGGTCGAGGTCGACACCCTGCACCAGCTGCGCGAGGTCGTGGACGCGGGCGCCGACCTGATCCTTCTGGACAACTTCACGCCGGGCGAGTGCGAGGAGGCGGTGGCGCTCGTGCACGGGCGGGCGGCGCTGGAGGCCTCGGGCCGGCTGACGCTGGACAACGCGCGCGCGTACGCCGACACCGGCGTCGACTACCTCGCGGTAGGAGCTCTCACCCACTCCTCGCCGATCCTGGACATCGGTCTCGACCTGCGTGAGGCGGAGTAGTCGCGATGCTCCTCACGATCGACGTAGGCAACACCCAGACCGTCCTCGGTCTGTTCGACGGCGAGGAGATCGTCGAGCACTGGCGCATCTCCACGGACCCCCGCCGCACGGCCGACGAGCTGGCGGTGCTGCTCCAGGGCCTCATGGGCATGCACCCGCTGCTCGGCGAGGAACTGGGCGACGGCATCGACGGCATCGCGATCTGCGCGACCGTCCCCTCGGTGCTGCACGAGCTGCGTGAGGTCACGCGGCGCTACTACGGCGACGTGCCGGCGGTCCTGGTCGAGCCGGGCGTGAAGACGGGCGTGCCGATCCTCACCGACAACCCCAAGGAGGTCGGCGCGGACCGCATCATCAACGCGGTCGCCGCGGTCGAGCTCTACGGCGGCCCCGCGATCGTCGTCGACTTCGGTACGGCGACGACGTTCGACGCGGTGTCCGCGCGCGGGGAGTACATCGGCGGGGTCATCGCGCCCGGCATCGAGATCTCCGTCGAGGCGCTCGGCGTCCGGGGCGCGCAGCTGCGGAAGATCGAGGTGGCCCGGCCGCGGAGCGTGATCGGCAAGAACACGGTCGAGGCGATGCAGTCCGGCATCATCTACGGCTTCGCCGGTCAGGTCGACGGGGTCGTGAACCGGATGGCCCGGGAGCTGGCGGAGGACCCGGACGACGTGACGGTGATCGCCACGGGCGGTCTCGCACCGATGGTCCTCGGCGAGTCGTCGGTGATCGACGAGCACGAGCCGTGGCTGACGCTGGTGGGACTGCGGCTGGTGTACGAGCGGAACGTCTCGCGGATGTGAGACGGGGGCGGGCAACCGGGTGGCCGCTCGCGCCACGCCCATCCGCTATGTCGAATTTGTCTGATTAGCGCGTATCGTCGCCGCATGCCCACGCCATACGGATCCCGCGGCGGCATGGCGTTCGGCGTGGAGGAGCTGCGTGTGCTCCGCCGCGCTCTCGCCCTCGCCCTTCACCCCCGAACCGCCTCGGCCGAGGACGTCCAGGACTGTCTCCGCCTAGCCGACTCCCTCGACGAGGCGATGCGCGAGGGCGCCCGGCTGCGTGCCTTCCTGGTGGCCGACCTCGCCCGGTACCGCGACGCCCTGCCCGGCACCGCCGCCGGCTACCTGGCCCTCCTGGAGGAGGCGCTGGGTGCCGGGTACCGCCCGAACCCCGACGACCTCGCCGCGCTGCGCGCCCTGCGCGGCAACCCCACGGCGGCAGCGCTGCTGGACCGCTGCCAGAGGCTCGCGGAACAGGACGTACGCGCCCGTCTGGCGCGCGGCACGGCTGGCCGGGCCGCCCCGGCCGTCCCGGCCTCCCGCACCCGCCTCCTGGCCCTCCCAGGGGGCCTCTCGGCCGCGCCCGCCGGCTCCGGTGGCGCCCTCGTCGGAGCGCTGGGCGAAGCGTCCGCCGAGCAGCCGGAGAAGCCCGCGTCGCCCGCGAAGAAGCCCGCGGAGAAGCCGGGCCCGGTCCCTGCCGACCCGAAGCCGAGCCGCCCCATCCCCACCCCGGGCGAGGTCTTCCCCCGCCGCAAGCCGACCCCACCGCCTCCCGCGAACCCGCCGCAGCAACTCGCCGCGGGCTGATTCGACCGGGCGTACCGGGCGTCCGTCACGACACGCCCCCTGTGTCGGCAAATACCGGTACGCCCACCCCGGGCCCGCGCGCGTGGGCCCCCTGGCTACCCTGGACGCATGGACTATGTCTCCGCGCTCCTGCCCCCCGTCGTCATGGCGGTGTTCTTCATCGGTGTGATCCGCGTGATCGTGAAGACCCAGGGCGGGGCCAACAAGGCCAAGGAGGACGCGGTCGTCGACGCCGCCCTCGCGCGCGCGGAGGGTGCCCGGCAGGCCTCCGCGAAGACGGACGTCTGACCCGCGTCCGAGCCCGCCCTCACCGGCGTACGACTCCCTCGCTTTCCGAGTCGTACGCCCTTTTTGTTCTCGTTTGCCGGTGACGTGCACGTCCGGCACGCCAATACCGAGATCTCCCACTATTGTGCTGAGTTGTGCCTCGCCCATTGGGAGAACTCGAAGACGCGGTCATGACGCGGGTGTGGAAGTGGAACCGCCCGGTGACCGTTCGGGAAGTCCTGGAAGATCTGCAGCAGGAACGGTCCATCGCCTACACCACGGTGATGACCGTTTTGGACAATCTCCATCAGAAGGGCTGGGTGCGACGGGAGGCCGAAGGGCGGGCCTATCGATATGAGGCCGTCTCCACTCGCGCCGCCTACGCCGCCGCCCTGATGAACGACGCCTGGTCGCAGAGCGACAACCCCGCCGCCGCTCTCGTCGCCTTCTTCGGGATGATGAGCGACGAACAGCGACAGGCGCTGCGGGACGCCGTACGCATCGTCCAAGGACCGGAAACCCCGGAAGCGCCCGCGGCGGATACCGCCGCCGAAACCGGCCGCGAGAACCCCGCCTCGGCGCCGGGCGGCGACGGGCGATAGCGTCCGCACATGTCAGCAGAGAGCTCGTCTCCTCAGAGCCCCGAAGTCACCGCAAAAGCCATCACCGTCCGGCGGGCCCGCACCAGCGATGTGCCGGCGGTGCGCGCTCTCCTCGACGAGTACGTCCAGCGACGCATCCTGCTCGACAAAGCGACGGTGACGCTTTACGAGGACATCCAGGAGTTCTGGGTCGCCGAACGGGACGACAACGGCGAGGTCGTCGGCTGCGGCGCACTGCACGTGATGTGGGAAGACCTTGCCGAAGTTCGTACTCTCGCGGTGAAGCGCGGCCTGAAGGGTGCCGGTGTCGGGCATCAGTTGCTGGAGAAGTTGCTGCACACCGCGCGCTGGCTCGGTGTTCGCCGGGTTTTCTGTCTGACCTTCGAAGTGGACTTCTTCGGCAAGCACGGCTTCGTCGAGATCGGCGAGACGCCCGTCGACACCGATGTCTACGCGGAGCTCTTGCGTTCCTATGACGAGGGTGTCGCGGAGTTCCTGGGGCTCGAACGAGTGAAACCGAACACCTTGGGCAACAGCCGGATGCTTCTGCATCTGTGATCAAGGCGTATTCGGCCGCGGCACGATGCCCAGGTTCCCTATGTCCGAAACGCGCATGTTTCCGGACCGGTGTCGGCCGGTCTGTCTCTCCCAGGGGTTTGTGTTTTTCCAGCAAAAGCGGTTTGCTTTCCGACGTACTGCAGTACTGCATATAACAGGGGTGGCGAAACGGCGGACGCCGCAGACCCTGGTCCTGAAGTTATCGATGAAAGGAAATCCGGTGGCACAGAAGGTTCAGGTCCTTCTTGTCGACGACCTCGACGGCGGCGAGGCGGACGAGACCGTGACGTTCGCGCTGGACGGCAAGACGTACGAGATCGATCTCACGACTGCCAATGCGGACAAGCTCCGTGGCCTTCTCGAGCCTTACGTGAAGGGCGGTCGTCGTACCGGAGGCCGTGCTGCGGGCGGTCGCGGAAAGACGCGCGCCGCTTCCGGCGGCGGCAGCCAGGACACCGCGCTGATCCGCGCCTGGGCGAAGGAGAACGGCCACGACGTGAACGACCGCGGTCGTGTTCCCGCGGCCATTCGCGAGGCCTACGAGAAGGCCAACGCCTGAGCGCGACGCTTAGGAAAAGGCAGGTGGCTGAGCGCACGCGCGCAGCCGCAGACGGTGGCACTGCGTGGCCACCGTGTCCAGCACTCTCACGAGATCGGGGGCGCCCCCACCGCCCCCCAGTGCCGACAGCGTCGGCAGCGAGGCCTCGACCTCGCACCCCGCCTCGGGGGGCCGCAGCCACACGGCGGCCCCCTGCAGGGCGCCGTACGCGCTCCGAATGAGCAACGGCCGAAGGCCGGTGGAGTTCGGCTCCAGAACGCCGGCACCGCCGGGCGGCGTCACGCCGCTGTCGGCGGGCAGGGGCGCGGTCATCGTGTCGCCCTCGCCCAGCGTGCTCAGGTCGAGCCGCAGGGACCCCCACTCCAGCCAGTCCAGGACCCCGGGCACCTCCTCCGCGCTGCCCGCGGCCAGCAGCAGCCGCATCCGTCCGTCCTGTACGGCCACCGGAGAGCCCGGCGCCAGATGCCGCAGCGCGGCCAGGCCCGCCTCGACCGGCACGTCCAGGACGTCGAACAGCGGGCCCACGAAAAGTCGTACCGGAGTTCCCGGGCCGTCGGGCACCGTCGGCCACCCCAGATCGTTCTCGTACCACCGGCGGACCTGATCGCTCGCGTCGAGCGGCCGGCGGGGGAGCGGGACCGTGGGGGCCGCCGGGAGCGGAGGGGCGGCCGGGGGGAGGGTGCCAACCATGCCAAGTGCAACCGTCCGAGGAGCGTGCGAGTTACGCTGGGTGTTCCGGTGAATGCGCAGCGTGGCGAAAGAGGGGGCGTCCCGGGGTGTGAGGGGACGCAAGGTTGTTCGCCCATAGCGGAGGGAACCGGGGCGCTCGGCATGGAGTGTCAGTCCCAGCGGGTAAGACATCCCTAGTGGGAGGGGGCGACACGCAGGACAGGCCGTCTCACGTTCGCCATCGGCGTACTGACAGTAGGGGTAACTGCCTGGCCTGCGGGAACATCGTCTCGCACCATCAGGTTGGAGCAGATGTCGGCGTTCGGGGTCAGGAGGCCATCGACGGTGTCGGCAGTTGGAATGAGCGGTCCCCGCTTGCGGGACTAAGCTGCGGAAGGACAGGGAGGGGAAGTTCCCCCCACTGCCTGACCGCTCTGAGGAGCGATTAACGATGTTCGAGAGGTTCACCGACCGCGCGCGGCGGGTTGTCGTCCTGGCTCAGGAAGAAGCCCGGATGCTCAACCACAACTACATCGGCACCGAGCACATCCTCCTGGGCCTGATCCACGAGGGTGAGGGTGTCGCCGCCAAGGCCCTTGAGAGCCTCGGGATTTCGCTCGAGGCGGTCCGCCAGCAGGTGGAGGAGATCATCGGCCAGGGCCAGCAGGCCCCGTCCGGGCACATCCCCTTCACCCCCCGTGCCAAGAAGGTCCTGGAGCTGTCGCTCCGCGAGGCCCTTCAGCTGGGTCACAACTACATCGGCACGGAGCACATCCTGCTCGGCCTGATCCGCGAGGGCGAGGGCGTCGCCGCCCAGGTCCTGGTCAAGCTGGGCGCAGATCTCAACCGGGTGCGGCAGCAGGTCATCCAGCTGCTCTCCGGTTACCAGGGCAAGGAGACCGCCACCGCCGGCGGGCCTGCCGAGGGCACCCCCTCGACGTCCCTGGTCCTCGACCAGTTCGGCCGGAACCTCACCCAGGCCGCTCGTGAATCCAAGCTCGACCCGGTCATCGGGCGCGAGAAGGAGATCGAGCGGGTCATGCAGGTGCTGTCCCGCCGTACCAAGAACAACCCGGTCCTGATCGGTGAGCCCGGCGTCGGTAAGACCGCCGTCGTCGAGGGCCTCGCCCAGGCCATCGTCAAGGGCGAGGTGCCCGAGACCCTCAAGGACAAGCACCTCTACACCCTCGACCTCGGCGCGCTGGTCGCCGGCTCCCGCTACCGCGGTGACTTCGAGGAGCGCCTGAAGAAGGTGCTCAAGGAGATCCGCACCCGCGGCGACATCATCCTGTTCATCGACGAGCTCCACACGCTCGTGGGTGCGGGTGCCGCCGAGGGCGCCATCGACGCGGCTTCCATCCTGAAGCCGATGCTGGCCCGCGGTGAGCTCCAGACCATCGGTGCCACCACGCTGGACGAGTACCGCAAGCACCTGGAGAAGGACGCGGCCCTGGAGCGCCGCTTCCAGCCCATCCAGGTCGCCGAGCCCTCGCTCCCGCACACCATCGAGATCCTCAAGGGTCTGCGCGACCGCTACGAGGCCCACCACCGTGTGTCCATCACGGACGAGGCCCTCGTCCAGGCCGCGACGCTGGCCGACCGGTACATCTCGGACCGCTTCCTGCCGGACAAGGCGATCGACCTGATCGACGAGGCCGGTTCCCGGATGCGCATCCGCCGGATGACCGCGCCGCCGGACCTCCGCGAGTTCGACGAGAAGATCGCGGGCGTGCGTCGCGACAAGGAGTCGGCGATCGACTCCCAGGACTTCGAGAAGGCGGCCTCTCTCCGCGACAAGGAGAAGCAGCTGCTGGCGGCGAAGGCCAAGCGCGAGAAGGAGTGGAAGGCCGGCGACATGGACGTCGTCGCGGAGGTCGACGGCGAGCTGATCGCCGAGGTCCTCGCGACCGCCACCGGCATCCCGGTCTTCAAGCTGACCGAGGAGGAGTCCTCGCGTCTGCTGCGCATGGAGGACGAGCTCCACAAGCGGGTCATCGGCCAGAAGGACGCCGTCAAGGCGCTCTCCAAGGCGATCCGTCGTACGCGTGCGGGCCTCAAGGACCCGAAGCGTCCCGGTGGTTCGTTCATCTTCGCCGGCCCGTCCGGTGTCGGTAAGACCGAGCTGTCCAAGGCGCTCGCCGAGTTCCTCTTCGGTGACGAGGACGCGCTGATCTCCCTCGACATGTCGGAGTTCAGCGAGAAGCACACGGTCTCGCGTCTCTTCGGTTCGCCCCCCGGCTACGTGGGCTACGAAGAGGGCGGCCAGCTCACGGAGAAGGTCCGCCGCAAGCCGTTCTCGGTCGTCCTCTTCGACGAGGTCGAGAAGGCCCACCCGGACATCTTCAACTCGCTGCTGCAGATCCTGGAGGACGGTCGTCTGACCGACTCCCAGGGCCGGGTCGTGGACTTCAAGAACACGGTCATCATCATGACGACCAACCTCGGCACCCGGGACATCTCCAAGGGCTTCAACCTGGGCTTCGCGGCCCAGGGCGACACGAAGTCCAACTACGAGCGCATGAAGAACAAGGTCTCGGACGAGCTCAAGCAGCACTTCCGGCCCGAGTTCCTCAACCGTGTCGACGACGTGGTCGTCTTCCCGCAGCTGACGCAGGAGGACATCCTCGCGATCGTCGACCTGATGATCGGCAAGGTGGACGAGCGCCTCAAGGACCGGGACATGGGCATCGAGCTCTCCCAGTCCGCGAAGGAGCTGCTGTCCAAGAAGGGTTACGACCCCGTCCTGGGCGCGCGGCCGCTGCGTCGCACGATCCAGCGCGAGGTCGAGGACACGCTCTCCGAGAAGATCCTCTTCGGCGAGCTGCGTCCCGGTCACATCGTCGTCGTGGACACGGAGGGCGAGGGCGACGCCCAGACCTTCACGTTCCGCGGCGAGGAGAAGTCGGCACTGCCGGACGTTCCGCCGATCGAGCAGGCGGCCGGTGGGGCTGGGCCGAATCTGAGCAAGGACGCGTAAGCCGTAGGGCGATGCGTTGAAGGGGCCGGTGCCTTTGGGCGCCGGCCCCTTCAGTTTGCCTACCGCAGGTCCAGGTTGATCTCGATGCCTGGGAAGAGGCCTTCGTAGAGGGCGGGGGAAATGGGTTCGCCGGGGCGGCTATGGAGGGTTACGGAGCGGAGGCCAGGCAGGTGGGGGACGAGGGGCGAAAGGTCTTCGGCGCCGTGCATGTTCGCGATTTGCAGCACTTCGATGCCGGGGAGTTCGGGCATGGCCTCGATGGAGTGCGGGAAGTCGCGGATGATCTTCGCGTTCAGGAAGAGGTGCGTCAACTCCGGGAGTTCCGTGACTTCCCGCCAGTCGGCGACGGTCAGTTCGGTGGTCAGCGGGCCGAGGCTGAGAGTTCGCAGGGTGGCCCAGTGCCGCAATCCGCGCAGACCGGTGTGATCGGTGGCGCCCGCGCTCAGGAGGAGGAACTCCAGGGAGGAGTCGACAGGCAGGGCATCTGTGAGAGCGGTACCTGGCAATCGCCCCGCGGAGAGAAAGCGGATTCCCCTCAGAGAACGCAGCTGGGAAATGTCGCCGATATCGGAGAAACCGAGACCGGTCAGTGTGGTGAGTCGATCGAGGCCTTCCAGGGTCGGGCCGCCGAACACAAACAACCTGTCGAGCGAGGTGAGCGGCAGCAGGGCGCTGAGATCCGTGAGAAGCGGGTTGTCCCACAGGTTCAGTTCCGTCAGCGCCTCGGGCGCGGGCAGGGAGGCCAGGATGTCCTTGGCGGAGTGGGCGCCTTTGAACGTCAGATAGGGCCAGGGACGCATCCGGCCAAGCGCCGCTCGCTGCTCAGCCGACGCACAGATGATGAAGAGATCCCTACGGTCAAGGTGGTCCAGAACCTCCACCGCGTACTCCTCGGCGTCGAACCGGTCCCACGTCCCCACGAGCTGACGCCGGACATCGAGATCCGGATGCTCACGGAACCGCCTCAGCACCGCCAATGCCCCGTCGGGCTCCTCCCCGCCGAGGATCGAGGCGGTGACGGTGACGGCGAGGGCCTCCTCGGGGGTCAGTCCGTCTGGGCCGGGCAGCAGTTCCAGGACCAGCGGCCCGGCCTCCGCGAGGGTTTTCGCCTCCGCGGCCGTCCGGGGTGGGATCAGCGCGGCCGCCTGTGACTCCACGGCCGCCTTGACCGCCGCGTCCACCACCGTGTCGTGCTCCAGGGAGGACAGAGCCAGCAACGTCAGCCGGGGTGTCTCCCGTGCCAGCAACTGCCGTAGCAGCGCAGCCCGTTCGCGGGGCCGGGCATGGGTCACCGCCAGGCGGATCACGTCCTCCCACTGGGTGTCGTCGGCGTGGCTGAGCAGGACGTCGAGGTGGCCCTCCTCGACCGCGTACCGGGCGCCCAGGTAGTCCTGGAAGGTGCGGTGGACGAAGTCCACGACTCCCAGGGCCGGTTGGCGGAGCAGGCCGCTGCGCAGCAGCAGGGCGCGGAGCACGGACGCCGCGCCACCGCGCGCCGAGATCGACGGCAGGCAGCGCTCCACGATGGCCTCGGCCGTCTCGACGTCCATCTCCGTGCGAGCGCTCAACACGAGGGCGTAGGCGAGGCGTTGGAGAACCTCCAGCTGCGCGTTCTCGCCCAGCTCCTCCTCGCCCAGGCCCCGCTCCCGGTCGCGCCGGGTGAGCAGCATCGTGAGGGCCGCCTCGTACAACTCCTCGCGGCCTCTGGGGAGGTAGCCGCGCCGGTCGCGGTGCAGGGCGCAGATCAGGCCGCACATCAACGGGTTGGTGGCGAGGCGGGCGAGGTCGCGTTTGGTGCGCAGGGAGTCCAGTAGCGGGCCCTCGTACTCCGGGGCCTCCGCCGCCGTGTGCCAGCGGTGGACGAAGGTCGCGACCTCCGGGCGGCGCATCGGGGCCAGGAGCAGTTCGTGGAAGCCTTCGGCCGCCAGCCAGTCGGGGCGTACGGCGGTGGGGCGGGAGGTCAGGAGCCAGCGGTTGCTGCCCGGGAAGGCGTGGATGAGGGCGAGGAGCCAGTCGCGGGTGCGGGTGCGGTCGGGGGCCGGGATCTCGTCCAGGCCGTCGATCAGGATCAGGCCCCGGCCGGCCGTCAGGACGCGTTCGGCCCAGCCCTGCGGGGGAGTGAGGGGGCAGCTCACGGCGTTCAGGAACTCCGCCGGTGTGGGCAGGGTGCCCGTGCGGATCAGTGTGCGGAGGGGGAGGACGAACGGCACGTGGGCGGCCTCCTTCGCCGCCGTCACCGCCAGCCACTGCACCAGCGTCGTCTTGCCGGAGCCCGCGTCGCCGCGCAGGAGGGCGCGGGCGTGGGTCAGGAGGGCGTCCTCGGCGGGGAGTTGGACGGTCAGCGGGCCGGCGGGGCGTTCCTCCGGGAGGGTCCGTTCCTCGACCGTCGTCGCCTCCAGGCTCAGATACGCCACCTCCAACGGCCACCGGTCCGGGGAGTCGCGCAGGTCGATGCCGTAGATCGTGATGTGGTTGTGGCGGTCGGCGATGTGCTGGAGGTAGCGGCGTTCGAAGGCGCGGTCCTCGGCGCCGGCGCGGGGGGTTCGGGACAGCAGCTCGTCGGTCTTGGCGATCAGTACGGCCTGGTTGCGGGTCTGCTCGACGAGGGTGCGGGCTACGAAGGTGGACCTGCGCGTGAAGAACTCCAGGATCTGGAGGCAGGCCCACTCCGTCGCGGAGTCGAGGAAGTAGCCGGCGTCGGTGGACAGGCCGGTGGGGGGAGGGACCGTACGGGCGAGGGTTCGGGCCAGTTCCCAGTGGCCCAGGTGCACCGCCTGTACGTCGTCCATGTCCAGGTCGCCCAGGGCCAGCAGGCGGGCGGTCAGGGCGTCGACGACGGCCGGTTCCTCGTCGGCGGGGAAAGGGGGCTCGCCGGGGGATTCGGTGGCCGCGGTGACCATGCGGCGGGCCAGGGCGCGGACCTCCTTCTCGCCGAGGGTGCGCTTCTCGCCGCGGAAGGAGACCAGGGAGGACAGGCGTACGGGCTTGTCGGTCAGGCCCGCGCCCGGGGCGTCCGGCGCGAAGAGTTTGCGCACCAGCGACGCCATCAGGCTTGACGCCAACTTGCTGCCGAGGACCGCCGGGTCCATCCGCCTCACCCCCGTGATCGCGTCAACGGAGGTGAGGATATCGGCAGTTGACCAGGTCGGTCAGGAGAGCTGACCGTCGTAGTCCGGGAGCTTGTACGTCTTCTCGGCGTGGCCGCCCGAGAGGTCGGTGGCGCTGTTGCCGATGTTCGCGATGATCGTGTAGCCCTTGTTCTCGATGTCGACGCGCTGGGCGGTCTTGTAGGCGGCGACGTCCTTGAACAGGTCGATGAAGCTGCGGACGTAGAGGCCGGAGACGTCGTAGCCGACGTGGTCGAGGTTGTAGTCCGTGACCGAGCGGATGATGCCGGGGCGGGCCGTCACGAAGAACAGCGAGACGCCGTGCTCCTGGGCGTACTGGGCGACGTTCAGGACCGGCTTGTTGGCCGGCTGCGGGTAGCTGAAGCCGAAGTCGGTCTCCAGGGTGGTGTTGTCTATGTCGAAGACGATCGCCTGCTTCTCTCCGGGCTTGGGGGCGGCGATCCGCTGCTTGAGGTACGGAAGCGCCTGGTTCATGACCGTCTGACAGTCCTGCTGCCAGGTCGCGTAGTCGACGTCCTCGGTGGTCGCCGCGTCGGCGGGCGCGGCGAGTGCGACGAGGGCCGCCGTGGAGACGGCGGTGACGGTCATGCGGCGCACCAAGGGGCGTCTGCTCGTCATGGGTGGGGGGTCCTCTCACGTCCGGTGCTGCTGCCGTTGACGGGGGCATGGTGCTTGGCGTGGGTGGCGCGAGGGGAACCGTAGGGTTACTGGGGGGTAAGTGGGAAGAGGTCGTGCGGAGTAGCCCCCGTCACATCTCCCCGTCAGTGGATCTCCACGCCCGGTGACATGCCGCACAGGCGATTTGTCCCTTACTAAGGCGCTTAGTGATGGGTCTGATGCGGACGAAAAGGACTTTCGGCCTACAACCTCTGGCGCTATCTCACCGTCTTGGGTGGATTCGTCCCAAGTGGTGCCTCTGTCAAGAAAGCGGAAGTTTTCGGATGAAGTACTAGCTTCCGTCGTAGACAGGTGGTTTGGGCGTTTCGGGAGGTCGGGGTTACCAAGGGATGCCCCATCCGGCGGATGCCTGTGCGTCGGGTGGCTTTTCTGTCCCCGTCCCCATGAGGTTCCGATGTCCCCGCGTATTGCTTCCCGTTCTTCCCGTATGTCCAAGCTCCGCACCCGCGCGGCCGTGGTGGCCGTCGGCCTGGGAGCCTCGGCCGTGCTGGGGACCGGGGTCGCGGCGGCCGCCGAGACCGGCGTCCCCGCCAAGAAGGCCGCCTCCTGGATCGACCCGGTGAAGAAGTACACGCTGAGCGCGAGCTTCGCGCAGGCCGGCAGCATGTGGCAGTCCACCCACAGCGGGCAGGACTTCGCCGTGTCCAGCGGTACCAAGGTCTTCGCCGCGCACGGCGGCACGGTCGTCAAGGCCGGCGGCAATGGTGCCGGTGACGGTCCCGCGTACGGCAACGCCATCGTCATCAAGCACGGCAACCGGCTCTACTCGCAGTACGCCCATCTCTCGCGCATCGAGGTCAAGGTCGGCCAGGTCGTCAAGACCGGTCAGCGCATCGCCCTGTCCGGCAACACCGGCAACTCCAGCGGTCCGCACCTGCACTTCGAGATCCGTACGACCGCCAACTACGGCTCGGCCGTCGACCCGGTCGCCTTCCTGCGCTCCAAGGGCGTCACCGTCTGAGACCCGGACAGGCCCTAGCCCTTCGCGATGCCCCGGTGGGCCTGGGTGACCAGGTCCGCCGCCACCTCCTGGACCGCCTTGCGCTTCTGTTCCGCGTCGCCGGGCAGGTCCTGGAGGAAGAACATCCCGGCGTGCAGGGTGAAGATCGCGCTGATGTAGCGGACCTGGTCGACCAGGTCCGCCGCCGGGTCGATCATGATGTCGCGCAGGCCCTGCATGCGCTCCTTGAAGGTCTCGCCGACGCGCAGTTCCCGTACCGTCGCCTGGTTCTCCTGCATGAAGCGGAACAGGGGGGTGGCGTCGGCGAGGATGTCGCTGTAGCGCCGTACGATCTCCTGCTTGGTCTCCAGCGTGTGCGGCTGCTGCTTGCCCCACTCGATCAGGTCGAGGATCGGCTGGGTCAGATCGTCGAAGATGCTGACCAGGATCTCTTCCTTGGTCTTGAAGTGGTAGTACAGCGCCGCCTTCGTGACCTCCAGCCGCTCCGCGATCTCGCGCAGCGACGTCTTCTCGTAGCCCTGCTCGGCGAAGAGTTCGAGCGCTACGTCCTGGATGCGCTGGCGGGTGTCCCCGCGGCGCCGCTGCCTGGTGCCGTCCATGGTGCCGCCCATCCTCGCGCACTCCTTGACTGGGGAAACGTGCTTGGAACAAAACTTACTTGACGCCCGGCTAGTTACGGGTCTACCTTCCCTCAGTGTAGTTAACTAGCCGGGCGGCAAGTAAGTGCCGGGGGAGTGGGAATGATGGCGGACACACAGGCAGCCGAGCCAGCGGTACCGGAAGACGAGAAGCAGCCCAGGAGCGTGCGGGTCGTCCTGCTCGCCCTGATGATCACGATGATGCTCGCGATGCTCGACAACATGATCGTGGGCACCGCGATGCCGACGATCGTCGGCGATCTGGGCGGACTCGAACATCTGTCGTGGGTCGTGACGGCGTACACCCTCGCGACCGCGGCCTCCACGCCCGTGTGGGGCAAGCTCGGCGACATGTACGGGCGCAAGGGCGCCTTCATGACGTCGATCGTGATCTTCCTGATCGGCTCCGCGCTCAGCGGCATGGCGCAGGACATGAGCCAGCTCATCGGCTTCCGGGCCGTTCAGGGCCTCGGCGCCGGTGGTCTGATGGTCGGCGTCATGGCGATCATCGGTGACCTCATCCCGCCGCGGGAGCGCGGCAAGTACCAGGGCATGATGGCCGGCGTCATGGCGCTGGCGATGATCGGCGGACCGCTCGTCGGCGGCACCATCACCGACAACTGGGGCTGGCGCTGGTCCTTCTACATCAACCTGCCGCTCGGCGTCGTCGCGCTGACCGCGATCAGCGCCGTACTGCACCTGCCGAAGAAGCGGGCCAAGGCGCGCATCGACTACCTCGGCGTCGCCCTGCTGACCGTCGGCATCACCTCGATCGTGCTGGTCACCACCTGGGGCGGCACCGAGTACGCCTGGACGTCCGCCCGGATCATGGAGCTCATCGGCATCGGCGTGACCTCGCTGATCGGGTTCGTGTTCTGGCAGACCAAGGCCGTCGAGCCGGTCGTGCCGCTGCACATCTTCCGCAGCCGCAACTTCACCCTGATGTCGGTCATCGGCTTCATCACCGGCTTCGTGATGTTCGGCGCGACCCTCTATCTGCCGCTCTACCAGCAGTCCGTCCAGGGCGCCTCGGCGACCAACTCGGGCCTGCTGCTCCTGCCGATGCTCGGCGCGATGCTGGTGACCTCGATGGTGGCCGGACGGGTGACCACGAACAGCGGGCGGTACTACGTCTTCCCCGTCCTCGGCAGCATGCTGATGGTCGTCGGCCTGTACCTGCTGTCGCTGATGGACACCGGCACGTCCCGGTTCACCTCCGGGGTGTTCATGGCCGTCGTCGGTCTCGGCATGGGCTGCCTGATGCAGATCACGATGCTGGTCGCGCAGAACAGCGTCGAGATGAAGGACATGGGCGTCGCCTCGTCGTCCACCACCCTCTTCCGGACGCTGGGCTCGTCGTTCGGCGTCGCCATCATGGGCGCGCTGTTCAACAACCGGGTCCAGGACGTCATGGCCGAGCGCGGTGGAGCGGCCGGCGCCAAGATGACCGAGCAGTCCGCGCAGCTGGACGCGGCGAGCCTGGCGAAGCTGCCGGACGCGCTGCGCGAGGCCTATCAGCACGCCGTGTCCTCCGGCACCCACTCGGCGTTCCTGCTCGGGTCCGTCGTCGCGGTGGTCGCGCTGGTGGCGGCCGTCTTCGTGAAGGAGGTCCCGCTGAAGGGCGCGGGGCCGAAGACGCAGGACGCGGATGCCGCCGCGGCTCCGGCGGCGATGGTCGAGGCCGTCTGATCCGCACAGGCGCAGATGAGCTGAAGGCCCCCGGTCGGTGTCCGCCCCGGGGGCCTTCTTCATGTCGTACTTCGTGTCCTACTTCATGGCCTACGAAGATCTTCATGCCCTACGACGATGCCGGCGCCCAGTGCCACCATCGACCGCAGGGAGCCTCACGGCATCAGCGGATAGCTCCCCGTGTTCGTCGGCGCGTGTTCCGGCAGCCACAGCACCGCCACCGCGCCCTCCGCCCGCACGCCGTTCGGCGCGCCCGCCGGGCGGACGTTGCGGAAGGTGAGGCGGGCGCCCAGCACCCGGGCCTGGCCCGCGGCGATGGTCAGGCCGAGGCCGTGGCCGTGCCCCGCGCGGTCCGCGCTGCCCGTGCGGAAACGGCTCGGGCCCTCGGCGAGGAGGTCCTCGGGGAAGCCGGGGCCATGGTCGCGGACGCGGATGACCCGGCCCTCGACGGTGACCTCGATCGGCGGCGCGCCGTGCCGCGCGGCGTTGGCTAGCAGGTTGAACAGGACGCGCTCCAGGCGGCGCGGGTCGGTCGTGACCATCGACTCGTGCACCACGCGGACCTCGATGTCCGGGTCCTTGGCCGCCACCCGCCGGCTGACGAACTCGCCCAGCAGGATGTCCTGCAGCTCCGCCCGCTCCGACGCGCTGTCGAGGCGGGCCACCTCCAGCACGTCCTCGACGAGCGTGCGCATCGCCTTCGCCCGGTCCAGGACCAGTTCCGTGGGACGGCCGGGCGGCAGCAGCTCGGCCGCCGTGAGCAGGCCGGTCACCGGGGTGCGCAGTTCGTGCGCGATGTCGGCGGTGACCCGGCGCTCGGCCTCGATGCGCTGCTGCAGCGCGTCGGTCATCGCGTCCACCGCGCTGGCCAGGTCGTCGGTCTCGTCCCGTACGACACCGCCGATCGCGTCCCGCACCCGTACGTCCGTCTCACCGCTCGCGACCTGCCCCGCCGCCGTCGCCGCCTTGCGCAGCCGGCTCGACAGGCGGCCGCCTATGAGCACGCCGAGGGCGCTGCCGCCGAGGACGACGGCGATGGAGCCGATCACCAGGGCCTGGTCGAGGTCCTTGAGGATGTCGGTGCTGCGGTCGGTGAACGTGGTGTGCAGGGACAGCACATTGCCGTTCGCCGCCGGGACGGCGGCCCAGATGTCCGGCTCGCCGCCCGGCCGGTCGGTCACATACGTCGCCCGGCGCCCCTGCTCGACCTTCTCCCGCAGCTCTCTCGGCAGCGAGGAGTCGTTGATCTTGACGTTGGGGAAGGGGTTCGGGCGTTTGTACTGGTCGTAGTTGCGCTGGGCGATCTGGATGCGCTCGTCCGCGAGGTCGCGGGCGTTGTCCAGCATCGAGACCCGGGCCGCGTTGTGCACGACCAGGCTCAGGGCGATCGCGACCAGCGCGCCGACGAACGCGATGGCCGCGCTGAGCTTCCACCGCAGTCCCGTACGGATGCCCGCGCGCTCCAGTCGCGCCGGGACCAGGCGCTGCATTGTCCCCCGCATGTCCGCCCCGCTCAGGCCTTCAACTTGTAGCCGAAGCCACGGACCGTCTCGATGCGGTCCTGGCCGATCTTCGTCCGCAGCCGCTGCACATGGACGTCCACCACACGCGTGTCCCCGCCCCAGCCGTAGTCCCACACGCGCTCCAGGAGCTTGTCGCGGGACAGGACCGTACCCGGCGCGGAGGAGAACTCCAGGAGCAGGCGCATCTCGGTCGGGGTGAGCGCCACCGGCTCGCCGGCCCGGCGCACCTCCATGCCCTCGGTGTCGATCTCCAGCTCGCCGAAGGTCAGCACCCCGCCGTCCGCCGCGGCCGCGGAGTCGTCCGCCCGCTCGCCGCCGCCCGCGTGCCCGAAGCGGCGCAGCACCGCGCGGATACGGGCGACCAGCACGGCGCCGTCGAACGGCTTCGTCACGTAGTCGTCGGCGCCGGCCTCCAGGCCCAGCACCACGTCGATGGAGTCCGCGCGCGCCGACAGCATGATCACCGGCACGGTCGACTCGTCCCGGATGCGCCGGCACAGGCTGACGCCGTCCAGGCCCGGGACCATGACGTCCAGCAGGGCGATGTCGGGGCGGTCGGCCCGGAACGCCTCCAGGCCCGACAGGCCGTTGGGCATCGCGGTGACCGCGAAGCCGTCCCGCTCCAGGGCGAGCTGGGTGGCCTCGCGGATGACGTCGTCGTCCTCGACGAACAGAACGTGAGTCTGGTCTGCCATCCCGCTGCTCTCTGTCCTTGGTCCTGCGTTGTGGTCTCGCGTGGTCTTGCTGTCGAAAGGTGATCGTTCCGAACGGCCCGATCGGTTCACGGAATCCGGGGCTTCTCGAAATTCAGCTCGTCGGCACCGGCGTCGGCGTGGTCTCGGCAGGGCCTTCGCTCGTCTTGCCGTACTCGCTGTACTGGTCCCAGCGCTTGACGAACCGCCCCGCCGTCCAGTGGTAGATGAACACGTACTCGCCGGAGGGTGCCGCCACCGCGTCGCCCTTCTCGTACACCTGCTTGTCCACCACCAGGTCACCCCGGTCGATCTGCGCGTAGACCGGGGGCTCCTCGGCCTTGAACACATTCTCGTACGCGCCGTCCTGAAGGCGATACACGTACGCCCCTATGCCGATGATGTCGCCGCAGGTCAGCACGTTGACCACGACGTCGCGCGCGGTTCCGCCGGTCAGGTCGCCGGAGGTCACGTCGACGGGCGGGTCGTCGCCGGTGCAGGGCTGGAGGTCGTTCTTGACCTCGGCCGAGACCGAGGGGTCGTCCTTGAGCAGCTGGGCGGCCTCGGCCTTGGTCAGATTGCCGGAGTACGAGGCCTTCGCCGAGGGCGCGGCGCCCGCGGCCATCTCCGAGCCGGCGGAGGTCTCGACATGGGCCGGACCCTCGTCACGGGTGCCGGTGCCTCCGGTGGCGCAGGCGGAGACGAAAAGGGCAAGGGCGGCGAGTACGGCCACCGCCGTCATCGCCGCCTGGAAAGCGCCCCGCCCCGGTGCGGGGTCGGGGTCGGCGCCGAATGTCCCGTCGGCGCCGCGAGCCCTGTCGGTCAGGCCGCCGTGCAACGCTCCCGCTCCTCACGCTCCAGCGCGCGTGCGTCCAGATCGCGGCTCTCCAGCTCCTCGCGGAGCCGGGCGAGGGCCCGGTGCAGCGTGCTCTTGACCGTACCGGCCGACATGCCGAGGGCGGCGGCCGTCTCCTCCGTGGACATCTGCTCCCAGTGTCGCAGCACGACCACGGAGCGCTGCTTGGGGGCGAGCACCTTCATGATGTCCATCAGCAGGGCGCGGTCCGCGTGCTGCTCGGTGGCGTCGTCGACCGAAGCGTCCGGGAGCTGCTCGGTCGGCACCTCCTCCAGCTTGCGGGCCCGCCACCACTCGGTCCGGGTGTTGATCATGACCCGGCGCAGATAGGCGTCCGCGAGCCGCTTGTCCTCGATGGTCTCCCAGCGGCCGTACGTCCGCGCCAGCGCCGTCTGGAGCAGGTCCTGCGCGTCGACGGGGTCCGGGACCAGGCGACGAGCGCTGCGCAGCAACGCGTCCTGCCGGGTGCGGACGTACTCCTCGAACTCGAGCACCTCTGCCACCTCGCCCTGCGCCATGATCGACCGCCTCCATCCCCGTTTCCGACTCGCCTGCCGTCGGTTCCTCATTGCCTGTGTGCCGCCGTCCTTGCGGTACGCCAATGAAGCTACGGAGCTGTTGTCACGGGGCTGTGCGGAGCAGCGCGCGGCTAGCCCTCGGCTGTCCGTCGGTTGTGTAACGGAAGCAGGAAAGGGGTAAACCGGCGCAGCGAATGGCGCCGGTTTGGGCTGATTTGGAGAGGTGTTTGCACGGCGTTACGTCAACGGCAGCCGATACAAACCACCGGGCAGAGGCTCCACGAGCCCGTCCGCGACGAGGCCGTCCAGGGCCCGCGCGCGCTGCACCGGCTCGTGCCACACCCGGTCCAGCGCGGCCTGCGGCACGGGCGCGTGCGCCTCGCGCAGCACCGCCAGCAGCTTGCCGCGCACCTGGCGGTCGGTACCGGCGTACGTCTGTCCGCGCCGCGGCGGACCGTCGTGCTCCGGCTTGCCCGCGAGGCGCCAGGCGCACTGCGCGGCGATGGGGCAACGGTGGCAGGACTCGTTCTTGGCGGTGCACACCAGCGCGCCGAGCTCCATGGAGGCGGCGGCCCAGCGGGAGGCGGTGGACTCGTCCTCGGGCAACAGGGCGCGGGCCAGCTTGCGTTCGGCGGCGGTGGTGGCGTTCGGCGGGTACTGCACGCCGGTGACGGCCCGCGCGAAGACCCGCCGGACGTTGGTGTCGAGGACGGCGTGCCGCTGGCCGTAGGCGAAGGAGGCGACGGCCGCGGCCGTGTACTCGCCGATGCCGGGCAGCGCGAGCAGCTGGGCGTGGTCGGTGGGTACGTCCCCGCCGTGCCGTTCCGTTATCGCCACGGCGGCGCCGTGCAGCCGCAGCGCGCGGCGGGGGTAGCCGAGCCGGCCCCAGGCGCGCACGGCCTCGCCGGGCGCCTCCTGGGCGAGGTCCGCGGGGCGCGGCCAGCGGGCCAGCCACTGCTCGTAGACCGGCAGGACCCGGCTGACCGGCGTCTGCTGGAGCATGAACTCACTGACCATCACCCCCCACGGCCCGGCGTCGGGGCGGCGCCACGGCAGATCGCGGGCGTGCTCGTCGAACCAGTCGATGACGGGGGCGTGCAGATGCGCTCCGGCGGCGTCGGCGTCGACCTGAGCGCCGACTCGGGCGACGGCTTCGGCTTCGGCTTCGGCTTCGGAGAGGGCGGGGGACTTGGTGATGGGCGCAGTCATGGCCTTCCGATCCTGCCATGCCGGACAGGGGACGCGGGGGCACCGCCACCCCTCAGGCGTACGGCAGTCCCTGACGGTCGACAGCAGTGCCGTTTCTCCGGGCACTTGTGACGTCGGCCGGTTGAACGCCCTCTTCCGTATACGCCAGAGCCGTGGCCAGAGGTGCAAGGGACGCGATCGCGAACCGTGCGCTGTACCCACGTAAGAGTGTCGTGGGCCGGTCGGTGATGGCGGAACAGCGCCCGGTGTCCTCGCCCTCCGTGGTCACGGAACGTAGACGGCGGGCCGAAATGGTCACACCCCGCGATCATCAGGTGCCGCACCCGACGAAAGGCAGGGGGCGAACGCCCGCGTCCGGAATGATGATCCGGAAAAGTTGTGATCCCCCGCGGCGGGTAGGGCCAGCGCGGGCGCCGATCTCTCGTACAGTTTGCGCCGTGGGATCTCTGCGCAATCCGGTCGGGCCGCTTCCCTCCTCCATCTACTGGCGACGGAGGGCCGTACTGCTGTCTGTATTGGCCCTGTTGGCACTCCTGATCGCCTGGGTGGTCACGTCGGACGGCGGTGGCGGCAACAACGGTGCCGACGGGTCCAACGGCAAGAATCCCGCGCCCTCCATCACCCCGGGACCGTCGAGTTCAGGGCCCGCGATCAGTCAAGCGCCGGGCGGGCGCGACGAGTCGAGCGGTGGCGGCGACGGCGGTGGGTCCGGCTCCGACGACGGGTCCGGTGACGGCGCCGGCTCGACCGCCGGGTCCGGAGGCTCGGGGTCCGCGGGCTCCGGCGGCTCGGAAGGCGGGACAGCCGGTGGCGGTGCGGGCAGTGGCGTCGGTCAGGACGACACCGTGCCGGCGGGCTCGACGCTGCCCAACTGCACCAGCGGCGCGGTGAAGTTGACCGTGCGCAGCCTCCACAACGGGTACGGCCCCGGTGAGACGCCCACGCTGCTGGTGACCGCGGCCAACTCCTCCGGCAGTGACTGCAAGGTCGATCTCGGGCCGAAGAGCGCGGTGTTGACGATCACTCAGGCCGCGGAGGACGACGAGTACTGGTCGTCCGCCGACTGCCCGAAGACCGCGGGGAGTCTGGTGTTCCGGGCGCCTGCGGGCAGCAGCATCACGTACACGGTGAAGTGGGACCGGAAGCCGAGTGCTCCGCAGTGTGCGACGCCTCCAGCGGGGTCGGCGGGAGCGGGGACGTATCTGGTGGAGTTGGCTGCTCCGGGGTACGCGAAGGTGCAGACGTCGTTCGTGTTGGAGAGCGACTAAGGGGCGGCCAGGGTGGGTTGCCTGTCGTGTGCGGCTCCGTGGGGGCTTGTCGCGCAGTTCCCCGCGCCCCTATAGGCCCTTATACGTAGCGTTCCAAGATCGAGCTCTCGGCCAAGCGGGACAAGCCCTCCCGTACGCTCCGCGCCCGTGCCTCGCCGACGCCGTCCACCGTCTGCAAGTCGTCCACGCTCGCCGCGAGGAGCTTCTGCAGGCCGCCGAAATGTTCCACCAAGCGGTCGATGATCGCGCCCGGGAGGCGCGGGACCTTTGCCAGCAGGCGGAAGCCGCGCGGGGACACTGCCGAGTCCAACGCCTCCGGCGAACCCGTGTAGCCCAGTGCCTTTGCCACCGTGGGGAGTTCGAGGAGTTCGGCGTGGGTGAGGGCGTCCAGTTCGTACAGGGCCTCTTCGACCGTGCGGGAGCGCTTGGCCGTGGGCTCGGGGACGTAGTCCCGGACCACCAGTTCGCGTTCCGGTTCCACGCCCGCGATCAGCTCGTCGAGCTGGAGGGCCAGGAGGCGGCCGTCCGTGCCGAGCTCGACCACGTACTCGGCGATCTCCGTCGCGATGCGGCGGACCATCTCCAGGCGCTGGGCCACCGCGGAGACGTCCCGGACCGTGACGAGGTCCTCGATCTCCAGCGCTGACAACGTTCCCGCGACCTCGTCGAGGCGGAGCTTGTACCGCTCCAGGGTCGCCAGCGCCTGGTTCGCGCGGGACAGGATCGCCGCGGAGTCCTCCAGGACGCGGCGCTGGCCGTCGACGTAGAGGGCGATCAGGCGCATCGACTGGGAGACCGAGACGACCGGGAAGCCGACCTGCTTGGACACCCGGTCCGCCGTGCGGTGGCGGGTGCCGGTCTCCTCCGTCGGGATCGTCGGGTCCGGGACCAGCTGGACGCCGGCCCGCAGGATCTTCGACAGGTCCGTGGACAGCACGATGCCGCCGTCGAGCTTGCACAGCTCACGCAGGCGCGTGGCCGTGAACTCGACGTCCAGGACGAAGCCGCCCGTGCACATCGGCTCCACCGTCTTGTCGAAGCCGAGCACGATGAGCCCGCCCGTGTTGCCGCGGAGAATCCGCTCCAGGCCGTCGCGCAGGGCCGTGCCGGGTGCCACGGCGCTCAGTGAGGCGCGCATCAGGCCATCGGCACCGGAGCTCCCGCCGGACTTTCCGGGAGCTGCTGCCCGGTCGTTGGCTGCCACTGCACTCCTCCGGTCGCAGGTCTTCTGGCGCTCCCCTTTCGTACATGCGGTTCGTACGGACGGGCGAGACCAGGGCAAAGTCTACCGGCGCTCCTCCTCGTCCCGTGGGGCCTCTCGCCGACGCGAGCGCGGAAGGACTCTCAGGGCGTCCCCTATGTCGGCGACTTCCAGGACCTTCATACCGGGGGGGATCTTGCCGGGGTCGCCCGGCACGAGGGCGTGGGTGAAGCCCAGACGGTGGGCCTCGGACAGTCGGCGCTGGACGCCCGTGACCCGTCTGACCTCGCCCGCGAGGCCTACTTCGCCGATCGCGACGAGGTTCTTGGGCAGCGGGGTGTCGCTCGCCGCGGAGGCCAGCGCGAGGGCGATGGCCAGGTCCGCGGCGGGCTCCGAGAGCTTCACTCCGCCGACCGTCGCGGAGTAGATGTCCCGCTTGCCGAGGGCGCTGATCCGGCCCCGCTGCTCCAGGACGGCGAGCATCATCGAGACGCGGGAGGTCTCCAGACCGGACGTGGTGCGCCGGGGGGAGGGGATCTGGGAGTCGACGGTGAGGGCCTGGACCTCGGCCACCAGCGGGCGGCGGCCTTCCAGGGTGACCGTCAGACAGGTGCCGGGGACCGGTTCGTCACGACGGGTCAGGAAAAGTCCGCTCGGGTCCGTAAGGCCCGTAATGCCCTCGTCGTGCAGTTCGAAGCAGCCGACCTCGTCCGTCGCGCCGTAGCGGTTCTTGACGCCCCGGACGAGACGCAGGCGCGCGTGCCGGTCGCCCTCGAAGGAGAGCACCACGTCCACGAGGTGCTCCAGCAGGCGTGGGCCCGCGATCGCGCCGTCCTTGGTGACATGGCCCACCAGGAGCGTGGACATGCCGCGTTCCTTGGAGGCCCGGATGAGTGCGCCCGCGACCTCGCGGACCTGGGCCATGCCGCCGGGGGCGCCGTCGATCTCCGGGGAGGCCACCGTCTGCACCGAGTCGAGGATCAGCAGCGACGGCTTCACCGCGTCCAAGTGGCCGAGGACCGCGGCGAGGTCGGTCTCCGCGGCGAGGTACAGATGGTCGTCGATGGCCTTGATGCGGTCGGCGCGCAGCCGGACCTGGCTCGCCGACTCCTCGCCCGTGACGTACAGCGTGCGGTGCTCGTCGCTCGCCGACTTGGCCGCCACGTCGAGCAGGAGCGTGGACTTGCCCACGCCGGGCTCGCCCGCCAGCAGCACGACCGCGCCGGGGACGAGGCCGCCGCCCAGGACGCGGTCCAGCTCGGGCACGCCGGTGGAGCGGGCGGTGGCCTGGCGGCCGTCCACCTGGCCGATGGGCAGGGCGGAGGTGGTGACGCGGCCGGGTGCCGTCGTGCGCACCGCGGGCGCGCCGTACTCCTCGACCGTCCCCCATGCCTGGCATTCGGGGCAGCGGCCGAGCCACTTCGCCGTCTGCCAGCCGCACTCGGTGCAGCGGAAGGCGGGGCGGTCCTTGGCGGTCTTCGTACGGGCAGCCATGGACGAAACCGTAGCCGCCCGCACTGACAACGTCCGCCAGGGCTCAGTTTCCGCGCCTCACCTCCGGACCTCCGTGCAGGCGACCTCCACGTCGGCGCCGTACGGCTCGATCGTGGTCTTCGTGCCGGTCGTGGTGCCGGACAGGCACAGCGAGCCGCCCATCACGCGCAGGTCAAGTGTGAACTCGACGCCCCCACGCGCGCGTTGCGGGCCGTCGATGCGCTCCTCGAGGTAGCCGAGCTTGCGTAGGACCCCGGCGACGTCGCCCGGCGCCGGGTCGGCGGTGCCGGCGGCGAGGGCCTTGGTGATGCGGCGGGTGTGCTCGCGGGCCTCGCACTTCTCGACGGAGCTCAGCTCGATCTCCTGCCGGGCCTCCTCGGGGTCGCGCGGCGCGCTCGTGGGCGGCGGCTCGTCGGGGAGGGGCAGTTCGTCGGGGACGGATATATCAGCAGGAATCGTGGCTTCCGACTCCTCCGGGGGCATCGCGGTCGGAAGCTCCGGTGCGCACGGCTCGACGACCGTGTTGAGGAGCATCATGAACGCGAGGAACTCGGAGTCGCCGGACTCGTCGTCGGCCGGGTCGGGCCGGGGCGTGGCGGCAGCGGAGGAACCGGGCCGGACCTGGTCGACCTCGGTCCGCGCGGACGCGTCCGCGGCCCGTTCGGTGCCGCAGCCCGCGAGCGCGAGCCCGCACAGCGCGGTCAGTGCGGCTATGGGCAGCAGGGAAATTCGTCTCATGCCGGAAGTCTGTGAGCGCGCAAGAGACCGGACATGAGTACGACTACTCAGGAGATGGCGTGCCTCACACTCAGTGCGGCGCATCGGCCGCCGGGCGGTGCGCGCCGTCGGTAACCGGCCACCGCTGTCAGGAACAAGCCACGGAACGAAGGGTTCCTGTCCCCTTATGAGGGATCGTTTCACCCGTACGGAGTAAAAGTGCTCAAGGTGGGAGAAGGGGCGATCGCCCGCGTCCTACCGTCCACGGGTGATGAGCAGCAGTCCGGAGACCTCGACCCGCACCACCGGCGCACATCGAGCGCAACGGGAGGCGCGCGATCGCGGTGCCGCGCGCACATTGGCGCAGCGGCCGCCCGCGCGCTACGAGCCGTACCTGGACGGCCTGTTCACCTACTGCCTGTCGGTGCTGTGCGACCACGACGCGGCCACCGCCGCGCTCGGTGACGTCCTCGCGCTCGCCGAGAAGCGCCGCGGCCCGGACGCGGCGGGCGACCGCCGGGCCTGGCTCTACGCGCTCGCCCGCTGGGCCTGTCTGCGCAAGCTGGCCGAGGCCAAGCAGAAACGTCAGGCCACCCACGCGGCGGGCCGCCACGCCGGCGACCGGAACACCGTCGACCGCAAGGCAGCCCCGCCCGTCTCCGAGGAGGTCCAGGAGGCGCGCCGGCGTGAACTCGCCCTGCTCGCCTGGCCGGAGGCCGCCGGCACCACCCCGGAGCAGCGCGAGGCCCTCGAACTCGCCGTGCGCCACCACCTCGCCGCCCACGAGGTCGCCGCCGTCCTCGGCATGGACCTGGCCGCCGCCCGTGAACTGCTCTCGGCCGCCGCCTGCGAGGTCGAGCGCACCCGCGCGGCCCTCGCCGTAGTGGAGACCGGCACCTGCCCGGGCGTCGCCCGCCTCACCGGCGACCAGCTGGTGCTCAGCACGGCCGTGCGCCGTGAGCTGGTCCGGCATGTCGACGACTGCCCGCGCTGCCGCCGTACCGCCGAGCGCGCGATCACCGGCCGCTGGCCCGGCGCGAGCGTCACCCCCTCGGAGCTGCCCGTCCTGGAGGCGCCCCGCGCGACCCTGCATGTCGCCATGGCGCACCTCCCGCGCGCGCGGGGTGCGTCCGCGCCGCGCTTCGACCGGCGCGGCTTCCCGATGGACCCCAAGGACCGCGCCGCCCGCCGGGACCGTCTCCGCGCGCGTGCCGTCACCACGACCGTCGTCGCCACCGTCGTCGCGGCGCCGGTGCTGGCGCTCTGGGCCGCCTACCGAGGCACTCCCACCGCCGAGGGCGGCGAGGGCCGCTCCGCCTCCGCCAGCGAGGCGCGCGGCCCGGACGGCCTGGACGGCGAGGCGGTCGGGGACGGCTACGAGAACGCGGGCAACGCCAGCAGTCAGCCCGGCGACCGCTTCGCCAAGGGCAACAAACCCGATGTGTCCGTGGAGGTCATCAGCGTCGCGGGCGCCGGCAAGAAGGGCGCCGGTCATCTGGAGGTGGCGGCCGCCAACAGCGGCGACACCACGCTGATCACGCTCACCGCGACCGGCGAATCCCCGGTCCGCTGGTCCGCGACCACCGGCGCCTCCTGGCTCTACCTCAGCCAGTCCGCGGGAACCCTCGCCCCCGGCGACTCGTTGACGATCAAGGTGTACGTGGACCATCTGCGCGAGCCGTCCGGCTACTGGAGCGCGCGGGTGGCCGTGTCACCGGCCGGCGCCGTCGTCTCCATCGAGGGCTACGGCACCGCGCCCACCCCGACCGGCCCCCCCGCCGACCCGCCGCCCTCGTCCGACGACCCCGACCCGACCCCCAGCACCTCAGCGCCCACGGACCCGACGCCGAGCGACCCACCGCCCTCGTCGCCGGACCCGGACCCGACCCCGACCGACCCGACCCCGTCGGACCCGGCGAGTTCGCCGCCGCCCAGCGACAGCGGCGACCCGAGCCCGTCGACGTCGTAGACCGGTCGCCGATGGACCCGGTCGTGGGCCGGCCGCCGAGGGAATCGGTCGTGGGCCGGCCGCCGATGGACGGTCAGAGCGACGACCGGTCGCCGATGGACCGGTCAGCCCGCCGGATCCGCGGGATGCGGTGCCAGCAGGGGCAGCTGCGAGGCCAGCCGCTCCTCGCACAGCTCGACCAGCCGGTCGTAGCCCGCCTTGCCCATCAGTTCGGTCAGCTCCGGGCCGTAGGAGACGTACACCGGGTCGCCCGCGCCGTGCGCCGAGGTGGCCGACGTGCACCACCAGTGCAGGTCATGGCCGCCCGGACCCCAGCCGCGCCGGTCGTACTCACCGATCGAGACCTGGAGCACCCGCGTGTCGTCGGGCCGGTCGATCCAGTCGTACGTCCGCCGCACCGGAAGCTGCCAGCAGACGTCCGGCTTGGTCTCCAGCGGCTCGCGGCCCTCCTTTATGGCCAGGATGTGCAGCGAGCAGCCCGCGCCACCGGCGAAGCCGGGACGGTTCTGGAAGATGCACGAGCCCTGATAGGGGCGGGTCTGCCGGTCGCCGTCCTCGTCCTCCGAGATCCAGCCGTGTTCCCGGCCCTCGTCATGGAACTGCCAGATCTCCGGAGTGAGCCTGGCCACATGCCCGGCCACCCGCTGCTCGTCGTCCTCGTCGGAGAAGTGGGCGCCCAGTGTGCAGCACCCGTCGTCCGCGCGGCCCGCCTGGATGCCCTGGCAGCCGCTGCCGAAGATGCAGTTCCAGCGAGAGGTCAGCCATGTCAGATCGCACCGGAAGACCTGCTCGTCGTCCGCCGGATCAGGGAACTCCACCCACGCGCGCGCGAAGTCGAGCCCCTTCTCGTCCGCTGCCCGGGCCTTCTTCGACATCTTCGGCGACTTCACCTCGGTCATCAGCTGTGACTTCTGGGAGTCCGCCGACGCTGCCGACGACTTCGCCGACGACTTCACCTGCGACTTCGCCTGCGAAGAAGCGCCGGAGGCAGTGGCGGCCTGCTCATTCTTCGCCTTTTTGGTCTTTGGCACGCGTCCAGGGTAAGTCGCCCAGGACGACTCCGGGGACGGCGCACGGCTTGCCTGGCAGTAGCGTTCCGTACATGAGACTCGGTGTCCTCGACGTGGGATCGAACACGGTGCATCTCCTGGTGGTGGATGCACACCCTGGCGCGCGCCCGCTGCCCGCGCACTCGCACAAGGTCGAGCTGCGCCTCGCCCAACTCCTCGACGAGGCCGGGGCCGTCAGTCCCGAAGGCGTCGAGAAGCTGATCGCGGTCGTCAAGGAGGCCCTCCAGGCCGCCGAGGACAAGGGCGTCGAGGACCTTCTGCCGTTCGCCACCTCCGCCGTGCGCGAGGCCAGCAACGCCGACGACGTCCTCGCGCGCGTGCAGACCGAGACCGGCGTCGAGCTCCAGGTCCTCACCGGCGCCGAAGAGGCCCGTCTCACCTTCCTCGCGGCCCGCCGCTGGTTCGGCTGGTCGGCCGGGAAGCTGCTCGTCCTCGACATCGGCGGCGGCAGCCTGGAGATCGCGTACGGCATCGACGAGGAGCCCGACGCGGCGGTCTCGCTGCCGCTCGGCGCGGGCCGCCTCACGGCCGGCTGGCTGCCGGGCGACCCGCCGGACCCGGAGGCGATAAGGGCCCTACGACGTCATGTCCGCGCCCAGATCGCCCGCACGGTCGGCGAGTTCAGCCGCTTCGGCGCCCCCGACCACGTCGTCGCCACCTCCAAGACCTTCAAGCAGCTGGCCCGCCTGGCCGGCGCCGCCCGCTCCACCGAGGGCCTCTACGTCCAGCGCGAGCTGAAGCGGGAGTCCCTGGAGGCGTGGGTACCGCAGCTGGCGGGGATGACGGTGGCACAGCGCTCCGAGCTCCCGGGAGTCTCGGAGGGCCGAGCCGGCCAGCTGCTCGCGGGGGCGCTGGTGGCGGAGGGCGCGATGGACCTGTTCGGGGTGGAGAGCCTGGAGATCTGCCCCTGGGCGCTGCGGGAAGGCGTGATCCTGCGGCGACTTGATCACATGGGCTCGGTGTGACGCCCGCCCGTGGCGTACCCCACAACGGCGAATAGGCACCCCGCATCCACCCGACCGAACCCTTTAGGCTGACCCACGTGGCAGAACCAGTCGTACGGATCCCGGACGCGAAGGTGGCGCTCTCCACGGCCTCCGTGTACCCGGAGTCGACGGCGACGGCCTTCGAGATCGCCGCACGCCTCGGCTACGACGGCGTCGAGGTCATGGTGTGGACCGACCCCGTCAGCCAGGACATGGAAGCCCTGCGCAGACTGAGCGACTACCACCAGATCCCGATCCTCGCCGTGCACGCCCCCTGCCTGCTCATCACGCAGCGGGTGTGGTCGACGGACCCCTGGGTCAAGCTCCAGCGCGCCCAGGCCGCCGCGGAGAAGCTCGGCGCGAGCACCGTCGTCGTCCACCCGCCGTTCCGCTGGCAGCGCCAGTACGCCCGCGACTTCGTCGAGGGGATCTGGCGGATGGCCAACGAGACGGACGTGCGGTTCGCCGTCGAGAACATGTACCCGTGGCGCTACCGCGACCGCGAGATGCTCGCGTACGCCCCCGACTGGGACGTCACCAAAGAGGACTACCGGCACTTCACGATCGACCTCAGCCATTCCTCGACGGCCCGCATCGACGCGATGGAGATGGTCGACCGCATGGGCGACCGCCTCGGCCACGTCCACCTCGCCGACGGGCGCGGCTCCGCGAAGGACGAGCACCTCGTGCCAGGGCGCGGCAACCAGCCCTGCGCCGAGCTGCTGGAACGTCTCGCCCTGAGCGGCTTCGACGGCCATGTCGTCATCGAGGTCAACACCCGGCGCGCGATGTCCGGCGCCGAACGTGAGGCCGACCTCGCGGAGGCGCTGGCGTTCACCCGGCTGCATCTGGCGTCGGCCGTGAAGGCGCAGAGGCTGCCGTGACCGACGGCGTCACCGCGCGCAAACGGGGCCGGCCCCCTCGTACGGAATCGGCCGACACCCGCGACCGCATCCTGGCCGCCGCCCGCGCGGAGTTCTCCGAGCGGGGGTACGAGAAGACGTCGGTGCGCGGCATCGCGAAGGCCGCCGGGGTCGACTCGGCCCTGGTCCACCACTACTTCGGCACCAAGGAGCAGGTCTTCGAGGCGGCCGTGGAGGTGGCCTTCGCGCCGGCGCTGATCGAGCGGGACACGGTGCTGGACGGGCCGGTGGAGGACATCGGCGAGCGGATGACCCACGTCATCTTCGGGCTCTGGGAGAACCCGGTGACCCGCACGCCGCTGCTCGCGATCGTCCGCTCGGCGGTGAACAACGAGGCCGCGGCCACCGTCTTCCGCCGCCTCGTCTCCACGCAGCTGCTGCGCCGGATCGCCGGCGAGCTCGACGCCCCGGACGCGGAACTGCGCGCCGAGCTGGCGGCCGCGCAGCTGGTCGGGATCGCGATGCTGCGGTACGTGATCAAGGTGGAGCCGCTGGCGTCGGCGGACGTGGAGCAGATCATCGCGCGGGTGGCGCCGGTGGTGCAGGGGCATCTGACGAACCCCTGAGACGCATGTCCCTGACGCAGGCGTCCCTGAGACATGCGTCCCGCATTCCGGACACCCTGTCCGCCCTCTGGATGACCGGCGTACGCTCGATAGCAGCCAGAACTGTCTGAAGGAGCGAGCGACGATGCCCGAGCTGAGGTCCCGCACAGTCACCCACGGCCGCAACATGGCGGGCGCCCGCGCCCTTATGCGCGCCTCCGGTGTACCCGGCGCGGACATCGGCCGCAAGCCGATCATCGCCGTGGCGAACTCCTTCACCGAGTTCGTGCCGGGCCACACCCACCTCCAGCCGGTCGGCCGGATCGTCTCCGAGGCGATCCGCGAGGCGGGCGGCATCCCGCGCGAGTTCAACACCATCGCCGTCGACGACGGCATCGCGATGGGCCACGGCGGCATGCTGTACTCCCTCCCCTCCCGCGACCTGATCGCGGACTCGGTCGAGTACATGGTCGAGGCCCACTGCGCCGACGCCCTGATCTGCATCTCCAACTGCGACAAGATCACGCCGGGCATGCTCAACGCGGCGCTGCGGCTGAACATCCCGACGGTCTTCGTCTCCGGCGGCCCGATGGAGTCCGGCCGCGCCACCCTCGTGGACGGCACGGTCCGCACGCTCGACCTGGTCGACGCGATCTCCGACGCCGTGAACGACAAGATCTCGGACGAGGACATCCTCCGTATCGAGGAGAACGCCTGTCCGACCTGCGGCTCCTGTTCCGGCATGTTCACCGCCAACTCGATGAACTGCCTGACGGAGGCCATCGGCCTCTCGCTCCCCGGCAACGGCTCGGTCCTGGCCACGCACACGGCCCGCCGCCGGCTGTACGAGGACGCGGCCCGCACGGTGATGGACATCACCCGGCGCTACTACGAGCAGGACGACGAGACGGTCCTGCCGCGCTCGATCGCCTCCTTCGCGGCCTTCGAGAACGCGATGGCGCTCGACATCGCGATGGGCGGCTCGACCAACACGATCCTGCACCTGCTGGCCGCCGCCCAGGAGGCGGGCGTCCCCTTCGGCCTCAACGAGATCGACGCGGTCTCCCGCCGGGTCCCCTGCCTCGCGAAGGTCGCCCCCAACGTCGCGAAGAACCGCACGTACTACATGGAGGACGTGCACCGCGCGGGCGGCATCCCGGCCCTGCTGGGCGAGCTGCACCGCGCGGGCCTGCTCAACGAGGACGTCCACTCGGTCCACAGCCCGTCGCTCGCGGACTGGCTGAAGACGTGGGACGTCCGCGGCGGCTCCCCGTCCGCCGAGGCGGTCGAGCTGTGGCACGCCGCCCCCGGCTGCGTCCGCTCTTCCGAGGCCTTCTCGCAGTCGGAGCGCTGGGAGGCCCTGGACGAGGACGCGGAGGGCGGCTGCATCCGGTCCGCCGAGCACGCGTACTCCAAGGACGGCGGCCTCGCGGTCCTCAAGGGCAACCTGGCGGTCGACGGCTGCGTCGTGAAGACGGCGGGCGTCGACGAGTCCATCTGGACCTTCGAGGGCCCGGCGGTCGTCTGCGAGTCCCAGGAGGAAGCCGTCCAGAAGATCCTCCTGAAGGAGATCAAGGAGGGCGACGTGGTGGTCATCCGCTACGAGGGCCCCAAGGGCGGCCCGGGCATGCAGGAGATGCTCTACCCGACCTCGTACCTGAAGGGCCGCGGCCTCGGCAAGGCCTGCGCCCTCGTCACCGACGGCCGCTTCTCCGGCGGCACCTCGGGCCTGTCGATCGGCCACGCCTCCCCGGAGGCCGCCGCGGGCGGCACGATCGCCCTCGTCGAGGACGGCGACCGCATCCGCATCGACATCCCGAACCGCACGATCGACCTCCTGGTCGACGACGCCGAACTGACCCGCCGCGAGCAGGCGCTGGGCGGGGCGTACGCCCCGAAGAACCGCGAGCGCAAGGTCTCCGCCGCGCTGAAGGCGTACGCGGCGATGGCGACGAGCGCGGACAAGGGCGCGGTCCGGGACGTGTCGAAGCTGGGCTGAGCCTTCTGACCCACGGGGCCGCCTCCTGTCGGGGGCGGCCCTTTTCCTTGCTACCAGGCCGACGGGTTGTGCGCGTCGACGGCGAAGACGGTGCCGTCGGGGGCGGTGGCGTAGAGGTGCCCCTGGGCGAGCAAGGGGCTGGGTACAGCACCGGCGACCCGGCCCGAGGCCGCTTTCATACGCACCGGGGTCTGCCCGACCAGGTCCCCCTCGTGTGCGTCCACGGCCAGCAGCCGGCCGTCGGCGGCGACGAAGAACACGTGCGTCCCGTCGGAGACGGGAACAGAGCCCCTGCTCACGGCCGTCTCGAGATGCCACAGCCGCTTGCCCGTCGTCATGTCGACGGCCTCGAGCGAGCCGCCCGAACCGAGGAGGTGGACGACGTTCCCGCGGACGGCCGCCTGGGCGTCGGCACGCCCCACCGGGAGCGCCACCCGGCGCGTCGACTTGGTGGACGGTGTGTAGCGGACGACAGCGTCCGTGTCGCCGTAGTCCTTGTCGGCGGCGAGGAAGAAGAGGGAGCCGTCCTGATCACCGACCAGCGTCAGCCACCCGTCGAGTCGCACGTCCCAGCGCACGGCGCCGGTGGCCGGGTCCACGGCGGTGACCCGGGTCTTCGACGCGTCGACGGACGGATTCGTCGCGTACACCAGCGGATCTCCGGCGAACGACGCGAAGGACGGCAGGGGGTGTCCCGGTATCCGGTGGCTCCATTTCGAGTCGCCCGTCGCAGCGTCCACGGCGTGGACGGTCCCGTCGGGGCCGGTGAGGAGGATCGTGCCCCCGGCGACCTGCATCGCGTTGTGCGCGGGCACCTTGCGCTGCCATCGGACCTTGCCCGACGCGGGGTCCAGCGCTTCCAGGCGCTGGGTCCCGTCCGCCATCGGCTGCACGAGCCCGCCTGCGAGGACCGGCGGCCTGCTCGTGCTCGACGTGGCCACCGGGTGGCGCCACAGCACACGGCCGTCGGACGGGGCGAGGCCGAAGACCGCGCCAGGGCGTGCGCAGATCAACTGCCGTCCCCCGTACGAGCACTGAGCGGCACCCACGCCTTCGGGTACCGGGTTCGCCGCCCAGCCGCTGAACCGGGAGACGGAGGGTGTGGGTGAGCCGTCGTCCTCCGGCGTCGTGCCGTCTCCGCCATCGCCGAACAACATGACCGAGGCAAGGGCGCCGGCCACGACGAGGACGCTCGCGGCGGCGATGGCCGCCTTCCGGCCAGGGCGTCTCCGGAGCCGGCGTTGCGGTGGTACGGGCTCGGATCTCTGCACGTCCGCGGCCCGTTGCGCCGGTATGAAGGCCTGCGTGTCGTACGAGGCCGCGACCGACCGCAGCGCACGCATCAACTCGTCGGGAGTGGGCCGGTCCTCGGGCTCCTTGGCCAGGCAGCGCAGCACCAGCGGTGCGAGGCTCTCCGGTACGCCGGTCAGGTCCGGCTCGTCGTGCACCACCTGGTAGGCGACGACATACGGGCTGTCGGAGTCGAACGGACCGCGTCCGGTCGCCGCGTGCACCAACACGGACCCGAGCGCGAAGACGTCGGCGGCAGGCCCCACCTCTCGGGGCCGCCGGAACTGCTCGGGCGCCATGAAGGGCGGAGTGCCGATCAACTTCCCGGTCTCCGTGCGCAGTTCACTGTCCTTTGGCCGGGAAATGCCGAAGTCGATGACCTTCGGACCGTCGTCGGCGAGCAGCACATTGCTCGGTTTGAGATCACGGTGCACCACGCCGACACGGTGGATGTCCCGCAGCGCCTCCGCCAGTCCGGCCATCAGGCGGCGCAACTGGGCAGGATCCATGGGGCCGTTCCGCTTCACATGGTCGGACAGCGTCGGCCCAGGGATGAACAGGGTGGCCATCCAAGGCCGTTCGGCCTCCGGGTCGGCATCCACGACGGACGCCGTGAACGCCCCGCTCACCCTCCGCGCGGCCGCCACCTCCTGCCGGAACCGTCCCCTGAACTCGGGATCCCGCGCGAACTCGGCGTGCACGATCTTCACCGCGAGCTTCATCCCCGAGGTGCTGCGGGCGAGGTGCACGACACCCATCCCGCCGGACCCGAGGCGGGACTCCAGACGGTAGTGACCGGCGTACTCCGGAAGTTCCGCTTCCGCGCCCGCTCCGGTATTGCGCTGTGGCGCCATGGGACCACCCCCGTGCTGTTCGTCCGCGCGCGCGACGCACGGAGCCTAGTCGATGACTCGTACGAGACAGAGGCGGCTTGCTAGTCTCCGTGCGCGAGTTGCGCACATCTGTTTGATGGCGTGATTCGGGGGAATCAACGGGGCCCCATGGCAGTCATGGGGTTCAACGGGGGAGGTTTTTGTATGTCTGTCGACCGTGTGGAAGAGGCCGCGGGAGCCGAGGAGATCGAGGCCCTGTCGGCGACGGCATCGGTTCGTTACTACTCGATCGCGCCGGGCATCCGTCTCAACGTCCGCAACGGCCCCGGCACCAACTTCAGCGTCGTGCGGGTCCTGCCCGAGGGTTCCAAGGTGCCGATCTACTGCCAGACGCCGGGGACGAACGTTTCGGGCCCGTACGGCACGTCGAACATCTGGGACAACATCAGCAACGGCCAGTACGTCTCGGACGCCTACGTCCAGACCGGCAGCGACGGCTATGTCGCGGACCGCTGCGGCTGAGTCACCCCGTACGCGCACGTGACATCGCGGAGGCGGCCCTGTCCGCCTCCGCCGCCGCACCTTCCGAACCCGGCTCTCGCCCGGGACGACCGTGACGGGTCCGTACGGCACGTCGAACATCTGGGACTGCATCTCCAGCGGTGAGTACGTGTCGGACACCTATGTGCAGACGGGCAGCGACGGTTACATCCGCCCACGCTGCGCACTCTGACCACCGGGGAGGTCCAGAGGCGGCCCGCTTTGCGACCAGGCGCCGCTGAGCCCCCGCGGAGCCCGCGCCCGCCCCGGAGCCATAATCGACGCGTGAGCGACGACAACGGCACCCAGGAAACCCCCGCGGGCTCCGCACCCGGCCCCCGGCCGGAACCCATCCGGTTCTTCGGCACGACCTGGGTCGACCACGCCAACGGCTACACGGCCCGCCGTATCGGTGCCGCCGTCGGCTCCCTCGCCGCGGCCGTCGCCTCCTGCCTGGTCCTCCGCTTCGCCTACGAAGGCCTCGCGATCGCGGACATCGGCAGCTTCGTCACCCTCCTCATGGTGGTGATGTTCGCGATCTGCAGCGCCCTCGCCTTCCGGCACACCTGGGACGGCTTCACCAAGCGCCCCGACCCCGACCGCCAGGCCTCCCTCCGCGGCCTGCTCGCCATCGGCTTCGTCGGCTCCCTCCTCGCCTACTTCTTCCGCTCCCTCACCGAGGCCCCCGGCGAGAAGCTCCACCGCGAGGAGTACGAGGCCGCCCTCCAGCACTACGAGAAGCGCACCACCCGCCGCTCCGGCAACCCGTCGAAGAAGCGCCGCCGCTCCTGAGCGGAAGCCACAGCGGGGGCGCCGGCCCCGGGGCCTCATCGCTCCCGCTGCGAGAGGCCGCCCTCTCTCACCGAAAACTCACTGCACCCTGCACCCACCTCCGCCACCATGGCCGTATGACGACGGCCCCTTCGCATTCCGCCCGAGCTCACTCCTTCAACGCCGCCGCAGCCCAGTACGCGGCGAACCGCCCCTCCTACCCGCCCGCCCTCTTCGACGCGATCGAGGACCTCGCCGGCCGCTCTCTCACCGGCGCCCGCGTCGCGGACGTAGGCGCCGGCACCGGTATCGCCACCGCCCTCCTGCACGCCCGCGGCGCCGACGTCATCGCCGTCGAACCCGGCGACGGCATGGCCGCCCAGTTCCGCCGCGGCCACCCCGACATACCGATCGTCCGCGGCAACGGCAACACCCTGCCGCTGGCCGACGCCTCCGTCGACTTCCTCACCTACGCCCAGGCCTGGCACTGGACGGACCCGAGCCTCGCGGCCCCGGAGGCCCTGCGCGTACTGCGGCCGGGCGGGGCGCTGGCGCTGTGGTGGAACATCTCCCCCCTCGACGTGCCCTGGATCGCCGCCCAGGGCGAGCGCATCGAAGCGAACTTCCGCGACGTCGGCGCCGTACCGACCGTAGAGGCGAACGGCAGCGGCTCCCGAGCCGCCCTCGCCGACCCCACGCGCAGCCTGGACTTCACCGAGCGCCTGGTCCGCTGGAGCCGCCGCGTCCCCGTCGACACCCACCTCGCCAACATCGGCAGCCACTCGATGTTCCTGGTCGCCGGTGAGGAACGCGCCACTGCCTTCCCCACCGAGGAGCGCCGCCAACTGCTGGAGGTCTTCCCGGACGGCATCGTCGAGGAGACCTACGACGTCGAACTGCTCGTCGCCACCAAGCCGCCCGCCCCCTAACCGCCCACCCCCACGCCCGCCGTCAACGCCTGACCGCGCCCGGCGGCCCACCCCTCCAGGGCCGCCGCGCACGCGTGGTCCAGATGGCGCAGCCCACCCAACTCCAGCCGCACCTCCCGGTCACGCGGCAACGCCTCCAACGCGTCCAGCAGCTTGGGCAGCCGCAGGAACGTCGCATGCCCCAGCACCCTGACGACGAGCCCCGCCTCACCCCGGTCCTCGGTCTCCACATGCACATGGCTGACATCCCACGCGGTCTTCGCCACCGCCAGCGCCAACCCCACCAACACCCCCTCGAACAAGTTTCCGACGACGATCGCCGTCGCCGTCACCACCAGCACGACCACCTCCCCGCGATGCCCGCGCCACAACCCCCGCACCTCCCGCACCTCCCGCACCGGCACGAGCTTGCAGCCGGCGTGCACCAGCAGCGCGGCCAGCGCCGCCACCGGAATCACCCCGAGCACCCCGGGCACGACGACCGTGAACAGCAGCAGCCACACCCCATGCAGCACCCGGGAGGCCTTCGTCTCGGCACCCGCCTGCACGTTCGCCGCACTCCGCACGATCACCGCCGTCATCGGCAACGCCCCGAGCACCCCACACACCGCGTTGCCCGCGCCCTGTGCGATCAGCTCGCGGTCGTAGTCCGTACGCCGCCCGTCATGCAGCCGGTCCACCGCCGCCGCGCTGAACAGGGACTCCGCCGACGCGATCAACGCGAACGCGACGACCGTCCCCAGCACGCCCACTTCCGTCAGCCGGCCGACATCCGCGGCCTCCGGCAGCCGTACGGCATCCAGCAGCCCGCGCACTTCGACCCGCCGCACCTCCAGGCCGAACACCCCGGTCACCGCCGCCGCGAGGCCGACCGCGACCAGAGGCGCGGGCACCAGGCGGGCCCCGCGCTTCCATCGCGGCCACAGCAGCAGTACGGCCATGGTGGCACCCCCCACTGACAACGCCACCGGGTCCAGCAGCGCCGGCAACGACACCAGCCCGGTGAGCTTCCCCAAACCGCCACCTGGCGCGGTCACGTCGCCCAGCGCGTACATCTGACCGGCGACCAGAACGAGTCCGATTCCGGCGAGCATCCCTTGGACGACCGCCACGGACACGGCCCTGAACCACCGCCCGAGCCGCAGCATCCCGAGCCCGAGCTGCACCAGCCCGGCCCCGAACACCAGCACCCCGAGCGCCCCGACCCCGTACCGGTGCACGGCCTCGTAGACCAGCACCGTGAGCCCTGCCGCCGGCCCGCTCACCTGGAGGCTGCTGCCCGGCAGCGCCCCGGCGACCAGCCCGCCGACGATCCCGGTCACCAGCCCCAGCTCGGTCGGCACACCGGAGGCGATGGCGACTCCCACACACAGCGGCAGCGCCACGAGAAACACGACGAGGGAAGCGAACAGATCGGCCTTGCGTACGCGAGCGCGCAGTACACGCATGACAGGAGCACCTCCGGTTACGAAGCCATGGGAGCTACGGGAGATGCGTGGGCGTGCCGCGTCGGGGGAGTACGCGGCACTGAAACCCATTGTCAGGAACGGGAGTTGATCGCGCACCCCGTTCCGGCGAGCCGCAGGGGGCTCTCGAGGCGCAAGGACCGGACCAGGACCGGACCGCCTGCCTCCGGTCATACCATCACGCGCCTGCGCCACCGATCACGCCGCACGCACGCCGCTTGACGACCCTCGTCCGCGAGAGCATTATTCATCGCATGATGAATTATTCCGACGGTCCTCCCGGCACCCCGGCCGTCCACGCCGCAGGCCTCACCGTCCACCGCGGCCCCCGCACCGTCCTGCGCGGCCTCGACTTCACCGTCCCCCGCGGCCAGATCACCGGACTGCTAGGCCCCTCCGGCTGCGGCAAATCCACCCTCATGCGCTCCGTCGTCGGCACCCAGGCCAAGGTCACCGGCACCCTCGACGTCCTCGGCCGCCCCGCCGGACACCCCGCCCTGCGCACCCGCATCGGCTATGTCACCCAAGCCCCCTCCGTCTACGACGACCTGACCGTCCGCCAGAACCTCGACTACTTCGCCGCGATCCTCGCCCCCGGCCACGCCGCCGCCGAACGCCGCCACTCCGACGTCACCCGAGTCATCGAGGACGTCGACCTCACCGGCCACGCCGACTCCCTCGCCGGCAACCTCTCCGGCGGCCAGCGCAGCCGCGTCTCCCTCGCCGTGGCCCTCCTCGGCACCCCCGAACTCCTCGTCCTGGACGAGCCGACCGTCGGCCTGGACCCCGTCCTGCGCCGCGACCTGTGGAACCTCTTCCACGACATCACCGCCCAACGCGGCGCCACCCTCCTCATCTCCTCCCATGTCATGGACGAGGCCGAGCGCTGCCACCGCCTCCTCCTCATGCGCGAGGGCGAGATCCTCGCCGACGACACCCCGGACGCCCTGCGCGCCCGCACCGGCTCCGAGACCGTCGAAGACGCATTCCTGCACCTCGTGGACGAGGCCGTCGCGGCCGGACGCAACAAGGAGACGACCCGATGAGCACCACGACCACCACCCCGCCGATCGCCCCGGCCCCGACCAGCCCCCTCAACGCCTCCCGCACCCTCGCCACCGCCGCCCGCGTCCTGCGCCAGCTCCGCCACGACCCACGCTCGATCGCGCTGATGATCCTGGTGCCCTGCGTGATGCTGTTCCTCCTGCGCTACGTCTTCGACGGCAGCCCGCAGACCTTCGACAACATCGGAGCCTCCCTCCTCGGGATCTTCCCGCTGATCACGATGTTCCTGGTCACCTCCATCGCCACCCTCCGCGAACGCACCTCCGGCACCCTCGAACGCCTCCTCGCCATGCCGCTGGGCAAAGGCGACCTCATCGCCGGCTACGCCCTCGCCTTCGGCACCCTCGCGATCATCCAGTCCACCCTCGCCACCGCCCTTGCCCTCTGGGGCCTCGGCCTCGACGTCACCGGCAGCCCCTGGCTGCTGCTCCTGGTCGCCCTGCTCGACGCCCTCCTCGGCACCGCCCTCGGCCTCTTCGTCTCGGCCTTCGCCTCCTCCGAGTTCCAGGCCGTCCAGTTCATGCCGGCCGTGATCTTCCCCCAGCTCCTCCTCTGCGGCCTGTTCACACCCCGCGACAACATGCACCCCGTCCTGGAGGCCATCTCCGACGTCCTCCCCATGTCCTACGCCGTCGACGGCATGAACGAGGTCCTCAAGCACACCGACATGACCGCCGCCTTCGTCCGCGACACCCTGATCGTGGCCGGCTGCGCCCTCCTGGTCCTGGGCCTCGGCGCCGCGACCCTCAAGCGCAGGACCCCGTAGCCGCACGGGCGCCCACACCCCGTCCCGCCGGCCGCCCGGACGTCCCGCCCACCGGACAACCGAGCCGTACCCCTACCCCCGGTGCGAGGATGAACCCCGGACGACGCAACCCCCGGAGGGCACCCGCAGCCATGACCCAGAAAGTCGCAGTCCTCGGCACCGGCAAGATCGGCGAAGCCCTGCTCAGCGGAATGATCCGAGGCGGCTGGGCCCCGGCCGACCTCCTCGTCACCGCCCGCCGCCAGGAGCGAGCCGACGAACTCCAGGCGCGCTACGGAGTCACCCCGGTCACCAACGCCGAGGCCGCCAAGACCGCCGACACCCTGATCCTCACGGTCAAGCCGCAGGACATGGGCACCCTCCTCGCCGAGCTCGCCCCGCACGTCCCCGCCGACCGCCTGATCATCAGCGGCGCGGCAGGCATCCCCACCTCCTTCTTCGAGGAGCGCCTCGCCACGGGCACCCCGGTCGTCCGCGTCATGACGAACACTCCCGCCCTCGTCGACGAGGCCATGTCCGTCATCTCCGCCGGCAGCCACGCCACCGCCGACCACCTCGCGCACGCCGAGGAGATCTTCGGCGCCGTCGGCAAGACGCTCCGCGTCCCAGAGTCCCAGCAGGACGCCTGCACCGCCCTTTCCGGCTCCGGCCCGGCGTACTTCTTCTACCTGGTCGAAGCCATGACGGACGCCGGCATCCTGCTCGGCCTGCCCCGCGACAAGGCCCACGACCTCATCGTCCAGTCCGCGATCGGCGCCGCCACGATGCTCCGCGACAGCGGCGAGCACCCCGTCAAGCTCCGCGAGAACGTCACGTCACCCGCGGGCACGACGATCAACGCCATCCGCGAACTCGAGAACCACGGCGTACGAGCAGCCCTCATCGCCGCCCTCGAAGCCGCCCGCGACCGCAGCCGCGAACTGGCCTCCGGCAACAACTGACACCGCCGGCCGCCCCACCCCTCGGAAACTGAGGGAGGGGCGGCCCAGCACACCCCTAAACGGTCACGCCGATATCAGCGGCCGCCGGCAGCAACCCGATCGCCTGATACGCGGCATCCACGGTCGGCCGGGCCATCGCCCGAGCCCTCTCCGCACCATCCCGCAGCACCCCCTCCACATAGCCAGGATCCGCGCACAACTCCTTGTGCCTCTCCTGCACGGGCCTCAGAACCTCCACCACGGCCTCTGCGGTGTCCTTCTTCAAGGCGCCGTACGACTCATATACACCGCCCAGCTCCTCGGGGTTCCCACCCGAACAGGCAGCAAGAATCTCCAGCAGATTCGCCACCCCCGGCCGCGCCTCCCGGTCGTACACGACCTCGGACCCGCTGTCCGTGACCGCCCGCATGACCTTCTTGCGCACCACGTCCGGCTCGTCCAGCAGATAGACGATCCCCGGCCCGACGTCGTCGCTCTTCCCCATCTTCGACACCGGATCCTGAAGATTCATGACCCGAGCCGCCACACCGGGACGCGTGGCCCGAGGCACCACGAACGTATGGCCGTACCGCTGGTTGAACCGCACCGCGATGTCCCGCGCCAGCTCCACATGCTGCGTCTGGTCGTCCCCGACCGGCACCTCGTCCGTCCGGTACGCCAGGATGTCCGCCGCCATCAGCACGGGATACGTCAGCAGCGACAGCCGGACACTCCCCCCACGCTCCCGCTCCCGCGCGGCCTTCTCCTTGTACTGGATCATCCGCCGCATCTCGCCGTCGGTGGCCACGCACTCCAGCACATACGACAGCCGCGCGTGCTCATCGACATGACTCTGTACGAACACGGTGCACAGCTCCGGATCCAGCCCCGTCGCAAGCAACAGCGTCGCCGCCTGCCGACTGAGCCGTCGCACCCGCGCCGGATCGTGGTCCACGGTCAGCGCGTGCAGGTCCACAACGCAGAAGAGCGCGTCGGCCTGGTGCTGATCCACGGCAGCCCACCGCCGCATGGCTCCCAGATAGTTCCCCAGCGTCAGATGCCCGGTCGGCTTGATCCCACTGAAGACCCGCGTCATCCCTACTCCACCTCCTGGTCGGGACCGCCACCCCTGCGGGCCGTCCCCCTGGAGCTCTGGAGGGAGATACGAGAACGGCCGCCGAGGCGGCGGCCGTTGAGTGCATACGTAGTCCGGCCGCCGTCAGGCGGCCCACCACAGCTGGGTGTACGTACGCGTCGTCATGCGTCCCAGAGTACGCCGGGAGGGTCCCCTCCGGAGCGGAGTTGACACACCCAGGCCCGGTCCGTACTGTTCTCCGAGTTGTCCGACGTGAGAGCCGACTCCGGTCGGTCCCCGGACAGCCATTCCGCAGGTACCAGCAAACAATCGATGACCCGTCGTCGTGCGTATCGCCATGCGTATTTGCGAAATGAGGAATCCACGTTCGAAAGGACGCGGACCCCGATTAGCTCGGGGGCCGGGAATCCGCTAAAGTCTCACTCGTCGGAACGGCCCAACGGCCGGGAAGACAAGCCCCTCTGACTGGGAGTCAGGCCCGAAAGGATCTGATAGAGTCGGAACCGCCGGAAAGGGAAACGCGAAAGCGGAAACCTGGAAAGCGCCGAGGAAATCAGAACCGGAAACGATCTGATAGAGTCGGAAACGCAAGACCGAAGGGAAAAGCCCGGAGGAAAGCCTGAGAGAGTCTCTCGGGTGAGTACAAAGGAAGCGTCCGTTCCTTGAGAACTCAACAGCGTGCCAAAAATCAACGCCAGATTAGTTGATACCCCGTCTCCAGTCATTCCGACTGGGGCGAGGTTCCTTTGAAATAACACAGCGAGGACGCTGTGAACTGCCGGATTATTCCTCCGGTGGTTCCGCTCTCGTGGTGTTCATCCCGATTACGGGAAAACATTCACGGAGAGTTTGATCCTGGCTCAGGACGAACGCTGGCGGCGTGCTTAACACATGCAAGTCGAACGATGAACCACTTCGGTGGGGATTAGTGGCGAACGGGTGAGTAACACGTGGGCAATCTGCCCTTCACTCTGGGACAAGCCCTGGAAACGGGGTCTAATACCGGATATCACTTCCACTCGCATGGGTGGGGGTTGAAAGCTCCGGCGGTGAAGGATGAGCCCGCGGCCTATCAGCTTGTTGGTGAGGTAACGGCTCACCAAGGCGACGACGGGTAGCCGGCCTGAGAGGGCGACCGGCCACACTGGGACTGAGACACGGCCCAGACTCCTACGGGAGGCAGCAGTGGGGAATATTGCACAATGGGCGAAAGCCTGATGCAGCGACGCCGCGTGAGGGATGACGGCCTTCGGGTTGTAAACCTCTTTCAGCAGGGAAGAAGCGAAAGTGACGGTACCTGCAGAAGAAGCGCCGGCTAACTACGTGCCAGCAGCCGCGGTAATACGTAGGGCGCAAGCGTTGTCCGGAATTATTGGGCGTAAAGAGCTCGTAGGCGGCTTGTCACGTCGGGTGTGAAAGCCCGGGGCTTAACCCCGGGTCTGCATTCGATACGGGCTAGCTAGAGTGTGGTAGGGGAGATCGGAATTCCTGGTGTAGCGGTGAAATGCGCAGATATCAGGAGGAACACCGGTGGCGAAGGCGGATCTCTGGGCCATTACTGACGCTGAGGAGCGAAAGCGTGGGGAGCGAACAGGATTAGATACCCTGGTAGTCCACGCCGTAAACGGTGGGAACTAGGTGTTGGCGACATTCCACGTCGTCGGTGCCGCAGCTAACGCATTAAGTTCCCCGCCTGGGGAGTACGGCCGCAAGGCTAAAACTCAAAGGAATTGACGGGGGCCCGCACAAGCAGCGGAGCATGTGGCTTAATTCGACGCAACGCGAAGAACCTTACCAAGGCTTGACATACACCGGAAACGGCCAGAGATGGTCGCCCCCTTGTGGTCGGTGTACAGGTGGTGCATGGCTGTCGTCAGCTCGTGTCGTGAGATGTTGGGTTAAGTCCCGCAACGAGCGCAACCCTTGTCCTGTGTTGCCAGCATGCCCTTCGGGGTGATGGGGACTCACAGGAGACCGCCGGGGTCAACTCGGAGGAAGGTGGGGACGACGTCAAGTCATCATGCCCCTTATGTCTTGGGCTGCACACGTGCTACAATGGCAGGTACAATGAGCTGCGAAACCGTGAGGTGGAGCGAATCTCAAAAAGCCTGTCTCAGTTCGGATTGGGGTCTGCAACTCGACCCCATGAAGTCGGAGTTGCTAGTAATCGCAGATCAGCATTGCTGCGGTGAATACGTTCCCGGGCCTTGTACACACCGCCCGTCACGTCACGAAAGTCGGTAACACCCGAAGCCGGTGGCCCAACCCCTTGTGGGAGGGAGCTGTCGAAGGTGGGACCAGCGATTGGGACGAAGTCGTAACAAGGTAGCCGTACCGGAAGGTGCGGCTGGATCACCTCCTTTCTAAGGAGCACTTCTAGGCAGCCGCAAGGTTGTCCAGAGGCCAGTACATCGGCGAATGTCCGATGCTGGTTGCTCATGGGTGGAACGTTGATTATTCGGCACTTTCAGTCATCTCGGGCTGCCAGTACTGCTCTTCGGAGCGTGGAACGCTGATCATGAGTGGCGAGGGTGTCGGGCACGCTGTTGGGTGTCTGAAGTAGCGGCCGTATGGCTGTACTTCGATGCCGGCCCCAGTGAACTCGCCGAGTGTGGCGGGGTGATGGGTGGCTGGTCGTTGTTTGAGAACTGCACAGTGGACGCGAGCATCTGTGGCCAAGTTTTTAAGGGCGCACGGTGGATGCCTTGGCACCAGGAACCGATGAAGGACGTGGGAGGCCACGATAGTCCCCGGGGAGTCGTCAACCAGGCTTTGATCCGGGGGTTTCCGAATGGGGAAACCCGGCAGTCGTCATGGGCTGTCACCCATACCTGAACACATAGGGTATGTGGAGGGAACGCGGGGAAGTGAAACATCTCAGTACCCGCAGGAAGAGAAAACAACCGTGATTCCGGGAGTAGTGGCGAGCGAAACCGGATGAGGCCAAACCGTATGCGTGTGAGACCCGGCAGGGGTTGCGTATACGGGGTTGTGGGATCTCTCTTCCACGGTCTGCCGGCCGTGGGACGAGTCAGAAACCGTTGATGTAGGCGAAGGACATGCGAAAGGTCCGGCGTAGAGGGTAAGACCCCCGTAGTCGAAACGTCAGCGGCTCGTTTGAGAGACACCCAAGTAGCACGGGGCCCGAGAAATCCCGTGTGAATCTGGCGGGACCACCCGCTAAGCCTAAATATTCCCTGGTGACCGATAGCGGATAGTACCGTGAGGGAATGGTGAAAAGTACCGCGGGAGCGGAGTGAAATAGTACCTGAAACCGTGTGCCTACAAGCCGTGGGAGCGTCGGATATGTGCTTGCACATATCTCGTGACTGCGTGCCTTTTGAAGAATGAGCCTGCGAGTTTGCGGTGTGTTGCGAGGTTAACCCGTGTGGGGAAGCCGTAGCGAAAGCGAGTCCGAATAGGGCGGTATAGTAGCGCGCTCAAGACCCGAAGCGGAGTGATCTAGCCATGGGCAGGTTGAAGCGGAGGTAAGACTTCGTGGAGGACCGAACCCACCAGGGTTGAAAACCTGGGGGATGACCTGTGGTTAGGGGTGAAAGGCCAATCAAACTCCGTGATAGCTGGTTCTCCCCGAAATGCATTTAGGTGCAGCGTCGTGTGTTTCTTGCCGGAGGTAGAGCACTGGATAGGCGATGGGCCCTACCGGGTTACTGACCTTAGCCAAACTCCGAATGCCGGTAAGTGAGAGCGCGGCAGTGAGACTGTGGGGGATAAGCTCCATGGTCGAGAGGGAAACAGCCCAGAGCATCGACTAAGGCCCCTAAGCGTACGCTAAGTGGGAAAGGATGTGGAGTCGCACAGACAACCAGGAGGTTGGCTTAGAAGCAGCCACCCTTGAAAGAGTGCGTAATAGCTCACTGGTCTAGTGATTCCGCGCCGACAATGTAGCGGGGCTCAAGCGTACCGCCGAAGTCGTGTCATTGCAGCAATAGCCCCAACGGGTGCTGTGATGGGTAGGGGAGCGTCGTCTGCCGGGTGAAGCAGCCGCGGAAGCGAGTTGTGGACGGTTGACGAGTGAGAATGCAGGCATGAGTAGCGATTCACACGTGAGAAACGTGTGCGCCGATTGACTAAGGGTTCCTGGGTCAAGCTGATCTGCCCAGGGTAAGTCGGGACCTAAGGCGAGGCCGACAGGCGTAGTCGATGGATAACCGGTTGATATTCCGGTACCCGCTGTGAAGCGTCAAACATCGAATCCAGTGATGCTAAGGCCGTGAAGCCGCCCTGGAGCCTTCGGGCGAAGGGGAGTGGTGGAGCCGCTGACCCGATCTGGTAGTAGGTGAGTGATGGGGTGACGCAGGAAGGTAGTCCATCCCGGGCGGTGGTTGTCCCGGGGTAAGGGTGTAGGCCGAGTGGTAGGCAAATCCGCCGCTCATTAAGGCTGAGACCTGATGCCGAGCCGATTGTGGTGAAGTGGATGATCCTATGCTGTCGAGAAAAGCCTCTAGCGAGTTTCATGGCGGCCCGTACCCTAAACCGACTCAGGTGGTCAGGTAGAGAATACCGAGGCGTTCGGGTGAACTATGGTTAAGGAACTCGGCAAAATGCCCCCGTAACTTCGGGAGAAGGGGGGCCATCACCGGTGATGACATTTACTGTCTGAGCTGGGGGTGGCCGCAGAGACCAGCGAGAAGCGACTGTTTACTAAAAACACAGGTCCGTGCGAAGCCGTAAGGCGATGTATACGGACTGACGCCTGCCCGGTGCTGGAACGTTAAGGGGACCGGTTAGTGACCTTTCGGGGTTGCGAAGCTGAGAACTTAAGCGCCAGTAAACGGCGGTGGTAACTATAACCATCCTAAGGTAGCGAAATTCCTTGTCGGGTAAGTTCCGACCTGCACGAATGGCGTAACGACTTCTCGACTGTCTCAACCATAGGCCCGGTGAAATTGCACTACGAGTAAAGATGCTCGTTTCGCGCAGCAGGACGGAAAGACCCCGGGACCTTTACTACAGTTTGATATTGGTGTTCGGTTCGGCTTGTGTAGGATAGCTGGGAGACTGTGAAGCTCGGACGCCAGTTCGGGTGGAGTCGTCGTTGAAATACCAGTCTGGTCGTGCTGGATGTCTAACCTGGGTCCGTGATCCGGATCAGGGACAGTGTCTGATGGGTAGTTTAACTGGGGCGGTTGCCTCCTAAAGAGTAACGGAGGCGCCCAAAGGTTCCCTCAGCCTGGTTGGCAATCAGGTGTTGAGTGTAAGTGCACAAGGGAGCTTGACTGTGAGACCGACGGGTCGAGCAGGGACGAAAGTCGGGACTAGTGATCCGGCGGTGGCTTGTGGAAGCGCCGTCGCTCAACGGATAAAAGGTACCCCGGGGATAACAGGCTGATCTTCCCCAAGAGTCCATATCGACGGGATGGTTTGGCACCTCGATGTCGGCTCGTCGCATCCTGGGGCTGGAGTCGGTCCCAAGGGTTGGGCTGTTCGCCCATTAAAGCGGTACGCGAGCTGGGTTTAGAACGTCGTGAGACAGTTCGGTCCCTATCCGCTGCGCGCGCAGGAATATTGAGAAGGGCTGTCCCTAGTACGAGAGGACCGGGACGGACGAACCTCTGGTGTGCCAGTTGTTCTGCCAAGGGCATGGCTGGTTGGCTACGTTCGGGAGGGATAACCGCTGAAAGCATCTAAGCGGGAAGCCTGCTTCGAGATGAGTATTCCCACCCACTTGATGGGGTAAGGCTCCCAGTAGACGACTGGGTTGATAGGCCGGATCTGGAAGCACGGTAACGTGTGGAGGTGACCGGTACTAATAGGCCGAGGGCTTGTCCTCAGTTGCTCGCGTCCACTGTGTTGGTTCTGAAACCACGAACAGCCCCATGCCTGGTCACGGCATGGTGCGGCTGACAGTTTCATAGTGTTTCGGTGGTCATAGCGTGAGGGAAACGCCCGGTTACATTCCGAACCCGGAAGCTAAGCCTTACAGCGCCGATGGTACTGCAGGGGGGACCCTGTGGGAGAGTAGGACGCCGCCGAACAAATTTTGAGAAAACCCCGCACCGGTTCGGTGCGGGGTTTTCTGCGTTTAGGCTGTGAAGTTATGCGCTATGACTTGGTGATCTTCGACAATGACGGTGTCCTCGTGGACAGTGAGCCGATCTCCAACCGGTTGCTGGCCGCCTATCTGACGGAGCTCGGGCACCCGACCTCGTACGAGGACTCCATCCGGGACTACATGGGGTCCGCGATGCATCGGATTCATGATCTGGTGCTGGGGCGCACGGGGGAGCGGCTGCCGGCCGAGTTCGATGACGTCTTTCATCGGCGGGTGTTTGACGCGTTCGAGCGGGAGTTGAAGCCCGTGAGCGGCGCGGTGGACGTGCTGGAGAGGCTGGCCGGTGCCGGGGTGCCGTACTGCGTGGCCTCGTCCGGGAGTCATGAGCGGATTCGGGTCGGGCATCGTACGACCGGGCTGGACCGGTGGTTCGAGGAGTCGCGGGTCTTCAGTTCGCAGGATGTGGGGCGGGGGAAGCCGGCGCCGGATCTGTTTCTGTACGCCGCCGAGCGGATGGGGGTGGCGCCGGGGCGGTGTGTGGTCGTCGAGGACAGTCCGCTGGGGGTGCAGGCGGCTGTCGCGGCCGGGATGGATGTCTATGGGTTCACCGCTATGACGCCTGCCGACAGGCTTGCCGGTGCCACTCAACTCTTCTCCGACATGGGCGAGTTGGCCGACCTGCTGAAGTGATCGTGGGCATCGTCGGCGGCCTGACATTTGTCACGCCCAGCTCCGGACGATCGTTTCTACTGGGGGACCCCTGGTGGACGAGAAGCTGAGGGCATGACGACGACGAGTGCGAACAAGCCGCAGAACCCCTTCCGCCCCCTGCTCCTGGACGTGGCGGTGCCGGTCGGGTCGTACTACCTCTTCCGGGAGGCCTTCGGGATGAGCACCTTCGCGGCGCTCGCCTGGAGCAGTGTTGTGCCGGCCGGGCGGACCGTGTGGGCGGTCGTCAAGGAGCGGAAGGCCAACGGGCTCGCCGGGCTGATCCTGGTCGTGAACCTGGTGTCGCTGCTGCTCAGCTTCGTCTCCGGAGATCCGCGGCTGATGCTCGCCAAGGACAGTGCGGTCAGCAGCACGATCGGGATCGGGATCCTGGCGTCGGTGGTGCTGGGGCGGCCGATGATGACGGCCGGTCTCAAGCCGTTCCTGGTGAAGGCGGACGCCGCCAAGCACGCGGCCTGGGAGCGGTTGCTGGGTGGCGGCGCGGCCGGGTCCGCGGACTTCCTGCGGGCCGAGCGGGTCTTCTCGGTGGTGTGGGGTGTGGTGCTCCTCGGCGAGTGCGTGGTGCGGATGGTGGGGGCGTACACCGTGCCCGTGGACACCATGGTGTGGCTGGGCTCGGTCGTCCTGGTCGGTGCGATCGGGCTCGGGATGGTGGTGGGTGGGGCGCTGGCCGCCGGGCCCATGGAGCGGATGATCGCCGCCGAGGTCGAGGCGGCCGAGGAGGCCATGAAGGCCCAGGTCGCCGTCGCCGCCTGACGTCGTTGCCGTAAGGCAAGGATCGTCGTGAGCCAAGACCTTCCGGGACCGGCTCGGATCGAAGCTGAGGGAAATTCATCTTTGGCTGGATCTACCCACGGGTAGTCCGGGGCCCTACGCTCGCCGCCATGACAGATGTGCTGCGGCGCGGTAGGGCCTCGTTGGCGTTCAGCTTCTTCGCGCAGGGGGCGGCCTTCGCTCTGCTCGTGACGCGGATTCCGGCGATCCAGGACCGGTACGGGATCTCCGACGCGCTGCTGCCGGCCTTCCTGGCCGCCGTGCCGGTGCTGGCCGGGGTCGGGAGCGTGACCACCGAGAAGCTGGTGAAGCGCATACCCCCGAGCCGGCTGCTGCGGTGGGCCCAGCCGGTCGTGCTGCTGGCGCTGCTCGGGGTCGGGGCGGGGGACGCGACGGTCGAGCTGGCGGTCGCGCTGGCCGCGTTCGGGCTGGCCGTCGGGGCGCTGGACGCCTCGATGAACATGCTCGGGGTCAGTCTGCAGCGGGCGTACGGGCGCAGCATCATGCTCAGCTTCCATGCCGTGTTCAGCCTCGGTGGGATGGTGGGGGCGTCGCTGGCGTGGGTGGGGGCGCACTGGGACCTGGCGTTGTTCGTGTCGTATCTGCCGGTGGTGGCCGTGCTGCTGCCGGCCGCGTTCGTCGGGAGTCGGTGGTACGTCGACAGCGATGATCCCGAGCCGGTGGACGCGCAGGCCGGCGGCGGTGGGGGCGGTGTGGTCTTCAAGGCGTTGCTGCCGCTGTGTCTGGTGATGACCTTCGCGTACATCGGGGACTCGACCGTTTCCAACTGGAGTGCCAAGTATCTGCAGGACGTGCTGGGGAGCTCGGAGCAGTTGGCTACCGTGCCGTACAACGTCTATATGGTCACCACCCTGATCGGGCGGGGGCTCGGGGACTTCGGGGTGCGGCGGTTCGGGGCCGTGGCGGTGGTGCGGGCGGGGGCCGTGGTGGCCGCGGGCGGGTTCGCGGTGGTGGCCGTGGCGCCCGGGGCGTGGGTCGGGATGCTCGGGTTCACGTTGCTGGGGCTGGGGCTGTGTGTGCTGGTGCCGCAGACCTTCGCGGCGGCGGGGCGGCTGTTCCCGGGAGCGTCCGATGCGGCTGTGGCCCGGCTCAATGTCTTCAACTATGTGGGGTTTTTGATCGGTTCGCCGTTGGTGGGGGCGCTCGGTGACGCGTGGAGTTATCGCGGGGCGATGCTGGTGCCGATGGTGTTGGTGCTGGTGACGCTTGTGTACGCCCGGTCGTTCGCCGCTCAACCGGACCGATACGGTGGCGGGCATGAGCGGCCGCGCACAGCTGATGTGGGACGAGGCAGTAACGGGCTATGACTTCGGTCCGGAGCATCCGATGGATCCGGTCCGGCTTGCGCTGACCCGGAGCCTGGTGAGTGCCTTCGGGCTGGACCGGGACGTGGATGTCGTCGCGGCCAAGCCGGCGGGTGAGTCGACGCTGCGGTTGGTGCACCGGGAGGACTACATCGAGGCCGTGAAGGCGGCTTCGGAGAATCCTGGGGCGGCGGACGGGGCGTACGGGATCGGGACGCTGGACGATCCCGCCTTCGCCGGGATGCACGAGGTGTCCGCGATGATCGCCGGGCAGTCGGTGGGGGCGGCGGAGGCGGTGTGGCACGGGGGCGCGCTGCACGCGGTGAACTTCGCGGGTGGGCTGCACCATGCGATGCCGGGGGGTGCGTCGGGGTTCTGTATCTACAACGATGCTTCGCTGGCGATCGCGCGGTTGCTGGAGCTGGGGGCCGAGCGGGTCGCGTATGTGGATGTCGATGTGCATCACGGGGACGGGGTGCAGGCGGCGTTCTGGGAGGATCCGCGGGTTCTGACGATTTCGCTGCACGAGCATCCTCGGACGTTGTTTCCGCAGACCGGGTGGGCTGAGGAGACCGGGGCGGACGGGGCCGCGGAGGGGAGTGCGGTCAATGTCGCGTTGCCTGCGGGGACCGGGGATGCGGGGTGGTTGCGGGCGTTTCATGCGGTGGTGCCTGAGCTGCTTGCTGATTTTCGGCCGCAGGTGTTGGTGACGCAGCATGGGGCGGATACGCACTTCGAGGATCCGTTGGCTCATCTCGCGGTGTCGTTGGATGCGCAGCGGGCTGTGCAGGTGGCGTGTCATGAGTTGGCGCACTCTTATGCCGATGGGCGGTGGGTCGCCTTGGGTGGGGGTGGGTACGCGGTCGTGGACGTCGTGCCTCGGTCGTGGACGCATCTGGTGGGGATCGCTGCGGGGCGGGAGTTGGCGCCGGAGAGTGTGATTCCTGAGAGTTGGCGGCAGGAAGTGTTCGCTCGGACTCGGCAGCTGGGGCCGATGCGGATGACTGATGGGCGGTGGCCGGTGTCCTGGGCCGACTGGGAGGCGGGGTACGACCCGGCTGACCGGCTGGATCAGGCGGTGTTGGCTACTCGGCGGGCGGTGTTTCCGTTGCGGGGGTTGTTGGCGTAGGGCTGCGGCGTGGTTGTGGCGTAGGGCTGCTGGGCTGGGCGGGGTGGTTCGGGTGCCCGGCGTCGGTGCTGGGCTGGGCTTTGCGGGTGCTCGGCGTCGGTGCTGAGCGGGGGTGGGTTTCGCTCGCCCGCGCTGGCGGGGTGCCGCTGCGCCCACCCGTGCCGCCCCAGCGGCACGACTGCCCGCAGCTACGCAGGGATGCGGGTGCCGCTGCTGGGGTGGGCGCCGCCCCGGCGGCGCGACTGGCTGCAGCGGCGGCTGATGAACGGCTGGCGCTGCTTGGGTGGGCGTTGTCTCGGCGGTGTGGCTGCCTGCAGTTGCGCAGGGATGCGGGTGCCGCTGCTGGGGTGGGCGCCGCCCCGGCGGCGCGACTGGCTGCAGCGGCGGCTGATGAACGGCTGGCGCTGCTTGGGTGGGCGTTGTCTCGGCGGTGTGGCTGCCTGCAGTTGCGCAGGGATGCGGGTGCCGCTGCTGGGGTGGGCGCCGCCCCGGCGGCATGACTGGCTGCAGCGGCGGCTGATGAACGGCTGGCGCTGCTTGGGTGGGCGTTGTCTCGGCGGTGTGGCTGCCTGCAGTTGCGCAGGGATGCGGGTGCCGCTGCTGGGGTGGGCGCCGCCCCGGCGGCATGACTGGCTGCAGCGGCGGCTGATGAACGGCTGGCGCTGCTTGGGTGGGCGTTGTCTCGGCGGTGTGACTGCCCGCAGTTGCGCAGGGATGCGGGTGCCGCTGCTGGGGTGGGCATCGCCTCAGCGGCATGACTGGCCGCAGCTGGGGCGGAGACGCGGATGCTGTGACCGGGCGGGCGCAGCGGTGGCAGATGGATGGCGAATGCTGCTTGGGTGGGTGTCGTCCCGGCTGCCGCGGTGGCATGAGGCGGCACTGCTGCCTCCAGCCAGGGCGGTGGTCTCGGTGGCGTTACGCCGACTGTGCGGTGTTTTTCTGTTCGTGGGGCGGGGTGTGCTGGGATCCGGCAGCATCGCTTCGTGTTGAGCACCGGCGCGCTGCGCGCTCATCTGGTGGCCGCTCGGCTGGCCGGGACCGTGGCCACCTCTCGCGAGGAGAGTCTGCGGAGTTATCGGCTGTTCGCTGCTCGGGATCCTCGGGTGTTGATCGGGATTGATCCGACGGGGAGTTGGAAGCAGCCGGATCTGGTTCAGTTGATGGCCGATAGGTGTGGGGTTTCTGGCGATATCAGGCGCACTAATGGGCTTGATGTGATTGATCCTGATCGGACTATTGCCGCGCTTGACGCCTTCGCTGATCGGCTCGGGGCCGTAGCGGAGCGTGGTGCCACGGTGTTGCTCGGGACCGGGCACCCCCATCGGCTGCTCGGGTTCTACGCCGCCTTGGCGGACGCGCTGTCGGCGGCGGGATGTACCGTCCTCACCCCAGCGCAGGGTCGTCGTGTCGACATAACGACCCGGTTCGGTCTACGTACGTACAACCTTGACTACGTACGAGGAGTCGCGCTGGTAAGGGAACCGGGCGAGTTGAGCCCCGGTTGTGCGACCGGCGTGCACAGCCATTCGCCGCTCCCGGTTCGGACCGTGCTCGCGGCCGCCGCGGAGTGCGGCACGGGGCTGCCGGAGCTTGTCATCGGGGACCACGGGTGGGTCTGCGGGGCAGGTCAGCTGGGGTTTGAGGCCATTGGGCTGGCCGACACGGATGATCCCGCGTTGTTCGTGGGGGAGGCCGAAGGGGTCGTGTCCGTAGTCGTTCCACTTGATGACGCTGTGCGGTCTGATTACTACCTGCCGCTTACCCGCTACGTACTCAATCGAGCGTGTCTGTCACAGTAGGCCGCCGATGGGTGCACCTCTTCCCCACTCGCATCACCCGCCCCTACATTGGGGAGTGAGCACGCAACGACGAAGAGTCACCGGAAGGGGAAGCCGGTGGCCGTCGAGTGCGGAAGGTTCAGGTGTGTCATGGCTGCAGCTGGCGAGAGGCCTCTGAACGAGGTTCAGTTCCTTACCGTGGCGGAAGTCGCCTCGGTGATGCGAGTGTCGAAGATGACCGTGTACCGGTTGGTGCACAGCGGTCATCTGCCCGCGATCCGGGTGGGGCGGTCCTTCCGCGTCCCCGAGCAAGCGGTTCACGAGTACCTCCGCGAGAGCTATGTGGGGGTGGAAACCGCCTGATGACTGTGGGGGCGGGGGGATCCCTCAGGGCATGTTCCGGACCCCCCTCTCCTCCTCGATTACGACCTCAGCGCTCGGGCGGGTAGGCTAGCCCCTCGTAGGTCGTGTGGGCCCATGGCGCCCAAACGCCGAGTGGATGAGAAGTGAGCGAGGGTAGTCGTGGGCTCTGTTATCAAGAAGCGGCGCAAGCGGATGGCGAAGAAGAAGCACCGCAAGCTGCTCAAGCGCACGCGCGTTCAGCGTCGTAACAAGAAGTAGTACGGCGCCGCGCAGGTAGCGTGATGTGGCCCCCCACCACACCCGGTGGGGGGCCACACGCATATCCACGCGCAGGTCCACGGTCAGACGCCCCGCTTCACATGGCCTGGTCTGGTCGTACGACTGTGGATGTCGTCACTTCGTGCATTGGGTGGTCATCACAGCGCAACATCGACCCGCTAGGTTGGCCGCACACGGGGAACGCGACATGGTGTGCAGGGGGACGAGTGCTGGAAGGAAGGCGCTGATCTTGGGCAAGGTCGTGCTCGTGACCGGAGTGGCCCGTCAACTGGGCGGTCGGTTCGTCCGGCGCATCCAGCGGGACCCGCGGGTCGACCGGGTGATCGCCGTGGACGCCGTGCCGCCCGAGCACCATCTGGGCGGTGCCGACTTCATCCAGGCCGACATCCGGCAGCCGACCATAGCGAGGGTGCTGGCCGAGACGGCCGCCGACACAGTCGTACACCTGGACGTGACGGCGATGGCACTCGGCAGTGGCAGCCGGACCACGGTCAAGGAGACCAACGTCATCGGCACCATGCAGCTGCTCGGGGCCTGTCAGAAGTCGCCGACGGTCAAGCGGCTGGTGGTGAAGTCCAGTACCAACGTGTACGGCTCGGCGCCCCGCGATCCGGCCGTCTTCACCGAGACCACCCCGCCCAAGTCCCTGCCCAGCGGCGGGTTCGCCAAGGACGCCGTCGAAGTCGAGGGGTATGTGCGCGGCTTCGCGCGGCGGCGGCCCGATGTCGCCGTGTGCGTGCTGCGGTTCGCGAACATCCTCGGGCCGAGCGCGGACACCCCGCTCGCCTCGTACTTCTCGCTGCCGGTGCTGCCGACCGTGTTCGGGTACGACCCGCGGCTGCAGTTCGTCCATGAGGACGACGTGATCGAGGTGCTGCGGATCGCCTCCCACGAACCGGAGCGGGGCACGCTCAACAGCGGCACCTTCAACATCGCCGGCGACGGGGTGCTGCTGCTCTCCCAGTGCTCGCGGCGGCTGGGGCGGCCGACCGTGCCGCTGCTGCTGCCCGCCGTCACCTGGGCGGGCTCGCTGGTCCGTACGCTGGGCATGACGGACTTCTCGCCCGAACAGATCCGGCTGCTCACCCATGGCCGGGTCGTGTCGACGGACCAGATGCGGGAGACGCTGGGCTTCCAGCCGAAGTACACGACGGCGGAGACCTTCGCGGACTTCGCGCGGGTCCGCGGCCCCGGGCTGCTGCCGCCGGAGGCCCTCGCGGGGGCCGTCGACCGGATCGCCGCGCTGCCCGCCCTGGGCGGCGGCCACCTCCCGAGCCACCCCCCGACGCAGAGCGCCAACTGAGGAGCGCATCAACGATGGCGGACGCCAAGGTCATTCCGTTCGACGACGACAGGTCCCGCGGGGCTGCCGTGCAGCGGCCGTCGCGGCGCCGCGGCGCGGGGAGCCGACGCAAGGAATCGTCGCTGGTCCGTGAGGTCCGTGAGGTTCAACCCCTGCCCGGCATGGCGTCGGCGCAGGATGATGTCCCTGTGACGCGTGAGGAACAGCCGCCGGCCGGGCCGCAGGACGAGGGTGGAATCGAGCGGCGTATCGCCGGCGGGCTGTCGTTCCTGCGCCGCCGGCTCACCGGGGACTACGACGTCGACGACTTCGGCTACGACGAGGAGCTCACCGACCAGGTCCTGATGTCCCTGCTGCGGCCGGTGTACGAGAAGTACTTCCGGGTCGAGGTGAAGGGCGTCGAGAACATCCCGGCGGACGGCGGTGCGCTGATCGTCGCCAACCACTCCGGGACGCTGCCGCTGGACGGCCTGATGATGCAGGTCGCGGTCCACGACAACCACCCGGCGGGCCGGCATCTGCGCCTCCTCGCCGCGGACCTGGTCTTCATGCTGCCGGTGGTCAACGAGCTGGCCCGCAAGCTCGGTCACACGCTGGCCTGCGCGGAGGACGCGGAACGGCTCCTCGGCCAGGGCGAGTTGGTCGGGGTGATGCCGGAGGGCTTCAAGGGCATCGGCAAGCCGTTCAGCGAGCGCTACAAGCTCCAGCGCTTCGGCCGCGGCGGTTTCGTCTCGACGGCCCTGCGCCAGGGCGCCCCGATCATCCCGTGCTCGATCGTGGGCGCGGAGGAGATCTACCCGATGATCGGCAACGCCAAGACCCTGGCGCGCCTCCTCGGCTTCCCGTACTTCCCGCTGACGCCGACCTTCCCCTGGCTCGGCCCGCTCGGCGCGATCCCGCTGCCGACGAAGTGGACGATCCAGTTCGGCGAGCCGATCCACACGGACGGCTATCCGCCGGAGGCGGCGGAGGACCCGATGCTGATGTTCAACCTCACGGACCAGGTACGCGAACAGATCCAGCACACGCTCTACAAGCTGCTGGTGCAGCGCCGGTCGGTGTTCTTCTAGCAGTGGCCCAGTAGTTGGCGGTACGACGATGGGGGCGCCCTTCCCAAGGAGGGCGCCCCCATCGTCGTACCGCCGTTTCTAGCTGGCGTCTTCTCCGTTGATGCCCAGGCCGGGCAGGAGGCCCGGGAGGAGGGGCGGGAGGGTGACGTCCGGTTCGGTGGACGGGGTGGTCGTCGGCGTGGAGGTGCCGGTGCCGGTCTCCGGGGGGTCCAGGAGGCCGCCGGTGTTGCCGCCGAGCAGGCCGTCGTCGCTGCCGGAGGAGGCGGAGTGGCTGGGGCTGCCGGAGTCGGTGCCCGAGCTGTCCGAGGTGCCGTTGCCCTTGCTCGGGGCGGCGGAGCGGTCGGAGCCGGAGGTGCCCTTGGACGCCGTACCGGAACCGCCCTGCCTGCTGCTCGCGCCGCCGTCCTGGGCCGGGGGCTGGGGGAGCAGGGACTGGAGCGGGGCGACCTCTTCGTCTATGGCGTCGAACACCGACGACACCTGCTGACTGACATCGCCCAGCTGGACGGGGAGGCGGTCGCGGAGCGCGCCCCAGACCTCGCGGTGCGAGCGCGAGAAGGAGGAGAGGGCCTGGATGGGGCCGAGGGAGTCCGGGTCGCGTTCATACGCCTCGTGCAGCAGGCGGTGGCCTTCGGTCGCGTCGTGCTGCATGCCGGACAGGGCGCGGCGGATCTCGCCCAGCGACTCGTGGTCCAACTGGCCGCCGCGGTCGCGGTCCATCAGCCGGCGGGCCTCGTTGAGCCGGGTGGAGGCCTGGTCGAGGTAGGCCACGCCGCGCTCGTCGTCCCCGTCGGACAGGTAGTTGAGCTTGAAGTCCTCGATGCCGCGCTTGAGGCCGTAGAGCGAGTCGCCCGGGAGGGCGTCCGAGCTGGCCGCTGCGACTCCGCCGAAGGCTCCCGCGGCGACCCCGACGCTGAGCCCGCCGGCGGCGAGTCCCTTGGTGAGCCGGGAACGCGGTCGCAGTTTGCCCAGTCCGGTCGCCCGGTGGGCGCCCCGCGCACGATGCGAGCGCTGCTCGGGCACCGAACGCTCGCCTGCCTCGCCTCCGACGGTGCCCTCTTGGAGCATGGCCTCGAACGCTGCCACCAGCTGGGCCCGCTGGACGACCTTGACCTCGGGATCCAGCGTCGGCCTCGGCAGCTCGCCGAGACATTCCGCGAGGGCCAGCATGCGGCCCTGCTCGGTCTGTTCGACGGCGGCCGCATCGGGCGCCGGTCCTTCGGCCTCTTGGGCCGCCGTGCCCCGGTCGGACTGGTCCTCCAGGGCCTGGGCGAAGGCGTTCGCCCGCCGGTGCGCCGATACGTTCGCGATCACTGGCGGCACCTCCTCTCGTCATGACGGTCGACTCCCCAGGGGGTCCTGAGGGTTGCACGCCCTGACCACATGCACACGATCGAGTGATCGATGTCGGCCAGGGAGTGACCACAGGGAGCCTGCATCCCGCACAACGAGCGGCGCGGCACTTGGGTTACGGACTGCGGATGATCGGATCGCGAAGTCAACGGACTTTAACCGACCGTGAGTTGAGAGTCGCTCAGAGTGCCCGGTGTCAGCGGGCGTCTTCCGGCAGAAGCCGGGCGAGGGTGCGGACGGCCCGGTACTGGAGGGTCTTGATCGCGCCCTCGTTCTTGCCCATCACGCGCGCGGTCTCGGCGACGGACAGGCCCTGGAGGAAGCGGAGCGTCACGCACTCCTGCTGCTGCGGGTTGAGGCGGCGGACCGCGTCCAGGAGCGCGGCGTTGGAGAGGGACTCCAGGACAGAGTCCTCCGGGGAGCGCTCCACCTCGTTGGCGTCGAGCATCTCGCCGGTGGTCACCTCCAGGCGGAAGCGGCTCGACTTGAAGTGGTCAGCGACGAGGTTGCGGGCGATGGTCACCAGCCAGGCGCCGAAGTCGCGGCCCTGCCAGGTGAAGGTGCCGATCCTTCTGAGCGCCCGCAGGAACGTCTCGCTGGTGAGGTCCTCGGCGGTCGCCTTTCCGCCGACGCGGTAGTAGATGTACCGGTAGACGGTGTCGCTGTACTGGTCGTAGAGCCGTCCGAACGCGTCGGCCTCGCCCGCTTGGGCGCGCTCCACGAGATCCATCATCCGGGCGCTGTCGCTGTCCGCCGCGGGACGGCGGGCGGTGGTGGCGGCGCCGGCCGAGCGTCCCCTTCTGCCGACGGCCGCGCTGCTCTCGGCCAGTGCGTAGCACGGGCCGGTTGGTGCGGTGGCTACGGCAAGGGCGGGGACGGCGTACGCGGTGGGGACGAAGCGCATGAGGTTGTTGACCGTCGCGCGCAGCGTAGCCAGGCCCGAGGCGTCAACCCCGACGTGTGAGTACACGGGACTCCCAGAGGCAGAGCTTCCATCACGTGCAGTGCGGGACCGTTCACCCGTCGTAGCGACGGAGGGGTACCGGATTGCGTCTGAGGAGAATAACGCTTCGTGCAGGCACTGCTACACCCAGTTGCTCTATTCATCGATTACGTCGCTTCTGTAACCGATTGGTGCCCTCTCAAGTGCCGCAGGGTGACCGGTTGTTGATCGATTTGGATCGAGTTTCGGTCAGGAGCGGGGCGTGTTGTGGCCGTGTGCCGACAAGAGGACTGGGTGAGGGGGGTGGGGGGTATTGGTTGTGTTTTGAGTGCGGGCGCGTGGGGGCTGGTCGCGCAGTTCCCCGCGCCCCTGAAGACAAAAAGGCAAAGGCCTCTTACCGGCGGCGGCGATGCAACGCGATCGCGGCTGCAGTGCCTCCAGCTACCGCCCCTACTCCCGCCGCCGCCGGAATGCCCACCTTCGCGGCCTTCCTTCCGGTGCGGTAATCGCGCAAACGCCAGTCGAGTTGGCGGGCGTGCTTGCGCAGCTTGGTGTCCGGGTTGATCGCGTAGGGGTGGCCGACCAGGGAGAGCATGGGGATGTCGTTGTGGCTGTCGCTGTAGGCGGCGCAGCGGGAGAGGTCCAGGCCCTCCGCGGCGGCCAACGCGCGTACCGCCTCCGCCTTCGCGGGGCCGTGCAGGGGTTCGCCGACGAGCTTGCCGGTGTAGACGCCGTCCACCGACTCCGCGACCGTGCCGAGCGCGCCGGTCAGGCCGAGGCGGCGGGCGATCACCTGGGCGATCTCCACGGGGGCCGCGGTGACGAGCCACACCTTCTGGCCCGCGTCCAGGTGGGCCTGGGCGAGGGCGCGGGTGCCCGGCCAGATGCGCTCGGCCATGTACTCGTCGTAGATCTCCTCGCCGATGGACATCAGCTCGGAGACGCGGTGGCCCTGGACGATGGAGAGGGCCGAGTCGCGGGCCTCCTGCATGTGTTCGGGGTCCTCGAAGCCGGCCAGCCTGAACCAGGCCTGCTGCCAGGCGAACTTGGCGAGGTCGCGGGTCTCGAAGAACTTCCGCTTGTACAGGCCCCGGCCGAAGTGGAAGAGCGAGGCGCCCTGCATCACCGTGTTGTCGAGGTCGAAGAAGGCGGCGGCCTTGTCGTCGCCGGACACCGGGAACTCCGGTTCCGGTGTTGAGGTCTCCTCGACCTCCTGTGACGACTTGCGCGCGGCCTCCGCCGAGGCCTCGCCTGCCAACACGCTCCGCGCCGTGGCGGAGCGCCTACGGGGAGTGAGCCATCCGAGAGCGGCCATGGCGTGAGCATAGCCAGTCTGTTCGTTGGTTCCGGAGTCGAGAGGTTTGGAGGGTGTGAACTCTCCGCGACTCCATCGTTAAAGGACTGCTCGCGGGCGAGTCGAGGGGAGCGGGACAATGGCTCGTATGAGTCCCCTCTTCCGCCGGAAGCCGCCGGCGCCCCAGGACAGGCTGGTCACTCTCATCCGCAAGCCGGGCTGCCATCTGTGTGATGACGCACAGCTCGTGGTGGAGAAGGTGTGCGGCGAGCTCGGTGTGCCGTGGGAGCAGAAGGACATCTCCACAGATCAGACGCTGCACGACGAGTACTGGGAGCAGATTCCCGTCGTACTCGTCGACGGTGAACAGCACACGTTCTGGCGGGTGAACGAAGATCGGCTGCGCAGGGCACTGACCGAGTAGTCCAAACGATCCGCAAACTCGCTTAGGATCGTTGGCGGCTTGGCCTTGGGGGTGGGATTCGTGAGGAGAGTGACCTGTTTTGCCCCCGAGACTGCAGTGCGTGACCCCGGTCACGTTGGCCGGGCAAATCGGACACCATCTTTGTGCACGCGTTCACAAAGACATAGCCTGCATTCGACGGGGCGGTCTAGGTACGTGTGACCGCCTGCAGCCCCGCTCTACCCGCAGGAGCACCGTGGCAACTGGCCGAACTCACCGACCGGCGACCCGTAGCCGAGGGATTCCCGAGGCCACCGTCGCCCGGCTTCCGCTGTACCTCCGCGCGCTGACCGCACTGTCGGAGCGCTCGGTGCCCACGGTCTCCTCCGAGGAGCTCGCGGCCGCGGCGGGGGTCAACTCCGCGAAGCTGCGCAAGGATTTCTCTTACCTGGGTTCTTACGGAACGCGTGGTGTCGGGTACGACGTCGAGTATCTCGTCTACCAGATCTCGCGTGAGCTCGGGCTCACCCAGGACTGGCCGGTTGTGATCGTCGGTATCGGAAATCTGGGCGCCGCCCTCGCCAACTACGGCGGGTTCGCGTCCAGGGGGTTCCGGGTCGCCGCCCTCATCGACGCCGACCCGGCCATGACCGGACGGCAGGTCGCCGGGATCGCCGTGCAGCACAGCGACGGCCTGGAGAAGATCATCTCCGACAACGGCGTCTCCATCGGCGTGATCACCACCCCGCCGGGCGTCGCCCAGCAGGTCTGCGACCGGCTCGTCGCCGCCGGTGTCACCTCCATCCTGAACTTCGCGCCGACCGTGCTGTCCGTTCCGGACGGGGTAGACGTGCGCAAGGTGGATCTGTCGATCGAACTCCAGATCCTCGCCTTCCACGAGCAGCGCAAGGCCGGTGAGGAGGCCGCCGCCGGGACCGACGGGGGCGCTCCGGCCGTCGCCGCGCGCAGCGAGTCCGCCGACCAGGGGCCTGACGGGGACGTACCCGCCGTGATGCCGGCATGAGTCTCCTCGTCGTAGGGCTGAGCCATCGCAGCGCCCCGGTCAGCGTGCTGGAGCGGGTGGCGCTGAACGCCGACGCCCAGATCAAGCTGCTCCAGGACACGGTCGCCGCGGAGCCGGCCGCCGAGGCCGCGGTGCTCGCGACCTGCAACCGCATCGAGCTGTACGCCGACGTCGACAAGTTCCACGCCGGTGTCGCCGAGCTGTCCACGCTGCTCGCCCAGCACAGCGGGGTGGGCCTTGAGGAGCTCACTCCCTATCTCTACGTGCACTACGAGGACCGGGCCGTTCACCATCTGTTCTCGGTGGCGTGCGGGCTCGACTCCATGGTCGTGGGGGAAGGGCAGATCCTCGGGCAGATCAAGGACTCGCTGGCCAAGGCGCAGGATCTGCACACCGCCGGGCGGCTGCTCAACGATCTTTTCCAGCAGGCCCTCCGGGTCGGCAAGCGGGCGCACTCCGAGACCGGGATCGACCGGGCGGGGCAGTCGCTGGTGACCTTCGGCCTTGAGCAGCTCGCCGCGGGTGCCTCCGGCGGTGAGGTCGCGGAGTGGGCGCACGGGAAGAAGGCGCTGGTCATCGGGGCCGGGTCGATGTCCTCGCTGGCCGCGGCGACGCTGGTGCGGGCCGGGGTGGCGGAGGTGGTCATCGCCAACCGGACCGCGGAGCGGGCCGATCGGCTGGCCGAGATTCTCAATGACGGGGCTTCCTCCGACTCCGGTGACGGGGACGTGGTGGCTCGGGCGGTACCGATGGACGCGGTGTCGGGCGAGCTGACACGTGCCGATGTTGTGGTGTCTTGTACGGGCGCGACCGGGCTGGTGCTCACTGGTGAGGCCGTTTCGGGTGCTGTTCGTGGGCGGGTGCCCGTGGCAGGGGCTGAGGCCGAGGGGGTCGCGCGGCCCGGCGCTGTCGGGGTGCCGCCTGCGCCCACCCGTGCCGCCCAAGCGGCACGACTGCCCGCAGGTTCCGCTGAGGACGACAGTTGTCCCCTGGAACTGAACACCCCCGGTTTCTCCGTGCTCGGGGAAGCCGCTGTCGCCGGGATGGCCGCCGCCGAGCTTGAGCAGCATGCCGCCTGGGTCGACAACGCGCCGCGGCCGCAGGGCACCGGGTCCGTCGTCGACGAGGCGGAGGCCATCGCCGCGCTCGCCGCCGCCGCGGCCGCCGGGGGGCGGATTCCCGAGCGGCGCCGGCCCGAGCCCCTCGCCGCGGGGCCGGAGCCCGTGCTCTTCCTGCTCGACCTCGCCATGCCCCGTGACATCGACGCCGCCGCGCACCGGATCGCCGGGGTGCGGCTCGTCGACATCGAGTCGTTGGCGGAGGCTTCCGCCGACGCGCCCATGGCCGCCGACGTGGACCAGGTGCGGCGGATCGTCGCCGACGAGGTGGCTGCGTTCGGGGCCGCGCTGCGGGCCGCGCACATCACGCCCACCGTCGTCGCGCTGCGCACCATGGCCGCCGAGGTCGTGGCGATGGAGATGGCCCGGCTGGAGGGACGCCTCCCGGGGCTCGACGACAAGCAGCGCGGTGAGATCACGCAGACCGTGAAGCGCGTGGTGGACAAGCTGCTGCACGCTCCGACCGTACGGGTCAAGCAGCTCGCGGCCGAGCCCGGCGGTGCCGGGTACGCGGACGCGCTGCGGACTCTGTTCGACCTCGACCAGGAGACGGTCGCCGCCGTGTCCCGCGCCGAGCACAGCAACACCGATGAGGAAGACCGAGGGCCGGCATGAGTGAGAAGGCGCTACGGCTCGGGACCAGGCGGAGCAAGCTCGCCATGGCCCAGTCCGGGCAGGTGGCGGACGCCGTGAGCCAGGTGACCGGGCGGCCCGTCGAGCTCGTCGAGATCACCACGTATGGGGATGTGAGCAGGGAGCAGCTCGCGCAGATCGGTGGCACGGGTGTGTTCGTCACCGCGCTGCGGGAGGCGCTGCTCAAGGGTGAGGTGGACTTCGCCGTCCACTCCCTCAAGGACCTGCCGACCGGCCAGCCCGAGGAGCTCGCGCTCGCCGCGATCCCGCAGCGCGAGGACCCGCGGGACGTCATCGTCGCCCGGGACGCGCTGAAGTTCACCGACCTGCCCCGCGGGGCCCGGATCGGTACCGGCTCGCCGCGGCGCATGGCCCAGCTGAACGCGTATGCGCGGGCCCACGGCCTCGACATCGAGACCGTCGCGATCCGCGGGAACGTGGACACGCGCATCCGATACGTCCACGACGGTGAGCTGGACGCGGTGGTGCTGGCCGCGGCCGGCCTGAACCGCATCGGGCGCATCGAAGAGGTGACCGACTTCCTGTCGGTCGACACGGTTTTGCCCGCTCCCGGCCAGGGAGCACTGGCGATCGAATGCGCCGCGGACCACGCGGACCTGATCGCCGCGCTCGGTGAGCTCGACGACCCGTTCACGCGGGTCGCCGTGACTGCCGAGCGGTCGCTGCTCGCCGCCCTGGAGGCCGGTTGCAGCGCCCCTGTGGGCGCGCTGGCCGACCTGCTGGCCGACGGGCACGTTGTCAAGGAAATGCGCCTGCGGGGGATAGTCGGTACCACCGACGGCTCCCGTACGGTGCAGCTGTCCACCACCGGTCCCGTGCCCGAGACATACGACCAGGCAATGGCGCTCGGCCGTGAACTCGCCGCCGAGATGCTTGCCCAGGGCGCGGCCGGTCTGATGGGGGAGCGAGCACAGTGAGCCCCACCGCCCTTCCTGCCGCCGGTCCTGAGCACGGGCACGTCACCTTCCTGGGTGCCGGACCCGGGGATCCGGGACTACTGACTCTGCGCGCCGTGGAGGCGCTGGCGAGCGCGGACGTCCTCGTCGCCGAGCACGAGGTGCTCGACGTCGTACGCGTCCACGCCCGTTCGGGCGTCGCCGTCGTGAACACCGAACCAGGGTCCTCGTCGGACCCGGCCCCGGGCACAGGCGCGCCTCAGCTGACGGTTGTTGACGGCTCGTCAGCAACCGCGGGTGTCCCCGCCGTGCGGGATGCCGCACATCTTGTCATGGAGGCCGCGCGGGGCGGCAGGCGGGTCGTGCGTGCGGTGTCCGGGGACCCCGGGCTCGACGCGTACGCCGCCGAGGAGATGCTGGCGTGCGCCCGCGCCGGGGTGCCTTTCGAGGTGGTTCCCGGTGTCGCGGCCGCGGTCGGCGTGCCCGCCTACGCCGGTGTGCCGCTGCGCGACGCCGAGGGCGCGGACGTGCGGTTCGTGGACGCCCGGACCGCCTCCGACCGGTGCTGGACGGAGGTGGGGGCCTCGGACGGCACGGTCGTCGTGTCGACGACCCTCGACTCGGTCGCGGCGGCGGCCGGCGAGCTGGTGGCCGCGGGCCGCAAGCCGGACACCCCGATGACGGTCACGGTCGCCGGTACGACCACGCGCCAGCGCACCTGGACGGCGACCCTGGGCACCATCGCCCAGACGTTCAAGCAGGCCAAGGTGCTGCCCTCGCCGGAGGGCGGCAGGCCGGTGATAGCCGTGGTCGGTGAGCGTTCCGCCGCCGCCCAGCGCGACCAGCTGTCGTGGTTCGAGAACAAGCCCCTGTTCGGGTGGCGGGTCCTCGTGCCGCGTACGAAGGAGCAGGCGGCCTCGCTCTCCGACCAGCTGCGCTCCTACGGCGCCGTGCCGCACGAGGTGCCGACGATCGCCGTCGAGCCGCCGCGCACGCCCCAGCAGATGGAGCGGGCCGTGAAGGGCCTGGTGACCGGCCGCTACGAGTGGATCGCCTTCACCTCCGTCAACGCGGTCAAGGCCGTACGCGAGAAGTTCGAGGAGTACGGGCTCGACGCCCGGGCCTTCGCGGGCATCAAGGTGGCCGCGGTGGGCGAGCAGACCGCGAAGGCGCTCATCGCCTTCGGTGTGAAGCCTGATCTGGTGCCGAGCGGTGAGCAGTCCGCGGCGGGCCTCCTTGAGGACTGGCCGCCGTACGACCCGGTCTTCGACCCGATCGACCGGGTGTTCCTCCCCCGTGCCGACATCGCCACCGAGACCCTGGTGGCCGGGCTCATCGAGCTCGGGTGGGAGGTCGACGACGTCACCGCCTACCGGACCGTGCGCGCCTCGCCGCCGCCGGCGGAGACGCGGGAGGCGATCAAGGGCGGTGGCTTCGACGCCGTTCTCTTCACGTCGTCGTCGACCGTGCGGAACCTGGTGGGGATCGCCGGCAAGCCGCACAACGTGACCGTGATCGCGTGTATCGGGCCGGCGACGGCGAAGACGGCCGAGGAGCACGGGCTGCGGGTGGACGTGATGGCTCCGGAGCCGTCCGTGCACAAGCTCGCGGAGGCGCTGGCCGACTTCGGGCTGAAGCGGCGGGCGGCGGCGGTCGAGGCCGGGGATCCGGTGACGCGGCCGAGCGAGCGGCGGCCGGGGGCGCGGCGGCGGCGTACGACGTGATGTGACCGTTCCGGTGAGGGTGGCGCCCGTGTCGGCCGCCCTCACCGCGGGCGGCGCGACGAGCATCCGTACCACCTACCGCCTGGGCCTCGGGCAGTACCCGACGACCGCCGTGAAGGTGGCGACGTTCACCGGCAGCGGCGGCTTCGCCGTCCGTCGACGATCGGCGCCAAGACGGCTCCGGTCAAGGTCGGCAAGGCGATCAACGGCTTCTACACCGTTGACCGGGTCACCAAGGACCGCCTGGCGACCTGGTCGGGCAGCGGCTATGCCCTCAACGACGTCCGCCGGCCCACGAAGGCGACCGTGTTCGCCGCCGACGCCGTCGGGCTCGGGGTGCCGAGGGGCTTCGGCAGCACGCTGTACGTCGTCTACGACCCGTACCAGTTCGCCCAGTCCAGGGGCGCCAAGCCGACCGTCCTGGCCTGGCGGCACTCCTCCTCGTGAGACGCCGGTGCCCGACGAGGCGTCGGTAAAGGCAGGGTGCGGCCGGGCGTAGCTTAGAGGTATGTCGAAGTACGGATCGTTTCCTGGCAGCCGGCCGCGGCGGTTGCGGACCTCGCCCGTGATGCGGCGGATGGTCGCCGAGACTCGGCTGCACCCCGCCGACTTCATCCTTCCCGCCTTCGTGCGGGAGGGCGTGAGCGAGCCGGTGCCGATCGCCGCCATGCCGGGCGTGGTGCAGCACACTCGGGACAGCCTCAAGAAGGCCGCTGCCGAGGCCGTCGCCGCCGGGGTCTCCGGGATCATGCTCTTCGGGGTGCCCGAGGAGAGCAAGAAGGACGCCGTGGGGACCGCGGGGACCGATCCCGACGGGATCCTGCAGGTCGCCCTTCGGGACGTCCGGGCCGAGGTCGGCGACGACCTGCTGGTGATGTCCGACGTCTGCCTCGACGAGACGACCGATCACGGGCACTGCGGCGTCCTCGACAGCGAAGGGCGCGTCGACAACGACGCCACCCTGGAGCGCTACGCCGAGATGGCCCAGGTGCAGGCCGACGCCGGCGCCCATGTCGTCGGGCCCAGCGGCATGATGGACGGGCAGATCGGGGTCATCCGCGACGCCCTCGACCAGATCGGCCGGGAGGATGTCGCCATCCTCGCCTACACCGTCAAGTACGCGTCCGCGTTCTACGGGCCGTTCCGCGAGGCCGTCGGCTCCTCGCTCAAGGGTGACCGCAAGACCTACCAGCAGGACTCCGCCAACGTCGGGGACGCGCTGCGGGAGCTGGCCCTCGATCTGGAGGAGGGGGCCGACATGGTGATGGTCAAGCCGGCCGGGCCCTACCTCGACATCCTGGCCCGGGTCGCCGACGCCGTGGACCTTCCCGTCGCCGCCTACCAGATCTCCGGCGAGTACTCGATGGTCGAGGCCGCGGCGGAGAAGGGGTGGATCGACCGGGAGCGGGCGATCCTGGAGACCCTGACCGGCATCAAGCGGGCCGGGGCCCGGAACATCCTCACCTACTGGGCCGTCGAGGCGGCCCAGATGATCAGCGACGGCCGTCAGTAGGACAGGGCGTCGTCCGCCGTCGTCTGCCAGTACGTCGGCGTCAGGGTGCTGTCGTAGTACACGCCCTTCGCGGGGAGCGCCGGGATCGCCGACGCTCCCCCGTCGCTGTTCGGGGTGCCCGCCTGGAACATCACCGTCAGCTTCCGGCCCGTCGTACCGCCGTCACCGCTGCCGTCGGCGGCCGACAGCAGCACGCCCGCGTAACCGGACTCACCGGGGTTCAGGGTGACGACCGCCTGCGGGTGCGAGGCCTCGACCGGGCGGGGCGCCCACTGCATCCCGTCGAAGCGCAGCACCGGGTAGTAGGTGAGGTTGCAGGGCTTCGAGCCGGTGTTCTTGACCGTCAGGAGCATGTGGTTGAGGGGGCGGGAGACCGGCTGGGCGGTGGTCGTGGTGTTGGAGCCGTTGCAGAAGGCGTAGGCGGTGGGGTTGTCCTCCTTCGCGGAGTCCTTCGCGGAGTCCTTCGCGGAGGAGGGGGCCGTCGAGGGCTTCGTGGTGTTGTCGCTCGCGGGGGTGGCGGCCGGCTTCTCGGTCTTCGGCTTCTCGGCCGCAGGCTTGTCCGTGGTCGATGCCGTCGCGGATGCGGTCGGCTTTGCCGCTCCCTCGTCCGTCGTGCCCGTTCCGTCATTGCACGCGGTCAGTGCGAGGGTGGCGAGCGTGAGGCCGGCGGCGGCGAGCAGGTGGTGGCGAACGGTACGCATGGCAAGTTCCCTTTCGGAAGCGCTGGTTGGGATGATCAGAGCTTGTGGGGTGCCTCGTCCCGGCCGCCAGCGCCGCCGGACCATACGGGACGCTGGAACGCCCACAGGTGCTTTGACCTGCTAGAACACCCCGTTCCTGGAACGCCGGAACGGGACGACATGGGGGTGGAGAACGGTGACCGACGGCTCCGGCGCGGATGCGTTCGCCGAGTTTCTGCGGGAGTTGAAGGACCGCTCCGGGCTCAGTTACGGGGTGCTCGCCAAGCGGCTTCACATGAGTACGTCGACGCTGCACCGCTACTGCAACGGCGATGCCGTACCGGCGGACTACGCGCCCGTCGAGCGGCTCGCGCGGCTGTGCAAGGCCACGCCGGAGGAGCTCGTCGAGCTGCATCGGCGGTGGGTGCTGGCGGATGCGGGGCGGGGGAAGAAGGGGGCGGCTGTGCTGCCTGCGGCTCCTACGGCTCCTACGGCTCCTGCGGAGGCTGCGGCTCCTGCGGAGGCTGCGGCTCCTGCGGAGGCTGCCGAGGTCAGGGATGCCCCCGCGGTCGAGGCGCCCCGGCGCAGTCGTCGTCGTACCGCTCTCGTCGCCGCCATCGCCGTGGCCGGTGTGCTCGGTGCCGTCGGGCTCGCCCTGGGGCTGCCCTCGGGCGGGGACGGCGACCGGGGTGAGCGGCCCGCCGGGTCCGTGTCCGTGGCCGGGGATGACGACCGGGCGGGGGAGAGCACGGCAGCGTCACCCTCGCCGTCGAAGAGCTCGCCGTCCGCCTCACCCACGGCCACCGCGAAGGGGAAGGAGGCCGGCAGGGAGGTGAGCGCCAGTCCGTCGGCCGACTCCGGCGCCTCCGCCGCTGTTCCGCTGACCGTGTCCGCCGCCCCGTACTCCTGGGAGAGCCCCTGCTCCCAGCGCTATCTCATCGACAAGCCGCCGAGCCAGGTGCCCCCGCCGCCGCTCGAGCAGGACGCGGCGGCGTGGGTGGCGGCGACGGGGGCGGTGTCGTCCGGGGAGCAGTACGTGACGCTCACCGTGCAGGGCACCGGCGAGGAGACGGTGGTCGTCAAGGATCTGACCGTGCACATGGCCGGCAAGCGGTCGCCGGTCGCCTGGAACGACTACGCCATGGGGTATCCGGGTGTCGGCTGCGGCGGCAATGTGCCGACCCGGTCCTTCACCGTCGCCCTCGACGCGACGCGGCCCGCGGTCGTGCCCGAGGCGGGGCACCGGGACTTCCCGTTCAAGGTGAGCGAGTCGGACCCCGAGGTCTACTACATCCGGGCCGACGCCTCCGCGTACGACGTGAGCTGGTACCTGGAGCTGGACTGGGCCAGCGGTTCGCGCAGCGGCACGCTGCGGATCGACGACGCGGGCAAGCCGTTCCGGACCAGTGGCAACAACGGGCGGCCCGCCTACGAGTTCCCGCTCGGCGGGGAGGCGTGGGAGGCGGGTGACGGGTCGTCGTAGGACAGGGAGGTCGAGGACGACGGCCCCTCGTCGCGCAGGCCCTCGCCGTCCTCGCACGCCGTGAGCGTGAACACGGCGACTACGACCGTCAGCGCGGCGAGCAGCCGGGCGGGGCGGGCGGTGGGTGCGGACCTGGGCATGGCACGGGCCTCTCAGGTGGGGAGTTCGGCGGGTCCAGCCTGCGCGGTGGTGATCGGCGAGCGCCAGAGCCGGCCTGGGGATTCGGGACGCGAGCGCGGTGGGACGGCCGCTGACCTGCGCGTTCGGGGCGTCCCAGGCGGGCGTTCCGGGACGCGGGACCGGATCGTGGAAAGCTACTTGTAGAGGGCAGGTAATTGTCTAGGGTGCTCCGCATGACCCTTACGAGCGCGCCCGCAGACGTCTCCGCCCCCGTGCCCCCGCTCGCCGCGCGGGCCCGGTCGATCGGTGGTTCTCCGGTACGGGACATCCTCGCCGTCACCGCACGGCCCGAGGTCATCAACTTCGCGGGCGGGCTCCCGGCGCCCGAACTCTTCGACGCCGAAGGCGTCGCGGCGGCCTTCCGGGCCGTACTGGAAGAGGCGCCCGCGCAATCGCTCCAGTACTCCACCACCGAGGGCGAGCCGACGCTACGGGCCGCGCTCGCCGCGCGGATGTCGGTGCGCGGGCTGCCCACGACCGCCGACGACGTCCTGATCACCACCGGCTCCCAGCAGGCCCTGTCCCTGCTCGCGACCGCGCTCGTCGAACCCGGCGACACCGTCCTGGTCGAAGAGCCCTGCTATCTGGCGGCACTTCAGGTGTTCGGCTTCGCCGGGGCACGGGTCCTCGGGGTGCCCGGGGACGCCGACGGCCCCGACCCGGAGGCGCTCGCCGAACTCGTCGTACGGGAACGGCCGAAGCTGCTCTACACCGTCCCCACCTTCCAGAACCCCACCGGCCGTACCGTCCCCGCGGAGCGGCGGGCCGAGGTCGCCGCCGTCGCGGCCCGGCACGGGCTGTGGATCATCGAGGACGACCCGTACGGCGAGCTGCGGTTCGAGGGGGAGCGGGTGCCATGGATCGCCGCGCAGGCGGAAGCGGCGGACCGTACCGTCCTCCTCGGGTCCTTCTCCAAGGTCATGGCCCCGGGGCTGCGGCTCGGCTGGCTGCGGGCGCCCGCGGCGGTGCGGCGCGCCTGTGTGGTCGCCAAGCAGGCCGCCGACCTGCACACCCCGACCGTCAACCAGCTCGCCGCCGCACGGTACTTGGCGGACCGGGACCTCGACGCCCACGTGGCGCGGGTCGCGGCCGTCTACGGCGAGCGGCGGGACGCGATGCTCGCGGGGCTCTCCGAGGTGCTGCCGGAGGGGGCGAGCTGGCAGCGGCCGGAGGGCGGGATGTTCCTGTGGGTGCGGTTGCCTTCGGCGTACGACACGACGGCGCTGTTGCCCGAGGTCGTACGGCATGACGTCGCCTATGTGCCGGGTGCGCCCTTCTACGCCGGCACCCCGGACCGGGCCACGCTGCGGCTCTGCTTCGTGACGGAGACGCCGGAGCGGATCGGGGAGGGGCTGCGGCGGTTGGGCGCGGGGCTGTTTTAGCGGAGGGAGGCGGTGAAGGCGGCCCAGGTGGTGGGGGTGAGGTGGAGGGTGGGGGCGTCTTCTGCCGGGTTCTTGGAGTCGCGGATGTGGACGGTGTGGGGGGTGGTGGCGACTTCGAGGCAGGCGCCGCCTTCGCTGCTGCTGTAGCTCGACTTGAACCACTCGTAGGCGACCTCAAGGCACTGGCCGCCCTCATCTCCGCTGTAGGTCGACTTGAACCACTGAAGTGCTTCGGTGCTCATTGCTCTCCTAGCAGGCGGTCGAGCAGGCTCTTCGAGTCCTGAGGGGTCAGGGCCTGTGTCCGCAGCATCGCATACTTGCGTGCCAGCCTGGACACCTCATCTGCGTCGGAAACCCATTGGCTGCCGCCTTGCGACTCGGTATAGGCGAGGTGTTGGTGGTCGGGGGTTTCGAGGAGGGTGAAGGGGCCGTTCAACCCGGCGTGGGAGGGACTGTCGAGAGGCAGGAACTGCAAGGACATGCAGGGGAGTTCCGCCACCGCCCGCAGATGCCGGAGCTGATCGAGGCGTGTCGCCGAGCCGCCGATCATCATGTGCAGCGCCGGTTCCCAGACGACGAAGCTCAGCGTCGGTGGGCTCTTGCGGTTCAGGATCTCCTGGCGTTCCAAGCGACCTGCGGTCTTGGTCTCGATCTCGTCCTCGTCGTACACCGGAACTCGCTCTCGCAGCACCGCTTCTGCGTAGGCCCGCGTCTGGAGCAGCCCAGGAAGCACCGCGTTGTCGTACCAGGACAGCGCGATCGCCTCCCGCTCATGCTCCATGTACAGCTCGGCCCACATCGGGAACTGGTCGATCTCGGGGAGGTTGGCCACGCCCGCCGACAGCATCCCCTTGGTCTCCAGGATCTCGTCCAACAGGCCCGCCAGATCCGGCTTCAGGGCTCGCCGACCCTGTTCGATCGACGCGATCGTCTCCTCGTCCAGCCCGACGAGCGTGCCCAGCGCACTCTGCGTGTAGCCCGCTGCCCGGCGCGCCGCGCCGAGTTGCTTGCCCAGCATCTTCATAGAGGTCAGATTCTTCGGCCGCGGCGGCTTCTTCGCGCTCATGCTGGTCTCAATCCCCCAGGGCCCACGTACGTCACCGGGTAGGAGCCCGTACAAAAAATCTGTACGAGTTCACCGAGTGATCCACGGTAGTGACTCTGCGCGACATTCGTCCCGTGAACGAGGAAAGCCAACTCCCCTACCAGCGCGATCAGTTCTACGCCCGGGACCGCCGATCCGTGCCCGCTGCCAGGAGGTTGGTCCAGGGGGCCCTGATCTACTGGGGGCTCGGCGACTGGGAGCGGGGCGAGGACGTGTCGCTGTGTGTGAGCGAGCTCGCGACCAACGCCCTGCTGCACGGGGCGCCGCCGGGGCGGGGGTTCCTGCTACGGGTGCGGTACGACGGTGCCGTCCTGCGGGTCGAGGTGCACGACAGCGGCGGCGGTGAGCCGGGCGTGCCGGACCATGCCGACGAGGGCGGGCGCGGGCTCTTTCTCGTGGCCGCGCTCGCCGACAAGTGGGGGGTGGGACAGCGAGACCCCGGCAAGGTGGTGTGGTGCGAGTTCGTCCACCCTGCCGGGGTCCTGCTCAACTAGCGCCGGGTCAGAGGCGTTCGGGCGTCCGGATGCCCAGGAGGGCCATGCCCTGGTGGAGGGTGCGGGCGGTCAGGTCGCAGAGGAAGAGGCGGTTCTCCTTCTGCTCCTCCGTGTCCGCCTTCAGCACCGGGCACTTGTCGTAGAACGTCGTGTACAGCGACGCCAGCTGGTACAGGTACGCGGCCAGCTTGTGCGGGGCGTACTCCGCCGCCGCCTCGAAGACCGTGTCGCCGAACGCGTCCAGGTGCAGGCCCAACGACCGCTCCGCCGCGTGCAGTTCGAGCTCCGGGTGCGCGGCGGGGGCCACGGCCTCCGCCTTGCGCAGGATCGACTGGATACGGGCGTACGCGTACTGGATGTACACCGACGTGTCGCCGTTCAGCGACACCATCTGGTCCAGGTCGAACTTGTAGTCCCGGTTCGCCGACGTCGACAGGTCCGCGTACTTCACGGCACCGATGCCGACCTGCGCGGCCCGCTCCTGGATCTCGGCCTCGCTGAGATCCAGCGCCTTCTCCCGGACGACCTCGGCGGCCCGCTGCACCGCCTCGTCCAGCAGGTCCTCCAGCCGTACCGTCTCGCCCTCACGCGTCTTGAACGGCTTGCCGTCCGCGCCCAGCACCGTGCCGTAGGCCATGTTGTGCGCGGTGACCTCGTCGGTCAGCCAGCCTGCCCGGCGGGCCGCCTCGAAGACCATCTTGAAGTGCAGCGACTGGCGGACGTCCACGACGTAGAGCAGCGCGGTCGCGTGCAGGTCGACGACGCGGTTGCGGATCGCGGTCAGGTCGGAGGCCGCGTAACCGAAGCCGCCGTCCGCCTTCTGCACGATCAGCGGGACCGGCTTGTCGTCCTTGCCGCGGATCTCGTCGAAGAAGACCACGAGGGCTCCTTCGGAGCGGACCGCTACGCCCATCTCCTCCAGGAGGCGGGCGGTCTCCGGCATGCCGTCGTTGTACGCCGACTCGCCGACGATCTCGTCGTCCCGGATCTCCATGTCGAGCTTCTCGAAGACGGAGTAGAAGTAGACCTTCGACTCGTCCACGAACCGCTGCCAGAGGTCGAGGGTCTCCTTGTCGCCCGACTGGAGCGCCACGACCCGCTTCCGCGCCCGCTCCTTGAAGGCTTCGTCGGAGTCGAAGACCGCGCGCGAGGCCTTGTAGACCCGGTTCAGGTTCGACATGGCCTGCTCGCCGTCCGTGTCGGTCTCCGCGGACAGTTCGTCCGGGTTCTCGATCAGGTACTGGATGAGCATGCCGAACTGGGTGCCCCAGTCGCCGATGTGGTGCCGGCCGATCGTCTGCTCGCCGGTGAAGTCGAGCATGCCGCGCAGGGCGTCGCCGATCACCGCGGAGCGCAGGTGGCCGACGTGCATCTCCTTGGCCACGTTCGGCTGGGCGTAGTCGATGACCGTGATGCCGGGCTTGTCCTTGAGGGGGACGCCGAGACGGTCGCCGTCGGCGGCGCGGGCGGCGAGGGTCTCGGTGATCGCCTTGTCGGAGATCGTGATGTTCAGGAAGCCGGGGCCGGAGACCTCGACGTCCTTGATCACGTCGCCGGTGGTGATGTGGGCGACGACGTCCGTGGCCAGGTCGCGGGGGTTCGCCTTGTTCTTCTTGGCGAGGGCGAGGATGCCGTTGGCCTGGTAGTCGGCCCGGTCGCTGCGTCGGAGCAGGGGGTCGACGTCGGTGGTCTCCGGCAGGGTGGCGGAGATGGCGGACGTGAGCTGCTGTGCGACGGAGGCGCTGAGGGGCTTGACCGGGGCCATGGGGTGGGAGCCGTTCTCCTCGGGGTTGCTTAGACGGAGTCAGTATCCCACGGGGGGTAAAAGGGTTTTCGCGGCTGCGGGCCGGTGGGGGCTGGTCGCGCAGTTCCCCGCGCCCCTGGAGGCGGCTGCGCCGCCTTCGGGCGCGTCCGCGAAAAGGCGTTTTCGCGCTTGCCGATGGAGCTGGGACAATGGCAACGCCAGCCGTAGACCGTACCGGCTGCTTCAGGAGAAAGAAGGACGTGCCCCGTGGCTCAGAGCACCGAGACCACCGACTGGGTCTCCCGTTTCGCGGATGAGGTCATCGAGGAGTCGGAGCGTCGGGCCCCGGGCAAACCGGTCGTCGTAGCGTCCGGGCTGTCACCCTCGGGGCCGATCCACCTGGGGAACCTGCGTGAGGTCATGACCCCGCATCTGGTCGCCGACGAGATCCGCCGCCGTGGTCACCAGGTGCGGCACCTGATCTCCTGGGACGACTACGACCGGTACCGCAAGGTGCCGGCCGGTATCGCCGGGGTCGACGAGTCCTGGGCCGCGCACATCGGCAAGCCGCTGACCTCGGTCCCGGCGCCCGCCGGCTCGTCGTACCCGAACTGGGCGGAGCACTTCAAGGCCGCCATGGTCGAGGCGCTCGCCGCGCTGGGCGTGGAGTTCGACGGGATCAGCCAGACCGCGCAGTACACCGCGGGCGTGTACCGCGAGCAGATCCTGCACGCCATGAGGCACCGCGCCGACATCGACGCCATCCTCGCCCAGTACCGGACGAAGAAGGCCCCGGCCAAGCAGCAGCAGAAGCCGCTCGACGAGGCCGAGCTGGAGGCCGCCGAGGGGTCCGGCGCGGCCGGTGAGGACGACGGGTCCTCCGGGTCGGCCGGGTACTTCCCGTACAAGCCGTTCTGCGGCAACTGCGAGAAGGACCTGACGACGGTCACCTCGTACGACGACGACACCACCGAGCTGTCGTACACCTGCAACGAGTGCGGCTTCGCCGAGACCGTGCGGCTCAACGAGTTCAACCGCGGCAAGCTGGTCTGGAAGGTCGACTGGCCGATGCGGTGGGCGTACGAGGGGGTCGTCTTCGAGCCGAGCGGCGTCGACCACTCGTCCCCGGGGTCGAGCTTCCAGGTCGGCGGGCAGATCGTCGGGATCTTCGGGGGCAAGCAGCCCATCGGGCCGATGTACGCGTTCGTGGGGATCTCCGGGATGGCGAAGATGTCGTCGTCGCGGGGCGGGGTCCCGACGCCCGGTGACGCGCTCCAGATCATGGAACCGCAGATCCTGCGCTGGCTGTACGCCCGCCGTCGTCCCAACCAGTCCTTCAAGATCGCCTTCGACCAGGAGATCCAGCGGCTCTACGACGAGTGGGACAAGCTGGACGCCAAGGTCGCGGACGGGTCCGCGCTTCCGGCCGACGTCGCCGCGCACTCGCGTGCGGTGCGTACGGCGGGCGGGGAGCTGCCGCGGACGCCGCGTCCGCTGCCGTACCGGACCCTTGCCTCCGTCGCCGACATCACCGCCGGGCACGAGGACCAGGCGCTGCGCATCCTGAGCGAGCTGGACCCGACGCACCCGCTGACGTCCCTGGACGAGGCCCGTCCGCGGTACGACAAGGCCGAGGCCTGGATCAACACGCACGTCCCCGCCGACCAGCGGACCATCGTGCGCGAGGAGCCGGACGCCGAGCTGCTGAAGTCGCTCGACGAGCCGTCCCGGGAGTCCCTGCGGCTGCTGCTGGAGGGACTTGAGGCGAACTGGTCGCTGGACGGCCTGACGCACCTCGTCTACGGCGTGCCGAAGGTGCAGGCCGGGTTCTCCGCCGACGCCACGCCCAAGGAGCTGCCGCCGGAGATCAAGACGGCCCAGCGGACGTTCTTCGCGCTGCTGTACCAGCTGCTGGTCGGCCGCGACACCGGCCCACGGCTGCCCACGCTGCTGCTGGCGGTGGGACAGGAGCGGGTGCGGAGCCTGCTCGGCGAGTAGGCGGTCAGCGGTAAGCCGTAAGCGGTAACGAGAAGGGGCCCTGGTGAGGGCCCCTTCTTCGTTTCTTCGTCGGTCGCTACGCGATGTGGTCTTCCTGGAGCTCCGCCGTGTGGCGGTTGGTGAAGCGGTTGACCATCCGCTCCGCCTCACGCTGCGGGAGCGTGGTGCCGTACGTGGCCTCCACGTCGCCCCTGAACTGGCCCGAGGTCGGATAGCTGCCGTCTATCGACTTCTTGAAGACCAGGTAGTAGTCGTCCTCGGTCAGCTCCGTGCCGCCGCCCGCGCCCATCTCCCGGGTACGGCCCGGACCGGACGGGATCTGGAAGGTACCCGTGTCCTCCGGAGACGGTTCGGGGGCCTGTTCCTCGAACTGCTGCTGCTCTCCGGCCTGCTGCTCCTCGAACCGCTGCCGAAGCCTGAACCGCTGCTGCTCCTCGAACTCCTCGGCCTGCTGCTGCTCCTCGTACCACTGCCGGTACGCGGCGTCCGGGTCGTACGTCGGGTCGTAGCCGCCCTGGTACTCGACGGCATGGGGATCCCGCGCCTGGAGCCACGGGCTCTGCTGCTCGGCGTACTCCTCAGGCTGCCCTTGTTGCCCTTGCTGCCCTTGCTGCCCTTGCTGTTCGGCGGGGTGCTCGGGGGCTTCGGGGGCGGGAAGCTGTTCCCTGACGTCCGCGGCACCGCTCTCCACCGCGGGCATCGCCGGCGGCGTGGGGGCGCGCTCCATCTCCACCTGCGGGGCCGGAGGCAGGAGTACCGGTTCGATGCCCGCCGCCGCCAGGCCCGCCGGGGCCGTTTCCGCCAGGGGGACGCCGTAGCGGGCCAGGCGCAGGGGCATCAGGGACTCCACCGGGGCCTTGCGGCGCCAGGCGCGGCCGAAGCGGGAGTGCAGGCGGGCCTGGTAGACCAGGCGGTCCTGTTCGAGCTTGATGACCTGCTCGTAGGAGCGGAGCTCCCACAGCTTCATGCGGCGCCAGAGGAGGAAGGTCGGGATCGGGGAGAGCAGCCAGCGCGTCAGGCGGACGCCCTCCATGTGCTTGTCCGCCGTGATGTCCGCGATCCGGCCGATCGCGTGCCGGGCGGCCTCGACCGCGACCACGAACAGGACCGGGATCACCGCGTGCATGCCCACGCCCAGCGGGTCCGGCCAGGCCGCTGCGCCGTTGAAGGCGATCGTGGCCGCCGTCAGCAGCCACGCCGTCTGGCGCAGCAGCGGGAAGGGGATGCGGATCCAGGTCAGGAGCAGATCCAGGGCCAGCAGCACACAGATGCCCGCGTCGATACCGACCGGGAAGACGTAACTGAAGTTCCCGAAGCCCTTTTTGATGGCGAGTTCGCGGACTGCGGCGTACGAACCCGCGAAGCCGATGCCGGCGATGATCACTGCGCCGAACACGACCACGCCGATCAGAACGCGGTGCATCCGAGTCAGCTGCATAGGCGCGGCCACCCGTACTCCCCTCCCCTTGCGTGTTGTTGCGCGCAACAGAGTGGCACATGTGTGCGGCGCACGGGTGGCCGGTAGGGCTCGTCAGCCCCGTATCAGGGCTTTGTCAGCTCTTCGTCGCGGTCGACTTGGACGGAGATGCGGAGGGAGAGGCCGACTTGGACGCCGACTTCGACGCGGACGGGGAGGGGCTGGACGCGCCCGTGTCGCCGCCGCCGGTGTTCGCCTTCGTCACCGACGCCACCGCCTCCTTCGCCGCCGACTTCACCAGCTTGGCGAGGGTGTCGGCGCTCGGCGTCTTCTCGCCGGCCAGGCCCGCGCCGTTGTAGTCGAGGGTGACGACGACGTTCTCGACGCGGGTGACCAGCGTCTGCTGCTTGAAGGAGCCTTCCTTCTTCTTCAGGTCGTAACGGACCAGCGTCGCCTGGTCGCCCGTGCCCGTCACCGGCTCCGTCTTCACGTTCTTCGCGCCGTCCGCCGACTGGGCGTCCTGGACCTGCTTGTCGTAGTACTCCTGCGCCAGCTTGTCGCCCTCGCCGCGCGTGACGTCGGAGTCGAAGCGGAGCAGGGAGACGTTCAGCCAGCGGAACTGGGAGCCCTTGACGCCGTTGTTGTCGAGGCTCGACCAGGAGCAGCTGCCACGCGTCGCCACATCGTCCGACTTGCCCTGCTTGCCGGACTTCGACGCCTTCGGGACCAGATCGCCGAGCGTGCCCTTCGACAGGGTGTCGCACGCGTCCGGCAGCGACTTGTACGCCGCCGCCTGCACGGTCGGCGACGGGCTGACGGGCGCGGAGCTCTCGGTCGTCTGGCCGGCGCCGGCGGCGTTGTCGTCCGACGACGAGCCGGAGCCGGAGTCCGAGGAACAGGCCGTGGCCACCAGCATCAGGGGGACGGCGGCTGCGCCGAGAAGCACCCGGTAGGCGCGCTTCGTTCGCGGGTCACGCTGGTCGCTCTGTGCTGCTCGCTGCATGGTTCCTTCACTCATGACGCTGCTCGTGCTCCTGCGGTCGGAACGGGTCCGAGGGGCCACGGTACGCGGTGGGACAGCTGTGCGGTTCTGCTTCACGGCCATTGCGGAACGTCACCGACAGGCATCAGCCCGCCAGCGCCTCCGCCAGCTCGGCGGCCAGATTCCTTGCCCTGTCCTGCATTTCCTTGCTGTCCGGGGCGGTGCCGATGGTCGTCGGCTGCTCCTCGTACTCGACCGTCACGATCACGTTGGACGTGCGGAACGCCACAGTCACCGTGCGCTGCCGGGCCGCCGAACCCGAACTGCTCACCACGTCGTTCAGGAACGCCTCGTCGCCCAGATCGTCGAGAACGCGGGGCTGGAGATCGGCGGACGTGGACCCGTCGGAGGGCGAGGCGGAAGAGGAAGAGGAAGAGGAGGGGGCGCCGGAGGCGGAGGCCGACGCGGCGTCGCTCGGGGTCGTCGAGGAACTCACGTCCGACGTCGCCGACTCGGACGGCTCCGGCAGATGCGCGTCCGTCTGCCGCTCCGCGAACAGGGCCTGCGCCTGGTTGTCGTCGCTGACGGAGTTGTCGTACGACACGACCCGCTCCAGGTCGACGAGGAGATGGTCGGTGGCGTCGGCCGACTCCACCTTCCACTGGCAGCCGACCTTGCGGTCGATGTCGAAGGTGGTCGTCGGGGTGCCCTCGTACGCCTTCTCCCGCTGGTCCTCGTCCGTGAGCTGCTGGATGCCGGGCAGGAGCGTGTCGAGGGTGTCCTGGCTGACCGCGCCGCAGGGTTCGGGGAGCGTGCGGTAGCGGCCGGGCTCGGCGACGGGGGAGGCGGTGCCGGCGTTGCCCGGGTTGGAGTTGTCCTCCGTGCCGCCGGTGTCCGAGCCGCTGGTGCAGCCGGCGGCGAGCAGCGCCACGAGGAGGGCCGCGACGCCGGGTACGTACGCCTTCCGCTGCACGGTCGGCTCCTCTCGATGCTGCTGGGCAACTGCTGCGCAGTTACTGGATCGCTGCTGGTTATTCGCTTGCCGGGCAGGGGTGCCCCCTGCGCACCATGTGTATCGCACGCACAGCCGTGGACGCCGGTCCGTTGTCCCTTTCGTTGACCCTGGCGCAGGTTTTGCGATTTAAGCCTTTGTTTGTGATTCCGGGGGAATGAGGACGATATGTCGTACGTGGAAATGCCGGGTGCGAAGGTTCCCATCCGTATGTGGACCGATCCCGCGTCGGTGGAGGAGGTCGCGCTCCAGCAGCTGCGGAACGTCGCGACGCTGCCGTGGATCAAGGGCCTGGCGGTCATGCCGGACGTCCACTACGGGAAGGGTGCGACGGTCGGGTCGGTCATCGCGATGCAGGGTGCGGTGTGCCCGGCCGCGGTCGGTGTCGACATCGGCTGCGGGATGTCGGCGGTGAAGACGTCGCTGACGGCCAATGACCTGCCGGGGGATCTGTCGCGGCTGCGGTCGAAGATCGAGCAGGCCATTCCGGTGGGGCGGGGGATGCATGACGATCCCGTCGATCCGGGGCGGTTCCACGCGCTGCCGACCGCGGGGTGGGACGACTTCTGGGGGCGGTTCGACGGGGTTGCCGAGGCGGTGAAGTTCCGGCAGGAGCGCGCCGGAAAGCAGATGGGGACGCTCGGAAGCGGAAACCACTTTGTCGAGGTCTGCACAGATACGACCGGTGCTGTCTGGCTGATGCTCCACTCCGGTTCCCGGAACATCGGCAAGGAACTGGCCGAGCACCACATCGGCATCGCCCAGAAGCTCCCGCACAACCAGGGCCTGGTCGACCGCGACCTCGCCGTCTTCGTCGCGGACACCCCGCAGATGGCGGCGTACCGCAACGACCTGTTCTGGGCGCAGGAGTACGCCAAGTACAACCGCACGATCATGATGGCGCTCCTCAAGGACGTGATCCGCAAGGAGTTCAAGAAGGCGAAGCCGACCTTCGAGCCGGAGATCAGCGCGCACCACAACTACGTGGCCGAGGAGCGCTACGACGGGATGGACCTGCTCGTGACCCGCAAGGGCGCGATCCGGGCCGGTTCCGGCGAGTTCGGGATCATCCCGGGTTCGATGGGCACGGGGTCGTACATCGTGAAGGGCCTCGGAAACCCGCTGTCCTTCAACTCGGCGTCCCACGGCGCCGGTCGGCGCATGAGCCGTAACGCGGCCAAGCGACGCTTCTCGACGAAGGACCTGGAGGAGCAGACGCGGGGCGTGGAGTGCCGTAAGGACTCCGGCGTCGTGGACGAGATCCCGGGGGCGTACAAGCCGATCGAGCAGGTCATCGATCAGCAGCGGGACCTCGTGGAGGTCGTCGCGAAGCTCAAGCAGGTCGTGTGCGTGAAGGGCTGACGTAGGAAGGCCCCGGCTTCGGCCGGGGCCTTCCTCGTTCACCGCACGTGCTTCTCCAGCAGCGTCACCGCGTACGGGCTGCCCAACCCGCCGTCCTTTGCGGGCTGTTCGCCTACGACCGTGTAGCCCGCCGACTCGTAGTACGTGCGCAGGCGGGGGTTGGTGGCGAGGCAGTCCAGGCGCGCGTGGGGGAGGCCGGCCGCGGTGATGCGGGATTCCGCGTGGGCCAGGAGGGCTCGGCCGGTTCCGGGTGGGGCCAGGTGCGGGGTCGTCATCAGGCGGTGGATGTAGCCGGCGTCGGCGGGGCGCGGGCCCCAGGCCGCCTCGTCCGTCCACCAGAGTTCGTAGGCGCCGCTCAGGTGGTGGCCGGCGTACGCCAGCCAGACCTCGCCCTCCGTCATGCGGCGGACGAAGTGCGCCTCGTCCTTTTCCGACGGCTTCCACTGGTCGATCCCGCGGGCCAGCATCCACAGGGCCACCGAGTCGCGGAGGCGGACCAGCGACTTGGCGTCCGTCGGGGTCGCCTTGCGGTACGTCAGGGGCCCCGAGGCGGTGGGCAATGGCTCCAGGAGGTTCGCGCGCAGTCTCGCCGACAGGGCGTCCGCGTCCAGGCCGAGGACCTGGGTGACATAGCCCTCCAGGGAGCCGTAGCGGGACCTGAGTGCTTGGAGGAACAGGCGCATCACCGACGCCGGGGCCCTGCCGAAGCCGAGCCAGGTCGGGGCCTTGCCGTCGTTGCGCGCCTTCCAGTCGGCCAGGAGGGCGGGGGCGGCCAGTTCCGTGAGGCTGTAGTCCTCGATGACCGTGGCGTCTTCGACACCGAGGAGGCCGAGCACGAAGGCCGCGATCTCGCCCGTGCGGTCCTTGCCGGAGGCGCAGTGGAAGGCCACGGGGGCGTCCGCCTCCGCGATCAGCTCCAGCGCTCTGCGGATCTCCTTCGCGCCGTCCTCCGCGACCTCCAGGTAACGCTCGGCCAGGTAGGGGCCGGGGTCGACTTCGGGGCCCAACGACGGCTGGTCGTACGGGCGGTGCTCGATGCTGAGGTTGATCCAGTCGAAGGAGGCGGCGGCCGGGACGCGGCCCCGTGCCTCGATCTCCCAGTCGTGGCGCAGGTCGATCACCGTGCCGATGCCGAGGGCGAGGAAGCGGTCCCAGTCGGCGGTGCCGGTCGTCAACTTGCCCAGGGAGTCCGCGCGGTAGAGGCGGCCCGGGCGGACGCGGTGGCCGTCGGCCGTCGTATAGCCGCCCAGGTCACGGAAGTTGTGCAGGCCGTCGAAAGAGATGTGTCTGTCCACGGCTCGGAACCCTACTTCGCGTGCATGACCGCGTAGATCATCACGAACGCGACGATATGGATGCCGAAGAGGAAGTAACCGAGGTAGTACCAGACGATCCGCTCGCGCTTCTTCTCCAGCGCCAGGCGGCGCTGCTCCGCTTCGGCATCCTCCATCACAGCTCCCTGTGCACCTTCGTGTTCGACGCCTGGGCGCGCGGGCGCAGGACCAGGAGGTCGACGTTGACGTGGGCGGGGCGGGTGACCGCCCAGGTGATCGTCTCCGCCACGTCCTCGGCCGTCAGGGGCTCGGCGACGCCCTGGTAGACCTTGGCGGCCTTCTCCTCGTCGCCGCCGAAGCGGGTGAGCGCGAACTCGTCCGTCTTCACCATGCCGGGCGCGATCTCGATCACCCGGACCGGCCGGCCGACGATCTCCAGGCGGAGCGTCTCGGCGAGGACATGGGCGCCGTGCTTGGCGGCCACGTAACCGCCGCCGCCCTCGTACGTGCCGTGGCCCGCGGTGGAGGAGACGACGACCACCGTGCCGTCGCCGCTCGCGACCAGCTTGGGGAGCAGGGCCTGGGTGAGGTTGAGGGTGCCGATGACGTTCGTCTCGTACATCGTGCGCCAGTCGGCCGGGTCGCCGGTCGCGACCGGGTCGGCGCCGAGCGCGCCGCCCGCGTTGTTGACCAGGACGCCGATCGTCTTGAAGGCGGTGGCGAACTCGTCGACCGCGGCCCGGTCGGTGACGTCCAGCTGGTACGCCGTGGCCTGGTGGCCCGCCGCGTTGATCTCCTCCGCGAGGGCCTCGATACGGTCCTTGCGGCGGGCGGTGAGGACGACGCGGTAGCCGGCGGCGGCCAGCCCGCGGGCCGTGGCGGCGCCGATGCCGCTGCTCGCACCGGTGACGACGGCGATGCGGGACGCTGCGCTGGGCATGGGCGGGGGCTCCTCGGGTCGGCGATCAGGGGGGCTTGAGGCTGGCCTTCGACGGCCTCGGGTGGTCTTCGGTGGCCTTTCCCAGGATAGGCGGGGTGCCGGGATCTCCTCCGGGCGGTCCGTATCGCGGGCCGGTGGGAGAATGAGGGAGGTGATCCCCTGGAAGACGGAGGTGGATCATGGGAGAAGCGCGTGAGGTCATGGACCGGTTCACGGACGCGGTGACCGGGCACGCGGACCTGAAGGCCGTTGCCGAGCTGTACGCGGAGGACGCCGTCGCCTACACCCCCGACGAGGGGGAGATCCACGGGCGCGACAACATCGTGGAGTACTGGCGGCAGATGACGGAGTCCGTCCCCGACGGCAGGTTCGAGACGCTGCACTCGTACGAGATCGGCGACACCGCCATCGACGAGGGCGTCTACCACGGGCACAACACCGGCCCGCTGAATCTGCCGGACGGCAGCACCCTGCCCGCCACGGGCAAGGAGATCGGCGTCCGCGGGGTGGATCTCGCCACGGTGAAGGACGGCCGGATCACGGAGTACCGGCTCTACTTCGACGAGATGGAGTTCCTGGGGCAGCTGGGCCTGCTGCCCGAAGACACGCCCTGACGACCCGGAAGGCTCACTCTCCTCGCGGCGCGTACATGATGACCGCCATGCCCGCGAGGCAGATCAGTGCGCCCGTGACGTCCCAGCGGTCGGGACGGTAGCCGTCCGCGGCCATGCCCCACAGGATCGAACCGGCGACGAAGACACCGCCGTACGCGGCGAGGATCCGGCCGAAGTGGGCGTCCGGCTGGAGCGTGGCGACGAACCCGTACGCGCCGAGGGCGAGGACGCCGCCGCCGATCCAGGCCCAGCCGCGGTGTTCCCGCACGCCCTGCCAGACCAGCCAGGCGCCGCCGATCTCGAAGAGGGCGGCGACGACGAAGAGGGCGGCGGAGCGGAGCACGTTCATGGTCGGCAGGGTCGCACAGCGGCTTCACCTGATGGACGGCGCCTGTCCGCCGCTCCGCGTGGGATACATCCGTACGACCACGGTGGAGTCTCCTCTGAGGAGTGGGCGGTATGCGAGTTCTTGCGGTGTGCGTCGGGGCCGTGCTGGCGGTCGGCGGGGTGGCTCCGGGCGCTGTGGCGGCCGACGGGCCCGACGACGGGTGGTTCGCCTACGTCCCCGAGGCCGATCTCGCCTATCACGGTGCCGCGAGCATGGCGGCCGGCCGGGTCGACGTACGGTTCACGCCGCGCAACCACGGGCCTTCGGCGGTCCCGGACGCGACGGTACGGCTGCGCTGGTCGGAGCCGCTGGTCAACCGGCAGACGCTGCCGGACGGGTGTGCGCGGTCGGGTGCGCGGGTGGTGCTGTGCCGGGTGGGGGCGCTGGACGCGGACGGGCTGGGGGAGCAGATCGAGCTGCGGGTGCGGTTGCGGGGGGAGCCGTCGGAGGTGCTGCTGGAGATGGACACGGTGTGGAGCGGTGGCGTGGTGGACCGGAACCGTGCCAATGACCGGCAGCGGGTGCTGGTGCTGGACACCGGGGACTCGTACTACTTCTGACGCCGGGCGCGGTAAGCCCGAGGCCGGTTCTGTGCGTCGTACGATTGCTGCACGGCGCAGGCGATGGAGGTGGGGGCGGTATGAGCGGAGCGGCTCGGGAGCGGGTGCTCGAGGAGTTGTCGGCCGTCTCCCGTCGGTACATGGCCTCGTACGCCCTGTTCAACCAGGCCCTCGCCGACCATCTCGGCCTGCACCCCACCGACTTGCAGTGTCTGAACCTGCTGACCCTTGAGGGCGGCCCGGTGACGACGGGGCGGATCGCCGAGCTGACGGGGCTGACCACGGGGTCCGCGACGCGGCTCGTGGACCGGCTGGAGCGGGCCGGGTACGTGGTGCGGGAGCGGGACGTGGTCGACCGGCGGCGGGTGCTGGTGACCACCGTGCCGGAGAAGATCGTCGAGTTCGGGCGGGTGTGGGACCGGCTGGGGGGCGGTTGGGCCGCCCTCTTCGACGATCTCGACGCCGGGGAACTCGCGCTGATCGTCGACCACATGAAGCGGACGACGGAGTTCAGCGCGGCGCAGGTGGCCCGGCTGCGGGCCGGGGACGTCTAGAGCTGCGCTAGGAGGCTTCCGCGAGCTCGGTGTCGTAGCGCTCGCGGGCCTCGTGGACCTCTTCGATATGGGTCTCCGCCCAGTTCTTCACCGCGGTCAGGAGCAGCGCCAGGCTGTGGCCGAGCGGGGTGAGTTCGTAGTCGACGCGGACCGGGACGGACGGGGTGACCGTGCGGACCAGGATGCCGTCGCGTTCCAGTGAACGCAGGGTCTGCGTGAGCATCTTGGGGCTCACGCCGGCGAGCTTCCGGCCGAGGTCGCTGTAGCGCATGGTGCCGCCGGCGAGGGCGGAGACGACCAGGCTGACCCACTTGTCGCTGAGGCGGTCCAGGAGCTGGTTGGTCGGGCAGCCCTTGATGAACGCGTCGTACTCGATGCGGGCCTGCTCGCGTCGCTGGGCCGCCGTCATGGTCGCCATGGCTCACCTCTGGGGGACATACGCACTCTCAGGTAACTACTTACCGATAGATAGTAGCTCTTCCTAGGGTTGTCGGCAGATGGAACGCGGTCGCCGGGGGTTCTCGGCGGCCGGGACGTCAACAGCCGGTTTTCTCAAGGGAGTTGTAGTCATGCGTGCTGCGGTCGTGAACGCTTTCGGTGGGCCCGAGGTCGTCGAGGTCCTGGAGGCGGAGGTGCCCGAGCCGGGCGCCCGCGAGGTGCGGATCAAGGTGGCGGCGGCCACGGTGAACCCCGTCGACGCCGGGGTGCGGCAGGGCGTCTTCGGCGGTGCGGGGAAGCGGATCGGGCTGGGCTGGGATGTCGCCGGGACCGTGGACGCGGTGGGGGTGGCCAGTGCGTGGAGCGTGGGGGACGAGGTGGTCGCGCTCGACTACGGGATGGTGAAGCCGCTCGGGACGCACGCGGAGTACGTCGTCGTGCCCACGGACGCCGTGGCGCTCGCGCCTCGGACGGTGGGGGCGGTGGAGGCGGCGACCTTGCCGTTGAACGGGCTGACGGCTGCGCAGGCGCTGGATCTGCTGTCGCTTTCGGCCGGGTCTTCGCTGCTGGTGACCGGGGCCGCGGGGGCTGTCGGGGGGTTCGCTGTGCAGCTTGCCGCGGCGCGGGGGGTTGTGGTGACCGGGCTGGCCCGGGCGGGGGACGAGGAGCTGGTGCGGTCGCTGGGGGCGGGCGACTTCGTCACGGAGGGGCGGGCCGGGGCGTTCGACGCGGTGCTGGATGCGGCCGTTCTTGGGGCCGGTGCGCTGGAGTGGGTGCGGGAGGGAGGGGCGTATGTGGGGGTGATTCCGCAGGCTGCTCCTGAGGGGGTTCGGGGGGTTCGGGCTATGGCGGTTGAGGTGCAGGCCGATGGGGGGCGGCTTGCGGAGTTGGCTGGGCTGGTGGATTCCGGGGTGTTGGGGCTGCGGGTTGCTGAGACGTTCTCGCTGGAGGATGCCGCGAAGGCTCATGCGGTGCTGGCGGGGGGTGGGGTTCGGGGGCGGGTTGTGTTGGTGCCGGGTGCCTAGGAGCTCGGTGCCGGGTGTTGTTTGGCGGGTGCGGGTGGAGTGTGGCTTGTCGCGCAGTTCCCCGCGCCCCTTGGCGGCGTCAGTGGTGGCCTTCCTTTTGAGGCTTGCGCGGCAGTAGCGCCGTCAAGGGCAGGCATGCTGCCAACCCCGCCGCCACCACCAGCAAGCTCACCGTGCCGTTGCTGTGGAAGTACACCGTCGTCACTGTTGCCGCGCCCGTCGCGTTGGCGAGTTGCTGGACCGCGTTCAGGGAGCCGCTTGCGCTTCCCGCCTCGGACGGGGCGATATCGCCGATCGTGAGGTCGTAGATCGTGCCGAAGCAGGTGCCCATTCCGATGCCGAGGATCACGAGGGGTGGGGTCAGGGACCAACTGGTGGTGTGGGTGCCCGAGTTGTGGATGACGAGGATCAGCCAGGCGCAGCCTGCCAGGAGGATCAGCAGACCGGTTACGGCGAGGCGGCGGCCGTACGTGTGGAGCAGGCCGTGGCAGGCGATCGAGGCGATCACTATGCCGAGGGTCAGCGGGATCAGGCCCAGCGCGGTGTCGGCGGGGGTGCGGCCGAGGTCCTGCTGGAGGAAGAGGGAGATGACGTAGAGGAGGCCGGACGTCGCGGCGAAGGCGGCGACGCCGAGGGTGAGGCCCGCCGCGAAGCCGCGGTTGCGCAGGAGTGACGGCTCGATGAGCGGATGGGCCGCGGTGCGCTGGCGGTGGCCGAAGGCGGCGAACGCGGCAAGGCCGAGGAGCAGGAGGGTCAGGGGGCGGGCGGTCCAGGCGTTGCCGGAGCCGTCGATCAGGCCGCCCAGGACGCCGAGCATCGCGCCGGCGAGGAGGGCGGAGCCGGGGCCGTCGACGGAGACGGAGCGGTCGCCGGTGTCCCGGGGGAGCAGGCGGGCGGCGGCGAGCAGGGCGGCGCCGCCCAGGAGCAGGTTGATCAGGAACATGGGGCGCCAGCCGAGGCCCGCGATGTCGGCGTCGATGAGGAAGCCGGCCAGCACCGGGCCGCCGACGGCGGACAGACCCATCGCGGGGCCGAACAGGGCGAAGGCCTTGCCGATCTGGTCGCGGGGCCAGGTGGCGCCGAGGATGCCGAAGCCCTGCGGGATGACGAGGGCTCCGAAGGCGCCCTGGAGCAGGCGGGCGGCCACCAGGGTGGCCGGGGTGGGGGCGAGGCCGCAGGCCAGAGAGGCGGCGACGAAACCGGCGAGGCCGATCAGGAACAGCTTGCGGCGGCCGTACTTGTCGCCGAGGCGTCCGCCGGGGACGAGCAGCACGCCCAGGGCGAGTGCGTAGGCCGCGCCCAGCCACTGGACCAGGGCCGCGCCGCCGCCGAGGTCGGCGGTGATGGTCGGGGCGGCGATGTTGGTGATCGTCGCGTCGAGGAGGTCGAGGACGTCGGCCGCGAGGATCACGGCCAGGATCGCCCAGCGGGTGCGGGCGGGGATGTCGTCCCGCTTGGTGTTTGCGTTGTGCAGTGTCTGCGTCACGCAGATAAATATGAAGGGTGGGTTGGTCGGTGTCAACCGGGATCTGCCGGCGGGGAGCATGGCTGGGGAATCTGAGGAATAGCCCAGGTGCGGTGGTCGTTCAGGGGTATAGTTGAACGGTCAACAACTTGGAGGATGATCGGCCATGCAGTTCGGGATCTTCAGCGTCGGTGACGTCACTCCGGACCCCACCACGGGTCGGACGCCGACCGAGCGCGAGCGCATCAAGGCCATGGTCGCCATCGCGCTGAAGGCCGAGGAGGTCGGGCTCGACGTCTTCGCGACCGGCGAGCACCACAACCCGCCGTTCGTGCCGTCCTCGCCGACCACCATGCTCGGCTACATCGCCGCCCAGACCGAGCGGCTCGTGCTGTCCACCTCCACGACCCTCATCACCACCAACGACCCGGTGAAGATCGCCGAGGACTTCGCGATGCTCCAGCACCTGGCCGACGGGCGCGTCGACCTGATGATGGGGCGCGGGAACACCGGGCCGGTCTACCCCTGGTTCGGGCAGGACATCCGGCAGGGCATCAACCTCGCCATCGAGAACTACGCCCTGCTGCGCCGGCTGTGGCGCGAGGACGTCGTCGACTGGGAGGGGAAGTTCCGTTCGCCGCTCCAGGGGTTCACCTCCACCCCGCGGCCGCTGGACGACGTACCGCCGTTCGTCTGGCACGGCTCCATCCGCTCGCCCGAGATCGCCGAGCAGGCCGCCTTCTACGGCGACGGCTTCTTCCACAACAACATCTTCTGGCCGGCCGACCACACCAAGCGGATGATCGAGCTGTACCGGACGCGCTACGCGCACTACGGGCACGGCACCCCCGAGCAGGCCATCGTCGGCCTCGGCGGTCAGGTGTTCATGCGGAAGAACTCGCAGGACGCGGTGCGGGAGTTCCGGCCGTACTTCGACAACGCCCCGGTGTACGGGCACGGGCCGTCCCTGGAGGACTTCACCGACCAGACGCCGCTGACCGTGGGCTCGCCGCAGGAGGTCATCGAGAAGACGCTGACCTTCCGCGAGTACGCCGGTGACTACCAGCGCCAGCTGTTCCTGCTGGACCACGCCGGGCTGCCGCTGAAGACCGTCCTCGAACAGCTCGACATCCTCGGCGAGGAAGTCGTTCCGGTGCTGCGCGAGGAGTTCGCGAAGGGCCGCCCCGATGATGTGCCGGAGGCGCCCACCCATGCGTCGCTGCTGGCCGCTGCGAAGAAGGAGACTGTGTCGTCATGAAGCTTGTCGTCGTCTCGGCGGGGCTGAGCGTGCCCTCCTCCACGCGGTTGCTCGCCGACCGGCTGGCCGCCGCCGTGGGGCGGGCGGCGCCGGTGGACGTGCAGGTCGTCGAGTTGCGTGAGCTCGCCGTCGAGATCGCGCACTTCTTCACCAACGGGTTCCCCGGCAAGGCACTGGCCGCCGCGCAGGAGGCGGTGGCCGGGGCCGACGGGCTGATCGCCGTCACGCCGGTGTTCTCCGCCTCGTACAGCGGGCTGTTCAAGTCGTTCTTCGACGTCCTCGACAAGGACGCGCTGGTCGGGAAGCCGGTGCTCGTCGCCGCGACCGGGGGCAGCGCGCGGCACTCGCTCGTGCTGGAGCACGCGCTGCGGCCGCTGTTCGCCTATCTGCGGGCCGTGGTCGTGCCGACCGCCGTCTACGCCGCCTCCGAGGACTGGGGTGCGGAGGGGCTGGAAGGGCGGATCGAGCGGGCCGCGGGGGAGCTGGTCGGGCTGATGGTGGGGTTGTCCGGGAGGTCTGGGGTGAGCGCGGCCGACGCGGTGGATCTGCCGGCCGCGCGGGGCGGGGGCGACCGTGGATTCGAGGTCGTTCCCTTCGCCGAGCAGCTGGCCGCGCTGGCGCCCAAGCGGTGAGAGGACGGTAGGGGTACGGGGCGCGGTTGTCTCTGTGACGGTGAGAGGCGGGTAAAAAGGCTGATCGTCGGGTCGCTCACCCGGCTGAACCGGCGGATGCCTTGGCACTATGGAGGCGTGCCTCAGACCGTGCTGCTCGCTGAAGACGACCGCGCCATCCGTCATGCGCTGGAGCGCGCCCTGACCCTGGAGGGCTACCGGGTCACCGCGGTCGCCGACGGGGTCGAGGCACTCGCGCAGGCCCATCGCACCCCTCCTGACGTGCTCGTCCTCGACGTGATGATGCCCGGCATCGACGGGCTCCAGGTGTGCCGGGTGCTACGGGCCGAGGGCGACCGGACGCCGATCCTGATGCTGACGGCGCTCGTGGAGACCCAGGACCGGATCGCCGGGCTGGACGCGGGCGCCGACGACTACGTACTGAAGCCGTTCGACGTCGAAGAGGTCTTCGCCCGGTTGCGGGCGCTGCTGCGGCGGACCGGAGGCGGAAGCGGAAGTGCCGGTGGGGGTGGCGGCACGGGTGCCGGTCCGGGTGCGGGCGGCGGTGGGGTTTCCGGGAGCGGTGACCTCGCGCAGAAGGTCGTGGCCGAGCGGTATCTGGAAGCCGCCGGGCTGCGCATGGATCCGCAGGCGCGGCGGGCCTGGCGGAACGGGCGGGAGCTGGAGCTGACCCGTACCGAGTTCGAGCTGCTGGAGCTGCTCGTCCGCAACGCCGGGATCGTGCTCGACCACTCGACCATCTACGACCGGATCTGGGGCTACGACTTCGGGCCCGGCTCGAAGAACCTCGCCGTCTACGTCGGCTATCTGCGGCGCAAACTGGATGAGCCGGGGGCGCCGCAGCTGATCCACACCGTGCGCGGCGTGGGGTACGTGCTGCGGGAGGACTGAGTGGGACGCCTCGCGCGGCTGCTGCGTCGGCGGCGGCCCGGGCTGGTGTCCCTCGCGACCACGTTCGCCGTGTCCTTCGCGGCGGTCACCGCCGCCGTCACCGTCGTCGTCGGCATCCTCTCCTACAGCGCGGCCGCCCGGCTGGTGCGGGTCGACCAGCAGTCCGTGTTCGACGAGGTCGTGCAGGATCTGCGGGACGAGGTGCGCCAGCACCGGATGTCGCCGGAGGACTTCTCCTCGTCGGCGCCGGGGCACGATCTGGTGCGGCCGGCCCGTACGGACGTGCAGGTGCTGGGGGCGGACGGGTCCGTGGTCGATCCCGGCAGTCCCGGGCTGCCCGTCAGGCCTGCGGACCGGGCCGTCGCGCGCGCCTCGGCGGCCGGGGAGCTGACCGAGCACAAGGACGTCGACGTCGGCAGCGACGTGTATCGCGTGGCGACCGTGGCGCTCGGCGGTGGGCGGGGGGCCGTGCAGGTCGCCCAGGAGTTCAGTGACACCGAGGATCTGTTGCAGGCGCTTCAGCAGCGGACGCTGATCCTCATGGCGGCCGTCGTCGTCGGGGCCGGGTTGTTCGGGTGGTGGCTGGCTCGGCGGATCACTCGGCGGCTTGTCGTCCTCACCGCTGCCGCGGAGGACGTCGCCCGTACGCGACGGCTCGGTGTCCAGGTGCCCGTCACCGGCTATGACGAGGTGGGGCGGCTCGGGCGGGCCTTCGACCGGATGCTCGGGCGGCTCGCGCAGTCCGAGGAGGACCAGCGGCGGCTGGTGCAGGACGCGGGGCATGAGCTGCGTACGCCGTTGACCTCGTTGCGGACCAATATCTCGCTGCTGCGGCGGATCGACGAGTTCCCTCCGGAGACCCGGGAGGAGCTGGTCGCCGACCTCGGTCAGGAGGCGCGGGAACTGACCGACCTGGTGAACGAGCTGGTCGAGCTGGCCGCGGGGCAGTCCGACACCGAGCCGCCGCAGCGGGTGGATCTCGCCGACATCGCGGAGGACGTGGCGGGGGTGGCCCGGCGGCGTACCGGGCGGGAGATCCTCGTGCGGGCGAGCGGCGCCACGTCCACCGATGGGCGGCCGGGGATGTTGACCCGGGCCGTGTCCAACCTCGTGGAGAACGCGGTGAAGTTCGACCGGGAGGGGCGGGGGCCGGTCGAGATTCGGGTGGCCGGGCCTGCGCGGGCGGGCGTCGTGCGGGTGGAGGTGCTGGATCGGGGGCCCGGGATCGGGGACGCGGATCTTGTGCGGGTGTTCGACCGGTTCTATCGGGCTGCGGATGCTCGGTCGTTGCCGGGGTCGGGGCTGGGGCTGTCGATCGTGCGGGAGGTTGCGCTCGCGCATGGGGGTGCGCCGTTCGCCGTGCGGCGGGACGGGGGCGGGATGGTCATGGGGTTCACCGTGGGGGGCGGGGTCTGAGCCGGATGCGGCCTTGTGGGGGTTCGCCTCCGCGGGGGCGGTTCGGTGGGGGTCGGGGCCGCGCCGGGGGGTGTCCGTCCTCGGAGCGGCGCGGAATCGGGCGTTCAGATAAGGCGCCCGTGTTGACGCGCCAACCGCTGCGGGCGGACACCCCCCGACACGTGCCCTTCCCGCCGTCGCCGGGTTCCGCGCCGCGGGGGTGCGCCCTTCAGGGGCGACTGTCCGGTACGCCCAGGACCTTGAGCATCGCCCTCGTCGCCGGGCTGGGGTTGAAGCGGCTCCAGATGAGGTATTCGATGCGGCTCGGGCCGTCCGAGACCGGGATCAGGGCCAGAGTGGGGTCCGCCTGTGCGAGTGGGGTGATGAAGGCCGACGGGAGGAGTGCCACGCCCAGGCCGCGGGCGACCAGGCGGGTGATCAGCTCGACCACTCCGGCCTCGTAGGCGACGTCACGGACCAGGCCCGCGGCGGCGAACGCCTGGTCGGACTGGGCGCGGGCGGGGGTGCCGGAGACGAAGTCCACGAATGTCTCGTCGGTGATCTCGCGCAGGGTGACCTGGGGTGTGTGGGCCAGGGGGTGATCCGCCGGGACGAGGAGGGCGTGTCTGTCGTGGTCCAGGGCCAGGGCCTCTACGTCGGTCGGGCGCTGGCTCTCCGGCAGGCCCAGGAACGCGATGTCCAGCTTGCCGTCCCGGACGGCCGCCGCCAGGTCGTCGCTGCGGCCCGAGCGCAGGTCGACCCGGACCTGCGGGTGCCGCGCCCGGTAACGCTGGAGCAGTTCCGGTACGTCCACCGCGGCCGTCGTCACGATCACGCCCACGGCGAGCCGGCCCCGTACCACCCCCGTCGCGGCCGCGGCGTCGGCCGCCGCGCGGTCGGCCGCGGCCAGGCAGTCGCGTGCCGCGGCGACGAACGCCTCGCCCGCGCTGGTCAGTTCGACGCGGCGGCTGGTGCGGGCGAAGAGACGTACCCCCAACTCCCTTTCCAGCCCCGCTATTCGGTGGCTCAGGGAGGACTGGACGACCTCGCAGCGCTCGGCGGCGCGGGTGAAGTTGCGGGTTTCGGCGACGGCTACGACGTAGCGCATCTGCTGGAGGTCCATGGTCGGCAGTATGTATGGGGGGTGTGCATCGCTGCCATCTCGATGATGCTTTGGATTCATTAGTTGTTGCTCCGACACTCGGGCCATGACTGCCTTGCTCGAACGGCCCCCGGATACCTCGCAGACGCGGCAGGCCGCCACCGTCGCGCTCACCGCGCTCGCCCCGGCGGCCTGGGGCACCACGTACGCCGTGACCACCGAACTGCTGCCGCCCGGGCATCCGTTGTTCTCCGGGCTGATGCGTGCCCTGCCCGCCGGGCTGGTCGGGCTCGCCCTGACCCGGGTGCTGCCGCGCGGGGCGTGGTGGTGGAAGGCCGCGGTGCTCGGCGTGCTCAACATCGGTGCCCTGTATCCCCTGTTGTTCCTCGCCGCCCAACGGCTCCCCGGCGGAGCCGCCGCCACCCTCGGTGCCACCCAGCCCCTGCTCGTCGCCGGGATCGCCGCCGCCGTGCTGCACGACCGGCCGACCTTGTGGCGCTGGGCCTGGGGGGTGGCCGGGGTCATCGGGGTCGGGCTCGTCGTGCTCGGGCCGGGAGCGCGGCTGGATGGGGTGGGGGTGGTGGCGGGGCTTGCCGGTACGGCGTCCATGGCCGCCGGGGTGGTGCTGCTGAAGCGCTGGGGGCGGCCGGCGGGGGTCGGGCCGCTGGCGTTGGCGAGTTGGCAACTCGTGGTCGGGGGGCTGGTGTTGGTGCCCCTTGTTCTGGTGGGTGAGGGGGTGCCGGAGCGGATCGACTCGGGGGCCGTCGCCGGTTATCTGTGGCTCGGCAGCATGGGCGGGCTCATCGCCCACATGCTGTGGTCCCGCGGGATCGGCAGGCTGCCGGTGGGCGCGTCGGCCCCGCTGGTGCTGCTGTCCCCGCTGGTCGCCGCCGTCGTGGGCGTCGTACTGGGCGAGTCACTGAGCCTGCCGCAGACCCTCGGGTTCGTGCTGGCGCTGGCCGCGATGCTCGCGGCGCAACTGGATGCCCCGGGGTGGGGCAAGTGGACGGGGAGAGAGAGCCGTTGATGAGGACGGGCATGAATCTCGTGGTGCTCGGTGCCACCGGGATGGTCGGGCGTCGGGTGGTCGCGGAGGCGGCCGGGGTGCGGGGGCATCGGGTGCTCGCCCTGTCGCGGAAGGGGGAGGTGGTGGGGGACGGTGTCACCGGGGTCGCGGTCGATGCCGGTGACTCGGGGACCCTTGCCGAGGTGCTTGCGGGCGCCGGTGCGGATGCGTTCGTTCTTGCCGTGCGGAGTCATCCGGTCGACGAGGACTTTCTCGTGGGGGTGACCCGGACCGTGCTGGACGCTGCCGCGCGGCTCGGTGTCCGGGTGCTTGTGGTTGGTGGTGCCGGGGCCCTGCGCAGCCCGGGGGAGGGGGAGTTGCTGGTCGCTCGTGATCCGGTGTATGTGCCGGATGCGCTGCGGGCCGTCGCCGAGGCAGGGGTTGCTCAACTCCGGTCGTGTGAGGGGCACTTCGGGGCCGACTGGGTTTATCTGAGTCCGCCCGGGCTGTTGGAGCCGGGTGAGCGGACCGGGCGTTATCGGCGTGGCACCGACACGCTGCTCGCGGATGCGGCGGGGCGGTCGTGGATCAGTGCCGAGGATCTGGCCGTCGCCGTGCTCGACGAACTGGAGGGCGGTGGCGGCGTGCGGCACTTCACCGTGGTGGCGGACGGTGAGGATGAGTACCCGTACCCAGGGTCGAGCGGGTGATCGCGCTCATCCGGCGGGGGCCGGGGGCGGCCTAGCGTCCTCTCATGTCCTCGAACGCCTCCCCTTCCCGTCCCTCCGCCGCCGGTGCGCTCGGCTGCGGGTGTGTCGCGCTGGTCGCCCTGCTCGGTGTGGTTGTTCTGCTGTTCGTCGGGCTCGCCTGGGGGTCGGCGGGGTCGCCGGACTATCCCCGCGTCGCGCCCGAGGAGATGGCGGACCGCGCCTTCCAGCGGTCCCAGGAGGCGTACGACGTCCTGGGGTTCACGCGGACCGTGCCGCCGGGCGTCGAGAAGGTCGGCGTCAGCACGGAGAACACCTTCGACTCCGGCTTCTGCTATGACGGCGGACTGCTGGGCATGGACGACCGGACCGTCGACGGCGCCTATGCGATGAGCCACGAATGGGCCCTGGACCAGGTGCCGGCGAGCCAGGCCGTGCCCGGGCTGCGGCGGCTGCGCGAGCGGTTGCAGGACGACGGGTGGGAGGTCACGTCGTACCGGGAGGGCAAGGACGGGCAGGACTGGAGCCTGTTCGTGCGGCGGGACGACGGTGACGAGCGGATGTCGTTCACCTGGTTCCCGGACCGCGAGTACTTCATGGGCGGCGCCGGCGTTCCGTGCGCCTACGACCCCAACTGGGAGGAGGGGGACGTCGGGCCCGCGGGGGACTCCCTGCGGCCGTCGGTGTTCGGTCCCGCGTAGACGCATGGGCGGGTTGGTCGGCGTACACGGCATGATCGGGGGACTGTACGGCGGACGGAAAGGGCGGCGGGGACGTGGACGAGCGGGCGGAGATCGCTTCGGCCAAGGAGGCCGCGGACAATCCGCTGGTCCTGGCCTTCGGGCGGCTCCAGGGGGCGGCCAACCGGCTGGAGTACATCCTGGGCCGGGCCCTGGAGGAGGAGTGCGGGATCAGCCACCTGATGTTCGAGGTGCTGCTCATCCTCGGGCGGGCCGAGGGGGCCGGGCTGTCCATGCGGGCGATCGCCCAGGAGCAGGTGCTGACGACCGGCGGCGCCACCCGGCTGGTCGACCGGATGGAGGCGGCCGGGCTGGTCGAGCGCGCCGAGGACCCCGGTGACCGGCGTGGGCGGCTGGTCCGGCTGACCGAGCTGGGGGAGCAGACGGCGGTACGGGCCTCGCGGGTGCACGTGGAGAACATCCGGCGCTACTTCCTGGCGCCGCTGCCGCCCGAGGACCACGACCGGTTCGCCGAGGACCTGCGCATCCTGAGCCACTCGGCGCGGGACGTGCTGCCGCGACTGCCCTGACGCGGGGGCTGCGGGGGCGGGGCGGCTGGAGGTTGGGGGCGTGCGGGGCGGCTTCGGGCTGTGGGTGGCGCTGGTTCACTGTCTTGTCGGGCTCGGGTGTGGCGCCCGTCACATGGGCGGTCGCCGGCTCGGGGAAATATCTGACGGATCAGTTACTGTTCTGTCAGGTGAATCGCTCGCGTCCCGCGGGCGCCCACACCCCTTGCCGAGGTCCTCGATGAAGCTCGTCTATGTCTTCGACGCCTATTGCGGCTGGTCGCACGGTTTCTCCGGCACCCTGCGCGAGGTCGTCTCCCGCCACCCCGAGCTGCCCGTCGAGGTCGTCTCGGGCGGCCTGTTCACCGGGCCGCGCCGGGTGCCGATCCGCGAGTTCGGCTACGTCCAGGGCGCCAACGCCCAGATCGCCGAGCTGACCGGCGCCGAGTTCGGGCCCGGGTACGACCGGCTGATCGCCGACGGTTCCTTCGTGATGGACTCCGAGGCCGCCGCCCGCGGTGTCGCCGCCCTGCGCCAGGCCGCCCCCGACCGGGCCGCCGAGCTCGCCGCCGCCCTCCAGCGGGCCTTCTACGTCGACGGCCTGAGCCTCTCCGACCCCGCCACCTACCGGACCGTCGCCGAGGCCGCCGGTCTGGACGCCGATGCCGTCGTCGCCGCCTTCGAGGCGCCCGCGGGCCAGGACGCCGCCGTGGCCGACTTCCGCCGGTCGGCCGGACTGGGCGTCACGGGCTTCCCCACCCTCCTCGGCATCGACGGCGACCTCGTCACCGTCCTCGCGCACGGCCACTCCACCGCCGACGACGTCGACCGTCGGCTCGCGTCCGCCCGCACCCGCTGACCTCCCCCGTCCCCGCCCCCGTCTCCACGCCTTCCCGCAAGGAGTTTTCGATGAGCACTCTCTCGTTCAAGGTCCTGGACCTCGACTTCCCGGCCGGCAGCAAGAACAAGACCGCCACCCTCGTCACCGGTGAGACGGAGGCCCTGCTGGTCGACGCCGGTTTCACGCGTGCGGACGGTCATCGTCTGGTCGCGGAGATCCTGGACTCCGGCAAGACGCTCACCACGGTGTTCGTCTCCCACGGTGACCCCGACTTCTACTTCGGTGCCGAGGTCGTCGCCGACGCCTTCCCGGAGGCGAAGTTCGTCGCCACCGAGATCGTGATCGAGCACATCGCCCACTCCTACGAGGGCAAGCTGAAGGCGTGGGCCGCGCTCGGCCCCAACCTGCCCACCCGGCTGGTCGACCTCGAGCCGCTCACCGGTGACCTGACCCTGGAGGGCCACCGCTTCGAGCTCAAGGGCGGGGTGCCTGAGCTGTCGGACCGGCACTACCTGTGGCAGGCCGAGCACCGTGCCCTGCTCGGTGGTGTCCTGCTCTTCCAGCAGGAGCACGTGTGGGTCGCCGACACCGCCACGCCCGCCTCGCGTGCCGCCTGGATCGGGGTGCTCGACGAGATGGCGGCGCTGGAGCCCGGGCTGGTCGTTCCCGGTCACCGGCTGCCCGGTACCGCCGCGGACGCCACCGCCATCACCGCCACCCGGGAGTACCTGGTCGCCTTCGAGGAGGAGCTGGACCGGGCCGCCGATGGTGCGGGGCTGACCGAGGCGCTCGTCAAGCGTTTCCCGGACCACGGGATGCTGATCGCGGCGCAGATCGGCGCGAAGGTCGCCAAGGGCGAGATGAAGTGGGGCTGACCATGACTGACTGAGTCGGCAGCGGTCCGTCAGGGGCCGCGCAGTGCCGTCTCCCCCTGCCGCCAGGCTCCCAGCAGCCTGGCGGCCAGGCGTTCCTCCAGGTACGTCGTCGCGCGGACGCCGAACACCACGTCGGCCTCCAACTCCGGCTCGCTCTCCAGGAGTCCGGCGACGACGTCCTGTCGTACGACCTGCTCGTGCACGGCGTCGGCCTCGACGTGCTCGGCGTAGAACCGTACGGCCGCCGGACCCGCCCCCACCCGGCGCAGTGCCTCGGCGAGGCGGCGGGAGCCGGGGGACGAGGTCACCTCCACGGACGCGAAGTGGCCGACCAGCGCGCCGCGCAGCGCCCGGTGCAGGCCGAACAGGCTCATCAGGTTGACGGTGGCCAGCGCCTCGGCCGGGGCCGCGTCGAGGTAGTGGCCGTACGCCGTCTCCAGCTTCAGGTCCGTCATCAGGTCGGCGAACAGCTGCGCGTGGATCTCGTCCGGGCGGCCCGCGCCGAACTCGTCGAACTCCACCGCGACCATCCCCGCCTTGGCCCGCCCGTGCAGCCGGGGGATCACCCAGGCGTGCGGGTCGGCCTCCTTGAGGTGGTAGAGCGAGCGCAGGGCCGCGTACTCGCGCAGCTGGTCGAGGGTGCCCTCGTCGCGCAGGAAGAACGACACGCTCGTGCCGTCGGGGTCGGCGGTCGGTTCGACCTGGAGCTCGTCGAGGGCGGCGGTGGCGGTCGTGCCGGTGGTCGGTACGTCCTCGCGCAGGGCCGTCAGGAAGCGGTCTTCGAGGGTGGCGCGGCAGGCGAGCAGGGCGCTGTCCCACTCCAGGGTGTCGCGGACGTCGCGGAAGCCGCGGTAGTGCAGTTCGTAGAGGGTGTAGAGGGCGAGTTGGAGGTCGTCGCCGTACGCAGGGGAGTCGTCCGGGACGTTCCGCGGGGCGGGCGCGCCCAGGAGGGCGGCGCGTATCGCTGCGGAGAGCGGGCCGCGGGGGGTGGGGAGCGGTGGGGGCCGGTGCCGGGAGGCGCTGGTCATGTGTGGTGGCCTTCGTCGGCCGCCTTGCTGCCGGTGGGGCGTTCGCGGCGGCGGTGGCTGGTGTCGCACCACGGGTACAGGCGGCTGCGGCGGCAGGTGCAGATCGCGACCTCGAAACGGTCGGACACCGTCACCTCGCCGTGCTCGTCGACCACCTCGACCGGCCCCTCGATCAGCAGGGGCCCGTCGCGCTGGACGCGGACGCGACGCGGGCGGTCAGCGGCGGCGGCCACGGATCACCACCAGTTCCTCCGTCGTGTCGCCGTTCGCCAGGCCCCGGTCGTGCAGCCAGTCGAGCCGGGAGCGCAGCACCGGGCCGAACGGCAGCCGGGTGCGGTCGACGACCTCCGCGCGCAGACCGGCCTCGGTGAGGCGCTCCAGGGTGGCGTCGACGCCGCAGAGATGGGAGTGGACGAGGAGCAGGGCGCCCGTGGGGTGCAGGACCGCCGGCGCGGAGTCGCAGACCCTGTCGATCAGCAGCCGGCCGTCCGGGCCGGCGTCCCAGGCGCGGGCGGGGCCGCGGGGCGGGAGCGCACCGGGGCCGGGGACGTAGGGCGGGTTGGCGAGCACCAGGTCGAAGCGGCGGCCGGGGACCGCCGAGGCGAGGTCGCCGTGGCGGACGCGCAGGCTCTGGCCGTTCAGCAGGGCGTTGAGCCAGGTGGTCGCGACCGCCCGCCAGGAGATGTCGACCGCGGTGACCCGGCCGCCGAGCCGGGCCGCCTCGACCGCGAGCGCCCCGCTGCCGGTGCCGAGGTCCAGCACGTCCGTGCGGTCCGTGATCGGTTCCCGGTGCAGGGCCCGCCCCAGGAGCCGGGTGTCGGCCTGCGGCGCGTACACGCCCCGGGGGGCCCAGCAGCGGCGGGCGTCGGCGGGGGTGGGGCAGCCGACAGTGGTGGGGGGCATGGGCGTCCTGTGGGGGGTGAGGGTGCGAGTGAGGGGCGCTCCGGTCAGTCGTCGCCGCGGACGATGTTGCCCTCGCCGCCGGTGTCCGTGGCGGACGCGCGGGTGCCGTCGTCGACGGCGGAGAGACAGGTGCGTACGCCCTTGTCGCGTACGGTGCGAGCCCTTCGCCAGCCTGTCCTCGCCACACGGAGGACGGCGGTCGGGTCGTTCTGGACGGTGGACGCGGTCACGGCGGTTCAACTTCTCTCTGTCTCTCGGCGAGGTGTCTCGTCGAGCTGTCGGCCGAGTGCCCTGCTGGGCCGCGGGGAAACGGTGTTCTTCACAGGTCGCGCTGTTCCAGCGGGCGTACCGCGGGCCCCTGGAGGATGCTGCCGTCGGGGGCGAACCGGGAGCCGTGGCACGGGCATTCCCAGGCCTGCTCGGCGTGGTTGAAGGCCACGACGCAGCCGAGGTGGGTGCAGTTCGCCGAGACCGCCCGGAGCCGGCCGCTCTCGTCGCGGTGCACGGCGCACCGGTGGCCGCCCACCCGCAGCACCGCGCCGTCGCCCGGCGCGAGGTCCTCCGGCGCCGGGCCCGACCGGGGCGGCAGCCGGTCGCCGACGAAGTGCCGGGCGACCTGCGTCTGGTGCTTGAGGAAGGACACGCCCTCGCGGACGACGGAGCCGAGGCGGCGCGGGTCGTACAGGCCCGCCCACGCGACCTCACGGCCGGTCATCAGGTCGGTGATCAGGCGGCCCGCCATGATGCCGCCGCTCAGGCCCCAGCCGCCGAAGCCGGTGGCCACGTAGGTGTGCCCGCTGCCGGGGTGGAGCGGGCCGACGAGGGGCACGGAGTCGGTGGAGTCGTTGTCCTGGGTCGCCCAGCGGTGGGTGAGGGTGAGTCCGTGGAAGCGGTCGGCGGCCCACTCCGCGAGCCGCGCGAAGCGCTTGTCGACGTCGGCGGTGCCGGGGGTGAAGTGCTCGCCGGTGACGATCAGCAGCCGTACGCCGTCGTCGTCGCCGTAGGGCGCGCTGCGCACCGAGCGGGTGTTCTGCTCCGGCGTGATGTACATGTCGCGCGGGGCGCGGCCGGCGTCGATCGTCCCGGCCACGACCAGCTCGCGGCGGGGGGAGAGGCGGGTGAAGAGCAGCGCCCGGTCGAACACGGGGTAGTGGGTGGCGACGACCACGTCGTTGGCCCGCACCTTCACCCCGGCGTCGGTCGTCAGGACGCACGGCTCGCCCTCGGTCAGGGCGACGACGCGCGTGTCCTCGTACACCGTGCCGCCGCGCCTGCGCAGGTCCTCGGCGAGCGCCAGCAGGTACTTGCGGGGGTGGAACTGGGCCTGCCGCGCCACCTTGACCGCGCCCGCCACCGGGAACGGCAGCTCGGTGTCGGTGACGAAGGAGGCCGCCAGGCCCGCCTCGCGCGCCGCTTCCGCCTCGGCCCGCAGCTCCGCGACGCCGTCCGCGTCCTCGGCGTACGTGAACGCGGACGCCTCCTCCCACTCGCAGTCCACGCCCAGCTCCGCCACGATCTCCGCGGCGTGCCGGATCGCCTCCGTCTGCGACAGGGCGTACAGCCGCGCCCCCTCCGGTCCGCGTGTGCGGCGCAGCCGGTCGTAGACGAGGGTGTGCAGGGCGCTCAGCTTGGCCGTGGTGCGGCCGGTCACCCCGGCGGCGAGCCGGCCGGCCTCCAGCACGGCCACCTCGCGGCCCTCCCGGACCAGCTCCCAGGCCGTGCTCAGCCCGGCCATGCCGCCGCCGATCACGGCGACGTCGACGGTGAGGTCACCGGTGGGTGGGGGTGCGGGGTCGCCGGGCGGGGCGGTCTCGAGCCAGTACGACCCCCGGAGTCCTGCGTCGGCGTTCATGGCCGCCTCCTGTCTCGTGCTCGTCGTGTCACCGACTTCACCGCCACGGTGTGCCGCGCTTCTCTTGACGGGCCGCTTCCCGGCCGGCGCGGCACAGCAGCCGGAAGCCCTGGAGCAGGGTGAGGGGCCACAGCACGGCGAAGCACCACAGGACGGCCGGGTTCGAGGTGCGGACGCCCATGACGACGAGGAACACCGAGGCGCCCAGCAGCGCGGCCGTCGACAGCGGCAGCAAGCGGCGGGAGGCGGAGCGGCGCGGCCGGCGGTTCGGGTGGTGGCCCATACGGCGGGTGAGGCGTCGGTCGGCGCTCAGTTCCGCCTCTATCCGCCGGAGGGCCAGGCGTTCGTGCGGGGAGAGCACGACGTCGTCGGGGTCGCTGCGGTCGTTCACGATCACTACCTCTTTCGTCGCCGGCCGAGTTCCCCGTCGGGGTGAGGCGACGCCTCCCGGGTACTCGACGCCGTGCACGTACGGAACCGAGGAACAGGGAGGAACTCATGAGCACGGTCAAGAAGGCCGTCGAGGTGGAGGTACCGCTGCACCGGGCGTACAACCAGTGGACCCAGTTCGAGGAGTTCCCGAAGTTCATGGAGGGCGTCGACGAGGTCACTCAGCTCGACGACCGCCACAACCACTGGACCACCAGCATCGGAGGCGTCCGGCGCGAGTTCGACACGGAGATCGTCGACCAGCTGCCCGACGACCGGATCACCTGGCGCACCGTCGGCGGCGACACCTCGCAGCGCGGCTCGGTCCGCTTCGAGCGGGTGGACGACCTGCACACCAAGGTGGAGCTGACCATGGACGTCGAGCCCACCGGCATGGCCGAACGCGGCGCGGACGCGCTCGGCCTGATCGACCGCCGGGTCTCCGGCGACCTGCGCCGCTTCAAGGACTACGTCGAGGGCGGCGCCGAGAGCGGCGGCTGGCGCGGCCGGATCCGCCCCGAGGACCCGGGGATGTCGCCGCTGTGATCAGGCGCTGAGCCGGATCGCGCAGGTCTGGGGTGAGGAGTGCGGCGGTGGGTGCCGCCGCACTCCGAAAAAGGGCGAGGCCCGAAGGCCTCGCCCTTTTCGTAAGAAGCCCTGGGTCACGGCCACACCAGGCAGTACGGCTGATGCCCCGCCTCATGCAGCCGATGGCTGAAGTCCTGCCACTCGTGCAGCAGTTGGTACACGTTGAACGCGTCCCGTGGGCCGCCCCGGTCCGGCACCGTCGACCAGATGAACGCCGCCGCGCCCACCGCTTCCTCGCCGATGCCGCGCAGCGGGTCGACGACCGTCATGGGGAGCTTGACCACCGCGTAGTCGGGGTGCAGGACGACCAGTTCCAGCGGGGGCACCTTGTGCAGCGGGACGCCTTCTATGCCGGTGAGGACCATCGCGGCCATCGTCTCCGGCTTGATCTTGGTGAACATGCCGTTCATGCCGAGCTCGTCGCCGCCGAGTTCCTCGGGGCGCATCGAGATCGGGACGCGGGCCGCGGTCGCGCCGTCGGGCGCACCGAAGTACTTGTACGTCACCCCCACCCGACCACCATTCCTGCTCCCCGCCCTCAGCCGGTCGATCCGACGTTCGATACGTCGCTCGTCCTGGTCTGACTCACTCGGTACGCGTGCCGCTTCCGCGGCTTCCTCCGCGTCGCGTCGGTGCCTTCCCCGCCGGGCACGTCGAGGACCCAGGTCATCAGTCCCCTCGCCCAGTCCGCCACCGCGATGCATATCTCCACCCGACTGCTTTTCTAGGATGCGTGGCCCCCGCCGCGCAACCCGATCATCGTGTCAGTGACCTCCCCCACGGCCGCCCGCCGAAACGTGCGTTGAAACACCTGTCCGCAGGATCCTCACAAGGATCTTCGCGGCCTGTCGAACACCACGGGCCGTACGAGCTGTGTGTATCAGGTCCCAGTTTCGCAGATGCCACCACACCTCAGCCCACGGTCGGCCGGGAGAGCTGGCCTACCCTGAGGAGGAACGTCGGCAAACCGGAGTCCGAGAGGTCGGAGAAGTCGCAGGTCATGAGCGAAACGCCCTATTCATACGATGCGCCTGCCTCACAGGCCCTGTTCGACCGTGCGGCCGCCGTCACGCCAGGCGGCGTGAACTCCCCGGTGCGCGCCTTCCGCGCCGTCGGCGGCACGCCCCGGTTCATGGTGTCCGGCAAGGGTGCCTGGCTGACCGACGCCGACGGACGCGAGTACGTCGACCTCGTCTGCTCCTGGGGGCCGATGATCCTCGGGCACTCCCACCCGGACGTGATCGCCGCCGTGCAGGACGCCGTCTCGCGCGGTACGTCGTTCGGCACGCCCGGTGAGGGCGAGGTCGCGCTCGCCGAGGAGATGGTCGATCGCATCGAGCCCCTTGAGCAGGTGCGGCTCGTGTCCAGTGGGACCGAGGCGACCATGTCCGCCATCCGCCTCGCCCGCGGGTTCACCCGGCGCACCAAGGTCATCAAGTTCGCCGGCTGCTACCACGGTCACGTCGACTCGCTCCTCGCCGCCGCCGGCAGCGGCGTGGCCACGTTCGCGCTGCCCGACACCCCCGGCGTCACCGGTGCCCAGGCCGGCGACACCATCGTGCTGCCGTACAACGACCTCGAAGCCGTCCAGGAGGCCTTCCACCGGCACCCCGGCGAGATCGCCTGTGTCATCACCGAGGCCTCGCCCGGCAACATGGGCGTCGTCCCGCCGCGGCCCGGCTTCAACCAGGGCCTCAAGGACGCCTGCGCCAAGAACGGCGCCCTCTACATCTCCGACGAGGTCATGACCGGCTTCCGGACGAGTCGCGCCGGGTGGTTCGGGATCGACGGCGTCCGGCCCGACCTCATGACCTTCGGCAAGGTCATGGGCGGTGGCTTCCCCGCCGCCGCCTTCGGTGGGCGCGCCGACGTCATGGCCCACCTCGCCCCCGCCGGGCCCGTCTACCAGGCTGGCACGCTCTCCGGGAACCCGGTCGCCACCGCCGCCGGTCTCGCCCAGCTGCGGCTGCTCGACGAGGCGGCGTACGACAAGGTGAACGCCGTGTCCGCGCAGATCCAGTCGCTCGTCACCGAGGCGCTCGCCAAGGAAGGCGTCGCGCACCGGCTGCAGACCGCCTCCAACATGTTCTCCGTCTTCTTCACCGACCGTGAGGTGCGCGACTACGAGGACGCCAAGAAGCAGGAGTCGTTCCGCTTCACCGCGTTCTTCCACGCGATGCTGGCGCAGGGCGTCTATCTGCCGCCCTCCTCCTTCGAGTCGTGGTTCGTGTCGACCGCCCACGACGACCAGGCGGTTCAGAAGATCGCCGACGCCCTTCCGGCGGCGGCCCGTGCGGCAGCGGAGGCCACGGCAGCATGACGAGCACCCCTGACATCACCGTCGTCCACGTCATGCGGCACGGCGAGGTCGCCAACCCGGACGGCGTCCTCTACGGCCGCCTCGCCGGGTACCACCTCTCCGAGCTGGGCCGGCAGATGGCCGACCGGGTCGCCGAGCACCTGTCCTCGCGGGACGTGACGTACGTCTGCGCGTCCCCGCTGGAGCGGGCGCAGGAGACCGCGACGCCGATCGCCAAGGCGCACGGCCTCGACCTCGCCACCGACGAGCGGCTCATCGAGGCCGACAACGTCTTCCAGGGCAAGACCTTCGGCGTCGGCGACGGCGCGCTGAAGAACCCCGACAACTGGAAGCACCTCGTCAACCCCTTCAAGCCGTCGTGGGGTGAGCCGTACGTCGACCAAGTCGTCCGGATGATGGGGGCGCTGGACGCCGCCAAGGACGCGGCCCGCGGGCACGAGGCGGTGCTGGTCAGCCATCAGCTGCCGATCTGGATCGTGCGGTCGTACGTCGAGCGGCGCCGCCTGTGGCACGACCCGCGCAAGCGGCAGTGCACGCTCGCCTCCCTGACGACCTTCACGTACCAGGGCGACAAGATCGTGTCCGTGGGGTACAGCGAGCCCGCGATCGACCTGGTCCCCGCGCATCTGCGCGCCGGCGCCAAGCCGGTCAAGGGCAAGGACAAGGCCTTCGGGGCCTGAGTTCCGCTTGGGGGCGTCTGTTACGCAATCGCGAAAAAACAGACGGAACGTCTCCGTTCGTCCCGTCCTCTGAATGGGTGACCACCAGAGAACGTGACGAACGGAGTTGCCATGCGCACTCACACCCGCAGGGGAGCCATCGGACTCGGCGTCGGGGGTGCCGCCGCTGTCGGGCTTGCGGGGTGCGGCACTCTCACGTCGTCTGACGGGCCGAGCCCGGCATCGGGTTCCAAGGGTTCCACCCCCGTCGGCAAACCGAGCAAGCCGGCCCACCAGGCCCGCCCCATCGGCGACGGCTCCACCGCGTACACCGGCAAGCAGCCCGGCCAGCCCGCCAAGCCCGAGCCGCTGGAGCCGGGGCAGACGCCGCCGCAGTTCGTCGTCTTCTCCTGGGACGGGGCGGGGGAGGTCGGCAACGGTCTCTTCCCGCGCTTCCTCGACCTCGCCAAGGAGCACGGCGCGCACATGACCTTCTTCCTCTCGGGGCTGTACCTCCTGCCCGAGTCGAAGAAGCGGCTCTACGACCCGCCCAACAACCCCGTCGGCGCCTCCGACATCGGCTATCTCACCGACGAGCACGTCAAGGCCACCCTCACCAACGTCCGCCGCGCCTGGCTCGAAGGGCACGAGATCGGCACCCACTTCAACGGCCACTTCTGCGGCGGCTACGGCAGCGTCGGCAACTGGACGCCCAAGCAGTGGCGCAGCGAGATCGACCAGGCGAAGGCCTTCGTGAAGGAGTGGCGGACGAACACCGGGTGGACCGATCTGCCGGCGCTTCCCTTCGACTACGACAAGGAGCTCGTCGGGGGGCGGACGCCGTGTCTCCTCGGGCAGGACAACCTGCTGCCCACCGCGAAGGAACTCGGCTGGCGCTACGACGCCTCGTCGCCCGGCGGTCGGCAGGTGTGGCCGCGGAAGACGGGCGGGCTGTGGGATCTGCCGCTCCAGCAGATCCCGTTCCCGGGGCGCAGCTTCGAGGTCCTCTCGATGGACTACAACATGCTCGCCAACCAGTCGATCAACTCCACCAACGCGCCCAGCTACAACTACCCGGCCTGGCGCAGGCAGTCCGCCGATGCGTACATATCCGGCTTCAAGCGGGCATACGAGACGAACCGCGCCCCGTTCTTCATCGGCAACCACTTCGAGCACTGGAACGGCGGCATCTACATGGACGCCGTCGAGGAGGCGCTGAAGCACATCGCCGCGGAGAAGGAGAAGGGCGAGGACGTACGCCTCGTCTCCTTCCGGCAGTTCGTCGACTGGATGGACGTGCAGCAGCCCGAGGTGCTGGAGAAGCTGCGCGGGCTCGACGTCGGTCAGGCGCCCGCCGGGGGGTGGGCTTCGTATCTGAAGGACACGAAGAAGAGCTCTGTAAACGCCGCCTGATATGCGGGTTTCCGCCCCCGAGGGGGGTGCGCAAGATCCTCAGAACGGGCATGCGAAACTTTTCACATGAGTGCCGCCAGCAGCGCTTTCCAGCGCCCGAACCGCACCGAGCGCACCCGCCGCCGCGCCGTCCTGCTGACCGCGACAGCCGCGGCCGCCGCGCTGACCCTCACCGCTTGCGGCTCCGGCGGAGTGTCGGGGGGTGGCGGCGACACCAACTTCGTGACCGGCAACAACGGCGTCGACACCGTCGCCCAGGGCAAGCGGAGCGCGGCGCCCGTGCTGTCCGGCGAGACCATCGACGGCAAGAAGCTGTCCACCGCCGACTACAAGGGCAAGATCCTCGTCCTCAACGTCTGGGGCTCCTGGTGCTCGCCCTGCCGGGCCGAGGCGAAGAACCTCCAGAGCGTCTACGAGAAGGTCAAGGGCCAGGGCGTCGAGTTCGTCGGCCTCAACACCCGGGACGCCAGCACCACCCTCGCGAAGTCCTTCGAGAAGGAGTTCGGGATCACGTACCCGAGCCTCTTCGACCCGACGGGCAAGCAGATGCTCCGGTTCAAGAAGGGCACGCTCAACCCGCAGCTGATCCCCTCCACCCTCGTCGTCGACCGCGACGGCAAGATCGCCGCCCGCGCGCTCCAGGCGCTCAGCGAGGACACCCTGCTCGGCATGATCAAGCCCGTCCTCGCGGAGAAGTGACGTGAGCGCAGCCGTCACCGTCACCGCAGTGACCACGCTCGCCGCCGGGGTGGGGCAGAACGAGACCGTGATGAGCGGCGCCCTGCTGCTCGCGCTGCCGATCGCCCTGCTCGGCGGGCTCGTCTCCTTCTTCTCCCCCTGCGTCCTGCCGCTGGTCCCCGGCTATCTGTCCTACGTCACCGGCGTCAGCGGCACCGATCTCGCCGAGGCCCGGCGCGGGCGGATGGCCGCCGGTGCCTCCCTGTTCGTCCTCGGCTTCACCGTCGTGTTCGTCTCCGGCGGGGCGCTGTTCGGCTACTTCGGGCAGACCCTCCAGGAAGAGCGGGGCGTCCTGTCCAAGGTGCTGGGCGTCCTCATGATCCTCATGGGTGTGTTCTTCATGGGGATGATGCCCTGGCTCACCCAGCGTGAGTTCCGCTTCCACACCAGGCCCGCCACCGGACTCGCCGGCGCCCCCCTCCTCGGTGCCCTGTTCGGCATCGGCTGGACGCCCTGCATCGGACCGACCCTGTCCTCGGTGCAGACGCTCGCCATGCAGGACGGCAGCGCCCTGCGCGGCGCCATACTGACCGTCGCCTACTGCCTCGGCCTCGGTGTCCCCTTCGTGCTCGCTGCCGTAGCCTTCCGCAAGGCGCTCGGCGCCTTCGCCTGGGTCAAGCAGCACTACGTCTGGGTGATGCGCATCGGCGGCACGATGATGATCCTGACCGGTGTCCTGCTGCTGACCGGCGCGTGGGACAGCATCGTGCAGGAGATGCAGGCCTGGTCCAACGGCTTCACTGTGGGGATCTGATCGATGAGCAAGACGACACCCGACGCGACCCGGACCCCGCCCGCCGGTGACGAGGACCTCGGCGCCGCCGGCTCCCAGCTGTCCACTGCGCCCGAGGACACGCTGAACATGCCCTCCCTGGGCGTCATCGGCTGGGTCCGCTGGTTCTGGCGGCAGCTGACCTCCATGCGGGTCGCGCTGCTGCTGCTCCTGCTGCTGTCGCTCGGCGCGATCCCCGGCTCGCTGATCCCGCAGTCCGGGACCGACGAGACGAAGGTCGCCGACTTCCGCAAGGCCAACCCGACGCTCGGCGACCTCTACGACAAGCTCGGCCTCTTCCACGTCTACAGCTCGGTGTGGTTCTCCGCGATCTACATCCTGCTGTTCGTCTCCCTCATCGGCTGCATCATCCCGCGCACCTGGCAGTTCGTCGGCCAGCTCCGCGGCCGCCCGCCGGCCGCCCCCAAGCGCCTGACCCGGCTGCCCGCCTACACCACCTGGCGCACCGAGACCGAGCCCGAGCAGGTCCGCGAGGCCGCCCTCGCCCTCCTCAAGAAGCGCCGCTTCCGCGCACACCTCGCCGGAGACGCCGTCGCCGCCGAGAAGGGCTATCTGCGCGAGGTCGGCAACCTCGCCTTCCACATCGCCCTCATCGTGCTGCTGATCGCCTTCGCCTGGGGCCAGCTGTTCAAGATGGAGGGCAACAAGCTGATCGTCGAGGGCGGCGGGTTCTCCAACACCCTCACCCAGTACGACGACTTCAAGTCCGGCAGCCTCTTCACCGCGGACGACCTGGACCCGTTCAGCTTCAACCTGAAGGACTTCCAGGGCACCTACGAGAAGTCCGGCCCCAACCGCGGCACCGCGCGCACCTTCCAGGCCAAGGTCACCTACAGCGTGGGCGCCTTCGGCAAGGGCAAGAAGACGGTCATCAAGGTCAACGAGCCGCTGGAGATCGGCGACTCGAAGGTCTACCTCACCGCCCACGGCTACGCGCCCGTCATCACGGTCCGCGACGGCAAGGGCAATGTCGTCTACCACGACGCCGTGCCGCTGCTGCCGCTGGACGCCAACATCACCTCCTCCGGTGTCGTCAAGGTCATGGACGGCTACCGCGACACCAAGGGCGCGCGGCAGCAGCTGGGCTTCGAGGCCTTCTTCCTGCCCACCTACACCCCCGGCAACGAGGTGTCCTCCACCTTCCCCTCGCTGGGCAACCCGGTACTCAACCTGGCCGGTTACTACGGAGACCTCGGCGTCGACGCCGGTGTCCCGCAGAGCGTCTACCAGCTCGACAAGACGCATCTGAAGGCCTTCAAGGACGCCAAGGGCAAGCAGCAGCGGGAGAACCTGCGGCCCGGCGAGATCATGAAGCTGCCCAACGGCGCCGGCTCGATCACCTACGAGTCCACCAAGGAGTGGGCCAACTTCCAGGTCACCCGCCAGCCCGGCAGCGGCTGGGCGCTGGCCGGCTCCATCGCCGCGATCTTCGGCCTCGCCGGCTCCCTGTTCATCCAGCGCCGCCGTGTGTGGGTGCGGGCGGTCAAGGGCGACGACGGCATCACGGTCGTCGAGATGGCCGGCCTCGGCCGCAGCGAGTCCGCGAAGGTGCCCGAGGAACTCGGGGCGCTGGCGGAGACCCTCTACGACCAGGCCCCCGGAGCACCCGAACCGGACGAAGACTCCACCGACACCCCCGACCCCCAAGTCGTACCTGCCGAAAGGCCTGCGCAGTGACTCTCGCCGCAGCGACGGATCTGGCCGCCGCCACCAACGAACATCTCGCGAACCTCAGCAACACGCTGATCTACTCCGCGATGGCCGTCTACACGCTGGCCTTCCTCGCCTACATCACCGAATGGATCTTCGGCAGCCGCAGCAAGATCGGCCGTACGGCCGCCGCGCTGACGTCCGACCCGGCGGAGCACAAGGCGCCGGCGGTCACGGTGAAGAAGGGCGGCTCCACCGCCGTACTGGAGCGGCCGAAGGTCGTCGTCCGGGCGGCCGCCGGGCAGCGGGACGTGCCGGACGGGCCCGGAGCGCACGGCGGGGACGAGCAGGGTGACCTCTACGGGCGTATCGCCGTGTCCCTCACGGTGCTCGCGTTCCTCGTCGAGCTGGCCGGGGTCATCGCCCGCGCGGCCTCGGTGGAGCGGGCGCCCTGGGGCAACATGTACGAGTTCAACATCACCTTCTCCACGGTGGCCGTCGGCGTGTACCTCACGCTGCTGGCGCTGAAGAAGAACGTGCGCTGGATGGGCCTGTTCCTCATCACCTCGGTCCTCCTCGATCTCGGCATCGCCGTCACCGTCTTGTACACCGCCAGCGACCAGTTGGTTCCCGCCCTCCACTCGTACTGGCTGTACATCCACGTCTCCACGGCGATCCTGTGCGGCGCGGTCTTCTACGTGGGCGCGGTCACCACGATCCTGTACCTGTTCAAGGACTCCTACGAGAGCAAGCTCGCGAGCGGCGGCCGGCCCGGCAAGTTCGCCACGTCGTTCCTGGAGCGCCTGCCCGCCTCGTCCTCGCTCGACAAGTTCTCCTACCGCGTCAACGCGGCCGTCTTCCCGCTGTGGACGTTCACGATCATCGCGGGCGCCATCTGGGCCGGCGACGCGTGGGGCCGCTACTGGGGCTGGGACCCCAAGGAGACCTGGGCCTTCATCACCTGGGTCGCCTACGCCTGCTACCTGCACGCCCGCGCCACGGCCGGCTGGAAGGGCCGCAAGGCCGCCTACCTGGCCCTGATCGCCTTCGGCTGCTGGCTGTTCAACTACTACGGCGTGAACATCTTCGTCTCCGGCAAGCACTCGTACGCGGGCGTGTAGCGCGCTCGCACCGAGGGCCGGTTCCCATGACTCAGGTCAGGGGAACCGGCCCTCGGGCTATGGACCGCGTGCTCAGTCGACCGTGATCGAGTCCAGCTGGGCCCGCAGATACACATGCGAGTCCACCGGCTCGTACGCCACCCGCCCGATCGGCGCCGGGACCGACTCCACCCGGGTGCCCGGGGTGCACTCGCCGAAGTAGACCAGGGACATGAGCTCCTCGGCGGGCGCGTCCGCGGGCGGCGGGAGGACGCGGTGCCGGCCGGAGCGCCAGCGGTCGCCGGTCCAGCGGGCCATCAGGTCACCGATGTTGATGGTGAAGGCATCCGGGTCGAAGGGCGCGTCCTCCCAGCCCCCGGCGTCCGTCCAGACCTGCAGCCCGCCCTTCCCGGCCTGCCGGTCGAGGATCGTCACCGTGCCGAAGTCGGTGTGCGGGCCGATGCGGAACTGGCCGGGCTCCGGCTCGCCGACGACCTCGGTCCCCGGGTACCAGTTGATGTTGAAGCCGTAGGTCGGGTGGTCCATGTGCCGGGAGAAGAAGTCGGGTTCCAGGCCGAGGGCCTCGCCGAGCAGTTCGAGCAGCGCCTTCTCCAGGTCGGCCATCTTCCCCAGGTACTCCTCGCACAGCGTCCGCAGCTCCGGCACCTCCTCGGGCCAGACGTTCGGCGCGTACCACTCCGCGTTGACGACCGGGTCCTCGAAGGGCTCGTGGGTCGCGAAGGTGAGGGACTCCTTCAGGTCCGGCGGGGTCTCGGTGCCCTCGGAGTAGCCGTTGGCCTCCGCTCCGGGGCCGAGCCAGCCACGGCCGCCGACCTTCGCCTCGTACGCCTGCTTGACCTCGGCGGGCAGCCGGAAGAAGGCGCGCGCGGCCTCCCGGATGGCCGCCCGCAGGGCGGGGTCCACGCCGTGGCCCGTGACGAGCAGGAAGCCGGCCGTCTGGAGGGCCTCGTCCACGGTGCGGGCGATCGCGGCGCGGGTCTCGGGGTCGCCGTCGAGCCAGGGCCGGAGGTCGATGGTGGGGATACGGGGGTCAGGCACCGATGTCCTCGTTCCAGAGAGCCGGGTTCTTGTCGATGAAGTCGCGCATCATCGCGATGCACTCGGGGTCGTCCAGGAGCACGATCTCCACGCCGTGCTCGGCCAGCCAGTCGTGTCCGCCGTGGAAGGTGGCCGCCTCGCCGACCACCACCCGCGAGATGCCGAACTGCCGGACCAGGCCGGAGCAGTACCAGCAGGGAGAGAGGGTCGTGACCATCGTCGTGCCCCGGTAGGTGCGCTGTCTGCCCGCCGCGCGGAACGCCGCCGTCTCCGCGTGCATGGACGGGTCGTCGTCCTGGACGCGCCGGTTGTGGCCCCGGCCGAGGAGGGTGCCGTCGGCGCCGTAGAGCGCGGCGCCGATCGGGATGCCGCCCTCGGCGAGTCCGGCGCGGGCCTCGGCGACGGCCGTGGCCAGCCACGTACGGAAAGGATCCATGCGTCCACTCTGCTGTGGCCGAAACACGAGGGCAACGTGCGGAAAGTACTCTCCGGGCAGCCCGTGGCCGGACGAACTGTCGGGCGGCCCACCCAGCCGGACCACTGTCGGGAGGCACGCATGCCCGCACTCACGCTCCGCGAGATCCTGGCCCTCGACCCTGTCCGCGCCACCGAACCCGAGCTGCTCGCGGGCGCCGGGGGGCTCGACCGGCCGGTGCGCTGGGTGCACTCCAGCGAGGTCTACGAGGGCGCCAACTTCCTCGACGGCGGCGAGCTGCTGCTCACCAACGGCTTCGGGCTGACGGACGCCGACGAGGAGGTGCGCCGCCGGTACGTCCGCGAGCTCGCGGCGCGGGGCGCGGCCGGGCTCGCGGTGGAGGTCGGACGGTCGCTGCCCGCCATGCCCGCCGAGGTCACCGACGAGGCCCGCCGCCTGGGCCTGCCGCTGCTCGCCCTGCGCCGGGTCGTGCCCTTCGTACGGATCACGGAGGCCGCCAACCGCGCGATCGTGGCCCGTGGCCTGTCGGGGCGCACGGTCGTCCGGCCCTGGGGCGACGACCACACGGCCGCCCTGCTCGCCGACCTCGCCGACCCGGCGGCGCTGAACCAGCCCGAGGTCGAGGCGCGGGCCGCCCTCGCGGGCTTCCACCCCGGCCCCGGGGCGCGGCTGCTCGGGGTGTCCGTGCACGGCGCCCGGGAGACGGCGGTGGTGGACCGGGCGGTACGACAGCTCGGCGGGGCCGGGGTGTTGCGCGCGGTGTTCCCGGCGGACGTCCTGGCGCTGCTCGCACTGCCCGGCACCCGGTCAGGCGACCCGGTGCGGGCCGTCCAGGACGCCTTCCGGGCCGTCGCCGAACCCGGATCCACGGTCGCCGTGGGGCACGCGGTCGCCGCGAGCGGCGGCTGGCTGCGCTGGAGCGACACGCTGCGGGCGGCCCGTACGACGCTGGAACTGGCGCTGACCGTGCCGCCCGCCGAACCGTCCGCCCCCGACGGCCCCTTGGTGACCTCGTCGAGGGCCCTCGCCCTGGAACGGGAGCTGACCCGGGGCGGTGTGGACGCCAACCGGGAACGCCTGGCGGGGATGGTCCAGGCCGCCCTGGGCCCGCTCCTGGAGTGGGAGGCGGTCCACGCCAGCGATCTCGTACGGACGTTGGAGGTCCACCTCCGCAACGGCTGCTCCCCGACCCGCACCGCGGCCCTGCTGCACATCGGCCGGCAGTCCCTCTACCAACGCCTGGAGCGGATCGAGTCGTTGCTGGGCCTGGAGGTCGGCGACCCGGATCTGCTGGGCGAGTTGCTGGCGGCGGCCTGCGCGCACCGGGTGGTCCGGGGCCGGGCGGGGGAGCGGCCGATGGCCGTGGTCCAGCGCAGGGTGACGGCACTCGGGCCGTTGCAGGGGGCGTAGCAGGTCCAGACGCCGGAAAGGCCGGCCCCCTTTCGGAGACCGGCCTTCAAGGCCTTCAAGCGATCGCGTCAGTCCGTGCCGGACTCCATCGCCGCGCGGTCCAGCAGGGCCTCGTCCTCGGAGACCTCGCCGCGGGAGGCGATCGCCTCGGCGCCGCCCTCGGGGAGCTCGGGCATGGTGCCGATCAGGCCGGTCGCGGCGGCCTGGGAGGCGCCGATGGTGGGGCTGCCGGTGCCGATCAGACCGAGGCCGACGTACTGCTCCAGCTTGGCGCGGGAGTCGGCGATGTCGAGGTTGCGCATGGTCAGCTGGCCGATGCGGTCGACGGGGCCGAAGGCCGAGTCCTCGGTGCGCTCCATGGAGAGCTTGTCCGGGTGGTACGAGAACGCCGGGCCGGTCGTGTCGAGGATCGAGTAGTCCTCGCCGCGGCGGAGGCGGAGGGTGACCTCGCCGGTGATCGCGGCGCCGACCCAGCGCTGGAGCGACTCGCGGATCATCAGCGCCTGCGGGTCCAGCCAGCGGCCCTCGTACATCAGGCGGCCGAGGCGGCGGCCCTCGATGTGGTACTGGCCGAGGGTGTCCTCGTTGTGGACGGCGTTGACGAGACGCTCGTACGCGGCGTGCAGGAGGGCCATGCCCGGGGCCTCGTAGATGCCGCGGCTCTTGGCCTCGATGATCCGGTTCTCGATCTGGTCGGACATACCCAGGCCGTGGCGGCCGCCGATGGCGTTGGCCTCCATGACGAGGTCGACCGCCGTGGCGAACTCCTTGCCGTTGATCGTGACGGGGCGGCCCTGCTCGAAGCCGATCGTCACGTCCTCGGCGGCGATCTCGACCGACGGGTCCCAGAACTTGACGCCCATGATCGGGTCGACCGTCTCAAGACCGGTGTTCAGGTGCTCCAGGGTCTTCGCCTCGTGCGTGGCGCCCCAGATGTTGGCGTCGGTGGAGTACGCCTTCTCGGTCGAGTCCCGGTAGGGCAGGCCGTGGGCGACCAGCCACTCCGACATCTCCTTGCGGCCGCCGAGCTCGGTGACGAAGTCGGCGTCCAGCCAGGGCTTGTAGATGCGCAGATGCGGGTTGGCGAGCAGGCCGTAGCGGTAGAACCGCTCGATGTCGTTGCCCTTGAAGGTCGAGCCGTCGCCCCAGATCTGGACGTCGTCCTCCAGCATCGCCCGCACCAGCAGCGTGCCGGTGACGGCACGGCCCAGCGGCGTGGTGTTGAAGTACGCGCGCCCACCGGAACGGATGTGGAACGCGCCGCACGTCAGCGCGGCCAGGCCCTCCTCGACCAGCGCCGCGCGGCAGTCGACCAGGCGCGCGATCTCGGCGCCGTAGGTCTTGGCACGGCCGGGCACCGACGCGATGTCGGGCTCGTCGTACTGGCCGATGTCGGCGGTGTAGGTGCAGGGGACGCTGCCCTTGTCGCGCATCCACGCGACCGCGACGGAGGTGTCGAGGCCGCCCGAGAAGGCGATGCCGACGCGCTCGCCGACGGGGAGGGAGGTGAGGACCTTGGACATAGGAAGATTATGCATGGCAATGCATGGTCATGCAAACCCCGTGCTGGAGTGGCCCTCATCACCCCCGGCGACGCCGTCCGTTCAGCCGCCGACCCTCAGCAGCAGCTTCCCCGTGCTCGTCCGCGCCCCCATCAGCCGGTGGGCCTCCGCCGCCTCCTCCAGGCCGAACTCGGCCGTGACCGGCAGGGTGACCGTCCCGTCGACGACCTTCGTGAACGCCCGCTCGGCCAGCGCCCGCAGCTCGTCCGGGGCGGTCTGGGCCAGGGTGAGGATGGAGAAGCCGCCGACCGTGACACCGCGCGGATACAGCTCGGGCTGCCCCACGCTCCACGCCTTGGCCCCGCTCGCGTTGCCGAAGGAGACCAGGCGTCCGAAGACGGCGAGCGAGGCGAGTCCGGCGCGCAGGGTGTCGCCGCCGACCGGGTCCAGGACGAGGTCGACCCCGCGACCGCCCGTCGCCGCCCGCACCGGCTTCTCGAAGTCGCCGACGAAGACCTCGTCGTACCCGTACTCCCGCGCGTAGTCGGCCTTCGCGGCGCTCGACACCACGCCGTACACCGTGCCGCCCGCGGCCTTCGCCAACTGCCCGAGCGCCGTCCCGACACCGCCCGCCGCGCCCTGCACCAGCACGGTCTCGCCGGGCTGGAGCCGGCCCACGGAGTGGACCAGCGCGTACGCCGTCGGCAGCACCGTCGGCAGGGTCGCGGCCGTGCGCAGGTCGACGCCGGCCGGGACCGGGAAGACGGTCGTCGCGTCCGCCACGGCCACGTCCGCGTAGGCGCCGCCCTCGGTCAGCGCGGTGACCTCCTGGCCGACGGTCAGGCCGGTGACCCCCTCGCCCGTCGCCCGGACCCGCCCGGAGACCTCCAGGCCGGGCGCGAACGGCAGCCGCGGCACCCGGTACCCCGTCTCCCGTGCCTTGAGGTCGGCGAAGTTGATACCGGCGTACGCCACGTCGACGCTCACCTGCCCCGGGCCGGGCTCGGGGACCTCCGTCTCGACGACCTTGAGGACCTCGGGACCGCCGTACTCCTGGAACTCGATCGCGCGCATGCCGCACACCCCGTTCTGGACCGCTCAGACTGTTCAATGAGAAGCGAACACTCAGCACTGTATGGTTTTCATCGAACACTCTGCAAGGGGACACGGAAGGCGGATGGGAGCCATGGCAGGAACCAGTCATCGGGCCGCCCCCGAGCACACCCACCCCGACGACGTCCCGTTGCTCACCGCGCTCGCCGCCCTCGCCGACCCCGTACGGGCCCAGCTGGTACGGGAGTTGGCCGCCTCCGAGGACTGGTCACGCAGCTGCGGCACCTTCGACGTGCCGGTCGGCAAGGCGGCCAAGAGCCACCACTTCGCGGTCCTGCGCGCGGCCGGGCTCGTGGAGCAGCGCGACGAGGGCCCCAGGCGGGTCAACCGCCTGCGCCGGGAGGAGTTCGACGCCCGGTTCCCCGGCCTGCTGGAGCTGGTGCTGCGGGGCGACTGAGGGTGAACCTCCGAGCCCGCTCCCGCGTCACAGTCGCATGAGGAACCACAGTTGGATCCTGGCTGCCGTGGCCACCGCCGGTGTGGTGGTGGGGGCGGCCCTGTACGTGGACGCGTCGGAGACCGGGCACGCGGACGTGGACGTCGCCGCGAGCACCTCCCCGTCGCCCCCGGCCGAGGACTGGTGCGTCGGTACCCGGGCGAGCGCTCCGGACGGCGACGCCCCCGACGACAGCCCCCTCAACCGCACCCTCGCCCGCATCGACAAGCTCGCCGCGGGCCGGTACGCCGACGTCTACACCGGCATGGCCGTCGACGAGGACGCGCACGCCGCCGACGTCTGGCGCATCCCCTCCGACGGCTTCGACACGGCCGCCTGCGACGCCGCCGAGCAGGGCGTGAAGCTGCGGCTGCACCCCGCCGGCGTCGACCGCAGGACTCTCGACGCCCTCGCCGAGCGGATCAGCGAGGACATGACCCGCTGGGACGGCACCTTCCAGATGCGGGAAGTCGCGGTCGACGAGCGGGGGTTCGTACATGTCGGCGTCGACGACCCGAAGAAGGCCGAACCCCTCGTCGAGAAGGAGTTCGGCCCCCGGTACATCAAGGTGGAGTACGTCGACCAGGCCTACGCGGACGTGGGCTGAGACGCCTTCGCCCGCCGCAGCACCGCGTACAGCGCCGCGCTCACCACGAACCCGACCAGGCAGGTGATGTCCCCGAACGACGGCCACTTCTCCGGCACCCATCCCACGTACTTCTCCTGGTTGGAGAAGAGCGGCACGGACACCGCGACGCCGATCAGCAGAGCCGCCAGCCCCGGCCAGTTGGTGAGGGAACGGTCGCTCAGGCGGGCCGTCAGCTCCTCGTCCGTGGCCGTGCGGGACTGGAGCCACCGCTCCACCAGGACGACGCCCAGCCACGGTGCCACCCAGTACGCGATCACCAGCAGGAACGCCTCGTACGCCGACCCCGCGTCGTCGAGCGAGGCCCACGCCGCCGCCGTACCGGCCACACCGGACACCACGACCAGCACGCTGCGGCTCAGCCACGTCGGCAGCTTCAGGCCGAAGGAGGCGATGGAGATCGCGCCCGAGTAGATGTTGAGGGCGTTCGCCGAGATGGCGCCGAGGATGATGGCGACGAGCACCAGGTCGCCCAGCCAGCCCGGGAGATGACCGGTGAAGGCCGCCGTCGGGGTGGCGTCCTTGGGAGCCACGATGGTCGCCGAGGCCGCGCCGATGACCGCGACGAGGGTGACGGACACGAACAGGCCGACCGCCGGGTAGACGATCGTCTTCAGCTTGTTCGCGGTGCGCGGCAGGTAGCGCGAGTAGTCCGCTGCGTACGGGTTCCAGCCGGCCGCGTAGCCCCAGGCCGCGCTGAACGCGAGCAGGAACCCGCCGATGCCGCCGCCCGTGCCGCCGCCGCCGAGGTCCGCGTCCTTGAAGGTCCACACGCCGGCGAGCAGGAAGATCACGGCGAGTGCGGGGAACGCGTACTTCTCGAAGGTGTGCACGAAGTTGTGGCCGATGAAGCCGATCACGATCTCGGCCGCGACCACGAGCAGCAGGGAAGGCAGCGGACGCAGCCCGGTCAGCGTGTTCAGGGCGAAGGCCGCGCTCACACTGTTCACCGCGAACCAGCCGACGCCCGCGATCAGGCCGTTGGCCGCGGACGGCAGGATGTTGCCGAAGTAGCCGAAGGAGAACCGGCCGATCACCATCTGCGGGACGCCGAAGCGCGGACCGTCCAGGGAGAGGTAGCCCTGGGTGATCGCGCCGACGGCGGTGCCGAGGACGATGGCCGCGGTGGCCTCCCAGAAGCTCAGGCCGAAGAACAGCACCGAGATCACACCGATGAAGACGGTCGCGAACTCGATGTTCGGCGAGGCCCAGGTCCACAGCAGCTGGAGCGGCGAGCCATGGCGTTCGGCGTCCGGGATGGGCTCGGAGCCCGCCGTCTCGACGGCGATGACCTTGTCACCGTATGCGGGGGCGAGGGTGCCGGCGGAGTCGGCGGGAGCGGTCGTCATGCGAGGTAAGTGTCCGGTCCCGGCGGCCCGCCCGACAGGGGCGCGTTGTCCGCTTCGGAACCCTCACCGGCGTACAACCTGCACGCATCGACGCTGCCGATGGCCCCATCGGCAGGACCCCCCACTGGCGCGTGGACCTGCACCGATGCCCGCTCCTACCGTCAGGGACATGACCTCCGACAGCAAGGGCATCGCCCAACTCACGACCGCCATGATCCTCTCCGGCACCCTCGGCGTCTTCGTCGTCGAGTCGGGCGCCTCCCCCTTCAACGTGGTCTTCTTCCGCGTCGTCTTCGGCGCCCTCGCGCTCGGCGTGTACGTGGTGGCCCGCGGTTGGCTCCGCGACCACGGCTTCACGCCCCGCACCCTCGGACTCGCCGTCCTGGGCGGCGTGTTCATCGTCTTCAACTGGGTGTTCCTCTTCGAGTCGTACGAGAACACCTCGATCTCGGTCGCCACGGTCGTCTACCACACCCAGCCGTTCTACGTGGTCCTGCTCGGCGCCCTCCTCTTCCGCGAGCGCCTGACGGCGGCGAAGGCGGGCTGGATCGCGCTGGCCTTCGCGGGACTGGTCCTCGTCTCGGGCGTCACGCCCTCCGACTTCACCAGTGGCGGCACGTATCTCCTCGGCGTCGGACAGGCGTTGCTCGCCGCGCTCCTCTACGGCCTGTCTACCCTCGTCACCAAGCGCATCACCGGCGTCCGCCCGCACCTCATCGCCCTCGTCCAAGTCGTCGTCGGCATCCCGCTGTTGCTGCCCTTCGCCGACTTCGGCGCGATGAGCGGCACGAGCGCGGGCGACTGGGGCTGGCTGGCCGGGCTCGGCTTCATCCACACCGGCCTGATGTACGTCCTGATGTACGCCGCCTACGCCAAGCTCCCGCTGTCGAAGATCGCCGTCCTGGCCTTCGTCTACCCGGCCGTCGCGATGGGCATGGACTGGGCGGTGTACGGCCACCACATCGGCCTCGTCCAGGCGCTGGGCGTCCCGCTGATCGTCCTCGCGAGCCTCAAGGTCACCCTTGCTCGGACACCAGCTTCCGTGCCTGCTCCGCGAACAGCCGCACATGCGCCGGAAGCCGCTTCCCGGACCGCCACGCGAGCTGCGTCCGAAGCGTGAACGGCGGCTCCCAGTCCAGTCGTACGAGAGAGCCCTCCGTGAGTTCGGCGGCGACCGTGATCTCCGGCAGCAGCGCGATGCCGAGACCGGCCGCCGCCGCGCGTTTGGTGGCCTCGATCGTGCCGAACTCCATGAAGTTGACCGGCCCGCCGAGGGAGTTGAGCTCCCGCTCGAACAAGTCCCGGTAGGCGCAGCCCGGTTCGGTGGCCAGCAGAGGCTGGCCCAGGAGGTCGGCGGTCGCCAACTCCCGTCCCTTGAGCGCGTGTTCCGGTGCCGCCACCAGCGCCAGCGGCTCCACCGCCAGCACCTCGCTCTCCAGGCCCGGGTGCGCGGTCTCCGCCTCCATCAGGAAGCCCACGTCGTACGTGCCCTGCCGCAGCGCCTGCCGGGTCTCGTCACCGAGGGTCGTGCGCAGCGACAGCCGTACCTTCGGATAGCGGTGGTGGAAGAGTTCGAGGAGCGGCGGCAGCCGGTACGAGGTCAGCGACTCCATGGTGCCGACGGCGAGCGTGCCGGAGGGCTCCTCGGCGTCGGTCACGGCCGCCCGCGCCTCCTCGCTCAGCTCGATGATCTGGCGGGCGTACGGCAGCAGCCGCTCCCCGGCCTCCGTGAGCCGGATGCGGCTGCCGAGCCGGTCGAACAGCTCCACGCCGAGCGAGTCCTCCAGGGCGCGGATCTGGCTGGTGACGCTGGACTGGGCGTAGTTCAGCTCGGCCGCCGCCCGGGTGAAGCTGAGCACCCCGGCGACCTTCTCGAAGGTGACCAGCAGCCGCAGCTCCACGTCAGGGCTCGTCCCGCTTCTTCCGGTCGCGGTCGTCGTCCTCGTCGAGGGACTTCAGGAACTCGGGGTTGTCGTCGGGCGCGACCCAGCGCTGGGACTGGCCGGACCGGACGCCGGACCAGCCGTCGGCGGCCAGGCTGCGCTTCTTGCCCGCGATCATCCAGGAGATCGAGCCCACCATCGGGAACAGCAGCACGAGGATCGCCCACAGCGGCTTGGGCATGTGGCGGACGTCGTCGTCGGGCGTGCTGATGCAGTCGATGAACGCGTAGATGCTCAGCGCCAGCGGCACGAGGAACATCAGCACCCGGAGCATGGGGCCCTCCCACGGGACGGTCGTCGGGGCCGCGATCACAGCCCCCAGGTACAGGGCCAGGGTAGCCCGTACCGGATACTGGGACGCATGGCTTACGACGATCTTCGCTCGCTGCTCAGGGCCCTGGAACGCGAGGGCGACCTCAAGCGCGTCAAGGCCGAGGTCGACCCGTATCTGGAGGTCGGGGAGATCGTCGACCGGGTCAACAAGGCAGGCGGCCCCGCGCTCCTCTTCGAGAACGTGAAGGGCTCCTCGATGCCCCTCGCGATGAACGTCTTCGGAACCGACCGGCGGCTGCTGAAGTCGCTGGGCCTGAAGTCGTACGAGGACATCTCCGACAAGATCGGCGGGCTGCTGCGCCCCGAACTGCCGCACGGCTTCGTGGGGGTGCGGGAGGCCTTCGGCAAGCTCGGCGCGATGACGCACGTACCGCCGAAGAAGGTGAAAGAGGCTCCGGTCCAGGAGGTCGTCCTCACCGGCGACGACGTCGACCTCGACCAGCTCCCGGCCCTGTTCACCTGGCCGCAGGACGGCGGTTCCTTCTTCAACCTGGGCCTGACCCACACCAAGGACCCGGAATCCGGCATCCGCAACCTCGGTCTGTACCGCCTCCAGCGCCACGACAAGCGCACGATCGGCATGCACTGGCAGATCCACAAGGACAGCCGGAACCACTACCAGGTGGCGGCCCGGCGGGGCGAGCGGCTGCCGGTCGCGATCGCCTTCGGCTGCCCGCCGGCCGTGACCTACGCGTCCACCGCGCCGCTCCCCGGTGACATCGACGAGTACCTGTTCGCCGGGTTCATCGCCGGCAAGCGGATCGAGATGGTCGACTGCAAGACCGTGCCGTTGCAGGTCCCGGCCCAGGCCGAGGTCGTCATCGAGGGCTGGCTGGAGCCGGGCGAGATGCTGCCCGAGGGGCCCTTCGGCGACCACACCGGGTTCTACACCCCGCAGGAGCCGTTCCCGGCGCTGAAGATCGACTGCGTGACCATGCGGAAGCGGCCGCTGCTTCAGTCGATCGTCGTAGGCCGCCCCCCGACGGAGGACGGTCCGCTGGGTCGTGCGACCGAGCGCTTCTTCCTCCCCCTGCTGAAGATCATCGTGCCGGACATCGTGGACTACCACCTGCCCGAAGCGGGCGGATTCCACAACTGCGCGATCATCTCGATCGACAAGAAGTACCCCAAGCACGCCCAAAAGGTGATGCACGCTGTGTGGGGCGCCCACATGATGTCCCTGACGAAGTTGATCGTGGTCGTCGACTCGGACTGCGACGTCCACGACCTCCACGAGGTCGCGTGGCGGGCCCTCGGCAACACCGACTACGCACGCGACCTGTCGGTCGTCGAAGGACCGGTCGACCACCTCGACCACGCCTCCTACCAGCAGTTCTGGGGCGGCAAGGCGGGGATCGACGCGACGAAGAAGTGGCCCGAGGAGGGCTACACCCGCGACGGCGGCTGGCCGGACATGGTGGTGTCCGACCCGGAGACGGCGGCGAAGGTCGACCGCCGCTGGAAGGAGTACGGCCTGTGAGTTCCGCGTCTGCCGCGATCCCCCAGCCGGGACGGACGAAGGCGTTCCTGCGCCTGGTCATGATCGAGCACTCGGTGTTCGCGCTGCCCTTCGCCTACATCGCGGCGCTCACCGCGATGTTCGAGTGGGACAGGAACATCCACTGGGGCAGGCTGCTGCTCGTCACCATCTGCATGGTCGGCCTGCGCACCTTCGCCATGGCGGTCAACCGGATCATCGACCGGGAGATCGACGCGCGGAACCCGCGCACGGCCCACCGCGAGCTGGTGACCGGCGCGATGTCGGTCAAGCACGCGTGGACGGGCGCGCTGGTCGCGGTCGTGATCTTCCTGGGCTCGGCGGCCCTGCTGAACCCCCTCTGCCTGGCCCTCGCCCCGGTCGCCGTGATCCCGATGGTGGTCTACCCCTACGGCAAGCGGTTCACGAACTTCCCGCAGGCCATCCTCGGTCTCGCCCAGGCGATGGGCCCGGTCGGCGGCTGGCTGGCGATCACCGGCGAGTGGTCCTGGGACGCGGTGCTCCTCGGCCTCGCGGTCGGCATCTGGATCGGCGGCTTCGACCTGATCTACGCCTGCCAGGACGTCGAGACCGACCGCGAGGTCGGCGTCATGTCGGTCCCGGCCCGCTTCGGCATCCCGGCGGCGATCTGGGGGGCGCGGGTGTGCCACGCCCTGACCATGGGGTTGCTGGTCTGGTACGCGGTGGCGACGGACGCGGGCGGGTTCTTCTGGGTCGGCCTGATGATCGTCGCGGCGGCTTTCGTCTACGAGCACAACATCGTCCGCCCGCATGACCTGTCCCGCCTGAACAGGGCGTTCTTCAGCGTCAACGGGTTCATCGGGATCGCCCTGTTCGTGTGCGCGCTGCTGGACCTGCTGGTGCGGGGCCTGACCGTCTGAGGATCCGGTCCACCGGTACGCTCAAGATGTGAACGCAGGAGAAACGCAGCGCGTGCCTTGGATCGTGGGGGTGTCCGGAGCTTCCGGGACGCCGTACGCGGCGGCGGTGCTGCGGGCGCTGCTGGAGGCGGGGGAGAGCGTCGACCTGGTCGTCAGCAGGGCCTCGCGGCTGACGCTGCTCGACGAGACGCAGATCGCCTTCCGGGACGCGCACTGGCAGGACGACCTGCGGGAATGGCTGGCCAGGGGGGCCGACGGCAAGCCGGGGACGTTCGATGCCGATGTCGAGCGGGTGCGGTACTGGGCCGCCGGGGACCTCGCGGCCGGGCCGTCCTCGGGGTCGTATCCCGTCAAGGGCATGCTGATCGTGCCCGCCTCCACCGCCTGCGTCGCCGGGGTCGCCCTCGGGCTCTCCAAGGACCTGCTCCAGCGCGCCGCGAGCGTGACCCTCAAGGAGCGCCGCAAGCTCGTCGTCGCCGTACGGGAGACCCCCTTGAACGGCCAGACGCTGCGGCACCTCGTCACCCTCGACGACCTCGGCGCCACCGTTGTGCCCGCCTCACCCGCCTTCTACGCCGGTGCCACCCATATCCAGGACCTCGTCGACTTCGTCGCCGGACGGGTCCTCGACGCGGCGGGGGTCGAGCACCGGCTGTACCGGCGGTGGAAGGGCGAGCTCGGCGGCGGGTCCGCAACCCGCCCGACGTAGGCGCCATCTGAGCAAGTCGCAGTACCTCTCATCACTTCGGGAACTCTCGGGATCCTCTTCAGCGGAAGGCTTCGATCGCATGGACGCGGTGGACAGGCAGCTCATCCAGGCCCTGAGGGAGAACGGCCGGGCCTCCTACGCGGAGCTGGGCCGCCTCGTCGGTCTGTCGGGACCCAGCGTCACCGACCGCATCAACCGGCTGGAGGCGGCCGGTGTCATCACCGGTTACCGCGCCACCGTCGACGCCGCCTCCCTCGGCCTCGGCGTCACCGCCCTCATCGGCATCTCCCTCTCCGACGCCGCCGACCACGAGGACGTGGCCCGCCGGATGAAGGACCTGCCGGAGATCGAGGACTGCTGGTTCATCGCGGGCGACGACTCGTTCATGCTCAAGGTGCGGGCCAGTGACGTCGACGGCCTGGAGAAGATCATCCGGCGGCTCAGCGGGACCAAGGGCGTCTCCCGGACCCGTACCACGATCGTGCTCTCCACGAAGTGGGAGAACCGGGTCGGAGAGCTGCCCGAAGAGGCGTAGACGTACGGTTGTCGAAGTCGTCGGAGAAAGGTGTGACCCCCATGGACGTCGGGCTCAAGCGCGAGCTGGAGCAGAAGGTCAGGGCCGGTGAGCGGCTGACCCGTGAGGACGGCATCGCGCTCTACGAGTCGGACGACCTGGCCTGGCTCGGTGGTCTCGCGCACGAGGTGCGGACGCGCAAGAACGGTGACGTGGTCCACTTCAACGTCAACCGGCACCTCAACATGACCAACGTGTGCACCGCCTCCTGCGCCTACTGCTCCTTCCAGCGCAAGCCGGGGGAGAAGGACGCGTACACGATGCGCATCGAGGAGGCGGTGAAGCTCGCGAAGGCCATGGAGGGCGAGAACCTCACCGAGCTGCACATCGTCAACGGCCTGCACCCGAACCTGCCGTGGCGCTACTACCCGCGGTCGCTGCGCGAGCTGAAGGCCGCGCTGCCGGACGTCTCGCTGAAGGCGTTCACGGCCACGGAGATCCACCACTTCGAGACGATCTCCGGCCTGAGCGCGAGCGAGATCCTGGACGAGCTGATCGACGCGGGTCTGGAGTCGTTGACCGGTGGCGGCGCCGAGATCTTCGACTGGGAGGTCCGGCAGCACATCGTGGACCACAAGACCCACTGGGAGGACTGGTCCCGCATCCACCGGCTGGCGCACGAGAAGGGGCTGAAGACCCCGGCCACCATGCTCTACGGCCACATCGAGGAGCACCGCCACCGTGTCGACCACGTCCTGCGGCTGCGTGAGCTCCAGGACGAGACCGGCGGCTTCCAGGTCTTCATCCCGCTGCGCTACCAGCACGACTTCGTCGACATGAAGGACGGGAAGGTACGCAACCGGCTCCAGGCGCGGACGCAGATGGCGACCGGCGCGGAGGCCCTGAAGACCTTCGCGGTCTCCCGCCTGCTCTTCGACAACGTCCCGCACGTCAAGGTCTTCTGGGTGATGCACGGGGTGCAGACCGCGCAGCTGGCGTTGCTGCACGGCGCCGATGACATGGACGGGTCGGTCGTCGAGTACAAGATCACCCACGACGCGGACAACTTCGGCACGCCGAACAAGCTGACGCGCGACGATCTGCTGGATCTGATTCGGGACGCCGGGTTCCGGCCGGTGGAGCGGAACACTCGGTACGAGGTGATTCGGGAGTACGAGGGGCCGGATGCGGGGCGACGGGAGTCGCCTCAGCCGATGAGGGTGTGACGGATTCGTTTTTCGGGTGCGGGCGCGCTGTGGCTGGTCGCGCAGTTCCCCGCGCCCCTTGGGTGGGTACTCGGGGCGCATGCCTGAGAAGGCGCCCGAGGATGGTTACAGCGCAGAGCCCTTTGTGCCCGACCGGGGTGGGCTCGCCGATGACTGCGTGCGGGCCGTGGCTGGCGTGCATCCGTCCGCCGTGCTGAGGTCGGACGACCGGGAGGTGGCCTTCCGGGGGCTGGTGGCCGATCTGGACGTGGCGGCCCGGGCTCTGGGGTGAGCGGGGGCCTGCCTGGCGGACCCCCTGCAAGATCGGGGAGGGGGCGTGCTTCACTGGAAGGTGCCCTTTGAGAACTTTCAGGGGGACTTTCAGTCGGAACGGAAGAGTGGATTGAGATGCTCCGCTACACACTGATGCGCCTCGGGATCTTCGTGGGCTGCCTCGTGGTCGTCTGGGGCCTCGTCTACTCCGGCGTCGCCCCGCGCGGCCTCGGCGACTCCAACGGCATGTGGGTCGTCCTGCTCTCCCTGGTGATCTCGGCCCCGATCAGCTTCGTCGTCCTGCGCAAGGAGCGCGACCGCGCCTCCATCCAGGTCGCCGAGCGCGTCGACCGCATGAAGTCCAACCTGGAGGCCAACCGCAACCAGGAGGACATCGCGGACGACGCGGCCCGGGCGCAGGGCCAGACGTCCTAGTCGCTCACCGAGTCCTCGCACCTGGTCCTCGCACGGAGTCCGCTCACCCCGGTGGACGACTTAGTCTTGGCCCCATGGGTGCCGTGAAGACCAAGCGGATGCCGCGTGCGGTCCGTGAGCAGCAGATGCTGGACGCCGCCGTGCGGACCTTCGGCCGGCGTGGGTACATGGCCGCCTCCATGGACGAGATCGCCGAACTCGCCGGTGTCTCCAAGCCGTTGGTCTATCTGTACCTGAACTCGAAGGACGACCTCTTCACGGCCTGCATCCGCCGTGAGGCGCACGCGCTCACCGAGGCCGTGCGCTCCGGCGTCCGCACCGACCAGCCCGCCGACCGGCAACTCTGGGACGGGCTGCTGGCGTTCTTCACGCACACCGCCGGGAATCCCGACGGCTGGTCCGTGCTGCATCTCCAGGCCCGTATCCACGGCGAGGCGTTCGCCGCCGAGGTCGCGGCGATGCGGGAGGAGATCGTCGCCTTCGTGACGCAGTTGATCGTCGTTGCTGCGCGGGAGGCGCACCGGGACCCCGATCTGGCCGAGCGGGAGGTCGCCGGGCTCGCCGAGGCGCTGGTGGGGGCCGCCGAGTCGCTCGCCGCCTGGGCCAACGCCACGCCCGGTGTCACGGCACGGCAGGCCGCGGCCACGCTCATGAACTTCGCCTGGGCCGGGCTGGGGGACCTGATGGAGGGGCGGCCGTGGGCTCCGCCGGCGACATGACACCTGTCATGCGGTAAGGCGGACGACGGACACTGGGGGAGGGAGATCCTCCGGCCGTACGGTCGTCCCATGACGAAGACCAGCGGGGAACAGCGGCCGGGCAAGACCGACATCAAGGTGAGCCTCATCGGCGGTCACCGCCTCGACGGTGCCACCCTCCACGAGCGCACCCTGACCGCCTCGCTCATCGGCGGCGCCGACATCGACCTCACGGACGTCGACATCCCGGACGGCGCCGAACTGCGCATCACCAAGCTGAGCCTGATCGGGGGCGTGAGCCTGCGGGTGCGGTCGGACGTGCGGGTGGAGGTGCACGGCATCCGGCTGGGCGGGGTGCGGGACGAGGGTCCGAGTGTCGCCGGTGGGCCGACCGTGCGGATCGACGCGTGGGGGCTCATCGGCGGGGTCAACGTCCGCCGCTGAACACCGTGTTCAGGCCGGCAACACCTTCACGTCGGCGACCCGTTCACCGTTCCCGCCACATGCACACGATCCCCGCCCCGCAGCTCGAAGCGGTCGCCCTCCGACCCGTACGTCACCGTCCCCGGCAGCAGCACCGGCGCCCTGAACTCCGCCCGTACCACGCCCACTTGCGGGGTCCCGTGCGCGGCGAGGCAGCGGGCCACCGTCCACATGCCGTGCGCGATGGCCCGCGGGAAGCCGAAGAGGCGGGCGGTGAGCGGGTGGAGGTGGATGGGGTTGCGGTCGCCGGACGCGGTGGCGTACCGGCGGCCGATGTCCCCGGCCAGCCGCCACTCGGCGAGCGGGGGGAGGGGGGCCTGCTCGGCGCGCTCGGCCGCCGGCCGGGATGCCGTGCGGTGCCGTGCCAGGTACGTGCTGCTCGACTCCCATACGACGTCCGATACGACGTCCGATACGACGTCCGATACGACGCCGGATACGCCGTCCGAGCCGACCCGCACCTCCGTGACGACCCTCGCCTCCGTGCCGCGCCGGTGCGGGGCCAACTCGGCGACGTACACGCTCAGTTCGTACACCCCGGTCGCGGGCAGCGGCCGGTGCTGGATGATCCCGATCGACGTGTGGACCAGACCGAGCAGCGGCAGCGGGAAGTCCCGGGCGCTCATCAGCCGCATGGCCAGCGGGAAGCCGAGCACATGCGGATACGTCACCGGCAGCGCGTCGTCGCCGGTCGCGAACCCGCACACCCGCTCATAGGCGGCGAGCCGCGCCAGGTCGACGCGCAGGCCGGGCAGCACCAGCCGGGTGCGCGGGAACCCGGCGTCCGGGCGGGGCCGCTTGAAGGGGGACAGCAGCGCGCCCCGGGCCAGGAACGGCGCGAGGGCGGGGGAGCGGTGCAGGACGACGTCCGTCATCACGCCCCCAGCAGGCTCTGGCCGCAGACCCGGACGACCTGCCCGTTCACCGCACCCGACGCCGGGTGCGCGAGCCATGCCGTCGTCTCGGCCACGTCGACCGGAAGGCCGCCCTGTGCGAGGGAGTTCATGCGCCGCCCCGCCTCCCGGATGAGGAGCGGCACCGCGGCCGTCATCTTCGTCTCGATGAACCCGGGGGCCACGGCGTTGACCGTCACCCCGTGCTCGGCGAGGGCGCGCGGCGCCAGGGAGCGCACCAGGCCGACCACGCCCGCCTTGCTGGCGCCGTAGTTGGTCTGCCCCGCGTTCCCGGCGAGCCCGGCGATGGAGGCCGTGGCGACGATCCGGCCGCCTTCCCCGAGCGTCCCCGTCGACAGCAGCGCGTCGGTCGTGCGCAGCACGCTCGCCAGGTTCACCTCCAGCACCGAACTCCAGCGCTCCACGGGCATGTTGACCAGTCGGCGGTCACGGGTGATGCCCGCGTTGTGGACCAGGACGTCGAGGCCGTCGGGCAGCGCCGCCGCGATCCGTTCGCCCGCGTCGGCGGCCGTGATGTCGAGGGCGAGGGCCTCGCCGCCGAGGCGTTCGGCGAGCCGCCGGGCGTCCGCCTCGGCCTGGGGCACGTCGAGGACGACGACCCGGGCGCCGTCCCTGGCGAGCGTCTCGGCGACGGCCGCGCCGATCCCGCGCGCGGCGCCCGTCACCAGGGCGGTGCGCCCGGAGAGGGGTTGATCCCAGTCGAGGTCGGCGGGGACCGTCCCCTCGCCTGGACCCTCGCCTGACCCCTCGCCCACCTCGATCACCTGCCCGCTCACATAGGCGGACTTGGGGGAGAGCAGGAAGCGCAGGGTGGACTCGGCGGCGGCGCGGTCGGTGAGCCGTACGAGATTGACCGTCCGGCCCCGGCCGATCTCCTTGCCGAGCGAGCGCGTGAAGCCCTCCAGGGCCTGCTGCGCGGCCGCCTGGTGGTGGTCGGCGGGGTCGAGGGGTGCGCCGAGGACGACGATCCGGCCGCCGGCCGCGACGGACCGGACGACGGGGTGCAGGGCCGCGTGGACGTCGGCGAGGCCTTCGACGTCCCGGACGTGGGTGGCGTCGAGGACGACGGCGGCCGGGGGCGCGGCGGGGGCGGGGGCCGGTTTGCCGGCGGTGAGGTGGAGGACCTCGCCCTTGAGAGCCGGGTGCTCGGGTGACCAGCGGTGGAGTTCCGCCGGTTGCGGCAGGCCCAGTCCCCGGGTCAGGAAACGGCCCGGCGCGGTGCCGGTGAAGCGCAGATAACGGTCGGCCATGGCCGTCTCCCCACTCGGTGCTCTCTTGCTTACTCTGGAGTAAGGTTACCGGAGGTAATCCTATGTCACGCACGCCTATGTCAGGTATGGGGAGCAGGTCGAGATGAGCATTCTCCAGGCACCGGTGACGCGCCGGGTCGCGATCATCGGCGGCAGCCGCGTTCCCTTCGCCCGCTCCGACGGCCCCTACGCCACCGCCTCCAACCAGGAGATGCTGACGGTGGTGGTGGACGGCCTCGTGGACCGTTACGGGCTCCAACAGCCGGGCGCGGTCGGCGAGTTCGTCGCCGGTGCCGTCCTCAAGCACGCCCGTGACTTCAACCTGGCCCGCGAGACGGTCCTCGGCTCGAAGCTGGCGCCGACGACCCCGGCGTACGACATCCAGCAGGCCTGCGGCACCGGCCTCCAGGCGGTCATCGCCGCCGCCAACAAGATCGCCCTCGGCCAGACCGAGTCCGCGATCGCGGGCGGCGCGGACACGGCGAGCGACGCGCCGCTCGGCGTCAACGACGACCTGCGCCGCATCCTGCTGGCGGCCCGCAGGGCGAAGTCCCTCGGCGGCCGGCTCAAGGCCCTCGCCCGGGTCCGCCCCGGCCACCTCGTCCCCGACATCCCGCGCAACGCCGAGCCCCGCACCGGCCTGTCGATGGGCGAGCACGCGGCCGTCACCGCCCGCGCGTGGGGCGTGACGCGCGAGGCCCAGGACGTACTGGCGGCGACGAGCCACCAGCGGCTGGCGGCGGCGTACGAGCGGGGCTTCTTCGAGGACCTGGTGGTGCCGTTCCGCGGCCTGGACCGGGACCAGAACCTGCGGCCGGGGTCGACGGTGGAGAAACTGGCCGCCCTGAAGCCGGTGTTCGGCCTGGACGCACCCAACCCGACGATGACGGCCGGGAATTCGACCCCGCTCACCGATGGCGCCGCGGTCGTCCTGCTGGCCTCGGAGGAGTGGGCGGCGGAGCGCGGCCTTGAACCGCTGGCGTATCTGACGGCGTACGAGACGGCGGCCGTGGACTTCGTCGCCGGGGACCCCGCCGAGGACGGTCTGCTGATGGCCCCCGCCCGTGCCGTGCCGCGCATGCTGGAGCGGGCCGGGCTCGGGATGGCCGACTTCGACCTGGTCGAGGTGCACGAGGCGTTCGCGTCCCAGGTGCTGGCGACCTTGTCGGCGTGGGAGAAGGCGGGGCTGGCCCCCGTGGACCGCACCCGCCTGAACGTGACCGGCTCGTCCCTCGCCACCGGGCACCCCTTCGCGGCGACCGGCGCCCGGATCGTGGCGACGCTGGCCAAGCTGCTGGCGGAGCACGGGGGTTCGGGGCGCGGGCTGATCTCGGTGTGCGCGGCGGGCGGTCAGGGGGTGACGGCGGTGCTGGAGCGGGCGTGAGCCTCATGAAGGCACGGAATTGGTTCACACGTAACTGACAAAGGCTCACGTTGCGCCAGATGTTGCACAGACCCGGCCCGGGAGCCTCCCCGAACCCTCACAGGCCCGCCACGTGGGCCTCCTAAGATCGCCGGGTCCCCAAGCCTGACTGCCGGTAACCCCACAAGTCGCACTCGCCGGTGAACGTCCGGGTACGCCCGGTGCGTACCTATGCAGCAGAGCGGTTTTGAGCTGCGTGCCCCAGGAGCTGCCCATGTCGTCGTCCCTGCCCTACGCCGCTGCCACCGACTACGACGGCGCGCCCGTGCTCGTGGCTCCGGAGATACGTCGGCTGGACGGCGAGGTCCGCGAGGTGTCCGTCCCGCCGGTCGTGCCGCCGGTGACCCACGGCTCCCTCGCCGACCTGCCGTTCGAGAACGCGGAGGCGGGCCCGGCGGACCGGATTCTCAGCCGCCGTACGCCGGACGGGGGTTGGGCGGACGTGACGTCGGCCGAGTTCGCCGCGCAGGTGCTCGCGCTGGCGAAGGGCCTCATCTCGGAGGGCCTCGTCCCCGGCGACCGGATCGCCGTCATGGCCCGCACGATCTACGAGTGGACCCTCCTCGACTTCGCCGCGTGGGCCGCCGGTCTGGTCACGGTCCCCATCTACCCCACCTCCTCGGTCTTCCAGACCCGCTGGATCCTCCACGACTCGGGTGCGGTGGCCCTGGTGACGGAGACCGTCTCCCAAGCTTCCGCGCTCGGCCCGGAGTTGAACCGCCTGCCCGACCTGCGCCACCTGTGGGTCATCGAGAAGGGCCACGTCGACCGCCTGGCGGAGCTCGGCACGCACGTGCCCGACGCCGAAGTCGACGTACGGCGCGGCATGTTGGGCCCGGACACCCTCGCGACGGTCGTCTACACCTCCGGCACCACCGGCCGCCCCAAGGGCTGCGCGATCTCGCACGGCAACTTCCTCTCCGAGGTCGACAACGCGATCGAGATCCTCCATCCGGTCTTCAAGTCCCGCTCGGACGACGAACTGGCGACCCTCCTCTTCCTGCCCATGTCCCATGTCTTCGGCCGCATGGTGGCGGTGGCGTGCGTCCGCGCGAGGGTCCGCCTGGGCCACGCGCCGAGCCTGAAGTCGGACGACCTGCTCGCCGACCTCGCCAGCTTCCGCCCCACCTTCCTCCTCGTCATCCCGTACATGCTGGAGAAGGTCTTCAACAACGCACGCGCCAAGGCCGAGGCCGGCGGCCGGGTCTCGGCCTTCGACCGCGCGGCGAACGTGGCGATCCGCTACGGCGAGGCGATGGAGGAGAAGGCGGCGGGCACGGGCGGCGGCCCGGGTACGGCGCTGAAGGCGGCCCGCACCTTCTACGACCCCCTGGTCTTCCGCCGCATCCGCAACGCCATGGGCGGCCGGGTCCGCCACATCATCTCCGGTGGCTCACCGCTCGGCCGCAACATCGCGGCGTTCTTCGCCGGGGCGGGCATGGAGATCTACGAGGGGTACGGCCTGACGGAGGTGACGGGCGCGGCGACGGTGACGCCACCGCTCAAGCCCCGTCTGGGCACGGTCGGTTGGCCCTTGCCCGGCATGAAGGTCCGCATCGCGGCGGACGGCGAGATCCTGCTGGCCGGCGGCCCGGTGTTCCGCGGCTACTGGGACCCGAACGCGGGCGGGGTGACCCCGGCGTCGGCGGACGGCTGGTTCGCGACGGGCGACATCGGCAGCCTGGACGACGAGGGATACCTGACGATCACGGGCAGGAAGAAGGAACTTCTGATCACGGCGGGCGGCAAGACGGTGGCCCCGGCTCCGCTGGAGAACTGGCTGCGCCAGCACCCGCTGATCTCCCAGTGCATGGTGGTGGGCGACCGCCGCCCCTACGTCGCGGCCCTGATCACCCTGGACATGGAGGGCATCACCCACTGGCGCCAGATGAACGGCAAGCACCCGGTCCCCGCCGAACTCCTCGCGGGCGACGCCGAGTTGCACGCGATCATCCAACGTGCGGTCGACGAGGCGAACAAGCTCGTCTCCCGCCCCGAATCCATCCGCCGCTTCGAGGTCCTGCCACGGGACTTCACGGAGGCGGAGGGGCACCTGACACCGTCGATGAAGCTGCGGAGGGAGACGGTGATGCAGGAGTTCGCGCGGGAGATCGAGGGGCTGTACGAGCGTTGAGGGCCCGAGTGCCCGGGTTCACAAGGCCGATCGGGGCGACGCGGGGCTCGTGTCGCCGTAGCGGATGAACCACTCGGTGGACAGCAGCCGCGCTTGCTCGGCGTACGGATACGTGGCGAGCCGCCCGGGCAGGGCACCGCGTGCGACCTCGGTGTGGTGGGCGGCTATGGCGCGCAGTTTCGTCTCCAGCCAAGGGCCTACGTCGATGGCGGCGGCGATCCACTCGTCGGGGACGGGGTAGGAGGGCAGCCCCGGCCGCATGAGCTGCGGACCCAGCTCACGGGAGGCGGACTCGGGGTGGGTGGCGAGGTAGAGGTCCCGGGGTTGCCAGGGGGCGCCCGCCTCGGGGTAGAGGTGCCGCCAGTTGGCCGCTTGGACCGCGAGGACGGTCACGCGATGGGTGTAGACGTGGTCGGGGTGCCCGGTGAGCCCGCCGTGGGCGTCGTGCGTGATGACGACGTCGGGCCGGAACTCCCGTATGTGCCCGACGAGTTCCCGTACGACGTCGTCGAGCGGCGCGTCGCAGAGGCGAGGCCGGTCGGGCGCGGAGTGCGGTACATGGGCGTCGGCGTACTCCAGCAAGCGCGGTTTCCCGGCGCCGAGGACACGGAGGGCTTCCGCCAACTCCCCGTCCCGGGGCGTGCCTTCGGCCCACGTCGCGGTGACGACGGCGGTCCGGGCGCCGGAGACGGCGTGCTGGGCGAGGACGCCACCGGCCGACAGTGACTCGTCGTCGGGGTGGGCGAAGACGGCGAGAAGGCTGGGGAGGGACATGGGAGTGGAGGGTAGCGACGACTTCCTGTGGAAGTCGAGATCTGTCCCCTTTTTGACCGTTGAAGCGCTTCCCTCAGCCGCCCGCCCGCTACCGTCCTGCTTATGGGGCGCGACGGGGAGCAGGTCACGGCGGCCGGGGTGCGGTCGATCGGGGTCGGCGGTGACGTCACGGCCGCGGTGAGCGGCGACGGCAACAGCCTGACGATCATCGGGAAGCAGTACGTACAGCAGGTGCCGGAGCCGGCGGGCCTCACGGACACGGAGATCGACGAGGCGTTACGGCGCTACGCGGGCCGCATCCGCGAGACCTACGGGCGGCTGGACCTGGAGGTGCTGATCCCCACCGAGGAGGGGGAGCATCCGCCGGTCCGCCTGGACGAGGTGTTCGTGGCGCCCACTCTGCGCGCCGACCCGCCGCCGGTGGAGCTGCCACGGGACATCCGGCAGCGTTTGGTGGACGCGGGGGAGTGGCCGTCGCACCTGCCCGCCGCCCTGGAGCGGGACACCCTGGACCGCGCCCGGCAGGCCTACGCGGAACGGCCCGCACGCGACGCCCTGGACGTGCTCGCCGACCCCGCCGAGAGCCGCCTCGTCCTGCTCGGCGACCCCGGCGCGGGCAAGTCGACACTGGCCCGGCACCTCGCGCTCACCCTCACGCGGGAGGCTCCCGCGACGGGGGATTCGCTGGCACCGCTCACCGGCCGGATACCCCTCGTCGTGGAGCTCCGCGAGTACGCGGTGGGCGAGTGGCGGGAGCGGACCTTCGAGGACTTCCTCACCTACCTGCACGGCACGAAGGGCATGGCGCCGCCCCCGGCGGTCGTGGACAGGCTCCTGACCGAGGGGCGAGCAGTGGTCGTCTTCGACGGCCTCGACGAACTCTTCGACCCCGCCGCCCGCGAACAGGTCAGCCACCGCATCGCGGACTTCGCAGGCCGGTACGGCGGCCCCGGCGGCGTCCGCGTGATCGTGACCTCACGCGTCATCGGCTACCGGCGAGGCGTACTGGAACACGCCGGGTTCTCCCACCACATGGTCCAGGACCTCAGCACCCGGCAGATCGAGTGCTTCGCCCGGCAGTGGTACGCCAGCTCCTACCCCCACGACGAGGAACGCGCGGGGCGTCTGTGCCGACGGCTGACTGATGCCGTGGGCCACTCCCGTCCCGTTGCCGAACTCGCCGGGAATCCGCTGCTTTTGACGATCCTCGCCATCGTCGGCCGACGCCGGGAACTGCCCCGGGACCGCCTGGGCGTCTACCGCCACGCCGTCGCCGTCCTGGTGGCCCACTGGGACCAGCACGCCAAGCATCTGCGCGCCCCGGACGAGGTCGAGGCCCTGTCGTACCTGGGCGACGAGGACCGGCATGAGCTGCTGCGCCTGGTCGCGCGGCGGATGCAGGAGGGCGAGGGCGGGATCGCGGGCAACCACATCCATCAGGACGTACTGCTGGAGACGTTCCGGGACTACTTGCGGGAGCAGTACGAACTCCCGCTCGCGCAGGCGGTGTCGGCGGCGCGGGTGATGGTGCGGCAGTTTCGCGACCGCAACTTCATCCTGAGCCACTACGGGGGCGGGGTGTACGGGTTCGTCCACCGAGCCTTTTTGGAGTACCTGGCGGCGGTCGACATCGATCACCGCTACACCCGGGAGCGGGAGTGGACGCCGGAGGAGTTCATCGAGGAGATCTTCGCGGGGCATGCGGAGGATCCGGCGTGGCATGAGGTGCTGCTGCTGGTGGTGGGGCAGTTGGGGGAGCGGGAGGCGGGGGCGGCGGTTGATCGGTTGTTGGAGTTGCATCGGCGGAGGGTCGGTGCGCTCTGGAAGGGGGAGCTGTTGGCTCTGGCTGTGCGAGCGCTGGCCGAGGTCCGCAGGATCGGGGCGTTGGCGGCGCAGAGCAGGGCCGTGGTGGACGCGATCATCGGGGGCTTGGAGGCGGCGGACTCCAGCTACGGCCTGCTGGAAGCGGACGACGACATCGCGTCAGCGCTCAAGACGTTTCCGCCGCACTGGAGCGGCAGGCCCAGGCTGCTGCGGTGGTTCCATCTGCGCGGTCAGTTCAAGGACCGGCCGCAGCCCGGGAGGATCGCGGCAGCGCTCTACACAGAACGGGCATGGCCCCGGGTCATGGCGGTCCTGGCCGATGTGGCGCATGCCCGTAGGGCGGTGCTGGAGATATTGGCGGCGCGATGGGGTGCGGAGTCGGACGTCCGTGGGCTGCTCCTGGGAGGGGCAGTGGCCGAACCGGACGAGCGCGTGCGCAAAGCGGCGCTGGAGTGTCTGTCCGAGGTCGGCGGAGCCGGCGTCAGGGAACTCGTCAAGGACCGCTCCATCGAAGACCCTTCGCTGATCGTGCGCGCCTTTGCACTGTCACTGCGGGATGACGCAGAAGCATCGTGGGAGCCCCTCGTCGAATTCGTCGGTTCCGCGGGCGATCCGGAGAAGCGGGCTGATGCGGTGGGCTTGCTCGCCGAGTATCGGATTCAAGACCCGGAAGTCAGGGCACTGCTGTGTCGGCTAGCCGTCGACGATTCCGAGGGCGATGTCCGGGAGCGTGCGGTTTCCGGTCTTGAGAGCCTGCTCGACGACGAGGGCGTTCAGACATTGGTGCGAGGCCGGGTGACCGACGATCCGCACGACATGGTTCGACTCGTGGCCATGATGTCGCTGGTCGAGCAGTTGGGTGACTGGGAGCTCGCCCGCGCAGCTGCTGTCGAGGACGGCGACTGGTTTGTTCGAATGGAGGCCTTGTACGGGTTGCGCACCCTCGGCCGCGACGATGCTGACACGTGGGAATTTCTGTGTCAGCGGGCGCTCAAGGACGAGGAGCCAGAGGTCCGGAGTGCGGCGTGCAGGGTGCTGGCGCAGACAATCGGATCCCATCCCGGCACCTGGCAATTCCTGCGCGAGCGTCTTGCCCAGGATTCCGCTGCTCAGGTTCGGAACGCCGCGCTCGACGGTTTGGTCGAACTGGGGAGGGACCGGGATGAGACCTGGCAGCTTGTCCGTGAGCACCTTGTCGACGCTGGCCGTGTTGTGCGCGAGAGTGCCGTGGCTGACCTGTGCGGATATCGGAGCCACGAGGCCACCACGTGGGAGCTGGCATTCGACCGGCTGGCCTACGACCCGGACGCGGGGGTCCGGGCGGAGGCGCTACGTGCGACGAGGCACTACCGAGGCGACGCCGACATTCGGACCGTATTCCGCACCTGTGCCGCCGAAGACCCCCACCCTTCGGTGCGGGAAGTAGCCCTGGCTCTGTTGGTCACGACCGCGGGAGACGACGACGCGACCCGCGAGATCCTCCAGACGCGGGCCGTGGATGACCCCGCCCCCAGAATCCGAGCCGATGTCCTGCAATGGTGGGCGGTGCAAGAGACGGACGAGAACGGCGCCGCGTTCCTGCGGGACCGGGCCGTCGCCGACCCTCACCCCTGGCCGCGCATCGCCGCCCTCCAGTCCCTGGCCTTCGGCTGGCCCGCCCACCCGGCCACGGCTCCGCTGCTGCGGGAGCGGGCCGAGGCGGACGAGGACGAGGACGTACGCACGGAGGCTGCGCGCACGCTGGCGGCGGCGGAGGCGCTAGCGCCGCTCGCCGATCAACTCCCCTGAGAGGAACGCCGACCAGGTGGTGGGGGAGAGGGCGAGGCGAGGGCCGGTGGGGTGCTTGGAGTCGCGGAGGTGGATGGTGCGGGGCGTGATCGCGACTTCGAGGCAGTCGCCGCCCTCGCCGTCGCTGTAGCTGGACTTGAACCAGGTGAGCTGCTGGTCGTTCATAGCTCCTCCAGCTTCTTCTCGATCAACGCCCGTGACTCCGCGGGAGTGAAGGCCATCGCCCGCATGATCCCATAGCGGTCGGCGATCTTGCGGACCTCTTCGGAGTCGGTGATCAGCCGGGGATGCCCTTGAGCCTCCGTGTACGCCACCTGCCCATGGGACTTGGGCGTCAGGAGGTTGAACGCGCCACCCAGGTTGGGATGTTCGGCGACCTTGGTCGGCATCACCTGTACTTCCACGTTCCGCATGTCCCCGATGAGCAGCAGGCGTCGGAGCTGGTCCGCGTGGACGCGGCGCCCGCCGATCGGCCGGTCCAGCACCACCTCTTCGAGGACGTAACTCACGGTCGGCGGCGGCCAGCGGTCGAAGATCTGCTGACGGGAGAGCCTGTCCGAGACCCGCTGCTCGATCGTCTCCTCGGACAGCAGCGGTCGCCGTTTCGTGAACACCGCCCGTGCGTACTCCTCGGTCTGGAGCAGACCCTGCACCGCGTGATTGGCATAGAAGTGCAGCTCGACTGCCTCCGCTTCCAGCGCTGCGTAACTCCGGTACCACTCCGGATGCCGAGTCCGCGTCTTGCTCATCGCCCGCTCGACCTCGGGGACAACCGCACTCAACAGCCCACCGGCATCCAGCACTTCATCGGCCTTCTCCAAGAACTCCGGTCGAGTTGTCCGCACCCCCCGTTCCATCGAAGAAATCTGATCCGGCCCGTACCCGACCAGCTCCCCGAACTCCTTCTGCGTCAGCCCGGCCCGCTCCCGCAGGAGTCGCAGCATTTTGCCCAGCGCCACAAAGAGCTCTGTAGTCCCCTCAGCCTCCGCAGGAGTCTCAGCCCTCCGCTCACTCATTCACCTCGCCCCTCCCACCGACCGACAACCCGTACGCACAACCCGCCGCACCCGTACAGTTACCCACCGTCGCCGAGTCGCACCTGGCCAGCGTAAAGACAACCCACCACGCTCAGTCACGTGAACACCGAAATCTCCACCCGCCTCAGCGCGACGCCCCGCGGTGCCCGCCTCGCCCGACGTCTCACCGCACATCAGCTGGACACCTGGGGCCACCCCTACGACAGCGAGGTCAACCACACCGCCCAGCAGGTCGTCGCCGAGCTCGCCGCCAACGCCGTCACCCACGGCAGAGTCCCCGGCCGCGACTTCGAACTCCGGCTCAGACTCACCCCCGAGGACACGGTCCGTATCGAGGTGAGCGACGCCCGCGACGACCGCCGACTCCGTTACGTGACCGACCCGGAGGCCGACAACGGCCGCGGCCTCATCCTCGTATCGCTGCTCGCACAGGCGTGGGGTGTCACCGAGCGGACCGTCGGCAAGACCGTGTGGGCGGAAGTCCCCCTCAAGGAACCGCAGTCCGCGCCACCGACCGCTAACGCCCGGGCGTCCGCCGGAACCTCTCCACCGTGTCCGCGAACGCCCGCGCCGGCGGACTGAGCGCCTCCCACCGCCGTACCGCCCACCCCACCGGCAACGGCCGCAGTTCCGGCACCGGGATCAGCCGAAGATCGTCCCTCGTCGCCGCCAGCCCGGACAGCTCCGGCACGACCGCCCGCCCCACCCCCAACTCGGCGAGCAGCAAGGCCGTGTCCCAGTCGGCAACGTTGGTGTCGTAGGTCAGCTCCACGCCCAACTCCGCCGAAGCGGCCTCCAGTTGTGCGGCCGACGCCGAGTTGGGCGGCAGCCGGATCAGCCGTACGTCCGCCAGCTCGGCGATCCCCAACCGCTCCCGTCCCGCCAGCGGGTCGTCGGCTCGTACCGCCAGCACCCACGGCAGCTCCGCCACCGCCCGCTGCTCGATCCCCCGTACCGGTCGGCCGAGCGTGATCCACGCCAGGTCCAGCGAACCGTCCGCGAGCGCCTCGAAGCTGCCGCGGCCCGAACTCACCGTCCGGAACTCCAGGTTCACGCGCGGATGGCGGCGCCGGAACTCCACCACGGCGTCCCCCATGAAGTGCCGTACCGTCGTCGCGCCCGTCGCCACCCGCACATACCCGGCCGCCCCGTCGACCAGATCCCGCAACTGCCGTACGGCGAGGTCGAGTCCGGAGATGCCCTCGGACGCCGCCGCCTCCAGCACCCGGCCCGCCTGCGTCGGTACGACGCCGCGCGGCTGCCGTTCCACGAGCGCGACGCCCGTCTCCCTCTCCAGCCGCTTCACGTGCTGGCTCACCGCGGACTGCGTGCACCCGAGCTCCCGCGCCACCGCACTCAGGCTCCCGGCCCGGCACACCGCCACGAACACCCGCAGGTCATCGAGGGTCATGCGCCCAAGCTAACACTTGGGTTCCTCCCATAAATCCCAAGGATTGACTGCACTCTCGGGCCGTACGACGATCTCCTCAGGGCCCCACGGGCGGCAACCCGCTCCACCCGGGACGGAGCGGGTGCCGACCCACCTACCCGAAAGGGAGCCGCATGGACGCCGACGCCTTCGCTCAAGCGGACGCCCTACTCAGGAAGTTGAGCGCCGCGCACACCCCCCACCCCGGCGGCACCCTCCTCGCCCACCTCCACCGCGTCCGTGCCCGCCTCGCCGGCTGGAGCGCCCGCCCCGCCCTCCAGCTCGCCGGCCTCTGCCACGCCCTCTACGGCACCGACGGCTTCCCCCACCCCCTGCTGCCGCTCGACCGCCGCGCCGACGTCAGGGACGCGATCGGCGTGGAGGCGGAGGCGCTCGTCCACCTCTACGCGAGCTGCGACCGCACGGCGACCTACCCGACCCTCGCCACCCCCAACTCCCCCTTCCGCGACCGCTTCAGCGGCCATACCCACACCCCCGCCCTTGCCCTCCGCCAGGACTTCGCCGAGCTCACCGCCGCCAACGAACTCGACCTCGCCGCCGAGGACCCGGCCTTCCGCGACCGCCACGGCCCCGCCCTCCTCGCGCTCTTCACCCGCTTCCGCCCGCTGCTGAGCCAACCGGCGTGGGAGGACTGCACGGCCCTCCTTCCCGGCCCTTGACTTCACAACATCCCCGCGTCACATTCCCCTTTCTGGCACAGAATCTGACGATGTATCAGACGTATCAGACAGGGGGGCGGACCCATGACGAGCAGCCCGGACGCCGTACGACCGACCCGCAGACAGGTACTCGGCACCTCCGTGGCCGCCGGGCTCGCCGTCGCCAGCGCCGCCCCGCAGACCGCCCGGGCCGCCGACCTCCCTCTCCAGGGCACCTATGACGTGGTCGTCATCGGTTCCGGCGCGGCAGGGATGACCGCGGCGCTCACCGCGGCCAAGCAGGGGCTGAGCGTGGTCGTCCTCGAAAAGGCGCCGACCTTCGGGGGCTCCGCCGCCCGTTCCGGTGCCGGGATCTGGATTCCCAACAACCCGGTGCTGCTGGCCGCCGGCGTACCGGACACCCCGGCCAAGGCCGCCGCCTACCTCGCCGCCGTCGTCGGCCCCGACGTCCCCGTCGCCCGGCAGCAGGCCTTCCTCGCCCACGGCCCGGCCATGATCTCCTTCGTCATGGCCAACAGCCCGCTCCGGTTCCGGTGGATGGAGGGGTACAGCGACTACTACCCCGAACTGCCCGGCGGCCTCCCCAACGGCCGTTCCATCGAGCCCGACTACCTCGACGGCCACATCCTCGGCGCCGAACTCGCCCATCTGAACCCGTCGTACATGAAGGTCCCGGACGGCATGGTGGTGTTCTCCGCCGACTACAAGTGGCTCACCCTCGCCGCCGTCAGCGTCAAGGGGCTCGCCGTCGCCACCGAGTGTCTGGCGCGGGGGACCAAGGCCCTCACCCTCGGGCAGGCGCCGCTCACCATGGGGCAGTCCCTCGCGGGCGGGCTCAGGAAGGGGCTGATGGATGCCGGGGTGCCCGTCCGGCTCAACACCCCGCTCACCGACCTCCTCGTCGAGAGCGGGACCGTCACCGGTGCCGTCACCCCCGCCGGTCTCTACCGCGCCCGGCGCGCCGTCGTCGTCGGCTCCGGCGGGTTCGAGCACAACCTCGCCATGCGGACGCAGTACCAGCGACAGCCCATCGGGACCGACTGGACCGTGGGGGCGAAGGAGAACACCGGCGACGGAATCCGGGCGGGGCAGCGCGTTGGCGGCGCCCTCGCCCTGATGGACGACGCCTGGTGGGGGCCCGCGATCCCGCTCCCCGACCAGCCCTACTTCTGCCTCGCCGAACGCACCCTCCCGGGCGGGCTGATGGTCAACGCGGCCGGCGGGCGGTTCGTGAACGAGGCCGCCCCCTACAGCGACGTCGTCCACGTCATGTACGACCGCAATCCGACCGACCCCGACATCCCGGCCTGGCTGATCTTCGACCAGAACTACCGCAACCGGTACCTCTTCAAGGACGTCAGCCCGACGTTCGTCCTCCCCGACGACTGGTACAGCTCGGGGGCCGCCCGCAAGGCCTGGACCGTCGACGCCCTCGCCACCGCGATCGGCGCCGCGCCCGCCGCCCTCCGCTCGACGGTCGCCCGCTTCAACTCCCAGGCCCTGCAAGGCAAGGACCCCGACTTCCACCGCGGCGACAGCGCCTACGACCACTACTACACGGACCCCTCGGTCCTCCCCGACTCCTGCCTCGCCCCCCTCTGGCTGCCCCCGTACTACGCCCTCCGCATCGTCCCCGGTGACCTCGGCACCAAGGGCGGCCTCGTCACCGACGCCCGCGCCCGCGTCCTGCGCGACGACGGCACGGCGATCCCCGGCCTGTACGCCGCCGGGAACGCCAGCGCCGCCGTCATGGGCCACAGTTACGCGGGCGCGGGCTCGACGATCGGACCGGCGATGACGTTCGGGTACATCGCGGCGCGGGACATCGCGGGGGCGCTTTAAAGATCATTGCGGTGCTGCCGCATCTTCCTCGCTCCGTAAGATCGATCAAGATGCAGCAGCACCGAAAGGGATGAAAGCCCGATGGCCGTACGCCGGCTCAACCATGCTGTTCTGTTCGTCCGTGATGTCAGACGTTCCGTCGCCTTCTACCACCAGGTCTTCGGCTTCACCGTCGAGCACGAGATACCCGGCATCGCTGCCTTCCTCAGAGCCCAGGGCAGCGACAACGACCACGATCTCGGCCTCTTCGCCCTTGGTCCCGAAGCGCCCGGACCGCAGCGCGACCGTGTCGGACTGCACCATCTCGCCTGGGAGGTCGGCACGCTCGGTGAACTCGTCGAGACGAGCGAGCTGCTCGACGCGCGCGGGGCCCTGACGGGGAGCACCGACTTCCTGGTGGCCAAGTCCCTGCATGGTGTGGATCCGGACGGCCACGAGTTCGAGGTGCTGTGGCGCACCCCACGCTCCGACTGGCCGGCCGCGGAGGAGAACCAGAAGCCGCTCCCGCTGGACCTCCGGTCGGCGATCGACCGATGGGGCCCCGATCTGAGGACGGGAGCGGCTGCCGGGACGGCCACCTGACAGCGCGCGTCGGGCCGGGCGGCGGCAACCCGCTTCAGGCGCGCGCGATCAGGAACGCCTGCGGCACCTGGTCCTCGCTCTGCGCCGCCCGCACCGTCTGCGACACGATCTCGAACCCGGCGGCCGTCAGCAGCCCGGCGATCCGGTCGGGCTGCCGGCGCTGGAAGTCGAGGGTGACATCGTGGCCCCACGGCCGTTCGTGGCGCTTGGGTTCGTCGCCGACCTGGAAGCCCATGAGCAGATGGCCGCCCGGGGTCAGGACCCGCAGGAACTCACGGAAGAGCGAGGGGAGTTCGTCCACAGGGGTGTGGATGGAGGAGTACCAGGAGACCACGCCCGCGAGCGATCCGTCCGCCATGTCCAGCTTCAGCATGGACCCCTGCACGAAGAGCAGATCCGGGTTCTCCCGCCGCGCGATCTGAAGCATCGACGACGAGAGGTCGAGCCCGAACACATCGAGCCCGAGGGAGGCCAGGAGGCCGGTGACCCGTCCCGGCCCGCAGCCGAGATCGGCCACCGCGCCGCCGCGCCCCACGAGTTCGGCGAACACCCCGATCATCGCCCGCTCCAGCGGCATCTCCGCCAACGCGTCACGGAAGCGCTCGTCGTAGTCCTCGGCAATGGCGTCGTAGAACACCCGGGTACTGGTCAGGAAGTCAGGGTTCAGAAAATCGGCGTCGGTCATGGCGCGCGACCCTACAAGCCGCCACTGACACTCCCCTCCGTTCCGGGGCCTACGCCACCCCCACCGCCCGCAGCACCGCCGCCGTCCCCGCCGCCCCGAGCACCACGACCACGAACGGCGCCCTGCGCCACGCCAGCGCCGCCCCGACCAGCACCCCGGTCGGCCGCGCCCACCCCGCGAAGCCGCCGCCCTCCGTCAGCGCCCCGGACGCGAGCAGCGCGGTCAGCAGGACGATCGCACCCGCCGACAACAGCTCCTGGACGCGGGCGGGGAGTTCCACGCGGCCGTGCAGCGCGGGGCCGACCAGTCGGAAGGCGTACGTTCCCACCGCGAGCGCCAGGATCATGGCCACGGTCGCGCTCATGCCGTGCGCCCCTTTCCGAAGGCCAGCAGACCGGCCAGCGCCAGCAGTACCGGCACGCCCGCAGGGGCGACCGGCGTGAGGGCGAGGGCCAGGCACGCGCCGAGCAGGGCTGATCGTCGTACGGGAGCGTCCTGTCGTAGCGCAGGAAGGACCAGCGCCACCAGGACCGCCGGGAAGGCCGCGTCCAGGCCGTAGCGGGCGGTGTCGCCGATCGCGTCTCCGGCGAGGGCGCCGATCAGGACGCCGATGTTCCAGACGGCGAACAGGCCGAGCCCGGAGACCCAGAACGCCGTACGGCGTCGTACCGGATCGGGCTGGGCCAGGGCGAAGGCGACCGTCTCGTCGGTGACGAGGTGGGCTCCCAGGAGCCGGGCGAAGCGGCCTTGGCCGAGGGTCTCCGCGACGGCGAGGCTGTAGGCGGCCGTGCGGGTGTTCAGGAGCAGACCGGTGGTCGCGGCGGCGAGCGGGCCGCCGCCCGCCAGCAGGACGCCGACCGCGCTGAACTGTGCGGAGCCCGCGTAGACGACCAGGGACATCACCACCGGGACCCAGACCGGCAGGCCTCCGGCGACGGCGATCGCGCCGAAGGAGACGCCGACGACACCGCTGGCGAGCCAGACCAGGGAGGCGTCCCGTACCAGCTCCAGGTGAGGTGTTCGCTCTGTTCGCTCTGCCGTACGCATGTTCTCTACAATGAACAAGAAGTGTTGTGTTCGTCAAGGCGAACAGTCGTACCGATGGAGCGAACGAACATGGCCGACACCCGTCTTCCGCTGGAGTGGATCGCCGCGTCGCTGCGGCGCGAGCGCGCGCGTACCGGGCTGTCGCTCTCGGAGCTGGCCAAGCGGGCCGGGATCGCGAAGTCCACGCTGTCCCAGCTGGAGGCCGGCGGCGGGAATCCGAGCGTCGAGACGCTGTGGGCGCTGGGGGTGGCACTGGGCGTGCCGTTCAGCGCGCTGGTGGAGCCGCCGGTGCCGTCCGTGCAGGTGATCAGGGCGGGGCAGGGGCCGACGGTGGCGTCCGAGAAGGCCGAGTACGCGGCCACCCTGCTGTCCGCCAGCCCGCCCGGGGCCCGGCGGGACATCTACCACCTGCGGGCCGAGCCGGGGGCCGTACGGGAGTCGGAGCCGCACATTCCGGGGAGCGTGGAGCATCTGATCGTGAGCACGGGGAGGCTCAAGGCCGGCCCGGTGGCGGAGACGGTGGAGCTGGCGGCCGGGGACTACATGACGTACCGCGGGGATGTGCCGCACTCGTACGAGGCGCTCGCCCCCGGGACGACGTTCGTGCTGGTCATGCAGCACATGTGACCCCGTACGGTGGAAAGGCAGGAGCCCCGTCGCCTTGCGGCGCGGGGCTCCTTGGGTACTGCTCTCAGGTCCGGATCAGAGACTGGAAAAGTCTCAGACGGGGGTGACGTTCTCCGCCTGCGGGCCCTTCGGGCCCTGGGTCACGTCGAAGGAGACCTGCTGGTTCTCCTCCAGCGAACGGAAGCCGCTCGCGTTGATGGCGGAGTAGTGGACGAAGACGTCCGGGCCGCCGCCCTCCTGGGCAATGAAGCCAAAGCCCTTTTCGGCGTTGAACCACTTCACGGTTCCGGTAGCCATAAGCCCTCCTTGGGCCCAAAGGGTTGCCCTGCTCCAGAACCTGCGATTGTGAAAACAGTGCTGCACAACTGCATACGTCTGAAAACGACTAGAGCCCGCGGTTACATGCTCCGCAGGCTCTGTACTGCAAGGGAAACCAAACTGCAACTTGCGGCGAGCCTAGCATGTGGGCAGCCGAATGCAACAGAGGTCAAGATCACGTCACCCGGATGTTTGATCTCGCTCGTGTCGGGTTGACGGCGGGGGTGGCCATCGTACGTCAGGCCCCAGGGTCTAGCCTCACGATGTGGACAATTACCGCACCCGGCCGCGCGTCGGCCACATCCAGTTCCTGAACTGTCTGCCCCTGTACTGGGGGCTGGCGAGAACGGGCACGCTCCTCGACTTCGAGCTCACGAAGGACACCCCGGAGAAGCTCAGCGAGCAGCTGGTGCGGGGTGATCTCGACATCGCTCCCATCACCCTCGTCGAGTTCCTGCGCAACGCCGACGACCTGGTCGCCTTCCCCGACATCGCGGTCGGGTGCGACGGCCCGGTGATGTCCTGCGTGATCGTCTCGCAGGTCCCGCTGGACGAGCTCGACGGCGCCCGCGTGGCCCTCGGCTCGACCTCCCGCACGTCCGTGCGCCTCGCGCAGCTCCTGCTGTCCGAGCGGTACGGCGTTCAGCCCGAGTACTACACGTGCCCGCCCGACCTCAGCCTGATGATGCAGGAGGCGGAGGCCGCCGTACTCATCGGCGACGCGGCACTGCGGGCCAACCTGCTCGACGGGCCGAAGTACGGCTTGGAGGTCCATGACCTCGGCTCGCTGTGGAAGGAGTGGACGGGGCTGCCGTTCGTCTTCGCCGTGTGGGCCGCCCGCCGGGACTACCTGGAGCGCGAGCCCTTCATCACCCGCAAGGTCCACGAGGCCTTCCTCGCCTCCCGCAACCTCTCCCTCGAAGAGGTCGGCAAGGTCGCCGAACAGGCCGCCCGCTGGGAGGACTACGACGAGCAGGTCCTGGAGCGGTACTTCACGACCCTCGACTTCAGCTTCGGCGGCCCGCAGCTGGAGGCGGTCGCGGAGTTCGCCCGCCGGGTGGGGCCGACGACGGGATTCCCGGCGGACGTGAAGGTGGAACTGCTTCAGCCCTAACCTGCATCTGAACCCGATGGGGGGGGGAGGCAGCATGCAGCCACTCGGTGTCGACGAGCCGACCGCCGTCGGGCCCTACCGGCTGCTCGGCCGGCTCGGCTCCGGCGGGATGGGCCGGGTCTATCTGGGGCGCAGCGCCGGGGGCCGCACGGTCGCGGTCAAGATCGTGCACCCGCACTTCGCGCTCGACGAGGAGTTCCGCGCCCGCTTCCGCCGCGAGGTCGAGGCGGCGCGGCGGGTGGGCGGCGCGTGGACGGCTCCGGTGCTGGACGCCGACCCGGACGCGGCGGTGCCCTGGGTGGCCACGGCGTACGCGGCGGGCCCGTCCCTGACGTCGGCGGTGGCGGACGACGGTCCCCTGCCCGCCCATTCGGTACGGGTACTGGGGGCGGGGCTCGCCGAGGCGCTGGCGGCCGTACACGAACTGGGTCTCGTCCACCGGGACGTGAAGCCGTCCAACGTGCTCCTGACCCTGGACGGCCCGCTGCTCATCGACTTCGGCATCGCGCGCGCCACGGACGGCACGGCCTCGCTGACGTCGACCGGCGTCTCCATCGGCTCGCCCGGATACATGTCGCCCGAGCAGATCCTGGGCAACGCCGTCTCGGGGGCGGCGGACGTCTTCTCGCTGGGGGCCGTACTGGCGTACGCGGCGAACGGGGCGTCGCCGTTCCCCGGCGACTCCTCGGCCGCCCTGCTCTACAAGGTCGTCCACGAGGAGCCCGAACTCGGTTCGCTGGGCGGCGACTTGCGGGAGCTGGTCGCCGAGTGCCTGGCCAAGGAGCCGGGGGCGCGGCCGAGCCCGGGGGATGTCGCGCGGCGGCTGGCTCCGGAGGGGGCGGCTCGGGTGGTGGCGGGTGGGTGGTTGCCGGGGGTGCTGGTGGAGCAGGTGAGCCGGAGTGCGGTGCGGTTGCTGAATCTGGAGGTGGCGGGGGAGGCCGCTTCGGGGCCGGTGGGGTTCAGCAGTGAGTCGGTGGGGGAGCGGACGGAGGGACGGGCGGATGCCGGTGCGGTGACGGTGGGGGAGTTCGGACCGGCGCCGGTGATGCCGGGGGCGACTCCGGTGGTGCCCGCTTCCCCCGCGTTCGCCCCGGCGGCCGTACCCGAGCCATGTACCTCCGAACCCGAGGACGCCCTTCCACCCGCCGACCCCCGTCCCGGCAGGCTCTCCGTCTCCGTGGCGGCCACCTCCGCGCCGGGGGCGGAGGGGCGGGGCCGGCGGATGAGCTGCACGGTGGCGCTCGCCGTCGCGGGGGCGCTGGCGGCGGTGACGGTGGGGTCGGTGTTCCTCTTCGACCTGCTGCCGGGGGAGCGGCGGGACGACGCGGGCGGGTCGGACTCGGGCGCGTACTCGCCGGCGCCGTCGTACTCGTCCTCCTCGCTGCCGACGAGCGAGTCCAGCGCGGCCCAGGAGGCGCCGGCCGAGGTGCCCGCCCGCTATCTCGGCACCTGGGAAGGGGAGGGCAGCGGCTCCGGCATCCCCATGGGCAGCTTCCGGCTGACTGTCGAACAGGCCGCCGTCGGCGAGGAGTTGGGCAAGCTCAAGCAGACGGACATCTTCGGCGGCGTCTGCAACGACACCCTGACCCTGAAGAAGGTCACCGAGACGGAGATCCTCGCCACGTCCGTGGGTGCGAAGAGCAACCACGAGGGATGCAACCCGGCCGCCCACACAGTGCGGTTGAAGCCGGTGGGGGACGACCTCCAGTACATCTCGGAGAGCGCGGCGGAGGGGAATCCCGAGGCGCGGATGTCGAAGGTCGAGTGAGCCACCCGCGGGGTCGCCGCGCGGCTCGGTTCGCGGTTCTTCACCACCTGTCCCGCGGTCCTTCACCGCTTGCCCCCCTCCGTCCCCCGGGCGGCCGGGCGCGGGGGACGGTACTGCCATTAGTCTCCGTTAGCCGAAGTAATGAATGTGGCCACAGGGGCCGACGGGAGGATGACCGCCATGCGGATGCTGGTCACGGTCGTACGGGAAGGCGGTGAGCCGCACGACGTCGTGATCGCGACGGACGACACGGCCACCGCCGGCGAGGTCGCGGAGGTGCTGGCGGAGGCTCTCGGGCACCCGGTCCAGCCGACGACCGGTCACCACGCGGGGAACGTGGTGCAGATGCCCGGCACCGTGATGCCCGGCGGGACCTCCGGCTACGGCGCGCTCGTGACCCGGGGTCCCTCCCTGTGGGCGGACGGCGAGTACTGCGATCCGGCGGCACCGGCGGCCTCCGTACTCCGTGACGGCATGCGCGTCGCCGTGGACGACTCGATAGGCCCGCTGCTGCGCAAGGGCGAGCCGGTCGGCCAGTACGAGCTCAGAGTGGCCGCCGGTCCCGCCTCCGGCCGCGTCGTCCGGCTCGGCGTCGGCGCGGCCACCGTCGGTTCGGCGCCCACCTGCTCGCTGCCCGTGTCGGACCTCGCGCTGCCGCAGGTCGCGCTGCGCGTGACGATCGACATGAAGGGCGAGACAAGGCTCAGCCCCGAGGGCGACGCCGAGGTCCTGCTGGACGACGAGCCGGTGACGGCCGGGGCAGCCGGAACGCCCTGGCCGCTCGGCGGCGTCGTACGCGTCGGCGACTCGCTGCTGGTCCTCGACCGGGTGGCCGAACCCGACGCCCACCTCTCTCCGATGAGCGAGGGCGGCCTCGCCTACAACCGTCCGCCCCGCCTCAACCCGCTGCGGCCCCGGCGCCGCGTGGTCGTACCGGTGCCGCCCAGTAAGAGCGAGAAGGCGAAGTTCCAGTTCATCCTGGCGTTCATGCCGATGCTCTTCGGCCTGACGATGTACTTCATCACCAAGCAGATCTACATGCTGCTGTTCTGCCTGATGAGCCCGATGATGATGGCCGGGCAGTGGCTCAGCGACAACCGTGAGGGCAAGAAGAAGGACAAGAACTCGGCGAAGCAGTACAAGAAGGACCTCGCCGAGCACCAGGCCGAACTCGCCGTCCTCGGCAAGGAGGAGCAGCGCGCCCGCCGCGCGGACGCCCCCGACCCGGCCGAGATCCTCCTCTTCGCGACCGGCCCGCGCCGTCGCCTCTGGGAGCGCCGGCTGACCGACCCGGACGCGATGCTGCTGAGGGTCGGAGTCGGCGGCCTGGAGTCCGACGTCGAGATGGTCATGGCGCGCGGCGGCAACCAGTACGAGGAGGACCGTCCCGAACCCCCGACCCTGCCGGACGTCCCGGTCACCCTCCCCTTCGGCCGGCTCGGTGTCGTCGGCGTCGCGGGCGACCGGGAGCACGCGATGGCCACGGCCCGCTGGGTCGCGGTACAGGCGGCGGTCCTGCACAGCCCCCGTGACCTCTCCGTGGTCTCCCTCGCCGCGACCCCGCAGGCCGGCGCCGAATGGCACTGGGTCCACTGGCTGCCCCACACCAACCCCGAACAGGGCCAGGACTGTGTGGCGCTCGTCGGCTTCGACTCCGAGGGCATCACCCGCCGCGTCAACGAGCTGCTCAACGAACTGGCGCGGCGCAAGGCGGCGCGCGAGCAGCAGAACATGATGGGCCAGCTCTACCCCGACGCGAACATTCTGCTGATCCTCGACGGCGCCCGCCTCCTGCGCCGCGTGCCCGGCGTCCCCCAACTCCTCACCGAGGGACCGCAGTACGGCATCATCGCCCTCTGCATCGACGAGGACGAGCGGCTCCTGCCCGAGGAGTGCAAGGCCGTGGTCGCCTGGCACCCGGACGCCCCGCACCACATCCGCGTACGCGGCTACGGCATGGAGGGCGTCGGCGACATCCTGGCCGACCAGGTCAGCTACGCGTGGTGCGAACTCCTCGCCCGTTCCCTGGCCCCGGTGCGCGATGTCAGCCGCGACGACGCGGGCGCCGCGCTGCCCACCGCCGCCCGGCTGCTGAACCTCCTGAACCTGCCCAACCCGACCGGCGCGGACGTCGAGCGGATCTGGCAGGCGGGCGGTTCCACGACGGCGGCACCGATCGGTATCGCGGCGGACGGCACCTTCGTCCTCGACATCCGCAGGGACGGCCCGCACGCATTGGTCGCGGGTACGACGGGTGCCGGTAAGTCGGAGTTGTTGCAGACGATCATCGCGTCGCTGGCGGTGGCGAACCGCCCGGACGCCCTCAACTACGTCCTCATCGACTACAAGGGCGGCAGCGCCTTCATGGACTGCGCCCGCCTCCCGCACACCGTCGGCATGGTGAGCGACCTCGACGCCCACCTCACGGAACGCGCCCTGGCGTCGCTGGCGGCGGAACTGCACCGCCGCGAGAAGATCCTCTTCGACGCGGCCGCCAAGGACATCGAGGACTACAACGACACCCGCAAGCTCCGCCCCGAGCTGGAGCCGATGCCCCGACTGGTCCTGGTGATCGACGAGTTCGCATCACTCGTCGCCGAACTCCCGGACTTCATCGCGGGCCTGGTCGACATCGCCCGCCGAGGCCGCTCGCTCGGCGTGCACCTGGTGCTCGCGACACAGCGCCCGGCGGGTGTGGTCAGCGCCGACATCAGGGCGAACACGAACCTCAGGATCGCCCTGCGGGTGACGGACGCCGCGGAGTCGATGGACGTCATCGACGCCCCGGACTCGGGAGCTATCGCCAAGTCCACCCCCGGCCGCATGTACGTCCGCTCCGGCGCCCAGTCGCTGGTGGGCGTGCAGTCGGCCCGTATCGGTGGCCGCCGCCCGGCAACGGGCCAGACGGGCCCCAAGGCAACCCTGACCCCGCTGCCCTGGACGGCGTACGCCCGCCCGTTGCCCAAGGGGCAGGAGTCCGAGGACGACGGCACCATGGTCACCGACCTGGCGGTCCTGGTGGACGCGGTGGCCGACGGCGCGGCGCGGATGGGCTTCGGTGAACAGCGCAGCCCGTGGCTCCCGCCGCTCGCGGAGCAGGTGACGCTGGCGGAGCTGATGTCGTACGACGCGGGTCGGCAGGCGGGGAACGACGTGGCGCCGATCCCGTACGGCCTGATCGACCAGCCGGCGAAGCAGAGCCGCACGCCGCTGACGCTGGACCTGGTGCACGGTGAGCACACGCTGCTGCTCGGTGGCGCCCGCTCGGGCCGCTCGACGGCACTGCGCACCCTGGCAGGCTCCCTGGCCCGGGCGACGTCTCCGGACGACGTGCACTTGTACGGCATCGACTGCGGTTCGAACGCGCTGTTGCCTCTGATGCGCCTGCCGCACGTGGGTGCGATCGTCACGCGCGACGAACCGGACCGCACCCGCCGCCTCATCGAGCGGCTGCTCGCCGAGATCGCCCGCAGGCAGCAACTCCTCGCGATGGAGGGCGCGTCGAGCGCGGCGGAACAGCGCGCTTCGGCGGCCCCGGAGGACCGTCTTCCCTGGATGGTCCTGCTCCTGGACAGCTGGGAGGGCTTCGCGTCGACCTTCGAGAGCTACAACTACGGCCAGTTGCTGGAAGCGGCCCAGCGGATCTTCCGTGAGGGTGCGGCGGTGGGGTTGAAGGTGGTCATGACGGCGGACCGCAGCGGCTTGAGCGGCCATGTGTCGTCGGCCTTCGCTGACCGTCTCGTCATGCGCTTCGCAGACCCGAACGACTACTCGACGGCGGGTTTGTCGTCCCGCGAGGTCCCGAAGAACATGCCGCCGGGACGCGCGCTGAAGATGACGGACACGGGCGTCGACGAAACGCAGATCGGCCTGCTGGCGGAGGACCCGGCGGGCCAGGCCCAGGTGCGTGCGCTGCGCGAGATCGCGGAGGAGGCGAGGACCCGCTTCCCGCGCATCCCGGCCGGCCGCCGTCCCCTGCGCGTCGACGCGCTCCCGTCCCGTATCACGGCGGCGGAGGCGATGTCGCTGGACCCGGACTTCGTCTCCCCCTCGCCCTTGTGGGCCCTGGTCTGCGTCGGCGGCGACGAACTCCACCCCATGGGCATCGACCTCGAGGAGAACGGCCCCGGCTTCGTCATCGCGGGCCCCCCGAAGTCCGGCCGCTCCACGACACTGATGGCGGCGACGGAGTCGCTGCTGCGGGCGGGGACGCCGGTGGTGCTGGTGACGCCGCGCCGCTCTCCGCTGCGGGAACTGGAGGGCAGGGAGGGCGTCCTGGGCGTCCTGAACGCCGACAGCCGGGGCGACGACCTCGAAGACCTCGTGGAGGGCCTGGGCGGCGGTGCGTACGTCGTTGTCGCCGACGACGCGGAACTCCTCTACGACACCAACCTCGACGAAGCCCTGGAGACGGTCATCCGCAAGGGCGCCGACGGGGGGATCGGCCTCCTCGCCGCCGGCACGACGGACAGCTTGTCGGGGCAGTACCGGGGGTTCGCGGTGGAGGCACGAAAGTCCCGGAACGGCATGCTGCTCACGCCGCAGAGCTCGTCGGACGGAGAACTGTTCGGCATCCGCCTGCCGGCCAACAGCGGCGGCGGGGCTGTGGGCAGCGGGTTGTTCATTTCCGGCGGGACTTATGTGCCGGTGCAGGCGGTGATGAACGGCTGACGGCTGACGAGTACGGGCCCGGTCCTGGGTGGACTGGGCCCCGTTTCGTTGTGGGGGTTATGGCTTGGTGAGGCGGACTTCTTGAGGGGATGAGATGGACGGGTCCTCGGGCTGACGGAGGACCCAGCTGCGGCGGATGATCAGGGCAACCCCGAAGCCCAGAAACACGAAGGCCAGCACCCAGCAAAGGAAAGTCTGCAGGCTGACTGGTGGGTCCCTGACCCAATCACGGGCCAGGATCCGCGAGGGGTCCTTGGCGTCATAGGTAACGATCATCGAAGCCCCGGCGTGGGTGGCGGGATACTTCCCGGCGTAGTCCGAAAGCTTGACTTCGTTACCCGCCTCGGGACTGCTCACGAGGCGAACCTTCACATATTTCGGCTTCGAGTCGACATCGGTGACTGTGGCCGCGGCGCTGACACCCCGGGAGCGCAGGTCATCCACCAAGTCCTGTGCTGGTAGCCAGAGAACGAGGGCCATCCCGGCACACAGGAGAGACATCCCGAACTCAGCCAGAATCAGACGGCGTGAGGGGAGCAGAGGGCGTGGTTCCCAAGCTCTTATCCTGGCGGAGAGGCGGCGGTTCCTCTCAATGTGAGCCGGAAGCTCATAATCACTCGTACGGCGGTGCTTCTTGCTCTTTTCGCTCATTGGCATCCAACCCTATGAGAACCATCCGCCGATCTCTTCACCGACGTCCTTCGCCGCGTCTGTAACAGCGTTTACGGCCCTCTGCCCCTTCTCTGACTTGATGATGCACGAGGCGCCATAACCGGCACCGAAACCCAACACGACGCCTGCCGCGATTCCCCAGCCAACTGGCCCACCGAGGAACGTGACCGCTGCCATTCCTGCCATCGTTCCTCCGGTGCCGGCAGCCATCCCTCCGGCACTCGCCGCCACCGCGACATCTACCTCCGTGCCGTGCTCGATGTCCCAGGCCGTGGCCCCGATCGTGAGGACCGTGCCCACCAGCGGCAACTTCCCGCCCGCCACCAGCGCTCGCCCGAACAGCGTCGCCGTGTTGGGTGGTCTCAGTCCGGGAACCTTGCCGATCAGCCAGCCGCCGGCGTCGGCCACTGATGCCTCCATCAGCCGCGAGAAGGATCCCATTCCGTACTTGGCCAGGATCTGTTCCGCTTCGCGTGCGGACTTGCCAGAGGCCCGGGCGGCGCGGCCTGTGGCGTTCTTGAATCTTCTCTTGTCGGCCTTGCTCATGGCGTTGAGACGCCGATCACGCAGTCGGCTCGCTTCATCGGAGAGTTTCTGCGCCTTCTCCCAGAAGTACGAAGAATGCTTCGCCTGCATGCCGATCACGCTGCCCAGCAGACCGACCGTGTCGGACCAGGTGTCCGCGGGATCCAGCAGCTTCAGCGCGGCGATCTTGGTGTGCTTCCAGGCGAGGTCCCACAACTCGGGGTCGTCGGACTGCATGAGTGCCCTGTTGAAGACGGCGGTGGGTTCGTCCTCCTTCAGATCGCCGTGGAACAGGGCAGCCGTCTTCTCGAAACCAGGCGCAGGGAAGTCGGAGTTGACCGCGGTCGTGAATGCCGAGCCGAAGACCTTCGCGTCGGCTTCGGCGGTCGGAGCGTTCGCGGCGGCGATGGCCACCTGAAGGTTCTTGACCAGCTCCGGATCCATCTTCGCGTAGAAGGCCGAAGCGAAATCGGAGTCGCCCCTGTGCAGGGAGAGTTGCCCGGCGATCCGATGGAACTCGGCACCGGCCTGGCCCGGGTCGAGGTCCGCTGCCTTGGCGACTTCCCCGGCGAGTTCCTTCCCGCCCTGCCGAGCCTCGCTCACCGTAGGGATCGGCTCCGGGAGGCGCACCATGGCGTCGGGCTTTCGTGCACCCCCCTCGTCCAGTTCCATCGCGGCGGCCAACGCCTGGCGGCGGCGCAACATGGGCAACTCGTCGTCGACCCAGCCCGCGATCTTGCCGATCTCGGTGAGGCTGCTCGTGTCCAGCCCGAACTTCCGGAAACGGCGCGCGTAGGACGACTTGGCGCCGTGCAGGCTCTTGCTGCCGGATTCGAGGTCCTTGATGGTCCGCAGCAGGTTGTGCGGATTGATGCCGGAGAAGTTGGGGTCAACCACGGTCGTGGTCCTCCTCCGCGCCGTCCGCCAGGCGTGGGTCGATCAACACGGCCACGGCCCCTGACCCCGTCAGGGCCTTCTCCATTTCCCTCGAAGGGATGACGACCCAGGGCTGCTCCTCTCCCATCGTCTCCACGAGCAGGGCGACCGACGTGAAAGCCAACGCCACGAGCCGCTCCCCGTCCCCATCGCCCGCGACGGGGACAAGGGCCACCTCCGCTCCCTCGACGCCCTCCTCGTTGAGGGTGGGCAGGACGAGGAATTCCGGAGCGTTCCGCGCCGATAAGGTTGTTGTCACCGTCGCAGATTATGAGAGATACCAGCGAGTCAGTTACCCGTTGAAAATATGAAGATTCAGGGGTGAGTTTCCGTGCCGGATCCCGAAGCGAAGGTGCCCAATCCACGGAAGGCCGACCTTGAGCGACTACGCCGCGACCTCGCCAAGGAAGTGGAGAGCATCAGGAAAGCACTGAAGAACCCGACCGAGGAAATCGGTGGGGACAAGGTATGGGTAGGCAAGAACGCCCGGACGTGGCACACGGAATTGGACGGGCGGCACAAGAGGCTCGGTGCGCAGGTCGACAAGCTGTTGCCGCTCGTCGACGCGGCCATCAGGGGCGAGCCGGAGAAGGTGACGGCGAGTGAGGCCCGTACATATCAGAAGGTGGTCTGAGGCGCGCCGTCACATGGCAACGGGGCGCCCGGCCGAAGAGACCCGAAGGTCTTGGCCGGGCGCCCCGGAACACTGCGTGATCGTGAAGATCAGGTGGCGCGCTCGATGTTGTCCGCGCTGGTGTTCGCCGACTTGCTGGCGTCGTTCAGCGTGTCGACCCACTTGTCGAAGGTCGGCTTCACGTCGTGCCAGTCGTCGCGGAAGCGGTCGGCCTTCGGACCCTTCCAGTAGCTCGTGCTCTCGGTCGTGGCCGACTCCAGAGCCTTGATGAGGGCCTGGAGGTCCGTGGCCTTGCGGCCGAAGAGCTTGGACAAGTCCCGGAGCCGTGCGAGATCTGCACCGCGATCCATGGCGATCCTCCCCGTGTGGTTTCAGAAGCAATCGGACTATCCGTTTGCAACAGGGGACGCTACAGCACCATCCGAGGGTTCCGTCCAATGCCGTAGAAGATCAGGTCGTCCTGTGAACAGTCGGTGTTGACATCGGTCCGGGGGCCCATGAGAGCGGCGAAGTCGCGCCAGTATGCTGAGGTTCTTGAGGCAGCGGGGGAGGATGCTATGGCGAATCCTGACATACAGGAACTCAACAAGCGTGCCGGTGACTTGAGGGCGCTCGCCGATCACATCGAGAGTCTCATCGACACCGCCAAGAACCACAGCACGACCGGAATGAAGTCCTGGTCGGGGCCGAACGCGGACAACGTGCGCGGCAAGCTGAAGAGCTGGCAGACGACCTGCGGGACGGTTGCCAAGGCGCTGCGGGACGAGGCCCACCAGTGCTCCCAGAGCGCCAAGGACTTGCAGGACAACAAGAAGTGAGCCGGCGCGCCAGCCAGGGCCGCCGCCGCACGGGAGGAACCCCAGACCAGTGCCTTCGTACGACAGCTCCCGCGCACGTTTCCGGCTGGCCGACCGCCATATCGCCGTGTTCGCCCACCTTCTGGACGGAGAGACGCCTCCCGAGGAGCTGTGGGAGTCGCTGGTCGAGTTGCAGCGCGTCGGGCTGGTCGGGGAAGAGGGGGAACTCGCTCCCCTGCTGCGCGACTTGCTCGGCGCCCTCGCCGACCCCATGGTCATGATCCAGGTCGAGATCACCGGCGAGCACGGCCCCGTCAACCACGGTGTGGTCGTGGGGCAGGGAGCCGTGATCTCCCACGACGGGTGGCCGGGGGAGGAGGAGTCGGAGTACGTCTCCATCGAACCCAACACCCTCGTCTGGGAGTTGGCCCGCAAGGTCAATCTGCATCGTGGGGAGAAGCCCGCGGAGGGCGAGCCCGAGGTCCGCGTCGAGACGACGATGGGGGCCCTGGACGCCGCGTTCGTCGCGCTGGAGGAGCCCGGCGCCGATGACGAGGCCGCCCGCGACGCCGTACGCAAGGCCCTGGCCGAGGCGGACGCCGGCCTCGCCGAGCCCGCCCTCGGTCACCTCCGTGACCTGGTCGTCTCCCTCAACTCCACCTGGCGCATCACCACCGCCTGGGACGGCAGGCAGGACGGCAAGGACACCACCATGATCCGCGCCCTCGCCGTCTGGGACTGCGGTCCCCTCGGCCACTGGATCCGCGAACAGCCGGAGGAGCCCATCCTCCCGGGCCAGGTGGGGCCGGACAGCGCGCTGGTGCTGGTGCGGTCGAACGCGGCGGAGGTATGGGAAAAGATCACCGATCTATTGCCGGACCGGGAAGAGCTCTTGATCGACAGTGAGTGACGGGTCGGCCGACGATCTGATGTGTGCGGACCGTCAACCCCGATGACCTGGATCAACTGGCCACACTGCTCGACGGCAGGGGCGGTGTGGAGGACAGGCTCGACGAAGCCTTCACCCGGGCTTCGCGGCTCGGTGTCAGCGGCAAGCTGACCGCCCTCAAACCCCTGCACGCCTGGGTCACCGACACGGCACCTGATCTGCGCAGACGGTCGGCCTACGCCCGCCTTGAGGACGGCGATCCCAGCGCCGGTCTGCGGTGGGCGGGGTTCGACGCCAAGGACATCGCCAGGGCGGGTGTCTATCTCAAGGCACCGGGTGTTCTTCTCATCGCCAACGCGCTGGCCACCAGCGGCGATCCGGGCTCGGAGGCCTTCCGCCGCAAGTCCCGGGAGTCCCTGGACGACTGGGTCGACCGGATGCGGGCCCACGCCATCGCGCAGATCCCGGCGCTCGCACCGTACGAGAACCAGATCGACGAACTCCTCGGCGACGTCGGCGACATCACCTCGACGGTCGGCCACGGTGCGACGGCGGCGTTCCACGGCGTCAACGTCACCAAGGTGCTGGTGGGCAACTCCCTGGCCCGGGGATTCCTGCGGACCCAGCGGCTCAGGGCGGCGGCGCTGCTGCGCTGGCTGCCCACGCGGTACGGCTGGGTGCCGGGCGAGGTCGGCGCGTTGGGGCGGGCGCTGGAGCGGGTCAGCCCCGTCATCCGCTCGCTCTCGGCGCCCGGCCAGTGGCTGCCCAGCAAGCTCGGCGCACTGGCGTCGGGCAGCGCCACGTTCCAGCGTGCCAGCGGCCTTCCGGTCGTCGGCACCCGCATCAGCCAGGAGATCGGCGCCGGATACGACGCCGTGCTGCGCAGCGGCATGATGACCAGCCCGCTCGTGGGGCGCTTCAGCGCGAGCGACATCGTGACCGCGCTCGTGGGGTCGGACAAGGTCGCCAAGATGTACGGCGGTGTGACCCACGCCGGCCAGATTCCGGGGCGCGCGGCCCAGGCCAGCCTGTGGAAGGTCGCCAAGAACGTCTTCGCCGACCAGCGGCTCCTCGGCGAGGGGCGGCTCGCTGCGATGGGTAGGGGCCTCAAGTTCGCCGGGCGGGCCGGGGGCGCGCTGCGGGCCGTCGGGGTGGTCGGCGGCCTGGTCTCGACCGGCTACAGCATCGCCAACGTCGTCGCCCAGGGGAACCCCGCCGAGGCCTTCAAGAAGAAGGGAGCCGGTTACGTCGCCGATGTCGCCGAGATCGGCTTCAACGCCTCCCTGACGGCCGCGACAGTGGCCCCGAACCCCTTCACGCTCGGGGCGGTGGCGGTGACGGGCGCCGTCTATGCGGGAGCTAAGGTCGTGGAGCACTGGGACGACATCAAGAAGGGCGCGGGCGAGGCGACGAAATGGGCCGGCGACAAGGCCAAGGACCTGGGCAAGAGCATCGCCAAGTCCAAGGCGAATCCCATGAACTGGTTCTGAGGGAGCGGAAGCTGTCATGAGCGACTTCGCCTTCGACCTGACCCCGCTCACGGCGGACGGCGTCCAGGGATACCGGGGCCGCATCGGTCCCCTCGGGGATGTGGAAGTGCGCTCGGTCCTCGCGGACGGAAACACCCATCACAACCAGACGGTGCTGGAGGGCGAGCGTTTCCCCGAGACCGTGTTCAGCGGCGGCGGCACCGGCGGCGTACCGTCCCTCGACGGCGGCTGGTTGCAGATCGACGGCACTCCCGTACGGATCGATCTCCGGGTCAAGGGAGTCCGTAAAGGGTCGCGCTGGCTGGACATCCGGCACCTGGATCGCGCGTACACCTACCGTTCGGCGGGTGCGGGCAGGGAAGCCGTACTGAGCCGGGGGCCGGTCTCCGTCACGATCGGCCGCGCGGTCGGAAAGCCGGGCGTGGAGCGGACGGGCCGGGCCGAGGGCGGCGCGGACGCCACCGACCTCGCCATCGCCCTCGTCCTCGAACAGGTCGACACCGCGAGCCTCACCCTCACCGGGGCGCTGCTGGCCATTCCGCGCAACTTCCTCATGGGGAACGGCCGGGACGAGGGCTGACGTAGGGGCAGGGGGCTGTTCCGCGTCAGAACCAGTTCATCGGATTCGCCTTGGACTTGGCGATGCTCTTCCCCAGGTCCTTCGCCTTGTTCCCCACCCAGTCCGCGGCCTCGCCCGCGCCCTTCTTGATGTCGTCCCAGTGCTCGACGACCTTGGCGCCGCCGTAGATGAGGCCCGTGCCCACCGCGAGGCCGATGGTGATCGGGTTGGGGGCGATCATGGCTGCGGTGAGGGAGGCGTTGAAGCCGACTTCTGCGACGTCGGCGACGTATCCCGCGCCGTTGCGCTTGAAGGCGTCGACCGGGTTGCCCTGGGAGATGACGTTGGCGGCGCTGAAGCCGGTGGAGAGCACGCCGCCGACGATGCCCGCGCCGCGCAGGAAGCCGGCGGTCTTGGCGGCGGCGCCGAGGCCCGCGCGCAGGCCGCCCGTCTCGCCCGCCGCGCTGGAGGCGTTGGAGAAGACCTTGAGCAGGCTCGCGTTACCGGCCCGCGCCACCGGCTGCCCGGCATGCGTGAGCCCCCCGAACGTCTTGGCGACCTCGTCGGAGCCGACCACGAAGTCGACGGCGGTGTTGAGGCCGAAGCTCCGCATCAGCGGGGTACTGCGGGCCCAGTTGTACGCGTTGCCGATCAGGTCACCGCGCAGACCGCTGGTCAAGGGGACCCGGGTGGCGTTCTGGTAGAGGCTGCTGCCGGAGGCGAGCCTGCCGAGCTGGCCGGGGAGCCAGCTGCCGGGGGCGCTCAGCGAGCGGATCTTCGGCGCCCACTTGATGAGACCGTTGCCCGCCGATCTGATGAGCCCGTTGTCGGAGCCGCGCAGGACCACTCCGAGCCGGGTCTTCCAGGTACGCAGCGCCCCGGCCTTCAGGGAGTTGCCGAGCAGCGTCTTGGTGAGCGAGGTGCCCTGGATGGTGACGACGGCGGTGGCGGCGGTCACCGACCCCCAGTCGCCGTAGAGGCCGATCATGGTGGCGATGGTCTCTTCGTGCGGCTGAAGGCCGGGTATCTCGGAGATCGCGTGCGCTTCGAGCCGCTCGATCCAGTCCGCCAGGGACTCGTCGGGCTGCCGCTTGAACTTGTAGGCGTTCGGATCGTCGCTGGCCGCGACCGAGTTGGCGAGCAGAAGCGCGTCCGGGCCAAGCCCCTCGCCCTTGTACTTCTCGATGTCCTTGGCGCTGAACCCGGCCCAGAGCAGACCGGCGTTGGGGTCGCCGCTCTCCAACCGGGCGAACGTGGCCCGCTTGCGCAGATCCGGCGCCGTGTCCGACACCCACGACCGCAATGGCTTGAGCGAGGCCACCTTGCTCGACACCCCTAGCCGGGACGCCCGGGTGAACGCCTCGTCCACCTTGTCCTGCAGGCCACCCCTGCCGTCGAGCAGCTTGGCCAGCTGATCGAGGTCGTCGGGATTGACGTTCCTCATGACCATGATTCATCCCCCTCAGTCATGTGCCGACGCGGGCCGCGGGTCGACGTGCTCATGATAGGAGCGCGGTGGGAGTGGACCGGGGGCCGGTTGTGGCGAAATGGTGCGCGTGAGGTGTGATCACCGGGCGCGCACGCGAGTTCGGTCACGTGGTGCGGTACGGCCGCCGCGAGCGCCCGGCGGCTCACTGATCGCCGACGAGCGCAAACGCGAAGGCCAGCCGCCGGTCGATCCACTCCGCTCGTACGGTCACCTCGGCGCTGCCCTGCGACACCATGACGACCGTGTCCTCCGCGCGCCACTCCAGCGTGCGCGGCTTCGAAGGCTGGTCGCCGCCCTCCGCGCCCAGGTCGCCGATGGCCCCCAGGACACCGCCGATGAACTTCCCGGCCGCGCGCCCGGCGATCTCCTTGGCATCGCCGCTCACCCATTCGTTGAGGCCGCTGACGGGCGGGTGTCCGGGCTGCTCGATGCGCCAGGTGTGCTTGAAAGGGCGCCGCTTCGGCGGCACCCGCGTGAGCGTCCCGAGCTCCTGCCCCTGCCCGTCCCGTACGACGTACCGTTGCTCCCCGTCGACCTCGACGGCGGGTTCGACGTAGCAGAGCAGACGCGATTCCCCGGCGTCCTCGTACAACGTGTGCGCGGCGGGTGCGGACAGCCCCGGGCGCGGGCCGGACGCGACGAACGCGCACGGGGCCATGACCCGGAGATCCTTGGGCCCCTTGGCCACCCGGACCGCTCGCTTCCCGAAACCGAGCCGCTTGCGCTTGGTGGTCACCGGACGTTCGATGTCGGAGACGACGAACGTCCGGACATCCGCCCAGTCCACCGGCTCCACCGGTGGCTCCTCCGCCTGCCTCCTGCCGAACGCCACTTCTGCCTCCATGGCCGTACTGCCCATCGGGAGCCTCGACTCTATCCGCGGCCCGCGCACGGCCCGCTCAGCGCCCCTTCCCGCGGATGGGCAGCAGCGCGTAGGCGAAGACGAGGCGACGGTCCAGCCCCCCGCCCTGACCAGGAACCGGTCGTGCCCCTCTGACGTCAGCACAAGCTGATCGCCGGCCTGCCACTCGACGACCCGTGACGCGGCGGGCTGGGCACCACCTTCCGCGCGCCGTGCGGCACCCGTAAGGCGCGGACGCCGGTCCCCGGACGCTTCCGCCTGCCCCGAGCGGGCCGCTCCCCGTCAGTGATGATGACCTCCCACGCGTCGGCCCAGGGGACGACGGGACTGTCCCCGCTCACCCGCTCACCCGCTGGTCCGCGTCATCCGTACGGCGTCGTCCGTCAGCTCCGAGATCTTGAACTGCACGCCCGCGAACTCGACGGTGTCGCCGACCTGGACGTCCTTGTAGTCGGCGACCTGGACGGCCGCGCAGTTCGCGCCCAGGGCGGCGGTCCGGGTGTCGGTGTCGATGTACGAGACCGTGATCGACAGGCCGGTGGGGAACTTCCACACGCCACCGTTGTCCAGCACCGACTGGGTCTCGCCCTTCGCCGGGAAGCCCTTCGACGCGGCGGCCAGGACCTCCGGGGCGGTGGTGAAGCAGAGGCCGTTGTCCGCCTCGCCGCCCTGTGATGCGAGCGACTTGGGGGCGGCGGCGAGGGTGGCCTTGTCCTTGGCGTCCTGGGGCTCCAGGACGACCCGGTACGAGCAGATCTGGCTGACCGTGTAGGCGTGCCCGCCGACGGTGATCTTCTGCCCGGCCTTGACCGTCTGCTGCTTCTGGCCGTCCTCGTACGTCGCGCCGTCGCGCAGGGTCGCCGTACGGGTCGTACCGTCGGCGGTGGCGGCGGCGTACCGCACCCCGCCGCCCGGCAGGCGGAACCCGCCGCCGCGCAGCACATGGACGCCGCCGGCGGGGGCCTCGCCCACGCACACCGGGCCCTTGTCCTTCGCCGCCTGGGTGGTCGTCGCGGTCGTGGGCGTGTCGGCCGGGTCGTCGCCGGATCCGCAGCCGGTCAGCGCCAGCAGGGCCGTGACGGCGCCCGCGATGCCGTACTTACTCGCCGGCCTGAGCACCGGTCGCCTCCTCGTTGCTGTCGGTCACGCGCTCCAGGACGACGTGGGTGCGGTACTCGACCTCCGTGACCCGCCAGGTGTCGCCGGTGATCTCGACGACGGAACCCGGGGTCAGCTCGTCGTACTCGGCGAGGGGCCGGCCCTCTTGGCTGACCTGGATGCGGCCGTGCACCGACGGCTCGCGGAAGATCGTCGCCACGATGCTGTGGGAGCGGCCGTCGTGCTGGACGTCGTAGGGAACGTGGTAGCGGAGCACCCAGCGGCCGTCGAACTCGAAGGGGTACTTCACCTGTTGTTCTTTTCGTGCGTTATGGGGCATCGAACGCCTCGGCTCCCCCGAAGTACTTGTTGAACTCCTCCTGCGACACCGTAATCGGCGGGTATCCCGACACGCCCCACGGGTTGCCCAGGATGACCTTGCCGTCGTCGGTGAAGCCACGGACGTAGTAGGCGTGGTTGGAGTGGTAGACGTTGCCCCACTCCTGGGGATGGTCCTTGTCCAGCTTCTCGTCGGCGGGCGTGGAGACGGTGACGACCTTCCCGGAGTCGAACGCCTTCTTCAGGCCCTCCAGGCTCTTGTCCTCGTGCTCACCGATGCCGAGGAAGCCGCCGCTGGTCAGGTCGTCGCCTTCCCGGCCGGTCAGATACGGCGCGGACTTCTTGGGGTCGTCGCCCTCGATGCCGCCGTAGCCGCGCTCGTCGTCGCCGTCCTCGGAGTAGACCATCGCGAAGGCCTTCTCGTAGTACGCAGGCCAGGACTCGCCGTTGCCGTAAGTGCTGATCGGGTTGCCGTTGCGGTCGGTCGGCAGATCGGCGGTCATGGTGACCCACTGGTAGTTGCCGTTCTTGTCCCAGACACGGACGCTGACCGTGCCGTTCGGGTTCTGCTTGATGCCTTCCTCGATGAACTTGGGGTCCTTCTGGGCCAGTCCGGCGAGCGAGGCGACGTACCAACAGTCCCCGAACTGGCGCTGGTTGACATCGTCCGGCGAGACACCTTCGACGATCAGCGGGTCGGAGGGCGTCTGCCAGTGGATGCCGTTGTTGGTCTGGCCGTTCTGGTTGTTGCCGCCCTCCTCGAACGCGCCCGTGTTAGTGAACGTCGGCTGCGTCCCGGGGAACGCCTTCTGGAACTTGTCGAAGTTCTCCGGGCTGATCTTGGACAGCATCCGGCTGAGCGTGGCCCGCCGGGCGTCCTCTCCGAGACCGTTCTCGTCGAAGGGGTTCCAGAAGGAGTCGTCGGTATCGGTGAGGAGTTGGTTGTAGAAGGCGAGGTCTTTGGGGGAGGCCTTGGAGACGACCGCGTCGAGCTCGGCGGCCGTCAGCCCGTCCAGTTCGCCGGAGATCTTCTCCAGGTCGTCGTGGTTGCCGTTGCTCCCGAAGTCCTTGCCCTGGAGCTCCTGGAGATGCTTGAGCGCGTCGTCGATCTTCTTGGCGTCGGGTGCGGACTCGTCGAGGAAGAGGCTTCCGTCGCTGACGGGGTAGCCGCGGTCGGCGAGTTCCTGCAAGCCCTCTATCTGCTTGATGCGCCGCTTCATGGAGGCCTGCATGTCACCGAGCTCACCGCCGAGCGAGCCGGGCAGGCGCCGACGCCCACCGAAGATCCCCGGCATGGGGATGACGTCCCCCACCAGATCCTGCAGATCGGAGTTGTGCGACGCGCGCTGCCCGCCGGGCAGATTCTGCTGGGCGCTGGTCAGCACGGCGGCCAGGTCGGAGTGCAGCCGCCCGGAATGCCCCGCCAGCGTGTCCAGATCCTTGGCGAGCGCCGTCAGCTTCACGGCGTCGAATCCCCGGAACGCCATCAGTTACCGCCCCCCGTCCCGGCCTTGGCCTTGTCCTTCTCCTTGGCCTGCCGGTCCAGTTCCTCGGCCTGCGTCTCCCACCGCGTGGCATCCGCGAGCAGAGCGGTGGCCATGCCGTTCAGCGTGCTCTGCCGCTTCTGCAGCGTCACCGTGCACTCGTCGGCGAACGGCCCCTGCCAGATTGCCCCTTCATCACCGTCGATACGGAACGCCGCGGCGCGGGGCGTCGCCTTCTTCACGGCGTCATCGAGATACGGGCCGAGGCGGCGGGCGATGGACCGGGCTTCGCGCGCGCAGTCACGCAACTTCGCTGCCCGCCTCTTCAGTTCGGCGGGGTCTTCGCCGTCTGTGGTGGCCATGTGTGGTTCCTCCCCCGTTGACTTCTGCTGCGCGGTCGTCGGTTGTGCCAGTTGATCAGTGACCGGGTGACCCGGTGACCCGGTGACCGGGTGACCCACTGACTCAGCGACTCTCTGAATCCATTGAATCCACTGATCCACTGATCCACGACGTTGCCGGTGAAGCATATGAAGGGGGGCAGAGATGGTGAGGGTTGGGGGCTGGAATCTCCTTGACTGTCACACGGTCGCCACATGGCGTGGGGCGGCAGTCGTGAGAGGCTGCACGCCGGCCAGGTGAGGGGGGTTCCGGTGGTGAGTCGGCGACGACTTCAGCAGGTGGGCGGCACGATCGCGGCCCTGGTGGTGCTGGGCGGCGGCTTGCTGTGGTTCAAGGAACACACGCCGGCCGATCAGATGGCGGAGATGTGCGGTGGGGTGCTGCCTGTCGACGAGATGCTGGAGCTGACGGGGACGACGGCACTGGGCTTCGACCACGCTGACGATGACCTTGAGCTGGATACCTGGCACTTGACGGCGGCATCCGGTGTGGCGGAACCGGAGGGGCTCTCGGTGGCGTGCCGGACGAACACCGGCATCGAGGTGTTCATCCAGACGGCTGACGGCACCAACGATCCGTACTTCCTCTCCTCCCCGAGGGATGACGCACTGCCGCTCCCTCTGGGCGCCGGATGGACGGGTTTTGTCATGGGCAGCACCGTCTCGGTGCTGCTGGACTGCCCGGACTGGGGCTCGCGGCAGGGCGGCGGGATCCTCGTGACGGCCGAAGCGGAGGGCGGCTCCCGTGCGACGGTGGCCCGGCTCGCCACCGTGGCGGCTGAGCGGACGGCAGAGCGCACCGGTTGCGGCGGAGAGACCGGCGCGAGGATCACCCGGATCCCGGGCGACGCCGGCGGCCGGAAAGTTACGACCGACGAGGCGACGGGCACCTGCGCGACACTGCGCTCGCATTCACGGATGCGCGAGACGGCGGCGCCCGGGACCTCTCCGCTCGAAGAGTGCGTGCTCGGGGAGGAGTTGGTGCTGCGGGCTTTCTACGGCACGTTCATTTCCGAGCGGGACAGGTATGGGGAGTACGGAAGCTTCCGAAAGCCGACGGGGGACGACTCCGGCGGGGCGTGGGGCTCCGCCACCGACTGCCAGGGGCTGTTCGGCACCGCCGTGTACGAGCTCCGCACCATCGACGACGGCGACCACGACCTGGTCTCAGACCCGCTGACCTCGGCGGAGCGCGACGATCTGCGGCGCTTCGCGGAAGGGTCTGCTGAGCGGCATGGGTGTAGGGGGCTTGTGCTGCCGGGGGCGTGAGTTGACCGGGCCGGCCGTCGGTGGGTGAACGGCGACTTCGGCTGGTGCCTCTGCTGACTCCACGTCCGCGGCGGGGCGATGGAGGCGAACCCGATCAGGGATGCCAGCGCCGAGGTGGCGGCGTCTTCAGCAGGGTGAAGCCGTGGTGGCGGGCCTGGTCTCGCCTGAGGCGCGACGCTCGGACCTGTTCCTGGGCGTGGAACGGCACCGACTTCCCGTCCTGTAATAGGGACGGAGCTGTGTGTGAGGGCTGTGGAGGCATGGGCAGATTCTGTGGTTCCTTCGCAGCGGTTGTCCGGAGTACGGCTACTCACCTGGTTCAGGGCTGGCGAAGGCAAGAAACAGTCGTCTGCAATATGCGTTATATGTATGGTGCGACTGAAGTAAACGCAGGCGCTTGTTGATGTCGATGGACTAAAATCCGACGATCCGATGCAATCGTGTTGCTAGAGGTTGAAGCGTCGGCAGGCGAAGAACTGGGGTGACGACACTGACAGGTGGCCCTGTGGAGTAGTCGGCTAACCGCAATCACAGCGCAGCAGCGAATTATACGTGAACGGGGAACAGAAGCATGGCTGGAACTGGCAGCGGAGATGGACAGGGCGTCTTCTCGGGCATTGATGCGAAGGCACTCAAAGACACCATTGACTCAGTGCGGCGAGATCAGGACACACTCCAGAGTCGAGCCTCCTATTACAAGGCACAGCTTGCCTACTATGGGGTGGGATCCGAAGAACTGAGTGATGTACTACGGGTAGCAGACTGGGCCAAGCATGAGTTGCCCTTGCTAACGAGGCGCTACCACCTGGCAATGAACCTGGAAGACGATCCGTACCCAGGATTCAAGGGCATGGTGAAGATCGACGAGAGTAAGGTCGGTCAAACCGCACAGGCGCAATCCAACGGTAAGAAATTGGGCGAGGATTTCAAGAAGAAACTCGATAACGGGGAAAATATTCCCCCGGAATTGTTTGCCGATCTCCGAGCCAATAAATCTGACGCTGACTACTTGCAGGCATTCTATGATGCTCTCGGTCCGAAAAGCGTTTTGTGGTTGTCCAATGAAATGGGCGACGACTTCAATGAGCAATACAAGGATCATCCAGACCTTCGAGAGAAGGACCGTCGGATCATTGCCGAGACCTTCGGAGTCTACACAAACGTTGCGTTTGAAGGGGAGACTGAAAAAGAAAAGAAGCGATTGTGGAACAAGTGGTTCGATGACTCGGCGATGGATAAATATGACGGCTTCCGGCCGGACCGTCTAACGCCATTCCTGAAGGGCGGATCCCTCGACAAGGATTTCCTCGTTTCCTTCGGTGACCGAGTTTTCAGCAAGGATGCAAAGAGCAGCGAAACCCGCTTTTTTGGGAATGGCGGACTTGGCGAAGGGGAATGGGCCAAGGACAACTATCAGCAGCTCTTCTCTGCTATCGCGAATAATCCTGAAGCTGCCGGTGAATGGTTTGATCACAACAATGAAGCTGCTCTGAAGATGCTCTATCCGACGGGCCCGTGGAAGGTCGCCGAGCCGAAGGAGCGCGGCAAGGCCTTCTTTGAGCTGCTTAATGCTGCAACGGTGGAAGTGAAGCAGACGAACCCATCACTGGCAGAAAAGAACACGGCACGGGTTCTTTTTGGCAATTATCAGCATCGAAACGGATCCGACACCAAGGGGCTGCATCCAGTCGCAGGAACCCAAGCGCTTTATGCGAGCATCATCGGGGCGTACTGGAATGACCTCGAATACGGTGTGACGTCACCCGTGAGTAACTCGTTGTGGGGCAATGATTTCGCCGCCAAGGGCGAGGAGAAGTACCAGGACGCTACCAAATGGAACCTGAAGGACTACCTGAGCAGTCAGGACGCTGGTCGTCCCGGGCTCGAAGCAAACGAAAAGGTTTGGCGTGCCCTGATGGAGGAGTCGGCACGCGACCCCGATGCTGCCGGAACTCTGAGCGGATTCTTCCAGTCCTACGACAAGAAGATGCTGGACCAGGCGTACGCAACGCATGAGAGCGGCGAGAATGCAGGCGCTTACGCCTCGATGAAGCGTGGCATGATGCAACAGTTTTATGTCACGACCTTCAAGACGGCATCGACCGAGCTTGATATGGACATTGACAAATGGGTCGATGACACGAATAAATTTCGTGAGTCCATGATTAAGTCAGCTGGCGACATCGCAATGGGTGCAACGGGAGGCGCTGGACTCGCTGGAGCGAAAGGTGCAGCTATCGGCGTGGCCTACGGAATGGGGTCGGATCTGGCTACGGGATGGATCACAGACCTCGCCAAGGTCGATGCCAAGGATGCTCCGAAGGGGCTGAAGGAGGCCTTCAAAGGAGTCAAAGAAGCGACAGCAGACTTCTCTTGGCAAACGGATTACCGGAACAATGCTTACGCAGCATGGAAGCATCACACGATCGAAACGGTGACTATCGTGACAGAGGGGGAGAAGGGAGGAGCTACTACCAAGGAGTACACCGGTGACCCCAAGAAATATGCCAAGGGAGCAGGAAATTTCTTGGACAAGAACGGAGAGATCATCGAATACTCCGAAATGACAAGTGCTCAGCGCACTGCTTACAGTAACTGGCTCCAGGATCCGGCAGTGGTAAACGCGGTATGGCCGGAATTTTCGACAGGCCGGGACGGGCGGGACTACCCGGGACAGGATCAATGAGGAGGCAGGAAGCGTGAAACATACCGTCGGGGCAAAGGTAAAGCTGGTCTGCATAGCCGTAGGCCTGCTGAGCGTCTCAGCTTGCGGATCGGAAGATGTACAGCCATTGAGCGAGGCGAAGCTTTCACAGGCTGCGCTGGCAGATGGAGATGTGTCCGGATATTCGTTTCGGGAAGTGGAAGTCTCCAAGGGAGACGATTCCGTCAAGATGGACAAGGAATCGTGCACACCCATCGCCGAGGCGATTTCCCCGGAAAATATTGCATATCAGGACCGTCTGATTCGGCGAGGGATCAACAAGACACCGACCGGTTCGGAGCGTTCAGAAGCCAGCTATCAGCTCGTACTGTTCAGTGAGTCGTCGGGATCTGCCGCTGACAAGACTGTAGACGAATTGAAGAAGGCTGTATCTGCTTGTGCGGAAGGTTTCGCCGCCACTCTTTCCGGAGAGGCGAGCGAGATCCGTCGCGTGATCCTCAATAAGTCCCACTTCGGCGACAATAGCGTGGACTTCTCATTGGAGTATCGCACGGGCATGAAGATGCGTTACGCAGTGGCAGCCAGTGGTGCATCCTTGATCGATTTCGCAGCTTCGGATCAGTTTGCTCATACGTTCATCGAAGTGCCGACTGATCTTTTCGATGCACAGAAGAGCAAGCTGGAAAAGGCGCAGAAATGACATGGAGGGATCTGTCTGAGGTCTACTTTTCTTCGGGCAATTCCACCTGCAGTACTGCAGTTAGCTGGTCTTCCGCAGACTCCTTGGTGCCACTAGTGGACTCCGCTGCGATGTAGAGCGACGTGCCGGAGGCGGCGATGCCTTGCACCCCCACTGCTGTGGGGGAAACCTCTCCCGCCGCGACCCGGTAGATCGCCTTTCCTCCCACCAGGTTCTCAATGAAATCTTTCTGTGACGCGGATTTGTCTCCGCCCCAGCGGTACTCGCTGGAAAAAGGAGGGGAGTAGGTTTTCTGTGCGTCGGTATAGAAGACCTCTCCTCGCTCAGAGGTAACGGCCAGATCGCCTCGCAGCTGGTCGAGGGCGCTTTCCCCGATCTCGGCATCAAGTGCGCGCCCCATTTTTTCGAAGGGTGCGCCGGCTTCAGTGACCTTGTCCGGGGCCTTTGCGCCTACCAGCGGGCTCAACGTGCCGTCTGCGTTGATGTGTACCACTCCGGGCCCCGTCCGCCAGTAGAGCCCATGTTCATCGGCAGCGAGCCAGCCGGAGTTCCAAATGTCGGGCACCAGAACGGCCTTGGCCTTGGTACCGGCGGCAGGAGCGATCCCGTTCTGGACGGCGGGGTTGGACCGCTTCAGCGACTCGCCGTCCTTCGAAGACCGCCCAGCGATGAGCTCTACTGCATCACCACTGATCTTGTGTACGAACGAGCCCCGGTGCCCCAGTGTGATCTCGTCGCCGAAGTAGACAGAACCATCCTTGGTGACAGTGACTCCCGTCACTTGGCCGGTGCAGAAATCGCTCAGCTTTGTACTGTCGGCGGTGGAAGTATCTTTTTTGCAGTCTGTATCGACGATTTTGGTGGCGCTCCCGCCCGGGCTGACTTTCCAAAGGTCGCCTGTTGCAAGATAGATGGAGCCATCAGGCGCCACTGCCGCCTGCTCCGCAGTTTGATTGCCCATTTCGGAAATTGGAATTCGTTTAGCAGCGCCGGATGCTTCTCGGTACCACATGACCATTCCCTGGCGCTCCTGAGTGAAGAGATAGACCGCGCCATCTGTGGTTGCGGCAATTCCACGGAACTTTCCACGGATCGCCAGCTTGTCTCCCCGGACTTCTCCTCCGGCTGTTGTGCGTGTCGCCGTCCCGCCCCCGAGGATGAAGTTGATGTTCACTGGCGGATTATCTGGGCCTCCGGATGTCGCATGATAGATTCCGAATGCAGAGGCAGCGGCTACTGCAATGCTGAAGCCGACGATTGCTTGCCGTCTGCGAGGTGAGGAACCGAAAAGCATTTACTTCTCCACTTCCCTTCTTAAATGAAACGAGAAATCGGCCGAACCGTCTGTAATGTGCCTGACTAGTACATGCGCCTGTTGCGGTTCATTGAATTGGCTTCCTCGGGTGTGACCTTCTCCGGCATACTGTTGATTTCGCGCTGGATGGCCTCAAGCACCTTATCCATGCGGCTACGTACCTTCTTGCGTTGGCCAGTCACATCCAAGTTCCACTTGTCGGCGTTCTTCCCCACCCAAGATTTAGACGAATCGCGTCCTCCATTTCCGATGTCCGAGGCCGCCTTCTTGAAGGCGTCGGTGAAATCGCCTAGCTCTTTCTCGAGTTGCCCTTTAAGTCGCCTAAGCCTCTCTCGTTCGGGATTGTCCACCTTCGGCTTGCTGTCTTCGGTTCCCATGTTTTTCCCCGTTTGGGCCGCGCAGACGGGAGCGCGGGCTGGATGAGTGACTGCTGCCTGAAATCGACAGACTCGGCAGTGGACCGCTCAGATTTCCTGGACGGTGATGCTTTGTGTGGTTGCGCAGGCGCTATGAGGGCGTGCGACATCGGCGCTGGTCCGACTGAACCAGGTGACTACGGTTCCGACGCCCGCGGTCTTCCCCTTGCCTGCGGGGCCGGCCTCCCCGGTGCTCCACCCTCTCGGTGGCAGGGGTGCGGTTACGGCAAGCGGGGCAGCAACGGGCAAAGAGCGGCTCTTCACAGTGAACTCCCCGTAAGACACAAGTTCAGTCAAGACGTCTGACGCTATCGGTGAGGTTCCCGGTTTCGCCAGAGCGAACTTGCCTGTGAAGGAGGGCGTATCAGTACATATTGGGAAACTTGTGATGCGGCCCGTGTCTTGATAGGGCTCGAACGGGCGAGGTTCAAGTGTGGGCTGGCGGGCTGCCTTCTCGCGGCCCCCCGGGGCACATGAACGGTGGAGCCCGGGGCGATTATTCGCTTTGATTGCCTCCCCTTTACGATGACTTGGTGCCGGCAGGGTTCGGGACTGTGTCCGTTCTGTCGCTGTCCGGCCGTCTATTCCTTGCTGGCCGACGGCAAAACGGGAGGCGTCAGGCGTATGAGTGAGGTCCTGTTCGAGCTGCAGCGTGCGGCGTCCGGCAGAGGGGCTCGTGGCGAGGTGCTGATGTGGGTGGGGGAGGTCGGCGGACTCGGTGCGGTTCGGCTGGCCTTCCCCACGGAGTACAGCGACTATCCGCCGGAGTACTGCGAGGTGGCGGTGAGTGGCGACAGCTTCCCGCTCGTCACGTACCTCGGGCTCCGGTATCTGCGGCGGCCCTTGCTGGCGCGGGGTGGGCTGAACGTCGACTGGGATCCCGCAGAGTTGTCCCGGCGTGTGTGGTGGCCCGGGAAGAAGGGGCGCGCCCTGCGGATTCAGGTCAAGGGGCGATCCTATACGTATGTCCAGAGCGGCGGCAAATGTGCGCATGAGCTGGTGCGGAGCGGGGCTGGTGTGCGTATGAAGCGGTCCAGTTGGCGGAATCCGCGCACGATCGCCGGGGCCTGTGTCGGCGAGGCGGACGCGCTCGATATCGGCGTCGCGCTGGTTCTCGAGGGCGTGTACACGCGGAACTTGTCGGTGGGCGGTGCGCTCGTGTCGTTGCCCGGGCGTTTTGTCAATCGGTTCAACGACCTTTAGTTCTCAGGGGAAAAGCAAGAATGCCTTCCATAGATGCGGCTCGGCGGCGGCTGCGACTGGCTGATTCTCATGTCAGCGTGCTGGGACTCCTCGTGGAGGAAGGGCAGGTTCCTGGCGAACTCGCGCAGGCGCAGACCGAGTTGCGGGACGCGGGGATCCTGGACGGCGACGACAAGATCGTGGCCGATCTCTACCCGCTCGTTGCCACGCTCATGGAGCCGCATGTCATCGCCCGTGTCGAGGTGACGGGGCCGGGCGGTGTCACGCGGAGCGGAGCCGTCGTCGGCGACGACTTCGTCTTCACGCACGAGAACTGGCCAGGTGAGGCGGAGTCGGAGTACGTGCCCGCCGAGCCCGAGACACTTGTCTGGGCACTGGCCAGGATGGTCGACCTGCACCGGGACTTCACCGACGAGGTCGATTCCGATGAGGCGATCGAGTCGACGATGGGCGTGCTCGACCAGGTGATCGTGCGTATGGAGGCCGGCGGGTTCGAGGAACCGGAGGCTGTGGCCGAGGCGGCCGGGGCGCCCGTACGGCTGGCCGAGGTGCTGGCCCAGCTCAACTGCATGTGGCGGATGACCGTGGTCTGGAACGGCCCGGGGGAGCGGCAGGACGACGGCGGTGGCGGCGGACTGGTCGGACGCGCACTGTCCGTGTGGGACTGCGGAGTTGAGGGGTACTGGCTGCGCGAGCTGCCCGCCGAGCCGGTTGTCGACGGGCAGGTGGACGCGAGCAGTGCGCTGCGGGTGCGGCGTACGTCGGCCAAGGAGCTCTGGCAGCTCATCACGAATCTGCTTCCGGACGCCTGGCAGTTCGTCTCCGGGCGGCCGTAGTCGGCTCTCGCAGCGCTGTGCGGCGCCCTGGTCGTCGTACGGCAATCACTCCTGCGCGCAGCGCACCACATGATCCACGGGGGAACGATGAGCGACAGCTCGAAGAGGATGGCCAATCCGGATGATCTTGAGCATCTGGCCAAGCTGCTCGACGGCAGAGGGCATCTGAAGGACAAGCTGGACGAGGCCTTCACGCGGGCGTCCCAGCTGGCTGTGACGGACAAGTTGGCCTCGCTCAAGCCGTTGCGGAACTGGACCGATGACACGGCGGTCGACCTGCGGCGGCGGTCGGGCATTCTGCGGGCGGAGAAGGGGGATCCCAAGGCCGCGGCGCTGTACGCCGGTTTCTCTCCGGAGGAGATGAAGGGGGCTGACCTGCCGCCGGACGCCATGCTGATCGCCAACGCGTCCGTCGCGAACGGCGGTGCGTTCGACCCCAGTTGGCTGAAGCGGCAGCCGGGTGAGACGTACGCGGACTGGTTGCAGCGCATACCGGTGGACGCCATCGGCAAGGTGAGCGGTGACGAGAACATCGGTGAGGTGGTCGGCGACTACATCCAGATCACCGCGATGGCCTCGACCGTGCCGGGGGCCTTCAAGATGACGGCCGCGGGAACCCTCGCCCTGATCAAACGCTTCAAGAGCGGGACCTTCCTGAAGGCACCGGGCACCACGCTCGCCCAGATCCTCAAGGGGCGTGCTCCGTCCTACATCCCTTCCCGGATAGCCCAGTTGGGCATGAGGATCGGCACCCGTACCCCCACCGTCGTCCTCGACGTGCTCACAGGATCCGACAGACTCGCCCAGCTCCACGGCGGCAGGCTGTACGCCTGGGAGGCCAATCTCCTCAAGGTCGGCAAGAACGCGGGCACCGCCGCGCGCGTCGCCGGGGCCGGCCGGTTCGGGGCCTTCGCATCCGGGGCCGGGACCGCGCTGCGTACGGCCGGCTGGTGGCGGGCCGCCGGTGTCGGGGGCAGCGCCGTCTCCACGGTCATCGGCGCGGTCGACGTCATCCAAGAAGGCAACCCCGTCGAGGCCTTCAAGCGCGACAAGGCCGGCTACGTCGCCAAGGTCTCCGGCGTCGCGTTCAACGCCTCCCTCACGGCCGCCATGGTCGCTCCCAACCCCGTCACCATCGGGGCGGCCGTCGTCACCGGGGCTGTCTATGGGGTGGCGACGATCGTCGACAACTGGGACACCGTGAAGCAGTGGCCCGGGAAGGTGGCCGACGCGGGGGCTTGGGCGGGGAAGAAGCTTGGGGAAGGGGCCGGGAAGCTGGCGGATGGGGCGAAGAGCGTGGGCAAGACCATCGGGGGGTGGTTCGACTGACGGACGAGGTGATGTTGAGGCGGCGGGAGCCCGGTGCTGGTTTCAGGATGCCGTATTGATCGCTCCGACCGGGATGCAGTTGTCGCCGGAGGGCAACTGGCAGAGGGTGGCGCCGGTCAGGTGCGCCTTCTTCGAGACGATCTGCCAGACCCAGTGGTAGTACACGGTGTTTGCCCGCAGGGTGCCGGCCGCCAGGTCGACGCCCGGGGCCGTGGCTGTCACAACCGGCCATCGCGCTGATGGCTACAGCTATGGCGCACGCCCACCGCTTGGACGCGTGGGTGCGTTTGTCACTGCCCACAGTTGCCCTCCCCGGGACATCACCTCAGTAGGGCGTCGATCGAGTCGCTGCCGCAGTACAACCAGGGCACGGGGTCATGGGTTTGGGTGCATCGTCGGCGTCGCCTGCGCCAGTGCGGTGAGGAAAGACGAGCGATTGCGGGTGGCGATGGAAAGCGGCTCGCCCTGTCGGGTGCGGATGACGACGGTGTCCATGCCCATGGGGGCGCTCCAGCCGCCGCCCACGAGGCGGGGAGCGCCGTGGTCGGTGGCGCGGAGGCCGGGCACGGGTGCGTCGATCGTGTTCAGCGACGCGGCGTACCGCTGAGCGGCCGTGGGGTTTTCGGCGGCGGCTGTCTGGATCGAGGTGGGGTCGATGGTGGCGAGGGGGATGCGTTCGCGGCCTACGCGGAGGGTCTGGGCGTCGATCTGGATGCGGTGGTAGATGAACTTCGAGATCGGGATCGCCAGGCAGGGGAGCAGTAGGAGAAGGAACAGCGCGCTCAGGCCGAGCCAGAGGCCGAACTCGTCGGGGAGGGTGCCTACGCCCATGTATCCGATGCCGAGCAGGTAGAGGGCGATGCAGATGGCGGACCAGGTCTTGGGGGTTTTCTCTTCGTAGTGCATGGTCCCTTTTCGGGGTAGCGGCGGTGGTCGATTGCCGTCCTGTTCGCGGTCACGCCCACGCCCACGCGCATGGGGTGCGGGCGCGTGGGCGTGGGGCTCAGTGCGAACTGTGCTGGCGATTCAGCGGTTTACGGCCTGGATTTCCTGGACGGTGATGTCCTGGGTGGTTCCGAAGGTGCCGTCGGGGAGGTCGCCGCCGGTGCCGCCGGTGCCGGTCCAGGCGATTTGCCAGGTGATGGTGGCGCGGAGTTTGTAGGTGCCGTCGCCGGAGGAGCGGAGGTACTTGAGGCCGCAGGGTGGGGTTTCGTGGGATTTGCCCTTGGCGTACGGTTCGCCGATCGAGCCGTCGGTGTTGATCGTGCACTCGCCCGAGGCTGGGTAGGTCTGGGCGTCGTCGGTGCCTGGCTCCAGCTTCAGGGACACCGGCTTGGCTGTTGTCGTCGCTTGGATGTTGAAGCCGGGGACGTTGATGGCGGCGGTGGCCTGGACCTCGTTGAAGGTGGCTTTGTCGAGCCAGGCCCAGGTGGGGAGGTTCACCTTGGTCGTGGCTGCGGGAGCGAGGGTGACCTTGGTGTCCGGGAGCGTCATGTGCTGGTACGCCAGGGCCGCGAGGATCTCCGGCTTGATCGCCTCTTCGTATTGGGGCGGCGGGGGCTCGCCGTTGTCGACCCAGAAGGGGATGTCGTTGCAGGAGCTGCGCTTGAGAATGTCCGGCTCGTTGGGGTTCTCGACGCCGGCCCAGAACATCCCCTTGCCGTCCTTGTCGACGTTGTAGTCCTTGTAGCCGGGGGTGTCGGTCCAGCCGTACTCGTCCTCGTAGTGGCGCTGCAACTCGCCGATGGCCGTGCCCGCCGTACCGCCCATGCCGGGGGTGTTCTTGGCCTCGTCGATCGACTCGGACATTTTCTTCTTGAAGTCCTTGGCGCCGAGGTAGGGGGCGTACCAGCAGGGCGGGGGCGTCCAGTTGACGTCGGAGGACGTTACGTTGCCGGTGCTGCCGTTCTTGGTGACGGAGCCGGAGTACTGGATCTCCGCGACGGCGTGAATGCCGGTCGAATCCCGTCCGCCCGACTGCTCCGTGCTGGCGCCCTCGTCCTTGCCCGTCGGTCCTGCCGCGTAGGCCGGTTGCGCGAGGGTGACGAAGCCGAGAGCCAGAGTCAGGGCTGCGGTGCCGATCAGTATGCGCTGCTGTCCGCTCACTGGCACTTCGCCGCCTTGGTCTGGACGTAGACCTTGGACGCCTGCCACAGGTCGTCAGCTGTGGGGTACTTGGTCATAATGATCTTGAAGTAGTCGAAGTCCTTGATGCTGGGCTCGGTCTTCAGGACCTTTCCGGTCTTGATCTCTTTGCCGTAGAACTTGGTCGAGTCCACGCAGAACGCCACCTCCACGGCTTGGTCGTTCGTGGTGGACCGGGTGCTGACGTCGTAGTGCCGCTCTGTGCCGGTCGCCGTCCAGCCGCCCTTGATCCAGGCGTTGATCTGAACCTCTCCGTAGTGGAGCCCGTCGCCAGTGGCGTACGTGGTCAGGGCTGCGTCCTTCGTCGTGCGCTTGTCGATGCCTCGGTAGATGGCTCGGAGGAAGTTCGCGGCGTCATCCATGGCCGCTGCCTCGTTCTCGTCCTTGGGCTTCGGCCAGTCGAAGACCATGGTCAGGTCTTTGGGGAGCGACAGATCCACCCCGTCCGGCTTGTCCTCCGTCGGTGCCCCCGAAGCCGACGCCGACGCCTTGGGCGTCTCCGAGCCCTGGTCGGCGCCTGCGATCTTGTCGTTGTCGCTGGCTTTGTCGTCCCCGCTGCCGCAGGCAGTCAACAGCAGTGCGGCCGTTGCCGCGAGCGCGGCAGCAACGGGCAAAGTACGGCGCTTCACAGTGAACTCCCCGTGAGACATAAGTTCAGTCAAGAGGTCTGACGGTATCGGTGGGGTTCTCGGTTTCGCCAGAGCGAACTCGCCCGTGAACGGGGGCAATCCAGGGCGTATGGGATGTCTGTGGGTGTGAGCTGTGTCCTGATCGTGCCCAAACGGGCGACGGCCTTGGGTGCGCTGGGGAGGCGCATCCAGGGTCGTCGTTGCGGGTGTTCCGGTTCGCTGTCGCGGCACCCTGCATCTCGGGTACGTGCCCGGCGGGTACACCGACGACTACGGCGCCTGTTCCGTGCGCCCGTCGGCGGTGATCTCCAGCCTGCCCCGGTCCTCGGTCCCCAGTTCCCGTTCGGTCTCGCGGCCGTGCTCGGCGTGACGATCTAGAGTTGCAGGCTGCAGAGCTGCGAACTGCGAACTGATGGCACGGCACATGGAGACGGAATGCGGAAGAACAGAGTGGTGCATGGGGTGCTCGCGATGGCCGGGGCCCTTGTGCTTGTTGTCGGTGCGACAGGGGCGGCCAGCGCCGCGGACACCACGTTGACGTTGAAGCGCAGTGGGCACACGCTCGGCACGATGACGCATCTCGACCCCGACCCCGACACGTTCCGGGTGTGCGACAAGCGGGCCGATGGGCACAGCGTCACCGGGAAGCTGTACATGTACACGGCTGGATGGCAGCTGAAGGAGACGAAGTCGGATGGTGGTGACGCTGGTTGCGATTACTTCGACTACAACGTCGTTCCCTATGTCGCCAAGTACATGATGAAGCTGTGCCGGACTGGTACTGACATCTGCGTTCAGAAAGAGTTCACCGAGGACTGAACTGAGATGAAGAGTTCTTGACGGCGTACGTGGAGCGGCCCCACCCCACATTGATCCGCACGATCTGCTTCACGCTGCGCTCGTCGGGTTGATGCGGCTCGGGGAGTATTGGTCAGCGTCGCCTCCGCCGTCACCGTGCCGTCGTTGGTCCCGCCGGTGTCGTCCTGGATCTTCTCCGGCGGCTCGGCAGCGGTGACCGGGCGCATCGTTCAGGTCGGTAAGGTGCGGGTTCGCAACGGCCGGCCGACTCACGGGGAACGCGCGTACGCATGGGCACTCAGGACATATCGACCGTAGGCCCGGAAGGGGGTCGTCCGGAAACTGGCGGCCCGGGCCTGGGCCTTGGCTTCCAGCCCACCCCGCCTCCTACGCGCAACAGCCTCAAGTGGGCGCTGCTCCTCCCCCTCCTCGCGGTGCTCGCCGGTGTCGTCACGCAGTATCCGTACGGTGGTCTCTGGATCGGCGTCATCTTCATCTGCGGCCTGGCCGCCACCGCCGCCATCCTCGCCGGAGGCGTCTGGCACCGGGCCGGGGCCGCGGTGCTCGCTACCGCCGCGGTGTTCGCGCTGAGCTTGTTCGCGGGGCCCGCCTTCTACGAGACGTATCTGAAGCAGGCGGGCGAGAAGACGGTCGGCGCCGTCGTGGACACCGGGGAGAAGCGGGGGCTCAAGCGGGGCACCGTGCTGGATGTGTGCCGGGTCGTCGCCACGTCGGGCAAGGTGTGGGATCTGTCCGCCGACCAGAACTGTCACGGGCAGTTCGAAGCGGGGCAGCTCGTCGTCGTGTTCGAGGATCCGCTCGGCGTGCTCGACCCCTGGGTGGAGGCACGCCCTGGGGAGCGGAAGCTCGATGCCCTCAGCCTCGGCCTGACCGGGGGGCTGTTCCTGGTGACCGGTGGGGTGCTCTTCTGTGCCGGGCAGCGGCGCCGCGCCGGTCGGTGAGGTGTGAGGTGCATGTGCGCTCCGCGCCATCGGCGGCAGCGACACGGCGACCGGGGCGGACGGCGGTTCGGTGGCCCAGCTGCGGTTCGTTCGACGTATGCCTGTTGATCACTCGGCGGGGTGAACCCGCCCTGGGCAGCCCGGCTTCGAGTTCTGCGGCCCTGGATGAAGCCGTTCGGGCAGTAGGCCGCCGGCTTGGCGAGGTCCTTCACCGCCGCCTCGGCCTTGCCGCCCGCGTAGGTGGCGAGGGTCGTGTGGGTGGTCGTCGTCGAGGATCGGGTCATGGGCCGGTGGAATCAGTGAGGCCTCGGGGAACCGCTTCGGTGAGCCGAGGGAGAGCAGGGCGCGGCGGGTTCACGCCCTCGTGAGCGAATCGTGCAGGCCTCATGGGCAGACCGTGACGATGGGTGCTTCGTGAGGACGATGGGGTAGGGCAACTCGATTCGCGCACGCACAGTGGGCGGCGAGCCTCCAGGCCGGGGACAACTGGGCTGGAGGGGCCTTCAGTTGCAGATGGATAGCGGGGGGCGAGGTGATGCGTGCTACGTCGGACGCGCCTTGAGGGGCTTATGTGCGGCTGATACGGTGCCATGGCTTGACACTCACCCCACCGATGGCTATTCGCATGAGTCGAGTGGACCTGGGTGAAGTGTCCTAATTTCCAGCTTATTTGGCAGACTTTTTCTTGGGTGTACGGGGAGCGGTTGCGTGAAGATCCAAGAGCGTACGGGGGCGGGTCAGGGTCGTTCCGCCGCTCCGGCTCAGCCGTCGGTCGGTGACCGCCTTCCCACACCGCCTCGCGAGCGCAAACCGGCGTTGGCCGCGTTGGCGGTGCTGCTGATTCTGGTGGGGGCGCTGGGCGCGACCATGCTGGTGTTGCAGGCCGGGGATCGGATCGAGGTCGTCAAGGTGACCGAGGAGATCCCTGTGGGCGGGAAGGTCACCGACAGTGACGTGACGTCGGTGATGGTCGCCGAGGACTCCGCCATCAACTACGTCAAGTGGTCGCAGCTGGGCACCCTGAAGACGCTGAAGGCCGTCACGACCATTCCCAAGGACACGGTCGTCATGGGCCAGATGTTCGGCGACGAGGCGGGCGCCTCCGCGGGCAAGACCCTCGTCGGTCTCTCCCTCAAGGCGGGCCAGTTCCCGGCGGGCATCAAGGTGGGCGACACCGTCGCCGCCTACCGCGTCGCCGACGGCGGCTCCCGCGGCAACAGCTCCGCTTCCACTTCGGGCAACAGCGACTCGGTGCTCGTCGACAAGGCGACCGTGACCAACGTGCCGAAGGCCGACAGCGACGAGATCGTCGGCAGCGCCAACTCCGCCTACACCCTCGCCGTCGACAACGACCAAGCCGCCGCCCTCGCCCAGGCCGCCGCCAACAGCCAAGTCGTCCTCGTCCTCGTCCCCGGCAACAACAGCAGCAACTAGAAGGCGGCCCCACACCCATGGCGCTCATCGCTCTCGCCGCCGACAAGGGTTCCCCCGGCGTCACCACCGCAGCCGTCGCCCTCGCCGCGGTCTGGCCGCGGCGTGTCCTGCTCGCCGAGACCGACCCGGCGGGCGGCGACCTCGTGTACCGCAGTGCCGCCGCGCACGGAGGCCCGCTCAACCCGAACACCGGCATGCTGTCCATCGCCGCCACCGCGCGCCGCGGTCTGGTCCCCGACCAACTCTGGGATCACGTCCAGCCGTTGAGCGGCGGACTCGAGGTGCTGGTCGGTCTCGGGAACGCCGAGCAGGCCGCCGGTCTCGCCGGGCTCTGGCCGACCCTCGGCCACTCCTTCGCCGCCCTCGCCGAGTCCCCGCACGCCGCCGCCGACGTCATCGCCGACTGCGGTCGCATCGCCGGTGAGACTCCCGTCGTAGACCTCTTCCCGCATGCCGCGCTCGTGCTGCTCATCTCGCGTACCGAGCCGGAGGCCATCGCACGGGTGCGCGACCGTGCCGCCGCCCTCGGCAACCGGCTGCACGGCGGTCAGCGCGGCGTCGCGACCATGGGCAACCCGATGATCGGTGTCGTCCTCGTCGCGGACACCAACAACGCGGCGAAGATCGCGGGCCAGGTCAACGACATGCTCGTGCACGCCCAGACCGGCGCCCGCGTCGTCGGCACCATCGCCGACGACCCCGCCGGCGCCGACCAGTTGGCCGGCCGCAAGCGTGGGCGCCTCGACAAGTCGCTGCTCATCCGCTCCGCCCGCAAGGTCACCGCCGACCTGTACCAGCAGTACGGCGCCGCCTGGTCCGTACCCACCCAGGCTCAGCAGGGCTCGATGCACGGCCAGATGCACGGCCATGCGGAGGCCGGGCGATGACCGCTGTCGACCATCAACTGGTCAAGCGGTTCCGGCAGGACGCCGGTGACCGGATCGCCGAGCAGCGGCGTCAGGACCAGGTCGCCGGGGTCACGCCGATGTCCGGCGAGGACGAACGGCACTACGCCCGCGCGGTCATAGCCCAGATCCTCGAGGACTACGCCCGGACGGAGATCAACGCCGGGCGTACCCCGCTCGACGCGGAGACCGAGGAGCAGTACGCCGCCGCCGTGCACGCCGCGCTGTTCGGCGTCGGGCGGCTTCAGCCCCTCCTCGACAACCCGGACGTCGAGAACATCGACATCAACGGGTACGACCAGGTCTTCGTCGGCTACTCCGACGGCCGTGAGGTCACGGCCGACCCCGTCGCCGAGTCCGACGAGGAGCTCATCGAGCTCATCCAGGTGCTCGGCGCGTACTCGGGTCTGTCGTCCCGCCCCTTCGACTCCGCCAACCCGCAGCTCGACCTCCGTCTCCCGGACGGCTCGCGTCTGTCGGCGGTCATGGACGTCACCCGGCGCCCGGCCCTCTCCATCCGCCGCGCCCGCATGGGCAAGGTCTTCATCTCCGACCTCGTGGGGAACGGCACGCTCAGCCCGGAAGTGGCGCACTTCCTGGCCTGTGCCGTCCGCGCCCGCAAGAACATCATGATCGCGGGCGCGACCAACGCCGGTAAGACGACGCTGCTGCGGGCCCTCGCCAACGAGATCCCGCCGCACGAGCGCCTCATCACCGTCGAGCGCGCGCTGGAGCTCGGCCTCGACACCTTCCCCGACCTGCACCCCAACGTCGTCGCCTTCGAGGAACGCCTGCCCAACTCCGAGGGCCAGGGCATGATTTCGATGGCCGAGCTGGTCCGCCGTTCGCTGCGTATGAACCCCTCCCGCGTCATCGTCGGTGAGGTGCTCGGCGACGAGATCGTCACCATGCTGAACGCGATGTCGCAGGGCAACGACGGCTCGCTGTCCACGATCCACGCCAACAGCTCGCACGAGGTCTTCAACCGTATTTCCACGTACGCGCTCCAGGCCGCCGAGCGACTGCCCATCGAGGCCAGCCAGATGCTCATCGCGGGCGCCGTGAACTTCGTCGTCTTCATCCAGCGGCGCAACAACTACCAGACGGGCGGCCGCCTCCAGCGCATGGTCACCTCGGTCCGCGAGGTCAACGGCGTGGACGGCCGGGTGCTGTCCAGCGAGGTGTTCGCCGAGGCGCACGACGGCCGGATCGTGCCGCACGCGCCGATCGCCTGCGTGGAAGACCTGATCGCACAGGGCTACCGGCCCACGGGAACGTGGGGGTAATCATGAATCCTGCAATCAATCTGGCGGCTTTGGACTCGCTCGGCACGATGGGCGGCCTCTTCTCCACCACCGTCCTCTACTCACTGGCTTGCGGCGTCGCCGTCGGCGGCGGTCTCGCGCTGTTCCTCGTCGCCGTACGCGGCCTGCCGGCCAAGCCCGAGCACGAGAAGCAGAAGGCCGCCGAGCGGGCGAGCGAGCTGATCCGGTTCGCCGGACAGCGCGGATCGCTCGCCGCCATCGTCGGTCTCGTCGTCCTCCTGCTCACCCGCTGGGCCGTCGCCGGTATCGCGGCCGGTGTGCTCGTCTTCTTCTGGGACCGGCTGTTCGGCGGCGCCGCGGAGGAGCGGGCCGCCATGCGCCGGGTGGAGGCGCTCGCCTCCTGGACGGAGTCCCTGCGCGACACCATCGCCGGCGCGGTCGGCCTGGAGCAGGCCATCCCGGCCTCCGCGCGCGCGTCGGCCCCCGTGCTGCGCCCGCACCTGGACGCCCTGGTCGACCGGCTGCGCGCCCGCACTCCGCTGCCCGACGCGCTCCAGCATCTCGCCGACGAGATCGACGACGCGTCCGCCGACATCATCGTCGCCGCCCTCATCCTCAACGCCCGCCTGCGCGGCCCCGGTCTGCGGCAGGTGCTCGGCGCGCTCGCCAAGTCGGCGCGTGAAGAGGTCGACATGCGGCAGCGTGTGATGGCGCAGCGGTCCTCGACGCGCCGCTCGGTGCAGATCGTCGTCGCCGTCTCGATCGCCTTCGTGCTGGGCCTGTCCATCTTCAACCGCGACTTCGTGGAGCCGTACGGCACGGCCGTCGGCCAGCTCGTACTCGCCTGTGTCTGCGGCCTGTTCGCGCTCGGCTTCTGGTGGCTGCGCAAGCTGTCGACGATCGAGACGCCCGAACGCTTCCTGGTCAAGGACGAGTCGTCGGTCCAGTTCGTCCGGCCGCGCAACCCGTCGTCCCAGTCGCCCCAGACGCTTCAGCAGGAAGAGGGGGTACGTCGATGAACCTGACCATGCCGCTGGTCGTCGGCGCCGTCATCGGCCTGGGCATCTATGTCCTCGTCCGCGCCCTGATGCCGTCGAAGCGGAGCGCGATCGCGCAGGTGGCGCGGATCGACGCGATGCGGGCGCGCGGGGCGTCGTACGAGTCCGCCCGCTCCGCCGCCGACCAGGGCCGGCTCGGCTCCCTGCGGGCCGATGTCGGCCTGCGCGTCGCCGAGTTCTACCTGCAGCAGGGCTGGGAGCAGCGGTCGCTGCGCGCGGACCTCGCCGTGCTGGACCGCAGCTGGGAGAAGTTCCTCGCCACGAAGGTGCTGCTCGGGGTCGCGGGCCTGTTCTTCGGGCCGTTCCTGTTCGCGGTGGCGTGGACGCTGAGTCTGGGCAGCAGCCCGATCATCCCGGTCTGGCTGGCGCTCACCTTCGGGGCGATCTTCTTCTTCCTGCCCGATCTGGAGGTACGACGGGACGCCGCCGAGAAGCGTCGTGACCTGCGGCGCGTGATCGGGGCGTACCTGGACCTGGTGTCGATGAGCCTCGCCGGCGGCCGCGGCCTCCCCGAGGCCCTGATGGCGGCGGCCGAGGTCTCCGACGGCTGGGCCACCCAGCGCATCCGCAACGCCCTCGCCGACGCCCGCATCACCGGCATCAGCCAGTGGCAGGCGCTGGGCGCGCTCGGTGAGGAGCTGGGCGTGGAGGAGCTCAAGGACCTGTCCGCCTCGCTCGCCCTGGTGGCGGACGACGGCGCCAAGGTCCGCGAGTCCCTCGCCTCCCGCGCCGAGACCATGCGGCACCGTGAACTCGCCGAGATCGAGGGCAGCGCGGGCGAGAAGTCGCAGTCGATGCTCGTGGCCCAGCTGCTGCTGTGCGCCGGCTTCCTGGTGTTCCTGATCTTCCCGGCGGCCATGCGGGTCTTCCAGGTCTCCTGAAGCCCTTGGAGCCCTGAAGTCCCTGAAACCTCTGAAGCCCCCTGGGCCGTCTCCACAACTGCTGCCAACCGCTGTACCGAGAGGACAACACATCATGAACGGACTGAACCGACTGAACGGACGGAACTTCAGCACCGGGATCCCGGCGGTGGACTTCCTGGTCACCTTCCTGAGCGCGCGCGTCGAGCGGGCCCGCTCGGGCGAACTGGACCGCGGTGCCTCCGCGGTCGAGTGGGTCATCATCTCCGCGGTCGTCGTGGCGATCGTCGGCGTCGTCGCCGCGATCATCAACGCCGCCCTGAGCGACGGCGCCAACAAGGTCGGCGACTGCATCAAGGGTGCCGACGCGGGCAAGACCTGCTGATCTCACTGACGACGGGGGCGAGTTGACGGGGTTGCGCGTGGGCCGGTGCGTGGACGTGGGCAGATGGGTGCGCCGCAGGGTGCGGACGGCTCGGGAAGAGGCGTCCGCCCGCGGCGACTCCGGCATGACCGCGATCGAGTTCGTGCTGCTCACCCCGGTGTTGTTTTTCATGATCTTCGCGACGGTCCAGTTCGCGCTGTACTTCTTCGCCGACCACGTCGCCCAGGCGGCGGCCCAGGCGGGCGCCCGCAAGGCCCGCGCCACGGCCGACGCCCAGCCGGGCGGCTGGCGCGGGGAGGCGCAGGACGTCGTGGACAGCTACATCAGCCAACTCGGCCCGCAGCTGGTGCTGTCGCCGCGGGTGACGATGCTCCAGCCCGAGCAGAACACGGTGGGCGTGGAGATCACGGCGAAGGTGCCGACGGTGTTTCCGGGCCTGGACCTGACGGTGCATGCGCAGTCGCAGGGGCCGGTGGAGAGGTTCGTCCGGGAGGACGGGAACTAGACGATGAAGTCCTCCATGCGCAGGGTGGCCGACCGGCTCGGCCGCCGCTTCGGTCACGGTGACCGGGGGTTGTCCACGGTCGAGGTCGTGATCCTCGCCCCCGTGATGATCCTGTTCATCCTGGTCCTGGTCGCCTTCGGGCAACTCGTCGACGGCCGCGGCGCGATCGACGGTGCCGCGCGTGACGCGGCGCGTGCCGGGTCGATCCAGAAGGACCACGCGACGGCGATGTCCGAGGCCCGCAAGGCGGCGGAGGCCGACCTCGCCGACGTCTGCTCGGGCCCGGTGACGGTCAACCAGACGAGCGCGGGCTTCGAGGCGGCCACGTTCTTCACGGTGGAAGTGAGCTGTCAGGTAAGGGGATTGGCGATGCTCGGCCTTGACGTCCCGACGACCCTCACCGCGAGCTTCAGCTCCCCACTGGACCCCTTCCGGAGGACGGCGTGAACGGCGTGCGGGACCGTGTCGTCGGCTGGCTGTCCGCCCGCCGGTCCGCGATGGACGACCGTGGCTCGGGCGCCGGCGCGGTCATCATCTTCGCGCTGGTCTTCCTCTCCCTCTCGGCCTTCGTGATCGACGGCGGCCTCTCCATCAGCAAGCGCGAGCGCGCCGCCGACATCGCCGAACAGGCCGCCCGTTACGCCGCCCAGGACATCGACCTCGAATCCCTCTACGACGACGAGAACGGCCCCGCCCCGATCAACTTCGGCAACTGCGACGCCCGTGTGAAGGCGTTCGCCCGCGAGATGAACATGTCCGGCGCGGACATCGCCGCGACGCACTGCGTGGCGGCGGACGCGGAACAGGTCGAGGTCGAGGTGCAGTTGACGTACTCGCCGGTGTTCACGGGGATGTTCTACGGCGGGGATGTGGTGGTGCATGGGCAGGCGGTTGCGGAGAACGAGGTGGGGTGAGGCGGCGCGGGCGCGAGTGAGGGTGCGGCTGCTGGTACGGGTGCGGGCGCCGAGCTGGGAGCTCGGCGCCCGAGGCGTTCGGGTCTGCCTTTGACGCCGGGGCGCTCAGTCCTGGGCGGGTGAGTCGGGGCCTTCTGGGTGGGGGCAGCCGTCTCCGGGGGCGGTGGGCTCGGGGGCGTTCGGCTCGGGGTCGGGGTCGGGCGTGGGGTCTGCCGTGACCGGGGGTTCGGTGGGCTCGGGCGTCGTCGTGGTGGGCGGTGGCGTGGTCGGGGGCGGGGTGTACGCAGGGGGGTCGGCCGAGGGGTCGACCGGGGCGGGGTTCTCAACAGGCGGCGGGTTCACGGGAGCCGGGGACACGGGGTCGGGGTCCTGTGGGTTGGGGTTGGGATTCGGGTCCGCCGGGGGCGCGGGATCCGGCACGGGGGAGGGGGCGGGCACGGGAGTGGGGGTCGGTGTGCTCGGCTCGCCGGGAGGCGCGGGCTGCTCTGGGGTGTTGTCGGCGGGGGGTGCCGGTTCGGCAGGGGTGCCGTCGGCGGGGGGTGCGGGCTGTTCTGGGGTGTTGTCGGCGGGCGGTGCGGGCTGTTCTGGGGTGTTGTCGGCGGGCGGTGCGGGCTGTTCTGGGGTGTTGTCGGCAGGAGGCGTGGGCTGTTCTGGGGTGTTGTCCGCAGGAGGCACGGGCTGCGCCGGGGTGTTGTCGGCGGGCGGTGTCGGCTCCTCGGGGGTGCCCTGTGCCGGAGGTTGGGGCTTCTCCGGAGTGTCGTCGGTCGGAGGCGCCGGCTGTTCCGGGGCAGGCTCGGTCGACGCCGGAACGGAGTCGTCCCCCGGCCCCCTCGGAGCCGCCGCAGGTTCATCGCCGCCGTGCGTACGCGTGCCGACCGACGCCCCGCCACCTCGCTGAGCACTGGCCGCCCGCACCGACGTACTGTCATCGTCACCCCGCGCGCCCGCCACCGGCGCGTCGGCCACCGGCGTACCAGCCCCCGGCCCCACCACTCTCGGCCCCTTCGCCACCGGCACCCGCCCCACCGGCGCCTCCGCGACAGGCGTCCGCTCGGCCGGAGTCGGAGTGGAGTAGCCCGGGCCGAGGGCGAGGATGAGCACGGCGGCGCTCGCCACCACCGCACCGGCCGCCGTAGCCGCCTTGGCACCCCCGGCCGTGACATGGCGTACCCCGTCGAGCACCCCGCCCTTGACCCCGCCGGCCCCCACAGTCGCCGCCGTGAGCAGGTACTTGCCCGCACCCCCCACCGCGAACACCAGCAGCGCAGGCCCGACCAGGGCGGGCAACCGATCGTTGGCGCTCATCAGCGCCGCCAGCCGCGCCCGGCAGTCGTCGCACCCGTCCACGTGCCCGAGCAGTCGCGCGGACTGCCGTTCCGTGGCGGCACCCCGCACATACGCGGGCATCCGCGCCCAGTGCACCTGGCAGGCGGGATCATCCGGCGCCCCGGTCTGGGTGCGGAGAAACGCCTGCCGCATCCCTTCCCGTGCACGGTGCAACAGCACAGCCGTCGCCCCGTCCTTCGTCCCCACCTGCGGCCCGATCGCCGCCAACGGCTGCCCTTCCGCCTCCGCCAGCCACAACGCCTTGACCCATCGCTCGGGCAACTGCCCCAGCACCCGCACCAGTAGATCGACGACGGACACCCGCTCCGCCGGATCGCCGCCCTCCGGTGCCTGCGCCTGCGCCGGGACCACCTCCCGAGGCGTCTCCCGTACGGCACTTCCGGCGGCGGCGCTCGCGAGATGCCGCACCGTCGTCATCAGATACGCGGGCACGTTCTCGATCTCGTGCCCCTCGGCCAGCCGCCGCCACACCCTGAAGTGGGCCTCGGCGACGAGGTCTTCGGCGTTCCAGGAGTTCCGCGTGAGGGAGCGGGCATACGCGATGAGGCGTGGCTGCTGCTCCTCGTACATCCGGGCGTAGGAGAAGGGCGAAGCAGTGGAACCGTCGGACATGGCGGAACGCTCCAGGGGCCTGCGTGGGGAGGGGCAGGGATGGGTTTGTCTGCGTAGATGACAAAACTTTCAATCAAAGTTTCAGACGTCACGGAAAGTGACACAGATCACATCAACATCTTGCGCAACCGGCGTAATGCACAGCCCACTTGCGTGCTCGTACAAGTAGGCCGGACATCACCCGCCGTCCTGCCCGCTCTGCCCGCCCTGCTCCCTGCTGTACGCCATCCGCCCCACCCCGCAACGGAGACCGCCCACCATGTCCATCACCCTGGAACAACCCACCGGCGCCCGCCTGCTCACCCCCGACGACGAGGAACTGGCGGTCACGTTGACCCTCCGCTACACCTCGGCGGACCCGCTGGCGGTCCATCTCGCCTTCCCCGCATGGATCTCGCTCGACGGCGAGGAACTGACCTGGACCTTCGCGCGCAGCCTGCTGGAGGAGGGGCTGGGCAGCCCGGCGGGCGTGGGGAACGTACACGTCCGTCCGTACGACCTGACGCGCACGGCGGTGGAGTTCCGCGCGCCGGAGGGCGTGGCGATCGTCCTCTTCGCCACGACGACGCTCCGCCGCTTCCTGCTGCGCTCGTACCGGATCACGGAGCCGGGCGGCGAGCCGGTGGGGCCGGAGCTGGAGCGGGACCTGGCGTCCTTGCTGGACGGCGTATGAGCCCGGCCTGCTCGCAGTACTTCCGAACCACGGGAAACCGCGTACGAGGTACGACCGTCTGCGCGCGGAGTCGGACGTCTCGCGGTTCGGTGACGAAAGAAAGCATGGGCAGCGAGGGACCGGCATGACGTCGGCGTGGAACTGGGAAACCGGCAAAGGCCTGCTCGGCATGGACGACCCCGCTGAGGTCGACGCCGCGCTCGACCGCAACGACGACCATCTGGGCGCGGCAGTGATCGGCCTCGCTCTCAACTGCCCGCCGGAAGTGGTCTCCCCGCGCATCATCCGCGCCCTGGAACTGCTGCCCGGCCCGGGCCGTGACTTCCCCTTCACCGCGATCGCCCACCTCGCCCGCCTCGACGGCCGCCTGACCCCAGAGCTGTACGAGGCCCTGCGCGCCGAGGGCCTGGGCCGCGCCGCCGACCACGCGATCGACGACACGCTGTCGTTCGTACCCTTCCGGGACCTGCCCCCGTGGCTGAAGCGGCGGTGGGTGTACGTGACGGTGACGGAGACACTGCTGCGCTGGATGCGGCCGCTGGAGGCCGTCAGCGAGGCGTGGCGAGCCGTGCGCGGTCGCCGCCGACCCTGACGCGCCCGCACGCGCACCAGCACCCGCACCCGGATCGGGGCGAGCCCTCCCTGAGAATCAGGTCAGCGCGCCGCCGTGCAGCCGTCGTACCCGCGCAGCCCGTTCACCGGGAATCGACATGCTGCCAATCGAGAGCCGTGATCCGCGCAGCCGTCGGCGTCAGTTCGGCAATGCCCTTCCCTTCGAACCTGTCGGTGATCAGGTCGCCCCTGACGGCGCCGAGCGCGGACTGTTCCTCGCTGGGCACGAGTGAACGGCTGGAGCGGTAGGCCTCCTTCACCAGGATTTCCTGGGTGTGCGCGAGCGGGAAGAGGGCAAGGACCCCGCCGTCCGCGGTTCGCAGCGCGTACACGCTCGGGTCGGCCGGGGGCTTGGCGAAGAACTTCTTGGTGGCGATGCCGTCGGCCGTGCCTTTGGTGCTGCTGTCCTTGTAGGTCTTCACAGCCTGCTTCACCAGCGTCGTGGAGGCGAGGTTCTTGCCCGCCTTCGCGCCCCCGGTCTCGAGGAGGTCCTCGTAAGCGGCGCCCACGTCGGACGGGGCGAACTTGCCGACCTTCGCGTCGGGGTTCACGGCTTCGGCGAGGCCGTTCTTGTCGAGCGCGAGCTCGGGCAAGGCCTCTCCGTCCTCGGCCCACACGGTCAGCACCAACTTGTAGGCGCCGTTCACCTTGTCGAAGACCATGAGCGACGAGTTGTGCCCGGCGTCGCTGGACTTGGCCCGGACGGCGAACCAGGTGGCCGTTCCCTTCGCCGGGATCGCGTATTGCCGATCCTGGTAGGTGAAGGGGGAGCGGTAGGCCTTCTGGTCCTTCTGCGAGAGGGTCGGTACGAGGGTGTAGCTCGCCTTGTCCATGGCGTAGAGCTGACCGGCCTCGACCGTGCCCAGAAGCGGCTTGTCCAACGCCGCGTTGGCCTTGTTGTTGACCTTCTCGTAGTCGTCGACCACCGCGGCGGCGGCCTTCGCGGTCAGTACGCCCTGAGGCGTGGCGGCGCTCGCGGACGCGTCACCGTTCGCGCCGTCGGCGTCCGAGCCGCCGCCGCATGCGGTGAGGGTGACCATGGCGACCGCGGTGGTCACGCCGAGCGCGGTTTTGGTCACGCGGCGGGTGCGGGTCGGGGGCGTCATCAGGGTTCTCTTCTCTTCAGCGGGCGGGGCACAGCCGGTTTCTGCCAGGTCAGCGGTTGATCGCCTGGATCTCCTGGACGTTCATGTCCTGCGTTGTCTCGAAGGTGCCGTCGGGGAGGTCGCCGCCGGTGCCGCCTGCGCCCTCCCAGGTGATCTGCCAGGTCACCGACGCGGAGAGGCGGTACGGCGTGCCGTTCGTGGCCTTCAGGTAGCGGATGCCGCAGGGCGGGGTCTTGTCGGCGTCGCCTGTGGAGTACGGGGTGCCGATCGAGCCGTCCGCGTTGATCTCGCAGTCGCCGGATGCGGGGAAGGTCTGGGCGTCCTCCGTGCCGGGGTTCAGATGCAGCGCGACCGGTTTGGCCGTGGTCTCCGCCCACAGCCCCGTGTTCGGGAGTTCGGCGCGGACCTTGACCTCCTGGAAGGTGCCCTTGTCCAACCAGACCCAAGTCGGCAGATTCACGGTGGACTTGGTGGCCGGCTTCAGCTCTACGGCTGTCTCGGGGACCTTGACCTTGTTGTAGGCGTAGTCCGCGAGCGTCTCTGGCGTGGGGGCGTTCGGGTCGTCGGGGATGTCACCGGCGTTCTGCCAGAACATGAGGCGGTTGCAGAGCTTCGTGTCGTCGATCGAGTTGACGTCCGGGGCGACTCCGTGCCAGAAGTAGCCCTTCTTGCCGAGGTTGTAATTCTTGTAACCCTTCACCATGGACGGCGTGCCGAAGTAGTTGTTGGCGTCCTTCTCGTCCCTGAAGTGGTCGGTCCACAGCTCCGACCCGATCCAGCCCTGGCGGATGCTGACCTGGCCGTTGCCGTTGGTCTCCGCGAAGGTCTTAAGCTGTTCGGGGGTGAAGAGGGGCTCGTACCAGCAGGGCGGCGGTTCCCAGTTCAAGTCCGTTGAGGACAGGGTGCCGCGCTTGCCACCGGTGGAGCCGCTGACCTGGGTGACTTTGATACGGGACTGGGAGGCTTCGGCAGAGATCTCTTCGCCTTCGACACCGCCGTAGGTGCCGCCCGTCCCGATCGCGTTGGCCGGCACGGAAGTCAGGAGAACGGAGGTGAGTGACGCGAGCGTCAACGGGAGGAGCGCGTGCTGCGGTCGCACCGTCAGCAACCGCCCCGCTGCGAGTGGACGGTGTCGGTCAACCACACGCCCTGCTCGTTCCGCACGATCGTGATGGTGTAGGAGACCTTGGGGTCCGTGCCCGAGGGGTTGCCTGCGACCGTGCCCGTCTTGCGTTCCTTCGAGTACGCCTTGCTTTCGTCGGTGCAGTAGCTCAGTGACGCCACCCCCTCCTTGGCGAGGATGACCTTCGGGTCGTACACGGGCAGCTTGCCGACGACCGAGAGGTCCTTGTCCGTGTACGTCTTGATCCATTGCTGAGCCTGCAGCAGGCCGGGCTTGGTGGTGTAGAAGGCAGTGGCCTCCCCGCCGTCAGGCTCGTCGGCGATGATCGCCGCGTACCCGGCCCGGAGTTCCTCCCTGGCGTCGTTGAGCACGGCCTGCTTGGCGGCGTCGCTGCTCGTCCAGTCCGCAAAGGTGAGCTGGAAGCTGCTCGGGATCGTGATCTTCGGGCGCTTGACGTCGGAGGAGGCGGATGCGGACGCCGACGCCGACGGACTGCTCGCCCCCGTATCCGCCCCCTTGATGTCATCCGACGACGAGTCGTCACCCCCACCACACGCGGAAAGCAGAAGCGCCGCCATCGTGGCGAACGCGGCGGCGGTGACGGGCAGGGTGCGGCGGGCCACGATGGATCTCCCCCGAGGTTCGGCGTGTGCAATAGACAACGAAGCTATCAGGGGCGGGTAATGCACCCTTGCGGGGCTGCGGGGGATTGTGTGGGGAACGTGAGGGTGTCGCGTGGCAGTCGCGAACGGTGCATATGGCTCACGGGGTGAAAGCAGGGCAACTCCGGCTTGTCCGGCAGGTCGTGAGGAACTGATCGGGGAGTGCGAGCGGGGTTTTCCACAGGGCCTGCCCGCTCTTCGACGCCGTACATAAGATCTCTGTACGCTCAGTGCACTTCCGCACTCCCACGTAACTCCCTCGTATCCACCCCCTCCTCACACGACCCAGGACACCCGCCATGCCACGACGCCGCAGCTCAAGCTCGTCAAGCTCGACGGGAAACACGACCGCCTCGTCCACCCCGAGGAACCGCACCCCGCAGCCCGTGCGGATCCGGCGGCGTACGTTCGGGGACTTCGTGAAGGCGTTCCTCGCGTTCGTGGCGCTCGCCGCCCTGGTCGTCGGAGTCCCGGGCGCGCTCGCCGTGACGGTCGGGTGGCCGTTGCCGAGCGGGATGCCGAAGCTGGAGTGGCTGCAGAACGAGATCACCGTCGGCACCTTCCTCCACATCCTCACCGTCATCGTCTGGCTCGCCTGGGCGCAGTTCACCGCCTGTGTGCTCGTGGAGATAAAGGCAGCCGTCTCGGGAGTCGGGGTGCCGGGGCGCGTCCCGGGCGCCGGGCCCAGTCAGATCCTCGCCCGGCAGCTCGTCGCCGCGCTCCTCCTCGTCGGCGCCACGGCCGCCAGCCTCACGCCGGGGCTGTCGCAGATCGGGCAGCACAGTCTCGACGGGAACCAGCGCGGCACCGTCGCCGCCGCCCAGCAGACCCCCGGCCTCTTCGCCCAGCAGCAGGAGCAGGCGGCCAGCACCGCCGCCGCCCTCGCCGAGCAGGCCTCCCAGGCCGCCGCCCACGCGGACGCGCAAGGCGGCAGCACCGCCAAGTCCGGCGACACGAAGTACTACCGGATCCAGCCCCCCGAGGGCCGGCACCACGACTCCCTCTGGGAGATCGCCGAGCGCCACCTCGGCGACGGCCGCCGGTACAAGGAGATCTTCGAGCTCAACAAGGACCGCGTGCAGCCCGACGGCTCCAAGCTGTCCGAGGCCAGCCTCATCCGCCCCGGCTGGATCATGGAGATGCCGGGCGACGCGCGCGGGGGCGACCTCGTCGAGATGCCCGAGGCCGCCGGTGGCTCCGCCGCCCAGCAGCAGCTCCACGACTACGGCAAGACCGGAGACCACGCTCAAGGCGACCACGCCCAAGGCGGCGGCGCCTCCCATGTCTCCCTCCCCGAACAGCGCCCCGCCCCCGACCAGCAGCCCAGCCACGAGCAGCACCACCAGGCCGCTTCCTCCAGCGAGGAATCCTCCTTCGGCCTGCCCCAGGCCCTCATCGGCGCCCCCCTCCTCGCCGCCGGCCTCCTCGGCGCCCTCGGCCGGCGTCGCCGGCAGGCCCTGTGGCAGTCGGCCTTCGGTGCCGTCGGCGGGCGGCGCGGCATGGAGCCGCCCACGCCGACCGGGGACGCCGCAGACGCGCAGGACGCCCTTCTCGTGGGCGCCGACCCCGAAGGCGTACGACTGCTCGACCGCTCCCTGCGCGGACTCGCCGCGTCCCTCGGTGCCGAGGGGCGCCCGTTGCCCACCGCGTACGCGGCCTGGCTCAGCGGCAACGGTGACCTCCACCTCCAGCTCGCCCAGCCGTCCGGCAATCCGCCCGCGCCCTGGCAGCTCGGGCAGGACCAGACGTTCTGGATGCTCGCCCGCGCCGACGCCGAGCGCTACGAGGACGTCGACGCCGCCGCCCCGTACCCGGGCCTGGTCAGCCTCGGCACCATGGACGACTCCCGGCTGCTGCTGAACCTGGAATCCGTGCCCGGCCTCGTGTCCCTCTCCGGCAGCGAGGCCGACCGCGCCGCCGTCTTCGCGTCCGTCGCCGCCGAACTCGCCACCAATGGCTGGTCGGACCGCATGACCATCACCCTCGTCGGCTTCGGCGAGGACCTCACGGCGCTCGCCCCCAACCGGCTCCGCCACCTCGACGGCATCGACGACCTGATCGAGACGATGGACGCCGAGACCCGGCAGCGGCGGGGGGCCCTGGGCGCCGCCGGTCATGACTCGGTCCTCACCGGGCGCACCGGGCCCGCCCAGCACACCCGTTGGGCTCCGCACCTCGTCCTCCTGGCCGCCGAGCCGTCCGCCGACGACGCGATGAAGCTCGCCGAACTCGCCGCCGACGCCAGCCGTCTCGGCATCGGCTACCTCGTCGGCACCGAGAGGGGCGATCTGCCCGGCGCCGCCTGGGAGATGGAGGTCACCGGCGAGGGCAAGCTGCTCGCCCCGCTGCTCGGCCTCGAACTCGAAGCCCAGCTGCTGCCCGTGCCGTTGCAGCGCGCGGTCGTCGAGCTGTTCGTCGAGTCCGACCCGGAGCACGATCCGCAGGGCCCGACGACCGCACCGCCGTTCCTCGTCGACATCAGCGAGCAGGGGCGGCCGGCCGTCTACGCGCGACTCGTCGGGCCGTACGAGATCATCGGCCTCGACACCCCGGACGGCGACCGGAGCGCCCTCCTCCACGAGGCGCTCGCCCTGCTGCTCCTGCACCGCGAGGGCGTTCACCCGCGCGTGCTGTCCTCGGCGCTGTGGCCGCGCGGTGTGACGGACGACGTCCGCGAGGCCCTGCTCGACCGGCTGCGCGCCTGGCTCGGCACCGACCCGGACGGCACCCCGCGCCTCAAGGCCGACGCGACCGGGCGGCTCACGCTCGCCAAGTCCGTCGTCTCCGACCTCGACGTGCTGCGCTCGCTCTACCACGAGGCCACGCAGGGGCGGGGCGTCGACAGCCGGGTCGTGCGCGGCCGGCTGCTCACCGACGCGCTCGTGCTGGTGCGCGGTCCGCTCCTCGCCGACCGGCCGGAGGGGCGCTACCGCTGGCTCACCCACGAGATCATCGACGCCCAACTCCCGCTGCTGGTCGCGGACATCGGCCTTGCGCTCTCCGAGTTCCACCTGGTCAAGGACCGCGCGGAGAAGGCCATCGAGGCGCTCAACGCGGCCCTCAACTCCGCGCCCGGCGACGAGCGCCTGTGGCACGAACTCCTCCGCGCCACCCACTCCACCGGCGACACCGCCCGCCTCCAGGCCCTCGCCGCGGACCTCATCGCCCGCAGCGGCGCCCGCGGGCTGCCGCCGCGCACCGAAGCGCTGCTCGACGAGCTGCTGCCGACGTGGCGCGACGGCGTCGCGGCCGTGGGATGAGCACCTGGCTCCTCGTGGCGGCCGCCGCGCTGTGGGGCGCGGCGGCGGGCGCGCTGCTGCCGACACCCGCCTACCGGTTCTCGGCACCCGCGGGGGAGCCGTGGCGGGCGGCGTGCCCCGGCGGGCATCCGGTACGGGGGTGGCTCGGCCGCGGCCGCTGCAGCCTCTGCCCCCAGTCCTACGGCCCCTCGACCCCCCTCCTCTCCCTCGTCACCGCCCTCGTCTGCGCCGCCCTCGCCGCCGCCACCGGCACCCGGCCCGAGATCGGCGTCTGGCTGCTGCTGGCACCGGTCGGAGTGCTGCTCGCGGTCGTGGACCTGAAGGTGCAGCGGCTGCCCGACCCGCTGACCCTGCCCTTCGCCGGGGCCGCGCTCGCCCTGCTCGGCGCGACGGCGTTCGTGCCCGAGCACACCGGCGACTGGCTCCACGCCCTCTACGGCTCCCTCGCCCTCGGCGGCGGCTACTTCGTGCTCTTCCTCATCAACCCGGCCGGCATGGGCTTCGGCGACGTGAAGCTGGCGCTCGGGACGGGAGCGGTGCTCGGCTGGTACGGCTGGGCGACGGTCATGCTGGGGACGTTCGCCGGGTTCCTGCTGGGGGCGCTGTACGGGGGCGCGCTGATCGTCGTACGGAAAGCGGGGCGCAAGACGGCGATCCCGTTCGGCCCGTTCCTGATCATGGGGGCGTTCCTGGGCGTGCTGATCGGGGCGTACGCGGCCTGACGTCGGTCCGGAAGACGGCCTGGCGTAGGCTGGCCGGGTCCGCGCACATGGATGCTTCCGTCCACAACCCTTGACGAAAGGGACGCTCCGGTGACCGAGAAGGCCGACCTTCAGTCCGTCCTCGACCGCGCCGCCGCCGGTGGGCGGATCACCCCTGAAGAGGCGCTCGACCTCTACCGCGACGCCCCGCTGCACGCGCTGGGAGCCGCCGCCGACGCGGTACGACGCCGGCGGTACGCGGGTACGGAACACATCGCGACGTACATCATCGAGCGGAACATCAACTACACGAACGTGTGCGTCACGGCGTGCAAGTTCTGCGCCTTCTACGCGCCGCCGAAGGACACGAAGAACGGCTGGACGCGCGACCTGGACGACATCCTGCGGCGCTGTGCCGAGACCGTCGAGCTCGGTGGCACGCAGATCATGTTCCAGGGCGGGCACCACCCGGACTACGGCGTGGAGTACTACGAGAAGCACTTCGCCGCCATCAAGGAGGCGTTCCCGCAGCTCGTCATCCACAGCCTGGGGGCGAGCGAGGTCGAGCACATGGCCCGCATCTCCAAGGTGAGTGTGGAGGAGGCCATCCAGCGGATCCACGCCGCCGGTCTCGACTCCTTCGCCGGCGCCGGCGCGGAGCTGCTGCCGGAGCGGCCGCGCAAGGCCATCGCGCCGCTGAAGGAGTCCGGCGAGCGCTGGCTGGAGATCATGGAGACGGCCCACCGGCTGGGCGTCGAGTCCACCTCCACCATGCTCATGGGCACGGGCGAGACGAACGCCGAGCGCATCGAGCACCTGCGGATGATCCGTGACGTACAGGACCGGACCGGTGGCTTCCGGGCCTTCATCCCGTACCTCTACCAGCCGATGAACAACCACCTCAAGGGCCGCACCCAGGCCACGATCTTCGAGTACCTGCGGATGATCGCGGTCGCCCGGCTCTTCATGGACAACATCGCCCACATCCAGGGCTCCTGGCTGACCACGGGCCAGGACGCGGGCCAGCTGACGCTGCACTACGGCGCGGACGACCTCGGCTCGGTGATGCTGGAGGAGAACGTCGTCTCGGCGGCCGGTGCCAAGCACCGCTCCAACCTCCAGGAAATGATCGACATGATCCGCACGGCGGGGCGGACCCCGGCCCAGCGCTCCACGACGTACGAGCACCTCGTCGTCCACGACGACCCGGCGAACGACCCGGTGGACGCGCGCGTGATGTCCCACATCTCGTCGACGGCGATCGAGGGCGGCACGGCTCACCCCGAGTTGAAGATCCTCGCGTCCAACTAGTGCGTACGCTGCATGCCGCCGACGAGGTGCGGCCCACGTGGACCGCTGCTGAGCCGATCAAGGACGGCGCGGTAGCGGTGGAGCGGGACCGGGTCGCGGCCGTGGGCACGCTGGCGGAACTGCGCGAGCGGTTCCCGGACGCCCGGCTGCGGAGGTGGCCGGGCGTCCTGGGCCCGGCCCGTGTCCACGAGGGCCCGCTTCCCGACGCCCCGAGCCCACGCGAACGCATCCACGCCGTACTGAAGTCGGGTGCGGTGGCGGTCCTGGAGGAGTACGCCGATACGCCCGAACTCCGGGCGGCGGCCGACAGGAACGACGTGGTCGTGCTGCCGCGCACGCAGTCGGCGGCAATCCGCCAGACCGGCCGGGCGGACCTCGCCGTATTCACCGAGACCGGCGAGTGCATCGCCACGGTGTGTTCTGGCCGACTCGTACACAGACGCCGCTAACCCGCCAGCGCCTTCCCGAACGCCCCCGCCCCCTGCTCCACCCCACTGCAGTCGACCAACGCGTCCTCATCCCCCTCGCACTCCTGATCCCGGAACGTCGCCCACATCGACACCCACCCCACCCCCTTCTCCTCCGCGAACGCCCGCAGTTGAGCGGCATCGGACAGCGTGAACGTCTCCCCGTCCACATCGTTCGTGCCGATCATCGACGTGAGCGCCATCCCACCCCACGCGGTCGCGGCGGACGTACCGAAGACGTCCCGCAACTGCGTGTGCGCGGCCTTCGCCGCGGTGATCGCGTAGTCGCCCATGTCCCCGTCGTACGACTCCGCGTAGTTCATGGTCATGAGATTGACCGTCGAGACCTGCACCGCACTGTTGTCGGCGGACTCCAGCAACGCGAGGGCGTCGTCATCCAGCCCCGCCAGCATCACGGGCAGCGTGAAGGCCACCGTCACCTCGCCACGCTCCTCCTGAAGCAGCGCTATCGCCTCCGACCGCAGCTCCACCGAATCGGAGTCGGTCAGCGCGTCGCCCTCGATGTCGAAGTCGGCCTGTGTGGAACCGGCCGCGTCGAGGGCGTCGCCGTACGCCTCCGCCAGCTCCTCCGCACTGTCGCAGACCTCCGCCAGCTCCTCACCGGACGCTCCGCCGAAGGAGACGCGGACGCTCGCCCCGTCCTCCTTGAGCGCTGAAATCCGGGACGCCGAAGCCGAGTTGTCGATCGCCGTTGTGCCGTCCCACTTCGGGGTGCAGCTGCTGCCGTCCGAGATCACGAAGGCCAGGTTGTACGTCGTCGGCGCCCCGGCGGAGTCGGTGCCGGAGGCCTCGGTGGCGCTGACGTAGGGGGCGTACGCGGTGACGGACGAGGTCGGCGACGGTGCCGCCTCGGACGCGGCACCGGTGTCCGCCGTGCACCCCGCCGTGGCCAGGGCGAACAGGCAACTCAGCCCCGTCACCGGCCTCAGGAAACGCCGCATCGCGCATGCACCCGCTCTCGTGTTTTCCGCCTCAGGACGGAACAAACCGTGTTTCTGAAGGGGAAATGTCTCATACGCGTCTCACATGAGAGCCCGGGTTTTCGGCACATAAAGCCTCCTAGCATCCGGGGAATGCATTCCGAGCCTGCCATCGAAAACCGCACCCCGCTTGGTCGCCGTCGCAAACGTGGCAACGGGTCCGTCGGTGAGGGACCCGTGTTCGTCGACACCTCCGGACGCCGCTCGAAGCTGCTGCGCCGGATCGGTCTCCTCGTCGGCGTGCTGTGTCTCGGGTACGCCGTCGTGCTGGGCCTGGCGTTCCTGGGAGTCGGTACGTCGAGTCCGTCCTCGCTGCTGCCCTTCGGCTGGATCCTCGGCTTCGCGCACCGCGACGGGGTGCTGGACCGGCTGCGGCCCGCGGTGGTCCTGCTCCTGTCGTCGGCCGCGATCGGCTACGGCGGCTGGTACGCCTTCACCCACCAGGGCGGGATCGGGACGTACGACCTCGACGAGATCCCGCTCGCGCAGGCCTTCTGGTCGGCCGGGTCCGTGATGCTGCTGTTCTGGGCGAAGGCGTACTTCGGGATCGACTTCGCGTGGCTGACCCGCTTCAAGCGGCTGGACAGGATCGTCACGATCTTCAACGCGCGGGCCGTGACGATCTACCTCTGGCACGAGATCGCGCTGATCCTCGCCGTAGCGCTGATCGACGAGTTCTGGAACGTCCCGGCCTTCGAGAAGTACCTGCCGCTGGAGAGCCAGTGGTTCATGTTCGGGATCGGCTGGGTGCTGATCGCGGTGTTCGTGCCGGCCTGCGGATGGGTGGAGGACGTGGCGGCGAAGCAGAGGCCGCGACTTGTTCCCTGAGGGCGGCTGCAAGAATGGGCCCGTGACCCGCGCTTCCCTGAACAAGCAGCCGCACGAAGTCGCCTCGATGTTCGACGACGTGGCGGAACGGTACGACCTGGCGAACGACGTGCTGTCGCTCGGCCAGGACCGGATGTGGCGCAGGGAGGTCGCGAAGGCGGTCGACGCCCGGCCCGCCCAGAAGATCCTGGACCTGGCGGCCGGTACGGCGACCTCCTCACTGCCGTTCGCGCGGACCGGGGCGTACGTCGTGCCCTGCGACTTCTCGCTCGGCATGCTCCAGGTCGGCAAGAAGAAGCACCCGTGGCTGCCGCTCACGGCCGGCGACGCGACGAGGCTGCCGTTCAAGGACGACACCTTCGACGCCGTCACCATCTCCTTCGGGCTGCGCAACGTGCAGGACGTCGACGCCGGGCTGCGCGAGATGTACCGGGTGACCAAGCCCGGCGGCCGGGTGGTGATCTGCGAGTTCTCGCACCCGACCTGGGCGCCCTTCCGCACGGTCTACACCGAGTACCTGATGCGCGCCCTCCCGCCGGTCGCGCGCGCGGTCTCCTCGAACCCCGACGCGTACGTCTATCTCGCCGAGTCGATCCGCGCCTGGCCCGACCAGCCCGCACTCGCCGGGCAGCTGCAGAAGGCCGGCTGGTCGAAGGTGGCGTGGCGGAACCTGACGGGCGGGGTCGTGGCCCTGCACCGGGGCTTCAAGCAGAGCTGACCGTCACGTACGGGTCGCCCGGCTCGTCCAGCTCACGCTGGAGGCCTCCCGTGGGGGGCCCGGGGATGCGCGGCTCGCGCACTCCGCCGCCGCCTTCCCCTTCGCCGAAGTCGAACCACACGTAGATCACGGAATCTCGCGGCACCTCGGCATTGGGCTGCGGGTACTGCCGTACGACGTACTCGACGACGGTCTGACGGAAGTCGGGCCGGTCCGGAGCGTTCAGGAAGAGGCCGGTCGCCTCTGCCGTCCGGCGCGCGTCCATGGCCATCAGGCCGACCAGTCGCGGTACGCGCACTTCGGGTGTTTTTTGCGGTGTTATGCGCACAGATGTCACCCCCAGCGGTATCTGAAGGGTAACCGCCCGGGGGTGCCGTCCGGAAGCGTCAAGTGGCTATCTGTGACAGTTGATTACTTTGAGTGACCGCCTCGCAGGTCGAGGCGGAAGCAGAGCGCGTCCTCCGGGAGCCGCGGGTGCGGGAAGGTCTCCGCGAGCTCCATGCCGAGGCGCCGGGTGACCGCGACCGAGCGCTCGTTGCCCGGTCTGACCATCGCCACCACGTCCGGCACGCCCGCCGCCCGGAGCCGTTCCAGCGTCTCCCGCGCGGCGGCGGTGGCGTACCCCTTGCCCCAGTACGCCCGCCCGAGCCGCCAGCCGATCTCGATCTCGCCCTTCGGCCCCCACTCCTGCGGCCACGGCTGGGCGCCGGTGAAGCCGATGACCCGGTCGTCCTCGTCGAGCATGGTCCACAGACAGAAGCCCAGCTCGGCGTCGTGCCGGCGCTGGCGGGCGGTGAGTTCCTCGTAGACGTACAGCTCCGCCGAACGGCCGCCGTGGAACTCCATGACGTCCGGGTCGTCGAAGAGCCGGTGCCAGGCGACGGCGTCCTCGTCGGTGGGGACACGCAGCCTTACTACGGGGAGAGCTCGGTTCACGGGGCAGCCCTTCAGCCGGGTGATCAATCGTGCTGAATAGACTGCCCATGTCCAGTGCTAGTCGGCACGCAGATTTCGAACTTGGGGAGATCCCGCCGTGACCGCCGTGACCGAGCCCCACCCCGAGCCCCTTTCCGAGAACACCGCCGACGTCATCGTCGTCGGCGCGGGGCCGGCCGGCTCCACGACCGCGTACTACCTCGCCAAGGCCGGTCTCGACGTCCTCCTGCTGGAGAAGACGGCGTTCCCGCGCGAGAAGGTCTGCGGCGACGGCCTCACCCCGCGCGCCACCAAGCAGCTCGTCGCCATGGGCATCGACATCTCCGAGGAAGCCGGCTGGCTGCGCAACAAGGGCCTGCGCATCATCGGCGGCGGCGTCCGGCTCCAGCTCGACTGGCCGGAACTCGCCTCCTTCCCGGACTACGGCCTCGTCCGCAAGCGCGACGACTTCGATGAGCAGCTCGCCCGGCAGGCCCAGAAGGCGGGCGCCCGGCTGTACGAGCGCTGCAACGTCGGCGCCCCGATCATCGACGACCGCACCGGCCGCATCACCGGCGTCCACGCCAAGCTCGGCGACTCCGGCGAGAAGCGGGAGGTCACCTTCCACGCGCCGCTGGTGGTCGCCGCCGACGGCAACTCCACCCGCCTCTCCCTGGCGATGGGGCTGCACCGCCGCGAGGACCGCCCGATGGGCGTCGCCGTACGGACGTACTTCGAGTCGCCGCGCCACGAGGACGACTACCTGGAGTCCTGGCTGGAGCTGTGGGACCGCCGCGGCCCCGAGCCGCGCCTCCTGCCGGGCTACGGCTGGATCTTCGGCATGGGCGACGGCACGTCCAACGTGGGCCTCGGCGTCCTCAACACCTCTGACTCCTTCAAGGAGCTGGACTGGCGCGAGGTGCTGAAGGCCTGGTGCGCCTCGATGCCGGAGGAGTGGGGCTACACGCCGGAGAACATGACCGGCCCGATCCGCGGCGCGGCCCTCCCCATGGCCTTCAACCGCCAGCCGCACTACACGCGCGGGCTGCTGCTCGTCGGCGACGCCGGCGGCCTGGTGAACCCCTTCAACGGCGAGGGCATCGCCTACGCCATGGAGTCCGGCCAGATCGCCGCCGACGTCATCGTCCAGGCCCACGCGCGGGCCACGCCGGCCCAGCGTGAGATCGCGCTCCAGCGCTACCCGCAGGTCCTCAAGGACACCTACGGCGGCTACTACACGCTGGGCCGCGCCTTCGTGAAGCTCATCGGCAACCCGAAGGTCATGAAGATCGCGACCCAGCGCGGCCTGACGCACCCTCTGCTCATGAAGTTCACCCTGAAGATGCTGGCCAACCTCACCGACCCGACGGGCGGCGACGCGATGGACCGGATCATCAACGGGCTGAGCAAGGTGGCGCCGAAGGCGTGACTAGCCGTTGAGTGCCTCGATGTTGGCGGTCCGGCGGGCGAACACCTCGTCCCGCCGGTCCGCCACCTGCCGCAGCGCCTCCTTGCGGTCCCGCCGGGAGAGCCGGTCCAGGTAGACGTGCCCGTCGCAGTGGTCCGTCTCGTGCGCCAGGCACCGGGCGAAGTACCCCGTGCCCTCGATGACGAGCGGCGCCCCGTCCCTGTCGTACCCGCGCACGACGGCCCGTTCCGGGCGCGGTACGTCCATCACGGCGCCGGGGACGGACAGGCAGCCCTCGTGGTCGTCGAGGAGCCTGCGGCCGGCCGGGGCCTCGTCGAGCACGGGATTGACGACGTGACCGACGTGCCGGTTGCCGTCGTCGTCCGGGCAGTCGTACACGAACAGCCGCAGATCGACGCCGACTTGGTTCGCCGCGAGACCGGCCCCGTCCGCGATGTACATCGTCAGGAACATGTCGTCGATCAGGGCGGCGAGATCCGGCCCGAACTCGGTCACGTCCCGGCACGGCTTGTGCAGGACCTGCTCGCCGACCTCCGTGACGCGCCGCACCTTTCCGCGGCGGGCGTCGGGCGCGAGGCGCGGATACGAGTCAACGGGCCTGCCTTGTACGAACACGCTGGGCATGAGTGAGTCTCCTGTCGTCTGAGGAGGGACGACAGCAACAGATCACACCCGGCCGGCCGAGGGCCAGACCGGTTTCGGCGCAAGCGGAAGGGCCGCTGCCCCCGAGCGGCTGCGGCCCTTCCGACGTTCTGTGCGCGCGTGCGCGTTTTGTCAGAGTACGCGCACCGCACCCGTCGCCGGGTAGCCCGACAGGTCCTGGATGACAACGCCCTTGGACGGGTTGGCCGCGTCCAGGTACTGGCCGTTACCGATGTAGACGCCCACGTGGTACGCGGAGCCCTTGGCGCCCCAGTACAGGATGTCGCCGACCTGCAGGTTGGACAGGGACACGTCGGTGCCGGACATCGACTGGTCCTGCGAGACGCGCGGCAGGTCGACGCCGACCTGCTTGAACGCGGCCTGGACCAGGCCGGAGCAGTCCCACGCGTTGGGGCCGGTGCCGCCCATGACGTAGGCGTCGCCCACCTGGGCCTTGAGGAAGGCGATGACGGTCGCGACGGAGCCGCTGGCGGGCGCCGAGACGGTCGTGGACGCGGAGAGGGTGGTCCGCTCCGAGGAACGCGAGGCGGCGGCCTCGGCAGCGGCCTTGCGGGCCTCCTCGGCCTTCTTCTTGGCTTCCGCCTTCTTCTTCGCCTCGGCGAGGTCCTTCTTGGCCTCCTTGGCGGCCGCGGCGGCGGCCGCGTCACGCTCGGCCTGCAGCTCGTAGTTCGCGGCGGCCTGCTGCGTGGCGTCCGCGGACTGGGCGACCTGCGCGGCCAGGTCGGCCGTGAGGGTGGGCAGTTCGAGCGTCTGCGTCGTCTCGGCGGCGCTCGCCGAGGCCGACGCGCCCGCCGCCGCCATGCTGAGAACGCCACCGGCGACACCGGCACGCACGGCGAGCGAAGTCGTCGCGCTGCGGCGGGGTTTCCGGTGGCTGCGTATGTGAGCGGTGTGGGACATGAGAACAACCGGTATCAGGGGCTCCTCCATACCTTCAAGAAACGTGGCTTGCGCCACAGTTGTTCAACCGGCCCCTCGAATTCCGGGCGTGGCGTTCTTTATTGACGCCGTAACGGACATTGCGGGCACAGCCCATCATGGCCGTGATCACGGTCTTTCATCGTTACGCCCGAATTGCCCCGCGCCTACCATCGGTTGGGACCGGTGGCCAAGCCCGGTTCTCAGAGGTCTCTCATCGATGTGGTGGAGGTCACGCAACGGTTACGGCAGCGGCTGCGTCACGCGCGCACCACTCGCCGTCACCCGCTCGTGAACGCGCGCACGCGTCCACATCGCGCCCCGCGACCCCCTCCCAGGTGTGAATGCCGCGCACTATCAAGTGCTGGCGTCCAGCACCAATTTGCATGCACGAGAAGTCTCTTGATATGGAGACGCCGCTCCCGCACCCCGTTTCAACTGCGCCGACGAGCCAAAATGTCACCTCTGGTGATCGCTCGGACGCTTCACGTATGAAGATCACCGCTCATCCGACTTCATGATCCTTCGTCAGGTGGTGGAGATCACAAAGCTTGTGCAATACCCCGTGTCGCAGATCACAGACCGGCGGGCATAAGATGCGGGTCAGTTGGGCTTGTGACCTGCTTCACATGTTCGCGATCTTCGTCGGGACGAACGGGGTTCGTGGGGCGCGTGAGGCGGAAGTGAACCCGACGCCATCGCCAGCAGTCAGTGCCGACTGAGAGGAGCGAGGAGCGGTGAACGCGTATGCGCCCATCCTCGTACTGGGAGCCCTCGGGGCAGGCTTTGCGATCTTCTCCGTGGTCATGGCCACGCTGATCGGTCCGAAGCGGTACAACCGGGCCAAGCTCGAGGCCTACGAGTGCGGGATCGAGCCGACCCCCACGCCGGCCGGCGGCGGGCGCTTCCCCATCAAGTACTACCTGACGGCGATGCTCTTCATCGTCTTCGACATCGAGATCGTCTTCCTCTACCCCTGGGCCGTCACCTTCGACGCCCTGGGTGTTTTCGGGCTCGTGGAGATGCTGCTCTTCGTGCTCACCGTCTTCGTCGCGTACGCGTACGTATGGCGGCGCGGCGGCCTGGAATGGGACTGAGGGGCCTTTAACTCATGGGACTCGAAGAAAAGCTGCCGAGCGGTTTCCTGCTGACCACCGTCGAGCAGGCCGCGGGCTGGGTGCGCAAGGCGTCCGTCTTCCCGGCCACCTTCGGCCTGGCCTGCTGCGCCATCGAGATGATGACGACCGGCGCCGGACGCTACGACCTGGCCCGCTTCGGCATGGAGGTCTTCCGCGGCTCACCCCGCCAGGCCGACCTCATGATCGTCGCCGGCCGGGTCAGCCAGAAGATGGCGCCGGTGCTGCGCCAGGTCTACGACCAGATGCCGAACCCCAAGTGGGTCATCTCCATGGGGGTCTGCGCCTCCTCGGGCGGCATGTTCAACAACTACGCGATCGTGCAGGGCGTCGACCACATCGTCCCCGTCGACATCTATCTCCCCGGCTGCCCGCCGCGGCCGGAGATGCTCATGGACGCCATCCTCAAGCTCCACCAGAAGATCCAGGGCTCCAAGCTCGGCGTGAACGCCGAGGAAGCGGCCCGGGAGGCGGAGGAAGCGGCGCTCAAGGCCCTGCCCACGATCGAGATGAAGGGGCTGCTGCGATGAGCGACGCGAACGGGGCGTCGAACGGCGTCAACCCCGAGAAGGACCTGGGCGCCTCCAACCTCCCCGGCCAGCGCGGCGACGGCGGCGAGGAGATCCGCGTCCAGCGCGGCATGTTCGGCGCCGACAACGGCGGCGACACCTCCGGCTACGGCGGCCTGGTCCGCTCCATCCGGCTCCCGGGGGCGGCCACCCGCCCCTACGGCGGCTGGTTCGACGAGGTCGCCGACGAGCTGGAGGGCGCCCTGGAGGAACAGGGCCTCCTGCCCGACAACGCCATCGAGAAGACGGTCGTCGACCGCGGCGAGCTCACCTTCCACATCGAGCGCGAGCACCTGCTGCGCGTCGCCCGCACCCTGCGCGACGACCCGGCCCTGCGCTTCGAGCTCTGCACGGGCGTCAGCGGGGTCCACTACCTGCACGACAAGGGCCGCGAGCTGCACGCCGTCTACCACCTGCGCTCGATCACCCACAACCGGCTGATCCGCCTGGAGGTCAGCGCCCCGGACGCCGACCCGAAGATCCCGTCCCTGGTCTCCGTGTACCCGACCAACGACTGGCACGAGCGCGAGACCTACGACTTCTTCGGGATCGTCTTCGACGGTCACCCGGCCCTGACGCGGATCATGATGCCGGACGACTGGCAGGGCCATCCACAGCGCAAGGACTACCCCCTCGGCGGCATCCCCGTCGAGTACAAGGGCGCCCAGATCCCGGCTCCGGACCAGCGGAGGTCGTACTCGTGAGCACTTCGCACGCATCCGCCGCCGCTTCGGCGCGCGAGACCACCGAGGGCACCGTCTACACGGTCACCGGTGGCGACTGGGACGAGGTCGTCCAGTCCGCGGCCCGCGCCGACGACGAGCGCATCGTCGTCAACATGGGCCCCCAGCACCCGTCCACCCACGGAGTGCTGCGCCTGATCCTGGAGATCGAGGGCGAGACGGTCACCGAGGCCCGCTGCGGCATCGGCTATCTGCACACCGGCATCGAGAAGAACCTCGAGTTCCGCACGTGGACGCAGGGCACCACGTTCGTGACGCGCATGGACTACCTGACGTCCTTCTTCAACGAGACCGCCTACTGTCTCGCCGTCGAGAAGCTCCTCGGCATCGAGGACCAGATCACCGAGCGCGCCAAGATCATCCGGGTGCTCCTGATGGAGCTGAACCGGCTCTCCTCACACCTCGTGTGCATCGCCACCGGCGGCATGGAGCTCGGCGCCACCACGATCATGATCTACGGATTCCGTGATCGTGAAATGATTCTCGACATCTACGAGCTCATCACGGGCCTGCGGATGAACCACGCGTACATCCGCCCCGGCGGACTCGCGCAGGACCTGCCGCCCGGCGCGGTGGACCACATCCGCGAGTTCGTGAAGAAGATGAAGAAGAACCTCCCGGAGTACGACAAGCTCGCCACCGGGAACCCCATCTTCAAGGCCCGTATGCAGGACGTCGGTTACCTCGACCTGGCCGGCTGCATGGCCCTCGGCGCCACCGGCCCGATCCTGCGCTCCACCGGTCTGCCGCACGACCTGCGCAAGTCGCAGCCCTACTGCGACTACGAGACCTATGACTTCGAGGTCCCGACCGCCGACACCTGCGACTCCTACGGGCGGTTCCTGATCCGCCTGGAAGAGATGCGCCAGTCGCTGCACATCGTCGAGCAGTGCCTGGACCGGCTCCAGCCCGGCCCGGTCATGGTCGCCGACAAGAAGATCGCCTGGCCCGCCCAGCTCGCGCTCGGCCCCGACGGACTCGGCAACTCCCTCGACCACATCAAGAAGATCATGGGCACCTCCATGGAGGCCCTGATCCACCACTTCAAGCTGGTCACCGAGGGCTTCCGCGTACCGCCGGGACAGACGTACGCGGCCGTCGAGTCACCCAAGGGCGAGCTCGGGGTGCATGCCGTGTCCGACGGCGGCACCCGCCCCTTCCGGGTCCACTTCCGCGACCCGTCCTTCACCAACCTGCAGGCCATGGCGGCGATGTGCGAGGGCGGCCAGGTCGCCGACGTCATCGTCGCCGTCGCGTCCATCGACCCCGTGATGGGAGGCGTCGACCGGTGACCACCTCTTCTTCGGAGCGGGGCGTCAGCCTGGGCATGCCCGAACTGCCCGCGCCCGCCTACCCGGACGACGTCCGAGCCCGGCTGGAGACGGACGCGCGCGAGATCATCGCCCGCTACCCCGACTCCCGGTCCGCGCTCCTTCCGCTGCTGCACCTCGTGCAGTCGGAGGAAGGCCATGTCACGCGCACCGGGATGCAGTTCTGCGCGGACATCCTCGGCCTGACCACGGCCGAGGTCACCGCGGTCGCCACCTTCTACACCATGTACCGGCGCCGGCCGAGCGGCGACTACCAGGTCGGGGTCTGCACCAACACCCTGTGCGCGGTGATGGGCGGCGACGCGATCTTCGAGTCCCTCCAGGAGCACCTGGGCGTCGGCAACGGCGGGACCACCGAGGACGGCAAGGTCACGCTGGAGCACATCGAGTGCAACGCGGCCTGCGACTTCGCGCCGGTCGTGATGGTCAACTGGGAGTTCTTCGACAACCAGACCCCGGGCAGCGCCAAGCGGCTCGTCGACGACCTGATCGCGGGCCGTCCGGTGCAGCCCACGCGCGGGGCGCCGCTGTGCACCTTCAAGGAGACCGCGCGGATCCTCGCCGGCTTCCCCGACGAGCGGCCAGGGGCCGTCGAGGCAAGCGGCGCAGCCGGACCCGCATCGCTGGTGGGCCTCCGCCTGGCCAGGGGAGAGGCCGCACCCGCGCGCGTGGTCCATCCGCGCGACGGCGGTCCGCACGACGCCGGCTCACCTGACGCCGGTGCGCACGACGAGCCGCAGGACAGGGCGCAGCAGGACCGCGCCGTGCACGAGCCGTCACCGACCGAGCACCTGAGTTCGCACGACGCGCCGCAGGACACATCGGCCTCCGACCCGACCCACCCGGCGGGGCCTGTCGCCGAGGAGGGGGAGTGATGACCTTGGCACCCGAGCTGAAAGACACCAGCCCCGAGAAGCTGCTCGCACCCGTGCTGTCGGCCTTCTGGGACGAGGACAGGTCCTGGACGCTGGACGTCTACAAGAGGCACGAGGGATACGAGGGCCTGCGCAAGGCGCTCGCGATGTCACCGGACGACCTGATCGCGTACGTCAAGGACTCCGGTCTGCGCGGCCGCGGCGGCGCTGGATTCCCCACGGGAATGAAATGGCAGTTCATTCCCCAGGGGGATGGAAAGCCGCACTATCTAGTTGTCAACGCCGACGAATCGGAGCCCGGAACCTGCAAGGACATTCCGCTCCTCTTCGCGAACCCGCATAGCCTCATCGAGGGCATGATCATCGCGTGTTACGCCATCAGGTCGTCGCATGCCTTCATCTATCTGCGCGGTGAAGTGGTGCCAGTGCTGCGGCGGTTGCATGCGGCCGTGAGCGAGGCCTACGCGGCCGGCTACCTCGGGAAGGACATCCTGGGCAGCGGGCTCGATCTCGACATCACCGTGCACGCGGGCGCGGGCGCGTACATCTGCGGTGAGGAGACCGCACTCCTCGACTCGCTCGAAGGCCGCCGTGGTCAACCGCGGCTCCGTCCCCCCTTTCCTGCGGTCGCAGGCCTCTATGCCTGCCCGACTGTGGTGAATAACGTCGAATCGATCGCGTCGGTTCCCGCGATTCTGCACCGGGGCAAAGAATGGTTCCGGTCGATGGGAAGCGAGAAGTCCCCGGGCTTCACGCTCTATTCGCTCAGCGGCCACGTCGCCAGCCCCGGCCAGTACGAGGCCCCGCTCGGCATCACACTGCGCCAGCTGCTGGAGATGAGCGGCGGCATGCGACCCGGGCACCGGCTCAAGTTCTGGACGCCGGGCGGCTCCTCGACGCCGATGTTCACCGACGAGCACCTCGACGTCCCTCTTGATTACGAAGGAGTGGGTGCCGCGGGTTCCATGCTCGGCACCAAAGCGCTGCAGTGCTTCGACGAGACCACCTGCGTCGTCCGCGCCGTCACCCGCTGGACCGAGTTCTACGCCCACGAGTCCTGCGGCAAGTGCACGCCCTGCCGCGAAGGCACCTACTGGCTCGTCCAGTTGCTGCGTGACATCGAGGCCGGCAAGGGCGTCATGTCCGACCTCGACAAGCTGAACGACATCGCCGACAACATCAACGGCAAGTCGTTCTGCGCCCTCGGCGACGGCGCCGCCTCGCCGATCTTCTCCTCGCTGAAGTACTTCCGCGAGGAGTACGAGCAGCACATCACGGGCCGCGGCTGCCCCTTCGACCCGGCCAAGTCCACGGTCTGGGCCGACTCCCGCACGGAGGTGAACGCATGACCGTGACCACCAACGCTCCCTCCGGCGGGGGAGAGGCGGCGGTCCCGCCGGAAGATCTCGTGACGCTGACCATCGACGGCGCCGAGATCAGCGTGCCCAAGGGCACCCTGGTCATCCGGGCCGCCGAGCAGCTCGGCATCGAGATCCCGCGCTTCTGCGACCACCCCCTGCTCGACCCGGCCGGCGCCTGCCGCCAGTGCATCGTCGAGGTCGAGGGCCAGCGCAAGCCGATGGCCTCCTGCACCATCACCTGCACCGACGGCATGGTGGTGAAGACCCACCTCACCTCGCCGGCCGCCGAGAAGGCGCAGCACGGTGTGATGGAGCTGCTCCTCATCAACCACCCGCTGGACTGCCCGGTCTGCGACAAGGGCGGCGAGTGCCCCCTGCAGAACCAGGCGATGTCGCACGGGCAGGCCGAGTCCCGCTTCGAGGGAAAGAAGCGGACGTACGAGAAGCCGGTGCCGATCTCCACGCAGGTGCTGCTCGACCGTGAGCGGTGTGTGCTGTGCGCCCGCTGCACCCGGTTCTCCAACCAGGTCGCGGGCGACCCGATGATCGAGCTGGTCGAGCGCGGCGCGCTCCAGCAGGTCGGCACCGGTGAGGGCGACCCGTTCGAGTCGTACTTCTCCGGCAACACCATCCAGATCTGCCCGGTCGGCGCGCTCACCTCGGCGGCGTACCGCTTCCGCTCCCGCCCCTTCGACCTGGTGTCCTCCCCGAGCGTGTGCGAGCACTGCTCCGGCGGCTGCGCCACCCGCACCGACCACCGGCGCGGCAAGGTCATGCGCAAGCTCGCCGCCAACGACCCTGAGGTCAACGAGGAGTGGATCTGCGACAAGGGGCGGTTCGCCTTCCGGTACGCGCAGCAGCGTGACCGGCTGGAGACGCCCCTGGTGCGCAACCCCGAGGGTGACCTCGTCCCGGCCTCCTGGCCGGAGGCGCTGGAGATCGCCGCGCAGGGGCTGCTCGCCTCGCGGGGCCGGACCGGTGTGCTGACCGGTGGCCGGCTCACCATCGAGGACGCCTACGCGTACAGCAAGTTCACGCGCGTGGCGCTCGACACCAACGACATCGACTTCCGCGCGCGCGTGCACAGCGGCGAGGAGGCCGACTTCCTGGCCGCCCGGATCGCCGGCCACGGCCGCGACCTCGACGGTACGGGCGTCACGTACACCGCGCTGGAGAAGGCACCCGCGGTCCTGCTGGTCGGGTTCGAGGCCGAGGAGGAGGCGCCCGGCGTCTTCCTGCGGCTGCGCAAGGCCTGGCGCAAGCACGGACAGAAGGTCTTCTCGCTGGCCACGTACGCCACGCGCGGCCTGACCAAGGCGGGCGGCACGCTGCTGCCGGCGGCTCCCGGCACCGAGACCGAGTGGCTGGACGCGCTCGCGAGCGGCGTCGGCCTGGAGGCGGGCGGCGCGAAGGCCGCCGAGGCGCTGCGGGCCGAGGGCGCCGTCATCGTCGTCGGCGAGCGGCTGGCCGCCGTGGCAGGCGGACTGACCGCCGCCGTACGGGCCGCCTCCGCGACCGGCGCCCAGCTGGTGTGGATCCCGCGCAGGGCGGGGGAGCGCGGTGCCGTCGAGGCCGGTGCGCTGCCGACGCTGCTGCCGGGCGGCCGCCCGGCCACCGACCCGCGCGCGCGTGAGGAGGTCGCCGCCGCCTGGGGTGTCGCCGACCTCCCGCACCGCTACGGCCGGGACACCACGCAGATCATCGAGGCCGCCGCCACCGGTGAGCTCCAGGCGCTGCTCGTCGCCGGTGTCGAGGTCGCCGACCTGCCCGACCCGGCACGCGCGCGTGAGGCGCTCGGCGAGGTCGGCTTCCTGGTGTCGCTGGAGCTGCGGCCCAGCGAGGTCACCGAGCTCGCGGACGTCGTCCTGCCGGTCGCCGCCGTCGCCGAGAAGGCCGGCACCTTCCTCAACTGGGAAGGCAGGGTGCGCTTCTTCGAGGCCGCGCTCAAGCCCGACCAGATGACCCGCCGCCTCGCGCCGACCGACGCGCGCGTGCTGCAGATGCTGGCCGACGCCATGGACGTCCACCTGGGTCTGCCGGACCTGCGGACCGTGCGCGGCGAGATCGACCGGCTCGGCGCCTGGGACGGCCCGCGGGCCACCGAACCGCTGGAGACCGGCGCCCAGTTGCCGCGGCCGGCCGCGGGTGAGGCCGTCCTCGCCGGACACCGGCTGCTGCTCGACCAGGGCCGCCTCCAGGAGGGCGACGAGGCGCTCGCCGGGACCCGGCACGCGGCCCACGCGCGCGTGTCGGCCGCGACCGCCGCGGAGGTCGGCGTCAAGGACGGCGACGTCCTGGCCGTGACCGGCTCCTCCGGAGTCGTCGAACTCCCGCTCCAGGTCACCGAGATGCCCGACCGCGTGGTCTGGCTGCCGCTGAACTCCGTGGGCGGGGGCGTCGCCTCCGACGCCGGTGCGCTGCCCGGCTCTCTCGTCCGCATCGGCCCGGCGACGCCCGCAGCCGAAGCCCCCAAGGAGGTGGAGGCATGAGCCCGTCCCTCGCGGCGGAAGACCTCTCGATGTTCGGCACCGACCCCTGGTGGCTCGTCGTCGTCAAGGCCGTCTTCTGCTTCGCGTTCCTGATGGTGACCGTGCTGTTCTCCATCGTCTGGGAGCGCAAGGTCGTCGCCTGGATGCAGCTGCGCATCGGCCCCAACCGGCACGGCCCCTGGGGCATGCTCCAGTCGCTCGCCGACGGCGTGAAGCTGATGCTCAAGGAAGACGTCATCGTCAAGCGCGCGGACAAGGTGGTCTACATCCTCGCGCCGATCGTCGCGGCCATCCCGGCCTTCATGGCGATCGCGGTGATCCCCTTCGGCCCGGCAGGCAACGAGATCTCGATCTTCGGCCAGCGCACCACGATGCAGCTCACCGACCTGCCGATCGCGATGCTCTACATCCTCGCGGTCGCCTCGGTCGGCATCTACGGCATCGTGCTCGCGGGCTGGAGCTCCGGGTCGACCTACCCGCTCCTGGGCGGCCTGCGCTCCTGCGCGCAGATGATCTCGTACGAGATCGCCATGGGCGCCGCCTTCGCCTCCGTCTTCCTCTACTCGGGGTCGATGTCGACGTCGGCGATCGTCGAGGCGCAGCAGGACCGCTGGTACATCGTTCTGCTGCCGGTCTCCTTCATCATCTACATCGTCACCATGGTCGGTGAGACCAACCGCGCCCCCTTCGACATGCCGGAGTCCGAGGGCGACCTCGTCGGCGGCTTCAACACCGAGTACTCGTCGATCAAGTTCGCGCTGTTCATGCTCGCCGAGTACGTGAACATGGTGACGGTCTCGGCGGTGTCCGTGACCCTCTTCCTCGGCGGCTGGCGGGCCCCCTGGCCGGTCAGCACCTTCTGGGAGGGCGCCAACCACGGCTGGTGGCCGCTGCTCTGGTTCGTCATCAAGGTCCAGCTGCTGCTGTTCTTCTTCATCTGGCTGCGCGGCACGCTCCCCCGCGTCCGCTACGACCAGCTGATGAAGCTCGGCTGGAAGGTGCTGATCCCGGTCTCCGTGGTGTGGCTGATGGCGGTCGCGACCGTGCGGACGCTCAAGAACGAGAACTACGACTTCGCGGACATCGCGCTCTACGTCGCCGGCGGTGTCATCGCCCTGCTGCTGCTCTCCTTCGTCGCGGACGTCTTCCGCGAGAAAGCGAAGTCGGCCGCACAGCCTGTGCAGGAGCCGGCCGGATTCGACCCGATGGCCGGCGGATTCCCCGTACCGCCGCTGCCCGGACAGGAGTTGCCGGCCGTGCCGAGGCGTCGTTCGCGGCAGGAGCGGGAGCTGATTGTCAGTGGTGGCGTGAATACTCAGAGTGACGACGGATCTCTGGATGGAAAGGAGGCGTCCGATGGCTGAGGAGCCCAAGGAGACCAAGCCCGGTTTCATGAATCCCGTCGCCGGCTTCGGCGTGACCTTCAAGGCCATGTTCAAGAAGCGGCTGACCGAGCAGTACCCGGAGCAGCAGAAGACCACCGCTCCCCGCTTCCACGGACGGCACCAGCTCAACCGCCATCCGGACGGCCTGGAGAAGTGCGTCGGCTGCGAGCTGTGCGCCTGGGCCTGCCCCGCCGACGCCATCTATGTGGAGGGCGCCGACAACACGGACGAGGAGCGCTACTCGCCGGGCGAGCGGTACGGCCGCGTCTACCAGATCAATTACGCCCGCTGCATCCTGTGCGGCCTGTGCATCGAGGCGTGCCCCACGCGCGCGTTGACGATGACCAACGAGTTCGAGCTCGCCGACTCCAGCCGCGCGAACCTGATCTACACCAAGGAGCAGCTGCTCGCCGGTCTGGAAGACGGCATGGTCGACACGCCCCACGCGATCTACCCGGGGACCGACGAGCAGGACTACTACCGGGGCCTGGTCACGGAGGCCGCGCCCGGCACCGTCCAGCAAGTGGCCGTCTCCAAGGGAGAGAGGCCCGACGAAGAGGAGGCGACGGCATGAGCAATCTCGCCGCCTACTCGACCTCCACGGGAGAGGCCTTCCAGTTCTGGGTCCTCGGTACGGTCGCCGTGCTCGGCGCCCTGGCCACCGTGTTCATGAAGAAGGCCGTGCACAGCGCGCTGTCGCTCGCCGGCACCATGATCATCCTGGCGGTGTTCTACCTCGCCAACGGCGCCTACTTCCTGGGCATCGTGCAGATCGTCGTCTACACCGGCGCGATCATGATGCTGTTCCTGTTCGTGGTGATGCTCGTCGGCGTCACGGCCGCGGACTCGCTGAAGGAGACCATCAAGGGCCAGCGCTGGCTGGCCCTGCTCTGCGGGCTCGGCTTCGGCATCCTGCTGATCGCGGGCATCGGCAACGCCTCCCTCAAGGAGTTCAACGGCCTGGCGCAGGCGAACGCGAACGGCAACGTGGAGGGCCTCGCGACCCGCATCTTCACCACGTACATCTTCGCCTTCGAAATCACCGGCGCCCTGCTGATCACGGCCGCCGTCGGCGCCATGGTGCTCACCCACCGCGAGCGCACCGAGCGCGCCAAGACCCAGCGCGAGCTGGCCGAGGAGCGCGTCCGCGCGGGCAAGCACGTACCGCCGCTGCCGGCCCCCGGCGTCTACGCCCGGCACAACGCCGTGGACATCGCGGGCCTGCTGCCCGACGGCACCCCGTCGGAGCTCACGGTCAGCAAGACGCTCCGCGAGCGCGGCCAGATCCGGGACGTCTCCCAGGAGGCGCTCAACGACCTCAAGGCGCTGGAGCAGCGCTCCGAGGAACGCCTGGAGCGCACCGCGATCGAGCCGGCCACCTTCAAGCGGGCCGAGGAGGCGTCGAAGTGAACCCCGTCAACTACCTCTACCTCGCGGCCCTGTTGTTCACGATCGGCGCCACCGGCGTACTGATCAGGCGCAACGCGATCGTCGTGTTCATGTGCATCGAGCTCATGCTCAACGCCTGCAACCTCGCGTTCGTCGCCTTCTCCCGGATGCACGGCAACCTCGACGGCCAGATCATCGCGTTCTTCACGATGGTCGTCGCCGCCGCCGAGGTCGTGGTCGGGCTCGCGATCATCGTGTCCCTGTTCCGTTCCCGCCACTCGGCCTCGGTCGACGACGCCAGCCTGATGAAGCTCTGAGGGGTCGGAAGAATCGTGGAGAACCTGATTGCGCTGCTGGTGGCGGCGCCCCTGCTCGGAGCGGCCGTACTGCTGTGCGGCGGCCGGCGCCTGGACCGCGTCGGCCACTGGATCGGCACCCTGCTCGCCGCCGTCTCCTTCGTGCTCGGCCTCGTCCTCTTCGCCGACCTGCTCGGCAAGAACGCCGAGCACCGGACCCTGACGAGCCACCTGTTCAGCTGGGTCCCGGTCGAGGGCTTCCAGGCGGACGTCGCCTTCCGCCTCGACCAGCTGTCGATGACGTTCGTACTGCTGATCACGGGCGTCGGCTCGCTGATCCACCTGTACTCGGTCGGGTACATGGAGCACGACGAGCGGCGCCGCCGCTTCTTCGGCTATCTGAACCTGTTCCTCGCGGCGATGCTGATCCTCGTCCTCGCCGACAACTACCTCCTGCTGTACGTCGGCTGGGAGGGCGTGGGTCTCGCGTCCTACCTGCTCATCGGCTTCTGGCAGCACAAGCCCAGCGCCGCCACCGCCGCGAAGAAGGCCTTCCTGGTCAACCGCGTCGGCGACATGGGCCTGTCGATCGCCATCATGCTGATGTTCACGACGTTCGGGACGTTCGCCTTCGGCCCGGTCCTCGGCTCGCACGAGAAGCCCGGACTCGTCACCGGCGCCTCCGAGGCCACGCTCACCGGCATCGCCCTGATGCTGCTGCTCGCCGCCTGCGGCAAGTCCGCCCAGGTGCCGCTGCAGTCCTGGCTCGGGGACGCGATGGAGGGCCCGACCCCGGTCTCGGCCCTGATCCACGCCGCGACGATGGTGACCGCGGGCGTCTACCTGATCGTCCGCTCCGCCAACATCTTCAACCTCGCCCCGGACGCCCAGCTCGTCGTCACCGTCGTCGGTGCCGTCACACTCCTGTTCGGTGCGATCGTCGGTTGCGCGAAGGACGACATCAAGAAGGCGCTGGCCGGCTCGACCATGTCGCAGATCGGCTACATGGTCCTCGCCGCGGGCCTCGGCCCCATCGGCTACGTCTTCGCGATCATGCACCTGGTGACGCACGGCTTCTTCAAGGCCGGGCTGTTCCTCGGCGCCGGTTCGGTCATGCACGGCATGAACGACGAGGTCGACATGCGCAAGTACGGCGGCCTGCGCAAGTACATGCCGGTCACGTTCGTGACGTTCGGCCTCGGCTACCTCGCCATCATCGGCTTCCCGGGGCTGTCCGGCTTCTTCTCCAAGGACAAGATCATCGAGGCGGCCTTCGCCAAGGGCGGCACCGAGGGCTGGATCCTCGGCGCCTGCGCCCTGCTGGGCGCGGCCATCACCGCCTTCTACATGACGCGCGTGATGCTGATGACGTTCTTCGGAGAGGAGCGTTGGCGCAACCAGCCGACGCGCTCCCCGGAGGCGGCCAGCGCGGAGCCCGCCGCCGAGCACCACGGCGAACACGCCGAGCCGCACCCGCACGAGTCGCCGCGGTCCATGACGATCCCGATGATCGTGCTGGCCTTCGGATCGGTCTTCGCGGGCGGCTTCTTCAGCATCGGCGACCGCTTCCTGCACTGGCTGGAGCCCGTCACCGGGCACAGCCACGGAGACGCGCCGATCAGCGCGGCCACGGTTACGGCGGCCACCGTGACGGTGATGGTCATCGGCGTCGCGATCGCCTGGCTCCAGTACGGCCGCCGCCCGGTCCCGGTCGTCGCCCCGCGCGGGTCGCTGCTCACCCGGGCCGCCCGGCGCGACCTGCTCCAGGACGACTTCAACCACGTGGTCCTGGTCCGCGGCGGCGAGCACCTCACGCGGTCCCTGGTCTACGTCGACCACACCCTGGTCGACGGAGTCGTCAACGGCACGGCGGCCTCGGTCGGCGGCCTCTCCGGACGGCTGCGCAGGCTCCAGAACGGCTTCGTGCGGTCGTACGCGGTCTCGATGTTCGGCGGTGCGGCGGTCCTCATCGCCGCGACCCTGCTGATGAGGGCGGTCTGATACCGATGTCCTTTCCTCTGCTGACAGCGACGGCGGCGCTCCCCGCGCTCGGGGCGGTCGTCACGGCCGCCGTGCCGGCCGCGCGGCGCACCGCCGCCAAGTGGCTGGCGCTGCTCGTCTCGCTCGCCACCCTCGCCCTCGCGATCATCGTTCTGGTCCGCTTCGACCCGGACGGCGACCGCTACCAGCTCACCGAATCCCACTCCTGGATCGCGGACTTCGGAGTCCGCTACGAACTGGGCGTGGACGGCATCGGAGTGTCGCTCCTCGCGCTCACCGCCCTGCTGATCCCCTTCATCATCCTGGCGGGCTGGCACGACGCCGACCCGCTGGAGACCGGCAGCAAGCGGTGGCGGCCGACGCAGGGCTTCTTCGCCCTGATCCTGGCCGTCGAGGCGATGGTGATCATCTCCTTCGAGGCCACCGACGTCTTCCTCTTCTACATCTTCTTCGAAGCCATGCTGATCCCGATGTACTTCCTCATCGGCGGCTTCGGGGACCGGGCCCACGAGCACGGTGAAGAGGCGGCGTCCACGCAGCGGTCGTACGCCGCGGTGAAGTTCCTGCTCTACAACCTGGTCGGCGGTCTGATCATGCTGGCCGCGGTGATCGGCCTGTACGTGGTCGCCGGGAACTTCAGCCTCCAGGAGATCGCCGAGGCGCGGGCCAACGGCTCGCTCGACATGGCGACCAACACCGAACGCTGGCTGTTCCTGGGCTTCTTCTTCGCGTTCGCGGTGAAGGCGCCGCTGTGGCCGCTGCACACCTGGCTGCCCAACGCGATGGGTGAGGCCACCGCCCCGGTCGCCGTCCTCATCACGGCGGTCGTCGACAAGGTCGGCACCTTCGCGATGCTCCGCTTCTGCCTCCAGCTCTTCCCGGAGGCGTCGAAGTGGGCGACGCCCGCGATCCTCGTCCTGGCGCTGATCAGCATCGTCTACGGGGCGCTGCTCGCCGTCGGCCAGCGGGACATCAAGCGGCTGGTGGCGTACGCGTCGATCTCGCACTTCGGCTTCATCATCATGGGCATCTTCGCGATGACCAGCCAGGGCCAGTCCGGCGCGACGCTCTACATGGTCAACCACGGTATTTCCACGGCCGCGTTGATGCTGGTCGCGGGCTTCCTGATCTCGCGGCGCGGCTCGCGGCTCATCGCCGACTACGGCGGTGTGCAGAAGGTCGCCCCGGTGCTCGCCGGCACCTTCCTGATCGGTGGCCTCGCGACCCTGTCGCTGCCCGGACTCGCGCCGTTCGTCAGTGAGTTCCTGGTGCTGGTCGGCACGTTCTCCCGCTACCCGGTGATCGGCATCATCGCCACCTTCGGCATCGTGCTCGCCGCGCTCTACACGCTCGTCCTCTACCAGCGGACGATGACGGGCCCGGTGAAGGCCGAGGTGTCCGCGATGCCGGACCTGCGGGTCCGTGAGCTCGTGGTCGTCGCGCCGCTGATCGTCCTGCTGATCTTCCTCGGGGTCTATCCGAAGCCGGTCACGGACATCGTCAACCCGGCGGTCAAGTCGACCTTGTCCGACGTACAGAAGAAGGACCCCCAGCCCGAGGTGGAGGCGGCCAAGTGAGCGCAACAGCCGTCCACAGCCTGTGGACAACCGCGGCCGATCCGATCTCGAAGATCGACGCGCCGAAGATCGAATACGGACAATTGTCGCCCACGCTGATCGTCGTCGGTGCGGCGATCATCGGGGTGCTCGTCGAGGCGTTCGTCCCGCGCAAGCAGCGGTACTACGTCCAGGTGTTCCTGTCCGCCGTGGCCCTGGCCGCCGCCTTCGCCGCGGTCGTCGCCCTCGCGGCCGACGGGTACGCGACGACGAAGGCCGGGATCGCGGCGATGGGCGCCATCGCCGTCGACGGACCGGCGCTCTTCCTTCAGGGCACGATCCTGCTGGCGGGCCTGGTCGGCCTGTTCACGTTCGCCGAACGCCGGCTCGACCCGGAGGCGCACGGCAACCGGGTCGACTCCTTCGCCGCGCAGGCCGCCTCCGTGCCGGGCAGCGACAGCGAGAAGGCGGCCGTCAAGGCCGGGTTCACCACCACTGAGGTGTTCCCGCTGCTGCTCTTCGCCGTCGCCGGCATGCTGATCTTCCCCGCGGCCAACGACCTGCTGACGCTGTTCGTGGCCCTGGAGGTCTTCTCCCTGCCGCTGTACCTGATGTGCGCGCTGGCCCGCCGCAAGCGGCTCATGTCGCAGGAGGCCGCGGTCAAGTACTTCCTGCTCGGCGCCTTCGCCTCCGCGTTCACCCTGTTCGGCATCGCGCTGCTCTACGGCTACGCGGGCTCGGTGTCGTACTCCACGATCGCGCAGGTCGTCGACGGCACGGTCACGAACGTCGACCCGGCGCTCGCGGACACCATGGGCAACGACGCGCTGCTGCTGGTCGGCGGCGCGATGATCGTGATGGGCCTGCTGTTCAAGGTCGGCGCGGTCCCGTTCCACATGTGGACGCCGGACGTCTACCAGGGCGCGCCGACGCCGGTGACCGGGTTCATGGCGGCGGCGACGAAGGTGGCCGCGTTCGGCGCCCTGCTGCGGCTGCTGTACGTCGTCCTGCCCGGCCTGCGCTGGGACTGGCGGCCGGTCATGTGGGCCGTCGCCATCGTCACCATGCTCGGCGGCGCGATCGTCGCGATCACGCAGACCGACATCAAGCGGCTGCTGGCGTACTCGTCGATCGCGCACGCGGGCTTCATCCTCGCGGGCGTCATCGCGACCACGCCGGACGGGGTGTCGTCCGTCCTCTTCTACCTGGGCGCGTACTCGTTCGTGACGATCGGCGCGTTCGCGGTGGTCACGCTGGTCCGCGACGCCGGCGGCGAGGCCACACACCTGTCCAAGTGGGCCGGGCTCGGCCGCCGTTCACCGCTGGTCGCGGCCGTGTTCGCGGTGTTCCTGCTGGCCTTCGCCGGCATCCCGCTGACCTCCGGGTTCGCCGGGAAGTTCGCCGTGTTCAAGGCGGCGGCGGAGGGCGGCGCGGCACCGCTGGTCGTGGTCGGTGTGATCTCGTCGGCGATCGCCGCGTTCTTCTACATCCGCGTCATCGTGCTGATGTTCTTCAGCGAGCCGCGGCCCGAGGGCCCGACGGTCGCCGTGCCGTCGCCGCTGACGATGGCGGCGATCGGCGTCGGTGTCGCGGTCACGCTGGTGCTCGGTGTGGCGCCGCAGTACTTCCTGGACCTGGCCAACCAGGCGGGAGTGTTCGTGCGCTGACCTGCGGGTCGGTGCGCAGGGCCCCGGTCTCCCCTCGTGGGACCGGGGCCCTTTCGCGTGCGCTCAGGCCGGGCACGTCACCCTCGGGTTGAGGGCCACGAAGAGCCCGTTGGGGTTGGTCTTGTAGATCCACGCGTGGAGCGAGTAGACGTGCAGGACCGTGTCGTGGGAGAAGGTCTCGCCGAACAGCGTCGGTGCCGTGGTCACGGCCGTGTCCGGAACGATCCACTCCACCCCGACCAGCTTGCGGGTGCTGGTGACGGCCCCGCCCTCGTACAGCAGGGCCTCGGGCTTGGCGGGGTCGACGGCTGGGTCGGTCAGCAGCGTGTTGTTGACGTAGTGGTAGCCCATGTTGGGCACGCATGTGTTGGTACGGGCGTAGCCCCCCGTGGGGGCGAAGGGCTCGTACGCGTACTTGCCGGTCGCCGCGTACGTGGGGACCAGTGCGGCCCAGGGGTCGTCCGCGGGCGCGGCCTGCGCGGGCGCGGCGGTCAGGGAGAAGGCACCGGCTATCGCCGCGGCGACGGCGGCCTTGAGGGGCCGAGAGAACATGCGGGGGCTCCTTGAAGCGGAAGTGGCGCGCACCGGTCGAGGCGCGCTGTCCGGGGCGGGCCTCCCCTGCCCGCCTGAGCAGCATGTCCCCGGAGGTCGGAGCCCATCCATGTGACGCGGCCCATTGGAGTGAACGCGCAGCGTCACGGAACGGGCCTGTGGATAACTCCGGCGCTGTCGGTGCGGACCCCTATCGTGGAGGCAGTGGTCGAGGGACGACGTACGGGGGACAGGACTATGGGTGGGATGGGCGGGATCAGCGAGATGCCAGGGGTGACCGAGGTGGCAGGGCCCGCCGGGGCGGCCGGGAGCGAGGCGCTGGCCGCGCTGAACCGGGTCTTCGGGTACGACGCCTTCCGCGGCGAGCAGGAAGCGGTCATCGAGCATGTGATCGCGGGCGGCGACGCCGTCGTGCTCATGCCGACCGGCGGCGGCAAGTCACTGTGCTACCAGATCCCGTCCCTGGTCAGACCCGGTACGGGCATCGTCGTCTCGCCGCTCATCGCGCTGATGCAGGACCAGGTGGACGCGCTGCGGGCGCTCGGCGTGCGCGCCGGGTTCATGAACTCCACGCAGGACTTCGACGAGCGGCGGGTGGTGGAGGCCGAGTTCCTCGCGGGCGAGCTGGACCTGCTCTATCTGGCGCCCGAGCGGCTGCGGCTGGACTCCACCCTCGACCTGCTCTCCCGAGGCAAGATCGCGGTCTTCGCGATCGACGAGGCGCACTGCGTGTCCCAGTGGGGCCACGACTTCCGCCCCGACTACCTCGCCCTGTCCCTGCTCGGCGAGCGTTGGCCCGACGTCCCGCGCATCGCGCTGACGGCCACGGCCACGCACGCGACGCACCAGGAGATCACCCAGCGGCTGAACATGCCGACCGCCCGGCACTTCGTGGCGAGCTTCGACCGGCCCAACATCCAGTACCGGATCGTGCCCAAGGCCGACCCCAAGAAGCAGCTGCTGAGCTTCCTGCGCCAGGAGCACGAGGGCGACGCCGGCATCGTGTACTGCCTGTCGCGCAAGTCGGTGGAGGCCACGGCCGAGTTCCTCGCCAAGAACGGCATCGAGGCGGTCCCGTACCACGCCGGCCTGGACGCGGGCACGCGCGCGGCGCACCAGTCCCGGTTCCTGCGGGAGGACGGCCTGGTCGTCGTCGCGACCATCGCCTTCGGCATGGGCATCGACAAGCCGGACGTCCGCTTCGTCGCCCACCTCGACCTGCCGAAGTCGGTCGAGGGCTACTACCAGGAGACCGGCCGCGCGGGACGTGACGGACTGCCCTCGACGGCCTGGATGGCCTACGGCCTCAACGACGTCATACAGCAGCGCAAGATGATCCAGTCGAGCGAGGGCGACGAGGCGTTCCGCCGCCGCGCCGCCGCTCACCTGGACTCGATGCTGGCGCTGTGCGAGACCGCGCAGTGCCGCCGCGGGCAGCTGCTGAACTACTTCGGCCAGGAGCCGGACCCGGTGGGCTGCGGCAACTGCGACACCTGCCTCACCCCACCCGAGACCTGGGACGGCACCATCGCGGCGCAGAAGGTGCTGTCGACGGTGGTGCGGCTCCAGCGGGAGCGGGGGCAGAAGTTCGGCGCGGTGCAGATCGTCGACATCCTGCTGGGCCGGCGCACCGCCAAGGTCATCCAGTTCGACCACGACCAGCTGTCCGTCTTCGGCATCGGCGAGGAGCTGACCGAGGCCGAATGGCGCGGTGTCGTACGGCAGTTGCTGGCGCAGGGGCTGCTCGCGGTCGAGGGGGAGTACGGCACGCTGACGCTGACCGAGGCCAGCGGGGCGGTGCTGCGGCGGGAGCGGGAGGTGCCGCTGCGGAAGGAACCGAAGAAGCCGACGGTGGCGAAGACGTCGGGCTCCTCCAGGGGCAAGTCCAAGCCCGCCGCGGTCGAACTGCCCGAGGCACTGGTTCCCGCCTTCGAGGCGCTGCGGGCCTGGCGCGCCGAGCAGGCGAAGGAACAGGGAGTCCCGGCATACGTGATCTTCCACGACGCCACGCTCCGGGAGATCGTGACGGTGTGGCCGACGTCGGTGAGACAGCTCGGTGAGGTCGGCGGGGTCGGCGAGAAGAAGCTGGCGACGTACGGGGAGGGGGTGCTGGCGGTGCTCGACGGGTTGGGCGAGCCAGCAGCGGGAGCGTCGGCATCGTCCGCGGCCGGTGACGTGGACCCTGGTGCGGATGCCTGGCCCGAGATGGACGAGGAGCCGGAGCCCGACTGGACGTAGCCGCAGGCCCCGGCACCCGTCACAGCGCTCGTGAGGCGTACGCCCTGACGTCCGCGTCCGAGTCGGCCGTGGCCGTGGCCAGGGCGGCGCGGGCGGCCTCGCTGGCCGTGTGCCGGGTCAGGGCCAGGACCGCCGCCTTGCGGACGTCGGCATTCGGGTCGGCGAGCGCCTTGGCCAGGGCGGGGACGGCGGTGTCGGCGTCCGCTCCGGACAGGGCGGTCGCCGCTCCGGAGCGCACCTGCCAGGTCGCGTCGGTCAAGGCGGCGACGGCGCGCTGGGCGAGCGGTCCGGGGCAGCCGGTGGTGCCCAGGGCGGCGTAGGCCGCGCCGCGGACCAGGGCGTCGGCGTCCGCCGTGAGCGTGGCGAGGGCGGGCAGGACGACGTCGGGGCGGCCTGTGGACACCGTCGCCAGGGCCTTGGCGAAGGTGACGCGGACCTCGCGGGACGGGTCGGACGTCGCCGCGCGGGCCAGTTCCTCGGCGGCGTCGACCGAGACGAGGGCGCGTACGGCCTCGATGCGGACGGCGAGGTCGTCGTCCGTCAGGGAGCCCGCGAACAGCGCGGTGTCGCCCAGCCGCAGGGCACGCAGGACATCGAGGGCGGCGGCGCGCACGACAGGGTCGGGTTCGCTGAGGGCGACGGCGAGGCCCTCGCGCAGGGCGGGTTCGGGCGGGAGCGTCTCGACCAGCTCGCGCAGCGAGGCCGCGGCGGCGGCACGGACCTCGGCGGCGGGGTCGCGGAGCGCGTCGGCCAGGGCGGGGCCGGTGCCCGGGGGCAGGGTCTCGGTGAGCACCGCGACGGCCTCACGCCGGACCGTGGCCGCCGGGTCGGTCAAGTAGGGCCGCAGGGCGTCGAGTTCGGGTTCCTCCTCGGCGAGGGCCACCAGTTCGAGGAGTCGGGCGGTCGACTGCTCGGCGGCGGGACGGGAGTCGTGTCCGGCACTGGCGGCACCGGCGTCGTTGCCGGAACGGTCCAGGCCACTGCCCTCGGCCCCCGCCGCCACCGGCGCCCGGTCCCGGGACCCCGCCGTCGCCACGTCCTCCGGGTGCACCTCGCCGAGGTGTCGGGAGGGGCCGCCGGCCGGGGTGAACTCCTCGACCGGGACCAGATAGGGAGCCACGGGACGGGCCGTGAACTCCATCGCGCCAGAGGGGGACTTGTGCAGATCGAGGTGGTGGAACCAGGAGGCGTCGTCGCGATGGGGGTGGTCGAGGCGGTCGTGGTAGAGGCCCCAGCGGGACTCCGTGCGGGCCAGGGACGCGCGCGCGGCCATCTCCGCGCAGTCCCGGATGAAGGAGACCTCGGCGCAGCGCATCAGCTCGTGCGGGGTGCGCGCGCCCATCGCGGCGATGTCGTCCCGCATCCGCTCGAAGGACTCCAGGGCGAGCGACAGGCGGGCCCCCGACTTCGGCGGGGCCACGTAGTCGTTCACGAAGCGGCGCAGTTTGTACTCGACCTGGGGCTGCGGCGGGCCGTCCGGGTTGCGCAGCGGGCGGTAGATGAGTTCGTGCGCCTCACGGAGCTGGTCGGCGGGCAACTCCCCTTCGTACGCCGCGTACTGGGAAGCGTCCGCGCCCGCGAGGTCGCCGAAGACGAACGCGCCGATCATGTAGTTGTGCGGGACGCAGGCCAGGTCGCCGGCGGCGTAGAGGCGGGGGACGGTCGTCCGCGCGTGGTCGTCGACCCGTACCCCGGACGCCGAGTGGCCGCCGCACAGGCCGATCTCGGAGATGTGCATCTCGATGTCGTGGGTGCGGTAGTCGTGGCCCCGGCCCGCGTGGAAGGTCCCGCGCGTGGGCCGCTCCGTGGAGTGCAGGATGGACTCCAGGGCGGAGACCGACTCCTCGGGGAGGTGGCTGAGCTTGAGGTAGACCGGCCCCCGGTCGGACGCCACCTCCGCCGCGAACTCGGCCATCATCTGGCCGGACCAGTAGTCGGAGTCGACGAAGCGTTCGCCGTGCCGGTTGACCTGGTAGCCGCCGAAGGGGTTGGCGACGTAGGCGCAGGCGGGGCCGTTGTAGTCCTTGATCAGCGGGTTGATCTGGAAGCACTCGATGCCGGTGAGCTCGGCGCCCGCGTGGTAGGCCATGGCGTAGCCGTCGCCCGCGTTGGTGGGGTTCTCGTAGGTGCCGTAGAGGTAGCCGGAGGCGGGCAGGCCGAGGCGGCCGCAGGCGCCGGTCGCCAGGATGACCGCGCCCGCGCGGACCGTCACGAAGGCGCCCGTGCGGGTGTTGAATCCGACCGCCCCCACGGCCCGCCCGTCGGCCGTCAGGACCCGCACCGGCATCACCCGGTTCTCGATGCGGATCCGCTCCCGCATCTCGCGCCGCCGCAACTGCCGGTACAGCACCTTCTTGACGTCCTTGCCCTCCGGCATCGGCAGCACATAGGAGCCGGAGCGGTGGACCTGGCGGACCGCGTAGTCGCCGTGCTCGTCCTTCTCGAACTTCACGCCGTACGACTCCAGGCGCTGCACCATGCCGAAGCCGCGGGTGGCGGTCTGCCGGACGGTGGACTGGTCGACGATGCCGTCGTTGGCGCGGGTGATCTCGGCGACGTAGTCGTCGGGCTCGGCGCGGCCCGGGACGACCGCGTTGTTGACGCCGTCCATGCCCATGGCGAGGGCGCCGGAGTGCCGGACGTGGGCCTTCTCCAGGAGGATCACGTCGGCGCCGTGCTCGGCGGCGGTCAGCGCGGCCATGGTGCCGGCGGTGCCGCCGCCGATGACGAGGACGTCGCAGGAGAGTTCCTCGGCGTCGGTGAGGGCGGGGATCGCCAGGGGGGTGTTCGCGGGGCTGGTCACCGAGGGGCCTTTCAGGAACCGAGGGAGGACAGGACGTCGCGCCGCAGCGCGAGCCGCGCCGGGTCGTCGCGCGCGGTGCGGTCGCGGGGGCGCGGCACCTCGCGTACGGCGGTGAGGCCGCCGTTGCCGAGGAGCGCGACGCGGTCGCCTAGGAAGAGGGCCTCGTCGACGTCGTGGGTGACGAAGACGACGGTCGCGCCCGTGCCGTGCAGCACCTCCACGAGCAGGTCCTGCATGCCGGCGCGGGTCTGGGCGTCGAGGGCGCCGAACGGTTCGTCCATCAGCACCGCGCGCGGCCGGCCGGCCAGCGCCCGGGCCAGCTGGGCGCGCTGCCGCTGGCCTCCGGAGACGCGGTGCGGCAGCTGCCGGGACTGTTCGGTGAGTCCGACGCGGGCGAGCCAGGACTCGGCCTGCCGCCTGCGGTCGGCGCGCCCCGAACCCTGGATGGCGAGCGGGAGTTCGACGTTCGCCCGCAGGGTGCGCCAGGGCAGCAGGGCGTCCTCCTGGAAGACCAGGGCGCGGTCGGCGGACGGGCCCGTCAGCGGCCGGCCGTCCTGGTCGGCCTCGCCGTCGAGGGGTGCCAGCAGGCCGGCCAGCGTGCGCAGCAGCGTCGACTTGCCGCAGCCGGACGGTCCGACGACGGTGAGGATCTCGCCGGGGGCGACGTCGAGGTCGACACCGGTGACGGCGGGGGCGCCGGGTCGGCCGAGGGTGGCGGCGTGGAGGGTGAGACGGGTGCCGCGGGCGGGTGCGGCATCCGTGACCTGGGACCCGGCGTCGGTGGTGTCAGACGAGGTGCTCATCGCGTGCCTCCTCGGTCCTCGGAGCGGGCGCGGCGGACTCGCGTTGCCGCGTGGAAGGCACCGCGCGGACGTTCCGCGGTCGGCCTCCGGTGTCGTACGACGTCCGGGGCAGCCAGCGGGTCAGGCGGCGGCCCAGCAGCTCCACGGCCGTGGAGGTGAGCCAGCCGAGGACGCCGATGGTGACCATGCCGACGAAGACACCCGGGTAGTCGACGACGGTGTAGTCCTGCCAGGTGCGGTAGCCGACGCCGTACTGGCCGGAGATCATCTCGGCGGAGATCACACAGATCCACGAGACGCCGATGCCGACCGACAGCCCGCCGAAGATGCCGGGCAGCGCACCCGGCAGGACGACCGAGCCGAGGATCCGCGACCGGCCGCCGCCCATCGTCAGCACCGCCTCCTCCCACACGGGCGTCAGCGCGCGGACCGCGTGCCGGGTGGAGACCAGGACGGGGAAGTAGGCGGCGGTGAAGGTGATGAAGACGATGCCCTGTTCGTTGGAGGGGAAGAGGAGGATCGCGACGGGGACGAGGGCGATGGCCGGGATCGGGCGGACGACCTCCAGCACCGGCCCGAGCAGGTCCTCGGCAAGGCGGGAGCGCGCCACGAGCACGCCCGTCGCCACACCGAGCACCGCAGCCAGCAGGAAGCCGCTGAGGATGCGGGTCAGGCTGTCGGTGAGGTCGGTCCAGAAGTCGGGCCCGGCCAGCCGGTCGGCGAAGGCGTGGGCCACGTCGGTGACCGTGGGGAACTGCGAGAAGCGCAGCCACAGGTCGATGTCGAGGCTGGTCAGCGCCTGCCACACCCCGAGGGCGACCACCAGGGAAGCCACCCGCAGGGCGTACCGGCCGGCGATGGGCAGCGGCCGGCTCACGACGCCCGCTCCAGCGCGTCGGCGTACGTCACCACGCGGGCGCCGCCGTGCTCGGCGACGTACGCCTTCGCGGTCGCCGGTGCGACGAAGGGCAGCAGCTTGTCGCCGTCGGCCACCCAGACCGCCTTGTCGGCGAACCAGAGGGTGCCGGTGGTGGCGTCGGGGACATAGGCAGCGCGGATGCCGTCCCGGTGGGCCGAGACGTACGCCAGGAGTTCGGCGGGCGTCTTGAAGGCGCGGGTCGCGGAGGCGCCCTTGGGCCAGACCTCGCTCGCGGCGGCGGCCGGAGCGGCGGCGAGCCGCTGGGCGTACGACGTGCCGAGGGCCTTCTTGGCGTAACGGTCGTCGACGAAGGCGTCCACGTCGATGTCGCCCGTCAGCTTGGCCGACTTCAGGATCGCGACGTCGTCCTTGAGGGCGGCGACCAACTGGGGCTTGATCGCGGGGTCGAAGGTGGAGATGCCGTGGGCGCCGTTGTAGAGGTAGACGACCTCGGCGGGCAGGCCGGTGGCCTTCGCGACCTTCTCGGCGGCGTCGACGGGGTGGTCGTTCAGGTAGTCCGTGGCCTCGGCCTGGGCCTTGAGGAAGGCCTCCAGGACGGTGGGGTGCTGACGCGCGAAGTCCTCGCGTGCGGTGACGCCGTGGAAGGTGGGGAGGTTGAGCTCGGCGCCGTCGTAGAGGGCCTTCGCCTTGCCCTGGTAGGTGAGCAGGCCGGGCCAGGCGACGAACTGGGAGAGCGCGTCCGCGCTGCCCGCGGACAGGGCCGAAGCGCCCACCGCGGGCTGCTGGTTGAGCTTCTCGATGTCCTTGTCCGGGTCGAGGCCGGCGCGCTCAAGGGCCCGTACGAGGGTGCCGTCGGCGGCGGAGCCCACGCTGGTGGAGACCTTCTTGCCGCGCAGGTCGGTCAGCGTGGCCAGCTTCGAGTCGGGCGCCGTGACGATGGTGTTGAGGCCGCCGCGGAGGTTGTAGCCGGTGACGGAGACCAGGTGGGTCGGCTTGCCGAGCTGCTTGCCGCGGGCCGCGTTGATGAGGAGCGGGAAGTCGCCCATCGAACCGATGTCGATCTTCCCGGCGGTCATCTGGGCGGTGATCGGGGCGCCGGTCGCGTAGTCCTGCCAGTCGACCTTGTAGGTCTTGCCGTCGCCGAGGGCGTTCAGCTCCTTCTCGAAGGAGCCGAGCGAGCGGAGCAGGGTGCCGGCGGTGACGGTGTTGATGGTCCTGGACTGGTAGCCGACGGTCACGGTGACCGTGGAACCGTCACCGGCCGCCGCGTTGCCGCCGCAGGCCGTCAGAGGGGCGAGCAGCAGGAGGGAGGCTGCGGCAACTGCCGTGTTCTTCATGGGAGTCGGGACCTCTCAGCGGAGCAGATAGGGCATGTTGACCGTGACGGCTCCGGTGGGACAGCGGGCCGCGCACGGGCCGCAGTACCAGCACTCGTCGACGTGCATGTAGGCCTTGCCGCTGCTCTCGTCGATGGCGAGGGAGTCCAGCGGGCACATGTCGACGCAGAGCGTGCAGCCGTCGATGCACTTCGACTCGTCGATGGTCACGGGCACGTCGGCCCGCTGGGGCACCAAGGGCATGGCTGTCTCCAGAGATGTCCTGAGATTCAGGGAAATTTCTCGCGCGGCGGTGAACCGATGAGGACCTGCCGAACGATGAAGAGGTGTAGGGCGCGAACGGGCGAGAGCGGGCGGGGAGCGAGCGGTGGAGCGGAGAGGGGAGGTGGTCAGAGGGACCGGTGCAGCAGGCCGCTCATCGTGATGCGGTCGCCGCGGAAGCGGATGAACTCCAGGTCGACGGGGCGGCCGTCGGCGAGATGCGTCAGGCGCTCCAGCATGAGGACGGCCGCACCGCGCGGGGCTTCGAGGACGGCGGCGGAGTGGGCGTCCGCGTTCACCGCCTCCAGGGTGATCTCGGCGTGGCCGAGTCCCTGGCCGGTGATCGACTCCAGGAGCCGGAAGACGTCGGTGTTCTCCAGGTCGGCGCCGAGCAGGGCGGTGCCGATGTCGAGCGGGATGTAGGTGAGGTCGAGGGAGAGGGGGAGGCCGTTGAGACGGCGGAGGCGTTCGATGTAGAGGACATCGGTGCCGGGCGGGACATGGAGGCGCTCGGCGACCGGGTGCGGTGCCGGGGCCGGGCCCATCGTGCGGACCTCGTTGGTGACGGTGCCGTGTTCGCGCAGGGTCTCCGCGAGGCCCATCAGCCGGTCGAGGCCGTGGGGGTACTTCTGGGCGACGACCACGGTGCCGACACCGGGGAGGCGTTCGACGAGGCCTTCGGCGCGCAGCAGGTCCAGGGCTTGGCGGACCGTGTTGCGGGAGGCGCGGTAGTCGGTGGCGAGGGTCGTCTCGTGCGGGAGGGTGCCGTCCTCGAAGCCGCCGGAGAGGAGCTGGTGGCGGAGGAGATCGGCGAGCTGCCGTGCCTGGTCCGCGCGCAGCCGACGCCGCGCGCGGTGGGCGGCGACGGTGGTCGCGCCCTGGCCGGCGTGGTCGCGGATGCGGTCGGAAGGAGGCATGGCCGGAACCATACCGAGGGGGTAGGGAAGGGAGTGTTGCGAGAGTGTTGCGCCACTGGCCGGACTGTCGATTCAGCCGCTGACCTGCATTTTTTGGGCGGTGGGGGAAAGATCTGCCACCCCTGGACGCGGGGACGACCGCCCGCCGCGAGGTGCGCCGCGGCTCACGCCAGCGCGGTCAGTCCCGGCCCGAAAGCGATCAGCAGCGGTACCAGCGGTACCAGCCCCGCCACCGTGGCCGTGACCGCTCGATGCCGGCGGCCCAGCCGCGGGCGCGGCGCCAGCAGTCGGTCCACGCGCTCGCCCAGGAGCCGGTGGCTGGAGGCGCAGGACAGCACTCCCCGGTGCTGGTTGAGCTCGATCAGGGCCAGGGCGGTCGTCAGATGGCCGCAGCGGCGGGAGGCCGTGTCGTCCGCGGCGAGTTCCACCAGGCGGTGGGTCTGTTCGCAGAAGTGGGCGAAGAGCGGGAGCCGGGGGAAGCCGGTCGCCAGGGCCGTCGACAGGTGCAGCAGCCAGTCGTGGTGGGCGCGGGCGTGGTCGCGCTCATGGGTGAGGACGGCGTCCAGCTGTACGTCGGTGAGGCGGTGCAGCGCCCCGGTCGTCACCACCAGCTGCGGCGGGCTGCCCGGCATCCACCAGGCGTCGGGGTACTCGTCCTCCAGTACCAGCAGCGGGCCGCGCGCGGCCTTCTCCAGGCCGCCGGGGAGTTCGGGGGCGCGCTCGCGCAGATGCGCTCTCGTCAGGCCGCGACGCCGGCGGGCCTCGACCAGCTCGCGGGCCAGCATCGCCGTCGTCCAGGCGGCGCCGCAGGCCAACAGCAGGGTGAGGACGGTGGCCCAGACCGGGGCGGCGGACAGGTCGTACGCGGCGGTCACGACCGGGGGCGCCGCGGCGAAGACATGGTCGCGGACCGTGTGGAAGACGGCGGCGGCGCCCAGGACCAGGGCCGTCAGGTTGCACATCAGCACCGTGGCGACCAGGCACTGCCACACCCACAGCGCGACCACCGGCTCCCGCTCGGGCCAGTCGGCCCGGGTCAGCGCGCGCGGCACCGGAACGGCGGCCGTCAGGGCGACGGCGCTCAGCAGGAGCAGGCAGACGGTCATGCCACGGGCTCCGGATCCTGGTCGGCGTAAGGGAAGGGGCGGCGAGAGAGTGCGTGACGGGGGGTGTGGGTGGTGCGCGGTCGTTCCGGGTCGTGCGGGGGCCTGATAGGTCGAGCGGGGTCCTGCGGGGGTCGTGCTGGGTCCTGTGCACACCGTCCGTCGCCGTCAGTATGACGGCGCCGGGCGGCTCATGGCAGACCTCGACGGCACCCCTGCCCGTCACCTCAACTCACCCTCGACCCCCTCGGTTCCCCATGCCGCCGTCTATCCCATCTATCCCTAGGCCTGGCCCGAGGTCCGTCCCACGACCCGCCCCACCACCTCGCCCAGCCCGACCCGCACCCGGTCCGGTCCCGGGGCCCACGCGGACAGGGTCACGACGTCGCCGTCCTCCAGGAACGTCCGCTTGCCGTCGGGGAGTTCGAGGGCGTCCCGGCCGTTCCAGGTCAGCTCCAGCAGTGAGCCGCGCTGCCGTTCCGCGGGGCCGCTCACCGTGCCGGAGCCGTAGAGGTCGCCGGTGCGCAGGGACGCCCCGTTGACCGTCAGGTGGGCCAACTGCTGGGCGGCCGTCCAGTACATGGAGGAGAAGGGGGGTTCGGAGACGACGTGGCCGTTGACGGCGACGGAGATACGGAGGTCGTAGCCGCCGGGTTCGGCGTCGGCGCCGGTGTCGTCAAGGTACGGAAGCAGCTCGTGCGTTCGCTGGGGCGGGGCCACCCGGGCCTCCTCCAGCGCGTCGAGCGGGGTGACCCAGGCCGACACGGACGTGGCGAAGGACTTGCCGAGGAAGGGGCCGAGGGGGACGTACTCCCAGGCCTGGATGTCACGCGCCGACCAGTCGTTGAGGAGGCAGAGGCCGAAGACGTGGTCCCGGAAGTCGGCCAGGGCCACGGGGGAGCCCATGGGGGACGGCGTGCCGACCACGAAGCCGACCTCCGCCTCGATGTCCAGGCGCACCGAGGGGCCGAAGACCGGCGCCGGGTCGGTGGGGGCCCTGCGCTGCCCGGAGGGGCGTACGACATCGGTGCCGGAGACGACGACCGTGCCCGCGCGGCCGTGGTAGCCGATGGGGAGGTGCTTCCAGTTGGGGGTCAGCGAGTCCGCGGCGTCGGGGCGGAAGATCTGGCCGACGTTCCGGGCGTGGTGCTCGGAGGCGTAGAAGTCGACGTAGTCGGCGACCTCGAAGGGGAGGTGCAGGGTCACGGACGACAGGGGGTGCAGGAACTCCGCGACGGCGGACTGATGGGCGGGCACCGTCACCCACGCCGTCAGCGCGCGCCGGACGTCCGACCAGGTGGTGCGGCCGGCCGCGAGCAGCGGGTTCAGTGAGGGCCGGGCGAGGAGGGAGGCGTAGGGGGAGCCGAGCGCCAGGGCCGCCGCGCCCGCGTCGAGGACATGGTCGCCGAGGCGGACGCCGACGGTCCGGTCGGTGGAGCCGGGCGCGGAGAAGACGCCGTAGGGGAGGTTGTGCGGGCCGAAGGGGTCGCTCTCGGGCAGATCGAACGGGGGCATGGGGTGCTGCCTCGCTCTCCATCGCTTCGTAGGTCGGAGCACTGCGTACACAGGTGGTCGCGCCACACGTTACGGCCGAGTTACCCGTCCCGGCAGTGCCTAAAGAGTTAGCAATGTCCTGATAAGCATCGGTCGGAGGCGGCAATTCCGGCTTAGCTTCCTTTGGGGACAACGGGCGGGGTGGGGCCGTTCCGTGGACGGGACACGTGGGGGGACCCGTGGCCAGGAGTGCAGACGTGCGTGTGCCGTTCGAGCCCGACAGAGAGGTACCGGGCTTGATCGTGAAGTTCGGCGACTATCCGCTGCACCACGGCGGGGTCGGCGCGATCCGCAGCCTGGGTCGTCTCGGCGTCCCGATGTATGCGATCACGGAGGACCGTTACACACCCGCGGCGACGTCCCGTTACCTCGAGAAGGCCTTCGTCTGGCCGACGACGGGGACGGAGGAGCCGGAGCGTCTCGTCGCGGGTCTGCTCAGGATCGGCCGCAGGATCGGACGGCCCGCCGTCCTGGTGCCCACCGACGAGGAGGCCGCGGTGCTGATCGCCGAGCACCGCCTCGAACTCGGCGCCCGCTTCCTCGTGCCGCCCGTCGAGCGCGGCCTGCCGCGCCGGCTGGCCAGCAAGCAGGGGCTGCACGAACTCTGCGTGGAACACGGCATACCCAGCCCGACGGCCGCCTTCCCGCAGTCCTACGACGACATCGTCGCCTTCGCCGACCAGGCCCGCTTCCCGGTGGTGGCCAAGAACCGGGAGGCGTTCGTACGGCGCACCCGGCCGGCCGTGAACGGCACGACCCGGATCGGCACCCGGGAGGGGCTGCTCGCCCTCGCCCGTGACTGGGGCGAGCAGCCCGCGGTGATCCTCCAGGAGTACCTGCCGAGGGAGGAGGCCGAGGACTGGATCGTGCACGCCTACTTCGACGCGGACTCCACTCCGCTCGCGATGTTCACCGGCGTGAAGGTCCGCTCCTGGCCGCCGCACGCGGGAATGACGGCGAACGCGTACGTCGTCGACAATCCGGAACTCGCGGACCTCGCCGCGCGTTTCATCAAACAGATCGGCTTCACCGGAATCATCGACCTGGACCTGCGCTTCGACCGGCGCGACGGGTTGTACAAGCTCCTCGACTTCAACCCCCGCATGGGCGCCCAGTTCCGGCTCTTCGAGAACGAGTCGGGGGTGGACGTCGTCCGCGCCATGCACCTCGATCTGACCGGCCGCTCCGTTCCGGAGGGGGAACAGCGGGCCGGGCACCGGTACATCGTGGAGAACATCGACCTGCCCGCCCTCCTCGCCTACCGCCGCAGCGGCTATACGACGCCGCACGCGCCGGGGCGGGCGAGCGGGACCGAGCTGGCCTGGTTCGCGGGTGACGACCCGCTGCCGTTCCTCACGATGCTCGCGCGCTTCGTACGACCGGGCGCGAAGCACCTGTACCAGCTGTGGCGGACCAACCACCGCGGCGCCGCCGCCCATTGAGAAACCAAAGGCACCAACAGCACCACCACGAAGTGACGAAGTGACGTCCTGGGGAGGGACTTCGTGATCCGACCAGTCGCAGTCATCGGCGCCGGGCCCTACGGGCTGTCGACCGCCGCACATCTCAGGGCCCGCGGCATCCCTGTCCGTGTCTTCGGCGAACCCATGGTGAGCTGGCGCGACCACATGCCCGCCGGCATGCTCCTCAAGTCCACCCCGGTGGCCTCCAGCCTCGACGCCCCGCAGCCGGGCCACACCCTGGTCGACTACTGCGACGCGGCGGGCATACCGCGGCTGGTGACGGACGAGGACATCATCCCCGTGGAGACCTTCATCGCCTACGGCGAGTGGTTCCAGCAGAAGCTGGTGCCCGAGCTGGAGCGGGTGCGGGTCGTGTCCGTGGACCGCGACAAGAGCCAGGGCTTCGCACTGAAGCTGGATTCGGGCGAGTCGTTCAGCGCCCGCGCGGTCGTCGTCGCCACCGGCCTGTCGGGGCTCGCGCAGCTGCCCCCGGAGCTGACCCTGCCCGACGGACCCAGCCCGACCGGCCCCGTCTCCCACAGCTCCCAGCACCACGACCTCAGCCGCTTCTCCGGCCGCGAGCTCATCGTCGTCGGGGCCGGTCAGTCGGCGCTGGAGACGGCGGCCCTCGCGGCGGAGGCCGGCGCCCAGGTCAGGGTCGTGGCGCGCGGCCGGGGCAGCGTCGCCTTCGGGGCCCCGCCCTGGAAGCAGCCCCGGCTGCGCCCGGAGTCCCCGTTCGGCCGCGCCTGGTCCCTGTGGGCGCTCAGCTACTACCCCCACCCCTACCGCCGCCTCCCGGAAGGAGCCCGCCACTACCTGGTCCGCCGCGTCCTCGGTCCACTCGGCGCCTGGTGGCTGCGCGACCGCTTCGAGGACAAGGTCCGGGTCAGCGAGGTCCGCCGCGTCCTCAAGGCCGACACCGCGGCCGGCCACCCGTCACTGTCCGTCCTCACCCACACCGGCCGCACCGAACGCCTGGCCGCCGACCACGTCATAGCCGCGACCGGCTACCGCGTCGACGTCGCCGCGATGGACTTCCTCGGCCCTGAACTGCGCACCCGGCTCGCGGTCAGCCGCGGCGCGCCCAGGCTCGGCGCCGGATACGTCTCCTCGGTGCCGGGCCTGTACTTCACGGGCCTGCCGTCGGCGTCGTCGTACGGACCGGTGATGCGCTTCGTGTGCGGCACGGAGTTCGCCTCACCGCGGCTGGCGCGGCATCTGGCGGCGGCCCACGGGTAGGGCCGACGGATCAGATCTCCCCGGACTCCCGCAGCCACGCCATGAACTCCTCGATCAGCTCCGGCGGGTTGGCGTACTCCGTCGCGTGGGCCTCCCAGCCGGGGCGGTCCATGTCGAAGACGACGACGGGGAGTTGGCGGCCGAGGGTCTTCTCGATCACTCCGTCGGCGTGGAGGTGGCGGGCGAGGTCGATGACGGCGTCCTGGAAGTGCCGGCGGAGGAGGTCGGTGCGGGCGCGGAGGTCGTCGTCGTCCAGGACCCGGTCGAGGTCGAACTCGCCGTCGTACCAGACACCGAGTTGCTTGACCTCTTCCACGTACACCCGGCTGCCCACCGGATCCTCGGGGACGTTGCCGAGCATCTCGAAGCCGTCGAGGAGCCAGTAGGCGTAGTTCCAGCGGACCTCGCCCTCGTCACCCGGGTACGTCTCCCGCTCGTACTGGCTCTCGGTGTTGTAGCCGATGGCCACGTACGGGTGGCGGTCGTCGTCGTCGAGGCGCCAGATGCGGAAGGACAGGGCGTAGATCTCGGGCTTGAGCTGCTCGGGGAAGCGTTCGAGGATGCCGGCCGCGGCGGTCCGCAGATGGCTCAGGAAGGTCTCCGGGTGATCGGTCACCCCGCGAGCATCTCACCCACAGGCCGACGCAACCGGTGGTGCGCGGTGCCCCGCCGACTCCCAACCGGAGCCGGTGTCAACGGATGTGAAAGGTGCGGCCGTCCGGTTCGCGTCGAGTCGGTGGGGGATTCCATCCGTATTCTCTGATCATGGCCGCACCCACCGCATATTCACTCGTCGCCACCGACCTCGACGGAACCCTCCTCCGAGGCGACGACACGCTCTCCGACCGGTCGCTCGCCGCACTCGCGCGGGTGACGTCGGCCGGGGCCCGGCATCTGGTGGTGACCGGCCGACCGGCCCCGAGAGTGCGGCCGCTCCTCGACGACCTCGGCAGCACCGGGCTCGCGGTGTGCGGGCAGGGTGCGCAGGTCTACGACGCCGGCGCGGACCGTCTGCTGTGGTCGGTCACCCTGGACCGGGAGTTGGCCGAGACCGCGCTCGGCAAGATCGAGGCCGAGGTGGGGCAGGTGTATGCGGCCGTGGACCAGGACGGGGTCGACGGGCTCACGCTCATCGAGCCGGGGTATCTGATGCCGCACCCGACCCTGCCCGCCGTGCGGGTGGGCCGCCGCGACGACCTGTGGTGCGAGCCGATCAGCAAGGTGCTGCTGCGCCACCCGGCCCTGTCCGACGACGAGTTGGCGGCGACCGCGCGCGGAGTCGTCGGTTCCCTCGCGACGGTGACGATGTCGGGCCCCGGCACCGTCGAACTCCAGCCATGCGGCATCACCAAGGCGACGGGCCTCGCGCTGGCAGCCGAGCACCTCGGCCTGGGGTCGCGGGACACGATCGCCTTCGGTGACATGCCCAACGACATCCCCATGTTCGACTGGGCGGCCCACGGCGTCGCGATGGCCAACGCCCACCCCGAACTCAAGGCCGTGGCCGACGAGGTGACCTTGTCGAACGAGGACGACGGCATCGCCGTCGTCCTCGAAAGACTCTTCAACTAGCCCTCGGCGAGAGGCTGGACGACCGGACCTCAGTACGCGCCGTACACGTTGTCGATCGAGCCGTAGACCGCGGCCGCGTAGTTGCAGGCCGCGGTGATGTTCGCGACCGGGTCGTAGGAGTCCCACGACGTGCCGGCCACGTGGTACGCGTTGAACGTCGGGTCGATCACCTGGAGCAGGCCCTTGGAGGGCGTGCCCGCGGCGGCGTTGGAGTCCCAGTTGTTGATGGCGTACGGGTTGCCCGAGGACTCACGGATGACGTTGCGGTAGATGCCGTCGTACGTGCCGGGAATGCCGTTCTGCGCCATGACCTGGAGCGAGGCGCGGATCCAGCCGTCGAGGGTGTCGGAGTAGCCGAGCGAGGTGGCGGTGACCGTGGTGGTGGTGGCCGCGGACGCGGTGGTCGCGCCGACGACGGGGAAGGCGAGTGCGGCGACGGCGGCACCGGTGACGGCGAGCTTGCGGGACAGACGCATGACGAAGTTCCTCTCCGGCGCCTGCGAGGTGAGCTGTCGGGTTCGGGCGGGAGCTGCCCGGCCATGCCCGAGAAGGCATGACTTCACCCCGAGCCGTACCGGTATGTCCGAAGACGTCCGGCCCGGCGACTTACCTGGGTCCCCCGCTCCTGCCGTGAAGTTCTCTGAGTGAGGTGAGCGGTCTACGGGCGGCGGCAGGATTCGGCGTCCGCCCGGGCCCGGAACGTATGCGACTGCACATGTCCGAAACAAGTACCGGATTCACAGATCGCACCTGTTGACCTTGGTGTCCGGCTTGTGCGCCCCGGAATTCCGGGGTTTTCGGACAAGGTGAGGGCAGGGTGAAGTGAGCCAACTCACCGTCGAGAACGAGAACGGCAAATCGGGCAATAAACCCTCAACTGGCGGTTAACCGGCGCTTCGTGGAATCCGCTTCTCCCAGGTCCGGTGGAAGACCACCTCGCCGCCCTCGCTGCAGATCACCTCGTTGGAGGTCAGGAACGCGGTCGCCTCGCAGGTGATCTCCGAGCGGGTGCGGACGGTGGTGTCCCAGCCCAGCTCCGGCCGGTGCAGCCGGATCGACCAGACCGAGCGGGCGCGGGCCGACAGCGGGTCCGACTCCTGGATCGTGTACGTCTCCAGTGCGTCCTCGGTGAACTCCAGGCCGTCGGGGTAGAAGCGGGTGCCGCCGTAGCGCGGGTCGACCTCCAGCCGCCACTCGCCCTTGGCGACATCCCGTACGACCAGCCGCTCGGGGCGGGGCTCGTCGAGGGTGGCCGGGTAGTTCACGCCCAGGGGTTCCGACTGCTCGGGCTCGCCGAAGCCGATGCCGGTGTCCGAGTCCACGTCATGTGTCCTGACCGGCAGTTCGAGGAAGCTGCCGGCCGGGTCCAGCGTGAAGCCGGCCTCGGACTCGGGCTGCGGCCAGATCCACGGCCAGTACGCGGAGGAGACCGCGAGCCGGATGCGGTGCCCGGGCGGGAAGACATGCCCGATGCCGTTCAGCTCGAAGACGACCTCCCCGCTCGCCCCCGGCTCCCACGGCACCGCCCGGTCCCGCCCGTGCCGGGCCGACAGGTTCAGCACGCCCCGGGTGACCAGCGTCGACGACCCGTCCGGCGCCACATCGCACAGCCGTGCGATCACCTGTCCGCGCGGCACCTCGCACGTCACCCGCAACCGCACCCGGGGCCGCCCCAGCACCCATGTCTCCTCACCCACCGCGAACTCGAAGCAGGCCGACCGGGCGTCCTCCTCCCGCTGATCCGGCGGCAGATCGGCGTCGTTCCCGAACGGGAAGAAACGCCCGGCGTCCACGCCCGTGTGCTGCGGGGAGCGGACGAGGACAGGGGCGCCCTGGAGGCCGTACGAGACCGTCGTGACGTGCGGGGAGGGCCAGGCCGGCTCGCCGACCCAGCGGCCGGGGAGCGTGTCGTAGACCGTGGCGGGGCGGTGGGAGTCGCTGATCCAGGACCGCAGCAGGGGTTCCCGCATGACGCCGGTGTCGACGCCCTTGAGGTGCTGGTCCCACCAGCGCAGGGTCTCCTGGAGGAAGCCGATCGCCGGGCCCGGCGGCAGCCCGCGGTCGGGGTACTGGTGGGACCAGGGGCCGACCAGCCCGCGGACCCGGTCCGGCGGCAGATGCTCGACCAGCCTGAGCACCGTGTCGCGGTACGGGTCGTGCCAGCCGCCCACCGCCAGGACCGCCGCGTCGATCGCGCCGTAGTCCTCGCAGACGCTGCCGTGCCGCCAGTAGGCGTCCCTGGTCTGGTGGTCCAGCCAGGTGTGGATGAACGGGTCGATGTGCTCCAGGCGCTTGAGCCACATGTCCCGCCAGGCCAGGCCCGCGTACTGCGGGTCCGGCGGCCGGGAGACGAAGGCCAGCATGGTCGCGGCCCAGGCGTGCATGTCGACGGCGAGGACGGAACCTCCCATGTAGTGCACGTCGTTGTCATAGCGGTCGTCCGTGGAGCAGACCGTGACGACGGCCTTGAGCGGCTCGGGTGCGAGGGCCGCGATCTGGAGGGAGTTGAAGCCGCCCCAGGAGATGCCGAACATGCCGACCTTGCCGTCGCACCAGGGCTGCGCCGCCAGCCAGTTGACCACCTCGACCCCGTCGGCCAGCTCCGTCGCCGAGTACTCGTCCGTGGGCAGCCCGCCGCTGTTGCCGTGCCCGCGGACGTCGACGCGCACGGAGGCATAGCCGTGGCCCGCGTACCAGGGGTGGCGCTGGAAGTCGCGGGGCGCGGTCCAGTCGGTCAGGCGGTAGGGCAGGTATTCGAGCAGAGCGGGTACCGGTTCCTGGGTGAGCGGTCGCCACACGCGCGCGTACAGCTGCGTCCCGTCCGGAAGCGGGATGCGCAGGTCCTCGTGGGTCGTCTCGTAGGGGAAGGACGTACGGATGTGCAGGCTCATCGCTGTGACCTCAGTGGACGGGGTGCATGGTGCGGCGCAGCCAGGGCGCCGCGGCCATCACCGCGAGGCCCGCGGCCACCGCGATGGCGCCGTTGACGCCGAAGTAGGCCGGGTGGGAGACGTCGTCGTAGAGCTTCACCGTCTGCGCCTGGATGCCGTTGGCGAGGGCGAGCGAGAGGAACCAGAGGGACATGGTCTGACTGGAGAAGGCGGCCGGGGCGAGCTTGGTGGTGGCCGACATGCCCGAGGTCTCCAGCAGGATGTCGCCGAGCCCCAGCAGCAGGTACGACCCGACGATCCACCAGGCGGACATGAGGTAGTCGTCGGAGGAGTGCCCGGAGGTCGGCAGGACCATCAGCAGGAACGACAGCCCGCCCAGGACGACCCCGATGGCGATCTTGTTGGAGGCGTGCGGCTGACGGCGGCCCATCCGCACCCACAGGGCGGCCACGAAAGGCGCGAGCCCGACCTCGAAGGCGCCGAGCGCGGAGGCGTACCAGCTGGCCGGGAAGTCGAAGCCGAGGATCGTGGTCTCGGCGTTCGTGGAGGCCAGCAGCATCATCGTGCTGTAGGCCTGGAAGAGGATGAAGTTGAAAACCGTCGAGGCCAGGAAGAGGACGACGTACGGCTTCAGCCGGCCGCGTTCCTCGGCGGTGACCCTGGGGCTGCGGAACATCACCGCGAAGTAGACGACCGGCGCGATCACGGAGACCAGCGTGAGCAGGTCGACGAACCGGTCCATGGTCAGCCAGCCCGCCAGGGCGAGCGCGGTGGCGATCACACCCGCCACGACGACGCCTACGACGATCAGCCGCACCGCCCGCCCCATCGCCTCCGGCGCGAGCGCGAACTCCGCGGCGTGCCTTCGCCCGGCCAGGTGACGGCGCCCGGCGACGTACTGGACCAGGCCGAAGGTCATGCCGATCGCGGCGGCCGAGAAACCCCAGTGCCAGCCCTTGTGGTCGCCGAGCCAGCCGGTGATCAGCGGGCCCGCGAAGGCGCCGATGTTGATCGCCATGTAGTAGAGCGCGAACCCGGCGTCCCGGCGCTCGTCGTCGGTCCGGTAGAGCTTGCCGACCATGGTGGCCACATTGGGCTTGAGCAGGCCTGTTCCGGCGCTGATGAGCCCCAGGCCCACCCAGGTCATGGTCGCGGTCGGCACCGCCATGGAGTAGTGCCCGCAGGCGATCAGGATCCCGCCCCACAGCACCGCGCGGTAAGAGCCGAGCATGCGGTCGGCGAGCCAGCCGCCGGCGACGGAGACCAGGTAGACGAGGGTGCCGTAGGCCGCGGAGACGGAGGCGGCGGTTCCGGCCGCCATGCCCATGCCCCCGTGCGCCACCGAATCGGCGAAGTACAGGACGAGGATGGCCTGCATGCCGAGGAACGAGAAGCGCTCCCAGACCTCCAGACCGGAGAGGGTGAGCAGGCCTTTCGGCTGGCCGAAGAAGGCGGTGTCGTCCTCGGGGGGCGGCTGGTTTCCGGGGTCGACATCGACGGTGGTTCGCGACACGCTCTACTGCTTCCGGGTAAGTCGATGGATATCCGTACTTTTCAGTTGATCAGAAACATACCGGGCGTGATCCGATACCGCCCGCGCTGCACGGGTGGGGGGCGACGGTGATCGAAAGGTGACCGGATACGCTGACTTGAGTGAAGGCAGCGACCTATCGACATACCGCGTAATCGCCAGAAGACACCAGCAGACAGGAGACCCCTCGTGACCGTCGTCGGGCCGTTCGGGCTGAGCGTGCGGGACCAGGCTCTCGAAGCCGATGTCCAGGCCGGATTGGCTGCTGTCGAGGAGGGTTTGCTCGAAGCCACCAAGAGTGAGGTCCCCTTCATCACGGAGGCCGCACAGCACCTCGTCCGCGCGGGCGGCAAGCGCTTCCGGCCGCTTCTCGTGATGCTCACTGCCCAGTTCGGTGACCCCTATGCGCCCGGAGTGGTGCCCTCGGCGGTGGTCGTCGAGCTGACCCACCTGGCGACGCTCTACCACGACGACGTCATGGACGAGGCGGCCGTCCGGCGGGGCGTGGACAGCGCGAACGCCCGCTGGGGCAACTCCCTCGCCGTCCTCACCGGCGACTTCCTCTTCGCCCGCGCCTCGCAGATCCTCGCCGACCTCGGACCCGAGGCGGTCCGCATCCAGGCCGAGGCGTTCGAGCGGTTGGTGACCGGACAGATCCTGGAGACCGCGGGGCCGGTGGACGGCCGGGACCCGGTCGAGCACTACCTCGACGTCCTCGCCGGCAAGACCGGCTCGCTGATCGCCGTCTCCTGCCGGTTCGGCTCGATGATGGCGGGCGCCGACGAGTCGGTGGTCGACGTGCTCACCCAGTACGGGGAGCGGCTGGGCGTCGCCTTCCAGCTCGCGGACGACGTTCTCGACATCGCCTCCGAGGGCCACGAGTCGGGCAAGACGCCCGGCACGGACCTGCGCGAGGGCATCCCCACGATGCCGGTGCTGCGGCTGCGGGAACGCGCGGCGCGGCTGGGGCTGGCCGAGGACGCGGCGCTGTGCGAGCTGCTGGACTCCGACCTCGCGGACGACGAGCGGCTCGCGGAGGCGTTGGCCGCGTTGCGGGCGCATCCTGCGTTGGAGCAGGCTCGGCGGGACACGGTGCGCTTCGCGGAGGAGGCGCGGGGTGCGCTGGCTCCGTTGCCGGAGTGTGATGCGAAGGCTGCGCTGACGGAGCTTTGTGACGCGGTGGTGCATCGCGCGGGGTAGGTTCTGCGGCTTGGTGTTCGTTGCCGGATGCGGGTTCGTGGGGGCTGAGCGCGCGGTTCCCCGCGCCCCTGAGGGGCGTCAGTGTGACGCCCCTCACATGGTTGGACTGAGTCCAGTCTAAGATCCGCCCCGTATGTCTTCTCGGAAGCCGGCGCAGGGGGTGTCGGCTCTTCTCAACGGGGAGACGAGTTCATGCGTAAGACGCTGATCGTCGGTGCTGTTGCCCTGGCCGTTGCCGGTGTTCCCGGCTCGGCCTTCGCCACCGGCGGGAACACCACCGAGACCGCCACCGTCCTCGCCACCAGCCTGCGCGGTGCCAACGAGGTGCCCGCAGGGGACACGGACGGGGCCGCGTTGGAGTTCGTCAAGGTGGAGGGGGACCAGGTCTCCGTCGCCGTGAAGTGGCGGGGGCTCGACCGGCCCACCGCCCTGCACATCCACCAGGGCGCCAAGGGGACCAACGGGGGCGTCAAGGTCGACTTCACGAAGCTGCTCGGCAAGGCCGAACGGCACAGCGTCACCGGCACCGTGCGGGTGAAGGACGCCGCGCTGCTCGACGCGCTGAAGTCCGACCCGGGGTCGTTCTACGCCAACCTGCACACCAAGGAGTTCCCCGGCGGTGCCGTCCGCGGCCAGCTCCACAAGGTCACTGTCGCCGGGTTCGACTTCCGTGGCGCGCTGCGGAACTTCCAGGCGTCCGTGGTGAAGGGCGAGCAGATCTACGAGTGCAAGGCGGCCACGGGCGGCGGCTACGCGTTCGCCCAACGGGACGTCAGCGCCCTGCTCGGCGGCCGTATCGCGCACTCCTTCGTGGCCCCCAACTCCGGTACGCCGCAGTGGGTCGCGCCCGACGGCAGCGCGGTCACCGGCGCCGTGCTGTCCCGGACCCCGAACGGCGACGGCAACATCGCCGAGCTGGACCTGAAGGCCACTCAGTCCGGCAAGCACCACGGCCTGCTGGCCCGGACGACCGAGATCCTGCGGCTCAACACCGTCGGCGGCGTCGCCCCGGCCGGCACCTGCACGCCGGGGGACATCGTCGGGGTGCCGTACCACGCGGACTACGTGTTCCTGCGCGACTGATCCGCACGACCCGGAGCGGCGTCCTCCGTGCGACCCCTACGGGTCGAGGGGGGCGCCGCCTCCGTGTGTCATACCCCAGGTGTACGCGGAGTTGAGCCCGCGGGTTGACGCCCGGACGGCGCCGATTTGGTGAGATGGGAACCACGGGAAAACACCAATCCTCACCGATTCGGGTGAGAATGGCGGCTACGGGATGGACGAGGGGCCCCTCCCCATGAGGGAGAGCTTCACGGGACGCCGCCGCCGACGACGGAGGTAAGGCAGACATGGCACCGTACGAATCCGACGACAGCACGCTCGCGGAGGAGGCCGACGACCTGCGCGCCGGGCGACGCAAGGCCGCGCGGTACGTCGTCCCGGTCGCGGTCGTGGGGGTGGCCGCGGCGACCATCGGGCTCGTCCCGGCGCTCGCCGACTCCGGCGACCCCGACCTGCCGAAGATCAGCGCACAGCAACTCATCGAGAAGATCGCCGCGTCGGACGTACAGCAGCTGTCCGGCACCGTGAAGATCACCACGGATCTGGGGCTGCCCGACTTCGGCGGCCTGGGCGACGCCTTCACGGGCGGCGGTTCGCGCTCCGGCGGTGACGGGTCCTCCGCCGACCCCTCCACCAAGCTGACCGAACTCGCCACCGGCACCCACACCCTGCGCGTCGCCTCCGACGGCCCGGACAAGCAGAAGGTCTCGATCCTGGAGGACGCGGCCGAGTACAGCCTCATCCACAACGGCAAGGACGTCTGGGGCTACGACAGCAAGTCCAACGAGGTCTTCCACGGCACCGCCGACGAGAGCGCGAAGCACGAAGAGGAAGCCCCGGCCACGCCCAAGGACTTCGCCGACGACGCCCTCAAGGCGGTCGACGACACCACGTCCGTGACGGTCGACGGCACCGCTCAGGTGGCCGGCCGGGACGCGTACCGGCTCGTCATCAAGCCCAAGGACGCCGGGTCCACGATCGGCCAGATCACCGTCGCCGTGGACGCCAGGACCGGACTGCCGCTGAAGTTCACGCTGACCCCGTCGAGCGGCGGCGCGGCTGTCGTCGACGCCGGCTTCACCCAGGTCAGCTTCGCCAAGCCGGCCGCGTCCACCTTCGACTTCACCCCGCCGAAGGGCGCGAAGGTCACGGAGGAGGACAGCGACGGCACCGTCGCCCCGCGGGACAAGCGCGGACCGGAGGGGCTCAGCGGGCTGGACGGCCTCGACGGGCTGAACGTCATCGGGGACGGCTGGGACTCCATCGCCAGCTTCGACACCGGCGGCCAGGGCATCCCGTCCGGCTCCGAGGTCGGCGGCGACTTCGGCGGCTTCCTCGACTCGCTCGGCGACAAGGCGAGCGGCAAGTTCGGCGAGGGCACCGTCTTCAAGACGCGGCTGATCAACGCCCTGATCACGGACGACGGCAAGGTCTACGTCGGCGCCGTGACCAAGGAAGCGCTGGTGAAGGCGGCGGACGCGGCGAAGTAGCCACCGTACGCACTGCCCGGGGACGAATCGAGGGAGCCGATGGACCAACCGCCCGCCACGGAGCCGCATCCCGAGGGCGCGGGTGACAGCGTCATCCACACCCGCGCGCTCACCAAGCGCTACCGCGGCGGGCAGCTCGCCGTCGACGGTCTCGACCTGACCGTCCCGGCGGGCAGCGTCTTCGGCTTCCTCGGCCCCAACGGCTCCGGCAAGACGACCACCATCCGCATGCTGATGGGCCTGATCGAGCCCACCTCGGGCACGGCCCGCGTCCTGGGCCGCCCCATGCCGCGTGCCACCCGGGCCGTACTCCCGCACGTGGGCGCGCTGATCGAGGGCCCGGCCCTCTACGGCTTCCTCTCCGGCCGCGACAACCTGATCCGCTACGACGCGGCCGACCCGACCGCCGACCCCCGCACCCGGCGCGCCCGCGTCGCCTCGGCCCTGGACCGGGTGGGCCTGTCGGCGGCGGCCGGCAAGAAGGCGAAGGCGTACTCGCTGGGCATGAAACAGCGTCTGGGCCTGGCATCGGCCCTCCTCCAGCCCCGCAAGCTCCTGGTCCTGGACGAGCCCACCAACGGCCTCGACCCTCAGGGCATGCGCGAAATCCGCTCCCTGGTCCGCGAGTTGGCCTCCGACGGGACTACGGTCTTCCTCTCCTCCCACCTCCTCGACGAGATCGAGCAGGTCTGCACGCACGCGGCGGTGATGGCCCAGGGCCGCCTGATCACCCAGGGCCCGGTGACAGACCTGGCGGCCAAGGGCCGTTTGGTGGTGACGACACCGGACACGGGGGAGGCGGCGAGGGTCCTGAAGGAACAGGGAGCGGCGGATGTGGTCATCACGGAAGACCGCGTGACGACAGAGCCCCCGGAGGGCGAACTGGCTGACATCAACGCAGCGTTGGTGGAGGCGGGGGTGCGAGTCAGAGGCTTCGCGGTGGAACGAGCGTCACTGGAAGAGGCTTTCGTGGCCCTGACGGGGGAGGGCTTCGATGTCGCAGGCTGAGTTGACTCACCAGGGGCGCGGGGAACTGCGCGCCCAGCCCCCACTCGCCCGCAGCCGCCGAACAATCCTCCGAGGCACCCTCTTCGCCAACGAACTACAAACCACCTTCCGCCGCTGGCGCACCCTCGCCCTGCTCACCGTCCTCGCCGCCGTCCCCATCCTCGTAGGCATCGCCATCAAGATCGAGACCAGCGACGGCGGCGGCGTAGGACAGGGCCGCGGCGGAGAAGGCCCCGCCTTCATCTCCCAGGTCACCAACAACGGCCTCTTCCTGGTGTTCACGGCGCTGGCGGCGACCCTCCCCTTCTTCCTCCCCATGGCCATCGGCGTCATCGCGGGCGACGCGATCGCGGGTGAGGCCAACGCCGGCACCCTGCGCTATCTGCTCGTCGCCCCGGCGGGCCGCACCCGCCTGCTGCTCACCAAGTACGCGACGGTGATGACGTTCTGCGTGGTCGCCACCCTGGTCGTGGCGATCTCGGCACTGGCCGTCGGTGCCCTTCTCTTCCCCCTGGGTGACCTGACGACCATCTCCGGTACGCGGATCACCTTCGCCGAAGGGCTGGGCCGCGCCCTCCTCATCGCCCTGGTCGTCGCCGCGTCACTGACCGGCGTCGCGGCCCTCGGCCTGTTCGTCTCGACGCTCACCGGCAGCGGCATCGCGGCGATGGCGACGACCGTGGGCCTGCTCATCACGGTCCAGATCCTCGACCAGATCCCCCAACTGCACGCGCTCCAGCCGTACTTCTTCTCGCACTACTGGCTGTCCTTCGCCGACCTCATGCGCGAGCCCGTCTACTGGGACGACCTCCAGAAGAACCTCGGCCTCCAGGCCCTGTACGCGGCGGTGTTCGGCTCGGCGGCATGGGCGAGGTTCACGACGAAGGACATCACGGCGTAGCTCAGGCCTCTTCGTAGGGGAAGCGCGCGAGCGGAGCCTCCTGCGCGAAGAACGTCTTCGCGCGCGCCAGCGCCTCCGTGTCCCGCAGCACGTCACCGGGCTTGCTGCCGTTGCCGAGCAGCACCCCGCCGAACCGCATCCGCATGTACGCCGCCGAGTTGTTGAGAGTGCCGACCAGCGGGTCGGCGACCTCGAACTCCTCGTGGGCGAGCGCGGTGACGCCCCACAGGGTGCGGCCCGCCATCGTCGCCTTGAAGTCGACGCCGGGGGTGCGCAGCCAGCCCGACCAGTAGTCGAGGTAGCGCTTGGCCTGGCCGGAGAGCGAGTACCAGTACAGCGGCGACGCGATCACGATGTCCGTCGCGGCGATCGTGGCGTCGAAGAGCAGCCCCGTGGCCCCCTCCGCCGGCCGCACATGGTCGCTGTCGTGCCGCAGGTCCTCGAAGTCGGGCAGCGGATGCTTCGCGAGGTCGATCCAGCGCTGCTCGACGTCCGCGGGCAACTGCTCGGCGGCCCGCCGGGCCAGCAGCTCGGTGTTGCCGTCGCTGCGGCTGCTGGCCAGGAGGAACAGGAAGCTGCGGGGCATGAGGACTCCAGGCGGTAGTGGCGTACGACGATTACCTGCACCTGCATCATATGCACACGCAAGCAATTGTCCAAGGGGCTTCTTCTCGGCGCAGGCGCCCGACCGCGCCTCAGTGCCCCCGCCCGGCCGCGCCCGTCAGCCGGGCCAACGACGCCGTCTCGCGCGGCGGATGCCCAGACAGGTCGCCGAGCCGCCAGGCCGGGACCCACGGCACCCGGTACACGTCGATCACCGACTCGATGACCTTCACGTGCTGGGCGAGCGGTTTCGGAAGCCGCCCCGGCGCGTCCGCGACCAGCACCACCGCGTCGAGGTCGAGCCCCTGGGGGGCCGCGCCGCGCCGGAAGACCTCCAGGGCGCTCAGTACGGCGGCCAGCCCGGCCGCATGGGTGCGGGCCACGAGCAGCACCGACGGGGGATCGGCGGGGCCGGGCCAGTCCCGGCCGCAGTCGTGGCCGCCGTAGACGAATGAGAGAGTGGAGGTGCCGGCCCCGCCGTGGGTGCCGACCCAGGAGAAACGCCGTGCCGTGGTGGCAGGGGAGGGCTCCGGCGGTGGGTCCTGCGGTACGGCCACCGGCCCGCGGATCCAGATCTCCGGTCCCTGCTGCACGTACGCTCTCCTTCCCGAGGGCTCTCCCGGCCCGCCTGGGACGAGTCTGTGACGCCACGGTGACGTGAGTACCGGGAGCGAGCGGAGAGACTACTCAACAGTACGTGTACGACCGGCTCTTGACGCCGGGGAGCGGAAGGCCGACGGCCGGAGGGAGCACCATGGAACGCGAACACGCCGTCCGCCCACTCTCCGACGCACCGAGTGAGGGAACGATGTCGCGACTTGGCCGTGAGAAGCCGGAACAGCGCAGTGCCGTGCTCGCGGCGCCGCTCGACGTGCTGGTCGGACCCGGCGGTGCCACGGTCGGCGGCGTGCCGGTCGGCGCGGTCGCGGGCGAGGAGATCCAGCAGACCGTCCTGAACCACCTGCACCGCATCGCCCTCGCCACCGGTCACCCCGTCCACGCGACGGTCCGTGACGAGCGCATCGGCTATGTCGTCGCCCTGCGGATCGAGCGGGACGGTTCCAGCCAGTTCACGGCGGAGCCGCGGCCCACGGCCCCGTCGGCCGGGGTGGGACAGACGGCGTGGCCGACCGCGGCGGGGCAGGAAGAGCCGGTCCCGGTGCCCGCGGCGCCGGTCGCGCCACCGGGCCTCGCCTCTCCCGTGGCCGATGACCGGCCCCAGCGCGACAAGCCCACCCACGTCCTCCGCGCCCCTTCCGAACCGTCGACCTTCCTCCTGCGATCCCTCCCGGAAGAGGCCGCGACGGACGAGGATGCGACGGACGGGGAGGCGGGCGAGGGGCAGGCGCCGCGCGATGCCGTGCCGACGTTCCGGCTGCGGGCCGTACCCGAGTGGGTGGAGAACGCGGCGCCGGGCACCGTCGCGCCCCCGACGGGACAGTTCGGCCCCCCGCCGGTGATGGACGCACCGCGCACGGACGTGTCCCCGGCGGACGCCGAGCCTCAGCCCCAACCTCAGCCGCCCTCCACGCCCTCCGTCCCGAAGCCCGTCCTCGACCTCGGCGCGTCCGCCCGTCTCGACGACCCCGACCCCAAGCCCACCCCGCCGCGCGGCTTCGACGCCGTCGCCGAGGCGGTGCTCGGGGACGATCCGGCGACCGCCTACGACGGTGGCGGCACCGCGATGCTCGCCGAGCCGATGGCCCGGATCAACGAGGCCGTCAAGGAGGGCCGGACGGAGGAGGCCGCGCGGCTGTCCGAGCAGACCGTGGCGCAGGCCACCCGGGCGCTCGGCGCGGAGCACCCCGAGGTGCTGCGGCTGCTCGAACTCACCGCGTACATCGCCTACTTGGCCGGTGAGCCGGTACGCGCCTTCGGGCTCTCCCTCGACCTGGCGAGGACCCGCCGCCGCACCCGGGACGCCGAGGCCGCGTACGGCAACGTCCAGAGCGCGGCGACCGCCTGGCGTGCCGTACGCGACCCGGAGCTGGGCCTGCGCATGGGCGTGGACCTGATCGGGCTGTGGACCGAGCTGACGCGCGAGGACGGTCCGGCGGCCGAGGACATCGAGCAGCTGGAGTCCGCCCACGCCCGGATGAACCGCCTCGCCGACCGCGCCCGCAAGCTCAGCCAGTAACCGCGCGGGCCACGAGAGCCACCGGGGCCGCTACGAGGACAGCGCCCACACCGCGTACGCGATCGCGTCGCTGTTCCGGTTCAGCGCCGTGTCGTTGATGTTGGACGCGGTGTCGCAGGACGCGTGGTAGCAGCGGTCGAAGGCCTGTCCCGACGTACCGCCCCACTTGGCCGCCTGCGCCGCCGTCTTGGTGTAGTCGGCGCCGCTGAACAGCCCGCCGACCGGCACTCCGGCGTTCTTGAACGGGGCGTGGTCGGAGCGGCCGTCGCCCTCGGTCTCGATCTCCGTCGCGACGCCGAGGCCGGCGTAGTAGTCCTTGAACGTCTTCTCGATCGTGGGGTCGTCGTCGTAGACGAAGTAGCCGGGGTTGGGGGAGCCGATCATGTCGAAATTCAAGTAGCCGCTGATCTTCGCTCTGTTCGCCGACGAGAGGTTGTTGACGTAGTAGCGCGAGCCGACCAGGCCCAGCTCCTCCGCGCCCCACCAGGCGAATCTCAGGTGCTTGGTGGGCTGGTAGCCCGCGCGGGAGACGGCCAGCGCGGTCTCCAGGACGGCCGCCGAGCCGGAGCCGTTGTCGTTGATGCCGGGTCCGGCGGTGACGCTGTCGAGGTGCGAGCCGGACATGACGACCTGGTTGGTGTCGCCGCCCGGCCAGTCCGCGACGAGGTTGTAGCCGGTGCGGCCGGAGGACGTGAACTGCTGGATCGTGGTGGTGAATCCGGCCGCGTCGAGCTTCGCCTTCACATAGTCGAGCGAGGCCTTGTAGCCGGCGCGGCCGTGCGCGCGGTTGCCGCCGTTGGCGGTGGCGATGGACTGGAGCTGGGTCAGGTGCGCCTTGACGTTGGCGACGGGGATGTCCGGGGCGGCGGCCACCGCGGGGTGCGGGGCGGGGGCCGCCCCGGCTATGGATCCGCCGATCAGGAGAGTCGCGGCCGCGGTGACGGCGGTGGCCGTGGCGCGTCCGGGAACCGAGAGCTTCATGTGGGGGGCTCCGAATTCCTTGGGAATCACAGGGATTCCACAGTGAATGGGGTGCCTGGATGGTGAAGCTGTGACTGACTCTCCGTCAAGAGCGGTATCAGGACACGGGTGTTCGTATACCGGGCGGCGTCCCCGCGGCCGGTCGGCGCGGTCACTGCACGCAGAACTCGTTCCCCTCCGGGTCCGCCATCACCACCCACGCCCCCGAGGGCTCCCGCACCTCCCGCAGCACCCGCGCGCCGAGCCCGGTCAGCCGCCCGACCTCGGCCTCCCGCAGCCCGTCACCGGGGTGGAGGTCGAGATGGAGCCGGTTCTTCACTGTCTTCTCCTCCGGCACCCGCTGGAACAGCAGCCGCCGCCCGAGCCCGGTGCCGCTGTCCTTGTCGTACGGGTCCGCGGGATGCCGTACGGCCACCAGGTCGCGGAAGGCGAGCCGGGCGTGGAACTCGGCGGTGGCCTCGCGCGGCAGCGCGCCGAGCTCCAGGAGGCGCTGGATCAGGGCGTCGTTGTCCTCGATCTCGTAGTGCAGCGCGGCGGCCCAGAAGTCGGCCTGGGCCTGCGGGTTCGCGCAGTCGATCACGACTTTCCAGTGGACGGGGTCGGGGGTGGGGGATGTCGATGTCATGCGGCCAGTTATAGCGCCGCCCGCGGCCAGGAACTGTCCTAAAGGGCCTCGGCGGTGAACGCCGTCTACGGCTTGGCGTCCACCGGGTCGGGTCCGGCGGTGACGCTCTCGGCCTTCCGCGCGGCGCTCGTGGTGCCGGTCGCGATGGTGGCGGCGGGCCTGTGGATCTCCGCCCTCAGCCTGTGGGCCGAGCGCAGCGCGTCCCAGGTCAGCAGCGACAGCGCCAGCCAGACCAGCGCGAAGCCCGCCCAGCGCTCGGGCGGCATGGCCTCGCCGAAGTAGAGGATGCCGAGCAGGAACTGGAACACCGGCGCCAGGTACTGGAGCAGACCGAGCGTGGACAGCGGCACGCGGATCGCGGCGGCGCCGAAGCAGATGAGGGGGAGCGCGGTGACCAGGCCGGTCCCGGCGAGCATCGCGGCGTGGCCGGGGCCCTCGGTGAGGACGGTGGCGTCGCCGTGCGAGGCCAGCCAGATCAGATAGCCGCTCGCGGGCAGGAACTGCAGCGCGGTCTCGGCGGCCAGCGACTCCAGGCCGCCGAGGTTGACCTTCTTCTTCACCAGGCCGTAGGTGGCGAAGGAGAAGGCGAGGATCAGCGAGATCCACGGCGGCCGTCCGTACCCCACCGTCAGCACGATCACCGCGGCGGCGCCGACCCCGACCGCCGCCCACTGCACGGGCCGCAGCCGCTCCTTGAGGAGCAGGACGCCCATCGCGATGGTGACCAGCGGGTTGATGAAGTAGCCGAGCGAGGCCTCGACGACCCGGTCGTTGTTCACGGCCCAGATGTAGACGCCCCAGTTGACGGCGATGACGGCCGCGGCGACCGCGATCAGCGCGAGGCGGCGCGGCTGGCGCAGCAGCTCGCCGGCCCACCGCCACCGGCGCAGCACGAGCAGGGCCAGGGCCACGACGAGCAGCGACCACACCATCCTGTGGGCCAGCACCTCGAACGGCCCGGCGGGCTTGAGCAGCGGGAAGTACAGGGGGAACAGCCCCCACATCCCGTACGCGGCGAAGCCGTTCAGCAGTCCTATGCGTCGCTCACCGCTCGGCTTCCCGGTCACGGGCCCTCCTTCTCACGTTCGTCGCCTGCAAGAAGGTAGCGCCGAGCACCCCCGCCTGTCATGTCCGTATCGCCATACGGTCATGACAGGCGGGGGTGAGGGGCTCTCGGGGCGCCGTCAGCCCTTGAGACCTTTCGGAACCTCAGCCCTTGAGGGCCGCGGCGATCGCGTCGGACAGCGGGGCCGTGGGGCGGCCCGCGAGGCGCGACAGGTCGCCCGAGTCGACGACCAGCTCGCCCTTGGCTATGGAGACGTCCACGCCGGCGAGGATCCGGGCGAACGGCTCGGGCAGCCCGGCGCCGGTCAGGATGCCCACGAGGGCCTCCTCGGGCACGGCGTTGTAGGCGATCTCCTTGCCGGTCTGCTTGCTGAGCTCGGCCGCGTACTCGGCGAAGCTCCACGCGGTGTCGCCGCCGAGCTCGTACGTCTGGTTCTCGTGGCCCTCGCCGGTGAGCACCGCGACCGCGGCGGCGGCGTAGTCGGCGCGCGCGGCGGAGGACACCCGGCCCTCGCCGGCGGCGGCGACGACGGCGTTGTGCTCCAGGACGGGGGCGAGGCTCTCGGTGTAGTTCTCGTGGTACCAGCCGTTGCGCAGCAGCACGTAGGGCAGGCCGGAGGCGAGGAGAACCTTCTCGGTGGCGCGGTGGTCGTCGGCGAGCGCGGCGCTGAGGGTGCCGGGGGCGCTGGTGTAGGCGAGCAGGGCGGCGCCGGCGGCCTTGGCGGCGTTGATCACGACCGTGTGCTGGCCGGGGCGGTCGTTGCCGACCTCGCTGCCGGAGATGAGGAGCACCTTGTCGCCGGCGGCGAAGACGTCGTCGAACGTCTCCGGGGCGTTGTAGTCGGCGACGGCGATCCGCACGCCCTGTGCGGCGAACTCGGCGCCCTTCTCCTCGCTGCGCACGACCGCGGTGACCTGGTCGGCCGGCACCTTCTCCAGCAGCTGCTCGATGACGTGGCGGCCCAGGTGGCCGTTGGCTCCGGTGACGACGATGCTCATGATCTGCGTTCTCCTTGTGGGGTGCGGATGGCACTAACCGTAGGAGATGCGCTAACTGCTGGAAAGTACCCACTTTGAAGTAAGGTACTTGCATGGCAGTAAGTGCTACAGAGGTGAATACAGAGACGAATGCCGAGGCGATGTGCCCGTACCGCCTCGTCCTGGAACACGTCACCAGCCGCTGGGGCGTCCTGATCCTCATCGAGCTCATGGACCGCCCGTACCGCTTCAGCGAACTGCGCCGCGCGGTCAGCCGCTACGGCCGGGGCGTCAGCGAGAAGATGCTGACACAGACCCTCCAGACCCTGGAACGCGACGGCCTGATCCACCGCGACGCCCACCCCGTGATCCCCCCGAGGGTCGACTACTCCCTCACCGACCTGGGCCGTGAGGCGGCGGAGCAGGTGCGGGGGCTCGCGGTGTGGACGGAGCGGCGGATGGAGGACGTGGAGAAGGCGCGGCAGATGTACGACGAGACGAAGAACCGCGCCTGAGCTCTGAGCGGGCGTCGACGAGTGGTGGCCGGTGGGTTCGCCACTGATGTGATCACGCTAAAGAGTGGGTCTAAAGCGGGGTTTGGCGGGTCATCTATGAGTAACCAGCGTCAAGTCCGCCTATGTGACGACCTTGTCGCCGCCGAGTCGTGCATTGCACCCCTGCAAAGGAGCCCACCGTGGTGTTCGACGAACCCCAAGTCCGTATCTTCTCCCGAAGATTGGGCTGGACCCCCCGCCAACGAGGCAGTGTGACCGGCGGGACCTGCCCCGACGTCTTCGAACTGACCGACGGCAACTTCGCCGTCATCGGCACCGAGGCCACCGCCGAACTCGACCCCCACCTTCCCTCCGACGCCGCCCGCGCAGACTACGAACGCATCGTCGTGATCACCCGCGAAACGCTGATCAGGGCCAAGCGGGACATCCCCGACGCCTGATCCGACAGACGGGCCTGGGCACGCGATCCGTACCCAGGCCCCGCCATGTCGGAAGAAGCGTCAGCCCACAACCGTCCAGGTGTCCCCACCCGCCAGCAACGACGCCAGATCCCCCTTGCCGTTCTGCTCGATCGCCGTATCGAGCTGGTCCGCCATCTGTGTGTCGTACACCGGGCGGTCCACCGACCGCAGCACGCCGATCGGGGTGTGGTGCAGGGTGTCCGGGTCGGCGAGCCGGGAGAGGGCGAAGGCCGTGGTCGGGGACGCCGCGTGGGCGTCGTGCACCAGGACGTCCGCCTCGTTCTCCGGCGTCACCGTCACCACCTTCAGATCACCCGTCAGACGGTCCCGTACGACGCCCTTCGCGCCGTCGGTGCCGAAGCGGATGGGCTGCCCGTGTTCGAGGCGGATCACCGCCTCTTCCGCCTGCTGCTTGTCCTTGAGGGCCTCGAAGGCGCCGTCGTTGAAGATGTTGCAGTTCTGGTAGATCTCGATGAGTGCCGTGCCCGGGTGCGCGGCAGCCTGGCGCAGTACCGAGGTGAGGTGCTTGCGGTCGGAGTCGACCGTCCGGGCGACGAAGGAGGCCTCCGCGCCGATCGCGAGGGACACCGGGTTGAAGGGGGCGTCCAGGGAGCCCATCGGCGTCGACTTCGTGATCTTCCCGACCTCGGAGGTGGGGGAGTACTGGCCCTTGGTCAGGCCGTAGATCCGGTTGTTGAAGAGGAGGATCTTCAGGTTGACGTTGCGGCGCAGGGCGTGGATGAGGTGGTTGCCGCCGATGGAGAGGGCGTCTCCGTCGCCGGTGACCACCCAGACGCTCAAGTCCCGCCTGGACGTGGCGAGTCCGGTGGCGATGGCGGGGGCGCGGCCGTGGATGGAGTGCATGCCGTACGTGTTCATGTAGTACGGGAAGCGGGAGGAGCAGCCGATGCCGGAGACGAAGACGATGTTCTCCTTGGCGAGGCCGAGTTCGGGCATGAAGCCCTGGACGGCGGCGAGGATGGCGTAGTCACCGCAGCCGGGGCACCAGCGCACCTCCTGGTCGGACTTGAAGTCCTTCATCGCCTGGCGTCCCTCGGCCTTCGGGACGAGGGAAAGCGCCTCGATCGTGCCCGTGCCTTCCGTGGACGTCTCAGCCATCGATGGCCTCCTTGAGAGCCGTGGCGAGCTGTTCGGCCTTGAACGGCATTCCGTTGACCTGGTTGTACGAGTGCGCGTCGACCAGGTACTTCGCCCGGATCAGCGTGGCGAGCTGCCCGAGGTTCATCTCGGGGATCACCACCTTGTCGTAGCGCTGCAGAACCGTGCCGAGATTCCGCGGGAACGGGTTGAGGTGGCGCAGATGGGCCTGGGCGATGGACTCGCCGGCCGCGCGCAGTCGGCGCACGGCGGCGGTGATGGGGCCGTACGTCGATCCCCAGCCCAGCACCAGCGTCCGCGCCTCGTGCGGGTCGTCGACCTCGACATCGGGTACGTCGATGCCGTCGATCTTGGCCTGCCGGGTGCGGACCATGAAGTCGTGGTTGGCGGGGTCGTAGGAGATGTTGCCGGTGCCGTCCTGCTTCTCGATGCCGCCGATGCGGTGTTCGAGGCCGGGCGTGCCGGGGACGGCCCAGGGGCGGGCCAGGGTCTGCGGGTCGCGCTTGTACGGCCAGAAGACCTCGGTGCCGTCGTCCAGGGTGTGGTTCGGGCCCTGCGCGAACTGCACGGTCAGGTCCGGGAGTTCGTCGAGCTCCGGGATGCGCCAGGGCTCGCTGCCGTTGGCGAGGTAGCCGTCCGACAGGAGCATCACCGGGGTGCGGTAGGTGAGCGCGATGCGGGCGGCCTCCAGCGCCGCGTCGAAGCAGTCCGCCGGGGTGCGCGGCGCGATCACCGGGACCGGTGCCTCGCCGTTGCGGCCGAACATCGCCTGGAGCAGGTCCGCCTGTTCGGTCTTGGTCGGCAGACCGGTCGACGGCCCGCCCCGCTGGATGTCGATGACCAGCAGCGGCAGCTCCAGGGAGACCGCGAGACCGATGGTCTCGCTCTTGAGCGCCACCCCCGGACCACTCGTCGTGGTCACCGCCAGCGAACCGCCGAACGCCGCGCCCAGCGCCGCGCCGATGCCGGCGATCTCGTCCTCCGCCTGGAAGGTGCGGACACCGAAGTTCTTGTGCTTGCTCAGCTCGTGCAGGATGTCCGAGGCCGGGGTGATCGGGTACGAACCCAGGAACAGCGGCAGGTCCGCCTGGCGGGACGCGGTGACCAGTCCGTAGGACAGCGCCAGGTTCCCGGAGATGTTGCGGTAGGTGCCGACCGGGAAGGCGGTGGCCGCCGGGGCGACCTCGTAGGAGACCGCGAAGTCCTCGGTCGTCTCGCCGAAGTTCCAGCCCGCGCGGAAGGCGGCGAGGTTCGCCTTCATGATCTCGGGCTTCTTGGCGAACTTCGAGGCCAGGAACCGCTCCGTGCCCTCGGTGGGCCGGTGGTACATCCACGACAAGAGGCCGAGCGCGAACATGTTCTTGCTGCGCTCGGCCTCTTTGCGGGACAGGTCGAATTCCTTGAGAGCCTCCACCGTGAGTGTCGTCAGAGGTACAGGGTGGAGGCTGTACCCGTCGAGCGACCCGTCCTCCAGGGGACTCTCGGCGTACCCGACTTTCTGCATCGCCCGTTTGGTGAACTCGTCGGTGTTGACGATGATCTCGGCGCCGCGTGGCAGATCGCCGATGTTGGCCTTGAGGGCGGCCGGGTTCATCGCGACCAGCACGTTCGGCGCGTCGCCCGGGGTCAGGATGTCGTGGTCGGCGAAGTGCAGCTGGAAGGACGAGACACCCGGCAGCGTTCCGGCAGGCGCCCGGATCTCGGCGGGGAAGTTGGGGAGAGTGGACAGATCGTTGCCGAAGGAGGCCGTTTCCGAGGTGAAGCGGTCGCCGGTGAGCTGCATGCCGTCGCCCGAGTCCCCCGCGAAGCGGATGATCACCCGGTCGAGACGGCGGACGTCCTTCGTTCCTGCTGCTTTGCGCTGCTCTCCCACGACGGCTTCGTCGGCCTGCTCCGCTGGGCTACTGACCTGGCTGGTCACTGAACTGGACCTCCCTCGAGGCGGCTGTCCGGGACAGGCCTTCCCGCAGGCCTTCCCTGGATCAACCCTACGTCCGTAAGGGTCGCCTTCCTGTGGCCAATCGCATGATGGACACGATTTTGAGACGCCCCTTCGCCCTGACTTGTCATGATTTACTCGCCCCCCGGCGCTTCCCTACAAGACGCGCACCGCTCCCGTTCGGTTCTGCTCCTCGGTACCGGCCCTGCTGACCGCTACACCCGTACGGCTGACATGGCGTCAGCTCGTCAGGAGTTCAGATAAGTGAGGACCGCGAGCACCCGGCGATGATCCCCGTCGCTCGGAGACAGCCCCAGCTTCAGGAAGATGTTGCTGACGTGCTTCTCCACCGCCCCGTCGCTCACCACCAACTGCCGGGCGATCGCCGAGTTCGTCCGCCCCTCGGCCATCAGCCCCAGCACTTCCCGCTCCCGCGGGGTGAGTCCCGCGAGCACGTCCTGCTTGCGGCTGCGCCCCAGCAATTGCGCGACGACCTCCGGGTCCAGCGCCGTACCGCCCTCGGCGACCCGTACCACCGCGTCCACGAACTCACGCACCTCGGCTACCCGGTCCTTGAGCAGATAGCCGACGCCACGGCTGGACCCGGCGAGCAGTTCGGTCGCGTACCGCTCCTCGACGTACTGCGACAGCACGAGCACCCCGAGCCGGGGATGGGCCTTGCGCAGCTGTACGGCGGCCCGCACCCCTTCGTCGGTGTGCGTGGGCGGCATCCGCACATCCGCCACCACCACGTCCGGCAGCGCCCCCTGCTCATCGAGCTCGGTGATGGTCTTGACCAGCGCATCGCCGTCCCCCACCCCCGCGACGACATCATGCCCACGGTCGGTCAGCAGCCGGGTCAGCCCCTCCCTGAGCAGCACTGAATCCTCGGCGATGACCACCCGCACCCTGTCCTCCACGATCCTCGGCCCCCCACAGCCTGACTCCGCACCCGTCTCCGCACCCGTCTCCGCGACGGGGCAAGTCCAGCATTCCAGTATTCCCACGGGCCCGTGCCGGAGCGACGGGATTCGGGCCCGATGAACGGGGTGTGAAAAGTGCCAGGGTGGCGGGTGGGCAGGGAATGCAGGCAGGCCAGGGGAGGGTTCGCGCCTTCGTCACGGGCGAGAGGCGTCCGGCGAGCGAGGGGGAGGCCCAGTGCGGGCGATGGCGTTCAACAAGACCGGCGGACCGGAGGTACTGCACCTCGTCGACCTCCCCACCCCCACCCCGGGCCCCGACGAGATCCTCCTCCGCGTCGCGTACGCAGGGGTCAACTACGGGGAGATCCAACACCGCCTCGGAGACTTCGGCGAGCCGGAGGGGGAGACGGTGACGGGGCTGGAGGCGGCGGGGGTGGTGGCCGCGGTGGGGGAGAGGGCGGCGGGGGAGCGGGCAGGGGCGGCCGTGTCGGCGGTATCGGTGGGGGACCGGGTCGCCGCGTATCTCCCCGACGGCGGTGGCTACGCCGAGTACGTCGTCGTTCCGGCCGCCTTCGCCTTCCCGCTCCCCGACGCCCTGGACCTGCGCACCGGCGGCGCCGCCGCGCTCGTCCTGACCACGGCGTACGGCGTCCTGGCGGGGGCGGCCCGCCTCGCACCCGGCGACACGGTCCTGATCCACGCCGCCGCGGGCGGTGTCGGAGGCGTGGCGGCACAACTGGCCCGGGCACTGGGGGCGCGGGCGGTGTACGGCACGGTGAGCACGCCGGAGAAGGCCGCGTACGCCCGCGCCGCCTTCGGCTACGACGAGGTCTTCGTCCGGGACGACTTCCCGGCGGCGGTGACGGCGGCGACCTCGGGCCGCGGCGTCGACGTCGTACTGGACCCGGTGGGCGGGCCGACCCGCCTGGCGAGCCTCGACGTGCTGGCCCCGTTCGGCCGGGTCGCGGTCTACGGGGAGGCGGCCCGCCACCCCGACCTGCAGCTCCCGGTCCTCCCGCTCTGGAAGAACAACCGCACCCTGACCGGCTACAACATCGGCGACCTGGCCCGCCGCGCCCCCGAGACCCTGCGCGCCCACGCCCTGAACGCACTGAGCCTGGCGGCGGCGGGAGCGGTACGGCTGGACATCACGGAGGAACACGACCTGACCGATGCGGCGAAGGCCCACCGCCTCCTGGGGGAGGGCCGCAACAGAGGAAAGACGGTCCTGAGGGTGGACGCGTCCTCCAGCCTGTTGCCTCTTCAGCGCGGGCCCGCGTCATCCAGCCCGTCCGGCGTTTGAGGACAAGGCCCTTTCAGGGCCGAAGCGGGGGTCTGGGGGCGGCAGCCCCCAGGGACGCGGGGTCGAAGGGGCGGCAGCCCCTGGAGGATGGGACGGGTAGGGGCGGCGGGGGCGAAACCACTGGACGCGAACCCCCACCCCCGTCACCTCACCCCCGCTCCCCCCGCCAAGGCAACTCCGCAGTGATCCGCGTAGGCCCCCCCACCGGCGAATCCACCACCAGAATCCCGTCCACCGCATCGAGCCGCTCAGCCAACCCCGCCAACCCCGACCCGCCGGAGGCACTCGCCCCGCCCACCCCGTTGTCCACCACCTGCAACATCAGCCGGTTCTCCACCCGCCACACATCCACGCCCGCCCACGTCGCCCGCGCATGCTTGCTGATGTTCTGCAGCAGCTCCGACACCGTGAAGTACGCGATCCCCTCGATCGCCGGCGCCGGCCGCTCCACCAGGTCCACCTCCACCTGCACCGGCACCGTGCACCGCGACGCCACCGCCGACAGCGCCGCGTCCAGCCCCCGGTCCGTCAGCACCGCCGGATGAATCCCGCGCGCCAGATCCCGCAGCTCCTGCAGCGCCGTCTTCACCTCACCGTGCGCCTCGTCCACCATCCGCGCCGCCGCCTGCGGATCCTCCGTCAGCTTCTCCTTCGCCAGCCCCAGATCCATCGCCAGCGCCACCAGCCGGGCCTGCGCCCCGTCGTGCAGGTCGCGCTCGATCCGCCGCAGATCCGCCGCCGCCGTGTCCACCACGACCCCCCGGTCCGACTCCAGCTCCACCACCCGCGTCGCCAGCCGCGACGGCCCCAGCAGCCCGTGCACCAGCACCCGGTCGACCTGCGTCAGCGCCCGCACGATCCACGGCGTGGCCAGCGTGAACAACAGCCCCACCAACGCCGTCACGCCGATCTCGAAGGGGTTGTCGAGATAGATGTGATGCGTCTCGTCGCCGTAGAGCTGAAGCCCGTCCTGCCCGCCGTACACCGGGAACAGCCAGAACCACAGCGGATACGTCAGCAGCGCCCATCCGTACGCCCAGAAGTTCACCGCGACCACGAACGAGAACACCGACCACGGCAACTGGATCACCGAGTACAGCAGCGCCCGCCACGAGGCACCGCTCTTCAGCACCGCCCCCATCCAGGCCAGGAACCCGTGCCCCCGCATCCTGAGCGGCTCCGGGTCCGCGACCTCCAGGCCCAGCAGCCCGCGCGCCCGCGCCCGCTCCATCGCCCCGAACCCCCGGCACCCGGCCAGCCCCGCCGCCAGCACCGGAACCCCGAGGAACGTCACCAGCAGCCCGGCACCGATCGCGACCATCGTGACGCCGTACGTGAACAGCAGGATGCTGACCGGCAGGCTGAGCAGCACATATCCGAACTCGCGCCATGTGCGCCCCTCGAACGGCGCCCGCAGCCCGGCCGGCAGCCGACGCCGCCGCGGCTCCTCGAGGAACCCGTAGCTCTGTCCGCTGTGTCCGTAATCCGTGGCCATCGGCGTCGTCCTTCTCTCGTCCCGCGCCTGGGTGTCGTATCGGTTGCTGTCGTATCTCCACCCTGCTCGACCGCAGGTCAGCGGACCATGGAGGCCGTCGGCGTCTTGGAAGGGGGGTTTTCCCTACCTTCCCGATCGCCGCTCTATCCCTGGCGGGCGTCCTGCGACGACCGGTCCCGCCACGGCAGCTCCGCCGTCACCGTCGTCGGCCCGCCCACCGGCGAGTCGATGACGAACAACCCGTCGACCGCGTCCAGCCGCTCCGCCAGCCCCCGCATACCGGTGCCGCCGTCGAGCCGCGCGCCGCCCCGGCCGTCGTCCCACACCTGGATCAGCAACCGGTCGCCCGACCGCCACACCTCCACCGACGCCGACCTGGCCCCGCTGTGCTTGCTGATGTTCTGCAGCAGCTCGGAGACGGTGAAGTAGGCGATGCCCTCGATCGCCGCGGCCGGCCGGGAGCCCAGGTCGGCGGTCACCTTCACCGGCACCGTGCACCGCGACGCCACCGACGACAGCGCCGCGTCCAGCCCCCGGTCCGTCAGCACCGCCGGATGGATCCCGCGCGCCAGATCCCGCAGCTCCTGCAACGCCAGCTTCACCTCGCCGTGCGCCTCCGCGACCATCGCCTGCGCGTACTCCGGGTCCTCCAGCAGCTTCTCCTTCGCCAGCCCCAGCCCCATGGCGAGGTTGACCAGCCGGGCCTGCGCCCCGTCGTGCAGATCCCGCTCGATCCGCCGCAGATCCGCCGCGGCCGTGTCGACCACGACTCCTCGGTCGGACTCCAGTTCCGCGATACGACGTTCCAGCTCGTCCGACGGCGACAGCAGCCCCCGCACCATCGCCCGGTCGGCGTTGGTCAGCCCCCGCGCCAGGTACGGCAGCACCGGCCACAGCACGAACAGCGAGGTCAGCGTGACGGTGAAGGTGAGAACGCCCCAGGGCAGCCGGATGAAGTTGTACAGGGTCGTCCGCCAGCCCACCGGGTCCTTCACCCTCATCCACAGCTTCTGGAAGAAGCCCGCGTGCCGGCTCCGCAGCGGCAACGGACTCGGCTCGTCGATCCGCACCCCGAGCAGCGCCCGGGCCCGCCGCCGCTCCAGCCTCCCCAGCCTCCGTGTCCCCATCAGCCCGACCGCCAGCAACGGGAACCCGATCACCGTCACGGCCAGCCAGAAGCCGGTGAACAGCACCGTCGTGACATAGATGAACCCGATCAACGCCACCGGAAGGTTCAGCAGGAGATGCGCGATCTCCTTCCAGGTGTGCGCGTCATAGGCGAACCGGACGGGCGGCAGGGGCTCGGGCCGGCCGTCGAAGGCGTCGTCCCGGTAGGTCGTGGCCGGTGAAGGGCTGGGGCGTTCGGTCATATGGGTTAGCGTGCCGCGCGGCGCGCCGCGGCGCCATGAGGCGGACCGCCGCGCCACCCGGGGGAAAACCCCACCCTGTCCCCCTTCGTCTCTTCTTCCTCCCTTCTCTGGGCATCTCAAGCAGTGACGGGCTGCTTACGCGCTCTTTAGCAGGCCCTAGACTCCCGTTGCGTACAGATCGTCGAACGGCGTTGATCACAGGGAGCGAGGGGCGGACGTGCGAGAACCGACCACTGTCGCCGCGTCGGACTACTCGGACTACTTCCAGTCGTACTCGGTCGTCGGGCTGCTCGCCGTCGTCGGCGTGCTGTTCGTCGCGGTCGCCTTCGGCGCCGGACGGCTGCTGCGCCCGGTGGTCCCCACCCCCGAGAAACTCCTGACGTACGAGTGCGGAGTCGACCCCGTCGGCGAGGGCTGGGCCCACACCCAGGTCCGCTACTACGTCTACGCCTTCCTCTACGTCATCTTCGCCGTCGACTCGATCTTCCTGTTCCCCTGGGCCACGATCTTCGCCGCCCCCGGCTACGGCGCCACCACCCTCGTCGAGATGTTCATCTTCCTCGGCTTCCTGGCCGTGGGCCTGCTGTACGCCTACAAGAAGGGCGTCCTGACATGGACGTGACGCCGGACGTGACCTCCGAATCGACTCCCGAACCGACTCCCGCCCCGGCCTCGCCGGAGCCGGTGCTGCTGCCGGAGCCCAAGCGCCTGGGCGCCCTCGCCCGCCTGGCCCCCGAGCCCATGAAGGTGGTCCTCAACTGGGGCCGCCGCTACTCGCTCTGGGTCTTCAACTTCGGCCTCGCCTGCTGCGCCATCGAGTTCATCGCCGCGTCGATGGCCCGCCACGACTTCATCCGCCTCGGCGTGATCCCCTTCGCGCCGGGCCCGAGGCAGGCCGACCTCATGGTGGTGTCGGGCACGGTGACGGACAAGATGGCCCCCGCCGTGAAGCGCCTCTACGAACAGATGCCCGAACCCAAGTACGTCATCTCCTTCGGCGCCTGCTCCAACTGCGGCGGCCCCTACTGGGACTCCTACTCCGTCACCAAGGGTGTCGACCAGATCATCCCGGTCGACGTCTACGTCCCCGGCTGCCCGCCCCGCCCCGAGGCCCTCCTCCAGGGCATCCTCAAGCTCCAGGAGAAGATCGCCCGCGAGTCGCTGGGGGAGCGCTACGGCTACGGCACCGCCGCCCGCCCCTCCCCGGCCGCCCTCCAGAGCGGCCTGCTGAAGGCCCCCTCTCCCACCCCGGGGGAGGAACGATGACCACCACCGGCTGGCTGCCCGCCCCCACCGACGAACTCTTCGGCCCCGACGCCACCGCCGAGGAGTCCTACGAAGTCCTGACCGTCGACGTCCCTCCGACTGCCTGGATCACGGCCCTCCAGACGGCCCGCGACGACCTGGGCTGCACCTACTTCGACTGGCTCAGCGCAGTCGACGAACCTGGCACCGGCTTCCGCGTCGCCGCCCACCTCGCCGCCCTCTCCCCGGTACGGCGCCTCCTCCTGCGTACGACCGTCCCGCACGAGTCCCCGACCCTGCCGACCGCCGTCCACGTCTTCGCCGGCGCGGCCTGGCACGAACGCGAGACGCACGAAATGTTCGGCGTCGTCTTCGAGGGCCACCCGGCCCTGGACCACCTCCTCCTCCCGGAAACCTTCGAAGGCCACCCCCTCCGCAAGGACTTCGTCCTCGCCGCCCGCGTCGCCAAGGCCTGGCCCGGCGCGAAGGAACCGGGCGAGTCCGACCACGGCGGCCCCAAGCGCCGCCAGATGCTCCCCCCAGGCGTCCCCGACCCCAACGACTGGGGCCCCCAAAAGGGCCAACTCCCCCCCGCCCCCACCCGCCCCACCCGCACAGCCGGCCCACGGGCAACCGGCGAACGCCCCACCCGCCGAACCCGCACGACATCAGAAGGCTCGGCAAGCCAGGCGGAGGTCACGGAAACACCGGGCACTCCGGCTCCCACTCCGGCTGCCGGCCCTCGCCGGTCACGTTCGGCTGCGCAAGGCTCGGCGAGTCAGGCGGAGGGGTCGGCGGCGCCGGGTGCTTCGGCTGCGCCGGGGGCTTCGGCTGCTGGTCCGCGTCGGTCGCGTTCGGCGGCGGAGGGTTCGGCGAGTCAGGCGGAGGGGGCGGCTGTGCCGGGTGCTCCGGCTGCCGGTCCGCGTCGGTCGCGTACGGCTGCCCAGGGTTCGGCGAGCCAGACGGCAGCCGGCGGTGCCGACACTCCGAGCGAGGGCTCGGCCACCGGCGCCTCGGCCACGGACGTCCCGGGCGCCGGTTCCGGCGCCGCCCCCACTGGTCCGCGTCGCTCCCGCAGCGCCTCGGAAGGCTCGGCCAGCCAGCGCCCCGCACCTGACACCACCCCCTCCGGCACCACACCGGCCGACGAGCCGACCCCGGCCGTCACGCCCCCGAAGCCCACCTCGCGCGCTCCCCGCAGCGCCGACGCCCCGTGGCACCACGCCCGCCCAGCCTTCGACGAACCCGAATCCGGAAGGGATGCCGAGTCCGAGGCCGGAAGGGATGCGGCGGCTGGGACGGACGCCGGTCGGGAATCCGCCGCCGAGCAGCGGCCGGGGACTGAACCGCAACCCCAACCGGAATCGAAGTCGCGCCCGGCCCAGTCCCCGGAACCCGAGTCGCGCCCGGAGCCGTCGCCGGCACCGGAGTCCGTTCCAGAGCCGTCGCATGAACTGGAGTCGAAGGCGGAACCGGAGCTGTCGCCGGAACCAGAGTCGAGCCCGGAGCCGGAGCCAGTGCTGAACCGGGAACCTGCACGGAGCCCGGAGCGCGCACCGAGCCCGGAGTCGGAGCGGACGCCCGACCTGGCGTCGGAGTCCGAAGCCCGTCCGGCGTCGGAGTCCGAAGCCCGTCTGGAGTCCGAGGCCGAGCCGCGTCCGGCGTCGGAGTCCGAAGCCCGTCCGGAGTCCGAGTCCGAGCCGCGTCCGGCGTCGGAGTCCGAAGCCCGTCCGGAGTCCGAGGCCGTGCCGCGTCCGGAGTCCGAGGCCGAGCCGCGCCCGAAATCCGAGCCGGGTCAGGGCCCCGAGGCCCAGGCCGATCAGCCCCCCGCCCCCGAAGCGGCGCCTGAAGCCCCGGAGACACACGGCACCCCTGTCGGCGACTCCGAGCCTCCCGGCCACCCCGCGTCTTCCGGCGTCCCCGAGTCTCCCGGGATCATCGAAGCCCCCGACACTCCCGGTGCCTCCGACGCCCCTAGCTCGCCCAAAACCCCCGACACTCCCAACGCCCGCAACACCCCCGAAGACCCCGCAGGAGGCCCGCAGTGAACGACGCTCTCGACGTCGCCCTGCGACTCCTGATCGTCTTCGTCGTCTTCCTCACCTTCCCCCTGATCGTCGGGCAGACCGAGCACAAGGTCATGGCCCACATGCAGGGCCGTCTCGGTCCCATGTACGCCGGCGGCTTCCACGGCTGGGCCCAACTCGTCGCGGACGGCGTGAAGTTCGCGCAGAAGGAAGACGTCGTACCCGCGGGCGCCGACCGCCGCATCTTCCAACTCGCCCCCGCCGTAGCCCTCCTGCCCTACCTCCTGGTCCTCCTAGCCATCCCCATCGGCCCCGGCGAGGGCGCCGTCGGCGAGGTCATCGACGCCGGCGTCTTCTTCGTCCTGGCCGTCATGGGCGTAGGCGTCCTCGGCTCGCTCATGGCCGGCTGGGCCTCCGCCAACAAGTTCTCCCTCCTCGGCGGCCTCCGCACCGCCGCTCAGCTACTCGCCTACGAACTCCCGATGCTGCTGACCGCCGCCTCCGTCGCGATGGCGGCCGGCACGGTCTCCCTCCCCGGCATCGTCGACGCCTTCGAGTGGTGGTGGCTGCCCTGGCAGATCGTCGGCGCGATCGTCTTCTTCATCGCCGGCCTCGCCGAACTCCAGCGCCCGCCCTTCGACATGCCCGTCGCCGACTCGGAGATCATCTTCGGCGCGTACACGGAGTACACCGGCCTCCGCTTCGCCCTGTTCCTCCTCGCCGAGTACGCCGGGATCATCGTCCTGTGCGGCCTGACCACCGTCCTCTTCCTCGGCGGTTGGCACGGCCCCTGGGGCGCCGACGGCCTCGGCTGGGTGTGGACCCTCCTGAAGACGGCCGTCCTCGCCTTCGTCGTGATCTGGCTCCGCGTGACCTACCCCCGTCTCCGCGAGGACCAGCTCCAGAAGTTCTCCTGGACCCTCCTCGTCCCCCTTTCTCTCGCCCAGATCGCCCTCACCGGCATCGTCAAGGTGGTGATCCAGTAACCATGGCCCCCATTCCTGGCAGTGGCCTCGCCAAGGGCCTGGCCGTCACCCTCCGCACGATGACGAAGAAGACCGTCACCGAGCAGTACCCCGACGTCCAGCCCGACCTCCCGCCCCGCACCCGCGGTGTCATCGGCCTGTTCGAGGAGAACTGCACGGTCTGCATGCTCTGCGCCCGGGAGTGCCCGGACTGGTGCATCTACATCGACTCCCACAAGGAGACGGTCCCGCCCGCCGCCCCCGGTGGCCGCGAGCGCAGCCGCAACGTCCTCGACCGCTTCGCCATCGACTTCTCCCTGTGCATGTACTGCGGTATCTGCATCGAGGTCTGTCCTTTCGACGCCCTGTTCTGGTCCCCGGAGTTCGAGTACGCCGAGACCGACATCCGCGACCTCACCCACGAACGCGACAAGCTCCGCGAGTGGATGTGGACCGTCCCGGCCCCGCCGGCCCTCGACCCCGCCGCCGAGGAGCCGAAGGAGATCGCCGCCGCCCGCAAGACCGCCGAGAAGCTGGCCGCCCAGGCGGAACAGCAGGAGGGAGAGTCGTGAGCCTCGCCGCCGAAACGCACGGCTTCCTCTCCCCGACCGGTGTGGAGGTCGCCTTCCTCCTCGTCGGCCTGGTGACCTTCGGCGCCGCCCTCGTCACCGTCACCACCCGGCAGCTGGTGCACGCCGCCCTGTGGCTGGTCGTGGCCCTCGGGGGCCTCGCCGTCGAATACCTCCTTCTCACAGCCGAGTTCATCGCGTGGGTGCAGGTCCTCATCTACGTCGGTTCCGTCGTCGTGCTCCTCCTCTTCGGTCTGATGCTCACCAAGGCCCCCATCGGCCGCTCCCCGGACGCCGACTCCGGCAACCGCTGGGCCGCCCTCACGGTCGCCATCGCCTCGGCCGCCGCCCTGATCTGGGTCGTCGTCGACGCCTTCCGCACGACCTGGATCGATCTGGACGGCCCCGCCGCCGGCTCGACGGAGGCCACCGGAGCGAGCCTCTTCCAGAACTGGGTGCTCCCCTTCGAGGCTCTCTCCGTCCTGCTCCTCGCTGCGCTGGTCGGCGCGATCGTCCTGTCCCGCAAGGCGAAGGCGGAGTCGGCCTCGCCCCCTGTGAACTCCCGGGCCGTGTCCGGTGGTTCCCCATCCGTCCCGGATTCCCGTAATCACCGGATCGAGCGAAAAGTGCCGCCCCCGGGAACCGAGTCGACCGAGCAGGAAGGCGCCCGCTGATGCACCTCGCCTATCCCGCGGTGCTCTCCGCTCTCCTCTTCTGCACCGGCCTGTACGGCGTCCTCGCCCGCCGCAACGCGATCCTGGTCCTGATGTCGGTCGAGCTGATGCTCAACGCCGTCAACCTCAACCTCGTCGCCTTCGACGTCTGGCTCAGCCGGACCGCCGAGGAGACCCTGCACTCCGGCCAGGCCCTGACCCTGTTCACCATCGCCATCGCCGCCGCCGAGATCGGCATCGGCCTGGCGATCGTCCTCGCCGTCTACCGCAACCGCGGCACCTCGGACATCGACAAGCTCCGCGACACCGCCGAAGGCCATGAGCCCGACGGACCCGACGGCCCCGACTCCGAAGGCGACGCCCCCGCGGCCGAGAAGGCAGAGGCCACCGCGTGACCACCACCACCCTCGCCGTCCTCGTTCCCCTCCTTCCGTTCCTCGGCGCGGCCGCCGGCCTGCTCCTGGGACGCACGGCCCCCGGGTTCGTCCGCCCGCTCGCGGTGCTGCCGACGCTCGTCTCCCTCGTACTCGCCGCGATCGTCGCCGTACGCCAGGGCGGGGACGAGGCGGTGAACGCCGCCACCGAGCTCACGCCCACCGGCTCGATCCCGATCGAACTCGCCCTGCACATCGACGGCTTCGCCGCCCTCGTCGCCGTCCTGGTCGGCCTGGTCGCGAGCTGCGTGCAGATCTACTCGACCGGCTATCTGCGCGACGACCCGCGCTACCCGTCGTACGCGGCTCTGGTCTCCCTCTTCACCTCCGCGATGCTCCTCGTCGTCTACTCCGGCGACCTGATGGTGCTGCTGGTGGGCTGGGAGGTCATGGGCATCTGCTCGTACTTCCTGGTCGGCCACTACTGGGAGACCCCTGAGGCCCGCGCCGCCTCCATCAAGGCCTTCCTGGTCACCAAGCTCGGCGACGTCCCCTTCCTCATCGGCCTGTTCGCGCTGGCCACCGACGCCGGGTCGTTCCGCATCACGAAGGTGCTGGGCGCCGTCGCGAGCGGGGGACTGGACCACCCGACCCTGATCGCCCTGCTGCTCCTTGCGGGCGTGGCCGGAAAGTCGGCGCAGTTCCCGCTGCACACCTGGCTCCCGGACGCGATGGCGGGCCCCACGCCCGTCTCCGCGCTGATCCACGCCGCGACGATGGTGGCCGCCGGCGTCTACTTCGTCGCCCGTCTCCTCCCCGTCTTCGAGGCCTCGCGGGCCGCCATGGTCGTCCTCGCCGTCATGGCAGCCGTGACGATGACGGGCTCGGCGCTCGCCGCGCTCGCCCAGGACGACATCAAGCGCGTTCTCGCCTACTCGACCATCGGCCAGCTCGGCTACATGACCGGCGCCCTCGCCGTCGGCGACCGCGGTGCCGCCGTCTTCCACCTCCTGTCGCACGGCGCCTTCAAGGCGCTGCTGTTCCTCGCGGCGGGCGTGATCATCCACGCCGCCGGCACCAACTCACTGGCCGCGATGTCCCGCATGGGCCACCTGCGCGACCGTGTGCCCGACGCCTACTGGACGATGACCGTGGCGCTCCTCGCGCTCGCCGCGATCCCGCCGTTCAGCGGTTTCTTCTCCAAGGAGTCCGTCCTTGGCGCCGCCGAGCACGTCGCCACCGGCCACACCGAGCACGCCCCCGGCGTAGCGGGCTGGGTCGTCCTCGTCGCCGGCCTGCTCACGGCCCTGCTCACCGCGGCCTACGCGGCGCGCCTGTGGTTGCTGGCCTTCCGCGGCCAGGGCGTCGAGGCCCCCGACCACGGCCGCCAGCCCCTCACCATGAACGTGGTCCTGTGGGTGCTCGCCGTCCCGTCCCTCGCCGTCGGCGGATTCGCCTACCGCGTGCTCCCCGACTGGTTCGACGGTCGCGACCTGACCCCGACCCTCACCACGTCCGTCGTCGGCACGGGCGTCGCCCTGGTCGGCGGCGTCGTCACCTACGCCGCCTGGCGGCACACCACCGCGCTCGCGGCCCGCGTGCCGCTGGGGGCGGTCGCCGCCCACCCGGAGGGCGACGCCGCCCTCGTCGAGGCCGAGGCCATCGCCAGCCACGAGCCGGCGTACGGGGACATCGCCTACGCGCCCGACCCCGCCGATCCCGGCCGGCTCCTGCTCGGTCCGTTGCACCGGCACGCGGCCGTCGGCTTCCACCTCGACGCCGTCTACTCGGCCCTCTTCGTCCGCCCGGTCCTGGCCGGCGCCACGCTCGTCCGGTTCCTCGACCGCGAGGTCGTCGAGACCTACGTGCGCGGCGCGGGGGCCACGCCCCGGGCGCTGGGCTGGGCCGTACGGCGGGCCCAGACCGGCAATGTGCAGACCTATGTGAGCGCGCTGCTCGCCGGCACCGTCGTCCTGGTGGTCGCCGCAGTCCTCGTCGCCACTGGAGCGTGAGCAGGCGTGATCGATATCAACGAGTCCGTGATGCAGTTCCTTCTTGCGTTCGTCGTCGTCGGCCCGCTCCTCGGTGCCGTCGCCGCTCTGCTGCCCGCCCCGCCCGGACTGAAGGGGAAGTCGCCCGAGCAGGCCGTGCTCCGGCACGGGGTGACGGTGACCGGCGCGATTCTCGTCGCCGCGATCGTCCTCGCGTTCGGCTTCGACCACGACCATCCGTCGAAGATGCAGGCCACGACCGACATCAGCTGGATCCCCGCACTCGACGTGCGCATCCACCTCGGCATCGACGGCATCTCCCTCCCCCTTCTGGTCCTGACCGCGCTGCTGACCTTCCTCTGCGCGCTCTACTCGTACTTCAAGATGCCTGCGGGCCCCACCCCGAAGGCCTTCGTCGCGCTGCTGCTCGTCCTCGAGTCCGGCACCCTCGCGACCTTCGCCGTCCTCGATCTGCTGCTGTTCTTCCTGGCGTTCGAGATGGTGCTCATCCCGATGTACTTCCTCATCGCCCGCTGGGGCGGCGAGGGCAGGACCGCGGCCGCCTGGCGCTTCATCCTGTACACGCTGCTCGGCTCGGTCGTCATGCTGCTGGGCCTGCTCCTGATCGGAATCAAGGCGGGCACGTTCGACATGGTGGCACTCGCCACTGACAACGGCCGCTCGCTGACCACATCCGTGCAGGTCATCGCCGTATTGGCGATCGGTCTCGGGCTCGCGGTCAAGACCCCGATGTGGCCGCTGCACAGCTGGCTGCCCGACGCCCACACCGCCGCGCCGACCGTCGGCTCGGTCCTGCTGGCCGGCGTCCTGCTGAAGATGGGCACGTACGGGTTCGTCCGGATCCTGCTGCCGATCGCCCCCGACGGCTTCGCCGACTTCGCGCCCTACCTCGCCGCCTTCGCCGTCGTCGGGATCATCTACGGGTCCCTGGCCTGCCTGGCCCTCGCCAAGCAAGGCGCCAAGGGCGACCTCAAGCGCCTCATCGCCTACTCCTCCGTCGGCCACATGGGCTTCGTCCTCCTCGGCATCGCCACCATGACCCCGACCGGCGTGAACGGCGCCCTGTTCGCCAACATCGCCCACGGCCTCATCACCGGCCTGCTCTTCTTCCTGGTCGGCGCCCTCAAGGACCGCACGGGCACCACCGACCTCGACACCCTCGCCGAACAGACCGGCGCCGCGCTCTACGGCAAGGCCCCGCGCCTCGGCGGCCTGCTCGCGTTCGCCGCGGTCGCCTCCCTCGGCCTGCCCGGCCTCGCCGGGTTCTGGGGCGAGATGCTGGCCCTGTTCGGCGCGTTCGACCCCGCCGACGACCTCAGCCGCCCCGCCTTCCTCACCTTCATGGCGATCGCGGCCTTCGGCACCCTCCTCACGGCCGCCTACCTCCTCGCCGTGGTCCGCCGCGTCTGCATGGGCGCCGTACCGCAGGACGCGCCGAAGCTCGCCGACGTCCACGCATACGAGTTCGCGGCCTGGACGCCGCTCGTCGCCCTCACAGTCGTCGCCGGCCTGTGGCCCAAGGCCCTCCTGGGCCTGACCGACCCGGCCGTGCAGCAGCTCCTCGCAGGAGGCACCCGATGAGCTCCCTGGCCGCGAACCTCGTCCAGTCGGTCGACTGGCTCGCCATCGCACCGCCCACCATCACGGCGGTCGTCGGCCTCGTCGTCCTTGTGGCGGACCTCTTCGTCGGTGACGCGAAGAAGGCACTGCTCGGCTGGCTGTCCGTCGCGGGCCTGGCCGCCGCCGCGCTCATGCTGCTGCCCCTCCTGGACGGCGACCGCGCCACCTTCTGCCTGTCCGGCGAAGCCGACGTCTGCAGCTACACCGCGGACCGCTTCACCCTCGTCCTCCAGCTCCTGGTGCTCGGCGGAGCGCTGCTGGCGGCCCTCCTGTCGGTCACGGCCCTCAAGGACGCCGACAAGGGACTCCCCGAAGGGGAGTACTGGTTCCTCCTGCTCTCCTCCGCCGCAGGTGCCGCCCTCCTGCCCGCATCCCGCGACCTGGCCACCCTGATCGTCGCCCTGGAAGTCGCCTCCTTGCCGGCGTTCGCCCTCGTGGGCCTGCGTCAAGGTGACCGCAAGTCCTCGGAAGCGGCCCTGAAGTTCTTCCTGTCCTCGGTCACCGCCACCGCGGTCAGCCTCATGGGCATCAGCTTCGTGTACGCCTCCACGGGCACCCTCTACCTCACCCAGATCGCCGACCGCATCCAGCACGTCGACGGCCAGCTCCACACCCTCACCCAGACCGGCGTCGTCCTCACCCTCATCGGCTTCGCCTTCAAGACGGCCGCCGTGCCCTTCCACTTCTGGGTTCCGGACACCTACGTAGGAGCCCCGCTTCCGATCGCCGCCTACTTGTCCGTCGTCGGCAAGGCGGTCGGCTTCTCCGGCCTGATCCTCCTCACGGTCGTCGCCCTGCCCTCGTACGCCGACGTCTGGGGCCCGGCACTGGCCGCACTGGCCGCCCTCACCATGACCGTCGGCAACGTCGGCGCCCTCCGACAGCAGGCCACGCGCGCGTACAGCGCCGTACGCCTCCTCGCCTGGTCCTCCGTCGGCCAGGCCGGCTACCTCCTGGTGCCGATCGCCGCGGCCGCCTACTCCGACGACGCCGAGCACTCCATCGGCTCCACCGTCGCCTACGCCCTCATGTACGCCGCCGTGAACCTCGGCGCCTTCGCGGTGGCCGCACTGGTGGGCCGTACGAAGTCCCGCAACCGCGTCAGCGACTACCGGGGCCTCTACGCCACCAACCCCCTCGCCGCGCTCCTCCTGGCGTTCTTCCTGCTGTGCCTCGCCGGACTCCCGCCGGGCATCATCGGCCTCTTCGCCAAGGTCACCGTCTTCTCCGCCGCCGTCGACGCCGGCCTCGGCTGGCTCGCGGTCGTCATGGCCGCCAACGTCGTGATCGCGCTGTACTACTACCTCCAGTGGACGGCGCTGCTGTTCCGCACGCCCGAGGGCGAAGCCGTACGCCACCGGGTCCCCGCGCCCCTCACCGCCGCACTCGCCCTCACCGGCGTCCTCGGCATCGCCCTGTCGGGCGCTCCCCAACTCGTCCTGCGCTTCGCCGACACCGGACTCTTCTGAGAGCACCCACCACCGCACGACCAGGCCGCTTCCGGCTCCTCACCCGGACGGCTCACACCCCGCCCCGCACGCACAAGGGAACTAGCGGCTCTCGCCTGGCGTTGACCAGAACGGGAGGGTCCACTGGACATGCACCAGAAGGACCGCAGATCAGCAAGCAAAGGGTTCCCCTGCTGCACGACTTGGAGGGCGTACCGTGCACCGCCGGCACAACGGGCTCAGGACCGCAGTACTCCTCGGGGGGCTGTCCGCACTCATCATCGTCATCGGCAGCTTCTTCGGCCGCATGGGGCTCGTGATCGCGGTCCTGATCGCCCTGGGGACCAACGCGTACGCGTACTGGAACAGCGACAAGCTGGCGCTACGCGCGATGCGTGCCCGCCCGGTCAGCGAGTTCGAGGCCCCCGCGCTGTACCGCATGGTCCGGGAGCTCTCCACGCAGGCCCGCCAGCCCATGCCGCGCCTGTACATCTCCCCGACGGAGGCGCCGAACGCGTTCGCGACGGGCCGCAACCCGCGCAACGCCGCGGTCTGCTGCACCGAGGGAATCATGCGCATCCTCGACGAACGCGAACTGCGCGGCGTCATCGGCCACGAGCTCAGTCACGTCTACAACCGCGACATCCTGATCTCCTCGGTCGCCGGAGCCCTCGCCTCCGTGATCATGTTCCTGGTCAACTTCGCGTGGCTGATCCCGGTCGGCCGTTCCAACGACGACGACGGCCCCGGCATCTTCGGCATGCTGCTCATCATGATCCTGGGCCCGCTCGCCGCGAGCCTCATCCAACTGGCCATCAGCCGCTCCCGCGAATACGAGGCCGACGCCTCCGGCGCCCAACTCACGGGGGACCCCCTGGCTCTGGCCAGCGCGCTGCGCAAGCTCGAGATCGGCACCAAGCAGCTGCCGTTGCCGCCGGAGCCCCGCCTCGAGACCGCGAGCCACATGATGATCGCGAACCCCTTCCGCCCGGGCCAGGGATTCTCGAAGATGTTCTCCACGCACCCGCCGATGGCGGACCGCATTGCCCGCCTCGAGAAGATGGCAGGTCGCCACCAGTGAAGACAATCCTGAACGTCATATGGCTCGTCCTGAGCGGCTTCTGGCTGTTCCTCGGCTATCTCGTAGCCGGCGTGCTGCTGTGCATCACGATCATCGGCATCCCGTTCGGCATCGCGGCCTTCCGCATCGGCGTCTACGCCCTGTGGCCCTTCGGGTACACGACGGTCGAGCGCCGCGACGCCGGCGCCCCGTCCTGCATCGGCAACGTGCTGTGGCTGATCCTGGCGGGCTGGTGGCTGGCTCTCGGCCACATCGTCACCGGACTCCTGCTGTGCGTCACGATCATCGGCATCCCGTTCGGCATCGCCAACTTCAAGCTGATCCCGGTGTCGCTGTTCCCGCTGGGCCGCGAAATCGTCTCGACCGACAAGCCGTTCGCGTCGTCGGGCTGGTAGGACTCCCGGCCACTGCGGCCGTTGCTCACGGTCCGGCGCTTGTCCACAGCCTGCCGGTTATCCACAGGCCGTCCCGAGTGTCAGTGCCCGCCTGCATCATGAACACATGACCGCGCACGAGCAGATGCGGGCACAGGGGGCAGCAGCCAGGATGCGCAACGCCCGCCTGTGGGCCCGCACTTCATCAGAGATCGAGCACCACGGCACGGCGTCAACCCCGCCAAAGCGCTGAACGCCGGTCCAGAGCCACCCTCTTCGGAGCGCCAGCCGTCCTCGCCGCCCCACCGCCCTACCGCGATGCCCTGCCCACCCGTCGCCGCACTCCGTACGCCACCACACCCACAACCAGCACACCCGCGCCCACGACAACCGACACCCCCGGCAACGCGAACGCCAGTACCACGCACCCGAGAAGCCCCACCGCCGGCACCGCCCGTGCCGCCGGAGCCGAATCGAGCGTCCAGGCCGAGGCGTTGGCCACCGCGTAGTACGCCAGCACCCCGAAGGAGGAGAACCCGATAGCGCCCCGCACGTCCACCGTGGCGGCCAGCACCGCGACCACCGCGCCCACGGCCAGCTCCGCCCGATGCGGCACCTGAAAACGCGGGTGCACAGCCGCCAGGGCGCCGGGCAGATGTCGGTCACGCGCCATGGCCAGCGTCGTCCGTGAGACACCCAGGATCAGCGCGAGCAGCGAGCCCAGCGCGGCCACGGCAGCGCCGACCCTGACCACCGGCACCAACCCCGGCACCCCGGCCGCCCGCACGGCGTCGGTCAGCGGTGCACCGGCCTGCCCGAGACCCTCAGCCCCCAGCACAGAAAGGACAGCAACGGCCACACACGCGTACACGGCCAGCGCGATCCCGAGAGCCAGCGGGATCGCGCGGGGGATGGTGCGCGCGGGATCCCGCACCTCCTCCCCGAGGGTTGCGATACGCGCGTACCCCGCGAACGCGAAGAACAGCAGACCGGCGGCCTCCAGCACGCCGCCCGCACCGCCGGAGGCCCCGCTGCTCAGCCGCCCGGCATCGGAAGCCCCCGACCCCAGGCACACGACCACGACGGAAGCGAGGACAGCGAGCACGACCGCCACGATCACCCGCGTGAGCAAAGCAGACTTCTGAACACCGCCGTAGTTCACCGCGGTCAGCGCCACGACCGCCGCGACCGCCACGGCGTGCGCCTGCCCCGGCCAGACGTACGTGCCCACGGTGAGCGCCATCGCCGCACAGGAGGCCGTCTTACCGACGACGAACGACCAGCCCGCGAGGTAACCCCAGAAAGGACCGAGCCGCTCCCTGCCGTACACATAGGTACCGCCCGAGGCCGGATACAGCGCGGCCAGCCGTGCCGACGAGGTGGCGTTGCAGTAGGCGACCACCGCGGCGACCGCCAGCCCGATCAGCAGTCCGGAACCGGCCGCGCGCGCCGCGGGGCCGAGCGCGGCGAAGATACCGGCCCCGATCATCGAACCCAGCCCGATGACGACGGCGTCGCCCACGCCGAGGGTGCGTCGCAGTTCCGAATCCGATCCGGAAAGGGGTGGGGAAGGTGCCATGCGCCGCACCCTACTGAGCAGTGCAACCAACCGGTGCACCCGTGACGTCCTCTTCATCAACACGGCACGAACTCGCGCTGCCGCCGAAGTGGGGACGCACCCGCGCACCCGCCCAGGCGCACAGTCCGACCGGACGTAGATCACAGGGCCGGGACCGTGCAGACGCAGCGCGGAAGGGCAGGTTCAGGGCATGAGCATCATCGGTTGGATCATCCTGGGGCTTCTGGCCGGAGCCATCGCCAAGTTCCTGCTGCCGGGCCGCGACCCGGGCGGCTTCATCGGCACGACCGTCATCGGCATCGCGGGTGCGTTCATCGGCGGCTGGATCTCGTCCCGCTGGCTGGACCACCCGATCACGAAGGACTTCTACGACGGCACGACCTGGGCCGCGGCGATCGGAGGCTCTCTCGTGCTCCTGATCGGCTACCGCATCCTGTTCGGCAACTCGCGCGACTGATCCACCCCCGGACCGCAGCCAGCAGGTGAGAAGGGTGGGCACCGGCCAGGTGTCCACCCTTCCTCGCATGACAGGGCGTACGACAGGGCGTACGACACGGCACAGGCCGTGAATCAGCCGTGGACTACCGGTAGTTCACGAACTGCAGGGCGAAGTCGAAGTCCTTGCCCTTGAGCAGGCTGATGACGGCCTGAAGGTCATCGCGGCTCTTGGAACTGACGCGCAGCTCGTCGCCCTGGACCTGGGCCTTCACGCCCTTCGGGCCCTCATCGCGGATGATCTTCGCCACCTTCTTCGCGTTCTCCTGGGAGATGCCCTCCTCGATCGACGCGAAGATCTTGTACTCCTTGCCGGACAGCTGCGGCTCGCCGGCGTCCAGGGCCTTCAGCGAGATGCCGCGCTTGATCAGCTTGGACTGGAAGACGTCGAGAACGGCCTTCACCCGGTCCTCGGAGTTCGCCTCCATCAGGATCTTGTCGCCGGACCACGAGATGGAGGCGCCGACGCCCTTGAAGTCGTAGCGCTGGGAGATCTCCTTGCCGGTCTGGTTGAGGGCGTTGTCGACCTCCTGCCGCTCGACCTTCGAGACGATGTCGAAACTGGAGTCGGCCATGTCCTGTGGCTCCTTGTATCGGGGTGCGTATCGGGGTGCGTACCGGGTGCGTTCGGCGTGCGTGGGGCTGCCGCCGAGCCGGGCACAGTTCCCGGGCCGCATCCGGACAAGCCTAGCCACCCGGCGTCCCCCGAGCGCTGATCAATCGGGTGGCGAAGCACCCCTCTCCATCGGGTATTGTTTACGTCGTTGCCACGGAGCACCGCCGAAAAGCGGTTCGAAGGGCAGCAAAACCCGGCGGTGTGCCCGAGCGGCCAAAGGGAGCAGACTGTAAATCTGCCGGCTCAGCCTTCCCAGGTTCGAATCCTGGCGCCGCCACACTGGGGAAGACCCCCTCCGAACTGCGGAAACGCAGACTGGAGGGGGTCTCTTCGTATGCCTGGGGATCGCGAGGAAAGCGAGTGGTGATGTGCCTCACGATGTGGGGCGAACGCTCGTCCGGGGCACACTGACCCCATGTCCAGCCGTCGCAGAAACTGCCCCGAATGTCAGCGCGAGATCGCCGTGGTCGCCGGGCGCTTCGCGCGGCACGACCCGCCCGGGGCCCGGGAGAACGGCGAACTCACGTCCTGCACGGGCTCCCGCCGCTCCGCCCAACTGGGAGCCGCACAGCCCGCGTTGGACGGCTACGCAGTTCCCGAGTTCCCCGGGCAGATGCAGCTGTTCTAGCCACGGGCCCGGCACCCGCAAAGGCCCCCTCGGACCCCGCCCGCGCCGCCGTCCCAGGCCCCCCGCCCTCAGTTCCCGGCGACCGACTTCACCGCCACCGAAACCGGCACCGACCCGCCGACCAGTTCCAGGGTCAGACCGGCCGTCGCCGGCGTCTCCAGCAGCTCCGCCAGTACGGCGGCCACGTCGTCGCGCGGGATCGGGCCACGGCCGGTGTGGACCTCCAGACGTACGAGACCCGTGCCGGCGTCGTTCGTCAGCTGGCCGGGGCGCAGGATCGTCCAGTCCAGGGCGTCCAGGCCGCGGACGTACCGGTCCGCCTCGCCCTTGGCCCGCAGATAGACGTCGAAGACGTCGTCGCCCTTGTGCTCGGGATCGGCGCCCATCGACGACACGACCACGTGACGCCGTACGCGAGCCCGGACCGCAGCGTCCGCGAACAGCACCGCGGCGCCCTTGTCCACCGTGTCCTTGCGGGCCACGCCGCTGCCCGGGCCCGCGCCCGCCGCGAAGACCGCCGCGTCCGCGCCCTGCAGATGCGCCGCGACCTCCTCGACGGAGGCGGACTCCAGATCCAGCAGGACCGGTTCGGCACCGGCTTCCCGCAGGTCCTCACCCTGTTCCGCCTTGCGGATGATGCCCGCGACCTCGTGCCCACGCGCGGCGAGCAGGCGCTCCAGCCGCAACGCGATCTGACCATGACCACCAGCGATGACGATGCGCATGCCTTCGACCGTACGCCGGTACGCCGACATTCGCCGTACGGCTGTGTCCGGCACGGGGCCGTATCAGGCGTACGACCGCGCCGGCCGGGGGAGTTGACCTCCACACCGGCCATTACGACGGCACCCGACACCCCCTCGCCCCGGCCAAATCGGCACCCACCGCCACCGCCGCTACCGCCGCCACCCACGCTCGCGCCCGACCGCCGCCACCCACGCTCCTGCCCGAGCGAGGCCGCCCACACCCGCACTCGAGCCCACACCCACACCCCCATCGCCCATCCCTACGGCCACGCCCCACCACCCCCTACGACGGCTCAACCCGCCCCTGCCGAGGCAACCCCAACTCCACCGCAGCCGCCGAGTCGCAGAACTCCCGTACCGCGCTCGTCCGCGCCACCACCCGCCCCCGATGCACCACGATGCGGCTGTAGGCGAGCGACAGCGCCCCCGCCAGCCCTTCCCCGCGCACCGCGAGCAGCTCGGCCGGGAAACCCGCCTCCACGCGCACCTCGGGCAGCCCCAGCGCGGCGCGCGCGGACGTGCTGACGGTGTCGTACGCGTCCTCGGGACGCAGGCCGTGCCGCGAGGCCAGGAGGTACGCCGCCTCCAACGGGTCCCCGCGGCCCACCGGGTTGGACACGTCCCGCAGCGCGCCGCTCCCGGCCGCCACCCGCACACCCGCCGCGCGCAGCAGCCGTACGGGAGCCGTGCCGCGCCGTTCCACGCCCCCGCAGCCGCCCTGCGGCAGGCATACGACCGTCACGCCGGCCGCGGCGAGCTGGTCGGCGGTGCGGGAGGTGATCTCGGAGGGGTGGCGGCCCAGGCTGCCGCAGGGGCTCAGGGTGACGCCGGGACGCAGGCCGCCGGCCATGGCGGCGAGGCGGGACAGGCGGGCGGGGTCGCCGGCGTCGGTGTGGAGGTCGACCGGGCAGCCGTGCTCGGAGGCCACGTCCAGGACCGCCTGGACATAGCCGGTGGGGTCCGGGTCGAGGTCGGGGCAGCCGCCGACCACCGAGGCACCCATCTTCACCGCGTCCCGCAGCATCGCGAGCCCCTCCGCCCCGGCCACGCCGGTCAGCAGCCGTGGCATCGCCACCGTCGTCAGCTCGGTGAGCCCGCGCAGCGAGCGCCGGGCCTGGAGCACGGCGGCGAGCGCGCCCAGCCCCTGGACGTCGCCCACCCGCACATGGGCCCGCAACGCGGTGGCCCCGTGCCCGAGTTGGAGCAGCGCGGCCTCGGTCGCGCGGCGCTGGACGTCCTGGGGGTCGTACGAGACCGGCCCGCCGGTGTCGGCGGAGAGGGCGGTGTCGCCGTGTGCGTGCGGCTCGGCGGGGGCCGGGAGGAGCAGATAGCCGCTCAGGTCCACGTGTGTCCCGCACGCGCGCGTGCCGTCCGTCGCCAGACTGCCCGCCGTGCCCACCGCCTCGATGCGCCCGCCTCCGAGCCGTACGTCCACGGTCCTGCCGTCGGTCAGCCGTGCGCCGCACAGCAGCAGTGAGGTGGTGTCGGAGGCGCCGGACGAGGACGACGAGGGGGGCGGCTGCGGCTGGCTGTCGGGCATCGCGCTCCAGGGGCTCAAGGTCAAGGCTCGTGGCGGGGACGCAAGATCACGGAGAGTGAGTCGAGCCTAGGGTGGCGATCCGCTCGCGGCGCGGAGGAGCGCAATAGTCGTACTGATGTGGTCCGGGTGTGGTCCGCCGTACGGGAGGGGCCTCGGAGGCTGGTGGGAAGGGCGCCGGAGCGGGCGCGGGCGGGGCCTCGAAACGGATTTGGGTGAACCGCTGGGGACCGTGTAATGTCTTCATCGCTCGCCCCAATAGCTCAGTCGGCAGAGCGTCTCCATGGTAAGGAGAAGGTCTACGGTTCGATTCCGTATTGGGGCTCTGGTGTGTGAAGTTCCCGTCGCAAGGCGGGGGCGGATCGCATCTCAGCGGTGTAGCTCAGTCGGTAGAGCAAGCGGCTCATAATCGCTGTGTCACCGGTTCAAGTCCGGTCACCGCTACTGACAGTAGCCGATTGTGGGGTCGGTCCTTCGATCGGCTACTCTTCTTTGCGTTAAATCAGTCCTATCCGTTCGTCAAGGAGCACTCACGTGGCTGCCACCGACGTCCGCCCGAAGATCACGCTGGCCTGCGTGGAGTGCAAGGAGCGGAACTACATCACCAAGAAGAACCGGCGTAACAACCCGGACCGACTGGAGATGAAGAAGCACTGCCCGCGTTGCAACGCGCACACCGCGCACCGCGAGACGCGATAAATCAGGCTCGTACGCGAGGCCGCCCCCAGCAGTCAGGGGGGCGGCCTCGCGTCGTTCATGGGCCGATACCAGCCAGTACCCCAGTACCCCAGTGCTGCCGATACGGCCCGTATCCCGAACCCAGTAGCCAGTACCCAGCGATCAGGAGGTGCCGAGTCCATGGCGCTCGACCAGTCCTTCGTGGGGCGGACCTACCCGCCCACCGACCCCTATGAGGTGGGCCGGGAGAAGATCCGTGAGTTCGCGGAGGCCGTGGGGGACGCCAACCCGGCGTACACCGACCCGGACGCCGCCAAGGCGCTCGGTCACCCCGATGTGATCGCCCCGCCGACCTTCGTGTTCTCCATCACCTTCCGGGCCGCGGGCCAGGTCATCGCCGACCCGCAACTGGGCCTGGACTACAGCCGCGTGGTGCACGGCGACCAGAAGTTCGCCTACACCCGCCCGGTCCGCGCGGGCGACCGGCTGACGGTCACCTCCACCATCGAGGCGATCAAGTCAATGGCGGGCAACGACATCCTGGACATCCGCGGCGAGGTCCACGACGAGGCCGGCGAGCACGTGGTGACCGCCTGGACCAAGCTCGTCGCGCGCGCGGCCGAGGAGGCGTGAGGAAGACGATGACGGCGAAGATCGCATACGACGACGTCGAGGTCGGCACCGAGCTGCCCGCCCAGACCTTTCCCGTGACCCGCGCCACCCTCGTCCAGTACGCGGGCGCCTCGGGGGACTTCAACCCGATCCACTGGAACGAGAAGTTCGCCAAGGAGGTCGGGCTGCCGGACGTCATCGCGCACGGCATGTTCACCATGGCCGAGGCGATCCGCGTGGTGACGGACTGGGTCGGCGACCCGGGGGCCGTCGCCGAGTACGGCGTCCGCTTCACCAAGCCCGTAGTCGTCCCGAACGACGACCAGGGGGCCGTGATCGAGGTCAGCGGCAAGGTCGCGGCCAAGCTCGACGACAACACGGTCCGCGTGGACCTGACCGCGACCAGCGCCGGGCAGAAGGTGCTGGGGATGTCCCGGGCGGTCGTACGGCTGGCCTGACGGACAGCATGCCGAGTAAGGGGCGCCCTCCATGGCGGGGCGCCCCTTACCTCTTTCTCCGTCGCGCACCCTCTTGACGTAGTTAGTGATTAAGTACTAACTTACTGAACATGGTCAGGATGAGCGCAGAGGAGAGGCGCGAGAGCGTGATCCGCGCGGCGACGATCGAGTTCGCCCGCGGCGGTTACCACGGCACGTCGACCGAGGCGATCGCCAAGCGGGTCGGGGTCTCGCAGCCGTATCTCTTCCGGCTCTTTCCCGGCAAGAAAGCGATCTTCCTGGCGGCGGCGGGGCGGTGCGTGGAGGAAACCATCCGCACCTTCGACGAGGCCGCCAAGGGGCTCCAGGGCGAAGAGGCCCTGCATGCCATGGCGAACGCGTACACCAAGGTCATCGCGGAGCATCCGGAACAGCTGCTGATGCAGATGCAGATGTACGTCGCCGTGGGTGCCGCCGAGGAGGAGGGCGACCACGAGTTCGGCGCGGCGGTCCGGGAGGGCTGGATGCGGCTGTGGGACACGGTCCATCTGCCGCTGGGCGCCGACGCGGGCGAGACGACGAACTTCCTGGCGTACGGGATGCTCATCAACTGCCTGGTCGCGATGGGGTTTCCGCCCGAGCACCGGGTGTGGGAAGGGCTGTACCCGTCGGCGCGGGCCACGGGTCGGCTGCACAAGTGAGCCACGAGGCGTCATCGGCGCCTTTTCATGGGCGTGAAAGTTAGTAATCGATAACTATCTGGGAGCTCTGGGGGAGCAATGTCACAGCAAGTCGCACAGAAGACGTCACCCGGGGGAGTGGTCTGGGCCCTCGTCATCACCAGCGTCGCCGGGTTCATGGCGGCCCTCGACAACCTCGTCGTCACCACCGCCCTGCCCTCCATCCGCGAGGACCTCGGGGGCGGGCTGCACGACCTGGAATGGACGGTGAGCGCCTACACCCTCACCTTCGCCGTCCTCCTCATGTTCGGCGCGGCGCTCGGCGACCGCTTCGGCCGCCGACGGCTCTTCCTGACCGGCCTGACGATCTTCACCGCCGCCTCCGCGGGAGCGGCCCTCGCGCCCGGCATCGACAGCCTCATCGCGGCCCGCGCGGTCCAGGGCGTAGGGGCGGCGATCATGATGCCGCTGACGCTCACCCTGCTCACCGCAGCCGTGCCCGCCGCCAAGCGCGGGATGGCGTACGGCATCTGGGGCGCGGTGAACGGACTCGCCGTGGCCTCCGGACCGCTGATCGGCGGGAGCCTGACCGAGCACATCTCCTGGCAGTGGATCTTCTGGCTGAACGTTCCGCTGGGCGTCGCCCTGCTGCCCCTGGCCCGACTCCGCCTCGCCGAGTCCCACGGCACCGGTGCCCCGCTCGACATCCCCGGCACGCTGCTCGCCAGCGGCGGCCTCTTCGGGATCGTCTACGGCCTGGTCCGCGGCCCGGCGGACGGCTGGACGGACGGCCTGGTCCTCACCGCGCTGTTCGCGGGGGCCGCGCTCCTCGCCGGCTTCGTGATCTACAGCACCCGCGCCAAGAACCCCATGCTGCCGATGCGGCTGTTCCGCTCGCGGGCCTTCTCCGGCATCAACGCGGCCAGCCTGCTGATGTTCCTGGGCATGTTCGGGTCGATCTTCCTGCTCAGCCAGTACATGCAGGGGGTGCTCGGATACTCGCCGACCGAGGCGGGGCTGCGGATGCTGCCGTGGACGGGCATGCCGATGCTCGTCGCGCCGATCGCCGGCATCCTCTCGGACCGGATCGGCGGCCGCCCCGTGGTCGCCACCGGCCTCTTCTTCCAGGCGGCGGGGCTCGCGTACCTGGCGTCGGTCATCACCGTCGACGCGTCGTACAGCATCCAGCTGCCCGGTCTGATCATCAGCGGAATCGGCATGGGGCTGTTCTTCGCCCCCGCCTCCAACCTGGTCATGTCCAGCGTGCGGCAATCGGAGCAGGGGATCGCTTCCGGAGCGAACAACGCGCTGCGTGAGGTGGGCGGCGCGCTGGGGATCGCGATCATGGGGTCGATCTTCTCCGCGCAGGGGGGATACGAGACCGGGCAGACGTTCGTCGAGGGGCTGCGGCCCGCGCTGGTGACCGGGGCGGCGGTTGTGGCGCTGGCGGGTGTTGCGGCGCTGCTGATTCCGCGGGGGCGGGCCGGACGGGACGTGACGGTGGAGGACGCGACGTCGGTGCGCGAGACGGTCGCGGCCTGAGTGTGGGCCGGCGGCTCCGCCCCTCTGATGGGGGGCGGGGCCGTTCGCATGCTCGGCGCCCGGGGTTGGTGCGGGCCGAGCGGTTTTCGCCCCCGCCGCCCTTACCCGTTCCCATCCCCAGGGGCGCTGCCTTTTCGACCCCGCCAGGGGGCGCCGCCCCCTGGACCCCCGAACGCCAGACAGGCTGGGTGGGCGGGTGCGGGTGCGTCGTGGCTGGTCGCGCAGTTCCCCGCGCCCCTCAGGGCGTTGCCGGGCCCAGCGGTTGGCGCGTCAGCACGGGCGACCCTTTATAGGTGACCGGCGCGGCCCCGACCCACACCCAACCCGCACCGCGCGGCCCAGCGGTAGCGCCCACGTACCCTTGACCCGTGCAGGAACGACACGACGCCCCCCTCGCCCCGCTCACCACCTTCCGTCTCGGCGGCCCCGCCACCCGGCTGGTCACCGCCACCACCGACGCCGAGGTGATCGCAGCCGTCCGCGAGGCCGACGACACCGGTACGCCCCTCCTGCTCATCGGCGGCGGATCGAACCTCGTCATCGGCGACAAGGGCTTCGACGGGACCGCCCTGCTCATCGCCACCAAGGGCATCGAACTCGACGGCACCCGCCTGGAACTCGCCGCCGGTGAGGTCTGGACCGACGCCGTCGCCCGCACCGTCGACGCCGGGCTCGCCGGTATCGAGTGCCTCGCCGGCATTCCCGGCTCCGCCGGGGCCACCCCCATCCAGAACGTGGGCGCCTACGGCCAAGAGGTCTCCGCCACGATCACCCAGGTGATCGCCTACGACCGCGTCACCCGCGACACCGTCACCCTCACCAACGCCGACTGCGCCTTCTCGTACCGGCACAGCCGCTTCAAGGCCGACCCCGACCGGTACGTCGTCCTCCGCGTCCGCTTCGAGCTCGAGGACGCCGGCGGCCTCTCCGCCCCCCTCAAGTACGCCGAGACCGCCCGCGCCCTCGGCGTCGAACCCGGCGACCGCGTCCCCCTCGCCGACGCCCGCGCGACCGTACTGAAGTTGCGCGCGGGCAAGGGCATGGTCCTGGACCCCGACGACCACGACACCTGGTCGGCCGGCTCCTTCTTCACCAACCCGATCCTCACGGACGCCGACTTCGCCGCCTTCCACGCGCGCGTGAAGCAGCACCTCGGCCCCGACGCCGAACCGCCCGCCTACCCCGCCGGCCCCGGCCACACCAAGACCTCCGCGGCCTGGCTGATCGACAAGGCCGGCTTCACCAAGGGCTACGGCACCGGCCCCGCCCGCATCTCCACCAAGCACACCCTCGCCCTCACCAACCGCGGCGAGGCGACCACGGAGGACCTCCTCGCCCTCGCCCGCGAGGTGGTCGCCGGTGTGCGCAGCACCTTCGGCGTCACCCTGGTCAACGAGCCGGTGACGGTCGGCGTCAGCCTGTAGGGCTCACCAGCTCACCAGCTCAGTACGCCACGCCCACCCCCTGCTTCACCGTCCCCGCATCGTCGATCATCGACAGCATCGCGTGGGCCACATCCGCCCGCCCCGCGAACCGCCCCTTCGCCGGGAAGCCCCCGACCACTGTCCGATAGACCCCGCTCACCGGCTTGTTCTGCAGCCGCGGCGGCCGTACCGACGTCCAGTCCGTACTGCTGCGCGCCAGCTCGGTCTCCATCTCGCGCAGGTCGGCGTAGACGTTCTTGAGGAGCGCCGAGACCAGGCCCCGCATCCCCCGGTCCAGGAGACCGTCGTGCTCGGGCGCGGGTCCGACAGGCGCGGCGCTGACCACCAGCAGCCGCCGTACGTCCTCCGCCTCCATGGCCGCCAGGACCGTGCGGGTGAGGCGGGTGGCGATCCCCGCGTCCTTGGTGCTGCGCGCGCCGAGGCCGGACAGCACCGCGTCCCGGCCGGCGACGGCGGACCGTACCGCCTCCGGATCCGTCAGGTCCGCGCGGAACACCTCCAGGCCTTCGCCGGTGACGTTCAGCCGCGCCGGATCGCGGACGACGGCCGTGACCTCGTGACCCGAGCCGAGGGCCTGCCTGACGATCTCCTTGCCGATGCCTCCGGTGGCGCCGAAAACGGTGAGTTTCATGGGACCCCCATGCGTTCGTGAGAACAGGTGGGTGAGTATTCACTCACCTTTGGCTCCTTCTAGAGTGGGTAAGCACTCACCCACCCGTCAAGGCCGTACGGAAAAGATGAAAGAAGGCTTGGACACCCCCATGGAGAACAGGCCCGCCCGCCTCCGCATCCTCGACGCCGCCCACGAGCTGATGCTCACCGTCGGGCTGGCCCGCGCCACCACCAAGGAGATCGCCAGGGCGGCCGACTGCTCCGAGGCGGCCCTCTACAAGTACTTCGACAGCAAGGAAGACCTGTTCGTCCAGGTCCTCTCCGAGCGACTGCCGCAGCTCACCCCGCTGCTCAACAGCCTCGCCGCGGAGCCCGGCAGAGGCACCCTGGAGGGCAACCTCACCGAGATCGCCCGCCAAGCCTCCCTCTTCTACGAGCAGAGCTTCCCGATCGCCGCCTCCCTGTACGCCGAGACCCAGCTCAAGCGGCGGCACGACGACGCCCTGCGGACGATCGGCGCGGGTCCCCACAGGCCGATCGAGAACCTGGAGACCTACCTCCGCGCCGAACAGACGGCGGGCCGGGTCCGCCCCGACGCCGACACCTTCGCCGCCGCCTCCCTGCTCCTCGGCGCCTGCGCCCAGCGGGCCTTCGCCTACGACGCCACCGAGACCGGCGCCAGGCCGCCCGTCGACGAGTTCGCGACCCGCCTCGCCAGAACCCTCCTCGGCGGAATCTCCGTTGCGGAGGAACCCGGCAGCCCGCAACCCTGAGGCCATGAAGGAAGACGCTGAGGCCATGATGGAACGCGTATGCGGCTGAGGCTGCGCCAGTTCAGACCCAGGACCGGCCCCCACGAGTACCGGATCGTCCAGCCCCGCCGGCCCCTGCGCCACACCTCACTGACCGCCCCCGACCCCATCGGCCTGCTGCTCGGCGACCACGACGGGCTGAACCAACTGGCAGGCCTGTTCTCCTTCGCCGCCTACTCGCGCCACACGATCGTCCACGTCCCGCTGCGTGGCGGCGTCCCGCCCGACGAGGGATGGGGCGAACGCGTCGACCTCGTCCTGGCCCACGACAGCGCCGGCCTGCGCGCGAGCCAGTGGCCCGAGCTGCGCCGCCGTCTCACCCGGGGCACCCCGCTGACCGTACGCACCGACGAGGCCCGCACCGCGCGGGACATGGAGTCCTGGCGCACCCGCCGGTCCCACGCGGACGCCCGGGACGAGCTGCGGCACGCCACCCACGCGCGGACGCTCTTCCTCTTCGGCACCAGGGACCTCTTCGTCGAGATGGCCACCGCGTTCGCCTACGCGGCCGGTTGGGGACCGCTTCAGAAGCACGTCGTCAAGGGGCACATGGCGTTCATGACGGCCTTCACGCTCGCCGAGCCGCCCGGGACCGGCGGGCACCCGCTGGAGGTGGACATCTGCTTCAAGCCGTATCCGCCCTATGCCCACTTCAAGAGGCCGGGGGCTCCGAAAACACCCCTGAGCCCCCGCGAGCTCAGGACACCGGTCGGCTGAGCCAGTCGTCGACCCCCGCCAGCAGCTTCGCCTTCACGTCCTCCGGCGCCGCCGAACCCCGTACCGACTGCCGGGCCAGCTCCGCCAGCTCCCGGTCCGTGAAACCGTGATGCCGCCGGGCGATCTCGTACTGTGCCGCGAGCCGGGAGCCGAACAGCAGCGGGTCGTCGGCGCCGAGCGCCATCGGCACGCCCGCCTCGAACAGGGTGCGCAGCGGCACGTCCTCCGGCTTCTCGTACACGCCGAGCGCCACGTTCGAGGCCGGACAGACCTCGCAGGTCACCCCTCGGTCGGCCAGCCGCTTCAGCAGCCGCGGGTCCTCCGCGGCGCGCACCCCGTGCCCGATCCGGTGTGCGTCGAGGTCGTCCAGACAGTCCCGCACCGAGGACGGTCCCGCCAGCTCCCCGCCGTGCGGGGCCGACAGCAGCCCGGCGTCGCGCGCGATGGCGAAGGCCCGGTCGAAGTCCCGCGCCATGCCGCGCCGTTCGTCATTCGAGAGCCCGAAGCCGACGACGCCCCGGTCCGCGTACCGCACCGCGAGGCGCGCCAGCGTCCGCGCGTCCAGCGGGTGCTTCATCCGGTTCGCCGCCACCAGCACCCGCATCCCGAGCCCGGTCTCCCGCGAGGTCGTCTCCACCGCGTCGAGGATGACCTCCAGCGCCGGGATCAGCCCGCCGAGGCGTGGCGCGTACGACGTCGGGTCGACCTGGATCTCCAGCCACCCCGAGCCGTCCCGGACGTCCTCCTCGGCCGCCTCCCGCACCAGCCGCTGGATGTCCTCGGGCCGCCTGAGGCACGAACGCGCGGCGTCGTAGAGCCGCTGGAACCGGAACCAGCCCCGCTCGTCCGTGGCCCGCAGCCGCGGCGGCTCCCCGCTGGTCAGCGCCTCCGTCAGCGCGTCGGGCAGTCGTACCCCGTACTTGTCGGCCAGTTCCAGAACCGTCCCGGGCCGCATGGACCCGGTGAAGTGCAGGTGCAGATGGGCTTTCGGCAGCTCAGAGACATCACGTACACGCTCCATTCGCCGATCCTGCCGTACGCCCCCGTCGTCCCGGTAGCGCTTTCCCCGAACGTGGTCTTGCTCGCACAAACGGTCGCGCGAAGAGTCGCGCAAAGAAAGGGGCCCGCCTTCGACAAGGCGAGCCCCTTCCGACGGACCGGAACGTCAGTCCCGCGCCTCCGCCAGCAGCTTCTGGATGCGGCTGACACCCTCGACGAGGTCCTCGTCGCCCAGCGCGTACGACAGCCGCAGATAGCCCGGCGTACCGAAGGCCTCACCCGGGACGACCGCGACCTCGGCCTCCTCCAGGATCAGCGCGGCCAGCTCGACCGTGTCCTGCGGACGCTTGCCGCGGATCTCCTTGCCGATCAGGGCCTTGACCGAGGGGTAGGCGTAGAACGCGCCCTCGGGCTCGGGGCACAGGACGCCGTCGATCTCGTTGAGCATCCGGACGATCGTCTTGCGGCGGCGGTCGAAGGCCTCCTTCATCTCCTTGACGGCCGACAGGTCGCCGGAGACGGCGGCGAGGGCGGCCACCTGAGCGACGTTGGAGACGTTCGAGGTGGCGTGCGACTGGAGGTTCGTCGCGGCCTTGACCACGTCCTTCGGACCGATGACCCAGCCCACGCGCCAGCCCGTCATGGCGTACGTCTTCGCCACACCGTTGACGACGATGGTCTTGTCGGCGAGCTCGGGCACCACCACCGGCAGCGAGTGGAACTCGGCGTCGCCGTAGACCAGGTGCTCGTAGATCTCGTCGGTCAGGACCCACAGGCCCTTCTCGGCGGCCCAGCGGCCGATCTCCTCGATCTGCGCGCGGGTGTAGACGGCGCCGGTCGGGTTGGACGGGGAGACGAAGAGGAGGACCTTCGTGTTCTCCGTGCGCGCCGCCTCCAGCTGCTCGACGGAGACGCGGTAGCCGGTCGTCTCGTCGGCCACGACCTCCACCGGGACACCGCCGGCGAGACGGATCGACTCCGGGTACGTCGTCCAGTACGGAGCCGGGACGATGACCTCGTCGCCCGGGTCGAGGATCGCGGCGAAGGCCTCGTAGATGGCCTGCTTGCCGCCGTTGGTGACGAGGACCTGGCTCGCGTCGACCTCGTAACCGGAGTCACGGAGCGTCTTCGCGGCGATCGCGGCCTTCAGCTCGGGGAGACCGCCGGCCGGCGTGTACCGGTGGTACTTCGGGTTCTTGCAGGCCTCGATGGCGGCCTCGACGATGTAGTCCGGCGTCGGGAAGTCGGGCTCGCCGGCGCCGAAGCCGATCACCGGGCGCCCGGCGGCCTTCAGGGCCTTGGCCTTGGCATCCACGGCGAGGGTGGCGGACTCGGAGATCGCGCCGACTCGGGCGGAGACCCGGCGCTCGGTGGGAGGGGTTGCAGCGCTCATGGACCCATCGTTTCAGACCGGAAACGCCCCCGGCACGCGGGTTTCACAGACTGAACAACCACTGAACAACCGTCCGGATTCACCGGGGTATTGGCGCGGTGGCCTGGGTGATCTTCGGCGCCCGGGCGGCCGTCGGCGGGACGATCTTCGGCCGTCGCGGTCCCCACAGGCCCTTTCTGTTCGACGCTGGGCTCCGGAGCACGTACACTCTCACCTCGTTGGCCTCACAACGGCCGCACTCATCCGGTGCACACCGAGCACTCGGGCGGATGCGGTACGTTTGGGGAGAACCACAAAGGGTCGTAGCTCAATTGGTAGAGCACCGGTCTCCAAAACCGGCGGTTGGGGGTTCAAGTCCCTCCGGCCCTGCTACACACACCTTCGCCAGGATGTGTGCGCATGTACGTACAGCAATGCACCGCCGTGCGGCTCAGACCGGGCGCGGCACGGCCACGACCCGGGAACAGGTGAGGACGAATGGCGGACGCCGTGGGCTCCATCGATACGCCTGATGCCCAGGACGAGGCGCAGGAGTCGAAGAAGAAGGCCCGCAAGGGCGGCAAGCGTGCCAAGAAGGGCCCGCTGAAGCGCCTCGCTATCTTCTACCGGCAGATCGTCGCAGAGCTTCGCAAGGTCGTCTGGCCTACGCGCAGCCAGCTGACGACCTACACGACCGTGGTGATCGTCTTCGTGATCGTCATGATCGGCCTGGTCACCGTGATTGACTATGGACTCAACCACGCTGCCAAGTACGTCTTCGGCTGAGCAATGTTGCGAAGGGCGCCGTGGTTACCGGCGCCCCTTTCGCATGTTCCACCCCTATGTATCCAGGAAGAAGCAGCCACCGTGTCTGACCAGAACCTGAACGACGCCATCGAGCCGGACGAGTCCGTGGAAGACGAGCTCGACATCGTCGAGGGCGCGGACGAGGACCTGGACGAGGTCGAGGCTGCCGATGAAGAGGCGGGCGACCCCGCCGAGGAAGCCGCCCTCCACGTCGAGGACGAAGACGCCGAGGACGAGTCCGGCGGCGACGTCGAGGCTGTCGAAGAGGCCGTCGAAGAAGACGAAGAGGCTGTCGAGGAGGAGCCGGCCGAGCCGGTCGACCCCGTCGTCGCCCTGCGCGAGGAACTGCGCACCCTCCCCGGCGAGTGGTACGTCATCCACACCTACGCCGGTTACGAGAACCGCGTGAAGACCAACCTCGAGCAGCGCGCCGTCTCGCTGAACGTCGAGGACTACATCTTCCAGGCCGAGGTGCCGCAGGAAGAGGTCGTCCAGATCAAGAACGGCGACCGCAAGACGATCCGTCAGAACAAGCTCCCCGGCTACGTGCTGGTGCGCATGGACCTGACGAACGAGTCCTGGGGTGTCGTCCGCAACACGCCCGGCGTCACCGGCTTCGTGGGCAACGCCTACGACCCGTACCCGCTGACCCTGGACGAGATCGTCAAGATGCTCGCCCCGGAGGCCGAGGAGAAGGCCGCCCGCGAGGCCGCCGAGGCCGAGGGCAAGCCGGCTCCGGCCCGCAAGGTCGAGGTCCAGGTCCTGGACTTCGAGGTCGGCGACTCGGTCACCGTCACCGATGGCCCCTTCGCCACCCTCCAGGCCACGATCAACGAGATCAACGCCGATTCGAAGAAGGTCAAGGGCCTCGTCGAGATCTTCGGCCGCGAGACCCCGGTCGAGCTGTCCTTCGACCAGATCCAGAAGAACTGAGTCAGGCCCTTTGTCGGCCGACATACGCAGTGAGGGCGCCCCGCCGGCGGATTCCGGCCAGGGGCGCCTTCGGCGTTTCCGTGTGCCCCTCCTCTTCTTCGTGCTGGCGGCTGTCTTCGCCGCCGCCCCGGTCTTCGTGGGCGTCACCCAGTGGCAGCGGGTGGCCGAGGTGCAGGGCGGGGTCCGCGCCGTGGGGACCTTCCACGCCGACGGCGCCAACTGCTGGCGGCACCGCTGCTGGGTCGAGCTCGTGGTCGACGGCAAGCGGGTGGAGGCCGATCTCCCGGCCCTCACCGAGACCCGGGAGAACAAGGTCGCGCGGGACGGCAGGCCGATCGTCGTCCGGTATCTGCCCTCCGACCCGACCCGGGCCGCCGAGGACGGCGGGTACGGATACGTCGGCGCCATCACCGCCGCGCTCACGCTGCCCGTCGTGATCCTGCTGATCTTCGCGCTGGGCACGCTGGTCGCCGTACTGCGAGGTCGGCCGCCCTTCTCGCCATGGTCGTCACCGGCACCATCGCCGTCCTGAGCTGCCGATTTCATGTCCTGAGGGAAGAGCGGCTATCGTTGTGCGGTATGCCATCTGCCTGATGATTCATCCGAATGACGCAGGTGGTAACCAACTCTCAGTAAGGACCCGGAGAGAGCATGCCTCCCAAGAAGAAGAAGGTCACGGGGCTCATCAAGCTCCAGATCAACGCCGGTGCGGCCAACCCGGCTCCGCCGGTCGGCCCCGCGCTGGGCCAGCACGGCGTCAACATCATGGAGTTCTGCAAGGCGTACAACGCCGCGACCGAGTCGCAGCGTGGCTGGGTGATCCCGGTGGAGATCACGGTCTACGAGGACCGCTCCTTCACCTTCGTCACCAAGACGCCGCCGGCCGCCAAGATGATCCTCAAGGCAGCGGGTGTGGAGAAGGGCTCCGGCGAGCCGCACAAGACCAAGGTCGCCAAGATCACCGAGGCGCAGGTCCGTGAGATCGCCACGACCAAGCTCCCCGACCTCAACGCCAACGACCTGGACGCCGCGTCGAAGATCATCGCCGGCACCGCCCGTTCCATGGGCATCACGGTCGAGGGCTGAGCCCAACTCCCGCACGTAGCAGAAGTGGTAGGGCCTGCTCGGCCCGGACCACGACTCCTCAGACATACACAGGAGAAGTAGTGAGCAAGCGCAGCAAGTCTCTCCGCGCTGCGGACGCCAAGGTCGACCGGGACAAGCTCTACGCCCCGCTCGAGGCCGTCCGTCTCGCCAAGGAGACCTCCACGACCAAGTTCGACGGCACCGTCGAGGTCGCCTTCCGTCTGGGTGTCGACCCGCGCAAGGCCGACCAGATGGTCCGTGGCACCGTGAACCTTCCGCACGGCACCGGTAAGACCGCCCGGGTCCTGGTCTTCGCGACCGGCGACCGTGCCGAGGCCGCGCGTGCCGCGGGTGCCGACATCGTCGGCGCCGACGAGCTCATCGACGAGGTTTCGAAGGGCCGCCTGGACTTCGACGCCGTCGTCGCCACCCCGGACCTCATGGGCAAGGTCGGCCGTCTCGGCCGCGTCCTCGGCCCCCGTGGTCTCATGCCGAACCCCAAGACCGGCACCGTGACCCCGGACGTCGCCAAGGCTGTCAACGACATCAAGGGCGGCAAGATCGAGTTCCGCGTCGACAAGCACTCGAACCTGCACTTCATCATCGGCAAGACGTCCTTCGACGACGCCAAGCTGGTGGAGAACTACGGCGCCGCGCTGGAGGAGATCCTCCGTCTGAAGCCGTCCGCCGCCAAGGGTCGCTACATCAAGAAGGCCGCGATCAGCACCACGATCGGCCCCGGCATTCCGCTCGACCCGAACCGCACCCGCAACCTCCTCGTAGAGGAGGACCCGGCCGCGGTCTGAGCCTGAGGCTCACCGAAGTCAGGTCACGGGCCCCGCAACCTTTCGAGGTGCGGGGCCCGTCCCTTTTTCCGGGTACGTGTGTCAGTGCCTCGCGCTAACGTGCGGGACAGGAATCACATAGGGGTGGGACGAATGAAGAGCACGAGTGTGCGCCGGATGGCTCTCGCGATCGCCGCGACGACCGCGCTGACGGGCCTGGCGGCCTGTTCCTCGGACGGGGGCTCGGGGGGCTCCGACAAGGACGACCAGGCCTCGGGGAGCGGCAAGGGCGTCACCAAGGTCAGCCCGATAGCCGCGCTGCGCTCGGCCGAGAAGTCCACCGACGCCGCCGACTCCGCAAAGGTCGAGTCCACGACCGTCATGGGCTCGATGATGTCCATGACCGCCGACGGTGCCCTCGGCTGGGCCGACGGCATCTCCGGCACCCTCACCATCGAGTACACCGGCGGCTCCATGGCCGACACCATGCGCCAGCTGGGCACCACCAAGATGGAGGCCCGGTACCTCCCCGACGCCTACTACGCGAAGATGGGCGACGCCTTCGCCGAGCAGGCCGGCGGCAAGCACTGGATCAGGTACGACTACGACGACCTCGCGGACCTCGCGGGCGGCTCCGGCGCGTACCTCAAGGACCAGATGCAGAACACCACCCCCAACCAGTCGGTGAAGCTCCTGCTGGCCTCCGGGGACGTGAAGAAGGTCGGCGAGGAGAAGGTCCGCGGCAAGGACACCACGCACTACTCGGGCACCGTCGACGTCGCCGACCTCGCCGGCAAGAACTCCAGCCTCAGCGGCAGCCAGCTCGCCGACCTGAAGAAGCAGCTCGAACAGGCCGGGGTCACCACCGAGACCGTCGACATCTGGGTCGACGACCAGGACCTCCTGGTCAAGAAGGTGGAGAAGGGCCAGATGGCCACCGGAGAGCTGACCCAGACCGCCTACTACAGCGACTACGGGGTGAAGGTCTCCGCCGAGAAGCCGCCGGCGAGCGACACGGAGGACTTCAAGGCGCTCCTGGAGAAGCAGGGCGGCACCGTCGCCGGCACCACCTCCTGAGCCACACGGAATTCACAAGACCGCTTACGCCCCATCGGTTAGGCTCGCGATCCTGCTGTGAATCGACCATGTGTTCTCCATGGTCGTCGCACTTCTCGCGTTCCTTGGGGGGAATCGATGGGGTTTTCCGTACGACGTTCCGCGCGCTGTAGGACGGTCGGCGTGGGTCTGGCCGCCGTGGCCCTCGCCGCCGGCGCGGTGAGCTGTTCCAAGGGGGAGTCCGAGGAGTCGCCGAAGATGACGCCGGCCGCCGCGGTGGCCAAGGCGGCGAAGAACTCGGACGACATCTCCTCCCTGCGCTACCGGATGACCGGTGAGTACCCGGAGCAGGGGCGCATCAAGGCCGAGGCCTCGATGCGGATCAAGCCCAGCATCGCCATGAGCATGAAGATGACGGCGCTGGACCAGGGCAAGGACGGCTCCGCGGAGATCCGGCTCGTCGACAAGGCCATGTACATCGGGGGCAACCCCGAGCTGGCCAAGGAGATGGACGGCAAGACCTGGATGAAGTTCGACATGTCCGCGCTGAGCGACGAGCAGCTCGGCGGGGGCGCCGCCGGCGCCGGACAGGCCGAGCAGAACCCGGCCGCCGAGTCCACCTTCATGACCGGCGCCAAGGACGTGAAGAAGGTCGGCACCGAGAAGGTCGACGGGGTCGAGACCACGCACTACACCGGCACCCTCACTCTCGACGCGCTCCGCGACTCCTTCAAGGACGAGGACAAGGCGACCCGCGAGAAGCGCGAGAAGAGCGTCCAGCAGTACGAGAAGATGGGCGTCGACAAGCTCACGATGGACATGTGGATCGACGGTGAGGACCACACCAAGCAGTTCCGCATGAAGGGCGCCGCCGACAAGGGCACGCTCGATCTGACCATCACCTTCCTCGACATCAACAAGCCGGTCACGGTCACGGCGCCGCCCGCCAAGGACACCGCCGACCTCGCCGAGATGCTGAAGGAAGCCCAGAGCGGCTGAGCACCGTACGACCGGATTTGCCTCGCGGCGATCCGGTCACGTACTCTCCTTCAGAAGCCAAAGACCGCTGGTCGTTGCCGTGTGCTCGTGAGAGGGCGCGGTGGCCGAAGGATCCGCTGATTACCGCGGACGACCCGCGTAGGTGACTGTGGAAGTTGCTCCCGTTCTGGATTCGTCCCTGACGGTTGAGCTACGCCCCGTGCGCCTGCGCCGGGGCGTTTCGTTTTTCGCAGCTCCTTCTGAGCGGTCCTCATCACCCGGAAGGAGGCCACGCTTATGGCAAGGCCCGACAAGGCTGCCGCGGTAGCCGAGCTCGCGGACCAGTTCCGCAGCTCGAACGCTGCTGTGCTGACCGAGTACCGGGGTCTCACCGTGGCGCAGCTCAAGACGCTGCGCCGTTCGCTCGGTGACGACGCCCAGTACGCCGTGGTGAAGAACACGCTGACCAAGATCGCGGCCAACGAGGCCGGGATCGACACGCTCGACGACCTGTTCAACGGTCCGACGGCGGTCGCCTTCATCACCGGTGACCCGGTGACGTCGGCGAAGGGTCTTCGTGACTTCGCCAAGGACAACCCGAACCTCGTCATCAAGGGCGGTGTCCTTGACGGCAAGGCGCTGTCCGCCGACGAGATCAAGAAGCTCGCGGACCTCGAGTCCCGCGAGGTTCTGCTCGCCAAGCTGGCGGGCGCTCTGAAGGGCAAGCAGACTCAGGCTGCTCAGGTCTTCCAGGCGCTCCCGTCGAAGCTCGTCCGCACCGTGGACGCGCTTCGTGCCAAGCAGGACGAGCAGGGCGGTGCCGAGTAACTCGGCTCGCATCATGACCGCCGCCTGAGGCTCTCCGCCGCAGGAAGTGGTCGTAGCGGGCCGAACGTACGCCCGCCAGACATGTACATCCGGCACCAGCCGAATTGATTTGGAAGGAAGCCATCATGGCTCTCACCCAGGACGAACTGCTCGCCGAGTTCGAGGGCATGACCCTCATCCAGCTCTCCGAGTTCGTGAAGGCGTTCGAGGAGAAGTTCGACGTCACCGCCGCCGCGGCCGTCGCCGTTGCCGCCCCCGCCGGTGGTGCCGGTGGCGCTGCCGAGGCCGTCGAGGAGAAGGACGAGTTCGACGTCATCCTCACCGGCGCCGGCGAGAAGAAGATCCAGGTCATCAAGGTCGTGCGTGAGCTGACCTCCCTGGGTCTGAAGGAGGCCAAGGACCTCGTCGACGGCACCCCGAAGCCGGTCCTCGAGAAGGTCAACAAGGAGGCCGCTGACAAGGCCGCCGAGTCCCTCAAGGCCGCGGGCGCGTCCGTCGAGGTCAAGTAAGACCTTTCGCAGGCCTGAGTGGCCTGTAACGCAGTAGCGCTGAAGAGCGATCATCCATCCGGGTGGTCGCTCTTCGGCGTTCCCGGGGTTCCAGTGACGGCTGAGTTGTACCCGAGGACCTGAGGGGTATGGTGATCTTCGCCGTGCGTCCGAGCACCCCAGGTGGCGACCGGTTTGGGCGAGACAGGCCTTGACGAACCGCACGCAGCGCGCAATTCTCAGGACGCGTCGCCAGAACGGTCCGAATCCGAGGCATGGATCGGCGACGAAGAGGGCAGTATCAACGTGCGTTGAGGGCAAGCGTGCCGAAGGCGTTGAGGGTGACGAGGATCAAAGAAAATCGGGGCTGGACATCAGTGCGCCAAGTGGCTACACTGACCCTTTGCGCTGCCTGTTAGCTGTCCCCTGCCCGTCACCAGGGGTCTGCCCTCACCTCAGCAATGACGACCGAAACTCCCTGAACTGGGATTTGTGTCTTCATGCGCCGGAGAGGGACCGGTACGCGCGTAGTGAGTCCGAGCCCTCGGAAGGACCCCCTCTTGGCCGCCTCGCGCAACGCCTCGACCGCGAATACGAACAACGGCGCCAGCACCGCCCCGCTGCGCATTTCCTTTGCAAAGATCAAGGAGCCTCTCGAGGTTCCGAACCTGCTCGCGCTGCAGACCGAGAGCTTTGACTGGCTGCTCGGGAACACCGCCTGGCAGAGTCGGGTCGAGGAGGCTCTCGAGTCCGGTCAGGACGTCCCCACCAAGTCCGGTCTGGAGGAGATCTTCGAGGAGATCTCCCCGATCGAGGACTTCTCCGGGTCGATGTCGCTGACGTTCCGCGACCACCGTTTCGAGCCGCCGAAGAACAGCATCGACGAGTGCAAGGACCGCGACTTCACGTACGCGGCCCCGCTCTTCGTGACGGCTGAGTTCACCAACAACGAGACCGGCGAGATCAAGTCCCAGACGGTCTTCATGGGCGACTTCCCGCTCATGACCCACAAGGGCACCTTCGTCATCAACGGCACCGAGCGTGTCGTGGTGTCGCAGCTGGTCCGTTCGCCGGGTGTCTACTTCGACTCCTCGATCGACAAGACGTCCGACAAGGACATCTTCTCCGCCAAGATCATCCCGTCCCGGGGTGCCTGGCTGGAGATGGAGATCGACAAGCGCGACATGGTCGGTGTGCGCATCGACCGCAAGCGCAAGCAGTCCGTGACCGTCCTGCTCAAGGCTCTCGGTTGGACGACCGAGCAGATCCTGGAGGAGTTCGGCGAGTACGAGTCCATGCGCGCCACCCTGGAGAAGGACCACACCCAGGGCCAGGACGACGCGCTGCTCGACATCTACCGCAAGCTGCGTCCGGGCGAGCCCCCCACGCGTGAGGCCGCGCAGACGCTTCTGGAGAACCTGTACTTCAACCCGAAGCGTTACGACCTCGCCAAGGTCGGCCGCTACAAGGTCAACAAGAAGCTGGGTGCGGAGGCTCCGCTCGACGCGGGCGTCCTGACCGTCGAGGACATCATCTCGACGATCAAGTACCTGGTGAAGCTGCACGCGGGCGAGACCGAGACGGTCGGGGACAACGGCACGTCGATCGTCGTCGAGACCGACGACATCGACCACTTCGGCAACCGTCGTCTGCGCAGCGTCGGCGAGCTCATCCAGAACCAGGTCCGTACGGGTCTGGCGCGTATGGAGCGAGTCGTCCGCGAGCGCATGACGACCCAGGACGTCGAGGCGATCACGCCGCAGACCCTGATCAACATCCGGCCGGTCGTCGCCTCCATCAAGGAGTTCTTCGGCACCAGCCAGCTGTCGCAGTTCATGGACCAGAACAACCCGCTGTCGGGTCTGACGCACAAGCGTCGTCTCTCGGCGCTGGGCCCTGGTGGTCTGTCCCGTGAGCGGGCCGGCTTCGAGGTCCGTGACGTGCACCCGTCTCACTACGGCCGTATGTGCCCGATCGAGACGCCCGAAGGCCCGAACATCGGTCTGATCGGTTCGCTCGCCTCCTACGGCCGCGTCAACGCGTTCGGTTTCGTGGAGACGCCGTACCGCAAGGTCGTCGACGGTGTCGTCACCGACGAGGTCGACTACCTGACGGCCGACGAAGAGGACCGATTCGTCATCGCGCAGGCCAACGCCACGCTCGACGACGACCTGCGCTTCACCGAGAACCGCGTCCTGGTCCGCCGTCGTGGCGGCGAGGTCGACTACGTCCCCGGTGACGACGTGGACTACATGGACGTCTCGCCGCGCCAGATGGTGTCGGTCGCGACCGCCATGATCCCGTTCCTCGAGCACGACGACGCCAACCGTGCCCTCATGGGCGCGAACATGATGCGTCAGGCCGTGCCGCTGATTAAGTCCGAGTCCCCGCTCGTCGGCACCGGCATGGAGTACCGCTCCGCCGTCGACGCCGGCGACGTGGTCAAGGCCGAGAAGGCGGGTGTGGTCCAGGAGGTCTCCGCGGACTACATCACCACGGCCAACGACGACGGCACGTACATCACGTACCGCCTGGCCAAGTTCGCCCGCTCCAACCAGGGCACCTCGGTCAACCAGAAGGTCATCGTCAACGAGGGCGACCGGATCATCGAGGGCCAGGTCCTGGCCGACGGTCCGGCCACCGAGAACGGCGAGATGGCGCTGGGCAAGAACCTGCTCGTGGCGTTCATGCCGTGGGAGGGTCACAACTACGAGGACGCGATCATCCTGTCGCAGCGCCTCGTGCAGGACGACGTCCTCTCCTCGATCCACATCGAGGAGCACGAGGTCGACGCCCGTGACACCAAGCTCGGCCCCGAGGAGATCACCCGGGACATCCCGAACGTCTCCGAGGAGGTCCTCGCCGACCTCGACGAGCGCGGCATCATCCGTATCGGTGCCGAGGTCGTCGCCGGCGACATCCTCGTCGGCAAGGTCACGCCCAAGGGTGAGACCGAGCTGACCCCCGAGGAGCGCCTGCTCCGCGCGATCTTCGGTGAGAAGGCGCGCGAGGTCCGTGACACCTCCCTGAAGGTGCCGCACGGCGAGATCGGCAAGGTCATCGGCGTCCGCGTCTTCGACCGTGAGGAAGGCGACGAGCTGCCGCCGGGCGTGAACCAGCTGGTTCGTGTCTACGTGGCGCAGAAGCGCAAGATCACGGACGGTGACAAGCTCGCCGGCCGACACGGCAACAAGGGTGTCATCTCCAAGATCCTGCCCATCGAGGACATGCCGTTCCTCGAGGACGGGACCCCGGTCGACATCATCCTCAACCCGCTCGGTGTGCCGTCCCGAATGAACCCGGGACAGGTCCTGGAGATCCACCTCGGCTGGCTCGCCAGCCGCGGCTGGGACGTCTCCGGTCTCGCCGACGAGTGGGCGCAGCGCCTCCAGAACATCGGTGCCGACCAGGTCGCCCCCGGCACCAACGTCGCCACCCCGGTGTTCGACGGTGCGCGTGAGGACGAGCTCGCGGGTCTGCTGAACCACACCATCCCGAACCGCGACGGCGAGCGCATGGTGCTCCCGACCGGTAAGGCGCGGCTGTTCGACGGCCGTAGCGGTGAGCCGTTCCCGGACCCGATCTCGGTCGGCTACATGTACATCCTGAAGCTGCACCACCTGGTCGACGACAAGCTGCACGCCCGCTCGACCGGTCCGTACTCGATGATCACCCAGCAGCCGCTGGGTGGTAAGGCTCAGTTCGGTGGCCAGCGCTTCGGTGAGATGGAGGTGTGGGCGCTGGAGGCATACGGCGCCGCGTACGCCCTCCAGGAGCTGCTGACCATCAAGTCCGACGACGTCACCGGCCGCGTGAAGGTCTACGAGGCCATCGTCAAGGGCGAGAACATCCCCGAGCCCGGCATTCCCGAGTCCTTCAAGGTGCTCATCAAGGAAATGCAGTCCCTGTGCCTCAACGTGGAGGTGCTGTCCTCGGACGGCATGTCCATCGAGATGCGCGACACCGACGAGGATGTCTTCCGCGCTGCGGAGGAGCTCGGCATCGACCTGTCCCGGCGCGAGCCGAGCAGCGTCGAAGAGGTCTGACGGGAGTCCGGGGGCCTGCGTCCAGCAGGTCCCCGGCCCCAGGACCCCCGTTTCAGACCCCAAGACTTACAACCCTGAGAGGGATTGACGCATAGTGCTCGACGTCAACTTCTTCGATGAGCTCCGGATCGGTCTGGCCACCGCTGACGACATCCGTCAGTGGAGCCACGGCGAGGTCAAGAAGCCCGAGACCATCAACTACCGCACCCTCAAGCCCGAAAAGGACGGACTCTTCTGCGAGAAGATCTTCGGTCCGACCCGGGACTGGGAGTGCTACTGCGGCAAGTACAAGCGCGTCCGCTTCAAGGGCATCATCTGTGAGCGCTGTGGCGTCGAGGTCACTCGCGCCAAGGTGCGCCGTGAGCGGATGGGCCACATCGAGCTGGCCGCTCCCGTCACCCACATCTGGTACTTCAAGGGCGTTCCGTCGCGGCTGGGCTACCTGCTCGACCTCGCCCCGAAGGACCTGGAGAAGGTCATCTACTTCGCGGCGTACATGATCACGTACGTCGACGAGGAGCGCCGCACCCGCGACCTGCCCTCCCTGGAGGCGCACGTCTCCGTGGAGCGTCAGCAGGTCGAGAACCGCCGGGACGCCGACCTGGAGGCCCGCGCCAAGAAGCTCGAGTCCGACCTGGCCGAGCTGGAGGCTGAGGGCGCCAAGGCCGACGTGCGCCGCAAGGTGCGCGAGGGTGCCGAGCGTGAGATGAAGCAGCTGCGCGACCGTGCGCAGCGCGAGATCGACCGTCTCGACGAGGTGTGGACCCGCTTCAAGAACCTCAAGGTCCAGGACCTCGAGGGCGACGAGCTCCTCTACCGCGAGCTGCGTGACCGCTTCGGCACGTACTTCGACGGTTCGATGGGTGCCGCGGCGCTGCAGAAGCGCCTGGAGTCCTTCGACCTCGACGAGGAGGCCGAGAAGCTCCGCGAGATCATCCGTACCGGCAAGGGCCAGAAGAAGACCCGTGCGCTGAAGCGGCTGAAGGTCGTGTCTGCGTTCCTGCAGACCTCCAACAGCCCCAAGGGCATGGTCCTCGACTGCGTCCCGGTCATCCCGCCGGACCTTCGCCCGATGGTGCAGCTGGACGGTGGCCGCTTCGCGACCTCCGACCTGAACGACCTGTACCGCCGTGTGATCAACCGCAACAACCGTCTGAAGAGGCTCCTCGACCTCGGCGCGCCCGAGATCATCGTCAACAACGAGAAGCGCATGCTTCAGGAGGCTGTTGACGCCCTCTTCGACAACGGTCGTCGTGGTCGCCCGGTCACCGGTCCCGGTAACCGCCCGCTGAAGTCCCTCAGCGACATGCTGAAGGGTAAGCAGGGTCGATTCCGTCAGAACCTGCTCGGTAAGCGTGTGGACTACTCCGCGCGTTCCGTGATCGTCGTCGGTCCGCAGCTGAAGCTGCACCAGTGCGGTCTGCCCAAGGCGATGGCGCTGGAGCTCTTCAAGCCGTTCGTGATGAAGCGGCTCGTGGACCTCAACCACGCGCAGAACATCAAGAGCGCCAAGCGCATGGTGGAGCGCGGCCGCACCGTCGTGTACGACGTCCTCGAAGAGGTCATCGCCGAGCACCCGGTGCTGCTGAACCGTGCTCCCACCCTGCACCGCCTCGGCATCCAGGCCTTCGAGCCGCAGCTGGTCGAGGGCAAGGCCATCCAGATCCACCCGCTCGTCTGCACCGCGTTCAACGCGGACTTCGACGGTGACCAGATGGCCGTGCACCTGCCGCTGTCCGCGGAGGCGCAGGCCGAGGCCCGCATCCTGATGCTGTCCTCGAACAACATCCTCAAGCCCGCCGACGGCCGTCCGGTGACGATGCCGACCCAGGACATGGTCCTCGGTCTGTTCTTCCTCACCACCGACGGTGAGCTGCGTGACACCAAGGGCGAGGGCCGTGCGTTCGGCTCCACGGCCGAGGCGATCATGGCGTTCGACGCCGGCGAGCTGGCGCTGCAGTCGCAGGTCGACATCCGCTTCCCGGTGGGCACCATCCCGCCGCGTGGCTGGACGCCGCCGGCGGCCGAGGAGGGCGAGCCGGAGTACCAGTCGGGCGACAGCTTCCGGCTGCGTACGACCCTGGGCCGCGCGCTCTTCAACGAGCTGCTGCCCGAGGACTACCCGTTCGTCGACTACTCGGTCGGCAAGAAGCAGCTCTCCGAGATCGTCAACGACCTCGCCGAGCGCTACCCCAAGGTCATCGTGGCGGCGACGCTCGACAACCTGAAGGCGGCCGGCTTCTACTGGGCGACCCGTTCCGGTGTCACCGTCGCCATCTCCGACGTCGTCGTTCCCGAGGCGAAGAAGGAGATCGTCAAGGGCTACGAGGCGCAGGACGAGAAGGTCCAGAAGCAGTACGAGCGCGGTCTGATCACCAAGGAAGAGCGCACTCAGGAGCTCATCGCGATCTGGACCAAGGCGACCAACGAGGTCGCCGAGGCGATGAACGCGAACTTCCCCAAGACGAACCCCATCTTCATGATGGTTGACTCGGGTGCCCGAGGAAACATGATGCAGATGCGGCAGATCGCCGGTATGCGTGGTCTGGTGTCGAACGCCAAGAACGAGACGATCCCGCGTCCGATCAAGGCGTCCTTCCGTGAGGGCCTGTCCGTGCTGGAGTACTTCATCTCCACCCACGGTGCCCGTAAGGGTCTGGCCGACACCGCCCTGCGTACCGCCGACTCGGGTTACCTGACCCGTCGTCTGGTGGACGTCTCGCAGGACGTCATCATCCGCGAGGAGGACTGCGGCACCGAGCGCGGTCTCAAGCTCGCGATCGCCGAGGTCGGCGCGGACGGCGTGCTGCGCAAGGCCGACAACGTCGAGACCAGCGTGTACGCCCGTGCGCTGGCCGAGGACATCACCGTCGACGGCAAGGTGCTGGCCCCGGCCAACACCGACCTCGGCGACGTCCTCATCGACGAGCTGGTCCGGCACGGCGTCTCCGAGGTCAAGACCCGCTCGGTCCTGACCTGTGAGTCCGCCGTCGGCACCTGCGCCATGTGCTACGGCCGCTCCCTGGCCACCGGCAAGCTGGTCGACATCGGTGAGGCGGTCGGCATCATCGCCGCCCAGTCCATCGGTGAGCCCGGTACCCAGCTGACGATGCGTACCTTCCACACCGGTGGTGTGGCCGGTGACGACATCACCCAGGGTCTGCCGCGTGTCGTCGAGCTCTTCGAGGCCCGTACCCCGAAGGGTGTCGCCCCGATCTCCGAGGCCTCCGGCCGCGTCCGGATCGAGGAGACCGAGAAGACCAAGAAGATCGTCATCACGCCGGACGACGGCAGCGACGAGACGGCGTACCCGATCTCGAAGCGCGCCCGTCTTCTGGTCAGCGAGGGCGAGCACGTCGAGGTGGGCCAGAAGCTCACCGTGGGTGCCACCAACCCGCACGACGTGCTGCGCATCCTGGGCCAGCGTGCCGTCCAGGTCCACCTGGTCGGCGAGGTCCAGAAGGTCTACAACTCGCAGGGTGTGTCGATCCACGACAAGCACATCGAGATCATCATCCGGCAGATGCTGCGCCGCGTGACGATCATCGAGTCCGGCGACGCCGAGCTGCTGCCCGGTGAGCTGGTCGAGCGCTCGAAGTTCGAGACCGAGAACCGTCGTGTGGTCCAGGAGGGCGGTCACCCGGCCTCCGGTCGTCCGCAGCTGATGGGTATCACCAAGGCCTCGCTGGCGACGGAATCCTGGCTGTCGGCCGCCTCCTTCCAGGAGACGACCCGAGTCCTGACGGACGCGGCGATCAACGCCAAGTCCGACAGCCTCATCGGCCTCAAGGAGAACGTCATCATCGGTAAGCTCATCCCGGCCGGTACGGGTCTGTCCCGCTACCGCAACATCCGGGTCGAGCCGACCGAGGAGGCGAAGGCCGCGATGTACTCGGCCGTCGGCTACGACGACATCGACTACTCGCCGTTCGGCACGGGCTCCGGCCAGGCCGTTCCGCTGGAGGACTACGACTACGGGCCGTACAACCAGTAGTAGTCGGTTCTGAAGTCCTGAAGTCCTGAAGGGCGGTCACCTCGTTTCGTACGGGGTGGCCGCCCTTCGGCTTTCGGGGGCGTCTCCGGGTTTTCTCCGGGTGGACACCTGATGCCTGGAGCACCGGTTCGGCGCACGATAGAGGGACTCCGATCCGTGCGGGGGAGGTGTTCCATGACTCAGCCGGTTCCGCAGCCGTGGCAGGGCGGTCAGGGCCCGCAGCAGTGGCAGGGTGGGTCTTTCATGCTTGCGTCGCATGCCGACCGTGAGCGGGCCGTTGATGTGCTTCGGGCGGGGTTCGGGGAGGGGCGGCTGGAGCAGGGGGAGTTCGAGAAGCGGGTCGGGCGGGCCTATGCGGCGCGGACGGTGGGGGAGCTGGCTCTGCTGGTCGCCGATCTGCCGCTGGGGCCGGTGCCGGTCGCTTCGGTGCCGCGGACGTTTCACCCGGTGCCTCGGCCGCGGACCAACGGCAAGGCGGTGGGGGCGGCCGTGTGCGGGGTGTTGTGTCTGCCGACCTTCGGGCTGATGGGGCTTCCGGCGGTGGTGCTCGGGCACGCTGCTCGGGCGGAGGTGCAGCGGACCGGGGAGGCGGGGGACGGTCTCGCGCTGACCGGGCTGGTCCTCGGGTGGCTGTCGGTCGGGGGGTGGGCGCTCGTGCTGACGCTGTTGCTCATCGTGGGCCTCGCGGCCGGATGAGCGGCCGTCGGTGCCGCGCCGGGCGTGTCCGGAGCGTGAAATCGAAGATCATCCACGGCGTAGGGCCTTGACATGTCTCGCCCCGCTCTGCGGGTGAAGCCCATTTGTTTTGACCGCAGCGAATGAGGTAGGTACGCTCAGACCTTGTGCCTGGGGTGTGCCCTGGCTCTCGTGCGTGTCTTCAGCCGCATCGCGAGCCGTGACACGGCCGCCGTAATCTGCGCCCTTTTCGCTTCGCGGCGAGAGTCTGCCGGATTCGACACACCCGACCGCGTGGGTCGGCGACGTTCCAGGTTAGCTTCACCATTCGGCACACAGAAACCGGAGAAGTAGTGCCTACGATCCAGCAGCTGGTCCGTAAGGGCCGGCAGGACAAGGTCGAGAAGAACAAGACGCCCGCACTCGAGGGTTCCCCTCAGCGTCGCGGCGTCTGCACGCGTGTGTTCACGACCACCCCGAAGAAGCCGAACTCGGCCCTGCGTAAGGTCGCGCGTGTGCGTCTGACCAGCGGGATCGAGGTCACCGCTTACATTCCGGGTGAGGGACACAACCTGCAGGAGCACTCCATCGTGCTCGTGCGTGGTGGCCGTGTGAAGGACCTGCCTGGTGTTCGCTACAAGATCATCCGCGGCTCCCTTGACACCCAGGGTGTCAAGAACCGCAAGCAGGCCCGCAGCCGCTACGGCGCCAAGAAGGAGAAGTAAGAATGCCTCGTAAGGGCCCCGCCCCGAAGCGCCCGGTCATCATCGACCCGGTCTACGGTTCTCCTCTTGTCACGTCGCTCATCAACAAGGTGCTGCTGAACGGCAAGCGCTCCACCGCTGAGCGCATCGTCTACGGCGCCATGGAAGGCCTCCGCGAGAAGACGGGCAACGACCCGATCATCACGCTGAAGCGCGCGCTGGAGAACATCAAGCCGACCCTCGAGGTCAAGTCCCGCCGTGTCGGTGGTGCGACGTACCAGGTCCCGATCGAGGTCAAGCCCGGTCGTGCCAACACGCTCGCGCTGCGCTGGCTGGTCGGTTACTCCCGCGCCCGTCGCGAGAAGACCATGACCGAGCGTCTGCTCAACGAGCTTCTCGACGCTTCGAACGGCCTCGGTGCGGCCGTCAAGAAGCGCGAGGACACGCACAAGATGGCCGAGTCCAACAAGGCCTTCGCGCACTACCGCTGGTAGTCGCAGTCCACATCGAGACCGAGAGAAGACTGAAGCCTTATGGCTACCACTTCGCTTGACCTGGCCAGGGTGCGCAACATCGGCATCATGGCCCACATCGACGCGGGCAAGACGACCACCACCGAGCGGATCCTGTTCTACACCGGTGTGTCTTACAAGATCGGTGAGGTCCACGACGGCGCTGCCACCATGGACTGGATGGAGCAGGAGCAGGAGCGTGGCATCACGATCACCTCTGCTGCCACCACCTGTCACTGGCCGCTTGAGGGTGTCGACCACACCATCAACATCATCGACACCCCGGGTCACGTCGACTTCACCGTCGAGGTGGAGCGTTCGCTCCGCGTCCTCGACGGTGCCGTGACGGTGTTCGACGGCGTTGCCGGCGTGGAGCCGCAGTCGGAGACGGTGTGGCGTCAGGCCGACCGTTACGGCGTGCCCCGCATCTGCTTCGTCAACAAGCTGGACCGTACCGGCGCCGAGTTCCACCGCTGCGTGGACATGATCTCGGACCGTCTGGGCGCCCAGCCGCTCGTCATGCAGCTCCCGATCGGCGCCGAGGCCGACTTCAAGGGCGTCGTCGACCTCGTGACGATGAAGGCCCTGGTCTGGTCCGCCGAGGCGGCCAAGGGCGAGATGTACGACGTCGTCGACATCCCGGCCACGCACACCGAGGCTGCCGAGGAGTACCGCGGCAAGCTCATCGAGGCCGTCGCCGAGAACGACGAAGAGATCATGGAGCTGTACCTGGAGGGCGAGGAGCCTTCCGTGGAGCAGCTGTACGCCGCGATCCGTCGTATCACCATCGCCTCCGGCAAGTCCAAGGACACCACGGTCACCCCGGTGTTCTGCGGCACCGCGTTCAAGAACAAGGGCGTCCAGCCCCTGCTCGACGCGGTCGTGCGCTACCTGCCGACCCCGCTTGACGTCGAGGCCATCGAGGGCCACGACGTGAAGGACCCCGAGGTCGTCATCAAGCGCAAGCCGTCCGACGACGAGCCGCTGTCGGCGCTGGCGTTCAAGATCATGAGCGACCCGCACCTCGGCAAGCTCACCTTCGTCCGGATCTACTCCGGTCGCCTGGAGTCCGGCACCGCCGTGCTGAACTCCGTCAAGGGCAAGAAGGAGCGCATCGGCAAGATCTACCGCATGCACGCGAACAAGCGTGAGGAGATCGAGTCGGTGGGCGCCGGCGACATCGTCGCCGTCATGGGCCTGAAGCAGACCACCACCGGTGAGACGCTGTCCGACGACAAGCAGCCGGTGATCCTGGAGTCCATGGACTTCCCGGCGCCGGTCATCCAGGTCGCCATCGAGCCCAAGTCGAAGGGCGACCAGGAGAAGCTGGGCGTCGCGATCCAGCGCCTCGCTGAGGAGGACCCGTCGTTCCAGGTCCACTCGGACGAGGAGACGGGCCAGACCATCATCGGTGGTATGGGCGAGCTGCACCTCGAGGTGCTGGTCGACCGTATGCGCCGTGAGTTCAAGGTCGAGGCCAACGTCGGCAAGCCGCAGGTCGCCTACCGCGAGACGATCCGCAAGGCCGTCGAGCGCGTCGACTACACGCACAAGAAGCAGACTGGTGGTACCGGCCAGTTCGCCAAGGTGCAGATCGCGATCGAGCCGATCGAGGGCGGCGACGCCTCGTACGAGTTCGTGAACAAGGTGACCGGTGGCCGTATCCCGAAGGAGTACATCCCTTCGGTGGACGCCGGTGCGCAGGAGGCCATGCAGTTCGGCATCCTCGCCGGGTACGAGATGACGGGCGTCCGCGTCACGCTTCTCGACGGTGCCTACCACGAGGTCGACTCCTCCGAGCTCGCGTTCAAGATCGCCGGTTCGCAGGCCTTCAAGGAGGCCGCGCGCAAGGCGTCCCCCGTGCTCCTTGAGCCGATGATGGCCGTCGAGGTCACCACGCCCGAGGACTACATGGGTGAGGTCATCGGCGACATCAACTCCCGCCGTGGCCAGATCCAGGCCATGGAGGAGCGGGCCGGTGCCCGCGTCGTGAAGGGCCTCGTGCCCCTCTCGGAGATGTTCGGCTACGTCGGCGACCTGCGCAGCAAGACGTCCGGCCGTGCCAGCTACTCCATGCAGTTCGACTCCTACGCCGAGGTTCCGCGGAACGTCGCCGAGGAGATCATCGCGAAGGCCAAGGGCGAGTAACACACTCCCGTTACACGCTTTAGGCTTGACACCGACCGCCGGGGATCGCCCGGCACGGGAGAACCCCGGCGGGCGGCATCCCAGCAAAGATCACCTGGCGCCGATGAGTAAGGCGTACCAGAACCACTCCACAGGAGGACCCAGTGGCGAAGGCGAAGTTCGAGCGGACTAAGCCCCACGTCAACATCGGCACCATCGGTCACATCGACCACGGTAAGACGACCCTCACGGCCGCCATTACCAAGGTGCTGCACGACGCGTTCCCGGACCTGAACGAGGCCTCGGCGTTCGACCAGATCGACAAGGCTCCCGAAGAGCGCCAGCGCGGTATCACCATCTCCATCGCGCACGTCGAGTACCAGACGGAGACCCGTCACTACGCCCACGTCGACTGCCCCGGTCACGCGGACTACATCAAGAACATGATCACCGGTGCTGCCCAGATGGACGGCGCCATCCTCGTGGTCGCCGCCACCGACGGCCCGATGCCGCAGACCAAGGAGCACGTGCTCCTGGCCCGACAGGTCGGCGTTCCGTACATCGTCGTCGCCCTGAACAAGGCCGACATGGTGGACGACGAGGAGATCCTGGAGCTCGTCGAGCTCGAGGTCCGCGAGCTGCTCTCCGAGTACGAGTTCCCGGGCGACGACCTGCCGGTCGTCAAGGTTTCCGCTCTGAAGGCCCTTGAGGGCGACAAGGAGTGGGGCCAGACCGTCCTCGACCTGATGAAGGCCGTCGACGAGTCGATCCCGGAGCCCGAGCGCGACGTCGACAAGCCGTTCCTGATGCCGATCGAGGACGTCTTCACGATCACCGGTCGTGGCACCGTCGTCACCGGTCGTATCGAGCGTGGTGTCCTCAAGGTCAACGAGACCGTCGACATCATCGGCATCAAGACCGAGAAGACCACCACCACGGTCACCGGCATCGAGATGTTCCGCAAGCTGCTCGACGAGGGCCAGGCCGGTGAGAACGTCGGTCTGCTCCTCCGTGGCATCAAGCGCGAGGACGTCGAGCGCGGCCAGGTCATCATCAAGCCCGGTTCGGTCACCCCGCACACCGAGTTCGAGGCCCAGGCCTACATCCTGTCCAAGGACGAGGGTGGCCGCCACACGCCGTTCTTCAACAACTACCGTCCGCAGTTCTACTTCCGTACGACGGACGTGACCGGCGTTGTGACCCTCCCCGAGGGCACCGAGATGGTCATGCCGGGTGACAACACCGAGATGAAGGTGGAGCTCATCCAGCCCGTCGCCATGGAAGAGGGCCTGAAGTTCGCCATCCGTGAGGGTGGCCGGACCGTGGGCGCCGGCCAGGTCACCAAGATCACGAAGTGATCTTGGCCCGACAGGGCTGACCGGTAGGTCTCTGTGCAGGGGCCCGTACGACTTCGGTCGTACGGGCCCTTTCGCGCGTTTACGCGGCTTCCGCTTCGTCTTCGGGCGACGGCTGCGGGCCGATGGCCATGAGGGCGAGGACGGTGAGTCGTACGACGACGCCACCGAGCAGCGCGGCGACGAAGCCGTCGACGTCCAGCCCGGAATCCAGCGCCGAGCCGATCCAGGAGACCAGCAGCCAGATGAGGGTGTCCTGCAGCAGTGCCGCCCAGCCCACGTTGTCATGGGGCGGCTGGCGGGGGCTGGCAAGGGCTTTTGGGGCGCCGCCGAGTCGGGGCCGAGTGGGGCGCTAGGCGGGGTACGTACCGTTCTTGTCGCCCATGGCTCGGGTTCAGCGGACCTCGTCGACGGAAGGACTCGCCCGATGATGCTGACGGTCGATGTGGCGGTGCTGCTGGCCGTCATCCTCGTACTGCGGTTGCGGCGGACGGTGCATGCGCGGAGCCGGTCCGATCAGGGCGTGACGGTGGGGCTTGCGCTGGTGTTCGGGGTGTTGGTGGCGCCGACTGCCTTCGGGCATGAGGTGCTGAATGTGGTGGCGCAGGTGGTGGAGGGGGTCTCGGGCGTCCAGGGTCCCTGACGGGCGGGGGCGGCCGGTTCGGGTCACTGGATGTGCTGCTGGTGCGGGTGGTCGTACGACGTCGTACAGGCGTAGAGCTGGAGGGCGTGGTCGCGGCCGATGTTGAGGTGGGTGGGGCGGGCTGATTCGGTGTCGTCGCCGGGCCACCAGCTTCTGCTGCCGCCGTCGCATTCGTAGCCGTCGATGGTGAGCAGGGGCCTGACGGGTGCGCCGCACTCCGCGCAGGACATGGGGAACGGGTCGATGTAGCTCCAGGGGGCGTGACCGCCGAGCTTGCAGCCCGGGGCGACGGCGAGGTCGTACTGGTAGTCGGCGCCGTGGCTCTCGGCCCAGTCCTCGATGCGGTCGGCGAGGGGCTCGGGGAGTTCGTGCGGGGCGGGGTATTCGGTGACGGCTTCCGGGTGGAGCACGCAGGGTTCGGGGAGGTAGCGGTCTTTGCCGATCACTTGCGGGTGTGGGGCGGGGGCTGCGGCTGGGGTTACGTCGGCGACTGTCCGCCAGCGGAGTTCGGTGCGGGGTGTGGGGCCCAAAGGGCTTTCGTGGGGGAAGGGGCACCAGAGGAGTTGGAGCAGATCGGTGCCGGGTGGGCCGGGGAAGGTGACGGCCTCGGTCTCAGGGGTGTCGCGGGCGTAGAGCTGTACGACGGGGATCAAGGGAACGAGACCGGGGTGGGGGATGAGCCGGGGTTTCGAGGCTCGGTCGACGGTGGCCCGTTCCTCAGGGGTGAGGAAGTCGGTGCCGGGGGTGCGTGGGCGGTCTCGGTCTCGGTCCCGGGCCTCGGCGAGGATGCGGCGGCGGTGGTGGACTTCGTCCGGTGCGAGGCCGGGCGCTCCGGGGTGTTCCGAGCACGTGGGCCAGGGTTCGTGGGCCGGCCAGAGGAGGGGGCCGCCGAGGGAACTGTCGGCTGCGGTGGGGGAGCCGGGGCGGGGGTGGAGGCGGACGGTGGTGCGGGCCAGCGGGGCGAGTTCGGGGAAGTGGGCGGGGACGTCGAGGGGGCGGGGTGGGGTGGTGAGCCTCGGCATGAGGGGAGGGTATGCGGGAACGGGGCCTCGGACTGGGGGTGTTGCCCTCGATCTCGATAGCGCGTGACCGGCTCGTCGAGCGGCTCGCCGGCCGCGGCGCGGGGAGGCTGAGCGTGGTGTTCGCCGCTGAGATTTGACTGTTTGCCAACTCGATTTAACTCGGCAGTGGTTGACGCCGCGAGGTGGGCAATTCCGCGCCCCGGGGGCAGGGTTGAATCGTTGCATGGTGTGGTGCGGGTCACTCCACCTGTGAAATATGCGCAGAGTAGCCGCTCAATCCGGGCGTAAGTGTGAAGTTCTGAGTGAAAGGCGATGGCGGCTCCAACGCGGCCGCTACTTTCAGGCGTTGCGCCTTCTCGATGCGCAAATTTTATGCGTTGCCTGTGAAGAGTTCGGGTGGCTACAGTCCCCGGGTCTTCGATCGAACGGGTTTTTGGGGGAGGGGCAGCCCCCGTCCTGCGGTCGGTGATGTCTCTCAACTCGACCAATTTCAGGGGGAATTATGTCTGCATTCGGTAGGAACCTGACCCGCCTCGCCGTCGCCGCCTCGGCCGTCGCCGCGCTGGGGGTCGCCGTGCCGAGCACCCCGGCCGCCGCCGCCTCCGCGACCGTCTGCGGTACCGGGTACGAGTTCGTCGACGCCAAGGCGCTGCCGAGCGCCACGAACCGCTCAGCGACGCTGTTCTTCTACATGAAGGGCAACAGCGCCTGCGCGATCCTCGACAACAACACCACCGGCGGCGCCAACTACATGGACCTGCAGATGTGGCCGGGTGACAACAAGGCGGCCGGCGAGCGCGACAAGGGCAACTTCTCGGAGTACGCGGGCCCGGTGCACAGCAGCACCCTCGCGTCCGGTGGCCGCTGTGTCGGCATCTCCGCGCTGATGAAGAACGAAGCGGGCACCGCCAACCTCTTCAACTGGACGGGCGGTTACGTCTTCTCCGTCGACAACAGCTCGTCCGAGTGCGCCTGACCGGTCCCTTTCGTCCGACCGCGCCTGAGGGGCCGACCACTCGGCCCCCGGTGCGGCGGATCCGAACTCCCAAACAAATCGGGGAACTTCAGCCTTGAGACCCAGGCGAAAACTTCACAGACCTCTGATGGTCATAGCGGCGTGCACCGCGTTGAGCGGTGGCCTGCTGAGCGCCGTTCCGGCGTTCGGCGCGTCGGACACCTCAACCCACTCGACCTCCGCGTCCGGCCCCGCCACGCAAGCCGACCCGGCCTCCGCGCCCCCCGGTCCGTCAGGGGGCGGACGGATCAAGGATCCGGGCCACAAGCTCGGCACCGGATGGAAGTCCTCGTCCGACCGGGCCGTCACCGCCGCCGCTGACGCCGACGGCTTGCACATCCTCGTGGCGGACTCCAAGGACGCGTACGCGTGGAAGACCGCCGCGATCCTCGCCGAGCCCGGGATGCCGGCCGATTCCTGGATCGGCAACCAGTGCCTGATGGACCGCGACCACGTGGCCGTCGTCTACGCGCCGCGTACGTTCACCAACAAGCCCGACCTGTTCCAGGGCGGGGCGTTCACGGCGATCGTCGACACCGGCACGGGCTCGGTCACCAAGCTCGGCTTCACCGCCTCGCTGGCCTACTTCGACCCGACCTGTAACACCTCCGCCCGTACGGCTGCCTTCACCGCCTACCGGGACATGAACGACCCGGCCGCGGTGAAGACCCGTGTGGTCACCGTGAACACGGCGGGCAAGCAGCTGACCCAGGCGTCGGTGCGCGGCGAGGTCACCTCGGCCGCGCCGGTCACCGGCGGTGCCGTCGGTGCGATCGGCCACGATCTGGTACGCCTCGGCGACACCGGCAGGAGCACGTCCGGGAAGACCAGCAAGGTGACGTCCGCCGGTGCCGTCCCCTTCGACATCCGGCCGCTCGACGCCCGTGGCGAGGAGATCGCGTTCGTCGAGCGCGGCAACAAGAAGCACACGGCGAAGATCTGGCGCGGTCACGGCAAGCCGGCCACGGTCGCCTCCGGCGCTCCCGGCGCGATCGACCTCGCGCCCGGCGCTCCCGGCAAGGCGTTTCTGACCGGGAAGACGACCGGTGCCGTGCACACGCAGGGCACGGGCATCACCCCGCTCGACGCGCCCGCCGACACCGATGTCTCCACGCAGGGCCGGCTCGCCGTCGACCCCGTGCTCATGCCCGGCGTACGGGCCGGTCTGGAGCGCATCGAGAACGCCGGCCGCGGCTTCACCAAGGCCCGGAAGACCGAGCAGGACAAGGCGGCGGCCGAGTCCGCCGTGTCGCCGCAGACCTTGGCGAAGACGGCACCGGCCACCATCACCTCCACCGCCACCACCACGGGCACCGAGCTGACCCAGCGGGTGGCGCCGCAGACGGCGGCGGGTACCGGAGAGTCCTCGCCCGCCCTGGGCAGCGGCACCAAGCCGGTCACTGAGGCTGCGTCGGGCGGGCTGGACACCCAGCTGGAACGCACCGCCCTCGCCACCGCCACGGCCTCGGACCCGGCGCACGACCCGACCGACCCGGACCGCTGGTGCTCGGTCTCCCGCAACGACGTCACCGTGCAGGCGCTCCAGCCGACCCCCAACCAGGTCGAGTGGGCCGCCGACATGGCCGTACGCGGCAACCTCACGTCCTCGTGGATCCGGCAGGGCGGCTACCGGGACCAGGCCGGTCTCGGCACCGTCGACCCGCAGGGCCTCTTCCCCCGGCCGACGCTGAACGCCAAGGCCGGCGCCCAGATCCCGGTCAACGTCCTGCTCGGCATCCTGTCCCAGGAATCGAACCTGTGGCAGGCCGAGTCCGGCGCGATCCCGGGCCAGATGGGCAGCCCGCTCGCCGCGGTGGACGGCTACTACGGCCACAAGGCCGGCGGCACGGTCGCCGACTTCTGGAACATCCACTGGGACAAGTCCGACTGCGGCTACGGCGTGGGCCAGGTCACCGACGGCATGCGCATGGCGGGGCACGAGAAGGACCACGAGACGTCTCTCTCCCCGCAGAAGCAGAAGATCGTCGCCGTCGACTACGCGAGCAACATCGCCGCGTCGATGAAGATCCTCGCGGACAAGTGGAACGAGGTGCACACCGCCGGTCAGACGGTCACCGTCAACGACGACGACCCGTCGAGGGTGGAGAACTGGTTCACCGCCGTCTGGAACTACAACCTCGGTTTCAACCCGCCGACGGCTTCGGGCGGCGCGTGGGGCCTGGGCTGGTACAACAACCCGGCCAACCCCGTGTACAAGAACGACAACCCGTTCATGGACACCACCGTCGACCCCGACGCCAACCACGACGCGGCACACCCGCAGGACTGGCCGTACGAGGAGAAGGTGATGGGCTGGGCCGCCTGGTCCACGGACACCGGATTCTCCTACGCCACCTCCGGGCGCCAGGACTGGCCGGGCGAGTCCGGGTTCTCCTCGGCGGGCTTCCGTCCCGCCTGGTGGGTCAGTGACATCCAGCGGTCCATGGTCTCCCCGCCCAAGAGCACCTTCTGCAACAGTCACAACAACTGTGACCCGAGCAGCCCGCCGGACTGCCCGGACGCCGCCTGCTACAAGAAGTACTGGTGGAACCAGTCGAACGCGAAGTGGAAGGACGACTGCGCCACCAACTGCGGCCACGAGAACATCAAGTACCAGACGCTCGTGAACGAGCCGGGCCGCGGCTACCGGCTGAAGAACGGCACCCCGGTGTGCACCGGGGCCCCGTCGGGCGCCACGGTCGTCGCCTCCGTACCCAACGGCACTCCGACCTGGAGCGACTGCGGCGCGGTCAAGTCCGACGGCACGTTCCGCTTCACGTTCTACGCCGACACCCAGGGGCAGTACGAGGCCAAGGCCGACCTGCACCAGATAGGCGGCGGTTACGGCGGTCACTTCTGGTACACCCACACCCGCGACACCGACCATCTGGGCGGCACCACCTCGGGCCCGATGACGATCCGCGGTACCTGGACCCCGAACGGCAGCTTCGATCTCGCCCAGGTCTGGGTGCACGTCCCCGACACCGGAGCGCAGGAGAAGCGCGCCCACTACGAGGTCACCGGTGCCGTCGGCGGTCCCTACGACCGGTACATCAACCAGAACGGCAACAGCAACAAGTGGGTCTCGCTGGGTGCCTTCAAGTTCAACAGCACCCCGAGCGTGAACCTGTCCAACTACTCGCCCACCGGGTCCGCGGACGCCGACGTCGCCTACGGCGCCATCGCCTTCCAGCCGGTGCAGGGCACGTTCGTCCATCGCACACTGACGGCGGCCTCGGTCTTCGACCCCAACCAGGAGCTCAACTCCAACTGGCCGGTCACCGAACTCAACACGCCCATCCGCTCGATGAAGTCGCTCTACGACTGGGGAGTCGAGCTCTCCCACGGGACGGACGGCGGCCCGCTGTGGGACGGCACCGCCAGCAACGAGGTGTCGGACAACGGCCTGACGTCGTGGCCGCGCTGCACGACCGAGACGAACAAGGACGAGTGCACGGGTCCCCAGACCTATGACGCGGGCGAGCGGTGGTACCAGAACATCAAGGCCGGCGGATACACGCCGAACTCCGATGGATCGGTGCCGTCGATGTCCATCCCGCAATGGATGGGCATGTCGAACACCCGCCCGAGCATGTCGGCGTCTCCTGGCCAGGCTTTCCAGGACCCCAACAGCTACAAGATCAAGAGCGATGTCGACGTGACGTTCGTGAAGGACAGCACGGGGCACATCATCCCGGGCAGCGAGAGCGCGAGCTTCGACAACCGCGTCGGCAACGCCCACCTGCCCGTCTTCGTCACCCAGCTGATCAAGGGCATCTCGGCGGACTACCACATCCCGCTCCCCGACCTCACCTACACGACCCCCGACGCCCTGGAATACGGGCGCACCTACACCGCCGATCCACTCGTTGACGGGGACACCCCGGGGCAGGCCTACTTCCCGCACTTCAGGGGCGCGCGCCTGAACTCGGACAACAGCTGTGTGGACATCCGTGCCGTCGGCGGAGGCGTCCACGGATACCGCGCGATGATCGGCCACAAGTCCATCAACGACAACGTCAAGGCCTGGCTCGACAAGGTCGACGCCAGCCCCGACACCAACTTCTCGGTGCGCCGGGTGGCAGGGGACATCTACTCGATGTTCTTCAAGAACTCCGGCGACTGGAACAACAACATGTGGGGCAGCATGATCGGCAACGCTCCGCCGATCTGGCACGACATCGCCGCCGCGTTCTGCGCGGACGGCTCGGTGAAGCCGACGCACCTGGAGACGAACAAGGACGCGGATCCGAGCAACGCCCTGGTGTACCAGAGCTACATGCCCGACCTCTATGTCTACGTCGACGGGAAGATGACGGACAACCTCGGTCGTCCGGCCGGCGGCCGGGTGCACGTGGGGGACTGGAAGGACTTCTCCAACTTCCCTGTCAGCGCACCCAATGGCAACGGCTTCGCCAGCTGCGATGCCACCAACAGAGGAAGCGGCGGTAACCCGTGGCGTGTGGACGCACCTGTGCCGGTCTTCGGCGAAGGCCCTGGAAACCGGCCGTCGAGTGTCATCCACTGTGACGATCCGAGCGTGACGTTCTCCACCAATCTGACGCAGTGACCACGGATGGTTGAATGACGGGGGCCGGGCCCGCGGCCCGGCCCCCCGATACAGAAAGGCACGTCGTGGGAGCGGGGTTCCTGGTCGTCTTCGTCCTGCTGTTCCTGTACCTGACCCCCATGACCTTCCTGTGCGTGAAGATCGCCGACAGGAACTCGTGGCAGCTGGGGCTCGTCTTCGCGAGCGCCCTCATATTCCTCCCGGCCGCGCTCATCGCGGGCTGGATCCTCGTGGGGACCGGGGTCCTGTGACCGGAAAGGCCGAGGACGCGTGACCGTCATCGTCGTCGCACTGGCCGTGGCCCTCCTGGCCACCGCGTACGTGTGGCCGCTCGTGCCGCTGGTCATCTACCCGATGCGCAGATGGCGAGGGTTCTGGGCCGCGCTCTACTCCGCTGCGATCGGCGCGGTCTGCGCGGTGGTGTTCCGTGATCTGCGCTACATGGTCGGCGATTTCTTCGAGCTGTCCGTGGTGCTCGCGCTACTGAGAGCGACCGTCGAGGCGGCCGGGCTCGCGGAGCCGGCGCGCAGGAAGCACCGAGAGGCCCGCGAGGACGCCCCGGGCTGAGCCAAGGGTTTGACCTGCGTCACTCCCGGGGTACGATCCTCGGCTCCGATTGGCCAGCCCCCCACCCCATATGGCAGACTGTCCGAGTTGCTCGGTCGAGTGTTGATGCTGCGCGCCTCCCGCCGGGAGGACCGGAAGCGAGTCCCACAGTACTCGTCGCCCTAACTGCCACACGGCAGCGCTGGGGCGGACGTACGGGAATCTTTCGGGAAGCAAGGTGCGGCACCGGCCAGGCACCCGGTGATTCTCTTTCTCAGGCAAGGGATGTTCGAACAAGGGACATCTGTGTCAGCGAAAGCGCGACACGCCCGACCGCGTGGGTCGGAGCAGGGGTCAGGAACACCGGGTTCCAGAGCGTTAACGAGACAAAGGACTACTGAGTAGCCATGGCGGGACAGAAGATCCGCATCCGGCTCAAGGCCTACGACCACGAGGTCATCGACAGCTCGGCGAAGAAGATCGTCGAGACGGTGACGCGTACTGGTGCGTCGGTCGCGGGCCCGGTGCCGCTGCCCACTGAGAAGAACGTGTACTGCGTCATCAAGTCGCCGCACAAGTACAAGGACTCGCGCGAGCACTTCGAGATGCGCACGCACAAGCGCCTGATCGACATCCTCGACCCGACCCCCAAGACCGTTGACTCTCTGATGCGACTCGACCTCCCGGCCGGTGTCGACATCGAGATCAAGCTCTGAGGCCGGTGATCTGAACGATGGCTAAGCAGATCAAGGGCATCCTGGGCGAGAAGCTCGGCATGACGCAGGTGTGGGACGAGAACAACCGTGTTGTTCCGGTCACCGTCGTCAAGGCCGGCCCCAATGTCGTGACCCAGGTCCGTACGAACGATGTCGACGGCTACGAGTCCGTCCAGATCGCGTTCGGCGAGATCGACCCGCGCAAGGTGAACAAGCCCCTCAAGGGCCACTTCGCCAAGGCCGACGTCACTCCCCGCCGCCACCTCGTCGAGATCCGTACCGCTGACGCCAGCGAGTACACCCTCGGCCAGGAGATCACCGCTGAGGTGTTCGAGGCCGGCATCAAGGTCGACGTGACCGGCAAGAGCAAGGGCAAGGGCTTCGCCGGTGTCATGAAGCGTCACAACTTCAAGGGCCTCGGCGCCGGTCACGGCACCCAGCGCAAGCACCGCTCTCCCGGCTCCATCGGTGGCTGCGCCACCCCGGGCCGTGTGTTCAAGGGCCTCCGCATGGCGGGTCGCATGGGCAACGAGCGGGTCACCACCCAGAACCTGACCGTCCACGCCGTTGACGCGGAGAAGGGTCTGCTGCTCATCAAGGGCGCGGTTCCCGGTCCGAACGGCGGCCTCGTCCTGGTCCGCACCGCGGCCAAGGGGGCCTGAGGTAACCGATGAGCACTGTTGACATCCTTTCGCCTGCCGGCGAGAAGACCGGTAGCGTCGAGCTCCCCGCGGAGATCTTCGGCGTGGAGAAGGTCAGCATCCCGCTGATCCACCAGGTCGTCGTTGCGCAGAACGCGGCTGCCCGTCAGGGCACCCACAAGACCAAGACCCGCGGCGAGGTTCGTGGTGGCGGTAAGAAGCCTTACCGTCAGAAGGGCACCGGCCGTGCGCGCCAGGGCTCTACCCGCGCCCCTCAGTTCGCCGGTGGTGGCGTCGTGCACGGTCCCGTGCCGCGTGACTACTCGCAGCGGACCCCGAAGAAGATGAAGGCTGCCGCGCTGCGTCACGCCCTCACCGACCGGGCCCGCAACAACCGCATCCACGTCGTCACCGGCGTGATCGAGGGCGACGCTCCTTCCACGAAGGCCGCCAAGTCGCTGTTCGGCAAGATCTCGGAGCGCAAGAACCTGCTCCTGGTCGTCGAGCGCGCCGACGAGGCCGCGTGGCTGTCCGCCCGCAACCTGCCCCAGGTGCACATCCTGGAGCCGGGCCAGCTGAACACGTACGACGTGATCGTCTCGGACGACGTGGTCTTCACCCAGGCCGCTCTCGAGTCCTTCGTCGCCGGCCCGAAGGCCAACGACACCGAAGGGACTGAGGTCTGATGGCCATCCGTCACCCCTCTATCGCCTCCAAGGCGGCCAAGGCCGCCAAGGCCGCGCGCGTCGCCAAGGCGCGTCGTCACGCCGCCGAGGGCAAGAACACCGTCGAGACGCCGCTCAGCAAGTCGTACACGGACCCCCGTGACGTGCTGCTGAAGCCGGTCGTGTCGGAGAAGAGCTACGCGCTCCTCGACGAGAACAAGTACACGTTCATCGTCGACCCCAACGCCAACAAGACCCAGATCAAGCAGGCCGTCCAGGCGGTCTTCTCGGTCAAGGTCACCGGGGTCAACACGATCAACCGCCAGGGCAAGCGCAAGCGGACCCGCACCGGTTTCGGCCAGCGTGCCGGCACCAAGCGCGCGATCGTGACCCTTGCTGAGGGCGACCGTATCGACATCTTCGGCGGTCCGACCGCGTAAGCGGGTCGGATCGTCCGATATCGGACGAGGACTGAGAAATGGGAATCCGCAAGTACAAGCCGACTACGCCGGGCCGTCGTGGCTCCAGCGTCGCCGACTTCGTCGAGGTCACGCGGTCCACGCCGGAGAAGTCGCTGGTCCGCCCCCTGCACAGCAAGGGCGGCCGTAACAACGCCGGTCGTGTGACCGTTCGCCACCAGGGTGGCGGACACAAGCGCGCCTACCGAGTGATCGACTTCCGTCGTCACGACAAGGACGGCGTGCCGGCGAAGGTCGCGCACATCGAGTACGACCCCAACCGCACCGCGCGCATCGCGCTGCTGCACTACGCCGACGGCGAGAAGCGCTACATCCTCGCCCCGCGCAACCTGCAGCAGGGTGACCGCGTCGAGAACGGTCCCGGGGCCGACATCAAGCCGGGCAACAACCTGGCGCTCCGCAACATCCCGGTCGGTACCACGATCCACGCGATCGAGCTCCGTCCCGGTGGCGGTGCCAAGTTCGCCCGCTCCGCCGGTGCCTCCGTGCAGCTGCTCGCGAAGGAGGGCCAGATGGCTCACCTCCGCATGCCTTCCGGTGAGATCCGCCTGGTCGACGTGCGCTGCCGCGCCACCGTCGGCGAGGTCGGCAACGCCGAGCAGAGCAACATCAACTGGGGTAAGGCCGGCCGTAAGCGCTGGCTGGGCGTGCGCCCGACCGTCCGTGGTGTCGCGATGAACCCGGTCGACCACCCGCACGGTGGTGGTGAGGGCAAGACCTCCGGTGGTCGCCACCCGGTCTCCCCGTGGGGTCAGAAGGAGGGTCGTACTCGTTCGCCGAAGAAGGCTTCGAACAAGTACATCGTCCGCCGCCGCAAGACGAACAAGAAGCGCTAGGAGCGGGTTTAGATGCCGCGCAGTCTCAAGAAGGGGCCCTTCGTCGACGACCACCTGATCAAGAAGGTGGACGCCCAGAACGAAGCAGGCACCAAGAACGTCATCAAGACCTGGTCCCGTCGCTCCATGATCGTGCCGGCCATGCTCGGCCACACGCTCGCGGTGCACAACGGCAAGACCCACATCCCGGTGTTCGTCACCGAGTCGATGGTCGGTCACAAGCTCGGCGAGTTCTCGCCGACTCGTACCTTCCGGGGTCACGTCAAGGAAGACCGGAAGTCGAAGCGCCGCTAGTAGCGGATCGCACTTCAGACACGTAAGTAACTGAGAGGGACAACCATGGAAGCCAGGGCCCAGGCGCGGTACATCCGCGTCACGCCCATGAAGGCCCGCCGCGTGGTGGACCTGATCCGTGGCATGGATGCCACGGAGGCTCAGGCTGTTCTGCGATTCGCTCCGCAGGCAGCCTCCGTGCCGGTCGGCAAGGTGCTCGACAGCGCCATCGCCAACGCCGCGCACAACTACGACCACACCGACGCCGACAGCCTCTTCATCTCCGAGGCGTACGTCGACGAGGGTCCGACCCTGAAGCGGTTCCGGCCGCGCGCCCAGGGCCGTGCCTACCGGATCCGCAAGCGGACCAGCCACATCACCGTGGTCGTCAGCAGCAAGGAAGGAACCCGGTAATGGGCCAGAAGGTTAACCCGCATGGGTTCCGGCTCGGTGTCACCACGGACTTCAAGTCCCGGTGGTACGCCGACAAGCTGTACAAGGACTACGTCAAGGAAGACGTCGCCATCCGTCGGATGATGACGTCCGGCATGGAGCGCGCCGGCATCTCGAAGGTTGAGATCGAGCGCACCCGTGACCGTGTGCGTGTGGACATCCACACCGCGCGTCCGGGCATCGTCATCGGCCGCCGTGGCGCCGAGGCCGACCGCATCCGCGGCGACCTCGAGAAGCTCACGGGCAAGCAGGTCCAGCTGAACATCCTCGAGGTCAAGAACCCCGAGACGGACGCTCAGCTGGTTGCTCAGGCCGTTGCCGAGCAGCTCTCCTCCCGCGTCTCCTTCCGCCGCGCCATGCGTAAGAGCATGCAGTCGGCGATGAAGGCCGGCGCCAAGGGCATCAAGATCCAGTGCGGCGGCCGCCTCGGTGGCGCCGAGATGTCCCGCTCGGAGTTCTACCGCGAGGGCCGTGTGCCCCTGCACACGCTCCGTGCGAACGTGGACTACGGCTTCTTCGAGGCCAAGACGACCTTCGGCCGCATCGGTGTGAAGGTCTGGATCTACAAGGGCGACGTCAAGAACATCGCCGAGGTCCGCGCCGAGAACGCTGCCGCCCGTGCGGGTAACCGCCCGGCTCGCGGTGGCGGTGCCGACCGCCCGGCCCGTGGTGGCCGTGGTGGCGAGCGGCGCGGTCGTAAGCCGCAGCAGGCTGCCGGCGCCGAGGCCCCCAAGGCCGAGGCCCCCGCCGCCGCTCCGGCTGAGAGCACCGGAACGGAGGCCTGACCGACATGCTGATCCCCCGTAGGGTCAAGCACCGCAAGCAGCACCACCCGAAGCGCTCCGGCGCTGCCAAGGGCGGCACGCAGGTTGCGTTCGGCGAGTACGGCATCCAGGCGCTCACCCCGGCGTATGTGACGAACCGCCAGATCGAGGCCGCTCGTATCGCCATGACGCGTCACATCAAGCGTGGTGGCAAGGTCTGGATCAACATCTACCCGGACCGTCCCCTCACCAAGAAGCCTGCCGAGACCCGCATGGGTTCCGGTAAGGGTTCGCCGGAGTGGTGGATCGCCAACGTCAAGCCCGGACGCGTGATGTTCGAGCTGTCGTACCCCAACGAGAAGATCGCCCGTGAGGCGCTGACTCGTGCGGCCCACAAGCTGCCGATGAAGTGCCGGATCGTCAAGCGCGAGGCAGGTGAAGCGTGATGTCGGCCGGTACCAAGGCGTCCGAGCTGCGCGAGCTGGGCAACGAGGAGCTGCTGAACAAGCTCCGCGAGGCCAAGGAAGAGCTGTTCAACCTCCGCTTCCAGGCGGCCACGGGTCAGCTCGAAAACCACGGTCGGCTGAAGGCCGTCCGTAAGGACATCGCGCGGATCTACACCCTGATGCGCGAGCGTGAGCTGGGCATCGAAACGGTGGAGAACGCATGAGCGAGAGCAACGTGACTGAGAACGCAGAGGCCCGCGGCTTCCGCAAGACCCGTGAGGGTCTCGTCGTCAGCGACAAGATGGACAAGACCGTCGTCGTCGCCGTCGAGGACCGCGTGAAGCACGCCCTGTACGGCAAGGTCATCCGCCGTACGAACAAGCTCAAGGCGCACGACGAGCAGAACGCTGCCGGCGTCGGCGACCGGGTCCTCCTCGCGGAGACCCGCCCGCTGTCGGCGACCAAGCGCTGGCGCGTCGTCGAGATCCTCGAGAAGGCCAAGTAATTTCCTGCGAGGCACCCCTCGCAGGACAGTTCCGCCAGGCTCCGGGGGCCGTTCCTGAACGGCCCCCGGGGAACCGGCAGACAAACAGGAGATAGACGTGATCCAGCAGGAGTCGCGACTGCGTGTCGCCGACAACACTGGTGCGAAGGAGATCCTTTGCATCCGTGTGCTCGGTGGCTCCGGTCGCCGCTACGCGGGCATCGGTGACGTCATCGTCGCCACCGTCAAGGACGCGATCCCCGGTGGCAACGTGAAGAAGGGTGACGTCGTCAAGGCGGTCATCGTTCGCACCGTCAAGGAGCGCCGCCGTCCGGACGGCTCGTACATCCGCTTCGACGAGAACGCCGCCGTCATTCTGAAGAACGACGGCGACCCTCGCGGCACCCGTATCTTCGGCCCCGTCGGCCGTGAGCTGCGCGAGAAGAAGTTCATGAAGATCATCTCGCTCGCGCCGGAGGTGCTGTAAGCATGAAGATCAAGAAGGGCGACCTGGTCCAGGTCATCACCGGTAAGGACAAGGGCAAGCAGGGCAAGGTCATTGCCGCTTACCCGCGCGACGAGCGCGTCCTGGTCGAGGGTGTCAACCGGGTCAAGAAGCACACCAAGGCCGGTCCGACCGCCAGCGGTTCGCAGGCCGGCGGCATCGTCACGACCGAGGCGCCGATCCACGTCTCCAACGTCCAGCTGGTCGTTGAGAAGGACGGCAACAAGGTCGTCACGCGTGTCGGTTACCGCTTCGACGACGAGGGCAACAAGATCCGCGTTGCCAAGCGGACGGGTGAGGACATCTGATGGCTACCACCACCACTCCGCGTCTCAAGACGAAGTACCGCGAGGAGATCGCGGGCAAGCTGCGTGAGGAGTTCTCCTACGAGAACGTCATGCAGATCCCCGGCCTCGTCAAGATCGTGGTCAACATGGGTGTGGGCGACGCCGCCCGCGACTCCAAGCTGATCGAGGGCGCCATCCGCGACCTCACCACGATCACCGGTCAGAAGCCGGCCGTCACCAAGGCCCGCAAGTCCATCGCGCAGTTCAAGCTGCGTGAGGGCCAGCCGATCGGTGCCCACGTCACGCTCCGTGGCGACCGCATGTGGGAGTTCCTGGACCGCACCCTGTCGCTCGCGCTGCCGCGCATCCGCGACTTCCGTGGTCTGTCCCCCAAGCAGTTCGACGGCCGTGGCAACTACACCTTCGGTCTCACCGAGCAGGTCATGTTCCACGAGATCGACCAGGACAAGATCGACCGTACCCGGGGCATGGACATCACCGTGGTGACCACGGCGACCAACGACGCTGAGGGCCGCGCGCTCCTTCGTCACCTCGGCTTCCCCTTCAAGGAGGCGTGAGCGAGATGGCGAAGAAGGCTCTGATTGCCAAGGCTGCTCGCAAGCCCAAGTTCGGTGTGCGCGCGTACACCCGCTGCCAGCGCTGCGGCCGTCCGCACTCCGTGTACCGCAAGTTCGGCCTGTGCCGCGTGTGCCTTCGTGAGATGGCTCACCGTGGCGAGCTGCCGGGCGTGACCAAGAGCTCCTGGTAATCCCCGCTTTTTAGGGATTCCCGAAGCTCTCGGTAAGCAATGGGCGTGTCAGGCGCCCTCCTCTCCATGGCTTAGGCTTGGAGGGTTGGGCGCCTGACGGTCGCCCGTACGACTTACTACGCCGTAGGTCCACCGCACCGCACCCGCCTCGTCTCGGATCGAGGAGAGGGATGGGCACCTGGAAACCCCGGCGAGAGAGGCCGAAGGCCAATTCATGACCATGACTGATCCGATCGCAGACATGCTTACGCGTCTGCGGAACGCGAACTCGGCGTACCACGACTCCGTGACGATGCCGGCGTCCAAGATCAAGTCCCACATCGCGGAGATCCTCCAGCAGGAGGGCTTCATCACGGGCTGGAAGGTCGAGGACGCCGAGGTCGGCAAGAACCTCGTCCTCGAGCTGAAGTTCGGCCCGAACCGTGAGCGCTCCATCGCGGGCATCAAGCGGATCTCCAAGCCCGGTCTCCGGGTTTACGCGAAGTCCACCAACCTGCCCAAGGTCCTTGGTGGCCTCGGCGTGGCGATCATCTCCACGTCGCACGGTCTCCTGACCGACAAGCAGGCCGGCAAGAAGGGCGTAGGCGGAGAAGTCCTCGCCTACGTCTGGTAGCGGAAAGGAATCGGAGGAAAAAGCTATGTCGCGTATTGGCAAGCTCCCCATCACGGTTCCCGCCGGCGTGGACGTCACCATCGACGGCCGTACGGTCTCGGTCAAGGGCCCCAAGGGTTCCCTGAGCCACACCGTTGCCGCGCCGATCGAGATCGCGAAGGGTGAGGACGGCGTTCTGAACGTCACCCGCCCGAACGACGAGCGTCAGAACAAGGCCCTCCACGGCCTGTCCCGCACGCTGGTGGCGAACATGATCACCGGCGTGACCGAGGGTTACGTGAAGAAGCTCGAGATCAGCGGTGTCGGTTACCGAGTGACCGCCAAGGGTTCGAACCTGGAGTTCGCTCTCGGCTACAGCCACCCGATCACCGTCGAGGCCCCCGAGGGCATCACCTTCAAGGTGGAGGCCCCCACCCGGTTCTCGGTCGAGGGCATCGACAAGCAGAAGGTCGGCGAGGTTGCGGCCAACATCCGCAAGCTGCGCAAGCCCGACCCGTACAAGGCCAAGGGCGTCAAGTACGAGGGCGAAGTCATCCGCCGCAAGGTCGGAAAGGCGGGTAAGTAAGCCATGGCATACGGACAGAAGATCCTCAAGGGCGACGCCTACAAGCGCGCCGCGATCAAGCGCCGTCACATCCGTATCCGTAAGAACATCTCGGGTACGGCTGAGCGTCCGCGTCTCGTAGTCACGCGCTCGAACCGCCACATCGTGGCCCAGGTCATCGACGACATCAAGGGTCACACCCTGGCGTCGGCGTCGACCCTGGACACCTCGATCCGCGGTAACGAGGGCGACAAGTCCGCGCAGGCCAAGTCGGTCGGCGCCCTGGTCGCCGAGCGCGCCAAGGCCGCGGGCGTCGAGGCTGTCGTATTCGACCGTGGTGGCAACCAGTACGCCGGGCGCATCGCCGCCCTGGCGGACGCCGCCCGCGAAGCCGGGCTCAAGTTCTGAGCCGCTCGTAGCTAGCGGAAAGAGAGAGGTAATCCAATGGCTGGACCCCAGCGCCGCGGTGGCGGTGCCGGTGGCGGCGAGCGGCGGGACCGTAAGGGTCGTGACGGTGGCGCTGCTGCCGCCGAGAAGACCGCTTACGTTGAGCGCGTTGTCGCGATCAACCGTGTCGCCAAGGTTGTGAAGGGTGGTCGTCGCTTCAGCTTCACCGCGCTGGTCGTGGTGGGCGACGGTGACGGCACCGTGGGTGTCGGTTACGGCAAGGCCAAGGAGGTGCCGGCCGCCATCGCCAAGGGTGTTGAGGAGGCCAAGAAGCACTTCTTCAAGGTCCCCCGTATCCAGGGCACCATCCCGCACCCCATCCAGGGTGAGAAGGCTGCCGGCGTCGTGCTGCTCAAGCCCGCGTCCCCGGGTACCGGTGTTATCGCCGGTGGTCCGGTGCGTGCCGTGCTCGAGTGCGCCGGTATTCACGACGTGCTGTCGAAGTCGCTCGGCTCCGACAACGCGATCAACATCGTGCACGCGACCGTGGAGGCCCTGAAGGGTCTGCAGCGTCCCGAGGAGATCGCGGCCCGCCGTGGTCTGCCGCTCGAGGACGTCGCCCCCGCGGCTCTGCTCCGTGCGCGTGCCGGGGCGGGTGCGTAATCATGGCTCAGCTCAAGATTACGCAGGTCAAGTCCTACATCGGCAGCAAGCAGAACCACCGTGACACCCTGCGTTCCCTTGGTCTCAAGGGCATCAACACGCAGGTCGTCAAGGAGGACCGCCCCGAGTTCCGCGGCATGGTGCACACCGTCCGCCACCTCGTGACGGTCGAGGAGGTCGACTGATCATGGCGGAGAACAACCCGCTCAAGATCCACAACCTCCGTCCCGCCCCGGGCGCCAAGACCGCCAAGACCCGTGTGGGTCGTGGTGAGGCGTCGAAGGGTAAGACGGCCGGTCGTGGTACCAAGGGCACGAAGGCCCGCTACCAGGTTCCGGAGCGCTTCGAGGGTGGGCAGATGCCCCTCCACATGCGTCTTCCGAAGCTGAAGGGCTTCAAGAACCCGTTCAAGACCGAGTACCAGGTCGTGAACCTCGACAAGCTGGCCGCGCTCTACCCCGAGGGTGGCGAGGTCACGGTCGAGGGTCTGGTGGCCAAGGGTGCCGTTCGCAAGAACAGCCTCGTCAAGGTCCTCGGCCAGGGTGAGCTCTCCGTGGCGCTGCAGGTGACGGTCGACGCCGTCTCCGGCTCCGCCAAGGAGAAGATCACCGCGGCCGGCGGCACCGTCACCGAGCTCGTCTGAACATCTCAGGCGTCTCGATGACTTGAGCGATCCCGACCGGGGATACCCCACAAAAGGGGTATCCCCGGTTGGTCGTTCCTAGGGTGGCAGTCTCGCCGGTAAGGTGGCCTGCACTGCCAACTTTCACAGGGCGCTTCACGTGAGGCACTCTGGGCGGCAGTTGGCCGTTACGTATTCGTCTTCATCCGTCGAACCTCAAGACCGTCACCCTTGACGCAGTAGCGCGGGGGTCGCAGGAGGCACCGTGCTCACCGCGTTCGCCCGGGCGTTCAGGACGCCCGACCTGCGCAAGAAGCTGCTCTTCACGCTCGCCATCATCGTGGTGTACCGGGTCGGTACGCATATCCCGATCCCGGGCGTCGACTACAAGTCCGTCCAGCAGTGCGTCGACGAGGCGTCCGCGAACCAGGGCCTCTTCGGTCTGGTCAACATGTTCAGCGGCGGCGCGCTGCTCCAGATCACGATCTTCGCGCTGGGGATCATGCCGTACATCACGGCGAGCATCATCCTTCAGCTGCTGACCGTCGTGATCCCGCGTCTGGAAGCCCTCAAGAAGGAGGGCCAGGCCGGTACGGCGAAGATCACGCAGTACACGCGTTACCTGACCGTCGCGCTCGCCATCCTGCAGGGCACCGGCCTCGTCGCCACCGCCCGCAGCGGCGCCCTCTTCTCCGGCTGCTCGGCCGCTTCGGGCATCGTCCCGGACCGCTCGATCTTCACCACGATCGTCATGGTCGTCACCATGACCGCGGGTACGGCCGTCGTCATGTGGCTCGGTGAGCTCATCACCGACCGCGGTATCGGCAACGGCATGTCGATCCTGATGTTCATCTCGATCGCCGCGACCTTCCCGTCCGCCCTGTGGGCCATCAAGAAGTCCGGCACCCTGGCCGACGGCTGGATCGAGTTCGGCACGGTCATCGCGGTCGGCCTGGTCATGGTCGGCCTGGTGGTCTTCGTCGAGCAGGCCCAGCGCCGCATCCCGGTGCAGTACGCGAAGCGCATGATCGGCCGCCGCGCCTACGGCGGCACGTCGACGTACATCCCGCTGAAGGTGAACCAGGCGGGTGTGATCCCCGTCATCTTCGCGTCGTCGCTGCTCTACATCCCGGCTCTCATCGCGCAGTTCTCAAGCGGTACGTCGAGCTGGAAGACGTGGATCGAGACCAACCTGACCAAGGGCGACCACCCGATCTACATCACGCTGTACTTCTTGCTCATCGTTTTCTTCGCCTTCTTCTACGTGGCTATCTCGTTCAACCCCGAGGAAGTAGCCGACAACATGAAGAAGTATGGTGGCTTCATCCCGGGCATCCGGGCTGGCCGACCGACCGCTGAGTACCTGTCGTACGTGCTCAACCGGATCACCTGGCCGGGTTCGCTGTACTTGGGCCTGATTGCTCTCGTCCCGACGATGGCGTTGGTTGGTTTCGGGGCAAACCAGAACTTCCCCTTCGGCGGTACCAGCATCCTGATCATCGTGGGTGTCGGTCTCGAGACGGTGAAGCAGATCGAGAGCCAGCTCCAGCAGCGCAATTACGAAGGGTTCCTCCGCTGATGCGAATCGTCCTCGTCGGGCCGCCTGGTGCCGGAAAGGGAACGCAGGCCACGCGCCTCGCCGAGAAACTGCGTGTCCCGCACATCTCCACGGGCGACCTGTTCCGCGCCAACATCAGCCAGCAGACGGAGCTCGGCAAACTCGCGAAGTCCTACATGGACGCCGGCAACCTCGTCCCCGACGAGGTGACCATCGCGATGGCCAAGGACCGCATGGAGCAGGCGGACGCCGTGAACGGCTTCCTCCTGGACGGCTTCCCGCGGAACGTCTCGCAGGCCGAGGCGCTGGACGAGCTGCTGAACACCGAGGGCATCAAGCTGGACGCCGTGCTCGACCTGGAGGCCCCGGAGGAGGAGGTCGTCAAGCGGATCGCCGGCCGGCGCATCTGCCGCAACGACTCCGCGCACGTCTTCCACGTCTCGTACAAGAAGCCCGCCAAGGAAGGCGTCTGCGACGTCTGCGGCGGCGAGCTGTACCAGCGTGACGACGACTCCGAGGCCACCGTCCGGACGCGGCTGGAGGTCTACCACACGCAGACCGAGCCGATCATCGACTACTACAAGGCCCAGGGCCTGGTGGTGACGATCGAGGCCATGGGTCCGGTGGACGAGGTCACCACTCGTGCGCTGGCCGCGCTGAAGCGTGAGGGCGACGACCAGTAGTCGTCGTCCTGGTACGGCCGTGGAGTCCTGAGGGACTGCACGGCCGTACTGTTGTGTAGGAAACCCGAACCCGTCGAGTCACGGAGAGCGCAGGACCCCATGGTGCAGATCAAGAGCCCCGAGCAGATCGCCAAGATGCGGCAGGCGGGGCTGGTCGTCGCCGCGATCCACGCGGCCACGCGGGAGGCCGCGGTCCCCGGCGCCAGCACCAAGGACCTCGACGAGGTCGCGCGCAAGGTGATCGCCGAGCACGGCGCGAAGTCGAACTTCCTCGGGTACGGCGGTTTCCCCGCGACGATCTGCACCTCCGTCAACGAGGTCGTCGTCCACGGCATCCCCTCCGACGACGTCGTCCTCAAGGACGGCGACATCATCTCCATCGACGCCGGCGCGATCGTCGACGGCTGGCACGGGGACGCGGCCTTCACCGCCTTCGTGGGCTCGGGTCACGCTCCGGAGCTGATCGAGCTCTCCCGGGTGACGGAGGAGTCGATGTGGGCCGGTATCGCGGCCGTGAAGCAGGGCAACCGCCTCGTCGACGTCTCCCGCGCCATCGAGACCTACATCCGCCGCCAGCCGAAGCCGGGCGGCGGCAAGTACGGGATCATCGAGGACTACGGCGGCCACGGCATCGGCACCGAGATGCACATGGACCCGCATCTGCTGAACTACGTCGACCGGCGCCGGGGCAAGGGCCCGAAGCTGGTCCCCGGGTTCTGCCTTGCCATCGAGCCGATGGTGTCGCTGGGCACCCCCAGGACCGAGGTCCTCTCGGACGACTGGACGGTCATCACGACGGACGGCACCTGGTCCTCGCACTGGGAGCACTCGGTGGCGCTGACCGAGGAGGGTCCGCTGGTGCTCACGGCGCCCGATGGCGGCAAGGCGAAGCTGGCGGAGTACGGCGTCACCGCCGCTCCCGATCCGCTGGGCTGAGAACAAGCGTGCTTAAGGATCTCCGCGCCGGGGCATTCTTCCTCGATTCGTCTTTCCGGATGCGCTGACGTAGACTGACTCGTCGGCTCTCGTGCACCCGCATGTCCGCATGCACCCGTAAGGGAAAAGGTGCGGGAGTCGATCAAGGTAGTCGATTCGAAGGGCGAAGCGTGGCCAAGAAGCAAGGTGCCATCGAGATCGAGGGCACTGTCGTCGAGTCTCTTCCGAACGCCATGTTCAAGGTCGAGCTCCAGAACGGCCACCAGGTCCTGGCACACATCAGCGGCAAGATGCGTATGCACTACATCCGCATCCTCCCTGACGACCGGGTCGTGGTGGAGCTGTCTCCGTACGACCTGACGCGTGGCCGGATCGTCTACCGCTACAAGTAGATCTTGCCCGCATCCCGTCCTCGGGCGGGGTGGTGGCACTGACCCGGAGAACCTCACCAATGAAGGTCAAGCCGAGCGTCAAGAAGATCTGCGACAAGTGCAGGGTGATCCGCCGTCACGGTCGGGTCATGGTCATCTGCGAGAACCCGCGCCACAAGCAGCGCCAGGGCTGACGCACGACCAATCCCTCTGCATCGACATCGCAGAGATTCGCGCGACGCGAGCTGAATTGTTCATACGCAGGACCCAGACGGCGTACGTCGTCTGACACCCTCGGTTCGGAGGCCGAGGACCCAGTTCGTACCTGGTACGGCGGCTGGGAGCCGGTTCTGTGGAAGACCTCCGAAGATCACCAGGAGCCATTGAATGGCACGCGTTTCCGGTGTTGACATCCCGCGCGAAAAGCGCGTGGAGGTCGCCCTGACCTACGTGTTCGGCATCGGTCGGACCCTCTCCCAGCAGACGCTGGCGGAGACCGGCATCGACCCGAACACCCGCGTTCGCGACCTCTCCGAGGAGCAGCTCGTCGCGATTCGTGAGTACGTCGACAGCAACATCAAGACCGAGGGTGACCTCCGTCGCGAGATCCAGGCCGACATCCGCCGCAAGGTCGAGATCGGCTGCTACCAGGGTCTCCGTCACCGTCGTGGTCTGCCCGTCCGCGGTCAGCGTACGAGCACGAACGCCCGCACCCGCAAGGGCCCGCGTCGCGCCATCGCCGGTAAGAAGAAGCCGGGCAAGAAGTAGTCCTCAGCGGACAACGCTTCATCAGCGGTCTTCGCTGTAGGACCGACCACCTCCCCGTAGGAGTTTGTAGATGCCCCCCAAGGGTCGTCAGGGCGCTGCCAAGAAGGTGCGCCGCAAGGAAAAGAAGAACGTCGCTCACGGCCACGCGCACATCAAGAGCACGTTCAACAACACGATCGTCTCGATCACGGACCCCTCGGGCAACGTGATCTCCTGGGCCTCCGCCGGCCACGTCGGCTTCAAGGGCTCGCGCAAGTCCACCCCCTTCGCCGCGCAGATGGCCGCCGAGTCGGCCGCCCGCCGCGCGCAGGAGCACGGCATGCGCAAGGTTGACGTGTTCGTCAAGGGCCCGGGTTCGGGTCGCGAGACGGCCATCCGTTCGCTGCAGGCGACCGGTCTCGAGGTCGGCTCCATCCAGGACGTCACGCCCACCCCGCACAACGGCTGCCGTCCGCCGAAGCGTCGTCGCGTCTGACCTCGCTTCGCAGGGCTTCTCGGGCGGTACGGCTCTTCTGAGTCGTATCGCCCGTACCCTTGTCACATATCAGGGCGTCAAATAGCGGGCGCCCCTGACAGAAGGAACGCAACATGCTGATCGCTCAGCGTCCCTCGTTGACCGAAGAGGTCGTCGACGAGTTCCGCTCCCGGTTCGTGATCGAGCCGCTGGAGCCGGGCTTCGGCTACACCCTCGGCAACTCCCTGCGCCGTACCCTCCTGTCGTCGATCCCCGGCGCTGCTGTCACCAGCATCCGCATCGACGGTGTCCTGCACGAGTTCACCACCGTGCCGGGCGTCAAGGAGGACGTCACCGACCTGATCCTCAACATCAAGCAGCTGGTCGTCTCCTCGGAGCACGACGAGCCGGTCGTGATGTACCTGCGCAAGCAGGGCCCGGGTCTGGTCACCGCCGCCGACATCGCGCCCCCGGCCGGTGTCGAGGTGCACAACCCCGACCTGGTCCTCGCCACGCTCAACGGCAAGGGCAAGCTGGAGATGGAGCTGACGGTCGAGCGTGGCCGCGGTTACGTCTCCGCCGTGCAGAACAAGCAGGTGGGCCAGGAGATCGGCCGTATCCCGGTCGACTCCATCTACTCGCCGGTGCTGAAGGTCACGTACAAGGTCGAGGCCACGCGTGTCGAGCAGCGCACCGACTTCGACAAGCTGATCGTCGACGTCGAGACCAAGCAGGCGATGCGTCCCCGTGACGCCATGGCGTCCGCCGGTAAGACGCTGGTCGAGCTGTTCGGTCTCGCCCGCGAGCTGAACATCGACGCCGAGGGCATCGACATGGGCCCGTCCCCCACGGACGCCGCCCTGGCCGCCGACCTCGCGCTGCCGATCGAGGAGCTGGAGCTCACGGTCCGCTCCTACAACTGCCTCAAGCGTGAGGGCATCCACTCCGTGGGTGAGCTCGTCGCCCGCTCCGAGGCCGACCTCCTGGACATCCGCAACTTCGGTGCGAAGTCCATCGACGAGGTCAAGGCGAAGCTGGCCGGCATGGGCCTGGCCCTCAAGGACAGCCCGCCCGGATTCGACCCGACCGCCGCCGCCGACGCCTTCGGCGCCGACGACGACGCGGACGCGGGTTTCGTGGAGACCGAGCAGTACTGATCGGTCTTTGCCGGTGAGCATCCGCTCATCGGGTTCCTGACCCCGGTACCTGATACGGCCGGGGCAGACACACAGGAGAAGAACAATGCCGAAGCCCACCAAGGGTGCCCGTCTGGGCGGCAGCGCCGCGCACGAGAAGCTGCTCCTCGCGAACCTCGCGAAGTCGCTGTTCGAGCACGGCCGCATCACCACCACCGAGGCGAAGGCCCGCCGTCTGCGGCCGTACGCCGAGCGTCTGGTGACCAAGGCGAAGAAGGGTGACCTTCACAACCGCCGCCAGGTGCTCCAGGTCATCACGGACAAGAGCGTCGTGCACACGCTCTTCACCGAGATCGGCCCGCGGTACGAGAACCGTCCGGGTGGCTACACCCGTATCACCAAGATCGGTAACCGCCGTGGCGACAACGCGCCCATGGCTGTCATCGAGCTGGTCGAGGCGCTGACGGTTGCGCAGCAGGCGACGGGTGAGGCCGAGGCCGCGACCAAGCGTGCCGCCAAGGACGCCGAGGCTGCTCCGGTCGCCGAGGAGACCAAGGTGGACGTGACCAAGGCCGACGAGGCTGAGGATGCTGCCGAGGAGTCGAAGGACGCGTAAGCGTCTGCCGGGGGCTGTTCGGTCGGCGGCTGCGGGTTCGTAGTGGCTGGTCGCGCAGTTCCCCGCGCCCCTGGAAGCAGGGCGTTGGCGGGTCCGTTCCTTTACAGGAGCGGGCCCGCTTTTTTTGTACCTGAGAGGATCTCTGTGTGAGTGACGAAGTTGAGCCCGGGTTCGTGCGTGTCCGCCTTGATCTCTCCTACGACGGGACCGAGTTCTCCGGGTGGGCCAAGCAGGCCGGGGGGCGGCGGACCGTGCAGGGGGAGATCGAGGACGCCCTGCGGACCGTGACGCGGTCGGGCGGGACGACGTACGAGCTGACCGTGGCCGGGCGGACCGATGCCGGGGTGCACGCCCGGGGGCAGGTCGCGCATGTCGATCTGCCGGAGTCCGTCTGGCGCGAGCATCACGAGAAGCTGCTCAAGCGGCTCGCCGGGCGGTTGCCGAAGGACGTGCGGGTGTGGGCGCTGCGGGAGGCGCCGAGCGGGTTCAACGCGCGGTTCTCGGCGGTGTGGCGGCGGTATGCGTACCGGGTGACCGACAACCCCGGTGGGGTGGATCCGTTGCTGCGCAATCACGTGCTGTGGCACGACTGGCCGCTTGACGTCGACGCCATGAACGAGGCCGCCGAACGGCTGCTGGGGGAGCACGACTTCGCCGCCTACTGCAAGAAGCGGGAGGGGGCGACGACGATCCGTACCCTCCAGGAGCTGAGCCTGCGCAAGGGCGACGACGGGATCATCACCGCCACCGTGCGCGCCGACGCCTTCTGCCACAACATGGTGCGGTCGCTCATCGGGGCGCTGCTCTTCGTGGGGGACGGGCATCGGGCGAGCGACTGGCCGGGGAAGGTGCTGGCCGCGGGGGTCAGGGACTCCGCCGTGCATGTCGTACGGCCGCATGGGCTGACGTTGGAGGAGGTCGGGTATCCGGCCGACGAGTTGCTGGCCGCGCGGAACAAGGAGGCGCGGAACCGGCGGACGTTGCCGGGAGCGGGCTGCTGCTGAACGGCCGCTCCCGGCAGGGCGTCTCGTCAGCCGGTGCCCACGAGGGTTCCCTTGACGAATTTCGTGTTGCCGGTGCCGTTCTGCCAGGGGGACGAGACTCCCTGGAGGTGGCCCGAGTTGACCACGACGTAGGCGGAGTAGTCGGCCCGCACGCCGTACTGGGGGCTCGCCACCCCCGTTCCGTCGTCGTCCTTGCCCGTGAGGACCACGAGTCCGTCGGCGATGACCTTGCACTGTGAGCTCGCGACGCCCAGGCCCGCGTAGCCACCGCCACCGGCGCCGCCGTTCTTGCCGTCCCGGGTGAGCTGGGTGGCCGACAGCATGAGGACTCCGGTGGTGTCCGTCGCGTGGACGTACATGCCGGACCAGCCGTTGCGGTCGGTGGAGCACGCGACCATCCGGATCACTCCTGGTACGGACTCGAAGTCGAATCCGTGCAGCTTCGACCACTCCGCCCGGCAGCTGGTGAAGGAGGAGTTGCCCGCGCCCGACATCCACCAGCCGCAGCCGCCGACGCCCAGGACGTACACGTCGTGGAAGACGGAGTCGGTGGAGTTGTTCAGGACGATGCCGTGGGAGCCGGTCCACAGCACGGAGACGCGGTCGTAGTGCAGGCAGAACGGGGCCTGGGGGCCGCCCGTGGCGTTGAAGTTGTACCAGGTGTTGATCCCGATGCCGGTGACGGAGCGGACATGGACGTCCCGGAGCTGGAGGTGCTGGATCTGCCCGGTCGCACGGATGCCGTCGATCTCCGCTCCGGAGCGGGGCAGGTCGGACCCGTCGATGCTCAGGGAGAAGATGCGCTGCCCGTTGGCCGGGCGGGAGTAGCCCCCCAGCTGCCGGTCCAGGATCTCGATGACCGCGTTTCCGGTGAACGACGGAAGGGGGCGGATGCCGACCACCGGGTTCTCGGCGTTCGGCTGGGCCTCACCGCCGCCGTGCGAGCCCTGGAGGGTCACGTAGGGGCCTATGCGCAGGGGAGCGCTCGTGCGGTACACCCCGGCCGGGAGGACGGTGACGTTGCCCGGCAGGCAGGCGTCCAACGCGGCCTGGATCGCGGCGGTGTCGTCGGTGGTGCCGTCTCCCTTGGCCCCGTAGTCCTTCACGTTGACCCATCCGGCGTCGGCCGCCACGGCGGCGGCGTCGCCGGTGGAGACCGCGGTGGCGGAGACGGCGACTCCGCCCACGGCGAGGGCCGATCTGAGGACGGAACGGCGTGAGTTCGAACTGGTCATGGTGTGCCCCCCCTGGGCTGCTCAGTGATCGGCAGCCAGTATTCACTACCTCAAAAGTGTGATGAGAAGCGCACAATCAGAGCCTTTTGCCCGGGAAGTGCAGGTGGGAAACCTGTTGGTTACACGGACTTGCGCCAAACGTAAAGGCAATAAAGTGACTTATCGGGCATAAGTCTCCTCACATCCCTTACGGCATTCACATCTCTCGGATAATCTTTCGCGTCTGGTCCCTTTGTTCGAAAGGGACCCTTTGGGGTGGGGATCACGCGGGCCGGAGGCCCGGAGGGTAGGAATGTCATCCATTGACTCTGCCCGCATGGCTGGAGAGACGGGCGCCGGGGGGCGCCGGTCGGCACGGCACGGAGGAAAGCGGGGCGCCGAGCAGGCGCCGATGGGGCTGTTGCCCGCGCCGCCCTCGCATGCGGAGAAGTACTCGTACGTCAAGCGGCGCCTGTGGGTGCTGACGCTCGCGTCAATCGTCAGCTTCGGCTGCCTGACGGTCAGTCAGGTGGCGCTCGCGAAGGCCAGTCCGCTGATGTGGATCTTCGCGCCGCCGCTGTTCTTCACCATCGTCTACTACCTGGTGTCGCTCCGGGTGAACGGCTTCACCCGCGACTTCGACTTCGAGTACCACCAGAAGATCGTGCGCGGCTGGCGGCCCGCGGTGTATCCCACCGTCGACGTCTTCCTGCCGGTGTGCGGTGAGCCCATCGAGGTGCTGCACAACACCTGGACCCATGTACGGCAGCTGGCCGACCGGTATCCGGGCCGATGCGTGCCGTTCGTCCTGGACGACGGCGCGAGCCCCGAGCTGGCCGCCATGGCCCGGGACTTCGGGTTCCGCTACGGCACCCGGGAGAACCGCGGCTGGTTCAAGAAGGCGGGCAACCTGCACTTCGGCTTCGGGCAGTCGGACGGCAAGTACGTCCTCATCCTCGACGCCGACTTCACGCCGCGCTCCGACCTCCTGGAGGAGCTGCTGCCGTACATGGAGGCGGACGAGCGCATCGGGATCGTGCAGTCGCCGCAGTACTTCCGCGTCCTCGACTCGCAGAACTGGATCGAGCGCGGGGCAGGCGCCGTACAGGAGCTGTTCTACCGGTCCGTCCAGGTGTCCCGGCAGAACAGTGACGGGGCGATTTGTGTTGGATCTTGCGCCATCTACCGACGTGCGGCCCTGGAGACCAACGGCGGTACGACCCTCATCGAGCACTCCGAGGACGTGCACACCGGGTTCGACCTGCGCGGGCTCGGCTGGGACCTGAAGTACGTGCCGGTCGCGCTGTCCACGGGAGTGTGCCCGGACACCGCCGGCGCCTTCTTCAACCAGCAGTACCGCTGGTGCTCCGGGTCGATGTCGCTGCTCGGCAGCAAGAAGTTCTGGGACGCGCCGATACGTTTCTCCAGCCGGCTCTGCTACATGTCCGGCTTCTTCTACTACATCCACACGGCGCTGTTCACCTTCTTCGCGCCGCTCGTCCCCGTCATGCTGCTGCTGACCAGCCCCGAGATGCTCCAGGTCAAGCACCTGGTGTGGGTGCTGCCCAGCATCATCTACACGACCCTGATCTTCCCCATGTGGCACAAGGCCCCGTACCGTCTGGAGGCCTGGTCGGCCCGGATGATGTACGGCTGGGCCCATGTCTTCGCCATCTGGGACATCCTGCGCAAGCAGCGCATGGGCTGGCAGCCGACCGGCTCCAAGGGCGCCAAGAAGAACAAGACCCGCCGCTTCTGGCTGGGCCTGTGGATCTGGAGCGGCGGCACCGCCGTGGTCTGGGTCGGCGCCGCCGTGTACCGGCTGTTCACCGGCTACCCGCCGGACTTCGCCCTCGTCCTGTCCTCCGGGCTCTTCTACGCGCTCGTCGTCGCGCGAGCGCTGATCCAGCCCAAGGAGCACCACTCAGCAGGTGACGCCGCATGATCCGCAAGACCCTCCTTCCGCTGGGCCTGGCACTGACGGCCCTCGCGGGAGTCTCCGGCTGCGGCCTCCTCGGCGGTGACGAGGACCCCGCGGCTCAGGCCGCCAAGCCGCCGGCCGCCCACTCCTCCAAGGGTCCCGAGGAGGAGCTGCCCTACGACGTGGCGCCGCTGCTGCACCCCGACAAGGACTACTTCGGCGTCGCCGTCGAGGGCGCCCCCAGCTCGATGAAGCCGGTGGACACCTTCGCGAAGACCGTCGGCAAGAAGCCGAACCTGGTCGGTTCGTACTCGGCATGGGGCGACGGCTTCAACGCCGAGGGCGCGCAGAACGTCTTCGGCGACGGCGGGCTGCTCTACGTGTCGTGGGAGCCGTTCAAGCCCGGCCTCGACAAGATCGCGGACGGGTCGCAGGACACGTACATCAAGAAGTACGCGCAGAGCATCCGCAAGACCAATGTCCCCGTCGCGATCAGCTTCGGCCACGAGATGAACGGCCACTGGTACCCGTGGGGCACCAAGGACACCACGCCCGAGACCTTCGTGAAGGCCTGGCGGCACATCCACGACGTCTTCCAGGACGTCGGCGCCACCAACGTCATCTGGGTGTGGAGCCCGAACGTGATCAACCCCGTGAAGTCCGTGAAGCTTGAGCCGTACTGGCCCGGCGACGCGTACGTCGACTGGGTCGGCGTCGTCGGCTACTGGACCCAGACCGGCGCCCACACCTTCGAGACGCTGTACGGGCCGACGCGGCGGCAGATCGCCGAGTTCACCGACAAGCCGGTGCTGATCAGCGAGACCTCCTCGGAGCCCGGTGAGCGGCGGCGGGCCGATGTGCGCGCGCTGCTCGGCGGGGTCGAGCAGGACAAGGACGTCATCGGCTTCCTGTGGTTCAACATTCCCAAGCGGGCCGACTGGCGCATCCAGAGCAGCCCGCTAGCCCTGGCCGAGTTCAAGCGACTGATTGCGGACGACGCCTTCGGATTCGAGGTGCCGCGCTCGTGAACACCGACCATCAGGGCGGCGGGCGCTGGGCGGGGCAGGACCGCCAGGACTGGCAGCAGCACTACCCGCCGTACAGCGAGCAGCAACAGCAGGAGTACGAGGGGTACGACCAGCAGGCCCAGGCGTACTACGGCCAGCAGCAGACGTACGGCGACCAGCAGGGCTACGGCCAGCAGGCCTACATCCCGCAGCAGCCAACGGCCGCGCAGCAGCAGTACACCGCCCCGCCGCAGCACCGGTACCAGCCACCGCCCGACGAGTACGCCGACGCCGAGTACTACGTCCCGCAGTACACCGTCCTCGAACCGGAGCCCGAGCCCGAGCCGGGCTATGTGCTGCCCGAGGTCCCGGTGTCGTCCTGGTCCGTGGACAACGGCCGCTCGGCGTGGATCAGCCGGGGCGCGCTGGTGCTGATCCTGCTCGTGCAGGCGGGACTGTCGTACCGGCTAGACGGGAGCGCCTTCGCCCAGGAGGCGAAGTTCCTGATGTCCGACGGGCAACTGTCGGGCCTGGTAGCCCAGTTCGGCCTGTCCGGGGTCCGGGCGCTCAGCCTCGCGTGGGCGCTCGGCGCGACCGCGCTGCTGTTCGGCGCGACCCGGATGCTGTTCAACTCCCGGGCCGGTCTCGCGGCCGCCGCCATGTACTCCGTGCTGGAGTCGACCGCCTTCACCGGCCGGTACGCCTCCCTGCACTCCCTGTCGCTGTTCCTGCTCGCCGCCGCCCTGTGGCTGCTGGCCAGGACCCGGCAGGCGAGCCCCGCGGCCGTGCTGCTCGCGGCGCCCTTCGCGGCGCTGGCGCCGTTCGCCGCGTACTCGGCTGCGCTCTACCTGCCGACGATGACCGTGCTGGCGGTGCTGACCGCCTACCGCTTCCGCGGTGCCGGTGCCTTCGTACGCGGCGCGCTGTTCGCGGCGGCCACCGGGGCCCTGTGCTTCGTGGGCGTCCAGCTCGCCGGCAGTCCGACCGGCTGGAACGCGCACGGCACCGACAGCCCCCTCCAGCTGCTGAAGGACAGCGCGCAGTGGGGCGGGGTCGTCCTGCTGGTCGCGGTGATCGGCGCCGTCGGCTACATCCGGCGGGCCCGCATGGGCGAGATGCCGTGGGCCGAGGGCGATGCGCCCGGCGCGGTCCGGCGTTCCCTGCTGGGCCTGACGATGTGCGCCACCGCCCTGCTCGCCCCGCTCTACCAGGCGTGGCTGGGCAACGGCAGCTCGCTGCACATCCACATCGGTTTCGGACTGCTCTTCGCGGTGCCGATGGCGGGCCTCGGCGTCTCGCGCATGATGGGCGCCCACTTCCGGTACCCGCAGATCGGCATCATGATCTACGTCGCCGCGCTGGTCATCGGCATGGCGCAGACCCGCGAGCTGTACCGGCCGCCGGACTCCGCCCGCGTGATCGGAGCCCTGCGCGAGGTCGTGGACACCAAGGGCGACTACCTGACCGACGACCCGGAGCTCTCCGCGTACTATCTGCGCGCCCAGACCCGGCCCGCCCAGTGGCATCAGGCGGAGCGCGGCGAGGCGCTGGCGGCGGCGGTGAAGAAGGGGACCTACGACGCGATCGTGCTGCGGACGGCCACCGTGCCCGACACGCTGCGCGGCAACGAGGACTACCGGCTGCTGGCCGTGCTCCAGCCCTCCGGCGAGAGCGCCGGGCAGGAGACGTACCGGATCTGGGTGAAGCGATGACGGCGTACACACCATCGGTCGACGAGACCCGGGACCAGGCGCCCGACGAGGGCGGTCCGCACGCCGAGCGGCGCCGGACCGGGGACGGGCCCGGCAGGGCCTCCGCGTGGCTGGTCTTCCTGCTGCCCACGCTGGCCGCGGCGGCCTGTGTGCTGCCGGGTCTCGGCGGTCGCCAGCTGTGGCGCGACGAGCACGCCACCTGGTGGGCGTCCTCGCTGTCCTGGCACGACCTCGGCCGGCTGATCGACAACATCGACGTGGTCTTCACGCCCTACTACGCGTCCATGCACCTGTGGATCGCCGTGGCCGGTGACTCGCCGGCGGCGCTGCGGCTGCCGGGGGCGCTCGCCATGGCGGTCTCCGCCGGTCTGGTCGGGCTTCTCGGGCGGCGGATGTTCGCGGTCCGCACCGGGCTGCTGGCGGGGCTGCTGTTCGCGGTGGTCCCGGCGATCACCCGGTACGGACAGGAGGCCCGGCCGTACGCCTTCGCCACGCTGTTCGCACTGCTGGCCACCCTGCTGCTGATGCGGGCGCTGGACAAGCCGAGCCTGCGCACCTGGACGCTGTACGCCCTCGCGATCGCGGCCACCGGGTTCAGTCACCTGGTGGCGATGTCGGTGCTCGCCGGGCACCTGTGGCTGGTGTTCCTCGCCAAGAAGCGCGGCGACCGCATCGCCCACTACGCCTTCGCCGGGGCGGCCCTGCTGGGGCTGTCCATCACCTTTCCCATGGTTGCCCAGGGCACCGGGCAGAGCGGTCAGATCGCCTGGAACGTCACGACGACCAAGGATCTGACGTCGTTCCCGGAGAACCTGTTCGGTTCGTGGATCACCGGTGGCGCGGTGATGGCGCTCGGCGTGATCGGCCTTCTGGTGGCCGGGCGGTACTCGGTGCTGCTCGCCGCCTGGGCGGTGCTGCCGCCGGTCCTCACCTTCGTCACCGCCAACCAGCTCCACCTCTTCCTGCCGCGGTATCTGCTGTTCACCATCCCGGCCTGGACGCTGCTGGTGGCCGCCGCGCTCACCCGGCTCGTCGGCCGGCTGGATCCCGAGGCCCGCCGGGGCACCGGTGTCCAGGTCGTGGGCGGGGTGCTGGTGGCGGCGGTCGCGGCCGGGTACGCCTTCGTGGCGTGGCCGGGGATCGGCGACGCCAAGAAGGACCTGCCGATGGAGCCGGACTACCGGGCCGCCGCGAACGTGATCGCCGACGGCGAGAAGTCCGGTGACGGGATGATCTTCAACGGCGGGATGTCGGAACGCCGGGCCATGGCCTACGAGCTGCGGGACCGCAAGGCGCCCGAGGACGTGCTCATGGAGTGGACCCCGCAGCAGAACGGTTCCTACGGCGCGAGTGAGTGCAAGAAGCCGGACCGCTGTCTCAAGGGCGTCGACCGGCTGTGGCTCGTCTCCACCATCAGCGACGGACGCCCGTTGCTGACCGGCATGAACGAGAAGACGGCCGACGCGATCGAGAAGTCCTTCAAGGCCGGGCGCACGGTGAAGCTGAACCACGTCGTGGTCCAGGTGCTCGAGCGCAAGTAGCCGGCTGACACAGATTTACGAAGGAGGCCGCTGGATGCGGCTCACAGTCATCGGCACCGGCTACCTCGGTGCCACCCACGCCGCCTGCATGGCGGAGCTCGGACACGAGGTGCTCGGGGTCGACGTGGACCCCGACAAGGTCGCCGCGCTGCAGGCGGGCCGGGTGCCGTTCCACGAGCCCGGGCTGCCGGAGCTGATCGCGAAGCACACCGCGAGCGGCCGGCTGCGGTTCACCACCGACTACGCGGAGGCCGGTGCCTTCGGCGAGGTGCACTTCGTCTGCGTCGGCACCCCGCAGCGCAAGGGCTCCGAGGGCGCCGACCTGACGTACGTCGACGCGGCCTTCGCGGCGATCGCCGAGCACGCGGGCGAGGACGCCCTGCTGGTGGGCAAGTCCACCGTGCCCGTGGGGACCGCGGAACGGCTCGCGGCCACGCTCGGCGTCGAGGTCGCCTGGAACCCCGAGTTCCTGCGCGAGGGCTTCGCCGTCGAGGACACGCTGCGGCCGGACCGGCTGGTGTTCGGCGTGGGGTCCTCGCGCGCGGAAACGATCCTCCGTGCGGTGTACGCCCCCGTCCTCGACGCCGGAACGCCGCTGGTCACCGCCGACTTCCCGACCGCCGAGCTGGTCAAGACGGCCGCCAACGCGTTCCTCGCCACCAAGATCTCCTTCATCAACGCGATGGCCGAGGTCTGCGAGGCCGCCGGCGGCGACGTCGGCGTCCTCGCCGAGGCGATCGGGTACGACGACCGGATCGGGAAGAAGTTCCTGCGGGCCGGGGTCGGGTTCGGCGGCGGCTGCCTGCCCAAGGACATCCGCGCCTTCGCGCACCGCGCCGACGAACTGGGCGTCTCCCTGGGGTTCCTGCGCGAGGTGGACGCGATCAACATGCGCCGCCGCGACAAGGTGGTCGAGCTGGCGCGCGAGCTGTGCGGAGGTGCGGTGCTGGGGTCCCGTATCGCCGTGCTCGGAGCCGCCTTCAAACCGGATTCCGACGACATCCGCGACTCGCCCGCGCTGAACGTGGCCGCCCGGCTGCGGCTCGACGGCGCCGACGTCACGGTGTACGACCCCGAGGCGCTGGACAACGCCCGCAAGGCGTTCCCGCTCCTCGGGTACGCGATGTCGGCCGAGGAGGCGCTCAGGGGAGCCGACCTCGTGCTGCATCTGACCGAGTGGCCGCAGTTCCGGGAGATCGACCCGGAGCGGGCGGCGACGCTCGTGGCCCGTCCGCGGATCGTGGACGGCCGGGGGGTACTCGACGGGGACCGCTGGTCCGCGGCGGGCTGGCAGTTCCGGGCGCTGGGCAGACCGGCCCCGGTCGGGGAGAGGTCCCTTCGGGGCCTCTAGGGGAGGGAAGAGAAAGACATGACGGGCCACGACAGATATCCCGGCGTCCCGGTCACCATCGTGATGCCGACCTACAACGAGGCAGCCAACCTGCCCAGGATGGCCGAGCTGGTGCTCGGGCTGCCCATCGACGGGCTGCATCTGAAGGTCGTCGACGACTCCAGCCCCGACGGCACCGGTCGGATCGCCGAGGAGCTCGCCGAGAAGTACAACTGGGACGGGCGGCGGCGCATGAGCGTGCTGCACCGCACCGAGAAGGACGGGCTCGGACGTGCCTACGTCGCGGGCATGACCGCCGCGCTCGACGAGGGGGCCGCGTACGTCGTCCAGATGGACGCCGACGGCAGCCACCCCGTGGAAGCGGTCCCACGCATGCTCGGCACGGCCGTGGCCTCCGGCGTCGGCCTGGTCGTCGGCAGCCGGTACGTCGAGGGCGGTTCGCTGGACGAGGAGTGGGGCAAGCACCGCGTGCTGCTCTCCCGCTTCGCCAACCGCTACGCGCGGACCGTGCTCGGCACCAAGATCCGGGACATCACGGCCGGCTTCAACCTGTGGTCCGCCGCCACCCTGCGGGACGTCGATCTCGCGACCCTGGACAGCGCCGGCTACAGCTTCCAGGTCGAGCTGAAGTTCAAGGCCGTGCGGGCCGGACACAGCGCCGTCGAGATCCCGATCCGCTTCGAGGAGCGCACCGAGGGCGTCTCCAAGATGAACCTGTCCACGCAGATCGAGTCGGCCCTGGTGCCGCTGCGGCTGCGGATGCGCAACCGGCGGGGCTGAGCGGGGATCATGAGCGGACGGCACGCGACTCCCTCGCGGTTCGGCAAGCTGTACCGCGAGGTGGCCAAGTTCGGCCTGGTGGGGGCCTCGGGGTTCGTGGTCAACCTCGGGGTCTTCAACATCGTCACGGGCGTCCTCGGATGGCCGCCGGTGCGGGCGGGTGTCCTGGCGACGGCCGTCGCCATCCTGACCAACTACCTGGGCCTGCGGTACTTCACCTACCGGGACCGCGACCAGGAGACGCGGATGCGCCGGCGCAAGGAGATGGGGCTCTTCCTCCTCTTCAGCGCGATCGGGCTGGTCATCGAGAACGGGGTGCTCTACGTCACCACGTACGGCCTCGGTCTGGACAGCACGCTCGCCACGAACGTCTGCAAGTTCTTCGGCATCGGCGTCGCGACCCTGTTCCGGTTCTGGTCGTACCGGACGTGGGTCTTCCGGGCGGTGGCCCGGCGGCCGGAACACCCCGCGCCGGTCGCGCGGGGCGGCGGGGCCACGGCCGCCGAGCCGGTGCTGAACGCCCCCTGGGAGACCTCTTGGGAGACCCGGTAGCGACCGGGTGCCGTCTACTGGTTCGCCGCCGCCGAAGCCTGGGCCTCGCCGCGGCGGCGGATCTGGCGGAAGGTGAACTCCGCCAGGTCGTTGCCGGTCTTCTCCACCTGGGTGCTCTTGGTCGTGACGTCCTTGCCGTTGAGGAAACCGGCGGTGGTGAAGTAGGCGTAGCGGCCGTAGGAATTGGTCGTCGTACGGCACACCGCGGCGTTGCAGAACGGCTTGATCCCGTCGCCGGACAGGGAGGCGATGACGCTCTTGTCGTCGGCCTGGCCCTTGGCCTTGCGCGCCTCGGCCTCGGTGTTGAAGACGGCCACGCCGACCGTCACGGCGACGCCGTCCTTCATGTACGACACCCGCATCACGCTGGTGCAGCCGTTGGCGGTGAGGACCTTGCCGAGGGTGCCGTTGGCGTTGGCGGCCGAGGCGCACTTCTTGGTGTCGGCCGTGGCGCCCTTCTTGTAGACCGTCTCGCCCATGGTCAGCTGGGTGCCGGGGAAGAGGATCTCCGCGCTGAGTGGGGCCGTGTCCTTGGTCCTGCTGGAGATGAAGTCCTTCGGGTCCAGCGGCGGCGGGGCGCTGGTCGGGGCGAAGGACGGGTCCGTCGCGGACTGGCTCGGGATGTCCGCCGTCGCGGGCAGCGAGGACGTGGTGGACGCCTCGTCGTCGCCGCCGTTGGCGGAGACCACGGCCATCGCGACGGCGGTGCCTATCGCCGCGGTGGCGAGGGCGCCGCCGACGATGAACAACACCTTGCGCCGCTTGTTACGGGTCTCCGATGCCTCGGCGAGGGCCGCCCAGTCCGGGGTCTGGCCGTCGGTGCCGCCGTTCCACGGCTGCTGGGAATTCGGTTTCCAGGGATCCCACTGGGACTGGGGTCCCCCCTGCTGCCCAAAGCTCATGGGGCGCATCATAGAGGGGGGACGCGTGGGGCCGCCGGGGTCGCTCGTTTTGACCCGTCCGGGGTAGCGCTAGTACCCTTCCAGTTTGTTATGCGTATTGGCTAGGTCGTACTCACGCGCCAGAAGCCCTTACGTAGGTTCCCTGGAGCAGTTACCAGTGGGCGGCATACGGGCGGTGTTCCCGGCATATTTGTCGTCCCCAGCTGCACGATCGCTTCAAGGATGCCTTGTGTCAGCACCCATCCCTGAAGAAGAAGGCTGAGAAGTGCGTACGTACAGCCCTAAGCCCGGCGATGTGACTCGCCAGTGGCACGTCATTGACGCTCAGGACGTCGTCCTGGGCCGTCTCGCCACCACCGCCGCGAACCTCCTCCGCGGCAAGCACAAGCCGACCTATGCCCCGCACATGGACATGGGCGACTTCGTCATCATCATCAACGCCGACAAGGTGCACCTGTCCGGCAACAAGCGGACCCAGAAGCTGGCGTACCGCCACTCCGGGTACCCGGGCGGTCTGCGTTCCGTCCGCTACGACGACCTGCTCCGTGACAACCCGGAGAAGGCTGTCGAGAAGGCCATCAAGGGCATGGTTCCCAAGAACTCCCTGGGCCGTCAGATGCTCTCGAAGCTGAAGGTCTACTCGGGCGACCAGCACCCGCACGCTGCCCAGCAGCCGGTGCCGTTCGAGATCACCCAGGTCGCGCAGTAGTTCCGGCCACCCCCTAAGACAGAAAAGAAATCTGAGGAGCATCGTGGCCGAGACCACCGCTGAGCAGCCGGTCGAAGAGACCGAGCTGGTCGACATCGACAGCTACACCACCGAGTCGGACGTCCCCGTCGAGGGCGAGTACACCTCCGAGTCGCTCGCGTCCCGCTTCGGCGACCCGCAGCCGGCCGCCGGCCTGGGCCGTCGCAAGAACGCCATCGCCCGCGTCCGGATCGTCCCGGGCACCGGCAAGTGGAAGATCAACGGTCGCACCCTCGAGGACTACTTCCCGAACAAGGTGCACCAGCAGGAAGTCAACGAGCCCTTCAAGGTGCTCGAGCTCGAAGGCCGCTACGACGTCATCGCCCGCATCGCGGGTGGCGGTGTCTCCGGTCAGGCCGGTGCGCTCCGTCTCGGTGTCGCCCGTGCGCTGAACGAGGCCGACGTCGACAACAACCGCGGCCCGCTCAAGAAGGCCGGCTTCCTCCGCCGCGACGACCGTGCGGTCGAGCGCAAGAAGGCCGGTCTGAAGAAGGCCCGCAAGGCTCCGCAGTACAGCAAGCGTTAAGCTTCGCTGCCTGCAGCCCGTACTCGCATACGTTCGCAGTACGCAGTACGTCCGAACGCCCCGGCGGCACGCCACAGTGCCGCCGGGGCGTTCGTTTATCACAGCCGTGGGCGTATAACGGCACAAGACGCTCAAAGGCTTGTGTGATCGGGTGATCCTGGGTGATCTCCGACGGTGATCTCGAAAGTGACGCTTCATCAGCTTCATCAAGCTTCATCAGGAGGACAAGTGGGACGACTCTTCGGCACGGACGGCGTGCGCGGCGTCGCCAACGCGGATCTGACCGCCGAGATGGCGCTCGGTCTGTCCGTCGCGGCGGCCCACGTGCTGGCCGAGGCGGGCACCTTCGAGGGCCACCGGCCGACGGCGGTGGTCGGACGGGACCCGCGAGCGTCCGGGGAGTTCCTGGAGGCCGCCGTGGTGGCGGGCCTGGCGAGCGCCGGCGTCGACGTCCTGAAGGTCGGTGTGCTGCCCACCCCGGCCGTGGCGTATCTCACCGGCGTCCTCGGCGCCGACCTCGGCGTCATGCTCTCCGCCAGCCACAACGCGATGCCCGACAACGGCGTCAAGTTCCTCGCCCGCGGCGGGCACAAGCTCGACGACGAGCTGGAGGACCGGATCGAGGCGGTCTACGAGGCCCACCGGCACGGCGAGCCGTGGGAGCGGCCGACCGGTGCGGGGGTCGGACGGGTGCGGGACTATCTGGAGGGCTTCGACCAGTACGTCGCCCATCTGATCGGTGTTCTCCCGAACCGGCTCGACGGGCTGAAGATCGTCCTCGACGAGGCGCACGGCGCCGCGGCCCGGGTGTCGCCGGAGGCGTTCTCGCGGGCCGGTGCCGAGATCATCACGATCGGGGCCGACCCGGACGGGCTCAACATCAACGACGGCTGCGGATCCACGCACCTCGGGCTGCTGAAGGCGGCGGTCGTCGAGCACGGTGCCGACTTCGGCATCGCGCACGACGGGGACGCGGACCGGTGCCTCGCCGTCGACCACACCGGTGAGGAAGTCGACGGGGACCAGATCATGGCCGTCCTCGCGCTGGCCATGCGGGAGCGCTCCGCGCTTCGGGCCGACACCGTTGTCGCGACCGTCATGTCCAACCTCGGCTTCAAGCTGGCGCTGGAGCGGGAGGGGCTGACGCTGGTGCAGACGGGTGTGGGTGACCGGTATGTGCTGGAGTCCATGAAGGAGCACGGGTACGCGCTCGGGGGCGAGCAGTCCGGGCACGTGATCATTCTGGATCACGCCACCACCGGGGACGGCACTCTGACCGGGCTCATGCTGGCGGCGCGGGTCGCGGAGACCGGGCGGTCGCTGCGGGAGCTTGCCGGGGTGATGGAGCGGTTGCCTCAGGTGCTGATCAATGTGCCGGACGTGGACCGGTCCCGGGTCGGGAACTCGGCGGAGCTTGCGGCTGCGGTTTCTGAGGCTGAGCGGGAACTCGGTGAGACTGGGCGGGTGTTGCTGCGGCCTTCTGGCACTGAGCCGTTGGTGCGGGTGATGGTTGAGGCTGCGGACATCGATCAGGCTCGGTCTGTGGCTGGGCGGCTTGCTGATGCCGTGAAGTCGGCGCTCGGTTAGGCGACTTCGGGTTCGGGGTGGGGGGTTCTGTGTGTTGCGGGCTGCGGGTTCGTCGTGGCTGGGCGCGCAGTTCCCCGCGCCCCTAGCGGCGTTGCCATAGCCGCTTCTGGAGAAGCAATGTAAGTGTTCCTGCCAGCACGATTCCCAGCAGGTTCAGCAGGAGTTGGTTGGTGGAGCCGATTGTCTGCTCCATGTCGCCGTAGGCCAGGGCGACTGCCGCGTTCGCCGCTGCTGGGACCGTTGTCACCGAGATGGCGACCCCTACCAGCGCGCCCGACTTCGCCGAGGTCAGGGACAGGGTGCCGGCGATGCCCGCCAGGACCGCCACCACGAAGGAGAAGGCGTCCGGGGCGTACACGAAGGCGGTGTTGGGGCGGTCGCCCTCCAGGTCGGACTCGTGGAACAGGTTCAGGGCGTCCATGAACCAGCTGAAGCCCACCGTCACCGCCATCGCCACCGCGAAGCCCACCAGCAGGGCGATCAGGGAGCGCAGCGCCAGGCGGGGGTGGCGTTGGACGATGGAGGTGCTGAAGGCTGCCAGGGGGCCGAACTCCGGGCCCACGGCCATGGCGCCGACGATGAGGATCGCGTTGTCCAGGACCACACCGCAGGCCGCGATCATCGTGGCCAGGGTGATGAAGGCCAGGTAGGTGACGGAGAGCGTCGACTCCTCGTGGGTGGCGTCGGTGAGGTGGTCCCAGAGGACCGCGTCGGCGCCTTCGCCCGGCGCCTCCTTCTCGGCCTTGTCCGCCCGCTTGGACAGGGACAGGTCGATGTTCTCGACCGCGATCGAGCCGGTCTTGTCGAGGCCCAACTCCTGCAGTGCGCTGATGAGTTCGTCGCCCGCCTCGCGGGCCACGTCGCACATCACCACGTCCCCGGCCGGGTTGCGGGCGGCACCCGGCACCACGACCAGGTGCGTGGTGCCGACCGTCTTCTCGATCAGGCGGACCGCGGCGTCCGTCGTGTCGGACGGCGTGATCAGGCGCAGATGCAGCATGCGCCCTTTCTAACAGGCCGCCCTTTCCAACAGGCCTCGGTCACGGTTCAAAGCTTGCGCAGGCTCAGGCGGCGGACCTTGTGGTCCGGGCCCTTGCGGATGACGAGGGTGGCGCGGCCCCGGGTGGGGGCGATGTTCTCGATCAGGTTCGGCTTGTTGATGGTCCGCCACTGGGTGCGGGCGTAGTCGAGGGCCTCTTCCTCGGAGACCTGGGTGTACTTGCGGAAGTACGAGTTGGGATCCTGGAAGGCCGTCTGGCGCAGTTTCTTGAAGCGGTTGAGGTACCAGCGCTCGACGTCGTCGGGGTTGGCGTCGATGTAGACGCTGAAGTCGAAGTAGTCGGCGAGGCCCACGCGGGTGCGGCCGTCCTTGCCGGGGAGTGCCGGCTGCAGGACGTTGAGGCCCTCGACGATCAGGATGTCCGGGCGGCGCACCACGAGTTTCTCGTCGGGGACGATGTCGTAGATGAGGTGCGAGTAGACGGGTGCCGTGACCTCGTCCTTGCCGGCCTTGATGTCGGCGACGAACTTGGTCAGGGCCCGGCGGTCGTACGACTCCGGGAAACCCTTGCGGGACATCAGGCCGCGCGCCTGGAGCTCCCGGGTGGGGAGCAGGAAGCCGTCCGTCGTGACGCGTTCGACGCGCGGGTGCTCGGGCCAGCGGGAGAGCAGAGCCTGGAGGAGGCGGGCGACCGTGGACTTGCCGCCGGCGACCGAGCCCGCGACCCCTATGACGAACGGGGTGCCCGTCTGGGCGCCGGTCTCGCCGAGGAAGGTGTTCAGGGCGCCTCTGAGGCCGTCCGTGGCGCCGACGTAGAGGTTGAGGAGGCGGGAGAGCGGGAGGTAGATGTCCCGCACCTCGTCGAGGTCGATGACGTCGCCGAGGCCGCGCAGTCGCTCGACCTCCTCCGCCGTCAGGGGCAGGGGCGTCTTGTCGCGCAGCGCGCTCCACTCGGAACGGGTGAGGTCGACGTAGGGAGTCGCCTCCGGCTTGTTCCGGTGGGCGCTCCGGGGAGTCGAGGAGACCGGAGAGATCACAGTCCATTGTTAACGGAGTTTGAACGGGATGGCGGGTGGGGTCCGTCACGCCTCGACCGGGACTCGTACGCCCGTGGCCGTAGTGGCGCGCCGGACGCGTTCGTATGGCCGTGGGAATTTCCGATATCGGGCACGCGGAAGCCCTTTCGGTCGGTCGAGCGTGCGTAGGCTGCCGCGCATGTGTGGAATCGTGGGATACGTGGGGTCGCAGTCGGCGCTCGAGGTCGTGATGGCCGGACTGAAGCGGCTGGAGTACCGGGGGTACGACTCGGCGGGTGTCGCCGTCCTCGCCGACGGTGGGCTCGCCGCCGGGAAGAAGGCCGGGAAGCTGGTCAACCTGGAGAAGGAGCTCGTCGACCGGCCGCTGCCGACCGGCGGGACCGGGATCGGGCACACGCGCTGGGCCACACACGGCGGGCCGACGGATGCCAACGCGCATCCGCACCTCGACAACGCGGGACGCGTCGCGGTCGTCCACAACGGGATCATCGAGAACTTCGCCGCGCTGCGGGCCGAACTGACCGAGCGCGGCCACGACCTGGCGTCCGAGACGGACACCGAGGTCGTCGCGCATCTGCTCGCCGAGGAGTTCTCCTCGTCCGCGGACCTCGCCGAGGCGATGCGGCTGGTGTGCCGGCGTCTGGAGGGGGCGTTCACGCTGGTCGCCGTGCACGCGGACGCACCGGACGTGGTCGTCGGGGCCCGGCGGAACTCGCCGCTCGTGGTGGGGGTCGGGGAGGGTGAGGCGTTCCTCGCGTCCGACGTGGCGGCCTTCATCGCGCACACCCGCTCCGCCATCGAACTCGGGCAGGACCAGGTCGTCGAACTGCGCCGTGACGGGGTGACGGTGACCGGCTTCGACGGCCGCCCGGCGGACGTCCGCTCGTACCACGTCGACTGGGACGCCTCGGCCGCCGAGAAGGGCGGCTACGACTACTTCATGCTCAAGGAGATCGCCGAGCAGCCGAAGGCGGTCGCTGACACCCTGCTGGGGCGCATCGACGCAGCCGGCTCCCTGACGCTGGACGAGGTGCGCATCCCGACGAGTGTGCTGCGCGAGGTCGACAAGGTCGTGGTGGTGGCGTGCGGTACTGCCTTCCACGCGGGGCTGATCGCCAAGTACGCCATCGAGCACTGGACGCGCGTCCCCTGCGAGGTGGAGCTGGCGAGCGAGTTCCGCTACCGCGACCCGATCCTGGACCCGCGGACGCTGGTGATCGCCATCTCCCAGTCCGGCGAGACCATGGACACGCTCATGGCGCTGCGGCACGCGCGCGAGCAGGGCTCCAAGGTGCTGGCCATCTGCAACACCAACGGCTCGACGATCCCGCGCGAGTCGGACGCGGTGCTCTACACGCACGCCGGGCCGGAGGTCGCGGTCGCCTCGACGAAGGCGTTCCTGACCCAGCTGGTGGCGTGCTACCTGGTCGCCCTGTATCTGGGGCAGGTGCGGGGCACCAAGTGGGGCGACGAGATCGTGGCCGTCGTCCGGGACCTGTCGAGGATCTCCGGCGAGGTCGAGAAGGTCCTGGAGACGATGGAGCCGGTACGGGCGCTCGCGCGGTCGCTCGCCGACAAGAACACCGTGCTGTTCCTGGGCCGGCACGTCGGCTACCCGGTGGCCCTCGAAGGCGCCCTGAAGCTCAAGGAACTCGCCTACATGCACGCCGAGGGGTTCGCGGCCGGAGAGCTCAAGCACGGGCCGATCGCGCTGATCGAGGACGATCTGCCGGTCGTGGTGGTCGTGCCGTCGCCGCGCGGGCGGTCGGTGCTGCACGACAAGATCGTCTCCAACATCCAGGAGATCCGGGCGCGCGGGGCGCGGACCATCGTCATCGCGGAGGAGGGGGACGAGGCGGTGGTGCCGTACGCCGACCATCTGATCCGGATTCCGGCCACCCCGACCCTGCTCCAGCCGCTGGTCGCTACGGTTCCCTTGCAAGTGTTCGCGTGTGAGCTGGCCACGGCTCGGGGCAACGAGGTCGACCAGCCTCGGAACCTGGCGAAGTCGGTGACTGTGGAGTGAGATGAGCATTGTCGGCGTCGGGATCGACGTGGCGGAGATCGAGCGGTTCGAGGCGGCGCTGGAGCGGACGCCGGGGATGGCTCAACGGCTGTTCCTGGACAGTGAGTTGCTGCTGCCCAGCGGTGAGCGGCGGGGGATCGCCTCCCTCGCCGCCCGGTTCGCGGCCAAGGAGGCGCTCGCCAAGGCGCTCGGCGCGCCGGCCGGGCTGCACTGGACCGACGCCGAGGTGTACGTCGAGGACAGCGGGCAGCCGCGGTTGCGGGTGACCGGGACGGTGGCTGCGCGGGCCGCGGCGCTCGGCGTGCGGTCCTGGCACGTGTCGCTCAGCCATGACGCGGGTGTGGCCTCCGCTGTGGTGGTGGCGGAGGGGTAGTCCGGGGAGACTCGACCCCATGCGTACTGCGTACAGCGTGGAGACGGTCAGGGCGGCCGAGCGGGAGCTGATGGCCCGGTTGCCGGAGGGAACGCTCATGCAGCGGGCGGTGGCCGGACTCGCCGCCGCCTGCGCGGACTTGCTGGGGCGGGTGTACGGCAGCCGGGTGGTGCTGCTGGTCGGGAGCGGGGACAACGGGGGCGACGCCCTGTACGCCGGGGCGCGGCTCGCGCGGCGCGGGGCGGGGGTGAGCGCCGTACTGCTCGCTCCGGAGCGGGCTCATGCGGGCGGGCTCGCGGCGTTGCGGCGGGCGGGCGGTTCCGTGGTGCCGGCGGGGCGCGCGGAGGGGGTGATCCTGCGGGCCGATCTCGTGCTCGACGGCATCGTCGGGATCGGGGGCAAGGGCGGGCTGCGGGCGGACGCGGCGGCGCTGGTCGCCGTCGTCGAGCGGTCGCGGGCCGCCGTCGTCGCCGTCGATCTGCCGAGTGGCGTCGACGCGGACACCGGGGAGGTGCGCGGGGAGGCGGTACGGGCCGATCTGACCGTCACCTTCGGGACGCACAAGCCGGGACTGCTGATCGACCCGGCGCGGGAGTACGCCGGGGTGGTGCGGCTCGTGGACATCGGGCTGGCCCTGCCCGGCGAGGCGGAGATCGAGGCCCTGCAGCACGCGGACGTCGCCGCGCTGCTGCCGGTGCCGGGGGCCGAGAGCGACAAGTACCGGCGGGGGGTCGTCGGGATCGCCGCCGGGTCCGCCCGGTACCCGGGCGCGGCGGTGCTGGCCGTCGCGGGGGCGCTGCGGGGCGGGGCGGGGGCCGTGCGGTACGTCGGGCCGGCCGGGAACGCGGTCATCGCACGGTTCCCCGAGACGCTCGTGTCGGACCAGGGGCCGGCGAAGGCCGGACGCGTGCAGGCGTGGGTGGTCGGGCCCGGGGCGGGGGACGACGCGGCGACCGTGGCGGAGGTGCTGGAGGCGGAGGTGCCGGTGCTGATCGACGCGGACGGGCTGCGGCTGGCGGACCGGGACGCGGTGCGGGGGCGTGGCGCGCCGACGCTGATGACTCCTCACGCGGGGGAGGCGGCGGCGCTGTTGGGGGTCGCCCGGGAGGAGGTCGAGGGGGCTCGGCTGGAGTCCGTGCGGGAGTTGGCGGGGCGGTACGGGGCGACCGTGCTGCTGAAGGGGTCGACCACGTTGGTCGCCGACTCCGGGGGCGGGGCGGTGCGGGTGAACCCGACCGGGACGGGGTGGCTGGCCACGGCCGGGAGCGGGGACGTCCTGTCGGGCCTGACGGGGTCGCTGCTGGCGGCGGGACTCTCCGCGCTGGACGCGGGCAGTGTGGGGGCGTATCTGCACGGGCTGGCCGGGCGGCTGGCGGCGGACGGGGGGCCGGTGGGGGCGGGGGATGTGGCGGGGGCGGTGGGGGTGGCTTGGCGGGATGTGAGGGGGTAAGGGGGTGGGGCGCGGTGCGGGTGGGGGTCCGCGCAGGGTTTTCTCGCCACCGCCGCCCTTACCCGTCCCATCCCCAGGGGCTGCCGCCCCTTCGACCCCGCCCAGGGGGCTCCGCCCCCTGGACCCCGTTCGGCCCTGAAAGGGCCTCGTCCTCAAACGCCGGACGGGCTGATTGAGTCGTCCTCCGCAATATGAGTGACCCCTCCGCGCGGCACCCCCGTTCCACGACGTGAGCACGTTTCTCTGATCGCATGATCAGCAGACATATCGCCTACCGAAGCGTGGCTGTGGCGATCGTCGCCGCCACCCTGCTGCCCGCCGGTGTCGCCGTCGCCGAACCGCCGCCCCCCGCTGCCGGGCCCGAGGCCGAGCTGGTGCCCGGGGTGTATCAGCCCTGGCAGATCGATACGCCGGATCAGGTGCTGGCGCCCAAGGTGTACACGCCCAGCGTCGCCGAGGACGCGGTCGAGCCGGCCGACGCCGCCGTGGGAGCGTACGACCTGGTCGAGTACGTGCCGCTGCGGGACGCCGTCGCGCGGGTGGCGTGCACGAAGTCGACCGGGCCCTTTCAGCGGCAGGTGGAGAAGTGGCTGAAGCGGAAGGTGGACGGGAAGCAGTCGACCGCCGACTGCAAGGCCATCCGCGCTTTCCAGAAGGAGCAGAAGATCACGCCCGCCATCGGGTTCGCGGGGCCCGTCACCTGGGCGCGGATGCAGTACCTGTCGGCCCGGAAGAACCCCAACGCGGCCAAGAAGTGCCCCGTGCGGTCGTATCGCGTCGCGTGTGTCGATCTCACGCGGCAGATCACCTGGGTGCAGAAGGGGAAGAAGGTCGTGTACGGGCCCGTGCCCATGCGGAGTGGGCGGACCGCGTATCCGACCCGGGGCGGCTGGCACAAGATCTACTGGAAGCACAAGAACCACGTCTCGACGCTGTACCACCAGCCCATGCCCTACGCGCAGTTCTTCGACGGCGGACAGGCCTTCCACGCCGTCTACGGCTCCATCTTCACCACCGTCGGCTCCATGGGCTGCGTCAACCTGCGCCTCGCTGACGCCCGGAAACTGTGGGGCGTGCTGAAGACCGGCGACCGGGTGTTCGTGTGGGGGCGGCGGTCCGGGACGTAGGCGTACGAAGGCGTGTCCGACCCCTCTGAGACACTGGGGGCGCCATGAGTGAGACAGCTGCCCAGTCGAGCGCGCCCCTGCGCGCCCGCGCCGAGATCGATCTGGCCGCCCTGCGGGCCAACGTGCGGACCCTGCGCGCCCTCGCGCCGGGCGCGGCCCTGATGGCCGTGGTCAAGTCCGACGCGTACGGCCACGGGGCGGTGCCGTGTGCCCGCGCGGCCGTCGAGGCGGGGGCCCAGTGGCTGGGTACCGCCACGCCGGAGGAGGCCCTCGCGCTGCGCGCGGCCGGGATCGACGGCGTACGGATCATGTGCTGGCTCTGGACCCCGGGCGGGCCCTGGCGGGAGGCCGTCGAGGCCGATCTGGACGTGTCCGTGAGCGGGATGTGGGCGCTGCGGGAGGTCGTCGACGCGGCCCGTGCCGTGGGGAAGACCGCGCGGGTGCAGCTCAAGGGCGACACGGGGTTGGGGCGGAACGGGTGCCAGCCGGGGGCCGACTGGGCCGAGCTGGTCGCCGAGGCGCTGCGGGCCGAGGGCGAGGGGGTCGTCCGGATCACCGGGCTCTGGTCGCACTTCGCCTGCGCCGACGAACCCGGGCATCCCTCCATCGCCGCCCAGCTCGCCACGTTCCGGGAGATGCTCGCGGACGCCGAACAGGCCGGTGTCCGCCCCGAGGTGCGGCACATCGCCAACTCGCCCGCCACGCTGACCCTTCCCGAGGCCCACTTCGACCTGGTGCGCACCGGTGTCGCCGTCTACGGCATCTCGCCCAGCCCCGAGATCGGCAGCTCGGCCGACCTCGGACTGCGGCCGGTGATGACGCTTTCGGCGTCGGTGGCGCTGGTCAAGCGGGTGCCGGGCGGACATGGGGTCAGTTACGGGCATCACTACGTCACCCCGGGGGAGACCACCCTCGGGCTCATCCCGGTCGGGTACGCGGACGGTATTCCGCGGCACGCCTCAGGCACCGGTCCGGTGCTGGTCGGCGGGAAGTGGCGGACGGTGGCCGGGCGGGTGGCCATGGACCAGTTCGTCGTCGATCTGGGGGGTGACGAGCCCGCCGTAGGCAGCGAGGCCGTACTCTTCGGGCCCGGCGACCGCGGCGAGCCCACCGCCGAGGACTGGGCGCAGGCCGCGGGGACCATCGCGTACGAGATCGTCACCCGGATCGGATCGCGCGTTCCCCGCGTCTATGTAGATGCGACCGTTTGAGTTCTTCTCGATGTGCATTCTTTGCGTGTGAGTTCTTTTAGGTGAATGACGGACCAGCTGGGTAAGCGCCCAGCAGTGAACACCAGTCCGGTGGCCCGGTGAAGAGGAGCGGTACGTGAGCGAGAGCAGTGCGGAGGCCGCCCTGGCCCTCGCCTCCGCCACGGGGGCGGCCGGCACCTGGCGCCGGGCGACCGGGCTCGCCGGGGCCGCGATAGGGGTGGTCGCGGCGGGGGCCGCGGCCGGTGTCGCCCTGGAGCGGATGACCGTAGGACGCGGGATGCGCAGGAAGGCGCGGCTCGCCCTCGACTCGGCGGGGCCGTACGGCTCGCTGCGCGGGATGCCGGGCAAGGCGTACGCCGACGACGGCACGGAGTTGTACTACGAGGTCGACGACGTGGAGCCGGAGGGCGGGTCCGCGCCGCGCCGGCGGCGGCTGTTCGGGCGCAAGGCGCCGCTGCCCGTCACCGTCGTCTTCAGCCACGGCTACTGCCTGAGCCAGGACTCCTGGCACTTCCAGCGGGCCGCGCTGCGGGGTGTGGTGCGGACCGTGCACTGGGACCAGCGCAGTCACGGGCGGTCCGGGCGCGGGGTGCGGCAGGTACAGGACGACGTGCCGGTCGACATCGACCAGCTCGGGCGGGACCTGAAGGCCGTCATCGACGCGGCCGCGCCCGAGGGGCCGCTCGTGCTCGTCGGCCACTCCATGGGCGGGATGACCGTCATGGCGCTCGCCGACCAGTACCCGGAGCTCATCCGGGAGCGGGTCGTCGCCGTCGCTCTGGTGGGGACGTCCTCCGGGCGGCTCGGCGAGGTCAACTTCGGGTTGCCCGTCGCGGGTGTGAACGCGGTGCGCCGCGTGCTGCCGGGGCTGCTGAAGGCGCTGGGGCAGCGGGCCGACCTGGTGGAGAAGGGGCGGCAGGCCACCGCCGACCTGTTCGCCGGGATCATCAAGCGCTACTCGTTCGCGTCGCGGGACGTCGACCCGGCCGTCGCGCGGTTCGCCGAGCGGATGATCGAGGCCACGCCGATCGACGTGGTCGCCGAGTTCTACCCGGCCTTCACCGACCACGACAAGACCGAGGCCCTCGCCCACTTCAGAGACCTGCCGGTGCTCGTGCTGGCCGGGATCGGGGACCTCGTCACGCCCAGCGAGCACAGCGAGGCCATCGCCGGGCTGCTGCCGGACGCCGAGCTGGTGCTGGTGCCGGACGCGGGGCATCTGGTGATGCTGGAGCACCCGGAAGCGGTCACCGACCGCCTCGCCGACCTCCTCACCCGCGCGGGCGCCGTGCCGGCAGGGGCTACGGTGGGCGGTTATGGAAGCAGTACCGCACAGCCCGGCTGAGACCGAGCTGACCGTCACCTCCCCCGAGCAGATGCGCGAGCTGGGCCGGAAGCTGGCCAAGCTGCTGCGGGCCGGGGACCTCGTGATGCTCAGCGGAGAGCTCGGCGCGGGCAAGACGACGCTGACCCGGGGGCTGGGCGAGGGGCTCGGGGTGCGCGGCGCCGTCACGTCCCCGACCTTCGTGATCGCCCGGGTCCACCCGTCCCTCGGTGACGGTCCGCCGCTCGTCCATGTCGACGCCTACCGGCTGGGCGGCGGGCTCGACGAGATGGAGGACCTCGACCTCGACGTCTCGCTGCCCGACTCGGTGATCGTCGTGGAGTGGGGCGAGGGCAAGGTCGAGGAGCTGACCGACGACCGGCTCCAGGTGCAGATCCACCGCGCCGTCGGTGACACCACCGACGAGGTGCGGCACGTGACGCTGACCGGGCTCGGCGAGCGCTGGGCGACGGCAGACCTGAGCCTGCTCACGGCGTGACGCGCCTCGATTTCGGTGAACGTTCCGACAAGACGTCGGCAAGATATTGCTTTAGGCGTCTTGTGCGTGGTCACATGGTATCCAGTTCGTAGTTAGGTCTACCTAACCACGTCCGCCCCCGGTGCTCAGGAGGCGACCATGTCGGCCACGGAACGAGACGAGTCGACGCCGCGCGCGGTGTCCGCGGTACCCATGCGCGACCTGCTGGCGGCCTGCGCCGCGGCGCACGCGATCTCGACCCCACCGCGCCTGCCGGACCCCGGGACGGTGCCGGCGGAACGCCACCGGGAAGCGGCCTAGCGGATCCGGCCTAGCGGATCACGATCACCTTCCGGCCGATCGTCGCGAAGGTCCACATCGCGTTGCCGTCCGGGCGGGTCTCCCGGATGCCGCCCGTCTTCACCGTGGGGTCGGGCGGCGCGGTGGGCATGGCGACGGCCGCGCTGAAGCCGATCGTGACGTTGCCGGCGGTGGCGAAGCGGACGACGTGCTCGATGGGGGTGCCGTCGGTGCCGGTGACCGTGTTCGAGCGGGACGTGACCCAGTAGGAGCCCGGCGCCGGGTCGACCGTGCCGGGGGTGACCTGGAAGGTCCGCGTGACCTTGTCGCCCGCCGCGACCAGCCAGACCCGGTCGTCGTCCACCGAGTACACGACCCGTTCACCCGTTCCGGAATCGCCCGGCAGGGCGGCGGGGTGACGGGTGTCCCGGGGGGCCTTGGCGGCGGCGACCTCGGGAGTGGCGCTCGTGTGCGCCCGCCCGAGCGCAGGGGGCACGTTCGCCGAGGCCTGATAGGCGAGGACACCGACCGCGACGAGGGCCGCGGTGGTCAGTCCGGTGACGATTCCGGCAGAAGTGCTGGGCACGGTCGTCCACCTCATTGTCGTACGCAGTGATCCTTCGCGACGTTAGCAGTCGGTGGGCGTCCCACCGGGGCGGCGATGTGCGCGGCGCGGGAGCCGTAGGCTGTTTGCGTGCTCTTGCTCGCTCTGGATACCGCCACCCCCGCCGTCACCGTCGCCCTGCACGACGGAACGGACGTCATCGCCTCCTCTGGTCAGGTGGACGCGCGCCGGCACGGCGAGCTGCTGCTGCCGGCCGTCGACCGGGTCCTCGCCGAGGCCGGGCTCAAGCTCGACGCCGTCACCGGCATCGTCGTAGGGATCGGACCCGGCCCCTACACCGGGCTGCGGGTCGGGCTGATGACCGCCGACACCTTCGGCCTCGCGCTCGGCGTCCCCGTGCACGGCGTGTGCACGCTGGACGGGCTCGCGTACGCCGCGGACATCGAGGGCCCCTTCGTCGTGGCGACCGACGCCCGGCGCAAGGAGGTCTACTGGGCGCGCTACGACGACCGCCGCACCCGGGTCACCGACCCCGCCGTGGACCGGCCCGCCGACATCGCCGAGCAGGTCGCCGGGGTGCCCGCCGTGGGCGCCGGCGCGCTGCTCTACCCGGACACCTTCCCGGACGCCCACGCGCCCGAGCACGTGTCGGCCGCCGCCCTCGCCGCGCTGGCCGCCGAGCGGCTCGCCGCGGGCGAGGAGCTGCCGGCCCCCCGGCCCCTGTACCTGCGCCGGCCCGACGCCCAGGTCCCCAAGAACTACAAGGTGGTCACCCCCAAGTGACCCCCGTACTGCGTGAGATGCGCTGGTGGGACATCGATCCGGTGCTGGAGCTGGAGCGGGACCTCTTCCCCGAGGACGCCTGGTCGCGGGGGATGTTCTGGTCCGAGCTGGCCCATGCGCGCGGCGCCACGGCGAACCGCCGGTACCTGGTCGCCGAGGACGACGGACGGCTCGTCGGGTACGCCGGACTCGCCTCCTCCGGCGAGCTGGGCGATGTGCAGACCATCGCCGTCGCCCGCGACCACTGGGGTACCGGACTCGGCGGGCGGCTGCTGACCGAACTGCTGCAGGCGGCCACCGCGTTCGAGTGCGCCGAGGTGATGCTGGAGTGCCGGGTGGACAACGTCCGCGCGCAGAAGCTGTACGAGCGCTTCGGCTTCGCGCCCATCGGCTTCCGCCGCGGCTACTACCAGCCGGGCAATGTCGACGCCCTCGTGATGCGCCTGATCATCGACCCTGCGAGTGAAGAGAAGAACCATGGCTGACGAACCACTCGTCCTCGGCATCGAGACCTCCTGCGACGAGACCGGCGTCGGCATCGTCCGCGGCACCACCCTGCTCGCCGACGCCGTCGCCTCCAGCGTCGACGAGCACGCGCGCTTCGGCGGGGTCGTGCCGGAGGTCGCCTCCCGGGCCCATCTGGAGGCGATGGTGCCGACCATCGAGCGCGCGCTGAAGGACGCGGGCGTCACGGCCAAGGACCTCGACGGCATCGCCGTCACCGCCGGTCCCGGTCTCGCCGGTGCCCTGCTGGTCGGCGTCTCGGCGGCCAAGGCGTACGCCTACGCCCTCGGCAAGCCCCTCTACGGCGTCAACCACCTCGCCTCCCACATCTGCGTCGACCAGCTGGAGCACGGGGCGCTGCCCGAGCCGACGATGGCCCTGCTGGTGAGCGGCGGCCACTCCTCGCTGCTGCTGTCCACGGACATCACGACCGACGTACGGCCGCTCGGCGCGACCATCGACGATGCGGCCGGCGAGGCCTTCGACAAGATCGCGCGCGTGCTGAACCTCGGCTTCCCGGGCGGCCCCGTCATCGACCGGTACGCCAAGGAGGGCGACCCGAACGCGATCGCCTTCCCGCGCGGGCTGACCGGGCCGCGCGACCCGGCGTACGACTTCTCCTTCTCCGGGCTGAAGACGGCGGTCGCCCGCTGGATCGAGGCGAAGCGCGCGGCCGGTGAGGAGGTGCCGGTGCGCGATGTGTCGGCCTCCTTCCAGGAGGCGGTCGTCGACGTCCTGACCCGCAAGGCCGTGCGGGCCTGCAAGGACGAGGGCGTCGACCACCTCATGATCGGCGGCGGCGTCGCGGCCAACTCCCGGCTGCGGGCGCTGGCCCAGGAGCGCTGCGAGGCGGCCGGTATCCGGCTGCGCGTGCCGCGGCCCAAGCTGTGCACGGACAACGGGGCGATGGTGGCCGCGCTCGGCGCCGAGATGGTCGCCCGCAACCGGCCCGCCTCCAGCTGGGACCTGTCGGCCGACTCCTCGCTGCCGGTGACCGATCCGCATGTCCCCGGGCACGACCACGTCCACGAGGTCAGCAAGGAGGCTGTATCCAACAGCGGCTCCGCCGCGGGGTACTCGTGACGGTCGCGTTGATGTGGGAGGCGCGGGCCGTCGAGGGCCGGGGCGAGGACCTGCTGGCCTGGGCCCGCGCACAGGAACTGGAGCGGCCTCCACTGCGCCGGGAGACGTTCCGGGCGCCGCAGGACCGGGTGCTGGTGATCACGTGGTGGGACGCCGAGTTCGACGCCGTACTCCCGGAACTGCCTGAGCCGGGCGGGGAGTTGGTGTCTCGGGCCGTGCATCGGTGGCGGTTCGAGACGGTGGGTTAGAGCTCCGGGGCCCACAGGGCCCACACCGCGGTCGACAGGGTCGCCCACGCGAGGGTGTGGCCGACCACGGCGAGCAGGGTGCCGTCGCCCAGCCAGAAACCCGCGGCGAAGCCGAAGACGGCACCGTACGCCGCCGCCGGCCAGGCCTGCCACCACCACGCGTGGGTGGAGGCGGTCCGGACGTGAGTGAAGGTCAGGCGGGTCGGTGCCCGGTGGCGCAGCCGGCCCACCGGGACCAGGCGGGTTCCGTCCGGCAGGACCACCAGGGCGGTGCGGTTGCCGTGGACTGTCACGGAGGTGCCGTCCCAGTGCTCGGCGAGCGCGGGGTGCCACATCACGCGCTGCCAGTGCCGGTCGTCCAGGACGAGCCACGGCGTCCTCACGACCTGCCAGCGGAACGGCTGGGCGCGCGTCCCGATCCGAGCGTCGGCCGTCATGGGGCGGCCCGGGCGGCGGGCCGCGCGCCGGAACGTCAGGCCGCGGCGGGCCCAGGCGGCGCAGAGGGCGACGACGAAGAGCGCGGCGATGACGGCGGAGCCGACGAGGCCGTTCTCGTCGAGGGGTCGGGGCCCGGACTCGCGATAGTCGTAGTAGTGACCGCTGGGGTTCGTCTCGGTCGGGTCGTACCCGACCGGGAACGCGCCGTATTTGCGGTACGGGTGGCCGTCGGCGGGCGGGGGGAAGATCTGGATGTGCTCATGGCCCGCCGCGTCGGTCCAGCTGACGTGGACGTCTTCGGAGGCGGAGGCGTCTTCCAGGACCTGACCGAGGGACAGTCCGGTGTGCTCTCGGTAGTGGTCGACGGCCCGGTCGTTGACGTACGCGTTCCCGGCCAGCCACGCCACCAGCAGGGCGTACCCCACGAGCGTGACGGTCAGGCCGAACACGGCCACGCGAAGGGCGGGGCCGGCTCCCCGTGCTTTCATGGCATCCCCCGTCGCCCACCCTCTGAGGCGTCGGAGGATTCTGGCACGGGGAACCGGTGTTCGATCCCCGTCGTGATCAGACGGTTGCCTCCGTCTCCGGCTCGACCTCGGTCTCGCAGCGCAGCCTGCGGTCGGCGCCCAGCTCCCGTACCGGGCCGGTGAGCGTCAGTCGGGTCGTGTGGCGTACGTCCGCGCTGGAGGCCGCCAACCGCAGCTCCAGGGCGCCGGGTTCGACGATGCGGCGGCCCTTGCGGTCGGTGAACGCCGAGTGGTCGGCGTGGAAGCGGAAGGTCACGCGGGCCGCGGCGCCGGGGGCGAGTTCGAGGCGCTGGTAGCCGATGAGGCGGACGTCCGGGCGGGTCACCGAGGCCACCGGGTCGTGCAGGTACAGCTGGACGACCTCGGCGCCCTCGCGGTCGCCGGTGTTGCGGACGGCGACGCTCACGTCGTACGAGCCGTCGGTCGTGATCTCCGCCCCGGCGGTGTCCGACTCCCATGCGAACGTCGTGTACGAGCGGCCGTGCCCGAAGGGGTACAGCGGGGTCGGGTCCAGGTTGCTGACCTCGCCCGCGAGGCCCAGCGGGGGCTGGAGGTAGGTCCAGGGCTGTCCGCCCGGCTGCTGCGGGACGCTGACCGGCAGCCGTCCGGAGGGGTTGACGCGGCCCGACAGCACTCCCGCCACCGCCGGGCCGCCCTCCTCTCCCGGGAAGAAGGCCTGCACGGACGCGGCGAGCCGGCCGTGCCAGCGGCCGAGCGCGTACGGCCTTCCGGTCAGGAGAACGAGGACGACGGGTACCCCGGTGGCGACCAGCGCGTCCAGCAACTCGCCCTGCACGCCCGGCAGTCGCAGATCGGTCGCGTCGCAGCCCTCGCCCGAGGTGCCCCGGCCGAACAGGCCCGCGCGGTCGCCGAGGACGGCCACGCAGACGTCCGCCTCCGCGGTCCGCGCCACCGCCTCCTCGAAGCCGCCGGTGTCGGGGGTGTCGACCCCGCAGCCCTCGGCGAACGTCACCTTGGCGTCCGGGAGTTCGGCGCGCAGCGCCTCCAGGACGGTCGGGATCTCGATGCCCATCGGGATGTCGGGGTGGTGGGTGAGGACGTGGGACGGGAAGGAGTAGCAGCCGAGCATGGCCAGGGCGTCGGCCGCCCGCGGGCCGACCACCGCGATGCGGGTGTCGGGGGAGAGGGGCAGGACGCCGTCCGGGTTGTCCAGCAGGACCACCGACTCCTCGGCGAGGCGGCGGGCGAGCGCGCGGTTCGCCGTCGAGTCGAGGTCGATACGGCCGGTGGGCTCGGGGGCCCAGTCCTCGTCCAGCAGACCCAGTTCGCACTTCTGGATCAGGACGCGGCGGGCGGCCCGGTCGATGAGCGCCTCCGGGATCTCGCCCGCCCGCACGGCCTCCAGCAGGGGCTTGCCGTAGCACTTCAGCGTGGGCAGCTCGACGTCGAGGCCCGCCGCGAGGGCCGCGTGGGCCGCCTCCGCCTCGGTGCCGGCGACCCGGTGCTGGCTCTGCAGGAAGCCGACCCCGAAGTAGTCGGCGACCACCGTTCCGGTGAACTGCCACTGCTCGCGCAGGAGTTCCGTGAGCAGGCCGGGGTCGGCGGAGGCTGGGATGCCGTCGGTGTCGGTGTAGGCGGCCATCACCGAGCGCGCCCCGCCCTCGCGCAGCGCCAGCTCGAACGGCGGCAGCGTCACATCGGCGAACTCGCGCACGCCCGCCCGGACGGGTGCCAGGTTGCGGGCGCCCGCGGAGGACGCGTACCCGGCGAAGTGCTTGAGCGTGGCGACCACGCCGGCCGACTCCAGGCCCCGGACATAGGCGGCGCCGACCGTGCCGACCAGGTAGGGGTCCTCGCCGATGGTCTCCTCGACCCGTCCCCAGCGCGGGTCGCGGACGACGTCCAGGACGGGGGCCAGGCCCTGGTGGACACCGACCGCGCGCAGGTCGTGGCCGATGCGCCGGGCCATCTCCTCCACCAGCGGCGGGTCGAAGGCGGCGCCCCAGGCGAGCGGCACCGGATAGGCGGTCGCCTGCCAGGCGGTGAAGCCGGCGAGGCACTCCTCGTGCGCGAGCGCGGGAATGCCGAAGCGGCCCGCCTCGGCGATACGGCGCTGGGCGCGGGCCAGTGCCTGCGCGCCCAGCGCCGGGTCCACGGGGGCGGTGCCGAAGGGACGGGTGAGCTGGCCCAGGCCGTGGGTGATCAGCTCGTCCCAGTCGTAGTCGGCGGTCATCTCACGTTGCAGCGGGGCGACGCCGTCCCCGTCGGTGCTGGCGCCCACCCACACGCCGTAGAGCTGGGCGGTCTTCTCCTCCAGGGTCATCCGGGAGAGGAGGTCGTCGACGCGGGCGGCGGCGGTCAGGGCGGGGTCACGCCAAGGCGCGGTGGTCATGAAACTCCTGTCGGGTCGAACGACCTCTCACGAAGGGTTCGTACGAACTTCTCTCGCGAATGTTTCGATATGTAATCCGAATGTTTTGGGAACCTAGGCCGGTGAGAAGGGTTCGTCAAGAGGTCGTGCAGGGATACGATCGCCGCCATGACACCCCCGGAGCCCGGTGAAACCCGGACAGCAGGACGCTCGACGCAGACCGCGACGCTCGCCGAGATCGCCCGTGAGGCCGGCGTCTCGGCGCCGACTGTTTCGAAGGTCCTCAACGGCCGGGCCGACGTCGCCCCGGCCACCCGTACCCGAGTGGAAGAACTGCTGCGGGCCCACGGCTATCGCCGACGGCGGGCCGAGGCCAGCCGTTCCCCCCTCATCGACCTGGTCTTCCACGAGCTGGAGAGCGCCTGGGCGATGGAGGTCATCCGGGGTGTGGAGAACGTGGCGCGGGACGCCGGGCTGAGCGTGGTGCTCAGCGAGAGCGCGGGCCGGCTCACCCCGGGGCGGACCTGGGCCGACCAGGTCGCCGCCCGCCGGCCGCACGGCGTCATCCTCGTGCTGTCCGGCCTCGACGAGTCGCAGCGTGCCCTGCTGACCAGCCGTTCCATCCCGTTCGTCGTCATGGACCCGGCCGGCGACCCGGGCGCCGACGTGCCGTCCATCGGCGCCACCAACTGGCAGGGCGGCCTCGCCGCCACCCGGCACCTGGTCGAACTCGGCCACACCCGGATCGGCGCCATCAGCGGCCCGTCCCGGATGATGTGCAGCCGCGCCCGCGTCGACGGCTACCGGGCCGCGCTGGAGACCGCCGGCCTGCCCGTCGACCCCGCGCTGATCAGGACCGGCGACTTCCACCACGAGGCCGGCTACCGGCTGGGCCTTGACCTGCTGCGCCGCGAGGACCGGCCCACCGCCGTCTTCGCCGGCAACGACCTCCAGGCGCTCGGGCTGTACGAGGCCGCGCGTGAGCTGGGGCTGCGCATTCCGGAGGACCTGAGCGTCGTCGGGTTCGACGATCTGCCGGTCGCGCCCTGGGTGGGGCCGCCGCTGACGACCGTACGGCAGCCGCTCACCGAGATGGCCGAGGCGGCGGCGAAGCTGGTGCTCGACCTCGCGCGCGAGGAGGGGACGCCGGCGGCGACGCGGGTGGAGCTGGCGACGAGTCTGGTGGTGCGCAGCAGTACGGGGGCGCCTCCGGCGGGTTAGGGGCGTCTCCGGCGGTTTGGCGGCCTGGTGCCGGCCCTGCTCGAAGCCAATCGGTTGTTCGACCGAAACTTTCGGAAGCACCCTCGCCGGCTGATGCCGGGCTGAGGAAAGTGAGATTTTCCGAAGAAAGCCGACCGGTGCAGCGTCCTCGTAATAATTCGGACGTACGTTCCTCTCCGTGAATGGAGACGACGAAGGCAGACCAGTGGGCCGGCGGCGGACACGGATACTCAAAGCCGCCGGCCTCACTCTCGCGGGGGTGCTGGTGGCGGGAGCCGCGACGGGCGGCTGGGCGTACTGGCATCTGAACAGCAACATCAAGAGCGTCGACATCGACCAGGCGCTCGGCGACGACCGCCCGGCGAAGGTCACGGTGACGCCCTCTCCTTCCGCGTCCGAGAGTCCGTTGCCGACCGAGGCCCTCAACATCCTGGTCCTCGGCTCCGACTCCCGCAGCGGCAAGGAGAACCAGGCCCTCGGCGGCGGCGACAGCACCGGCGCCCGCTCCGACACGGCGATGGTCGTGCACGTCGACGCGGGCCGCACCGAGGCGACGGTCGTCAGCATCCCGCGCGACACCCTCGTCACCCGCCCCTCCTGCCCGCTGAAGGACGGCGGCTCGACGGCGGTGGCGTACCAGGCGATGTTCAACAGCGCCTACTCGGTGGGCGGCCCGGTGTGCGCCGTGAAGACCGTCGAGTCGATCACGAACGTCCGCATGGACCACTACATCGAGATCGACTTCGCCGGCTTCGCGAAGCTGGTGGACGCCCTCGGCGGCGTCACGGTCACGACCGACGAGGACATCGACGACTCCAGCAGCCACCTCACCCTGAGGTCCGGCACCCACCACCTGAACGGCAAGCAGGCCCTCGGACTCGCCCGCACCCGGCACGGCATCGGCGACGGCAGCGACCTCGGCCGCATCGGCCTCCAGCAGAAGCTGGTGAAGGCCCTCCTGGAACAGATCGCCTCGACGAACCTGCTCACCTCGCCCACCAAGCTCTACTCGGTCGCCGACGCGCTCACCGGCAGCCTCACCACCGACACCGGCCTCGACTCCCTCACCGAACTGATGAGCCTCGGCCAGAGCCTGAAGGGCCTGTCGGCGGACCAGGTGAAGACGGTGATGATGCCGGTCGTCCAGGCGCCCTCGGACCACAACCGGGTGGTGGCGGAGGAGCCGGCGGCGAGCAGGCTGTGGAAGTCGCTGCGGTGACTACAACCCGCTGAGGGGGCGGCGAGTCTTGTGCGGTGACCGTGTCGCCGTGCTGAGAGGGTCGCCCGTGTTCTCCCTTCGTACATACGGCCGTTGGGCCCTGCCGCTGGCGGTGGGCCTCCTCTCGCTGAGCGCCCTGCCCGCCACCGCCACCGCCGAGGCCTCGCCGCCGGCCTCCGTCCGTGACGACTTCGACGGCGACGGCTACCAGGACCTCGCGGTCGGTGCTCCCGGAGGCACGGTGGGCGGACTCCAGGACGCGGGCTACGTCGTCGTCATGTACGGCGGCCCGCACGGCCTGTCGGCGGACCGGCGGACGGTCATCAGCCGCGCCACCGCCGGCGTCCCCGGCAGCCCGGCCAAGGGCGAGAGGTTCGGCATCCAGCTGACCAAGGGCGACCTGGACGGCGACGGCAGAGCGGACCTGGTCGTCGGCCATGTCTCCGCCACCCGCTCGGCCGTGGTGGTGTGGGGAGCGAAGGGCGGCCTCACGGGCGGTACGGCTCTGCCCGCGTCCTCGACCCAGGCGGGCGACTTCGACGGCGACGGCACACTCGACCTGGCCCTGTTCAAGGGCGGCCGCGCCCAGGGCGACGACCCGCTCGGCACGACGGCGACGGTGTGGACGGGCCCGCTGACCCGCGCCGGCAAGCCGGCCGGTACGCGGAGACTGGACCCGTCGGGACTGGAGTACGTCGACGTCTGGGACGGCGCGACCGGCGACGTGAACGCCGACGGCCGCGACGAGCTGGCGCTGAAGGTGTACTGCGGCGACGGCAGTTACTGCACCCGCCTCTACACCGGCTCGCCCACGGGCCTCGTGGTGGCGGGCGGCGGTACGTTCCCGGGCGGGGGCGGCGGCATGGCCTTCGGCGACTTCGACGGCGACGGGTACGGAGACCTGGCGGTCGGCAACGCGCCGGACTCGTCGGTGACGGTGGCGTCGGGCTCGGCGTCGGGCCTGGCACCGAGCGGGAGTTGGCACCGGTACACCCAGGACAGCCCCGGCGTGCCCGGAGCATACGAGGACGTCGACTTCTTCGGCGCCACGGTCTCGGCCGGTGACATCAACGGCGACGGCCGCGACGACCTGGCGGTGGGCGCGCCGGGCGAGGAGATCGGGTACGACGACGGGGCGGGCATCGTCGACGTCCTCTACGGCACGGAGGCCGGTCTGACCGGGACCGGGTCCCAGGCGTTCACACAGAACACGGCCGGGGTACCGGGGGCGGCGGAGCCGGGGGACGGTTTCGGCGGCGCGGTCCGGCTCCTGGACACCAACGGGAACGGCCACGCGGACCTGGCGGCTTCGGCCGTGGGGGAGAACTCGCGGGCGGGGGCGGTGTGGTCGTTGCGGGGGCGGGCGACCGGGGTGGTGACTGATGCGGGGTTCGTGTTCGGGGCGCGGACGGTCGGAGGGCCGTATGCGAAGGCGGCGTTCGGATTCGAGCTGAACTAGACCTCACCAGACCTCACTGACCTGCGCAAACGGCCCCGCAAAAAAATCTCCGGGAAATCTCGGCGAGTGTGTCGATCCCGGTGTCTCCCGATCGACGCATGGTTGAGCGGCCGGAAAAAAGAAGCTCCGGCCCCGACCCAAGGAGCCCCAGATGCCCCGCTTCCTCTCCCTCGTGCAGATCGACGAGTCCAACGCCCCCGCCGAAGGCCCCAGCCCCGAGCTGATGGAACGCATGGGCGCGCTGATCGAGGAGATCACCAAGGCCGGTGTCATGCTCGACACCGCCGGTCTGACGCCGTCCTCGCAGGGCACCCGCGTGCACTGGGAGGGCGGGAAGATCTCCGTCACCGACGGGCCCTTCACCGAGGCCAAGGAGGTCGTCGGCGGGTACGCGCTCATGCAGTGCAAGGACAAGGCCGAGGCGCTGGAGTGGACCAAGCGGTTCCTCCAGGTCCACGAGGAGTACTGGACGGTCACCTGCGAGGTGCGGGAGATCGCGGAGGGCTGAGCCCGCCTTGGCCCGGGGCGTCCACGGGTGTTCGATGGGGGACTGTGAGCGCACAGTCCCCCGGCGGCACCGAGATCGACGTACGCCGCGCCATCGAGACCGTCTTCCGCATCGAGTCCCCGCGCATCGTCGCCGCCGTCACCCGCGTCGTCCGTGACGTCGGCATCGCCGAGGAACTCGCCCAGGACGCCCTCGTCGCCGCCCTGGAGCAGTGGCAGCGCGACGGTGTGCCCGACAACCCGGGTGCCTGGCTCATGACCACCGCCCGGCGTCGCGCCGTCGATCTGGTCCGGCGCCGGGAGAACTACGCCCGCAAGCTCCAGGAGATCGGCCGGGAGATGCCGGAGGCGGCTCCGCCGGAGGAGCCCACCGACCCCGACGACATCGACGACGACCTGCTGCGGCTCGTCTTCACCACCTGCCACCCGGTTCTCTCCGCCGAGGCCCGCGTCGCCCTCACCCTCCGTCTCCTCGGTGGGCTCACGACAGCCGAGATCGCGCGTGCCTTCCTCGCCCCCGAGGCGACCATCGCCCAGCGGATCGTCCGCGCCAAACGCACCCTCGCCACGAAGAACGTCGCCTTCGAGGTGCCGTACGGCCCCGAGCGCGAGGCCCGCCTCGCCGACGTCCTCGACGTCATCTACCTCGTCTTCAACGAGGGGTACGCCGCCACCGCGGGCGACGACTGGCTGCGGCCGGGACTGTGCGAGGACGCGCTGCGGCTGGCCCGGGTGCTGGCCGGGCTGATGCCCAAGGAGCCGGAAGTGCACGGTCTCGTCGCGCTGTTGGAGTTCCAGGCGTCCCGCACCGCCGCCCGTACGGGGCCGGACGGCGAGCCCGTGCTGCTCAAGGACCAGAACCGGCGCCGCTGGAACCGCATGCTCATCGCCCGCGGGGTCAGGGCCCTGGAGCGGGCGGACGCCACGGCCACCGGCGCCCCCGGCCCGTACGCCCTCCAGGCCACCATCGCCGCCTGCCACGCGCACGCGTACACCTACGAGGAGACCGACTGGGCCACCATCGCCACCCTGTACGCCCTGCTCGCCGCCCGCGCCCCGTCCCCGGTCGTCGAACTCAACCGCGCGGTGGCGGTGTCGATGGCCGAGGGACCGGAGGCGGCGCTGGAGATCGTCGACACCCTGGCCGGCGACCTGCGCGACTACCACCTGCTGCCCAGCGTGCGCGGCGACCTGCTGGTCCGCCTCGGGCGTACGGCGGAGGCGGCGGCCGAGTTCGAACGCGCCGCCGCCCTCGCCCGGAACGAACGCGAGCGGGAGCTGCTGCTGCGGCGCGCGCGGGACGCTCAGACGGGCTGACCGAGCAGCATGGTGGGGGCGCCGGCGACGCGGGTGAGGAAGACGGTCACGGCGTTCCGCCCGTGCGGCTTCGGCAGCACCTTCCTACGCAACTCCTCCGGCTCCACCGCCGACCCCCGCTTCTTCACCGTCAGGATGCCGACCTCCCGCTCCCGCAGCAGTGCCTTCAACTTCTTCACGTTGAAGGGGAGTTGGTCGGTGATCTCGTAGGCGGTGGCGTACGGGGTCGGGTGCAGTTCGTCCGCCGTCACGTACGCGATCGTCTCGTCGATCAGGCCGCCCTCCAGGGGCTCGGCGACCTCGGCGACCAGGTGGGCGCGGATGGCGGCGCCGTCGGGCTCGTACAAGTAGCGGCCCAGTGGGCGGACTTGGGGGTTGGGGAGGTCGCGGCCCAGGAGGGTGTGGGGGCCGGGGAGCAGGGTTGCGCGGACGGTGCCCGGGGTCGTGCCGAACCACAGCACCGCCTCCTTCACGTCCCCGCCGTCCGAGATCCACTCGGCCTCGGCCTCCGCCGGGATCGCCTCGTGGGGGATGCCGGGTGCGATCTTCAGGGCGGCGTGCGGGGCCTTCGTCGCCGCCTGTACCGCCCAGGAGAGGGGCGGGGAGTAGGCCTCGGGGTCGAAGATGCGGCCCCGGCCGCCTCGTCGCGCCGGGTCCACGAACACCGCGTCGTACGGGGACGTGTCGATGTCCGTGACGTCCGCCTCCCGTACCTCGATCAGGTCGGCCAGGCCCAGCGCCTCGGCGTTGGCGTGGGCCGCGGCGGCGGTGAGGGGGTCGCGGTCCACCGCCAGGACCCTGATGCCGGCCCGTGCGAGGGCGATCGCGTCGCCGCCGATGCCGGAGCACAGGTCGGCGACGGACCGCACCCCCAGCGCCCGGAAGCGCTCGGCCCGGTACGCGGCCACGCTCGCCCGAGTCGACTGCTCGACGCCGTTCGGGGTGAAGAACATCCGCCCGGCGTCCTCGGCCCCGAACTTCGCCGCCGCCCGCTGCCGCAGCCGCGCCTGGCCGAGCGCCGCCGACACCAGGTCGGCGGGGTGGTCGCGGCGCAGCCGGGTGGCGACGGCGAGTTCGTCGGCGGGGGCGGTGCCGCGGACTTCGTCGAGGAGGGCGCGGCCCTCGGGGGTGAGGAGGGGGGCGAGGTCGTTCACCGCCTCATTGTGAGCCAGTCGGTGGATGGTCCGCCGCCGGTGGTGGTGTCGGGCCGGGCGGGGGGACCGTGGCCTGCGAAGATCCGGCGCCATGGGATCAGTAGGACAAAATGACAAAAGCCGGGCAGTGCGGGGCCCTGGCCGGGTCGCGCGGGGCCCCCGACGTGGTCTGTGGAGTCTGCGCGGCACCCTCGCCGTCCTCGCCCTCGCCGCGGTCGCCTCCGGCTGTGCGCAGGGTGACAGCGCCAAGGTCCGTCCCGCCCCCGGCCAGCAGCCCCTGAAGGCGCCCCCGGCCCGCGCCCTCGACGCGTACGCCACGAAGCTGCGCGCCTCCGTGGCCGTCGCGAAGCGGTGGGGGCTGAACAGGGCCCCGCTGGCCGCCCCCGCACCGCCCGCGAAGAAGCCGCGGATCACCACCCGCAAGGGCTTCGAGGTCGACGGTCACGAGGAGCGGGGGCTGCCGCCCGTCTTCACCACGATCCCCACCAAGCAGAAGATCGTCTTCCTCACCATCGACGACGGCGCCGAGAAGGACCCGGCGTTCCTGCGGATGACGAGCGAGCTGAAGATCCCGTACACCGCCTTCCTCAGCGGTTTCCTGATCAAGGAGGACTACGGGTACTTCAAGCGGATGCAGGACCGGGGGGTGACGCTCAACAACCACACCCTCCACCACCCCTATCTGCCGGGGCTGTCCTACGGCCGTCAGAAGCGCGAGATCTGCGGCATGCAGGACGTGATCGAGAAGCACTACGGCAAGCGGCCGCTGCTGTTCCGCCCGCCGTTCGGGAACTACAACGAGGACACCCTCGTCGCGGCTAAGGCGTGCGGGGTGAAGTACGCGCCGATCTGGAACGAGGAGGTCTTCGTCGACCACTGGGAGTACCGGGAGTGGGACCGGAAGATCCACCCGGGCGACATCGTGCTGAGTCACTTCCGCGGCCGGGCGGAGTGGAAGGGCACGATGCCGGACATGGTCAGGCGCTTTCTGAACAAGATCACGGCCGAGGGGTACGCGGTGGCACGGCTGGAGGACTACTTGTGAGGGCCTCGACGACCGCTGTGGCCGCGGCACTGGCCGCGCTGCTCCTCGCCGGCTGCGCCCAGTCCGTCGACCCCATCGAACGGCTGGGCAAGAAGGCGGTGACGTACGGCGCGAAGGGGGTGCGGTCCGGGCCCGAGGTGCCGGTGGTGAAACGGGTCCGCACCGCCGACAAGGTGGTCTTCCTGACGTACGACGACGGCGTCGAACAGGACCCGCGCTTCGTGGAGTTCGTCCGGGAGCGGCGGCTGCCGGTCAGCATGTTCCTCACGGACAGCGTCGTCGGGCCGGGGTACGGCCACTTCGCCCGCCTCCAGGCGGTCGGCGCCTCGATCCAGAACCACACCCTCGATCACACCGCCCTGCGCGGTCTGCCGTACGCCGGTCAGCGCCACGAGATCTGCGGCCAGCAGGACAAGCTCGGCTCCCGCTTCGGCCTGCGCCCCCGTCTCTTCCGCCCGCCCTACGGGACGTACGACACCACGACCCTGCGCGCCGCCACGGACTGCGGCGTCGGCGCGGTCGTCCTGTGGCGGGCGGCGCTGGAGGGCGACCACCTGACCTACGGCACCGGCCCGCACCGCCTGCTCCCCGGCGACATCGTCTCCCTGCCGTCGATGGAGACCACAGGCCTCACGCTCGTGGAGCGGACGACCCGGTTGCTGCGGGAGGTCGAGGGGGCGGGGTTGAGGGTGGGGAGGCTGGAGGACTATCTCTGAGCGGTGCGGGCGGCCGATGGGCGGTGAGGGCAGCCCGATGTAGGGACGCGATTAGCAGTCCGCTTGACCGAGTGCTAATCGCGGTCATAGTCTCGGGTCTGGCACTCCCCCCTGGAGAGTGCCAATAGCGACGGGCAGGTCCGGCACCCGCGACGACGGATCGACCTGGTCGCCACCTCAGACAGTTAACCCCGTGAGATCTCCGAAGGGGGAGGTCGGATCGTGACGACCGCCAGCTCCAAGGTTGCCATCAAGCCGCTCGAGGACCGCATCGTGGTCCAGCCGCTCGACGCCGAGCAGACCACGGCCTCTGGCCTGGTCATCCCGGACACCGCGAAGGAGAAGCCCCAGGAGGGCGTCGTCCTCGCCGTGGGCCCGGGCCGCTTCGAGAACGGCGAGCGCCTGCCGCTCGACGTCAAGACCGGCGACATCGTGCTGTACAGCAAGTACGGCGGCACCGAGGTGAAGTACAACGGCGAGGAGTACCTCGTCCTCTCGGCCCGCGACGTGCTCGCGATCATCGAGAAGTAATTCATCTCAAACATTTGCTTGTGAGCTGCGCCCCGGGTTCCCGCGTCCTTATGAAGCCGGGCGTCCGGGGCGCAGTTCGTTTCACCCACGTTTTCCGAGAGGGCTGAACCGCTCCCATGGCGAAGATCCTGAAGTTCGACGAGGACGCCCGTCGCGCCCTCGAGCGCGGCGTCAACAAGCTGGCCGACACGGTCAAGGTGACGATCGGCCCCAAGGGCCGCAACGTCGTCATCGACAAGAAGTTCGGCGCCCCCACCATCACCAACGACGGTGTCACGATCGCCCGCGAGGTCGAGATCGACGACCCGTACGAGAACCTCGGCGCGCAGCTGGTGAAGGAGGTGGCGACCAAGACCAACGACATCGCGGGTGACGGCACCACCACCGCCACCGTGCTCGCCCAGGCGCTGGTCCGCGAGGGCCTGAAGAACGTCGCCGCGGGTGCCTCCCCGGCGCTGCTGAAGAAGGGCATCGACGCGGCCGTAGCCGCTGTGTCGGAGGACCTTCTGGCCACCGCCCGCCCGATCGACGACAAGGCGGACATCGCCGCCGTCGCCGCGCTGTCCGCCCAGGACCAGCAGGTCGGCGAGCTCATCGCCGAGGCGATGGACAAGGTCGGCAAGGACGGTGTCATCACCGTCGAGGAGTCCAACACCTTCGGTCTGGAGCTGGACTTCACCGAGGGCATGGCCTTCGACAAGGGCTACCTGTCCCCGTACTTCGTCACCGACCAGGAGCGTATGGAGGCCGTCCTCGACGACCCGTACATCCTGATCAACCAGGGCAAGATCTCCTCGATCCAGGACCTGCTGCCGCTCCTTGAGAAGGTCATCCAGGCCGGCGCCTCCAAGCCGCTGCTGATCATCGCCGAGGACGTCGAGGGCGAGGCCCTGTCGACCCTGGTCGTCAACAAGATCCGCGGCACCTTCAACGCCGTCGCGGTGAAGGCCCCCGGCTTCGGCGACCGCCGCAAGGCGATGCTCCAGGACATGGCGGTCCTCACCGGCGCCACGGTCATCTCCGAGGAGGTCGGCCTCAAGCTCGACCAGGCCGGTCTGGACGTGCTGGGCTCCGCCCGCCGCGTGACGATCACCAAGGACGACACGACCATCGTCGACGGCGCCGGCGACTCCGCCGACGTCGTGGGCCGCGTCAACCAGATCAAGGCCGAGATCGAGAACACGGACTCCGACTGGGACCGCGAGAAGCTCCAGGAGCGCCTCGCGAAGCTGGCCGGCGGCGTGTGCGTGATCAAGGTCGGCGCCGCCACCGAGGTGGAGCTGAAGGAGAAGAAGCACCGTCTGGAGGACGCCATCTCCGCGACCCGCGCCGCGGTCGAGGAGGGCATCGTCTCCGGTGGTGGCTCCGCGCTCGTCCACGCCGCCAAGGTGCTGGAGGGCGGTCTGGGCAAGACCGGCGACGAGGCCACCGGTGTCGCCGTCGTCCGCAAGGCCGTCGTCGAGCCGCTGCGCTGGATCGCCGAGAACGCCGGCCTGGAGGGCTACGTCATCACCTCCAAGGTCGCCGAGCTCGACAAGGGCCAGGGCTTCAACGCCGCCACCGGCGAGTACGGCGACCTGGTCAAGGCCGGCGTCATCGACCCGGTCAAGGTCACCCGCTCCGCCCTGGAGAACGCCGCCTCCATCGCCTCCCTCCTGCTCACGACCGAGACCCTGGTCGTCGAGAAGAAGGAAGAGGAGGAGCCGGCCGCCGGGGGTCACTCCCACGGCCACTCCCACTGAGGCATCGCACGCCTGACGGAAAGCCCCCGGCCCGCGCCCAGCGCGGCGGACCGGGGGCTTTCCCGTGCGTGCCTACTGCTCCAGCATGCGTGCCTACTGCTCCAGGTCGTCCAGCACGCCCAGCTGTGCCATCAGCCCGAGCCGGTCGTACTGCCACCACCCCTCGGCGATCTTCCCGTCGGGAGCGCACCGGTGAATCGTGGTGCCCGTCATCGACACCCGCTTCCCCGTGGCCGGGATCCCCATGAAGTCCCCGGTGTGCGTGCCGTGCCAGGTCCACCGGGTGCACACGCGGTCGCCCTGGGCCAGCTGATCGTCGACCGTGAAGTCGAAGTCGAAGCCGCTCTTCCACATCTCGACCTCGCGCCGCACCGCGTCCAGCCCGATCACGTCCTGCTCGTTGGCCGGATCATGATCGTGGTAGTCCTCGATCAGCAGCCCGTCGAACGACGGCACCTCCTGCCCGGCCAGCGCCTCGAAGAAGCGCCGCGCCGTGGCGGCGTACAGCTGCTCGTCCCGGACGACCTCGAGGTCCGTGAACGTCGGCATCTCGTCGCAGAGAGCGACCATCTCCTGGAAGATCCTGTCCGTCTCGGGCAGGTTCGAGTTCCGCATCGCCTCCTCGTACGACGGGAACTCCACGATCTCGATGAAGTGCGACGCGTCCGACCGGTCCTTGCCGACGACGTCGTGCGTCGCGGTCCGCTTCCCCTTGGTCTGTTCGACCCACCTGTCCATCAGCTGGTTCATCTCGTCGAACCGGCTGGTCCTGCAGTCGATGAGCTGTACGAAGGTCATGGTGGCGCCTCCGGCCTCCACGGGTCCGGCAGATAAGGCCATTCTCCTCCCATGGGGCCACGATCTCCATATTGGCCCTGTGGCTCCACTCGCGATCAAGCCAGACTCATGACCGATCCAAGGAGGAGGAATCCGTAATGACGAAGCTTGATCGGTCCCGACTCGAGAGCCTGGCCGAGGAATTGATGGAGAAGCAGTTCCAGCGCGTCACCAAGCTGCGCGAACTGCACGCGGGCGAATGGACCGACCGGGACTACTACATTCGTCACATCACCGAGACGGTGCTGCGTATTCGGCTGAACAACGAGGTCGACACCTACGCCCTCTTCAAGGTCGGCTCGAAGGACGACAGCCTCGCTGCCAAGCTCGCCCAGTACCTGGCCGAGGAGTTCGGGCACGAGGGCATGTTCACCCGTGACCTCAACAAGTTCGGCTTCACCAGCGAGCAGTTGGAGGCCACCGACGTCTTCCCGGCGACCAAGCAGCTCATGGGCTACCTGCGCCTGGAGGCCGACAAGCGCGGTCCCGCGCCCACGACGGTCTGGGACTGGTTCGTCGAGTGGTACTCGGACCGCTACAACCAGATCATCACCAACAAGGCGGCCGAGGAGTTCGGCACCGAATTCACCCAGGGCACCCAGACGCACCTGGACTTCGACGAGTCGCACGACCACGACGAGCTGATGTTCCGCACCGTTTCCCAGGCGGTCGAGGGATTCGGCTCCGCGGAGCAGGCGTACGCCGATCTCGCCACGTACATCGAGCTGATCGGTGATTACTTCCAGGAGCTCTACGACTCCACGGTCGGAGCCCGGGAACTGGCTTCCGCCTGATTCGGAAGAAAGTTCGGCGGACGGCCCGGTAATTCCATTTCAGCGATCTCACGGTAATTCCGGGCCGTCCGTCGGCCAGAGCGGAGAAACACACTCAACATGTCTGCACAGAGAATTCTGGTCGTCGAGCCGATGTCCTCGGCGAACGGTCTGATCCTCGCCGCCCACCAGCAGGGTTTCGAGGTCGTCGTCGCCTCCCACCACAGTGGTGACCGCACCATCCCGGAGACCCTGCGCGCGTACATCGACGAGCTGCTGGTCGTCGACACCAACGACGAGGCCGCGCTCACCGAGGTGGTGACCGAGGCCCACGGGCGCCGGCCGCTGACCGGCATCCTGCCCGGCTTCGAGTTCTACGTGGACAGCGTCGCCCGCCTCGCGCACCGGCTCGGTCTGCCCGGTCTGCCGGTGGACACGGTGGCGGCGCTGCGCGACAAGTCCGTCATGCGCGCCCGTGCCGCGGCCGCCGGCCTGCGCGTGCCCCGCTACGCGGAGGCGTCCGGCCTCGACGAACTGCTCGCCGCCGCGGCCCACGTGGGCTACCCGGCCGTGCTCAAGCCCGCCGCCTCGGCCGGCAGCGTGCACGTCAGCCGCGTCGACGACGAGGACGGGCTGCGGCGCGCCTACGACTGGCTGGTCTCCGACACCCGCACCGACGCGGGCCGCGGCCTGGACGGACGGGTGCTCCTGGAGGAGTACGTCGCCGGTCCCGAGATCAGCGTCGAGGGGTACGTCACCGACGGCGAGGTCGTCATCTCGGCCCTCACCACGAAACTCCTCGGCCCCGAGCCGCACTTCGTCGAGATCGGCATGGTCGTCCAGCACGAGACCGACCCGGAGACCCGGGCCAGGATCGAGGCGTACGTCGTCGACCTGTGCCGCGCCCTCAACCTCCCGCTCGGCATCTTCCACTGCGAACTGCGGCTGCCCGAGGGCGACCCGGTGCTGATCGAGATCGGCGCCCGGCTCGCCGGACACCGCATCCCGCACCTGGTGGAGCTGGCCACCGGCACCTCGCTGACCCGGATCATGCTGGCCCACTACACCGGCCAGGACCCCGCCGAACTGGGCGCCTTCACGGCCCCGCGCGCCAAGACCGCCGCCATCCACTGCTTCACCGCGGAGGGGCTCGAAACCTTCCACCGGGTCGTCGGCGCCGACGAGTTGCGCGAGTCCGCGGACGTCCTGGAAGTCTCCGTGTACTACCAGGAGGGCGAGGAGATCCCGCCCGCCGAGGACTTCCGGGCGCTGCTCGGCCACGTCGTCTTCGCGGCCGAGTCGCACACGGCGGCCCTGGAGCGCATCGAGGCGCTCGGCCGGGAGGTGCGCGTTGAGTAGCGCCGTCCCGACTTACCTGGTCCTCAACCGCTACGACGACGAGTTCGGCGAGTACCACCGGTTCGTCGAGCCCGGCAGCTGCCGGCTGGCGTACGTGACCCTGCCGTACGGCCTGCCCGTCCTGGACCGTGACAGCGCCCTCGACCTGGTCGTCACCGACGACCTGGAGTTCGAGACCGTCCTGCCGATCGCCCGCCGCCTCGTGGAGCGGTACGGCGCCTTCGACGGGGTGGTGGGGCTGTCGGAGTACGACGTGCTCACCGCGGCGCGGCTGCGCGTCGAGCTGGGCGTGCCCGGCTGGCGGCCCGACTTCGTCACGGCGTTCCGTGACAAGCCGCGGATGAAGGAGCTGGTCGGTGCCGCCGGGCTGCGGGTGCCGAGGTTCCGTGATCTGGACGCCGGGACGACGGCCGAGGAGATCGTCGGTGAGCTCGGGCTGCCGGTGATCCTCAAGCCGCGCGACGGCTGGTCCTCGCGCGGGGTGGTGCGGGCGGACGACGCGGAGACGCTGGCGCGTGCGCTGGCCGAGGTCGATCCGGCGGCGTACGAGTGCGAGGAGTACATCGAGGGCCGGGTCCTGCATGTCGACGGCATCCGGCGCGGCGGGAAACCGCACTTCGTCAGCGCCTCCGGCTATCTCAACACCTGCCTGGACTTCCTCGACGGCCTGCCGCTCGGCTCGGTGCTGCTCGACCCGGGGCCGGAGCGGGACCGGGTGACCGGCTTCGCCGACGCCTGTCTGGAGGCGCTGGGCCTGGACGACGGGCCCTTCCATCTGGAGCTGTTCGCCACCGGGCAGGGCGAGTTGGTCTTCCTGGAGGTGGGCCTGCGGCCCGGCGGCGCCGAGGTCGGGTTCGTGCACCGCGACCTGTTCGGCATCGACCTGTTCGGCGAGGCGTTCCGCGCCACGCTCGGCCTGCCGCCGCTGAAGGCCGCCGAGGAGTACGACAACACGCCGGGCGGCGGCTGGGTCAGCGTGCCCGAACCGCGCCCGCTGCCCTGCCGGGTGGTGTCCAGGACACCGCTGCTGGGCGAGGTCCCGGAGGTCTACGCGGAGGTCCTGCCGGACATCGGCACGGTCTTCGACGGCACCGGCGGCTACGACCACATCGGCGGCCGGTTCCGGCTGCGCGGCGTGGATCACGCGACCGTGCGCGAAGCGGCGCTGACGGTCATGCGGACCTACCGGGTCGTCGCCGAACCGGTACCGCAGAAGCAGGGCAACTAAGGGGGATACCAGTGCTTGGCACCAGCCGTCGTCCGACGGGGGAAGTCGGAGAGGGGCCGGCGGAGAACCCGCCGCCCGATGCCGCGGAACCGGAGACGGAGAACCCGTCCGAGTGGGCCGGGGCGCAACTGACGGAGAAGCTGCTGGGGCCGGAGTTCTCCTGTGTGGCGGGCAAGAGCGCGCAGTTGCGCGGCACGCTCGTGCACCGTCACTTCGGCCGGCTCGCCGACCCCGGGACGACCCCCGAACTGCACGCGGCGCTCGCCGACTTCGCCGCACGCCGTGAGGACATCGACCCGCTGATGGCGACGTTCGCCGCGACCTTCTCGGGGCCGGCGGACACGGACGAGACGGAGTTCGAGGAGCTGTTGTGGAAGCAGCTCCAGGCCCTGCACGACCTGGACACCGGGGTGTTCCCCTGGGACCCGTCGGTCGATCCCGACCCGGCGTCCGAGCGGTTCGGCTTCAGCGTCGGCGGCCACGCCTTCTTCGTGGTCGGCCTGCACCCGGGCGCCTCCCGGATCACCCGCCGCTTCCCGCAGCCCACCCTCGTCTTCAACTCCCACCTCCAGTTCGGGCGGTTGAAGGAGAAGGGCATCTACCAGCGCATCCAGGGCCAGGTCAGGGAGCGGGAGCTGGAGTTGCAGGGCTCGCTCAACCCCAACCTGTCCGAGTTCGGAGCGGCGTCCGAGGCCGTGCAGTACTCGGGCCGGGCCGTCCCGGAGGACTGGACGTGCCCCTTCCATCCCGCCCCGACGGCCTTTACGGCGGACCGTGACCCGGTCGCCTCTGAGGAGAGCAGCACCCCATGACCAAATGGACCGTGATCACCGGCGGTACGGCCGGGATCGGGCGGGCGGTGGCGGAGCGGTTCCTCAAGGAGGGGCTGCCGGTGGCCGTGCTCGCCCGGCGCGTGGAGCGCCTTGACGACCTGGTGGCCGCGTTCGGCCCCGAGCTGATCCGCGTCGAGCGGGCCGACGTACGGGACGGCGACTCGGTCGCCCGGGCCGTCGACGCGCTGCTCGCGGACGGCGGTGAGATCGCCGCGCTCGTCAACAACGCCGGGCTCTCGCTCGGCCTCGGCGCCCTGCACGACGGGGCGGTCGAGGACTGGGACACGATGATCGACACCAATGTCTCGGGTGTCCTGCACGGCATCCGCGCCGTGCTGCCGGCGATGCGCCGCACCGGCGCCGGGCACATCATCAACCTCGGCTCGCTGGCCGCGGAGTACCCCTTCTTCGGCGGCAACGTCTACGCGGCCACGAAGGCGTTCGTCCACCACCTGTCGGCCAACCTCCGCGTCGACGTGCAGGGCACCGGCATCCGCGTGACCTGTATCGCCCCCGGCATGGTGCGCAGCGAGTTCGCGCTGGTCCGCTTCAAGGGCGACCAGGACCGCGCCGACGCGCTCTACGACGGCATCCGCCCGCTCGCGCCCGAGGACGTCGCCGACACCGTGCTGTGGGCCCACCGGACCCCGGCGCACGTCAACGTCAATTACGTCGAACTCATGTCCATTGACCAGCCGTTCGGTCTCTCGCTGACCCGTCCGGCACCGGCACAGCGAAAGGAAACGCCGTGAGCTCCGTCAGGTCGTTCAACGACTTCGGACAGCTTGAGGAGATCGTGATCGGAAGTGCCGAGCACTTCCACATCCCGGACGCGGACGCCTCGCTGCGCCACTTCTTCGGTCTGCCCGAGGACCACACCGGCGACCAGGTCACCGAATCCGACCTGGCCCGGATCATCGACGAGACCCAGGAGGACCTCCAGGCGCTCGCCGACACCCTGACCTCCTTCGGCGTCACCGTCCGCCGCCCGGCCCCGGCCGTCCACGGCTCCCCGCTGACCGTCGCCGACTGGACCACCACCGCCAACCACTCGCTGATGCCGCGCGACTGCCTTCTGGTGGTCGGCGAGAACATCATCGAGGCGCCGATGCCGGTCCGCGCCCGCTACACCGAGACCTTCCCGTTCCGCGGACTGCTCTCCGAGTACTTCGCCTCCGGCGCCAACTGGCTCGCCGCCCCGCGCCCCCGCCTCGCCGACGCGACCTACGCCTACGACGGCGACACCCCCGTACTCGCCGAGATCGAGCCGCTGTTCGACGCGGCGAACCTGCTGCGCGCGGGCAGCGATCTGTTCTTCAACGTCAGCAACACCGGCAACCGCACCGGCGCCGCCTGGCTGCGCCGGGTGCTCGGGGCGGAGTTCACCGTCCACGAGATCTCGATCTGCGACGACCACGTGGGCACCACCCTGCACATCCTGCGCCCCGGCGTGCTCCTGGCCAACGCCGGCCGGCTCACCCCGGAGACCATCCCGGCACCGCTGCGGAACTGGAAGATCATCTGGTTCGACGAGCCCGAGGACGACGGCTACGGCCTCACCTGGCCGCGCGCCTCCACCTGGATCGGCATGAACATCCTCTCCGTCAACGAGGAGACGGTCATCGTCCCGGCCCGCCAGACCGAACTGGCCCGCCAGTTGGAGAAGGAGGGCTTCACCGCCGTCCCCGTGCCCTACCGCCACGGGCGCACCTTCGGCGGCGGCTTCCACTGCTGTTCCCTGGACGTACGCCGCCAGGGTTCGCTCGAGTCGTACGTGTAGCGGCCATGGCCATCAACCTGAACACCAGCAAGGTGGTCGACGTCCAGCTCAGCCGTGGCGGCGAGGAGTTCGTCGACGTCCGGTTCCGCCGGGCGCGCGCCGAGGACGCCGAGGCGATGTACCGGCTGTCGCTGCCCTTCATGGACACCGGTCAGCTCCTCGTGCGCGAGCGCGCGCTGTTCGAGACCCTCTCCGAGGACTTCCGGGTCCTGGAGGCCGACGGTGAGGTCGTCGGCTGCGCGGGCCTGCGCGGCTTCGACGCGCTCGCCGAGATCTACAACGTCGCCGTCGACGAGAAGCGGCACGGCCTCGGCCTCGGCCGGCTGCTGCTGGCCAGCATGGTCGGCGCGGCCCACGCGGAGGGGTTCGCGGAGGTGCTCGTCTTCTCCAAGACCACCTCCGCGTGGTTCGCCCGCTACGGCTTCCAGCCCGTCGACCAGGCCCTGCTGCCCGCCGCCCGCCTCGCCCTGGTCGACCCCGCCCGCGAGTCCGTCGCCCTGGGCCGCGCCACCGTCGGCGGCTACGACGGCGTCGAGGTCCTGGCGGCGCTGACCGAGCTCAAGGTCACCTTCGACCGCAGCGCCGCCGAGTTCGGCTGGGACGGCTCGTACGATTCCCTGCTGCCGTTCGCCGACGACAACGGCGTGGAGACCAAGTCCCTGTGCTGGGCGGGCGTGTGCGGCACGTGTGCCGTACGCCTGAAGCGCGGCACCGTCCGCTACCACGTGCCGCCGCAGGGCGACCCCGACGAGGGGGAGGTGCTGCTGTGCATCTCGCAGCCGGTGACCGACCTGGTGCTGGACCTGTGAGCGGGGCACCGAAGGCCGTCCAGCTGTGGCGCTACCCGGTGAAGTCCATGGGCGGCGAGCGCACGGACCGGCTCTTCCTGGCCCCCAGCGGGGTGGTCGGCGACCGTGAGTTCGCGGTGGTGGTCGCGGCCACCGGCCGGGTGCTGACGGCCAAGCGGGAACCGCGGCTGCTCGACGCCACCGCCCGCCGCCACGAGGCCGGGGCCGAACTGACCCTGCCCGACGGGCGGCGCTTCACCACCGCCGACCCGGACGCGGACGCGATCCTCAGCGACTGGCTCGGCCAGGCCGTGGGGCTGCGCCGCCAGACCGGCCGGGTGCACACGGTCGAGGAGTACCGCGAGGACCCGGCCGAGCCGTCGTCCCTGTCCACCTTCGACCTGCCCGCCGGCAAGTTCGTCGACGAGGCCCCGGTCCATCTGCTGACCGAGGGCGCCCTGCGCACGGCCGGCGCCCGCCACCCCGACGGCACCTGGGACGTCCGCCGCTTCCGCCCCAACGTCCTGCTGAGCGGACCGGAGGAGGATGTCGCGCTGGGCACCCGCGCCCAGATCGGCAACGTCCTCCTGGACCTCACGAAGGCCACCCAGCGCTGCGTCATGGTGACCCAGCCGCAGCACGACCTGCCCAAGGACCGCGAGATCCTGCGCTCCCTCGTGCGGGCCTGTGCCGGCACCTTCGGCGTCTACGCCACGGTCGCCCGCCCCGGCACCGTCCTGCTCGGCGACACCCTCGTCGCCGAGGACGTCGTGGCGAGGGAGCTCGTGCGATGACGGACACGGTCACCCGGGCCTACAACGAGTCCCCGGCACGCCCCGACTCCGCCCCGGCCCTGCGCCGGGCGCCCTCGCTCGCCGACTGGCCCGGCGAGTACCTCTCCCGCCCCCTCTTCGTCGCCAAGGACCAACTGCACGGCTTCGCGGCCGACCTGGACCGCATGCTGGGCCTGCTCACCTCCCTGCCCGAACGGCTCTACGACGGTGACCTCGACGCCTTCTGCGCCGCCCTGGGCCTCGACGAGCGGCGCGGCGCGGTGATGCGCAGGCTCGGCGGCGGCGCCCCGCCGCACGCCGGGCGGGCGGACGTCTATCACGACGGCACCGCGTTCAAGCTGCTGGAGTTCGGCATCGGCAGCGAGGTCGGCGGCTGGGACCGGGCCGGGGAGATCCCCCGGGTCCTGCTGGAGGAGGACGCCGCCTTCGCCTCCTTCGCCGCCGGACACGGCCTCGGCTACACCCACACCGGCCGCGTCCTCGCCGACGCGCTGCGCGAGGCGGGGGCGGCGGTGGTGTCGGGCGGGGACGATCCCGTCGTGGCGCTGCTCGAAGGACCCGGCGGGCTCGCCCGCTGGGGCGCGACCTGGCAGCCGCTGCGGGAGCTGATGCGGGGCTTCGGCCTGGACTTCCGGATCGGCGAGATCGGCCAGCTCACCTTCCGGCGCGGCAAGCCGTACCTGGACGGCACCCCCGTCGACGTGGTCTACCGCTGCTTCGAGGCCGACCAGGTCTATCTCGACCCCGAGGCCATGGCCCTGGTGGAACCACTGTGCCGGGCTCATGAGTCGGGCACGGTCGTCCTGTGGACCCCGCTGGAGAGCAACCTCTACTGCGAGAAGGGCTGTCTGGCCCTGCTCTCCGACACCCGGTACCGGGACCGGTTCAGCGCCGACGAACAGGCCGTGATCGACCGGGTGCTGCCGTGGACGCGGGTGCTGCACGGCGACGGCTTCCTCGCCGACGCGGAACTCGTCGCGCGCTGCCATGACCGCCGTACCGAACTGATCCTCAAGCCCAACGGGCTCTACGGCGGCAAGGGCGTCGTGGCCGGCTGGGAGACGGACGCGGGGGAGTGGTGGCGGGCGGTCCGCGAGGCCGCCGAGGGCGGCTGCGTGCTCCAGGAACGCGTCACCCCGCGGCCCGAACCGGTCGTCGACCCGCTCACCGGCGCCGTCGAGCACTGGCAGGCCGCCTGGGGCTTCTTCTACCTCCCGCGGGGACACGCCGGCGCCTACGCCCGGGTGCTGCCCGCCGGGGACAGCGCCGTCATCGGCATCAGCGCCAACGACAAGACCCGGACGGCCGGCGTCTTCCACTACTCGAGCTGAGGATCTGTCTGTCATGAGCGAGTTGTCCGTGCCGGACGCGCCCGACGCGACGGAGGCCGAGGACCAGGAGACGGCCCAGGGCAAGGGCATGGGCCGGGAGTTCCGGCTCCTCTGGTCGGCCGACCTGATTGCCACCCTCGGCGACGGCGCGCTCGTGGCGGCGATCCCGCTGCTGGCCAAGTCGCTCACCAGCGACCCCAGCCTGGTCGCCGGGGTCGCCACCGCCCGCACCCTGCCCTGGCTGCTGCTGGCCCTGATCGGCGGCGCGATCGTGGACCGCTTCGACCGGCGCCGGCTGATGGTCGGCGCGCAGATCGCGCAGGTGGCCCTCGTCGCGGTGGTCGCCGTCATCGCCACCTTCGACCTGGCGCAGATCTGGATGCTCTACGTCCTGGCCTTCGGAGTGGGCTGCGCGGAGATCCTGTTCACCGGCGCCAGCCAGGCCCTGGTGCCCACTTTGGTGAAGTCGGATCATCTGGAAGCAGCCAACGGACGCCTTGTGGCGACCGCCTCGGTTTCCCGAGAATTTGCCGGGCCGCCCTTGGGTGCCGCACTGTTTGCCTTCGCTATCCCACTGCCGTTCTGGCTGAATGCGATCGCTTTCTTCGTGTCGTTGCTGTTGTTGTCTCGAATCCGTGCCACCGGCCGGCCGCCCCGCCCCGAGCAGCCGACCGCGATGCGCACCGAGATCGCCGAGGGACTGCGCTGGCTGGCCAAGAACCGGCTGCCGCGGACCCTCACGCTCATCGCCGGCTCCGGCAACTTCTGCGAGTCGATGGCCCTGGCGACGCTGGTGCTCTTCTCCCACGACGTCCTCGGCATCGGTGACCGCGGCTACGGTCTGCTGCTGGCCGCGATGGCCATCGGCGGGGTGATCGGCGGACTGGTGAGCAACCGGGTCGTGGACCGCTTCGGGGCCCGGCAGGTAGCCATCGGCGTGCAGGTCGTGTGCCCGTTGGCCTGGCTGGCGATCGGCCTGGTCGGACGCGATCCGGTCACCGTGGTCGCCCTGTTCACCCTCTTCTCGATCGCGCTGTCGATGTGGAACGTCGTGTCCTGGTCGGTACGCCAGCGGCTCATCCCGAACGAGCTGATGGGCCGGGTCAGCGGCGCCGGGCGGATGTTCGCCTTCGGGGCGATGCCGCTGGGCGCGCTGGTCGGCGGATTCGTCGCGGACTGGCTGGGACTCGTCGCTCCCTGGATCATCGGCGGCGTCCTGTCCCTGCTCGTCGCGGCGTTTGCACTTCCCGCTCTCCGCAAATGGGACGGTGAGTGACAACGTTGGCCGAAGTATTTCCCGATCGTGAAAACTTTACAAAAGATCTTGTAGTGGCGCTGTTCTCGGCCAAGACTCCCGCTGGCAGGAAAACGAACCTGACTAGCGGGGGGACCGCAATGAGGGACGACGTCGCCCAAAAGGTGAACGCGGACCAATTGGCACGACTGCTCGGCGACTGGCGACAGGGCACCGCGTACATGGACCTGGCGCAGGCGCTCAAAGCACTGATCCTGGACGGCCGCCTCTCGGTGGCGGCCAGGATCCCGGCCGAACGCACCCTGGCCGCGGCCTGGGGCATCAGCAGGAACACCGTGGCCTCGGCCTACCAGCGGCTGCGCGAGGAGGGCTATCTGCGCAGCCGGCAGGGCGCGGGAAGCTACGCGGCCCTGCCCGACGGCGCCGAACGGGCGCCGCGCGCCCTGTCCTGGGTGCCGGGGCAGGCCGTCGACACGCACATCGACCTGACCTGCGCGTCACTGCCCGCACCGGAACCGGCGTTCAGCCACGCGGTGGCCGACATCGCCACCAGCATGGCCCGCCACTCCGACGGCCACGGCTACGACCTCGTCGGGCTGCCCGCCCTGCGGCAGGCCATCGCCGACCACTACACGGCACGCGGGGTGCGCACCACCGCCGACCAGATCATGGTCACCGTCGGCGCCCACCACGCCTGGGGACTGCTGCTCCGGCTCCTCGTCCGGCCCCGGGAACCGGTCCTCATCGACAGCCCGACCTACCCCAACGCCCTGGAGGCCATCCGCAGCCACGGCGCCCGGCCGGTGCCGGTCGGCCTGGACGACGCCGGCTGGGACATCGACCTCGTCGAGAGCGCCCTGCGCCAACCCCGGCCCGCCGTCGCCTACTTGATGCCCGACTTCCACAACCCCACCGGCCTGGTCATGCCCGAGCCCGCGCGCCGTGCCGTCGTCGACGCGGCGCTGCGCAGCGGCACCTACGTGGTCGTGGACGAGACGCTGTCCGAGGTCAACCTCGACGCGGGCCCGCTGCCGCCGCCGATGGCCGCGTACGGCAGACCCGGCGCCGTCATCAGCATCGGCTCGCTCAGCAAGACCGTCTGGGCCGGGCTCCGGGTCGGCTGGGTACGGGCCTCCAAGTCGGTCATCTCCCGCCTGGTCGCCGTCCGCGGCCCGAGCGACCCCGGCAACCCACTGGTCCAGCAGCTCATCGCCTGCCGGCTCTTCGAGATGTACGACGAGCTCCTGCGCACCCGCAGCGCGGAACTGATCGCCCAGCGCACCGCCCTGACCGACGTGCTGCGCGCTCAGCTGCCGCAGTGGCGGTTCACGGTGCCGCGCGGCGGACTGTGCCTGTGGGTGGACCTCGGCGCGCAGATCAGCACCAAGCTCTCGCTGGCCGCCGGCCGGCACGGCGTCCAGGTGCTGCCCGGCCCGCGGTTCGGTGCCGACGGCACCCTGGAGAACCGACTCCGCCTCCCTTTCGCCCTGGACGCGGACACCCTGACCACCGGAATCGCCCGCCTCCGCGAGGCCTACGACGAGGTCATGGCCGACCAGCAGGCCACACCCCGCACCTGGAACCGCACCCGCATCTCCGCTCCTCATCTTCCTGCTACGCGCGTCAACTCCACGGAAGGGCTGCCCCGATGAGCCGTATCACCGGCGCCTATCTCGACGCCGCGGACGTCGCGGTCGAGCTGCTCGACCACCCCGCCGTCGGCGAGCGCTGGAAGGAGCCGAGCGCGCTGGACGAGTGGAGTGTCGGGGGGCTCGCCGGGCATCTCGCCTGGCAGGTCTTCTTCATCCCGGCCGTCCTCGACGAACCCGCCCCCACCCAGCCGGTCATCGGGCTCGACGACTACTACGCCCGCGTCCGCTGGATCGACGCAGGTCTGCACGACGAGGCCAACGCCCGTATCCGGCGCGGCGGTGAGGAGGCCGGCGCCGAGGGCGTCCGGGCGCTGGCCGACCGGGCCGCCGACACCGTACGAGCCCTGCGCACCCGGCTGCCCGCCGAGCCCGACCGGGCCGTACGGCTGCCGGTGTGGGGCGACTACGCGCTGAGCCTCGACGACTTCCTGACGACCCGTCTGATGGAACTGGTCGTGCACACGGACGACTTGGCGTTCAGCGTCGGCATCCCGACCCCGGAGCTGCCCGGACCCGCCGTCGAGGCGACCGTCGGCCTGCTGACCCGGCTGGCCCTGCGCCGCCACGGCCAGTCCGCCGTACTGCGCGCCCTCAGCCGCGCGGAACGGGCCCCGGCCGGCATCACGGCGTTCTGACGTGGACGGCATGGATGGCTTGGAGGCCATGGACGGCATGGACGGCATCCCTGACCTCGCTCCTTTCCGCGGCCGCACCGTCGTCGTCAAGCTCGGCGGCAGCGCCATGGCGGACCGGGACCTGCTGCGCACCTTCGCCCAGGACGTGGCCCGGCTGCACCGCGCCGGCGTCCGGCTGGTCGTGGCGCACGGCGGCGGCCCGCAGATCAACGCGCACCTGGAGAAGCTCGGCCTGCCCGTCACCTTCACGGCCGGCCTGCGCGTCACCACCCCCGAGACCATGGACGTGGTCCGGATGGTGCTGGCCGGCCAGGTGCAACGCGATCTCGTGGGCCTCCTCAACGAGAACGGCCCGCTCGCCGTCGGCATCACCGGCGAGGACGCCCGGCTGCTCACCGCCGCCAAGCGGCTCGCCGTCCTGGACGGCGACGAGGTCGACATCGGTCTCGTCGGCGACGTCACCGGCGTCGACACCCACGTCCTGCGCGCCCTCACCGACAGTGGTCTGGTCCCGCTGGTCACCGGCATCGGCCGCGGCACGGACGGACAGGTCTACAACATCAACGCCGACAGCGCCGCCGCCGCTCTCGCGGCCGGCCTGCGCGCCGACCACCTGGTGATCCTCACCGACGTACCGGGCCTGTACGCCGACTGGCCGCGCCGGGACCGGATCGTCGAACTCCTGACCGTCACCCGGGCGGCGGAACTGCTGCCCGAACTGTCCGGCGGCATGGCCCCGAAACTGGAGAGCTGTCTGCGGGCCGTCCGGGCCGGGGTCGGCCGCGCCCAGCTCCTCGACGGCAGGGTGCCGCACGCCCTGCTGCACGGCTCCTTCGGCACCGGGCACACGGGGACCTCCGTCGTGCCCGACACCCCGCTCACTCAGCTGAACACACTGGAAGACGACACATGCGCCTCATCACCTCCCCGTCCGCCCTCCTCCTCGGTCTGCACCACGTCCGGGTCTGGAGGCTGACCTCCGACCAGCCCCTGCTGCGCGCGGACGACGGTCTGAGCGCCGAGGCCGCCGCCGGGGCCTGGGAGCAGGACGCCCCGGAACTGCCCGCGGGCTACCGCAAGTTGCTGGCCGACCTCGGCTACGAGGGCACGACCCCCGCCGGTGAGCGGCTGCGCGAGGGCGTCCGCAGCCGCGGCTGGCGCTCGCACGGCGCGGTCGTCGACGCGGTGAGCGTGGCGACCCTGCGGCACGGCGCGGGCATCGGACTGCACAGCCTGTTCAAGGAGGACGAGGGCAGCGACCTCGTCGTCACCCGGGCGGCCGGCACCGAGCGGATCGTCCCCGCCTTCTCCACCAAGTCCAGGCCCGTCCCGGCCGGCGACCTGCTCTACGGCCTGGCCGACCCGGACGGCGCCGTCGAGGAGCCCTTCGCCTGGCTGGGCCGCCGCGACTGCGACGCCGCCAGCCGCCAACTCGCTCCCGACAGCGGGGAAGCGCTGCTCGTCGTGCTCGGCTGCCCGGGCGAGGACGCGGCGCACAGCGAGGCCATCGGCGCCACGGTCGCGTCCCTCCTCGCCGAACTCCGCCCGGACGTCACGCTGACGCCGGTCGCGTAAGAGGCCCTTGTCGCGGGGCCCTTATGGCGGGGCGTACGTCCGCTATTGCGGGCCGTACTTCCGCCCCGTCTTCGAGCTGATCCCGCCGAGCAGCCCGCGCGGCACCACCTTCACCACGCCCATCAGCGCCTTGTACCGGGGGTCGGGGATCGACAGCGTCTTCCCCCGGGCAAGGTCGCTGAGCGCGGACGCCACCAGCTTGTCCGCGTCGAGCCACATCCACCCCGGGATGTTGTCCGTCCCCATCCCGGCCCGCTCATGGAACTCGGTGCGCACGAACCCGGGCGCCAGCGCCATCAACCGCACCCCGCTGCCCGCGAGATCCTTGGCCGCCCCCTGCGTGAACTGCACGACCCACGCCTTGGAGGCGCCGTACGTTCCGCGCGGCACGAAGGCGGCCACGGACGCGACATTGACGACACCGCCCCGCCCGCGCTCCCGCATCGCCTCCGCCGCGGCCGACGTCAGCCGCAGCACCGCCTCGCAGTGCACCTTGAGCATCCGCAGCTCGTCGGCCATGGAGACGTCGAGGTAGCGCCCCTTGTTGCCGAAGCCGGCGTTGTTGACCAGCAGGTCGACGGGACGGCGGCGGTCGGAGAGCCGCTCGGCGACCGACTCGATGCCGTCGTCGGTCGCCAGGTCCGCTGTGAGGACCTCCACTTCCACGCCGTGCCGGTCGTGCAACTCGGTGGCCTGCTCGCGCAGCCGCTTCGTATCGCGGGCCACCAGCACCAGGTCGTGCCCGTCAGCCGCCAGCCGTCGTGCGAACGCGGCACCGATGCCCGCGGTCGATCCCGTAATCAATGCCGTTGTCATGGCGCAAGGTTAGTGACCCGGACCGACAGCGTCCGCCGGCCGTCAGGCGTCACTTCTTCCCGTACTTCTCCACATACTCGTGCGCCGACCGGAGCACCTCCGGATGCAGCGCGTCCCCCGCGGCGAGCATCCGGGGCAGCAGGGCGCGCTCGGTGGTCGTCGCCCGGAAGGACAGCGCGACCGTCACGTCGTGATCGGGCCGGTGCACCGCTTCACCCACCGCACCACGTCGGGCCCGATCCGCCAGCGCTCACCGATCAACGCCCCGGACACGTCCAGCCCGAGGGTGGTGAGGTTCTCCCCGAAGGCGCTGTTGGCCAGCGCACGCCCCAGCTCGCGCTCCCAGTCGTCCAGGTCCTCGCGCGCGACGGCGTACACCGCCTGGTCGTCCCCGCCGTGATGCCGCCGTTTGCACACGTCGTCCCCGGCGAGTCCGCTGCCGCCGATCCCCTTCGGCCCGGGCGCCGCCACCCGCACCGGCCCCGCCACCGGCCGCTTGCCGATCCCGGTCACCCCCTCCGGGTTGTCCGTGTACGGCACGGCCTTGGCCCGGCCCAGATTCACCGACAGAAGCTTCATGGACCGCACGGTACGGAGGCCGTCGTCAAAGCCGCTAGGCAATATTCGGCGTCGTATCAAAGCCTGGCTTATCCTCGAAGTGTGATCGAAGCTCGTCACCTGCGCGTTCTTCGCGCCGTCGCCGCCACCGGCTCCTTCTCGGCCGCCGGCCGCGAGCTGGGCTGCACCCAGCCCGCCGTCAGCCAGCAGATGAAGGCCCTGGAAGCGTCGGTGGGCACCCCGCTGCTCATCCGCAGTGGCCGCGAGATGCGGCTGACCCAGGCGGGAGAGGCGCTCGTGCGGCACGCCGCCGGAATCATCGCCGGGCTCACCGCCGCCGAGGAGGAGGTCGCCGCCATCGCCGGCCTGCGCGCCGGCCGGGTGCGGCTGGTCTCCTTCCCCAGCGGCAGCTCCACCCTCGTCCCCGCCGCCCTCGCCGCCCTGCGCGCCGCGCACCCCGGCACCCGCGTCTCCCTGGAGGAGGCCGAACCGCCGCAGTCCGTCGAGATGTTGCGAGAGGGCGACTGCGACGTCGCGCTCGCCTTCCGGTACGAAGGCGCCGCGGGCGGCGGTGACGAGTGGGCCGACCTCGTCGTACGGCCCCTGCTGCGGGACCGGCTCGTCGCCCTCGTGCCCGAGCGGCACCGGCTCGCGCGGGCCGGGTCGGTCGCCATCGGGGAACTCGCGCGCGAGCCCTGGATCGCCGGATGCCCGCGCTGCCGCGGCCAGTTGGTGGAGGTGTGCGAGGGCGCGGGCTTCACGCCCCGCATCGACTTCGCGACCGACGACTATCCGGCGGTGGTGGGCCTGGTCGGCGCGGGCCTGGGCGTCGCCGTCCTGCCGCAGCTCGCCATCGAGTCGGTACGACCGCGCGGTGCGCGCACGGTCACCCTGGAACCTGCCGTGCGCCGGGAGATCGTCGCGCTGACCCTGCCCGACCTGGCCCAGGTGCCGGCCGTGGCGGCGACGCTGGACCAGCTGGAGCGGGCGGCGGGGCGCAAGCAGCCGTAACGGGAAAGCCGTAACGGGAAAGCCGTACCGGGAAGGAAAAAGGGGCACGCGTGCGCGTGCCCCTTTTCGAGAGACGCTGAAGAAACGTTCCTTCAGTTGTTCGAGGCGGTGTGCCCGCCACTCGACGAAGACGCCGTCACCAGGCGGTTGCGCGCCCGGCCCATGAGCTCCTCGCGCTCGTCCTCGGTCAGGCCGCCCCACACGCCGTACGGCTCTCGCACCGCCAGCGCGTGCGCCGCGCACTGCGCGCGCACCGGGCATCTCATGCAGACCTCCTTGGCCGAGTTCTCACGAGCACTCCGCGCCGCACCGCGCTCTCCCTCCGGATGGAAGAAGAGCGAACTGTCGACCCCGCGGCAGGCAGCAAGGAGCTGCCAGTCCCACAGGTCCGCGTTCGGTCCGGGAAGGCGGGAGAAATCTGCCATTGCGTGACCCCTTGTAGCCGTTCTGTGGCGGATACGGTGTCCACGACCGTACATCTACGATCTAAGGAGATGAAAATATGACTCATTGCGAATCTAGCCTCAGACACCAGTAAATGGGAAGAAATGGGGCCGAATGGGGCACTGGTTGTGATGAAACGTTGTGGGTCCGTCGCGCATGTCTGCACCGTGTCCGCACCCTCACGTAGAGTGCCGAAGACGGCGCACAGCCCCGTAACTCTTTCGAGTGACCGTCGTTGAGAGTGCGGAGGCGGTTGAAGCTGGAAGTGCTCGGGCTGGCGTCCGAGACGGTCGACCGCACAGGTGACGATTTCGTACCAGCCTGGAGGCTCAAGGTGACGTGCATCAGCTGCGGAGGACGGCCATGACATCCGTCCTCGTCTGCGACGACTCCCCGCTTGCCCGAGAGGCGCTCCGCCGCGCGGTCGCGACCGTGCCCGGCGTCGAGCGCGTGACGACCGCGGCCAACGGCGAGGAAGTCCTCCGCCGCTGGGGCGCCGACCGCTCAGACCTGATCCTGATGGACGTACGCATGCCCGGACTGGGCGGCGTCGAGACCGTACGGCGGCTGCTGTCCGCGGACCCCGGTGCGCGGATCATCATGCTCACGGTGGCCGAGGACCTGGACGGGGTCGCGCTGGCCGTCGCCGCGGGCGCGCGGGGCTACCTCCACAAGGACGCCTCGCGTGCCGAGTTGAGGGCCACGGTGACGCAGGCGCTGGCCGACCCCACGTGGCGGCTCGCTCCGCGGCGGCTGCGGTCTGCCGAGATGGGCGCCGCGCCCACGCTCACGGCGCGTGAGATCCAGGTGCTCGAGGGTATGAGCCACGGGCGGTCCAACGCGGAGATCGGGCGGGAGCTGTTCCTGTCCGAGGACACCGTGAAGACGCACGCTCGGCGGTTGTTCAAGAAGCTGGGTGCGTCCGACCGGGCGCATGCCGTGGCTCTTGGGTTCCGTTGGGGTCTGGTTCGCTGAGAGCTCGGTCCGTCAGGCCGTTGCCGTGTGCGCGCACATCGTGGCTGGTCGCGCAGTTCCCCGCGCCCCTTTCGGGGCGCGGGTCATCGTGCCCGGTGCTGGTTTCGGCGCCGATGCCGCATCCTTGAGGTGTGGAGTCTCTCGGGGACGAGTCGGTCGAGCGGAAGGGGAGGGCGCAGGGGATGAGTTCCGGCGCACCTGCTCATAACGCTTCGGTGCACAACATCGGACGCGGTGCCACGGATGAATCGGCCGCAAGGCACCATGGACCGATGCGTGAGGACGAGACGACGGTGATCGGTGGGCTTGTCCATCGCGCCGTCGACGGGGATGAGCAGGCGACTCACGACCTGCTCGCCCATGTCCACCCACTGGCGCTGCGCTATTGCCGTACGCGGCTGTCCCGGCTTCCCGGCGACGCGCGTCATTTCGTGGAGGACCTCGCGCAGGAGGTCTGTGTCGCGGTGCTGCTCGCGCTGCCGCGTTATCGGGACACCGGCCGACCCTTCGAGGCCTTCGTGTTCGCCATCGCCGCCCACAAGGTCGCCGACCTGCAGCGGGCCGCGATGCGGGGCCCCGGCTCGACGGCGGTGCCCTCGGACGAGATGCCGGAGCGGCCCGACGACTCGCTCGGGCCCGAGGAGCGGGCGCTGCTCAGCAGCGACGCCGAATGGGCCAAGAAGCTGCTGGCCAACCTCCCCGAGAACCAGCGGGAGCTGTTGCTGCTGCGGATCGCGGTGGGGCTGACGGCGGAGGAGACGGGCCAGATGTTGGGAATGTCACCCGGCGCGGTGCGGGTTGCGCAGCACCGTGCGCTGAGCAGGCTGCGGGCGCTGGCCGAGCAGTAGGGCCCGCTGTTTTGTGGCTTCGGTGAACGGGCCCACCCCTGGTTCCGTACGAAGATACGAAGCCGGTAGCAGGACGGAACCGTGGAATTCGGGACCCTTCCTTCCCGTTAGCATGGACATCCGCACCGATCAAGGCCATTGGGGAAGGTGTCATGACTGCAAACGTCGACGGAGTGCCCGCCAAATTCGCGACGCTCGGGCTGACCTACGACGACGTGCTGCTGCTGCCGGGCGCGTCGGATATGGCTCCCGACGAGATCGACACCGCCTCGTACGTCTCCAAGAACGTGCGGGTGAACATCCCGCTGCTGTCCGCCGCCATGGACAAGGTCACCGAGTCGCGCATGGCGATCGCGATGGCCCGCCAGGGCGGCGTCGGCGTTCTGCACCGCAACCTCTCCATCGAGGACCAGGCCAACCAGGTCGACCTCGTCAAGCGCTCCGAGTCCGGCATGGTGGCCGACCCGATCACCGTGCACCCGGACGCCACGCTCGCCGAGGCCGACGCGCTGTGCGCCAAGTTCCGCATCAGCGGCGTTCCGGTCACCGACCCGGGCAAGAAGCTGCTCGGCATCGTCACCAACCGCGACATGGCCTTCGAGAGCGACCGCTCCCGCCGGGTCCGCGAGGTCATGACGCCGATGCCGCTGGTCACCGGCAAGGTCGGCATCTCCGGCGTCGAGGCCATGGAGCTGCTGCGCAAGCACAAGATCGAGAAGCTTCCGCTGGTCGACGACGAGGGTGTCCTCAAGGGCCTCATCACCGTCAAGGACTTCGTCAAGGCCGAGAAGTACCCGAGCGCCGCCAAGGACGCCGAGGGCCGGCTCCTCGTCGGTGCCGCGGTCGGTGTCGCCGGTGACGCCTTCGAGCGCGCCCAGGCGCTGATCGAGGCGGGTGTCGACTTCATCGTCGTCGACACCGCGCACGGCCACTCCCGGCTGGTCGGCGACATGGTCGCCAAGATCAAGTCCAACCACACGAGCGTGGACGTCATCGGTGGCAACATCGCCACCCGTGACGGCGCCCAGGCGCTCATCGACTCCGGCGTGGACGGCATCAAGGTCGGCGTCGGCCCCGGCTCCATCTGTACGACCCGCGTCGTCGCCGGCATCGGCGTCCCGCAGGTCACCGCCATCTACGAGGCCTCGCTGGCCGCCAAGGAGGCCGGGGTCCCGGTCATCGGCGACGGCGGCCTGCAGTACTCCGGCGACATCGCCAAGGCGCTCGTCGCGGGCGCCGACACCGTGATGCTGGGCTCGCTGCTCGCGGGCTGCGAGGAGTCCCCGGGCGAGCTGCTGTTCATCAACGGCAAGCAGTTCAAGTCGTACCGCGGCATGGGCTCGCTCGGCGCGATGCAGTCCCGCGGCGACCGCAAGTCCTTCTCCAAGGACCGCTACTTCCAGGAGGGCGTCGCCTCCGACGAGCAGCTGGTCCCCGAGGGCATCGAGGGCCAGGTGCCCTACCGCGGCCCGCTCTCCTCGGTCGTCCACCAGCTGGTCGGCGGCCTGCGCCAGTCGATGTTCTACGTCGGCGGTCGTACCGTCCCGGAGCTCCAGGACAACGGCCGGTTCGTCCGGATCACCTCGGCGGGCCTCAAGGAGTCGCACCCGCACGACATCCAGATGACGGTCGAGGCGCCGAACTACAGCCGTAAGTAGTCGCTCGCGCGCGTGGGGCGGTCCCGGAGCATCCGGGGCCGCCCTTGTCGTATGCGTCGGGGATACTGGAAGGCGCTGCAACGCATCAGGGAAAGGCCACACACGTGACTGAGATCGAGATCGGGCGCGGCAAGCGCGGCCGCCGGGCGTACGCCTTCGACGACATCGCCGTCGTCCCGAGTCGTCGTACGCGCGACCCGAAGGAGGTCTCGATCGCCTGGCAGATCGACGCCTACCGCTTCGAGCTGCCGTTCCTGGCCGCCCCCATGGACTCGGTCGTCTCCCCGGCCACCGCGATCCGCATCGGCGAGCTCGGCGGCCTCGGCGTGCTGAACCTCGAAGGCCTGTGGACGCGCTACGAGGACCCGCAGCCGCTGCTCGACGAGATCGCGGAGCTCGACGCGGAGACGGCCACCCGCCGCCTCCAGGAGATCTACTCCGCCCCCATCAAGGAGGAGCTGATCGGCGCGCGCATCAAGGAGGTGCGCGACTCCGGCGTGGTCACGGCGGCCGCGCTCTCCCCGCAGCGCACGGCGCAGTTCTCCAAGGCCGTGGTCGACGCGGGCGTGGACATCTTCGTCATCCGCGGCACGACGGTCTCCGCGGAGCACGTCTCGGGTTCGCACGAGCCGCTGAACCTGAAGCAGTTCATCTACGAGCTCGACGTCCCGGTGATCGTCGGCGGCTGCGCCACCTACACCGCGGCCCTGCACCTGATGCGCACCGGTGCCGCGGGCGTCCTGGTCGGCTTCGGCGGCGGCGCGGCGCACACCACGCGCAACGTGCTGGGCATCCAGGTCCCGATGGCGACCGCGGTCGCGGACGTGGCGGCGGCCCGCCGCGACTATATGGACGAGTCCGGCGGCCGGTACGTGCACGTGATCGCCGACGGTGGCGTGGGCTGGTCGGGCGACCTCCCCAAGGCCATCGCCTGCGGCGCGGACGCCGTGATGATGGGCTCCCCGCTGGCCCGCGCCACCGACGCGCCGGGCCGCGGCCACCACTGGGGCATGGAGGCGGTGAACGAGGAACTGCCGCGCGGCAAGAAGGTCGACCTCGGCACCGTCGGCACCATCGAGGAGGTCCTGACCGGCCCCTCGCACATCCCGGACGGCTCCATGAACTTCTTCGGCGCGCTGAAGAGGGCCATGGCCACGACCGGCTACAGCGAGCTCAAGGAGTTCCAGCGCGTCGAGGTGACGGTCGCGGACTCGCAGCACAAGCGATAGACGCCATGACGTGGAAGGGCCCGTCCACCGGGGAGGTGGGCGGGCCCTTTCGTGTGCGGCGGCGGTAGCTGCTCAGAGGCGGTGTGCGGCTCCGGTCGGGGTGGCGCCCCGGGTGTCCAGCAGGAGCTGTGCCTTCACCGACAGGCCCTGGAGGTCGTATGTGCGGTGGTGCTGGAGCAGGATGGTCAGGTCCGCGTCGGCGGCGGCCTCGTAGAAGGAGTCCGCGCGCGGGACCGGACGGTCCAGGACGTTCCAGGAGGGGACGTGCGGGTCGTGGTAACTGACCGAGGCGCCGAGTTCCATCAGCCGTACCGCGATCTCGCGCGCGGGTGTGGCCTGCTGGTCGGCGAGGTCGGGCTTGTACGTCACGCCGAGGAGCAGCACACGGGCGCCGCGCGCGGACTTGCCGTGCTCGTTGAGGAGGGTGGCGGCGCGCTGGACGACGTAGCGCGGCATCTGGCTGTTGACCTGCTGGGCGAGTTCCACCATGCGCAGGACGCGGCCGACGGGGGCGCTCGTCAGGTCCTGCGGGACCGAGTGGCCGCCGACGCCGGGGCCGGGGCGGAAGGCCTGGAAGCCGAACGGCTTGGTCTCCGCGCAGCGGACCACGTCCCACAGGTCGACGCCGAGGTCGTGGCAGAGGACGGCCATCTCGTTGACGAGGGCGATGTTGACGTGCCGGAAGTTGGTCTCCAGGAGCTGGACCGTCTCCGCCTCGCGCGGTCCACGCGCGCGTACCACCTTGTCGGTGAGGCGCGAGTAGAAGGCGGCCGCGGACTCGGTGCAGGCCGGGGTCAGACCGCCGATCACCTTGGGCGTGTTGGCCGGGGTGAAGTCGCGGTTGCCCGGATCGACCCGGCTGGGCGAGTACGCGAGATGGAAGTCGCGGCCCGCGCGCAGCCGGGAGCCCTCTTCGAGGAGCCGGCGCAGGAAGTTCTCGGTGGTGCCCGGCGGGACCGGCGACTCCAGGATGACCGTGGTGTGCGGGCGCAGGTGCGCGGCGAGAGTGCGGGCCGCGGCCTCCACCTGGGTGAGGTCGAGGCCGCCGTCGGCGCCGCGCGGGGTGGGCGCGCAGATGACCGCCGTACGCACCCGGCCGAGCTCTGCGGGCGAGGTGGCCGGCCGGAAGCCCCCCGAGAGCATCCGGCGCAGTTCGGCGGGGCTGAGCGAGCCGGCCTCGGGGCCGGTGCGGTAACCGAGCGTGGGGATTCCGGCGGCCACGGCCGCCTGGGCGAGGGGGAGTCCGTAGGGGCCGAGTCCGATGACGGCGAGATCTGCGGGCATGGCGTGGACCGTCCTTCCCAGAGCCGAGAGAGCGCGGGTTAGTCGAAGGGGGACAGGTGCGCAAGTCCTGTGGACAGGATGGGCGAGCGCAATGTCAGACTAGGAGTAAATATGACCGAAATACGGGATTGATTCCGTGTGTCTCCCGGCGGTTCCTGGAGCTTTGGCCTACGCATCGTGGAAGTTGTCCACAGGCTGGGGGCGACTGGTGGCTGAAGTCGGGCAAGCCGGTCAGAATTTGGGCATGGGGGATACGGACCGGGTCACTCCTCCTGGGTGAGACCGGCGTGACCGACAGCGGGAGGCAGCGGTGAGGACAGCGACACTGGGGCCGGCGCAGCGAGCCGAGGCGCTCGCGGCCATGGCCGAGCGCGAGCTGGACCTACTGGTGGTGGGCGGCGGTGTGGTCGGTGCCGGAACCGCCCTCGACGCGGTCACGCGCGGGCTGTCCGTCGGCCTGGTCGAGGCGCGTGACTGGGCGTCGGGCACATCCAGCAGGTCCAGCAAGCTCATCCACGGCGGTCTGCGCTATCTGGAGATGCTCGACTTCGCGCTCGTGCGCGAGGCCCTGAAGGAGCGCGGGCTGCTGCTGGAGCGGCTCGCCCCGCACCTGGTGAAGCCGGTGCCCTTCCTCTATCCGCTCCAGCACAAGGGCTGGGAGCGGCTGTACGCGGGTTCGGGCGTCGCCCTCTACGACACGATGTCGATGGCGCGCGGGCACGGACGCGGCCTGCCGATGCACCGTCACCTGAGCCGCCGTCACGCCCTGCGCGTGGCTCCCGCGTTGAAGAAGGACGCCCTGGTCGGGGCGCTTCAGTACTACGACGCCCAGATGGACGATGCCCGCTTCGTGGCCACCCTCGTGCGGACGGCGGCGGCGTACGGGGCGACGGTCGCCAACCGCGCGCGGGTGACCGGCTTCCTGCGCGAGGGCGAGCGGGTCGTCGGGGCGCGCGTGCAGGACGTCGAGGCCGGCGGGGAGTACGAGATCCGCGCCAAGCAGGTCGTCAACGCGACGGGCGTGTGGACCGACGACACCCAGGCCATGGTGGGCGAGCGCGGGCAGTTCCACGTCCGCGCCTCCAAGGGCATCCACCTCGTGGTGCCCAAGGACCGCATCCACTCCACGTCCGGGCTGATCCTGCGCACCGAGAAGTCCGTGCTGTTCGTCATCCCGTGGGGCCGGCACTGGATCGTCGGCACCACCGACACCGACTGGGACCTCGACAAGGCGCACCCCGCCGCGTCCAGCGCGGACATCGACTATCTGCTGGAGCATGTGAACTCGGTACTCGCGGTGCCGCTGACGCGCGACGACGTCCAGGGTGTCTACGCGGGACTGCGGCCGCTGCTGGCCGGCGAGTCGGACGCCACGAGCAAGCTGTCCCGCGAGCACACCGTGGCGCATCCCGTGCCGGGGCTGGTCGTGGTGGCGGGCGGCAAGTACACGACGTACCGGGTCATGGCCAAGGACGCGGTGGACGAGGCGGTGCACGGGCTCGATCTGCGGGTCGCGGAATGCGTCACCGAGGACGTGCCGCTGCTGGGCGCCGAGGGGTACCGGGCGCTGTGGAACGCGCGAGCGCGGATCGCGGCGCGGACGGGGCTGCACGTGGTGCGGGTAGAGCACCTGCTGAACCGATTCGGCTCACTGGCCGAGGAGGTGCTGGAGCTCATCGCGCAGGACCCGTCGCTGGGCGAGCCGTTGCAGGCGGCCGACGACTATCTGCGCGCCGAGGTCGTGTACGCCGCCTCGCACGAGGGGGCGCGGCATCTGGACGACGTCCTGACCCGGCGGACCCGCATCTCCATCGAGACCTTCGACCGGGGCACGCGGAGCGCCCGCGAGGCCGCGGAGCTGATGGCGCCGGTGCTGGGCTGGGACAAGGACCAGATCGAGCGCGAGGTCGAGCACTACGAGAAGCGGGTGGAGGCCGAGCGGGAGTCGCAACGGCAGCCGGACGATCTGACGGCGGACGCGGCGCGGTTGGGGGCGCCGGACATCGTGCCGTTGTAGGGGCGTTTGCGGCGGACCTTGGGGGCGGGGCCTTGGCGATGGGGTCTCGTCCGCGGGGCCTCGGTGGGGCCCGCCTCGACTTCACTCGAACGGGTGTCGGGGGGTGGGATCTTCGTTCGGGACCCGGGCGTTCTACGAGGTGCGGGGGCAGAACTCGGCGGCGAGCAGGGCCGGTTCGAGGTCGGGGTCTGCGATCGCGGTCGTGTTCACGCGGAAGGTGAGGACGCGACGTCCGTCGACGGTGGCCGCGGTGCGCACGTAGCTGCCCGGGATACGGCCGTTGTGCCCCCAAACCGTCGTGCCGCACGGCAGCTTCACCGGAAACAGCCCCATGCCGTACAGGCCGTGTGCGGCGCGGGTGTCGAGCATCTCGCGCAGCCAGTGCGGGGGCAGCAGCCGGCCGCCCAGGAGCGCGCCGTAGAAGCGGTCCAGGTCGGCGAGCGTGGTCACCAGCTCACCCGCGGCCCCGGCCACCCGCGGGTCGAGCTCGGTGACATCGGTGCCGTCGGTCGCGCGGGCGCGGCCGTGCGGGGAGGGGAGAGAAGCGCGGGAACCAGGGAAGGAGGTGCCGGTCAGGCGCAGCGGAGTGAGGATGCGCCGCTCGGCCTCGACGGCGTAGGAGTGGTCGGTGACCTGCTTGATCACCATGCCGAGGACGACGTAGTCGGTGTTCGAGTAGAGGTAACGGCCGCGAGCGGCCGGAGGGTGGGAGACGGCGAGGCGTACGGCCTGACGAGGGGAGAGGGGGACCAGGCCACGGGTGTCCGCGGTGAAGTCGTACAGGCCGCTGGTGTGGGTGAGCAGGGCGCGCAGGGTCAGCGTGCGGCCGTCGTTGCCGGCTCCGCGCACCAGGCCGGGCAGGTGCTGGTCGACGGTGTCGGACAGGGACAGCCGGTGCTCCGCGGCCAGTTGGAGGATCACGGTCGCGATGAAGGTCTTCGTGATGCTGCCGGCGCGGAAGTGGTCGGCGCGGGCGATCCCGGACCCGGACCCGGACCCGGACCCGGCCTCGGCGTAGTGCGTCTCGGTCCCCTCGTGGGTCAGCAGGGCGGCGGCCGGGGCTTCGCCCCTGGTGAGCAGCAGGGGGAGGAGCGTGTCCGTCGGCGGTGGGGCGGGGGCGGAGGAGGCGGCGGGGGTCAGGGCGAGGAGCGCCAAGGACACAGGTACGGCCAGTAGTGTCCGAAACGGGGGCACGGCGGGTCCTCCTGGCCGGCGTGGCGGGTCTTGCGGTTCGGCTCGGTGGGTCTTGTCGTTCGGCTTGGCGGATCCTGCGGTTCGGCTCGGTGGGTCCTGTTGTTCGGCTTGGCGGTTTCTCCGGTGGTGCGGACCATCATGCAGGGTGGCTGGAACTCGGTGTCGGGTGGTCCCGGGCGTGGGGGTGCGGGGCGGGTTCGGCGGGTCTTTGAGGTGGCTTTGGGGTGCCTTTGGGGCGCGTGACCGCCACGCGCTGTGAGGGTTCGGTCGCCCTGATGGTCGGCTTGTCGTCAGGGGCACCCTGGGCGTTGGGCACTTGTCGGGTGAGGGACAATGGAGGCTCTGTCAGGGCGGGTTGTATGAGGGGACGCATGTCGGAGGCGGAGCGGGCGGGGGCATCCCGTCAGGACAAGAGCGAACGTCTCCTCGCCGGGCGGTACCGGTTGGGAGCAGTGCTCGGCCGCGGCGGCATGGGCACGGTGTGGCGGGCCGAGGACGAGACCCTGGGCCGGATCGTCGCCGTGAAGGAGCTGCGGTTCCCCTCCAGCATCGACGAGGAGGAGAAGCGCCGGCTGATCACGCGCACGCTGCGGGAGGCCAAGGCGATCGCGCGGATCCGCAACACCAGCGCGGTGACGGTCTTCGACGTGGTCGACGAGGACGACCGGCCGTGGATCGTGATGGAGCTCGTCGAGGGCAAGTCGCTCGCCGAGGTCATCCGCGAGGACGGCCTGCTGGAGCCGAAGCGGGCGGCGGAGGTCGGGCTCGCGGTGCTGGACGTGCTGCGCTCGGCGCACCGCCAGGGCATCCTGCACCGGGACGTGAAGCCGTCCAACGTGCTGATCTCCGAGGACGGCCGGGTCGTGCTCACCGACTTCGGCATCGCGCAGGTCGAGGGCGACCCGTCCATCACCTCCACCGGCATGCTCGTCGGCGCGCCCTCCTACATCTCCCCGGAGCGTGCCCGTGGGCACAAGCCGGGGCCCGCGGCTGACCTGTGGTCGCTGGGCGGACTGCTGTACGCGGCGGTGGAGGGCGTGCCGCCGTACGACAAGGGGTCCGCGATCGCGACGCTCACCGCGGTGATGACCGAGCCGCTGGAGGAGCCGAAGAACGCGGGTCCACTGAAGGACGTCATCTACGGGCTGCTCACCAAGGACCCCGAGAAGCGGCTCGACGACGCGGGTGCCCGCGTGATGCTCAACGCCGTGATCCACGCGCCCGAGCCGAAGCCGGACGAGCCCGCGCCGGCGCCGGACGCGACGAAGGTCGTACCGCTGCCTCCGCAGCCCGACCGGGGTGAGGGCGGGGAGCGGCTGCGCGGGGCGCTGCGTTCGGTGCGCAAGGCCGCGGTGGCGGCGGGGGCGGCCGGTACGGCGGCGGCCTCTCGGACCAAGTCCGGGGCGGGCAAGGGCGGTTCGGGGGCCGACACGGCTTCTGGTGCGGGTGCTTCCGGTGCTGGTGCTGCTGGGGTCGCCGGTGGGGCGGCTTCCGGTGGGGGTGTGGCTTCGGGCTCGGGTACGGGTGTCGCCGCCGGGTCTGGCTCGGTCGGCGTGAGTGGTTCCGGGGCCGGTGGCTCGGGGGCGGCGGGTTCCGCGGGAGCCGGGGGCAACTCGGCCGGTGGTGGGCGGAGTTCGGGGTGGCCCGTGATGACGCCGCCGGATCTGCCTCCGCGGCCGGTGCCGAGGGCGCCGCTCACCGATGTGGTGCCGCGGCGGACGTTGGTGATCATCGCGGTGGTCGTGGTGCTCGCCGTGGTCGCGGTCGTGCTGGCCCTCACACTCGGTGGGGGTGACGGCTCGTCCGACAACTCCGCGCGCGGCGGCGGTGCCAAGGCTTCCGCAGGCACGACGAGTGCGAGTCCCTCCACCAAGGAGGACAAGGGCGCCGGCGGCGACCGGGCGGACGGCAAGGCGAGCCAGTCGGCGGAGGCCGGGGCCCCGTCCGGGAGCACGCCGAGCAACAGCCCCACCGCGACCGGCGGCAGTGACGCGGGCGGTTCCGCCGACGACGGTGGCACCGCGGTGAAGACGTACAACGGCGGTCAGGGGTACTCGATCGGGCTGCCCGAGGGGTGGAAGTTCCAGACCTCGAGTTCCGCGGGGGACCGGTTCACCGGACCCGACGGTCAGAAGCTGCTGGTCGCCTGGACGTCGACGCCGAAGGGCGACCCGGTGGCGGACTGGAAGAACCAGGAGCGGTACATGGTGCGCTCCCAGTACGACCGGGTTCGAATAGCGAAGGTGGACTACCGGGACTGGCTCGCGGCCGACTGGGAGTTCACCTACAGCGAGGGCGGCACGAAGTACCGGACCATCGACCGGGGTTTCGTCGTCAACGACCATCTCGGATATGCCCTGATGTACACGGCGAAAGCCGCCAATTGGGGCAGCGAGCTGCGCAAGGACACCTGGCAGACGCTCGCGAAGACGTTCGAACCGAAATCGTGAAGTGACCGTGTGGTGACCGGTCCCGCGTTTCGGACATGAGATCTGGCATCCCCTCTTTGCGGGTTGCCTCCGGCACGTATCGTGAGTGCTTGCGGACCGTACGCATCCAGGTATGGGTGCGGAACGGCACGCGAGGCGAACGGAATTGACCGACCGGGCTGCCGGGGGAGGCAACGTGGACGACTATGCGGGACGGGTACTCGCCGACCGCTACCGCCTGCCGCTGCCCCCCTCCGACGAGTACGAACTCACCGAGACCCGGGCCTTCGACACCTACAGCGGGCAGGAAGTCCTGGTCAGGCAGGTGCCGTTGCCCGAGGTGGTCGAGGCGGAGGTGCTCGACGCCGAGGGGCTGCCCGACGGTTTCACGGCAAGGGACCCGCAGGGCAGGGGAGTCCGGCGGGGCGGCGCCACGGCGCGGACCAGCACACGCCGGCCCACCGATCCGGCCGTGCGGCGGGCTGTCGAGGCCGCGCAGGCTGCCGCCGCGATCCCCGACCATCCCCGGCTCGACCAGGTCTTCGACGTGTTCGCCGAGGGCGGGTCGCTGTGGATAGTGAGCGAGTTGGTGGCCGCGCGGCCGCTCGCGGCGCTGCTCGCGGAGAAGCCGCTGACGCCGTACCGGGCGGCCGAGGTCGCCTCCGATGTGCTGATGGCCCTGCGGGTGCTGCACGCGCATGGCTGGGTGCACCGGAACATCACCGCCCGCACGGTGCTCGTCTGCGACGACGGCCGCGTGATGCTGACCGGGCTCGCGGTCGGCGCGGCGGAGGAGGCGCTGTGCGGGTACGACCCGGTGCCGGCTCCGGAGAGTGACGGGGGCGGCGTCGCCGGGGGTGTGGCGGGACCGCCAGGAGTCGGCGGGGCCGGGGGCGCGGGAGGAGCGTCAGGAGCCGGTGGCGGCGGGCGGTCCGGTGGTGACGGGCGCTTCGGTGGTGACGGGCGGGAGCTCGGGCCGCAGGGGGCGCCGGGTGTACGGGCGGTGCCGGGGACTTTCAGCGGGTCGGGGGCCGTGAGTGCGGGCCCCGGTGGCGTTGGTGGCTCAGGGCCCGCCGGACCCGCGAGCTCCCTGGACCCCGAGGCCGCGCGGCGGGCCGCCATCGAGGCTCGGGAGGCCGGTGGGCTGCCGGGGCTCGGCGGTGAGACGGCGAACGGTGCCGGTGGCTCGGGTGCGGTCGCGCGCAGGGCCGTGGAGCCGACCGGTGGGGACGTCCGGGCCGCGCGGGCAGGGGCGATCGCCGCGTATCGCGCGGGCGCCCGGGCCGCCGCCCGCGTCCAGGAAGCCCAGCAGAACGGCCACGCGGCCCTGCCCGGAGCCCGCCCCTCGCCGGAGGAGGGCCCCGCGACCGCTGCCGGGGTCGACGGCGGGCCGACACCGCCGTACGGACCGGGCGGCGGCACCCAGGTCGCGCCCGGTGCCACGCGTCCCGGTGAGGCGGGGTGGGCGGTGCCCACCGCCGGACCCCTGGGCGGCACCGTCGCGCCCGGCCGGGACGAGCACCGGCGGTCCGGTGCCACCCCGCCGGGACAGATCGTCGACCCCTACGGCGTCCGGAACGACTCCTGGCACGGGGCCGCTCCCGCCGGCGGTGGCGGCAGGGCGCTGCCGGGCGGGTCAGAAGGACGTACGGCCGCACTGCCGTCGGCCGGAAGTGTGCCGTCCGTGCCCAACCCGGCGCCCGCCCCCAGCCGTTGGGACGAGCTCGCCGCCGCCGCGCCCGTGCCCCGCGGCCCCGCCACCGCGCTCGCCGCCGAGCGGGCGCGGCAGGCCAGGATGGCCGTCGTCGGGCCGGTGACCGAGCGATGGGCGCCCGAGCAGGCCGGGCCGGTGCACGAGAACTGGCAGCTGGCCGCGCCGATCGGCCCCGCGACCGACCTGTGGGCGCTCGGCGCGCTGCTGTTCCGGGCCGTGCAGGGGCATGCGCCGTACCCGGAGGAGTCGACCGCCGAGCTGGTGCAGATGGTGTGCGCCGAGCCGCCGGCCTTCGCCGAGGAGTGCGGGCCGCTGCGGCCGGTCGTGGAGTCGCTGCTGCGGCAGGACCCCACCGAGCGGCTGGACTTCGAGGAGCTGCGGGGCTGGCTGCGCTCGCTCGTGCGCTCCGCGCCGGAGCCGGAGGCGGGCACGTACGTGGTCGCCGCGCCGCCCGTCGAGGGCAACCGGCTGCCCATCGTGCGGCGGCGGGGCGAGCTGGTGCGCAGGCGGCGCGCCGGGCTGCCCGCGACCAGCGCGCACGGACGGCACAAGCGGGCCAAGGCCGCCCGGCAGGAGGAGGCGTCCCCGCGCAGGCTCGGGCGCACGCTGCTGCTGCTCGTGCTGCTGCTGATGGCGGGGGCGATCGCGTACGCCATGCTGTTCATGCCGAAGTCCGATTCGTCGGACGGCGCGGGCGGAACGGATGGGACCGACCGGACCGGCGCCGCGGGTGAGATCAGCGACGCGCCGAAGCAGACCGCCAGCAGTGAGCCGCGCCCCGAGCAGACCACGCCCGAGGCGGACGGCGGCAGTGGCTCGGCGCAACCGCAGTCCAACGACCCCGACGTCGCCGACGGCTTCACCCTGCGCTCGGACACCGCCGGATTCCGCGTCGCCGTGGCCGACGGCTGGGACCGTACGCCGAAGAACGGCCGCGGACAGGTCGTGTACTCGCACGGCGACTTCGACCTGATCGTCGTACCCGGACGGGACAGCGCGGACGAGTTCGGCGAGGACCCCATGGCGTACCAGCGGGAGGACGAGCGCGAGCTGCAGCCGTACCGCGACTCCAGCTGGGCGAGCGCCTCCGGGCTGAAGACGATCTCGGTGGGCGGGCGGACCATGGCCGAGGGGCAGTTCACCTGGACGGACAGCGCGGGGCGCGAGCTGTTCGTGCGGAATCTGGCGATCCTCGTCGGCGGGAAGTACCACGTGGTGCAGGTGCGCGGTCCCGAGGCGGAGCGGGACGAGGTGACACGGTTGTTCGAGCAGGCGTCGGCGACGTACGAGGTGACCGGCTGAGCGCACTCGGTGACGGTTGCTTGCGGCTGGTGACGGTTGCTCGCGGCTGGTGAAAGCGACAACTGTCACAGTGCTGTCTCCTTGGGACCCCTGTGGTTCCCTGCGTAGGGACCGATCCTTACGCTGACCCTGTCAAGACCATTGCGGGGCAACGTGAATCAGATGCAGGGCCTGCTCATCGCGGGCCGCTACCGGCTTGCCGACACCATCGGCAGCGGCGGCATGGGCCGCGTGTGGCGGGCCCACGACGAGGTGTTGCACCGGGCTGTCGCCATCAAGGAGCTGACCGCCGCCCTGTACGTCTCCGAGGGCGACCAGGAGCGGTTGCTCCACCGCACGCGCGCCGAGGCCCGTGCGGCGGCCCGGATCAACCACTCCGCCGTCGTCACCGTGCACGACGTCCTCGACCATGACGCCCGCCCGTGGATCGTGATGGAGCTGGTCGAGGGCCGTTCGCTGGCGGACGCGGTGAAGGCGGACGGGCGGGTGGAGCCGGCCGAGGCGGCCCGGATCGGCCTGTGGGTGCTGCGGGCGCTGCGCGCGGCGCACGACGCGGGGGTCCTGCACCGCGACGTGAAGCCCGGCAATGTGCTGTTGTCCCATGACGGCCGCGTCCTCCTCACCGATTTCGGCATCGCCCAGATCGAGGGCGATACGACGATCACGCGCACCGGCGAGGTCGTCGGTTCCGTGGACTACCTCGCCCCGGAGCGCGTCCGCGGCCACGACCCGGGCCCGGCGTCGGATCTGTGGGCGCTGGGCGCGACGCTGTACACGGCGGTGGAAGGCAGGTCGCCGTTCCGCCGCACCTCGCCGCTCGGCACGATGCAGGCGGTCGTCGAGGAGGAACCGGCGGCACCGGCGCACGCGGGTGCGCTGGAGCCCGTCCTCGCGGCACTGCTCCGCAAGGATCCGGCCGAGCGGCCGACCGCGGCGCAGGCCGAGCAGATGCTGGCGGAGGTGGCCGAGGGGCGGCGGGCGAGCGCGGCGCAGGCGTATGTGCCGACGGGGCCTGTGCGGTACGCGCCGGAGACGGGCACCGCCGGTACCGGAACCCGTGCCGGGCAGACGGCCGCCGCGACGCCGTATCCGCCGGTCATCGTGGGCGCGGCGGCTCCCGTCCCGCGCAAGCGTCACCGGCTGCGTACGTTCGCCCTGGTCGTGGCGCTCGCGGCGATCGTCGGCGGGGGTGGTGCGGTCGCGCTCCAGCAGTGGAACTCGGGCAGCCCCTCCTCATCGAGCGAGAGTCCGACTCCGACGCCGACACCGACCTCTTCCCCGACGAAGGGTGCCCAGGGGGCGATTCCCGCCGGGTGGAAGAAGTACGACGATCCCCTGGGCTTCAGTCTGTACTTGCCCGCTGGCTGGGACCGGACGGTCTCCATCGAGGAGAAGGACGGTCTGGCGCAGGTCGACTACTCGCCCGACAACGGCAGGACCCTCGTGCGCGTCGCCGTCGACACCGCGCCGGACTACACCAACTCCTACGACCACATGCGTGAGTTGGAGGCGTCGAACCAAAGGCGGCTCAAGGACTTCACGACGCTGAGCATGAGGGAGGAGATCTACCGCGACCAGCCGAGCGTCCGCTGGGAATGCACCTGGACACAGCTGGCGAAGGACTCGCCCTTCTCCGGGCCGTACCGCGCGCTGGACGTGGCGTACATGACGCCTGACGGTGTCGAGTACGCCCTCTACACCGCCTCGCCGGCCGGCGACTGGGACACCACGAGCAAGCGGTTCTCCACCGTGCTGCGGAGCTGGCAGCCCAACCCCTCCTGATCCGCCCCAACTTGGCCGGTCAGCGCCCCGGAAGGTGTTCGTCCGGCGGGGCATCATGGGGCTCATGGCGACCCAGGGGGACAACTTCCGTGCCGTAGCGGGGCGTTATCGCCTCGAGGCGCGGCTCGGGCGTGGTGGGATGGGAGTTGTCTGGCGGGCCACCGATCAGCTGCTCGGACGGCGTGTCGCGGTCAAGGAGCTGGCCCTGGGCGAGACCTTGTCCGAGGGTGAGGCCCGCCGTTGGCGGGACCGGACCCTGCGGGAGGCGCGGGCGGTCGCGCAGCTCCGGCATCCGCACATCATCGTCGTGCATGACGTCGTCGAGGACGGCGAACGGCCTTATCTGGTAATGGAGTTGATCGAGGGAGGGTCCCTCGCCGACCGGATCGCCGCGCGCGGCCCCGTCGACGCCGCCGAGGCCGCGCGGATCGGCGTCGCACTGCTCGGCGCGTTGCGGGCGGCGCACGAGGCCGGGGTGCTGCACCGGGACCTCAAACCGGCGAACGTGCTGATCGCCGACGACGGCCGGGTCGTGCTCACCGACTTCGGCGTGGCGCAGGTCGCGGGCGCCACCACCCTCACCGACCTCGACTCCTTCGTCGGCTCGCCCGAGTACACCGCGCCGGAGCGGATGTCCGGGCTCGCCAGCGGCCCCGCGTCCGACCTGTGGTCGCTGGGCGCGCTGCTGTGTACGGCCGTCAGCGGTGAATCGCCGTTCCGGCGCGACTCGTTGGGTGGGGTGCTGCATGCCGTGGTCGCCGGGGAGATCCGGCTGCCCGTGCAGGCCGCGCCGCTGCTGTCCGTCGTACGGGGGCTGTTGGAGCGTGATCCGGGGCGGCGGCTGGACGGGGAGTCGGCGGAGCGGATGCTGCGGACCTTTCTGGAGACGGGGCACATGCCGAGCGTCGAGCGGCGTTCGCTGCGGGGCGCGCTGACGGCGGTGCTGCGCGCACGTCGACGGGCATGACGGGGATTGGTCACGGCTCTGTGACCGGAGTGCGTTCTGGCTGGATACCGCGGTGGTTGCCGCGATATGGATGGACCCATGAGCAGCGACGGGGGAGCCCCTTACGGGTCGGACGAGCCAACGAGTTTCAGGCTGCCGCCGCCGAACCCGCCCGTGGCGGTGCCGCACCCCGACAACCCGTACGCGGCACCCACCACCCAGGTCGTGCCGCAGCAGACGGCACCTCCGCAGGACCCCGGCGCGGGGCGGTTGATCGCGGGCCGGTACCGGTTGCTCGCCAAGCTCGGAGATGGCGGCATGGGGACGGTGTGGCGGGCCAAGGACGAGACGGTGGACCGCGAGGTCGCCGTCAAGGAACCGCGCGTCCCCGACCATCTCCCCGAGCGGGAACGCGCCAACGCCTTCGAGCGGATGCGGCGCGAGGCGCGGGCCGCGGCCCGGCTCGATCATCCGGCGGTCGTGAACGTGCACGACGTGGCGGTCGTCGACGGCCGGCCGTGGATCGTCATGGAGCTGGTGCGGGGGCGTTCGCTGGGCGACGTGTTGCAGGAGGGCACCCTAGGGGCGGGGGAAGCGGCGAGAATCGGCCTTCAGGTGCTGGCCGCGCTGGAGGCCGCGCACGCGGCGGGCATCCTGCACCGGGACGTCAAGCCGGACAACGTCCTGCTCGGCCGGCACGACCGGGTCGTCCTCACCGACTTCGGCATCGCCCAGATCGAGGGCGAGACGAGCCTGACCGACACCGGCGGCTTCGTCGGCTCGCCCGAATACATCGCCCCCGAGCGGGTGTTGGGCCAGCGGCCGGGCCCTGCCTCCGACCTCTGGTCGCTGGGCGTCGTCCTCTACGCGGCCACGGAGGGCGTCTCGCCGTTCCGCCGCAGCAACACGCCGGCCACCCTCCAGTCCGTCCTCAACTTCACCCCCGCCGCGCCCGCCTCGGCGTCGGGACCCCTGGCCGAGGTCATCACCGGCCTCCTCCAGAAGGAGCCGGGCCGCCGCCCGCACGCCGCCCAGGTCCGCACCCTGCTGGAGAAGGCCGCCGCACCACCGGCGCCGACGCGGGCCGCGCAGTCGCCCGCAGGTCCCCCGAAGAGCGGCATCCACCTGGGGCGCAAGACTCTCATCGGGCTCGGCGCGGCGGTCGTAGCGGCGGCCGTGACGGCGTACCTGGTGATCGCGGACCCGTTCGCGGGGCCGTTGCCGGACGGCTGGAAGACCGTTCACGAGAAGGACGTCGCCGCGTCGCTGGCGGTGCCGTCGCAGTACCAGCCGGGGTACCCCGACCGGAAGACCGACGACGCGCACTGGGTCACGTACACCGACTGGAGCGGCAGCATCTGGATCGGTCTGCGACTGGACAAGAGGGCCGAGGACACGAGCGACAGCATCGCCGACTCGGCCGCCGCCGAAATGTACGAGGACAACAAGCAGTTCAAGGACAACGGTGAGTACGGCCTCCAGATGCCGGAGAACCCGACGACGAAGACGGACGGCGGGGCCACGTACCAGGGCAAGCCGGCCGCTCAGAACACGATCACGTACACGACCGACGACACCCAGAACCCGCGCCCCCGCGAGATGCAGATCTTCTACTACAAGACCTCCAAGGGCGACATGTACAAGCTCACCATCAGTTACCCCGGGAAGGGCGATTTCGCCGCCCGCGGCCGGGAGGTGGCGAAGACCGCCATCGCCGAACTGGACGTCGACGCACTCTGAATTCCGTTGTCAGTGGCGGCAGTTAAGGTCATTCTCCTCTGAGGCCGATCTTGGTCCGATCCGGTCCGATCCGGTCCGATCTTGGGGAGGGGACCCGTTGAAGCAGTACGTATGGACGCGTGCCGTCACGCTGTGTGCCGTCGCGGCGCTCGCCGGAGGCGTGACCACGGGAGTCGCGGCGGCCGCCGACGCGCCGCAGGCACCCGTCGTGACGTCGACGCAGTATCCGGACGACGACAACTGGCACGAGGGCGTGGGCAGTTACGGCACGTTCGTGATCGACTCGGCGTCCGACGACGTGGTGTCGTACCGCTACTCCTGGCTCGGCGGCGCCACGCAGACCCTCCGTGCGGCCGAGCCCGGCGCGCCGGTGTCGCTGCGGTGGATGCCGGAGAAGAGGGGGGTGACCTACCTCCAGGTCCAGGCGGTGAACGCGGCCGGGACCTTCAGCAGCCGGATCACCTACTACGTCAAGGTCTCGGACGGCCGCACCGCGATCACCCACTGGGACCCCGACAGCCAGTCCGGCGCCACCACCGGCTCCGGCGTCACCTTCGGCGCCTCCGGTCCTTCCGGTACGAGCGTCGCCTCCGCCGCCTCCTTCGACGGCACGGACGAGGCGTACGCGAACCTCGACTCGACGACCGACACCGCGCAGACCTTCTCCGTCGACGCCTGGGTCCGCCCGGACGCGACCGGCGCCGATGCCACGGTCGTCGGTCAGGCGGGCTTCTCGCTCGGCGCCACGGCCGGCTCCGGCTGGTCCTTCACCCTCCCCACCGCCGACGGCGGCACCACCCGGCTCACCGGCGGCGCGCCCGAGAAGGGCGAGTGGGCGCACCTCGTCGGCGTGTACGACGGCGAGGTCGACACGGCCCGGCTGTACGTCAACGGAACGCTCACCGGCACGGCCACCGGCGTGGTGGCGGCGGGCGGCACCGACGCCCTCCGCATCGGCGACCACTGGGACGGACAGCTCACCGACGTGAACGTCTGGGACCGCGTGTTCGTGCCCGGCGAGATCACGGACGTTGCCACCCGCAAGGCCCAGCGCCTCGGCTACTGGGACCTGGAGTCCGCGACCGATGGCCAGAGCCCGGCGAACGCGGGCGGCGCACCGCTGACCCTCGCGGGCGACGCGTCGATCTACGCGGCCACGGACGACTGCCCCTGGAACCCGGACTGCACCCCGGTCACCTACCCGATCGTCGGCTCCGGCGACCTGCTGCTCGACGGTGACGGCGACTACGCCACGACGCCGACCGCGCTCGCCCCGACCGACGCCGGCTTCTCGGTGACCACCAAGGTGCGCATCGACCCGGACACCGCGACCCGCGACATGACGGTGCTCTCCCAGCCGGGCGAGCGCACGGACCTGTTCACCCTGCGCTACCTCGCCGCCTCCCGGACCTGGCAGGCGACCGTGGCCCACGAGGACCGCGCCGACGCGCCCACCACCACGGTCGATGCACGCTACGACGTGGGCTCCTCGGCGGGCGACGAGTTCCTGGCCGTGGTCTACGACGAGCGCACCGACCAACTGCGGCTCTACGTCGACGACACGTACCCGTCCGCCACGGCGAGCGTGACCGGCGCGGACACCTGGACGCCGACCGGCGACCTCCAGATCGGACGCGGCACCGCCGGGGAGTACCTGACCGGCGAGGTCGACGAACTGCACACCTACGCCGGCGTGCTGAGCCAGACACAGCTGGCGATGCTCCAGGCGGGGGGCGTCGACATCACCTGACGGGCGGCGGCCACCCCGCGTCGACAACCCCCCACCCCACACGGTACTGATGGGGGCATGAGCAACGACGGGGGCGGCGCGAGCCCCATGGGGCGACTCATAGGCGGGCGTTATCGGCTCGTCGAGCGGATCGGGTCGGGCGGGATGGGTACTGTCTGGCGGGCGCTCGACGAGCTGGTCGGCCGTGAAGTCGCCGTCAAGCAGCCGAGGTTGCCCGGTGACCCGGAGGACGAGGCGCATCAGCGGGCCTCGCACCGGCTCTACCGCGAGGCCCGTGCCGCCGCCCGGGTCGATCATCCCGCCGCCGTCTCCATCCATGACGTCGTCGTGGAGGACGGACTGCCCTGGATCGTCATGGAGTTGGTGCGGGGCGAGTCCCTCGACGAGGCGCTCCGGCGTGGGCCCGTCGCCCCGGCCGAAGCCGCCCGTATCGGGTTCGCCGTCCTCGGCGCGCTGCGCTCAGCGCACTCCGTCGGCATCGTCCACCGCGACGTGAAACCCGCCAACGTCCTCCTCGGCACCCACGGCCGCGTCGTCCTCACCGACTTCGGCATCGCCCATGTCCAGGGCGAGGAATCCCTCACCGTCAGCGGCGAGTTCATCGGCTCGCTCGACTTCGTCGCGCCGGAGCGGATGTCCGGGAAGGGGGCCGGACCGGCCTCCGATCTGTGGTCCCTGGGTGTGTTGTTGTACGCCGCCGTCGAAGGCGAGGCGCCCTTCCGGCGTACAACGGTGGAGTCCACCCTCGCCGCGGTCCTCTCCCACGATCCGCCCGAGCCGGGGCGCGCCGGACCTCTGGGCCCGCTGATCACCAGGCTGTTGGCCAAGGACCCGGAGCGCCGGCCGGACGCGGAGGAGGCCGCGAAGGTGCTGGAGGCGGCGGCGGACGGCCGCCCGGTGCCGACGCTCGCGGAGGCGCCGCCGGTCGTCCAGACGTCCGACTGGACAGTGGAGTTGGGGGAGGACTCCGGCACCGTACGGCTGCGCGGGCCCGAGGCCGCACCGGTTCCCGCGTCGGACACCACCGTCGTACCGGCGCCGTCGCGCAGGCCCCACCCCCTGCGCCGACCGCTCCCCGCTGCCCTCCTCGCCGTCGCGCTCGTCGGTGGGGCGTGGGCCGGGACCTCCTACTTCCTCGCGGACCCCGCACCCGCCGACCCCAGGGAGATGACCGCCACCCACAGCGAGGCGCCCGCCGCGAGCGCCACGGACGTCGCCGACGAGTCCTGGACCCGGCACCGGGAGCAGGACATGAACGCGGTCCTCTCCGTGCCGAGCCGGTACGAGGAGTCCGCGCGGCAGGGCAGCCCGAACGACCAGCCCCGGATCGTGATCTTCGAGTCGGGGGACATCCAGGTCCGCCTCAGCGAGTGGGACAAGGCCCCGGCCTCGCTGGAGGCACGGGCGCAGCAGCAGGCGGTGGGGTGGGCGTCGCACGGAGACGCGGACACGCAGATCACCGGGACCAGCCTGGACGGCCACGACGCGATCATGGCCGACACCACCTACGACGACGAGGGCCTGGGCTCCACCCGGGTCATCCAGCTGACGGTGCTGACCGACGACAGGCGGATGTACGAGCTGCGCGTCGACATGCCCAAGGGCACCCCGCGGGAGAAGGAGGGGACCTCGGTGTTCAAGACGGCCCGTGACCGGCTCGAGATCGGAAAACCGGCGTCCTGAGTGATCGTCCTCGCACAACGCCCTGATCAGCAGGTTCACCGCCAGTGATCGCTGGCGCCGTGTGTGCGGTCGGTGAATCCCTGTTACCGCCGGGTACCCAAAGTCCCCGACCCGGCATACCCTGCGCGTCATGACGGACTCGCAGGCCCCGGAACTGACCGGCACCAACCCCCTCGCCCCCGCCCCGGAGGGCGCCCGTACCGCCGCCGACGTGGTCACCCCGGAGCTGGTCGCGCAGCTCACCAAGGGCGTGGTCGGCTCCGGTCGTACCGCCAACCACACGCCGTTCACCGGCGAGAAGCTGGCCGACCTGCCCGAGTCGACGCCCGAGGACGTGGCGAAGGCCTTCGAGGCGGCCCGCGCGGCGCAGGCGGTGTGGGCGCAGACGCCCGTACGGCAGCGCGCGGCCGTGCTGCTCCGCTTCCACGACCTGGTGCTCGAACGCCAGGCGGAGGTCCTCGACCTCATCCAGCTGGAGACCGGCAAGGCCCGGCTGCACGCCCACGAGGAGGTGCAGGCCGTCGCGGTCGCCGCCCGCCACTACGGCCGCAAGGCACCCTCCTATCTGCGGCCCAAGCGGCACGCGGGTGCCATGCCCACGCTCACCCGCGTCACCGAACTCCGGCACCCGCGCGGTGTCGTCGGCCAGATCGCCCCCTGGAACTACCCGCTGGAGCTGTCGGTCGGCGACGCGCTCCCGGCGTTCGTCGCGGGCAACGCGGTCGTCATGAAGCCCGACACCGAGACCTGCCTGACCGCCCTGTGGGCGCGCGACCTGCTCATCGAGGCGGGTCTGCCGGCCGATGTCTTCCAGGTCGTCCTCGGCGAGGGCCCGGTCGTCGGCCCCGAGGTCGTCCGGCACGCCGACTACGTCTCCTTCACCGGCTCCACCCGTACAGGGCGCGAGGTCGCTCAGGGCGCGGCGGCCCGCCTGGTCGGCGTCTCCCTCGAACTCGGCGGCAAGAACGCCATGTTGGTCCTGGAGGACGCGGACATCGAGAAGGCCGCGGCCGGCGCCGTCCGCGCCTGCTTCTCCTCCGCGGGCCAACTCTGCATTTCCATCGAGCGGTTGTACGTCCACGAGTCGATCGCCGACGCCTTCCTGGAGCGCTTCGCCGCCCGCACGAAGGCCATGCGGCTCGGCCGGTCCCTCGCCTACGGCGCCGACATGGGCTCCCTGGTGGGCGAGCGGCAGCTGGAGACCGTCACCCGGCACGTGGAGGAAGCCGTCGCCAAGGGCGCCAAGGTCGTCGCCGGTGGCGTCGCCCGCCCGGACATCGGCCCGTACTTCTTCGAGCCGACCATCCTCGACGGCGTGACCGAGCCGATGGCGATCTGCACCGAGGAGACCTTCGGCCCCGTGGTCGCCCTCTACCGCTTCAAGACGGACGAGGAGGCCGTCGAGGCCGCCAACTCCACCTCGTACGGCCTGAATTCCTCGGTCTGGACGAAGGACGGCAAGCGCGGCCGGGAGGTCGCCGCCCGGCTGCGCACCGGCACGGTCAACGTCAACGAGGGCTACGCGTCCGCCTATGGCAGCGTCCAGTCCCCGATGGGCGGCATGAAGGACTCCGGCCTCGGCCGCCGGCACGGCTCCGAGGGCATCCTCAAGTACACCGAGGCCCAGACGGTCGCCCAGCAGCGGCTGCTGCCGATGGCCCCGGCGCTGGGGATGGACGACGAGAAGTACGCCCAGTTCATGAGCCGCAGCCTGAGGCTGATGAAGGCGTTCCGGTTCCGGTAGGGAGAGCACACGTGCCACAGGACGACTACGACTACGACGTCATCGTCGTGGGTTCCGGATTCGGCGGTTCGGTCAGCGCCCTTCGCCTCACGGAGAAGGGCTATCGCGTGGGCGTCCTGGAGGCGGGCCGCCGCTTCACCAGGGAGACCCTCCCCAAGAACTCCTGGGACCTCAAGAACTACCTCTGGGCCCCCAGGCTGGGCATGTACGGCCTCCAGCGCATCCATCTGCTGGGCAACGTCATGGTGCTGGCGGGCGCGGGGGTCGGCGGCGGCTCCCTCAACTACGCCAACACCCTCTACGTACCGCCGAAGCCGTTCTTCGAGGACCCGCAGTGGCGTGACATCACGGACTGGGAGGAGGAGTTGAAGCCGTACTACGACCAGGCGCGGCGCATGCTCGGCGTACGGCTCAACCCGACGATGACCCCGTCCGACGTCCATCTGAAGGCGGCCGCCCAGCGGATGGGCGTGGGCGACACCTTCCACATGGCGCCCGTCGGCGTCTTCTTCGGCGACGGCAAGGACGCCGACGGGTCGGTGCGGGCGAAGGCCGGCGAGCAGGTCACCGACCCCTACTTCGGTGGCGCGGGACCGGCCCGCAAGGCCTGTACCGAGTGCGGCGAGTGCATGACCGGCTGCCGCCACGGCGCGAAGAACACCCTCAACGAGAACTACCTCCACCTCGCCGAGAAGGCGGGCGCGGTCGTGCACCCCATGACCACGGTCGTGTCGGTCACCGACGACTCGCAGGGCGGTTACGCGATCGCCACCCTCCCCACGGACCGGAGGAAGAAGGGCGAGGGCCGGACCTTCAAAGCCCGCCGGGTCGTCATCGCCGCCGGCACCTACGGCACCCAGACGCTGCTGCACCGCATGCGGGCGGGCGGCCAACTGCCTTACATCTCGGCGAAATTGGGCGAGCTGACGCGCACCAACTCCGAGGCGCTGGTCGGCGCGCAGACCGACAACCGGCGCTACCGCAGGGCGACGGGCTCGGCCAGGCCGGACTTCACCCAGGGCGTCGCCATCACCTCGTCCATCCACCCGGACGAGAACACCCACATCGAGCCGGTCCGCTACGGCAAGGGCTCCAACTCGATGGGCGGCCTGTCGATCCTCCAAGTCCCGTACGCGGAAGGCTCGTCGAGGGTCGCGGCCTGGCTGGCGAACGCGGGCCGGCATCCACTGCTCGTCCTGCGGTCCCTCTCCAACCGCCGCTGGTCGGAGCGGACCATCATCGGCCTGGTCATGCAGTCGCTGGACAACTCCCTGACGACGTACCTGAAGCCGGACGGTGTCGGCAAGGGGTTGCTGACCGCCCGGCAGGGCCACGGCGCCCCCAACCCCAAGCAGATCAGGGCCGCTTCGGAGGCCGCCTCCGCGATCGCGGCGGAGATCAACGGCTTCGCCGGTTCGAACGTCGGCGAGCTGATGGGCACCCCGCTCACCGCCCACTTCCTGGGCGGCTGCCCGATCGGGGCGAGCCCGGAGGACGGGGTCATCGACCCCTACCACCGCCTCTACGGCCATCCCGGCATCTCGGTCGTCGACGGCGCCGCGGTCTCCGCCAACCTGGGCGTGAACCCGTCGCTCACGATCACCGCGCAGGCGGAGCGGGCGATGTCGTACTGGCCCAACAACGGCGAGGACGACCCGCGTCCTGCGCAGGGGGCGGCGTACGAGCGTCTGAAGCCGGTCGAGCCGCGGTCACCGGCGGTCCCGGCGGACGCGTTCGGCGCGCTTCGGCTGCCGTTCCTGGGGATGCCGGCGGTGCCGCCGAAGGCCTGACCCCTGACGCGGACAGCGAGAAGGACCTGCATCCCCCTCCGAACGCAGGTCCTTCTCGTTTTCTTGCAACTGGCTTGTGTTACGCCTGCGTGCCGGCCTTACGGCGACGCACCGCGAAGACGGCACCCGCACCGGCGACGATCGCGACACCGCCCACGAGACCGATGGTCGGCAGCGCGGAGCTGGAGCCGGTCTCGGCGAGGTTGCCGGTCGGCAGCTCGGAGACGTCGCCCTGCGGCTTCTTCACCGAGCCCTTGTCGTTGTCGCTCGGGGTGGCCTCACCCGGGTCGTCGTTCTTGGAGCCGGCCTTGAGGACCGAGAAGTCGTACTGGGCCCAGCCCTCGGCTATGCAGTCCTGGCCGTCGACGTTGTCGAGGTAGGCGCCGGAACCGAAGGAGTAGGCGTCACCGGCCGGGGCCTTGGCGTCGATGCTGACGCGCAGGTCGACCGACTTGCTCTTGCCCGCCTTCAGCTCGTCGACGTAGAAGAAGTAGTCACCGGCGAAGTCGTCGTTGCCGATGCGGTCCCAGGACCCCGTGTCGGGGTTCTTGAACTCCAGGTCGACGTACGGGCTGAGCCACTTCGCCTCGTCGACCTCGTAGTTCTCGATCTCGGCGTAGAAGGCCACGCCGTCGACCGTGGTGTCGGACTCGTTGGTGACGACCAGCTTGAAGGTGTGGAAGCCGTCACCGGCGACGATCTTGCCGGGCAGGCCCTTGATGTCCGCGGCGACCTTGGCGTCCGTGAAGTCCTCGTCGAGCTCGTCGCAGTAGGGGACATCCGGGTCGGACGGGTCCTCGCTCGGCTCGGCCGACTCGCTGGGCTCGGTGGAGTCGGTGGGCGACGCGCTGTCGGTCGGCGAGGTGGTGCCGGTCGGCTCGGTGGAGGCCGTGGGCGACGTGGTGTCGGTCGGCGAAGCGGTGTCGCTCGGGACCTCGGTCGGGGCCGTCGGCGAGGTGGTGTCGGACGGCGTCTCCGACGGCGTCTCGCTCACGGTCTCGGTGGGGGTCGGCGACGTCTCGTCCGCGAACGCGGCAGGCGCGGACAGCAGTGCGAGCGGGGCTATGACAGCCGTCGCAGCCGCTGCGGCCATGGCACGGCGAAGCTTCATGAAAGACCTCAAGAAGTCCGGTGTGCTGCGCGTCGCAGCACGCGAGTGGGGCAGGTGGGGCCTCGCGTGTGGGGCGCGGCTGTGGCCCTTGGTACGCATGGTTTGATCCACGAGGGGTGTGAATGGTTGCACTCGCATTCACATAATTCTTATGTGGCCTGAGTCACAGCCGGATCCCGCCGGATTTTCCTTGTGAAGGCGCTTTCCGAACCCCTAGAACTGACGATCGTGTCTGACAAGCCTGCCGAGGACTCCTCCTCGACCCCCGAAGTGCCGGACGAGGTCTGGGAACAGTTCGTTCGCGCCAATGAAACGGCCGCTCCGAAGGAGCCCTCCGCCCGCGCCCGCATGGTGACGGAACGGCTCCGTCAGCAGGAGGCGCGGGGCGAGCTGCCGGAGGGGTGGCGTACGGGACCCAAGCGGCAGGGGAAGACGCGGGGCCGCGGGGTGTGGACAGCCCTCGGTGTGCTGCTCGCCGTGGCCGTCGCCGTCGTGGCGATCAAGCCGTCGCTGCTGCCCGGCGACCCCTTCGGCGCGGGCTCCGCCGACGAGGCGACCGAGACCCTGCCCGCGGAGACGGCGGCGCCGACCGGCCCGCCCGCGTCCGCGGCCCCGCGGACCCCGACGCTCGACGACCCGTTCGCCGGTTCGCCCGCCAAGCGCTGGGCCGACGGCCAGGCCGGCATCGTCGTACCGGAGGCGAAGGCGGTCGGCGGGCGGAGCAAGGCGGATGTGGCGAGTGCCCTGGAGCTGACCCGGAAGCTGCTGATCGACGCGAACCTGGACCCGGCGACCCTGCGCGGGGAACGCCCGGAGACGGCGCTCGACGTGCTGGAGCCGCACCAGGACGTGCCCGGCTTCCTGAAGAAGGCCCTGAGCAAGCCGGACAAGAAGCACGATCCGCTGGTGATGTTCAGCCGCTTCGACCCGGACGAGGTCCGGCTCGTCGGTGACGTCGTGAAGACCCGCGGCCGTATGACCTTCAAGGCCGGAGAGGGTGCCGCCGTCGCCGTCCACGCCGACTACACCTTCGTCTACCCGGTGGTCCGCACCGACGGCACGACCGACGTGGCCCGCACCATCGTCCGCCGCGTCCTCGACCTCGAACTCTCCGACCCGGCCAAGTACCAGGTCACACCGGGCAAGATCGGCGTCGTGAAGTACGACCAGGACATCGGCAACTCGGCCTGCGACGTCTACGACGGTTTCCTGCACCCGCACTTCCCGTCGGCCGAGTCCACGGGCGCGACGCCGACGGGCCCGACGACGGACCCGTACGACCGCAGCCGGGACATCAGCGACGACAAGGGCTGCGGGACGGTCTCCCGGACTTGATCCAGACCTGATCCGGACCTGATCCGGACTTGATCCGGACCTGATTCGCATGTGACCGGCATGCGAAGGGCCCCGCGGGACGGAACCGCGGGGCCCTTCTTTCGTCAGCACCGGCGTCAGGGCAGCGCCGGTGCCTGGAAGCGGCGCCGGGGGGTTGCGCCGCTGGTCCTGGATGCCCGGGGTCGGCGCCTCGGCGCATGCGGGGCGCACGGATGGTCTCGACCTCTGGCAGAGCCGAAACGCACAGACAATGTGGGTGTGTACAGGGGGACTTGGGCTTTGTAGGCATCGTGCTGGACGGACCCGGCCTCCGCAACCGTTTGGTCCAGCCTTCTGTTCCCGCCGGCCGGCCCCGGGCGTCCCCGGAGCCGACCGTTCTCTTGGGTGACCGGGCTGCTGTCCCCTGCCGTCCGGTCACTTACCTGGAGCGAGGTCCCACGACGTACGGCAAGATCCGAACGTCTCATCGCTCCAGCGAGCCACGCGTGGTTCTGTCGGGCCCGCCCCTGGCTGGCACGGACACCACCACCAACGAAGCGGTCCGCGATGCGGTCACGCGCCGTACGGGTGAGACGGGGCCCGAACTCAGATGCGACCCCTGCACAGTTCGAGCAGGGTCATCGCGAGGGAGGTGCCCGGCTTGCCGAGCGCCTCGCTGAAGTGGTTGAGGACCTCCATCTCGCGCGCGAGGTGCACGCGCCGGCCGCCGGAGGCGATACGGGTCTGCTGGACGACGGCGGAGACGGCCGCGCGTTCCTGGATGAGGCCGATGATCCGGTCGTCGATGGCGTCGATGCGCTCACGGGCGTCCGCGATGACGGCTTCGGGCGTGGTGGTGGTCACGGTGGCTCCTCGTGTTTCTGGGTGAGGTGCCCCGGAGCGGCAAGATCCGGAAGGAAACGACAGGCGCCCCGGACCTTATCGGCCCGGGGCGCCTGGGAAGTCGCTTGTCAGTAGCTCAAGCAGCACGACCATGGCAGCCGGCGGGCCGGTTGCCATAGGTAAAGACGAAGGTCGGGTGCGTGAGCATGGCAGCAGTATGCACGCGCGTGGGCACCTGTCCAACCGGGGTCCATCCACCGGACGGGAAGGGCCGGAGACGGCGGCCGGGAGGGGGCGCGGCCGCACCCCGCTAGAATCGGCCTCACAGCCCTCGCCCAAACCGCCGGAAGGCACCCCGTGTCATCAGCGACCCCCGCCGCCGCCCCCGACACCGTCCTGGTCGTCGACTTCGGCGCGCAGTACGCCCAGCTCATCGCCCGTCGCGTCCGCGAGGCGCGGGTCTACAGCGAGATCGTGCCGAGCACCATGCCGGTTGAGGAGATGCTCGCCAAGAACCCGGCGGCGATCATCCTCTCCGGCGGCCCCTCGTCGGTCTACGAGGAGGGCGCCCCCCGCCTCGACCGCGCGCTCTTCGAGGCCGGCGTCCCCGTCTTCGGCATGTGCTACGGCTTCCAGCTGATGGCCCAGAGCCTCGGCGGCACGGTGGACAACACCGGCGCCCGTGAGTACGGCCGCACCGACCTGCACGTCTCGAAGTCGTCCTCCACCCTCTTCGAGGGCACCCCGGACGAGCAGCACGTGTGGATGTCCCACGGCGACGCCTGCTCCGCCGCCCCCGAGGGCTTCTCCGTCACGGCCTCCACGGACGTCGTCCCGGTCGCCGCCTTCGAGAACGACGAGAAGAAGCTCTACGGCGTCCAGTACCACCCCGAGGTGATGCACTCCACGCACGGCCAGCAGGTCCTGGAGCACTTCCTCTACCGGGGTGCCGGTCTGAAGCCGGACTGGACCACGGGCAACGTGATCGAGGAGCAGGTCGCCGAGATCCGCTCGCGCGTCGGCGACAAGCGCGCCATCTGCGGGCTGTCCGGCGGCGTCGACTCCGCGGTGGCCGCGGCCCTCGTCGCCCGCGCCATCGGCGACCAGCTGACCTGCGTGTACGTCGACCACGGTCTGATGCGCAAGGGCGAGACCGAGCAGGTCGAGAAGGACTTCGTGGCCGCGACCGGCGTGAAGCTGGTCGTCGTCGACGCGGAGGAGCGCTTCCTCACCGCGCTCAAGGGTGTCTCGGACCCCGAGGAGAAGCGGAAGATCATCGGCCGCGAGTTCATCCGGGTCTTCGAGCAGGCGCAGGCGGAGATCATCGCGGACGAGGGTCCGGCGGTGGAGTTCCTCGTCCAGGGCACGCTCTACCCGGACGTGGTCGAGTCCGGTGGCGGCACCGGCACGGCCAACATCAAGTCCCACCACAACGTGGGCGGCCTCCCCGAGGACCTCGAGTTCAAGCTCATCGAGCCGCTGCGCAAGCTGTTCAAGGACGAGGTCCGGATGGTCGGCCAGGAGCTGGGCCTGCCGGAGGAGATCGTCCAGCGCCAGCCGTTCCCCGGCCCGGGCCTCGGCATCCGGATCGTCGGCGAGGTGACCAAGGAGCGGCTCGACCTGCTCCGCGACGCCGACGCCATCGCCCGCGAGGAGCTCACGCTGGCCGGCCTCGACCGGGACATCTGGCAGTGCCCGGTGGTCCTGCTCGCGGACGTCCGCTCGGTCGGCGTCCAGGGCGACGGCCGCACCTACGGCCACCCGATCGTCCTGCGCCCGGTCTCGTCCGAGGACGCGATGACGGCCGACTGGTCGCGCCTGCCGTACGAGGTGCTGGCGAAGATCTCCACCCGGATCACCAACGAGGTCGCGGACGTCAACCGAGTGGTCCTCGACGTGACCTCGAAGCCGCCGGGCACGATCGAGTGGGAGTAATCCCGCTGATCAGGTCCGCTTGAGAGTCCGCACCGGCTCTCCGGGCTTCCAGACCTGGACGACGAGGTACTTGTCGTCCTCGACGTAGGTCCTGACGACCTCCGTCAGCTCGGTGCGGAAGAGGTGGAACGGCTCCGGCGGTTCCACCTCTTCGACGTATGCGGTCTTGGTCGCCGTGTCGACGACCTCGACGGCCCGCCCGCTGATCCGTACGTCGCCGCCGCCCAGCGACTGCCCCTCCCCGGGGTTCGCCTGGAGCGCGAACCGCGGGTCGCGGAGCAGGTCGAGGGCCTTGAGCGAGTCCGTCATCATGCCGAGCCACAGCTCGCCGTTCAGGAACCGCACCTCCAGGCCGCTGGTGCGGGGCGAGCCGTCCTTGCGGAGGGTCGCGAGGGTGTGGTGCGTGAAGGCGCCGAAGCGTTCCTCGACGAGCTGGGCGAGATCGGGTTCGGCGGCGGTGAAGGCGGACCAGTTCGCAGTCATACGACGAGTGTGGCGCCGATACCCGACACCTGCTGTCCGGTATTACGCGCCTTGCGTGGCGTACGGCAGCGGGCGCACGTACCGCTCCCGTCCCGCGTCGTCCCGCACCTGCGCGCAGCCGCCCGCCGTCAGCTGCGCGGCCAGCTTGGCGCGGCGGACCGTGTTGATGCGCAAGGCGCCGTACATGAACGCCGGCGTCAGCACGGCGAGCGGCAGGAGGACGGCGTACTTGCCGGTCAGCGGGGCCATCAGCAGGAACAGGGCGGCGGCGCCCCAGCCGATGGTCTTGAGCTGCCGGGGGTTGCCCGCCTCGACCAGGGCGTCGTACTTGATGAGCGCGATGATCAGGTCGATGTCGGCCTGCGCCTCCGGAACCGGCGTGAGTGAGTTCAGATACATGCCGGGGACCGTGCCACCCGCGCCGACCTGCGGGAACGCGGCGAGGTTCGCGGCGGCGCGCTGCTGGGCCGCGGGGTGCGTGTCGCGGACCAGGTGGACGTGGAGGATCTTGTGGCGGCCGACGAGGCGGACACCGGCGTAGCGGAAGCCGAAGCACTCGGCGACGTAGACCAGCGACCCGAACAGCTTGTGCTCGGCGAAGGGGTGGACCAGCTCGACGTGGTCCTGGGTCGCGAGCTGCCGCATGAGGGAGCTGAGGTGACGTTCGACGAGGCTCAAGGTGGGCTCCGGGGATGACTGAAAACTGGTGCAGGGGTACTGAAAACTGGTGCAGCGGTGTCGGGAACTTGTCGTTCCGCACACCAGACCACCGAGCCGCCGGAAGGGTTGCGCACGGCATCGTTACCTCATACGCCTGTTCTCCCGCGCTGACCGACGGTAACTTCCGCCCCGTAAAGCCACCCCAGTGCTGGAGGACCGATGCACGGGACGTATGAACCGGGACCGACCCCACCGGCCCCCCTGCCCACCGACAGCCTCCGGTTCGCGATGCCGCCGATGCACGACTCGGTCGAGGACGAGCGCCGGCACCGCAAGGAACGGCTGGCGGGCGCGCTGCGGATCTTCGGCCGACAGGGCTTCGAGGACGGGGTCTCCGGCCACATCACCGCACGCGACCCGGAGTTCACCGACTGCTTCTGGGTCAACCCGTTCGGCATGCCCTTCAAGCACGTCACCGTCGGCGACCTGGTCCTCGCCAACACCGACGGGCAGGTCGTCGAGGGGCGCTACCACGTCAACCAGGCCGCCTTCACCGTGCACGCCCAGGTCCACGCCGCCCGGCCCGATGTCGTCGCGGTCGCCCACTGCCACTCCGTGCACGGCCGCGCCCTCTCCGCCCTCGGCGACCTCCTGGATCCGATCACCCAGGAGAGCTGCGCGTTTTATGAGGATCACGCGGTCTACGACACCTATTCGGGCGTCGCCGTGGACACCGCGGAGGGCCGCAGGATCGCCGCCGCCCTGGGCTCCGGGAAGGGGCTGGTGCTGCGCAACCACGGCCTGCTGACCGTCGGCGACTCGGTGGACGCGGCGGCCTGGTGGTTCCTGTCCATGGAACGCTCCGCCCAGGTCCAGCTGACGGCCAGGGCGGCGGGCCGCCCGATCCTCATCGACCACAAGGCGGCGGTCGCGACCAGGGAGCAGCTGGGCGGCGACCTGGTCGCATGGATCAACTACCAGCCGTTGTGGCAGGACATCAGCCGGAGCGAGCCGGACCTGCTGAGCTAGAGGCCTCCAGCGAGCCGGACCTTTTGAGCTAGAAGCCTCTGAGGATCACTGCCTTGGTCATCGCGAACTCCTCGTCCGTCAGCACCCCTTCGCGATGCAGCTCGCCCAACTCCCGCAGTCTGCGCAGAAGTACGTCGTGATGGTCGGCCTGGGACGGCACCGCCGCCGCCGGGAGCTGCGGGAAGCGGTCGGCGCGGTCGTCGGCCGTGCGGGTGGAGGGGTGCGGGAGGCGGGCGGTGACCGCGGTCGCCACCAGCGCCGTGAGCAGGTCGCGACGGGCGCTGCCCCACAGGTCCAGTGCGTACGGGTCCTTCTCGGGCGGGAGCTTGGAGAACGCCGTGTCGCGGGTCACGAACCGCAGGAAGCCGTCCTCGTAACCGGAGTTGGGCAGCCATTCCACGCCCACCAGGTCGGAGAGCGCGATGATCCGCGGGCCGGTCGCCCGCTTCACCCGGTCCGAGGTGTCGGCCCAGTCGATGCGGACCTGGAGGCCGTCGAAGGAGACGCTGCCGTCGGAGGAGCGCACGGAGACCGGGACCGGCGGCCCCGACAGCAGATACGTCTTCGTCGGGTCCTTGGGGATCTGTTCGAGCAGCAGCGCATGCCGGATCTCCTCCGCCACGTACTCCGCGACCCCGGCCCGGTCGACGTCCACCGCGAGGCGGTACGGGTCCGCCGCGTCCGGCAGCCGGCCCCCGGTCGCCTGCAACAGCGGATCGGCGCCCTCGCGCAGCCGCATCCGCAGCCGCCCCCGCTTGCGCTCGGGCTCGAAGACGACACCCGAGACGGCCTCCAGAGGCACGGCGATCTCCCCGTACGTCTGCCGGAACAGCGGCACCGAACGGTGGAGTCCCGGCGTGATCCTGACCGTCGTGCCGTCGAAGGCCCAGGTCCCGTCGCGCTGGATGATCTCGGCCATACAGAAATTCTCGCAGCCAGGTCAACACGGCGACCCCGGCTTCACCCGCCCTGACCAGACCTGCCGGACGAGCTCGCCGTGGCGTAGGGCACAATTCGCTGTCATCGCACGGGAGTTGCGGGGCGGCCGCCGAGACATCGGCAGCGGCCGCGCGGCGTGGAGATCGCGGGGAAGGCGGGCGTCGGGCGTGGCGGTGCAGGAGGCGAGACAGAGCGCGGATGCGGGCGCGCACGGAGGCGGCTGCACCTGCGGGGACTGTCCGCACGGGGCGCGGGAGGGGCATCGGCGGGCGGTCGCCGCGTTCCTCCTGAAGCGGGACGAGTTCGCCGCCGGGCAGGGCCTGCCGGCCGCCGTGGCCCACTCGGCCTCGGCCTCCCGGCAGTGGGTGTCGGAGGAGCTGACCCAGTCCGCGGAACTGGTCGCCGAACGCGGCCGCGCCGAGGGCGAGGCGTGGCTGGCCCGGCTGTGGAGCCGTACCGCCTGCACGGTGTGGGCGGGCGTGATCGTCCTCCTGCTCGTCCAGGCGCTCACGGCGATCGGCGCGGGCTGGACCGCCGCCCGCACCGCCGGGCTGCTGGCCGCCGTGCTGACCGCCGGTGCCCTGACCGCGGCCTCCTGGTTCCATCGCGCCCGGGGCGGCGCGCTGGCCCCCGTGATCGGCGAGGACAACCGCCTCTCCACCTCCCGCGCGGTCGCCGTGGCCTGGGTGCTGTTCGTGGCCTACGCCGTCCTGGTGCTCGTCGGCCGACTCGCCGCCGCGTCGGACCCGGCGGAGCGCGACGCCCTCATCTCCGGCCTCGAACTCGCCCGCGGCGCCGGTGTGGTGACCGTCCTCGCCGTGGTCTGCGGGATCGCCGTGCTGGTGCGGCGCGTGGTCGGGCTGCGGGTGTTCGGGCAACGGCTGCAGAAGGTACGCGCCGACCGCCCCAGGGCCGCCGACCTGCTCACCGACGACGCCGGGCGCGGCACCTTCGCCGACATCCAGTACGTCGTCATCGGCGCGGTCGCCCTGCTGTTCGCCGCGGTACGGCTGGCCCGCCGCCCCGACCAACTCCCCGATCTCCCCTGGGGGTTGGCGGTCGTGGTCCTCATCTCGGCCGCGACCTACCTGGCCGGCAAGTACGCCGAGGGCGGCCGTCCCGTCATCCTCTCCGTCGTCCGCGCCCGCGAGGCCGGCGACCTCGACGGCCCGATCCGTACCGGCGACGACATCGAGATCCGCGGCGCCGGGTTCGTACCGCCGGGCGCCCAGGGCGCGGAGCGGCTGTCCCGCATGACGGTCCGCGTGGGCACCGTCCATGTCCATGTCCCGCTCGTCCCGGTGACCGGCGGCTTCAGCAACCCCACGGACGCCGTCCTCACCGTCCCCGTCCCGGCGGACGTGGAACCGGGCCGGGTCGAGGTCCAGGTCATCACCGCGGCGGGCGTGGAGACGAACCGCTACGCGATCGATGTGACGGACTGAGCGATGACGATCGGCGGGGAGACCTGGGCTGTGGCGACCGGCGGGGAGGCCGCAGCTGTGAGCACTGGCGGGAAAGCCCGAGCCGTGACGCCCCATGGAGAGGTCTGAGTCATGAGTGACGACGTGTTGTCCGTCATCCCGGTCGACCCGTACTGGCAGCCGGAACGCCCCGACGCCGAGCGTGCCGTCGCTCTGGTCACCGCCCTGACCGGAGGTCTGGGCGTGGACACGGACGTGGAGGTCGACGTCGACTGGTACGACGCCCCGACCGTCGTCGACAGCGCGCAGAACCTGGAGCGGATCGGGTGCCCGAGCTGCCGGGCGGCGATCGACCGCGCCTGGTGGGAGGACCTGGTGGAGGCCCACGAGGACGGTTTCCCCACCCTCGACGTGGCCGTCCCCTGCTGCGGGGCCGCCACCACCCTGGACCGCCTCGACTACGACGGTCCCTGCGGCTTCGCCCGCTTCGAGATCGCCGTGTGGAACCCGGAGACCGACGGGCTGAGCGAGGAGCAACTCGCCTCCGTCGCCCAGGCCCTGGGCCACCCGGTACGGCAGATCCTGGCGCACCTCTGACCGGCGCCACGACCGGCCTCGGGCAAGGCGCCCCCAGAGGGCGGAAACCCGTCGTCCAGGCATTGAGCGGTACCTCCCTTTCGTGCGTATCGTCTTTTGAGGGGTCACGGCACGCTGGGTGAGAGGCGGCTAGGAGCGATGACTCACGGTTTTCGTACGGACACGCACACCCCCTACTTCGACGGCGGCGGCGGCGGTCGCAGCTGGCGCGACACCGCCACCCACTACGCGCTGCTCCCGCTCCGCGTCTTCCTGGGCGTCACCTTCATCTATGCCGGACTGGACAAGCTCACCGACAGCGCCTTCATGAAGGACTCGGGCGTGGGCTCGATCGGCGACCAGATGCGCAACGTCAAGCAGTCGTCGGCGATCCCGGCCATGGTCGACATGGCCCTCAACAACCCCGTCGGCTTCGGCTACGCCATCGCCTTCGGTGAACTGGCCGTAGGTCTCGGCACCCTCTTCGGCCTCCTGGCCCGCCTCGCCGCCCTGGGCGGAGCCCTGATCTCCCTCAGCCTCTGGCTGACGGTGAGCTGGGCCGCGGAGCCCTACTACTACGGCAACGACCTCGCCTACCTGATGGCCTGGCTGCCGCTGGTGCTGGCCGGGGCGCCCTATCTCTCCCTGGACGCGCTGATCAGAAACCGCCGCCGACAACCGAGCGGAGCCTCGGCCTGGTGACGCGGGCGCTGCTGCCCGCCGTCAGCCGGCCTCGTCTGATCCCCGCGGGTCGGCGGGCGGCGGATCCAGTGTCGTCCAGATCCTGACGGCCGCGGCACGCTCCGCCATGGTGCCGGGTGGCGGCTCCTGATGAGCGATGACCATGCTCCGTGGCAGTTGCTGGTCCATGTTGTAGTAGCCCAGGAACAGCCCGAGATCACGGCAGACAGTCCTGGCTTCCTGCCCCGTCATCCCCACCAGGTCGGGGACCTCGATACTCGCCGGCCAGTCACCCATGCCCACACCGTACGGCTGACCCGTGCGGTGGCGGGGAGGATTGGGCCTACCCGGGTATCTCCGGCGACGGCTCCTCCGGTGTCCCCGTGCCGCCGGCCGTTCTGCGGCGGCGTCGGACCGAGCGGGTCAGCAGTCCCACCGCGCCCGCCAGGCACAGGCCTGCCGTGACCACGGGGATGATCGCGAACCACGGGGTTTCCCAGGCGCCGCCCGCGTCCCCGGCGTAGATGACGCCTGCCAGGGTCAGGAAGACGCCGGCGATCAGTTTGCCTGGGCGGAACTCATGACGCAGCACGGCTCACCTCCGCCTGTCCGACGCCGACCTGGAGGTCGAGGTCGAGGGTGCCGGAGGGCTTGACGCCCTTGGCCGGGGTCAAGGTGGCCTCCTTGTTCCTGCCCGGTTCCACGTCCACGTCCTCCGGGTCGTCGCCGGGCAGCTGGATGTCGCCCACGCCCACGTCGATGTGGACCTTCACGGTCGCGTCCTTCGGCACGATCACCTTCAGCTTGCCGACCCCGACCTCGGCCCCGGTCGTCACCGTCCGCGCCTTGGTGAGGTCCAGCTTGCTCAGATCGAGCGTGCCGACGCCGGTGCCGAGGTCGTACTTCGGCTTGACGTCCGCCACCGCGGCGGGCCGCCAGTTCTCCCGGACCCAGTCCGTGCCGATGTCCTCGGGCACGGCGGCCGCCCCCGCGAGCAGTCCCGCCGTGAGCACCGCCAGGAAGATCGACCCCGCCCCCGTGCGCCCGAGGAACGAGCTGACGGCGATACCGACGCCCAGGACGATCAGCGCGCAGGCCAGACCGGTCTGGAGGCTGGTGCCGAGCGGGTGCTCGTCCCACGTCAGCCCGGTGCCGAGGCCGGCCGCGAGCAGGGCGAGCAGGAAGATCCAGCCGCCGATCCAGCGCGGGCCGCGCTGCCTGGAGGGCTGCGGGCGGGCGGCGCGTATGTCGGCACCGGCGTGGCCGTAGCCACGGGCCAGGCTGAAGTCGATGGCGTCCGCGATGTCGCGGGTGCGGGAGTCGCCGGGGCCCCACAGATAGCCGGTGCCGCCCTCGTGGGTGCCGTCCTTGACGATGGGCTCGCGCCACCAGGAGGGGTACGTGGCGCTGACCGGCGGGGCCTGGGCCTCCGGCGGGGCGTCGGCGGCTGCCTGGGCGGCCAGCGGGTCGGTGTCGGGGGTGCCGCGCTGCCGCGACCAGTACCCGGCGCCCGCGAGGAGCAGGGAGACGACGACGGCGAAGGCCAGCACCGTCCCGTTGTTCAACATCGTCAGGAACACACCGCAGCCGACCAGCGCGAACAGCACGGCCGCCAGGGCCTGGCCGTCGACACGGCCGGTCAGCAGCTTGCGGACCTCGTTCTCCTCGTCGTCCTCGTACGGCACGAAGAGCCACGCGAAGCCGTAGAAGATGAGGCCGATGCCGCCCGTCGCGGAGAGCACGGCGAGGGTGATCCGGAAGATCACCGGGTCCATGTCGTACTGCCGACCGAGGCCGGCGCACACGCCCGCGAGCATCTTGTGCTGCCGGTCGCGGCGGAACTTCGACGGCGGCACGGCCGTTGCGTCATCAGCGGCGAGACCCATGTCGTCGGTCCCGCCCGGTGGCCCGGCCGTGCCCGGCCGCTCCTCTTCCTTCCGCGCACCCGCCCGCTCGTGCGCGCGCGGTTCCTCACCGGCGGCGGTCGCGGAGGGCGCGGCGGACGAGGCGCCCTCGTCGGGCGCCGGGTCCGCGGCGTGCTGGTGATCTGTCATGTGTCCATGGTGACGGGCGAGCTGCCGCGACGGGAGTCGGAACGACCCTGGCCGGACCCTGATATCGCCCCTGACCCGACGCCGGGGAGACGGGCGAGGGCCGTGCCGTTTCTGCGTGTCTCGAAGATCAGGGGAGTCTAGGGGGCGGACCCTGATGCTCCGGCGGTCGCGCCGTGTGAACATCGATGGCATGCCGGAAGCAGCCGCAGCAGCGCCACTCGTCGAACCGCGGCCGCCGCGCAAGCTCTACCGCAGCAGTGACGGACGCTGGCTGGGGGGTGTGGCGCGGGGGCTCGCCGGGCATCTCGGGCTGCCCGTGATCTGGGTGCGGCTCGTGTTCGCCGGCCTGTTCATGGCGGACGGCCTCGGTGCCCTGCTGTATGCCGCGTTCTGGTTCTTCGTGCCGCTCGGCGTCGGAGGTGTCAGCGGCCAGAAGCCTCCGTCCTTCGTCACCGCCGAGACGTCTCCCGACGGCCGCCGCCGCCTCGTCGCCCGTAGACCGGACAAGGGCCAGATCGTCGCCCTGCTCCTCATGGTCGTGGTGGCCATGGTCTTCGTGGGCAACGTCAACCTGGGCTCGGGTGCGAAGGCCTACCTCTGGCCCGCCGTGCTCGTCGGCGCCGGTGTGGCCCTGGTCTGGCGCCAGGCCGACAACGCCCGCCGGGCTCGCTGGGCCGAGGTCGGCCGCCGCAGGCGGACCCTCAGCCTGCTGCGCGCCGCGGGCGGCGTCCTGCTCGTCACGGCCGGGGTGTCCGGCATCTTCGTCATGCAGGGCTCGGCCGCCCATCTCGGCTCCGTCCTCCAGGCGGCCCTCGCGGTCCTGGTCGGCATCACCCTCCTCGCCGGCCCCTACCTCGTTCGCATGACCCAGGACCTCTCCGAGGAGCGGCTGATGCGCATCCGTGCCCAGGAGCGCGCCGAGGTCGCCGCCCATGTCCACGACTCCGTGCTGCACACCCTGACCCTGATCCAGCGCAACGCGGAGAACGCCGGCGAGGTGCGCCGCCTCGCCCGCGCCCAGGAGCGCGACCTGCGCACCTGGCTCTACAAACCCGAGGGCACGGGCAAGGACGAGGCCGACGAGCCCGACACCCTCGCCGAAGCGGTCCGGCGCAACGCGGCCGAGGTCGAGGACAAGCACGGCGTCCCCCTGGAGGTCGTCATCGTCGGCGACTGCCCCCTCGACGAACGGATCGGCGCACAGATGCAGGCCGCGCGCGAGGCGATGGTGAACGCGGCCAAGTACGGTGGCGAGGGCGGCGCGGTGCAGGTCTACGCCGAGGTCGAGGGAAAGACCGTCTTCGTGTCGGTCCGGGACCGCGGCCCCGGCTTCGACCCCGACTCGATACCCGCCGACCGCATGGGTGTCAGAGAATCGATCATCGGCCGCATGGAGCGGCACGGCGGCACGGCCCGCCTGCGCGCGGTGCCGGGTGGCGGCACGGAGGTCGAGCTGGAGATGGAGAGGGCGGAGAAGACGTCATGAGTGACCCGACCGAGGCGAACGACACAGCGACGGGCGAGCGCCGGGTGCGAGTGGTCCTCGTCGACGACCACCGTATGTTCCGTACGGGCGTCCAGGCCGAGATCGGCCAGACCGAGCAGACCGGCGTGGAGGTCGTCGGTGAGGCCGCGGACGTCGACCAGGCGGTCACGGTCATCACCGCCACCCGCCCCGAGGTCGTCCTCCTCGACGTCCACCTCCCCGGCGGCGGCGGAGTCGAAGTCCTGCGCCGCTGCGCCCCGTTGATGGCGGACGCGGAGCAGCCGGTGCGGTTCCTGGCCCTGTCGGTGTCGGACGCCGCGGAGGACGTGATCGGCGTGATCCGAGGCGGCGCGAGGGGCTACGTCACCAAGACCATCACCGGCACGGACCTGGTCGACTCCATCTTCCGCGTCCAGGACGGCGACGCGGTGTTCTCCCCGAGGCTGGCCGGCTTCGTCCTGGACGCCTTCGCCTCGACGGACGCGCCCCCGGTGGACGAGGACCTGGACCGCCTCACCCAGCGCGAGCGCGAGGTCCTGCGGCTGATCGCGCGCGGCTACGCGTACAAGGAGATCGCCAAGCAGCTGTTCATCTCCGTGAAGACGGTGGAGTCGCATGTGTCGGCGGTCCTGCGGAAGTTGCAGCTGTCGAACCGGCATGAGCTGACGCGGTGGGCTACGGCGCGGCGGCTGGTGTGAGTCAGTTGCGGGGGCCGTCGTGCACGTTGTGCTGGCTCAACTCCACGGCGAACCGCGCTGCCGTGACGAAGTCGGCATCATCGTGGAGAACGACCAGCCCGTGATGTGCGGCTGTCGCGCAGAGTTGGAGGTCGACGGCTGAGAGGGACCTGTGCGCCCCGTGCTCCGCCGCGCGCAGTTGGAAGGCCCCGATCCAGTTGCTGACCGTCTTCGGGACGGCGACCTCGTCGTAGAGGTCGGTGAACATACCGCGGAAAGTCTGGTACTCCTTGAGATCGCGCGCCGACCGGAGGAATTCAGCTCGCTGCGGGTAGCAGGACAGGACGTCGCCATCCATGACCACCGGACGCCAGGCTTCGTGCAGGTCACGATCGCGGAGCAGGCGCCACAACGCCGATGAGTCGAGTAGGTAGCGCATCACGGGCGCACGGCATCCTTGTCCGCGCGGTGCGCTTTCTCGGCACCCTCGATGTCCCAGTCCTGAGCCATGTCGAAGTACTTGTCGTAGGCGGCGGCCCTGGCGAGGCGATTGTTGTATGCCTCCAGCGCTGCCGCCACGGCGGCGGTCTTGGTCCGGTGGCCGCCCAGGCGTTTCGCGGTCTCCAGAGCCTCGTCGTCGATGTCGATGTGAGTGAGGGACATACAGGCCTCCGGGATGTACATGGATGCCTACTGAAGTAGGTCATTATTGTACATCGGAGCGCTCCTGGAGCCGTTGGTGAACCAGCCGATGCCGTGGACCTTCTCGACTCGTCGCGCAGGCGCTTGATGCCCGTGGCCGAAGGAGCGGCGGGGTCGGTCAGTGCGTCGACGTGCCCCATCGGCCAGGAGGCACCGTCCTCGACCAGGAAGATCACGTCGACGACAGATAGACCCTCACCCTGCGTACCTCGATCCTCACGCAGTGAGGGCAAGGTGCAGGCGGGCGAGCGGCGGAGAGGCCCGGTTGGTCATCCCAGCCGGGCTCGGGTGCCCCGTTCCGCGGCGGTGCTTATCCGCAGTGGACCCCGTCACGGCTCACCAGGGCCGTACCCCACGAGCCGAGAATCTCGCCGAATATCGAAATGCAGTGGCCATCGGCATACAGGGAGACCGGGCCGGCGTAGTACTCGTAGAGCCCCTCGTCCCACACCTTCTTTTCGGAGTAGCAGTTCGAGCCTGAAGTCCCCGCCTTGCAGCGGTCGAGGGTCGCGTTCGTCAGGGTCGGCGTTCCGTAGGCGCCGGCGCTGTTCTTGACCGTCGCGATGCAGTTGTATCCGTTGGAGGAGTTGTAGTAGAGGTAAACGTTGCCTCTTGTCGTCCCGCCATTGTCCTTCACCGGATATGTGCTGATCAGCGACCCGGAGCAGCCGTACCCGGCGGCGCTCGCCGTCGGCGCGGTGACCAGGGTGGCCCCCACGGTCGCCAGCGCCACGGCAAAGCCGGAAACAACGGTTCGTTTACGCATGCGTCCTCCGTCGAATGAACTTCAGGACTTTTCTTTCTCTTTTGCCTCCAGTGAATCTTAGGTGCGCGGTCGGCCCATACAAATATCGGGGGCTGGCGCATTTGCGCCAGTCACACCACCCGCGTCGCCCCCGCGAACGGCATCTCATCGATAGGCGCGATCCGCACCGGCGCCGTCGGATTAGGCGCGTGGATCATCTGGCCGTTGCCGATGTAGATGCCTACGTGGGAGATGGCGGAGTAGAAGAAGACGAGGTCGCCCGGCTGGAGTTCGGAGCGGGAGACTCGGTGGCCCGCGTCGATCTGGGCGTACGTGGTGCGGGGGAGGGCGATGCCCGCGGAGCGGTACGCGGCCTGGGTCAGGCCCGAGCAGTCGAAGGCGTCGGGGCCGGTGGCGCCCCAGACGTAGGGGCTGCCGAGTTTGGAGTAGGCGTAGGAGACCGCCGCTGCGGCGCGGGAGTTGGAGGCCGGCACGTTGCCCGCGGTGGTGGGGGTCAGGGGGGCGCGGGCGTCGCCCGTGGACGCGTCCCGGGATGCGCGCTGGACATCCGACGTCCGATCCTCCGGCGGGAGTTGGGACAGCAGGCGGCGCGCCGCGTCCAGCTTTGCCGTGATCGTCTTCTTGTGGCGCTTCAGTTCCGCCTGGCGGGACTTGAGCGACGCTAGCTCGATGTGGGCCGCGCCTCGGAGTTGTTCGATCTCGCGCAGTTGTCTGCGGACGCTCGCCACCGATGCCGCCTGGCGCGTGCCGGCGCGGTCCACGAACTCCGCGCTGTCGAGGTAGTGGTCGGGGTCGGAGGACAGCGCCAGTTGGACGGACGGGTCCAGGCCGCCCTCCCGGTACTGCGCCGCCGCCATCGAACCCAGCGCGTCCCGCGCCGAGTTGAGCTTGTCCGTCTTGCGTGCCGCCTCGTCGCGCAGCGTCTTCAGCCGTTCCTCGGCCGCGTCCGCCTTCTCCTTCGCGCCGTTGTACTTCTCGGTGGCGGCCTCCGCCTCCTGGTACAGCTTGTCCACCTTCGCCTTCACCTGAGCCGGTGTCAGGTTCGGCTCGGCGTGCCCGGTCCCGTCGAATGCCGTCGCGGTCGCCGCGCCCGCCAGGGCGATCGTCGCCGCTGTACGGGCCGTGTTGCCGCCTACCGAGCGCTGCCTGGGCTTGCGGTGCGCTGCCACCTGGACTGCACGTCCTTTCGTACCGTACGAGCTACCGCCTGGTCCGGAGGACCGGAGGGCCGCCCCGGGCCGTCACCGGCCGTGCCGACGCCAGGGGGAGCGTCGTACGGCCGCCCGGGGCGGTGACGCGTCCGGCGGCGGCCCGCACAGGGGGAGCGGGCCGCCGCCGGACCTTCTCGGCGGTGGTGATCGACTGCCGCCCCTGGCCCGGGCGGCGGTGGGGAGCCGGTCACCTGGTGGAGGACGCTAAACCTGTGTGTGTCGTGGGGGTAACGGGTTGCGCGGAACTGGTCTGACGGGACCGGTGCGTGTCCGCATGTGAGCGTGATCCCTGCGCTGCGCATTTCGCTTCACGTGGAGTGCTGACCGAACTGCGGATTCCGGAGCAGGCGGGGGTGGTGGGGTGCTATGGCGCATATATGCACCATCCCGTGGGGACAGCAGGGAGAGGGGAGGCGGGGGCGGTGTGCTGGGGTGGGGCGTGGCCTGATTAGGCTCCGGGGCCATGGACGTACTCATCCATCTCTTCGTCGGCCTGCACATCATCGGCATCGCCTCGCTGCTCGGCGGCTTCCTCACGCAGATGAAGGCGATGGGGCAGGGCACCGCCCGCTTCGTCCCCGCGATGCTGCACGGCGCGCTGACCATGCTGGTCACCGGCGCGATCCTGGTCGGCCTCAACCAGGCGGACGACCAGCACGTCAACAACGTCAAGATCGGCGTGAAGCTGGCGCTGCTGGTCGTGATCCTCGGGCTCGTCTACGTCAAGAGGGACGACGAGAAGGTGGAGAAGGGACTGTTCGGGCTGGTCGGCGCGCTGACCGTGGCCAACATCTTCATCGCGGTGCTGTGGACGTGAGGGGAGATTCCTCGGCTTTGATCCCGGCTCGGGCCGACGCCACGGCACCTACCGCCACCGCCAGCCACGCCGCCACCGCGATCCACAGCAGCACCTGACCCGGCGTCTTCAGCCAGGACACGTCGAGCGCGGTGGCGACGGCCAGGGTCGCCGCCGACGTCATCCCCATCGGGAACACCGTCGCCCAGCGGCGGACGTCGTAGTGCGGACGCGGCCACCCGAACTCGGCGACCAGCAGGACGACGTACCAGGACAGGTCGAGGATCAGCAGAGCTACGGTGACCGCGCGAAGGACGCCTCGGTCGTCGGCGTTCCACAGGTACAGGCTCGCGCTGTCGGCCGCGATCAGCTTCGACCCCGCCAGCGCCGAGATGGCCATCGCCCCGCCGGCCACCCACTGGTCCCCGGCGCCCGTCGCCACCTGGCGCAGATCGAAGTGGGCCAGGGCGAGGCCGTAGAAGACCAGGCCCAGCCAGAACAGCACCAGCGCCGCGTGCGCGAGCCACGCCGTCGAGATCGCGCCCGCGAGCGTCGCGCCGAGCACGGCCAGGCCCTGCGTCGCCACGCAGATCAGGAACACCGCGCCCGGCATCCGCCGCTTCCAGTGCCCCATGACCAGCACGACCAGCACCGGCCACAGCACCGTCGCCAGCGCCAGCAGCGCCTCGGCGAGCCGCTGCCAGCCCAGGGCGGAGAAGCGGGTGCCGAGCACCGTGGTCGCCGCGATCGCCGTGAGCGCGCCCGGCGTCTCGGCCTCCGCCACCCAGCGCGACCGCTCCCGCAGTAGTCGTACGGCGAAGTCGGCGGCCAGCACCACCCAGGCCACGCACGCCAGCACCAGGGCGATGCGGGACATCACCTCGTACCCCGTCAGGTGCAGGGCGACCGACAGGATGCCGGTCGCCATCACCGCGGAACCGGCGGCGGGCGGGCGCTGCGCCCACCAGGTGCGGAGGGGGGAGGTATGGGGCGTCTCGGGCATGAAAGTGATGCTAAGGAGCGCGCGGGGGGTTGAGAGCGGGGCACGCGCGCGGGCGTGAAGAAAAGAGCGCGGGGGTGCGGGGGCGCGAAGCCTAGGCCGGGCGCACCACGCTGTGGATCGCCGACTCGCCGTCGTAGTAGATCGACTCCTCGCGGACGTACGCCCCCGGCTTCGGCGCGTGGATCATCATGCCGTTGCCGATGTAGAGGCCGACGTGGGAGACGTCGTCGTAGAAGAAGACCAGGTCACCGGGTTGCGCGTTGGCGAGGGAGACCGTGGTGCCGAAGTTCACCTGGTCGTAGGTGGTGCGGGGGAGGGAGATGCCGGCGGCGTTCCAGGCGGCCTGGGTGAGGCCGGAGCAGTCGTAGGAGCCGGGGCCGGTGGCGCCCCAGACGTACGGCTTGCCGACCTGCGCGCGGGCGAAGGCGAGCGCCTTGTCGGCCTTGGTGGCGTAGGAGGAGTCGGCGGTTTGGGTGGTTTGGGTGGTTTCGGAGGGGGAGGGGCTCGCCTTCTGCTCCGCCGCCTTCTGCTGCTCGGCCAGCTCCGCGGCCTTGCGGGCGGCCTCCTCCCGCTTCTTCTTCTCGATCGCCGCGAGCCGCGCCTTCTCCTCGGCGGTCAGCTGCGACAGCAGCTCGCGCGCGGCGGAGAGCTTGCGCTGGACGGTCGCCTTGGCGGTCTTCAGGTCGGCCTGCGAGTCGGTGAGCGTCTCGAGGCTCTTGGTGGCCTCCTGGCGCTTCTTCATCGTCGCGGACTGCGCGCTGATGTAGTCGTCGACCGCGCCTTTCTGGCGGTCCGTCATGCGGCCCATCAGCTGCGTCTGGTCGAAGTAGTCCTGCGGGGTGTCCGCGAGCAGGAAGGTCGCGGTGTCGGGCGCGGAGGCACCGGTGCGGTACTGGGCCGCGGCGAAGGAACCGAGCTCCTCGCGGGCCTCGTTGAGCTTCTGGGTGCGCTGGGCGACGTCGTCGAGGAGGGTGTCGACCTCCTTGCGCTGCGTGGCGGTCTTCTCCTTGGCCGAGTTGTACTTCTCGGTCGCCGACTCCGCCTGCCGGTAGAGGTCGTCGACCTTCTTCTCGACTTCCTCCAGGCTCGGCTTGTCGTCGGCCGAGGGGGCGGCGGTGGCCGTCTGGGAGAGCAGGGCCACGGAGGTGAGGGCGGCCGTTGCGAGCGCGGGGGTGCGTATGCCTGCTACGCGCGTTCCCGCAGGACGTGGCCTTGCGTGCGACGCCAAGGGAGGCGACTCCTTCCATGTTCCGCCTACCGAGTTAGCTGTCGGGTTCGGGCGGGTGGTTCGGAAGGTGTGCCCTACGGCCGTCCCCCGAGAGGGAGGCGGGCCGATTCACCCCAAGGTCGGTGTGGGTCCCCGGCTCCGGCTGCCATGCGGCGCACCGGACTCGGCGGAGGCCGCGCGGCCCGGCGACGTTCGCCGGTGGGGGTCGTACGGCCTGACCGGCACGGTAGCCAACGGGTGTGGCCCCTGTGAAGGTTGATGTCCGATAGGCCCGATACATTTTCGTGACCTTGGGCGGGCGGGGGAGAAGATCGCGCGGTTTCTCACGGAACGTGACGGAGGGTTCCTGGAGGGTGAGAGGGCCCGAATTCTCGGGGCGGGGGCGGGGTGTCAGTGGGGAGCTCTAGACTCGGAGAGCGATGACAGGCCTCTTTGACGACAGCTTCCTGGCGAACCTCCAGGCCCCCCAGGGCCACGAGGAGGAACCCCCGCCGCCGCCCGAGGACGAGCACGGACCGGAAACCGTTCCGGACGATCTGTTCGGCGGGAAGTTCGACGTGCCGCCGGACCGGGACGCGTACTACCGCGACGGCGCCCCGCGCCCGGCCCTGGACGCGGCCGCGCTGATCGAGGGGCTCAACGAGAACCAGCGGGCCGCCGTCGTGCACTCCGGCACCCCGCTGCTCATCGTGGCCGGCGCCGGCTCCGGCAAGACGCGCGTGCTCACGCACCGCATCGCCTACCTGCTGGCCGAGCGGAACGTCCACCCGGGGCAGATCCTCGCGATCACCTTCACCAACAAGGCCGCGGGCGAGATGAAGGAGCGCGTCGAGCAGCTCGTCGGCCCGCGCGCGAACGCGATGTGGGTGATGACCTTCCACAGCGCGTGCGTGCGCATCCTGCGGAGGGAGTCGAAGAAGCTCGGCTTCACGTCGTCGTTCTCGATCTACGACGCCGCCGACTCCAAGCGCCTCATGGCCCTGGTCTGCCGTGACCTCGACCTCGACCCCAAGCGCTTCCCGCCCAAGTCCTTCAGCGCCAAGATCAGCAACCTCAAGAACGAGCTGATCGACGAGGAGGACTTCGCCGCCCAGGCCACCGACGGCTTCGAGAAGACCCTCGCCCAGGCCTACGCCATGTACCAGTCGCGGCTGCGCGAGGCCAACGCCCTCGACTTCGACGACCTGATCATGACGACGGTCAACCTGCTGCGGGCGTTCCCCGATGTCGCCGAGCACTACCGCCGCCGCTTCCGGCACGTCCTGGTCGACGAGTACCAGGACACCAACCACGCCCAGTACGCCCTGGTCAGGGAACTGGTCGGGACGGGTGCGCACGACGAGGACGTCCCGCCGAACGAGTTCGACGTCCCGCCCGCCGAGCTCTGCGTCGTCGGTGACGCCGACCAGTCGATCTACGCCTTCCGCGGCGCGACGATCCGCAACATCCTCCAGTTCGAGGAGGACTACCCGAGCGCGACGACGATCCTGCTGGAGCAGAACTACCGCTCCACCCAGACGATCCTGTCCGCCGCCAACGCGGTCATCGAGCGCAACGAGTCCCGCCGCCCCAAGAACCTGTGGACCAACGCGGGCGCCGGCGCGCGCATCACCGGCTACGTCGCCGACACCGAGCACGACGAGGCGCAGTTCGTCGCCGACGAGATAGACCGACTCACGGACGCGGGCGAGGCGAAGGCCGGCGATGTCGCCGTCTTCTACCGCACCAACGCCCAGTCCCGAGTCTTCGAGGAGATCTTCATCCGCGTCGGCCTGCCCTACAAGGTCGTCGGCGGCGTCCGCTTCTACGAGCGCAAGGAGGTCCGGGACGTCCTGGCCTACCTGCGCGTCCTCGCCAACCCCGAGGACTCGGTGCCGTTGCGGCGCATCCTCAACGTCCCCAAGCGGGGCATCGGCGAGCGCGCCGAGGCGATGATCGACGCCCTCTCCCAGCGCGAGAAGATCAGCTTCCCGCAGGCCCTCAAGCGCGTCGACGAGGCCTACGGCATGGCCGCGCGGTCGACGAACGCCGTGAAGCGGTTCAACGTGCTGATGGAGGAGCTCCGTACGATCGTCGACTCCGGCGCGGGACCGGCGACGGTCCTGGAGGCGGTGCTCGAACGCACCGGCTATCTCGCCGAGTTGCAGGCCTCCACCGACCCGCAGGACGAGACCCGGATCGAGAACCTCCAGGAACTCGCCGCCGTGGCCCTGGAGTTCGAGCAGGAGACGGCGGAGGGCGAGGAGTCCCCCGGGCTCGCCGCCTTCCTGGAGCGGGTCGCGCTCGTCGCCGACTCCGACCAGATCCCCGACGAGGACGAGGACGGCTCCGGCGTCATCACCCTGATGACGCTCCACACCGCCAAGGGACTCGAGTTCCCGGTCGTCTTCCTCACCGGCATGGAGGACGGCGTCTTCCCGCACATGCGCGCCCTCGGCCAGACCAAGGAGCTGGAGGAGGAGCGGCGGCTCGCGTACGTCGGCATCACGCGCGCGCGGGAACGGCTGTACCTGACCCGCTCCTCGCTGCGCAGCGCCTGGGGGCAGCCGTCGTACAACCCGCCCTCGCGCTTCCTGTCGGAGATCCCGGAGCAGCACGTGGAGTGGAAGCGCATGGGCGCCACCGCGGCCCCGGCGGGCCCGGTCTCGGGTGTCGCGTCCACGCTGTCGTCCTCCCGCTCCCGCTCCTCGGCGCGGGGTGCGTCCGGCTTCGCCACGAGCCGTTCGTCGGAGAAGCCGGTGGTCTCGCTGGCCGTGGGTGACCGCGTCACCCATGACCAGTTCGGGCTGGGCACGGTCATGGCGGTGAAGGGCACGGGGGCGAACGCGGAGGCGACGATCGACTTTGGCGAGGCCAAGCCGAAGCGGTTGCTCTTGCGGTATGCGCCGGTGGAGAAGCTGTAGCGGTACGGGGGCTTTCCGGCTGCGGGCCGGTGGGGGCTGGTCGCGCCCCGCGGCGGAGCCGCTGATCGACTCAGCCCCGCGCCCCTAAAAACCTGATGCTTACGTTGGATCCAAGCCGTGGCTCCTCAGCCACGGCAGTGGGTCGATCGCCGAGCCGCCGGCCGGGCGGACCTCGAAGTGCAGGTGCGGGCCGGTGGAGTTGCCCGAGTTGCCGCTGTACGCGATCGGGTCGCCGGCCTTGACCGTCGTACCGGAGGCGACGCGGTAGCTGGAGAGGTGGCAGTACCACGTCTCCGTGCCGTCCTTCGCGGTCACGATCATCATGTTGCCGTAGGCGCTGTTCCACTGCGTCCGGACCGTGCCGTCCGTCGCGGCCATCACGGTCGTGCCGTACGAGACCGGGAAGTCGATGCCGGTGTGCACGGACATCCAGTTGACGCCGGCCTGGCCGAAGTAGGCGCTGAGGCCGCGCTGGGCGACCGGGAGGGCGAACTTGGGGCGCAGCCGCTCCTTGCGGGCCGCCTCCTCCGCCGCCTTCTTCTTCTCGGCCTCCTGCTGGGCCTTGAGGTCGATGCGCTCCTGCGTCCGGCTGGCCCGGTCGGCGAAGTCGTCGGCGCCCGCGGAGAGGGACTCGAGCTGGGAGTCCAGCTTGTTGTTCGCGGCGGACGGCTTCACGGACTTCGTCGTCGCGTCGGACGCGGTCGTCGAGGTGTCCTTGTCGCTGCTCAGGCTGCCCACAGAGGCGGCGGCGATGCCCGTGACCCCCATGACGCACGCGGAGGGCACCGCGATCTTCATCAGCGCGGAGCGCTTCGCGGGCGGACGGCGGCGGGAGCGGCCCGCGTTGCGGGCGGCCATGCGGGAGCCCGGGGCGGGGGTGGGGTCTTCCTGGTCGTCGAGGAGCGGGGCGGCGTCGCTGTCGTCCTCGGAGAGGGCGGGCAGTTCGCCGGTGGCGCTCAACTCGGTGTCGTGCGCGGCGGGTTCGTCATAGGCGGCCTGCTCGAACAGCGCGGTCGACTGGTGGTCGACGGGCTCCTCGTGGTCCGGCGTGACCCCGTCCGAGTTCCACTGCGTGGCGTCGTAGGCGCCGGTGTCGAAGGCCTGCGTGCCCCACTGCCAGTGCTGGGTCTGGTCGGCCGCGTTCCCGGACTGGTCGGGCTGGAGCCAGGCGTTCGCGTCCCACTGTCCGCTGACGTCGGCCGCGCCGACCTGCGGCGGGATCGCGGAGAGCTGCTGGTACTCGCCGGTCCAGTTCGTCGTGTCGTACGCGCCCGTGTCGTAGGCGGCGTGGTGCTGGGCCGCGTACATGTCGTAGTTCAGGGCCTGGTGACTGTCCGTCGACCAGTGCTGGGCGTCGTACGACCCGGTGTTCTGACCGTTGTCACCGGGGAGACTGCCGAACAGGGGGTCGGTGTCGAAATGCGCGGTGGTGGGGTGCGCGCCCGTGTCGTAGCCGTAGTTCGCGAAGTCGCCGTACTGGGCCTCTTGCGTGCCGTACGACGCATAGTGCGCCGACGAGGCATCGGAAGCCGGAGTCGGGGTGGTCATGGTCCCCGACGTGTACGGGTCGTTCACCAACTTCTCTTTCGCCTCGACAACAGGGGCTGCCAGAGCAGTGCGGTGACTGTACCCGGCGGTACGCGGGCGCGACAATCTTCGGCAGGTTTCGCGCCTGAAGGAAACGGGCATTCGGCCGTGTTTCGGGGGACTGCGGGCGCGAGTTTGGCTTTGTGTTCGAAGATTGTTCGATGTTGAACGGCTGTCAGGTGGCTCGCAGTCGGCTGTCAGGCGCCGGTCTCGCCACCGATGCGCAGCCCGTCACGCCACTGTCAGACCTCCCGTACCGGTCTCGGCCGCCGCTCCCGTCCTCGTCGTGTCGAGAGCCTCGCGTATCCCCGTAGCGACGGCCGGGTGCACCGGGAGGGCGAGATGCCCGATCCCGCTCACCTGGACGTTCTGCGCCATCAGGTCGGGGTGGTCGATACGGGCGGTCTCCAGCGGGTCCATGAGGTGGTCGAGGTCGCTCCAGAAGCTCACGAAATGCGTACGGCAGCCAGGCGCGGGCCGGGCGAGTTCCGTGAGGACCTCCGAGCCGGGGCGCATCTGGCGCACGATCGGGTGGGCGTCGGCCAGCGGGACCACCCGGGTCCCCGAGTGCGGGGTGCCGAGCGTGACCAGCGTGCGGACGCGGAGGTCGCCGCCGAGACGCTGTACGTAGTAGCGCGCGATCAGGCCGCCCAGGCTGTGACCGACGATGTCGACCTGCTTGCTGTCCGTGCGCTCGCAGATCTCCTCTATGTGCCGGCCCAGCAACTCGGCCGCGGTGCGGATGTCGCAGGTCAGCGGTGAGTAGTTGAGGGATTCGAGCTGCCGGTGGCCGTGCTGGAGGAGGCTGCGGCGCAGTAGGACGAAGACCGAGCGGTTGTCGATGAAGCCGTGCAGCAGCACGACCGGCGGCTTCGCCTCCGTCGGCAGCTGCGCGGGGCCGTCCCGGGAAGGGAGCGGGGCGGCCGGCTCGCGGCGTTCCTGGAAGACGCCCGAGGGATAGAGCAGGAGGTGGCCGGCGAGGATCGCGATCTCCAGGGCGGTGGCCTTCAGCAGCGCCACGGACAGTCCCGCCAGTCTGCTCGGGAGCAGGCGCTGACAGAGCGGAAGAAAGGGCTCCACTGCCCGCGTGACCTTCATGGCCGACCTCCTGTCGGCACGCGTGAGGACGTCTCTGTCCCCCGTGTGCCCTCGTGGGAGGCCGGGGCGGAGGCGGCCGGCGGGGCATGCGGAGGGCGCGTGGGGCGAGCTCGGCGGATGGCGCGTACCGCGCCGATGACGAAGGGAGACTCCCTGCCGGTGTGGCGACGAGGCTCCCCGCTGTCGTGCCTTACCTGCCCTACGTGCCCTGCGTGCCTCCGTCGGCACGCCGCACCGCCCCGGCGCGCGGCCCGCGGCGCGGTGGTACGGCGACCTCGTTGCGGCTCCCGTTGCGCTTGCTCCCGCTGCGGTACGAGGGCCGCAGGGGTCTGCGGTCCGTGTGCCGCAAAGACTCGGAACGGTGCGCGGCGAACGTGTCCCACCGTGTGATTTCCCCCTCGGCCCGCGCCGCGAAACTGCCGGTTGCGGGATGCTGGAGATAACGTTCGTTCACTTCCTCGCACCATGGGGTGTGAGGAAGCCGAAGGCGCTTCATGGAGGCAGCGATGGGTGTGGCAGCCGGTCCGATCCGCGTGGTGGTGGCGAAGCCGGGGCTCGACGGCCATGATCGCGGGGCGAAGGTGATCGCGCGGGCGCTGCGCGACGCGGGCATGGAGGTCATCTACACCGGCCTCCACCAGACGCCCGAGCAGATCGTCGACACCGCGATCCAGGAGGACGCCGACGCGATCGGTCTGTCCATCCTCTCCGGCGCCCACAACACGCTCTTCGCCGCGGTGATCGACCTGCTCAAGGACCGCGAGGCCGAGGACATCCTGGTCTTCGGCGGCGGCATCATCCCGGAGGCGGACATCGCACCGCTGAAGGAGAAGGGCGTCGCGGAGATCTTCACGCCGGGGGCGACCACGCAGTCGATCGTGGAGTGGGTCAGGGAGAACGTGCGGGAGGCGGCGGGGGCGTAGGGCATCGGCTACGCCGTCTGCAACTCCTTGTCGTGGGCCAGCTCCTCCAGCATCGTCGCCCGCAACCGCAGCGTCGTGCCCAGCCGTTGGAAGGCCTCCGCCCAGTACCCTCCGGCGCCCGGCGAGGCATCCTCCGACTCGTCCGGCACCGCCAGCAGGCCGTCCAGCCGGCTCGCCTCCGCCGGGTCGAGGCACCGCTCGGCCAGCCCCATCACGCCACTGAAACTCCATGGGTAGCTCCCCGCGTCCCGCGCGATGTTGAGCGCGTCCACCACAGCCCGCCCGAGCGGCCCGGACCACGGCACCGCGCAGCCGCCGAGCAGCTGAAACGCCTCCGACAGGCCGTGCGCCGCGATGAACCCGGCCACCCAGTCGGCCCGTTCGCCCGGCGGCAGCGTCCCGAGCAGCTTCGCGCGCTCGGCCAGCGACACCGCGCCCGGGCCACCGGCCTCCGGCGCCGCGGGCGCCCCCAGCAGCGCCCGCGCCCAGCCGGCGTCCCGCTGCCGCACCGCCGCCCGGCACCACGCCGCGTGCAGCTCGGACCGCCAGTCGTCCGTCACCGGCAACGCCACGATCTCCTCGGGCGTCCGCCCACCGAGCCGCGCCGACCACGTGCCCAGCGGGGCGGCCTCCACCAACTGGCCGAACCACCATGACCGTTCACCCCGTCCCGCCGGAGCCTTGGGTACGACACCGTCCCGCTCCATGCTCGAATCACACTCGTGCGGCGCCTCGACGACGATCGACGGCACCTCGCGCGTACGGTCCACCGCCACACACGCCGCCGCCCTGACCGCCATCCGCGCGGCGAGCGCCGAGCCCGGCAGCGCCGAGAGCAACTCGGCCGCCGTCGCCCGGACATTGCGGCTGCGATCCGACAGCGCCTGCTCAAGGAACGGCTCGTCGGCCGCGCTCAGCCCCGTCCGCAGCGAGTCGAGGAACATCAGCCGGTCCTCGGCCCGCTCCGTCGCCCATGTCGTCGTCAGCAACCCCCGCGCGGCGGCGGGCTCGCGGGTCCGTATCGCGGCGAGCAGGGCGACCCGCTCGGCGAACAGGCCCTCCTGCCACAGCCGCCGCACCCGCTCCCCGTCCTCCGGCAGCGGCAGCGCCGCGTCCCCGCCCGGTGCCGCGCGCAGGGCGAACCGCCAGTCCGGATTGAGCCGGGCCAGCCACACCGCGCGCGGGCCGGCGAACGCCAGCGCCGCCGGCCGCAGATCCGTGCGCCCCCGGGCGGCGTCCAGCAGCGCCGGGAGCAGCTCCGCGGGCGCCGCGAACCCCCGGCCGTTCGCCGCGGCCAGCCACTGGGGCAGCAGTTCCATGAGGTCCGGTGCCGTGCCCCTGCGGCCGCCGCCGCCCGTGCCGGGGCGGTCGGCCAGCAGCATCGCCAGCCTGCGGGCCGCGGCGGCGGGCAGCGCGGGGCGCGGGTCCACGGGCGCCGGGTCGGGGTGCGCCGCCGCCCGCGAGGGGCGCAGCCCGGCCCGTCGCCGTACGGTCTCCGTGGCGGCTGCGTCCAGCAGCGCGACGGGGGCTTCCCGGCCGGACGCCCCCACCGTCGTCGGCCGCCGGTCGGTCCCCAGGAGCGCGGTGGTGACGAGGTCTTCCCAGGTGGGCGGGGGCGTCACGGGTGTGGGCGCCACCGGGGCGGGCGTCGCTGGTTGCGGCGTCGCCGGTGTGGGCATCGCCGGTGTGGGTGTCCCGTTCATACGAGTGCCTCTCGTCGGCGCGCGCGTGCGGTGGCGTGGGCGTGGCTGGGCGCGTACGTGGCGTGGACGTTGTCGTCGTCGTGCGTGGTGCGGACGGTGAACGTGGCGCGGCCGGTGGTGTACGTGGGCGCTCCCAGGTCGGTCGGGTACGTAGGGGTCGGGGTGGGTGGAGTCCGGTACGTCGGGGTCGGGGTCGGGGTTGAGGTCGGCGGAGTCCGGTACGTCGGCGGCGGAGTCGGGGTCGGCAGTGAGGTCGCGTCGGTCGGACGCGGCGGGGTCAGCACAGCCGGACCGGCTCGCCCGCGCCCTCCGGCCAGGCCGTCAGCGGTGTGAAGCCGCGGTGGCCGCACTCGCCGAAGACCTTGAGCGGGGCGCCGCCGGACAGCGCGACCAGGCGCCACAGGCCGGGGCGGGAGCGGGCGGTGGGCGTGAGCGGCAGGGCCGCCTCGCCGTCGGCGTCCGCCAGCTGCCAGCCGTCGGCGTCCGGGGTCGGGACGACCTGGTCCAGGGTCACCGGGACCGAGTCGAGCCATGGGTCGTCGCGGAGCGCCTCGCCGTAGCGGGCGGCGGCCTCGGACGTCGTCATCCCCGGCGGACGTATGGCGGACGGGGCCGGTGGCGCGAACTGCTCGCCCAGGGCCGCGCGCAGCTGTCCGGTGCCCGGGTACGAGGAGAGCTCCGCCTCCAGGGCCAGGCCCACCGGCAGGGCGAGTTCGGGGGCGCGGCCCGCGGCGCCGTAGGAAAGGAGCAGGGCGCTGCGGCCGGAGCCGGTGCCGTACAGCCAGATGCGGCGGGTCGTCAGGCGGGCGTCCGCCGTGTCGTACTGGGCCAGCACCAGCCACTGGTCCCGCACCGGCGGACCGTCCGCGGAGGCGGGCAGGCCGACACGGGAACGGACCGTCGCCGCCAGGCCGTCCGGCAGCTGCTCGCGCCGCAGCCAGCCCTGGTCCAGGAGGTGGAGAAGAGCGCACTCCTCCAGCAGCCGCACCGGCCAGCCGGGACCGGAGGACGGGATCGCCCCCAACTCCCGCACCCGGGCCGCCAGTCCGGCGGCCTGCGCGTCGACCATGCGGGCCGCCGTCTCCTCCCACAGCCCGTACCCCGCCTGCTCCGCGCCGGCCAGTCCGCCGCGCAGCAGGTCCGCGAGGCGCTGCTCCAGCTCCGTCGCCCCCGCGGTGACCCGCTCGGCCCGGCGCTCCGCCCGACGCCGCGCCGCCTCCGGATCACCGGAGCCGGACGGTGCCGCGCCCCCGGCCTTCTTCTCCTCCGCGCGCTGTCTTCTCCCCTCTATCCACTGCTCCGCCCAGTCCGGCGCCTGCCCCGACGGCACCGAACCGTCCTCGCCCGCCCAGAGCAGCAGCAGCCCGAGCGCGTGCTTGCACGGGAACTTCCGGCTCGGACAACTGCACTTGTACGCGGGCCCGGACACGTCCGCGATGTCCACGACCGTCTGATACGGCTTGCTGCCACTGCCCTTGCACAGCCCCCACACCGTCCCCTCGTCGGAACTCCCCGTCTCGGACCACGGCCCCGCCGCCCCGAGTTTGCTTCCCGCTTTGCGTGACGCGGCGTCAGGCGCCAGTGCCAGCACCTGGTCCGCAGTCCAGCGCACCCCCTGCTGAGTCATGTCTTCGACGGTAGATCCCCCCACTGACAATCGGTCCGCTGAGCGCTGCTGTGAGTGAATTTCCGCAGGTCAGAGCGATTGTCAGTGGTGTGGTGCAAGGTGGGTGCCAGATCCGAGAACGGCAGAACCGGCCGAGCCTGGAGGGGGACTTCGCCATGTCTGTGACCGTTGAGCCGATGCCCGTGGAAACAGGGGAGACGACACCTGCCCAGGCGTTGCGACCGCATGCCGAGGACGCCTTCGCCGTCGAACTCGCGGAGCTGGCCGCCCAGGACGACCGTCCGCGCCCGGCCCGCTGGAAGCTGTCGCCGTGGGCGGTGGCGACGTACCTGCTCGGCGGCACCCTGCCCGACGGCACCGTGATCACCCCGAAGTACGTGGGCCCGCGCCGCATCGTCGAGGTCGCCGTCACCACCCTCGCCACCGACCGCGCCCTGCTCCTGCTCGGCGTGCCCGGCACCGCGAAGACCTGGGTCTCCGAGCACCTGGCCGCGGCGGTCAGCGGCGACTCGACGCTGCTCGTGCAGGGCACGGCCGGCACCCCGGAGGAGGCGATCCGCTACGGCTGGAACTACGCGCAACTGCTGGCGAACGGCCCGAGCCGGGACGCGCTGGTGCCCAGCCCCGTCATGCGGGCCATGGCGGAGGGGATGACGGCGCGGGTGGAGGAGCTGACCCGCATTCCCGCCGACGTCCAGGACACGCTCATCACGATCCTGTCCGAGAAGACGCTGCCGATACCCGAGTTGGGACAGGAGGTGCAGGCCGTCCGCGGCTTCAACCTCATCGCCACGGCCAACGACCGCGACCGCGGGGTCAACGACCTCTCCAGCGCCCTGCGCCGCCGCTTCAACACGGTGGTGCTGCCGCTGCCGGAGAGCGTCGAGGCCGAGGTCGACATCGTCTCGCGACGCGTCGACCAGATCGGCCGCTCACTCGACCTGCCCGCCGTGCCGGAGGGGATCGACGAGATCCGCCGCGTGGTGACGGTCTTCCGGGAACTGCGCGACGGGGTCACGGCCGACGGCCGTACGAAGGTCAAGTCGCCCAGCGGCACGCTGTCGACGGCGGAGGCCATCTCCGTCGTCACCAACGGCCTCGCCCTGGCCGCCCACTTCGGCGACGGCGTGCTGCGCGCAGGTGACGTGGCCGCGGGCATCCTCGGCGCCGTCGTCCGCGATCCGGCGGCCGACCGGGTCGTCTGGCAGGAGTACCTGGAAGCGGTCGTGCGCGAGCGAGATGGCTGGACGGACTTCTACCGCGCGTGCCGCGAGGTGAGCGCGTGAGCGGGGAGGACCTGGGGTGGGGGAAGCCTGGCGGGGGCCAGGGAAGCGGTGGGTCGGGCGGCTCGGGTGGTTCGGGTGGCGGCCAGGGATCGGCGGTTCCTGAGGGGAGGGGATGGCGTGACCGGCATTGACGGGGGCGCGGGCGCGGTGATCGGTGGGGAGCCGTTGCTGCTCGGCGTGCGGCATCACGGACCCGGGTCGGCCCGCGCGGTGCGGGCGGCGCTGGACGCGGCCCGGCCGCGGGTCGTCCTGATCGAGGGCCCGCCCGAGGCCGACGCCCTGATCCCGCTGGCCGCCGACGCGGACATGCGGCCGCCGGTCGCCCTCCTGGCCCACGCGGTGGACGAGCCCGGCCGGTCGGCGTTCTGGCCGCTGGCCGAGTTCTCCCCGGAGTGGGTGGCGCTGCGATGGGCGCTTGAGCAGGAAGTCCCGGCCCGTTTCATCGACTTGCCGGCGACGCACTCGCTGGCGTGGGGGAGGGACAGGGATACGGGGGCTGACGGGACGGACGAGGCCGAGCCCGACAGAGGTGAGGGGACCGACGGGTCCGACGGGTCCGACGGGTCCGATGGGTCCGACGGTGCCGGTCGGGTCGACGTCCGGGTCGATCCCCTCGCCGTGCTCGCCGAGACGGCCGGTTACGACGACCCCGAGCGCTGGTGGGAGGACGTCGTCGAGCATCGGGGCGGCGGCACCGGGGACGTGTTCGGGCCGTTCCTCGCGCTGGAGGAGGCGATGGGGGCGCTGCGGGAGACGTACGGGCACGGGGGCCACGACAAGGACCTCGTGCGGGAGGCGTACATGCGGCTCCAAGTGCGGGCGTCCCAGCGGGAGTTCGGGACGGGGGTGGCCGTCGTGTGCGGGGCGTGGCATGTGCCGGCGCTGCGGCGGAAGACGTCCGTGGCCGCCGACCGGGCCCTGTTGAAGGGGCTGCCGAAGGTCAAGGCGGAGATGACGTGGGTGCCGTGGACGCACCGCAGGCTGTCCCGGGTCAGCGGCTACGGGGCGGGGATCGACTCACCGGGGTGGTACGGGCATCTGTTCGCGGTGCCGGACCGGCCGATCGAGCGGTGGATGACCAAGGTGGCGGGGCTGCTGCGGGAGGAGGACCGGCTCGTCTCCTCCGCGCATGTCATCGAGGCGGTGCGGCTGGCGGAGACGCTCGCGGCGATGCGCGGGCGCCCGCTGGCGGGGCTGAGTGAGACCACCGACGCGGTACGGGCGGTGATGTGCGAGGGCTCGGACGTACCGCTGTCGCTGGTGCACGACCGGCTCGTGGTCGGGGACGTGCTCGGCGAGGTGCCGCAGGGGGCGCCCGCGGTGCCGTTGCAGCGGGACCTCGACCGGGCACAGCGCAGGCTGCGGCTCAAACCGGAGGCGTTGGAGCGGGAGTTGGAGCTCGATCTGCGCAAGGAGATCGATGCCGGCCGCAGCAGACTGCTGCACCGGCTGCGGCTGCTGGGCGTGGCGTGGGGCGAGCCGGTGGCGTCGCGGGGGAGCACGGGCACGTTCCGGGAGACGTGGCGGTTGCGCTGGGAGCCGGAGCTGGCGGTGCGGGTCGCCGAGGCGGGCGTGTGGGGGACGACGGTGCCCGCGGCGGCGACGGCCAAGGCGGAGGCGGACGCCGTCGGCGCGCCGAGCCTCGCCGACGTCACCGCGCTCGCCGAGCGCTGTCTGCTGGCCGAACTCCCGGAAGCCCTCCCGGTGGTGATGCAGGTCCTCGCCGACCGCGCGGCCCTGGACACCGACGTCGGCCACCTGGCCCAGGCCCTGCCCGCGCTGGTCCGCTCCCTGCGGTACGGCGACGTCCGCGGCACCGACACCCGCGCCCTCACGGAGGTCGCCGAGGGCCTCGCCGAGCGGATCTTCGTCGGCCTTCCCCCGGCCTGCACCGCACTTGACGCGGACGCCGCGGAGGAGATGCGGCGGCATGTGGACGCGGTGCATGGGGCGGTGGGGTTGCTGGGGGACGCGGCCGCGGTGACAGGGGCTGACGGGGCGGAGCGGGGTGCAGGTCCCCTGCGGGTGCGCTGGCACTCCGTACTGCGGGTGTTGTGCGGGCGGGAGAGCGTGCCCGGGGTCATTCGGGGGCGGGCCGTGCGGTTGTTGCTCGACGACGGGGAGTTGGGGCAGGACGAGGCCGCCCGGCTCATGGGGCTCGTGCTGTCGCCGGGGACACCGCCGGCGGACGCGGCGGCCTGGATCGAGGGCTTTGTCGGCGGGGGCGCCGGGGGCGGGATGCTGCTGGTGCACGACGAGCGGCTGCTCGGGCTGGTCGACGCCTGGCTGACCGGGGTGGCGGCGGACGCCTTCACGGATGTGCTGCCGCTGCTGCGCAGGACGTTCTCGGCGTACGAGGCGGGGGTCCGGCGCACGCTGGGCGAACTGGTCCGGCGGGGACCGGGCGAGAGGGCGGCCGGTGGGTCGGCTGGCAGCGGCGCTGGCCTGCCCGGCTTCGCGGCCGACCTCGATGCCACGCGGGCGGACGCGGTGCTGCCGGTGGTGCGGCTGCTGCTGGGGCTGGGGCTGGAGGGCGTACCTGGTCATCGGGACGCCGGCGACAACGACCTTGCGGGAGTGGGGATATGACGACCGAGTGGATGAGTGGGGTCAGTAGGCCGGGGGAGCGGATCGGTGGGACGGGGGAGTGGAGTCGTGGAGCGGGGGAGCGGATCGAGGGGGCGGGTGCGGTGACGGACGGGCAGGAGACGGCGATCTCAACGGCGATCCCGGCGGAGCTCCCGGCGGAGTTGCCGACAGAGGGGCGGCCGAGGGCGAGTGTGCGGGTGATGCCGCTGTGGGCGCGGCCGTTGGCGGAGCCCGAGGAGCCGGGGTGGTCCCTGGCTGCGCGACGAACGGCGACGGCCCGGTCTCTCGAGGGGGCCGGGGTATGAGCGGCGACGTCCTGGATCCGGCGCAGGAGCGGCTGCGCCGGTGGCGGCTGGTGCTCGGTGGGGGCGCGGCGGACGGGACCGGATGTGTGCTCGGTGGGCGGGACGCCGCGATGGACGGGGCGTTGACCGCGCTGTACGGGAAGGGGGACGGGCGGGGGCAGCAGTCGGGGCGGGACCGTTCCGCGGGGCTGGGGGCCTCCGCGCCGTCCGTGGCGCGCTGGCTCGGCGACATCCGGACGTACTTCCCGTCCTCGGTCGTCCAGGTGATGCAGCGCGACGCCATCGACCGACTCGGTCTCGCCACCTTGCTGTTGGAGCCGGAGATGCTGGAGGCGGTGGAGGCCGACGTCCATCTGGTCGGCACCCTGCTCTCGCTCAACAAGGCGATGCCGGAGACGACGAAGGAGACGGCACGGGCGGTGGTGCGCAAGGTCGTCGAGGACCTGGAGAAGCGGCTCGCGACCCGGACCAGGGCCACCCTGACCGGCGCCCTCGACCGCAGCGCCCGTGTCAGCCGCCCCCGGCACCATGACATCGACTGGAACCGCACGATCGCGGCCAACCTCAAGCACTATCTGCCGGAGTACCGGACGATCGTGCCCGAGCGGCTCATCGGCTACGGACGGGCCTCGCAGTCGGTGAAGAAGGAGGTCGTCCTCTGCATCGACCAGTCGGGGTCGATGGCGGCGTCGGTCGTGTACGCGTCCGTGTTCGGGGCGGTGCTCGCCTCCATGCGGTCGATCAACACCCGGCTCGTCGTCTTCGACACCGCGGTCGTCGACCTCACCGACCAGCTCGACGACCCGGTCGACGTCCTCTTCGGCACCCAGCTCGGCGGCGGCACCGACATCAACCGGGCGCTCGCGTACTGCCAGTCGCAGATCACCCGGCCCGCGGACACGGTCGTCGTGCTGATCAGCGATCTGTACGAGGGTGGCATACGCAACGAGATGCTCAAGCGGGTCGCGGCGATGAAGGCGTCGGGTGTGCAGTTCGTGACGCTGCTCGCGCTGTCCGACGAAGGTGCGCCGGCCTACGACAGGGAGCACGCGTCCGCGCTCGCCGCGCTGGGCGCACCGGCCTTCGCCTGTACGCCGGACCTGTTCCCGGAGGTGATGGCGGCGGCGATCGAGAAGCGGCCGATTCCGGTGCCGGAGGGGTGATATGTCGACCCGGTGACCGGCGACTCCGGGCAGCAAAAGGGACATGACTACCCATCGGTAACGGAGGGCTTGCGCAACCTCCGCACTCCCGTGCGAGTATCGACGCCACTTCAGCGCCGCGTCGACGCGTGGCTCGTCACGCGTGCCGTGTTCCGCCGCACGGGAGGATCCGCCCCCTCTTGACCTCGCCAGCCGCTCTGCCCAGTGCCGCTTTGCGCGTGTTGCGCACGGCGGCTGGGCGGCGTGCGCTGCAAGTGGTCGTGCTGGTGGGTGGGTTGTTCGCGCTCGGGTTCCTCTGCGGGGAACGGGCGAGCGCGGCGGAGGGCGTGCCGACGGGGACGTCCCGTGAGGTCGCCTCGGTTGCTCCGGTTGCTCCGGTGGCCCCGGTGACTTCCGTGGTGCCGGTGGACGGCAAGGTCGTACAGCCGGTCGGGGACCTCGTGGAGACGGTCACCGAGCAGCTGGCCGAGGCGCAGGCACAGGCGCAGGCACAGTTGCCGGCGCCGCCGAGCCTGCCGGACGTCCCGGCCGCGCCCGAGCTCCCGGTGCTGCCGGCGCAGACCTTGCCGGCGCCGGTCACGGCGACGCCGCAGCCGGGCTCCTCGGCGGACGGCCCGACCGGTGGACACGGCTCCGCCGGCTCCGACAGCTCAGACAGCCCTCACAAGGCGAGGGCGAGCAAGGCGAAGGCAAGCAGGGTCGGCGATGACTACGGTCCGTCGTACGGCGATGGTCATGCCGCCACGGGTACGGCTGCCAAGGCCGACCGGCACCGTGCCGCGACGTCGGGCGGGTACGTCCCCGCGCACCCGGCGCCCGCGGGCGATCAGGACGGGGTGCTGGCCCATCGGTCCGGCGTGGACAACGGTTCGCCGCGGCACGGCGACGCACAGGCCGTCTCCCTGAACGACCGCGCCCCGCTGAGGCTCGTGCCCGGCGGCGTGGTGCGCACCGACGCGGACGGCACCCGGGACAGGCACCGGGACATTCCGGTTTCCCCGGCCTAGAGGGGACGCTCACCCCTGCCGCCGATCCGCGGCGCCGGGGTGGCACGGGTCTGTTCGACCGCCCCGGGAATCCTCCGCACCTTCTGACGGACCCCCGGGACATCTCCCCAGCCGTCCGTAACCCTCCATGGGCTTCGGACGCCCAGTTTCCGAGGACCTGACGTACCCATGAACAAGAACATCCGCCGCTCCGTCGTCATAGCCGCCGGCGTCACCGGTGCGTGGGCGCTCGGCTCCACGGCCGCCAGCGCCGACGAGCTGCCCGCCTCCTCCCTCTCCGTGTCGGACACGACGACGGACGCCACGGACCTCACGGAAGGCGTCACGGCCGACGTCACGAACACGCTGACCGGCGTGACCGACACAGTCGACGGCGTCGTCTCCGCAGTGACCGAAACGGTCGCCGAAACAAAGGCCACCACCCCGCAGGCCACCCAGACCACCCAGACCACCCGGGCTGCCGAGTCCACCAAGACCGCAACCACCTCCACCGTCCCCACCACCGCTAAGGCCCCCAAAATCAAGGGCGCCGCAGCCATCCACGGCGCGAAGGCCGCCCGCGCCGCCCGTGCCGCCCGTGCCGCGCAGGCGCAGCTCGACGCCACAGCCCGGGAGACGGCCGCTGAGACGGTGGTCCCCGCCACGCGGACCACCGTCTCCGACGCGGGCACCCCGCAGGACGACGTCGACTACCTCTTCGGCCCCCTCGCCGTCTTCGCCCCGGAGCTGGAGCGGGCCCTCGCCGGCGCCCAGACCAAGCTGCAGGGCGTGCAGTCGGCGGCGCGCACGCAGGCACAGGGCGTCGACGGCGTCGTACGGACGAAGGCGCAGCAGGTCGTGGCGACCGCGGCCCGCACCCCGTCCACCACCTCCGCAACCATGTCCGCCACCACCTCCGCCACCACTTCCGCATCGTCCGCCGCCACCGCCACCACGTCCGCCATCACTGCCGCGGCCGTCCCCCCGCTGGTCACCGCCGCCGTGCACGGTGCCGTCCCGGTGGTCGATCGGGCGGCGAACGGGGTGGCACCCGTGGCCACCGGAGTCGTGCCCGGCGCCACGCCCGTCGTCACCGGCGCGGTCGACGGCGTCGCCCCTCTCGCCGCCGACACCGTCGCCGGAGTGAGCGGGACCGCCGGGCACGCCGTCGACGCGGCCACCGCGCTCGCCCACGGGCTCGTCGCCGACGTCCAGCCCGTCGCGACCGGCGTCGCCGTCGACGCGCAGGGCCTCGCCACCGGTGCGGTGCACGGCGTCACCCCGGTCGCCGGCGGTGCCGTCGCCGGTGTGCGGCAGGTCGTCGGTGGTGTCGTCGGGGACGTTCCGCCGTATGCCGGCGGGCTCGTCGGGCAGGCCGGTGGTGATGTCGCCGGGAGTGTGCTGCCGCCCGTCGTGAGCACCGCCGTGCACGGGGTCGTCCCCGTCGCGGAGCAGGCCGTGGTCGACGCGGGGGCGCTGGCGTACGGCGTGACGGGGGACGTGCGGCACACCGTCGGGGAGGTGGCGCCGCTCGCGTACGGCGTGGCCGGGCATGCGGGCGGCCTGGCCGAGGGCGTGAGCGAGGACGTCGCGCCCTTCGCGTACGGCGTCACCGGTGCCGTCCAGCCGGTGGTCGGTCTCGTCCAGCCGGTGGTGGCGGGCGTCGGCGGCAGTGCCGAGACCTTCGCGTACGGCGTCACCCAGGACGTCGCCCCCTTCGCCCACGGCGTGACCGGGGACGTGCGGGGGACCGTCGACGGGGTCGTGCCCGTCGTCGGGCACACCGTCGACGGCGTCGGTCCCCTCGCGGGGAACGCCGTCACCGGCCTCCAGGGGGTCGGCCGGTCCGTCACCCCCGGATACGACGCCTGACCCTCCCCCTCTCCCGTCCCCCACACCCGACTCCGCGAGGCAGCACGCCCGGACGGCCGAAAGCCGTCGGTCCGTCCGGCGTGACCCCTCGCGGTCGGAGCCGGGCGGTCCCCATTGGGGTGGGGATCATCGGCTCCACGCCCCGCAAGGGGCTGCTCAAGGGGCCTCACCGGGTCAACCCCAGCCCGGTGAGGCCCTTTCCCCCGAGCTCCCGGGCCCCTCACGCCTGACACGCCGTGCCAGTGAGGGCGGCATCATGTGACAGGTATCACCGCTCAGGTGTGACCCTCGATTTAGGGGCCCCCTGCAAGCAGCGATAACCTGCGAGACGGACATGCCGCGCGCTCGGACACCGTGTGCGCCTCCCTTGTGACACTCGGCGGACGTCACGTTGCCCATCGCGGCACGCCCACGCATCCAACGAACCGCGAGATCACTGATAGGGACGGAAGCGCGTGGACCTGTTCGAGTACCAGGCGAGGGACCTCTTCGCCAAGCACGATGTACCGGTGCTGGCCGGTGAAGTCATCGACACGCCTGAGGCGGCCCGCGCAGCCACCGAGCGTCTCGGTGGCAAGTCCGTCGTCAAGGCGCAGGTGAAGGTCGGCGGCCGTGGCAAGGCCGGTGGCGTCAAGCTCGCTGCCACCGCCGACGAGGCGGTCGAGCACGCGACCAACATCCTCGGCATGGACATCAAGGGCCACACGGTCCACAAGGTGATGATCGCCGAGACGGCCCCCGAGATCGTGGAGGAGTACTACGTCTCCTTCCTCCTCGACCGTGCCAACCGCACCTTCCTCTCCATCGCGTCCGTCGAGGGCGGCATGGAGATCGAGGAGGTGGCGGCCACCCGTCCGGAGGCCGTCGCCAAGACGCCGATCGACGCCAACGTGGGTGTGACCCCCGAGGTCGCGCGCCAGATCGTCGAGGCCGCGAAGTTCCCGGCCGAGGTCGCCGACAAGGTCGTGAACGTCCTCGTCAAGCTGTGGGACACCTTCATCAAGGAGGACGCCCTCCTGGTCGAGGTCAACCCGCTGGCGAAGGTCGCCTCCGGCGACGTCATCGCCCTCGACGGCAAGGTCTCCCTGGACGAGAACGCCGAGTTCCGTCAGCCGGAGCACGAGGCCCTCCAGGACAAGGACGCGGCCAACCCGCTCGAGGCCGCCGCCAAGGAGAAGAACCTCAACTACGTCAAGCTCGACGGCGAGGTCGGCATCATCGGTAACGGTGCCGGTCTGGTCATGTCGACGCTGGACGTCGTCGCGTACGCCGGTGAGAACCACGGTGGCGTGAAGCCGGCCAACTTCCTCGACATCGGTGGTGGCGCCTCCGCCGCCGTCATGGCGAACGGCCTGGAGATCATCCTCGGCGACCCCGACGTCAAGTCGGTCTTCGTCAACGTCTTCGGTGGCATCACCGCCTGTGACGAGGTCGCCAACGGCATCGTCCAGGCGCTGAAGCTCCTGGAGGACAAGGGCGAGGAAGTCACCAAGCCCCTCGTCGTCCGTCTGGACGGCAACAACGCCGAGCTGGGTCGCAAGATCCTCTCTGACGCCAACCACCCGCTGGTCCAGCGCGTGGACACCATGGACGGCGCGGCCGACAAGGCCGCCGAGCTCGCGGCTGCGAAGTAAGGGACGAGGGAACACAGCCATGGCTATCTTCCTCAACAAGGACAGCAAGGTCATCGTCCAGGGCATGACCGGCTCCACGGGCATGAAGCACACCAAGCTCATGCTCGCCGACGGCACGAACATCGTCGGTGGCGTCAACCCGCGCAAGGCGGGCACGTCCGTGGACGTCGACGGCACGGAGATCCCGGTCTTCGGCACCGTCGCCGAGGCGATCGAGAAGACGGGCGCGAACGTATCCGTCCTCTTCGTCCCGCCGGCCTTCGCCAAGGCCGCCGTCGTCGAGGCCATCGACGCCGAGATCCCGCTCGCGGTCGTCATCACCGAGGGCATCGCGGTCCACGACTCCGCCGCCTTCTACGCCTACGCGGTCAGCAAGGGCAACAAGACGCGGATCATCGGCCCCAACTGCCCGGGTCTCATCACCCCCGGCCAGTCCAACGCCGGCATCATCCCGGGCGACATCACCAAGCCGGGCCGCATCGGCCTGGTCTCGAAGTCCGGCACGCTGACGTACCAGATGATGTACGAGCTCCGTGACATCGGCTTCTCGTCGGCCGTCGGCATCGGTGGCGACCCGGTCATCGGTACGACCCACATCGACGCCCTCGCCGCGTTCGAGGCCGACCCCGACACCGACCTGATCGTGATGATCGGTGAGATCGGTGGCGACGCCGAGGAGCGCGCGGCCGCGTTCATCAAGGAGAACGTGACCAAGCCGGTCGTCGGCTACGTCGCGGGCTTCACCGCGCCCGAGGGCAAGACCATGGGCCACGCCGGCGCCATCGTCTCCGGCTCCTCCGGTACGGCCGCCGCGAAGAAGGAGGCCCTCGAGGCCGCGGGCGTCAAGGTCGGCAAGACGCCGACCGAGACGGCGAAGCTGGCGCGCGAGATCCTCGCCGGCTGAGCAGCGTCCTAGCTGAACGTGGGTGGCCCGTTCCCCGGGGTGGGGGCGGGCCACCGGCGTTTCCGCTCACCCGCGCTCGCGGGGTGCCGCTTCAGCCACGGCGGAACAGCTATCGACTCAGCGGTGCCAGTCTCACCGGACCGCTCGTCATCTCGCCCCGCAGCTTCTCCCGCAGTTGCCTCTCCTCCTCCGACAGCGGTCCCTGCGCCACCCGCTCCGGCACTCCCTGGATCTCCGCCCCCGGCGCGATCGGCGGTTCGTAGTGCGTCGGTGCTGTGCGGAGCGTCATCGCCGTCGTGCCGATCAACGCCACCGTGAACGCGATCGCCGCCCGCGTCCAGAAACGGGCCCTGCGTTCGCTGCCCGTCCGCACCACCGGCGGCTTCGCCGCGCGCAAGCGCTCCGTGGCGGCGAGTTCGGCCAGGCGGCGGTGGAGTTCGGTGGGGTCGGACAGGTCCGGCAGGTGCGCGGCGATCATCTCGCGCGCGTTCATCAGCCGCCCGGCCGCCGCCGGTGTGCTCGCCTCCGTCTCCGCCGCCGTCTCCGGCAGGTCGAGGCCGACACCGTCGTACAGCACGAGTGTGCGGCGCTGCGGTGGCGGCAGGCGCAGGAGCGCGGCCAGCAGGGCGCGGTCGGAGGCGTCGGCGGGTGGGGCCTCCGGGCTGCGGTAACGGGGGCGGAAGCGGTGCCAGGGGGAGAGGGCGTGCTCGTACGCCGTGGCCCGCACCCAGCCCGCCGGGTCGCGGTCGACCGCCACCTCCGGCCAGCGCTGCCAGGCGAGTTGGAAGGCCCACTCGACGGACTCGCGGGCGAGTTCACGCCGTCCGGTGAGCAGATAGGCCTGCCGTACGAGGGCGGGAGCGCAGAACGCGTACAGCGCGTCGAAGGCCTGAGCGGGGGTCAGGGGGGCGGCCGGTTCCTCCTCGTGGAACTGAGGTGCCGTCACCTCGCTCTGTGTCACTGGGCGCCCTTTCGTACGAAAAAGTACATAGTCGTATATTGAGCGACACGTCAGGAGTTCGCCTGTTACGACGAGAAAGCGCGTGTCGTTGGCAGCATGACGGTCGTGAACCAGATGACCGTTCGCCGATCGCCCGTCTCGTCCCTGCTCACCCGGTTGCGTGATCGTTCGCCCGGGCTGGCCGCGAGTGTGGTGAGCGGGGTGCTCGCGGCGGGGTTGGGGCTCGGTTCGCTCGCCGTGCTGGTGATGGTGCTGTGGATCAGTTCGCCGTATCCGGACAGCGGACCGAGTGGTGCGCTGCATGTCGCGGCGGCACTGTGGCTGCTCGCGCACGGGGCGGAACTGGTCCGCACGGACACGCTGTCCGGGGTGCCGGCGCCGGTCGGCGTGACGCCGCTGCTGTTGCTGGTGCTGCCGGTGTGGCTGGTGCACCGGGCGGCGCGGGACGTGGTCGCCGACGACGAGGACACGGCCGGGTGGACGGCGTTCATGGGAGTTGTCCTCGGTTATCTCGCCGTCGGCGCGGGGGCCGCGCTGTATGCGGCGGGCGGGGAGATGCGGCCTTCGTGGGTGTGGACGGGGGTGTGTGTGCCGGTCGTGGTGACGGTGGCGGCGGGCGCGGGCGTCTGGACGGCGTACGGCCGCCCGCGCGGCCCCGTCGACAGCGTGCTGCTCCTGCTGCCGGCGTCGGTCCGCCGTCTCGTCCTCGGGCCGGACGCCGGGCAGCGGATCGGGGTGGCGGCGCGGGCGGCCGGTGCGGGGGTGGCTCTGCTGGTGGGCGGCGGTGCGCTGCTGCTGGCGTCGTCCCTGGTCTGGCACGGCGGCGCGGCACGGCTCTCCTTCCTCCAGCTGACGGAGGGCTGGTCGGGCCGGTTCGCCGTACTGCTGCTGTGCGTCGCGCTCGTGCCCAACGCGGCGGTGTGGTCCCTGTCGTACGCCCTGGGCCCCGGCTTCGAACTCGGCGCGGGCCATGTGGTGGCCCCCCTCTCGTCCGCACCGGCCCCGCTGCTCCCACCGTTCCCCCTGCTCGCGGCGGTGCCGGAGGCGGGGACGGGGACCTGGGTGAACTGGGTGGCTGGTTCGGTGCCGGTGATGGCCGGGGTGACGGTGGGGTGGTTCGTGGCGGGGGCGGCGAGCGGGGGGAGAGGCCGGAAGGGGCGGGGTGTGGGGCAGGAGGCGGCGGTCTGGACGCGGGGCCGGACGGCCGGCACCGCCGGGCTCGCGGCGGTTCTCTGCGCGGTCTCGGTCGCGCTGCTCGCGGCGCTCGCGGGCGGACCGCTCGGGGTGGCCGCGCTGGCCTGGTTCGGGCCGGTCTGGTGGCTGACGGGAGGGGCGGCACTCGTGTGGACCGCGGCGCTGGCGATCCCGACGGCGCTGGGGGTGCGGGCTTGGCGGTGCAGGGAGCGCGGGGAGCGGAAGGTACGGCGGGGACGGGCGGGGAGGGGCGCTGGGGCACGGGGAGAGGCGCCGAAGGGTGAGGTCGGTGCCCGGGAGCCGGGAGGCTTCGAGGGGGCTGGGGATGTGCCGGAGGTGGCGGCACCCCGCTCGGGGCGTTGGTTCTCGCGGCGGAAGGGCGACAGTCGGGACGCGGCTCTCAGGACGACGTCCGGCCCCCTGACCTCCGGCCCCGGGACGCCCACAGTCGAGATCCCCGATCCCGAGGACGCCCCCGAGAGCTCCGCCAACCGCTGGTTCTCCCGCAAGCCGCGCGCGAGCCGAGGAGCCGCGGTGCCCTCCACCCCGTACGAACTCGACGCCGACGACGCCGCCTTCGAGCCCTACGACTTCCTGCCCGCCGATCCGCACCCAGCCGCGAATCCGACCGCGGGCTCAACCGGGAGCCCGACCCCGACCCCGACCCCGAGCCCGCCCCCGAACCCGTTCGCGAGCCCGGCCCCGAGCGCGACCGCCAACCCCACCTCGACGCCCCCCACCCCCTGGCAAGACGACGAGGCCTCCCGTGCAGCGCGGTGGGCCGTGCTCAGGGACGTGTCCGACACCGAGTGAGTGTCAGCTCGTGCCCAGGATTCCGCGGAGTTCCTTCGGGAGCAGGTCGCTGCAGGACTGCTTCGCCTGGTTGGTCAGCGCGTCGTTCGTGCAGGTGTAGTAGTCGCTGTAGACGAGCTGGGCCGTGAAGCCCGCGCCGACCAGGACGACCGCCAGGGACGCGGTGACCAGGCCGCTGATCGCCGCCGTGGTCTGGGGGCGGGAGCCCGAGGTGTCCGGCGCCGGAGTGTCGGGGTCGGCGGGGCGGGGCTTGGCGCGCAGGGCGCTGACGCCCCAGTACAGGGCGAGCGCCCCGAGCAGCAGCGCGACGTACGGCCAGCTGAACAGCGCGAAGAAGAAGGCCCACATACCGCTCAGGAGCGAGTACCGCGCCCGGCGCTGGGTGGGGTCGGTGGGGTCCCAGCGCATCCCCGTGCCGGAGCCGCCGCTGCCCTGGCCGCCCTCGGGGCCGGAGCTGCCGGGACGGTCGCCGAAGCCGCCGGAGGAGCGGCCGGGCTGGCGGTCGCTCCACTGGCTGCCCCACGGGGAACCGGAGTCGTCGTCGGAGTCACCGCTCGGGCGGCGTGGCTGCCACGGCCGGTCGGGCGTGCCCTCCGGCGGCGGCGCGAAGGGGTTGTCGTCCCCGGCGGTGTCCCCGGCGGAGCCTCCCGCCCCGGCGTCAGGCCTGGTGTCCCCGGCGTCCGGCCCGGTGTTGCCCGGCTTGTCGCCGGCCGGCTTGTCGTCCGAAGGTGCGTCGGGCGGGGACGCGGGGCGCTCCCGCAGCAGCACGCCGCGGCGCTCCCCTCCCTGCATCGACTGCGGGGGGAGCGTGAGGAGTCGCAGGCTGCGGTCCGGCATCAAGTGAGCGTCTTCCCCTAGGTGATACGGCTGTCTGGCGTGAGCTGACATGAGCTTTCACTTCGGAAACGCACCGCACGACGACCACGTTCCCGAGTCGAGCCCTCCCAGACGCTACCTTCCGGCCACGCCCCCGTCCCGTGGGGGCCGTCCGGAGTGCCGGTATCGTTGCTGACGTTCGGCCGCTTCGTAGACTTCCCCGTATCCCGGGGCGCGATGCATTCGTACGAACGTACATACCGCATGTTCCCCGAGAAAGGGCCCCCCGTGGCTAAGCGCCTTGTCGTGCTGGTCTCCGGTTCCGGCACCAACCTCCAGGCGCTCCTCGACGCCATCACGGAGACCGGCGTCGAGGCCTACGGCGCCGAGATCGTGGCCGTCGGAGCCGACCGCGCGGGCATCGAAGGGCTCGCCCGGGCCGAGCGCGCCGGGCTGCCGACCTTCGTCACGCGGGTCAAGGACTTCGAGACGCGCGAGGAGTGGGACGCCGCACTCGCCGACGCCGTCGCCGCCCACGAGCCCGACCTGGTCGTCTCCGCCGGGTTCATGAAGATCGTGGGGAAGGAATTCCTCGCGCGGTTCGGCGGACGGTTCGTCAACACCCATCCCGCCCTTCTCCCCAGTTTTCCCGGCGCCCACGGCGTCCGTGACGCGCTCGCGTACGGCGCCCGGGTCACCGGCTGCACCGTCCACTTCGTCGACGACGGCGTCGACACCGGACCGATCATCGCTCAGGGCGTGGTGGAGGTCCGGGACGAGGACGACGAAGACGCTCTGCACGAGCGCATCAAGGAAGTCGAGCGAAGGCTGCTCGTCGAGGTCGTGGGGCGGCTCGCCCGCAACGGCTATCGCATTGAGGGACGAAAGGTAGTTATCCAGTGACCGCCGAGAGCATCGAGAGCGGCAAGCGGGCCATCCGTCGCGCGCTCGTCAGCGTCTACGACAAGACCGGGCTCGAGGAGCTTGCCCGCGGCCTGCACGAGGCCGGCGTCGAACTCGTCTCCACCGGATCCACCGCGGGCCGTATCGCCGCCGCCGGCGTCCCCGTCACCAAGGTCGAGGAGCTCACCGGCTTCCCCGAGTGCCTGGACGGCCGGGTCAAGACCCTGCACCCGCGCGTGCACGCCGGCATCCTCGCCGACCTGCGCCTGGAGGACCACCAGCGGCAGCTGGCCGAGCTGGGCGTCGAGCCGTTCGACCTGGTCGTCGTGAACCTGTACCCGTTCCGCGAGACGGTCGCCTCCGGCGCCTCGCCCGACGAGTGCGTCGAGCAGATCGACATCGGCGGTCCCTCGATGGTCCGCGCGGCGGCGAAGAACCACCCGTCGGTGGCCGTCGTCACCAGCCCCGCCCGGTACGCGGACGTGCTGAACGCCGTCCAGGACGGCGGCTTCGACCTCACCACCCGCAAGCGGCTCGCCGCCGAGGCCTTCCAGCACACGGCGTCGTACGACGTGGCCGTCGCCTCCTGGTTCGCCTCCTCCTACGCGCCGGTCGACGAGTCGCGGTTCCCCGACTTCCTCGGCGCCACCTGGGAGCGCGAGAACACCCTCCGCTACGGCGAGAACCCGCACCAGCCGGCCGCCCTCTACGTGGACGCCTCCGGCGCCGGGCTGGCCAAGGCCGAGCAGCTGCACGGCAAGGAGATGTCGTACAACAACTACACGGACACGGACGCCGCCCGCCGTGCCGCGTACGACCACGACGAGCCGGCCGTCGCGATCATCAAGCACGCCAACCCGTGCGGCATCGCGGTCGGCGCGGACGTCGCCGAGGCGCACCGCAAGGCGCACGCGTGCGACCCGCTGTCGGCGTTCGGCGGCGTGATCGCCGTGAACCGGCCGGTCAGCAAGGAGATGGCCGAGCAGGTCGCGGAGATCTTCACCGAGGTCATCGTCGCCCCGGACTACGAGGAGGGGGCCCTGGAGGCCCTCGCCAAGAAGAAGAACATCCGGGTGCTGAAGGCCGCGGGCGCCCCCGCCAACCCGGTCGAGGTCAAGCCCGTCGACGGCGGCGTGCTCCTCCAGGTCACCGACCGCCTCCAGGCCGACGGCGACGACCCGGCGAACTGGACGCTGGCCACGGGTGAGGCGCTGTCCGACGCCGAGCTCGCCGAGCTGGCCTTCGCCTGGAAGGCCTGCCGTGCGGTCAAGTCCAACGCGATCCTCCTCGCCAAGGACGGCGCCTCGGTCGGCGTGGGCATGGGCCAGGTCAACCGGGTCGACTCCGCGAAGCTGGCCGTCGAGCGGGCCGGTGCCGAGCGCGCGCAGGGGTCGTACGCGGCCTCCGACGCGTTCTTCCCCTTCCCGGACGGCCTGGAGATCCTCGTCGAGGCCGGCGTGAAGGCGGTCGTCCAGCCGGGTGGTTCGGTGCGCGACGAGCTGGTGGTCGAGGCGGCGAAGAAGGCCGGCGTGACGATGTACTTCACGGGGACGCGGCACTTCTTCCACTGAGCCGCACACGCGTGACGGGGCCCGCCGGTCGTGAACCGGCGGGCCCCGTCACGCGTCCCGAGGAAAGGCCGCTGACCGCTCAGTAACGCGGCCGCGCGAACCAGGCCGTGCCGCTCGGTACCACCGGCGCGGCCGTGATGATCGCGCCGAACACGACCCACAGCAGCGGGAAGATGACGGCTGTGGCCAGGCCGGAGTCGAGCCCCGCGAACAGGGCGATCAGACCGAAGATGGTGCCCAGGGCGCCGTAGATCACGGTGGTGATGCGGACGCCCTGACCGCCCCTACCGAACTTCACGCCGAGCGTGATGGACAGGGTGGCGAGACCGAGCGCGATCAGCGCGACGAGCACGAGCACGCCGGTCGCGATGTGACCGCCGTCGCCGATCGCGCTGAACGGGTCGTCGGAGGACGAGCTGAAGTCGTCGGCCGCGTCGGAGACGTCGTTGGCGATCGCAGCGAGGTACAGCCAGATCAGGCCGACGACGATCTGCACCGCGGAGATGATGTAGAGGAAGACGCGGGCCGTCACCAGGAGGCCCGGCATCGACTGCGGCACCATGTTCGCGCCCGGGTAGCCGGGGTACGCGGGTGCCTGCGGGTAGGCGCCGTAGGGCTGTTGGGGAGCGCCGTAGGGCTGCTGCGGCGGGACGCCGGGCGGGGCCTGCTGGGGGTAGCCGTAACCGGGAGCGGCCGGCGGCTGCTGGGGCGGGGGCCCGTAGGGGTTGTGCGGATCGCCGAAACTCATGGCGGGGTTTCCTCCGTTTGCCGAATGTGCGGGGACGACGAGCGGCACGCTCGGAGGAAGGTTCAACAGATGCGGTTCGTCCCCCCGGTACAGCCCGCGGCACTGTGGCGTCAATCGTTCTTCAGTGGCTGGTTCCTTGTCCAGCCGCATTCCACAGGTGTTGTGCAAGTGCAACAGAACCGATCATGGTCGGATACGACGGACAGTCCCCCGGGACCCGGATTGGAACCGGGGGCCGGTCATCCGCGAGGATGGGGGCATGACCGCCCAGATTCTCGATGGCAAGGCCACCGCAGCCGCGATCAAGTCCGATCTGACCGCCCGCGTGGCGGCGCTGAAGGAGAAGGGCGTCACGCCCGGCCTCGGCACGATCCTCGTCGGGACCGACCCCGGCAGCCAGAAGTACGTCGCCGGCAAGCACCGCGACTGCGCGCAGGTCGGCATCGCCTCCATCCAGCGTGAACTGCCGGAGACGGCCACGCAGGAGGAGATCGAGGCGGTGGTGCGGGAGCTGAACGAGGACCCCGCCTGCACCGGTTACATCGTCCAGCTGCCGCTGCCCAAGGGCATCGACGAGAACCGCATCCTGGAGCTGATGGACCCGGACAAGGACGCCGACGGTCTGCACCCCATGAACCTCGGCCGTCTGGTGCTCAACGAGCCGGCCCCGCTGCCCTGCACCCCCAACGGTGTCCTCACCCTGCTGCGCCGGTACGGCGTCGAGATCAAGGGCGCCGAGGTCGTGGTCGTCGGCCGCGGTGTCACCATCGGCCGCCCGATGCCGCTGCTGCTCACCCGCCGCAGCGAGAACGCCACCGTGACCCAGTGCCACACCGGCACCCGCGACCTGTCCGCGCACCTCAAGCGCGCGGACATCATCGTCGCCGCGGCCGGCTCCGCCCATCTGATCCGCCCGGAGGACGTGAAGCCGGGCGCCGCCGTCCTCGACGTCGGTGTCTCGCGCAGCGCCGACGGCAAGATCGTCGGCGACGTCCACCCCGATGTCGCCGAGGTGGCCGGCTGGATCTCCCCGAACCCCGGCGGTGTCGGCCCGATGACCCGGGCCCAGCTGCTGGTCAACGTGGTCGAGGCGGCGGAGCGCAGTGTCGACTGACCGCGAGCCGAACGACATCGAGGTCCGGGACCCGATCAGCGCGCCCGACGTCGATGGCCAGCCGCGCCGGACGACCCGCCGCTTCCCGCTGTTCACCCGGGACACCGCCCGTCCCGAGGGCGGCGGCCGGGCCGCGCCGAGTGACGCCCCGGCGCCCGCCCGGCAGTGGCCGATCCTCGCCGTGCTGGCCACGGTAGCGGTCGGCCTGCTGGTGATCGCGACCGACCACTTCCGCGTCGGCTCGCTGCTCATCGGCGCCGGGCTGCTGGCCGGTGGCGTGCTGCGCTGGCTGCTGCCGGACGTCGGCATGCTCGCGGTGCGCTCCCGGTTCACCGACATCGTCACGTACGGCGTGCTGGGCGCCGCGATCGCGCTGCTGGCGATGATGGCCCAGCCGGACCCGTGGCTGGTCATCCCGTTCCTGAAGGACGCGCTGCACTTCACGGTCAGCAGCTGATCCCCCGGCCGGTCACCGGCTGATCCCCGCGCCTCATGACGGCGGTCCGTCCCCTCCCCCGAGGAAGGACGGGCCGCCGTCTGCGTCAACCCTGGTGCACGACGAAGTCGCTGTTCAACGCCTGTCAGCGCGCTGTGCCGCGGAAGTGACCATTCCGCTACGGTGTCCGGGCCCTGTCACGGCGGGGCGGGTGCGGGGAACCGATCACCGGCCGGGTGTCGTCCGACACCGTGGAGGTGAGCGATGGGCGCCTGGCAGTCGCTGCCGGAGGATCTGCCGCCGGAGGTGCGGCACTTCGTGGAGCAGCTGCGGCGGCTGAAGGACGCGACCGGCCTCAGTCTGGCCGCACTCGGCGCGCGCACCGCGTACAGCAAGTCCTCCTGGCACCGCTATCTCAACGCGACGCAGCCGCCGCCCCGGCAGGCCGTCAGCGCGCTGTGCCGGATCGCCGGGCTCGGCGGCCCGGAGGCCGAGCGCGTCGGCGTCCGCTGGGAACTCGCCGTCCAGGCCTGGCCCCGCCCGGCGACGGCCCCCGAACAGCCCGCGGGGGCCGAGGAGTACGAGGACGATCCCACGCTGCCGTGGTGGGAGGAACCGCCGCCGTCGAAGGGACCGCGAGGCGCCAACCGGATGCTGCTGGCCGCCGTACTGCTGCTGTTCGTACTGGTGCTCGTCGCGGGCGTCGGTGTCGTGGTGCTTGGGTGAGCTTCGCACCGGAGTGGCGCACGTTACGGACGGTGTGCGCCCCATGTGTCGATGTGTTGACAACTTCGCGGATTTGCAACGAACTCGTTCGATGAGGGCGTTAGCGTGACCGATCGGGACGGTCCGGGACGTCCCGTGGCTGAAAGACTGGACCGTGGCCGGGTCGGCGTGCAACGGTGCATGCCCTCGGCCCCGATGCACCCGTGCGCCCCCACCCCGGGAACTGAGATCCTTGTCGGGCGCATCCCTGTGGGTAGCCAGACGGGGACTCGGCAGAGGGCACCACGCACGGGGAAACGCAGCAAGAGCCAGCACGACCGGGGGGAAAGAGGGGGGAAGCAATGCCTCGTTGGAGGGCCTTGCCGGATGAACTGGATCCGCAGGTCAGGGAGTTCGCCAGCCAGCTGCGGAGACTCGTGGACCGCAGCGGACTGAGCATCGCGGCGGTGGCCGACCGCACGGGTTACAGCAAGACGTCCTGGGAGCGTTACCTCAACGGCAGGCTGCTCGCGCCCAAAGGCGCGATCGTGGCGCTCGCCGAGGTCACGGGTACCAATCCCATCCATCTGACCACGATGTGGGAGCTCGCCGAGCGCGCCTGGAGCCGCTCGGAGATGCGCCACGACATGACCATGGAGGCCATCCGGATCTCCCAGGCGCGCGCCGCGCTCGGGGAGTTCGGGGCGCCGCCCGTCAATGCCAAGGGCAGCAAGACGGCCCGCAGGAGCGGCAGCGCCACGGCGACGCCGGGGGTGGCCGGGCCCGCGGGCGTGGCACCGACGGTGCCGCCGCAGCCGGCCTCGCCGGAGGTGCGGGACTCGCCGGGCACGTCCACTGCGCCGGGCTCGCGCGGTGAGTCGTCGCAGGCAAGCCGGGAGAGCGGCGTCAACTCCTGGGGGCTCGCCGGGTACGCCGGGCCCTCGTCGACGGGCGGACGCGCTCCCGACGGACCGGGACCGGCCTGGTCGCCGACCGCGCAGCCGTCGTACGGCGAACCCCCGCAGAGCCCGCGTCCGGCCGCCGCACCCGGCTCCGGCGCGCCCGGTTCCGGTGGGACCGGCGGCAAGCGGCGGCTGACGATGTTCCTCGCGGGGGTCGTCGGCGTGCTCGTCGTCATCGCCGCGGCGTACTTCCTCACCGACGGCGGCGGCGACAAGAAGAACGAGGGCGGCAAGGCCTCGCCGTCCCCGACCGCCTCCGCGCCCGCGAACCTGCCCGCCGGGGTCAAGTGCAGCGGTGACTCCTGCACGGGCAAGGACGCGGAGAGCATGGGCTGCAGCGGCGACCTGGTGACCACCGCCAAGACCGCCACCGTCGGCACCACGGTCGTGGAGGTCCGTTACAGCAAGACGTGCGGTACCGCGTGGGGCCGTATCACCGGCGGCGCGCAGGGTGACAAGGTCGCCGTGACCGTGGGCAAGGGCAAGCAGCAGACCGGCTCGATCACCACGGCGGGGGACACGATCGCGTACACCCCGATGGTGGCCGTGAAGGACGCGGGCGAGGCGAAGGCCTGCGCGACGCTGGCTGCCGGGAAGAAGGGGTGCACCCCGTAGTCGCCCGGGGCTGAAAAAATTCCGGGGACGCAGGCATGGCCGGACGAATCGTGGGCACGCGAACCGTACCCCCACGGGAGTCCGGCCAAGTCGGTACCCCCACTACGGCGGCCGCCTCGTTCCCCCTCTCCCGGACGGGCGGCCGCCGCTTCTTTGTGCGGGGCGCCGTGGGCGAGGCGGATTCCGGGTCGGCCACGCGGCTTTGTGGGGTGGGCCACAGGGACCCGGACGTCCGGCATCCCGGATGCGCGATAGCCTGACCGGTGGATCTCTTGATGCCGAGAGATCGATCATTTGTACGTCCGCACCCCAGGGCAAGGACGCCCACCGCCAGCTGTCATACGGAGAACGCCATGACCCGCACTCCCGTGAACGTCACCGTCACCGGCGCGGCCGGCCAGATCGGTTACGCCCTGCTCTTCCGCATCGCCTCCGGCCAGCTGCTCGGCGCGGACGTGCCGGTCAAGCTCCGCCTCCTGGAGATCACCCCGGCGCTCAAGGCCGCCGAGGGCACCGCCATGGAGCTGGACGACTGCGCCTTCCCGCTCCTTCAGGGCATCGACATCACGGACGACCCGAACGTCGCCTTCGACGGCGCCAACGTCGCCCTCCTCGTCGGCGCCCGCCCCCGCACCAAGGGCATGGAGCGCGGTGACCTCCTGGAGGCCAACGGCGGCATCTTCAAGCCGCAGGGCAAGGCCATCAACGACAACGCCGCGGACGACATCAAGGTCCTCGTCGTCGGCAACCCGGCAAACACCAACGCCCTGATCGCCCAGGCCGCCGCCCCGGACGTACCGGCCGAGCGCTTCACCGCGATGACCCGCCTCGACCACAACCGCGCGCTGACCCAGCTCGCCAAGAAGACGGGCTCCACGGTCGCCGACATCAAGCGCCTGACCATCTGGGGCAACCACTCCGCCACCCAGTACCCCGACATCTTCCACGCCACGGTCGGCGGCAAGAACGCCGCCGAGGTCGTCAGCGACGAGAAGTGGCTGGCCGAGGACTTCATCCCGACCGTCGCCAAGCGCGGTGCCGCGATCATCGAGGCCCGTGGCGCGTCCTCCGCGGCCTCCGCCGCCAACGCCGCCATCGACCACGTGTACACCTGGGTCAACGGCACGGCCGAGGGCGACTGGACCTCCATGGGCATCCCGTCGGACGGCTCCTACGGCGTCCCGGAGGGCCTGATCTCGTCCTTCCCGGTCACCACCAAGGACGGCCAGTACGAGATCGTCCAGGGCCTGGACATCAACGAGTTCTCCCGCACCCGCATCGACGCCTCCGTCGCCGAGCTGGCGGAGGAGCGCGAGGCGGTCCGCGCGCTCGGCCTCATCTGAGCCACGCGCTCCGCGTCACAAGCCTGCACGGGCCCTGTTCCGGTTTCATCCGGGGCGGGGCCCGCGCCCGTTTTCACCGCTACCGTCAAGAACGTTACCCGCCAAGGTGATTCGGGGGGTTCGCGATGAACGGCGGACGGCACGGGAACGGCTACAGCTCGGGTTCCGACGAACACGAGCACAGCGAGGACAGGGGCCAGGCGGCCTGGGGTGCGCAGGGGCAGGGCGGCGCCGGCGGGCTGCCGCCGTGGGCGTCGGCGGAGACACAGACGTCGTACACACCGCCGTCGTACACACCGCCTTCGTACACGCCACCGTCGTACACACCGCCGTGGGTGTCGCCCCCGGCCCAGCCGCCGCCACCGATCCAGCCACAGCCCTACGTCCAGCCGCCGCCGGCCCCTGGCCCGCGGCGCCTGCTGGTGATCCTCACCGCGATGGTCGTGCTGGGCTCGGGCGTCGGTGCCGGGGTCTGGTTCCTGACCCGTGACGGTGGGGTGGGCGCCGATGCCACGCCGGGGCCGAGCGTGGTCGTCACGACGTCCGCACCGACTCAAGCCTCACCGTCGGTCACCACCCTGGAATCGCCTCCCGCGTCGCCGACCCCCGCCCCCGGCTATCGCCTCGCCGACGACCCCGTCGGCTACTCGATCGTCGTCCCCGAGGGCTGGACCCGCAGACAGAAGCAGGGGGAGAAGGCCCCGGTGGTCTTCTACGACGCCCCCGACGACGGCCGCCAGCTGCAGATCTTCCGGCTGGCCGAGGCCGGCCCGGCCGAGTCCCTGCACCAGGCCGAGAACGACCCCGGCTTCGGCTTCGCCCACCAGCCCGGCTACCAGGCCCTCGAACGCGACGAGGACACGACCTGGTCGGAGCTCACTTACCGCTACGACGACGAGGACAAGGGCGCTCGGCAGGTGATCGACCATCGGTTCGAGGCGGCTGACGGCATGTACTACGCGATCCGCGCGAGCGGCCCCGAGGAGCTGTCCCCCGCCCTGGTCCGCGAACCACTCAGCATGGCACTGAGCTCGTTCTGCCCTACGGGACAGGTGTGTTCGTAGGCGTACGGGCCTCGGTGCGCACGGTCACCGGGGCCTTCGCCCGGCGATATCCCATGACGACCAACGCCGTCGCCGCCAACACCAGCGCGGCCACCGTGCGCAGGGCCGGGCCCATGCCGTGGGCGAGGTCGGGGTGGTGGGCGAGGGCGGTGCCGGTGACCGCCACGCCCAGGGCCGCGCCGAGTTCGCGGGCCGAGGTGCCGAGGCCCGAGGCCAGGCCCGCCTGGTGGGGTGCCAGGGACGTGGCCGTGGCGAGGGTGAGCGCGGGCATGGACAGGCCGGTGCCGACCGAGATCACCAGGAGCCAGCAGGCGTACAGGGCGTAGGGCGTTCCCGCGTCCGCCGTGGACGCGCCCAGCAGGCCGAGGCCGATGAGCGCGAGGCCGCCGCCGATCACCGCTCGGGGGTACGCCGTCCAGCGCGACGCCAGCTTCGGCACCAGCGCCATGCCGACGATCAGCGGCACGATCGCGACGCCGGTGACGGCGGGGCCGTACCCCTTCACGCCTTGCAGGTACTGCGAGTTGACGAAGAAGAGGGCGAAGAGGCCGAAGAAGCCGGTGGCCAGGCCCAGGGTGCCCGCGCGCAGCCGGGGGGACGTGACGAAGACGCGCGGGTCGATCAGGGGCCTGCGGGCGCGTCGGGCGTACGCCGTGAAGCCGGCCACCAGCAGGGCGCCCGTGGCGAAGACGCCGAGGATGCGCGGCGAGGCCCAGCCGTAGGTGGGGCCCTCGATGATGCCGAACAGGACCGCGAGCAGGCCCGCGGTGAGGAGCAGGGTGCCCGCCGGGTCGAGGGTGCTGTGCGGGGAGCGGGGTGTGCGCGGGGTGGTGACGGCGACGGCCGTCGCGAGGAGCGCGGCCAGCGGGACCATCGCCGCGAACAGGGCCCGCCAGCTGAGGAACTGGCCGGCCAGCCCGCCGCCGAGGTTGCCCAGCATGCCGCCGACACCGATCGCCAGCGTCCAGGAGGCCATCGCGCGGGCCCGCCCCTCGGGCCCCGCGAGATGCAGCAGGATCGACATCGTCGCCGGGGTGATCAGCGCGGCGCCCGTCCCGCACACCGCCCGGCCCGCGATCAGCAGCGCCGGGCCGGGGGCGAGGGCGCTGGTGGCGGCGCCCGCGGCGAACAGGGCGAGGCCGGCGAGGAGCGCGCCCTTGCGGCCGTACCGGTCGCCGAGCGCGCCCGCCGGGATGAGCAGGCCCGCGAAGGCGATGACGTAGGCGTCGACGGTCCACAGGATCTCGGTGTGCGAGGGATGCAGAGCGGACGAACTCAGCTGCGGGATGAGGAGGTTGACGGCGGCGACCATGCTCTGGGCGACCAGGACACAGGCGCAGACGGCGAGCAGGGTGGACCGTTTCAGGGCGTGCGAGGGCATGGCTCCTCCGGGGAGCGGGCGTTGGTCTGGGATGCGCTCTCACCGTAGGGTCGGAGGTGTCCTGCACTCCAGTGCAAGCTTTGCAAGGGATGGATGCGTGTGGCGCAATCCGGGAATCTGGATCTGAATCTGCTGGTCGCGCTCGATGTGCTGCTGGAGGAGCAGAGCGTGGGCGGCGCGGCCCGGCGGCTGCATCTGTCCGAGCCCGCCATGTCGCGCACCCTCGGCCGGATCCGCAAGGCGCTCGGTGACCCCGTGCTGGTGCGGGCCGGGCGGCAGATGGTGCCGACGCCGCGCGCGCTCGCCGTACGGGCCGAGGTGAGCGCGGTGGTGGAGCGGGCGCGGGCGTTGTTCGCGCCGGGGCAGGACACCGATCTGCGCACGGTGGAGCGGACGTTCACCATCCTCGGGCACGACGCCATCGCCGCCTCGCACGGCCCGGCCCTGTTCGCCCGGGCCGCCGCCGAGGCGCCCGGCATCCGCATCCGGTACCTCGGCGAGAGCCATGTCGACGCGCCGTTCCTGCGCGAAGGGACCGCCGACCTGGAGGTCGGGGTGGTGGACCAGACACAGCCCGAGGTGCATACGGAGACGCTGCTGGAGGACCGTATGGTCGGCGTCGTACGGGCCGGACACCCGCTGCTGGACGGGGAGTTGACACCGGAGCGGTTCGCGACGGAGGCCGACCATCTGATCGTCTCCCGGCGGGGCAAGCTGCACGGCCCGATCGACGCCGCGCTCGCCGAACTCGGTCTGAAGCGGCGGGTGGTGGGTTCGGTCGGGACCTATCCGTCGTCGCTGTTCGTCGTCCGCGACACCGATCTGGTCGGCCTGTCCACCACCTGGGCGCTGCCCCTGTCGCAGAGCCTGGGCCTGGTCACCTTCGATATTCCGCTCCAACTGCCGCCGCTGCGGCTGGGGTTGGCGTGGCATCCACGGCACGACGCCGATCCGGCCCATGCCTGGCTGCGCCGGACCGTACGGGAGTTGATGGCCGACTGGGCTGAAACGGGGTTATAGGCGCTTCTCGAACCAGTGGTCGGCGTAGACGTGATCCCCGTACGCCGGGATCTCGGTGTACCCGCACGCCCGGTACATCGCCTGCGCCTCGGTGAGGGTGGCGTGCGTGTCGAGGCGCAGGAGCACGAGGCGGCGCGCGGTGGCCTCGGCTTCCAGCGCGGCGAGCAGCCGGCGGGCCAGGCCCAGGCGCCGGGCGTCCTGGTGCACCCACACGTGCCGGAGCTCGCCGACGCCCGGCGTCAGGCGGCGCAGCGCCCCGCAGCCGACCGGGCGCCCCTCCTCGTACGCCACGAAGAACGCGCCGGCCTCGCCGGACACCTCCTCCGGGCCGACGAGGTCGGCCTTGTCGAAGCCCTCGGGGAAGCGGGCGTCGATGTCGGCGGCGTAGGCGTCCAGACAGGCGCGGGCGTCCGGGGCGGCGCCGTCGACGAGGGTGACCGTGATGGCCGCGAGGCGCAGCAGACGCTGGGCGGTGGCCATGGCCGCGGTCAGCTCGGTGCGCTGGTCGGCGGTGAGGCCTTCGAGGAGGCCGGCGGCGAGGGCGTTCGCCCGCCGGTTCTGCTCCTTCAGCTCGACCCGCCCGGCGGGGGTCGGTTCCACCATCCGCAGCCGGTTGTCGCCCGGGTGCGTGCTCAGCCGGACCAGGCCCTGAGCCTCCAGGGCCTTCGCCATCCGGCTCAGATAGCCGGCGTCCAGGCCGAGGCGGGTGCGCAGCTCGCGCAGGGAGGCGCCGTCCCCGATCTCGAACAGCAGCCGGGCCTCGCCGAGGGGGCGGTCCTGGCCGAGGTAGTGGTCGTCGAGGGCGCCGATGCGGCGGGTGAAGTAGCGGTTGAACCGGCGGAGGGTGGTGACGTGGTCCGCTGACACTGGGTCCATAGTTCTTTGACTTTAGTCAAAGGTTTCCGGTTCGGGAAGGGTGCGGTGCCCGGCCGCCGCCAGGAGGCTGCGCCCCAGTGCCTGCGCCGCCTCCCGCAGCTCCCGCGGAGCCACGATCCGGAACGCGACCGGGAGCTCCGTGAGCTGCCGGACGTACCACTCCGGCTCGTCCGTCGTCGCCAGCAGTCGGGTGGTGCGCGCGTCGAGCGGCTCGGCGCGGCCGAGGCTGCGCGGCAGCCACTGGGCGACGAGGTCGGCCGGGGCCTCGACGACGACCTCCACCTCGTACGACCAGCCCTCGGCGAGGTGCGCTTCGAGGGCGTCGAGCGGGTTGAGGTCCTCGGGTGGCGTGAACGTCCCCTCCAGGACGGTCACTTCGGTGACCCGGTCGACGCGCAGCACCCGGCGGGCGTGGGCGGTGTGCGACCAGCACAGCAGGTACCAGCGGCCGTGCCGGACGGCGACGGCCCACGGGTCGACCTCCATGGGGCGTACGCCCTTCGCGCCCAGGTCGTAGGCGACGCGGAGCCGGTGCCGGTCGGTGGCGGCCTGGACGAGGGCGAACGTGGTGGCGGGGTCGGGGGCGGTGGCTTCCGGGCCCTTGGTGTGCACCCGGCGGACGGCCTCCGCCGGGTGCGCGACCGGCGCCGGCAGCACCCGCACGATCTTGCCGAGCGCGCCGCCCACCGGGCCGGTCGGGTCGGCCGCGTCGTGGTGGCCTTCCAGTACCGCCATGACCAGCGCCAGCGCCTCCTGTGACGTGAACATCAGGGGCGGTACGCGCAGGCCGCGGCCGACGCGGTAGCCACCGTAGGGTCCGCGCGTGGACTCCACCGGGATGCCGGCCTCGCGCAGGATGCCCACGTAGCGGCGGGCGGCGCGTTCGGAGACGCCGAGGCGGGCGGCGAGGCGGTCGGCGGTGATGCCGGGGCTGTTCTGGAGGAGTTCGAGGGTGCGCAGGGCGCGGGCGGTGGGGCTGTCGTCGTGGGGCATGGGGGAGGCCGCCCTTGTCGTACCGGTCGGGGGTCCGGGGTGGGTTTCGGTCGGTGATGTTGTTGTCGGGTTCCGGTCGTGGATTCGCTGTCGGATTCCGGTCGTGGATCGTCCGGAATGGACCGTAGCGTGCTTCCCATGAGCGAGGAGATTCTTCTGGAGCCGCCCGTCGCGGGCAGCGAGGCCGACACCCTGATCGGGTCCCTGGAGCGGCAGCGCAGGACGTTCGCCTGGAAGTGCGAGGGGTTGGACGCGGCTGCCCTGCGGACCCGGCTCGCGCCCTCGGCGATCACACTGGGCGGGCTGCTCAAGCATCTGGCACTGGTGGAGGCCGACTACTTCACCTGGCGGCTGCTGGGGGAGGATCCGGGCGCGCCCTGGAACACCGTGGACTGGGAGGCGGAGTCCGGCTGGGAGTGGCGCTCGGCCGCGCAGGACACGCCCGAGCAGCTGTACGCGCTGTGGGGCGCCGCGGTGGACCGCTCCCGGGCCAATGTCCGCAGGGTTCTCGCGGAGGGCGGGCTCGATCAGCTCGCCCATTACACCGGCCGGAACGGGGACTCGCCGAGCCTGCGCCGCATCCTCGCCGACCTGGTCGAGGAGTACGCCCGCCATGTGGGGCAGGCCGATCTGATCCGGGAGTCGATCGACGGGCGGGTGGGGGAGGACCCGCCGGCCGGGTTCACCTACTGAGGGCCTTACCGGGGGCCTTGCTGACGGCCTTCGGCACTGGGGGCTTTGCTGAGGCCTTCGGTGTCCGTCACGCGTTCTGCAGCTCCTGCTCCAGCTTTCCCACGTCCACCGACTCGTCCGCGGAGGGCGTGGCCGTCGGAACCGGCTTGTCGTAGTCGGTGAAGGTCAGCGTGAGGTCGGTGCCGCCGCCGTGCTGGGTGGCCTTCACCAGCCGGTGCGGGGAGTCCGAAGTGACGTACAGGACCTCCTGCTTGCCGTCCTCCTTGCCCTTGAGTGGGATGACCTTCGCCCCGTCCACGGTCGTCTCGGCGCCCTTCGTCAGGGTCGTCCCGCCGTTCCCGCCGTTCCCGTCGCCCGCGACCTCCTTCTGGAAGGAGGTCAGATCGCAGGTGTCGGCCATGCCCTTGAGCATGGCGTCGCTGGTGGAGCCGTGGATGTACCGGTTCTTGAAGAGCTCGGCGACCGCGTCGCCCTGGCCGCCCGGCACCTGGGCCTTCCAGAAGTCGGCGTCCGGCTTCATCCACACCTCGTCGCCCTGTTTGACGATCTCCACGCTGCCGCCGTGCGCCCCCATCTCCATCGAACCCACGCAGTTGCCGTGCCGGTCGAGGGCGAGATCCATCGAGGTCGGCTGGGTGGTGCTGGTCCGCGTGTCGGTGCTGCGGTCGGTCAGCTTCAGATGGACGGACTTCGCGTGAAGGAGGTTGTCCTTCGCCTGGTCGGCGAGTTGCCGTGCGGTCAGGTCGCCGCCGTCGTCCGCGGCGATGAGGACCGGTGAGAGCAGCAGCGCCGCCGCGACACAGGCGAGTGCTTTTCCTGCCATGCGTCACCTCCGGGGTGCGCAGGTGATGGCCCCTGTGGTGGTCGTTGTGATGGCCGCCACGCGTGGGCCCATTCTCAGCGTACGATTCGCCCTATTTGCCCGCATGTTCAGTGATGCGGAGCACTTTCCAGCCTCGATTGCGCATGCAATGCGAGGGCGAGGGCAGGCGGTGACGGTCCCGCTGGGTGACATCCGTGTGACTCAGGGGAACGGAACAGGAACGGAAGGCAACACCGATCATGGCCGGACAGCAGGCCCAGCAGACGATCCACGCGGGCGGTGAGTGGCGCGCAGCCCTCTCCGGTGCGACCCGCGACATCATCGACCCCGCGGACGCGCAGCCCTTCGCCGTCGTCGCCGAAGGGGACGAGAAGGACACCGACCTGGCCGTCGCCGCCGCCCGCCAGGCCTTCGACCACGGCGACTGGCCACGCACCCCGGTCGCCGAGCGCGCCGCCCTCCTCTACCGCGTCGCCGACCTCCTCGTGCGCGACCGCGAACGGCTCGGCCTCCTGGAGAGCCGCGACGCGGGCAAGACGCTCGAAGAGGGCCGCGTCGACATCGACTGTGTCGCCGACGCCTTCCGCTACTTCGCCGGTCTCGTCGCCGCCGAGTCCGGGGGCCGGGTCGTCGACGCGGGCTCGCCCGACATCCACAGCGTCGTGGTGCACGAGCCGGTGGGGGTCTGCGCCCTCATCACCCCGTGGAACTACCCGCTCCTCCAGGCCAGTTGGAAGATCGCCCCGGCGCTCGCGGCGGGCAACACCTTCGTCGTCAAGCCCAGCGAGATCACCCCGCTGACGACCGTCGCCCTGATCGAGCTGCTGGTGGAGGCGGGTCTCCCGGCCGGCGTCGCCAACATCGTCACCGGGCCAGGCGCCTCGGTCGGCGCCCGGCTCGCCGAGCACCCCGACGTCGACCTCGTCTCCTTCACCGGCGGCCTGGTCAGCGGCACCAAGGTGGCGCAGGCGGCGGCCCCTTCGGTCAAGAAGGTCGCCCTGGAACTCGGCGGCAAGAACCCCAACGTCGTCTTCGCCGACGCCTGCGCCACCGAGGAGGGCTTCGACACCGCCGTCGACCAGGCCCTCAACGCGGCCTTCATCCACAGCGGCCAGGTCTGCTCGGCGGGCGGCCGCCTGATCGTCGAGGAGTCGGTGCGCGAGCGCTTCGTCGCCGAACTCGCCGCCCGGGCACACCGGATCAGGCTCGGCCGCGGCACCGACGACGGCGTCGAGTGCGGCCCGCTCGTCTCCGAGCAGCAGCGCGACAAGGTCGAGGCGTACGTCGCCTCGGCGCTGGCGGAGGGTGCGGTGCTGCGCACCGGCGGCAAGCGGCCGGAGGGGCTCGGAGAGGGGTACTTCTACGAGCCGACCGTCCTCGACGCCTGCCACCGCGAGATGAAGGTCGTCCGCGAGGAGGTGTTCGGCCCCGTCCTCACCGTCGAGACCTTCCGGACGGAGGACGAGGCGGTGTTCCTCGCCAACGACACCGAGTACGGCCTCGCCGGCGCCGTCTGGACCGCCGACGCGGGACGCGCCCGCCGCGTCGCCGGGCGGCTGCGGCACGGCACCGTCTGGATCAACGACTTCCACCCCTATCTCCCGCAGGCGGAGTGGGGAGGCTTCGGCAAGAGCGGGACGGGGCGCGAACTGGGCCCCGCCGGGCTCGCCGAGTACCGCGAGAGCAAGCACGTCTATCAGAACCTCGCGCCGAAGCCGGTCCGCTGGTTCGCGGGCTGAACCCTCCGTCGTCCGTGGGCCGACCCGTCCGGTTCGCAAGCCGGCTCGTCCGCCGGTTCGTGTGCGCAAGCCGGCTCGTCCGCCGGTTCGTGTGCGTAAGCCGACCCGTCCGCCGACTCGTGTTCGTAAGCCGACTCGTCCGCTGGTTCGCAGGCCGCCTCGCCCGCTGGTTCACGGACCGGCCTCCACCCCTCACGCCTCAGGAGTACCCCCATGCCAGAGACCAATCATCTCTACGATTACGTCGTCATAGGCGGCGGCACCGCCGGTTCCGTCATCGCCTCCCGCCTCACCGAGAACCCCGACGTCACCGTCGCCGTCATCGAGGGCGGCCCCAGCGACGTCGACCGCGAGGACGTCCTCACCCTGCGCCGCTGGATGGGCCTGCTCGGCGGCGACCTCGACTACGACTACCCGACGGTCGAGCAGCCCCGCGGCAACTCCCACATCCGGCACAGCCGCGCCCGCGTCCTCGGCGGCTGCTCCTCGCACAACACCCTGATCTCCTTCAAGCCGCTCCCGTCCGACTGGGACGAGTGGGAGGCGAACGGCGCCAAGGGCTGGGGCGCGGTGCCGATGGAGGCGTACTACGCGCGGCTGCTCAACAACATCGTCCCCGTCGACGAGAAGGACCGGAACGCCATCGCCCGCGACTTCGTCGACGCCGCGCAGAAGGCGACCGGCGTCCCGCGCGTCGAGGGCTTCAACAAGCGGCCCTTCGACGACGGCGTCGGCTTCTTCGACCTCGCCTACCACCCCGAGAACAACAAGCGGTCCTCGGCGTCCGTGGCCTATCTGCACCCGGTGATGGACCAGCGCCCTAACCTCACGATCCTGCTGGAGACCTGGGCGCACCGCCTCGACCTCGACGGCACGCGCGCCCGCGGCGTCCATGTCCGCGCCAAGGACGGCGAGGAGTTCGTCGTACGCGCCCGGAACGAGGTGCTGTTGTGCGCCGGCGCCGTCGACTCGCCCCGGCTGCTCCTGCACTCGGGCATCGGACCCGCCCGTGACCTAGAGGCCCTCGGCATACCCGTCGTGCACGACCTGCCGGGCGTCGGCGAGAACCTCCTCGACCACCCCGAGTCGGTCATCGTCTGGGAGACGAACGGCCCCATCCCGGAGAACTCCGCGATGGACTCCGACGCGGGCCTGTTCGTCCGCCGCGACCCCGAACACCCCGGCCCGGACCTGATGTTCCACTTCTACCAGGTCCCCTTCACCGACAACCCCGAGCGCCTGGGCTACGAACGTCCCCAGTACGGCGTCTCGATGACCCCGAACATCCCCAAGCCGAAGAGCCGCGGCCGCCTCTACCTGACCAGCGCCGACCCGTCGGTCAAACCGGCCCTGGACTTCCGCTACTTCACCGACGAGGACGACTACGACGCCCGCACCCTGGTCGACGGCATCCGCATCGCCCGTGAGATCGCGCGGACCGAGCCGCTGGCGGGCTGGCTGAAGCGCGAGGTGTGCCCGGGCCCGGAGGTCACCGGCGACGAGGAACTCAGCGAGTACGCCCGCAAGGTCGCCCACACCGTGTACCACCCGGCGGGCACCTGCCGTATGGGCGCCGTGGACGACGAACTCGCCGTGGTCGACCCCGAGTTGCGCATCCGCGGCCTGGAGGGCATCCGGATCGCCGACGCGTCGGTCTTCCCGACGATGACGGCCGTGAACCCGATGATCGGGGTGCTCATGGTCGGTGAGAAAGCCGTGGACCTGATCGGAGGCGGTGCCTGATGAGTGATGCTGTTCTCGCCGAGACCCCTGTCTTCTCCGTGAACGGGCTCTGGAAGGTCTTCGGCCCGAAGGCCGACCGGATCCCCGCCGATCCCGAACTCACCGCCCTCGACCCCGCCGACCTGCGCGCCCGCACCGGCTGCACCGCCGCCGTCCGGGACGTCTCCTTCGACGTCCGCAAGGGCGAGGTCTTCGTGGTGATGGGCCTGTCCGGCTCGGGCAAGTCCACACTGGTGCGCTGTCTGACCCGGCTCATCGAGCCGACGGCCGGCACCATCGCCATCGACGGCGAGGACGTCCGTGCCATGGACAAGCCCCGGCTGCGCGAACTGCGCCGCCACCGCGCCGCCATGGTCTTCCAGCACTTCGGCCTCCTGCCGCACCGCACGGTCCTCGACAACGTCGCCTACGGCCTGGAGATCCAGGGCATGGGCAAGGCGGAACGCCGGGCGCGCGCGGCCGAGGTCGTCGCGAAGGTCGGCCTGGAGGGCATGGAACAGCGCAGGCCCAGCCAGCTCTCCGGCGGCCAGCGCCAACGCGTGGGCCTCGCACGGGCGTTGGCGGTCGACCCGGAGGTCCTCCTCTTCGACGAGCCCTTCAGCGCGCTCGACCCGCTGATCCGCCGGGACATGCAGGAGGAGGTCGTCCGCCTGCACCGCGAGGAGGGCCGCACCATGGTCTTCATCACGCACGACCTCAGCGAGGCCCTGAAGCTGGGCGACCGCATCGCCCTGATGCGCGACGGCAAGGTCGTCCAACTGGGCACCCCGGAGGAGATCGTGGGCTCCCCGGCCGACGACTACGTCCGCGAGTTCGTCCGCGACGTACCGCGCGAGCAGGTCCTGACGGTCCGGACGGCGATGCGGACACCTTCGGACGGGGACACGGTCACCGGCCCGGCGGTGGCACCGGACGCCACGGTCTCGGAGGCCATCGAGGCCGTGGCCCGCGCGGGCGAGCCGGCACGGGTCGTGTCCGAGGGGCGGTGCCTCGGGGTGGTGGACGCCGACGGGCTGCTCGGGGTGGTGGCCGGAACGGCGAAGGAGGCGGTCTGATGGCTGCGATCACCGTCTTCTCCCCGCGTACCGTGCCCGCCGTCCTCAGGCACCGGGCCGTCCACAAGCTCGGGCTGCTCGCCCTGGCCGCCGCCGTCCTCGTCCCCCTGGCCAACGCCCGCTGGGCCGGCGGCGCCTGGCCGGACGCCCTGACCGTCGACCTCACCAAGCCCCTCACCGACGCCAGCACCTGGATCGTCGACAACCGCGACACCCACCCCCTCTTCCTCTACTTCTTCGGCCACGTCAGCAACGCGATCGTGCTCTCCGTACGAGCCGTCTACCTGGTGCTGCTCGCGGCCGGCTGGGCCGGCGTGACGGCCCTGGGCGCCCTCGTGGCCTGGCGGGTCGCGGGACTTCGCCTCGCCCTGGGCACGGTGGCCGCGTTCCTCACCTGCGGCTGGCTGGGCATGTGGGTGCCGACCATGCAGACCCTGGCCCTGATGGTCGTGGCCGTCGCCGCGTCCGTCGTCGTGGGCGCGCTGCTCGGGCTGGCCGGCGGACTCTCCGACCGCCTGAACCGGGCCCTGCGCCCGGTCCTCGACACCATGCAGGTCCTCCCCGCCTACGCCTACCTCCTTCCCGTCGTCCTGGTCTTCGGCATGGGCGTCCCCGCCGCCGTCCTCGCCACGGTCGTCTACGCCGCCCCGCCCATGGCCCGCCTCACCGCGCTCGGCCTGCGCGGCGCCGACAAGGAGGTCCTGGAGGCCGTGCGGTCCTTGGGCGCGACCGCCCGCCAGGGCCTGCTCACCGCCCGCATCCCGCTGGCCCGCAAGGAACTCCTCCTCGGCCTCAACCAGACGATCATGATGGCCCTGTCGATGGCGGTCATCGCGTCGGTCATCGGCGCCGGCGGCCTCGGCGACCGCGTCTACCAGGCGCTCGCCTCCGTCGACGTCGGCGCCGCCCTCGCCGCCGGCATCCCGATCGTGCTGCTGGCCGTCGTACTCGACCGTGTCACCGGAGCGGCGGGCAACGGCTCCACCTCCGACGAGCCGCGCCGCACGGGATGGCTGTACGCCCTCGTCGCCGCCCTCGCCGTCGCCGTCGCCGGACGCCTCATGGGCCGCCTCGACTGGCCCGACGCCTGGACCGTGCGGATCGCCGAGCCCGTCAACCGCGCCGTCGACTGGATGACCGCCCATCTCTACTCCGGCGTCCCCGTCGTCGGCGGCACCGCCGACTGGGCCGCCCACTTCACCACCTGGGTCCTCAACCCGCTCCGGGACGGGCTGACCTGGCTGCCCTGGTGGTCGGTGCTGCTGCTGGTCGCTGCCCTGGCCTGGCTGATCGGCACCTGGCAGACCGCGCTCACCGCGGTCCTCGCCATGGCCGCCATCGGCGTCCTGGGCGTGTGGACGCCGGCTCTCGACACCCTCTCCCAGGTTCTCGCCGCCGTTGCCGTCACCCTGGTCATCGGCTTCGCGACCGGCATCGCCGCGGCCCGCAGCGACCGCCTCGAACGGGCCCTGCGCCCCGTCCTGGACGTCTTCCAGACGATGCCGCAGTTCGTCTATCTCATCCCGGTCGTCGCCCTGTTCGGCGTCGGCCGCGCCCCCGCCGTCGCCGCGGCCGTCGTCTACGCGCTGCCCGCCGTCGTCCGCATCACCACCCAGGGCCTGCGCCAGGTCGACGCGGCCGCGATGGAGTCCTCCGACTCCCTCGGCGCCACCAGCTGGCAGCAGCTGCGCCAGGTCCAACTCCCGCTGGCCCGCCCGGCGCTGCTGCTCGCCGTCAACCAGGGCGTGGTCCTGGTCCTCGCGGTCGTCATCATCGGCGGTCTGGTCGGCGGTGGCGCCCTCGGCTACGACGTCGTCTTCGGCCTCGCCCAGGGCGACCTCGCGACCGGTCTGGTGGCCGGTGCCGCGATCGTCTGCCTCGGCCTGATGCTCGACCGGGTGACCCAGCCGACGGAACGCCGTACGAAGAAGGGAGCGTGACATGCGTATCCGTACGCGCCTGTGCGCGACCGCCGCGGTCGGCTCGCTGCTGCTGCTCACCGGCTGCGGCGCCGCCGACATGACCAAGCAGGCCTCGCCGTTCGCCAATGCCCAGGGCTCGAAGAGCGTGACCCTCTCCGTCCAGTCCTGGGTCGGCGCCCAGGCCAACGTGGCCGTCGCCCAGTACCTCCTGGAGCACGAGCTCGGCTACCGCGTCGACACCGTCCAGGTCGACGAGGTCCCCGCCTGGGACGCGCTCAGCCAGGGCCGGGTCGACGCGATCCTGGAGGACTGGGGCCACCCCGAACAGGAAAAGCGCTATGTCGACGACAAGAAGACCATCACGCGCGGCGGCCAACTCGGCGTGACCGGGCACATCGGCTGGTACGTCCCCACGTACTTCGCCAAGCAGCACCCGGACGTCACCAACTGGAAGAACCTCAACAAGTACGCCGACCTCATGCGCACCGCGGAGAGCGGCGGCAAGGGCCAGCTCATGGACGGCTCCCCGTCGTACGTCACCAACGACAAGGCGCTCGTGGCCAACCTGGACCTGGACTACCAGGTCGTCTTCGCCGGCTCCGAGGCCGCCCAGATCACCCAGATCAGGCAGTTCGCCAAGGAGAAGAAGCCCTTCCTCACCTACTGGTACGCGCCGCAGTGGCTGTTCAAGAAGGTCCCCATGACCGAGGTGAAGCTCCCCGCGTACAAGGAGGGCTGCGACGCCGACCCGGCGAAGGTCGCCTGCGCCTATCCGCACACCCCGCTGGAGAAGTACCTCAACTCCGACTTCGCCCGCTCCGGCGGGAAGGCCGCCGCCTTCCTGAAGAAGTTCCGGTGGACGACCGAGGACCAGAACGAGGTCGCCCTGATGATCGCCGACCAGAAGCTGACGCCGGAGCAGGCGGCGGAGAAGTGGGTGAGGGGGCATGAGTCCACGTGGCGGACGTGGCTCTCCTGACGCCGACCGGCCCGCCTCGTGGCTCACCCCACCTCCTGGGTCAGCCCATTTCCCGGCTCAGCTCATTTCCTGGACCAGCTCATGGAGGATCGCGGCCGTCCGCCGCTGCAACCACGGCCCGAACGTCACGCGCGTGGCCCCGAGTTCGCCCAGTTCGGCGGGCGAGGGGCCCACGCCGACCTTCGCGATCACGTTCACCGGCCCGTGGATCCCGGACCGCAGCAGCGGCAGTACGTCCGCCGGGGCGGTGATCGGATACACGCAGTCGGCGCCCGCGGCCCTGTACAACGCAGCCCGCTCGATGGCCTGTTCGGGATCGCCGTTCCCGTGCAGGAAGGTGTCGATGCGGGCGTTGACGAAGAGCTCGCCCCCGGCCGCGTAGCGCACCTCTGCGAGCCACTCGGCATGCTGGTGCGGGTCCTTGAGGACACCCCCGTTGGAGTCCTCAAGGTTGCAGCCCACGGCACCCGCCTCCAGCAGCCGCTCCACCAGCTCCTTCGGAGCCAGCCCGTACCCGCCCTCGACGTCCGCCGACACCGGTACGTCCACGGCCCGGGTGATCCGCGCGATCGCCGCGAACATCTCGTCGGCCGGGGTCTGCCCGTCCTCGTGGCCCAGCGAGGCGGCGACCCCCGCGCTGGGCGTCGCGAGCGCCGGGTAGCCGGCCTCGGCGAACACCCGGGCGCTGGCGGCGTCCCACGGTCCCGGCAGCACGAGCGGATCGTCCGCGGCCTGGCGCCGATGGAGCCGACGGAAGATCTCGACCTTGCTCATGACGGGTGCCCCTCCGACGCTCATGGTGTGTAGCCTCCCGGCGGTATGCGGCGGCTGACCATCACCCGGTTCCAGTTGTTGATGGCGACGATCAGCCCGATCAGATGGGCGAGTTGCGTGTCGTCGAAGTGCTTGGCGGCCGTCTCGTAGACCTCGTCCGGCACGAACCCTTCCGTCAGGACGGTCACCGCCTCCGTCAGCGCGAGCGTCGCCCGCTCCCGCTCGTCGAAGACCCCCTCGGCCTCCTCCCAGGCGGCCAGCAGATCCAACTGCCGCTCCGGCACCCCGTGTTCGCGGGCGATGCGCAGATGCATGTCGAGGCAGAACGCGCAGTGGTTGAGCTGTGAGGCCCGGATCACGACGAGTTCGGCGAGCGCGGGGTCCCCGAGGCCTCTCTTCGCGGCGGCGCTGAGCGCGGACATGGCCTGCGCGACCGATGTGTCCAACAGCCGCGTACGCGCCGTCACTTGTGCCCCGGCTGGTAGTGCCCGGGAACCAGCCGGCAGGTCACCCCGAACCGGTTCCACGCGTTGATCACCGTGATCGCCGCGATCAGCTGCGCCAGCTCGGCGTCCTCGAAGTGCGCCGCCGCCCGCTCATACACCGCGTCCGGCACGAACCCGTCGGTCAGCACCGTCACCGCCTCCGTCAGCGCGAGCGCCGCCAGCTCCCGGTCGGTGTAGAAGTGCTCCGACTCCTCCCACGCGCTGAGCTGCACGATCCGCTCCACGCTCTCGCCCGCCGCCAGCGCGTCCTTGCTGTGCATGTCGACGCAGAGCGCACAGCGGTTGATCTGCGAGGCGCGGACCTTCACCAGCTCCAGCAGCTTCGGGTCGAGGCCCTTCCGGGCGGCGGCGTCGAGCCGGATCATCGCCTTGAAGACCTCGGGCGCCTGCTCGGCCCAGGCGAGGCGCGGGGTGTGCTCGGGGGCGTAGCCCACGGAGGTGTGGTCCACGGTGGTGTGGTCCACGGTGGCGTGGCCGGTGCCGGTGCCGGTGCGGTCGGTGGGTGTCCTGTCGTCGGTGTGCGTCTCGTCGGTGTGCGTCGTCATGTCCTCGACCCTAGATTCGAGGCAGCCCACCGGTATGGTCCATTCCCATGGCGAAATCATGGGCCACTTTGGGCGTCGACCTCCATCTGGAACCCGCCGGCCCACACCTGCGCCGGGGCCTGACCGACGCCTTGCGCGAGGCGGTCCGCACCGGCCGCCTGGCCCCGGGCACCCGGCTGCCCTCCTCCCGCAGCCTCGCCACCGACCTGGGCATCGCCCGCAACACGGTCGCCGACGCCTACGCCGACCTGGTCGCCGAAGGCTGGCTCACCGCCCGGCAGGGCTCGGGCACGAGGGTCGCGGAAGGCACGGTGACGCCCCCGACCTCGGCCACGGGCGGCCCGGGCCCCCGCGCACCGCACCGCCCCACCCACGACTTCCGCCCCGGCACCCCCGACCTTGCCGCCTTCCCCCGCGCCGAGTGGCTCAAGGCGGCCCGCCGCGCCCTCCTCGCGGCCCCGCACCACGCCCTCGGCTACGGCGACCCCCGCGGCCGCCCCGAACTGCGCTCCGCCCTCGCCGACTACCTCGCCCGCGCCCGCGGCGTCCGCGCCGACCCCGACCGCATCCTGGTGTGCTCGGGCATCGCCCACGGGCTGCGCCTGCTCGGCACGGTCCTGCGGGCCCGCGGCGTCCACACCGTCGCCGTGGAGTCGTACGGCCTCGACGCGCACTGGAACCAGCTCACGCAAGCCGGCCTGCGCACCCCGCCCCTGCCCTACGACGACCGGGGCACCGACCCGGCGGACCTCGGCGGCGCGGGCGCGGTCCTGCTCACCTCCGCCCACCAGTTCCCGATGGGCCTCCCGCTCCACCGGAGCCGCCGCACCGCGGTGGTCGACTGGGCCCGCCGCACCGGCGGCCTGATCCTGGAGGACGACTACGACGGCGAGTTCCGCTACGACCGCCAGCCCGTCGGCGCCCTCCAGGGCCTCGACCCCGACCGCGTCGTCTACCTCGGCACCGCGAGCAAGGCCCTGGCCCCCGGCCTCCGGCTGGCCTGGATGGTGCTGCCCCCGTCCCTGGCGGCGGAGACCGCGGCGGCGAAGGGCAAGGTCGACACCTCCAGCGCCCTGGACCAGCTGACCCTGGCGGAGTTCCTCACCTCCGGCGCCTACGACCGCCACGTCCGCGCCTCCCGCCTCCGCTACCGCCGCCGCCGGGACGCCCTGCTCACCGCCCTCACCGCCGAGGCCCCCGACGTCCACATCACCGGCATCGCCGCCGGCCTCCACGCCGTCCTCCGCCTCCCACCCGGCACCGAACACTCCGTCGTCCAGTCCGCCGCCTGGCAGGGCGTGGCCCTCCACGGCCTCTCCTACTTCCGCCACCCCGACGCCCGCCCCGACGGCCTGGACGCGGTGGTCGTCGGCTACGGCACCCCGTCGGACAGCGGGTGGGCTGGGGCGCTGGAGGCGCTGTGCAGGGCTATGCCGTAGCAGGTGAGGGCGGGGTGAGGACGTGGGGGGGCGGGTGGGCCGGCGGCGCGGGGTCCGGCGAGTGGGCCAACGGCGCGGGTCCCGGCGAGTGGGCCGACGGCGCCGGGCCCGAGGGCGGGCCGGACAGGGGTGAGCCGGAGTCTTGCTTGAGGCGTTCCGGGGTGAGCCGCGGTCTCGCTCAAGGCGTGGCCGGGTGTCCGGGGAGCCGTCGCCGGGGTGGTCACCTGGATGCTTCCGTGCCACCCTTCACCTTTCCCGCCCCCTCCCCAGCCGCCTCACCACCGGAGGCCGGCGCCTCTCCGAACCGTGCCAACCCCAGCGCGCCGACCACAGCCACCGCGAACCCCAGCACCGCCAGCCACTCCAGCCCCTCCCTCGTACGGTCCCCGAGCCACACCACCCCCACCAGTGCGGGCCCGACCGTCTCGCCGATCACCATGGCCGCGGTCGCCGACGTCACCGAGCCCCGCTGCAGCGCCGACGTCAGACAGAGGAACGCGGCGCCCCCGCCGATCAGCAGCGCATACGTCGCCGGATGCGTGAGCAGCGACGACGGAGCCAGTGAGTCGATCAACCGCACCGCCACCTCGACCACCCCGAACCCGAACCCCGCCCCCAGCCCGAGCACCGGCCCACGCCAGCGCTCGGACAGCCGCCCGCCCGCGAGCCCGAGCAGCAGCACCCCCACGGCCACCCCGAGCATCACCCACTTCAGCGCCGCCGGCCCGCCCAGATCCCCCTCGGTCCCGGACGCCACTCCCAGCATCGCCAGCCCGGCACACACCACCGCCACCGCCGCCCACTCCACCCCGCTCAACCGCACCCGCAGCAACCGCGCCGCGACCACCGCCGTCACCGCGAGGCTCGACGCCAGCGCCGCCCCGACCGCGTAGATCGGAACCGATCGCAGCGCCACGATCTGCAGCACGAACCCCAGCCCGTCCAGCGCCAGCCCCGCCACATACCGCCACTGCCGCACCGCCCGCAGCAGCAGCGCCGCCTCCCCGCCCCCACCGGTGCCGGCCGCCCGCGCGGCGACCGCCTGCAACACCGTCGCCGTACCGAAGCAGACCGCCGCACCGAGCGCACACACCATCCCAAAGATCACAAAGCGACTGTAGGGGAGCGGTGAAGACGGACGGGGTGGCTGCACGGGCACTCTCACCGATCTCTAGGCTGACCGCCGGACAACGGCTCGACGAACCGCGGGGGAGACAGAGAACATGGCGGAAACTCGGCGACGGCTGCGCTCCAGCACGGTCGTGCTCGGCGGCATGGGAGTCGTCGCGGCGGCACTCACCTCCTGCGGCTCCGACCCGGACCGCCGCTGCGTCGACCGCGACAGCTACACCTACGAGGGCTACAAGGTCGTCGCCGACAAGAACTGCAACACCGGCAGCTCCGGCTCGTCCTCGGCCAAGGGCGGCAAGAAGAAGTCCGGCACCGGCAAGAGCGCCGACGCCGCCTGGTACTACGACGCCGACGTCAGCAACGGCCGCGCCGACTACGGCACCTTCAGCAAGAGCGAGGCCGTCGACCGCGGCGGCTTCGGCTGCTCCGGCGGCAGCGGCGGCGGCTGAGCGCGGACGCACGGACAGACCACACAGAGACGCCATGGAACGCCGCAGCATCGAGCCCCGCCCCGGCTGGCAGCAGACCGTCGAGGAACAGGGCCTGATCTACCCGCTCACCCGCTACCCCGACGACTCCCTGCGCCCCTACTGGGACGAGAGCGCCTACTACGCCTTCTCCCTGGAGGAGGTCGAGGCCCTGGAGGACGTGGTCGAGGAACTCCACCGCATGTGCCTGGCGGCGGCGGACCACATCGTCACCGCGAACCGCTTCGCCGACCTCGGCATCACCGACCCGCGCGTCGCCGACGCGGTCGCCGAGGCCTGGCGCCGCCGCGCCGAACTCCCCTCCGTCTACGGCCGCTTCGATCTCCGCTACGACGGCAGCGGCCCCGCCAAGCTGCTGGAGTACAACGCCGACACCCCCACCTCCCTCGTCGAGGCCGCCTCCCCGCAGTGGTTCTGGATGGAGGAGCGCTTCCCCGGCGCCGACCAGTGGAACTCCCTGCACGAACGCCTCGTCGCCGCCTGGAAGAAGCAGGCAGCGCTGCTCCCGCCGGGCAGCCCGCTGTACTTCGCGTACTCCTCCGCCGACGAGCTCGGCGAGGATTTGATGACGGTCGCCTACCTCCAGGAGACCGCCGAGCAGGCCGGCCTCGACACCGCCTGGATCTCCATGGAGGAGATCGGCTGGGACCGCCTCTCCGGACGCTTCGTCGACCAGCAACTCCGCTTCATCCGCAGCTGCTTCAAGCTCTACCCGTGGGAGTGGCTGACCACCGACCGCTTCGCCGACCACGTCCTCGACACCCTCGACAACGGCGGCGGCACCGGCACCACCCTGTGGATCGAGCCCGCCTGGAAGATGCTGCTGAGCAACAAGGCACTTCTGGCCATTCTCTGGGAGCTCTACCCCGGCCATCCGAACCTCCTGCCCGCCTACCTCGACGGGCCGCGGGAGCTGGCGACGACGACGGGCTACGTGGCCAAACCACTGCTCGGCCGCGAGGGCGCCGGCGTCACCCTGCACGCCCCGGACACCACGGACACGGCCCCTGTACTGCGCGAAGAGGCCTGCTGCTACCAGGAGTTGGCGCCGCTGCCCGACTTCGACGGCAACCGTGTCGTCCTGGGCGCCTGGGTCGTCGACGACGAGTCGGCGGGCCTCGGCATCCGCGAGTCGGCCGGACTGGTGACCGACGAATACGCGCGCTTTCTGCCGCACGTGATCCTCTGACGCGACACAATGTTCGGCCCACGACCAACGGAGAGGGGCGAGCGGTGGGCAACACGGCCACGATGGAGAGCGAATACGTCTTCGACACGTCCTGGGAGCGGGAACACGGGCGGCTGCTGGCGTTGGAGGAGATCTACGACAGCCAGAGCCGCCACCGCCTGACCGAGCTCGGAGTCGTCGACGGCTGGCACTGTCTGGAGGTGGGCTGCGGCGCCGGCAGCATCGCGCGCTGGCTGGCCAAGCAGGTCGGCGCCGCCGGGCGCGTCCTCGCCACCGACGTCGACACCCGCTTCGCCCATTCCCACGGCCTGTCCAACCTGGAGATCCGCACCCACGACCTCCTGAGGGACGACCTCCCCGAGGCCTCCTTCGACCTCGTCCACGCGCGGGCCGTGATCGAGCACCTCCCCGACCGCGACAAGGCGCTGCGCCGGCTGGCCGCGGCGACCCGCCCCGGCGGCTGGGTGGTCGTCGAGGACTTCGACATCGACGGTCCGACGGCCCCGGCCGTCGACCTGTACTTCCCGCCCGGCTACACCGAGCCGGCCGAACGCCTCGGCCGCGCCCTCCGCGCCGCCTTCGGCGCCACCGGCGTGGACCGCGGCACTGGTCCCCGCCTGCCCCAGGCGCTGACGGACGCAGGCCTGACCGAGGTCCGCGCCCAGGTCCACGCACCGGTCCTCACCGGCGGCGATGCGGCCTTCCTCCCCCTCACCCTCCGCTCACTGCGCCCCCGCCTCCTCGCCACCGGGGAGGTGAGCGACATGGACATCGAGGACGTCATCACCCTGACGAAGAGCCACGGCACCACCTACCTCCCCAACTACATGACGATCACCTGGGGCCGAAAGCCGGCGTGACCGCCTAGGAGAGCACCGCCGCCAGCTGAGCCAACCCCCAGTCCAGATCCTCCTCGCCGATCATCAGCGGCGGGGCGATGCGGATCGTCGGGCCGTGGGTGTCCTTGACGAGTACGCCCCGGTGCATCAGCTTCTCGGAGATCTCCCGGCCCGTCCCGTGGGCTGGGGCGATGTCCACACCCGCCCACAGGCCCCGGCCACGTACCGCTGTCGCGCCGCCGGTGGCGGTCAACTCCCGTAGTTCGCGGTGGAGATGGGCGCCCAGTTCGGCGGCGCGTGCCTGGTACTCGCCTGTCCGCAGCATGGCGATCACCTCCAGCGCGACCGCGCAGGCCAGGGGGTTGCCGCCGAACGTCGAACCGTGTTCGCCGGGCCGGAAGACCCCCAGGACCTCCGCGCTCGACACCACCGCCGAGACCGGTACGACCCCGCCGCCCAGCGCCTTGCCGAGGACGTACATGTCCGGGACCACGTTCTCGTGCTCGCAGCCGAACGTCCGGCCGGTCCGGCCCAGGCCCGACTGGATCTCGTCCGCGACGAACAGCACGTTCCGCTCGCGGGTCAGCTCCCGGACCGCGGGGAGGTAGCCGGCCGGCGGAACCAGGACCCCCGCCTCGCCCTGGATCGGCTCCAGCAGCACGGCCACCGTGTTCTCCGTGACCGCCGCGCGCATCGCCGTCAGATCACCGAACGGCACGATCTCGAAGCCGGGAGTGTACGGACCGTAGTCCGCCCGCGCCTCGGGATCGGTGGAGAAGCTGATCAGCGTGGTGGTGCGGCCGTGGAAGTTGTTCCCCGCCACCACGATCTTCGCCATCTCCGCGGGCACGCCCTTGACCCGGTACCCCCACTTCCGAGCGGTCTTCACCGCCGTCTCCACCGCCTCCGCGCCGGTGTTCATCGGCAGCACCAGCTCCATCCCGCACAGCTCGGCCAGCTCGGAGCAGAACGCGGCGAACCGGTCGTGATGGAAGGCCCGGCTCGTCAACGTCACCCGCTCCAGCTGAGCCTTCGCCGCATCGACGAGCCGCCGGTTGCGATGGCCGAAGTTGAGCGCCGAATAACCGGCCAGCAGATCCAGATACCGCCTCCCCTCCACATCCGTCAGCCACGCCCCGTCCGCCGTGGCCACGACCACGGGCAGCGGGTGATAGGTGTGCGCGGTGTGGGCTTCGGCCGAGGCGATGAGCTTCTCCGTGGCGTTCACGGGCACTCCCAAGGGTGAGGACGGCCCCCTTCCATCGTCGCTCGCATGGTGGACGCGGCACCTCCGGTGTACGACGCGCCCGGTAGGCTGACCAGCGGGCCGTGACTGGCGCGCTGGGATGGGACGGACCATCGGGGAGCGGCCTGTGAGTGACCGAGTGCCGTGCGCCTGGGCCGAACCGTGAATCGTGACCGCAACCCGCCACGCCATCCGGAGGCCGACGACATGTCAGAGCAGCAGCCCCTGTCCAGCGAGTCCACCGCCTTTCGCGCCGCCCTCGATGTGATCCGCGCGGTCGAGCCGCGCGTCGCCGACGCCATCGGCCAGGAGGTCCACGACCAGCGCGAGATGCTCAAGCTGATCGCCTCCGAGAACTACGCCTCCCCGGCCACCCTCCTGGCCATGGGCAACTGGTTCAGCGACAAGTACGCCGAGGGCACCATCGGCCGCCGCTTCTACGCCGGCTGTCGCAACGTCGACACCGTCGAGTCCCTCGCCGCCGAGCACGCCAAGGAACTCTTCGGCGCCCGCCACGCCTACGTCCAGCCGCACTCCGGCATCGACGCCAACCTCGTCGCCTTCTGGTCCGTCCTCGCCGACCGCGTCGAGGTCCCGTTCCTGGAGAAGACCGGCGCCCGCCAGGTCAACGACCTCACCGACGCCGACTGGGCGGAGCTCCGCCAGGCCTTCGGCAACCAGCGCATGCTCGGCATGTCCCTGGACGCCGGCGGCCACCTCACCCACGGCTTCCGCCCCAACATCTCCGGCAAGATGTTCGACCAGCGCTCCTACGGCACCGACCCGGCGACCGGCCTGATCGACTACGAGGCGCTGCGGGCGTCCGCCCGTGACTTCAAGCCGCTCATCATCGTCGCCGGCTACTCCGCCTACCCCCGGCTGGTGAACTTCCGCATCATGCGCGAGATCGCCGACGAGGTCGGGGCGACCCTGATGGTGGACATGGCGCACTTCGCCGGTCTAGTCGCGGGCAAGGTGCTGACCGGCGACTTCGACCCGGTCCCGCACGCCCAGATCGTCACCACCACCACCCACAAGTCCCTGCGCGGCCCGCGCGGCGGCATGGTCCTGTGCGACGACTCCCTCAAGGACCAGGTCGACCGCGGCTGCCCGATGGTCCTCGGCGGCCCGCTCCCGCACGTCATGGCCGCGAAGGCGGTCGCGCTGGCGGAGGCCCGACAGCCCGCCTTCCAGGACTACGCCCAGCGCATCGTCGACAACTCCCGGGCCCTCGCGGAAGGCCTGATGCGCCGCGGCGCGACCCTGGTGACCGGCGGCACCGACAACCACCTCAACCTGATCGACGTCGCCACCTCCTACGGCCTCACCGGCCGCCAGGCCGAGGCCGCGCTCCTCGACTCCGGCATCGTCACCAACCGCAACGCGATCCCCTCCGACCCCAACGGCGCCTGGTACACCTCCGGCATCCGCATCGGCACCCCCGCCCTGACCACCCGCGGCCTGGGCACCGCCGAGATGGACGAGGTCGCCGGTCTCATCGACCGCGTCCTCACCGCCACCGAGCCGGGCACCACCAAGTCGGGCGCGCCCTCCAAGGCCGCGCACGTCCTGGACGCCAAGGTCGCCGACGAGATCTCGCACCGCGCGACCGACCTGGTGGCGGGCTTCCCGCTGTACCCGGAGATCGACCTGGGCTGACAAACGCCCTGTTGAGTTGTCAAGGAACGGCGACTCACGAAGATCGTCGAGCGATCAGAAGTCGATCAGAAGCCGCTCAGAGGTCGATCACAGATCGATGAGCTCCTGACGTGGTTCCTCCCGCGGCGGTCCGGCCTTCTGCCGGGCCGCCGCGCGGCGTATCAGCAGCGTCCCGCCCGCCCCGACCGCGAGCCCTGGCAGGGCCCACCACCAGTCGGTGGCGTCACCCGGCCGTGACGATCGCGCAGCGGCTGCGGCGAGCGTCGGATCCGGGCTCGGCGTCGCTGCCGCGTCCATGCCGGACTGGTCCCAGGGCGGCGGGTACTCAACGGCGGAGTCGCCGTAGAAAGCCTTGCCCATCATGCCCAGGTCCTTCAGGAGGTCGCGGAGCACCTTGGGCTGCTGGGCGCGGTGCCAGGTGCCGTTCGTCGACTCGTCCACGTTCGCCGCCGTGTGGATCCAGACCGCCTGCGAGTCCGCCACCGGGTAGACCCGGTCGACCCGCCACGGCGACACGTCGTGCACCATCCATGTCACGTTGATCTGCGGGCCGGCCATCAGGTCGGCCTCGGGCGGCTTGTCCGCCGAGCCCGCGCCCGGCTCTCCCAGCAGCCGCTCCAGCGTGCCGTACTCCCGGTCGGAGTAGTACAGCGATGCCGTCTCCGCGCTCTCCGGCGAGACGATCAGCACACTGGTCGGACCGCCGGCCGCCGCCGGTCCCGCACTCCCGAGGGCGAGCCCGAGAGCCGCCGCCGACACCCCTGCCACCGCCGTCAGCCGACGACAGCCACCCCGCCGATCGCTTCCCTGCCTGTGCATCCCGAGCCCCCAACCTGCCGATGCCGGACGGCCCGCCCGTTCCCGCGAGCCGTGTGTCACTTCTGGTACACCGCTCGGCCCGCCGAGGTTCCCACCCCGCTCGCATCAATCCGAGGAAGTCCCCGAAGACTCCGCGACCGGGCTCCTCACCGACTTCGCGATGTCCAGCGCCCGGGCCTTCGACGCCACCCCCTCCAGCCGCAGCGTCACCTCCGCCGAGCCCGCCGGACGGCTCCACAGCAAGGTCGGCCCGGCGGTCCGCTCCTCCCGCGTGTAGCGGCCCCCGTCCGCGTCCAGCAGCCAGAAGCTCAGCAGGTGGGGACGGGGGAACCACAGCGCCGTGTCATGCGAACCGGCGACTGCGGAGCCGCCCAGCGAGATCCACTCCGGCTTCTCGCGCCCGGTCTTCGCGAAGGTCAGATCCAGCCCCGCCGCGAACTCGTCGACCCGAACCGTCCCTCCGCTCTCGCGCCAGCAGAGACTGACCACGAACCGTCCCTGCGGCCCACCCGCCACCGACACGGCGTCCGGGGCGCCAAGCGCGTCCGGCACCAGCGGCTCGAACCCGGCCCGCCGCACGGCCTGCGCCCACGGCACCGACCGACCGCAGCCGGGCACCTCGGCCCCGGGGGAGGGGCGCGCCGACGGGTCGTAGCGCACCTCGACCCCCCCGAAGTCGAACCAGTCGTAGACCGCGGCCCGCACGGGCGGGGTGAGCGCGAGCACCGCGAGCACGCCGCACAGCGTCGCGGTCAGCGAGCGCCACCGCACCCGCGTCCAGTGCCGGACGGCCCGCAGTCGCTCCCGGGGGCCGCGAGGCTCGGGCGCCGGGGCCGGCAACTGCTCGGCCAGTATCTGACCCAGCACCCGCTCGACCATCGTCTCGGAACCGAGGGAACCCTCCGCCCCGTCGGCAGCTTCCAGCGACCGCCCGAGCGCCCGCAACTCCTCCGGCAGCCGGGAAGGGTGCACCTCGCGCTCCCTACCGCGGCCACGCCCACGCGGCCCCCGGCCACCGGCGCCCCCGGGACCACGGCCGCCCTCACCGCCGTAGCCCTTCCGTCCCTCACCCACGCTCATCACCCCCTTCCCGGAGCTCGGCGTCCGGCAGCAGTCGGCCCAGTTTCCGCAGCGCGCGGTTGAGCCGGGACTTCACCGTCCCCCGGGGCCAGCCCAGGGCCTGGGCCGTCTCGGACTCGTCCATGTCCAGCAGATAGCGGTACGTAACGACCAGGCGATGCTCCTCGCTCAGCTTCTCCAGGGCGGACTGGAGCGCGGCGCGACGCTCTGTCGCCAGGGCGCGCGCCGCGGGGTCCGCCGATTCCGGTATCAGCGGCTCCGCCTCCACGAAGGCCGCCTCCCGGCCGGCGAGCGTGCGCTGCCGGGCCGCCGTCCGCACTGTGTTCCTCGTCTCATTGGCGACGATCGACAGCAGCCACGGCCGGAACGACGCGCCGTCCTTGAACCTGCCCAGCGCGCAGTACGCCTTGACGAAGGCCTGCTGCACCACGTCCTCCGCGTCCGCACCCGCCCCGAGTGCCGCGGCCGCCCGGAGCGCGATGCCCGTGTGGGCGCGCACCAGCTCCGCATACGCCTCCGGCTGCCCGGCGCGTACGCGTGCGATCACCGCGGCCTCATCGACGATGCGGCCCCCCTCCCGCGTTCTCACGCCTTTGTTACACCGCGGGAGACGGATCGGTTCCCATCTGTTTCCGACCAGTTCGGGATCGGGGCGGTCGACCTGAGAGAATGATGAACATGGCCTCTGACAGTCCCCGCGTGCTCTCCGGAATCCAGCCCACCGCAGGCTCGTTCCACCTCGGCAACTACCTCGGCGCCGTCCGTCAGTGGGTGGCCCTGCAGGAGTCCCACGACGCGTTCTACATGGTCGTCGACCTGCACGCGATCACGCTTCCGCAGGACCCGGCCGACCTGCGTGCCAACACGCGTCTGGCCGCCGCCCAGCTCCTCGCGGCCGGCCTCGACCCGGAGCGCTGCACGCTCTTCGTCCAGAGCCATGTCCCCGAGCACGCGCAGCTCGCCTGGGTCTTCAACTGCCTCACCGGCTTCGGCGAGGCCTCCCGCATGACCCAGTTCAAGGACAAGTCCGCCAAGCAGGGCGCCGACCGCGCCAGCGTCGGCCTCTTCACGTACCCGATCCTCCAGGTCGCGGACATCCTGCTGTACCAGGCCAACGAGGTCCCCGTCGGCGAGGACCAGCGCCAGCACATCGAGCTCACCCGTGACCTCGCCACGCGCTTCAACGGCCGCTTCGGCGACACCTTCACGCTTCCGAAGCCGTACATCCTCAAGGAGACGGCGAAGATCTACGACCTTCAGGACCCGTCGATCAAGATGAGCAAGTCGGCGTCCACGCCGAAGGGCCTCATCAACCTCCTCGACGACCCGAAGACCACCGCCAAGAAGGTCAAGAGCGCCGTCACCGACACAGACACCGTCATCCGCTTCGACGCCGAGAACAAGCCCGGCGTCAGCAACCTGCTCACCATCTACTCGACCCTCACGGGCACGGGAATCGCGGAACTGGAGCAGAAGTACGACGGCAAGGGCTACGGTGCGCTCAAGACGGACCTCGCCGAGGTCATGGTCGAGTTCGTGACGCCGTTCAGGGAGCGCACGCAGCAGTATCTGGACGACCCGGAGACGCTGGACTCGATCCTGGCCAAGGGTGCGGAGAAGGCGCGTGCCGTCGCGGCGGAGACGCTGGCCCAGGCCTACGACCGGGTCGGATTCCTGCCCGCCAAGCATTGAGCCGAGCACGCACGCGTACCACCGCACAGGAACGCACAGACGTACCACTGGACAGAGCGCTGCACATCACTACGGTTGCGCCTGCCCACAACACAGGCGTGGCCGTACAGTCGATAGCCGGACGGCCGGGACGAACCCGACAAGGGGGAGACCCCAGACACCCGAGAGGGAAGACAGGAGACGACGTGGGGACCGTAACGATCGGCGTGTCGATCGCGGTCCCGGAGCCTCACGGCAGCCTGCTCCAACAGCTGCGCGCGGGCTTCGGCGACGCCGCGGCTCACGGCATCCCCACACATGTCACCCTGCTGCCCCCGACGGAGGTCGAGGACGGCGCGCTGCCCGCCATCGAGGCGCACCTCACCGAGGTCGCCGCGGCAGGCCGCGCGTTCCCGATGCGGCTGTCCGGCACCGGCACCTTCCGGCCGCTGTCACCGGTGGTGTACGTCCAGGTCGCCGAGGGCGCCGAGGCCTGCACCTGGCTCCAGAAGCAGGTCCGTGACGCCTCCGGCCCCGTCGCCCGCGAACTCCAGTTCCCCTACCACCCGCACGTCACGGTCGCCCACGGCATCGACGAAGAAGCCATGGACCGCGCGTACGAGGAGCTCGCCGACTACGAGGCCCACTGGCCCTGCACCGGCTTCGCCCTCTACGAGCAGGGCGCCGACGGCGTGTGGCGCAAGCTGCGCGAGTACACCTTCGGCGGGGCCGCCACAGTGCCGCCCCAGGGCTCTTCCGCCGCCGTGGAACAGGGCACGAACGCCCACTGACCGGGCCCTTGTAGGGCGACAGGGCCTAGATCGGCAACCGCCGGAACGCCTCGCGCGGTACGTGCCGCAGGGCCGACATCACCCAGCGCAGCACCCCGGGCACCCACACCGTCTCCGAACGCCGCCTGAGCCCCAGTTCCACGGCCGTCGCGACCTCCTCGGGCGTCGTCGCGAGCGGCGCCTCCGGCAGGCCGGCGGTCATCTTCGTCCGCACGAACCCGGGGCGTACGACCATCACGTGAACGCCGGTGCCGTGCAGGGCGTCGCCCAGGCCCTGGGCGAAGGCGTCGAGGCCGGCCTTGCTGGAGCCGTAGATGAAGTTGGAGCGGCGCGCGCGCTCACCGGCGACCGAGGAGAGGACCACCAGGGAGCCGTGGCCCTGCGCCTGCAACGCGCGCGCGGAGACCAGGCCCGCCGACACCGCGCCCGTGTAGTTGGTCTGCGCGACCCGCACCGCGTCGAGCGGTTCGCGCTCGTCGTGGGCCTGGTTGCCGAGGACCCCGAAGGCGAGCAGCACCATGTCGATGTCGCCCTCGGCGAAGACCTTGCCGAGCACGGTCTCGTGGGACTCGGTGGCGAGCGCGTCGAAGGCGACGGTGCGCACGTCGGCTCCCAGGGCGCGCAGGTCGGCCGCGGACTGTTCCAGCGCGGACGAGGGGCGTCCCGCGAGCCACACCGTGCGGGTGCGGCGGGCGACGAGGCGGCGGGCGGTGGCCAGCGCGATCTCTGACGTCCCGCCGAGGACGAGCAGGGACTGGGGGAGACCGAAGGCGTCCTTCACGGCAAGCAGCTCCTATGGGTCGAGCCAGAGGCTCCGGGGATCGGGGCTCTGATCGGGCTCTGGTCGGGCTCTGGTCGGGCTCTAGAGGTCGAGGCGGCGGGACAGGTCCGAGACGAAGGCCCCGCGCGGGTCCAACTCCGCGCGCAGCGCGCGGAAGTCGTCGAGACGCGGATACATCGCGGCAAGGAGTTCGGGGCGCAGCCGGGAGTCCTTGGCGAGGTAGACGCGCCCCCCGGCCGCGGCCACCTCGTCGTCCAGTCCGTCGAGGAGGGCGCCGAGGCCGGGCAGGCCCGCCGGGATGTCCAGGGCCAGCGTCCAGCCCGGCAGCGGGAAGGAGAGCCAGCCCGGGTCGGCGTCCCCGAAACGCTTGAGGACGGCCAGGAAGGAAGGGCAGCGGCGCTCCGAGAGGCGGTGCACGACCCGGCGCAGGACGTCCTCCCGGCCGTACGGCACGACGAACTGGTACTGCACGAAACCGCCCCGGCCGTAGACGCGGTTCCAGTGCGGGACCCCGTCCAAGGGGTGGAAGAACGTCGAGAGCTTCTGCAGTTGGCCGGTGCGCGCGCGGGGAGCCGTGCGGTACCAGAGTTCGTTGAACCAGCCCACGGTGCGGCGGTTCAGCAGTCCCTCCGGGAGGACGGCGGGCGGGGCCGGGAGCTGGGCGGGCCGGAACGCCAGCGGGTCCCTCCGCGCGCGCGTGCCCAGCGCGTCGAGAGGAGCGTGCTCGCCGCGTGTGAGCACCGCGCGGCCGGTCGCCGCGCCGCGCGCCAGCAGGTCGACCCACGCGACCGAGTAGCGGTAGTGGTCGTCGGTGGCGGACAGCCGCGCCATCAGGTCGTCGAGGTCACGCGCGCGTTCGGTGTCGACCGACATCAGCGAGGTCTTCACCGGCTGGAGCTGGACCGTCGCGGTCAGGATCACGCCGGTCAGCCCCATGCCGCCGGTGGTCGCGTCGAACAGGGGCGTGCCACGGCTCACCGCGCGGATCTCGCCGTCGGCGGTGAGGAGTTCGAAGGACAGCACGTGTCGCGAGAAGGAGCCGGAGACGTGGTGGTTCTTGCCGTGGATGTCGGCGCCGATCGCGCCGCCGACCGTGACGTGGCGGGTGCCGGGGGTCACCGGGACGAACCAGCCGAGCGGCAGCAGGACCCGCATCAGCCGGTGCAGGGAGACACCCGCGTCGCACAGCACGATGCCGCCGGCGGCGTCGATGACGTGGACGCGGTCCAGGGCCGTCATGTCGAGGACCGCACCGCCCGCGTTCTGCGCCGCGTCGCCGTACGCCCGTCCCAGGCCCCGGGGGATGCCGCCGCGGGCCCCGCAGTCCCGGACGGCCGCCACGGCCTCCTCGTACGTCCGTGGGCGGATCAGACGGGCCGCGGTGGGCGCCGTACGGCCCCAACCCGTGACGGAAACGGTCTCGGCAGACATGTCGGCGACCGTATCGCCCTTAAGGAGGCGATTTGTTTTCAAACATCCCCGGACATTCATCCTCTCCCCGAAATGGGTGATTAATGGGATGTCGCTCAATATTGTCGGAGTTCGGGCCGTGTCGGCGTGAACAGTGAGTCCACATGGAGCCATTCGACGATCCGAGCGGCCTCGACGACACCGGTGTCCTCGTCGTGCGCCATGGCATGGAACGCCGAATCCTTTCGGTGTTCCGGGCGTACGGTGCCGACCCGCGCGTCGGTGCCGCCGCGCGCGCCCTGTCCTGGGCCGGCGAGCACGGGGCGCTGTGGCTCGCGGCGGGCCTCGCGGGAGCCGCCGTGGACGGCGCGCGACGCGGCGCCTGGTTGCGCGGGACGGCGCTCACCGCGGGCGCGCACGCCGTCAGTATGGGCGTGAAGAGGGTGGTGCGACGCCCACGCCCCGCGCACGTCGAACCCCTCGTGCGCACCGCCGGCCGCTACTCCTTCCCCAGCTCGCACGCGACCTCCGCCGCGGCGGCCGCGGTGGCGTTCGGGGCGCTGGGGGCGTGCGGGGTGAGCAGGGGGCGCCTTTCGACCGACACGCGCCTTGGACACGACCTCACGCCGGTCACCCTTGCCACGCGCCCCACCCGCCGCACGTACATCACCCACGCCGCGCGCGCCGTGCGCGCCACCCGCCTCCTCCCACCCCTCGCCGTCGCCATGTGCCTCTCGCGCCTCGTCGTCGGCGTCCACTACCCCTCCGACGTAGCGGCGGGCGCGGCGCTGGGGGCGCTCACGGCGCGTTTCGGAGCGCGCTGGATCCGAGGCGGCGCGCATGACTGAGACCGCGCCGCACCCCAACAACGGGCGCCCCAACAACGGGCGCCCCAACAACGGGCGCCCCAACAGCGGGCGCTCCGACGGCGCACACCCCGACGGCGGCGTACACCTCGACGACGGCGCACACCCCGACGGCGGCGTACACCTCGACGACGGCGCACACCCCGACGGCGGCGTACACCCCGACGGCGGCGCACGCTCCGACAGCGCGCCCCCCACCACCCCCACCACCCCCGCCCTCCTCGGCCAACGCACGCCCCCAAGGCACCCCGCACCACCCCACCCCCGCCCCCACTCCGTCCTCCACGGCCTCCTCAAGACCGCCCGCCCCAAGCAGTGGGTCAAGAACCTCCTCGTCGTCGCCGCCCCTGCGGCCGCGGGCCAGCTCTTCACCCGGCACGCGCTCACCCGACTCGCGCTGGTCTTCGCGCTGTTCACGGCGTGCGCCGCCGCCGTCTACCTGATCAACGACGCGCGCGACGCCGACGCCGACCGCGCCCACCCCACCAAGCGCCACCGCCCGGTCGCCGCCGGACAGGTCCCCGTACCCGTCGCGTACGGCGTCGGAGGCGTCCTCGCCGTCCTGGCGCTCGGCCTCGCCGGCTGGCTCACCCCGCCCCTCGTCCCGGCCCTGCTCGCCGCCTACGTCGGCATGCAACTGGCCTACTGCGTCAGCCTCAAGCACGTCCTGGTCGTCGACCTCGTCGTCGTCACGACCGGGTTCCTGATGCGGGCGATGGTCGGCGGGCTCGCCCTCGGGATTCCGCTGTCACGCTGGTTCCTGATCACGACCGGATTCGGGGCGCTGTTCATGGTGGCGGCCAAGCGCTACTCCGAGGCCGTGCAGATGGAAGGCACGGCGGGCGCCACGCGCGCGTTGCTCACCGAGTACACGACCGGCTATCTGCGCTTCGTCTGGCAGCTCGCGGCCGGGGTCGCCGTCCTCGGGTACTGCCTGTGGGCCCTGGAGGGCGGCGGCACGCATGCCGCGCCGACAGCCACCGGCCTGCTGCCCTGGCGTCAGCTGTCCGTCGTGGCGTTCATCCTCGCGGTCCTGCGGTACGCCGTCTTCGCCGACCGTGGCACCGCCGGAGAGCCCGAGGAAGTCGTCCTCGGCGACCGCGCCCTCGCCGTCATCGGCCTGGTGTGGCTGGGGATGTACGGTCTGGCGGTGGCCCATTGGTAGATCACCCGGCCCATTGGTAGATCACCCGGCCCATTGGTGAACCACTCGGCCCGCCGGACCGGACCGGCATGGCGCCCGCCACTGTCCTGCGCTTTTGGGGTACTCGTACATGGGTCTTCAGGACGTGGGCATACCTGGGTCACCGAGCACAGAGGCGGACATGGACTGGCTGAAGAAGCTCCCCGTAGTGGGGCCGGCGTTCGTCCGGCTGATGGCCACGCACGCGTGGCGGTCGTACGAGCGGCTGGACCGGGTGAAGTGGACGCGGCTGGCGGCCGCGATGACGTTCATCAGCTTCATCGCCCTGTTCCCGCTGCTGACCGTGGCCGCCGCGATCGCCGCCGCGACCCTCAGCCAGTCGCAGCAGGACGAGCTGCAGAACAAGATCGCCGACCAGGTGCCCGGCATCTCCGACCAGCTGAACATCGACGGCCTGGTCGAGAACGCCGGCGCCATCGGTCTCATCGCCGGAGCCGTGCTGCTGTTCACCGGCATCGGCTGGGTCGGCTCGATGCGTGAGTGCCTGCGCGCGGTGTGGGAGCTGCCCGACGAGGAGGTGAACCCGCTCCTGAGCAAGGCCAAGGACACCGGCATCCTCGTCGGCCTCGGCGGCGCGCTCCTGGTCACGATCGCCGCGTCCGCCGTCGGCTCCGCCCTGGTCGGCTGGATCAGCGACCAGATCGGCATCGACCGGGAGGGCTGGGGCGCCGTGCTGCTGCGGATCGCCGCGTTCCTGATCGCCGTGCTGGCCGACTTCCTGCTGCTGCTGTACGTCCTCACCCTGCTGCCGGGCGTCGAACCGACCCGCCGCCGGCTGCTGGTGGCGGCGCTGATCGGCGCGGTCGGCTTCGAGCTGCTGAAGCTGCTGCTGAGCGGCTATATGCAGGGCGTGGCCACGAAGAGCATGTACGGCGCCTTCGGCGTCCCCGTCGCCCTGCTGCTGTGGATCAACTTCACGTCGAAACTCGTCCTGTTCTGCGCCGCCTGGACGGCGACGCAGAGCGCGGCGGACGAACTGCCCGAGGTCAGCGACGACGACGTACGAGATCCGGCAGCGGCCACCGGCGGTTGACCAGGAACGCGCCCGCCGCCAGCAGCGCCAGCACCCCGCCGGTGACGGCGAGGGCGATGCCCATGCCGCCGGAGCCGGAGGCCGTCGTGGCGCTCGCCACCGGCTTGGCGGAGGACCCGCCGCCACCGACCGCGCCGCCCGCCTCGCCGGAGGCCGTGGCACCCGGCTGGGCGCTCGGCTGCGCGGCGCTCTTCGGCGGGACCAGCTCACCCACCGGGGCGACCTTGCCGGCGGCCTTGAAGCCCCAGTCGAAGAGCTTCGCGGTCTCCTTGTAGACCTCGTCGTGCTCGTTCTTCGCCGGGTTCATGACGGTGACGAGCAGCACCTTGCCGCCCCGTTCGGCGACGCCGGTGAAGGTGGCGCCCGCGTTGGTGGTGTTGCCGTTCTTGACGCCCGCGATGCCCGGATAGACGTCGACGTCGGAGTCAGTACCGGACAGCAGCCGGTTGGTGTTCTGGATCTCGAAGGACTCGCGGACCTTCTTGCCCTTCTTGTTCTTCTTCGTCTCGCCCGGGAACTTCGCGGTGACCGTCGAGCAGTACTCGCGGAAGTCCTTCTTCTGCAGCCCGGAGCGGGCGAACAGCGTCAGGTCGTACGCGCTCGACACCTGGCCCTCGGCGTCGTAGCCGTCGGGGCTGACCACGTGGGTGTCGAGGGCCTGGAGCTCCTCGGCGTGCTCGTTCATCTCCGCGACCGTGTGTTTCACGCCGCCGTTCATCGCGGACAGCACGTGCACGGCGTCGTTGCCGGAGCGCAGGAAGACACCGAGCCACAGGTCGTGGACGGTGTACTTCTCGCCCTCTTTTATGCCGACCATGCTGGAGCCGACGCCCATGCCGGCGAGGTCGGAGGGGACGACCTTGTGCTCGGTGGTGCTGGGGAACTTCGGCAGGACGGTGTCGGCGAACAGCATCTTCAGGGTGCTCGCCGGGGCCAGCCGCCAGTGCGCGTTGTGCGCGGCGAGCACCTCGCCGGACTCGGCGTCGGAGACGATCCACGACCGCGCGGTGAGGCCCTTGGGCAGCACCGGCACCCCGCTCGCCAGGTCGACCTGGGTGCCGGCCTGCCCGAGCCGGGCGCCGCCGACCGTCGACATCTTCGCGGGCGGGGTGGCCGAGGGAGACGTCGAGGGGCTGGGCGCGGCGAGCACGGGGCCCGCGGTCAGCGCGAGGGACGTCAGGGTGGCGGAAGCGACCAGCAGGGATCGCCTGGTGGTCTTCTTTGGTGCGGACACGGTCGGAAACGTACATGCCACCGCCCGTGAAGTCCCACTGCCCTCCCCACCCCGGCGGAGGAACCAGACACCCGGCGGAGATACTGGACGCATGAAGCTCAGCCGCCCCGTCTCCTGGTTCCTGCTCGCCTTCGGGGTGTGGAGCTGGGTCATCTGGATCACTTTCGTCAAGAATCTCGTCAAGGACGGCAGCGGACTCGCGTTCGACGACGCGGGCGACCCGACCGCGTACTTCTGGGTGCACCTGACGCTCGCCATCGTTTCCTTCGTATTGGGGACGGTCGTCGGCCTCATCGGGTTGCGCGGGGTGCGCGCTTTGCGCCAGACGTCATAGCGGGCCCGTTCCCCGCACTCGACAACAAAGGGATACGACTCCGTGGTCATCGTCTTCGCCGTGCTGGCCCTGGCCGTCCTGGTGGCCGCCAACTGGTACCTGTGGCGCCGTCTGTTCCGCGACACGACGAGCGGCCCGGGCTGGGGCCGGCGGGTCGGTGCGGTGGTCGTCGCCGGCGGCTGGCTGCTGGCGATCGGCGCCCTCGTGGGCGAGCGCACCGGAGCGCCCTTCTGGCTCCAGCAGACGCTGGCGTGGCCCGGTTTCCTGTGGCTGGCGCTGTCGATCTACCTGCTGCTGGGCGTGGTGGCGGGTGAGGTCGTACGACCTCTGCTGCGCCGTTTCCTGGAGCGACGGGACCGGCGGAACGCGCCCGTCGCGGCCGTCGCAGTACCGCAACCGGAGCCCGTACCGGCGGGACCCGCACCGGAGGAACCCGCCGAGCCCGCGTCCCCCCGTCTCCTCGCCGCCCCCTCCCGGCGCCTGTTCGTCTCCCGCGTGGTCGGCGGAGCGGCCGCCGCGGCCGCGGTCGGGACCGTCGGCTACGGCACGTACGGCGTGCTGCGCGGGCCGCGGGTGAAGCGGGTCACCGTGCCGCTGGCCAAACTGCCGCGCGCGGCGCACGGCTTCAGGATCGCGGTGGTCAGCGACATCCACCTCGGCCCCGTACTGGGCCGTGGCTTCGCGCAGAAGGTCGTCGACACGATCAACTCCACGCAGCCCGACCTGGTCGCGGTCGTCGGCGACCTGGTGGACGGCAGCGTGAAGGACCTCGGCCCGGCCGCCGCCCCGCTGTCGCAGCTCAAGGCGCCCGCCTATTTCGTCACCGGCAACCACGAGTACTTCTCCGGCGCCGCGCAGTGGGTGGAGGAGGTGCGCCGGCTCGGCCTGCTCCCCTTGGAGAACGCCCGTACGGAGCTGCGCCATTTCGACCTTGCGGGCGTCAACGACATCGCCGGGGAGAGCGAGGGCCAGGGCCCCGACTTCGGCAAGGCGCTCGGCGACCGTGACACCACGCGCGCGTGCGTGCTCCTCGCCCACCAGCCCGTGCAGATCCACGACGCCGTCGAGCACGGCGTCGACCTCCAGCTCTCCGGCCACACCCATGGCGGTCAGCTCTGGCCCGGCAACCTCATCGCCGAAGCCGCCAACCCGACCGTCGCGGGCCTGGAGCGCTATGGCGGCACCCAGCTCTACGTCAGCCGCGGCGCGGGCGCCTGGGGGCCGCCCACGCGCGTGGGCGCGCCCTCGGACATCACGGTCATCGAGCTGGCGTCCCGTCAGGCGTAGAGCCGTCTCCCACAGCCGGCTTGAAACTTTTCGCGGCGGACTCTGTGCGGGCCCTGTGAAACTCTTCGGTAACACCTTGCGGCAATGACTTTCTCAACTCCCAAGATCCCTCTTCCCCCGGAGAAACCCGTGTGATTAGGTGAGCCGCGCCGCTAGGGGAGTGGCATATGTGCTGGGGGCCGTCAGGGGCCCGGGGAAGGAAACCGATGCGATCGGTTCGCATACGGATTCTCGCGACGCTGCTCGTGCTGGCGGCCGTGGGAGTGGGCGGCTGGCAGCTGATGCCGTCGCAGGAGGACACAGGCAAGACGATCAAGGTCGGTACGACGGACGTCGTCACGTCCCTCGATCCGGCCGGCGCCTATGACGCCGGTTCCTGGGCCTTGTTCAGCAATGTCTTCCAGTCGCTGCTGACCTTCGAGCCGGGCGGCGCCACACCGGTGCCCGACGCGGCGGAGAGCTGTGACTTCGTGGGCGGCGGCCTCAAGACCTACCGCTGCCGGCTGCGGAAGGACCTCGAGTTCCCGAGCGGGCGCGCGATGACCGCCGAGGACGTCAAGTACTCCTTCGACCGGGTCAAGAAGATCAAGTCGGACGTCGGCCCGGTCTCCCTGCTCGACACCCTCAAGTCGGTGACGGCCCAGGGTCTGACGGTCACCTTCCACCTCTCCTCCCCGGACGCCACCTTCCCGTTCAAGGTCGCCACCGGAGCCGGTTCGATCGTCGACCGCGACAAGTACCCGGCGGACGGCCTGCGCAAGGACAACGGCGTGGACGGCACCGGCCCGTACGAGTTGCAGTCGTATACGAAGGACAAGAAGGTCACCCTCGATCCCAGCAGCCGCTACAAGGGCGCTGTGAAGGACTCCGGGCGCCCGGTCGAACTGCTCTACTACAAGGACGCCGACAAGCTGAACGCGGCCTGGAAGGCCCGGCAGATCGACGTCGCCACCCGACAGCTGCCGCCCGAGGTGCTCGCCCGGCTGAACCCCAGCGACCCCTCGATGCGCGTCTCCGAGGCCGACAGCTCCGAGGTCCGCAACCTCTACCTCAACACCCGCTCCTCCTCGCCGCTGCACGACACCAAGGTCCGGCAGGCGATGGCCTGGATGATCGACCGCGAGCGGCTGGCCGCGACGGTCTACGAGGGGACCGTCGACCCCCTCTACTCGCTGATCCCGGCGGGCATCACCGGCCACACCACGGCGTTCTTCGACGCCTACGCCAAGCAGAGCACCGCCAAGGCCAAGGCCCTGCTCACCGAGGCAGGCGTGACGCTGCCGGTGAAGTTCACCTACGGGTACGCCACCGGCCGCGGCGCCGCCGACAAGGAGGCCGCCGAGCTCAAGAAGCAGCTGGAGGCGGGCGGGCTGTTCCAGGTGACGCTCAAGCCGTACGAATGGACCGCCTTCCAGAAGGCGTGGGCCACCGGCAAGCTCGACGCCTACGCGGTCGGCTGGGTCGCCGACTTCCCCGACCCGGACACCTACGGCGGGCCGCTCGTCGGCACCGACGGCACCATGAACACCGGCTACAGCAGCGGCGAGGTCGACAAGCTGATCCAGGCCAGCCAGCAGTACGCCGACCGCGCCGACGCCGCGGAGGACTTCCGGTCCATGCAGGACGCCATCGCGCGCGACGTGCCGGTCATCCCGCTCTGGCAGGCCAAGGAGTACGTCGTCAGCAGCGAGGACGTCGGCGGTGGCCAGTACCTCTCGGACGGCACCGGTGTCTTCCGGCTCTGGCGCCTCAACTGGATCTGACGCGAACTCGCGGCATGGACATGCGCCCGATCGGCGCGGGGCGGGGGCCCGACGCAGCACCATGTGACGGAGGTGTGCGTGGGGTGAGGAGCAGACGTGTTGAGACGCAACTCCTTCCGGCTGCCCCGGCATCCGGCTTCCGTCGGTCTGGCGCGGCGCCGGGTACGGGACCATCTGGCCGACTGGGGGCACGGCCATGACGACCCGGCGCTGGCGGACGCGGTGCTGCTGGTGTCCGAGCTGGCCACCAACGTCGTACGCCACGGGCCGCTCCTGGAGCGCGAGTTCGAGGTCGCGGTGACCGCCCTCGCCGACGGCTCCTGCCTCATAGAGGTCTCCGACGAGGGCCAACTGGAGCCGCGGCTGCGGCTGGTGGGGGAGGGGGAGGAGTCCGGACGCGGACTGCACCTGGTGGAGAACGTCGCCGCCGCGTGGGGCGTGTGGAGCCGGGGACGGCACGGCAAGACGGTGTGGGCCCTGGTACTGGCCCACGCATAGGCATACGCGCGCGGGACGCCTACGACGCACACGCGCGAGGCACCAACGACACACACGCGCGCGGCGCCTACGTCCGCGACGGCAGCATCACCGTCACCGCCAGCCCCTCGCCCGGCGCCGTCTGCACCGTCACCCGGCCGCCGTGCGCCTGTACGACCCCCTGCACGATCGCCAGCCCGAGCCCGCTGCCCGCGCCCCCGCCGGCCCGGAAGAACCGGTCGAAGACGCGAGCGGCGTCCTCCTCGGCGAGCCCAGGGCCGTCGTCGGCGACACACAGCCGTACGGCCCCGTGGGCCCGCTCCACCCCCAGCCGCACCGGCACCTCGGCCGGGGTGTGCGTGCGGACGTTGCCCACCAGGTTGCCCAGGACCTGCCGGAGCCCGGCCTCGTCGGCGTGCACCAGCAGCGCCCCGTCGGCGTCGACGCTGATCGGCCGCCCCGGCTGCTGCACCCGCAGGTCCTCGGCCGCGTCCCGCACCAGCCGGGTCAGGTCGACGTTGCGGAAGCGCAGCTCGGGCTGCTGGTCGAGGCGGGCCAGCGTGAGCAGTTCGTCCACCAGGCGCCCCATCCGGTCGGCCTCGGCCATCACCCGCCCCCAGGCGCGCTTGCGTTCGTCGGGGTCCTGGAGCATCCCCTGGTCGTACAGCTGGAGATAGCCGCGTATCGCGGACAGCGGTGTGCGCAGTTCGTGCGAGGCGTCGGCGACGAAGCGGCGCAGCTGGCCGGCGCTCCGCTCGCGCGTGCGGTACGCCGACTCCACCTGGTGGAGCATGGAGTTGAGGGCGGTGCGCAGCTGCTCGACCTCCAGGGTGGTCTCCCGGCTGGAGGGGACGCGCCGGGTCAGGTCGCCCTCGGCGATCGCCGACGACGTCTCCACCATGTCCTCCAGCGGCCGCATCCGGCGCCGCACACTGAGCATGGTCACCACGGCCAGCAGCGCCAGCAGCAGGCTGCCGATGGCGAGGTCGAGCCGGACGGCCTTGCCGATGCCCTTGTGGACGGCCTCGGTGGAGGTGGCGAACAGGATGTACTTGCCGTCGGTGAGGCGGGTCGCGGTGGCCCGGTAGGAATCCCCGCGCACCTGGATGTCGTGCGGCTCGGGGTCGGCGGCCAGCGCGCGCGGGTCGTCCACCGCGGCCGCGAGGTCCCTCTGGAGGGCGCTCGGGGTGAAGTCGCCCAAGGCGATGGCGTCGCCGCGCGTGTCGACGACGCTGAGGATCTGGTCCGGCCGCGCCTTCCCGTCGTCCTGGAGCAGGAACCGCTCGCGGACGATCGCCAAGGTGCTCAGGTCGTCGATCATCTGCAGGGTGAGGCGCGAACTGCTCATCGTCTCGCGCGACTTGGCGAGCTCGGAGTCGATCTGGTCGAGCAGGTAGTACCGCATGCCCATCACGCTCACCGCGGTCGCCGCGACGATGCCGAGCGCGAGCAGCGCCACGTTCGCCAGCGTCAGCTTCGCGCGCAGCGAGTGGATGCCGCGCTTGCAGCCGAGCTTGCGCAGCCTCATGCCAGCCCGTACCCGACGCCGCGCCGCGTGGTGATCACCGGCGGTCCCAGGGCGTCCAGCTTGCGCCGCAGATAGCTGATGTAGGTCTCCACGACGGTCGAGTCGGACGGGGTGTGCTCGTACTGCCAGACATGGCGCAGGAGTTGCTCCTTGGGGACGATCCGGCCGCCGTTGCGCACCAGGAAGCGCAGCAGCGCGTACTCGGTGGGGGTGAGCTCGACCGAGCGGCCCGCGCGGTGCACCGAGTACGTCGTCTCGTCCAGCTCCAGGTCGCCGTAGCGCAGCAGGGGGCGCTGCGGCAGCACGTCGGCGGAACGGGTGCGGCGCAGGACGGCGGTGATCCGGGCGACGACCTCGTCGATGTTGAACGGCTTGGTGATGTAGTCGTCGCCGAAGCCGAGGGCGCCGACGACCTCGGCGGGCGAGTCGCGGGCGGTGAGGAACACCAGCGCCAGGTCGGGCCGCTCGGCGCGCAGCTGCCTGCCGAGGGCGCGGCCGTCGCCGTCGGGCAGCATCACGTCGAGCAGCGCCGCGTCGGGCCGGGTGCGCTCGGCGAGCGCCAGGGCCTCACGGACGGTGCCCGCGACCATCACCTCGAACCGGTGGTAGCGCAGCGCGATGGCGAGGACGTCCGCGATGCTCTCCTCGTCCTCCACGACCAGCACGGTGCCTGGAGTCGTCATGCCCCCAGTATCGGCGGCCCCACTGACAGCCGGGCGGGTTCGGTGCTTTGGAGTTCCTTGAGAGTCGATGGGCTTCGGTGTCCCCCGCGCGTGCGGCGCCGCCAGTCTTGTTGCCCAGGACCTGGGGGACCGACCGACAACCGACTGGGGAGTGTTGAGCGTGGCGGCATTGGCACGGTGGTGCTATCGGCATCGGCTGGTGGTCCTGTTCTTGTGGGTGGGGGCGTTGATCGGTCTGGGCTTCTCGGCCTCGACGGCGGGCACGAACTACGCGAACGTCTTCTCCCTCCCGGACACGGACTCCAAGAGCGCGTACGACCTGATGGAGAAGGCCTTCCCGAACACCTCGGGCGACACGGACACCGTGGTGTGGAAGGTCGACGAGGGCTCGGTGCGGGATCGGGCGGTCCAGGACCGGATCGAGCCGGCCCTCGAAAAGATCGCGAAGATGCCCGGCGTCGGCGCGGTGACCAGCCCCTACGCCACTCAAGGGGCCGCGCAGATCAGCAAGGACGGCGAGATCGCGTACGCGCAGGTGACCTTCGCCAAGCGCGCGAACGAAGTACCCAAGGAACTCGTCCAGGACGTCGTCGACACCGCGCAGGCGGCTGAACGCGGCGGCCTCCAGGTCGAGTTGGGCGGTCAGGCCATCCAGCGGGTGCAGGAGCCGCCGCAGGGCCTGTCGGAGATGGTCGGCATCGTCGCGGCGGCCGTCGTGCTGTTCCTGGCCTTCGGGTCGCTCTTCGCGATGCTGCTGCCGATCGCGATCGCCGTGTTCGGCGTCGGCATGGGCCTGTTCTCCACCCAGTTGCTCAGCCACGCCACCGACATCCCGGACATCGCCCCGCTGCTCGCCTCCCTGATCGGCCTCGGCGTCGGCATCGACTACGCCCTGTTCATCGTCACCCGGCACCGGCGCGGCATCCTGCGGGGCATGGACCCGGAGGAGTCGGCGGTCACCGCCCTCAACACCTCAGGGCGCGCGGTGCTGTTCGCGGGCGGCACGGTCTGCATCGCGCTCGCCGGCATGCTCGTGACGCGGCTGCGCTTCCTGGACGGCGTGGTCGTCGGCACCTCGCTGACGGTGGTCCTGAGCGTGCTGGCGGCCACCACGCTGCTGCCGGCCCTGCTCGGCCTGCTCGGCCCCCGTGTCCTCAGTCGCCGCCAGCGCCGGAAGCTGGCGGCGAACGGACCCGAGCAGGACAAGGCGAGCGGCCTCGCCGCCCGCTGGTCGGTGAACGTCCAGAAGCGTCCCCGCAGGATCGCCGCGCTCGCCCTGGTCGTCATGGCCGTCCTCGCCATTCCGGTCCTCTCGCTCCGCCTCGGCGCGACCGACCAGGGCAACGACGACGCCTCCACGACCACCAGGAAGGCCTACGACCTGCTCGCCGAGGGCTTCGGCCCGGGCTTCAACGGCCCGCTCCAGGTGGTCACCGACGGCGGGGACACGACCGCGCTGGTCAAGGGCCTCGAGTCAGCCCCCGGTGTCGCCCGGGTCGCGGCGCTGCCGCCCGCGAAGGGCGTCACGGTGATCCAGGTCGTGCCGACGACGTCACCGCAGTCCAAGGAGACCGACGACCTGATCGACACCCTGCGGGACGACGTGATCCCGCAGGCGGGCGTCCAGGCCCACGTGGGCGGCGTGACCGCCGTCTCCAAGGACTTCGCGTCGGTCACGGGCGACCGCCTGCCGCTGTTCATCGCGACGATCATCGGCCTCGGCTTCCTGCTCCTGCTGGTCGCCTTTCGCTCCCTGGTCGTCCCGCTGACGGCCGCCCTGATGAACCTGATCGCCGCGGCCGCTTCCTTCGGTGTCCTCGTGGCGGTCTTCCAGTGGGGCTGGGGCCTGGAGATGCTGGGCCTCGGCAAGGAGGGCCCGATCAACGCCTTCCTGCCGGTCATCATGCTGTCGCTGCTCTTCGGCCTCTCCATGGACTACCAGGTGTTCCTGGTGAGCCGGATGCACGAGGAGTGGGTCCACACCAAGGACAACGCGCGCGCGGTGCGGGTCGGTCTGGCGGAGACCAGCCGGGTCATCAACAGCGCGGCTCTGATCATGGTGTGTGTCTTCCTCGCCTTCGTCCTGAGCGGCGACTCGGGCGCGGCGATGGCGGGCGTCGGGCTGGCGGCCGCGGTGGCCCTGGACGCGTTCGTCCTGCGTACGGCGCTGGTGCCGGCCGCGATGCATCTGCTCGGGAACTCCAACTGGTGGCTGCCGGGGTGGCTGGAGAAGCGGCTGCCGCATCTCGCGGTGGAGCCCAAGGAGGACGAGCCCGCCGCGGTGGCGGCGACCCCGGACGGCCCGGCCTCCGCCGTCCACGGCTTCGTCCGCGACGAGGACGGCCGGCCCGTCGAGGGCGCGGCGGTCACGCTGCTCACGCGTGGCGGACGCCAGCTGGACCGGGTGGTGTCGCTGGCGGACGGCTCCTACATCGTGTCGGTCCCGGCGCCGGGGACGTATCTCCTGGCGGCGACGGCGGCTTCGTACGGCTCACGCGCGGGGCACGTCGACGTCGGGGAGGGGCCGCTGGTGTACGACGTGGAGCTGGCCGAGGGCGAGGTCGACGCCGTCAACTGAGGCGGACTACTCGGGCCTCCTGCCGGGGTCGGGCATCATCTTCGTCATCCCCGGCAGGAAGTCCGTGAACAGCTCGTGCACCTCCCGTACGAGCGGCCGCAGCACCCGGAAGCGGGCCAGCGCGACCCCGCGCGCGGTGAGCCGGGCCCCGCGCTCGGCGAGTCGGTAGCTCCGCTCCCGCCCCGGCGTCCGGTCGAAGATCCAGTACAGCACGAGCCCCATCTGGGACAGCCACATCAGCTCGGGCAGCACGTCCCGCAGCTCGTCGGGCACCTTGGTCTTCGTCCCGGCGAGCACCTGGCGGTGGACGGAGATCGCCTCCACGCGCGCGTGCTCCGACTCCTCGGAGAACGGGCTGAGCGGGCTGTCGGGGTCGGCGGCGTTCTTGAAGAACTGCACCGCGAACTCGTGGTACGGCGTGGCGATGTCCAGCCACGCCCGCAGCACGCCGGCGAGCCGCGCCTCCAGGTCGGTCTCCCGCGCCAGGACCTCCCGGACCGCCACCTGGTGCTCGGCGGCGATCCGGTCGTAGAAGCCCTGGATCAGATGCTCCTTGCCCTCGAAGTAGTAGTACGCGTTGCCGACGGAGACCCCGGCCTCCTTGGCGATGGCCCGCATGGTCGTCTTGTCGTAGCCGCGCTCCTGGAACAGCCGCATGGCGGTCTCCAGGATGAGGGCACGGGTCTGCTCGGACTTGCTGGACGGGGCGGCGCCGCCGTCTTCTTCTACGTTCTCTACGTTCTTCGCGGGCACGGTACGAGAGCCTAAAGGCACCCGCGTCACGGCCTGCGACCGAGCTCCGGACGCTTGGTGTAGTCGGTGAACCCGAGGACGTTGCCCCAGGGGTCGGCGACCTCCACGGTCCAGCCGGTGGCCACGGAGAACGGCTCGTCCAGCAGTGCGATCCCGGCGTCGCGCAGCGTGCGCGCCGCCACGCGCGCGTCCGGTACCTCCAGCCACACGCGCGGGGCCGGCCACGGCGGCGGACGGTGCCCCACCGCCTCCTCCTGCCGGAGCAGGATGCCGGGCGTCTCCCCGCCGACCTTGAGCAGCGCGATCCCGGCCTCGTCGAGCCGGAACCCCACCGTGAACCCCGCGCGTTCATAGAACCCGACGGCCTCGCCGAGATCGCCGACGGGCAGCAGCACGTTGTCGAAACCGAGCAGTTCGTACGACTCGTCATCTGACATGCGATCAGATTAGGTGCGAGGTCGACGGTTGCCGGGCGGACCGCCCACGAGGTCACTCATTGGGCCGAGAAAGCACGCACCGCGTCGGTACGCTGAGCCCTCGCCGCGCTGTACGACGGAGGGGACGGGGATGGTTCCGGGAGCAGAGGCCTTCTTCGGCGAGGTGCGGGCGGCGTTCGCCGGGCCCGCGCGAAGACTGGCGCTGGAGGGTCCGTCGCAGACCGCGGACCGGCATCTCGCGGTGGTGACGTACACCGGCGCCGACGTGCGCTACAAGGCCGTCCTCGGGCTGTGGGCGGGCGACGTCGAGATCCACGTCTGCCGGGACACCGAGGCCACCGAGTGCAAGGTCGGCGTCGAGAAGCTGGCGCGGGCCGCGGGGGTCGGGGGAGCGGCGTCGTTCGGCGCCCGCAGCCTGCGCCAGCTGCGGAAGTCCCTGACCAGCCAGGTCCGTTACGTCGAACTCGTCCATCCGCTGGTCACCGTCGAGCTGATGCGGGCGGCGGGGGCGCGGGAGTGGAGCCGGCCGCTGGTGCGGTGAGTCACCGGCGCGAACGGCGTTGTCAGTGGCGGGTCGTACTGTCGGCGGCATGGGATTCGTGACGTTCGTCGACGAGACGACAAGCGGGGGCCGCGGTGACGGCTGGGGGCTGGAGATCGCCGAGGAGCGGCTCAGTGTGCGGGAGTTGATCCGCCGCCGGGTCTTCCAGGAGGTCGCCGAGTACAACGCGGGCATGCCCGAGGTCTTCCAGGGCCTGGTGCAGCCTGAGAACGCCGAGCGCGTGCTGAACGGCTACGCGCTGCGCACGCCCCGCCGCATAGACCCGGAGCAGCAGACGGCCCTGGCGCTGAAGGCGTTCGCGGGCAACGGCTTCCTGGTGCTCGTCGGCGACCGTCAGATGACCGAGCTCGACGAGGAGATCGAGCTGGGCCTGTCGACCGAGGTCACGTTCCTGAAGCTCGTGGCACTGGTGGGTGGCTGATGACCGAGCCGACCGAGGGCCGCGCCGAGCTGATCCAGGACGTTCTCGCACTCCTCGCGGCCGAGGACGCCGAGCGTGTCGTGCCGCGGCTGCTGGAGCTCGCCGAGCTGGTCGCGGGCCCGTGGGGCGGGCCCGAACAGGCGGTCCTCAAGGAGCTCCGCCTGCTCGAAGCCCCGTTCCGGCCCGCGCTGCTGCACCGCCTGGCACAGCGCTACTTCGAGCTGGAACCGGGCGCGGACGGCCGCCGGCACATCACGCACATGCTGGCCAACCTGCGCGACCGGACGACGGACGACGACCATCCGCGCGACCTGCGACCCGCCCTGATCGCGCTGCTGTCCGAGCAGGAGGCGCATCACGACGTGACCCAACTCCTCCGGCTCACCGAGCTGGAGCGCGCCGACGGCCACGAACTCCCGGGCGACTTCGTCGCGTTGCTCCGCCGCACGCGACTGACGACGTGGAACGGGAAGGAGAGGCTGGGCCCCTTGCTCGCGACGCTCACCCATCCCGTGGTGAACCCGGGAGAGGCGTGGTCCGACCAGGCACTCGCCGACCTGGCGGAGCGCGAAGAGAGCTGGGTGCGGCTCGTCGCCCACGCGGCCACGGCCACCGCCGCCCGCCCTTCCGCCCCGTGGGAGAAGGCCGGCCGGGCGCTCGTCGAGGCCGTCGGCGCGGAGCCGGTGCGGGAACGCCTGACGGACTGGCTGCGCCTCGTCGGACGACCCCGCACCCGCCCCCTCCTCGTGCCCTCGTACGGCACGGACCCCAACGTCACCTTCGACCCGTACAACGCCGACGCGCTGCGCGGGCTGACGTGGCTCCTCTCCTTCCTGCCCCCGCACCCCGAGACCGCCCGCACCCTCGGCGCCCTCGTCGAGACCTCGCTCAAGAAGGTCTCCGGGCTGGGTCCGGTCAACCCCAAGGTCGCCAACGCCGGTGTCACCGCCCTCGCCCGCATCGACAGCGAGCCGGCCCTCGCCGAACTCGCCCGCCTCGCCACCCGGGTCACCTACAAGGGCACGCTGAAGCTGCTCAACACCTCGCTCGACGCGCGTGCCGAGGCCATGGGGCTCAGCCGCGAGGAGATCGAGGAACTGGCCGTCCCCGCCTACGGGTTGACGGAGGCAGGCCGCACCGAGCAGCACCTCGGCGAGAGCACGGCGACGATCGAGGTGCACGGCAGCAAGGCGACGCTGAGCTGGCGCAACGCCACCGGAAAGACCGTGAAGAGCATCCCGGCCGGCGTCCGCCGCGACCACCCCGACGAGCTCAAGGACCTCAAGGCGGCCGTCAAGGACATCGACAAGATGCTCTCGGCCCAGAGCGAGCGCCTGGACCGCCAGTTCGTGGCCCGCCGCACCTGGACCTACGCCGCCTGGCGCGAGCGCTACCTCGATCACCCCCTCGTCGGCACCCTCGCTCGCCGCCTCCTGTGGACGATCGACGGCACCACGGCCGGCTACGCCGACGGCGCCCTGCGCACCCTCACCGACACCCCGGTGGACGGCGGCACCGAGGTCACGCTCTGGCACCCCGCCGGCCACGAGCCTGCCGAGATCGTCGCCTGGCGCGACTGGCTGGAGCGGCACGGCATCACCCAGCCGTTCAAGCAGGCCCACAGAGAGGTCTATCTCCTCACCGACGCGGAACGCACAACGGGCACCTACTCCAACCGCTTCGCCGCGCACTACCTCCGCCAGCACCAGTTCCACGCCCTCGCGGCGGTCCGCGGCTGGCGCAACAAGCTGCGCCTGAACGTGGACGACGAGGCGCCGCCCGCCACCCGCGAACTGCCCGCGTGGGGCCTGCGCGCCGAGTACTGGATCGAGGGCGACGGAGGCGAGAACCACGACGACGTCACGGACTCCGGCAGCTTCCTGCGCCTGCGCACCGACCAGGTCCGCTTCTATCCGATCGACGCGGCGGAGAACTCCGCGCACTGCTGCGGCGGCGAGTACCGCATGCGGCCGCACGGCGGGGCGGCCCTCGCCGACCCGCTGCCCCTGGCCGACATCCCGCCCCTGGTCCTCTCCGAAGTCCTGCGCGACGTGGACCTGTTCGTCGGTGTGGCCAGCGTCGGCAACGACCCGACCTGGCAGGACGGCGGCCCCGGCGGCCGCTTCCAGGAGTACTGGACGTCGTACGGCTTCGGAGAGCTGGGCGAGAGCGCCGAGACCCGCCGCGCCCTGCTGGAACGCCTCGTCCCCCGCCTGGCGATAGCCGACCGCTGCACGCTGGAGGGCCGCTTCCTCCAGGTCAAGGGCGACCGCCACACGTACAAGATCCACCTGGGCTCGGGCAACATCCTGCGCACCCCCAACGACCAGTACGTGTGCATCGTCCCCAAGTCCAACCCCGCGGCCCCGCAGGCCGGTTACCTCCCCTACGAGGGCGACCGGACGCTCGCGGTCATCCTCAGCAAGGCGATGATGCTGGCCGCGGACACGAAGATCACGGACCGGACGATCCTGAGCCAGCTGTAGTCCGTCGTGGTCGGTCTTCGTCAGTACCGGTCGAGACCGTGGCGTCGATGCGCCCGCCCTCAGCCTCCGCAGCCACCCACGCGGTGCGTGCTCACGGCGATGTCGTCGAGGCGCAGGTCGTACGAGGAGGGGCTCGGGTCGGCCTGGTACAGCTGCCAGCCGATCTTGAGCTTGTCGAAGGCCGGGAAGGTGAACGGGTCGCCGGTGCCGCCGTGCTGGTCCGTCGACACGGTCAGGTCGGGCTGCTCGATGCCGTCGAAGTAGACGGTGACGCGGTCGTCGGTGGCGTCCAGATGGAACTCGAGGCATTGCCAGGTGCCGGCCGTGGCCGGGGCGGAGGTCTTCCAGGAGGTCCAGTCACCGGTCACGCCGAGATCCGAACCCACGCCCCAGAAGTTGCCGTGGTCGGTGGGGGCGTATTGGCCGCCGAGCGGGCGGACGAGGGTGGGGGAGTCAGCCCCGGACGCTTCGGCGATCGTCCAGTGCGCCCAGTCGGGGGCGACGGGGAAGGCACCCACCCTCAGCCGCAGTCGCGCCCAGTAGCTGTTGCCGGGGGCGGTCAGGTCCGGGAAGACGAGGAAGGCGCGGCCGTTGCCCTCGGTGTGGAGCCGGAGTTCCCGGCCGGGGCCGGTGGAGCTGGGGGCGACGGTGAGGGTGCCGTTGGCGGTGTCGGCGGCCCATCCATGGCCCTGCGTCACCGGGCCGAGGGGGAGGCGGTCGAAGGTCTCGCGGGCCAGGGTGCCGTGCGGGGTAGGGGTCGCGGAGGAGGTGGTGGGGAGCGTGAGCAGGAGGGCCGCGGTGGCGGAGAGGGCGGCGGCGGCCTTTTTCAGGAGGGGCATGGGGTCAGTGTGCGACTGGAGTCCCACAAGCCACAGGAATCACAGGGGAGTTGGCTGGATCTCAGTCGATCTTCGGCTGGCCTGCCTTCAGGATCTCCGCGACGTCGAGGGTGACGTCGGCGCCGATGGATTTGGGCAGAGTGACCATCTCGCCGGGGGAGTGGGGCCAGTGGCTCTCGTAATCGTCCCCGGTGGGGTTGGTCAGGACATGGAGGCGCTGATGTTTGCGGTCGATGATCACGTAGACCGGGATCTTGGCGGCAGCGTACGCCTTCACTTTGTCGCGTAGATCGGTCCGATAGTTGCTGGAAGTGACCTCTAGGACCAAGCGGAAGCAGACGGGGTCGTAGCAGTTGTTCTCGACGTACTGGTCCCGGTAGTCGGCGTCGACCACCGAAAGGTCGGGGATCGCGTAGTCCTCGGTGCCGGTCGGCAGCCAGAGGCCGGTGCCTTGGATCACCTTCGAGTCGGTCCCGTGGAGACCGGAAGCCGCGAAAGGCAGCACGAGGTCGGTCAAGGCTTCGCCGTGTGGGCCGTCCGGTGGAGGGGACACGATGATCTGGCCTCCGATGATCTCGACGCGGTAACCCGGGAGGCGATCCATGATCCGGTTCGCCTCCGCGATCAACGGACGGTCCTCATGCGGCCGCTCGACAGCTGCTGCGGACATCGGGCGCCTCCCGTGGGCTGGTGTCGAGAGCATCATCGTAGGCCCGCCCTCACCGGTATGTCCTTAACGATCACGTTCACCCAAACGGGTGTCCACACGCCGGAGGGCCCCGCTCCCAACGGAAGCGGGGCCCTCGCAGCCGTACGGAAGGCTGTACCGGAATCTGTCAGAACCGGCGCGTGATCAGGGCCTTCTTCACCTCGGCGATCGCCTTCGTGACCTCGATGCCACGAGGGCAGGCGTCCGTGCAGTTGAAGGTGGTGCGGCAGCGCCACACACCGTCGCGGTCGTTGAGGATCTCCAGGCGCTGCTCGCCCGCCTCGTCACGGCTGTCGAAGATGAAGCGGTGCGCGTTCACGATCGCCGCCGGGCCGAAGTACTGGCCGTCGTTCCAGAAGACCGGGCACGACGACGTGCAGGCCGCGCAGAGGATGCACTTCGTCGTGTCGTCGAAGCGCTCGCGGTCCTCGGCGGACTGCAGACGCTCGCGCGTCGGCTCGTTCGTGTCCTTCGTGATGAGGAAGGGCATCACGTCGCGGTACGCCTGGAAGAACGGCTCCATGTCGACGACGAGGTCCTTCAGGACCGTCAGACCCTTGATCGGCTCGACCGTGATCGGCTTCTCGGGGTTGATGTCCTTGATGAGGGTCTTGCAGGCAAGACGGTTCTTGCCGTTGATCCTCATCGCGTCCGAGCCGCAGATGCCGTGGGCGCAGGAGCGGCGGAACGTCAGCGTGCCGTCCAGGTCCCACTTGATCTTGTGGAGACCGTCGAGGACACGCTCCTTGGGGTCGATCTCCAGCTGGAAGTCTTCCCAGGTCGCCTCGTCCGAGACCTCCGGGTTGAAGCGGCGGACCCGGAAGGTGACGGTGATGTAGGGAGAGGCCGCGGACTCCGCCTCGACCTTGTCCAGAACAGGGGTAGCCATCAGTACTTACGCTCCATCGGCTGGTAGCGGGTCTGGACGACCGGCTTGTAGTCGAGACGGATGGACTCGGTGCCGTCGTCGCCGACCTCGCGGTACGCCATGGTGTGGCGCATGAAGTTGACGTCGTCGCGGTTGGGGTAGTCCTCGCGGTAGTGACCGCCGCGGGACTCCTTGCGGGCGAGCGCCGACACCGCCATGACCTCGGCGAGGTCCAGCAGGTTGCCGAGCTCGATCGCCTCCAGCAGGTCCGTGTTGAAGCGACGGCCCTTGTCCTGGATCGCGACGTTCTTGTAGCGCTCGCGCAGCTCCGCGATCTTCTCGACCGCCGTCTTGATCGTCTGCTCGGTGCGGAACACCATGACGTTGGCGTCCATGGTCTCCTGCAGCTCGCGCCGGATGACCGACACGCGCTCCGTGCCGGTCGAGTTGCGCAGCCGCTCGACCTGCTCGACCACGAACTCCGCCGGGTTCTCCGGCAGCTCGACGAAGTCGGCCTTGTGGCTGTACTCGGCGGCGGCGATGCCCGCCCGGCGGCCGAACACGTTGATGTCCAGGAGCGAGTTGGTGCCGAGACGGTTGGCGCCGTGCACCGAGACGCAGGCCACCTCGCCGGCCGCGTACAGGCCCGGGACGACGGTGGTGTTGTCCGCCAGGACCTCACCCTCGACGTTGGTCGGGATGCCGCCCATGGCGTAGTGCGCGGTGGGCTGGATCGGGATCGGGTCCGTGTACGGCTCGATGCCGAGGTAGGTGCGCGCGAACTCGGTGATGTCCGGGAGCTTGGCGTCCAGCTGCTCCGGCGGGAGGTGCGTCAGGTCCAGGTAGACGTGGTCGCCCTCGGGGCCGCAACCCCGGCCCTCGCGGATCTCCGTGTAGATGGAGCGGGACACGACGTCACGGGACGCGAGGTCCTTCATGACCGGCGCGTACTTCTCCATGAAGCGCTCGCCGTCCTTGTTGCGGAGGATGCCGCCCTCACCACGGGCGCCCTCCGTCAGCAGGATGCCCATGCGCCAGATGCCGGTCGGGTGGAACTGGAAGAACTCCATGTCCTCCAGCGGCAGTCCACGGCGGTAGACCGCGGCCTGGCCGTCACCGGTCAGCGTGTGCGCGTTCGACGTCACCTTGAAGAACTTGCCGGTGCCGCCGGAGGCGTAGATGACCGCCTTCGCCTGGAAGATGTGGATCTCGCCGGTGGCCAGCTCGTACGCCACCACACCGGCCGACTTCTTGACGCCGTCGACCTCGATGATCAGCTGGTCGAGGACGTAGAACTCGTTGAAGAACTCCACGCCCTCCTTCACGCAGTTCTGGTACAGCGTCTGGAGGATCATGTGGCCGGTGCGGTCGGCCGCGTAGCAGGACCGGCGGACCGGCGCCTCACCGTGGTTGCGGGAGTGACCGCCGAAACGGCGCTGGTCGATCGTCCCGTCGGGCGTCCGGTTGAACGGCAGGCCCATCTTCTCCAGGTCGAGGACGGCGTCGATGGCCTCCTTCGCCAGGATCTCGGCGGCGTCCTGGTCGACCAGGTAGTCACCGCCCTTGACCGTGTCGAAGGTGTGCCACTCCCAGTTGTCCTCCTCCACGTTGGCCAGCGCGGCGGCCATGCCGCCCTGCGCGGCGCCCGTGTGGGAGCGGGTGGGGTAGAGCTTGGTCAGCACGGCGGTGCGGCTGCGCTTCGTGGACTCGATGGCCGCGCGCATGCCCGCGCCACCGGCGCCGACGATGACGGTGTCGTACTTGTGGATCTTCATGGTGGTTGCCTCAGCCCCGTGCCTAGCGGATGTTCGGGTCGAAGGTGAAGATCACCAGCGTGCCCAGCAGGATGGTGAACACCGTGGCGGTGTAGAGCAGGCCCTTCAGCCACAGCCGGGTGTTCGCGCGCTCCGCGTAGTCGTTGATGACCGTGCGCAGACCGTTGGCGCCGTGCAGCATCGCCAGCCACAGCATCAACAGGTCCCAGACCTGCCAGAACGGCGAGGCCCAGCGGCCCGCGACGAACGCGAAGCCGATCTTCGACACGCCGCCGTCCAGCACCAGCTGGATCAGCAGGTGGCCGATGACGAGGACGACCAGCACGACGCCGGACAGGCGCATGAACAGCCAGGCCGCCATCTCGAAGTTGCCCCGCGTGGACTTCGGGGTCTTCTTGGTGCGCTTGCGCGGCGCCTCGATGAGGGGGGCCGGGTTGTCGACGCTGTAGACGTCGGCGCCCTCGACGGGGCCGATGCCCGAGGCGTCAGCGGTCTTCTCGGTGATGGACATGCGCGTCAGCTCCCGAACAGTTCACGAGCAGCGTGGCCGAGGACGGGGTAGACCGCCCCGATCATCAGCACGACCCACAGGCCGACGACGGACCACAGCATCTGCTTCTGGTAGCGGGGGCCCTTCGACCAGAAGTCGACGGCGATGACACGCAGGCCGTTGAGCGCGTGGAAGAGGATGGCGGCGACGAGGCCGTACTCCAGCACGGCGACGATCGGCGTCTTGTACGTGGCGACGACCCTGTCGTAGTCCTCAGGGGAGACACGGACGAGAGCGGTGTCCAGCACGTGAACGAACAGGAAGAAGAAGATGAGGACGCCGGTGACTCGGTGAGCCACCCAGGACCACATTCCTTCCCGGCCGCGGTACAGCGTTCCAGCCGGCACGGAAGTCCCTCCGGGAGCGGGGATTGGGGCCGCGCCGGCTTGTGCTGTCGGTCGGGCCCGGCCGGGTACGGTCCACCGGCCCCCAGCATCGTAGCGACGGTTGCCTGCGGGGCTTACGCCGGGCCTACCGGTGTGATCAAAGTGGCATGCGGATGGGTGAGTGGTGCGGCTAATGGGGTGGAGTGTGCGGTTGTGTGCCGGGTGCGACGCCGTCGTGGCTGGTCGCGCAGTTCCCCGCGCCCCTCAGGGCGTCGACCAAGCGCCCCTTTGCAAGGCGTCGCAGCTCCTCCGCCGCCACTACCCGCTCCTCCTCCGGATCGTTTGTCAATCGTGACCGGATTCCTGCCAGTACGTGGTCCAAGGCCTCGTCCGGTTTCAAGCCCTCCAGGCAGATCACGAACGCATGCCCGAACTTCGCCTCGTATGCAGCGTGTGCCGCATCGAGTGCCATATGGGCGATGTCGTACGTCTCGTCCGGCAATGTCGTCAACGTCTCGCCCGCCAGTGCCTCCGACAGGTCCCCCGGCGTCAGGTCGTACGCCGCCTCGTCGCTCGCGGCGAGTAGGGCGGGGGCGTCCGGGTAGGGGCGGTGGGCGGTGATGCGGTCGGCCCAGCGGAGGCTGCGGAGGCAGGTGAGGAGGAGTGCGCGGGCCTCGTCGGCCGGGGCGATGTTGAAGGCGTCGAGGACGGTGGGCAGCGCCGGTATGGCGACTCGGCCGGGAAGGTGTGTGGGCGTCACGTGTGTTTCGGCAGGGGATGCTGGGAGAGGTGTGACGTCACGCTATCGAGAGTGGACGTGACGTGTCCGACGGATGCCCGAATTTCACTCGCACGGGAGAGTTTCGGAACGTGTGGTGGACAGCTGCGACCACCCCTACACCCTAGGTTGGATGCGTGAGTCAGCACAGGCGTCGGGCGTCGGCACGGAAGGCGCGGCAGGTGAGGGCCCGGGTCGTGATCGTGGCGGCGGTGGCCGTGACGGTTGCCGCCGGGGTCGGGCTCGGGCTGTGGGCCTCGGGGGACGGGGACCGCAGCGGGCCCACGGGCGCGGTGGCGCGGCAGCCCTCCGACGGGAGGTCGGCGCCTTCCGCCGCCGCGCCCTCGCCGGCACCCACCCCCAGTCCCACCCGCAGCTACCCGCTCTCGCAGACCCCGCGCACGATCCCCGCCGTCGCGGCGCACACCCCGGAGCGTGGGCCGGGGTGGCGGCCGCGGCAGGGGGAGCGGGTCGTCGTGAGCGACGCGGCACTCGCCGACGAGGGGCGGCTGGTCGCCGGTGAGCTGGGGCTGACGTACGCGGGGGAGAAGAGCGACACGCGGGACGGGGATCTGCGGCTCGTGCTGAACGACGACGCCGGGGGCAACCCGGAGTCGTACACCATGACCGTGCGCGGCGGGCGGGTCACCGTCGGCGGGCCCGCCGACGCCGGGGTGTTCTACGGGACCCGGACGCTGAAGCAGACCGTGCACGGCGGGGGCACGGCGCCCGAGGGCGTCGTCAAGGACGCGCCCGCCAAGCCGGTGCGCGGGTTCATGCTGGACATCGCGCGCAAGCACTACACCGCCGGGTGGATCGAGGACCGGGTGCGGGAGCTCGGGGATCTCAAGTTCAACGAGCTGGGGCTGCACTTCTCCGACGACCAGGGGTTCCGCATCGAGTCGCGGTCGCATCCCGAGGTCGTGTCGGATCAGCATCTGACCCGGCCCGAGATCGAGCGGATCATCGACCTCGCCGCCGAGCGGCACATCACGATCGTCCCCGAGATCGACTCGCCAGGACATCTCGGCGCCGTCATCGCCGCGCACCCCAGCCTCCAACTCGTCAACGCCTCGGGTGTCGCGGCGCGCGGCGCGGTCGACATCTCGCAGGACGCGGCCGCGAAGATCGTCGACGAGCTGCTGGACGAGTACGCCGAGCTCTTCCCCGGCGAGCGCTGGAACCTCGGCGGCGACGAGTACCAGGCGCTGATGGCCTCCGACCCGGAGGCGTCGTACCCGCAGCTCGCCACCGCCGCCCGGAAGGCCTACGGCACCGGCGGCACCGTCACCGACCTCACCACGGGCTGGCTCAACGCCCGCGCCGACACGGTCCGCAAGCACGGCAAGACGATGCGGGTCTGGAACGACGGGTTCTTCCCCGGTACGTCCGTGCAGCCCGCCAAGGATCTCCAGGTGGCCTACTGGACGGGCAAGGAGATCGGGGCACGGCAGCCGGCCGAGTATCTGAGCGCGGGGCGTGACCTCGTCAACTACAACGACCAGTTCCTCTACTACGTCCTCGGGCAGCCCAACCAGTTCTACTACCCGACGGGACAGCGCATCTACGAGCAGTGGACGCCACGGATGGTGCGGGGCACCCAGGCGGTCGACGCCAAGTACGACGACCAGATCCTCGGCGGCTCCTTCGCGGTGTGGGGCGACTATCCGAACGCCCAGACGCAGGACCAGGTCGCGGCCGGCATCCGGCTGCCGCTGCGGGCGGTCGTACAGAAGCTGTGGGACGCGGACAAGCCCACGCTGACCTGGACGGAGTTCAAGGCCCTGGCCGACCGGCTGGGGTGAGGAAGGGACCGGCCCGCCCCCGCCTGAGTCGTGGTGGATTGCCCGATACGGCTGCGAACGGCCGTACGACTGTGGTGTATTCGGCCCGAGCCGCAGCCGAGAGCCGGGGGGAGCCGGAATGGGCTACTGGGGGTACTTCGTCGTGGGCCGCAGCGAGCGGCCGCTCAAGGAGCTGGACGCGCTGGCCGGGGTCGCCGGGGGACTGAGTCTCAGGAGTGAGGCGGACGGCGGGTGGCAGGTGTGGGAGTACCCGAGCGGGGACGGGGACGTCGGCAGCATGAACGCGCTGGCCCGGGAGACCGGGGCGCCCGCCCTGTTCGGGTACGTGATGGACAGCGCCTGCGTGGTCGTCGAGGCGGCCGGGCCGGAGAGCGGGGCCTGGACGACCTGTCTGGCCCGGACCGCCATGGCCGGGTACATCGGTGCAGGCCAGGAAGGCCTCGCACTGGAGGATTACTTCCTGGAGCCGAGGGACGCCGCCGAACGGGCCGTCGCCTGGGCCGAGGAGGCGGGGCGGAGGGCGGACCCCGAGCAGCTCCTTGAGGTGCTGACCGCCGAACCCGATCCACTGGCCGAAAACCTTTTCTTCCGGCTGCTCGACCGGTTGTCCGTGGTGCCCCTGTGACAAACCCGGGCCGTCGCACGCAGTAAGGGGAAGTGCGGGCTCCGTTAGGGAGCTTCGCAGGCGAAGAGGTGTCGTCGGGCTCCGGAGCGGTCGGGCGGCACTCCTCAGGGAGGCGTGGATGAGTCTGGTGGAGCTGATCGCTCAGGCCGACGAACGCGGACTGGCCGCCAGCGGGTTGGCTTGTTTGGATCGGTGCGTACCGCTGCTGGGCGGCGACGACGAGATCCTGCGCCCTCTCTGGGCGAGCCTCGCCGACACCGGTGACTGGGAGACGGGACTGAAGGCGGCGCGCGACCAGCTCGCCGGGTCCGCCGACGCCGCCGAGGACGAGGCCGCCGCCCTCGCCCGCCGGATGCTCGACACCGCTCCGGACACGCGGGACGCCGAGGGGGTGCGGGTGTGGGCCGACGCCTGCTCCGTCGCCTCGTTGCAGATCCACCGGTTGCTCGATCCGGCTTCCGGCGACGCCCCGCTCGACGCCTGCCGCGAGGGCCGTACGGAGGGCGTGCCGCCACTCGTCGCCGCCGAACTGCGGCGCCAGGTCACCGTCCTGGAGGTGGTCGCCGGGCACGGCACGGCAGGGCTGCGCCGGGCGCTGGAGGTGTCCGTCGAGGGGCGGCGCGTGCTGCGCGCGGTGGTGTCCCGCCGGGCCCGCGGCAAGCGCTGACCGGTCCCCTTGACCGGCCTTACGTCACCAGCCACTTCACCACCGCGTCGCCGTACTGCGCCGTCTGTCCGTAGAACGCGGTGAGGTCGCGGTGGGCCGCCGCGAAGACGCCGTGCACCTCCGGTTCGGTGTCCGTGCCGCCGTACGACGGCAGCAGCAGGTCGCGCGCGTCCAGCCACAGGTCGTCGAACACCGCCTCGGCGAGATAGGAGGCGACCCGGCCCGTCTGTGCGGCGGTGAGCAGCAGGAACGGCGGGAGCGTGGGGTCGGGGTGGGGGATCGGGCGGCCGCCGAGCACCACATGGGTGCGTGGGCCCTCCGCGCCGCGCGTGCCGGCGTACAGGAGTTCGTTGTCGAGGTAGCCCTTGTCCAGCACCTCTTCGCGATGCCGGCCGATCCGCTCGCGTACGGCGTTCCAGTCGTCCTCGAAGAGCTTCTCCAGCCAGGCCGGGCTGTTGCGCAGGGCCGCGGGCGGAATGGCGCGGAAGTGGAAGTACTTGCTCATCAGTGACTGGAGCGCACGGGAACCGTGAAGCGTCACTCACGCCCGGACCACACATGTGAGAGGTGTCCGGATCCGGGTGACGAACGACACTCCAGGAACGCTCTTGAGGGTGTGACGACACAGTACGAAACCAGGCCCTCGGCCGCGACGAAGCCCGTGCGGTGGGCGGCGGACGCGGTGGCGACGATGCGGGAGGGCGCGCGGGTGCGGCTCGACTACTCGGCACAGAGCCTGTGGCGCGTCGACCGGATGATCGACGAACTGCGGCGCGAGGACACTCCGTACGCCGCCGTCGACACGGTGCTGCGCGGATTCGGCGCGTACGCCGGTGAGGTGATCGTCCGTCAGACCGGCGCCGAGTGGTGGGCGAGCGGCGGCGACCACTGGATCCGCACGCCCGACGGGCGGTTGTGGGACCCGATCGACGAGGCGCGGCGGTGTTTCGCGGGGCACGGGTCGCTGCGGCTGCTGTGCCGGGACGCGACGGTCGCCGGCCGCTCGCCGTATTGAGAGAACGGCCGGGGTCCCCCGCAGTGGGGGCCCCGGCCGTCGCCTTGAGGGGCTTACGACGTCAGCGCCTGGCCCAGCCTCGCGTCCGTCGGGGTCGACAGGGTCGTCTTGCTGTAGACCGTCGCCTCCGACCAGCCGAGGCCCGTGCTGGTGCTCGGGAGGTGGAGGAGGACGCCGTCGCCGCCGTCCTCGTTGTCCGCGCCGAAGACGAGGTCGGCGCGGCCGTACCCGGACAGGTCGGACAAGGACACCGCGGAGCCGAAGCGGTCGTCCGTCTCCGTGGCGCCGGGGATGCCCGAGGTGTCCTGGGAGACGGCGATCGAACCCGTGCCCGTCAGGCCCGCCGAACTGCCCTTCACCAGGATCGCGTTGCCCGCGTTCGTGCGGTTCACGCCGTCGCGGACCAGGTCCTCGCCCGGCGCGCCCGCCAGCGCGTCCGCGTAACCGTCGGCGTCGTAGTCGCCGACCGAGACCGAGCTGCCGAACGCGTCGCCGGACTCGTCGCCGCCGGGGACGCCGGAGGTGTCCTGGTGGATCGTCGTCATGCCGGTCGTCGTGAAGCCCGTGGACGTGCCCGGCACCATCGTGATCTGCCCGCCCGGCCTGCCGCCGGACTCGGACGCCACCGGCTGGCCGATGACGATGTCGTCGTAGCCGTTGCCGTTGACGTCACCGGCCGCGATGGACCGGCCGCCCTTGACCGAGATCACGCCGGCCTTGGTCAGCCCCGTCGCCGAGCCCGCGAAGCGGACGACGCGGCCGATGCCGCCGGTGTCGCGGTAGTTGAGGGCGACGTCCGCGTAGCCGTCCTGGTTGAAGTCGCCGGTCGCGGCGTCCAGGTAGGCCACCGCACCGGTGGCGGTGGTGAGCGTGCCGTAGCTCGTCCTGCCCCCGGTCAGACGGACGTTCCAGTTGCCGCCCTTGCCCGCGCCCGCCGCGAACACGTCCGCCTTGCCGTCGCCGTTGAAGTCGCCCACGGTCACGGCCGAGCCGAGCTTCGCGCCCGCAGCCGTGACGCCCGACGTGGTGTACGAGAAGCCGGTGTCGAGCGTCGGGCCGTACATCACCGTGACCTGGCCGCGGTCGGCGTTGCCGCTGGTGTCGTCCTCGCCGGGCGCGCCGATCGCGAGGTCGGCGTAACCGTCGCCGTTCACGTCGCCCCACGCGGTCGACGTACCGAAGGCGTCACCGGACTCGGAGGAGCCGGGGACCCCGGGGCTCGACTGGGTGAGCGTCACCTTCGCCGCCGTCACCGGCCCGTTGACGCTCCCCGGCACGATCTTCACCGCGTTCGCCTTCGGCACGCCCGCGACCAGGTCGGTCACGCCGTCCCGGTTGTAGTCGGAGGTGGCGAGGGCGTGCGAGATGCCCGGCGTCTTCGCGAGCGCCGCGATCCGCGACAGCTTGGAGTAGAGGTTCGCGCCGGGGCAGGCCGTGGCGTTGGTGTCCCGGTGGCCGAAGACGCGGGGGAGGGTGATCGAGCTGCCCTTGGCGACCTTGTTGCCGTCGACGCCCGCGTCGCTGCCGGAGACCAGGGTGACCTTGCCCGTCGGGTCGATGCCGTACATCCCGAACTTCCACGCCACGATCCGCGCGATGGAGTCCAGCGCGGCCTTGCTGGGCTTGGCCGACTCGTAGTTGCCGATGTACGAGATGCCGACCGTGTTGGTGTTGAACCCGATGTCGTGCGCGCCGATCACCGGCAGGTCCATGCCGCCGCTGCGGCCCTCGAAGATCTGGCCGCACTTGTCGACGACGAAGTTGTAGCCGATGTCGTAGTAGCCGCGCGCGAAGTGCTCCTGCTGGATGGAGCGCATCCGGGCCCGCGAGTCGGCGCAGGACAGGGTGTTGTCGCTGTCCATGCCGGTGTGGTGGATGACGGCGGCCTTGATCTCGGCGCCGTAGCCGGGCGTGCCGTCGTAGTCCGTGGACGCGCCCCACTCCGCCTGCGTGATGATCGGCGGCTTCACGACCGTGGAGGGGCGGGGGGTGGGGACGGTGGAGGTGGGGGACGGGGAGGGCGACGCCGACTCGGAAGCCGAAGCCGAAGCGGAAGCCGAAGCCGAAGCCGAAGCCGAAGGCGACACGGACTCACTCGGCGATGCCGAAGCCGAAGCCGATGCAGATGGCGATGGCGATGGCGATGCCTCCGGCGTAGTCGTCTCCGCCGCGAACGAGGCCGGTTCCGCCGCCGATACCCCGTTGCCCCGCGGATCCGTCCCCGGGTCCAGCAGCTTGACGTCCATCCCGGCCGGCTGCCCGCCCGCCGCCGTGCCGTCCGCGTTCACGACCCGCACCTCGACGCCGTCCGAGTCACCGGTCCACAGTGACTCCGTACCGCCGCGCAGCGCGGCCCGCTCGCCCTCGGCGCCGTCCGCCTGGCTGGGGTCGACGACCAGCTTCCGCCAGCCGGACCACGTGCCGGTCTCCAGGTCCCGGGTGCGCACCTCGGGCGTGCCCTTGGCCTTGGCGTCGGCGTCGTCCCAGGTCACCAGCAGCGCGCTGAAGCGGTCGGTGTCCCGCTTGGCGAGGCTCTTGCGGCCGGCGCCCGCGCTCTGGAGCATCAGCGTGTGGACGGCGGCCTTGCGGGCCGCGGCCCTGCCGTCCGACTGCGCGCCCTGGTCGGCCATCGCGTACGTCACGATGCCCGCGCCGCTCAGCACCACGGCCCCGGCGGTCAGCCAGGCCCGTCTCCTGAGACTGAGCGGTCTGTACGCACGGCTGCTGCGAGGACTCAACTACCCCACCCCTGTGAAATGAACTCGTTCGTAGCGCCTGCCACTTGGGCAGCCCATACACAGAGCGCTCAGCTATGGCCAAACATCACTGGGTCGGATGGTTGTACGGCGACTGTGGTTTTCCTGTGTGGGAATCGCCACGCCCGGGACCCGTGATGTTCGCGGGACGGCATCCGCTGGAACAGCGGGAGAGCCGAGCGAATGGGGTGGGGGCTCATGGGGAAGCAGGCCGGGAGCGTGGTGTGCGCGGCCGGGATGCGGGGGCGGGCCGCGGAGTTCGTCACGGGGATCACCGCGCGCAGCCGGCTGCCGCTGGACTACTCGGTGGCCAGTCTGCGGGTCGTCGACTTCCTGATCGACGGACTGCGCAAGGGCGGCGCCGACCAGGACCGGGCCCGCGAACCGCTGGCGGGCCTGGGCGCCTACGTCGGTGAGGTGCTGGTGCGCCGGGCGGGCGCGGAGTGGGTCGACCTCGACGACACGCAGCGCGGGTACTTCGGCCAGGAGGTCGGTGTCCGGATGCCCGACGGCCGGGTCTGGAACCCGCTCGGCAAGGTCCTCAACCGCTTCGGGTCGAGCGCTCCCGAGGACTCCCTCCAGACCTTCTACCTGACCCTGCACGGCAGGCCCCGGCGGACCGCCGCCTGACGGAGCGCCGGGCCGAGGACAGTGACACTTCTGTGCGGCCCGGCGCTGATGAGCGTGAAGGGCTGAGCACTCCGCTCAGCGCAAGGGCGACCGCACCCGCGGTGCGACATCGCCGCGAGTCGGCATGAACGAGGACAGTTCTTGGGTCGAGGAGGCGAACCCCGCCGCGTGCAGACGTACGACGTCGAGCTCGGCGCGGCTGTCGCGCGGGCCCAGGACGGTGACGAGGCCGCCTTCGCGGTCGCGTACCGGATCGTGCAGCCCGGACTGCTCGGCTACCTCCGCGGCATCGTCGGCGACGACGCCGAGGACGTGGCCTCCGACGCCTGGCTGGAGATCGCCCGCGACCTCGGCCGGTTCAAGGGCGACGGGGCGGGCTTCCGCGGCTGGTCGGCGACCATCGCCCGGCACCGGGCGCTGGACCACCTGCGGCGGCAGAAGGTGCGGCCCCGGTCGGCCGCGCTCGAACAGGACGTACTGGATCTGCCCGGCCCGCACAGCACCCACGACCAGGCGCTGGAGTCGCTCTCCACCGAGTACGCCCTGGCGCTGGTGCGCGGGCTGCCGCGGGACCAGGCCGAGGCCGTGCTGCTGCGGGTGGTCGTCGGGCTCGACGGCCCCGCCGCCGCCCGCGTCCTCGGCAAGCGCCCCGGCGCCGTGCGCACCGCCGCGTACCGGGGACTCAAGCGCCTCGCCCAGCAGCTGGGCGTCGAGAGTGTGACGGATGACGACCCCCGCACGCTGGGGGAGTCGAAGTGAACGACGACGGGCCGGACAGAGACAGGAACGGACATGGGTGAAAGGCAGAGCGGCGGGGGCCACGGCCGTCGGCGTGTGCACCCAGGCGCCGGCGTCCCCGGCCAGCAGGGCAGCGACGGCGACGACACCGGCGGCCTTGAGCAGTTCCTGGCCGACGCCATGCGCGTCCTCCCCAGGGGCGACGGCGAGCAGCGGGCCGTCGCCGCGTTCCGGGCCGCCCGGGACGGCGGCGCGCACCGCGCCCGCACCCGCCGCCGGGACGACTGGCGCCCCGGGGAGCAGCGCAAGCTCGGCCGCTCGCTGAAGACCACCCTCTCCGTGCTCGTGGCGAGCCTCACCATCGGCGGCGTCGCGTTCGCCGCGATCGGCACCTCCGGCTCCTCCTCCGACGACACCGCCGACCGGCCCCGGGAACGGCAGCCGCACAGCGCCGCCGCCACCTCCGAGCAGGCGGACCCCACCCCGGACACCGCCACCTCCGCACCCGCGGACCGCCCGGTCACCGCCCAGGACACCGAGGCCCACTGCCGCTCCTACGAGAAGCTCCAGGGGCGCGGCAACGCGCTGAACTCGACGGCCTGGCAGCGGCTGATCGCGGCGGCGGGCGGCGAGGAGAAGGTCGCGGCGTACTGCGCACGGCAGTTGGCGCAGGACCGGCCGAACAAGCAGGGCAAGACGCCGGTCAAGGGCAACGCGGCGACGGGCGCCCCGGGCAACAGCGAGCAGCAGCCCGGCAAGGCCAAGGGCAAGAACAAGCCGTAGTCCTCGGGAAACCGAGACGCGCGGAGCCGGCGACGCCGCTCCGCTCCTGCACGCACGCCCCGCGTCCCGCAGATGCCGCACGCGGAGACGGCCGGGGCCGCCACCCCCCACAGGAGAGGCCCCGGCCGTCGCGCGGCACGGGCCGCGCGGCGGCCCGTACTTCCTACAGCGCCATGAGTGCGTTTTCTGTCACACCCCGGGCCGCCACCGGCTTCCGTCCACCCCGTCACGAGGTGGTTGCATCTTGTACGGACATGGACGAGCAGCGGTTTCAGGTCGTAACGTGCCTTTCGCGCCGAGCGGGAGGCGAGGAACCACCGCAATCGCAGGCGGCCCCGGGGGGCCGCGACCATCGACCGAGGAACCATGCGTGCTGGGGGATGACGCGGAGCTGACCGCCGCGGTGCTCGCGGCACAGGACGGGGACGAGACCGCGTTCCGGACTGTGTACCGCGCCGTGCACCCGCGGCTGCTCGGATACGTCCGGACGCTGGTCGGCGATCCGGACGCCGAGGACGTCGCCTCCGAGGCCTGGCTGCAGATCGCCCGGGACCTGGAGCGCTTCGAGGGGGACGCCGACCGGTTCCGCGGCTGGGCCGCCCGTATCGCCCGTAACCGCGCCCTGGACCACATACGCATGCGGGGCCGTCGCCCGGCCATCGGCGGCGACGAAACGGAACTGACCGGGAAGGCCGCCGAGTCCGACACCGCGGGCGAGGCGATGGAGGCGCTGGCCACCGACACCACCCTCTCCCTGATCGCCCGGCTGCCGCAGGACCAGGCCGAGGCGGTCGTGCTGCGCGTGGTGGTGGGCCTGGACGCCAAGACCGCGGCGGAGACGCTGGGCAAGCGGCCGGGAGCCGTCCGCACGGCCGCGCACCGCGGACTGAAGCGGCTCGCCGAACTCCTCGGCACCGATCCGGAATCGGCCGGCGGGCTCGACGCCCTGCCGCCCCCGCGAGAACCGCGGGGCCGTGCGGTGACGTCCGCGAGTGTGACGCATACGCGTCCGCGGACGCAGAAGGACATGTGATGGCCGACAAGCAGTACGAGTGGCTGAACCAAGAGCTGGCGGAGCGGCTGCTGCGCGGTGAGTCACTGGACAACGCTGTCGAGCCCACCGCCCGTGACGAGGCCGAGCGACTCGCCAAGACCCTGGGCGCGCTGTCCGTGGACCCGCCGCCGAGCACCACCGAACTCCCCGGCGAGGAAGCCGCCCTGGCCGCGTTCCGCAAGGCGCACGCCGACCGGGGCACCGGCACGGCGCGCACGGAGCACGGGGCCACCACCGCCACGCACGCCGACGTCGGCCTCATCCGGATCGGCGGTCGGCGGGGCCACGGACCCGCGGCCCCGCCCCGCCCGCGCCGCAACCGCCCCGTCCGCCTCGCGCTCGCCGCCGCGCTGGCCTTCGGCATGGCCGGCGGAGTGGCCGCCGCCGGTGCCGGCCTGCTGCCGACCCCGTTCGGCGACGGCGAACCCGGCCCCAACGCCTCCGTCTCGGCCGCCGTGACCTCGGACCGCCCGCTCGTCTCGCCGTCACCCCAGGGCACCGGCGGGGACGAGCCCACGCCCGACGGCTCCAGCGCCGGTGCCGCCGAGGGGGGCGGCGGCCGTGACACCGCCCGGGACGGCGCGAGCAGCTCGCCGGGCACCGACGGCAAGGACGGCAAGCCCGGCTCCTGGTGGGGCGCGGCGCCCTCGGCCTGCCGCGACCTGCGCGACGGCAAGGCACTGTCCAGCGATCGCCGCCGTGCCCTGGAAGGCGTGGCCGGCGGTTCGGCACGGGTGTGGAAGTTCTGCCAGGGCGTCCTGGACAGCTCCTCCGGCACCCGCTCCGACGCCCAGGCCGGTGAGGACGGGGACGGCGGCAAGGGCAAGGGCAAGGGCCACCGGGACCGGGACGGCAAGGGCGGCGGCCGGGGCAACGGCAACGGCAAGGGCGACGACGACGGCCACCACAGAGGCTCCGGACGCGGAGACCACGGCGGCGGCAACCGCCACGACCCCGACGGCGGCTACTCCCCGCCGGAGCCCGACACGGCCGCCCCGCTGCTGCCGAAGAGGGCGGCGGCCGCCCCGCAGCCGGAGCCGAGCCCGTCGTACTCGGCCCTCTGAGCCCTCTGAGTCTTCTGAGGCCTTTGAGTCCTTCCGCACCGGAGCCCGCGGAACTTTTTCCCGGGGGGTGTGACGTTTTGGAGCCCGGCGGCGCAGTACTGAGTGAGCCGACTGGTCATCGGCCGTCGCACAGAGCCGGGGTTCCCCCCGTACCCACGGCTCGTGCATTTGGCGCGGGTGGGACACGTTCCCCCGGTCCCGCCCGCGCCCCACACTTCTGCCCCGCGGGTCACCAGTGCACGACGACCTTGTCGCCGGTGCGGACCTCGTCGAAGAGCTCCGAGATCGCCGCCTCGTCGCGGACGTTGACGCAGCCGTGCGAGCCGCCCGCGTAGCCACGGGCCGCGAAGTCCGTCGAGTAGTGCACGGCCTGGCCGCCGCTGAAGAACATCGCGTACGGCATCGGCGAGTGGTAGAGCGTCGAGTAGTGGTCGCGGGACTTCCAGTAGACGTGGAAGACGCCCTCCCGGGTGGGGGTGTACTCCGTCCCGAACCGCACCGGCAGCGTCTTGAGCGTCCTGCCGTCCACCATCCAGCGCAACGTACGGCTGGACTTGCTGATGCACAGCACCCGCCCGGTCATGCAGCGCGCGTCCGGCGCGTCGGCGGGCTGCCCGCCCATCAGATACAGCTCCCACTTGCCCGGCTCGCGCGTCATCCGCAGCAGCCGCTGCCAGGTGACGGAGTCGGTCTCGCCGGTCTTCGGCAGCCCGCGCTTGCCCTGGAAGCCCTTGACGGCGTCCACGGTCGCGTCGTCGTACGTCCCCGTCGGCCCCTCGAAGATCCAGGCCACCTGCCGCAGCCGGGCCTGGAGTTCACGGATGTCCCGCCCGGTGTCGCCGCGGGACCACAGGACCTTGGCCGGCGTGGCGGAGGAGGGCGTGGTGGTGGTCGCGCGCGGCGTCGGCGAGGCGCTGTCGGGCAGCTCGATGCGCACCGGCGTCCGGTTCTTGCCGTCGCCGTCGGTCGCCTGCACGGTGCAGCCGCCCGCCACGGCCGCGACCACCAGCGCGGCGACCACTCTCCTCATGTCCCCGATACGCATCGCGACCCCCGCTCGTCTCACGCCGCCACCGAAGATGATTCCCGCGGATGACTCGTCGCGAACGGCGCGGCATTGTGGGGACCAGTACCCCAGTGACGGGAGGCGGCACACCATGGCGCGCGAGTCGGAATCGGGACTGCCCATCGAACCGGTGTACGGACCGCAGTCCCTGGCGGGCTGGGACCCGGCGGAGAAGCTGGGCGAACCGGGCGCCTACCCCTACACCCGGGGCGTGTACCCGACCATGTACACCGGCCGCCCCTGGACCATGCGCCAGTACGCCGGCTTCGGCACGGCCACCGAGTCCAACGCCCGCTACCGGCAGCTCATCGCCCACGGCACCACCGGCCTCTCCGTCGCCTTCGACCTCCCCACCCAGATGGGCCACGACTCCGACGCCCCCCTCGCGCACGGCGAGGTCGGCAAGGTGGGCGTCGCGATCGACTCGGTCGACGACATGCGGGTGCTGTTCGACGGGATTCCCCTGGACCAGGTCTCCACGTCGATGACGATCAACGCCCCGGCGGCGCTGCTCCTGCTCCTCTACCAACTGGTCGCCGAGGAACAGGGCGTACCCGCCGGCCGGCTCACGGGCACGATCCAGAACGACGTCCTGAAGGAGTACATCGCGCGGGGGACGTACATCTTCCCGCCGAAGCCCTCCCTCCGGCTGACCGCCGACATCTTCAAGTACTGCCGTACCGAGATCCCGAAGTGGAACACCATCTCGATCTCCGGCTACCACATGGCCGAGGCGGGCGCGTCCCCCGTGCAGGAGATCGCGTTCACGCTCGCGGACGGCATCGAGTACGTGCGTACGGCGGTCGCGGCCGGGATGGACGTCGACGACTTCGCGCCTCGCCTCTCCTTCTTCTTCGTGGCGCGTACGACGCTCCTGGAGGAGGTCGCCAAGTTCCGTGCGGCCCGGCGCATCTGGGCCCGGGTGATGCGGGAGGAGTTCGGCGCCCGCGACCCCAAGTCGCTGATGCTCCGCTTCCACACCCAGACGGCCGGCGTCCAACTCACCGCCCAGCAGCCCGAGGTGAACCTCGTCCGGGTCGGAGTCCAGGCCCTGGCCGCGGTGTTGGGCGGCACCCAGTCCCTGCACACCAACTCCTTCGACGAGGCGATCGCCCTCCCCACGGACAAGAGCGCGCGGCTCGCGCTGCGGACCCAGCAGGTGCTCGCCCACGAGACGGACGTCACCGCCACCGTGGACCCCTTCGCCGGCTCCTACGTCGTCGAGAAGATGACCGACGACGTGGAGGCGGCGGCCCTCGACCTGATGCGCCGGGTCGAGGACCTCGGCGGCGCGGTCGCGGCGATCGAGCACGGCTTCCAGAAGGACGAGATCGAGCGCAACGCCTACCGGATCGCCCAGGAGACGGACGCGGGCGAACGGATCGTCGTCGGCGTCAACCGCTTCCGGCTCGACGAGGAGGAACCGTACGAGCCGCTGCGGGTCGACCCCGCGATCGAGGCCCGGCAGGCCGAGCGGCTGGCACGGCTGCGGGCGGAACGGGACGCGGCGGCGGTGGCCTCGGCCCTCGACGCCCTCAGGAAGGCGGCGGAGGGTGAGGACAACGTCCTGTACCCGATGAAGGAGGCGCTGCGGGCGCGGGCGACGGTCGGCGAGGTGTGCGACGCGCTGCGGGAGGTGTGGGGGACGTACATTCCCTCACATTCGTTCTAGCGCACGTTCTGGCGTATTCGTTCTGACGTGCGACACTCCTGTGCATGTTCGGCGTCACAGACCTTCCCACCTACCTGGCAGGACTCGTCCTGATCGTCCTGCTGCCCGGTCCCAACTCGCTGTACGTCCTGTCCGTCGCCGCCCGGCGCGGGGTGCGGGCCGGGTACACCGCGGCGGCGGGGGTGTGGTGCGGCGACACCGTGCTGATGACGCTGTCGGCGGCGGGGGTGGCGTCCCTGCTCCAGGCCAACGCCGTGCTGTTCGGGATCGTGAAGTACGCGGGCGCCGGGTATCTGACGTGGCTGGCGGTGGGGATGCTGCGGGCCGCGTGGGGGATGTGGCGGTCGAGGAAGGAAGCGACCGCCGAGGACGCGTCCGACGGGGCCTCCTATGAGCGGCCCTACCGCCGGGCCCTGGTCATCAGCCTGTTCAACCCCAAGGCGATCCTGTTCTTCGTCGCCTTCTTCGTGCAGTTCGTCGATCCCGGGTACGCGTATCCGGCGCTGTCCTTCGTGGTGCTGGGCGCGTTCGCGCAGGCGGCGAGCTTCCTCTACCTCACCGCGCTGATCTTCAGCGGGACGCGGCTGGCGGACGCGTTCCGGAGGCGGAGGCGGTTGTCGGCGGGGGCGACGTCGGCTGCGGGGGCGTTGTTCTTGGGATTCGCGGTGAAGTTGTCGCTGGCCAGTGCTTGATGCCGGGTGCGGGCCGGTGGGGGCTGGTCGCGCAGTTCCCTGCGCCCCTAGACGCCCATGCGCCTGACGTATGTCATCAGGGCGCCCGGGGTTTCGCCTACCCAGCCTACGTAGCCGTCCGGGCGTACCAGGAACAGGCCCGTCCCGTACGACGGCTGCTCGGTGCCGCTGACGACCCGCACCGACTCCGGCAGCCCCTGCGGCGCCTCCACCCCCACTGCCACCAGCGTCCAGTGCGGCCCCCGGAACGCGTCGAACAGTCGTACGCCCTCCAGCATCCCGTCAGGTGCGCGGTCACCCGCCCTCAGCGGGCCCGGCACCTCGCCCGTCTCCTCCGTGAGGGACGAGCCCCGATAGCCCAGGCCCAGCTGGCGCGTCGCATCCCCCCGGCGGGTCTCGCCCCGGTGGACGCTCGTCGTCAGGCCCAGCATCTGGGCGGCGATCGGGCGGCGCTCCTCCTCGTAGGTGTCGAGGAGGGACTCAGGCGCGCTCCCCGTGAGCACCGCGCCCAGCTTCCAGCCCAGGTTGTAGGCGTCCTGGACGCTGGTGTTGAGGCCCTGGCCGCCGGCCGGTGAGTGGATGTGGGCCGCGTCCCCGGCGAGGAAGACGCGGCCGGCGCGGAAGCGGCCGGCGAGGGCCTGGCGGGGCCGGAAGTCGGAGGACCAGCGGAGTTCCGTCACGGCGTCCGGGGTGAGGTGGGAGCGGTCGGCGACCACCTTGCGGACGCCTTCGAGGGAGACGTCCACGGCCGTGCCCTCCGGGAACTGGGCCACGACCTGGAAGTCCTCGGTCCCGGCCAGCGGGCAGATCGCCAGGTAGCCGTCGCCGTCCTCGCGCGGCGGGAACACGTGCCAGTACTCGCGGTCGAGGCCGGTCAGCCGTACGTCCGCCACCAGCACCGGGTTCGGGTCGACGGTCTCGCCGGTCATGGCGATGCCGAGGGCCCGGCGGATCGCGGAGCGGCCACCGTCCGCGGCGACGACATACCGGGCGCGGAGGTCAGGGCCGTCCGCGAAGTGCACGCTCACGCCGTCCTCGTCCTGCGTGAGACCGGTGACCTCCCGGCCGAAGGCGACCTCGCCGCCCAGCTCCGCCAGCCGCGCCGCGAGGATCTCCTGCGTCCGCCACTGCGGAACCATCCACGGCTCGTTGTACGGCGAGTCCTCCGTCGCCTCGGCCGGCTCGAACATCTGGTGCTCGCCGACCCGCTCGCCGTCCTGCCAGATCATCCCGACGGGGTAGGTGCCGCCCGCCGCGCGGATCGCGTCCCGGACGCCGAGGTCGTCGAAGACCTCCATCGTGCGCGGCTGGATGCCCTTGCCGCGCGAGCCGGGGAACAGGGCGTCGGCCTTCTCCACCACCAGCGCGGCCACCCCGCGCCGCGCGAGGTCGATGCCGAGGGCGAGGCCGGTCGGGCCGGCTCCGACGATCAGAACATCCATCGCTTATCTCCTTAACGCTGTTAAGTGCCGTCGCCGACAAGGCTGCCCTTAACGCTGTTAAGGTGTCAAGTGTGAGTACGGAACGCCGCACGCCCCTCGATCGCAAACGGGTCGCCGAGACCGCCCTGAAGCTCCTGAACGAGCTGGGCCTGGAGGGCCTGACCCTGCGGGCCATCGCCAAGGAACTCGACGTCAAGGCGCCTGCCCTGTACTGGCACTTCAAGGACAAGCAGGCGCTGCTGGACGAGATGGCGACGGAGATGTACCGGCGGATGATCGCCGGGACCGCGCTGGATCCCGGCGACACCTGGCAGGAGCGGTTGCTGAAGTCCAACCGCGGACTGCGGGCCGCGCTGCTCGGCTACCGCGACGGCGCCAAGGTCTTCAGCGGCTCACGCTTCACGAGCCTCGTGCACGCGGAGGCGATGGAGGACAACCTGCGCCTGTTCACGGCGGCCGGCTTCACCCTCGCCCAGGCGGTCCGCGCGGCCTCGACGACGTACTTCTACACCCTCGGCTTCGTCACCGAGGAGCAAGGCATGCAGCCGGGCGTCGACGTAGAGGAACGGGCACATCTGATGGCCGACTTCCCCTTGTCGGCGGCGGCGGGGAGGGAGGTCTTCGCGGACTACGACAAGCACTTCGAGGAGGGCCTGGCCTTGATCATCACGGGTATCGGCAACGCCGCAAAGGGGCGCGGGGCTGTATAGATGTGCGGCTACCGCCGCGTGGGCGCGCCCAGCCACGACGAACCCGCACCTAACCGCGAACCGTCAAAGCCCTCCGCACTGCCCGAGTGACAACCGGCGGCAACAGTTCAACGGCGATACGACGCGCAGGCGACCTCCGCCGCTGGGGCGCCGCAGGCACCGGCTCCGGCGCCACATAGTGCCGCGACTTCGGAAACTCCACCGCCCGCATCCCCTTCGCCCGCGCCCGCACCAACCGCTGCCCCGCCGCCTCCTGCACACTCAGCCCGCAGTCCGGCCGCCCCCGGAGCATCTCCAGCAGTTCCTCCTGCACCACCCCCGGGTCACCCCAGGTCCCGTACAGCTTCTGCGTGCTGAGGCAGACCACCCGCAGCCCCCGGTTCAGCACCGCCTCCCACACCGCCACCGACACCCCCGGCGTGTGCTCGGAGCGGAAGTCGTCGAGGACGACGATCCCGTCCGGCACCAGCAACTCCCGCGCCGCGCCGATGTCGTCGCGGACGTGCTCGTACAGGTGCGAGGCGTCGATGTGGACGAAGCGGCAGGTCTTCGGGGCGACCTCGGAGGAGATGACGGAGCTGGGCGCCTCGATGACGCGGGGCAGCTCGTCGTGGAAGGAGAGGTAGTTGCGCTCGAAGGACTGCCGGGTGAGGGACGCGTACGACTTCGCCGTCTCGGCCTTGTTCGCCCCGTCCGGCGCCTCCCCGCCGAACAGGTCGCAGACGGTGAACTGCTCGCCCGCGCCCCGATGCCGGCCGAGCAGGATCGCGCTCCTGCCCATGTAGGCGCCGAGTTCCAGCAGGTCGCCCTGGACGCCCAGCCGCCGTTGGCGGTCGAGGAACCAGGTGAACAGCATCTGGTCGAGCGGCGGGAACCAGCCGGGTACGTCGCTGAGTTCACCGGGGTACGTGTACGTCTGCTGTGCGTTGGCCATGAGACATTCCTGCTCGCCCTGGGCCGGGCGAACTGACCCGCGGCGGAACGTCAGATGAACAACGTCACCGAGCCTTGGCCAGAGCCGAACGCAGCTTCGGGGTCAGCGGCTTCTCCACGTACCGGTTCAGCAGCCAGGCCAGCAGCAGCATCGCCGCGACCGTCAGCGCGAAGGTCTCCGCCGACGGCAGGCCGAGGCCGATGTGCAGGGCGTGGATCACCACCCAGCCGAGGTGCTCGTGGACCAGGTAGAAGGGGTACGTCAGCGCCCCGGCCACCGTCAGCCAGCGCCAGTTCGCCCAGTTGAGCCAGCCCAGCGCGATCGCCGCGACCGCGAGGAAGCCGAACGCGACCACGAGGACGATCCCGGCGGAGGTGCGGTGCGCGAACGCGTTCGGGTCGCCGGCGTTCCACAGTCCGCGGACCGCGTAGTGCTGGCCGATGAGGAAGCTGACGCCGACGATGCCCCACGCGTACACGTCCCGCCGGTCGCGGTGGACGAGGTAGAGGCCGACACCGCCGATGAAGAAGGGCGCGTACTCGGGCATCAGCACCACGTCGAGCAGCGGCTGGTGCGCTGCCTGCGTGATCGCCGCGGCCAGCGTCCAGCCCGCGCAGAACAGGATCACCCGGCGGCGTGAGGCGCCCGGCAGGACCACGCACAGGGCGAACAGGGCGTAGAAGCGGACCTCCGCCCACAGCGTCCAGCACACGCCCAGCACCCGGTCGACGCCGAGCGGCTGCTGGAGCATCGTCAGGTTCACGAGCGCGTCGCTCGGCGACACCGTCTTGTACGCCACCATGGGGAGGGCGAAGACGGCGGTGACCAGCACCACCGCCGCCCAGTACGCCGGCAGCAGCCGGGACGCGCGGGACGCGAAGAACGACTTCAGGGGCCTGCCCCAGCCGCTCATGCAGATCACGAATCCGCTGATCACGAAGAAGACCTGGACGCCGAGACAGCCGTACGAGAAATACTGGTGCAGCGTCGGGAACTGGTCTTTCGGGGAACTTCCCCAGGCCGTCGTGACATCGCCGCCCCGGCCGCCGTAGTGGTACGCGGCCACCATCAGCGCGGCCACCAGCCGCAGCCCGTCCAGGGCACGCAACCGGGTCTCGCGGGGTGCCGTCCGCTCCGGCCGCGGGGGTGTCTCCGTCACCTCGCCGACGGTGATCGTGGTCACGGATATCCCCTCGACAGCTGTTCCTACGGGTGTACACAGGGACATTAGTCCGAATCACAGGGATGTCTTGACCGGCGAGCCAACGATTGGCCGCCCGGTCCCGGTGAGTTCACCTGGATGTCGTTTTGGCTTCCTAAATTCCCTCGGAATCCCCCCACGCAAGCGGTAAAGCACAAGAACTCGTCTCAGCTTTGGTAAGAAGACAAAACGGGAGTGCCATGACGACGGTCCAGAAGAGACGTGCACGTGCGCGTGGAGGGGAGCTGGACGACTGCCTGCGCGCCTGCGCGGTACACAGCGGAAAGGTCGTCGGCAGCGTCGACCGGCGCCGCGTCGAACTCGCCGAGCAGCTGCGCAAGCTGCTCGTGGTGTGGGGCACGACCGCCACGTCCGCCGCCGCGCCCGCCCCGGCGGGCGGCGCCACCGCCCTGCTCAAGCGGGCCGTGAAGGGTGCCGCCGCCCCCTCGGGCGGCATTCCCAACGAGCTGCTCGACGCCCTGCTCGCCGTCGCCAACAAGGCCCTGGAGTGCGGCTACGACGACGAGTTGAACCTCGCCCTCGTCATCTCCGACACCGTCCTCGCCCAGCGCAAGAACTCCCGCGCCGGCTGGCGGCTGCGCGCCCGGCTGCTGGAGACGCTCGGCGAGGAGGCGGAGGCCGTCGAGGCGTACGACAAGTACCTCGCCCTCACCGACGACGACGGTTTCGGCGTCCGCGCCCGGATCGCCGGGCTGCGGGTCGCCGCCGAGAAGGAGCGCGAACTGCTCGCGCTGCTGCGGCGGCAGAACCCGCGCGCCGAGGAGTTCACCCGGCGTGCCGCCACCGACGTGTGGGCCGAGGGCCTCGCCGCCCAGGCCGTAGGAGACTGGACCGAGGCCGAGCCGCGCCTCGTGGGAGCGCTCCTCACCCTGGCCGCCGAGGACTCCCCGGTCGCCGACCGGCAGGAACTCCTCAGCCAGTACCTCGACCTGCGCATGACGCAGGAGACGGACCTCGCCGCCCTCACCGAGGCCCTCGCCCTCTACGCCGAGCAGCGCCGCAACCGCATGCGCGGCCCCGTCGCCGACCCCACCATCGGCGGCGTGCAGTGGATCAGCCTCGGCGAGTTCCGCAACCGCATCGCCGGCAAGTCGATCTGCCTGATCGCCAACTCCGGCCGCGTCGGCGCCAGTTCGATGGGCGCCGAGATCGACGCGTACGACATCGTCGTCCGCTTCAACTCGTACAAGATCGACCCGAAGCACACCGGCGGCCGCACCGACATCCACGCCACCATCCACAAGCACGGCTTCAACTGGGACCAACGGGTCGACACCCGGCTGGTGTTCGGCGGGATCTCCGGCGACTGGAAGTACTCGCTGCGCAACCGGCTGGTCCCCGGCGCCCAGACCTTCCTCGGCGACGAGTCGCTGCGCTGGCCCGTGCGCAACATCGGCAAGCTCGGCACCGACGTCTGGTCCGGCATCCCGACCACCGGCTTCAACATGCTCTACCTGCTGGACTTCCTGGACGTCAGCCCGACCCTCGACCTGATCGGCTTCGACTTCTACGAGAGCGGCGCCTACCGCGTCCCGGAGGCCATGAAGCTCGCGATCACGTCCGTGCACGAATACACCAGCGAGAAGGCATGGGTCATGCAGCGGGCCCAGAGCGTGACCGACCTGAGGATCTCCCTGCGATGACCACGAACACCCTGACCGCGGCGCCCGTCACCGACGCGGCGGCCCTCACCGGCAAGCGCCGCATCGCCTTCGCGTCGTACGTCGACGAGAACTACCTGCCCGGCTTCCTGACCCTCCTCAGGAGCCTCGCGCTGTCCAACCCGAGCGTGTGCGAGGACTTCGTCGTCCTCTACGACGACCTGCGCCCCGGTTCGATAGCCAAGATCCGCGCCCTGCACCCGCGGATCGTCCTCCAGCGCGTCAACGACACGCACTACGACTCGTACAAGAAGGGCGACCAGGACAACTACCTGGTCCGCAAGGCCTACTTCATCCTCGATGTGTTCCGCATCCGGGAGTACGACACCGTCATCACCCTCGACACCGACATGGTGGTGCTCGGCGATCTGCGCGAACTCCTGGAGCTGCGCGAGGGGTTGGCGGCCGTCCCGCAGTTCTTCTACGGGCAGCACAAGCTCAACTCGGGGCTCCTGGTCATCCAGCGCGAGTACCTGAGCGACGAGTTCTGCGCCAAGCTCGACAAGTGCGGCCGCTCCGGCGACTACGAGCTCGACAAGCACGACCAGGGCATCCTCAACGCCGTCCTCGACGGCGACTTCGTGCGCCTCGACCCGCGCTACAACTTCGTCAAGCGGCGGCTCTCGGGTGACCTGCCCGTCCCGGACGACACCGCGATCCTGCACTTCACCGGCCGCCACAAGCCGTGGCAGGGCGGCGAGGCCGGGTACAGCCAGGCCGAGGACAAGTGGCGCGAGTACGAGCTGTCCGACGCCGCGTTCCAGGCGGCCTACCTGGAGTCCAGTGGAGGCCTCCACCACGACCTGGTCGTCCACTTCGGCACCCCGCACGTCCAGCGCACCGGCGACGTCGAGGTGGCCCGCAAGGTCGCCGCCGCGCACATCGCGAACGGCGACTACCAGGACGCCGTCGACGTCCTGAGCGGGGTCCGCATCCCGCTGGACGAGGCCTGGCCGCACGAGGTCCTCGGGCACGCCCTGATGAGCGTCTCCCGCTACGAGGAGGCCAAGGCCCAGCTGCTGCTGGCCACCGCCGCCCCCAACCGGGCCGCCACCGCCTACGCCCGGCTCGCGCAGATGGCGTGGGTGCAGGGCGACCACACCGAGGCACTGCGGTACGCCACCGCCGGCATCACCGTCGACCCGACGCACCGGCCCAGCCGGCTCTGGGCCCAGCGGGCCGCCGCCGTGCCCTCGCAGGAGCGGGGCAGCGCCGAGGACCAACTCGCCCACGTCGCCTTCTACATGGACCGGCAGGGCAACGCGGGCGACAAGCTCCTCCCGGAGACCGTCCGCCTCGCCTTCGGCCCCGACACCACGTCCCGCCGCTGGCACTCCGTCCACGCCCACCGCCTGTTCGACGAGGCGGCGCTGGAGCGCGTCAACGCCCGCCGGGGCCTGGTCATCGGCGGCGGCGGCCTGTTCATCCCGGACACCATGCCCAACGGCAACAGCGCCTGGCAGTGGAACGTCCCGGATGCCCTCCTCAACCGCATCGACGTCCCGATCGCGGTCTTCGCCGTCGGCTTCAACGCCTTCGACGGCCAGTCCTACCGCGCCAACCGCTTCCGCGAATCACTGCTCCAACTCGTCGAGCGCTCCGCCTTCTTCGGCCTGCGCAACCACGGCTCGATCGAGAAGGTCCGTGCGATGCTGCCGTCGCACCTGCACGACAAGGTCCGCTTCCAGCCCTGCCCCACCACGGTCATGCGCCAGCTGGTGGCGGGCTGGCAGGACCCGGCCGAGCGGGACGACACGATCCTGATCAACGCCGCCTACGACCGCGCGGGCCTGCGCTTCGGCCACGACTACGCCTACTTCCTCGCCCAGATGGCGCAGGCCGTACGGGACTTGGGGAAGCTCGGCACGGTGAAGTGCGTGGCGCACTCGCTCGACGACGAGAAGATCGCCCTCGACCTGCGCCGCGAGCACGGCATCTCGATGCCCGTCATCCCGATGTACGACTTCGAGAACGACGAGATCCGCGACCTGTACGCGCGCACCAAGCTGGTCATCGGCATGCGCGGTCACGCCGGCATGATCCCGTTCGGCGTCGGCACGCCGATCATCAGCCTGATCTCGCACCCGAAGATGGCGTACTTCCTGCGGGACATCGAGCGCCCGGAGTGGGGCGTCTCGGTCCACGACCGCCACCTCGCCGCCCGCCTGGTCGAGCGCGCGAAGGACCTGCTCGCCGACCACGCCAAGACGGTCGCCGACGTCCACGGCCGCCAGCAGGAGCTGTGGAAGGTCACCGAGGCGAACGCGGCCGACCTGCGGGTGATCCTGGGCTCGTGACCCGGGGGAGCTGAGAGACCGCGGGCCCCCACGGCACAGGGGGCCCGCACCTCAGCGCGGTGGGCCCGTCAGCGGCCGACGGTCCTGCGCACCAGCTTGTCCAGGAACGACGGCTCCTTGGCGTACGCCTTCTTCAGCTGCTCGAAGTGATCGGCCCGGGTGCGGCTCAGATACTCGTCCGACTGGAGCGGCTTGGCTATGGACCAGGCGCGCCGGTGCTGCCCGTCGTAGTGGGCGACGTACGCCTTCGACAGCTCCAGCACCGACTTGAAGGGGATGCCGCCGGTGTGGTCGCGGTCGATCCGGTCCTGGACGGCGGAGATGAGCGCGAGCTTCTCGTCGACCGTGTAGTCGTCCTCGGTGATCCGCTTGAGGACGTCCGCCGGGACCGGCTGCGTCACCTCGAAGGCGAGTGTGGAGCGGATCGGCGGCCCGGCGATCTCGATGTACGGCAGCAGCGCGCCGGTGCTGTGGTGCAGCCACGGCAGCCGGGGACCGGCGAAGTCCTGGTGCAGGACGACCGTGCCGACCTGCATCCGGCTCAGGAACCGCTCCGAGACGCAGCGGAAGACCCGGGCCGTCTTGGCGATGTCGATGTGCAGGAACTCCACCGGGGTGGTGTCCTCCGGGTCCGAGGTCTGCCACAGGTCACCGGCGTGGATCTCGATGAAGGGCAGGAAGGGGCCGAGGCGGCGCTTGAAGTCGTCCAGGAAGGAGTTGTCGTCGGCCGGCTTGTGACCGGAGTCGAAGAACTTCTCCGAGGCGAACGTGCCCTTGCCGACGCGGAAGAAGTCGTACGCGTGCAGTCGGCCCTTGCGGGTGTCGAACACGGGGCTCTCGCTCAGCCCGAGCGCGAGGGCGTACGTCGAGCCGCCGCCCCCGGAGCCGAGTTCGACGATCTGCCCCTGGCCCGTGAGGTGGTGGCGCCCCAGCAGGTACAGGAATTCCAGCTCCCAGGTGCTGCACTGAGTGTAGGGGAGGTTCTCCGGCAGCTCGACGCTGTCGAAGAGGGAGTAGAGCCGGCCGAGCTTCGTCATGAGGGCCTCACGGGATTCGGAGAGCGGTGCCCGTGATCCTAGGGACCTCGAACACCGCATCACCATTGAATCAACGGAGTAACTCGATGATTGGGCTCTCTTTCCATGCCCTTTCCTGGCCGTTCATGTCTGGTTCGCTCAGCGCTTCACGGCCTTCTTCAGTGCCCGGGCCTGCCGGACGACCCTGCGGGCCGTCGAGTTGTGCGGCAGGAACGCCAGCCGCTCCGGGATGCCGCCGGGCAGGCCCAGGGAGGTGAGGCGCTTCTTCCTGAAGTAGCGCTGGATGCGCGGGCGCAGCCGCTTGGCGAGGTACTTCTCCGCCGCCGCGCGCCGCGCCGGGTAGATGCGGTCCTGCTGGGTGAAGCCGACCGCGGCGATCAGCTCGGTCAGCTCGTCGGCGGGCAACGGCTCTTCGCCCTTGCGCCGCTCCAGGTCCGGCAGCACCGCGTCGGCCAGCACCACCGGGACGCGGTTGCTGTTCTGGTACGGGGTCAGCCGGTCCAGCAGCGTCTCGGTGCCGATGCGGGCGACCGGGAGGTCGTAGAACTCGGCGGCGGTGAACAGGGCCGTGGAGAAGCAGCCGACGACCAGTCCGGGGCGGGCCTTCTCGAACAGCACCTCGGCGAGGACGGGGGTGTCGAGGACGGTGAGGTCGACGCCCAGCTTCTCCGCCTCGGTCTCCAGTGCGCGGCTGAAGCGGGCCGGTGCGGTGGGGTGCGGCTTGAACACGACGGACCGGTGCCCGCGGTCGACCGCGCCGCGCAGCATCCGCACGTGCAGGTGCTCCTCCTGGTCCGCGGAGAGGATGTTCAGCGCGGACAGGTACTGGCCCAGCAGCAGCGCCGAGTTGTCGGGCAGCACCGGCAGGTCCTCGACGGTGTCGGCGAGTTCGCGGAGGACCTTCAGGAAGGCGCCCGTCGGGACGACCTGCGCGGGCACGTCGAACTCGGTGAGCAGCAGGGGCGTGAGGCCCGGCACCAGGTCCAGGTGGAGCAGGCGGCGGACGCGCGTGCCGACCAGCGGGTCGAGCTTGTTGCGGGTCGGGCCGTAGCTCATCAGGCCGTCCGCGTAGACATGCACGGGGGCGCCGGTGAACAGCTGGGCCACGGTCAGTGCCGGGGTGACCTGGATGGACTCCAGGACCAGCTCCACCCGGTCGTCCCCGAGCCCCCACAGCAGCCGCAGATAGCGCTCGAAGAGCGGGATGTCGTCGGCGCGCGGGGTCCAGGCACCGGGGTGGAACGGGCGGATGGCCTCGTTCCAGGACAGCACCGCGTCGAAGTGGGCGCGCAGCGGCTCGAAGCCGGGCATCCGGTCGAGCGGGAGCGTGGTCTCCGGGGTCGCCGAGTTGTTGAACACCAGCAGTACCCGGCGCTCTGCCTCGTCGAAGAGGTCGGAGTCGACGGCGGCGGCCAGCGTGGCCGCCCCGTACAGCGTGGAGGCGCAGAAGATCTGGGTGGTGGGCATCTCAGGCAGCCGCCTTCGCTGTGCTGATCCTGCGCCGCAGCCGCCGCAGCTTGGCGGAGCGGCGCAGGTCCATCGTGTCGAGTACCTCGCCGAGCATGTCCTGCGGCATCCGCTTGATCGCCGCCGCGCTGCGCGCACGCAGCTCCTTGGCGACGGCCGGCTCCCACTTGGCCTCGTCGGAGAGATGGTGGGCGATGATCGCGCAGTAGGTGCGCACGGCCTTGGGGAGCAGCTTGTCCGCGTCCCGGTCGGCGGCCGTCTCCTCGATGACCTGGTCGAAGGCGCGGATGAAGTCCAGCTGGCGGGCGTCGCCGATCTGGGTGAGCGAGGACGCCACCCCGCGCCGGTAGAACACGCCCAGCAGGTTCACCACGGCGAACGACTCGGCCTCGCGGTGCAGCTTCCAGATCCAGGGCCGGTCCTCGGCGGTCCGCAGCCCGTCCGTGAAGTGCAGCAGACCCTTGTCGAGAAGCCGCCGGTGGTACGCCCCCGCCCATGCGTACGCGTAGTCCACGGACGTCGTCCGGTCGGCGGGCAGGATCGCGTCGCGCGGGTTGAGCACCTCGCCGCGCAGCCCGACCGGGGCGCGGTGCACGGACCGGGCGCGGGCGGTCGCCTGCACATGGTCGGTCCGTACGAAGTCGCAGCCCAGCCCCTCGATGGCGGCCACCAGCTCGGCGAAGTAGCCCGGCGCGAGCCAGTCGTCGCCGTCCAGGAAGGTCAGGTACTCGCCGGTCGCCGCGTCGAGGCCGGTGTTGCGGGCGGTGGCGAGACCCCCGTTCGTCTCATGGCGGATATATCTCACCTGCGCGACATCCGAAAGCGACTCGGCCGCCCGTTCGAGAATGGCGGGCGTTTCATCCTTCGATTTGTCGTCGACGAGGATGAACTCGAAGTCGCTCCGGGCGTTGAGCCGCAGACTTCTGAGGGTTTCCGGGGCGTATTGCTGCACGTTGTAGAACGGCACGATCACGGAGAGCTTTGGCACCCGAGAAACGCTAGAAGGCCGTCCGGCTGGGCAACTTGACGCCGATGGTACAGAGGGTGAACTCGATGTGTCGGAATGGTGCATCCCCTGTACTTCCGGGGCTTTCACGGGCCAGTTCGGCTCTCGGTGGGCTGTTGTTAACTTTTCGTTGATTCGTGGTTGGGCCATACCTAGGAATTGCTTCCTAGCGTCTTGGACGTGCCAGCAAGTACGCCAGCAACTTCAACGACGCCGCTGCGAATCGCGGTCCTCGCGGACTCCGACACCCGCTGGAAATGGGGTGCGCTGACCGCCCATCGCATCGCACCGCGTGACGACGCGCAAGAGGCCCTCAGCCTGAGCGGCTTCCTGCTGCGCGGCCGCGCCACCCCCACCCCGCGCCAGCTCGCGGAGGTCGGGGTCGAGGCCGAGTCGCTGCGCGAGGTGACGTCGGTGGAGTTCCTGCGGGCGATGGCCGAGGAGCCGTACGACATCGTCGTGCTCGCCCTCGTGGGCGGCGGCGTGCAGGCGATGCTGCACGGCCTGAAGCGGGTGTGGGAGGGGCGGGCCGATCGCCCCGTCGTCGTCACCGGCTATGTCGGCGTCGTCTACGAGAAGCTCGCGGACGGACTGCTGCTGCGGCACGGCGCGGACCTGGTGCTGGCCAACTCCCGTCAGGACGCGGAGCGTTTCCGGTCCGTGTACGAGGGGGTCGGCGCCGACGCCTCGGCGGTGACGGAGGTGGCGCTGCCGTTCCTGGGCGGCGCGGCCTACGAAGGCGAACACGACCCGTACACCGTGGTGTTCGCCGTCCAGCCGTCCGTGCCGGACAGCCGCAAGGACCGTACGTATCTGCTCAACCGGCTGATCAAGCACGCCCGGTTGCACCCCGAGCGCGAGGTGCTGCTGAAGCTGCGCTCCAAGCCGGGGGAGCACACCACGCACATCGAGGAGCAGCCGTACCAGAAGCTGGTCCAGCGGCTGGCTCCGCCGCCCAACTTCCGGCTGGTGTACGGGAACATGGGCGAGGTTCTGGACCGGACCGATCTGCTGGTCACCATCAGTTCGACGGCCGCGCTGGAGTCGCTGCACCGGCGTATCCCGACGGTCGTCCTGACCGACCTGGGCGTGCGCGAGGTCCTCGGCAACCACCACTTCGTCGGCTCGGGGTGCCTCGCCTCCTGGGACCAGCTCGACGAGGGTCACCGGCCGTCGCCGGACCCGGAGTGGGTGGCCCGGCAGGGGGTCGTGGCGGACGGCTCGTACGCCACCGCCTTCGACGCGGCACGCGAGCGGATCGCCAAGCTGCTGGCCGGCTCCCTGCCGCCGCTGACGCCGTACTACACGCCGGCGACCGCGCCCGGATACCTGCCCGGGATTCTGGCCCGTCATCACCTCGGCCCCGACGGCAGTCCGTTGCCCGGCGCTCCCGCCGCGGACAAGGAGCCCGGCCCGGTCCGGCAGATCGTGCGCAGGGCCGCCCGCGGGGCGTACCGGCACGGGGTACAGCGAGTCGCGCCCGTCATCCGGCGGATGGGGGAGCTGTGACCACCTTCCCGGACCCCCTTTTCCCAGGCCCTCTCCAAGGAGTAGAACCCATGTCCGACTCGCCGGTGGTGCGTCGTGTGCTCGCCGTTATTCCTGCCCGCGGGGGCTCCAAGGGTGTGCCTGCCAAGAACCTCGCCCCCGTCGGCGGCGTGCCGCTCGTGGCGCGGGCCGTGCGGGAGTGCCGGGCGACCCGGCTCGTGACGGACGTCGTCGTCTCCACCGACGACCAGGCCATCGCCGCCGCGGCCCGGGAGGCCGGCGCCGAGGTCGTGCTGCGGCCCGCCGCCATCGCCGGGGACACGGCGACCTCCGAGGCGGCCGTGCTGCACGCCATGGACACCCACGAGGCGCTGCACGGCGCGGCCGTCGACGTGGTGATGCTCGTGCAGTGCACCAGCCCCTTCATCGTCCGCGAGGACGTCGAGGCGGTCGCGGCGGCGGTCGTCGAGGGCGGGGCCGACACCGCGGTGACCGTCGCCCCCTTCCACGGCTTCATCTGGCGCGACGAGGTCGACTCCACGCAGGAGCCCGGGGGGTACGGCGTCAACCACGACAAGTCGTATCGCCCGCGCCGCCAGGACCGCCCCCAGGACCTGCTGGAGACCGGCGCCGCCTACGCGATGGACGCGGCCGGCTTCCGCAAGCACCAGCACCGCTTCTTCGGTCGCACCGAGCTCGTACGGACCGACCCCGCACGGGTGTTGGAGATCGACGACCCGCACGACCTCGCCCGGGCACGGGCGCTCGCGCCCCTGTTCGACGCCGACCGCCCCGGCGCCCTGCCGTCCTTCGCGGACGTCGACGCGGTCGTACTGGACTTCGACGGCACCCAGACAGACGACCGGGTGCTGATCGACGCCGATGGAAAGGAGTTCGTCTCCGTGCACCGCGGCGACGGACTCGGCATCGCGGCCCTGCGCAGGTCGGGCCTGAAGATGCTGATCCTCTCCACGGAGCAGAACCCGGTCGTCGCCGCCCGCGCACGGAAACTCAAGATCCCCGTGCTGCACGGCATCGACCGGAAGGACCTCGCCCTCAAGCAGTGGTGCGAGGAGCAGGGCATCGCGCCCGAGCGCGTGCTCTACGTCGGCAACGACGTCAACGACCTCCCGTGCTTCGCCCTCGTGGGCTGGCCCGTGGCGGTCGCGAGCGCCCACGACGTGGTACGCGGCGCCGCCCGTGCGGTCACCACCGTCCCCGGTGGCGACGGCGCGATCCGAGAGATCGCCAGCTGGATCCTCGGCCCCTCTCTCGACTCCCTCGACAAGTAAGGAACGTCTGTAGCCATGTCTGCCAACTCCCGTCTCCGCACCTTCGGTACCGAGCGCATCGCAGGACCCGGCCAGCCCGTCTACATCTGCGGCGAGATCGGCATCAACCACAACGGCGAGCTGGAGAACGCCTTCAAGCTCATCGACGTGGCCGCCGAGGCCGGCTGTGACGCCGTGAAGTTCCAGAAGCGCACCCCCGAGATCTGCACCCCGCGCGACCAGTGGGACATCGAGCGCGACACCCCCTGGGGCCGTATGACCTACATCGACTACCGCCACCGCGTGGAGTTCGGTGAGGACGAGTACCGCCAGATCGACGAGTACTGCAAGGAGAAGGGCATCGCCTGGTTCGCCTCCCCGTGGGACACCGAGGCCGTCGCCTTCCTGGAGAAGTTCGACGTCCCCGCCCACAAGGTGGCCTCCGCCTCCCTCACGGACGACGAGCTGCTGCGCGCCCTGCGCGCCACGGGCCGCACGATCATCCTCTCCACCGGCATGTCGACCCCGAAGCAGATCCGCCACGCGGTCGAGGTCCTCGGCTCGGACAACATCCTGCTCTGCCACGCCACGTCGACCTACCCGGCGAAGGCCGAGGAGCTCAACCTGCGGGTGATCAACACCCTCCAGGCCGAGTACCCGAACGTCCCGATCGGCTACTCCGGCCACGAGACGGGCCTGCAGACCACGCTGGCCGCGGTCGCCCTCGGCGCCACCTTCGTCGAGCGCCACATCACCCTCGACCGCGCGATGTGGGGCTCCGACCAGGCCGCCTCCGTCGAGCCGCAGGGCCTCACGCGCCTCGTCCGCGACATCCGCACCATCGAGGCCTCCCTCGGCGACGGCGTCAAGAAGGTCTACGACTCCGAGCTCGGCCCGATGAAGAAGCTGCGCCGCGTCACCGGTGTCGTGGCCGAGGCGGAGATCGCCGCGGCGGCGGGCGAGCCGGTCGGCGTCTGAAGCACCTGACTCCTTGATCCCCCTGATTCCCTTACGACGGGACGGTCGTACGTAGATGAGCCGCCGCGCCGGGTCAGCCGGCCCCCACACTCTCGCGTTCGTCGAGAGCCCGGTACAGCTGCTGAACGTGCTGGAGTGGGCGCATGCGCACGAGCTTGCCTCGGGCGATGCCCTGGGCGCGGGGCTCACCCTCGTCGTCCTGTCCCCGACCGACCCGATGACCCGGGGCCAGCTGCGCCGCATGGCGGAGCTGGCCCGCGAGGAGGGGCACGAGGTCCGCTGGGAGGAGGCCCGGGGCGGTCCCGCGGCCCCCTTCCAGACGATCGGCGGCCTCGCGGGCATGCTCCGCAAGGCCGGCCGGGTCGTGCTCGGCGACCCCTTCTCGCGCTACGTACAACTGCTGCTGACGATCACCCGGGCCGGCGAGCTGGTGGTGGTCGACGACGGCACGGCCACGATGGAGTTCGTGGCCCAACTGGCCCGCGGCGAACGCCTGGTGCGCTGGCACCGCAAGGGCGGCCGCCCGGGCCCCCGCGACCTGGTCTTCGCGCCGGTGTCGTCGGTGGCCCGCAGACGCCTGACGCCGTCCGACGCCCGCCGGGTCGAGATCTTCTCCTCGATGCCGATGGCGGAGACGCCGGAGGGCGTGACCGTGGTCGCCAACACCTTCGCCTGGACCCGCTCCCGCTTCGGCCCGCCCCGTATCACCAAGGGCGCCGACATGGTCGGTACGTCGCTGGTGGAGACGGGCGTGGTGGACGGTGAGGCGTATCTGGAGGCGGTGAAGCTGCTGTCCAAGACGCATGGCACCACCCGCTACTTCGCCCACCGCCGCGAGAGCGCCGAGAAGCTGCACCGGCTGGCGGTGGAGACGGGCCTTGAGGTGGTCCGCCCCGACCTCCCGCTGGAGCTGATCGCCCGGAGGGGCCCGATCGGCCGTACGATCCTCAGCTTCCCGTCCACCGTGGTCCACACCCTGCCGCTCGCACTCGCCGGCACGGAGGTCAAGGTCGCGGTCTGCGACATCGACCCGGCGTGGCTGACGGAGAGCGCGTCACCGCGGGCGCAGGGCTTCCTGTCCGGGGTGACGGGAACGGCGAGGGACGTGACGAGACTGTCGGCGGTGGCGGCGGTGTAGGGCCCCCGGGTCACCCGTCCTTGCGGGCGAGGACGTACGCCTTCCGGTACTTCTCCTGCCCCTGGGGCTCGCGCACGGTACGGCTGTGCAGCTGCAGCCCGGCGGCGGTGAGCAGCTCGACGACGTCCTCCGGCCTGCGCCAGTAGTAGTCGAGCGAGATGGCGTGCCCGAACCGCTCGTCGAGATGCAGGTGGTCACTCTCCTCGTCGTACTGGAAGGCGAGCAGCAGATACCCGCCGGGCGCGAGGACGCGCCGGAACTCCTGGAACACGCCGGGGAGTCGATCGTCCGGCACATGAATGGTCGAGTACAGCGCGGCGATCCCGCCGAGCGTGCCGTCCGGCAGGTCGAGGGCGGTCATGGACCCCAGATGAAACCGGAGTTCGGGATAGGTCTGCCGGGCCTTCGCCACCATCCGCGGCGAGACATCGACCCCGAACACCGGCACCCCGAGCGCGTGCAGCCGCGCGGTCACCACCCCCGGCCCACTCCCCACATCAGCGACCGGCTCCCGCCCCCGCTCCTTCACCAACTCCGCGAACCCACTGATCAGGGCCCGGTCAAAGGTATGGATCCCGGCCCAGTCCGCGCACTGCTCGGCGTAGTCGTCGGCGATCGTGTCGTACGCGGTACTGGTGGCCCGTATGAAATCGGGGATCTCGGCGGTCATGGGGGCACCCTAGCGAGGGGCCACGACAGCGGGGTGAAGATGACGGGGCTTGTTCGAGAAAGATCCTGTGGGCGGAGAGAGACGGCGCGGATGGACGACTTCAGCGAGCTGCGCTCCCGCGGTGAGGGGCATCTGGAAGTGGGCCTGCCGGGCGCCACGTACCCCTGTCTGACCTTGAGCTTTCGCGCCGAGCACGCGGTCGTACACCTTTTCACCGACGAGGAGACCGTGTCCCTGCTGGCCGGGGACGGCAGCGTGCCGTGGGACGAGACGGTCGAGGTCCCGGTCATGGCGGAACTCGCGATCTTCACGGGGTACTTCGTCCTGGGCGTCGACCGCGCGTGGGACGTCGTGCGGAGCTTCGTCCGGACGGGGGCGTTCACCGACCTGGGGGAGTGGGTGGAGCTGTGAACGAGGCGGGGCGCTCCTCGTCCGCCGTCCAGGTGAACCCCGCCAGGCCGACCCGGGCGCTCTCCTCGGGCGGAAGCGAGCGGTTCCGCCTTCGTCGTAGCAGCCACACCGCCGTCCCCAGCAGCCAGCCCGCCGCGATCATCAGGATCAGCGTCGCCAGGCCCAGGCCCAGCGTGCCGTAGAAGCCGACCCTCGCCAGCAGGCCGGGGATCTTGTCCTCGCCGCAGCCGCAGGCCTGCCAGCCGTCTGCCAGGGGGGTCGTCGGGGCCGTCGTGATCGTCATGCCGGGAATCTGCCCCGCACCCTCACCGCCGTCACCCCGCGTGGCGGAAACGTCGCGCGGCGGTGATGATTCCGGGACCGGAACAAGCGTCTCGGTGGAGGCAGGGTGGATTCCCGGCGTGGCGCGGTCCCGACAGGTGAACAAGGCCGACGGGACGGCGTCGCGACGTGGTATCCCAGGAGGAGTGGGTGAGTGACGGATGTGGCCGGAGGCCTTCGAACAAGGCAGTCGCAGGTCAGCCGGCGCTCAGCCGAGGGTCACTCTCCGTGGATCGACGTGCAGTGCAAGATCCATCCGGCCGGAAAGCCGGGCGAGTTTACCCGTCCAAGCCGATACGTATGCGCCCAGCGGCCAGATTTTCTTCCCCTAACGGGTTGAACTTTTGTTGATCGAGGGTCAGTTGGCCACTCGGGCGTCCTACCCTTCAGAGGGTGAAGCAATTGATGTCCCAAGAGTCCGAGGCCGAACCAGTCGGGGAAGCCGTGCTTCCCGGCATGCTGCCTGAGCACCTGCGTGCCGAACTCGTCGCGTTCCGACGCGACTTGCACATGCACCCCGAACTCGGCAACCAGGAGTTCCGCACGACCGCGGCCATCAAGGCGCGGCTCGAGAAGGCCGGGCTGCACCCCCGCGTCCTCCCCGTAGGCACCGGGCTCATCTGTGACATCGGTGAGTGGGACGGCGGCAAGCCCATGCTCGCGCTCCGTGCCGACATCGACGCCCTGCCCATTCCGGACACGAAGAGTGAGTGTGCGTACCGCTCCACCGTGCCCGACCGGGCGCACGCCTGCGGGCACGACGTGCACACGACCGTGGTGCTCGGCGCCGGCCTCGTCCTCGCCGACCTGCACCGGCAGGGCCGGCTGCCCCGCCCCGTACGGCTCCTCTTCCAGCCCGCCGAGGAGGTCCTCCCCGGTGGCGCCGCCGACGCCATCGAGTGCGGCGTGCTGGACGGGGTCGGGAAGATCATCGCCGTGCACTGCGACCCACGGGTCGACGCCGGGCGGGTCGGCCTGCGCACCGGCGCCATCACCTCCGCCTGCGACCGGCTGGAGGTCTCCCTGGACGGCCCCGGCGGCCACACCGCCCGGCCGCACCTCACCACCGACCTCGTCACCGCCGCCGCCCGCGTCGTCGTCGACGTGCCGGCCGTGGTCGCCCGGCGCGTGGACAGTCGTAGCGGACTCGCCCTGACCTGGGGACGCATCGAATCCGGCCACGCGCCCAACGTCATCCCGCAGCACGCCGAGCTGTCCGGAACCGTGCGCTGCCTGGACCTGGACGCCTGGCGGCAGGCGCCCGACATCGTCGTCGCCGCGATCGACGAGATCGCCAATCTGCACCGCGCCAAGTCCGAGATCAACTACGTCCGGGGCGTCCCGCCCGTCGTCAACGACCCCGAGGTCACCGAGCTGCTGCGGGACGCCATGACCGCGCGGCGCGGGGCGCAGTCCGTCGAGGGCACCGAGCAGAGCCTCGGCGGCGAGGACTTCTCCTGGTACCTGGAGCATGTGCCGGGCGCCATGGCCCGCCTCGGCGTCCGCACCCCCGGCGAGCGGACCGTCCGGGACCTCCACCAGGGCGACTTCGACGCCGACGAGTCGGCCATCACCGTGGGCGTGGAGATGTTCACCGCGGCCGCGCTGCTCGACGGCGCCTCCTGAGGCCGGGCCGGGGAGACCGTACGAAGGGGCGCCACCTTGGTGCCCCTTCGTCCCCTTGTGTCACCCGCGCGTAACCGGGTTCTCGCGAACGTAACCCGCTGTCGGCACGGTTCGATAACGGCCACGAGAAACCCCGTTCCCCTCCCCTTCTACGCGCGTTACTGTGCGCCGAAATCGCCACCGTTGGCGGCGGATTGGGGATGCGGGGCCGAACGACGGTGCCGTGGGGATGAAGGGGTGCTTGCTGTGCGTCGGATATCTCGGAGGACCAGGTTCTCTCAAGCAGTGGTGGCCGTGTCGGTCATCGCCCTCACGGCCGTCGGGTGCGGTGAGTCCAGCACCAAGGCCGACAGTGACAAGGCGTCCACCTCGGCGGACGGCAAGTACTCGGGCAAGGGCATCGGGCTCGCGTACGACATCGGCGGCAAGGGCGACCAGTCCTTCAACGACGCCGCCTACGCCGGCTTCCAGCAGGCCGAGAAGGAATTCAAGATCGGCGGCAGGGACATCGAGCCGCAGGACGGCGAGTCCGCGGCCGACAAGGTGCAGCGCCTGGAGCAGCTCGCCAAGGCCGGCTACAACCCGGTGATCGGCGTCGGCTTCATCTACGCGAGCGCCGTCGGCGAGGTCGCCAAGAAGTACCCGAACACGACCTTCGGCATCATCGACGACGAGACCGTCAAGGCATCCAACGTCGCCGACATGGTCTTCTCCGAGGAGCAGGCCTCCTACCTCGCGGGCGTCGCCGCCGCCAAGACCACCAAGGCCAAGCACGTCGGCTTCATCGGCGGTGTGGACATCCCGCTGATCCACAAGTTCGGCGCGGGCTTCAAGCAGGGCGTCCAGTCCGTCGACCCGAAGATCAAGATCGAGTCGCAGTACCTGACCGAGACCCCGGCCGAGGGCGGCTTCTCCAGCCCCGACAAGGGCAAGGCGGCGGCCGACGGCCAGATCGAGAAGGGCGCCGACGTCATCTACCACGCCGCCGGCCTCTCCGGTCAGGGCGTGATCTCCGAGGCCGCCACCAAGAAGGTGTGGGCCATCGGTGTGGACTCCGACCAGTACAACCAGAGCGCGCTGAAGAGCTACAAGGACTACATCCTCGGCTCGGCCCTGAAGAACGTCGGCGGCGCCGTCTACAACCTCGCCAAGTCCGTCTACGAGGGCAAGCCCCTCACCGGCGTCCAGCGCGGCGACCTGAAGTCCGGCGGCGTCGGCTTCGCCGACTCCAACCCGAAGTACAAGGCCATGACGGACGTCGTCGCGGCCGTCGAGAAGGCCAAGCAGGACATCATCAGCGGCAAGGTCACGGTCAAGACCACCGACTAGACCCCACCGGGACCCCCCGGATACGCCCGCCCGGGCCCCATTGCAGCTCATACGCCCCTTGCCTCCCGCAAGGGGCGTACTGCTGTCCGTAATCTGTGTTGCATCTGTGGCCACAGCTCGATAACGGACCGGACAGAAGGGGTTTTCCGTCTGGTCTACGCGCGTTACGCTGCGGCGGAACCAGCGCCTGGTTTGGGCGCTTGCACAAAGGAGTCTCGTTCCATGCGCCGGGTGTCCCGTATCACGGTTGCAGGCGTTGCAACCGCAGCCCTTGCCCTCACCGCGTCCGCGTGCGGCAGCTCGTCCAGCGAGTCGTCGAACAGCGACAGCAAGAACCTGGGCCTCGCCCTGGCGTACGACGTCGGCGGCAAGGGCGACCAGTCCTTCAACGACGCCGCGACCGCCGGCATGGAGAAGGCCGACAAGGAGTTCGGTTACAAGTCCACCGCCGTCGAGCCGCAGGACGGCGAGTCCGAGGCGGACAAGGTGCAGCGCCTGGAGACCCTGGCCAAGCAGGGCTACAACCCGGTCATCGGTGTCGGCTTCGCCTACGCGCCCGCCGTCAAGGAGGCCGCGCAGAAGTTCCCGAAGACCACCTTCGGTGTCGTCGACGACGAGACCATCAAGGCCGACAACGTCGCCGACCTCGTCTTCTCCGAGGAGCAGGCCTCCTACCTGGCCGGCGTCGCCGCCGCCAAGACCACCAAGTCCAACGTGGTCGGCTTCATCGGCGGTGTGGACGTGCCGCTGATCCACAAGTTCGAGGCCGGCTTCAAGCAGGGCGTCGCCGACACCAAGAAGGGCGTCACGGTCAAGTCGCAGTACCTGACCGAGACCGCCGCCGAGGGTGGCTTCTCCAGCCCGGACAAGGGTGAGGCCGCCGCCGAGGGCCAGATCGACGACAAGGCGGACGTCGTCTACGCCGCCGCCGGTCTGTCCGGCCAGGGCGTCATCAAGGCCGCCAACGCCCACAAGGTCTGGGCGATCGGCGTCGACTCCGACCAGTACAAGCAGGACGCGCTCAAGGCGTACAAGGCCTCGATCCTGACCTCCGCCATGAAGAACGTCGAGGGCGCGGTCTACGACCTGGCCAAGTCGGTCAAGGACGGCAAGCCGGAGACCGGCGTCATCCGCGGCAGCCTCTCCAACGGCGGCGTGAGCCTGTCCAACTCCAACCCGGTCTTCGCGGACAACAAGGACACCCAGGCCGCGATCGAGAAGGCCGTCACGGGCATCAAGGACGGCTCCATCAAGGTGAAGACCTCCTGACCCCACCCGGTCACAGGCCTTGGCCAAATAAGCGCTGTAATGGCAGCGTTACGGCCGCGGAACGGGGTGCGGAGACGATGCTCTTCGCGCCCCGTTCGCGCGGCAGAATGCTCGGAACGGATCGTTGGCCGAAAATGGACGATCAGGTCCGGGCACTATTTAAAGCAGGGGCGCTACGCGCGTAGAGTGGCCCCTTCCACAAGGAGAGTGCGCCATCGACGCGACCAGCAGCCCTCCGCTCACCGATCAGTCGACGATCGCAGTCGAGCTGGCGGGGATCACCAAGCGGTTCCCGGGTGTCGTCGCCAACCACGACATCCACCTGACGGTACGAAAGGGCACCGTCCACGCCCTCGTCGGCGAGAACGGCGCCGGCAAGTCGACCCTGATGAAGATCCTCTACGGCATGCAGAAGCCGGACGAGGGCACCATCGCGGTCGCCGGCGCACAGGTGACCTTCGGCAGCCCCGCCGACGCCATCGCCCGCGGCATCGGCATGGTCCACCAGCACTTCATGCTCGCCGACAACCTCACCGTCCTGGAGAACGTGGTCCTCGGCAGCGAGAAGCTGTACGGCATCGGCGGCGGCGCCCGTAAGAAGATCAAGGAGATCTCCGACCGCTACGGGCTCAACGTGCGCCCCGACGTCCTCGTCGAGGACCTCGGTGTCGCCGAGCGCCAGCGCGTCGAGATCCTCAAGGTCCTCTACCGCGGCGCCAGCACCCTCATCCTCGACGAGCCCACCGCCGTCCTGGTGCCGCAGGAGGTCGACGCGCTCTTCGCCAACCTGCGCGAGCTCAAGTCCGAGGGCCTGTCGGTCATCTTCATCTCCCACAAGCTGGGCGAGGTGCTGTCCGTCGCCGACGAGATCACCGTCATCCGGCGCGGTACGACCGTCGGCACGGCCGTCCCCGCCGAGACCACCCCGCGCCAGCTCGCCGAGATGATGGTCGGCAGCGAACTGCCCACCCCCGAGACCGCCGAGTCGACCGTCACCGACAAGGCCGTCATCGAGGTCGAGGGCCTCACCGTCTACGCCAGCGGCGGCGCCTCCCTGGGCGTCGACGCCGAGCCGTCCGGCGGCGTCGGCCTGGCCGCCGAGGGCGGCGAGATCAAGAAGGTCCTCGACGACGTCACCTTCACCATCCACGCCGGCGAGGTCATGGGCATCGCCGGTGTCGAGGGCAACGGCCAGACCGAGCTCATCGACGCGCTGATCGGCACCAAGAACGCCGACTCCGGCACCATCGCCTTCCTCGGCGAGGACATCACCCCCTGGCCCACCCGCAAGCGCCGCGAGTCCGGCGTCGGCTACATCCCCGAGGACCGCCACCGCCAGGGCCTGCTCCTGGAGGCCCCGCTCTGGGAGAACCGCATCCTCGGCCATGTCACCGAGGCCCCCAACGCCAAGGGCGTCTGGCTCAACCCCAAGGGCGCCCAGGCCGACACCCGCCGGATCGTCGAGGAGTACGACGTCCGCACCCCCGGCATCGACGTCACCGCCGCCTCCCTGTCCGGCGGCAACCAGCAGAAGCTGATCGTCGGCCGCGAGATGAGCCACGACCCGAAGTTCCTGATCGCCGCCCACCCCACCCGCGGTGTGGACGTCGGCGCGCAGGCCCAGATCTGGGACCGCATCCGCGACGCCCGCCGCGAGGGCCTGGCGGTGCTGCTGATCTCCGCCGACCTGGACGAGCTCATCGGCCTGTCGGACACCCTGCGGGTGATCTACGACGGCAGGCTGGTCGCCGACGCCAACCCCGCGACGATCACCCCCGAGGAGCTCGGCTCCGCGATGACCGGTGCCGCGTCCGGACACCTTGAGCATGTAGAGAACGGCGCGGAAGCAGCCGCCGAATCCGCCCCGGAGGACGAGGCCCGATGAAGAAGTTCGACAAGGAGCGCCTGCTCCTCGCCGTGGCCGGTCCGGCCCTGGCGCTCGTCGCGGCGATCCTGCTGACCTCGGTCGTGCTGATCGCCTCCGGCAAGAGCCCGATCGAGCCCTACCGGCTGATGATCGAGCAGGCCGGCTACTCCGACGTCCAGGTCCTGATCATCAACCAGGCGTCGCTGTACTACATCGCCGCCCTCGCGGTCGCCCTCGGCTTCCGCATGAACCTCTTCAACATCGGCGTCGACGGCCAGTACCGCCTCGGCGCCATGATGACCGCCGTCGTCGGCGCCCACGTCGCCCTGCCGGCCGCCCTCCAGGTGCCCCTGCTGCTCCTGGTCGGCGCGCTCACCGGCGCCATGTGGGCCGGTATCGCGGGCGTCCTGAAGGTGACCCGGGGTGTCAGCGAGGTCGTCGCGACGATCATGCTGAACTCGATCGCCACCAGCCTCATCGGCTACCTCACCCTCACCGACAACTGGGGCGTCCCGCTCGGCGACAACGTCACCACCGGTGTGATGAAGGAGTCCGGCTGGGTCCCCGGCATCGACCTCGGCTCCGACGTGGGTGAGATCTACGGCCTGGTCTTCCTCGCCGTCGCCATGGGCATCGGCTACTGGTTCGTCCTCAACCGCACCCGCTTCGGCTTCGACCTGCGCGCCACCGGCGCCTCCGAGACCGCCGCCGCGGCCTCCGGCGTCAACGCCAAGCGCATGGTCCTCACCGCGATGCTGATCTCCGGCGCCGTCGCCGGCATCTCCGGCCTGCCGCTGCTGCTCGGCGACGCCCACACGTACAGCCTCAGCTTCCCGGCCGGCCTCGGCTTCACCGCCATCGGCATCGCCCTGCTGGGCCGCAACAACCCCGGCGGCATCGCGCTCGCCGCCCTGCTGTGGGCCTTCCTCGACAAGGCGTCCCCCGCCCTCGACTACGCGACTCCCGAGCCGTACGAGAAGGAGATCGCCACGATCATGCAGGGCCTGATCGTGTTCGCGGTCGTCATCTCCTACGAGGTCGTCCGCACCTGGGGCCTGCGCCGGCAGCAGAAGCGCGTCGGCGAGGAACTCGCCGCGGCCGCCGCCCAGAACACCAAGAAGGAGGTGGCGGTCTGATGAGCACCGCGACCATCGCCAAGGCGCCGGCGAAGCAGCCCGGCAAGGGCGGCCGCCGCATGTCGCTGCCCGTCCTCCTCCTGATCATCTCGGGCGTCCTGATCCTGACGTCGATCGTCCGCCTCATCACCGGCGCGGACGGCATCACCTCCACCGGCCAGATGTCCACCGCCCTGCGCTCGGCCGTCCCCATCGGCCTCGCCGGCCTCGGCGGTCTGTGGGCCGAGCGGGCGGGCGTCGTCAACATCGGCCTCGAGGGCATGATGATCCTCGGCACCTGGTTCGGCGCCTGGGCCGGCTACCAGTGGGGCCCGTGGACCGGCGTCGTCGTCGGCATCATCGGCGGCGCGCTCGGCGCCGTCCTGCACGCCATCGCCACGGTCACCTTCAACGTCAACCACATCGTCTCCGGTGTGGCCCTGAACATCCTGGCCCTCGGCACCACCCGCTATCTGTCGAAGTTCACCTTCGAGGACGCCCCGCAGGGCTCCTCCAAGCAGTCCCCGCCGATCGACTCGCTCGGCACCTTCGACATCCCCGGCCTGTCCAGCTGGCTGGACACCCTCAACCAGAAGCACTGGTTCCTGATCTCCGACATCGCCGGCCTCGTCGGCGGACTGATCACCGACCTGTCGCCGCTCACCGTCGTCGCCGTCGCCCTCGTACCCGCCACCTGGTACGTGCTGTGGCGCACCTCGTTCGGTCTGCGGCTGCGCTCCTGCGGCGAGAACCCGATCGCGGCCGAGTCCCTCGGCGTCAACGTCTACAAGTACAAGTACATCGCCGTGATCATCTCCGGCGGCTTCGCCGGCCTCGGCGGTGCCTTCCTGTCGATCGTGTCGTCCAACGTGTACCTCGACGGCCAGACGGCCGGCCGCGGCTACATCGGTCTCGCCGCGATGATCTTCGGCAACTGGATGCCGGGCGGACTCGCCCTCGGCGCGGGCCTGTTCGGCTACACCGACAGCCTCAAGCTGCGCGGCGGCACCACCAACGTCCACGCGCTGATCCTGCTGCTCGCGATCCTTCTGGTGTTCGGCGTCGCGTACCTCGTCTGGAAGAAGAAGTACGTCCCCGCCGCCATCACCGCCGCGATCTCGGCCCTGATGTTCGTCTGGTACGCCACCACCGACGACGTCCCGAACCAGGTCGTGACCGCCAGCCCGTACGTCATCACCCTCCTCGTCCTGTCGCTGTCCGCGCAGCGCCTGAGGATGCCGAAGGCGGACGGCTTGCCGTACCGGAAGGGACAGGGCAAGTGACGACCGTCGACTGGGAGTCCCTGAGGGAGCTGGCGCGCGAGGCGATGAGCCACGCGTACGCCCCCTACTCGGGCTACCCGGTCGGCGTCGCGGCCCTCGTCGACGACGGCCGCACGGTCTCCGGCTGCAACGTCGAGAACGCCAGCTACGGCCTCGGCCTGTGCGCCGAGTGCGGGCTGGTCTCGGAGCTGCAGCGCACCGGGGGCGGCCGTCTGACGCACTTCACCTGCGTCGACGGCCGGGGCGAGGTCCTCGTCCCCTGCGGCCGCTGCCGGCAGCTGCTGTACGAGTTCGGCGGCCCCGACCTGCTGCTGGAGACACCGGCGGGAATCCTGCCGCTGTCGGAGATGCTGCCGCAGGCCTTCGGGCCGGGGCATCTCACCAAGTAACTCCCGTGCGGCCCCTCTGGATCGGAATCGGTCAGGGGGGCCGCGCGATTTCTCTGTACGTCCGGAAGGAAATCCATGGCCATGGACGCCATCTCCGTCATCCGCACCAAGCGGGACCGCGGTGAGCTCAGCGACGAGCAGATCGACTGGGTCATCGACGCGTACACCCGCGGCGAGGTCGCCGACTACCAGATGGCCGCGCTGAACATGGCCATCCTCCTCAATGGCATGAACCGCCGCGAGATCTCCCGCTGGACCGCCGCGATGATCGCGTCCGGCGAGCGCATGAACTTCTCGTCCCTCTCCCTGCCGACGGCGGACAAGCACTCCACGGGCGGCGTCGGCGACAAGATCACGCTGCCGCTGGCCCCCTTGGTGGCGGCGTGCGGCGCGGCCGTACCCCAGCTGTCGGGCCGCGGCCTCGGCCACACGGGCGGGACGCTGGACAAGCTGGAGTCGATCCCGGGCTGGCGCGCGCTCCTGTCCAACGAGGAGATGCTGCACGTCCTGGACACCACCGGCGCGGTGATCTGCGCGGCGGGCGACGGCCTGGCCCCGGCCGACAAGAAGCTGTACGCGCTCCGGGACGTCACCGGCACCGTCGAGGCGATCCCCCTGATCGCCTCGTCCATCATGTCGAAGAAGATCGCCGAGGGCACCGGCTCCCTGGTCCTGGATGTGAAGGTCGGCTCCGGCGCCTTCATGAAGACCATCGAGGACGCGCGGGAACTCGCCTCCACGATGGTGGGCCTGGGCACCGACCACGGCGTGAAGACGGTCGCGCTCCTGACGGACATGTCGACCCCGCTGGGCCTGACCGCGGGCAACGCCCTCGAGGTCCGCGAGTCGGTGGAGGTCCTGGCGGGCGGCGGCCCGGCGGACGTGGTCGAGCTGACGATCGCCCTGGCCCGCGAAATGCTCGACGCGGCCGGCGTCCGTGACGCCGACCCGGCCAAGGCGCTGGCCGACGGCTCCGCGATGGACGTCTGGCGCCGGATGATCGCGGCCCAGGGCGGCGACCCGGACGCGGAGCTGCCGGTGGCGAAGGAGCAGCACGTGATCAAGGCGGGTGCCTCCGGCGTGCTGACCCGCCTCGACGCCTACGACATCGGCGTCGCCGCCTGGCGCCTCGGCGCGGGCCGCGCCCGCAAGGAGGACCCGGTGCAGGCGGGCGCGGGCATCGAGATGCACGCCAAGCCCGGCGACACGGTGACCGAGGGCCAGCCCCTCCTGACCCTCCACACGGACACCCCGGAACGCTTCGAGTACGCGCTGGAGGCGGTCGAGGGTTCCTACGACATCGCCGCCGCGGGCACGGACTTCACGGCGTCGCCGGTGGTGCTGGAGCGTATCGCCTGACCTGCGGTTTCCTCATTCGGGTGAACGGGATCGGTGGACCACCACCGGTCCCGTTCGGCGTGTTGGATGTGGCCATGAGGGCGTTCGAAGGCGACTACATCCTGACGGACAGCGAGTGGGACTCCGCCCAGACTCACCACGGCACGATCGAGCCGGTGCAGCGGCTCCTCGACAGCGTGATCCCGGAGCTGTACGGCGAACCCAAGGGTGATGCCTACCGGCTCCTGAGCGCGGGCAGGTTCGGCGGGACCATTGCTCCGCCACCGCCCTTCGACATCACCCTGGGCACCAGGGAACCTGCCGACCCCTGAGTCAACCGAGCAACGCCGCCACCACCACCAACACCGGCACCGACAACACCGTCGACACCAGGATCGAGTCCCGCGCCAGGCGCTCTCCGACCCCGTACTGGGACGCGTACGTGTAGAGGTTCTGCGCGGCCGGGAGTGCCGACGTGACCACCACGTCCAGGAGTAGGTGGCCGCGCAGGCCGAAGACGCCCGCCGCCAGTGCCCAGGCGAGCGCGGGCTGGCCGAACGACTTCAGGGCGACCGACAGCAGGACCGGGGCGCGGTCGGGGCCCTTGCCCGGCATCGTGCTGCCGCACAGGGAGATGCCGAAGGCGAGCAGGACCGCCGGGACGGACATGCCGCCGATGAGGGTCAGCGGGTCCATCACCGGGCTCGGCACATGCACACCGGTCGCCGCCGCCAGCACGCCCGCGAGCGACCCCACGGCGATCGGATTGCGCAGCGGCGTCAGCAGCCGGCGCCCGAGCGGCCCCTTGTCGCCGTCGCCGGACAGATCCAGGACCGTCACCGCGATCGGCGCGACGAGGACCAGCTGGAACAGCAGCACCGGCGCCACCAGCGAGGCATCCCCGAGGACGTACACCGCGATCGGGATGCCCAGGTTCCCGGAGTTGACGTAACTGGAGCACAGCGCGCCGATCGTCGTCCGGCCCACGCCCCAGTGCCGTACGACACCCACCGCGACGAAGGCGCCCGCCGCCGCTGCCGTGCTGAGCGCCGTCACCAGCAGGCGGCTGGAGAAGACCACCGACAGGTCGGCCTTCGCCAGGGTGGTGAACAGCAGGGCGGGGGAGGCGACATGGAAGGCGAGCTTGGTCAGCACCTCACGCCCCTGGTCGCCCAGGTAGCCGCGCAGGCCGATGACATAGCCGACGCCGATCACGACCGCGATCACGGCGAAGCCCGTCAGCACTCCCTGCACGGAGCCTCCTCACCGGTGAGAAGGGCGTGCGAGATCAGGGGCGGTGCCGATATGTGGGGCATGCACCTAACCCTCTGGGGCAGAAGGGTCGCAGGTCAATGTGATCCCGGTCGGCGGACAGCCCGCCCACGACAGGTCCTCGCACCGGGGCTGCGATGAGTTCCGCCCTTCCGCCCGGTCTACCGCTCGTGGACGCTGCCATGACACCCGCCGTACTCGTGCTCGCCCGCCCCGTCACCCGGGACGAGGTGGCGGGGCTGTGCGACGACGTGCGGGCGCTGCTGGAGGCCACCGGGGCGGGGGTCGTGATCTGTGACGTCGGCGGTCTGGGGCCGCCGGGGCTCGGTGTCGTGGACCTGCTCGCGCGGCTCCAGCTCACCGCCCGGCGGGCCGGGGGACGGATCAGACTGCGCGATCCCGACCCGGCCCTACACGCCCTCCTCGACCTGGTCGGACTCCGCTTCGAGAGCGTCGAGATGGAGGGGGAGGCCGAACAGCGGGAACCACCGCTGCGTGTCGAGGAAGAAGTGGAACCCGGTGAGCCGGCCGTCTGAGATCTCCAGCACCTGCACCGCCCAGGGGGTCCAGCCGCCCTCCTCGGGGTCGGGCTTGTACTGCGCGAACCCCGGCAGACCGTTGACCTGCACCGGCACCAGCCGCGAGCCCTCGCAGGCCGAGCCGAGCGTCGTCATGAAGCCGGTGATGTCGTCGTGGCCCGTCAGCCACAGGTCGAACGGCGGCATCGTCATGATGGCGTCCTCGTGCAGCAACGCCGTCAGGGCCGTCATGTCGTACCCCTCGAAGGCCGCCACATAGCGGTCCAGGAGCTTCTGCTGCTCCGGGTCCAGCGGGTCGGAGACGGCGGCTTCCGCGCCCTGCTTGCCGTCGCTCTCGGCGAGGGTCGCGCGGGCCCGCTGGAGGGCGCTGTTCACCGACGCGACCGTGGTGCCGAGCAGCTCGGCGACCTCGCTGGCCTTCCACGCCAGCACCTCGCGCAGGATCAGCACCGCCCGCTGCTTCGGCGGGAGTTGCTGCAGGGCGGCCATGAAGGCGAGCCGCACGGATTCCTTGGCCACGGCTGCCTCCGCCGGGTCCTCGACGGTGGGCAGGATGCGGGCGTCCGGCATCGGCTCCAGCCAGGTGTGGTCCGGGCGGGGGGAGAGGGCGGCCTGGGCGAGGGGGGTGGACTCGGTGAGATCCATGGGCCGGGCGCGTTTGTTGCCCGCGGACAACATGTCCAGGCAGACGTTCGTCGCGATGCGGTACAGCCACGAGCGCAGACTCGACCGGCCCTCGAACTTCTCGTAGCTCCGCCAGGCCCGGACCATCGTGTCCTGCACCGCGTCCTCGGCCTCGAAGGAGGAACCGAGCATGCGATAGCAGTACCCGGTCAGCTCGACCCGGTGTTTCTCCAGCCTGATGTCGAGGTCTGCCGTAGTCGTGTCCGTCATCGTCGTCCACCCACCCCTGTGGCCGTTCTGTGTCGCGCCTTCGCGCCCAGCACGTTCGAAGCTATCGCAGGGCACTGACAATGGCGTGCGGAGTGAGTAAAGGTGCAGGTCAAAGCCTTCTCTCGCCCCCTCCGCCCCTACCTGTCCCATCCCTGGGGGCAGCGCCCCCTGGGAGCGGGGTCGAAGGGGCGGCAGCCCCTGGAGGATGGGACGGGTAGGGGCGGCGGGGGCGAGAAAAGCCATCCCCCTGGCCGACCGACCTCGACCAGGGGGAAGACGGGGGCGGGACGTGCGGCTCAGGCCGTCAGGAGCCGCTGCTGGACCCGAGCCGCACGCGTACCGAGGAGGGTGATCGTCACGACACCCAGCACCGCCAGCAGACCCACCGCCACCGTCCCGGCCCAGCCCCCCGCGTGGAACGCGAGCGCGCCGACCGTGGAACCGGTGCTCGACCCGATGTAGTACGCCGACTGATACAGCGCCGAAGCCTGCGCACGCCCCTCCGTCGCCGTCTTGCTCACCGCCGAGGACGCCACCGCGTGGCCCGCGAAGAAGCCGCCCGTGATCAGGACCAGGCCCAGCAGGACCAGCACGAGGGAGTCGGCCAGGGACAGGACCAGCCCCGTCGCCGTCGTCGCGCCCGCCGCGTACAGCGCGCCCCGGCGCCCGAGCCGCCCCACCAGCCGGCCGGCCGTCGACGCCGACACCGTGCCCACCAGGTAGACCAGGAAGATCGACCCGATGACGCCCTGCGGAAGCCCGAACGGCGCCTCCGTCAGCCGGTATCCGATCACCGTGTACACGCCGCCGAAGACGGTCATGAACAGCGCGCCGATCGCGTACAGCCGACGCAGCAGCGGGTTGGCCAGGTGGTCCCGGACCGTCCCCACCAGCACCCGAGGCCGCAGCGACCCGGCGGCGAAGTGCCGCGGCGCCGGAAGCAGCAGCCGGAACGCCACCGCGCAGCCGACCGCGATCACACCGATGACCCCGAGGGCGACTCGCCAGCCCCACTCCTGGGCCACCCACCCGGTGATGACCCGGCCGCTCATCCCGCCGACGCTGTTGCCCGCGACGAAGAGACCGATGGCGGTGATCAGCGCCTTGGGGCGGACCTCCTCCGCCAGATACGCGGTCGCGGAGGCCGGCAGCCCGGCCAGCGCCGCACCCTGCACCGCCCGCAGCACGACCAGCGCCGGCAGCGAGGGCGCGAGCGGGACGAGGAGCCCGACCGTCACCGCCACGGCCAGCGAGGCCGTCATGACCGTACGCCGTCCGAACCGCTCGGACAGGGCGCTCATGGGCAGCACGAACAGGGCCAGCCCGCCGGTCGCCGCCGCCACCGTCCAGCTCGCGTCGCTCGCCGCGACCCCGAACTCGTCGGAGATCAGCGGCAGAAGGGCCTGCGTGGAATAGAGGAGGGCGAAGGTCGCGACACCGGCGAGGAAGAGGGCGAAGCTCATCCGGCGGTAACCGGGGCCGCCCGGGGACATACGGGAGTCGACGACAGGAACGACGGGGTCGGCGCCCACGCGGGTGGTGGACGCCTCGGTACTGGCAGGCATGCCTCGAAGCTACGACCACCTGCGTTGATGCGTCCAATGCATGAACTCGCCATAATCGTTCCCATGGTGCATCAACCCAGCTCACAGCCCCGTCTGTCACCGTCCAGTGACACAGAAGACACGTCGGAGATGTCGATGCTGCTGGCCCCGCGGCTCGCCTACTTCGCCGGCGTCGCCCGTACCGAACACGTCACCCGGGCCGCCCTGGAGATGAACGTCCCCCAGTCCACGCTCTCCCGCGCCATGGTCCGCCTCGAACAGGACCTGGGCGTCGACCTGTTCGCCCGCATCGGCCGCACGGTCTCCCTCACCCCGTCCGGCCGCGCCTTCCTCACGCACGTCGAACGCGCCCTCGCCGAGATCGAACGCGCCGCCGAGGAGGTACGCGCCGACGCCGACCCGGCCACCGGCAAGGTCGCCTTCGGCTTCCTCCACACCATGGGCTCCGAGACCGTCCCCGGTCTGATCCGCGCCTTCCGCGCCGACCACCCCCGCGTCCGCTTCAGCCTCGTCCAGAACTACGGCGAGGCGATGATCGAACGCCTGCGCGCGGGTGAGCTGGACCTGTGCCTGACCTCGCCCGTACCCGACGCCCCGGACCTCGTCGCCCGCCGCCTCGACGAACAGAAACTCCGCCTGGTCGTCCCCGCCGACCACCCCCTGGCCTCGCGCAAGCGGGTCCGCCTGGCCGAGGCCGCCGACGAAACCTTCGTCACCCTGGAACCCGGCTACGGCCTCCGCCGCATCACGGACGACCTCTGCAAGGAGGCGGGCTTCCGCCCGAGAGTGGCCTTCGAGGGGGAGGAGGCGGAGACGCTGAGGGGCTTGGTGGCGGCGGGGCTGGGGGTGGCCCTGCTCCCGCCTCCGGCGGTGGCCCGCCCAGGAGTTGCCGAACTGACGGTCACGGCTCCGAGAGCGGCGAGGGAAATCGGCGTGGCATGGCTCGACGGCCACCCGGACACGCCCCCAGTGGCCGCCTTCAAGAAGTTCTTGTTGTCAAAGAGGGGAAGTTTGCTCACCTAAGGGGCGCGGGGAACTGCGCGATCAACCACGAACAACCCGCACCCCGAAGACAACCCAGCCTCCCGAGCTCTACCGCCGCAAACTCCGCCCAAACCCAGAAGCCAACGGCATCCGCAACCCCAACGGCGGCGGAGCAGCCAGCGCATCCTCCACCGGCCGCGACAACGGCCTCCCGAACAACGCCCCCATCACGAAGTCCTCGGCCAACGCCAGCACTTCCTCCCGGTACTGCCGCAACCCGTGCCCATCGGCGTGCACTTCGAACCGGCACACATCCCGGTTCGCCTTCTTCGCCCGCGCCGCGAGGCGGAACGACAGCTCCGGGTCGGTCCGTTCGTCATGCGTGCCGTGCACGACCAGCACCCGCCGCCCCGCGAGCTGCTTCACCGGTTCGGGGGGCGCCGCCACATCCTCCTCCGGCAGCCAAGGAGACAGCGCCACCACGGAGTTGACGGCCTCGTGTCCGCCCGCGTGGAGCGCCGCCCGTCCGCCCATCCCGACTCCGGCGAGGCACACGGAGACGTCGCCGTAGCGTCGTACGACCTCGTCCGCGGCCCACGCGGCGTCACGCGCGAGATGGGCCTCCGAGCCGTTCCAGCCGCGATAGCGATAGTGGACGACGTGTGCGGCCAGCCCGTCCTCGCGGCCCGCGCGGGCCAGTCGGCGGCCGAGGGCGCGGACGGCGGCGTTGGCCATCATGGGCGACGGCCGGCGTTCGGAGACCTCCTCGCCGCCGGGGAGCAGCAGCACCACGCCGCTCACCGCCGTCGGTTCCGGGCCCGGTGCCCGCCCCAGCCGGGCCGTGCGAACCGGCGTCGATTGCTGTGCCATGACAGAACAGTGTCAGAAGCAACGGTGTACGCCACCCGTCGGGGCGGTCACCGTTACATATCGGCGGTGTTGTACATCGCGCGATCTACGCGCGTAGGAGTTAGAGTGCGGAAATGACGAGCCAGACTGACCGGATGGGGAACACCCCGAGCTCGGACCAGATCCGCCGGGCACCCAAGGTTCTGCTGCACGATCACCTCGACGGCGGGCTGCGTCCCGGCACGATCGTCGAGCTCGCCCGGGAGACCGGGTACACCCAACTCCCCGAGCACGACGCCGACAAGCTCGGCATCTGGTTCCGCGAGGCCGCCGACTCCGGTTCGCTGGAACGGTACTTGGAGACCTTCTCGCACACGGTCGGCGTGATGCAGACCCGGGACGCGCTGGTGCGGGTGGCCGCCGAGTGCGCCGAGGACCTCGCCGCGGACGGGGTCGTCTACGCCGAGGTGCGGTACGCGCCCGAACAGCACCTGGAGAAGGGGCTGACCCTCGAAGAGGTCGTCGAGGCCGTCAACGAGGGCTTCCGGGAAGGCGAGCGCCGGGCCCGCGAGGACGGGTACCGCATCCGCGTCGGCGCCCTCCTCACCGCCATGCGGCATGCCGCCCGCGCCCTGGAGATCGCCGAACTCGCCAACCGCTACCGCGACCTGGGCGTCGTCGGCTTCGACATCGCCGGTGCCGAGGCGGGCTTCCCGCCCACCCGGCACCTCGACGCCTTCGAGTACCTCAAGCGGGAGAACAACCACTTCACCATCCACGCCGGGGAGGCCTTCGGGCTGCCGTCGATCTGGCAGGCGCTCCAGTGGTGCGGCGCCGACCGGCTCGGGCACGGGGTGCGGATCATCGACGACATCGAGGTGCAGGGCGACGGGAGCGTCAAGCTCGGCCGGCTCGCCTCGTACGTCCGCGACAAGCGCATCCCGCTGGAGCTGTGCCCCAGCTCCAACCTCCAGACCGGGGCCGCCGCCTCCTACGCCGAGCACCCGATCGGGCTGCTGCGGCGGCTGCACTTCCGGGCCACGGTGAACACCGACAACCGGCTGATGTCCGGCACCAGCATGAGCCGGGAATTCGAGCATCTGGTCGGAGCATTCGGCTACACGCTCGACGACATGCAGTGGTTCTCCGTCAATGCGATGAAATCAGCGTTCATTCCTTTCGATGAACGACTGGCGATGATCAATGACGTCGTCAAGCCCGGATATGCCGAGCTGAAGTCCGAATGGCTGTTCCAGCAGACCGCTTCCACCAGCGGTTCTGTGGGGGATGAGGGCTGAGCGAGCGATAAAGCGCGGACCGAAATGCGGACGGGCATTCACCAACCGTCCGCATTTCGATGTTTGCGGCGGGTGGCCTGGCATGTTTACGGTCGTGGACCGCTCACACCCATCGCCATCTCATGTCGAGGACGCAATTTCATGAAGCAGTCTGCTGCCAAGACCCTCGGTGTCGCCGCCCTCGGTGCCGCCTTCGCCGCCGTCGGCGCGGGCGCCGCGAACGCCGCCCCGGCCGTTCCGGACGCCTCCCAGGCGCTGGACACCGTCACCAAGACGCTCCCGGCGGAGACCGTCTCCCAGGCGCTCCCGGGTGCCGGTGAGGCCCTGTCGCAGGCGCAGCCGGCGGTCGCCGCGGGCCTGTCCGCCGTGCAGCCTGCCGCCCAGAAGGTGCTCGCCGACGGCCCGACCGCCCCGGTCGCCGGCCTCCTCGGTGGTCTGCCGGTGGGCCAGACCGGTCTGCCCACGCACGGCCTGCCGGTCAACGGGCTCCCGCTGGGCTGAGCGGCGCCCTCGAACGCCCCGATGGGGCGCACCCGTTGATCCGGGTGCGCCCCATCGGCGTGTCTGCGAGCGGGAGTTACCAGGCGGCCTGCGTCCGGTCGGCCTTGCCCTCGGACGGGAACAGGATCCACAGGGCGATGTAGAGCAGGAACTGCGGGCCGGGCAGGAGGCACGAGAGCAGGAAGATCACCCGCATCGTGGTCGCGGAGGTGCCGAAGCGCCGAGCCAGCGCGGCGCACACTCCGCCGATCATCCGGCCGTGGGTGGGGCGGGCAAGGCGGTTCATCATCTGCTCCTTCGTGAGCGTCGCGGAGGCTTCTTCACCGGCTTGTCCGGTCGCCTCATCTGTCCTCTACGCTACGGAGACGAAGGGGGCAAAGCGTCGCTCTACGGTGCGATCCCGACCCTGGGAAACGTCGGGGTTCGACCCTGAGCCGCTTCCTCCTGGGGAACGGCCGTCCGCGCGTGGCGGCGCAGCCAGGAGCGGGACACGGGCACGACGGCGACATGGGCGAGGACCACGCCGGCCGTGTTCAGAAGCAGGGAGTCCACGTCCGGGACCCGGCCGGGCACGCCGGTCTGGAGCAGCAGGATGCCGAGGGAGACCAGAGCGCCCGCGAGGGCCGTACGGATCAGGGACCCCAGGGTCGAGGTCCACAGCCTGCCGTGGGCCGTCGGGAGCAGGACGCCGAGCGGGGCCAGCAGGGCCAGGCCCTCGGCGATCCGCCGGGCCGCCTCGGGCCATCCCAGGGCCAGATCGGCCCGGATGCCGGCGAACGGCGTCAGATTCGGCGGCATCACCCAGGGCACGTCCAGGGGACGCAGCGTGAACCAGGCGACGAACGCGAGGTGTGCGACGAGGAGGACACCCCCCGCCGCACGGACACGGATCGCGGCGTTGCCGCCGATGAAGCCTTCACGCTGCACGCCCCCCTAGACGCCGGGCCCGGCGCGATCGGTTCCGGAATACCCCGATGCGCCTGGGTGAGGCGTGCGCCACAGGGGTACGCCGACCGCCCGGCCGGGCCCGTCAGCCGCCCGTGACCTCCGAGGACGGCGCCTTCTCGGTGTTCGGGGCGGCGCGGACGTCGTCCGTGCACTCGTAGCTGCGCAGCGGGGCCTTGTCCGGGCCGCCGAGGATGACCGAGCCGTCGCCCTCGGCCGCCGCCGAGTCGGAGAACGTGCACACGATCTGGGCGAGCGCGGAGTCGGTGAGGGCGTCCGGCGGGAAGCTGAGCCTCAGGGTGTCGTCGGGGTCACCGGGGCGCGGCCCGCTCACCGTCATGCCGTCGCGGACCGTGGTGGCGTACCCGGCCTCCTGCTCGCCGGACGAGGGGGGCGCCGCGAGCTGGTTGAGCAGTTCCTGCGCGACCTGGACCCGACGCCGCGAGTCCGTCGTACCGTCCTCGACGCTCACCGAGCGGTCGACGGCCACCAGCGACGCACCGCACAGCAGGAACACCTGCACCGGCAGCCCGCGCGAGGACTGCGTCGAGATGTCCGGAGAGGAGGCGGAGCAGGCCACCCGGGAGGGCGCGGGACCGAAGTCGGTCGGCACCTCGGTGGCCCGGATGCCGCATCCGGTGAGCACCGCGGCCAGCACCGGCAGCACGAGAAGGCGTCGTACGCTCATGAGCTCTTCTTCTCCTCGCCCTCCTGCGCCAGTTCCGACGCGTCCCTGGGCAGCCGGAGAGTGAACACCGCGCCGCCCTCGGGGGAGTTGGCGGCGGTGATCTCGCCGCCGTGGATGTGGGCGTTCTCCAGGGCGATGGAGAGGCCGAGCCCGCTGCCCTCGGAGCGGGGGCGGGAGGCGCTCGCCTTGTAGAAGCGGTCGAAGACGTGCGGCAGGACGTCCTCGGGGATGCCGGGCCCGTGGTCGCGCACCTCGATGACGACCTCGTGGTCCGCCATCCGCACCGACACCTTCACCGGCGAGCCGCCGTGCTTGAGCGCGTTGCCGATGAGGTTGGCGAGGATGACGTCGAGCCGGCGCGGGTCGAGACGCACGTGGATACCGCGCTCGGCGTCCAGGTCGACCGCGTCCAGCCAGGCCCGCGCGTCGATGCAGGCGGTGATCTGGTCGGCCACGTCGACGTCGTCGAGGACCAGGCGGGCGGTGCCCGCGTCGAAGCGGGTGACCTCCATGAGGTTCTCGACCAGGTCGTTGAGGCGCCGTGTCTCGCTGACGACCAGCCGCACCGCGGGCTCGATCATCGGGTCCATCGAACCCGACTCCGCCTCCAGCTCCTCCTCCAGGATCTCCGTCACGGCGGTGATCGCGGTGAGCGGAGTCCGCAGCTCATGGCTCATGTCCGCCACGAACCGCCGGGACGCGTCGTCCCGCGCGGCCATGTCGTCGACCCGTTTCTCCAGCGCCTCGGCCGCGTCGTTGAACGTCCGTGACAGATCGGCGAGTTCATCGGTCCCGGACACCCTGAGCCGGGTGTCCAGCTTGCCCTCGCCGAGGCGGCGCGCGGCGACCCCGAGCCGGTGCACCGGCTTCAGTACGGTCGTCGCGGCGGCCTGCGCGAGCAGCGCCGAGCCGATCAGCGCGAGACCGGTGGCGATACCCAGCGACCAGGCAAGCGAGTTGAGGTCCTTCGCCTCCGGCTCCAGGGACTTGAGCATGTACCCGGTGGTGCCGCCGTTGATGACCTTCGTACCGGCCACCAGATACGGGGTGCCGTCCTCCACCACGCGCTGCCAGTACAGGTGGTACGCGTACTTGTTGTGGGAGTCGACCTTCTGTTCCTCGTTCACCGCCGTGCGCAGCGACTTGGGCACGTCCTGGAGCGAGAAGCCGTTCAGGGCACCGGAGTTGGCGGAGATGTCGGTGCCGCCGGAGTCCTGTGCGACGAGCAGCACGCTGAAGCGCTGGCTGCTGGTCGCCATCTCCCGGGCGGTGCGCTGGAGTTCGTACTGTTCGGGGTGGGCGCGCAGCAGGCCCGCGCGGTTCTGCATCTCCTGCTGGAAGTCCCGCAGCACCGCGTCCTGGGTGCGGGTGAGCACGGCCTCGCGATTCAGCCAGTACGCGATCCCGGACGCCGACACGGCGGCGGTCAGCGCGACGAGAGCGAAGACGACGACGAGCCGCAGCCGCAGACTGGTGAAACGCAGCCGCGACAGATGTCCCTTGCGGTCCGCGGCCCAGCCGCGGACCCCCCCTTGCGCTTGGGTCACTGAGGCGTGTCCAGCCGGTAGCCGACACCACGGACCGTACGGATCAGCGTCGGGGAGGACGGCACGTCCTCGACCTTGGCGCGCAGCCGCTGCACACAGGCGTCGACGAGCCGCGAGTCACCGAGGTAGTCGTGTTCCCAGACCAGGCGCAGGAGTTGCTGCCGGGACAGCGCCTGCCCGGGCCGCCGGCTCAGCTCCAGGAGGAGCCGCAGTTCCGTAGGCGTCAGCTGCAGGTCCTCGCCGTTCTTGGTGACGGTCATGGCGGCCCGGTCGATGACCAGACTGCCGAAGGTCGCCGCGTCGTTCGCCTCCCGCTCGCCGCGCCGCAGCACGGCACGGATACGGGCGTCGAGCACCCGCCCCTGCACGGGTTTGACGACGTAGTCGTCGGCACCGGACTCCAGGCCGACCACCACATCGATGTCGTCACTGCGCGCGGTCAGCAGAATGATCGGCAACTGGTCCGTGCGCCGGATGCGCCGGCACACCTCGAACCCGTCGATGCCGGGCAGCATGACATCCAGCACGATCAGGTCCGGCCGCTGCTCACGCAGCAGCTTCAGGCCGTCCTCACCGGTGGCAGCGGTGGCAACCCGGTGACCCTGGCGCGTCAGAGACAGCTCCAGGGCCGTACGGATGGCGTCGTCGTCCTCGATCAGCAACAGGGAAGGCACGGGGCTCATTCTGGCCCATGGTGGGGTGGGGTTTCGACACCTGTACGGGTACGTGCACATACCGCTGCACTCCGTGATCGGCCTGTGCGATTCCTGGGACAAGCCCCTGTGACAGGTCTGTGACAGTCGGCGGACACGGCCATGAAGGTGCGAGGGCAAGCTTTTCGGCACAGGCAAGGAAGCGGCAACGAACTCCACCGCCTGAGCAAGCCGAACACCGGAAGTCCACGACGGGGGGCGCGAGATGAACACGCTGCACAGCAACAGCACCAGCGCAGTGATCACGCGCCTGCACGATGTGAACGGGGGCCGGGGTTCCGAGAAGTCCGGTGCCGTGAGCGGGCGGGGGTGCGCTCGCGGCACCGGGCGTCAGCACACCGCGTACATGACGGTGGTTGACGGTTTCACGGGGGAATCGCACGGGGGTGCGGCGTACGGGGAGGGCTCGGGGGAGCGTCGGTCGCTGTCGGAGGCGGAGTTCACCGCCTACGTCCAGGAGCGCCGCGCCTCCCTGTACGCAACCGCCTACCACCTCACCGGGGACCGCTTCGAGGCCGAGGACCTGCTGCAGAGCGCGCTGTTCTCGACGTACAAGGCCTGGGACCGGATCAGTGACAAGGCCGCGGTCGGGGGCTACCTCCGCCGCACCATGACGAACCTGCACATCAGCGCGTGGCGCCGCCGCAAGCTGAACGAGTACCCGACCGAGGAGCTGCCGGAGACGCCCGGCGACACGGACGCGATGCGCGGCACCGAACTGCGCGCGGTCCTGTGGCAGGCGCTGGCCCGGCTGCCCGAACTCCAGCGGACGATGCTGGTCCTGCGTTACTACGAGGGCCGCACCGACCCGGAGATCGCGGAGATCCTCGACATCAGTGTCGGCACGGTCAAGTCGAGCATCTGGCGGTCGCTCCGCCGGCTGCGCGAGGACGAGGTCCTCAGCCACGGCCGTGACGAGGAGAACGCCTTCGGGGAGCTTGTCGCCTGAGGGTTGGGGGGAGCACCACCACGGGGGATGCACCATCACGGGGGAGCGGTAACGGTGGTGCGGTAGTACGGGGGAGCGGTAACCGGGGGGTTCACGGGGGAACCGCCACGGGGGAACACGGGGGAAGCGGGGCTGGAGGGCCGGGGGGTCCGTCCAGCCCCGTTTTTGTGTGTGCGCGGTCAGCGGTGGACCGCCATGGGAGCCGCGTCGGTGGGACTGTCCCCGACCGCGATGCCCTGGGCGGGATCGATTCCCTCGATGCGGTAGGCGCCGGTCGTGCTCTCGGGGATGCCGTCCCCCGAGTCGTTCGGGGTGTCGTCGCACTCCTCGATCGTGGCGGTGCCCAGCCGCTCCCCGACCGTGAAGGCGGACTTCTCGGTGGGCAGATAGCCACGGCTGTCGTAGGTCACGAGCCCCGCACAGGAGGCCGCGCCGCCGTCCGACTCCGTGCATCCGGCCAGGGCCAGCACCGCGGCCGTCACCAGCAGCGCTCCCCATCTGATCGTCGTCATGGTCCTACGACGGCGGAGGCGCCGAAGACGTTCAGCCCGCCTGCGCCGAAGCCGCCGGACGGCGTCCCGCCGCTGCCGCCGCCAGCCGGCCCAGCGCCTCGTCCTTGTCGCAGGCGTGGGCGCCCAGTGCCGTCTGGCGGGCGATGATCGTGCGCTCCAGGCGCATCAGCCGCCAGCCGCGGCGCAGCAGGAACGGCACCGACTTGCGGCCCTCCTTGAGGTCGCGCAGGAAGCGCCGGCGGAACGTCTGCACGGGACCGCGGCTCAGACACAGCGCGTCGGCGAGGACGCCGGTCTCCCGGCAGCGCGTGACGATCTCGGCGGCGAAGATGCCCTCCGCGATGAACAGCGGGGTGCGCCCGATGTCGACGGTCTCCTTGCCGGTGATGGCGCTGAGCGAGATGTCGTACTGCGGGACGTCCGTACGGCCCGTGCGGCACAGCTCGGTGAGCGCGGCGACCGCCGCGTCCGCGTCCCACGAGTCGGGGTGGTCCCAGTCGATGTCGGAACTCCCCGCCACCAGCGGCAGCGTCGGGTCGTCGCCTTCCTTGTAGAAGTCGTCGAGGCGCAGCACCGGGAGGCCGGAGCGGGCCGCGAGAAGGGACTTGCCGGAGCCGGAGGGGCCGCAGAGCAGCACGACGCGCGTCGGTATGGACGAAGGGGAACTCACGGGACACCAGTGTGAGGCATTCACCTGCTGTTCAACGACCCCGCGGGTCGGCTTTGAAGCGCGCGTCACACGTCAACTACCCTTCGTGTCGACCTGATTACCCTGTGCAAGTCGAAGGTGGCAGCAGAAATGGCCCGACAAGCGTCCTCCTCCACCCCCACCGCCCAGCGCGCGCTGGCCGCCCTCGCGACCGCGGGCGTGGCCCTGGGCGCAGGCGCCGCCTCGGCCGCCGCGGACACCCAGCCGGTCGTCGACGAGCTGGTCCGCACCCGCCCCACCTCCCTGGGCCAGATCGACCCGCAGGCCGGCCTCCAGGGCATCGCCGGCACGCTCGGCTACGTCACCGGCCCGGTCGCCGGCCTCAAGCCCAACCCCCTCGCGGGCACGGGCGTCGACCCGCTCGACAACGGCCTCGGCACCCAGGTGGCCGACTTCCAGCCGGTCGCCACGCAGATGCTCACGGCGCCCGTGGCGCAGGCCCAGTCCATCGGGAGCATGCCGGTGGTCGGACAGGTCACGGGCCTGCTCGGCAACGGCTGAGACCACCCTGGGCGCAGCGGAGAGCCGCGTCTCCCCCGGACGGAGGGGAGGCGCGGCTCTCCGGTCTCTGCGGCCCGCGTCAGTACGACGAGCCGGACGCGCCCAGCGAACCCGTCGGGTGCCAGACCGTCTTCGTCTCCAGGAACGCCGTCATGCGGTCGATCCCGGGAACGGCCGCGTAATCCACAGGCTGTGGACGCAGGACGCGCTTCAGGTTGTCCGCCGCGGCGATCTCCAGCTCCTTCGCCAGTACGTCGTCGGCGCCGGCGAGATCGATCGCGTTGACGTCCTGGTGCGCGGCGAGCGGCGTCGCGATCTCCGCCGTACGGCCGGACAGGACGTTGACGACACCGCCGGGGAGGTCCGAGGTGGCCAGCACCTCGCCCAGGGACAGGGCGGGGAGCGGGGACTTCTCGGACGCGATGACGATCGCCGTGTTGCCGGTCGCGATGACCGGGGCGACGACCGAGACCAGACCGAGGAACGACGACTCCTGCGGGGCCAGGACCACGACGACACCCGTCGGTTCGGGCGACGACAGGTTGAAGTACGGGCCCGCCACCGGGTTCGCGCCGCCGATCACCTGGGCGATCTTGTCGGTCCAGCCCGCGTACCAGACCCAGCGGTCGATCGCCGCGTCGACCTGGTCGGCCGCCTTGGACTTGGACAGGCCCTCCGCGTCGGCCACTTCGCGCACGAACTGCGCCTTGCGGCCTTCCAGCATCTCCGCGACGCGGTAGAGGATCTGGCCGCGGTTGTAGGCCGTGGCCCCCGCCCAGCCGCCGAAGGCCTTGCGGGCGGCGACGACCGCGTCACGGGCGTCCTTGCGGGACGAAAGCGGTGCGTTCGCCAGCCAGTTGCCCTTCGAGTCCGTCACCTCGTACACCCGGCCGCTCTCGGAACGCGGGAACTTCCCGCCGACGTACAGCTTGTAGGTCTTGAAGACAGAAAGTCGCTCAGACATCGAGGTACGCCTCCAGGCCGTGGCGGCCGCCCTCGCGGCCGAAGCCCGACTCCTTGTAACCGCCGAACGGCGAGGTCGGGTCGAACTTGTTGAACGTGTTGGACCAGATGACGCCCGCGCGGAGCTTGTTGGCCACGGCGAGGATCCGCGAGCCCTTCTCCGTCCAGATGCCCGCCGACAGGCCGTACTGGCTGTTGTTGGCCTTGGCGACGGCCTCGTCCGGCGTACGGAAGGTCAGCACGGACAGCACCGGGCCGAAGATCTCGTCCCGCGCGATGGTGTGCGCCTGGGTGACGTTCGTGAAGAGCGTCGGGGCGAACCAGTAGCCGGAGGAGGGAAGTTCACACGCCGGCGACCAGCGCTCGGCGCCCTCCGCCTCGCCCTGCTCGACGAGGGAGGTGATCCGGGCGAGCTGCTCCTCGGAGTTGATCGCGCCGATGTCCGTGTTCTTGTCCAGCGGGTCGCCGAGGCGCAGGGTGGACAGGCGGCGCTTGAGGGAGTCCAGCAGCTCGTCCTGGATCGACTCCTGGACGAGGAGGCGGCTGCCCGCGCAGCACACCTGGCCCTGGTTGAAGAAGATGCCGCTGACGATGCCCTCGACGGCCTGGTCGATCGGGGCGTCGTCGAAGACGATGTTGGCGCCCTTGCCGCCCAGTTCGAGGGTCAGCTTCTTCGACGTGCCCGCGACCGTGCGGGCGATCTGCTTGCCGACGGCCGTGGAGCCGGTGAAGGCGACCTTGTTGACGTCCGGGTGGGCCACCAGCGCGGCGCCCGTGTCGCCGTATCCCGGAAGGATGTTGACGACGCCCTTGGGGAGACCGGCCTGGCGGCAGATGTCCGCGAAGAACAGGGCCGACAGGGGGGTGGTCTCGGCGGGCTTGAGGACGACCGTGTTGCCCGTCGCCAGTGCCGGGGCGATCTTCCACGCCAGCATGAGGAGGGGGAAGTTCCACGGGATGACCTGGCCCGCCACGCCCAGCGGACGCGGGTTCGCGCCGAAGCCGGCGTGGTCGAGCTTGTCGGCCCAGCCCGCGTAGTAGAAGAAGTGCGCGGCGACCAGGGGGAGGTCGGCGTCGCGGGTCTCCTTGATGGGCTTGCCGTTGTCCAGGGTCTCCAGGACGGCCAGTTCGCGGCTGCGCTCCTGGATGATCCGGGCGATGCGGAACAGGTACTTGGCGCGCTCGGAGCCGGGCAGCGCCGACCACTTCTCGAAGGCCTTGCGGGCGGCCGCCACCGCGCGGTCGACGTCCGCCTCGCCCGCCTGGGCGATCTCGGACAGCACCTCCTCGGTGGACGGCGAGACCGTCTTGAAGACCTTGCCGTCGGCGGCTTCGGTGAACTCGCCGTCGATGAACAGGCCGTAGGAGGGCGCGATGTCGACGACGGAGCGGGACTCGGGCGCCGGGGCGTACTCGAATGCAGATGCCATGTGGATCAGTCCACCGTCACGTAGTCGGGGCCGGAGTAGCGGCCGGTGGCCAGCTTCTGACGCTGCATCAGCAGGTCGTTCAGGAGCGAGGAGGCGCCGAAGCGGAACCAGTGGTTGTCCAGCCAGTCCTCGCCCACCGTCTCGTTGACCAGGACCAGGAACTTGATCGCGTCCTTCGTCGTCCTGATGCCGCCGGCCGGCTTCACGCCGATCTGGACGCCGGTGGCGGCACGGAAGTCCCGCACGGCCTCCAGCATCAACAGGGTGTTGGCGGGGGTGGCGTTGACGGCGACCTTGCCGGTGGACGTCTTGATGAAGTCCGCGCCCGCCAGCATGCCGAGCCAGCTGGCCCGCCGGATGTTGTCGTACGTCGACAGCTCGCCGGTCTCGAAGATGACCTTCAGCCGGGACGACGTCCCGCAGGCCTCCTTCACGGCGACGATCTCGTCGTACACCTTCAGGTAGTCGCCCGCGAGGAACGCCCCGCGGTCGATGACCATGTCGATCTCGTCCGCACCGGCCGCGACGGCGTCGCGCACGTCGGCCAGCTTCACGGAGAGGGCGGCGCGGCCCGCCGGGAAGGCGGTGGCGACCGAGGCGACCTTCACGGTCGAGCCCGCGACGGCCTCCTTGGCCGCGGCCACCATGTCGGGATAGACGCAGACGGCCGCGGTCGCGGGAGTCGTCCGGTCGGTCGGGTCGGGGTGGACCGCCTTGGCGCCGAGCGCCCGGACCTTGCCCGGGGTGTCCGCGCCTTCCAGCGTCGTCAGGTCGACCATCGAGATGGCGAGGTCGATGGCGTACGCCTTCGCGGTGGTCTTGATGGAACGGGTGCCGAGGGAGGCGGCGCGCGCCTCCAGGCCGACCGCGTCGACGCCGGGCAGCCCGTGGAGGAAGCGACGCAGCGTGCTGTCGGACGCGGTCACGTCCGTAAGAGCGTGTGCGGGAGATGCAGTGGTGGGCATGGTCACCACACGAGCATATCTACGCGCGTAGCGGCTGTACACCCCCGGATGCTCATCCCGTCGGAGGCCACCGCGTACGAGCGCCGCCGGACCGTCGGGCAGAATCGGCCCCATGACGACCAAGGACCGGATCTACCGCTCACCCGCGGCCATCGCCGCAGGCGTGCTGCTGCTCGCCATCACGGCCTGGCTCGGCATCGACGCCCTGGTCCAGGGCTCGGGCCGGGTCCCCTGGCTGGCGCTCGCCGCGATGATCCTGGTGATCCCGCTGGTCGTCGCCTTCACCCTGCGCCCGGCCGTCTTCGCCGGTCAGGACCGGCTGCGCGTGCGCAACCCGTTCCGGGTGATCGTGCTGCCCTGGAGCCAGGTCGCCGCGTTCCGCTCCAGCTACTCCAACGAGGTCGTCGCCGCCTCCGGCACCAAGTACCAGCTCTGGGCCGTCCCGGTGTCCCTGCGCGCCCGCAAGAAGGCGGCGCGGCGGACCGCGCGGGCCGAGGCCGGCGGGCGCGGCGCCGGACGGACCCGGGGGCTGGGCGGCCTCGGCTTCCCGGGCGTCGGCTCCACCGCTGCCGCCGCCGACGCCGCCGACGGTCCGCTGCGCGCCGAGACCGACAAGGTCATGGACGAGCTGCGCGAGCTGTGGGAGGCGCGGGAGAAGGCGGAGAGCGCGCAGGGCGAGGTGTCGGTGCGCTGGTCGTACGAGGTGCTGGGCCCGATCGTGGCGGGCGCGGTCCTGCTGGCGATCCTGATCGCGACCGGCTGATCCACGCCCTTCACCGCCGGGCCTCAGGGACCGCAACCACCGGCGTGGCCCGAGTGTCTGGAAGACGATGAGTACGAATCCCGCGCGGCCCTCGCCGCTGCCCGCGTCCGCGATACCGGACGGCTGTCCGTCCTGGGACGGGGAGCAGGCCCGGCGCTGGACCGACGCGCTGCCCCCGCGCTGGGTTCCGGTGCCGGGCAAGACCGACACCGTGATGGCGGTGGTGGTGCTGGGGATGGGGGCCGCGCTGCTGCCGGTCGCCGTCCTGGAGGACGTGCCGTACCTGGTCGCGGCGCTCTTCGGGCTCCAGCCGGTCCTGCTGGTGGCCCGGCCCGAGGCCGTGCGCTTCGCCGCGCCGGCCGCGGTCCTCATCGCGGCGGCGCCGGCACCCTCCTGGCCGCTCGTACTGGCCTGTGCCGCCCTCGCCGGGCTCTGCGCGCGGGCCGCCGAGATGCGGCTCGCCGCCCGGAAGCGGCAGCGCGAGGCGGCTCTCGGGGCGGCCGGGGGCGTCACCGCGCCGGTGCCGTACGCCGAGCGGCCGGTGCCGCGCGGGAGGGGCCTCGCCTGGTTCGGTTCCGTCGTGACGGTGGCCGGGGCCGCGGCGAGCGCCACCTCCGGGCTCTGGGACGACGTCGTCGACCGCGAGGGGATCGGGACCTGCGGCCTCTACCTGGCTGGGCTGGGCCTGACCGTCCTGCTCTCCGCCGTGCTGGGCCGCCGCCGGGCCGTCGCGCTGCGCCGGGAGCCGGTGCCGGTGCTGCGGGTGCTGGTACGCGAGAACGCGGACGTCGACACGGAGGTCTTCGCCGCCGACGACGTGGGCGCGCTGCGGCCGCTGTTCATCGTGCCGACGCAGGAGCTCGACGACGAGGACGACGACGAGGGCGACGAGGACGAAGAGGCTGACGAGGAGGCTGACGAGGAGGAGCTGCGCGCCCTCCTCGACCGGCTCGACGACGACGCTCCCGGGCCGCTGCGGGAGGCCGTCCTCTACGGCACTCCCTACGACGGCGCCGAGATCGTGCTCCTCGCCGCCGACGAGGACCCGGACGGGCCGCCCTTCGTCGCGTACTCGACCGGCCCCGTACGCCCCGTGTCCGAGGGCGCCGCACGCCGTGCCCTCCGCAAGGAGAGGCGCCCCGTCGTGGCACACCCGGTGCCGAAGGCGGGTGCCGTACGGCGCTGGCGGGCCGGGTGGCCCGACTGGCTCAGTGCCACGGCCGTCGTGCTCTGGGCCGGCCAGTGGGCGTGGAGCGAGACCGGGGTGTGGCGGTGGATCCTGGGCGCCGTCCTCGCGCTCTGCGGGGCCTGGCTGCTGACGTACTGGGTCGGCTGGCGCATCACCGCGGACAGCTCCGGGCTGTGGTTCAACGGGGTCAGGCGCACCCAGCACATCGCGTGGGACCACATCCGGATCGTCCGCTGCAAGGGCAACGAGCTGAAGATCGACAGCCGCCGTGCCACCTTCGCGGAGTGGTCGGCGTTCACGCTGCGCTGGCGCTGGCTGGAGCGCAAGCTCGGCATCGTCCACCCGTATGAGCGGGCCGCCGCGGAGATCACCGCGATGTGGAAGGACCCGGAGGTCCGGCCGACGGGCGGGATCGACGCGCGGGAGCGGGACCGCCGCCTCTGGCCGGTGACGCTGGCCCTTCTCCTCGCCTGGACGGCGACCCTGTACTTCATCCCCTGAGCAGGGATGTCACGGCGCGCTCGGCCACACCAGCACCATGTACGCCCCCCAGTACGCCGACCCCAGCACCGCCCCCGTCAGCGCCAGCGCGCGGTAGTGGGCGGGGAGGCGGAGGAGGCGGACGGCGAGCGGGAGCAGGAGCGGGAAGGCCGGGAGGAGGAAGCGGGCGCGCGGGAAGTAGACGCCGCCGCTGGTCAGGACGATCGTCAGCAGCACGCCCGTGAAGAGCAGCAGGGGCAGCGGCTGGCGGTCCCGGAGCGACAGCGCGAACAACGCCGTCGACGCCAGCAGCGTCACCGTCACCAGGATCAGGAACAGCTCGGGCGTCGAGTCGTACGCCAGCAGCTCCCGGAACCGGCGCAGGGTCTCGCGGCCGCCGTCCACGTCGTTGTGCCACAGCCGCTGTACGGCGAAATAGCCGTCCCAGCGGCCCAGCCGCAGGCCCACCCAGCCGACGTACCCGCACCAGCCGAGCGGGGCCAGGAGGGCGGCCGTGAGGGCGCGTGCGGAGAAGCCGCGGCGCAGGGCGAGCAGGCAGGTCACCGACACCGCGGCGGCGACCGCGACGCCGGTCGGGCGGGTCAGGCCCGCGAGCACCGCGAGCCAGGCGGCCGTGAGCGGACGGTCGGCGAGGAGGGCGTACAGGGCCCAGGCGGCGCAGGCCGTGAACAGGGACTCCGTGTAGCCCATCCACTGCACGAGGCCCACCGGGAGGGCCGCCCAGAGGGTGGTGAGCAGGATGCCGGCGCGGGGGCCGTGCAGGCGGTCGCCGACCGCGAAGATCCCCCAGGCCGCGGCGAACGAGGCGAGGACGGCGATCAGCGGGCCGACGGTTGCACGGCTGCCCGGGGTGACGGCCGCGACCGCCTTCACCAGCACCGGGTAGAGCGGGAAGAAGGCCAGGTTGTTCGCGTCGTACGCGGTGCCCAGCGCGTGCGCGTAGCCGTGGTCGGCGATGCCCAGGTACCACTTCGCGTCCCACTGCGTCGCCAGGATCGGCCAGACGCCGTGGCCCTGCCGGTGCGCCCAGAACCCGAGGAACACCAGGCCGAGGAGGCGTACGGCGAGGTAGGCGAGGAGAGCGGGGGCGGCCCGGCGCAGGGTGGGCGCGGGGAGGCGGGCCTGGGGCGCGGTGTCGGGTCGCCGGCTGCCCGGGACGCTGGGGGCGGTCGAGGACACGGGGCGGCTCCGGGGCTCGGGGACGGTTGTCCGTCCACCGTTTCCCGGGCGGGGCAGCGGGTGTGGGATGCGGGCGCGAAATCACCCGTTGGGGCGCCCCTCGTGGTCCGGGGCGCCCCTGAGTGCCGTGCCGGTCAGATGCCGGCCGCCGCCGACAGGTCCCGCCTGATCGTCTCCAGTACGTCCGTCGCCTTGGCGTGGGCCGCCGGGAGGTCGGAGTGCGTGGCGACCGGGACGACGACCTCCAGGTAGCACTTCAGCTTCGGCTCGGTGCCGCTGGGGCGGACGATGACCCGGGCGCCGTCGAGGGTGTAGCGCAGGCCGTCCGTGGGCGGCAGCTTGTCCGTGCCCTGGGTGAGGTCCTCGGCCTTGGTGACGGCGAGTCCGGCGAGCTCGGTGGGCGGCTGCTCGCGCAGCCGGCGCATGGCGGAGGCGATGACCGACAGATCCTCGACGCGTACCGAGAGCTGGTCGGTGGCGTGCAGACCGTGCTCGACGGCGAGGTCGTCCAGCAGGTCGAGGAGCGTGCGGCCCTCCTCCTTGAGCTGCGAGGCCAGTTCCGTGATCAGCAGGGCGGCGGTGATGCCGTCCTTGTCGCGTACGCCGTCCGGGTCGACGCAGTAGCCGAGGGCCTCCTCGTAGCCGTACCGCAGACCGTCCACGCGGGCGATCCACTTGAAGCCGGTGAGGGTCTCCTCGTACGGCAGCCCCGCCTTCTCGGCGATCCGGCCGAGGAGGGAGGAGGAGACGATCGACTCGGCGAACGTGCCCCGGGCGCCGCGCCGCACGAGGTGGGCGGCGAGCAGCGCGCCGACCTCGTCGCCGCGCAGCATCCGCCAGTCGCCGTGCTCCTTGACGGCGACGGCGCAGCGGTCGGCGTCCGGGTCGTTGGCGATGATCAGGTCCGGGTCCGTCGCACGGGCCTTCGCGAAGGCGAGGTCCATCGCGCCGGGCTCCTCCGGGTTGGGGAAGGCGACGGTCGGGAAGTCCGGGTCGGGTTCGGCCTGCTCGGCGACGAGTTCCGGGGCGGGGAAGCCGGCCCGGGCGAACGCCGCGAGGAGGACGTCCTTGCCGACGCCGTGCATCGCCGTGTAGACGGTGCGGGCGGTGCGGGGGGAGTCCGCGGCCAGTACGGCGTCCGTGCGGGCCAGGTAGGCGTCCAGGACGGCGTCGTCGAGGGTCTGCCAGCCGGCGTCCGGGCGGGGGACGTCGTTCAGGCTCGCGATCGCGTCGATCTCCGCCGCGATCTCCGCGTCGGCGGGCGGCACGATCTGGGAGCCGTCGCCGAGGTAGACCTTGTAGCCGTTGTCGCGGGGCGGGTTGTGGCTGGCGGTGACCTCCACGCCGGCGACCGCGCCGAGGTGCCTTATGGCGTACGCGAGGACGGGGGTCGGGAGGGGGCGGGGGAGGACGGCGGCGCGGAGTCCCGCGCCTGTCATCACCGCGGCCGTGTCGCGGGCGAAGTCCGCGGACTTGTGGCGGGCGTCGTAGCCGATGACGACGAGGCCGTCGGTGTTGCCCTGCTTCTTGAGGTACGCCGCGAGGCCGGCCGCGGCGCGGATGACCACGGTGCGGTTCATGCGCATGGGGCCTGCGCCGAGTTCGCCTCGCAGGCCCGCGGTGCCGAACTGGAGGGTGCCGCTGAAGCGGGCGGTGAGCTCGGTGACGTCCCCGGCCTCGATGAGCTTGCCGAGTTCGTCACGGGTCTCGGGGTCGGGGTCCTCGGCGAGCCAGGTCTTGGCGGTGGTGATGAGGTCGTCGTCGTGCACCGGGGTCAGCCTCTCGTCGTGTGTGCGGTGCGGGTGCGTGAGGGTAATCCCGCCCACGCGTCTCGGCCGACTGAATGGTTCACCTTCCAGCCGACCGAGACGGGGCGGTCAGATGCGGCCCAGCACCTGGGCCAGGAGCGCGCCCATCTGCGTCGCGCTGTCGCGGCCCGCCTGGAGGACCTCTTCGTGGTTGAGGGGCTCGCCCGTCATGCCCGCCGCGAGGTTCGTCACCAGGGAGATGCCGAGCACCTCCGCGCCGGCCTCGCGCGCCGCGATCGCCTCCAGGACCGTCGACATGCCGACCAGGTCCGCGCCGATGACCCGGGCCATGCGGATCTCCGCCGGGGTCTCGTAGTGCGGGCCGGGGAACTGCGCGTACACGCCCTCTTCGAGGGTCGGGTCGATCTCCTTGCACAGGGCGCGCAGCCGCGGCGAGTACAGGTCCGTCAGGTCGACGAAGTTCGCGCCGACGATCGGGGACGTCGCCGTGAGGTTGATGTGGTCGCTGATCAGGACCGGCTGGCCGGGGCGCATGCCCTCGCGCAGACCGCCGCAGCCGTTGGTGAGGACGATCGTCTTGCAGCCCGCCGCCACCGCCGTACGGACGCCGTGCGCGACCGCCGCCACGCCGCGGCCCTCGTAGTAGTGCGTGCGGCCCAGGAAGACCAGAGCGCGCTTCTCACCGATCTGGTACGAGCGGATCTTGCCGCCGTGGCCCTCGACCGCCGGCGGCGGGAAGCCGGGCAGCTCGGTGACCTGGAACTCGGCGTCGGGAGCGCCGAGGGCGTCCACGGCCGGCGCCCAGCCGGAGCCCATCACGAGGGCGACGTCGTGGGTCTCGGCGCCGGTCAGTTCGCGCAGGCGCGCGGCGGCGGCGTCGGCGGCGGCGTGCGGGTCGCCCTGGATGTCGTCCGGAAGAAGAGATGCGTTCACGCGGATGAGCGTAGCCGGTTCCGGCCTACGCGCGTAGATGACAGAGCGAACGGGATGGCGATCGTTGTCTTGTCGTTTCCAACGAAGGGCGTGACTCCGGTTGCCGCACGGGTCAGCAGGGACGCTTGCGCAGTTCCATCACATAGTCGTGCGGCGCGCCCGCCGACTCCGCCGCGTCCGCGATCTCGCCGAGGTACCGGGCCGAGGGCAGGCCGCCCTCGTAGGCGTCGAGGACGTACACCCAGGCCGCCTCCTCGGTGTCGAGGGTGTGCACCCGTACCCGCATCCGGCGGTAGATGCCGAGCCCGACGCCCTCCCAGCGGTCCAGGGACTCCTCGTCCGGCGGGGCGATGTCGTACAGCGCGACGAACACCTGGGCGAGGGGGTCCTCGACGATCGTCGCGAGGGCGCCCTCCCAGCCCATCTGCTCGCCGCCGAAGGTGAGCCGCCAGCCGTTGAGCCAGCCCGTGGCGCGCAGCGGCGAGTGCGGTGCGCGGCGCGTCATCAGCCGGGCGTCGAGATTGCCGGCGTAGGCGGCGTAGAGCGACATGGGGAGAGGGTACGGCAGGTGGATCCGGCGTCACTCCCGTAACAGTGGCGTCTCGGGCGGGGGCCCGGGCAGTAGCACCTTGAAGCGTGCGGGACAATGGGGTACGTGACTCGGATCGTGATCATCGGTGGCGGACCCGGCGGATACGAAGCGGCGCTGGTAGCGGCGCAGCTCGGCGCGGAGGTGACCGTCGTCGACTGCGACGGTCTGGGCGGAGCGTCGGTGCTGACCGACTGCGTGCCGTCGAAGACCCTTATCGCTACGGCCGAGGTGATGACCACCTTCGACTCGTCGTACGAAGAGCTCGGCATCATCGTGGCCGACGACACACCACCCCTGGAGCAGGCCGCCCGGGTCGTGGGCGTGGACCTCGGCAAGGTCAACCGGCGTGTGAAGCGCCTCGCGCTCGCCCAGTCGCACGACATCACGGCCTCCGTGACGCGGGCCGGCGCCCGGGTCATGCGCGGCCGTGGCCGCCTGGAGGGCATGCAGGCGCTCGACGGCTCCCGCAAGGTGGTCGTGAGCACCGCCGACGGCAGCGAGGAGACCCTCGTCGCCGACGCCGTCCTCATCGCGACCGGCGGCCACCCCCGCGAGGTGCCCGACGCGCTGCCCGACGGCGAGCGCATCTTCAACTGGACGCAGGTCTACGACCTCACCGAGCTGCCGGAAGAGCTCATCGTGGTCGGTTCCGGTGTCACCGGTGCCGAGTTCGCCGGTGCCTATCAGGCGCTCGGCTCCAAGGTCACGCTCGTCTCGTCGCGCGACCGCGTGCTGCCGGGTGAGGACCCGGACGCCGCCGCCGTCCTCGAGGACGTCTTCCGCCGCCGCGGCATGAACGTCATGGCCCGCTCCCGCGCCGCCGCCGCCAAGCGGGTCGGCGACCGCGTCGAGGTCACCCTCTCCGACGGCCGCGTCATCACCGGCACCCACTGCCTCATGGCCGTCGGCGCCATCCCCAACAGCGCGGGCCTGGGCCTGGAGGAGGCCGGCGTCAAGGTGCGCGACTCCGGGCACATCTGGACCGACAAGGTGTCGCGGACGACCGCCCCCGGCGTGTACGCCGCCGGTGACGTGACCGGCGTCTTCGCCCTCGCGTCCGTCGCCGCCATGCAGGGCCGCATCGCCATGTACCACTTCCTGGGCGACGCGGTGGCCCCGCTGAACCTCAAGACCGTCTCCTCCAACGTCTTCACCGACCCGGAGATCGCGACCGTCGGCTACACGCAGGCCGACGTCGACGCGGGCAGGATCGACGCCCGGGTCGTCAAGCTGCCCCTGCTGCGCAACCCGCGCGCCAAGATGCAGGGCATCCGCGACGGCTTCGTCAAGATCTTCTGCCGCCCGGGCACCGGCATCGTCGTTGGCGGTGTGGTCGTGGCGCCGCGCGCCTCGGAACTGATCCATCCGATCTCGATCGCCGTCGACAACAACCTGACCGTCGAACAGATCGCGAACGCGTTCACCGTGTATCCCTCCCTTTCGGGGTCGATCGCGGAGGTGGCCCGGCAGCTCCACACCCGGAAGGAAACCGGCGGCGCCTGACGGCCGAAACCGACTCCCCGCTGGTCACAGGGAGTTGTCGACCATTCGTACGGCATAGTCGGGGCGATTAGGCCCTATACCACTTCGGGCTCTGCCGTGCGAACAACTTCGTTTATTCGGCGCATACTGCTGAAAGCAGACGGTCGTCCGCGTTACTGTCAGTTTCGTGTTCGCTGCAGAACGTCGCCAATTGATCCTCGAAATGGTGCGAGCGAACGGGGCCGTGTCGCTCCGTGAGCTCGCCCGCGTCGTCCAGACCTCCGAAGTGACCGTACGGCGGGACGTGCGCGCACTGGAGGCAGAAGGACTCCTCGACCGCCGACATGGCGGTGCGGTATTGCCGGGCGGGTTCACGCGGGAGTCCGGCTTTCCGCAGAAGTCACATCTCGCGACCGCCGAGAAGACGGCCATCGCCGACCTCGCCGCGAACTTCGTCGAAGAAGGCGAAGCCATCGTGGTCGGGGCGGGTACGACGACACAGGAGCTGGCCCGCCGGCTCGCTCGCGTACCCGGGCTGACCGTCGTCACCAACTCCCTGCTGGTGGCACAGGCGTTGGCCCATGCCAACCGGGTGGAGGTCGTGATGACCGGCGGCACCCTGCGCGGCTCCAACTACGCGCTGGTGGGCTCCGGTGCCGAGCAGTCCCTCCAGGGGCTGCGGGTCTCCCGGGCCTTCCTGTCCGGCAGTGGGCTCACCGCCGAGCGCGGGCTGTCCACGTCCAACATGCTGTCGGCGTCCGTCGACCGGGCGTTGGTGCAGGCCGCGGCGGAGGTCGTCGTGCTCGCCGATCACACCAAGCTCGGTACGGACACCATGTTCCAGACCGTGCCGACCGATGTGATCACGCGGCTGGTGACCGATGAGCCGCCGGCGCATGACGATCGTGCCGGGGCGGAGTTGCAGGCGCTGGCCGATCAGGGCGTGCAGATCGCTGTCGCGGGGGCGTCGGGAAACTCCGGGGTCTCAGGGGCCTCGGGGGGATCGGGGGGTGATTCCGTCCCCCCGCGCCAAGGGCGCCGTGACGTGGCCCTGCCGGGGCCGCGGCGGGGGCAGGTGCCGGGGGCCGCGTTGAGGACGTTGACGTCTGACGCCGGTCCGGAGCAGCAGCAGCGGGCGCGGGTTGCTGACATGCGGCGGCGTTGAGGGGCGCCTCATCGCCGTAGGGGTTCGTGTTGTTGTGCGGGTGCGGGTACGTCGTGGCTGGTCGCGCAGTTCCCCGCGCCCCTAGGCAGGCTGCAGCCCCCTAAGTGTCAACATCAACAACCTGTCCGCCAGGGCCTCATCACCCGGGCTCTCCTCCGCCGCCAATGCGATGGCGTGCGTCAGTTGCAGCAGGTCTGCGATCGCCACGTCCTCCCGCACCACCCCCGCCTCCTGTGCTCGTCGCAGCAGCACGCCGCCCGCCTCCCTGATCGGGTCGCTGCAACGTGCCAGTGCTGACGTGTCGTCGGACGTCACCGACATCAACTGTCTTGCCAGCCCCCGGTATTCGCCCGCATGCGTGACGATCTCGCGCAGCCATGTCACCAGGGCCGTGCAAGGGTTCGGGTCGGCCAGTAGTTCGCGGGAGCGGGCCAGCAGGTCCGCCACCGCGTCCTCGAAGACCGCGCTCAGCAGGGCGTTGCGGTTGGGGAAGTGGCGGTACAGGGTGCCGATGCCCACGCCCGCGCGGCGCGCCACGTCCTCCAGGGACGCCTCTGCGCCATGGGTGGCGAAGGCCGTGCGGGCCTCGGTGAGGAGTCGTTCGTAGTTGCGGCGGGCGTCGGCGCGCATGGGGCGGGCCGGTGTGAGGGGTGCCGGGGTCTCGCCGTTCCCCGCGGTCTCTCGTGAGATCGCGCTCACCATGGCTCCCACCTGCTCTCTCGCACGCCCCCGTTGTGCCTCCAGGATGCCATCGACAAACCGCCGACCGGGCTTGCCGGGACGCCCTCAGGCCGTACCGTCTTCTCAGGGGTGTCCTTCTCAGGGTTTCCCCGGACATCTCAGGACTTCTCATGGCGAGAGCAGCGCCGGGAGAGAGCGTATGGAGATCGCCGGTGCGGACGCGCGGCGGGTGCTCGGGATCGCGAGCGAGTTGGCGGACGCCGGGTCGGAGTGGGAGTTGCGGGAGCGGGCCCTGGGGGCGCTGATGGAGTTGATCCCGGCCGACGCGGGGCAGGCGTACCGGCTCTCCCTTGATGGGAGCGGGGTCTTCGCGCTGTCCGCGCCCGAGGACTCCTTCCACGCCGATCCGATGGTGATCTACGACCATCCCCTGGACCACCCGCTCACCGACGTCATGCTGGAGACGCCCACTGCGCAGGCCTGGCGGGTCAGCGATGTCGCCGGGGACCGGCAGTGGCGGCGCACCCACTGCTACAACCTGGACTTCCGGCCCTTCGGGCTGCGCCGGCACCTGGTGGCGACGGCAGGGGCGAGCGGGAGCGCCGTCGAGGGGTACGCGCTGGTGCGGTCCGGCGCCGACTTCAGTGAACGGGAGCGCGATCTGTTCGGCTTCGCCCAGCTCCAACTCGCCGAGGTGGAACAGCGGTTGGGCGAGCGGCAGCGGCTGGTCGCGCTCTCCGCGGCCGCCCTGGGCCTCGCCGCGAGCCATGGGTGGGGGGTGGCCGTGCGCGGCGAGGACGGCCGGGCGGAGCCGCTGAACGCCCTCGCCGCCGAGCTCCTGGCCGTCGTACGGGACGATCCCCGGCTGGGCCGGGAGCAGCCGTTCACCGTCCGGGACGTCGAGGTGCGGCCCGTGCCGTCGACCGCCGCCGGACTGCCCGTCCTGCTGCTGCTCCGCGACCTCGCCCGGGGGCGGACCCTCGCCCGGGTGTTCGGCGTGACCGAGCAGGAGTACCGGACGCTGCGCCACCTCCACGAGGGCCGTACGGCGACGGAGGCGGCCCGGCGGATGGGGCTGTCGCCGACCACCGTGCGCGGCTACATCGCCTCCCTGCACCGGAAGCTCGAAGCCGGCCACACCGCGGCGCTGCTGCGGCGGGGAAGGGAACTCGGGCTGCTGACCGACTGAGTCCGGACCTCGCAACCCTCAAGATTGACGGGTGGTCATCAGCCGGGCCTGCTCGGTTCACTGGCGTGAGGCGCTGCGAAAGACGCGACCTCAGGGGGACTCGCATGGCCACTACGTCGTCACATCCGCCCACCACCACCGAGGCGAAGCCTGCCGGGACCGCGCGGTGGCTCGCGGGGCTCGCGGCCGTACTGGGGCCGCTGCTGCTCGCGGCGGCGTTCCTGATCAGCCCGTACGACACCAACGCCGACGCCGACGAGATCGCCCGGGTCATCGCCGCCCATCAGGGCGTCACGGAAGTGTCCGTGTGGCTCTGGACGATCGGGACCGTCGTCCTCGCCCCGGGTCTGATCGCCGTGGGACTGCTGGCCACCGCGCGGTCCGCCAAGCTCGGTCTGTGGGGCTCGGTCCTCTTCGGCACCGGGCTGCTCGCGATCACCTCGACCCCGTTGCTGGACGTCGTCGCCCTCGGTGCGTACGACAAGGGAGTCGACGTCGACACCATGGCGAAGGTCGTCAAGGGCACCAACGACCAGCTCGCGGTGGGCGTGCCCATCCTCTACTTCGTCGCCGCCCACGTCATCGGGGCGATCCTGCTGGGCGTCGCGCTGCTGCGCGGCCGGACCGTGCCGGCCTGGGCCGCCTGGGTGCTCATCCTGTCCATGCCGTTCAACGTCGTCGGCTATGCGGGCGCCATCGAACCGGTGACCGTCCTGTCGTTCGTGATGCTCGCCGTGCCCTTCGGCTACGCGGCCCTCTTCTTCGTCCGGCACGGCACGGGATGGGTCCGCGGCACCTCGTAGACCATCACCTCGGGGGAAACACGGAGCGCCCGGCGGACTGACTGCTCCAGTCCGCCGGGCGCCCCGGTATGTCGTACGGGACCTGCTCAGTCCTTGATCTCGCAGATGGCGGCGCCGGACGTGATCGACGCGCCGACGTCCGCGGACAGGCCCTTGATGGTGCCGGACTTGTGCGCGTTGAGCGGCTGCTCCATCTTCATGGCCTCCAGGACGACGACCAGGTCGCCCTCCTTGACCTCCTGGCCCTCCTCGACCGCGATCTTGACGATCGTGCCCTGCATCGGGGAGGCGAGGGTGTCGCCGGAGGCGACGGGGCCGGACTTCTTGGCCGCGCGGCGCTTGGGCTTGGCGCCCGCCGCGAGGCCCGTGCGGGCCAGCGACATGCCGAGCGAGACCGGGAGGGAGACCTCCAGGCGCTTGCCGCCGACCTCGACGACGACCGTCTCACGGCCCGGCTCCTCGTCCGTCTCCGCGTCGGCGGGGGCGGCGAAGGGCTTGATCTCGTTGACGAACTCGGTCTCGATCCAGCGGGTGTGGACCGTGAACGGGTCGGCGGAGCCGGTGAGTTCGGGGGCGAACGCCGGGTCCTTGACGACCGCGCGGTGGAACGGGATGGCCGTCGCCATGCCCTCGACCTGGAACTCCTCCAGGGCGCGGGCGGCCCGCTGGAGCGCCTGCTCACGGGTGGCGCCGGTGACGACCAGCTTGGCCAGCAGGGAGTCCCAGGCCGGGCCGATGACGCTGCCGGACTCGACACCCGCGTCCAGACGGACGCCCGGGCCGGAGGGCGCCTCGAACTTGGTGACCGTGCCGGGGGCCGGGAGGAAGTTGCGGCCCGGGTCCTCGCCGTTGATGCGGAACTCGAAGGAGTGGCCGCGCAGCTCCGGGTCGCCGTAGCCGAGCTCCTCGCCGTCGGCGATGCGGAACATCTCGCGCACCAGGTCGATGCCGGCGACCTCCTCGGTGACCGGGTGCTCCACCTGGAGACGGGTGTTGACCTCCAGGAAGGAGATCGTGCCGTCGAGGCCGACCAGGAACTCGACGGTGCCGGCGCCGACGTAGCCGGCCTCCTTGAGGATGGCCTTCGACGACGAGTACAGCTCGGCGACCTGGGCGTCGGAGAGGAACGGCGCGGGGGCCTCCTCGACCAGCTTCTGGTGGCGGCGCTGCAGCGAGCAGTCACGGGTGGACACGACGACCACGTTGCCGTGGGTGTCGGCCAGGCACTGGGTCTCCACGTGCCGCGGCTTGTCCAGGTAGCGCTCGACGAAGCACTCGCCCCGGCCGAACGCGGCCACGGCCTCACGGACCGCGGACTCGTACAGCTCCGGGACCTCTTCCAGGGTCCGGGCGACCTTCAGACCACGGCCACCGCCACCGAAGGCGGCCTTGATGGCGATCGGCAGGCCGTGCTCCTCGGCGAACGCCACGACCTCGTCGGCCCCGGAGACCGGGTCCGGCGTACCGGCGACCAGCGGGGCGCCGGCGCGCTGGGCGATGTGCCGGGCGGCGACCTTGTCACCGAGGTCGCGGATGGCCTGCGGCGGCGGGCCGATCCAGATCAGGCCCGCGTCCAGGACCGCCTGCGCGAACTCGGCGTTCTCGGACAGGAAGCCGTAGCCGGGGTGGACGGCGTCGGCCCCCGACTCCCGGGCCGCGTTCAGGATCTTGTCGATGACCAGGTAGCTGGTGGCCGGGGTGTCACCGCCCAGGGCGAACGCCTCATCCGCGGCGCGGACATGCAGAGCGTCCCGGTCCGGGTCGGCGTACACGGCCACGCTCGCGATACCGGCATCCCGGCAGGCCCGGGCCACGCGGACAGCGATTTCGCCACGGTTGGCGATGAGCACCTTGCGCACGATTGAGGCTCCCTCCTTGAAACAAGCCGAGTTTAGGGACTGCCGACACGGCAGTTCGACCCGTCCCCAATGGTGAGCTTGCCCACACGGAGCGTGATTCGAGGATCGCTCGACCCGCGAAATCCCTTGTCACGCTTCGGTACGCAGCACTCCTCCGGAAAACCCTAGCCCTCCCTTGTGGTCAAGGTCTCTGTCACCACGTGCTGCGGGCCACTCGGTTTCTTTGTGGAGTCCCTACGAATGGCCCAATGATTCTTTGCCGTCCGCAGAACCCTTGTCCCTGGGTTTACCCGTTAGTAGCGTTCGCGTGTATCGAACGTACTTGGGGTAACCAGGGCTCGGCTTGAGAGTGGGTGGGGACCGGTGGTGCGCAGGCCGGTGGCGTGGATCGTGGCGATCGTCCTCTTCTTGGAGGCGTTCGGGATCGCGGCGGTCAACTGGTTCCTCGGGGTGGTCGTCGACCGTCAGGACATGTCCCTGGCCGGCCTCGACCCCGACATGATGTCGACGTCTTCGAAGATCGGCGGCATCGTCTTCGGGCTCTACTTCGCCTTCTGCGGCCTGGTGGCGCTGCTGGTCGCCCTGCGCGACCGCGCCCCGGCCGGCTTCGGCCGCATCCTGCTGATCAGCGCGGCCGTGGTGCACGCGCTGCTGGGCGCGTTCGCGTGGGGCCTGCTGGGCCCGGCCGAGTTCGTGTTCATGGTGGTCGTGCTGGCGCTGATCGTGCTGCTCCTGATGACGTACGACCGCCCTCAGCCGCCCGCCGCCGACGCCGCCCCCGGCGACACCGGGGGCGACGGCGGCCCGGCCAAGGAGGGCAACGGCACCGGCCCGGTCACTTCGCCGCCGGCGCCCACAACTCCGTGATCCCGACGCCCAGTTCGGCCAGCAGCTTCCGTACGAGGGGCAGGCTGATGCCGATCACGTTGCCGTGGTCGCCGTCGATGCCGTCGATGAACGGCGCGCTGCGGCCGTCGAGGGTGAACGCCCCGGCGACGTAGAGGGGTTCGCCGGAGGCGACGTACGCGGCGACCTCCTCGTCGGACGGCTCGCCGAAGCGGACGACGGTCGAGGCGACGGCCGAGGCGTACCGGCCGGAGGCGGTGTCGTAGACGCAGTGGCCGGTCTGGAGCGTGCCCGCGCGTCCGCGCATGGCCTTCCAGCGGGCGGTGGCCTCCTCGGCGTCCGCGGGCTTGCCGAGCGCCTGGCCGTCGAGGTCGAGCACGGAGTCGCAGCCGATCACGAGAGCGCCCTTGACCTCGGGTTTCGCCGACACCACGGAGGCCTTCGCCTCGGCGAGCGCGAGCGCCAGATCGGCGGGGGTGGGGGCGGTGACGGCGTCCTCGTCGACGCCGCTCACGATCACCTCGGGGGCCAGTCCTGCCTGCCGCAGCAGATTCAGCCGGGCGGGGGACTGGGAGGCGAGGACGAGTCGGCGGCGCGGCTGATCAGTCATGCGGTCAGGGTATCGGCGCCCGTCACTTCATGCCGAGCACGATCATCGCCAGCACCATGGCCAACGCCAGGAACAGGCCCAGTCTGCGCAACATCTCCTGCATGTCGCGCAGTTCCTTGGGCGGTTCGTTCTCGGGGTCGGACCAGAGCATGAGTCCAGCGTGCGGCGGCGGGCGGGACGGCGCCTGAGTACGCGTACTCAACTTCACCAAAAGGGCCTGTGGTTCCGTTAATGTGTCTTCTGTTAAAGGAACTCCAGTCCCGTTTGAAAGGTCGTGCCGCCATGTTCACCACTGTCTGGGCCGCCTCGCCCCAGCCGCCGAGCGAGGGCTTCACCCCCAACTGGTCGAGGGAGGGCTTCTGGCGCCAGTCACTGCGGCAGGTCGTCCCGCTGAGCGGGGGCGGGGAGCGGGTGCGGATACGGCTGTCGAACGCGTACGGCACCTCGCCCGTGCGGATCGCCGGAGCGGCCGTGGAAGGGCGGCGGCTGAGCTTCGGGGGCGGGCGCGAGGCGGAGATCCCGGCGCGCGGGGAGATCGTCAGCGACCCCGCCCAACTCGCCGTGGCGGCGGGGGAGTCGGTCGCGGTCACGCTGTACTTCGAGGCGGCGACCGGCCCGGCGACGTTCCATGCGCAGGCTTTCGCGCCGAGCCTGCGGGGGGAGGGGGACCTGCTGGGTTCCGCCGAGGGCTTCGACGCGGTGTCGGAGTCCTGGTACTTCCTGAGCGCGGTGGAGGTGGATGCCGGGCGCGGGGACGGGGTGGTGCTCTTCGGCGACTCCCTCACCGACGGCTTCGGGTCCACGGTCGGCGCGGACCGGCGGTGGTCGGACACGCTGGCCCGGCTGACGGGGCGGCCCGTGCTCAACGCCGGGATCGGCGGGAACCTGCTGCTCAACGACTCCGCGTGGTACGGGGAGAGGGGTGTGCGGCGGTTTCGGCGGGACGTGCTCGGTCAGGGCGGGGTGGACACGGTCGTCGTGCTGCTGGGGCTGAACGACATCGGGTTCAGCGAGACGGACGAGCAGCCCACGTACAAGCCGGCGCCGGTGGTGGAGGCGGAGGAACTCATCGCCGGGTATCGGGAGTTGATACGGCAGGCGGGCAGCCTCAAGGTCGTGGGCTGCACGCTGCTGCCGTTCGGGGGCTCGGATCACTGGGGGGAGCATGCGGCCAAGGTGAGCCATGAGGTGAACGAGTGGATCAGGGGTGCGGGTGAGTTCGACGCGGTGGTCGATCTGCACCGGGTCATGGCCGATCCGGGGGACCCGGACCGGCTGCACCCCGCGTACGACTTCGGCGATCACCTGCACCCCAATGACGAGGGGTACGCGGTGATGGCCGAAGCCGTGTTGGGTTGTTTGTAGCTGCGGGCCGGTGGGGGCTTGTCGCGCAGTTCCCCGCGCCCCTAGGAGCCTCTAGCCAGGCCAGTAAGTACGTGCCCAAGTCGTTGGGCCCGGCTGCGGCAAGCGGCGTGTGGCGATGCGGGACGGGTCCGACCACCCGTCCCGCTGCTGGGGGGCGCCGGGCGGGGTTTCCGCTGCCGCCGCGGCGCGGGCTCGGACCACCGCCAGGGCGGCGGCGAGCTCCTCGGGGGTGGGGTTGCCCCGTACGACCTTGATCGTCATGGCGACTCCTAGAGGGGGATGTTGCCGTGCTTCTTCGGGGGCAGGGACTCCCGCTTGGTGCGCAGCTGGCGCAGGCCGCGGACGATGTGGCGGCGGGTGTCCGACGGCATCACGACGGAGTCGATGTAGCCGCGCTCGGCCGCGACGTAGGGGTTGAGGAGGGTGTCCTCGTACTCCCGGATCAGCCGGGCGCGCACCGCCTCCAGGTCCTCCCCGTTGGCCTCGGCCTCGGCGAGGGTGCGGCGGTGCAGGATGTTGACCGCGCCCTGGGCGCCCATGACGGCGATCTGGGCGGTCGGCCAGGCGAGGTTGAGGTCGGCGCCGAGGTGCTTGGAGCCCATGACGTCGTAGGCGCCGCCGAACGCCTTGCGGGTGATGACGGTGATGAGCGGGACCGTCGCCTCGGCGTACGCGTAGATCAGCTTGGCGCCGCGGCGGATGATGCCGTCGTGCTCCTGGTCGACGCCGGGCAGGAAGCCGGGGACGTCGACGAAGGTGATGACGGGGATGTTGAAGGCGTCGCAGGTGCGCACGAAGCGCGCGGCCTTCTCGCTGGCCTGGATGTCGAGGCAACCGGCGAACTGCATCGGCTGGTTGGCGACGATGCCGACCGGGTGACCCTCCACCCGCCCGTAGCCGGTGAGGATGTTCGGGGCGAACAGCGGCTGCGTCTCGAAGAACTCGGCGTCGTCCAGGATGTGTTCGATCACCGTGTGCATGTCGTACGGCTGGTTCGCGCTGTCCGGGACGAGCGTGTCCAGCTCCAGGTCCTCGGCGGTGACGGTGAGGTCCGCCTCCTCCGGGTAGACCGGCGGCTCGGAGAGGTTGTTGGACGGCAGGTACGACAGCAGCTGCTTGACGTACTCGACGGCGTCCTTCTCGTCGCCGGCCATGTGGTGGGCCACGCCGGAGACGGAGTTGTGGGTGCGGGCGCCGCCCAGTTCCTCGAAGCCGACGTCCTCACCGGTGACGGTCTTGATGACGTCCGGGCCGGTGATGAACATGTGCGAGGTCTGGTCGACCATGACGGTGAAGTCGGTGATCGCCGGGGAGTACACCGCGCCGCCCGCACAGGGGCCCACGACCAGCGAGATCTGCGGGATGACACCGCTCGCGTGGGTGTTGCGGCGGAAGATCTCGCCGTAGGCGCCGAGGGAGGCGACACCCTCCTGGATGCGGGCGCCGCCGGAGTCGTTGATGCCGATGACCGGACAGCCGGTCTTCAGCGCGAAGTCCATGACCTTGACGATCTTCTGGCCGTAGACCTCGCCGAGGGCGCCGCCGAAGACGGTGAAGTCCTGCGAGAACACGGCGACCGGGCGGCCGTCGACGGTGCCGTACCCGGTGACGACCCCGTCCCCGTACGGGCGGTTGTTCTCCAGCCCGAAATTGGTGGACCGGTGCCGGGCGAACTCGTCCAGCTCGACGAACGACCCCTCGTCGAGCAGCAGCTCGATCCGCTCACGGGCCGTCAACTTGCCCTTGGCGTGCTGCTTCTCCACAGCACGTGCGGAGCCGGCGTGCGTCGCCTCGTCGATGCGGCGCTGGAGGTCCGCGAGCTTGCCCGCGGTGGTGTGGATGTCGATCTCTTCCGGCTCGGACATCGGGTCGCGGCTCCCTGCCTGCTCAAAAGGGGGGACGGTTACTCATCCGTAGAGTAGTGGCGGGCCTACCAATCAGCAGTGCGGCGTAGGACACACCTAGGGTGGCTTGCATGACGCCGCGAGATGCTTCAGACGACAACCGCTGGTCGAACCTGGACCGGCCACCGCTCAACGTCGCCGCACTGCGGCGCGGGCTGGTACGGGAGGGCGGGCTGTGGCGCGAGGTGGAGGTGGTGCAGCGCACCGGCTCCACCAACAATGACCTCGTGGCCCTGGCCGGAAAGGGCTCCGCGGCGGAGGGCTCGGTCCTCGTCGCCGAGGAGCAGACCGCCGGACGGGGACGCCTCGACCGGCAGTGGACGGCACCGGCCCGCTCCGGGCTGTTCTTCTCCGTCCTGCTGAAGCCGGCCGGGGTGCCGGTGGCCCGCTGGGGCTGGCTGCCGCTGCTGACGGGCGTGGCGGTGGCCACGGGCCTTTCCCGGGCCGCGGGCGTGGACACGGCACTCAAGTGGCCCAACGACCTGCTGGTGACCGTGGCCGGCGAGGAACGCAAGACCGGCGGGATCCTCGCCGAGCGGGCCGGGGAGGACGGGGTCGTCGTCGGGGTCGGCATCAACGTCACCCTGCGCGAGGACGAGCTGCCGGTGCCGACGGCCGGTTCGCTGGCGCTGGCGGGGGCGGTCACGACGGACCGGGACCCGCTGCTGCGGGCCGTGCTGCGGTCGCTGGAGGAGTGGTACGGGCGCTGGCAGCGGGCCGGGGGCGATCCGGCGGTCAGCGGGCTGCAGGAGACGTATGCGGCGGGGTGCGCGACGTTGGGGCGGACGGTGCGGGCGGAGTTGCCGGGGGATCGGTCGATCACCGGCGAGGCGGTGGCGGTGGACGGGGACGGGCGGCTGGTGATCGCCACGGAGGAGGGGGTGCAGGCACCAGTGGGAGCGGGAGACATCGTCCACTTGCGACCGGCGTGAGCTGAAGGTTTCTTGGGGGCGCGGGGAACTGCGCGACCAGCCACAACGCGCCCGCAGCCAGCAATGCATCCCCAGGCACCCCCACCTTCGGCTCCACGGGAGTGAGCTACCGCACACCTGCCGTAAAGTGAAGGCCGGTCGATACCTGACCGTGACAGATCGGAAGGGCAGCACGCGTGACCGTCGACGACACGGGTTCCGGCGCGGACTCGAACGGCGCCGACCCCGGAGGGGCCCCGCACCCGCTCGCCGTGCGTCTCGAAGCGCTGATCCTCGGTGCCGAGCGGCGCTACACGCCCTTTCAGGCGGCCCGTACCGCCGGTGTCTCCATGGAGCTGGCCACCCGCTTCTGGCGGGCCATGGGCTTCGCCGACGTCGGCCAGGCCAAGGCCTTCACCGAGGCGGACGTCCTCGCCCTGCGGCGCCTCGCCGGTCTCGTCGAGGCAGGGCTGCTCAGCGAGGCCATGGCCGTGCAGGTCGCCCGGTCCACCGGACAGACCACCGCCCGCCTCGCCGAGTGGCAGATCGACTCGTTCCTGGAGGGGCTGACCGAGCCGCCCGAGCCCGGTATGACCCGTACCGAGGTGACGTACCCGATCATCGAGCTGCTCCTGCCCGAGCTGGAGGAGTTCCTCGTCTACGTCTGGCGCCGCCAGCTCGCCGCGTCCGCGGGGCGGGTCGTGCAGGCCGCCGACGACGAGGAGATGGTCGACCGGCGCCTCGCGGTCGGCTTCGCCGACCTCGTCGGGTTCACGCGGCTGACCCGGCGCATGGAGGAGGAGGAGCTCGGCGAGCTCGTCGAGGCCTTCGAGACCACCGCCGCCGACCTGGTCGCCGCGCACGGCGGGCGCCTCATCAAGACCCTCGGCGACGAGGTGCTCTACGCCGCCGACGACGCCGGCGTCGCCGCGGAGATCGCGCTGCGCCTCATCGAGACCATGGCGAACGACGAGACGATGCCCGAGCTGCGGGTCGGCATCGCCTTCGGCACGGTCACCACTCGTATGGGCGATGTCTTCGGCACGACCGTCAATCTGGCCTCCCGGCTCACGTCCATAGCTCCTCGTGACGCCGTCCTCGTCGACAGCGACTTCGCCCAGGAACTGATCCGCACCGCCGAGGCGCCGGCCTCCGAAGCGGCGGCCGCCGAGGCCGCGGCCGCGGCGGAGAAGGAGGGCGAGGAGCCGCCGACGTATCGCTTCGCGCTTCAGCCGATGTGGCAGCGGCCGGTGCGAGGGCTTGGGGTTGTGGAGCCTTGGTTGCTGACTCGGCGGAGTGAGGCGAGCGCCTGAGGTTGTGCCGGGTGGGCTTGTCGGGCGGGTGCGGGTGTGTGGGGGCTGGTCGCGCAGTTCCCCGCGCCCCTGGCGACGTTTACCTGCCCAGCGGACCTACGCACAGGCCGATCACCGGGACGCACACACCGCCACCGGGCTGAGTCGGCTGCGGAGTCGGTGTCGCCGGCGGTGGCGGCGTGTACGTGCTCTGGCTCGGGGCCGGTGACGGAGTCTGCGTCGGCTGTGGGGTCGCACTCGTCGGGTTCGGGGCGTCCGGGATCGTCGTGGGACCGGGCACGTCCACCGCACCCGCCCCCGCCGGTGTCGACGACGGCACCGGTACGAAGGTCACCGCCGACGTCGGTGTCGCGCTCGCCCCGCCCATCGGTGCCGTCGCCGACGGGCTCACCTTCGGGATCGCCACCACCGTGGCGGCGGCGTTGGTCGCGCGGTCCGTGCCGGAACCGGCGCGGGGGTCGTCGAGGCGGGGTTCGGCCTCCGCGGTCCCGAGGGCGCCGCCCAGGCCGCCCTCGGGAGCCATGCGGACGAGGCTCAGCGCGCCGGCCGCCACGGCCAGTCCGCCGACGGCGAGGAGGACCTTGCGGGGCCGCGGGCGACGGTGCCGGCCGCGTGAGCCGAAGAGGCGCTGCGGTACGGCGTCCACGGCGTCGGGCATCGCCGCCTCGGCGGCCGTGGCCTGCGTGTCCGTCAACATCGTCATGGCGACCCCTCCCCGATGCGCTCGCGCCCCCTGTGCGCCGTGGCGGAGCGCACGCTATGCGCTCCTGTGGGCGATGGGGGCCGAGTTGGGCGGGATGTCACTCGAACGGGGTGTCGGGCACCGACAAGGGAACCGGTGCCCCGCGCCCGCCCGCCCTTTCGTCCCCGGGGTCGGGCTGCGATGATCGGGCCCGGTGAAGTCTGTTAACCCACGTTAACTGGAGGGTGCCATGAGCGGGGAACGGTACGGGGAGTTCGTGCTGGTGCGGCGGCACGGGCACGTCGCGGAACTCGCCCTGGACCGGCCGAAGGCCATGAACGCCGTGTCGACGGAGATGGCCCGCTCGGTCGCCGCCGCCTGCACCGCGCTGGGCGACGACAAGGACGTACGGGCCGTAGTGGTGACCTCGACCCACGAGCGCGCGTTCTGCGTCGGCGCCGACCTGAAGGAACGGAACTCCTTCACGGACGCCGACCTGCTCCGGCAGCGGCCCGTCGCGCGCGGCGCCTACACCGGCGTACTGGAACTGCCCGTCCCGACCATCGCCGCCGTCCACGGCTTCGCGCTGGGCGGCGGCTTCGAGCTGGCCCTGTCCTGCGACCTGATCGTGGCCGACGCGACGGCCGTCGTGGGCCTTCCCGAGGTGTCGGTGGGCGTGATCCCGGGCGGCGGGGGAACGCAGCTCCTGCCCCGCCGCGTGGGCGCCGCCCGCGCCGCCGAGCTGATCTTCACGGCGAGGCGAGTGGAGGCCGCGGAGGCAAGGGGCTTGGGCCTGGTGGACGTACTGGTGGAGGAGGGGAAGGACCGGGAGGAGGCCCTCGCGCTGGGCACCAGGATCGCGGCCAACTCGCCCGTGGGCTTGAGGGCGGCGAAGAGGGCCCTGCGGCTCGGTCACGGCCTCGACCTGAGGGCGGGCCTGGAAGTGGAGGACGCGGCCTGGCGCTCGGTGGCCTTCTCGGGGGACCGGGCGGAGGGCGTGGCCGCCTTCAACGAGAAGCGGAGCCCCGAATGGCCGGGTGAGTAGAGACGCCTAGGGGCGCGGGGAACTGCGCGCCAAGCCCCCACGCACCCGCACACCGCCGAGTCGCCCAGCCACCCCCTACCTGCCCGGCTTACTCCAACACCGCCAATCACCCAAAACCTCCCTAACCTGGAGCAATGGCGGAGGACACGCGGCTCACGGCAGTCGTCGCGCTGGCGCAAGGCATGGCCGCAGCCCACGGCTCACGCGAAGCCTGGCGCGCGGCAGCGACCGGCGCCTGCCGCGCCCTGAGCGGCAGCTTCGCCGCCCTGTCGGTGTGGGAGCGGGAGCTGGGGCGGCTCCGGGTCCTGGTCAACGTCGGGGACCGCGCGCCCGACGAGGACGAGTTCCCCGACGCCGAGGCCTACCCCGTGCACCAGTTCCCGGAGATCACCGAGTTCCTGCACGAGCGCTGGGCGGGGGGCGGGGAGCCCAACGCCTGGGTGGAGACCGCCGAGGGGCCCGCCGCGGGACGCCGCCCCGGGTACGTGCATCAGCGCGTCGCCGCCCTCCGCAGGAGAGGCCGCGGCTGCTGTGTCGTCGCGCCGATCGTGCTCAACGGCCGGGCCTGGGGTGAACTGTACGTGGCCCGCGCGGCCGGTGACCCCCTCTTCGACCGGGCCGACGCCGACTTCGCCACCGTGCTGGCCGCCGTCGTCGCGGCCGGGATCGCGCAGGCCGAGCGGCTGGAGGAGGCGCGGCGGCTGGCGTTCACCGACGCCCTCACCGGGCTCGCCAACCGCCGTGCCGTCGACGTACGGCTCGACGAGGCCGTCGAGCGGCACAAGCGGGAGGGTGTGGTCGTCAGCCTCGTCGTGTGCGACCTCAACGGGCTCAAGCGGGTCAACGACACCCTCGGGCATGCCGTCGGCGACCGGCTGCTGGAACGGTTCGGCTCCGTGCTGTCGTTGTGCGGGGCGATGCTGCCGGGGGCGCTGGCCGCGCGGCTCGGGGGCGACGAGTTCTGTCTGCTCGCGGTTGGGCCGGCCGCCGACGAGGTCGTCAAGGCGGCCGACGAACTCTGCCGGAGGGCCGCCGAGTTGGAGCTGGGGGAGGGGGTGGCCTGCGGGGTCGCCTCCACCGAGGATCCGATCGGGCCGGTGCACTCGGCCCGGCGGCTGTTCCGGCTGGCCGACGCGGCCCAGTACCGCGCCAAGGCCGAGCGGGCCGCCCAGCCCGTCGTCGCGGGGCGGGAAGGGCCGGACGATCCCGTCGTACGGCTCGCGGACGCGCCCTCGGGGGAGCGGGAGGCGCACGGGGAGCGCCGACGGTTCCGGGGGCGCCGACTGTGACGTACGCACAAGTAAGGGGCGAACCCCGCCCCCACTCGTGACATCTCCGTCTTCACTGCGTACGCTCCTGAATATGGATATGCACACTGTGGTGGTGGGGACGTCCGGGGTGACCGCGTCCGACGTTCTCGCCGTGGCGCGCGACGGCGCCCGGGTCGAGCTCTCCGCGGAGGCGGTCGCGGCCCTCGCCGCCGCCCGCGAGATCGTGGACGCGCTGGCCGCCAAGCCCGACCCGGTCTACGGCGTCAGCACCGGCTTCGGCGCCCTGGCGACCCGGCACATCAGCACCGAGCTCCGGGCCCAGTTGCAGCGCAACATCGTCCGCTCGCACGCCGCCGGCATGGGCCCGCGCGTCGAGCGGGAGGTCGTACGGGCCCTGATGTTCCTGCGGCTGAAGACCGTCTGCTCGGGACACACCGGTGTGCGGCCCGAGGTCGCGCAGACCATGGCCGATGTGCTGAACGCCGGGATCACCCCGGTCGTGCACGAGTACGGCTCCCTCGGCTGCTCCGGCGACCTCGCGCCGCTCTCCCACTGCGCCCTGACGCTGATGGGCGAGGGCGACGCCGAGGGTCCGGACGGGGTCGTGCGGCCGGCCGGTGAGCTGCTCGCCGAGCACGGCATCGAGGCCGTCGAACTGCGCGAGAAGGAGGGCCTCGCGCTCCTCAACGGCACCGACGGCATGCTCGGCATGCTGATCATGGCCCTCGCCGACCTCGACACGCTCTACAAGTCCGCCGACATCACCGCCGCGCTGTCCATGGAGGGCCTCCTCGGGACGGACAAGGTCCTCGCGCCCGAGCTGCACGCCATCCGCCCGCACCCGGGGCAGGCCGCCAGCGCCGCCAACATGCTCGCCGTACTGAAGGACTCCCAGCTCACCGGGCACCACCAGGACGACGCCCCGCGCGTCCAGGACGCCTACTCGGTGCGCTGCGCCCCGCAGGTCGCCGGTGCCGGACGCGACACCATGGCGCACGCGCGGCTCGTCGCCGAGCGCGAGCTGGCCGCCGCCGTCGACAACCCCGTCGTCCTGCCCGACGGACGGGTCGAGTCCAACGGCAACTTCCATGGCGCGCCCGTCGCTTACGTCCTCGACTTCCTCGCCATCGCCGCCGCCGACCTCGCCTCCATCGCGGAGCGGCGTACCGACCGGCTCCTCGACAAGAACCGGTCGCACGGGCTGCCGCCGTTCCTCGCCGACGACGCCGGTGTCGACTCCGGGCTGATGATCGCCCAGTACACGCAGGCCGCGCTGGTGAGCGAGATGAAGCGGCTGGCCGTACCGGCGTCCGCGGACTCCATCCCGTCCTCCGCCATGCAGGAGGACCACGTCTCGATGGGCTGGTCGGCCGCGCGCAAGCTGCGCACCGCCGTCGACAACCTCACCCGGGTCGTCGCCGTCGAGCTGTACGCCGCCACGCGCGCCGTCGAGCTGCGCGAGGGGCTGACCCCGGCGCCGGCCTCGCGGGCCGTCATCGAGGCCGTCCGGAAGGCCGGCGTGCAGGGCCCGGGCCCGGACCGGTTCCTGGCGCCGGACCTGGCCGCGGCGGACGCGTTCGTGCGCAGTGGGCAGCTGGTGGCGGCGGCGGAGTCGGTGACGGGACCGCTGCAGTAGCCGTACGGGTGCGAGAAGGGGCCCCGTCGTCCGACGGGGCCCCACTGCTGTGCCGCTTAACTGCCGTGCTGCTTAACTGCTGTGCTGCTTAACTGCTGTGCTGCTTACTTCAGCTTCGCGACCTGGGCCGTGACCAGCTCGGCCGGGATCTCGGTCTTGCCGCCCTTGCTCACCGCGGCCAGGTTGACCGAGTAGAACGTGGCGACGGTGTTGCCCTTGCGGACCACCTCGGTGAGGAACGTGGCCGTGCCCTCGCCGTCCATGTCGACGTCCTCGGCGAACGCCACCGACTCGTCACCGGCGCCGGAGCTCTTCGTCGTGCTGACCTTGGTGACCTTGGAGGTCTCGTCCTCGGCCTTGAGGCCGTAGCCGCCGGAGCAGGCCGTCACACCGTCGGAGACGGCCTTGAGGGCCTTCTCGGCGCCGTCGCCGTCGTAGGAGGACAGGCCGACGAACGTGATGCTGACGTCGAAGGCGTTCTCGATGTCGGCGTCGGTCAGCTTCGACGGGTCCTTGGAGGACGCCGCGGGCTTCGCGGTGAGGGTGTTGCTGGCGTTCGCGTCCGTGTCGCCCGGCGCCAGCCCGGCCGTGGCCCAGGCCAGCGGGTCGCAGGCCGCCTTGTCGGTCTTCACTTCGCTCTTGGACTTGGGGAGGGTGTCGTCCCCCGACTGGGCCTCGAAGTCCTTGACGTCGCCCTTGGCGAGCAGCAGCTTCTCCAGCTCGGCGGAGGTCAGCGCCTTCGCGGCCGGAGCCGACGAGGCGGCGGCCGACTCCTTGGCGTCGGTGCCCTTGGTGTCGTCCGAGCCGCTGTCGGAGCAGCCGGTGATGAGGGCGAGCGACAGCGCGCTCACTGCGAGCGTGGCGCCTATACGGGCCCCCGATGATCTCTTCATGAGCGGACTATGAGGTTTTGGTCAAACGTCCGTCAAGTCGATTCAAAAACCGTGACGTTCCCGACGTACCGAGTACGTCACGAACCCGGCACCGAGCGCGAGGAACGCCGTGCCGCCGACCACGTACGGGGTCGTGTCGAAGCTTCCGGTGTCGGCGAGACGGGTGCCGTCGACGGTGTCCTGGGTGGTGACGGTGGTCACCCTGGCCTGCTGCGTGACCTGCGATCTCGCCGGTTCCTCCTGGGTCGCACCCGCGGACGGGACGAACCACAGGGCGCACAGGAGCGTGCCTGCGGCGGTGGCGGTCAGCAACGGACGGCGAGCGGATGACACGGAATATCGATCCCCTTGTGGCGCTGGCGAATTGGCCGTGTGGGCCGATGTTAGTGAAAGGCGCGGGTCACGGGAAAGTCACGGGAGAAAAGGGCCGTACTCTCCGGTGCATGAGCACTGAAGAGACTTCACGGTTTGTGCGGCTTCGGGTGGAATTGGTGGTGGAGATCGGCAACGAGGACGCCGTCACCAAGGCCGCGTTGGAGCGGATCGCGGACGATCCCGAGATGCCGGCCGACGAGCAGGCGCACGCCGAGGGCGCTGTGACGGAAGACACCGCGGAGGCCCTCGCGTATCTCGTCGACCCGTTCGACCTGGTCAGCGAGGTGCCCGGGGTCGAGCTCGCGCAGGCCTCCTGGTCCAGCGAGCGGATCGACTACGACCCGGATTCGCCGGAGTGGGACCTCGACGAGGATGATGAGGAAGCGGACGACGACGAAGAGGCGGTCGGCTGAGCGCTCTTGGGGAACTTGTGGCCCCGGGTGGCAACCGCCGTCCGGGGTTTCGTCGTCTCATGGGGGGCGCACGGACCGAGCTGCGCACCACCCGCCACGGCGGACGTGGTGTGCCCCACACGTTCCGAGAATGTGGAACGGGACGAACCGGTCGTAGCGTTTAGGTTTCATTGACGGGAATCTCGGGTTCGACTTCCGGGTAGCGGCTCACGGGCTGGACGCTCGGGTTCGACGCCCGGGTTCGACGCCCGGGTTCGGTACTCGGGTTCGACTTTCGGGTTCGACGGAGACTCCCGGCTCTTTGGGGAATCGGCAACGATGGAGAAGCGTGTGATGACGGTCAGTAAGCGGCGCAGGGGCCTGGCGGTCGCGTCCGCACTGCTCGGCGGAGTGCTGGTGCTCTCGGCCTGTTCCGGTGGCGACGACGACAACGCCTCCGGCAGCGGCAGCAAGGACACCTCACAGGCCAAGGCCGACGAGGCCGCGGCCAAGAAGACGTCCGAGGCCGACATCGAGATCACGCCCAAGGACGGCTCCGAGAACGCCTCCATCAACAACTCCGCGGCCGTCACCGTGAGCAAGGGCACGCTCACCGACGTCAAGATGACCACCGCCGACGGCGCCGCGGTCAGCGGTGAGATATCCGCGGACAAGACCAGCTGGAAGCCCAGCGCCCAGCTGGAGCGGTCGACCACCTACAAGGTCAACGCCGAGGCGAAGGACTCCGAGGGCCGCGTCGCCCACGAGAACGCGTCCTTCACGACCGTCTCCCCGTCCAACAGCTTCCTCGGCTACTTCACGCCGGACGACGGCTCCACGGTCGGCGTCGGCATGCCGGTGTCGATCAACTTCGACAAGGCGATCACCAACAAGGCGGCCGTCCAGAAGGGCATCACCGTCTCCTCCTCCAGCGGCCAGGAGGTCGTCGGGCACTGGTTCAACGCCAACCGCCTCGACTTCCGCCCCGAGGACTACTGGACCGAGAACTCCACCGTCACGCTGAAGCTCGCGCTCGACGGTGTCGAGGGCGCGAACGGCGTGTACGGCGTCCAGCAGAAGACGGTCACCTTCAAGATCGGCCGCAACCAGATCAGTTACGTCGACGCGAAGACCAAGCAGATGAAGGTCACGCAGGACGGCAAGACGATCAAGACGATCCCGATCTCCGCGGGCTCCCCCGAGAACAAGACGTACGAGGGCATCATGGTGATGTCGGAGAAGTTCAAGGAGACGCGCATGAACGGCGCGACCGTGGGCTTCACCGACAACGACGGCAAGGGCGAGTACGACATCAAGGACGTGCCGCACGCCATCCGCCTCACCAACTCCGGCACCTTCGTGCACGGCAACTACTGGGGCGCGAAGTCCATCTTCGGCAGCGTCAACACCAGCCACGGCTGCGTGGGCCTCTCCGACACCAAGGGCGCCAACGACAAGGGCACGGCCGGCTACTGGTTCTACAACAACTCGATCATCGGCGACGTCGTGATCGTCCAGAACACCGGCGACAAGACGGTGGCCCCGGACAACGGCCTCAACGGCTGGAACCTGAGCTGGGCGGACTGGAAGGCGGGGTCGGCGGTCTGACGCCGAACGCCTGACGTAAACCGATCGAGGGCGGTCACCTGAACAGGTGGCCGCCCTCGATCGGTTGAGGCGGTTCCGGGCAACGAAAAAGGCCGCCTCCCTATGGAAAGGGAGGCGCACCTATGGGACGTCACGCCAGACCGAAACCGACTCTCGTGTGTCGGCTCACCCGGTGTAGCGGGAGATCCCTATACCCAGTAGGGACCTCCCAGTAGCTCCTGGCTGAGCTGAGGCCCCTGTCACGGATTCCGGCCGTGGCGGGGGCTTCTTGCTACCAGGAAAAAGTACACCGACGGCGCCCCCCGCAACCGGAAGGCGCCGCCGGTGTTCAGTTCGAGCCGGTGCCGCGCGGACTACTTGCCGTAGTACGCGTTGTAGATCGAGACCGTCGACTTGTTGTTCTTCTTGTCGGTGATCTTGGCGTGGAACGAGATGGCCTTGCCCTTGTCCGGGTTCTTCACGGTGATCTTGCCGTTCGTGACCGTGACCTTCTTCCAGGTCTGGCCGTAGTCGTACGACACGTACACCGACAGGGACTTGAGGTTGGAGCCCTTGGCCGCGCCCTCGACGGTGACCGGGATCTTCACCGTCTCGCCCGCCTTGACGCGGCTGTCGGCGCCCGTCTTGGCGTTGAAGCGGACCGTGGAGGCCGGCAGCGTGACCACGTCGTCCTCGTTGGCCGGCTTCTTCGAGTGGAACGTGAAGCTCACGTCGATCCGCGTCGAGGCCGCCGCCAGCTTGACGCTCCGCTTCGCGGACGACGTCAGCTTGTACTCGGCGTTCCCGGCGGGAACCATGAACGGCTCACCGTAGAGCGGGTCCTGGTTGGAGCCGATCTTCGTGCCGTTGCGGTACAGCTCGGTCTTCACCGAGGTGAGCTCCGAACCGCCCGCGTGCTGCGCCCCGTCCGCGAACAGCGACATCGAGCCGTAGAGGTAGTTGCCCTCGCGGAAGACGCCGTCGTACTTGGAGAGGTGGGGGCCGAAGACCGCGGTGTTGAAGGTCTTCTTGTACGTGAGACCCGCCTTGAATGCCTGCGAGGTCCCCAGCGTGTAGCCGGCCTCCCCGATCGGGTTGCCCTGCTCGTCCTTGGCCTCCCCGAACTGCGTGAAGTCCAGGCCCCACTTGACCTGGTCACCCGTCGACACCAGCAGGGTGCGGGTGCTGGGCAGCTTCTGCTCGACGAACGCGCCGAAGGCACCGTCGTCGGGCAGCTCGGCCCACGGGTTGATCCCACCGGTCTTGTTGCTCGCCGAGCCACCCATGGTGGCCTTGACCGTGGCGAACTCGCTCGCCTTGTAGTGCCGGGACTTGTCACCCGTCAGGTGCTTGACCTTGGCCTGGGTCGCCACGTTGTACTCGGCGTTCGGGCCCTTGGCCCACTGCCCGTACCAGGTCTGGGTCAGGCCGCCGGAGACATCGGCACCGAGGGCCGCGATGCGGATGTTCGCGAAGGAGTCCATGTTGACGCCGACCGGCAGCGACGCGGGCTCGTAGAAGTAGTTGATCATCGCGGACAGCGGCGTCGCCGAGGCGTCCGGCACCGTGATGTCGGCCGCCTTGGTCTTGCGGGCGTCGATCGTCACCGAGAGGTTCTTGGTCAGGCTCAGCTTCGGCTGCATCACCCAGTCGAGGCCGCCCTTGAAGGTGACCCAGTCCTTGGCGATCCAGGCGTCCAGCACATAGGTGCCCTTGGGCAGGCGCATCTTGGTGGTGCCGGACTCGTCGATCGTCACCTGGTACGCGCGGTCCTTGGCCAGGCCCGTGTAGCCGAACGCGACGGTGTTGTAGTCCGCGGTCGGCTTGCCGTCCTTGTCGATGTGCTTGACGGTGAGGTCGTACGACTCCACCTCACGCTGCACCGCCGCACCCGTACGCACCGTCTGGCCGCCGCCCGTCGCCGTCACGTACGCGGAGTACGCGCCGTCGACCGTGCCGCCCAGCTTGGTGTTGACGGTGAAGTCCACCGAGGCCGTGCCGCCCGCCGGGACCTTCACCGAGGTGGCGCCGAGCTTGAAGAAGCCCGCCGGAGCCGCCGCGCCCTTGGGGTTGGTGGCCGTCGAGGACAGCTTCAGCGTGACGTCCGCCGTACCGAGGTTGCGGTACGTCAGCTTCTTGGTGACCGGCTTGTCGTCGGTGTGCGGCCACTGCTGCGTGCCGAAGCTCACCGACACCGGGTCGGCGATCACGGTCTGCTTGATGGCCTTGTCGACCGCGATGCGGCCCGCACCCTGCTCGAACGGGGTGTACTTGCCGCCCTTCGCGGAGCCCGTGAGGGCGCCCTTGAGTTCGGTGTACGTCCAGTCCGGGTGCTCCTGCTTCAGGATCGCCGCCGCGCCCGCCACATGCGGCGTCGCCATCGACGTACCGGAGATCGTCAGGTAGCCCGCCGGGTTCTCACCGACCTCCTGGTCGATGACGCTGCCCTTGGCGGCGGCGGCCGTGATGTCCACGCCCGGCGCGGTCACGTCCGGCTTGATCGCACCGTCGCCGACGCGCGGGCCGGTGGAGGAGAAGAAGGCCAGCTTGTCCTGGTCGTCGACGGCGCCGACGGTGAGCGCGGCGTCCGCGCTGCCCGGCGAACCGATCGACTCCGGACCGGAGTTGCCCGCCGCGATCGCGAAGAGGATGCCCTTCTCGGCGGAGAGCTTGTTGACCTCCGCCTCCAGCGGGTCGATCTCCGGGGTGTCCTGGCCGCCGAGGCTGAGGTTGACGACGTCGGCGCCCTCAGCGGCCGCCCACTCCATGCCGGCGAGGATGCCGGAGTCGTCACCGGAGCCGGTGTCGTCGAGGACCTTGCCGTTCAGGATCTTGGCGCCGGGCGCCACGCCCTTGTACTTGCCGTTGGACTTGGCGCCGGTGCCCGCCGCGATGGACGCGACGTGCGTGCCGTGGCCGAAGTGGTCGGTGGCGTCGGCGGCCGTGGAGAAGTTCTTGGCCTCGATCACCTGGTCCTTGAGGTCCGGGTGGGTCGCGTCGACACCCGTGTCCAGGACGGCGATCTTGACGCCCTTGCCGTCATAACCCGCGGCCCACGCCTTGGGGGCGCCGATCTGCGGGACGGACTTGTCGAGGCTCGCGGTGCGGACCCCGTCCAGCCAGACATGCGCGATGCCGGAGGCCGTCTTGTCGCCGTTGGTGACGGCGTCCCACAGCTCCGGCGTCTGCTTCGTCGACGTCTGCACCGCGTCCGCGTTGAGCGTCTTCAGGGTGCGGCGCAGGGTGCCCGCGTCGCGGACGTCGTCCTTCGCGCCGGTGGCGGTGCCCTTGTAGCCGACGATCACCTTCAGGCCCTTGGCCTGCGACTTGCGGGTGTCGGACTTGTTGAGCTCGGTGACGTCGAACAGTCGCTGGTCCAGCTTGCCGGCGGCGACCAGACGGGCCGCGTCACCCGGTATCACCAGGGTGTGCCCGTCGGCCTTGCGGACCTGGAAGGGTATGTGCTCCCGCCCCTTCGCCCGCTCCACGCCGACGACCCGGCCCTTGGCATCGACGGCGACCCGGTCACCCGTGATCAGGGTGATGCGGTGATGAGCGGAGAACGGCTGGCTCGACCAGCCCGCCGCCTGTGCCTGTGCCTCCGGCTTCGCCGCCGCCGGGCTGGTCATGCCCGCGGCGAGAGCGACCGCCGCCCCCGTGGCCACGGTGGCAGCACAAACTCTTTTCACTTGTCTGCGCAAGATTCCCCCTTGCTGAAGTTCCGGGTGAGTTTCCCCGTTCACCCGGCCGGGGGCGGTCCCGCACAGACAAGCGTGCACCCCCCGGATTACGCAGTATGCCGGGGGGTGATCAGGCACCTCAAGGGACAGGTGACGCACAGGCTCGGACTGTTACGCGATGCTCATAATCAGGAGTTCGCATTCTCCTTCACTGTGATCTTTCCCTTGCGAATGGTGGCCAGCCGCGGGGCCTTCTTCGCGATCGCGGAGTCGTGCGTGACCATGATGAACGTCAGCCCGAGCTCCTTCCACATGCGTTCGAGTACGTCCATGATCTCGTCGCGCATCGACTCGTCGAGGTTGCCGGTCGGCTCGTCGGCGAGCAGCACCTTCGGCTGCTTGACGAGGGCGCGGGCGATGGCGACGCGCTGCTGCTGGCCTCCGGACATCTCGGAGGGGAGATGCGCGAGGCGCTCGCCCAGGCCGACCGACCTGAGGGCCTCAGCGGCTCGTTCCCTGCGGTCCTTGACCTTGACGCCGAGCGGGACGAGGGCCGTCTCCACGTTTTCCTGGGCGGTGAGGGTGGGGATGAGGTTGAAGCTCTGGAAGACGAAGCCGATGTTCTCGCTGCGGACCTTTGTGAGCTTGGCTTCGGACAGCCTTGCCAAGTCGGTTCCGTCCAGGACGACTTCACCGGCGGTGGGCTTGTCCAGGCCGCCGAGCATTTGGAGGAGGGTGGATTTTCCGCCACCGGTGGGGCCCTGGATGACCAGGCGGTCGCCGTCGGCGATGGTGAGGTCGACGCCGGCGAGGGCGTCCACGGTTTCTTTGCCTCGGGTGTAGCGCTTGGTGACGCTTTTGAGTTCGTACATTTGGGGAGCTCCTGAGTGTTGTTCGGCTGCGGGTTCGTTGTGGCTGGTCGCGCAGTTCCCCGCGCCCCTTGAGAGCCTCAGCTCCCGTCCGCCCACAAGTGATCGCTACTCGACGCGCCTCAGCGCGTCCGCCGGCCTCAGCCGCGACGCCCGCCAGCCGCCGAACGCCCCCGCGATCAAGCCGCCCGCCACCGCCAGGCCCACCGCGATCGCCACCGTCGTCGCGCTCACCGGTGCCGTCAGGGCGACGTCCAGGGTCCTGGCCGCTGCCTGGCGGCCGGGGCCGCCGAAGCCGCCGGGGCCACCCGCACCGCCGCCCCCGCCGCCCAACTGGGCTTGCAGCGTCGGGCTGATGGCCGTGACGACGTACGCGCCCGCCAGGCCCAGGGCGATGCCGAGGGCGCCGCCGAGGAGGCCGTTGACCATCGCCTCGCCGACCACCTGCCGGGTGACCCGGCCCGAGCGCCAGCCGAGGGCCTTGAGCGTGCCGAACTCGCGCACCCGGCGGGAGACCGCCGAGGACGTCAGCAGGCCGGCGACCAGGAACGCGGCCACCAGGACCGCGATCGACAGCCACTTGCCGACGTTCGTCGCCAGGGAGGACGCCGTGGAGAGGGAGCCGGAGACGGTGTCGGCGAGGTCGGCGGAGGTCGTCACCGTCGTACCGGAGATGTTCTTCTGGATGGTCGACTTGACGGTGTCGATCTGCTGGGAGTCGGTCGCCTGGACGTAGATCGTGGTGACCTTGTTCTTCGAGTCGCTGAGGGTCTGCGCCTGCTTCAGCGGGATGTAGAGGTTGGCCGCCGCGTCACCGCTGCTGGCGGTGGCGACGCCGATCGTCTTGTACTTGGTGCCCTTGATCGTGATCGTCGAGCCGACCTTGTACTTCTTCTCCTTGGCGTACGCGGAGTCGACGACCACGACCTTGGCGTTCGTCTCGGAGGTCTTGAAGGTGCGGCCGCTGGTGATCTTCGAGGAGGTCAGCGGGCCGAGGGCCGGCTCGGTGACGTCGGTGCCGAAGACGGAGTAGTTGTTGACGTCGAAGTTCGCGCCGCCGCCCCGCACTTCACCCTGGGGCTGGCCGGTGCCGCCACCGCCGGGGCCGCCCTGCCGGCCGCCGCCGTCGCCGTTCTGCTGGAACTGGCCGCGGGTGAACTGGCCGCTGACCTTGAGGACTTGAAGGCTCAGACCGCCCACGGCGTCCGCGACGCCCTTCTGGTCGCCGACCTTGGTGACCGTCGAGGTGGCGAGGGTCTGGAAGCCCTGCACCAGCACGCGGTCGCTGCTCTGCTCCTCGTCGGAGTCGCTGTCCTGCGCGTCGAAGTTGAAGCGCGGGCGCTCGGAGCTGTTGGCGGAGGGCGCGACGGCGGCCTTGGTGACCGTCATGTCGGTGCCGAGGCCGTACAGCGACTGGAGGACCTTGTCCTGGGCCTTGCCCATCCCCGAGGACACGGAGTTGACCACGATGACCAGCGCGATGCCGAGCGCGAGCCCGGAGGCGACGACGAGGGCCGCCTTTCTGCGGCGGCGCAGTTCGCGCCTCAGGTAGGTGAAGAACATGGCCGCAACGTAGGTACGGCGCGTGATGGCTGGATAAGGCTGACATAAGAGATGGATGAGAAGGCTGTCCGTGGGCCAGGAGAGGACCCGTACACACCTGTCAGGCGGAGCGGCAGCGTCCGGACTGCGTGGCGTGTTTGTGTGGGGTCATGACCGCAGAGACCGTCGAGTACATCCGTTACCGCATCCCGGAAGACCGTTCGGCCGAGTTCCTGTCCGCCTACACCCGCGCCGCGGCCCAACTGGCGGCGGCCCCGCAGTGCGTCGACTACGAACTCGCCCGCTGCGAGGAGGACTTCGAGCACTACGTCCTGCGCATCACCTGGACGTCCACGCACGACCACACCGAGGGCTTCCGCAAGTCCGAGCTGTTCGCCGACTTCCTCGCCGAGATCCGTGCCTACGTCGGTGACATCGAGGAGATGCGGCACTACAAGCCGACGGCGGTACGGGGGACAGGCGCGGCCGTGCCCACCCTGTACGCGTGGGCGGGCGGCGAGGAGGCCTTCGCGCGGCTGACGTCCGTGTTCTACGAGAAGGTACTCAGGGACGACCTGCTCGCCCCGGTGTTCGAGGGGCTCGCGCCCGAGCACGCCGCGCACGTGGCGATGTGGCTCGCGGAGGTCTTCGGCGGCCCGGCGACGTACTCCGAGACCCAGGGCGGCCACGGTCACATGGTCGCCAAGCACATGGGGCGCGGCATCACCGAGCAGCAGCGGCGCCGCTGGGTGAACCTGATCCAGGACGCGGCCGACGAGGCGGGCCTGCCCACGGACGCCGAGTTCCGCTCGGCGTTCCTGGCGTACGTCGAGTGGGGCACGCGGCTCGCCGTGTACTTCTCCGGCCCGGACGCCAAGCCGCCGGCGGAGCAGCCGGTGCCCGCGTGGGGGTGGGGGGTGGCGCCGCCGTACCGGGGATGACTGAGGGGCGAGCTCGTCAGCCCTTCTTCGGTGCCGCCGAGTCCTGGCCCACCCGCGTCGCGTCCGTGCCCCAGCTCGCCAGCAGGCGCAGGGCCTCGGCGGACGGGGAGCCCGGCTCGGCGGAGTAGGTGATCAGGGCCTGGTCCGTGCCGTCCGCCAGGCGGAACGACTCGAAGTTCAGGGTGAGTTCGCCGACGAGCGGGTGCATCAGGTGCTTGACGCCGTAGCTCTTCTCCTTGACGTCGTGGGTGGCCCACAGCCGCCTGAAGTCCTCGCTCTTGACGGAGAGTTCACCGACGAGGGCGGCGAGGCGCGGGTCGTCGGGGTGGCAGCCCGCGTCCATGCGCAGGAAGCTGACCATGTCGTACGCCTTCTGGTCCCACTCCATGAACAGCTCGCGGTACTCGGGCCGCAGGAACACCAGCCGCGCCCAGTTCCGCTCCTGCGGCGGCAGCTCCGACCAGTCGCCGAAGACGGCGGCGGCCATCCGGTTCCAGACGAGGATGTCGGAGCGCCGGCCGGTGATGTACGCCGGGACGCCGTCCATCGCGTCCAGCAGCTGACCCAGCGCCCCGCGCACCTGCTCCGTGCGCGCCGTCTGCTTCCTCTTCTGCTGCTTCGGCTTCGCGAGATGGGTGAGGTGCGCGTGCTCGGCGTCGCTCAGCCGCAGCGCGCGGGCGATGGCGTCGAGGACCTCCGCCGACACGTTCCGCCCGTTGCCCTGCTCCAGGCGGGTGTAGTACGCCACCGAGACGCCCGCCAGCTGCGCCAGCTCCTCGCGCCGCAGCCCCGGCACCCGCCGGTGCCGCCCGAAGTCCGGCAGCCCCACGTCCTCCGGCTTCAGCCGGGCCCGCCGGGTGCGCAGGAACTCACTGAGCTCGGCCCGCCGGTCCAGCGTGCCACCGGCTCCGCCCTGTTCCCCTGCCCTCTCGGCTGTCTCGTCCATACGTCAAGTATTCACGGTCGTACGTCCACCATCCTGTCCCCGTCAGTAGTAGGACCAGCGAACGTACGCAAAGCTGTGACCTGGGTGAACGTCGATCGCTCGGGCACGCTGGACATCGTGCCCGGCCGGAAGGCAGCCGGGTGCGACCCCCCTCTTGAGGAGAACCCCCGCATGACCACCGTTGCCGCGTACGCCGCCCCCGCCGCGAAGGCTCCGCTGGAGCGGACCACCATCGAGCGACGCCCGGTCGGCGAGTTCGACGTCCTGATCGACATCAAGTTCGCCGGCATCTGCCACTCCGACATCCACCAGGCCCGCGAGGGCTGGGGCGAGGCGATCTTCCCGATGGTCCCCGGCCACGAGATCGCGGGAGTCGTCTCCGAGGTCGGCCCCGGCGTCACCAAGTACACCGTCGGCGACCGGGTGGGCGTCGGCTGCATGGTCGACTCCTGCCGTGAGTGCGACAACTGCAAGGCCGGCCTGGAGCAGTACTGCACCGGTGGCGGCATGGTCGGTACGTACAACGCCGTCGGCAAGGACGGCCGGCCCACCTACGGCGGCTACTCGGAGAAGATCGTCGTGGACGAGAAGTACGTCGTCCGCATCCCCGACGGCCTCTCCCTCGACGAGGCCGCCCCGCTGCTGTGCGCCGGGATCACCACGTACTCCCCGCTCAAGCACTGGAACGCCGGCCCCGGCAAGAAGGTCGCGATCCTCGGCATGGGCGGCCTCGGCCACATGGGCGTCAAGATCGCGCACGCGCTGGGCGCCGAGGTGACCGTCCTCTCCCAGTCCCTGCGCAAGAAGGACGACGGCCTGAAGCTGGGCGCCGACCACTACTACGCCACCAGCGACGAGGCCACCTTCAAGGAACTGGCGGGCACCTTCGACCTGATCCTGTCGACGGTCTCGGCCCCGCTGGACCTCGACGCGTACCTGTCCCTGCTGAAGACGGACGGCGCCTTCGTGAACGTCGGCGCCCCCGAGGAGCCCGTCAAGCTCAACCTCTTCTCGGTGATCAGCGGCCGCAAGACCCTCGCCGGTTCCGGTATCGGCGGCATCCAGGAGACCCAGGAGATGCTGGACTTCTGCGCGGGGCACGGCTTCGGCGCCGAGATCGAGCTGATCAGCGCCTCGGAGATCAACGAGGCGTACGAGCGGGTACTGGCGAGCGACGTCCGGTACCGGTTCGTGATCGACACGTCGACGATCTGACACCTCGGGCGACGGACGGTGTGGGCCGGGGTGTCCCGGCCCACCAGCGCCGGCGGGTACGGCCACCGGCGAGAGTAGGGTCGGACCGAGGAGGCCAGAACGATGACTGTTCAGCTGAACCACACCATCGTCGCCACTCACGACAAGCAGGCGTCGGCCCGGTTCCTCGCCGACATCCTGGGACTGCGAGTGGGCCGGCAGTACGGTCCCTTCATCCCCGTCGAGATACCCAACGGAGTGACCCTGGACTTCATGGAGACGTCTGGGGACATCACGCCGCAGCACTACGCGTTCCTGGTGTCGGAGGACGACTTCGACACGATCTTCGGCCGTATCGAGAAACGGGGTCTGACGTACTGGGCGGACCCGTTCCACCGACAGCGGGGCGAGATCAACCACAACGACGGCGGCCGCGGTACGTACTTCGACGACCCGAACGGCCACAACCTGGAGATCCTGACCAGGCCCTACGGCAGTGGCGGCTGACATCTGAAGAACGCCGGGGCGGATTTCGCAGCGGAATCCGCCCCGGCTGTCACATCGCTCCAGTCCCGCGCGTCATGTCCGCGAAGGCAGTTGTACGGCCTCCACGGCTTCTACGGCGAACAAAACTGGAGCAGTCATGACGACGACCCCCATCCTGGTCACCGGCGGCACGGGCACCCTGGGCGGCCACGCGGTACCGCTGCTGCGGGCGGCCGGCCGCCCGGTGCGGGTCCTCACCCGCCGCGAGCGCGAGGGCGCGGACGGTATCGAGTACGTCACCGGCGACCTGATGACCGGCGAGGGCATCGACGCGGCCCTGGCGGGTGTGGAGACGGTCCTGCACCTCGCGGGCGGCCCCAAGGGCGACGACGAGGCGACCCGCACCCTCGTACGGGCGGCGCGCGCGGCCGGCGTACGGCACCTCGTCTACATCTCGGTCATCGGCGCGGACCGCGTCCCGCTGGCCTGGCTGCGCACCAAGCTGGACGCGGAGCGGGCGATCGCCGACTCGGGCATCCCCTGGACGACCCTGCGGGCGGCCCAGTTCCACGACCTGACCCTGACGATGATCGAGAAGATGACGAAGCTCCCCGTCCTGCCGGTACCGGGCGGACTGCGCCTCCAGCCGGTCGACTCGGCGGAAGTGGCGGCGAGGCTGGTGGAGTTGACGCTGGGAGAGCCGGCGGGGCTGGTCCCGGACATGGCGGGCCCGGAGGTCTACGACATCGCCGAGCTGGTCCGTCCGTATCGCGAACTCCGGGGCGGGCGGGGCCGGTTGAGGCTGCCGGTCCGGATTCCGGGGAAGGCCGGGAAGGCGTATCGGGCGGGCGCGAACCTCACGCTGGAAGGGGCGGAGAAGGGCAAGCGCACATGGGAGGAGTTCCTGGCGGAGCGGGTGTGAGGGCCGAGCGGCCGGGGTGCTTCTGCTCCAGTAGCTTGCGCGGCGTGCAGTAGTTTTCCGACGTCCTGGAGAGCCGCACCTGGAGCGTCGCACATGCCCCGACCAGCGCCTTATCTCGCCGTGGCCGACGCACTGCGTGCGCGGATCCTCGCGGGGGAGTGGGTGGTCGGCGGGCGGCTCCCGTCGCGGGCCCGGCTCGCCGAGGAGTACGGCGTCGGGCGCAACGTCACCCAGCGGGCCGTCGACCGGCTCATCGCCGAGGGGCTCCTGGAAGGCCGCGCGGGCTCCGGCACATACGTCCGCACCCCGCGCGAACGCCTGCGGATGGTGCGCTCCCGGCACCGCGGGCGAGCCGTTCCGCAGGAGCGGGGCAGGGCCAACTCCTGGGACGCGCACAGCGAGACGGACGTCCCCGCGCCCGAGACGATCGCCGAGCGGCTGGCCATCGCCCGCGGCGACCTCTGCGTCACCACGCACTACGAGTTCCTCGCCGACGGCCGCCCCGTCCAACTCTCCCAGTCCTGGGAGCCGTTGGCCCTCACGGGCGGAACGCCGGTCACGCTGCCCGAGCGGGGTCCACTGGCCGGCCGGGGCGTGGTGGCCCGGATGCGCTCCATCGGCGTACAGGTCGAGACCGTCGTAGAACTGCCGCGGCCCGCTCGCGCGACCCCGGCGCAGGCGCATCTGCTGGGGATCGGGGCCGGGGACCTGGTGCTGCTGATCGAGCGGACCCTCTACGACACCGGCGGACGCCCGGTGGAGACCGCCGACATGGTCATCCCGGACGGATGCCGGGAAGTGGTGTACGAGTTCAAGGCCGATGCCGGGTGAGTCGTACGACGGCATGGCCCACCCCGGCTGCCTCCGGACTGCTCCGTGATCCCGGCTTCCGGCGTCTGTTCGCCGCCACCGCGCTGGGACAGCTCGGCGATCGCGTCCTCTTCCTGGCGCTGCCGCTGGTCGCGATCGTCGCCTTGCGGGCGGACGAGTTCCAGGTCGGGCTGCTGACCGCCATGACCACGCTGGGCTCGTTGCTGGTGGGGCTGCCCGCGGGGGCGTGGGTGGACCGGGTGCGGAAACGACCGGTGATGATCGGCGCCGATCTGGCCAGGGCGCTGGCCCTGTCGACGATCCCGGTGGCGTGGTGGACGGGTGTGCTGACCGTCTGGTGGCTCTACGCGGTGGCTCTCGCGCACGGTGTGCTGACGGTTTTCTTCGATGTCGCGTACGTCAGTTGGCTGCCGCAGCTGGTGGGGCGCGAGCGGCTCGTCGAGGGGAACGCGCGTCTCTCCGCGATCCGCTCGGTGACCAGCATCGGCGGTCCGGCGCTGGCGGGACCGCTCGTCGGCGCGGTGGGCGCGCCCGCGACGCTGTGGGTGAGCGCGGCGGGCATGGCCGTGTCGGGACTACTGGCGACGGGCATCCGCACCCGCGAACCGAGGCCGGAGTCCCATGAACACCCGCGGCTGGGACGGGAGATCAGGGAGGGCGTGAGATTCGTCCTCGACCATCCCGCCCTGCGCGCGACCGTCCTCGGGGACGCCGTCTTCAACCTCTCCCTGGTCATGTACCAGACCATGCTGATGGTCCACCTCGCACGGGAGGTGGGCCTCGCCTCCTTCGGCGTCGGCCTGGTCCTGTCCGGGATGGGGTGCGGTGCGCTGCTGGGCGCGCTGTCGGCCGGGAGGGTCGCGGCGCGCGTGGGGCAGGGACGGGTCATCTGGCTGGCCCCCTTGGTGACCTGCCCCCTGACGGCTCTCATGCCGCTGGCGCGACCGGGTTGGAGCGTGTACGTGGCGGCCGTGGGCCTCGCGGCGCTCTCCCTGGGCGGGGTCGTCCGTGTCGTGGCGCAGTCGAGCCTCCAACAGGCCCTGACGCCGGACCACTTGCTGGGCCGGATGAGCGCGACGGCCCGGTTCGTGTCCTGGGGCGGCATTCCGCTGGGCGGGCTGCTGGGCGGGGCGGCGGGCTCGACCGTCGGGCCGGCGGCCACCCTGTGGATCGGGGCGACGGGGATGACGCTGAGCGCGCTTCCCGTCTGCCTGTGGTCACTCCGGGGTGGGAAAAGGGCGCTCGGGCGGCAGTAGCCGCGCCGCCGAGTCGAGGTCGCCGGCGCCGACCAGCGCGTGGATCTCATGGGCGAGCGGTGTCACGTCCCGGATGGACACCGTCCACTCGTCGGCGTAGCGCCGGGCCGCCTGGCCGGACAGGCCGAGTTGCAGGGAGCGGTACGGCAGGGGCCGCAGCCGCAGGTCCCGCTCGGGGTCCCACTGGACGCGGGCCGGGGAGCGCTTCAACTGCCGTTGCCAGGTGGCCTGGTCGGGGTGCACGCCGTGGACATAGCTCGACAGGCACGAGTTCCGCAGCGCCCACTCGAAGCCGTCGCGGCTGATCTCGACGGCCAGGACGGTCTCCTGGCCTTCCTTGGTGCCCCATCCGCAGCGGTACATCATCCACAGGAAGCTGGGCTTGATCCAGGTCATACGGTCGCGCTTCCAGGCGGCGGGGAAGCGCCCGTCGCGGGCGGCGGGGAGGCCGATCGTGGGGGAGTAGGCCTGGTAGACGGTGATGGTGGAGGGGGTGTGGACGGCGCGGATCTGGTGCTGGGGTTGCTGGGTTTGCCGGGGTTGCTGGGGTTGCTGGGTTTGCTGGGTTTGCTGGGGTACTTCCATGCCGTACAGCGTGGGTCGACGGGTGAGGGAAGGCCAATGATTTTCTTCTTGCTTCCTTCCCCGCCTCGGTGGTGTCAGATGGTGCGGGTCCAGAGAGTCAGGTCGCTGCTGGTGGCGACGGCGAGGGTGCGGCCGGAGGGGGAGAAGCCGACGGCCCGCAGCTCGCTGTAGTGGGAGTGGAAGACGTGCCACCATCCGTCGCCGTGCGGTTCGCGATGCGGCATGCCGCTGCCGTGGGTGAGCAGGACCCGGTCGTGGGGCCAGGCGGGCTGGACGACCTCAAGTCCCCACCCGCCGACGGCCGTCATGTGCAGCCCCCCGCCGTAGAGCCCGGCGATGTGCACCCTGGTACCCGCGACCGGCCCGAGCCCCGGGCAGGTCAGGTCGTCGGTCCCGTCCGGGGTGCAGTCCTCGTCGTCGGGATCCCGTTCCCGCGCGATCTTCTCGCCACTGACGGCGTCGAAGAGCCCGTGCCCGTCGTGCGAGACGACCATGACCAGGTCGTTCCCGCTCTCGGGGTGCGTCGCGAACCCGATGCCGAGGAGCCCGCCGACCGGTGCGCAGGAGGCGTGACCCGGGGGGAAGACGGGTTGCCACGGGGCGGGTGCGGGCAGCACGGGGGCGGCGAGAAGCCGGTCGCGGAGGGCCTGTTGATAGGGGGTGAGTGTGTCCACACCGTCATGATCCATCAACCGCCGGGGAGCATTGACGGGTTGACTCGACTCACCGCCAACCTCCCAGCGCCCGTTCCGCGTTGTCCACCAGCTCCTTGTACGTCACGGCCTCGACGCGGCTCATGTGCGTGTTGAGGGTGCGCAGGGCCTCGTTGATGTGTTCCTCGGCCACGTCCGGTTGTACGGACGGGTGCCCGATCAGTACCAGCGCGCTCGCCCGGCGCGTCTCGATGCCGAGTTCGTCCCTGATGCGCTGCCGGTGTTCGTCCAGGCCGACGAGGTAGTTCACCGCTTGGCTCACCGCGTCGTGGACCTCGGCCGTCGGCACCCAACACCCTCGGTGCCGCTTGACCAGCGAGCCCTTGAGGCTCATGGAGCGCTTCAGTTCTACGATGTGCAGCGCGCCGTCCCCACGTATCAGAGGGATGTCGACCTCATCGCCAGGCACCAGCCGCCGCTGGACCGCCTGGCTCACGAACTGCCCGCCGAAGATCCAGTGTTGGCCGTCCAGCGCACGCTGCAGATCTCGCTCGCTCGCTCCCGGGTCCTCCACCACCGTGCGCAGCGTCTTGAGGCCCCGCCGACGCCGCTGGACCTCCGCGGCGCGCAGCAGAAGTTGTCCGTCACGGTCCGCCGCCAGAACCGCGAGAGACTCCGGCGACATCACGATGCGGCGAGCGGTGGCTTCCGGGTCCTCCACGTCCACCCGCTCCTGGAAGACCTGCTCCAGCCACGCCGCCACCTCGGCACTGCCCCGCAGGATGCGATAACGCCCCGTCCGTTCCTGCGACTGCTGCATGTAACGCGCGTCCTGGGCAACGCCCTTCACATGGGTGAGCACTTCGCTCGCGCCCGCGTCGGGGTGCTCGGCCAGGTACTCGCCGCCGAGCTGCATGAAGAAGGCGAGCGTCGCCGAGAGGGTTCGGGCCAGGTAGTCCTGATGCGAGCCGAGGGGTTCCGTCGACCGTTGGAAGAGCCGGTAGCGCTCTTCGAAGTCCGGTCGGAGGATGCGTCCTTCGGCGTAATCCAGGGAGTCCTGCACGAGCCGGACGACCTGCCATTCGTCCAACGCCGCCGCGGTGGAACGCACTTCCTTCAACAAGGTGACGAGGGCGCGGCCACCCCGGTAGGGGCTCCTGCCGCTGTTCATGTGCCGGACGACGGCTTCCAGGGCGCCCTTGACCTTGGGGTCGTCGGCTTGCTCGGCCACATGATCCAGCTGCAGCTTCAGCGCGAAGTCAGATCTCACATCCACGGACGCGATTATCCGCGGGCGCTCCTACTCCGACGCGATCCCGACGGGACACGACACCCCGGTCCCACCGATACCGCAGTACCCTGCCGGGTTCTTGTCGAGGTACTGCTGGTGATATGCCTCCGCCGCGTAGAACGGGCGGCTCTCCGCCGGGAGGATTTCCGTGGTGATCGTGCGGTGGTGGCCCGAGGCTGTCAGGGCCTTCTGGTAGGTGTCGCGGGAGGACAGTGCCGTCTCGGCCTGGGCCGGGGTGTGGGTGTGGATCGCCGAGCGGTACTGGGTGCCCACGTCGTTGCCCTGGCGGAAGCCCTGGGTGGGGTCGTGGGATTCCCAGAAGGTCCTCAGGAGGCGGCCGTACGAGAGGACGGCCGGGTCGAAGACCACGCGGACCACCTCCGTGTGGCCCGTGAGGCCCGAACACACCTCCTCGTAGGTGGGGTTCTCGGTGTGGCCGCCCTGGTAGCCGACCAGGGTCGTGTACACACCGGCCGGGAGCTGCCAGAACTTGCGCTCGGCCCCCCAGAAGCAGCCCAGGCCGAAGTCGGCGATCTCCAGGCCCTCGGGGTAGGGGCCCACGAGCGGGGTGCCGAGCACGGTGTGGTGGTCGGGGAGGCGGTACAGCGGCTCGGGGCGGCCCTTCAGCGCCTGTTCGGGCGTGGGGAGGACCGGTGTACGGCCGAACAGCATGGTGGCGTGCTCCTTCGTCGGGGGAGGGCGGCACAGCCGTCAACAGCGGCCCGCCGCCCCCGCATTCCGGCGCCGCGCCTCAGAGACACGGGCTCTCAGTGCGGGAGCGTCGCCGGGCTGCCGCCGTTCGCCTCGTAACCCGCCACCGCCAGCGCCCGGTAGACCGCGAACTCCGCCGCCGGGTCGGGGGACAGGGTCCACGGCAGGGCGCCCACATGGCCGTCGATGTGGAGGAGCTGGTTCATGGCCTCAGCCCAGCGCTCGCCGCGGACCAGGAAGAACACCAGCATGTGCCGGACGTGCGCCAGCATCGGGTCGTCCGCGCGGGCCGAGTGCACGGCGTGCAGGGCGCCGTGTATCGCCTTCGTCACGACCTCGCTCTGGTAGAAGCCGGCGACCAGGTTGACCTCGGGCAGGTGCTCGAAGACCGCGAACAGCGGCATCGCCGAGAGGAGGGAGCCCTGGGGCGCGCGGGCCGCGGCCGCCTCCGCGAAGGACATCGCCTGCTCGCGCGAACCGTGCCACTTCTCGCACCAGTAGTGCAGCGCCGCCAGATGCGCGCCCATGTGCGCCGGCGCGCGGTCCAGGATCTTCAGCCAGAGCTGCTCGAACTCCTCACGGGAGTACGCGAGTCCGCGCGCCACCGACAGCTCGACGATGTACGGGATCGGGTCGCCCGGAGCCAGCAGCGCCGCCTCGCCGCACGCCGCCTTCGCCTCCTCCATGATGATCCGGAAGTCGTCCGTGCCCGGCGTCGCCGTCCGCCACGCCTGCTGCACCAGGAACTCCGCGTGCACCGCCGCGCCGCCCGCGTCCTTCGGCGCCTCGGCCCGCCACACCCGCAGCCACTGCCCGCCCGGCGTCTCGCTCACCCCGCCCGGCCGCCGCGCCAGCTCCAGGGAGGCCGCCCCCGCGAAGGCCTGCACCCGCTGCCAGCGCAGCTCGCCCGCCGCCTCGGTGCCGGCGAGGAGCTGGGAGGCCGCGCGGTAGTCCTGGGTGCGCTGCACGAGGTCCAGGACGTCCAGCAGGTCCTGGTCGGGGCCGGGCATCCGGACGTCCAGCTCCTCCTGCCGTACGAAGCCGTAGTCCGCCGGGTCCGCGGCGTCGGGGTGGCCCGGCGGGACCTGCTCGATCATGCCCCGTCGACGCCTCAGGACGGGCAGCACCACGAAGCCCAGCATGACCACGGCCATCAGGACCCAGAGAATCTCCATGCCACAAGCGTTCCAGACGCCGCCGACAATTGGCCAACCAGGCCCCCGGCCTGTGAACAACCCATGGCATGTACACCTCACAGCCGACATCGGTCCGGAATGCGGACTACGCTCGGGGCCCATGAGCGACAGGCACATCAGTCAGCACTTCGAGACCCTCGCGATCCACGCGGGCAACACCGCCGATCCCCTGACCGGCGCGGTCGTCCCGCCGATCTACCAGGTCTCCACCTACAAGCAGGACGGCGTCGGCGGGCTCCGCGGCGGCTACGAGTACAGCCGCAGCGCCAACCCCACCCGCACCGCCCTGGAGGAGAACCTCGCCGCCCTCGAAGGCGGCCGCCGGGGTCTCGCGTTCGCGTCCGGACTGGCGGCCGAGGACTGCCTGTTGCGCACGCTGCTCAGCCCCGGCGACCACGTGGTCATCCCCAACGACGCGTACGGCGGCACCTTCCGCCTCTTCGCCAAGGTCGTCGCCCGCTGGGGCGTGGAGTGGTCGGTCGCCGACACCAGCGACCCCGCCGCCGTACGGGCCGCCATCACCCCGAAGACCAAGGCCGTGTGGGTGGAGACCCCCTCCAACCCGCTGCTCGGCATCACCGACATCGCCGCCGTCGCGCAGATCGCGCGGGACGCGGGCGCGCGGCTCGTCGTCGACAACACCTTCGCCACGCCCTACCTCCAGCAGCCGCTGGCGCTCGGCGCCGACGTCGTCGTGCACTCCCTGACCAAGTACATGGGCGGCCACTCCGACGTCGTCGGCGGTGCGCTCGTCGTCGGTGACGAGGCGCTCGGCGAGGAACTGGCGTACCACCAGAACGCCATGGGCGCGGTCGCCGGGCCCTTCGACTCCTGGCTGGTGCTGCGCGGCGCCAAGACGCTGTCGGTGCGCATGGACCGGCACAGCGAGAACGCCACCAAGGTCGCCGACATGCTGACCCGGCACCCGCGCGTGACCAAGGTCCTCTACCCGGGCCTGGAGGACCACCCCGGGCACGAGGTCGCCGCCAAGCAGATGCGCGCGTTCGGCGGCATGGTCTCCTTCCGGGTCGAGGGCGGCGAGGAGGCGGCCGTCGAGGTCTGCAACCGCGCCAAGGTCTTCACGCTGGGCGAGTCCCTGGGCGGCGTCGAGTCCCTGATCGAGCACCCCGGCCGTATGACGCACGCGTCCGTGGCGGGCAGCGCCCTGGAGGTGCCGGCCGACCTGGTGCGCCTGTCCGTGGGCATCGAGAACGTCGACGACCTGCTGGAGGACCTCCAGCAGGCGCTGGGCCGCTAACCCGTCCGGCTCACCAGCCGGTCAGCGGTGGAGTCGTCGTCGACGGCGGCTCCACCCAGGGGCGGGCCATCACCGCCCACACCACGAACGCCACGCTCGCCGCGAACAGCAGGAACCACAGCACGCGGCGGGCCGCCCGCCTGCGCCGCAGCATCCGGGCACCCCGGCGCACCACCTCGTCGTGCAGCTCCGGCGGCACCGGCGGATGCGCCTGCTCCATGACGCGCCGTACGGCTGCCTCCCGCTCGGGCCGATTCACCACGGCCCCCTTACTGCCGGGTCACCGATCCGCCCGGGCCTCCTTCCGGCCGGGCCACCGAACCGCCCCGGCCCCCTCATGACGCCGCCACCTTCGCCCCGCCCACCGTCGGGGCCGGGCCCCGTGGGGGGTGGAGCAGTGTTGCCGTTGCCCGGTCGCAGATGGTGTGGACGCGGTCCGTCGGCAGGCCGAGGAGGGCCGCCGTCTGTTCCTCGGCGACCCCTTCGTAGAGCCTCAGGACGAGGACGAGCCGCTCCTGCGGGGCCAGGCCCGCCAGCGGGGCGGCGGGATGGGGGCGGGCGCCGAACAGGCCGCCGTACTGGTGCCACGCGGCCCGGGCGAAGCGCGTGGCCAGGTACTGGCGGGTGCGGTCGTACGGGTCCTCGCCGTGCAGTCCGTCCCAGCACGCGTACGTGTGCGCCAGCGACAGCGTGAGCAGGCGCCGCGCGCGTGGGTTGTCGTCCGGGGCCTCCGCGGTGAGGAGCGTCGCGGCATGCAACAGCCGCCCGGCAGCTCCCGCGACGAACGCCTTGAACTCCCGGGCCCGGCGGGCGTCCTGAGACGCATGCCGTTGTCGCACCACGCCTCCCGCCTCAGGCCGACCGTACGAGGGAACGGGACCCTGGTCGCGTACGGGATACGGAACCGTGTGCGAATCGGGACCCGGTCTCATATGAGGCCAGGGGTGGCCTTTCGGTCAAGAGCCGCGCGCCGTTCCGCCCCGGCGGGCGGTGGGCACGGCAACCCGGAAGTCCTCCGGCTCCCTCAGGAAGCCGTCGGCGCGTCCGCCCCCGGCAGCCCCTGTGCCGCCATCCGGGAGGAGAGCGCGGTGTTGAAGCGCGTGAGGAGCGTGCAGAACGCCTCGCGCTCCTCCGGCGCCCAGTCGTGTGTCAGCTCGGCCATCAACTGACGCCGGGAGGAGCGCACTTCCTCCAGGCGAGACAGTCCGCGCGGGGACAGCTGGAGCACCACCGCGCGCCCGTCCTCCGGGTGCGAGGTGCGCTTGACGAGCCCGGTGTCCACGAGCGGCGCCACCTGCCGGGTGACCGTCGACGAGTCGATGCCCATGCTCGCGGCGAGCGCCTTGACGCCCATCGGGCCTTCCTTGTCGAGGCGGTTGAGCAGCAGGTATGCGGCGCGGTCCATGGAGTTGCGCACCTGCCCCACCCCGCCGAGCCGGGTCTGTTCGGCACGTCGGGCGAAGACCGCCACCTCGTGCTGGAGCGTGTCGAGGAGACCGGTGTCACCGACGGTCGTCATGTCCATCGACATTTCAGGTGTTGTGGGCATGGCCGGGGGCTCGCTTCAGGTAAAGGGTGCTGGGTTGGGGGACAGGGTACGCGGCCGGAAGGCGGGCCGTACCGGCGCTGCGCAAACCGGTCTCGGAGGTTGGTCACAGCGGCCGTTCCCGCCTGTGAACTGCGATGCTGGTGTCATGAGCTATGGCACGGCTGACTCCTTGCGCTCCCTGCGGCCCGTCACCCTCGACGACGTGCGCGGCGCCCAGAAGATGCTCACGGGCGTGGCGCGGGTGACCGCGATGGAGGGCAGCCGGCATCTCTCCCAGCTGGTGGGTGCGCCGGTGCACTTCAAGTGCGAGAACCTCCAGCGCACGGGGTCGTTCAAGCTGCGTGGCGCCTACGTCAGGATCGCCGGCCTGCTGCCCGAGGAGCGCGCGGCCGGCGTCGTCGCCGCGAGCGCGGGCAACCACGCGCAGGGCGTCGCGCTGGCGTCGTCGCTGCTGGGTGTGCGGTCGACGGTGTTCATGCCGAAGGGCGCCCCACTGCCCAAGATCAGCGCGACCCGGGAGTACGGCGCCGAGGTGAGGCTGCACGGACAGGTGGTCGACGAGACGCTGGCCGCCGCGCAGGAGTACGCGGAGCGGACGGGGGCGGTGTTCATCCACCCCTTCGACCACCCGGACGTCATCGCGGGCCAGGGCACGGTCGGTCTGGAGATCCTGGAGCAGTGCCCCGAGGTGCGCACGATCGTCCTCGGGATCGGGGGCGGCGGTCTCGCGGCCGGGGTCGCGGTCGCGGTGAAGTCCCTGCGGCCCGACGTGCGGATCGTGGGCGTCCAGGCGGCGGGCGCGGCGGCGTACCCGCCCTCGCTGGCGGCCGGGCGCCCGATGTCGATCGAGAACCCGGCGACGATGGCCGACGGCATGAAGGTCGGGCGGCCCGGCGATGTGCCGTTCGAGATCGTGGGCGACCTCGTCGACGAGGTGCGTACGGTCACCGAGGACGAGCTGTCCGCGGCGCTGCTGCTGAGCCTGGAGCGGGCCAAGCTGGTCGTCGAGCCGGCCGGCGCGAGCCCCGTCGCGGCGCTGCTGAGCGACCCCGGCGCCTTCGAGGGACCGGTCGTCGCGGTGCTGTCCGGCGGCAACGTCGACCCGGTGCTGCTGCAGCGCGTCCTGCGGCACGGCATGGCCGCGCAGGGCCGCTACCTGGCCGTACGCCTGCGCCTGACCGACCGGCCCGGCGCCCTCGCCACGCTCCTCGGGGTGTTGTCAGTGGTCGACGCTAACGTCCTCGACGTGAGCCATGTACGGACCGACCCCCGGCTCGGGTTCACGGAGGCGGAGGTCGAGCTGCACCTGGAGACGAAGGGTCCCGAGCACTGCGCCGAGGTCGGCCAGGCCCTGCGGAACGCGGGTTACACGGTCATCGACTGAGGTCAGCGGCTTGGATTCACCCTTTCGGGAAATTCCATTGAGACTCGCGATACATCGCGTTATGGTGCGTCGAGAGACGTCGCGAGACGTTGCAAGAAGTCGAGAGAAAACGACGGGCGACACCACCAGCGCAAACCTAGGCTTTTCGAAGAATCCCCGACGACGTGGAGACTCATATGCCAGGCGCCATCTATGCCGAAGGCCTGGTGAAGACCTTCGGTGACGTAAGGGCTCTGGACGGCGTCGACCTGGACGTGCCGGAAGGCACCGTCCTGGGCCTGCTCGGGCCGAACGGCGCGGGCAAGACGACGGCCGTCCGATGCCTGACCACCCTCCTGCGACCCGACAGCGGCTCGGCGGTCGTCGCGGGCATCGACGTCCTCAAGCACCCCGACGCCGTGCGCCGATCCATCGGACTGTCCGGCCAGTTCGCGGCGGTCGACGAGTATCTGACCGGCCGCGAGAACCTCCAGATGGTCGGCCGGCTCTACCAGATGAGGGCGAAGGCCGCGAAGGCCCGGGCGGCCGAGCTGCTGGAGCAGTTCGACCTCGCCGACGCCGCCGACCGCCCCACCAAGACCTACTCCGGCGGCATGCGCCGCCGTCTCGACCTCGCGGCCGCCCTGGTCGTCTCCCCGCCCGTGATGTTCATGGACGAACCGACCACCGGCCTGGACCCCCGCAACCGCCAGCTGCTGTGGGACGTCATCAAGCGCCTGGTCTCCGGCGGTACGACCCTGCTGCTGACCACGCAGTACCTCGAAGAGGCCGACCACCTCGCCCATGACATCGCCGTCGTCGACCACGGCCGGCTCATCGCCCAGGGCACCTCCGACCAGCTCAAGGCCCGCACCGGCGGTGAGCGCGTCGAGGTCGTCGTCCATGAGCGCGAGGACATTTCGACCGCCTCCGAGGTCCTGCGCGGCTTCGGCAAGGGGGACACCACGGTCGAGGAGCACACCCGCAAGCTCACCGTCCCCGTCACCGGCGGCGCCAAGCTGCTCGCCGAGGTCATCCGCGAGCTCGACACCCGGGGCATCGAGATAGACGACATCGGACTGCGCCGCCCCACCCTCGACGACGTCTTCCTCTCCCTGACCGGCCATGGGGCCGAGGAGGCCATCACGAGCAACGAGGAGGCCGTCAAGAAATGAGCGCCGTCACCGACACCGACACCGCGCGCGTCGCACCGGCCGGCAACCCGGTCAGCCAGTCCGTCCGGGACTCCATGGTCGTCGCCCAGCGCAACCTCATCCGGATGTCCCGCATCCCCGAGATGATCATCTACGGGCTCATCCAGCCCATCATGTTCGTGGTGCTGTTCACGTACGTCTTCGGCGGCTCCATGCAGATCGGCGGCAGCACCAGCGCCACCGACTACAAGAACTTCCTGATGGCCGGCATCTTCGCGCAGACCGTCACGTTCGCCACCGCCAGTTCCGGCGCGGGCATCGCCGACGACATGCACAAGGGCCTCATCGACCGCTTCCGCTCCCTGCCCATGGCCAGAGGCGCGGTCCTCACCGGGCGCACCTTCGCCGACCTCGTCCAGACCGCGCTCACCCTGGTCGTCCTCGCGGTGGTCGCCCTGCTGGTCGGCTGGCGCGTCGGATCGGACGCGCCCACCAACGCGGGCAAGGTGCTGGGCGCCTTCGGGCTGCTGCTCCTGCTCGGTTACGCCTTCACCTGGATCGGCGCCCTGATCGGCATGTCCGTCCGCACCCCGGAGGCGGCCACGTCCAGCGGCCTGATCTGGCTCTTCCCGGTCACCTTCATCTCGAACGCGTTCGTGGACACCAGCCACATGACCCCGTGGCTGCGCCACATCGCCGACTGGAACCCGTTCAGCGCCACCGTCCAGGCCTGCCGCAAGCTCTTCGGCAACCCGGGCGTCTCGCCCTCCGAGGCCTGGCCGATGCAGCATCCGGTGTGGGCCTCGCTGATCTACTCGCTCCTGATCATCGTCGTCTTCAGAACCCTGTCGGTCAGGAAGTACCGCTCGGCGACGGCATGACAAAGCCCCCGGTGTCCCAAGGGGACTCCGGGGGCCGTCACAGCCGGGGTGCAGCCGGCTCAGCCGTTGTAGGGCTCCGCCTTGAGGATCGTCACGGACGCCTTCTTGCCGTTGGGCAGCTCGTACTCCGCGTCCTCGCCGACCTTGTGGCCGATCACGCCGGAGCCCAGCGGGGACTGCGGCGAGTAGGTCTCGATGTCGGAGCTCGCGTACTCGCGGGAGGCGAGCAGGAAGGTCATCGTGTCGTCCTCGTCGCCGTCGAAGGCGATCGTCACGACCATGCCGGGGGCAACCGCGCCGTCGGCGGACGCCGGGGCCTCGCCGACCTTGGCCTTCTCCAGGAGCTGGGTCAGCTGGCGGATGCGGAGCTCCTGCTTGCCCTGCTCTTCCTTGGCCGCGTGGTACCCGCCGTTCTCGCGCAGGTCCCCCTCCTCGCGCGCGGCCGCGATCTTCGCGGTCACTTCCTCGCGCGCGGGACCAGACAGGTACGCCAGCTCTTCCTTGAGCTTGGTGTACGCCTCCTGCGTAAGCCAGGTGACGTCTTCGCTGGTCTGGGTCACAGGTGCTCCTCGTAGGTACTGGGAATACAAAGCATCGCCCTACCCAGAAGAATGTTCCTTCACGGATGGGCGAAACCACGAGCCTAACAATTCAGCGGCCGAAGGGGGAGGACATAAGCCATCAGAATCACGTCAACGCAGGTCAGCCACTACGCAATGCGGCTGAACTCAGTCGGCGTGGCAGCCCAGCAGCTCGGCGGTGGTGCCCGGGGACGTCGTACGCAGCGTGACGACCTTGTCGATGCGGGTGGCGTTGCCGGAGAAGCGGAAATCGGCCCGGCCCACCTCGGCGCCGTTCTCGGCCTGGGAGCGGATCGTGCAGTAGCCGCCGGCGCCGGCGTCCTTGCGGACCTCCAGATGCACCTGCACCGAGGTCTTGCCCGGCTCGAAGGTGATCACTTCGGCGCTGATCTCGTTCTTGGCGACGTAGTGCCAGGCGAAATAGCCGATCATCGCGAGCAGCAGCGCCCCGAGCACGGCACCGGCGATCTTGAGCTTGTGGTCGGCGCGCTCGTCCGAGGAGCGGCCGTAACGGCCCTCGGGCAGTCGCGTGGTCGACGCGCTCATGATCGTCCTCTCGGCAGAAACCGGACGGAAACCGGGCCCCAGCCGGACCCCGGAATTATTCGCCCCCCGATTCGGTCACTATAGAAGCCGCCGATCGCACCCGAAGACACCGGGGCGCCGACTTACTGAGGATTTGAGTCTTGACTGACCAGCTGCGACTGATGGCCGTTCACGCGCACCCCGACGACGAGTCGAGCAAGGGCGCGGCCACCATGGCGAAGTACGTGTCCGAGGGGGTGGACGTGCTGGTCGTGACCTGCACGGGTGGGGAGCGCGGCTCCATCCTCAATCCGAAGCTGCAGGGCGACAAGTACATCGAGGAGCACATCCACGAGGTACGCAAGAAGGAGATGGACGAGGCCCGCGAGATCCTCGGCGTGAAGCAGGAGTGGCTCGGCTTCGTCGACTCCGGCCTGCCCGAGGGCGACCCGCTGCCCCCGCTCCCGGAGGGCTGCTTCGCCCTGGAGGACGTCGACCGGGCGGCCGGCGAGCTGGTCCGCAAGATCCGCGCGTTCCGCCCCCAGGTCATCACGACGTACGACGAGAACGGCGGCTACCCGCACCCCGACCACATCATGACCCACAAGATCTCGATGGTGGCGTTCGAGGGCGCGGCGGACACCGAGAAGTACCCGGAGGCGGAATTCGGCCCCGCCTACCAGGCGCAGAAGCTCTACTACAACCAGGGCTTCAACCGCCCCCGCACCGAGGCGCTGCACCAGGCGATGCTGGACCGCGGCCTGGAGTCGCCGTACGGGGACTGGCTCAAGCGCTGGAACGAGATCGAGCGCACCGAGCGCACCCTGACCACGCACATCCCGTGCGCCGAGTTCTTCGAGATCCGCGACAAGGCCCTGATCGCGCACGCCACGCAGATCGACCCCGACGGCGGCTGGTTCAAGGTCCCGATGGAGGTCCAGAAGGAGGTCTGGCCGACGGAGGAGTACGAGCTCGCCAAGTCCCTCGTCGATACCTCCCTCCCCGAGGACGACCTCTTCGCGGGCATCCGCGACAATGCCTGACATGAGCGCAAGCGTGAGCCTGGCAATGACGCACCTCGTCCCCCTCGCCAAGGAGGTGGACGAGAACAAGGTCACCCCCGGCGTCCTCGGCTTCATCGTCTTCGCGGTGATGGCGCTGGCGGTGTGGGGCCTGATGAAGAGCATGAGCCGGCAGCTGAGGAGGGTCGACTTCGAGGAGACCCCCGACCCGGAGGCCGCGACCGCCTCCGAGACGGCCTCGGCCAAGCCCGGCGCCGGCCAGAGCTAGGGCAGGCCCTGACCCCGGTCATGGCGGGTGGCGGTCAGCTCCTGGCCGCCACCACCACCCCCATGACCTCCCGCGCATGCCGGTTCGGGACCATCCCCAGTCGCCAGGCCTGCCAGCCGGACTCCAGGCTGATGCCCCGCTCCAGAAGCAGCAGATACGCCTCCACGTAGTCGTCCAGCTTCTCGTCCCGGGACGGATGGCCGGCGCGGGCCAGCTGGGACAGCTCCTCCTGCGCCACCGCCGTACCGATCTCCACGCCGCCCGGAGCCGCGTAGGGCAGCAGGGTGCAGCGCAGGAAGCGGGCCCAGTCCTCGCCGCGGCGGTCGCCGTACGAGGTGAACAGGCCGATCGCCTCGTCGCACAGGGCGAGCGCCTGCGGGGTACGGGCGTTGCCCGCGTCCACCACCGCCAGCTCCAGGCACGTCCACGCCTCGCCGTGCGCGACGCCGATGCGCTGGAAGTCGGCGCGGGCGTCGACCAGCAATTGCCGCGCGAAACCCGAGTTGCGCAGGGAACCCGTCTGGGCCGCCCGCTGGTCGCGGGTCACGCGCGCCGAGTGGTGCCGGGCGCAGGCCAGACCGTAGACGTCGCGGATGCGGGAGAACATCTGCCGGGAGCGTTCCAGCTCGCGGACCGCCAGATCCAGGTTGCCCGTCTCCTCCAGCGCCTGGCCCAGGTAGTACACCGACCAGGCCTCGCCCCGCGCGTCCTCGTTCTCGCGGTGCCGGGACGCCGCCTGACGCAGACCGTCCACCGCCGGAGAGGGATCGCCGGCGACGAGGCGGGCGCGGGCCAGCTGGGTCAGGGCCCAGGCCTCGCCGCGGGCGTCGCGCGTGCGGCCGTAGAGATCCAGGGCCGTGCGCAGCTCCTGCTCGGCTCTGGGGACGTCGCCCATGCGCAGGCCCAGCTGGCCGAGCTGGAAGTGGGCCCAGGCCTCGCCGTGCACGGACTCGCCCGCGCGGTGCAGGACCAGGGACTGGCCGAGCAGGTCCATGGCCTCGGACAGGTGCGCGCGGTCGCGTTCCACCGCCGCCAGCGCGTGCATCGTCCAGGCGCGGTCCGTCGCCAGCTCGGGGGCCGCCTGGAGGTCCAGCGCCTCGTGCAGCTTGGCCGCCGCCTCCGTCAGATTGCCCTGGTGGTGCAGCGTGATGCCGAGGGAGCACAGGGCCCTGGCCGCGCCCGCGTCGTGGTGGGCCTCCATGTACAGGTCGACCACCGAGGTCAACGTCGTGCGCGCCTTGTCCAGCTCGCCGAGCTGACGGGCCGCGATGCCGGTGCGCCACTGGACCGAGCGCACCAGCAGGCCCTGGTCGACGGCCTGGGCCAGCTCACTGATCTCGCCGAGGCGGTAGAGGTCGCCGCGCAGCAGGCAGTAGTCGCACAGGGCGCCCAGCAGGCTCAGCACCGCCGCCTGGTTGACCCCCTCCGCGTGCCGCAGGGTCGAGGTGATGAAGCTCGACTCGTCGTCCAGCCAGCGCAGTGCCTCGTCCAGCGAGGTGAAGCCGTGCGGGCTGAAGCGGTCCGAGCGGGTCGACATGTTGCCGTCGACCAGGCGCAGGACGGAATCCGCCAGCTCCGCGTAGTTCACGATGAGACGTTCCTGCGCCGAGGTGCGCTCCGCCGCTTCCTCCTCGTCGAGGAGACGGGCCTGGGCGAAGGCGCGGACCAGGTCGTGCAGGCGGTAGCGGTCCCCGCGGACATGGTCGAGCAGGCCCGCGCGGGAGAGCGCGACGAGCTGCCGCCGCGCCTCCGACTGGTCGGTGGCGAGCAGCGCCGCCGCCGCGGCCGCGCCGAGCGACGCCCGGCCCGCCAGCGCCAGCCGGCGCAGCAGGCGGCGGGCCGTGTCCGACTGGTCGGTGTACCGCAGCCACAGCACTCGCTCGATCGGCTCGACCGGGCCGTACGCGCCCAGGTCCGCGGCCAGTTGACGCGGTGAACGCGGGCCGAGAGCCGAGCCCGCGATGCGCAGCGCGAGCGGCAGACCACCGCACAACTGTCTGATCCGGTCGGCGGATTCGGCGTCGTACGGCTCCGGCTTGTCCTGCGCGGTCGCGGCCAGCAGCTCTTCCGCGCCCGCCGGGTCCAGGGCCTCGACCGGCAGATGGTGCACCCAGGCCGGCAGATCGGCGGGCAGCCGCAAGGCGGTGCGGCTCGTGACCAGGACCAGGCTGTCCGAACGCTCGGGGACGAGGGTGCGGACCTGCTCGGGGTCCGAGGCGTCGTCCAGGAGGACCGTCACCGGCAGGCCCGTCAGATGCTGGTGGTACAGCTCGCTCAGCCGCTTGACCTGCTGGTCGGGGGAGGAACGCTCCCGGAACAGCAGCTGCTCGCGGGGCGCGCCGAGCCGGTTCAGCAGATGCAGCAGGGCGTCACGGGTGGACAGCGGCGGCTCCTCCGGGCTGTCGCCGCGCAGGTCCACCACGCACGCGCCCCGGAAGTAGTCCCGCAGATCGTGCGCGGCCTGCAGCGCGAGCGCGGAACGGCCGCTGCCGGACGGACCGTGCAGCACGACCACCGTCGGCCGGGTCTCCGTGCTGGCCCGCGCCGACTGCACCCACTGTCTGATCCGCCCCAGCTCCTGCCGACGCCCGGCGAACTCCGCGACCGGATCCGGGAGTTGGCCGAACGACTGCTCCAGCACGTTCCGCCCGCGAGCCGCCGCGCTCTTGTCGGCGCCCTTCAGCCGCGGCCCCGTCTTCTGTTTCGGCCCGGTCGACGCGCTCAGCACCCGCTGCTGATCGAGGAACGGCCGGATGCCCCGCACGTCGAGCGCGGTCAGCCACGACAGCCGCAGCTGCTCGGGCCCGCCCGGCTGACTCGCCGCGCCCGCCCGGTGATGCGCGGCCGGCAGATGAGACCCGGCGACCTTCACCACGGTCGCCGCGGCCCCTACGACCCCCACGGTCACCCCGGCACCGAGGGCCGTCCCCGCGCCGGTCCCCAGCGCCAGGTCGGCGACGACGGCCGCCGCGGCCGCGACTCCGGCCACCAGTAAGGGAGTTCCGCCGCCCTGCTGGGCGTACCGCTGCCCGAACGTCAGCTGCCCGGCCGCCGCCTCGTCCAGCGCGCGCGTGTAGGCCTCGTACTCCTCGGCGGCCGTCTCGGCCATGGCGTCCAGCGCGCCGCGGGCCCGCGACAGCAGCACACCCCCGTCGATCCGCCCGCCCGACCGCCGCACCTCCTCCTCCACGGCCCGGACCACCAGCCGCTCGGCGTCCCCCCGATGGCTGTCCCGCATGTCCCGTCCCCCTCCGACGACAACGGTTCCTTGGTCAAGTGTGCGGCGGACGGGTCGCTGTGGGGAGAGGGCCGGAGGATCACCTTCTGCGAGCCGCCTGCCGCGTGGCGGGCGACCTGCCTGTCGCGTGGCGGCCGGGGTACTGCGGCAGGATGGACCCCATGCCGAACCGACTGGCCCAAGAGACGTCCCCCTACCTCCTCCAGCACGCGGACAACCCCGTCGACTGGTGGCCGTGGTCCGGTGAGGCCTTCGAGGAGGCGCGCAAGAGCGGGAAACCGGTGCTGCTCAGCGTCGGGTACTCCAGTTGCCACTGGTGCCATGTGATGGCGCACGAGTCCTTCGAGGACCAGGAGACCGCCGACTACCTCAACGCCCACTTCGTCAACATCAAGGTCGACCGCGAGGAGCGTCCCGACGTCGACGCCGTCTACATGGAGGCCGTGCAGGCCGCCACCGGGCAGGGTGGGTGGCCGATGACCGTGTTTCTGACGCCGGACGCCGAGCCCTTCTACTTCGGTACCTACTTCCCGCCCGCGCCCCGGCACGGGATGCCGTCCTTCCGGCAGGTGCTGGAGGGGGTGCGCAGTGCGTGGGCCGACCGGCGGGACGAGGTCACCGAGGTGGCGGAGAAGATCGTGCGGGACCTCGCCGGGCGGGAGATCTCCTACGGCGACTCGCAGGCGCCCGGCGAGGAGGAGCTCGCTCAGGCGCTGCTCGGGCTGACGCGGGAGTACGACGCGCAGCGTGGTGGATTCGGCGGGGCGCCGAAGTTTCCGCCGTCCATGGTGGTGGAGTTTCTGCTGCGGCATCATGCGCGGACCGGGTCCGAGGGGGCCTTGCAGATGGCGCGGGACACCTGTGAGCGGATGGCTCGGGGCGGGATCTACGACCAGCTGGGAGGTGGGTTCGCTCGGTACTCCGTCGATCGGGAGTGGGTCGTGCCCCACTTCGAGAAGATGCTCTACGACAACGCGCTGCTGTGCCGGGTGTACGCCCATCTGTGGCGGTCCACCGGCTCCGAGCTCGCCCGCCGCGTCGCCCTGGAGACCGCCGACTTCATGGTGCGTGAACTGCGTACGAACGAGGGGGGGTTCGCCTCCGCGCTGGACGCCGACAGCGACGACGGGAGCGGGAAGCACGTCGAGGGGGCGTACTACGTGTGGACGCCCGCGCAGCTCGTCGAGGTGCTGGGTGAAGAGGATGCCGAACTCGCCGCGCAGTACTTCGGGGTGACGGACGAAGGGACCTTCGAGGAAAGGGCCTCCGTGCTGCAACTGCCGCAGCACGAGGGCGTGTTCGACGCCGAGAAGGTCGAGTCGATCAAGCAGCGGCTGCTTGCCGCCCGCGACGCCCGGCCCGCTCCCGGCCGGGACGACAAGGTCGTCGCCGCCTGGAACGGGCTCGCGATCGCCGCGCTGGCCGAGACCGGCGCCTACTTCGACCGCCCCGACCTGGTCGAGGCCGCCGTCGCCGCCGCCGATCTCCTCGTACGGCTGCATCTCGACGAGCAGGTGCGGCTCGCCCGGACCAGCAAGGACGGGCATGTCGGCGCCAATGCGGGGGTGTTGGAGGACTACGCGGATGTCGCGGAGGGGTTCCTCGCGCTCACGGCCGTGACGGGGGAGGGGGTGTGGCTGGAGTTCGCCGGGTTCCTGCTCGACCATGTGCTCGTGCGGTTCGTGGACGAGGAGTCGGGCGCGCTGTACGACACCGCCTCCGACGCCGAGCGGCTCATCCGGCGGCCCCAGGACCCGACCGACAACGCCGTGCCGTCCGGGTGGACCGCCGCCGCGGGGGCGCTGCTCAGTTATGCCGCGCAGACCGGTGCCGAGCCTCATCGCACCGCCGCCGAGCGGGCGTTGGGCGTGGTGAAGGCGCTCGGGCCGCGGGTGCCGCGGTTCATCGGGTGGGGGCTAGCGGTCGCCGAGGCGCTGCTGGACGGGCCGCGGGAGGTCGCCGTCGTGGGCCCCGCCCTCGACGATCCGGCTACAAAGGCCTTGCACCGTACGGCACTTCTGGGGACCGCTCCCGGTGCCGTCGTCGCCGCGGGGGCCGTGGGGAGCGACGAACTTCCGCTGCTCGCCGACCGGCCGCTCGTCAGCGGTGAACCGGCCGCGTACGTCTGCCGTAACTTCACGTGTGACGCACCGACGACCGAGGTCGAACGGCTTCGATCATCCTTGAACGGGTGAAGTCACCACACCACTACGAAACATAGTATTTATCGGAAGATCCCTCGCACTTCACAGATCACCCATAACCTCTCCACAGTGACGCGGCAGGAGTGACTGGCCTGCCGCGACAGGGGGTTTTCAGGATCTGGGGGGATCTTTTTGCTGACGTCTGTCTTCATCGTTGCCGTTTCTCTGGCCCTGTTCTGGATGGCCGCGTTCACCCTGTGGTGGCAGATGCACGCGTGGCGTACGCCCGAGGTGCTGGCCTCCACCCGGTTCAGCAGACCGGACGGGGGAGAACAGGTCGCGTTCTCGCTCCTGCTGCCCGCGCGGCACGAGCAGGCCGTCCTCGACCACACCATCAAGCGCCTGCTGGAATCCAGCCACACCGACTTCGAGATCATCGTCATCGTCGGGCACGACGATCCCGAGACCGCGGCGGTGGCCGAAGCGGCCGCCGAGCGCGATCCGCGCGTCCGGGTCGTCGTCGACACCCACGAGAAGAAGAACAAGCCGAAGGCGATGAACACGGCGCTGCCGCACTGCCGGGGCGACGTGGTCGGGGTCTTCGACGCCGAGGACCAGGTCCACCCGGAGCTCCTCGCCCACGTCGACCACGCCTTCCGGACCACCGGGGCGGACGTCGTCCAGGGCGGCGTCCAGCTCATCAACTTCCACTCCAGCTGGTACTCCCTGCGCAACTGCCTGGAGTACTTCTTCTGGTTCCGCTCACGGCTCCATCTGCACGCGCAGAAGGGGTTCATCCCGCTCGGCGGCAACACCGTCTTCGTCCGCACGGACGTCCTGAGGGCCGCCGACGGCTGGGACTCCGAGTGCCTCGCCGAGGACTGCGACCTCGGGGTGCGGCTGTCGTCCATCGGCAAGAAGGTCGTCGTCGCCTACGACTCCGACATGGTCACCCGCGAGGAGACCCCCGGCAGCCTGATGTCCCTGCTCAAGCAGCGCACCCGCTGGAACCAGGGCTTCCTTCAGGTCTACCGCAAGAAGGACTGGAAGCAACTGCCCAGCTTCGGGCAGCGGTTGCTCGCCCGGTACACCCTCATGACCCCGTTCCTCCAGGCCTTCACCGGCGTGATCATCCCGCTCAACGTGGCGATCGCGCTCTTCCTCGACGTGCCCGTCGGCATCGCCTTCATCACCTTCCTGCCGGCCGTCACGGCACTGGTGACCTTCGTCTTCGAGATCGTCGGACTGCACGACTTCGGCAAGCAGTACGGCCTGCGGGTGCGCTTCGTGCACTACCTCAAGCTGATCGTGGGCGGCCCCTTCTACCAGCTCCTCCTCGCCGGGGCCGCGTTGCGCGCCGTATGGCGTGAGCAACGCGGGCGCACCGACTGGGAGTTGACCAGCCACGTGGGCGCCCACCTCCACAACACGGCGGTTCTCCGAGAGGACGTCCCTGCGTGACCTCCACCCTTCCCGCGGTGACCGCTCCGAAGGTCCCCGCGCAGCGACAGCCTGTGCCTGAAACGCGTTCGGCCGGTCGAACAAGCCCGTCCAGGCGCCCCGATCTCCTCCTCTGCGGTGCCCTCCTCGTCGCGATCCTCGTCGTACAGGGCTGGAACATCGCCGACTACCCCACCCTCAGCGACGACGAGGGCACCTACCTCGCCCAGGCCTGGGCCGTCCAGGAGCACAAAGGCCTAGCCCACTACACCTACTGGTACGACCACCCGCCGCTCGGCTGGATCCAGATCGCCGTGCTCACCTGGATACCGAAGCTGCTGAGCCCCGACTCGATGACCGTCGGCTCGATGCGCGTGGTGATGCTGCTGATCAGCGCCATCAGCGCGGTCCTCGTCTATGTGATCGGACGGCGGCTGTCCCTGCCCCGCTGGGCCGCCGGGCTGGGCATGGCCCTGTTCGGGCTCTCCCCGCTCTCCGTCGTCCTCCAGCGGGAGATCTTCCTCGACAACCTCGCGGTGATGTGGACCCTGGTGGCGTTCGCTCTCGCCGCCTCCCCGAGCCGTCACCTGTGGCATCACTTCGGCGCGGGCATCGCGGCGGCGGCGGCCGTGCTGACCAAGGAGACGATGATCTTCGTCCTCCCCGCCGTCTTCGTCACCATGTGGCGGCACAGCCACCGCGAGACCCGCAAGTTCGCCCTGACCGGCGCGGTCACCGCCTGCGCCCTGATCGGCCTGGCGTACCCCCTCTTCGCCCTGCTGAAGGGCGAGTTGCTCCCCGGCGGCGGGCACGTCTCGCTGTGGGACGGCATCAAGTACCAGATGACCAGGCCCGGTTCGGGCTTCATCCTCGACGACGGGTCCGGCTCGCACGGGGTGCTCACCTCGTGGCTCTACTACGACCGTGTCCTGCCCCTCGGCGGACTCGCCGGCGCCCTGCTGCTCCTGGCCACCTGGCGCTGGTCCGTCACCGCCCGCGCACTCGCCGGACCCGCGCTGGCCGTGGGCATCCTGGCCCTGGTCGCGATGCGGCCCAGCGGTTATCTGCCCGCGATGTACATCATCCAGGCGCTGCCGTTCCTCGCCCTCGTCCTCGCCGGCGGCACCGCGTCGGTCGCCCACGCCGTCCTCAACCGGATGCGCTGGGTGGGGCGTTACGGCATCGCGGCGGTCCTCGCCGTCGCCGCCTGCGTGTACGTCGTACCGCGCTGGTACGACGGTGACCGCACCGCCGTCACCGCCGACGCCAACGCCCCCTACCGGGCCGCCGCGCACTGGATGGCGAGCGAGGTGGCGCAGCCCGGGAAGACGCGGGTGCTCGTCGACGACGCGCTCTGGCTGGACCTGGTGCACTCCGGGTACAAGCCGGGGCTCGGCGTCATCTGGTTCTACAAGGCCGACCTCGACCCGGCGGTCACGAAGACGATGCCGCACGGCTGGAAGGACCTCGACTACGTCGTGGCCTCGCCGACCGTGCGCCGCGACGCGGTGGACCTGCCCAACGTCAAGGCCGCCATCCAGCACTCGAAGCCGGTCGCCGTCTTCGGCACCGGCGCGGACCGGATCGAGATCCGACAGATCCAGAACGCCACCGGAGGCGTCCGATGAGCCAGGAATACACCGCACCCGTACCGGATCTGACGGCCTCCGAGGTTCCCGAACCGGCCGCCGTCACCATCGTCGTCCCGACGTACAACGAGTCCGCGAACGTCCGTGAACTCCTGCACCAGATCACCGAGTCGGTGCCCGGCCGGCTGCCCTGCGAGGTCGTCTTCGTGGACGACTCCACCGACGACACCCCGCAGGTGATCCGCGAGGCCGCGAAGGACTGCCCCTTCCCGGTGACGGTTCTGCACCGGGACGAGCCGGTCGGCGGACTCGGCGGGGCGGTCGTGGAGGGCATGAAGGCGGCGGGGTCGGACTGGATCGTCGTCATGGACGGCGACTGCCAGCATCCGCCGTCCCTGGTACCGGAGTTGGTGGCGACCGGGCAGCGGGCGAACGCCGGGCTCGTCGTCGCCTCCCGTTACATCAAGGGCGGCAGCCGCGCCGGGCTCGCGGGCAGCTACCGCGTGGTCGTCTCCCGTGGGGCGACCTGGCTGACCAAGTCCCTCTTCCCACGCCGGCTGCACGGCATCAGCGACCCGATGAGCGGCTTCTTCGCGATCCGGCGCAGCGACATCACGGCGGAGGTCCTCCAGCCGCTCGGCTACAAGATCCTGCTGGAACTGGCGGTGCGGAGCCGGCCGCGCGCGGTCACCGAGGTGCCGTTCGTGTTCCAGGAGCGGTTCGCGGGCGAGTCCAAGTCCACGGCCGAGGAGGGACGCCGCTTCCTGCGCCACCTCGCCGGACTGCGCACGGCGACCCCGCTGGCCCGCATGATCGTGTTCGGGCTGATCGGGCTCACCGGCTTCGTGCCCAACCTGGTCGGCCTGTGGGCGCTCACGCACCTGGGACTGCACTACCTGGCCGCCGAGATCGTCGCCAACCAGTTCGGCGTGGCCTGGAACTTCTACCTCATCGAGAAGGTGCTCTTCCGCGACCGGCGCCGCCACCGGCACTGGGCCGACCGCACGGTCCGGTTCGCGCTGCTCGCCAACGCGGACCTGGTGCTGCGCATCCCGCTGATCGCGCTGCTGGTCACGCACTTCGGCCTGTCGGCGCTGCCCGCCACCGCGCTGGCCCTGGTCATCACGTTCGTCCTGCGCTTCGTCGGGACCGAAGCGCTGGTCTATCTCCCGCGTAGAACCCGCCACAACAGGAGCCGCACCGCATGAAGAACCGCCGCAGACGCGCTCTGCTGGGGGTGACCGCCCTCACGGCCGGTCTCCTCCTCGCCGCACCGCAACCCGCCTCCGCCGCCAACCTCATCAAGAACCCCGGCTTCGAGACCGCCGGCAGCGGCGACATGCCGTACTGCTGGGAGAAGTCCGGCTGGGGCGACAACGACTTCACGTTCACCACCACCTCAGGCGCCCACTCCGGTTCCAAAGCCATGAAGGTCGAGCTCACCCGCCGGGTGAGCGGCGACCGCAAGGCGCTCATCACCGAGTCGGCCGAGTGCGCGCCCGGAGTGACGGTGGGCAAGCAGTACGACCTGAGCCTCTGGTACAAGACGACGACCCCGGACGCCGCCATCACCCTCTTCCGGCACGACACCACCGCCGGCTGGCAGTACTGGACCGATCTGAAGACCCTGGACATGGCGGGCAGCTGGACGCAGGCGAGCGTCCGCACCCCCGAGGTCCCCACCGGCACCGACCGCATCACGTGGGGCGTCTCGGTCTACGGCACCGGCTCCGCGACCACCGACGACTACACGATGGAGCAGGTCGCCGACCCGCTGCCGCCGGCGCAGTGCACCGGCACGGCCGATCAGTGCGCCAACGGCCGCTGGGACGTGCTGCCCACGCAGAACCCGGTCCGCTCCATGCACTCCGTCGTCCTCAACAACGGCAAGGTGCTGCTGATCGCGGGCTCCGGCAACAGCGAGGAGAACTTCAACGCGGGCACCTTCACGTCCGCCGTCTACAACCCGGCCGACGGCTCCTACAAGATCATCCCGACCCCGAAGGACATGTTCTGCGCCGGGCACATCCAGCTCCAGGACGGCCGGGTCCTGGTGATGAGCGGCAACAAGGCGTTCCCGGTCCCGGGCGGGCACGGCTACGAGGGCTACAAGGACTCGTACATCTTCGATCCGAAGACCGAGACCTACAGCAAGACCAACGACCTCAACGACGGCCACTGGTACCCGTCGGCGACCGAGCTCGGCAACGGTGACGTCATCTCCTTCGGCGGCCTGCGCGAGGACTCGACCGGGTCGGTGACCGCCGAGTACTGGTCGGACGCCCAGCAGAAGTGGCTGGCGCTGTGGCAGGTCAACCAGACCTGGTCGTACTGGGGTCTGTACCCGTCGATGATCCTGATGCAGGACGGCCGCCTCTTCTACTCCGGCAGCCATGTCTTCGGCAACAACATCCCGGGCACCGGATCGGCGATCTACGACTACAACGCCAACACGGTCACGCAGATCCCGGGCCTGCAGAACAAGGACCAGCGCGACCAGTCCGCGAGCGTGCTGCTGCCCCCGGCGCAGAACCAGAAGGTCCTCACCCTCGGCGGCGGCAACATCGACTCCAACCCGGAGGGCAACCGCCTCACCGACGTCATCGACCTCAAGCAGGCCAACCCTGCCTACGTCGCCGGTCCGCCGATCCCGCAGGGCACGGTCGACCTCGGCAACGGCAAGATCCCCGAGACCGGCAACCAGGGCAAGATGTACGTCTCCGCCGTACTGCTGCCCGACGGCAAGGTGCTGGAGACCGGCGGCGGTCTGCACAACCGGGCCAACCCGGTCTTCGAGGCGTCGCTCTACGACCCTGACAGCAACACCTTCGATCCCGTCGCCGCCGACCCCGAGGCCCGCGGCTACCACTCGTCCGCGTTCCTGCTGCCCGACGGCCGGGTCATGGCGACCGGTGACAACCCGGGCAACGGCACCTGGAACCACAACGTGTCGATCTACACGCCGCCGTATCTCCTCAAGGGCACGCGGCCGTCGATCACTTCGGTCATCGACACCGAGTGGAACTACGGCGACACCCAGCGCATCACCGTCGACCGGCCCATCGCCAAGGCCGAGTTGATCCGACCGGCCGCGGTGACGCACTCCTCCGACCCCAACCAGCGGTTCGTGGACCTGCCGCTGTCGGTGAACGGCAACAACGTCGACCTGAACGTGACGAGCAACCCCAACCTGGCGCCGCCCGGCTGGTACATGCTCTTCGCGGTGGACGCCAACGGGGTGCCCTCGGTGGCCAAGTGGGTGCACCTGCAAGGCCCGGCCGCGCTGAGCGCGACGGACGCCTCGGCCCACGTCCACTCCTTCGCCGACGACCTCTCCGGCAAGGTCACCGGGCCCGGCAAGAAGCGCACCTCGCAGAAGGTCAGCCCGACCGTCTCCGGCTGCGACCGCCACTACGGCTCGATCAACGTCTGCGTGCCGACGGCGTTCCCGAAGGAGGTGAAGGCGACGACGGCCGCCCGCTGCAGTTGGCTGAAGAAGAACGACTACGGCCGCCTGAAGGTCAACGGCAAGGACGACCCGCTGGGCCTGGACCGCAACAAGGACGGGATCGCCTGCGGGAAGGCGGACATCAGGAAGGGGTAGTCCCCAACCGGCTGGGCAGCCCCTAGCCGGCGAACTCTTCGAGGGCGCGTGCCACGATCGCTTCCAGCTGTTCGTGGTGCGCGCCCTTCCAGTACGCCCGCCCGCAGTCCGTGCACTGGGCGAAGACGTCGTACGCCCGGTGCGTGCCGCCCGCCAGCTGGTCCGCGACCTCCTCCTTCGTGGCCTCCTTGAGCAGGCCGTTGCAGGCGGTGCAGCGGGTCCAGGGGCGCAGTTCGGGGCGGAAGCGGTCGAGGACGTCGCGGAGCTGCTCCTCGGGGTGGGTGCTGTAGACGTACGCGCCGGCCCACAGTTCGCGGCGCCGCAGCAGCCCCCGGTCCCGGCTGAGCAGGACGCGCCGTTCGGCGGCGGAGAGCGCGGCGAGGGCCGGGTCGCCGAGGTCCGTGGACTCGTACGCCGCGTCCACGCCGAGCAGCCGCAGCCGGCGGGCCAGGGTGCCGAGGTGGACGTCGAGGAGGAAGCGGAGCGGGGCGCCGGGGACCCGCTGGGGCCGGGTGACGGGCCGGACCTCCACGTGGTCGCCCGCCACGGGGACGTACGACGTGGGCACCTCGCGGCCGTCGACCAGCAGCGTCCCCGCCTCGGTCAGCGGGACGCCGAGGGACTCGACGACATGGCCGAGGGTGGAGACGCCGTCGGTGGTGACGGGGGTGGCTCCGGACCGGCGTCCGTGCGGGACGAACAGGGCCAGTCCGGGGGCGACTTCGAGGTGGATCTCCGGTCCGTTCACCCGGCCAGGATGACACGGCCGACGCCCATGGCCTCAGGTGTTTTTCGTGGTGAGGCCGTTGGCGAGGACGTCCAGGGCGCGGTCGAGGAGTTCGGAGAGATCGTCCTGGAAGTCGTTCTCCGCCCAGTACCGGGAGATCTCCGCGAGTCCGGCGACCACGGACATCGTGTAGACGCGTACCTCCAGGCTGTCCACGTCGCGCCCGGTGCGTTCCGCGATGCCCTCGGCGAGCATGTGGGAGGCGACCGACATGCTCTCCATCATCCGGGCGCGCACCGTCGGGACCTGGACCATCAGGTGCGCGCGGATCCGGGTGATCTCCGGTTCCCGGTCGTGGCCGAGGCGGACGGCCTTCTGCATGATGGCCCGCACGGACTCCGTCCACGGCTCGTCCTTGGGCCGGGCCCTCAGCTCCTCCAGGATGAGCGCGTCGTGCTCGTCCGTGAGGACGATGTCCTCCTTGGTGGGGAAGTAGCGGAAGACCGTGGACGGCGACACCTCGGCGCGGTCGGCGATCTGCTCGATCGTGGTGGCGTCGTAGCCCTGTTCCTCGATGAGGGCGTACGTCGCGTCGCGGATCGCCGTCCGGGTCTTGATCTTCTTCCGCTCACGGAGTCCCAGCTGGGGGACGTCCGTGGGCGGAGAGGTACGTGCGGGTGTCATGGATGCCATTGTCAGGCATCCGCCGGCTCGGGGGCCATGTCCGGGGTGGTCGCGGTCGCTTCGGTCTTCGGGGTCGCGGGCAGGAAGACCGCCGCCAGGAGTGCCGCTACGAGGGCGGCGGCGCCGCAGACCAGCAGGATGACGCCCATGCCGTGGACGTAGGCGCTGTTCGCGGAGGCCAGCAGGTCGGCCGAGCCGGTCTTCTGGGCCACGAGGTGGGCCGCGATCACGGAGTCACCGGCGGTGTCGGCGGCCTGGGCGGGCAGCCCGGTGACGTCGAGGCGGTCCCGGAAGACGCTCGCGAGCAGGCTGCCGAGGAGGGCGATGCCGATCGCGCCGCCGACCTGGCGCAGGGTGGTCAGGAGGCCGGAGCCGCTGCCGGCGCGGTCGCGGGGCAGGGTGCCGAGGGCGCCGTTCATGGCGGGGATGAGGGAGAGGCCGAAGCCGAGGCCGGTGATCGAGAGCCAGGTCGCGGTGAAGCCGTAGCCGGAGTCGGTGGTGGTGCGGCTGCCGAGGAAGGCGGCGAACGCGAGGACCACCAGGCCGGTGCTGACCGTGGCCCGGGCGCCGAAGCGGGTGACGACCAGCGGGGCGAGGCGGGTGGCGACGAGCAGACCGCCCATCATCGGCAGCAGCCGCACGCCGGTGCCCAGGGCGTCGTTGCCGAGGACGGCCTGGAGGTAGGGCGGCAGGACGAACAGCAGGCCGGACAGGATGAACATCACCAGGGTCGCGGCGAGGGTGTTGAACAGGAAGCCGCGGTGGCCGAGCAGGGACATGTCGAGCATGGGCCGGGACTGCCGGCGTTCCCGCAGGACCAGGGCGGTCAGGAGGACGACCGAGGCCGCGAGCATGCCGAGGACCAGGGCGTCGGTCCAGCCGCGGGAGGGGGCCTCGATGATCGCGTAGATCAGGGCGCCGAGGCCGGTCGCGGTGAGCGCGGTGGAGACGGTGTCGACCTTGGGGGAGGAGGGGTCGCGGGTCTCGGGGAGCAGCAGCACGCAGGCGAGGATGCCGATCGCGGCCATCGGGACGTTGATGAGGAAGACCGAGCCCCACCAGAAGTGGTTGAGCAGCCAGCCGCCCATGATCGGGCCGAGCGGCAGGCCGAGCGCGCTGCCGGCGGAGATGATGCCGACGGCCTTGGCGCGCTCGTCGGCGCCGAACAGCGAGGGCAGTACGGAGAGCGCGAGCGGGGTGACCAGGGCACCGCCGACGCCCATCAGGGCCCGGGCGGCGACGACCCAGTTCACGTCGTCGGCGAGGGCGCCCAGCAGGGACGCGGCGAGGAAGATGCCGAGGCCCACGACGAGCATCCGGCGCCGGCCGAACCGGTCGCCGAGGAGGCCTGCGGGGAGCATCAGCGCGGCGAAGACGACGACGTACGCGTCGGCCATCCACTGCTGTTCGCCGGTGGTCGCGCCGAGGTCGGCGGCCATGGTCGGCAGTGCCACGTTGAGGATCGTCATGTCGAAACCGAGGGTCAGCATGCTCGCGACCAGGGCGCCGAGGGCCCACCAGCGGCGAGGATCTGGAGTGAAGGTGTCCATGAAATGAGAGTAGCTCTCAAAACATGGTGTCTGTCAATAGGAACCTGATGGCATACGGTTGGGCATGTCAAAAAGGGCCACGGCTCGCAAGCCGTGGCCCTTCGGGAGGTGCGGGTGGGTGTCGCTGTCCGTACTGCTATCCGTGCTGGTACGCCACCAGGGAGATCCCCACGTAGTGGACGACGAACGCCGCCAGCGTGAGCGAGTGGAAGACCTCGTGGAAGCCGAACCAGCGCGGTGACGGATTCGGGCGCTTGATGCCGTAGATGACGCCGCCGGCGCTGTAGAGCACGCCGCCGACGATCACCAGCACCAGGACGGCGATGCCGCCGGTGCGCATGAAGTCCGGCAGGAAGAAGACCGCCGCCCAGCCCATCGCGATGTAGCAGGGGGTGTAGAGCCAGCGCGGGGCGCCGACCCAGAACACCCGGAAGGCGATGCCGGCCAGGGCCGCGCCCCAGATGCCCCACAGCAGCCACTGCCCCTTCGCGCCGGGCAGGAGCAGCATCGTCAGCGGGGTGTAGGTGCCCGCGATGATCAGGAAGATGTTGGCGTGATCGAGTCTGCGCAGGACACCGTCCATGCGCGGGCTCCAGTTGCCGCGGTGGTAGAGGGCGCTCACGCCGAACAGCAGGCAGGCCGTCAGGGCGAAGATGCCGCAGGCGATCCGGCCCCGGGTCGAGTCGGCGAGGGCGGTGAGCACCAGGCCCCCGATGAGTACGGCCGGGAACATCCCGAGATGCAGCCAGCCGCGGAGCTTGGGCTTGACCGGGTGCGGGAGGGAGAGCGCCACGGGGCCACGGCCGGCGGCCGAGGGGTCCAAGGGCGCGTCGGAGGCGGACGCAGTCATGCACCGCATCGTACCTACGGACCCGTAAGTCGCGGATGAGCAGGGACCCGGAATCGGCCGAGAGTGGCCATCGTCTCACGGGAGTTGACCACTCGGAGGCGCGGTCAAGGGACCGTCAAGCGAACTCAAAGTGCACGCATGGCAACACTCCGACACGTGGCAATGCTCACTCCGCTCACCTGTGATGCCTTCTGGACAGATGGGCACTCTGGACGGATGATCAGATGAGTGCGGTCGGCACCGGATGAGCGCCAAGGTCACCACCGAGAGGCGCTGGACGCATCCGGGTCGCAGCCCCCACGGGGCCTCCAACAAAAAATCCCTCATTTAGGAGCAATCGTGGCGCGCGACATCGCGGCTCCCCCCGTCATCCCCACCAAGCACCAGGAACTGATCTCGTGGGTGAACGAGATCGCCGAACTGACCCAGCCGGACAACGTGGTCTGGTGTGACGGATCCGAGGCCGAGTACGAGCGCCTGTGCGAGGAGCTCGTCGCGAAGGGCACCTTCAAGAAGCTCGACCCGATCAAGCGCCCCAACTCCTACTACGCGGCCTCCGACCCGACCGACGTCGCGCGCGTCGAGGACCGCACCTTCATCTGCTCCGAGAAGGAGGAGGACGCGGGCCCGACCAACCACTGGAAGGCCCCCGCGGAGATGCGGGAGATCTTCCAGGGTGAGAAGGGCGTCTTCCGCGGCTCCATGAAGGGCCGGACGATGTACGTCGTCCCGTTCTGCATGGGCCCCCTCGGCTCGGACCTCTCCGCGATCGGCGTCGAGATCACCGACTCGGCGTACGTCGCCGTCTCCATGCGCACCATGACCCGCATGGGGCAGCCGGTCCTCGACGAGCTCGGCTCCGACGGATTCTTCGTCAAGGCCGTCCACACCCTCGGCGCCCCCCTCGCGGAGGGCGAGGCGGACGTCCCCTGGCCGTGCAACTCCACCAAGTACATCTCGCACTTCCCCGAGAGCCGCGAGATCTGGTCCTACGGCTCCGGCTACGGCGGCAACGCCCTGCTCGGCAAGAAGTGCTACGCCCTGCGCATCGCCTCCGTCATGGCCCGCGACGAGGGCTGGCTCGCCGAGCACATGCTGATCCTCAAGCTCACCCCGCCGCAGGGCGAGTCCAAGTACGTGGCCGCGGCCTTCCCTTCGGCCTGCGGCAAGACCAACCTCGCCATGCTGGAGCCCACGATCTCCGGCTGGACCGTCGAGACGATCGGCGACGACATCGCCTGGATGCGCTTCGGTGAGGACGGCCGCCTCTACGCCATCAACCCCGAGGCCGGCTTCTTCGGCGTCGCCCCCGGCACCGGTGAGCACACCAACGCCAACGCGATGAAGACCCTGTGGGGCAACTCCGTCTTCACCAACGTGGCGCTCACCGACGACAACGACATCTGGTGGGAGGGCATGACGGAGGAGACTCCGGCCCACCTGACGGACTGGAAGGGCAACGACTGGACGCCGGCGTCCGAGAGCCCGGCCGCCCACCCCAACGCCCGCTTCACCGTGCCCGCCTCGCAGTGCCCGATCATCGCGCCCGAGTGGGAGGACCCGAAGGGCGTGCCGATCTCGGCGATCCTCTTCGGCGGCCGCCGCGCCTCGGCCGTGCCGCTGGTGACGGAGTCCTTCGACTGGAACCACGGCGTCTTCCTCGGCGCCAACGTGGCCTCCGAGAAGACCGCCGCCGCCGAGGGCAAGGTCGGCGAGCTGCGCCGCGACCCCTTCGCCATGCTGCCGTTCTGCGGCTACAACATGGGCGACTACATGGGTCACTGGGTCGACGTGGCCAAGGACAAGGACGCCGCGAAGCTCCCGAAGATCTACTACGTCAACTGGTTCCGCAAGAACGACGAGGGCAAGTTCGTCTGGCCCGGCTTCGGCGAGAACAGCCGCGTCCTGAAGTGGATCGTCGAGCGCCTCGACGGCAAGGCCGAGGGCGTCGAGACCCCGATCGGCATCCTGCCGACGAAGGACGCCCTCGACACCAAGGGCCTCGAACTCGACGACAAGGACCTCGACTTCCTGCTCACCGTCGACAAGGAGGTCTGGCGGGAGGAGGCCGCATTGGTCCCCGAGCACCTCAACACCTTCGGCGAGCACACCCCGAAGGAGCTGTGGGACGAGTACCGGGCGCTGGTGGAGCGCCTGGGCTAGCCCACGCCACGAAGACTCCGCGGCCGGTTTGGATGTGCCCTGACCAGCGATCGTCACGGCCGGCCGCGGTGTGAACCGACGAGGTTCCGTACAACGGCGTGCGGAGCCATGGGCCTGTCGCTGTGACCCCGTCCGCCCCGACGGGGGACACAGCGACAGGCCTTCGTCTTTTTCGTCATCACCTCTGTGCGGGCGGGGATTTCGCGGGACACTCGGGACATCCTGCAACGAACCCCGAAATGAGGTGAGCGGGGTGCGCACACCGGTCAGCGACCCTTTGAAGGTGGGGCCGTACCGTATCGTCGGGCGGCTCGGCTCCGGCGGCATGGGCTGGGTGTATCTCGGGCGCTCGCCCGCCGGGCGCGAGGTGGCGGTGAAGGTGGTGCGCCCCGAGCTGGCGGCCGAGTCCGAGTTCCGGGAACGCTTCGCGCGCGAGGTCGCGGCCGCCCGCGTCGTCAGCGGCGCCTACACCGCGGCGGTCATCGACGCCGACACCGAGGCCGAACTGCCCTGGCTGGCCACGATGTACGTGCCCGGCCCCTCCCTCGCGGAAGCCGTCCGCACGGACGGCCCGCTCCCCGAGAACCAGGGGCGCCGGCTCGGCGCGTTCCTCGTCGAGGCGTTGCAGGCCGTGCACGCGGCCGGGGTCGTGCACCGGGACCTCAAGCCGGCCAACGTGCTGCTGGCCTCCGACGGCCCCCGCGTCATCGACTTCGGCATCTCCCGGGTCGCCGGGGCACCCGGCCTGACCAGGGTCGGACTCGTCGTGGGCACACCGCCGTTCATGTCGCCGGAGCAGATGAAGGGTGCGCAGGCCGGGCCGGAGAGCGATGTGTTCTCCCTCGGCGGGGTGCTGGTGTACGCGCTCTCCGGGCATCCGCCGCACGGCATGGGGGAGGCCGTCCGCTACCAGGTCGTCTTCGGCGAGCCCGACCTCGACGGCGTACCGCAGTCGATGCGGCCGCTGATCGCGCACTGCCTCGCCAAGCGGCCCGCGGACCGGCCCCGGCTGGCGGAGCTGCTGGCCGAACTCCTCGACGAGGCCCCGCAGTCACCGTCCTGGCCGCCTCCGAAGGTGCGGCGGACCATCGAGGTCCGGGTGAGCGAGTTGGACGCCCGCCGTGCGTCCGGCACGAGTGTCTCGGTGCCGTCCTGTCTGATGCTGCACGCCCAGGCCCTGCTGGACGCCGGGCTCACCGACGCGATGGTCGCCGGGGCGGTGGGCCGTGGTACCGCCTGAGCACTCGACGGGGCCGGCCCATGAGATCGGTACGTACTGGCGGCAGTTGGTGCGGAACTGGGCGGCGGGCCGGAATCTGCACATCGTGACGGACACCGATTCCGTGTCCCTGCAATGCGATATGGAGGAAACGGGCCGCCTGCTGACGGTCAGATTCATGACCACCAAACGGCTGCTGGTCGCCTTTGTCACCGACGGGAATTTCCTGCGCCACGATCAACTGGCCGTCGCGGCGGCGGCGTCGAACGCGTGGAACACCGAACAACTGAATCCCATGTTGTCCGTGTGGGATGTCCGGGGTCCCCGTCCCTGTCTCGCGGGGGTGTGCGATCTGCCGCTGACCTGCCGTATCGCCCAAGCGGACTTCGATGCTTTGGCCAGCGATTGGGTGGAACGGGCGCGGCAGATGTTCACCCGTTGTCATCAGGTGTTCCAGTTGTAGAAGGGAACCGAGGGAAATAGTAAAACCCTTTCGGGAACGGGTCGGTTGGCTCCAATATGAGCGAGGACCGGATCGGGTCACGGGGGTGCCCATGGGGCGAGTGCTGCGTGTCGTCGTTCTTCTCGGAATGGTGTTCGCCCTGCTGCCGGCGGTGCCCGCGGCGGCGGCCCGGTGCGGGGGCGACTTCTCCCAGCGGCTGGAATGCTGGACCCGCAAGGCGGGCGGCAGGACCGTCACGCTCACCATCGACGGCGCGGTGCCGTTCGACGGCACCGAACAGGCGCGCAAGCAGATCATCGAGACCCTCAGGAAGCACAGCGACAAGCTGGTGGTCGAGGTGCCGGGCGGAGTCTCCACCGGTGAGGGCGGCACCGTGCTGCTCCTGCTCGCCGACGAGCAACACCGGTTCGTCGAACCGGACGCCCGGATCGACCAGTTGTCGCGGGACACCCTCGGCGAACTCGACGCCGTCTGCACGGCGGACCGGCGGACGCTGTGCGGACTCCTGGACGGGCACGGCCAGGTCTCCGGCACCACGTTGACCCAGGCGAGCCAGGCCACCAAGACATACTTCACCAGCTCCTCCGCCGACCCTGACGGCAACGGCTTCGCGAAGTGGCTCGTCCCCGGCACCGCCGCCGTCCTCGCCCTCCTCCTCGCCGCCCTCTTCCTCCTGGTGCGCCGCACCCGCGCCACCCCCGCCGTCGCGGCCGGACCCGCACCCGCCGCCCGTACGCCCGACGAACCCACCCGCGCCCTCCGCACCACCCGCGCCCGGTCCGTGACCCGCACCGGCCCCACCCACCCCGCCGTGGTCCGCACCGACCTGCACCCGCAGGGATACGTCGAGCTCGACCGCGTCCTGTACCGGGCGGTGTGGGCCGAGCCCGCGCAGACGGCGCCCCCGCCCGGCTCCCGGGTCGATGTCGCCGACGGTCCGGACCCCGGCGTCCTGTACGCCTTTCCGCCCGCCGCCGGGCGGCACGCCCACGCCCGTTGACCCAGGTACCGCCGCGCCACCAGGAGAAGCCCATGTCCAGCGAATATCCGCCCACCCTGCCGGCGGAGTACGCCGACATCGAGTTCGAGAACAACGCCCAGCGGCTGCCCCTCGTGCTGTGTCTCGACACCTCCAGCTCCATGGCGGGGCCGCCGATCCAGACGCTCAACAACGCCCTCGTGGAGTGGACCCGGGAGCTGCACGACGACGTCTCGCTCAGCTACAGCGTCGAGGTCGCGGTCGTCACCTTCGGCGGGCAGGGCGTCGCCGCCTGGCGGGGGCCGCAGCCGCTCGTGCCCGGGGCGCCGGTGAGCCCGTTCGTGCCCGCGCACATGTTCCGGCCGCCGCAGCTCACCGCGGCCGGCGTGACGCTCATGACGGAGGCGCTGGAGCTGTCGATGCACATCGTCGCCGCCCGCAAGGCCGAGCTGCGCGCCTCCGGCCTCCAGTACTACCGCCCGCAGATCTGCCTGGTCACCGACGGCATCCCCACCGACGCCACCGGCCACCGCACCGACTCCTGGCACCGGCTGGTCCCCGTCCTCGCCGAGGAGCAGAACGCCCGCCGCTTCCGGCTGTACGCGATCGGCGTCGGCGGCATCACCGACTTCGGCGAGCAGGTCCTGCGGGCGTTCGCCCCGAAGTTCAACGCCACCATCCAGGGCTTCCCGTTCCGCGAGCTCCTCCAGATGATGTCCGCGAGTGCCAATGCCGAGCAGAAGGGCGCGGGCGACGAGGTCTTCGAGAAGATCTTCAGCCAGTTCAAGACCCAGCGCCCGGCCTGGGAGAGCTAGGCGATGGCCGCGGACCGGGCCGGCTGGCGCATCCACGGCATGAGCGTCGAGGGCTACCGGCACCGCCGGGACGGGCTCCCCTGCCAGGACGCCTGCGCGCACACCGACGCGGGCCCGGTCGCCGTGCTCGCCGTCGCGGACGGCGCCGGCAGCCGGCCGCGCTCCGACGAGGGCTCGCGGCTCGCCGTGGAGCTGGCCGCCGAGCACTTCGTACGACGGGCCGCCGCGCAGGCCACGAGCCCGCCCGGCGAGGCCGTGCACGCGCTGCTCGTGGACGCCTTCCGCGAGGTCACCAAGGTGTTCCTGGAGACCACGGGCGCGTCGGCCGCGGACTTCGCGACCACCCTCACCGTGGTCGTGCTGGCCCCGGACTGGCTCGGTCACCTCAGCGTCGGCGACGGCTTCGTCGTCCTGCGGGCCGGCAGCGAGGACGGTGAACGGCAGTTCCATCTGCTCCCGCAGCCCGCGGCGGCCGGCGAGTACAGCAACGAGACCGTCTTCCTCACCTCCCCGGACGCCGCCCGCTGGGTGCACACCGACTGTGTCGCCGACCCGGGCGTCGACGGCGTCCTGCTGTCCACCGACGGTCTCGCCCAGGCCGCGCTCTCCCGCACCGGCGGCGGCACGACCACCCCGAACGCCTCCTTCGTCGACGCCGTCTTCCGCTCCCTCGACACACCCGGACCGGTCTCCGACGCCGCCCACGACAACCTGGCCGCCCTCCTCAGGTCGGACCGGCTGACCGCGCTCAACGCCGACGACAAGACCCTGCTGCGGGCCGTGCGCAGGACGCGGCGATGAGCGGCCGCGTCGTCCACCTGGACGGGAAACCGGTCGTGCTCGCCGAGGCCCCCCTCAAGGGCGGCGGCCAGGCGGCCGTCTTCCCCGTCGAAGGCGACCACCGCACCGTCGTCAAGCTCTACCGCGACCCGCCGGGCCCCGACCAGGAGCGCCGGCTGGCCCGCATGCTCACCATGTCCCCACTCGCCGCCCGCCCCACCGACCGGTCCCAGCCGCCCGAACTGGCCTGGCCCACCGCGCTCGCCCGCAGCCCCGAGGGCGCGTTCCTCGGCTACGCCATGCACCGCTTCGGCGAGCCCGAACACGTCCAGCTGGTCGGCCTGTTCACCCGCGCCCAGCGCCTGCGGCTGTTCCCCGAGGCGGACTGGCGGTTCCTGCTCGGCGTCTCCTGGAACCTCGCCTTCATGACCGCCCGCATGCACCACGACGACCTCGTCATCGGCGACTTCTCCAGCAGCAACGTGGTCGTCGACGGCAACGGCTTCGTCACCTTCCTCGACTGCGACTCCATCGCCTTCACCGACCCCGTCACCGGCGAGCAGTTCCCGTGCCTGATGCACACCACCGACTACTCCGCCCCCGAACGGCAGTCCGGCAGCCCCGCGAGCCGCGCCAGCGACGACTTCGCCCTCGCCGTGCTCGTCTACCAGCTCCTCACCGCCGGCAACCACCCCTTCGGCGGCGTCCCGCACGAGAGCACCTCCGAGTCGACCGTCAAGGACAACATCGCCGCCAGCTGCTCCTACGTGGTCCGCCCCGAGCAGGTCGTCATCCCGCGCGGCACCGTCGACCCCTCCGTCCTGCCGCCCGGCCTGCTCACCCTGGCCCGCGCCGCCTTCGGCCCCGGCGTCCACGCGCCCGCCGCCCGGCCCCCGGCGGAGGCCTGGCTGCGCGCGCTGGACCAGGAACGCTCACAGATCCAGGTCTGCCAGGCCCGCCCGCTGCACAGCTACGGCGCCCATCTGCCGTCCTGCCCCTGGTGCGAGCGGATCACCCGGACCCGCCACGACGTCTTCAACGGCCCCCTGCCGGCGCCGGTCCCGCCCCCGACACCGCCCGCACCCCCGACGCCCACGCCGCCCGCTCACCGGTTCGCCGCACTGAAGGTGCTAGGCCTGCTGCTCGTACTGATGGTGATCATCGCGGTCGTGAGCGATCTCCTCCACTAGTACCGTCAGTTGGCGCGCCCCCGGTCCTCCAGATACCGCGTGTGCGACTCCTGCCGGCGCGCCTCGGTCTCCCGCAGCGCGCCCGCCAGCCGCTCGGCCTCCTCCTGGAGCAGCGTCAACTGCCGCTCCAGATGGCGTTCCGGTGCCTCCTGCCCCGGCGCGAGCCGGGTCCACCACCTGGTGCGTACGAAGGTGTCGACGGCCTCGGGAACGTCCTGCCGTACGGCCCGCGAAAGGGTGTGGACGCCCTCCGGGTCCTGGGTCAGCAGCTCGGTCGCCCAGCCGGGGTCCAGCAACGCGGTGAGCAGGTCGGTCAGTTCGGTGAGGCGCCCGGCGGCGGCCGGGGGCAGCTCGACCTCCGCCAGATAGCCGCACAGCTTCTCGAAGTCGCCGCGCAGGGCGTCCAGTTGGGCCGAGGCGTCCGGGAAGTCCGGCAGCGCGGGCCGCTCCGGCGGGGCGACCAGGGCGCCCGCCCCGTACAGGCCTGCGACGACGAACGGCCAGTACGGACCGGCCACCCCCGCCAGCGTCAGCGCCACCCCCACCAGCCCGCACACACTCCCCGCGATGTTCTTGCGGGACTCCAGATACCTACTGATAGCCACGGATCTCCTCGAAGGCGCCGTCCAGCGAGCCCTGTTGGGCGTCGAAGAGGCGGCCGCCGGTCAGGTCGGCGATGTGCTCCAGCTCGGACCGGTCGGAGTCGCCGAAGAGGATGGGGAAGACGGGGATCTGCCGTGCGGTGCCGTCGAGTCGCTCGTAGAAGTCGTCGAACTCGCCGGCGTCCGCCCCGGCCGTGTTCTCGCCGTCCGTCATCAGCACGATCGACGTGAAGGTGTCCTCGTCGGCGCCGAGCCGGTCGTACGCCTTCTCCAGCGAGGTGTAGATGGCCGTGTCCCCGTCGGCCTCGAGCCCCGCGGTGTCCTTCTTGATCGCGTCGAGTCCGGACCGCGGGTCCGCGGGGTCCACCACATGGGTCCTTGTGCTCTTCACGTCCGACCCGAACGGCATCAGCGTCACCTCCTCGCGCTCCCGGAAGTCCCCAGTGAGGTCCGTGAGCGCCGCCTTCAGGCCGTCGAGGCGCTCGCCCTCCATGGAGCCCGAGGTGTCCAGGACGTACACGGTCCGCGAGGGGCGGCGCAGTTCGTTCTCGTACGAGTCGAGCAGCCCGTCGGCCACCGATCGGCTGCCGGGGAAGGGCAGTTCGCGCCGCCGGGTGGTGTCGAGCCCGGCCGCGGGCGCGACCCCGGCGACGACCGGACGGCGGTGGGTGCGCTGGGTGATCTCGCGCTGGATCTCCGGGGTGCGCAGCGCCTCGCCCAGGCGCCGCACGGTGTCGCGGTCGGTGGCGTCGGCGGAGGCGAGCGTGGAGAGCGGGTAGTCGGCGGTGACGACACCGTCGCGGGGGCGGATCACGGTCAGGCCCGGGATGCCCTTGAGGACGGACTCGTAGTTGAGGAGCGCGTCGACGCTCCCGCGCCGCTTGTACGCCGTCGCCAGCCAGCCCGACGACCCGGAGGTCAGCTTCTGCCCCTTGAAGAACTCCTTCAGCCGCGGGCGGGCCTCGGCGATGTCCGCGTCCGTGAGCGCGGACTGGGCGCCGGAGAGGGCCGAGGCGACCGAGATCAGCGTCGAGAAGCCGGAGTTGGAGCGGGACGGGTCCGTCATGCCGTAGGTCAGCCGGCCGTCCGCGACGGCCTTCTCGACCTGGGACCAGGTCACGTCGGCCGGGTTCCAGCCCAGCTCGCGCAAGGTGGCGGGCTTGACGCCCAGGGCGACCGGGCTGGCCATGACGGTGGTCTCGGACACGATCTTCCGGGCCGCCTCGGGACGCAGTCGCAGATAGTCGTCGGAGGACAGCCACACCGCGTCGAACCGCCCGTCCGCCTTGCCCTTCGCGAGCCGGTCCACGGCGTCCAGGGTGCCCGCGTAGGACAGCTCCACGGGGACGCCGAGGTCCGCGCCGACCCGTTCGAGGATCGGCTCCATGTCGCTCAGTTCGCTGGAGGCGAGGATGTGCAGCGCGTCGGGGTCCGACCCGCCGCTCTTCTGCTCACCTGCGGTGCAGCCGGCGAGCAGGGCGACGGCGGCGAGGGCGCAGGTCAGTGCTCGTCTCATCCGAGACCCCCTTCCAGGGCGCCCTGGGACCGGCTGCGCTCCAAGTAGGCGGAGGCGTGCTGGAGTTCGGAGGTCAGGGACTCCACCGTCGACGCCATCGCCTCGGTCGCCTGCACCTTGTAGGTGTCGATGGCGTCGAGGGTGCGGTAGATCTGCTGGAAGGCACTGCGCAGGGTCTCCGCGCCCACGGCCGGGTCGGCGGCGATCCGCTGGATCTCCCCGCTCTGCGTCTCGAGCATCTCGGCGTTGCCCCGGATGAGTTCCTCGGTCGTCCCGCGCAACGCGTTGACCTGCTCGACGACCTTCTTCTGGTTGTCGAGCGCCGAGGCCAGCATCACGGAGATCCGCAACGCCGACACGGTCGTGGTCGCGGCCCGGTCGACGCCCTTGATGAGCTCTTCGTTGTTGCGGCGTACGACGTCCATGGCGAGGTAACCCTGCGCGCACACCGCCAGCTGGGTCAGCAGGTCCTGGTGCTTCTGCCGGACCGGGAAGAGCACGTCGGCCCGCAGACCGTCGGCCTGCTGCGGGTCGGCGACCCCGGCGATGTGCTGCTCGACGGCCGTGTCCAGGGCCTCGGTCAGCACGACGTACTCCTGGAGCTTGCCCATGGTCTCCCACAGCCGCACCCGCTCGGTCTGCAACGCCGCGTTGTCCCGCCGCAGTTCGTCCTGCCCGCCGCGCAGCGCGCCCACGATGCGGTTCAACGTCCCCTGCGCGGAGGCGTACTTGGCGATGTGGTCCCGCACCTTGTTGCCACCCGGCAGCCGGGACAGGAACTTCCGCCCCTTGGCGGCGGCGAGGTCACGCGGGTCCAGGTCCTCCACGACCCGCCGCAACTCCACGAGCGAGCCCGCGACCTGCGCCTGCGCGTCCCCGCCCTTGTCGGGCAGGCTGCGCACGGTCCGCTCCAGCATCCGGTTGGACTGCGCGGCGGCACTGCGCATGTCCCCGGCCCCCAGCCCGGTGATCTCGCCGACCTTCCCCGCGAACTCGGGGGAGCGGGCGTCGAGCGCGGCGAGGCCGGCCACATGGTCGGCGGCCTTCTGCGCCATCCCCGTACGGACGGAGTCGTCGACGGGCACCAGCCCACCGGCCCGCTCGCGCGGCACGGCGGCGACGGCCTCCGGCGGAGTGAGTACGAAGTCGTTGTCGATGTCGGTCACTTGTCTTCCCCCGTAGCGCGGCGGGCCAGCTCGTGCAGCACCGCGGAGGTGGGCACGGGAGCCTGGCGGACGCCGGTCAGTTCCTGCTTGAGATGCGCGTCGGCCGAGCCGAACGCGGTGGCCGCCCCCTGCGGCCGGAACCCGTGCCGGACCAGCAGCCTGCGCAACTGCGGGTCGCTGGACAGGAGTTCGGCGAGCGCCCGGCCGTCCTCGGTGAGCGGTACGACGGTGTGGTCGCTGTTGACCGTGGTGTCCGGGTAGAGGACGACCAGGTCATCGGGCTGCTGCCCGCCCGCCAGGAGCGAGGCGACCTGTGACTCGTACACCAGGACCAGCGGGTTGCCGACCCCGCTGACGAAGTCCCGGAACGAGGCGTCGGTGCTGGTCTGCTGGGTGCCCTGGACGCTGACCAGCTTCTTCAGCAGCGGCGCGGTCCGCGCGATGTCGGCGTCGCTCGCGACCACCTTGCCGCCGTTGGCGACGTAGGAGGTGGCGGCGAGATAGAGGGCGCCGGAGTTGGAGGACTCGGGGTCGGTGCTGGAGATGTAGAGCGTGCCGCCCAACTCTCCGTACTTTCCCGCCCCCTTGAGCTGCTGCCAGGTCCGCCCGGCGCGGGCCGCGTCGAGATACGCGCCCATGTCCAGGGTGCCGCGGCTCTTGCCGTCCAGCGTGGCCAGCCCGTTGCCCGCGAGCACCTCGGCGGCGCTTCGGTGCGCCACGACGACGAGGGGCGAGTAGAAGGGGCGGGGGAGAGTCCCCCGTACCTTGTACTTCTCGGCGAGCTCGACGGCCGGCGCCTGACTGGAGGGAAGGGCGAAGTCGTACCCCTTGAGGTCCAGCCCCTCCATGGCCCAGGACCCGGAGGTCTCGGCCTTCACGGTGTAGCCCTTGGCGGCGAGGGCCTTCACCACATCGGGATCGGCGAAGAACTCCGCCTTCTCCGACCCGATCACACCTTGCACGGTCTTCGTTGCCGTGCCCTTGTCCTCACTACCGCGACCTGCGACGACGGCAACCACCACACCGCCGACGAGCAGAACCGCGAGGACGATTCCGATGATTCGTCTCACGGGAGGAGAGTGCTCGCGGAACGAAACATTCCCCGCCGCGATGAATGAACGGACGGTGACCGACCATCTCCGGTACTGCAACGCCCTCCAGGGGCGCGGGGAACTGCGCGTTCAACCACGACGAACCGGCACCCGCGAGAAGACATGAACCTCTATGGCGAATAGGCACCCTGGCTCAAGCCGACGCAGTGCATGGCTCCCGGTCCGCGCGTCGCTGCGGGTGCACGCGGACCGGGGCCGTTCGTGGGGTCAGCCGACGCTGCTCAGAGCGTGGGCATCCATCCGCTCGGCGGCAAGAATCGCGACCGCCGTGTCCGCACGCGACGCCGCGACCACCAGCGCCCGCCCCGCAAGGGCATGCGCCCGCTCATGCAGCGCCGCCACGTCACCCGCGCCGGAGGCGACCGCACGGACCGGCGTACCGCCGCCCCGCAACCGCGTCACCTGCTCGGCGAGCCGCTCCGCGGCGGTGTCCAGGTCGGTGGACGGCTCCAGCGCACGCAGCTCGTCCGTGACCGCGAGCAGCGCAGACAGATGCCCCGCGAGCTGGATGTCCAGCTCCTCCTCACGGCTGCGGTGCGGGAAGTCCGTGGGAGCGTCGGCCATCGTGCTGTGGACCGACTTGGTGCGGATCGGTTCGTACATGAGAGGGCCTCCGTCACTGTCAGGAAGCCATCCTAGCTTAGATTCTGTCTAAAGTTGAGTCGGTCGTAGATCTGGGTGGCGCTACGGCTGGCTGTAACCGTCCAGGAAGTTCCCGATCCGCGTCACCGCATCCCGCAGATCACGCGCGGTCGGCAAGGTCACCACGCGGAAGTGGTCCGGCTCGCTCCAGTTGAAGCCCGTCCCCTGGACGACCATGATCTTCTCGCGCCGCAGCAGGTCCAGGACCAGCTGCCGGTCGTCCTTGATCTTGAAGACATTGGGGTCGAGGCGCGGGAAGAGATACAGCGCGCCCTTGGGCTTCACGCAGCTCACCCCCGGGATCTGCGTCAGCAGCTCGTACGCCACGTCCCGCTGCTCCCGCAGCCGGCCCCCGGGCAGCACCAGGTCCTCGATGGTCTGCCGTCCGCTGAGCGCGGCCACGACCCCATGCTGCCCCGGCATGTTCGCGCACAGCCGCATGTTGGCGAGGATGGTCAGGCCCTCGATGTAGGAGTCGGCGTGCGCGCGCGGGCCGGAGATGGCCATCCAGCCCACCCGGTACCCGGCCACGCGGTACGCCTTCGACATGCCGTTGAAGGTGAGGGTCAGCAGGTCGGGCGCGACGGAAGCGGTCGGGACGTGGACCGCGTCGTCGTAGAGGATCTTGTCGTAGATCTCGTCGGAGCAGACCAGCAGGTTGTGGCGGCGCGCGATGTCCGTCAGCCCGCGGATCATGGCCTCGTCGTACACCGCACCCGTCGGGTTGTTGGGGTTGATGATGACGATCGCCTTGGTGCGGTCGGTGACCTTGCGCTCCACGTCCGCGAGGTCCGGCATCCAGTCGGACTGCTCGTCGCACCGGTAGTGCACGGCCGTACCGCCGGACAGGGAGACGGCGGCGGTCCACAGGGGATAGTCCGGGGACGGTACGAGCACCTCGTCGCCGTCGTCCAGCAGCGCCTGCATCGCCATCACGATCAGCTCGGAGACGCCGTTGCCGATGAAGACGTGCTCGACGTCGGTCTCGATGCCGAGGGTCTGGTTGTGCATCACGACGGCCCGGCGCGCGGCGAGCAGCCCCTTGGCGTCGCCGTAGCCATGGGCCGACGACACGTTCCGCAGGATGTCCTCGAGGATCTCCGGCGGGCAGTCGAACCCGAAGGCGGCCGGGTTGCCGGTGTTGAGCTTGAGGATGCGGTGACCCGCCGCCTCAAGACGCATGGCCTCCTCGAGAACCGGGCCCCGGATCTCGTAACAGACGTTGGCGAGCTTGGTCGACTGGATCACCTGCATGTCAGGGAGCTTACGGCCCGGTAACGACCCTTGGGCGGTGTTTCCCATCACGTGAGACGGGCGGTTTGGGAGGTTATCGCCGATGGGTGTCTCTGGAACCCCCCGCGTCCCTACAATGCGCGGCCATGTCCAGGCCACCCCAGTACGAGAACGGCATCGGCGCGGCCGGGGCGCCCCAGGCTGCGCCGAACGTGTACCACCCGCAGCCCGGGCCGGCCCCCTCCTACGACGCGTACGCCGACCCGGCCCTCGCGCACGGGTGGGAGAACGCGTACGACGAGACGGCCGAGCTGCCGCCGATGACCCTCCCGGCGCCAGCGCCCCTGGAGCTTCCGGCCGCTCCGGGCGGCGGCGCCGGCCCCCGCTCCCGTCGTAAGCCCAAGACCGGCCCCTGGCGTTCGCGGCGCGTGGCGGTCGCGGCCGGGGCCGTGGGTGCGGTGTCGGTGGCGGCGCTGATCGCCGGGTTCTCGCTCTCCGGGTCGTCCGACGGCCCGGAGGACAAGGGTGCGCCTACGGGGTCGGCGGCGCCGGACGTGTCGACGGAACCCGCCTTGAGCGCGCCCGGCGAGACGGGCTCCCCGGTCAGCGGGTCCGCGCCCGTCTCCGCGGCCCCGTCCGCGCAGCCGTCGGCCGCGAAGTCGGACAAGACGGCCGTGCCCGCGCCCGGCGCCTCGGCCACCACGACCGCCCCCGCCCCGGTGCCCACGCCGACCGCGACCCAGTCCGACCCGGGCCCCGACTCCGGTGCCGGTTCCGGCGGCAAGCCCGGCAAAGGCCGGGGCAACACCAAACGACCCAGGTAGCGGATGCATGAAGTCCCCAACTCTGGGCAACAGCAAGCCTGTTGACAGGGGACGCATAGGGAAACCCCCATCGCTCGAAGGAACTCCTTGCCCGGCCACCCTCCCGCGTGATGAGAATGCGCATGACAACTTGGCGGGTGGCCGGAGATTCTCCGGTCACCCTCGTCGCAATGAGGGGACCCCCACATGAAGAAGCCTCTCGGTGCCGCAGTGATCGCCCTGGCCTTCGCCGGGCTCGGTGCGGCACCCGCGGTCGCGGCCCCGGACACCACGAGCGCGGTGGACAGCGGCACTGCCGTCTCCACGGTGCGGGACACGGTCACGTCCGCCACGGCGAGCCTGAACCGGGTGCTCGCGCCCCAGGTCACGGCCGTCAACTTCGCCGGTACCGTCTCGCTCAGCAACTGTTCCGGCTCGGTCGTCCGCTTCCCGAACTCCGCGGACACCGACCCGGCGCTGGTCATGACCAACGGCCACTGCCTGGAGACCGGCTTCCCCGAGCCCGGCGAGGTCATCACCGGCCAGTCCTCCACCCGTACCTTCGGTCTGCTCAACTCGGCCGGCACCAAGGTCGCCACGCTCCGCGCCAACCAGGTCGTCTACTCGACCATGACCGACACGGACGTCACGATCTACCGCCTGACGACCACGTACTCCGCGATCAAGAGCTCCTACGGCATCAGCCCGCTCACCGTGCAGGACACCCACCCGACCGCCGGTACCGCGATCACCGTCGTGTCCGGCTACTGGAAGCGGACCTACGCCTGCAACATCGACGGGTTCGTCTACCGCCTCAAGGAGGGTGACTGGACCTGGAAGGACTCCGTCCGCTACACCTCCGCCTGCCAGACCATCGGCGGCACCTCGGGCTCCCCGGTGATCGACAACGCCACCGGCAAGGTCGTCGCCGTCAACAACACCGGCAACGAGGACGGCCAGCGCTGCACGGAGAACAACCCGTGCGAGGTCGACGCGAACGGCAACGTCACCGTCCGCGAGGGCATCAACTACGCCGAGGAGACCTACCAGATACCCGCCTGCTTCACGACCGGCAACAAGCTCAACCTCAGCGCCAGTGGGTGTGTGCTGCCGAAGCCGTAGGTCAGGCCCGGGTGGCGTTCCGTCGTACGGGACTACGACGGACCGCCCGTCCCGCCAGCACGTCCGTGCGCCGACCGTCCTCGATCACGAACTTCCCGTCCACGAGGACGTGGGGAATGCCGGTCGGCAGGGTGCGCGGCTCCTCGAAGGTCGCCCCCGGCGCCACCGTCGCCGGATCGAACAGCACCAGGTCGGCCCGGTGGCCCTCACGGACCAGTCCCCGGTCGGGCAGCCGCAGCCGCGCCGCCGGGCGGCCGGTCAGATGCGCGACGCACTCCTCCAGGGACAGCACCCCCAACTCCCGTACGTAGTGCCCGAGATACCGCGGGAACGTGCCGTACGCCCGCGGATGCGGCTTCGCCCCCTGGAGGATGCCGTCCGAGCCGCCGGTGTGGACGCGGTGGCGCATGATCTGCCGGACGTTCTCCTCGTGTCCCACGTGCTGGATGATCGACGGGGCCAGCCGGTCGGCGAGCAGCAGCCGGCGCGCGGTCGCCCAGCCGTCGACACGGCGGCCGACCTGGTCCGCCAGCGCGGGATCGCCGACCCCCGAGATCTCGATCGTCTCCCACTCGACCGGCACCCCGTGGCAGCCGTCCGAGCCGACGACCTCCAGGTGGTGCCGGATGCGCTCGGCGGTGGCGTCGTCCGCGAGCCGCCTGAGGATCTCCTCCGGACCGCCCTCGCTCGCCCAACTCGGCAGCAGGGCGACGAGAGTTGTGCTGCCCGGTGTGTAGGGGTACGTGTCGAGGCTGATGTCGGCGCCGTCCGCGAGGGCCTTGTCCAGCAGCGCGATCAGCTCCGGCGCCCGGCCCTTGTTCACGCCGAAGTTCATGGTGGCGTGGGCGAGATGGAGCGAACAGCCCGCCTCTCGGGTCAGGGCCACCATCTCCTCGTACGCCTCCAGCGCGCCCGCCCCGTAGGAGCGGTGGTGCGGGCAGTAGTAGCCGCCGTACGACGCCACCACCCGGCACAGCTCGGTCAGTTCGGCGTCCTTGGCGTACATGCCCGGCGTGTAGGTGAGCCCGGACGACAGTCCGACCGCGCCCTGCTCCATGCCCTCGGCGACGAGCTGCCGCATCCGGTCCAGCTCGGCCGGGGTCGCCTCGCGGTCCTCCCAGCCGACGGCGAGCATCCGGACCGTGCCCTGGGGGATCAGGTAGGCCGCGTTGACGGCGATGCCCCGGTCGAGCCGGTCCAGATACTCGCCGACCGTCCGCCAGTCGAAGTCGATGTCATCGCCGTACCCGTTCCATCCGGTGATGGCGCGGCGCACGTCGGCGAGCGTGCGGTCGTCGACCGGGGCGTACGACAGCCCGTCCTGGCCCAGGACTTCGAGGGTGACGCCCTGTGCGGCCTTGGCGCTGTGGTCGGGGTCGCGCAGGAGGGCGAGGTCGCTGTGGGCGTGCATGTCGATGAAGCCGGGGGAGAGGACGAGCCCCTCGGCGTCCAACTCGCGCCGCGCGGTGGGACGTTGGCACCCGGCGTCGGCGGCCTCCTTGACGATCGAGACGATCCGGCCGCCGTCGACCACCACATCGGCGCGGTAGGAGGGTTCACCGCTGCCGTCGACGACGTCCGCGTCCCGGATGACGAGCTCTTCCATGGCGGGCCCCTCAGAAATAGGTACGGACTCAGAAATAGGTGCGGATGTACTCGACGACGGTGCCGTCCGCCTCGGCCACCGGGATCAGCTGCCACTTGTCGAAGGACGTGCACGGGTGGGACAGGCCCAGGCCCAGCCAGTCGCCGACCTCCAGGTCCGCCTCCGGGCCGGTGCGCAGCCAGGCGTGCTGGTCGGACAGCCCGGTGACCTCGACGCCGGTCGCGGGCCGCTCCGCCGTCCCTTCCCGGCGTACCACCTGGGCGGACGGCAGGCCCAGGTCGTAGGCCGCGTCGCGCTTGCCCGCGTTGGCGAAGGCCTGCTCGGCGGAGGGCCGGGAGACGACCTGCGCCCAGAGCCGGAACGCCGGTTCCAAGGCGCCCTCCTCCGGGACCCGGTTGAAGGGGGTGACCTTCCGGTAGTGGCCCTCGTCGTGCGAGACGTAGGCACCGGAGCGCAGCAACTTCAGTACGGGAAGCGACAGTTCGGGAATCTCGGCGAAGACGTCGGCGACCGCGTCGAACCAGGCGCTGCCGCCCGCGCTGACCACGATCTCGTCGTGCCCGGCGAAGCGTCCCCCCTTGTCGAAGTCGACGGCGAGCGCGACGAGCCGCCGCAGCCAGGCGTGCACCCGCTCGGGATCGGCCTGCGGCACCTCGCCCTCGTACCCGGCGACACCGACGAGCCGCAGGGTCTCCGTCCCGGCCACGGCATCGGCGACCGCCGCGCATTCGGCCTCGGTGCGGACACCGGTACGCGCGCCTTCCCCCGCGGCCAGCTCCACGACGACGTCCACCGGCCGGACGGTCCCGCGCAGGGCCCGGTCCATCAGCTCGACGCCGCGCACGGAGTCGACGTAACAGATGAACCGGAAGGCGGGGTCCGACTCCAGCTCACCGGCGATCCAGCGGAGCGCGGCGGGGTCGGTCAGTTCGTTGGCGAGGAACACCCGCTGGACGCCGTACGCCCGGGCGACGCGGACCTGGTGCGGGACGGCGAGGGTGATGCCCCAGGCGCCGTGCTCGATCTGGCGCCGGAAGAGCTGCGGCGCCATGGACGTCTTGCCGTGCGGGGCGAAGGCGAGGCCGTGCCGGGCGGCGTACGTCTCCATGAGCCGGAGGTTGTGTGCGAGGCGCTCGGCGGAGAGGGCCAGCACCGGGGTGGTGAAGCCGTCGGTGAAGAGGTTGCGGCGCTGGGCGGTCAGCTCGCCGACGGTGAGGCCGTCGGCGTCCGGGGGGAGGCCCTTGAAGCGGTGGTCGACGCGTTCCTCCGCGAGGCGGGCGAGGGCTTCGGAACCGGTGTCATGCGACACGGGGCCTCCCTGATCAGGTCGGTTGCACTCTCTGCAACGTTCATTGCGTATGTCGCTCGTCGCTGTCTAACATCCAGGCCAACGCCGGGTCAATGGAGCCGCCCGGGCCCGAGACGACGAGGAGCCACGACCATCGTGAACGCCCTGGACGTCGTGGACGTCGTGGACGTCGTGGACGTCGTCTCGCTCGGCGAGTCCATGGTCACGTTCCTGCCCACCCGACCGGGCCGCCTCGCCGACGTACCGTCCTTCGACCGTGCGATCGGCGGCGCGGAGTCCAACGTGGCGTGCGCCCTCGCCGCGGCGGGGCATTCCGCGCGGTGGGTGAGCCGGGTGGGGGTGGACGGCTTCGGTGACCATCTCGTCGAGACGATCGGGTCGTACGGCGTCGACGTGACCGGCGTACGCCGGGACGCGCTGCGGCCGACGGGGGTGTACTTCCGTACGGCGGGGGAGCGGGGGACGTCCGCGCACGAGGTCGCTTATTACCGGGCGGGGTCGGCGGCGTCGGCGATGTCGGTGGAGAACGTGGAGGTGGGTGCGGGGAGGGTGCTGCACCTGTCCGGGATCACGGCGGCGCTGTCAGAGGAGTGCCTGCGGCTGATGCGGGAGCTGACGGCACCCCGCACGGGGCGGCCGGTGGTGTCCTTCGACGTCAATCACCGGTCGGGACTCCGGCGTGACGCCAACGGGCCGGGAGCGCTGCTCGAACTGGCCCGAGGGGCCGACATCGTGTTCGTGGGGGAGGACGAGGCGGAGGAGGCGTGGGGGGTTGCCGGCGGGCCGGACGGGATCCGGGAGCTGTTGCCGGAGCCGGCGGTGCTGGTGGTGAAGAAAGGAGGAAGGGGGGCTACCGCTTTCGTGTCGGCCGCGGGCGAGTGGGGGCTGGTCGCGCAATTCCCCGCGCCCCTGGGCGCGCTTAGCTGCGGGCAGTCGTGCCGCTTGGGCGGCACGGGTGGGCGCAGCGGCACCCCGCCAGCGCGGGCCGGCGAAACGCCCCCCACCCCAGCCCCCACCCCCCGCACCTTCGAACCCGCCCCCACCGTCGACATCGTCTCCACCACCGGCGCCGGAGACGCCTTCGCCGCCGGGTTCCTGTCCGGCACCCTGCGTGGACTCCCCGTACGGGAGCGACTGAGGCTCGGCCACCTCTGGGCCGCCGCCACCCTCACCACCCCCGGCGACCTCACCACACCCCCCACCCGCGCACACGCCGACCGCCTCGTCGCCCTCGACGACCACGCGTGGGAGACACTTCGACTCGGCCCCGGCTGGACGCAAGCCGCGCAGGCCCCGGAGGAGGTACGCACCCCATGAGCCAGACCGTCGACCGCGCGCTCAGCATCCTGCCGCTGCTCGCCGAGGGCCCCGCCGATCTCGGCCAGGTCGCCGACCGCCTCGGCGTCCACAAGTCAACGGCGCTCCGCCTCCTGCGTACGCTCCACGAACACGGCCTGGTCTACCGCCAGTCCGACCAGCGCTACCGCCTCGGCGCCCGCCTCATCGCCCTCGCCCAGGAGGCGATGGAGAACCTCGACATCCGCGAGATCGCCCACCCCCACCTCGTACGCCTCAACGAACAGGTCGGCCACACCGTCCACCTCGCCGTGTACGAGGAAGGGGACGTCCTCTACATCGACAAGGTCGACAGCCGCTACCCGGTGCGGATGTACTCCCGGATCGGGAAGCCCGTCGCGATCACCGTCGCCGCCGTCGCGAAGCTGCTGCTCGCCGACCTCCCGGAGGCCGAGCGCCGCACGCTCGCCGACCAGCTCGACTACCCCCTGTACACGGCCCGTTCGACCCCCAACGCCCCCGCCTTCCTCAAGGAGTTGGAGCGGGTGCGCGAACAGGGCTGGGCCACCGACCTCGGTGGCCACGAGGAGTCCATCAACTGCATCGCCGCCCCGATCCGCGGCGCCGACGGCCGTGTCGTCGCCGCGATGTCGGTCTCCGCGCCGAACGTCGTCGTCACCGCCGACGAACTCCTCACCCTGCTCCCGCTGGTCCGCCGTACGGCGGACACGATCAGCGGGGAGTACTCCGGCAGACCCCCCGTCAAGGAAGTCACCCCATGACCGAGAAGATCGCCCTCACCCCCAAGACCCACACCACCCCGCCCGCGAAGTTCTCGCACGGGGTGCGCAAGGGCAACATCCTCCAGGTCGCCGGGCAGGTCGGGTTCCTGCCGGCCGTGGAGGGGCAGGCGCCGACGCCCGCCGGGCCCACCCTGCGCGAGCAGACCCTCCAGACCCTCGCCAACGTCAAGGCGATCCTGGAGGAGGGCGGCGCCTCCTGGGACGACGTGATGATGATCCGCGTCTACCTCACGGACGTCGACCACTTCGCCGAGATGAACGGCATCTACAACACCTACTTCGAGGAGCAGGGGCTCACCCAGCCGCCTGCCGCCCGTACGACCGTCTACGTCGGTCTCCCCGCCGGTCTCCTGATCGAGATCGACGCGCTCGCCGTCCTCGGCTGACGCCCCCTCAACTCCCGCACTCCGTAAGCAGCCGGCATGGCCCCCCACGGGTGGCCATGCCGCGATTCGCCCTGCCCGAAAGCTCGATGGACTTACGCAGAGGACCCCCATGTCCCTTCCGCTCGCCGCGACCGCCCCTGCCGAGGCCCCACCCCACACCGGCGGCCTGCTCCTCCTCGTCGACGGCACCGCCGGTCTGCTGACCGTCGCCGCCCTCGGTATCGCCCTGCTCCTCTTCCTCATCATCAAGGTCAGGATCCAGCCCTTCGTGGCGCTGCTGGCCGTCTCCATAGCCGTCGGCCTGCTCGCCGGCCTGTCGGTCACCGAACTCTTCGGCACCGTCCAGCGCTCCGACGCCGTCTCCACCATCGAGTCCGGCATGGGCGGCATCCTCGGCCATGTCGCGATCATCATCGGCCTCGGCACGATGCTCGGCGCGATCCTCGAAGTCAGCGGCGGCGCCGAGGTGTTGGCGTCCCGGCTGCTGAACCTCTTCGGGGAGAAGCGGGCGCCCCTCGCCATGGGCCTCACCGGCCTCATCTTCGGCATCCCGGTCTTCTTCGACGTCGGCATCTTCGTGCTCGCCCCGATCGTCTACGCGGCCGCCAAGCGCAGCGGCAAGTCGATCCTGCTGTACTGCCTGCCGCTGCTCGCGGGCCTGTCCATGACCCACGCCTTCCTGCCCCCGCACCCCGGCCCGGTGGCCGCGGCCGGCCTGCTGCACGTGGACCTCGGCTGGGTCATCCTCATGGGCGTCGTCTGCGGCATCCCGGCGGTGCTGGCCGCGTGGGCGTTCTCGGCGTGGGTCGGCCGCCGCATCTTCGTGGCCGTACCGCAGGACATGGTCGAGGCGGCGGCGGAGGCGCGGCTGGCGGTGATCGAGGAGCAGCGCGCACAGGGTGTCGTACCGCGTGAGGACCCCGTCCCGCTCGGCACGGTCCTCGGCATCATCGGCACCCCGCTGGTCCTGATCCTCGCCGCGACCTTCTCCTCGATCGCCCTCGACCCGTCCACCGGACGCTCGGTCGTCGAGTTCTTCGGCAGCCCCTTCGTCGCCCTGACGATCGCCCTGCTCCTCGCGTACTGGCTCCTCGGCATCCGCCGCGGCTGGTCGCGCAAGTCCCTGGAGACGGTGTCGACTTCGTCGCTCAAGCCGGTCGGCAACATCCTGCTGGTCGTCGGTGCGGGCGGGGTGTTCGGCGCCGTCCTCAAGGCCAGCGGCGTCGCCCAGGCCCTGTCCGACACCTTCAACGACGTCGGCCTCCCGGTCATCGTCCTCGCCTACCTGATCTCGGTGGTCCTGCGGGTCGCCCAGGGCTCGGCCACGGTCGCCATCGTGACGACGGCCGGCATCGTGGCGCCCCTCCTCGCCGAGGGCGACCACTCCCAGGCCTTCGTCGCGCTCGTCATCATGGCCATCTCGGCCGGCTCCATCTTCGCCTCGCACGTCAACGACGGGGGCTTCTGGATGGTCGCCAAGTACTTCGGCATCAGCGAACGCGACACGTTGAAGACGTGGACCGTGCTGGAGACGGTGCTGTCGGTGGTCGGGTTCGTGGTGGCGGCCGTGCTCAGCCTCTTCGTCTCGTAACTCCCTTCCCCGTGCCCTGAGCCGCTTTCGTCTCGTAACTCCCTTCCCTGTGCCCTGACTTCGCCCCGGACGCGACCCGTTCGCGACCGGGGCGTGCGCTGGAATGGTTGTACGGAGCGGGCTTGTGAGGGTCGCGACGGCGGTGCGATGCTGATCGTCATGCCGCCGTCGCCTCACGTGCCCGATCACGGAGCGGTTCTCGCGGAGGTGCGGAAGGTGCGGCGGGCCGGAGTCGTCAGGCTGCGCGCGCTCGACGTACCGGCACTCGCCGGGGCCGCCCGTGAACTCCCGCGGGGAGACGGCGAGTCGCCAGGGGGGCCGGTGGAGAAGGTATTGCGGCTCGCCGTCTCCAGGATGGGCGGCGGCACCCTGCAGACCGCCGCCGAGTACAGCCTCGGCCTCGCCCAGGGCACCCGCGACTGGCCGGCCGCCGACCGGCGCCGGCGGGCCGCCCAGGTGTACGGGGTGAGCGTCGAGCGGTTCCGCAAGCACCACGAGCTCATGGTCCTCGGGCAGGTCGCCGAACAGGTCGTCCAGCTCGTCGCCCAGGGGGTGCCCCGGAGGGAGGCGCCCGCACCGCCGTACGACCCGTCGCCCGTCCGCATGCCCGCCGCCCACCGCACCCTGCGTCCGCGCATCGACCGCCGTACCGTCCCCGTCACCCTGCACGTCCACTCCGTCGACCTGCTGCGCGACATCGACGTCGTCGTCTCGCCGACGAACATCTACTTCGCGCTGCCCGCGCCCTACAAGTCGTCCGTCTCCGCCACCCTGCGCCGCGCGGGCGCGCACCGGGACCCCGTCGGGGGACTCGTCGACGACAGGATCGACGACGAGTTACGGGGCTGGACCGCCCGGCACGGGGCTCCCGGCCGGGCGGCACAGCCCGGGACGGTCGCGGTCACCTCGGCGGGCGCACTGGCGGACCAGGGCATCCGGCGGATCTACCACGTCGCCGTGGCCGTACCCCGCCCCGAGACCAACGACTACGACGTCCAGCCCGCCGACATCACCCGCGGCGTCGCCCGCGTCTTCGCGCTGCTCGCCGAGGAGTCCGGCGCGCACGACCCGCCCCTGCGCTCCGTCTGCCTGCCCCTGCTCGGCGCCGGGCGCGGCGGCCTCACCCCGCTGGAGAGCTTCGGCGCGCTGTGGGCCGCCGTCGAGGCCGAACTCGCCCGCGGCGCCGACTGGGACATCCACTTCGTCGTGCGCCGGCACGCCCGCGCCGACCTGCTGGAACGCCTGCTGGCCCCCCACGCCCCCGCGGAGGACGACCGATGAGCGCGCCCGACGATCCGTACGTCGTCCTCGCCGCCGCCGCGGCCCGCTGGGACCGGGTCGCCGGCCGTCTCGGCGCCGAGGAACGCGAGCGGCTCGCCGGCCTGGTCGGCGTGGTCCGCGACGGGGAACGGGACGAGCGGCTGCGGGACGCCGCCGCCCGGCAGGCCGCCGACCTGCTCGCGGAGTGGCTGCCGGACGAGTTCGGGGCGGACACCGGGGCGCGGTACACCGGGACGCCGGTGCCCGGTGGCGGGCGGCCGACCGTGCAGGGCTTCGCCGCCGAGGACCTCGCCGTCCTGCTCATCGACGGGCACCGCATGGTCGGCCCCGTCCTCGGTCCGGTGCGCGAACGGCTGCTCGCCGAGCCCGCGTTGGACGCCGAGACGCTGCTCCAGCGCGGCGGCGCCCCTTTCGCGCCCGACCTGATCCGGCTGCCCGGCGTCGGCGGACGGCTGCGCCTGCCGCGGTTCCAGTTCTCCGAGGACACCCTGCCCTGGCTGGTCGTCCTGGAGGTCAACGCCCTGCTGGCCGCCGACCGCGACCCGTGGGGCGCCGCCGACTGGTGGCTGTCCGCCAACGCCTGGCTCGGCACCAGCCCGGTGAGCCTGCTGGGCACCGGCCGCGACCGCCAACTCGTCGATACAGCAAGGTTTCTGATGGAGAGTGGGGAATGAGTCCGAGAACGGAAGACGGCCTGCCGGATGGGAAGTGACTGACCGTGCCCAACTACCGGCCGCCCGACGCCCTGACCGGCACCCCCGGCAAGGTCACGCTCACCCGCGGCACCCCGCTCTACCGCATCCACGGCTCCCACCGCCCCGCCGCCGGCTTCAACCCGAGGCCCTCCCACTGCCTCTACGGCGGCGGCCGCTTCGACGCCACCTCCTGCGACACCTACGGCTATCTCTACGCCGGTCTCGGCCCCACGGCCGCCGTCTGCGAGACCCTGCTGCGCTCCCTGCCCTTCGACCCGGCCGGCGGACCGCGCCTGCTGCCGCGCCGCGCGGTCGAGGGCCGCCGCCTGAGCACCCTGCGGCTCGCCGCCGACCTGAACGTCCTGCCGCTGGTCAGCGCCCAGGACCTGGCCGCCGTCCACCAGGACACCTGGCTGGTGCACACCGAGGCCCACGAGTACCCGTACACCCGCGACTGGGCCCACTGGATCCGCCGGCACACCGAACCCTGGGCCCAGGGCCTGCTGTGGGCGTCGAAGCGGGAACCGGCCGACCGCACGGTGGTCCTGTTCGGCGACCGCAGCCCGGCCGGCGCCCTGCGCGCCGAGGAGGAGGACACCGTGGACTTCGACACGGCCGAGGGCCAGGAGTGGCTCAACTCCGTACTCCAGCCGTACTACGTCCAGTTGGCGCCCTAGAGGACGACGGTCCGCAGGGTGATCGTCCGGGTGGCCCAGCGGCCCGGGGTGGCCTGGCCGGCCGGGCCGAGGTCGCGGCCGTCGGAGGGGGCGCCGAAGCGCAGCACCTCCTCGCCCGCGCCCGCCGCCCACGGGCTCCACGCCGGCATCCGGAACGGCACGGTGTTCAACTCGCTCTCCGCCACGATCAGTTTGAGCCAGTCCCGCGCCTCCGCGCCGGACGTGACGGCCCTCGACGCCGGCAGAGCCAGCCGCACCGGCCCCCCGTCCAGCGCGTGCCCCGTCCGTCCCGGCCCGATGAAGTGGCCCGGGTACAGCGCCGGATCACTGGCGTAGCTGTCGGTGAGATCGAGCAGCACGCACCAAAGGGGCCGCTGCGAACGGTTGACGAGCCGGACGGACACCAACGGCGGCTCCCGGTCCGGCCCGTACGCGCACACGATCTCCCCGCGCCCGTCCGGCACCAGCGGGTCCCCGCCGCCCCAGGGGGCGATCTCCACCCGCACCTGGTTGTCCAGGACGGAGGGGCGGGAGGTGAGGTCCCGCAGCCGGTGCCAGCGGGTCAGGTGCACGAGACAGTCGACGAGGCCCTTGGCGTCGTACGACGCTGCCGCCCCGGCGGCCGAACCGTCCCGCTCCGCCGACCTCGCGCCGAGCCGCAGCGGCTCCACGAACCGCGTCCCGTCCCGCCCCAGCACCTCCACCGCACCACCGCCCGGCACCACCCGGAAGTGCAGGTCACCGAACTCCTCGGGCCTGTCGACGACGTGGAGCAGCGGAGTGTCGTACGAGGCGATGGCGGCCCTCAGCCGCTCGTCCGCCCCCTCGACACTCACCGTCGCGGGCGGCGTCGACAGGGCGGTCGGCGCGACCGGGTACACCCGCTCCGGGTCCGGCACCCAGCCCACCGGCTCCACCAGCGCCCGCTCGGCCCGCACCACACGCGCCCGCACGACGAGCCCGACCCCGACCACCGCGAACTCCGTCCCCCCGGCATCCGCCCCGCCCCGCAGCCCGTGCACCGTCCCGCAGTCCACCTCCCACCCCTCCGGCCCGCACCGCAGCAGATGGTCACCGACGGCCCCCTCCGCCACCGCACCCGCGAGGAACGGCAGATCGGCGACCGCGGCCGTCTCAGGGAACAGCACCGGCTGCTGCCGGCCCCCCGACCGCCGTACCCGCGCGTCCGCCGCCGCCAGCAACTGCCGGTAGGTGACGTCCGGGCCCGCCGCCCGTGCCGCGCCCAGCAGGGCGTGCGTGAAGACGCCCTGGCGGCGCCCGTCGAACCAGTCCTCGTAGGAGAGCTGGTCGAGCCGGCTCGCGGCGAGCAGCAGATGGCGGGCGGCGCCGCGCGGGGGTGCGGCGTCGCGGGCGACGGGCCACTCCGGACGGGCCGGCGCGTGCCGGGCGGTCAGGCCGGCCGGGACGCGGTCCTCGCGGGTCGCGCCGCCCGAGAAGCAGCAGTCGAGGACCGCCACGACCTGCGCCCCGCGCCCCGCCACCTCGTCCAGCAGCGCGCCCAGGCGCTTGTCGGACAGCGGGCCGTCCACACAGACCAGCGCCTGACTCCAGCCCGTCGCCTCGACGAGCAACTCCGCGCCGGTGGCGACCCGCTCACTGCCGTGCCCCGAGAACCAGAACAACGCCGTGTCGCCGGGCCCGGCCGCCCCGAGGAAGGCCCGGACCCCCTCCTCGACGGCCGCGACCGTCGCCTCCCCGTCCAGCACGGCCCGTACCGCGACGGCGTCCTCGCCTCGCTCCTCCAGCAACTCCCGTGCCGCTCGTACGTCGTTGAGGCAGCCGGACAGCGGTGTGGCGATGTGCGGCGGGTAGGCGTTGACGCCCGCCATGAACGCGTAGATCGTCCCCATGGCCGGAAAGTCTGTCAGGCGGGACGGTCGCGGGGCGGGCGGAACCGGTCGGTAGCGGGGCGGATTCGGGCCGCGGCTGCGGTGACGGGGCGGGGTCCCGCCCCCGGCCGGGTCACCCGAAGGCCTTCTCCGCCTCCAACTCGGCCACCCGCGCCAGGAGTTCGTCCCGGCCGATGGCATCCGCCCGGGTCGACGGCACCGTACAGGCGTACGCGCCCGCGACCGCCCCGTACCGCGCGCAGCGCAGCGGGTCCGCGCCCGTCAGCCGGCCGAGCAGGAACGCGGCGGCGAAGGCGTCGCCGGCGCCGTTGGAGTCCACCACCGCAGCGGGCGGCTGGACGGCGGGCACATGCGTCAGCTCGCCGTCGGCCAGCAGGTACGCCCCCTCCGCCCCGGCGGTCGCGACCACGACACCCGCCCGGCCGCGAGCGGCGATGTCCCTCATGGTGGCCTCCGGGTCGGCCAGCGCGGTCGTGGACAGGAAGACCAGGTCGGCGGCGAGGGCGAACGCCTCGTGGTACGGATTCTCACCGTCCCAGTTGTGCAGGTCCGTCGAGACCGTCACCCCGGCCGCGCGCAGCACCGGCAGCGTGTGGGCGCACGGGTGGGTGATCACCACGTGCGCGTGCCGGGCGGCGCCCGCCAGGGTGCGCAGGGTGTCCTCGGGGAACCCGTCGGCGTCCTGGCCGCGCGTGACGTCGTACAGGGAGAGCCGGCGCCCGTCCGGGCCGACCAGGTTGACCGCCCGCTTCGTTCCCGAGGCCGAGCGCACCTCGGTGAACGGGATGCCCCGGTCCCGGTGCAACGCCCGCACCAGGTCGCCCTCGTGGTCGTCGCCGAGGACGTCGAGGTGATGGACGCGCAGCCCGAGCGCGTGCACGCCGAGCGCGACGAAGTCCCCGCTCTGCCCGGCGCGGCTGACGATGCCCGGCTCGATCATGTAGCTGTCGGCGTAGGGGAGCGGCAGTTCGGGGACGTGGACGATGGTGTCCACGCCGGCGCCGCCCAGGACGAGGACATCGGTCTCGGGGCTCATGGGAGCCGAGTCAAGCAGCGGTGTTTCCGGGCGGGCAAGATCTTGCAGAAATTTTCCGCAAGGCCTTCTCCCGCCGCTTCGGCCCCCGGGGCCCCACGACACAGCTTCGTCCGCCATACTTCCGACCGTGGAGCAGCGCATAGGTTCGAGCAGCAAGCCCCTGGAAGGCGCCGGATTCGACCCGGCCTTCATCCCCGGGCTGACCTCACCCGTGTCCGGCGAGCCCGAGGACGCCGAGCCGGCGGACGCCGAGGAGCCCCTCGCGCAGGAGGAGGCCGCCCCCGGGGAACCGGAGACGGCCGAAGAGGCGGAGACCGAGGAGGAGACGGCGGCCGAGGGCCCCGTCTTCGAGGCCTCCGACCGCCGCGCGAAGATCGTCGCCGACGCGAAGGGCGTCCGCCTCAGCCTCGACGAGGAGCGGTGCGAGTTCGGCTGGGACGAGATCGGCGCGGTCGAGACGGAGTCACCCCGCTTCGGCAAGCGCTTCACGATCACGGTCCACACCCCTGACCGCCGCTGGTACCCGATCGAGATCGAGGCGACGGCCAGGGCGGACTTCAAGAAGTGGGAAGAGCAGCTGGACGCTGTACTCGATGCCTACTTCGAGGAGTCCGACTGAGGGGCGCGGGGCTGTGACATTTCGCGGCTCCGCCGCGGGGCGCACCTAGCTGCAGTACTGGGCCGCCTTCCCGATGGACCGGTACATGCAGTCCGCGTTCTCCAGCAGCTGCAACACGGCGTCCCGGTTCCGAGAGGTCTCCCGAGCGATCACCTCATCGGGCGGATAGAACCCACCCTGGGAACTGGACGTCGGATACATCTCGAAGGTGTACGAGAAGATCTTCTGGTTGCCCCACAGCCAGTCGTCGATGGTCCCGTCGGTGATGTACAGGTCGCTGGACTGTTCCGCGGTGTAGCCGTTGCTCGCGGCCATCTTCTGCCCGACCGTGGCGAACGCGTTGCGGTCGTCCGCGGTCATGCCCGTGGCCGTGTCGGACGTCGTATACCCGAACGGCCACAGCACCAGCTCGCTGTACGTGTGGAAGTCGATGCCGGCCTTGATCTGCTGCACCCCGCCGACGATCCGGCTGCGCACGAAGTTCGCGACGACCTTGACCTCGGGAGCCGACTCGGCGGCCGCCCCGCGGTACGTCTCGGAGGACGTCGACCCGGACGAGCCGCCGCAGCAGCCCCACCGGTAGTCCCAGTTGCGGTTGAGGTCCGTACCGACGGACGAGGAACCGGAGTTGGGCTGCCGGTTCTTGCGCCAGGAGCGGTACGAGCCGGTGGCGACGTCGTACTCGCCGCCGTCGGGGTTGAGGTCCGGCACGATCCAGATCTCACGGCTGTTGACCAGGTTGGTCACGCGGGAGTCGGTGCCGTAGCCGGAGGTCAGCTGGTCGAGCAGGTAGAGCGCCATCTCGACGGTGAGATGCTCGCGCGCGTGCTGGTGGTGGGTGAACAGCACCTCGGGCTCGGACTCGTCCGTCCCCACGTTGTCGCTGATCTTGAGGGCGACGATGTTCCGCCCCTGGTACGACGTGCCGATCACGCGCTGGCTCACGATGTCCGGGTGGGCCGCGACGACGGCGTTGATCTCGTTCGTCATCTCCGCGTAGTTGTGATAGCGCGAGTCGGCCGACGGGAAGTCGTACAGCCGCAGTTCGTCCTGGGCCAGCCGGTCCGGGGCGGCGCCCAACGCCTGGACCTCGTATCCGAGTTGGCGCAGCTTCTTGATCTGGTCGGCCCGCCCGGAGACCACGACGGTCTCCTCGTCGGCCTCGTCCACCGTGACACCGGTCTGCTGGATGGCGGTGCGGGTCACCGGGTTGGTGTGCTGGTGGATCTCGTACTGCCGGATGTCGTCCGCGGACGGAGCCGGCTTGCGGGCGCTGTCGGCGGACGCGTCCATGGAGGTCAGGGGCGCGGCGAGCGCCAGGGCGAGGAGGGCGGCGAACGCGGCGGTGCGTCTGCCGCCCCGGGCGCCTGCGCCTCGTGTCCGAAGTCGCATGAAGTCTCCTTGTGGGAGTGGGGAGTGGCGATTCAGTGCGACGTACGTGGTGCGGGTGTGCGGCTCATCGTCGACGTATGGCATGAGCAGGTCAAGAGCGCATAAAGCCACGCTGGCGCGAATCGAATCCTCACCTCCGCGCGGACGGCCGCGGTGCGCGACACCCGTAGGCCCCCTTGCCACTTCCGTGACTTTGCGGTTTGTTGACCTTCATGGCTGACACCACGGGAAACCCCACCGCCACCCAGGTATCGACCACCCCCACACCGCGCAAGTCCAGTTGGAAGTACATCGGCCCCGGCATCGTCGTCGCGGCCACCGGCGTCGGCGCGGGCGACCTGGTCGCCACCCTCATCGCCGGCAGCAACTTCGGCTACACCCTGCTGTGGGCCGCCGTGATCGGCTGCCTGGTGAAGATCTCCCTCGCCGAGGCCGCGGGCCGCTGGCACCTCTCCACCGGCCGCACCCTCTTCGACGGCTGGGCGAGCCTGGGCCGTTGGACCAGCTGGTTCTTCGTCGTCTACGTCGTGATCTGGGGCTTCGTGTACGGGGCGGCGGCGATGTCGTCGAGCGCGCTGCCGCTGCAGGCCCTGTTCCCCGACGTGATGGACCTGGAGTGGTGGGCGGTCGGCTGCGGCCTGGTCGGTCTGGTCTTCGTCTGGTTCAACAAGTACGAGGTCTTCGAGAAGGTCATGACGGTCCTGGTGGGCGTCATGTTCGTGGTGACGGTCTACCTGGCGATCCGCGTCACCCCGAACCTCCCCGACGCCCTGGCCGGTCTCCTCCCCGTCCTGCCCGACGAGAAGGACTCGGTCCTCAACACCCTCGGCCTGATCGGCGGCGTCGGCGGCACCATCACGCTGGCCGCGTACGGCTACTGGGTCAACGCCAAGGGCTGGACCGACACCGGCTGGATGAAGGTCATGCGGCTCGACAACCGCGTCGCCTACGCCACCACCGGCATCTTCGTCATTGCGATGCTCTTCGTCGGCGCGGAACTGCTGCACTCGGCGAACGTGGCGATCGCGAGCGGCGACAAGGGCCTCATCCAGCTCAGCGACATCCTGGAGGAGGAGTACGGCTCGGCGACCGCCAAGTTCTTCCTGGTCGGCTTCTTCGCCACGTCCTTCACCTCCCTCATCGGCGTCTGGCACGGCGTGAGCCTGATGTTCGCCGACTTCGTCGCCCGCTACCGCACCGCACACGCGGCGAAGGGCGAGGAGGTCGCCTCCGGTGCGCGCGAACGCTCCTGGCCCTTCCGCGCGTACCTGTTGTGGCTGACCTTCCCGCCCATCGTCCTGCTCTTCCAGGGCCAGCCCTTCCGCCTGATCATCCTCTACGGCGTCCTGGGCGCGGCGTTCCTCCCCTTCCTCGCCGGCACCCTGATCTGGCTCCTCAACTCCTCCCGCACCCCCGCCGCATGGCGCAACGGCCCGCTCAGCAACGCGATGCTGGTGATCGCGGGGCTGCTGTTCCTGGTGCTGTGCGTGAAGCAGATCTGGGATCAGCCCTGGTCGGAGTTCTTCTGACCGCTCTTGTGCCCGTAGAGGTCCTCCCGGCTCGGCCCCCACGCCGAGCTGAGCGCGATCGTCTTGAGCTGATCGATCGTCAGGGCGGGCTTCTCACGACCGGGCGCCTCGTGCGGCCCGCCCTGGTTGTAGGCGCTGACCACGACCCGCAGGCCGTTGATCCGCACCGTGTCCACGGTCCACCTGACCGCACCGGCGACGTCCTTGTCACCGGCGTCCTCGTGGGTGACGAGCATCGTCCCGTCGCCGACGTCCTCGGCACCGCTGAACATGCTCTCGCCGAGGAGGTCCCCCATGTTCGGCTGCACGTTGATCTCGACGAGGCTCTTGCCCTTGCCGTCGTTGACGACCACATAGCCGTACTCGCCCTCGTCACTGCTGTGCGAGACCACGTCCATGGTGTCGGGGAGCAGGCTGACGAGCCTCTTGGTCACATCGGTGACGGGCGCGGAGTGCGTCGGCTCCGGCTCCTGAGGGGGCGGCGCGGGCAGGGCGTCGATCGCCTTCAGCCAGGCCGGCGCGGTCGCCACCTTCTGCAACCCGGCGTTGTCCAGCGGCGGTTGGTCACGGGTGACCGGCGCGTCCTTCTCGGCCGCCGCGTTCCACTCACTCACCGAGACGTGCTGCCCCTTGGCCGTGACGAGATCGGCGTACCACCACTTGGTGGGCACGCGCTTGTCCGGATACTCGTACCCCTGGACGATCTTCAGCACCGAACCGTCGTCGAGCCGGCTGGACTTGCAGTCGTCGTAGGGGATGAACAGCTTGTCCGGGCACGCGGCCAGCTGACGGGCTTCGTCCCCGCCCGGCTGCACCCGGTCCAGGTTCACGGAGACGGCGGCTGCCCCGTCCCCGTCGTCCCACACGAGCGCCGCGTACGTCCCCCTGTCCTCGGTACCGCGACCGCGTTCCTCGCTGAACTTGCCGGACCCGAGCTGCTCCTTGAGCGTGCTGATGAGCTGCTCACCGGACACGGCCGCCGCGGTCGCCTTGCCGCTGGGCGTGGACGCCACCGACGACCGGTCCGCGTCCGATCCGCCACCCGGCAGCAGCAGCGCCCCGCCCACCCCCACGAGCGCGAGCGAGGCCGCGCCGCCCACCACCGCGGCCCGGCGCCGCAGCCGCAGCCGGCGCCCACGGGCCAGCCCGGCCGTCGTGAGGGCGTGCGGGTCGGGGGCGAAGGTCTGACCGGCATCGCGCAGTCCGGCGGCGAGGCGGTCCTCGAAGGGATCGCTGTCCTGGTGTACGGGCATGGCAAACCACCGTTTCCGCGGGGTCGGAGTGAAGTGAAGTCGTAGGGGCGGGACTTGGGCTAGAAGCGCGCGTACTCGCCGAGATCCTCGCCGAGCAGCTCGCGCAGCCTGCCCAGCGCGCGCGTGCACCGGGTGCGCACCGCGGCCGAGCTGGCGTGCAGCGCGTCGGCGGTCTCCTCGATCGAGCGGTCCTCCCAGTAGCGCAGGACGACCACGGCCCGGTCCTTGACGGGCAGCCGCGCCAGCGCCTCCAGCAGCGTCAGCCGCAGCGGTACGTCGCGCTGGTCGGCGGCGGCCCGGTCGGGGAAGGCGTCGGTGGCCCGCTCGGTGCTGCTGCGCCGCCGCTGGTGGGCGAGGAAGGTCCGGGTGAGCACGGTCTGCGCGTACCCGGCGGGGTTGTCGACCCGGCTCACCCGGTGCCACGCGATGTAGAGCCGGCCCAGGGTCTCCTGCACGAGATCCTCGGCGAGATGCGTGTCACCTGCGGTGAGCAGGCACGCGGAGCGGTACAGATGCCCCGCACGCGCCGCCGCGAACTCCGCGTACTGGTCCGCGAGGACCTGTCTCATGTGTTCCCCCTGCTCGTGGGTGCCCGGCGTGCACCGTCCTCACTTGTACTGATGCGGTGGGCCCCGGGAAATGTTTCACGGGCGCCCCGATAGGTTGCGTCACGGAAGTTGTACGACCGTCGCACGAGGCACTCCCCGGGGGACCGATGACCCAGCCGCCGCCCTACAACCCGCCACCGGGAGCCTTCGGCCCCCCGCCCCCGCAGTACGCGCCCCAACCGCCGCCCCCCGCCGCCCCGGAGTTCCTCGCCGTGGACCGCCACAACTCCGTGGTCGTCGACATGTCCGGCATCACCTTCGAAATACGCGACGCGGAGGCCGAGTTCAGCTGGCCCGAGATCCACACGGTCCACTACAAGGCCACCCCGAACGGCAAGGCCCTGGTCGTCGCGGTGGTCCTCCACAACGGCCAGCTCTACGAGTGCCAGGTCGAGGCCAAGCCCAAGGAACGCCTGCGCGAATGGTTCGCGGGCCTCCAGGCGATCCTCGGCTACTACAAGCCGCTGCGATGAGCCGTACCCGTACGACCCCGCCCCGGCCTCTCGACATCGAGGCACTGTTCCCCGAACTCGCCGCCCACCGCGGCACCACCACCCGCCTGCACCCCCGCCCCGGCACTCCCACCCCGTACGACAGCTCGGTGGGCGGCCCGCTGCTGTGGCCCGCGGACGAACCCTGGCCGGCCTGCACACAGGAGCACCGGAGGAACAAGGGCCGCAGGATCGAGGACATCCACGAGGAGCGGCGGATCCACGCGGCCGCGCACGACCGCGCCCTCACCGACGAGGAACGCGAACGGCTCACCGCCCTCCAACGCCGCCACAAGGTGCCGGACATCGGGGACACCCACCCCGTCCCGCTCCTCGCCCTGGCCCAGCTGTACGCCCGTGACGTGCCGAACCTCCCGGCACCGCCCGGCCGCGACCTCCTCCAGGTGCTGTGGTGCCCCTTCGAGGCACACGGCCTCCCGCACACCCCCGCCGTCCACCTGCGCTGGCGCGACTCCGGGGCCGCGACGGACGCCGTACTCACGAACCCGCCGCTCCCGCCGGTCGTCGGCTACGAGGGTCTGGTCCCCGAGCCCTGCGTACTGCACCCGGAGCCTGGGGTCGTGGAGTACGAGTGGCCCGAACTCCTCGATGAGGAGGTCCAGTCGAGGATCGAGGAGTGGGAGGAGGGGCTCTGGGAGAGCGAAGAGGACGGCGGCGAACCCCTCAGCTACGACGCCGACTTCGCGGTGGCCGCCGGCTGGAAGGTGGGCGGTCACGCCTACTGGGGTGTCACCGGACCGCACCCGATGGTCTGCTCCTGCGGGACGGCCATGGAACTCCTGCTGGCGATCCGCCCCTCGGAACACGGCGGCAGCCGCAGCTGGATTCCCCTGGAGGACGAGGTCCTCGCCCCCACCCACGTCAGTGTGGGTCGAGTCGGCAGCCTCAACGTCTTCGTCTGCCCTGCGGACCCGGCGCACGGCCACCGCACGTCCCTGCAAGGCTGACCCGAGCCCGGAAACACGAAAGGCAAGAAGGTGCGGACACCTCTTGCCATATTCAATGTATAGCGCACCGGGGGCCTTGCGGCAAGGCCCCCCTCGTGCCGCAGAATCGTCGGCCTGAAGCCGTCACCTGCGGAAATGAGGAAGTCCCGGATGCGTGTTGTGCTGCTGACGTACGGGTCGCGCGGAGACGTGGAGCCGATGGCGGGCCTCGCCCTGGCGCTGCGGGAACTCGGCGCGGAGGCGCACGTCTGCGCGCCGCCCGACTTCGAGGAGCTGCTGGCCGGCCTCGGTGTCCCGCTGGTGCCGATCGGGCCGTCGGTGCGGGCGCTGGCGGCGGACGCCCTGACCGGGAAGCCGACGAAGCTGCCCCCGACCATGGCCGAGCGGGCCGCCGGGCTGTTCGACTCGGTGTACGACGCCGTCGCCTCGGTCGCCGAGGGGAGTGACCTGGTGGTGGCGACGGGGCTGCTCCCGGCCGCCGCCGGTGCGCGGGCGGCGGCGGAGAAGGCGGGCGTCCCGTACGCGTTCGTCTCCTACTTCCCGTCCTACCTGCCCTCCCCGCACCACCCCCCGCTCGCCTTCCCCGGCCACCCGCTCCCGGCGGACGTCACGGACAACCGGGTGCTGTGGGACCAGAACGCCGAGATCCTCAACGAGCTGTTCGGCGGGGCGGTCAACGCCCGGCGCGCGGCGCTCGGCCTGCCCCCGGTGCCCGACCTCCGCCACCACGTCCTCACCGACCGCCCGTTCCTGGCGGCCGACCCGGCCCTGAGCCCCTGGCAGGAGCCGGCCGACCTCGACGTCGTCCAGACCGGCGCCTGGCTCCGCACCGACGCCCGGCCGCTCCCCGGCGACCTGGAGAAGTTCCTGGCGGCGGGCGCCCCGCCGGTGTACGTCGGCTTCGGCAGCATGCCGCTGCGGGACGCGGCCGGCGTCTCCCGGGCGGCCGTGGCGGCGGTCCGCGCGCAGGGCCACCGGGTGCTGCTCGGGCGCGGCTGGGCCGACCTCGCGCTGATCGACGGCGAGGACGACTGCTTCGTCGTCGGCGAGGTCAACCAGCAGGAGCTGTTCCGCCGGGTGGCCGCCGTCGTGCACCACGGTGGCGCCGGCACCACCACGACCGCCGCCCGGGCCGGAGCGCCCCAGGTGATCGTGGCTCAGATGGCCGACCAGCCCTACTGGGCCGGCCGGATCGCCGAGCTGGGCATCGGCGCGGCCCACGACGGCCCGACACCCACCTACGCCTCCCTGACGGCCGCGCTCACCGTCGCCCTGGCCCCCGAGACCCGCGAACGGGCGCGGTCCCTGGCGGCCGAGGTCCGCACGGACGGGGCGACGGTGGCGGCGAAGCTGCTGCTCGAAGAGGCCGCCGCCGCGTAGGGTCGCCCGGCGCCACGGCGCCGCGCCCGGAGCCTCACCGTCCACGTAATGTCGTACTAATCAACAAAAAGCCGCAAACAGCCGTAACGGCCACATCCGGCCTCGCATCGGAGCTGATCACGTGAATCCCCAGGGAACCGCCACCACCACGGCGTTCGCCCTCCCCGACCGTCTCTCCGCCAAGGCCGACCCCACCCTGATCGCCGGTGACGAGCGGCACTTCGCGGCGATCGCGGCGAGCCTGGAGGAGTCGATCGCCGACCTCTCCGCCCGCCTCGACGCCGAGCTCAAGGCGCCCGGCGGCGCGGGCCGGGCCGCGATGGACCGGGACGCGGAGATCCACCGTCTCACCGCCCGGCTGCGCACCCTGCGCCGCTTCGGCCTCGACCTGTGCCTCGGCCGTATGGTCACCGCCGACGACCCCGAGCCGCTCTACGTCGGCCGCCTCGGCCTCACCGACAGCGAGGGGCGCCGACTGCTGATCGACTGGCGTTCCCCGGCCGCCGAGCCCTTCTTCGCCGCCACCCACGCCCACCCCATGGGCCTGACCAGCCGCCGCCGCTACCGCTGGACCGACGGCCGGATCAGCGACTACTGGGACGAGGTGTTCACCGCCGACGGACTGGAGCGGCAGGTCGCCCTCGACGACCAGTCCGCCTTCATCGCCAGCCTCGGCAGCAACCGCTCCGACCGGATGCGGGACGTCCTCGCCACCATCCAGGCCGACCAGGACGCCATCATCCGCGCCGGCTCCCGCGGCGCGCTCGTCGTCGACGGCGGCCCCGGCACCGGCAAGACCGTCGTCGCCCTGCACCGCACGGCCCACCTCCTCTACTCCGACCCGCGCCTCGGCCACCGCAGGGGCGGCGTCCTCTTCGTCGGCCCGCACCGCCCCTACCTCTCCTACGTCGCCGACGTCCTCCCCAGCCTCGGCGAGGAGGGCGTGCAGACCTGCATCCTGCGCGACCTGGTCGAGGAGGGCGCCGCGGCGGGCCTGGAACCCGACCCGGAGGTGGCCCGGCTGAAGTCCTCGGCGGACCTGGTGAAGGCGATCGAGAAGGCCGTACGGTTCTACGAGGAGCCGCCCAGCGAGGGCCTGACCGTCACGGTCGACCACACCGACCTGCGCCTCACCGCCGCCGACTGGGCCGAGGCCTTCGACGCCCCGGAACCGGGCACCCCGCACAACGAGGCCCGCGGCCAGATCTGGGACAAGCTGGTCGCGATCCTGGAGGAGAAGTACGAGGGCCGCGACGACGTGCCGCCGCAGCTGTTCCGCCGGGTGCTGCGGCAGAACAAGGAGCTGGTGGGCGCGCTCAACCGCGCCTGGCCCCTGCTGGAGGCGGCGGACGTGGTGGGCGACCTGTGGACGGTCCCCGCCTATCTGCGCCTGTGCGCGCCGTGGCTGACCCGCGACGAGGTCCGCACCCTGCAACGCGCGAACCCGACCGCCTGGACCGTCTCCGACCTCCCCCTCCTCGACGCGGCCCGGCAGCGCCTCGGCGACCCGAAGGCGGACGGCCGCAAGCGCCGGCAGGAGGCCGCCCTCGCCGTCCAGCGCGAGCAGATGGCGCGGGTCGTCGAGAACCTGATCGCGGCCGACCCGGACGGCGAGGGCCTGATGACCCAGCTGGGCCGCGCGGACTTCCAGCGCAACCTGGTGGACGAGTCCGAACTCAGCACCGCCGAACCGGACCTCCTCGCCGGCCCGTTCGCGCACATCGTCGTCGACGAGGCACAGGAACTCACCGACGCCGAATGGCAGATGCTCCTGCTGCGCTGCCCGTCCCGCAGTTTCACGATCGTCGGCGACCGAGCCCAGGCCCGCCACGGCTTCACCGAGACCTGGGAGGAGCGCCTGCGCCGCGTCGGCCTGACCAGCATCACCATGGCGTCGCTGAGTATCAACTACCGCACCCCGGAAGAGGTGATGACGGAGGCGGAGCCGGTCATCCGCGCCGCTCTCCCGGACGCCAACGTCCCCACCTCCATCCGCGGCAGCGGCATCCCGGTTCTGCACGGCCCGGTCGATGACCTCCCCTCGATCCTCGACACCTGGCTCGCCGACCACCCCGCCGAGGGCATCGCCTGTGTCATCGGCGACGAGACCTTCGAGCCCACGGCCCGCGTCCGGTCCCTGACGCCCGAGCTGTCGAAGGGCCTTGAGTTCGACCTCGTGATCCTGGTCGACCCGGAGAACTTCGGGACAGGGGTGGAGGGGGCGGTGGACCGCTACGTAGCCATGACACGCGCGACCGAACGGCTGGTTGTTCTGTCCAGCTCCTGACAATGTGGTGCACGACGTCGACCACTCAGGAGCCCTTCATGCCCGTCGTCCGCGCCCGCAAGCTTCCGGTGACCGTGCGCGCGCTGCTCTGGACGGGCCGAGAAGAGGATCTGCCCGCCGTCCGTGCCTTCCTCGGCGACGACTTCGTCGCCTCGGAAGAGCGGGACAGCGGGCGGGTCCTCCGCATCCGCACCATGGAGCGGGGCTCGGCGCCGGACGAGATCCCGCCCGGCTGGATGCTGATCGAGGGAGTGCGCGGCGAGCACTACGCCTGTGAGCCCGAGATCTTCGCCGAGACCTACGAGATGCTCGACGGCGAGTGAGCCGTCCGGCCGCCTACGGCAGCCCGTGCACGTGCGGCCCCACCGCGTTCGACCACGCGTTCCCGGCCGAGGCGTCCCAGTTCGTCGACCAGGTCATCGCGCCCCGCAGGTCGGGATAGGTCTTCGACGGCTTGAAGGAACCGCACCCCGTGCCCTTGGTCAGGCAGTCCAGGGCGTTGTTCACGACGGTCGGTGACACGTACCCGCTGCCCGCGCCGCTCGTCGAGGCGGGCAGGCCCAACCCCACCTGGGACGGGGCGAGTCCGCCCTCCAGCTGGATGCAGGCGAGCGCGGTGAGGAAGTCCACCGAGCCCTGCGAGTACACCTTGCCGTCGCAGCCGAGCATCGAACCGCTGTTGTAGTACTGCATGTTGACGACGGTGAGGATGTCCTTGATGTTGAGCGCGGTCTGGAAGTAGCCGTTCGACGTGGACTGCATGTCGATGGTCTGCGGCGCCATCGTGATGATCAGCGACGAGCCCGCCTTCGAGGACAGCGACCGCAACGCCTGGGTCATGTACGTGGCGTTGATGCCGTTCTCCAGGTCGATGTCGACGCCGTCGAAGCCGTACGTCTGCATCAGGGAGTAGACGGAGTTGGCGAAGTTGGCCGCCGAGGTGGAGTCGTTGATGGACACCGTGCCGTTCTGGCCGCCGACCGAGATGATCACCTTCTTCCCGGCCGCCTTCTTCGCCGCGATGTCCGCCTTGAACCGGTCCACGGTGTAACCGCCGAGACCGGCCGAGTCGAGGTTGAAGGTCACCGCCCCCGGCGTCGTCGTCGCGTCCGCGAAGGCCACGGCGATGATGTCGTACTGGGACTGGACGTCGGAGATCTTCTGGACGGTGGCGCCGTTGTTGAAGTTCTGCCAGTAGCCGGTGACCGCGTGCTTCGGGAGCGCCGGGCCGGTCGGGGTCGCCGTCGTCGTGCCCGTCACCGCCGCCGACTTCGGGGACTCACCGGCCGAGTTCGTCGCCGTGACCTGGAAGGAGTACGAGGTGGAGGCCGCGAGGCCCGTCACCGTGGCCGACGTGCCGGTCACCGCCGTCACCTTCGTACCGCCCCGGTAGACGTTGTAGCCCGTCGCGCCGGAGACCGTGTTCCAGGTCAGGGACACCGACGAGGACGACGTACCGGAGACCGCGAGGCCCGCCGGTGCGGCCGGGATCGTCGGCGTCGGGTCGGTGCCGCCGCCCCCGTCGGGGCCGTAGACCGAGAGGTCGTCGGCGTAGTAGGCGGCCTGGCCGTACCAGCCGTGGGTGTAGACCGTGACCGACGTCGTCGAGGCGCCGGTGGTGAAGGTGGTCGACAGCTGCTTCCAGGACGCGGAGTCGGGGGTCCAGGTGGACACGTCCGTCGTGCCGGTGCCGGTGACGCCCAGGTAGGAGTAGCCGCCCTGGACCCAGGCGCTCAGCGTGTACGTCGAGTTGGGCTTCACGGCGACGGACTGGGTGCACTTGGCGTTGTCCTGGCCCGCCGGGGTCGCCTTCAGGGCGGCGGCGCCCGAGTGGACCGGCGAGGAGACGGTCGCCCCGCTGCTCGCCGTGCAGGTCCAGTTGGTCAGGCCGGACTCGAATCCGGCGTTCTTGGCGTTGTTGACGTCGGCTGCGGAGGCCTGTCCCGCGCCCGCGAGGGAGAGGGAGAAGGCGACGAGGGCGGCGGTGACGACTCCGGACCAGAGCCGGGTCGATCGTCTCTGTGGGGACATGACAATAAGCTGGTCCAGACCAATCCATCTGTCAATAGGTCCAGACCAAAGTGCCCGCCGTGACCGTCCGACCGGCATGGGTCCCTGGGCCCACCCGGCGACCCTGGCAAGGGCCCCAGGGCCGAAATGTGTCGGGCGAGATGCTCAACCTGCCCCGATTTGACGCAACTTGTGTAACGGCAGTTCCTCGCCAGCTACACAAACGCTGTTCTCCGGTCACAACCGCGTGGTTAGAGTGCTTGCGTAGTCACGCAGTGAAGTCGACTGGGTGGGTCGGGTAACGCCGGTCGGGCCGGCGAGGCATGGGAACGGGGAGCTGCGCGTGCCAACTGCCATTGCCGTGACCGGTGCCGACATGGCACTGCCGCCGCTGGACGAACGGACCGTGCCCGCGGTCGTCCTGAAGGACCTCGACCGGCAGCCGCTGGACCAGGCGCTGGCGGCCCTGCAACAGCTGATCGACCAGTGCGGGCATGTGATCGTCGTGTGCTCGCGGGTGGTCGCACCCGGTGTCGAGCGGCGGCTGCACACCATCCGCTCGCTGCTGGAAAGCGACCGGATCGCGTTCTTCCGTCCCGATCTGCCGCCCCTCGGACTGGCCGTCCTGGCCCGCCAGTTGCGGCAGCTCGCCTCCTGCGACCTCAGTCCCGGCGTGCTCGCCTCCGCCGGCCGGCTGCTCACCCACTACATCCACGCCGGTGCCGTCCTCGGCTCCGTCACCAAGCTCGACCGCGTCCCCGTCGGGCTGAAGTCCCACGCCAAGTCCTGGGTGCCCGGCAGCCAGTTCGGCGTGATCGCCCACCCCGAGCCGCAACTCGTCCGCATCGGCCCCGAAGCGTCCCTGTCGGGGCCCGAGTTCGCCACCTCGATGCTGGTCGCCAAGGGCCAGCTCCAGACCGACTGGATCGCGGGCACCCTCGCGCCCGCCTGGAACGTCCAGGGACTGCGGGAGGCCCCGCTGCCCGTCGAGTCCGCCCTCTGGTGGGGCACCCCGAAGCTGGTCGAGTTCTGCACCTTCCTGCCCGACCTCTCGGTCCTCTACCAACTGGTGACGTCCGTCCGGCAGTCCAGCTGCCACTGGTGCGGCATCGACGTCATCGGCGACCGCTGTGTCTTCTGCTCCGCGACATCGCCCCTCGAACAGCACCAACTCACCACCGGGTGAGCCCTGCCGACCCACATCCCCCAATGAGGTTGTCCGGTTCATGAACTCCCGTCAGCGCCGCGGCGTCATACTCCTGATCCTGTCGGTCGTCTGCGCCCTGGCGGCCTTCGCCGGTGTGCTGTCCGTCATCGACGACGTGAAGTCCAAGGTCGGCCCCGAGGTCACCGCGTACGAGGTCAAGGCCGAGATCCAGCCCTACACGGCGCTGAGCAGGGCCCAGTTCGAGAAGATCTCGATGCCCGAGCGCTGGCTGTCGGCCAACGCCGTCACCGATCTCCGCGACATCGAGGGCAAGATCGCGGTGACCAAGCTGGAGAAGGGCTCCCTGCTGCAGAGCGACATGATCGTGGCGCAGCCGGCCCTGCAGCCCGGGCAGCAGGAGGTCGCCATCATGATCGACGCGGCGACCGGCGTAGCCGGCAAGATCACGCCGGGTTCCACGGTCAACGTGTACGCCACCTTCGAGGGCGAACGGAACGGCAGCTCCACCCAGCCCTCCCAGTCGAAGATCATCGTGACGAACGCGAAAGTCCTCGACGTCGGCAAGCTGACCTCGCTCGACCCCGACGAGAGCAACCGGGACCGCCGCTCCAAGGAGGCCGTCCCGATCACCTTCGCCCTCTCCACCCTCGACGCCCAGCGCCTCACCTACGCCGAGTCGTTCGCCGAGCGGGTCCGGCTCGCCCTGGTGGCTCCCGGCGGCGACCGGCCGGTTCCCGACCAGGACCGCACGTACGAACTCGCGAAGGACAAGTGAGAGCCGTATGCCCACGAGGATCCTGCCGGCCGTAGGTGACGCGGACGCCGTCCGCTCCATCACCACCCTCCTCAGCCAGCTCCCGGACGCCGAACCGGTCGCCCCGGTCGTCGACTCCACCCAGCTCGTCGACACCCTGGCCCGCCTCGCCGCCGAGTCCGTCGACGAACTCCCCGAGGTCGTCGTCGTCCACGAACGCATCGGCCCGGTCCCCGCGTTGGAGCTCATCCGCGAGGTCGCCCTGCGCTTCCCGGCGGTGGGCGTCATCCTCGTCACCTCCGACGCGAGCCCCGGCCTGTTCCAGGCGGCCATGGACTACGGCGCCCGCGGCCTGGTCGCCCTCCCGCTCCACTACGACGAGCTGGCCAACCGCGTGCAGGCCGTCGCCGCCTGGTCGGTGGGGGTACGACGTCATCTCGGCGCCGGGGCCGACGTGTTCACCGGCGTCGGCGGCACCGTGGTCACGGTGAGCGGCGCGAAGGGCGGCGTGGGCGCCACCCTCACCGCCATCCAACTCGCCCTGGCCGCCCAGGCGTCCGGCCGCTCCACCGTGCTGGTCGACATGGACCTCCAGACCGGCGACATCGCCTCCTTCCTGGACGTCCAGTTCCGCAGGTCGGTGGTGGACCTGGCGGCGATCACGGACATCTCCCCGAGGGTCCTCGCGGACGCCGTCTACCGCCACGACACCGGCGTCGCCCTGCTCCTCGCCCCCGGCGAGGGCGAACGCGGCGAGGAGGTCACCGACCGCGCCGCCCGCCAGATCGTCAGCGCCCTGCGCTCGCGCTACGAGGTGGTCGTCGTCGACTGCGGCGCGCAGCTCGGCGGCGCGGGGGCGGCGGCGGTGGAGATGGCGGACGCGGCCCTGCTGGTCACCACGCCGGACGTGGTCGCGGTACGCGGCGCCAAGCGGGCCGTACGCATGTGGGACCGGCTCCAGATCCGCAAGGCCGAGGAGACGACCGTCGTCGTCAACCGGCACACCCGCGGTACGGAGATCCAGCCGCACCTGATCCAGAAGATCACCGGCACGCCGGTCGCCGGGACCGCGATCCCCGCCCACTTCAAGGAACTCCAGGGAGTCGTGGACGCGGGCCGCGTGCACGAGCTGGACAACAAGAGCACGGTCAAGCAGGCGCTGTGGGCCCTGGCGGGGGAGCTGGGGCTGGTCAAGGCACGGGAGGGGGCCGGTGCGCACAAGGGCGGCGGTCGCGGCGACCGGGGCGCGGTGAGCTTCCGCAGGCGCAGGGAGATCGGGCCGTGAGGCGGCGCCGGTACAGCGATGGCGGGCGAGGCCCGCGGGACTCCGGTCAGGTCACCATCGAGTTCCTCGGGATGACACCGCTGATCATCGCCACGCTCGTGCTGGTGTGGCAGTTCGTGCTGGTGGGCTACACGTTCACGCTGGCCGGACATGCCGCCGACGAGGCGGTACGGGCGGGGACGGCGTCGGAGGGCCAGGCGGCCTGCCAGGAGGCGGGCCTCAAGGACCTGCCCGGCGCGTGGCAGGGCGACGCCGAGGTGACCTGCACGGGGGACGGCGACTACGTCACGGCCGACGTGTCCCTGAAGGTGCCCGTGCTCTTCCCCGGCTCGATCGGCTTCCCGTTCACCGTCGAGGGCCACGCGGGGGCTGTGCAGGAGGAGAAGGACTGAGATGTCGTACGACAAAAGCGGCGCGAAAGTCCGTGACCGAGCCCGGCGTGACCGGGGCCAAGTCGCCATCGAGTACCTGGGTTTCATCCCGATCCTGCTCCTCGTCGCCCTCGCCGGCGTCCAGGTCGGGCTCATCGCCTACGCCGCCCAGCAGGCCGGTACGGCGGCCAGGGCGGGGGCGCGGGCGGCCTCGCTGGAGCGCAGCGCACAGGAGGGCTGCGCGAACGCGGTGAGCGACTGGCTGTCCGTGTCCTGTTCGGCCGCCCAGGGCGACGACACGGTGACGGTCACCGCCACCGTCGACATCCCGCTCCTCGTCTGGGACTTCGGTAACGCGACCAAGACCGCCACCATGCCGCTCGACCACTGAACGAGGTACGACCATGAGCCTGCGCGCACGCATCAGCACCCCCGAGGAGAACGGCGCCCGGGGCGAGGACGGCCACCTCGTCTCGTCGTACCGCGCCAAGCTGCTGGAGGAGATCGACCTCGCGGAGATGAGTTCGCTGGCGGCGGCCGAGCGCCGGGCCCGGCTGGAGCGGGTGCTCGGGCACATCATCAGCCGTGAGGGCCCGGTCCTGTCGACGGTCGAGCGCTCGCAGCTGATCCGGAGGGTGGTCGACGAGGCGCTGGGGCTGGGCATCCTGGAGCCCTTGCTGGAGGACGCGTCGATCACCGAGATCATGGTCAACGGCCCGGACGCGATATTCGTCGAACGCGGCGGCAGGGTCGAGCAGTTGCCGCTCCGCTTCCCCTCCCACGACCAGCTGATGCAGACCATCGAGCGGATCGTGTCGACGGTCAACCGCCGGGTGGACGAGTCGAACCCGATGGTGGACGCCCGTCTCCCGTCGGGCGAGCGCGTGAACGTGATCATCCCGCCCCTGTCCCTGACGGGCGCGACCCTGACCATCCGCCGCTTCCCCCGCTCCTTCACGCTCCACGAGATGATCGGCTTCGGCTCTCTGGACGAGCACATGCTGTATCTGCTGGCGGGGTTGGTGCGGGCGAAGTTCAACATCATCGTCTCGGGCGCGACGGGCACCGGGAAGACCACGCTCCTGAACGCCCTCTCCGGCCTCATCCCCGAGCACGAACGCATCATCACCATCGAGGACTCGGCCGAACTCCAGCTCCAGCAGGCACACGTCATCCGACTGGAGTCCCGCCCCCCGAACGTCGAGGGCAAGGGCCAGATCACCATCCGCGACCTGGTCCGCAACTCCCTGCGGATGCGCCCCGACCGGATCGTCGTGGGTGAGGTCCGCGGCGGCGAGTCCCTGGACATGCTCCAGGCGATGTCGACGGGCCACGACGGCTCACTCGCCACGGTCCACGCCAACAGCACCGAGGACGCGCTCATGCGGCTCAAGACCCTGGCATCGATGTCCGAGGTGGGCGTCCCCTTCGAGGCGCTGCACGACCAGATCAACAGCGCGGTCGATGTCATCATCCAGCTGACCCGCTTCCCGGACGGGGCCCGCCGGATCACCGAGATCGCCGTGCTGGACAGCCACGGCGGTGAGCCGTACCGCCTGGCCACGGTGGCCCGCTTCGACGCCGAGCCGATGGCGGCGGACGGCCGGGTCTACGGCTCCTTCGCGTACGCCCCGCTGCCGCGCCCCACGGCGAACCGCCTCTACATGGCGGGCCAGCCGATCCCGCAGGCCTTCGGCGTGGCCCAGTCCGTGGCCGAGCTGACAACCCGAGAAACCAGGTAGGTGGACGCGCCCGATGGAACTGCACACCCTCGTCCAGCTCGCCACCGGCCTCACCCTGCTCACCTGCGGCCTCGCGGTGGCGGGCCTGCACGCGTACGCCATGGGCAAGGCCCAGCGCCAGGCCCTCATCGACCGCCTCTCGGCGACCGGCCAGGTGGAGGCGGGCCTGCGCAGGCGCCGCTTCCCGAAACTGGACCGACGGCTGCGCCGCACCCGGTTCGGCAGGAAGCTGGAGCTACGGCTCGCGGCGACCGGCCTCGACATCACGCCTGGCGAGTTCTTCGTCTACATGATGTCGAGCGCGGCGGGCCTGTTCCTGATCGGCCAGGCTTCCTTGGCCCCGTTCTTCGGCCCGATCGCGGGCTTGCTGGGCATCTGGGCGGCCCTCCAGTTCCTCAACTGGCAACGCCAGAAACGCATCGAGAAGTTCATCAACCAACTCCCGGAGCTGTCACGCATCCTGGCCAACGCCACCCAGGCGGGCCTGGCCCTGCGCACGGCGATCGGCATGGCGGCCGAGGAACTGGAGGCCCCGGCGGGGGAGGAGTTGGGCAAGGTGGCGAACCAGCTGGCGCTGGGCGCGTCACTGGACGACGCGCTGGGGGAGATGGCGGAGCGGCTGCCGTCGAGGGAGCTGGTGGTCCTGGTGACGACCCTGGTCCTCTCCAACCGGGCGGGCGGCCAAGTGGTCGGTGCCCTGCGCAACTTGACGGAGACGCTGGAGGAGCGGAAGGAGACGAGGAGGGAAGTCCGTACGCAACTCTCCCAGGTCAACATGACGTCGTACGCCGTCCCGGTCCTCGGCATCGGCTCCCTGTTCCTGATGAACGGGGTGAAGGACGGCGCCCTGGACCGCATGACCGGCTCCCCGATCGGCCAGGGCGTGGTGATCGTGGCGTTCGCGATGTACGCGGTGGGCTTCATCCTGATCCGCCGTCTGTCCCGTATCGATGTGTGAGGGAGGGGAGCGAAGGCCATGACGATCGGAATCGCACTCGCACTGCTGATGGGGCTGTCCGTCTGGGGCATCTTCGCGGGCATCCGCATGTACCGGGCGGACGCGAAGCTGCCGAGCGACCTGATGCTGGCCCTGGAGGTCGGCGCCACGCGCACGGGCGCGGTGGACTCGGTGATCGACCGGCTGGGGATGCGGTACGCCCCGGCGGTACTGCGGCTGATGGGCCCGAAGCAGGTGGCCAAGTACCGCAGGAAGATCGACCTCGCCGGCAATCCGGGCGGCCTGACGATCGACCGCTACGCGGCACGCCGGGCGGTGTACGGCTTCCTGGGCGGCTTCGGCGGCCTGCTGTGCATCATGCGGGGCAGCTGGCTCCTCGCCCTCCTCCTCTTCGCGTTCGGCGCGTTCTGGACGGAGGTCGGCATCTGGTCGGCGATCCGGGTCCGCAAGGACGTCATCGAGCGCACGCTGCCGGACTTCCTGGACGTCCTGGCGGTGGTGGTCAGCGCGGGCCTGGGCTTCCGGCAGGCGCTGGACCGGGTCGCGACGAAGTACGAGGGGCCGTGGGCCGACGAACTGCGCATCACGCTGCGCCAGATGGACCTGGGCATGAGCCGCAGGCAGGCGTTCGCGGAACTGCGTCGCCGCAACGACTCCGAACAGGTCGCGATGTTCGTGACGGCGCTGCAACAGGGCGAGGAACTGGGCGCCCCGATCGTCGACACCCTCATCGCCCTCGCCAAGGACATGCGCCGCACCGACGCCCAGAACGCCCGCCGCAAGGCCGCGCGCGCGGTTCCCAAGGCCACGATGATGATCACCACGTTCATGGTCCCGGCGACGATGCTGCTGCTGGGCGCCGGCCTGATCCTGGGCTCGGGGACGGACTTCGGCTCGATCACGGGGAAGTAGGGCGGAGGCCGGCATGGCGATGACGAGGGTGAGGGCGGAGGCCCTTGCGACTGTGCGGTCAGGCGCCGATGGCGCTGAGCCCCCACAGGGGCCACCTGCACTCGACGACGAAAGCTGCACGGGTGGTGCGGGTGGCAACCCCAATCCGGCCGAAGGCCGGATGCCCACCCACGCACCCGCACCTACCATCCCCCTCCAAGCCAACGCCCTCCAGGCAATGTGCCGCCAAGTCTTCGGCTTCCGCCTGGCCATGATCGCGCTAGCCGCCCCCGCCGCCCTCCTCAACGCCGCCCCCGGCCTCGGCGCACGCCTGGTCGCCGCAGCCGTACTCGTCACCTTCATGGGCTCGTACGCCCTCTTCAGAGACTGGGAACGCTTCGGCCCCCTACTCCTCCGCCACCCCACCCTCCTGGCCGCGGACACCCTCTTCGGCGCCCTCCTCCTCATCTCGGCCGGCCCCGACACCACCCTCGCCTACGTCAGCGTCTGCACCCCCCTCCTCGCGGGCCTCGTCTACGGCTGGCGAGGCGCAGGCTGCTTCGCCTCCCTCCAGGGCCTGATCCTCGTCACCGTCTACGCCGCCTCGAAGGACCTCCACCCCACAGTCGCCGAGGCGTTGCTCCTCCCCGGCCTCTGCGTGGTCACGGGCGCCATGGGCGTGACCCTGCGCAACCTCCTCCTCCGCTTCGGCGCAGCCACCCAGGCCCTGACCGAGGTCCAGGCCCGCCTGGCAGCAACAGAAGCGGTCGCCACGGAACGCGCCCGCCTGGCCCGCGAGATGCACGACTCGGTGGCGAAGACGTTGCACGGCGTGGCCCTGGCGGCGGACGGCCTGGCGGCCTCGGCGGCAGCGGCGAACACCGACCCGACCCAGCTGAAAAGCCAGGCCGACCTGGTGGCCCGCTCAGCCCGCAGAGCAGCCGCGGAATCCCGCGAACTCCTGTCAGACCTCCGCCGCCAGGCAACCCCGGACCAGACCACGGACGTGATGGCCGAACTGTCGGCCAGAACAACGGACTTCAGCACCCGCACGAACATCCCCGCCACCTACCACCCCACCGGCGACGACAAGACCACCCTCCCCCCACTCCCACCCACGGTGGCCCGCAACCTCCTCACCATCGCCACGGAGGCCATGGAGAACGCCCACCGCCACGCCTCCCCGACCCAGGTGGACGTGAGCGCAGGGATCCACGGCGACCTCCTGCGCATCACGGTCTACGACGACGGCCGCGGCCTCCCTCAGGACACCACCCTCGAACAACTCCGCAGAGCAGGCCACTTCGGCTTGGTGGGCATGGTCGAACGAGCCGTGTCCGTCGGCGCCCGTATCCGCATCGGCCGAGGAGACCACTCCAAGGGCACGGAGGTCCGCCTGGAACTCCCGCTGGCCACGATCCGAGAGGAGGCCGCATGACGCCCGACCAGACGATCCCGCACGACCAGGTCGAGCCCGCCGAGGCAGCAGGACGCACCCACCTACGGGTCCTGGTGGCGGACGACAATCCGGTGGTCCGCGCGGGCCTCACCGCCCTCCTCTCCGGCCGCGAGGACATCACGGTCGTGGCGGAGGCGACGGACGGCCGCGAGGCCTACGAGGCCGCACGCCTCCACGGCCCCGACGTGATCCTCCTGGATGTCCGGATGCCCGGGGTGGACGGCATCTCGGCCCTCCCGCACCTGGTACCGATCGCCCCGGTGCTGATGCTGACGTACAGCAGCGAGTCGGAGATCGTCCACGAGGCCCTCCGCCGAGGCGCCGGCGGCTACTTGGTGCACGGCGAGTTCACCGCGGACCAACTGGTGGCGGCGGTACGGGACGTCGGCTCGGGCAGCGCCCATTTCACCGCGTCGGCGGCGGGCGCGGTGATGGCCGGACTGCGCAGCTCGCAGCCCGGGCCCCTGCCCGAGAACCTCGGCCGAGCAAGTGCAACTGCATACGATACAGAGATCCCAAACCGCCACTCACAAGGGACTTTCGCCAAACCGCTTTCGCGATTGCAACCACCTGTGGCACAGTCTCGGTATCAACTCAGCATGAGGGAGGCGGAGATCATGGAGCTCATCGCATCCGGCATGAACAACCAGCAGATCGCCGCCACTTGCTTCATCAGCGAGAAGACGGTCAAGAACCACATCAACCGCATCTTCGCCAAACTCCACAGCACCAGCCGAGCCGAGGCCGCCGCCAAGTGGCTCGGAACGGCCCCGAATTCACACGGAGACCCGCGGTGAGCGCGATTTGGGCCCGGATTTGGGCCCTGGGACCCTCTGGAAAGAAGGGCGTCGCCTCGTACGTTGCACGCACCACGGACAACGGAGGGCAACGCCATGAGCAACTGGATCAACACCACGGTCTCGTACCTCAAGGCCCGCGTCGAGCGAAACGACAAGGGACAGACGGCCGTGGAATACCTGGGCATCATCGCGGTGGTCGTCGCGATCATCCTCGTGCTGCTCGCAACGGACTTCGGCGGCACGATCGCCGACGCGATCACTACAAAGATCGGCGAAATCACGGGCTGATGCGCGGGCGCGCTCGCGGAGACACAGGGCAGGCCTTCCCCATCTACATCACCGTGGTGGGCGGCCTGCTCTTTCTCGCGTTCGCGTACCTTGCGGTCGGCCAGGCCGCGGCGAACAAGAACGGTGCCCAGACCGCCGCTGACGCGGCGGCCTTGGCGGCAGCCCAGGACCGGCGGGACCAACTCGCGGGCCAATGGGTGACGGACGTCCTCGACCCCACGAAGTGGCAGGACATCTTCGACGGCAACGCGGAGGGGCTCGATCCTTCTTGCGGGCGGGCGGACCAACTGGCGGCGCAGAACGACGCCGTGGTGCTGGTCTGCGACCCGGAGGGGCCGTTGGCCTTCACGGTCGAGGTGCAGACCAACAAGTCCGTGGGGGAGTCCGTCATCCCGGGCACGGAGAACAAGCGGTCCAAGGCGTCCGCCACCGCCGAGATCGAGTCTCGATGCACGTTCGAACCTCCAGGGGAGGACGCGGCGGACGACGTGCTGCCACGCCTCACCTGCAAGGACGGCGAGAACTGGGACCTGGACCCGGAGCAGCTCGGCGATCTGCCCAAGCCCGAGGACCTTTTCGACGTCCACCTGGCCGACTGACAAGCGAACGACGAGTGACGAAGGAAGCAGACGCATGAGCAGCATTCGGTTCACTGCGCAGGCCCGTAGAGGGGTGGCCGCGCTGGCGCTCGCGGCCGGACTGGCCGTCGGAGTGGCCGGCTGCGGCGGAGGCGGAGACGACGACAAGAAGCCGGAGTCGTCAACGTCCGCTCCCCAGAAGGGAGGATCTGACCCGAGCCCTCAAGAGGGCCAGTCGGACGACGTCCAGGCCGAGTTGAAGGGATCGACCGGGCTGATCCTTCAGATCGGCGATGCCGCACGCGACTCGGGCGGATTCGTCACCGTGAACGGCACGCTCAAAAACGACGGTGCCAAGCCGATCACGGTGCCGTATGCGTTGCGCGGCGACGAAACCGAGATCATGGCGCACGACAGGTCCCTCGGCGGAGCCACTCTCGTCGACTCCAAGGAAAAGAAGCGCTACTACGTCCTGCGCGACACCGAGGGCCGCCCCCTGACGACGACCGGCCTCTCGATCCTCAAGGCGGGCGAGGAACTGCCCGTCTTCATGCAATTCCCCTCCCCACCCCAATCCACCACAGAAGTCACCCTCCAACTCCCCACCTTCTCAAGCGCCACGATCAAGATCTCCGGGTGAGGCAGGCGATGACCCTCCCCACCCCCCGCGTGGCCTGGGCCGCGGCCGCGGTCCTGATCGTCACGAATGTCTACGGCATCACGACCGCGCACGCCGACGAGACCCCCAGCGTCCCCCCAGGCACCGAAGCCACGGCCTCCGCCCCCGTCAAGGTCGACCCCAACGACCCCGACCTCAAACTCCCCGAGGGCGCCACGCTCGCCGAGCCGAAGGTCCTCGACATCAAGCAGGTGGTCGAGGACGAGGGCGGCGAGGAGCGCCGTGAGGACACCAACGCCGACGTCAAGTTCGCCCTCCAGGCAGAGGTCCTGTTCAGCAAGGACAGCGCGAAGCTGAGCGACGACTCCAAGGCCCGTATCGCCGCGATCGCGGACGAGATCAAGAAGCAGAACGCGACGCGGATCAGGGTGTTCGGCTTCACGGACAACCTGGGTTCGTCGGCCCACGGTGACGTCCTCTCGCGCCAGCGCGCGAACGCGGTCCAGGACGTCCTCGATGAGGAACTGAACGACGCGGGCATCACGTACGAGGTACGCGGCTACGGCGAGCAGTACCCGATCGCCGACAACTCGACGGAGACGGGCCGGAAGAAGAACCGAAGGGTGGAGGTCTCCTTCCCGCGCTCCGAGGGCTGACCGTGACCGTACTCATGGTGGCCGCCGCCATGTACGGGGTCGTACAACTGCTCCTGCTCTCCGTACCCACGCGTTCCGTGGGCGTGACGACGACGCTGCTCGCCGTCCTCGTCGGCGTGTACGCGTGCGGCACGGCGGCGGCGCTCCTGGAACTGACGTACACGAGACTGATCGCCGAGCAGACGAACCAGTCCCTGATCAGGGTCGTGAACACCACCGCGTACACCACGGCACCTTGGGTCGAGGAACTGGTCAAGATCTCCCCACTCCTCCTCGTCGGCCTGTACGCCAAGGTCCGCCGCCAGTGGGGCCTCACCGACTTCACGCTCCTGGGAGCCGCTCTGGGCGCCGGCTTCGGCCTCCTGGAGGCGCTGCTGCGATACGCCTTGGACGCGGACCGTGCCATCCCGGCCCACAGCGGCTGGATCGTGCCGGAGAGCCTGTCGGCGCCGTACGTCCCGGGCCTCGCGCAGGTCCTCACCTCCTGGCTGCCGGCACCGGTGGCACCCCTGGACCTGGGCCGCGGAGGCGAGGTGGCGGTCGGGACGTTCACGCACCTGGTGTGGTCGGCGCTCGCGGGCCTGGGCGTGGGAGTGCTGTGGCGAGCGAGGGGTTGGTGGAAGCCCCTGGCCCTGCTCCCGCTGGGCGCGGCGGTGGCCCACCACACCCTCAACAACTACGCGGCCACACACGCCCGTACCCCCGCGGACGACTGGCTGGCGAACCTCCAGACCCCCCTCCGCCTGGCCCCATTGGCCGCACTGCTCCTGGCCATGACGGCAGACGCCGTAGCCCTGCACCGAGCGAAACGCGAGCTCCCCGACACGCTCCTCCCCGCCGAACGCCGGGACGGCGACACGATCGCGGCGGTACTCCACTACGCGTCGCTGCGCGTCCCTTGGACCCCGCTCATAGCCCTGCGCTTCATCCGCCTGCGCCGCTCCCTGTTCTACGAAGCGTCTTATGAAGCCACCGCCCAGACCGCGTTACGTCGGGCGGTGGCCGACATAGCCGCCCGCATAGCGGCGACCGACGACCCGAGAGCATGGCGTACCCCTGACTTGAGAGCCCGTATACGCGCAGCGGCACAAGCCACCACCGCCGACACGGCCACCTCCCGCAGCAGACGCCTGCTGAGGCTCCTCATCCCCAGCGTCCTGGTCCTGCCGTCCGTCCTCTTCCTCGGGGTGGGCTCGTTCGGGTCGACGGCCGAGGTGCAGGAGTACTTCACGACAGGCACGGGCCCCAAGCTCCTACGGGCCTTCGCGGTAGCCGCCCTGGCCTGGATAGCCTGGCAACTAGCAACCTTGCTCCGCACCTGGCACCGAACGACCACGGCCACCCCGGTCCTCGGCGCCCACCTCGCCACCCACCGCTTCCGCACCGCCTCGGCCCTGGGCTCGGCCACCGCCGCAACCCTCCTGCTCTGGCGAAGCCTGGCCGGTGACGCAGGCACAGAGGGCCAGGCGATCCCACCCGCCCACCTCCTGGACGCCCTGAACCGCTTCCTCATCTACCTCGGCTTCGCCCTGCTCCTCCTCTCCCTCCTGGCCCTGTTCCCACCGGGCGCGGGCCTCGCCCTGGCCGGCGTCACGGCCACGGGGGAGGGCGCGCTGGGCGCGGCGCTGGCCGCGCGACTGGGGTTGGCCGGCATAGCGCTCATGGTCATCGGGGCAGCGGGCGGGGGCGAGGAGAACGACGGCAGCGAAGGGCGAACGGAGAGCGACGGTGGGAACTCCCGGAAGGGTTCCCTCGACGAGTCCGAAAAGACGTTCAACCCCAAGGAACGACGGATTGCCGAGACACTGCAGAACGAAGGCCGTCACGTGAAGGCTCTCAAGGAGTCATCAGTGGAAGGGCAGAGAACTCCGGACGCGATCGTGGACGGCGTTCCGACCGAGTTCAAGACCCTGGACCCCGGAGCGGGTGCGAATTCCGTCAAGAACACGCTGAACACAGCGAAGAAGCAGGCCCGTGATGCCGTGGTCGATGCGCGGGGAAGCGGCCTGGACGAGAGCGGGGCGCGTGAAGGGCTGGGGAAGTTCCTGCGCAACAATCCGCCGGGACGAATGAACTCGATCCGGATAATCGGCGACGGTTACAGTATTCATTGGCCTTGAGGGTGCTGTATGGAGGTTTCGTGTGAGTGAGTATCACTACGTCTTCATCCGCCCTGGTTTTCCGCGGAATCGACTGGTCCAGGACATCTCCACGGCTTGCGGTGTCGAACTGACGCCCACGGACAACGAGTTCATCGACTGTGCGGGAAACCTCGGTCATGCGGCCGTGGAGGTCGAGTTCACTCACGAATACGAAGACGACCACGGCATGCCGTTCGAGCGGTACGACTCCCTCCTCACCGTCAGGGACTTCGGCGCGGATCCGAAGCGCCAGGAAGAAACGGCCCGGCGGATCTTCGAGAACCTTCGCGCCCTCGGCCGCTACGACCTGATCCTCGTACGAGACCTGCAAGAGCTGCTCGCCTCGTCCGAGGCGGGGGAGGGAGACGGGTCGACTACCCACAACTGAGCGGATTCGAGGATGTCTACCTAGAGGACAGCTTTGTCCTGGGCGTAACGGCCTCGCCGGGCCGACTGTGCCTGGACGTAGACCTCGTTGCGGCATGGCGAGCGGGTCGGCCCGGCATCATCCGGTTCTGAAGCCGGGGAACGGATCTGCTCAGGCGCCCGACGGCTTGATCTCCCCGGCGAAGACGATGATCTGGTCGATGAGGCTCCGGCGCAGATGGACGACGTCCGTACCGGCGAGGCGAGGACCGCCGTCGGGGGTGGTGAAGACCCACTCGTACCGCGCCCACTCATCGGGCATGTCCACCGCCGAGCAGCGCACCATCGTGCCCGCCCCTGCCGGATGCCGCCGGATGTCCAGCACGAAGCGCTCGACCGCCTCGATCCCCTCGCTCCGCCCCAACGGCCCCCAGAAGACCACGTCCGAGGTCAGAGCCTGGGACAGCAACGACGTCACATACGCGTCGTCCGAGGCGTTGAAGGCGGAGATGAACGTGTCGATCGCGGACCGCGCCGTCTCTTCCTGCATGCATCAGTAATACCAGCCGGCGTACGAGCGCCTCAGCGTCACCGGGCGAACATGAACTTCTCGGTGGCGGCGAGGCCGGTGTTCCAGTAGGTGACCTGAGGTGTGGCGCTGACGGCGGGATCCCCGACGTTCAGGAAGTCGGTCCCGTCCGGGAACTCGACGGCGAGCTGCGCGACCCCCGCCTCGACGTCCTCGCTGTCCACGAAGCCGATCGTCATCGACTTCACGGCGGTCGTCTCCTCGCCGGCCCGCCACAGCAGCAGCCCCGCATACCCCTTCCCACCCGGCGCGACGGTCGCGAGCTTCTTCGGCTTGGACTCCATCGGACCGATCTGCTCCACGGCACCGTCACCGAAGGACACGTACGGGTAGAGGTAGAGCGTGCACGTCGAGTCGCTGATGTTGGTGGCGGTGAGGAGCAGATGCCGGGCCTCGTCGTGCGGATAGACCTTCGAGACGACGGAGACGTCGGAGTCGGTGCAGGGCCGGGCTTCCTCACCGGTGGTCTCGTCGACGTTCTCGTCGTCGGCGCCGGGAGTGACGGTACCGGGCGCGCTCGGAGCGCTGCTGGATGCATCGGACGCACCGGACGGATTGGGGGCGCTGGACGAACTGGACGGCGTACCGCTCGCCGCCGCCTCATCCGTACCCCCGCCCGCCTCACACGCAGTGGAAGCCAGCAGCGCGGCGACGGCCGCGGCGCCGAGGACGTACGTCTGGAGTCTGGTACGGGCAGCGCCCATGGTGTTCCCCCGAGTGATGTGAACTGGACTGAAGTGAACTTGTCCGGACCGGCGCTCTGATTCTGCACAGCGGAGCGCACCGATCCAGCCACCCTCCGCGATCGTTACGGATCAAGGACATGGACGGGACACTTCCGTTTCGCCAGGTCAGCGGCGTGAAAGGGGTCAGGCGGCGGCAAGTTCGCACCACACGTACTTCCCGCTCCTGCCGTCCCGCGACAGGGGTTGCCACCCCCAGAGATCGGCGCAGGCCCGAACCAGCGCCAGTCCCCGCCCCTCCTCCGCGAGCGCCAACTCCCTGACCGGCTCGGGAGGTTGGGGGTCGGCATCCCAGGCCCCGATCCGCAACACCCCCGCCGCCCAGCGCACCCGCAACGCGGCGGGCCCCGTCGTATGCCGCACGGCGTTGGAGACCAGCTCGGTGGCCAGCAGCTCGGCGACATCGACGAGGCGGATCAGGCCGTGCATGGTGAGGATGAGCCGGAGGGTGCGGCGGCTGACGGTGACGGAGCGGGTGTCGTTCGGGATGTAGAGCGTGTACTCCCAGGGTTCGGATTCGGGCATGGAGGAACTCCGTTCGGGGTGGGGGGTGTTGGCGCGGTGGCGGTGCCGCAGGCGCCATGGCAGGGCGGAGCGGTGCACTTCCGCAGCGTGTACGTTGCGTCACTGACGGTAGGGCTTGCATGTAATACCTAGCAAGCCGATCCCGTAATCTGACCCCGAACGAGCGTTATCGGCAGGCAGGTTGAAACAGGGGGCGGCTGATGGTCCTGAGGCGCGAACCGACTGCGCGTCAGATGCGCCTGGGGATCGAGCTGCGCAGGCTGCGTGAGGGGGCGGGGCTCACCACCATCGAGGCGGCGGCGCTACTCGGGGCGAACAGAGTCCAGATCACTCAGATCGAATCCGGGCTCGCGGGCGTGAGCGAGGAGCGACTTCGTCGCATGGCGTCCCATTACGCCTGTGGGGACGCGGAGTTCGTCGATGCCTTGGCCGCCATGGCCACGGATCGGACGCGTGGCTGGTGGGAGGAGTACCGAGGACTGCTGCCCACGTCGTTCCTGGACCTCTCCGAACTGAACCACCACGCCGTGTTCCGCCGCGATGTGGCGATCCTCTACGTGCCGGGCCTCTTGCAGACGGAGGCGTACGCCCGCGGTGTCTTCTCCGCGAGGGTCCCCGAACTCACCCCGGAAGAGCTGGAGGTACGCGTCCAGCATCGAATGGCCGGCCAAAAGATCGACTTCCCCTACGAGTTGGTGATCCATGAGGCGGCCCTGCGCATCAGGGTCGGCGACCGCGCTGCCGCCAAGGCGCAACTCGCCTCGCTTCTGGACGTGTCCGAGGCGGACGACGCATCGGTACGCGTGATCCCGTTCGACCTCGACGGCTTCGGCAGGGCGGCCAGCACCATGACGTACGTCGGTGGCCCGGTTCCCAAGCTGGACACCGTGGTGCGAGATGTACCCCACGGCTCGGCCTTCATCGACTGCGAGGCACAGCTCGCCGCCTTTCGAACGCGCTTCCGTAAGGTGGAAGGTGTCTCACTCGACCCCAAACGGTCGCGTGACTTCATCAACCACCTGGCGAAGGAGCTGTGAGGCACCCCATGGACAACTGGCGCAAGTCGTCCTACTCGGGCCCCGACGACGGAAACGAGTGCGTGGAAATCGCCACCACCCCCACCCACGTAGCCATCCGGGACTCCAAAACCCCCACCCGAGCCACCCTCACCTTCCCCACCACCACCTTCACCCCCTTCATCGAAGCCCTGGCTCACGGAAACACGTTGACGGCGCCCCGCATCGACATGTGAGGCTCGGCTGACGGCGGAGCTGCACACGGTCGCGGAGGTACGCCCGATGGCGAAGGTCCTCCCGCAAGGCTCACTACGGCTCGCCGAAGTACGACGGCGTCCAGGCCTGCCGAGGGCTCGCAAGCCGGCGGCGCACATCGGCAGCGAGGTGCTGGGGGAGGAGCAGACGGGCTGGTGAGCGTAGCTCTCGGACGGCCCCCCTACTCGACGGCATCCCCCTCCGCCAAGACCTCCACCCGCACCCCACGCCGCAGCCCCCACCCGCCCATGGCCCCGGCCTCGGCCTCAACGACATGCCGAGCCCGCACCCGAGGCATCCCCAACCGCCCGGGTTTCATGGTCCGTACGGCGAGGACGACGAGATGGCGATCGAGATAGGCGACGTCGATCGGAATCCGCATCCGAAAGGTGTGCACGCTGTTGGCCGGCGACAACAGGATCGCCCCCTCAACCCCTTCCCTCCCCAACAGTCCTTTGGTGCGAGCCCGATAGGAGGCGGCGATCTCCAACGGAACAGACACGCTCCCCACCTCCCCCCGCACAACCAACAACCCCAGCCCATCCCGCAACCGCCGCCCCATGCCCAGGCCTCTCTCTTCACTCCCTGCAACTGACGTGCCCTGAATAGCGTCGCTTCACCCAAGAGGACACACACATCCCAGGGAGCCGAAGTGAACTGTCGCCCCAAGAGGAGGCCGAAGAGGCAGGGTCAGGCGCCGACAGCAGCGCGTCGCCGACACAGCAAGCGACCTCGCCACTTCCTCCTTTGCTCATTCATAAGTGGAACAACCAGTTCGCCGCACGTTACGCAACCGTGACCGCATAAGCGGGCCTGGGTGCAGCCAATTTGGCCCCTTTCGCACCACCGAGTGGGCCGCTTCACCCTGGTGTCACCCCACCCCGCTGGATAGCGTTGGTTCGCTCAAGAGAAGCCTCGCCTCACCAGGAGCCGATCGTGAATCGCCGCCCCACCCTGATCGCAGCGCTCACGCTGACCGCCGCAGCGGCCCTGACGCTGTCCGCGTGCGGGAGCGATGACAGCTCCAAGAAGGACAACGACAAGATCGCGGGAGCCGATACGGGCAAGGAGACGTCGCAGTCCCCGAGCCCGAGCTCGGCGGGTGCCGCCGGCCGCCCGAAGATCACGTTCCCGTCCGACGCCAAGAACGTCTTCGAGTACGAGAAGACCGGCGACGCGGTGAAGGACGCGGCCCTCTCGGACAGCACGTTGAGTGTCAAATCCCTGAACGAGGCGATCTTCAAGGGAAGCACGGGGACGAAGGCGCTCGGTTTCTACAACACGGACAAGGCCTTGGAGTCATCGATCACCTACGTCCAGCGCTTCATCGACTCCGGTGACACCTGGGTCGGTGAGATCCGGTACTTCGACTACGACGTGAAACTTTCCGGCAAGGCGAAGGCCTACGTCACTTACTGCTCCGACGAGAGCAAGGCTTACATCAAGGACAAGAAGACGCAGAAGGTCGAGAAGGAGGCGGCGACCGCCAACTCCTACGTGCTGTACCACTCGAGCCTCACCAAGAACGCCGACGGTGTGTGGCAGACCGCGAACGTTGTGTCCGACAGGGGGGACAAGACATGCCAGCCGTAAGGGACTTGGCGAGAGTTGCAACGGTTCTGACGCTCGTTTTTGCTTCCGCCTTCGCGTCACAGACCGCCTTCGCGGACTTGGACGACCACGGCGATGTCGGCGACGGAGGGACGAACCAGGGAGCCAACTCGCGCGACGACGGCGCGCTGAGCGTGACCGTCGGCGGCGTCGTCTTCGACCGTTCGAAGAACGGCAGCGGCAACTCCACGGGCGCACTGACCTCCACCACGTCCTGGACGCCCCCCGCGTGCTGGTACGCCCCGATGTACACCCCCGATCAGCTGCAGAAGAAGCTGGAGCCGATCTGGGAGGCCGGATCCACCGGCTCGCAGTGGGACAACTCGCAGCGGGAGAAGTACAACGCCAACGACGAGAAAAAGGGCTTCAACAAGGACAAGAGCGGCGACGGGTTCTGGTGGGGCACGTACGTCAACAAGAGCTACCCGGCCGGTTGGGACTCGTGCTTCACGGACGACTACTTCTGGGTGGACACGGGCGACGCTCCACCCGCCAACATCAAGAATGCCGTCACCCCTGAGATCCTCGCCGAACTCGCCTACAACGAGATCCGGGTCCCCGGCACCAAAGTGACCCTGGCCCCCGCCAACGCCACCAAGGTCAACCTCCCGACCTGGGCCTGGCTCGACGCTGCCGACTTCAAGCCGGTCTCCGTCACGGCCTCCGTCCAAGAGATCAACATCTCGGCGACCGCGACCGCGGAACCGGTGTCCCTGAAGATCGAGCCCGGCACCGCCGACGCCGTCACCTACCCGGCATCCGGCGTCTGCGAGATCAACAACGGTCGTATCGGCGAGCCCTATGCCAAGGGCAAGGCCGACCAGACGCCGCCCTGCGGAGTGAAGTACCTGCGCTCCTCCGGCGACGGCACGTACCCCCTCCGGGCCACGGTCACCTGGAAGATCACCTGGACCGGCACCGGCGGCGCCGGTGGCGATCTGCCCGACGGCAACTTCGGCGCGACGCAGGATGTCGTCGTACAGGAGATCCAGGCCGTCAACCGCTGACGATCATCACATCCCACAGTCGGGCGATCACTCCCCACAGGAGAGTGATCGCCCGACTCGTCGTGCGGGGGCGGCGCGGGTCGGTGCGTAAAGCAGTTGTCCACCGCGCTCCCCATGGGTAGGAAGGACCCCATGACCGCACTCGGCGCAGTCTTCCGCCCCCAACTACCCCCCGAACGCCTCCGCGACGTAGCCCGTCTCGCGGACGACGCCGGGCTCGAAGAACTCTGGCTATGGGAGGACTGCTTCAGCGAGGGCGGTATCTCCACCGCCGCCGCCGCGCTCGCCTGGACCGAGCGGGTCAAGGTCGGCGTCGGACTTCTCCCCGTACCCCTGCGCAACGTCGCCATCACCGCCATGGAAATCGCCTCGCTGCACCGCATGTTCCCGGGGCGGGCCGTCGTCGGGGTCGGGCATGGGGTGCAGGACTGGATGGGGCAGGTCGGGGCACGGGTCGAGTCGCCGGTGACACTGCTGCGGGAGCATCTCGTCGCGCTGCGGGCCCTGTTGAGAGGGGAACGCGTCAGCACCGAGGGGCGGTACGTCCGTCTCGACGACGTCGGCCTCGACTGGCCGCCCGCCACCCCCGTACCCGTCCTCGCCGGCGCCACCGGCCCCCGTACCCTCCGCCTCACCGGCGAAGCCGCCGACGGCACCATCCTCACCGCCTCCACCACCGCCGACGGGGTACGACGAGCACGGCAACTCATCGATGAGGGGCGGGAGGCTGCCCTGCGCAGTGGGGCCACCCTTCCCGAGTCCCACCGCGTCGTCGTCTATCTGCTCACCGCCACGGGGCCCGACGCCGCCCGGCGCCTGCACGCCGAGCTTGGCGACGAAGGGCTCCAGGACGTGCCCGACCTGGGTGTCGCCGGTGACGCCGGTGCCGTCGCCAAAGCCGTTCAGCGGCTCGCAGAGGCCGGTGCCGACGCCGTCATCCTTCAGCCGACCGGTGACGAGCCCGACCCGGAGGGATTCGTGCGGTTCGCCGCCGAAGAGGTACGGCCCCTGGTGCGATGACGTGAATCCCGACGTCGGCGTGCGACTGCGGGCCGTCCGGGACGCCGACCTCGAATCGTTCCTCGTCTTCGAGCATGACGAGGAAGCCTTACGGCGCTCCCGCTTCACCCCTCGCCCGCGCGACCGCTTCATGAACCACTGGCGTGACAGCGTTCTCGGCGATGAGACCTGCCTCGTCCGCACTGTCACCGTGGGCGGCGAGCCCGCCGGTCATGTCGTCAGTTGGTGGGAGGGGGAACGGCGGTTCCTCGGGTACTGGCTGGGGCGGCCGTACTGGGGGAGGGGGATCGGCACCGCCGCCCTGCGGCGCTATCTCGATGACGAAGAGCCCGTGCGGCCGCTGTATGCCGACCCCTTCACCGGCAACACCGCTTCCGTACGGCTCCTCGAGAAGCTCGGCTTCCACCACTCCGGCACTCTCCGGCACGGCGACGACGAACACGCCCTCCTCGTCCTGCCGCCCACGCCACCCCCACCACCCGCCAGCCCCGTCATCCCCCCGGATGATCCCCCGTAGCCCCGTCGATCAACTCCCGCACCACATCCATATGTCCCGCATGCCGAGCCGTCTCCTCGATCATGTGGACCAGGACCCAGCGCAGGGACACTTCATGGTCGCGCCACGACGGGCGGCCCAGCCCCTCCAGGGGCACCCGCGTGATCACCGCATCCGACGACGCTCTCGCGCGGCCGTAGAACTCGACGATCTGTGCCGTCGTCTCGCCCTGGTCGGCCCGCATGTCCTCCTCCTTGTACGGGTCGAACCAGAACTCCTCGACCTCGCCGCCGAAGGTCTCCGCGAACCAGCCGTACTCCACCGACGCCAGATGCTTGACCAGGACCAGCAGACTCGTGCCCGACGGGGTCATCGGGCGGCGCAGCTGCTCGTCGTCCAGCCCCTCCAGCTTCCACAGCACCGCGTCCCGATGCCGGTCCAGGCTCGCCCGCAGCGTCTCCTTCTCGCTGCCGCGGTACGGCATACCGGCCGCCATGTCCCCCGTGATCTCAGCATTCGTCATGCGCGACCTCAGCAATCGTCATGCCGGAAAAATTAGCAGCGCCCACTGACAACGCTCTGGGACGATCAACGGCATGCCCGACACCCGACAAACCCCCGCCCCCGGTCGCCGCGGTACGTTCGATGACCTCGTCGCCGAAGGCGCCGCCGTCCCCACCGCCGGCTGGGACTTCTCCTGGTTCGAGGGGCGGGCCACCGAGGCGCGGCCCTCCTGGGGCTATGCCACCGCCATGGCCGCCCGGCTCGCCGGCGCGACCGCCGCCCTCGACATCCAGACCGGGGGAGGAGAGGTGCTCGACTTCGCCCTCGCCCATGTCGAGCCGAAGGCCCCCGTCCTCGCCGTCGCCACCGAGGGCTGGCCGCCGAACGTCGCCAAGGCCACCGCCCTGCTCCGCCCCCGCGGGGTCGCCGTCGTCGCCGCGCCCGAGGACGCGCCGCTGCCGTTCGCGGACGAGGCCTTCGACCTGGTCACCAGCCGGCACCCGGTGAGCCCCAACTGGCCGGAGATCGCGCGCGTACTGCGGTCCGGCGGGACCTACTTCGCCCAGCACGTGGGCGCTCGCAGCGCGGTCGAGCTCGTCGACCACTTCCTCGGACCTCGCCCGGACGGGCAGAGCGGCGCCGCCCGCCTCCCCGAGCGGGAGCGCGCGGGCGCCGAGGCCGCCGGTCTTGAGATCGTCGACCTGCGCTCGGAACGGCTCCGGATGGAGTTCTACGACATCGCCGCCGTCGTCCACTTCCTGCGCAAGGTGGTGTGGATGGTCCCCGACTTCACCGTCGAGAAGTACGAGCCCCAACTCCGGTCCCTGCACGAGCGCATCGAGGCCGAGGGACCCTTCGTGGCCCACAGCACCCGCCACCTCTTCGACGCCCGCAAGCCGCACAGCCCCACCGGCTGACGCCCGGCATCCGAATTTCCGAGCTCGGACACGGTCTGACACGGAAGTGGCTGAGAGTGGCTAAGAACTGCCGGTTGAGCCGACGATCATGGAGGGTCATCGAAGATCGCAAATCGGGCAATCAGTGCATCTATCCCCCATTCCCCCTTTACTTCCACGGCATTCACGAGGTTTCCACATCGTTATCACCATCAGCTCGCTTCTTACCCTCGTCTCACGTAAGTTCAGACCAAGGTAATTCGCGCCAGCAAAGCAGCGCGGGGTGGCACCGCGCGGCGGAGGGGGCTGCGCGGTGCCCTGCCTTGCAGCTCGTGGCGTTGATCGGGTGCGTCAAGGGTGCGCGCGGGGGTGGGGTCACCCGCGTGGGGGATGCGAAGAGGCTGTGGCGGCGTGGCGCGGGAAGTGTCCTGGAGCCTCTGGATGTCGGCGTCACTCACACGTTTGCCCTGGGAATCCGCTGTGTTCCGGCCATGAGTCCGCCGTGAATGCGGTGTTTCGCGGCCAGCGGGCCGTCGCCGCATGACTCCGGAGAGTAGTTGTGGCACGCCGATGCACGCAGCATCACTTACGAAGGGTTATGGTGGAAACCCCCCCTCGGGCCGGTCCGTCTCCCCCCCACGGACCGGCCCGTTTTTTGTGCCCCGACTTCCCCGCCGCGAGCCCGGCCCGCTTCCCTGTCGGAGCCCCTCCGGCTTCCCTGCCGCGCGCCCCGCCCGCCCCCTGGCTCGCGCCCGCATTCGACCCACGCTCAAGCCTTCCTCCGTCACCCCGGTAGGCTTCCGCGCGCGGGGACCGTATCTGTACGGAGGGGCTGACAATCACGTGAACCTGCGCGACAAGCTGCGCGGCCTGCTGGTCAGGCTCTACGCACGCCGGGTGGAAGGCCACCTGGACCACGCTCAGGTGCCCAAGCACATCGGCGTCATCATGGACGGCAACCGCCGCTGGGCGAAGGCCTCCGGCTCCAGTACCGTGCACGGTCACCGGGCGGGTGCCGAGAAGATCGAGGAGTTCCTCGGCTGGTGCTCGGAGACGGACGTCGAAGTGGTCACGCTGTGGCTGCTGTCGACGGACAACTTCGACCGGGCGCAGGAGGAACTCGGGCCGCTGCTCGGCATCATCGAGGACGTCGTCCGCACGCTCGCGGCCGACGGACGCTGGCGGGTGCACCACGTCGGCACCGCGGACCTGCTGCCCTCACCGATGCAGACGGCGCTGAAGGAGGCCGAGGAGTCCACGGCCCACGTCGACGGGATACTCGTCAACGTCGCCATCGGCTACGGCGGCCGCCAGGAGATCGTCGACGCGATGCGCTCGATGATGCTGGACGCCGCCGACAAGGGCACCTCGCTGGAGGAGCTCGCGGAGTCCGTCACCATCGACGCGATCGGCCGGCACCTCTACACCGGCGACCAGCCCGACCCCGACCTCGTCATCCGCACCAGCGGCGAGCAGCGGCTGTCCGGATTCATGCTGTGGCAGACGGCCCACTCCGAGTACTACTTCTGTGAGGTCTTCTGGCCGGCCTTCCGCAAGGTCGACTTCCTGCGCGCCCTGCGCGACTACGCGGCGCGACACCGGCGTTACGGCGGCTGAGTACAGAACCCGCCGTCTACCCCATTTGGGGCGCAAGTAACAAGGAGTTCACCAGGGCGCCGTCATATGCGTCGGCATGGCACCGCATGTTCGAGGGCATAAGCCAAGCAGGTCGTCACCCGAACCACGGGTGTCGGATCCTCAGCGGGCGGCACGGGGCCGTCCGCCCGGGAGGCCCTTTGCACCAGCCCGATCGTGCGGTCACCGCACGGACGAACAGGCGGAGGGCCGGTTCCCGGCCCGTGCAGACGGGCCGTCGACCGGTCCAGCTCCACTCCGTCGCTCCCCGACCTCATCCGAGGGGGTACGTCCTTCCGTGGTGACCAGCACAAAGCGCCGTATGCCTGACCGGCGCACCTATGTTCTCGACACCAGCGTCCTGCTGGCCGACCCGAACGCCCTGAACCGCTTCGACGAGCACGAGGTCGTGCTCCCCATCGTCGTGGTGACGGAGTTGGAGGCCAAGCGGCACCATCCCGAACTCGGCTACTTCGCCCGGCAGGCCCTGCGTCTGCTCGACGAGTTCCGGGTCAGGCACGGTCGCCTCGACGCCCCGATCCCGATCGGGGAACTCGGCGGCACCGTCCGTGTCGAGCTCAACCACTCGGACCCCAGCGTTCTGCCGACCGGCTACCGCCTGGGGGACAACGACTCCCGCATCCTCGCGGTCGCCCGCAATCTGCAGGCCGAGGGGTTCGACGTCACCGTTGTGTCGAAGGACCTTCCGCTCAGGATCAAGGCGTCCTCGGTCGGTCTCCTCGCCGAGGAGTACCGCGCCGAGCTCGCCATCACGGACGCCTCCGGCTGGACCGGAATGTCCGAACTGACCCTGCCGGGCGACCAGGTGGACGTCCTCTTCGAGGAAGGGCACGTGTATGTGCCCGAGGCCGCCGAGCTGCCGGTGCACACGGGGCTGACCCTGCACTCCGAGCGCGGCAAGGCGCTCGGCCGGGTCACCGCCGAGGGCAACATCCGGCTGGTGCGCGGCGACCGGGAGGCGTTCGGCATCAAGGGGAGGAGTGCGGAGCAGCGGATCGCGCTCGATCTGCTCCTCGACCCGGACGTCGGGATCGTGTCCATGGGCGGCCGGGCCGGCACCGGCAAGTCGGCGCTCGCGCTGTGCGCGGGCCTGGAGGCGGTGTTGGAGCGCCGCCAGCACCAGAAGGTCATGGTCTTCCGGCCGCTGTACGCGGTCGGCGGGCAGGAGCTCGGCTATCTGCCGGGTTCCGAGGCCGAGAAGATGAGCCCCTGGGCGCAGGCGGTCTTCGACACGCTGTCCGCGGTCACCAGCCGCGAGGTCATCGAGGAGGTCACCGCGCGCGGGATGCTCGAAGTCCTGCCGCTCACCCACATCCGCGGCCGCTCGCTGCACGACGCGTTCGTGATCGTGGACGAGGCCCAGTCGCTGGAGCGGAACGTGCTTCTCACCGTTCTGTCCCGGATCGGCGCCAATTCACGGGTGGTGCTCACCCATGACGTGGCCCAGCGGGACAACCTGCGGGTGGGGCGGTACGACGGTGTCGTCGCCGTCGTGGAGAAGCTGAAGGGACACCCCCTCTTCGCCCACGTCACGCTGACGCGGTCCGAGAGGTCCCAGATTGCGGCCCTTGTGACCGAAATGCTGGAGGACGGGCAAATCTGAGGTAGTACCCGCCAGTTGGCGCCGTCCGGAAAGGCCAAGAGCCTAGCCGGGCGGCGTCTTCGTGCGTGGAGGTTTCTCGAAATCCCCAGGCTCAAACGGCATGTGAGCTTTCACACGCAACTCAGAATTGCCACCCGGCGTCCGGTTACGGCAGAGTCTCACTCCTGTCAGGCCCCGCATACGACACACCTGTACCGCCAGCGGTACGGCACCACAGCAACACCAGCTTCAACTCCATAGTCGACGTCGTATGCCGCCCGAGCACCACGCGGCGCCTCCCGCACGGGAGTTGCCCACCGGGCCCGTACCTCCCGTGACCCAGCAGTGGGGAGGTCAGCGTCAGGGGCAAGATTGCGTCCGCCAGGGTCACCGAAGCGGACGACGCTGGAAGGAAACCGTGTGAGTCCGATTTCGGTCCGGGGATTCGCAGTGGCCTCTGCCACCGCGGTCACCGCTGTCGGAAGCGTCGTAGGCGTTGCCTCGGGCAGCACCGCGCAGACGAACGACGCCGAGGCGACAGCAGCCGAGACGACGCTCCTCGCGGACATACCCGCGGGCCAGCAGGCCCAGGTGCAGACCGCGTCGCTGACGCAGCAGGCCAACGTCCAGGCGATTCAGGCGGACGCGAGCGCCAAGAAGGACGCCGAGGAATCGGCTCGCAAGGCTGCTGCCAAGTCGGCGATCGAGAAGAAGGAAGCCGCCGAGAAGGCGGCGAAGGAAGCCAAGGAGCGCGCCGAGGCCAAGACGGCCGCGTCCCGGTCCGCGTCCAGCTTCCCCGTGCAGGGCTCCTACACGGTCGCGCAGATCCAGGCGATGGCGCGCCAGATGGTGCCGAGCGGCCAGTTCCAGTGCTTCAGCAACATCGTGGACCACGAGTCCAGCTGGAACTACCGCGCTGTCAACGCCTCCTCCGGCGCCTACGGTCTCTTCCAGGCGCTGCCGGGTTCCAAGATGTCGTCGGTCGGCGCCGACTGGCAGACCAACCCGGCCACCCAGATCAAGTGGGGCCTCAACTACATGGACAGCCGCTACGGCAGCCCGTGCGAGGCGTGGTCCTTCTGGCAGGCCAACAACTGGTACTAGGCCGCCACGGGTACCGGACCGTACCCTGATCAACCTTTCCGAGCCCCTCACCGTCCTTACGGTGAGGGGCTTCGGTCTTGTCCAGCCCCTGCCTGTACGGTCGGAACCGACGACTCCAGGGGGGAGTGGTGAGGGGCAGCGGGGGAAGAGGACGGATCATGTCGCGAGTGCCACGGTGGCTCGGTCGGGTGGGTGCCGGACTGAGTGAGATGGGTGAGCGGTTGGACGAGCGCCGCGCGGAGGTCGAGCGCGAGGAGGCCGAGGCCGACGCGCCGCCGTCGCCGGCCCAGGCTGTGCCGGAGGACCACCCCCGGCCCCTCGCCGAGCACGTGACCGTCGTACCGAACCGTCCGGACCCCGCGCAGGCCGTCCCCTGGGGCGTACGCGTCGCCGCCGAGGCCGGCTGGCGACTGCTGGTGCTCGCGGGCACCGTCTGGGTGCTGATGCGGGTCATCAGCGCCGTCCAACTCGTCGTCCTCGCCTTCGTGGTGGCCCTGCTCATCACGGCGCTGCTGCAGCCGACGGTGGCCCGGCTGAAGCGGTACGGCGTCCCGAGCGGCCTGGCCACCGCGCTCACCGCGATCTTCGGCTTCGTCGTCCTCGGGCTGCTCGGCTGGTTCGTGACCTGGCAGGTCATGGAGAACATCGACGATCTCTCCAACCAGATCCAGAACGGCATCGACGATCTGCGCGACTGGCTGCTGAAGAGCCCGTTCCACGTCACCGAGAAGCAGATCAACCAGATCTCCAAGAACCTCGCGGACGCGGTCGGCGCCAACACCGACCAGATCACCTCGGCGGGCCTGGAAGGCGTCCAGGTCGTGGTGGAGGCGCTGACCGGCATCCTGCTGACGTTCTTCTCCACCCTGTTCCTGCTGTACGACGGCCGGCGCATCTGGGAGTGGACGCTCAAGCTGGTCCCGGCGGCGGCGCGGCCGGGTGTCGCCGGCGCGGGCCCCCGGGCCTGGCGGACGCTGACGGCCTATGTGCGCGGCACGGTGATAGTCGCCCTGATCGACGCCATCTTCATCGGCCTCGGCATCTACTTCCTCGACGTCCCGATGGCCGTGCCGCTCGCCGTCTTCATCTTCCTGTTCGCCTTCATCCCGCTCGTCGGCGCGGTGGTGTCGGGCGCGCTGGCGGTGGTCGTGGCGCTGGTGACGCAGGGCGTGTTCACGGCGGTGATGACGCTGGCGGTGGTGCTCGCGGTGCAGCAGATCGAGGGCCACATCCTGCAGCCGTTCATCCTGGGTCGCGCGGTGCGGGTGCACCCGCTGGCGGTGGTGCTGTCGGTCGCGGCGGGCGGCATGGTGGCCGGGATCGGCGGCGCGGTCGTCGCGGTGCCGCTGGTCGCGGTGACCAACACGGTCGTCGGCTATCTGAGGGCGTACGCCCACGAGACGGCGGCGCCAGCGCCACCCGCCCCCGCGGTGGCCCGGAACGCGGAAGGTCCGGGGGCACCGCCCCCGGACCCGGGTGAAGGGGAAGCGGCCGCTACTCGGCCAGAACCGCCTCAGCCTCCAGCGTCACACCGACCGCCTGAACCACCGACGCGATCTTGAACGCCTCCTGGACGACCTCGCGCTCCAGGCCCGCCTTGCGCAGGACCTGCTCGTGGGAGTCCAGGCACATCCCGCAGCCGTTGATCGCGGACACCGCGAAGGACCACAGTTCGAAGTCGACCTTGTCGACGCCCGGGTTGCCGATGACGTTCATCCGCAGCCCGGCGCGCAGGGTGCCGTACTCGTGGTCGGACAGCAGGTGGCGGGTGCGGTAGAAGACGTTGTTCATCGCCATCACCGCGGCCGCCGCCTTCGCCGCCTGGTACGCCTCGGGCGACAGGTGCGCCTCGGCCTCCGGCGCCAGCTCGCGCAGCACGATCGAAGAGCGCGAGGCGATCGCGGTCGCCAGCACCGTGCCCCACAGCTGCTGGGCCGGGAGGTCCGAATTGCCGATGACCGAGCCGAGGTTGAGCTTCAGGTCCTTGGCGTAGTCCGGTATGCGGGACTTGAGGGAGTCGAGGGACATCTCAGGTCACTCCCCGGCGAGCAGCTTGCCCGCGTCCAGGGTCTCGTCGCCCTTGGTCCAGTTGCACGGGCAGAGCTCGTCCGTCTGGAGCGCGTCGAGGACCCGCAAGACCTCCTTGGGGTTACGGCCGACCGAGCCGGCGGTCACCATGGAGAACTGGATCTCGTTGTTCTGGTCCACGATGAAGACCGCGCGCTTGGCGAAGCCGTCCTCGCCCTCGATGCCCAGGTCGCGCATCAGCTCGCGCTTGGTGTCGGCCAGCATCGGGAAGGGCAGGTCGCGCAGGTCGTCGTGGTCCTTGCGCCAGGCGTGGTGGACGTACTCGGAGTCGCCGGAGAAGCCGAGGATCTGGGCGTCGCGGTCGGCGAACTCCTCGTTCAGCTTGCCGAAGGCGGCGATCTCCGTCGGGCACACGAACGTGAAGTCGGCGGGCCATGCGAACACGATCTTCCACTTGCCCTCGTAGGACTTGTGGCTGATCGTCTCGAACTCCTTGCCCTTCTCCAGCGAGACGCAGGCGGTCAGTTCGAACGCGGGGAACTTGTCACCGACAGTGAGCACAAACTCTCCTTGCAGCGAGGAAAGCGCCCTCTTGTGAAGGGCCTTTCCCGTGGGTTGGACGCAGGTGATGTTTCCACAAGGTGCATTGATTGCAGAAATCGCTACACTTGGGGGTGTTGATCGAGAGGAACTATCAGTGACCGTGAGTAGCGTCGGGGCCAAGAGACGCCAGCCCAGCCTCGCCCAGCTGCGGGCCTTCGCCGCCGTCGCCGAGCACCTCCACTTCCGGGACGCCGCCGCCGCGATCGGCATGAGCCAACCCGCCCTGTCCGGCGCCGTGTCGGCGCTGGAGGAGACCCTCGGGGTCACGCTGCTGGAGCGCACCACCCGCAAGGTCCTCCTCTCACCCGCCGGCGAGCGGCTCGCCGTACGGGCCAGGGCGGTACTGGCGGAGGTCGGGGCGCTCATGGAAGAGGCCGAGGCGGTACGCGCCCCCTTCACCGGCGTGCTGCGCCTCGGTGTCATCCCCACCGTCGCGCCGTATCTCCTGCCGACCGTCCTGAAGCTCGTCCACGACCGCTATCCGCACCTCGACCTCCAGGTCCACGAGGAACAGACCACCAGCCTCATCGACGGCCTCACCACCGGCCGCCTCGACCTGCTGCTGCTCGCCGTCCCGCTCGGGGTGCCCGGGGTCGTCGAACTCCCGCTCTTCGACGAGGACTTCGTGCTCGTCACCCCCCTCGGGCATCCGCTCGGCGGGCGCGAGGGCGTCCCGCGCGAGGCGCTCAAGGAGCTCAACCTGCTCCTCCTCGACGAGGGCCACTGCCTGCGCGACCAGGCGCTCGACATCTGCCGGGAGGCCGGACGCGCCGACGCCCCCGTCACCACCACGGCCGCCGGACTCGCCACCCTGGTCCAACTCGTCGCCGGCGGGCTCGGGGTGACCCTGCTGCCGCGGACCGCCGTCAGGGTCGAGACCTCCCGCAGCGACCAGCTCCTGACCGCCTCCTTCGCCGAACCCGCCCCGGCCCGCCGGGTCGCCCTCGCCCTGCGCACGGGCGCGGCCCGCGGCGCGGAGTACCGCGAACTGGCCGGCGCCCTGCGGGAAGCGCTGCGGCCGCTGCCCGTACGGGTGCTCGACCGACCGGAGAATCCCGCCTGAGATTCGTTCAAATGACCGCCGAACAAAGCGAATTGTGCGGCGCCGGATTTCAAATTCCGTCAGGTGGAGGCAGGTAGGAATACTCCCTCCGACATATGCCCTACGGCTGATACACCTACCCCCCTCAGTGCTACGCGCCAGGCGTATGTGCGAAATGCCGGGGGGGAGTGATGGCGGGCATGCGGTACTCCCTCGACCGCGTCGGCTACGACCTTCTGGCGCACGCCCTGCACCGGTGCGGGCGCGAGGAGTTCAGCGGTCAGCTGCGGGTGGCGGGGGCACCCGGCGGCACCCTTCATCTGCGGGCCGGGCTGGTCGTGGGCGCCGAGAGCCCCGGGGCACCCGGCCCGGAGACGCTCCTGCTGCGCTCGGGACGGGTCAGCGGAGAGCAATGGGCCGAGGTGGTACGGGAGTCGGGCGGCGAGCACTGGCCCGCGGCCGGGCTGATCGGCCGCGGCCACACCGGAGCCGCCCAGCTCAGGGTCGTCTGCGTGATGGCGCTCTACGACGCGGCCTTCGCGATCGTCGCGGGCCGCGTGCACGGCTGTGAACGCGTCGCCGAGGCCGAGCCGTTCGCCACCGTCGCCGTCGGCGAGACCTGCGTACGGCTGCTCCAGGACGCCACCCGTCGGCTCGCCGCCCTCGCGACCCTGCCGCGCCCGCTGCGCCCCGACGGCGAGCGCCCGACCCCCGTCCCCGGCGTGGACCGCGGCCCGCTCACCCCCCTGCAACGCGTCCTGCTCGACCAGGCCGACGGCCGCAGCACCGCCCGTGACCTGGCCTTCCGCGCCGGCCGCGGGGTCTACACGGTGACCGTGGAGCTGGCCCGCATGCTCGCCGACGGGCTCCTGGAGTGCCCCGAGGCACCCGTCCCCATCGCGGTCCGCCCGCCCCCCGACGGCCAGGGCGTCCGGCAGCGGAAACCGGAGCCGGCCGCATCGCGAACCGCCGCGCCGCCCGTCAGCGCCGTACCGCCCGCCGTGCCCGACGAACTGCCCCGCAGGCGTCCCGGCGCCAGCGGTATCGCCGAAGCACTCGCCCCGGAAAGGACCGGAGCGAGCTGGAAAGGGTTCTTCCGCCTGCGAAATGGAGCCTCGAAATGAAGAAGCCGATCAGATGTGAACAGAAACAGGGGAGTTGATTGCATGGATCGCGAAGCACTGGCGTTGGAAATGCGGGGACTGCGGGAGCAGGTGACCGGTATCACCGACACCGCGGTCGCGGCCGCCGACGGGCTGCTCATCGCGGCCGACACCGCCGACTCGATCGACCCGGAGGGCCTCGCCGCCCTCGCCGCGGCCGGTCTCGGCCTCGCGCGCCGCACCGTCGGCGCCACCGCCCGCGGCACCCTGCGCCGCACGGTGACCTACGGCAGCCACGGCTGTGCCGCCTTCTACGCCGTCGGCGACACCGCGCTCATGGTCGTGATCGGCGACGAGGGCATGGACGTGGACGGACTGCACCGGGCCACTCAGCCGGCCCTGGACCGTATCGACACGATCCTGAGCGCGCCCGCCGGGAAAGCGGCGGAAGGAGTCTGAAGGGATGGCGACGAAGCGTATGACCCCCGGTTTCTCCGACCAGGTGATGGGCCTGGTCAAATCTCTCCGCACCGACGCCCCGGACTGTGTGGCGGCGGGCGTGGTCGACATGGCCACGGGCATGCTGCTGTCGTACGAGACGGTCGACAACCACCCGCCCGAGGTCCTGGACCTGCTGGCGGGCGCGACCCTCGACCTGTTCCAGGGCCGCACCGTCGTGATGATCGAGGACGTCTTCAAGGAGCGGCGCGGGGTCGGCAGCGACAACCACTTCTTCCAGGAGATCCTCGTCAACAGCGAGAACCTCACCCACCTGTTCGTGCGGCTGACCGAGCAGCAGGACGTGGTGGCCGTGGTGGTGTGCCGTAAGTCGGTCAATGTGGGCATGCTGTTCGCCCAGGTCAGGCGGGTGGTGCGGGAGTACAGCCTCTGAGCGCACGGAAGAGGGGCCCCGCTCGGGGCCCCTCTCCTCACTCCGTGCGCAGACCGTCCGGCCGCATCAGCCGCAGCAGCGGCGGCAGGCTGAGCAGGGTGACGGCGAGGACGACCGCGGCGCCCGCGCCCGTCATCTGCAAAACGCTCGCCCAGTCCACGGACACCGGGGTGTCCGTCATCTTCAGCAGGACCACGCCGAGCGTCAGCCCCACCGTCGCCGCCAGCACCAGCCCGAGGCCGACCGGGACCGCCGTCTGCCACAGCACCGACAGGCTCAGCGTGGAGCGCCGGGTGCCGAAGGCGATCAGGGACGACAGCAGCTTCTTGCGTTCGCGCAGCTGCTCCAGCTGGGAGACCAGCAGGCTCGCGCCGATCAGCAGCAGCACGCAGGTGGCGCCGATGAACAGGCCACCGCGGATGGCGGCGTAGTTCTTGTCGCGCACGCTGGAGACGAACTCGACGGGCTCGTTGTACGGGTCGAGGGCCGCCCCCGTGTTGCGGACGTACTCCAGGGCGTCCGGCACGGCGGTGTCGAGCCTCAGATACAGCTCGCCGGTGAGCAGCCGGTCGGCTCCGGAGGGCAGCGCCGACGGCGTCAGCAGGAAGCCCGCGCGGCCGACCCGGTCGGCGTCCGCGGTGCCCTGAACGGTCGTGAGACGGTCCGGGACGGTCCAGGAGACCGACTTCGTCGTCTTGTCGTCGTCGGAGTCGTCGAACCAGAGCTTGCTGCCGCCCTTGACCATCTCCTTCGTGTCGTAGGCGTATTCGCCGGCCTGCAGGACGAACACGTCGCCGTCCCGGCAGGAGGGCAGCTTCGCCATCTTGCGCAGGGAAGCGCAGGTGCCGACGGACACCGGGGCGAAGTGCTGCGGGTCGACGCGGCTGTTGCCGAGGTACCCCTCGGAGATGTCGTAGACGTAGTCGACGCCCCGGGTCGCCGCGTACTTCTCCTTGGCCGCGGCCACCGGGCTCCCCGCGGGCACGTCCACGGCGATCTGGGCGCCGGCGACCTTCTCCGTCTTCCGGTCCGTGTACTGGCCGTCGACCCCCGCGAACAGCATCTGCAGGGCGATCGCGCCGGCCACCGCCACCGCGATGCCGTTGACCATGCGAGCCGCCGTGCCGCTGCTCAACTGGAGCCTGCGTACGGCAAGTTGCCAGGCCACCGGGCCCGCGCCGAGCCGGGCGACCACGGCCTCGACGACCCACGGCAGCAGCGCGGTGACGCCGACCAGCAGCAGCATGACGCCGCCGATGGTGAGGTACTGGTTGAAGTTCCCGCTGTCACGGCCCTGGCCGATCATCGGGTAGAGCATCGCGAGCCCGCCCAGTGGCAGCAGCAGCCGCCACCACAGCCGGCGGCGCGAGGGCTTCGCCGTACGCACCACACCCAGCGGTTCGATGACGACCCCGCGCAGCGCGAACTGCGTGACCAGCACGGCGGCCGCGGGCACCGCGACGGCGACCAGCAGGGCCAGCAGCGGGGAGGGGTTGAGATAGCTCGGGAAGAAGCTGTAGTCGAACACCTCGACGGAACCCGCGATCTGCCGTCCGACCAGGAAGAACCCGGCCCCCAGGACCAGGCCGACCAGGGCCCCGGCCATCGCCTCGCCCGCCGCGACCCGCCGGGTCATCCGGGCGTCGGAGCCGACCAGCCGGAGCGCGGCGAGCCGCCGGTCGCGCCGTTCGCCGCCGAACCGCACGGCCGCCGCGATGAACACGGCGACGGGCGTCAGCAGCACCGCGAAGACGACCAGGATCAGCAGGATCAGCACCGGGTCCAGGGGATCCGAGGGCTGCTGCGGGGCGCCGAACCGCTTGATGCGGTCCACGCTGCCGCCGTCGATCTTCGGTGCGAGGTTCTCGGCGCCACGGTAGAAGGCGAGTTCGGCCGAGCCGATCAGCCCGCTCTCCCCGATGGTTCCGACGATCCGCTCCGGCAGCCGCTGCCGCAGCAGCTTCCCGTCGTCGGATTCCAGGAGCTTCTTCAGCGCCGGCGAGACCACCATCTCGCCGGGCGCGGGGAAGGCCGAAACGCCCGGCGGCAGCGGTGCCTTGAGCCCCTCGGGCTCCAACTCCCGGCCGCGCACGTTCTTGTCGTGGTAGGTCGTCGTGATGGCCCCGACGACGAGGGTGTCGTCCGCCTTCTTCAGCCGGGTCGCGCTGTACGTCATGTCGGAGCGCGCCGTCTCCCGCTCGTCGCGCGTCGCCATGGCGTTCGGGATCGCGGTCGTCAGCAGCAGCAACGCCACCCCGAGCCCGACCCCGACGGCCGTCAGCAGCACCCGGGTCCAGCCCTCGCGCCCGCCGGCGAACGCGAATCTGACCCCCATCCCGAGGTCGCGTGCCCACTGCCTCATACGGCCCGCTCCATGTCCCGGGACTTGCCGTCGCGTACGACGATCTCGCGGTCCGAGTAGGCGGCCACCCGCGCCTCGTGCGTGACGAGGACGACGGCGGCGTTGGTGGACCGGGCGGCCTCCGTCAGCAGCTCCATCACCCGTTCGCCGTTGAGCGAGTCGAGCGCGCCGGTGGGCTCGTCGGCGAACAGCACACGCGGGCTGGTCACCAACGCCCGGGCCACGGCGACGCGTTGGCCCTGACCGCCGGAGACCTCGCCGGGCCGCTTCTTCCTGAGGTCGTCGACCTCCAGGCGCTCCATCCACGTCAGAGCGGTCTTCTCGGCCTCCTTGCGGGAGGTGCCGTTCAGCCGCAGCGGCAGCGCGACGTTCTCCACGCAGGTCAACTCGGGCACGAGCTGGCCGAACTGGAACACGAACCCGAACTCCGAGCGCCGCAGAGCGCTGCGCTGGGCGTCGTTCATCGTCGCCATCTCGCGCCCGTTGTACAGGATCGAGCCCGAGTCGGGCGTCACGATCCCGGCGAGACAGTGCAGCAGCGTCGACTTGCCGGACCCGGAGGGGCCCATCACGGCGACGACCTCACCGGGGTGGATGGAGAACTCGGCGCCGTCGAGCGCCACGGTCGGGCCGTACGTCTTGCGCAGGCCGTCGGCCACGAGCAGGGAACCGGCAGGAGTCACTGGGCCACCACCTGGGCGAGTTTGTCGAGACGCGCGGCGGTCAGCTCCAGCCAGCGCAGGTCGGCTTCGAGATGGAACAGGGCGTGGTCGCAGATGAGCTGGTCCGCGAGGTCACCCTTCCGCTTGCGGTCGGTGAGGATCCGCATCATCCGCAGATGCTCCGAACGCTGGGAGTCGAGGATGTCGGCCGCGTCCCGGTGCGTGAGCAGGGCGAGGACGACCTTGGTGTAGAGCGTCGACTGCAGATACGGCTCGGGCTTCTCGGGCGTGGCGAGCCACCGCTGTACGTCGGTGACGCCGGCCTCGGTGATCGCGTACCGCTTGCGCTCGGGCCCGCCGCCGGGCTCGATGCCGTCGACCTCGACGAGGCCGTTCTTCAGCAGCCGCGACATCGTCGAGTAGACCTGGCCGTAGTGCAGCGGCCGGTCGTGACCGAACTTCTCGTCGAAGGCCCGCTTCAGGTCGTAGCCGTGGCGGGGCCCGGACTCCAGGAGTCCCAGGAGGGTGTGACCGATGGACATGGGGAGGACAGTACACACGGCGTATACCCGGTGTGTATACGCGGAGTGTGTAGATGGCTGCGGGGAGCGTGAAGGCGCAGGTGGGAGCCGATTGTCACGGTTCTGCTACTGCGTCGGCGGCCTTCCCCGCCGAGGGATCGGCTTGGCCTCGCCCGGCAGCCGGCCGGCGTCCGCGAGGGCCTTGCGCAGCAGGAACTCGATCTGCGCGTTCGCCGACCTGAGCTCGTCCCCGGCCCAGCGGGCCAGCGCCTCGTACACCGACGGGTCCAGCCGCAGCAGCACCTGCTTGCGCTGCTGCGGCCGCCGCGCCTTCGGCGTGGACTCCTCCTGGGGATCCGTCACTGGTAGAGCGTCCCGGTGTTGAGGACGGGCTGGGCCGCGCGGTCCCCGCACAGCACCACCATCAGGTTGGAGACCATGGCCGCCTTCCGTTCGTCGTCCAGCTCGACGATGTCCTGCTCGCTGATCCGGGCGAGCGCCGCCTCCACCATGCCCACCGCGCCGTCCACGATCTGCCGCCGCGCCGCGACGATCGCGCCGGCCTGCTGCCGCTGGAGCATCGCCGAGGCGATCTCGGGAGCGTACGCGAGATGCGTGAAGCGGGACTCGATGATCTCCACACCGGCCGCCTCCACGCGCGCGTGCAGTTCGAGGGCGAGCTTCTCGGTGATCTCCTCGGCGTTGCCCCGCAGCGAGAGACCGCCCTCCTCGTGGGCGTCGTAGGGGTACTCGATGGCGATGTGCCGCACGGCCGCCTCGGTCTGCGTCGACACGAACTCGATGTAGTCGTCGACCTCGAAGGTGGCCTGCGCGGTGTCCTCGACCCGCCACACCACGACCGCGGCGAGCTCGATCGGGTTGCCGTAGGCGTCGTTGACCTTCAGGACCGCCGTCTCGTGGTTGCGGACCCGGGTGGAGATCTTGGTGCGCGAGGTGAAGGGGTTCACCCAGCGCAGGCCGTCCTGCCGGATCGTGCCCCGGTACCGCCCGAAGAGCTGCACGACCCGCGCCTCGCCCGGCGCCACCGTGTTCAGTCCGCACATGGCGAGGAAGGCGGCGAGACCGATCAGGATGCCGCCGACGATGAGCGCCGCCTTCCCGCCGGTCGCCGACACCGCCGTAGCGCCCGCAATCATTCCGGCACCGGCGAACAGCCCGAGCAGGCCGAGCAGCAGGGCGAGTCCGCCGCCGATGCTGTGCGCGGTGAACTCCCGCACGCGTGGGGCGGGCATCTCGGGTACGTCGGCCGTGGTGACGTCGTGTGTGGTCATGGGTTCCCCCGGTTCTTCGGCTGTCCTAGCGTCGGTCTATCTAAGTGATATCACTTTTCCCGACGAGAGCAACCCTTTACGCGCGTCGCACGTCGGTTCCATAGGGGCGGGTGCTGATTGTCACGTCCGCAAAAGACCGGATCGGCAGCCCTTTGTCGTATCTCCCGGTGTTAGTTTTCTGAGCTGACCTGAGCGGCGAAACCTGTGTGACAGACGTGCACACATGAACGAAGCGGAGCGGAACGGACCCATGGGACGAGCGGAAGAAAGACGAGCGCGGCAGCGCGGCGGTCGCCGTGCCGCGCCCAAGCGCCGTTCGTCGCGGGCGGCCGCAAGCGGCAGCGTCGGCGCCGAGAAGAGCCTCATACGCAGGCTGTTCACCTGGAAGAAGATCCTGGGCACGTTCCTCGGCTTCTGCCTGCTCGGCATCGGCGCCTTCATCGTGCTGTACATGATGGTGGAGGTCCCCGAGGGGAACGCCGACGCCAAGCTCCAGAGCAACACCATCAAGTACAGCAACGGTGACGTCCTGGTCCGCGACGGCAAGGTGAACCGCGAGAACGTGGAGCTCGCCAAGATCTCCAAGAAGGTGCAGCTCACGTTCGTCGCCGCCGAGAACAAGACCTTCTACCAGGACTCCGGCGTCGACCTGAAGGGCACCGCCCGCGGTCTGCTCAACACGCTGTCCGGCAAGGGCAAGCAGGGTGGTTCGACGATCACCCAGCAGTACGTCAAGAACTACTACCTGACCCCGGACCAGACGATCACCCGCAAGCTCAGGGAGCTGGTGATCTCGCTCAAGGTGGACCGCCAGAAGTCCAAGGACGAGATCCTCGAGGGCTACATCAACACCAGCTACTACGGCCGCGGCGCCAGCGGCATCCAGGCCGCCGCCCAGGCCTACTACCGCGTCGACGCCGACAAGCTCAGCGTCGAGCAGGGCGCGTATCTCGCCGCGCTGCTCCAGGCGCCGAGCCAGTACGACTGGGCGGTCGCCTCGGACACCGGCAAGAGGCTGGTCAAGGCGCGCTGGAACTACGTCCTCGACAACATGGTCGAGGAGGGCTGGCTCAACGCCGGCGAGCGCGCGAAGATGCAGTTCCCGTACCCGAAGAAGCAGCGGGCCGAAGCCGGGCTCAAGGGGCAGAAGGGCTACTTCGTCAAGCTCGCCAAGCAGCAGCTCGTCGCCCAGCTGATGAAGCAGGACGGTCTCACCGAGGACGAGGCGCAGGCGCAGTACGACAAGGGTGGCTGGACCATCACCCTGAACATCGACAAGAAGAAGCAGGCCCAGCTGGAGAAGGCGGTCAAGACCCAGCTGACCGACAATCTCGACCCGAAGAAGCGCGAGGTCGACAAGAACATCCAGGCCGGCGCCGTCTCCGTCGACCCCAAGACGGGGAAGATCGTCGCGCTCTACGGCGGCGCGGACTACATCAAGCACGACTACAACAACGCCAACCGCGAGGACTACCAGCCCGCGTCGACGTTCAAGCCGGTCATCCTGGCCGCCGCCCTGGAGGCGGGCGCCAAGACCCAGGACGGCAAGGAGATCGGCGCGGACACGGTCTACGACGGCACGAGCAAGCGGCCCGTCAAGGGCAGCGACATCGCCTTCGCCCCGGAGAACGAGGACGACACCGACTACGGCCCCGTCACCGTCCAGACGGCGATGAACAAGTCCATCAACTCCGTCTTCGCGCAGCTGGGCGTCGACGTCGGCATGAAGAAGGTCCTGGACACCGCCGACAAGCTCGGCATGGACACCGGCGACCTGAAGGCGCTGCCCGCCTACACCCTCGGCACCATGGGTGCGAGCCCGATCCAGATGGCCAGCGTCTACGCCACCCTCGACAACCACGGCAAGAAGGTCACCCCGACCATCATCAAGTCGGCCGAGCGCAACGGCAGCGAGGTCAAGATGCCGGACCCGATCGGCGAGCAGGTCATCAGCCGCGAGACCGCGGACACGGTGACCTCGGTGCTGACCGGCGTGGTCGACGACGGTACGGCCAAGACGTCCGTCCGCGACAACCCGCTGCGCGACGGCCAGGAGGTCGCGGGCAAGACGGGTACGTCCGACGACAACAAGTCGGCCTGGTTCACCGGCTACACCCCCGACCTGGTCACCTCGGTCGGCCTGTTCGGTGAGAACCACGCCAAGCCGGGACAGGCCAAGATGTACGGCGCCGGCGGCTTCGACCGCGTCAACGGCGGTGGCTTCCCGGCCAAGATCTGGGCGGCGTACATGTTCGGCGTGACGTCCACGTCCGCGGAGTTCGACCTGGACACCGATCAGGGCGCGGCGGTCGAGCCGTCGTACACCCCGACGCAGACGCCCAGCCAGACGGCGACGCAGACGCCGACGGAGGAGCCGACGACCCAGGAACCGACCACCGAGGCCCCGACGACTCAGGCCCCGACGCAGACGCCGACCCAGACCCCCACCCAGACGCCGACCCAGACACCCACCCAGACGCCGACGACGAAGCCGCCGGTGGACGACTCGGATCCGGTGGACCCGGGGGGCTTGCAGTAACAAGAAGGAGCGCCCGACGGAGTCGGGCGCTCCTTCGCATGCGCCCAGCCGTCGATGAACACGGTCGGCGCCTTGCGGTCTCAGGTGGTCCAGACGTCCTTGGTGTTGAGGGTGTTCCAGAGGAGACCGCCGGTGGGGGTGCCCTGCCAATCACCCAGGATGGCGCCGAAAGCGAAGTAGGCGTGTTCCGTGAGGTTGAGATTCACATAGCGCGTGGTCCCCTTGCCGTTGCTGTTCCAGTAGAAGTACTGGGTTTCGCCCCACTGGTACGTGCCGACCGCCGAGTGCCCGTCGGCTACTTCGTCGGTGATGTACATGTCGTCGCCGTACGCCACCCAGTCCACCTTGGCGCCTCGGTTGCCGATGCTGTAGACGGTCGCGTCCTCGGCGACGGCCGCGGTGACAGTGGTGGTCGCGATCGCCGCCGCCATGGCACCGACGACCGCAATACGCGCAAGTGATTTCATAAGTGTTCCCCCTCTTGTGTTCGGATAACCGTTCGGACGATAACCGGCGAATGATTGCGGAGGGAAGTATTCCGTGTAATTGTGGCCGGCATGAAGATATTGCGGGGAGCGGTTCTCGTCGTGCTGGCCGTAGCGTTTTCGGCGTCGATATCCGGTTGTGGACAGAATGACAAAGGCGACCCGGTCGGCGGTGCTGAGGAAAGCGCAGCTCAAGAGGTCCGTCAGGAGCCTTCCAGGGAGAAGCTGCTCACCGCGATGAAAGATGTGGCCGATGCCGGTAAGGGTTTCGCCCTCAAGGACGCGACGGCCCTGGGGCGATATGTCTACCATGGTCAGGTTGACGAATATATTGCCTGCTTCCGGAAAGAGGTTCCCAAACTTCAGGCCGTGGACCTTTATGCGGTACCCAAAGCAGAGAAATGCCCGGAGAAACTGGGGGCGAAAGCGGCGGCTCCGGAGTTTCCCGACCTCACCGGACATCGGGTCGACACATCCCTGGTGGACGCACTCGTGGCCGGTTATCGCCCGGATCGGGTAAAGGTGTTCAAGGCGGACGATCCCGAGACGCAGGTCACCGCTCCCGAACCGCTGGCGAAATGGCGGGTGTGCACACAGAGACCCGCGGCGGGCACGGAGTTCGACCGGTCGGCGGACGTGCGTCTGTACGTGGCCGAAGCGTGCCCGTGACGTGGACCGCGGCACCTCGTGACCCACGCGGAGAAGGGCGCCCGGTCTCCACCGGACGCCCTTCTCCGCCTGCGAGGCACTGGGCGGCCTAGCCGCCCCGGTTCAGCTCGAACCAGACGACCTTCCCGGTGCTCAGCCGGGTCGCCCCCCACCGGCGCGCCAGCCGGTTGACGAGGTACAGGCCGCGGCCGCCCTCGTCCGTGGCCCGCGCCTGGCGCAGCCGGGGCAACTGGGGCACGTCGTCGCCCACTTCGCAGCGCAGCACATCGGTCCGCAGCAGCCGCAGCGTCACCGGTCGTGAGGTGTAGCGCACCGCGTTGGTGACGACCTCGCTGACCAGCAGCTCCACCGAGTCGCTCATCTCCTCCAGGCCCCAGCGCGACAAGGCCCGCCGGGCCAGTCGCCGGGCGCGGCCGGGTGCCGCGTCCTCCGGCTCCAGGAACCAGTACGCCACGTCGCTGGGCGCGATCCCGTCGAAGCGGGCGGCGAGCAGCGCGATGTCGTCGTCCCGGTCGCCGGGGCCGAGCATGTCGAGCACCTCGTCGCAGAGGGCCTCCAGCGGCGGCGGATGGTCGGGGCCGGTCAGCTGAGCGGTCGCGGCGAGCTTCTCCCGCAACTGCTCTATACCGGTCCACACGTCCCGCAGCCGGGACTCGACGAGCCCGTCCGTGTACAGGAGCAGGGTCGCTCCGGCCGGGGCGTCCAGCTCCACGGCCTCGAAGTCGACGCCGCCGACACCGATCGGGGCGCCCGGAGGCACCCGCAGCACCTCGGCCCGGCCACCGAGGTGGAGCAGGACCGGCGGCGGATGCCCGGCGTTGGCGATGGTGATCCGGTGCGAGACCGGGTCGTAGACGGCGTACAGGCAGGTCGCCATCCGGTCCGTGCCGAGCCGCTGCGCCTGCTCGTCGAGGTGGTGGAGCACCTCCTGCGGGGGCAGATCGAGCCCGGCCAGCGTCTGGGCGGTGGTGCGCAGCTGGCCCATGATCGCGGCCGAGGTCATGGAGTGACCCATCACGTCACCGACGACCAGCGCGACGCGGCTGCCCGGCAGCGGGATGGCGTCGTACCAGTCGCCGCCCACGCGCGCGGTCTCGGCGGCCGGCAGATAGCGCGAGGCCAGCCGGACGCCGGTGGGGCGCGGGAGGGTCTCCGGCAGCATCGTGCGCTGGAGTTCGTCGGCGATGTAGGCCTCACGGCCGTACAGCACCGCCTTGTCGATGCCCAGCGCGCTGTGCGTGGCGAGCTGGGCGGCGACCAGGAGGTCGTCCGGCTCGAACGCGATGCGGTCCGGGCGGCGCAGGAACAGCGCGGCGCCGATCACCCGGCGCCGGCCGCGCAGCGGGGCGAGGATCGCCCGCTGACCGGCGGGCACGATCAACTCGCCGCCCTCGCCGAGCAGTTCGGGCAGTGCGGCGCGGGCCGCGGGAGAGTCCGTGAAGACCGGGCGGACGCCCCGCAGCACCTCGGCGAGCGCACCGCCCGTCCGCACCTCGCACAGCTCGGCGGTGACGGCCGACAGCTCGGTCAGCTCCGTCGGCTCCGGCTGGAGCGCGGGCGAGACGAAACCGCCCTCGGTGTCCCGCTCCTCCGGGATGCGGTCCGTGCGGCGCAGCCGCAGCACCAGCGGGCCGGTGGGCCGCTCGTCGCCGACCGGCAGCGGGTCGCGCAGATAGACCAGGATCGCGTCGGAGAACGTCGGCACGGTCGCCCGGCACAGCCCCATCACGATCTCGTCGAGGTCGATGCCGCGGGCGATCCGCCGGGTCGCCGCGCCCACGAAGCGCAGCCGGTCCCCGTCCCGTCGCATCGGCGTCGGACGGCCGGGCGGCTGGCCCTGTCCGGTACGCCGCTCACTGGACGCGGAGTCGCCCCCGGTCTGGGCCGGGATCACGTCGGGCAGCTCGGACACGGGCCTCGGTCGATGGGTGTCGGGCTCGGCGGCGACCGTGGGCTGGGAGTGCTCGGGGTCGCTGCCGGGCGGCGGTGTGGTCATGTCGGATCCGGGAGCGGGCGTCTCACCGGCGCGGGCTTGTACCGGTAAGGCGTTGTACGGGGGCGTGGAGGCACGCAGGAGCGCCCCGCGGGGGTCCGCGGGGTCGGCGCCCGTCTGGGGGCGCTCGAAGGAGGTGGGCTGCTCCGTCACGCGTGTCGATTCCGTCCGTTGGGGGCTGCGCGCCGCGCGTGCAGTTCGTCCCGCAGAAATGCCGATACCCGGATTACCTGCCCCAGGAACGGAATTCCCGCGTGGTCAGAGGCAGTTCCTGTGCCACGGCCGGACCGTCCGACCGCGTCCGTGTTGCCGTCGTACCCCTCGATCACGTCCTGCCGCCCCTCGGTGACGAATGGTCAAGCTCAGTGCGCGCTCCGGTAGTTGCCGCCGCGCGCTCTTGCGGAGGACGATCCTACGTTTGTTGCCCGGGGGCGCATCAAGGGTCTCATGAGGACACGTGCGCGGGCGTACGGTCCCAGTCATCCGGGAGCAACGGTACGGCCCACGACGGATCCGGGCGCCAGTGCTGCCAGCCGTCGGCGTACGGCCGGCCCCAGGCGCGGATCACCTCCACCGCGGACCGGCCCGCCGCCAGCACCTGTTCGGCCTGTCCGGCGTCCATCAGGCCGTCCCGCTGGGCCTGCGCGAACTCGTCCTCGTCACGCCAGTGCCAACTGCGGTCCGGGTGCACGGAGATGTCCAGGAAGTGGTCCTCGGAGTCCACCCCGCCGTCCCAACGGGTCAGCGGCGTCTCAAGATTCACATACCAGTTCTTGAACTGCCAGCCCGGCTCCCAGAACAGCCACACCGACCAGGGCTCGCCGGGCCGCGCCAGCTTCAGCACGCCCGTGCCGAACCAGCGGTCGCGCTGGACGGCACGGGGCTTGGTGTACCGCGTCTCCAGCGGCTCCGCGTGCACGGGCGTGCCGTCGGCGAGCACCGGCTTCACGCACTCGGTCCCCGGCGCCATCCACACGGCGAGCAGCTCGGGGTCGTCCCGTACGACGGTCACAGGGCGTGCGATGTGGAAGCGCTCGCCGCCGTTCTCCCGGTAGCGCCACAGGATCTGACTCCCGGGCTCCCAGAAGGACGCCGCCGTACCCGCTTCCGCCGCTCTCACCGCTCCACCCTCTGCCATGCACAGATATTAGGTGCCATGGCCATACGACGCTGCGGCACGCGTCACGGTTCTCCGGTGCGGCATTTCTTGTTACGGATGCGTCATCCGCAGGACATCCAGCGCCTCGTCGAGCTGTTCGAGGGTGAGATTCCCGCGTTCCACGTACCCGCCCTCCAGGACGACTTGGCGAATGGTCTTGCGTTCCGCGAGCGCCTTCTTGGCGACCTTGGCGGCCTCCTCGTACCCGATGTACTTGTTGAGCGGGGTGACGACGGAGGGTGACGACTCGGCGTACTCACGCGCGCGTTCGCGGTGCGCGACGATCCCGTCGACGGTCCGGTCGGCGAGCAGCCGGGAGACGTTGGCGAGCAGCCTGATGGATTCGAGCACGTTCTTCGCGATGACCGGCAGCATCACGTTGAGCTCGAAGTTCCCGGCGGCGCCTGCCGTGGCCACGGTGGCGTCGTTGCCTACGACCTGGGCGGAGACCATGAGCACGGCCTCCGGGATGACGGGGTTGACCTTTCCCGGCATGATCGAGGACCCCGGCTGAAGGTCGGGGAGCGAGATCTCGGCGAGCCCGGTCCGCGGCCCCGAGGCCATCCACCGCAGATCATTGGCGATCTTCGTCAGCCCGACCGCGATGGTCCGCAGCTGCCCGCTGGTCTCGACGATCCCGTCCCGCGCGCCCTGCGCCTCGAAGTGGTCGCGGGCCTCGGTCAGCGGCAGCCCGGTGACCTGGGCGACCTCCTCGATGACGGCGGCGGAGAAGCCGGGCGGCGTGTTGATGCCGGTCCCGACGGCGGTCCCGCCCAGCGGCAGCTCGGCGAGCCGGGGAAGGGACGCGTAGAGCCGCTCCACGCCGTACCGCACCTGGGCGGCGTACCCGCCGAACTCCTGCCCCAGGGTCACCGGCGTGGCGTCCATGAGGTGGGTCCGCCCGGACTTCACGACGTCGGCGAACTCGTCCGCCTTGCGCCCGAGGGAGCCGGCGAGATGCTCCAGGGCCGGGATGAGATCACGGGTGACGGCGGCGGTGGCGGCGATGTGGATGGAGGACGGGAAGACGTCGTTGGACGACTGCGAGGCGTTGACGTGGTCGTTGGGATGCACGTCCCGGCCCAGCCGCTCGGTGGCGAGGGTGGCGATGACCTCGTTGGTGTTCATGTTGGACGAGGTGCCGGACCCGGTCTGGAACACATCGATGGGGAAATGCTCGTCCCAGTCCCCGCGGGCGACCTCCTCGGCCGCCTCCTGGATCGCCTCGGCGACGTCCTTGTCGAGCACTCCCAGCCGCCCGTTGACCTTGGCGGCGGCCCCCTTGATCCGCGCGAGCGCCTCGATGTGCGCCCGCTCGATCCGCTGCCCGGAGATGGGAAAGTTCTCGACGGCCCGCTGCGTCTGCGCCCGCCACTTGGCGTCGACGGGAACGCGGACCTCGCCCATGGAGTCGTGCTCGATGCGGTATTCGCTCATGCCGGGTACAGCGTGGGGGAGCGGGCGGTTGTTCCGGGGTTGGGCCGCCCGGGGGCGACAAACCCCCGGGTGGACCCGGCGTGCTACGCCAGCCCAGGCCCCCGCACCGGAATCGTCGTGAACGTCGGTGCGGGCGCCGGGTCCTGGAAGAAGTCGTTGCCCTTGTCGTCGACCACGATGAACGCCGGGAAGTCCTCGACCTCGATCTTCCAGACCGCCTCCATGCCGAGCTCCTCGTACTCGACGACCTCGACCTTCTTGATGCAGTCCTGGGCGAGGCGCGCGGCGGGGCCGCCGATGGAGCCGAGGTAGAAGCCGCCGTGGGTGTCGCAGGCCTTGGTGACCTGGGCGGACCGGTTGCCCTTGGCCAGCATGACCTTCGAGCCGCCCGCCGCCTGGAACTGCTCGACGTAGGAGTCCATACGGCCGGCCGTCGTCGGACCGAAGGAACCGGAGGCGTACCCCTCGGGCGTCTTCGCCGGGCCCGCGTAGTACACCGGGTGGTCCTTCAGGTACTGCGGCATCTCCTCACCCGCGTCGAGCCGCTCCTTGATCTTGGCGTGCGCGATGTCACGGGCGACGACGAGCGGGCCGGAGAGGGACAGGCGGGTCTTGACCGGGTACTTCGTCAGCTCGGCGAGGATCGACTCCATCGGCTGGTTCAGGTCGATCTTGACGACGTCGCCGGCCTCGTCGAGGTGCTCGTCCGTCGTCTCCGGCAGGAACCGCGCCGGGTCCGTCTCCAGCTGCTCCAGGAAGACACCCTCGGCCGTGATCTTCGCGACCGCCTGGCGGTCGGCGGAGCAGGAGACGGCGATGGCGACCGGACAGGACGCGCCGTGGCGGGGGAGGCGCACCACCCGTACGTCGTGGCAGAAGTACTTGCCGCCGAACTGCGCTCCGATCCCGATCTTCTGCGTCAGCTCGAAGACCTTCTCCTCCAGCTCCTTGTCCCGGAAGCCGTGTCCGAGCTCCGAGCCCTCGGCCGGGATCTCGTCCAGGTAGTGCGCGGAGGCGTACTTCGCCGTCTTCAGGGCGTACTCGGCGCTGGTACCGCCGACCACGATCGCCAGGTGGTACGGCGGGCAGGCGGCCGTACCCAGCGAACGGATCTTCTCCTCCAGGAACTTCATCATGGAGGCCTCGTTCAGGACGGCCTTGGTCTCCTGGTAGAGGAAGGACTTGTTGGCGCTGCCGCCGCCCTTCGCCATGAACAGGAACTTGTAGGCGCCGCCGTCGGTGGCGTACAGCTCGATCTGGGCCGGGAGGTTCGAGCCCGTGTTCTTCTCGTCCCACATGGTCAGCGGGGCCATCTGCGAGTAGCGCAGGTTCAGGTTCAGGTAGGCGTCGTAGATGCCCTTCGACAGGGCCGCCTCGTCACCGCCCTCGGTGAGGACGTTCTGGCCGCGCTTGCCCATCACGATCGCCGTACCGGTGTCCTGGCACATCGGCAGGACGCCCGCCGCCGCGATGTTCGCGTTCTTCAGCAGGTCGAGGGCCACGAACTTGTCGTTGCTCGACGCCTCGGGGTCGTCGATGATCCGGCGCAGCTGGGCCAGGTGGGCCGGGCGCAGATAGTGCTGGATATCGTGGATGGCCTCTTCGGCGAGCTTGCGCAGCGCCTCCGGCTCGACCTTGAGGAACGTGCGCCCGTCGGCCTCGAAGGTGGAGACACCCTCGGAGGTCACCAGCCGGTAGGGGGTGGTGTCCTCTCCCATGGGGAGCAGATCGGTGTACGCGAACTCAGGCATCTCAGCCCATTCCTCACTCGACGACGGCGGCCGGCCTCCGTTGGCAGGCCTCACCAGCCTAGAACCTGTCCGAGGCGGGAAGCTTGTGAGGTAAGGCTCAGTTCGCCGGGCACCCGGTTTTCCACAGGCGCCCGGTTTCCCACAGGCCTAGTCGCGATCTATCGCGTTTGGGTACGCTGCTGCCGTGGACCTTCAGAAGCAGGACCTGCAGCAGCCGACCCCGTCCGCCGCCACCGCCACGCGCCCCGCCGACCTGCGCGCCTCCGACGCCGACCGCGACCGCGTCGCGGACATCCTGCGCGAGGCGCTCGCCGAGGGCCGCCTCACCGCCGACGAGCACGCCGAGCGGGTCGAGGGTGTGCTGGCCGCCAAGACCGTGGGCGAGCTGGACGCCTTCATCCAGGACCTGCCGGCCGCGCACGCCCACCGGGAGACGGCGACGACGTACACCGTGGCCCCGAACCGCCCGACCGCGGGCGCCGTCCCGGTCGACCCCGACGAGAACGTGGTGGCGGTGTTCAGCACCGCCGTCCGCAAGGGCCGTTGGCGCGCGGGCCGCCGTATCCACGCGTACGCGATCTTCGGCAGCGTCGAGATCGACCTCAGCGAGGCCCTCTTCGAGTACCAGCAGGTCGTGGTCAAGGCGATCTCGGTCTTCGGCAGCATCGAGGTCCGCGTCCCGGAGAACGTGTCGCTGCGCGGCACCGGCGGCGGCGTCCTCGGCAACTTCGAGGTGCACACGCTGGACGCGGCCGACCCCGAGGCCCCGGTGGTCTACGTGGACGGCTGGGCCGTCCTCGGGAACATCGAGGGCAGGCCCCGGCGCGGCAGGCTCGTCGCGGACATTCTCGATCGCGTCCAGCACAAGGTCGACAGGAGTTTGCGCAAACACCTGGACCGTTGACGGTTGTGAATCCGGGGCCGCCCGAGGGGAGTTGGTCCACCCACAGTCCGCTCACAGCCCACTCGGGGTCCCGCGCGGCACCACCCGGAATCCAGCGGTTCGGAACTCAGTGCATAGGCACGCGTACAACGGGTAGGCCTTGCTGCATCGTCTCTCGCTCGCGAAGCCGTCGTCAGGAGTAGACCGTGCTGCAACCGCCGCATTCGTCCCTGCAGGTAGCTGTTGTTCCGGCTCAGCGGGTGCCAGTGCGAGACAGGGACCAAGACGCACCATGGCACACCGAGGCGGTGTGCCGCCGCGACGAGGCCGGCCTGTTCTTCGCCCCCTCCAAAGAACCCACCGCGGCGCGGCTTTCCCGCGAAGAGGCCGCGAAGCGGGTCTGCGCCCGCTGTCCCGTCATGGTCGAGTGCCGCGAGCACGCCCTCCTGCAACCCGAGCCCTACGGCGTCTGGGGCGGCCTGACCGCCGCGGAACGCCGAGTGGTCCTGGCCCGGCGCCGCCGTCGCGAGATGGAACTGAAGAAGGCGGCCAGGACGGCGGACCGCATAGCGCAGGCCGGCTAGACAGCAACGACAAGGGGCGCCCCCACCGCACCGGGGGCGCCCTTTGTGATCACCGGGGCCCGCAAGGCCCTTGGTGTGTCTGCCTACTTCGCCCGGTCAAAGTCGATCGCGCTGTAAGCCCGCAGCTTGCTCAACCGGTGCTCCGAGTCGATCCTGCGCACCGTCCCCGACTTCGACCGCATCACGATCGAGTCGGTCGTGGCGGTCTCCGACCGGTACCGCACACCCCGCAGCAACTCCCCGTCCGTGATCCCGGTGGCGACGAAGAACACGTTGTCCCCGGCGACCAGGTCGTCGGTCATCAGCACCCGGTCGAGATCGTGCCCGGCGTCGACCGCCCGGGCCCGCTCCTCGTCGTCCTTCGGCCACAACTTGCCCTGGATCGTGCCCCCGAGGCACTTCACCGCGCAGGCCGAGATGATCCCCTCGGGCGTGCCGCCGATGCCCAGCAGCATGTCGACGCCGGTGCCCTCGCGGAGCGCGTAGATGGAGCCCGCCACGTCACCGTCGGAGATCAGCTTGATCCGCGCGCCGGCCTCGCGGATCTCCTTGATGATCCCCTCGTGCCGCGGCCGGTCGAGGATGACCACCGTCACGTCCTCCGGCGTGGACCGCTTCGCCTTGGCGACCCGCCGGATGTTCACGGACACCGGCGCGTTGATGTCGACGAAGTCGGCGGCCTCGGGACCGGTGACGAGCTTGTCCATGTAGAACACGGCGGACGGGTCGAACATCGACCCCCGGTCGGCCGCGGCCAGCACGGAGATCGCGTTCGGCATGCCCTTGGCCGCCAGCGTCGTACCGTCGATCGGGTCGACGGCGATGTCGCACTCGGGACCGGTGCCGTCACCGACCCGCTCGCCGTTGAAGAGCATCGGCGCCTCGTCCTTCTCGCCCTCACCGATGACGACCACGCCGTTCATCGACACGGTGGAGACGAGGGTCCGCATGGCGCGCACCGCGACGCCGTCGGCGCCGTTCTTGTCGCCGCGCCCGACCCAGCGGCCCGCGGCCATGGCGGCGGCTTCGGTCACCCGGACGAGTTCCAGGGCGAGGTTGCGGTCGGGGGCTTCACTGGGGACTTCGAGCTCGGACGGCAGATGATGATGCTCGGTCATCGAGGCGCACCTTTCTGATACGACGACGGCCGGATGAGGGTTCGATCCTCGACTCTATCGTCAGTCCGACAAAATGAGCAGGGGACCCCACGGATGAGCGGGCCGGGCACCTGCGACGATAGGGGGCGTGGCAGGTTCGAACGGCAGAAGCGGCAAGCAGAAGACGGTCCGGGACATGGTGCTCTCCCTGGGCCTGATCGGTCTCATGGCAGGGGTCATCTACCTGTTCATCCCGCACGACGACTCCGATCCCGAGGTGAAGCGGGTCGACTACCGCGTCGAGCTGCTCACGGCGCGTCGCGCGGCCTCGTACCCGGTGCTCGCGCCGGAGGGTCTGTCCGCGGACTGGAAGGCGACCTCCGTCCGGTACGACGGCGCCGACGACGAGTCCTGGCACCTGGGCTTCTCCACTCCGGGCGGTGAGTACGCCCAGATCGAGCAGTCGGCGACGAAGAAGCCGGACGAGTTCATCGACACCGCCAGCCAGGGCGGCGAGGAGACGAAGACCACCGCGGAGATCGGCGGCCGCACCTGGACCCGCTACGACGGCGGCCGCTACGACGCGCTCGTGCACGAGGGTGACGACGCGACGACCGTCCTGGCCGGCACCGGCGGCTACGACCAGCTGGCGCAGCTGGCGAAGGCGCTCAAGGACAAGTGACCGGACGCGCATGAGGAAGGCCCCCGGCATCACATGCCGGGGGCCTTCCTCATGCGCGGGTGGGTCAGACCGTCGTGACGACGTCGTCGTAGGCGAGGCGCGGCGAGCGCGGGTACGCGGCGTTCTCGCCCGGCTTGCCGATGTTGACGACCATCAGCGGGGTGTGGTCGCCGTCGAGGAACTCCTTGCGGACGCCCTCGTGGTCGAAGCCGGTCATCGGGCCGGCGGCGAGACCGGCGGCGCGGACGCCGACGATGAAGTACGCGGCCTGGAGGGCGGCGTTCATGCGGGCGGCGGACTCACGGGCCGGGCGCTCGCTGAAGAAGAGGTCCTTGGCCTGCGGGAAGGCCGGGAACAGGGTCGGCAGCTCCTCGTGGAACTCGTTGTCCGCGGAGAGGATCGCGACCAGCGGGGCGGTGGCCGTCTTGGGCTGGTTGCCCTCGGCCATGTGCTGCACCAGGCGCTCGCGGGCCTCGGCGGAGCGGACCAGGGTGATGCGCAGCGGGGTCTGGTTGAAGGCGGTCGGGCCGAACTTGACCAGGTCGTAGATCGCCTGGACCTGCTCGTCCGTCACCGGCTCGTCGGTGAAGGCGTTCGCGGTGTGGGCCTCGCGGAACAGCAGGTCCTGGGCGGCGGGGTCAAGAACGAGAGACATACGGGGGCTTCCTCGGCTGTAGCCTGGGTCCGTTACCGGACCGCGGTCCGTTTCGGCTGACAGGCATGACCGTACGCCAGTAAATTTCAAGGTTCAACCAAAAGCGGGGCCTAGTGATCCGCTTCACAGTGAACGGTCTGTCGACTACTCGCCGGCTTCCTGGTCCTCGGCCTCCTCTTCCTCCGCCAGCGCCGCGTCCAGCCGCGCTCGCGCCCCCTCCAGCCAGCGCCGGCACACCTTGGCCAGCTCCTCGCCCCGCTCCCAGAGCGCGAGGGACTCCTCCAGCGTCGTACCGCCCGCCTCCAGCCGTCGTACGACGTCGATCAGCTCGTCGCGCGCCTGCTCGTAGCCGAGCGCCTCATCCACCTTGCTGCTGGTCATGCGCCCACCCTAAGAGTCGACTCGGACACTGAACTCACCCTCGGACACCCGCGCCCGCAGCACCTCGTCGCCGGTGACCTCCTCCGGGTCGCGCACGACATGGCCGTCGGCCTTCTGCAGGACCGCGTACCCGCGCTTCAGGGTCGCCGCGGGCGACAGGGCGACCACGCGCGCGTGCGTGTGCGTCAGCTCGGACTCGGCACGGTCGAGGTGGTGCCCGAGACAGCGCCGGGTCCGGTCGACCAGGGAGGCCACCTGGTCGGCGCGCTCGTCGATCATGCGGTGCGGGTCCTCTATCGCCGGCCGGGCCAGCGCGTGCGCCAGCCCGCGCTCCTCCCGCTCGATGAACCCCTCCACACACCGCCGCGCGCGGTCCCGCAGCATCCGCACCCGCTCGAACTCCTCGCCCACGTCCGGTACGACCTTCTTGGCGGCGTCGGTGGGCGTGGAGGCGCGCAGGTCGGCGACGTAGTCGAGGAGCGGGGTGTCCGGCTCGTGCCCGATCGCGGAGACGACCGGGGTGCGGCAGTCGGCGACGGTCCTGACGAGCTGCTCGTCGGAGAACGGCAGCAGATCCTCGACGCTGCCGCCGCCCCGCGCGACGATGATCACGTCCACCGCGTCGATCTCGTCCAGCTCCTTGACCGCCTGCACGACCTGCGGCACCGCGTGCACACCCTGCACCGGCACGTTGCGCACCTCGAAGCGGACGGCGGGCCAGCGGTGCCGCGCGTTCTCCAGCACGTCCCGCTCGGCGGCCGACGCCCGCCCGCACACCAGGCCGATGAGCTGCGGCAGGAACGGCAGCGGCTTCTTCCGCTCGGCCGCGAACAGCCCCTCCGCGGCCAGCGCCTTCTTCAACTGCTCAAGACGCGCGAGCAGTTCACCGACGCCCACGGGCCTTATCTCGGCGGCCCGCAGCGACAGCTGCCCCCGCGGCGCGTACCACTCCGGCTTCGCCAGCACGACGACCCGCGCGCCCTCGCTCACCACGTCGGCGACCGCGTCGAACACCTGCCGGTAGCAGGTGACGCTCACCGAGATGTCGTACGAGGGGTCGCGCAGCGTCAGGAAGACGACGCCGGCGCCGGGGCGGCGGGAGAGCTGGGTGATCTGGCCCTCCACCCACACGGCCCCGAGCCGGTCGATCCAGCCCCCGATGAGCCGCGACACCTCACCGACGGGGATGGGGGATTCCGCGGACGTGTTCACAGCCATGCCGGTGAGCGTAACCGCAGGCACCGACATCGATGCGGCGCGCCGAGGCCGGAAAGCGGACCGTATGGGCACGGCGTCGCCGCAGGGGTCCTCACCAGGCCTGAGGAAGGTCCCCAGGGCAGCGTGAGGGCCTCACCCGTCGACACCCACCCGCCCCCGCTGCCCGACCAGCACCGCCACCCCCACCACGAACCACACCGCCCCCACCACCTGCGCCGCCTCCGACGCCTCCACGATCACCGCGATCGTGATCGCCGCGCCCGCCACCGGCATCGCCACATGCCGCCACCAGCTCACCGGGCCCCCGGCCCGCCGTACCGCGAACCAGCTGACCACGCTCGCGTGCAGCAGCGTGAACGCCGTCAGCGCGCCGATGTCGACCACCGACACGAGATGGTCCATGCCGTCGTCCCGCCGGGCCGCCCACACGGCCGCGACCAGCGTGATCACGGCCGCGACCAGCAGCGCCACCCGTGGCACGCCCGAGTCCGTCTTGGCCAGGGCCTTCGGCAGACGCCGGTCCCGGCCCATCGCGAACAGCAGCCGCCCCGCCGCGGCCTGTCCCGCCAGCGCCGCGAACGCCGCGCCGATGGCCTTGCTGACGGCCACCAGGTCGTGCAGCCAGGTGCCGACCGACACGTCGACGGCGTCGTAGAAGGCGGAGCCCTGCTTGCCCGGGTCGGCGGCCAGCTCGGCGGACGTGACCGGCTCCAGGAGCGCCACCAGATACGTCTGCGCCACGAACAGCACACCCGCCAAGGCCAGGCAGAACAGCACGGCCCGCGCCACCTTCTCCGAGCCGCCGGTGACCTCCTCGGCGAAGGACGCGATCGCGTCGAAGCCCAGATAGGAGAGGACCGCCACCGACACCGCCCCGATCACCGCCGTCAGCGCGAACGCCCCCTGCGTGCCGTCCCCCGACAGCGGCGACAGCCAGCCGCGTTCCGCGCCGTCACGCGCGAGGACCACGACCGCGGAGACCACGAACACCAGCAGGACCACGATCTCCATCGCCAGCACCAGGAACCCGACCCGGGCCGCCGCCCGTACGCCCCACAGATTCAGCAGGGTCGTGACGACGACCGCGAGGGCCGTCCACACCCACCGCGACACCTCCGGGACCAGCGCGTTCATCGCGATCCCGGAGAACAGATAGGCCACCGCCGGGATGAGGAGGTAGTCCAGCATCGCCATCCACCCGGCGACGAACCCCGCGTCCTTGCCGAGCGCCACGCGCGCGTAGGCGTACACCGAGCCCGCGCGGGGGACCACCCGCACCATCTGCGCGTAGCTGAAAGCGGTGAACGCCATCGCCACCGTGGCCACGACATAGACGAGCGCGACCGCGCCGTGCGACTTGGCGTCCAGCGTGCCGAACACGCCGACGGGCGCCATGGGGGCGATGAAGAGCAGCCCGTAGACCACCAGATCCCGGAAGCCAAGACTGCGTCGCAGGTCGTGGCCCGTGTCGGGCGCTCGGTTCGCCGTGTCGGTCTCGGACATCGATGCCTCCGCCGGTCGCCAGTCGTCGCGCCTTCCCCGTCCTTCACACTTCCCGGCCAGTCTCGCCGCAGGCACGCTCAAGGACCGCTCGAGCGCGGCCTTACGATGGGACGCATGACTGCTTCGCCTGGCCGCCGTGTCCTGCTCGCCGCCCCCCGGGGCTACTGCGCGGGCGTGGACCGCGCCGTGATCGCCGTCGAGAAAGCCCTGGAGCAGTACGGCGCTCCGGTGTACGTCCGGCACGAGATCGTCCACAACAAGTACGTCGTGCAGACCCTGGAGAGGAAGGGCGCCATCTTCGTCGAGCGCACGGAGGAGGTGCCGCCCGGGAACATCGTCATGTTCTCGGCGCACGGCGTCGCCCCCGCCGTCCACGAGGAGGCCGCGCGCGGCAAGCTCGCCACCATCGACGCCACCTGCCCCCTGGTCACCAAGGTCCACAAGGAAGCCGTCCGCTTCGCGGGCGAGGACTACGACATCCTCCTGATCGGACACGAGGGTCACGAAGAGGTCATCGGCACGTCCGGCGAGGCCCCCGACCACATCCAGCTCGTCGACGGCCCCGCCGACGTCGCCAAGGTCGAGGTCCGCGACGAGTCGAAGGTGGTCTGGCTGTCCCAGACGACCCTGTCCGTCGACGAGACGATGGAGACCGTCGACGCGCTCAAGGAGAAGTTCCCGCAGCTCATCTCCCCGCCCAGCGACGACATCTGCTACGCCACGCAGAACCGTCAGCTCGCGGTGAAGCAGATGGGCGCCGAGGCCGAGCTGGTCATCGTGGTCGGCTCCCGCAACTCCTCCAACTCCAAGCGCCTGGTGGAGGTCGCCAAGCTGGCGGGCTCCCGCGAGGCCTACCTCGTCGACTTCGCGAGCGAGATCGACGAGGCCTGGCTGGAGGGCGTGACCACGGTCGGCGTCACGTCCGGCGCGTCCGTGCCCGAGGTGCTGGTCGAAGAGGTCCTGGAGTTCCTCGCCGAGCGCGGTTACGGCGACGTCGAGCTGGTGAAGGCGGCCGAGGAGTCCATCACCTTCTCGCTGCCCAAGGAGCTGCGCCGCGATCTGCGCGAGGAGGCCGCGGCCCTGGTCGCGGAGCGCAAGGGCACCTCCGGGGAGTGACCGTCAGTCGTCCGTCGTAACGTAGGGCCATGCAGATCTTCGGCGTGGACATCGGCGGTTCTGGGATCAAGGGCGCCCCTGTGGACCTGGCGAGGGGCGACCTCGCCCAGGAGCGCCACAAGGTGCTCACCCCGCACCCGGCGACTCCGGACTCGGTGGCGGACGGTGTGAAGGAGGTCGTCGACCACTTCGGGTGGACGGGACCGGTCGGGCTGACCTTCCCGGGCGTGGTCACCGGCGGTGCCACGATCCGTACGGCGGCCAATGTCGACAAGAGCTGGATCGACACCGACGCGCGTGCGCTGTTCAGCGAGCGGCTCGGCGGTCTGCCGGTGACGGTGGTCAACGACGCGGACGCGGCGGGCGTCGCCGAGATGGAGTTCGGCGCCGGTCACGGCCGTCACGGCACCGTCATCCTGCTGACCTTCGGCACCGGCATCGGCAGCGCGCTCTTCGTCGACGGTGTCCTCGTCCCCAACACCGAGCTGGGCCACCTCGAACTGCACGGCCACGACGCCGAGAAGCGTGCCTCCAGCAAGGCCAGGGAGGACGGCGAGCTGACCTGGGAGCACTGGGCCCACCGGGTCCAGAAGTACCTCGCCCATGTCGAGATGCTGTTCTCGCCGGAGCTGTTCGTCATCGGCGGCGGCGTCAGCCGCAAGGCGGACAAGTTCCTGCCGCACATCGAGGGCATCAAGGCGGAGATCGTCCCGGCGCAGTTGCAGAACAACGCGGGGATCGTGGGAGCGGCGATGCGGGCGGCGAAGCGGTAGCTCAGCCGGGGCGGCGGTTCGCCTGACGCCGACGGGCCATCAGGCGGACCTTCCGTACGGTCACGATGAGACCGGCGATCAGCGTCCCCCCGTACAGCCACCCGGCCTGGGTGGCGAGGGCGGTCACCAGGCCCATCAGGCGGCCCCCGAACCCCTCCCCGTCGGTGACCGGCACCAGGCCGGCCGCGAAGGCGATCGGCACCACCACGGGCGCGGTCGCGAGATCGCCGCGCCGGACCCAGACGGCCGTCAGCACGCACACCGGCAGGAACAGCACCCCGTACGCCGTCAGCGACGAGCCGAACAGCAGTGCGTTCAGGGCGCCGAGCGCGAGCATGGCCGCCATGCAGAACAGGCCGCCGCCGAGTCCGGTGAGCCGTGGGTTGGGGAAGCGGCGGACCGCCTGGACCACCGGTGGGGCCGGGCGTCGTACGGGCGCCGCCGCGGCAGGACGGCGCCCGCCGCGGGCCGCCTGCGGGGGCAGGGAAGGCCTCTCGCGGCGCGCTCGGATGTGCGGGGGTCGCGTCCTGTGTTGCTCCACCGGACCAACTTAGGTCGGTTTATGTGCAGAATCCCGCCTCAGACACGCCGAGGGGCGGACCTTGGCCAAGCGTTCGACTCGTCGCCGGGGCGGGGCCGTGCACGCCGTAGACTGGTGGATCGGCCCGCCAGGGCAGGCCCCAGCTCTCCTTCACCCCTCCTCACGTACGGGAAGTCGCAACGTGTCGCTCACGATCGGAATCGTCGGTCTGCCGAATGTCGGCAAGTCGACCCTGTTCAACGCCCTGACCAAGAACGACGTGCTCGCGGCCAACTACCCGTTCGCCACGATCGAGCCCAACGTCGGCGTCGTGGGCGTCCCGGACGCGCGTCTGACGAAACTGGCCGAGATCTTCTCCTCCCAGCGCATCCTCCCGGCGACGGTCGACTTCGTCGACATCGCGGGCATCGTGCGCGGCGCCTCCGAGGGGGAGGGCCTGGGCAACAAGTTCCTCGCGAACATCCGTGAGTCGGACGCGATCTGCCAGGTCATCCGCGCCTTCAAGGACGAGAACGTCGTGCATGTCGACGGCAAGGTCTCGCCCAAGGACGACATCGAGACGATCAACACCGAGCTGATCCTCGCGGACCTCCAGACCATCGAGAAGGTCCTGCCGCGCCTGCAGAAGGAGTCGCGGATCAAGAAGGACGTGGCGCCGAAGGTGGCGGCGGTCGAGGCGGCCAAGGAGATCCTGGAGAAGGGCGACACGCTCTTCTCGCAGGGCCTGGTCCAGGGCAGCGAGCGCGCCGAGCTCCTGCACGACCTGCACCTGCTCACCACCAAGCCCTTCCTCTACGTCTTCAACGTCGACGAGGACGAGCTGACCGACGACTCCTTCAAGGACGAGCAGCGCGCCCTGGTCGCCCCCGCCGAGGCGATCTTCCTCAACGCCAAGCTGGAGGCGGACCTCGCCGAGCTCGACGAGGAGGACGCGCTGGAGCTCCTGGAGTCGGTGGGCGCCGAGGAGCCGGGCCTGGCCACCCTCGCCCGCGTCGGCTTCAACACCCTCGGCCTGCAGACCTACCTGACGGCCGGCCCCAAGGAATCCCGCGCCTGGACCATCAAGAAGGGCGCCACGGCCCCCGAGGCGGCCGGCGTGATCCACACCGACTTCCAGAAGGGCTTCATCAAGGCGGAGGTCATCTCCTTCGACGACCTCGTCGAGACCGGCTCGGTCGCCGAGGCCCGCGCCAAGGGCAAGGCGCGGATGGAGGGCAAGGAGTACGTCATGCAGGACGGGGATGTCGTGGAGTTCCGGTTCAACGTGTAGCGACGGTACGACGGTGCGGGGTCGGCCCCTTCGGGGGGCGGCCCCGTTTTCGCGCCCGGGCGACTCCGGGCGCATTCCTTTTCATGTTCCGCCCTTCCGGAATCGGGGTGTCCGGAAAATTTCCCCTGCTTTCCCTGCCCTTTGTCCTCTAAATCGTTTCTTTAACCGCCCTTGGGCTGCTCTTTGTTGCGGGGAGGGGGCCGTCAAGGCGGTGTTGCGCTTTCTGTGAGCGGCCGGGAAAGCCGTTGAAGCAGGTGCGCCCTCATGTGAGGCTAGGCTTATCGAGTCAGACCTGCGGAGATTTTGGGGGAGATTTCTATGGGCTCGCCTTTAGCGGTGTCGTCCGCGCTGCCGGAGCAGAAGTCCGGGGAGGTGGGCCCGTGGACGATCCTCGTCGTGGAGAGCGATGCGACGAGCAGGGAGATCCTCGTGGCCGACCTGTCCCGGAGCGGACAGGACGTCGTGGCCGTGGAAACCGGCCAGGAGGCACTGGACCGCGCCGGCGAGCACGACCTCGTCCTGCTCGGCATGAAGCTGCGGGACCTGGACGGCCTGCATGTGTGCCGCCTGCTCCGGGCCACCACGGACACACCCGTCATCTTCATCGGCTCCGCCGCCTCGGAACTGGACACCGTGCTGGCCCTGCGGGCCGGCGGCGACGACTATCTGGCGCAGCCGTACGGCCTGCGCGAACTCATGGCACGGATCGGCGCCGTCATGCGGCGGGCCTCGTCGTGCAGGCAGGCGCCCCCTCTGCTGGAAAGGGGGCGGCTGAGCATCGACGTGCAGAAGCGGGAAGTGAAATACGGCGGGCGTTCTCCGCGGCTGACCCGCAAGGAATTCGAATTGCTTCTGCTCCTTGCGCGAAATCCCGGAAAGGTGATCTCACGCGAGGAGATCGTCAGTGCGGTGTGGGGGAGTTCCTGGTCCCAGCGCACCGTCGACACGCATATCAGCAATCTTCGGTCAAAGCTGGGTGACCGTGGCCTGATCGTCTCGGTTCGGGGCGTCGGATTCATGATGGCCAAGGCCTGATCCCCGCACCGGCTGCCCCGTGCTGGTGCCGAAGTCCGCCCAGCCGTGGCGCAGCCGGTCGAAGACGGCCTTCAGGTCCTCCGGCGAGTGATCGCCGTACGTGGCGAGGAAGTTGGCCTCCAGCACGAAACGGGCGAGCGTCGTCGCGAGGAGGTCGTTCTCCGGGAGCCCGGCCTCCTCGGCGAGGGTGGCGGCGAGGCTCGCCTCCCAGTGCCGCCGCACCCGGCCGGCGTACTCCAGCAACGCCGGTGTGGACTTGACCAGTTCGACGAAGTCCTCGCCGGACGGGCCGTCGGGTGCGGGCTGTGCCGCGGGCACCAGATGTGCCTCCAGCGCGTCCAGCATCGACGTCCCGGGCGCGCGGTCGCGGACCGCCGCCGTCAGCGCGCGTTCGTACTCGTCCTCGGCGTCGAAGACCAGCGCCTCCTTGCACGGGAAGTACGCGAACAGCGTGCTCACCGCCACTTCCGCGGCGTCCGCGATCTCCGCGACGGTCACGTTCTCGAATCCGCGCTCGCGGAACAGGGTGAACGCGGTGTCCGCCAGGCGCTTGCGCGTCTGCGCCTTCTTCCGTTCTCGCAGTCCCGCCACTCCGGCACCCTCTCGCAACGACCGTCGTCCTCGGCGCGGCATCAGGGGCGCCGATCCGCTGAGTGAGCGTACAGGGCCGGGCCGCGGTCTGTCTGTGATCGTCGGCGAGAAGAGGCTGGTCGGAGGCGCGTTCCGGCGGTCCTAGCGGGTGTTTTGTCCCCGTTTGTCGAGGCTCGCCACGCCTTCGTTCGGGAGCCTCGACTTCCCCATCGCACCCCCTCTGAACTGCGAAGTCGTCGCTTTGTCAGGCGTATCCGCGAGTGAGTACGGAAGCTGAGTGCATCGGTATTGACACGCTCAGGAATCTCGTATCTACTCTGAACTCGTAGTTACTTCGAAAATTTGAGGGGAGCTCATGGAAGTCACCGCAACGCGTCGTTGGCTGGCCCTCGGCGCACTCGCACTCGCGATGCTGACCGTGGGGCTCGACATGACGGTGCTCAACATCGCCCTGCCCACGCTCGCCCGTGATCTGCACGCCGGCACCGCGGCGCTGCAGTGGTTCAGCACGGCGTACACGCTGACGCTGGCGGGCGTGATGCTGCCCGCCGGTGCGCTCGGGGACCGGTTCGGCCGGAAGAAGTTCGTGTTCGGGGCGCTGGTCCTGTTCGGCGGCGCCTCGATCTGGTGCGCGTTCGCCTCGTCGTCGAGCGAGCTGATCATGGCGCGGGTGCTGCTCGGGATCGCGGCGTCGGTGCTGATGTCCCTGTCGATGGGGATGATCCCGGTGCTCTTCCCGGACCCGGCGGAGCGCGGTCGCGCCACCACCGTGTGGATCACCGCGGTGACCCTCGGCATGCCGCTCGGCCCGATCGTCGGCGGACTGCTGCTCGACCACTTCTGGTGGGGCTCGGTGTTCCTGGTGAACATCCCGACGGTCATCATCGGGGCGACCGCGGTGGGCCTGCTGGTGCCCGAGACGCGCAGCCAGACCCGCCGGCCCATCGACCCGGTCAGCGTGCTGCTCTCGGCGGCCGGGCTGGTCGGACTGACCTACGGCCTGATCCGCTTCGGCGACGAGGGCTGGGGCGACGGCATCGCCTGGGCGACCTTCGGCGCGGGCCTGCTGCTGATCATCGGCTTCGTCGCCTGGGAGCGCACCCGGGAACACGCCCTCGCCGACCTCAGCCTCTTCGGCGACCGCGGATTCCGCATGGGGACGTTCTTCCAGCTGATCAACGCCTTCGCGATGTTCGGGCTGTTCTTCACCATCCCGCTGTACTTCCAGTCGGTGCTCGGCGTCGACTCGCTCGGCAGCGGTCTGCGGATGCTGCCGATGATCGGCGGTCTGCTGGTGGCCTCCAACTTCCTGGAGGGCCTGAGCGACAAGATCGGTCTCAAGCTGACGCTGATGCTCGGCTTCGGGGCCCTCGCGCTCGGCATGGGGCTCGGCGCGATGACCGACATCGACACCTCGTACGGCTTCGTCGCCACCTGGATGGTCATCGTTGGCCTCGGTATCGGGCTGGTGCTGCCCACCTCCATGTCCCTGGCCGTGGGCGCGCTCACCCCCGAGCGGGCCGGCGCCGGATCGGCCCTGCTGTCGGCGCTGCGCCAGGCCGCCGGCACCACCGGCGTGGCCGTGCTCGGCACCGTGCTGTCCACCCGGTACCACTCCGAACTCGGCCCGCTCGACCGTGAGCCGATCTCCGACGGCGTCGGCTCAGGAGTGGCCGTGGCCGACAAACTCGGCGACCACTCGATGCTCCACGACGTCCAGACGGCGTTCCTCAGCGGCATGGACCTGCTGCTGGTCGTCTGCGCCGCCATCGCGGTCGTCGGCCTGCTGCTCTCGGCGGTCGCCACCAAGAGCCGCCCGGCGGAATCCACGACCAAGCTGCCCAAGTCGGAGACCGCATCGGTCGCCTAGCCGGCAGCAGCGTCACCGAACGCACCGCACATCGAGACTCTCCCACGAGGAAGTGATGCACATGCGCAGCATGGTTACCGTCTCGAAGATGGACCGGGACGCGATCCCCGAGGTGTCGAAGCTGTTCGCGGAGTTCGACAGCACGGAGATCCCGGGGCTGATCGGACTGCACCGCCGGCAGTTGTTCATTCACCATGGTGTCCAGGTCCACCTGTACGACTTCGTCGAGAAGTCCGACCAGGCCGCGCTGGAGAAGGTCAAGTCCGACCCGCGCATGGCCAGGCTCTCGGCCGACCTCCAGCCGTTCGTGACGCCGTACGAGCCCGAGACGTGGAACTCCCCGGCCGACTCCGCGGCTTCCTGCTTCTACGCCTGGGAGGGGGAGCCGGAGGGGAGGCCGGGGCCGACGGAGACGACGGTCACCCTCGCCCGGATGGAGGCCGACGCGATTCCCGAAGTCACCGAGATCTTCCGGGACTTCGACGCCACCGCGCAGTTGATGGGCATCCGCCGGCGCCAGCTGTTCGTCTTCAAGGACCTGTGCATCCACATCCAGGACCACGCCGGTCGCGACGACGCGGACATCGCGCAGAAGGCCGCGACGGACATCTGGTTCGGCCATGTGCTCCGGGAACTGCCGCGCCTCGCCCCGCAGGAGCCGACGCCCGGCGGACACGCGATCCGCTTCTACGGATGGGAGGCGTCCTGACGCACCACGCGAAGAGCCGCTGACAGCGGCAGCGGCCGGGCCGGACCGGGCGGCGGTGCCGGCCCGGCCGGTCCGCACGCCCGCCCCCGAAGAGACGCAGAGCAACGCAGAGCAGCACAGGGAAACGCCGAGACGCGTGAGGCGACCGATGGCAGGACAACAGAGCCGTACCGCCGAGGAGGCGGTGTGCGCGGGGCAGTTGAGCATCGAGCAGCGGATGGGGGAGGCGCTCACCGAGTACGCGCGGGACGTCGAGCCCCTGGACGAGGGGGTCCTCGGCATCCGCGCGGCGTCGGCGGGCCCGGCCTGTCTGCACCTGGAGGCGGAGTCGATCCTCCTCGGCTACCTGGTCCACCGGCTCGCCCCCGGTCTGCGTCTCGTCCGCGGCACGCCCGGCCGGCTCGAACTGCGCCACCGCGACGGACACGGCCGCCTCGTCTTCCATCTCGACGCCGCCGCCGAACACGTACTCGACGTGTGGAGGCGGGATCTCGCCACGGTCTACCCGAACCTCGTCACCGTCCACTTCGCCGGCTCCTCCCACCCGGATGCCGGCGCGGAGAGCCGGAAGCTGCGCCGCCTGCTGCGTGACCTGCCCGTTGTCCCCTCCGCACATGATCACCCCGAGGCTGTCCAGATCATGCGAGTCAGTCTGAATGTGGAGTCGTAAGAATTAAAGAGCAACTCTGATTCCGATGTGAGTTCGACTCGTGTACGCTGGCTGTGCCCGGGCCCGGTACCGCTGGGGACGTTCGTTTTTCGATGTCCGCAGAACGTCAAGGAAAATTAACGAACCCCTGTGGTTTCGTGAAGGAATCGATCCGTGGTGAAGCCACTCACATGGCTACGGTTGTGCTTGCGTGACCAAGGGGGAAGCTGGAGGGTGGAATCGTGGACGCGAGATGGTCAAAAGCTGAAATAGGCGAACTCCTCGATCGCTATGTCCTCGGGCTCGACTACGACAAACTCGATGACGAGTGGGCCGCCGAGCTGTTCTCCGACGACGTTGTCATCGAATTCCCGATCAGTCGGCACACCGGCATCGACGGACTCGCCGAATACCACCGGCGAGCATTGGCCATGTGGGCCGGAACGCACCATCTGAACACGCCGTCGGTCGTGAGCGTCTCCGGGGACCGGGCGCGGCTCCGCGCCAACATGACGTCCGTGCATGTGCACCACGAGCGGGAAGGCGAGATACGACCGCACTATGTGTCGGGCACCTGTGTCACCGGCGACGCGGTGCACACCGAGCGGGGCTGGCGCCTTTCCCGTCTTTCGTTCGACCTGATATGGAAGACCGGCAACCCGCCGGACTGAGTTGGGTGGGCATTTATGCGATCAGCACAAGTGAAAGTGAGTTCTCGACCAGAGATACTCGAAACCCACGACACCGAGCACCGTACGGCGGCCCGAGCGACCTTCGGCGGCCGAACCGGTGCGACGACCTCACCGCCGGCGCCCGTCCGGAACCTCGCGGACACCTGGCGGATCCTGGTCGTCGAAGGCAGCAGGGCCGACCGTGCGAACCTCACCGAGGCACTCGAGCGACACGGCCATCATGTCGACGCCGTCGATTCCGGCGTCGAGGCACTGGCCTGGTTCGAGACCGCCGACCTCGTTCTGCTCGACCTCGACCTGCCTGATCTGGACGGCCTCGAGGTCTGCCGCGAGATCCGGGTGGCCGGCGACATCCCCGTCATCACCGTCACCTCGCGCGCCTCCGAACTCGACTGTGTGCTCGCCCTCCAGGCCGGCGCCGACGACTACGTCATCAAGCCCTACGGCATCCGCGAACTCATGGCCCGGCTGGACGCCGTGATGCGCCGCGCGCGCCGCACCCCGCACACCGTCCCGGACGCCGACGGCGGGGCGGTGCTCGAACACGGCCCCCTGCGGATCGACAGCGACTCGCGCGAGGTCGAGATGGGCGGCCGGCCGGTGCCGGTCACCCGCAAGGAGTTCGATCTGCTCGCCCTGCTGGCCAGCGCCCCGGGGCAGGTGATCTCGCGGGAGTCCATCATGCGCGAGGTGTGGGGCGAGTCCTGGTCACGTCGCACGGTCGACACCCATGTCAGCAGTCTGCGCAGCAAACTCGGCGGACCGGAATGGATCGTCACCGTTCGCGGGGTCGGTTTCAAGCTCCGCAGCATGCGCTGACAATACATTGCCGTTGAATTGACGTTCGCTGAACCCGTACATGTAATTTCCCTCGTTATCGTCGGACCGCAGGAAGCGGAAACTCCGAACGAGGGGTGACATGACGAACATCGATATCGACGAGGCCAGTGAACTCGTCAGCTTTCCCATTCAGCGCACGTGCCCTTTCGCCATTCCGCCGGTCTACACGAAATTCCGGGAGGAGGCGCCGGTCAGTCAGGTGGTCCTCCCGGACGGCGGAAAGGCCTGGCTGGTCACCAAGTACGAAGACGTGCGGGCCGTGATGTCGAACCCCAAGCTCAGCTCGGACCGCCGTAAGAAGGACTTCCCGGTCGTGGTCCCCGGGCAGAACGCGGCCCTCGCCAAGCACGCACCCTTCATGATCATCCTCGACGACCCGGAGCACGCGGAGGCCCGGCGGCCCGTCATCAGCGAGTTCTCGGTCCGCCGCGTCGCCGCCATGAAGCCGCGCATCCAGGAGATCGTCGACCACTTCATCGACGAGATGCTGAAGCTGCCCCGGCCCGTCGACCTCAACCAGGTCTTCTCCCTGCCCGTGCCCTCGCTGGTGGTCTCCGAGATCCTCGGCATGCCCTACGAGGGGCACGAGTACTTCATGGAGCTGGCCGAGGTCCTGCTCCGCCGCACCACCGACGAACAGGGCCGCATCAACATCTCCGTCCAGCTGCGCGCGTACATGGACAAACTCGTCGAGGAGAAGATCGCCAACCCCGGCGACGACCTGCTCAGCCGCCAGATCGAGCTCCAGCGGCAGAACGGCGGCATCGACCGGCCCCAACTCGCCAGCCTGTGCCTGCTGGTGCTGCTGGCCGGCCACGAGACCACCGCCAACATGATCAACCTCGGTGTCTTCTCGATGCTGACCAGGCCGGAACTGCTCGCCCAGATCAAGGCGGACCCGGCGAACACCCCCAAGGCCGTCGACGAACTCCTGCGCTTCTACACGATCCCGGACTTCGGCGCGCACCGGCTGGCGATGGACGACGTCGAGATCGGCGGCGTCCTCATACGCAAGGGCGAGGCCGTCATCGCCTCCACCTTCGCCGCCAACCGCGACCCCGCCGTCTTCGACGACCCGGAGGAGCTGGACTTCTCCCGCGACGCCCGGCACCACGTGGCCTTCGGCTACGGCCCCCACCAGTGCCTGGGGCAGAACCTCGGCCGCGTCGAGCTCCAGGTCGTCTTCGACACGCTCTTCCGCAGGCTGCCGGACCTCCAACTCGCTGTGCCCGCCGAGGAGCTGAACTTCAAGAGCGACGCCCTCGTCTACGGCCTCTACGAACTGCCCGTGACCTGGTGAAGGAGAGCGCCATGCGACTGGAGAAGGACCACGACCGCTGCATCGGCGCGGGGCAGTGCGTACGGACCGATCCGAGGATCTTCGACCAGGACGACGACGGGCTGGTCAAGGTCCTGATCGAGCGGCCGCGGGGCGCCGACGAGGCCGCCGCCCACAAGGCGGTCTTCATCTGTCCGGCCAAAGCCCTGTCCCTCGCGGAGGACTGACCCCCCGCGGTTCCCCCCACGCAGAAGCCGCGCCGGCGGAACCGGCGCGGCTTCTGCCCGTCCGTCAGTGCTCGTGCATGCCGTGGTCGTCGCCCGTCGTCCACAGGGGCTCGATCCTGATCCGGGACAACAGCCAACTCCCTTCCTCGCGCACGGCGGTGAAGGTGTAGCGGGCTCCCAGGTCGAAGTGCTTGCCCGGGCCGCCCGGGCTCACATGCACGGCGGTGACGTTCGCGTACACGGTCGCGCGGTCACCGTGGAGCTCGGGGAGCACGTTCGCCATGGTGTGCATGGTGGTCGCCCAGACCAGGTCGTCCCGCAGCATGCCGGCCAGCGCCGCACGGCCCTCGATCCGGATGTCCGGCAGCAGCTCCATGGTCACGTCCGGGACGAGTAGCGCGGACAGCGCCTCGTGGTCGCGGGAATCGACCGCACGCGCGAAACGGGCCACCAGAGCCTGGAGTCGAAAGAAGTCCTCGATATCTGTCATGGCTGTGATGCTGCGCACCGAAAGACGCTCGCGCCACTTTCCTGAAATCTTCTGACGTACCTCTGACAAGACCTGAACTTGCCCGTATTGAAACCTGTATTGCGCCTCGGAAGACTCGAACTCATCAACGGCTTCCCGTGATGGAGAAGGACATATGCACAGCAGTGTCATAGTGGCCCGGATCAAACCCGGAAGCACTGAACAGATTGCCGCGGACTTCGCGAAATCCGACGCCGAACCGTCCAGCACCCGGAATCTCCTGCGCCGCCAACTCTTCGAGTACAAGGGCGTGTACGTCCAGCTGCAGGACCATGCCGAGCCCCACGAGCCGGCCACGACCGCCTCGGAGACGGTCGCCACCCGCTTCTACGAGTGGCACGGACAGCCGGTCGCCCACCCGCACCGGATGCACAGCACCATGATCGTGGCCCGGCTCGACGAGTCCGACCTCGACACCGTCGCGAAGCTGTTCGCCGACTTCGACACCGGCACCGAACTGCCGCACACCATGGGCACCCGGCGCCGCCGGCTCTTCGCCTGCGAGGGCCTGTACTTCCACATCCAGGACTTCGAGTCCGCCGACGGCGGCCGGCTGATCGAACAGGCCAAGCTGGACCCGCGGTTCGTACAGATCCAGCAGGACCTCCTGCCGTACATCACCGTCTTCGACCCGCCGACCTGGCGCTCTCCCTCCGACGCCATGGCCACGCGCTTCTACAGCTGGCAGGCCGCCGTATGAGCGGGCGTCGTGTGGTCGTCACCGGGATGGAGGTGCTGGCGCCCGGCGGGGTGGGCACCGCCGCCTTCTGGTCCCTGCTCAGCGAGGGCCGCACCGCCACCCGCGGCATCACCTTCTTCGACCCGGCCCAGTTCCGGTCCCGGGTGGCCGCCGAGATCGACTTCGACCCGTACGCCCACGGCCTCACCCCGCACGAGGTGCGGCGCATGGACCGGGCCGCGCAGTTCGCGGTGGTCGCCGCGCGCGGTGCCGTAGCCGACAGCGGGCTCGACACCGAGGCGCTGGACCCGTACCGGATCGGCGTCACCATCGGCAGCGCGGTCGGCGCCACCATGAGCCTCGACGAGGACTACCGCGCCGTCAGCGACGGAGGCCGGCTCGACCTGGTCGACCACGCCTACGCCGACCCGTTCTTCTACAACCACTTCGTGCCGAGCTCCTTCGCCGCCGAGGTCGCCCGCGCCGTGGGGGCGCAGGGGCCGAGCAGCGTGGTGTCGGCCGGGTGCACCTCCGGGCTCGACTCGGTCGGGTACGCCGTCGAACTCATCCGCGAGGGCACCGCGGACGTCATGGTCGCCGGCGCCACCGACGCGCCGATCTCACCGATCACGATGGCCTGCTTCGACGCGATCAAGGCGACCACACCCCGCCACGACGACCCCGAGCACGCCTCCCGCCCCTTCGACGGCACCCGCAACGGGTTCGTCCTCGGCGAGGGCGCGGCGGTGTTCGTCCTGGAGGAGCTGGAGAGCGCGCGGCGCCGCGGCGCCCGCATCCACGCGGAGATCGCCGGATACGCCACCCGCAGCAACGCGTACCACATGACGGGCCTGCGCCCCGACGGCGCCGAGATGTCCGAGGCGATCACCGTCGCGCTGGACGAGGCGCGCATGAACCCCACGGCCGTCGACTACATCAACGCGCACGGCTCCGGCACCAAGCAGAACGACCGGCACGAGACCGCCGCCTTCAAGCGCAGCCTCGGCGACCACGCGTACCGCACCCCCGTCAGCTCCATCAAGTCGATGGTCGGGCACTCGCTGGGCGCGATCGGCTCCATCGAGATCGCCGCGTCCGTCCTCGCGATCCGCCACGACGTCGTACCGCCGACCGCGAACCTGCACACGCCCGACCCCGAGTGCGACCTCGACTACGTGCCCCTGACCGCCCGCGACCAGCTCGTCGACACGGTCCTCACCGTCGGCAGCGGCTTCGGCGGGTTCCAGAGCGCGATGGTGCTGACCCGACCCGAAAGGACGGCGGCATGACGGCCTCCGTGGTGGTGACCGGCCTGGGGATCACCGCCCCCAACGGGCTGGGCACGAAGGACTACTGGAGCGCGACCCGCGTCGGCAAGAGCGGCATCGGCCCGCTCACCCGCTTCGACGCGGCACCCTACCCGGCGAAGCTCGCCGGCGAGATCGACGGCTTCACCGCCGAGGAGCACCTGCCCAGCCGGCTCATGCCGCAGACCGACCAGGTCACCCGGCTCTCCCTGGTCGCCGCGGACTGGGCGCTCGCGGACGCCGGGGTACGCCCCGCCGACCTGCCGGCCTTCGACATGGGCGTCATCACCGCGAGCTCCGCGGGCGGCTTCGAGTTCAGCCAGCACGAGCTGAAGAGCCTGTGGAGCAAGGGCGGCGAGTACGTCAGCGCGTACCAGTCCTTCGCCTGGTTCTACGCCGTCAACACCGGCCAGATCTCCATCCGCAACGGCATGAAGGGCCCCAGCGGCGTCGTCGTCACCGACCAGGCCGGCGGCCTCGACGCGGTGGCACAGGCCCGGCGGCAGATCCGCAAGGGCACCTCGCTGGTGGTCGCGGGAGCCGTCGACGCCCTGCTGTGCTCCTGGGGCTGGGTCGGACTGCACACCAGCGGCCGGCTCAGCACGGCCGGCGATCCCGGCCGCGCTTATCTGCCCTTCGACGAGCGGGCCGCCGGTCATGTCCCGGGCGAGGGCGGCGCGTTGCTCATCCTGGAGGCGGCCGACGCCGCCCGCGCCCGCGGGGCCCGGGTGTACGGCGAGATCGCCGGGTACGCCGCCACCTTCGACGGCCGCGAACCAGGCCTGCGCAAGGCGATCGAACTGGCCCTGGCGGATGCCGACTTGACGGCCGCCGACGTGGACGTCGTCTTCGCCGACGCCGCCGCCGAACCCGAACTCGACCGGATCGAGGCGCAGACGCTCGTCGAGGTCTTCGGCCGCCGCGGCGTCCCGGTCACCGCCCCGAAGACCATGACGGGCCGCCTGTACGCCGGCGGCGCCGCCCTGGACCTCGCCACCGCCTTCCTCGCGCTGCGGGAGGGCCTGATCCCGCCGACCATCCACACCGACCCCGCCGACCGCCATGGCCTCGACCTCGTCGGCGCCCAGGCCCGCCCCGCCGCACTGCGCACGGCCCTTGTCCTGGCGCGCGGCCACGGCGGCTTCAACTCGGCGATGGTCGTCCGTTCCTGACCGTCTTTCAGCATCTTTGGGAGAAACCTGATGTCCCAGCGCACGTTCACCCTCGACGACCTCAAGCGCATCCTCCTCGAAGGCTCCGGCGCCCCCGAAGGCGGCGGCCTCGACGGAGACGCCCAGGACGTCCTCGACACCGAGTTCAGCGACATCGGCTACGACTCGCTCGCCCTGCTGGAGACCGCCAGCCGCATCGAGCGGGAGTACGGCATCGACCTCGACGAGTCCCTCATCGGCGACGCCACCACACCGCGCGCCTTCATCGACGCTGTCGGTGACCACCTTGTCGCACCGGCCGCCTGAAGGGAACGCGAAGAGATGACCGACACGACACCGCAGGAGCGGCGCGTCGCCCTCGTGACCGGGGCGACCAGCGGGATCGGCCTGGCCGTGGCCCGGCTGCTGGCCGAGCAGGACCACCGGGTCTTCATCGGCTCACGCACCGAGGACAAGGTGCTCACCACGGTCAAGCGACTCCAGGAGGAGGGACTGGAGGTGGACGGCGCGGTCCTCGACGTCCGCTCGGTGGACTCGGTACGCGGCTACGTCCGGGCCGCCGTCGACCGGTTCGGGACGGTCGACGTGCTCGTCAACAACGCGGGCATCAGCGGCGGCGGGGTGACCGCCGACCTCACCGACGAGCTGTGGGACGACATCGTCGACACCAACCTCAACAGCGTCTTCCGGCTGACCCGGGAGGTCCTCACCACCGGCGGCATGCGGGACAAGAGCCGCGGCCGCGTCATCAACATCGCCTCCACCGCGGGCAAGCAGGGCGTGGTGCTCGGGGCGCCGTACTCCGCCTCCAAGCACGGCGTCGTCGGCTTCACCAAGGCGCTCGGCAACGAACTCGCCCCCACCGGCATCACCGTCAACGCCGTCTGCCCCGGCTATGTCGAGACGCCGATGGCAGAGCGCGTACGGCAGAACTACGCGCGGCTGTCCGGCGCGTCCGAGGCCGCCATCCTGGAGAAGTTCCAGGCCAAGATCCCCCTCGGCCGCTACTCGACGCCCGAGGAAGTGGCCGGTCTGGTCGGCTATCTGGCCTCCGACCTGGCGGCGTCCATCACCTCCCAGGCCCTGAACGTCTGCGGCGGCCTCGGCAACTTCTGACCGCGCAACGCCCGTTCCCACCCGAGGAGCCCCATGCCGTCCCAACCGCGCACGTCCCAGCACGAGATCAAGATCGCGGCGCCCGCCGAGGACGTCTACCGTCTGCTGGCCCAGGCGGAGAACTGGCCCCAGCTGTTCCCGCCCAACATTCACGTCGACCGGCTGGAGGGCGGTGAGCGCGAGGAGCGCATCCGCATCTGGGCGACCGCCGGCGACACCGCCAAGAACTGGACCTCGCACCGCACCCTGGACCCCGAGGGGCTGCGCATCGTCTTCCGGCAGGAGGTCAGCGCACCCCCCGTCGCGGCCATGGGCGGCACCTGGCAGATCGAGGACCTGCCCTCCGGCGAGGCCCTGGTCCGCCTCGGCCACGACTTCCGGGCCGTGCAAGAGGCCGACCTCGCCTGGGTCGACGAGGTCGTGGACCGCAACTCCCGCGCCGAGCTGGAGTCCCTGAAGGCGCTCGCCGAGTCGAAGGCGGCCACCGACGAACTGACCTGCTCCTTCGAGGACGTGGTCCACATCAAGGGGGCCGCGAGCGACGTCTACGACTTCATCTACGAAGCCCACCTGTGGACCGAGCGCCTGCCGCACGTCGTCACGGTCCGCCTCGACCAGCCGGAACCCGGGCTCCAGACCCTGGAGATGGACACGCTGTCCAAGGACGGCTCCACGCACACCACGAAGTCGTACCGCGTGGGACTGGCCCCCGACCGCATCGTCTACAAGCAGATCACCCTGCCCGCACTGATCACCCTGCACACCGGCCGCTGGACCTTCACCCCGGCCGGCGACGGCGTCGACGCGTCCTCGCAGCACACCTTCACCGTCAACACGGCCGCCATCGAGCGGGTGTTGGGGAAGGAGGCGACGGCGCAGGACGCGATCGAGTACGTCCGCACGGCCCTGAGCACCAACAGCAGGGCGACGCTGACCATCGCGAAGGCGTACGCGGAAGGCCTGGCCGGGACGGCGGGGTCCGGCGGGATCTCCGGGGTTCCGGGGGCCGGCGGGGCGGGCCGGCCATGACCACGGCGCCCCCCGCTCCGCCGCCCCCGGCGCCGGTGGTCGACCGGCGGCTCATCACCCTGGACGCGGACGGCATCCCGCTGTCCGCCCGGCTCGCCCTGCCCACGCACGTGCCGCCGAGGGCGACGGTGGTCGCCCTGCACGGGGCCGGGATGAGCGCGGCGTACTTCGACGGCCCGGCCCACCCGGAGACCTCGCTGCTGGCCCTCGCCGCGGAACTCGGCTTCGCCGCGGTCGCCGTCGACCGCCCGGGTTACGGCGCCTCGGCCGGTCACCTCCCGTACGGCCAGGGGGTGGCGGACCAGGCCACCACCCTGTCCGCGGCACTGCGTGGCTTGTCGGCGTACGGCGCGACCGGGGCCGGGGTCTTCCTGGTGGGCCACTCCTTCGGCAGCAAACCGGCGTTGCGGATGGCGGCGGACGACAAGGTGCCGGGGCTGCTGGGGCTGGACATCTCCGGATGCGGCGACGAATACCTGGTCCCACCCCTCGCGCCGGGCACACGTGCCGGGAGCTGGAAGCTCAACTGGGGTCCGCTGCGGCTGTATCCGCCGGGGACGTTCCAGGCCGGCCTCGCGGTCGTCGCCCCGCCGCCGGAGCGTGAGCTGGCGGACGCCGCCCGGTGGCCGGGGGAGTTCGCCGCGCTGGCCGGACGGGTCCGCGTCCCCGTCCGGTTCACGTTCGCCGAGCACGAGGCCTGGTGGCGCCGGGACGCCTCGGCTCTCGCCCGGCTGCGGAACCGGCTCGACGCGGCCCCCCGGGTCCGGATCGACCACCAGCCCGACGCCGGCCACAACATCAGCCTGGGGTGGGCGGCACGGTCGTACCACCTGCGGGTGCTGGGCTTCGCCGAGGAGTGCCTGCGCCGGCGGCCGGGCGGGGAGGGACGGCGACCATGACGCTGCACCTGCCCCCACCTTCCCTCGCCGACCTCGAACACCCCCTGGTGGGCGCGCTGAGCATCTTCGCCCCTGGTATCGCGGACGCCTCGGCGAGCGAGGCGGGGACGGCCCCGGACCCGAGGGCCCGGGTCCCGGCGAGCGCTCCTGGACCGCAGGCCTTGGCGAGCGCCCCGGGGCGCGACGCGCCGACGAGCGCCCCTGAACGCCGGGCCCCGGCGCCGGTACGGCGCCCCGACCGTCCGAGGGCGGCATGACTGCGGCGCCCGTTTCGTGCCGACGGTCCGAGGGTGGCATGACTGCGGCGACGACCCCGTCCCGATCGTCCGAGGGCGGCATGACCGCGGCGTCCATTCCGTCCCGGCTGCCCGGAGGCGGCACGACTGCGGCGACCACCCCGTCCCGACCGTCCGGAGGCGGCACGACTGCGGCGTCCATTCCGTTCCGGCTACCCGGAGGCGGCACGACTGCGGCGTCCATTCCGTTCCGGCTGCCCGGAGGCGGCACGACTGCGGCGACCACCCCGTCCCGACCGTCCGGAGGCCGCACGACTGCGGCGTCCATTCCGTTCCGGCTGCCCGGAGGCGGCACGACTGCGGCGACCACCCCGTCCCGACCGTCCGGAGGCGGCACGACTGCGGCGTCCATTCCGTTCCGGCTGCCCGGAGGCGGCACGACTGCGGCGACCACCCCGTCCCGACCGCCCGGAGGCCGCATGACCGCGACGACCACCCCACCCCTACCCCCCGACATCCTCGTCCTCGCCTACGACCTCCACACCCCGGGGGCCGAGGTGGCCGCCCGGGCGGTGCTGCCCCGGCTCTCCGTGGACGACCGGGAACGGATCGCCCGCCTGCGCCGCCCCGGCGACCGCACCCGCTCCGTGCTGGCCCGCTGGCTCGCCCTCCAAGGCGCCGCCCGTCTCCTGGGCACCCCGTGGACCGGCCTCCGGCTCACCCGCGACCCGCGAGGGCGGCCGTATGTCGCGGGGCGGCCGCGGTTGTCGCTGAGCCTCGCGCACAGCGGGCGGTACGCGGTGGCTGCCGTGGCCTACGGCGGGCGGGTCGGCGTCGATGTGGAGGAGGTCTCCCGGGTGGCCGCCCTGCCCGACAGCGCCTACCTCACCCCGGCGGAGATCTCCGCCCTCCCTCCGGCGCCGCACGGCGCCGAGTCCAGGGCGGCGCTCTGGGCGCTGAAGGAGGCCGCGACGAAGCTGACCGGCGAGGGCCTGCGGGCGGGCATGAGACGCGTGGGCTTCCGCCGCCGGGAGGGGGCGCGGGGGCCGATGGTCGCGCAGACCTCGTACACCCCCGGCGTGTTCACCGCGCACCGGCTCCCCGGCGGCTATGTCTGCGCGGTGGGGCTGGACACGGGACCGGTGGCAGGGGAGCAGGCAGAGGAGAGGGCAGAGAGGAGCACATACGCCATGCATCTGACACGGCCGATCCAGGAGCACCGCACCCCGAACCCCGGTGGCCCGCCCGCCGAGGCGGACGACGCCGTGGCGCCGGAACGCCCGGAACGGGACGAGGAGGAGACCGACCCCCACATCTGGCTGAGCGTCAACTGAGCATCAACGGGGCGGCTGCCGCAGTCGCTCCGCCACCTCCCGGCACGCCTCCGCATACCCCCGTACCAGCGCCCCCGGAGGCTGCTCCCGTCGCCGCGCCAGCGCATACCGGCGCGGCGACACCCCGCGCAGCGTCCGGGGCACCACCCCGCCCATCGTGATCAGCGGCGCGTTGCCCGCGGCCACCCCGGACGCGGTCGACGTCTCGGACCTGGAGCCGGCCCACCCGATCGTCGAGGAGGAACAGGCCTGGCCGGGCATGACGGACGGGGCGCGCACGGCGCCCGCGTGAGGCGAGTTCCGCTTGTACGCCCCGGCTGAGCTGCCTCCACGCCCCGGCAAAGCTGCCGCGACCCTTTCCGTCCTCCGGATGGGGCTTGCCCAAGTGGGTACGCTGATACGGGTGTTGGCGCGGGGGAGGCTTGTGCATGGCGACGAGGATCTCGGTTTCGGTCAAGGGGCTGACCGGACTGGACGACCCGGACCGGATGATCGCGGAGCTGGAGGCGGCGACCAGCATGCCGTGGCGGCCGGAACCGGTCGCCGAGGGGCGCGTCCTGTCGGGCGGGATCGTGGAGGTCATCCTTGTGGCGGTGGCTGTGAAGGGCGCCGAGATGACCCTGGAGGCCACGGTGGCCGCGGTCAAGGGGGTCGTCGCACGGTGGCGCCGGGAGCGGCTCGAACCGCCGGAGGCGAGGATCGACACCGAGCCCGTGCCGGACCCCGCGCCCGTGCCCGACCCCGAGCGGGGTGACTGACATGGCCTTCCGGGCGGTCGTGATCGGTCCGGCGCGCTACGCCGAGGACTCGGGGATCGACAGTCACCCGTCGATCGGCGCGAGTGCGCAGATGTACGGCGAGACGCTGGCCGCCGACGGGATGTGGGGGCCGGACAGCTGCCGGGTGCTCGGCGAGGACGAGGTGCAGACGACCGACGGGGTGATGCGGGCCCTGCAGCAGGCCGCCGACGAGACCACACCGCAGGACATATTCCTGGTCGTCTATGTCGGCCACGGCCAGTACTGGAGCGACCTTCCCGGCGCCCAGGTGCATTTCTCCGTGGGCCGCTCCTTCCGGGACAAACCCTGGACCTGGCTGTCCAGTTGGTACGTCTACCGGGTCATGCGCAAGGCCAGGGCCCGGCTGAAGGTGCTCATCGCCGACTGCTGCTACTCCAATCTGCTGCCGCAGCTGGGGGAGGAGCCCCTGCTCCCGGGCGTGCTCGGTGAACTGGACGAGGGCACCTGTGTCTTCACGGCCGTCAAGAACCTGAACTTCGCCGACGCGGCCGGCTGCCCCTCGCTGCCCGGCGACCTCGCGCAGTGCACACCGTTCAGCGGACATCTGCTGCGCATCCTGCAGAACGGTACGAAGGACCACAACCACCAGCTCACCATCGGCCTGCTCAGGGAGGCCGTGAAGCAGGAGATGGAGCGCTGCCCCACCGCCCGCCATCAGGTGCCGCGCATGTCCCTCAACGACGCCCGGGACGGCACGCCGCTGTTCACCAACCACATGGAGCCCGCCCGCCGCGACCTCGCCCCGCGACTGCCGGTCGCCCCCGAGGACTGGGTCAGGACCCTGTTGCTGGACCGGGACGACCGGCTGGAGGAACTGCTGAAGGACGCCCAGAAGACCGGTGCCGTCGTCGCCCTCCTCAACGGCGCGCCGGACGAGGCCAGCCGTCATCTCGCGGGCTACATAGACGACCGCGCCAACAGCGCGTTCACCGAGCCCCGGGCCTTCGCCCGCTACTGGAACCAGGTGGACAGGGCACTGCGCGTATGAAAGACGGCCAGGAGGCCAGAGGCGGCGCGGACGCGGAGACGTGGAGTGTCGGCTACGACTGGGTGACCAGCTGCCCGGTGGAGACCTTCCAGGGCCGTGTGAAGGCGATACGGGAGGGGGAGGAAGGGGGCACCCAGCCGCAGCCCGCGACCGCGATCCGGGCCCTGTACGCCTTCGCCCTGAGACGCTCCGTCGACGAACTCATCGCCTCCGCGCGGGAGTTCGACACCAGGGATGCCATCACCCTGCTCGCCACCGCCGCGTTGAGCCGCAACATCCTGCAGGCCGCGGAACTCGCGATCAAACAGTGGGACGCCGAGCAGGACATCGACGACGACAGCCTGCGGCTGACCTACGGCGTCATCCACGACATCGCCTGCCAGCGGACCGTCCTCGACGTCGCCGTGTTCATCCGGCAGTGCCGCCGGGCCGGCAAACAGGAGATGGTCGACCGCACGGTGAGCGTCTTCACCGCCCCGGGTTCGGGACGCACCAACCTCGACAAGGCGCTGCTCCACATCGCGCTGCGCGACGAGGGCTGCGCGGAGGAGGCGGCCGAACTGCTCCGCCAGGCGCTCTTCTCGATCACCGGCGACAACTCCCTGGAGGCGTCGGAGACCGTCCCGAGGGAGTTCCAGGACCTCGCCGGAGCACTCCATGAACTCAGCCCCTCCGAGCGGATCTTGGAGGAGTGGATCGACGATCAGCTGCGGCTCCTGGACCGTGTGCACGACACCCGCCGGATCGTCGCCCAGCTGATCGCGACCGGCACGGACCGCGCCGACAGCCTCATGATGCACGTCGGCCGGTGGCGCTCGCAGTACGACATCGTGGAGATCTGCGGCCAGTTGGCGAAGGAGTCGCTCACCGACAAGTGCGAGGGGATCCGGCGGCACGCCGCGTCCCGCGAGAACCTGGTGGAACTCGCCGAGATCGTACGGTTCTGGCACGAGTCCGAGCTCCTCACCCGTACGACCAGGGACCTGCTCGCCGACATCGTGGCCGGCGGGGACAGGAGGACGGCGCGCTCCCCGCACGAACTCGACCGGCTGGACACGGTCCTGGGCAACGTCAACGCCTCCCCGGAGTGCCGCAGGCTGCTGCGGATCGCCGCCGCCGTGCACACCGAGGGCCGCACCGGCGCCGACCTGGTCGTCCTGCTCGGCAGGATCGAGGGCACCCGGGACCGCAACCGCGCGGCCCAGACCATCGCCCAGCGGCTCGCCGTGCACATCCTCGAACAGGGCGCGGGCGCCGGGCTGTTCGTCGAGTACGTCCGGGGGCTGCGCGCCGCGAGGAGCGGTGACGCCGTCTACCGGGCCTGCAAGGAACTGGCGGACCCGCCGGACTCCGTACGGCAGTCCGCGGGCTCGGGCGCGCTCATCGCCGAGATCGCCGCCCAGCTGTACGACGAGACGGACCGGGAGCTGCGCGACGCGCTGCACAAGGACGGCTGGGACCTGCTCGAACGCTGCCTGGAGAACGAGCAGCGGGTGACCCCCGAGGACGTGGTGGCGATCGTCAGAAGGCTGTGCGACAGCCGGCTCTCCGAGGAGGACCGGCACTTCCTGCTCCGCGCCACGGTGGGCCGCTGGTCCGACACACACCGCCGGGAGGAGGCGGTCCACGTGTTGCGCAACGGGGGCTTCGACGACGAGGCCAAGCAGGTCATTCGCTCACTGCGGTAGCCCCCGGCTTAGGCAGCATGGGCGGCACCCGGGCCATGTGTCTGCGGGATGCGGTGACCAGCCCCTGGAAGGACACCAGCGCCGTGACGACGGCCAGGACACCGAGGTGCACCGCGTAGTCCTTGCCGAACGACGTGTCGCTCACCAGGGTGAGCAGTGTCAGCACCGCGAGATGGCCGATCAGCCAGAGCGCCGCCTGGGCCGCGGGGCTGGTGCGCCATTCCCGGAACAGCGTGACGTGCACCTTGGCGTCGTAGACCCGTCCGAAGGCGGGCAGCCGGCGGGCCAGGATGGGCAGCCACAGCAGCAGGGCGCAGCCCACCGCGAGGGTCAGCATGCCCCGCCACATGGACCCCCAGCCCGCCCGGTGCAGGATCAGCGCGATGAGGGCGAAGCTGGTCCGCGCCAGGACCTCGTGGAGGCGCTGCCGGGCCAGGGAGCGGACCGGCAGATGGTCGCGCAGGGACACGAGGACCACGCCCGGCACGGCGTAGACGACCAGGGTCAGGACCCCGGTGATCTCCACCAGGGTCTGCCAGCTGCCGCCGACGGTCACCAGCACGGTCCCGGCGACGAAGAAGTCGACGAGCAGCACCAGCCAGTAGACGTCGTAGCGCCGGTTCAGCGTGGCCTTGCGGGCGGTCTGCAGGCCCCGGTGGGTGAGATGGGCCCGGCTGAGCGCGGCGACCTCACGGGTCGCCGCATGGGCGAAGACGAGCCCCGCGCCCATGGGGGAGACCACGGCGACGACCCTGAGCAGCCAGCCGAGCCAGATCAGCCCGGCGATCTTGGCGAAATGGGCGTACGGGTTGGACTCGTCGGCGCCTGTCACCCAGTACTCGGTGAAGACCACCTGGAGCGCTATGTACAGGATCATCGAGCCGATGATCGTCCCGAACACCGCGCGCCGCAGCCGGGCCGCCTCCCCTATGCCGCGCCGCTTGATGTTGCCGGCCAGGTCGAGCGGCCCCTGGAAGCCCACATAGGCGTATATCACCCCGCTGGTGACCACCGCGCGCATCGCGGCGTCGGTGCCGAGGCCGCCCTTGGTGTCGTGGTGCGCCGGGGTCGCGTCGCCGTGGACGGCGGCCACGATGAGCACGACGACGGCCAGCACGGGTACGGCGATCTTCACCACGGTCAGCCAGGAGTTGATGGTGAAGAAGAAGCGCGGCGCGAACAGATTGACCGCGGCGATCACCGCCATGAAGAACAGCGCCCACACCCAGCCCTTGAGGGTCAAGGTGTCGGAACTGTCCAGCAGGCCCTCCATCCCCGGGTCGAGACCCCTGGTCATCGCGACGGCCTCACTGGCCAGGTTGATCGCGTAGAAGATCCACAGCCCGGTCGCGACCACCGTCGCCACCAGCGCGCCGCTGCTCTGCAGGGGCAGGAAGACCAGTCCGCCGGTCTTGGGCGCGGCGGTGCCGAGTTCGACCATCACCGCGGCGACGAGGAGCATGAGCAGGCCGCCGAAGACCCAGGCCAGATAGGCGTCCGAACCGGCCTTCTCGTAGGCCTCGTGGGTGCCCAGGATCCAGCCCGAACCGATCACTCCGCCGGCCGCGAGACCGACGAGATGGAACACCGACAGCCGCCGCTGTTCGTCCTCGTCCTCGAAGTCACCGGGCCGGCTGCTGCGGGGCCGCACCGTCTGGACCATCCGCCCTGTCCCCCCGTGTTGCGTCGGCGGCTCCTGACACACAGTGGCGACAGGGTACAGCGAGCGCTTCCTGTTGCGCCTGAAGTACGGTGCCCTCAGCCGGGGTTGGGGTGGACGGCGGCGCAGGCCGCCACGTACCCGCGCACCAGCGGACTGCGGTCGCCCTTGCGCCAGGCGAGGACGAAGCGGCTCGGCGACACCCCGCGCACCGGCCGCGTCACCACCCCGCCCAGTGTGATCAGCGGGGCGTTGCCCGCGGCCACCAGGCAGATGCCGAGGCCCGCGGCCAGGGCCTCGTACGTCTCCTCCGTGCCGGCGATCTCCGCGCCGATGCGGGGCGGGCGGCCGGCGCGGGAGTCCAGGGCGAGCCAGTGGTCGCGCAGCGGACCGGCGCTCTCGGGCAGGGCGAGGAACGGCTCGTCGGCGAGGTCGGCGAAGTCGATCTCCGCGCGGGCCGCCAGCGGATGGCTCTCCGGCAGCGCGACCAGCCGCGCCTCCTCGGCGACCACGGTCCACGCGTAACGCTCGGCGTCCGGCAGCGGCAGCCAGACGAAGGCCACGTCGACGTCCCCGTCGGCCAGCCCCGCGGTCGGGTCCTCCCAGCTCACCTGGCGCAGCCGTACCGTCGCCTCCGGATGGGCGGCGGTGAAGCGGGAGCGGATCGCCGGCAGCAGCCCACCCCGCCCGGGACTGGTGCTCATCCCCACGGTGAGGGTGCTGCGCCCCTGCGCCCGGACCGCGTCCAGCGCCGCCGCCCCCGCCGCCCAGTCGTCCACCACCCGCCGGGCGTACGGCAGCAGCGCCTCGCCCGCCCCGGTGAGCACCACGCCGTGCCGGTCGCGCCGGAACAGTTCGACGCCCAACTGCCGCTCCAGCGCCCGTACTTGCTTGCTCAACGCGGGCTGGGACACGTACAGCCGCTCGGCGGCGCGGGTGAAGTGCAGTTCCTCGGCCACCGTGAGGAAGTAGCGCAGGTCCCGCAGATGAACGTCGGTCGTCATAGCCATCGGTTATCACCACGGGTCTTGGACGGGCAACCAGCCGCGCCCGCAAGCTGGTTCACAGAAGGATCAACCGAACGTGAGCGAGCAGGAGCAGTCATGAACAAGGTGTGGCTCATCACCGGCGCGAGCAGCGGCTTCGGGCGGGCCGTCGCGGAGGCGGCCCTCGCCGACGGTGACGTGGTCGTGGGCGCGGCCCGCCGCCCCGAGGCGCTGGACGACCTCGTCGCCGCGCACCCCGACCAGGTGGAGGCGCTGCGCCTGGACGTCGCCGACACGGCCGCGGCCGAGGCGGCGGTACGGGACGTGGTGGCCCGGCACGGCCGGATCGACGTCCTGGTCAACAACGCGGGCCGTACGCATGTCGGCGCTTTCGAGGAGACCGGCGAGGACGAGCTGCGGGCCCTGTTCGACGTGCATGTCTTCGGGCCGGCGGCGCTGGTGCGCGCGGTCCTGCCCTCGATGCGGGAGCGCCGCTCGGGCGCGATCGTCCAGATGAGCAGCATGGGCGGCCAGATGTCCTTCGCGGGCTTCTCGGCGTACAGCGGCACGAAGTTCGCGCTGGAGGGCATGTCCGAGGCGCTGGCGGACGAGGTCGCGGAGTTCGGCATCAAGGTGCTGATCGTCGAGCCGGGCGCCTTCCGGACCGGGCTGTTCGAGAAGGACCGGGCGGGCGTCAGCACGGACAGCGGCGTCTACTCCAAGGTGAGCACCACCCGCGGCTTCGTCGCCGGCGGTGACGGCACCCAGCCGGGCGATCCGGCCAAGGCCGCCGCGGTCATCCTGGCCGCGCTCCGCTCCGACCGCACCCCGCTCCGCCTCCCCCTCGGCGACGACGGCGTCACGGCGGTCCTCGGCCACCTCGACCAGGTCAGGGAGGACATCACGCCCTGGGAGAAGGACGCGAGGGCGACGGCGTTCGACGACTGAGAAGTACGACTGAGAAGTACGACTGAGAAGTTCCAGTACGTCAGTACAGGTCGGCCTCGCGGTAAGGCGCCGGGTCGGTGACCCAGCCCGCCGCGAGGGCGAGCCGTGACGCGCGGTGGACGGCGAGAAACCCGAAGGGGCGGTCGAAGGTGGCGTAGAGCCGCTTCGACTCGTGCTCCGGCTCGGGCTCCCAGCTCAGCCACACCATGTCCATCGCGGTCACGGCGGCCGCCCGGAACCCCTCACCGCTGAACGCCGCCGTCACCGACTGCCGCCCGGCCGCAAGTCCGAGCGGGGCCGCGCTGATGCCGGGGAAGTGCCCGGGGGAGCGGTCACTGGCGGTCGCCAGCCCGAACAACTCCCTTTCCGCCAGCAGGTCATGGTGAGCGGTGACGGTGAACTCGGGGGTGTTGAGGGTGAGGCTCGGCGGCTCCGGCCGTTCGGTACGGACCGTCTCGACCCTCAGTCCGGGCCCCGCCGCCCCGAACGGCAGCCCGCTGCCGGGTACGGCCGTCAGCGCCCCGCCCAGGACGTCCACCCCGGCGCCGAGCACCTGCCCGGGCGTCAACCGCTTCTCCCCGAGGAGCAGATGGACGTCGATCCCGTTCGTGCCGCGCACTCGGACCTCCGTGACGGCACCCGCCCCCGCCCGCGCCACCGCCACGTCGTCCGGATCGGACGTCGTACGCGACAACCCGGCCCGATCCCGGTCCCGCCACGGCATGAGGTCGCCCTTGAACGGCACCTCCCACTCCGTCCGCACCGCCAGCGCACTCGCCAGCACCATCTCGGTGTCCGGCATCACCCGTACGGGCATCACCTCAATGAGCCCACCCGTCCGCTTCGCCGCCCACGCGTCCAGCGCCGCCCCGTCGGCGGCCACGTCCCCCGTCAGCACCCCGTGCGCCTCCGCCGGCAGCCCCGCAGCCCACCGCTCCCGCAGCTCCAGCGTCCGCTTCGTCCACAGCCCGAGGGCCGACTCCAGCCCCTGCATCCGCCCCATGGCGGCCAGCAACTCCCGCGCGGCGGACGCCGATCGGTCGGCCGGCATCCCGACCGCCTCGGCCAGCTCCGCCCGGGCGGCCCCGGCCGCCCCGTCCGCCAGAAAGGCCAGCAGCGGCCAGACACCGGCCGCCGAGAAGACCGTCCCGCCCTCCGAAGACCCCGCCCAGCGCGCGGTCAGCCCGTTGACCGCCTGAATCGTGGCGTTCGCGACCACCGTTCCGCCCCCGCTCACCCTGCGCTTACCATGCGCCCAGTCGTACGACAGTTCGCCACCCCAGTCCGAACCAGGAGCACGGTACCCGTGTCCATACCTCCGCCTCCCGGCCCCCACCAGCCCCAGGGGCCGTACCCGCCGGGTCCTTTCACCCCGCCAGGGCCCTGGGGCTACGGCTACGGCGGATACGCGCGGCCCGTGCCCGTCAACGGCGTCGCCATCGCCGCCCTGGTGCTCGGCATCCTCTGCTTCCTGCCGGCCGTCGGGCTGGTCCTGGGGCTGATCGCGCTCGCGCAGATCAAGAAGAGGGGCGAACGCGGCAAGGGCATGGCGATCGCCGGGTCCGTGCTGTCGGTCGTCGGGATCGTGCTGTGGACGGTGTCGCTGTCGACCGGGCTGGTGTCCGACGCCGTGGACGGCTTCAAGGACGCCGCGCGCGGCGACGGCACCGCCTTCGCGCTCGCCAAGGGCGACTGCTTCGACTCGGGCACCGGCTCCCTCCACGGCGACGCCTACGACGTGGACGAGGTGCCCTGCACCGACGCCCATCACGGTGAGGTGTTCGCCGTCGTCACCCTGCCGTCGGGCTCCTTCCCCGGCGACGACGCGGTCACCGACCTGGCCGACGACAAGTGCTACGCGCTCCAGCAGGACTACGCGATGGACGCGTGGGCCGTACCGGACACCGTGGACGTCTACTACCTGGTGCCGTCCAAGGAGAGCTGGACCTTCGGCGACCGCGAGATCACCTGCGTCTTCGGGAACGTCGACGAGAAGAAGAGCCTGACCGGCTCGCTGCGCAACGACGCCACCGACCTCGACGCGGACCAGATCGCCTTCCTGAAGTCGGCCAACGCGCTGGACCGGGTCCTGTTCGAGGAGCCCGGGGACTACGCCGAGGACGACCTGCCGGCGAACCGGAAGTGGGCGGGCGAGGTCGGCACCACCCTGGGTGAGCAGGCCGAGGCGCTGCGCGCCCGCTCCTGGCCCACAGGCAGCAAGAAGGCCGTCGCCGCCCTCGCCGCCGACCTGGAGGCGGCCCGCGAGGAGTGGGCGAAGGCCGCCGTGGCGAAGGACGTCGACGCGTACTACGAGCACTACGACGCCGGGTACGAGTACATCGACGGCGACAGCACCGTCACCGCCCGCGAGGCTCTGGGCCTGGCCACCACGGTGCCGTCGTACGACAAGGACTACGACGGCGGGGCCGGTGACGGGGACGCGGGGGAGCTCGATGTGTGATCTCCGCTATAGCGGGGAGAAAGTGCCTGCGTAAAGCCCGCCGGGGCCACATGTCACTACATCGAGTGATTCTCTGGCCTTTGCTTGCATGGCTCAACCCACGGTTGCCACGCTGTTGCTGTCTGTACAACCTGATGGGAGCGGCCAGTGACTTTCGGTGAGCAGCCGGCGTATCTGCGTGTCGCGGGTGATCTCCGCAAGAAGATCGTCGACGGTTCGCTGCCACCGCACACCCGGCTGCCCTCCCAGGCCAGAATCCGCGAGGAGTACGGCGTCTCGGACACCGTCGCCCTGGAGGCCCGCAAGGTGCTGATGGCCGAGGGCCTGGTGGAGGGCCGCTCCGGCTCCGGGACCTACGTCCGTGAGCGGCCCGTGCCCCGCAGGGTCGCCCGCTCCGGCTTCCGCCCGGACGGCGGGGCCACGCCCTTCCGCCAGGAGCAGGCGGATGCCGACGCGCGCGGCACCTGGGAGTCCAGCAGCCGCCAGGTCGAGGCCAGTGTCGCCGTCGCCGAGCGGCTCGCGATCCGCCCCGGCGACCGCGTGATGTGCACCAAGTACGTCTACCGGGACAACGGCGAGCCGATGATGCTCTCCACCTCCTGGGAACCCCTCGCGGTCACCGGCCGCACCCCCGTGATGCTCCCCGAGGAGGGACCGCTCGGCGGCATGGGCGTCGTCGAGCGCATGGCGGCCATCGACGTGATCGTGGACAACGTCACCGAGGAGGTCGGCGCCCGCCCCGGCCTCGCCGAGGAACTCCTCGCCCTGGGCGGTGTCCCCGGCCATGTCGTCGTGGTCGTCCACCGCACGTTCTACGCCTCCGGCCGCCCCGTGGAGACGGCCGACGTGGTCATCCCGGCCGACCGCTACCGAGTCGCGTACCACCTTCCGGTGAAGTAGCGCACACCTTCACGGCTGTTGCCCCCGCCACCGGGTCAACGGCCGCCCTCTCCAACGGCGTTGCATTCTGGCCGTTCTCGCAGGTGACCCCCTACGCGCGGATACGCCTCTGACCGGACGCATCGACGCCCGCGCACGGCGCGTTCGCCTCCGCGCGCCCCCCGCGTTCTGGCCGGTTGCGTACCTCTTTGTGAAAATGCGTATTCGCTGCGTAAAGGTTAGGCGTAGGCTCGGGCATATGCGGATTGCGGTTTCCTTAGCGGGCGGGGCGTTGTCGGGAAGGAGCAGTGGGGGGCGATGAACGACAGCACGATCACTCTTCCCTGGCTCGTCATACGACAGGACGACAACGGCAACCGCTACCGCGTGGGCCGCTACGCCACCCGCGCCGAGGCACAGAAGATCGCCGACAGCCTCGACGACCGCGGCCACAAGCAGCTGTACTGGGTCGAACGCATCGGCCAGAACGGCGAGGCCACCCGCAACGCGTAGGCTCCGCCGCATGACCCGACGCACCGTGGTGGTGGGAGCCGCCCTCCTCGACGCAGACCGCCTCCTGGCCGCCCGCCGCAGCGCCCCGCCCGAGTTGGCGGGCCGCTGGGAACTCCCGGGCGGCAAGGTGGAGCCGGGCGAGACCCCCGAGGCGGCCCTGGTGCGAGAACTCCGCGAGGAGCTGGGGGTCGAGACGGAGGCGGGGGAGCGGGTGCCGGGGGAGTGGCCCCTGAGGTCCCCGTACGTTCTCCAGGTCTGGACGGCTCGCCTGCTCCCGGGTTCCCCGGACCCCAAGCCCCTGCAGGACCACGACGAACTCCGCTGGCTGACCAGGGATGAGCTCTGGGACGTGGAGTGGCTGGACCAAGATGTCCCTGCTGTTCAGCAGCTGGCGGCTGGGTGGACACCCTAGGGGCGCGGGGAACTGCGCGACCAGCCACGACGCACCCGCACCCGCACAACCACCGCACCCCCCGAGCTCCTAGGCGCCCGGCATACCCCCGTTCGCACCACAGTGCGCCCCGCCCTACGGTAATCCTCACCGGATATCGGGTATGTGCCCATTAACCCCACGAAAATGGACATGGGTGTGCCTGGGAAGTGATCGGCGTGATCGACACCGAAGGCGACTGCGCCGAGTGGTCGTTCCCCGCGGACCCCGGCGCCGTGCGCGCCGCCCGCGGAGCCGTCCGCGGGCGCCTGCGCGACTGGGGCCTCGACAGCATGGCTGACATCACCGCCCTGCTGGTGAGCGAACTGGTCACCAACTCCCTGCGGCACGCCACCGGCCCGATCGGCGTCCGCCTCGTCCGTCCCACCAGCCTCGACGCCGTGCTCCGGGTGGAGGTCTCCGACCCGCTCCCGGACCCGCCCCGCGAGCGCGTCGCGCAGCCGGAGGACGAGAGCGGCCGGGGTCTTCAGCTGGTCGCCCATTCCTCGCGCCGTTGGGGTACCCGCCCCGGCGCGGCCGGGAAGACGGTGTGGTTCGAGCTCGCGGTGCCACAGTGAAGGTGGCGGTGAACGCTGCGGCGCACCGGGGGCGTACGGGCTGTACGCGTGCGCCCGCACTGTCCACCGGCTGGTTCAGGCCACTGACGGTTGTCGGAGGGCGTGGTTCGACTGCGTGTTGGCTGGTTAGAAGACTGGAAGTGTTGTCGCGGTGCGGTCCAAAAAACGCTGGGACCGTGCTGTGATCGTGAACACCGTGTTGTGCGGCGCCGTAGTGCTGGATACTGCGGGCAGCCGTTGCCGGTGACCGGTGCCGGGCGCGGTGAGCTGGAGGGGACGGTTCGCGTGAGCGAGATACCAGCGAAGGCCACGGAGTCCGAGGACCCGTCGGGCGGCGCGAGGTCACAGGCCGCATATGGGGCCGTGGCCCCACAGGGTGACGCCATGTGGCAGAGCAGTCCGCCCGGCTCGATCTACGACTACATCAAGGTCGCGTCCTTCTCCATCGGCCCCGACGGTCTCGTCGACCAGTGGAGCCTGCGCGCCGAGCAGGTCTTCGGGATCTCCGCCGAGCAGGCGGTCGGCATGGACCCCATCGAGGCGTTCATCGACCCGGACCGGCGCGAGATCGGTCAGCGCAAGATGGCCGAGATCCTCGACGGCCGCGAGTGGACCGGCGTCGTCCCCTTCCGCGCCCCGGACGGCGAGGACGGCACCCCCGGCGCGGAGGGCCTCGCCGAGGTCTATGTCATGCCGACGCGGACCGAGGACGGCGCGAAGGCCGCCGTCTGCATCGTCGTCGACGTCCGCACCCTGCGCAGCATCGAGACCGATCTCGCCGCCTCGCAGTCGATTTTCGGTCAATCTCCCTTCGGCTTCCTGCTGATCGACCCCGACCTGCGGGTCCGCCGCGCCAACCAGCGGTTCGCCACCGTGTTCGGCGGGACGCCGGACGAGCACCGGGGCAAGGGGGTCCACGACTACCTGCCGCGCCCCGAGGCCGAGCGGGTGGCGGCCACCCTGCGCCGGGTCCTGGACACCGGCGACTCCATCACGGACATGCACGTCACCGGCTTCGTGCCGGGCTCCGAGGACCGTCGGCACTGGTCGGTCAACCTCTACCGGGTGCACAGCGGCTCCGGACGCCCCATCGGCATCGCCTGGCTCGCCATCGACATCACCGCCCGCCGCCAGGCCGCCCGGGAAGCCGCCGCCGCGCGGCGCAATCTCGCCCTTCTCAACGAGGCCGGCGCCCGCATCGGCAACTCCCTCGACCTGGAGACCACCGCCCGCGAACTCCTCGACGTCGTCGTCCCCGGCTTCTGCGACCTGGCGACCGTCGACCTCTACCAGGGCCTGCTGGCCGGCGACGAGACCCCGCCCGGCCTCGCCGACGGCAGCGCCGAACTGCGCCGGGTGGCCTTCGCCAGCGCCGTCTCCGACGCCCCCTTCGCCGGCTCGGGCCCGCCCATAGCGGTCGGCGCCGTCCACCACTACCCCTTCAACTCGCCCTGCGCGGACGCCCTGCGCACCGCCCGCCCGCAGTACATCCCGGCCGAGGAGGGCGGCCTCGTGCAGTCCACGCTCGCCGTGCCGATGGTCGCCCACGACACCGTCGTAGGCCTGGCGCAGTTCGCGCGGACCAAGGGCAGTGAGCCGTTCGGGGACCGGGACCGGGAACTGGCCGTCGAGCTGGCGGCGCGGGCCGCGGTCTGTATCGACAACGCGCGGCTGTACCGGAGAGAGCACGAGCGGGCGCTGATGCTGCAGCGGTCCCTGCTGCCGCCGGGTGACCCGGTCGCCTCCGGCCTCGACATCGCCTGCCGCTACCGGCCCGGCAACTCCTCCTCCGACCGGCCCAGCGAGGTCGGCGGCGACTGGTTCGACGTCATCGAACTGCCCGGGCACCGTACGGCGTTGGTGGTCGGGGACGTCATGGGGCGCGGGCTGCGCGCGGCCGTGGCGATGGGTGAACTCCGCTCCGCCGTCCGCACCCTGGCCCTGCTCGACCTCGAACCGGCGGAAGTGCTCAGCGCGTTGGACGAGATCGCGCGCGGGCTGGGAGCGCCCGGCGGGGTCCAGCAGGCCACCCGGGCCGCCCGCCGGCCCCGTGAGGCCGACCTGTCCGAGGTGTATCTGGCGACGTGCGTGTACGCCGTCTACGACTCCGTCACCCGCCGCTGCACCTTCGCCAACGCCGGTCATCTGCCGCCCGTCCTCGTCGAACCCGGCGAGGCGGCGCTGATGCTGGACGTCCCGCCGGGCATGCCGCTCGGCGTCGGCGGGGAGCCCTTCGAGGAGGTCGAGGTCGACCTTCCCGAGGGCGCTCTGCTCGCGCTCTACACGGATGGACTGGTCGAAAGCCGCGATCACCCCCTCGATGAGGGCCTCCAGGCCTTCGTGGGCGCGCTGACCGACCCGAGCCGCCCGCTGGAGGACGTCTGCGACCACGTCCTCAACACCCTCGACACCCACCACGGCGAGGACGACATCGCCCTGCTGATGGCCCGCGTCCAGGGCCTGCCCACCGACTCCGTCGGCGACTGGACCCTGCCGCGCGAGCCGCGCAGCGTGGGCCGGGCCCGGGAGTACGCGCGCGGGCAGCTGCTCAGCTGGGACCTGGAGCCGCTGGTCGACACCACGGAACTGCTGGTCAGCGAGCTGGTGACCAACGCCCTGCGGTACGGCGAGGGCGAGATCCGGCTGAGACTCCTCCTCGACCGCACCCTGGTCTGCGAGGTCTGGGACTCCGGCCTGGTCCAGCCGCGCCGCCGCCGCGCCCGCGACACCGACGAGGGCGGCCGGGGCCTGCAACTGGTCGGCCTGCTCAGCGCGGCCTGGGGCTCACGCCGGACGCCGCGCGGGAAGACGGTGTGGTTCGAACTGCCACTCCCGGACGGCGAGACGGGCCTGACGGACCCGGCGGAGGCGTTGCTGAGCCTGTTTTAGGCACTTGGGCCAGACGCGGGTCTCCGGCCGCGTGGGCTGCTTCTAGGCGCTCGGGGTCAGACGCGGCGTGCCCGGCGCGGGGGCGCTTTCAGGTACTCGGGGTCAGGCGCGGCGCCCTCGGACGCGGGGGCTGGGTTCAGGCGCTCGGGGTCAGGCGTGGCGCCCTCGGACGCGGGGGCTGGGTTCAGGCGCTCGGGGTCAGGCGCGGCGCCCTCGGCCGCGGGGGCGCTTTCAGGTACTCGGGGTCAGGCGCGGCGTCCCCGGCCGTGCGGACCGCCGAAGCTTGCCGCTGCCCCGTCGGCCAGCAGGATGCCGCCGAGCACCGCCCCGGCGCTCCCGCTCTCGTGCTCGGCGGCGGGGTTGCCGTGCACGCGGACGTCCTGCTCGGCGAGGTCGCGGGCCGCGACGGCGAGCGCGTCGGCGGCCACCGGGTCCTCGTCCAGCAGCCGCACCGCCTCCGCCAGCCGGGTGCGGGCCGTGGCGCCCACCGCACCCCGGTGCGTCGCCACGAAGTCGTCCGCGCCCGCCACGGCGGCCCTCCCCACCAGCGCGGCGGCGGCCCCCAGCACCCCGGCCGTCGGCTCCGTGGCGAGCGGCGCGACCGCCCGCACGATCCGGCGCAGGGCGTCGAGCGGGTCGTACGGAGCCCGGCTCACCACCTCGTCCCGTACGAAGGCCAGGACGTTGTCGGCGTGCACGATCCGCGCCCGCAGCTCGCCGACGGGCACCTGCGCCTTTGCCGACCGCTGCGCCCGCGCGATCTCCGCCTCCGCGCCCGTCAGCGCGGCCGGTAGCAGGGCCGAGGCCCCGGAGAGGTCCGCGGCGAGGCGTTCGACGCCGTGGAGGAAGACGGCGGCCTGGGCGATCGCACCCTCCGCGGCACGCAGATGCACGGCGGCCCGGTCGTGGGCGGCGAGATCGCCGGCCTGACGGGCCTGGTTGAGGCGGAGGGTGGCGAAGACGAGCCGGTCCTTGGCCTGCTCCCCGTATCCGGTGACCTCGGCGACGGCGGCGGGGCCGTACCGGGCGGCCAGGTCGGCGAGCAGCGCGTCGACGGCCTGGGTACGGCCGGTGAGCGCCCGGAACCGGGTCTCGGCCAGCCCCAGCGCCTCACCCGCCCCCTGCTCCAGGCCGCGCAGCTGGTCGACGCCGGCCGCGGCCTCGTCAAGGCGCCGCCCGGCCTCCTCGCAGCGGCCCACGATCCCGGCGAGCGCGTGCTGCCGGGCCGCGGCCTCCTCCGGTACGCCGTCGTCGTACTGCTGCCGCATCCGGAAAGCGGCCCGCAGCTCGCCCTCCGCGCCCCGCAGGGCGAGGACCGTGGACGCCACCGCGCTTGCCCCGAACCGGGCCTCGACGAAGTCCAGCTCCTCACGGCTGGTGCGGACACTGTCGTCGGCGGCCACCAGCAACACCCTCGCCCGCTCGTCCAGTTCGGCGAGGGGCGGCGACGCGGCGAGCGGGGCCGGGGTGCCGCCGGGGGTGGTCCGGGTCCGGGCGCGCCGGGTCCGCCGTACGTACGCGTAGCCGGCCACCACCGCCGCGGCGCCGGCGACCACCAGCGGCAGCACCAGGTCGGCGGCCGACGACTCGTCCTCCTCCTGCGCGAGGGACGGCGCGGCCGCCTGCACGCGGCCGTCCGCCGCCGGAGCCCGGTGCTCGATCGTCATCCCCGGCAGCACCAGCCACAGCACACCGATCAGCACACCCAGCAGGGCGTGCGCGACCCGCGCGGATATGTGCGAGGCCGCCCGCCGCGGCCGGCCCCGTATCAAGGATGACGTCACATTTCGGAGCGTATGAGCAGGAATGCGGGGGCGCGACCGGGAAGCCGGGGCAGGGCGAAATTCCGCTGCGGCCGCGTGGGCCGGATGCCAGGATCGGGCGGATGACCGCCACCCGCCGGACTCTCACCCGTGCCGACCTCGCCCCCCTCGCCCGCGCCGCCGTCGGCGGCAACCGCACCCTCGTCGACGCCGGCCGGCTGCGCGGCGGCAGCAAGAAGGGCGTCTACCGGCTCGCCTTCGACGACGGCTTCAGCGCGATCGCGTACGTCTGGTCGGCGGACGAGGACTACTGGGACGCGGGCCCCTCCGACCCCCGCGACCCGTTCTCCCACGGCACCGGCCTCGACCTCTTCACCGCTGCCCACGACCGCCTGGCCGCCGCGGGCGTGCGCACGCCCCGCCTGCTGCACGTCGACGCCGAGGCCCGGCAGGCGGTCGTCGAGGACCTCCCCGGGGGCAGTCTGGAAGCGGCCCTGCCCCGCGACCCGGCCCTCCTGGACCGGCTGGCGGCCCTCCTCGACACCCTGCACACCCACACCGGCCCCCGCTTCGGCAAGGTCGCCCTAGTCGACAACGGCGGTACGTCGTACGGCACGTCCTGCCCACAGCGGGTCCTGGAGGGCGCCCTGCGCGACATCGAGGAGGTCGCCGGACGGGAGCCGCGCGCCGCCGCCGTACGGGAGCGTCTGGTGGAGCGGGCGGGGGAGCTGGCGGCACGGGTCCGGCCGCGTGACCGCCACACCCTCATCCACGGTGAACTCGGGCCCGATCACGTCCTGGTGACCCCGGACGGGGATCTCGCCCTCATCGACATCGAAGGGCTGCTCTACTTCGATGTGGAGTGGGAGCACGTCTTCCTGGAGATCCGGTTCGGGGACGCCTACGGGGCCCTCCGCGTCCCGGGCCTCGACGAGGACCGGCTCCGGTTCTACCGGCTCGCCATGCGGCTGTCCCTGGTCGCCGGGCCGTTGCGGCTGCTGGACGGGGACTTTCCCTTTACGGAATTCATGCGCGGTATTGCCGAGCACAACCTGGTGCACGTCCTCGACCTGGTGCGACGATGATCGACGTGCACGAGATATTGGTGATCGTGGCCGTCGTGGTGCTGACGGCCGGGCTGGTGACCGGGCTTGCCGCCGTCATCACCGGATGGCTGCTGCCTGGGCCGGGGCGCGCCAAGGTGGCCCGGCCCCGGATGTGGGGGTACGGCACGCTGATCGGGCAGGCCGGGATCGGCACCTTCCTGTTCGTCGGACCGCTCCACGGGCCGAGCATGGAGCACGTTCCGTACGCGATGGCCGGCATGGCGGTGTTCGCGTTCGGGCTCTACGTGCAGCGGCTCGCTACGAGGGCCGCCGCCTGATCTTCGACCCCAGCCACACCAGCGGGTCGTACTTGCGGTCCACCGCCCGTTCCTTCAGGGGGATCAGCGCGTTGTCCGTGATCTTGATGCCCTCGGGGCAGACCTCCGTGCAGCACTTGGTGATGTTGCAGTAGCCGAGGCCGTGTTCGTCCTGGGCGGTGGTCTTGCGGTCGAGGCCCGACTCCTGTGCCGCGTCCAGCGGGTGCATGTCCAGTTCGGCCACCCGCATCAGGAAGCGCGGGCCCGCGAACGCCCGCTTGTTCTCCTCGTGGTCGCGGACCACATGGCAGGTGTCCTGGCACAGGAAGCACTCGATGCACTTGCGGAACTCCTGCGAGCGGTCCACGTCCTCCTGCATCATCCGGTACTCCCCGGGACCCAGGTCCTGCGGCGGCACGAACGCCGGGACCTCGCGCGCCTTCTCGTAGTTGAAGCCGACGTCGGTCACCAGGTCGCGGACGACGGGGAAGGCCCGCAGCGGGGTGACGGTGATCGTCTCCTCGCGGGTGAACACCGACATACGGGTCATGCACATCAGCCGGGGCCGCCCGTTGACCTCCGCCGAGCACGAACCGCACTTGCCCGCCTTGCAGTTCCAGCGGACGGCGAGATCGGGGGCCTGGGTGGCCTGGAGGCGGTGGATGATGTCGAGGACCACCTCACCGTCGTTCACCTCGACCGTGAAGTCCTCCAGATCGCCGCCCTGCACATCGCCCCGCCACACCTTGAACTGGGCCTTGTAGCTGCTCACTCGTACAGCTCCTCTTCGGCGAGGTACTTGACCAGCTCCTCCTTGTCGAAGAGGGCGAGCAGGTCGGCGCGGATGGGGTCGGTGGTCTCCCGGGTGAGGGCGATCTGACCGCGGACCGGGTCCGTGGCCAACCCGCCCGTGGGGTCGGTCAGTCGGCACAGCAGGTTGATGTTGCGCCACGTGCGTTCCATCGCCGGGTGGTCCTCGCGGGTGTGGCCGCCGCGCGACTCGGTGCGCTCCAGCGCCGCCCGCGCCACGCACTCGCTGACCAGCAGCATGTTGCGCAGGTCGAGCGCGAGGTGCCAGCCCGGGTTGAACTGGCGGTGGCCCTCGACCCCGGCGCGCCGGGCCCGTACCCGCAGGTCCGCCAGTTTCTCCAGGGCCTGCGCCATCTCGGCCTCGCGGCGGATGATGCCGACGAGGTCGTTCATGGCCTGCTGGAGCTCCTGGTGGAGGGTGTACGGGTTCTCCGGCGGGCGGCCGTCCTCCTCGCCCGGCGCCGGACCCTCCGCCGAGAACGGCCGCAGCGCCTCCGCCGCCGCCGAGTCGATCTGGTCGTCGTCCACCGCGGGCCGCTCGAAGGCGAGGGCGGCCGCGTGCTCGGCGGCGTGCAGGCCCGCCCTGCGGCCGAACACCAGCAGGTCGGACAGGGAGTTGCCGCCGAGGCGGTTGGAGCCGTGCATGCCGCCCGCGACCTCACCGGCCGCGTACAGCCCCGGCACCCCGCGGGCCACCGCGGTGTCCGAGTCGACCGCGATGCCGCCCATCACGTAGTGACAGGTCGGCCCGACCTCCATCGCCTCCGCGGTGATGTCGACGTCCGCCAGCTCCTTGAACTGGTGGTACATGGACGGCAGTCGGCGCTTGATGACCTCGGCGGGCATGCGCGTCGACACGTCCAGGAACACGCCGCCGTGCGGGGAGCCGCGGCCCGCCTTCACCTCGGAGTTGATGGCGCGGGCCACCTCGTCGCGGGGGAGCAGCTCGGGCGGACGCCGGTTGTGGTCCGGGTCCTCGTACCAGCGGTCGCCCTCCTCCTCCGACTCGGCGTACTTCTCCTTGAAGACGTCCGGGACGTAGTCGAACATGAACCGCTTGCCCTCGGAGTTCCTGAGCACCCCGCCGTCGCCGCGCACCGACTCCGTGACGAGGATGCCCTTCACCGACGGCGGCCAGACCATGCCCGTCGGGTGGAACTGCACGAACTCCATGTTCAGCAGCGGCGCGCCCGCGAGCAGGGCCAGCGCGTGGCCGTCGCCGGTGTACTCCCACGAGTTCGACGTCACCTTGAACGACTTGCCGATGCCGCCGGTCGCGATGACGACGGAAGGCGCCTCCAGGACGAAGAAGCGGCCGGACTCGCGCTCGTAGGCGAAGACGCCGGAGACCCGGTTGCCGTCCTTGAGGACGCGGGTGACCGTGCACTCCTGGAAGACCTTCAGCCGCGACTCGTAGTCGCCCGTCTCGCGATGGTCCTGCTGTTGCAGGGAGACGATCTTCTGCTGGAGGGTCCGGATGAGTTCCAGGCCCGTGCGGTCGCCGACGTGCGCGAGGCGCGGGTACTCGTGGCCGCCGAAGTTGCGCTGGGAGATCCGGCCGTCCTTCGTACGGTCGAACAGCGCGCCCCAGGTCTCCAGCTCCCACACCCGCTGCGGGGCCTCCTGGGCGTGCAGCTCGGCCATCCGCCACTGGTTGAGGAACTTCCCGCCGCGCATGGTGTCGCGGAAGTGCACCTGCCAGGAGTCGTGCTCGTTGGCGTTCGCCATCGCCGCCGCGATGCCGCCCTCGGCCATCACCGTGTGCGCCTTGCCGAACAGCGACTTGCAGATGACTGCCGTACGGGCGCCACGCTCGCGCGCCTCGATGGCGGCGCGCAGGCCGGCGCCCCCGGCACCGACCACGACGACGTCCCACTCCTGGCGGTCGACCACGGACATCAGAACAACCTCGGATCGTCGAAGGCGCCGGAGGCGACCAGGTACACGTAGAAGTCGGCGAGCGCCACGCTCACCAACGACGCCCAGGCCAACAGCATGTGACGGGCGTTCAGCTTCCCGACCCACTGCCAGGCCCTGTAGCGCACGGGATGCTGGGAGAAGTGCCTGAGCTGCCCGCCGACGATGTGCCGGCAGGAGTGGCAGGAGAGGGTGTACGCCCAGATCAGGGTGATGTTGACCAGGAACACGAGGGTGCCGAGGCCCATGTGGCCCCACGCGTAGTGCTCGTCGCGGAAGGAGAGCACGGTGTCGTAGGTCAGGATCCCGGCGACGACGAGCGCGGCGTAGAAGAAGTACCGGTGGATGTTCTGCAGGATCAGCGGGAAGCGGGTCTCGCCGGTGTACTTCTTGTGCGGCTCGGCCACCGCGCAGGCCGGCGGGGACGCCCAGAAGCCCCGGTAGTACGCCTTGCGGTAGTAGTAGCAGGTCAGGCGGAAGCCGAGCGGGAAGATCAGGATGAGGATCGCGGGGGAGATGCCCCACCAGCCGCCGAAGATCTCCCAGTTGGGCCCGGAGCGCATCGTCTCGCACCGCTCGGCAAGACAGGGCGAGTAGAACGGCGAGACGTACGGCGCCGCGTAGTAGTCCGTGTCGGCGAAGGCCCGCCAGGTCGAGTAGACGACGAAGGCCAGCAGCCCGGCGGCGGTGGCCGCGGGCGCCAGCCACCAGCGGTCGGTCCGCAGATGAGGGGCGGCGATCGCGGCGCGCGTACCGGACCGTACGCCGCCGCTCTTCGGATGGGGTTCCGTACCAGTGGCCAATTCATGACTCCGGTCGGGTTCAGGGGGCGTGGCGGTCGCGGGCGCCGAGACCCTCGTCGTCCGAGTCCGTCCACAGGGTGTTGTCGTACGGGGTGTCGGGGATGGAGACGAGATCGGGCCGCTTCGACTGGGCCAGCGCGGGATCCGCGTCCCTGAGCAGGGCGAGGCTCTCGCGCAGGCGGTCGGTGTCGACGCGGACGCGGCGCATCTCCAGACCACCGCTGCCCAGTTGCTGCTCCAGGCGCTTCACATACCGGTGCAGTTCGTCGAGGCAGCGCTGGGCGGACGCCAGTTCGTCGTGCAGGGCCATGACGTGACCTCACTTAGGGCGGCAACGTTCATGTGCGCCTGCGAGTGTTGCGCGTCACACCGGCCCATGTGAAGGGACGTGCACGGATTGGCGGATCGTGTGCCTCCGTGCGCGCCCCCTCTGTGCCGTCCATTGCGCCGCACGGGTGGGCTTCGGGGCCGCCTGCGCCGTGTCGCCACCGCCTGCCGAACCCTTTCCTCTTCAGTGGCCGCATACATCTGATCAGCTCCATATACCGCCAAACGTGATCCAAACCAGGCGGCGCACCCCCGGAGGTAGACGGCATGTCCGAACACGGCGTCGCACTGCGCGCGGTGATGCGCTCGGTCGCCTTCCTGAGCGCCGGCGCGCTCGCGGTCCCGCTGCTCTCCGGGTGCAGCTCCGAGGACCCGGCCGGCAAGCCGCTCGCGGCGTCCGACATCGGGTTCGCCGACCGCTCCCTGGTCGCCGACGGCGGCACCCTGCGCTGGGCCGTGGACTCCGTGCCGGACACCCTCAACACGTTCCAGTCGGACGCCGACGCCACCACCACCCGCGTCGCCCAGGCCGTCCTGCCGGCCATGTACCGGCTCGACGCGAACGGACGCCCGCAGCTCGACGCCGACTACCTGGAGAAGGCCGAGGTCGTCGAGACCGAACCCCGCCAGGTCGTGCTGTACAAGCTGAACCAGCAGGCCGTCTGGAGCGACGGCCGCGAGATCGGCGCCGCCGACTTCGCCGCCCAGTGGCGCGCCCTGTCCGGCAAGGACACCGCCTACTGGACGGCCCGCAACGCCGGGTACGACCGCATCGAGAAGATCGAGCGCGGCAAGAACGACCTCGAGGTCAAGGTCACCTTCGCGCGGCCGTACGCCGACTGGAAGTCGCTGTTCTCCCCGCTGTACCCGAAGGACGTCATGGGCACCCCGGACTCCTTCAACGACAGCGCCCGCAAGAAGCTCAAGGTCACCGCGGGGCCCTTCGCGCTGCAGAAGGTCGACCGCAAGGACGACGAGGTCACCCTCGCCCGCAACCCGCGCTGGTGGGGCCACCCCGCCAAGCTCAACGAGATCGTGCTGCGCGCCGTACCCCGCGACAAGCGGGCCGCCGCGCTCGCCGCCGGTGAACTGGACCTCGCCGAGATCGACCCCGAGTCCGTCAAGCGGATCACCGTGGCGGCGAAGGGCACCCGGAGCGCCACCCCGCTGATGGGCCCCGGCAGCAACCTCGACGCCGCCGACGCCCTGCGCTCCTGGGCCGTCGCCAAGGGCACCGACGAGGAGGCCGCCGACGAGGAGATCAGCGCCCGCGAGAAGCAGCGCAAGGAAGTCGCCGCGTACGCCCGCCAGCAGCAGGCCCTGCGCGGCTTCGAGGTGCGCCGTTCCCTGGAACCCGCCTACACCCAGCTCGCCCTCAACGGCGCCGAGGGTCCGCTCGCCGACGAGCGGGTCCGCCGTGCCGTGGCCCGCGCGATCGACCGGGAGGCCCTCGCCTCGGCCGTGCTCACCCCGCTGGGTCTGCCCGCCGAGCCGGTCGGCAGCCACCTCGCGCTCTCCGGCCAGGCCGCCTACGCCGACAACAGCGGCGCTCTCGGCGACCAGGACACCGCCGAGGCGCAGGCCCTCCTCGCGGACGCCGGCTGGGTGCCGGGCGGCCCGCTGAAGAAGGAGAAGAAGAAGGGGGAGAAGGCCGCCGGGTCCAAGGGCGAGAAGACCTCTTCTGGCCCCTCCTCCGGCTCCTCCTCGGGCTCGGCCTCGGACGAAGAGGAGTCCGAGGACGGGACGTACATCGTCGGCGAGGACGACAAGGCGCCGCGCGAGGCCGACAAGGTCCTGCGCGAGGCCGACCGGGAGAAGAAGCAGGACCCCAAGAAGCACCAGGAGAACGGGGACGGCTCCCAGCACCTCGCCCAGGACGGCAAGCAGTACACGAACAAGTTCCAGCAGGGCGGTGCCCCCGGCGCCTACGCCCCCCGGGGCACCGCCGCGCCGGCGGGCGCCGCGGCCGGGGCGCTCGCCAAGGACGGCAAGCCGCTCACGCTCCGCTTCGTGCTGCCGTCCGGGCCCGGCTCGCAGACCCTGCGCACGGTGGCCGACCGGATCTCCGGGATGCTCCAGAAGGTCGGCATCCGCACCGAGATCACCAAGGTCGCGGACGAGAGCTACTTCAAGGACCACATCGCGTCCGGCCAGTTCGACCTGGCCCTGTACTCCTGGCCCGCGTCCGCCTTCCCCGCCACCGACGCCCGGCCCATCTACGCCAAGCCGGTCCCGGCCGCCGACGGCTCCCTGAACGTCGAGCAGAACTACACCCGGGTCGGCACCGACCAGGTGGACCAGCTCTTCGACCAGGCCGTCTCCACGCTGGACGAGGACGAGAGCCGGGGCCTGATCCGCAAGGCCGACTCCCGGATCTGGGCCGCCGCCGGCTCGATCCCGCTGTACCAGCGGCCCCAACTGACCGCCGCACGCAAGAACATCGCCAACGCCGGCGCCTTCGGCTTCCAGACCCCGGTGTACGAGGACATGGGCTTCCTGCGGAAGGGCGCCTCGCACCCCGCGGCGAGCCCCACAGAGAAGTAGGGGATCATTCTCCGCATGTACATGCGGAGACGGACGTGGGTGGCGGGGGCGGCGCTGGTCGCCCTCGCGGCAGGGCTGACGGCGTGCAGTGACTCGGACACGCGGGCGGGATCCTGCACGGACGGGAAGTACACCTGGTCGGGCGTCGAGCGCACGCAGAAGGTGACCAAGCTCGCCGCCCCCATAACGATCGCGAGGCCGACGGCGTCCTACAAGGCCCCGCTCGAGGTCATCGACACCGTCGTCTACAGCCGGGCGGTCACCCCCGTGCCGCCCGGCGCGGGGAGATCGGGAGTACTCGCGGCGCTGGACGAGCACCTGGACGTCGACGAGTCGAAGGCCGGCGCGATGGTGGACACCCGGCACGGGGGCACGTACGTGGAGGGGACGGCGCTGCACAAGGGCGCCTACTACGCCTGGAGCTACGTCGATCTCGTCGACGCCGACTTCACCTACACCTGCGAGGACGTCGACCCGGTGAAGGGACATGTGCGCACCTGGGACGAGATCGGCTCCGACCTCCGGTCCTGCGCCGAGACCGCGCCGAGCGACAGTGGCCGGGAGGCCGCCGCCCGCCGCTGTCCGACCGGCTCGAAGGCCGCGCGGGAGGCCTGAAATCGGCCCCCGGAGGCCGCCTCTGTCAATCCCACGTACCATGGGGTGAGGCCGTGGCATGTACAGCCCGGCAGGGTCCGCGTAACACAGACGTACGCGCAGGCCCCTTCCACACCACTCCGGGAGTACGCCGCACTATGGCCACGCGCCACGACATCCGCAATGTCGCCATCGTCGCCCACGTCGACCACGGCAAGACCACCATCGTCGACGGCATGCTGAAGCAGGCCGGCGCCTTCGCCGCGCACCAGCTCGAAGGTGTCGACGACCGCATGATGGACTCGAACGACCTGGAGCGTGAGAAGGGCATCACGATCCTCGCCAAGAACACGGCGGTGAAGTACCACCCCAAGGACGGGGGTGACGTCATCACGATCAACATCATCGACACCCCCGGCCACGCCGACTTCGGCGGCGAGGTCGAGCGCGGTCTGTCGATGGTCGACGGTGTCGTCCTCCTCGTCGACGCCTCCGAGGGCCCGCTGCCGCAGACCCGCTTCGTGCTGCGCAAGGCGCTCCAGCAGCGGCTGCCCGTCATCCTGTGCATCAACAAGACGGACCGCCCGGACTCCCGTATCGACGAGGTCGTCAACGAGACGTACGACCTCTTCCTCGACCTGGACGCGGACGAGGAGCAGATCGAGTTCCCGATCGTCTACGCCTGCGGCCGTGACGGCATCGCGTCGCTGACCAAGCCGGAGAACGGCACGGTCCCGGCCGACTCCAACAGCCTGGAGCCGTTCTTCTCGACGATCCTCCAGCACATCCCGGCCCCGACCTACGACGAGGACGCGCCGCTCCAGGCGCACGTCACCAACCTGGACGCCGACAACTTCCTCGGCCGTATCGCGCTGCTCCGCGTCGAGCAGGGCGAGCTGCGCAAGGGCCAGACCGTCACGTGGATCAAGCGCGACGGCTCCATGTCCAACGTGCGCATCACCGAGCTGCTGATGACCGAGGCGCTCACCCGCAAGCCGGCCGAGGTGGCAGGACCCGGTGACATCTGCGCCGTCGCCGGTATCGCGGACATCATGATCGGCGAGACCCTCGCAGACCCCGAGAACCCGATCCCGCTCCCGCTGATCACGGTCGACGAGCCCGCGATCTCCATGACCATCGGCACCAACACCTCGCCGCTGGTCGGCCGGGGCGGCACCGGCAAGGGCGCCGACAACAAGGCGGCCGTCAAGGACCGCAAGGTCACCGCCCGCCAGGTCAAGGACCGTCTCGACCGCGAGCTGATCGGTAACGTCTCGCTGCGCGTCCTCGACACCGAGCGTCCCGACGCCTGGGAGGTCCAGGGCCGTGGTGAGCTCGCGCTCGCCATCCTGGTCGAGCAGATGCGCCGCGAGGGCTTCGAGCTGACCATCGGCAAGCCGCAGGTCGTCACCAAGGAGGTCGACGGCAAGACGTACGAGCCCGTCGAGCGCATGACGATCGACGTGCCCGAGGAGCACATGGGCGCGGTCACGCAGCTCATGGGCGTCCGCAAGGGCCGGATGGACAACATGTCCAACCACGGCTCGGGCTGGGTGCGCATGGAGTTCGTCGTGCCGTCCCGCGGTCTCATCGGCTTCCGGACCGAGTTCCTGACCCAGACCCGCGGTACGGGCATCGGGCACTCCATCCACGAGGGCTTCGAGCCCTGGTTCGGCAACCTCCAGACCCGTAACAACGGCTCCCTGGTCGCCGACCGCGCCGGTGCCGTCACCGCCTTCGCGATGACGAACCTCCAGGAGCGCGGCGTGCTCTTCACCGAGCCGGGCACCGAGGTGTACGAGGGCATGATCGTCGGCGAGAACTCGCGCTCCGACGACATGGATGTCAACATCACCAAGGAGAAGAAGCTCACGAACATGCGGTCGTCCTCGGCCGACTCGTTCGAGGCGATCGTCCCGCCGCGCAAGCTCTCCCTGGAGCAGTCGCTGGAGTTCTGCCGCGACGACGAGTGCGTGGAGGTCACCCCGGAGGCGGTTCGCATCCGCAAGGTGAACCTGGACGCCCGCGAGCGCGCCCGCGCCGCGAGCCGCGCCAAGCACGGCTGACCGACGGTCGGTTCCTGAGCCCGGGCGCCCCCATCTTGGGGGCGCCCGGGCTTTTTGCAACTCATTTTTTCGGTCAGGTGGCTGTAGAGGACCGGTGAAGGATGTCCGTAATGCGGAGATCCTCGCCCGATAGCCATGTAACACGTCCGTTTCGTGGCCTTCTTTCACCAGACAGTTTGTCCAGATTTTGGAAGATGTACGGGCCAGCTGTGACTGAATTGAGATTTAAGAACAGTGGTCGGTCCATGGCTCATGGCAGATAGTTAGCCGCGTAGCGCTCGGGTCAATGGGTCTCGCGCCGTGGGGACGGCGCCGACTCACGAGCACCAGGGGGTGCCTGACCCTCCGTCAGGGGTGTCGGAGGACAGGTGTGTACCCCCTCCTGTTGGTGAACACGTGGAGTCATGAGGAGGAGTCCCATGCGCGGTGTCACAAGCACCAGGTGGGTCACAGCGTCCGCAAGTCGCGTCAACTCCGCGCCGGCGTGCGGCGATCGGCGCTGAGGAGCTCCGCTTCCGCCCCTACGCGCGTCAGGCTGCGGCTTCTTCCGCTGCCGTGACACGCCGCTGACGCTTCTTCATGATCCGATCCGCGATCGCGCACACCCTCGTGCCGGTCGCCGGTTCGGCACACCCACACCTGTGAAATGGGCGAACTGTGACCAGTCCTATCGACATCGAAGGCGGCGGGACCTCGGTCGTCGTCGACGGCGACCAGCAGCCGAAGAGCAAGCCCGAGGAGGCCAAGCAGCTCGAAGGCCGCTCTCCCGGGCAGTTGATGTGGATCCGCTTCAAGCGCGACCGCACCGGAGTGATCTCGGCCTACGTCGTGATCTTCTTCTTCGTGGTCGGCCTCGCGGCCCCCCTGATCGCGAAGCTCTACGGCAAAGACCCGTACACGGTGTTCGCCGACGAACGCCCCGAGCTCTTCGACAGCGCGGGTGTGCCCCTGCAGCCCAACGGCGGTATCAGCGGCGAGTTCTGGTTCGGCCTGGAGCCCGGCAACGGCTACGACGTCTTCACCAAGCTGCTCTACGGCATCCGCAACTCCCTGATGATCTCGCTCGCGGTCACCGTCGCGACCGTGCTGACCGGCATCGTCCTGGGCGTCGCGGCCGGCTATCTCGGCGGCAAGCCCGACCAGTTGATCAGCCGCGTCATCGACTTCCTCCTCGCCTTCCCGTCCCAGCTGTTCTTCATCGCGAGCATGCCGGTCGTGGTCTCGCTGTTCGTGAGCCCGCGCGACGAGACGCCGGTGTACGTCCGGGTCGTCGCCCTCATCGCGGTGCAGTGGGTGCTGGGCTGGATGAGCCTCGCCCGCATCCTGCGCGGCACCACACTCGCCCTGCGAGAACGGGAGTTCATCGAGGCCGCCAAGGTCAGCGGGGCGTCGCCGACCCGGATCATCCGCAGGGAGATCCTGCCCAACGTGGTCACCCCGATCCTGGTGCAGTCGACGTACATGCTGCCCAACTTCGTGACCGCGGAGGCCGGTCTGAGCTTCCTCGGGGTCGGGATCGTCGAACCGACGCCGGACTGGGGGCAGATGTTCTCCAAGGCGTCGACCGAACTCGTGATGCAGAACGACATCACCTACATGTTCTTCCCGGGCATCTCGATGATCATCTTCATCGTGGCGTTCAACCTGCTCGGGGACTCGGTCAGGGACGCCTTCGATCCCAAGACAGCGCGCTGACCGACCAGTTGTGGGCGTCTCCGCCCGACAGTGACCGGACGGCTCCCACCGGGCCCGGTTCGCAGTTCAATTCGCAACGGTGACACAAGATGGGTGGAATCTGAGTGATGGGTAAGGGTGGACGCCACGCGTACGCCGCGCTCTCACTGCTGGCGGCGGGGGCTCTCGTGCTCACCGGCTGCAGCGAGGGTGGCAGCAAAGGCAGCGACAACAACAAGCAGGACAAGGAGAACGCGCAGCGTCAGCAGGCCGGCATCTCCTTCGGCGACGCCAAGGACTCCACGGGTCCGGCCGCCGAGCTCCCCGGCGCCAAGCCCGGCGGTACCGTCACGGTGCTCCAGCGCGACAGCTTCGCGCACCTCGACCCGGGCCAGATCTACGTCTCCGACGAGATGGCGCTCTCGCAGCTGATCCACCGTGGACTGACCGCGTACAAGGCGACCAGCGACGACGGCAAGAAGCACGAGATCGTCGGCGACCTGGCCACCGACAGCGGTACCACCACCGACGGCGGCAAGACCTGGAAGTACACGCTGAAGGACGGGATCAAGTGGGCCGACGGCTCCCCGATCACCGCCAAGGACGTCCGGCAGACCTTCGAGCGTCTCTTCGCGCCGTTCATCTCCAACGGCCCGACGTACATCCAGCAGTGGCTCGCCAACACCCCGGGCACGGAGTACCGCAAGCTCCTCCCGGACGGCCCCTACAAGGGCAAGCACCTCCCGGACAGCGTCCTGGAGACGCCGGATGACAAAACCATCGTCTTCAAGTTCAAGTCGGCCAAGCCCGACCTGCCGTACGCGCTCGCCATGGCGGGCTACTCCGTCGTGTCCGCCGCGAAGGACACCAAGGTCAAGTACGACAAGTCGCCGATGACCTCCGGTCCTTACAAGATCTCGGAGTTCAAGTCCGGCAAGACGATGACGCTGGTCAAGAACACCAACTGGGACCCGAAGACCGACGCGGTCCGGCACCAGTACGTCGACCAGTTCAACATCGAGTTCAACAAGCAGTTCGAGGACTCGACCAAGGCCATCCTGGACGACACCGGCGCCAACGCGACGGCGATCAGCTTCAGCAACCAGGTCGACGCGGGCAACCTGACCAAGGTCCTCGCCGACGCCGCGCTGAAGAACCGCACGGTCTCCGGCTACCAGCCGTACGTGGGCCAGATGAACATCAACCTGTCCCAGCCGGAGATGCAGGACAAGACGGTCCGCGAGGCCATCGCCTACGCCCTGCCGATCACGCCGTTCGTCCGTGCCTTCGGCGGCACCGACGCGATGGAGGTCGCCGGCGGTCTGATCAGCCCGACCGTCTCCGGCTACGACCCGAAGTTCGACCCGTTCGGCAAGAAGGCCAAGCCCGCGGGTGACCCGGCCAAGGCCAAGGAGCTGCTGAAGAAGGCCGGCAAGACCGGTCTGAAGCTCACCTTCGGCTACATCAACACCCCCGAGGGCCAGCAGTACTCCACCGCCATGGCGGCGGGCCTGGAGAAGGCCGGCTTCGACGTGCAGCGCCAGGAGATCCCGGCCGAGACCTACTACGACCAGGTCAGCAAGGTCAAGAACAACTACGACATCTTCCACACCGCGTGGGGTGCCGACTGGCCGAGCGCCTCGACCGTCATCCCGCCGCTGTACGACGGCCGCCAGATCCAGGACGGCTCCTCGAACTACTCGCACATCAACGACCCGAAGGTGAACGCCGACATCGACAAGGCGAACACCATCACCGACCCGATCAAGGCCGCCGAGGCCTGGAACAAGATCAACGAGTACATCGTGAAGGACGTCGTCTCCAACATCCCGACGGCGTACTACAAGCAGACCCAGATCGCCGGGTCCAAGATCGGTGGCCTCGCGTACGACGACGTCATCGGCGGCGTCGACCCGCGCAGGCTCTTCGTGAAGTAACCCGTCCAAGCGGCGTCAGGTGCGCCCCGTCCCGTGACGGGGCGCACCGCGTCCGCCCAGGCTTCGCCCGAAAGCTGCCACTGAGATGCTGCGCTTCCTCCTCCGCCGGATCCTCGGCTCATTCGTGATCCTGGTCCTGCTGACCGTGGTCGCCTTCCTGCTCTTCTTCGGCATGCCCCGCGACCCGGCGCTGCTGATGTGCGGCAAGACCTGCACGCCCGACGCGCTGGCGAACATCCACCACACGCTCGGGCTCGACAAGTCGATCCCGGAACAGTTCTGGATCTTCCTGTCCGGGCTGGTCAGCGGACGCAACGACTTCGAGCAGGGCCCCTGCCCCGCCCCGTGCTTCGGGTACTCGTACCACACCAACGAGCTGGTCTGGTCGACCCTGATGGACCGACTGCCGCTCACCCTCTCGCTCGCGGCCGGCGCCACCGTCGCCTTCCTGTTCGTCGGACTCGGCACCGGACTGCTCGCCGCCTGGAAGCGCGGCTCCTTCGTGGACAAGTCCTTCACCGCCGGGTCCATGGTGCTCAGTTCGATGCAGATCTACTTCCTGGGCCCGCTGGCGCTGGCGATCCTCGTCTACCAGACCCACATCTTCGAGGAACCGGACTACACGCCGATCACCGACAACCCCGCCGCCTGGTTCACCGGGCTGATCATCCCCTGGGCCGTGCTGTCCACGATCTTCGCCGCGCAGTACACCCGTATGGCGCGCTCCTCGATGATCGAGCAGCTCCAGGAGGAACACGTCCGCACCGCCCGGGCCAAGGGCATGAGCGGCCGCTACGTCTTCTTCCGTTACGCCTGGCGTGGTTCGCTGATCCCCATCATCACCATCCTCGGCATCGACCTCAGCTCGCTGCTCGGCGGCGCGATCATCACCGAGTACACCTTCGGACTGCCCGGCCTCGGACGGCTCGCGGTGGAGTCGGTCCAGTTCAGCGATCTGCCGCTGCTGCTCGGCGTGATGCTGTTCTCGGCCGCCGTGATCCTGCTGTGCAACATCGTCGTCGACGCCTGCTACGCCTTCATCGACCCGCGCGTGCGGCTGTCCTAGGAGCTCTGTCGTGACCACTCTGACCAAGGAGACCGGGGCACCCGTCCCGTCCGACGCGGGCACCTTCCTCTCGGTGCGCGACCTGCACGTGAGCTTCCGCACCGAGGACGGCATGGTGCGCGCCGTCGACGGACTCTCCTTCGACCTGGAGCGCGGCAAGACCCTCGGCATCGTCGGCGAGTCCGGCTCGGGCAAGTCCGTGACCAACCTGACGATCCTCGGGCTGCACAACCCGAAGTTCACCACCGTCGAGGGCGAGATCCTCCTGGAGGGCCAGGAGTTGACCACGGCCCGCGAGTCCGAGCTGGAGAAGCTGCGCGGCAACAAGGTCGCCATGATCTTCCAGGACCCGCTCACCGCGCTGTCGCCGTACTACACGGTGGGCCGGCAGATCGCCGAGCCGTTCATGAAGCACACCGGCGCCTCCAAGAAGGCCGCCTGGGACCGTGCGGTGGAGATGCTCGGCAAGGTCGGCATCCCCAACCCCAAGGAACGCGCGCAGGACTACCCGCACCAGTTCTCCGGCGGTATGCGCCAGCGCGCGATGATCGCCATGGCGCTGGTCTGCGACCCGGACCTGCTGATCGCCGACGAGCCGACCACCGCACTGGACGTGACGGTCCAGGCCCAGATCCTCGATCTCCTCAAGGACCTCCAGCAGGAGTTCGGCTCCGCGATCATCTTCATCACCCATGACCTCGGCGTCATCGCCGACATGGCCGACGACATCATGGTGATGTACGCGGGCGGCGCGATCGAACGGGGTACGACCAACGAGGTCCTGCGCTCGCCCCAACACCCGTACACCTGGGGCCTGTTGAACTCGATGCCGCGCCTGGACTCGGACCTCGCGGCCCCGCTGGCCCCCATCCCGGGCGCCCCGCCCTCGCTGCTCAACCCCCCGTCCGGCTGCCGGTTCCACCCGCGCTGCACCTTCCAGGACCGGGTCGGCGGCACGCGCTGCACCGACGAACGCCCCTTGCTGGCCCCGGACCGCGCCTCCGCCTGCCATCTCACGGCGGACCAGAAGCGGACCATCTTCATCGAAGAGATCAAGCCCAGCCTGGGCTAGTAGCCCTGCCCGGGCCATTCGTCGCCCCAGTCCTAGGAGGACACGTCAATGAAAGAGGACCTCGTCCTCCCGGCCCCGCGCGAGGCAGCCGCCGACACGTCCGGCGACCCGCTGCTGGTCGTGGAGGGGCTCACCAAGCACTTCCCGGTCAAGGGCGGTTTCCCGATCCGGCGTACGGTCGGCGCGGTGCAGGCCGTCGACGGCATCGACCTGACCGTCCACGTCGGCGAGAGCTTCGGCCTGGTCGGTGAGTCCGGCTGCGGCAAGTCGACGACCGGCCGCCTGATCACCCGGCTGCTGGAGCCGACGGCGGGGAAGATCTCGTACCGCGGCAAGGACATCACCCATGCCAGCCGCAAGGAACTGGCGCCGATCCGCTCCGAGATCCAGATGATCTTCCAGGACCCGTACTCGTCGCTGAACCCGCGGCAGACGGTCGGCAAGATCATCTCGGGTCCGATGGAGATCAACGACATCAACCCGGAGGGCGGCCGCGAGAAGCGGGTGCGCGAACTCCTGGAGATCGTCGGCCTCAACCCCGAGCACTACAACCGCTTCCCGCACGAGTTCTCCGGCGGCCAGCGCCAGCGCATCGGCGTGGCAAGGGCGTTGGCCCTCGAACCCAAGCTGATCGTGGCGGACGAGCCGGTCTCCGCCCTCGACGTCTCCATCCAGGCGCAGGTGGTCAACCTGCTCCAGAAGGTCCAGGACGAGCTGGGCATCGCGTTCCTGTTCATCGCCCACGACCTGGCGGTGGTACGGCACTTCTCGCAGCGCGTCGCGGTCATGTACCTCGGCAAGGTGATCGAGGTCGGCGACCGCGACTCCATCTACACCCGCCCCCGGCACCCCTACACCCACGCCCTGCTGTCCGCGGTGCCCGAGGTGAACCTCGCGGAGGAGACGGAGACGGGCGGGCGGGAGCGGATCCGGCTGGCCGGTGACGTGCCGTCGCCGATCTCGCCGCCGTCCGGCTGCCGGTTCCGTACGCGGTGCTGGAAGGCGCAGGACAAGTGCGCGACGGAGGAACCTCCGTTGATCCGGATCTCCGGCAACCGCGAGGGCCATCTGACGGCCTGCCACTTCCCGGAGGACCCGACGATCGAGGCGCGGGACGAGGACATCGTGCTGGATCCGGCGCTGGCGGCGCTGGAGGAGGGGCTGAACGACGACTAGGCGCCGTGCGAAAGGCCGGTGAAAGACCGGCGAAAGACCGGAGAAAGACCCCTGTCCGAGGCTGGGTCGCAGAAGGGGGACGGCCGTCACCGACGGCCGGCCGCCGCATCCGATCCATTGGAAGGGGAGAGCACCGTGGAGCACACCACCCACGCCGAGACACTCGGCGACCAGGGCACGCTCGGCAACTCCGAGGCGCCGCAGCAGCCCGAGTTCATCGAGGTCCGGCTGCTGGACAAGATCGAGACGATCCAGAACAAGCAGATCGACACCTGACAACGGCAGACCCCGGCGGCGGCTCGCACCGCCGCCGGGGTCGTTTTTCGAAGGAGACGATCGTGCAGCTGCCACGGATCAAGGCGGAGCACACCCCGCATCGCTTCGACGACGGAACCCTCCGGCTCGGCGGCGGGGTCTACGGAGTCGCGGCGGAGATCACCGATCCGCACGGCTGGGTCTGGGACGCGCTCACCCTGCTCGACGGCGCCACACCGCCGGACCGGATCGAGCGCACCCTCGCGGACAGCCACCCCGCGCTGGGTCCCGAAGGCGCCCGGCGGCTGCTCGCCGAACTGCTGGACACCGGCTATGTCGAGGACGCCGCCGCCCCTCCTCCGGACGGCCTCACCGATCGCGAGCGCGAGCGGTACAGCAGGAACCACACCTACTTCCGGTACATCGACCTGCGCCCCGGTGTCGACGCCTGGTCCTCCCAACTGCGCCTCAAACAGGCCCGCGTGACCGTGCTGGGCGTCGGTGGCTCGGGCAGCCACGCCGCGTGGGCGCTGGCCGCCGCCGGGGTGGGCGACCTGCATCTGGTGGACCCCGACGTGGTGGAGGAGTCCAACCTCAGCCGGCAGGTGCTCTACACCGAGGCCGACCTCGGCCGCCCCAAGGCGGAGACGGCGGCCCGCCGCCTCGCCGCCGTGAACTCGGCGGGCCGCTTCACCCACGAGAGTCTGCGCGCCGACACCGAGGCCGCGCTCACCGAACTCGTGCGGGACCGGGACGTCTTCGTGCTGTGCGCGGACGAGCCCCGCGGCGACCTCATCCGGAAGATGACGAACCGGGTCTGCGCGACCCTGGGCGTGCCGTGGGTGTCCGCCGGCTACAGCGGCCCCCTGGCGACGGTCGGGGTGTACGCACCCGAGGGCCCCTGCTTCGAGTGCGTCGGCGCCGGCGAGGAGGCCAAGCTCAAACCCGGGTGGACCCCGCACCTGGGCACCGCCGGTGCGTTCGCCCCGGCCGCCGGGATCTCGGGACAGCTCATCGCCCACGAGGCCATCGCTCTGCTCACCGGCACCGGTGCCACCCCGCCCGGCTATGTGCGCGGGGTGAACCTGATCGCGCCCGACCAGCATGTCTTCGTACGGCACCCGGCCCGGCCCGAGTGCCCGTTGTGCGGGCCGTGACGGCCGCCGCGCCGCCGGAGCCGGACCCCACGGTCGTCCTGTATCCGCTGGAGATGCGGCAGGACCGGGACGAGTGGATCGTCGGACGGCAGGGCAACGACCAGGTCATCGCCCTGCCCGAGATCGGCGTCGCCGCGCTCCGGCTGCTCGCCGAGGGACGCACCGTGGGCCAGACCCGCGGCACGCTGCGCCAGGACACCGGCCGTGACCTCGATGTCGAGGCGTTCGCCGAGTCGCTGGCCGCCGCCGGTCTGGTCGCCGCGATCGGCACCCGGCGCTTCGAGACCGCGCCGGTCCCGGTCTCCCTGCCCCGGCTGCGGCAACACCACGTCCGCTGGGTGCTCTCTCCCGTTCTGCACTTCGCCGTCCTCGCCGTCCCCGTGGCCGGACTCGTGGCCGTCGTGCTGCGCGGGCGCGGCATGCCTTCCTGGGACGACCTGGTGTGGGCGCGCCTGGGCACCGTCAACCTTCTCGTGCAGTCGCTCGCCGCCTGGTGTCTGATCGGCCTGCACGAACTGGCGCACCTGGTGACCGCGCGGGCCGCCGGAGTGGCCGGACGGGTGCGGCTCGGCACCCGTCTGCAGTTCCTGGTGGCGCAGACCGAGGTGTCCGGGATCTGGCTCAAGGGCCGCCGCGCGCGGCTCACCGTGTATCTGTCCGGGCTCGCCGTGGACGCCGCGGTATGGGGCGGCTGTCTGCTCGCCCTCGCGGCCGGTGCCGACTCGCCCCTGCTGCCGGTCGTCGCGATGACCCTGGTCACCTCCTTCGCCAACCAGTGCCTGGTCTTCATGCGCACCGACCTCTACTTCGTCGCCCAGGACCTGACCGGGTGCCGCAACCTCTACGGCGACGCCGGCGCCTGGCTCCGCCACCTCGGGGCCAGGCTCCTGGGCCGGGCGAGCCGCGACCCGCTGGCCGGGCGGCGACCCGGTGAACGGCGGATGCTGAAGGCGTACGCGGCGGGCGCGGTGGCGGGCTCGATCGCCTGTGTCTTCGTCGGGCTGCGGCTGCTGCTGGACGTCACCTGGCCGCTGCTGGCCCGCTCCGGCCACCGACTGCTGACCGACACCGACCCTCTGCTGCGGCTCGACGCCCTCGTCACGGTGCTGCTGCTGACGGGGCTTCAGCTGCTGTGGGCCCGGTTGTGGTGGCGTCGGCACGGGCCGCGGGTGCGTGGGGCGGTGCGTGCCGTACGGCGATGAAGCCGGTCAATTCCGGGGGGCCGGGCGGGCGTTGCTTGCCCGACAGCCCTGGATTACGTTCTGTGAATGCACACCCCCCGGCTTTGCTTTCGAGTACTCGGCCCGCTGGAAGTCGAGATCGAAGGGCAGCCCGCCGCACTCACCGGACGGCAACGCGCGCTGTGCACCGCGCTCCTGCTCCACGCCAACCACGTGGTCTCCGTCGACCGCCTGATCGACTTCCTGTGGGACAGCCGCCCACCCGGAGCGGGCGCCGCGCGGGTGCGCGCCCTCGTCGCCGAGGTCCGCCGGGTCCTCGGCCCGCTCGGCCCCAGCCTGCTGACCACGCGCCGGCCCGGCTACGTCATGCACGCCCGCCCCGGCGAACTCGACCTGCTCACCTTCGAGCAGCTCGTCGAGGACGGCTCGCGTGCCGCGGCGAACGGCGACTGGGACACCGTGCGCCACCACGCCGAGCAGGCCCTCGGCCTGTGGCGGGGCGAGCCGCTGACCGACCTGCCGGAGGCCCCCGTCAGCGAGGCGGAACGACGACGGCTCGGCGAACTGCATCTCGTCGCCCGGGAGAGCGCGGCCGAGGCGGACCTGGAGACCGGCCGTCACCGGCAGGCCGTCGCCGAACTCCTCCGCCTCACCACCGCCCACCCCCTGCGCGAACGCCCGCACGCCCTGCTGATGCGGGCGCTCCAGGCCGACGGGCGGCCCGCCGAGGCGCTCCAGGTGTACGCCGAGCTGCGCCGCCGCATGGTCGACGAGCTCGCTCTGGAACCCTCGGACGACCTGCGCACCCTGCACCGGCAGCTGCTGGCCGGCGGTTCCCCGCCCACCGTGCCGGACGTGCGCCGTCCGCCCGCCGCCCCGGAACGGCCCAAGCGCCGGGTGCCACGCCAACTCCCGCCCGTGCCCCGGCGATTCATCGGCCGCGAAGCCGAACTGCGGCTCCTGGACTCCGTTCTTCGTACCGCCGAACCGCTCGCCCTGATCGTCGGCCCGGCCGGCGTCGGCAAGAGCGCCCTCGCCCTGCACTGGGCCCACCGGGTCGCCGACCGGTTCCCCGACGGACAGCTCTTCCTCGACCTGCGGGGCTTCGACGACGCCGAACCCATGGGCCCCGAGGAAGCGCTGCCCCTGCTGTTGCAGGGCCTCGGCTGCGGCCCGCGGGACATCCCGCTCGGCACCGAGGCGCAGACCGCCCTGTACCGGACCCTGCTGGCGGACCGCCGGGTCCTCGTCGTCCTGGACGACGCGGCGGACCCCGCGACGGTACGGCTGCTGCGGCCCGCGTCCGCCGGGTCCCTGACCCTGGTGACCAGCCGCGACAAGCTCAGCGGACTGGTCACCCTCGACGGCGCGTACCGGGTGGCGTGCGACGTCCTGGACCGCACCGGCGCCCTGGAGCTGATCAGCGCCGTGGTCGGCGCCGAGGCTGTCGACGCCGATCCGGCGGCCGCCGCCGAACTGGTCGAGCTCTGCGACCGCCTGCCGCTGGCCCTGTGCGTGGCCGGTTCATGGATCGGCGGCAGCCCCGGCGGCATCCGCAGCTACGTCCGCGACCTCGCCGACCGGGGCCGGCTGGCCCGGCTGCATGTCGAGGGCGAGGAGAGCATCGCCGTACGCGCCGCCCTCGACATGTCGTACGGCGCTCTCCCGGACGCCGCCCGGCGCGCCTTCCGGCGGCTGGGTGTGCTCCCCGGCACCGGGCGCTCGCTCCGCGCGGCCGCCGCGGCCGCGCACACCGACGAGGCCGCGGCGACCGACCTGCTGCGGCTGGCCCAGCGGGTGCACCTGCTGCACGACGCCGGTCCCGGCCGCACCGCCTGGCACGACCTCGTCCACGAATACGCCCGCGACCGCACGGCCGCCGAGGACATGGCCGCCGAACGCGCCGCGGCCGTCGAGCGGCTCCTCGACCACTACCTGCAGAGCGTCGTCAGCGCGGCCAGGACGGCGGGCCTGTACGTCATGCGGGACCGCCCCGACGCCCTCGACGGCTCGCTGCCGCGGGAGTTCCGCACGACGGAGGAGGCGTACGACTGGTTCGACGCCGAGTGGGACGACATCGCGGCGGCCATCGGCCATGCCGCCGAGCACGGCCCCGCCCGGTTCGCGTGGGCCCTGGTCGACGCCTTGCAGGACCTGTTCCACCACCGGCGCCCGCTCGCCGACTGGATGCGGCTGGCCCTGCTGGCCCGGGCGGCCGCCGAACGCGACGGAGATCTGCGCGGCCAGGTCGCGATGCATGTGTCGGTGGGCCACGCCCGCTGGCGCAACGGGGATCTGCGCGGTGCCCTGGCCGAGTACGAACAGGCCGAGGAACGCGCGCGCAGGGCCGACTGGACCCACGGCGAGGCCGTCGCGCTCCAGGGCGCGGCCGTCACCCTGAAACTGCTCGGCGAACCCCTGCGGGCCCTGCCCCGCTACCGGCGCGCCCTTGCCCTGTACCGCACACTGGGAGAGGTCAGGAGCGAGGAGGTCATGCTGATCAACATGGCCTCGCTGAACCTGGCCCTGGGCCGCACCGACGCGGCCGAGGAGGCGGCCGGCGCCGCACTCGCCCTGATCGGCGACACCGCGGACCACCACCGGGCGTTGGCCCTGGTCAACCTCGCCCTGACCCGGCAGAAGCAGGCCCGGTTCGCCGAGGCGGAGGCCGCGCTGCGCACCTGCTTCCTCGTCTGCCGTGACTCCGGGTCCACCTACGCCGAGGCGGTCGCCCTGGAGACCCTGGGCCGGGTACGGGCCGACGCGGGCCAGGACGAACGCGCGCGGTCGGCCTACGAGGACGCGCTCGCCATCTCGCTGCGGGCGGAGAACCGCAACTGCCAGGTCGACTCCCTGGTGGGGCTGGCGGCACTGAAGCTACGGGCCGGCTGGGCGGACGAGGCGGCCGGCCATCTCGACGCCGCGTTCGAGATCGCCGAACGGACCGGGCATCGTACGGGCCACATCGAGATCCTGGTGGAACGCGCCGCCGTCGCCCGCGCGGCCGGCCTCCCGGGCGTGGCCCTGGACCATCTGGACAGCGCCGCCCGCCTGGCCGTCGACGGCAGCCCGCTCACGCTTCCCCGGGTCCAGGTGGCCGCCGCGGTGATCCGGCTGGGGAACGGCGACCTGGCCGGCGCGCTGGACATGGCCGAGGCGGCGGTCGCGCTGGCCCGCGACTCCGGCCAGCGCCTGATCCACGCCCGAGCGGCGCTGGCACTGGCCGCCGCGCAGGAGGCCCGGGGCGACGGCGAGCCGACCGCGGCGACGCGGGCGCGGGCCGCCGCCCTGTTCGACGCGATCGGCACCCCGGAACCAGTCCGCGCGGCGCTGCACGGACCACCCCCCGGTCCCGTACGACCCCGGCCCGCGGCCCCGCACCGAGAGCTGCCCCTGGACGCGGAGTCCCGGCTCGACCTGTACCTGCACGAGCACTTCACGGAGGTCGGCTGATGCGGCATCGACGGGGCTGTCCCGGTCGAGGCGGCTGTCGGTGCGGATGTCAGGGGTGCGGATGTCAGTGAGGTGCCGCCGTAGGGGCGGCGGCCGGGACGAGTTCCGGGTCCCGGGCCAGGATCCGCTCGCGCAGCGCACGCAGTTCGGGACCCGGCTCGCACCCCAGCAGATCGACCATCCGCAGGCGCAGCAGGTCGAAGCAGTCCAGCGCGTCCGCCTGCCGGCCGACCTGATGGAGAGCGAGCATGAGCAGACCGGTGACCTTCTCGTCGAAGGGGTGCATGTCCGCCAGCCGGCTCAACCGCCGCAGGCACTCCTCGACCCGCCCGGACCGCAGACCGAGTTCGGCGCTGCCGACGAGCGCCTCCCGGTGCTCGCGCCGCAACGCCACCCGGGCCGTCTCCGCCCAGGGTGTGCGCACATCGGACAGCGGCTCGCCCCGCCACAGCTCCAGGGCCTGGGTGAACAGATCAAGCGCGCGTTCGATGCCTCCGTCCCTGGCGCTGAGCCGGGCCTCCCGTACGAGGTTGCGGAACCGCATGGTGTCCACGCTCTGCTCGTCGATGACGAGGACGTATCCGCCCCGCCTGCGGGACAGCTCGAAGGCCTCGTCGCCCTGGCCGACGCCGCCCAGCGCCTTGCGCAGCCGCGTGGCCTGGATGTAGAGCGCCTCGCGCGGATGCTGGGGCAGCCGTTCGGGCCACACGCGCTCCGCCAGGACCTCGTCGGCCACGAAGGTGCCCGGAGACCAGGCCAGGGCGGCCAGCAGAAGTTTCGTGCCGTGCGCGAGCGGCACCCGTTCGCCGGTGCGGACACGTGCCTCCACGCATCCGAGCAGTTGTATGTCCATGGTGCCCCCGTATCCGGAACCACTGAGGCCACCACTGTGCCGGGCCGCTGTTCGGCTCCCGCACGGATCCCGCACGGCCGCCGAACAGCGGCCCGGCGCCGGGGCGTCAGCGGTGTCCGGCGACGGTGACGATCTCGGGGCTCGCGGCGCTGACCGGCCCCCGCCCCCAGTCGCCGTACCGCTCCACGACCGTCAGGCCGGCTTCGGCCAGGAGGCGCTCGATGCCGTACGGGTCGAGGAGCCGGAGCGTGGTGGTGCTGATCTGGGGACGGTCCCAGCGGACGCCCTCATAGGTCTCGGTGAAGGTGACCCGGTCGCCGACGACGGGGTAGGGGACCTCCCGCCACATCCACGCGACCGACCCTTCGGCGTCGGCGCCCTCGCGGATCTGCTCGGGGCCCCAGCCCTCCCACACCCGGGCGGCAGGATTCATCGCGTCGAACACGAACCGTCCGCCGGCGCGCAGCGCGTCCCGGACGGCGTGCAGGGCCTGTCGTACGTCGTCGTCCGTGACGAGAGCCTGAAAAGCGTGCCCGGTCATGACGACGAGGTCGAACTCCCCGTGCCAGAAGTGCGAACGCAGATCTCCGAGCACCCACTCCACCCGCGGCTCCCGCCGCCGCGCCTGTACGAGCATGGCGGCGGCCGGATCGACCCCCACGAGCCGCCCGCGATGCCCCACGGCCCGTGCCCGGGCGAGCAGCCGCCCGGTGCCGCAGCCGACGTCGAGGACGGCGCCGGCGTCCCGGACGAGGTGGGCGTAGAAGTCGTCGCCCGGGCCCCATGGGTGCAGGGAGTCGTACAGCGCGGCGAGCGAGAGATCCGCGAACGAGCGATCGACCATCGCGGCAGTGTCCCACACCTTACTGAACGGCGTGACAGGATCAGGCCTCCATCACCTTGGAGGGAGCGGGAGTTGTTGCACCACGTCGAGCTGTGGGTGCCGGACCTGGAGCGGGCGGTGACGTCCTGGGGCTGGCTGCTGGAGCGGCTGGGCTGGGAGCCGTACCAGAACTGGTCGGCGGGACGCAGTTGGCGCACGGGGGAGACGTACGTCGTCGTGGAACAGTCCCCGGCGCTGACGGGCGACCACCACGACCGCATGCGCCCCGGCCTGAACCACTTGGCGTTCCATGTGCCGAGCCGTACGGAGTTGGACGCGCTGGTGACAGAGGCGCCGGGGCACGGCTGGACCCTCCTCTTCCCGGACCGGCATCCGTACGCGGGCGGGGCGGAGCACTACGCGGCGTATCTGGAGGACGGGGACGGATTCGAGGTCGAGCTGGTCGCTCGCTAAAGCATTCGACAGCGGAATCTCGGCCGGGAATCATGCTCCCGATGACTCGAACCGATACACCTGCCGCCTGGGACGAACGCACCCAGCTCACCACCTTCCTCGACTACACCCGGGCCACGGCGCTGGCCAAGTGCGAGGACGTCTCCGCGGAGAACGCCGTGAAGGCCCCGCTGCCGGGCTCCCCGCTCATGACCCTGTCCGGCCTGATCAACCATCTCCGCTGGGTGGAGTACTGGTGGTTCCAGGTCGTGTTCCTCGGCGAGGAGGACGAGGGCCCCTGGACGGACGAGGACCCGGACCGCGAGATGCGGATCGCGGTCGACATGCCGCTGGCGGACGTCCTGCGCGACTACGAGGAACAGTCCGCCCGCTACCGCGAGTTGGTCGCGACCCACGACCTCGACACCCAGGCGAAACGCCCGATCCGCGACGGCCGCCACCCCGACCTCCGCTGGATCCTCCTCCACCTGATCGAGGAAACGGCGCGGCACAACGGGCACTTGGACATCGTGCGGGAGCTGGTGGACGGGACGACCGGGGTGTGAAGCTCCGGGACAGCAGCACAAAGGCCCGCGCCTGGGTGGGCGCGGGCCTTCGTCTCCCCTGGAAGCGGACGTTCGCGGGCTCGGGTCAATGGGCCTGAAAGTCCGGTCCCGGTAGGGGGCGGCTGACGGTAAAGGGGTGTGTCAGGCCGCCGCCTGGGGGTCCTTGGAGAGACGAGGGGCCGGAATGGTTCCCTCCGTCTCCGGGTAGTGGCACGCCGTCAGGTGGCCCGGCTTGTTGCCCTCGACCTGGACCAGCGGGGGCGCCTCGGTCGCGCACTTCTCCGTCGCCTTCCAGCAGCGGGTGCGGAAGCGGCAGCCCGACGGCGGGTTCAGCGGGGAGGGGACGTCGCCCTGGAGGCGGATGCGCTCGCGGGCCGGGGTCTCGTCCACCGTCGCCTCGGGCACCGCCGACAGCAGCGCCTTGGTGTAGGGGTGGCGCGGGTTGCCGTAGAGGTCGTCGCGGTCGGCGATCTCCACGATCTTGCCGAGGTACATGACCGCGACGCGCTGCGAGAAGTGCCGTACCACCGCCAGGTCGTGGGCGATGAAGACGAACGCGATGCCCAGTTCCTGCTGGACCTTCTGGAGCAGGTTGACCACCTGCGCCTGGATCGAGACGTCCAGGGCCGACACCGGCTCGTCCGCCACGATCAGCTTCGGCTCCAGGGCCAACGCCCTTGCCACGCCGATGCGCTGGCGCTGGCCGCCGGAGAACTCGTGCGGGAAGCGGTTGTAGTGCTCGGGGTTGAGGCCGACGATCTCCAGGAGTTCGCGGACCCGCTTCTCGCGGCCGCCCTCCGGGTTGATGTCGTTGATCTCCATCGGACCCGAGATGATCTTGCCGACCGTCTGGCGGGGGTTCAGGGACGCGTACGGGTCCTGGAAGATCATCTGGATCTCGGAGCGGACCGGCGCCAGCTCCTTGCGGCCCGCGTGCGTGATGTCCTGCCCGCGGTAGGAGATCTTGCCGCCGGTGGGCTCCAGGAGGCGCGTGATCAGGCGGCCGGTCGTGGACTTGCCGCAGCCGGACTCGCCGACCAGGCCGAGGGCCTCGCCCTCGTTCACCTGGAAGTCGAGGCCGTCGACGGCCTGCACCGCGCCGACCGTACGCCGGATCGGGAAACCGCCCTTGACCGGGAAGTGCTTCGTCAGGCCGGTGACGTCCAGGAGGGGGTTCGTGTTGCTCATGATGGTGAAGTCCCGTCTCAGTTACGTCAGTGCCGGGTCGCGGCGAGGTCGGCGAAGAATTCCTGGCGCTGGTCCAGCGTGAGGTGGCAGGCGGAACCCCGGCCGGCCTCGACCTTCAGCAGCGGGCGCTCGGTGGAGCACAGCCCGCCGGGGACCTTCTCGGCGAAGGTGCAGCGCGGGTGGAAGCGGCAGCCGGAGGGCGGGTTGAGGAGCGAGGGCGGCGAGCCGGGGATCGGCGACAGCGGTACGTCGACCGGGCCGTCCAGGCTCGGCATCGAGCTCAGCAGGCCGACCGTGTAGGGGTGCTGCGGCGTACGCAGCACCTCCTCCTTCGTGCCCCGCTCCACACACCGGCCGCCGTACATCACCAGCACGTCGTCCGCGATGTCGGCGATGACACCGAGGTCGTGGGTGATGAAGATGATCGCGGTGCCGAACTCCTGCTGGAGGTCCTTGAGCAGGTCCATGATCTGGGCCTGGACCGTCACGTCGAGCGCGGTGGTCGGCTCGTCGGCGATCAGCAGCTCGGGGTCGCAGACCAGCGCCATGGCGATCATCGCGCGCTGGCGCATACCGCCGGAGAACTGGTGCGGGTAGTCGTCCACCCGCATGTCCGGCTGCGGGATGCCGACGCGCCGCAGCATCTCGATCGCCCGCTTGCGGGCCTCCGACTTGGAGGCACCGGTGTGCTTGCGGTACGTCTCACCGATCTGCTTGCCGATGGTGTGGTACGGCGACAGCGAGGCCAGGGCGTCCTGGAAGATCATCGCCATCTTGTTGCCGCGCAGCTTCTCCAGCTCGGACTCGCGAGCCGTGGTGAGCTCCTTGCCGTCGAGCAGGATCTCGCCGTCGATCGCGGTGCGGTGCCGGTCGTGCAGGCCCAGGATCGTCAGGTTGGTGACGGACTTGCCGGAGCCGGACTCGCCCACGATGCCGAGGGTCTTGCCCTTTTCGAGGTCGAAGGAGAGACCGTCGACGGCCTTGACGATGCCGTCCTCGGTGGAGAAGTGGACTTTCAGGTCCCTGACGGAGAGGAAGGCCTGCTGATCGGTGCTCGTCACGGGGACGCTCCTGGGGGTCATGCCGGGGGGTAGCTGGAGGGGGACCGGATCAGGCGAGCCGGATACGCGGGTCGATGAGGGCGTAGACGGCGTCCACGATGATGTTGGCGAAGACGATGCCGGCCGCCGCGATGATGGTGACGCCGAGCAGCATGGGCAGGTCGCTGTTGTCCACCGAACGGACGGCGAGCGCGCCGAGACCCTGGATGCTGAACGTCTGCTCGGTGATGATCGCGCCGCCGATCAGGGTGCCCAGGTCGATGCCGAAGATGGTGACGATCGGGCCCATCGCGCCGCGCCAGGCGAAGCGGAAGAAGACCGAGGAGCGGGACAGGCCCTTCGCCCGTGCCGTACGCACGTAGTCCTCGCTGAGCTGTTCCACCAGCTGCGAGCGGGTCATACGCGTGTAGTTGGCCGTGAAGATGATCGACAGCACCAGCCACGGCAGCAGCAGACCCGAGAACCAGGCGCCGGGGTTCTCACTGAACGGCGTGTACGACGGCTGGTCCAGGAGGTGCAGCTGGGTCACGAAGAAGAACATCGCGATGTAGCCGACGAAGTAGATCTGCATCGACGAGCCGATGAGCGAGAAGGAGCTCGCGGCCTTGTCGAGGAACTTGCCCTGCTTGACCGCGGCCAGCATGCCGGTGCCGACACCGATGATCAGGAAGAAGAAGGCGCCGCCGATGGCGAGCGAGATGGTGGTGGGCATCCGCCCCATGATCGTGTCGTACACGTTCACGTTGTTGCTGAACGAGTAGCCGAAGCAGGGCGCGTCACAGTGCCCGATGCCCACGTAGTCCCGGCCCACGAAGATGGCCTGGAGCCAGTGCCAGTACTGCACCGGCATGGGGTCGGCGATCCCGAGGTTCTGCCGCACCTGTGCCAGCAGGGAGTCGGGGCAGACCTTGCCGCACGCCATACGCGCCGGGTCGCGGGGGATGGCGTAGAAGAGGAAGAAGGTGACGGCGCTGATGATCAGCAGAATCACGAGTGCGCCGAGCACTCGGCGGACCAGGAAACGGAACATGGGGTGAGACTTTCCGGACGGGGCGCCGTCGCCGGGGTGTGGGGAGCGGGCTAGGACGGGGCCGGGGCGGCGGTCGGTCGGACCGCCGCCCCGGGAAAGCGTCAGGCCTTCGCGAAGACCTTGCCGATGGCGACGCAGGTGTCACCGGCGTTGTAGACCACGCCGCCGACCTTGGAACCGTAGAAGTAGTTACGGATCGGGTTGTAGTCGGGCACGCAGGCCGCGAGCGTCATGATCTGCTTGTCGATCGCGCCCCAGGCCGCGTTGGCCTTGTCCGCGTCGGTGATGGCGGTGGCCGCGGCGATCGCCTTGTTGACGCTGGTGTCGTTCAGCTGCGACCAGTTGACGCCACCGTCGGCGATCTGGCTGCCGTCCCAGCAGGGCTGGATGACGGCGTAACCGGCCGGCCAGTCCGGGCCCCAGCCCGCGGCGAACAGGTCGAAGCCGTTGTCCAGCTGACCGATCTCGGAGTAGAAGGTGGTCTTGTCGACCTGCTTGGTCACCACGTCGAAGCCCGCCTTGGTGAGGGCGTTCTTGATGGTGACGGCCTCCTTGACGGCGCGGTCGGACTGCTGGAAGGCGATGACCAGCTTCTGGCCCTCCTTGCCGGCTTCCTTCAGCAGCGCCTTGGCCTTCTCCGGGTCACCGGTCGGCTTGGTCTTCTTGCCGTACAGGTCGAAGTCCTCGTGACCCGGGGTCAGCGGGGAGATGATCGTGGTCGCGGTCGCGGTGACCTGCGAGCCACCACGCTGCTGCTTCAGCTGCTGCGCCGGCCACGCCCAGTTGATCGCCTGACGGACCTTGACGTCCTTGATCCGGGTCATGTTGATCGGGAAGTAGTAGCACGTCGTGTCGACCTGGGTCAGCACCCGCTGCTTCAGCGTGGCGTCACCGAGCACCTTGGTGACACGCTCGGGGGCGACCTCGTTCAGCAGGGACAGCGCGTACTGGTCGTTGCCCGAGTCGGCGATGTAGCGGTCCGTGGAGGCCAGGGACTGGAAGCCGAACTGCATGACGACCTTGTCCGGGTAGCCGTTGCGGCACGGGTCCAGGCTGGCGTCCCAGTGCTCGTTGCGCACGAGCGTGAGGGACTTGTCGATGCTGCGGGACTCGATCTTGTACGGGCCGCAGGAGAACGGACGCTGGTCGTACTTCTTCTTCGTGTCCTTGGCCTTGGGCACGATCGAGTAGCCGCGCATGGCGAGCATGAACGGGAAGTCGGCGTGCGCCTCCTTCAGACGGAAGGTGACGGTGTTGCCGTCCGTCTCGATGGAGGAGAGGTGCTTGCCCTCGTAGGGGCCCTTGTACTTGTCGGCGCCGGCGAGCCAGTTCTGCGGGTAGCGGGGGCCCTCGGTGACGAAGTCGGCGAAGAGACGCTCGAAGGTGTGGCGGACGTCGTCGATCGAGACGGTCGAGCCGTCCTCCCACTTCACGCCGTCCTTCAGCGTGAAGGACCAGGTCTTGCCGCCGTCCTTGACGGTGCCGGCGTCGGTGGCGAGGTCGCCGACCAGGGTGGTGTTGCCCTTGGAGTCGACGCGGTAGCCGGTCAGACCACGCAGGAACAGGACCGAACCGGCGCCCGTGTACGACGAGTAGATCTGCGCCGGGTCCAGGTGGTCGTAGTCGATCTGGTCGAGGGTGTAGATCGTGCCGCCCTTACGAGCGCCCGGCATCTCCGGGGCGGGGCCCTTGGAGTCGGTGGCGGTGCCGACGGCGATCTTGGCGGCCTTGCCCTTCTCGACCGAGGGAGCCTTGCTGCCGGCGCCGCCGGCGTTGCCGCTGCTGCAAGCGCTCAGAACGGTGGAGGCACCCGCCGCCACACCGGTGGCGATCAGGAAGTTTCTGCGGGAAAAGGACATGGCCTACCTGCCTGGTTGAGATGAATGAGAGAGACGTGCTGCCAGCAGCCGGACGACGATGACCGGGCCGGGGGACTCAGCGCTTGGACTTCGGGTCGAGTGCGTCGCGCACCGAATCGCCGAGAAGGTTGAACGCCAGGACGAAGATGATCATCGAGACGCCCGGGAAGATCATGAAGGTGATGTCGTCCGTGTAGAACTGCGCACCGCGCTGGATCATCACGCCCCAGTCCGGGGTCGGGTCCTGGATGCCGACGCCGAGGAAGGCGAGGCCGGCCTCAGCGGTCACGAACGCCGGGAGGGCGAGCGTGGACTGGATGAGGATCGGCGTCCACAGGTTGGGGAGCAGTTCCTTGAAGATGATCCGGCCCGGGGAGGCACCGGTGACCTTGGCCGCCTCGACGAACTCGCGCTCGCGCAGGGCCAGCACCTGGCCGCGCAGCAGTCGTGCGATGGAGGCCCAGCCGAAGGCCGTCAGCGCGATGACGAGGCAGACGCCGCGCCCCCAGGCGGGGATCTCCTCGTCGGCGGCCCAGAAAAGGCCGTACACGACGGGGGTGAAGGCGATGAAGAAGAGCGTGGAGGGGAACGACAGCACGATGTCGATGATCCGGCTGACGAGGTAGTCCGTCTTGCCGCCCAGGTAGCCGGCGGAGATGCCGACGATCACGCCGATGACCGTGACCAGAATCGTGGTGATCGTGGCGATCATCAGCGAGGTGCGGATGCCGTAGAGCAGGAACGTGAAGACGTCGCGGCCCATCTGCGGCTCCAGGCCGAACCAGAAGTTGGCGTCGATGCCGCCGTTGGGCTTGACGGGGTAGCCGGCCTCGTTGAAGAGGGTCCCGACCGGGGCGTCCTGCCCGTACTGGTCGTACGGGTTCTTCCCGTACAGCTTGGCTATGAGCGGAGCGGCGACGGCGATCGCGAAGAAGAAGATCACGATGTACGCCGATATGACGCCCGTACGGTCGCGCTTGAACCGGCGCCAGGCAAGCTGCCCGGGAGACCGGCTTTCGTTGGCCTTCGGAGAGGGAGAAGTGATCGACTTCTCGGCGCTCTCTTCGGTCACCTCGAGCGGGGCAGCCGCCGATGGAGTTGGGGGGGTCATGGTGCTCCTGGCCCAAGGGAGGGTCTGATGACTCCGCAGGGCACTCCCCTACGGGCTACGCCGGACTTTTTCAACGCAATTCATTCAAGGTCAATAAATTCTCGGTCGACTTGGGTTTCTCTTTACTTTCTTTGCCTTCGCTTGACCATTCTGTAGCTACGCGTGTAGCGCCTCGTGATCGATCCGTGTTTTACATCGGACCAACTTCCCCAATCGGGCAATGAGTTCGATATACGGACGGCGGCGTGCCGAAATCCGTACATAGGAGGGTCGCAATCCAACGGTTCTGCATCGGATGGTGAAGATCCATTGCGTCCTACACGCAAGATCCACTGTCGCAGAGGTCGGACGTTCCCCGGAGCCACCCGGGAGGTCTCCACCCGTTCCCCTAAAGGGCTCAATACGTGTGCGGTTTGCCTGATTTACGTCGATATTTGCCGTTAACGGATCAGCGCAGTCAATCAGGAGGCACTCCATGCGTGGAGCCACGCACGCCAAGTGGGCCGCATGCGCGGCGGCGGTAGCCCTCGCGGCGACGGCCTGCGGAGGTGGGGACAGCGACAGCGGCGGCAGTGGCAGTGGCGACGGCAGCGCGACGCTCAGCGCTTCCTGGGGCGACCCGCAGAACCCGCTGGAGCCGGCCAACACCAACGAGGTGCAGGGCGGCAAGGTGCTCGACATGATCTTCCGGTCCCTGAAGAGGTACAACCCGGAGACCGGCAAGGCCGAGGACATGCTCGCCGACAAGATCGAGACGAGCGACTCGCAGAACTTCACCGTCACCGTCAAGGACGGCTGGACCTTCTCCAACGGCGAGAAGGTCACCGCGAAGTCGTTCGTGGACGCCTGGAACTACGGCGCCAGCCTCAAGAACAACCAGAAGAACGCGTACTTCTTCGGCTACATCGACGGCTACGACAAGGTCCACCCCGAGGACGGCAGCAAGCAGACCGCCCAGACCCTCTCCGGGCTGAAGGTCACCGGCGACCTGACCTTCACCGTCAAGCTCAGCCAGAAGTTCTCGACCTTCCCCGACACCCTCGGCTACCCGGCCTACGCCCCGCTCCCGCAGGCCTTCTTCACCGACCACGCCGGCTGGCTGAAGAAGCCGGTCGGCAACGGCCCGTACGTCATCGACTCGTACACCAAGGGCTCGCAGATGAGCCTGAAGAAGTGGGACGGCTACCACGGGGCCGACAAGGCGCAGAACGGCGGCGTGACCCTCAAGGTCTACACCGACAACAACACCGCCTACACCGACCTCATGGCCGGCAACCTCGACCTCGTCGACGACGTGCCCGCCGCCCAGCTCAAGAACGTCAAGGCCGACCTCGGCGACCGCTACCTCAACACCCCGGCCGGCATCATCCAGACCCTCGCCTTCCCGTTCTACGACAAGAACTGGAACAAGCCCGGGATGGAGAAGGTGCGCACGGGGCTGTCCCGGGCCATCAACCGGGACCAGATCACCAAGACCATCTTCAACGACACCCGCACCCCCGCCAGCGACTGGACCTCCCCGGTCCTCGGCGAGGCCGGCGGCTTCAAGGAAGGTTTGTGCGGCGACGCCTGTGAATACGACGCCGCCGCGGCCAAGAAGCTGATCGAGGAGGGCGGCGGCCTCCCCGGCGGCCAGGTCAAGATCACGTACAACGCGGACACCGGCTCCCACAAGCAGTGGGTCGACGCGGTCTGCAACTCCATCAACAACGCGCTCGGCAACGACAAGGCCTGCGTCGGCAACCCGGTCGGCACCTTCGCCGACTACCGCAACCAGATCACCGAGAAGAAGATGAGCGGCCCCTTCCGGGCCGGCTGGCAGATGGACTACCCGCTCATCCAGAACTTCCTCCAGCCGCTGTACTACACCAACGCCTCCTCCAACGACGGCAAGTGGTCCAACAAGGACTTCGACAAGCTCGTCGACGAGGCCAACGCCGAGACCGACACGGCCAAGGCCGTCTCCACGTTCCAGGACGCGGAGAAGGTGCTGCGGGACAACATGGGCGCGATCCCGCTCTGGTACCAGAACGGCAGCGCGGGCTACTCGGAGCGGCTGTCCAACGTCAAGCTCAACCCGTTCAGCGTCCCGGTCTACAACGAGATCAAGGTCAGCTGACCCGCCATGGGACGCTACGTCGTCCGGCGTCTGCTCCAGATGATCCCGGTGTTCATCGGCGCCACGCTCCTCATCTTCCTCATGGTCAACGTCATGGGCGACCCCATCGCGGGCCTGTGCGGCGACCGGCAGTGCGACCCCGCCACGGCCGCCCAGCTGAAGAAGGAGTACGGACTCGACAAGCCCGTCTTCCCGCAGCAGTACCTCACCTACATGGGGAACGTCTTCACCGGCGACTTCGGCACCGCGTTCAACGGGCAGAAGGTCACCGAGCTGATGTCGACGGCGTTCCCCGTGACGATCCGCCTGACGATCGTCGCGATCCTGTTCGAGATCATCATCGGCATCACCCTGGGAGTCGTCACGGGCCTGCGCCGCGGCAAGCCCGAAGACACCTCGGTCCTGATGCTCACGCTCGTCGTGATCTCGATCCCGACCTTCGTCACCGGCCTGGTGCTCCAGCTACTGCTCGGCGTCGAGTGGGGCTGGATCAAACCGTCGGTGTCCACGGAGGCCACGTTCGGCGAGCTGATCGTGCCGGGCCTGGTGCTGGCGTCGGTGTCGCTGGCGTACGTGACCCGGCTGACCCGGACGTCCATCGCGGAGAACCGCCGCAGCGACTACGTCCGTACGGCGGTGGCGAAGGGCCTGCCGAGGAGACGGGTCATCACCCGCCACCTCCTGCGCAACTCCCTGATCCCCGTCGTCACCTTCATCGGCACCGACATCGGCGCCCTGATGGGCGGCGCGATCGTCACCGAGCGGATCTTCAACATCCACGGCGTGGGATACCAGCTCTACCAGGGCATCCTGCGCCAGAACACCCAGACGGTGGTCGGTTTCGTCACCGTCCTGGTGCTGGTCTTCCTGGTCGCCAACCTGCTCGTCGACCTCCTGTACGCCGTACTCGACCCGAGGATCCGCTATGCCTGAACCCCGAGAGCCCGAGGGCGCGATCGCCGGGACCGGCATGGGCGGTGCCATGGACCTCGCGGTGAGCGAGGCGACCACGCTGGAGAAGGGGCCCGGCCAGGCGGGCGGCCCCCAGGGGAAGCCCCGCTCGCTCTGGTCCGACGCCTGGCGCGACCTGCGCCGCAACCCCGTCTTCATCATCTCGGGCCTGGTGATCCTCTTCCTGGTCGTGATCTCCCTGTGGCCCTCCCTGATCGCGTCGGGCAACCCCCTCAAGTGCGACCTCGCCAAGGCCCAGGAGGGTTCGCAACCAGGCCATCCCTTCGGCTTCGACGGCCAGGGCTGCGACGTCTACACCCGCACCGTCTACGGCGCCCGTACGTCCGTCACGGTCGGCGTCTGCGCCACGCTCGGGGTCGCCATCCTGGGCTCGGTCCTCGGCGGCCTCGCCGGCTTCTTCGGCGGCTTCTCGGACTCGATCCTGTCCCGGATCACGGATGTGTTCTTCGCGATCCCGGTGGTCCTGGGCGGCCTGGTCCTGCTCTCGGTCGTCACCAGCAACACGGTCTGGCCGGTCATCGGCTTCATGGTGCTGCTGGGCTGGCCGCAGATCTCCCGCATCGCGCGAGGCTCGGTCATCACGGCCAAACAGAACGACTACGTGCACGCGGCGAAGGCACTGGGCGCCTCGAACTCCCGCCAGCTGCTGCGCCACATCGCCCCCAACGCGGTGGCCCCGGTGATCGTGGTCGCGACCATCGCGCTCGGCACGTACATCGCCCTGGAGGCGACGCTCTCCTACCTCGGCGTGGGCCTGAAGCCCCCCACCGTCAGCTGGGGCATCGACATCTCCGCGGCCTCCGCCTACATCCGCCAGGCCCCCCACATGCTCCTCTGGCCCGCCGGCGCCCTCGCCCTCACGGTCCTCGCGTTCATCATGCTCGGCGACGCGGTCCGCGACGCCCTCGACCCGAAGCTGAGGTGACGGGGTGTGAACGTGCAGGAAGGCGGCGGCTCGCCCGCTCTCCCCGGCCGGCCCGGCGTCGACGTCGTCGCCCGGCCGGTCACCGTATCGGCGTTCACGGTCCGCGAGGACCTCGTCCGCGACGCCCCCGACCCGAAGCTGAGGTGAGTCGTGCTCCTGGAAGTGCGTGATCTGCACGTGGAGTTCAAGACCCGGGACGGGGTCGCCAAGGCCGTCAACGGGGTCGACTACGCGGTCGACGCGGGGGAGACCCTCGCCGTGCTGGGGGAGTCCGGGTCCGGGAAGTCCGTCACCGCCCAGGCGATCATGGGCATCCTCGACATGCCGCCGGGGCGGATCGCGGGCGGTGAGATCCTCTTCCAGGGCAAGGACCTGCTCAAGCTCAAGGAGGAGGAGCGGCGCAAGGTCCGCGGCGCCGAGATGGCGATGATCTTCCAGGATGCCCTGTCGTCCCTCAACCCCGTGCTGAGCGTGGGCGACCAGCTCGGTGAGATGTTCGTGGTCCACCGCGGCATGTCGAAGAAGGACGCGCGGGCCAAGGCCGTCGAGCTGATGGACCGGGTACGCATCCCGGGAGCCAAGGAGCGGGTCAAGCAGTACCCGCACCAGTTCTCCGGCGGCATGCGCCAGCGCATCATGATCGCGATGGCGCTGGCCCTGGAGCCGGCTCTCATCATCGCCGACGAACCCACCACCGCCCTCGACGTCACCGTCCAGGCCCAGGTGATGGACCTGCTCGCGGAGTTGCAGCGCGAGTACAACATGGGGCTCATCCTCATCACCCACGATCTGGGTGTGGTGGCCGACGTGGCGGACCGGATCGCGGTGATGTACGCGGGCCGCATCGTCGAGCAGGCCCCGGTGCACGACATCTACAAGGCCCCGGCGCATCCGTACACGCGCGGTCTCCTCGACTCCATCCCCCGTCTTGATCAGAAGGGTCAGGAGCTGTACGCGATCAAGGGGTTGCCGCCCAACTTGATGGCCATCCCGCCGGGTTGCGCGTTCAACCCCCGCTGTCCGATGGCCCAGGACGTGTGCAGGACGGACGAACCCCCGCTGTACGAGGTGTCGCAGGACCGCACGAGCGCCTGCCACTTCTGGAGGGAGTGCCTCAATGGTTGAGCCGATCATTGAAGTGACCGGACTGGTCAAGCACTACCCGTTGACCCAGGGCATTCTGTTCAAGAAGCAGGTCGGTGCGGTCAAGGCCGTTGACGGTGTGGACTTCACGCTCAACAAGGGGGAGACCCTCGGGATCGTCGGGGAATCGGGCTGCGGCAAGTCAACTGTTGCCAAGATGCTCGTCAATCTCGAGCAGCCGACCGCCGGGTCGATCAAGTACAAGGGCGAGGACATCACCCAGTTGTCCGGCAAGGCCCTCAAATCCGTCCGCCGCAACATCCAGATGGTGTTCCAGGACCCGTACACCTCGCTCAACCCCCGTATGACGGTCGGCGACATCATCGGGGAGCCCTACGACATCCACCCCGAGGTGGCCCCCAAGGGCGACCGCAGACGCAAGGTTCAGGACCTCCTGGACGTGGTCGGCCTCAACCCCGAGTACATCAACCGCTATCCGCACCAGTTCTCCGGCGGCCAGCGCCAACGCATCGGCATCGCCCGGGGGTTGGCCCTGCGCCCGGAGGTGATCGTCGCCGACGAACCGGTCTCCGCGCTCGACGTCTCCGTCCAGGCCCAGGTCATCAACCTGATGGACCGCCTCCAGAACGAGTTCGACCTCTCCTACGTCTTCATCGCCCACGACCTGTCGATCGTCCGCCACATCTCCGACCGGGTGGGGGTGATGTATCTGGGCCGCATCGTGGAGATCGGCCGGGACGAGGAGATCTACGACCACCCCACCCACCCCTACACCCAGGCCCTGCTCTCCGCGGTCCCGGTCCCCGACCCCGAGGCCCGCGAACACCGCGAACGCATCATCCTGGCCGGCGACGTCCCCTCACCCACCAACATCCCCTCCGGCTGCCGCTTCCGCACCCGCTGCTGGAAGGCCCAGGAGCGCTGCGCCCTGGAGGTCCCGGCCCTGGCGGTCCCGAGCGAGTTCCGCCTCACCTCCGGCCCCGCGGCCCATGACTCCGCCTGTCATTTCGCGGAGGAGATGCAGGTCGTACCCACCGAGGGGTCCCCGGGGGAGCCGCCGGAGACGCCGCCGGATGATCTTGCAAATGGCCGGGAATAACCGCACAAATGCTCACCAACTGCGTTAACACGCAGGCAACTTAGCCGACCCGGTCCCGATATACGGACGCGTCAGGCTGAACAGCGTACGGCCGTGCGGGTGCCGTAAACGGGCCGGGACGCGCCATGTCGTCCCGGCCCGTTGCCGTACCCCGGCCCGCTACCGCAGCCCCAGCGACCGCTTCAGGAAGTCCACCTGGAGCAGCAGCAGGTTCTCCGCGACCTGTTCCTGCGGGGTCATGTGGGTCACGCCCGACAGGGGGAGCACCTCGTGCGGGCGGCCCGCCGACAGCAGGGCCGAGGAGAGGCGCAGGGCGTGGGCGAAGACCACGTTGTCGTCGGCGGTGCCGTGCACGATCATCAGCGGCCGGTGCGGCTCGGCGGGGGAGGACAGACCCTCGTCCGTCACCAGGGAGCTCTTCGCGTACGACTCCGGTGACGTCCGCGGGTCGCCCAGGTACCGCTCCGTGTAGTGGGTGTCGTACAGCCGCCAGTCCGTCACCGGGGCGCCGGCGATGCCCGCGTGGAAGACGTCGGGGCGGCGCAGGACCGCCAGCCCCGCCAGCCAGCCGCCGTACGACCAGCCGCGGATCGCCACCCGGTCCAGGTCCAGCGGGTACCGCTCCGCCAGGTCCTGGAGCGCCTCCACCTGGTCGTCCAGGGACACCGTGAAGTCGTCGCGGATCGCCTTCTCCCAGGCCGGCGAGCGGCCCGGCGTGCCCCGGCCGTCCGCGACCACGACCGCGAAACCCTGGTCGGCGAACCACTGGCTGGTGAGGTGCGCGTTGTGGGCCGCGAGAACGCGCGGCCCGTGCGGTCCCCCGTAGGGATCCAGCAAAACCGGAAGACGACCATCCCCTTGGTGGTTCTGGGGCAACAGGACGGCGCACGGGATGCGCCGTGCGCCCCCCTCGGTCAGCGTCACGCGCGGGGACATACCGGGATCTTCGGCGTACGAGGTGATCGTCGCCGTCTGCTTCCCGTCCCGCAGCACCTGTGCCGGCGACCCGGCCCGCCCCGGCGTCGCCGAGACCAGCACGGTCACGCTCCCGGACCGCACCGCCGAGTGCACCCCCGGCTCCTGCGAGATCCGCTCCACGCCGAGTTCGTTGACCCGGTACACATGCACCTCGCCGGTCTCCGGCGCAGCCGCCCGCTCCCCGGCCGAGGCCGAGACCAGGACGTCGTCGTCGGACACGTCGAGCACCGCACGGACGTGCAACTGCGGGCCGGTCAGCGGGCGTTCGCCCACCGCGAGGACCCGCGCGCCGCCCTCGTCCGCGATCCGTACGAGCCGCCCGGAGGGGCTCCAGCAGGGCACCCCTGGGAAAAGATCAAGCCAAACTGGATCTTCGTCCGCGTGCACCATCCGGGTCGCCCCGGAGTCGGTGTCCACGGCCAGGAACAGCTGACTGCGCTGGTCACGCGCCTGGACCAGCAACAGTGGCGCACCGGCCGCTGACCAGTGCACATGCGCCAGATACGGGTAGCGGGCACGGTCCCACGTCACCTCCGTGCGCGCCCCGTCGAGGCCGATGACGTACAGCCGTACGTCCGCGTTCTCCGTCCCCGCCGCCGGATAGGGGACGTGCTGTGGATCACGTTCCGGATGGGCCGGGTCGGAGATCCACCAGCGCCGTACCGGCGTGTCGTCCACGCGCGCCACCAGCAGCCTGTCCGACTCCGGCGACCACCAGAACCCCCGTGACCGGCCCATCTCCTCGGCCGCGATGAACTCGGCGAGACCGTAGGTGACGTGTTCCGACTCCGGCTCGGCCAGCGCCACGTCACCCTCGCCCGCGGCCCCGACGACCCGCAGGGCGCCCTGGGCGACGTACGCGACGAGCCGGCCGTCGGGGGAGGGGCGCGGGTCGATCACCGGTCCCGGGACGCGGAGTTCGGTCGCCGTCCCGGCCCGTAGCTCCGCCGCGAACAGCCGCCCTGACAAGGCAAAAGACGCCAACTCCACCGCCGAGTCGGTGGCGTAGCCGACGATCCCGGCGCCGCCCTCACGGCTGCGTTCGCGGCGCGCCCGCTCCTCGGGCGACAGGTCCTCCGTGGCCCCGCCGAGCAGGGCGCGCGGGTCGGCCGCCACGCGCTCCCCGCCGTCCGCGGGGTCGAGCACCCACAGCGAATTCGCCCGGTCCGTACCGGAGGACGAGCGCAGGAACACGACACGGGAACCGTCGGGGGCCACGGTGAACGCGCGCGGCGCGCCGAGCGTGAAGCGCTGGGTGCGGGCGTGCCGGCGAGGGAAGGAGTCGGACGTCGTCGTCATGCCCCGACCATATTGGCCATACGCCCCCTTGTGCGTCCGTGCGCCGACCGATGCGCGAGTACGGATAGTTATGATCACTAGCGCATAGTGGGTATGAACCCGCTGGCTGTCGTATGGATTTATCTGCCCCCCTGGTCCGAACCCCCCGCGCTCTTGGGATCTTTGGAGGTGAGCCGCCGTGGCACTCTCGATTTCGGCGGTGGTGCTGCTGGCGATCATCGTCTTCCTGCTGATCAGGAAGTCCGGACTGAAGGCCGGACACGCGATCGTCTGCATGTTGCTCGGCTTCTACCTGGCCTCCTCGACCATGGCGCCGACGATCAGCGAGCTGACGACGAACATCGCGGGGATGATCGGCAGCATCAAGTTCTGACCCTTCCCGGGGCAGGTCGCAGGTCGCCTTTAGGGTGGTCCCATGACGGAACCACCCGCCCGGCGCCTGCTCCTGGTGCACGCGCACCCGGACGACGAGTCGATCAACAACGGCGCGACGATGGCCCGCTATGCGGCCGAGGGTGCCCGGGTGACCCTGGTCACCTGCACGCTCGGTGAGCACGGCGAGGTCATCCCCCCGGAGCTCCGGCACCTCTCCGGCGCCGCCCTCGGGGAGCACCGCCTCGGCGAGCTCACCGCCGCGATGCGCGCACTCGGCGTCGAGGACTTCCGTCTCCTCGGCGGTGAGGGCCGCTACCACGACTCCGGGATGATGGGCCTCGCCGACAACGACGACCCCGCCTGCTTCTGGCAGGCGGACGTCGACGAGGCCGCCGCGCATCTCGTGCGGGTGATCCTCGAGGTACGTCCGCACGTCCTCGTCACCTACGACGAGAACGGCGGCTACGGCCACCCCGACCACATCCAGGCCCACCGCGTCGCCATGCGCGCCGCGGATCTGGCGGCCGAAGCGGGCTGGACGATCCCCAAGGTCTACTGGAACCGCGTCCCGCGCTCGGTCGGCGAACAGGCCTTCGCCCGTCTCCACGACGACCTGCCCGGCCTGCCCTTCACCAAGGAGGGCGTCCTCGACGACGTCCCCGGTGTCGTGGCCGACGAGCGGGTGACGACCGAGATCGACGGCACCGCGTACGCCGCCGCCAAGGCCGCCGCGATGGCCGCGCACGCCACCCAGATCACGGTCGCCGCACCCTACTTCGTGCTCTCCAACGACCTCGCCCAGCCCCTCTTCACCACCGAGTACTACGAGTTGGTACGAGGGGAACAGGGGTCCGGGGACCGGGAGACCGACCTCTTCGCCGGCACCGGAGACATCTCATGACCGACCGCGGATCCATGCTCGCCCAGCCCCTCAAGGCCCCCTCCGCCGGACGAGCCCTTCTCTACCTGGGCCTCTTCGTGCTCGGCGCGGTCGTCGGCGCCGCCGGATCGCTCGTGCAGTCCGGCTGGTTCCCGGGCGGCCTGCTGCTCGCGCTCGCGGGCGAGGCCGGGCTCTGTCTCGGCGGTGCGCGCGCCGCCGGCAGCCGGGGCGGGGCCGTCGCACCGGCCGCCGGCTGGGTGCTCGCCGTCATCCTGCTCACCGCCAGCCGCCCCGAAGGCGACTTCCTCTTCGGCGCGGGCGCCGGCTCGTACCTCTTCCTGCTCGGCGGCATGGCCACAGCTGTGATCTGCGCCACGCTCGGCGTGGAGCGGCAACCGGACGGCGACGCCGTCCGACTTGGCAAGTGACGTACCACTTCGCCACGACAGGGACGTGCGAGTCCGGTGTGGGTTTCCCCAGCGGTCGTGGGATACGGGCCAGAAGTGGCCAGTATGGTGGTGCGCGCCGCCGAGCCGTCCGAAGCGATGAGGTCGACACGGGCGGTGGAGCCAACCGGGAGAACCTGCCTTGAGTCGTGAAACTGACACTCCGTCCTCCGGGCCCAACGGGCACGGCGGAGCCGCCTACCCCTCGGGCACGCCGCCCTACGGGACGCCCATGGCTTCCGACGACGGTGCGGACGCGGGCCGTTCGGGCACGCAGTCCGATGAGCGCAAGACCGAGACCACGCTGACGACCCGGATCCGGATCAACATCCCCGGGTCGCGGCCGATCCCGCCGGTCGTCGTCCGGACGCCCGTCGCGGACGCCGAGGGCACCGCGGGCGACACCACGGCCGAGACCCCGGCGCCGAGCGCGCCCGCCGCCAACGGCGCGGCGGGCAACGGCATGGCGGCCGGCAACGGCATGGCCGAGGCTCCCGCCGAGCCGGCTCCGTCCGGCGAGGAGAAGACCAGCGACTGGTTCGCCCCGCGCAAGTCCGGCCCCGCCAAGGGCGGTCAGGGCGGCGGCGGGACCAACGGGGCCGGTCTGCCCGGAGGTTCGGCGCCCGCGCCGAACGGTTCCGGTGCCGCGCCGGGTGCTCCGGCCGGTGGCGCTCCCGGCGGTGCTCCGGGCGGTGCTTCCGGTGGGGCGCGGCCCGGTGCCGGGCGTCCCGGTGGCGTGGTCGGCTCCATGAGCGTGCCCGGCGGCTCCCGCTCCGGCTCCACCAACGGCGCGGGCCTGCCCGGCGCGACCGGCGGTCCCGTCGCGCCCGGCCATGGCGGCGGCACGGGTTCCTTCGACGTGACCGAGGCGCTGGCGGCGGGCCCGCTGGGCGGCGGCACACGCCCCGGCGCCGAGCCGCGCCGCGACGACCTGCCGTACTTCTCGGACAACGGCGGCGCGCAGAACGGCCAGAACGGTCAGAACGGCCAGGGCCCCCAGAGTGGTCAGAACGGTTACGGAGCCCAGGGCGGCCTCCCCGGCGGCGGCCACGACGACCTCAACAGCTCCACCGGCTCGCACCGCTTCACGCCCGCCAACGACTTCAACGGGCCCAACGACTTCGGCGGAACGGGCGGCTACGGCGGCCCGCAGGGCCCCACGGGCCCGACCGGCGGCCCGGTCACCGGCGACGGTCCTGTCGTACCGCCGGTCGGCGGCCCGCAGGGTGTCCCGGGCGGTCCGGCAGGCCCCGGCGGTCACCGCCGCGCGGGCGGCCCGGGCGGTCCCGGCGCTCCCGGTATGCCCAACGCCTCCGCCGGTCTCGCCGGCCCCGGAGTCGGCGCGCCCCCCGGAACCGGCCCCGGTGTCGGCCCCGGCGGCCCCGGCGGCGCCCCCCACGGCGGCCCGCAGACCGCCCCCGGCCGCGGCCCCGGTGGCGGCCTGAGTGACGACACCGCGATCCTCACCCCGCAGAAGCCGGCCCCCGAACCGGGCGCCCCCGGCTACGGCACCCCGCCGGACAACGTCTCCGGGCACACCGTCACCAGCGGTATCCCGGTCGTGCCGTCCACCACCCAGAACTCCCCGTTCGGGCCGGGCGCAGCCACCGACGGACCGCTGCCGCACACACCGCCGAAGCTGCCCGAGCCGGTCGCGCAGAACGTGCCGGCGTCGTCGTCGAAGAAGAAGGCGAAGAAGAAGGGCCGCAGCAAGCTGACCCTGCTCGCCGTGGGCGTGGTCGTCATCGCGGGCGGCGCGTACGGCGTCGGGCTGCTGATGAACCACTCCGACGTGCCCAAGGGCACCACGGTCCTCGGCGTCGACATCGGCGGCGGCACCCGCGACGACGCGGTCAAGAAGCTCGACGCGGCCTTCGACAAGAAGGTGAACCAGCCGCTCAAGCTGTCGGTGGACGGTAAGACGGTCACGCTCCAGCCCGACCAGGCCGGCCTCCAGTTCGACATGCAGGCCACCGTCAGCAAGGCCGCGACCAGCGACTACAACCCGGTCTCGGTGATCGGCTCGCTCTTCGGCGGCCAGCGGGTGATCGATCCGGAGATGCCGGTCGACGAGGAGAAGCTGACCGCCGCCCTGGAGGACGCCTCCGGCAGCTCCGGTTCGGCGACCGACGGCACGGTCAAGTTCAAGAACGGCAAGGCCGTCGCCGTCTACGGCAAGCCCGGCAAGGGCATCGACGTCGCCAAGTCCATGGCGGCGGTCGAGCAGGCGTACCGCACCCAGGTGGAGAACGGCTCGGCGGGCGCGGTCACGCTCCCGACCACGACCAAGCAGCCGACGATCTCGAACGCCGAGGTCGACTCGGTGATGAAGTCGATCGCGGAGCCCGCGATGGCCCAGACCGTCCGGGTGCAGACCGACCCGGCGCACTTCATCGACTTCGGCCAGCGGTCGTTGCCGGACATCCTGAGCTTCAAGGCGGTCGACGGCAAGCTCGTCGACTACTACGACCTCAAGGCGCTCAAGACGGCGTACGGCACCACCTTCGTCGGCGTGCAGATCAACGGCGCGAGCGGCAAGCGGGACGTCCTGCCCGAGGACGTCGCCTCCGCCCTGCGCAAGGCCCTGCGCGGCAAGACGCCGGCCCAGCGCATCGCCACCATCGACACCAACCCGAGCTAGCCCGACCGCTCGGCCCCAGGGGGCACCCGGCACGCGCCGGGTGCCCCTGCTCGTCGTATGACATCTGTCATCCGGCACTCAGGATCACCGACACTGCCGCCCGCCGGCCCCCGAAGGCCACTCTGGATCACATGACGACGACAGCGGTCGCATTCGACCAGGTGAGCAAGGCGTACGGCGAGGTCCGGGCCGTCGACGGCCTGACACTGAGCCTCCACCCCGGACAGACCGTGGCGCTGCTGGGCCCCAACGGCGCCGGCAAGTCGACCACGCTCGACCTGCTGCTCGGGCTCAAGCAGCCGGACAGCGGCAGCGTCCGGCTCTTCGGCACCAGCCCGCGTGAGGCGATCGTCGCAGGGCGGGTCGGCGCGATGCTGCAGAGCGGCGGGCTGATGGACGACGTGACGGTCGCCGAGCTGGTACGGCTCGCCTGCGACCTGCACCCGAGGCCGTACCGGCCCAGCGACGTCCTCGCCCGGGCCGGCGTCACCCAGATCGCCGACCGCAAGGTCAACAAGCTCTCCGGCGGCCAGGCCCAGCGCGTCCGCTTCGCGCTCGCGACCGCGGGCGACAGCGATCTGATCGTCCTGGACGAGCCGACCACCGGCATGGACGTCACCACCCGCCAGGCCTTCTGGGCCACCATGCGCGAACAGGCCGACCAGGGACGCACGGTCCTGTTCGCCACCCACTACCTCGAAGAGGCCGACGCCGTCGCCGACCGCGTGCTCGTCCTGCACCGGGGCCGGCTGCTCGCCGACGGCACGGCCGCCGAGATCAAGGCGAAGGCGGGGGCCCGGCGGATCTCCTTCGACCTGTACGACACCGACATCGACGAGGCCGCCCTGCGCGCCCTGCCCTTCCTGGTCCGCCTCGACGTCTCCGGCACCACCGTCCGCATCCAGTCCTCCGACGCCGACGCCACCGTCCACGCCGTCTACGGCCTCGGCCTCTACCCCCGCAACCTGGAGGTCGCCGGGCTGGGCCTGGAGCAGGCCTTCGTCGCCATCACCGAGGCCGAGGAGGCCCGTACCTCATGAACAGCCTGATCAAGCTGGAACTCAACCGCGCCCTGCGCAACCGCAAGTTCCTGTTCTTCTCGGTCCTCTACCCGTCCCTGCTCTTCCTGCTCATCGCGGGCAGCGCCGACGGCACGGACAAGGTCGACGGCACGGGCCTGACCCTGCCGACCTACATGATGGTCTCCATGGCCTCATTCGGCGCCCTGACGGCCGTCCTGATGGGCAACAGCGAGCGCATCGCCAAGGAGCGGGAGAGCGGCTGGGTACGGCAGCTGCGGCTGACGACCCTGCCCGGCCGCGGCTACGTCCTCGCGAAGACCGCGAGCGCGGCCGTGGTCAGCCTGCCGTCCATAGTCGTCGTCTTCGTCGTCGCCGCGGCTGTGAAGGACGTACGGCTGGACGCCTGGCAGTGGCTCGCGCTCACCGCCGCGATCTGGGCCGGCAGCCTCGTCTTCGCCGCGCTCGGCGTGGCCATCGGGTACCTGGCGAGCGGGGACGCGGTCCGGCCGATCACGATGATCACCTACTTCGGGCTGTCCATCCTCGGCGGCCTGTGGATGCCGACGACGACCTTCCCGACCTGGCTCCAGGACATCGCCAAGTGGGTGCCCACACACGCGTACGCTGCCCTCGGGCAGGCGATCGAACAGAGCCAGGCCCCGCATGCCAAGGACATCGCCGTCCTCGCCGTCTTCTTCGCCCTGTTCACCGGCGGCGCGGCCTGGCTGTACCGGAAGGACACGCTGAAGGCGTGAGTGTGATGACGGACGATCTGCGGCCCGACGAGGAAGCGCGGACGGAACGGCTGCTCCGGATCGGCCGGCCACCCCGCAACCGGAGCGAGGCGATCCGGAAGCTGGTGTGGGTCCTGCCCTGGCTGGTCTTTCTCGCCTCCCCGGTGCGGGACCTGAACTCTGGCGACCACACCACCGCGGCCACGGTGGCCGGCTGGACGGGGCTCGTGGCCTTCGTCGGGATCTATCTGACCCTGGTCTTCCGCACCATGGGCCGGCCCTTCCGCGGCGGGATCATCCACGTCCTCGCCGCCACCCTCTGGGCGATCGGACTCGCCCTGGCCTTCTGCTTCGGCAGCGAATGGCTCGGCCTGTTCGTCTACGTCTCGGTCACCTGCGGGGTCGCCTTCCCGCTGCGGATCGCCTACTGGGCGATCCCGCTCACCACCGCAGCGATGATGCTGGCGGGCTGGCACGCCCACGACCTCGACGATGCCTGGGGACTGTTCCTGGTGGTGCTCCTGGTCGGCTACTCCATGACCGGCATCCGGCAACTCGTCGCCACCACCGTCGAGTTGCGCAAGGCCCGCGCCACCGTCGCCCAGCTCGCCGCCAACGAGGAGCGCCTGCGTCTCGCCCGCGACCTGCACGACCTCCTCGGTCACTCGCTCTCCCTGATCACGCTGAAGAGCGAACTGGCCGGCCGGATGCTCCCGGACCACCCCGACAAGGCGGCCCAGCAGGTCGCCGACATCGAACAGGTCAGCCGCCAGGCCCTGGTGGACGTCCGCGAGGCGGTCTCCGGTTACCGCAGGCCCCGGCTGTCCGAGGAACTCGCGGGTGCCCAGGTCGCGTTGACGGCCGCCGCGGTCACCGCCGACGTACCCGCCGAACCCGACCTCACCGGTGTGCCCGAGGAGAGCGAGAGCGCCCTCGCCTGGGCCCTGCGCGAGGCGGTCACCAACGTCGTACGGCACAGCGGCGCGACCCGCTGCACGATCGAGGTCCTGCACCGCCAGACCCTCGACGGCCCGGTCCTGGAACTCGCCGTCGAGGACAACGGCTCGGGCGGCTCCGGCCAGGGCCCGGGCAACGGCCTCACCGGCCTGACCGAGCGCCTGGGGAAGGCGGGCGGCACCCTGGAGGCGGGCCGCACCAAGCACGGTTTCCGGCTGCTCGCCCGCGTGCCCGCCGGCGCGGCGACGCCCGTAGGATCCGGGGCATGAGCCACACGATCAAGGTCCTCCTCGCCGAGGACCAGTCGATGGTCCGCGAGGCCCTCGCCGCCCTCCTGGGTCTGGAGGACGACATCGAGGTCGTCGCCCAAGTGGCCCGGGGCGACGAGGTGTTGGCCGCGGCACAGGCCCACGGCGTCGACGTGGCCCTGCTGGACATCGAGATGCCCGGCATGACCGGCATCGAGGCGGCGGCCCAGGTCCACCAGGCCCTGCCGGACGTGAAGCTGGTCGTCCTGACCACCTTCGGCCGCCCCGGCTACCTCCGCAGCGCCATGGAGGCGGGCGCCGACGCGTTCCTGGTCAAGGACGCCCCGGCCGCCCAACTGGCGGAGGCGGTACGCAAGGTACTGGCGGGGGAGCGGGTCATCGACCCGACCTTGGCGGCGGCGGCCCTCGCAGAGGGCGCGAACCCGTTGACGGACAGGGAGCGCGAGGTTTTGCGGGCAGCGGAGGACGGCTCGACGAACGCGGAGTTGGCAGCGAAGCTGCACCTGTCGCAGGGGACGGTCCGCAACTACTTGTCGACGGCGATCCAGAAGTTGGCGGTACGAAACAGGGCAGAGGCAGCGCGCCTGGCAAGGGAGAAGGGCTGGCTGTAAAGGCTTTTGCTTTCAGGGGTGCGGGGAACTGCGCGACCGGCCACGACACGCCTGCACTCATCCACCGGCAAAAGCCCCTACGGCGATGTCAGTTCAACAACGCCCGAGCCGCCCGAGCCTGCCCCCGCACCCGCTCGGCAGCCCCCTCATCCACAGCGCCCACCACCTCCGCATAGGCCTCCAACTCCGAGGCCCCGGCCAGGAAATCCCCCCGTTCGACAAGCAACTGCGCCCGCTCATACCGCAACCGAGCCGGATGCGAGGGCAACAGCAACGACAACTCAACAGCCCACAGCGCCACATCCGACCGCTCCGGCCGAGCCGCCGCCCAGGCCCGCACGTTGTTGAGAATCCGCAGCACCACATCCAGCGGATCGGCCGGCGCCAACATGGACGGATCAAGCGAAGCGCCCGTCGCCCCCGCGACCAGCAACTCCGCGTCCGCCCCGGCCAGCACCCGCCCTCCGTCGAACGGATCGGCCAGCACCTGCCCCGCCGCCTCCTCCGCGGCCCCGAACCCGACCACGAAGTGCCCCGGCAGAGCGACCCCGTACACCGGCGCCCCGGCCCGCCGGGCCACCTCCATCCACACCACGGACAGCAGGATCGGCAACCCCCGCCGCCGTCGAAGCACCTCGTGCAGCAACGACGACTCCAGCCGCTGATAGTCCGCGGCGAAGCCGCGGAACCCGTACCGCTCCCCGAGCAGCTCCCGCAGCGCCACCGCCCAGGACCGCGGCCCACCCGGCCGGAACGGCAGCCGCCCGGCCAGTTCGTCCAGTTCGATCTGGGCCGCGTCGATGCCCGCCTCGTCCAGGCCGCCGTCCGCCTCCGCGCCGATCAGCAGGCACAGCGCGGACAGGTCGGGCCGCTCGGAGCGGGCCTCTTCGGCGAACCGCCGGCGCAGTTCGGCGGAGCGTTCCGGGGGTGGTGGATGCGGCAGACGCATAGCTGGCTCGTGCCCTCTCACGATGATCGCTACCGGCCGTCGCCGGAAGGCGCGGGTTCCCGGTAGTGGTGGTACGCGTGATGCGCCGCGAAGCCCATCCCGGCGTACAGCGCCCGCGCCCCCGCGTTCTCCGTCTCGACCTGGAGCCAGGCCGCCGACGCGCCCTCGTCGAGCGCCCGCCGGGCCAGCTCGGCCATCACCTCGGTGGCCAGCCCGCGCCGCCGCTGCTCGGGATCGACCTCCACCGCGGCGAAGGACGCCCACCGCCCGTCCACGACACACCGCCCGATGGCGGCAGGCACGCCACCGCTCCCCGGGACCTGCGCGAACCACACCGAGGGCCCGCTCGACAGCACCTTCAGGGCCACCTCGCTCACGCCCTTGCGCTGGTAGCGCGCGAGCCACGCCTCGTCCACATCCCGGGACAGCTCCACCGCGACGCCCCCGGCCCGGTCGGCGAGCGGCGCCAGCGCCCCGATCCACAGCTCGGCCGTCACCTCGCGCCCCCATCCGCGCCGCTCCAGCTCCGCGCACAGCAGCTCCTGCGTGCCCTCTGCGCCGGTCGCGGTCTGGACGTACGCGGGCAGCCCGCGAGCGCCGTACCAGCGCCGTACGGCCTCCAGCGCGTCGTCCAGCGGTATGCCGGGGTCGCCGATCGGCAGCACGGAGTTGGCCCGCCGGGTGAAGCCGGACGCGGCCCGCAGCTCCCACTCGCCGAGCCGCTCGCTCTCCACCGGCCGCCACGCGCGCGTGCAGACATGAGCGAGTTCCGCGTACGAGGCGGAGGGCCCCCGGCGGCGGGCCGGGGCGCTCGGCACCACCTTGCCCGCCACCAGCGAGGATTCCGCGATGCGGACGGTCTCGCCGTCCTTGCGTGTGATCCGAAGCACACCGGCGTCCCATGATGCGAGAACACCCACCGTGTCGGTGAACTTCTCACCCGGAACCGCAGGATCGTTCAAGCGGCGTACAGAGACCCGTTTACCCACGTCAGCAGTGGTGATACGGACCTCAAGGCGCCCCGTCGCAGAGATTTCCACAGGTCAGTTCACCCCTCCTGTTCGGATCATGCCCAAGAACGGAGATACTAGGGGCGGGCATCGACGACGCCGCGCTCCCGCGCGCCAGGCGGCAGGGCCTGAGGAGGCCCGCCAGCGCCCTATCGAGGAGGAACGACAGCGTGACCTACGTCATCGCGCAGCCTTGTGTCGACGTGAAGGACAAGGCGTGCATCGAGGAGTGCCCGGTCGACTGCATCTACGAGGGCTCCCGGTCCTTGTACATCCATCCGGACGAATGCGTCGACTGTGGTGCCTGTGAGCCGGTCTGCCCGGTCGAGGCGATCTTCTACGAGGACGACACTCCGGAGGAGTGGAAGGACTACTACAAGGCGAACGTCGAGTTCTTCGACGAGCTCGGCTCCCCCGGCGGGGCCAGCAAGCTGGGTCTGATCGAGCGGGACCACCCCTTCATCGCCGCGCTGCCGCCCCAGGCGTAAGCGCGTAAGCGGCCCGCAGTCTTCGTGCCGCCTCGGTCCCGTACGGCCAGATCACCTCTGATCGCCGTACGGGACCGAGGCGTTTGCCGTACGTACCAGAAAGTGAGCCAGTCCCCGTGTCCGCAGTCTCCGACCGCCTCCCCACCTTCCCTTGGGACAAGCTGGAGCCGTACAAGAAGACGGCCGCAGCCCACCCGGACGGCATCGTCGACCTCTCCGTCGGCACCCCGGTCGACCCGGTCCCCGAGCTGATCCAGAAGGCCCTGATCGACGCGGCGGACTCCCCGGGCTACCCGACGGTCTGGGGCACCCCGGCACTGCGCGACGCGATCACCGGCTGGCTGGAGCGCCGCCTGGGCGCCCGTGAGGTCACCCACCGGCACGTCCTGCCGATCGTCGGCTCCAAGGAACTGGTCGCCTGGCTGCCGACCCAGCTGGGCCTGGGCCCCGGCGACAAGGTCGCGTACCCGCGCCTGGCCTACCCGACGTACGAGGTGGGCGCCCGCCTGGCCCGCGCCGAGTACGAGGTCTACGACGACCCGACCGAGCTGGACCCCGAGGGGTTGAAGCTCCTGTGGCTCAACTCCCCGTCGAACCCGACCGGCAAGGTCCTGTCGAAGGCGGAGCTGACCCGGATCGTCGCCTGGGCCCGTGAGCACGGCGTGCTGCTCTTCTCCGACGAGTGCTACCTGGAGCTCGGCTGGGAGGCCGACCCGGTCTCCGTCCTGCACCCGGACGTCAACGGCGGCTCGTACGACGGCATCGTGGCCGTCCACTCCCTCTCCAAGCGCTCCAACCTGGCCGGCTACCGCGCGGCCTTCCTGGCCGGCGACCCGGCCGTCCTCGGCCCCCTGCTGGAGATCCGCAAGCACGGCGGCATGATGACGTCGGCCCCGACCCAGGCGGCGGTCGTCGCGGCGCTGGGCGACGACGCCCACGTCCAGGAGCAGCGCGAGCGGTACGCGGCCCGCCGCGAGGCGCTGCGCGGGGCGCTGGTGAAGCACGGCTTCCGCATCGAGCACAGCGAGGCCAGCCTCTACCTCTGGGCCACCCGCGACGAGTCCTGCTGGGACACCGTCGCCCACCTGGCCGAGCTGGGCATCCTGGTGGCGCCGGGCGACTTCTACGGGGAGGCCGGCGCGACGTACGTACGCGTGGCGTTCACGGCGACGGACGAACGGGTGCGGGCGGCGGTCGAGCGCCTGTAGCCCCGGGACAGCGGGATGGGGCCCGGGAGATGATCTCCCGGGCCCCATCGGCGTTTCAGACGGCTGTTCAGCCGAGCGGCAGCGACTTCACCGGCAGCGAGTCAGCCGCGGGCAGCCCGCCCTTGGTGAGGGAGTCCGTCGGCAGACCGCCCTTCGTCGCGGTGGACGTGGTGTCACCGAGGATGTCCCCGGCGGAACCCGCCGCGTCACCGGCCGTCTGCTGCGCGGCCGGGGCCGCCTTCTTCGCGACCTTGCCGCCGGTCTTGCCCGCCGTCGGCACCGCCTTCTTGAGCGCGTTGCCGCCGGTGTTGCCCGCGATCTTGGTGACGTTCTGCGTGGCACCGTCGACGCTGTTGCCGACGCTCGCCCCGTCCAGAGCGGTCAGACCGCTCAGGTTCGGAGTGGCGGGCAGCTCGGCGGGGGCCGCACTGGCGGAGCCGGCCGCACCGACCCCGGCTGCCGCTCCCGCAGCGACGAGCAGCGCGGCACGGGCGATCCTGCGGGTCAGGGGGAGGGACATGATGCTCCTTTGACGGGAGAGAACGAGGAAGTGTGCAACCGCTCCCGGCAGTTGATCACCGGGCTCGGACGCAGTGACTACCGCTCGAAGCCCGCGAAGGTTGCGGACGGCCAACGTAAAGAGTTGGCAATGCGTCGCATTATCGGCTGCGGATAAAAACGGGCAAAAGGCGCCCGATCCGAAAGTCCGCCGAATCCTTACAGCCCTGTGTTCTCAAGGGATTTCTCGGATACGAGGGTGAGGTGACGAAAACCTGCGCACACCCGCGTCCGAGACGGGCCCCCGTAACCCCTGCGAGTGACGGCCCGTACTACTGAGCAGTCACGATCCGCACGGACCCGGCGCCCTTCTCCGCCCCGCCCGCACCCGAGCTCTCCACGGCCCGCCACTCGCTCTGGGTGTTCCCCGCGGTCCACTGCCGCCCCGCGTAGGCGACGCTCTGGATGTGGAGGGCGGAGGCGTTGGCCACCGCCCAGTGCGCGAGCTGCCAGCCCCGCTGCCGTGCCGTGCGCCTGGCGGCCGAGTCGTCGGCGGTGACCGGCACGATCAGCGTCCGCTCCGCGGCCGCGTCCTCGGTGGCGGCGGGCGACGACTTCGCGTCCTTCGCCACGTCCTCGGCGGCCGTGTCGAGCGCGTCCCGCCCGAAGTCCTTCACCAGCGCGTCCCGCACCCCGTCCGGACCGGCGGCCTCAGTGGCGGCCTGCCGCCCGTCGCAGGTCAGCGTCGCCGGAGAGGCCCCGGTGAGCGCGGCGGCGAGCAGCACCGCGTCCGGCTCGTGCTTGGCGTACGCCTCCGGATAGCCGCTGCGCTGCACCCGCTGGGCGGCCTCGGTGAGCGGCATCTTCGTGTAGCCGGAGACCTTGACCAGATGCTCGTAGAACTTCCCCGCCGCGTACGCCGGGTCCATGATCTGCCGCTCCGTGCCCCAGCCCTGCGACGGCCGCTGCTGGAACAGGCCGAGGGAGTCCCGGTCGCCGTGGGTGATGTTGCGCAGCCCCGACTCCTGGATCGAGGTCGCCAGCGCGATCGCCACCGCCCGCTCGGGCAGCCCGCGCCCGGTCCCGACGGCCGTGATGGTCGCCGCGTTCACCGCCTGCTCCGGCGTGAACTCGTACGCCGCCCCGTCACCCTTGCCCGAGACGACCTTGCAGCCGGGCGCGTCCGCGCCCCCGGTGACGTACTGCACCACGAGATAGCCCGCGACGGCACACAGGACCACGAGGGCCGCCCCGAAACGCAGGAGGCGGCCACGACGACGGCGTCGGGGAGCGGGTGACGGCTGTGGCATCCGTACAAAATACTGGAGTGGCCTGTGGTGCCCGAGCCGGGTGTGGACAACGGCGGTGAGGGCCGGGCGCTAGGGTCGGGGCCATGGCCGATACCCCGCTTGACCTCACGCTGGACGCTGCGGAGCTGACCGCGCAGCTCGTCGACTTCCCCTCCGTGAGCGGCACCGAGAAGCCCCTCGCCGATGCCATCGAGACCGCGCTGCGCGCCCTGCCGCACCTCACGGTCGACCGGTACGGCAACAACGTCGTGGCCCGCACGCACCTGGGCCGCGCGGAGCGGGTCATCCTCGCCGGCCACATCGACACCGTCCCCATCGCCGACAACGTCCCCTCCCGCCTCGACGAGGACGGCTACCTCTGGGGCTGCGGCACCTGCGACATGAAGTCCGGCGTCGCCGTCCAGCTGCGCATCGCGGCCACCGTCCCGGCCCCCAACCGCGACCTCACCTTCGTCTTCTACGACAACGAAGAGGTCGCCGCCCACCTCAACGGCCTCGGCCACGTCGCCGACGCCCACCCCGAGTGGCTGGCGGGCGACTTCGCGGTGCTCCTCGAACCCACCGACGGCCAGGTGGAGGGCGGCTGCCAGGGCACGCTCAGGGTGCTGCTCAGGTTCAAGGGGGAGCGGGCGCACTCCGCGCGCGCGTGGATGGGCTCCAACGCGATCCACGGCTCCGCGCGCGTGCTGGCCAAGCTCGCCGCGTACGAGTCGCGCCGGCCGGTGGTGGACGGCCTGCGCTACCACGAGGGCCTCAACGCCGTCGGCATCGAGGGCGGAGTGGCCACCAACGTCATCCCGGACGCCTGCACGGTCACCGTCAACTTCCGCTACGCGCCCGACCGCAGCGAGGAGGAGGCCGAGGCCTTCGTCCGCGACTACTTCGCCGACTGCGGGGTGGACGAGTTCATCGTCGACGACCACACCGGCGGGGCCCGACCGGGCCTGAACGACCCGTCCGCGGCCGCCTTCGTGCAGGCCGTGGGCGGCGAGGTCCACCCCAAGTACGGCTGGACCGACGTGTCCCGCTTCAGCCGACTGGGCATCCCGGCCGTCAACTACAGCCCCGGCAACCCGCTGCTCGCCCACAAGGTCGACGAGCGGGTGAAGGCGTCGCTGATCCCGGTCGCGGAGGAGCGGTTGAGGGCGTGGCTGACGGCATGAGGCGATAAGTCTGCTGCACGGCGGACACGCACACGTCCCCCCTCCGTAACCCGCGTAGATCTAGGCTGAAGCGGAACCACCCGCTAATGGAGGGAGCGCACATGGCTACCGGCAACCCCGAGGGGAAGAAGCAGCCACCGTCGGAGCAGCGCCTGGGACCCGTCCTCCGAAGGCGCGAACAGGTCACGGCGAGCACCACCGACCAGCGGCTCCTGGACGCGGGCGGCCCCTCCGACTGGGTCCACACCGACCCCTGGCGGGTCCTGCGCATCCAGTCGGAGTTCATCGAGGGCTTCGGCACGCTCGCCGAACTCCCGCCCGCGATCAGCGTGTTCGGCTCCGCGCGGACACCGGCGGACTCCCCGGAGTACGAGGCGGGCGTGCAGCTCGGCCGAGGCCTGGTCGAGGCCGGCTTCGCGGTGATCACGGGCGGCGGTCCAGGGGCGATGGAGGCGGCCAACAAGGGCGCCTGCGAGGCGAAGGGCATCTCGGTGGGCCTCGGCATCGAGCTGCCCTTCGAGCAGGGGCTGAACCCGTACGTCGACATCGGCCTGAACTTCCGGTACTTCTTCGTCCGCAAGATGATGTTCGTGAAGTACGCGCAGGGCTTCGTGGTCCTGCCCGGCGGCCTCGGCACCCTCGACGAGCTCTTCGAGGCCCTCACCCTCGTGCAGACCCAGAAGGTCACCCGCTTCCCGATCGTCCTGTTCGGCAGCGCCTACTGGGGCGGCCTCGTGGACTGGCTGAAGAACACCCTGATCGCCCAGGGCAAGGCCTCCGAGAAGGACCTCCTCCTGTTCCACGTCACGGACGACGTGGACGAGGCGGTGGCGCTGGTGTCGAAGGAGGCGGGCCGCTAGGGCCGGTCCGGCGGATCAGGCGAGTCCCCGGCGGGCGACCGCCGGGGGCCGGTGGCCCGCGATCGACGCCACCATGTCCAGCACCTGACGGGTCTCGGCGACCTCGTGCACGCGGTAGACCTGCGCCCCGAGCCACGCCGAGACCGCCGTCGTCGCGAGCGTCCCGACGACCCGCTCCTTCACCGGCTTGTCCAGCGTCTCGCCGACGAAGTCCTTGTTCGACAGGGACACCAGCACCGGCCACCCCGTCTCGACCATCTCCCCGAGCCGCCGCGTCGCCTCGAGACTGTGCCGCGTGTTCTTCCCGAAGTCGTGCCCCGGGTCGATCATCACCGACTCCCGAGGCACCCCCAGCGCCACGGCCCGCTCGGCCAGCCCCACGGTCACCCGCAGAATGTCGGCCATGACGTCGTCGTACGTCACCCGATGCGGCCGCGTACGAGGCTCGGCCCCGCCCGCGTGGGTGCACACCAGCCCCACCCCGTACCGCGCGGCCACCTCCGCGAGCCCCGGATCGACCCCGCCCCACGCGTCGTTCAGCACATCGGCCCCCGCCTCGCACACGGCCTCACCGACCGACGCCCGCCAGGTGTCCACGCTGATGACGACGTCGGGGAACCGTCGCCGCACCTCGGCGACGAAGCCGACCGTCCGGCGCGCCTCCTCCTCGGCGGACACCTCTTCGCCCGGCCCGGCCTTGACCCCGCCGATGTCGATGATCGCGGCACCCTCGGCCACCGCCTGCTCCACGCGCGCGAGGGCCGGCTCGTCGAGGAACGTCGCGCCCTGGTCGTAGAAGGAGTCCGGGGTCCGGTTCACGATCGCCATGATCACCGGCTCGTGCGGCTCGAATTCCCGCCTGCCCAGCCTGAGCATCCCCTGTGACCTCTCCTAGTACGTCCTGGCAAGTCGGCGGCCTGCGGCCGCCTGCGACCCTGACTGTCAGACTCGCATGGCACGATCGGACTCTGACACATTCGTCTCCGACACTTTCGCGTCGGGGACATCCGAGTCCGACACTTTCACCGAGCGTGGGGGCCCACAGCGATGGTTATGTTCTTGTTCCTCGTCGTCGCGCTCGCCGTCGTGGTCGCCGCGGTGACGCTCGCCGTGGTGGGCGGCGGCGAGACGGGCCCGCTCCCGGAGGCCGCCCCGGAGCGCCTCCAGGACCCCCTGCCGTACGACCGCCCGGTCCACCGTGCCGACGTGGAGGCCCTTCGCTTCCCGCTCGCCGCGCGCGGCTACCGCATGGCCGACGTGGACGACGCCCTCGGCCGCCTCGGTGCCGAGCTCGCGGAGCGCGACGCGCGCATCGCCGACCTGGAGTCGGCCCTGGCCGGCGCCCAGGCCGCCGCCCACGGCACGCACACCTCGCACGTCTCGATGGAGAAGCCCGCTCAGGAGGACCAGTGAGCGACTCAGCCGCCGTCGCCGGCCCGGACGGCCGGCTGCGCTGCCCCTGGGGCGTGTCCACCGAGGACTACATCGCGTACCACGACGAGGAGTGGGGCCGCCCGGTCCACGGCGACGACGCCCTCTACGAGCGGCTCTGCCTGGAGGCCTTCCAGTCCGGCCTCTCCTGGATCACGATCCTGCGTCGCCGGGAGGGCTTCCGCGCGGCCTTCGCGGGCTTCGAGATCGCCAAGGTGGCCACGTTCACGGACGCCGACCGCGACCGCCTCCTCCTGGACGAGGGCATCATCCGCAACCGCGCCAAGATCGACGCGACCCTGGCGAACGCGCGCGTACTGGCCGAGTGGGCCCCGGGCGAGCTCGACGAGTTCATCTGGTCCCGCGCCCCGAAGACACCGGGCCCGGCTCCCCGGACGGTCGGAGACGTCCCGGCGATCACTCCGGAGTCGACGGCCCTGTCGAAGGCATTGAAGAAGAGGGGCTTGCGCTTCGTAGGGCCGACGACGGCGTACGCGTTGATGCAAGCGTGTGGTCTGGTGAACGACCACTTGGAAGCATGCGTGGTCAGACGCCCTTAGGGGCGCGGGGAACTGCGCGACCAGCCACAACGGACCCGCAGTCCCCGATGGTGCTCAGCGCCCCAGATACTTCGGCTGCTCTTTGTCCACAAACGCCCGCACAGCAATCGCATGGTCCTCAGACGCCCCCGCCCGCGTCTGCAACTCGTCCTCCTTCTCCAACGTCTCCGCCAGAGAGTGCGAGAATCCGTAGGCGACGGACTCCTTGATCGCCGCGTACGCCACGGTCGGCCCCTCGGCCAGCGCCCGCGCCACCTTCTCGGCCTCGGCGTGCAGCGCATCCGCCGGGACCAGCCGGTTCGCGATGCCCAGCTCGTACGCCTCCTGGGCCTTGATCGTCCGAGGGAAGAGCAGCAGGTCGGCGGCGCGCCCGGGGCCCACCACCCGCGGCAGGGTCCACGAGATCCCGGAGTCCGCCGTCAGCGCGACCCCGGCGAACGACGTGTTGAACCCGGCCGTGTCCGCCACCACCCGGTAGTCCGCCGCGAGCGCGAGACCGAACCCGGCCCCGGCCGCGACGCCGTTCACCCCGGCCACCACCGGCTTGGGCATCTCCGTCAGGGCGCGCACGACCGGGTTGTAGTGCTCCTTGACCGTGCTCATGACAGAGGTCGAGCCCTCCGCGAGCAGCCCGATGTGCTCCTTGAGGTCCTGCCCCACACAGAACGCCCGCTCCCCGGCGGAGGTCAGCAGCACGGCCCGTACGGCGTCGTCACCGGCCGCGGCCTGGACCGCGTCCCGCAGCGCGACCTTCGTCGCGATGTTCAGCGCGTTCATCGCCTCGGGCCGGTTGATGGTGATCGTCGCGAGTCCGTCGCTCACCTCGTAGAGCACGGTGTCGGCCATGATGCGTCCCCTCCTGCGTCCTTGCGGGTTACTTGCGGGTTCAGTAGGACAGCATGGCGGAGATCACCGCCCAGGGACCGGAACGGACGTGTGACCTGCGTCAAAGATTCCGCGGCCGAATTTTGTCGCCGAACATGTGCGCGGCCGCGCAGTATCGCAGTCACATCGCCGAATTGAGTGGTTTTGCTCGCGCGCGTTGCCCAAGCGATGCCGACTGATGTTGGTCATCGGGTCCTGAGATGCGGGATAATGGCTTGGAAGCAATGTGTTCGATGCCGGTGTCGCGTGCTCACGCACGACACGCGTGCCCTCCAGGGCCGTCGGCTTTGACGATGAGCTGGTTTCAGGAAGGGGAACGAGCATGGCGGCCATGAAGCCGCGGACGGGCGATGGCCCGCTCGAGGTGACCAAGGAGGGGCGGGGCATCGTCATGCGCGTTCCGCTCGAAGGCGGCGGTCGGCTCGTCGTCGAGCTGACCCCTGACGAGGCCGACGCGCTCGGCGACGCCCTCAAGAAGGTCGTCGGCTGACGCGGAAGCGACCATACCCTTTCGGTGACCCCGGCATCGCGTGCGGTGCCGGGGTCGCTGTTTCACCGCGTTCACCGCGTTTACGGCCTCGTTCACCGCGTCTACGGCCTCAGTGCCGGCACTACCGCTTGACCGCGCACAGCAGCCCGTCACCCACCGGCAGCAACGACGGCACCAGTTCCGGAGTCTCCCGTACCGCCCGCAGCAGCTCGCGCAGCCGCAGCACCTCGGTCGGCTGCGGACCCGAGTCCACCGTCCGGCCGTGCGCGAAGACCCCCTCGAACACCACGAGGCCCCCCGGTCGCAGCAGGCGCAACGATTCAGCGAGGTAGTCCATGACCTCCTGACGGTCACCGTCGCAGAAGACGAGGTCGTAGCCGGCGTCCGCGAGCCGGGGCAGGACGTCGAGCGCGCGGCCCGGGATGAAGCGGGCCCGGTTGCTGGCGAAGCCGGAGGCCCGGAAGGCCTGACGGGCGAACTGCTGGTGCTCCGGCTCGGGGTCGACGGTCGTCAGGACGCCGTCGGGGCGCATGCCGTGCAGCAGATGGATGCCGGAGACTCCCGTACCGGTGCCGATCTCGGCGACCGCCTTGGCGTCCACCGAGGCCGCCAGCAACCGCAGTGCCGCACCCGCGCCGGGCGACACCGAGCGCAGCCCTGCCTCACGGGCCCGGTCGCGGGCCCAGAGCAGCACTTCGTCCTCGGCGACGTAGGCGTCGGCGAACGCCCAGCTCGTCTGCCGGTTGCCGGTAATGACCCTCTCCTGTCCCCGTGGTTGCCTGGGCGTGACTGTATCCGTTGGGGGCGGGAACCTGCTGATGGGACCGGGCGTTTAGAGGGGTGGAGACGCACCCGGGGGGACACAGTTGGATCACGACGAAGAGCAGGGGCTCGGACAGCGCCCCGAGCGGGCGGTGACGCAGCCGTACGAGCGGTATCAGCCCAGATCAAATTCTCGTAAAACCGCTTATCCGGAGCTAACGGGCGAGGTGGCTATGGTAGGGGCTCCACTGGACACCACCAGAGCCGACAGGGGAGGTGCGGCTGCGCCTGTGGATCGCGGAGGAGTGCTGCGGCGCTTCCTCGGATCGGCGGGTAGGCCGAAATCCGTGAACGACACCGCTGCTGACCCCAGCCACGACGAGTACAGCCAGACCGCGACCTTCTCCACCGACGCGGACGGGCAGGCGTGGACTCCTCCGACGTGGGAGGAGATCGTCAGCACGCACAGCGGCCGGGTCTACCGGCTCGCCTACCGCCTGACGGGCAACCAGCACGACGCGGAGGACCTCACCCAGGAGGTCTTCGTCCGCGTCTTCCGCTCCTTGTCGACCTACACGCCCGGCACCTTCGAGGGCTGGCTGCACCGCATCACCACCAACCTCTTCCTGGACATGGTGCGCCGCAAGCAGCGCATCCGCTTCGACGCCCTCGGCGAGGACGCGGCCGAGCGCCTGCCCAGCCGCGAACCCTCACCCCAGCAGGTCTTCAACGACGCCCACTTCGACGCGGACGTCCAGCAGGCCCTCGACACCCTGGCGCCCGAGTTCCGCGCCGCGGTCGTGCTGTGCGACATCGAAGGACTGTCGTACGAGGAGATCGCCGCGACCCTCGGCGTCAAGCTCGGCACCGTCCGCTCCCGGATCCACCGTGGCCGTTCCCAGCTGCGCAAGGCCCTCGCGCACCGCTCTCCGGAGGCCCGCAAGGAGCGCCGCTCCTTCGTGCCCCGCGTCGCCGCACTGGGGGGAGGGGGCGCGACCGCGTGAGTGGATCCCGGCCCAACCCCGCCAAAGGGCATCTCGCGGAGCAGCATCTGGGAGACCGACTCGCCGCGCTGGTCGACGGCGAGCTCGGTCATGAGACGCGCGAGCGCGTCCTCGCCCACCTGGCCACCTGCGCCAAGTGCAAGGCCGAGGCCGACGCCCAGCGCCGACTGAAGAACGTGTTCGCGGAGGCGGCCCCGCCGCCCCCGTCCGAGAGTTTCCTGGCCCGACTGCAAGGGCTGCCCGCAGGAGGGGACACGGACGACGGCGGTGGCTCGCCGTTCGGGGGAGGCTTCCCCGACGCCTTCGCCGAACGACCCGGGACCGCCGGGGTCTTCGGGGTGAAACGCGGCGAGCGCTTCGAGTTCGGCTACGTCCCCGCCCGTCCGCACGGCTCGGTCCTCCCGGCCGGCATCGACCGCGGCGGCTTCCGCATCCACGACGTCAGCCGGCACGAGGCCGAGCGGACGGCGTCGCGCGGCATGCGCTTCGCGTTCGTCGCCGCCGGCGCCGTGTCGCTGGCCGCGATCGCGCTGGGCGGTGTCACGACCGGCGTCCCGGCGGACACCGACGCGCGCGGTGGCTCAGGTGGCAGCAATGTGACCCCGGCCCGCACCCAGGGCGCCGGAGCCGCGGCCACGCCGGACGGCCAGCGCCGCCGTGCGGTGGGCCCGCTGCTCGCCGCCGGTCAGTCCCGGCTCGACGACACCGGGTCCGCCCCGACCGAGGCCTCCGCCCCGCTCGTACCCGGCGTACCGGCCCAGCCGGTCTCGCGCACGCTCGCGACCCCCGTCGTGGCCGGCGCGGCCGTCATGTCCCCGCTGATACGTCCGCTCAGCACCACTCCCCAGCTGACGCTGACCTCGTGGTCCACCGCCACGGACCTCACCCCGCCCGCCCTTCTCGCCGCCCCCGTCCCCGACGCGACCTCTTCTCCTTCCACCTTCTCCGGCCCCACCGGCTGACCGGCGTCTGCGCGTCGGCCGGTGAACCTGGTTGAATCCAGTCAGAGCCGTGCCGTGTCCTGTCCGGCAACTCAGGCCGTGTCGTCGAGGCGCTGTGCCTGAGAGGTGTGGGTGAGTGGGGTCCGCCGTGCCGGACGGGCCCCGGCTGTGGGGAGAGCATGAACGAGGGGAAGCCCACGAAGGCGAAGTGGTGGAGCCGTGCGGGTGGCGGTGACGCGGCCCTGCCGGAAGGTGACTACGAGTTGAGGCGACCTGAGGACGCCTCGCCCGTGGCCGACCCCGAACGCGGTCTCCCCGACGGGGACTTCGAGCTGCGCTCACCGCAGGACGCACCGGACACGCCGGACCGGCATGAGCCGCCGAGCGACGACGCGTCCGATGCCTCCGACATCTCCGGCGACTTCGCACTGCACCGCCCCGCCGAGGCGTCGGCGACAGACGCAGCCGCGGCAGAGCGCCCCAAGCCCCTGCACGACCCCGACCCCTACAGCACCCCGCCCTACGGCGAACCCGGCCCCTGGGCCCCCGCCCCGCCGGTCCAGCACCCGGCGACGACCCCGTCCCACGGAACGCCCATGGCGTCCCCGGCACCTACCCAGCCCCACGGCACCCCCGCCCCGCACCACAGCGCCACCTCGGCCCCTGCCCCGCACCACAGCGGCGCCCCGGCCCCGGCCCCCGCCCCGCACCACAGCGGCGCCCCGGCCCCGGCCCCGGCTCCCACCCCACCTCCCACCAACCCCTGGCAGAACTACGACCCCTGGGCCGCCGCCCCCGGCAGCCCCCTTCAGACGCCCCTTCGGCACCACCTCCAGACCCCCTTCCAGCAGAACGGTGCAGCCGTCCCCTCCAAGGAGCAGCGACGCAAGCGGGCCAGGAAGGCGCTCGTCGGGGCCGCGGTGCTGCTCGCGCTCGTGTCAGGGGGCGTCGGCGGGGTCGTGGGGGCGTATCTGGAGCGCAACGGCGGCGTGGGGGACGTAGAGCTGCCGCAGGCCGCGCCGGAGCCTGCCGGGCGGGCTCCGGACAGCGTGGCCGGGATCGCGGCGCGGGCGCTGCCCAGCGTGGTCACGCTGCATGTGACCGGCACCGAGGAGTCCGGCACCGGGACCGGCTTCGTGCTCGACGACCGGGGTCACATCCTCACCAACAACCACGTCGTCGAACCCGCCGGCGGCGACGGCGAGATATCGGTGACCTTCCACAGCGGGGACACCGCCAAGGCCACCGTCGTCGGCCGGGACAGCGGCTACGACCTCGCCGTGGTCAAGGTCAGCGGCGTCAGCGGGCTCACCCCCCTGACGCTCGGCAACTCCGACAACGTCCAGGTCGGCGACCCCGTCGTGGCCATCGGCGCCCCCTACGACCTGGAGGGCACCGTCACCTCCGGCATCATCAGCGCCAAGGAGCGGCCCATCACGGCCGGCGGCGAGAGCGGCGACGGCAGCGACGTGTCCTACGTCGACGCGTTGCAGACCGACGCGCCCATCAACCCCGGCAACTCCGGCGGGCCGCTGCTCGACTCCAAGGCCCGGGTGATCGGCATCAACTCCGCCATCCGCTCCGCCGACAGCGGCTCCGACGAGAGCGGCGGCCAGGCCGGCTCCATCGGCCTGGGCTTCGCCATCCCGGTCAACCAGGCCAAGCGCGTCGCCGAGGAACTGATCAACACGGGCAAGGCCACCCACCCGGTGATCGGCGTCACGCTCGACATGGACTACTCCGGCGACGGCGCCCGCGTCGGCACCAAGGGCAACGACGGCGGCGCCGCGGTCACCGCGGGCGGCCCCGGCGACAAGGCCGGCATCGAGGCGGGCGACGTCATCACCGCGGTCGACGGCCAGCGCATCCACTCCGGCGAGGAACTCATCGTCAAGACCCGCGCCCACCGCCCGGGCGACCGGCTGGAGCTCACCGTGGAGCGCGGCGGCAAAGAACGGACCATTTCCCTGGTGCTCGGCTCCTCGGACGGCGATTGACAGAAACGTCATAGTCGCGCCCCGGAAACCCCGTCCACCCCGTCCCACATGGCAAACAACCCACAAAACCGCTCATGCGCGTGCACTCGGGGGGCTCGGGACAGTACCGGTCGTACCGGATCGCCGGGTACCGTGGACCCGGCCCGGACATCGCAAGGAGCTTCAGGTGTTCAATGACATAGGACCGCTCGAGCTGGTGACGCTCGTTGTCCTCGCCGTGCTCGTCTTCGGTCCGGACAAGCTCCCGAAGCTCATCCAGGACGTCACGCGGACCATTCGCAAGATCCGCGAGTTCTCGGAGAGCGCCAAGCAGGACATCCGCTCGGAGCTCGGTCCCGAGTTCAAGGACTTCGAGTTCGAGGACCTGAACCCCAAGACGTTCATCCGCAAGCAGCTGGACAACGACGAGCTGGGGCTCAAGGAGATCCGCAACGGCTTCGACCTGAAGAAGGAGATGGCCGAGGTCACGGACGCGGTCCACGGGCGCGAGTCGGACTCCTCCTCATCGGCGTCGTCCTCGTCCTCCGGGTCCTCCGGCGGGCGCATCGACATGACCAAGAAGGACGACGACGGCAAGGACGACCGGCCGGTCTTCGACGCGGACGCCACCTGAGCGACGCCACCCCGCATCTCCCGGAGCCGCACGTCAGTGATGTGCGGCTCTGTCATGTGTGAGGCGTATGTAATGCGTTTCCCGGTGGGGTGGCTATGCTGCCGAGTTGTTGTGCGGACCGGACGAGTCGCCCGAAGGGGGGCGGGCCGTCCCGGTCCGACGAGGAACGAGGAGGCGTCCGGGCACATGGAGACGACGAGTCAGGCAGTCGCGCAGGCGCCGGCCACGGAGGGCGGACAACAGGTCCCCTCCGCCCGGCGCACGGTCGACGGCTACCTGCAGGCGCCCTTCCCGTGGTACGGCCTCGACGAGGCCTTCACGGGGCCGCGCTGGCTGATGCAGGTGGGAACGGCGGCCGACGGTGCCGTCGAGCACGGTTCGATCGGGCACGGTGACGAGCCCTCGGTACGCAACGAGGCCTCGGAGGACAAGGAGAAGTTCGCGGTGGTGGTCACCGTCGCGGCCAATCCGTCCCGGCGGAGCGCCGACGGCACGGGGCTGCTGGAGGCCACGTCGGTCTCCTCCGCGGCGTGGCTCGCGGGCGTGGGGCTGCTGTCCTTCACCTGGCCCGGCTCGATGGACCACTCCCTGCGCGACGACTGGCTGGACCAGCAGACCGAGACGGCGTGGGCGCTGGCCGACGACCTCGACGGCTCCGCCTGGTCGACACTGTCGCTCCCCGTGGACGGCGTGCCCACGCCCTTCCACTACCGGGAGTCCGAGTTCGGCTGGGTGCTCGCCGGCTCCACCCCGGAGGGCGTGCACGTCGGGGCGTACGGAAGAGGCATGAGCGCGTACGGGCTCGGCTTCGCCATGATCAAGGACATCGGCGAGTACGCGTAGCGGTACGACGACGGGGGCGCCCTCCTGCTGGAAGGGCGCCCCCGTCGTCATAGGCGAAGAGCTAGAACTTGTTGCGCGGGGTGATTCCCAGGGACAGGCCGGCGAGGCCGCGCTGGCGGCCGCCGAGCTTGCCCGCGATGTCGCGCAGGGCCTTGCCCGCCGGGGAGTCCGGGTCGCTCAGGACGACCGGCTTGCCCTCGTCGCCGCCCTCGCGCAGGCGGACGTCGATCGGGATGGCGCCGAGGACCGGGACCGTGGCACCCGTGGTGCGGGTCAGGCCGTCGGCGACCGTCTGGCCGCCGCCGGTGCCGAAGACGTCGACCATCTCGTCGCAGTGCGGGCACGGCAGGCCCGACATGTTCTCGACCACGCCGACGATCTTCTGGTGGGTCTGGACGGCGATGGAGCCGGCCCGCTCGGCGACCTCGGCCGCGGCCTGCTGAGGGGTCGTCACGACCAGGATCTCGGCGTTCGGGACCAGCTGGGCCACGGAGATCGCGATGTCACCGGTGCCCGGCGGGAGGTCGAGGAGGAGGACGTCCAGGTCGCCCCAGTACACGTCCGCGAGGAACTGCTGGAGCGCGCGGTGCAGCATCGGGCCGCGCCACACGACCGGGGCGTTGCCCGGGGTGAACATGCCGATGGAGATGACCTTCACGCCGTTCGCCGACGGCGGCATGATCATGTTCTCGACCTGGGTGGGACGCCCGTCGGCGCCCAGCATGCGCGGTACGGAGTGGCCGTAGATGTCGGCGTCGACGACACCGACCTTCAGACCGTCGGCCGCCATCGCCGCCGCCAGGTTCACCGTCACCGAGGACTTGCCGACGCCGCCCTTGCCGGAGGCGACCGCGTACACGCGCGTGAGCGAGCCCGGCTTCGCGAAGGGGACCTCGCGCTCGGTCTGGCCGCCGCGCAGGGCCGTCGCCAGCTCCTTGCGCTGCTCGTCGCTCATCACGTCGAGCGTGACGTCGACGCGGGTGACGCCGTCGACGGCCGCGACCGCGTCCGTCACGCGCTGCGTGATCGTCTCGCGCATCGGGCAGCCGGAGACCGTCAGGTACACGGTGACCGCGACCGCCCCGTCCGCGCCGATGTCGACCGACTTGACCATCCCGAGTTCCGTGATGGGGCGGTTGATCTCGGGGTCGTTCACCGTCGCCAGTGCCTCGCGCACCGCGTCTTCGCTAGCCATAAGGACGATGGTACGGCTGAACACGGGGGCCCTGGAAAGCCTCAGCGGTCGTCTGCGTCACGTCCCGCTGACCGTTCTGCCGGGAATACGCCGTGCCCGTCCTGTCTCTCCTCCAGTTCCTTCACCAGGTCCTGGAGTTCGGAGCGGATCCAGTCGCGGGTCGCGACCTCGCCGAGGCCGATGCGCAGGGCGGCGATCTCCCGGGTCAGGTACTCGGTGTCGGCGATGGACCGCTCGTTCTGCTTGCGGTCCTGTTCGAGGTTGACGCGGTCGCGGTCGTCCTGCCGGTTCTGCGCGAGCAGGATCAGAGGCGCCGCATAGGAAGCCTGTAGCGACAGCATCAGGGTGAGGAAGATGAAGGGGTAGTTGTCGAAGCGCAGGTCGCCGGGGGCGAACACGTTCCACAGCACCCACGCGATGATGACGACCGTCATCCAGACGATGAACCGGCCCGTGCCGAGGAAGCGCGCGATGCGCTCCGACAGCCGCCCGAACGCCTCCGGGTCCCACTCGGGCAGCAGTCGGCGCCGCGGCGGCCGGGGCTGGTCCAGGCGGGTGCGCGGGCGGGTGCTGGCGGTGGCGCCGCTGGGGGTGCGCTCGCGGGCGGTGTCGCGCTCAGGAGTCATGAGCGGCCACCCCGCCCTCTTCGGTTTCGTCCAGATGGAACTCCGTCTCCCGCCAGTCCTCGGGGAGCATGTGGTCCAGTACGTCGTCCACGGTGACCGCCCCCAGCAGCGACCCGGCCTCGTCCACCACGGGCGCCGCGACCATGTCGTACGTCGCGAAGAACCCGGCGACGACCGGCAGCGCCGCGTCCGGGTCCAGCGGCTGGAGGTCGTCGTCGATGATCGCGCTGACCAGGGTGTACGGCGGGTCCCGCAGCAGCCGCTGGAAGTGGACCGTGCCCAGGTACTTGCCGGTCGGCGTCTCGTCGGGCGGGCGGCAGACGTAGACCTGGGCGGCGAGCGCGGGGGAGAGGTCGGCGTTGCGCACGCGCGCGAGGGCGTCGGCGACGGTGGCGTCGGGTCGCAGCACGATCGGCTCGGTCGTCATCAGACCGCCCGCGGTGTGCTCCTCGTACGACATCAGGCGCCGCATGTCGGCCGCGTCGGCGGGCTGCATCAGGCTCAGCAGCCGCTCCTGGTCCTCCGTCGGCAGCTCGCTCAGCAGGTCGGCCGCGTCGTCCGGGTCCATGGCCTCCAGCACGTCGGCCGCCCGCTCCTCCTTCAACTTGCCGAGGATCTCGATCTGGTCGTCCTCCGGCAGCTCTTCGAGCACGTCGGCCAGCCGGTCGTCGTCGAGGGCGGCGGCGACCTCGGCGCGCCGCTTGGGGGAGAGGTGGTGCAGGACGTTGGCGAGGTCGGCGGCGCGCAGCTGCTCGAAGGTGGCCAGCAGACTCTCGGCGCCCTGTCCGTGCTCCTCCAGGGAGAAGCCGGTGACGGCGGACCACTCGACGGTCAGCGACTCGCCCTTGCGCCGGAACGCGCCGCCCTTGCCGCCCTTGCGGACGAAGACCTTGTCGATCTCCCAGTCCCGGCGGGCCGGCAGCTGCTGCACGGACACGTCCAGGACGGTCACCTCCTCGCTGGTCTCGACGAGGGTGACGCGCCGGTCGAGGAGCTCGCCGAAGACCAGGCGCTCGGTGGGGCGCTGCTCGAAGCGGCGGACGTTGAGCACGCCGGTGGTGATGACCTGGCCGGACTCGATGCTGGTCACCCGGGTCATGGGGAGGAAGCTGCGGCGCCGCGTGGACAGTTCCACGACCAGGCCGAGCACGCGCGGCGGCTTGCGGCCCACGCGCAGCATGACGACGAGGTCGCGCACCCGGCCGACCTGGTCGCCGTTGGGGTCGAACACGGCGACGCCGGAGAGATGCGAGACGAAGATCCTGGGGGCGCCCCCTGCCATCGCCGTGCCTCCTTTCCTTGTGTTCCCAGCGTTTTGTCCGTCCAAGTGGGCTTCAGGCTAGCCCGTCCCGATGAGGGACGCCCTGGTGGGCGGTCCGGACGGACTGGCTCCGCTCGGACCGCGGGGCCCCGGTACTCTGCGGTACGCCGCTTGATGGCCCCTCTTCGGAAAGGCGCCCACCTGTGACTGCGATTCCCCAGGTCCGTACCCGCCGGACGGGACTCAGGGGCGCGGTGTGCGCCCTGGTCGTGACGGGCACGGTCCTGACGGGGTGCGGCAGTGACGACCCCGACGCGGGCACCAACGGGGTCGGCAAGCTGCCGGCCGAGCAGATCCAGACGAAGACCAAGGCCGCCGCCGAGTCCGCGGACACGGTGCGTCTCTCCGGAACCGTGGTTACCAGCGGGCGCACTTACAAACTCGACATGCAGCTGAAGGCGGACGGCGGCACCGGGTCGGTCACCGCCGAGGGCGCCACTTTCAAGCTGCTGCGGATCGGGGAGAAGCTCTTCCTCAAGGCCGACGCCGGCTTCTGGAGCCATGAGGACGGCAAGGGCGACGACAAGGGCTCGGACACGGCCGCCGCGGACAAGCTCGACGGCAAGTTCGTGAAGGTGCCTCAGGGCGACCCGTCGTACAAGAAGTTCATCGGCTTCACCGACAAGGACGTCCTGCTGGAGAGCCTGCTGACGCTCCACGGCGACCTCGCGACCGACGGCCACCACGAGCAGTCGGGCACCCGCACGATCCGCGTCACGGGCGGCGACGGCGCCGGCGGCACCCTGGACGTCTCCCTGGAGGGCAAGCCGTACCCGCTCCGCCTGGAACGCGCGGGCGGTGCCGGGACCCTGACCTTCTCCGGCTGGGGCAAGCCCTTCGAGCTGGCGGCGCCGGCGAAGGACGAGACGGTGGACTACGGCAAGCAGCTGCCGACGTCCTGACGCGGCTACTTCCGGCGGCGCCGCTTCAGCAGCAGCTTCGGCAGCCCCGCCGGGATCGGCCGGCGGGTCGTCGCGGACGTCGGCACCGGCGGCCCGGCCAGGTCACCGTCGGGCAGCGGCGCGGTCGCCCCGGTCGGCTCCAGGCGCAGCACCCGGCACTCCCGCCCCCAGCGCTCCGGCATCGCCTCCCCGTCGGGCGCGTTGAGCCGCTTGCCCTTGAGCTCGGCGACGGCCGCCTCCCAGGCCTCCGACCCGGACGGCAGCTCCACGACCTTCGCCGTCCAGGAGACCAGCCGCCCGCCCTTGTCCTTGCTGCGGACCGTGACCTCGGCCGTACCGCCGTCCGTCAGCCCCGGCAGCGGCTGCTCGCCCGGCCCGTCGCCGACCAGACACGCGGCACCCTCGTGCCACACGTGCCACAGCGCCCGGGCGGGACCCTCGGGACCCCTGACCCAGATGAGGCCGGACTTCTTCGTGGCCTCCTCGACGAGGGCCTGGTCGAGCAGCTCGCTTGTCATGAGGGCAGCCTATCGAGGCCCTTTATCGGGCTTTCACAGCCAGCCGTTGCGCTTCAGGGTGCGGTGGATGCCGAGGCAGATGACACCGGTGATCATCATGATCACGGGGTAGCCGTACTTCCAGTGCGTCTCGGGCATGTAGTCGAAGTTCATGCCGTACACGCCACACACCATCGTCGGTACGGCGATGATGGCTGCCCACGAGGTGATCTTCCGCATGTCCTCGTTCTGCGCGACGGACGCCTGCGCGAGGTTGGCCTGGAGGATCGAGTTGAGGAGCTCGTCGAAGCCGATGACCTGCTCCTGCACACGGGCGAGGTGGTCGGCGACGTCCCGGAAGTACTTCTGGATGTCGGGGTCGATCAGCCGCATCGGCCGCTCGCTCAGCAGCTGCATGGGCCGCAGCAGCGGCGACACCGCCCGCTTGAACTCCAGCACCTCACGCTTGAGCTGGTAGATCCGGCCGGCGTCCGAACCGCGCGGGGAGCCCTTGCGGCCCGGCGAGAACACCTCCGTCTCGACCTCGTCGATGTCGTCCTGCACGGCGTCGGCGACCGCGATGTAGCCGTCGACGACGTGGTCGGCGATCGCGTGCAGCACCGCCGAGGGGCCCTTGGCGAGCAGCTCCGGGTCGTCCTGGAGGCGGTGGCGCAGCGCCCGGAGCGAACCCTGGCCGCCGTGCCGGACGGTGATGAAGAAGTCCCGTCCGGTGAAGCACATGACCTCGCCGGTCTCGACGACCTCGCTGTTGGCGGTGAGGCGGTCGTGCTCGACGTAGTGGATGGTCTTGAAGACGGTGAACAGGGAGTCGTCGTAGCGCTCCAGCTTCGGCCGCTGGTGCGCCTGGACGGCGTCCTCGACGGCCAGCGGGTGCAGCCCGAACTCGCCCGCGATACCGGCGAATTCGGCCTCGGTCGGCTCGTGCAGACCGATCCAGACGAAGCCGCCGTCGCGGCGCACCTGACGCATCGCCTCGTGCGGCGTCAGCGGCAGGGGCGTCTCGACGCGGGCCCCGTCGCGGTAGACGGCGCAGTCGACGACGGCCGAGGGGGTGCCGGGGTCGCGGGTGGTGTCGTACGCCCCGCTGTCCATGCGCACGCCCTTGCGGAGCGAGGGACGGGACGGGCGGACGACGGCGCGCAGGTCGCGGATCATCGACATGGCAGGCTCCTTCGCGACAGGCAACGAAAGGCCGCTTCAACGGATGGAACTGCCCGGAATGGGGACGTCCGAACGGCGGATGTTTGGCACGTCCACAAAGCGGGGAGCACCGCACCATTGCGGTAGCAGGCTTCGTTGCTGATACAGATGCTGATTTCGAATCAGACAAGATCAGACAGATCAAGCAGATCTAGGCGAAGTGCTCTTCCGATGAAGACGCGAGCGCGACGAGAGGCGGCGGTCAGCCGGGACCCGGATCAGCTACATCAGCGGGCGGAAGAGCGAGTGGTACTGCACGGGTGACTTCGATCCATGACAGCCCCACCTCCTCCGGCCGGTCCCTCGTAAGGGACGTCCATTCCCCGTAGGGGAGTTCCCCTCGCAGGGGATTTTGATGGCGTCGGGACTCGACCGCGACGCTTCTGCGTGCTGCCCCGAACGACCGGGCCAGAGTATCAGCCGACCGAAGTGTCAAGGCGCTGCTTTGCCCGGTACTGACGAGTTCTATGCTCGCGTCATGGCTGATGTTCTTCCTCTGGTCGAGGCCCGGTTGCGTACCGCGCTGGGCGAGCCGGACGCCCGCGCGGCGGTCACCTTCCTGGGCACGGACCGCATCGAGGTGCTCCGCTTCCACGAGGGCGACATCGTCCGCTACGCCACGCTCGGCATGTCGGCGGCGCCGATGGGCGACCCCACCGCGATGCTCGCCGACCCGGTCAACGGCCCCCGCGCCGAGCTGTTCCTGTCGGTCCGCGCGGGCCTCGCCGACACCGACAAGGTGCTCCGCGCGCTCGCCGTCCTCGCCGCGTCTCCGCAGGTCGAGGGCGTGATCGTGGCTCCTGGAGCGTCCCTCGACGTGGGTGAGCCGCTGTGGCCCGGCGCCCCGTTCACCTCGGTCCTGGTGGCCGAGCCGGGCGGCCTGGTCGAGGACCTGGAGCTGGACGAGCCCATGGACCCGGTCCAGTTCCTGCCCCTCCTGCCCATGACCCCGAACGAGGCCGCCTGGAAGCGGGTGCACGGCGCCCAGGCCCTCCAGGAGCGCTGGCTGACGAACGGGACGGACCTCAGGGACCCGTCCCGGAAGTCCGTCCCGCTGGACTGAGCGTGGGGTGAGCGCGGGTGATCCCGGGGTGAGCAAGCTCACCAAGTGGTGGCCGGAAATCGTCAGTTGACGAAGACCGCCACACCGTCCTCGGCGGCGTGCTTCGACTCCAGCTCCTCGGCCTCACGGGTCAGCGCCTTGCGTCGTACGACGACCACGGCAGCGCCCGCGAGCGCGGTCACCGCCGCCACCACGAACGGCACGTGGATGTCGGTCCACTCCTCGATCCGCGGGGCGAAGAAGGGCGCCGCGGCGGCCGCGAACCAGCGCACGAAGTTGTAGCCGGCGCTGGCGACCGGACGCGGGGCGTCCGACACGCCCAGGGCCAACTCGGTGTAGACGGTGTTGTTCACGCCGATGAACGCGCCGGACAGGATCGTGCAGACGATCGCGGTGGTGTGACTGCCGTAGCCGAGGATCAGCACGTCCGCCGCGAGCAGCACCAGCGAGCCGCCGAGCACCTTCAGCGAACCGAAGCGCGCCTGCAACCGCGGGGCCACGATCACCGAGAAGACGGCGAGCAGCACACCCCAGGCGAAGAACACGGCACCCGACTTGTACGGGGTCATGTCCAGCACGAACGGGGTGAAGGCCAGCACCGTGAAGAACGTGTAGTTGTAGAAGAACGCCGAGGCGGCGGCGGAGGCCAGGCCGCCGTGGCCGAGCGCCTTCACCGGGTCGAGCAGCGAGGTCTTGCGGGCCGGCTTCGGCTGTTCCTTGAGGAACACCGTGATGCACAGGAAGCCGACCGCCATCAGGAAGGCCGTGCCGAAGAACGGGTAGCGCCAGCTGGCGTCGCCGAGCAGTGCGCCCAGCAGCGGGCCGCAGGCCATGCCGAGGCCGAGCGCGGACTCGTACAGCAGGATCGCCGCGGCGCTGCCGCCCGCCGCCGCGCCGACGATGACCGCGAGTGCCGTGGAGACGAACAGGGCGTTGCCGAGCCCCCAGCCCGCCCGGAACCCGACGAGCTCGGCGACCGAGCCCGACGTACCGGCGAGACCCGCGAAGACGACCACGAAGGCGAGGCCGAGCAGCAGCGTCTTGCGGCCGCCGATCCGGCTGGAGACCCAGCCGGTGACCAGCATCGCGAACGCGGTGATCAGGAAGTACGACGTGAAGAGCAGCGAGACCTGGCCTGCGGTGGCGTCGAGGCCCTGGGTGATGGACGGCAGGATCGGGTCGACGAGTCCGATGCCCATGAAGGCGACGACGGAGGCGCCGGCCGTGGCCCAGACCGCCTTTGGCTGTCGCAGGAGGCTGCCCGCTCCCGCGTCGAGGGCGTCCATGGTTTCTCTCTTTCCGGTGAGAACGGCTGTCGAGATGGTTGCTGTATGCACATAGTAAGTTAGGGCAGCTAATTAATGCAAGCTACATCTACTTCCGTACGGTGAACGGTTCCGCCCGGACGGGTGATCGTCCTTGACGTGGCGGGGCGGGGGTAGGACCGTGGGGCCCTATGAGGGGCGAACCCAGTTGCCCGAAGTGTGGTGGCCGGGTCAGGGCTCCCGGACTCTTCGCCGATTCCTGGCAGTGCGACGTGCACGGGACCGTGCACCCGCTGCAGCCGGTGATCCCGCCCAGCGTCGAGGCCCTCGACGTCGTGGTGCATCGCACGCAGGTGCCGGTGTGGATGCCGTGGCCGCTGCCGGTCGGCTGGCTCTTCACGGGCGTCGGCAGTGCCGGTGACGATCGCAGTGGCGGACGTGCGACGGCCGTGGCCTGCTCGGGGCCCGGACCGCTCGGCGGTTTCGGTGAGCTGATCCTCGTCGCGGAGGAACTCGGCGTCGGCCTCGGCGCGCGCTACGCGGGCATCGACGGGCCGGACCCGGGGCCGTACATGAGCGTCGAGAAGCCGGCCCAGGCCAAGGTGCTGGCGGCCGGCCGCCCCACCCCGCTGTGGCATGTCTCCGGTACGCCGGACGACCGGGCCGTGTTCGCGGGCGAGGCGCTCGGGCTGTGGCTGTGGGCGGTCGTGTGGCCCGAGCAGTCGGGGCTGCTGATGTACGACGAGCTGGTGCTGACGGATCTGCGGGACGCCGGGGCCGAGGTGGAGCTGGTCCCCTGCGGGGCGTTGTCGCCGCGGCTGTTGAAACCCTGAGCGTCTGTATAGGGACTGTGCGGGGGGCTGTGTAGGGGGCGCTACGCACTTTCGGGTGTGACATGAGGGCGCGAAAATCCGGTTATCCTTGAGCGTTCCCTCCGTACCCTCACCGCCTGGAGTTCGCGTCGTGCGTATCGACCTGCACACCCACTCCACCGCGTCCGACGGTACGGACACCCCGGCCGAGCTGGTGCGCAACGCTGCCGCCGCCGGGCTGGACGTCGTCGCCCTGACCGACCACGACACCACGCGCGGGTACGCCGAGGCCATCGCCGCGCTGCCCGAGGGGCTCACGCTCGTCACCGGGGCCGAGCTGTCCTGCCGTATCGACGGCGTCTCCATGCACCTGCTGGCCTACCTCTTCGACCCCGAGGAGCCGGAGCTGCTCGCCGAGCGTGAGCTGGTGCGGGACGACCGGGTGCCGCGGGCGCGCGGGATGGTCAAGAAGCTCCAGGCGCTGGGCGTGCCCGTCACCTGGGAGCAGGTCGCACGGATCGCCGGCGACGGCTCGGTCGGCCGGCCGCATGTCGCGACCGCGCTCGTCGAGCTCGGTGTCGTGCCGACCGTCAGCGACGCCTTCACCGAGGACTGGCTGGCCGACGGCGGCCGGGCCTACGTGGAGAAGCACGAGACCGACCCCTTCGAGGCGATCCGGCTGGTCAAGGGCGCGGGCGGGGTCACCGTCTTCGCCCACCCCGGCGCCGACAAGCGCGGCCGTACCGTCCCCGAGTCCGCCATCGCGAAGATGGCCGCGGCCGGGCTCGACGGCATCGAGGTCGACCACATGGACCACGACCCGGAGACCCGGGACCGGCTGCGCGGGCTCGCCGCCGACCTGGGGCTGCTCGTCACCGGCTCCTCGGACTACCACGGCAGCCGCAAGACGGTGACGCTCGGCGAGTTCCGGACCGACCCCGAGGTGTACGGGGAGATCACCCGGCGGGCGACGGGCGCGTTCCCGGTGCCGGGGACCGGCGGGGCCTGAGCCCCTCCTCGCGCTCACCTGTACGTTTCACTTCCGCAAGGCTCACCTGTGTTCGACGCTGCCGTTTTCGGCTCTCTCTTCCTGACCCTGTTCGTCATCATGGATCCCCCCGGGATCACCCCGATCTTCCTGGCCCTGACCGCCGGCCGGCCCGGCAAGGTGCAGAAGCGGATGGCCTTCCAGGCCGTCTGTGTGGCGGGCGGGGTGATCGCGGTCTTCGGCCTCCTCGGCCACCAGATCCTCGACTACCTGCACGTCTCCGTGCCCGCGCTGATGATCGCGGGCGGGCTGCTGCTCCTGCTGATCGCCCTGGACCTGCTCACCGGCAAGACCGACGAGCCCAAGCAGACCAAGGACGTCAACGTCGCCCTGGTGCCGCTGGGCATGCCGCTGCTGGCCGGGCCCGGTGCGATCGTGTCCGTGATCCTGGCCGTGCAGAAGGCCGACAGTGTCGCCACGCAGGTGTCGGTGTGGGCGGCGATCCTCGCCATCCATGTCGTGCTGTGGCTGGTCATGCGGTACTCGCTGCTGATCATCCGGGTCATCAAGGACGGCGGGGTCGTCCTGGTGACACGGCTCGCGGGGATGATGCTGTCCGCGATCGCCGTGCAGCAGATCATCAACGGGGTCACGCAGGTGATCCGGGGGAGCTGAAGCCCGTACGGCTTCGGGAGACGCTTCGGAAAGCACAGAGCCCCCGCACGGCATCGATGCCGTGCGGGGGCTCTGAAGCTTGTTGTTATGAGGCCGAGGTGTCGGCCGGGCGAATCCAGAGGCGCTGTCCGATGGCGGCGGCCTGCTGAACGATCCGGTTGACGGAGGCGGCGTCCACGACGGTGCTGTCCACGGGGGTACCGTCGACGTCGTCGAGTCGCATGATTTCGAAGCGCATGGGCTTCTCCCTTCGTCTGGTCATCCTCCTGAGGAGAACATCTGCGTACGTCTGTATCTAACGGGCTGCGTGTTACAAACATTCCCTACGCTAAAGAAATTTTTCGAACGACTAACTACTGACCGGTAAGTGGTCCGTATGAGACTGACCGGGACCAGTTGTGTTCGCAGCGTGACCGCCGGGACAATGGTGGCGATGAACGACGACCTCCAGGCGCTGGGCGCCCGCATCGACCACACCAACGAGCTGCTGCAGCGCATGCTCGCCGAGGTGGCGAAGACGCCCTCGACCCACGCGATCTTCGTCGACGCGGGGTATCTCTACGCGGCCGCGGGGCGCCTGGTCGCCGGGACGGAGGACCGCCGCGCCTTCGACATCGACACCGAGGGACTCATCGAGGCGCTCATCGACCGGGCCCGGACGATCTTCGCGGACAGCAGACTGCTCCGGGTCTACTGGTACGACGGGGCCCGACGCCGCATCCACACCGCCGAGCAGCAGGCGATCGCCGAACTCCCGGACGTCAAGGTGCGGTTGGGCAACCTCAACGCCAACAACCAGCAGAAGGGCGTCGACTCACTGATCCGCTCCGACCTGGAGTCCCTCGCCCGGCACCGCGCGATCAGTGACGCGGCCCTGCTCGGCGGCGACGAGGACCTGGTGTCGGCGGTGGAGGCGGCGCAGGGCTACGGCGCCCGTGTCCACCTCTGGGGCATCGAGGCGCCCGAGGGCCGCAACCAGGCCGAGCCGCTGCTCTGGGAGGTCGACAGCCAGCGCGTCTTCGACCTCGACTTCTTCAAGCCGTACGTCGCCCGCCGCACGTCCGCCGCGTACGAGGGCTCGGTGAACCGGCCCGCCCGCGAGGACGTCCGCTTCGTCGGCGCCCAGATCGCGGCGAAGTGGCTGGCGGCACGAGGCCGGGACGCCCTGGTGGAGCTGCTGCCGGGCCACCCCTACCTGCCCGGGTCGGTCGACCAGGACCTGCTGGTGGAGGCGGAGGGGCTGCTCCAGTACTCGCTGCGCGGCCAGGCGGACCTGCGGCGGGCGCTGCGGGACGGGTTCTGGGAGCACTTGCAGAAGCAGTACTAGCCGGTCTTGTGGTGGCGCTTGGCTCGCAGGCGCCCTCTCAGGAACCGGTCTTCAGGGTGCTGTCCCAGAAGTCGGCGAAGGCGCGGGCCGTTTCGAGGGGGCGGTCGGTGTTGGGGGAGTGCTCGGCGCCGGCGATGACCGTGCGGTGCGCGTGGAGTCGTACGGCCATGTCGTCCAGGAGGGGCACCGGCCAGGTGTCGTCGTGCGCCCCCGACAGCACATGGAACGGCATTGCCACGGCGGTCAGTTCGCCGACCCGGTCCGGCTCGGTGCACAACTGGCGTCCGGTGGCGATGAGTTGGGCGGGCTTGTTGCCCAGCCAGCGCCGCCGCAGATCGTCCCGGTCGTCGAGCCCCTCGTCGAGCTCGCCGGTGTCGGTCTCCTCGGGGGGCTCCATGGCCTGGATCGCGTCCCACACCTCCGTCATGCTCATCACGGCCAGCGCGTCCCGGAGCAGCTTGACGCGCTGCTGCTGGGAGCCGGAGATCTGGGCGGGGCCCGACGACATGAGGGTCAGGGAGCGGAAGGGCGTGGGGTCGAGGAGCACGGCGGCCCGGGCGATCTGCCCGCCGAGCGAGTGCCCCACGAGATGCACGGGCGCGCCGATCGCGGCCGCCTGCGCGAGCACGTCCTTCGCCAACTCGTCCTGCGCGTAAGCGGATTCGTCGGCGTCCGGCCCGTCCGACTCGTACTGGCCGCGCCCGTCCACGGCGACCGTGCGGTACCCACGCGCCGCGAGCGGTTCGTGCAGCGGGTTGAAGTCCTCCTTGCTGCCGGTGAACCCGGGCACCAGCAGGGCGGTTCCGCGCGGTGTGACGCCGTCCGCCACCGGAGCGTCGACCACGGCGAACTCACCGCGTGACGTGCGCAGGGAGTAGGCGCGGGCGCCGGGGGGCGGAGCGAAGGTGGGGGGACGGCTCATGGCTCGAGGCTATCCGGCGGGGGTTCAGTACGCGGCGTGAGGTGGACCACCTGGGCTGGGGAGCGCCTGCCCGGAAATGCCGGCGGCCCGGCCCACCTGTCGGTGGACCGGGCCGTCAGCGACAAACGCGCGCTCAGCCTTCCGAGGCAGCAGCAGCCTTACGCGTACGCCGCACCCTCGGCTTGGCCTCCGCGTCCTCGGCGGCCTGCGCCGGGATCTCGGCGGAAGCCGCGGCCTTACGGGTCCGACGCGGCTTCGCCTCGGTCGTCTCCGCGGCGGCGGCCGTCTTACGGGTCCGACGCGGCTTGGCTTCCACGGCTTCGGCGGCCTCGGCCGTCTCGACGGCGGCAGCGGCGACCTTGCGGGTACGCCGCGCCTTGGGCTTGGCCTCCGCGCCTTCGGCCGTGTCGACGGCGGCTTCGGCAGCGGCGGCGGCCGTCTTGCGCGTACGACGCGGCTTGGCCTCCGCCTCCTCCACGGCCTGGGCCGGGATCTCGGCGGCGGAAGCGGCCGTCCTGCGAGTGCGACGCGGCTTGGCCTCGACTGCCTCGGCGGTGTCGACGGCGGCTTCGGCAGCGGCAGCGGCGGTCTTGCGGGTCCGACGCGGCTTGGCTTCCACGGCCTCGGCCGGGGTCTCGGCAGCGGCGGCGGTCTTCCGCGTGCGACGCGGCTTGGCCTCGGCGGCCTCGGCCGTGTCCACAGCCGCCTCGGCAGCGGCAGCGGCGGTCTTGCGGGTCCGGCGCGGCTTCGGCTCGGTGGCCTCGGCGGTGGTCTCCGTCGCGGCGGCGGCCTTGCGCGTACGGCGTACCGCCGGCTTCGCCTCCGTGCCCTCGGCCGTGTCGACCGCGGCCTCCGCGGGGGCCGCCGTCTTGCGCGTACGGCGACGCGGCGCGGCGGCCGGAGCCTCGGGCTCGGCGACGACCGCCGGGGCGGCCTCGACGACCTCGGCGACCTCAGCGGCGGCCACCGGCTCCGCGGCCTTACGGGTGCGGCGACGCGGCTTGGCCTCGACGGCCTCGGCGGTGTCGACCGCGGTCTCGGCGGCCGGCGTGGCCTTACGGGTGCGGCGGCGCGGCGCGGCGGCGGGAGCCTCGGGCTCGGGCTCCGCGACGACCGGGGCGGCCTCGACGGCCTCGCTGGTGACGGCCTCGGTGGCGACCGGCTCGGTCGCCGGCACCGTCTCCGCGGCCTTGCGGGTGCGGCGGCGACGCGGCTTCGTCTCGACGGCCTCGGCCGTGTCGACGGCTGCCTCAGCGGCCTCCGGCGTCGCGGTCACGGCCGGCGCCTGCTCCGCCACACCACCGTTGCGGGTGCGGCGACGACGGCGCGGGGTGCGGGTCGCGGAGGCGTCCTCGGCCACCGCGCTGTCCGCGGAAGGCGCGGTCGCCTCGGCGGCGGGCGCCGAGGCACCGTCCAGCGCGGAACCGCCGCGCGTACGGCGGCGACGACGCGGCGTACGCGACGAACGCTCGTCGTCGGCGGGACGGGACTCGTCCCGGCCGCCACGACCGCCCCGGCTGTCACGGCCGGTCCGGTCACCGCGACCGCGGCCACCACGGCCGCCGGTCTCGCCGAGGTCCTCGAGCTCCTCCGCGTCGAGGCCCGCGCGCGTGCGCTCGGCACGCGGCAGGACGCCCTTGGTGCCCGCGGGGATGTTCATCTCCTCGTAGAAGTGCGGGGAGCTGGAGTACGTCTCCGGCGGGTCGTTGAAGTTGAGCTCCAGCGCCTTGTTGATCAGCTGCCAGCGCGGGATGTCGTCCCAGTCGACGAGGGTGATCGCGATGCCCTTGGCGCCCGCGCGGCCGGTACGGCCGACCCGGTGCAGGTACGTCTTCTCGTCCTCGGGGGACTGGTAGTTGATGACGTGCGTGACGCCCTCGACGTCGATGCCGCGCGCGGCGACGTCGGTGCAGACGAGGACGTCCACCTTGCCGTTGCGGAAGGCGCGCAGCGCCTGCTCGCGGGCGCCCTGGCCGAGGTCGCCGTGGACCGCGCCGGAGGCGAAGCCGCGCTGCTTGAGCTGGTCGGCGAGGTCGGCGGCGGTGCGCTTCGTACGGCAGAAGATCATGGCCAGTCCGCGGCCCTCGGACTGCAGGATGCGCGCGACCATCTCGGGCTTGTCCATGTTGTGCGCGCGGTACACGTGCTGCGAGATGTTCGCGACCGTCACGCCCTCGTCGTCCGGCGCGGTGGCGCGGATGTGCGTGGGCCGCGACATGTAGCGGCGCGCGAGACCGATGACCGCACCCGGCATGGTCGCCGAGAACAGCATGGTCTGGCGGCGGGCCGGCAGCATGTCGATGATCTTCTCGACGTCGGGCAGGAAGCCCAGGTCGAGCATCTCGTCGGCCTCGTCGAGGACGAGCGCCTTGATGTGCTGGAGGTTGAGCTTCTTCTGGCCCGCGAGGTCCAGGAGCCGGCCGGGGGTGCCGACGATGACGTCGACGCCCTTCTTGAGGGCCTCGACCTGGGGCTCGTAGGCGCGGCCGCCGTAGATGGCGAGCACGCGGACGTTACGGACCTTGCCCGCGGTCAGCAGGTCGTTGGTGACCTGGGTGCACAGCTCGCGCGTGGGGACGACGACGAGGGCCTGCGGGGCGTCGGTGAGCGCTTCGGGGGCGGCGCGGCCGGCCTCGACGTCGGCGGGGACGGTCACGCGCTCGAGGAGCGGGAGGCCGAAGCCCAGCGTCTTGCCGGTGCCGGTCTTGGCCTGGCCGATGACGTCCGTGCCGGAAAGGGCGACGGGGAGCGTCATCTCCTGGATGGGGAAGGGGTTGATGATGCCGACGGCCTCAAGGGCCTCGGCGGTCTCGGGAAGGATTCCGAGATCTCTGAACGTCGTAGTCAGGGTGCTGCCTCTTCTGTGTATGCGGTGCGAGGCGAGCTCGGGGGTCTCTTAAAGACCGTGCTGGGGACGTCGACTGCCTTACGGACCAGCCGTAATGGCACGGGACCTCTGCCGACGCTCTAGCGCTCGAACCGCTGAGGGTCCCTCCGGATGCCGTACGCACAGTGCCGTACGGGCGAGGAGAGCTGTCAGGTCGGAGCCGATCGGGCCACCGACCGGGCATCCTCATACGCGCGGCCCGTCGAATACGGCATCGTCATAGACGCACATACTCAGCAGGCGCATTACCACCATACCCCGGAAACGCGCACATGTGATGGCCGATTTGGTCACGTAGTCGTCGTCACACTGATTGACCAGGGACTTCCGAGTCTCGGCGAGCGGACTATTGTGCGCTTCATGACGACGCCTGACAACACCTCTGACGCACCCGCCGAGCCCACCGGAGTGGCCGCCCAGGACTGGGCCCAGGCCTCCGCGGAGCCCCAGTACCGGGCCGCGGTCGTCGACCTCCTCGGCGCACTCGCCTACGGCGAACTCGCGGCGTTCGAGCGGCTCGCGGAGGACGCCAAGCTGGCGCCGACGCTGGCGGACAAGGCGGAGCTGGCGAAGATGGCGTCGGCGGAGTTCCACCACTACGAGAAGCTGCGCGACCGGCTGACCGAGATCGGCGCCGAGCCGACGGAGGCCATGGAGCCGTTCGTCGCCGCGCTCGACGGCTTCCACCGGCAGACGGCGCCGTCGGACTGGCTGGAGGGGCTCGTCAAGGCGTACGTCGGCGACTCCATCGCCAGTGACTTCTACCGCGAGGTCGCGGCGCGGCTGGACTCGGACACGCGCGAGCTGGTGCTCGCCGTGCTCGACGACACGGGGCATGCCGGGTTCGCCGTCGAGAAGGTGCGGGCCGCGATCGACGCCGATCCGCGTGTGGGTGGGCGTCTCGCTCTGTGGGCGCGGCGTCTCATGGGGGAGGCGCTGTCGCAGTCGCAGCGGGTTGTCGCTGACAGGGATGCGCTGTCGACGATGCTTGTCGGTGGGGTTGCCGACGGGTTCGATCTTGCCGAGGTGGGGCGGATGTTCTCGCGGATCACTGAGGCGCACACCAAGCGGATGGCTGCGCTGGGGTTGGCGGCGTAGCGCTCTGTGGGGGGCGGCTCGGGTTGTTGCGCGGCTGCGGGGCGGTGGGGGCTGGTCGCGCAGTTCCCCGCGCCCCTTGGGGTGTTGCCCTGGGCGGCGTCAGGATTTATGCCGCTACTGATCGGCGGCGGAGTCTGCGTGCCGGGCGGAGCAGTAGCGAGACGGACGCGATCGAGACCACCGTCGCGCCGATCAGGGTCAGCAGGACGTTGCCCGCGCCCAGGGCGCTGTGGGTGATGAAGGCGCCGAAGAGGGCGCCGGCCACTCCCGTCGCGAGGACCAGGGAGCGGGCGGGCAGGCGGTGGGCCAGGCGGTGCGCGGCGGCGGCTGCCAGGGCGAGACCGAGCAGTGCGGAACCGAGCGCTTCCAGCAAGATCATTGGGGTCCCTCCCACGCGGCCACTCTGCGTATCACGGTCGTAGCCCGTCATACCCGTGACCTGCGGAATGCAATCCTCCTCTGTGCGGGACTTGTGCTCCATATGTGGAGAAGAAAATCTTGCGGAGGCTCGTGCGGCTTCTGTTCGTACAACGACGAAGGGCCCGGCGACTTCATGTCGCCGGGCCCTTCCTCATGCGTTGCCTAGAGCGCGCCGAAGCCCACCTTGCGCGGGGCCGGCTCGCCGAGCTCCACGTAGGCCAGGCGGTCGGCCGGGACCAGGACCTTGCGGCCGTGCTCGTCCGTGAGGCTCAGCAGCTGCGACTTTCCGGCGAGCGCCTCGGCCACCACGCGCTCGACCTCCTCGGCACTCTGACCGCTCTCCAGAACGATCTCGCGGGGCGCGTGCTGCACGCCGATCTTGACCTCCACGGCTATGTCCCTCCGACGGTCAGTGAAGTGCGCGACCTTCCGCGCTGTACCCAGCACACATTAGCCCGGTGAGGGGACGTACACGCTCCGCGCAAGAACGCCAACAGCGAACAGCGGGCGGGAACAAACGTCCCCGGGACGGGTCAGTGGTGCTCGGTGCCGTGCAGCGGGAAACCGGCGATACCTCGCCAGGCGAGCGAGGTCAGCAGCTGGACCGCCTGCTCGCGCGGGACGCTGCGGTCGCTGTGCAGCCACGCGCGGGCCACCACCTGGGCGAGGCCGCCCAGGCCCGAGGCCAGCAGCATCGACTCCGCGCGCGAGAGGCCGGTGTCCTCGGCGATGACATCGGTGATCGCCTCGGCGCACTCGTTCGTGACCTTGTCGACGCGCTCGCGGACCGCGGGCTCGTTCGTCAGGTCCGACTCGAAGACCAGCCGGAAGGCGCCGCCGTCGTCCTCGACGTACGCGAAATAGGCGTCCATGGTCGCCCGTACGCGCTGCTTGTTGTCGGTCGTCGACGCCAGCGCCTGCCGTACCGAACCGATCAGCGCCTCGCAGTGCTGGTCCAGCAGCGCGAGGTAGAGGTCGAGCTTGCCCGGGAAGTGCTGGTAGAGCACCGGCTTGCTGACGCCGGCGCGCTCGGCGATGTCGTCCATCGCGGCCGAGTGGTAGCCCTGCGCCACGAAGACTTCCTGTGCGGCGCCCAGCAGCTGATTCCGTCGGGCACGGCGCGGCAGGCGCGTGCCTCGCGGGCGTGCCGCCTCTGTCTGCTCGATGGCTGTCACGCCGCCTCCCAAAAGTCGTCCACTTGCGGTGTGCGCCGCGCCCGCCATCGTACTTTTCGGTAACCGTGGTGTGCGCGGTGCGAGCGCAGAATTTCACGTACCGGACGATGGCGATAGCCGTGCAAAGGTTTCAAAGAGGGATCGAGCGGGCAGCGTACGCACCTTTCCTGCTCACCGCGGGTCGGCGGGCGGGTCAGCGGTAGTCGTCCTCGTCGGTCCGGACGACCCGGGCCTGTTCGATGAGGTCGGCCTCGTTCGCCCGCGCGGGGTCCACGCCGGTCAGTGGATCGTCGCGGTCGGCGGTGATGTCCGTCTGCTGTTCGGCGGCGTCGTCCTCCGGGGCCTCGACGTCGAGCTCGATCGGCTCGCCGTTCTCGAAGGTGTCGGGGTCGCTGGGGTCGTAGGCCATGGTGGGCTCCCTTCCTAGAACGTCCCTGGGTCAGCAGGGGGCCACATGCGGGTGCCCTGCGTACGAGCCTAGGAGACACCCGATTCGGGCGCTATGCGATGCGCGCATGCTCTGTGCGTGCTCTGTGCGTGCCTTTCCCCGGGGGTGAGCTGGGATACGAGTGCCCCTTTGTGACGGCGAACACATGAACCAGGGCGTGATCGTCTCGTAACATTGCCGCATGTCTTCGACCGAGCTGCCGATCGTGCCGGCCACCAACGTTCTGCCGAAGGTGGCGGCCGTCAGGGTCGCGGAGGGCGAGCGACTGCGGTCGGTCGGGCTGCCGGGGATCACGCTGACGGTGCGGTCGAGGCCGCCCGCGCGCGAGGGGCTGCCGCCCGCGCTCTTCGTCCACGGCCTCGGCGGTTCCTCGCAGAACTGGTCGGCGCTGATGCAGGAGCTGGAGGCCGTGGTCGACGGTGAGGCCGTCGACCTGCCCGGCTTCGGGGACTCGCCGCCACCGGACGACGGCGACTACTCGATCACCGCACACGCGCGTGCGGTGATCCGCTATCTCGACGCCTCCGGCCGCGGGCCGGTCCACCTGTTCGGCAACTCCCTGGGCGGCGCGGTCTCGACCCGGGTCGCCGCGGTGCGCCCGGACCTCGTCCGTACGCTCACCCTGGTCTCGCCGGCGCTCCCGGAGATCCGCGTGCAGCGGACCGCCGTGCCGACGGCGCTGATGGCCCTGCCCGGCATGACGGCGCTCTTCGCGCGGCTCAGCCGGGACTGGACGGCCGAGCAGCGCGTCCGCGGGGTCACGGCGCTCTGTTACGGCGATCCCACGCGCGTGTCGCCGGAAGGCTTCCGGCACGCCGTCGAGGAGATGGAGCGGCGGCAGCAACTGCCGTACTTCTGGGACGCGATGACGCGTTCCGCGCGCGGGATCGTCAACGCGTACACACTGGGCGGGCAGCACGCACTGTGGCGCCAGGCCGAGCGGGTCCTCGCGCCCACGCTCCTCGTCTACGGCGGCCGCGACCAGCTCGTCGGCTACCGCATGGCCCGGAAGGCGGCGCGCGCCTTCCGCGACTCCCGACTCCTCAGCCTGCCGGACGCGGGGCATGTGGCGATGATGGAGTACCCGGAGACGGTGGCTCGGGCGTTCTGTGAACTCCTTGCGAGTCGGGGGGAGTTGGCGGGTTCTGCGGATGCCTCCCAGGGGGCTGCCGTCGTGGCCGGTGACGGCTCCGGTGAGAGTGCTGTCGAATCTTCGAGCGCGGGGAGCTGAGGCGCGAGGTGGGACGCCACAGCCGCCGCGGGCCCGCACCCAAGGGTGACTCCGCGGACATACGGGGACAGGGTGCGGCGGGGCAGCAGCCTGAGGACGGCCGACAGCAGGGGACGCCCGCGACGGGCGGGCCCGGGGTGTACGGGGACCCGGTCTACCGGGTCGTGCAGGGCGCACGGCCGCCGGAGGGGACGCCTGCGCGCGGGGTTCCACGGCTTCCGGAGGGGACGCCCGCGCGTGGTGTGCCACGGTTCGCCGACGGGACGCCGGCTCATGGGGTTCCGCGGCTTCCCGATGGCACTCCCGCCCATGGCGTGCCCCGGTTCCCCGGTGGTGGTACTCCCGCGCACGGCACCCCCCGGGTTCGGGGCGGGCACCCGGAGCAGCGGGAAGCCGGGGGCGGATGGGGTGAGTTGGGGGCGCGCAATGTGAGCGCCGGGCCCCGTGTCACGCTGCCTCGGCAGCGGCAGGCGCCTCCGGGTGGGCCTCGGCAGGCCGGTCCCCGGCAGGACTATGTCGACGCCTTCGGGGACGAGGACGTCGATCTGTTCTCGCCGCGTACCGATCAGGACCCCGCGTTCCCGCGCCGTACGGCTCGTCCCCCCGCGGCCGGCGAGTGGCGGACCGTCCCGCAACCGCGTACCGGCGACGAGGGCGCTGAGCCCACCGGCGAACCCGTGCGCGGCAAGGGGAGCAAGGGGCGGACGTTCACCGGGATCGCGGCCGCCGCGGTCACCACCGTGCTGGCCATCGTCGTCGCCGGTCAGGTCGCCGACCGGCAGGACGACAGCGACGTACGGTCGCAGTCGGCCACCGACCAGGCGCGGGACGCCCGCGACTCGGCCTCGCGCGGGGACGGGCGGCCGACGCCGCGCGAGGCGCCGCTGACGTACGAGCAGAAGATGGGCAAGAAGTACGCGCTCGCCGCGGGACTGGCCGGGTCGGGGAAGTTCGACGCGGTCAAGGGCGTCGCCAAGGCGCCCGGCAAGGGGCAGAAGTACACCTACCGGGTCGATGTCGAGCAGGGGCTCGGGCTCGACGCGGAGCTGTTCGCCGAGGCGGTGCAGAAGACGCTCAACGACGACCGGAGCTGGGCCCACCACGGTGCCCGTACCTTCGAGCGCATCTACTCCGGCAAGCCCGACTTCGTGATCACGCTCGCCAGTCCGGGGACGACCGCGAAGTGGTGCGCCAAGTCCGGTCTGGACACGACCGTGGACAACGTGTCCTGCGATTCGGCCGCCACCGAGCGCGTGATGATCAACGCGTACCGGTGGGCCCAGGGGTCGAAGACCTATGGCGATCAGATCCACGCCTACCGGCAGATGCTGATCAATCACGAGGTCGGCCACCGGCTGGGCAACCACCATGTGACCTGCGACAAGGACGGCGAGCTCGCCCCGGTCATGCAGCAGCAGACCAAGTTCCTGGACCACGACGGAATCCACTGTCTGCCCAACCCCTGGCCGTACCCCGGGAGTTGACGGACGCCCCACAGGTCACGTTGACATGCGCAGAAAAGTCGTACTAATTTTCTGCGCATGTCGTCCTCTCACGCCTCCGTCTGCGCCGCCATCGAGCTGGCGCTCATCGGCGTGACCGCGTTGTGCGTGGCCGACATTCACTGTCGCTGACGTCCGCCCCCTGGCGTTCGCGTCGCGATCTCTTTCTCCTCCCGTGAGCTGTCGCTCGCGGGTTTTCGACGGCCTGACGCCCGGGCAGACGTCTGTTCACTTTCGTCTCACCCTTCGTCCATCTGTCTCGAAATCCGGGACAGGACGAATCATCTTCCGAGAGGTCGTCTCCGATGCGTCAACCGTCCGTCATCGCGCGCCGCGTGGCCGCGGCATCCGTAAGCCTGGTTCTGGCAGCGGGCGCCGCCGCCTGCGGCCCTGAGGACAACGATGCCAAGGGCTCCGGTGGCGACTCCACGCCCCACAAGGGCGGCACCCTCACGGTCCTGAACTCCGAGCCGCAGACCGACTTCGACCCGGCCCGGCTGTACACCTCCGGCGGCGGCAACGTGCCCTCGCTCGTCTTCCGTACGCTCACCACCCGCAACCGCGAGAGCGGCGCGGCCGGCGCCAAGGTCGTCCCCGACCTCGCCACCGACACCGGGCGCCCCAACAAGGACGCGACCGTGTGGACGTACACCTTGAAGAAGGGCCTCAAGTACGAGGACGGCACCGCGATCACCTCGGCCGACATCAAGTACGGCATCGAGCGCTCCTTCGCGCCCGAGCTGTCCGGCGGGGCGCCCTATCTGCGGGACTGGCTGGTCGGCGCGGCCGACTACCAGGGGCCGTACAAGGACAAGGGCGGGCTCGACGCGATCGAGACGCCGGACGACCGGACCATCGTCTTCCATCTGAACAAGCCCGAGGGCGAGTTCCCCTTCCTGGCCACGCAGACGCAGTTCGCGCCCGTGCCGAAGGCCAAGGACACCGGCACGAAGTACGAGGAGCACCCGATCTCGTCCGGCCCCTACAAGGTCGTCAAGAACGAGAACGACGGCGAGACCGTCCTCCTGGAGCGCAACACGCACTGGTCCGCCGCGACGGACGCCGAGCGCAAGGCGTACCCGGACAAGATCGACGTCAGGTCCGGGCTCGACGCCTCGGTGATCAACCAGCGGCTGTCCGCGTCCCAGGGAGCGGACGCGGCGGCGGTCACCACGGACACCAACCTCGGCCCCGCCGAACTCGCCAAGGTGACCGGCGACAAGGAACTCGCCGCGCGCGTCGGCACCGGCCACTTCGGCTACACGAACTACATAGCGTTCAACCCGACCGTCAAGCCGTTCAACAACGTCAAGGTGCGACAGGCGATCTCGTACGCCGTCGACCGTTCGTCGGTCGTGAACGCCGCCGGCGGGTCGTCGCTAGCCGAGGCCGCCACCACCTTCCTGCCCAACCAGAAGTCCTTCGGGTACGAGCCCTACGACCTTTTCCCGGCGGGCGCGACCGGCAACGCGGCCAAGGCCAAGGAGCTGCTGAAGGAGGCCGGTTACCCCAACGGGCTCACCGTCACGCTGACCCACAACAACGCCCAGAACTTCAAGACCAGCCCCGAGATCGCGACCGCGATCCAGGACGCGCTCAAGAAGGCGGGCATCACGGTCAAGCTCCAGGGTCTGGAGGACAACAACTACTCGGACACCGTCCACAGCGTGAAGACCGAGCCGGGCTTCTTCCTCTCCGCGTGGGGTGCCGACTGGCCCTCCGGCGGTCCCTTCCTCGCCCCGATCTTCGACGGCCGCCAGATCGTCAAGGACGGCGCGAACTTCAACTCGGGCCTGCTCAATGACAAGTCGGTCAATGCCGAGATTGACGCGATCAACAAGTTGACCGATCTTGACGCTGCCGCCAAGAGGTGGGGTGCGCTGGACAAGAAGATCGGTGAGCAGGCACTGACCGTGCCGCTGTTCCACCCGGTCTACAAGCGGTTGGTCGGCAAGGACATCAAGAACGTCGTGATCAGCGACTGGACCGGTGTGCTGGACATCTCGCAGGTCGCGGTCAAGTAACCCGATGAGCGAGGCACTTGTCGCCGTCGAGACCCCCGGGGCAGTCGTCCCGGGGGTCTCGGGGGCTCGTCAGTTCTGGCGGCGGCTGCGGGCGCAGCGGGCCGCCATGGTCGCGGCGGGCGTCGTCGCGCTGCTCGTCCTGGTCGCCCTCGCGGCGCCGCTGCTCACCGCGCTGGAGGGCCAGGACCCGAACACGTACCACTCGTCCCTGGTGGACTCCGCGCGCGGTGGCGTGCCGATCGGTTCGCTCGGCGGCATCAGCGGGGACCACTGGCTCGGTGTCGAACCGCAGACGGGCCGCGACCTGTTCGCCCGTCTTGTGTACGGCGCCCGGGTCTCGCTGGGCGTCGCGCTGGCCGCCACGATCGTCCAGGTGTTGATCGGTGTGGTCGTGGGTGTATCGGCCGCACTGGGCAATCGATGGGTTGATCAACTGTTGAGCAGGTTCACGGACGTCATCGTCGCCCTGCCGCTCATGATCATGTCGTTGGCGCTGCTCGCGATCGTCCCGTCGAGCTTCCCGCGACCCGTACTGGTCGCGCTGGTCATCGGGTTGATCGGATGGGGCACCATCGCCAAGATCGTGCGGGCCCAGACCCTCACGCTCAAGCAGCTCGACCATGTCGCCGCGGCCCGGCTCAGCGGCTGGGGCACCTGGCGCATCGCCCGCCGCGAACTGCTGCCCGGCATCGCCGCGCCGATCATCACCTACGCCGCGCTGCTGGTGCCGTCCAACATCTCGGCCGAAGCCGCCCTGTCCTTCCTCGGCGTCGGTGTGAAGCCGCCGACGCCGTCCTGGGGACAGATGCTCACCGCCGCCGACGTCTGGTACCAGGCCGCCCCGCAGTACCTGCTGCTGCCCGCCGGCGCGCTCTTCGTCACCGTCCTCGCCCTGACCGTCCTCGGCGACGGCGTACGCACCGCCCTGGACCCGCGCGCGGCGTCCCGGCTGCGTGTCGGCACGGGCCGCAAGAGGGAGGCCAAGGCATGACGGGCTTTCTCCTGCGCCGAGCGCTCGGCGCCGTCGTCACCCTGCTCGCCATCTCGGTGATCGTCTACGTCGTCTTCTACGTCACCCCCGGCAACGTCGCCCAGATCACCTGCGGTCCGCGCTGCTCGCCGGAACAGGTGCACCAGGTCTCCCAGCAGCTCCGGCTCGACGACCCCCTGTACCTGCGCTACTGGCACTTCCTGGAGGGCCTCGTCGCCGGTCAGGACTACTCGACCGGCACCTCTGTGGAGCACTGCTCGGCGCCCTGCCTCGGGCTGTCGTACCAGAGCGACCAGCAGGTCACCCAGCTGATCCTCACCAAGCTGCCGGTCAGCCTGTCGCTGGTGTTCGGCGCGATGGTGCTGTGGCTCATCCTCGGTGTCGGCACCGGCGTCCTGTCCGCCTGGCGGCGCGGCCGGCTCAGCGAGCGGCTGCTGACCGGCGTCACGCTCGCGGGCGTGGCCACGCCGGTCTTCGTCATCGGCCTGGTCCTGATGATCGTCGTCTGCGGCCAGCTCCAACTGCTGCCGTTCCCGCAGTACGTGAAGTTCACCGACGACCCCGAGCAGTGGGCCTGGAACCTGCTGCTGCCCTGGCTGTCGCTCGCCCTCATCGAGGCCGCCGCGTTCGCCCGCCTCACGCGCGCGTCGATGCTGGAGACGCTCGCTGAGGACCACATCCGCACCTTCCGCGCGTACGGCGTGGGGGAGCGGTCGGTGATCGGACGGCACGCGCTGCGCGGGGCGATCGCGCCCGTCATCGCGCTCAACGCCAACAACTTCGGCAGCGCGGTCGGCGGCGCGGTGCTCACCGAGACGCTGTTCGGCCTGCCCGGCATCGGTCAGGAACTGGTCCACGCCGTCAATGTGGTCGACCTTCCGGTCGTGGTCGGCATGGTCCTGGTCATCGGATTCTTCGTGGTCCTCGCCAACGCCGTCGCGGACGTGCTGTACGCGGTGGCCGACCGACGGGTGGTGCTCGCATGAGCCTCGTGGACGTCAAGGACCTGACGGTCGAGTTCGGCTCGCTCCGGGCCGTCGACGGGCTCTCCTTCCGGCTGGAGCAGGGCGGCGCCCTCGCCCTGGTCGGCGAGTCCGGCTCCGGCAAGTCCACGGTCGCCTCGGCCCTGCTGGGGCTGCACCGGGGGACCGGCGCGCGGGTCGGCGGCTCGGTCGAGGTCGCCGGCACCGACGTGGAACAGGCGTCGGACGAGGAGTTGCGGCGGCTGCGCGGCGGGAAGGCCGCGATGGTCTTCCAGGACCCGCTGTCGTCCCTTGACCCCTACTACGCGATCGGCGACCAGATCGCCGAGGTGTACCGCGTGCACGCGCGCGTGTCACGACGAGCCGCACGCGCGCGTGCGGTGGAGGTGCTGGAGCGGGTGGGAATTCCGGACGCGCCACGGCGGTCCCGTTCGCGCCCGCACGAGTTCAGCGGCGGCATGCGCCAGCGCGCGCTCATCGCCATGGCGCTCGCCTGCGAACCGGCCCTGCTGATCGCCGACGAGCCCACCACCGCGCTCGACGTCACCGTCCAGGCCCAGATCCTCGACCTGCTGCACACGCTGCGCGAGGAGACCGGCATGGGACTGCTCCTCGTCACGCACGACGTGGGGGTGGCGGCGGAGAGCGTCGACGAGGTGCTGGTGATGCGGCACGGCCGGGCGGTCGAGCACGGGCCGGTCGGCACGGTGCTCGGGGCGCCGGGGGAGACGTACACGCGCGACCTGCTCGCGGCGGTCCCGCGCGTGGACGCGCGCAGGGCAGCCACCGGTGAGGCCGGTGAGGTCGGTGAGGTCGTTCTGGAGGCCACGGGCCTGCGGCGCGAGTTCGGGCGGGGCAAGAAGGCCTTCACGGCCGTCGACGGCGTCTCGCTGACCATCCGGCGGGGCGAGACCCTCGGCGTCGTCGGGGAGAGCGGCAGCGGCAAGACCACCCTCGGCCGGATGCTGGTCGGGCTGCTGGAGCCGACGGCCGGGGAGATCAAGCCCGGCGGCGGAGTGCGTCCTGACGTCCAGATGGTCTTCCAGGACCCCGTCTCCTCCCTCAATCCCCGCCGCAGCGTGGGCGAGTCCATAGCCGACCCGCTCCGCGCGCGGGGCGAGCGCGACGAGACGCGCATCAGGGGGCGCGTGACGGAACTGCTGGAGCGCGTGGGGCTCGAAGGGGCGCACTACGACCGCTACCCGCACGAGTTCAGCGGCGGACAGCGCCAGCGCGTGGGCATCGCCCGGGCGCTGGCCGCCGACCCGCGCGTCATCGTCTGCGACGAGCCGGTCTCCGCGCTCGACGTCACCACGCAGGCCCAAGTGGTCGCCCTGCTCGGCGAGTTGCAGCGCGAACTCGGACTCGCGCTCGTCTTCGTCGCGCACGACCTGGCCGTCGTACGGCAGGTCAGCGACCGGGTCGCGGTGATGCGGAACGGCCGGATCGTCGAGTCCGGCCCGGCCGACGAGGTGTACGACAACCCCCAGGACCCGTACACCCAGCAGCTCCTGGCCGCCGTACCGGCACTCGACCCCGAGGTGGCCGCCCGGCGCAGAGCCGCCCGTCGGGAACTGGCCGCTGCCTGACGTAACGTAACTGCTTGATCTCTTAGCGCGAGCGAACGCGACCCGCACGGGAAAGTTACGAGCGTTCACCCCTTTTGGTGGTGCGACGGACAACCGTCCGTCGCGCCACCACCTTGTCCGCATACGTTCGTCCCGCTGCGAGCCGCCGGGTCAACGGCGGCTCCCCATACGGGAGATCGGGGGTGCACTCGTGCGCATCGGACTGCTTACGGAGGGTGGCTATCCGTATGTGAGCGGTGACGCCAGGCTGTGGTGCGACCGGCTCGTGCGCGGGCTCGATCAACACGAGTTCGACATCTACGCGCTCAGCCGCAGCCGGCGGCAGGAGGACGAGGGCTGGGTCACCCTGCCGCCGCAGGTCAGCCGCGTCCGCACGGCACCGCTGTGGACCGCGGAGGACGACGGGACGGTGCTCGGGCGCCGCGCGCGCCGACGGTTCGCCGAGCACTACGGCGAGTTGGCGGCCGCCTTGTGCGCGGGCCCCTCCGAGGAGGCGTCCACCGCTGAGGCGGACCGTTTCGGCAGCGCGCTGTACGGCCTCGCCGACCTCGCCCGCGACGAGGGCGGCCTGAGCCGGGCGCTCCGCTCCGAGACCGCCGTACGCGCCCTGGAACGCGCCTGTCGTACGCCGGGCGCCCCTCGCGCGGCCCGCGCGGCGCGCGTCCCCGATCTGCTCGCCGTCACCGCACATCTGGAGCGCGCCCTGCGCCCCCTGACCCTCGACTGGTACGAGGACGACGGCCTCGGCTCGGTCGACCTCTGCCACGCCACCGCCGGCGGCCCGGCGGCGCTCCCCGGCCTGCTCGCCCGCCACTTCTCCGGCGTACCGCTCCTGGTGACGGAGTACGGCGTCCAACTGCGCACCCACCACCTGTCCGCCACCGATGCCTCCCCTTCCGTACGCGCCCTGCTCGCCGCCTTCCACGGCAGGCTCGCCGCGGAGGTCTACGCCCGGGCCGCCGCCATCACCCCCGGCAACGCGCACGCCCGCCGCTGGCAGGAACGCTGCGGCGCCGACCGCGACAAGATCCGTACGGTCTACCCCGGCATGGACGCCACCCGCTTCGCGGAGATCGGCGAGTCCCCGGAGTGCGCGAACCCGGACACCCTCGTCTGGGTCGGCCGCGTGGAACCGACGAAGGACCTGATCTCCCTCCTCCACGCCTTCGCGGAGATCCGCAAGGACGAGCCGAAGACGCGGCTACGCATCATCGGCGTCCCCGCGGGCAACGAGGGCGCGGCCTACCTCGGCCACTGCAAGGCGCTCGCCGTGCAGCTCTTCCCCGACGAGGCGGACGGGCTGCACTCCGTCGGCGACAACCCGGTGTCCTTCGAGGAGATCGGCGGCCCGGACATCCCGAGCCCGGCCGAGGCGTACGCGTCCGGCGCGGTGACCGTGCTGTCGAGCGTGGTCGAGGGCTTTCCGATCAGCCTGGTCGAGTCCATGTTCTGCGGCCGCGCGACGGTGTCCACGGACGTCGGCGCGGTGGTCGAGGTGATCGGCGGCACCGGACTCGTCGTACCGCCGCGCAATCCACGGGCGCTCGCGGAGGCGTGCGTGGCGCTGCTGCGCGACCCCGAGCGCCGCGCGCGCCTGGGCGCCGCCGCCCGCGCCCGCGCCCTTGAGCTGTTCACCGTCGAACAGAACATCACGGCATTTCACGGCATTTACTTGGAGATCCTCTCGCGCCACCCGGTCCGCCGGGACGCCCTCGACAACACCACGGGAGAACCCCGCCCGTTCGCCGTCCCCGCCGAGGCCCACATGCCCGGCCGCTGGACCGGCCCCGGCGCCCGCGTGGTGGCCCGCGGCGGCCCCGGCTGGGCGGCGGGCCCGCCGGTCCGCGCGAACACGCCGGAGGTGGCGCGATGAGCGAGCTGGACGAACGGCGCCGCCCTGGCGAACCGGACCAGCCGGGCACGCCGGTCAGCCCGGGGGCGTGGGACGCCCGGTCGGAAGAGTGGCTGACGGACGGGGACCGTACGGCTGAGGGCGGGGGCGAGGGCGGGGGCGAGGGCGAGGGCGGGGGCGAGGGCGAGGGCGAGGGCGACGGCGAAGCGCGGCGGACCGACCGGTCGGCGCCTGAGGCCACCCACCGCACCGCGCCCGCCACCCCACCCCCGACCACACCGTCCCGCGGTCCGCAGACGGCCCCCACCCCACGCCGAACGGCCGCGGACCCGGTCAAGGCCCTGATGCATCGTCACCGCGAACTGTGCGAACGAGCGGTCGACCCTTTGGAGATCGCGGCGGGCCTGGAGGCCCACGGCGTCACCGACCGCACCGCGACCCGCTTCCGCCACCGGGACGTCTTCTCCCTCGCCGAGGAGATGTACGCACGCGCCTCCCGGGACGGCGATACCCCGGCGCCGACCGCACCCCCGGAGCCGCCCCGCACTCGCGCCGACTGGGCGCTGCTCACGCTCCTGCCGGGCGCGCTCTGCGCGGCGACACTCACCGGCATCCACCTCACCAACGGCCGACCTCGCCTCCTCGCAGCGGCCGTCGGCACCCTCGCCGTGGCCCTGGCCTTACGTGCGGCCCTGACCAGAGGCCCCTTGAGCACCACCCACCCCACCCATCCCCGAACCCGCACCCTCACCTGCTGGCTGATCACCTACGCCCTCCTGGGCGACGGGCTGCTCGGAGTAGCCATCACCGGCGGCCCCGACACCCTCCCGACCGGCACCACGGACGCCACGTGGCCCACGGCGAGCGCCCCCGTCCTGGCCCTCGCCCTGTCCCTGGCACCCGCGGCCTGGACCGCCCACCTCCTCACCACCCGGGCCCGCCGCAAACTGACGGCGAGCCGAGGCCTGGAGGACTTCGCCGCAGCCGTGCACCCGCTCCTCCTGGGCGCGTTCGCCCTCTACCTGTCCACCCTGGCGGCCCTCCTGGCCCTGACCGCGACGGCCCTGGACGAACCGGCCCCGTACGCCCAGACGATGACCCTCGGCGCCCTCCTCTACCTCTCCCGCCTCCTCACGACCCACGGCTTCATCCACGCCCCCGCCCTGGTGCTCACGGCCACCGCGACGACCCAAGCAACAGCCCTGGCCACGACGTTCGCGTCCCGCCTCCCCGGCTGCGCTTTCCTGGGCACCCCGGTGACCACCCTGGTGGACACCTGGGGCCCAGGCACCGTCCCGGCGCTCGCCTGCGGCATCGGAGCGGCAACCCTCCTCCTCCACGCCACCCGCAGACTCACACGAGCCTCGGCCCACGCCACCACGGACGTCCAGTGCTGAGCCGGCCGCGCACACAGAGCGGTGATCGAACGCGTACCCCCGCGGCGCGGTACCCGGGCACGGCGGGAAGGGGACGTATCGGGGGGTGTCCGCCCGCAGCGGTTGGCGCGTCAACACGGCCGCCCTTGACAGGCGACCGATTCCGCGCCGTTCCGAGGACGGACACCCCCCGGCGCGGCCCCGCCCCACACCCAACCCGCACCGCACAACGCGACCCCGCGAGGCGGCCCCGCACCGCACAACGCGACCCCGCGAGGCGGCCCCGCACCGCACAACGCGACCCCGCGAGGCCCCCCACCCCAGAACGCACCCCCCACCCCCACCCCCACCCATCCACCCAAGCCCCCGCAGGCACCCCCGCCCCCACCGGAGCCCGGAGGCCCCCTCGCTGAAGGAGAGCACCAGATGATCACCTCCCGACCCGACCACGAGGCCCCGGGAGCAGCACGATGAGGGTCCTGCTGATCGGAGCCAACGGCTACCTCGGCCGCTTCGTGGCCGACCGCCTCCTCGCCGACCCGGCCGTCCAGCTCACCGCACTCGGCCGCGGCGACGACGCGGACGTCCGCTTCGACCTGGCGTCCGGCAGCCCCGGCGCCCTCACCCGCTTCCTCGACGCGGTCCACCCCGGCGTCGTCGTCAACTGCGCCGGCGCCACAAGGGGCGGCGCCCGCGAACTCACCCGCCACAACACGGTCGCCGTGGCCACCGTCTGCGAGGCACTGCGTCGCAGCGGCTGCGGCGCGCGGCTCGTCCAGATCGGCTGCGGCGCGGAGTACGGCCCCAGCCAGCCCGGCAGCTCCACCGCCGAGGACGCCGTCCCCCGCCCCGGCGGCCCCTACGGCGTCAGCAAACTCGCCGCCACGGAACTCGTCCTCGGCTCCGGCCTGGACGCGGTGGTCCTCCGCGTCTTCTCCCCGGCGGGCCCCGGCACCCCCGCCGGCTCCCCCCTCGGCCGCCTCGCCGAGGCCATGCGCCGCGCCATGCAGTCCGGCGACGGCGAGCTGAAGCTCGGCGGCCTCGGCGCCCAGCGCGACTTCATCGACGTCCGGGATGTCGCCCGCGCCGTGCACGCCGCGAGCCTGTCCGCCGCGCAGGGCGTCATCAACATCGGCTCCGGCCGCGCCGTCCGCCTCCGCGACGCCGCCGCGATCCTCGCGCGCGTGGCCGGCTACGGCGGTGCCCTCCACGAACTCGACGGCCCGCCCGGTCCGCCCCTGCGGGCCACGATCGGCCATCCCCGCTCGGAACCGGATCACGCGGCCCCGGTCGCCTACCCGTACCCCGACGGCTGCGGCAGCTGGCAGCAGGCCGACGTGCGCACCGCCCGCGACCGCCTCGGCTGGCGCCCCCGTATCAACCTCGAAGAATCCCTCGCGGACATCTGGATGGAGGCGGCATGCCGCATCTGACCAGCACCAACACCAGGAAACAGGGCGCCGGTCTGCACACCGGCTTCGGCATTCCGGGCTTCGCCCACCCCCTCGTCGCCCCGGCCGAGTGGGCCGAACTCACCCGCCCCCGCACCGCGCCCCTGCACTGGGTCGTCCTCAACGTCGCCGACGGCCCGGGCAGCCGCCCCGACCCGCACTGTCTGGAGGCGGCCGGACGGCTGCGCAACGCGGGCATCCGCGTACTCGGTCACATCGACGCCACGTACGGAGCCCGGTCGTTCGGCGAGATGGTCTCCGACGCGCAGCGCTACCTCGACTGGTACAAGGCCGACGGCTTCCTCCTGGACCGCTGCCCGACCGAACGCACCGCGCTCCCGGAGGTCCGCCGCACGGTCACCACGCTCCGCGCGCTCCGCGACGACGCCCATGTCGTCCTCGGTCACGGCACCCACCCCTACCCGGGCTATGCCGAGAGCGCGGACCAACTCGTCACCTTCTCCGGCCCCTGGAGCGACTACCGCTGGTCGCAGGTCGCGGAGTGGACCGCCGACTATCCGCCCGACCGCTTCTGCCACTTCGTCCACGGCCTGCCGGGACCGCATCTCGACGAGGCCCTGCGCATCGCCCGCTGGCAGGGCGCCGCCACGATCTACTTCACCGACCGCACGGATCGCGGCGGCCGCACCGACCCCTGGGAGACCATGCCCGGCTACTGGGACGACATCGTCTCGCGGATCGGGACGGGTGTCTCGGAATGAAAAAGGCCATGGCAGTGTTACGGGGAGAACAACCGTAATGATTGACCGACCAACGGAGTCCCCGTGTCGCTGCCACCCCTGGTCGAGCCCGCTGCCGAGCTCACCGTAGACGAGGTCCGCAGGTACTCCCGCCACCTGATCATCCCCGACGTCGGGATGGACGGGCAGAAGCGGCTGAAGAACGCCAAGGTGCTCTGTGTGGGCGCCGGCGGCCTGGGCTCGCCGGCGCTGATGTACCTGGCCGCGGCGGGCGTCGGCACGCTCGGCATCGTGGAGTTCGACGAGGTCGACGAGTCCAACCTGCAGCGGCAGATCATCCACAGCCAGGCCGACATCGGCCGCTCCAAGGCCGAGTCCGCGCGCGACTCCGTCCTCGGCATCAACCCGTACGTGAACGTGATCCTTCACGAAGAGCGGCTCGAGGCCGAGAACGTGATGGACATCTTCAGCCAGTACGACCTGATCGTCGACGGCACGGACAACTTCGCGACCCGCTACCTGGTCAACGACGCCTGCGTGCTGCTGAACAAGCCGTACGTCTGGGGCTCGATCTACCGCTTCGACGGCCAGGCCTCGGTCTTCTGGTCCGAGCACGGCCCCTGCTACCGCTGCCTCTACCCGGAGCCCCCGCCGCCGGGCATGGTCCCCTCCTGCGCCGAGGGCGGCGTGCTGGGCGTGCTGTGCGCGTCCATCGGCTCCATCCAGGTCACCGAGGCCATCAAGGTCCTCACCGGCACCGGCGAGCCCCTCGTCGGCCGCCTCATGATCTACGACGCCCTGGAGATGCAGTACCGCCAGGTCAAGGTCCGCAAGGACCCGAACTGCGCGGTCTGCGGCGAGAACCCGACCGTCACCGAGCTCATCGACTACGAGGCCTTCTGCGGCGTCGTCTCCGAGGAGGCCCAGGAGGCGGCCGCCGGCTCGACGATCACTCCCAAGCAGCTCAAGGAGTGGATCGACGACGGCGAGAACATCGAGATCATCGACGTCCGCGAGATCAACGAGTACGAGATCGTCTCGATCCCCGGCGCCAAGCTGATCCCGAAGAACGAGTTCCTCATGGGCACCGCCCTGGAGGGCCTCCCGCAGGACAAGAAGATCGTCCTGCACTGCAAGACGGGTGTCCGCAGTGCGGAAGTCCTCGCCGTGCTGAAGTCCGCGGGCTTCGCGGACGCCGTGCACGTCGGCGGCGGCGTGATCGGCTGGGTCAACCAGATCGAGCCGGACAAGCCGGTCTACTGACCGAAGGTCTGCCGTACGGCGGGGGCCGCTCGCACCACGGGTGCGCGCGGCCCCCGCCGTCGTCATGAGCAGACCTTGCCGTCCTTCGGCACCGTGCCCTTGAGCAGATACGCGTTCACGGTCGAGTCGACGCAGTCGCTCCCGCTGCCGTACGCCCCGTGCCCTTCGCCCTTCCAGGTGAGCTCCACTCCGACGCCCTTGCCCAGCTCGTCCGCCATCCTGCGGGCGCCCTCGTAGGGCGTCGCCGGGTCGCCGGTGTTGCCGACCACGAGGACCGGCGCCGCGCCGGGCGCGCTCACCTCGGGGGTGTCCCACTGCCCGGCCACCGGCCAGTCGTGGCACCAGCCGGCCGTGTCCCAGCCCAGGAACGCCCCGAAGACCGGCGAGAGCTTCTCGAACCTCGGCAGCAGCTTCTTCGTCTCCGCGGCGGTCGGCCGCTGCTTGTCGTCCAAGCACGATATGACCCGCTGGGAATGGGTGGTCGTGCCGTAGCGGCCCGAGGCGTCCCGCTCGTTGTAGTCGTCGGCGAGCGTCAGCAGCTCCGAGCCGTCGCCGTTCTCCGCCGCCTCCAACGCGCTGGTCAGGGTCGGCCAGCTGGCCTTGCTGTACAGCGGCAGCACGATGCCGGTGACCGCGAGCGTCTGGGTCAGCTTGCGCGAGGTCCCCGTCGGCAGGGGGTTCGCGTCCAGGTCCTTCAGCAGCGCGGCGATCTTCCGCGTGCCCTGCGCGGGGTCCTGGCCGGTCGACTTGAGGTAGTCGTCCAGCGCGCGCTGGAAGCCCCGGGTCTGGTTCTCGGCGTGGCCGATCGTGTCGGCGCTGGGGTCGACGACCGCGTCGAGGATCAGCCGCCCCACGTTCTTCGGGAACAGATGGGCGTAGACGCCGCCGAGTTCGGTGCCGTACGAGATGCCGAAGTAGTGCATCTTCCGGTCGCCCAGCACCTGGCGCATCAGGTCCATGTCGCGAGCCGTGTCCGTGGTGGACACGTGCGCCATCAGCTCGCCGGCCGCCCGCCGGCAGCCCTTGCCGAAGGCGGTGGCGTCCTGGAAGTAGACCGTCTCCTCGGCCGCGGTGTCGGGGGTGGCGTCGATCGACTCGGCGGACTCGATGTCCCTGTCGCTGCGGCAGCGCACGCCCTCGCTGCCGCCGACCCCGCGCGGGTCCCAGCTCACCAGGTCGTACCGCTCGCGCAGCGCGGACACCGTCGCGCCGTACAGCGGCATCATCGACACGCCGGAGCCGCCGGGGCCGCCGAAGTTGAACAGCAGCGAGCCGATCCGGTCGCCGCCGCGGGCCTTGGCGCGGATGAGCGCGAGGCCGATCGTCTTCCCCTGCGGCTTCGCCCAGTCCAACGGCACCTTGAGCGTCGCGCACCGCCATTCGCTGCTCGGCGCGGGGGAGTCGGAGGTGCCCTTGCAGCCTGCCCAGTCGAGCTTCTGCGAGGTCAGCGAGGAGGGCAGCGCTGCGGCAGCCGCGGTGTCGGAGGGGCTCGACGACGGTGTGGCCGCGCCGGTCCCCCCGTCGCCCTTCCCGTCGTCGGACGAGCCCCCGCTACAGCCCCCCACCAGCAGTGCCGCGGCGGCGGCCAGAGCCGTCCACCGTACGAAACGCGTCATCGCGGTCCCCCCATGCAGGCCGTCCGCACCGTGCCGCGGATGGCGGTCATGCCATGGTAGGCGGATCACGCGACGCCCGCCGAGGCCTGTGGATAACGTTCTGACCTGCACTTTTCTCGGCGTCTGAGAGGTGCGACACCAGAGAGCGGGGCGCACGAGCTTCAGGAGCACACGGTCCCCGCCGCCGGCACCTTCCCGTCCAGCAGATAGCCGTTCACCGCGCCCTGCACGCACTTGTTCTTGCTGTCGTACGCGCCGTGCCCCTGGCCCTTGTACGTCAGCTCGACGCCGACGCCCTTGCCCAGCGCCTCCACCATCCGCTGCGCTCCCGCGTACGGCGTGGCCGGGTCGCCGGTGTTGCCGACGACGAGGATCGGCGCCGAACCGGCCGCGCTCACGTCGGGGTGGGCGGCGGCGCCCGGCACGGCCCAGTCGGTGCAGCTGACCATGCCCCAGGCCAGATAGTCGCCGAAGATCGGGGAGGCGGACCGGAACTCGGGGAGCTTCTGCTCGACGTAGTCGTCCGTGTACCGGGCCTTGTCGTCGGCGCAGTTGATGGCGATGTTCGCCGCGGTGAGGTTGCTGTACGTACCGTCCTCGTTGCGGCCGTTCATGGAGTCGGCCAGCAGCATCAGGACCCTGCCGTCACCGTCGTACGCCTGGTCCAGGCCCTCGGTGAGGTACTCCCAGAAGTCCTGCGAGTACAGCGACTGCGCGATGCCGCTGGTCGCCGCGGTCTGGGTCAGCTTGCGCAGGCCGACGCCGGGGATCGGCGTGCGGTCGAGGTCCTTCAGCAGTTTGGCGATCCGGTTCTTGACGTCCTGGGCGGTGTCACCGATCGGGCAGTCCTCGGTCTTCGACACACAGTCCTCGGCGAAGTTGTCGAGCGCGAGCTGGAAGCCCTTCGCCTGCCCGAGCGAGCCCTGCTCGGAGTCCTCGGTCGGGTCGACGACGGCGTCGAAGACGGCCCGGCCCACCCGCTGGGGGAACAAGTGGGCGTACACGCCGCCGAGTTCGGTGCCGTACGAGATGCCGAAGTAGTGCAGCTTGTCGTCGCCCAGGACCTGGCGCATCAGGTCCATGTCGCGGGCCGCGTCCGTGGTGCGCACATGCGGCAGCACCTTCTTGGAGTTGTCCTCGCAGGCCGCGTTGAACTCCTTGGTGTTGTCCAGGAGCTTGGTGCGCTCGGCCGCGTCGTCGGGGGTGGCGTCCTGCTGGAAGTACGCGTCGAGCTGGAGGTCGTCGAGGCACTCCACGGGGGCGCTGCGGCCCACCCCGCGCGGGTCGAAGCTCACCAGGTCGTAGCGGGTGCGCAGTTTCGCGTAGTCCTCACCGAAGGCGGGCAGCGTGGTCACGCCGGAGCCGCCGGGGCCACCGAAGTTGAAGATCAGGGAGCCGATCCGCCTGCTCTCGTCGCCGCTCGCCTTGGCCCGGATCAGCGCCAGATCGATCGTGTCGCCCTTGGGGTCGGCCCAGTCACGGGGCGCCTTGAGGGTGGCGCACTGCCATGCGGTGCCGTTGGGCAGGGGTGACGGGGCATCACCGCCGCCTTCCGCCGTGGACGGGGCCGGGCAGTCCTTCCAGCTCAGCTTCTGGGCCGTCGGATCCTGATCCTTGGAGTCGTCGCCGCAGCCCGCCAGCACGGCGGACAGCAGGACGGCGGAGGCGGTCAGGGCAGCGGCCCGCAGACGGGGAGGGTTCGGCATGGTCCCATCCTGCGGTCGGGCAGGGCGGCTCGCTCGGGGCACGGGCCGTACGAGGTACGCGCGCGTGCCCCTTGTACGGGACACGCGCGCGTGCCTACAGCGCTCCCTTGCGGGAGAGGTGGTTGAAGGCCAGCCAGCCCGGCAGCACCGGCAGCCACAGCGTCAGCAACCGGTAGAGGAGTACGGCGGGTGCGGCCACCTCGCTGGGCAGGCCCACGGCGATCAGACCGACCGTCAGGGTCGCCTCCACCGCGCCCACGCCGCCCGGCGTCGGAGCCGCGGAACCGAGCGCGTTGCCGGCGAGGAAGACGACGGCGACGCTGGCGATGCTGATCGAGGAGCCCTCGGTGCCGAAGGCCCGGATCGAGGCGTCGAGACACATCACGAAGCAGGCGGTCAGCAGGAGCATGCCGCCGATGCCGGTGAAGAGCTTCTGCGGCCGCTGCAGCACGTCGAGCATGCGCGGCACGACGCCCGCGAAGAGCGAGCGCACGCGCGTGACGACGAACTTCCGCAGGAAGGGCACCGAGGTGACGACCAGGACGAGCACTGCCACCGTCAGCAGACCCGCGATGACCGTCCGGGACGGCGACAGCGACGGCGTCTTCTCGGTGCCGGTCAGATAGCCGAAGGACAGCAGCATCAGGATGTGGCAGCCGAGCCCGAAGAGCTGCGAGGCGCCGACGCTGGCCACCGCGAGCCCGGGCCGCACCCCCTGGCGTTGCAGGAAGCGCGTGTTGAGGGCGACACCGCCCACCGCGGCCGGCGCGACGATCTTCACGAACGACCCGGCGACCTGCGCCCCCACGGTCCGCAGGAACGGCACCCGCTCCGGCACGAACCCCAGCAGCGACATCGCCGCCGCGAAGTAACTGGCCGCCGAGAACAGCACGGCCGCGGCGACCCAGCCCCACTCGGCGTTCTTGATGAGCGGGCCGAACTCGATGTGGGTGAGCTGCGTCAGCAGGAAGTACGCGCCGATGGCACCGGCGATGACACTGATGAGCGTGCGCGGCCGCACCCGCTCCAGACGGGCCGGCTCGACGGGCGCCTGCGGCCTGATCAGCAGCACCTGCTGGCGGATCAGCGTGAGCAGGTCGTCCTCACGGGCCTCCTCCAGGGCCTCGTCGATGGCCCGCTTCTCGGCCCGCGCCTCCGCGCGTACGGCCTTCTTGTCGGGCTTGTCGAGGACCGGCTCGGCGTCCTCGTGGGCCTCGTCGAGCCTGGCCTGCTTGGCCTGCCGGGAGGCCTCCAGGATCGCGTCGCGCTCGCGCTGGGCGCGTTCCCGGGCCAGGGCGCGCAGCGTCGCGCGCGTGGAGCGGCTGAGCGCGATGGGCTGGAGCATCGGCAGACAGTCGGCGACGGCGTCCGGGCCGAGCACGCTCACCGCGGCCGACACCGCGCGTTCGGCGCCCACGCGCAGGCCGAGCGTCACCAGTAGCTGGGAGATGTCCATGCGCAGCAGCAGGTCCCCGGCGGCGATCTCGCCGACGCGCAGATCGGTGAGGATCACCGTGCCGGAACGATCCACCAGAATCGCGTCGCCCACCAGCCTGCGGTGCGCGATCCGCCGGGACTGCAGGGCGCGCACCTGGTGCCAGGTGTCCCGCAGCAGGTCGTCGGTGATCTCCTCGTCCGCCAGCGAGTCGAGGGTGCGCCCGCCGGTGTGCTCGTAGACCAGCATCACGGCGTCGGGGCCGAGTTCGGAGGTGGCGATCAGCTTGGGCGCGTTGGCGCCGGCCGCGATCGCCGCGTAGGCGAGCAGCGCCTCCTGCTCCAGGGCCTGGCGCAGGGAGGGCAGGCTGCTGCGGGTGGCGAAGCCGCGCAGCGTCAGATTGCGCCACGCGCGGTAGAAGAACCCCTGCGCCTGCTGCTCCCGGTCGACCACCGTGACGTCCAGCGGCGGGCCGTCCTCCAGCGTGACGAAGTAGCGCCGGCCGCGGTCACCGGTCTCCGGCGTCTCCGCGACCTCCTCCCGGGCCGCGCTCACCGGGTGGAAGCCGACGTGCCTGAGGCCCGCCATCAGCGTGCGCCCGGTGGGCCGGACGTTGGGCGAGCCGACCGCGTAGAGCGTGCCGTACGCGACGGTCCAGCCGATCAGCACCGTCAGGATGATCGAGAACGGCGTCGTGTAGCCGGTGACGAGCATCGAGAAGGCGTCGAGCATCAGCACGATCCAGAGCACCGCGCGCCAGCGCGGCCTGCGCGACATGCCGACCGCCGTCATGTACGCGATGACCGGCGCGAGATAGCCGTGCACCGGGTCGGTGAGGGCGTGGATGTCGCCGGGGGAGGGCTGGGTGAGCGCCTCCTGGATCGAGTCGGGGGCGGCCTTGGCGACCCAGAGGTCGGTGGCGAGTGTCACACCGTGGGCGAGGACCGCCGCGAGCACGCCGTCGGCGATGCGCAGTCCGTCGCGTTTGATCAGCCGTTCGATCGCGAAGGCGACCGGCACCAGCAGGATGGCGATGCTGGAGGCCAGCCCGGCGATCTTGATGAGCAGGTCGGGCGCCTGTCCGGTGCCCTTGTTGATGTCCTGTTCGAGGCCCGAGGTCGTGCCGTGTGCGAACGCGGCGATCGCCAGCAGCACGGCGATCGCGAGCACGCCCACCAGCAGCCGCATGAGGTCCGAGGGGCGGTGCACGCGCGCGGGGAGGAGGGGTTCGTCGCCCTCGACCTCGTCGGCGTGGACCTCGTCGTCGAAACCGTCCCTGGTCGCGGACGCGTCGTCCGCGTCGCTGGTGCCCGGACGCGACGAAGCGTCAGAGGTGCTCTCCGCGCCCTCCGGGTGCACACCCTGTTGCTTCATCGTCTCTTCTTGATCTCGTATCACCGGTCACCGCCCGCACGATGGTGGCATGCTCCACCGACACACGGGGGCATCAGGGTGCAAACGCGGGGCGCACAGTCTGCCGGAAGCGCCGCCCCAGGGCGAGGGTCACCCGCGGTGGTCAGCGCGTCACATTGTCGGTGGGGTGGGGCAGGATGGGGCGGATGAGTGACGAGAGCCTGCCGCAGGACGTCCCGCCGGACGCGCTGCCGGAGTACGCCGAGCGGGTCCTGGAGGTCGCCGAACTGATCCCGCCCGGGCGCGTCATGACGTACGGCGATGTCGCGGAGTGGCTGGAGGAGGGCGGCCCGCGCCAGGTCGGCCGTGTGATGGCGCTCTACGGAGGAGCCGTGCCGTGGTGGCGTGTCGTCCGCTCGGACGGCGTGCTGCTGCCCGGCCACGAGCTGCGGGCCCTCGGCCACTACCGCGACGAGGGCACGCCCCTGAAGACGGCGAGCAGGGCCGCCGAGGGCCACATACCGCGCCTGGACATGAAACGGGCGCGGTGGGACGGCGGCGAACGCGCGGAGGGTCACACCTGACAGCTTCCGCCATCGGACGGGCCCAAGGGGAGCCTGTGATCCGTACGGGGGAACAGGGGCACGTCCGTGGCATGACGTACGTTCGAGGGGCGAGGGACGTACGTGTCGCGAGTGCCGGGAGTGCCCCGAGGGAAGAAGCGGAAGCCCTGCTTCCGATCCGTTCGTCGGCGTAGCGTCGGCTGCACGCGCCCCGCTCACCCCGCGATCACCGCCCTGCACGCATGGCGGACAGCCAACCAGCACACCCACCAGGACCGGCGAACCACGTGAGCTCCTCTTCCTCCACCAGGCGCCTGCCGCACCCCCAGGTGCGCCAGGGGAACCGTGGCGCTTACCGACTGGTGCGTACCCCGCCGGCCCGAGTGGATCCCCCTCCTCTGGACGCCGCACAGCGCTCCGTGGTTGAGCACAAGGGCGGTCCGCTGCTCGTCCTCGCAGGTCCGGGCACCGGCAAGACCACCACGCTCGTCGAGTCCGTGGCCGCGAGGATCGCCCGTGGCGGTGATCCCGCGCGCGTGCTGGTGCTGACGTTCAGCCGCAAGGCGGCCGTCGAGCTGCGCGACCGCATGGCGCTGCGCATAGGAGCCGCCCGTGCGCCCCAGGCGACGACGTTCCACTCGTTCTGCTACGCGCTGGTCCGCGCCCACCAGGACAGCGACCTGTTCGTGGAGCCGCTGCGGCTGCTGTCCGGCCCCGAGCAGGACGTCGCCGTACGCGGACTCCTGGCGGGCCAGCCCGACCTGGAGCGCCTCGGCCTCGCGCACGTGCGCTGGCCCGACGAACTGCGCGCCTGTCTGACCACCCGCGGCTTCGCCGACGAGGTCCGCGCGGTCCTCGCCCGCAGCCGTGAGCTGGGCCTGGGCCCGGGCGCCCTGGACGCCTTCGCCCGCCGCATCGGCCGCCCCGACTGGCGGGCCGCCGCGGCCTTCCTCGCCGAGTACCTCGACGTCCTCGACCTCCAGGGCGTCCTCGACTACGCCGAACTCGTCCACCGCGCGGTGCTCCTCGCCCACAGCCCCGAGGTCGCCGGGCGGCTCGCCGCGCAGTACGACGCCGTGTACGTCGACGAGTACCAGGACACCGACCCGGCCCAGGTGCGGCTCCTGCACGCCCTCGCCGGCGGCGGCCGCACCCTGGTCGCCCTCGGCGACCCCGACCAGTCGATCTACGCCTTCCGGGGCGCCGACGTGAACGGCATCCTGGACTTCCCGCATGCCTTCCCGCGCGCGGACGGCCGCCCGGCGCCCGTCGAGGTGCTGCGCACCTCCCGCCGCTCCGGCGCCGACCTGCTGGCCGCCACGCGGCTGCTGACCCAGCGCATGCCGCTGACGCGGCTGCCCGCGGAGAAGGTCCGCGCCCACCGCGACCTCGCCCCGGTCCGGGAGGGCGGCCGCGTCGAGGTCTTCACGTACCCGACGCCCGGCACGGAGCTGGACAACATCGCCGACATCCTGCGCAGGGCGCACCTGGAGGACGGCGTGCCCTGGGGCGAGATGGCCGTCCTGGTACGCGCCGGATCGCGCACGATCCCCACGGTGCGCCGGGCGCTCACGGCGGCCGGGGTGCCCCTGGACATCGACGGCGACGACCTGCCCCTGCGCCACGAACCGGCGGTGGCACCGCTGCTGACGGCACTGCGGGCCGTGGCCATGGCGGAGGCCTCGGCGACGGGCGCGGAGGAGAGCGCGGGCGCCCCTGGCGAGGCGGCGGCTCATGCGGCAGCGGCTCATGCGGAGTCGGCTCCTGAGGGGACCGCTGTAGGCGAGGCCACCGCTGAAGGCGAGGCCACCTCTGAAGGCGCCGTTTCCGAAGAGGCCGCCCCCGAACCGTCCGCCTCAGAGCCCACCCCCGCGGACACCGACGCCCCGGCCCCCGCCGCCCCGGACACCGATGCCCTGGCCCCCGCCTCCGCGGACACCGACGCCCCGCCCCCCGCCCCCTGCTGGCTCGACACCGAGACCGCCCTCGCCCTTCTCACCTCCCCCCTCGCCGGCATGGACGCCGCCGACCTGCGCCGTCTCGGTCGGGCCCTGCGTGACGAGGAGCGTGCCGCCGGCAACCCCCTTCCGCCGCCCTCCGACGAGCTGCTCGCGCGGGCGCTGGCGGAGCCGGAGCGGCTGGCCGTGCAGGACCCCGCCTACGCGCGCGGCGCCCAGCGCCTGGGCGCGCTGCTGCGCAAGGCCCGGGAGCGTCTCGCGGGCGGCGGCAGCGCCGAGGAGGCGCTCTGGGACCTGTGGAACGGCACCCCCTGGCCCAGCCGCCTGGAGCGGGCCGCCCGGCGCGGCGGCGCGGCCGGCCGCAACGCCGACCGCGACCTGGACGCCGTGTGCGCGCTGTTCGCCACCGCCGCCCGCGCGGAGGAGCGCAGCGGGGGCCGGGGCGCGCTGAACTTCCTGGAGGAGATCGACGCCGAGGACATCGCCGCCGACACCCTCACGCGGCGTGCCGTACGTCCCGACGCCGTCCGCCTGATGACCGCGCACCGCTCCAAGGGCCTGGAGTGGCGCCTGGTGGTCGTCGCGGGCGTCCAGGAGGGCCTGTGGCCCGACCTGCGGCGTCGCGGCTCCCTCCTGGAGGCCGACCGCATCGGCCGCGACGGCCTCGCCGAACCACTCACTCCGGGCGCGCTGCTGGCGGAGGAGCGCCGCCTGTTCTACGTCGCCGCCACACGTGCGCGTGAGCGCCTCGTCGTCACCGCGGTGAAGGCCCCGGCCGACGACGGCGACCAGCCCTCCCGCTTCCTGACCGAGCTCGGCGTCGAACCCAGTGACGTCACCGGCCGCCCCCGCCGCCCCCTGTCGGTCGCCGCGCTCGTCGCCGAACTGCGCGCCACGACCGTCGACCCGCGCGTGTCGGACGCCCTCAGGGAGGCCGCCGCCCGTCGCCTGGCCCGGCTCGCCGCCCTCACCGACGAGGACGGCCGCCCGCTCGTCCCGTCCGCCCATCCCTACCGCTGGTGGGGCATGTTCGAGCCGACCGAGTCGAAGGTGCCGCTGCGCAACCGCGACGAGCCCGTCGTGCTCTCCGGCAGCGCCCTCGACCAACTCGCCAACACCTGTGCCCTGCAATGGTTCCTGGGCCGCGAGGTGAAGGCCGACGCGCCCGCGACCGTCGCCCAGGGCTTCGGCAACGTGGTGCACGTCCTCGCCGACGAGGTCGCCTCCGGACACACCCCGGCCGACCTCGCCGTCCTCATGGAGCGCCTCGACTCCGTGTGGAACGCCCTCGCCTTCGACGCGCCCTGGAAGTCGGCCCAGGAGAAGGAGAACGCGCGCGTGGCGCTCGAACGCTTCCTCATGTGGCACGTCATGGACCGCACCGGCCGCACCCCGGTCGCCAGCGAGCACGACTTCGACGTCACCCTCGAAGCCGGCGACTACGAGGTGCGCATCCGCGGTCAGATGGACCGCGTCGAGGCGGACGGCGAGGGCCGCGCCTATGTCGTCGACTTCAAGACCGGCAAACAGGCCCCGACCGCGCGCGAGGTGGAGCACCACCCGCAGCTGGCCGTCTATCAGCTCGCCGTCCGCGAGGGCGCCGTCGACGAGGCCTTCGACGGCGTGCATCCCGAGCCGGGCGGCGCCGAACTCGTCCAGCTGCGCCAAGGTGCCGCCAAGCGGGACGGCGGCGAGACCCTGCCCAAGGTGCAGGCACAGGAACCCCTTCAGGGGGAGTGGGTCGGCGACCTGCTCGCCACGGCGGCCGGGAAGGTGCTCGACGAGCGGTTCACCCCGACCGCCGGCCAGCACTGCACCCACTGCGCCTTCCGGGCGTCGTGCAGCGCACGCCCCGAGGGCCGCCACGTGGTGGAGTGAGCCCGCGTCCCGGTTGTGACCAGTCGCACCACACGTGCTGACCTGCGCTTCTTCCGAACCGAGAGGCGATTCGTCCTCGACTGTCAGTGGCCGCCGCTAGCCTCTCCGACATGCCCGCCCGTATCACCGATCCCGATCAGCTCAAGGAGCTCCTCGGCATCCCGTTCACCCCGGAGCAGACGGCCTGCATCATCGCACCGCCCGCCCCGCAGGTGATCGTGGCCGGTGCCGGCTCGGGCAAGACGACGGTGATGGCGGCCCGCGTGGTGTGGCTGGTGGGCACCGGCCAGGTGGCCCCCGAACAAGTCCTCGGCCTCACGTTCACCAACAAGGCCGCCGGTGAACTCGCCGAGCGCGTCCGCAAGGCGCTCGTCAAGGCGGGCGTCACCGACCCCGACGTCATCGACCCGGACAACCCCGCGGGCGAGCCGGTGATCTCGACGTACCACGCCTTCGCCGGCCGCCTCCTGACCGACCATGGCCTGCGCATCGGCCTCGAACCGACCTCCCGGCTCCTCGCGGACGCCACCCGCTACCAGCTCGCCGCGCGCGTGCTGCGCGAAGCCCCCGGCCCCTACCCGGCGCTGACCCGCTCCTTCCCGGACCTCGTCGGCGACCTCCTCACCCTCGACGCCGAGCTCGCCGAGCACCTCGTACGGCCGGAGGCCCTGCGCGCGTACGACGCCGAGCTGCTGCTCGCCCTCCAGGGCGCCAAGCTCACCAACGCCGACCTGCGCAAGGTCCCCGAAGCGGCCGCCGCCCGCCGCGAACTGGCCGAACTGGTGGTCCGCTACCGGGCCGCGAAACGCGAGCGCGACCTGCTCGACTTCGGCGACCAGATCGCCCTGTCCGCCGAACTCGCCCAGATCCCCGAAGTGGGACGCGTCCTGCGCGACGAGTTCCGGGTCGTGCTGCTCGACGAGTACCAGGACACCTCGGTCGCCCAGCGCATCCTCCTGGCGGGCCTCTTCGGCGGCGGCACCGGCCACCCCGTGACCGCCGTCGGCGACCCCTGCCAGGCGATCTACGGCTGGCGCGGCGCCTCCGTCGCCAACCTCGACGACTTCCCCGAGCACTTCGCCCACGCCGACGGCCGCCCCGCCACCCGCCAGGCGCTCAGCGAGAACCGCCGCAGCGGCGGCCGCCTCCTCGACCTCGCCAACGGCCTCGCCGAGCCCCTGCGCGCCATGCACGCGGGCGTGGAGGCCCTCCGCCCGGCCCCCGGCGCCGAGCGCGACGGCCTGGTGCGCTGCGCCCTGCTGCGCACCCACGCCGAGGAGATCGACTGGATCGCCGACTCCATCGCCCATCTGGTGAACACCGGCAAGGCACCCGGCGAGATCGCCGTCCTGTGCCGCACGGCGACCGACTTCGCCGAGATCCAGGGCACGTTGGTCGCGAGGGACGTGCCGGTGGAGGTGGTGGGCCTCTCGGGCCTGCTGCACCTACCGGAGGTCGCCGACCTCGTCGCCGTCTGCGAAGTCCTCCAGGACCCCGGCGCCAACGCCTCCCTGGTCCGCCTGCTGACCGGCCCGCGCTGGCGCATCGGCCCGCGCGACCTCGCCCTCCTGGGGCGCCGCGCCCGCCTGCTCGTGTCCCACGCGCGCGTGGACGCGGGCGACGACCGGGACCGGCGGCTCGCGGAGGCCGTCGAGGGGGTCGACCCGTCCGAGGTGATATCGCTCGCGGACGCTCTGGACACCTTCCTGGAGCTGCCGTTCGACACCGAGCACGAGGACGACGGCCTGCCGTTCTCGCCGGACGCGCGCGTGCGGTTCGCGCGGCTCGCCACCGAGCTGCGCGAACTGCGCCGCTCGCTCGCGGACCCGCTGATGGACGTCCTGCACCGCGTCCTCGCCGTCACCGGCCTGGAAGTCGAGCTGTCGGCGTCCCCGCACGCCCTGGCGGCCCGCCGCCGCGAGACCCTCTCCAACTTCCTGGACGTGGCCGCCTCCTTCGCCGCCGGCGACGGCGAGGCCACCCTGCTGGCCTTCCTAGGATTCCTGCGCACCGCCGCCCAGTACGAGAAAGGCCTCGACAACGCCCTCCCCGGCGGCGAGAACACCGTCAAGGTGCTCACCGCCCACAAGTCCAAGGGCCTCGAATGGGACGTCGTCGCCGTCCCCGGCCTGGTCACGGGCACCTTCCCCAGCACCCAGGGCCGCGAGAAGTGGACCGCCCAGGGCAAGGTGCTGCCGCACGACCTGCGCGGCGACGCCGCCACCCTGCCCGACGTCGAGGCCTGGGACTCGCGCGGCCTGAAGGCCTTCCAGGAGGCCATGAAGGACCACCAGCACACCGAGGAGCTCCGCCTCGGCTACGTCACCTTCACCCGCCCCCGCTCCCTCCTCCTCGGCTCCGGCCACTGGTGGGGGCCGGCGCAGAAGAAGCCCCGTGGCCCGTCGGACTTCCTCCAGGCGCTGCGAGACCACTGCGAGGCCGGGTTCGGCGAGATCGAGGCATGGGCCGACGAACCCGCCGAGGACGAGGAGAACCCGGCCCTGAGCCAGGCCACCGTCGACCAGGTGTGGCCGCTGCCCCTGGACGACACGTCCCTGGCCCGCCGCCGCGCCGCCGCCGAGACGGTCCTCGCCCACCTGGAGCGCCTGGCCTCCCGCGCGGACGGACACGCACCCGACCCGGACGACTACGAGGACCCGGACTGGCCGCCACCACCCGAGGACGACGACGTCCCCTACGAAGAGGACCCCTCGGCGGCGGACGACCCGGACGACTGGGACTCCTGGACCACGGACCGCCCCTCGGTCCCGCACCAGGCGACCGCCCCGGGACCCCAGGCCGAGGCCCCGCAGGCGCTCCCGCATCCCGCGCAGCCGGAACCCGAGCGGGAGCGCCCCTTCGCCCCGGAGGAACCCTTCACGCTGGAAGAGGCCCGCACCCTAGCCTCATGGGACCGCGACCTCGACGCCCTCACCGGCGAGCTCCTGCGCGCGCGGGAGGCCGTCACCGAGGTTCCCCTGCCCGCGTCGCTCACCGTCTCGCAGCTCCTGCGGCTGGCGGAGGACCCGGACGGGTTCGCGCAGGAACTCGCGCGCCCCATGCCGCGCCCCCCGCAACCGGCCGCGCGCCGGGGCACCCGGTTCCACGCCTGGGTGGAAGCCCGCTTCGAGGAGCTGACGCTGCCCCTGCTGGGACCGGAGGAGCTGCCGGGCGGCGACGAGACCGACATCGCCGACGAACGCGACCTGGAAGCCCTCAAGGACGCCTTCGAACGCACCGAGTACGCCCACCGCACCCCCCACCGCGTGGAGGCCCCCTTCCAGCTCGCCATCGCCGGACGCGTGGTGCGCGGCCGGATCGACGCCGTCTACAAGACGGACGACGGCGGACGGACGACGTACGAGATCGTCGACTGGAAGACCGGCCGCGACCGCACCGGCGACCCCCTCCAGCTCGCCCTGTACCGGCTCGCCTGGGCTGAGCAGCAGGACGTGCCCCTGGAGTCGGTCACGGCCGCGTTCGTGTACGTCCGCAGCGGCGAGGTCGTACGGCTTGACGACCTTCCCGCGCGGGGAACGCTCGAGCGACTGTTGCTGGACGAGCCCTCCCCGCCAGCAAACTGTGAGGAACCGCCCACCGAGGATGTCGGTGCGGGCCGATAGGCTCGTGACCATGAGCCATCCCGTTGACAGCGTCGTCAGCGCCGTCCGTGCGTACATCGAGCAGCACCGCGCCGTCTTCCTCGACGACCTCGCCGAGTGGCTGCGCATCCCTTCCGTGTCGGCCCAGCCCGACCACGCCCCGGACGTGCGCCGCAGCGCCGACTGGCTCGCCGCCAAGCTGACCGAGACCGGCTTCCCGACCGCCGAGGTCTGGGAGACCCCGGGCGCCCCCGCCGTCTTCGCGGAGTGGCCCTCCGACGTCCCCGGAGCGCCCACGGTCCTCGTCTACGGCCACCACGACGTGCAGCCGGCCGCCCTGGCCGACGGCTGGCACAGCGAACCCTTCGAGCCCGTCGTCCGTGACAACCGCCTCTACGCGCGCGGGGCCGCCGACGACAAGGGCCAGGTGTTCTTCCACACACTCGGTGTCCGCGCCCACCTCGCCGCCACCGGCCGCACGGCCCCCGCGGTCCACCTCAAGCTGCTGATCGAGGGCGAGGAGGAGTCCGGCTCCCCGCACTTCCGCGCCCTCGTCGAGGAGCGCGCGGACCGGCTCGCCGCCGACGCCGTGATCGTCTCCGACACCGGCATGTGGTCCGAGGACACCCCCACCGTCTGCACCGGCATGCGCGGCCTCGCCGAGTGCGAGATCCAGCTGCACGGCCCCGACCAGGACATCCACTCCGGTTCCTTCGGCGGCGCCGTGCCCAACCCGGCGACCGCCGCCGCCCGCCTGGTCGCCGCACTCCACGACGAGCACGCACGCGTGGCCGTCCCCGGCTTCTACGACGGCATCGTCGAACTCACCGACCGCGAGCGCGCCCTCTTCGCCGAGCTGCCCTTCGACGAGGAGCAGTGGCTGCGCACCGCCAAGTCGTACGCCACCCACGGCGAGGGCGGGCACACCACGCTGGAGCGCATCTGGGCCCGCCCCACCGCCGAAGTCAACGGCATCGGCGGCGGCTACCAGGGCGCCGGCAGCAAGACGGTCATCCCGTCCTCCGCCCTGGTGAAGCTGTCCTTCCGGCTGGTCGCCGGGCAGGAGCCGGACCACATCGAGAAGATCGTCCGCGCGTGGGCGGCCCAGCAGGTGCCCGCCGGAATCCGGTGCGAGATCACGTTCAGCGGGGGCACCCGCCCGTGTCTGACCCCGCTCGACCACCCGGCCCTGCAGTCCGTCGTCCGCGCCATGGGCCGCGCCTTCGACAAGCCCGTCCGCTTCACCCGCGAGGGAGGCTCGGGGCCGGCCGCCGACCTCCAGGAGGTCCTCGGCACGCCCGTGCTCTTCCTCGGCATCTCCGTCCCGTCCGACGGCTGGCACGCACCCGACGAGAAGGTCGAGCTGGACCTCCTCCTCAAGGGCGTCGAGACCACCGCGTACCTGTGGGGCGACCTGGCGGAGCACTGGCGCCATGAGCCCTGAACCTCGTCCGTCCCGCCGAACCGCCCGCCGAAACAATCCGTTCCACCGGGGGAGTTGGAAGCACCCGTGACCACCTGGACCGACCACACCGCCGACCGACCCATCTCGCTCACCGCCCCGAGCGGCATCGACCGGGCCGCCCACCACCGGCTCGACGAGGCCTGGCTCGCGGCGGCCTGGAGCCACCCCACGACGCGCTGCTTCGTGGTCTCCGGCGGTCAGGTCCTCATCGACGAGACGGCCGACGGCCGCACCGAACTCGTCATGACGCCCGCCTTCGAGGCCCCCCTCACCGAGGCCCACCGCTACTTCCTCGGCATCGACGAGGACGGCGTCCGCTACTTCGCCCTCCAGAAGGACGCCCTGCCCGGCCGTATCGACCAGTCCGCCCGCCCGGCGGGCCTGCGGGAGGCGGGCCTGCTGCTGTCGCCGCGCGAGGCGGGCCTCATGGTGCACGCGGTCGGCCTGGAGAACTGGCAGCGCACCCACCGCTTCTGCTCCCGCTGCGGCGAGCGCACGGTCATCGCCGCCGCCGGGCACATCCGCCGCTGCCAGGCCTGCGGCGCCGAGCACTACCCGCGCACGGACCCCGCCGTGATCATGGCCGTCACCGACGAGGACGACCGCATCCTGCTCGGCCGCCAGGTCCACTGGCCCGAGGGTCGCTTCTCGACGCTCGCCGGCTTCGTCGAACCCGGCGAGTCCATCGAGCAGGCCGTGCGCCGGGAGGTCTTCGAGGAGGCCGGCATCACCGTCGGCCAGGTCGAGTACGTCGCCAGCCAGCCCTGGCCGTTCCCGTCCAGCCTCATGCTGGGCTTCCTGGCCCGTGCCACCTCCACCGAGATCAACGTCGACGGCGACGAGATCAGCGAGGCCCGCTGGTTCTCCCGCGACGAACTGGGCGCCGCCTTCGAGTCGGGCGAGGTCCTGCCGCCGTACGGCATCTCGATCGCGGCCCGCCTGATCGAGCTCTGGTACGGCAAGCCGCTGCCGACGCGCAGCGTCTGAGCATGCGAAAGGGGCCGCTCCCAGTCGGGGAGCGGCCCCTTCGGCTCATCCGCCCGCTCAGGCGGCGATCTTCTGCTTCACCTGGGCCAGCGACGGGTTCGTGAGCGTCGAACCGTCGGCGAACAGCACGGTCGGGACCGTCTGGTTTCCGCCATTCGCCTTCTCCACGAAAGCGGCGGACGCCGGGTCCTGCTCGATGTTGATCTCGGTGTACGCGATGCCTTCGCGGTCCAGCTGCTTCTTCAGCCGCTGGCAGTAACCGCACCACGTGGTGCTGTACATCGTCACAGTGCCCTGCATGTCTCGCGCGCTCCTCTGATGGCTCGGGGGAAGAGGTCGTCCAGTGGGGGAACGTACGCGACCGGGTCACCATTCCCACCCGGGGTATGCCCGCACGTGACGCCTGCCGCATTAGTACGACTGCGGGCCCCTCCCTGTGGACAACCGGCACAGCCGTCTCCGCCGACCTGGCAGCATGGCGGTGTGACAGCAGCAACGCACTCCACCCTCTTCCCGCAGGTACCGGACTCGGCCGACGCGGTGCTCGAAGGGCTCGACCCCGAGCAGCGCGAGGTGGCCACCGCCCTGCACGGCCCGGTGTGCGTGCTGGCCGGCGCGGGGACGGGCAAGACCCGGGCGATCACCCACCGCATCGCCTACGGAGTGCGGGCCGGCATCCTCCAGCCCTCCAGCGTGCTGGCCGTCACCTTCACCAACCGCGCCGCCGGAGAGATGCGCGGCCGGCTGCGCCAGCTCGGCGCCGCCGGGGTCCAGGCCCGCACCTTCCACTCGGCCGCCCTGCGCCAGCTCCAGTACTTCTGGCCGAAAGCCGTCGGTGGTTCCATGCCCCGGCTCGTCGACCGCAAGATCCAGCTCGTCGCCGACGCGGCCGCCGCCTGCCGCATCCGCCTCGACCGCGGAGAGCTGCGGGACGTCACCGCGGAGATCGAGTGGTCCAAGGTCACCCAGACCGTCCCCGGTGACTACGCCCTGGCCGCCGCCAAGGCCGGCCGCGAGGCCCCCCGCAACCCCGCCGAGATCGCCCAGCTCTACGCCGCCTACGAGGACCTCAAGCGCGAGCGCGCCGTGATCGACTTCGAGGACGTCCTGCTGCTCACGGTCGCCGTCCTGCAGGACCGGCACGACATCGCCGACCAGGTCCGCGCCCAGTACCAGCACTTCGTCGTCGACGAGTACCAGGACGTCAGCCCCCTCCAGCAGCGGCTGCTGGAACTGTGGCTCGGCGACCGCGACAGCCTCTGCGTGGTCGGCGACGCCAGTCAGACGATCTACTCGTTCACAGGAGCAACTCCCGACCATCTACTCGACTTTCGCACCCGCCACCCCGGCGCGACCGTCGTCAAGCTGGTCCGCGACTACCGCTCCACCCCCCAGGTCGTCCATCTCGCCAACGGCCTGCTCGCTCAGGCCAGCGGCCGCGCCGCCGACCACCGGCTGGAACTCATCTCCCAGCGTGCCCCCGGCCCCGAGCCCGTCTACACGGAGTACACCGACGAGCCCACCGAGGCCGAGGGAGCCGCCCGCCGCATCCGCGAGCTGCTGGCCGCCGGTGTCCAGGCCGCCGAGATCGCCGTGCTGTTCCGCACCAACGCCCAGTCCGAGACCTACGAACAGGCCCTCGCCGACGCCGGCGTCCCCTACCAGCTGCGCGGCGCCGAGAGGTTCTTCGACCGCCCTGAGGTGCGCAGAGCCATCGTCAACCTGCGCGGCGCGGCCCGCTTCGGCGGCAACGACGCGCGGCTGGACGACGCCCCCGACCTGCCCTCCCAGGTCCGTGCCGTCCTCTCCGGCGAAGGCTGGACGTCCGAGCCCCCCGCGGGCTCCGGCGCGGTGAGGGAACGCTGGGAATCGCTCGCCGCCCTGGTGAACCTGGCGCAGGACTTCACCGCCGCGCGATCCGACGCCACGCTCGCCGACCTCGTCGCCGAACTCGACGAGCGCGCGGGCGCCCAGCACGCCCCGACCGTCCAGGGCGTCACCCTCGCCTCCCTGCACTCGGCCAAGGGCCTGGAATGGGACGTCGTCTTCCTGGTCGGCGTCGCCGAGGGCATGATGCCGATCACCTACGCAAAGACCGACGAGCAGATCGAGGAGGAACGTCGCCTCCTCTACGTAGGAGTCACTCGCGCCCGCGAACACCTCCATGTCTCCTGGGCGCTCTCCCGGTCGCCCGGCGGCCGCCCCAACCGCCGCCCCAGCCGCTTCCTCGACGGACTGCGCCCCGGCTCGGTCATGACGGCGGGACGGACCGCCACCGCGGGCTCCGGGGGCGTCGAGCGGGGCTTCACGGGCGGCGCGGCGGCGGACGCCGTGCCCCGCCGGACCCAGCGCACCCCCGCCCGCTGCCGGGTCTGCGGACGCACGCTCACCGACGCCGGCGAGATGAAGCTGATGCGCTGCGAGGACTGCCCCTCCGACATGGACGAGGGCCTCTACGAGCGGTTGCGCGAGTGGCGCGGGATCCAGGCGCGGCTCAGCGGCCAGCCGGACTTCTGTGTCTTCACGGACCGGACCCTGATGGCCATCGCCGAGACGGAGCCGAGCAGTCCGGTCGAGCTGTCGCGCATTCCCGGCGTCCTCAAGCGCAAGCTCGAGCGTTACGGAGCCGATGTTCTGGCCATCTGCGCAGGCCACGACCCCGGGGCGGAAGAAGTTGGGGACTGAAGCGAACTCGTCGAAAAAATAGTTTGCGCATGCCCCAGCAATCCCCATAGGTTCTTAGCCACGGGAACAGAGGCCTTCTCGGAGGCCCTGATTCCGTGCTGTACTTACATACCCGAAGGACTGGCTCACCCCAGTTCCCCCGAGACGCCGAGAGGAGGCGAGTCCAGTGACCAGCATCAACGCCAGCTTCACCGCGAAAATGACCGATCGCTCGGTCGTCGCCTCCCTGTGCATGCTCGCCGTCTCGAACCAGGGCACCGGTCTGTCCGGCATTCGTGTCGCCGGCCCGGCGTCCTCCTCCGTGTCTCTCGCGGGTCTCCCCGTTCGTGAGCGCAATGAGCGACCGACCAAGGCACTGGAAGCAGTAGAGGGACAGGCGCACGCCTATGCCTTTACGGCCGCCGGTGCCGGAAGCCGGAAGCAGGCAACGCAGCACCACCTGATGTGGGCCTTCCGTGGGCCAGAACCCTGGAGTGATCCAGCCTGATCGACGATCAGGCCGGCGCCTTCAGGGCCGCGGAACCCCATCCGGGATCCGCGGCCCTTCTGTTTGTCCTCCAACGGGGATGACGGAGCGAAGGGGCCTCGGGACAAGAAAAGAACCCGGTACCAAGCCGACCACCGGCCCCAACAGGGCCGGACCGACCAGACGAGGAAGACCAACCGTGCAACTCGAAGCGCACGCCCCGTCCGTACCGCCCTCAGAAGCGATCCCCAAGCCCGGCCTCACGGAGGACTCCACCTTGACCCCGCTCACCGCGCTCACCGCGCTCGACGACGCCATCGAGAACCTCGGCGTACCCGTCCCCTGCCGCTCCTACGACCCGGAGGTCTTCTTCGCCGAGTCGCCGGCCGACGTCGAGTACGCCAAGTCCCTCTGCCGCACCTGCCCGCTCATGGAGGCCTGCCTCGCCGGCGCCAAGGAGCGGCGTGAGCCCTGGGGCGTCTGGGGTGGCGAGCTGTTCGTCCAGGGTGTCGTCGTCGCCCGGAAGCGGCCCCGTGGTCGCCCGCGCAAGAACCCGGTCACAGCATGAACACCGCAGGAACGATCGACCGCCCCCTCACGCACGACCCCAAGAAGCAGGCCCCGATGAAGCCGTCCACCACCGAGCCCGCCGGCTCCGCGATTCCAGACTTCACCACCGTTGGCGCCACCGACTTGCGCCAGAACAGGACCCGAGAGATGCAACTCCAACCAGAAGCCCTGGCACGTGCGCATATGCACGAGCGACTGCACGCCGCGCAGCAGGAGCGCCGGGCCGTGAGCCTGGCGGCCGCGCGCCGGATGCAGCGCAAGGCCGAGCGCGCCTCGATGCGTGCCCGCCGTGCGCTGGCCATCGCGGTCATGCAGTAACCAGCACCACCTGAAGCGGTGGCCTCCCCCGACTCCGGGAGGCGAAAGCTCCCCGCGGGGGCCGGTCCGTCCGAACGGGCCGGCCCCCGCGGCGCGTTGCGCCCGGGTTCCGACGGGAACGCTGCGTACGGAACGGTGCGTTGCGCCCGGCGTCCCACCGGCACGGCGATATCGTCGCCGCGTGACGAGTCATCCCGGCGGAAGTGACCAGGGCGGCTCCGCCCCGGAGCCCGAGACCCTGGTGTGTGCCCGCTGCGGCACCACCGCCGAGGGTCCCCGGCCCACTTGGACCTGTTCCGTGGAGAACGGCGTCCGCCAGTACTTCTGCGACACCTGCTCGCGGGAGAACCTCAGAGCGATCGAGGGGCGGCTGGACTCGGCCTGGTGGTAGCCCCGCTCAGGCCTCCGCCGCCGGCTCCTCGACCGCGTCCTCCTCCGGCACGAATCCCGGCAGCCACGCCTCCAGTTCCTCGCGCAGCCGGACCGTCGCGCCCAGCTGGCACAGGACACCGATCGTGCTGAGCGTCACACGGTGGATCAGCAGATACGCCGGCGGCAGGTTGAGCTGCTTGCCCAACTGGTAGGCGGGGGAGCGGATGTCGGCGATGCGGGCCGCCTGGCTGCGCATCCAGCCACGGGTGAAGGTGAACTCGTCCACCAGGGCCGGCTCGATGATCGGTCGGAGGTAGTCGAGGACGGCGTCGGGGTCCAGCTCTATGGAGTCCTTGACGAAACCCTCCTCGCGCAGCAGCTCGTAGACGGCCTCCGCCTCCTCGTCGAGCGTCATGCGCAGCGAGTCCCCGATGGGGGTGGGCAGACCGCCCGGCAGACGGTCGACGGTGCCGAAGTCCAGCACACCGAGCCGCCAGTCCTCCTCGCCGTCCGGACCGCCGGGCAGCAGACGGAAGTTGCCGGGGTGCGGGTCGGCGTGGAGCAGGCCGGTGCGGGCCGGGCCGGAGAACAGGAACCGGGCCAGCAGCTGGCCGGCGCGGTCGCGCTGCTCCTGGGTGCCGTCCGAGATGACCTCGGACAGCGGGACACCCTCGATCCACTCGGTGACCAGGACCTGGTCGCACTGGTGGACCACCGCCAGCACCACCACGTCCGGGTCGTCCGCGAACTCCTCGGCGTGCACCTGCTGGGCCTGTGCCTCCAGGCCGTAGTCCAGTTCCTCCGAGACCCGGTCCCTGAGCTCCGCGATGAGCGGCTTGATGTCCATGCCGGGAATCAGCGGACCCAGCAGACGGGCGAAACGGCTCAATTGGTTCAGGTCGGACAGCAGTGCCTCGCCGGCGCCCGGGTACTGCACCTTGACCGCGACCTCCCGGCCGTCGTGCCACACGCCCCGGTGCACCTGGCCGATCGACGCCGCCGCGGACGGCTTGTCCTCGAACTCCAGGAACAGCCCTTGCCAGTCCTTGCCGAGGCGCTCCTCCAGCACCCTGTGCACGGTGCGCGTCGGCATCGGAGGCGCGGCCTCCTGGAGCTTCGTCAGGGCCGCCCGGTAGGGACCGGCGACCTCCTCGGGCAGCGCCGACTCGAAGACGGACAGGGCCTGGCCGAACTTCATCGCGCCGCCCTTGAGCTCGCCGAGCACCTTGAACAGCTGCTCGGCGGTGCGCTGCTGAAGCTCACGGCCGACGATCTCCGCGGACTCCCCGACGATTCTCTTGCCGAGCCCCCAGGTCGCCCGGCCGGCGAAGCCGAGCGGGAGCGCGGCGAGCTTGGCGGTCCGGGTGACCGCCTTCCGGGGAAGATCAGACATGCGCCCTCCAAGTCCCAGCCGGCCGTGCGGCGGCTGCCTTGCGGCGTGACTCCATCGACGGCCCTTGTTCCGCCATTGTCTCGTGCGACTCCCCGGCAGTGGAGGTGAGTTCTCCCTTACCTTTCTCCGCGGCCCCGCACGGGCATGCCGGATGGGCCCAGACCGGCCGCGCATGCCAGTTGAGAGCGGGCAGCGAGACCTCCCACCGGGCACCGGCACTGGACGGCACCCTGCCGTCGAGGAAGGCGAGTGCGTGCGCCGCCGCCAGCCCGGCGACCGTCGTGGCCAGCGCCAGGTCGCACGCCGGTACCCTACGCACCCGTCGCGCACCCGACCGCCACTGGGCGACCAGCCGGGGCCAGGCCGGGTCCCGGTCGGTGCGCCACTCGTGGAGACAGCCCGCGCAACTCGTCTCGCCCGGCAGGACGAGCGGACCCACCACACCGGTTCCCTCCACGACACCGGCGTACAGATGGGGTGTACCAGAGCTGACGAAGGTGTCGGCCGACGGCGGCGCGTGGACGGAGACGTCGTCGCGCGGGGCGAGGATCACCAGCGAGAAGCCGGGGTCGCCGTCCTCGGGCGGTGACTGCGGGCCGCGGCGCAGCGGGTTGTCCGGTGCGCAGTGGCGTACGGCCCGTCGGCCCGCCTCGTCCCTGCGGGCGCCGACGGATTCGGCGGGCAGTCCGCCCGGTGCGACGTCCCATGGTTCGACATGGCCGCCGTCACGCACGTCGACCTCGCCGATGCCGGCGGCCGACAACAGGGAGGCCAGCACCGCGCCGACGCGGCCGGCGCCCCGTACCTGGACACGCAGGGTGCGGCGGGTGGCCAGGAGTTCCATCGCCTCGCCCGGTTCGGACGTGGTGAGGGACAGCGAGGCCAGGTCGGGGCGGAGCCGGTCGAGGAGCTTCTTCTTCCGCCGCAGGGTCTCGACGGCCGGGCTGCCGCCGCGCGCGTCGTCGAGGAGCCCGGCGCGGGACAGCCGCTCCAGCAGCCCGTCGACATGACTCTCCGGCAGATCGAGTTGCCGCCCCTCCTCGCGCAGCAGCGCCGGGCCGCGGGTGCCCTTGAGCAGTTCGAGGAAGCTGCCCGTCGCCGTGTCCATCGGGCCCAGGGTCATCGCGTGCGCCGGAGTCATGCCGAACTGCACGGTGTTGAGGTCACGCCAGCCGCGTCGCAGCGCGGGCTTCAGGAGCGGCACCAACGGGATCCGCACCGGCGGAGGCCCGGCCTCCGGCACCGGCGGAACCTCCACCGCCCCCGCTTCCTTCGACGCCGGAGCCGACGCACCGCCCGACCCCGCAGTCGGCGCACCGCCCGGCGCCGGAACCGACGCACCATCCGTCGCCGCAACCGGCGAAGTCTTCGACCGCATGGCAGGCCCCCGTAGCCCTCGTGGAACAACCCCGTACGCCGCTGCGAGCCCTCCCGGTGGCCGGTCGTGGATCCGGCGGCGAGTGCCAGCATGCCCGGACGCGACGGACCGTGCCGAAAGTTGTCCACAGGCGGGGTGTATTCGTCGTACAAATCAAACGCATGGTGGGGGATCGGCACCGAACCGTCCCGGAGTCGGGACTTCCGCCGTGTACAGCGGGTAACGTCGGGGCGTGTCCGCCGACCCACTGCACCGTGCCGGTACACCACAGCGCAGCACGACGAGCCAGCCGCCGAGCGGCTCCGGGGCGACCGCGATCGAGGTGCGCAGGAGCGCCCGTCGACGCCGGACGGTCTCCGCGTACCGCGAGGGCGATCGCACCATCGTGCTGATCCCTGCCCGGATGTCCGAGGCGGAGGAGCAACGCTGGGTGAGCGTCATGCTCGACAAACTCGCCGCCCAGGAGAGCAAGCGGGTGCTCGGCGACGCCGAGCTGGCCGAGCGCGCCGAGCGGCTGTCGGCGCAGTACTTCGGCGGCCGCGCCAGGCCCAAGTCGGTGCGCTGGGTCACCAACCAGAACACGCGCTGGGGCTCGTGCACCCCCTCCGAGGGCAGCATCCGTCTCTCGCACCGGCTCCAGGGCATGCCCGAGTACGTCGTCGACTACGTCCTGCTCCACGAGCTGGCGCATCTGCTCGTGCCGGGGCACGGACCGCGTTTCTGGCGGCTGCTGGAGGCGTACCCGCGGACCGAGCGGGCCCGGGGTTACCTCGAAGGGGTGGTGGCCGCCGAGCGGTTGCCGCATGTGCCGGGCGCGCGCGATGAGTGATCCGCGTCCCTGAGCGTGCCCGGGCGGGGGATTGTGTACCGGGTCTGTACCGACTTCGTCCACTCCTGGCGTTTGCCGTTAGCCTGACGCGACGCACTCGCATTTGGATGGGGGACGGTCGTTACGCATGGCCAGGGAATTCCAACGCGGCCACAAGGCCAAGGTCAGTGACCTCACCGCGGGCACCGATCTGTACGTAGGCGTGCAGATCACCGGCCCCGGACTGAGCTTCGACATCAGCTGCTTCGGCCTCGACGCCGAGGAACGGCTCTCGGACGACCGGTACTTCGTCTTCTTCAACCAACCGAAGTCCCCCGAGGAGTCCATTCAGCTCCTGGGCGCCCAGGCGGGCGACACGGAGTCCTTCCGGGTCACCCTTGACCGGATCCCGGCGCAGATCCAGAAGCTGTCGTTCACCGCGACGATCGACGGCGCCGGGCAGATGTCGCAGGTCGCCCCCGGCTACCTGCGGATCGTGGCGGGCGGCGAGGAGGTGGCCCGCTACTCCTTCAACGGCTCGGAGTTCTCCACCGAACGCGCCGTGATGCTGGGCGACCTCTACCTGAAGGACGTCTGGCGCTTCGCCGCGGTCGGACAGGGCTTCGACGGCGGTCTGGAAGCGCTGCTGAAGAACTTCGGCGGCGAGGTGCTGGAGGAGACCCCCGCGGCCCCCGCTCCCGCCCCGCAGCAGCCGCAGCCCGGTGCCGCGCCCGGATTCGCCCCGCCGCCCCAGGCCGCCGCCCCGCCCGCGTTCGGAGCCCCGGCCCCGCAGCCCGCACAGGCCTTCGCGCCGCCGCCCGGAGCGACCCCGCCCCCGGCACCCGCCCCGGCCCCGCAGCCGGCGCACGGATACGCGCCGCCGCCCGGTGCCACCCCGCCCCCGGCGCCCGCACCGAACGTGCACGCCCAACCCACCATCGTCGCGCCCATGGCCCCGCCCGGCGGCGCCCCGGTGCCGCCCCCGGCACCCGCGCCCGCCGCTCCCTACGGCCAGCCGCAGCAGCCGTACGGCCAGGGCGCCCCCCTGCCCCCCGGCTACGGCGGCCAGCCCCAGGCCCCGGCGGCCCCGCACGCCCCGGCCCCGCCGCCCGGCTATGGCCAGCCGACTCCGCCTCCCGGCTACGGTCAGCAGCCCCCGTACGGCCAGGTCCCGGGCCAGCAGGCCCCCTACGGCGCCCCTCAGGGTGCGCCCCAGGGACCCGGAGTCGCCGCCGCGCTCCAGCAGTTCAAGGAGACGCCGACCGGGCAGCGCTGGACGCAGCAGAACAAGAAGATGGTCCGCGTCGACCTCGGCATCGGCGGCCAGCCGGTGCTCGCCCGGCAGGGCAGCATGGTGCTCTACCAGGGCAAGGTCGACTTCAGCTACAAGGGCGCCGGCTTCGCCGGCCGGATCGTGGGCAACGCGACCGGCCAGGAGATGCAGCTGATGCGCTGCACCGGCCAGGGCCAGGTGTTCCTCGCCGAGAACTCCACGATGCTCCACCCGATCGAACTCCAGGGCGACGGCATCTGCGTCTCCGCCGAGAACGTCCTCGCCTTCGACGAGGGCCTCCAGTACGAGGTCCGCCGCATCGAGGGCCACGGCATCCCCGGCGGCGCGCTGTTCACGATGCAGTTCACCGGCACCGGCACGATCGTCGTGAAGACCCACGGCACGCCCGTGGTCCTCCCGGTCACGCCCACGACGTTCGCCGACGCCAACGCCGTGGTCGCCTGGTCGTCCGCCGCGCAGGTGGTCGTCTCCAGCCAGGTGCGGATGCGCCGCAACGCCTACCCCGGCGACACCGGAGAGAGCGTCAACCTCCAGTTCCGGGCCGCTCCCGGCAACTTCATCGTCGTCCAGCCGTACGAGATCTGAGGGAGCCCGTCATGAACCAGCCGCTCGCGGGCTACGCCCCGGCACCCGTCACCGCCCGCATGGAGAACCACGGCAACCACATGCTGAAGGTCGCCATGCAGACCGGCAACGACCTCTTCGCGCGCGTGGGCTCGATGGTCGCCTACGAGGGCTTCGTCCAGTACGAGCCCAACCCGCCCGCCGTCCGCCAGATCGCCAAGGACTGGCTGACCGGCGAGGGCGCGCCCCTGATGAAGTGCTCCGGCGACGGACTGCTCTACCTCGCCGACTACGGCGCCAACGTCGTCGTCATCAACCTCAACGGCGACGGCATCTCCGTCAACGCCACCAACCTGCTCGCCTTCGACGCGCACCTCCAGTGGGGCGTGGAGCGGGTCAAGGGGCTGGCCAAGTTCGCCGGTCAGGGCCTGTGGAACACCAAGATCTCCGGGCAGGGCTGGGTCGCGCTGACCTCCCGGGGCAAGCCGATCGTCGTCGACTGCGGCGGTGGCGAGGACGAGACGTACGTCGACCCGGACGCGCTCGTCGCCTGGTCGCCGAACCTCAAGGTCAAGGGCAAGCGCAGCTTCAAGGCGCAGTCGCTCATCGGCCGGGGCAGCGGCGAGGCCTACCAGATGGCCTTCTCCGGCCAGGGCATCGTCGTCGTCCAGCCCAGCGAGGACAGCACCGACCGTCTCCGGGTCCGGGGCTGAGGGGGAGCCAGAAACGCCATGCAGAGCCCGATTTTCGCCTACAACGACCAGCAGACCCAGGACCGCTGGAGCCTGCAGAACAAGCAGATGCTCCGCGTCACCCTGGAGGGCCACGACGACATCCTCGCCCGCAAGGGCACGATGGTCGCCTACCAGGGGCTGATGGAGTTCGACGCCGAGTACCAGTCCAACCAGCAGGGACGCGCGCGTGCGTACACCGGCGAGGGCCTGGACCTCATGCGCTGCCACGGGCAGGGCACGGTCTACCTCGCCAACCTCAAGCAGCACGTGCACCTGGTGGACGTGGAGCAGGACGGCCTCACCGTCGACAGCTCCTACGTCCTCGCCATGGACTCCTCGCTGCACCACGAGGTCATCGCCGTCGACAGCCTCTACGGCATCTCCGGCTCCGGGAAGTACCAGCTCAACATCACCGGCCGCGGCAAGGTCGCCCTCATGACCTCCGGCATGCCGCTGATGATGCAGGTCACCCCGGACAAGTACGTCAACTGCGACGCCGACGCGATCGTCGCCTGGTCGACCTCGCTGCGCGTCCAGATGCAGGCCCAGACGCACTCCACCGGGGTGTTCCGGCGCCGCGGCAACACCGGTGAGGGCTGGGAGCTCAGCTTCATGGGCAGCGGTTACGCGATCGTCCAGCCCAGCGAGCTGCTGCCGCCGCAGAACGCCCAGATCGGGTCCGGCCTCGCCGCCCAGTACGGGATGGGGCAGCAGGGGGCACGCGGCCAGAACCAGGGCAACGTCTGGAGCTGACCGCCCGGACAGCAGACGTAAGGGGCGCCCGCCATTGCGGGCGCCCCTTACGCATGTCACGGCGTCACAGTCTCGCGCGCGTCGCTTCCAGCAGGCGTACGACCGACTCGTCCGCCACGTCCGCGACCTCGTCGTAGGCGAACCAGCGCAGGTCCAGGGACTCGTCGCTGATCGCCTCCACGGCGTCTGCCGGGGCCAGGGCCGCGTACTGGACGTCGAGGTGCCAGGCGCACGGCGTGTGGTGGCGGTCCAGGCGGACCGGGCCGCCCGGCAGCAGGGCCAGCCCCGGGATGCCGGACTCCTCGGTGCCCTCGCGAAGGGCCGCCGCCTCCAGCGTGTCGTCGGCCGGCTCGCAGTGGCCGCCCATCTGGAGCCACATCCGCAACTTCTTGTGAAGGGTGAGCAGCACGCGCCCGCGTGACGGGTCGATCACCAGCGCGCTCGCCGTGATGTGCCCGTCCCCGCAGGCCTTCCACATGCCGTCCGGTTGGGCCGCCAAGTGGTCGAGGTACGTCTGGCGCAGGTCGGGCTGGTCCTCGTAGCCCTTCAGCACGAGGACCGCGTCGTCGTACAGGCTCACTCGGTGTCGTCGCCCTTGTCCTCGTCCTTCTTCTTCAGGTCGGGCTTGTCCGCCGCCTCGCCGAGCATCTTGTCCAGCTCGGAGAAGTCCAGCTGCTCGCGGTGCACGAAGCCGTCCGGGTCGTCCAGGTCGGAGGCGGTCGGCAACATGTCCGGGTGGGCCCACAGGCCGTCCCGGCCGTCGACACCGCGCGCGTCCGTGAGCGAGGCCCACAGGCGGGAGGCGTCCCGCAGCCGGCGCGGGCGCAGCTCCAGGCCGATCAGCGTGGCGAACGTCTGCTCGGCCGGGCCGCCCGAGGCGCGACGGCGACGCAGCGTCTCGCGCAGCGCGTCCGCGGACGACAGACGGGGCTTCGCGGCCGCGTGGACCACCGCGTCGACCCAGCCCTCCACGAGCGCCAGAGCCGTTTCCAGGCGGGCCAGGGCCGCCTTCTGCTCCGGGGTGTCCTCCGGCTGGAACATGCCCTGCTGCAACGCGTCCTGCAGCTGCTCGGGGTTCTGCGGGTCGAACTGGCCGACCACGTCCTCCAGCTTGGCGGTGTCGACCTTGATCCCGCGGGCGTAGCCGTCGACCGCGCCGAACAGATGCGAGCGCAGCCACGGCACATGCGCGAAGAGGCGCTGGTGGGCGGCCTCGCGCAGGGCGAGATACAGCCGCACCTCGTCCTTCGGGACGCCCAGGTCCTTGCCGAACGCCTCCACGTTCACCGGCAGCAGCGCGGCCTTGCCGGCCGGGCCGAGCGGCAGGCCGATGTCGGTCGAACCGATGACCTCGCCCGCGAGCACGCCGACGGCCTGCCCGATCTGCGTGCCGAACATGGCGCCGCCCATCGAGCGCATCATGCCGATCAGCGGGCCGGCCATGGCCTGCATCTCCTCCGGCAGGACGTCGCCCATGGCGGTGCCGACGCGCTCGGCGACCGGGTCGACGAGCTCCTTCCAGGCGGGCAGGGTCGCCTCGACCCACTCCGCGCGGGACCAGGCCACGGCGGAGCCCGCGCCGGACGGCAGGGACGTGGCGTCGTCGAGCCACAGGTCGGCCAGGCGGACGGCCTCCTGGACCGCGGTGCGCTCGGCGGGGCCGACGCTCGCGTCCTTGGTGCCGTCAGCGGTGCCCTGGGCGACCGTCTGGCGGGCGATCTGCTTGGCCATGTCCCAGTTCACCGGGCCGCCCTCGTACGAGAGCATCTGGCCCAGCTGCTGGAACGCGGCGCCCAGGTCGTTGGGGTTCAGCGAACCGAACATGGCAGCGAAGGGATTGTCGGCACCAGGACCGCCGGGGCCACCGAAGCCACCGGCTCCGGGCAGCCCGCCGAAACCGAACGGGTTGGCCGGGCCCTGACCACCACCGCTCTGCTGGTCCTTCTTCTTGCCCTCGTCGCCGTCTTCCGGCTCCTCCGGCGGAAGGCCGAATCCGAATGGGGTGTCACTCACGGGATTCCTCGGCTGGTAAGGCCACCGGTGTCCCGGCGGCGCGACTGCCCGATAACACCACCCAGCGTAGACACCGCCGGCGGTTCGGGCCTCGGTGCTCCGCCGACTCGCGGCCTGCGGCAGGATGGATGCCACCTGGTACGTACGCGTCACTCGCGCTCGTACTGAAGACAACCGCTGGAGACGCCCGGTGAGTTCCCCCGATCCACAGGTTCGCGCAGCGCGAAACCAGTCAACCAATCCCGGTGTGCGCGGGCCGGTCGTCGCCGTGACCGGCGCCGCGGCCGGCATCGGCGCGCTGCTCACCGAGCGGCTCGCCGCCTCGGACGAGATCAAGCAGGTCATCGCCATCGACGAGCGGCGCGGCGAGTGCGCCGCGGCGCAGTGGCACATCCTCGACGTGCGGGACCCGGCGATCGCGGACAAGCTGCGTGGCGCGGACGTGGTCGTGCATCTGGCGCTGGACCTGGACCTGGAGACGGACGCGTCCGCCCGTACGGCGTACAACGTGCGGGGGACGCAGACCGTGCTGACCGCCGCCGCGGCGGCCGGGGTGCACCGGGTCGTGCTGTGCACGTCCGCCATGGTCTACGGGGCGCTGGACGACAACGAGCTGCCCCTGTCGGAGGACGCGGAACTGCGGGCGACCGCGGAGGCGACCGGTGTCGGGGACCTGCTGGAGATCGAGCGGCTCGCGCGCAGGGCGCCCCGGGCGCACCCCGGGCTCAATGTCACCGTGGTGCGGCCCGCTGTGCTGGTGGGAGGCACCGACACCGCGCTGACCAGGTATTTCGAATCGCCTCGGCTGCTTGTCGTGGCGGGGTCGCGGCCGGCCTGGCAGTTCTGCCATGTCGAGGATCTGTGCAGCGCTCTGGAGTACGCCGTTCTGGAGAAGGTCGAGGGCGAGCTCGCCGTCGGCTGTGACGGGTGGCTGGAGCAGGAGGAGGTCGAGGAGCTCAGCGGGATCCGGCGGATGGAACTGCCGTCGGCGGTCGCGCTGGGCGCGGCGGCCCGGCTGCACCGGATCGGGCTGACGCCGTCCCCGGCGGGCGATCTCGCGTACACGATGTACCCGTGGGTGGTCAGCGGGAGCCGGTTGCACGACGCCGGGTGGCGGCCGCAGTGGACCAACGAGGAGGTTCTCGCGGAGCTGCTGGAGGAGGTCTCCGGGCGGCACACGGTGGCCGGGCGCCGGCTGGGCCGGAAGGACGCGACGGCCGCGGGCGCGGCGGGCGCGACGGTGGCGCTGCTGGGTGCGGCGGCCGTGGTGCGGCGGGCCCGGAAGGCTCGGCGGCGGATCTGAGGGCGGGCCCTGTAGAAGGCTCCAAAGCCGCACACGCGTGTGCCGGGCGATAGCGCTATTCCCCCTGTTCCCGCCCGTGAGGCACGATGGGCTCATGGGAACCACCTACGACCACCCCGGTGAGCAGGCCGCCGACGAGCCGATCAAGCTCATCGCCATCCGTGAGACCCTGCTCTCCCTGGACGAGGTCTTCAAGGCCGTCGGGGACGACGCGGCCGGGGGCACGGCGCTGTTCGTGGGGACCGTGCGCAACCACGACGGGGGAGCGGACGTCGATCAGCTCGGGTATTCGTGCCACCCCAGTGCCGAGGCCGAGATGCGGCGGATCGCGGAGAAGGTCGTCGCGGAGTATCCGGTGCGGGCCCTGGCGGCGGTGCACCGGATCGGAGACCTGGCCGTCGGGGACCTCGCCGTCGTCGTCGCGGTCTCCTGCCCGCACCGGGGTGAGGCCTTCGAGGCCTGCCGGAAGCTGATCGACGACCTCAAGCACGAGGTGCCGATCTGGAAGCACCAGAAGTTCTCCGACGGCACCGAGGAATGGGTCGGCGCCTGCTGATCCCCCGCTCATCCCACCTGCCACTCCCTCCAGTTGCGTAACCGCCCCCCGCACGTGAGCGTTGTCAGTGCGGATGGTTAATCTGCTGATCAGTCAGTTGCGGTCGCTCATCTGGGGTTGGAGGTCGGCATGGCGGCGCTCGCCTGGTTGCTGATTCCGCTTGTGGCTGCCATCGGTGCCGGTCTGTGGGGAAGCTGGGCCAACCGCACCCGCAGCGTGCGCGGCGACGGGCCCGAGCTGGACGGGTACGCCCGGTTCCGCAAGGCCATGGAGAAGCAGCCCTGACGGGACGCTGACAGAGGCGTCCCGTACTGTCGTTCCATGCCACGCCGCACCGCGACGATGCTCGCCTCCACCTTGATGCTGATCGCGCTTCTCTGCGCGGGAGTCTTCATTCCCGTCCCCTACTCGGAGATGTCCCCGGGGCCGACGGTGAACACCCTGGGCGAGCACGACGGCGAGCCGGTGCTGCAGATCTCCGGGCGCAAGACGTACGCCACGAGCGGGCACCTCAACATGACCACCGTCCGGGTCACCAGCGCCGACTACAAGATGAACCTCGTCGAGGCCGTCTACGGCTGGCTGGCCCACGACAACAAGGTCGTGCCGCACGACACCCTCTACCCGGACGGCAAGACCGAGGAGCAGTCCACCCAGGAGAACGCCGAGGAGTTCAGCCAGTCCCAGGAGAGCGCCAAGGTCGCCGCCCTGAAGGAGCTGGACATCCCGGTGAAGTCCTTCGTGATCGTCGCCACGGTCGCCAAGGACTCCCCGTCCGAGGGCGTGCTGCACGCCGGTGACGTCATCAAGGCCGTCGACGGAACCGCCGTCAAGCAGCCCACGGACGTCGCCGACCTGGTCACCAAGCACAAGCCCGGCGAGAAGGTCACCTTCACCATCGTGCCCGCCAAGGAGCAGGCCGCCGCGGAGAAGGAGAACAAGACGGCGACGCAGACCCAGGACGTGACCATCACGACCAAGGAGTCCCACGACGAGCTCCCGAAGCGCGCCATCGTCGGCATCACCGCCGGGACCGACCACACCTTCCCGTTCACCATCGACATCAAGCTCGCCGACGTCGGCGGCCCGAGCGCCGGTCTGATGTTCTCCCTCGGCATCTACGACAAGCTCACCCCGGGCAGCCTCACCGGCGGCAAGTTCGTGGCCGGCACCGGGACCATCGACGACGACGGCAAGGTCGGTCCCATCGGCGGCATCGAGATGAAGACCGTCGGCGCCCGCGACAAGGGCGCGCAGTACTTCCTGACGCCCGCCGAGAACTGCGCCTCCGCCGCCAAGGACACCCCCGGCGGGCTCACCCTGGTGAAGGTGCACACCATCGAGGACGCCCTCGGCGCCCTCAAGGACATCCGCAGCGGAGACACCGCCGACCTCCCCAAGTGCACCACCAAGGGCTGACGGCACCGGCACGCGCGCGTACGTGAACGAGGGCGCCCCCGAAGCTGGGGGCGCCCTCGTTCACGTACCGGAGGAACAGAGGACCTCAGTCCTCGAACGTCGCCGACAGTGCCTCCGCCAGCCCCGGTACCAGGGCGCCGCCGGTGAGGACCTCCGTCGGGGAGTCCTTCTCGCGCAGGCGCAGGGCCGAGTCGCGGGTGCCGTCACGCAGGACCGCGACCGTCATCCGGACCTCCTGGCGGTCGGGGTGGTTCGCGACCCACTGGGAGAGCTTCTTGTCGCTGAGGCCCTCCGGGACCTGAGCCTCGGCGGACGGCGGCAGCATCAGGCGCTCCACCGTCAGGGCGCAGCCGGCCACCGCGTCGGGCCAGGCGATGGTGCCGAGGAACTCGTCGAGCGGCTTGCCCGCCGGGATCTCCTCCTGCTCGATCGGGGTGAGACCGGAGGACTCCTGCTCGTCCTCCAGGCCGAGCTGGGCCGCGAGGGCGGGTTCCTGGGCTCGCAGTCGCGCGGTGTCTACGAGGGCGAAGAGGCGAGCGGGCTGGTCCCAGCCGAGGCCGGAGACGTACTCGTCGATCTCGAGCACGGCCCGGGTCAGGGGGCTCGCTGCCATGGGGGTGTTGGACATGGTCACAATCCTGCCTCGTTCATGGCCGGAATCGGGAACCGAGTAAAGCGTGAGTAAGTTGCATAGGTGAGGGCCTACGATCACGTGGCCCACGTGCGGCCCGTGAACACGCGGGCCTGACGGACCAACAGCGAACTTCGAGGTGCGCACCTTGGCTTTCCAGATGCCGGACCGCGGCGGAGGCCCCACGGGGCCGCGGATGAGAGTGGGCCGCCCGTCCCGGCGTGTCCGGACCCTGCTCATGACGCTGGGCGTGCTTGCCGTGCTCGGCATGGCGTTCACCATGTTCGCCGGGTTCTGGACCGACTGGCTCTGGTACCGGTCGGTGCACTACTCGTCCGTGTTCACGACCACCCTGTGGACCAAGATCGGGCTGTTCTTCGTCTTCGGTCTGCTCATGGCCCTGGCGGTCGGGTTCAACATCTGGCTGGCGCACCGGCTGCGGCCGCCGCTGAGCGCCATGTCGATGGAGCAGCAGAACCTCGACCGCTACCGCATGGGCATCGCGCCGTACAAGAGGTGGCTGCTGCTGGGGATCACGGCCCTGGTCGGTCTCATCGCCGGCGCCTCGGCGTCCAGCCAGTGGCGGACGTGGCTGATGTGGGTCAACGGCGTGTCCTTCCACGAGAAGGACCCGCAGTTCAAGCTCGACATCTCCTTCTACACCTTCGACCTGCCCTGGTACCGGTTCCTGCTGGGCTTCGGCTTCGCCGCCGCGATCCTGTCCGTGATCGCCGCCGCGCTGACCCACTACCTGTACGGCGGGCTGCGGATCACCTCCCCGGGCGCGCGCGCCACGGCCGCCGCGACCGGTCACCTGTCGGTGCTGCTGGGCATCTTCGTCGCCCTCAAGGCGGTGGCCTACTGGCTGGACCGGTACGGCCTCGCGGTGAAGTCCAGCGACTTCAAGGCCACCGACAACTGGACCGGCCTGCGGTACGTCGACGCCAACGCCTATCTGCCGGCCAAGACGATCCTGTTCTGCATCGCCGTCATCTGCGCCCTGCTGTTCTTCGCCACGCTGTGGCGGCGCACCTGGCAGCTGCCGGTCATCGGCTTCGGCCTGATGGTGCTCTCCGCGATCCTCATCGGCGGCCTGTACCCGGCCATCGTCCAGAAGTTCCAGGTCCAGCCGAACGAGCAGGCCAAGGAAGCGCCGTACGTCACGAAGAACCTCAAGGCGACCCGTGAGGCGTACGGCATCGACGACGCCCAGGTCAACGAGTACGAGGGCACGTCGAAGACGCAGGACAAGACCAAGCTGCGCGACGACGTCGGCGACGCGGCCAGCATCCGCGTCATCGACCCGAACGTCGTCTCCCCGACGTTCCAGCAGCTCCAGCAGATCCGGAACTACTACGCGTTCCCGACCAACCTGGACGTCGACCGCTACAGCAAGGACGGCAAGGACCAGGACACGGTCATCGGTCTGCGTGAGCTGAACCTCAACGGCATTCCGAAGAACAACTGGATCAACGACCACTTCCGCTACACCCACGGCTACGGCGTGGTCGCCGCCAAGGGCACCGACGCCGACTCCGAGGGCCGTCCGGTGTTCACCGAGTCCAACCTGCCCTCGCAGGGCGACCTCGGCACGTACGAGCAGCGCGTGTACTACGGCGAGAAGACCACGGAGTACTCGATCGTCGGCGGTCCCCAGAAGGAGATCGACTACTCCGACGACAACGGCGAGAAGACCTTCAGCTACACCGGCAAGAGCGGGGTCAACCTCTCCAACCCGATCAACCGGGCCGCGTACGCGGTGGCGTTCAGCGAGCCGCAGATCCTCTACTCCGGCGCGATCGGCGAGGGTTCGCGGATCCTGTACAACCGCACGCCCAAGGAGCGCGTCGAGGCGGTCGCCCCCTGGCTGACCATCGACGGCGACGCCTATCCGGCGGTCGTCGACGGCAGGATCCAGTGGATCGTCGACGCGTACACGACGACGAACGGCTACCCGTACTCCTCGCGTACGACCCTCGGTGACACCACGGCCGACTCGCTGACGGCGACGAACAACTCGCGCGCGGTGGTGGCCCAGCAGAACCAGGTCAACTACATCCGCAACTCGGTGAAGGCGACCGTCGACGCGTACACCGGTCAGGTCAAGCTCTACCAGTGGGACACCGAGGACCCGGTCCTGAAGACCTGGATGAAGGCGTTCCCGGGCACGGTGAAGGACAAGAGCGAGATCTCGCAGTCGCTCATGGCCCATCTGCGCTACCCGCAGGACCTGTTCAAGGTCCAGCGCGAGCTGCTCAGCCGGTACCACGTGAAGGACGCGACGACGTTCCTGTCCGGCTCCGAGGTCTGGCAGGTGCCGGACGACCCGACCAACACCTCGGGCGACGCGGTGCCGCCGTACTACCTGAGCATGAAGATGCCCGACCAGAAGGCCCAGGCGTTCTCGCTCACGACGACGTTCACGCCCAACGGCCGGGACAACCTCAGTGCGTTCATGGCGGTCGACGCCGAGGCGGGCACCAGCGACTACGGCAAGATCAGAATCCTGAAACTGCCGACGAACACCACCGTCCAGGGACCCAAACAGGTACAGAGCCAGTTCAACTCCGAGCAGAACATCGCCGAGACCATCAGCCTCCTCAACAGAGGTGACTCCAAGGTGGAGTACGGCAACCTGCTGACGGTGCCGCTCGACGGAGGACTGCTCTATGTGGAGCCGGTCTACGTACGCGGTGGTGGACTGAAGTACCCGCTGCTGCGCAAGGTGTTGGTGACCTACGGAGGCAACACCGCCTTCGAGGACACCCTCGACCAGGCGCTCAACAAGGTCTTCGGAGCCGAGGGCGGGACCACCACGCCACCGGAGGACGACGGCGGGGGCACCACGAAGCCGCCCACGTCCGGCAACCCGACGGTCCAACAGGCCCTGGACGACGCCCAGAAGGCCTTCGAGGACGGCCAGGAAGCCCTGAAGAAGGGCGACTGGGAGGCGTACGGCGTGGCGCAGAAGGATCTGGAGGACGCGCTCCAGCGGGCCGAGGACGCGCAGGCCAAGGCGGACAAGACCAGCCCGAAGCCCAGCGCGAGTCCGAGTTCCGGTCCGAGCTCCAAGCCGAGCTCCAGTCCGAGTCCGAGCAGCAGTCCCAGCGGCTGATCAACAGCTGATCGAATGACCGCCCCCCGCGCCGTGATACGGTTGCAGCACAACGGCGCGGGGTGGAGCAGCTCGGTAGCTCGCTGGGCTCATAACCCAGAGGTCGCAGGTTCAAATCCTGTCCCCGCTACTGAAACGAAGGCCCGGATCCTGATCAAGGATCCGGGCCTTCGTGATGTGCGAACGGTCTACGAACGCGTGTGCCGGAGGAAGTGATGGACGTGCCGCCGTGGGGAGTTGGGGGAACTGTGTTTGACTTGTCTCTCTGTGGGCATGTCGACAAAACGCTGAAGTGACCTCACTGGCTGCGGTATACCAGGTGTACCCAGGTTGCAGGTGGTGCGACGATGGATGTTATGGGGGACAAGGCAACTCTGTACGAGACAGGGCGATTTGTGCAGCCCTCCGACCGCGACGGGGCGGGCGAGGGCGCTGAAGAGGCTGCTGAGGAAGTACGTCAGCGACTCGCCGCCGAAGCCGGCGACGTCGAGGCGATGAGCGTCCTCGGGGCCATGCTGCTGCGCCGCGGTGATCTCGACGGAGCCGAACCCCAACTGCGTGCCGCCACCGCCGCCGGCGACCGCGCCGCCGCCAACAACCTGGGTGTCCTTCTCCACCAGCGCGGTTACGCCGACGAAGCGGCCGGCTGGTGGCGGATCGCCGCCGTCGCCGGCTCCGCCGCGGCCGCGCACGCGCTCGGCCGCCACCACCGCGAGCGGGGCGACGAACCCGCCGCCGAGTACTGGCTCCGGCAGTCCGCCGAACAGGGCCACGCGCTGGGCGCTTACGCGCTCGCCGACCTGCTGGAGCACCGCGGGGACGCCGGGGCCGGCCGATGGATGCGGGCCGCGGCCGAGCGGGGGCACCGCGAGGCGGCGTACCGGCTCGCGCGCGCGCTCGACCGACAGGCGGCGGACGAGGGGGACGACGGGGCTGACAACGGTGTCCAGCAGGCCGCGGAGGCCGAGCAGTGGTACCGGCAGGCCGCCGCGCGCGGACATCAGCGGGCCGCGCTGTACCTCGGCGCGATCCTGGAGAAGCGCGGCGAGCTCAAGGAGGCCGGGCGCTGGTACCTGACCTCCGCCAAGGACGGCGACGCCCGGGCCGCCTGCGCGCTCGGGTTCCTGCTGCGCGACGCCGGGGACACCGAGAGCGCCGCCGTGTGGTGGCTGCGGGCCGCGCAGGACGGCGACGGCAACGCCGCCAACGCGCTCGGTGCGCTGCACGCCGAGCGGGGCGAGACCCAGACCGCCGAGCGCTGGTACCGGGCCGCGATGGACGCCGGGGACGTGAACGGCGCGTACAACCTCGGGCTGCTCTGCGCCGAACAGGGGCGGACCGCGCAGGCCGAGCAGTGGTACCGGCGGGCCGCGTACGCCGGGCACCGAGAGGCGGCGAACGCGCTGGCGATCCTGCTGCTCCAGGTCGGGGACGCGACCGGCGCCGAGCCGTGGTTCTCCAAGGCGGCAGAGGCCGGGAGCGTGGACGCCGCGTTCAACCTCGGCATCCTCTTCGCCGGGCGGGGCGAGGAGGCGGTGGCGCTGCGGTGGTACGAGCGTGCCGCCGCCGCCGGGCACACCGAGGCCGCGCTCCAGGTCGGGATCGCGCGCCTCAGGGACGGGGACGAGCCGGAGGCCGAACGGCATCTGCGCTGCGCCGCGGGCGGGGGCAGCGCGGAGGCGGCGTACCGGCTGGCGACCGTGCTGGACGCGCGGCGGCCGCCCGCGCCGGCGCACGAGCTGGGCGAGTCCGTGCATCTGACCAAGAGCGAGTGCGAGGAGTGGTACGAGCGGGCGGCCTCTCAGGGGCATCGGCGGGCGCAGGTGCGGGTGGGGATGCTCGCGGCGGCCCGGGGCGATGTCGTGGAGGCGGCTCGGTGGTACCGGGAGGCGGCGGAGGCCGGGTCGCGCAACGGGGCGTTCAATCTGGGGCTGCTGCTGGCCCGGGAGGGGAGCGAGCCGGAGGCGGCGGTGTGGTGGACGCGGGCCGCTGACGCCGGGCACGGGCGGGCGGCGTTGCGGCTGGCCCTGGTCTACGCGCGTCGGGGCGAGCTGGCGGAGGGACAGCGGTGGGCTGACCGGGCCGTGTCGCTGGGGCCGGGGGAGGTCGCCGAGCGGGCGGCCAAATTGCGGGACGCTCTGCGGGAGGAGCTGTCGGCGTGACGGGGCGCTGAGCTGGGCGCAGCTGAGGCGGCACGGGTGGGTGCAGCTGGGGTGGCGGAGGTATCGATTTGCTTCTGCTCTGATCCTTGACGTAATGTTCAGTTCATCGACGCGGGGTGGAGCAGCTCGGTAGCTCGCTGGGCTCATAACCCAGAGGTCGCAGGTTCAAATCCTGTCCCCGCTACTGAAGGCCGAGGGCCGGAATCCGAAAGGGTTCCGGCCCTCGGTGCGTTTCGCGTTTCACGCACAAAGCCCCGGTGCCGCAGGGGCGCCGGGGCTTCGGGTGGGCTTGGTTACGCCGTCGCGCAGTTGGGGCAGATGCCGCGGTACGTCACCTCGACGTCCGAGACCTGGAAGCCGAAGCGCTCGGAGTCGGGGAGGTCGGCCAGCGGGTTGCCGCTGGGGTGGACGTCCTTGATCGCGCCGCACTGGGCGCAGACCAGGTGGTGGTGCGGACGGTGCGCGTTGGGGTCGTAGCGCTTGGCGCGCTTGTCGGTGGCGACCTCGAGGACCTCGCCGAGCGAGACCAGCTCGCCCAGCGTGTTGTAGACGGTGGCCCGGGAGATCTCGGGCAGCTTGGCGACGGCCCGGGAGTGGACCTCGTCGGCCGTCAGGTGGACGTGTTCGCCGTCGAGGACCTCGGCCACGACGCGCCGCTGCGCGGTCATCCGCCATCCACGTCCGCGCAGCCGTTCCAGAAGGTCACTCATACGCGCCAGCCTAACAGAAGGGGACCAGGTCGCGAATGGGTGTGATTTTAGACTTTGTCTAATCTGACCTCAGTGGGACAAGGTCATCCGCTGTCGCGCCGGTGCCCAGCAGCGGATGATGTCGCGCACCGAGACGATGCCGGCGGGCTCGCCCCGGTCCAGGACGATGAGGTGGCGGAAGCCGCCGTGGGCCATCGCCCGCGCCGCCTCCTCCAGGGTCCAGGACGGCGCCGCGAAGACGACGTCGGTGGTGGTGTGGGCGTGGCTGGGCTCGGTGTCCGGGTTCTGGCCCAGGCCCACGGCGTTGAGGATGTCGCGTTCGGTGAGGATGCCGATTCCGGTGCCGTCGGGGTCGAGGACCACGGCCGCGCCGACGCGGCGGGCGGACATCAGGGCGGCCGCCTGGCGCAGGGTGTGGGTCGGGCCGATGGTGAGGACGACGGTGCTCATGGCGTCGCGGACGAGCATGGGTGCGGAGTCACCTCCTGAGGAACCACATGGATTGTTCAGTGGTTCACAAGTTCACAAATGAGGGTGCTCTCAGAGTTGCAGGTAAAGCGCGGGTCAACAAGGGGGCGTGCGCGGTCAATTGAGGGCGCACGCGCTCATCTGCGCTTTTGGGTGCGGCAGTTGGGAACGATCAGTACCGCTCGTTCAGATATCCCAGCAGCTCGTCGTGGAGCAGCCCGTTCGACGCGGCCGCGTTGCCGCTGTGCGGGCCCGGGCGGCCGTCCAGACCGGTGAAGCTGCCGCCGGCCTCGGTGACGATGATCGCGTTGGCGGCCATGTCCCACAGGGAGAGCTCGGGCTCGGCGCAGATGTCGACGGCGCCCTCGGCGACCAGCATGTAGGGCCAGAAGTCGCCGTACGCGCGCGTGCGCCACACCTCGCGGGTCAGGTCCAGGAAGCCGTCCAGCCGGCCCTGCTCCTCCCAGCCGCTCAGCGAGGAGTACGCGAAGGAGGCGTCGGAGAGCTTGCCGACCTGGGAGACGCGCAGCCGGGAGGCGGAGGAGAGGCTGCGGCCGGTGAAGGCGCCGTGGCCCTTCGCGGCCCACCAGCGGCGGCCCAGCGCGGGCGCGGAGACGACGCCGACGACCGGCTGGAAGCCGCCCTCGCCCGCCTCCATCAGGGAGATCAGCGTGGCCCAGACGGGCACGCCGCGGACGTAGTTCTTGGTGCCGTCGATCGGGTCGACGACCCAGCGCCGGGGGCCGGTGCCCTGGATGCCGTACTCCTCGCCCAGGACCGCGTCACGCGGGCGGGCGCGTTGCAGATGGGTGCGGATCAGGTCCTCCGCGGCTTTGTCCGCCTCGCTCACCGGGGTCATGTCCGGCTTCGTCTCGACCTTGAGGTCGAGGGCCTTGAAGCGGTCCATGGTGGCCGCGTCGGCCGCGTCGGCGAGGACGTGGGCGAAGCGGAGGTCATCGAGGTAGTCCGGCATGCGACGAACGGTATCTGCCGGGGGTGCTACGGGGCTACAGGGGCCGGAGTGTGGACAGCCGGGTGGGCACAACACCGGGTGCGCGCCCCCGGGCGCGTCCGCGAACCCTTGACAGTGCCCTCACGCGCGTCAAATCTGGGCGCAGAGCCGCTCGCCCCTAGGAGGCGATGATGCCTGCAGCGAGGGAATCCCTTCTGGACGCCGCTTACACGGCGCTGGCGCGCCGGCCGTGGTCCGCCGTGCGGATGGTGGACGTCGCCGCGGCGGCCGGAGTGTCCCGGCAGACGCTGTACAACGAGTTCGGCAGCAAGGAAGGCCTGGCCCGCGCGCTCGTCAGGAGGGAGGCCGACGGCTACCTCGCCGGTGTCGAACGCGCCCTCGCCGCCCACAGCGACCCCCGCGAGCGGTTGACCGCCACCGCCGAGTGGACGGCCGCCACGGCCCGCGAGAACGCGCTCGTACGGGCCATGCTCACCGGCTGCTGGAGCGAGCGGCTGCCCACCCCGACGCTCACCGCGGTCCCGTCCTCCTCCGCGGTACCGGCACAGCGCCGGGCCGACGGCCCGCTGCCCTCGCCCGGCGACTTCGTGGCGCTCGTGCGCGACCGTGCCGTGGCGGTGCTGGGCGGACCCGGCGCGGCCAAGCCGGACACCGCCGAGCTGGCCCGCTCCTGTGAACTCGCCGTACGGCTCGCGATCTCCTGCGTGTCGGCTCCGCCGGGGGAGGGCGGCGTCACGGATCTCGTGCGCGCTGCCCTTCACCGGCAGTCGGTATAGCTAGTGCGCCGAGCCCGACAGCTGGAGGCCGATCACGCCGACGATGACGAAGCTGATCGAGACGAGCTTCAGGGTCGAGACCAGGTCGCCGAGGAAGATCATGCCGTAGATGGCGGTGCCCGCCGCGCCGATGCCCGTCCACACCGCGTACGCCGGGCCCACGTCGAGCTTCCTCAGGGACAGCGTCAGCAGACCGAAGCTGCCGAGGGCGAAGATGCAGAACGCGATCGTGGGCCAGAGCCGCGTGAAGCCGTGGGAGAGTTTCAGACACACGGCGAATCCGGTCTCGAGCAACCCGGCCACCACCACCAGCAGCCACGCCATGTGCTGTCCTCCCGTATGTCCGGCCGGTCCGGCTCGGTGCGATTATGCACTTACCGGACTCGTGGGCTCACAAACAACGCGGAGGTCAGTCGCCTTCCTTCCGCTCACGCGTGGCCAGCAGCCGGCGCAGCGAGTAGAGACGGGCGGGGTCCGCGTGGCCGTCCGCCACCCACTGGTCGAGCGCGCAGTCCGGCTCGTCATGACTGCACGCGCGCGGGCAGCCCTCGGTTCCCGGTTCCAGGTCCGGGAACGCGTGGATCACCCGGGACGGGTCGACGTGGTGCAGGCCGAACGACCGGACGCCCGGGGTGTCGATCACCCAGCCGTCGTCGCCGTCCAGGGGCAGCGCCAGCGCCGAGGTCGTGGTGTGCCGACCGCGGCCCGTCACCGCGTTCACATGGCCGGTCAGGCGCCGCCGCTCCACCGGCACCAGCGCGTTCACCAGCGTCGTCTTGCCGACGCCGGAATGGCCGACGAACGCCGTGATCTTGCCGTCGAGCTGCTCGCGCACCCGGTCCGCCGCGTCGCCGTTCTCCAGCTCCTCGCGGCTGGTGACGACGTAGGGGATGTCGAGGTCGCCGTACAGCTCCAGCAGTTTGTCGGGCGGGGCGAGGTCCGACTTCGTCAGGACCAGGAGCGGTTCCAGGCCGCCGTCGTACGCGGCGACCAGGCAGCGGTCGATGAGCCGGGGGCGCGGCTCGGGGTCGGCGAGGGCGGTGACGATGGCGAGTTGGTCGGCGTTGGCGACGACCACCCGCTCGTACGGGTCGTCGTCGTCCGCCGTGCGGCGCAGCACCGAGGTGCGCGGCTCGATGCGGACGATCCGGGCCAGGGTGTCCTTCTGCCCGGAGAGATCACCGACGATGGCGACCCGGTCACCGACGATCGCGGCCTTGCGGCCCAGTTCGCGGGCCTTCATCGCCATCACGATCCGGTCCTCGACCAGACAGGTCAGCCGGCCCCGGTCGACGGTGAGGACCATGCCCTCGACCGCTTCCTCGTGCTTGGGGCGGATGTTGGTACGCGGCCGGTTGCCCTTGCGGTTGGGCCGGGAGCGGATGTCGTCCTCGTCGGTGTGCTTGCCGTAGCGGCGCATGGCGGTGGTCCCTAAGCCCCGAGCATCCCGGTCCACAACTCGGGGAAGTCCGGCAGCGTCTTGGCCGTCGTCGCCACGTTCTCGATCTGGACGCCCTCGACCGCGAGGCCGATGATCGCGCCGGCCGTCGCCATGCGGTGGTCCTCGTAGGTGTGGAAGATGCCGCCGTGCAGGGCGCGCGGGCGGATGTGGAGGCCGTCGGCGGTCTCGGTGACGTCACCGCCGAGCTCGTTGATCTCCTTGGTGAGCGCGGCCAGCCGGTCCGTCTCGTGCAGGCGCAGATGGGCCACGCCGCGCAGGGTCGAGGGGGAGTCGGCGAGGGCGGCGACCGCCGCGATGCCCGGGGTCAGCTCGCCGACCTCGCTCAGGTCGACATCGATGCCGTGGATCGCACCCGAACCGGTGAACACCAGCCCGTACTCGGTGAGTTCGCAGGAACCGCCCATCTCGGTGAAGATCTCCCGCAGCTTGTCACCCGGCTGCGTGGTGCGGGCCGGCCAGTCCGGGATCACCACCTTGCCGCCGGTCACCAGGGCCGCCGCCAGGAACGGCTGGGCGTTGGAGAGGTCCGGCTCGATGGTCAGGTCCCGGCCGAGCAGCGCGCCCGGCGTCACCCGCCAGACGTTCGGCTCGCCGCCCGACTCCGGGGTGTCCACCTGGGCGCCGACCGCGCGCAGCATGTCGACGGTCATGCGGATGTGGGGGAGGGAGGGGAGGCTGGCGCCGATGTGGCGGACCTCGACGCCCTGGTTGAAGCGCGGGCCGGACAGCAGCAGCGCGCTCACGAACTGGGACGAGCTCGACGCGTCGATCTCCACCAGGCCGCCGTCCAGCGCTCCTCCGCCGTGGACCGTCAGCGGCAGCGCGCCCCGGCCGTCGTCGTCGATCCGGGCGCCGAGGACGCGGAGGGCGTCGATGACGCCGTTCAGGGGGCGCTCGTACGACCGGGGGTCGCCGTCGAAGCGGACGGGGCCGTCGGCGAGGGCGGCGACGGGGGGCAGGAAGCGCATGACGGTGCCGGCGTTGCCGACGTTCACGGTGGCCGGGCCGCGGAGGCCTGCCGGCAGGACGCGCCAGGTCTCACCGGTGCCGTCGGGGCCGACCCCTTCCTCGATGCCTACGCCCATTTCTCGGAGGGCGGCTGCCATGAGGAGGGTGTCTCGGGAGCGGAGGGGGCGGCGGAGCCAGCCGGGTTCTGAGGCGAGGGCCGCGAGGACCAGGGCGCGGTTGGTGACGGACTTCGACCCCGGGACGTGGACCGTTGCGTCGACGGCTCCGCTTGCGTGGGGGGCGGGCCAGAGGGCGGTTTCTGCGGGGTTCAAAGCCATGGGTTCACTTTAGTAGGGGGTTGAGTTTCGGGTGCGACGCCGTTGGGGCTGGTCGCGCCCCGCGGCGGAGCCGCTGATGGATACAGCCCCGCGCCCCTTTGGTCGGCTGGTCATACCGCCAACATCCAGCGACCCCCACCTATCAACGAGCACAGCGAAACCGCGTGGAACAGGAACAGCCACAGGCCTGCCGGTACGTGCGTCAGGCGAGACAACTGATCCGCATCGGAGTCCCCGGCGCCGCCCCTCGCCCGCTTCGCCTGCAACTCGAAAGCGGGACGGACCCCGCCCAGCAGCAGGAACCACACCACCGCGTACGCGAACGCCGCCTGCACCTGAGGGCCCGCCAGCCACGACACCACCACGAACGTGCCGCCCGTGAGGAGCACCGTCAGGGCGCCGTACGCGTTGCGGATCATCACCAGCATCGCCACCAGGAGGGCCGTGGCCACCCACAGGAGGAGGGTGATGCGGCCCGCGGCGAGGAGGGCGGCGCCGCCGAGGCCCAGCAGCGGGGGCGCGGTGTAGCCGGCGGAGGCGGTGAGGATCATGCCGATGCCGTACGGCTTGCCCTTGCTGACGGTCAGGCCGCTGGTGTCGGAGTGCAGCCGTATGCCGGTCAGCGTGCGGCCGGTGAGCAGGGCGACCAGGCCGTGGCCGCCCTCGTGGGCGATGGTGATGGCGTTGCGGGAGATACGCCACAGGGCGTGCGGGACGACTAGGGCGAGCGCCGCGACCATGGTGGCCAGAACCACCCACAGATCGGGGTCGGGCTGGGTGCCGACGAGCTCGTCCCAGAGAGAGGACGCGGTACTGGTGTCCATGTTCGGCGGTGGCTCCCTCTCCTCGTACGGAGTCTGGCAGTGTGGCACGTATGTGCGGACGGTATGCAGCGAGTCGTAGGCCCGAGGATCTCGCAGGAATCTTTGAGATCGAGCAGTGGGAACCCGAGGAGACCTTGGTCCCCGACTACAACGTGGCCCCGACCAAGGAGGTCTACGCCGTCCTCGACCGTCCTCTTAAGGACGCCGACGATCCGAAGCCGGTTCGGCAGCTCCGCAAGCTGAAGTGGGGACTGGTGCCGAGCTGGTCGAAGACCCCCGAGGGCGCCGCCCGGATGATCAACGCGCGCGCCGAGACCGTCCATGAGAAGCCCTCGTACAAGCGGGCCTTCTCCTCGCGCCGCTGCATCATCCCCGCCGACGGCTACTACGAGTGGGTCACCGCCGCCGCCGAGCGGGAGTTGGAGGTCGAGGGGAAGAAGAAGCGGCCGCGCAAGCAGCCGTACTTCGTGCTGCCGGCCGACGGGTCGGTGTTCGCGATGGCCGGGCTGTACGAGTTCTGGCGGGACAAGACCCTGCCGGACGACCATCCGCAGGCCTGGTGGGTGACCTGCTCGGTGATCACGACCGAGGCGGAGGCCGGCCCGCTCGCCGTGGCCCCGGCCGACGGACCGCGCGCCCTCGCCGACATCCACCCCCGGATGCCGCTGATGCTCACCCCGGACCGCTGGGCCTCCTGGCTGGACCCGTCCCGTACGGACGTCGAGGACCTGCGGTCCCTCCTCGCCCCGCCCCCGCCCGGCCTCATGCGCGCCTACCCCGTCTCCACCGCCGTCAGCAACGTCCGCAACAACGGGCCGGAGCTGCTGAAGGAGCTGGACGGGCCCGAGGAGGGCACACTCTTCTGACGTGACCACCACTGAGATCGTCAGCACCGACGCCGGGGACGCCCGCATCACCTGGCACAAGGCTCCGAAGAAGGCGCGGCTCGTGCTCGCCGTCAGCCATGGGGCGGGCGGTGGCATCGAGGCGCGGGACCTTCAGGCCCTCGCGCACACCCTGCCCGGCCACGGCGTGACCGTCGCCCTCGTCGAGCAGCCCTGGCGGGTCGCCGGGAAGAAGCTGGCGCCCGCGCCCAAGACCCTCGACGTCGGGTGGCGCGGGATCTGGCCCGCGGTCGCGAAGCCGGGGCTCCCGGTCATCTCCGGCGGACGCAGTGCCGGGGCCCGGGTCGCCTGTCGTACGGCCGTGGAGCTGGGCGCCGCCGCGGTGCTCGCCCTCAGCTTCCCGTTGCATCCGCCGGGCAAGCCGGAGAAGTCGCGCGCCGAGGAGCTGCTCGGGGCCGGGGTGCCCACGCTCGTCGTACAAGGAGGCAACGACCCCTTCGGTAAGCCGGACGAGTTCCCGGCCGGTGGCACTTACGAGCTGGTCGAGGTGCCGTACGGCGATCACGGGTTCGCCGTGCCGAAGCGGGCGGAGATCGGTCAGGACGAGGCCGTGACGGTCATCACGGACGCGGTCTTGAAGTGGGCCCAGTCACTCGGGTAAAGAGCCGGGAATGTTGCGCGGCGGACCTCTGTTGAGCCGGACAGAAGTGCTCACACGTCTGAGGAGAGGAAGTCCGCCGCATGGGTTCGACCTTCTGCCCGACCCGCAGCAGCCGCGCTGACCTGGACTGGACGGTGCTGCACGCGGGCAAGACCACGCCCATTGGAGGCGCGGCGGGCACGGGTAGTCGTCTATCCTCCGATTCTGGTGGCATCGGCTTCGGTGCTGCCCGGACACTTGAGGAGGTGGGTCCGGTTCCCGGTACCGACGCAGGGACCGAACACGGCCAGGCGGAGCAGCCCGAGGGCCAGGGCACGAGCGTGGAGACCGGCAAGGAATCCACCGCGGAGCGCAGCGCGCGCTTCGAGCGGGACGCGCTCGAATTCCTCGACCAGATGTACTCGGCCGCCCTGCGCATGACGCGCAACCCGGCCGACGCCGAGGACCTGGTGCAGGAGACCTACGCCAAGGCGTACGCGTCCTTCCACCAGTTCCGCGAGGGCACCAACCTGAAGGCCTGGCTGTACCGGATCCTGACCAACACGTTCATCAACTCGTACCGCAAGAAGCAGCGTGAACCCCAGCGCTCCGCGGCCGAGGAGATCGAGGACTGGCAGCTGGCGCGCGCCGAGTCGCACATGTCGACCGGTCTGCGCTCCGCCGAGTCGCAGGCGCTGGACCACCTGCCCGACTCGGACGTGAAGGAAGCACTCCAGGCGATCCCCGAGGAATTCCGCATCGCCGTCTATCTGGCGGACGTCGAGGGCTTTGCCTACAAGGAGATCGCGGACATCATGGGGACACCCATCGGTACGGTGATGTCCCGGCTGCACCGGGGCCGTCGCCAACTGCGCGGCATGCTCGAGGACTACGCGCGTGAGCGCGGACTGGTCCCGGCCGGCGCCGGAGAGTCGAACGAAGCGAAAGGTTCGGGCTCATGAGCTGCGGAGAGCCGCACGAGACGGACTGCAGTGAGGTACTCGACCATCTCTACGAGTTCCTCGACAGCGAGATGCCGGACGTCGACCGCGACAAGTTCAAGCAGCACTTCACGGAGTGCTCTCCGTGCCTGGAGAAGTACGGGCTCGAAGAGGCCGTGAAGAAGCTGGTCAAGCGCTGCTGCGGCCATGACGACGTCCCCACGGACCTGCGCGCCAAGGTGCTCGGACGCCTCGACCTGATCCGCACCGGGCAGGCCGTGCCGGACCACGACATCGCCGCGGCACCGGCCGCCCAGCAGGAATCCTGAACGCACGGTCACTCGAACGTGCTAATCCGCGGGTCATAAGCCCGCGGACCTCCCCCTCACCGCCCTAGGCTCGCCTGCTGGAAGCGCGTGCCCGGGGAGGGGTGTATGGAGGCGGTACCCGGACGGGCACGTGTGTACGTCGGAGGCGTGGCCCTCGCCGCGCTGTACTGCCTGCATCTGCTGCCGTCGGTACGCGCCCCATGGTGGGTCGTGGCGCTGCTCGCCGTCCTCTACGCCGGCGGCGAGCGGCTGACCGGCTCGTTCTATCCCGTGCTGCTCGCCGGGGCCTTCCTGCTGCCGCCGCCCGCCGCCGCGCTCGTCGCGGTGCCGGGGGCGCTGCTGGCCCCGGTCGCGCGCCGGCCCCGCCTCCCGCGGCGGATCTGGCGGGCGTCCCAACTCGCCGTCGCCGCCTGGGCCGCGTCCCGCGTGCACTGGGCGCTGGGCGGCCGTGACGCCGTCGTCGACTCAGACTTTCCCTACGCGCTCGTCCCGGCGGGGGCGGCCGTCGTCGTCTTCTGCTTGCTGCTGACCGTCCTGGACGGCGGCATCCTGACGCTCGCCGAAGGCGTGCCGGCCCGGCTGGCCTGGCAGGGGCTGTTCGTACGGTCCCTCGCGCCGATCGCCGTCCACGGGCTCGCCGGGCTCATGATGGCCGTCCTGTGGCGCAGCCCGTACGGGCCCGTCGCCGCGCTGCTCGTGCTGCTGCCGATGTGCGTGTCCTGGTGGGCGTTCGCGCAGTACCACCGGGAGCGGGCCGCCCATCAGGCCACCATCCGGGCGCTGGTCCAGGCCGTCGACATCAAGGACGAGTACACGCGCGGGCACAGCGAACGCGTCGGCCAGGCCTCGATGATGATCGCCCGCGAGCTCGGCATGGACGAGGGCCGCATCGAGGTCCTCCGCTTCGCCGGCATCCTGCACGACGTGGGCAAGCTGGGCGTCCCGACCCGGCTGCTGCGCAAGGACGGGCCGCTGACGCCCGAGGAGCGCCGGGTCATCGAGCTGCACCCCGAGTACGGGCACGAGATGGTGCGGGGCATCTCCTTCCTGGGCGAGGCACGGGCCGCCGTACTGCACCATCACGAACGGCTGGACGGCAGCGGGTACCCGTACGGGCTGGTCGGGGCGCAGATCCCGGAGTCGGCGCGGGTGGTGGCGGTCGCCGACGCCTTCGACGCGATGACGTCCACCCGGTCCTACAGCAGGGCCCGGCCCGTGGGCACGGCGCTGGAGGAGCTGGAGCGGTGCGCGGGGACGCAGTTCGACCCACGGATGGTGACCGCGCTCGTCCGGGCGCTGGGCCGGCACGGCTGGCGTCCCGCGGTGACCGCCGACGAGGCGACCCGGCTGCCGGGGCCGCGGCGGCCGGTGGGGAACCGGTCCGGGGTACGGCCATGACGCCGGGGCGCTCACCGGTTCCACTGGCCACGGTCCGAGGTACGGCCAGGACAGCGGGGCGCCCACCGGTTCTGCTGACCCTCGTCCACGGCTGTGCCGCCCTCGTCGTCTCCGCCTCCCTCGCCGCCACCTTCTGGACCGGCCTGGAGGACCGGGGCGTCGCGGTCGCCTTCGGGGTGCTGATCACCGTGGGGGAGCTGACCCGGTGGACCGGCGCCCAGGTCAGGGAGGCCGCGCCGCTCGGGGCCGCGGGGGCGCTGTCGTACGCGCTGCTCGGGGCGGACGCCGGGCGGGCCACGCAGCACGGGGTCGCCCAGGTGGTCGCCGTCGTCGTCGCGGCCGGGCTGCTGGGCAGCGTGCCGCACATCTGGCGGGGTGACGGACGCACGCCGGACCATCTCGCGCGGCGCGTGCTCAGCACCGGCTTCGCCGCCGTCTGCTTCCAACCCCTCTACAACCAGGGCGTGTTCACCGCCTGGGGCGGACCGGCGTACGCGCTGCTGCTGCTCGCCCTCCTGGCTCTCACCGCGCTGTGCGACGCCGTGCTCGCCGCGGCCCTGCGGCACTCCCGCACCCGCTGGCCCTTCGGCCCGCTGCTCCGCGACGAGCTGCGGGCGCTGCTCGGCATCGGCTCCGCGGTCTGCGCGACCGGCGCCGTCATGGCGCTCGCGGTCGCCGTCGTCGGGCTGTGGGCGCTGCCGGTGTTCTGCGTGCCGCTGCTGCTCACCCAGCTGTCCTTCCGGCGGTACGCCGCCGTCCGCGCCACCTACCGGCAGACCATCGCCTCCCTCGCCCGCGCCACCGAGATCGCCGGATACACCCCCGCCGGACACGCCCGCCGCGTCGCCGCCCTCAGCCGGGCCGTCGGCCGGGACCTGGGGCTGTCCGGGCGTGACCTCACCGTCCTGGAGTACGCCGCCCTGATGCACGACATCGGACAGCTCAGCCTCGTCGACCCGGTACCGGCCGGGGCCACCGCCACGCTGCCCGCCGAGGAGCAGCGGCGCATCGCGCTGCTCGGCGGCGCCGTCGTACGGCAGACCGGGGTGGACGGGGCGGTCGCCGTGGTCGTGGAGCGGCAGGCCGACCCCTACCGGCAGCAGCCGGTCGCCGCCCGGATCGTACGGACGGTGAACGCCTACGAGGAGAAGGCGCGGGACGCCGGGCCCGGCGGGCCGCTCACCGCACTGGAGGAACTGCGGCTGGCGACCGCGGGGGAGCATGCGCCGGACGTGGTGGAGGCGCTGGCCAGAGTGCTGGCGCGAGACTGTCTGACCCTGCCCCGGGCTGGGTAACCCATGGGTAATGAGCGCCCTTCCAGCCACACGTGGTTGGATGCGAAGGAGAGGGATTCCGGGGGCAGTGGCGAGGTCACTGAGGGCAACTGGCAGGCGGGAATCGTGAGGATCTTCGGCAAAGGACGGCACCGGCCCTCCGCCTCCTGGCGGCAGGCCACCGACCGCGCGTTCACGCTGATCGGCGACGGTCGGTACGAGGACGCGGGCGCGCTGCTGACGCGCGCCGCCGATCTGGAACCGTGGCTGTCCGAGTCCTGGTTCAATCTCGCCCTGCTGCACAAGTTCCGGCACGACTGGGAGCAGGCGCGGGCGGCGGGGCTGCGTGCGGTCGCGCTCCTCGACCGGGAGGCGGGCGCACCCGACTGGTGGAACGTCGGCATCGCGGCGACCGCGCTGCAGGACTGGCCGCTGGCCCGGCGGGCCTGGCAGGCGTACGGGCTGCGGGTGCCGGGCGGGGCGGCCGACTCCGGTGAGCCGGTCGGCATGGACCTGGGCAGTGCGGCCGTACGGCTGTCGCCGGAGGGTGAGGCGGAAGTGGTCTGGGGCCGCCGTCTCGACCCCGCGCGCGTCGAGGTGCTGTCGATCCCGCTGCCGTCGTCCGGGCGGCGCTGGGGTGAGGTCGTGCTGCACGACGGGGTGCCGCACGGCGAGCGGACCACTGCCGCCGGGCACTCCTACCCCGTCTTCGACGAGATCGAGCTGTGGGCGCCTTCGCCGGTGCCGACGTGGGTGGTGCTGCTGGAGGCGGCCACCGAGGCGGACCGGGACGCGCTGGAGCAGCTGGCGGCCGACGCCGGGTTCGCGGCGGAGGACTGGTCGTCCTCGGTGCGGTTGCTGTGCCGGATGTGCTCGGAGTCCCGGATGCCGTCCGACGAGGGCGACGGTGAGCATCTCGATCCGCACGATCACAGTGAGCCGGGGCATCCTGGGCCGCTGGGGCATCGGACGGATGGGCAGCTGTGGGTGCCGGAGCGGGAGTGCGGGGTGGCCGCGCCGGCTTCGCTGGTTCGGGGGTTGTTGGACGGGTGGGTCGCCGACAGCCCTGACTCTCGTGACTGGCGGGATTTGGAAGAGGTCTGCTAGGTCGTTGTTCGGCTGCGGGCTCGTTGTGGCTGGTCGCGCAGTTCCCCGCGCCCCTGTGGGGCGCGCCCCCCTTACCCTGTATCAGCATCTACCCCCTGTTTTGGTTTGAGGAAGGCATCGTCGGTCATGGCGCAGCAGGACACCGATCAGCAGCACGCGGGCGTGCTTCCCGTGGACGACGAGGGTTTCGTCATCGACACCCAGGACGCCGAGGAGCGCGAGAACGGCTGGCGTGAGCGCGGCACCTCGCGGCCCATCACCGTCGTCGGGAACCCCGTCCTGCACAAGGAGTGCAAGGACGTCACCGAGTTCGGCGCCGAGCTGGACCAGCTGGTCGCGGACATGTTCGCCTCGCAGCGCACCGCCGAGGGCGTGGGCCTGGCCGCCAACCAGATCGGCGTCGACCTGAAGGTCTTCGTCTACGACTGCATGGACGACGAGGGCACCCGGCACGTCGGTGTCGTCTGCAACCCCAAGCTCGTCGACCTGCCCGCCGAGCAGCGCCGCCTGGACGACAGCAACGAGGGCTGCCTGTCGGTGCCGACCGCGTACGCGCCGCTCGCGCGCCCCGACTACGCCGAGGTGACCGGGCAGGACGAGAAGGGCAACCCGATCAAGGTGCGCGGCACCGGGTACTTCGCTCGGTGTTTGCAGCACGAGACCGACCACCTGTACGGGTACCTCTACATTGACCGGCTCTCCAAGCGCGAACGCAAGGACGCGCTGCGGCAGATGGCCGAGAACGAGCCCCGCTACCCCGTGGTCGCCAACGACTGAGACCCGCCAGGGCCCCACAAGTCCCGTACGCACGGCGTCTGTTCAGGAACCCCGTCCTGAACAGGCGCCGTTCGTCTGTCCGTCGCACGTTCGATCGCTTGTGCTCCCGTACTGATCCAGAACCAGTCACGCAAGGGGAGATTCTCAGCACTGTGGGGTAGTGAATGGTGCAAATCCGTTCCCAGATCGGTCAGTTGTGGTGCTGAATGGGAAGTGCGGGGATACGCAACGGCGCACGCCCGGTTCAGCGGGAGGGGCGTGCGCAACTGGCGGCTGAGAGGGGTTAGTTCGTGCATGCTTTCTCACACGGCACCACATCGACACCGACAGCGGTCGCGGTCCCACCGTCGCTCTCTCTCCCGGTGATCGAGGCGGCGTTTCCCCGGCAACTCCACCCGTATTGGCCGCAGCTCCAGGAGAAGACACGCACCTGGCTGCTGGAAAAGCGGCTCATGCCGGCGGACAAGGTGGAGGAATATGCCGACGGTCTTTGCTACACGGACCTCATGGCGGGCTACTACCTCGGCGCCCCCGACGAGGTCCTCCAGGCGATAGCGGACTACAGCGCGTGGTTCTTCGTCTGGGACGACCGGCACGACCGCGACATCGTCCACGGCCGGGCCGAGGCCTGGCGGCAGCTCAGGTTCCGGCTGCACGCGGCCCTCGACACCCCCAGGGACCATCTGCACCACGAAGATCCGCTGGTCGCCGGGTTCGCGGACAGCATGGTCCGGCTCTACTCGTTCCTGCCCCGCACCTGGAACGCCCGGTTCGCCCGGCACTTCCACGAGGTGATCGAGGCGTACGACCGCGAATTCCACAACCGCACCGAAGGCGTCGTGCCGACCGTCGAGGAATACCTCGCACTGCGCCGCCTCACCTTCGCGCACTGGATCTGGACGGATCTCCTGGAACCGAGCGCCGGCCGGGAACTCCCGGACCGGGTCAGGAAACACCCGGCCTATCGGCGGGCGGCACTGCTGAGCCAGGAATTCGCCGCCTGGTACAACGACCTCTGCTCACTTCCCAAGGAAATAGCGGGCGACGAGGTCCACAATCTCGGGATAAGCCTCATCAAACACGAGGGGCTGAGCCTCAAACAGGCGGTCCGGGAAGTCAGGCGACGCGTCGAGGAATGCATCGACGATTTCCTTGTCGCCGAGAACAACGCCTTACGGTTCGCGGACTCGCTCGCCGACGGAACGGTCCGCGGAAAAGAGCTGAGCCACACGGTGCGGGCCTGCGTCGGCAATATGCGCAACTGGTTCAGCACCGTCTACTGGTTCCACCACGAGTCCGGCCGGTACACGGTCGACAGCTGGGACGACCGGTCCACGCCCCCGTACGTCAACAACGAAGCGGCAGGTGAGCAATGACCGTCGAGTCTGTGCGTCCCGAGGCCCCGGTGACCCCGGAGTCCGGGCTGCGTGAAGCGCCCCTCGCGGGCGGTGGCGTCCCGCTCCTGGGACACGGCCTGAAGCTGCTGCGCGACCCGCTGGCCTTCATGTCCCAGCTGCGCGACCACGGCGACGTCGTACGCCTCAAGCTGGGCCCCAAGGAGGTGTACGCGCCCACCACGCCGGACCTCACCGGCGCCCTCGCGCTCAACCCCGACTTCGTCATCGCCGGGCCGCTGTGGGAGTCGCTGGAGGCCCTGCTCGGCAAGGAGGGCGTGGCCACCGCCAACGGCCCGCGGCACCGGCGTCAGCGGCGCACCATCCAGCCCGCCTTCCGGCTCGACGCGATCCCCGGGTACGGGCCGATCATGGAGGAGGAGGCGCACGCGCTCACCGAGCGCTGGCAGCCCGGCGAGACCATCGACTGCACCACCGAGTCCTTCCGGGTCGCCGTCCGTATCGCCGCCCGCTGTCTGCTGCGCGGCGACTTCATGGACGAACGCGCGGAGCGGCTCTGTGTCGCCCTCGCCACCGTCTTCCGCGGGATGTACCGGCGGATGGTCGTCCCGCTCGGGCCGCTCTACAACCTGCCGCTGCCGCCCAACCGGAAATTCAACGCGGCCCTGGCCGATTTGCATCTCCTCGTCGACGAGATCATCGCCGAGCGCCGCGCATCTGGTCAAAAGCCGGACGATTTGCTGACGGCATTGCTGGAGGCGAAGGACGACAATGGCGACCCCATCGGGGAACAGGAGATCCACGACCAGGTCGTCGCCATAGTCACCCCGGGCAGCGAAACGGTGGCGTCCACGATCATGTGGCTGCTCCAAGTCCTCGCGGAACATCCGGAACACGCGGACAGGGTGCGCGACGAGGTCGAATCCGTAACCGGCGGCCGTCCTGTCGCATTCGACGACGTTCGTTCGTTGCGGCACACCAACAATGTCGTCGTCGAGGCGATGCGTTTGCGTCCCGCGGTATGGATATTGACGCGCCGCGCGGTCACCGACACGGAACTCGGTGGCTATCGCATTCCGGCCGGTGCGGACATCGTCTACAGCCCGTACGCGGTGCAGCGCGATCCGAGGTCGTACAAGGGCAGCCTTGAGTTCGACCCCGACCGCTGGCTTCCGGAGCGGGTCAAGGAGGTGCCGAAATACGCCATGAGCCCGTTCAGCGTCGGCAACCGCAAGTGCCCGAGCGACCACTTCTCGATGGCGCAGCTGTCGCTGATCACGGCGGCGCTCGCCACGAAGTACCGCTTCGAGCAGGTGCCGGGGTCGAACGACGGGACCCGGGTGGGCATCACGCTCCGTCCGCACAAGCTGCTGCTGCGGCCGGTCCTGAGGTGATCAGGCGGCTGCCTCCGGGCCCCTGAACGTCCGCCGATAGGCGTTCGGGGTGGTTCCCAGCGCCCGTACGAACTGGTGGCGCAGTGCGGCCGCGGTGCCGAACCCCGTTCGGCCCGCGACCGCGTCCACCGTCTCGTCCGTCCCTTCCAGCAACCGCTGGGCGAGCAGCACGCGCTGGCGCAGGATCCAGCGGTAGGGCGTGGTGCCGGTCTCCTGCTGGAAGCGGCGGGCGAAGGTGCGCGGCGACATGTGCGCGCGCTCGGCGAGCTGCTCGACGGTGACCTCCTCGTCGAGATGCCGCTCCATCCAGACGAGGACCTCGCCGACGGTGTCGCAGGTGTCCTTCGGCACCGGCCGCTCGATGTACTGCGCCTGTCCGCCGTCGCGGTGCGGCGGTACGACCATCCGCCGGGCGATCTTGTTGGCGACCTCGGTGCCCTGTTCCTTGCGCACGATGTGCAGACAGGCGTCGATGCCGGCGGCGGTGCCGGCGGAGGTGATCACGGGGTCCTCGTCGACGTAGAGCACGTCGGGCTCGATGACCGCTCGGGGGTAGCGGAGCGCGAGTTCGCGGGCCTGCTTCCAGTGCACGCTGCACCGCCGCCCGTCGAGCAGCCCGGCGGCCCCGAGCACGAAGACACCGGAACAGACGCTGAGGACGCGGGCGCCCCGGTCGGCGGCCCGGCGCAGGGCGTCGATCAGCTCGGGCGGATAGTCCCGTACGACGTAGTCCGCCCCCGCCGGTACGGCGATGAGGTCGGCCTCCTCCAGCCGCTCCAGGCCGTAGGGCGTGGAGACGCTGAGTCCGCCGACATGGGTACCGAGCGTCGGCCCCTCGGCCGAGGCGACGGCGAAGTCGTACGTCGGGAGTCCCTCGTCGCTGCGATCGATGCCGAACACCTCGCAGACCACCCCGAGTTCGAAGGGGTGCACTCCGTCGAGCAGGACGGCGGCCACGTTCTTCAGCATGCTTCCAGTGTGCCTCAGGCGTGGCAGTAATTCGAGGGTGTGCGGCAGTACTGCCACTGTTTGTAAGGAGTGTCCAGCGCGAGAGTGGTGTCATGACTACCGCACAGACAGAGGGACTGATCGGAATGCTGTTCGTTCTCGGACTCCTCGTCCTGCTGGTCGCCCCCGCGCTGATCGGCGTCGTCCGCGACCTGCGCATCGACCGCGAGCTCAGGGAGGCCGAACAGGGCCGCCGCCCGAAGAGCGCCGCCCCGCAGGCCGAGCCGCGGCGCCGCTACTTCACCACCACGGTGACCCACCACTCCTGAATCCCCTGGCAGGCGACCCGGCCGGAGTCGTCGGCGCACAGCGGGCGGGACGAACTGAGCCGGACCTGGCCCTCGGACTCCGCGCGGAACGCGGCGTTCGCGTCCCCGGGCAGCAGCACGAAGCCGCCGTTGACGGCTTCCAGCCCGCTTCCGTCGGCCTTCACGGGCCGCCACGGGCGGCTCTTCGTCCCGTCCAGCCCGACCTGGACGGTCCCGCCCACCGCCAGGCACACCGTGCGGCCGCTGTCCGAGGCATGAAGCTCCGGCACGGAGGCGCAGTCGGAAGGCGACACCGTCGCCCCGCTGCCGCCGCCGGACTCGGTGCCGCACCCGGCCAGCAGCAGGGCCGCGATCACGAAGCTCGTGGTACTACGACGCATGACGGATCCCTCCTCGCCTCTTTGACGTGCCGGAGGCGAGAAGGGATCCATGGTGTCCGGGGTGTGCGGCTAGAAGTCCTCGTCCAGGTCGACCGTGCCCTCCACGGCGACCTGGTACGCGGACGGGCGGCGCTCGAAGAAGTTCGTCAGCTCCTGGACGCCCTGGAGCTCCATGAAGGAGAACGGGTTCTCCGAGCCGTACACCGGGGCGAAGCCCAGGCGGGTGAGGCGCTGGTCGGCGACGCACTCCAGGTACTGGCGCATCGAGTCGGTGTTCATGCCCGGCAGACCGTCACCGCACAGGTCGCGGCCGAACTGCAGCTCCGCCTCGACCGCCTCCCGCATCATGTCCGTGACCTGCTGCTGGAGCCGGTCGTCGAAGAGCTCCGGCTCCTCCTTGCGGACGGTGTCGACGACGTCGAACGCGAAGCTCATGTGCATGGTCTCGTCGCGGAACACCCAGTTGGTGCCGGTGGCGAGACCGTGCAGCAGACCCCGGCTGCGGAACCAGTAGACGTACGCGAAGGCACCGTAGAAGAACAGGCCCTCGATGCACGCGGCGAAGCAGATCAGGTTGAGCAGGAAGCGGCGCCGGTCGGCCTGCGACTCCAGGCGGTCCAGCTTCTCGACCTCGTTGATCCACTTGAAGCAGAACTCGGCCTTCTCGCGGATGGACGGGATGTTCTCCACCGCCGCGAACGCCGCCGTCCGGTCCTCCGGGTCGGGGAGGTAGGTGTCCAGGAGCGTCAGATAGAACTGGACGTGGACCGCTTCCTCGAAGAGCTGCCTGGAGAGATACAGGCGCGCCTCGGGGGAGTTGATGTGCTTGTAGAGGGTCAGCACGAGGTTGTTCGCCACGATCGAGTCACCCGTCGCGAAGAACGCGACCAGCCGGCCGATCAGGTGCTGCTCCTCCGGGGACAGCTTCGCCAGGTCGGCGACGTCCGAGTGGAGGTCGACCTCCTCGACGGTCCAGGTGTTCTTGATCGCGTCCCGGTAGCGCTCGTAGAAGTCCGGGTAGCGCATGGGGCGGAGGGTCAGCTCGAAGCCCGGGTCGAGAAGGTTCTTGGCTTCGCTGGTCATTACTGGCAGGCCTCGCAGGACTCGGGGTTCTCAAGGGAGCAGGCGATCGCTTCTTCCGAAGGCACCTGCTGAACGGGGACAGTGGCCTGTGCCGCGCGGGCGATCCTCGTCGCCGGGCGCGAGCGCAGGTAGTACGTCGTCTTCAGGCCCTGCTTCCAGGCGTACGCGTACATCGAGGAGAGCTTGCCGATGGTCGGCGTCTCCAGGAACAGGTTCAGGGACTGCGACTGGTCCAGGAACGGGGTACGGGCGGCGGCCATGTCGATCAGGCCGCGCTGCGGGATCTCCCACGCCGTGCGGTACAGGTCGCGGACGTCCTGGGGCACCCAGGTGAAGCCCTGCACCGAGCCGTTGGACTCGCGCAGCGCCTCCCGGGTCTGCGCGTCCCACACGCCGAGCTTCTTCAGCTCGGCCACCAGGTAGGAGTTGACCTGGAGGAACTCGCCGGACAGCGTCTCGCGCTTGAAGAGGTTGGAGACCTGCGGCTCGATGCACTCGTACACGCCGGCGATCGACGCGATGGTGGCGGTCGGCGCGATGGCCAGCAGCAGGCTGTTGCGCATGCCGACCGCGGCGACCCGGGCCCGCAACGCCTCCCAGCGCTCCGGCCAGGTGAGCTCCACGTCGTAGTGGTCGGGGTGCAGGACGCCCTGGGCGGTACGGGTCTTCTCCCACGCCGGGAGCGGGCCGTTGCGCTCGGCCAGGTCGGCGGAGGCCTCGTACGCGGCGAGCATGATGCGCTCGGCGATCCGCGTGGAGAGGGCCTTGGCCTCGGGCGAGTCGAAGGGCAGCCGCAGCTTGAAGAAGACGTCCTGGAGACCCATCGCGCCGAGGCCCACCGGACGCCACTTGGCGTTGGAGCGGCCCGCCTGCTCGGTCGGGTAGAAGTTGATGTCCACCACGCGGTCGAGGAAGGTGACGGCGGTGCGGACGGTGGCGTCGATGCGCTCCCAGTCGATGTCCCCGTCGACCACGAACGCGCCCAGGTTCACCGACCCCAGGTTGCAGACCGCCGTCTCGCCGTCGTCCGTGACCTCCAGGATCTCGGTGCAGAGGTTGGAGGAGTGGACGACATGGCCGGGCAGCGCCGTCTGGTTGGCGGTGCGGTTGGCGGCGTCCTTGAAGGTCATCCAGCCGTTGCCGGTCTGCGCGAGGGTGCGCATCATGCGGCCGTACAGGTCACGCGCCGGGATCGTCTTCTTGGCGAGACCGGCCGCCTCCGCCTTGCGGTACGCGGCGTCGAACTCCTCGCCCCACAGGTCGACCAGCTCGGGCACGTCGGCCGGGGAGAACAGCGACCACTCGGCGTCGGCGTTCACGCGGCGCATGAACTCGTCGGGGATCCAGTGCGCGAGGTTCAGGTTGTGCGTACGCCGGGCGTCCTCACCGGTGTTGTCGCGCAGCTCCAGGAACTCCTCGATGTCGGAGTGCCAGGTCTCCAGGTAGACGGCCGCGGCACCCTTGCGCCGGCCGCCCTGGTTCACCGCGGCCACCGAGGCGTCCAGCGTCTTCAGGAACGGCACGATGCCGTTGGAGTGCCCGTTGGTGCCCCGGATCAGCGAACCGCGGCTGCGGATGCGGGAGTACGACAGTCCGATGCCGCCGGCGTGCTTGGAGAGGCGGGCGACCTGGTGGTAGCGGTCGTAGATGGAGTCCAGCTCGTCCAGCGGGGAGTCGAGGAGGTAGCAGGACGACATCTGGGGGTGCCGGGTGCCGGAGTTGAACAGCGTGGGGGAGGACGGCAGGTAGTCGAGGCGGCTCATGAGCCCGTAGAGCGCGGCGACTTCGTCCAGGGCACGGGTCGTGTCGTCCTCGGCGAGGCCGGCGGCGACGCGCAGCATGAAGTGCTGGGGCGTCTCGATGACCTGGCGGGTGATCGGGTGCCGCAGGAGGTAACGGCTGTGGAGCGTACGCAGACCGAAGTAGCCGAAGCGGTCGTCGGCGGCCGGGTCGATCAGGGCGTCGAGCCGTGCCGCGTGCACCCGGACGAACTCCGCCGTGCGGTCGGCGACCAGGCCCTCGCGGTGGCCGACCGCGACCGACTCGGTGAAGGACGTGACGCCCTGGGAGGCGGCCTCGGCGGCGATGCTGATGGTCAGCAGCCGGGCGGCCAGCCGGGAGTAGGCGGGGTCCTCGGAGATGAGTCCGGCGGCGGCCTCCGTCGCCAGCTCGCGCAGCTCCGCCTCGTCGGCCCGGGCCGAGCGGCCCCGCAGCGCGGCGGCGGCGACCCGTCCGGGGTCGGCGTCGGGCAGGTCGGCGGTCAGCTCGGTCAGGGTCCGCAACAGGGCGGTACCGGGACCGTCGTTCTCCGCCTGGACCGCTGAAGCCGGATCGGCTGGCGCGATGGTCACGTGGGGGCTCTCCCTCGCTCGGCAGGGGCCCGGCGGAGGGCAGCAGGCAGCACGAGCGCACGGGGCGTCGCGTCCACCGGCCCACTCCGCGAGGCCCGGACGTCATGGCACCCGGGCCACGGCGGCCTGGGCACGCTGTCGGCAGGTCCTCGGACTGACTCCCGTACACACCCAAGGCATGCACAAGTACACCGTTGCGGGACAGTTCCGGATTCGCACCGGATTCCCCTGCGGCGACAGCGAGCATGAGCATACATCTTGTGCCGGGTTCGAGTGGCACCCCTAGATGTTGTGTCGCGCTGACTTCAGCCTGTAGTCAGCGCCTTCGATAGCTTCACTCGTGGGAGTGATGACTGGGGAACGCGCGGTGGGAAGTAGCACAGTTGTATACCTTCGGTGATTGTGAAGCTGGTGGTGCAGGTCAAGTTGATGCCGGATGCCGTGCAGGCACCGACACTTGAGCGCACCCTGCCCGCGATCAATGAGGCAGCTAACTGGGTCTCCGCCGTCGGGTTCGAGGGTTTCGGGCTCAAGGCGTCTGTCCGTGAGCTGCGGAAGCTGTGCTACGGCGAACTCAAAATGCGAGGCTTCGGAGCGCAGGCCGCGCAACACATCATCAAGCGCGTCGCCGACGCCTATACGACGTTGCGCGTGAACATCCGGTCAGGGAATCTCGGCCCCGAGGGGTCGAAACGGCGCCGCAAGGCGGAGGCCAAGCCGGTCGTCTTCCGTCCGCATGCCGCGCACACGTACGACGACCGCTGCTTGTCGTGGAATTACGACGCGAAGACGGTGAGCATCTGGACACTGGGCGGACGGATCAAGGAGGTGCGGTTCGCCAGTTCCCCTGAGGCGCTCAAGACGCTCACCGAGCACCGGAAGGGCGAATCCGACCTGGTGTTTCGGGATGGCAAGTGGTTCCTGATCGCCACTGTCGATCTCCCCGATCCGGAGGTGTTCGAACCGAAGGACTTCATCGGTGTGGACCGAGGCATCGTCAACCTCGCCACCACCTCGGACGGAGACAACCACCAAGGGCGGAGGCTCGGTCGGCACCGGCGTTGGCAGGCGCGCAAGCGGGCCGAGATCCAGGCCAAGCAGTCTCGCTCCGCCAAGCAGCTCCTCAGGAAGCGGGCAAGGAAGGAAGCCCGCCACGCCACCCACGTCAACCACAAGGTGGCCAAGGACGTCGTTGCTGTCGCCCAACGCACCGAGCGCGGCATCGCCTTGGAGGAACTCCGGGGCATCCGCGAGCGGGTTACGGTTCCCCGCGACCCGCGAGCACGACTGTCCTCCTGGCCGTTTCGCCAGCTCGGTGCCTTCATTGAGTACAAGGCACGTCGTGCCGGGGTGCCATTCATCGAGGTGGACCCGGCCTACACCTCGCAGCGCTGCCCGCGCTGTGGTCACACCGAGAGAGGCAATCGCCGTACTCGGGCCACTTTCCAATGTCGTCGGTGTGGCCTCGCTGGGCCGGCCGACCACGTCGCCGGGGTCAACGTGCGCAACCGGGCACGCTCGGCGTGGGTATTCGTCACCATGCCCGAACCAGTCCCCACTTAGTGGGGACTGGTCGATGTGCCCTGTGACCGCCCTGTCGTAGGGGCAGTCAGGAGGATAAGCGGAGCCGTGCTGAACCGAGTCGACCAGCTCGGTCGTCACGGCCGAGTCGGTGACAGCGTCAACTCATAGGTGAGAAGCGTGAACTCCTCGCCCGGGATCGGCTTCCAGTCGCGGTGCGGGGCGCGGACGAAGCCGAGGCGCTCGTAGATGCGGTGGGCCGCGCGCATGACGGGCTGGGTCGACAGGACCATGCCGATGTCACCGGCGGCCCTGGCGCGGTCGACACAGGCCTGTACGAGGGCCTGCCCGGCGCCTCTGCCGCGGGCCTCCGGGGCCACGGCCAGCATGCGGATCTCCGATTCGCCGGGGCGGGAGAGTTCGGCCATGGCGCCGCCGGTCGAGGGGACGTAGGTGGCGGTGCCGATGGGCTCGCCGCCCAGGGTGGCCACGAGTACCTCGGCGGAGCGTGCCCGTTTGGCGACGTCTCTCAGTTCACCGAGGTACCAGTCGCTCTCGCCGAAGGCGAGGAGGTCGTCCTGGATGTAGGCCTGGGCCGTGATCTCGCCGAGTTCGTCGTATTCGGTGGGTTTCGCTGCCCGGATCTGTATGTCCATGGAGGTGAGTGTGCACGAAAAGCGGGCCGCCGTTGGTCTTGCTGTCGGCGGCCCGCTGCGGGTTTCGTAGTGGTTGCTCGCGCAGTTCCCCGCGCCCCTTAGGGCGTCAGTGCGAGGCTCCTGCAGTGGCGGGCGGAAGCTCCACCTGGACACCGGGGTCTCCGGCGTCCGCCGTGTAGTCCTCCGGGCTCGTCTCGTCGATGCCCTCGGGGGCCTTGAAGGCCTTCAGGACGAACGTCAGGACCACCGTCACGACCACGTTCAGGATGAACGCCGTCAGGCCGATGTAGCCGATCTCGCCGATGCCGGGGATCTCCTTCGCGGAGCCGCCGAAGTGCTTCTGCGTCGGCGAGGCGACGCCGTACGCGGCGACCGTGCCGTAGATCATGCCGACCGCCCAGCCGGCGAGCAGCGCCCAGCGGTGGAACCAGCGGGTGAACAGGCCGCCGACCAGGGCCGGGAAGGTCTGGAGGATCCAGATGCCGCCCAGCAGCTGGAAGTTGATGGCGACCGTCTTGTCCATGGTGAGGACGAAGACCAGCGCGCCGACCTTCACCAGCAGGGACACCAGCTTGGAGACCTTGGTCTCCTGCTCCGGAGTGGCGTCCGGCTTGATGAAGTCCTTGTAGATGTTGCGGGTGAAGAGATTCGCCGCCGCGATGGACATGATCGCCGCCGGGACCAGCGCGCCGATGCCGATCGCGGCGAAGGCCACGCCCGCGAACCACGCCGGGAACATGTCCTCGAACAGCTGCGGGATCGCCAACTGGCCGTTGGTGACCTTGACCCCGGCCGCGATCGCCATGAAGCCCAGCAGCGCCAGCAGCCCCAGCATCAGCGAATACAGCGGCAGGATCGTGGTGTTGCGGCGGATCACCTCACGGCTCCTGGAGGAGAGCGTCGCGGTGATCGAGTGCGGGTACATGAACAGCGCGAGCGCGGAGCCCAACGCCAGCGTGGCGTACGTCCATTGGCCCGGCTCGCCCGGCACCAGCGCACCGCGCGGCGCGCCCGTCGCCGGGTTGGTCTGGCTGTACGCCTCGCCCGCCTTGGCGAAGATCTCGTCGAACCCGCCCAGCTTGATCGGGATGTAGATGATCGCCACCGCGATGACGATGTAGATCAGCGTGTCCTTCACGAACGCGATCAGCGCGGGGGCGCGCAGACCGGACGAGTAGGTGTACGCGGCCAGCACACCGAACGCGATCAGCAGCGGCAGGTCCTTCACGAACCAGTTGGTGTTCTCGCCGCCGCCCACGCCCATGACGTCCAGGACCGCCTGGATGCCGACGAGTTGGAGGGCGATGTACGGCATCGTCGCGAGGATGCCGGTGACGGCGACCGCGAGCGACAGGCCCTTCGAGCCGAAGCGTCCGCGCACGAAGTCGGAGGTCGTCACATAGCCGTGCTTGTGCGAGACCGACCAGAGGCGGGGCAGGAAGGTGAAGATCAGCGGGTAGACGAGGATCGTGTACGGCACGGCGAAGAAGCCGGCCGCGCCCGCCGCGTAGATGGCCGCGGGGACGGCGACGAAGGTGTACGCCGTGTAGAGGTCGCCGCCGAGCAGGAACCAGGTGACCCAGGTGCCGAACGACCGTCCGCCCAGCCCCCATTCGTCGAGGCTGTGCTCGTTCTCGGCCTTGCGCCAGCGCGCGGCGAGGAAGCCCATGACCGTGACGGCCAGGAAGAAGAAGATGAAGACGCCGAGCGCGACGCCGTTCACGCCGTCGTTCACTTGGCACCTCCACGACGGGCGCGCTGGTCACGCTGCCAGAGCTTGTACGCGGTCATCGTCAGCGCGGTGGAGATGAGCACCCACAGCATCTGGTACCAGTAGAAGAACGGGATGCCGATGAAGGCCGGGTCGACCTTCGCGTACGACCCCACCCACAGCATCGCCACGAAGGGCGCGAAGAGGCAGAGGGCGATGACCACGCGGACGGGTGTCACCACCGGTGGTCTGGCCTCGGGCGAATCTGATGACATGCGGCGGCTCCGATCCCCTCATCACTGATCACCGTGTAACGCGCAGGCAATCTAGGTCACGGTGTGACAGGAGTGGAAGACCTCGTCCGTATATCGGTATGTCGATTCCGTGAAGGTCCGACATCGGTGTCAACAGTGGCTTCAACAGCGGGCTTCAGCAGCAGCGGAAGCCTTGCCGCGGGTCAGCCTCCTGCCGGTCCGTCCGCATCCGCTCGAACTCCCGCCGGGTCGGCACGTCCGCCTGCGGGTGGTCCCGGCGGATGTGCGCGACATAGCGGTCGTAGGCCGACTCGTCGGTCAGCTCCCGTACGTACCAGCGCACGTTCTCAAGGGCCCGCCGCAGTGCCGACCTCATGGCGTGCCTCCTCCTTCTCCTCGCGGGTCGGGAACAGCCCGGCCGGGGCGGCGAGTTTCGACTCGACGTACGGCGCCTCGCTCAGGGTGGAGAGGGCCGGGCGTCGTACATGCCGTACACAGACCCTCAGCGCGTCGGCGATCACCACGACGATCAGCAGGGCGAGGACCGAGGTGAGGACGCCGTCGACCGTGGAGTTGGTGACCACGGTGTGCATGTCGTCCATGTTCTTGGCGGGCGGCAGGACCTCACCGCGGTCGATGGCGTCCTGGAAGACGGACCGCTGCTTGAAGAAGCCCACCTTGGGGTCGTCGGAGAACACCTTCTGCCAGCTCGCGGTCAGTGTGACGGTGGCGTCCCAGACGAGCGGGACGCCGGTGATCCAGGCCCACTTGAGGCGTCCGGACTTCACCAGCAGCGTGGTGCAGACGGCCAGGGCGACGGCGGCGAGCAGCTGGTTGGAGATGCCGAAGATCGGGAAGAGCTGGTTGATCCCGCCGAGCGGTTCGTGGACGCCCACCCAGAGGAAGTATCCCCACAGCCCGCACACGAGCGCGCTGGTGATGACGAGTCCGGGCTTCCAACTCACGTTCTTGAAGGGCTTGATGACGTTGCCCAGCATGTCCTGGAGCATGAACCGGCCCACGCGCGTACCGGCGTCCAGCGCGGTCAGGATGAACAGCGCCTCGAACATGATCGCGAAGTGATACCAGAAGGCGCGCAGGCTCCCGCCGGTGACCTTGGAGAAGATCTCCGAGACGCCGATGGCGAGCGTGGGCGCCCCGCCGGTGCGGGACAACAGGCTTGATTCCTCGACGCGTTCGGCGGCCCGGGCCAGGTCGTCCGGGGAGATGGAGTAGCCCCAGCCGGTCACCACCCGGGACGCTTCCTGCACGGTGGTGCCGATGGCACCGGAGGGCGCGTTCATCGCGAAGTACAGCCCCGGGTCGATGATGCTGGCCGCGACCAGCGCCATGACGGCCACCGACGACTCCATCAGCATGGAGCCGTAGCCGATCATGCGGACCTGCGTCTCCTTCTGGATCATCTTGGGCGTCGTACCGCTGGAGATCAGCGAGTGGAAGCCGGACAGCGCCCCGCAGGCGATGGTGATGAAGACGAAGGGGAACAACGACCCGGCGAAGACAGGGCCGTTGCCGCGCGAGGCGAAGTCCGTCACCGCGTCCATCTTCAGCGTGGGCAGCGCGATCACGACCCCCAGCGCCAGCAGGAGGATCGTGCCGATCTTCATGAAGGTGGAGAGGTAGTCGCGGGGTGCAAGGAGCATCCACACCGGCAGGATCGACGCGATGAAGCCGTACGCCACCAGCCAGACGACCAGCGTCGAGGGCGCGAGCGTGAAGGTGTCGGCCCAGGACGACTCCGCCACCCAGCGCCCGGCGACCAGCGCGAGCAGCAGCAGGGCCACGCCGATGAGCGAGACCTCGCTGACCCGGCCGGGCCGCAGGACGCGTAGATAGAAGCCCATGAGCAGGGCGATCGGGACCGTCATCGCGATGGAGAAGGTGCCCCAGGGCGACTGGGCGAGGGCGTTGACGATGACCAGCGCCAGCACCCCGAGCAGGATGATCATGATGGCGAAGGCGGCGATGAGGGCCGCCGCGCCGCCGAACGGGCCGATCTCCTCGCGGGCCATCTGGCCGAGGGAGCGTCCGTCGCGGCGGGTGGAGAAGAACAGCACCACCATGTCCTGCACGGCCCCGGCGAAGACGACGCCCGCGATGATCCAGATCGTGCCGGGCAAGTAGCCCATCTGCGCGGCCAGTACGGGGCCGACGAGCGGTCCTGCGCCGGCGATCGCGGCGAAGTGGTGGCCGAGCAGGACCCGCCGGTCGGTGGGATGGAAGTCGATGCCGTTGTTCAGGCGCTCGGCCGGGGTGGCCCTGGTCCCGTCGACCTTGAGGACCCTGTACGCGATGAACTTCGCGTAGAAGCGATAGGCGATGGCGTACGAGCCGAGGGCCGCGGCGACCATCCAGGCGGCGGAGACGTCCTCGCCGCGGGCGAGCGCGAGCACGGCCCAGCCGGTGGCTCCGACCAGCGCGACGAGGGTCCAGATGACGGTGGTTCGGACGTTCGCGGTACGCACAGGGAGGTCCTCCCGTCCATACGGAGACGGGAGGACCGTAGAGCAGGATGCGCGGTTGCGCTACACCACCGGCACTAGTCCACAGGCCGCTTCAGTCGCGCCACGAACTTGTACCGGTCCCCCCGGTACACCGACCGCACCCACTCCACCGGCTCCCCGTCCTTGTCGAAGGAGTGGCGGGACAGCATCAGCATCGGCAGGCCGACGTCGGTGCCGAGCAGGCCGGCCTCGCGCGGGGTGGCCAGGGAGGTCTCGATGGTCTCCTCGGCCTCGGCGAGATGGACGTCGTAGACCTCGGCCAACGCCGTGTAGAGGGACGTGTACTTGACGAGTGAGCGGCGCAGGGCCGGGAAGCGCTTGGCGCTCAGATGGGTCGTCTCGATGGCCATCGGCTCGCCGTTGGCCATGCGCAGCCGCTCGATGCGCAGCACCCGGCCGCCGGCGGTGATGTCGAGGAGTTCGGCGAGGCGGTCGTCGGCGGTGATGTAGCCGATGTCGAGGAGCTGCGAGGTGGGTTCGAGGCCCTGGGCGCGCATGTCCTCGGTGTAAGAGGTGAGTTGCAGCGCCTGCGAGACCTTGGGCTTGGCGACGAACGTGCCCTTGCCCTGGATGCGTTCGAGGCGGCCCTCGACGACGAGTTCCTGGAGGGCCTGGCGCACGGTGGTGCGCGAGGTGTCGAACTCGGCCGCGAGCGTGCGCTCGGGCGGGACGGGCGTGCCGGGTGCCTGGGTCTCGGTCATGTCGAGCAGGTGCTTCTTCAGGCGGTAGTACTTGGGCACGCGCGCGGTTCGGACGGTCGCCCCACCTTCGTTCTCCGCGCTGCTGACCTCGGTGCTCATGCCTCTGCCTTCCCGGCTCCGGATGCGGATCGCATCGTGATCCCCTCTGTATACCGTCGCCGACCTTTTTGGTCTAGTCCATAGCCTCAAGTGGTCTAGTGGAAGACAGTACTCCGGCGGCCCTGTTTTCGCTGGCTTCTTACTTAAAGGTTCCTGCATATGTAGGTCGGATAACGGCTGGTCAGAGGCGGTTCGGACACCCTTGACAGGCCCCGTGGTCTGGTCCAAGCTCCCGGTACTGGTCTACACCATTGGTCCAGGGCCCCAGCTTCGTGGGCGGGGGGTGTGGGCATCCTGAGGAGGATGGCGTGAAGCGCAAGCTGATTACCGCGATCGGTGTCGCGGCCATGTTGGTCTCCGTCGCGGCGTGTGGGGGCGACGACGGCGACAGTGGTGACAAGGCGGGGGCGGACGGCTACGCCGGCCAGACCCTCACCGTCTGGGTCATGGACGGCTCCTCGCCGGACCAGTGGCAGAAGGACGTGCAGGCCGCCTTCGAGAAGAAGACCAAGGCCAAGGTCAAGTTCGAGATCCAGCAGTGGAACGGCATCCAGCAGAAGCTGACCACCTCCCTGTCCGAGGAGAACCCGCCGGACGTCTTCGAGATCGGCAACACCCAGACCCCGGCCTACGCCAAGACCGGCGGCCTCGCCGACCTCGCCGACCTCAAGTCGACGATCGGCGCCGACTGGACCGAGTCGCTGAACAAGTCCTCGATCTACGACGGCAAGCAGTACGCGGCGCCCTGGTACTTCGCCAACCGCGTCGTCATCTACAACAAGAAGGTCTGGGCCGACGCCGGCATCAAGGACACCCCGAAGACCCGGGACGAGTTCTACGCCGACCTCAAGCAGATCGGCGACAAGACCAAGGCCGAGCCGATCTACCTGCCCGGCCAGAACTGGTACCACTTCGTCGGTCTCACCATCGGTGAGGGCGCCGAACTGGTGAAGAAGGACGGCGACAAGTACGTCTCCAACCTGGCCGACCCGAAGGTCGCCGCCGCCATGGAGACCTACAAGAAGTTCCAGGCCCTGTCCAAGGCCCCCAAGGACAAGGACGAGGCCACCCCGCAGCAGGCCGAGGTCTTCGCCAAGGGCAACGTCGGTGCCTTCATCGGCATGGGCTGGGAGGCCGGCACGGCCATCGCCGCCAACAAGAAGATCGAGTCGGACATCGGCTACTTCACCATCCCCGGTGCCACGGCCGACAAGCCCGAGGGCGTCTTCCTCGGCGGCTCCAACCTCGCGGTCGCCGCGGGCAGCAAGAAGCAGGCGCTCGCCAAGGAGTTCCTGAAGATCGCGCTGTCCGACAAGTACGAGGGCGAGCTGGCCAAGCTCAACGGCGTCATCCCGAACAAGGAGGCGCTCCAGAGCAACCTGAAGGGCAACGCCGTCGCCGAGGCCGCCGCGCCGGCCGCCGCCGGTGGTGGCACCACGCCACTGATCCCCGAGTGGGCCGCGGTCGAGAACGCCCCCAACCCGGTCAAGACGTACATGACCGCCGTCCTCAACGGCAAGTCGCCGGCCGAGGCCGCCAAGCAGGTCGAGAGCGAGTTCAACAAGCGCCTCGCCCAGCAGCAGTAAGGGCGACGGGGCGGGGGCCGGCCGACGGCCCCCGCCCCGCTTACCGGTAGGTCGAGTAGAGAGACGCGAGCATGACCGTGCAGACCGAACGGCCGCCCTCCGGTCCGGTGGACGTGACGAAAGTGGACCAGCGGGGGCCCGGTGCGCAGCGGCCCGCCTCCCGCGCGGGCGCGCTCGCCCCGTACCTCCTGCTGCTGCCCGCCTGCGCGGCCACCGTGCTGCTGCTCGGCTGGCCGCTGCTGAAGGACCTCCTGCTGTCGTTCCAGAACCTCAACATGGGACAGCTGATCCAGCATGTCACCGAGTGGAACGGCATCGACAACTACAAGCAGGCCCTGACCGGCGAGGACTTCTGGCGGGTCACCGGCCGCTCGATCCTGTTCACGGCCGTCAACGTCGTCCTGACCATGCTCCTGGGCGCCCTGGTCGGCCTGCTGCTGGCCCGCCTCGGCAAGCGGATGCGGGTCACGCTGCTGATCGGGCTCGTGCTGGCCTGGGCGATGCCCGTGGTCGCCGCGACCACTGTCTACCAGTGGCTCTTCGCCCAGCGCTTCGGCGTCGTCAACTGGGTCCTGGACAAGCTCGGTTGGCACTCCATGGCCGACTACAGCTGGACCAGCAGCCAGCTGTCGACGTTCTTCGTCGTGACCGTGCTGATCGTCTGGCAGTCGATCCCGTTCGTCGCCATCAACCTGTACGCCGCCACGACCACCATCCCCGGCGAGCTGTACGAGGCCGCGGCCCTGGACGGCGCGGGCGCCTGGAAGAGCTTCACGACCGTGACGCTGCCGTTCCTGCGCCCCTTCCTCTACGCCACGACCTTCCTGGAGGTCATCTGGATCTTCAAGGCGTTCGTGCAGGTCTTCACCATCAACGGCGGCGGCCCCGACCGGCTCACCGAGATCCTGCCCGTCTACGCCTACATCGAGGGCGTCGGCAACCAGCACTACGGCATGGGCGCCGCGATCGCCGTCCTGACCATCCTGATCCTGCTGGTCATCACCGCGTACTACCTGCGGATCGTTGTCAAGCAAGAGGAGGACGAGCTGTGAAGCGCTCGCTGTTCAGCCGCATCTGGCCCAACGCCACGGCCGTCATCCTGTTCGTCGGCTTCGTCTTCCCCGTGTACTGGATGTTCGCCACGGCCTTCAAGCCGACCGGCGACATCATCTCGGAGAACCCGGTCTGGTTCCCGACCCACATCACCTTCGAGCACTTCAAGACCGCCACGGGCGTCGACCACTTCTGGACGTACGTCACCAACTCGCTGATCGTCACGGTCTGCGCGGTCGTCCTGTCCCTCGCCGTCGCCCTGGCCGGCGCCTTCGCGCTCGCCCGGATGCGGTTCAAGGGCCGCCGGGGCTTCATCATCGGGTTCATGCTGGCCCAGATGGCGCCCTGGGAGGTCATGATCATCGCGATGTACATGATCGTGCGGGACGCGTCCATGCTGAACAGCCTGGTCCCGCTGACCGTCTTCTACATGATGATGATCCTGCCCTTCACGATCCTGACGCTGCGCGGCTTCGTCGCCGCCGTGCCCAAGGAACTGGAGGAGGCGGCGATGGTCGACGGCTGTACGCGCGCACAGGCCTTCCGCAAGGTGATCCTGCCGCTGCTCGCCCCCGGCCTGATGTCCACCTCGCTCTTCGGCTTCATCACCGCCTGGAACGAGTTCCCGCTGGTCCTGGTCCTGAACAAGGAGGCGGAGGCCCAGACCCTGCCGCTGTGGCTGTCCAGCTTCCAGACCGCCTTCGGCAACGACTGGGGCGCGACCATGGCGGCGTCCTCGCTCTTCGCCGTCCCGATCCTGATCCTCTTCGTCTTCCTGCAGCGCAGGGCCGTCAATGGTCTGACGGCCGGCGCGGTGAAGGGATAACGCCACCCGATGACGACTTTCGCCAAGGGCACCGACACCCTCACGCGTGACGCGCTCACGGTCCTCCAGCCCGGCTTCACCGGCACCACCGCCCCGGACTGGCTGCTGCGCCGCCTGGGCGAGGGCCTGGCCTCGGTGGGCCTGTTCGGCCGCAACATCGCCTCGCCGGACCAACTCTCCGCCCTGACCGCCCAGTTGCGCGCCGAACGCGACGACGTCCTGGTCGCGATCGACGAGGAGGGCGGCGACGTCACGCGCCTCGAGGTGCGCACCGGCTCCAGCTTCCCCGGCAACCACGCCCTGGGCGCGGTCGACGACGTGGACCTCACCCGCGAGGTCGCCTTCGAACTCGGCCGCCGCCTCGCCGCCTGCGGGGTCAACCTCAACTGGGCCCCGTCGGCGGACGTGAACTCGAACCCGTCGAATCCCGTGATCGGGGTCCGCTCCTTCGGTGCTGCCGCCGATCTGGTCGCCCGGCACACCGCCGCCTATGTCACCGGCCTCCAGTCGGCGGGCGTGGCGGCCTGCACGAAGCACTTCCCGGGCCACGGCGACACCGCGACCGACTCCCACCACGCCCTGCCCCGCATCGACGCGGACGCCTCGGTGCTGCCGGAGCGCGAACTCGCCCCGTTCCGCGCCGCGATCGCCGCCGGCAGCCGCGCGATGATGAGCGCCCACATCCTGGTCCCGGCCCTGGACCCCGACCACCCGGCGACCCTCTCCCGCAAGGTCCTGACCGACCTGCTGCGCGGCGAACTCGGCTACGACGGCCTCATCGTCACCGACGGCATGGAGATGCAGGCCATCGCCGCCACCTACGGCATCGAACGCGGCAGCGTCCTCGCCATCGCGGCCGGCGCCGACGCGATCTGCGTGGGCGGCGGCCTGGCCGACGACGAGACGGTACGACGGCTGCGCGACGCCCTGGTCTCGGCCGTCCGCGCCGGCGACCTTGCCGAGGAACGCCTCGCGGACGCCGCCGCACGCGTCCGCGCCCTCGCCCGCTGGACGGCGGCTGCCTCGGCGGCCGACGCCCCGGCCACCGGCGACCCGGACGTCGGCCTGCGCGCGGCCCGCCGCGCCCTGACCTTCACCGGCGCCGACGGCTTCACCCCGCTCACCGAGGCGCCGTTCGTCGCCGCCTTCACCCCGGTCGCGAACATCGCGGTCGGCGACGAGACCCCGTGGGGCGTGGCCGCGGAACTCACCCGCCTCCTGCCCGGCACCGACACCGGCAGCTTCGTCGGCGACGGCGCCGGCATGGCGGCCCTGGCCGCGGCGGGCCGCCGCCGCATCGTCGCCGTGGTCCGTGACGAGCACCGCCACCCCTGGATGGGCTCGGCCCTCGACTCGGTCCTGCGCACCCGCCCGGACACGATCGTGGTCGAGATGGGCGTCCCCCAGGCCCCGCCCCGGGGCGCCCTGCACATCGCGACGCACGGCGCGGCCCGGGTGTGCGGGCGGGCGGCGGCGGAGGTCATCGCGGGGGAGTAGGGGCCCCTACGACGACGACAGGCGCCGGTTCCCCACCAGGGAACCGGCGCCCGCGCGCTGTGTGCCGGAGCCTCAGATACCCTGCCAGTCCGGCTTGTTGACGTACGTGTGCCGGAAGTAGTCCGCCAGCTTCAGCTTGGACGCGGCACCCTCGTCGACGACGACCGTGGCATGCGGGTGGAGCTGGAGAGCCGACGCCGGGCAGACCGCCGCGACCGGCCCCTCCACCGTCGCCGCCACCGCGTCCGCCTTGCCCTCACCGGTGGCCAGCAGCACCAGGTGCCGGGCCTCCAGGATCGTCCCGATGCCCTGCGTGATCACGTGGTGCGGGACCTGCTCGATGTCCCCGTCGAAGAACCGCGCGTTGTCGACCCGCGTCTGCTCCGTCAGCGTCTTGATCCGGGTCCGCGAGGCCAGCGAGGAGCACGGCTCGTTGAACCCGATGTGCCCGTCGGTCCCGATCCCGAGCAGCTGGAGGTCCACACCGCCGGCCGCCGCCAGCTCCGCGTCGTACGCCTCGCAGGCGGCCCGAACGTCCTCGGCCGTGCCGTCGGGGCCGAGGAACGCCTCCATCCCGATCCCGAGCGGCTCCAGCACCTCACGGCGCAGCACCGAACGGTACGACTCCGGATGCTCCGCCGGCAGCCCCACGTACTCGTCGAGCTGCGCGATCCGCGCCCGCGAGGCGTCCACGGCACCGGACCGCACCTTGGCCGTCAGCGCCTGGTAGATGGGCAGCGGCGTCGAGCCGGTGGCCACCCCGAGCAGGGCGTCGGGCTTGCGCCGCAGGAGCTGCGCCATGGCCTCGGCGATGAGCTCGCCACCCGCCTTGGCGTCCGGAACGATGACAACTTCCACGCTGGGCCTGCCGATCTGAGAGACGGTCTGTGAGAGGGCTCGACTGGACCCGAGAGGGACCATGTGGTTTAGACCAATCTAACAGAATCGGGCCAACGGGCCCAGGGGAGAAGGGGCGGGCGGAACCGCCGGTGACAAGGGCGGGAAAGGCTGCCGGAGCTCCCGGTGACGAGGGCGGGAAAGAGCGGCCGGGCCTCCCGGTGACGAGGGCGGGAAAGAGCGGCCGGGCCTCCCGGTGACGAGGGCGGACGCCTCCCCACCAGCCGAACGCCGACCGTGCGTCACGAGGAGGACAGGCACCGTTCCGTCCCGGGGGGTGAAATGGGACTGCCGACGCAGTGCCGGCGTGTTGCAGACTCCTCATGCACCTCCGTACCTCAGGCCCCGGGAGGCCCCGCGATGACCGCCCCGACCCCGCCCCAGGCTCCCCGGAACGACCTCCCCGGCCGGATCATGGCCCGCGAGATGGCCGAGCAGCCCGCCGTACTGCGCCGCATCCTGGAGCAGGGCGCCCCCGGCATCCGGCGGACCGCCCAGGAGATCGCCGCCCGGCGGCCCCGCTTCGTCCTGCTCACCGCCCGCGGCACTTCCGACAACGCCGCGCTCTACGCCAAGTACCTCCTGGAGATCCGCCTAGGCCTGCCCTGCGGCCTCACCTCCATGTCCACGACCACCGCGTACGGCGCCCGGCCCGATCTCACCGACGTCCTCGTCATCACCGTCAGCCAGTCCGGTGGCTCCCCCGACCTCGTGGCCTCGACCCGGGCCGCCCGCGAGGCCGGCGCGATCACCCTCGCCGTCACCAACAACCCCGACTCCCCACTGGCCGGCGTCTCCGAGTACCACCTCGACATCATGGCCGGACCGGAGAAGGCCCTCCCCGCGACCAAGACCTACACCGCCTCCCTCCTCGCGCTCTATCTCTTCGTCGAGGGACTGCGCGGCGGCGACGGCGCCCCCGCCAAGGCCCTGCCCGACCTTGCCGAACAACTCCTCGCCCGCCAAGGGGAGATCCGCGCCCTCGCCTCCCGCTACCGCTTCGCCGAGCGCATGGTCATCACCTCGCGCGGCTACGGCTATCCCACCGCCAAGGAGGCCGCCCTCAAGCTGATGGAGACCAGCTACATCCCCGCCCTCTCGTACTCCGGCGCCGACCTGCTGCACGGCCCCCTCGCCATGGTCGACAACGTCTCCCCGGTCATCGCGGTCGTCACCGACGGCAAGGGCGGCGAGGCACTCCAGCCGGTCCTCGACCGGCTCCGGGGACGCGGCGCCGACCTGGTCGTCATCGGACCCCGCGGCCAGGTCGAGCAGGCCTCGGCCGGCTTCGTCCTGCCGACCGAGGGCGTCGCGGAGGAACTCCAGCCCGTCCTGGAGATCATCCCGCTGCAACTGCTCGCCTACGAGGTCACCATCGCCCGCGGACAGGACCCGGACGCGCCCCGCGCGCTGGCGAAGGTGACGGAGACGCGGTGAACGAAGGTCAGGGTGAGGCGCCGAACGCGGGTTGAGCGACGCCGGCGACAGGGGCTCGACCCCAGCCTGCTCCAGGCCTAGGTCAGCGATCCTCCCGTCGCGTCCACCCAGCTCCCCGTGACCCACCGGCCCGCGTCCGAGGCCAGGAACGACACCACATCCGCCACGTCCGCGGTCTCGCCCACCCTTCCCAGCGCCGAGTACGCCGCCGCCTGCGCCCACGCCTCCTCGCTCGCGTGCAGGAACTCATACGTGTTGTCGGTCGCGATGATGCCCGGGGCCACCGAGTTCACCGTGATGTTCCGGGGGCCCAGCACCTTGGACAGGTCCCGGGAGAAGACGTCCAGCGCGCCCTTCGTCATCGCGTACGCCATGTTGTGCGGCATGGCGGCCGTGCGGGCCAGGCCCGAGGAGATGTTGATGACGCGGCCGCCGTCCCGCAGGCGGGCCAGGCCGTGCCGGACGATGAAGAACGGCGCCTTCACATTGACGGCGAAGACACGGTCGTACTCCGGCTCGTCTATCTCCTCGATCGGCCGGGACACCCCTATCCCCGCGTTGTTCACCAGGATGTCCAGTCCGTCCGCCTGGCGGTCGAACTCCTCCCACAACGCCTCGGCGTCCCCGGGCAGCCCCAGCTCCACCCCGATCGCGAAGGCCGAGCCGCCCGCCGCCTCGATCGCGGCGACCGTCTCCTTCGCCGCCGCCTCGCTCCTGCCGTAGTGCACGGCCACCCGCGCCCCGTCCCGGCCCAGCCGCTCGGCGATCCCCCGCCCGATGCCCCTGCTCGCCCCCGTCACGAGAGCCGTCCTGCCCGCAAGCACGCCCATGTCGGCGCCCCCTTCGCATTTCCCTAGTGGTCGCTACAGAAAGACCGTACAACAGCCCGCCGCCATTTCTCTAGCAGGCCCTATAGAATTCACTCCATGGAGCGCACCGAGGAGAAGAATCCGCAGGTCAAGCAGGCCAAGACCCGTGGCCGCCCCCGCTCCTTCGACCGTGCCACCGCCCTGGAGAAGGCGATCCTCGCCTTCTGGGAGCACGGCTACGAGGCCACCTCCGTCTCCGACCTCACCCGGGTCATGGGCATCGGCGCCCCGAGCCTGTACGCCGCGTTCGGTGACAAGCGGGCCCTGTTCGAGGAGGTCGTCCTCGAGTACGGCAGGCGCTACGGCTCCTTCGGCGAGCGTGCGCTCGCCGAGGAACCCACCGCCCGGGCCGCCGTCGAGCGGATGCTGCGGGAGGCGGCCCACGAGTACACCGCCCCGGGCCGCCCGCACGGCTGCCTCGTCATCCACGCGGCCACCAACTGCAGCAGCGCAGAGGTGGAGGAGTCCCTGCGTGACCGGCGCAACGCCAACATCGCCGCCTTCGAGAGCCGTATCAAGGCGGACATCGCCGCGGGGGAGCTGCCGGCGGACACCGACGCCGCGGCGCTCGCCCGGCACGCGGGGGCGATGATCCAGGGCATGTCGCAACAGGCGCGGGATGGGGCGAGCCGGGAGGAGCTGGAGGCGCTCGCGGAAATTGCCATGGCCATCTGGCCCCGCACATGAACCCACACGGGTTAGGCTGCGTGGTGGATGCTAGGGCGTCCCATTAGTTCTCCAGTACGGGTCGAGGAGTTCGCGGGACCCTCGGAGAACTGACAACAACAAACAGCCTCCAACGCATGGACACACCGAGTGGTCTAGTCCACAATGCGTAAGGAGAGTTGACAACAGAACACGCAGACTTCCGCCCTCCCCGCACAGGAAGGCGGACCGAGGAACCGGTGCTCTCTGCCCTGACTGCCCCGGATCCTCATCCTTCGGCCGTCCGGGACCGCACACCCCGTGGCCGATATTGCTCCGGGCTGCGGTGCCGAGAGGGTTGAGGGTCCCTCTCAGGCGCCGCGGCCCGCGGGTGTTTTTCGGGGCCTGCGCCCTGTCCGGGCCCGGGGCCAGGTCGGCTGATTTCCGGCCTTGTCCGTACCGCCAGGTACGCTCGCACCCGTGCCCTCCATGAACGAACTGGTCCGCCAGCACACCGCCCTCGACGACTCCGACCTCGAGTGGCTCCATCTGCTGGTCTCGGAGTGGCAGCTGCTCTCCGACCTCTCCTTCGCCGACCTCGTCCTGTGGGTCCCCACGCGCGACGGCGCCCGCTATGTCTCGGTGGCCCAGATGCGGCCCAACACCGGCCCCACCTCCTACCAGGACGACATGGTCGGCCACCTCGTCCCGCGCGGCCGTCGCCCCCTCCTCGACGCCGCCCTCGACGAGGGCCGGATCGTGCGCGAGGGCGACCCGGAGTGGCGCGAGGAGGTCCCGGTGCGGGTCGAGTCGATCCCCGTACGACGGGACGGCCGCGTCCTCGGCGTCATCGCGCGCAACACCAACCTGCTCACCGTGCGCACCCCGAGCCGCCTCGAACTGACCTACCTCCAGAGCGCCTCGGACCTCGCCCAGATGATCGCGGCCGGCGCCTTCCCGTTCGCGAACCAGCAGATGGACATGGACGCCGCCCCGCGCGTCGGCGACGGCCTGATCCGTCTCGACGCGGACGGCATCGTCCAGTACGCCTCGCCGAACGCGCTGTCCGCGTACCACCGCCTCGGTCTCGCCTCCGACCTCGTCGGCCACCACCTCGGCAAGACCACCGCCGAACTCGCCCCGACCCGCGGCCCGGTGGACGAGGCGCTCGCCAAGGTCGCCAGCGGCTGGGCGCCGCGCGAGTTCGAGATCGAGTCCGGCGACGGGGTCATCCAGTTCAGGGCCATCCCGCTCAAGCCCAAGGGCACCCGCATCGGTTCCCTGGTCCTGCTCCGGGACGTCACCGAACTGCGGCGCCGCGAGCGCGAGTTGATCACCAAGGACGCCACCATCCGGGAGATCCACCACCGGGTGAAGAACAACCTCCAGACGGTCGCCGCCCTCCTGCGCCTCCAGGCCCGCCGCATCGACTCCGACCGCGGCCGCGAGGCGCTCGAAGAGGCGGTGCGCCGGGTCGGGTCGATCGCGATCGTGCACGAGACGCTGTCCCAGAACCTGGACGAGCGCGTGGAGTTCGACGAGATCGCCGACCGGGTCCTCGCGATGGTCGCCGAGATCTCGCCGGGCAAGGTGACCGGCCGGCGCACCGGACGCTTCGGCATCCTCGACGCCGAGGTCGCCACCCCGCTGTCGATGGTGCTCACCGAGATTCTGCAGAACGCCCTGGAGCATGGCTTCCGCGAAGGGGACACCGGCACGGTCGAGGTCTCGGCGGTCCGCGGCGGTACGACGAAGGAGGCCCGCCTGCTCGTCACGGTCCAGGACGACGGGGTCGGCCTGCCCGAGGGCTTCGACCCGCACACCGCGGGCAACCTCGGCCTGCAGATCGTACGGACGCTGGTGGAGGGGGAGTTGGGCGGCACGTTCGACATGGTCCCGGCTCCGGAGGGCGGCACCCGCGTCATCCTCGACGTCCCGGTGCGCGCCAACAAGTAAGACGCACGCCGTCAAGCAAGACCCACGCCGCAGAATAAGACGCACGCCGCCAAGTAAGTCTCAAGCGCCCCCTGTTCAGAAATCGAGCACAGCAAGAAGCCCCGGACCAGAAGTGGTCCGGGGCTCGAATGCTCGTTGCCAGCTTGTGCTGCGCACCGGGGGTACTGCGCGCTGCGGCTCGGGGGCGGGAGATGCGTACTCGCTGTACGCGCCGCCAAGCTCAGGCGGGGTGGGTGTGTCAGGCAGAAGCCTGACGGGCCCGGTTGCGGGCGGCGCGGCGCTTCATCGCACGACGCTCGTCCTCGCTGAGACCACCCCAGACGCCGGAGTCCTGACCGGACTCGAGCGCCCACTGCAGACACTGATCCATAACGGGGCAGCGACGGCAGACGGCCTTGGCTTCCTCGATCTGCAGCAGCGCAGGACCGGTGTTGCCGATGGGGAAGAAGAGCTCGGGGTCTTCCTCGCGGCAAACGGCGTTGTGACGCCAGTCCATGGCTGCTACCTCTCCTTGGTATTACGTGCAGGTTGCTTGTGAATGTGAACGCTTTCACGAATCCCTCAACAAGTGAAGGGCCGACCGTCAGGTTTCCCTGGCGAGGTCCTGTGAGTTGAAGAGGGGTTCCGGTGATCTGTGGAGCCGGTGTTGCGGGCTGTCCCGATCGCCACGTAGAGACTCGCAAACCTCAGCGGCGGATACAACCCCTTCCGGAAAGTTTTTTTTGATTCCTCGGTGTCGACTAGGTCACAGCCGTACTTCCATGGGGTGGATGCTGGCCTAAACGTTCGAGTGAAAGGACTTCAGCCCTTTCTGCTCACACAATCACACGCAGTGCACGGCGTACGCCTGTGAACGTCACGCTCGTACGCAGCCCGAGGTGGTCGCCGTCCATCTGAAGGGGGAGAGGCACCTTCGAATGCAAGGTGAACTGGTCCAGGTCGTGCAGGGACACCGCATGCTTGCCATGGGGTCCACGCTCGGGGGACGAAGTGAGCAACTGAGTGCCATACCGGGCAATCGACGCCGTCGTCATACGGCTGAGGCCGAGTACGTCGAGTCCCTTATCGAACGACGCCTTAGGCGATGCGTACATCGGGTGATTGCCCAGGAACGTCCACGGAGACGTGTTCGAGACTATGGAGAGGACCAGATCGGTCACCGGCTCCGCGTCCGGGCGCTCCAGCGTGATGGTCCCGTGCCGGCGATGGGCCTCGCCGAAGAACTGGCGCAGGGCCTGGCGGACGTAGAGCGCGTGCGTCGACTTTCTGCCGCGCTCGCGCTGCTGCTCGACCCGGCCGACGACGCCGGCGTCGAAGCCCAGGCCCGCGTTGAAGGTGAACCAGCGGCCCGGGACGGCCTCGTCCTCGGTGCCGGGTGTGCCGGAGGTCAGTCCGAGTCCGACCATGCGCTCGCTGCCCTCGCGCAGGGCGTCCAGCAGGGCGCCGGTCGCCTCCACGGCGTCGTTGGGCAGGCCGAGCGCGCGGGCGAAGACGTTGGTGGAACCGCCGGGGACCACGGCGAGGCCGGGGAGGTGCTCGGGGTCCGGGCCGGCGTGCAGCAGGCCGTTCACGACCTCGTTGACCGTGCCGTCGCCGCCCAGGGCCACGACCAGGTCGATGTCCTCGCTCTCCGCCGCCTGCCGTCCGAGGTCGCGGGCGTGGCCGCGGTACTCGGTGGTGACCGCCTCGAGTTTCATCTCGCTCGCGAGCGCGTGGATCAGGACATCGCGCGTACGTGCGCTTGTGGTGGTTGCCGCCGGATTGACCACGAGAAGTGCACGCATGAGTTGCAGCGTACCTACTGGGTGGTACCGGGCACAGGCCGAGGTAGGGATCACGTAAGACTTCGGCGCGTGAATCTTGCCACGGGCGGGCCGGGCAACCCTTGCGAGCGGCCGTGCGTTGCCCCCGCCTGGCCCAGGGAGCCGAAGGGGCGACGGATACCCTTCAGGAGTGACCAGTGAGCAGACGCCAGCCCCCGAGGAAACCGCCGGCCCGCGCCCGCGGCGCCTGACCTACGCCGCCGCCCTGGCCGCGCTGGAGGGGCTCGCCCTCGTCGTCGGCGGAGTGTGGATGCTCGTCGAGGGACTCGCGGGCGACCCGGACGACCGGCAGACCGCCGTCACCGGCGGCATCACGCTCGTGGTCCTCGCCCTGCTGCCGCTGCTCGCCGCGCGCGGGCTGCTCTTGCGGCGCGGCTGGAGCCGGGGGCCCGCCGTCATCACGCAGATCCTGGCGCTGCCCGTGGCCTACAACCTGCTCCAGGCGGACAGCGTGGCGATCCCGGCGGGCATCGCGCTCGCGGTCGTCGCGGTGGCCGCGCTGGTCCTCCTGGTCAACCCGGCGACGACCCAGGCCCTCGGGATCAAGGGGCCGGGCCGCGCGCAGGACGACGGGGAGCGGTAGGGCGGTCGTACGCGGTAGGCGGCCGTACGGCGCCGTCATCTCCGTAAGCCCGAAGCAGGACCGCCCGCCGAGCGAACCGTCACTCCTCCACGAGGAGCTTCTCCCGCAGCTGGGCCAGCGTGCGGGCCAGCAGGCGGGAGACGTGCATCTGGGAGATGCCGACCTCCTGCGCGATCTGCGACTGGGTCATGTTGCCGAAGAACCTCAGCAGCAGGATGCGCTTCTCGCGCGGCGGGAGGTCTTCGAGCAGCGGCTTCAACGATTCCCGGTACTCGACGCCCTCCAGCGCCTCGTCCTCGGCGCCGAGGGTGTCGGCGACCGCCGGGGACTCGTCGTCGGTGTCGGGGACGTCCAGGGACAGCGTGGAGTACGCGTTGGCGGACTCCAGGCCCTCCAGGACCTCCTCCTCCGAGATGGCCAGCTTCTCAGCCAGCTCGTGCACGGTCGGGGAGCGGCCGTGCTGCTGGGAGAGCTCGGCGGTGGCCGTCGTCAGGGCCAGCCGCAGCTCCTGCAGCCGGCGCGGGACGCGGACCGCCCAGCCCTTGTCGCGGAAGTGCCGCTTGATCTCGCCGACGACCGTCGGGGTCGCGTACGTCGAGAACTCGACGCCGCGCTCCGGGTCGAAGCGGTCGACCGACTTGATCAGGCCGATGGTGGCGACCTGCGTGAGGTCGTCCAGCGGCTCGCCGCGGTTGCGGAAGCGGCGCGCGAGGTGCTCGACCAGCGGCAGGTGCATACGGACCAGCTTGTTGCGCAGGTCCGCGTACTCCGGGCTGCCGTCCTTCAGCTTGCGCAGCTCGATGAACATCGCGCGCGCTCCGCTGCGGTCCTGAGGGTCGTGCTGCGCGGCGTGTCCGCTCTGGCCGCTCTGCTCACCCTGCTGATCGTCTCGCTCGTGCTCGCTCATCGTCCTGCCCGTCGCCCTTCCCCGAGCCCTCGTCTCCGCTCGGACAGGGGACACCCCGATCCGTCCGTCCGGAGACGTGCTCCGCACGGCACCTTCCTCGTCCCGCTGCCCGTCGTCCAGGAAGCCGGCCACCGGGGAGTCGTCCTCCGGATGCGGCCGGGCCTGTTCGGGGATGCCGGCGACACCGGCCGCATCGACAGCGCCGTCGATGGAATCCCCCGAGTGTCGGGACCCGCCTGTGCCCTCGGCCGGCAGCTCCCGTGTGCCGCGCTCTTCGTCACGCACCGGCCCGTCCCCTGTCCTCACGCCGGCCCGGGTCCCGCGCCGCGCTGTTTGTAGAGGCTGATCGAAACGGTTTTGTCCTCGTCCACGGCGGAGGAGACCTTGCCCGCGAGCGCGGACAGGACGGTCCAGGCGAAGGTGTCCCGCGAAGGGGCATGACCGTCCGTGGTCGGCGCCGAGACGGTGACCTCGAGTGAGTCGTCGACGAGGCGGAAGACGCAACTGAGCACCGAGCCGGGCACGGCCTGCTGGAGCAGGATCGCGCAGGCCTCGTCCACCGCGATGCGCAGGTCCTCGATCTCGTCGAGGGTGAAGTCCAAACGGGCCGCGAGACCGGCAGTCGCCGTACGCAGCACCGACAGGTAGGCACCCGCAGCCGGCAGCCGGACTTCCACGAAGTCCTGGGTCGCGGGCTCGCCTGCGATCTGGGACACCCTCACCTCCAAGGTGGTACAAGCATTTCGGGGCCGAGGGTCGCCCCCCGGGGTAACGCGAAGTGTGGTTCAGCGGTGACGCTATCGCGCTCTTGACTTTCCTGTCCCCGGGACCCCGACCCCTTGCCGTTACTCACAGTAAAACTGTGGACACGCTCCGTGTCTAGAGGTCTGCGGCTCCAATTGAGAAGAACGCGCGCCGGGTTGACGTACCCAGACGTCAGACCGTCGAACCGTCCGGAAACGGAGTCTGCTGCGGCCCTGGTCGGCGGTCCGGGCGCGGTCACACCAGGACGTGGTCCTCGAAGCACCAGCGCCAGTCCTCGCCCGGCTCGAATGTGCGCATGATCGGGTGCCCGGACTCCTTGTAGTGCGTGGTGGCGTGTCTGCCGGGCGACGAGTCGCAGCAGCCGACATGACCGCAGGTGAGGCAGAGCCGCAGTTGCACCGGGTGGGTACCGTCGCGCAGGCACTCGGGACAGGTGTCGTCGAGCGGCGCGGGTTCCGGGTGCGGCAGCGCGTCGGCGTGCGTGCACTGTTTCATGATTGCCAGGTTACGACGGGTGTGCGGACGGCCGCGCGGAAAATCGACGGCGGGGCGGGACGACGATGGACGAGGGCGGGCGAGGGCCATGGACGTGATGCCACTGCTGTTGCTGGTGGCGGGCAGTGCGGCGATCGCCGCGGCGGCCCGGCGCACCCCGGTGCCGGCACCGCTGCTGCTGGTCGCCGCCGGGCTGGTGTTCTCGTACGTCCCAGGGGTCCCCGAGTACACGCTCGACCCGGAGGTCGTGCTGCCCCTGGTCCTGCCGCCGCTGCTGCACACGGCGGCCACCGACAGCTCGTACCTCGACCTGCGGGCACAGGTGCGGCCGGTGGCGTTGCTGTCCGTCGGGTACGTGCTCTTCGCGACCCTCGTGGTCGGCTGGGCCGCCTACCGGATCGTGCCGGGCCTGTCGCTGACCGGGGCGCTGGTGCTGGGCGCGGTGGTGGCGCCGCCGGACGCGGTCGCGGCGACGGCGGTGGCCCGCCGGGTCGGTCTGCCCTCCCGGATCACCACGATCCTGCAGGGCGAGTCCCTGGTGAACGACGCGACCGCGATCACCGCCTACCGGGTCGCCCTCGCGGCGGCGGTCGGCGAGGGCGCGTCCTGGGCGGGCGGCATCGGCGAGTTCCTGCTCGCGGCGATCGGCGGGGTGACGGTCGGCCTGGTCCTCATGGTGCCGATCCACTGGCTGCGCACCCACCTCAAGGAGCCCCTCCTCCAGAACACCCTCTCCCTCCTGATCCCCTTCGTCGCGTACGCGGCCGCCGAGCAGTTCCACGCCTCCGGTGTGCTCGCGGTCGTCGTGGTGGCGCTCTTCCTCGGACACCGCGCGTGGGAGGTCGACTTCGCGACGCGCCTCCAGGAGGACGCCGTGTGGAAAATGGTTGCCTTCGTCCTCGAATCGTCGGTGTTCGCGCTGATCGGACTCCAGCTGCCGGTCGTCCTCAAGGACCTTGGGGAGTACGAGGGGGTCGACGCCGCCTGGTACGCGCTCGCCGTCTTCCTCGTGGTGGTCGCCTCCCGGTTCATCTGGGTGTATCCGGCGACGTTCCTCCCGCGCGTACTGTCCGCGCGGATCAGGGAACGCGAGGAGAACCCCACCTGGAAGGCCCCGTTCGTGATCGCCTGGGCCGGCATGCGCGGGGTGGTCTCGCTTGCCATCGCCTTCTCCATCCCCGAGCACCTGGACGGCGGCGAGCCCTTTCCCGGCCGCAACCTGATCCTGTTCCTCACCTTCACGACCGTCATCGGCACGCTCGTCGTCCAGGGCGTCACCCTGCCCCCGCTCATCCGCTTCCTCAAGCTCCCCGGCCGGGACGCCCAGGCCGAGACCCTCGCCGAGGCCAACGCCCAGGCGCAGGCCTCCCGGGCCGCCGAACGCCGCCTGGACGAGCTCCTGTCCGACGAACGCAACTCCCTCCCGCCCCCGCTCGCCGACCGTCTCCGCACCGTCCTGGAACGCCGCCGCAACGCCGTCTGGGAACGCCTCGGCGCGGTCAATCCGGTGACCGGCGAAACCGTCGACGACACCTACCGCAGGCTGTCCCGGGAGATGATCAGCGCCGAACGCACGGTCTTCGTCAAGCTCAGGGACGGCCGCTACATCGACGACGAGATGCTGCGGACGCTGCTGCGACGGCTGGACCTGGAGGAGGCGGCGGCCTACCGGGAGGCGGAGTGAGGACTTCCGCGGTCATCCCGGGAACGGGGCCCCGGTGATCACCGCGGCCACCCTGGTGCCGGCCGGGAAGGCCCCTTCCCCGACCAGGGTGACAAGTCCGTAGAGCAACTTGGCGACATAGAGACGTTCGACGGCCACCCCGTGCCGCTTCTCGAAGTCCTCGGCGAAGGTGTCGAGTTCGGGTGTCGTCCGGGCGTAACCCCCGAAATGGAAGCGGTCGTCGAGCCACCAGTCGCCCTGCCGTGCGCCGAAGGCCGCCTCCTGGAGGGCCTCTATCTCGGCGTTCAGGAAGCCTCCTTTGAGCACGGGTATCCCCAACGCCCGCTGCTCCGGCCCCAGTCCCGCCGCCAGCCCCGCGAAGGTGCCCCCGGTGCCGCACGCCGTCGCGACCACGTCCGCCCGGCCCCGCAGCTCCTCGCCGAGCGCGCGGCAGCCTCGTACCGCGAGGGCGTTGCTGCCGCCCTCCGGTACGACGTACGCGTCCTGCGCTCCCGCCGCCCGCAGGATCGCGCCGAGCACCGGCGGCTCGGCCTTGCGGCGGTACGTCGGCCTGTCCACGAAGTGCAGGCGCATGCCGTCGGCCACACAGCGGGCCAGGGACGGGTTCAGGGGGCGGTCCGCGAGTTCCTCGCCGCGCACCACCCCCACCGTCGGGAGACTCAGCAGGCGCCCGGCGGCGGCCGTGGCGCGGAGGTGGTTGGAGTAGGCGCCGCCGAAGGTGAGGATCGGGCGGCCGGCCGCGGCGGCGAGGTTCGGGGCCAGTTTGCGCCACTTGTTGCCGACCAGGTCGGGGTGGATCAGGTCGTCGCGCTTGAGGAACAGGTGGACGCCGCGGCGGGCCCAGCGGTCGTCCTCGACCTCCTGCAACGGCGACGGGAGTCGGGGGCGCAGGGAGGCTGGGTCGAGGCTGGTCACGCCCCCATTGTCACGTGAGGCGGACTCGGACGCGCATGGTCACGTGGGGCGGTCCCGGACGCGCATGGTCACTTGAGGCGGTCCCGGACGCGCTCCCGCATCGACGCCATGGTGAAGCCGCGCGGGTCCACCTTGCCCGGCTGCCACTCCAGGTGGCCGATCACCGACCGTTCCGTCCAGCCGTGACGGCGGCAGATCGCGGCGGCCACGCGCTCGATCGCCGCCAGCTGGGCCTCCGGCCACGGGTCGTGACCGTCGCCGAGGTTCTCGCACTCGAAGCCGTAGAAGTGGCGGTTGCCGTCGGTGTTCGCCTCGTTGTCGTGCGGGAGGGCCTTCTCGGCGATCACCGCCCGCAGGACGTCGTCGTCGCCGAGGCCCGCGTGGTTGGCGCGGCCGTAACCGACCAGGTGGACGCGGCCGTCCTTGGTGATGACACCGTGGCAGAGCGGGCCCGGCAGGTCCTCGTAGCCGTCCCGGCAGAGTTCGACCGTGCGCGCGCTGCCCTTGGTGACCGTGTGGTGGATCATCACGCCGTGCACCGGGCCCCAGGGACCCTTGTGATTGCGGTTGTGGTGTCTCCAGTCGCCGACCTCGACGACCGTGACGCCCTCGTCCTTCAGGGCGTCCAGGAAAGCCGCCGCGGACATGGGTGGGGCCATGCCGCCTCCTTCGCGTGCGCGCCGACGGCCGCCTCTCGCGGCCGCCTCGTAACCGTGCTTGTACCGAAAGCCGACCCCCCGGACTACTCGTTCGTACGGCGTGCGAGCCGTTTCGGACAAAGGGCGGACGGGTGGCCGGGAGGCACGCGTGTACGAGGGCGCGATCCATGCCCAGCAATCGAAAGATCCATTCCCGCTCTTTCGGGTAATAGCACGAGCACGGTCCGTGAGGAAGGCTTGCGCGTACAGATGCCCCGGCGCAGACCGGCGCCCGGGCATGTCTCGGGAGGGCGTTTCACATATGTCGGTAGGCGAAGAGGTCCGTTCGGAGCAGGGCCGTCCGCAGCAGAGTCTCGGCACGGCAGCCGCGCGGAACCTGGCCACCACGACCAAGTCCGCACCCCAGATGCAGGAGATCAGCTCGCGCTGGCTGCTGCGCACACTGCCGTGGGTGAACGTCCAGGGTGGTACGTACCGCGTCAACCGCCGACTGACCTACGCCGTGGGGGACGGCCGGGTCACCTTCGTCAAGACGGGGGACCGCGTCGAGGTCATCCCGGCGGAGCTGGGCGAACTGCCGGCGCTCAGGTCCTACGAGGACGAGGAGGTGCTCACCGAGCTGGCCCGCCGCTGCCAGCAGCGCGAGTTCGCGCCCGGTGACGTGATCACCTCCTTCGGCAGCCAGGCCGACGAGGTCTATCTGCTGGCGCACGGCAAGGTGGAGAAGATCGGCACGGGCCCGTACGGCGACGACGCCGTGCTCGGAGTCCTCGCCGACGGCGCCTACTTCGGCGACCAGGCGCTGCTCGACCCCGACGCCATCTGGGAGTTCACCGCCCGCGCGGTCACCGCTTGCACGGTCCTCGTCCTCCCGAGGAACGACGTCGAGCAGGTCGCCGAGCGCACCGACACCCTGCGCGACCACCTTGAGGCGCAGCGCTCGATCCCCGAGCAGAGCACCAACAAGTACGGCGAGAAGGAGATCGCGCTCGCGGCGGGCCACAGCGGCGAGCCCGACATCCCGCACACCTTCGTCGACTACGAGGCCCGGCCGCGCGAGTACGAACTGAGCGTCGCCCAGACCGTCCTGCGCATCCACTCCCGCGTCGCCGACCTCTACAACCAGCCGATGAACCAGACCGAGCACCAGCTCCGGCTGACCGTCGAGGCGCTGAAGGAGCGCCAGGAGCACGAGCTCGTCAACAACCGCGAGTTCGGACTGCTCCACAACTGCGAGTACGACCAGCGGCTCCAGCCGCACGACGGGGTGCCCAGCCCCGACGACCTGGACGAACTGCTCAGCCGCCGGCGCGGCACCAAGCTGCTGCTCGCCCATCCGCGCGCGATCTCCGCGATCGGGCGTGAGTTCAACAAGCGCGGGCTCGTCCCCGAGACCATCGACGTGGCCGGCAACCGCATCCCGACCTGGCGCGGGGTGCCGATCTACCCGTGCAACAAGATCCCGGTCACCGAGGCCCGTACGACCTCGATCATCGCCATGCGTACCGGTGAGGCCGAGCAGGGTGTCATCGGGCTCCAGCAGACCGGCATCCCGGACGAGATCGAGCCGAGCCTGTCCGTCAGGTTCATGGGCATCAACGAACAGGCGATCATCAAGTACCTCGTGACCGCCTACTACTCCGCGGCGGTCCTCGTGCCGGACGCGCTCGGCGTCCTGGAGAACGTCGAGATCGGCCGCTGGCGGTGACCCCTGCCCCAGCAGACTCAGACCCAGTCCCCGGAACCCCCGGTCCGCGCGGCTCCTGACCCCGCGCGACCCCGGGAGCTCCGGTCGGGCGGGTCCCGCACCTCCCCACGGCGTGCGGGCCCCGCCCCTTCGCCCCATGGCCCCCGGCGCACTGCCCCTTCGGCACCCCGTCGCACCGCCCCCTATAGAGTCAACAGCCGGACGATCACGGCCAGTTGCAGACAAGGGGCGGACCATGGGTGTGGCGATACGGACGGCGGACGAGAGCGACCGCGATCTGGTCGTACGGCTGCTGGACACGGCCTTCCAGGACGACCCCGTCAGCCGTTGGATCTTCCCGGAGGACGAATACCGCCGAACCACCCACCACAAGCTCATGGCCGCCTTCACCGACATCGTGCTGGCCGACGGCCGCATCGACCTCACCGAGGACGGCACGGCCTGCGCACTGTGGCTGCCGACGCCGGCCGAGGAGCACGGCGAGGACGGGGGTGACGGGGACGGCGAGGGTGACGACGGCCCGGCCCAGATGCGCGCGAGCATCGACCCCGCCAACGAGCGGATCGAACTGGTCGCCCGGCTCACGGAGGGCGTCCACCCGGCCGGCCGCGCCCACGAGTACCTCTGGATGATCGGCGTCAGCCCCGACCACCAGGGCGAGGGCCTCGGCACCGCCCTCATCGGCTCGGTCCTCGACCGCTGCGACCGCGAGGGGCTGCCCGCCTATCTGGAGGCCAGCAGCGCCCGCAGCCGGATCCTCTACGAACGCCTCGGCTTCACCCTCCTGGACCGCCCGCTCGACCTCCCCGACGGCCCGCAGATGTGGCCGATGTGGCGCGAGCCACGCCCCTGACCCACCCTTACCGCTGCCCCCGCGCCTACCCCTCCGGCACCACCATCGCCACGACCCGCTCCACCAGCCCCTCCGGCACCCCCACCCCCGGCAGCACCCCGTCCAGCACCCCCGGCAGCGTCAGGTGCTCCAGGATCAGCCCGAGCATGGCGAGATACAGCACGACGACCGTCTCGTCACCGCCGGGCAGCCCGGCGTCCCGGTGGAACTCCATGCCCTGCTCCAGGTCGCCGCGCACCGACTTGGTGTACGACTCCCGGAGCTCGGGGCGGCGGGTGGCCTCCAGGCGCATCTCCAGCAGGGCGAGATAGCCGGTGCGGTCTGCGGTCGCGCGGGCGATCAGGTCGTGCATGAACGCCGTGACCAGCGCCCGGTCCTTCGGTCTCGCCAGCAGCCCGGCGAGCTTCTCGGGGTCGGGCGCCAGCCGCGCATGCAGCCGGGCGTCGATCTGCCGCAGCAGGTCGTCGCGCCCGGTGAAGTAGTTGGAGGCGGTCCCCACCGGCACCCCGGCCTCGGCGTCCACCGCGCGGAACGTCAGCCCCCGCGCCCCCTCCCGCGCGAGCACCTCGACCCCGGCGTCGACCAGCGCCGCCCGCCGCTGCGGATTGACGGCCATATGGAATCCCCTCTCCCACTTCCGGCCACTCCCGGAAAACCCTTGCAACCACTACAAGTGAAGTACTACAACTGACGTGGTTCGGAAAGCAGAACGCAGCCTACGAAAAGAGACCCGCTTGCGAAAGCTCACGTACTTCGTCGCCTGCTCGATCGACGGCTTCATCGGGGACGAGAGCGGCGACGCGTCGTTCATGTACCCGTACGTGGACGAGGAGTTCATCGGGTTCCTCACCGCCGAGTACCCGGAGACCATGGCGTCCCACGGCCGCCGGGCCCTGGGCGTCCACGACCTGCCGCCCCGGCGCTTCGACACCGTCATCCAGGGCCGCGGCAGCTACGACGTCGGCCTGAAGGAGGGCTTCACCAGCCCGTACGGCCATCTGCGCCAGTACGTCGCCTCCCGCACCCTCACCGAGTCCCCCGACCCGCAGGTCGAGATCGTCGCCGCCGACCTGCTCGGAAAGGTCCGCGAACTCAAGGCCGAGGACGGCGAGTTGGGGATCTACCTGTGTGGCGGCGCACAGCTGGCCGGTCAACTGCGCGACGAGATCGACGAACTCGTCATCAAGACCTACCCGGTCGCTCTCGGCACCGGCATGCCGATGTTCGCCGCCGGCTTCTCGGTCGCCGAGTTCGCCCTCGACGAGGTCCGCCTCTTCAAGAACGGCGTCCTCGTGCGCACGTACAGCAGGAAGCGCTGACGCCCCGGCCGCCCTACCCTGAAGGCATGGACAGCGAAGATCCCGCCTGTCCCGTCTGCGGACAGCCCGTCGAAACGGTCGTCAAGCGTCACAAGACGCTCGGAGCGTGGGTCCCGGTCTGGGTGGCCGGACCCTGTCGCAACCCGGAGTGCGCGGCGTACGCCGAGCCGGGCGCCGAGCGCGAGAAGGGCCCGCCCGGGAAAACCGCCGGGAAACAGTCCTGAACGTGGTGTCGAGAACCCCGGCCCGGCTCCGACGTCCCCTGTGAGAGCCGCCCGGCAGAGGCGGCCGGAGTCGAAGGAGCGGACCGATGAAGTACCTGATGATGGTGCAGGGCACGCAGCAGGACTACGAGGCCATGCGCGGCAAGGCCTCCGGGAACTCCCCGGCCTGGAGCGAGGCGGAGATCCAGGCGATGTACGCGCACATGGCGGCGATCAACGACGACCTCGCCGAGACCGGTGAGCTCATCGACGCCCAGGGCCTCGCCGAGCCCGCCAGGATCCGGCACGTCACGCTGGGCGCGGAAGGCAAGGCGGTGATCACCGACGGGCCGTACAGCGAGACCAAGGAGATGATGGCCGGCTACTGGGTACTGGACTGCCCGAGCCTGGAACGGGTCACCGAGATCGCCGACCGCGTCACCCGCTGCCCGCAGCCCGCGGGCGCACCCGTCTACGCGGTGGAGATCCGTCCCATCCTGGACGGCGTCGGCGACATCTGAGCATGAGCCGTACGACCGGGACGACCGCCACGACCGAGGACCTGCTGCGCCTGCACGCGCCGCAGGTCCTCGGCGCGCTCGTCAGGCGGTACGGCCATTTCGACGCCGCTGAGGACGCCGTACAGGAAGCGCTGCTGGCCGCGGCCGGGCAGTGGCCCGTGGCCGGGGTGCCGGACAATCCGCGGGGCTGGCTGATCCGGGTTGCCTCGCGGCGGCTGGTGGACGCGTTGCGCGCGGACGACGCCCGGCGGGCCCGGGAGGAGAAGGCGGTGGCGCTAGGCGAACGCCTCGCCTCCGGGGCGGACCGGGCGCCCCGCGAGGACGACACGCTCGCCCTGCTCTTCCTCTGCTGCCACCCCGACCTGCCGCAGCCCGCGCAGATCGCCCTCACCCTGCGCGCGGTCGGCGGTCTGACCACGGCCGAGATCGCCCGGGCGTACCTCGTGCCCGAGGCGACCATGGCCCAGCGGATCAGCCGCGCCAAACAGAGGGTGCGGGGGGTGTCCTTCGGGAGGCCCGACAACTGGGAGGCGCGGCTCCCGGCCGTCCTGCACACGCTCTACCTGATCTTCAACGAGGGCTACACGGCGACCTCGGGCCCGTTCCTGCAACGCCGTGACCTCGCCCGTGAGGCCGTCCGCCTGACCCGCGCGGTGCACCGGCTGCTCCCGGACGCCGGCGAGGTGACGGGACTGCTCGCCCTGATGCTGCTCACCGACGCCCGCCGCGAGGCCCGTACCGGACCGGACGGCGACCTCGTGTCCCTCGACGAGCAGGACCGCGACCGCTGGGACAAGGCCGCGATCGAGGAGGGCGTCGCCCTGATCACCGCGGCCCTCACCCGCGGCCCCGCCGGGCCCTACCAACTGCGCGCGGCCATCGCCGCCGTCCACGACGAGGCACCGTCCGCGCAGGCCACCGACTGGCGGGAGATCCTCGGCCTCTACGACATCCTGGTCCGCCTCGTCCCCGGCCCCGTCGAACGCCTCAACCGCGCGGTCGCCGTCGCCATGGTCCACGGCCCGGCGGCGGGCCTCGCCGAACTGGACGCCCTGGAGGGGGACTTGGGGCACCGCCGGGACGCGGTGCGGGGACATCTCCTGGAGCGGGCGGGGTCCTACGACGAGGCCCGCGCCGCCTACGAAGCGGCGGCCGCGCAGACGCTCAGCCTGCCCGAGCAGCGGTATCTGCGGAGGCGGGCGGCGCGGCTGAGGCCGTAGCGTGGCCGTATGACCGACCACATCGTGCACCTCACCGAACGATCCCTCTGGGAGGAAGCCCGCGCCCGGGGGACGTACGAGATCTCGACCCGCGGCAGGACCCTCCAGGAGGAGGGCTTCATCCACTGCTCGACCCGCGCCCAGCTGCCGGGCACGGCGGCGCGCTTCTTCGCGGGGCTCGACGATCTGGTGGTCCTGGTCATCGACCCCGACCGGCTCGGCGTCCCTCTGAAGTGGGAGGCCCCGAAGCCCGGCGCTGAGGAGTTCCCGCACATCTACGGGCCGCTCGCGGTGGACGCCGTGGTGGAGGTGGAGGAGTGGGGGGTCACCCCGCGCTAGGCAGCCCGCCCGTCTCCGGGTCCCGGCCCGTCAGGCAGTACGTGCCGCCCGCCGGGTCGCGCAGGACCGTCCAGTGGGTGCCGTGGGCGACGGTCTCGGCGCCCAGCTTCTCGTGCCGTACCCGGGTCGCCTCGATGTCGGCGCACGCCAGGTCCAGATGGGCGGAGCCGGCGCGCTCCTCGCCGAGCCGCTGGAGCAGGACGCGGACCGGGAGACCGGTCGGCGGCACCAGCACATGGAACTCGGGGAGGGAACCGGGCCGGGACTCCCAGTCGGCCAACAGGGCGGTCCAGAAGGTGACTTCGGCATCGTAGACCGAAGGCGCGATATCCAGGCAGACCTGGTCGAGGCGGCTGCCGTCGACGACGGGCGGGCGGACCGACTCGCCCTGCCAGGGCACCGCGCAGAACAACTGCCCGGCGGGGGAACGGAGTACGGCCCATCCCTCGTGCTCGGCGGCGATCGTCGCGCCCAGCCGCAGCGCCGCCTTCACGAACTCCGCCACGTCGTCCACCGAGAAGTCGAGATGCGCGCCACCGGCGCCCGAGTCGACGCCCTGGACCTTGACGCACGCGTCGGCGCCGGACGGCACCAGGGTCACGAACTCGCCCCGGGGCGCGGACAGCCGCGTGTCCGTGACCGCCGTCCAGAACTCATGGGCCCGGTCGGCGAGTTCGGCGGGGCGGTCGACGAAGGCGTACGTCCAGCGGATGCTCATGCGGGCGATCGTAGGTCAGGGGGCCTGCATGAACCGCAGCATATTTCCGGCGGGGTCCCGGAACGCGCAGTCGCGCACCCCGTACGGCATGTCCGTCGGCTCCTGGAGCACCTCGGCGCCGGACGCCTGGACGCGGGCGAAGAGGGCGTCGCAGTCGGTGGTGCTGAAGTTGACCCCGCGCAGCACGCCCTTGGCCAGCAGCTGCTCCATCGCCTCCCGGTCGGCGGGGGAGAGGTCGGGGTTGGCGGCGGGCGGCTCCAGGACGATCGACACGTCCGGCTGGAGCGGTGAGCCGACGGTCGTCCAGCGCATCCCCTCGTACTTGACGTCGTTGCGGACCTCCAGGCCCAGGACGTCGCAGTAGAAGGCGATCGCCTTGTCGTGGTCGTCGACGGCGATGAAACAGGTGTGGAGTTTCAGGTCCATGGGGTCAACCTACGGTCGATACCGGCCTCACGCCCGCCTCGGCCGCGTGTACGCCCGCACCACGCACGGCGGGATCTCCGCGCTCTCCTCGTGCGAACGCGCCCGGTAAGAGCTCGGGGACTCGCCCACCAGCTGGGTGAAGCGGGCGCTGAAGGAGCCGAGCGACGTACAGCCGACCGCCATGCAGACCTCGGTGACGGAGAGGTCGCCGCGGCGCAGCAGCATCTTCGCGCGCTCCACGCGCCGGGTCATGAGATAGCCGTACGGCGTCTCCCCGTACGCCTCCTTGAAGCTGCGCTGGAAGTGGCCCGGGGACATCAGGGCGGTGCCCGCGAGGGCCGCCATGTCGAGCGGCTCGGTGTACTCGCGGTCCATGCGGTCCCGGGCCTTGCGCAGCCGCACCAGATCCTCACGATTCACCCCGTCAGCATCGCACGGAAGTCCGCATTCCTGGTGAGTCCTTTGCTTTCAGTTCGCCCTGCATTGGCCTCGGCTTGTTTGCATTCAAGAATGGACCACATCACGTTCCTCGTGGCGGTCGTCATCGTCACGGCTCTCGCGTTCGACTTCACGAACGGGTTCCACGACACGGCCAACGCGATGGCCACGTCCATCGCGACAGGGGCCCTGAAACCACGAACTGCCGTATTGATCAGTGGAGTTCTGAATGTCGTCGGCGCCTTCCTGTCCACCGAGGTGGCCAAGACCATCTCCGGCGGGATCGTGGACGACACCCTGGTCACACCCGGGATGATCTTCGCGGGGCTGGTCGGGGCGATCCTCTGGAATTTGCTCACGTGGCTGGTGGGGCTGCCGTCGAGTTCCTCGCATGCCCTGTTCGGCGGGCTGATCGGGGCCGTGTGGGTCGGGGCGGGCTCGTCCGGAGTGCACTTCGACAAGGTGGTCGAGAAGGTGCTGATCCCGGCGGTCGCCTCACCGGTGGTGGCCGGGGTCGCCGCCCTGATCGCGACCTACTTCGCCTACAAACTGACCGCCCGATCCCGCAAGGAGTCGGTCACCAAGGGCTTCCGGCTCGGGCAGATCGCCTCCGCCTCGCTGGTCTCGCTCGCGCACGGCACCAACGACGCGCAGAAGACCATGGGCGTCATCACGCTCACCCTGATCTCCGCGGGCGCGCTCGGCCATGACGCCGGTCCGCCGGTGTGGGTGATCGCGTCGGCCGGGCTCGCCATCGGCCTCGGCACCTACCTCGGCGGCTGGCGGATCATCCGCACCATGGGCAAGGGCCTGACCGAGATCCAGTCGCCGCAGGGCTTCGCCGCGGAGACGGCCTCCACGACCGTCATCCTCACCTCCGCCCACCTCGGCTTCGCGCTGTCCACCACGCAGGTCGCCTCGGGCTCCATCCTCGGCGCGGGCCTCGGCCGGCGGCTCGCGGAGGTGCGCTGGGGCGTCGCGGGCCGGATGGTCGTCGCCTGGCTGATCACGCTGCCGTCCGCCGCGCTGGTCGGCGGCCTCTCCGCGAGCGCGGTCAAGCACGGCGGAGACTTCGGCACGGTCGTCGTCGCGCTGGTCGGCGCCGCCGTCGCCGCGGGCATCGTGCTCGTCTCGCGCCGCAACCCGGTCAGCGCCCACAACGTCAACGACGCCCATGAGGTGACCGTCCGCGGCACCGCGCCGACCTCGGTCGGCACGGCCGCCTGAAGGGAGTTCGCAGGATGAGCATCGACTGGACCGCACTCGGCCAGGTCGCCGCGGTGAGCATCGGCGTCACCGCGGCCGTGGTCGTCGTCTTCGCCCTCGGCGTCCTGGGCCTGGCCCGCTACGAGGGCGCCCACGCCCAGGAGGGCGGCACGTCCGCCGTCGGCCTCGCACAGGCGGGGGTGTGCTTCCTCGCCTGCGTGGGTGTGGTGGCGTACGGGATCTATCTGATCGTGCCCCAGTTCCATTGAGCAGGCCATGCGAAGGGGCCCGGCCGATGTCCTCGGCCGGGCCCCTTCGAAAAGACTTGAGAGTGGCCTCAGGCCTTCTTGGTCTCCCAGAAGATCTTGTCGATCTGGGCGATGTAGTCCAGCGCCTTCTGGCCCGTCGCCGGGTCGGTGGACGCCTTGGCGGCCGAGAGGGCCTTCAGGGTGTCGTTGACCAGCTGGTGCAGCTCCGGGTACTTCTCGAAGTGCGGGGGCTTGAAGTAGTCGCTCCAGAGCACCGACACGTGGTGCTTCGCGAGCTCGGCGCGCTGCTCCTTGATGACGGTGGCGCGAGCCTGGAAGTGCGGGTCGTCGTTGCCGGCCATCTTCTCCTGGACGGCCTTCACCGACTCCGCCTCGATGCGGGCCTGGGCCGGGTCGTACACGCCGCAGGGCAGGTCGCAGTGGGCGCTGACCTTGACCTTGGGGGCAAACAGGCGGGAAAGCATGGAGCATTCCTTCCTCGTGATCGTCTTCTCAGGTGGGACATTACTCCCTGCGAGAGAGGTTTTCGCGAGTGCCCCCATGGGCTTAGGACAAAAGTCCGGGGTCAAACTGGGACTGGTGGATGAACGTACCGGGGAGGTGCCGGGGATGCCGGAGCTGTCGCAGGAGACCGAACACGGAAGCGCGGTCCCGCCCTTGGGGTGGGTCGAGGTGACCGGACCGTCGATGGTGCCCACGCTCTACCACGGGGACCAGCTCCTCGTCCGCTACACGGGCCGGGTCCGGACCGGCGACATCGTCGTCCTGCGCCATCCCCTGCAGCAGAACCTGCTCGTGGTGAAGCGGGCGGCGGAGCGCCGGCCGGGCGGCTGGTGGGTGCTGGCCGACAATCCGCTGGGCGCGACCGCCGACAGCAACGACTTCGGTGTCGTGCCCGACGACCTGATCCTGGGCAAGGTCCGCTTCCGCTTCCGCCCGCCCGAGGCCGGTCAGCGCTCGCCGCTCGCGCTGGCCCGCTGGGTGCTGTCGGCGGCCAGGCCCGTCTTCCCCGACCGGTCGGCCTCCAGGCGCTTGCGGGCGCGGTAGGCGGCCACGTTGGCGCGGGTGGCGCAGCGGTCGGAGCAGTAGCGCCGGGAGCGGTTCGTGGACGTGTCCAGATAGGCGTTGCGGCAGGGCGTGGCCTCGCACAGGCCGAGGCGGTCCACGCCGTACTCCGTCAGGTGGAAGGCGAGGCCCATCGCGGCGATCGCCGCGTAGCCGGCCGTCACGTTGGACGGATGGTCGGCCAGGTGCATGTGCCACAGAGGGCGGCCGTCGTCGTCGCGGTGGTCGTGCCCGGAGATCTGCGGGCTGACCGGGAACTCCAGCAGCAGCGCGTTGAGCAGGTTCACCGCCAGGGTCTCGTCGCCGCCGTCCGCGGCCTCGAAGACCGCGCGCAGGCGGCCCCGGACCGAGCGGAAGCGGGTGACGTCGGACTCGGTGGCCCGCCGGGCCGCCTCCTGGCTGGCGCCGAACAGCTCGCGGACGGCCTCGACCGAGGTCAGCGAGTCCTTGCCCCGGGCCGGGTCCTCGCTGTTGACGAGGCGCACGGCGTAATCCGAGTAATAGGCCAGTTCCACTTGTAGTCCTTACGGAGGCGTTCTATGGTCGTGATGCGGTCGGTCGGTAATGGCTGATCGTGCTTCCAGGGTATTACGTGCGTGCAGGAAGAGGGGGCTCCCATGACGACCCGTACCGAAACCGACTGGCAGGCCTGGCAGGAGAGCTGGGACCGGCAGCAGGAGTGGTACATGCCCGACCGCGAGGAACGCTTCCGCATCATGCTGGACATGGTCGAGGCCCTCCTCGGACCCCGGCCGCGCGTGCTCGACCTCGCGTGCGGCACGGGAAGTATCACGGCCCGGCTGCTCGCCCGGTTCCCGGCGGCCACCAGCACCGGCGTCGACCTCGACCCGGCGCTCCTCGCCATCGCCGAGGGCACCTTCGCGGGCGACGACCGGGTCACCTTCGTGACCGCCGACCTCAAGGACCCGGACTGGCCCACGCGGCTGCCGTACGACTCGTACGACGCCGTCCTGACCGCCACGGCCCTGCACTGGCTGCACAGCGAACCCCTCGCGGCCCTCTACGGTCAGGTCGCGGAACTCGTCCGCGACGGCGGTGTCTTCATGAACGCGGACCACATGATCGACGAGACGACGCCCCGGATCAACGCGGCCGAGCGCGCCCAGCGCCACGCCCGCATGAATCAGGCCAAGGCCGACGGCGCCCTCGACTGGGCCGAGTGGTGGCAGGTCGCCGCGCAGGACCCCGTCCTCGCCGGCCCGACCGCCCGCCGCTTCGAGATCTACGGCGAGCACGCCGACGGCGACATGCCCTCCGCCGCCTGGCACGCGCGCGTGCTGCGCGAGAAGGGCTTCGGGGAGGCCCGGCCGGTGTGGTGCTCGCCGTCGGACACGCTGCTGCTGGCGTTGAAATGACGTCGGCTGAGGATTCCGCGACGCTCCGACGGATTGCCGAAGTTCGGTGTCGGAAGAACCGGCAAGGGCTCAAATAGGCGGTGGCGAAAACGCGACAGGGCGGCACGGAAAACGTGCCGCCCTGTCATTCGATTTTATCCCTGCCGGAAAATTCCGGCGGCTTTAGCGGCCGGAAGTGTAGGCCAATGTGGGGAGGGACTCGCCTTGGTCCGCTCCGTCGGCGCCGTTCCGCAGCACGGTGGTGAAAATCAGGGTGCGTCCTTCTCGGAGATCTACATCGCACCTTGTGGGCGGGTTGTTGGCGCCGTTCGCGTCGTGGCACTCACCGCTGCGTCCGTAGTCCGTCGTCCACTTGAGGACGGCCCGCAAGCCGTCGACACGCAGATCCTGAACTGTGAAGACGTCGCCTGTCGAGTAGAAGCAACCAGGAGCGAGGGAGCCCGGGTGGTTGCAGAACTCGGTGATCGTGCCGGCCTGGGCCGGTGAGCCGACGGCGAGCAACGCCCCCATCGAAGCGACCGCTGTCGTGGCCGCTACGGCTATCTTTCGTGCTGCCCGCATATGTACATCCTAGGTCAGGGATGAATATCAATGGCGAATTAGTTCACCTTTGATTTCCCGTGACCCTAGCTTGATCGTTATCCGGGCCGCAATGAATTTGAGGTGCATCTGAGGTGCTGTGTGGGCTCCGCGCCTGGAGCCCACACGTGGATCGAGCCTTCAGGTTCAGAGCACCTTCGACAGGAACGCCTGCGTCCGCTCGTGCTGTGGGTTGGTCAGGACGTCGCGCGGGTTGCCGGACTCGACCACCACACCGCCGTCCATGAAGACCAGGCTGTCGCCGACCTCGCGGGCGAAGCCCATCTCGTGGGTGACGACGACCATCGTCATACCTGACTCGGCGAGGTCGCGCATGACGTCGAGGACGTCACCGACCAGCTCCGGGTCGAGGGCCGAGGTCGGCTCGTCGAACAGCATCAGCTTCGGGTCCATCGCGAGGGCCCGGGCGATGGCGACACGCTGCTGCTGGCCGCCGGAGAGCTGCGAGGGGTAGTTCTTCGCCTTGTCGGCGAGGCCCACGCGCTCCAGCAGCTCGCCCGCCCGCTCCCGGGCCTGGGCCTTGCTCGAGCCCTTGACCTGGATCGGCGCCTCCATGACGTTCTCCATGGCCGTCATGTGCGGGAACAGGTTGAACCGCTGGAACACCATGCCGATGTCCCGGCGCTTCAGCGCGACCTCGCTGTCCTTGAGCTCGTACAGCTTGTCGCCCTTCTGGCGGTAACCGACCAGTTCGCCGTCGACGTACAGCCGACCGGCGTTGATCTTCTCCAGGTGGTTGATGCACCGCAGGAACGTCGACTTGCCGGAGCCGGAGGGGCCGATGAGGCAGAACACCTCGCCGGACTGGACTTCCAGGTCGATGCCCTTCAGGACCTCGACCAGACCGAAGGACTTGTGGACGCCCTCCGCCTTCACCATGGCGGTCATGCGGCACCTCCCGCCGAGTTGCGGTTCGACAGGGAGAGCAGGTTCGCCCTGATCTTCTGCAGCGGCGTGGCCGGCAGGCTGTGGCTGGAGCCGCGTGCGTAGTAGCGCTCCAGGTAGTACTGACCGACGCTGAAGACCGAGGTCAGCACCAGGTACCAGGCCGCGGCGAGGAACAGCATCTCGGCCGGGGCACCGGAGGTCTGGCCGATGTCCTGGGCGACGCGGAGCAGCTCCGAGTACTGGACGACCGAGACCAGCGAGGTCGTCTTCAGCATGTTGATGACCTCGTTGCCCGTGGGCGGCACGATCACGCGCATCGCCTGCGGGATGACGATCCGGCGCAGCGTCTTGCTGTGGCTCATGCCCAGCGCGTGCGCCGCCTCGGTCTGGCCCTCGTCGACCGCGAGCAGACCGGCGCGGCAGATCTCTGCCATGTACGCCGCCTCGTTGAGGCCGAGGCCCAGCAGCGCCGTCAGGAACGGGGTCATGAACTGCGACCACTCGTCCTTGTAGATCGGCCCGAGGTTGATGTACTCGAAGACCAGGCCCAGGTTGAACCAGACGATCAGCTGGACCAGGACCGGGGTGCCGCGGAAGAACCAGATGTAGAACCACGCGATGGACGAGGTCACCGGGTTCTTCGACAGCCGCATCACGGCGAGCAGGATGCCGCCGACGATGCCGATGAGCATGCACAGCACCGTGAGCAGCAGGGTCTTGCCGACGCCGCTGAGGATACGGTCGTTGAAGAAGTAGTCCGGGATCGCCCCCCAGTTGATCTGTCCCTGGGAGAACGCGTAGACGATGCCCCCGAGCGCGGCGAGGGCGATGACGGCGGAGACGTACCGTCCGTAGTGACGGACCGGGATGGCCTTGATGGCCTCCGGGCCGGCCGGCGGGGTGTCCGCCGGCCCGTCGGTCTTGTCGATGTCAACAGTCACGGGTGTTGCCTTTCAGCGGCCTCGGCCCGCGGTCACTTGCCGCCGTTGACGGTGGCCTGGGTGACCGCGCCTGCCTCGACGCCCCACTTCTTGATGACCTTGCCGTACTCGCCGTTCTTGATGATGGCGTCGAGGGCGGCCTGGAGCGCGTCGCGCAGCTGGGTGTCCTTCTTGGCGACCGCGATGCCGTACGGGGCGGCCTCGACCTGCTCGCCGACGAGCTGGAAGTCGTTGCCGCCGCCGGAGGTCTTCACGGCGTACGCGGCGACCGGGAAGTCGGAGGAACCGGCGTCCGCGCCGCCCGCGCGCAGGCGGGTCTGGGCCTGCTGGTCGTTGTCGAAGGACTCCAGGGCGATCTTCTTGCCGCCCGTACACTTCTTCGACTCGGACTTGGCGAGGTCCTCGGAGACCGTGCCGCGCTGCACGACGATCTTCTTGCCGCACAGGTCCGACCACGTCTTGATGTCGGTGTTCTTGCCCTTCTGGGTGTAGATCGAGACACCGGCCGTGAAGTAGTCCACGAAGTCGACGCCCTCGCCGACCTTCTTGCCGGTGTCGGAGTCGACGCCCTCCTGGCGGTCCTTGGTGTCCGTCATCGCCGACATGGCGATGTCGTACCGGTCGGAGCGCAGACCCGTGATCAGGGTGTCGAAGGTGCCGTTCTCGAACTCGAACTTCACGCCGAGCTGCTTGCCCATGGCGTCGGCGAGGTCGGGGTCGATGCCGACCGTCTTGCCGGAGCTGTCCTTGAACTCGACCGGCGCGTAGGCGATGTCCGAGCCGACCTTGATGACGCCCTTGTCGCGGATCTCCTTGGGCAGCTTGTCGGCCAGCGGGGCGGAGGACGACGAGGCGGTGTCGGAGCTGTCCGAGCCGCCGTCCTTCGTCTGGTCACCGCAGCCGGCGAGAAGCAGGGCGCCTGCGACCGCGATCGAGCCGACCGCTGCGAACCGGGAGCGAGCGGCGGTCGTACGACGGGTGGAGCTTGCGGTCATGGTGGGTTCCTCCGGCGGATGGGTGGAGTTGCCGATGGGGCGGGCTTCTGCCGATGGGGTCGGCAGGGGCCTTGGTTTCCTAGGTCGACGAGAGCACACGCCTTCGAGTGCCGCGACCTCGTGTGATTACGGCATCTTGCCATTCGGACGGCGCCATTCAGGGGGCCAGCCATGTCAAAATCGGATAACGGGTGACCCCCGAACCGCATCAGGTCGGACATCAAGTCCGCACCTCTTGCAGGAATCTCTCCTTCCGGCCGGAGGATCTTCGGCGCATCTCACGATGCGAGCGCCGACCTCCTGGCGCGAGCGACAGCTCGACCCGCTGTCAAGAGGGTGTCGAGGACGTGTCCCCATATTTGTTCATGATTCATGTCACCGATATGTGATGTGGGAGGTCCGTCATGTGACCTTGCACGTATTGGACTCGTCGCAGGTGCCGTCCGTCCGGTAAGAAGGTTCTTTACACCCCTCATCCGGGGCTCAGGGCGCGTGTGCGGCGCGCCCGTCGTGCACGGCCCGTACGCATCACCGACACAGGGCCGTACGCGGTGCCCGCCCACTTCTCAACCAGGAGTGGCCACCCTCAAACCATGAATATCTAAGGGGTAGAACAAGTGGCAGCGGAGATCGTCAATCCTCGCAGCGACAGCAATACGGGCCAGGACGAAGGGGCGGAGCCCCTCGATTCCTTCGACCCCGCGTTCGCGCTGCACCGCGGCGGCAAGATGGCAGTGCAGGCCACCGTGCCGATCCGCGACAAGGACGACCTGTCCCTCGCGTACACACCCGGCGTGGCGAAAGTGTGCAGCGCCATCGCCGAGCAGCCGGAGCTCGTCCACGACTACACGTGGAAGTCGTCCGTCGTCGCCGTCGTGACCGACGGCACGGCGGTCCTCGGACTCGGTGACATCGGGCCCGAGGCCTCCCTTCCGGTCATGGAAGGCAAGGCCATCCTCTTCAAGCAGTTCGGCGGCGTGGACGCGGTGCCGATCGCGCTGGACTGCACGGACGTCGACGAGATCGTCGAGACCGTGGTCCGCCTCGCTCCCTCCTTCGGCGGAGTCAACCTGGAGGACATCTCGGCACCGCGGTGCTTCGAGATCGAGAAGCGCCTCCAGGAGCGCCTCGACATCCCGATCTTCCACGACGACCAGCACGGCACGGCCGTCGTGACGCTGGCGGCCCTGCGGAACGCGGCGCGGCTCAGCGGCCGGGAGATCGGCCAGCTCCGCGCGGTCATCTCCGGCGCCGGCGCGGCCGGTGTCGCGATCGCCAAGATGCTCGTCGAGGCGGGCATCGGGGACGTCGCCCTCGCCGACCGCAAGGGCGTCATCTCGACGGACCGCGCGGACCTCACGGACGTCAAGCGCGAGGTCGCCTCCTTCACCAACAAGGCGGGCCTGACCGGCTCCCTGGAGGACGCGCTGGCCGGTGCCGACGTCTTCATCGGTGTCTCCGGCGGCACGGTGGCCGAGGAGGCGGTGGCGTCGATGGCAGAGGGCGCCTTCGTCTTCGCCATGGCCAACCCGAACCCCGAGGTGCACCCGGACGTCGCCCACAAGTACGCGGCGGTCGTCGCCACGGGTCGCTCCGACTTCCCGAACCAGATCAACAACGTCCTCGCGTTCCCCGGCATCTTCGCCGGCGCGCTCCAGGTGCGGGCCTCCCGCATCACCGAGGGCATGAAGATCGCGGCGGCGGAGGCGCTGGCGTCGGTGGTCGGCGACGACCTCGCCGCCGACTACGTCATCCCGTCCCCGTTCGACGAGCGGGTCGCTCCGGCGGTCACGGCGGCGGTCGCCGCGGCGGCTCGCGCGGAGGGTGTGGCTCGCCGCTGAGGTGAGTGAGCGTGGGGTGGCCCCGTCCGGCTGTGTGCCGGGCGGGGCCACTTTTTACTCGGGGGCGGGGCTGTTCGGGTGGTGGTCGAGGGCTGTGGCAAGAGGGCGTGTGTCACAGTGCTCTCCGGTTCCCCCGAGGCGCGCGGGAACCTATCGTCACCCTCATGTTCGCTGCCTACGCCGCCCGCATCGACCGTGACCAGCCGCTCTCCGGACTCGAGTTGGGGGAGCGTCCGGCTCCCGAGGCCCGCTCCGGCTGGAGCGTGATCAACGTCAAGGCCGCCTCCCTCAACCACCACGACCTCTGGTCCCTCAAGGGCGTCGGCATCACGGAAGACCTGCTGCCGATGATCCTCGGCTGTGACGCCGCCGGTGTCGACGAGGACGGCAACGAGGTCGTCCTGCACTCGGTGATCGGCCAGAGCGGCCACGGCGTCGGCCCCAAGGAGCCCCGCTCCATCCTCACCGAGCGCTACCAGGGCACCTTCGCCGAGCAGGTCACCGTGCCGACCTGGAACGTCCTGCCCAAGCCCAAGGAACTCTCCTTCGCCGAGGCCGCCTGTCTGCCCACGGCGTGGCTGACGGCGTACCGCATGCTCTTCACCAACGCCGGGGTGCGGCCCGGCGACTCGGTCCTCGTCCAGGGCGCCGGCGGCGGGGTCGCCACGGCCGCGATCGTGCTCGGCAAGGCCGCCGGTCTGCGGGTCTTCGCCACCAGCCGGGACGAGGCCAAGCGCAAGCGGGCGGTCGAGCTGGGGGCCGTGGAGGCGGTGGAGTCCGGTGCGCGGCTGCCGCAGCGCGTGGACGCCGTCATCGAGACGGTCGGCGCGGCCACCTGGTCGCACTCGGTGAAGTCGCTGAAGCCGGGCGGCACGCTCGTCATCTCCGGTGCGACGAGCGGCGACCGGCCCTCGCATGCCGAGCTGACCCGGATCTTCTTCCTGGAGCTCAAGGTCGTCGGCTCGACGATGGGCACCAAGGACGAGCTGGAGGACCTGCTGTCCTTCTGCGCCGCCACCGGGGTCCGCCCGGTCATCGACGAGGAGCTCCCGCTGGACCGGGCCCGGGAGGGCTTCGAACGGCTGGCGTCGGGCGAGCAGTTCGGCAAGATCGTGCTGACCAACTCCTGATCCGCGGTCGGTCGGTCGAGAGGCGGGTCCGGGTGCCGGGCCCGCCTTTCTCGCACCCGGTTGTCAACTTTGGTTGACACTGTGCTCGCGTCAACGTAAGTTGACAACATGACCGAAGCAACGGATCTCGCCGAACGGGCGGGCGACCGCGACCCCCGGGTCGGCCTGCGGGCCGTCGCCGCGCTGCGCCGGCTCCTGGAACAGCTGGAGTCGGTGCAGGTGCGCAGCGCGCGCAACCAGGGCTGGTCGTGGCAGGAGATCGCCGCGGAACTCGGTGTGACCAGGCAGGCCGTGCACAAGAAGTACGGGAGGCATTGATGTTCGAGCGGTTCACGAAGGACGCCCGGGCCGTGGTGACGGGTGCGGTCGAGCACGCGGAACAGCACGGCTCGGAGACCGTCGACGCCGAGCACCTGCTCCTCGCCCTGCTCGACCGGGAGGGCAGCCGGGCGTCGTTCGCGCTCGCCTCGGTCGGGGGCGCGGGGTGGCTGGAGTCGGTACGGGAGGCGCTGGGCGAGGCCCGTCGGCGCGGCGGGCTGTCCCAGGCCGACACCGACGCGCTGGCCGGACTCGGGATCGACGTGTCGGAGGTCGTCGCCCGGGTCGAGGAGGCGCACGGCGTCGGCGCGATGTCCGGCGACCGTACGGGCGCGGGGCGGTGGTCGGGGTGGTCGGGGCGCCGTCCGTTCAGCCGGGGCGCGAAGGACGTGCTCGTACGGGCGCTGCGCGTCGCCGTCGGCCACAAGGACCGTCACGTCGGCGACGAACACCTCCTGCTCGCCCTGACCACCGGACCCGGAGTCCCCGCCGAGGTCCTCGCGGCTCACGGGGTCACGTACGAGGCGCTGAGCCGCGTGCTCTACGGCGGGGGAGAGGCGAAGGCGGGCTGAGGGAGGGGGAGCGCGGGGCGGCGCCTGGAAGGGGACTCCATGGCGCGGGGCGGCGCCTGGGAGGGCACTCCCCTCGACGCCGCCGGTGCTCAGTCCCTCCGGGTCCTCAGCAGCGCCCCGATGTGAGCCGCAGCCGTCGACAAGTGGCGGCGGGCGTCCCGGAGTTGGTCCTGAGTGACGCCGTGGTCGCGGGCCGCGTCGCGGATGTCGTCGCGGAAGCGGTCGAGGAGGCGGTCCAGGTCGCGGGCCGGCTCGCCGGTGCCCGTGTCGTGGGCCCAGGCCGGTTCGTAGTCGGCGGGGAAGTCCTCCGGGGGCTGGGAGTACTCGGGCGCCGACGCCGACTTCGCCGACTTCCGTCCCTGCCCGGCGTCACCACCCCGCCCGAACCCGAAGTCCTTCCCGAACTCGCCGAACTCCTTGGCCAGTTCGGTCAGCCCCTCACGCACCCCCGTCGGCCAGTCGCCCCGCGCGAAGTGGTCCTGCACCTGCTCCTGGACCCGCCGGGCGATCCGCTGCACCTCCTCCTGCGCCTGTTCCCGCGCCCGCTCCTGCGCCTCCTTGGCCTGCCGCCGGGCCCGCTGGGCCTCCTCGCGGGCCCGCCTGCTCTCGTCCTTGGCGCGCCGGGCCTGCTCCTTCCACTCCTGCTTGACGCGGCGCATCTCCTCCTTGGCCGCGCGCCACGACTCGTTGTCCGCGTACTCCGCGAAGTCCCCGAGGCTGCCGTCCTGTTCGGAGCCGGCCGCACGGCCGGCGCCACCGCCGCGGCGGGCCTCGGAGGCGGCCGCGCGCATCTCGCGCCGCAGATCACCCGCCGCGCCCCGCACATCGGCCCGGATCTCGGCGGCGAGCTCCGCGACCGACTCCCGGATCTCCAGTTCCAGGTCGGCGAGTTCGCCGCTGCGGTCGGCCAGCTCGGCGCGGCCCGCGTCCGTGATGGCGTACACCTTGCGGCCGCCCTCGGTGGTGTGCGTGACCAGGCCCTCGGCCTCCAGCTTGGCCAGCCGGGGGTAGACGGTGCCGGCCGAGGGCGCGTAGAGCCCCTGGAAGCGCTCCTCCAGCAGCCGTATCACCTCGTAGCCGTGACGCGGGGCCTCGTCGAGCAGCTTCAGCAGATAGAGGCGGAGGCGGCCGTGGGCGAAGACGGGGGGCATGTCAGAGCACCTTCTTGTCGGTCGTGCCGTCGGCCGGGGTGGCATCGGAGGCGGCGGGGGCGTCCGCGTCCTCACCGGCGTCACCCGGGCCGGAAACGGAATTGTCCCCCGAGTCGCTCTTCGGTCGGTCCACCGGGTCGGAGTCGTCCACCGGGTCGGCGTCCACCACGAGGTGCTCCGCCCGGCGACCGGCATGATCGCCCGCCCGGTCCTCCGTCGCCTGCTCCACGCGGTGCTCCACGCGGTGCTCCGCGTGCGGTGCGCCGAAGGTGTCGCCGTCCTCCCAGCCGTCATCCGTCTCCTCGTCCTCCCGGGGCGGCCGGTGCAACAGGGCGATCGAGCCGGAGACGGTGGTCGCGCGCAGCTTGCCGGTGCCGGCGCCGAGGCGGCCGGTGACCTTGTGGGCACCCCACTGGCCGTGCACCCGGAGGCCGTCGAAGGCGTTGGAGATGGTGCCGCTGGCGGTGTTGGCCTCCACCTCGGCGTCGGCCGGCTGCGGCAGCCGGATCGCGATCTCGCCGGAGACACTGGTCAGCCGGACGTCGGTGGGGCCGTTCGGATCGAGGTCCACGATCATCGAGCCGCTGACCGAGTCGGCCTTGACGGAGGAACCCGAGCCCTCGACGACGGTGAGGTCGCCGGAGACGGAGTTGAAGCGGAGGTCGCCGGTGACGGCCTGGGCCTCCAGGTTCCCGGAGACGGTGTCCGCGCGGACCGGGCCGGAGAGGGCCACCAGGGTGGTGTCGCCGGTGACGCCCTTCACCGACGAGGCCCCGCGGATGCCCGAGACGACGGCCCCGGCGCCCACCACGCCCACCTCGACGCGCGTGTCGGCCGGCACCGCCAGGGAGACGACGGCACTGCGCCGCCAGCCCTTGCGGTCGAGCCACTTGAGGAAGCCCTTCCAGGGCAGGTCGTCGTAGGCGACGGTGAGGGTGCCGCCCTCCTGGTGCACGACCAGGGGCGGGCCCTCCAGCTCGGAGACCTCCAGGCGGGCGGAACCTTCGTCCGTGCCCACGACGTTCACCGTTCCGTTGACGATGCGCACATGCAGCTCGCGCACCGGCTCGTCGAACGACAGCTTCCCGGGCTCCGAGACGGACCACTCGGACATGGCACTGACCTCCCCGTGACAAGGACACACGACCCACGACGCGACACGGCACAACACGGCACGGCATCACACCGCACACGCCATATCGCGTCTTCCGTCATTCACGATATATCGCGGTCACGGAAAGTCAAGACACCCGTTCTGGCGACCCCCGGCGCACCAAAAGTGCTCAAGTCGGCCATATCGCCCTAGCGTGTGAGCATGCCGACGGAACGCTCCGCTCCCGCCCCCGCCTCCGGCGCCCTGCTCCTCTGCCGCGCGGAGCCCGAGGCCGTCGCCCCCGCGGCCCAGCTCCTCCGCGAGCGCATGCTGCTCACGCGCGCGGGCCGGGACTGGAGCGTCCTCGTCCCCGAGGGCAGGCCCTGGCGGGACGCCGGCGAGCCCGTCGACCGTGTCCTCACCGGCTGGGCCACCGCCCTCGCCGTCGGCGCTCCCTGGCCCGTTCTCGCGCTGTGGTGGGACGCCGAGCGCAGCGGCTACACGCTGGCCTCCGGCTTCCGCCGCCCCGTCGGCTACGTCTGGCTCGCGAACGGCACCCCGGCCGGTGAGGACGAGGCGATGCGCACCTTCGCCGCCCGGCTCGGCCTCGACCCCGTCCTGGACGTGCAGTCCCTGGACCAGCTGGCGAAACCCGACTCCGCCGCCGACGCCCGCGCCCGCCTGACCGGCCTGCTCGCGGTGCTCACGCGCGCGGGCCTCACGCTCCCCGCCGGCCTCACCCCGGGCGAACCCGCCGACCGCCTCCGCGAGGCCGCCCGCGCCCGGCCGGACGCCCGTCCCGTCGAGTGGGAGGGCTGGCAGGAGACGGTCCGCGCCGAACTCGAAGTCGTCGCGGGCCCCCGCCTGGCCCCCTGGCTCCCCTGGTCCGGCGACCCCAGGGCCCGCGCCCTGGCCCTCGCCCAGGTGGCCGCCGGCCTCCCCCTCACCGCCTACGGCCTACGACGCCGCAGCGGCGGCTGGATCACGGCGGGGGCGCTGCTGCTCGCGCACGGGGTGTTGGGCCTGGCGTACGACCTGACGCACCCCCGCGACTGAGACCCGGCACCCAACGAAAAGCGGGGCACCCCCAGGGGGTACCCCGCTCCTCGCGAAAGCCCTAAGACTGCGCGACAGCCCTACGGCCTACGCGCCAGCCCAACGACCTACTCGTCGTCCTCGTCGTCGTCCAACCGGGCCAGCCAGGTCGCCAGCCGCTCCACCGGCACCTCGAAGTCCGGATTGAGATCGACGAACGTACGCAGCTGCTCGGCGAGCCACTCGAAGCTGACCTCCTCCTCGCCGCGCCGCTTCTCCAGTTCCTCGATGCCACGGTCCGTGAAGTACATGCCGTCAAGGATAAGTGCGCCTAAACGACCGGGCCGCACCCCTCGGAAGAGGGATGCGGCCCGGTGACGTGCTGTCCGCGCGAGCGGTTACGCCTCGAACACCTCACGCACCAGCTGCTCCTGCTCGGCCTGGTGCCGCTTCGCGGAACCGACGGCCGGGGACGAGGAGTGCGGGCGGGAGATGCGGCGCAGGCGCTCCCCGTGGGGGACGTCGGCGCCGACCGCCAGGTCGAGGTGGTCGATCAGGTTGAGCGCGATGAACGGCCAGGCACCCTGGTTCGCCGGCTCCTCCTGGGCCCACAGGTACTTCTCGGCGTTCGGGTACTTGGCGATCTCGGCCTGGAGCTCGGCACCCGGCAGCGGGTACAGGCGCTCGATCCGGATGATCGCCGTGTCCGTGATGCCGCGCTTCTGACGCTCGGCCTCCAGGTCGTAGTACAGCTTGCCCGCCACGAAGACGACCTTGCGGACCGCTGCCGGGTCGACCGTCGAGTCGCCGATGACCGGGCGGAACTGACCCGACGTGAACTCCTCCGTCTTCGACGCGGCGGCCTTCAGGCGCAGCATCGACTTCGGGGTGAAGACCACCAGCGGCTTGTGGTGCGGGTTGTGCACCTGCCACCGCAGGAGGTGGAAGTAGTTCGACGGCAGGGTCGGCATCGCGACCGTCATGTTGTTCTGGGCGCAGAGCTGGAGGAACCGCTCGACACGGGCCGAGGAGTGGTCCGGGCCCTGGCCCTCGTAGCCGTGCGGGAGGAGGAGGGTGACGCCGGAGGTCTGGCCCCACTTCTGCTCCGCCGCCGAGATGTACTCGTCGACCACCGTCTGCGCGCCGTTGACGAAGTCGCCGAACTGCGCCTCCCACATCACGAGCGCGTCGGGACGGGCCAGCGAGTAGCCGTACTCGAAGCCCATGACCGCGTACTCGGAGAGCAGGGAGTTGTAGACGTTGTAGCGGGCCTGGTCCTCGGCGAGGTACTGGAGCGGGGTGTACTCCTCGCCCGTCTCGCGGTTGATGAGGACCGCGTGGCGCTGGCCGAAGGTGCCGCGCTGGGAGTCCTGGCCCGACAGGCGGACCGGGGTGCCCTCCAGCAGCAGCGAGCCGACGGCGAGGGTCTCGCCCATGCCCCAGTCGATCGTCCCGTCCTCGACCATCGTCGCCCGGCGCTGCAGCTGCGGCAGCAGACGCGGGTGGACGTGGAAGGAGTCGGGGATGTTGACCTGGGACTCGGCGATCCGCTTCACGACCTCCGTGGAGATCGCGGTGTTCACGGCGACCGGGAACTCCGCCTGCGGGTCCGACACCGGGCCGGCGGCGGGCTGCGAGACGGCCTCGCGGACCTCGGTGAAGACCTTCTCCAGCTGGCCCTGGTAGTCCTGCAGCGCCTGCTCGGCCTCTTCCAGGGTGATGTCGCCGCGACCGATGAGGGACTCGGTGTAGAGCTTGCGCACCGAGCGCTTCTTGTCGATCAGGTCGTACATCAGCGGCTGCGTGAACGCCGGGTTGTCCGACTCGTTGTGACCGCGGCGGCGGTAGCAGATGAGGTCGATCACGACGTCCTTGTTGAACGCCTGGCGGAACTCGAAGGCCAGACGGGCAACCCGGACGACCGCCTCGGGGTCGTCGCCGTTCACGTGGAAGATCGGGGCCTCGATCATGCGGGCCACGTCGGTGGCGTACATCGAGGAGCGCGACGACTCGGGAGCCGCCGTGAAGCCGACCTGGTTGTTGATGACGATGTGGACGGTGCCGCCGGTGCGGTAGCCCCGCAGCTGCGACATGTTCAGCGTCTCGGCCACCACGCCCTGGCCCGCGAAGGCCGCGTCACCGTGCAGGGCGACCGGCAGGACGGTGAAGTCCGTGCCGCCCTTGTTGATGATGTCCTGCTTGGCGCGGGCGATGCCCTCGATGACCGGGTCGACCGTCTCCAGGTGGGACGGGTTGGCGGCCAGCGAGACCGTGATCTGCTCGCCGTCCAGGCCGGTGAAGGTGCCCTGGGCGCCCAGGTGGTACTTCACGTCACCGGAGCCGTGCATCGACTTCGGGTCGAGGTTGCCCTCGAACTCGCGGAAGATCTGCGCGTACGACTTGCCGACGATGTTGGCGAGCACGTTCAGGCGGCCGCGGTGGGCCATGCCGATGACGACCTCGTCCAGGCGCGACTCGGCCGCGCTGTCGATGACCGCGTCAAGCAGCGGGATGACGGACTCGCCGCCCTCCAGGGAGAACCGCTTCTGGCCGACGTACTTCGTCTGCAGGAAGGTCTCGAAGGCCTCCGCCGCGTTCAGCCGGCGCAGGATGCGCAGCTGCTCCTCGCGCTCCGGCTTGGAGTGCGGGCGCTCGACGCGGTCCTGGATCCACTTGCGCTGCTTGGGGTCCTGGATGTGCATGAACTCGATGCCGGTGGTGCGGCAGTACGAGTCGCGCAGCACGCCGAGGATGTCGCGCAGCTTCATCATCGACTTGCCGGCGAAGCCGCCGACGGCGAACTCGCGCTCCAGGTCCCACAGGGTGAGGCCGTGCTCGGTGATGTCGAGGTCGGGGTGCTTGCGCTGGCGGTACTCCAGCGGGTCGGTGTCGGCCATGACGTGGCCGCGGACCCGGTAGGAGTGGATCAGCTCGAAGACCCGGGCGGCCTTGGTGACGTCGTCGTCGTGCGACGCGTCGATGTCCCGGAGCCAGCGGACCGGCTCGTAGGGGATGCGCAGCGCCTCGAAGATGTCGTCGTAGAAGCCGTTCTCGCCGAGCAGCAGGTTCGCGACGATCCGCAGGAACTCGCCGGAGGCGGCGCCCTGGATGACCCGGTGGTCGTAGGTCGACGTGAGCGTCATGACCTTCGAGATGCCGAGCTTGTTCAGGGTGTCCTGGGAGGTGCCCTGGAACTCCGCGGGGTAGTCCATGGAGCCGACGCCCATGATGACCGACTGGCCGGGCATGAGGCGCGGGACCGAGTGGACGGTGCCGAGGCCGCCCGGGTTGGTCAGGGAGACCGTGACGCCCGAGAAGTCGTCCATCGTCAGCTTGCCCTCACGGGCGCGGCGGACGATGTCCTCGTAGGCCTGCCAGAACTCGAAGAAGTTCAGCGTCTCGGCCTTCTTGATGCCCGCGACGACCAGCTGGCGGTCGCCGTTGGGCTTCACCAGGTCGATGGCGAGGCCGAAGTTGACGTGCTCCGGCTTGACCAGGGTCGGCTTGCCGTCCTTCTCCGTGAAGGAGTAGTTCATCGACGGCATGGCCTTGATGGCCTGCACCATCGCGTACCCGATGAGGTGGGTGAAGGAGATCTTCCCGCCCCGGGCGCGCTTCAGGTGGTTGTTGATCACGATGCGGTTGTCGAAGAGCAGCTTCACCGGGACCGCGCGCACGGACGTGGCCGTGGGCACCTCGATCGAGGCGTTCATGTTCTTCGCGACCGCGGCGGCGGGGCCGCGCAGCGTGACCAGCTCGGGACCCTCCGCGGACGCGGCGGCGGGCTCGGCCTTCGGCTTGGCCGCGGCGGGCTTCGCCGGAGCCGGGGCCGGAGCAGCGGCCTGAGCCGGAGCAGCGGCCGGAGCCGGGGCGGCGGCCTTGGCGGGCGCCGGAGCGGCGGCAGCGGGCTGCGCGGCCGCGGGGGCCGGCGCGGGCACCGAGGGCGTCGCCGGAGCCGCAGGGGCGGCAGGAGCCGCCTGAGCCGGGGCGGCGGGGGCCGGAGCAGCAGCCGCAGCCGGGGCGGCGGCCGCGCCCGGCTTGTAGTCGGCGAAGAAGTCCCACCAGGCTCGGTCTACCGAATTCGGGTCCTGGAGGTACTGCTGATAGATCTCGTCGACGAGCCACTCGTTCGGTCCGAACGCGGCCGCGGGGTTCTTGCCCGCTTGGTCTGCGTCGGTCGAGATGCTCGAGTTACTGGGGGACTGTGGCGACACGGCGGCAACCGCCCTCTTCCGCTTCACAAGGTGATGGACAGCGGGAATAAAGGCTACGCCCCCAAGACCCAGAAGGTCAGGCCGGGCCCGTTCATCGTCGTGTAAGTCACATCGAAAACCGTGTTTCGCCGCTGGAAATGGCGGGAAACAAGCGTGGTTCCGGTTCTCACGGCGTCACTTGGGAAGGGGTGAGCACGGCCCCTGGACGCCGAAGGCGCGGGCCTGTGGCCGATCACACGTGTCCGTCAGCGCGGACGTCCGTGGATCTTGAAGCTCCGCTTGGAACTTTACGTCAACTTGGCAGAGATGGAAGTCCCGGGAGAGTGACAAGAATCCTGCAGCCCCGCTCGGATTCGGCCACTCCGATCCGGCCGCCGTGCAGATCCACCGCCCAGCGGGCGATCGCCAGCCCGAGCCCGGTGCCGCCGTCGCTGCCCGGACCGTGTGGCCGGGTGATGTTGCCGCGGTTGAACCGCTCGAAGACCCGGTGCCACTCCGAGCGCGGAATGCCGGGGCCCTCGTCGAGGACCTCCAGTTCGAGGGACTCGGGCAGCGCGCCCCGCCGCGCCTTCACCGTGACCCGGCCGTGCGGCGGGCTGTGCTTGACGGCGTTGTCGATGAGGTTCGCCACCACCTGGTGGATCCGCTCCGGATCCGCGTGCGCGGTCAGCTCCGGCGGGGTCACGTCCAGGTGCAGATGCACGTCCGTGCGCGTATGGCTGCCGGACCCGGTACTCATGCCCGCGCGCGCCGAGGCCACCATGTTGGCCTCCTTCAGCACGCCCGACAGATACGGCCACACCTCGAAACGGCGCTTCTTCAGCGGGACGACGCCGTTGTCGAGGCGGGAGAGGTCCAGCAGCGTCTCGACCAGCCGGCCCAGCCGTTCCGTCTGCTTCAGCGCCGTGCGCATCGTCTCGGGGTCCGCGGGCGAGACCCCGTCCACGATGTTCTCCAGCACCGCCCTGAGGCCCGCGATGGGCGTACGGAGCTCATGGCTGACGTTCGCCACGAGCTCCTTGCGCTGCTGTTCCTGGGCCTCCAGGTCGTCGGCCATGCGGTTGATGGTCTCGGCGAGGTCGCCCAGCTCGTCCCGGCGGTTCTCGCGGACCCGGCGGGTGTAGTCGCCGTGCGAGATGGACCGGGCGACCGCGTTCATCTCGTCCAGCGGGGCCGTGAGCGAGTGCGCCACGAACTGGGTGATCAGCAGCGTGGCGATCATCGAGAAGACCGTGATGAAACGGATCTCCGTCTTCGTCTGCACCGCGATCATCGACAGGCCCGTGGTGATCAGGACCGAGGCGACGACCAGTGCCCCCAGCTTGGTCTTGATCGAGAACGGGCGCACGCTGCCCCAGGACTCACCGGGGGCACCCTTGGGATCCCCGGGCCCCCCGGGGCCTCTCCGTCCGGCCGGACCCTCGCTCATGGCGTCGGCGTCTCCAGGGCGTAGCCCACGCCGTGCACCGTGCGGATCCGCTCGGCGCCGATCTTCCGCCGCAGCGCCTTGATGTGACTGTCGACGGTGCGGGTGCCGGAGGCGTCCGCCCAGTCCCACACCTCGGCCAGCAGCTGCTCCCGGGAGAGCACCGCGCGCGGGGTGTTCGCCAGGCACACCAGCAGGTCGAACTCGGTCGGGGTGAGGTGGACGTCCTCGCTGCGGACCCGTACCCGCCGCTGCGCGTGGTCGATCTCCAGCTCACCGAGCCGCAGGATGCCGCTTCTCGGCGTCGCGGCGGCCAGCGCCGCCCGCTCCACGCGCCGCAGCAGGACGTGCACCCGGGCCGCCAACTCCCGCATGGAGAACGGCTTGGTCATGTAGTCGTCGGCGCCTACGCCGAGCCCGACCAGCATGTCGGTCTCGTCGTCCCGCGCGGTCAGCATCATGACCGGCACCGGACGGGCGGCCTGCACCCGGCGGCAGACCTCCAGGCCGTCGAAGCCGGGCAGCATGATGTCGAGGATCAGCAGATCGGGCTGCCAGGCCTCGGCCGTGTCGACCGCCGCCGGACCGTCGCCCGCGGTCTGCACGAGGAATCCCTCGGCGCGCAGCCGGGTCGCGATGGCCTCCACGATCGTCGGGTCGTCCTCGACCACCAGCACCCGGCGCTGCGCGCCCGGGGTGGCCGTAGCCGTGCCGTTGTGGGAGGTGTGTGTCTGCTCCATCGCCCGCCCCAAAAGTTGCTTTCCGGAATCAGTGGGGTGATTCCGCTCTCTGGCCTGCCTGCGCATGCTTGCGATTGACGCTTGAATGATCTGCGTCAGGGATGCAGCGTACGGGGAGTCACCACGCCTCGGCTATCCAGGTCGGACGCCGAGATGCACGACGTCCGGAACGCCCCGGGCAACCGGGATCTCTTCGGTACGCACCTGCTGGAACCCGGCATTCCATAGGGAACTTTCAAATTCCGGCGAGGGCTGCGCCGACCACACCGCCAGTACCCCGCCCGGTCTCAACACCCTTGCGCAGCTGGCGAGTCCGGCCGGGGAGTACAGGCCGTCGTTGCCCTCGGTGACGGTCCAGTCGGGTCCGTTGTCGATGTCCAGGCACAGCGCGTCGTACGTGTCCGATGTCTCATTGACGTAAGTGACAAGATCCGTTTCCAGAATCTTTGCGCGTGCATCCGCCAGTGCCCGCGCGGAGAGTTCGGACAGCGGGCCGTCGCGGTGCCAGTCGATGATGGCCGGTTCCCGCTCCACGACCGTGATCCGGCCCCAGCGCGGATTCTCGGCCGCGTGCGCGAGCGAGAAGCCGACACCGAGTCCGCCGATCAGCACGCTCGGCGCGGGCCGGTCGTCCAGCGCGGCGAGCGCGGCGTCGACCAGCAGCCGCTCCGAGCGGCCGTCCGAGGTGTCCATCAGGAAACAGCCGTTGGCGATGATCTGCAGCAGCTGACCGTGCCGGCGCAGCACGACCTCGCCGTGCGGGCCCTCGCGACGGTCCAGGACTTCAGGGGTGTCGTACGAGATGGGCATCGGGTCATTTTCGCAGTTCGGCGGTCTCTGTACAGGCAATTGGGGTGGCGGGGGTGCGTCCGCCGCCTGTGGAGCGGTGGTTGAGAACTGTCTGTGAATCGGGGCCCGCGTGGCGCCGGTCACAGACAGCGGGCGGGTCGGGCGCGAATCGTGGGGTGAAACGGAAGGAGTGCCTCGCGGTGGAACGGACTGAGACGGCAGGTCTTCCGGATGCCGCCGAGCTGCTCGACGGCATCCCGGCCCAGCGAGCGCCGGCACCGGCCACCCGCCCGGCGCCGGTACGTCCCCGCCCCTGGCGCCTGCTCCCCACCCCCACCGGAACCCCCTTCACCTTCGGGTACGCCGCCGTCCTCGCCGTGACCTCGCTGGTCACCGAGTACGCCGACCCCGACCTCGTGCACCGCCTGCTCCAGGCCTCCAGCACCGATGTGGCGCACCTCGTGCGGACGCCGGCGCTCGTGCTGCCGGCCAGCGCGCTGTGGGTCGCGGGCGGTTTGCTCTCGCCGTACGCCGTCGGCTTCCTCCTCGTGCTGACCGCGCTGGAGCGGCGGATCGGCGGGGCGCGGACGGCGGTCGTCTTTCTGCTGGGGCACGTCCTGGCGACGCTGGCGACCGAGGTGCCGGTGGGGCTCGCGGTGCTGGCCGGGCATCTGCCGGACAGCTCACTGCACCGGCTGGACTACGGCATCAGCTTCGGCGTCGCCGCGAGCTTCGGGGCGTTGGCGGGGCTGCTGCGGCAGTGGCTGCGGTGGCCGTTGCTGGCGGGGTTCGGGTGGATGCTGGTCCAGGACCTGGTGGCGCTGACCGATCCGCTGAGCGGCTGGGGGCACCTGTTCTCGCTGGTGATCGGGGTGGCTTGCTGGCCGATGGTCAGGCGGTGGGCGGGAGTTGGTCGAGGAGCTCGGTGACGATGCCGAGCGGGGTGTGCCGGGCGAGGTTGCGGTACTGGGTGCGCTGGAGGAAGTCGGGCAGGTCCAGCTTCTCCAGGCAGACGGGCACGAGGCGTACGTCCCCCTCGATGGAGTGCCGGTACAACTCCCGGGCCTCCAGCATGCAGTACTTGCTCTCCAGGTACTCCTTCGACAGCAGCAGCACCCCGACCGCGGACTTGGCCAGGTTCCCCATCAGGTCGTCGAGCCAGTCCTCGCCGACCCCGATGGCGCCGTGCCGGCGGAAGTCGAAGACGTTCTGGAAGCGCTCGTTCAGCAGCTGCGAGAACGTGGCGGCGTGGTCGTGGTTGGCGGTGGCGTAGCTGAGGAAGACGCGTTCGTTGCGCTTGGCGGCGGAGCGGAAGTAGTCCAGGGCCTGCGCGGTGCTGCCGATGTAGCGGGGCTGTTCGTCGATGACCCGCAGATGGGGTTCGACGGCCGCGACGAGGCCGTCGGGATCGTCCCAGCGCACGATCGCCTTGCGGTGGCCGGTCGCGCTCCCGCCGTAGAGCGTCTCCTCCGGCGTCCCGGGGGCCCGGGGCGAGACGATCGGCAGCGTCGGGACGAACTGGCCGTGGGTGAAGGCGGCCACGAGATGGCCCCGCACGGTGTCCAGGTCGACGATCACCCAGTCGCAGGCCCGTAACCGCGTGATCAGATCGAGGTCGAGACGGGGCGGCCAGGGCAGGACGACGGGCTCCCAGGAGTGCTCCTCCAGGGCCTCGGTCAGGGCGGGCGTGGCGGCCCTGTTCTCGGGCGACACGACCAGCCCCACCCGGCGCTGGTGATGGGACCGCCGCCGCTGCGCCGACGCCGACACGTGCGCCTCGGCGAGGAAGCCCCGGTAGACCGACTCGACCTTCCCGGGCAGCGCGGAGTGGGTCGCCGCCTCGGTCTCCTGGGCGTCGTACGGCACCAGACGCACGCTCTCCGGAGCCCGTAACACCGGCAGCAACCGCTGGTCGTGGAAGACCACGGTCGGCTTGCGGGCCCGTACCGCCATGCCCAGTTCCAGCCGGAAGTAGCGGGCCATGTGCCGCAGCCGGGGCAGCAGATGCACCTCGCGGGGGTCACCCGGCAGCGGATGGATGCCGACGAACCCGTCCGCGTCCCGGATCATGCGCTCCAGGCGGACGGGGCTGGTGAAGGAGACCGCCTCGTCGACGCGGAACGAGACGTCCTCGGCGGAGCTGAGCAGCTCCCAGAAGTACAGGTTCTCGGCGGGGGAGTGGTAGCGGTGGCTGAGGAAGACGTTGAGCCGGGCCGGCGACTCCATCAGGCGCCTCCGGGCCCCTGCGGCGGCGTCGCCCCGCCCGGCACCCCCGTCGGCAGCCCCGGGAGCACCGGCGGTGCGGGCGGTTCCGTCTGCTTCAGGCGGTTGTAGACCGCGTCGAACGTGAAGCCCGAGACATAGCCGACGGCCAGCACGAAGAACAGCAGACGGCGGACGCCCTCGCCGGCCAGGATGTCGGGCGACGCGGCCAGCTGGGCGGAGACGAAGAGCAGGAAGGCGATCCCGCCGGCCGACATGCCGAGGACCGCCGTCCGCGCCCAGTGGGTCTCGCGGTCGAAGACGGTCCGGGTGATCGCCCCCGAGGTGCCGGTGGCCAGCGCGCCCACGATCAGCGCGCTGAGGTTGACCGCGGTGCTCGACTCGACGGCGTACGTGAGCGGGATGGTCGCGAAGCCGAGCAGGAGCAGCAGCATGCCGGTGACCGCGCCGAGCCCGGCCCGCAGGGTGGCGCCCCGCCGGGACCTGGCCTCCTCGCGCTGCTTCTCCTCGCGCCGCTCCCGCTGCGTGCCCAGCAGCCGCACCAGCCGCTGGGCGCTGCCCGGACCCCACTGCGCGCCCATGGCGGACACCTCGTCCGCCGTGGCGTGATGGGTGGACCGGTTCATGGTCTCCCAGACCTTGCGGGCGGAACCGCCGAAGGACGCCAGCGGATACAGCGGTATCCCGAACGCGAGGCAGATCATCCCCGTGACCAGCGTCGAGCGGCCGCCGCCGACGAGGACGACCCCGTCGACGTCGCGCAGCGACCGGTAGAAGCTGACCTCCCAGTCGTTGCCCGGCTCGTACCGCAGGTCGAAGGCCTCGGGCCGCTTGTCACGCAGCGGGAAGTCGATGTCGCCGTCCTCGTAGGGCGGCCGGACCTGGACGGAGCCGTCCGGCAGGTCCTCCCGGGTCAGGAAGCCGGCGACGACCCGGCTCTCGACGAACTGCGCCTCGCTGGAGTACACGATGATCCGGCACCCCTCGGCGGCGAGCTCCGCGCCGATCTCCTCGCAGGCCCTCAGCGCGTCGTCCGCGTCCGTCAACGGCGGGTCCAGCCGCCGCCCCGGATCCGCGCTCCCCATCACAGCGATCAACGGCCCCATGAGCCATCCCCCCTTCACGCCGGCTCAGAATACGGCGTGCAGGAAGTTCTCTTCCGTCAGTTCCCGCCGCGCAAACGGGCCTTGGCCAGGCCTGCTGCCAACGTCGGTATGCCGGGCCGTTGTTCATCCGTCGGCGGATCAGGGTCCGCCGCGGTCGCCCGGCGTCCCCACGTACGGCGTGGTCGTCGTCACCGCCGTGAAACCCAGGCGGCGCAGGATGGGGGCGCTGTCGTCGGAGGCGTCGACGTGCAGGTAGGTGACGCCCCGGGCGGCGGCGAGGGCGGCGCGGGTGGCGACGAGGGCGCGGTAGATGCCCCGGCCCCGCCACGCGGCGAGCGTGGAGCCGCCCCACGGGCGCGCGAACCCGGTGCCCGCCCGGAAGGCCGGCCAGGCGGCGGAGACGACCTGCCCGTCCGCCTCGGCGACGTAGACCGCGATCTCGTCGGGGGCGGCGGCCACCCGGCCGACGAGGTCGTCCGCGAGCCGGCCCCGGTCCCGGCCCCACACGGCCGACTCCATGGCGGCGATCCGCCGCATGCCCGCGTCGGCAGCACCGGCCGCCGCAGGGTCACACCGGCCGGCCGCACCGGCCGCCGCAGCGTCACACCGGCCGGCCGCACCGGCTCCCGTTCGGCCAGGTCGGCGGCCCGGCGTGCGCTGAGGCCGCGGGGACGTGTGACCCCGGGTCTTCCGCTCCACCGCCTCACAGCGCCCGGCGAAGTGGTCCCGCTGCCGGGCGATCAGCCGGTCCGGCAGCCCCCGGTCTCAGCCCCCGGTGTACTTCGCGCTCGTCAGCATCGCCGCCACCGTCCACCCCATGGACTCGTACAGCGCCCGCCCCTCAGGCGTCCCCGCCAGCACGCACCGCTCGGCACCCTGTTCCAGCGCCGCCCGCTGGAGCGTGCGCATGACGAGGGTGCCGAGGCCGCGGCGCCGGTGGGCGGGGGACGTGGCGATCTGGTCGGCGACCGCGGTGGCGCCGGTCGGGGCGAGCTGGCCGCGGGCCGCCCAGGAGCCGTCGGGGCCGGCGATCATCGTGCGGACGACTCCGCCGCGGGACCAGGTGCGCTGCCGGTAGCCGTCCGGGACCCGCAGGTCCGCCGCGTCGCGCGTCAGCGGGAGGGCCATCAGGTATCCGGGCTCCGGGTCGATCCACCAGTCCGCGCCCAGCCAGTTGCCCACCACGGCCGGGTCCCGGAACACCTTGAGCCACACCCCGGCCCCGGTCACCCCCTCGGCGACCTTGCGTACGGCCGCCTCGTCCACGGCGTCACCGACCGCGCCGAAGACATGCCGGGTGACGTGCTCCTCCGAGCCCATGTCGATCGTGCAGCCCCAGGGTTCCACCACCGGCGGGGCCGCCCCGCGCGAGACGACCCACCCGTCCACCCAGGCCCGCACGGTCTCGTCCACGACATCTCCCTGTAATAGGTGGAATGCTTCAGCGGTTATTACCGTTGTCGACGATACGTGGCCGCTCAGCGACCCCGACAGAGGTGATCGCTCACAGCGAACGCACCCGGGGGAACAATCAAAGGCTCACGTGCATTGAGTCGGCATAGCTCAACTTGACTGCCGAAGGGGAGATCATGGCTTCGACGTCCACACCGCTCACTCTGCCTGTGCTGCCGCTCGACGACGAGGTCGTGCTGCCCGGAATGGTGGTGCCGCTGGACCTGAACGACGCCGACGTGCGGGCCGCGGTGGAGGCCGCCCAGGCCGCCGCCCGTTCGCAGCCCGGCAAGCCGAAGGTCCTGCTGGTGCCGCGGATCGACGGGACCTACGCGAGCACCGGTGTGCTCGGCACCGTCGAGCAGGTCGGCCGGCTGGCCGACGGCGACCCGGGCGCGCTCATCCGCGGCCGGGGCAGGGTGCAGATCGGTGCGGGAACCACCGGCCCGGGCGCCGCCCTGTGGGTCGAGGGGACCACGATCGACCAGACGGTCCCCGAACCGCTGCCCGGCCATGCCGCCGAACTGGTCAAGGAATACAAGGCGCTCGCCACCGCCTGGCTGCGCAAGCGCGGCGCCTGGCAGGTCGTCGACCGTGTCCAGGCCATCGACGACGTCTCCGCGCTCGCCGACAACTCCGGTTACTCGCCGTTCCTGACCACCGAACAGAAGGTCGAGCTGCTGGAGACCGCCGACCCGGTCGCCCGCCTCAAGCTCGCCACCCAGCAGCTGCGCGACCACCTCGCCGAGCAGGACGTCGCCGAGACCATCGCCAAGGACGTCCAGGAAGGCGTCGACAAGCAGCAGCGCGAGTTCCTGCTCCGCCGCCAACTGGAAGCCGTACGCAAGGAACTGCGCGAGCTCAACGGCGAGCAGGAGGGCGAGGAGTCCGATGACTACCGCGCCCGCGTGGAGGCCGCCGACCTGCCGGAGAAGGTGCGGGAAGCGGCGCTGAAGGAGGTCGACAAGCTGGAGCGGTCCTCCGACCAGTCCCCCGAGGGGTCGTGGATCCGCACCTGGCTGGACACCGTCCTCGAACTCCCGTGGAACGAGCGGACCGAGGACGCGTACGACATCCAGGGCGCCAAGGCGATCCTGGACGCCGAGCACGCGGGCCTGGAGGACGTGAAGGAGCGGATCACCGAGTACCTCGCGGTGCGCAAGCGCCGCAGCGAGCGCGGCCTGGGTGTCGTGGGCGGCCGCCGTGGCGGTGCCGTCCTGGCGCTCGTCGGCCCGCCCGGTGTCGGCAAGACCTCGCTCGGTGAGTCCGTCGCGCACGCCATGGGCCGCAAGTTCGTCCGCGTCGCCCTCGGCGGTGTCCGCGACGAGGCGGAGATCCGCGGCCACCGGCGTACGTACGTCGGCGCGCTGCCCGGCCGGATCGTGCGGGCGATCAAGGAGGCCGGGTCGATGAACCCGGTGGTGCTGCTGGACGAGATCGACAAGGTGGGCTCCGACTTCCGCGGCGACCCCGCGGCGGCCCTCCTGGAGGTCCTCGACCCCGCGCAGAACCACACCTTCCGCGACCACTACCTGGAGGTCGAACTCGACCTGTCCGACGTGGTGTTCCTCGCCACGGCGAACGTCCTGGAGGCGATCCCGGAGGCCCTGCTCGACCGTATGGAGCTGGTCCGCCTCGACGGCTACACCGAGGACGAGAAGGTCGTCATCGCCCGGGACCACCTGCTCCCGCGCCAGCTGGAGCGGGCGGGCCTCGACAAGGACGAGGTCACGCTGGAGGAGAGCGCGCTGCGCAAGCTCGCCGGCGAGTACACGCGCGAGGCGGGCGTCCGCACCCTGGAGCGGTCCATCGCGCGGCTCCTGAGGAAGGTCGCCGCCCAGCACGAACTGGGCGAGCGGAAGCTGCCGTTCACCGTGACGGACGCGGACCTGCGGGACCTGATCGGCCGTCCGCACCACGTCCCCGAGTCCGCCCAGGACCCGGCCGAGCGCCGCACCGCGGTGCCGGGTGTGGCGACGGGCCTGGCGGTGACCGGAGCGGGCGGTGACGTGCTGTACGTGGAGGCGTCGCTGGCCGACCCGGAGACGGGCGCGGCGGGCCTGACCCTCACCGGTCAGCTGGGCGACGTGATGAAGGAGAGCGCGCAGATCGCGCTCAGCTTCCTCCGCTCGCACGGCGCCGAACTGGAGCTGCCGGTCGGCGACCTGAAGGACCGCGGCGTGCACATCCACTTCCCGGCGGGTGCGGTGCCGAAGGACGGCCCGAGCGCGGGCATCACGATGACGACGGCACTGGCGTCGCTGCTCAGCGGGCGGCTGGTCCGCACGGACGTGGCGATGACCGGCGAGGTCTCCCTGACCGGCCGGGTCCTGCCGATCGGCGGCGTGAAGCAGAAGCTGCTGGCCGCGCACCGGGCGGGCGTCACGACCGTCATCATCCCCAAGCGCAACGAGGCCGACCTGGACGACGTCCCCGCCGAGGTGCTGGACAAGCTGGAGGTCCACCCGGTGACCGACGTCCGCCAGGTCCTGGAACTGGCCCTGTCCCCGGCGACGAACGGGGCGGCGCCGGAGGTACCGGTGGCGGCGTGACGCACGGCCGCGGCCACCGCAAGACGTCCGGTCGCGGCGTGACGGACGCGATCGGATGAGGTGAAGGCCCGGGTCCCGTGAGGGAGGCCCGGGCCTTCGTCGTACGTCGGTGTGTCAGCCGTTGGCGAGGGCGACGACCGGGTCGAGCGCCCCGTTGCCGCATCGTCCGGGGGATAACCCCCGGACCCCCAGCCGGTGGCGGCGTTGCACTATCCGTTGGCCAAGGCCTGCACCCGGTCGAGCGCCCCGTTGAACTTGTCGTGGTCACCCACGGTCGGCCCGGAGGAGGTGTACTGCCACATGGTCTGGTAGTCCCACCCCGCCGGCAGCGTCCCCACGGTCGACGCGTAGCGCGCGATCCACAGCGGGTTGGCGGTGGCGAAGCCGGCGTAGTTGCCCGTGCAGTCGGTCCACCAGCTGGTGGCCGTGTAGATGACGGCGTCGCGGCCGGTGCGGGCCTTGTAGCGGTTCAGGAAGTCGCGGATCCAGGTGACCATTCCGCTCTGCGTCTTGCCGTAGCAGGAGTCGCCGTACGGGTTCCACTCGATGTCGAGGGCGCCGGGGAGCGTCCTGCCGTCCTTGGACCAGCCGCCGCCGTGGTCGACGAAGTAGTCGGCCTGCGTGGCGCCGCCGGTCGTGTCCGGGGTGGCGAAGTGGTACGCGCCGCGGATCATGCCGACGTTGTAGGAGCCGTTGTACTGCTGGGCGAAGTACGGGTTCGTGTAGTACGTGCCTTCGGTCGCCTTCACGTAGGCCCATTTCACCCCGCTGCTCCAAAGGGTGGACCAGGCGACGTTTCCTTGGTGGCCGGAGACGTCCACGCCCTCGGTCTGGGCGGCGCGGGTGTCGCGGGGGGTGCCGTTCTGGCCGTCGTGGGCGAGGACGCCGATGCCCATGTACGCGGAGCCGCGGGCGGGGGTCTCGGCGGCGGGGGAGGGGGCGGCGGCGAGCAGGGTCCCCGCGAGGGCGACGAGGGCCGCGAGGAGGAGTCGGACGGGTCTGAGTCTGTGCACGGGCATGCGTGCCTCCGGAGGCGCGGTGGGGGAACGTACCGGAACCATGGGGGGTGTCCTGGCGTGGTCATGCCAGTGTGTGCCTGATGACGAAGCTACGCACGTAGAAGAGGGCCAGGGAAGAGGGACCGGAGGCTGCCGTTGGTCTAAGCCTGCGAAATACTGGCCGAGCTGCGGCGATGACGGCATTTGGCGGAAACTTTCACGACCGGGAAAACCGAGGCGGGGACTGACGTGCACGAAGACGCGAACGGCGGCGGACGCGGAGCCGGCTCCGCCGTGTCCGGGAGTGGTGTGAACCAGCCCGAGTTCCTGGCGCTGGAACGCGAGCTGACCGTGCTGCTGCGGCGCGCCCGGGCCAACCAGGGCGAGATGGCCCGTGAGGTCCACCCGGATCTGGAGTCCTCCGCGTACGGCCTCCTGGTGCGCCTCGACGAGTACGGCCGCCAGCGGGCCACGGAACTCGCCGCGTACATCGGCGTCGGCAAGGCCACGATGTCCCGGCAGCTGCGGGCCCTGGAAGACCTGGGCCTGGTCACCCGCGCGCCCGATCCCGCGGACGGACGGGCCTGGCTGGTGGAGCTGACGGAGGAGGGGCGCTCACGGGTCGGCCGGGTGCGGGACGCGCGCCGGGCCCGGTACGCGGGGCGGCTGGCGGACTGGGACCCGCGGGAGGTGTCGGAGCTGGCGCGGCTGCTGCATCAGTTGAACCTGGGCATGGAGAAATAGCCGGCAGCGGTAGGCGCAGCCCTCAGAGCTCCGCGTACACCACCGACGCGTCGTCATGCCGCTTGCTGAGCCCCAGGAACTCCCGTTCCGTGTCCGCGGTCTCCAGCTCCCGCACCCGCGTCACCAGCGCCTGAGCGCCCTCCTTGCGTACGAAGGTGAACAGGTCCGTCCAGTCGCCCTCCCGGAACTTCTCCACCCAGCGGGTGGCCCCGTCCGTCAGGGCGGCCAGTGCTCGTACCTCCGTGCGCGGGACAACCCCCGTCACCGCCCGGCCCGCCACCGAGGGGTCGGCCGCCGCGGTGAAGAAGCCGCCCTCCTTGTTGCGCAGATGTGCGTCGATGTGGGCGTCGGTCGTGAGGGACTCGCGGGGCAGGAGGGCCAGCCGGTCGTCCAGGAGGGGTGTGACCGCGCCGTCCGGTGATTCCAGCAGCAGGGCCGAGTCCGACAGGACCAGGTACTCCAGGGACCCCTCCGACCAGCGCGTCAGCACCACCGTTGCCTGTGGGGTGCGTGGGTGAGAAAGGTCACAGGTGTGCGCATGGGAATCGGCGGTACGCGCAACAGCGAGGCGCAGTGCCTCGGGCAGCGGAACATCCGGGCGGGAAACGGTCAGTTCGGTCAGGGCGCCGCCCAGGCGGGAGACGAACCAGGGGACGGAATGCAGACAGCCTGTCGGGCCCTTCGGCGGTGTGACACCGTCCAGGACCACCAGTGCTCCGCCCCGCCCGGAGGCCGGAAGGCCGACGCTCGCGAAGTCCTCGTTGGGGCGGATCGGATCGCCGGGCTCCGATACGAGTTCAGTGCGCATCCAGCCAGTCTGCACGAGCCCTTCACAGGGTTCACGAAAGGCTGGCATCGGTCGCCGAATCGGTGCGGGCGCGCAGGTCAGGCGTCTGATTTGGGGTGGAATGATTTACTCCGGCCGGGAGCGGCGGCAGATGATGCCATCGTGCGCCGCGGACGTCCAACCGGCCCACCGTGCAAGGCCTCTGACTGTGCCATGGGAACTTGCCCCCCAACTCCCGTCCGGGGTTCACTCCTTCGAGTGGCGGGTCGGGTGATGCACAACCGCTGCCCACTGGCGCTGGGAGGGTCGGGAACCGTACCGGGAGTACCCGTCAGTTGACGGAGCGTCACCCGGGCCCATGGGTACACGAGTCAGGAATGCGAGCACCGGTGCAGAAGACGCGGCCACGTCGTACGAGCAAGCAGACGGCTCCCGCCGACACCACCTCCGCCCCCACCCCTGACGGGGCCGTCGTGGGCAAGGGCCGCCCCACCCACGTACGCAACCGGCTCATCGTCGCCGTCGCCGTCGTGGCCGCCGCGATCGCCGGGGCCGGCGCGCCCTCCGTGCTCGACGCCTCCCGGGACCTCAGCGACTCCCAGGACCTGGTGACGCTCGCCGAGCAGACCCAGAACGCGCTCGCCCTCGCGCACGCGCTCGCCGACGAGCGGGACGAGGTCACCTCGTACGTCGCCGCCGGCCGCCCCCGCTCCAAGGCGCCCTCCGAGCAGGACAGCACCCGCGTCGACCGCCAGGTCGAGGAACTGCGCGCCGACACCGACACCCCGGCCGACCTGCGCGCCGACCTCGACGGGATCGCCACCCTGCGCAGAGCGGCGCTCACCGGCAAGAGCACCGCTCTCGAAGCGCACGCCACCTACTCGGCCACCATCACCGAGCTGCACCGCCTCGCCGAACAGCTGGCCGAGCAGCTGCCGCCCCGCGCGGGCTCCGGTGCCCACGCTCTCGCCGAGCTGGACTCCGCCGTCCAGCAGGCCGCCGCCACCCGCGGTCTGCTCCTCGCCGCCCTCAGCGTGCCGAGCGGCACCCAGACGGTCACCGACCCGATCACCGGCATCACCTCGACCGTCTCCACCACCTCCGAGGCCGACGCCAAGCAGCGCGACGCCCTCACCGCGGCCGCCCAGCAGGCCCGTGTCCGCTCCGACGCGGCCCTCGCCGACTTCAAGGAGGCCGCGCCGAAGGAGACCGTCGCCCGCTACGACTCCACCGTCACCGGGCCCGAGGTCAACTCCGCCGAGAAGTACCTGGCCGCCCTCACCGACCAGCCCACCCTCTCCGACCGTGAACTCGCCACCAGCGCCAAGAAGCTGGACGCCGCCCTCTCGGCCCGCGTCGAGCTCATGCGCGGCGTGGAGTCCGCGCTCTACAACCAGCGCACCAAGGACCTCGCCCAGCTCCGCGACGACGACGTCACCGCCTGGGAGATCCGCATAGCGGTCCTCGGCGCCCTGATGCTGCTCGCCGTCGGCATCGCCACCGCCATGGCCCGCACCCTCACCCGCCCCCTCGCGGTGCTGCGCCTCGGCTCCGCCCGGCTGGCCACGGCGGCGGACCCGGCGGCCGAGGAACCCGTCAAGTTCACCGGCCGCAACGACGAGTTCGCCCAGGTCGTCCGCTCCGTCAACGCCCTGCACGCGCACGTCCTCGGCGTCCAGGGCCGCATCACCACCCTGGAAGCCGACCGCAAGCACCTCGTCGCCCAGCGCCAGAAGATGGCCGACGCCCGCGAGGAACTGCGCGGCGAACTCGCCGAGGCCGCCGCCCAGTTGGGCCGCCTCCGCGACAGCATCGGCGGCACCTTCGTCAACCTCGCGCTGCGCACCCTGGGCCTGGTCGAACGCCAACTGGCGGTCATCGAGGGCCTGGAGGAGCGCGAGCAGGACCCGGACCGGCTGGCCACCCTCTTCAAACTGGACCACTTCGCCACGGTCATGCGCCGCCACAGCGAGAACCTCCTGGTCCTCGCGGGCACGGAACACGTCCAGCAGCACGCGGGCCCGGTCCCGCTGGTGGACGTCGTACGGGCCGCGGTCAGCGAGATCGAACGCTACGAGCGGGTCCGCATCGCCGCCCTGCCCCCGCACGCGCACGTCGCGGGCTTCGCCGCCGACGACCTCTCCCACCTCCTCGCCGAGCTGATGGAGAACGCCACGTCCTTCTCCCCGCCGGACCTGCCCGTCGAGGTCTCCGGCTGGCTCCTGGAGAGCGGCGAGGTCATGCTCTCCGTCCATGACGAGGGCATCGGCATGGCCGAGGACCGCCTGACCCGCCTCAACTCCCGCCTGGCCGACTTCGACCCGGACTCCCCGTACGACCAGGAGGGCGAGGAGGGTCTCGGCCTCGGCCTCTACGTCGTCGCCCGCCTGGCCCACCGTCACGGCGTGCGCGTCCGGCTGCGCGAGCAGAAGCAGGGCGGCATCGCGGCGGTCGTGGTCCTGCCCCAGCCGCTGCTGGCGGCGGCCCCCTCGGCCGCGGTGCCCTCCGCCACCCCGTTCACCGGCACGCCCCACACCTTCGCCCTCCCGGGCGCCGACGCGGAGGCCAACTCCAACGTCCTGCACGGCCGTTCGGAGACGGGCGACGCGCTGGTGGACCTGGCGGAACAGGCGGTGCGCGGCGCGGAGACGACCACGGAGGAAACCCCGTCGGAAACGACGATGGAACTCCTGGCCCCGGTACCGGCAGCCACCGGCGAAGACCCTGCGACGACCGACGAACACCCCGCCGCCGACGGCGAATCCGCCCCACCAGGGCACCCCGCCGAAGGCGAAGCCGAGACGGAACACACCCGCGCCCCCGACGAGGACCAGCTCACCGCAAAGGGTCTCCCCAAGCGCACCCCGAAGATCACGGCACCATCAGAACCGCCCCGCCAGCGCAGCGCATCCGTCGACGCCGAAGCCCTCCGCCGGAGGCTCGGCGGCTTCCGCCGGGGGGCGGAGGCCGGCTATCGCGACGTAGAAGCGGAGATCGCCGAACAGACGGGCCAGACGACGACGCCCGCGCATGCCGAAGAAGCCACGGGGGGCACTCCCGAGGAGGCAAGCAGTTGACCGCGCCCAGTACCTTCGGACTGAGCAGTGAAGCCCGCAACCTGCACTGGCTGCTGACGAACCTGGTCGAGGAGGTGCCGGGCATCCAGTCAGTAGCGGTGGTCTCATCGGACGGCCTGCTCCTGCTCTCCTCCGACCCCGGACGCAACGACGCGGCCCGCCAGCCCCGCGCCGCCGCCCCCAAGGGCCCGCGCGGATCGGCGGCCGACCTCGCCACCATCGTCTCCGGCATCGGCAGCCTCACCATCGGCGCCGCCCGGCTGATGGACTCCGGCCCGGTGAAGCACACGATGGTCGCGATGGACGAGGGCAGCCTGTTCGTGATGTCGATCAGCGACGGCTCGCTGCTCGGTGTGCACGGCTCCGCGGACTGCGACATGAGCGTGGTGGCGTACCACATGGCCCTCTTCGTGGGCCGCGCCGGCCATGTGCTGACCCCCGAGCTGCGCAGCGAGCTCCGAAAATCCCTGGAGAGCGAGAACGAGTCGGCAGGGAGCACCCGATGACCGATCGCCCCACCCTCCCCGTCCGCGGCGGCGACCGCAAACCCGCCCGCGTCCGCCCCTACTCGCTCACCGGCGGCCGGACCCGCTTCGGCCACGTCCTCCTCGTGGAGACGTTCGTGGCGGCGCTCGAAGCGCCGGAGGAGCGCAAGGAACTGACGAATGGTTCCCTCAACACCCGGGTGATGCCGGAGATGCGGGCCATCGTCGAACTCTGCCGCCGCATGCGCACGGTGGCCGAGATCGCCGCGCTGCTGAAGATGCCGCTCGGCGTGGTCCGGGTGCTGCTCAGCGACCTCGCGGACCAGGGAAAGATCCGTGTGTACGGCACCGGCACCGGTCACGGCACCGGCCGTCCGGACCGCGCTCTGCTCGAAAGGGTGCTGAATGGACTCCGTCGCCTTTAGCGACACCGCCTTCGGAGACGCCGCCTCCGGAGGCACCGCCTTCGCGGAACCCGACGAGGACCTCAAGTCCTGGCAGACGGACCGCACCCGCGCCCCGATCGCCACGAAGATAGTCGTGGCCGGCGGCTTCGGCGTCGGCAAGACCACCCTCGTCACCGCCGTCTCGGAGATCACCCCGCTCCAGACCGAGGCACTGATGACCGAGGCGAGCGAGGAGACCGACGACCTCACCGCCACGCCCGGCAAGCTCACCACCACCGTGGCCATGGACTTCGGCCGCCTCACGCTCGACGACGACCTGGTGCTCTACCTGTTCGGCACGCCGGGCCAGCAGCGGTTCTGGTTCATGTGGGACGACCTGGTGCGCGGCGCGATCGGCGCGGTCGTCATGGCGGACACCCGGCGCCTGAAGGACTGCTTCCCGGCCCTGGACTACTTCGAGAGCTGCGGACTGCCGTACGTCGTCGCCGTCAACCACTTCGACGGCAGCGAGCTGTTCGAACCGGAGGACGTGCGGGAGGCGTTGACGATCCCGGCGCACATACCTGTAATGATCATGGACGCGCGCCGCCGGATCTCGGTGATCGAGACCCTCCTCTCCCTGGTCGGCCACGCCCTGGACGAAACCCCCGAGTAGTCCCCGAGTAGAACCCACAAGGAGCCACCACCCGCATGCGGAAGATACTCGTCGTAGGAGCCGGTCAGTCCGGTCTCCAGCTGGCCCTCGGCCTCCAGTCGCACGGCTACGAGGTCACCCTGATGTCGAACCGGACGGCGGACGAGATCCGCTCCGGCCGGGTCATGTCGACGCAGTGCATGTTCCACACGGCACTGCAGCACGAGCGCGATCTCCAGCTGAACTTCTGGGAGTCCCAGGCCCCGAAGATCGAAGGACTCGGCGTCTCGGTCGCGGCCCCCGGCTCGTGGGCCGAGGGCCCGGCCGCCCGTGCGATCGACTGGGTGGGCAGGCTCGACGGGTACGCGCAGTCGGTCGACCAGCGGGTGAAGATGGCCGGCTGGATGGAGACCTTCGCCCAGCGCGGCGGCCAGCTCGTCATCCACGGCGCGGCGGTCTCCGACCTCGACTACTTCTCCCGTACGTACGACCTCGTGCTGGTGTCGGCGGGCAAGGGCGAGCTGGTGTCGATGTTCGGCCGGGACGCGTCCCGTTCGCCGTACACCGAGCCGCAGCGGGCACTGGCCGTGTCGTACGTCCACGGCCTGGGCCCGCGCCCCGAGCACCCGGACTACGACGCGGTCCGCTGCAACCTCGTCCCCGGCGTCGGCGAGCTGTTCGTCATGCCGACGCTCACCACCTCCGGCCGCGCCGACATCCTGTTCTGGGAAGGCATACCCGGCGGCCCGCTCGACGTCTTCAGCGGCGTCAAGGACCCGGCGGAGCACCTCTCCCTGACCCTGGAACTCATGGAGCGGTACACGCCCTGGGAGTACGCGCGGGCCACGAAGGTCGAACTCACCGACGCGGGCGGCACGTTGGCCGGCCGCTACGCCCCCACGGTCCGCAACCCGATCGGCCGGCTCCCCGGCGGCGGACTGGTCCTCGGCGTCGCGGACGTCGTCGTCGCCAACGACCCGATCACCGGCCAGGGCTCCAACTCCGCCGCCAAGTGCGCGGCTTCCTACCTCGCCTCGATCCTGGAGCGCGGGGAGAAGGAGTTCGACGAGGAGTGGATGCAGGGCACGTTCGACCGCTACTGGGACACGGCCCGGCACGTCACCAAGTGGACGAACGCGATGCTGGCCCCGCCGCCGGAGCACGTCCTCAACCTGATCGGCGCGGCAGGCCAGTTGCAGCCCGCCGCCGACCGCTTCGCCAACGCCTTCGACGACCCGTCCGACTTCGAGAACTTCTTCTACGAGCCGGAGAAGACGGCGGCTTATCTGGGGTCTCTGTCCTGACTCTTGTCGGGGCGTACGGCCCCCAGGATCGGGTGGGAAGCCAGGGGCGAGACCTTGACCTTCTCACCCGTCCTCGGGGCCTGCACGACCTGCCCGCCCCCCAGGTAGATCGCCACGTGGGTCGCCTTCGGGAAGTAGACCACCAGGTCACCGGGCCGGAGCTCGCGCAGCGGAATCCGCGGCAGCTCGGCCCACTGCTCCTGACTGGTCCGGGGGATGGGCCGCCCCGCATGCCCCCAGGCCTGGGACGTCAGCCCTGAACAGTCGTACGCCTCCGGCCCTTCGGCGCCCCACTCGTACGGCTTCCCGAGCTGCTGCACGGCGTACCGCACGGCCCGGTCCGCGGCCCGCGTCGGCTCGTTGGCGTCCTCACCACTGCCCAGGGTGCCCGAGGTGACGAGGTCCTCCTGGGCCGCCTCGACGTCTGTCCGCTCCAACTCGTCGACGGCGCCGCGCTGTTCCTCGGTCAGGGAGGCGAGCAGCTCCTCGACGTCGTCGAGCTTCTTCCGTACGGCGTCCCGGTCCTTCTTCTGCCGTGCCGACAGGGTGAGTTGCCGGTCGAGCGCCGCGCGGGCCTTGCGGGCCAGCCCGTCGGCCTTCTTCTCGCTTCCCGTCAGCCGCCCCACGGTCTCGGCGCGTTCCCGCGCCAACTGCCCGATCACATGCCCCTGATCGAGCGCGTGCTGCGGATCGCGGGCCAGCAGCAGGCGCACGTACGGCGAGATGTCGGTGCTGTTCTGATACTGCTGCCGGGCCAGGCGCCCCGCCGCGCCCCGGCTGTCATGGAGCGAGAGCCGGGCCCGCGCCAGCTGCCCGTCGAGGCGGCGCACCTGAGCCCGCTGCTCCTTCAGCTTCTCCGCGGTGGCGTTGTACGTCTCGGTCGCCTCCTCGGCCTCCTGGTACAGCCGCTGAAGATCCGTCAGCAGTCCGGAGACGCTTCGCCCGCCGGGCGCGGGCGGCTCCGGTACGGCCGCCGCGGGCAAGGGCGCGAGGACGGTGCCGGCCGCCACCGCCGCCGTACACACCAGACGCAGAAGCCTTCCTGACACGTCATCACCTCCGGAGCGCAGCAGCCCCTCTGCTCCGCACCGCGAGCATGGGACGGCCGGTCGCGCTCCGCGCGCCGGACGTGGGCGGTTCGGCCCAATCATGTCACCCGTCGGTGTCGTCCGGCTTGCCGCCCGGCGTGGCGTCGGGCTTGGACCACGGCCACTTCAACCGCGACGGCCTGCCCTCGGGCTCGTACGCGTACTTCCACCCCTTCTGCAGCCCCAGCTTGCTCTGCCCGCGCGGCACCCGGCGGTAGATCAGCACGGTGGGCGGACCGCCGTCCGGGTCCGGGACCGGGATGCGGTACTGCTTGGGCGGGTGCCCGGTCGGGCCGAGGAGGACCGGCAGGACACGGCCGTCCATGGGGCCGCCCTCGAAGGGGGTGTCTTCGCTCTTCACGGCACCAGTGTCAGCCATCCGCCGCGAGGGCCTGCACCAGCGCGGCCGTCTGGGGGTCGCGCCTGGCGGTCACCGACAGCACGGCGACGAACTGCTCCACCAGCCAGTCCCGCAACTCGTCGACCGGCGGTTCCTTGTCGTCGTCCAGCCAGATCAGCGAGGCCGCCTCCACCGCCGTGATCCACATCCGTACGGTCATCCGCAGCCGCGAGCCGGGCTCGGTGACCCCGAGATGGCTGAAGATGTGCTGGGCGGCGGCTCGCCGTACGCCGTCCACGATGGCCGTCGTACGGGACGTCTCGACGACACTGCCGCCCTGGAGCAGCGCGCTGAAGCCGGCGTCGTGCTGGTCGACGAAGGCGAGGTAGCGGTCGAGCGCCCGGGAGAGACGGTCGAGCAGCGGCCCCTCGGGAGGCTCGGCGAAGCAGTGCTGGAGCTCTTCGGCGGCGGACCGGAGGGCAGCCTCGTAGAGCTGCTGCTTCCCGCCCGGGAAGTACCGGTACACGAGGGGCCGCGACACCCCGGCCGCCTCCGCCACGTCGTCGAGGGAGACGTCCTCGGGGGCGCGGTGCGCGAAGAGACCGAGGGCGGCGTCGAGGAGCTGGCTTCGACGCTCCTCGACGCTGAGGCGACGGTAGGCGGGGGTGGCGGCCGGCGGGGTCATGCCTCGCAGGGTAGTCGGCCGTGTGCGGGTGCGTCGTGGCTGGTCGCGCAGTTCCCCGCGCCCCTGGGTCGGCAGACTGCGCCTACGCCAACAGTCCCGACGACTTCCACAACCGCCGCCCCACCCCCCGAAGAACCCCGATGTCATCCAAGAAGTCCGTCAACCTCTTCGCCCCCGTCTGCATGACCTCCCGCCGATGCCCACTCGCCTTCACCTGAGCCAGCGCCTCCCGCCGGTCCAGCCCCACATTCGTGTAGACCTCGGGATTCACGAACGCCACCGAGAACACCCGCGCGAACTCCCCGGACGTCACCCGGGTGAACTCCTGCGACCACCGGGGCGCGGTCACCATCTGCCGCCGCAGCTCCTCGCGGGCGTACCGCACATGACGTGCCTCCTCCACGACATGGATCCGGGTGACCCCCCGGATCAGCGGCTGCACCCGCTCGTCCGGGAACGTCAGCCGCTGCATCCAGTCGAGGACCTCCTCACCGAGCAGCGTCGCGGTGAAGGACCCCGGCGTCGTCGAGATCGTCTTGAACAGGCGGCCCAGCTGCTGGTGCGCCCGGCTCACCGGGTACCACGGAGTGTCCCCGTGCGAGATCAGCCGCGCGAACATCTTCGAGTGCCGGCACTCGTCCTCGATCTCGGTCAGCGCGTAGCGCACATGCGCACTCGTCGCCGCCTTGTCGTAGATGTGCCGCACGAGCAGCTGCATGAGGATGAGCTCGAACCAGATCCCGAGCGAGGCCAGCGCCGCGGCCTCGTGCTGCGAGAGCAGAATCCGCTGCTCCTCGCTCATCCGCTTCCACAGCGGGGTGTCGTACAGCGACACCAGCTCGGGCGGCCAGAACCACTTGCCCTCCTCGAAGGGCGCGTCCCAGTCGAGTTCCTTGTCGGGGTCGAAGGAGTGCTTGGCGGAGGAGTCGAGCAGCCGCTCGGCCACTTGCTCCCGGTCCTTGAGCAGGCCGAGCGCGTCGCGGAGGCCCGCGAGCGCATCGGCGTCCGTCAACGTCGTCATGAGGTTATGAGACTGCTTGTCAGCAAGCCCGTCAATCCCCCGCGCACTACTTGTTGACCCCGCGTCTACGAAGGGGCAGCCTGCGGGACATGCCGACTTTCGACCTGTACGCCACAGATCCGGGAGACCCCCACTGGCAGGTGCCGGCGACCGGCGCGGCACGCTTCAGCTGGGAGTACGACCATGGTCGCGACCGTCTCCTCGCCCTCTACCAGAAGGGCAAGGACAAGCAGTGGGACGGACAGAAACGCATCGGCTGGGAGATCGAGGTCGACCCGTACGACCCCCTCGGCACCCCCGACGAGTCCATGTCCCTCTACGGCACCAAGCACTGGGCGAAGCTGACGGAGACGGACAAGGGCGAGCTGCGGCAGCACTACGCCTCCTGGCAGTTCAGCCAGTTCCTGCACGGGGAGCAGGGCGCCATGGTCTGCGCCGCGCGGATCGTCGAGTCCGTTCCCGACCTCGACGCGAAGTTCTACTCGGCGACCCAGGTGATGGACGAGGCCCGGCACGCGGAGATCTACGGGCGGTTCCTGCACGAGAAGATCGGGATGCTGTATCCGATCAACGACAACCTCCAGTCGCTGCTCGGTGACACCCTCCGCGACAGCCGCTGGGACATGCCGTACCTCGGTATGCAGGTCCTCATCGAGGGCCTCGCGCTCGCCGCGTTCGGCATGATCCGCGACACGACGGACAAGCCGCTGCCGAAGCAGATCCTCGCGTACGTCATGCAGGACGAGGCGCGGCACGTCGCGTTCGGCCGCATGGCGCTGCGCGACTACTACAAGCAGCTCAGTGACGCCGAACTCCGGGAACGCGAGGAATTCGTCATCGAGGGCTGCTGGTTGATGCGCGACCGGCTGCGAGGCGTCGAGGTCCTGGAGAACTTCGGCATCCCCACCGCGGAGGCCGAGGAGTACAGCGAGCAGTCCGAATTCCTCGCCCTGTTCCGCCAGTTGCTGTTCTCCCGCATCGTCCCGTGCGTCAAGGACATCGGCCTGTGGGGCAAACGCCTCCAGCAGGCCTACGTCGACATGGGCGTCTTCGAGATGGGCGACTCGAACCTCGACCTGCTGATGGCCCAGGACGAGGAGATCGCCGAGAAACTGGATGCGGAGCGGTTCGCGGCGCAGGAGCATGATCGGGTCGCGGAAATACAGGACACGATCGACCAGGGGACCCCATGAACCGAGCCGCCGCCCGCCGCAGCCTCCAAGGCCTCGCCCTCGGGGACGCGTTCGGCGAGCGCTGGTTCCCGCTGTTCCGTGAGCCCCGGCAGGCCTACGACGAGGTCCGCGCCCGCCGGATGCCGGCGGAACCCGAGTGGCACTGGACGGACGACACGGCGATGGCGCTCGCCGTGTGCCGGGTGCTGGACGAGTTCGGCGAGATCCGGCAGACGGAACTGGCCCAGGCCTTCGCGCTCGGCTACGACGCCGACCCCGCCCGCGGCTACGGCCACGGCATGCATCTGCTGCTGCCCCGCCTGCTCCAAGAGCCCGAGCGCTGGCCGGAGTTCGCCCGGGAGCTCTTCGGCGGCGAGGGCAGCCTCGGCAACGGGGCGGCGATGCGGGTGGCGCCGCTGGGGGCGTGGTTCCACACCGACGTGTCGCGTGCCGCCGAGCAGGCCGCCCGCTCCGCCGAGGTCACGCACGCCCACCCGGAGGGCGTCGCGGGCGCGGTCGCCGTCGCCGTGGCCGCCGCGCTCTCCGCCCGGCACGAGCTGACCCTGGACGCGGTGGCGGCACTGACCCCGGACAGCGCGGTCCGCGAAGGCCTCGCCCGAGCCGCCGAGGTCCCCTTCTCCACCGAGCCCTGGAAGGCCTCCGACCTCCTCGGCAACGGGCAGCGGATCCGCGCCGACGACACCGTCCCGTTCGCCGTCTGGTCCGCGGTCCGCCATCCCGACGACCTGGTCTCGGCCCTGTGGACGACCGCCGAGGGCTTCGGCGACGTCGACACCACCTGTGCCATCACGGGCGGCATCGTGGCCGCCCGCACGGGCGTGGACGGCGTACCGCAGGAGTGGCTGCGCCGCCGCGAAGCAGTACCCGGCGAGGCCGCCTAGACCCCGCAGCCCAAGTCCTCCGGCACCGCGAAGACCACCGGCTCCGAAGCCCCCGCCGGGAACGACGTCCGGAGTGTGAAGGCGTACGGCGTAGGCCCGTTGGCGCGTAGGTGCAGCAGCCGTGCCTCGGCCTCCGCGACCGTCGGGCGGTGGCCGGCCGGTACCCACCACAGGGCCGTCATCGCCTCCTCGACCTTCTCGAACCACTCGCGGCGGCGCGAGAGCAGCTCGCGGTGCTGGCCCTGGTACATGAAGGCCGTGAGCGCGTCGGTGTCCCGCCACACCGTGAGGTTGACGATCAGCCAGTCGTCGCCGAAGACCTTGATGTCGGTCGCGTCGCCGCCCTCCGACTGGAGGCGCCAGACATAGCCGTCGGCGGCCTCCGCGGAGGCGTTGACCGGGTCCAGCGCGTCGACGAAGTCCTTCAACTCCGGTGAGTCCAGCGGGAACTTGAGGCGGGAGATGTTGACCTGGGCGAGTTCGTACGCGGCGGCTGAAGTCATGTACCGAACGGTAGGTCGGGACCCCGGCCGCCGGTACCCCCGTCTCAGTGTGCGAGCACCGCCTCCATCACCGCCCGCGCGATCGGCGCCGCGTCCCCGCCCCCGCTGATCTCCCCCCGGTCCGCCTCCGCGTCCTCCACCACCACGGCCACCGCGACCTTGGGCTCCAGGTCGCGCTCGCCCTGCGCCCAGGAGATGAACCAGGCGTACGGCGTACCGGAGTTGTCGACGCCGTGCTGGGCGGTGCCGGTCTTGCCGCCGACGATCGCGCCGGGGATCGCGGCGTTCGTGCCGGTGCCCTCGGTCACCACCTCCTCCATCAGCTCCTTCAGGCGTACGGCGGTCGCCGGATGCATCGCCTGCCGTACCGGCCGTGAGCCGGCCGTCGAGACCGTGGCGCCGCCCGACCGGGTCGTCCGCTCCACCAGGTAAGGCGGCCGGATCTGCCCGCCGTTGGCGACGGCCGCCGACACCATCGCCATCTGGAGCGGCGTCGCCCGCGTGTTGTACTGCCCGATCGACGACAGCGCGAGCTGCGCCTTGTCCACGGACACGTCGAAGGTCGACTCGGCGACGGAGTACGGAATCCCGAGCCCGGTGTCGTTGAAGCCGAACCGCGCCGCCGTGGTCGCCATGTCGCTCACCCCGACCCGCACCCCGAGCCGCGCGAACACCGTGTTGCAGGACCACATGAACGCGGCCCGGATCGGCGCGTCCTCGCAGCCCGTGGCCTCGTTGGTCAGCGAGGTCGTGGTGCCCGGCAGGGTGTAGGGGTCGGGGGAGTCGGTCGCCTCGTCGACGTCCGTGACCACGCCCGCGTCCAGCGCGGCGGCCAGCGTGACGACCTTGAACGTCGACCCCGGCGGATAGGTCTGCCGCACCGCCCGGTTGAGCATCGGCTTGTCCGGGTCCGCGTTCAGCCGCGCCCAGGACCGCTCCACCGCCGCGTCGTTCCCCGACAGCACCTGTGGGTCGTACGACGGACTGGTCACCAGCGCGAGGACGCGCCCGGTCGACGGCTCCACGGCCGCCACCGCGCCCTTCCGCCCGGCGAGTCCCGCGTAAGCGGCCCGCTGTGCGGCCGGGTTGATGGTCGTGACGACGTTGCCGCCCGGGTTCTGGCGCCGTGTCAGGTCGTTCCAGAGGGGGAACGCCGACAGCATCGGGTCGGTGCCGGAGAGGAGGTCGTCCTCGGCGTGCTCCAGGAACGTCGTGCCGTAGATCTGCGAGGCGAAGCCGGTCACCGGCGCGTACAACGGGCCCTTCGGATAGGTCCGTTCGTAGCGCAGCCGCCCGTCGGTGTCCTTCGAGCCGGTGACCGGGGCGTCGCCGACCAGGATGTCGCCGCGCGGCTGGCCGTAACGGGCGATCGCGGTACGGCGGTTGGCGGGGTTGTCGTCGTAGGAGTGGGCCTGGAAGACCTGGATGCGGGTGGCGTTGACGAGGAGCGCCACCAGCAGCAGGGCGCAGAAGCCGGCGGCGTGCCGGATATAGCGGCTCATCCGGATGTTCCGCGTCACGCGGCGACCTCCCCGTCGAACTGGCTGCGGGCGGAGTCGCTCACCCGGATCAGCAGGGCCACGATCGCCCAGTTGGTCACCACCGACGAGCCGCCCTGGGCCAGGAACGGCATCGCCATGCCCGTCAGCGGGATCAGCCCGGTCACCCCGCCCGCGATGACGAACACCTGCAACGCCACGATCGACGCGAGCCCGACCGCCAGCAGCCGCCCGAAGGGGTCGCGCAGGGAGAGCCCCGCCCGATAGCCGCGCTCCACCAGCAGTCCGTACAGCAGGAAGATCGCCGACAGTCCGGCCAGCCCCAGTTCCTCGCCGGCCGTCGCCAGGATGAAGTCGGACTTGGCGGCGAAGCCGATGAGGATCGAGTGCCCGAGCCCGAGCCCGGTGCCCATGATGCCGCCCGCGGCGAACGCGAACAGCGACTGCGAGAGCTGGTTGGGGCCCTGACCGGCCTCGATGGTGGCGAAGGGATGCAGCCAGTCCTGCACCCTGCTGTGCACATGCGGCTCCAGCCAGCCCACCGCGACGGCGCCCAGCGAGGCCAGCAGCAGCCCCACCGCGATCCACCCGGTCCGCCCGGTGGCGACGTACAGCAGCACCACGAACAGCCCGAAGAACAGCAGCGACGTCCCGAGGTCCCGCTCCAGGACCAGCACCACCACACTCAGCAGCCAGATCGCCACGATCGGCCCGAGCACCCGCCCGGTCGGCAGCTGGAGCCACCAGATCCGGCGCCCGGCGTAGGCGAGCGCGTTGCGGTTGGCGGCGAGATAGGCGGCGAAGAAGACCGCGAGGAGCACCTTGGCGAACTCGCCCGGCTGGATGGAGAACCCGGCGATCCGGATCCAGATCCGGGCCCCGTTCACGGCCGGGAAGGCGATCGGCAGGACGAGCAGCGCCAGGGCGGCGGCGACGCACACGTAGGAGTACCGCTGGAGCACCCGGAAGTCCCGCAGGAACAGCGCGGTGACGATGAACAGCGCCACGCCCACCGTGGACCACACGAGTTGGGTGGGCGCCGCCCGGTCGCCCGGGGTCTCCAGGTCGAGCCGGTAGATGAGGACCAGGCCGAGGCCGTTGAGCAGCACGCCGATCGGCAGCAGCAGCGGATCGGCGTACGGCGCCCGGTAGCGCACCGCGAGATGCGCGACCAGCGCGAGCACGCCGAGCCCGGCGCCGTAACCGGCGGCGCCGGGCGGGACGGTGCCGTGTCGGGCGAGGCCGACCGCGCAGTAGCCGTACACGGAGAGCAGTACGGCGACGACGATGAGGGCGAGTTCGATGCCCCGGCGCCGGGGGAGGCGGACGGCGGAAGCGGGGGGATCCGCTCGCACCACGGTGGTTCCGGCCTTGGTCATGTCCGGAACCTACCCAAATAGGGAGACTTGTCTTCCCGATTTTCCGGGTCTTCCTAGCACCAGCGTGGCGCCGCTCCGATGTTGTCGATGTACCGTGCGGCGCCCCAGGCCCAGGTGCCGTCCGTGAGGAGGTACCAGAGCGGGTTGCCGTCGATGGTCTGGCCGGGCGTCTTGCAGAAGATCGAGACGATCTCGCCCCTGTGTACGGTCCGGATGATCTGCGACCCGCGGGTCGGCGCGCTGCGCAGGTTCAGCGTGCTGGCGGTGACCACGCCCTTGTAGAGGCGCGGGTTGTGCTCCTGCTGGTGGTGCTCCCAGTTGCCCTGGTTGCCCTGGTTTCCCTGGTTGCTTTGGTTGCTTTGGTTGCTTTGGTTGCCGTCCCAGTCGTCGTTCGCGACGGCGGGCACGGCGGCAGCGGCGGCGAGCAGGGCGCCGGCGGCGAGGGATATGGAGAGACGGGAGCGCAGGGACATGAGCGAACCTCCACGAAGGGGGCGAACTTGACTATTCGCCACATTAGGAGGGGTGGTCGGGAGCCGCCTTTCAGGCTGGGCCGTCAGGGGCGGGGGACCCGCGCAGCGTGAGTACGGCGACGGCTCCTCCGTCAGACGCGTTCCGGAAACTCAGCTCCGCCCCGAGCACCTCCGCCTGCCCGACCGCGATCGTCAGCCCCAGCCCATGCCCCTTCGATCCCCCCTCGGTCCGGAACCGCTGTGGTCCGTGCTCGACGAGATACTCCGGATACCCGTCCCCGTGATCCCGCACGGTCACCGTCGGCCCGTCCACCGTCAGAGAGACCGGCGCCCTGCCATGCCGATGCGCGTTGGCCACCAGATTCCCCAACACCCGCTCAAGGCGCCGCCGATCCGTCTCGACGACGACACTGTGCACAACCCTGACCTCCGTGTCGGTCCCCGACGCCCGCACCACCCGCTCCGCCAGCGCCCCGAGCGACACCGCGTCCAGATCCAGCAGCTCCCGCCCCGTGTCCAGGCGCGAGATCTCCAGCAGATCCTCCGTCAGCGTCCGCAGCGCGGCCACCCGGTCCCGCACCAGCTCCGTCGGCCGCCCCGGCGGCAGCAGCTCCGCCGCCGCGTGCAACCCGGTCAGCGGCGTGCGCAACTCGTGCGCCACGTCGGCCGTGAACCGCTGCTCGCTCAGCAGCTTGCCCTGCAACGAGGCCGCCATGGAGTCCAGCGCGGCGGCCACCGCGGCCACCTCGTCCTGCGGCCGCGTCGGATCCTTCGTGCGCGGGTCGTCGACGCGCGCGTCCAGGTCACCGCCGCTGATCCGCCGCGCCACCCGCGCGGTGGCGTGCAGCCGCCGGGTCACCCGGGTCACCGCGAACGCGCCCACCAGCAGCGTCGCCCCGATGGCGAGGGCCGAGGACCACAGGATGGCCCGGTCGAGCGCGTTGATGGTGTGGGCCTGCTGGGAGTAGTCGACGACGACGGCGAGGGCCCGCTCGTGGTCGGCGGGACCGGCCGCCCACATCGTGGGGCGCCCCTCGTTGTCGGCGACCATCGTGCCCCGGTGGCCCGCCACCGCCAGCGCCCGCAGCGACGTGGGCAGCCCCGGCGGGTCGACGCCCGCACCCGGCAGCAGGCTGTCCCCGGCCTCGTACGCCTCGGTCGCGTCCGCCAGCCGGGACAGCGCCAGGTCACGGGCCTGGCCGACGGTCTGATTGGTCACCGAGACATGCACGAGGATGCCGAGCAGCGCGGCCAGCGCACAGCACATGACGGTGATGAAGGCGGCGGCCTTCAGGGCGAGCGTGCCGGACCAGCGGGGGAGCGCGAGCCTCATCAGGGGGTCGCCGAAGGGGAGGGGGAAGGGGAAGAGGAGGCCTTCGGCCCCTTGCCGAGGCGCAGCATCTCGTCGTGGGTGAGCAGAAAGACGCGCTGGTCCGGGTCCCAGGTCCACTGGAACCGGTACTCGTAGTCCGCGAGGTCGGACGGCGCGTGGATGATCACCGAGTGCCCGGCCAGCTCGACCTGGCTCACCGCGTCGTCGTTGCTCATGACCTGCACCAGCCGGCCGCCCTGGACGGTGTAGACGCGGACGGCGGTCTGGTTGCCCGGCAGCAGCCGGAAGCCCAGCGTCAGATCCGCGTGGCCGTCGCCGGTGAGATCGCGGTAGTACGCCTTGAGGACCGGGCACCGGTCGTCCGCCGGCGTCCTGCCGCAGTAGGCCATCCGGCGGGCCGTCTCGCGGTAGGTCGCCTTGGAGCCGGAGTAGTCGTCCGGGTGCTGGGAGATCTCCGCCTTCACGACGGCCACCGGGTCCACCTTGCGCACGTCGTCACCGGGCACGGCGACGCCCTTCATGACCTCGGCCTCGCCGTCGTCGTAGTTCCAGGCGGGGCTCGACGCCGGCGTCAGCTGCGGCCACAGCTTGGCCGGGCTGGTCGCGGTCGGGGTGGACCCCGCGGCCTGGAGGCCGCCCGCGTCACCGCAGCCCGCGGCGGTGGCCAGCAGCAGGGCGGCGGCGAGGACGGTTCGGACGGGGCGTGGCACTGTGCTCCAGAGGGGCGGACGGGGCGGACGGGGCGGCGAGGGGCGACTACCGGCCCCGTACGCGGGACGACTACCCGCCCGTACACCTTATTCGTACGGAAGTCCTTTTTGCGCACCCGTCCGGGAGGGGCGTCATTCGGCCAGCTCCTCCAGCAGCCGTGCCGTCGGCAGTCCGGCCCGCAGATAGTCGACGAACAGGTCGTTGTGCAGCGCCCAGGGCGAGCGGCGGTCCCGGATCGTGCGGATCGCCTCCTCGGCGGAGTGCCCGGCACGGATCAGGGCGTGCGCCACGACCAGCCCCGAGCGGTTGTAGCCGTGATAACAGCGGACGAGGACCGTGCGGCCCTCGTCGATCGCTTCGCTCGCGGCCTGTGCCAGCCGGATCACGCCCGCGAGCTGGGTCCCGTCCAGGGGCCCGTCGGGTATCGGCCACACATGGTGCTCCACGCCGGGGTCGGGCCCGTGCCCCGGCAGCCTCAACAAGGTCTGGACGAGATCGAACTCGTCCCGTACGACGGCGAACTCCCGTTGCCCCGAGGGCCCCTTGAACTCGTGTCCGCCCATCCACAGTCCGGGCACGATCTCGTTCCAGGGGCGGTCCGGGGCCGGTACGTCGGGCTGCCTCCTGCGGGTACGCAACAACGCCTCCCCAACTCCCCACCACCGTGGCGACCTTCGTCAAAGGTAACCGCCTTCTTGCCCCTGGAGCACCCCGCCTGGTCCCATGGTCGAGGGGTGATGGTGCATGAGCGGACTGCGCGTCATACCGACCTGGCGGCACGGCCAGGAGCGGCTCTATGTGTGCCTGACGGACGGGCGGAACGTCGCCTGGTACGACAGGGAGGCGGCCCGGGTGAACCTGCTCAGCGAGGCGAGCCGGGAGGACGTCCTGGAGGTGCTCGGCCCGTTCCTGACGGGCCAGGTCGCGGTCGGGCCGCCCCCCGTCCCGACCCCCGCGGAACTGGCCCGGCTCACCCTCCACCCGGACGACGACCTGGCGCCCAACCGCCCCGGCGAGGCCCTTCAGATCGCCCTCGACCGCGACCCCGGCCCGCCGCACCGGCTGCGCCCCGACCCGCGCCGCAGGGCACTGCTGGCCGAGCAGACCGTGGGCGAGGCCCTCGACCGGCTCGACGGCGCCGGCTGGCACGCCCTGCACTCGGTCCCGCTCCCCGGCGGCGACCGCGTCCACCACCTGGCGATCGGCCCGGGCGGCCTCTTCGCGATCCACACCCTGCACGCCCGCAAGCAGCGGGTGACGGTCGCCGACCCCATGGTCGCCCTGGGCCGCCACGACCCCCGCCCGCTGCTGCGCCGCGTCCGCGCCGACGCCGACCGCGCCTCCTACGCGCTGACCGCCGAGGTCCACCCGGTCCTCGCCGTCGTCGCCCCGTCGGACGTACGGATCAGCGCCCCGCTGCGCGAGGTCCGCGTCATCGCGGACACGGAGGTGGAGAGCCTGGCCCGGCTCGGCGGGGTGCTGAAACCGGCGGACGTGGAGGCCCTGCACGCGATGGCACGGGACCGGAACACCTGGACGCGCGTGTAGTTACCGCAGCGGCCGGAAGTAGTGGTCCATCGCCCAGTCGCCGATGGCCCTGCCGATCCGGGTGCCGACCTCGTCGGCGGTGCGGAAGTGGATGCCGCTCCAGACCCGGGCGTTGACGGTGTCCCGCTGGAAGTCGGCCGACCTCTTGTACGTCCGCGTCGTCCCGGTCGGCGTCGACGACAGCCGCAGGTCGATGTCCCCGCCGGTCAGCCGGTCGAGTACGGCCATGACGGCGCCGTCGTTGGCGCAGTGCCCGCCGATGTACTCCGGGTACGGGGGCGTGTCCAGCAGCGGAGTCCAGCCCGGGTCGGCCTCGGTGGCCGGGTTGCCGTCGGTGCCGGCGAGCCGGATCGCGTGGACCGGACGCCAGAGGGCGTATGTGAACTTGGCGTTCCAGGCGGTGATCGTGGCGTCGGCGGCCGCGGTGTCGGCCGCGGCGAACAGCCGGGCGGCGTCGACGATGTCGAGCTTGTGCCGGGTGACGTGGTCGCGGTACCCGGCCTGGAGCTGCTGGGGCAGCGGGTGCGAGAAGAAGAGCGCGGTCTCGGTCTGCCGCGCGCTCCGCCTGCTGCCGCTCCTCCCGCCCATCGCCTTCGTCTCGGTGAGATCACGGGCGTACCGCCGCGAGGTCAGCGCGGGCGGCGGGCCCGGCATGAACTGCTCCGGGTCGTCGGACAGCATCGGCCGCACCTTGCCCAGCCAGGCGTTCACGGCGGGGCTGTACGTCGGCGGGGCGGGCCGCCACACACCCGGCGCGGGCTCCGGGGCGAAGGTCACCCGCTCACCGCGCCCGTCCTCCTCACGCAGCGCGATGAGCCGCTCGGCGGCCAGCTCCCCGAACCGTTCGCCCTGCTGCTGGGCCGTGCCGTCCGGGATCTTGGCGAGGGAGGCGGTGTACGCCTTCTCGATGCGTTCCCTGGAGGCCGGGAAGTAGGTGAGCAGCACCCGCCGCGCGGCGGTGGCGGCGGCCGCCTCGGAGGAGGCGTACCGCGGGCCGCGTACGTCCCACTTGTACTCGGCGTAGCGGCCCTCGATGCCGACGACCGCGTTGTAGACGGCGGCGTGGACGAAGCCGTACCAGAGGAACGGCTCGGCGGTCGGCCGCCTGGCGTCGTCGGCGATCACGGCGACGGCGGTGCGGTTCCAGTCGGTGATGACGTCGGCGCCGGGGCGCTTGTCGGACGTGCCCTGGGCGGCGGTGGCCCAGGGGGCGGCCGAGAGGGAGAGCGCCGTGAGACCGACGAGCAGGGCTCGGCGGAGAGTACGGGTGCGGACGCGGGAGGGCGGTCGTGCGCGCATGCCGGTGGCTGCTCCTTCGGTGATCCGATGAGATGAGAGATGTCCCCATTGGTCACCATCTGTGCCCGCCGGTGCCGGGCGCGAAGCCAGGACAGCCCCTAGGGCAGCCGTCCGGCGGACCGCGCGTCGAAGAGGGGCGCGAGCAGATCCCCGTAGTCCTGGATCCGCGGCCCGATGTCCGTTGCGAGGAAGGCGAGTTGAGACGCCGACCGGCACTCCTCGACCTCCGTCCAGGTGACCGGCGCGGAGACGGTCGGCTCGGGGCGGGCGCGCAGGGTGTAGGGGGTCGCGGTGGTCTTGCGGGCCGCGTTCTGGCTCCAGTCGACGAACACCTTCCCGGGGCGCAGGCTCCGGGTCATCCGGTGCACGACGAGCTTCGGCATCGCCCGTTCGGCGGCGACGGCGAGCCCCTTGGCGTACTCCGTCACCCGTTCGGACGGCGTCGGCCGCACCGCCGCCAGCAGATGCAGCCCCTTCGACCCGGACGTCTTGGCGTACGCCGCGATCCCGTCCGCCGCGAGCCGCTCCCGCAGCCACAGCGCGACCTCACAGCACTCGACGACGGAGGCGGGCGGCCCCGGATCGAGATCGAACACGATCCGATCGGCTTCGGCCGGCTCACCGACCACCCACTGGGGCGTATGGAACTCGGTGACGAGATTCGCCGCCCACATCAACGACGCCAGATCCTGTACGACGACCATCCGCGCCGGCCCCTCCGACCGCGGCACCTCGGCCGTGGTGACCCAGTCGGGCGTACCCGGCGGCACGTTCTTGGCGAAGAACACCTGCCCGTCGGGCCCGTCCGGGTAGCGCAGGAAGGACAGCGGCCGGTCCCGCAGGTGGGGGAGGAGGGCGTCGGCGGTGGTGGCGTAGTAGTGCAGCACCTCGCCCTTGGTGAACCCGGTCGCGGGATACAGCACCTTCTCCAGGTTGCTGAGCGCGAGCCGGCGCCCCGCCACCTCCGTGATAGGCGTCATACGATGAGAATCTCACGCATATCGTGTGATATCGCCCGTCACAGTCGCCGAAAGGATGCCGCCCGTGCGATCCATATGGAACGGCGCGATCTCGTTCGGCCTGGTCAGCATCCCGATCAAGCTGGTCAACGCCACCGAGAGCCACTCGATCTCCTTCCGCCAGATCCATCTGGAGGACGGCGGCCGCATCCGCTACCGCAAGGTGTGCGAGCTGGAGGAGAAGGAGGTCAGCGGGGCCGAGATCGGCAAGGGCTACGAGGACGCGGACGGCACGATCATCCCGATCACGGACGAGGACCTGTCCCACCTCCCCCTCCCGACGGCGAAGACGATCGAGATCGTGGCCTTCGTGCCGGCCGACCGGATCGACCCGCTCCAGATGGATGCCGCGTACTACCTGGCGGCGGGCGGTGCCCCGGCGGCCAAGCCGTACACCCTGCTGAGGGAGGCGCTGAAGCGCAGCAACAAGGTGGCGATCGCCAAGTACGCGCTGCGGGGGCGGGAGCGGCTGGGGATGCTGCGGGTGGTGGAGGACGCGATCGCGATGCACGGGCTGCTGTGGCCGGACGAGGTGCGGGCCCCGCAGGGAGTGGCGCCGGACACCAAGGTCACGGTCAACGACAAGGAACTCGACCTCGCCGACGCCCTCATGGACACCCTGGGCGAGATCGACCTGGAGGACCTCCACGACGAGTACCGCGAGGCGCTGGAGGAGGTCGTCGCCGCGAAGGCCGCCGGCGAGACCCCACCCGAGGCCCCGGAACCGGCCACCGGCGGCAAGGTCCTCGACCTCATGGCGGCGCTGGAGAAGAGCGTGCGCGAGGCGAAGGAGTCCCGCGGCGAGGAACCGGCGGAGGTCAGACAACTCCCGCAGCGCAAGCCGTCGTCCCGGACGACGCCGAAGCCGGCGCAGGGGAGAAAGTCGACGTCGAAGACGGCGACGACGAAGAAGGCCGCGCCCTCGGCCTCGGCGAAGAAGTCGACGGCGACGAAGAAGACGACGGCGAAGAAGACGACGGCCAAGAAGACGACCTCGGCTTCGGCGAAGAAGACGACCTCAACTGCGGCTTCGGCAAAGAAGACGACGGCGAAGAAGGCAACGCCCCGCAAGCGCTCGGCCTGACCCCTGCCAACAGGCCCGTCCCCTCATCCGACCGCAACGGTGCTCAGCCCCCCCACCCGCATCCGCTCAACGGATGCGCCGCAACGCCAGCACCGCGTTGTGCCCCCCGAACCCGAACGAGTTGCTGAGCGCCAGATCCCCGCCGGCCGGCAGCTCCCGCGGAGCGTCCGTCACCACGTCCAGCTCCACCTCTTCGTCCACCTCCGCACACCCCACGGTCGGCGGCACCACCCCGTGACGCAGCGTCAGTACGGTGGCCACGGCCTCCACCCCGCCGGCGGCCCCCTGCAGATGCCCGAGGTGCCCCTTGAGCGCGGTCACCGGCACGTACAGGCTCCGTTTCCCGAGGACGGCCCGCAGCGCACCCGCCTCGGCGAGATCCCCCTCCACGGTCGCGGTCGCATGCGCGTTCACGTGTACGACATCCACCACATGCCCGCCGGCGTCCCGCACCGCCCGCCGCAGCGCGAGCGCCACCCCGCTCCCCGAGGGATCGGGTGCGGCCATGTGATGCGCGTCCGCGGACAGCCCCCACCCCGCGGCTTCGCAGTAGATCCGCGCCCCTCGGGCGAGGGCATGCTCCTCGGCCTCCAGCACGAGAACCCCCGCGCCCTCCCCGTTCACGAACCCGCCCCGGTCCTTGGCGAACGGCCGCGAGGGCGACCGCCCGTCCTCCAGCCCGGCCTGGGACAGGGCTCGCATCGAGGCGAACGACGCCATGATCGCCGGCGTCACGACCGCTTCCGCACCGCCTGCGAGGGCGACGTCGACACGGCCGTACCGTATGCGGTCGATCGCCTGCCCGATGGCCTCGGTGCCGGAGGCACACGCGCTGGTCACCGTCCGGGCCTCCCCGGTGATGTGCAGGTCGAGGGAGACCTGCGAGGCGGCCTGCGAGGGCACGGTCATCGGAGTGGTGAGCGGCGAGACGCCCCGCGGCCCCTTCTCCCGCAGCTTCCGGTCCCCACCCACCAGGACCGACGCATCCCCGAGGATCGCCCCGAGACTGACCCCGACCCGCGTGGGATCGAGCCCGCTCTCCCGCGTTCCCCCGTCCACGAACCCGGCATCGCCCCAGGCCTCGCGCGCGGCGAGCACCGCGAACTGCGCGGCCCGGTTCATCCGCCGAGCGGCAGCCCGAGGCAGCAGCCCGGCAGGATCGACGTCCACGACCCCGGCAACCCGCACGGGCAACTCACCGAACTCCTCCCCCTCCAACTCCCGTATCCCGTGCCGCCCGTCGAGCAGCCCCCGCCACAACGCGTCCACCCCGACCCCGAGCGGAGTCACGGCCCCGAGCCCGGTGACGACGACCCGCCGCGGCCCACCGGCAGCGGCCTCCCGCGAGGGCCGAGGGTGATGCCGTACGACATACCCCTCCCGGTCGGCATCCCGAGCCCACCCCCGCACGACCTCGTCCGCCACCGGCTCCTCCACACACAGGTCGAGATCCCGGTGCCAGACCCCCCAACGCCGTACGTACGTCACCTCGACGGCCCGCGGATCGACGGCCCGCACCGAGCCCACCCGGTCCCCGTCCCGGAACTCGACATCGTCCAGCGCCGGCGACGACAGCCGGGGCACGGCGGCCACGTCCAGCCGATGGCAGGCGACGGTGACCGTCCTCTCCCGCCCGAGCACCTCGTCCCGGTCCACCCCGCCGAGCGGCGGCCGCAGCGACACCCGGATCGTCTCCGGCGACTCGGGCAGCGTGTGCGTGACGACGTACCAGCGCTGCCGCTCCACGTCCTCGGCCGACAGCGCGACCAGGTCACCCGGAATCACCTCGGCGACGCTAACTGTGTGCGGATTTATCGGGACTTCGGTCTTCTCGGACGAATTGGACATACCCGTACACGCTTCCCGTGCTCCGAACTGCCTTGCGGGGGACGGTCCCGAGTGAACGGGACGAAAGCCGGAAAGGCCATTGTTGAACCCGAAACATGCCCGGATTCTTACGCTCCGCAAACGGTGATCAGAATCGACACCCCGTCAACCTGCGTGCGCACAAGGCGAGTTACCAGCACACCTTCGAACGATCTGTGTGCAAGCTCACGGCCGCACACACAGGCAGCCGGAGCATCCGGCGGCCCACCTCCGTCGACCGCACGCCTCCTCGAACCGCGCCCGCTCCGCACCCACCACGAACCAACGACAAAGAGCGGGACCCAGTGAAACTGGGTCCCGCTCTCCAAAGTGCCCACGGCAGGATTCGAACCTGCGCACACGGTTCCGGAGACCGTTGCTCTATCCCCTGAGCTACGCGGGCGTCCGCCGTGCTGTGCGCGGCGACGGGTAGAACCCTACCAGCTTCGATGGGGTCTTCATGAACAGGTATTTCCGGCGGTCAGGGGCCGCCCGCGGCCCCCGGTAGGGGTGGAAGTCGGGAAAACCCGGACGCGATGGCCGGTCCGGACCTACTCTCGAGTTGTGCCAGGCGCCTCGGGCCGGGTGCTTGTTGTGGACGACAACAAGGTCATCCGGCAGTTGATCAGGGTCAATCTCGAGCTGGAGGGTCTCGAGGTCGTGACCGCGGCCGATGGTGCCGAGTGTCTGGATGTCGTTCATCAGGTGCGGCCCGATGTGGTGACCCTTGATGTGGTGATGCCCCGGCTTGACGGACTTCGTACCGCCGCCCGGCTGCGCTCCGATCCCCGGACCCGCGATCTTCCCCTCGCCATCGTCAGCGCCTGCACGCAGCACGAGGTCGAGAGCGGCCTCGACGTCGGCGTCGACGCCTTCCTCGCCAAGCCCTTCGAGCCCGCCGAACTCGTACGGCTCGTACGCCAGTTGATGGAGCGCCGGCATGACTCGGCAGAGGGTGACGGGGGCGACGACGCGGTCTTCGACAGCGTGCTCGGCGCCGGTGAGGCCGAGCGGGCCGGGCGGGCGGGCGGCTGAGGTCGAGGCGGAGGCTGGGGTCGGGCAGGCTCCGGCACCGTCCACCGGCGTCCACATCCACTGTCCACCGGCGTCCACATCCCGGACCTTCCGTTAAACCGACTCGCCTACCCACCCCCCTCCTCCCATACGCTGGTCCCGTGACCCCCGTCGAGCTCTCCCGTACCGTGCTGCGCGCGGTCCGTCGCGCTGTCGACGGTGGAGAGCTGAGCGTGACGGTTCCCGGACGGGCCGTCGTCGCACCTCCCGGCCCCGGCGGCTGCGGTGACTACGCCACCAACATCGCCCTCCAGCTCGCCCGCCCCGCCGGCCGGCCCGCGGACAAGGTCGCCGAGATCCTGCGGGCCCATCTCCTCGACGCCCCCGCCATCACCGACGTCGTCGTCACGGGACCCGGCTTCCTCAACATCAGTCTGCGTGACTCCGGCTCCGCCGCGCTCGTCGAGGAGATCCTCCGTCGCGGACGGCGCTACGGATGGGTGGAGGACGGGTTCACCGGCGAGATCGTCCAGTTGCACGCGCCCCACGAGGTCCGTGCCGTTGTCGTCATGGACGCCGTGTCCCGGCTCCTCCGCTCCCAGGGCGCCCTCGTCCGGAGCACCTGCGAGGCCCGTCCCGAGCCGGAGTGGACCGACCTGCTCGACGCTCCCGTCGACGCCTTCGGCACCCCGGCCCCCCTCAACATCACCCTCCGCCCAGTCCCCGCCCCCACCGACCCCACCCCCCTCGGCCGCGACGCCGCCCGCTGGGCCCTGCTCTACCCCGCCGCCCACGACCGGCCCCGGATCACCGACGAGCATCTCGTCCAGCGCGAGGGCAACCCCCTCTTCCGCGTCCGTTACGCCCACGCCCGCACCCGGGCCCTCAGCCGCAACGCCGCCGACCTGGGCTTCACCTCAGATCCAGCCGCGCTCGCCGGGCTCGCAGAACACACCGCGCCCGGCGTACCCGGCGTACACACCGCGCCCGGCGTGCCCGGCGTACCCACCGCACCCACTGCACCCGCCGCCCCCGCCGACACACGGCACAGCCTCACCCCCCTGCTCGCCGACCACCCCCGAGTCCTCGCCCAGGCCGCAGCCGACCGTGCGCCCGACCGTCTCGCCCGGCACCTCGTCACCGTCGCCGATGCCGTGCTCACCCTCCTGCCCGGCGTGCTGCCGCGCGGTGACGAGAAACCCTCGGCCGCCCACCGTGCCCGGCTCGCCCTCGCCGAAGCCGCCGGGACGGTGCTGGCCGGTGGCCTGTCCCTGCTCGGCATCGACGCACCCGACCACATCTAGAGAGCCAGCCACAGATCATGAGCCGTTCCGCCCACCCCGCCGGGCCCCGTCACGCCGATGTCCTCCCCGAGGGCCACTACTCCGCGCCGCCCGCCGACCTCAACACCCTCGACCCCAAGGTCTGGGCCCAGACGGTCACGCGCAACGAGGACGGTGTCCTCACCGTCGGCGGCATCACCGCCACCCAGCTCGCCGAGGAGCACGGCACCCCCGCCTACATCCTCGACGAGGCCGACTTCCGCGAGCGGGCGCGCGCGTGGCGTACCGCCTTCGGGGCCGACGCCGACGTCTTCTACGCCGGCAAGGCGTTCCTGTCGCGTGCCGTCGTGCGCTGGCTGCACGAAGAGGGGCTCAACCTCGACGTCTGCTCCGGCGGCGAACTCGCCACCGCCCTCTCCGCCGGCATGCCCGCCGACCGCATCGCCTTCCACGGCAACAACAAGTCGAAGGACGAGATCCGCCGTGCCATCGAGGCCGGTGTCGGACGTATCGTCCTCGACTCCTTCCAGGAGATCGTCCGCGTCGCCCACATCGCCGGGGAGCTGGGCAAGCGGCAGCGCGTGCAGATCCGGATCACGGTGGGCGTCGAGGCGCACACCCATGAGTTCATCGCCACCGCCCACGAAGATCAGAAGTTCGGCATTCCGCTCGCCGGCGGGCAGGCCGCGGAGGCCGTGCGCCGGGCGCTTCAGCTGGACTCCCTCGACCTCATCGGGATCCACTCCCACATCGGCTCGCAGATCTTCGACATGTCCGGCTTCGAGGTCGCCGCGCACCGCGTCGTCGGGCTGCTCAAGGACATCCGGGACGAGCACGGCGTGGAGCTGCCCGAGATCGACCTCGGCGGCGGCCTCGGCATCGCGTACACCAGCGATGACGACCCTCGCGAGCCGCACGAGATCGCCAAGGCGCTCACCGAGATCGTGACGCGGGAGTGCGAGGCGGCCAAGCTGCGCACGCCGCGGATCTCCGTCGAGCCCGGGCGTGCCATCGTCGGGCCCACCGCGTTCACCCTTTACGAGGTCGGCACCATCAAGCCGCTCGACGGGCTGCGGACGTACGTCTCCGTCGACGGCGGCATGTCCGACAACATCCGGACCGCGCTGTACGACGCCGAGTACAGCGTCGCTCTCGTGTCCCGGACCAGCGACGCCGAGCCCATGCTCGCCCGCGTCGTCGGCAAGCACTGCGAGAGCGGGGACATCGTGGTCAAGGACGCGTTCCTGCCCGCCGACCTCGCGCCGGGCGACCTGATCGCCGTACCGGCGACGGGTGCGTACTGCCGTTCCATGGCGAGCAACTACAACCACGTGCTGCGGCCGCCGGTCGTCGCCGTGCGCGAGGGGGAGTCACGGGTCATCGTCCGGCGGGAGACGGAGGAGGACCTCCTGCGTCTCGACGTCGGGTGAGACCCAAAAATCAACAGGGCGGAAGATCTCCTGTCTTCCGGGCCCGTACAGATGAAATCGATGTCTCACGATCCGGACGAAGGGTAGAAACTCCCGTCCGGTGAGTGAGACTGGTCCAACCGTAGACGGTATGAGGAAACGAGGTCGGATGATGCGTACGCGTCCGCTGAAGGTGGCGCTGCTGGGCTGTGGAGTGGTCGGCTCAGAGGTGGCGCGCATCATGACGACGCACGCCGACGACCTCGCCGCGCGCATCGGCGCCCCCGTCGAGCTGGCGGGTGTCGCGGTACGCCGTCCCTCCAAGGTCCGCGAGGGCATCGACCCCGCCCTCGTCACCACCGACGCCACCGCCCTCGTCAAACGCGGGGACATCGACGTCATCGTCGAGGTCATCGGCGGCATCGAGCCCGCCCGCACCCTCATCACCACCGCCTTCGAGCACGGTGCCTCGGTCGTCTCCGCCAACAAGGCCCTCCTCGCCCAGGACGGCGCCGCCCTCCACAAGGCCGCCGAGGACCACGACGCCGACCTCTACTACGAGGCCGCCGTCGCCGGCGCCATCCCGCTGATCCGCCCGCTGCGCGAGTCCCTCGCCGGCGACAAGGTCAACCGGGTGCTCGGCATCGTCAACGGCACGACCAACTTCATCCTCGACAAGATGGACAGCACGGGGGCGGGCTATCAGGAGGCCCTCGACGAGGCCACCGCCCTCGGATACGCGGAAGCCGACCCGACCGCCGACGTCGAGGGCTTCGACGCCGCCGCCAAGGCCGCCATCCTCGCCGGCATCGCCTTCCACACGCGCGTGCGCCTCGACGACGTCTACCGCGAGGGCATGACCGAGGTCACCGCCGCCGACTTCGCCTCCGCGAAGAACATGGGGTGCACCATCAAGCTGCTCGCCATCTGCGAGCGCGCGGAGGACGGTGGGTCGGTCACGGCCCGCGTGCACCCGGCCATGATCCCGCTCACCCACCCGCTGGCCTCGGTGCGCGGCGCGTACAACGCCGTCTTCGTCGAGTCCGACGCGGCCGGGCAGCTCATGTTCTACGGTCCCGGCGCCGGCGGCGCCCCGACCGCCTCCGCAGTCCTCGGCGACCTCGTCGCCGTCTGCCGCAACCGGCTCAACGGCGCGACCGGTCCCGGCGAGTCCGCGTACGCCGCCCTGCCCGTCTCGGACATGGGCGAGGTCGTCACGCGGTACCACATCAGCCTCGACGTCGCGGACAAACCGGGTGTTCTCGCCCAGGTGGCCACCGTGTTCGCCGAGCACGGCGTGTCCATCGATACGGTTCGCCAGACGGGCAAGGACGGCGAGGCCTCCCTCGTCGTCGTCACCCACCGGGCCTCCGACGCCTCCCTGTCCGGGACCGTCGAGGCGCTGCGCAAGCTCGACACCGTGCGCGGTGTCGCCAGCATCATGCGGGTTGAAGGAGAGTAACCAGCAATGACCCACCAGTGGCGCGGAATCATCGAGGAGTACCGGGACCGGCTGCCCGTCTCCGACAGCACCCCGGTCGTGACGCTCCGCGAGGGCGGCACGCCCCTCGTGCCCGCGCAGGTGCTCTCCGAGCGCACGGGCTGTGAGGTCCACCTCAAGGTCGAAGGCGCGAACCCGACGGGCTCCTTCAAGGACCGCGGCATGACCATGGCCATCACCAAGGCCAAGGAGGAGGGCGCCAAGGCGGTCATCTGCGCCTCCACCGGCAACACCTCCGCCTCCGCCGCCGCCTACGCGGTGCGCGCCGGCATGGTCTCCGCCGTCCTCGTGCCGCAGGGCAAGATCGCGCTCGGCAAGATGGGCCAGGCCCTCGTGCACGGCGCGAAGATCCTCCAGGTCGACGGCAACTTCGACGACTGCCTCACCCTCGCCCGCTCGCTCAGCGAGAACTACCCCGTGGCGCTGGTCAATTCGGTCAACCCGGTGCGTATCGAGGGCCAGAAGACGGCCTCGTTCGAGATCGTGGACATGCTCGGCGACGCCCCCGACATCCACGTCCTCCCGGTCGGCAACGCGGGCAACATCACCGCGTACTGGAAGGGGTACAAGGAGTACGCCGCCGACGGCATCGCCGCCAGGACCCCCCGCATGTGGGGTTTCCAGGCCTCCGGCAGCGCCCCGATCGTGCGCGGCGAGGTCGTCAAGGACCCGTCGACGATCGCCACCGCCATCCGCATCGGCAACCCGGCGTCCTGGCAGTACGCGCTCGCCGCGCGCGACGAGTCCGGCGGCCTCATCGACGAGGTGACGGACCGTGAGATCCTGCGCGCCTACCGCCTGTTGGCCGCGCAGGAGGGCGTCTTCGTCGAGCCCGCCTCCGCCGCGTCCGTGGCCGGTCTGCTGAAGGCCGCCGAGCAGGGCCTGGTCGACCCGGGCCAGAAGATCGTCTGCACCGTCACCGGCAACGGCCTGAAGGACCCCGACTGGGCCGTCGCGGGCGCGCCGCAGCCCGTCACCGTCCCGGTCGACGCGTCGACGGCCGCCGAGCGCCTCGGCCTTGCGTAAGCAAGCCTTGCGTACACAGGCGTAGACAAAGCGCCGCGCGGCGACATCCCGACAGGGGGTGCACAGGGGGCTTACGACACGCATCGTGCGCCTCCTGTGCGCCCTATGTCGCCACAGAACCTTCCTTCGATAGGCTGTACTGAACCCGCCCGCCGCATATGCCCGAGCGCATGGCCGGGAGCCGCGTCATCTGCGCGGCCCGCGGGGTCTCCACGTACGTATCGAATGTCTTCGACAATCACGCAGCTCAAGGAGAGTCATCGAGCGATGGCCGGTCCAGCGTTCCGCGCCGCCGCCGTCCGGGTGCGCGTCCCCGCCACCAGCGCCAACCTCGGCCCGGGCTTCGACGCCCTCGGCCTGTCGCTGGGGCTCTACGACGACGTCGTCGTCCGGGTGGCCGACTCAGGGCTGCACATCGACATCGCGGGCGAGGGCAGCGAGACCCTCCCGCGCGACGAGAAGCACCTGCTCGTACGGTCCCTGCGCACCGCCTTCGACCTGCTCGGCGGACAGCCGCGCGGCCTCGAGATCGTGTGCGCCAACCGCATCCCGCACGGCCGGGGCCTCGGCTCCTCCTCCGCCGCCATCTGCGCCGGCATCGTCGCCGCGCGTGCCGTGACCATAGGCGGCGAGTCCAAGCTCGACGACGCCGCGCTCCTGGAGCTCGCGACCGAGATCGAGGGCCACCCCGACAACGTGGCGCCGTGTCTGCTCGGCGGCTTCACCATCGCCTGGATGGAGGCCGGCGCCGCCCGGGCCATCAGGCTGGAGCCCGCCGATTCCATCGTTCCGGTGGTTTTCGTGCCCGGGAAGCCGGTTCTGACGGAGACCGCGCGCGGTCTCCTCCCGCGCACCGTGCCGCACGTCGACGCCGCCGCCAACGCGGGCCGCGCCGCCCTGCTCGTCGAGGCCCTGACCCGGAGCCCCGAGCTGCTGCTGCCCGCCACCGAGGACCGGCTCCACCAGGAATACCGGGCTCCGGCCATGCCGGAGAGTGCCGCGCTCGTGGAGCGCTTGAGGGCGGACGGAGTTCCGGCGGTGATTTCCGGCGCCGGACCCACTGTTCTCGCGTTGGTCGACGAGGCCAGCGCCGACAAGGTGGCCCACCTCGCGGGTGAGGGATGGGCCGCCAACCGGCTCGAACTGGATGCCCAGGGGGCGAGCGTATTGCCGCTCGCACCCGCCGGTGACATCTGAATGCGTTCGGTTGCCGGATTTCGAGAGGGGGAATGTTTGTTGGATCCGGTAGTGTTAATCTCAAGTCTGCACCCGACCCCACCATGGCGAGGTGCTTCACGTCCCCGTCCGGGACAGACATTCTTCCGGGAGCCTCCCAAGCCGCACTGTGTTTCGTACGACGTACGCGGGCAGTACGTCGTACGCGAGCACTGAGCGACTTGCCGGGCACGCTCCGGAACCGGTGCGACCGAGCCGCGTGACACAGCCAGTCGGTGTCACTGCTCTGGGAAGCGCCATCACCAGATTCCTCCGCCGCCCAGGCGGACCACCGCCCCGGCACGGTCCACAAGGATGGGACCGACGTCGGACAGCACAACCGGTCGCCGAGCCAGACAGGCCGACGTCCGCTCCAGGGAAGGACCCTTCGTGAGCGACACCACCGATCTGATGGGCGCACGTGTCGAGGAGACCGCTGCCGCGCCCGCCACGGACGCCTCCGCGCCTGCCACCGGTGCCGGCTCCCGGCGGCGCCGCGGTACCGGCCTCGAGGGCATGGTGCTGGCCGAGCTGCAGCAGGTCGCATCCGGCCTCGGCATCAGGGGCACCGCGCGTATGCGCAAGAGCCAGCTGATCGAGGTCATCAAGGAGGCGCAGGCCGGGGGAGGCGCCGCCGCCCCCAAGGCGGAAGCCGCCACCGAGACCAAGCCGAAGCGCCGCGCCACCTCCAAGGCCCGCACCGGCGAGGCCGCCGAGAAGAAGGCGGACGCGAAGGCCGAGGCCGCCGCCGAGAAGGCCGTGGCCCAGCAGCAGATCGAGATCCCCGGCCAGCCGGCCTCCGACGACGCTCCCGTCGAGCGCCGCCGTCGCCGTGCCACCGCCGACGCCGGCAGCCCCGAGACGGTGACCGCCGAGGCGAAGAGCGAGCCGAAGGCCGAGACGCCCGCCCCGCAGGCGCAGGGCGACGCGGGTGACGCCGAGGGCCGTCAGGGCCGTCGCGACCGCCGTGACCGCGGCGACCGTCAGGACCGCGACCGTGGCGGCCGTGACCGCGACCGCCGTGGCAAGGGCGACGACCAGCAGGGCGGCGGCCAGCGCGGCCAGCAGCAGAACCAGCAGCAGGGCGGCGGCCGCCAGGACCGCAACGCCGGCCCGCAGGACGACGACGACTTCGAGGGCGGCCGTCGTGGCCGTCGCGGCCGCTACCGGGACCGTCGGGGCCGTCGTGGCCGTGACGAGATCGGCGCCGCCGAGCCGCAGCTCGCCGACGACGACGTCCTGATCCCCGTCGCGGGCATCCTGGACATCCTCGACAACTACGCCTTCATCCGTACGTCGGGCTACCTGCCGGGTCCCAACGACGTGTACGTCTCCCTCGCCCAGGTCCGCAAGAACGGCCTGCGCAAGGGTGACCACGTCACCGGTGCGGTCCGTCAGCCCAAGGAAGGCGAGCGGCGCGAGAAGTTCAACGCGCTGGTGCGTCTGGACTCCGTCAACGGCATGGCGCCCGAACACGGCCGTGGCCGCCCGGAGTTCAACAAGCTCACCCCGCTGTACCCGCAGGACCGCCTCCGCCTGGAGACGGACCCGGGTGTGCTCACCACCCGCATCATCGACCTGGTCTCGCCCATCGGTAAGGGCCAGCGTGGTCTGATCGTGGCCCCGCCGAAGACCGGCAAGACCATGATCATGCAGGCGATCGCCAACGCGATCACGCACAACAACCCCGAGTGCCACCTGATGGTCGTCCTGGTCGACGAGCGTCCGGAAGAGGTCACCGACATGCAGCGGTCGGTCAAGGGCGAGGTCATCTCCTCGACCTTCGACCGCCCGGCCGAGGACCACACCACGGTCGCCGAGCTCGCCATCGAGCGCGCCAAGCGTCTGGTGGAGCTGGGCCACGACGTGGTCGTGCTGCTCGACTCGATCACGCGTCTGGGCCGTGCGTACAACCTGGCGGCGCCGGCCTCCGGCCGCATCCTGTCCGGTGGTGTCGACTCGACCGCCCTGTACCCGCCGAAGCGCTTCTTCGGTGCGGCCCGCAACATCGAGGACGGCGGCTCGCTGACCATCCTCGCCACCGCCCTGGTGGACACCGGGTCCCGCATGGACGAGGTGATCTTCGAGGAGTTCAAGGGCACGGGCAACGCCGAGCTCAAGCTCGACCGGAAGCTCGCCGACAAGCGCATCTTCCCGGCGGTGGACGTGGACGCGTCCGGCACCCGTAAGGAAGAGATCCTGCTCGCCAGCGACGAGCTCGCCATCGTCTGGAAGCTGCGCCGGGTGCTGCACGCCCTCGACCAGCAGCAGGCGGTCGAACTGCTCCTCGACAAGATGAAGCAGACGAAGTCGAACGCCGAGTTCCTGATGCAGATCCAGAAGACCACGCCGACGCCCGGCAACGGCGACTGACGTAAGTCTTCAGCAAAGGGCCATCCCCGTTACGGGGGTGGCCCTTTGTGCTTTCTGGGGTCGGTGTACGATCGCGCTCTTCGGTCGCTTTTTCGACCGTTGAACTTCTGATCCCGAGGGGGGACTTGCGTGGGTACACCCATGTCCGGAGGCCGTCACAGACGCCGGATGCGGATCGGGCTGCCGGTCGCCGCGGCCGGTGTCGCCGCCGCCGTCGCCGCGGCGCTCATGACCACGTCGGCGGACGCCGCGACGCCGCTGCCGCAGCCGAAGATCAAGCCCGCCGTCTCCTCGGTCTCGCAGGCCGAGCTGACCAAGCGCGTCGCGGGCGCGGTCGCCGGTGACGACACCGCGGGGCAGACGACCTCGAAGTCGTCCCTGAGCGCGAGCACCAGCAGCGGCACCGTCGACCCGAAGATCATCGGTGGCTCCACCACCACGATCTCCTCGGCACCGTGGATGGCCCAGCTCTGGTACTACGACGACAAGGGCACCAGCGACACCTCCGACGACATCGGCTTCTTCTGCGGCGGCTCGGTCGTCTCGCCGACGAAGATCCTCACCGCCGCGCACTGCGTCAAGGGCTACAACTGGGCCAAGAACGGCGCCATCGTCACCGGCACCACGTCGCTGCCCGACGAGAACGGCAACACCGCCGGCGAGGTCACGGGCGTCGTGCGCCAGTGGAACCACCCGTCGTACAGCTCGTCGACGATCGACAACGACATCGCGGTCATCACGCTCGGCTGGCCGGTCAAGGCGACGCCGATCAAGATGACGACGTCCACCGAGACCGCCGCGTACACCGCCGGCACCAGCGCGAAGGTCTACGGCTGGGGCCGCACCAGCTCCACCACGCAGGACATCTCCGACACGCTGAAGGTGGCCACGCTGCCGATCCAGTCGGACAGCACCTGCGCCGGCTACTACGACGCGGACTTCATCAAGGGCCACATGGTCTGCGCGGGCAACCCCGCCACCGGCAGCGACACCGGTACGACGTCCGCCTGCAACGGCGACTCCGGCGGCCCGCTGGTCGTGGGCGGCCGCATCGTCGGCGTCGTCTCGTGGGGCGTCACGGACTGCGTGGAGAAGGGCGCCTACAGCGTCTTCTCGAAGGTGAAGACGTACGTCGGCGCCGCCTACGCGCAGGTCGACGACGCCAACATGAGCTACACCGACGCCAAGGCCGACCTCTTCGTGCGCAACGCCTCCACGAAGACCGCCTACGAGAAGGACTCCAAGGGCACGTCCTTCGGCGCCCGGCAGAGCCTCGGCAACTTCGGTGCCGTCAACCTCGTCACGCAGACGGACTTCAACCGCGACAGCGTCCAGGACCTCGTGTACCGCGTCGCGTCCACCGGTGACGTCTACTGGAACCACTACGTGTTCCCGGCCGACCCCGCCGACGACGGAACCTGGGCCGAGAAGAAGATCTTCAGCGGCTGGAAGACCCGCACCCGCATCATCACCCCCGGCGACCTGACCGGCGACTACCTGCCGGACGTCGTCTCCGTGGACTCCGCTGGCAAGGCCTGGCTCTACCCGGGCAAGGGCGACGGCACCTTCTCCGCCCGTGTGCAGATCGGCACCGGCACGGGCTGGAACTCGTACAACATGGTGCGCGGCAAGGGCGACTTCAACGGTGACGGCAAGGCCGACCTGATCGCCCGCAACAAGAGCACCGGCGACATCTACCTCTACAAGGGCACCGGCAAGGCCTCGGCCCCGTTCTCCGCCCGCGTGAAGGTCCGCACCTGGAGCAACAGCACGTACAACGCCTTCGACGCCGTCGGTGACGTCACCGGCGACGGCAAGGCCGACTTCCTGGCCCGTACGCCCGGCGGCACCCTGTACCTGTACAAGGGCACCGGCAAGGGCACGAGCGAGATCTTCGCCACAAGGATCTCGGTCGGTACCGATTTCAAGCAGTACGACATCTTCGGCTGAAATCGCAGGTGAGCGGGGCACGCCCCGGCTCCTCGACTACACACTGTGCCCACCCGTCCACCGGGTGGGCACAGTGCGTTGTGCAACCCTTTCTCCGGTTTCCCCGTCTGACCAGGCGGAGCGACCATGGAGAGGTCCGGGTCGCGCGCGACCACGTCTGACCCTGAAAGCAGGGGGTAACCGACCCGACGAGAACGAGGAGCACATGACCGCCGAGAGCACGCCGGAGCCCGGCATACCGGGCGACTCCGGCACCACGGGCCCGCGCCACCGCGCCAAGGGCCGCCGCCGCAAGACCCGGGGCGGGCACAAGGGCCTGAAGATCGCGGCCTGGACCGCCGCCGGGATCGTCGTGCTGGGCGGCACCGGGGCCGGCTATCTGTACTTCAAGCTCAACGGCAACATCAAGAGCGTCGACATCGACCAGGCCCTCGGCACCGACCGGCCGACCAAGGTCGACAACGGCTCCGAGAACATCCTCGTCCTGGGCTCCGACACCCGCTCCGGCTCGAACAAGAAGCTCGGCGGCGGCGCCGACGACGGCAGTGCCCGCTCGGACACCGCGATGATCGTGCACATCTACGAGGGCCACAAGAAGGCCAGCGTGGTCTCCATACCCCGCGACACCCTCGTCGACCGGCCCGAGTGCACCGACACCGACGGGAAGGTGCACGACGCCGCGCGGATGGCGATGTTCAACTCCGCGTACTCCACGGGCGGCGCCGCCTGTGCCGTGAAGACGGTCGAGTCCCTCACCGGCATCCGCATGGACCACTACCTGGAGGTCGACTTCTCCGGGTTCCAGAAGCTCATCGACGAGCTCGGCGGCGTCGACGTGACGACCACCAAGAACATCACGGACCACGACAGCCACCTCAACCTCAAGGCCGGCACCCACACCCTCACCGGCAAGCAGGCCCTCGGCCTGGTCCGCACCCGGCACGGCGTCGGCGACGGCTCCGACCTCGGCCGCATCCAGCTCCAGCAGGCGTTCATCAAGGCGCTGATCAACCAGATCAAGGACGTCGACGTCTTCGGCAACCCGAAGAAGCTCTACGACCTCGCCAACACCGCCACCAACGCCGTGACGACCGACTCCGACCTGGGCAACGTCAACAAGCTCATGTCCTTCGCGAACGGCCTCAAGGGCATCAGCTCCAAGAACATGACCATGGTCACCATGCCGGTCCAGTACGACCCGCAGGACGCGAACCGGGTGCTGGTGGACGAGGCCAAGGCCAAGGTCGTCTGGAAGGCCCTGGAGAACGACCGGGCGATTCCCAAGAGCGCGACCAAGGGCACCGCCACGGGCCAGGCGGAAGGCGTGGTCACCGCCTCGTAGGCCTGGTCCGGACCGCTGGGAATAGTTCACGGCCACCCCTCGTTTTGGGGGATGCGGCCAGTCCTGGCAGACTGGTACGTCGGCCCCGGTTCACGCCCCCGCAGCCCGCGGAAGGCGACCCGGTGCCCTCCCGAAACTAGGAGACACCTTGAAGCGCGACATCCACCCCGAGTACGTCGAGACGCAGGTCAGCTGCACCTGTGGCGCGTCGTTCACCACCCGTAGCACGATCGAGAGCGGCACCATCCGTGCTGAGGTCTGCTCCGAGTGCCACCCGTTCTACACGGGCAAGCAGAAGATCCTCGACACCGGTGGCCGTGTGGCCCGCTTCGAGGCCCGCTTCGGCAAGGCTGCTGCCAAGAAGTAGCGAGCCACCAGCGCCGGTCCACGGTCGCGCTCCTCGGAGCGCGCCGGGACCGGCGTTTTTGGTCGCCCGCCTTCCCCCGTCATTCGCAGTACAGGAGCCCCAAGATGTTCGAGGCCGTCGAGGAACTGGTCACGGAGCACGCCGACCTGGAGAAGAAGCTCGCCGACCCGTCGGTCCACTCCGACCAGGCCAACGCGCGCAAGCTGAACAAGCGCTACGCCGAGCTCACCCCGATCGTCGCCACGTACCGCTCCTGGAAGCAGACGGGCGACGACATCGAGACGGCGAAGGAATTCGCCGCCGCCGACCCCGACTTCGCGGCCGAGGTCAAGGAGCTGGACAAGCAGCGCGAGGAACTCACCGAGAAGCTGCGCCTGCTGCTCGTGCCCCGGGACCCGTCCGACGACAAGGACGTGATCCTCGAGATCAAGGCCGGCGCCGGCGGTGACGAGTCGGCCCTGTTCGCCGGCGACCTGCTGCGCATGTACCTGCGCTACGCCGAGCGCGTCGGCTGGAAGACCGAGATCATCGACGCCACCGAGTCCGAGCTGGGCGGCTACAAGGACGTCCAGGTCGCCGTGAAGACCAAGGGCGGCAACGGTGCCACCGAGCCCGGCCAGGGTGTCTGGGCGCGGCTGAAGTACGAGGGCGGCGTGCACCGCGTGCAGCGCGTCCCGGCGACCGAGTCCCAGGGCCGTATCCACACCTCCGCGGCCGGTGTGCTGGTCACGCCCGAGGCCGAGGAGGTCGACGTCGAGATCAACCCCAACGACCTCCGCATCGACGTCTACCGCTCCTCCGGGCCCGGCGGCCAGTCCGTCAACACGACCGACTCCGCCGTGCGCATCACGCACATTCCCACCGGAGTCGTCGCTTCCTGCCAGAACGAGAAGAGCCAGCTTCAGAACAAGGAGCAGGCCTTGCGTATCCTGCGCTCCAGGCTGCTCGCCGCGGCGCAGGAGGAGGCGGAGCGGGAAGCCGCCGACGCCCGCCGCAGCCAGGTCCGTACCGTCGACCGCTCCGAGAAGATCCGTACGTACAACTTCCCGGAGAACCGCATCTCGGACCATCGCGTCGGCTTCAAGGCGTACAACTTGGACCAGGTCCTGGACGGCGACCTCGACGCGGTGATCCAGGCCTGCGTCGACGCGGACTCGGCGGCGAAGCTGGCGGCCGCGTAAGAGGGACCTGTGCACCACCGAGTACGACACGGAGGACTTGCGTGCAGCAATCTTTTGGGGGGCGACCCCCGAAGCCCCGAAGTCTGCTGCTCGCTGAGGTAGCTCAAGCCACCCAGCGGCTGGCCGACGCCGGCGTGCCCTCGCCGCGCAACGACGCGGAGGAGCTCGCCGCGTTCGTGCACGGCGTGAAGAGGGGCGCGCTGCACTCCGTGAAGGACGCGGACTTCGACGCCCGGTACTGGGAGGTCATCGCCCGCCGTGAGCAGCGCGAGCCGCTCCAGCACATCACCGGGCTCGCCTACTTCCGGTACCTGGAGCTCCAGGTCGGCCCCGGCGTCTTCGTGCCCCGGCCCGAGACCGAGTCGGTCGTCGGGTGGGCGATAGACGCCGTGCGCGCGATGGACGTCGTCGAGCCCTGCATCGTCGACCTGTGCACCGGCTCGGGCGCCATCGCGCTCGCCCTCGCTCAGGAGGTCCCGCGCTCCCGCGTGCACGCCGTGGAGCTGTCCGAGGACGCCCTCCAGTGGACGCGCAAGAACGTCCAGGGGTCCAGGGTCGACCTGCGGCAGGGCAACGCCCTGGACGCCTTCCCGGACCTCGACGGCCAGGTCGACCTGGTCATCTCCAACCCGCCCTACATCCCGCTCACCGAATGGGAGTACGTCGCTCCCGAGGCGCGGGACTACGATCCCGAACTCGCCCTGTTCTCGGGCGAGGACGGCCTCGACCTCATCCGCGGTCTGGAGCGCACCGCACACCGGCTCCTGCGCCCGGGCGGCGTCGTCGTCATCGAGCACGCCGACACCCAGGGCGGCCAGGTGCCGTGGATCTTCACCGAGGAGCGGGGCTGGGCCGACGCGGCCGACCACCCCGACCTCAACAACCGGCCCCGGTTCGCCACGGCACGCAAGGCGCTGCCGTGACCGCCGTAGAGACTTTCGACGAGAAGCACGTGTACGAGGAGGCCCGCTAGACATGGCACGGCGATACGACACCAACGACGCGACCGACCGCTCGACGGGTCTGCGCGAGGCCGCGTCCGCCGTCCGCCGTGGCGAGCTGGTGGTCCTCCCGACCGACACGGTGTACGGCATCGGTGCCGACGCGTTCTCCTCGGAGGCCGTCGTCGATCTGCTGGCGGCCAAGGGCCGGGGCCGCAACATGCCCACGCCCGTCCTCATCGGCTCCCCGAACACGCTGCACGGCCTGGTCACGGACTTCTCCGAGCTGGCGTGGGAGCTGGTCGACGCGTTCTGGCCGGGCGCCCTCACGCTCGTCGCCAAGCACCAGCCGTCCCTCCAGTGGGACCTGGGCGACACCCGGGGCACGGTGGCGATCCGCATGCCGCTGCACCCGGTGGCGATCGAGCTGCTGACGGAGGTCGGCCCGATGGCGGTCTCCTCGGCGAACCTCACCGGACACCCGGCACCGGAGGACTGTGACGCGGCCCAGGAGATGCTCGGCGACTCGGTCTCCGTCTACCTGGACGGCGGCCCGACGCCCGGCAACGTGCCGTCCTCGATCGTCGACGTGACGCGCGAGGTGCCCGTCCTGCTCCGGGCGGGCGCGATCTCCGCGGAGGAGCTCAGGAAGGTCGTACCCGACCTCGAGGTGGCGAATTGACGGCCCCTGACGCGGGGCGTGGCATATGGGACATGGAAGAGACGCGGACCTTCACCGGCCTCCCGCGTGACACCTTCCGCATCCTCCACGTCAGCACCGGCAACGTGTGCCGCTCGCCGATCACCGAGCGGCTGACCCGCCATGCCCTGGCGAACCGGCTCGGCGACCCGCTGTGGGGCGGCGTGGTCGTGGAGAGCGCCGGCACCTGGGGCCACGAAGGGGCGCCCATGGAGGCCAACGCGGAGGCGGTCCTGGCCGACTTCGGCGCGGACGCCTCCGGCTTCACCGGCCGCGAACTCCTCGACGAGCACGTCATCATGGCCGACTTGGTCCTGACCGCCACCCGCGACCACCGCGCCCAGGTCATCTCCATGGGCCACTCGGCGGGCCTGCGCACCTTCACCCTGAAGGAGTTCACCCGCCTGGTCCGCGCGATAGACCCGACCACGCTGCCGCCCCTGGAGGACGGCATGGTCGACCGCGCCCGCGCCCTGGTCCGCGCGGCGGCGGCTCTACGCGGGTGGCTCCTGGCCCCGACGGCGGAGGCGGACGAGGTGTACGACCCGTACGGGGCGCCCCTGACGTTCTTCCGGTCGATCGGGGAAGAGATACATCAGGCGCTGGATCCGGTGGTGACGGCGCTGACGGGGGTGCCCGCGAGGACGTGACGGGCGGGCAGCGCGGGGACACCGGGCCTACATTGGTCGTACGTCATCACGGCGAGCGAGCCGAAGGGGCGACCTGGGCGCCCCGGAGGTGAGCCGCCGCACCACGCGACGCCCCGGAGTCCACCATGTCGGTCACCCACGCGCCCGAGACCGCCGACGTCCTGCGGCGGCAGGATCCAGAGCTGGCCGAGATCCTGCTCGGGGAGCTCGCGCGGCAGTCGACGTCGTTGCAGCTCAGCGCCGCCGAGAACTTCTCCTCGCCCGCCGTGCTGGCCGCCCTGGGCTCACCGCTCGCCAACAAGTACGCCGAGGGGTATCCCGGCGCCCGGCACCACGGCGGCTGCGAGATCGTGGACGTCGCCGAGCGCATCGCCGTGGATCGCGCGAAGGCGCTGTTCGGGGCCGAGCACGCCAATGTGCAGTCCCATTCCGGGTCGTCGGCGGTGCTGGCCGCCTACGCCGCACTGCTGCGGCCGGGCGACACCGTGCTCGCCCTCGGGCTGCCGTACGGAGGGCATCTCACCCACGGGTCGCCCGCGAACTTCTCCGGGCGCTGGTTCGACTTCGTCGGCTACGGCGTCGACGCCGAGACCGGGCTCATCGACTACGAGCAGGTGCGGACGCTGGCCCGCAACCACCGGCCCAAGGCCATCGTGTGCGGCTCCATCGCCTACCCCCGCCACATGGACCACGCCTTCTTCCGCGAGGTCGCCGACGAGGTGGGCGCCTATCTGATCGCGGACGCCGCCCATCCCATCGGGCTCGTCGCCGGGGGAGCGGCGCCCAGTCCGGTGCCGTACGCCGACATCGTCTGCGCCACCACGCACAAGGTGCTGCGCGGGCCCCGCGGCGGGATGATCCTGTGCGGCGAGGAACTCGCCGAGCGGGTCGACCGGGCCGTCTTCCCGTTCACCCAGGGCGGCGCGCAGATGCACACCATCGCCGCCAAGGCCGTCGCGTTCGGCGAGGCGGCAACACCCGCGTTCACGGCGTACGCCCATCAGGTGGTCGCCAATGCGAGGGTTCTCGCGGCTGGCCTCGCCGCCGAGGGGCTCGTCGTCACCACCGGCGGCACGGACACCCACCTGCTCACCGTCGACACGGCGCCGCTCGGCGTCGACGGGCGGAGCGCGCGCGGGCGGCTCGCGGCGGCCGGCATGGTCCTGGACTGCTGCGCGCTGCCGCACGGGGACGCCCGCGGACTGCGGCTGGGGACCGCCGCCGTGACCACGCAGGGGATGGGCGAGGAGGAGATGGCCGGGGTCGCCGCCCTGCTCGCGGCGGTGCTGCGCGGGGAGACCGACAGCCAGAAGGCACGTGAAGAAGTGCGGGAGCTCGCGGGCAGATTTCCGCCGTATCCCGGCTGAACCGGGGTAGGCGCACCCTCGTCGAACCCCTCGTACACCTGGTTCCGGCACAGGTGCACAGCCACACGTGCAACCATCGTCGCTACCCGGAAGTCCCCAACCATATGCGCGCATCGCTAGGGTGTGGGGCTGAGATGGCCAGCGAGACCTGTGGGGAAGCCCGTGCGTGAATACCTGCTGACGCTCTGCATCACGGCCGCGGTGACGTATCTGCTGACAGGGCCGGTACGGAAGTTCGCGATCGTGGCCGGAGCGATGCCGGAGATCAGGGCCCGTGACGTGCACCGGGAACCGACTCCGCGGCTCGGCGGTATCGCCATGTTCTTCGGCCTGTGCGCCGGGCTCCTGGTCGCCGACCACCTCACCAACCTCAACGGGGTCTTCTCCCAGTCCAACGAGCCGCGCGCGCTGCTCTCCGGCGCCGCGCTGATCTGGCTGATCGGCGTCCTGGACGACAAGTTCGAGATCGACGCCCTGATCAAGCTCGGCGGGCAGATGATCGCCGCCGGCGTGATGGTCATGCAGGGTCTGACGATCCTGTGGCTGCCGATCCCCGGCGCCGGCACCGTCGCGCTGACCCAGTGGCAGGGCACCCTGCTGACCGTGGCGCTGGTCGTCATCACCATCAACGCGGTCAACTTCGTCGACGGCCTCGACGGCCTGGCCTCCGGCATGGTGTGCATCGCCGCCGCCGCGTTCTTCATGTACGCCTACCGCATCTGGTACTCGTACGGCATCGAGGCCGCCGCCCCCGCGACACTGTTCGCGGCCATCCTGATGGGCATGTGCCTGGGCTTCCTGCCGCACAACATGCACCCCGCGCGCATCTTCATGGGCGACTCGGGCTCGATGCTGATCGGGCTGGTCCTGGCCGCGGGCGCGATCTCCATCACGGGGCAGGTCGACCCGGACAGCCTGTTCGGCGGCTCCCAGCGCCAGACCGTGCACCACATGGTCCCGGTCTACATCCCGCTGCTGCTGCCGCTGACCATCATCGCGATCCCGGCCGCCGACCTGGTCCTGGCCATCGTGCGCCGCACCTGGCGCGGTCAGTCGCCGTTCGCCGCCGACCGCGGACATCTGCACCACCGGCTGCTGGAGATCGGGCACTCGCACAGCAGGGCCGTCCTGATCATGTACTTCTGGTCGGCGCTGATCGCCTTCGGTGCGCTCGCCTACTCCGTGAACTCCGCGTCCATGTGGATCGTGCTCGGTGTGGTGATCCTCTCGGCGCTCGGGCTGCTGCTGTTGCTGCTGCCGCGCTTCACGCCGCGGGTGCCGGTGTGGGCGCAGGCCGTCGTGCCACCGCGTTATCGCCGTCGCCGCAAGGCAGTTGCGGAATCCGCGTCCCTCGCGCAGGCGGTCTCTCCCGCGGTCGACGAGGAGGAGCGCACGCCGGTCGCCGTCGGGGTCTCCGGTGTCAACGGGGCGACCGCCGTCGGCGCCCGTTCGCGCTTCCTGGACCGGCGGAAAGCCGGATCCTCGCGCTGACGCGACAAGGTAAGAATCTGACTAGAGCATTGCCAAGTCGTGGGAGTGAGTTGGGGGTGCAAAGCGCCCCAATACCAGACATGTTGGCCGCGTTCTTGCACAGACGTGCACCATCACTCTCACGTGTGACAGCGAGCACACCAACCAGGTAAAGACCTCATCAAATAGTTTGTGATACGGTTCACGAGAACCCGGGATAGAGCCGAAGGACCGTAGTGCGACGGTCCATTGGTGTGAGGTCCCTCTCGGCCCGGGACTACGCTCGTCCATGACGACACCCCTTCCCCCCGTTGAAAGCGGAGTTGCCGCCATGCCGTCCAACGACGTCCGGATTCTGGCCCAGGCTGCTGTGCCCACAGCTGCCGTCGGCGCGATTGCCGCCGTCGTCAGTGGTGTGGTCGCCGGCGGCAAAGGGGCGATCGGGGCGGGCGTCGCGACGCTGATCGTGATCCTCTTCATGGGAATCGGTCTCTACGTTCTGCAGCGCACTGCCAAATCGCTTCCGCACTTGTTCCAGGCGATGGGCCTGATGCTCTACGCGGCTCAGATCCTGCTGCTGTTCGTGTTCCTCGCCGCTTTCAAGAACACGACGTTGTTCAACCCCAAGGCTTTCGCACTGACTCTCGTCGTCGGCACCCTCGCGTGGATCGCCGCACAGACACGTGCCCACATGAAGTCCAAGATCCTTTACGTCGAACCCGATTCGGGTAACAAGCCCGAAAAATCGGGGCACTCGTCGTGAGGGGTAGGGGCGGGATAAAGGCGCACGAGAAGTCCTGCTATCGTCCGGTGCCAACTGCGGCATCGCGGGCGCGGGCATCTGAGCTGACGCCTGCTCAATCTCACTCGCGAGGCGAGATGCCCCCCAGCCGCCCCCACATCCGTAACACCAGTCCCGTGCCGAACCGCGGCCCTGCGCCGCGCCGACACAACGAGGTTGCCGTACCTATGCGCCACGATGAAGGAGCCCGCGGTGAGTGCTGACCCGACGCAGACGCTCGCTTTCGACACGAGCTGTCACCTGTTCGACGGGTGTGGCTTCCCGGCTCCGGGCCTGCACTCGTTCATGTTCGAGCCGCTCTGGGGCGACGCTGACGGCAACGGCGCGTACTTCAACAAGCCGATGCTGCTGGCCCTGCTGGGCTCCATCATCATCGTCGGCTTCTTCTGGTCCGCCTTCGCCAAGCCGAAGCTGGTCCCGGGCAAGCTCCAGATGGTCGCCGAGGCCGGCTACGACTTCGTACGCCGCGGCATCGTCTACGAGACGATCGGCAAGAAGGAGGGCGAGAAGTACGTACCGCTCGCCGTCTCGCTGTTCTTCTTCATCTGGATCATGAACCTCTGGTCCATCGTCCCGGTCGCCTCCTTCCCGGTGACGTCGATCATCGCGTACCCCGCCGTGCTGGCCGCGATCGTCTACATCACCTGGGTCTCGCTCACCTTCAAGCGGCACGGCTTCGTGGGCGCCTTCAAGAACTTCACCGGCTACGACAAGTCGCTGGGCCCGGTGCTCCCGCTGGCCATGACCATCGAGTTCTTCTCGAACCTGATCGTCCGCCCGTTCACGCACGCGGTGCGACTCTTCGCGAACATGTTCGCCGGCCACACCCTGCTGCTGCTCTTCACGATCGCCAGCTGGTACATGCTCAACGGCATCGGCATCGCCTACTCCGCAGTGTCGTTCGTGATGGTCATCATCATGACCGCCTTCGAGCTCTTCATCCAGGCCGTTCAGGCGTACGTCTTCGTCCTCCTGACCTGCACCTTCATCCAGGGCGCGCTCGCCGAGCACCACTGAGCCGAGCCCTCGGTCACACCCCCAGAGACATCCGGTGGCCAACCCCCACCGGTCACGTAAAGAGAAGGAAGAACTGGCATGTCCCAGATGCTCGCTGCGGTCGACGGCAACCTCGGCTCCATCGGCTACGGCCTCGCGGCGATCGGCCCGGGCGTCGGCGTCGGCATCATCTTCGGTAACGGCACGCAGGCCCTCGCCCGCCAGCCCGAGGCCGCCGGTCTGATCCGCGCCAACCAGATCCTCGGCTTCGCCTTCTGTGAGGCGCTCGCCCTCATCGGTCTGGTCATGCCGTTCGTCTACTAAGACGAACCAAACGACCAGCCGTAATTAGACGAAAGGCACTGATGTGAACCACGCACTGGTTCAGCTGGCGGCCGAGGCGGAGAAGGAGAACCCCCTCATTCCGCCGTGGCCGGAGCTCGTCATCGGCCTGATCGCCTTCGTCATCGTCTTCGGCTTCCTCGCCAAGAAGCTCCTCCCGACCATCAACAAGGTTCTGGAAGAGCGGCGCGAGGCCATCGAGGGCGGTATCGAGAAGGCCGAGGCCGCACAGACCGAGGCCCAGAGCGTCCTTGAGCAGTACAAGGCACAGCTCGCCGAGGCCCGCCACGAGGCCGCGCGTCTGCGCCAGGAGGCGCAGGAGCAGGGCGCCACGCTCATCGCCGAGATGCGCGCGGAAGGCCAGCGGCAGCGTGAGGAGATCATCGCCGCCGGTCACGCGCAGATCGAGGCCGACCGCAAGGCCGCCTCGCAGGCGCTGCGCCAGGACGTCGGCAAGCTCGCCACCGACCTGGCCGGCAAGCTCGTCGGTGAGTCCCTCGAGGACCACGCCCGGCAGTCCCGCGTGATCGACCGCTTCCTCGACGAGCTCGAGGAGAAGGCCGAGGCCGCGCGATGAACGGAGCGAGCCGCGAGGCCCTGGCAGCCGCACGTGAGCGTCTCGACGCGCTGACGGACTCGACGTCCGTGAACGCCGGCACGCTCGCCGACGAGCTGGCCGCCGTCACCGCGCTGCTCGACCGCGAGGTGTCGCTGCGTCGGGTCCTGACCGACCCGGCGCAGGCCGGCGAGGCCAAGGCCGAACTGGCCCAGCGTCTCCTCGGCGGCCAGGTCGGCGGCGAGGCCGCGGACCTGGTGTCCGGCATGGTGCGCTCCCGCTGGTCGCAGTCGCGCGACCTGGTGGACGCCCTGGAGGAGCTGGCGAACCTCGCCGACCTCACCGCCGCGCAGCGGGCCGGCGCGCTCGACGACGTGGAGGACGAGCTGTTCCGGTTCGGCCGGATCGTCTCCTCGAACACCGAGCTGCGGGCCGCGCTCACCGACCGCGCCGCGACCGGTTCGGCCAAGGGCGAGCTGCTGCGCAGCCTGCTCGGCGGCCGTGCCCACGCGACCACCGAGCGTCTGGTGACGCGTCTTGTGACCGCGCCGCGGGGACGTAGCCTGGAAGCGGGACTGGAGTCCCTGTCCAAGCTCGCCGCGGACCGTCGCAACCGCCTGGTCGCCGTCGTCACCTCGGCGGTCCCGCTGAGCGACACCCAGAAGCAGCGCCTGGGCGCCGCGCTCGGGAAGCTCTACGGCCACCCGGTCCACCTGAACATCGACGTGGACCCCGAGGTCCTCGGCGGCATCCGGGTGCAGGTCGGCGACGAGGTCATCAACGGCTCCATCGCGGACCGCATCGAGGACGCCGGCCGCCGCCTGGCGGGCTGAGCAGCAACTTCATAGCAGTACGTACTTACGACGGCCCTGGTTGGGCCGTACATGAAGAATCCTGGGGGTCGCCCCCAGACCCCCAAAGTGAAACTTCGGGCCCAACAAGGAGAGCAGGGAACCCAGATGGCGGAGCTCACGATCCGGCCGGAGGAGATCCGGGACGCGCTGGAGAACTTCGTCCAGTCGTACAAGCCGGACGCGGCCTCGCGCGAGGAGGTCGGTACGGTCACCCTTGCCGGCGACGGCATCGCGAAGGTCGAGGGTCTGCCCTCGGCCATGGCCAACGAACTGCTGAAGTTCGAGGACGGCACCCTCGGCCTCGCGCTCAACCTGGAAGAGCGCGAGATCGGCGCCATCGTCCTCGGTGAGTTCAGCGGCATCGAGGAGGGTCAGCCGGTCACGCGCACCGGCGAGGTCCTGTCCGTGGCCGTCGGCGAGGGCTACCTCGGCCGCGTCGTCGACCCGCTCGGCAACCCGATCGACGGCCTCGGCGAGATCGAGACGTCCGGTCGTCGTGCCCTTGAGCTGCAGGCCCCCACGGTCATGCAGCGCAAGTCGGTGCACGAGCCGATGGAGACCGGCTACAAGGCCGTCGACGCGATGACCCCGATCGGCCGTGGCCAGCGTCAGCTGATCATCGGTGACCGTCAGACCGGCAAGACCGCCCTGGCCGTCGACACGATCATCAACCAGCGCGACAACTGGCGCTCGGGCGACGTGAACAAGCAGGTCCGCTGCATCTACGTCGCCATCGGCCAGAAGGGCTCCACCATCGCGTCGGTCCGCCGCGCGCTGGAGGAGAACGGCGCGCTGGAGTACACGACCATCGTCGCCGCCCCCGCGTCCGACCCGGCCGGCTTCAAGTACCTGGCGCCGTACACCGGTTCGGCCATCGGTCAGCAGTGGATGTACGAGGGCAAGCACGTCCTCATCATCTTCGACGACCTGTCGAAGCAGGCCGACGCCTACCGCGCCGTGTCGCTGCTGCTGCGCCGCCCGCCGGGGCGTGAGGCCTACCCGGGTGACGTCTTCTACCTGCACTCCCGTCTGCTGGAGCGCTGCGCGAAGCTCTCCGACGACATGGGCGCCGGCTCGATGACGGGTCTGCCGATCGTCGAGACCAAGGCCAACGACGTCTCGGCGTTCATCCCGACCAACGTCATCTCCATCACCGACGGCCAGTGCTTCCTGGAGTCGGACCTCTTCAACGCCGGTCAGCGCCCCGCGCTGAACGTCGGCATCTCCGTCTCCCGAGTCGGTGGTTCCGCGCAGCACAAGGCGATGAAGCAGGTCTCCGGACGTCTGCGCGTGGACCTCGCCCAGTTCCGTGAGCTGGAGGCGTTCGCCGCCTTCGGTTCCGACCTGGACGCCGCGTCGAAGGCGCAGCTGGAGCGCGGTCAGCGCATGGTCGAGCTGCTCAAGCAGGCTCAGTACCAGCCGATGTCCACCGAGGACCAGGTCGTCTCCGTCTGGGCCGGCACCACCGGCAAGATGGACGACGTCCCGGTCGCCGACATCCGCCGCTTCGAGAAGGAGCTCCTGGAGTACCTGCACCGCAAGGAGCAGGGCCTCATGACCTCCATCCGCGAGGGCGGCAAGCTGTCGGACGACACCCTCACCGCTGTTGCCGACGCGATCGCCGACTTCAAGAAGCAGTTCGAGACCTCGGACGGCAAGCTTCTCGGCGAGGACGCCCCGGCCGCCGCCAAGTGACGTAAGGAAGGGACCTGACTCATGGGAGCCCAGCTCCGGGTCTACAAGCGTCGCATCCGATCCGTCACCGCGACCAAGAAGATCACCAAGGCGATGGAGATGATCGCCGCCTCGCGCGTCGTCAAGGCGCAGCGCAAGGTGGCGGCCTCCACGCCGTACGCGCAGGAACTGACGCGTGCGGTCACGGCGGTCGGTACCGGCTCGAACACGAAGCACCCGCTGACCACGCAGGCCGAGACGGTCGTGCGGTCCGCGGTGCTGCTCCTGACGAGTGACCGTGGTCTCGCCGGCGCCTTCAACTCCAACGCCATCAAGGCCGCGGAGCAGCTGACCGCGCGTCTTGAGGCCGAGGGCAAGGAGGTCGACACGTACATCGTCGGCCGCCGCGGTCTGGCCCACTACAACTTCCGCGAGCGCAAGGTCGCGGAGTCGTGGTCGGGCTTCACCGACGAGCCCACGTACGCGGACGCCAAGAAGGTCGCGGGTCCGCTGATCGAGGCCATCGAGAAGGACACGGCCGAGGGTGGTGTGGACGAACTCCACATCGTGTTCACCGAGTTCGTCTCGATGATGACGCAGACGGCGCTGGACGACCGTCTGCTGCCGCTCAGCCTCGAAGAGGTCGCGAAGGAAGCAGCCCCCAAGGGCGAGATCCTTCCGCTGTACGACTTCGAGCCGTCGGCGGAGGACGTCCTCGACGCCCTGCTGCCGCGCTACGTCGAAAGCCGTATCTACAACGCGCTGCTCCAGTCGGCTGCCTCCAAGCACGCCGCCACGCGCCGCGCGATGAAGTCGGCCACCGACAACGCCGGAGAGCTCATCACCACGCTCTCCCGACTTGCCAACGCGGCCCGCCAGGCCGAAATCACCCAGGAAATCAGCGAGATCGTCGGTGGCTCCGCAGCCCTGGCCGACGCGACCGCGGGGAGTGACCGCTAATGACCACCACTGTTGAGACCGCGACGGCCACGGGCCGCGTCGCCCGGGTCATCGGCCCGGTCGTCGACGTGGAGTTCCCCGTCGACGCGATGCCGGAGATCTACAACGCCCTTCACGTCGAGGTGGCCGACCCGGCCAAGGACGGCGAGAAGAAGACGCTGACCCTGGAGGTCGCCCAGCACCTGGGTGACGGCCTGGTCCGCACCATCTCCATGCAGCCCACCGACGGCCTGGTCCGCCAGGCCCCGGTCACCGACACCGGCGCCTCCATCACGGTCCCGGTCGGCGACTTCACCAAGGGCAAGGTGTTCAACACCCTCGGTGAGGTGCTGAACGTCGACGAGCAGTACACGGGCGAGCGCTGGGGCATCCACCGCAAGGCCCCGAACTTCGACGAGCTCGAGTCGAAGACCGAGATGTTCGAGACCGGCGTCAAGGTCATCGACCTTCTCACCCCGTACGTCAAGGGTGGAAAGATCGGTCTGTTCGGTGGTGCCGGCGTCGGCAAGACGGTGCTCATCCAGGAGATGATCTACCGCGTCGCCAACAACCACGACGGTGTCTCCGTGTTCGCCGGTGTCGGTGAGCGCACCCGTGAGGGCAACGACCTCATCGAGGAGATGTCGGACTCCGGCGTCATCGACAAGACCGCGCTGGTCTTCGGTCAGATGGACGAGCCCCCGGGCACCCGTCTGCGCGTGGCCCTCGCCGGTCTGACCATGGCGGAGTACTTCCGCGATGTGCAGAAGCAGGACGTGCTGTTCTTCATCGACAACATCTTCCGCTTCACGCAGGCCGGTTCCGAGGTGTCGACCCTGCTCGGCCGTATGCCCTCCGCGGTGGGTTACCAGCCGAACCTGGCCGACGAGATGGGTCTCCTCCAGGAGCGCATCACCTCGACCCGTGGTCACTCGATCACCTCGATGCAGGCGATCTACGTCCCCGCGGACGACCTGACCGACCCGGCCCCGGCCACCACCTTCGCCCACCTCGACGCGACGACGGTTCTGTCCCGTCCGATCTCCGAGAAGGGCATCTACCCGGCCGTGGACCCGCTGGACTCCACGTCCCGCATCCTGGACCCGCGCTACATCGCGCAGGACCACTACGACGCCGCCATGCGCGTCAAGACGGTCCTGCAGAAGTACAAGGACCTCCAGGACATCATCGCGATCCTCGGTATCGACGAGCTCGGCGAGGAGGACAAGCTCGTCGTCCACCGTGCCCGTCGCGTGGAGCGCTTCCTGTCCCAGAACACCCACGTCGCCAAGCAGTTCACCGGCGTCGACGGGTCGGACGTCCCGCTGGACGAGTCGATCGCGGCCTTCAACTCGATCATCGACGGCGAGTACGACCACTTCCCGGAGCAGGCGTTCTTCATGTGCGGTGGCATTGAGGACCTCAAGGCCAACGCCAAGGAGCTCGGCGTCTCCTGAACTCCGTGAGTTCCATGTGAGCCTCGCGCTCACGTCCGAGGGGGCGGGGTACGTCCCGCCCCCTCTTTCACGCCTACTAGACTTGTAACCAACACCCGGCAGACCCGCCGGGTGGTGACCCGAGGAGCCACCTTGGCTGCTGAGCTGCACGTCGCGCTGGTCGCGGCCGACCGAGAGGTCTGGTCCGGCGAGGCCACCCTGGTCGTCGCGCGCACCACGTCCGGCGACATCGGCGTCATGCCCGGTCACCAGCCGCTGCTCGGTGTGCTGGAGTCGGGCCCGGTGACCATCCGTACGAGTGATGGTGGAACGGTCGTCGCCGCGGTGCACGGCGGTTTCATCTCGTTCGCGGACAACAAGCTGTCGCTGCTGGCCGAGATCGCCGAGCTGTCGGACGAGATCGATGTCCAGCGCGCCGAGCGCGAGCTGGAGCGCGCGAAGGCGGAGGGTGACGCCGCCGCCGAGCGTCGCGCGGACGTACGCATCCGCGCGGCGGCGACGCGCTAGCCTGCGCGAGACCGTATGACGTCACTCAGCCGCGGCTGGGACCGGAGAAATCCGGCCCCGGTCGCGGCTGAGGCGAATGTGGACGTTTTTTCCAATCCGTTACTGAGTAATCCGTTACCGAGTAGACGAGGAGGTCGGTGTCGATGGTCCTCGCTCTGACTGTGTGCGGAGTCGTGGTCGCCCTGGTGGTGCTGGGACTGTTCGTCTTCGGTCTGCGCCGCAGACTCATCCAGCGCTCGGGCGGCACCTTCGACTGTTCCCTGCGCTGGGACGTCCCGGAGAAAACCGACACCAGCGGCAAGGGCTGGAGCTACGGCGTCGCCCGCTACAACGGCGACCGCATCGAGTGGTACCGCGTCTTCTCCTACGCCTACCGCCCGCGCCGCGTCCTGGAGCGCGCCGCGATCGAGGTCGCCGGCCGCCGGCTGCCCGAGGGCGAGGAGGAGCTGGCGCTGCTGTCGGACGCCGTCGTCCTCACCTGCCTCCACCGGGGCACGCGTCTGGAGCTCGCCATGAGCGAAGACGCGCTGACCGGTTTTCTCGCGTGGCTTGAGGCAGCCCCGCCCGGTCAGCGCGTCAATGTTGCCTGACGGAGTTACTGCAACCCGCTGTTGATGGCGCTCACCAGCTCACCGTTGGAGCTGTCGCCGCTGAACTCCCAGAAGAAGGCGCCGCCGAGGCCCTGGTTCTTGGCCCAGGTCATCTTGGTGCCGATGGTGGCGGGGGTGTCGTACGACCACCAGTTGCTGCCGCAGTAGGCGTACGCCGTGCCGCCGACGGTGCCGGTGGCGGGGCAGGACGTCTTGAGGACCTTGTAGTCCTCGATGCCCGCCTCGTAGGTGCCGGTCGCCGGGCCGGTGGCGGTGCCGCCGGGGGCGGCCTGGGTGACGCCGGTCCAGCCGCGGCCGTAGAAGCCGATGCCCAGCAGGAGCTTGCTCGACGGCACGCCCTTCGCCTTCAGCTTGGCGATCGCGTCGGCCGAGTTGAAGCCGGCCTTCGGGATGCCGGAGTACGAGGTGAGCGGGGAGTGCGGGGCGGTGGGGCCGGTCTTGTCCCAGGCGCCGAAGTAGTCGTACGTCATCACGTTGTACCAGTTGAGGTACGCGGAGGCGCCGCCGTAGTCGGCCGCGTCGATCTTGCCGCCGCTGGAGGCGTCCGCGGTGATCGCGGCGGTGACGAGGTAGTCGCTGCCGAACTCCGAACGCAGCGCCGCCACCAGGTTCTTGAAGGCCGCGGCACCGGAGGTGTCACAGGTCAGACCGCAGGCGTTCGGGTACTCCCAGTCGATGTCGATGCCGTCGAACACGTCCGCCCAGCGCGGGTCCTCGATGACGGACTTGCAACTCGCGGCGAACGCGGCCGGGTTGGCGGCGGCCTGGGCGAAGCCGCCGGAGTAGGTCCAGCCGCCGAAGGAGTACAGCACCTTGATGTTCGGGTACTTGGCCTTCAGCTCGCGCAGCTGGTTGAAGTTGCCGCGCAGCGGCTGGTCCCAGGTGTCGGCGACGCCGCTGACGGACTGGTCGGCGGTGTAGGCCTTGTCGTAGGCGGCGTAGGTGTCGTCGACGACGCACTTGCCGTCCTTGACGTTGCCGAACGCGTAGTTGATGTGCGTGATCTTCGAGGCGGAGCCCGAGGTCACCAGGTTCTTGACGTGGTAGTTGCGGCCGTAGACGCCCCACTCGGTGAAGTAGCCGAGCTTGACCTTGCCGCCGGTGCCCGGGTCGGTGCCGCCGCCGCCCGTGGTGGTCACGGAGACCGCGCCGCTGACCGGGCCGGTCTGGTCGGCGGTGTCGCGGGCCTGGACGGTGTAGGAGTACGAGGTGCCGGCGGTCAGACCGGTGTCGGTGTACGAGGTCGTCGTCACCGTCGCGACCTTGGTGCCGTTGCGCAGCACGTCGTAGTTCTTGACGCCCTTGTCGTCGGTGGCCGCGCTCCAGGTCAGCTTCACCGAGGTGTCGGTGACGCTCGACGCGGTCGGGGTGCCGGGGGCGCTGGGCGCGCTGTCGCTGGGGTTGGTGGTGCCGCCGTCACAACTGCCGCCGTTCAGCTTGCAGTTGGCGGGGGAGCCGGGGCCGGCGCCGTTGAAGCCGAAGGAGACGGAGGCGCCGGGGGCGAGGGTGCCGTTCCAGGACTTGTTCTTGGCGGTCCAGTGGGTGCCGGACGAGGTGACGTCGGCGTCCCAGGCGGAGGTGACCGAGGTGCCGGAGGGGTAGTCCCACTCCACGGTCCAGGAGCTGAGGGTGGTGTCGCCGGTGTTCTTGACGGTCCACTTGCCTTCGAAGCCGGTGCCCCAGTCCTGGGTCTTGGCGAAGGTCGCGGTCGCGGAGGTCGCCGCCTCGGCGGGACTGGCCAGCCCGACCAGTCCGGCGAAGGGGAGCAACAGCGTCGCGAAGCCTGCTGCGGCTCTGTGTCTGAAGCGCATACCGCGCCTCCTTCTCGGGGATGGGGGCACGACTGAGCCTTCGTACCCACGGTGCCGCGAGAATAGAAAGGTCTGGACCACGGGTCAATAGGTCTGGACCACTCTCGTATGCAACCGCTCAGACACCCAACTCCTGCGCGAGTACCGCCGCTTGGACCCGGCTGCGCAGCTCCAGCTTGCCCAGGAGACGGCTGACGTGCGTCTTCACCGTCGCCTCCGCCATGTCCAGGCGCCCCGCGATGTCCGCGTTGGACAGCCCTTCGCCCAGGCAGGACAGCACTTCGCGTTCACGGCGGGTGAGCAGGTCCAGGACGGCCGGGTCCGCGCTCGGCTGCCGTACCGGCTTCGCCGCGAACTCGGCGATCAGGCGCCGGGTGACGGCCGGGGCCACGATGCCCTCGCCGCGGGCCACCGTGCGGACGGCCTCGACGAGGTCCCGCGCCTCCGTGTTCTTCAGCAGGAACCCGGCCGCCCCCGCCCGCAGCGCCCCGAACACGTACTCGTCGAGGTCGAAAGTGGTCAGCACGAGGACGTCCGCGAGCCCCTCCTCCGTGACCTTCCGGGTCGCCGACACCCCGTCCAGACGCGGCATCTGCACGTCCATCAGGACCAGGTCCGGCCGCAGTTCCCGGGCCAGCGCCACCGCCTGCTCCCCGTCGGCGGCCTCGCCGACCACCTCGACGTCGGGCGCGCTGCGCAGGATGAGGACGAGCCCGGCGCGCACGGCGGACTGGTCCTCGGCGACGAGCACACGAATCATGCGGGGTCTCCATCGGTGAGGGGGAGGGCGGCGCGTACGGCCCACAGGGTGCCCTCGGGACCGGCCGCGAAGGCGCCGCCGAGCAGCGCGACCCGCTCCCGCATGCCGACCAGACCGGCGCCGGAACCGGGGGCGCGCGGGCCGTCCCGGTGGCCGTACGGGCTGGTCACGCGCACGTCGAGGGAACCGTCGCGGCGGGCGAGGGCGACGGTGACGCGGCCGGGGCAGGCGTGCTTGAGCGCGTTGGTCAGGGACTCCTGGACGATCCGGTAGGCGGCCAGTTCGACGGGGGCGGGCACGGTCGTGCCCTGCTCGGCCTCCAGCGTGACGTCGAGACCGTTGGTGCGGGCGTCCTCCACGAGGGCGGCGAGGCCGTCGAGGGTCGGGACCGCGGTCGGCTCCTCGTCGCCGTCGCGCAGGATGCCGATCAGCCGGCGCATCTCCGCCAGCCCCTTGACGCTGTTCTCGCGGATGACGCCGAGGGCCTGCGCGGAGGTCTTCGGATCGTCCAGGGACAGCGCCGCGGTGGAGTGGATGGCGATCGCGGAGAGGTGGTTGGCGACCATGTCGTGCAACTCCCTGGCCATCCGGGCGCGTTCGGCGGTGACGGCCTGGGTGCGGTCCATCTCCGCGAGCAGCGCGGTCTGTTCGGCGCGCAGCCGGGCGGCTTCGGCGGCGTCGCGGTGGTTGCGGACGATCCAGCCGGTGGCGGCGGGCCCGTACGCCACGACGCCGACGACCACACCGATCAGCAGCGCCTCCGGCACCCGCCACACCGCGAACGGCACCAGCGTCGCGACGACCGTGAGCAGGCCGGTGATCCACTGGATGCGGCGGGCCGAGGCGAGCGGGCCGTACAGGACGGCCGCGTAGACGAGGTCGGTGAACATCAGCACCGACGCCAGGCTGCCTTGGGTCAGCACGTCCGCGCAGATCGCGACCGTGCCGGTCAGCAGCGCCACCCGGGGTGCCGCACGGCGCAGCAGCTCACAGCCGGCCAGCACGGTGAGCGGCAGCAGCACCGGCCAGGGGCCGTCGAAGAGGGTGATCGGGTCGTCGGAGCGCCGGGTGCCGAGCCCCAGCAGCACGAGCAGCAGACCGCCGAGCAGGCCGCCGGCCGCGACGTGCACGTCGAAGCGGTGCGGGCGGGGGAGTCGTACGGCCATGTCCCCATGAAACACGGCCGTCGCGCGGCCCGCCTGATCCCCGGGGACGGTCCTGGACTGCATCTTTCGATGTACGGCGAGTTCGTCAGCGACGACGACGAAAGCGGGGGAGCGCGGCCCGAACCTGGGAGAGAGGGAAGGGAGCGAGTTCATGATCGTCGGGCTGATCGTCGCGTGCGAGGTGGCGTTCTGGGTGTTGCTGGCCGCCGGGCTGGCCTTCCGGTACCTGCTGAAGATGCCGCGCACCGGCCTTGCTCTGCTCCTGTGCGAGCCGCTGCTGGAGCTGGTCCTGTTCACGGTCACCGCGATCGACCTGCGCGACGGCGCCGAACCCGACTGGAAGCACGGCCTGGCCGCCGTCTACATCGGCTTCACCGTCGGGCTCGGCCACGCCACGATCCGCTGGGCCGACGCCCACTTCGCCCACCGCTTCGCGGGCGGCCCGCCGCCGGTGCGGCCGCCGAAGTACGGCACGGCCCGCGCCGTCCACGAATGGAAGGTCGCGGGCCGCTGGGTCGTCGCGGCAGTGGTCGCCATGGTGCTGCTCCAGGCCGCGATCTGGTACGTAGGAGGCGACGGCGACACCGATTCACTCCAGGCGTGGCAGCAGCGCATGCTCTGGCTGATCGGCATCAACGTCGTCATCGCCGGGAGCTACACGCTGTTCCCCAAGAAGGAGCCCTAACGCTCCCCGCCGGGCACCCACAGCACGTCCCCGACCTCCTTGTTCGCCGTCCGGGCCAGGATGAACAGCAGGTCGGACAGGCGGTTGAGGTAGGTCGCGGTCAGCGGGTTCATGACCTCGCCGTGCACCTCCAGCGCCGCCCAGGTGGACCGCTCGGCACGCCGTACGACCGTGCAGGCCTGGTGCAGGAGGGCCGCGCCCGGGGTGCCGCCCGGGAGGATGAACGACCGGAGCTTCTCCAACTGCTCGTTGAAGTGGTCGCAGTCGGCCTCCAGCTTGTCGATGTAGAACTGCTCGACGCGCAGGGGCGGGAACTCCGGGTTCTCGACGACGGGCGTGGACAGGTCGGCGCCGACGTCGAACAGGTCGTTCTGGACGCGCGTGAGGACCTTGACGACCTCCTCGGCGAGCCCACCGAGCGCGATCGCCGTCCCGATCACGGCGTTCGCCTCGTTGGCGTCGGCGTACGCCGAGATCCGCAGGTCGGTCTTGGCGACCCTGCTCATGTCGCCGAGGGCGGTGGTGCCCTGGTCGCCGGTCCTGGTGTAGATGCGCGTCAGATTGACCATGTGACCAGCCTAGTTACGCTCCGGCCGTCCGGAACACGCGTGTGCCCACTGTCACGGCGAGCGCCGAGAAGCCGAGGGCGACCAGGACGCCGTACGCCATGTGCGCGGTCGCGTACTCGCCGACGTACGCGTCGCGCATCGCGTCCACCAGATAGCGGAACGGCATGAAGTGGGAGAGGACGTCCAGCCAGGCCGGGCCGAGCGTCATCGGGAGCATCAGTCCGGACAGCAGCATCGACGGCATCGACACGGCGTTGATGAGCGGGCCGAACTCCTGGGGGGTGCGGACCTTCATCGCCACCGCGTAGGACAGCGAGGCGAGCGAGACGGTGAGCAGCCCGACGAACGCGAAGCCGATCAGGATGCCGACGAGCGGCGCCCTCAGCCCCATCACCAGCGCGGCCAGCACCAGCAGCACCGCCTGGAAGACGAAGACCGTCGCGTCCCGCAGCACCCGGCCGAGGAGCATCCCGAGCCGGCTGACGGGCGTGACCCGCATCCGGTCCACGATCCCCGCCCCCTTCTCCAGGATGATCATGAATCCGGCGAACAGGGCCCCGAACAGCCCGAGTTGGAGGAGCAGCCCGGGTACCAGCACCTGCCAGGAGCTGCCCTGACCGCCGAGCGGCAGATCGGTCAGGAGAGGGCCGAAGAAGAGCAGATACAGCAGCGGCATGAGCACGCCGAAGAGCAGCGCGAAGCGGGACCGCAGCGACTGGCGCAGATAGCGGCCGTAGATGAGCGCGGTGTCGTGGAGAAGCATGTCGCGGGTCCTATACGGCTACGGGGGCGGCGTCGGCCGGTGTCGCGCTGCGGCCGGTGATGGCGAGGAACGTGTCCTGGAGGGTGGCGTCGATCGAGCCGCCGTGCTCCAGCTTGAGCGCGCTCGGCGTGCCCTCGGCCACGACCACGCCCCGGTCCACGATCACCAGGCGGTCGGAGAGGGCGTCGGCCTCGTCGAGGTAGTGGGTGGTGAGGAAGACGGTCGTGCCGTGCTCGGCGCGCAGCCGCCGGATCAGGTCCCACAGGTCGGCGCGGCTGCCGGGGTCGAGGCCGGTGGTCGGCTCGTCGAGGAAGAGGACCTTCGGGCGGTGGGTGAGGGCCATCGCGATGTCCAGGCGGCGGCGCTGGCCGCCCGACAGCTCCCCGCACCTGCGGTCGAGCAGCTCGGTCAGCCCGAGGTCGCGGGCCAACTCCTCGGCGCGGCCGGCGGCCTGGGCCTTGGTCAGCCGGTAGAGGCGGCCCTGGGTGACCAGCTCCTCGCGCACGCTGATCTGCGGGTCGACGCCGCCCGACTGGGCCACGTACCCGCAGGCCCGGCGCACGCCGGCCGGGTCGGTGGCGAGGTCGTGCCCGGCGACGGTGGCGGTGCCGCCGGTCGGGGCGAGGAGGGTCGTGAGCATGCGCAGGGTGGTGGTCTTCCCGGCGCCGTTCGGACCGAGGAAGCCGAGGATCTCGCCCTCGCGGACGGTCAGGTCGATGCCGCGCACGGCCGCCACGGGGCCGCGCTTGGTCTGGAAGGTACGGGCCAGTGAGGCCGTACGGATGACGGTCATGACCACTAGAAAAACAGGGTCTCTTAAATTTTGCAACGCCCCCAAAATTTCAGAGGCTCCAACGAAGCTAAGATGGTGACCATGGCAGAGGGGCTCAGGGAGCGGAAGAAGCGCGAGACGAGACAGCGGATCTCGGACATCGCCACCGGACTGTTCCTGGAGCACGGCTTCGTGACCGTGACCATCGCGGAGGTGGCCGAGGCGGCCGACGTCTCCGTCAACACCGTCTACAACTACTTCCCGGCGAAGGAGGACCTCTTCTTCGACCGGTCCTCCGGCGTCGTCGAACAGCTCTCGCGCTGGGTGCGGGCCCGGAGTGCGGGCGAGTCCGCCGCCCGTGCCGTGCTGCGCGAGCTGCGCGCGGAGGTGGAGGCGGTCTCGCCGCGGGTCGGGCTCATGGCGGGCTACGACCGCTTCATGCGCTGCATCCAGGAGGCCCCGCCGCTGCGGTCCCGGCTGTGGAGCCTCCAGCAGGAGATCCACGACCACCTCGAAGCCACCTTGCGGGAGGAGGCGGGCGTGGACGCCGCCGACCCGCTGCCGGGGCTGATCGCCGGTCAGATCTGCTGGGTCCACTCGGAGGTGTTCGTCCGTATCGGGCGAGACATGGTCGCAGGGCGCAATCCGGACGAAGTGTCACGTGAGGTACTGGTCTACCTGGACGACATCGAGGAGCTGTTGAGCGAGAAGGTGCTCAACTACGCCGTACGAGACCCCTCGTGACGTCTGCCGGTGTGATGTCCGTCAGATGAGACGTGACGCGCATTACTTACCGGTCACACAGCCCCTCACGGGCGCTAGGGTCCGCCGAAGAGGCAACTTAAACAGCGTGTAAGGCGTTCAAAAGGGGAGTCGCAACAGTGGCACGGAAGCTTGCCGTCATCGGCGCCGGCTTGATGGGTTCCGGGATCGCCCAGGTCTCCGCATCTGCGGGCTGGGACGTCGTCCTGCGGGACGTCACCGACGAGGCCCTGACGCGTGGCACCGACGGCATCAAGGCCTCGTACGACAAGTTCGTGAGCAAGGGCAAGATGGAGGCGCACGACGCCGACGCCGCCCTCGGCCGGATCACCGCGACCACCGACCTGGACGCCGCCGCGGACGCCGACATCGTCGTCGAGGCCGTCTTCGAGAAACTCGAAGTCAAGCATGAGATCTTCCGCGCGCTCGACAAGATCGTGCGTGAGGACACCGTCCTCGCCTCCAACACCTCCGCCATCCCGATCACCAAGATCGCCGCCGCCACCGAGCACCCCGAGCGCGTCGTCGGCGTCCACTTCTTCTCGCCGGTGCCGATGATGCAGCTCGTCGAGCTGGTCCGCGGCTACAAGACGAGCGACGAAACCCTCGCCACCGCGCGGGAGTTCGCCGAGTCCACCGGCAAGACCTGCATCGTCGTCAATCGCGACGTCGCCGGTTTCGTCACCACCCGGCTCATCTCGGCGCTCGTCGTCGAGGCCACCAAGCTCTACGAGTCCGGCGTGGCGACGGCGGAGGACATCGACCTCGCCTGCAAGCTGGGCTTCGGGCACGCCATGGGCCCGCTCGCCACGGCCGACCTGACGGGCGTCGACATCCTGCTGCACGCCACCAGCAACATCTACACGGAGTCCCAGGACGAGAAGTTCGCTCCGCCCGAGCTGATGCGCCGGATGGTTGACGCCGGTGACATCGGACGCAAGAGCGGGCAGGGCTTCTACACGTACTGATCACCACCCGGTACACGTACTGATCACCACCCGGTACACGTACTGATCAACGCCCGAATTCACATACGCCCCTCTGGTGTCACACCGACGGGTGAATTCGGTATCGGTTCGCTTACAGACGGCAACCTCTGACCGCCTCGCGCAGTCAGAGGTTGCATCACCGGACATCACATTCGCGGAGCACGAGACGCACCACGGGGAGCGCATATGTTCATCAGGGGCGACCACGTCGAGCTGGTCGTCGGGGGCCGCCTCGACGTCCGCAGCGCGGCGGACGCCCGTACGGTCCTGCACTCGGCCGTCGACGACGGAGTCGGCGATCTCGTGCTCGACCTGTCCGAGCTCGACTCCTGGGACGCCACCGGACTCGGGGTGATCATGGGGGCCCACCGCAGGGCCGGCCGCTGCGGCCGACGCCTGGTGCTGCGCGACGTACCGCCGCAGATGCAGCGCCTGCTGGTGGCCACCCGGCTGCACCGGATCCTGGCGATCGAGGGCGGCATCGGGGTGGAGTCGCTGCCCCGGGTGTGAACGCTTGTGCGCATGCGGTGTGAGCGTCCGGTGTTGCAATGGTGAAAGGCGCGCCGCGCACAATCCTCACGAGACTGTGACGTCTCGGACGGCGCGGTGCCCCGGACTGTCGTAGATACTGTGCGAAGGTTTAGGGTTCGGTCGCCCGCTGGAAGCACGTCCCTGAACGAGCGGGCCCGGACCAGAAGCGACAGCGCGGTGTGCAGCAGGCCGGAGGGGGCCTGGGTCCCGAGGGACCCACGACACACGAGACGCTTTTGGGGGGCTTGAACCTATGGACCCGAACAACCGGGGACCCGAGGAGTACGGCCACGAAGGTGACGGCGGCAACCCGTCGCGCCAGCGTCCGCCCCGGGACCCGCTCACACCCGGCCTCGGCCCGAGCACGCCCGCCCTGGCCCGCACGGTGCAGCTGGTCTCCGGTGACCATCTGCTCACCGTCAATCCCGTCGACGGCAGCGAGATAGAACCCTGCCCGCCGGGCGAACGGCCCGGTCGGCCGCGCAAGCTCAGCGCCGCCGAACGCGCCGAGACCGACCGCGCGGCCCGCCCGCCGGCCCCGTCCGGCCCCACCCCGCCCCGGCTGCCGCTGCTGGCCCGCCAGGACGAGCGCGAACGCCTCGTGCGGCTGCTCGCCCGCGGCCGCTCCGTCCGGCTCACCGGCCCCGCCGGATCGGGCCGCACCAGCCTCCTCGACGTCGTCGCCGAGGACTGCTCGGATCTCGCCCCGGACGGGGTCGTCCGCCTGAGCGGCTTCCACCGCAGCGCCGACGACCTCCTCCACGACCTCTTCTACGCCGTCTACGACGCCCCCCTGCACAGGCCCGGACACGAGGACCTGCTCGCCCTCGTCCGGGAGATCGGCGCGGTCGTCGTCCTCGACGACGTCGAGTTCGGCGGCGCCGCGCTCGAGGACCTGCTCGAGGCCACCCCCGAGTGCGCCTTCCTCGTCGCCGCGACCCCGGACGTGCCCGCGCCGTCCGCCGACTCGGCCCTCGAAGAGGTCTTCCTCGACGGCCTGGACCGGGCCGGGGGAGTGGAGCTCCTGGAGCGTGCCGTCGGCCGCGTGCTCACCGAGGACGAGGCCAACTGGGCCGGCGACCTCTGGTTCGAGTCCGAGGGCCTGCCCCTGCGGTTCGTCCAGGCCGGCGCCCTGCTCCGGCAGCGCGACGAAGTGCGCGCCAGCGCCGACGCCTTCGACGAGTTCGGCGTCTTCCAGGGCGCCCAGGTCGACGCCCCCTACGAGACCGCCGACGGCGACGACGTGCCGCTGCCCTCCCTCGCCGAGGGCGCCGCACCGGCCGCGCTGCTCGCCGGCCGGCTCAGCGAGTCGGCGCGCACCGCCCTGCGGTTCGCCGTGGCGCTCGACGGCGAGGTGCCGCACCAGGCCCATCTGCCCGCCCTCGTCGGCGACACCCACGCCGACGCCGCGCTCGGTGAGCTGCTGAGCTGCGCGCTGATCACCCCGGTCGGCTCCCGCTACCGGCTCGCCGCGGGCGTCCGGACCCAGCTGGAGAACGCCGGATACGGCGACGACATCGACGACCGCGCCCTGGCCGCGGCCCGGCACTACGCCTGGTGGGCCGGGCACCCCTCGGTCACGCCCGAGCGGGTGTGCGCCGAGGCCGACGCCGTGCTCGCCGCCCTCACCGTGCTCGTGCCGGTCGTGGAACCGTCCGACGAGGACGAGGAGAACGTCACCGTCCAGCTGGCCCGCACCGCCGCGCCCGCGTTCGCCGCCGGACTGCACTGGAGCGCTTGGGAGCGCACCCTGCGCTTCGGTGCCGAGGCCGCCCGGGTCTCCGGCGAGGTGGGTGAACAGGCCTACTTCCACCACGAGTTGGGCATCCTCGCGCTCTGCACCGACCAGCTGGACCGGGCCCGCGCCGAGCTGGAGGCCGCCATCGCGCTGCGCGGCGCCCTCGCCGACAAGCGCGGCACCGTCGCCGGCCGCCGTGCCCTCGCGCTGGTCGCCGACCGGTCCGGCACGCTGCCGGCCATCACCGCGACCGCCGGCGAGGAGGTGCCCGACGCCCGCCACGAGGAGTCGCTGTCGCCGCCCGGCGGCATCCCGGCCTTCCCGCCGCTCCAGCCGCCGAACGACCCCTCGACCCTGGTCACCCACCGGGCCGTGGCCCCCGCCTCCGCCGTGCCCAACCGCAAGGCCCGCGGCGGCCTCAAGGGCCTCGCCCGGCGCAACCTCGTCGCGGCCGGCGCGGGCGCGCTCCTCGCGGCCGTGCTCGGCACGGTGGTGACGCTCGGCGCCACGTCCGACAACGACGCGAACACCCCGTCCGACAAGGTCGGCGTCAACCCGTCGGCCAGCCAGGGCGCCGATGACGGCAGCCTCGGCGCCGACGTGCCGAAGAACGACGACGGCAAGGGCGACACCGGCACGGCCACCAGCCGCCCGACCGACCCGGGCCCGGACGGTACGTTCGGTACGTCGGACGACCCGACGCCGACGGAGAGCACGCAGCCCTCCGACGACCCGAGCGGGACGAAGACGCCCACCTCGAAGCCGCCGTCGTCGACGTCCAGGCCGCCGTCGACCTCGGCGTCCCCGACCAAGCCGCCGTCGACCTCGCCGACGCCGACGCCGAGCACGCCCTCGGGTTCGCCGACGCCGACGACGAGCCCGACACCGACGCCGTCGACCACGCCGTCCACGTCGGACTCCGCCAGCGGCCCGGCCTCCAGCGCGCCCGCCAGCGCCTCGGAGAGCGGCGGCGCCGGGACGCCGAGCACGTCGGGCTCCGCGTCGGGCGCGGTCATCTGACGCGCGTGCACCAGCAGTGAGGGCCGGGTTCCTGTCAGGAACCCGGCCCTCGTCGTCGTAGAGGCTCGAAGAGCGCTGCCGTCAGAAGAGCCGCAGCTTGTCGTCCTCGATGCCGCGCAGGGCGTCGTAGTCGAGGACCGCGCAGCCGATGCCGCGGTCCGTGGCGAGGACGCGGGCCTGGGGCTTGATCTCCTGGGCGGCGAAGATGCCACGGACCGGGGCGAGATGCGGGTCGCGGTTCAACAGCTCCAGGTAGCGGGTGAGTTGCTCGACGCCGTCGATCTCGCCGCGCCGCTTGATCTCGACCGCGACGGTCTGGCCGTCGGCGTCCCGGCACAGGATGTCGACCGGGCCGATGGCGGTCATGTACTCGCGGCGGATGAGGGTGTAGCCGTCGCCGAGGGTCTCGATGCGGTCCGCGAGGAGCTCCTGAAGGTGTGCTTCCACGCCGTCCTTGATCAGGCCCGGGTCGACGCCCAGTTCGTGCGAGGAGTCGTGGAGGATCTCCTCCATCGTGATGATCAGCTTCTCGCCGGCCTTGTTGACGACGGTCCAGACGCCGTCTTCGTCACCCGCACCCTCCTTCAACGTGCAGGGCGGGGACATCCAGTTCAGGGGCTTGTAGGCCCGGTCGTCCGCGTGGATCGAGACGCTGCCGTCCGCCTTCACGAGGATCAGACGGGGCGCGGACGGGAGGTGGGCGGTGAGCCGGCCCGCGTAGTCGACGGAGCACCGGGCGATGACGAGACGCATGGTGGGCAACGCTACTCGACGGCCCGCCGTCGAAGCGATTCGGCCCCGTAGCACCCGGAACGACCCGTGTTCGTTTGTGGCCGATTGTGTGCCCATTGGGGGCCCTCTATGTACGCAATCTCCTGGTGCCGTCACGGCCCGTTGCCTACGGTAGTAAACGGGAGGTCGCGAGGCATGTACTCAGCGTGTTCGGCATCGCGGACTCCCTCATCTGTCCGGCAACCCCTGTTGCTTGGGGGTGCGAGAGGAGAACCCATGTCGCTCGACGTCTCACCGGCCCTACTCGAGAAGGCCGAGCGAGGCGAGGTCGACGAAGCGGAATTCGTCGACTGCGTCCGGACCTCCCTGCCCTACGCATGGGAGATGATCAGCTCCCTGGTGGCCCAGCTGAAGGTCGACGGCGGTTCCTTCGCCGACAACCAGACGCCCCCGCCGGACGAGCAGGCACGCGGTCAGCTGCTGCGTGCGCTCGCGAGTGACGCGATACGCGGCGCGCTGCAACGGCACTTCGGGGTACGGCTGGCGTTCCAGAACTGCCACCGGGTGGCGGTGTTCCCGCTGGACGCCTCGGTGGACGAGACGCTGGCCCGCTTCACCTCGGTCCGCAGTCAACTGCTGAACCAGTCCCCGGAGTTCCGGGACTGCTGACGCACGAGCCGTTCGCTTGCCGCTCCGTACGCGGGAGGTGCATTCAGTACAGGGGCGGCAAGCTCTGCGCGGGGCCCCACGGTCAGCCGAGGTGAGGGAGCACCTCGGCGCCCAGCCGTCGTACGTTCTCCTCGGTGGCCGCGAGGTCTCCCGAGCCCTCGACGAGCAGGGCGAAGCGGGAGATGCCGGTCCGCTCGCTGGTGGCGGCGAGCCGGTCGGCGCACAGCCGGGGAGTGCCCACCGGGTGCAGCCCGCAGAGCAGTTCGGTGTAGGCCACCGGGTCGCGCATCGAGCGATGGCGGCCGTCGACCGTCACATGGGCCTCCAGGCCCTGCCGCAGCCAGCCCGGCATCGCCTTCACCAACGCCTCCACGGCGTCCGTGCGCCTGTCCGCGATCTGGCAGACACCGGCGGAGACATGGGCCGCGTGCGCGATCTCGTCCGGCGAACGGCCCGCCGCGCGCGCGTGCTTGCGCCACAGGGCGACCATCTCCGCCTTCTCCTCGTCCCCGACATGCATCCCGAGCAGCATCGGCAGCCCGCGGTCGGCGGCCAGCTTCACGCTCGCCGGGGACGTGCAGGCGACGATCACCTCGGGGCCGTCCGCTTCCGTCAGCGCCTCCGACGGGCGGGGTACGACGGGGACCTCACGGAAGCGGTAGCGCTCGCCGTCGGCCGAGACCGACGGGTCGCGCAGCCAGCGCACCAGCAGATCGAGTGATTCCGGGAACCCCTTCTCGTAGGCCGCGAGCCCGGACCCGAACACCTCCAGGTCGACCCACGGCCCGCCCCGCCCGACGCCCAGCGAGAAGCGCCCGCCCGAGGTGAGGTGCAGCAGCGCGGCCTGCTCGCCCAGGGCCACCGGGTGGGCGGTGGGGAGCACGCTGACGGCGGTGCCGACCCGGAGCCGCCGGGTGCGGCCCAGCAGTAACGCGGCCAGGGTGATCGCCGACGGGCAGGTGCCGTACGGCACGAAGTGGTGCTCGGCCAGCCAGACCGAGTCCAGGCCCGCTTCCTCGGCGACCTCGGCGGAGCGGACCGCGCGGTGCAGCGCCTCCCCCTGGCCCTGCCCCGGGAACTGGGCCGCCAACACGAAACTTCCAACGCGCATGTGCTTTTCCTGCTTCCTTGGCTCCGACGCGGAGCTCCCCCACCCGGCATAACCGTCTGACACGTGCCGAGGACACGGCCTGGCGAAGAGATTTGCGGATTGTCTGCCGAATGCGGCGCCCGCGAGGGGGACTTGCGGGGGTTGGTGCCCTTCGCGTACCCCTGTCCGCGCCGCGTAGGCTGGACACGGCCCGTGCTTCCTGTATAGCCCCGAGAGGTGTTCCGTGTCCCCGCGTCGCAACCGACCCAAGGGTTCCGATTCCGGCCGGAGCGCCGAGGGCGACCGGTCCGGCCGGTACGGCGGCTGGCAGTCCACGGAGAGCTGGCAGGGCGAGGAGTGGAACGTCCGCCATGTGGCGGGCGCGAGTGCCCAGGGCAAGTCCTACCGCTGCCCGGGCTGCGACCAGCTGATCCCGGACGGCGTCCCGCATGTGGTGGCCTGGCCGGACCACTCCGGGGTGGACGAGCGCCGGCACTGGCACAAGGCGTGCTGGAACGCGAAGGACCGCCGCACCACGCGGGTGCAGCGGTCCCGTAACGCGCCGAGGTTCTGAGTCTTCCTACGGGCTACACGTCCCGCTTCTCCAGCAGCGCGCACGCGCCCGCGAACGCGACGGCCGTCACGCCGAGCATGATCCACAGCGGGTCCCAGCCGGACGGGCCGGACTCGGTGAGCGAGTTGGAGTAGAAGACGCTCAGCTGGTTCGGGATGGAGTACTCGAACAGGGCCTCGCGCAGCTTCTCCAGCGAGGACGAGAACATGAACAGCGCGATGACCAGCGGGGCCAGCACCACGCCGATCATGATGGTGATCGCGCCCGCCGAGTGCCGGATGATCGAGCCGATGACGAGCGAGAGCAGGCCGAGCAGCGCCAGGTAGAGCGAGATGCCGAGGGTGCCCTTGAGCCATTCGCCGCCGGAGGGGTCCCGTACGCCGCTGCTGTCCAGCAGGGCCACGTCCGCGAGGGCGACCAGGAGCGCCGAGGCGAAGGTCACCACGAAGGCGACGGTGAAGAACACGATCGCCTTGGCCGCCAGGACCCGCACCCGGTTCGGGCACGCGGTCATGGTGGTGCGGATCATGCCGGTGCCGTACTCGGAGGCGGTGGTCAGCACGCCGAGCGTGATGAGGCACATGCTGCCGAGCAGCAGCCCGAAGAAGCCGAACGACAGCGGGTTCTCCCCGGACAGGTCGGTCTCGCCCGCGTTGCTCCCCACCACCGCGGCGGCCAGCAGACCGATCCCGACGACGAGCAGGATGAACACCCCGAGCGTCCACATCGTCGACCGCACGGAACGGATCTTCGTCCACTCCGAGGCGATGGCGTGTCCGAGGTGCGTACGCACCACCGGGATCGGCGAGGTGTACGTCGGGTACGAGCCGGCGGGCGCCGACTGCCAGTGGGGCGCGGGCGCCTGCGCCGGCTGAGGCTGGGCCACGGCGGCCTGCGGCATCGGAGGCTGGGGCGTACTCATCGGGCGTCCTCGGGCTTGGTCAGGTCGGCGGCGGACGGGGTGGGGGAGGGCGCGGAGGCCGGGGCGGCGGGCTGCGCGGGCGCGGCCGCAGAGGCGGCGGCCGGGGCTGAGTCCGGGGTGCCCGTGGAAGGCTGCGAGGCGGCGGCCGCCGGGGCACCAGCCGGGGCCGGGGCCGCCGCGGGCTGCTTGGTGAGGCCGGGGGCCTGCGGGGCGGCAGCGTCAGCCGGGGCCACGGGCGCGTACGGGTTCGCGGCGCCCGCGCCGGAGTTCGCGGCCGGAGCGGCGGCCGGGGCCTGGGCGCCGTAGGGGCCGGCGGGCGTGCCGGGGGCGCCCGGGGTGCCGTACGGGCCCGCCGGCGGCTGGGAGGCGCCGTACGGCCCTGCCGGCGGCTGGGACGCGCTGTAGGGGCCCGGCGTCGGCCGGCCCTGCGGAGCGAACTGCTGCTGGGGCGGCGGCGGTGCGTACCAGTCGGGCTGGCCCTGGCCGGGGACCGGCATCGGGGGCTGGGCGCCGGGCGGCACGGGCTGCATGAGCCCGGCCTTCTGGTCGATGGTCGAGCGGTAGTCGACGGTCCCCTGCGTCATCCGCATGTACGCCTCCTCCAGCGAGGCGGAGTGCGGCGACAGCTCCCACAGCCGTACGTCGGTGTCGTGGGCGATGTCGCTGATGCGGGGGAGCGGGAGCCCGGTGATCCGCAGGGCGCCGTCCTGCTCGGGCAGCACATGGCCGCCGGCCTCCGTCAGCGCGGACGTCAGCTTCTCGCGCAGCTGCGGCTCGGTGTCGGGGGTGCGGACCCGCGCGAAGCCCGCGGAGTTCGCTGCGATGAAGTCGTTCACGCTCATGTCGGCCAGCAGCTGGCCGCGCCCGATGACGATCAGGTGGTCGGCGGTCAGCGCCATCTCGCTCATGAGGTGCGAGGAGACGAAGACCGTACGGCCCTCCGCCGCCAGCGCCTTCATCAGGTTCCGCACCCAGAGGATGCCCTCGGGGTCGAGGCCGTTGACCGGCTCGTCGAAGAGCAGGACCTGCGGGTCGCCGAGGAGCGCGGCGGCGATGCCGAGCCGCTGGCCCATGCCGAGGGAGAAGCCCTTGGAACGTTTCCGCGCCACGTCCTGGAGGCCGACCACACCGAGCACCTCGTCCACCCGGCGGGCCGGGATGCCGGAGAGCTGGGCGAGGCAGAGGAGGTGGTTGCGGGCGTGCCGGCCGCCGTGGACCGCCTTGGCGTCGAGGAGCGCGCCGACCTGACGGGGGGCGTTCGGCAGCTTGCGGTACGGGTAGCCGCCGATCGTCACCTGCCCCGAGGTGGGGTTGTCCAGGCCAAGGATCATCCGCATCGTCGTCGACTTGCCCGAGCCGTTGGGGCCCAGGAAGCCGGTGACGGCACCGGGCCGCACCTGGAAGGAAAGGTTGTACACAGCGGTCTTGTCGCCATATTGCTTGGTCAGGCCGACTGCCTCGATCATGCTCCGCACCCATCGAAAGGTTCAGGACAGCAGGGCGCACGCCCCCGTAAGGGTTAGGAGCTTATCCGGGCGCTGACGGTTCCACTCAAGAGGCCGCAAAGCCTCAGGCGTCTCTCTTCTTCAGCAGCAGGTAGCCGCCCGCGATCGCCGCCGCCACCCACAGCACCATGATCGCGAGTCCGCCCCAGGGGCCGTACGGGGTGTCGTCGTCGATCGGCGTGACCACCTGCATGATCTTGCTGCCGGCCTGGTCGGGCAGGTAGCGGCCGATCTTCTTGGTGGCCGAGACATTGCCGAGGATGTTGGAGATCAGGAAGAAGAACGGCATCAGGATGCCCAGCGACAGCATCGGCGAGCGCAGCATCACGGCGACGCCCATGGAGAACATCGCGATGAGGGTCATGTAGAGCCCGCCGCCGATCACCGCGCGCAGCACGCCGTGGTCGCCGATGTGCGCCCGGTGCTCGCCGAGCATGGCCTGCCCGAGGAAGAAGGCGACGAAGCTGGTGACGAGGCCGACGACGAGTGAGAGGCCGGTCGCGACCCCGATCTTGCTGAACAGGAAGGTGCCGCGCTGCGGTACGGCGGCCAGCGAGGTGCGGATCATGCCGGTGCTGTACTCGTTGGACACCACCAGCACCCCGAACACGATCATCGCGAGCTGGCCGAGGCTCATCCCGGCGAAGCTGATGTAGGTCGGGTCGAAGGAGAGCTGGTCCTTGCGGCTCATCTTGTCGAACTCGTTCTTCGACAGGGCCGAGATCAGCATGCCGAGGGCGAGGGTGACGACCACGGCGAGGGAGAGCGTCCACACGGTGGAGGCCACCGACCGGATCTTGGTCCACTCGGACCGGACGACCTGGGCTGCCGCCATGGTCAGTTCCCCTTCCAGCCGTCGCCCCAGGCCTGTTGCTCCTGCGGGGTGTCGGTGTGCGCGTGGTACTCGACCGACTCGGCGGTCAGCTGCATGAACGCCTCCTCCAGGGAGGCCTGCTGGGGGCTGAGCTCGTGCAGCACGATCTGGTGCTGGGCGGCCAGCTCGCCGATGTGCTCGGGCTTGCCGCCGTCGACCTCCAGCGCGCCGGCACCGGTCTCCACGACCGTGATCCCGGCCCCGTGCAGCACATCGAGGAGCCGTTCGCGCTGGGGCGAGCGGATGCGGACGTACGACCGCGAGTTCTGCTCGATGAACTCGGCCATGGACGTGTCGGCGAGCAGCCGGCCCTGACCGATGACGACGAGGTGGTCGGCGGTCAGCGCCATCTCGCTCATCAGGTGACTGGAGACGAACACCGTCCGGCCCTGCGCGGCCAGCGATTTCATCAGATTGCGGATCCAGTGGATGCCCTCGGGGTCGAGCCCGTTCACCGGCTCGTCGAACATCAGGATGCGCGGATCGCCGAGCAGCGCGCCCGCGATGCCGAGCCGCTGTCCCATGCCGAGCGAGAACCCCTTGGCCTTCTTCTTCGCGACGGCGGTCAGACCGACGGTGTCGAGCACCTCGGCGACCCGGCTGCGCGGGATGCCGTTGCTCTGCGCGAGGCACAGAAGGTGGTTGAAGGCGCTGCGCCCGCCGTGCATGGCCTTGGCGTCCAGCAGGGCGCCGATGTACGTGAGGGGGTCCTTCAGACGGTCGTAGTGCTTGCCGTCGATGCGGACATCGCCGGCGGTGGGCCGGTCGAGGCCGAGCATCATGCGCATCGTCGTCGACTTGCCGGCGCCGTTGGGACCGAGGAAGCCGGTGACGATGCCGGGTCTGACGGTGAAGGTCAGATTGTTGACCGCCACCTTCTCGCCGTACCGCTTGGTCAGGCCCTCGAGCTCGATCATGCGGCCACGCTAAGACGGGCCCCGGGACGCTGCCACTTGAGCCGGTCGCCGGTACGGCAAAGGGCCCGCACCGTTCGGGGGAGAGGGTGCGGGCCCTTTGTCGCTGCCGTCAAGCGGTGTTACCGGGACTGCTGAGCCGGCACCCCACGGGAGATCGGCTCGTCGTCCGTGGCCGGCGAACCGGCCGCGGCCACCGCGGCGCCCGTGAGCGTCGCGAGCATCTCGCGGACGTTCGTGAGCTGGGCGTTGATCGAGTCGCGGCGGTTGGTGAGGGCGGCCAGCTCGCGCTCGGATTCCGAACGGATGCGGTCGGCCTTGGCGTTCGCGTCCGCGACGATGTCCTCGGCCTGACGCTGGGCCGTCTCCACCGTCTGGCGGGCGCGGCGCTCGGCGTCCGTGCGCAGCTTCTCGGCCTCCAGGCGGAGCTGCTCCGCGCGGTGCTCGATCTCCGCGAGGCGCTTCTCGGCCTTCTGCTGACGGGACGCGAGGTCGCGCTCCGACTGCTCGCGGCGCTTGGCCAGGTTGGTCTCGAAGTCCGCGGCGGCCTGGGCGGCCTTGGCGCGGGTCTCCTCGAAGAGGGCGTCCGCCTCCTCGCGCTTGGACTGCGCGTCCTTCTGGGCCTCGGCACGCAGCTGCGAAGCGTCGCTCTTGGCCTTCTCGACGATCCGGACGCCTTCGTCCTCGGCCTTGGCCTTGCGCTCCGCGGCGAACGACTCCGCGTCGTTGCGCACCTGCTGGGCCGCGGACTCCGCCAGCTCGCGGTGCTGCTCGGCCGCGCGACGGGCCTCCTCGCGCAGATCCTTGGCCTCTTCCTCGGCGAGGCGGAGGATCTTCTCGACACGCGCGCCGAGACCGGCGTACGACGGCTCCGCGTCGCTTACCTGAGCCTGGGCGTTCTGCGTCTCGAGGTGGAGCTCCTCGATGCGCTTTTCCAGAGCGGTGATGCGGGTGAGAGCACTGTCACGGTCGGAGACGAGCTTGGAGATACGTTCGTCCACCTGAGCGCGGTCGTACCCACGCCGCACAAGCTCGAAGCCGTAGGGGGAAGTGTCGCTCATGGGGTTCCTGTCAAATGAGACCGGTGAGGTGATAGGGGGAATCCTAGGGGCCGAAGCGGTGTGTCATCGAGCGGATACGTGTTTGATCTGGAGAATGACACCCCTTTTGAGTGGCTAACCCTTGGACGGCTTGCCAAAAACTTGGTCAAACGCCTCAGACGGCACCGCAGTTCGACCGGTCGTGACCGGTCGGAACCTGTCGGTTAACTGTCCGAAGGCTTACCCGAACGAGGGGCGCCGACCGAGACGCCCGCCTTGACGCCACCGTCCTTGCCCCCCGCGGGAGCCTCGAAGGACTCCAACGCCTCCAGGACGTCCTGGACACGAGAGATCTCGGCGTTGATGTCCTCGCGGCGGCGCACCAGGATCTCCAGCTCGCGCTTTCCTTCCTCGACCGTGCGCTTGGCCTCGCGGATCGCCTCCGCCTTGAGCTCCTCGGCCTCCTTCACGAGGGCCGCCTTCTTCTGCTCGGCCTCCTTCAGGAGCAGCTCGGCCTTCTTCACGGCGGCGATCCGGACCTTGCCCGCCTCCGAATTGGCCTCCGACACCAGCTCCTTGGCCTTGGCCTGAGCCTTCGCCAGCTGCTCCTCGGACGCCTTGATGAGCGCGTCGCAGCGGTCGCCGGTCGACTTCATCGTCTCGGCGGCCTCGCGGCGGGCCCGCTCGTGCAGGCTCTCGATCTCGGCCGTGATGCGCTCGCGCAGCTCCTCGGCCCGCTCCCTTATGGCGGTGGCGTCCCGGCGGGCGCCGACGAGCAGCTCGTCCGCGTCCGTACGGGCCTTCTCCACCCGGGAGTTGCCCTCGACCGTCGCCTCGGAGACCAGCCGGTCGGCCTCCTTGCGGGCGGCGCCGACCATCGTGTCGGCCTGCGCCTCCGCCTCCGCGGTGGTCTTGTGGGCCTGCTGCTGCGCCTCGGTGAGCAGCTTGTCGGCCTCGGCGGTGGTCTCGTTGATGAGCGTGTCCACCTGCTCGGCCACGTCCTGGCGCCGCTTGTTGGCGTCCTTGCGGGCCTCGTCGAGGGTGTGGTCGGCCTCCTCGCGCGCGGCGTTGAGCAGGCGCTCCGCCTCGGCCAGGGCGTCGGCCTTGACGCGCTCGGACTCGGTGCGGATCCGCTCGGCGTGCTGCTGGGCGGAGCCGACCGTCTCGGCGGCCTCGGCCCGCAGCCGCTCCGCGTCGCCGGCGGCGTCCGCGATGAGCCGCTCGGCCTTGGCGACGGCCTCGTTCCGGACCCGCTCGGCCTCGGCCGCGGTCTCCAGACGCAGCCGCTCCGCCTCGGCGACCGTGTCCTGCCGCAGCTGGTCGGTGTCCCGGATGGTGTCCGTGGTCAGCCGCTCGGCCTCGTTGCGCGCCTCGGTGATGAGGGCGTCGGCCTGCGCGGCCGCGTCCGAGCGGATGCGGTTGGCGTCCTCACGGGCGTCCGCCCGGGTCCGGGCGGACGCCTGGTCGGCCTCGGCGAGCGCGTCGGACGCCTCCGTGCGCACCCGCTGGGCGTACTCGGCCGCGTCGGAGCGCAACCGCTCGGACTCGGACATCGCGTCCGCCATGGTGCGCTCGGCGAGCGCCTTCGCGGCCTCCGACTCCTCGCTCGCCTCGCGCCGGACCCGGCTCGCGTCCTCGCTGGCCCGCTCCCGCTCGGCGTAGGCGTCGGCGCGGACCCGGTCCGCCTCCTCCTCGGCCTCCCGGCGGGTACGGTCCGCCGCGTGCTCGGCGGCGCTGCGCAGCCCGGTGATCTCCTCCTGGGCCTGCTCGTGCAGCCCGGCGACCGAGTCGCGGACCTGCTGGGCGTGCTGCTCGGCCGCCGACACCATCTCGGTGGCACGCCGGTCGGCCTCCTCGACCAGCCGCACCGCCTCGGCCTGCGCCTCCTCGACCCGGTTGCGCGCCGAGGCCAGCAGTTCCTCGCTCTGCTCGCGGGCCCGCTCACGCTCCTGGTCGGCCTCGGTGCGCGCCGCGCCGAGGGTCTCCTCGGCCTCGCGACGACGCCGTACGGCCTCCTCCTGGGCGGCGGCCAGCGTCTCGGACGCCTCCGTCGCCAGCCGCTCGGCGGCGGCCTGCGCCTCCGCGCGGACCCGGTCGGCGGTGTCCTGGGCCTCCGTCTTGAGCCGCTCGGCCTCGGCCGCGGCCTCCGAACGCAGCCGTACGGCGACGGCCTCGCCCTCGGCCCGGGACGCGGACGCGTCGGCCGCGGCCTCGGTGCGCAGCCGTTCGGCCTCGGCCTCGGCCTGCTGCTGGAGCGTGCGGATGCGTTCCGCGGCCTCGCCGCGCAGGCGCTCGGTCTCCTCGGCCGCCTCGCGGCGGATCCGCGCGGCCTCCTCACGGGCCTCGGTCAGCGCCTGCTCGGCGGCCGTCAGCCGCTCCTCGGCCTCGGTCTGAAGCCGGGTCAGCTCCTCGGCGGCCTCCGCGCGACGGGCCGCTATGGCGCGCTCGGTCTCCTCGCGCAGCTCGCGCGCGGCCTGCTCGGCGTCGTTCTTGATGCCCTCGGACTGCTCGATGACCTCTTCGCGGTGGCGCTCGGCCTCCTGCCGGGTCCGCTGGAGGGTCTCCTCGGCCTGCCGGCGCAGCGTCGTCGCCCGCTCGATGGCCTCGGTGCGGACCTTCTCGCTGTCCGCCGTCGCCGTCTGGCGCAGCTCGTCGGCGTCCGCCTTGGCCTTGGCCAGCAGCTCCTCGGCGGTCTTGGCCGCCTCCTCGATCTGCTGGACGGCCTCCTTGCGGGCCTCCGCGCGGATCTTCTCGCCCTCGGCGACCGCGTCGGCGCGCAGCTGCTCGGCCTCGCCGCGCAGCCGGCGGGCCTCCTCCTGCAGCTCGACCGTCTTGGCGCGGTACTCCTTGGTGTCGTCCTTCGCGGAGCCCTTGAGCTGCTCGGCGATGTCATGCGCCTCGGACCGCAGCCGGTCGGCCTCGGCCTCCGCCTCACGGCGGATCCGCTCGGCCTCCTCGGCGGCCGCCTTGGTGGTCCGCTGCGCGTCCTCCTGCGCCTTGTTGAGGACGTCCTCGGCGGTCTTGGCCGCCTTCGACAGCTGGGTCGCGCTCTCCTCGGCCGTGATCGTACGGGCCTTCTCGGCGGCCTCCTCGACGATCCGCTCGGCCTCCGCGCGGGCGTCCGCGACGAGCTGCTCGGCGTCCGCCTTGGTGGTCTCGGCCTCCTGGGTGGCCTCGCTGACCAGCCGGGCGACCTGCTCCTTCGCCGTCCGGACGCGCTGTTCGTTGGCCGACTCGGCGCTCGACAGGGCCTTCTCGGCGGCCGCCTTGGCCTCGGTGACGAGCTTCTCGGCCTCGGCCTGCGCCTTGCGCAGCGCCTCCTCGGCCTCCGTCATCCGCTGCTCGGCGGCGCGGCTGAGCTCGGTGGCCTGGCGGCGGGCGGCGTCCGACTCCGTCGCCGTGGAGGTGCGCAGCTGCTCGGCGTGGTCGGTGGCCTCCTGGGCCTGGGTGGAGGCCGCGTTCAGCAGCCGCTCGGCGTCCGCGCGGGCGCGGCGCAGCAACTGCTCGGCCTCCGCGCGGGCCGCCTCGGCCTCGCTGGTCAGCCGCTGGCGGGCCTCGGTGGTGAGCCGCTCGGCCTCCGCGCGGGCGGCCGCCATGGCCTGCTCGGCCTCCGCGCGGGACTCCTCCAGGAGCCGGCGGGCCTGCTGCTCGCTGCGGGCGCGCAGCTGCTCGGCCCACGCCACGTTCTCGTTGACGTGCGACTCGACGGTCTGGCGGCGCTCGGCGAGCTCCTGGTCCAGCTGCTGGCGACGGGTGACCGCCTCCTGGTGCAGCTCCGCCTGGAGCCGCGCCGCGTTCTCGGCGTGCTCCTGGAGGATGCGCTGGGTCTGCGCCCGCGCCTGGCTCAGCTCGCGTTCGGCGTCCTGACGCAGCTGGTCGGCCTGCATCTGGGCGTTGCGCAGCAACTGTTCGGCCTGGTAGCCGATGTCGCCGCCCGAGAAATCGGGCCGGGACATGATGGTGCGGCGCGCCTCGTGCAGCTTGGCGCGCAGCACCTCGACCTGGTAGCCGAGGTCCTCGGCGTGCTGGATCGCCTTCTCCCGCTCGGTCTTCAGCCGATCCATCTCGGCCTCGAACCGAGAGAGGTGGTCGACGTCAGCCGCCGGCTCTCGCTCCTGGCGTTCGTAGCCCCGCACTGCGCGGTCCCATCCGTCCCCTGGTCGCAAGTCTGGCCAAACGAGCTCCGTCCGTCCGCCGAACGAGGCCCCCGGGGAATGGTGTCAGATCAACGGCGGAGCCTGGGCTGCTGCCCCGACGCTCGCCCCCCGAAACCCGGACCCCGGCATGCGGCCACCCCGGTGGCGGGGCGACCGCCCCCAACCCTACCGGCCCATATGTACGAGGGTCAGTGCTCAGGTGACTCAACAGGCGCCGAAGTGACCAGTTCTGTCAGTACTCCGTGGCAATCCTTGGGGTGCAGGAAGGTGATTCGTGACCCCATGGAGCCGCGTCGCGGCTCCTCGTACAGCACGCGGACGCCCTTGCCCTTGATGTCGGCGGCGTCCGCGTCCACGTCCGCCGTACCGAAAGCGATGTGGTGGACGCCCTCACCGTTCTTGTCGAGCCACTTGGCGACGGTCGAGTCGGGGCGGGTCGGCTCCAGAAGCTGCAGGTAGGAGGCACCGCCGTCGGAGGTTTCGTTGATCTTGAGCATGGCCTCGCGGACGCCCTGCTCCTCGTTGACCTCGGAGTGGAAGACCTCGAAGCCGTACGTGGCCCGGTAGAACTCGACAGTCTTGTCGAGGTCGAAGCAGGCGATCCCGATGTGGTCGATTCGCGTCAGCATGGTGTTAGTGCAGCGCTCGGGAGGTGGTTACGCAACGTGCCAGCGATCACACTGACGGGCCGGTGACGGCACGGAGTGCCACTCAGTACATTCGAAGTAAACCCTCGTTCACTCCTCGGCTGTCCAGCTGGAAGGGGATCGCACCTCATGTCTTCCGGAACTACTTCGGTGATCGTCGCGGGCGCTCGTACGCCCATGGGACGGTTGCTCGGTTCGCTGAAGTCCTTCTCCGGGGCCGACCTCGGCGGCTTCGCGATCAAGGCCGCCCTCGACCGTGCGGGGATCGGTGGCGACCAGGTCCAGTACGTGATCATGGGTCAGGTCCTGCAGGCCGGCGCCGGTCAGATCCCGGCCCGCCAGGCCGCCGTCAAGGGCGGCATCCCGATGAGCGTCCCGGCGCTCACCATCAACAAGGTGTGTCTGTCCGGCCTCGACGCCATCGCGCTGGCCGACCAGCTGATCCGCGCCGGCGAGTTCGACGTGATCGTCGCGGGCGGCCAGGAGTCCATGACCAACGCCCCGCACCTGCTGCCCAAGTCCCGCGAGGGCTTCAAGTACGGCGCCATCGAGATGCTCGACGCCATGGCGTACGACGGCCTGACCGACTCCTTCGAGGGCATCGCCATGGGCGAGTCCACGGAGAAGCACAACACCCGCCTCGGCATCCAGCGCCCCGAGCAGGACGAGATCGCCGCCCTGTCCCACCAGCGCGCCGCGGCCGCCCAGAAGAACGGCATCTTCGAGGCCGAGATCACCCCGGTGGAGATCCCGCAGCGCAAGGGCGAGCCGGTCGTCTTCAGCAAGGACGAGGGCATCCGCGGCGACACCACCGTGGAGTCCCTCGGCAAGCTCCGCCCGGCGTTCACCCGCGACGGCACCATCACGGCCGGCACCTCCTCGCAGATCTCGGACGGTGCGGCGGCCGTGGTCGTGATGAGCAAGGCCAAGGCGCAGGAGCTGGGCCTGGAGTGGATCGCCGAGATCGGCGCCCACGGCAATGTGGCGGGACCGGACAACTCCCTCCAGTCGCAGCCGTCCAACGCGATCCTGCACGCCCTCAAGAAGGAGGGCCTGGAGGTCTCCGACCTCGACCTGATCGAGATCAACGAGGCCTTCGCCGCCGTCGCGGTCCAGTCAATGAAGGACCTCGGCGTGTCCACCGAAACGGTGAACGTCAACGGCGGGGCCATCGCCCTGGGCCACCCGATCGGCATGTCCGGCGCCCGTCTGGTCCTCCACCTGGCGCTGGAGCTGAAGCGGCGCGGCGGCGGCGTCGGCGCGGCGGCGCTGTGCGGCGGCGGCGGCCAGGGTGACGCGCTGATCGTGCGGGTACCCAAGGCCTGAGCCCTCGTACGTCGAGTTCGAAGCTGATCGGAGCTGTGATGCAGGACGTCTCCACCCTGGTGGCCCAGGCCAGGGAAGGCCGGCCGCGGGCCGTGGCCCGGCTGATCTCCCTCGTGGAGGGGGCGTCCCCGCAGCTCCGTGAGGTCATGGCGGCCCTGGCCCCGCTGACCGGCACCGCGTACGTGGTCGGCCTGACCGGCTCACCGGGCGTCGGCAAGTCCACGTCGACGTCCGCCCTGGTGACCGCGTACCGCAAGCAGGGCAAGCGGGTCGGCGTCCTGGCCGTCGACCCGTCCTCGCCGTTCTCCGGCGGCGCCCTGCTCGGCGACCGGGTGCGCATGTCGGACCACGCCTCCGACCCCGGCGTCTACATCCGCTCGATGGCCACCCGCGGTCACCTCGGCGGCCTGGCCTGGGCGGCGCCCCAGGCGATCCGCGTCCTGGACGCGGCGGGCTGTGACGTGATCCTGGTCGAGACGGTCGGCGTCGGCCAGTCGGAGGTGGAGATCGCCTCCCAGGCGGACACCTCCGTCGTCCTCCTGGCCCCCGGCATGGGCGACGGCATCCAGGCGGCCAAGGCCGGAATCCTGGAGATCGGCGACGTGTACGTCGTCAACAAGGCCGACCGTGACGGCGCCGACGCCACCGCCCGCGAGCTCAACCACATGCTGGGCCTGGGCGAGTCCCGCGGCCCCGGCGACTGGCGCCCCCCGATCGTCAAGACGGTCGCGGCCCGCGCCGAGGGCGTCGACGAGGTCGTGGAGGCCCTGGAGAAGCACCGGGCCTGGATGGAGGAGCGCGGCGTCCTCGCCGAGCGCCGCCAGGCCCGTGCCGCCCGTGAGGTGGAGACCATCGCGGTCACGGCGCTGCGCGAACGCATCGGCGACCTGCACGGCGACCGCCGCCTCGGCGCCCTGGCGGAGCGGATCGTGGCGGGCGAGCTGGACCCGTACCGGGCGGCGGACGAGCTGGTGGCGGGCCTGACGGAGGGCTGAGGCCCCCAGTAGCGCTCTGGTCAACCCGCTGTTGATGTTGGTACGTTGATCCACATGTTCCTTCTCTTGGCATAGAGCCCGCCCCTGACCGCGACCCGCTGACACAGCCGTCGCGGCCCTTCGGCGTCCCTTGCTCATGCCTTTCGCAGAGGAACCTCTCCCATGTCCGCGTCCCCCACGCGGCGGCCTTCGTATGCCGCCGTGCTGTCCGTTCCGCATGCCCGCCGCACGTTCGTCTCGGCCCTCGTCGGCCGGCTGTCGTACGGCGTGGCTCCCCTCGCCGTGATGCTCGCCGTGACCCGGGCGACCGGGTCGTACGCCGTGGCCGGTGTCGTCATGGCGCTGTTCGGCGCCACGGTCGTCTTCCTGGCGCCGTACCGCGCGGCCCTGGTCGACCGGCACGGCCCCCGGCGGGCCCTGATCCCCATGTCCCTCCTCCACTCGGGGCTGCTCTGCGCGCTCGCCGCGGTCAGCTGGCGGCCGGGTGCGCCCGCGGTGGTACTCGGCGCGGTGGCCGCCGCCACGGGCGCGTGCGCGCCCCCGCTCGGGCCCACGATGCGCTCGGTATGGGGCCGACTCGTCGACGACCGGCGGCTGTTGCAGCGCGCGTACAGCCTGGACGGGGTCGCCGAGGAACTCCTGTACGTCACCGGCCCGTTGCTGGTCGGCGCAGTGATCGGCGTCGCGCCACCGGCGGCCGGGGTGGTGCTGGGCGCACTGCTGATGGCCGTGGGCACGATGGCGTTCGTCGGCTCGCCGGCGGTGGCGGCGGTACGGCCCACGCGCCGCGCCAAGTCCCGCTCCGGCGGCGGGGGTTCGCTGCGGGGGCGGGGGCTGCTGCAACCGGTGGTGGTCGCCGCCGGTATGGGGCTCGCGTTGAGCTCCCTGGACCTGCTCGTGGTCGCGTTCGCCGCCGAGCGGGGGCAGGGGGACGACACGGTGGCGTGGGTGCTGGCCGCGTTGTCGGCGGGCAGCGCGGTAGGAGGTCTGGCGAACGGCGCGGTCGACTGGCGGGTGGCCGCGCGGGTCCGGCTTCCGCTGCTCGCCGCGGGGTTGGGCGTGACCCTGTGCCTGGCAGGGCTGGCTCCGGGCATCGGCGCGCTCGCGGTCGCCGCCGCCTGCACCGGGTTCTTCGTCGCGCCGGCGCTGACGACCGCGTATCTGATCGCCGACGAGGCCGCTCCGGAGGGGTTCCGGACGCAGGCCGGGGCGTGGGTCAACACCGCGGTGAACGGCGGGAGTTCGGCGGGGGCGGTGGCGGCGGGCCTGCTGGTGGAGCGGCTGCCGTTGGGGGTGTGCTTCGTGGTGGCGGGTGGTGTGGCGCTGGGGGCGGCGGGGGTGGCGGGGGTGCGGGTTCTTCGCCCCCGCCCAGGGGGCTCTGCCCCCCCTGGACCCCCACTCCTCAAACGCCGGAGGGGCTGGCCAACCAGCCCGTCCGGCGTTTGAGGACGAGGCCCTTTCGGGGCCGAAGCAGGGGTCTGGGGGCGGCAGCCCCCAGTGAGGGGACGGGTAGGGGCGGCGGGGGCGAACTGCATCCCCCCGCGTACCCCCACCGCCCCGTCAGTCCTCGTCCCGGTCCGCCGTGACCTTGCCCGTGCCGAGGTCGACCTTCCAGTCGCCCTGGGTGGTGTCCACGTTCCAGACCACGCCCCGGCTGTCGTCATCGTCGTCGAGGCTCACCTCGGTGACCGTCCCCTTGGTGGCCGCGGCCAGCGCAGCCTCACGGGCGTCGGTCTTCGCGCCCTTCAGCGCGGCGACCTCGGCCCGGTCGTCGGCGTCGTTGTCGTCGTCGTTGTCCTTGTGCGCGCCGACGACCTTCCCGGTGTCCGGGGAGACCGTCACGCTGTACTCGGTGCCGTCACCCTTGACCACATCGACGTCCCACGCCCCGGCACCGTCGTCGTCCAGATCCACAGACGCGGCGGTGCCCGGCGTGTGTCGCAGCGCCACGGCGAGGGCGTCGGCGGCCGTCACGTCGCTCTGTGCGGCGAACCCGGCGTCGGTCCGGTCGTCGTTGTCATCGTCCGCCCCCCGCACATCCGCCCGCGTCGACGCGCTGCCGCCGTCCGAGGCCACCGCGAGGGCCGTGGCAGTGCCGCCCCCGATCAGAGCGGTCGCGGTGAGGGCGGCGATCACGATGTTGCGCTTCATGCGAGTTCCTCCAGGTCTGTCGCGTTCACTGCGCTTTCGACGTGAACAACCATCACCGACCGACGCTGAGGAGAACCTGAAGCCCCCTGAAGAGATCTTCAGCTTCGTTTTGTCACCCTGGTGCACATGCGTCTGTTGATCGTCGAGGACGAGAAGCGGCTGGCCCTGTCGCTCGCCAAGGGACTCACCGCCGAGGGCTACGCCGTGGACGTCGTCCACGACGGGCGGGAGGGCCTGCACCGGGCCACCGAGGGGTCGTACGACCTCGTGATCCTCGACATCATGCTGCCCGGTCTCAACGGCTACCGGGTCTGCGCCGCCCTGCGCGCCGCGGGCCACGACGTGCCGATCCTGATGCTCACCGCGAAGGACGGCGAGTACGACGAGGCGGAGGGACTGGACACCGGTGCCGACGACTACCTCACCAAGCCCTTCTCCTACGTCGTCCTCGTCGCCCGCGTGAAGGCGCTGCTGCGCCGCCGCGGGCGCAACGGCGCCGGGGCCTCGCCCGTCGTCGTGCGCGGTGATCTGAAGGTCGACACCGCGGCCCGCCGGGTCTTCCTCGGCGACGACGAAGTGCCGCTCACCACCAAGGAGTTCGCGGTGCTGGAGCAGCTCGTCACGCGCGCGGGGGAGGTGGTCTCCAAGGCGCAGATCCTGGAGCACGTCTGGGACTTCGCCTACGACGGCGACCCCAACATCGTCGAGGTCTACGTCAGCGCCCTGCGGCGCAAGCTGCGCGCCGGGCTCATCAGGACGGTGCGCGGCGCCGGGTACCGGCTGGAGGCGGAGGAACGATGAGGCGTCTCCTCGGGTCCGTGCGGGCGCGGGCCACGCTCGGGGCCGTCCTCGTCGTCGCCGTGGCCCTGGCGGCGGCCGGCGCGGCCGTTCTGCTGTCGCTGCGGGCCCACCTGATGGACCAGGCGGCCACCAAGGCGGAGCGCACGGCACGCGGGGTCGCCGCGCAGCTCGCCGCCGGGACGGCGTACGACCGGCTGGAGCTGGACGACGACTACCCGGTCCAGGTCGTCGACGCGCACGGCACGCTCGTCGCGGCGAGCGACGACCTGGAGCGGATCAGCGGGACGGGCGTCGAGGCGGTGACGCCCGAGCGGCAGAGCGGCGGAGCGGTAGAGGGCGGCGAGGAGGACGCGGACGACGACAGCTCGCTCGAACCCGGCGAGATCGACGAGGACACCGACTACGGCGACGGCGCCGCCACCATCGACGGCCAGGAAGACGAGTACCGCTTCGCCACCGTCCGGGTGGAGACGACGGACCGGGGGCTGCTCACCGTCCACGCCGGCGCGTCCCTGGACGCCGAGCAGAGCGCCGTGACCACCACGACGACCGGCATGCTGACCGGCTTCCCGCTGCTGCTGTGCGTCGTGGCGGCCGTGACCTGGCTGGTCACCCGGCGTGCCCTGCGTCCGGTGGAGGACATCCGGCGCGAGATGGCGGAGATCACCGCCTCCGAGGATCTCTCCCGGCGCGTCCCGGAACCCGTCACCCACGACGAGGTCGCCCGCCTCGCCCGCACCACCAACGAGACGCTGGCCGCGCTGGAGGCCTCCGTGGAGCGGCAGCGCCGGTTCGTCGCCGACGCCTCCCACGAGCTGCGCAGCCCGATCGCTTCCCTGCGCACCCAGCTCGAAGTGGCCGCCGCGCACCCGGAGCTGCTGGACCTCGACGGTGCCGTGGAGGACACCGTACGACTGCAGCGGCTCGCCGCCGACCTGTTGCTGCTCGCCCGGCTGGACGCGGGAGAGGGGCCCGGCGACCAGCGGGTCGACCTCGGGGAGGTGGCGCGGCGGGAGGCGCGGGGCCGGGACGGGGTGAGCGTCGCGGCGGAGGACGTCGAGGTGACCGGGTCCCGGGCACAGGTGGAGCGGGTGCTGGGCAATCTGCTCGACAACGCGCAGCGGCACGCCCGCTCCGCGGTCACGGTGTCCGTGCGCCGGGACGGTGCCTGGGCCGTCGCGGAGGTCGCCGACGACGGGGACGGGGTGGCGGCGGCCGACCGGGAGCGGATCTTCGAGCGGTTCGTCCGGCTGGACGAGGCCCGCAGCCGCGACGACGGCGGCGCCGGACTCGGTCTCGCCATCGCCCGGGACGTCGCCGCACGCCACGGCGGCACCCTCACCGTCCGCGATGCGCCGACAGGCGGAGCGCTGTTCGCACTCCGCCTGCCGCTCGCTTGATCGGTCAGAGCCCGTGACATGACACGGGCTCTTGTGTCCTTATGTCACGGACGCCCGCGCTGCCCCCGCAGGTGCTCCGCGATGGGCTTCAGGGCCTTGTCGAGCTCCGCCAGCGCCTCGGGGGAGACCAGGTCGATGAAGTGCCGCCGCACAGACGCCACGTGGTGTGGCGCGACCTTCTTCATCGTCTCCATGCCGTGCTCGGTCAGCACCGCGTACAGGCCGCGGCGGTCCGACTCGCAGTTCTCGCGGCGCACCAGGTCCGCGTTCTCCATGCGGGTGATCTGGTGCGAGAGGCGACTCTTGGACTGGAGGGTGGCGGACGCGAGATCGCTCATCCGCATCCGGACATCCTCCGACTCGGAGAGGTTGACCAGGATCTCGTAGTCGTTCATCGTCAGGCCGAACGGCTGGAGGTCCTTCTCGAGTTGGTACGTCAACAGCCTGTTGACCTCCAGGTGGGTGCGCCAAGCGCACTGCTCCGCATCGGTCAGCCAGCGCGTGGCCGTCTCGGTCTCCATGAATGAAGTCTACCTAAGAAGTTGAAAGGCGAACTAGTGAGGGTTCTGTTCGTGACGGCGTGCACACGTTCGACGTCACACTCCGCAGACTACCGCTCACAGCCCGAAGCGACGCTGGAGGTCTCCCAGCTGTCCGGGAAGGCGCGGTACCCCTGATTGCGGTGAAGGGCCCGTGGACGGTACCCCGGAACCGGGCACTCCGGCCTGGTGCGGGACCGCTCCCGTCGCCTGCTCCGCCATCAGCGTCTCGGACGACTGGAGCAGTACGGTGCCGGCGCCCACGAACTCGAACTGGTGCTCCTCCCCGGAGGCCCCGCCGAGGCCCGTCATCGCACGTAGACCGCCCATCAGGCCGGTCATGTAGCCGTGGTCGTAGTGATGGCACGGCGACGGGCAGTCGGCCCAGCCGACCAGCGCCTGAGGATCCACCCGGATCGGCGGCTCCATGAACACCACCGGACCGTTAGATGCGGCGACGAACTTTCCGGTTCCGATCAGGGTCAGAAAACCCGGCACGATCGACTGCTTGAGTGCAAGAGTTGGCTGAAAAGCGAGCAGGTTGCCCGAGCGAATGGTCAGGTTGCCGTCTTCGAGGTCGTACGAATTGACGTCGAAGGCCCGGTCGGCGAGGAGCATCTTGCCGGAGCCCTCCGCCACGACCCAGTCGCTCGCGTGCAGAGGCGAATGGAAGGACGTACGGACAAGTCGGTCGAGTCGGCCGTGCCCGATGCCGTTGAAGTCGATCGAGCCGTAGTAGGCGATCATCTTCCCCTTCTGCAGGAACCACTGGCTCCCCTTGAGCTCCACGCAGAAGGTGTAGTTGTTGACGTTGTCGTCGGAGGGGAGTGTCGTCGGGTCGTGGACGGTCGGGCCCGCGCCCGCGTACTGGCTCACAGCTTCTCCTCCGAGGCCTGGACGTACACCGCGCCGTTGCCGCTGAGCTCCAGCTGGAAGGCCTCGCCGGAGCCGCGGCCCACCATGTCGCGCCAGCCGAGCGCGGTCGACAGCTTGTTGCGTACGTCGCCGTGGTGGGCGACGTACGCCTGCGGGTCGACATGGACCGGGCGCTGCGGGGTGATGGGCAGCTCGATGACCCCGCCGTGCGCCATCACCGCCACCGCGCCATGGCCCTTGAGCGTGGTGGTGAACAGGCCCTGGCCGGTGACCTGGCCGCGGACCATGCCCATGACGCCGCCCTGGGAGCCCATGAACATCGTGCCCTGCTCCAGCGTGCCCTCGAAGGCCAGGAGGCGGTCCGCCTCCACGTAGAGGGTGTCGCCGGCGAGGTTGATCACCTGGACGTGATGGCCGCCGTGCCCGAACAGCACGGTGCCGCTGCCCTCGACCGTCATCAGCGGGGTCGCCTCGTTGGCCACCCGGCGTCCGATCATCGACATGATCCCGCCCTGGCCGCCGCTGATGTTGGGCGTGAAGGACACCTCGCCCCGGTAGGCGAGCATCGCGCCGCGCTGGCTGAACAGCCGCTGCCCCGGTGCGACGGTCGCCTCGACCATCTTCGAGTTGAGCTCCTGGAAGGTCATCTCAGACGTCCCCCGCGATCGTGTTCCGCTCGCTGGGCTGGACGTACACCAGGCCGTCGCCCTCGAAGCGGATCTGGAAGGCCTCGCCGCCGCCCTCGCCCATCAGCGTGCGGAACGTCACACCCGACTGGAAGGACTGCCGCAGATTCCCCTGGTGCGCGATGTACGCGCCCGGGTCCACGCTCAGCGGGAACTGCGGGCTGACCCGCAGCACCACGGCCGGGCCGTCCGAGGTGATCGCCGCCTGGCCGTGGCCCTCGACGGTCGTCGTGAACAGTCCGTTGCCCTGCGAGGCGCCCCGCAGGCCCGTGAAGGTCGTCCCCGTCCGCAGGCCGGCGTCGGTCGCGAGCAGGTTGCTCGACTCCACGAACAGCTTGTCGCCCTGGAGGCCGACGAGGTTGATCTCGGAGGCGCGGTCGGCGAACCAGCAGGTCCCCTGCCCCCTCACCTCCATCACCGTCATCTGCTCACCGGTGATCCGCCGGGTCACCATCCCCCGGATGCCCTCACCGCCGCCGCTGAGCTTCTTGAACGCCATCTGTCCGTCGTACGCGACCATCGAGCCGTTCTTCGCCTTCACGGCGTCCCCGGTCATCTCGACGGCGAGCACCTTGCTGCCCTGAAGTCGGAACATCGCCACGCTGCGAAGGTAGCCCGCGAGGGCTCCCGCCGACAGAGCCCGTGGGTGGAGACGAACCCTGATCACACCCCTAGGGCCGGCCCGAGCTACGAGCCCGGCCGGACCGGCCCGGCTTCCGCGCCGTGCCGACCCGCCCGCAACCGCCCCGCTCCCCGGCTCACCCGCCCGCCGAGCCCGGCCTCACCGGCCCGCGCCCGCGCTCACCCGCCGGACCCCGGACCCCGGAATCCGGATGATCGCCTTGCCCGTGCCCAGGTCGACCGCGGACGTGGGGGGTGCCCCGTCCTCCTCGTCGTCCCGCATCACCAGGGAGCAAGGCCCGGCAGGATCATGAAGGAGACAAACCGCACACTCTCCCCAGGCTCTCCACGGACCCCCAAGCCTGCCCCCGCTCAACCGTTTGCCACAATGGACGAGCGTTTGTGCATGCGTTCACAAACCGGCAGACCCCCACTCGACGCAACTCCCACCGAAGGTGACCCGTGGACCTCAAGACCGCCAGCGCCCTCCGCCGCCTCCGCCTCGTCTCCGCCCCGGAGGCGGTGTCCTTCCTGCTTCTGCTCGTCTGCTCGGTGCTGAAGCGGACCACCGACTTCAACGCGGTCCCGGTCATGGGCATGATCCACGGCGTTCTCTTCATCCTGTACGTGATCTTCTGGGCGGACGCCTGGAACCGCGCGAAGTGGTCCTTCGGCACCGCCGCCCTCTACTTCGTCCTGTCCGTCCTGCCCACCGGCGGCTTCTTCGCCGAGCGCAAGCTCCGCCGCGAGGCCGAGGACGCGGTCATCGCCTCCCGCGCGCGTCAGGAGCAGGCGGTGAAGACCTCGTGATCGTCGCCTTCTCCGTGACGCCGCTGGGGGTCGGCGAGGACGTGGGGGAGTACGTCGCCGACGCCGTGCGGGTCGTCCGGGAGTCCGGCCTGCCCAACCGCACCGACGCGATGTTCACCTCGATCGAGGGTGAGTGGGACGAGGTGATGGACGTGGTGAAGCGTGCCGTCGCCGCCGTCGAGGCACGCGCCCCGCGCGTGTCCGTGGTGCTCAAGGCGGACATCCGTCCCGGGGTGACCGACGGACTGACCTCCAAGGTGGAGACCGTGGAGCGGCACCTCGCCGAGTAGTCCAGCGTCTCCGCATCCCTGAAAACCCCGGCCCGCGCGGGCCGGGGTTTTCTTGTGCCCACTGTTTGAGCGGTCGCTCAAAACGGTGTACCTTCTGCCCCAGAGAGTTTGAGCGGTCGCTCAAACTACCCTCGAAGAACGCGTTGACCTGGGGGAATTCAGATGGGTCACAACGGTCCGCGGAACGGCCTCTACATAGAGGCGCGCATCCGCGCCGATCTCGACGAACTGTGGGCGCGCACCCAGGAGCCGTCCGAGCATCAGCGCTGGGACCTCCGCTTCACCGAGATCGACTACCTGCCGCGTACGGAGGGCGAGCCGCAGCACTTCCGGTACGCGACGCGTGTCCTGCCCGGCGTCACGATCGCCGGGACCGGTGTCTCGGCCGGCGAGAAGGAGCGCCCCGACGGCACCCGCACCTCCGTCCTCCGCTTCTCCTCCCCGCACCCGCTCTCCCTGCTTGCCGAGGGCAGCGGCTACTGGCGCTACGTCCCGGACGGCGACGGGGTCCGCTTCCTGACCGGCTACGACTACCGGCCCCGCTGGGGCGTGTTCGGCGCGTGTGCCGACCGGCTGCTGTTCCGGCCGCTCATGGGCTGGGCGACGGCGTGGTCCTTCGACCGGCTCCGGCTGTGGCTGGAACGCGGGATCACTCCGGAGCGGGCGTGCGTGAACTGGCTGGCCGAACTGCTGGCGCGGGCCCTGATGATCGTGCTCGCCTGCACGGGCTTCGGCTTCGGCAGCCTGCTGCGGCTGACCGGGCCCCTCGCGCCGCTCTTCTTCTACTGGATGCCCACGCTCGCCCTGGTCACCCTGGCGGTGGCCCTCCTCGCCCCGCCCCTGCCCGGCACCCCCGCCGCCCGCCGCTGCCTGCGCCGCCCTCCGGTTCGCGCCCAGGCGCCTCGGCTTCTGCGCACGCTGGAGAATCCGCGGTGACCGGATGTCTGGGGCGCGTGGGTGAGTCGGCGACGACTGCGCGTTCGGGACGTGTGGGCGGACCGGCGATGACTGCGCCTTCTGCGTGTCCGCGGGAGCTGGTGAGGGCCGTTCTTTCCGGGCGATTTGGCGGGCCCTTGGCGACCGAGGCCTTCGTGGGCCGGGGAGTCCTTGTGGCGAGCGCACATCCTGCGCCTCGGCGGGAGCTGGTGGCGGGCGTTCCTTCTGCACGGTTCGGCGGGCCCTCGTTGACGGCGCCTCCCATCGGCCCAGGAGCCCTCGTGACGACCATGCCTTCGGTGCCTTCGGTGCCTTCGGTGCCTTCGGTGCCTTCGGTGCCTCCGGTGCCTCCGGTGCGTCCGGCAGGCCGGGCGATGGCCGTGTCCGTCTCGTGTCCGGCAGGCCGGGTGATGGCCGTGTCCGTCTCGTGTCCGGCAGGCCGGGTGATGGCCGTGTCCGTCTCGCGTCCGGCAGACCGGGCGACCACCATGCCCCCCAAGCCCCCGACACCCCCCGCCCCGACCCTTCGCCCTCGCACCCTGGAGACCCTGCGATGACCACGCATCCCGCGCCCTCCGAGGCGCCTACGACGGCCTCGATCTTCCGTACCGCGATGGGCCCCGCCTTCGACCACCTCCACCCCCAGCTCCAGCGCCGCTTCTCGGTCGGCTTGGCCAGTGGTGAGGCCTGTACCGGGCGGGGTGTCATGGACCGCATCTGGCACGGCGGGGCCTTCGTGAAGCCGTTTCTCGCGCTCGGCACCACCCGCAACATCCTCGTCCCGCGCACCGGCCGCAACGTCCCCTTCGTCATCGAGAACGTGCCGTACGCCGACACCCACGGCCGTGAGACGGTGACCTTCGTGCGCACCTTCGACCTGCCCGGCCGCTCCCGCCGCTTCGACGCCCAGATGGTCCTGGACCCGCGCGGCGACCGCGTCCTCGACTACCTCGGCACCCACCAGCACCTGGCGAGCGACCTGTACTTCCACGCCGAGCCCGACGGCTCGCTCCTCATCCGCTCCGGCGAACACCGGTTCCGGGAGGGCGTGGTGGACGTCCGGGTGCCCGAGCTGATCGGCGCCACGGCCGAGGTCCGGGAGTCCTTCGACGACCACTCGGGGCGCTTCCGCATCCGCGTCCGGGTCGTCAACAAGTACTTCGGGCCGCTCTTCGGCTACGAGGGTTCCTTCCGGGCGACGTACAGCGACATCCGGTCCTGCGGTGTCCGCCCCGGACTCCGCCCGGTCCGCGAGGAGTCGCGCGCGTGAGTCCCGAGACCGCGAAGTCGCAGGAGACCAAGACCAAGCTGCTGGAGGGCGCCCTGCGGACCCTCGTCGACCAGGGCATCGCGAAGGCGTCGGCGCGCACGATCGCCTCGGCGGCCGGCGTCAACCAGGCGCTGGTCTTCTACCACTTCGGCTCGGTCGACGAACTCCTCGCGGCGGCCTGCCGGTACGGCGCCGAGCAGGCCGTGTCCCGCTACCGCCCCCGCTTCGACCGGGTGCGCTCGCTCTCCGAACTCCTCGTGGTGGGGCGGCAGATCCACGAGGAGGAGCGCTCCGGCGGCCATGTCGCCCTCCTCGGCCAGCTGCTCGCCGGTGCCCAGACCCACGAGAGCCTCGCGGTGGCCACGGCGGCCGGTCTGGAGTCCTGGATCACCGAGATCGAGAAGGTCCTCCGGAGGGTCCTCGCGGGCACCCCCTTCGAGGAGTTCACCGACCCGGCGGGCCTCGCGCGGGCGGTCGCCGCGTCCTTCGTCGGCATCGAGCTGTACGAGGGCGTCGACCTGCCGGGCGCGACGGCGGCGCTGGACGCGCTGGAGCAACTGGGCGTCCTGGTCGCCGCGTTGGAGGAGCTGGGCCCGGTGGCCCAGCGTGCCGTACGCCTTCACCTGCGGCGCACGAACCGCCGCTGACGATCCCCACGACGGCGGCATCGCCCGCGGCGAGGCCGACGGCAGCCGCACCCGCACCAAGGCCGACGGCCCGCGGGTCGCCCGGCTGGCCCCTCCCAGTTCGACACGCCCAGGAAACTCCACTTCTGTTGGCATATCGGGCATGTCGGATGTTTCGATCACTGGAGGGCGCTGTGCGGCCGGAGGGCTACGACTACGACACCTACAGCCGACTGGCCGGACCGCTGACGGAGCCGTCCGGCACCCCGTACCAGGTGCAGTACACCTCGCTCCTCTCCCGCGAGCCCCACCGAATACGAGCCGTCCTGCTGATGTCCCTCGCGCCGGTGCTCACCGGCGCCCTGCTGGTCTACCTCGTCTGGCCGACCCACTGGGTCGAGCGCGAGGGCGGCGACGCGTGGATGGTCTGGCTCGACACCACGATGCTGATAGCCATCGGGCTGATCGAACTGTTCATGGTCGTCAACGTGGCCTCCGTGGCCCACGCGACCCTCGTCGCCCGCGACCCCGTCCCCGTCACCCCCGAACCCGGCACCCGCGTCGCCTTCCTCACGACGTACGTCCCGGGCAAGGAACCCCTCGCGATGGTCCGCGCCACCCTCGAAGGCGCCACGAAGGTCACCCATGACGGCCCGCTCGACGTCTGGCTCCTCGACGAGGGGGACGACGAGAAGGCGAAGGCCCTGTGCGCGGAGCTCGGCGTCCGGCACTTCACCCGGCACGGAGTCCCGGAGTGGAACCGCCCCAAGGGCGTCCACAAGGCCCGCACCAAGCACGGCAACTACAACGCGTGGATCGCCCGGCACGGCGACGAGTACGAGTTCTTCGCCTCGGTCGACACCGACCACGTCCCGCTCCCCAACTTCCTGGAGCGGATGATGGGTTACTTCCGTGACCCGGACGTCTCCTTCGTCGTCGGCCCGCAGGTGTACGGCAACTACCACAACCCCGTCACCAAGGCCGCCGAGTCGCAGCAGTTCCTCTTCCACGCCCTGATCCAGCGGGCCGGCAACCGCTACCGCTCACCCATGTTCGTCGGCACCAACAACGTCGTACGCGTCGCCGCCCTCAAGCAGATCGGCGGCCTGTACGACTCCGTCACCGAGGACATGGCCACCGGCTTCGAACTGCACCGGCACCGCAATCCCGCGACCCGCCGCCACTGGCGTTCCGTCTACACCCCGGACGTGCTCGCGGTCGGCGAGGGCCCGGCGTCCTGGACCGACTTCTTCACCCAGCAGATGCGCTGGTCGAGGGGGACGTACGAGACGCTGCTCAAGCAGTACTGGAAGGCGCCGTTCACGATGCCTCCCGGGCGGCTGTTCTCGTACACGCTGATGCTCGTCTACTACCCGATGACGGCCGTCAACTGGTTCCTGGGCATCCTGAGCTGCTTCCTCTTCCTCTGGTTCGGCGCGTCCGGCACACAGGTCGCCGCCTCCGTCTGGCTGATGCTCTACAGCGACGCGGCCGCCCTCCAGATCGGCCTCTACCTGTGGAACCGCCGCCACAACGTCTCCCCGCACGAACCCGAGGGCTCCGGCGGCCTCGCGGGCATGGCGATGTCGGCGCTCGCGGCGCCGATCTACCTCAAGTCCCTCGGCGCGGCCTTTCTTCGCCGGCCCAGCCGCTTCGTCGTCACCCCCAAGGGCGGGGACGCCAGCCCGGACCGGCTCCTCACCTTCCGCGTCCACCTCTTCTGGGCGGTCGTCCTCGCCACCTCGCTGGCCGCCTCGGTCGTCCTCGACCACACCCATGTGGCCATGCGCACCTGGGCGGTCCTCGCGATGGTCATCTCGCTGGCCCCGGTGGTGATCTGGGCGGCCACGACGCTCAAGGAGCGCAGGGAGCGGCAGTCGCTGCGGGCCTCCGCCCGGGTCGTCGACGGCAGCGAACCCGCCCTCGCCGCCACCTCCAGCACCACGACAGGAGGCAACTAGGCCATGGCCTACCAGCCGTCCCAGAAGACCAAGAAGACCGTCCTCGGCATCGGCGGCATCGCCCTCCTCGCCGGCCTCAACGCCCCCGCCGCACTGGACTTCGCCGAGAAGCAGTACAACGCGTACAAGATCGCCCAGCCCGAGTACCAGGCGAAGTACGGGAGTTGGGCCACCGTCGACATCCCGGAGGAGTACCGCACCAACGCCATCCACGCGGCGCTCCTGCACACCGGCAAGGTGCTGATCGTCGCGGGCTCCGGCAACGAGCAGAAGAAATTCGACGAGGGCTCCTTCGACACGATCCTGTGGGACCCGAAGACGGACACCTTCAAGAAGATCCCCACGCCCGACGACTTCTTCTGCTCCGGGCACGCCCAACTCCCCGACGGCCGCCTGCTGGTGGCCGGCGGCACCGCGCGCTACGAACTCCTCGACGGCGAGATCGACCGGGCCGGCGGCGGCATGCGGGTGAAGAACGAGAACCCCGACAAGGCGATGGTCCTGAAGAAGGGCACCCGCTTCCGCTCGCCCGCCGGGGTCGAGTACGTCACCAAGTTCGACGTCACCGTGCCGAAGGCGCAGAAGAAGTTCAAGATCACCTACAACGCCCGCGGTGTGATGCAGCCCTGGCAGACGAAGGTGACGGCCTCCGAGGCCCGCGTCTTCGTGGAGGCCGTCGAGAAGGGCCCGATGTCGGTCACCGAGAAGCAGGCCCAGTACGAGGTCGTGGGCCTGAAAGGCAAGGACGCAGACAACGTCTACGGCCTGTCGGAGAAGATCACCCTCGACAAGCAGGACTTCCAGGGCATCCGTGCCGCCTACGAGTTCGACCCGGTCGCCGAGCGGTACATCCCCGTCGACCCGATGGACAAGGCGCGTTGGTACCCGACCCTCGTCGGCCTCGACGACGGCCGTGTCCTCGCGGTCTCCGGCCTGGACGACGTCGGGGTGATCGACCCGGGCGACAACGAGATCTACGACCCGAAGACCAAGAAGTGGTCCCGTGGCCCCAAGCGGTACTTCCCGACCTACCCCGCGCTCTTCCTCACCAAGGGCGGCAAGCTCTTCTACCCGGCCTCCAACGCCGGTTACGGGCCCGCCGACAAGGGCCGCGAGCCGGGCCTGTGGGACCTGAAGACCAACACCTTCGAGAAGGTCCCGGGCCTGCGCGACCCCGAGGAGACGGAGACCTCGGCCTCCCTGCTGCTGCCGCCCGCGCAGGACCAGAAGGTGATGATCCTCGGCGGCGGAGGCGTCGGCGAGTCCAAGAAGTCGACCCCGCGCACCGCGGTCGTCGACCTCAAGGAGGACAACCCCGTCTTCAAGGACGGCCCCAACCTGCCCCAGGGGACCCGGTACTTGAACAGTGTGATCATGCCGGACGACACCGTCTTCACCTCGAACGGCTCCGAGGACTACCGCGGCCGCAGCGCCAGCAACATCCTCAAGGCGCAGTTCTACGACCCCAAGAAGAACGTCTTCCGCGAGGCTGCCGCCCCGACGGTCGGCCGCAACTACCACTCCGAGGCGCTGCTGTTGCCCGACGGCCGGGTCGCCACCTTCGGCTCCGACCCGCTCTTCGACGACCAGCAGAACACCAAGCTGGGCCACTTCGAGCAGCGCATGGAGGTCTTCACACCGCCCTCCCTGCACCGCAACGCCGCCAACCGGCCGACGCTGAGGGACGGTTCGCGGACCCTCCCCGACAACCACCGCGTGACTTACGGCACCGACCACCCCGACCGGATCGCCAAGGCCCGGCTGATGCGGCCGAGCGCGGTCACCCACACCACCGACGTCGAGCAGCGCTCCATCGAACTGGGCCTGACCAAGGGCGCGCACGCGGTGACGGTGGAGGTGCCGAAGGACCGGACCCTGGTCCCGCCGGGCTGGTACATGCTGTTCGTGACGGACGCGGACGGCACGCCGTCGGAGGGGAAGTGGATCCAGGTGAAGTGACCTGGAAGCGACTTACGATCCCTGGGCGTTGCGCGCGAGGCCCAGGGCGTACTCCGGCCACCACTGCCCGGCGTCCGGACCGCCCTCACAGGTGCCGTCCGACTCGCCGGGCCGCTTGACCCAGAGGTAGGCGTCGAGGGCGGGCTCGTCGGTCTTCGTGGTCGGCCGGGTGCCCAGGGCCCTGCCGGGCGGGTTGCACCACGCGCCCGGCAGCGGCCCGTTGCCGTTGCGGCTGGAGTCGATGACGAAGTGCTTGCCGCCGAGCTCCCCGGACAGCCGGACGCCGTACTTCTTGGTGACGGCGTCCGTCTGGAAGTTGGAGACGTTCAGCGAGAACCCGTCCGCCTGCTCCACCCCGGCCCGCTTCAGCGGCTCGACCAGCTTCCCCGGGTCCTTGATCCACGACGGGTTGCCCGCGTCCAGGTACACCTTGGTGTTCGGCTGCTGCTTGAGCCGGGCGATCGCCTCGCCCAGCAACTCCTCGCGCTCCGCGTGGTACTCGCCGGGCGTGCACCCGTCCACGAGGTGCGCGACGGCGTCCGGCTCCAGCACGACCAGCGCCTTGGCGTCGCCCAGCGCGTCGGCGAACTTCCCGATCCAGGCCCGGTAGGCGTCCGCGTCGGCGGCCCCGCCCGCCGAGTGCTGGCCGCAGTCGCGGTGCGGGATGTTGTACGCCACGAAGAGGGCGGTGCGGTCGGCGGCCTTCGCCGCCGTGGTCGCCGCCCGCACGGTGGGGGCGGGGTCGATCTCGCCGGCCGGCCACAGCGCGGCGGGCTGATCGGCGATCTTCTGGAGCAGCGCGGCGTCCGCGGTACGTCCGTCCCGCCGCCACAGTTCGATCTGCTCGGCGGCGGGGCTGGCCGGGTCCACCCAGAACGGGGAGTTGGCATCCGGGCTTGCCCCGGCGACGGAGGCTTCGTCGAGGTCGGGGGTGGGTGAGCAGGCGGTGATCAGGGTGAGGAGGGTGAGGGCGGCGAGGGTTTGGGTCAGCCGGGGCATGCTGCTCCCTTGCGCAAGGGTGACTGTTTGGAGGCGTTTTGTCGCCAATCGTTACATGTGGGGTGGGTTTGTCATCGACTAAGAGCTCGGGGCGGAGGGTGGTGTGTCGGGTGCGGGCTTGTCGTGGTTGGTCGCGCAGTTCCCCGCGCCCCTTTAGGGCGTTGCAGTCAGGGCGATGCCCAGTGGGGTTCGTTCGTAGAGGACCTGGTGGCCGTAGCGGCGTGACGTGAGTAGGCCTGACTCGCGCAGGATCGTCAGGTGTGCCGACACCGATGACGGGGCCAGGCCCAGGCGGTGGGCCAGGGCTGTGGTCGTGGCGGGTTCGTCCAGGGCCGTCAGGACTGTTGCTCGGCCGCGGCCCAGGAGGCGTACGAGGGCGTCCGGGGTGCGGTCGGTGGGGGTTGTCCACAGGCCGCCGATGCCTCGTGCCGGATAGACCAGCATCGGTTGCCAGGGTGGGTCGAAGCCGCTGATCACGTCCGGCCAGACGAAGACGCTGGGCATCAGGACCAGGCCCTGACCGGCCAGGTGCCGCTCGTGCCGGCCGTTGGTCTCGATGGTCAGCGTGCCCGCGTCCCAGCCGCACCGCGGGTTGATCTCCGGCAGCAGCCCGCCGAGCCCCACCTCGGCCAGCCGCCGGGAGTGGAACGCCACGTCCGCCTCCAGCAGGGCGCGCAGCCGGGGCCAGTCCGGTGCGATGAGCCGGTGCCAGACCTCCTCCAGGGCGTCCGCCAGCTCCCGCACCATCCGCGCAGGATCTGCCAGCCAGGCTCGGGCGTACGGCGACTCCAGCGCACCCGGGGTGTCCGCGAGCGACTTGGCGGTGTCCTCGCGGGCGGCCTTGGGATCGGCGGCGCGGACCGCGGCGATCTCCTCCTCGAAGGTGGCGGCCGGCCCGGTGGGCGGTGGGCACAGCCAGTCCGGGGAGTGTCCGCGGCGGGGCATCAGCAGCCAGAGAGGGGTGAGGTCGAGCGTGGCGGCGGCGTCGCGGATGCGCCGCAGCCAGGGCGCGTGATAGCCGTGCCGGTCGGACCGCTTGAGGGTACGGACCGCGTCCTGCGTCTCCCACAATGGCGACAGGGCGAAGCGGCAGCGGAGGAAGTCCTCCTCCCCGAAGTGCAGGTGTGACGGCATGGGGCCTCTCTGCCGGCGCCGGAAGATTCGGCTGGTGCCGAAACTCTAGGGGGCGGGAGCGGCGAAGGGCCACGCTCTGCCCATGACGGACACCCTCAGCGCCCCGCCCACCGGTTACGCCCGCGTCTTCGCCGTACGCGAGTTCCGCGCGGTCTTCGCCGCGCACCTGCTGGCACTGCTGGGCGTGGTGGTGGCCGAGATCTCGCTGTCCGTCCTCGTCTACGACCTGACCGGCTCGCCTCTCCTCAGCGCGCTGGCGTTCGCGCTCGGATTCCTGCCGTACGTCGTCGGCGGCACCCTTCTCGCCGGGGTCGCCGACCGTTTCCCGGCCCGGCGGGTGCTGGTGCTGTGCGACCTGGTGTGCGCGGCGTGTGTGCTGCCGATGACGCTGCCGGGCGCGCAGATCGGGGTGCTGCTCGGGCTGCGGTGCGCGTTGGCCGTGGTGTCGCCGGTGTTCGCGGGGACGCGGATGGCGACGCTGGCGGACATCCTCGGGGACGGGGATCTGTTCGTGCTGGGGCGTTCGCTGCTGCGGATCGTGTCGCAGGGTGCGCTGCTCGCCGGGTACGGCGTCGGCGGGGTGCTGCTGACCGTCGTATCGCCGCGGCACGCTCTGCTGATCACGGTGGTCACGTTCTGTGCGTCGGCGGGGCTGCTGCGGTTCGGGACGCGGCGGCGGCCCGCGCGGGCGGCGGCGGGCGGGAACGCGCTGGTGGCGGATTCGCTGAGGGGTGCGCGGCAGGTGCTGGCGGACCGCAGGGTGAGGGTGCTGCTGTTCCTGTTCTGGGTGCCGCCGATGTTCGCGGTGGTGCCGGAGGCGCTGGCGGCGCCGTACGCGGACGAGCTGGGCGCCGGTTCGGTGGGGCTGGGGCTGCTGATGTGCGCGCTGCCGGTGGGGACGATCGCGGGCGAGCTGTGGGCGGGGGCACGGCTGCGGCCGGCGGCGCGGGAACGGGTCGCGCTGCCGCTGGTGTGCGTGACGCTGCTGCCGTACGTGGGTTACGCCCTGCGGCCGGGGCCGGCGGTGTCGCTGCTCCTCCTCTTCCTCTCGGGCGCCGGGTCGGCGTACACGCTGGGCCTGGACCAGTGGTTCGTGCGGGCGGTGCCGGAGGGGTTGCGGGGGCGGGCGATGACGCTGCTCACGGCCGGGCTGATGACGATCCAGGGGGTGGGGATGGCGCTGGCGGGGGTCGTGGCGGAGTTCGCGGGGGTGGCGTGGACGGTGGCGGGGGCCGGGGTGGTGGGGGCGGTGGGGTGTGCGCTGCTGGCGGCGGAGGCGCGGCGGACGGGTGGGGAGGCGACGGCCCGACCGAATGCCAAGACGGGGCTGACCACGATGTGACCGGCCGGTAAGGTCAGTGGCGTGCCGAAGCCCCTCAGTCTCCCCTTCGATCCCATCGCCCGCGCCGACGAGCTCTGGAAGCAGCGCTGGGGAAACGTGCCGTCGATGGCCGCGATCACCTCGATCATGCGGGCCCACCAGATCCTGTTGGCCGAGGTCGACGCGGTGGTCAAACCGTACGGACTGACCTTCGCGCGCTACGAGGCGCTGGTCCTGCTCACCTTCTCCAAGGCCGGCGAGCTGACCATGTCCAAGATCGGGGAACGTCTGATGGTGCATCCGACGTCGGTGACGAACACGGTGGACCGCCTGGTGAAGTCCGGCCTGGTCGACAAGAAGCCCAACCCCAACGACGGCCGCGGCACGCTCGCCGTCATCACGGACAAGGGCCGCGAGGTCGTGGAGGCCGCGACCCGCGACCTCATGGCCATGGACTTCGGCCTCGGCGTGTACGACGCGGAGGAATGCGGCGAGATCTTCGCGATGCTGAGACCCCTGCGGGTGGCGGCGAACGACTTCGACGAGGACTGACCTTCGCGGGTCAACGTGCGCGGGCTGCTCGCACCTGAAGGTGATCTTCCCTGTGCATGATCGATCCGGCGGCGAGGGATCGCGGCGACCTTCTCCAAGTTCTGCAACTGGAGGATCGACTTCGCCTACGCGGCGCGCCTCGGCGCAGCGACTTCATCACGGAGTGAGGCTCACGCCGCGGCGGTCTTGGCGGGTGCGTTCTCGGTGATGAGCGGCGTGACCTCACGGGTCACCTTGCGCTCCACGAAGAAGGCGGCCGTCGGGACCGTGCCGGCCAGCAGGACCCAGGCGAGGCGGCCCAGCGGCATCTTCGCCTTGGTGCCCAGGTCGAACGCGAAGACCAGGTAGAGCACGTACAGCCAGCCGTGGGCGATACCGACACCGGTGACGAAGGCGTCGAACCCGTCCAGGCCCAGCACCCGCTTCCCGATCACGCCGATCGTCAGCAGGATGAGCAGCACGGCGGTGACGTAGGCCATCACCCGGTAACGGGTCAGGACGCTCTTTTTCATGCCGTCGAGAGTAACGGGTGGGTCGCCGTCGACATTTACTAGGACGTCCTAGTAAATTTGGAGTATGGACGCTGACGCCATCGAAGAGGGCCGCCGTCGGTGGCAGGCCCGGTATGACGGTTCTCGTAAGCGGGAGGCCGACTTCACCACGCTCTCGGGGGATGCCGTGGAGCCGGTGTACGGGCCTCGGGCGGGGGATCGTTACGAGGGGTTCGAGCGGATCGGGTGGCCGGGGGAGTTTCCGTTCACCCGGGGGCTCTATGCGACCGGGTATCGGGGGCGGACGTGGACCATCCGGCAGTTCGCGGGGTTCGGGAACGCCGAGCAGACCAATGAGCGGTACAAGATGATCCTCGCGAACGGGGGTGGAGGGCTGTCCGTCGCCTTTGACATGCCTACCCTCATGGGGCGGGACTCCGATGATCCGCGGTCTCTCGGGGAGGTCGGGCACTGCGGGGTCGCCATCGACTCCGCCGCCGACATGGAGGTGCTGTTCAAGGACATCCCGCTCGGGGACGTCACCACCTCCATGACCATCAGTGGGCCTGCCGTTCCTGTCTTCTGTATGTATCTCGTTGCCGCCGAGCGGCAGGGGGTCGATCCCGGGGTGCTCAACGGCACGCTCCAGACCGACATCTTCAAGGAGTACATCGCCCAGAAGGAGTGGCTCTTCCAGCCCGAGCCCCATCTGCGGCTCATCGGGGACCTGATGGAGTACTGCGCCGCGGGCATTCCTGCCTACAAGCCTCTCTCCGTGTCCGGGTACCACATTCGGGAAGCCGGTTCTACCGCCGCCCAGGAGCTCGCCTACACCCTCGCCGACGGGTTCGGGTACGTGGAGTTGGGGCTCTCGCGCGGGCTCGACGTGGAGGTGTTCGCCCCTGGGCTGTCCTTCTTCTTCGACGCCCACGTCGATTTCTTCGAGGAGATCGCCAAGTTCCGGGCGGCGAGGCGGATTTGGGCTCGGTGGATGCGGGACGTGTACGGGGCCCGCTCCGAGAAGGCTCAGTGGTTGCGGTTCCATACGCAGACCGCCGGTGTGTCGCTGACCGCCCAGCAGCCTTACAACAATGTGGTGCGGACCGCTGTCGAGGCGCTCGCCGCCGTCCTTGGCGGCACCAACTCCCTGCACACCAACGCCCTCGACGAGACCCTCGCGCTGCCCAGTGAGCAGGCCGCCGAGATCGCCTTGCGGACCCAGCAGGTGCTCATGGAGGAGACCGGGGTCGCCAACGTCGCCGATCCGCTGGGTGGTTCCTGGTACGTCGAGCAGCTCACCGATCGCATCGAGGCCGACGCCGAGCGGATCTTCGAGCAGATCAAGGAACGGGGGCTGCGGGCGCACCCCGACGGGCGGCACCCCATCGGGCCCGTCACGTCCGGGATCCTGCGCGGGATCGAGGACGGCTGGTTCACCGGCGAGATCGCCGAGTCCGCGTTCCGGTACCAGCAGGCCCTGGAGAAGGGGGAGAAGAGGGTGGTGGGCGTCAACGTCCATCACGGCTCCGTCACGGGGGATCTGGAGATCCTGCGGGTCTCCCACGAGGTCGAGCGGGAGCAGGTGCGGGTGCTGGGCAGCCGTAAGGCGGCGCGGAACGACGCCGCGGTGCGGGTGGCGCTGGATGCCCTGCTCGCCGCCGCGCGCGACGGGTCCAACATGATCGAGCCGATGCTGGACGCGGTGCGGGCCGAGGCGACGCTGGGCGAGATCTGCGGGGTGCTGCGGGACGAGTGGGGGGTGTACACGGAGCCCGCCGGGTTCTGACGGAGAGGCGCCGGGGTGTCACGCCGTCTGTGACGCCCCCGTCAACCCCAGCAGCAACACCCGCGTGAACCCCCGTACCCACTCCTCGTCCGCCGGTTCCGCGCTCACCAGCGTGCGGTGGACCACCGCGCCCGCCACCACGTCGAAGATCAGGTCGACCGTGCGGGCGGCCTCCTCGGGGTCGGACTCCGGGGGGAGTTCGCCGCGTGTCTGGGCTCGCGCGCGGCCCTCCAGGACCAGGCGCTTCTGGCGGTCGACGATCGAGGCGCGGATGCGTTCGCGCAGTGCGTCGTCGCGGGTCGACTCCGCCACCACCGCCATCAGTCCGCTCTTCGCCTCCGGACGCGCCAGGATCGCCGCGAACTGGAGGACCACGCCCTCGATGTCGGCGGCCAGCGTGCCGCGGTCGGGCATGCGCAGTTCGTCGAAGAGCTCGGCCACGGCGTCCACCACCAGCTCGTTCTTGCCCGGCCAGCGGCGGTAGATCGTCGTCTTCGCAACCGCCGCCCGCGTCGCCACGTCTCCCAGCGTGAGCTTGGACCAGCCCAGCTCCACCAGCGCCTCCCGCGTCGCCGCCAGGATCGCGGCGTCCGCGGCGGCGGAGCGGGGGCGTCCTGTGGCGCGTGGGACGGGAGGGGGGCTCTGCATCCCCCGACCATAACTGCCGATTCCTGTGAAGCCGTGAGGGAGATCACCGGAAGGCAGTCGTCAGAAGGCACTCAGTGCCATTACGCTACGACTCGTAGCGAAACCACTGGCGTGGGGTGGGGACCCGGCGTCGCACATCGCAGGACCGGTACTGGGCGCCACAGAACCGGTGCAGAGCCTGACCGGCTTTCATCATGCTTTTCACCTACGCGCGCGAACGGGGGAGGATAGGCGCATGCAGCCACGGAACATGTCCATGAGCGGAGTCGTCGACCTCGCCGCGGTGAAGGCGGCCCAAGAGGCCAAGGCGAAGGCGGAGCAGGCGCGGGCCGAGGCCGCGCGGCAGGGCGGGGGCCCGGGGGCCGTGTCGCCCGCCGATCTCGTCATCGACGTCGACGAGGCCGGGTTCGAGCGGGACGTCCTGCAGCGCTCCACCGAAGTGCCCGTCGTCATCGACTTCTGGGCCGAGTGGTGCGAGCCCTGCAAGCAGCTGAGCCCGGTCCTCGAGCAGCTCGTCGTCGAGTACAACGGCCGCCTCCTCCTCGCCAAGATCGACGTCGACGCCAACCAGATGCTGATGCAGCAGTTCGGGGTGCAGGGCATCCCGGCTGTGTTCGCCGTCGTCGCCGGGCAGGCGCTGCCGCTCTTCCAGGGCGCCGCCGGCAAGGAGCAGATCCAGCAGACCCTGGACCAGCTGGTGCAGGTCGCCGAGCAGCGCTTCGGGCTGACCGGCCTCACCGTCGACCCCGACGCCGCCCCCGGTGCCGCCCAGGGCGCCGCCGCCCCGGCCGTTCCCGCCGGGCCCTACGACGCCCTCCTGGAGGCCGCCGTACAGGCCCTGGACGCGGGCGACTTCGGCGGTGCCGTCCAGGCGTACAAGAACGTACTGAGCGACGACCCGGGCAACACGGAGGCCAAACTCGGCCTCGCCCAGGCCGAGTTGCTGCACCGGGTGCAGGGGCTCGACCCGCAGCAGGTGCGCCAGGAAGCCGCAGCGAAGCCGGCCGATGCGCAGGCGCAGGTCGCCGCGGCCGATCTCGATCTGGTCGGCGGTCATGTGGAGGACGCCTTCGGGCGGCTCATCGAGACCGTGCAGCGCACCGCCGGTGACGACCGGAACGCCGTACGTGTGCGGCTGTTGGAGCTCTTCGAGGTCGTCGGGCCCGATGACCCGCGGGTGATCGCGGCGCGCCGGGCGCTCGCGCGGGCGCTGTTCTGACCGGGGCGAGGCCCCCGTTCTGAGCAGCCGCTAAACACCCGGGCATGTGGTGCCCGAGTGAAAGATTTGCCGATGGAGCGTCACTGCGGCCGCGCTTTACCAAAACTTGGTAATCGCGGCCGCTGTTACTGCAAGTAAGTTCTGGACGTTGTTCTGTCGGTTTTTGTCCATCCGTCAACGTCTTTGTCCAGCCCCTCGGAGCTACCCGGAGTCGTCGGCCGAGACCAGTGGGTCGTTGTTCGGTTATCCGGCCGTTACTACCGAGTAACGAAGCCCCTTGTGCGGGCGGCGAGAATGCACCACGATCGGCGACGCTCGGTCCATTCCCCGTACCCCGACAGCCGGTCGGGCACGCGGGAACTCCTGGGTCCCCACCGAGCAGAGCCGGCGGCAGTGGCGCCGACTCTTGGACAGGGGGGTCTTCGCCCACCCGGCGAAGCCTGTCCAGGTTGTGCGTGATGTGCGTCAGGCGCGACCAGTGGTTGTCGCTCGGGGGTGATCGCCGGTGATCGGTGCGCGGTTCGCGCCTGAGTACGGGCGCTCCCCTTCCCGAGGACGTAGCACTTCTCCCATCCCTGCCCGGCTGAGCCGTCTTGTTCGACAGGGGCAGTCAGGGTCAGGAGATGTACGTCCGAGAAGGAGGAAATATGGAGTCCCAGGTGCGTGGCGGGACCAGATGGAAGCGGTTCGCCGTCGTGATGGTGCCCAGCGTGGCCGCCACGGCAGCGATAGGTGTCGCCCTCGCGCAGGGCGCTCTCGCCGCGTCGTTCAGCGTGTCGGGTCAGTCGTTCAAGGTGACGACCGACCAGCTCGACGGCAAGGGCTTCGTCCAGTACGGAGCCATTGACTCGGGTTACACCATGAGCGGCCAGAAGACGGCCCACCCGGTCGCGGTCTCGGGCTTCAAGTCCGCGACCATCAAGAACCTGTGCCAGTCGGTTGTCACCCCTGACATCCCGCTGCTCGGTTCGGTCAGCCTCATCCTGAAGGCCGGCGGTGGCGACACCCCGGTCGAGGCCGAGAACCTGTACATCGACGTCGCGGACCTCAGCGCCGACGCCACCTTCCACGGCATCGACATCGGTGTTGCGGCCAAGGACGCGGCCAAGGGCCCGGGTATCGCCAAGGGCGACACCACCAACCCGTACGGGTTCGCGCAGCAGGCCGACTCGGTCACGCTGACCGGCGTGAAGCAGACGGCGTGGGCGACCACCGCCGGAACCTTCAAGCTCAGCGGCCTGAAGATGTCGCTGGCGACGGGTGTCAAGGAGTGCTACTAAGCACTCGCTGACGGGCGGGGGAGCCGGTGGCGCCCCCGCCCGTCCACTCTCCGGCGGCTGTTCGCACCTTCTCCACAAGCGGCCGCACGACGCACAACTCACCACCACAGCAACGCCGTGACAGGGAGCTGTTTTCCATGAGCGCCGAGACTCCTGCCGTACCCGGCCGCGATGAGCACTACCTCCGGGTCGCCAAGCGGAAGTTCCGCGGCTGGCGGGGTGACCGGCCGTTCTGGGCCGGCCTGTTCGTCATCCTCGGCGGACTCCCCATCGCCTACTTCCCGTACGCAAACCTCCAGATCGGCCATCTGACGCTGGCGATGGCCACCACCGCGGGCGCGGGATCCCTGATCATCGGCGTGCTGCTGGTCGTCCTCGGCGTCAGCCTCTGGTTCCAGAAGCACGTCCGCACCTTCGCGGGCGTCGCGGCGATCCTGCTGGCCCTGGTGTCCATCCCGGTCTCGAACCTCGGCGGCTTCCTCATCGGCTTCCTCTTCGCCCTCGTCGGCGGAGCGATGGCCGTGGCGTGGGTGCCGGGCGAGGCGCCCGAGGCGCAGCCGGTCCCGGAGGCCAGGGCGGAAGAGAGCGACGCGCCCCAGGGCGCGGTCCCCACGCTCTCGAAGGACGCGCACGACTTCGGTGAGCCGAACGATCTGTCAGGAACGAGCCCGGCGAACGGGGCGAACGGGAGGCACAGTGCCGGCTGACGAGGTGACCCACGGGACTGATGTGGACGAGTCCCGTGTGAGAACCGGGCCGCGCCACGCGGCACCCAAGAAGCCGCTGTTCACCCGGTTCCACATGCCGGCAGGCAAGGCGATAGCCCTGGCGGCGATGCCGACGGCGGTCCTCATGGGGATGGGGTTCACGCCGACGCTCGCCAACGCCGAGGACCAGCCCGCCGCCAAGAGCCTTACGGCGGACGAGTACAAGGACTGCGTCGCGGCCCTGGCGGACGGCGCGTCCGCGTCGGCCACGCCGTCCGCGAGCCCGAGCGACTCCAAGGACGAGGCGACGCCGACCCCTTCGGCCTCCGAGACGAAGGACGCGGGCTCCGGCTCCTCGGACTCCGGTTCCTCGGGCGGCTCTTCGTCGGATTCAGGTTCCGACGACGAGGCCACGCCCACGCCGTCCGCGTCCCCCTCGAGCGCGCCGCAGTCGGGCTCCACGGCTACGCCCACGCCCTCGGCCTCCGAGAGCAGCGGCAATGTGCTGGACCAGATAGGCGACGCCATCACCGGCATCTTCACGGGTGGCGAGAGCGCGACGCCGTCCGCGAGCGCCAGCCCGACGCCGTCCGCGTCGCCCTCGGCCTCGGCGAGCGACGACAAGGGCTCCGGTGACACCAAGGACGACGCGGGCGACGCCGTCAAGGACACCACCGAGAAGGTCACCGACACGGTCAAGGACACGACCGACAAGGCGACCAAGGCGGCCGAGGACACCACCGACGCGGTGAAGGAGGCGGCCGAGGAGGCCACCGCCGGCCCGTCGCCGTCCGCGAGCTCCACCACGGACCCGGACGACTGCCCGGTCGCCACGGACGCGGAGGGCGGTGTCGACAACAACGTGCCGCTGCCCGACGACCCCTGGTACCTGAACGCCAGCTCGCTGCTGCTGAAGGGCGCCGACTACAAGGGCATCGTCGAGGTGAAGACGGCCAACGGCACCAAGAAGAAGGTGCTGAAGTACGTCATCTCCGACGGCACCGACATCGGCGACCTGCACCAGACGGTCAAGGACGAGCAGTCCGGCAAGACCTACCACGTGCAGGCCGGCAAGGGCACGACGTCGACCATCCGGGACGGCCAGACGGTGATGTACACGGAGTCCATCTCCGGCAACCTGCTGGGCCTGATCCCGATCACGTTCGACCCGGACAACCCGCCGCCGCTGAACATCCCGCTGATCTACTTCACCAAGGTGAAGGTCGTGCAGGCCGGCCAGTTCGGCGGCACCCTGCACATACCCGGGCTGCATCAGTACATCGACTGAGCGCCCCCGTAAGCCCGTTCGGGAGCCGCACAAGCGCTGAGGGCGCCCCCTGTCGCAGGGGGCGCCCTCAGCGTCGTACAAGAGCCTTGGTGGCTGCGTCAGTTGGTGCCGCCGCCCGCGATGTGGTGGACGCGGAGCATGTTGGTGGTGCCGGGGACGCCGGGGGGCGAGCCGGCCGTGATGATGACGATCTCGCCCGGGTTGAAGCGGTTGATCTTGGCGATCTCCTGGTCGACCATGTCGACCATCTCGTCCGTGGTGTTCACGAACGGCACCACGTGCGACTCCACGCCCCAGCTGAGGGTGAGCTGGTTGCGGGTGTTCTCGTCGGTGGTGAAGGCGATGATGGGCTGCTGGGCGCGGTAGCGCGACAGCCGGCGGGCCGTGTCGCCGGACTGCGTGAAGGCCACCAGGCCCCGGCCGCCCAGGAAGTCCGCGATCTCGCAGGCGGCGCGGGCGACCGAACCACCCTGCGTGCGCGGCTTCTTGCCCGGGACGAGGGGCTGCAGGCCCTTGGAGAGCAGCTCCTGCTCGGCCGCCTGGACGATCTTCGACATCGTCTTGACGGTCTCGATCGGGTACGCGCCCACCGAGGACTCCGCCGACAGCATGACCGCGTCCGCGCCGTCCAGGATCGCGTTGGCCACGTCGGAGGCCTCGGCGCGGGTGGGGCGGGAGTTGGTGATCATCGACTCCATCATCTGGGTCGCCACGATCACCGGCTTGGCGTTGCGACGGCACAGCTCGATGAGCCGCTTCTGCACCATCGGGACCTTCTCGAGCGGGTACTCGACGGCGAGGTCACCACGGGCGACCATCACGGCGTCGAACGCCATCACGACGTCCTCCATGTTGTCCACCGCCTGCGGCTTCTCCACCTTGGCGATGACGGGGACCCGGCGGCCCTCCTCGTCCATCACCTTGTGGACGTCGGCCACGTCCTTGGCGTCCCGGACGAACGACAGCGCGACCATGTCGCAGCCCATGCGCAGCGCGAAGCGGAGGTCCTCGACGTCCTTCTCGGACAGCGCGGGGACGTTCACCGCCGCGCCGGGCAGGTTGATGCCCTTGTGATCGGAGACGACACCGCCCTCGATGACGATCGTCTTGACCCGTGGGCCGTCGACGTCCAGGACCTTCAGCTCGACGTTGCCGTCGTTGATGAGGATCTGGTCGCCCCGGGAGACGTCACCGGGCAGGCCCTTGTAGGTCGTCCCGCAGATGGTCTTGTCGCCGGGGACGTCCTCGACGGTGATGACGAACTCGTCACCGCGCTCCAGCTCCACCGGGCCCTCGGCGAAGGTCTCCAGCCGGATCTTCGGGCCCTGGAGGTCGGCGAGGACACCGATGGCCTTGCCGGTCTCCTTGGCCGCGGCACGGACGCGGTCGTACCGGCCCTGGTGCTCGGCGTGGCTGCCGTGGCTGAAGTTGAAGCGGGCCACGTTCATGCCGGCTTCGATCAGGGACACGAGCATTTCGTGGGAGTCGACCGCGGGGCCGAGAGTACAGACGATTTTCGAACGGCGCATGGGACGATCCTATCGGTTTGTTTCGCCGCGGAATATTCCGTCTGGCGGAAGATACAAATGGGCGGCAATGCGCTCAGGCGTGTTACTGCTGTGTATTTCTTCCGACCAGTGCGTAGGTCTGAGTGGCGATCTCCAGTTCTTCGTCGGTCGGTATCACGGCGACGGCCACGCGCGCGTACTCCGGAGAGATCAGCCGCGGCCGGTCACCGCGTACGGCGTTCAGCTCGCTGTCCACCGCCAGGCCCAGCTCGTCCAGGCCCGCCACCGCAGCCTCCCGCACCGGACTCGCGTTCTCGCCGACTCCCGCTGTGAAGGCGACCGCGTCGACCCGGCCGAGCACGGCGTAATAGGCGCCGATGTACTTCTTCAAACGGTGAATGTAGATGTCGAAGGCGAGTTGCGCCTCCTCGTCACCCTCGTCCACCCGGCGGCGGATCTCGCGCATGTCGTTGTCGCCGCACAGCCCGATGAGACCGCTCTTCTTGTTGAGAAGAGTGTCGATCTCGTCGATGGACATTCCGCCAACCCGCGCCAAATGGAAGATGACGGCCGGATCCAGGTCACCGGAACGCGTACCCATCACCAGTCCCTCCAATGGCGTCAGCCCCATGGAGGTGTCCACGCACCGGCCCCCGCGGACCGCCGAGGCGGAGGCCCCGTTCCCGAGGTGCAGCACGATGACGTTCACGTCCTCGGGGGCCTTGCCCAGCAGCTTCGCCGTCGCCCGGGAGACGTACGCGTGCGAGGTGCCGTGGAAGCCGTAGCGCCGCACGCGGTGCGCGTCGGCGGTCGCGGTGTCGATGGCGTAGCGGGCGGCCGACTCCGGCATCGTGGTGTGGAAGGCGGTGTCGAAGACGGCGACCTGCGGCAGGTCGGGGCGGAGCGTCTGCGCGGTGCGGATGCCGGTCAGGTTGGCGGGGTTGTGCAGCGGGGCGACTGGGATCAGCCGCTCGATCTCGGCGAGCACGGTGTCGTCGACGACGGTCGGGGCGGTGAAGCTCTGCCCGCCGTGCACGACCCGGTGCCCGATGGCGGCCAGCTCGGGGGAGTCGAGCCCCAGCCCGTCCTTGGCCAGCTCCTCCGCCACGGCCTTCAGCGCGGCCTCGTGGTCGCGGATCGGCCCGGACCACTCGCGGGTGGCGCCGGACTCGACGTGCGTGTGCTTGAGCCGGGAGGTCTCCTCGCCGATCCGCTCGACGAGCCCCACGGCCAGCCGGCTGCTGTCGCTCATGTCGAGCAGCTGGTACTTCACCGACGAGGAGCCGGAGTTGAGGACGAGGACGCGGGAGGGACTCACTGCTGGGACGCCTTCTCGGTGGGGGACTGGGCCTGGATCGCCGTGATGGCGACGGTGTTGACGATGTCCTGGACGAGCGCGCCCCGGGACAGGTCGTTGACCGGCTTGCGCAGCCCCTGGAGGACCGGGCCGACGGCGATCGCGCCGGCCGAACGCTGCACGGCCTTGTAGGTGTTGTTGCCGGTGTTGAGGTCGGGGAAGATCAACACGCTGGCCTGGCCGGCGACTTCGGACTCCGGCAGCTTGGTGGCGGCGACGGACGGCTCGACGGCGGCGTCGTACTGGATGGGCCCCTCGATCTTCAGGTCCGGCCGCCGCAGCCGCACCAGCTCGGTCGCCTCGCGCACCTTGTCGACGTCGGCGCCCGAGCCGGACGTACCCGTGGAGTACGACAGCATCGCGATCCGCGGCTCCACGCCGAACTGCTCGGCGGTCGCGGCCGACTGGATGGCGATGTCGGCCAGTTGCTCGGCGTTCGGGTCGGGGTTCACGGCGCAGTCGCCGTACACCAGCACCTTGTCGGCGAGGCACATGAAGAAGACGGACGAGACGATGTCGGCGTCCGGCTTGGTCTTGATGATCTCGAACGCCGGCCGGATGGTGGCCGCGGTCGAGTGCACGGAGCCGGACACCATGCCGTCCGCGAGCCCCTCCTGGACCATCAGGGTCCCGAAGTAGTTCACATCGCTGACGACGTCGTACGCCAGCTCCACCGTCACGCCCTTGTGGGCGCGGAAGCCGGCGTACTTGTCGGCGAAGGAGTCGCGCAGCTCGGAAGTGGCGGGGTCGATCAGCTGGGCGTCGCCCAGGTCGATGCCGAGGTCGGCGGCCTTCTTGCGGATCTGGTCCGCGGGGCCGAGCAGGGTCAGCTCGCAGACCCCGCGGCGCAGCAGCACCTCGGCGGCGTGCAGGACGCGGGCCTCGGTGCCCTCGGGCAGCACGACCCGGCGCTTGTCGGTGCGGGCCCGCTCCAGCAGCTTGTGCTCGAACATCATCGGCGTGACGCGGTCGCTGCTCGGCGCGGAGACCCGCTTGAGCAGGTCGCCGGTGTCGACATGGCGCTCGAACAGACCGAGCGCGGTCTCCGCCTTGCGTGGCGTGACCGCGCTCAACTTCCCCTCCAGGGAGAAGAGTTGCTCGGCGGTGGGGAAGCTGTTGCCGGGCACCGAGAGGACCGGGGTGCCGGGGGCGAGGCGGGCGGCGAGGGTCAGGACGTCGTCGCTCGGCACCTCGTCGAGGGTGAGCAGCACACCGGCGATCGGCGGGGTGCCGGCGCTGTGCGCGGCGAGCGAGCCGACGACCAGATCGGCCCGGTCGCCCGGTGTCACGACCAGGCAGCCCGGGGTCAGCGCCTTGAGGAAGTTCGGCAGCATCGCCCCGCCGAACACGAAGTCCAGCGCGTCCCGGGCGAGCCCCGCGTCGTCGCCGAGGAGCACCCGGGCGCCGAGGGCGTGGGAGATCTGGGAGACGGTCGGCGCGGCGAGGGCGGGCTCGTCCGGCAGCACATAGCAGGGCACGGGCAGCCGGGAGGCGTCGAGGCGCTCGGCTATGAGGTCGCGGTCCTCGCGGGCGACCCGGTTGGTGACCATCGCGAGGACGTCGCAGCCCAGGCCGTCGTAGGCGCGGTAGGCGTTGCGGGTCTCGGCGAGCACGGACTCGGCCGGCTGCTTGCGGCCGCCCACGACGGGGATCACGGACGCCCCGAACTCGTTGGCGAGGCGGGCGTTGAGGTTGAGCTCGTCCGGGACCTGGGTGTCGGCGAAGTCGGTGCCGAGGACGAGGACGACGTCGTAGTCCCGCGCGACGCGATGGAACCGGTCGACCAGCGTCGAGACCAGCTCGTCCGTGCCCTGTTCGGCCTGGAGGGCGGACGCCTCGTGGTAGTCCATCCCGTAGACCGTGGCCGGGTCCTGGGAGAGGCGGTAGCGGGCGCGTAGCAGCTCGAACAGGCGATCAGGGCTGTGATGCACGAGGGGCCGGAAGACACCCACCCGGTCGACCTGCCGGGTCAGGAGTTCCATGACCCCCAGCTCGACGACCTGGCGGCCGTCGCCGCGGTCGATACCGGTCACGTACACACTGCGGGTCACGCGTGCTCTCCGTTCCGTCGGATGTTTCGGCTGTCTCGGCGAGGGGCCGCTCGGGGTCATAAAAATCGCCCACCGGGGTGAGCGAAACCCTCTTGACAATACCTCTCTCGATGGTTAAGGCGCCCGTCAAAACCGGATGCGGCAGCGCACTGTGGGACGTGGAAGAATCGGACACGGCTCACCGGTATCCACAGCGAGCAGGAGACACAGCACGATGCGCATCGGAGTTCTGACCGCAGGCGGCGACTGCCCTGGCCTGAACGCAGTGATCCGGTCGGTCGTGCACCGAGCGGTCGACAACTACGGCGACGAGGTCATCGGCTTCGAGGACGGCTACTCCGGCCTGCTGGACCGCCGCTACCGCGCACTCGACCTCGACAGCGTGAGCGGCATCCTGGCCCGCGGCGGCACCATCCTCGGCTCCTCCCGCCTGGAGCGCGACCGTCTGCGCGAGGCCTGCGAGCGGGCCGAGGACATGGTCGCGGACTTCGGCATCGACGCGCTGATCCCGATCGGCGGCGAGGGCACGCTGACGGCGGCCCGCATGCTGTCCGACGCGGGCCTGCCGGTGGTCGGCGTCCCGAAGACGATCGACAACGACATCTCCTCGACGGACCGGACCTTCGGCTTCGACACGGCGGTGGGCGTGGCCACGGAGGCCATGGACCGCCTCAAGACGACCGCCGAGTCCCACCAGCGCGTGATGGTCGTCGAGGTCATGGGCCGGCACGCGGGCTGGATCGCCCTGGAGTCCGGAATGGCGGCGGGCGCCCACGGCATCTGCCTGCCGGAGCGCCCCTTCGACCCGGCGGACCTCGTGAAGATGGTCGAGGCGCGCTTCGCGCGCGGCAAGAAGTTCGCGGTGATCTGCGTGGCCGAGGGCGCGCACCCCGCCGAGGGCTCCATGGACTACGGCAAGGGCGAGATCGACCAGTTCGGCCACGAGCGCTTCCAGGGCATCGGTACGGCGCTGGCGTACGAGCTGGAGCGCCGGCTCGGCAAGGAGGCCAAGCCGGTGATCCTGGGTCATGTGCAGCGGGGTGGCGTGCCGACGGCGTACGACCGGGTGCTCGCGACGCGGTTCGGGTGGCACGCGGTGGAGGCGGCGCACCGGGGTGAGTTCGGTCGTATGACGGCTCTGCGCGGGACGGACATCGTGATGGTGCCGCTGGCGGAGGCGGTGACCGAGCTGAAGACGGTGCCGAAGGATCGGATGGACGAGGCGGAGTCGGTCTTCTAGGTCGTTTCTCGTTTCTTTCTGGGGTCTGGCTAGCCGGTGATCTCCTGGACGTTCGTCCAGAAGTGATCGACGATCCGGTCGAGGAATTCCTGGCCGGAGGCGCCGGCGCCATTGTCGCTGTCGCCTCCGCTGCCGTTGGCGCCCCAGCTGAGTGTGGCCATCATCTGCCCCTGGTACTGCCGGTGCAGCTCCTGGAGGGCGTCCTCCAGGAGTCGGCGGTCCAGGGGCACGATCTTGCCGACCGGGCGGACGTAGGCCTGCCAGCGTGTGGTGACCGCGCTGCGCAGATGCTCGGCGAGGCGCGGCTCGCGCCCGGTGACGGTGACGAAGTCCGGCAGGTCGAGTTCGAGCAGTTCGGCGAGGGTGGTGGCCTGGCGTTCGGTGCCGCGCCAGTCGTTGTTCTCCTCCATCCGCAGATAGGCGAGGATCTCCAGGCCCAGGGCGCGGGCGACGTCGTCGGGCGCGAGGCCGCGGGTGATGCGGTGCTCGCGCAGGGTCCGCGGCCGCCCGATGAGCTCCCCCGGCGAACACCACAGCACGCCCGCGAGGGCGGTCAGCTCCGGGCTGGTCGGCGAGACCATGCCGCGCTCCCAGGCGACCACGAGGTCCGGGGTGACGTACGGCATCCCGTACGAGGCCCGCATGCCGTAGGCGACATGCTCGGGCCCCATGTTGAGGGCGGCTCTGAGGCGACGGGCGGCGGGGGCGTTGAAGGGAGGGCCTGGCTGGTTCGGGAGAGCTGGGGGTCGGCGCACGGGAGCAACGTAGGGGGGCGGGGCTTCGGTGACTACGGTCTGTTCGGCCAGGATCACGGATTGTAGGAACGTACGGTTTCGGCCAGGGGTTCGGGTGGCTGGTGATCGACGGTCGGGGTGGCTGTGGTGGCTGTCGGGGGCGGGGGTGGGAGGGCGGCGGATTGAGGTGCGGAGGGAATGGCAAGGTAGAGGGGCATATGCGCGGGGGCTTGGCGGGGCTTGGCGGGGGCGAGCTTCTGGTGCCTCGCGATGGTTGGGGGCGGCGGGGGGCGCGGGGCTCGAAGGCGAGTGCGTTGTGGTCAACAGGGCAAATCGGACGCGTGAGGGGCGGGAGTCTGCGGCGCGATTCCGCCATGCTCGACTCCCCGGACCAGGTGCCCGAGTCGAACGAGACGAACGACGTCTACCCGCCCGGCACCCACGACGGCTGACCTTGCCGACCGCCTAGAGCAGGTGGTCGGCTTTGCCTGCCTTGATGTCGAGGATGAGGGCGCGGAGGGCTTCGCGGGAGTCGGTGAGGGGGTGGTCTTCCTGGCCGGTCACGGCGATGTAGGCGTTGCCTTCGTGGTCGGTGCCTATGCGGAAGCAGTTGGCGCCTTCCCCGCAGAAGGGGTCTTCCCAGGTGACGTCGGTCATGGTGGCGCTCCTAGAGGTCGTCGGCCAGGGCGGCGATGAAGTCGTACGTGGCGGTGGGGGCGAGCGCAACGGCCTGGGCGGCGTCCAACTGGGCTCGGTACTTCGCGAGTTGGGTGTCGGTGTCGATGAACTCCGGCCCGTGTGTGCTGTCCAGCTCCACGGTGTCGAGGCGGGGGACGGACGCCTCGGCGTAGACGACGGACTGTCCTGCCCCCGGGAAACCGCCCGCCTTGAACGGGATGACCCGTAGGGTCACGGCCTCGCGTTCGGACATGTGCAGCAGGTGCTCCAGTTGTCGCCGGGCGACCGCGGGGCCGCCGAACTCCATGCGGAGCGCGGCCTCGTGGAGGATCACGTCGAGGTGCGGTGGGCTCGGCCGGTCGAGTACCTGCTGCCGGTCGATCCGGTGGGCGACCCGGACGTCGACGTCGTCGGGGGACAGGCGCGGGATCACGGCTTCGAAGACGGCGCGGGCGTGTTCCTCGGTCTGGAGCAGCCCCGGCAGGTGCACGGTGACGGCGATGCGGAGGCGTGTGGCGTGCCACTCCAACTCGGCGATGTCCAGGAAATCGTCCCGGAGTTGACCGCGGTACGCCTCCCACCAGCCCTTCTCGCGTCCGGTGGTGGCCACGGTGGCGAGGGCCTGGATGAGCTCGCTGTCCGTGCAGCCATAGTTGCTCGCGAGGGTGCGTACGCGTTCGGGACTGATGCCGGAGCGCCCGGACTCCATGTTGGGCACGTTCGTGCGCGGCACCCCCAGCAGTGCGGCCGCCTGCTCCGTCGTGATCCCGGCCGCGACGCGCAACCTCCGCAACTCGGTGCCGAGCCGTCGCTGACGCTCCGTCGGAGCGCTCCTCGGTGGCATCCGCCCTCCCGTATGGCCTTGTGAGACGGGGACAGTCTGCCGTCGGCATGACAGATCGGTCCAACAGGGAGTTCCGCGAAGGGTAGTACGTGTACTCCTCTCGTGCGCTACAGTCGGTGACGAGTCGCTTACTGGCTGCCCTTGCCGGAAGTGCATCGCGTGAGCCTGCCCGCGTTCTCCTGCCCTGGGAGGGGTGGGCCTGCGCCAGGGAGACAGGCCACCGGGGTCGGTCGGGTGGGCGGCTTGTTCGGTATCGCGTACGTCTGAAATCGCCTGGGTACGAAGGAGTCCCTCACCATGTCCGTATCGTTCACCTCTGCCGGTGTGTCCGCCTGCCCGCTCGCCCTCGATGACTGGCAGGCGCCGCCTCCGTCGCCGGACACGCTCGCCTACAGCTTCACGTTGCCTGGCGGGCCTTCCAGTCCGCGTGTTGCCCGGGCGGCCACGCGGGTCGTCCTACAGACGCATGGGCTCGCCGACATGACCGATGCGGTGGTGCAGGTCGTTGGTGAACTGGCCGCCTGCGCTTGCCGGTTCACGCCGGGGAGTGAGGTGTACGTGTCGCTTCGATGCCGGGATGGGGAGGTGCGGGTCATTCTCTACGAGGGGCACGACCGGCACGCTCATCCTCGGCTGGCGGCTGCCTGTGATGCGCGGAGGCGGGCGGCGTTGCGGGTGCTCGGGTGCGTGGTGCGGGCTTGTGAGGGGGAGTGGGGGTTCGGGGAGGCGAGGGAGCCCGGGGGTGGGACGCGGATGTGGGCGGTGGTGCCTTGGCGGGGGGCTCGGGGGTATTTGGGGGTGGAGTGAGGGGCAGGGGCTACTCCGGGAGTTCAGCGGCTCGGTTGCGGACTCGGGCGGCCTCGGTGGGGGCGTTGGCGCGGGTGTAGGCGTCGGCGGCCTGGAGGTAGGCGGAGCGGGCCTCGGCCGGGTGGTGGGATTCCTCGTGGGCGAGGGCGAGATTATGCAGGGTGTGCCCCTCGCCGTACCAGTCCTCGAACTCCCGGCAGATCTGCAGGTCCTTGCCATACGCCTCGATCGCCTCCTCTACCCGGCCCGTGTGCCACAGGGCGAGGCCGAGGTTGTACCACGCCAGGCCCTCACGGTGGCGGTCTCCGGTGGCCCGGTACAGGTCGCGGGCGCGTGTGTGGGCCTCGATCGCCTCCCCCGCTTGACCCGCCTGCCGCAGCGCGCTGCCGAGGCTGGTCCACGCGTCCGCCTCGCCGCGACGCTCCCCGGCGGCCTGGTACAGGTCGCGGGCCCGGGTGTGGGCCTCGATTGCTTTCCCTGCTTGGCCCGCCTCCCACAGGGCGAGGCCAAGGTTGTTCCACGCCATGGCCTCGTCGTCGCGGTTTCCGGTGGCCCGGTACAGGTCGCGGGCGCGTGTGTGGGCCTCGATCGCCTCCCCCTCCCGGCCCACCTCTTGCATGGCGAGGCCGAGGTTGTTCCACGCGCCGGCTTCGTGGAAGCGGTCCCCGGACCCCTGCGCAGCCACCCGCGCCGCATCCGCGACTGAGATCCCGTCATCGAAATACCGCCGCCAGTCCAGATATGCCGCCAGGCACAAGGCCAGCCGCACCCCCGCCTCCGCGAACCGCTCCTCCCGCGCCCACCCCACCGCCGCCACCAGGCCCGCCCGTTCCCCGTCAAACCATGCCAACGCCCCCGCCCGGTCCCCGAACAGCTCTGGCATCCGCCTCCCCGGCAGCCACTTCAACCGGTCATCGGCCGCCTCCGCCCACCGGCAGTAGAACCCCAGCACCCGCTCCCGAGCAGCCTTCTCTTCCTCCCGCAACCCCGCGTCCCCCGCCACCACACCCGCCCCGAACACTCGCACCAAGTCATGCAGCCGCCACCGCATAGCGCCTGTCGAACCGTCGACACCCCGTACTGGCGTGACGAGATGGGTCGCGGCGAGGTCCTCCAGCAGTGACAGCGCAGCCTCCATGTCGAGGTCGGCCAGGGCGGCGATAGCTTCCGTCCCCGTCTCCACGCCTGGCGCCAGGCAAAGCAGTCGCAGCAGTCGGGCCTGGTCAGCTGGCAGTCGTCGGTACGACGTCTCCAGCACAGGTCGCAGAACGAGCGAGCGCCCATACAGATCCGTCCCGGGACTGCCACCGTCGAGAACCGAGGTTGGGTCCCCAGCCTCCCGGATCTCGGTCACCAAGGAGGCGATGCTTCGATGCCGTCGCCGGCGCAGCATCCCCGCGGCGATCTGGAGCGCCAGCGGTAAGTGGCCGCACAGGTCAGCCAATTCGCGTAACGCGTCAGGTTCCCGCGCCGCGCGATCGTCGCGTTCGTCGGTGTTGTGCAGGGCTCGCGTCACCAGGGATACAGAGTCCTCTGGGTCAAGGGTCTCCAGGTCGATGAGGCGGATCGACAACGCGTTCGGACGGTCCCGTGAGGTGATCAGCACTCTGTGGCAGTCCGTGCCCGGTAGCAGCGGCAAGTACTGCGACGGATCGGACGCGTTGTCCAGGATCAGCAGCGTCCGCTCCCGGCGTTCGGCGAGCAGCTCGCGATACGTGTCGTACTGGCGCTCTGTCGTCGGCGGCAAGTCCCGGTCCCGCACACCCAGCGCATCCAGCAGAGCCAGCACCGCCTGATCGGCCGTGACGGGGTCGTCGTCGTAACCGCGCAGGTCCACGAACAGCGTTCCGCCGGGGAACCAGCCCTTTCCCCGCGCCCGGTGCGCGGCCTCAACCGCCAGCGCCGTCTTGCCGATGCCTCCCATGCCAGTGACAGCGAAGATTAGGAGAGGGAGGGCCGTAGCGTCGTCCTCGGTCGGCGTGAGGTGGGGCAGCAGGCGGCCCAGTTCCGCCGACCGCCCCGTAAAACCCGGCGGGCGCAGCGGCAGCGTCGCCGTGGCGCGCGGAACCGGGCCGTGGGCCGTACCCCTACCGCTGCTCGGTTCTCTTCCCGGTGACGGGGCCATAGAAGGTTCCGCCCCTGAAGTCGATGTGGTCTCCGCCGTACGTTGCTCCCCCGTCCCCGCGCGAATAGGGACCCTCCTGGTCGGAGGAACCACGCGGCCCGTGTCTACGCAGCACCGCCACCATCACCGCCGCAGCCTGCTTAGCTGCGAGCGGCTGTGAACCGGCAGCGTCGGCCACGTGCTTGTCTGCGTTGGCGTGGTCGCTGATGCCACGGACGACCAAGGAGTCCAACCGGCCGTTCAGATGGGCGGCTTGAGTCGCCCCGTAGCCCTCCATCTCGATCGCCGCCGCGTCGTTGTAGTTCCGGCGGACGAATTTCGCGATCTCGGAATCGGCATCTGCCAGCACCACATCGCCCGTAGCGATCGGCGCGAAGTGGGGCCGTACGTCGGGCATGTCGCGGACCGCGAAACGGGCCGCCTGCTCCAGTGCATGCGAACCCGGCAACGACTTCGGGCGGACATGGAAGCCTTCCGGCGTCTGCTTGCCGCCGTGGATCTCGTACACCTGCGTGCCCACGACGACGTCCCCGATCTCCACGTCGTCCTTCAGGCCGCCGGCGACACCTACGAAGAACACGGCCTCCGGGCGCAGCCAGTCGATGAGCTGCGTGGTGAGTGCGGCGGCCCGGTCGGCGCCCACGCCCAGTTCGGCGAGGGCGACCTGCCATGCCGTACCGGGCAAAAGGCCTTGCTCGATGCGGGTTCCGTCGCGATGCGTTCGCTCTCGGCGCTCCTCGATGTGCACGCGTACGGCGGCGTATTCGAGGGGGAGCGCGGTCAGGACCAGAGCGGTGGATACGGTCTCGGGCACACTCATAAGGTACGCCGGGGAAGGGAAACGCGTGGCTGAACAGGACGTCACCGTCGGGCAGTTGCTGCTCGCCGAGTATCAGGCCATCAAGGACGAGCAGAAGGCGCGGATCGGGTTCAGGGACAACCTCCTCTACGTCACTCTGACCGTCGTGGCCGCCGTCATCGCCGCCGCCGCGCAGGCCAAGCAGGCGTCGATGCTGCTGGCGCTGCCGCCGGTGTGTGTCGTGCTCGGGTGGACGTATCTCGTGAACGACCAGAAGATCTCCGCGATTGGGGCGTATGTGCGCAGCGAACTCGCGCCGAAGTTGGCGGAGTTGGCCAATCCGGTGGGTGGGGTGCAGGCGTTCGGGTGGGAGATCGCTCATCGGGGGGATGCGCGGCGGGGGTCGCGGAAGGCTGTGCAGTTGGCGGTGGATTTGTTGGCGTTCTGCGGGGTGCCGTTGGCCGCGCTGGTTGTCTTCTGGGCTTCCGGAGGGAGTGGGCTACTCATTGCCTTGTCTGGGTTGGAGGCGCTCGCCGTGGGTGGGCTTGCCGCGCAGGTGGTGTGGTACGCGAATGGGGCGTGAACTCCCGTAACACGCCCTACCTTTGACGTACTGGTACGGAACGGCGGGGGACGGGTGGATGGAAGCGGCGTGGCTTTCGGCTCTTCTGGCGGCTCTGGTGGAGGGCGCGGGCGGGGACTCCGGGCGCCGGGCGGTGGAGAAGCTGGCGCAGGCGGTGGGGCTGCGTGCCGGGGCGTCTATCGGCGAGATCGTGGAGGGGGCAGCGAATCCGGCGCGGCGGGATGCGGTGCGGGAGTGGGGTGAGGCCGTTGCCGACCTGCTCGCCGCCGATCCTTCGGGTGTTGCCGGTGCCGTGGCGCAGGTCATGGAGCGTCACGCGCCGGGGAGCGGGAGCTCCTGGTACGACGGTGATCACGCCGACTTCCGGGGTGGGGTCTTCCTGCGTGAGGTGGTCGGCGTGCAGGTCGTGATCCAGCAGGGGGCCACGGCTGTACCCGAGGCGATGGCCGGTCTGCCGCCGAAGCCCATTGGGTTCACCGGTCGGGCGGCGGAGACGGCGGCGTTGTTGTCCGCGCTGGATCCGGCCACGGCCGATTCCTCCCAGTCACCCGCCGTCCTCGTCGCCGCAGTGTCCGGCCTCGGCGGCATCGGCAAGACCGCGTTAGCCGTCGAGACCGCCCACCAGGCCCGCGCGCGGAACTGGTTCCCCGGCGGGGTTCTCTTCGTCGACCTGCACGGCTATGACCCGGAGCCTGTCACCGCCGACCGGGCCCTCCAGGCCCTGCTCCGCGCCCTCGGTATCCCTTCAGAACATATCCCCGCCACGGCAGACGAGCGGGCGGCCCTCTACCGGTCGACCCTCGACACGCGGGCTCGGGAGCGCGGTGCGGTGCTGGTCCTCGCCGACAACGCCTCGTCGCCGGATCAGGTGCGGCTCCTCCTGCCGGGGGACTCCAGGCATCATGTCCTGGTCACCTCCCGGGACCGGTTACCTCAACTGGGGGCACGGCTCTTGTCTCTGGACCAGCTCACACCGGAGGAGGCGGACGAACTCCTCGACCGAGCCCTGCGGATCGCCGATCCGCACGACACCCGGATCGCCGACGACTATGACTCGGCTGGGCAACTGGCGCGAATTTGTGGTTACTTGCCGCTCGCTCTGCAGATTGCGGCCGCTCTGCTGGCGGAAGCCCCGGGGATGCCACTGACCGAACTCGTCGCTGAGCTTGCCGAGTCCCGTGATCGCCTCGACCACCTTGACGACGGTGAGCGCAGCGTCCGCGCCGCCTTCGAACTCTCTTACCGTCGTCTCCTGCCCGGCCAGGCGCGGTTGCTGCGCCTGCTAGCCCTCGCGCCGGGGCCTGAGGTGAGTGATGAGGTGGTCACCGCACTGGTCGGCGCGGAGACGCCTCCGGTACGGGAGCTGAAGGCGCTGGCTCGTGCCCATCTTGTTGAGCGGGGGAGCGGGCGTGGGTGGTGGCGGGTGCATGACTTGGTGCGGGTGTTCGGGGTGGGTGTGGTGGCGGGGGATGGGGGGTTGCGGGAGGAGGGGGAGGAGGCTCGGGAGCGGGTGCTGGGATTCTACTGCCGGTGGGCGTACGAGGCGGATGACCGGTTGCGTTGGCTGCCGGGGATGCCGGTGCCGGAGCGGTTCGGGGACCGGGCGGGGGCGTTGGCGTGGTTTGACGGGGAGCGGGCGGGTCTGGTGGCTGCGGTGGGGTGGGCACGGGAGGAGCGGTTCGCGGAGGCGGGGGTGCGGCTGGCCTTGTGCCTGGACGGGTATCTGGACTGGCGGCGGTATTTCGATGACGGGATCGCCGTCGCGCAGGCGGCAGCGGCGGCCGCGCAGCGGGTCGGGGACCGCGACTGCGAGGCCGACGCGTGGAACAACCTCGGCCTCGCCCTGCGTCATACGGGCCAGGCGGACGAGGCGATCGAGGCCCACACCCGCGCCCGCGAACTGTACCTGGCCACCGGCGACCACCATGGCGAGGCCCTGGCGTGGAACAACGTCGGCATCGCCCTGCAAGAGGCGGGCCGGGTGGAGGAGGCGATCGAGGCTCACATTCACGCCCGCGACCTGCACCAGGCAGTCGGGGAGCGTCGCGGCGAGGCCGACGCGTGGACCAGCCTCGGCGCCGCCCTGAGGGACGCGGGCCGGGCTGAGGAGGCGATCGAGGCTCACGTCCGCGCCCGTGATCTGTATCAGGCCGTCGGGGACCGTCATCGTGAGGGCATGGCGTGGAACAACCTCGGCGCCGCCCTGCAAGATGCGGACCGGGCGGGGGAGGCGATCGAGGCGTATGGCAAGGACCTGGAGATCTGCCGGGAGTTCGAGGACTGGTACGGCGAGGGACAGACCCTGCAGAATCTGGCCCACGCCCACGAGGACGCCCACCGCCCCGCCGAGGCCCGCGCCGCCTACCTCCAGGCCGCCGACGCCTACACCCGCGCCAACGCCCCCACCGAAGCTGCCGAAGTCCGCACCTGGGCCGCCACCCTCGACGCCCCCACTCCCTAACGCCCCAACTCCCCCTTAACCCACCGATACTGCAACTCAGGCCGCCCCACAGTCCCATACTGCGGAGCCCTCGCCGCCCGCCCCGCATCCACCAAATGCTCCAGATACCGCCGAGCAGTAATCCGCGAAATCCCCACTACCTCCGCCAACCCGGTGGCCGTAAGCCCCTCCCCTGAATCCCGCAGAGCGACCGTCACCCGCTCAAGTGTCGGCGCACTCAACCCCTTAGGCAGCGCCGCAGGCGACGGCGCCCGCAGCGAAGCCAACGCCCGGTCCACCTCGTCCTGCCCGCTCGCTTCCCCCACCGCCGCATGGAACTCGGCGTACCGCACCAGCCGATCCCGCAGCGTGGCGAACGTGAACGGCTTCAGTACGTACTGCACGACCCCCAACGACACCCCCTCCCGCACCACCGTCAGATCCCGCGCCGACGTCACCGCTATCACGTCCGCCTGATGCCCCGCCGCCCGCAGCGACCGCGCGAACTGCAAGCCGTGCACATCCGGCAGATGCAGATCCAGCAGCAGCAGATCCACCGGCGTACGGTCCAGCAGCCGCCGAGCCTCCGCCCCCGTGTGCGCCTTGCCGACCGCGACGAACCCCGGCACCCGCCCCACGTACATCACATGTGCGTCCGCGGCCACCGGGTCGTCCTCCACGACCAGGACGCGGATCGGCTCTGGCTGGGTCGTCATGCGTCGCCTCCGGATGCGGTACCTCGCACAGCGCGCCGCTCGGTCCCGGCCGGTACGGCAGCTGTCGTCGACGCATCTTCGACCATGCCCCCGGCCGCCGCACCCCCGGCCGCCGCACTCCCGGCCGCCGCACTCCCGGCCGCCGCACTCCCGGCACCCGCACTCCCGGCACCTGCACCCCCGGCCACCGCACCCCCGACCGCCGGACCCGCGGCGTCCCCCGCCCCCCGCAACGGCACCCGCACCTCGAACTCCGCCCCGCCCCCCTCCGCAGCTGCCACGGCCAACATCCCCTCATGCCGCGCCACCGCCTGCCGCACCAGCGCCAGCCCCAGCCCCCGCCCACCCGGCCCCGCCGGCTTCGTCGAGAACCCCCGCTGGAACACCGCCTCCGCATGCGCCGGGTCCACCCCCGCCCCCGTGTCCGCGACCCGCAGCACCAGCTCGTCACCGTCCGTGTACGCGGTCACCGTCACCCGCGCCCCCACGCTCCCCTGCGCCGCGTCCACCGCGTTGTCGATCAGGTTGCCGAGGATCGTCACCAGGTCCCGGGCGGGGAGGGAGGCGGGGAGCAGGCCGTCGTCCAGCCGGCTGTCCTCCGACACCACCAGCTCCACGCCCCGTTCGTTCGCCTGTGCCGTCTTCCCCAGCAGCAGCGCGGCCAGCACCGGCTCACTCACCGCCGCCACCACCTGGTCCGTCAGCGCCTGCGCCAACTCCAGCTCCGCCGTCGCGAAGTCCACCGCCTCCTCCGCCCGCCCCAGCTCGATCAGCGAGACCACCGTGTGGAGGCGGTTCGCCGCCTCATGCGCCTGCGACCGCAGCGCCTGCGTGAACCCCCGCTCCGAGTCCAACTCGCCCATCAGCGACTGGAGTTCCGTGACGTCCCGGAGCGTCACCACCGTGCCCCGCCGCTCGCCCCCCGACACCGGCGACGTGTTCACCACCAGCACCCGGTCCGCCGCCAGATGCACCTCATCGACCCTTGGCTCCGACGCCAGCAGCGCGCCCGTCAGCGGCGCGGGCAAGCCCAGTTCCGCCACCGACCGACCGACCACATCACCCTCCGACGCGACCCCCAGCAGCTCCCGCCCACCGTCGTTGATCAGCGCCACCCGGTACTGGCCGTCCAGCATCAGCAGCCCCTCGCGCACCGCGTGCAGCGTGGCCTCGTGGTAGTCGTGCATGCGGCTCAGCTCGGCCGCGTTCATGCCATGCGTGTGGCGGCGGAGGCGGGCGTTGATCGCGTACGTGCCGATCGCGCCCAGTGCCAGCGCGCCTCCCGCGGCTCCGAGGAGGGCTGTGAGCTGGCCCTGGACCCGTTTACTGATCGCCTCCACCTTGATCCCCGCGCTCACCAGGCCGATGACCTTGCCGTTCTCCATGATCGGTGTGACCGCGCGGACCGAGAGGCCGAGGGTGCCCTTGTAGGTCTCGGTGAAGGAGCCCCCGGCCAGAGCGGGCCCGATCCGGCCCAGGAACTTCTTGCCGATCTCCGACTCCGTGGGGTGCGTCCAGCGGATGCCGTGCGTGTTCATGATCGTCACGAAGTCGACGTCGGCGTCGAGCATCACGCGGAGCGCGTAGGGCTGGAGCCGCGCCGAGGGGTCGGGGGTGTGGATCGCCTGCCGTACCGACGGGGAGTCCGCGACCGCGCCCGCCACCGCCATGGCCTGGCGGCCCGCCGCCTCCTCGGCCTGGCCGCGGTCGCTGACGTACGTGAACAGCGCGTATCCCGCCACGAGCACCGCTATCAGCACGGCCTGCATGGCGAACAGCTGGCCGGCCAGGCTGCGGGGACGGGGTATGGGGATGCGCATGTCGTCAGTGTGCCTCCGACGTTAAGCGTGAACTAAATGAACGGAAGGGTGACCACCCTCACAGGGCGGGAGATAGTCACCGCATTCCTCAAAAGCCCGGACGTGAGCCGCACGCCGGTCATCCCGACGAAGACGTCAAGGAGGGCAGCCGTGGCCGCCAGCACCCCCGCAGCACCCGATACGGCACCCAAGGTCAAGGTCAAGAAGGACCGGACCCACTATCTCTACATCGCGGTGATCGTCGCGGTCGCGCTCGGCATCCTCGTCGGCATGGTCGCGCCGGACTTCGCCGTCGAGCTGAAGCCGATCGGCACCGGCTTCGTGAACCTGATCAAGATGATGATCTCGCCGATCATCTTCTGCACGATCGTCCTGGGCATCGGGTCGGTGCGGAAGGCCGCCAAGGTCGGCGCCGTCGGCGGTATCGCGCTCGTCTACTTCATGATCATGTCGCTGGTCGCGCTGGGCATCGGCCTGATCGTCGGCAACATCCTGGACCCGGGTACCGGGCTCGCCGTCACCGACGCCGTCAAGGACGTCGGTCACGCGCAGGTCGACGCGGAGGCCAAGGACACCACCGAGTTCCTGCTCGGCATCATCCCGACCACCTTCGTCTCCGCCTTCACCGAGGGCCAGGTGCTGCAGACCCTGCTCCTCGCCGTGCTGTGCGGCTTCGCGCTCCAGGCCATGGGTCCCGCCGGGCAGCCGGTGCTGCGCGGTGTCGAGCACATCCAGCGGCTCGTCTTCCGGGTCCTCGGCATGGTCATGTGGGCCGCTCCGATCGGCGCCTTCGGTGCGATGGCCGCCGTCGTCGGTTCGGCGGGTGTGGACGCGCTGAAGGATCTCGGCCTCCTCATGGTGGGCTTCTACATCACCTGTTTCCTGTTCGTCTTCATCGTGCTCGGCGCGCTGCTGCGGGTGTTCGCGGGCCTGAACATCCTCAAGCTCTTCAAGTACCTGGGCCGTGAGTTCCTGCTGATCCTCTCCACCTCCTCCTCCGAGTCCGCGCTGCCGCGGCTCATCGCGAAGATGGAGCACATGGGTGTCAGCAAGCCCGTCGTCGGCATCACCGTCCCGACCGGCTACTCCTTCAACCTCGACGGCACCATGATCTACATGACCATGGCCTCGCTGTTCATCGCCGACGCCATGGGTACGCCGATGTCGCTCGGTGAGCAGATCCCGCTGCTGCTCTTCCTGTTCGTCGCCTCCAAGGGCGCCGCCGGTGTCACCGGTGCCGGTCTCGCGACCCTGGCCGGTGGCCTTCAGTCGCACAAGCCCGCCCTGGTGGACGGCCTCGGCCTCATCGTCGGCATCGACCGCTTCATGAGCGAGGCCCGCGCCCTCACCAACTTCGCGGGCAACGCCGTCGCCACGGTCCTGATCGGCACCTGGACCAAGGAGATCGACCGCGCCCGGGTCGACCAGGTGCTCGCCGGTCAGCTGCCCTTCGACGAGAAGACGCTGCTGGACGAGGACGGCGAGGGCGAGGGTGACGGTGCCGGAGACGTCCGCGCGGACCTGCCGGAGCAGGGCGGCGAGAAGGAACTCGCCAAGGCCTGAGTGCACCGCAGACTCCGGGCGGCCGAGTAGCTCCCCCGTCGCTCGGCCGCCCGGGCAGCAACACGGCAAGAGTCGTCGGCGGCAAGAGTCATCACTCACCGAACTCTTACCCGCCCCCACTAGCCTGCCGCGTCTGCCCCCAACAGGCGCGGCAGGCTAGTTCAGCGTTCGTGGAAGGCACGGGGGATGGCGATCGACTGGGACCGGCGCACCTGCGCGCGGCGCGGGCATGTGACGTACGCGCCGGACGACCCCCGGCTGCGGATCCGGCTGCGGGCCGACACCGCGCTCGGCGAGGTCTGGCGCTGTCTGCGCTGCGGTGACTTCGTGCTCGGTGAGCCGCACGGGTCGGGGCCTGCCGCCGAGGCGCCCCTCGTACCGCGCGGCAAGGTGCTGCGCGATCTGTTCGTGCTGCGCTTCCTCGCGATCGAGCGGGCCGTGCGCGGCGTGTTCATCGTGCTGGTCGCGGCGGCCGTGTGGAAGTTCAGCAACTCCCAGGACGCGGTGCGCCGGCTCTTCGACGAGTACCTGGACGTGTTCCGCCCGGTCTTCCGGCACTTCCACTACGACCTCGACCATTCACCGGTCGTCGGCACCATCCAGAAGACCTTCGGGTACAGGCACAACACCCTGCTCCTGGTCGCGGTGTTGCTCCTGGCCTACGCGCTCATCGAGCTCGTCGAGGCGGTCGGGCTCTGGTACGCCAAGCGCTGGGCGGAGTATCTGACGGTCGTCGCCACGGCCGCCTTCCTCCCCCTGGAGATCTACGAACTCACCGAGCACATCAGCTGGTTGAAGATCGCCACCCTGGTCCTCAACATCCTCGCCGTGCTCTACATCCTGCTCACCAAGCGGCTGTTCGGGCTGCGCGGCGGCCACCGTGCCTTCGAGGCGGAACGCCGCAGCGCGTCCCTCCTGGAGGTCGAGGAGGCCGCGAAGGTGCCTTCCGGCGCCGCCTAGGCCCACGGGTCCGTGATCTCCCGCAGCAGCGACAGGGCCTCGCACAACTGCTTCATACGGCGCTTGCCGAGGTGCTCCTCCCACTCCTTCTCCACCTCGGCCACGACCCCGTCGGCCACCTCCGCGGCCTCGGTCAGCCGCGTGCCGTTCGGGCCGATGCGCTGCATCACCCGGTTCTCCAGGGCCCGGTACGGGAGGAACAGGAGCACGCCCGTGTTGAGCTCGCTCTCCGTCGGCATCGCCCGACGAGTTGTGCAGGTCGTCGACCCTCGCCGGAACTGGAACCGGATGATCCATGACACGGCCGTCCGCGAGGCCGCGGCGCCCACCGACGTGATCGTCGACCGGCTGCGGTCGATCATCGGCTCCCGGCGCCTCGCCCCCTGACCTCACCGCACGAACCCCTGCTCGACCTCCTCGTCCACGGCCAGGACATCGCCCTCGCGCTGGGCCGGGAGCGGGCGGTGCCGCCGACCGCCGCCCGCGCCGCCGCCGAGCGCGTATGGACCATGCGGCTCCCGCCCCGCCCCTGGCCCCTGCCGAAGGCACGGCTCTCCGAAGGCTGGTTGAGCCCCGGCCGACCCCTTCGGTACTGGTCGGCTCACCAGTCGTCGTCGACGTCGAAGTTCGCGTCGATCGGCGTACCGTCGTCCAGGAACGCCGCCACCAAGTACGTGCCGGCGGAGACGAGCCGGGTGTAGAGCCGCTCCGCGAGCTGCCAGCTCTCCACGTCGTAGGAGCGGGATACGGCGGTGAGGATCGCCGGTGCCATGTCGACGGCACCCGGATCCGGACGGCCCACGTACAGGGAGACGCTCATCTCGCTGTTCTCGAACCAGTACCGCCACTCGTCACCGTCGGCTGATTCGGCCACGGGCACGTCGAGGGGGACGCGCAGAGTCCGGGCGACCTCCTGCCACAGTTCCCCGGCGAACCGCCGCCAGTCGTCGGTCTCCCGCGCCGGTCCGACGTAGAGCTCGAAATCCTTCTTGAAGCCGACGTGCGCTTCGAAATCGCCCACCCTCATATCCATTTCCGGTCGTGAAAGGCACGGGGGGTGCCGGTCGTCCCGGCACCCCCCGCGTGATCCTCTCTCATACCTCGTGATCGATCACGTAGTCCCTGCCGATGAAGACGACGCGTTGCACGGTCCCCTTCGGGTTCCACTGCCTCAAGGCGTCGCTGACACCGTCCTCGTCCATTCCGACGGGACGCAGATCCACATAGACGACGTCGACCTGCTGTTCCCGGTCGGCCTTCTTCAGATGCTTGGCGAGCTGATTGGTGTTCGAGCCCCGGGGCACCTTGAACTCGGCCCGTTTGTCGTCGACCCAGGCGTCTCCCGCGTGGGGTGCCTGTTGGTCGTCGTTGCGGGACATGACGTCATGTCCCATGACGGCCAGGGTGAGGGCCAACTGGAACTCGGCGTCGTCGGAGAAACCGAATTCACTCGCGGAGCGCTTCGTGTTCTTGCGCTTCCAGGACTCGTCGATCCGTTCCATGATCTCCTCGACATCGTCCCGGTCGGGCCCCGTCAGCATGTCGGCGAACGCGGAACCGAGCTTGTAGGCGCCGCAGCCGTCCCTGGCGCCGCGGGGGCAGCGGACCGAGTCCTCGATCTCCTCGGCCATCTCCTCGTAGGGGTCGGACAGATCCCAGTCGCCGTCGAGGATCTGGTTCACCCGCTCCTTGCGCAGCTTCGCGGCGATCTCCGCGTTGGCGAAGAGGATCTCCTCCAGGGATCGGCCGTAGCGAGGGGCACCCGCCGGCGCCCTGCCCGACCTGCCGTCCTGGTTCACATACGAGGTGCCGGAGGTACTGCTCTTCCTCGGCTTCCACCCCTTGGCCTTCCGCTCCGCCTCGGTGTCCGGGACGCCGCCGGTGCAGGAGATCTCACCGGTGTGGCACTCGGGCACGCCGAGCCCGGACGGGTCGCTGAGCGTGGTCGGGTTGCCGTTGGCGTAGCCGTACCCGTTGAGGGACTGGTGCTGGTCCGGCATCAGCAGCGGGTCGACGCTGAGGAACTGCCCGGTGGAGGCGTCGTACTCGCGGGCCCCGATCTGGGTGAGCCCGGTGCCGCTGTCCACGCTCTTGCCGAGGAAACCCTTGTCGTCCGGCCAGGTGCCGGTACCGCTGCCCCGGGCGCTGCCGAAGGGGGTGGTGTACCGCTTGCTCAGCGCCTGGGTGCTGTCACTGCCGATGGAGACGGTGCTGGTGCCGTGGTGGTCGCCCGAGAGGTACTGGAGTTTCTCGGTGCCGGTCGCGTTGCTGCGCACCGCGATGGCGGCTCCGGCCACCGTGTAGTAGCGATTGGCCCACTTCTTGCCGCCCTTGAGGTGTACCTCGGTGGCCCCGAGATACAAGACGCTCTCGCCGTTCGTGGCGTTGTCGCGGCGGATGAGGAGAGTGCCGTCGGCGTCGTACAGGTAGTCGGTGGCCGTGGCCCCCTCGGTGAGCCTGCTGAGCTTGCCCTCGGCGTTCCACAGCAGCGACTGCCGGGTGGCGGAGCCCGCCGTCTCGGCGCGGGTCTCCGTGTTGCCGACGGCGTCGTACGTGTACTGCTCGGCCGCCGGGTCGCAAGCGGCCGCGGTCGTGGTCGACTTCAGGGCGTGCTTGCGGGCCGGGTCGTAGCAGTACCTCGTCGTGACCGGGGTCGGTACGGCGGCGTTGCGGGTCTCGGTCGCCCGCTGGCCCGATGCCGTGTAGCCGTAGCTGGTCCAGTACGGCGCCGCGCCACCGAGGTTGGCCACGGTGCGCCCGGCGGCCGAGCAGTCGGCCGTCTTCGGCGTCCACGCCTCGGTCAGCCGCTGCTGCTCGTCGTAGGCGAAGCACTGGTGGTCGGCCCCGGAGCCGGTGTCGGCGCGGTCGTGGATCGCGGTGACGTTCCCGGACTGGTCGTAGCGGTACTCCAGATCCTGGACCGGACCCCGGGTCTGGTCGTCGGTCGACGACGTCAGCAGGCGGCCGGTGCCCGGCTCGTAGGTGCGCGAGATGAAGACCCGCTTGGCCGAGGCGGAGGTGCCGAGTTGGTACTGGTGGACCTGGCCGAGCGCGGAGTAGTCCACGCCCAGCAGATAGCCGCTGATCCCGGACTGCGAGACCGGCAGCCCCGCGTCGTTGTACAGCGTCTCGACCGTCTCGGCGGCCAGACCGCCGGCCGCCGGCTCCTTCGTGTTGTTGACCGTGCCGTCGAGCCGGTACGCGGTGCCGAAGGTGGTGGTCTGCGCGACGGCCTGCGAGGTGACCAGCGCGTCGCTGGCCGGCAGGGTCAGATCGGTGCTGGTCGGCCGGTTCAGGCTGTCGTACGCGGTGATCTTCTTGGTGTACGCCTTGCTGTTGGTCTGGCCGACGCCGTTCTCGTACCGGACGGATTCGTCGACGTAGCCCTTGAGCAGGCTGTCGTAGGTCCAGGCGGAGAGCTTGTTGGCGTCGGTGCGGCTGGTGTGCCACAGACCGGTCTTGCGGCCGAGTTCGTCGTAGCCGTAGTAGAGGAGCTGGCCCTTGTGGTCCTTGGTGTGGTCGACCTGGTCGAGGACCGTGTACGTGGTGGTCGTGGTGCCCTTGTCGGGGTCGGTCGCGGTGACCTGCCGGCCGTAGAGGTCGTAGGTGTACGACCAGACGGAGCCGTCCGGACCGGTGATGGTCTTCTGCTTGGCGTCAGGCGTGTAGGTGAAGGCGACCCTGGTGTACGAGGTGCCCTGCGTGGCGCCGTACTCGGTGTCGTTCGGGACCGGGCCCGCGTAGGTGCGGGTCTCCTTGGTGCGGCCCAGGACATCGGTGATCGTCCGGGACGCGGTACCGCCTTCCAGCGCGGTGGTCGCCACCGAGTCACCGGTGTACGTGGTCGTGGTGTCCCACTTCTTGACGCCCCACGAGGACAGCGTGGTCTTCACCACGCGTCCCGCACCGTCGTAGTCGGTGTCGTTCTGCTTGGGCGACTGGGCGTAGTCGACGCCCGTGTAGGTGCTGTTGGGGGCGGTGGTGCTGTCGTAGGCGTCATGCTGCGTGGTGACGGCCAGACCGCGCGAGTCGTAGCGCGTGTCGTTCAGGACGCGCCCGCCGCCGGCCGCCGCGGGGACCTGTGTCTGGACGGGACGCAGCAAGGAGTCGAACAGCGCGTAGGAGGTGCGGTAACTGGTCCCGTCCGCGTTCAGCTTGGCGACGGAGTTCCAGGACGGCTTGGTCTGGCTGATGCCGTAGTCGAACTTCGCGTTCGGTGTGTCACCCCCGGACTTCGACCGGTTGGGCAGCCAGGTGGCCGTGATCCTCCCGATGGCGTCATAGGTGTGCTCGGTCCGCTTGAGGTTGGCGTCGAGGGCGTAGGAGACCGTGCCGCGCGCGGGGTCGAAGTAGGTGTACGACTTGTGCGCCTGGCCGTTCGACGCCAGCTTCGGGTAGGTGACGATGACGCCGGTGACCGGGCCGCCCGCGGCCGGGTAGTAGGCCGTGCTGGTCTCGTAGCCCGCGGCGTCGGCCACCTTCAGGGACCGGCCGAGCTTGGCGGTCGCGGTGTCGAAGGTCGTGGCGGTGACGGTCTGCCACGATCCCGTGCCGGGGTTACGGTCCGCCGTGCCGCTCGCGGCCGGGTAGCCCTTGGGCTGGCCCGTCCAGGTCGGCAGGCCGAGCGTCGGCGTCTGGCCGGCGCTCCAGCCGGTCGCGCCGGGGGTGTCGTACACCGTCGCGGCGTCGGCGAGGACGTCCCCGCGGGTGTCGGTGTTCGCCGGCAGCGACAGCTTGTCGTCGGTGTCCGCGCACTGCTTGGCCACCGTACGGGTGCGGGAGACGAGCGAGGTCAGGCCCTTGGTGTCGTTCCGCGCGTACCAGGTGCGAGTGCAGGTCTCATCGCCGGTCACCGACCAGTCGCCGTGGTTCTCGTTGTGGGTGACCATGCCGTACGTGTCGTCGTAGGTGTACGACGCCGCGGTGGTCCGCCACTTCTGCGCGGCCGTCAGCCACGTGCGCTCGTAGGTGCGGGCCGTGCGCACGAAGTACGCCTTGGTGTTCGCGTACGACTTCTGCTGGCTCGCGGTCTGCTTGGACCAGAAGTTGTTGACGCTGAACGAGATCGGCGTGCCGCCGTCGTAGGTGATCTCCTGGCGCGGCTGGCCCGCGTACTGGTCGGAGTCGGTCGCCGCGGACAGGGTGACGCCCGTCATCGGGATCGGCTCGACGCTCGCGGCGCGGGTGGTGCCGTCGAGCTGCTTGTCGCCGTTCATGCCCTGCATGAACAGCTTCACCGTCTTGGAGCGGACAGCGCCCACCTCGCCGGTGTGGGTGGTCACCTTCTGGTAGCCGCGCCACACGGACCAGGTGCGCTCCTTCTCCTTGGTGAACGGGTCGTCGTCGTAGTGCCAGGCCGGGGACTCGTAGGTGTAGCTGTACTCGACCGCCGGGTTCTTGGCCGCGGGGTCACTGGTGTTGACCGAGGTGACCCGGTACTTGTGGAACCAGTCGAGCGCCGGGTCGCCGCCGTTGACCGCCCAGTACACGGGGTAGCAGGACAGGGTGTTCTTGTCCGCCGCGGCCGGCATGTTGCTGCCGCGCACGCACTCCTCGTTGGAGAACGCCACGGTCGTGACGGCGCCGGTCTCCGAGGTGATGGTGGAGATACGGGGCCGGGTCAGCGGCAGGATGCCGCCGCCGCCCGGCTGGCTGCCACCGGCGACGCGGTTGGGCCGCTGCTGGTAGGTGAAGCCGACCGGCGGCAGGCCGAGGGGGGTGCCGTTCTGGCCGGTGCGCTTGAGGGAGGTGAGGGTGAGGACCTGGTCGGAGCTGTTGCCGATGTCCTGACCGTCGAAGAACTCCTGGCCCAGAGCGTAGGAGTCGACCGGCTTGAAGGCGTCGGGCTCGGCCGCCGTGGACCAGTAGTAGGTGTCGACGGCCGTCAGCCGCTTACGGGTGAAGAAGGCCGGGCCGGTGGCGAGGCAGTCGGTCGCGGTGGACGCGCAGATCGAGTCGAAGGGGACGTCCGGCCAGTCGGCGGCGGTGTCCTTGGTGAGCGCATCACAGGAGGAGGCCGTGCAGCGCTCCTTGTACGTGAACGTGACCTTCGCCGAGGTGACACCCGTGAACAGCGCGTCGGCGCGCTGGCCGTAGCGGATCTCGGTGGGGTGACCGCCCCTCACGTACGACTCGAGCGCCGTCTTGTCGCCGTTCTTCGCGTAGTGGTTGGTCTCCTTGGCGTACCAGTAGGTGGCCGCGTTGCCGTGCACGTCCTGCACCAGGTCGAGGTTCCAGCGCCATGCCTGGGTCTTGGCACGGCCCGAGAACCCGGTGCCCGCGGAGTAGCCGGGCTCGCCGCTGTCGTCGCCGAAGACGGGCACGGTCCAGGTGGAGTTGGTCCGCTCGGTGCCGGCGCCGGGCAGTTTGTTCAGACCGAACGTGTACGTCGTGCCGTTGCCGGTGACGATCCGCCAGTACTCGCCCTTGCCGTCCGTGCCGTCACCGTCGTCGTCGTTGTCGGCGCCGGTCTCGTGGAAGACCTGCGAGGCGTCGTCGTTCTTCAGCCGCCACTTGCCGGAGGTGTCGTCCTTGACCAGCTCGTTGGCGACACCGTTGAGGACGAGCGAGGCGTTCTCGAACTTCCAGCACAGGTCGTTCTTGTCGGCCTGACCGTCGTCCTCGCAACCGCCGTACTGGCGCGAGACGTAGGACTCGGTCATCGAGAAGCCCTCACCGACCAGCGAGCCCTGGTTGTTGGTGTTGGCGGTACGGCCGTCGATCGACCCGGAGTCGTACCCCAGCGCCAGCGGCGGCACCGGACCGGCCGGGGCCGGAGGCAGGGTGAGCGGGTAGGACCAGGCGAACGAGCCGGACGACTCGCCGGCCTGCCAGGTCGACGACGCGGACAGCGGGGTGGCGGCGAAGTCACCGCCACCGGCCGGGGACGTGGTCGTGGACCCGGCGGCCAGCGCCAGCACGGTCGGGGTGCCGCTCGCGGCGACGGCTGTGCGGGCCGTCACCGTCTGGCCCTCGGTGTCGTTGGTGGAGTCCACCGGGGTCGTGACGCGGCACCGGGGCTTCTCCGGGGTGGTGAGCGCGCACGCCGGGAGCTTCACCAGGCCCAGCCGGGTGGCCCAGTTGCCGCCGACCGCGGAGGCGAAGGAGCTGTAGTCCACGGTCACTCGGGCTGCGCCGGGCCGCTTCGCGCCCACCGTGAACACGACACCTGTGACTCCGGCCCGTTGGGTGGCCTTCCGGTCCAGGATCCGGACGGACGCCTCGCCTGAGGCACTCTTGGTGCCGGACTTCACCGCGGTGACGTCGACGACAGTGCTCTTGGACGGGGTCGCGAGCGAGTCGTGGGACGTGCCGGGCTCGGGCCAGGCGACGCGGCGCTCCGCGCGGCCCTGGGCTATCAGGCGCTGGTTGGCCTTCTTGTCGCGGGCGACCCGCGCCCGGGCCTTCTTGGCTCCGAGGCCGGTGACCGGGTGGACCCGGCTGACCTTGGTGTCGGCGGAGTCCGGGGCACCCGGACGGGCCGCCTCGGCGACACCCGAGGGCAGCACCGGCGTCGCGAACAGCGCGAGGAGCAGGGCACCGATGACCGGTCTGCGGCCGGCCGGGTTCCCGGTTCTGCGCGAACGTGATCTGAACACGATCTGCTTTCTTCTGGAAGGTGTGGGGGAAGGCCGGGGCGCGGGCGGTGGAGTACCGCCCGCGCCCCGGCCGGGACAGGTGAGGTCAGTCGCCGACCACGGCCGTCTTGTGGTGGGCGCTCTGCACCGCGCCCGCCCACATCCGGATGTGGTTGACGCGGCCCGGCACGTGGTTGCCCCACGCGCTGTTCAGCCAGCCCTTGCCGACGGCCACGCCGCCGCTGCTCGCCGGTGCCGTGTACTGCGTGGGCTCGCCCTGCCGGTCCACGAGGAAGAGGGAGATGGTCTGGTTCTGGGCGTCGTACGCGCCCGTGAGCTCGACGTCGGTGCCGAGCACGGCCGCGGCGTCGCTCTGCACCGACGCCCCGTTGCCGTCGGCGGTCAGCAGGCCGAAGTGCCACCGGCCGAGCGCCCAGGTCTCGAACTTCGGCTCACCGGTGGCCTCGTCGATCACAGGGTCGCCGTTCTCGTCCAGGACCTCATGCCCCTGGGAGTCGAGGCCGGTCTTCTCGAACCACAGCCCCCAGGACGAGCCGCCGGCCGTGCGCTGACCGAGGACCTGCGCGCGATAGCCGTTCGGCTTGTCCTTGAGCGCCGCCCCGTCGACCATCGTTTCCACGGCCACCGTGAAGGAGCCGGTGGTGTCGACGAGCGGTGAAGCGGACTCGGCACCGCCCGTGCCTTCCAGGACCAGGGACTCGCCGTCCAGCTTGGCGCCGCTGCCCACGGTGAGCGTGGGGCCGTAGTTGCTGGTGGTGTCCTGGATGGTGCTGCCAGACGCTCCGGAGGCGTTCAGGTCGGCCACCAGTTCCAGGTGGGGCAGTCCGGTGCCGTCGGGGCCGTCGGTGAGCCGGGCCTCGTCCGCGATCTGGACGTCGGACTGGGCCGCCTGCCAGATCGTCACCTCGTCGACCTCACCGGCGAAGGGGTCGGCGTAGGCGCCCTTGTACTTCACCCGGCCGATCTGGAAGCCGCCGTTCGCGGACCAGTTGCCGGTGATGGTGTCGGTGCCCTGGATTCGGCCGTTCACGTACAGCGACAGGACGTTCTTGTCGTGGTCCACCACCGCGGCGAGGTGGGTCCACACGCCCGTCTGCGCCGGGTCCTTGGCGTTGACCCGCTGGTTGCTCAGCGACGTGGACGCGAGGTCGGCGTCGGCGAGGCGCACGCACCAGGTCTTGCTGTCCTCGCAGTAGCTGAGAAAGAAGGGGCTGTAGTACGTGCCGTCCTGGCCGGCCACGGTGAAGTTCCGCCCCGTCGCGTCCAGCCGTACCCATGCGGCGACGGTGTACGACGCCGCGGTCTGCAGGACCGGCTCGGTGGTCGAGGCGTACGCCGAGTTCGTCACCTTCAGCGCCTGGTCCTGGCCGAGAACGGCTGTCGTGGTCTCGGTGGCGGGCTGCTTGACGATCTCACCGCGGCGCCCGTCGGGTGTGCGGACGGCGCCCGCGGACAGGGTGAGGTCGTCGCGCAGAGCGCTGTCCGTGGTGGAGGTGTCGACGGCCGCGCCGCTCGGCTCGTCGAAGTTCCAGTGGGCGACCGGCTTGGGTCCCTCACTGACGAGGAACCGGACGATCTGCTCGTCGCCGCCCAGCGGATAGGCGGCCGACTTGGCCTGCACATGCAGCAGATAGGTGCCGGAGGACGGGGGAGTGAAGGTCGCCTTGTAGGTGGAGCCGCTCGTCCACGCCGACCAGGCGGAGTCCGAGGAGAGCCGGTACCGGTAGCCGCTGTTGGTGCTCGTCTCGCCCGCGGCGGGACCGAACACGGCGGTGCCGGACTTGCCGGGCCCGCCGCCCGCGACGCAGGAACCGCCCGTGACGCATTCGCTGTACGTGGTCCAGGACGTGATGCTCGGCTTCTGCGGGGCCTTGCTGTCCACCGTGAAGTAGCACCAGGCGCTCTGCAGACTGGACAGGAAACTCTGGTCGCTGTTGTAGAGGGAGTGTGTATAGGCCCGGTAGCGGTGCAGTTTGCCGTCGGCCAGGGGGGTGTTCCAGTCCTTCGTCTGCGCGGGGAATCCCTTCAACGTACTGCTGTACGCCACATATCCGCTGGTCGGCTTCAACGAGGAGGTGGTCGGCTCGGGCGCGTCGGACCAGGTGGTGCCGTTCTTCACGTCCACGTCGAAGTAGATGCGCAGCCGGGCGCCGGACTCACCGCCGGCCGCCGTCTCAGGAGTGGCGAGCAGATCGGGCTTGGGGTCCGTGATGATGCTGGGGGACGACTCCGACTTGCTGCACACTCGGCCGGCGCCGGCCTTGACGCCGGTCTCGGTGGGGGTGGCGGGCGTGCTGACGTAGTCGACCGTGAGGACGGCGTCGTCGTCGAACCGCTTCCAGGACACCGTGTCCGACTCGCTCTTGGCCATCAGCATCAGCGTCAGCCGGGGGAACGATCCGGCCGCGAAGGACCGGACGGTCGGGGTGAGATTCTCGTCCGGCTCCTCGGCGTAGTCGTGGAAGCGGATCGGCGCGGCGGGCTGGGCCGGTGAGCAGGCGGAGCCGCGGCCGGCGGAGACATTCCGGTCGCCCATCTGGTCCAGCTTGGTCGGGCCGGGCCACTTGCTGGACGAGGAGATGGGGTCGGTGCGCTCCAGGTCGACCCAGCGCGCGTCGCAGGAGAACGACCAGGTCTCCGTCACGTTGAACTCGGCGTCCAGAACGTGCTTGCCCTTCAGTTTGTCCGGGGCGAACTCGAAGTACATGCGGTTCACATAGCCGTTGCCGCAGTAGTAGGTGACGCCGCCGATCACGGCGGAGCCGCACTTGCCGACGCTCATGCCGTTGGTGCCGCCGGAGAAGTTGTAGAAGACGTCACCGTCGGACGACAGCACCGTGCGCTCGGACTCGTTCAGTTCTACCGAAGGGTCGATGTAGAGCGGCAGTTCGGCCTGGGTGGTGCCGGTGAGAAGGCCGGCGTCGGGGACGACACGGACGGATTCCTTGTCGAGGACGACGTCCATCAGGGCGGAGTCGTCGCCGGCGCCGGGGCCGTCGAGAGGGTTCTCGTCGGCGGGGCCGGTCACCGGGACGGGGTCGGACCCGGTATCGGCGCCGCCGGTCCGGGCCGCGCCCAGCGGACGCAGCCCGGCGCTCTGGGCGGACAGGCCCTCGCCGTCGGCGGTGTCTCCGGCGGAGTTCCACATCCGGGCGCTCGGCGAGCGGAAGACGACCTGGCCGTTGCCGTCGACCACTTCCATGCTTCCGGCTGCTCCGGCCCGCGCCTGCAGCCCGTCGGTGTCCAGGTCGTAGCTGATGGCCCGCAGGCCGGGTGCGGCGGCGGCCTCCAGCGTCTCGACCTCCAGCACCTGCCGGAAGCCTTCCGGAGTCGCCGTCAGGATGAGGTTGACGTCCGGCCGGACGTCCTCGTAGACGGCTCGGGCCCCGTCCAGCCGGGGCTCGGGAAGAGTTCCCGGCCAGCCGAGGGACACCGACCGGCCGGCGTCGCCGATGGTGACCAGGTCCGCGCCGGAGCCACCGCCGGAGAACGACATCTCTACAGCGGCGGCCCGCGGCCCGACCGAGCCGTCCGCCCGCTTCACCAGCGTCGCGTCCGGCCGGACCCAGCCACCGTCCGCGGCGGCGACCCGGACCGGGACGATCGACTTCTCCAAGGTGAGCGTGGAGCCGTCGGGGTTGGCGAACACCGTGTCCCGCTCGGTGCGTTCCGCGACGACCTCCACCCGTTCACCGGTGGCCGCAGCCTCGGCGAGGGCCTTCTCGGAGGCGGTCAGTCCGGTGGCGTCCGACGGTGCGGCGCTCGCCCGGTCGGCGGCGAGCGGCATCCCTGGTGCCAGGGTCAGCGCCAGTGCCAGCGTGACTCCGGCACCCGCCAGGCGCGCCGCGCGCCCTCGGGTCGGTCTCATGAGGGTCTCCATCTGAGCGTGAAAACAAGCATCGGAATAGAACATATGTTCGATTGCATGGCGGGGGGGGGGGTGGCGTGAAAGGCCGAAGTGAAGACGGCTATCGGATGGGCGTCTGTAACCGGACGCGCCGCAACGGCTGGAACAACGAACCCCCCATGTGCACCCTGCTGATGCACCCCACCCCTGACGTGCTTGGATGCAGAGTACATGGCAAACACGTGGCAAACACATGGCAAATGAACAGGCTCCGCACATTCATGCGAGGATCCGGAGCCGATCCGTTCACATCGAGGGAAGAGTGCATGCGTACCACCACCGCCGGCAGAGCCGTACGGACAGCCGCCGTCGCCGCAGGGGCGGTGCTCGTCACCGGATGCGGCAGCGAGACCTCGCCCTCCGCCGAGGCCTCGACGGCGGCGACTTCACCGGCGGCGTTCGGGCAGAAGACGGTGCGGGCGGACCTCGACGCGGCGCTCGAGGCTGCCGGACTCCCGGAAGGCGAGACGGAGATGGGGTATCCCGGCGCCGGTCATCCGGCCGGTCAACGGTCCGCGGCGGAGCGGCGGAAGCTGGCCGCCCTCGCCGAACGGCTGTCACCGTGCGTGGTCTCCTGGAAGTCCACCGAGCCGCGCCGGCAACTGGACCTCGTGCTCTCCGGACTTGAGGCGCGGGGCTGGAAAAAGGGCGAACCGTACACGGAAGCGCCGATGACCGGGAGCAGCACGTACTTCCTGGCCACGTACAAGAAGCAGGGCTGGACCCTTGGCGTGCGGCACATCAGCACGGAGACCCAGGACCGGTCCAAGGTCATGGCCACGGAAGACACCTGCTTCGCCCAAGTCACCGACGAAGAGCTTGACCTTGTCGAAGCGCAGTGAACTCGGTCCCGCCCGGCTGACTCCTCCAGCCCTTTTCCGGACCCTTCGCCATCGCTTGCCCGAAATGCTTTGACCCGCCGACGCGTGGGGCCCAGGCTGGAGGGCCACCAAGGGCACAGTCACGGCACACGGAGGCGGACAGGGTATGGCGGAACCGGGCGAGGTCAGGACTGAGCTCCTCAGCACCGAGGAGTACGAGGCCAGGTACGGCGAGGGTCGCGAACCCTCGGCCCTCTCGATCGACCGCGTCAACGAGCTGTTCCACGAGTTCCTCCTGGCCGTCGCCCGCCCCAAGCGCGCCGACTCCGACCGCAGCCGCGACCTCGCCCAACGCCTTCGCGAGCACCTCGGTTCGGCACCCACGGACCGCCCGGTGGTGAAGACGGCGTACGCCCCCTACGACCTGCCCAACGTCCATCTCGCCCTGGAGCGCTGGTTCGCCGCCGACGGCCGCACCCACGAGCTGATCGGCATGCGCGGCGGCCGGCACCACGGCGAGCTCACCCTCGGCGACATCATCGACGCCGCCGACCGCTACGACCGCTTCGTCGTCGGCGCCGTCGACTACGCCCAGCTGCCGGTCTCCCCGGACGCCGAACTGGCCTGCGTCTCCTGCGGGTTCTACCTCGGCACGGAAGGCGACGAGCGGTTCGTCGTCCTGCTGCGCGGGCCGCAGGACGAGTACGGACGCAACAAGGTCGAGCTCGAAGTCCTCGCCGCCGACAAGGAGTTCGCGGACCGGCTGCTCGCCGAGGTCGACGCGCTCGTCCGCGAGCACAACATCTTCCGCGGCCAGGTCCTCTCCTTCGAGGGCTCGCAGTTCGGACACGGCCTCGGCCCGTTCCGGTTCCACCGCCGCCCGGACCTCACTCGCGACGAGATCGTCCTGCCGTCCGGCCTCCTGGATCGCGTCGAACGCCAGGTCGTGGGCGTGGCCCGGCGCCGCGAGCGGCTGCGCGCGGCCGGTCAGCACCTGCGCCGCGGCCTGCTGCTGTACGGCCCGCCCGGTACCGGCAAGACCCACACCCTGCGCTATCTCCTCTCCCACCTCCCGCAGTTCACCGTGGTGATCCTGTCCGGCGAGAGCATCAACGCCATCGGCCCGGCCTGCGCCCTCGCCCGGATGCTCCAGCCCGCCCTCGTCGTCCTGGAGGACTGCGACCTCGTCGCCGAGGCCCGCGACTACGGCGGCGGCGAACAGCCCCTGCTCTTCCAGGTGCTGAACGAGATGGACGGCCTCGGCGACGACGCCGACGTCGCCTTCCTCCTCACCACCAACCGCGCCGACCTGCTGGAACCCGCCCTCGCCCAGCGCCCGGGCCGCGTCGACCTCGCCGTCGAGATCCCCCTCCCGGACGCCGAGGGCCGCGCCCGCCTCCTCGACCTCTACGCCGGCGACCTCGGCCTCGGCCAGGACATCGCGGACGAGGTCGTGACCCGTACGGAGGGCACGACCGCCTCCTTCACCAAGGAGCTGGTACGACGCTCCGTGCTCATCGCCGCCGAACGCGAGTCGGCACGCACCGAGGCACGGGACGTCCGCGAGGCCCTCGACGAACTGCTGTCGGACCACGACCGGTTGACCCGACGGCTACTGGGAGTGCCCGGCGCGAGGGACATCGAGGACGAGGAGTGGACGGAGGACTAGCCGAGCGGCTCCAGCCGCCCAACCAGCGGCTTCAGCCGCCTAGCCAAGCGGCTCCAGCCTCGCCAACTCGGCCCCGCTCAACACCAGTTCGGCCGCCCCCGCCGAGTCCCTGATCGTCTCCGGACGGCTCGCCCCCGGGATCGGGATCACGGCCGGCGACCTCGCCAACAGCCACGCCAGGCCCACCTGTTGGGGGCTGGCCCCACGCTCGGCCGCGATCTCGTGGAAGGCGGCGAAGCGGCCGGCCGCCGCGAGGCCCGACGGACCGTCCAGCGAACTGCGCGAGATGCCGCCCAGCGGGCTCCACGGCAGGAAGGCGAGCCCCAGTTCCGCGCACAGCCGCAGCTCGGGCTCGCTGTCCCGGACCTCCGGCGAGTAGCGGTTCTGCACCGACACCAGGCGGTCACCGAGGATCGCTCGGGCCGTACGGATCTGCTCCGCATCCGCGTTGGAGACGCCGGCCAGCCGGATCTTGCCCTCGTCGAGCAGCTCGCGCAGCGCGCCGGCCGACTCCTCGAAGGGGACCGCGGGATCGGGCTTGTGCAGCTGGTAGAGGCCGATGGCCTCGACGCCGAGCCGCCGCAGGGAGCCCTCGGCGGCCCGCTTCAGATGACGTGGGTCGCCGTTCACCGTCCAGCTGCCGTCGGCCGGCCGGCCCCGGCCGCCCTTCGTGGCGACGAGAACGTCGGCGCCGGCCAGGGCGCGGGCCAGGAGCCGTTCGTTGTGGCCGGGTTCGGCGCCGGGGAGGTGGTACGAGTCCGCCGTGTCGAAGAGGGTCACCCCCGCGTCCAGCGCCGCTCGCACGGTCGCGACCGCGCGGTCTTCGTCCGGCCGTCCCTCGATGGACAGCGGCATCGCGCCGAGCCCCACGGCGCTCACCTTCAGGTCGCCGAGTGTGCGGTACCGCATGTCAGTTGCCGCCCTTCCCGAGCGTCTCCGCCACGGCCGACATGAGCCACACCGGTGCGGTGCGGAAGGTGAAACCGAGCCTGGTGGCACGGGAGTTGTCCATGCCGTAGGAGCGGAAGAAGGAGAACGGCGAGACCTCGCCGACCTCGACGAGCTGGAGCACGACCTTGCCCTCGGGAATCCGCGCGACGATCGCCTCGCACAGGTCCACGGTGGTCAGCGGGCCGTGGGAGGCGGCGTTGACCGGCCCCGTGAAGTCCTCGCCCACGGCCCACGCCAGGAAGTCGGCGATCTCCTCGACGTGGATGTAGGTGGCGGGCTGGTTCGAGAACGGCACCGCGATCGGCTCGCGGGCCCGGATGCGGGAGGCGTAGTGCTCCAGGCGTCCCGTGAAGTCGTCGTCCCCGCCCAGGACATGGGCCACGCGGACGGCCACGTAGGGGAAGTCGGGGGCAGCCGCGAAGACCGCCTCCGCCTGCCGCTTGCCCTCGCCGTAGTGGGCGTCGAGGAACTCCGGTTCGTCCCAGGGCAGTTCGAGATCGACGGGCACCGTCAGCGGATCGACGGCGTCCTCCCGTACGGGCGTGATGGAGTCCTCGTACTCGTAGACCTCGACCGTCGACGTCATCACATAGCGGCCGGTACGGCCCGTGAACACCCGCCGCGCGATCTCCGCCTGCCGCGGGGTGTAGCAGACCTGGTCGACGACCACGTCGAACGTGCGCGAACCGAGCGCCGCCACCAGGGACGTCTCGTCGTCGCGGTCGGCGACGAGATGCGTCGCGCCGGGCGGCGGAGTGGACGATCCCCGATTGAGGACCGTCACCCGGTCCCCGGCGGCCAGCAGTCGCGCGACGAGCCGCTTGCCGACATAGCGGCTGCCGCCGATGACCAGTATCTCCCGTGCCTTTCCCATGACCATAATTCTCCCGGCGCACATCCACGTCCTGAAGGGGTAACCATGGGAGTTCAGGCCGCGGCACCGAAAGAACCACGGCATCCGCGACCCGTCGCCGGCGAAACCTCGGCGGCCTTCGACGCGCTGGACCGGGAGATCCTCGGGCTGCTCCAGACCGACGGACGGATCAAGCTGAGCGAGCTGGGCCGCCGGGTGCGGCTGAGCCCTGCCGCCGTCACCGAGCGGGTGCGCCGGCTGGAGGCGGCGGGCGTGATCAGCGGATACGGCGCCCATGTCGTCCCGGCCCGGCTCGGCTACGGCATCCAGGCGTTCATCCGGGTCAACCCGCACGGCGGCTACAACCTCAAGCACCCGAGGACCCTGGAGCTGATCGAGCGCCCGGAGATCATCGAGGTGCACCACGCGGTCGGCGAGGACTGCTGGATCCTCAAGGTCGCCGTCCGGGACACCGTCCACCTGGAGGAGGTGCTCGAAGAGGTCTCCGCCCTCGGGCGCACCACGACCTCGATCGTGCTCACCTCCCCGGTGGAGCGGAAACCGCTGTTGCCTTGACGTCGGCGTAAAGGATTACGTTCGTGGACATGCGAATCGGCGAGCTGGCCGCGCGGGCCGGGACCACGACCCGGACGCTGCGGTACTACGAGTCACGCGGGCTGCTGCCCGCCCGGCGGGGCGGCAACGGATACCGGACGTACGACGAGAGCGATCTGAAGCTGCTGCGGCAGATCCGGACCTTGCAGGACTTCGGGTTCGACCTGGAGGAGACCCGGCCCTTCGTGGAGTGCCTGCAGGCCGGACACCCCGAAGGGGACACCTGTCCGGCCTCGCTCGACGTCTACCGGCGCAAGCTGGCGGAGCTTGACGAACTGATCGGCGAGCTTCAGGCGGTACGGGCACAGATCGGCGTGCGGCTGGCCACGGCCGGGGGCGAGGTGCCCCTGTGCGAACTGGGAGGGCAGGAGCTGTGATGCAGGCGACAGATGCTGTGACGGATGTGACGGACGCGGATTTCGCGGCCGAGGTGATCGGGGCCGAGCTGCCGGTGCTGGTGGAGTTCACGGCGGACTGGTGCCCGCCGTGCCGGCAGATGGGGCCGGTGCTGAAGGCGCTCGCCGCGGAGGAGGCCGGCCGGCTGAAGGTGGTGCAGTTGAACGTGGACCACAATCCGCTGACCACGAACGCCTACAAGGTGCTCTCCATGCCGACGTTCATGGTCTTCCGTGATGGTGAGCCGGTGAAGTCCATGGTGGGGGCCAGGCCGAAGCGACGGCTGCTGGAGGAACTGGCCGACGTCGTCTGACTTCTCATAACCAAAAAAATTCCCCTCGGCAATTGCGCCGGGGGGATTCTTTTGCTTAGACTCAATGGTTCGTGACTTTACGGGAATTGAGTCGCAGAGAAGTTCAGTAGGCACAGTATATCTGCGTGGGAGTGGAATTGTCAAACAGCGATGAAATTCGCGGTGAGCAGGAATTCATCGACACCCTGTACGCCCGCGTGGACGCGCTGCGCGGAGACACCGAGGCCGGAGTCACCGACGCCCTCGCCCAGGGCAACACGCCCATGCAGGCCCGGCTGGAACGGGACATCCTGGTCGCCGAGCGGTCGGGGCTGCTCGCCGCGCTCAACGCGGTCGACGGCTCGCTGTGCTTCGGCCGCATCGACCTGACGTCCGGGACCAGCCATCACATCGGCCGCATCGGACTGCGGACCGACGACGCCGAACGCACCCCGGTCCTCATCGACTGGCGCGCCGATGTCGCCCGGCCCTTCTATCTGGCCACCGGTCACACCCCCATGGGCCTGCGCCGCCGCCGGCACATCAGCACCGAGGGCCGTACGGTCACCGCCCTGCACGACGAGATCCTCGACCTCGGCGACCAGGAGCGCACCGGCCACGAGGACCCGACCGGCGACGCCGTGCTGCTCGCCGCGCTGGACGCCGCCCGCACCGGCCGGATGCACGACATCGTGCAGACCATCCAGGCCGAACAGGACGAGATCATCCGCGCCCCGCACCGCGGTGTGCTGGTGGTCGAGGGCGGCCCGGGCACCGGCAAGACGGCTGTCGCCCTGCACCGCGCCGCCTATCTGCTCTACGAACACCGGGAGTTGCTCGCCAAGCGGGCCGTGCTGATCGTCGGCCCCAACCCCGCCTTCCTCGGCTACATCGGCGAGGTGCTGCCCGCGCTCGGCGAGACGGGCGTGCTGCTCGCGACGGTCGGCGAGCTGTTCCCCGGCGTGAAGGCGACCGCCACCGACACCCGCGCGGCGGCGGCCGTGAAGGGCCGCGCCGACATGGCGGAGGTCCTCGCCGACGTCGTACGCGACTGGCAGGCGCTGCCCGACCCGGTGATCGCGATCGAGCACGACCGGGAGGTCCTGATGCTCGACGACGGTCTGGTGAAGATGGCGCGGGAGAAGACCCGGGCCGCGCGGCTGCCGCACAACGTGGCCCGCGAGCACTTCGAGGGCCACATCCTCAACACCCTCACCGAGCTGTACGCCGAGCGGGTCGGCACCGACCCCTACGACGGCAGCAGCCTCCTCGACCCGGCCGACATCACCCAGATCCGCGACGAGATCGCCGAGAACCCCGAAGTGTGGGCCGCCATCGACCAGTTGTGGCCCCGGCTGACCCCGCAGCGGCTGGTCGCGGACTTCCTCGCCGACCCCGTCGGCTACCTCCCCGACGAGGACGCGGCCGCCATCCGCCGCCCGGTGACCCGGAGTTGGACGGTGGCGGACGTGCCACTGCTCGACGAGGCCGCCGAACTCCTCGGCGTGGACGAGCGGGTGGCGCGGGCCCGCGCCGAGCGCGAGCGGGAGACGCAGGTGGCGTACGCGCAGGGCGTCCTCGACGTGTCGTACGCCTCGCGTACCTATGAGTTCGAGGACATCGACGACGAGGAGTCCGAGGTGCTGTCGGCGCACGACATCATCGACGCCGAGCGCTTCGCCGAGCGGCAGGAGGAGGACGACCACCGCAGCGCCGCCGAGCGTGCGGCGGCCGACCGGACCTGGGCGTTCGGGCACATCATCGTCGACGAGGCGCAGGAGCTGTCGCCTATGGCCTGGCGGCTGCTCATGCGGCGCAGCCCGACCCGCTCGATGACCCTGGTCGGCGACCCGGCCCAGACGGCGGAGGCGGCCGGTGTCGGCTCCTGGTCGGACATCCTGGAGCCGTACGTCGAGGACCGCTTCGAGCACACCCGGCTGGGCGTCAACTACCGCACCCCCGCCGAGATCATGGACCTCGCGGCGGCCGTCGTACGGGCCGAGAACCCGGACTTCGAACCGCCGAGCTCGATCCGCTCGACCGGTGTACGGCCCTGGGTCCGCGCCACCGACGACCTGCCCGGCGCCGTCGCCAAGGCGGTCGAGGAGCTGACCCCCGCCGAGGGCCGGCTAGCGGTCATCGCCCCGCGCCATCTGCACCGCAGGCTCGCGGCGCAGCTGGACGGAGTGACGGCGGGCGCCGAACCCGACCTCACCCGGACCGTCGTCCTTCTCGACCCGCGGCAGTCCAAGGGCCTCGAATTCGACTCCGTGCTGGTGGTCGAGCCGGGGCTGTACGGGACCAGCGACCTGTACGTGGCCCTGACCCGGGCCACGCAGCGGCTGGGGGTGCTGCACACCGGGCGGCTGCCCAAGGCACTGGCCGAGCAGCCGGCCGATCAGGAGGACGGGCTCGCCGTGGGGGTGGGGGAGTAGGTCGGGTGCAGGGACGGGGCGAGGGGCTCCAGGGGCGCGCACAGGGCGGTCGGGAAGGCCGGCTCCCTGTCGCGCACGGCCTGGCAGCCCCCTTCCGTCGTGCGGAAGAACGGCTTCCAGCCCGACTTCCCGGCCCGGTAGAACCAGCGGTCGCCGAGCCGGGACGCGCACGCGCTGTCCGCCTGGTCGTCGCAGGCCGGGCCGGTGCGCCAGGAGAGGTCCAGGACCAGCCACTTGCCGTCGCAGTGCTCCGCGTCGCTGGAGGTGTGCGTGGGCATGTCGACGGCCTTGATCGCCTGCTCGTAGGAGTCGGCGGTGCAGCCGGTGGCCGGCGGGGTGCAGCCCAGGTCGCCGCAGAGGCGCAGAGCGGGCGGCTTCGCACCCTGGGCGGTGAAGAGGGCGGCGGGGTAGCCGACCGCCAGCTCGCGGTGGCCCAGGGGCTCGGGGAGCTTGACCCGGGCCTTCCCCGTGGTGGTTTTCGTGCAGCCGGAGTCCAGGTCCCCGGACGGTGAGGTGAAGGTGACCTGGACCGGCACGGTGTTTCGCGTGACGGGCTCGGTGAGTGCCGCCTTGAGGTCGCGCACACAGGGCTTCGGGCCACTGGGCACGTCCACGTCGATGGTCACCGTGCGCTGGTCGGGGCCGAGTTCGGCCCCCGTGATCTGGGAGCGGGTGGGCGCCGACAGCGTCCACTCGGCCGGGGCGGTGCCGCCCTGGCCGGCCACCTGGGTGCCGCACCCGCCGAGCAGCAGTACGGCGAGTGCGCAGAGCAGGGCGGCCGCGGCCGCCCCGCGTTTGCCTCCGGATCGCATGAGCCCTCAATTCCCCCGTGGAGCACAGTCATCGACCCGGACCACTCTAATGAGTGCCGCTGTCGGCTACGCGGGCCGTAGCCAGACCGTGGCCAGCGGCGGCAGCGTCAGCTGGACGCTGGCCGGGCGGCCGTGCCACGGGATGGCCTCCGGCTTCACCGCGTCCGGGTTGGTGACGTCGCCGCCGCCGTACTTGCCGAGGTCGGTGTTGAGGGTCTCGTGCCAGGCGGGGATGTCGTCCGGGACGCCGAGGCGGTAGTCGTGGCGGACGACGGGGGAGAAGTGGGAGACCGCCAGCAGGGGCGTGCCCTCGGCGTCGTAGCGCAGGAACGCGAAGACGTTGTCGTCCGCCGCGTCGCCGACCACCCACTGGAAACCGTCCGGGGCGGTGTCGCGCTGCCACAGCGCCGGGGTGTGGCGGTAGACGACGTTGAGGTCACGGACCAGGTCGCGGACGCCCCGGTGATCGGGCTCCGCCCCGTACGCCGGGTCCAGCAGCCACCAGTCGGGACCGTGCGCCTCCGACCACTCCGCGCCCTGGGCGAACTCCTGCCCCATGAAGAGGAGTTGCTTGCCCGGGTGGGCCCACATGAAGCCCAGGTACGCCCGCTCGTTGGCGCGTTGCTGCCACCAGTCGCCCGGCATCTTCGACACCAGGGACCGCTTGCCGTGGACGACTTCGTCGTGGGAGATGGGAAGGACGTAGTTCTCGCTGTACGCGTACACCATCGAGAACGTCATCTCGTGGTGGTGGTACTTGCGGTGCACCGGCTCGTGCTGGACATAGTCGAGCGAGTCGTGCATCCAGCCCATGTTCCACTTCAGCCCGAACCCCAGCCCGCCGCTCCCGGTCGGCCGGGTCACCCCGTCCCAGGCCGTGGACTCCTCGGCGATGGTGACGACGCCCGGCACCCGGCGGTACACGGTCGCGTTCATCTCCTGGAGGAACGCCACCGCGTCCAGGTTCTCCCGGCCGCCGAACACATTGGGCGTCCACTGGCCCGGCTCGCGTGAGTAGTCGAGGTAGAGCATGGACGCCACCGCGTCCACCCGCAGCCCGTCGATGTGGAACTCCTCGCACCAGTACACGGCGTTGGCGACAAGGAAGTTGCGCACCTCGCGGCGGCCGAAGTCGAACTCCAGCGTGCCCCAGTCGGGGTGGGCGGCCCGCAGCGGGTCCTCGTGCTCGTACAGCGGCCGCCCGTCGAACTCAGCCAACGCCCAGTCGTCGCGCGGGAAATGGGCCGGCACCCAGTCCATCAGGACGCCGATCCCGGCCTGGTGCAGGGCGTCGACCAGGTACTTGAAGTCGTCCGGCGTGCCCAGGCGGGCGGTCGGCGCGTAGAAGCCGGTGACCTGATAGCCCCAGGAGCCGCCGAAGGGGTGCTCGGCGACGGGCATCAGCTCGACGTGCGTGAAACCCAGGTCCTTGACGTACGCCGGGAGCTGCTCGGCCAGCTGACGGTAGGTCAGACCAGGTCGCCAGGAGGGCAGATGCACCTCGTACACCGAGAAAGGCGCCTCGTGGGCCGGCGTGTCCGCGCGCCGCGCCAGCCACGCCTCGTCCTGCCACTCGTGGTGGGAGGCGTGCACGATCGACGAGGTGGCCGGCGGGACCTCGGTGTGGCGGGCCAGCGGGTCGGCGCGCAGCGTCTTCGAACCGTCCGGGCGGGTGATCGCGAACTTGTAGAGCTCGCCCTCCCCGATGCCGGGCACGAACAGCTCCCAGACGCCGGAGCCGCCGAGCGAGCGCATCGGATGGCCCGTGCCGTCCCAGAAGTTGAAGGTGCCGGCCAGGCTGACGCCGCGGGCGTTCGGCGCCCACACCGTGAAGCGGGTGCCGGTCACGCCCTGGTGGGTCATCGGCTGGGCACCGAGCGCCGTCCACAGCTCCTCGTGCCGACCCTCGCCGATCAGATACAGGTCCAGCTCGCCGAGGGCGGGCAGGAAGCCGTACGCGTCCTCGATCTCCTGCTCCGAGCTCTCGTACGTCACGAGCAGCCGGTAGTCGGGGACCTCCTGCATCGGGAGGAGGCCGCTGAAGAACCCGTCCCCGTCGTCGTGCAGCTCGGCGCGCAGGGTGCCGGTGAGGACGGTGACGGACAGGGCGAACGGCCGGAAGGCGCGGAAGGCGATGCCGCCGGGCACGGGGTGGGCGCCGAGGACCGCGTGCGGGTCGTGATGGGTGCCGGAGAGGAGACGGTCGCGGTCGTGGGCGTCGAGGGCGGGGGAGACGGGCGTCTCGGGCACGGGGGCGGGCGCCGGGGCGAGGGTCTTCTTGGCCTTCGTGACGGTCTTCTTCGCCGCCGCCTTCTTGGCGACCGCCTTTGTGGCCGTCGTTTCCTTTGCGGTCGTCTTCTTCGCCGTCGCCTTCTTCACGGCCGCCTTCTTGACGGCTGCCTCCTTCTTGACCGCCGCCTCCTTCACGACCGCCTTCTTCGCCGTCGCCTTCTTCACGGCCGCCTTCTCGGCCGGCGCTTTCTTCGCTGCTGCCTTCTTCGCTGTCGCTTTCTTCTTCGGGTCCGATCCGCTGGGCGTGGGCGGAGTCACGGGGGAGCCTCCTCGGCGAACGTGAAGTCAGAACAGGTCGGATGTGGCGTACCGCTCGATCGCCGCCATCGGCACCGGCAGCCAGTCCGGGCGGTGCCTGGCCTCGTAGACGACCTCGTAGATCGCCTTGTCCGTCTCGTACGCCCGCAGCAGCACCGGATCGGTGCGCGGGTCCGAGCCGCTGACCTCGGCGTATCCGGAGCAGTACGCGGCCCGGCAGGCGTGCGCCCAGCCCGGCGCCGGAGGGTCGGCCGACAACGCGGCGTAGTCGAAGGAGCGGAGCATGCCGGCGACGTCCCGGGCCGGCGGCTGCGGCAGCCGCCGCTCGGCCAGCGGCTTCGACGGCTCGCCCTCGAAGTCGATCAGCGACCACTGCCCGGCGGGCGAACGCAGGCACTGGCCGAGATGCAGATCGCCGTGGATGCGCTGCGCGGTCCAGGTACGGCCCTCCGCGGCCAGGTCGGCCAGCGCGCTGAACGCCGAGTGCAGCCCGGGCGCGTACGGCGTGAGTGCGGGCACCGCCTGGACGGCCGCGTCGAGGCGCTCGACCATGCCGTCGACCAGCAGACGCAGCTGCGCGGCGCCGAGTGTCACCGACGGCAGCGCGTGGGCCAGTGCCGTGTGCACCTCGGCGGTGGCCCGCCCGAGTGCCCGCGCCTCCGCGCTGAAGTCCTCGCCCTTGGCCAGCTCGCGCAGCGCCAGCTCCCAGCCGTCCGCCGCGCCCTGCACGAAGGGCTGCAGCACACCGAGGACGTACGACTCCCCGTCCAGCTCGGCGTTCAGCCACGCCGTCGGCGCGGGCACCCGGGGGCAGCCCTCGCGGGCCAGCGCCAGCGGCAGCTCCAGGTCGGGGTTGACGCCGGGCACGACCCGGCGGAGCAGTTTCAGGATGAACGTATCTCCGTAGACGACGGAGGTGTTGGACTGCTCGGCGGTCATCACGCGGGGCACCAGACCGGGCCGGATGTCCTGCCCGGGGTCCCGTTCGAAGCGGAGTCCGCCGATGCGGGCCCGCGAGCGCAGCGCCTCCAGGAGCACCTCGGCGGCCCGCGGGTCGTGCAGGGCCTCGTACACCGTCCGGCCGGCGAGCGGGCCCTCCTCCACATGTCCGATCAGCGCGGGCGCGAGATGGGGTGGCAGCGCCTCGCGCACGCCTATGAGGAGCTGGTAGCAGTCCCATGGGGCGGCCGGCTGATGGGCCTGGACGAGCAGGTGGTAGAGGCCCAGCCTGCGGTCGACCGGCAGCAGCTCGGTGGCCGCGACCAGCGTGAATCCGGTGACCGGGCGGCCTTTGCCGGCGAACCAGCGCTGCCGTGGCAGCCATTCCCGCAGGAGTGGATCGAGTGACGCAAGCAGGCCCGGACTCGTCGTGGCGGTACGGGTGACGGCTTCCGACATGGCGTCGCGTCCTTTCCCCGGGGGCGGGGTGTTACTGATGCGTGCCCAGGGCGGGGCGGGAGAAACAGGGAATCAGCCGCCCCGCCGGGTCTCTCAGGCGGCGTCCTTGCGGAGCCGGAACCAGTAGAAGCCGTGCCCCGCCAGCGTCAGCAAGTAGGGCAGCTCGCCGATGGCCGGGAAACGCACCCCGCCGAACAGCTCCACCGGGTGCCGCCCGTTGAACCTGCTCAGGTCCAGCTCGGTGGGCTGCGCGAAGCGGGAGAAGTTGTGCACGCACAGGACGAGATCGTCCTCGTACTCTCTCAGGAACGCGATCACCGCCGGGTTGGACGACTGGAGTTCGGTGTACGAGCCGAGTCCGAACGCCAGGTTCTGCTTGCGGATCTCGATCATGCGGCGGGTCCAGTGCAGCAGCGAGGAGGGCGACGACATCGACGCCTCGACGTTGGTGACCTGGTAGCCGTAGACCGGGTCCATGATGGTCGGCAGATACAGCCGGCCGGGGTCACAGGACGAAAAACCTGCGTTGCGATCCGGTGTCCACTGCATCGGGGTGCGGACGGCGTCGCGGTCGCCGAGCCAGATGTTGTCGCCCATGCCGATCTCGTCGCCGTAGTAGAGGATCGGCGAGCCGGGCAGGGAGAGCAGCAGAGCCGTGAACAACTCGATCTGGTTGCGGTCGTTGTCGAGCAGGGGCGCCAGACGCCTCCGGATGCCGATGTTGGCGCGCATCCGCGGGTCCTTCGCGTACTCGGCCCACATGTAGTCGCGTTCCTCGTCGGTGACCATCTCCAGGGTCAGCTCGTCGTGGTTGCGCAGGAAGATGCCCCACTGGCAGTTGGCGGGGATCGCCGGGGTCTTGGCGAGGATCTCGGAGACCGGGTAGCGGGACTCGCGGCGCACCGCCATGAAGATGCGGGGCATGACCGGGAAGTGGAACGCCATGTGGCATTCGTCGCCGCCGGACTTGTAGTCGCCGAAGTAGTCGACGACGTCCTCCGGCCACTGGTTCGCCTCCGCCAGGATCACCGTGTCCGGGTAGGAGGCGTCGATCTCCTTGCGGACCCGCTTGAGGAACTCGTGGGTTGCCGGAAGGTTTTCGCAGTTGGTGCCCTCCTGCTGGTACAGGTACGGCACCGCGTCCAGCCGGAAGCCGTCGATGCCCAGGTCCAGCCAGAACCGCAGCGCGGAGATCATCTCCTCCTGGACCGCCGGGTTCTCGTAGTTGAGGTCCGGCTGGTGGGAGAAGAAGCGGTGCCAGAAGTACTGCTTGCGGACCGGGTCGAAGGTCCAGTTGGACGCCTCGGTGTCGACGAAGATGATCCGCGCGTCCTGGAACTGCTTGTCGTCGTCGGCCCAGACGTAGTAGTCACCGTAGGGTCCGTCCGGGTCCCGCCTCGACTCCTGGAACCACGGGTGCTGGTCGCTGGTGTGGTTCATGACGAAGTCGATGATGACGCGCATGCCGCGCTGGTGGGCGGCGTCGACGAACTCCACGAAGTCGGCGAGATCACCGAACTCGGGCAGGACGGCGGTGTAGTCGGAGACGTCGTAACCGCCGTCCCTCAGCGGTGACTTGAAGAACGGTGGCAGCCACAGGCAGTCGATGCCCAGCCATTGGAGGTAGTCCAGCTTGGCGGTCAGGCCCTTGAGGTCGCCGACGCCGTCGCCGTTGCTGTCCTGGAAGGAGCGGACGAGTACCTCGTAGAAGACGGCGCGCTTGAACCAGTCGGGGTCCCGGTCTTTCGCCGGGGTGTCCTCGAAGGTGTCCTGGACGGGCTCGTTGACGATCATGTTGTGGGTGACCCTCCGATCTGCGGGGTGGACGGTCGCAGGACGGTGAGGATGTGCGCGGGACGAGTGCCCGGTTCGAGACGCACGTAGTTCGCCCTGCCCCAGTGGTAGGTCTCGCCGGTGAGCTCGTCGCGCACCGGCACCGACTCGTGCCATTCCAGGCCGAGTTGCGGCATGTCCAACGAGACCGTGGCCTCCTGGGTGTGGTGAGGGTCGAGGTTGGCGACCACCAGAACCGTGTTCGAACCGCTCTGCTTCGAGTAGACGATCACCTCTTCCTTGTCCGCGTGGTGGAAGTGGAGATCGCGCAGTTGGCGCAGGGCCGGGTTCTCCCGGCGGATGGTGTTGAGGCGGGTGATCAGGGGCGCGATGGTGTCGGCCGTCTCCCAGTCGCGGGGGCGGAGCTGGTACTTCTCCGAGTTCAGGTATTCCTCGCTGCCCTGCCTGAGCGGGGTGTTCTCACAGAGTTCGTAGCCGCTGTAGATGCCCCAGGTGGGGGAGAGGGTGGCGGCCAGGACGGCACGGATCTCGAAGGCGGGCCGGCCGCCGTGCTGGAGGTAGGCGTGCAGGATGTCGGGGGTGTTGGCGAAGAAGTTCGGCCGCATGTAGGCGGCCGCCTCCCCCGACAGCTCGGTCAGGTACTCGGTGAGCTCCTGCTTGGTGTTGCGCCAGGTGAAGTACGTGTACGACTGCTGGAAGCCGATCTGCCCCAGGGTGTGCATCATCGCCGGACGGGTGAACGCCTCCGCCAGGAAGATCACGTCCGGGTCGGTGGCGTTGATGTCCGCGATCACCTTCTGCCAGAACACGACCGGCTTGGTGTGCGGGTTGTCGACCCGGAAGATCCGCACCCCGTGGTCCATCCAGTGCCGCAGCACCCGCTCCGTCTCGGCGACCAGACCGTCCAGGTCCGCGTCGAAGGCGATGGGATAGATGTCCTGGTACTTCTTCGGCGGATTCTCCGCGTACGCGATGGTGCCGTCCGGACGGTGATGGAACCACTCCGGATGCTTCTGCACCCAGGGATGGTCCGGGGAGCACTGCAACGCGAAGTCCAGCGCGATCTCCAGGCCGTGCCGTCCGGCTTCCTGCACGAAGTGGTCGAAGTCCTCGATCGTGCCCAGGTCGGGATGGATCGCGTCGTGGCCGCCCTCGGGCGAGCCGATCGCCCACGGCACCCCGACATCGTCCGGACCGGCCGACAGGGTGTTGTTGGGGCCCTTGCGGAACGTCGTCCCGATCGGGTGGATGGGCGGCAGGTAGACGACGTCGAAGCCCATCGCGGCGATCGCCGGCAGCCGGCGCGCCGCGGTACGGAAGGTGCCGTGCGGCCGCTCCGGGGTGCCCTCGGAGCGCGGGAAGAACTCGTACCAGGACCCGTACAGGGCCCGCTCCCGCTCGACCAGCAGGGGCAGCGGCTCGGAGGCGGTGACGAACTCCCGCAGCGGATGCGCCGCCAGGACCGCGTCCACCTCCGGCGTCAACGCCGCCGACAGTCGGGCCATGGCCGGGCGGGTCTCGTCCCGGAGGGCGGTCACGGTGGCCTTGAGGATCTTCCGCTGTCCCTTGGGGGCGCCTGCGGCGGCCCGTTCGTGCAGGCGGGCGCCCTCCTCCAGGACCAGTTCGGTGTCCATGCCCGCCGGGATCTTGATCCGGGCGTGGTGGCGCCAGGTGCTGATCGGGTCGCCCCAGGCCTCGACGTAGAAGGTCCAGTGGCCCTCGGCTCCGGGGGTGACGTCGGCGCCCCAGCGGTCGGTGCCGGGGGTGAGTTCGCGCATCGGCGTCCACGGGCCCGGCCGGCCCTCGGGGTCTTTCAGTACGACGTTGGCGGCGACCGCGTCATGACCCTCGCGGAAGACCGTGGCGGTCACCTGGAAGGTCTCGCCGGTGACGGCCTTGGCGGGGCGGCGTCCGTGCTGGACGACCGGGCGGACGTCCAGCACCGGTATCCGTCCGATCGTGGGGGTGCCGTCCGTGGAGGGTGGCTCCGAGGTGGACGGTGGCCCGGTGACGGCGGGCCTGGTGCTCGGTGTCGGGGGTGCTGACGAGTGGTGCGTGGCGGGCATGACCGCTCCTGTCCGCGTCAACTGGGGGTGGGCGGATGGCTGTGGGGAGGTGGGTCCTGCGTGGTGTTCTCGTGTGTTCCCATGATGTGGCTGGGGGACGTACCGGTGGAGCCTTCCCACCCTATTCGGGTGGGCAATCCGGCACTTTGTTAACTACTCACGCGTATGTCGGCACACAAGACCGGCCCCGTCCGCGTCGGACGGGGCCGGTGTCCGCATACCGTGCCCTAGGAGCCCGGCACCTGCAGGAGTTTGTCCGGTGAGCCCAGTCCGCGTGCGGAGATTTTGCCGGACGCCGCCAGTGTGACCAGCGCCTTCGCCACTTGTGCGGGGGTGGCCCGCGGGTGGTCGGCGAGGTAGAGCGCGGCCGTGCCCGCGGCGTGCGGGGACGCCATCGACGTACCCGAGTAGGTGGCTTTGGCGGTGTCGCCCTTGTTCGAGGTTGACGTGATCGAGACCCCCGGGGCGAACAGATCCAGGGCGGAGCCGTAGTTGGAGAAGCTCGCCCGGGTGTCGGTGGTGTCGGTCGCGCCGACCGTGATCGCCTGCTTCACGTCCGCGGGGGAGTAGAGGCCGGCGGGGAGCCCGTCGTTGCCCGCCGCGACGGTGTAGGTGACGCCGGACTTGATCGAGTTCTGTACGGCGGCGTCGAGTTGGGCGTTGTGGTAGCCGCCGAGGCTGAGATTGGCGACGGCGGGCTTCCTGGCGTGCTGGGTGACCCAGTCGATACCGGCGATGACCTGGGCCGTCGTACCGGAGCCCGTGTTGTCGAGGACCCGGACGGCGACGACCTTGGCCTGCTTGGCGATGCCGTACCTGGTGCCCGCGACGGTGCCGGCGACATGGGTGCCGTGGCCGTTGCCGTCACCGGCGTACTTGTCGTTCCCGACGAAGTCCCAGCCGTAACCGGCCCGTCCGCCGAAGTCCTTGTGCGAGATACGGATGCCGGTGTCGATGACGTACACCGTGACCCCGGCGCCCGCGGAATCCGGCCAGGTGTAGTTCTTGTCCAGCGGGAGGTCCGGCTGGTCGACGCGGTCGATGCCCCAGGACGGCGGGTTCTTCTGGGTGTGGTCGAGCGACACCCGGGTGTCCTGGACGACCGAGGCGACCCGCGAGTCCGCCGCGAGCAGCCTCGCCTGTCTCTCGTCGGCCTTGATCGCGTAGCCGTTGAGGACCGTGCCGTAGGTGTGGCTGATTTTCGCCCCGTACTTCTCGGCGAGGCTCTTTCCCGCCGACGACGGGGCCGTCGTTCCCCCCTTGAGTGTCACCAGGTAGCTTCCGCTGACGGAGCCGGGGGCTCCGGCGCCGAGTATCCGCCCCTCCGGTGCGGCGTGCGCGGGCAGGGTGCCGGCCGAAAGCGCGACGGTACAGATCGCCGCGGCCAAGCCCCCCGCCCGGCGCAGACGCCGGGTTCGCGTCCGTGCCATGGTGTGAGTTCCCCTCCTCGACTCGGCGTACGGCGGTCGTGGCGCGCCCGTGAGTCGGCCGGAAGCGCTCGGGGCCGGCCGGTGTCGTCCGGGTCTGGCCCTGTGTGACCGATACGCCAGTTGCAGCCTCTCGTGGGGTGTGAAGTCACCACAAGGACGCCTACGGGGGCGGAATCAGCCATACCGGCCATGGGGGGTGCGTGAAGGTTGCGACGATTTCCGGTCTGATTCCGATCCGTATGGCTTCCACGGCACCGTGGTTACGGCGGCCCCTGCACCGATACCGTCGGTGTCGACGACGGGACGCACAACGCGGTGCGTCCGCTTCCGCACGCCTGACGAGGTGGCAGTGCCCATGAAGGCTATCCGTCGCTTCACCGTCCGACCCGTACTCCCCGATCCCCTCCGCCCGTTGAGCGACCTGGCGCGCAATCTGCGCTGGTCCTGGCATGCGGAGACCCGCGACCTCTTCCAGTCGGTGGACCCCGAGCAGTGGGCCGCCTCGGGCGGCGACCCCGTACGCCTCCTGGGCAGCGTGCCGCCCCGGCGGCTCGCCGAGCTGGCGGAGGACCGCCGCTTCCTGCGCCGGTTGCAGTCGGTCGCCGACGATCTCCACGACTATGTCTCCGGCGAGCGCTGGTACCAGACCCAGCCCGGCGAACTCCCGGCCGCCGTCGCCTACTTCTCACCCGAGTTCGGCATCACGGCCGCGCTCCCGCAGTACTCCGGCGGCCTCGGCATCCTGGCCGGCGACCATCTGAAAGCGGCCAGCGACCTGGGCGTACCGCTGATCGGGGTCGGCCTGCTCTACCGCCACGGCTACTTCCGCCAGTCCCTGTCCAGGGACGGCTGGCAACAGGAGCACTACCCCGTCCTGGACCCCAACGAGCTGCCGGTGGCGCTGCTGAGGGAGGAGGACGGCACCCCCGCCCAGGTGTCCCTCGCCCTGCCCGGCGGCAAGCAGCTGCACGCCCGCATCTGGCTCGCGCAGGTGGGCCGGGTGCCGCTGCTGATGCTCGACTCGGACGTCGAGGAGAACGACCTCGGCGAGCGCGGAGTGACGGACCGGCTGTACGGCGGTGGCAGTGAACACCGCCTGTTGCAGGAGATGTTGCTGGGCATCGGCGGCGTGCGGGCGGTACGGACGTACTGCCGGCTGACGGGACATGCCGCGCCCGAGGTCTTCCACACGAACGAGGGCCACGCGGGCTTCCTGGGCCTGGAACGGATCGCCGAACTGTGCGCCGGGGAAGGCCTGGACTTCGACGCGGCACTGGAATCCGTCCGCGCCGGAACGGTGTTCACCACCCACACCCCGGTCCCCGCCGGCATCGACCGCTTCGACCGCGAACTGGTCGCCCATCACTTCGGCCCCGAGGCCGAGTTGCCGGGCATCGACGTCGAGCACATCCTGCGCCTGGGCATGGAGACGTACCCGGGAGGCGAGCCGAACCTCTTCAACATGGCGGTGATGGGCCTCAGGCTGGGCCAGCGGGCGAACGGCGTCTCGCTGCTGCACGGCCAGGTGAGCCGGGAGATGTTCTCGGGCCTGTGGCCGGGATTCGACGCGGACGAGGTCCCGATCACCTCCGTCACGAACGGGGTGCACGCCCCGACCTGGGTCGCCCCGGAGGTCCTCCGCCTGGGCGCCCGGCAGATCGGCGCCCAGCGCACCGAGGACGCGCTGACGGTCGGCGGGTCGGACCGGTGGGACGCGGTGGGCGAGATACCGGACCAGGACATCTGGGAGCTGCGGCGCGACCTGCGCGAGCAACTGGTCGTGGAGGTACGGCAGCGGTTGCGGGCGTCCTGGCGGCAACGGGGCGCGGGCAGCGCCGAGTTGGGCTGGATCGACGGGGTGCTCGACCCTGACGTCCTGACGATCGGGTTCGCGCGCAGGGTCCCGTCGTACAAGCGCCTGACGCTGATGCTGCGCGACCGGGACCGGCTGATGGACCTGCTCCTGCACCCCGAGCGCCCGATCCAGATCGTGGTGGCGGGGAAGGCGCACCCGGCGGACGACGGCGGAAAGCGCCTGGTCCAGGAGCTGGTGCGGTTCGCCGACGACCCGCGGGTGCGCCACCGGATCGTCTTCCTCCCGGACTACGGCATGGCGATGGCGCAGAAGCTCTACCCGGGCTGCGACATCTGGCTGAACAACCCGCTGAGGCCGCTGGAGGCCTGCGGCACATCGGGCATGAAGGCCGCGCTGAACGGCTGTCTGAACCTCTCCGTCCTGGACGGCTGGTGGGACGAATGGTTCCAGCCGGACTTCGGCTGGGCGATCCCGACGGCGGACGGCACGGGCACGGACCCGGACCACCGGGACGACATCGAGGCGGCGGCGCTCTACGACCTTCTGGAACAGCGGGTGACCCCCCGCTTCTACGAGCGCGGCCAGGGCGGCCTGCCCGACCGCTGGATCGAGATGGTCCGCCAGACACTGACGCTGCTGGGCCCGAAGGTGCTGGCCGGCCGCATGGTCCGCGAGTACGTGGAGCGGCTCTACACCCCCGCCGCGCACGCGCACCGCGCGATGGAGCCGGCCGCGGCCCGGGAGCTGGCGGGCTGGAAGGCGCGGGTGCGGTCCGCGTGGCAGAGCGTGACGGTCGACCATGTCGAGACGTCCGTGACGACCGCGACCGCGGAGCTGGGGACGACCCTGGGGCTGCGGGTCCGGGTCGGCCTGGGAGACCTCAGCCCCGAGGACGTGGACGTACAGGCCTTGTCGGGCCGGGTCGACGAGGAGGACAGGATCACGGACGCGCTGACGCTCCCCCTGAAGCCGGTGGGCGGTCCGGACGCGGAGGGGCGGTGGGTCTACGAGGGTCCGCTGTCCCTGGACCGGACGGGGCCCTTCGGGTACACGGTGCGGATTCTGCCGGCACACCGACTTCTGGCCTCCGGGGCCGAGTTGGGGCTGGTGGCGGTGCCTTCGGAGGGAGCGGTGGAGGCCGCGGGCGTATTGATGCGGTGACGGTCGGAGGGCTGGGTCCGGCTCAGTGGAGGGCTGGGCCGGGCTCAGTCCTCCTCCCCTCCGGACAGCCGGCGCAGGACCACACCGCAGCGGCGCGCGTAGGCGTGTTGCAGGCCCCGGGTCGCCGGGCCGCCCGCCCGGGCGTACCACTTCGCCGCCCGGCTGAACGCCGACACCGTCAGCCAGACCGTGCCGTCGCCGGTGCGGTCGACCACGAAGGACTCCTCGCCGCATTCCGGGTGGCCGGAAAGGGTGCCGTACGCCCAGCCCGCGCGGCGGGGTTCCTCGACCGTCCACACCACCCGGCAGGGGGCCTTGATCATGCCGGCCAGGGTGACCGTGACGTCGACCTCGGGGGCCGCCCGGTCGGCCGTGGCGTCGATGCCCACGCCCATCGCGCGGTGCATCTCCCAGGTCAGGACCGCTTCGGAGGCGCGGCGGAAGACTGGTTCGCCCTCGCCGAGGCGGGTGCGGACGTGCAGGGGGTGGAAGTCCGGCGGGCAGAAACCCGGCTTGCGGGTCGCGCCCACGTCGGTGTAGGTGAAGGTGTTGGGGGGCTGTATCGGCGGCATGGGAAACAAGGGTAGGGCGGCACCCCGGAATGCCTTCCTCCCGGGTGCCGCCCGCCAATCCCCTGGGGACTAGCTCACGTTCACGGCCGACCAGGCCGCCGCGACCGCGTTGTACTCGGTGCTGCCGGAGCCGTACAGGGCGGCCGCCGCGGACAGGGTGCCCGTGCGTGCCGACTTGTAGTTGGTCGTCGACGTGAAGTACGTCGTCAGCGCCTTGTACCAGATCTGCAGCGCCTTGTCCCGGCCGATGCCGGTGACCGTGGAGCCGTTGGACGTGGGCGAGTTGTAGCTCACGCCGTTGATCGTCTTCGCGCCGCTGCCCTCGGACAGCAGGTAGAAGAAGTGGTTGGCGACGCCGGACGAGTAGTGGACGTCCAGGTTGCCGACGGAGGAGGACCAGGAGTCCGCCGAGCCGCCGTCCTTGCTGGGCTTGTCCATGTAGCGCAGCGGGGTGCCGTCGCCGTTGATGTTGATCTTCTCGCCGATGAGGTAGTCACCCTTGTCGGACGCGTTGTTGGCGAAGAACTCCACGCCGGTGCCGAAGATGTCCGAGGTGGCCTCGTTCAGGCCGCCGGACTCGCCGGAGTAGTCCAGGCCCGCCGTGTTCGAGGTGACGCCGTGGCTCATCTCGTGGCCGGCCACGTCCAGCGAGGTCAGCGGGTCGACGTTGCCCTCGCCGTCGCCGTACGTCATGCAGAAGCAGCTGTCGTCCCAGAACGCGTTCACGTACTGGTTGCCGTAGTGCACCCGGGAGTAGGCCGCGACGCCGTTGTTCTTGATGCCGCTGCGGCCGAAGGTGGACTTGTAGAAGTCCCAGGTCTCCGCCGCGCCGTAGGCGGCGTCGACGGCCGCCGTCTGGTCGGTGGTGGAGCTGGAGGCCGTGCCGGTGCCCCAGGTGTTGTCGGCGTCCGTGAACAGCGTGCCCGCGGAGGAGCTGGTGCCGTGGGACTTGTTGTACGTCTTGTGGGTGCCGCGCGAGCCGTCGGTCAGCTGGTACGTCGAACCCGACAGGGTGGTGGTCAGGCTGACCGTGCCCGAGTACAGGCTCTTGCCGGTGCCGGTCGCGTTCTCGATGCCCTGGTACTCGAAGAGCTTCTTGCCGGTCGCGGCGTCGGTGATGACGTGCAGCTGGTTCGGGGTGCCGTCGTCCTGGAAGCCGCCGACGATCGTCTCGTAGGCGAGGACGGGGGTGCCCGAGCCGGCCCAGATGACCTTGCGCGCGCCGTCGGCGGCGGTCTTCTCCGAACCCGCGGCCTTGGCGGCGGACAGCGCCTGCTTCTCCGCCTTGGCGACGGTGAGCTTCGGGGTCAGGGAGGCGACCTTGATGGACTTGGTCGTCGCCTTGGTGACGCTCTTGGTCGCACCGGACTTCGACTCGTGGACGACCAGGTCGCCACCGAGGACGGGCAGACCGGCGTAGGTGCGCTCGTAGCGGGTGTGCACCGTGCCGTCGGCGTCCTTGACGACGTCCTTGACGACCAGCTTCTCCTTGGCGCCGAGGCCTATCTTCGCGGCGGTGTCGGCGGCGCCGGCCTGCTGCTGCTTGATGAGCGTGGTGCGCGCCGCCGGGGACAGCTGGAGGGGCGCTCCGGCCAGGGTGGCCTTGCCGCTCGTCTCCGCCGGGGTCTGGGCGGCGGCGGTACCGGTGGTCAGACCGGTGGCGAGGAGAGCTCCGGCCGCGACGGCGGTGGCGATGGCCAGAGTGGTGCGCTTGTGACGCGCGTAGACGGGGGTCACACAAGCTCCTTCGTGGGGGAGCCCGGACTGACATTGGGGTCGTCGGCCCGGGGCAGTTGTGAAGTTGTGCGGCGGGTGTGAGGAAGCCTGACATCAAGGCGCGTACATGTCAGGACCCTGAAGTGATGTTGGCCGAAAAACGACTGTCAGGTGAATGTTGCCGCAATGTAAAGCGACTTGACCTCGGCAAAGGCCCAACAAGTCACCGGTAAGTGACTGGCAAAAAGAGGGCGCCGCCCCGGGGAGGTGAACCTCCGGAGCGGCGCCCTGTCGTTCAGCCGTCGAGCACGGCCGGCCTACGGGAAGGTGAGCTTCCAGCTGTTGATGTAGCCGGTGTCGATGGCCGCGTTGTCCTGGACCCGCAACTTCCACGTACCGTTCGCGACTTCGGAGGACGCGTTCACGGTGTACGTGGTGTTGATGTTGTCCGAGCTGCCACCGGTGCCGTACGCCTTCAGCGTGTACACACTGCCGTCGGGGGCCACCAGGTCGACCTTGAGGTCACCGATGTAGGTGTGCACGATGTCGACGCCGACCTGGAGGTTGGAGGGCGCGTTGCCCGTCCGCCCGGAGACCGTGATCGACGACGTCACCGCGGCGCCGTTGTCCGGAATCGATACGTCGGCGGTGTTCTCGAAGGACGTGCCGCCCCCGCCGCCACCGGAGCGCGAACCGACCGCCACGGCCGCCCACGCGTCCTGCACCGCCTTGTACTCGGCGCTCGTCGTGCCGTACAGCTCACCGGCCGCCGCGAGGGAGCCCGTGCGGGCCGCCGCGTAGTTGGTGGTGGACGTGAACTTCGTGGTCAGCGCGCGGAACCAGATCTTCTCCGCCTTGTCGCGGCCGATGCCGGTGACCGGGAGCCCGTCCGAGGTCGGCGAGTTGTAGCTGACGCCGTTGATGACCTTGGCGCCGCTGCCCTCGGACAGCAGGTAGAAGAAGTGGTTGGCCGGGCCCGAGGAGTAGTGGACGTCGACCGAGCCGATACCGGAGTACCAGCTGTCCTTCGACGCGCCGTCCTTGCTCGGCTTGTCCATGTAACGCAGCGGCGTGCCGTCGCCGTTGATGTTGATCTCCTCGCCGATGAGGTAGTCACCGACGTCGTTGGAGTTCGCCGCGTAGAACTCGACCGCCGTGCCGAAGATATCGGAGGTGGCCTCGTTCAGACCGCCGGACTCCCCGCTGTAGTTGAGGCCCGCGGTGTTGGAGGTGACGCCGTGCGTCATCTCGTGACCGGCCACGTCGATCGACACGAGCGGGTTGGTGTTGCCCGAGCCGTCGCCGTAGGTCATGCAGAAGCAGCTGTCGTCCCAGAACGCGTTGACGTACGCGTTGCCGTAGTGGACGCGGGAGTAGGCCGCCGCCCCGTCACCGCGGATGCCGCTGCGGCCGTGGATGTTCTTGTAGTAGTCCCACGTCAGCGCCGCGCCGTAGTGCGCGTCCGCCGCCGCCGACTCCGCGTTCGAGGCGCTGCCGTTGCCCCAGACGTCGTCGGGGCCCGAGAACAGCGTGCCGGTGCCGGAGGTGCCGCGGTTGAGGTTGTACGTCTTGTGGCCGCCGCGGGCGCCGTCGGTGAGGTTGTACGTCGAACCCGACTGCGTCGTCGTCAGGTTGACCGTGCCCGAGTACACCGTGTTGCCGGTGCCGGTCTCGATGGCCTCCCACTCGTACAGCTTCGCGCCGGTCGCCGCGTCGGTGATGACGTGCAGCTCCTGCGGGGTGCCGTCGTGCTGGAAGCCGCCCACGACCGTCTCGTAGGCGAGCGTCGGCCTGCCGTCGGCCGCCCAGATCACCTTGCGCGGGGCGTGGCTGACCGCAGGGCTCTTCGCCTTCTCCGCCTTCGCGGCGCTCAGCGCCTGCTTCTCGGCCTTGGCGGTCGACAGCTGCGGCTTCACCGAGGCGACCTTGATGGTGGCGCGGGTCGCCTTGGTGACCGCCGCGGTGGCGTCGGCCTTCGTGCTGGTGACGACCAGGTCGCCGCCGAGGACGGGCAGACCGTCGTAGGTGCGCTCGTAGCGCGTGTGGAGCGTGCCGTTGCCGTCCTTGACGACGTCACGGACGACCAGCTTCTCCTTGGCGCCCAGGCCGAGTTCCTTGGCGGTGTCCGCCTTGCCGGCGTTGGCCGTGCGCAGCAGCTCGGCGCGCTGGGCGGGGGTCAGTTTGACCGACTCGGCGCCCGGTATGACCTTGCCCGCGGCCGACGGTGCCTTCACCGGGGCTGCGGTGGCGGCGCCCGACTGGACGGCCGCGGCGATCAGGGCGGACACACCGACGAGCGCCACTGCTGCGGCACGGCGGTGCATCGTGTGGGAGGTGCGTCTGTGGGAGGAACTCTCTCTCAACACTGACTCCTGCGTCTGCGGGCCGCGGGTCGCGCGGCCATGGGGAGACCGGGCGGCTGGTGGGCCGGCCGGGCAGAACGGGCATTGCGCGTGCTGGAGTTCGACCACGGCACAGTCCTGTGCGGAAGCTGTGGGGTTGCTGTGTCGTGGCCGTGGGAAGAGTCGCAGCAGTTCGCGGTTTCTGTCAGGACCGCGTCAGGAAGTTGGCTGGAAATCGTCCGTTGCCCGGATGGTCATGTTCGTTATACGGGCAATTTGTCTAAAAGTCAGGGCGGGCCGTCTCCGTGCCGGACGTGCGGTCCCCGTGCCACGAGTGCCACAGCGCCGCGTACGCCCCGTCCGCCGCCACCAGCTCCTCGTGCGCCCCGAGTTCGGTCAGCAGGCCGTCCTCCATCACCGCCACCCGGTCCGCGTCGTGCGCGGTGTGCAGCCGGTGCGCGATCGCGATGACGGTACGGCCCTCCAGTACGGCGGCCAGGGCACGCTCGGTGTGCCGGGCGGTCGTCGGGTCCAGCAACGCCGTCGCCTCGTCCAGGATCAGCGTGTGCGGGTCCGCCAACACCACCCGGGCCAAGGCGAGTTGCTGGGCCTGTGAACCGTCGGTGCGGTGACCGCCGTCGCCGAGGGCGGTGTCGAGGCCGTCGGGCAGCTCCCGCACCCAGCCGTCGGCACCGACGGCGGCCAGCGCCGACCACAACTCCTCGTCCCCGGCGCCGGGTTCGGCGATCCGCAGGTTGTCCCGGACCGTGCCCAGGAACACATGGTGCTCCTGGGTGACCAGGACGACCTGGCGGCGCAGCTGCTCGGGACCGAGCGCGACGACCGGAACGCCGCCGACCGTCACCGTCCCCTCGGTGGGCGCGTCGACGCCCGCGAGCAGCCTGCTGAGCGTGGTCTTCCCGGCACCGGACGGACCGACGACCGCCAGCCGCTCCCCGGGCCGCACGGTGAGGTCCACCCCGTGCAGGACCTCACCGCCACGGCCGTAGGAGTACCGCACACCGGTCACGTCGATACGGTCGCCGACGGGGGACGCCGACTCGCCCGAGGTGGCTTTCGGGGCCCGGGCGAGCCCCTCCACCCGCGCGAACGAGGCGCCGCTGCTCTGCAGTTGCTCCACCCGGACCAGGATCTGGTCGAGCGGGCCGGTGAGCTGCTGCAGATACAGGGCCGCCGAGACCACGGCCCCCAGGCTCATCGCCCCGTGCGTGTACAGCACACCGCCGACGATCAGGACCCCGGCGATCGGCAGGACGTACGACACCTCGACGGCCGGGAAGAAGACGCTGCGCAGGTAGAGGGTGTGGAAGCGGGTGCGGCGCGCGGCCTCGATCGCGTCCCGGCTCGCCGCGATCCGCTCGCCCTCCAGCCGCAGCGCCTCCACGGTGCGCGCCCCCGACGCGGTCGCCGCGACGATCTCGGCGACGTCCGAGGTGGCCGCGCCCTCGGCCAGATAGCCGTCCCGGGCGCGGCGCAGATACCAGCGCAGGGCGAACCAGACGGGCAGCAGACCGCACACGCCGACCACGCCGAGCAGCGGGGCCAGCACGAACACCGCGACGAGCGCGATCAGGAAACGGACCGCGTTGATGAGGAGGTCGGGGCCTGCGTCGCGCAGGGTGGTGCCGACCGTGGAGACGTCGGCGGTGCCGCGGGCGGTGAGGTCTCCGGTGCCCGCTCTCTCGACCGTCGACGCGGGCAGGGCGAGGGTCCGGTCGATGAACTCCTCGCGGACCCGGGCGAGGGTGCGTTCGCCGAAGCGGTGGCCCACGAAGCGGGCCCAGCGGGCCAGCAGTAGCTCCGCTACGGCACAGAGGAGGACGGCGAGGGCGAGGCGGTCGACTGTGCCTACGCCGGCCTGTGCCTTCACCTCGTCGATGATGCGGCCCAGGAGCCAGGGGCCGCCGAGGCCCGCGATCGCCGCGGTGGCGTTGAGGGCGAGGGTGGTGGTGAAGGCGGTTCGGTCGGCGCGGATCAGGCGTTGGGCTGCGTGGCGGACGTCGGTGGCGGTGGCGATGGGGAGGTGGCCGGAAGTCACCGTACGGGCTCCTCTGCGTCGGTGTCCCTCGCCACGAGGGCCTTGTACGCCGGGTCGTGGTCCAGGAGGCCCTGGTGGGTGCCGGTCGCTGAGACCTTGCCGTCCACCAGGTGGATGACGGTGTCCGCGTGGGCCAGGACGAGGGGGGAGGTGGTGGTGACGACGGTGGTCCTGCCTTGGCGTGCCTCTTTGAGGCGGGTGGCTACTCGGGCCTCGGTGTGGGCGTCCAGGGCTGAGGTGGGTTCTATGGCCAGGAGGACCTCGGGGCCGGCCGCCAGGGCTCTTGCCAGGCGGATGCGTTGGCGTTGGCCGCCGGAGAGGTTGCGGGCGTTCGCGTCGATGGGGGAGTCGAGGCCGTCGGGGAGGGATTGGACGATGTCTTCGGCTGCGGCTGTGTGAAGGGCGGTGGTGATGTGCGCGGGAGGGGGTGCCTCGTGGGGTTGGGTGGCGGGTGCGGGTTCGTTGGGGCTGGTCGCGCAGTTCCCCGCGCCCCTGAAAGCCTTTGCGGGGACGCCCAATACTTCGTACAAGGTGCCTGCGAACACGTCTGACTCGTGGTCCGCCATCAAGATGCGGGCTCTGATCTGGGGCAGCTGGATCTCGTCCAGAGGGATGCCGCCCCAGCTCGCCTTCGACGGGGTGTAACGGGCCACGCGGTCCAGTACGGCCGCTGTCTCCGCCGGACGCGCCCCCGCCAGTGCCGTCAAGCGGCCCGGCAGAATCCGTACCCCCGACTCCGGGTCGTGCAGTACCGACGCCTCCGCGGGAGCGTCCCGCGTCCCCCTGTCCTCCATGGGCTCCAGGGTCAGGAACCGTACGACCCTCCGTGCCGCCACCACGCCCCGGCTCAGCATGTAGCCGCACTCGACCCAGAACGCCACCGGGCCCACCAGGACCGCGACATAGCCGTACACCGACACCAACTCGCCGATGCTGATGTCCCCTTGGGCGGCCAGGCGGGCCGCCAGCCAGGTGACCACCGCCAGGAACAGGGTCGGGAGGCCTACGCCGAGGGCCTGGACCCAGCTGGTCACCGCGCCTACCCGGTAGCCCTGTTCGCGCAGCCGTTGGGAGTCGCGCTGGAAGGCGTCGGCGAACAGGCCCTTGCCGCCGAGGCCGTTGAGGACGCGCAGGCCGCCGGCGAGGTCGGCGATGCGGGCGGTGAGGATGCCCTGGCGGTCCCGGTACTCGGTCTCGGCGCCCTGGAGCCGGGTGAGGAACGGGCCGACCAGGCCGACGATCACCGGCATGCCGAGGAGGACGACCGCGGCGATCAGCGGGGAGACGGAGACCAGGAGGCCCGCGACCACGAGGTAGGCGATGATCGCGCCGACGCCGGGGCCGACCACGGTGAGGGCGGAGGCGATGGTCTGGACGTCGCCGACTCCGATGGTGACGACCTCGCCGGCCCCCGCCCGTCGTGACAGCGCGGCGCCCAGCCGGACCGCGTGGCCCACGACGACCTTGACCGTGCGGAAGTTGGCGTCCATCCGGACCCGGGTCATCGTGCGGTGCCGCATGATGCTCAGCCACGCGTTGAAGGCGCCGACCAGGAACAGGGCGGCCGACCAGAGCGTGAGCATCCCGAGGTCGCCGGGCTCCAGGCCCTCGTCGATCGCCTTCGCCATCAGGTACGGCGTCGCCGCCAGCAGCACCATCCAGACGCTGGCGAACAGCGCGCCGAGGGCGGAGCGGCCGGGCTGGCAGCGGACCAGCCACCACAGGTAGTGCCAGCCGCCCCGGCGGTCGGGCGTGCCGGGGTCCTCGTACGCGTCGATCACCTGTACCCCCCTCGGAGACTCACGCCAGGCTGTCCCGCCACGCCCGGTGCAGGTCCGCGAACCTGCCCGTGCCCACGATGAGTTCGGCCGGCGGGCCGTCCTCGACGATCCGGCCGTGCTCCATCACCAGCACCCGGTCGGCGATCTCGACCGTGGAGAGCCGGTGGGCGATCACGACGGCGGTACGGCCGTGCAGCACCGTCGACATCGCGCGCTGCACCGCCCGTTCGCCGGGGATGTCGAGCGAGCTGGTCGCCTCGTCGAGGATCAGCACGGCCGGGTCGGCGAGCAACGCCCGCGCGAACGCCACCAGTTGGCGCTGGCCCGCGGAGATCCGGCCGCCGCGCTTGCGTACGTCGGTGTCGTAGCCGTCGGGCAGGGCGCTGATGAACTCATGGGCGCCGATGGCCTTCGCGGCCCGCTCGATCTCCTCGCGGGTGGCGTCGGGGCGGCCGATGGCGATGTTGTCGGCGACCGTGCCGGAGAACAGGAACGCCTCCTGCGTCACCATCACGACTCCGCGCCGGAGTTCGGGCACGGACAGGTCGCGCAGGTCGACGCCGTCGAGGAGGACCCGGCCCGCTGTCGGGTCGTAGAAGCGGGCGAGGAGCTTGGCGAGGGTCGACTTGCCGGCGCCCGTGGAACCGACGACCGCGACCGTCTGCCCGGCCGGGAGGGTGAGGTCGAACTGGGGGAGGATCTCGCCGCCGGTGCGGTAGCCGAAGCGGACGCCGTCGAAGACGACCTCGCGGCCGGGGTGCTCGGACTGAAGGGGCGGCAGTTCGCGGGGTGTGACGGGCTCGGGGACCGACGGGGTCTGGGCCAGCAGGCCCGCGATCTTCTCCAGTGAGGCCGCCGCCGACTGGTAGGAGTTGAGGAACATGCCCAGGCGGTCGATGGGGTCGTACAGCCTTCGTAGGTACAGGACCGCCGCCGCCAGCACGCCCAGCTCCAGTGAGCCGTCCGCCACCCGGTAGGCGCCCCACAGCACGATCAGCGCGACCGCCGTGTTGGCGACCAGCCGGGAGCCGACGACATAGCGGGCCATCTCCAGCAGCGCGTCGCCGTTGGTGCGTTCGTGGCGCTTGTTCAGTACGGCGAACTCGGCGTCGTTGGCGGCCTCCCGGCGGAACGCCCGCACCGGGCGGATGCCGTTCATCGTCTCGACGAACTTCACGATGACGGCGGCGATGGCCGTCGAGCGCAGCGTGTACACGCGTCCCGCGCGCCGCCGGTAGTTGCGTACGAGGAGGTAGAGCGGCACGAACGACGCCACCGCGACCGCGCCGAGGCCGAGGTCCAGCCAGAGCAGCATCGCCGAGATGAAGACGAAGGACAGGATGACCGTGATCAGCTCCTGGAGGCCCTCGTTGAGGAGCTCGCGCAGCGACTCGACGTCCGTCGTGGACCGGGAGATCAGGCGGCCGCTCGTGTAGCGCTCGTGGAAGTCGACGCTGAGCGCCTGGGCGTGCCGGAAGATCCGGCCGCGCAGGTCCAGGAGCACGTCCTGGTTGACCCGGGCCGAGGCGCGGACGAACGCGTACTGGAGGCCGCCGGACGCCACCGAGCAGAGCAGGTAGGCCACTCCGACCGCGATCAGCGGTCCGTGCCGGTCGTCCCGGAACGCCGGTACGGCACTGTCGATCGCGTACGCCACCAGCAGCGGCCCCGCCTGCACCGCCGCCTGCTGGAGCAGCAGCAGGAAGCTGGTGAAGGCGACGCGGGCCTTCATCGGGGCGAGCAGGGAGCGCAGCAGGGTGGAGGTCGCGCGGGGCGGTGTGGGCAGGACGTCCCGGTCGAAGGGGTCGCCCGCCTTCTCCCGGACCTCCGGTTCCCGCTCGTCGTCGGCGGTGGCGGGCGCGGCCGTCGGCGGCGCGGTCATCGGGCGTCCTCCGTTTCCTCTGAGCCGGACATGAGATGGGCGTACTCGGCGTTCGTCCGCAGCAGTTCGTGGTGCGTGCCGACGGCGGTGATACGGCCCTCCGACAGCAGCGCCACCCGGTCGGCGAGCAGCACGGTCGACGGGCGGTGGGCGACGATCAGGGCGGTGGTGTCCGCGAGCACGTCCCGCAGGGCGGCCTCGACCGCGGCCTCCGTGTGCACGTCCAGCGCGGACAGCGGGTCGTCCAGGACGAGGAACCTGGGCCTGCCGACGACCGCGCGGGCCAGCGCGAGACGCTGGCGCTGGCCGCCGGAGAGGCTGAGGCCCTGCTCGCCGATCCTGGTGTCGGTGCCCTGCGGGAGGGCGTGCGCGAAGTCGGCCTGCGCGATGGACAGGGCGCGGTCGAGTTCGTGGTCGTCGGCGCCCATGAGGACGTTCTCGCCGACGCTCGCGGAGAAGAGCGTGGGTTCCTCGAAGGCCATCGCCACGAGAGAGCGCAGCTCCTCACGGGACATGGCGGTGATGTCCTCGCCGTCGAGGGTGATGCGGCCGTCCGTGAGTTCGTGGAGGCGGGGGACCAGCGCGGTGAGGGTCGTCTTGCCGCTGCCCGTCGCGCCGACCAGTGCCATGGACTCGCCGGGGCGGATGTGGAGGTCGACGCGGTCGAGGACGGGGGGCGAGTCGGGGTCGGCGTCGGGGTAGCGGAAGCGGACGTCGTGGAACCGGAGGCCGTTCTCCTTGGCGCCCGCTGAGCCGGCCGCCACCGAAGCGTCCTCCGGCGCCTCGTCCATCACCTCGAAGTACCGCTCCGTCGCACTCGCCGCGTCCTGGCTCATCGCCAGCAGGAAGCCGATCGAGTCGATGGGCCACCGCAGCGCCAGCGCCGTCGACAGGAACGCCACCAGCGTCCCCGCCGACAGTTCCCCGTTCGCCACCTGCACCGACCCCATCACCAGCGCCGCCCCGATCGCCACCTCCGGCAGCGTCACGATGACGGTCAGGATCGTGGCCAGCAGCCGCGCCTTGCGCAGCTCCGTGCCGCGCAGCGTCCGCGACAGCTCCCAGAACGCCCGCGCCTGGCTGCGGTGCCGGCCGAAGCCCTTGATGATGCGGATGCCGAGGACGCTCTCCTCGACGACCGTCGTCAGGTCACCGACCTGGTCCTGCGCCTGCCGGGCCACCGAGGCGTACCGCTGCTCGAAGAGCAGACAGGAGACGATCACCGGGACCGCGGGCGCCAGGATCACCAGCCCGAGGGTCCAGTCCTGGATCAGCATGATGATGACGCCGACGAGGATCGTCACGCTGTTGACCAGCAGGAACGTCAGCGGGAAGGCCAGGAACATGCGCAGCAGCATCAAGTCGGTCGTGCCCCGCGACAGCAACTGGCCGGACGCCCACCGGTCGTGGAAGGCCACCGGCAGCCGTTGCAGATGCCCGTACAGGTCCGCGCGCATCTCCGCCTCGACGTGCGACAGCGGCCGGGCCACCAGCCAGCGCCGCAGCCCGAACAGCAGCGCCTCACCGAAGCCCAGCAACAGCAGGAACAGCGCGCCCAGCCACACACCCGCCGGGTCCCGGTCGGCGACCGGGCCGTCCACCATCCACTTCAGGACGAGCGGGATCACCAGGCCCGTACAGGAGGCCAGGACCGCGACGAACGCGGCGGTGAACAGCCGCGCCCGCACCGGTCTGACGTACGGCCACAGGCGCAGCAGAGTTCTGACGGCGGAGCGTTTCCGGGGGGTGGTTGCACGTGTCGTGGACATCAGCAGCGAGCCTACGGATCGGCACTGACAACGCCCACCGAGTTTTGGCCGGACCGGTATCGGGCCTTGGTCCTACGACCTGCGCCTTCGAAGGGTCGTACGACCGCATCAACCGATCGGCTGATGCGCCTTCGAGCGCGACGGCCGATGTGTGGACACCCCCCGTCCCGCGACGCTGATGCCATGTCCGTCATCGAAGTCAGCGAACTGCGCAAGTCCTACGGCGGCCGGCCCGTCGTGGACGGCGTCTCCTTCACCGTGCAGGAGGGCGAGATCTTCGGCGTCCTCGGCCCCAACGGAGCCGGCAAGACCACCACGGTCGAGTGCGTCGAGGGCCTGCGCGTCCCCGACGCCGGCCGCGTCCGGGTCACCGGGCTCGACCCGATCGCCGACCACGCGCGCGTGGCCCGCGTCCTCGGCGCCCAGCTCCAGCAGAGCGAGCTCCAGGCCAAGCTCACCGTCCGCGAGGCGCTGGAGCTCTACGCCTCCTTCCACGCCCGCCCCGCCGACTGGCGGCCGCTCGCCGAACGCCTCGGTCTGACCGGGAAGCTCACCACCCGGTTCGCGAAGCTGTCCGGTGGCCAGAAGCAGCGGCTGTTCATCGCGCTCGCGCTCATCGGCGACCCGAAGGTCGTCGTCCTGGACGAGCTCACCACCGGCCTGGACCCGCGGGCCCGCCGGGACACCTGGGAGCTGATCGAGGACATCCGCGCGGGCGGCGTCACAGTCCTGCTCGTCACGCACTTCATGGAGGAGGCCCAGCGGCTCTGCGACCGGATCGCCGTGATCGACAAGGGCCGGGTCGCCGCCCTCGACACCCCGGCCGGCCTCATCCGCCGCTCGGCGGGCGCGACGGTCATCAGCTTCACGCCGTCCGCCCCGCTGGACGACCGCGACCTCAACGCCCTGCCCGCGCTCGCCTCGATCGCGCACAAGGACGGCCGCGTCACGCTCGCCGGCACCGACGAGACGGTCAACGCCGTCATCACGCTGCTCGCCCGCAGCCACGTCACCGCACACCAGCTCCGCGTCACCGAGGCCACCCTCGACGACGCGTTCCTCGACCTGACGAAGGAGACCGCGGCATGACCACCGCCCTGGTGAACGACGAACGGCGGCCGGGCATGAACGCCGCCGTCCTGCGCACCGAGATCCGCCTCTTCCGCCGCGAACCCGGCGCCCTCTTCTGGATCCTGCTCTTCCCGACCCTGCTCCTGGTCATCCTCGGCTCGGTCCCGTCCTTCCGGCACGCCGAGGCCGACCTCGGCGGGCTGCGGACCATCGACGTGTACGTCCCCGTCGCCGTGCTGCTCGGCCTGATCGTCGGCGGCCTCCAGGCGATGCCGCAGACGCTGACCGGCTACCGCGAGCGCGGCATCCTGCGCCGGATGGCCACCACTCCGGTACGGCCCTCCGCGCTGCTGACCGCCCAGATGACGGTGTTCGGCGGCGCCGCCCTCGCCTCCGCGCTGCTCGCCCTCACCGTCGGGCGGCTCGCCTTCGACGTACGACTGCCGAAGCAGCCCGCGGGCTATCTCCTCGCCCTCGTCCTGGCCGTCCTCGTGTCCCTCGCGCTGGGTGCCGTCGTCTGCGCGCTGTCCCGGACGACGAAGATCGCCGGTGCCATCGGGTCGGCGGTGTTCTTCCCGGCGATGTTCTGCGCGGGCCTGTGGGCGCCGGTGCAGACCATGCCGGACGTCCTCGCCCGGATCGTCGGCTGCACCCCGTTCGGCGCGGCGGCCGAGGCGCTGAACCGGGCCGCCGCGGGCGACTGGATCGGCTGGACCCACCTGGGCGTCCTGGTCGCCTGGACGGTGCTGCTGACGGGCGCCGCCGCACGCTGGTTCCGGTGGGAGTAGGCGGTCCGCCGTGCACACTGGGGGCATGACCGCGGCCGACGCAGCGATCGAGCGACGCTGGGACCAGTTCCACACCTGGGGCCCCTACGGACTGCTCGCCATGGGCACCCTCCTGTCCGCCGTCACCACCGACGAGGTGATGCACGGGCCCGGCGCGTGGTGGGCGGCCGGGCCCCTGGTGGGCGCCGCGCTCGTCCTCCAGCTGTGGCACGGGCCGCGCCGCGGCCGCAGGGTCCCGTCCCGGCGCGGGGTCGTCTACTACGTGCTGCGCTGGGTGATCTCCTTCGGACTGACCTGGCTCAACCCGTTCTTCGCGTTCTACGCCGTGGCCGGCTACTTCGACGCCGACGAGGTGCTCCCCGGGGTGCGCCGGCAGCGGTTCGGGCTGTTCGCCACGTCGATCGTGGTGGCGGGCTCGCAGTCGGGCGGGCTGCCGTTCCGCAACTGGGGGCAGGTGGCCGTCTTCTGCGGACTGCTGGTCGTCAACAACGCGCTGCTGATGGCCGTCGCCCACCTCACCTACCAGGAGGAGGAGCGGTCCCGGGAACGCGCCGCCACCATCGAGGCGTTGCAGCAGGCGCTCGACGAGAACGCCGCCCTTCACACCCAACTCCTCGTCCAAGCACGGGAAGCGGGGGTCGCCGACGAGCGGCGGCGGCTCGCCGCGGAGATCCACGACACCATCGCCCAGGGCCTGACCGGCATCATCGCCCAGCTCCAGGTCGTCGCGAACGCCCCCGACCTGGACGTGGCCCGCACCCACCTGGAGCGCGCCTCGGACCTGGCCCGGCACAGTCTCGGCGAGGCCCGTCGCTCGGTGCACAACCTCGCCCCGGTGGCGCTGGAGAACGCGGGCCTCGCCGAGGCCCTGAAGAAGACGGTCGCCGAATGGGGCGAACGGACGGGCGTACGCGCTGAGTTCACCGTCACCGGCACCGCCGAGCAGCTCCACGACGAGGTCGCGGCGACCCTGCTGAGGATCGTCCAGGAGGCCCTGTCCAACGCGGCCCGGCACGCCGAGGCAGGACGCGTCGGCGTCACCCTGTCCTACCTGGGCGACGAGGTCATCCTCGACATCCGCGACGACGGCCGCGGCTTCGACCCCGCGGCCGTCCCCGAACGCACCCGCACCGGCGGCTTCGGCCTCGACGGCATGCGGGCCCGCGCCGAACGCATCGCGGGCTCCCTCACGGTGGAGTCCGAACCCGGGCACGGCACGGCCCTGTCGGCTCGCGTACCGTTGGTCCGCCATGACTGACTCCGCCCTGAACGACCAGGTCTCTTTGCTGATCGTCGACGACCATCCCGTCGTACGGGACGGTCTGCGCGGCATGTTCGAGAACGCCCCCGGCTTCACCGTCCTCGGCGAGGCGTCCGACGGTGTGGAGGCGCTGGAGCGTGCCGCCGCCCTCGACCCGGACGTGATCCTGATGGACCTGCGCATGCCGGGCGGCGGGGGAGTCGACGCCATCCGCGAGCTGACGCGCCGCGGCGCCCGCGCCAAGGTCCTGGTGCTGACAACGTACGACACCGACTCCGACACCCTGCCCGCGATCGAGGCGGGGGCGACGGGCTATCTGCTCAAGGACGCCCCGCGCGACGAGTTGTTCACCGCGGTCCGCGCGGCGGCGGAAGGCCGTACGGTCCTCTCGCCGGCCGTCGCCACCCGCCTGGTCTCTGCCGTCAGGACTCCCGGGACGCCCCGCAACGAGCCGCTCTCCGCCCGCGAACGCGAAGTGCTGGCCCTCGTCGCCAAGGGCACGTCCAACCGCGAGATCGCCCGCGAACTCTTCATCAGCGAGGCGACCGTGAAGACCCATCTCACCCATCTGTACGCCAAATTGGGCGTCAACGACCGCGCGGCGGCGGTCGCGACGGCGTACCAGCGGGGGATTCTCGGCTAGCTGGGATACGGCAGGAGGGTGGCGGCCGTCTTCTCCCACGCCGCCTTCAGTTCGGCCAGCAACTCCGGCTTGTCCGGGGCGAGATCGGCCTGTTCGCGGGAGTCCGCCGCCAGGTTGTAGAGGTGGTCGGTCCTGTCCGCGTCCTGGTAGTACTTCCAGTCGCCGCGCCTCAGCGCCCGGTTGGCCCGCACCCGCCAGAACAGGTCGCGCTCCGGCAGCTGTTCGCCGCGCAGCAGATAGCCCGCGAGGCTCGTGCCGTCCAGCGGGTACGCCGGGTCGGGGCGGGCGCCGCCGAACTCCAGCAGGGTCGCCGTCCAGTCGGGGGAGAAGTTGGGCTCGTGGCTGACCTGGTGGCCGTCGATACGGGCGGGCCAGCGCACGATCGTCGGAACCCTGATGCCGCCCTCCAGGAGGACGAACTTCTCGCCGCTGAGCGGCCAGTTGTAGGAGTAGCGCTCGCCGCCGTTGTCGCTGGCGAACACCACGACCGTGTTCTCCTCCTGCCCGGAGCGGCGCAGGGCGGCGAGCACCTCGCCGACGGCCGCGTCCAGGGACTCCACCATCTCCGCGTACTTCGCGACCGAGCCGCCGTCGTAGTGGTTGAGCGCGGCGACGACCTCGGCCTGGGACTTGGCGGCCCGGATCTTCGCCTCGATCTCGGCGCCGGTCTCCTCGTCGCCCTCCGCGAGCCAGGGCCAGTGCGGGGTCGTGAAGTTGAGGTTCAGCAGCCAGGGCCGGTCGTGCTTGCGGCCGACGTACTCGACGGCCCGCTCGGTCAGGACCTCGGTGTAGTAGCGCAGGTCCTTGTAGGTGGCGTCGCCCTCGTAGAGGTCGTAGTCGCCGAGCTGGCCGAGCTTGGAGAAGTACTCCAGGACACCGCCGTGATTGCCGAAGAACTCGTCCCAGCCCGACTTGGTGGGGCTGTAGTCGGGCAGCCAGCCGCAGTGCCACTTGCCGATCAGGGCGGTGGCGTAACCGGCCTTCTTCAGCAGGGAGGCGAGGGTGGGGTGGTGCGGGTCGAGGCCCTGCGTCCGGTTGCCGATCGGCTCGGCGAGCCCGCCCGGCGTACGGCCCGGATAGCGGCCGGTGTAGAGGCTGAACCGGGTGGGCGAGCAGGTCGCCGACCCCGAGTACGCGTCCGTGAACCGCACCCCCTGCCGGGCCAGCCGGTCCAGGTGCGGCGTCTTGATGTGCGGGGCCCCGTAGGAGGAGAGGTCGGCCCAGCCGAGGTCGTCGCCGAGGATGACGAGGAGGTTGGGGCGGCGCCCGGAGACGGCTCCGGCACGCGCCTCGAAGGGACGTTCGGCGGCAGCGGCGGCCTCGGCGGCGGTGCCGGTACCGGCGACGGCGGTCACGGCACCACCACCGACGAGACCACCGAAGGTACGGCGGGATATCGCAGACATGCGGTCGAGTCTGATCACCGGATCCGTGTATCGGCCAGGGATCACATGAGCTGTTCACGGACCTGCAATGTCAGTCGACCACCCGCAACAACAACACCGCCCGAGCCGGCACCGTGATAGCCGCCCCCGCCCGATGCACCACCCCCGGCGCCTCCGACTGCTCCTCCCGGGACGTGTCGACGACCACCTCGTACCGCTCCGCCCACGGCGGCCCCGGCAGGACGAAGCTCGTCGGGCGGTCGCCGGCGTGCAGGACGGCGAGGAAGCTGTCGTCGAGGACGGGGGCGCCGCGCTCGTCGCGCCCCGGGATGTCCCGGCCGGAGAGGTACATGCCGAGCGTGGCGGCCGGCGCGTACCAGTCCCGTTCCGTCATCTCCGTCCCGCGCGCCGTGAACCACGCCAGATCGCGCAGCCCGTCCGCGGAGTGCGCCCGCCCGGAGAAGAAGGCACGGCGGCGCAGCACGGGGTGCCGGTGGCGCAGGGCGATCAGGCGGGACGTGAGCTCGAACAGCGCCTTCCAGCCCGGCTGTTCCAGCAGCCCCCAGTCCAGCCAGCTGATCTCGTTGTCCTGGCAGTACGCGTTGTTGTTCCCGCGCTGTGTCCGCCCCAGTTCGTCCCCCGCGACCAGCATCGGCACACCCGTCGACAGCAGCAGTGTCGTCAGCAGGTTCCGCAGCTGACGGCGCCTGAGTCCGCGGACCCGCTCGTCCTCGGTCTCGCCCTCCGCCCCGCAGTTCCACGACCGGTTGTCGTCCGAACCGTCCCGGTTCCCCTCGCCGTTGGCCTCGTTGTGCTTGCGCTCGTACGACACCATGTCGCGCAGCGTGAAACCGTCGTGCGCGGTGATGAAGTTGACCGACGCGTACGGGCGCCGCCCGCCCCAGGCGTAGAGATCGCTGGACCCCGACAGGCGGTACCCGAGATCCCGTACGTCCGGCAGCGCGCCCCGCCAGAAGTCCCGTACCGCGTTGCGATAGCGGTCGTTCCACTCCGTCCACAGGGGCGGGAAGGCGCCGACCTGGTAGCCGCCCGACCCGACGTCCCACGGTTCGGCGATCAGCTTCACCCGTCGCAGCACCGGGTCCTGCGCGATCACCGCGAGGAACGGCGACAGCATGTCGACGTCGTGCATCGAGCGCGCCAGCGCCGCCGCCAGGTCGAAGCGGAAGCCGTCGACGCCCATCTCGGTGACCCAGTAGCGCAGTGAGTCGGTGATGAGGCGCAGGACGTGCGGCTGCACGACGTGCAGGGTGTTGCCGCAGCCCGTGTAGTCGGCGTACCGGCGGGCGTCCGACTGGAGGCGGTAGTAGCCCCGGTTGTCGATGCCCTTGAGCGACAGTGTCGGGCCCAACTCGCCCGCTTCCGCCGTGTGGTTGTAGACCACGTCGAGGATGACCTCGATGCCCGCCTCGTGCAGCGCGCGCACCATCCGCCGGAACTCCCCGACCTGCTGGCCGGTGGTGCCGGAGGCGGCGTAGGCGGCGTGCGGGGCGAAGTAGCCGATGGAGTTGTAGCCCCAGTAGTTCTTCAGGCCGCGGCGCAGCAGATGGTCCTCGTGCGCGAACTGATGCACTGGCAGCAGTTCTACGGCCGTGACGCCCAGCTTCGTGAGGTGTTCGACGGCCGCCGGATGCGCCAACCCGGCGTAGGTGCCCCGCAGTTCCTCGGGGATGCCGGGGTGCAGTTTCGTGAAGCCGCGGACGTGCAGCTCGTAGATGACCGAGTCCGCCCACGGCGTCTTCGGGCGGCGGTCGTCCGCCCACTCGTCGTCGGGGGCGTCGTCGTGGACGACCACGCCCTTCGGGACGTACGGCGCCGAGTCCCGTTCGTCGCGCACGGTGTCGGCGACCTGCTGCTGGGGCCAGTCACGGACGTGCCCGTACACCTCGGGCGGCAGGCTGAAGTCGCCGTCCACGGCCCGGGCGTACGGGTCCAGGAGCAGCTTCGCCGGGTTCCAGCGGCCGCCGGTCCAGGGGTCCCACCGGCCGTGCACCCGATAGCCGTACCGCTGCCCGGGCATCACGCCCGGCACGAACCCGTGCCAGATCTCGTGCGTCAGCTCGGTCAGCCGGGCCCGGGTCTCCTTGCCGTGTTCGTCGAAGAGGCACAGCTCGACGCCCTCCGCGCCGCCCGCCCACAACGCGAAGTTGGTGCCCGCGACCCCGTCGGGGCCCACCCGGAACCGGGCCCCCAACGGCACGGGCGTACCCGGCCACACGGGCACCGTCGGCGCCGACGGCGTACGCCGCGCACCGTTCACGACAGCCGGACGTACGTCCTCGGCCACCGCCTCCTGCTCGGCTGCGCTGGACACCTCAGGGCCTCCCACGGCTCGCGGAACGACGTAATGAAGGGCGTACGGCGTCCCGGCCGCGGCACCCCCTCCAGTCGTCCTCCCCACTGTTCTGCCCAGCGCTTGGCTCGCACTCACGTTTCCCCTGGGCCGCCCCGATCGTTGGGCCCCCTGTGAGGCATGCACACGGGCGCGCTCGGCGCGTGGCGACCGGTCTGGCCGCCGTACTGACATGGGCAGGACTGCTGGCCGGCTGCACTTCGGGGTCCGGCGGGCTCGACCTCGGCGGGTTCGGGAAACCGCCCGCACCCGAGGACGTCATCCGGGTCACCCCGGACGACGGCAGCAAGGGCGTGGGGCAGGACAGCCGGCTCAGGGTGCGGGTGCCCAGCGGACGCCTGGAGTCGGTGAAGGTCGTCAAGTCCCAGGACGCGCAGGACACCCCGGTGCCCGGCCGCATCTCCGAGGACGGCCTGCGCTGGGAGCCCGACGAGGCGAAGCTCGCCCTCGCCGCGAAGTACACCGTCGACGCCGTCGCCCTCGACGGCCACGGGCGCCGCTCCGCCCGGCACACCACGTTCACCACCTACGTCCCCGACGAACGCTTCATCGGGTACGTCACCCCCGAGAACCGCTCCACCGTCGGCACCGGAATGATCGTCTCCCTGACCTTCAACCGCGACATCGAGAACCGCGCCGCCGTCGAACGCGCCGTCCACGTCACCGCCAAGCCGGCCGTCGAGGTCCGCCCCCACTGGTTCGACAAGGGCCGCCTCGACTTCCGCCCCGAGCACTACTGGAAGCCCGGCACCCAGGTGACCGTCGCGCTGCGCCTGCGGGACGTCGAGGGCGCCCCGGGCGTCTACGGCCTCCAGTACAGGACGTTCTCCTTCACCGTCGGCCGCAGCCAGGTCTCCCTGGTCGACGCCGCCAAGCACACCATGCAGGTCAGGAGGGACGGCGCGCTGCTGGCCACGGTACCGATCACGGCCGGAGCGCCCCGGACCACGACCTACAACGGCAAGATGGTCGTCACCGAGATGCTGGAAGTGACCCGCATGAACAGCCGCACGGTCGGCTTCGGCGGTGAGTACGACATCCCGGACGTCCCGCACGCCATGCGCCTGACCGACTCCGGCACCTTCCTGCACGGCAACTACTGGGCGCCGGACGCGCCTGGGAAGGTCAACGTCAGCCACGGCTGTGTCGGCCTGCGGGACGTGAAGGGAGGCAGCTCGGACACCCCCGCGGGCTGGTTCTTCGACCGCAGCCTCGTCGGGGACGTCGTCGAGGTCGTGCACAGCAATGACAAAAGGGTCGCTCCTGACAACGGGCTCGGGGGATGGAACATGGGATGGAAGGAGTGGAAGGCGGGCAGCGCGGTGAAGTAACCAGGTGGGGGGCCGGGTCGACGGGTGGTGCAGGGGGCGCGGTTGGGACCGAACGGTGACAATCGCACCCCGCCGACGGCCGGGATCTTGTGGTTAATATGCGCCGAGTGCGCGGGACGCGCAGGGGGTTGCGGGCCTGGACCGGGCCCGGCGAGGGGAGAAACACTTTGAACGTGCGACCGATACCGGGGGCGTCGGTTGACGCAGGCGGGCGGCGACGCAAGGGCTGGATGGCCGTGGTGTCCGGAGTGATGCTGGTCGCCGTCACGGCGTGCGGCGGAGGCGGCGGGGACTCGGACGGCAAGCCCGGCGCCGGCAAGGGCGAGGACGCGAGCGCCGCGGAGAGCAAGCAGTCGGTGGCCGTCGTCGCCATCGCGCCCAAGGACGGCGCCAAGGCCGTCGAGACCAGCGGCGCCCTCAAGGTGAGCGCCGAAAAGGGCAAGTTGACGGCCGTCGAGGTCAAGACGGCCAAGGGGGACAAGGTCGACGGCGAGATATCCGCCGACGGCGCCTCCTGGAAGCCGTCCACCCACCTGGCCGGGTCCACCACGTACACGGTGCACGCGGTCGCCAAGGACGCGGACGGCCGGGAGGCCGCCGAGGACTCCAGCTTCACCACCCTGACGCCGAAGAACACCTTCATCGGCAACTTCACGCCGGAGGACGGCTCGAAGGTCGGCGTCGGAATGCCCTTCTCGATCCGCTTCACCCGGGGCATCACCCACCCCGAGGACGTCGAGAAGGCCATCAGCATCAAGACCGAGCCGGCCGTCGACGTCCAGGGCCACTGGTTCGGCAACGACCGCCTCGACTTCCGCCCCGAGAAGTACTGGGCCGAGGGCACCAAGGTCACCGTCGACCTCAACCTCGACGGCGTCGAGGGCCGGGACGGCGTCTACGGCAAGCAGGCCAAGACCGTCTCCTTCACCATCGGCCGCAACCAGGTCTCGGTCGTGGACGCCAAGAAGCACACGATGAAGGTCATGCAGGACGGCAAGGTCGTCAAGACCCTCCCGGTCACCACCGGCAAGCCCGGCTACGACACCTGGAACGGCCAGATGGTCATCAGCGAGCGCCTCCGGGTGACCCGTATGAACGGCGAGACGGTCGGCTACGGCGGCGAGTACGACATCAAGGACGTCCCCGACGCCATGCGCCTGACCAACTCGGGCACCTTCATCCACGGCAACTACTGGGGCGGCGACGCCTTCGGCAACTACAACGCCAGCCACGGCTGCGTGGGCCTGCGCGACAACCGCGGCGGCGGCGACCGCTCCGCGCCGGCCGCGTGGTTCTTCGACCACTCGATCATCGGCGACGTGGTGGTCGTCAAGCACTCCAACGACGCCACGGTGGCCCCGGACAACGGCTACAACGGCTGGAACATGTCCTGGGCGGAGTGGAAGAAGTAGGCGTACGACGCTGACGGACGGCCCCCGTGTGAGGTACTCCACCGGGGCCGTTGTCGTTAGTGGCCGTTAACCTTCCCCCATGACCGTAACTCTGGAAGTCGCCGAAGGCGTCGGCACCATCCTTCTCGACCGTCCGCCCATGAACGCGCTGGACGTCGCCACCCAGGACCGGCTCAAGGAGCTCGCCGAGGAGGCGACGCGTCGCGAGGACGTGCGGGCCGTGGTGATCTACGGCGGGGAGAAGGTGTTCGCGGCCGGCGCGGACATCAAGGAAATGCAGAACATGGACCACACCGCGATGGTCCTGCGCGCCCGCGCCCTCCAGGACTCGTTCACGGCCGTGGCCCGCATCCCCAAGCCGGTCGTCGCGGCCGTCACCGGCTATGCGCTGGGCGGCGGTTGCGAGCTGGCGCTGTGCGCGGACTTCCGGATCGCCGCCGACAACGCCAAGCTGGGCCAGCCCGAGATCCTGCTCGGCCTGATCCCGGGCGCGGGCGGCACCCAGCGCCTGGCCCGGCTCGTCGGCCCGTCCAAGGCGAAGGACCTCATCTTCACCGGCCGGATGGTCAAGGCCGACGAGGCGGAGAAGCTGGGCCTGGTGGACCGGGTCGTCCCGGCCGCCGACGTGTACACCGAGGCGCGGGCGTGGGCGGCGAAGCTCGCGCAGGGGCCGGCGATCGCGCTGCGGGCCGCGAAGGAGTCGATCGACACCGGTCTGGAGACCGACATCGACACCGGGCTCGCCGTCGAACGGAACTGGTTCGCGGGCCTGTTCGCCACCGCCGACCGCGAGATCGGCATGCGCAGCTTCGTCGAGGAGGGCCCGGGGAAGGCGAAGTTCCTCTGAGGACCGGAGTGAGGAAGTCGATGGTGAAACTTCGCTGAATCACTTGCAATTGACGGACTGTCTGATCCCGTTCCCTCGATGGGGCGGTTTATGGGAGCCTTAACGCAACCTTAAGTCTGCCTTGTCGAGGGGGACCGTCGATTGCCCGCAACCGAGCCTCCGCCGCAGGTCAGACGGGCTGTCGACGACCCTGAACTGCCTCTGGCATATGCCGATCGGCATCTGCGGAACGGTGGATTCCGGGGGGCGTATTCGACTGGAACGGCCCCGGAGGAGGTCCGGGACGGCCATGATGGGGGCATGGCGGGGCTGGAGGGTATCGAACAGCCGCGGGGACACGGCCGTGCGACCGCGGCGCGCTGGTCGCCGACGGTCGAGGACGAACACGCGCAGAAGGCGCTGGAGTTGTTCGGAGACCCGACCGAGGCGGAGGTTCCGCTTCCGTCCCGCCCCGAGTCCGCGGCCGCGGCCCGCCGGCTGACCCAGGTGGTCGTACTGCGCCAGTGGGGCCTCACCCCCAAGATGACCGAGGACGCCGTCCTGCTCGTCTCCGAACTCGTGGGCAACGCGGTACGGCACACAGGGGCGCGGGTGTTCGGGCTCCGGATGCGCCGGCGGCGCGGCTGGATCCGCGTCGAGGTGCGCGACCCCTCGCGCGGGCTGCCGTGTCTGATGCCGGTGCAGGAGATGGACATCAGCGGGCGGGGGCTGTTCCTGGTGGACAAGCTGTCCGACCGCTGGGGCGTCGATCTGCTGCCGCGCGGGAAGACGACGTGGTTCGAGATGCGCGTCGCCGACAGATAGGTGCTCGGTCCCCGGCCCGTGGAGCCGCACCTTGCTCGAGTCCCGCGCCCCTGGGTGGGTGAATCTGCCGGTATTCGGATCAAATCGCCTTAAATGAGGGCGTGACCAACACCGATCGCCGGGCCGTGCTCCGCGCCACCGCCGGGCTCGCGTTCACCACCGGGTGCGCCACCAGCGGCGCCGTCGCCCGGCCGGCCCCCTCGACGTCCGCCGGCCCCACGGCGAAACCCCCCGCCCCCGGCCCCCGCCGCTTCCCCGGCCGCCCCGCCCAGCTCACCCACGGCCCCCGCACCCACCCGCGCGTCGCCCTCACCTTCCACGGTCAGGGCGACCCCGCCACGGCCGAGGCCCTGCTCGGCGAGGCCGAACGGCACGGCGCCCGGCTCACCGTCCTCGCCGTCGGCACCTGGCTCGACGAGCACCCCCGGCTCGCCCGCCGCATCCTCGACGGCGGCCATGACCTCGGCAACCACACCCTCCACCACCTCGGCGTCAACGACATGTCCGAGGCGGACGCGCTCGCCGAGATCGAGGGCTGCGCCGACCGGCTGCGCCGGCTCACCGGCTCCATCGGCAGCTGGTTCCGCCCCTCGCGTGCCGCCCGGGCCTCCCCGCTCGTTGAACGGCTGGCCCGCCGCGTCGGCTACCCGCACGTCCTGTCGTACGACGTCGACTCCCTGGACTACACCTCGCCCGGCGCCCCCGCGATCACCCGCAAGGTGCTCGGCGAGGTCAGGAACGGGTCCGTGGTGAGCCTGCACTTCGGGTACGCCGACACGGTCGCCGCCCTCCCCGCCGTACTGGAAGAACTCGACCGCCGCGGCCTGGCCGCGGTGACCACCACGGAGTTGTTCAGCTGATGCACCGCCTTGTGAAGCAGACCCTGGCCGCCGGAGTCGTCCTCGTCGCCCTCACCGCCTGCGGCACCGAGACCCGGGACCACGCCGCCCCCGAGCACACCGCCACCCGGGCGGCCGTCCCCGCGCCGAAGAAGAAGCCCGTCCAGGGGCTGCCCGGCATGCCGCCGGTCCTCGACCCGCACGACGTGTACGCCGCCGACCGGCCGGGCAGGCTCTCCCCGGTGGTCAAGGACTTCCCGTCCCGTGTGTACGTCCCCAACACCGAGTCCGACACGGTCTCCGTCATCGACCCGAAGACGTACCGGGTCATCGAGACGATCCACGTCGGCCGCCAGCCCCAACACGTCGTCCCCTCCTGGGACATGAAGACGCTGTGGGTCAACAACGACCGCGGCAACACCCTCACGCCCATCGACCCGAGAACCGGCAAGGCGGGCAAGCCGGTCGACGTGCACGACCCGTACAACCTCTACTTCACGCCCAACGGCAAGTACGCCGTCGTCATGGCCTCCCTCGACCGCGAACTCGTCTTCCGCGACCCGCACACCATGGAGCGCAAGAAGACCGTCCCGGTCACCTGCTACGGCGTCAACCACGCCGACTTCTCCCTCGACGGCCGGTACTTCATCGTCTCCTGTGAGTTCAGCGGCGAACTGCTCAAGGTCGACACCGAGCAGATGAAGGTCGTCGGCCAGCAGAAACTGCCCTTCCGCGGCGCCATGCCGCAGGACGTGAAGGTCTCGCCGGACGGCAAGCGGTTCTACGTCGCCGACATGATGGCCGACGGCATGTGGGTCCTGGACGGCGCCACGTTCGGCAAGCCGAAGCTCATCCCCACCGGCAAGGGCACCCACGGCCTCTACGTCAGCCGCGACTCGCGCGAGATGTACGTCTCCAACCGGGGTGAAGGGACCATCTCCGTCTGGGACTTCGCGCAGGACAGGGTGACCAGGAAGTGGCGCCTGCCGAACGGCGGCAGCCCCGACATGGGCGGCGTCTCGGCGGACGGCAAGGTGCTGTGGCTGTCCGGGCGCTACAACGCCGAGGTGTACGCCATCGACACCCGCACCGGCGAGCAGTTGGCCCGCATCAAGGTCGGCAGCGGACCGCACGGACTCGCCGTCTATCCGCAGCCCGGACGCTACTCGCTGGGACACACGGGCATCTTCCGCTGACCTTCGGTTCATCTCCGTTTGATCTTCGGTCAGTTGACACGCCGCCGCACGAGTGAAGATCCCCGACCCGCCACGGGCGGGCCGGGATGGTGCTCCCATGATCACTACTCGTCTGCGGCGGCGTGCCGCTGCCGCCGCCCTGTCCCTCGCCGCCGTCCTCGCCACCACGGCGGCCACCGCCCCCGCCAAGGCCACCGCCCCCGCCAAGGCGCCCACGACCCCCGACTGCAAGGTCCAGTTCGACGACCCCGTCAAGGCCGCGGCCGACCGCACCGTCGACGTCAGCCGCATCACCCCCGAACCGGTCTGGCGCAAGAGCTGCGGCACCCTCTACCGCAGCGACGGCCGCGGCCCCGAGATCGTCTTCGCGGAGGGCTTCAAGCCCAAGGACGTGGTGAACGGCCAGTACGACATCGAGCAGTACGTCCTGGTCAACCAGCCCTCCCCGTACGTCTCCACGACCTACGACCACGACCTGTACAAGACGTGGTGGAAGTCGGGCTACAACTACTACATCGACGCCCCCGGCGGCGTGGACGTGAACAAGACCATCGGCGACACCCACAAGTGGGCCGACCAGGTCGAGGTCGCCTTCCCCGGCGGCATCGCCCGCAAATACATCATCGGCGTCTGCCCCGTGAACAAGACCACCAAGGTCGAGATCATGAGCGGCTGTCAGAGCAACCCGCACTACGAGGCCTGGCACTGAGCAGCAGCGCCTCCGCGCCCACCGGCCGGTAACCGGCCGCCTGGAACGCCCGCGTGCTGCGGGCGTTCCCCGGCGCGACCTGCGCCCACAGCGGCTCGTCGACGAGATGCCGGGCGGCACCCACGAGCAGCCGCCCCAGCCCCCGGTGCCGTACGCCGTCGTCGACCTCGACCGACACCTCCAGGCGGCCACCGATCCCGCGCCCCATGACCAGCACCCCGCCGTCCGCCGTCCAGGCCCGCACGTCGTCGCGGCGCCCGCGGGCGTAGGTGATCCGCGGATGACCGGCGTCCTCGATCTCGGTGAGCGTGACCGGCGGCCGGCCGGGCAGGGGCGCGCCGACCAGCATCACGTCGATGGTCTCGGCCCGGCGCCCGGTCCGCGCCAGGAAGGCCGTCAGGAACAGCGGGTTCAGGGGCGCGGCGAGCGGATCGCAGTCGAGTCCGCGCAGCGTCTCGTACACCCACTCCGGATCCTCGTCGGTGAAGACGACGGAGTGCGCGGTGAAGGCGAGGACGCCCGCGTCCCGGGCCGAGTGCTGCGGCACGACCGTCGTCCGGCCGTCCGCCGGCGGGAAGACCCCGCGGGCCGCCGCGTCGAGAATGTCCCGGAGAGTCTCCACCGCACCCGCTCCTTGAGTCTCCACCCGCTGGAAGGCCCAGACTCGCAGACATGATCGACGACGGCACCGGACTTTTCACCATCGGCGAGCTGGCCCGGGCGACCGGACTGACCGTGCGCACCATCCGCTACTGGTCGGACGAGCGGGTCCTGGAACCGGTGACCCGTTCGACCGGGGGCTACCGGCTGTACGACGCCTCGTGCGCCGCCCGCCTGGAGCTGATCCGCACCCTGCGCGAGCTGGGCCTCGGCCTGGACGACGTACGCAAGGTGCTGGCCGGGGAGCGGACGGTCGCGGAGGTGGCGGCGGCGCATGTGACGGCGCTGGACGCGCAGATCCTCCCCCAGAGGGGGACCCCCAGCTGAAGGTGACCCGGGCGGTGCTGTCGACCGTGGCGCGACGCGGCTCGACCGCGAAGGAGATGACCCTCATGAACAAGCTGGCACGGCTTTCGGCGGCCGAACGGGCCCGGATCGTCGACGACTTCACGACGGAGATCTTCGACGGGCTCGACACCGCCGACCCCGACATCCGCAAGCGGCTGCGGTACGCCCCGGCGGACCTGCCGGACGACCCGACGCCCGAGCAGGTGGACGCGTGGGTGGAGCTCGCCGAGATGATGCGGGACCCCGAGTTCTGGGCGCTGATGCGCAGGATGATCGAGTTCAACGCGGCCGACCGCGGCCCGGATGTGCCGGCGGGCACCTCGCTGTGGTTCATGAGCCGCCTGGTGCAGCTCGCGGGGGAGGCCCTGGAGCGGGGTGTCGCGCCCGAGGAGAAGTTCGCGTGGGTGGTCGCCGCGTTGCGCGTTCGTACCGCCGGTTAATCTGACCTCCGGCAACAAGCCAAGCAAGGTACGACGAAAAGGGGCGGATCGGTGGCGAACATCGACGAGGCACGCAAGGACTTCGAGCGGATCGACACGGACGGTGACGGCTTCATCACCGCCGCTGAGTTCAAGACCGCCCTCGCCCAGGGAGGCGACTGGAACGTCACCGAGTCCGTCGCCGAGGCGATCATCAAGACCCGTGACCTCAACGGTGACAAGGTGCTCTCCTTCGACGAGTTCTGGGCGTACCTGAGCAAGTGACGTCAGCGGGAGGGGCGTTCGGCGGGTGGGATCACGCCGGGCGCCCCTTCGGCTCAGGCCGTTGGCGCTGACGGGGGAGCCAGGCGAGTTTCAGGGGGTAGCGCCTGGCGAGGGCCTCGTAGCGGGCGCGGACTTCTTCCACGGGGAGGTCCGTGGCTTCGCTGCTGATCGAGAGAGTCTCCTCATCGATTTCTTGCGCCGGGTCACGCCCGGGGGATCGGCCGTCAAGGTCATGGGACAGCAGTTTCCGGGTGTGATCGTCCGTTTCGAGCGAGGCGAGCGACCACAAGGTTGCCGCTCTGTGTTGGGGGGAGGACGGGCCGTTCATGGCTCGCTCGACGGCGGAGGATGCCAAGGGGACACCCAACCAGGCGAGGGCGGCCACCACGGGCGACGGCGGTTCGAGTGAGTGCTCCGTCATCAGCCTGAGCAGCGGTTCCTTTGCGCGTGAGTCGCCGAGGCGGCCCAGCGCCCGGGCCATCGCCTCGTACACGGTCGCGTTCTCGACGCTGGGCAGAACCTCCAACAGGGTGTCCGCCACCGACTCGTTCGCCGACTTCGCCAGGGAAACGAGCGCGGCGTCGCGCACCGCCGGGTCTGCGTGGTGGGCCAGCCGTCGAAGCGGGTCGATCGTCTGGGGAAAGAGCCGTGAATATTGATCGGCGAGTAGGCCGCGGCCATTGCTCGTAGCGGTGACGAACGGCTCGATCAGACGGGGGATCTTGTCATGCAGAAGGGGTCCGTCGGCTACGTCGAAGCACGACATCAGATAAGCGAGAGCTTCTGCGGGGAGCGTTTCCGTGCTTATCACCCGGTCCAGCTCGTCGATTTGGCCGGGCGAGGGATTCCATACGCTGTCCGACAGCCACTTCAGAGCCCACGCGCCCGAAGTGCTCTCGCACGGTCCGCGCGACAGCAGGGACATCAGGCGCGGCACCATGTCAGGAAGGAGAATGACCTTCTTGAGGAAGGCGGCATACTCCAATGCGATGGCCGCTTCGATCGCCGTACAGACGTCAGGGGCGGCGAGCTGGGCAACCCGGAGCTGAAGCCAGGTTTCCAGCCGGCCCTCGTCATTGTCTGCGGGTATGGTCCGCTGGAGCATGGTGGCCAGATTGCCGGCCAGTCTCCAGAACTCCGCCGGGCTGTTCAGCCAGGCCGTGATGATGCGACGAATGAGAACGGGTCCCCAGCGGGAGGACTGGATCTCCTCGGTTGTGTTAGCGGCCTCGAATTGCCCTATTCCCTCGATGAACCTGTCGATGATCTCCAGCGCGACTCTCTCGCTGACATTCGGTTCATCCGCGAGGCACGCGAGCGCCAACGTGGCTCGGGACCTGGCGCTCCCCTCCTCTCCTTCTCCCTCCATGGGGAGAGCGATGGCCCCGAGTACGTCGCCCACGTCGTCGTCATTGCACGACATGACGCACAGCCGGAGTACCTCGCGCCAGCTCACGGTGGAAGAGAGGCTCCCCGGATAGTTGCCCGGGGAGGTCCGGGCCGCGAGCGCCGCCACCTGATCCGCGAGTGACTTCCCCATGTCCTTTCCGGGGAACCGCCCCGCGACGAGCGCCAGCCCCGCCAGATATTCCTGGAAGGTGAGGTGCCGGAACTCGTAGACCGGCACCAGCGCGCCGTTGTGCAGCGTGTGCCCGGATTCGACGAGGATGCCCGTCCGGCTTTCGAGGAGCCGCAGAAACTCGAGGGGGCTGTGGTTACCGGCCGCCCATACGTTGGGGAACTCCTCCCGCATCCGGACGAGGGTGTCGATGACCTCGTCCTCCCGGAGTTGCTGGACGCCGGCGTCACACATCGCGTAGGCGAGGTACTGCAACTGCGGCAGCGCCTCGTACCGGTCGATCCTCTCGCTCGCGCTGCTGCGCCAGCTCAGCAGGACGTCCACGGCCTCCCGGTAGAGGTCCGCGCGGCGGCTCGGCAGTTTGCCGACCTTCTTCTTGACCAGCGCCATGGTGGTCAGCAGCATCGGATTGCCGGTGAGACGCTCGATACGGTCCGAGCTGTGGATGTCGCTGATGAGCTCCCGTGTCGCGGCGTCCCGGCCGGGCAAGGGCTCGGCGACCGTGCACCAGCGTCGTGCGAAGTCGTCCTTGTCCTCCGGGGTGAGATCCAGCACTCTGACATGCTCGAACCCCCGGCCGATACGCAGCCCCAACTCCTTGTATCCGACGATCCGGGATGTGACGACGATGGATGCCTCGGGATAGGCGACATGGATCTGCTCGACCTGTACGCAGAAGCGGGCGCGCAGCCGCGGATCGGATATCTCGTCCAGGCCGTCGATCAGGAGCAGCACCCGCCCCTTCGCCAGCGCGCCCAGCAGCATGTCGGTGAGAGCGGCGGTCTCCGCGTCGGAGAAGCAGGACTGCGCGTCGTGACGCAGTTGCCGCCGGACGATGTCCTCCAGTGACCCCAGCCCCCGCCCCTCGTCGATCTCCCGGCACCGGATGAGCAGGGGCAGCCAGTCGGCGTCGGGGAGGGTGTGGACGTCCGGAAGCTCCTGCCAGTCCGGGTCCGACTTGAGGCGCAGCAGATAGGCCGTGGCGATCCAGCGGAGCATGGTGCTCTTGCCGGCTCCGGGATCTCCGAGCACGACGAGCCTCCTCGACTCCTTGAGTCGCTCACCGATGGAGAAGCGCTCCTCGCCGAGCGGGTCGAATTCCCCTGCCCGCCCTTCGGGGTCCAGGAGGGCCTTCTCCGGATCGAGTGCTTCGTTCTCCTGCACTCCCACCCGCAGCGACACATAGAGACTGCGCAACAGCAGTTCCTTCGTGGCGAGTTCGCGGTCCTCGTTGGGCAGATAGGCGAGGTGCACGATGTCGCAGGTGCTGAGGGCGAGGTCGCGGAATCTGCGCATCAGGTTGTTCAGCGCGCGGTTGTTCGTCGACTCGGCCGGTTCGTCGAGCGGGTAGTACTCGGCGAGCGCGTCGAGCAACTCGCCGACCGCGCGCGCCGGATCCTGCCAGTACAGCGCGACCTTGCCGTCGAGGGCGAGCAGTTCGAGGTCGGCGTCCTCCTCCATCTGCACCGCGAAGATCCGCGCGCCGGAGTGCAGCCGCGTGGCGTTGACGAGGCGTCGCGCCCACGACGTACCGACCGCCCTGACCGTCCCGCAGATGACGACCGGACTTCCTGCGGCGATGGCCTGCGAGGCCTTGTCGGCGAGGGATTCGCCGACCAGGATCGCGTTGTGATGCAGGACCTCGTAACCGGCGCTTGCCAGGGGCTCGGCCAGCGTCTCGGCCAGGTCTTCCTCACCCTTGGCGTGTGCGATGAGAATCTGCACCACGTAGTGCCCCCCGGATCAGCGGATCGCCTTCAGCAGTTCAGCGGTGCCGGCGTCCCAATCCTTCGTCAGGTCCGCGTACTTGAGGTCGACGAGGATGGCGGAGCCGACCCACCGAACCGTACCGGCAGGATCCGTACGCCATGGCCCTCCAGCACAGGTAAGTGGCCCCGCTCGGCCCGTCGTTGATCTCGCCCACGATGGAGTCGCCCACGCCGATGACGTCTTCGACGAACTCCACGGACTCCCGTGCGGGGAGAGCCGGTGGTGGGATGGTCCCACATGCGTCCCTTCCGTTGTGCGGCTCGTGCGCGCGGCCCCCGCGAGGGGCTAGGACGCCTTCCTCCGGTACTGCCCCGGCGCCACCCCGTACTCCCGCTTGAACGCCTTGGCGAAGGCGAACTCCGAGGTGTAGCCGGTGCGTTGGGCGACATGTCGGAGGGGCAGGGCGTCGTCGCGGAGCAGGCGGCCCGCCGTGGTCATGCGCCACCAGGTGAGGTACGACAGCGGCGGGCGGCCTACGAGCGTGGTGAACCGGCGGGCGAATGCGGCGCGCGACAGGCCGGCGCGGGAGGCGAGTTCCTCCACCGTCCAGGGGTGGTGCGGGGCGGCGTGGACGGCTTGCAGGGCCGCCGTCACCGCGGGGTCGGCGAGTGCGGCCGCCCAGCCGGTGGGGTGGTCCGAGCGGCGGGCCTCGTCCTGCCACCAGGCGCGCAGGATGTAGAGCAGCAGGGTGTCCAGGAGCGAGACGACGATGTGGTCCGCACCTGGCCGCGGCTCCGCCAGCTCCGCGGCCAGCAGCTCCACCACCGCCCGCAGCGCATCGTGGTCGCCGGCCCCGGCGGGCAGATGGACGACCTCCGGCAGCTCGGAGAGCAGCGGGTGCGCGCGGGTGCGGTCGAGCCAGTAGGCGCCGCACAGCATGACCGTGTCCGGGACGGCGCCCGGTGCGGGGGCGGGGGGTGCGGGCAGGCTGCCGTCGGCGTTGAACCGCAGGACTTCCGGCTCCCTGTCCAGGTCGCTGGTCAGCGCGTATCCGCGCCCGTGCGACAGGAACACGATGTCCCCCGGACCAAGTGCCACCGGCTCGCCCGCCGCCGGGACCAGCCAGCCCGAGCCCCGCAGCAGCACATGGAACCCGGCTCCGTCCCCGTCCTCGACCCGCATTCCCCAGGGGGCGTACTTGTCCCGCAGCCCCGAGTGCGGCCGCCCGGTGCGCATCGCGGCGAGCGCGTCGCTGAGTACGTCCATACCGGCAACCGTAGCCGGGAGCCGGGCGGGGGCGGCGATGAGGAAGACGTACGGACAGGAAAGGGAGATCGACGGACATGGTTCATCCCGGCCGCCGCTCCTAGCGTGGACGGCATGCCAACTACCGCACGTACCGTGCTCTTTCATGAAATCGGCGGACCCGAGGTGCTGTCCATCGAGGACGCACCGGTGCCCGACCCCGCCCCGGGCCAAGTGGCCGTCCGCGTAGAGGCGTTGGGCCTCAACCGCGCCGAGGCCCTCTTCCGCTCCGGCACTTACTACTACCAGCCCACCCTTCCCGCCTCCCGCCTCGGCTACGAGGCCTCCGGCGTCGTCGAGGCGGTCGGTGAGGGCGTCACCGAACACGCCGTCGGCGACCCGGTGACGACCGGACCCGGCATCGAGATGAGCGCGCAGGGGGTCTACGCGGAACGGGTCGTCCTGCCCGAGGCCTCGGTGCTGCCCCGCCCCGCCTCCGTGGACGCCGTCACGGGGGCGGCTTCCTGGCTGACGTACACGACCGCCTACGGCGCCCTCCTGGAGACGGCCGGACTCAGGCCCGGCGACCACGTCCTGATCACCGGGGCCTCCAGCGGGGTCGGTACGGCGGCCATCCAGGTGGCCCGCCGCATCGGCGCGATCCCGCTGGCCACGACCCGTACCGAGGCCAAGCGGCAGGGGCTGCTGGACGTGGGGGCGGCGGAGGTGATCGTCTCGGACGGGGACGCCGAGACGGTGGCCAAGGAGGTCAGGGGGCTCACCGGCGGGCGGGGCGCCGAGGTGATCTTCGACGCGATCGGCGGGCCAGGATTCAGCCCGCTGGCCGGTGCGCTCGCGGAAGGCGGTTCGGTGGTGGCGTACGGCTGGCTGGACCGCCGTCCCGCCGAGATCCCCTGGAACTGGCCGTTCACGATCCACACGTACGCCAACATGAACCTCACCGGGACGCCGGGCGGGCGCCGGCGCTCCACCGCGTTCCTCAACGCGGGACTGGCCGACGGCGGCTTCCGGCCGGTCATCGCCGAGGTCTTCGAGGGCCTGGACCGGATCCGGGACGCCCACCGGCTGATGGAGTCGAACCGGCACACGGGAAAGATCGTCGTCCGAATCTGAGGCCTCCCGGAATACCTCCCCGCCGACCTGGGTTGATGCCACTCAGACGCATGCACATGCATCGAATCTGGGAAGGTCTGTCATGAAGATCGGCATCATCGGCGCGGGAAACATCGGCGGCAACCTCACCCGGCGGCTCACCGCCCTCGGGCACGAGGTGGCGGTGGCGAACTCCCGCGGCCCGCACACCCTGACCGCGCTCGCGGAGGAGACCGGCGCGACGCCCGTCCCGGTCGAGGAGGCCGCGCGAGGCGCTGAAGTGGTCGTCGTCACGATCCCGCTCAAGGCGATCCCGGACCTGCCGAAGGGCGTCCTCGACGGCGCGGCGGACGGGGTGGCCGTGATCGACACCGGCAACTACTACCCGAAGCAGCGGGACGGCCGGATCGCCGGGATCGAGGACGAGGGCCTGACGGAGAGCCGCTGGACGGAACGGCACCTCGGCCACCCCGTCATCAAGGCCTTCAACGGCACCTACGCCCAGGACATCCTCGACCGCCACCGCCCGGCCGGCGCCCCCGACCGCCAGGCCCTCCCGGTCGCCGGCGACGACGAGGCGGCCAAGGCGAAGGTCCGCGCCCTCATCGACGAACTCGGCTTCGACACGGTCGACGCGGGCGGCCTCGACGACTCCTGGCGCCAGCAGCCCGACACGCCGGTGTACGGGCTGCGGGAGGGCGTCGACGGGGTGACGAAGGCACTGGCGGAGGCGAGCCCGGAACGCAAGCCGGAGTTCCGCGGCTGACGGCCGACCGCACCGATCAGGCGTCCTCGGCCCACTCACGCAGGGCGGCCCTGCTGGAGAAGTCCGCCACGTTCTTGTCCAGCGGGTCGTCCGTGTACTGGTGGAAGAGCCACTTCGCCTTGATGCGGGGCTTGCCGGCCGTCACGTAGTCGGCGATCCACAGGCCGTCGCCGTCGTAGGACGTCGTGTCGATGTTCAGCCAGTAGTTCCGGTTCGTGTAGAGCACGACCCGGTTGTTCGGCCGCAGCTCCTTCACCTTCCGGATGAACCGGTCCTTCTCCGCGTTGCTCGCGTGCGTTCCCTCGTCGGTGGTCTCCCAGTCCACGGCGAGGATGTCGCCCGCCCGTTCGGGGGCCTTGCTCACGAAGTGCTCGGCCTGCGCGGTCAGATTGCCCGGCCAGAGGAAGTGGTAGAAGCCGACGACCAGACCGGCGTCACGGGCGTGCTTGGTCTGGGCCGCCAGTTTGGGGTTGGTGTACGTACGGCCCTCCGTCGCCTTGACGAAGACGAAGGAGATGCCGTCGGTGGAGTAGGAGGAGGACTGGTACGCGCTCACGTCGATGCCGCGCAGCATGGGGGCTCCCTGAAGTGCCGTAGGGGGGGAGGGGGCGGGTGCATCGCCCACCACCTTGGCACGCGGACCCCTTGCCCGCTCAGCACTCGATGATGTTCACCGCGAGTCCGCCCCGCGCCGTCTCCTTGTACTTCACGCTCATGTCGGCGCCGGTGTCCTTCATGGTCTTGATGACCTTGTCGAGGGAGACCTTGTGGGAGCCGTCGCCGCGCATCGCCATGCGGGCGGCGGTGACCGCCTTCACCGCGGCCATGCCGTTGCGTTCGATGCACGGGATCTGGACCAGGCCGCCGACCGGGTCACAGGTCAGGCCGAGGTTGTGTTCCATGCCGATCTCGGCCGCGTTCTCCACCTGCTCCGGCGAGCCGCCCAGCACCTCCGCCAGCGCCCCCGCCGCCATCGAGCAGGCCGAGCCGACCTCGCCCTGGCAGCCGACCTCGGCGCCGGAGATGGAGGCGTTCTCCTTGAAGAGCATGCCGATCGCACCGGCCGCGAGGAGGAAGCGCACCACGCCGTCCTCGTCGGCGCCGGGCACGAAGTTGATGTAGTAGTGCAGGACCGCCGGGATGATGCCGGCCGCGCCGTTCGTCGGCGCGGTCACGACGCGTCCGCCGGCCGCGTTCTCCTCGTTGACCGCCATCGCGTAGAGGGTGATCCACTCCATCGCGTGGGCCAACGGGTCGCCCTCCGCCCGCAGCTGACGCGCCGTCACGGCCGCCCGGCGCTTGACCCTGAGCCCGCCCGGCAGGATGCCCTCCCGCGACATGCCGCGCGAGACGCAGGCCTGCATGACCCGCCAGATGTCGAGGAGCCCGGACCGGATCTCGTCCTCGGTGCGCCAGGCCCGCTCGTTCTCCAGCATCAGCGCGGAGATCGACAGGCCGGTCTCCTTGGTCAGACGCAGCAGCTCGTCGCCGGTGCGGAAGGGGTACTTCAGGACCGTGTCGTCCAGCTTGATGCGGTCCGCGCCGACCGCGTCCTCGTCCACGACGAATCCGCCGCCGACCGAGTAGTACGTCTTCGACAGCAGCTCGGCCCCGGACGCGTCGTACGCCCACAGCGTCATGCCGTTCGCGTGGTACGGCAGCGCCTTGCGGCGGTGCAGGACCAGGTCGTCGTCGAAGGAGAAGGCGATCTCGTGCTCGCCCAGCAGATTCAGCGAACCGTTTCTCTTGATCGCCTCGATCCGCTCGTCGGCCGTCTCCACGTCGACGGTACGAGGGGACGCCCCCTCCAGACCGAGCAGCACCGCCTTGGGGGTGCCGTGGCCGTGGCCGGTCGCGCCCAGCGAGCCGTACAGCTCCGAGCGGACGGCCGCCACCGAGGACAGCACGTCCTCGTTGCGCAGACGGCGGGCGAACATGCGGGCCGCGCGCATCGGGCCGACCGTGTGGGAGCTCGACGGGCCGATGCCGATCGAGAACAGGTCGAAGACCGAGATGGCCACGGGAACTCCTTCAAAAAGGGTGGGGGCACACATCGTCGGGTGCCCCCACCAGGGAACTACTACTTGCTCAGGCCGGGGTACAGCGGGTGCTTGTCGGCCAGGGCCTTGACCCGGGCCTTCAGTGCCTCGGCGTCGTACGACGGCTTCAGGGCCGCCGCGATGACGTCCGCGACCTCGGCGAAGTCCTCGGCCGTGAAGCCGCGGGTGGCCAGCGCCGGGGTGCCGATGCGCAGGCCCGACGTCACCATGGGCGGGCGCGGGTCGTTGGGGACGGCGTTGCGGTTGACCGTGATGCCGACCTCGTGGAGACGGTCCTCGGCCTGCTGCCCGTCCAGCTCCGACTCACGCAGGTCCACCAGGATCAGATGCACGTCCGTGCCACCGGAGAGCACGTTGACCCCGGCCTCGCGGGCGTCCGCGGCGGTCAGACGCTCGGCGAGGATGCGCGCACCCTCCACCGTACGCCGCTGGCGCTCCTTGAACTCCTCGCTCGCGGCGACCTTGAAGGACACCGCCTTCGCCGCGATCACATGCTCCAGGGGGCCGCCCTGGAAGCCCGGGAACACGGACGAGTTCAGCTTCTTCGCGAAGTCCTTCTTCGCCAGGATGATCCCGCCGCGCGGCCCGCCCAGCGTCTTGTGGGTCGTGGAGGTGACCACGTCCGCGTACGCGACCGGGTTGGGGTGCAGCCCGGCCGCGACCAGACCGGCGAAGTGCGCCATGTCGACCCACAGGAACGCCTCGACCTCGTCGGCGATCCGGCGGAACTCCGCGAAGTCCAGCTGCCGCGGGTACGCCGACCACCCGGCGATGATCACCTTCGGGCGGTGCTCCTTGGCCAGGCGCTCCACCTCGGCCATGTCGACCAGACCGGCGTCGTCCACGTGATAGGCGACCACGTTGAACTGCTTGCCGGAGAAGTTCAGCCGCATGCCGTGGGTGAGGTGGCCGCCGTGCGCCAGGTCCAGGCCCAGGATCGTGTCGCCGGGCGAGGCCAGCGCGAACAGGGCGGCCTGGTTGGCCGAGGCACCGGAGTGGGGCTGGACATTGGCGTACTCGGCGCCGAACAGTTCCTTGATCCGGTCGATGGCGATCTGCTCGGCGACATCGACGTGCTCACAGCCGCCGTAGTAACGCCGGCCCGGGTAGCCCTCGGCGTACTTGTTGGTCAGGACCGAGCCCTGCGCCTCCATGACCGCGAGCGGGGCGAAGTTCTCCGACGCGATCATCTCGAGGGTGGACTGCTGCCGGTTCAGCTCGGCGTCGACCGCCGCGGCGATCTCCGGGTCGAGCTCGTGCAGGGGCGTGTTCAGTGCGGACATCAGGTGCAGACTCCTCAGCCGGCGGAAAAGGCGGTGTACTCGTCGGCGGAGAGCAGGTCGGCCGGCTCCTCCGCGACGCGTACCTTGAACAGCCAGCCGCCCTCGAAGGGCGCGGAGTTCACCAGCGACGGGTCGTTGACGACGTCCTCGTTGACCTCGGTGACCTCACCGGAGACGGGCGAGTACAGGTCGGAGACCGACTTGGTCGACTCCAGCTCGCCGCAGGTCTCGCCCGCGGTCACCGTGTCCCCGACCTCCGGGAGCTGCACGAAGACGACATCGCCGAGCGCGTTGGCCGCGTGCTCCGTGATGCCGACCGTCGAGACGCCGTCCTCGGCGCCCGACAGCCACTCGTGCTCCTTGCTGTAGCGCAGCTGCTGGGGGTTGCTCATGGCCTGAATTCTCCTGTACGCGGGGGAGTGCTGATGAATGGGGGACTGCGGAAGGCGTGCGTGAGCAGCGTCCGTGTGCTCAGCATCACCTACGGCGGCTACTTCTGACGCTTGTAGAAGGGCAGCGCCACGACCTCGTACGGCTCGTGGCTGCCCCGGATGTCCACACCGACACCGGGCGTGCCCGGCGCGGCGTGCGCGGCGTCGACGTACGCCATCGCGATCGGCTTGCCCAGCGTGGGCGAGGGGGCGCCGGAGGTGACCTCGCCGATCACCTGGCCGTCGGCGACGACGGCGTACCCGGCGCGCGGGACGCGGCGGCCCTCGGCGATGAGGCCGACGAGGACGCGCGGCGGCGCGGTCTCGGCGCGGGCGGCGGCCTCGGTGAGCGCCTCGCGGCCCACGAAGTCGCCCTCCTTCTCGAACTTCACCACCCGGCCGAGCCCGGCGTCGAAGGGGGTGAGCGAGGTGTTCAGCTCGTGCCCGTACAGCGGCATGCCCGCCTCCAGGCGGAGCGTGTCCCGGCAGGACAGCCCGCACGGGACCAGGCCGACGCCCTCGCCCGCCTTGGTCAGGGCCTGCCACAGCTCGACGGCGTGCTCGGGCTTCACGAACAGCTCGAAGCCGTCCTCGCCGGTGTAGCCGGTGCGGGCGATCAGCGCCGGGACGCCCGCGACGGTGCCGGGCAGCCCGGCGTAGTACTTCAGGCCGTCGAGGTCGGCGTCGGTGAGGGAGGCGAGGATGCCGGGGGACTCGGGGCCCTGGACGGCGAGCAGCGCGTAGGCGTCCCGGTCGTCGCGGACCTCGGCGTCGAAGCCGGCCGAGCGCTCGACGAGGGCGTCCAGCACCACCTGGGCGTTGGAGGCGTTGGCGACGACCATGTACTCGGTCTCTTCGAGCCGGTAGACGATCAGGTCGTCGAGGATGCCGCCGTCCTCGCGGCAGATCATGGTGTAGCGGGCGCGGCCGACGCCGACGGAGGCGATGTTGCCCACGAGGGCGAAGTTCAGCAGGGCGGCGGCCTGCGGCCCGGTCACCGTGATCTCGCCCATGTGGGAGAGGTCGAAGAGCCCGGCCTTCGTGCGCACGGCGTTGTGCTCGTCGCGCTCGGAGCCGTAGCGCAGGGGCATGTCCCAGCCGGCGAAGTCGGTCATCGTCGCGCCGAGCGAACGGTGCAGGGCGTCGAGCGCGGTCAGGCGGGGTGCGTTGCTCATCGGACGGTCTTCTCCCAAGGCATGACGGGCGAGGTCGTTCCTCCCCATCTGTCATCGGAACCTGAGAGGTTCGCCATGACCGCGGGGGACATGACTTGCACCTTGGGTGGAGCCACCGGAAACGGTGACCCGCTTTTCAGATGTGCCTCGCCCGCGCGGTAACGGGGCCTGAGAGATTCAAGGGAGGGACTTGCTCCTTCGGCGCCCCAGCCAGTGGTGGGGACTCTCCCGCGCGGATTCGAACGGCCGGTATGCAGTTGGCGCGGACATCATTGCACGCATCGGGCACGGGCGGCAGGGCCGCATCGGCCGCTCCCGTCGCCGCCCCCTCTGTAACCGGCTTGTGGCAGGACGAGCACCAAAACGAGAGAGACACCTCATTACCTTCTCTTTACGCTCGGTGGGGAGGGGAACCCCTCGACCCCGGAGGAGGACGATCACGGTGAACAGGCCCACTGCGTACGCCACCACCTCGGCCGTCGCGCTGCCCGCGCAGCCGACAGCTCCGGCCCAGGAAACCTGCGCACCGCAGCCGGTCGTCCGCGACCTGCGCGACCGTGCCGGCCACAGCCCGCACGCCCTGCTCTTCGCCCCCGACGACCTGGTCGTGATCACCGGTCTGCCCGGCAGCGGCAAGTCCACCCTGATGCGACGCGCCGTCAAGGGCATCCGGATCGACTCCCAGGACACCCGCGACCGCTGGGACGCCCGCGCGCCCCGCTTCCTGCCGTACGCGGTCTACCGCCCCCTCGTCCGCGCCGCCCACTACCTCGGCCTGTACCGCGCCCTGCGCTCCGGCGAGGGGGTCGTGGTGCACGACTGCGGCACCCAGTCCTGGGTGCGCGGCTGGCTGGCCCGCGCGGCCCACCGCCGCGGCGGCACCCTGCATCTGCTGCTGCTCGACGTCACCGCGGACACCGCGCTCGAGGGCCAGCGCGAGCGCGGCCGGGGCGTCTCGCGCTACGCCTTCCTCCGCCACCGCACCGCGGCCGCCCGCCTGATCCGTTCCGTGGAGCGGGGCGAACTGCCGCAGGGCGTGGGCTCGGCGGTGCTCCTGGACCGGGCGGCGGCGGACGCCCTGCGCAGGATCGGGTTCACGGGCTGACGACCGGGGTGCTCAGGGGCCCGCACCCGTTAGCCTTTCAGCCACATCAGCGGTACTCGGCAAGCGGACGGACAGATGGACTTCCCGGCACAGGACTTCCCGGCACAGGCGCACCCTCATCCGCACGGCGGCGGATGGCCCGGCAACGAGCTGGAGGAGGTGCTCTCGGCCGCCCTCGGCGTGCCCGGCGCCGACGGCCGGATCATCGAGGTCCTCGGCCGCAGCTTCGTCTGGGTCCCGCTGCCGAACGGCGGCGGCGCCCACACCGGCCCGCTCGACCTCCCCACCTTCGAGATCGAGGGCCAGGCCTACGTCCCGGTCTTCAGCTCCGAGGAACAGTTCCGCCAGGTCGCCGGGGCGCACATGGCGTACACGATCGCCCCGGCGGTGGAGTTCGCGCGCGGCCTCCCGCCGCAGGTCGGCATCGCCGTGAACCCGGACGGCGTGGTCGGCGTCCCGCTCCCGCCGCCCGCCGTGGCGGACCTGTGCCGGGCCGGGCGGACTCCGCTGGACGGCCCCAACAGCGGTGGCCGGGTCAAGCTCTACGAGCCCGACTGGCAGGACGACCCGGTCGACTTCCTCGCCGCCGCCTCGGCCGAGTTCGCCGCGACGGGAGTCGTCCGGACGGCCCGCCGCTGCCTGGCCGCGATCGAGACGGCCGACCCCGTGCTGTTCGTGGGCGTGGAACTCTCCCAATGGGAGGGCGACTTGCGTACCCTCCCGATGGACGCCCTGGGCCGGGCCCTGGGCCAGACCCCGGTGCAGTGGCCGGTGAACCTGGTCCTGCTGGACGTGGCGGACGACCCGGTGGGCCACTGGATGCGGGAACAGGTAAGGCCCTTCTACCAGGGCCCCTTGTAAACGCCTCCAGGGTCAGCGGACCTCAGGGGCGCGGGGCTGTATCAAATTCGCGGCTCCGCCGCGTGGGCGCGACCAGCCACAACCCACCCGCACTCGCGAACCACATCAAGCCCCGAGCTATTGGGCGCTTAAGCTGTTTCCGACCACGAAACTTTCCCGAAGGGGCGGTAGAAGGTGAGTGCCAGCGGCACAGCGACCGGCACGGTCGAGCACATGCTGCGCCAGGTGACGCCGGGGCGCTACGACGCCTACGAGGCACTCCTCCGCGCCCTCGCCACCCCCTCCTCCGGCCAGGTCTGGATGCTCCTGTGGCACGGCCAGGCGGGCTCCCCGGACGCCCAGTACGGGAACATGGAGGTCGACGGCTACGGCTACGCGCCCTGCGTCACCTCCGCCCAGGAACTCTCGGCGAGCGGCTGGAACCGCTCGTACGAGGTCGTCGACGGCGTCGACGTCGCGCGCACCCTCTACCCCGACCACTACGGTCTCTGGCTGAACCCGCACGCCCCCGGCGGCGGCGTCGGCATCCCCTGGCTCGACCTGCGCCGCATCGCGACGGGCCTGGAGCGCCAGCCCGCCGGTCCGCTGCGGCTGTCGGAACCCGGTATCGAGATCCCGCAGTTCTACGCCCTGATCGCGCAGAACGCCCACCGCACCCCGGCCGTCCGCTCGCTGCGCCGCGCCTGGGTGCAGCCCGCGCTCGGGGCGCCGTACCTCGCCATCGGTCTCGACGTCTACGACACCAGCCCGCCCGCGGTGGACTCGGTGCGCGCGATGATGCAGCAGTCCATCGGCGCGGTCCCGGACGGGCTGCCGGTGTCGACGGTCGCCATGTCCGACGAGTACGACCCGGTCGCGATGTGGATGCGGGCCGGCGCCCGCCCCTTCTACGACCGAGAGGCGCACGCGGCCCCGGCGCAGGCTCCCGCGGCCGGGTACGGCTACCCTCCGGCGCCCGCCGGCTACTGAGGAGTACCGGTCACGAACTCCCGTGTTACGAGCGTGTGTCTGCGCGCGTAGATCGGGGCGGAAGGCCCCATGAGGTCCGGATTGCCCCAACTGGCCTGCGTCCGGCGGGTGTTACCCGCTGTCCGGATAACGGAACCCTGCAGCCCGCATCACGTTTATGCATCCTTTCCTCGTCAAGTCTGGCAACAGATCGCCAAAGCGTTGAAGACTCCCGCACCAGGGGTGGTTTCGCCCCTGTGTACGACGGACTGATCACGCCGCTACAGCGGCAAGTGCGGGCCGGCTACCGCCGGTTGAGAGGGGTCCCTGCCAGATGACGGCACCATTGCACGAGCCGACCGCGGAAGCGGCCCCGAGCGCGGCCGAAGAAGCGGCGGTCAACGCCGGCGCCAAGGCCGTACAGGGACGTTCCCTGGGCCGGATCGCCTGGGAGCGTTTGAAGCGGGACAAACTCGCCCTCGCGGGCGGCGTCGTGGTCCTCATCCTCATCGTGGTCGCGCTGCTCGCGCCCGTGATCACCAGCCTGTACGGGCAGGACCCGAACGCGTACAACGACAAGGACCTGATCGACCCGCTGTTCGGCACCCCCAAGGGGTCCTTCGGCGGCATCAGCGGCGACCACTGGCTGGGCGTCGAGCCCGTCAACGGCCGCGACATCTTCGCGCGCATCGTCTACGGCGCCCGGATCTCGCTGCTCGTCGGCTTCCTGTCCGCGATCGTGGCCGTGATCATCGGCACCGTCCTGGGCGTCCTCGCCGGCTTCTTCGGCGGCTGGGTCGACTCCGCCATCAGCCGGGTCATGGACGGTCTGCTGGCCTTCCCGCAGCTGCTGTTCATCATCGCGCTGGTCTCCGTCATGCCGAACAACATGCTGGGACTGTCCGGTACGGGCGTGCGCCTGTTCGTGATGATCCTCGTCATCGGCTTCTTCGGCTGGCCCTACATCGGACGCGTGGTGCGCGGCCAGACGCTCTCGCTGCGCGAGCGCGAATACGTCGAGGCGGCCCGCTCCCTCGGCGCCGGGCGGCTCTACATCCTGTTCAAGGAACTGCTGCCCAACCTGGTCGCGCCGATCATCGTCTACACGACGATGATGATCCCCACCAACATCCTCACCGAGGCGGCGCTCAGCTTCCTGGGCGTGGGCGTCAAGCCCCCCACGGCCTCCTGGGGGCAGATGCTCTCGAACGCGATCGACTACTACAAGTCGGACCCCACCTACATGGTGGTCCCGGGTATGGCGATCTTCATCACCGTTCTGGCCTTCAACCTCTTCGGCGACGGCGTGCGGGACGCGCTGGACCCGAAGGGCTCCCGCTGAACTGCCGTACCAAAAGCGTCCCGTGGCACCGACACGGGGTCTCTCATCAAATCCGGAGGATCCGAGATCGTGACTACCCAACGCACCTCAGGGCGGCGGAAGCAGGCATTTGCCGCTGTCGCCGCGGTCGCCGCGCTGCTGACCACGGCGGCGTGCGGCGGCGGCAACGACGACGGCGGTGACAAGGGCTCGGCGACCGGCGCGGCCGGCTTCAACGCCGCGAACAACAAGGTCGCCCAGGCCTCGCTCGCCAAGAAGGGCGGCGAGCTGAAGTTCGCCGGTGCCCAGGACGCCGACTCGTGGGACACCACGCGCGGCTACTACGGCTTCATGTGGAACTTTGCGCGCTACTACAGCCGCCAGCTCGTCACCGGTGCCGCGGCCCCGGGCAAGAAGGGCACCGAGCTCACCCCGGACCTCGCCACCGGTCTCGCCAAGGTCACCGACGACGGCAAGACCTACACGTACACCCTGCGTGACGGCATCACGTGGGAGGACGGCAAGCCGATCACGTCCAAGGACGTCAAGTACGGCATCGAGCGCGTCTGGGCGCAGGACGTGCTGTCCGGCGGCCCGGTCTACCTGAAGGACGTCCTCGACCCCAAGGGCGAGTACAAGGGCCCCTACAAGGACTCCTCGGCCGACAAGCTCGGTCTGAAGGCGATCGACACTCCGGACGACAAGACGATCGTCTTCCACCTGCCGGAGCCCAACGCCGACTTCGAGGAGATCCTCGCCCTGGTCTCGGCCTCCCCGGTCCGCCAGGACAAGGACACCAAGTCCAAGTACGGCCTGAAGCCGTTCTCCTCCGGCCCGTACAAGTTCCAGTCGTACAGCCCGGGCAAGGACCTGATCCTCGTCCGCAACGACAAGTGGAGCCAGGCCTCGGACCCGATCCGCAAGGCCTACCCGGACAAGATCTCGGTCAAGTTCTTCTCGAACGCCAACGACCTGGACGCCCGTCTGCTCGCCGGTGACTACGACCTGGACATCAACCAGACCGGTCTGTCCCCGCAGGGCCGCACCACCGCCCTCCAGGAGCACAAGGCCAACCTGGACAACCCGGTCTCCGGCTACATCCGCTACGCGACCTTCCCGCAGAGCGTGAAGCCGTTCGACAACGAGCACTGCCGCAAGGCCGTGATCTACGGTGCCGACCACGTCTCGCTGCAGACCGCGCGCGGTGGCCCGGTCGCCGGTGGTGACATCGGCACCAACATGCTCCCGCCGACCGTCCCCGGTTCCGAGGGCCAGTCGTACGACCCGTACGAGCTGAACGGCGCGAACAAGAACGGCAACGTCGCCAAGGCCAAGGAAGAGCTGAAGGCCTGCGGCAAGCCGAACGGCTTCAAGACCACCATCGCGGTCCGCAACAACAAGCCGGTCGAGGTCGCCACCGCCGAGTCGCTTCAGGCCTCCCTGAAGAAGGTCGGCATCGAGGTCAACATCGACCAGTTCGACGGTTCGCAGACGTCCGGCATCATCGGCAGCCCCTCCAACGTGAAGAAGAAGGGCTACGGCATCATCATCATGGGCTGGGGCGCCGACTTCCCGTCGGTCCAGGGCTTCGGTCTGCCGCTGTGGGACGGCAAGTACATCCTCGAGAGCGGCAACAACAACTTCGCCCTCATCGACGACAAGAAGATCAACGGTCTGTTCGACACCTACGTGAAGACGCAGGACGACGCGGGCAAGCTGGCGATCGCCAAGGACATCAACCACGCGGTCATGGACGGCGGCTACTACCTGCCGTTCGTCTTCGAGAAGTTCGTCAACTGGCGCGGTGACCGACTCGCGAACGTCTACACGTCGGACAACTACAGCGGCATGTACGACTTCGTGAACCTCGGTCTGAAGTCCTCGAAGTAAACCCGGCACACCCGCCGTACGGCACGAAAGGCAGGTGAAGGCCGGCGACGTGGGAGCGCGGGCCACCGGACGACCTCCGGTGGCCCGCGGCCCGCGGCGGGCCGAGAGCTGTGCTCGCTTACCTCATCAGGCGGCTGTTCGCCGCCGCAGTGATGCTCGTGGTCATCATCATGGTGGTCTTCGGCATCTTCTTCCTCGTCCCCAAGTGGGCGGGCGTCGACGTCGCCTTGAGCTTCGTGGGCAAGCAGGCCGACCCCGCCGCCGTCGAGGGCGTGCGGCAGAAGCTCGGACTGGGCGACCCGATCTACTCCCAGGTCTGGGAGTTCTTCAAGGGTCTGTTCGCCGGTCGCACCTACGTGGGCGGTGGCGACTCCGTGCACTGTGCCGCGCCGTGCTTCGGGTACTCCTTCCGCACCGAGCAGGCCATCTGGCCGGTGATCACGGACCGCTTCCCGGTGACCCTGGGTCTCGCGCTCGGTGCCGCCGTGCTGTGGCTGGTGTTCGGTGTCGCCGCCGGTGTGCTCTCCGCGCTCAAGCGGGGCAGCCTGTGGGACCGCGGTGCGATGGTCGTCGCCCTCGCGGGTGTCTCGCTCCCGATCTACTTCACCGGCCTGCTGAGCCTCGCGATCTTCTCGTACAGTCTCGGCTGGGTCGAGGGCGAGTACGTGCCCCTCGACCAGAGCTTCACCGGCTGGTTCGGCGGCATGATCCTCCCCTGGATCACCCTCGCCTTCCTCTACGCGGCGATGTACGCCCGGATCACCCGGGCGACGATGATGGAGATCCTCGGCGAGGACTACATCCGCACCGCCCGCGCGAAGGGTCTCAAGGAGCGCGTCGTCATCGGCAAGCACGCCATGCGCTCCACGATGACCCCCATCCTGACCATGCTCGGCATGGACCTCGGCGCCCTCATCGGCGGCGCGATCCTGACCGAGACCACGTTCAGCCTGCCGGGCCTCGGCCAGGCGGTGCTCAACGGCATCAAAACCCAGGACCTGCCCATCATTCTGGGCGTCACCCTGATCACTTCTCTCGCGGTGCTGATCGCCAACCTCGTGGTGGACATCCTCTACGCCGTGATCGACCCCCGAGTGAGGCTCGCATGACCGAACTCAGCAAGAGCGGAGCGGCCGTGGGCGAGCCCACCCCCGCCTCGCCCGCGCCGACCTCGTTCCTGGAAGTGCGCGACCTGAAGGTGCACTTCCCGACCGACGACGGCCTGGTCAAGTCCGTCGACGGGCTCTCCTTCAAGCTGGAGAAGGGCAAGACCCTCGGCATCGTCGGCGAGTCCGGCTCCGGCAAGTCGGTGACCTCGCTCGGCATCATGGGCCTGCACACCGCCGGCCAGTACGGCAAGCGCAAGGCGCAGATCTCCGGCGAGATCTGGCTGGACGGCACCGAACTGCTCACCGCCGACCCGGACCACGTGCGCAAGCTGCGCGGCCGTGACATGGCGATGATCTTCCAGGACCCGCTGTCCGCGCTGCACCCGTACTACACGATCGGCCAGCAGATCGTGGAGGCGTACCGCATCCACCACAAGGTGGACAAGAAGACCGCGAAGAAGCGCGCGGTCGAGATGCTCGACCGGGTCGGCATCCCGCAGCCGGACAAGCGGGTGGACAACTACCCGCACGAGTTCTCCGGCGGTATGCGCCAGCGCGCGATGATCGCGATGTCGCTGGTCAACAACCCCGAACTGCTCATCGCGGACGAGCCGACGACCGCCCTGGACGTGACCGTCCAGGCGCAGATCCTCGACCTGATCCGGGATCTGCAGAAGGAGTTCGGCTCCGCGGTCATCATCATCACCCACGACCTGGGCGTCGTCGCCGAGCTTGCCGACGACATCCTGGTGATGTACGGCGGCCGCTGCGTCGAGCGCGGTCCGGCGGAGAAGGTGTTCTACGAGCCCCGCCACCCCTACACCTGGGGTCTGCTCGGCTCGATGCCCCGCCTCGACCGCGACCAGCAGGAGCGCCTGATCCCGGTGAAGGGCTCCCCGCCCTCGCTGATCAACATCCCGTCCGGCTGCGCCTTCAACCCGCGCTGCCCGTACGCGGACATCCCGAAGGACAACGTCACCCGCACGGTCCGCCCCGAGCTGTCCGAGGTCGGCAGCCAGCACTGGGCCGCCTGCCACATGACGCAGGAGCAGCGGGAGCGGATCTGGACCGAAGAGATTGCGCCGAAGCTGTGAGCGAGGACAAAGTGAGCATCCCTGCGCAGAGCGACGGCACCCTGGTCACCAAGGCCGACGCCGCCCCCGGTGAGACCCTGCTCAAGGTGACCGGGCTGCAGAAGCACTTCCCGATCAAGAAGGGCCTGCTGCAGCGGCAGGTCGGCGCGGTCCGCGCGGTCGACGGCATCGACTTCGAGGTCAAGGCCGGCGAGACCCTCGGTGTCGTGGGCGAGTCCGGCTGCGGCAAGTCGACCATGGGCCGGCTGATCACCCGGCTGCTCGAACCGACGGCCGGCAAGGTCGAGTTCGAGGGCAAGGACATCACGCACCTCGGCGTCGGCGGCATGCGTCCGCTCCGCCGCGATGTGCAGATGATCTTCCAGGACCCGTACTCGTCGCTGAACCCGCGCCACACCATCGGCACGATCATCGGCGCCCCGTTCCGGCTCCAGGGCGTCACGCCCGAGGGCGGGATCAAGGCGGAGGTCCAGCGGCTGCTGTCGGTCGTGGGCCTCAACCCCGAGCACTACAACCGCTATCCGCACGAGTTCTCCGGCGGTCAGCGCCAGCGCATCGGCATCGCCCGCGCGCTCGCCCTGAACCCGAAGCTGGTCGTGGCCGACGAGCCGGTCTCCGCGCTCGACGTGTCGATCCAGGCCCAGGTCGTGAACCTCCTGGACGACCTCCAGCAGGAGCTCGGCCTGACGTACGTGATCATCGCGCACGACCTCTCGGTCGTCCGGCACGTCTCGGACCGGATCGCGGTGATGTACCTCGGCAAGATCGTCGAGCTGGCGGACCGCGAGTCGCTGTACAAGGCGCCGATGCACCCGTACACCAAGGCGCTCATGTCGGCGGTGCCGATTCCGGACCCGCGGCGCAAGAACGCCAAGTCCGAGCGCATCCTGCTCAAGGGCGACGTGCCCTCGCCGATCTCCCCGCCGAGCGGCTGCCGCTTCCACACCCGGTGCTGGAAGGCGACGGAGATCTGCAAGACGACCGAGCCGAAGCTCACCGAGCTGAAGCCGGGCCAGCAGGTCGCCTGCCACCACCCGGAGAACTTCGAGGACCAGGCTCCGCAGGACACGGTCCTGCTGACGGTCGCGAAGGAAGCGGCGGAGCTGGTGGCGGACGAGGTCCTGGCGGAGTCGGCGGAGACGTCGGCAGCCGTTGCAGCCGAGGTGGCGGAAGCCGGCGACTCCACTGATGCTCCTGAGGAGAACGGCGAGAGCCAGGAGTCAACCGACAAGTAACGCATGACAAGTTGGCAAAGTCATGCACATGCCTGAACGGGAGAGTCCACAGTCGTCCGTGTCCGACTTATCGGCACACGCTCGAAAGGGACGACACCATGAGACTCTCCCGTTCGGCACGCTTAGGAGCCGTCGCTACCGCGGCGGCTTCTTTCATGGTCATCGCAGCCTCCCCCGCGCCCACCCCCGGAGCCCCCGGCCTAGGCGATCCCTACTTCCCCCTCCTCGGCAACGGCGGCTTCGACGCCCGTCACTACGACCTCGACGTGGCGTACAACCCGGACACCGACCGCCTCGACGGCCGTACCACCCTCACCGCCCGCGCCACCCAGAACCTCTCCGCCTTCGACCTCGACCTCCAGCAGTTGGAGGTCACGAGAGTCGAAGTGAACGGCAAAAGAGCCCAGTTCACCCGCGACGGCGACGAGATCGTGATCACCCCACGCGAATCCCTCCGTAAAGGAAAGGACTTCACGGTCGCCGTCGTCTACGGCGGCGTCCCCGAACCCCTCGGCGGCCCGATCGTGTTCGGCTCGAACTACGGCTGGATGAAGACGGCCGACGGGGTCTTCGTCGCCTGCGAACCCAACGCCGCCTCCACCTGGTTCCCGTCCAGCGACCACCCCGCCGACAAGGCCACCTACGACATCCGCATCAAGGCGCCCAAGGGCCTGACCGGCGTCTCCAACGGCCGACTGGTGTCGACGTACGACAAGGGCGACTCGACGTACACCCACTGGCGCGAGAGCAAGCCGATGGCGACCTATCTCGCGACCGCGACGATCGGGAAGTTCGACGTCAAGACCGGCACCACCCCTGGCGGCACCCCGATCTACGTCGCGATCGACCCCGTCCTCGCGAACAGCAACAACGTCGACGTGTACGCCGTCACGGCCGCCGCCACCGACTACTGGTCGGAGGTCTTCGGGCCGTACCCCTTCGAGGAGACCGGCGCGATCGTCGACGACATGCCCGAGGCGGGGTTCTCGCTGGAGGTGCAGTCGAAGCCGGTCTACTCGGCCGTGCGCAACGAGACCACGATCGTGCACGAGCTGGCCCACCAGTGGTTCGGCGACTCGGTGTCGGTGGAGCGCTGGAAGGACATCTGGCTCAACGAGGGCTTCGCCACCTACGCCCAGTGGCTGTGGGCCGAGCACCAGGGCACCCGCAGCGCCCACGACTCGTTCCTGGCCGGGTACAACGCCCGCCCGGCCGACGCCCCCTTCTGGCAGATCACCGTCGGCGACCCGCAGCGCGACACCATGTTCGCCTCCGCGGTCTACCAGCGCGGCGCGATGACCCTCCAGGTGCTGCGCGAACGCATCGGCGACGCGGCCTTCTTCAAGCTGCTGCCGGCCTGGACGAAGATCCACCGCTACGGCAACGCGAACACGGCCGACTTCGTCCGGCTCGCGGAGAAGATCTCCGGACAGCAGCTCGACGACCTGTTCCAGACCTGGCTGTTCACCACAGGAAAACCGGCTCTTCCGGCCGGGTAACCCTTGCATTGCAAGGTTCACCCCCGCTCATAGGTAAGAATGTGGGGTGCTTGAGCCACTGTTTGCCCCCTCCGTCCAGCACACGCTCGACCTGATCGGCATCTTCGTCTTCGCCATCTCCGGCGCGCTGCTGGCCGTGCGCAAGAACTTCGACGTCTTCGGCATCGCCGTCCTCGCCGAGGTCACCGCGCTGGGCGGAGGGCTGTTCCGGGACCTGATCATCGGCGCGGTGCCCCCGGCCGCCTTCACCGACCTGGGGTACTTCGTCACCCCGCTGCTCGCCGCGCTGCTGGTCGTCTTCCTGCACCCGCAGGTCGAGCGCATCCAGCTCGGCGTGAACGTCTTCGACGCGGCGGGCCTCGGCCTGTTCTGCGTGACGGGGACGACGAAGGCGTACGACTACGGTCTCGGCCTCACCCAGTCCGCCACCCTCGGCCTCGCCACCGCGGTCGGCGGCGGTGTGCTGCGTGACGTGCTCGCCAACGAGGTGCCGTCGCTGCTGCGCTGGGACCGCGACCTGTACGCGGTCCCGGCGATCGTCGGCGCCACGATGGTGGTGCTCTGCATCCGCTACGACACCCTGACCCCGTTCACCAGCTCCCTCGCCGCGATCACGGCTTTCGTGCTGCGGTTGCTGGCGATGCGCTACCACTGGCGAGCTCCGCGGGCCTGGAACCGCCGGTCGACCGTGCGCGAGGAGTAGGGCCGCCCGCCCGGCCGTGCAGCAGCCCCATCTGCTCCGTCAGCCAGTGGAAGGCCGGGACCACCTGGGGCCGCCACAGCGCCATGTTGTGGCCGCCCGCGCTCTTGGGGATGAAGACCACGTGCACGGTCGTCGGGGCCTTCGCGATCTGTTCGAGGCCGGTGGCCGCCTCGTAGCCGTCGCCCGGCTGGCCCGACTGGTAGAGCGCGATCGCGGGCGGGGTGCGGGCCGCGCGCAGCAGGACGTAGGGGTTGTTGGCGCGGCGCAGTGCGGGGGTCTCGGCGGCCAGCGAGGTGCGTTCGCCGATCGGGTCGTTGTAGCCGGACATGCTGATCGCGGCCCGGTAGCGGTCGGGGTGGGCGACGGCGAGCTTGGTCGCGCAGTGCCCGCCCGCGGAGTACCCGGCGGCGGCCCAGCCCGTGGGGCCCGGCTGGGCGCGGAAGTTGTCCGTGACCATCTTCGGCACGTCGATGCTGAGCCAGCTGTCGGCGTTCACGGTGCCCGTGATGTTGGCGCACCCGGTGTCGACCCCGGCCAGCAGGTTCATCCGCGGGGCGACCAGGATGAACGGCGCGACCTTGCCCTCCCGCATCAGCGGCTGGAGCTGGTTCACCGCGTGCAGCGACCCGAACCAGGCCTTCGCCGAGCCCGGGTAGCCCGACAGCAGCTCCACCACGGGGAACTTGTGGTGCCGGTAGGCGGCCTGGTGGTACTGCGGCGGCAGCCAGACGTAGACCTCGGCGTTCACGCCCGACACCCGGCCCTTGAGCTGGGTGACGCGGACGCCGGCCATGCCGGGCCCGGCGGCGGGGGAGAAGCGCTGGCGGACCTTGGGCAACCGTTTCAGCGCGATGCCGCCGGTGCCGTCGGCCCCGAGATTGGCGGCCTGCTCGACGTGGTTGCCGGTGCCGAGGAGGTCGGCCCAGTTGTCGTACAGGTTGTTCTCGTTGTTGACCAGCACGAAGACGAGCGCGACGGCCGTGCCCTGGGCGAACAGCACCATCAGCAGCCGGCCCAGGGCCCGCAGCGGTTTCGGCCCGCGCAGCCGTGACCACAGCGCCAGCGGCAGCAGGACGGCGACGACGGACAGCACGATCAGCGTGTAAAGGAACGTGGTCCCGGTGAGGCTCATGTCCCTACAGAGGGCGAGGCCGGGCTCCGGGTTTACGGACGAGTACGGACACTTACCGAGAAATTGCCCGGGTCTCACCTGGATGGGTCTATGGCGGGCGCCTGACAAAGCTACCGCTTAGTAGTTAGCTGTTGTACCGTTCACCCATGCCAGAAGCAGCCCCCGTCACGCGCGCCACGATCGGCGACAGCGAGTTCGACCGGGACACCGCGGTCACCCGCCGGGAACCCGGTGTCTACGACATCGACCTCTCCGCCGGCTGGACGATCATCAACGCCGTCAACGGCGGCTATCTGCTGGCCGTCCTCGGCCGCGCCCTCGCGGACGCCCTGCCGCACGCCGACCCGTTCACCATCTCCGCGCACTACCTCACCGCGTCCCAGCCGGGCCCCGCGGTGATCCGCACGGACGTGGTCCGCACCGGCCGCACCCTCTCCACCGGCCAGGCCTCCCTCTTCCAGTACGACGAGCAGGGCGCCGAGGTCGAGCGCATCCGCGTCCTCGCCTCCTACGGCGACCTCGACTCCCTCCCCGACGACGTCCGTACGTCCGCGCGGCCGCCCGCGTTCCCGCCCATGGACCAGTGCTTCGGCCCCGAGGACGGGCCGGCCCCCGTCGACGGCAGCTCGGCCATCACCGAACGCCTGATGCTCAAGCTGGACCCCTCGACCCTCGGCTGGGCCCTCGGCGCCCCGTCCGGCAAGGGCGAGATGCGCTCCTGGTTCGGCCTCGCCGACGGCCGCGACGCCGACCCCTTCTCCCTGCTGCTCGCGGTGGACGCGCTGCCGCCGACCGCCTTCGAGATCGGCCTCAAGGGCTGGGTCCCCACGGTCGAGCTGACGGTCCACGTCCGCTGCCGCCCGGCCCCCGGCCCCCTCCGCGTCTCGATCACCACCCGCAACCTCGCCGGAGGCTTCCTGGAGGAGGACGCCGAGGTCTGGGACAGCGCGGACCGGCTGGTCGCCCAGTCCCGCCAGCTGGCGCGGGTCAGACTGGGCTGAGCGGCCGCCTTCCGAGCCAGGCCGCCAACTCCCCGTAGACATCGGCCCCTTCGGGAGCCGGCACCACCGGCTGGAACGGGTGGTCCGTACGCGGACCGTCCGGCAGGGCCTCGTGCGCGACGGCGAGCGAGTACTCGGCCAGTTCGGTGTCGAGGGGGAGCGGGCGGCCCAGCCCCTCCCAGAGGTCCCAGGTGTGCGTGACGACCTCCATCACGTACAGGGGCAGCGCCTCCCGGCCCGGCACCTCCCCCCACGGCACCCGCACCGGCGTCGCCAGCCGCTCGTCGCCGGCCCACGCCGCGACGACCCGGCCCCTGACGTCCTCGTACGCCCGTGGCCAGCCGTCGTCCGGGACGCCGTCCACGAACATCCGGACGTGCAGCCCGTCCCCGCGCTCACCGCACACCGCGATCCGGGTGCAGGCGCCGACGACGTGGCTGAGCAGGGTGCGGACGTCGTACTCGGTACAGGGCGTGGGGCCGGACAACTGCTCCGGCCGGACCGTGCCGATCAGATCCGCGGCCTGGGTGGTGGCGCGGGCGAACAAGGGGCGGGCGTCCGTCATGGCGAAGCCTCTCCGTGGGGGGCGTGCTCCTTCGAGCATTCCCGGAAAACCGGACAGCCGCCGCTCGTGACGGCGGCGCTCCCGGCACGGGAGGCATCCTGGGGCCGTGAAGTCCGACCGCCTCCTGTCCATCCTGCTGCTCCTCCAGACCCGGGGTCGCGTCCCCGCGCCCGAGCTCGCCGAGCGGCTGGAGGTGTCCGTCCGGACCATCTACCGGGACATCGAGGCCCTGTCCGCCTCCGGTGTCCCGGTCTACGCCGAGCGCGGCCGGCACGGCGGCATCGAACTCCTCGCGGGCTTCCGCACGGACGTCACCGGACTGACCGCCGACGAGTCCCGCGCCCTGTTCATCCTGGCCGCGCAGGGCGCACACGCCGCCCTCGGCCTCGACACCGCGCTCGGTTCCGCCCTGCGCAAGGTGATGGCGGCGCTCCCGGCCCCGCACCGCCCCGCCGCCGACGTGACCTCGCGGCGCATCCTGGTCGACGCCACCCGCTGGAAGGGCGGCCCCCAACCCGCCGTGGACCTCCAGGTGTTGCAGGACGCGGTCTTCAGTGACCGCAGGCTGCGGCTGCGGTACCGGCACAGCGGGGAGCGCGAGATCCGGACGTACACCGTCGATCCGTACGGCCTCGTCTCCAAGGCCGGCGTCTGGTACCTGGTCGCCGACCGCAGGGCGAAGCCGCGGCTGTTCCGCGCGGACCGGGTGCGCGCGGCGACTGTGCTGGAGGACGCCGTGCGGCGGCGGCCGGGCGTCGAACTCGCCGACGCCTGGGAGCAGTTGCGCCGCCAGGTGGAGGAGCGCCCCGGCGGCATCGACGTCGTCGTCCGGGTCCGCCGCGACCGACTCGACCTGTTCCTGCGGATGATGACCGGCTGGCTGACCGAACTGCCAGACGACGACGGCACGGGGGAGTGGGTGACCGCCCGGCTGTCGTACGGCGTGCTGGGCGAGGCCCGGCAACTCCTCGCGTTCTCCGACCGCGTGGAGGTCCTCTCACCGCCCGAGGTACGCGCGGAACTGTCCCGGGCGGCCGCTTGTGTCACGGAGCTGTACCAGCGAGCAGGCGGGGAGTCGGCAGAGAACCCCAGGCCAGAGGGGCTGTTTTAGGGCCGCTTTGCCTGACGCACAGGCCGGGGACAGCGCGGGCCCAAGGAAGCCCCAAGGCGCGTTGGTTGAGTGCCCGCCTCAAGACTCCCCTCACTCCTCTTGGAGTTGTTTCTCATGAAGCGCGTGCGTCTCGTCCCCGCGATGGCCCTGCTGGCACTTGCGCCCCTCGCCCTGGTGGCCTGCGGCTCGGGAGGCTCGTCGTCCTCCTCGAACAACGGCGACTCCGGGCAGCAGTCGTGCCAGGCGCCCTCCGGCGCGCCCAGCGGCAACCCCTCGGGGAGGCCCAGCGGCGCACCCTCGGGCGCTCCCACGGCGGGCGGCACCGCCCGGCCGTCCGGCGCGCCCTCGGGCATGCCGGGCGGCGGGCCGGGCGGCGGCCAGGGTGGCCCCGGCGGTGGCGAGGGCGGCGGTTGTGGTGGCCCGGGCGGTGGCGGCGGGATGCCCAGCGGTGCGCCCAGCCCGCAGGCGACGGGGGCTCAGTCCAGCCAGTGATGGCGGCCGATGCTGATCAGCCGCATCTGGCGGGTCGCCACCTGGATCACCCGGTCCCGCTCCTCAGGGGCGGCCTCCTGGGCCTCCAGGAACAGCGAGGCGGTGATCAGCATCTGGTCGACGTACAGGTTGGCGAGCATGAGGAGGTCGTCGTCGCTCCAGTCGGCCGACTCGGGGTCCTTGGCCAGCTCGTCCTTCACCTCCTGGCCGAACCGGGCCAGTTGCTCCCGGATGGCGTCCCGCACCGGCTGGACCCCGCCGTGCCGTTCCCGGGCGATGAAACGGATGTGGGCGGGGTACGCGTCCACGTGACGGGCGATCAGCTCGACGGCGCGCGCTATGCGCTGCTCGCTGTCGTCCGCCGTGGACACCGTCGTCCGGATCATGGGGTGCAGGCTGCCCAGCGTGTCCTCGACCAGCGCCACGCCGAGATCCGCGGTGGAGCGGAAGTGGCGGTAGAAGGCGGTCGGGGCGACGCCGACCGCGCGCGTGACCTCGCGCAGACCCAGGCTGCTCAGGCTCTGCTCCTCCAACAGCCCCAACGCCGCGTCCAGGAGCGCCTGTCGGGTCTTCTGCTTCTGGGCCTGTCGGATGCCGAGGGTGTGACTCATGCCATGCAGTAAACAACTGTTCTCTGGAATTGAGAAGTCGTCGTACGCGGTAGACTCTAGAGTCAGTGAACAACTGTTACTACAACTGTTCACCGAAACGTAACGAGAGACGCCCACGAGGGGCGTCTCGGAGGGGGTTGCATCCCATGCTGTTCCTCGTCGCCGCACTGCTGCTCTTCGGCGCCGTCCTGGGCACCGTCGCCCACGCGCCGTTCGCCTTCACCGCCGTCGCCGCGGCCGTCATCGCCGCCTGGCTGGGCATCTTCGCGCTCCGCGAGCGCCACGCCCGCCGCAACTCGTCCGCTCACTGAGCCCGCCCCACCCAACTGATCCTGGGGGATTGATCACCATGCAGCTCACCGCACCGGCCAACAGCACCACCACCACCACCAGCAGCCGCCGCACCGGGACCCGCGACGCCGACGGCATGGCCGTGGCGTCCTTCATCCTCGGCCTCCTGGGCCTGCTCGTCCTGAACGTCTTCCTGGGCCCGGTCGCCATCGCCCTGGCCGCCGTCGCCCTGTGGCGCGGCACCGCCCGCCGCGGCCGTGCCTTCCTGGGCATGGGCCTGGGCGTCGCCGACCTCCTGGTCCTGGTGACGGTCATGCAGATGGACAACACGGTGTCCTGGAGCTTCTGAGGCCCCCGGCGCCGGGGAGCCTTGCCATGAGGCTTCCGAACGCGGCCCCGTAGAATCGACGCACCATGGCTTACCTCGACCACGCCGCGACCACCCCGATGCTTCCCGAGGCAGTCGAGGCGCTCACCGCCCAGCTGGCCGTCACCGGCAACGCCTCCGCCCTCCACGCGGCCGGCCGCCGCGCGCGGCGCACCGTCGAGGAGTCCCGTGAGGCGCTCGCCGAATCCCTCGGCGCCCGCCCCAGCGAGGTCGTCTTCACCTCCGGTGGCACCGAGGCCGACAACCTCGCCGTGAAGGGCCTGTACTGGTCCCGCCGCGACGCCGACCCGGCCCGCACCCGGGTGCTCGCCAGCCCCGTGGAGCACCACGCCGTCCTGGACGCCGTCCACTGGCTCGGCGAACACGAGGGCGCCACCGTCGAGTACCTCCCCGTCGACACGTACGGCCGCGTCCACCCCGACGCCCTGCGCGAGGCCATCGCCCGCGACCCCGACGACGTGGCCCTCGCCACCGTCATGTGGGCCAACAACGAGATCGGCACCATCCTGCCGGTCCGCGAACTGGCGGACGTCTGCGCCGAGTTCGACGTCCCGCTGCACGCCGACGCCGTCCAGGCCTACGGCCAGGTCCCCGTCGACTTCGCCGCCTCCGGGCTCGCCGCGATGACCGTCTCCGGCCACAAGGTCGGCGGTCCCTACGGCATCGGCGCCCTGCTGCTGGGCCGCGAGTACACCCCCGTCCCCGTCCTGCACGGCGGCGGCCAGGAGCGCCACGTCCGCTCCGGCACCCTCGACGTGCCCGCCATCGCCTCCTTCGCCGTCGCCGGCCGGCTCGCCGCCGAGCAGCGCGAATGGTTCGCCCGCGAGATCGGCGCCCTGCGCGACTCCCTGGTCGAGGCCGTGCGTACCGCGGTGCCGGACGCGATCCTCGGCGGCGACCCGGTGGACCGGCTGCCGGCCAACGCGCACTTCACGTTCCCCGGCTGCGAGGGCGACTCGCTCCTCCTGCTCCTCGACGCCCAGGGCATCGAGTGCTCCACCGGCTCCGCCTGCACCGCCGGCGTCGCCCAGCCCAGCCATGTCCTCCTCGCCACCGGCACCGACCCGGACCTGGCCCGCGGCACCCTCCGCTTCTCCTTCGGCCACACCTCCACCGAGGCCGACGTGGAGGCGGTGGCCAAGGCGATCGGCCCGGCGGTGGAACGGGCACGGGCGGCGGGGCTGACGTAGCGGGCGGTGGGCTGACGTAGAGGGCGAGGGGCTGACGTAGGGAGCTGGGCTCACGCCGTCGCCGTACGCGCCCTTCGCACCAGCTTCATGTACCGGTCCCAGTCCCAGTGTTCGCCCGGGTCGGTGTGGTCCGTCCCCGGCACCTCCACATGGCCGATGATGTGCTCGCGGTCGACGGGTATGTCGTAGCGCGCGCAGATCCTCGCCGTCAGCCGGGCCGAGGACGCGTACATCGCGGCGGTGAAGTCCTCGGGCCGGTCCACGAAGCCCTCGTGCTCGATGCCGACACTGCGTTCGTTGTAGTCGCGGTTGCCCGCGTGGTACGCCACGTCCAGCTCGCGGATCATCTGGGTGACGCGGCCGTTCTGGCCGACTATGTAGTGCGCCGCCGCCTGGTGCCCTGGGTCCTGGAAGGCCTTCACCGCGCTGGCGAGGCTGCCCTGGGTGACATGGATGATCACCATGTCGATGCCGTAGTCGTCGGGCCGGTCCGCGCGCCGCCAGTTCGCCTCCGACGCCGCCACCCAGCGCGCGCCCGCGAAGTCGACCTCGCCCTCCTTGCGCGGCTTCTCCACCCCGGGCGTACGCCACCACAGCCGCGCCAGCTCGTCCCGGGCCAGCACGCCCGTGCCGACGGCGGCCGCCGCGCCGCCGATCAGCAGGGCGCGCCGGCCGATGCGCCGGTCGCCGTCCTTGGATGCCTCTGCCGCCCCCATGTGATCGTGAACGGATACTCGTGGGCTCCGGTTCCCGCGCCCCCGTACCCTGGAGGGGTTATGACTCACTCCACGCAGCGCCCCCTCCGCGTCCTCGCCGCCATGTCCGGCGGCGTGGACTCCGCCGTCGCCGCCGCCCGTGCCGCGGAAGCCGGCCATGACGTGACCGGTGTCCACCTCGCCCTCTCGGCGAACCCGCAATCGTTCCGCACGGGCGCGCGTGGCTGTTGCACCATCGAGGACTCCCGCGACGCCCGCCGCGCCGCCGACGTCATCGGCATCCCGTTCTACGTCTGGGACCTCGCCGACCGCTTCCGCGAGGACGTCGTCGAGGACTTCGTCGCCGAGTACGAGGCCGGCCGCACCCCCAACCCGTGCCTGCGCTGCAACGAGAAGATCAAGTTCGCCGCGCTCCTCGACAAGGCGCTCGCCCTCGGCTTCGACGCCGTCTGCACCGGCCACTACGCCCAGGTGATCGTCCGCGAGGACGGCACCCGCGAGCTGCACCGCGCCTCCGACATGGCGAAGGACCAGTCGTACGTCCTCGGCGTCCTGGACGAGAAGCAGCTCGCCCACGCGCTGTTCCCGCTGGGCGACACGGTCACGACGAAGGACGAGATCCGCGCGGAGGCCGAGCGCAGGGGCCTGGCGGTGGCGAAGAAGCCCGACTCGCACGACATCTGCTTCATCGCCGACGGCGACACCCAGGGCTTCCTCGCGAACCGGCTCGGCAAGGCCGAGGGCGACATCGTCGACGAGTCCGGCGCCAAGGTCGGCACCCACGAGGGCGCGCACGGCTTCACCATCGGCCAGCGCAAGGGCCTGCGGATCGGCACCCCGGCCGCCGACGGCAAGCCGCGCTACGTCCTGGACATCTCCCCGGTGAACAACACGGTGACGGTCGGCCCGGCCGCCTCCCTCGACGTCAGCGCCCTGACGGCCATCAAGCCCCGCTGGTGCGGCACGGCCCCCGAGGGCCCCGGCACCTACACCGCCCAGCTCCGCGCCCACGGCGGCGAGACCGAGGTGACCGCGGAGCTGGTCGACGGCGAGCTGCGGGTGTCGTTCACCGAGCCGGTCCGGGGCGTCGCCCCCGGCCAGGCGATCGTGCTGTACGACGGCACGCGCGTGGTGGGCTCGGCGACGATCGCCTCGACCACGCGCGCGCCGGCCGTCGCTACGGCGTGAAGTAGTCGGCGAGCACCGGGGCCAGGGCGTTCGGATCCACCATGTGGGTCTGACCCTCCAGGCTCCGGTACGACCCCTGCGGCACCGCCTGCGCCACCGCGCGCGTGGCCTCGCGCAGCCACTCGGGGCTCGCGCCGCCCGCGACGGCCAGCACGGGCACGGAGACCGAGGCCAGCCGCTCACGCGGCACCAGGCCGTCGCCCATGACGCTGTTGTCGTAGGCCAGACTTGGCGCCGCCGCCTCCATGCCGGGCCACATGGGGGAGTTGCGAGCGCCCTGGATCATCTCGGGCGCCATGCCGGTCAGCGTGAGGAACAGCTCCACCGCGTCCCCGCGCCTGCCCTCCGCGAGCGCCGCCGTCAGGTTCTCCGTGTAGGCGGCCCGCTCCTTCGCCCCCTGCTCGGAGAAGTCGGCGAACGGCGTCTCGTACACGGCGGCCTTGCGGACCGGCAGCCCGCTCGCCGCCGCCTCCAGCACCAGCGCCCCACCCGAGGAGACGCCGCACAGACACGCCTCACCGCCCGCCACGTCGATCAGCGCGGCGAGGTCCTCGACCTCGCGCTCGACCACGTACGGGGCCGTGTCGCCGCTCGCGCCGCGGCCCCGCCGGTCGTACACGAGGACCGTGAACCGGTCGGCGAGGAGCGTGGCGAGCGGCACCATCGTGCCGCCCGTCGACATCGCGCCGCTCACCAGGATCACGGCGGGGCCTTGGCCGGTGCTTTCGTAGGCGATGGGGGTGCCGTCGCCGGAAAGAGTCTTCTTGTCCATGCCTGTGGAGACTTCCACGGGGCACGGAACTAATCGGGGACGCGCGGGGCGCTAATCGGTGATTTCCACCTCGTAGAAGCAGAGGTGGTCCTTGATCTGCGCGACGTCCGGCTTGGGGTCGGGATAGGACCACACCAGGTCCGCCGCGTCGGGCAGCGACCAATAGGACGCCGTGCCCTTGAAGGGGCAGTAGGTGTGGGTGTCGGAGGGGGTCAGGAGCTCGAGGCGGACGTCCTCGGCGGGCAGGTAGTACCGCACCGGAGAGCCCGTCTCCTTCAGGATCAGCGGCCGTTCGCTCTCCGCCAGCACCTGGTCGCCGTGCACCACGCGCACGTGCAGGTCGCCTTGCTCGATGGTGATCGTGTGTCCTGAGGCCATGCGAGGAACAGCGCGCGCGGGCCCGCGATTCTTCCCGCGTACGGTGGCCCCATGCGTATCTGCGTCTTCCTCTCCGCCGCCGACCTCGACGACCGTTACACGCGCCCCGCGCGCGAGTTCGCGAAACTGCTGGGCAAGGGCGGTCACACGCTCGTGTGGGGCGGCTCGGACGTCGGCCTGATGAAGGTCGTCGCCGACGGCGTGCAGGAGGCGGGCGGGAAACTCGTCGGGGTGTCGGTGGAGTTCCTCGCCGCCAAGGTCCGCCCGGGCGTCGACGAGATGGTCATCGCCAAGGACCTCGCCGAGCGCAAGCGGCTGCTCCTGGAGAAGGCCGACGCGGTCGTCATCATGGTGGGCGGCACCGGCACGCTCGACGAGGCCACCGAGATCCTGGAGCTGAAGAAGCACGGCCACACCGACAAGCCGGTGGTCCTGCTCAACACCGCCGGTTTCTACGACGGCTTGAAGGAACAGTTCCGGCGCATGGAGGACGAGGGCTTCCTGCCGCTGCCCCTCACCGACCTGGTGTTCTTCGCGGAGGAGCCGGTCGGGGCGCTCGCGTACCTGGAGGAAGGACAGGGCGTCGCGTAGTGCGACGATGACGACCATGGCTACTCATGTGATCACCGGGGCGGGCTCCGGCATCGGCGCGGCCGTCGCCCGCCGCCTCCACGCGCGCGGGGACGACCTCGTCCTGCACGCGCGCGACGCGGGCCGCGCGAAGGAACTGGCGGCTGAGTTCCCCGGCGCGAAGACGCTCGTCGGCGACCTCGCCGACCCCGACAAGCTGAGCTGGGCCTTCTCCCACCAGAGCCTGCCGGACCGGGTCGACTCCCTGCTGCACATCGCCGGCGTCGTCGACCTCGGCCCGGTCGGCGACCTCACCCCGAAGTCCTGGCGCCACCAGCTGAACGTCAACCTGATCTCCCCGGCCGAGCTGACCCGCCACTTCCTGCCCCAACTCCGCGCCGCCCGCGGCCACGTGGTCTTCGTGAACTCGGGCGCGGGCCTCAACGCGCACGCCGATTGGTCCGCGTACGCCGCCTCCAAGCACGGCCTCAAGGCCCTGGCCGACTCACTGCGCCACGAGGAGCACGGCAACGGCGTCCGGGTCACCTCGGTGTACCCCGGCCGCACCGCGAGCCCGATGCAGGCCAAGGTCCACCAGCAGGAGGGCAAGGAGTACGACGCCTCGAAGTGGATCGACCCCGAGTCGGTGGCGACGACCATCCTGATGGCACTCGACCTGCCCAGGGACGCGGAGGTCAACGACCTGACCGTTCGGCCGGGACGCTGACGGAACGGCCGGCGGGGTTGCATACGCTGTCCAGGTGAGTGCCAACAGCCAGTTCACCTTCGCCCCCGCCACCGGCGTCGGCTCCCTGCCCGGCGGGGACGCCCGGGAAGCCGCCAGGACGGCGACGGGCTCCTTCGAGGACTTCCCGTTCCTGCCCGAGCTCCCCGCCCGCGGACCCGGCGCCGACATGATCGGCCGTACCGCGGGGATGCTCGTCGAGCTGTTCGCGCGCGTGGAGCCCAGCGGCTGGCGGCTCGGGGACCGGCCGGGCCGGGACACCAAACGGGCCAGGTCCTGGCTCGGCGAAGACCTCGACGCGCTGGAGGAGTTCACCCAGGGCTACGAGGGACAGCTGAAGGTGCAGGCCGTCGGCCCCTGGACCCTCGCCGCCGCCCTGGAGCTGCGCAACGGCGAGTCCTCCCTCTCCGACGCGGGCGCCTGCCGCGACCTCGCCGGCTCCCTCGCCGAGGGACTGCGAGAGCATCTCGCCGAGGTCCGCCGCCGCATCCCGGGCGCCCAGCTCGTCCTCCAGCTCGACGAGCCCTCCCTCGTCGCCGTGCTCCGCGGGCACGTCAAGACCGCCAGCGGCTACCGCACCCACCGCGCCGTCGACCGGCAGGTCGTCGAGTCCGCGCTCCGCGATGTCGTCGGGGTTCACGCCGACGGCCCCGTCGTGGTCCACTCGTGCGCACCGGACGTCCCGTTCGCCCTGCTGCGCCGGGCGGGCGCCGACGCGGTCTCCTTCGACTTCTCGCTCCTCACCGAGCGTGACGACGACGCGATCGGCGAGGCGGTGGAAGGGGGTACCCGGCTCTTCGCCGGTGTCGTGCCGGGCACGGACGCGGCATTGTCAGACCCTGCCGGTAGCGTCATGGGTGTCAGGACGCTGTGGCGCAGGCTGGGGCTGCATCCGGGACTTCTCGCGGAGGCGGTGACGGTCACTCCGGCGTGCGGTCTCGCGGGGGCCTCCCCGGAGTACGCGCGCAGGGCTCTCGCCCACTGCGTCCAGGCGGCGAGATCGCTCGCGGACAACCCAGAGTAACGGGAGGACAACACGGTGGCCGGCGACAAGCAAGCGGAGACGACGGTGCCCACGGAGGCACGGGAGAAGCACGCGCAGCTCGCTGAGCAGATCACGGAGCATCGCACCCGGTACTACGCGGAGGACGCCCCGGTCATCAGCGACGCGGAGTTCGACGAGCTGCTGCGTTCCCTGGAGGCGATGGAGGACGAGTACCCGGAGCTGCGCACGCCGGATTCGCCGACGCAGAAGGTCTCGGTGGAGTTCGAGACGGACTTCGCGAAGGTAGAGCACCGGGAGCGCATGCTCTCGCTCGACAACGTCTTCGACGACGCCGGGCTCGCCGCCTGGGCCGAGCGGGTCGCGAACGATGTGGGCACGTCCGACTACCACTTGCTGTGCGAGCTCAAGGTCGACGGTCTCGCTGTGAACCTGACCTACGAGAACGGCCGCCTCACTCGTGCGGCCACCCGAGGCACCGGGCGGATCGGTGAGGACATCACACCCAATGTCATGACGATCAAAGAGATCCCGCACCGGCTCAAGGGCGACAAGGTTCCGCGGCTCGTCGAGATCCGCGGCGAGGTCTACTTCCCGATGGACGCCTTCGAGGACCTCAACGCGCGCCGCGTGGAGGCGGGCGAGAAGCCCTATGCCAACCCACGCAACTCCGCCTCCGGTTCGCTGCGTCAGAAGGACCCCAAGGTCACGGCGACCCTGCCCCTCCACATGGTCGTCCACGGCATCGGCGCTCTGGAGGGCTTCGACGGCATGACCCGCCTCTCCGAGGCCTACGACCTGCTCAAGACCTGGGGCCTGCCCACCTCCACGCACAACAAGGTGGTCGACGACCTCGACGGCGTACGGGAGTTCATCGCGTACTACGGCGAGAACCGGCACTCCGTGGCGCACGAGATCGATGGTGTGGTCGTCAAGCTCGACGAGATCCCGCTCCAGGGCCGCCTCGGCTCCACCTCCCGCGCGCCGCGCTGGGCGATCGCGTACAAATACGCCCCGGAAGAGGTCAACACCAAGCTCATCAACATCCGGGTGGGAGTGGGCCGTACAGGCCGCGTCACCCCGTACGCCCAGGTCGAGCCGGTGACCGTGGCCGGCTCCGAGGTCGAGTTCGCCACCCTGCACAACCAGGACGTCGTCAAGGCGAAGGGCGTCCTCATCGGGGACACGGTGGTGCTGCGCAAGGCCGGGGACGTCATCCCCGAGATCCTCGGACCGGTGGTCGACCTGCGGGACGGCAGCGAGCGGGAGTTCGTGATGCCGAGCGAGTGCCCCGAGTGCGGCACGCCGCTGCGGCCCATGAAGGAGGGCGACGTCGACCTGCGCTGCCCCAACGGGCAGAGCTGCCCGGCCCAGTTGCGCGAGCGCCTCTTCTATCTCGCGGGCCGCAAGTCCCTGGACATCGAGCACTTCGGGTACGTCGCCGCCGCGGCCCTCACCAAGCCGCTGGAGCCCGCCGAGCCGCCGCTCACCGACGAGGGCGACCTGTTCGACCTCACCATCGAGCAGTTGCTGCCCATCAAGGCGTACGTCCTCGACCAGGACAGCGGTCTGCCCAAGCGGGACCCGGAGACCGGCGAGGAGAAGACCGCCCTGATCTTCGCCAACAAGGAGGGCGGCGCCCGCAAGAACGCCCTCGCCATGCTGGAGAACATCGAGGCGGCCAAGCAGCGCCCGCTGGCCCGCGTCCTGACCGGGCTGTCGATCCGGCACGTCGGCCCCGTCGCGGCGGAGGCCCTGGCCCGTGAGTTCCGTTCGATCGAGCGCATCGAGCAGGCCACGGAGGAGGAGCTGGCGAACACCGACGGGGTCGGCGCCATCATCGCCAAGTCCCTCAAGGAGTGGTTCGCCGAGGACTGGCACCAGGAGATCCTCCGCAAATGGCGGGCCGCCGGCGTCCGTATGGAGGAGGAGAACTCCGGCGAGGACGAAGGCCCCCGCCCCCTCGAAGGCCTCACCGTCGTCGTCACCGGCACCCTGGAGCACTTCACCCGCGACGGCGCCAAGGACGCCCTTCAGTCGCGCGGAGCGAAAGTGACCGGTTCTGTTTCGAAGAAGACGTCTTTCGTGGTTGTGGGTGACAATCCTGGTTCGAAGTACGACAAGGCGATGCAGCTCAAGGTGCCCGTTCTGAACGAGGACGGCTTCAACGTCCTGCTCGAACAGGGTCCGGAAGCAGCCGCCGAAGTCGCACTTCCCATCGAGGAGTAGGGCGGAGCAGCGGTTGAAGGCCACCCGATCGGCGCATACCAGATGCATACGGGTGGCCGGGGCGCATTCGGGCAACCGTCGACGACCGCTGCCCGTGGAAGCCTTCTGCGGCCTACTGTTGAGATGTGCGCCTGCCGTGCCCAGCTGCGGTTGGGGCAACCCCGTGCTCCTCAGGAGGACGGGAAAGGGTTTTCCAACGCGGCGCCGTAGAGGGTTTGTCGGGCAACGGGCCGCGTGGCGTGGGCACCGCCGGCTGTGAGAGGGACGGGAATGGAACCGACCGAGAGCGCCGCCCCGTACTCACGGCTGCGCCGGCTGGCCGGCGCTTGGACGGGGAGCCGTCGGGCGCCGGGCACCGCGGAGCGTCCGCGGGACGAGGCGCGGGTCACCGGCCCCACCCTGCCGGCCGGACCGTACACCGCCGTGGACGACCGCACCGCCGTCCAGCGCGGCGCCGGCCACACCTCCGGGCTGCCCGGGGCCGAGCACGAGCGGCATCTGTCCTGGCCCGCACTGCCCGCGGCGGTCGTCGCGGCGGCCGGGTTCGTGCTGGGGGCGGGCTTCTACCGGGCGTTCACCGAAGGCCACGCCCTCTTCCCGTCCGGCACCGTCGGCTGGGCCCTCGCCGTGCTGACCGGCGTCATCGTCGGCCACCTCGTCGCCCTCGGCCGCGCCCGCTGGTGGGGCGGCACCGGCTCCGGCGCCGCCCTCACCCTCGCCGTCCTGATGCTGTACGGCTGGGTGCCGGCCGGCATGGTCAGCCTCACCGTCGTCGTCCTGGTCGGCATAGCCAGGCGCCACCGCTGGCGGCAGGGCGTCCTGCACGGCGCGGTGGACATACTCGGCATCGCCGGCGGCGCGCTGATCCTGGCCGCCTTCGGCCGCGTACCGAGCGTCGAGGCCCCCTGGGACCCCGACACCTGGACCCTCTACACGGTCCCCGAGATCGTCCTCGTCGCGGCGGCCTATCTCGCGGTCACCCGCACCCTGCTGTGGTACCTGCACGCCCCGCGCACCGGTGGACTGCCCACGGTCGCCCGCACCGCCCTGGTCAGACAGGGCCTGGTCGCGGTCGCGCTGCTCGGCATCGCCCCGCTGGTCTGCGTCGTCGCCGCGGCCAAGCCGTTGCTGCTGCCGCTCTTCGCCATCCCGCTCATAGCCCTCGACTCCACCCTGTGGATGGCCCGGGCCCGGGCCGAGGAGCAGCTGCGCGACCCGCTGACCGGGCTGCCCAACCGCCAGTGGCTCCTCGAACGCATCTGGACCGCCCTGGACGACGCCGAACGCATCGGCGCCCGCTCGGCCCTGATGCTCATCGACCTCGACCGCTTCCGGTCGGTCAACGACACGCTCGGTCATCTCGCCGGTGACCGCCTGCTCCTGCAGATAGCCGACCGGCTGCAGCAGGCCCTGCCGCGCGGGGCGGAGGCCGCGCGGCTCGGCGGCGACGAGTTCGCCGTGTTACTCCCGGTCGCCGACTCCACGACGTCCGCGACCCGCGTCGCCCGCAATCTCGTCTCGGCCCTCAGCTCCCCGCTCGACCTCGACGGGCTCACCCTCGTCCTGGAGGCCAGCGCCGGAGTCGCCGTCTTCCCCGACCACGCCCTCGACGCCGAGGGGCTGCTGCGCCGGGCGGACGTAGCGATGTACCAGGCGAAGCGGGACCGTACCGGCGTCGAGGTCTACGAATCCAAACGGGACTCGAACACCCCGGACCGGCTCGGCCTGCTGGGCGACCTGCGCCGCGCCCTCGACGCGCACGAGGTCGAGCTGCACTACCAGCCCAAGGTCCGCTTCGACGGACAGGTGGCGGGCCTGGAGGCCCTGGTCCGCTGGGTGCACCCGGAGCGCGGGAAGGTGCCGCCGGACGAGTTCATCGCCATCGCCGAGTCCTCCGGGCTGATGCCCCACCTCACCGAGTACGTCCTCGACACCGCGCTCGCCCAGGTCGCCGAGTGGCGGGCCCAGGGACTGTACGTCCCGGTCGCGGTGAACGTCTCGCCGCGTGACGTCCACACCCCCGGCTTCGCGGGCTCCGTCGCCGCCCGCCTCGCCCGGCACGGCGTCCCCGCGGGCTCCCTCCAGCTGGAGATAACGGAACACGTGCTGCTGGAGGACCCACAGCGCGCCGCCGACACTCTCGCCGGGCTGACCGGCCACGGCGTGAAGATGTCCCTGGACGACTTCGGCACCGGCTACTCGTCCCTGGTGCACCTGCGCAGCCTCCCCGTCAGCGAACTGAAGATCGACCGCTCGTTCGTGGCCCGCCTCGCCGTCGACGCCGAGGACGCCGAGATCGTCCGCTGCACGCTCGACCTCGCCCATTCCCTCGGCCTGCTGGTCGTCGCCGAGGGCGTCGAGGACGACGAGACCTGGGAACGCCTGCGCGACCTGGGCTGTGACGCCGTACAGGGCTGGCTGGTCGCGGCGGCGATGCCGCCGGAGGAGACGACGGCGTGGCTGCGGGCGCGAGGGTCGCGAGGCTGGCAGCGGCCGCGGGCAGCTCTGCCGGCGGCCGAGTGACCGCCCCGTAGGGGCGCCAGGGGCGCGGGGAACGGCGCGACAAGCCACGACGGACCGGTGGTCGCCGAGCAACCTGTCCAGGCACCCCCTCCGAATCCGTTTAACGGCCAGAGGCACTCGCCCCATAGGATTGGCCCCAAACCACACGCACTCACCCCAGAGGATCGCTGCATGCCTGGCATCACGCGCGAGGAGGTCGCCCACCTCGCCCGGCTGGCGCGTCTGGAGCTGAAGCCCGAAGAGCTCGAGCACTTCGCGGGACAGCTGGACGACATCATCGGCGCGGTCGCACGCGTCAGTGAGGTCGCCGACCAAGACGTACCGCCGACCTCGCACCCGCTCCCGCTGACGAACGTCATGCGGGCGGACGAGGTCCGTCCGTCGCTCACCCCCGAGCAGGCGCTCTCCGGCGCCCCGGCCCAGGAGCAGCAGCGTTTCAAGGTGCCGCAGATCCTGGGGGAGGACTAATCGCCATGACGGACAACGTCAACATCATCAAGCTGACCGCCGCCGAGACCGCCGCGAAGATCGCCTCCGGCGAGCTCACGGCCGTCCAGGTCACCGAGGCCCACCTCGCCCGGATCGAGGCCGTCGACGAGAAGGTGCACGCCTTCTTGCACGTCGACCGCGAGGGTGCTCTCGCCCAGGCGCGTGCCGTCGACGAGAAGCGCGAGCGGGGCGAGAAGCTCGGGCCGCTCGCTGGTGTGCCCCTCGCGCTGAAGGACATCTTCACCACCGAGGGCATCCCGACGACCGTCGGCTCCAAGATCCTCGAGGGCTGGATCCCGCCGTACGACGCCACGCTCACCAAGCGTCTGAAGGCCGCCGACGTCGTCATCCTCGGCAAGACCAACATGGACGAGTTCGCCATGGGGTCGTCGACGGAGAACAGCGCGTACGGCCCGACCGGCAACCCGTGGGACCTCACCCGCATCCCCGGCGGCTCCGGTGGCGGTTCCTCCGCCGCGCTCGCCGCGCACATGGCGCCCCTCGCCATCGGCACCGACACCGGCGGTTCGATCCGCCAGCCGGCCGCCGTCACCGGCACGGTCGGTGTGAAGCCGACGTACGGCGCGGTCTCCCGCTACGGCATGGTCGCCTTCTCCAGCTCCCTGGACCAGGGCGGGCCCTGTGCCCGTACCGTCCTGGACGCGGCGCTTCTGCACGAGGTCATCGCCGGCCACGACCCGCTCGACTCCACGTCCATCGACGTGCCCGTCCCGCCGGTCGTCGAGGCCGCCCGCAACGGCAGCGTCCAGGGCATGCGCGTCGGCGTCGTCAAGCAGTTCCGCGGCGAGGGCTACCAGGCCGGTGTCATCCAGCGCTTCGACGAGTCCGTCGCCCTCCTCAAGGAGCTGGGCGCCGAGATCGTCGAGCTGGACTGCCCGTCCTTCGACCTGGCCCTGTCGGCGTACTACCTGATCGCGCCGAGCGAGTGTTCGAGCAACCTCGCCCGCTTCGACGGGCTCCGCTACGGCCTCCGTACCGGCGACGACGGCAGCCACTCGGCCGAGGAGGTCACCTCCCTCACCCGTGAGGCGGGCTTCGGCCCCGAGGTCAAGCGCCGGATCATGCTCGGCACGTACGCGCTGAGCAGCGGCTACTACGACGCCTACTACGGCTCCGCCCAGAAGGTGCGCACGCTCATCACGCGCGACTTCGAGAAGGCCTTCGAGCAGGTCGACGTCATCGTCTCGCCGACGACGCCCACCACCGCCTTCCCGATCGGCGAGCGTGCCGACGACCCGATGGCGATGTACCTGGCCGACCTGTGCACCATCCCGACGAACCTCGCGGGCAACGCGGCGATGTCGCTGCCGTGCGGTCTGGCGCCCGAGGACAACCTCCCGGTGGGCCTCCAGATCATCGCCCCGGCGCTGAAGGACGACCGGCTGTACAAGGTCGGCGCCGCCGTCGAGGCCGCCTTCGTGGAAAAGTGGGGGCACCCGCTTCTCGAGGAGGCACCGTCGCTGTGAGCAAGCTGACCAAGGCCAAGGACTTCAAGAAGTCCAAGTCCGGTACGTACCTGTCGATGGCCACCACCGCGTTCGGCGCGTTCGGTGTCGCCAAGCAGATCAAGAAGGCCCGCACCGAGCAGGACACGCTCCGGCTGATCGACGCCACCGTCTCCGCGGTCGCGATCGTCACCGGCCTCGCCATCCTGTACCGCGAGCTGAAGCGGCTGGGCGACGACGACGTCCTGCTGGGCTGAGAGGGAAGTTTCACCGTGACCACCACGACCGACCTGGTGTCGTACGAGGACGCACTCGCGTCGTACGACCCCGTCATGGGCCTTGAGGTCCATGTCGAACTCGGCACCAAGACCAAGATGTTCTGCGGCTGTTCGACCGAGCTCGGTCAGGACGCCAACACGCAGACCTGTCCCACCTGCCTCGGCCTGCCCGGCGCGCTCCCGGTCGTCAACGCGACCGGAGTGGAGTCGGCGATCAAGATCGGTCTCGCGCTGAACTGCGAGATCGCCGAGTGGTGCCGCTTCGCCCGGAAGAACTACTTCTATCCGGACATGCCGAAGAACTTCCAGACCTCCCAGTACGACGAGCCGATCGCCTTCAACGGCTACCTCGACGTGCAGCTGGAGGACGGCGAGACCTTCCGCGTGGAGATCGAGCGCGCCCACATGGAGGAGGACACCGGCAAGTCGACCCACGTGGGCGGCGCGACGGGCCGTATCCACGGCGCCTCGCACTCCCTGCTGGACTACAACCGCGCCGGCATCCCGCTCATCGAGATCGTCACCAAGCCGATCGAGGGCGCCGGCGAGCGCGCTCCCGAGGTCGCCAAGGCGTACGTCCGTGAGCTGCGCGAGGTCATCCGGGCGCTCGGCGTCTCCGAGGCCCGCATGGAGATGGGCCAGATGCGCTGCGACGTGAACCTGTCGCTGCGCCCGCACGGCACCGAGAAGTTCGGCACCCGTTCGGAGACCAAGAACGTCAACTCGCTGCGTTCCGTGGAGCGTGCGGCCCGGTTCGAGATCCAGCGGCACGCGGCCGTGCTCTCGTCCGGCGGCACGATCATCCAGGAGACCCGGCACTTCCACGAGGACACGGGGTCCACGACCTCGGGCCGCGTGAAGGAAGAGGCCGAGGACTACCGGTACTTCCCGGAGCCGGACCTCGTGCCGGTCGCCCCGTCCCGTGAGTGGGTCGAGGAGATCCGCGCCGGGCTGCCCGAGCTGCCGCTGGCCCGCCGCAACCGGCTGCTCGCCGAGTGGGGCATCTCCGCCACCGACATGCAGGCGATCCTCAACGCCGGTGCGCTGGACCCGATCGTCGCCACGATCGACGCCGGTGCCGACGCGGCGTCCGCCCGCAAGTGGTGGATGGGCGAACTGGCGCGCAGCGCCAACGAGTCCGGCACGTCGCTGGACGAGCTGGCCATCACGCCGGTACAGGTGGCCCGCGTCTCCGAGCTGGTCTCGAAGGGCGACCTGAACGACAAGCTGGCCCGTCAGGTCATCGAGGGCGTCCTCGCGGGCGAAGGCACCCCGGACGAGGTCGTCGAGAAGCGCGGTCTGAAGGTCGTCTCCGACGAGGGTGCCCTCGGCACCGCCGTCGACGAGGCCATCGCCGGCAACCCGGGCATCGCCGACAAGATCCGCTCCGGAAAGGTCGCCGCGGCCGGCGCCCTGGTCGGCGCGGTCATGAAGGCGACCCGCGGTCAGGCCGACGCGGCCCGCGTCAAGGAGCTGATCCTGGAGAAGCTGGGCGTCAGCGAGGGCTGACCCCGCAAGGCGCGAAAGGCCCCGGAGGCACTGCCTCCGGGGCCTTCTGCTTGCTGCTCACAGCGCCCTGCGAGTCGTATCGCTGCTCACAACGCCCTACGAGCCGTATCGCTACTTACGGCGCCCCACGAGTCGTACGAATCCAAACGTCCGACCCTCGTCGGCGCGCACCATGTCGCGGACCCAGCGGGCCATCGTGCGGTGGAACTCCTGAGGGCTCTCCTCGGCGACCACGTCGACCCACAACAGCCAGTCCTTCCAGCCGTCGTCGAGCCAGTCGGCCGTCTCGACCTCGACGGCTCCGCTGCGGGTCCAGTGGCGGCGCCACCAGTCGGCGGTGTGGAAGCACCAGAAGTCCGGCTCCCACCACTGCGCGAGGTGCTCCGGCGGCTCCACGCCGTCGATCTCCTCACGCAGTGCCGGTACGACGATCCCGATCCGCCCGCCCGGCTTCAACAGCCGGGTCAGGGTGGGCAGATACAGGTCGTTCGTGCCGAAGTACTGGTACGCGTCGATGCTCACGATCGCGTCGAAGCTGCCCTCGGCGAACGGCAGGTCGTGCGCCTCGGTGTGCACGGGCAGCACCCGGTCGGCGAAACCGGCCTCGGCGATCCGTGCCGCGTTCTCGTCCGGCTTGACCCACAGGTCGGCCGCGGTGACCTGGGCGTGGTACTCCCTGGCCAGGAACACCGACGTCATCGCCCGGCCGCAGCCGAGGTCGAGGACGCGGGCGCAGGGGCGCAGGGTGTCCAGGCCGAGCGCGGGCGCGAGCCACTCCAGCAGCCACAGCGCGTTCGGGCCCATCTGGTTCTCGATGACCCAGCGGACGTCGTAGTGGTTGCTGCGCGGGTAGCGGGGGTGGGTCAGCAGCCGCGCGAGGTCCTCATCCGAGGGCCTCGTCGTCGGGGTGATGTCTGGCATCGGTGAACGGGCTCCTTGAGTCCGGAAAGACGGAAGGGGATACGTCGGAGCTCGGTCGGACGCTCAAACAATGCACCTGCTTCGGCCAGGGGCGGACAGCCCGGGGATTCTCAGCCGGACACGCTACGCTCGCCCGCCATGAACGCGCATCCGGATTCCGACTCCGACATACAGGAGGAGTACGACGACCAGATCCTTGACGCCCGGCGGGCCCGCTGGACGGCGTCCGGGACCGGAGCGCTGCTGGCCCTCGCGGGCCTCGCGGCGGCGGCCCTCCGGCTGAGCGGCACCGCGCCCGCGCTGGTGCCGGCCGCCTACGCGTTCGGTGCCGTCGTGTGCGCGCTCGCGGCGGTCCTCGGCTCCCGGGGAAGGACCCGGCGGGCGCTGTGGCTGCTGATCGCCGGCGTGATGGTGATGGCTTGGGGCGACCAGTTCGACCGAGGGTGACAGAGCGGTCGTTACTGTCCTGTGATCTGCCTCCCACTCCTGTGAATAAACCCACGAATGGCATAAACGATCATTTCTGCCTGCGAGAGTGGTCTTCGCATTGCTCATGCGTTCTTTGCGGGCTGTTCACCATTTGAGCGACTGTTCCCGGTCAAAGATCCACAATTCACCCCTGGGAGCAGCAACGTGGCAGCCCTCGCGCGCTGGTGTGTCCGACGCCGTCTGGTCGTCGTCCTCCTGTGGCTCCTCGCCCTCGGCGGGGTCAGTACGGCCGCCGCGCTCACCGGGTCCGCGTACTCGAACGACTACGAGGTCCCGGGCACCGAGTCGGGCCGCGCCACCCAGCTGCTCCAGGAGGGGTTCCCGCGGCTCGGCGGGGACAGCGACACCGTCGTCTGGCACACCACGTCCGGCGCCGGCGGCGTACGCGCCGCCGCCGTCGAGCAGACCATGACCCAGACCCTCGACAAGATCGCCGACCTGCCCGGAGTGGCGTCCGTCGGCGGCCCGTACGACACCCAGGGCAGCGCGCAGATCAGCTCCGACGGCCGTACGGCGTACGCGACCGTCACCTTCGACCAGCGGACCGAGAACCTCGACAAGGGCGAGGTGGAGGCCGTCGTGAAGGCGGCCGAGGGCGCCCGGTCCGACGGCGTCCAGGTGGAGCTGGGCGGCAGCGCCATCGCGCTCACCGAGTCCTCGGGCGGGCATGTCGCCGAGATCGTCGGGGTGGTCGTCGCCGCGCTCGTGCTGTTCCTCGCCTTCGGCTCGCTCGCCGCCTCGCTGCTGCCCATCGCGACCGCCCTGGTCAGCGTCGGCACCGCCTACGCCGGGATCGTGCTGCTCGGGCACGCCATGACCGTCGCCGACTTCGCCCCCATGCTCGGCATGCTGATCGGGCTCGGCGTCGGCATCGACTACGCCCTGTTCATCGTCACCCGGCACCGGCGCGGGCTGAAACGCGGGCTGGACGTCACCGAGTCCATCCAGAACGCCGTCGCGACCACCGGACGGGCCGTCGTCTTCGCGGGTGCCACCGTTTGCATCGCCCTGCTCGGGATGCTGATCCTCCGGCTGAGCTTCCTCAACGGCGTCGCGATCGCCGCCTCGCTGACCGTCGTCCTGACCGTCGCCGCCTCCGTCACCCTGCTGCCCGCCCTGCTGTCCCTCATCGGCCTGCGCGCCCTGAGCAGGCGCGAACGGCGGCACCTGACCGAGCACGGGCCCCAGCCCGAGCTGCCCACCGGGCTCGCCGCCCGCTGGTCGGCGTTCGTCGAACGGCACCCCAAGCTGCTCGGCGCCATCGCGCTCGTGGTCATCACCGTCCTGGCCCTGCCCACCCTGGGACTCCGGCTCGGCACCTCCGACCAGGGCAACAACCCGACCTCCGCCACCACGCGGCAGGCCTACGACCTGCTCGCCGACGGTTTCGGACCCGGCGTCAACGGCCCGCTCACCCTGGTCACCCATGTCGACAGCGCCGAGGACAAACTGCTCCTCGACAACCTCGACGCCACCATCCGCACCACCGAGGGCGTCGCCTCTGTGACCCCGGTCACCTACAACGCGGGCGGCGACACCGGGTACTTCACCATCGTCCCGACCTCGTCCCCGCAGTCCCAGCAGACCAGCGACCTCGTGGACCGGCTGCGCACCGAGGTGCTGCCCCGCGCCGAGACCGGCTCGGCCCTCGACATCCAGGTCGGCGGGGTCACGGCGTCCTACGACGACTTCGCCGAGGTGATCGTCGGCAAGCTGCCGCTGTTCGTCGGCGTCGTCATCGGGCTCGGGTGTCTGCTGCTCCTGCTCGCCTTCCGGTCCGTCGGGATCCCGCTGAAGGCCGCCGCGATGAACGTCGCCGCCGTGGCCGCGGCGTTCGGCGTGGTCGTCGCGATCTTCCAGTGGGGCTGGGGGAGCGAGCTGCTGGGCCTGGGCCGGGCCGGGCCGATCGAGCCCTTCCTGCCCGTGATCATGGTGTCCGTGCTGTTCGGGCTCTCCATGGACTACCAGGTGTTCCTGGTCAGCCGGATGTACGAGGAGTGGCTGGAGACCGGTGACAACCGGCGGGCCGTCCGGGTCGGGCTCGCCGAGACCAGCCGGGTGATCAACTCCGCCGCGGTCATCATGATCTCGGTCTTCCTCGCCTTCGTCCTCAGCGGTGACCGCGTGATCGCCATGTTCGGCATCGCGCTGGCCGCAGCGGTCGCCCTGGACGCCTTCGTCCTTCGTACGCTCCTCGTCCCCGCCCTGATGCATCTGCTCGGCGGCGCCAACTGGTGGCTGCCGCGCTGGCTGGACCGCAGGATGCCCCGCATCAGCATCGAACCGCCCGAGTGCCGCGCCGCCCATGAAAGGGTGGACGCCGTTGTGGGGGACATCGAGAAGGAGCGGGACGAGGATGTACGCGATATCGCTGGGTGACGGGGCGGAACTGCGGCCGCTGGAGCCCTGGCACGCCGAGGAGTTCCTGGCGAACCTGGAGCGCGGCCGGGAGTTCATCGGCCAGTTCATCGCCTTCGGCTCCCAGGCCGTCGACGTCGACTCCGCCCGGGCGACACTCCAGCGCTACGCCCAGATGCGCGCCGACGACACCGGCGGCTACCACGGCATCTGGCTGGACGGAAAGCTCGTCGGCGGCGTCCTCACGCTCAACTTCGACGCCGCTCAGGGCAACGCCGAGGTCGGCTGCTGGCTGGAGCCCGCCGCCACCGGACGCGGGCTGATCACCCGCGCGATGCGGCTGCTCATCGACCACGTGATCGAGGAACGCGGCATCCACCGCGTCGAATGGGTCGCCGCCGCCGGCAACACCGCCAGCCTCAACGTGGCCCGGCGGCTGGGGCTGACCCGGGACGGGGTGCAGCGCGAGAGCCACCTCCACCACGGGGTACGGCACGATCTGGAGGTCTGGTCGGTGCTGGCACCCGAGTGGCGCGAGGCACGCGCGAGTGCCGCTCACAACGATCATTAAGAAACCTCTCAGACTGCGTCCGTACGGTGCGAGGCATGGGAACCAAGACTGTTGACGAGACCGGGGTCGCAACCGGCCCCGAGGCGAAGACCGACGACGAGAAGGTGGACGTCAGCAAGGCCGACGAGACGACCGAGGCCGGTGCCGAGGTCGAGACCGACGACACCGATGACGTCGACGAGCCCGAGGGTCTCGCCGACACCGAGCCGGAGGGCCCGACCGGCGTCGGCCAGGGTGCCGCCGCCGTCGTCTCGGCCGGGCTCGGGCTCGTCTCGCTCACCGGCGGCTGGATCGCCACCGTCGCCTCCGCCCGCGAGACCCTCGTCGGCCAGCTCCAGACCTCGTCCACCGCGAGCGTCGCCAAGCAGGTCAAGGAGGTCTACGGCGACGCCTGGCACGCCACCGCGCTGTGGGGCGGCCTCTTCGCGCTGGCCGCGCTGCTCGTCGGCGTCTTCGTGCTGGCCCGGCCCGCCTTCGGGGTGCCCGGCAAGCCGCAGGCCGTGTGGATCAAGTCGGTCGCCTGGGCGGGCGTCTCGCTCGGCGTCATCGGCCTGCTCCTGGCCGTCCTCAAGTACACCGACATCCTGCTCGGACTGCCGTCCACGAGCTGACTCGCCGCAGGTCCCGAGGGGTCTTAGTACTGCCGTAAGCACCTTAGGCAGTGTCTGAGGCCCCTCACGCACGTCTAAGGTCCCAGCGGCCGCCGAAGATGCGGAACTCTCCCGATGTGGCGCACCCGCCTTGGAGACGAAGGTAGAGGCATCGCAGAAAGCGAAGCACGAAACCGAATCTCACAAGGGACACACCATGTACGAGTACGAGCTCTCCCAGCTCCGTTCCGACGAACTGATCCGCCAGGCCCAGCACGACCGTCTCGTCCGCGAGGCCGTCCAGGGCCGCCGCGCCGCCCGCCGTGAGGCAGCCCGCCGCGAAGCGGAGAGCGAGGTGCATACCGGGGGCTCCCGCCGGCACCGGTTCCTGCGCACCGCATGAGCGCCGGGGGGAGGGAGGACGGCCGCACACGGACACCGGACGCGGCCGTCCTCCTGAAAACTGACGCATCACTGAAGTCCGACGCCGTCCCGTATGCCGGGGCGGCGTCGGAGGGCGTTGGCGCCCCCGTGGGGGACACCAAGATCGCGCCCTCGGCGAAAACCGGTGCCGTGCCGTCGGACCCGCGTGCGATGCTCGGGCCCGTGGAGACCAGGTCCGTCAGTCCCGTGTTCGTCGGCCGCGCAGACGAACTCGACACCCTCAACGACGCGCTCGCCCGCGCCGCCGCCGGAGAGCCCCAGGCACTGCTGATCGGCGGTGAGGCCGGGGTCGGCAAGACGCGCCTCGTCGAGGAGTTCGCCACCACCGCCTGCGGCCGGGGCGCGGTCGTCGCGCTCGGCGGCTGTGTCGAGATCGGCGCCGACGGACTGCCCTTCGCCCCCTTCTCCACCGCGCTGCGCGCCCTGCGCCGCGCACTGCCCGACGAGCTCACCGCCGCGGCGGCCGGCCAGGAGGGGGAACTGGCCCGGCTCCTGCCCGAACTGGGCGAGGCCCCCGCCGGACGCCATGACGAGCAGAGCACGGCCCGCCTCTTCGAACTCATCGCCCGCCTCCTGGAACGCGTCGCCGCCGACCGCACCGTCGTCGTCGCGCTGGAGGACCTCCACTGGGCCGACGCCTCCACCCGGCACCTCCTCGCCTACCTCTTCCGCACCCTGCGCACCGGCCGCCTCGTCGTCGTCGCCACCTACCGCGCCGACGACATCCACCGCCGCCACCCGCTGCGCCCCCTGCTCGCCGAACTCGACCGGCTGCGCACGGTCCGCCGCCTCGAACTCGGCCGCTTCAACCGCACCGAGGTCGGCCGCCAGATCGCCGGCATCCTCGCCGCCGAACCCGACCCGGCCCAGGTCGACGAGATCTTCGAACGCTCCGACGGCAACGCCTTCTTCGTCGAGGAACTCGCCGTCGCCTCCTGCGAGGGCTGCTGCACCGGCCTCACCGACTCCCTGCGCGACCTGCTCCTCGTACGGGTCGAAGGGCTGCCGGAGAGCGCCCAGCGGGTCGCCCGGATCGTCGCCGAAGGCGGCTCCACCGTCGAGTACCGGCTGATCGCCGCCGTCGCCCGGCTCGCCGAGGACGACCTCATCGAGGCGCTGCGCGCCGCCGTCAACGCCAGCATCCTCAGCGCCGCCCCGGACGGCGACGGCTACCGCTTCCGGCACTCCCTGGTCCGCGAGGCCGTCAGCGACGACCTGCTGCCCGGCGAACGCTCCCGCCTCAACCGCCGCTACGCCGAGGCCCTGGAGGCCGACCCGACCCTCGTCGCGTCCGACGCCCGGGCCATGCGGCTCGCCAGCTACTGGTACCACGCCCATGACGCCGCCAAGGCCCTGCCCGCCGTCCTGGACGCCTCCGTCATCGCCCGCCGCCGGCACGCCTTCTCCGAACAACTCCGGCTCCTGGAACGCGCGATGGAGCTGTGGGACACCGCCCCCGAGGACGTCCGGGCCGCCCTGCGCCCCGTCGACTACACCGAGGCCTTCCCGCCCTGCGGCTGTGACCCCGACACCACCCCGCTGCGCTATCTCGACCTGATGGCCGAGGCCGCCGTCGCCGGCCGGCTCGCCGGGGAGCGGGAACGCGCCCTGAAGATCACCAAACGGGCCCTGCACCTGCTGGAGGAGGAGGGCGACCCGGTGCGCGCCGCCTGGTTCTGGGTGATGCGCTCCCGGCTGGTGCAGGCGCTCGCGCGCGGCAACGGCTGGCAGGAACTGGCCACCGCCCAGGACCTGGTCCGCGGCCTGCCGCCCTCGGAAGTGCACGCCGACGTCCTCGCCCAGGTCGCCAACTGGTCCATGGTGCACGTCCCCGGCCCCGAGGCCTTCACCGCCGCCGAACGGGCCGTGGAGTACGCGCGCATGGTCGGCGCCCGCGAGATCGAGATGAGCGCCCGGCTCACCCTCGGCAGCCTCACCGTCCACTCCGGCGACCTCGAAGCAGGCCTCAAGGAGATGTACGAGGTCCGGCGCCAGACCATCGAGAACGGCATGACCGCCATCGCCGCCCGCGTCTACGTCAACCTCCCCGACGCCCTCGAAGCCGTCGGCCGCTCCGCCGAAGCCGTGCCCGTCCTGGAGGAAGGCGTCGCCCACACCCGGAAGTTCGGCCTCGTCGACAGCGAGGCCTGGGTCTGGGGCAACCTCGCCGAATCCCTCTTCAACCTCGGCCGGTGGGACGAGGCCGCCACCGCCGCCGGCACGTCGGAACGCGTCGGCCAGAGCGCGATACCCCGCGGCTTCCACGCCACCTTGCGCGCCCAACTCGCCCTCGCCCGTGGCGACCTCGCCGACTGCGCCGCCCAACTCGCAGCGGCCCGCGGCCATTTCGGCACCCATGACCGCTCGCCCCAGCACGAACTGCCCCTCGTCCGCATCACCCTCGGCGCCGCCGCGGGCGAAGGACGCCTCCTCGACGCCCGCGCCGAACTCCGGCGCGCCCTGGACCAGGGCTTCCCGCCCGACACCCACCGCTACGCCTGGCCGCTGCTGCTGACCGCCGCCATCGCGGAGGCCGACGCGCTCGGTCTGCCCGCCACCGAGACCGGCCGGGCCGAGATCCTCCAGGACATCCGCAAGGCCGCCACGACCCTGGCCGCCAATGTGCCCGTCTGGCACGCCCACGAGCACTGGGTCCGCGCCGAACTGCGGCGCGCCGAGGGCCACAGCGACCCCGACGACTGGGCCGCGGTCACCGCCGCCTTCGAAACCCTGGACCGCCCCTACGACCTCGCCCGCGTCCGCCACCGCCTCGCCGAGTCCCTTCTCGCCGTCGGTGGCGAGGACGAACGCGACCGTGCCACGGAACTGCTGCGCCTCGCCCATGCCGTCGCCGAGCACCTCGGCGCCCGCCCGCTGGCCGACGCCGTCGCCCGGCTCGCCCAGCGCGCCCGCCTGGGCCTGACCCACGCCCCGAAGCAGACCCCGGCCCCCGCCGACCAGGCCGAGGCCCTCGGCCTCACCGGCCGGGAACGCGACGTCCTGCGCCTGGTCTCCGCCGGCCGCACCAACCGGCAGATAGCCGAGGAGCTCTTCATCTCCCCGAAGACGGCCAGCGTCCATGTGTCGAACATCCTGGCCAAGCTCGGTGTCTCGGGACGCGGCGAGGCGGCCGCGGTGGCCCATCGGCTGGGGCTGTTCCACGCCGAGCGGCTCCCGAGTCGGTCGGCGGGGTGACGTCTTACGCTGTAAGTGACGCTGGCCTAGGGAGGTCCCGTGTTCAACCCCTTCGAGGAACTGTTCCAACCCGGTCGAAAGCACACCCGCGACGAACAGAACCGACTGGAACTGACCCGGGTCGATGTCGGCGACGGCGATCCAGGACACGGGCCGATAGACCTCTCGTCCGGGAAGGTCCTCATACGCCGACCGGACGAGGAGGGGGAGACCGAGGCGTCGGAGGAGGTACCGGAGGGCGACTGAGGGCGTCCGCCGGCTCAGCTCACCTGTAGCTCCAGAATCCGGTCGTCCCCCTTCTTCGGGTTCCCCCGGCCGTCCGTGTTGCTGGTGACGAGCCACAGCTTGTCGCCGCCCGCCGACACCACCGTGCGCAGCCGGCCGTACTCGCCCTTCAGGAAGGCCTGCGGGTCGGCGGAGGCCTCCGTGCCCTTCAACGGGATGCGCCACAGCCGCTGTCCCTTGAGGCCCGCCATCCATATCGAGCCCTCGGCGTAGGCGATGCCGCTGGGGGAGGCGTCGTCCGTGGCCCACTGGGCTATCGGGTTGTGGAAGCGTGAGCCGTCCGACTTGCCCTCGGCCTCAGGCCAGCCGTAGTTGTCGCCCGGCTTGATCGCGTTCAGCTCGTCCCAGGTGTCCTGGCCGAACTCCGAGGCGAAGAGCCGCTGTTCGGCGTCCCAGGCGAGGCCCTGCACATTGCGGTGGCCGTAGGAGTACACCGGGGAATCGGGGAACGGGTTGCCCGGAGCGGGCTCACCCTCCGGGGTCAGGCGCAGGATCTTGCCGCCGAGGGACTTCTTGTCCTGGGCCAGACCGGTGTTGCCGCTCTCGCCGGTGCCCGCGTAGAGCATCTTGTCGGGGCCGAAGGCGATCCGGCCGCCGTTGTGGATGACGCCCTTCGGGATGCCCTTGAAGACCGTGTCCGGTGCGCCGAGCTGCTCGCCGGACGGCTTCTTCTCCTCGTACAGCATGCGAACGATGCGGTTGTCGGAGGCCGAGGTGAAGTACGCGTACACCATGTGGTCCGAGGCGTAGTCGGGGGAGAGGGCCAGGCCCAGGAGACCGCCCTCGCCCGCCGGGGACACCCCGGGGACCTCGCCGAGCTCCGTCTTCTTCCCGCTCTCCGCATCGACCCGGGTGATGGTCCCCTGGTCCCGGGAGGAGACCAGGAGGTCGCCGTCGGGCAGCGGGGCCAGGCCCCAGGGGGTGTTCAGGCCGGTGGTGACGGTACGCAGCACCTTCACGGTGCCCTTCGCGGGCGGTGTCTCCTCGGCGGCCTGTCGGCTGGGGGAGGACGCGGACTTCGACGTCGTACCCCCAGGCGTCGGACCGCCACCGGCCGGGCCCTCGCCGCCGTCGTCCGAGGAGCAGCCGGCCGTCAGCAGGAGTGTGGTCGCGGCCAACACGGCGGTCACAACTCGACGTTGCACGATCTGGTCCCTTCGACGCGGCGGGTTCTCCTTTTCATACACCGCTCGCGCCTCGCGGGTTCCCGATCTCCACGAGCCGATGCACGAAGGCCCCCCACAGCTCCAGAATCCCAGCTCCAGGCCTCGCACGCCGGACGGCGGGTTCCGCCGCGCTCCCGGGTCGGCTGCCGCGCCGGGCAGCGGGTCCGGCTGCGTTCTTGGGTCGGCTGCCGCGCCAGGCAGCGGGTCCGGCTGTGCTCTTAGGTCGGTTGCGGGGTGTGCGGCGCGCGCCGGATCCCGGCGCCCTCCCCGGTCGGCTGCCGGGTGTGCCCCGCGCAGCGGGTGCGGCCACGCTCCGGTCGGCTGCCGGGCCTGCTCCGCCACCGGGCGCCGTCGCCCTCGCGGGCGGACTGCCAGGCCTGCCCCGCCACTGGGTCCGCCGCCCTCTCAGGCCGGCCCCCGCGCCCCCACGCGCCTCAGTCCCACGACCCCAGCGCGCCCGGCAGTTCCCGGACCTCCGTCAGGTCCTGGGCCGTCAGCCGCAGTGTCGCCGCCCCGGCGTTCTCCCGTGCCCACCGTTCCTGTTTCGTGCCCGGGACCGGGATCACGTGGGGGCCCTGGGCCAGGACCCACGCCAGGGCCACCTGGGCGGGCGTGACGTGCTCGCCGTGGCGAGCCGCCGTGCGGCGCAGGCCCGCGATGATCGGCTGGTTGGCGGCCATCATCTCCGCGGTGAAACGGGGGTGCCGGGCACGCAGGTCGTCCGGCTCGAAGCCCTCGCCGGGCGTCAGCGTGCCGGTCAGGAAGCCGTTGCCCAGCGGCATCGCCGCCAGGAAGCCGATGCCCCGGGCCTCGCACCACGGCAGCAGGGACTCCAGCGCCTCCGGCGACCACACCGAGAGCTCCGCCTCCACCGCGCTCACCGGGAAGACCTGCTGCACCCGCTGGAGCTGCCTGACCGTCGCGTCGTACAGGTGGGCCCCGGAGCGGCGGCCACCGCGCGCTCCCATCGCGCAGAAGCCCAGCGCCCGCACCTTCCCGGCCCGCACCAGCTCCGCCATCGCGCCCCAGGTCTCCTCGACCGGGACCTCGGGGTCCGCGCGATGCAGCTGGTAGAGGTCGATGACATCGGTCTGCAGGCGCCGCAGCGAGGCGTCGCACGCCCGCTTCACGTACCCAGGGCGGCCGTTGGCCACGATGTGCTGCTCGCCCACCAGCAGGCCGACCTTGGTCGACACGAACGCGTCCGCGCGCCGCTCCTTCAACACCCGCCCCACCAGCAGCTCATTGGTGAACGGGCCGTACATGTCGGCCGTGTCCAGGAGCGTCGTGCCCGCGTCGAGCGCTGTGTGCACGGCCCGCAGCGACTCCTCGCCCCGCTGCCGTGACGCGCTGTACGCCCAGCTCATCGGCATACAGCCGAGTCCGACGGCCCCCACCGCGAGTGCCCCCGCGCCGATCGTCCTGCGCTCCACCTGCTCGTGACCCTCCTCTTCCGGCACCCCACAACCTAACCTCTGCGCCCTCACGCACCTGACATAGCCTCGTGACCATGAGCGCTGACGTGTGGCTTCCCATCCCGCCGGACGAGATCGCGGGTCTCCCCGAGGGCCCCGACTACCTGTTCTGGGACGGGGGTGAGACAGGGGAGCAGGAGTTCCCGGGCGACCCGGCCGACTGCGTCGTCTACGTCGTGCCGTACATGAAGCGGCAGCCCGTCAAGGTCCGCCCGCTGAAGGAGATGCGGAACCTCCAGCTCGTCCAGACGCTCACCGCCGGCGTCGACGACGTCATGGCACAGCTGTCCGACATCGCCCCCGGCGTACGGCTGTGCAACGCGCGCGGAGTGCACGAGGCCAGCACCGCCGAGCTCGCCCTCACCCTGACCCTCGCCTCTCTGCGCGGCATCCCCGGCTTCGTACGGGCCCAGCAACAGGAGCACTGGCAGGGCGACTTCCACCCCGCCCTCGCCGACAAGAACGTGCTCATCGTCGGGTACGGCTCCATCGGCGCCGCGATCGAGGACCGGCTCGTGCCGTTCGAGGTCGCGCGGGTGGCGCGCGTCGCGCGCTCCGCGCGCACCACGGCGCGCGGGCCGGTGCACCCGCTCACCGACCTGCCCGCCCTGCTCCCCGACGCGGACGTCGTCATCCTCTCCACACCGCTCGACGACTCCACCCGTGGCCTGGTGAACGCCGGGTTCCTGGCCCGGATGAAGGACGGCGCCCTCCTCGTGAACGTCGCGCGCGGAGGCGTCGTCGACACCGAGGCGCTCCTCGCCGAGCTGGAGACCGGTCGCCTCACCGCCGCCCTGGACGTCGTCGACCCCGAGCCCCTGCCCAAGGGGCACCCCCTCTGGCAGGCGCCCGGCGTGCTCATCAGCCCGCACGTCGGCGGGCCGACGTCCGCCTTCCTGCCGCGTGCAAAACGGTTGCTGGTGGACCAGTTGGGGCGTTTCGTGAACCAGGAGCCCCTGCGCAACGTGATCCTTACGACGGGCCCCACAAGGGCCTGAGCGCTCCGGGCAACAAGCGCGTCATCCGCTTCCGGTACCCTCCGCAACCTCACGGACGCGGTCCGTGGTCGCAACGCCGCTGGTCGTCACGGAGCGTAGAGGAACTATGTCCCTGAGTGACGAGACTGGTGTATCGTCCCGACAGGGGCTGCGCCGCGCACCGTTCGGCGCCGGGGATGGACATTTCAGACTGTGAGGGGGGCGACGGGCGATGCACGGCCTATGGACGAACGATCCGACGCGGCAGGGCAGCCGGCGGCGACCCTGGCACACGGCCGCGCGCAGACGCGGTCACCACGGCAGCCACAACGGCCGGCACAGCCATCACCACCGCAGGCACAGCGGCCGCAAAAGGCATGCGCACCCAGCGACTCGGGAGCCACGGGACCCCGGGGCACAGCGGACCTGGAGGGTCCGGTGACCTCGCCGCCGCCCCCCACGACCACCCTCAACGGAGCGCTGCGGGACCGGCCTGCGCCAGGGGTGCTGCTGTCCCGCCCGCCGTCCGCCGGCGGTGGGGCGAGCCTGGCCCGCCAACTCGTCCTGGCCCTGATCTGCGCGGGATACGCCGTCGGTGCCGCGCTCGGCTGGGGTTCGGACGAACTCGCCCTGATCATGGGTGACTTCGGGCTGAGCGCCGCGGCGGGCGTCGCCGCCGTGTCCTGTTTCCTCTACGCCCGTCGACGCCGCATCCGCTTTCGACCGGCCTGGATGCTGTTCGCACTCTCCTCGGTCATGGCCTCCCTCGGCAACCTCGTCTGGGGGTGGTACGAGGTCGTCCTGGAGCGGCCCGTGCCGAGCCCGAGCTACGCCGACGGCTTCTTCCTGTGCTTCGCGCCGCCCGCCATCGTGGGCCTGCTGGTCCTCGCCAAACGGCCGGTGACGAAGGCCGGTTGGGTCTGTCTCGCGCTCGACGCCTGGCTGATCGGCGGCTCACTGCTCACGCTGTCGTGGAGCCTCGCGCTCGCCCAGGCGGCGAAGTCCGAGGGGCCGAGCGTCGCGCACACCGCGCTCTCGCTGGCGTACCCGCTCCTCGACATCGCCCTGGTCAGCATGGTGCTCGCGCTGCACTTCCGGCGCTCGGCGATGAACCGCTCCGCGGTCAACACCGCGATCGGCGCCCTCGCCCTGACCGTCATGTGCGACGCCCTGTTCACCTCGCCGCTGCTGCACAACGACTACCGCTCGGGCCAGCTGCTGGACGCGGGCTGGTTCGCCGGCTCGCTGCTCCTCGCCTACGCCCCCTGGGCCACGCCCCGGCACGGACACCCGGACGACGGGCCGCACACGCGCGTGGTCCACGAACACCTGCCGAGGCAGCGCGGCGGCATCCACCACCACCCGCCCGCACCGGCACCGGCACCGGGAGGCGATCACAGCCGGTACCCGGCCGCCCGCCCCATCGCCGGCTCCCTGGCCGCCCTCACGCCCTACCTCGCCGCCGCCGTCTGCACCCTCGGCATCCTCTACAACGTGCTCAACGGCCGCAGCGTCGACCGCGTCGTCCTGCTCACCTGCGGCACCGTCGTCCTCGCCCTCGTGGTGCGCCAGGGCATCATGCTGCTCGACAACATCACCCTCACCCAGGAACTGGCCCAGAAGGAGAGCCACTTCCGCTCCCTGGTGCAGGGCTCCAGCGACGTCATCATGATCGCCGCGCCCAACGGCATCCTCCGGTACGTCTCCCCGGCCGCCGCCGGGGTCTACGGACGCCCCGCCGAGGAACTCGTGGGTACGGAACTGGCCAATCTCATCCACCCCGAGGACCTGGGCTGCGTGGTGCACGAGGTGCGCCGCTTCCTCGCCGCCAGCCCGCTGGAGGAGCCCACCACCCGCATAGAGTGCCGCTTCAAGTCGGGCGACGGAGGCTGGCTCAACGTCGAGTCCACCGTCAACCGCCACCACGGCGGCCTCATCTTCAACAGCCGGGACGTGACCGAAAGAGTGCGCCTCCAGGCGCAGCTCCAGCACAACGCCGAGCACGACCCGCTCACCGACCTGCCCAACCGCGCCCTGTTCACCAAGCGCGTCCAGCAGGCACTCTCCGGCCGTCGCTCCTCCGACCGCGGCACCGCCGTCCTCTTCATCGACCTGGACGGCTTCAAGGCCGTCAACGACACGATCGGGCATCAGGCCGGCGACGAACTGCTCGTGCAGGCCGCCCGCAGACTCCAGGACGCGGTCCGCTACGGCGACACCGCCTCCCGGCTGGGCGGCGACGAGTTCGCGGCCCTGATCGTCGGCGACGGCACCCGCGACCGCTCCGCGCGCGAACGCCACATCCTGGAGCTCGCCGACCGGCTCAGGATCACGCTCTCCCAGCCCTACCTCATCGACGGCAACGATGTCCGGGTCGCCGCCTCCATCGGCGTCGCCTTCTCCGAGCCGGGCCTGGGCGCGGGCGAGATCCTGCGCAACGCCGACCTCGCGATGTACCGCGCCAAGTCGGCCGGAAAGGGCCGCGTCGAGCTGTACGCGCCCCAGATGCAGCAGGACGTCGTACGCAAGGCGGAACTGGCCACCCGGCTGCGGGCCGCGCTGCACGACGGCGAGTTCGCGCTGCTGCACCAGCCGGTGGTGTGTCTGGAGGACGGCCGGATCACCTCGGTCGCCGCCCAGGCGCGCTGGCGTTCCTCACAGGGCGTCCTGTTCACGCCCGCCGAGTTCCTGCGGGTCGCCGAGGACGGTGACAGGGCCGCCGAGCTGGGCCGCTGGATGCTCGAAGAGGCGGTGGCGCAGGCCGCCGAGCGGACCGGGACCGGGGTGTCCGTGCCGGTGACGGTCCGGATGAGCGCCCGCCGGCTTCTGGACCGCTCGCTGCCGCCCGGCTCGATCGAGGGGCTGCTGACCCGGCACGGACTGCCGTCCGGATCGCTGATGATCGAGCTGTCCGAGACCGACCCCCGAGTCTCCCTGGACGAGCTGGAGCGCCGCCTGGCGGCGCTGCGCAGGCTCGGTGTCCGGATCGCGCTCGACGGGTTCGGCAGCGGCTACGCGGCCATCACGGCCCTGCGCAGACTCCCCGTGGACGTGCTCAAGCTCGACCGCAGCCTGGTCGACGGGGTCGTGGAGTCCGCGCGGCTGCACAAGATCACCAGCGGGCTGCTCAGGATCGCCGGCGATCTGGGACTGCAGTCCGTGGCCGACGGGGTGGACCTGCCGGAGCAGGTCGTGGCGCTGCGGGCGATGGGCTGCACACACGGCCAGGGGATGGCGTTCTCCGGGCCACTGGACGAGTACCGGCTGCGCCGGGCGCTCACTTCCGGCCACTTCCCGGTGCCGCACGGACCGGCCGAGCCGGCGTTCGCGGGCGGTGGCGCGGGGGTGTACACAAGTGGGGTCACCAGTGGTGTGACGGCCGTCCTCGGGGGCGGTACCGCTGTCCTCGGAGGCGGAAGTGCCCTTCGCTCACATAATGAGACTCCCGTCCCACCCACTTGACACGTGGTGTGCGCCGGGGGGAGGGTCAGTGCCATGCGCACCCGAATTCTCGTACTTGGAAAGCGCGTCGGCTGAAGCTGAGCCCTCGACCGCTCAGCGACCACTCCCGGCGCGCTCCCCTCGCTTGCCTTACGGCACGAGGGGTTTTTTGTTGCACAGGCACCGAGCGTAGAGCCGCTCAAACCGTACGAACCTCGCAAAAACCCTCAGCATCGAGAAGAGACTGACGATGACCGAGCAGGCCACCGGGGCCCACCATCCGCAGCCGCGGCCCCGATCCGGAGGACAGCAGTCCGCACCCGAGCACGTCACGGGTGCGAAGTCCCTCATCCGCTCTCTCGAGGAGGTCGGCGCCGAGACGGTATTCGGTATCCCCGGCGGTGCGATCCTTCCGGCGTACGACCCGCTGATGGACTCCACCCGCGTGCGCCACGTCCTGGTCCGCCACGAGCAGGGCGCCGGTCACGCGGCCACGGGTTACGCGCAGGCCACCGGCAAGGTCGGCGTCTGCATGGCGACCTCGGGCCCGGGCGCGACCAACCTGGTCACCCCGATCGCGGACGCCCACATGGACTCGGTGCCGCTCGTGGCGATCACCGGGCAGGTGGCCTCCAAGTCGATCGGCACGGACGCCTTCCAGGAGGCGGACATCGTCGGCATCACGATGCCGATCACCAAGCACAACTTCCTGGTCACCAAGGCCGAGGACATCCCGCGCACCATCGCGCAGGCGTTCCACATCGCCTCCACCGGCCGTCCCGGCCCGGTCCTGGTCGACATCGCCAAGGACGCCCTCCAGGCGCAGACCACGTTCTCCTGGCCGCCGGTCATGGACCTCCCGGGCTACCGCCCGGTGACCAAGCCGCACGCCAAGCAGATCCGCGAGGCCGCCAAGCTCATCACGGCCGCCAAGCGGCCCGTCCTCTACGTCGGTGGCGGTGTCATCAAGGCACAGGCCACCGCCGAGCTCAAGGTTCTCGCCGAGCTCACCGGAGCGCCCGTCACCACCACCCTGATGGCGCTCGGCGCATTCCCCGACAGCCACCCGCTGCACGTGGGAATGCCGGGCATGCACGGTGCGGTCACCGCCGTCACCGCGCTGCAGAAGGCCGACCTGATCGTCGCCCTCGGAGCCCGCTTCGACGACCGCGTCACCGGCAAGCTGGACAGCTTCGCCCCGTACGCCAAGATCGTCCACGCCGACATCGATCCCGCGGAGATCGGCAAGAACCGCGCCGCGGACGTGCCGATCGTCGGTGACGCCCGCGAGGTCATCGCCGACCTCGTCCAGGCCGTGCAGAAGGAGCACAGCGAGGGTCACCAGGGCGACTACACCGCCTGGTGGAAGGACCTCAACCGCTGGCGCGAGACCTACCCGCTGGGCTACGAGCACCCCGAGAACGGGCAGCTGTCGCCGCAGCAGGTCATCGAGCGCATCGGTCAACTCGCCCCGGAGGGCACGATCTTCGCCGCGGGCGTCGGCCAGCACCAGATGTGGGCCGCGCACTACATCCAGTACGAGAAGCCCGCGACCTGGCTGAACTCCGGCGGCGCCGGAACCATGGGCTACGCGGTCCCGGCCGCGATGGGCGCCAAGGCCGGCGCAGCGGACCGGACGGTCTGGGCGATCGACGGCGACGGCTGCTTCCAGATGACCAACCAGGAGCTCACCACCTGCGCCCTGAACAACATCCCGATCAAGGTCGCCGTCATCAACAACGGCGCCCTCGGGATGGTCCGCCAGTGGCAGACCCTCTTCTACAACCAGCGGTACTCCAACACCGTGCTCCACAGCGGCCCCGACGACGTCAACCCGGACGCCCGCGGCACCCGCGTCCCCGACTTCGTGAAGCTGTCGGAGGCCATGGGCTGCTACGCGATCCGCTGCGAGGACCCCGCCGACCTCGACAAGGTCATCGAAGAGGCGAACTCCATCAACGACCGCCCGGTCGTCATCGACTTCATCGTCCACGAGGACGCCATGGTGTGGCCGATGGTCGCCGCCGGCACCTCCAACGACGAGATCATGGCCGCCCGGGACGTCCGCCCCGACTTCGGCGACAGCGAAGACGACTGAGCGAGAGAGACGTAAAAGATCATGTCCAAGCACACGCTCTCCGTCCTGGTGGAGAACAAGCCCGGCATCCTGGCCCGCATCGCGGCCCTGTTCTCCCGCCGCGGCTTCAACATCGACTCGCTCGCGGTCGGGGTCACCGAGCACGCCGACATCTCCCGCATCACGATCGTGGTGAGCGTCGACGCGCTGCCCCTCGAGCAGGTCACCAAGCAGCTCAACAAGCTCGTCGAGGTCCTCAAGATCGTCGAGCTGGAGCCGTCGAGCGCCGTTCAGCGTGAACTCGTTCTGGTGAAGGTGCGCGCCGACAACGAGACGCGCTCGCAGATCGTCGAGATCGTCCAGCTGTTCCGCGCCAAGACCGTCGACGTCTCCCCCGAGGCCGTCACCATCGAGGCCACCGGCGGCAGCGACAAGCTGGAGGCCATGCTGAAGATGCTGGAGCCGTTCGGCATCAAGGAGCTCGTCCAGTCCGGCACCATCGCGATCGGCCGCGGCGCGCGGTCGATCACCGACCGGTCGCTGCGCGCGCTCGACCGATCCGCCTGACGCTGCGTACGGGCGGCCGGCCGGCCGCCCGTATAGCGAGACCCCGAGACTTCACTTCATCCCGCCGTCATACGGTGGGACGCAACACCTGCACTCAAGGAGAGAACCCAAAGTGGCCGAGCTGTTCTACGACGCCGACGCCGACCTGTCCATCATCCAGGGCCGCAAGGTCGCGGTCATCGGTTACGGCAGCCAGGGCCACGCCCACGCGCTGTCGCTCCGTGACTCGGGCGTCGACGTCCGAGTCGGTCTGCACGAGGGCTCCAAGTCCAAGGCCAAGGCCGAGGAGCAGGGCCTGCGCGTGGTGACGCCGGCGGAGGCCGCCGCCGAGGCCGACGTCATCATGATCCTGGTCCCGGACCCGATCCAGGCCCAGGTCTACGAGGAGTCCATCGCCCCGAACCTGAAGGACGGCGACGCGCTGTTCTTCGGCCACGGCCTGAACATCCGCTTCGACTTCATCAAGCCCCCGGCCGGCGTCGACGTGTGCATGGTCGCCCCCAAGGGCCCGGGTCACCTCGTGCGTCGTCAGTACGAGGAGGGTCGCGGCGTCCCCTGCATCGTGGCCGTCGAGCAGGACGCGACCGGCAACGGCTTCGCGCTGGCGCTGTCGTACGCCAAGGGCATCGGTGGCACCCGCGCGGGCGTCATCAAGACGACCTTCACCGAGGAGACCGAGACCGACCTGTTCGGTGAGCAGGCCGTCCTCTGCGGTGGTACCGCCGCCCTGGTGAAGGCCGGCTTCGAGACCCTCGTCGAGGCGGGCTACCAGCCGGAGATCGCCTACTTCGAGTGCCTGCACGAGCTGAAGCTGATCGTCGACCTCATGTACGAGGGCGGCCTGGAGAAGATGCGCTGGTCCGTCTCCGAGACCGCCGAGTGGGGCGACTACGTCACCGGCCCGCGGATCATCACCGACGCCACCAAGGCCGAGATGAAGAAGGTCCTCGCCGAGATCCAGGACGGCACCTTCGCGCGTGAGTGGATGGCCGAGTACCACGGCGGTCTGAAGAAGTACAACGAGTACAAGACCGCGGACTCCGAGCACCTCCTGGAGACCACCGGCAAGCAGCTGCGCAAGCTGATGAGCTGGGTCGACGAGGAGGCGTAAGTCCTCGACCGACGGGGCCGGAGCGGCATGCTCCGGCCCCGTTGTCCAACCTGTCCGGCCACGGACGGGTGATCCTTCCGCAGCGGCGTAAAAGCCCATCACTCGCGCCACTACACTGCTGCACACATACGCGTCAGGCCCACAGCGTCGTGCGTCTTCCACGCGGCTAGCAACCCTCCACCGCCTGCGGCCGTCGGGACGGCCGTCCGCATTGGACATGTGAGGACTCACGTGAGCTCGAAACCTGTCGTACTCATCGCTGAAGAGCTGTCGCCCGCGACCGTCGACGCGCTTGGCCCCGACTTCGAGATCCGGCAGTGCAACGGCGCGGACCGCGCCGAGCTGCTGCCCGCCATCGCCGACGTCGACGCGATCCTGATCCGCTCCGCCACCAAGGTGGACGCCGAGGCGATCGCCGCGGCGCGCAAGCTGAAGGTCGTCGCGCGAGCCGGCGTCGGCCTGGACAACGTGGACGTCTCCGCCGCCACCAAGGCCGGCGTGATGGTCGTCAACGCCCCGACCTCCAACATCGTGACCGCCGCCGAGCTGGCCTGCGGTCTGCTGCTCGCCACGGCCCGCCACATTCCGCAGGCCAACACCGCCCTGAAGAACGGCGAGTGGAAGCGCAGCAAGTACACGGGCGTCGAGCTCGCCGAGAAGACCCTCGGTGTCGTGGGTCTGGGCCGCATCGGCGCGCTGGTCGCCCAGCGCATGTCCGCCTTCGGCATGAAGGTCGTCGCCTACGACCCCTACGTGCAGCCCGCGCGCGCCGCGCAGATGGGCGTCAAGGTGCTGTCGCTGGACGAGCTGCTCGAGGTCTCCGACTTCATCACCGTGCATCTCCCCAAGACCCCCGAGACCCTCGGTCTCATCGGCGACGAGGCCCTGCACAAGGTCAAGCCGAGCGTCCGGATCGTCAACGCCGCGCGCGGTGGCATCGTCGATGAGGCCGCCCTGTTCTCCGCCCTCAAGGAGGGCCGCGTCGCCGGCGCCGGTCTCGACGTGTACGCGAAGGAGCCCTGCACGGACTCCCCGCTCTTCGAGCTCGACCAGGTCGTCTGCACCCCGCACCTCGGTGCCTCCACCGACGAGGCCCAGGAGAAGGCCGGTATCGCGGTGGCGCGATCCGTGCGTCTCGCGCTTGCCGGTGAGCTCGTGCCGGACGCGGTCAACGTCCAGGGCGGTGTCATCGCCGAGGACGTCAAGCCGGGCCTCCCGCTCGCCGAGCGCCTCGGCCGGATCTTCACCGCCCTCGCCGGCGAGGTGGCGGTCCGCCTGGACGTCGAGGTGTACGGCGAGATCACCCAGCACGACGTGAAGGTGCTGGAGCTCTCCGCCCTCAAGGGTGTCTTCGAGGACGTCGTCGACGAGACCGTCTCGTACGTCAACGCCCCGCTGTTCGCCCAGGAGCGCGGCGTCGAGGTGCGGCTGACGACCAGCTCCGAGTCGGCCGACCACCGCAACGTGGTCACCGTGCGCGGCACGCTCGGCAGCGGCGAGGAGGTGTCGGTCTCCGGCACGCTGGCCGGTCCGAAGCACCTCCAGAAGATCGTGGCGGTCGGCGACTACGACGTCGACCTGGCGCTCGCCGACCACATGGTCGTCCTCAAGTACGAGGACCGTCCCGGCGTCGTCGGCACCGTGGGCCGCGTCTTCGGCGAGGCGGGCATCAACATCGCCGGCATGCAGGTGTCGCGTGCCGTCGCCGGCGGCGAGGCGCTGGCCGTCCTGACCGTCGACGACACGGTCCCGGCGGGCGTTCTCGCCGAGGTGGCCGAGGAGATCGGCGCCACGTCGGCTCGTGCGGTGAACCTGGTCTGACGTACCAAGCACAAGGCGGGGCGCGCTGAGGACCGATCCTCAGCGCGCCCCGCCTTTTTGGTTCCGTCAGACAGACGCCTTCTCCGGCTCCCGCACCGGCTCCCGCTCCTCCACTCCCCGCAGCGCGAACGCCGCCACCACCGCGGCCAGCGTCAGGAACACCGCCCCGCCGATCGCCGCCCCCTGCATCCCGCTGGTGAACGCCTCCCGGGCCACCGTCGCGAGGCCGGGTACCCGGTCGGCCACCGCCAGCGCTCCGCCCAGGGTCTCGCGGGCCGCGTCCGGGGCCGAAGCCGGCATCTCGTGGCGGTAGACGGCCGTACCGATCGAGCCGAGCAGTGCCATGCCCAGCGCGCCGCCGAACTCCGAGCCGGTCTCCATCAGGGAGGACGCGGTGCCCGCCCGGTCGGCCGGGGCCGCGCCCATGGCCAGGTCCATGATCTGGGACATCACCACGACCCCGCCGACCGCCAGCACCGCGCACGCGGTCAGCACCAGCCACAGCGAGTCCGTACCGGCGAAGGCCAGCACCACGAACCCGGCCGCGGCGATCACGAAGCCCGCGGTGACGACCCGGGCGCGGGCCACACCCTTCTGGACCAGGCTCGTCGCCACCGGCGCCGCCGCCCCGATCGGCACCGACGGCAGCAGCGCCCACAGCGCCGCCTCCAGGGCGCTCTTGTCGAGCACCGACTGCAGATACTGCGTGGTGAAGTAGGCCGACCCCATGATCCCGAACGCCGAGACGAGGTTCAGCGCGACGGAGGGGGCGAAGCCGCGGTTGCGGAACAGGGCCGGGTCGATCATCGGGGAGGCCGTGGTGCGCTGGCGGTGGACGAACAGGGCCGCGAAGAGCAGGCCGACGGTGATCGAGACGACGTAGCGGACGTTCCAGCCCTCGGAGGGGATCTCCTTCAGGCCGTAGATCACGGGGAGCACGGCCGCCATGGACAGCGGGACGCTCAGCCAGTCGAAGCGGCCCGTCGCCGGGTTGCGGGACTCCGGGAGCAGGAGCGGGCCGAGCACCAGCAGCAGCGCCATCGCGGGCAGGTTGACCAGGAAGACCGAGCCCCACCAGAAGTACTCGACGAGCACCCCGCTCATCACCGAGCCCAGCGCGATGCCGGCCGTCATCACGCCGGACCACAGGCCGATCGCCTTCGCGCGCTGGCCGGGGTCGGTGAACATCGTGCGCAGCAGCGCCATCGTCGAGGGCATCAGGGTCGCACCGCCGATGCCGAGGACCGCGCGGGCCGCGATCAGGGTCTCGGCGCTGTTCGCGTACGCCGCGAGCAGGGAGGCGGCGCCGAACGCGGTGGCGCCGATCAGGAGCAGCCGGCGGTGTCCGATGCGGTCGCCCAGCGAGCCCATCGTCATCAGCAGACCGGCCAGCACGAACGCGTAGATGTCGAAGATCCACAGCTGCTGGGTGCCGGACGGCTCCAGGTCCGCGCTGATCGACGGGATCGCGAAGTAGAGGACGGAGACGTCCATCGAGACCAGCAGCAGCGGGAGCATCAGCACGCCGAGTGCGGTCCATTCCCGGCGTCCGGCGCGGGAGTTGGTGCTCGTCGAGTTCGTCATGGCAGCGACTATACGCACGTCTTAAACGCTTGTCTATGACGCTTGTGTAAATCGCTTGTCTAGATAGAGTTGGGCGCATGGGACACCGTGAGGATCTGCTCGAAGGCGCCAAGCGCTGCCTGCTGGCCAAGGGCTTCGCGCGCACCACCGCGCGCGACATCGTCAAGGAGTCGGGGACCAACCTGGCCTCGATCGGCTACCACTACGGCTCGAAGGACGCGTTGCTCGCGGAGGCGTACCTGGCGCTGGTGGGGGACCTCTCCGAGGCCTTCGACGGCGATGCGGCGGGGATCGTGGCGCCGCCCGGTTCGATCGAGCGGTTCCGGGAGGTGTGGTCGAACATCATCGGCACCATGCAGGGGCCCGGTTCGATGTGGCGCCTCAGTGTGGAGATCGTGGCGATGGGGGATCAACTGCCCGCCGTGCGCGACCATTTGGCGCAGCAGCAGCGGGAGGCCGAACGGGCTCTCGTCTCGCTCTTCATGGGCGTGCCGGAGGAGGACGTCCAGGACGGGACGCGCGACACCCTCGGAAGGTTCTACACGACCCTGATGACGGGCCTCATCACCCAGTGGATCTTCGACCCCAAGAACGCGCCCGACGCCGACGCGCTCACGGAGGGGCTCCGCCAGGTGATCCAGGGCGCCGAGCGGGGCTGATCCGCCCGTCGGTCGCTCGCCTAGAGCCGCGCCCCCTTCAACGCCATGTGCAGCAGCAGCCGGTCCTCGCCGTCGTCCAGGTCGAGGCCGGTCAGCTGCTCGACCCGGGAGAGGCGGTAGTAGAGGGTCTGCCGGTGGATGCCCAGGGCCGCCGCCGTGCGGCCCGCCTGGCCCGCGCAGTCGAGGTACGTCTCGGCGGTGCGGGCGAGGTCGCGGTGGGCGGGGGAGAGGAGGGGGCGTACGGCGGGGTCGTGGGCCGTGTCCGCGGGGAGCGCGGTGAGCATGCGGTAGGGGCCGATGGCGGACCAGTGCGCGATCGGGCCCAGCGCCGGTTCCGCCAGGGCCGCGCGGGCCGAGGCCGAGGCCTCCTGCCAGGCCGCCGGCAGGTCGGCCAGGTTCGTGCGGGGTTCGCCGACACCGGCGGCGCGCGCGACCCCGGTATCGGTTTCTCCTAGGAGCCGCTGTGCCGCCGTCAGCGCAGGAGTCCGTGCCTCCGGTGAACGGAGTCGGACCAGCAGCGCGAGGCTCTGGGCCGTGGCGCCCCACGGCACCGTGCACAGCGCCGTCGTGTGCGGGACCGTACGGGCCGACGGGGCGTCGTCGGGGTCGGCGGACGGCCACGGGGCGACGCACACCACCGCGTGCGGGCCGTCGCCGCGCGGGCCGAGGGCCGTACGCAGCGCCGCCACCGCCATGTCGCCCTGCCAGCCGCGCTCGGCGGTCAGCACCGCCCGCAGCTCCCGGCTGAGATCCGCCCCGTGCTGCGCCTCGTCCGCGAGCAGCGCGCCGATGCGGACGGTCACCTCCATGGCGGCGGTCAGCTGGGCGTCGGTGGGCCCGGGGTCGGACTCCAGCAGCCAGACGTATCCGAGGACGACACCCCGATGGCGTACGGGGAGACAGATCCGTCCGCGAAGGACGCCCGCCTCCGGGGTCGGCGGGATGCGGACCGGGCCGGTCGCGCGGGTGATGCCGAAGCCCTCGAACCAGGTCCGGACGGCGGTCGTCGAACGCCGGGTCAGGATCGAGCGGGTGCGGACCGGGTCCAGGGCCGAGGGATCGAGGTCGCCCTCACTGTCGTAGGCCCCGAAGGCGATCAGCTCGAAGTCGCGGTTCTCCAGGGTCGCCGGGACGCCCAGGAGCTCCGAGATCTCGTCGACCAGCTCCTGATAGTCACCTTTGTAATCCGCGGTCACCCCCGCATTCTCCCGCACGATCGCAGCCCCTTCATACATCTGTCTGAGATCTGCGGCACGGATGCGTGACAGCTGTCGATGGTCGACGATCGGAGGGATCCTTAGGTTTCACGGTGGTTCTCCGTGCCGTACCCGCGTTGTGGGACAGCGGCATGTTCCTGCTGGTTTGTGGAGGTGCCCCGTGCTGGGTCCCGTGATTCTCGCCGCGTCGCGCAGCGACAGGATGCGACGTCTGATTTCGGCGATGCCGGTGACCAAGCAGGTCGTCGACCGCTTCATCCCCGGCGAGACCGTCGACGACGTCGTACCGATCATCGAGAGCCTCACCGACCAGGGCCTCGAACTGACGATGGACGTCGTCGGCGAGGACATCACCACCCCCGAGCAGGCCTACGCCGCCCGTGACGCCTACCTCGCGCTGGTCGACCGGCTGCGCGACCTCGGGCTCGGCGAGCGGGTCGAGATGTCCGTCAAGCTGTCGATGTTCGGGCAGGCGCTGGACGGCGGCCACGAGCTCGCGCTCGCCAACGTCCGTCCCGTCGTCGAGGCCGCCGCCGCCATCGGGACGACCGTGACCCTCGACGCCGAGGACCACACCACCCTCGACTCGATGTTCGCCATCCACGAGGAGCTGCGGAAGGACTTCCCGCAGACCGGCTGCGTCATCCAGGCCTACCTCTTCCGCACCGAGGCCGACGCCCGCCGCCTCGCCGAGGCCGGCAGCCGCGTCCGGCTCGTGAAGGGCGCCTACAAGGAGCCCGCCGAGGTCGCCTACCAGCAGAAGCACGAGATCGACAAGGCGTACGTCCGCATCCTCAAGACTCTGATGGAGGGCGAGGGGTACCCGATGATCGGCTCCCACGACCCGCGCCTCATCTCCATCGCCCAGGAACTCGCCCGCCAGGCCGGCCGCAAGCTCGACGAGTACGAGTTCCAGATGCTGTACGGCATCCGCGGCGACGAGCACCTGCGCCTCGCCGCCGAGGGCCACCGCATGCGCGTCTACACCGCCTACGGCACCGACTGGTACGGCTACTTCATGCGGCGGCTCGCGGAGAAGCCGGCGAACCTGCGCTTCTTCGTCCGCAGCATGGTCAGCAAGGGCTGAGCCCGCACCCCCGCTCGAACACCCGCTCAAGTTCAAGGAGTTACGGATCTCATGGACGCTGTGACCCAGGTCCCCACCCCCGTCAACGAGCCGGTGCACGGCTACGCCCCCGGCTCGCCCGAGCGTGCCCGCCTGGAGGCCAAGCTCAAGGAGCTGGCCGACAACCCGATCGACCTGCCGATGACCATCGGCGGCGAGAAGCGGATGGGCGGCGGTGAGCGCTTCGACGTCGTGCAGCCGCACAACCACAAGGCCCGCCTCGGCACGTACGCCAACGCCACCCAGCAGGACGCCCAGGACGCGATCGACGCGGCCCTCGCCGCCGCGCCCGCCTGGCGCGCGATGTCCTTCGACGACCGTGCCGCGATCATCCTGCGCGCGGCCGAGCTGCTGGCCGGCCCGTGGCGCGAGACCCTCGCGGCCTCCACCATGCTGGGCCAGTCCAAGACCGCCCAGCAGGCCGAGATCGACACCCCCTGTGAGCTCGTCGACTTCTGGCGCTTCAACGTCAAGTACGCCCGCGATCTGCTCGCCGAGCAGCCCCCGGCGAACTCCCCGGGCGTCTGGAACCGTCTCGACCACCGCCCGCTCGAAGGCTTCGTCTACGCGATCACGCCGTTCAACTTCACGGCCATCGCGGGCAACCTGCCCACCGCGCCCGCGCTGATGGGCAACGTGGTCGTGTGGAAGCCGTCCCCGACCCAGACCCACGCCGCCGTGCTGCTGATGCAGCTCCTGGAGGAGGCGGGCCTGCCGAAGGGCGTCATCAACCTGGTCACGGGTGACGGCATCGAGGTGTCGAAGGTCGCGCTGGAGCACCGCGACCTCGCGGGCATCCACTTCACCGGCTCCACCAAGACCTTCCAGTACCTGTGGAAGACGGTCGGCAACAACATCGAGAAGTACCGCTCCTACCCGCGTCTGGTCGGCGAGACCGGCGGCAAGGACTTCGTCGTCGCCCACCCGAGCGCCGACAAGGCGATCCTCAAGACCGCCCTGACCCGCGGTGCCTTCGAGTACCAGGGCCAGAAGTGCAGCGCCACCTCCCGCGCCTACATCCCGGCGTCGATCTGGAACTCCGGCTTCAAGGAGGAGTTCGCGGCCGAGGTCGACTACCTGACCATGGGTGACGTCACCGACCTGTCGAACTTCATCGGCGCGGTCATCGACGAGCGCGCGTTCGCCAAGAACAAGGCGGCCATCGACCGCGCCAAGGCGGACCCCACCTGCACGATCGTCGCGGGCGGTTCGTACGACGACTCGGTCGGCTACTTCGTCCGCCCGACCGTCGTCGAGTGCTCCGACCCGGAGAACGAGGTCTTCACGACCGAGTACTTCGGCCCGTTCCTCGCGGTGTACGTCTACGAGGACGACAAGTACGACGAGATGCTGACCCAGATGGAGTCGGCGTCCGACTACGCCCTGACCGGCTCGGTGATCTCGTCCGACCGCGCGGCGGCGGCGTACACGATGGAGAAGCTCCGCTACGCGGCCGGCAACTTCTACATCAACGACAAGTCCACTGGCGCCGTCGTCGGCCAGCAGCCCTTCGGTGGCGGCCGCGCCTCCGGCACCAACGACAAGGCGGGCGCCCCGCAGAACCTGATGCGCTGGACCCTGACCCGCGCCATCAAGGAGACGCTGGTCCCGCCGACCGACTACACGTACCCGCACATGGGCTGACGTCACGTCAGGTGACGGAAGGGGCCGGGCTGTTGTCCGGCCCCTTCGGTCATCCTGTGGGCAGCAGGTGCCGGTCCAGGAAGCCCCGCATGAGGTCCGCGATCTGAGCGGCGTGGGTCTCCAGGGCGAAGTGGCCCGTGGGGAGCAGATGGATCTCGGCCTTGGGGAGATCGCGCTGGAAGGCCAGGGCCCCGGCGGGGACGAAGATCTCGTCGTGGGCACCCCAGGTGGCGAGGAGCGGGACCTGGCTGGTGCGGAAGTACTCGTGAAAGGCCGGGTAGAGGGCGAAGTTGGAGCCGTAGTCGGAGATCAGGTCGAGCTGGATCTCCGGCTGGCCGGGGCGCGCCATCAGCGCCGCGTCGTGCTCGTACGCCTCCGGCGCGACGAGCGCCCGGTACTCCTCCGGTACGCCGTGCAGGTACTGCCACTTGATGCCCTCCGGTGAGCTGATCTCGCGCACCGGCGCCTCCGTCTCCGGCGTCCGCTCCGCGATCAGCGCGAGCACCGGCGCCCAGGCCTCCTTGCCCAGCCCCTCCTCGTAGGCGTTGCCGTTCTGCGTGACGATCGCCGTGACGCGCTCGGGGTGGGCGAGGGCGAGCCGCAGGCCGATCGGGGCGCCGTAGTCCTGGATGTAGAGCGCGTACCGCTCGATGCCGAGCTGCTCGGTGAACTCGCCGGTGATGGCGGCGAGTTCGGCGAAGGTGTACGGGAAGTCGGCGGCGTCCGGGGCCGCCGAGCGGCCGAAGCCGATGTGGTCGGGGGCGATGAGGCGGTACCTGTCGGCGAGGCGGGGGATCAGCTCGCGGAACATGTGCGAGCTGGTGGGGAAGCCGTGGAGCAGGAGGAGGACCGGGGCGTCGGCGGGACCGGCCTCGCGGTAGTGGATGTCGAGGCCGCGGACGGTGGTGGTGCGGTGGGCGGTGGCCATGGCGTCTAACCTCTTAATTTATTTTTGATGGTTAGGTCAGTCCATCACGGGTCACCGCACCGGTCAAGCGTCTTTGAGTGGTTAGGTCGCCCGCACCAGGATCTTCCCCGTGTTGCCGCCCCGCAGCATCAGCAGGAACGCCTCCACGATCCGTTCGAAGCCGTCGACCACCGTCTCGTCGAGGGCGAGCGTGCCGCGCTGGAGGTGCGGGACGGCGAACTCCTCCAACTCCTGCTGTACGTCCCGGTAGTTGCTCACCAGGAAGCCCTCGATGCGCAGGCTCTTCTCGACCACGTCGGCATGGTTGAAGTGGGCCTGGGTGGTGCCCGGGGAGTTGTACTGGCCGACCGTGCCGACCCGGACCACCCGGCCGCGTTCCCGGAGCGCGCCGATCGCCGCGGCCAGATGGTCCCCGCCCACGTTGTCCACGAAGACGTCGATGCCGTCCGGGGCCGCCTTAGCCAACAGGTCCCGCACCGGGCCCTCGTGGTAGTCGAACGCCGTGTCATAGCCCACCTGTTCCGTCAGATGGCGGACCTTGGCGGCCGAACCGGCGCTGCCGATCAGACGGCCCGCGCCCAGGAGGCGGGCGAAGCGGCCCGTCGCCGTACCGACGCCGCCGGCCGCCGCGGAGACGAAGACGTCGTCGCCCTCGCGCAGCCCGGCGATCCTGGTCAGCCCCACGTACGCAGTCAGGCCCGTGCCGCCGAGCACGCTCAAGTGCGCCGACAGCGGGACGCCTTGGTACTCGGGGACGCGTCTGGCGTTCTCCGGGCCGACCGCGGCGTGGGTGCGCCAGCCCTGGCGGTGGAAGACGATCGCGCCCTCCGGCAGCTCGGGCGTGCGGGACGCTATGACGCGGCCGAGCGTGCGGCCCTCCAGTGGGGCGTTCAACTCGAAGTCGCCGTCCATCATTTCGCGGTGATAGGGGTCGACCGACCAGAAGAGGTTCTCGACCAGCGCCGTGCCGGGGGACGGGTCGGGCACCGGGGACTCCGCGAAGCGGAAGTGGTCCGGGGTCGGGAAGCCGGTGGGGCGGGCGGTCTGCTGGACGGTGAGCGCGATGTCGGTCATGAGCGGGAACGTACGGAGGAATGCCCCGGCCGGGCAGAGGGTTGGGCTCATGCAACGGGCGGAACCATGAGCCGCCCTCATAGCCGCAGGTGGGGAGCCCGGAAGTGAGCACCAGCGATCTCGCGTCGACCAGCGATCGCACGTCGGCCGTCGATCTGGCTCCGCAGGAGCTGCGCGTCCTCGTCGCCGTCGCCGAGGAGGGAGGTTTCTCCGCCGCCGCGATCCGGCTCGGCACCACCCAGTCCGCCGTCTCCCACGCCGTGCGCGGCATCGAACGCAAGCTGGGCGTCGTGCTGTTCGAGCGGGGGCGGTTCGGGGCCCGGCCGACCCCGGCGGGGACGCGGGCCGTCTCCCATGGGCGGCGCGTGCTGCGGATGCTCGACGTGCTGGTCGCCGAGACCCGCAGCGGCTCGTCCGGCGAGGTCGCCGGCCCGCTCCGCATCGCCGCCTTCCGCAGCGCCGCCCTCCATCTGCTCCCGCCCGTGCTCGAACGCCTCACCGCCCGGCACCCGGCGTTGCGGCCGACCGTCACCGTCGTCCGCGAGGTCGGCCCGGGGACCGCCGGCGCGGTGGCGGAAGGGCGGGCCGACCTCGGCATCGCCACCTTCGGCACCAGCACCCCGATCCCGCCGGAGCTCGTGGGGGACGTACTCCTGGAGGAGCCGTACTCCCTGGTGCACCCGGCCGGTCACCCCGACCCGCGCTCATTGCCCCTGGTCGACTGGCTGGAGAACTGCTCCTCCTACACCCGCGCCTGGTGGGCCGCCCAGGACTGGATCCCCACCGCGACCGTCCGCGCCGAGGACGACGGAGCGGTGCTTTCGATGGTGAGCAGCGGTCTCGGAATGGCGATCATGCCCGCGCTCTCCCTCACCGGAGCGCCGCACTCGACACAGATCACCGATCTCGGAGCCGACCGGCCCACCCGCGAGGTCGGCTACGTCACCACCCCCGAGCTGGCCGGCACGGCCGCCGTACGGGCGCTCGTCCGCGAGCTGCGGGCCCATGCCCATCCCGCCGCGATCACCGCGAAACCCCAGCTCAGAGCGGTGTGACCCAATCCACCGTCTCAGATAGTAGGAAGTCCGAGTAATTGTGGAGACAGACACGGCCTCCTCCCTTAGCTTTGTAGAAGCCGAACGTCTCGCTCGATCAAGCGAATGGCGGTCGTGAGCCGGGCCCGTGCAGGCAACCCCTGCGGCCCACCGCTCCCCGCCCCTTCCGGCGTCTCGCAACTCCCCTGTTGCCTCCATGCATTCATGCATTCGAAGGAGTCGATTTCTCATGGCCGAGACGACCGCCCGCCGTCGAGTCCGTCACACCTCCCGCACGAGCGAGTCCGACCGCAAGAACGCCGCGGCCGCCCTCCAGCGCGCCCTCGACCGCCGTGACAACGGCGGCTCGACCGGCCACTGAGGCCTGCCACCGCAAGCGTCACCGCCACAGATCCGGGAGCCGCACCCGCACCGGGGTGCGGCGCGGGCCTCACCCCCCGCGCCGCACCTCGAAGTGGTCGATCCGCTCCCCGTTCTGCGCGAGCGCCGACACCCTGAGCCGCGGCGCGCTGCCGCTCTCCGCCTCCACCTTGAGCAGCGAGAACCCCCGGTAGCGCACCCGCGACCACTCCACCGTCTCCGCCTTCGTGGCCCGTGACTTCGTCCACTGGAAGGTGTCGACGGAGTCGACGTCGCGCACCCGGCCCTCGTAGCTCTCCTTGGCGCCCTCGGGGAAGCCGTACAGGTCCTTGCCGCCCCCGCCCGCGGTGACGTACACGATCCCGTCCCGCGTCGGATCGGTCGACGCGCCGATCGGCACCCGCCGGCCCACCTCGCCGCCCTTGATCGCGTCGGTCCGCTCGTAGACGTGGTTGTGCCCGTTGATCACCAGGTCCACCTGGTGCTTCGCGAACAGCGGCAGCCACTCCTCGCGCACCCCGCCGTCCGAGGCGTGTGCCGAGGTCGAGTACGCGCAGTGGTGGAAGAAGACGACGACGAAGTCCACGGCCTTGCGCAGCTCTCCGAGCTTCTCGTCCAGCCACGCCGTCTGCTTCCCGCCCGTGTGGCCGAGGTTGGCGGGGATCTCGTACGACACGTCGTTGGCGTCCAGCGCCACGAAGCCGACGTTGCCGTACACGAAGGAGTACACGCCCGGGGCCGTGCGGGCGTCGAAGCCGCTGTCCGGGAGGGACCAGCGGGCGAGCTGGCCGCCGTAGCCCTCGGGGGAGTACCAGGCCTCCATGTCGTGGTTCCCGGTCGTCACCATCCACGGCACCGACCGCGCGATCTGCTCGTTCTGCTTCAGGAACAGGTCCCAGTACGCCGGGTCGTAGCCGTCCGCCTTCTCGCCCCGCCCGTTGACGTCGGCGTAGCAGATGTCGCCCGCGTGCAGATGGAAAGCCGGGTTCTGCTTCAGCAGGATGTCGTCGTTGGCGGCGGCGGCCTTGCTCACGCCCTGGTCGCCGAAGGCCGTGAACACGAACTTCTCCGGGCGGGTGGGCGCGGTGCGGAAGGACGCGATCGTCGAGCGGTGCCCGGGGGCGGCCGGGTCGAGGCCGTCGTGGCCGACGCCGTAGTAGTACGTCGTGCCGGGGAGCAGGTCGTCCAGGGCCGCGTGCACGTAGTACTGGTCGAGGGTGGGGCGGACGCCGGTGACGCCGGGGGTGTGCAGGTCGCGGACCTCCGCCTCGATCTTCCGGCCGAGGTCGTCGGGGCGGGCGCCGATCCGGACGTACGGCTTGCGGACGGCCGCCGGGACCTGCCACGAGATCCGCATCTGCGTGCGCGGGTCGGCGCCGAAGGCGAGGTGGCGGCCGAAGGGGACGACGGCGGAGCCGGGCGCCTTGCCGGTGGCGGACGCGGAGGCGGAGGCCGCCGTACGGGCCGGTGAACCGTTTCCGTCCGCCGAGCAACCGGTCAGCAGGCCGCCGGCCACCGCGCCCGCCGTCACCAGCGTGCGCCGCCGGGTCAGCTTGGTGCGCAGGTACTCGTGCTGTTCCGCCATGCTCATCCGGCGGGCGAGCTGCGGCGGGATGCCTACGTCGGGAAGGTCCATGCCGGTGAAGTTCCCAGCGCCGGCCAACAGCCGCCCTACGTACGGGTGAACGCGGGTCGAAGGGCTGACGCCCAGACGAGTCCGAGGTGTCCGCATGGCGGACATGTCGTGTCATCCCATGGGACGCGGGAGTAGGGTGCCGTACATGTCTCGCAGCATCAATCTCGCAGTGATTCCCGGTGACGGCATCGGCCAGGAGGTCGTGGCCGAAGGTCTGAAGGTCCTCTCCGCCGTCCTTCCGCAGGATGTGAAGCTGGAGACGAAGGAGTACGACTTCGGCGCCCGGCGCTACCACGCCACCGGTGAGACCCTCACCGACGCCGACGCGGAAGCGCTCAAGCAGCACGACGCGATCCTCCTCGGCGCCATCGGCGACCCGTCCGTCCCGTCCGGTGTCCTGGAGCGCGGCTTCCTGCTGAAGCTCCGCTTCCTCTTCGACCACCACGTCAACCTGCGGCCGTCGAAGCTCCTGCCGGGCGTCGAGACGCCCCTCAAGGGCGAGCCGGCGATCGACTTCGTCGTCGTCCGCGAGGGCACCGAGGGCCCGTACACCGGCAACGGCGGCACCATCCGCAAGGGCACCCCGCACGAGGTCGCCACCGAGGTCTCCGTGAACACGGCCTTCGGTGTCGAGCGCGTCGTCCGGGACGCCTTCGCCCGTGCCCAGGCCCGTCCGCGCAAGAAGCTCACGCTGGTCCACAAGAACAACGTGCTGTCCTTCGCGGGCCACCTGTGGACCAACGTCTTCAACCAGGTGGCCGAGGAGTTCCCCGAGGTCACCACCGACTACATCCACGTCGACGCGGCCACCATCTACCTGGTCACCGACCCGGGCCGGTTCGACGTGATCGTCACCGACAACCTCTTCGGCGACATCATCACCGACCTCGCCGCGGCCGTCTCCGGCGGCATCGGCGTCGCGGCGAGCGGCAACATCAACCCCTCCCGCGAGTTCCCGTCGATGTTCGAGCCGGTCCACGGCTCCGCGCCCGACATCGCCGGCCAGGGCAAGGCCGACCCCACCGCCACGGTCCTGTCCGTCGCGCTGCTCCTGCGCCACCTCGGCTACGAGACCGAGGCCGCCCGCATCGAGGACGCCGTCTCGGCCGACCTCGGCGAGCGCGCCGGCAAGCCCGCCCGCTCCACCTCGGAGATCGGCGACGCGCTGGCCGTACGAGTAGCCGGCTGACCCGCGGCTGCCCAGTAACACCTCGAAGCCGCCGGGTCGCATCAGCACCCGGCGGCTTCCGTATGTCCCCCGCCGGGTGACACCATCAACCCCTGGGTCGCATTCACGCCGTTTTCTTCCACGGACCCCCGCGCGCGATAATCGAACGCGGAGCCGCGGATTGAGGGAATGCTCGGACGTCCTAGCACTGGTCACTGACAGTAAAAGGGCGTGAGCGGCGGCCCGTGTCACTACACAACCGGTGAAGGACAACCACTCATGACGACGCCCACGATCGAGCTCAAGCCCTCGGCCTCGCCACTTTCCGACGCGGAACGCGCCGCGATCCTGGCCAGCCCCGGGTTCGGCCGCCACTTCACCGACCACATGGTCGTCATCAAGTGGACCGAGGGCCGCGGCTGGCACGACGGCCAGCTCGTGCCGTACGCGCCGCTCTCCCTCGACCCGGCGACGATGGTCCTGCACTACGCGCAGGAGATCTTCGAGGGCCTGAAGGCCTACCGCCAGCCCGACGGCACCGTGGCGACCTTCCGCCCGGAGAAGAACGCCCAGCGCTTCCAGGCCTCCGCCCGCCGCCTCGGCATGCCGGAGCTGCCGGTCGAGACGTTCATCGAGGCGTGCGACGCGCTGGTGAAGCAGGACGAGGCGTGGGTCCCGGCGCACGGCGGCGAGGAGTCCCTCTACCTCCGCCCGTTCATGATCGCGACCGAGGTCGGCCTGGGCGTGAAGCCCGCCAACGAGTACCTGTTCCTGGTCATCGCGTCCCCCGCCGGCGCCTACTTCCCCGGCGGCGTCAAGCCGGTGTCGATCTGGGTCTCCGAGGACCACGTCCGCGCCGTCCCCGGCGGCATGGGCGACGCCAAGACCGGCGGCAACTACGCCGCCTCCCTCCTCGCCCAGGCCGAGGCCGCCGAGCAGGGCTGCGCCCAGGTCTGCTACCTCGACGCGGTCGAGCGCAAGTGGGTCGAGGAACTCGGCGGCATGAACCTGTACTTCGTGTACGGCAACAAGATCATCACGCCCACGCTGACCGGCTCCATCCTGGAGGGCGTCACCCGGGACTCGCTCCTCCAGGTCGCCCGCGACCTCGGCTACGAGGCCGAGGAAGGCCGCGTCTCCGTCGACCAGTGGCAGACCGACTCCGCCGACGGCACCCTGACCGAGGTCTTCGCCTGCGGCACGGCCGCCGTGATCACCCCGGTCGGCACGGTCAAGCGCACCGGCGCGGAGTGGACCCAGGGCGCGGGCGAGCCGGGCGAGGTGACGCTGAAGCTCCGCCAGGCCCTGCTGGACATCCAGCGCGGCACCGCGGAGGACAAGCACGGCTGGATGCACAAGCTGGGCTAGACCTCGTGCTTGGCCAGGGCCGCCCCGGAGGTCACCTCCGTGGCGGCCCTGCCGCTGTTCCGCCGAGGTGAGAGCAGGGCGTAGGCGACCCCGCCCACCACCCCCGACAGCAGGAAGCTGCAGTCCACCCCGCCCGTCAGCGACAGCAGGGGGCCCTCGTACGACGGCAGCGAGACCGCCAGCAGGCCGACCGCCGCGCCCAGCGCCCACGACACCGTGGCCGGGATGTTCCAGCCGCCCCGGAACCAGTAGATCCCGCCGCGCGCACGGCGGTTGAAGACCTGGAGGGCGTCCGCGTCGTACACGCCACGGCCGCGCACGAAGCCGATGAGGGTGATGACCGCCCACGGCGTGCCGATCGCCGTCAGCAGGAGGACGAAGGACGTCATCGCGTCCTGCGCGGACGAGGCGTAGTGGCCGACGAAGACGCAGGCCGTCGCCACCACCGCGACCGTGTACGTGGCCCGGGCGCGGGAGGCGCGCGGCAGGATCGCGTCCAGGTCGAGGCCCATGGAGTACAGCATCAGACCCGCGTTGCCCACCGAGCCCGCGGAGGCGGCCAGGAGGAGGGGGAGCAGGTACCAGGACGGCGAGGCGTCGACCAGGGGCCCGGCGTAGTCCAGCGCCGCGCGGGCCGCGTACGCCGTGAACGTGCCGAACAGTTGCGGCACCAGCAGACCCAGCAGCAGGCCCAGCCATGTGGCGTGCAGGACCCGGCGGTCGGAGTGGCGGGCCGGGGAGATGTAGCGGGTGTAGTCGCCGAGGAGGGTGATGAAGGCGATCGGGCCGGACAGGCCGGCGGCCACCGCGGACAGCAGCCAGGTGGGCCAGTAGCCGCCCAGCAGATAGCCGCCCGCCTCGGGCAGCGCGTCCGTGGTGAAGTCGGGGGCGTAGGCCGCGATCCCGAGGGCCAGCAGGGCCGTCATGCCGATCGCCAGCACTCGCGACATGGTGAGCAGCACCCGGTAGCCGTACACCGCGCCCGCCACGGTCGCCGCCGCGAGCAGCCCGTAGATCACGCCGTACGACCATCCGCTCGCCGGCAGCCCGACCAGCCGGCCCAGCACGCCCACCATCACATCGCCGCCGATCCACACGGTCAGCGCGGTGTAGCCGAGGGCGAGGAGCAGGCCCACCACCGAGCCGACCAGCCGGCCGCGGACGCCGAACTGGGCGCCGGAGGAGGTGGAGAGGTTGGTCGCGGTGCGCAGCGAGATCAGGGCGAGCGGGGCCGTCAGCAGGGTGCCGACCACCGTGCCGGCCACGATCGAGCTCACCGAGCCCCACCAGTCGAGACCGAAGGACGGCGGCAGCCAGCCGAAGACGATCACGCCCAGACACAGGTTCGAGCCGAGCAGGATCGAGAGGAGGTCGCGTGGCCCGCTGGTGCGTTCCTCGTCGGGGATGGTGTCGACCCCGCGCTGTTCCATCGGCATGCTGCGTCTCCCTCGGGTTTGAGTGCCGTTCAATGTGAGCGTGGTCCTGGTCTCACGTCAACCCTTGGTTCGCCGGGAACCTCCGTTTAGAGTGTTGCTCTAAAGTGAAGGGAACGACATGCGGCTCACCCCCACCGAACGCGACCGCCTGCTGCTCTTCGGCGCCGCCGAGCTGGCCCGCGCCCGCAGGGCCCGCGGGCTCCGGCTCAACGTGCCGGAGGCCACCGCGCTCATCGCGGACACCGTGTGCGAGGCCGCCCGGGACGGCGTCCGGCTCGCCGAGGCCATCGAGCGCGCCCGCGCCGTCCTCGGCCCGGACGACGTGCTGCCCGGCGTCGCGGACGTCGTCACCGAGGTGCATGTCGAGGCCGTCTTCGACGACGGCTCGCGGCTCGCGGTGGTCTCCGACCCCATCGGGGGCGGCGGGCTCGCGGAGCAGGCGCCGGGCGCGCTGCTGCCGGGGCCCGAGCACGCCGACCCGGACCCGGTGGTCCGGCTCACCGTCACCAACACCGCGACCGTCCCGGTCTCCGTCACCTCCCACTTCCACTTCTTCGAGGCCAACCCGCGCCTCGACTTCGACCGGGGAGCCGCCTACGGCCTGCGGCTCGCGGTGCCCGCCGGGTCCTCGGTGCGGTTCGGGCCGGGGGAGTCCCTGGAGGTCGGCCTGGTGCCGATCGGTGGGGCGCGGGTCGCGATCGGCTTCGCCGGGCTGGTGGACGGGCCGCTGGACGCGCCGGGGGCGAAGGAGGAGGCGCTGCGGAGGGCCGCCGCCTGCGGATACCTGGGCATACGCACTGAGGAGGTCGCCCGATGAGCCGCCCCGGAGGACACCCCGCCGAGGCCCGGCGCCTCACCCCCCACGAGTACGCCGCCACCCACGGCCCCCGCGCCGGCGACCGCGTCCGCCTCGGTGACTCCGGGCTGACGATCCGGGTCGAGGCCGACGCGCAGCGGTACGGCGACGAGTTCCTCGCCGGGTTCGGCAAGACCGCCCGCGACGGACTGCACCTCAAGGCCGCGGCCGTCCGTGAGACCTGTGACGTGGTGATCAGCAACGTCGTCGTGATCGACGCGGTGCTCGGCATCCGCAAGGTGTCCATCGGCATCCGCGAGGGGCGGATCTGCGCCATCGGGCGGGCCGGCAACCCCGACACCCTCGACGGCGTGGACGTCGTGGTCGGCACCGGTACGTCCATCGTGTCCGGCGAGGGGCTCATCGCCACCGCCGGGGCCGTCGACACCCACGTCCACCTGCTGTCGCCGCGCATCATGGAAGCCTCGCTGGCGTCCGGGGTGACCACGATCATCGGCCAGGAGTTCGGCCCGGTGTGGGGCGTCGGCGTCAACTCGCCCTGGGCGCTGCGGCACGCGTTCAACGCCTTCGACGCCTGGCCGGTCAACATCGGCTTCCTGGGCCGGGGTTCGTCGTCCCACGAGGCGCCTCTGATCGAGGCGCTGGCCGAGGGCGGCGCGAGCGGCTTCAAGGTGCACGAGGACATGGGCGCCCACACCCGGGCGCTGGACACGGCACTGCGCGTCGCCGAGGAGCATGACGTCCAAGTCGCCCTGCACAGTGACGGGTTGAACGAATGCCTGTCGGTGGAGGACACCCTGCGAGTGCTGGAAGGCCGCACCATCCACGCCTTCCACATCGAGGGCTGCGGCGGCGGACACGTCCCCAACGTGCTGAAGATGGCCGGCGTGCCGAACGTCATCGGCTCCTCCACCAACCCCACCCTGCCCTTCGGCCGGGACGCGGTCGCCGAGCACTACGGCATGATCGTCTCCGTCCACGACCTCAAGACCGACCTGCCCGGCGACGCCGCCATGGCCCGCGACCGCATCCGCGCCGGGACCATGGGCGCCGAGGACGTGCTGCACGACCTGGGCGCGATCGGCATCACCTCCTCCGACGCGCAGGGCATGGGGCGCGCCGGTGAGACCGTCCGCCGCACCTTCGCGATGGCCGGGAAGATGAAGGCCGAGTTCGGCGCCGAGAACGACGACCACGACAACGAGCGCGTCCTGCGCTACATGGCCAAGCTGACCATCAACCCGGCCATCGCCCACGGGCTCGCGCACGAGGTCGGGTCGATCGAGGTCGGCAAGCTGGCCGACATCGTGCTGTGGCGCCCGGAGTACTTCGGGGCCAAGCCGCAGCTGGTGCTCAAGTCCGGGTTCCCGGCGTACGGGGTGGTCGGCGACCCCAACGCGGCGACGGACACCTGCGAACCCCTCGTCCTGGGCCCGCAGTTCGGGTCGTACGGCGCCACCCCCGCCGACCTCTCGGTGGCCTTCGTCGCGCAGGCCGCCGTCGACCAGGGCAACGACTCGATGCCGACCCGGCGCCGCAGGGTCGCCGTCCGCGGCACCCGCGGCATCGGACCGGCCGACCTGCGCCTCAACTCCCGTACCGGAGCGGTCGACGTCGACCAGCGCACGGGACTGGTGACGTTGGACGGCGAGCCGCTGCACTCGGAACCGGCCGATTCGGTCGCCCTCAACCGCCTCTACTTCCTCTAGGACCCTCCATGACCTTCCGCATGCCCGCCGAGTGGGAACCGCACGAGCGCACCTGGATGGCCTGGCCCAGCCCCAACCCGACGTTCACCGACGACGAGGAGCTGGCCGAGGCCCGGGCCGCCTGGGCGTCCGTCGCCCGCGCGGTGCGCCGCTTCGAGCCGGTGACCATGGTGCACGGTCCGGGGCAGGAGGCGTCGGCCCGTGAACTGCTCGGTCCGGACGTGGAGTTGGTGGAGCGCGAGCTCGACGACGCGTGGATGCGGGACATCGGCCCGACCTTCGTGAAGGACCGGGCGGGTCGACTCGCCGCCGTGGACTGGACGTTCAACGGCTGGGGCGGGCAGGAGTGGGCCCGCTGGGAGCACGACGCGAAGATCGCCGGGCAGGTCGCCGACCTGACCGGAGTGGCGGTGCTGGGCAGCGCCCTCGTCAACGAGGGCGGCGCGATCCACGTGGACGGCGAGGGCACGGTCCTGCTGACCGAGACCGTGCAGCTCGGCGCGGGCCGCAACCCCGGCTGGAGCCGGGAGCAGGTCGAGGCGGAGATCCACGCCAAGCTCGGCACCACCAAGGCGATCTGGCTCCCGCACGGCCTGGCCGGCGACTACGGCACGTACGGCACCCAGGGCCACGTCGACATCGTCGCCGCGTTCGCGCGGCCGGGCGTGGTGGTCGTCCACAGCCAGCGCGACCCGGCCCACCCCGACCACGCCCGGTCCCTGGAGTACGTCGAGATCCTGCGCGGCGAGACCGACGCACGGGGCCGCCGCCTGGAGGTCGTCGAGATCCCGGCGCCGACCGTCCTCAAGGACGAGGACGGCGACTGGGTCGACTACTCGTACATCAACCACTACCTCTGCAACGGCGGCGTGGTCCTCTGCGCCTTCGACGACCCGAACGACGAACTCGCCGCCGGCATCTTCCGCCGCCTCTTCCCCGACCGCACGGTCACCCTCGTCGACGCCCGGGCGATCTTCGCGGGCGGGGGCGGCATCCACTGCATCACCCAGCAGCAGCCCAGGGCGGGCGTCAGGTAGAACGTACGGGTGAATGTGCTGAACTGCGTCGCCTGTGGCGCACGGCTGACCGAGCCACTGCGTCCGCTGCCCGAGGTGCCGGCCCGCCCGGAGTACGACGGCAGCCGGGGCGCCGACGGCGTGCGCCGCGCCCCGGCGACGATGCCGCGCGGGACGTACGCCGTGGACCCGGAGGCGTGCGGGGCGCCGTACGTCCCGCACCCCGACCCGGAGTGGGCCGACGCCGCCCACCCGGGGAACGCCTGGATGGGGGACCCCGACGGTCCGGGGTTCCTGGTCTCCGCCGGGCCGCGCGGCACCCTGGTCGTGCATCCAGGGGACACCCGCGGGTATCTCGCGCAGAACCCCGCGTCCCAGGAGATCGGCTGCTGCGGGCCGCCCGGCCGTGAGGGGCCCAATGAGGTGTGCGGCGCGTGCGGCGCGGTCGTGGCGACCCTCTTCGCCGACTGCACCAGCCCGTACGAGACGAGATTCCTGCCCGACGCGGTCCGGGTGACCGCCGTATGACCACGCCCCGCCGCACCCCGGCCCCGCCCCGCGAGCGCATCCTCACCGCCGCCATGGAGATGATCGCCGACCGCGGCCTGGAGAAGCTGACCATGGCCGCGCTCGGGCGTGAGCTCGGCATGAGCAGCGGTCACCTCCTCTACTACTTCGGCTCCAAGGACGAACTGCTGCTCCAGACCCTGGAGTGGAGCGAGGGCCGGCTGGGCGCCGAGCGCGGCCGGCTCCTCGCCCGTACGGGCACCGCGCGGGAACGGCTCGATGCGTACGTCGACCTGTACGTCCCCGACGGCCACCGCGACCCGCACTGGACCCTGTGGCTGGAGGTCTGGAACCGCTCGCAGAACGCCGACGACGCGGCCCGCGACCGCCAGGCCGCGATCGAGGGCGCCTGGCACCGCGACCTGGTGGCGCTGCTGGCGGAAGGCATCTCGCGGGGGGAGTTCCGGCCGGTGGACCCCGACCGCTTCGCGGCCCGCCTGCGGGCACTCCTCGACGGCTTCTCCATCCATGTCGCCATCGGCCTCCGCGGCACCGACCGACCGCAGATTCTCGGCCACGTGAGGGAGTTCCTGAACGACACCCTCCTCGCGGACGCCTGAGCCGACGCCCGGGTTGTACTCAATTCGGGGGATTGCCCCAGGCCTTGTGATGCGCTTGCCTCGTAGAGGGTTCGGGGGACGGCCGCCGTCTGTACCGAACTCCTTTGCAGGCAAGGAAAATCGGGGGATTTTCAATGGGGGAACCGCTCTTGTACGCCAGCACACGCACCGCACTCGCCGCCGGCGTCGTCGCCGGCCTGCTCGCTCTCTCCGCCACCACGGCGTCGGCGGCTCCGACGCCCGCCCCGCGCACCGAGCGCCTCGGCACCTCACCCACGGGAGAGCAGGCCAACAGCTACACCTACGGCCCCGAGTTCAGCGCAGACGGCCGCTTCGCGGTCTTCTCCTCGGATGCCACCAACCTGGTGCCGGGTGACACCAACGGACAACGCGACGTCTTCGTCCGCGACCTGCGCAAGGGCACCGTCGAGCGGGTCAACGTCAGCTCCGCGGGCGCACAGGCCGACGACATGTCCACCGCGTTCGACATCAGCCGCGACGGCCGGTACGTCCTGTTCACCTCCCAGGCCCGCAACCTCGTCCACTGGGACACCCCGCCGCCCGCCGACGAATGGGTCGACGACGTCTATCTGCACGACCGCCGCACCGGCAGGACCGAACGGCTCAGCTTCGGGATCAACGGCCGCTCCGTCGACGTCGGCGGAGCCGAAATGTCGGCCGACGCCCGCTACGTCGCCTTCACCGCCCGCCCCAACCGGATGGAGGCCGACGACCCCAACGGCTACCGGATGCTCTACCTCCTCGACCGCCGGACCGGAAAGGTGAAGCGCGTCAGCGAGCGCACCCGCCCCGAGTGGACGTCGGTCGTCTACGACGTCAGCGACGACGGCAGCCGCATCGTCTACGACCAGTTCCAGTACCGCGGCCCGGGTTCGGCCCTGTGGGCGTACGACATCAAGAAGGGCACCCAGCAGCAGCTGAACGTCACCCCCGGCGGCACCCCGACCACCGCCTCGGCCGTCGACGCCTCGCTCACCGCGAACGGCCGGTACGTCGCCTTCAGCTCCAGCGCTCCCGACCTGGTCCCGGGCGACACCAACGGCACCGAGACCGACGTCTTCGTGCGCGACCTGAAGACCGGCGAGATCCGCCGGATCTCGCACAACGCGGAGACGGCCTTCGGCACCCAGAGCCCCGAGATCAGCCCCGACGGCCGGTACGTCGCCTACGAGGCCACCCCGCGCAACCGCGCCACGGGCTACTTCGGCGTCGACAACGTCTACCTCCGCGACCTGCGCACCGGCAAGGTCCGCCTGGTCAGCGCGTCGGTCACCGGCGGACCGGTCGAGGACGAGTACGTCACCCTCTACTCCGTGACCCGCGGCGGCAAGGAGGTCGGCCTCTCCTCCGGTTCCACGCAACTCGTGCCGGACGACACCAACGGGGTCACCGACGGCTTCGTCCGCCACCTGCGCTGACCAGCAGAGGGTTCGCATTCTGAGACGGACGGTGAGCGCGGGGGCGACTTGTGCCAGACTGCCCCCGTGCTCTCGTTCGCCATGATTATTGGCAGCAGGCGCGCCGGTCCGCAGTGACCGTCTCGTACGACCAGGTACGGACGGACACCGTCGTCCTCGACCCGCGCGCAGACCTCTCGCACCCGCGAGGGGTTTTTCGCTTTTCTGGCCCACCCGCAGCCGGAGGCGAGAGCGCGAGGGAGTATGTGGGGGCGGTGGAGCCGGTTATTCCGGTACGACCGAGATCCAATCCTCAGGAGCCTTGAGACCATGACCGAAACCAGCGAGCTCGACGATCAGTTCCACGTCTTCGACACCACCCTGCGCGACGGCGCCCAGCGGGAGGGCATCAACCTCACCGTCGCGGACAAGCTGGCCATCGCGCGGCACCTGGACGACTTCGGCGTGGGCTTCATCGAGGGCGGCTGGCCCGGCGCCAACCCGCGGGACACCGAGTTCTTCGCCCGCGCGCAGGCGGAGATCCAGTTCAGGCACGCGCAGCTGGTCGCCTTCGGCGCGACCCGTCGGGCGGGCGCCAAGGCGTCCGAGGACCCCCAGGTCAAGGCCCTGCTGGAGTCGGGCGCTCCGGTGATCACGCTGGTCGCCAAGTCCCACGACCGGCACGTCGAGCTCGCCCTGCGCACCACGCTGGACGAGAACCTGGAGATGGTCCGCGACACGGTGTCGTACCTGGTCGCGCAGGGCCGCCGGGTCTTCGTCGACTGCGAGCACTTCTTCGACGGCTACCGCGCCAACCCCGAGTACGCCAAGGCCGTCGTACGGGCCGCCTCGGAGGCGGGCGCCTCCGTCGTCATCCTCTGCGACACCAACGGCGGCATGCTGCCCGCCCAGGTCCAGGCCGTCGTCTCGACCGTCCTCGCCGACACCGGCGCCCGCCTCGGCATCCACGCCCAGGACGACACCGGCTGCGCGGTCGCCAACACCCTCGCCGCCGTCGACGCGGGCGCGACCCACGTCCAGTGCACGGCCAACGGCTACGGCGAGCGGGTCGGCAACGCCAACCTCTTCCCGGTCGTCGCGGCCCTGGAGCTGAAGTACGGCAAGAAGGTGCTGCCCGACGGCAAGCTGCGCGAGATGACGCGGATCTCGCACGCCATCGCCGAGGTCGTCAACCTCACCCCCTCCACCCACCAGCCCTACGTCGGTGTCTCGGCCTTCGCCCACAAGGCCGGCCTGCACGCCTCCGCGATCAAGGTCGACCCCGACCTGTACCAGCACATCGACCCCGAGCAGGTCGGCAACACCATGCGGATGCTGGTCTCCGACATGGCGGGCCGCGCCTCGGTCGAGCTCAAGGGCAAGGAGCTCGGCGTCGATCTCGGCGGCGACCGCGAGCTGGTCGGCCGGGTCGTGGAGCGGGTCAAGGAGCGCGAGCTCAAGGGCTACACGTACGAGGCGGCGGACGCGTCCTTCGAACTGCTCCTGCGCGCCGAGGTCGAGGGCCGGCCGCTGAAGTACTTCGCCGTCGAGTCCTGGCGCGCGATCGTCGAGGACCGCCCCGACGGCAGCCACGCCAACGAGGCCACGGTCAAGCTCTTCGCCAAGGGCGAGCGGATCGTCGCCACCGCGGAGGGCAACGGCCCGGTCAACGCCCTCGACCGCGCCCTGCGCGTCGCCCTGGAGAAGATCTACCCCCAGCTGGCCAAGCTCGACCTGGTCGACTACAAGGTCCGCATCCTGGAGGGCGTCCACGGCACCCAGTCCACGACCCGGGTGCTGATCTCCACGTCGGACGGGGCGGGGGAGTGGTCGACGGTCGGGGTCGCGGAGAACGTGATCGCCGCGTCCTGGCAGGCCCTGGAAGACGCGTACGCCTACGGCCTCCTCCGCGCCGGAGTCACCCCCGCCGAGTAACCCCGCTCAGCACGAGCCCTCGGCGAGCTCCTCGAACTCGCCGAGGCTCATGGGGCGGCCGTCGGCCCAGACCTGGCCGGCCTCCAAAGTGGCGAGGTCGGCGGCGGTGAAGGTGACGATGCCGTTGTACGAGTCTCCGGTCACGTAGTGGCCGAAGGCCAGGACGTAGGTGTGGTCCGACAGCAGCCGCTGGGCGCCGACCGGCTGAGCCGTCCAGGCGGGCGGCGGCGTGAACAGCGGGAATTCGGCGTCCCCTTCGGCCTCGCCGTCCGTGCTCCACCCCGAGGCGACGGCCCCTGACTCGGTACGGCCCGCCCGGCCCTCCAGGTCCGGCTCCAGATAGCTGTCGTCACCGCACGGCCGGATCAGTGCCCATGGCTGCCCGTCCGCGCCGATCCGCACCGCCGCCAACGGCAGGTCGACCGCCGTGCACCCACTCAACAACAGCGCCCCCGCCACGGCGCCCAGCACCGCGACCCCCACTCGTCTCACGCCCCGCCCCCTCCGTCGTGGTGCCCACCCCATCACCGCGGCGCCGGGCGGCACGACCACCCTTCGGCACCGGTCTCGTTGCGGTCGTACAACATGCCTGGTGGAGGCGTGAGTTGAGGGAGCGACCCGGGAGCCCGAATGGCTGACGTGATGCCTTGACGGGCGTGCGGGTCACCAGTTAACTCACGGCGTGAGGTAAGTCATGTGTGGACCACGAGAGCCACGCGAGCCGAGGGGGAAGCTCCATGCGAAGAACCGCCCTGCTCACCTCCGCCACCCTGCTGGCGGCCCTGTTGCCGACGCTGGCCGCGCAGGCCGCCGACGATCCCGCCCCGGTCCCCGTCGACCGCTTCGAGGGCGAGGTCCCCTTCGCGAACCCGCCCGAGGGCGGCCTGTTCACCTGGGGCAGCGACACCGACGACCCGCCGAAACTCCAGCTCAGCGCTCGCGCGGACGCCCCCGAGGGCGACAAGGTCCTCTCCGGTACCTACGACATCAGCGGCTACGGCGGCTTCACCCACGACTTCGCCTTCGCCGAGCCCGCCCACGACTGGTCCGCCCACAAGGGCATCCGGTTCTGGTGGGAGGGGCAGAACAACGGCAAGAAGATCGCCTTCGAGCTCAAGGACGGCGGCGCCAACGGCGAGGCCTCCGAGCTCTGGACGACGTCGTTCACCGACGACTTCAGTGGCTGGAAACAGATCGAGATCCCCTTCACGGACTTCGCGTACCGCACCGACTACCAGCCCGTCGGCGGTATCGACCACATTCTCGGACTGACCGAGACCTGGGGGTACGCGGTCACCCTCCCGGTCGGCGCACCCGGCCGGTTCGCCATGGACGGCGTCGAGTTGTACGGCAGGGCCGACCAGTCCCGGCGCGCCTCCGTCCTCACCGACGCGCCGGTCTACCCGGTGCGGGAAGGCGGCACCGCCGCGGTCAAGGTGACCCTGGCCACCACCGGCTCCGCCCCCGTCGACGAGCCCGTGACGGTCGCCTACGAGACGCCCGCCGACCCCGGCAAGGACTACGTCCCCGTCTCCGGCACCCTCACCTTCCCCGCCGGCACGGCCTCCGGCACCACCCGGACGATCCAGGTCCGCACCCTCAAGGACCAGGCCGCGGAGAGCGCCGAGGCCATCCCGCTGAAACTCACCGTCACCGGCGCCAAGGCCCCCGACGAGACCCCGCAGATCGTGATCGACGCCCACGGACTGCCGTATCTGAACGCCAAGTTGCCCATCAAGGCCCGCGTCGCCGACCTCCTCTCCCGGATGTCCCTCGCCGAGAAGGCGGGGCAGATGACCCAGGCGGAGCGGGGCGCCGTCGGGGCCGGCGGCGACATCGCCACGTACGCCCTCGGCTCGCTCCTCTCCGGCGGCGGCTCCACCCCCACGCCCAACACCCCCGAGGCCTGGGCGAAGATGATCGACGCCTTCCAACTCCGGGCGCAGGCAACCAGGTTCCAGATCCCCCTGATCTACGGCGTCGACGCCGTCCACGGCCACAACAACCTGGTCGGCGCCACCGTCATGCCCCACAACATCGGACTCGGCGCCACCCGCGACCCCCGACTCGCCCAGCGCACCGGTGCGGTGACCGCCGCCGAGGTCCGCGCCACCGGCGTCCCCTGGGACTTCGCGCCCTGCCTCTGCGTCACCCGCGACGAACGCTGGGGCCGCTCCTACGAGTCCTTCGGTGAGGACCCGGCGCTGGTCGACTCGATGGAGACGATCATCCAGGGCCTCCAAGGTGCCGCGAACGGCAGGGACTTGAAGGACGGCGACAAGGTCCTCGCCACCGCGAAGCACTTCGTCGGCGACGGCGGCACCGCCTACGGCTCCTCCACCACCGGCACCTACACCATCGACCAGGGCGTCACCACCGTCACCCGGCAGCAGCTGGAGGCGGTCCACCTCGCCCCGTACCAGACGGCCGTCGACCGCGGCGTCGGCACGGTCATGCCCTCGTACTCCTCCCTGGACGTCATCGGCGACGGCCTCGGCCCGGTCAAGATGCACGCCCGCGGCGACATGATCAACGGCGTGCTGAAGGGCCGGATGGGCTTCGACGGCTTCGTCATCAGCGACTGGGACGGCATCAACCAGATCCCCGGCGACTACACCTCCGACGTCCGCACCTCGGTCAACGCCGGCGTCGACATGGTCATGGCCCCCTACGCCTACCGGGACTTCCGTACCGCCCTCGTCGCCGAGACCGAGGCCGGGCGGGTGAGCGAGGCACGGATCGACGACGCCGTATCGCGCATCCTCACGCAGAAGTTCAGGCTCGGCCTCTTCGAGAAGCCGTACGCCGACACGAGCGGCGCGGCGAAGATCGGTTCCGCCGAACACCGCGCGGTGGCCCGGCAGGCGGCGGCCGAGTCGCAGGTGCTGCTGAAGAACGCGGGCGGGGTGCTGCCGCTGAAGAAGTCCCAGAAGGTCTACGTCGCCGGGTCCAACGCCGACGACATCGGCAACCAGACCGGAGGCTGGACGGTCACCTGGCAGGGCGCGTCCGGCGACATCGTCCCCGGGACGACGGTCCTGGAGGGCCTGCGCGACGCCGGGGGAGACGTCACGTACTCCAAGGACGCCTCCGCGCCCACGACCGGCTACGACGTCGGTGTGGTCGTCGTCGGGGAGACCCCGTACGCCGAGGGCGTCGGTGACGTGGGCAACGGCAACGACCTGGAGCTGTCCGCGGCCGACAAGGCGGCCGTCGACAAGGTGTGCGCGGCCATGAAGTGCGCCGTGCTGATCGTGTCCGGACGCCCGCAGCTCATCGGCGACCGGCTCGGCGCGATCGACGCCCTGGTGGCCTCCTGGCTGCCCGGCACCGAGGGCGCAGGCGTCGCCGACGTGCTCTACGGCAGGCGGCCCTTCACCGGCCGACTCCCGGTCACCTGGCCCAAGTCGGAGGCGCAGCTGCCGATCAACGTCGGTGACGCGACGTACGACCCGCAGTTCCCGTACGGCTGGGGCCTGACCACCTTGACCAGGATTCCGGAGGGCGGGGCGACGACCTTGAAGGCCCTCGCCGTCGCGGCGGCCGCGGCCGAGAAGGCCGGGGCGGACGAGGTGGGGCGCGCCCTGGTGACGAAGGCGCGGCTGATCGTCCAGCAGCGGCCGGTGACGGCGGCCTCGGCGAAGCCCTTCGCGGAGGCGGACCACCTGCTCCTCACCGGACGGTACGGAAAGGCGGTGGAGAGCCTGCTGGCGGCCTACCGGGCGACCTGACCAGGATCGATGTCCCGGTTTGGGAGGCTTCGGGTAGCGTCGGAGTATGAAGTCCGCCCTACGGACCCGAAGCCTCCTCCGGCTGTTGGCGGCCTTGGCGCTCGCCGCCCTGACCGTGCTGTGGCCGTCCCTCGCGCCGCCCGCGTCCGCCGCCACGAGCGTCTCGACGATCGCCGCGGCGCTCCGCGAGAACCCCGTCTACGTGGACCCGGCGGCCTCCGGCCAGCTGTCCACCTCGGACGCCGCCACCCTGGCCGACCAGATCAAGAACGCGGACAAACCGCTCTTCATCGCCGTCCTGCCGGCCGGCTACCCCACCCAGGACCTCTTCACCAGGCTGCGCACGGCGACCGGCGTGACCGGTCTGTACGCGATCCGCCTCGGCGACCGGTTCGACGCCCGCGCCGATTCCTCGGTCCTGCCGCGCGCGGCCGTGCACAACCTCGTCACCACCGTCGCGGGCGAGGACACCCGGGCCCAGCTGAGCGACTTCACCAACAGCGCGCTGACGAACATGGGCGGCTCGGCCCCGGCGAGCTGGGGCACGGGCTCCGACGGCAACGGCGTCCCGACGGGCGCGCTGATCACGGTCGGTGCGGTGCTGGTGGCAGGCGGCGCGGGCACCTACGCCCTGGTCCGCCGCAACCGCCGCCGCCACGCGGAGGAGCAGCGGGCGGCAGTGGAGAAGCTCCGGGTGGTCGTGGACGAGGACATCACCGCGTTCGGCGAGGAACTGGACCGCCTCGACTTCCACCCCTCGGAGAAGGGCGCCGACGACGCGATGCGTGCGGACTACGAGCGCGCGCTGGACGCGTACGAGCAGGCGAAGGCCCTGATGGCGGCGGTGACCAAGCCGGAAGAGGTACGAGGGGTCACCCAGGCCCTGGAGGAGGGCCGCTTCTCCCTGGCCCAACTGGCGGCCCGCCGCGAGGGCAGGCCCCTGCCGGAACGCCGGGCCCCCTGCTTCTTCGACCCCCGCCATGGCCCCTCCGTCACGGACGCCACCTGGACACCCCCGTCCGGCGCCCCGCGCGAGGTCCCGGTCTGCGCCGCCGACGCCACCCGCCTCGCCGACGGCCGCGATCCCGTGATGCGCGAGGTCGACACGGACGCGGGCCGCCGCCCCTACTGGGATGCGGGCCCGGCGTACGGCCCCTGGGCGGGCGGCTACTTCGGCGGCGGCATCCTCCCCGGCCTGCTGGTCGGCACGGTCCTGGGCAGCATGATGGCGACCCCGTCGTACGCCGCCGACTACGGCAGCGGCTACGGGGACTTCGGCGGTCCCGGAGGCTACGAGGGCGGTGACGTCTCGGGCGCGGACTTCGACTCGGACGACTTCAGCGGAGGGTTCGGGGGCGGGGACTTCGGAGGCGGCGGGGACTTCGGCGGGGGAGGGGACTTCGGGGGAGGTTTCTGAGCGACGCGGGTGCGGGCCTCCCGCAACGACACGGGCCCGGCGCGTGGCTGCGCCGGACCCGCGGAAGGCCGTACGAGAAGCAGGCGTCGTCGGATCAGAGAGTCGACGCCGCCGACGCTATCGCCGAGGCGAACGTGGACACCTCGGTGTAGACGCCGGGCGCGTTGGGCCGCGCGCAGCCCTCGCCCCAGCTGACGATCCCGACCTGGATCCAGGCCCCGGCGTTGTCCTTGCGGAACATGGGCCCACCGGAGTCACCCTGACAGGTGTCGACCCCGCCCGCCGCGAACCCGGCACAGATCTCCTCGTTGGCGACGAGATCGCTGTACGACCCGCCGGACGCCTTACAGGTGGCGTCACTGACGAACGGCACGGTCGCCTTGAGCAGATACCGCTGCTGAGCCCCGCCCTCACGCGCCGCACCCCAGCCGGCGACGGTGAAGTCACCGGTGTTGTACTGCGTGGTCGTGGCGATCTTCAGCGTGGGCAGGTTGATCGGCTGGGCGAGCTTGATGAGTGCCCAGTCCTTGCCGGTGCCGTTGTAGCCGGGCGCCTGGAGCACCCTGGTGGACCGGACCTGGACGCGCCCGCTGGTGGACTGGAGGTCGACGACCCCGGCGGTCGCGGTGATGCCGGTGTTGGCCCCGGAACCGCTCACGCAGTGCGCGGCGGTCAGCACGATCTGCTGGGTGTACAGCGCCCCGCCGCAGCCCATGGAGAGCCGGACCATGAACGGGAACTCGCCCTGCGCGGCCCGGGTGCCGCCGACGACGGGCGCGGGAGCGGCCTGCGCGGCCGAGACGGGCTGAAGACTGGCGATCGCGAGGGCGGCGGCGCCGAGGGCCGCGCATCTCTTGAGGGCCGTGAGGAGTCTCTTCAACGTGATGCCTTCCGTGGGGGGTGGAAGTACTCGGATCACAGAACTGACGCGCACATGCCAAACAGCACAGCAAAGAACCGCCCATTGGATGGCATGGGCAAGTCAAATCTGTCGGTGGATTATGAGAACGCTGTGAGAACTCACGCAAGGGGCGGGATTCGGCCAGCCTTACGTGACCTGAGTTCCGCAAGTGTCGAGCGAATCGAAGCTGCTCCACGTCCGTCACCCAACGCGGCATAGGCCGCTTCGCACTGCTGCAACACCTTGACCGCCATCTCGAGTTCGCCCGTGCGGGCAAGGAGTTGTCCGAGATGCTCCCATGCCCAGGCCGCTCCGTGCGGGTCGTCCTGCTCGGCGTAGATGTCGGTCGCGTTCATATAGGCGTTCACAGCGTCGTCGTACTTATCCGACTCGGCGAGAGCAGTGCCCAGACTGAGCCAGGCGCCTGCTTCCCCGTGGCGATCCAGTACGTCGGCGAACATGCGTTGGGCGTTGCTGTGCGCTTGCACGGCCTCGTCCAAGCGGTGCAACGAGTGAAGAGGCAAGCCGAGGTTGTTCCATGCCGCAGCTTCTCTGTGCTGGTCGCCCAGGGCCGCGAACATCCCCTGCGCGCGCTTGTGCATCAGCACGGCGACTTCGAACTGCTCCAGTGCGAACATGCAGCGGCCCAGATTGGTCCAGGACGAAGCCTGGCCGTTGCGGTCGCCCACGGTGTACGCGAGACGCAGAGCTTCGGTGTGAGCGATGGCGGCCTCGCGGAATTGGCCCAGCCCGTAACGAGAGTTGCCGATGATGGTCAAGGAGGCCATCACGACGGTCTGTTCCGCGTCTCGCTTCGCAGCGGTAAGCATGACCTCGGCTACGAGTTGTGCATCCGTGAACTGCCGACGCAGTTGCAGGTACTTGTCGAGGGCGAGGCCCAGGGCCATTGCGGATTGGCTGTGCTCGGCACTGTCTGCCCACCTCACGGCTCCCACCAGTGAGTCGCGCTCCACATCCAGCCAGTCCAGTGCTGCCTCTCGGCTTGTGAAGAGGTCGGGCGCGTCCTCCAGCAGCTGACCGTGCAGATGTTGGTCCGCCGAAACCATTCGAGGCAGGAAGTGGTGCAATAGGCGTTTTCGAGCATGGGCCGCTTCCGCGTACAGTCCGGGCTCCCCACTGCTTATCGTTCGGGCGTACGCACGCAACAGGTCGTGCATCTCCCATCGGTCCCCGCGGGGGTTGATCAAGAATGCCGCTGCCAGGTCGTCGAGAGCTGCCTCGACCTTTGTTTCGGGCAAGCCCGACAGAGCACTTGCGGTTGGCACGCCGAAATTGGCGCCGGGCGCCTGCGCCAGGGAGCGGAAGCATCTGGCTTGGTCCGAGTCGAGCCGCGCATATGTCACATCGAACAGCGGGCGCAGGGCCAGTTCTCTGCCATATTGGTCTACTCCCGGCGCATGCAGCTGACGGACACGATCGGCCGCGGCTTTGAGCTCAGTGACCAACACGGACACGGGACGATGCCGGCGACGGCGTAGCTGCGCGGCGGCGATCTGGAGTGCCAGGGGGAGGCCGTCGCACAGGTCTACGAGCTGCTGCACGGCATCAGGCTCCTCGTTGATACGGGAGTCTTCAGGGTCCGCCAGGTGCAGAGCACGCCGGATGAGGACGGCCGCTTCTCCCTGAGACAGGGAATCGAGAGTGATGAGGCGTGCCGGCAGTGAGGCGAGGCTGTCCCGGGACGTGACCAGTACGCGGTGCCGGTCTGTGCCCGGCAGCAGCGGAGTCACCTGGGCCGACGTGGAGACGTTGTCGAAAAGGAGCAACACAGGCCCACGGCCGCTCAGTTCGGACCGGTAGAGGGCGTACTGCTCCTCCGGTGACTGGGGTAGATCCTCGTCCCGGATGCCGAGGGCGCGAAGAAGCGAGAGCACCGCCTGCTCGGGCGCGACGGGGATGTCTTCGTAGCCCCGCATATTGACGAACAGAGTGCCGCCAGTGAATCGGGTCCGAACGGCATGTGCGACATGCAGGGCGAGCGCGGTTTTGCCGATGCCGCCGAGCCCACTCAGGGCTGAAATCAGCACGGGATCAGCAGTGCCGTCGACGTCGGGTTTCAGGACGTCCATCAGTTGGGCGGCCTGCCTACCGCGCCCCGTGAACACCACCGGTGCGGCGGGCAAGGACGCTGTGGCGGTCGGAGCTGGGCCGTAGTGGTGGTGATGCTCGACCTTGCCGGTGACCGAGCCATGGAACGTGCCCTTACGAAAGTCGACATGGTCGCCGTACGATTCCGCCGGCCTGCGCCCCCGCATCGTCATGACGCCATATTGGCAGTCGGCACCCGGCACGGGTCTGGAACGGCTCGTGACCGGACGACACCCGACTCGCTAAGGGAAGTGCACTTGCGGGAAATGTACTTCCTAATCCTCTTGGCGTCGGCAGGGAAAGTCCTTCCTCCTCGACTCGCTCGCCAGGGCTGCAGGTGGGTTCTACTTCTGTGCCTACGAGGCGACGGAGAGCGAATCGCTCCGCCGCTTCGGGGAGGGACTCGGCCAGTACACCGGCAGCATCGCCCCTATGCGGTTCGATCGCTGGGAGCAGGCGGTGGATGCGCTGCTTGCCCTGGGGAGGGAGCAGCCCGTCCCGGTCGTCATTGATGAGCTCCCCTACCTTGCCAGAGCGACACCGTCGCTGCCCTCCATCCTGCAGGTCGCATACGGTCCGCGGCGCTCGGAGCGCCTGGAGTCACGTACACGGCTTCTGCTCTGCGGCAGTTCCCTTTCCTTCATGGGCAAGCTGCTCGGCGGTACTTCGCCTCTGCGTGGCCGCGCGGGTCTCGAACTCGTCGTGCAGCCACTGGACTTCCGACAGGCGGCAGCCTTCTGGGGCCTTACGGATCCCCGGCTGGCCCTCCTCGTGCACAGTGTCGTGGGCGGAACACCCGCATACCGCAGAGAGTTCGTACGTGACGACGTCCCGTCCGATCTGGCCGACTTCGACGCCTGGGTCTGTCGCACGGTGCTTTCGCCCCGCTCACCGCTCTACCGTGAGGCCCGCTATCTGCTGGCGGACGAATCCGACCTGCGTGACCGTGCCCTGTACCACTCCGTCCTGGCCGCGCTCGCATCCGGCAACGCCACGGCCGGGCGCATCGCCGGGTGCCTCGAAAGACCCACCAGCGACATCACGCACCCCCTCACCGTTCTGCAGGCCTGCGGGCTCGTGCGCAGGGAAGTGGACGCATTCCGCAAGAATCGCAGTGTCTACCGGGTGGGCGAGTCGCTCATCGCCTTCGACCACGCCATCTCCCGTCCCAAACTCTCTCTGCTGGACCGTGGGTTGGCGGAGCAGGTCTGGCAGAGCTCCCGCGCTCGCTTCCTTTCTGGCGTCGTAGGGCCGCACTTCGAGCAGATCTGTCGCGAGTGGGTAGCCCACTTCGCCGCGCCTAAGACCTTCGGCGGCACGCCGATCGACGTCTCGTACGGGACCGTTCCGGACCAGGCCGCGCGGATCAGCCACGAGATCGACGTGGTCGTACGGGGTGCGGCGACACTGTTGGCTGCGCGGGGCATCGATGGGTCAGCCGTGCGCTTTGTCTGCTTCAGCGGGGCGGGGTTCAGCGCCGATCTGAGGGCTGCGGAGGACAGAGGAGAGGTGGTCCTGGTCAGCCTGGAGCGCCTCTACGCGGGCGAGTAGCCCCCGTCGAACGGGACCGTACTTGCCGCCTCGGCAGGGAGCCCCCGCACCAGCACCGCACTCAGCGCCGGCGAGTCAGGTGACTCACCGGCGCTCTCGCGGAGGCATCAGGCGTTCTTGATCGCCGAGATGTCGAAGTGCAGCTTGATCTTGTCGGAGACCAGCACGCCGCCCGTCTCCAGGGCCGCGTTCCAGGTCAGGCCCCAGTCGGAGCGCTTGATCTCCGCCTTGCCCTCGAAGCCGACGCGCTCGTTGCCGAAGGGGTCCTTGGCCGCGCCGTTGAACTCCAGGTCGATGGTGATCGGCCGGGTCGTACCGAGAATCTCCAGGTCACCGGTGATCCGGTAGTCCTCGTCGCCGAGCGCCTCCGCCTTGGTGGAGCGGAAGGTCATGGTCGGGAACTCGTCGATCTTGAAGAAGTCCGCGCTCTTGAGGTGGCCGTCACGGTCGGCGGAGCCGGTGTCGATGCTCTCCATCTTGACGTCGATGGAGGCCGTCGACGCGGACGGGTCGGCGCCGTCGAGGTGCAGCGAGCCGCTGAACTCGTCGAACTTCCCCTTGACGTTGGTGACCATGGCGTGCCGGACGGTGAAGCCGATGGTGGAGTGCGAGGCGTCGATGGTGTAGTCACCGGTCAGGGCGGTCAGGTCGGTGTTCGCCATGGTGTGCTCCTTCGGAGTGTGTAAGTTGAACGTTGAACTAACCAACACGGACGACCGTAGACCTATTCCATTCAGGTTTCAACGTCATCCGCAATGTGTTGGCGTGATGGCACTGAGGTGGTAGATGCCCAGGGCATGACCTCACGTCCCGGTGACCCCATGAGACTCACCCGCAGGGCCCTCTTACTCGCGGCGACCCTCGTCGCCACCAGCACCTCCGTGAGCCGCGCCGCCGACCCCGACGACCCCTACGCCGCCCTCCGCCACCGCTGGCTCGACATCGCCCTCGGCGCCGGCTACGACCCCACCGCCGAGCCGTACGCCTCCCGCCTCGCCGAGACCGGCGAACTGGCCCGCGCCTTCCAGGCCGCCATGGCCCCCGCCGCAGGCTCCCTGTGGCCCGACCGCCCCTACGACCCGCCCTCCGGCATCACCCAGAGCTACAGCCGGCTGTGGACGATGGCCCAGGCCCACGCCCAGCCCGGCACCGGCTCCACCGGCGACGACGCCCTCCTCACGGACGTGATCCGCGGCCTCGACCACCTCTCCGCCACGGTCTACAACCCCACCACCACCCGCTACGGCAACTGGTGGGAATGGCAAATCGGCAGCCCCCGCCTCCTCATGGACCTCACGGCCGCCCTGTACGACCACCTCACGGACGCACAGCGGCAGGCGGCCTGCGCCGCCGTCGACCACTTCATCCCCGACGTGCTGCTCACCGACTACTCCGGCACCTCCACCGGCGCCAACCGCGTCGACCTGTGCCGCTCCGTCGCCCTGCGCGGCATCCTCGGTCGCGCCCCCGACCGCATCGCCCTCGCCCGCGACGCCCTCTCGCCGGTCTTCCCCTACGTCGCCCAGGGGGACGGCCTCTACGCCGACGGCTCCTTCGTGCAGCACACCTGGGTCGCCTATTCGGGGACGTACGGCCAGGTCCTCCTCGACGGCCTCGGACGCCTCTTCGCGCTCCTCGCCGGATCGGAGTGGGAGGTCACCGACCCCGCCCGGCAGATCGTCCTCGACGGCGTCGAGCACGCCTACGCGCCCCTGATCCACGACGGGTTGATGATGGACAGCGTCAACGGCCGTGCCATCAGCCGGGGTTACCTCAAGAGCGACGACCGGCACGTCCTGCGCAGCGACCACTTCCACGGCCAGGGCGTCATCGCCGCGATCGCCCTCCTCGCGGACGGCGCGAGCCCCGCGGAGCGACAGCGCTGGTACGGCCGTATCAAGGACTGGATCGAACGGGACACCGTCACACCGATCTTGACGGCGCGTCAGTTCGGCGTCGCGGACCTGGCCCGGCTCCAGGCGGTGGCCGATTCACCGGCCCCCGCCACCCCGGCCCCCACCGGCCACCACCTCTTCGCCGCCATGGACCGCGCCGTCCACCGCCGCCCCCGCTTCGTCGCGAGCATCGCCATGGCCAGCGACCGCATCGCCCACTACGAGTGCGGCAACGGCGAGAACCCGCGCGGCTGGCACACGGGCGCCGGAATGCTCGCGTGGTGGGCCGAGGGCACCGGGGACCAGTTCACCGACTGGTACTGGCCGACCGTCGACTGGTACCGCCTCCCCGGTACGACGGTCTCCACCCGCCGCCTCCCCGACCGGGCCGGCGGCGAGTGGGGCGAGCCCAAGCCCGATGTGCGCTGGGTCGGAGGAGCGACGGACGGCGAGTACGCGGTGATCGGCCAGCACCTGAAAGGGCTCGGCTCCACCCTCCAGGCCCGCAAGTCGTGGTTCTGCGCCGACGACGCGGTGGTCTGCCTGGGCGCCGGCATCACCTGCGCCGACGGCGTCCCGGTCGAGACGGTCGTCGACAACCGCAACCTCGGCGAGCACGGCACCCAGCCCTTCGTCCGCGGCCACGGCTGGGCCCACCTCGAAGGCCACGGCGGCTACGTCCTGCCGTACGGCGCCCTCCGCGCCCTCCGTGAGGACCGCACCGGAGCCTGGGCCGACATCAACACCACCAGTACGCCGGAACGCGCCACCCGGCGCTGGCAGACCCTGTGGCTCGACCACGGCACCGACCCGGTCGACGCCACCTACGTCTACGTCCTCCTGCCCGGCGCCGACCGCCACGAGACCGCCGCCCGGGCCGCCGACCGGCACTGGCTGTCCGTCCTCGCCAACGACGGCGTCCGGCAGGGCGTCCACATCCCCTCCCTGGGCCTCACCACCGCCAACTTCTGGCAGGCAGGTACGGTCGGACCGCTGACCGCCTCAGCGGGCGCCGGCGTGCTCCTCCGTCGCAGGGGTCACACCGCTACCCTCTGCGTCAGCGAGCCGCCGCGCACCGGTGAGCCGCTGGAGATCATCTGGGACCACCCCGTACGGGCCGTCCTCCGGGCCGACGACCCGGTCGAGATCCTCGGCACGGGCCGCCGTCTGCGCCTCCGTGTCACCCCGGGGAGGGCATGTGCCACACACGAATGTGAGGTGGCTCTCGGCTGACTACTTTGTACGACCCCTACAACCGCGGAGCCCCCTGAGCAGTCGGAAAGGCTGCATGCCGCTCAAGTTCTGTTCAGGGGTACCAGGAAAACGGGCTGGAGACTGTACGGAGTCGACGGCCCGCTTTCCTTGCCGCGCTTCGTAAGGTCGCTACATGACCGTTTTGGATGACGCGCCGGGTGAGCCGACGGACGCACGCGGACGAGTGGCCGAGCTGCACGAGATCCGTGCCCAGGCACTGGCCGGACCGAGCGAGAAGGCGACCGAGGCACAGCACGCCAAGGGCAAGCTGACCGCCCGGGAGCGCATCGAACTCCTTCTCGACCCCGGGTCCTTCCGGGAGGTCGAGCAGCTGCGCCGGCACCGCGCGGTCGGCTTCGGCCTGGAGGCCAAGAAGCCGTTCACCGACGGTGTCATCACCGGCTGGGGCACGGTCGAGGGCCGTACGGTCTTCGTCTACGCACACGACTTCCGGATCTTCGGCGGCGCGCTGGGCGAGGCCCACGCCACCAAGATCCACAAGATCATGGACATGGCCATCGCGGCCGGTGCCCCGCTGGTGTCGTTGAACGACGGAGCCGGTGCCCGTATCCAGGAGGGCGTCTCGGCGCTCGCCGGCTACGGCGGCATCTTCCAGCGCAACACCAAGGCGAGCGGGGTCATCCCGCAGATCAGCGTCATGCTCGGCCCCTGCGCCGGCGGCGCCGCCTACAGCCCCGCCCTCACGGACTTCGTGTTCATGGTCCGCGAGACCTCGCAGATGTTCATCACCGGCCCGGACGTGGTCAAGGCCGTGACGGGCGAGGAGATCACGCAGAACGGCCTGGGCGGCGCCGACGTGCACGCCGAGACCTCCGGCGTCGCGCACTTCGCCTACGACGACGAAGAGACCTGCATCGCCGAGGTCCGCTACCTGCTCTCCCTCCTCCCGCAGAACAACCGCGAGAACCCGCCGCGCGTGGAGTCCACCGACGCGCCGGACCGCCGCGGCGACGTCCTGCTCGACCTGGTCCCGGCCGACGGCAACCGGCCGTACGACATGGCCAAGGTCATCGAGGAGATCGTCGACGACGGCGACTACCTGGAGGTCCACGAGCGCTGGGCCCGCAACATCATCTGCGCGCTCGCCCGGCTCGACGGCCAGGTCGTCGGCATCGTGGCCAACCAGCCGCAGTCCCTCGCGGGCGTCCTGGACATCGAGGCGTCGGAAAAAGCTGCGCGTTTTGTGCAGATGTGTGACGCTTTTAACATCCCGATCGTCACCTTCCTGGACGTCCCCGGGTTCCTCCCGGGCGTCGACCAGGAGCACGGCGGCATCATCCGCCACGGCGCGAAGCTCCTTTACGCCTACTGCAACGCGACCGTCCCGCGGATCTCGCTGATCCTGCGCAAGGCGTACGGCGGTGCCTACATCGTCATGGACAGCCAGTCCATTGGCGCTGACCTCACGTACGCGTGGCCGACGAACGAGATCGCCGTCATGGGCGCCGAAGGTGCCGCCAACGTGATCTTCCGCCGGCAGATCGCCGAGGCCGAGGACCCCGAGGCCATGCGGCAGAAGATGGTCAAGGAGTACAAGTCCGAGCTGATGCACCCGTATTACGCGGCGGAGCGCGGCCTGGTGGACGACGTGATCGACCCGGCGGAGACCCGCGAGGTCCTCATCAAGTCCCTGGCGATGCTGCAGACCAAGCACGCCGACCTGCCCTCCCGCAAGCACGGCAACCCCCCGCAGTAACCCACGGGTACCGCTGCGGAAACCTCTCTCACGGAGACTGTGACCTATGAGCACCCCTGACATCCGCGTCGAGAAGGGCCACGCCGAGCCCGAGGAAGTCGCCGCCATCACGGCCCTCCTCCTGGCCCGCGCGGCCGCCCGCCCCGCCGAGACCCCGGCCCACCGCCACCCCAAGGCCGGCTGGCGCCGCCTGGAGCGCGAGGGCGGCTTCCGCGCCCCGCACAGCTGGCACTGAGCACGGTAGGACGGAGAAGGGCCCCTCTCGAAGGAGAGGGGCCCTTCTCGCGCCCCAAAGGGGCGCGGGGAACTGCGCGAGAAACCACTGGGCTGCCGCAGACGGCGAACAACCGTCCAAGGCAGCCCAGTAGCCGCTGACCAAGTCCGACTACCGCAGGCGAGCCATCAGGGCGTGCTCGACCAGCGTGATGAGAGCAGACTTCGCATCGGCCCGATGCCGCGCGTCCGTCGTGATGATCGGCGTGTCCGGACCGATCTGGAGCGCCTCCCGGACCTCGTCCGGGTTGTACGGCTGATTCCCGTCGAAGCCGTTCAGGGCGATCACAAAAGGAAGCCCGGAGTTCTCGAAGTAGTCGACCGCGGGGAAACAGTCGGCAAGGCGCCTCGTGTCAACGAGGACGATCGCGCCGATCGCGCCGCGCACCAGGTCGTCCCACATGAACCAGAAGCGGTCCTGGCCCGGCGTACCGAACAGGTACAGGATCAGGTCCTGGTCGAGCGTGATACGGCCGAAGTCCATCGCGACCGTCGTGGTCGTCTTGTCTCCGGTGTGGGTGAGGTCGTCGATGCCCGCCGACGCGGATGTCATCACGGCCTCTGTGCGCAGCGGGTTGATCTCCGAAACGGCCCCGACGAACGTGGTCTTGCCCACGCCGAAGCCACCCGCCACCACGATCTTCGCCGAGGTGGTGGAGCGGGAAGGACCGCCGCTAGAGCTTGCGAAGTCCACTGAGCACCCTTTCGAGCAGTGTCACGTCTGGCTGGCCGCCGGCGTTCTCGTCGCCGCCGGGCTGATGAATGGCGACCAGTCCCGCCTCCGCCAAGTCGGCGACGAGGATCCTGGCCACGCCGAGAGGGATGGTCAGCAACGCCGAGACCTCGGCGACCGACTTGATCTCCCGGCAGAGGTTGCAGATCCGCTGATGCTCGGGCAACTGGCCCTGCATCTGGTGCGGCTGCGCGGTGGTGTGCACCAGTGCCTCGATGGCGAGCTGGTAGCGGGGGCGCGTCCGGCCGCCGGTCATGGCGTACGGGCGCACCAAGGGGTTGTGCGACGCCCCCGCGGGCGCCGGCTCAGGGGCGCGTCGCTGCGGCTGCACCGGCTGGATGCGCGGCGCGGGCGGCTGGTCATACGGGGACGGCCCGGGACCCTGGGGGTTCTGGGGCGCGTACGGCTGCCGCTGGCTGGGTGCGGAGGGGAAGTTGTAACGGTTCGGGTTGTGGGCACCGTCGTTCTGGCCCTGTCCGGGGCCGTACGACCAATTGCCCGACGATGAACCGCCTGGGGGTGTTGCCACTTTCTCTCCTCCTCCGACTGTGCCGGGCACCGCATCACTGTGGAGCCGCGTCCCGAAACCTTACGGCCCCGGGACGCCAAAACGCACCGTCTGTCTGTTAGTTGAGCTAGTTGAGCAGGCTCCCTTGGAGCTCCGCACGCAGATCGGGCGTCAGGACCGTGCCGGCACGGTCGACCAGAAGGGCCATCTCGTACCCGATGAGGCCGATGTCCGCTTCGGGGTGGGCCAGCACCGCGAGCGAGGAACCGTCGGAGATGGACATGATGAACAGGAATCCCCGCTCCATCTCCACAACCGTCTGGTTCACGCTGCCGCCCTCGAAGATGCGCGAGGCACCCGCGGTCAGCGAGGTCAGACCGGAGGCGACGGCCGCAAGCTGGTCGGCGCGGTCGCGCGGAAACCCTTCGGACATCGCCAGAAGGAGTCCGTCGGCGGAGACCACCACCGTGTGAGACACCCCGGGGGTGTTGTCCACGAAGTTGGTGATCAACCAGTTCAGGTTCTGTGCCGCCTGGCTCATCGGGCTCACACTAACGCTCCTGGTTGTAGGTGCTGTCAGGACCACCGTGCTGATTCCTGGTGGCCTGGCCGTTCGTTTCACTGCCTGCGCTGCGACCCCGCTGGACACCGCGACGCAGGTTGCTCAGCCTGCCCCGGACGTCCTCCGGAGCGCGGGAGACCTGTGGGCCCCCCTGGGGGGTGGTTTCGGCGGCACCCTCGACCAGGTTGGCCTTGGGCACCCGCCGCGGCAGACCGGAGGAGGTGACCCCGCCCGCCTTGGGCTTACGGAGCGCCGATGCCTGCTGCCAGCGCTCGTCGTTGGCCGAGCGCCAGTCGCCGTTGCCGGTGCTCTCCGGTGCGGAGGACGCCGGCTCCTGGCGCACGGGCCGCGCGCCGAACAGGTCGGTCGAGCCGCTGCCCGTGCCGTTCGCGCCGTTCGCGCTGCTCGTACCGTTCGCTCCGCCACCGGTGGATCCGCGGCGGGGAAGTCCGGCGTCGGTCAGCTCGTGGACGGACGACGGTGCAGGTCCCGGGCGGTCGAAGCCTACGTGGTCCCGCTCACCCGCGTCAGCGGCCTGCACGGATTCCGCTTCGGGAGCGTACTGGTCCTGGTAGCCGTTCTGGAAGGTGTCCTGCTGCGGCCAGTCGTCCTGGTAGCGCCGCTCCTCGAAGGCCGGGAAGGTCTCGGGGGCGGAGGCCTGGACGGGCGCGGACTCCTCCTGGGCCGGCTCCGCATACGCGGGCTCGGGGTAGCCGCCGCCGTTCGACGAGAAGGCGTCGTGCTGCGGCAGGTGGCCGTTCGGCGCGTAGTACTGCTCGTCGTACGACGGCTGCCGGGGCTCCTCGTACGTGGCGTGCTGCGGCTCGGTGTACGCCGCCTGCTGCTCCTCGTACGCGGGCTCCTGGTAGCCGCCCTGGCCGTTGTCGTAGCCGGCCGGGCGGGCGTCGAACTCGTCGCCGTACGACGGGGCCCCGGGCGCTTCCTGGCCGGGCTGCTGGGGGTGCGCCTGGGCCTCCAGGGCCGCGCGGCGCTCCTCGCGCATCAGGGAGCGGCCCACGGGGTCCAGCTCACGGATGTCGTCGGGGACCTCGGTGCTGTAGCGGCTGTCGTCGAAGCCGAGCTCGGCGGCCGTCCGCATCGGCAGACCGTTGTTGAAGTCCTCGCCCTGGTACTGCTGCTGCTCCGGGATGATCTGCGAGACGGTGAACTCGTCGACCGGCGCCTGCTGTTCGCCACCGCCACCGTGGGTGATCGCGTCCGGCAGCATGACCAGCGAGGTGGTGCCGGCCTGCTCGCCGGAGGGACGGAGCTGGACGCGGATGCCGTGCCGGTCGGACAGCCGGCCGACCACGAACAGGCCCATGCGCTGCGAGATCGCGGCGTCCACGGTCGGCGGGTTGGCCAGCTTGTGGTTGATGTCCGCGAAGTCCTCGGCGGTGAGGCCGATGCCCTTGTCGTGGATCTCGATCATCACGCGGCCGTCGGGCAGCCGGGTCGCGGTGACGCGGACCTTGGTCTGCGGGGAGGAGAACGTGGTGGCGTTCTCCAGCAGCTCGGCGAGCAGGTGCACGAGGTCGGTCACGGCACGGCCGTGGATCTCGGCCTCCGGGACGCCGGAGAGCTCGATGCGCTCGTACTGCTCCACCTCGGAGGAGGCGGCGCGCAGCACGTCGACCAGCGGGACCGGCTGGTCCCAGCGGCGGCCGGGCTCCTCGCCGGCGAGGACCAGGAGGTTCTCGCCGTTGCGGCGCATACGGGTCGCGAGGTGGTCCAGGCGGAAGAGGTTCTCCAGCTGGTCCGGGTCGGCCTCGTTGTTCTCCAGGTCGGTGATGAGGGTCAGCTGGCCCTCGATCAGCGACTGGTTGCGGCGCGACAGGTTGGTGAAGATCGCGTTGATGTTGCCCCGCAGGAGGGCCTGCTCGGCGGCGAGCCGGACGGCCTCGCGGTGGACCTGGTCGAAGGCGCGGGCGACTTCGCCGATCTCGTCCGTCGTGGTGATCGGGATGGCCTGGACGCGGGTGTCGACGCGGCCCGGGTCGGTGCGGGAGAGCTGGTCGACCAGCATCGGCAGCCGCTGCTCGGCGATGCCGAAGGCGGCGTTGCGCAGCTGGCGCATCGCGCGGGACATCTGGCGGGCCACCATGCCGGCCAGGATGAACGCGGCGAGCAGGGCGACCACGACGGCGGCACCGGTGATGAAGGCGTCACGCTTGGCGTTGTCGGCGATGCTCGCGGCCTCGTTCACCGCGGTGTCGCTCATGTCGGACTCGATGGTCCGGTAGGTCTTGTACTTGAGGGTGTTGAACGCCCACCAGTTCTCCACGGTGACGCCCTTGGTGGCGAGCGCCTCCCGCTCCGACTTGTCGGTGGAGGTCAGCGAGCCCACGTACTTGACGAAGGTGGCCGTGTCGGTCGGCGACGGCACGTACCTGGGGTTCTTCTTCGCGGCCTGCTCGGCCAGTGCCTTGCCGTCCGCCTGCGCCTGCTTCTGCAGGGTGTCGAGCTTCTGGGCGTCGGCCTCGGTGCCACCACCGATGTACTCCTCGACGGCGATGCCCTCGAGGTAGGCGTACGAGGTGAGCGCGGTGCGCTGGGCGGCGAGGCTCTCGGGCTTGGGGCCCGGCGCGATCAGCAGGTGCATGCCGATGGAGCGCTCCAGCGACAGCGAGGCCTTGGTCAGCGCGATGGCGTAGACGGTACGGCCGTAGCTGGTGATGTTTCCGGTGCCCAGACCGAGCTCGTTGGCGAACTCCATCAGGGGGTGCGCGACCTGGACGTAGCCCTCTTCGGTCTGCACACCGGGGAGGGCGTCCGTGTACGCGGCGGCGCGCAGCTTCGTGAGGTCGCCCTCAGCCTCGCGGAACAGCTGGAGGCGGCGCTCGAGACCGGCCTTCTTCGGCATGTTCTGCGCGGCCTCGTCGAAGGCGTCGGCCGCGTCGTCGGTGGCCTTGCGGGCGGCGACGACCGTCTTGTCGTTCTTGCCCTTGCCCTCCAGGAGGGGGAGGGCGGTGTTGTCGCGCTCGTTGTAGAGGGCGTCGCCGTAGGTCAGGGCGGCACGGACCAGGCGCGCGGTCTTCTCGGCGTCCTCGGCCTGCTGCCAGGTGTCGATCGAGCTCTTCACCTGGAAGCCGCCCATGACGAGGCCGACCAGCACGGGTATGAGCAGGATCGCGTTCAGCCTGGTCGGCACCCGCCAGTTGCGGGGGGACAGCCGGCCACCGCTCGGCGCCGGAGCAGCCGTTGGTTCGGAACCGGGCACAGGGGCGGGCGCCGCTCCGCGCGGCGGCGGGGTGAAGTTGCCCCGGGCCGACGGCTCGGGACCGTTCTTGCTTCGCCTCACTCGACCAACAACCTCTCGGAGGGGTCGGCACCTACGTTGTGCCGCAGTCTCTCAGAGCCCAGTTCGCCTTCGACTGATGAGTACGTCTTTGACTATTGGGCAGTTCAGGCATTCCAGCACGTGGTCCTGCGCTCGTCCAAACATGGGAGTGCGGGGATACCGAGTGATGTAAGCCCTAGATAAAACGGTCATAAAGAGCGAGCCCCGTCAAAAGACGGGGCCTTCGTGCGCGCAGCGACACCGGTTGACCGCGACGCGTGGCCATACCACCCGATTCCTCTGCCGAAACGTTATGAACACCGGGGCCGACCGTGTCAAAGGACACAGCCGGCTCCGGGGCATCTACGACAACTGCCGTAGGGCGTTGCCGATTTGAGTGTTATCGCAGACGTGCCATGAGGGCGTGCTCGACCAGTGTGATCAGGGCACTCTTCGCATCCGAGCGGTGCCGGGCGTCCGTCGTGATGATCGGGGTGTCCGGACCGATCTGGAGTGCCTCGCGCACCTCCTCGGGTGCGTAGGGCTGGTGTCCGTCGAAGCCGTTGAGGGCCACGACGAACGGCAGACCGCTGTTCTCGAAGTAGTCGACGGCGGGGAAGCAGTCGGCCAGGCGACGGGTGTCCACCAGGACCACCGCGCCGATCGCGCCGCGCACCAGGTCGTCCCACATGAACCAGAAGCGGTCCTGGCCCGGCGTACCGAACAGGTACAGGATCAGGTCCTGGTCCAGGGTGATACGGCCGAAGTCCATGGCCACCGTGGTGGTGGTCTTGTCCCCGGTGTGGGTGAGGTCGTCGATGCCCGCGGACGCGGACGTCATGACGGCCTCGGTGCGCAGCGGGTTGATCTCGGAGACGGCGCCCACGAACGTGGTCTTGCCGACGCCGAAGCCGCCGGCGACCACGATCTTCGCGGAGGTGGTCGCCCGGCCTCCGTCAGAGCTTGCGAAGTCCACTGAGCACCCTTTCGAGCAGTGTCACGTCCGGAGCGCCGGTGCTCTCGTCGCCGCCCGGCTGGTGAATGGCGACGAGACCCGCCTCGGCGAGGTCCGCGACGAGGATGCGGGCCACGCCGAGCGGCATGGCCAGGAGCGCCGACACCTCCGCGACCGACTTCACCTCGCGGCACAGATGACAGATGCGCTGGTGCTCCGGGAGCAGGCCCATGAGCGCTGCCGGGTCGGCCGTGGTGCTGATCAGGGCCTCTATGGCGAGCTGGTAGCGCGGCCGGGTCCGGCCGCCGGTCATCGCGTACGGACGTACCAGCGGCTGGTCGCCCTCATCCTCGTACGGCTCCGCGTACGGATCATGAGAGGCGGTGGGCGGGGTCATTGATCCTCCGGGCGGGACAGCAAACTTCCGGTCAGTCGTGCCGTCTTGGTGAGGCCGGTGGGGGGATTGTGGCGGCCGACGGTGATTTCGTGAGGCGGGTGGATCGGGGCGGTTCAGTGAAGCAGACTGCCTTGTAGTTCCGCGCGGAGATCGGGCGTGAGCACCGCGCCCGCGCGATCGACGAGCAGCGCCATCTCGTAGCCGACGAGGCCGATGTCGCACTCGGGGTGTGCGAGCACGGCCAGCGACGAGCCGTCAGAGACGGACATCAGGAACAGGAAGCCCCGTTCCATCTCGACGACCGTCTGTGCCACGTTGCCGCCCTCGAAGATCCGGGAGGCCCCGGCCGTCAGCGAGGTCAGACCCGACGCGACGGCCGCCAGCTGGTCGGCACGGTCACGCGGGAAACCCTCGGACATCGCCAGCAGAAGGCCGTCGGCGGACACGACGACGGTGTGGGACACCCCGGGGGTGTTGTCCACGAAGTTGGTGATCAACCAGTTGAGGTTCTGTGCCGCCTGGCTCATCGGGCTCAACTAACGCTCCTGCTGGTGAGTGGGGTTCGGGAAGCTGCCCGTCTGGCCGTTACCGCCGACCTGACGACCTTGTGCGATACCCCGACGGAGATTGGTCAGACGGCCGCGCACGTCATCAGGCGCACGGGAGACCGCCGGACCGGCTTGGTGCTGTTGCTGCTGAGCCGTGCCCGGGACGAGGTTCGCCCGGGGCACCCGGCGCGGCAGACCGGAGGTGGTGACGCCGCCCGCGGCGGGCTGCCGGACGCGCTCGGCCTGCCGGACGAGGTCGTCGTTCGGCGAGCTGCGCCAGGCGGCCGAACCGGGTCGCTGCGGAGCGGCCGGAGCCTGCGGCTGCTGAGGAGCCTGGGCCGGGGGAGCGGCCGGGGCCGCCCCGTTGCCGTTCGCCGGCTGACCCTGGCTCTGGCTCTGGCCCTGACCGCCCTGCGTACCGTGGAACCAGTTGGTTTCCAGGGTGTCGTACAGCGGGGTACGTCCGTCGCCGGGGTTCGATGCCGGCGGCAGCGCCTCGGGCTCTTGACGTACCGGCCGCTGCGGACGCTGCGGGGCCGGGGGCTGCGGGGCGCCGAAGTCGGCGGGGCCGCGTCCGGCGCCCTGCTGCGGCCGCTCGAACTGGCCGGTCTGCTGCGGGTTCACCGGTCCGGCGGGGGACGGGCGGCCCGGCAGCGCGTGCTGACCGGTGGAGCTGCTGTCGTGGTTCGGCGCCGGGAACTGGCCGGTGGAGCCGTTGTCGTAGCCCTGCGGGACCGGGAACTGGCCGGTCGCGGACGGGCCATTCGGGGCCGGGGTGCCGAAGACGTCCGAGCGGACGAAGGAACCCGAGCCGTCCTGCGGGGCGCCCGCGCCCGGCTGGGCGAACTGCCCGGTGTTCTGCGGGGCGTCGAAGTCCGGCCGCGGGAACTGACCCGTGCTCTGCGGTCCGCCGAAGTCCGCGGGCGCGAACTGCCCGGAGTCCTGGGGGCCGGGCACCGCGTTCGGCCGGGGGAACTGGCCGGTGTGCTGCGGGCCGGTCCCCGGCATCGGGGCGTCGAAGTCCGGGCGGGGGAACTCGGACGTGGAGCCCGGGCCCTGCCGGTCGTCGATCCGCGGCATGCGCGAGGTCTGCGAGGGGTCCTGCTCGTCATGGCCGCGCGGGGCGTCGAGCGAGGCGTGCGAGATCTGCGGCTGGGCGTTCTCGTCGCTCCAACTGGGCCGCGACTGCTGCGTGTTGCCGCCCGGCAGCTCGGCCCGCGGACCACCGCGACCCGGCAGCAGACGGCTGCGACGACCGCCCTGCTCGCCCGCCGACGGGGCGGGCTGCTGCGGCGGCCGGCCGCCACCGAAGGCGTCCTGCGGCGCACCGGTACCGGCGGCCTGCAGACCCTGCGGAGCACCCGGAGCCTGACCGCCGAAGCCCGCGCCCGCACCGGCCGGAGCGGGCCGGCCCTGCGACGGAGCCGACGGCGACTGCGGCCCCCGCGCGCCACCGGGCGCACCGGGACGACCGGAGTTTCCGGTGCCCGGCAGCGCGGCGCGCGGTCCCTGACCGGTACCGAGCCGGCCACCGCCCTGAGCACCGGCGCCGAGGGCGCCGCCGCCGGGCGCACCGGCGCCGAGCGAACCGCCGCCCGGCCGGCCGGAGCCACCGCGGGCGGCTGCCACACCGGCGGCAGCCTGCGCGGCGGACGGGGCACCGCCACCGGCACCCTGGCCGGGCTTGGGCTGCGGCTTCTTGCCGCCCTGGGCGACGTCGACGGGCAGCATGACCAGCGCGGTCGTACCACCGGAGTCGGACGGCCGGAGCTGGATGCGGATGCCGTGGCGCTGGGACAGCCGGCCGACCACGAACAGACCCATGCGGCGGGAGACCGAGACGTCCACGGTGGGCGGCGAGGCGAGCCGCTCGTTGATCGCGGCGAGGTCCTCGGGGGAGAGGCCGATGCCGGTGTCGTGGATCTCGATGAGCACCCGGCCGTCGGGCAGCGCGTGACCGGTGACCTTGACCTTGGTCTGCGGCGAGGAGAAGGAGGTCGCGTTCTCGAGCAGCTCGGCGAGCAGGTGCACGAGGTCGTTGACGACCCGGCCGGCCACTTCGGTGGTCGGCACGGCGGCCAGTTCGATGCGCTCGTACTGCTCCACCTCGGAGGCGGCGGCACGGAGCACGTCGACCAGCGGGACCGGACGGGTCCAGCGGCGGCCGGGCTCTTCACCCGCGAGGACCAGCAGGTTCTCACCGTTACGGCGCATGCGGGTCGCGAGGTGGTCGAGCTTGAAGAGCGAGGACAGCTGATCGGGGTCGGCCTCGCGCGACTCCAGCTCGGAGATGAGCGAGAGCTGGCGCTGGATAAGACCCTGGGAGCGGCGCGAGAGGTTGGTGAACATCGCGTTGACGTTGCCCCGCAGGAGGGCCTGCTCGGCGGCGAGGCGGACCGCCTCGCGGTGCACGTCGTCGAAGGCCGCGGCCACCTTGCCGATCTCGTCGCGCGAGTGCACACCGACCGACTCCACGGACGTGTCGACGTCCTGCGGGTCGGACTCGGACAGCTGCTTGACCAGCTCGGGCAGACGGTCGGTGGCGACCTTGGTGGCGGTCTCCTCCAGCCGGCGCAGCGAGCGGATCATGGAGCGGGCCACGACGAAGGCGCCGACGAGCGAGATACCGAGCACGAGCAGGATCAGCGCACCGGAGACGATCGCTTCGCTCTCCGACTCGTTGCGCAGCTCGCGGGCCTTCTGCTCCATCTGCTCGAGCAGGGTGCTCTCGATCTTGCCCATCTGGTCGATCTTGGTGGAGCTGTCGTCCAGCCAGTCCTTGTACGACCGCTTGTCCAGGTTCTCCAGGCCGTTCGTGGAGTCCAGGGCGCGGCTGGCGTAGGTGTCGGCGGACTGGATCGTCGTGTTGTTGTCGCCGATGGGCTCCAGCAGCTCCACGGCGCTGGTCTTGCCGTAGATGGACTGGAAGCTCTTGAGCTCGGACTCCTCGCTCGTGAGGGCCGACTGGGCGTACAGCCGGTCGTTCTCCGAGAGGTCGCCGAAGGACGTCTTGTTCGCGGGCAGGGCCGCGGCGAGGACGGCGCGCTGGATGGAGGCGTACTCCTTGGCGGCGGAGAAGGCCGCCAGGGAACGCGTCCGCTGGATCATGTCCGGGTTGCTGGTGGCCTGCGCCATGTCCTGCGAGAGGTCCAGCAACTGCGTGATGAGGCGGTGGTATGCCTCCACGGTCTGCGTGGAGTTGTCCTTGGCCTCGTAGGCGTTGTTGCGGACCTTCTCGATCGAGCGCAGGCTGCCGACCAGGAGCACCACGTTGTCGCGGACGCCCTGAAGGCCGCTGCCCTGGTCGCCGATCTCCTCGGAGGAGTCGACGAAGTCCTCGATGGCGCGGTCGGTCTTGTCCCGCAGACCCTTGATCGTGTAGTCGCTCGCGCTGGAGCCGTGCGCCAGCGGGCCGGCCGACTGGTCACGCTCGTTCTGCAGCGCCTCGGCCAGGGCCGTGGCCTGCTTGGTCATGTCCGTCAGCAGCTTCATGTTCTCGAGCTGCTGGATGTCGTTGACGTTGTCGCTGATGCGCAGGGCGCCCAGCGAGGTGGCCGCGACCACGGGCAGCGCGAGCAGTGACACCAGGCGCGTGGAGATACGCCAGTTGCGCAGCGCTATTCGCGAGCCGGGGCCACTCGGGCCCTTCGGCGGCTTGACCGTCGGAGCGGTGGGGTTCGGGGCCCCGGAGGGCGACGCGCCGTGGCGCGCGCCTCCGTCGCCGGATGCCACCTGGCCCGGGTTCTGGGCGTGCTGGGGCGAGGAGCTGCCATTGCTGGGGGCAGTCCCGCCCTGCGGCTCCGGCTTGGCCGAAGCACTGCCATCCCTCTTGAAACGTCCCTGCACTAGCGTCGCAACCTCTGGACCAGGCACCCTCCGCGTGAACGGACGGCACGGTGTCGGCGTACTGAGGGGCGTCCTGAATTACGCCCCCCGATGGTCGTGAGTGACCGGCGCTGGTTCCCCCTCTCGCCGCCGCTCGGCGCTCGATGCGCCCCCTGTGCGCCGGCTCGATCCTGCGGCGGTCCGTGAGATTCCAGCACAGTGCCGGATCTCCAACAAGGGCAGTGGGTCAGGCCGTGACCTACGTGACACCACGTGAGGGCGGAGTTACCGGTCGTAGAAAGCGATCCGGACGATAACGGACGTATCCCTACGGATCGTTGACGTGGCAGGGGTGTCCCAGTCGCCATGATCAGGAGCGGAATGGTGGCTTCAGGGGGTCAATGTCCGTTTCGTTGGGGTGAGTTGTGGCTCGGAATTGTCCGCTTTGCCCCGGGGGTCGTGAGCAAACTCACACGCGGATCATGGGGTCTTCCGCGGTTCGGAGGGGAATTGCATGTTTAGCCTGACGCTTTACATGACGTAACACTTTGACAACCCGCGTCCGTGCGAGGGTCCTTCAGGACTCCGCCGACGCCCGAGGACGACAAGGTCCACTACAACCGTGAAGACGACGATGATGTTCCGCAACATAGCCAACCCGCGGCGCACGACGCTGGCGCATCTCGAGGACGCCGACGACCTGCAGACCCCGGAGCTCCCGGAGCACCCCGTCGACCTCCCGACCCAGACGGCCAACCCGCGCCGCACGGTCCTGATGGAGATCCCGGTCCCCGCTGCCGCCGAGTAGATCACAGCCGTACGACCACCAGGGCGCCCACGCTCCATCCGCGGGGCGCCCTCGGTAATGCGCACGGCACCCGCCCCTCCCCGCGTTAGCCTGGAGCGTCAGACTCCAGCCAGCTCAGTTAAGGGGCGCAAGGATCCCGTGCGCATCGCCAGATTCTCCATCGACGGGAACGTCGCCTTCGGCGCGGTCGAGGGCGACAAGCCGGACGAGCTCGTCCTCGACATCATCAAGGGCATCCCGTTCGCCGACTTCGAGCTCTCCGGCACGAAGGTCCCGCTGAGCAAGGTCCGGCTGCTGCCGCCGGTGCTCCCCAACAAGGTCGTGGCCTACGGCCGCAACTACGCGGAGCACGCCCGCGAACTCGGCAACGACGTCCCGGACGTCCCGTTCGCCTTCTTCAAGCCGTCCACCTCGGTGATCGGCCCCGGCGACGAGATCCAGTACCCGTCCTTCTCCGAGGAGCTCCACCACGAGGCCGAGCTGGCCGTGGTCATCGGCCGCATGTGCCGCGAGGTCCCGCGCGAGCGCGTCAAGGACGTCATCCTCGGCTACACCTGCGCGATCGACGTCACCGCGCGTGACGTGCAGAAGCGCGAGAAGCAGTGGGCCAGGGCCAAGGGCTTCGACACCTCCTGCCCGCTCGGCCCCTGGGTGGAGACCGACCTCGACCCGAGCGACCTCACCATCCAGCTCACGGTCAACGGCCAGCAGCGCCAGCTCGGCCGCACCAGCGAGATGATCCACTCGATCGAGGATCTGATCGTCAACATCACCGAGGCCATGACGCTGCTCCCCGGCGACGTGATCCTCACGGGCACCCCGGCAGGCGTCGGACCGCTCACCGTCGGCGACGAGGTCGCCGTCACCATCGAAGGCATCGGCACTCTCACCAACAAGGTTGTCAAGCGTGGCTAGCGCACCCGTCCGCGTACGTTTCTGCCCCTCGCCCACCGGTAACCCCCACGTGGGCCTGGTCCGCACCGCCCTGTTCAACTGGGCCTTCGCCCGGCACCACCAGGGCACCCTGGTCTTCCGCATCGAGGACACCGACGCGGCCCGCGACTCCGAGGAGTCGTACAACCAGCTGCTCGACTCGATGCGCTGGCTGGGCTTCGACTGGGACGAGGGCCCCGAGATCGGCGGCCCGCACGCGCCCTACCGCCAGTCGCAGCGCATGGACCTCTACAAGGACGTGGCCGCCAAGCTCCTGGACGCCGGCCACGCCTATCACTGCTACTGCTCCCAGGCCGAGCTGGACGAGCGCCGCGAGGCCGCCCGCGCCGCCGGCAAGCCCTCCGGCTACGACGGCCACTGCCGCGACCTGAGCGCCGAGCAGGTCGAGGCCTACCGCGCCGAGGGCCGCGAGCCGATCGTCCGCTTCCGCATGCCCGACGAGACGATCACCTTCACGGACCTGGTCCGCGGCGAGCTGACCTTCACCCCGGAGAACGTTCCGGACTACGGCATCGTCCGCGCGAACGGCGCCCCGCTCTACACCCTCGTCAACCCGGTCGACGACGCCCTGATGGAGATCACCCACGTCCTGCGCGGCGAGGACCTGCTCTCCTCCACCCCCCGCCAGATCGCCCTCTACAAGGCGCTGATCGAGCTGGGCGTCGCCAAGGGCATCCCGCAGTTCGGCCACCTGCCGTACGTCATGGGCGAGGGCAACAAGAAGCTCTCCAAGCGCGACCCGCAGGCCTCGCTCAACCTCTACCGCGAGCGCGGCTTCCTCCCCGAGGGCCTGCTCAACTACCTGTCCCTGCTGGGCTGGTCGCTCTCGGCGGACCAGGACATCTTCACCACCGACGAGCTGATCGCGGCCTTCGACATCGCGGACGTGAACCCCAACCCGGCGCGCTTCGACCTGAAGAAGTGCGAGGCGATCAACGCCGACCACATCCGCCTGCTGGACGTGAAGGACTTCACCGAGCGCTGCGCCCCCTGGCTCCAGGCGCCCTTCGCGCCCTGGTCGCCGGAGCAGTTCGACGAGGCGAAGTGGCAGGCGATCGCCCCGCACGCGCAGACCCGTCTGAAGGTCCTGTCGGAGATCACCGACAACGTCGACTTCCTCTTCCTGGCGGAGCCGGTCTTCGACGAGCCGTCCTGGACGAAGGCGATGAAGGAGGGCAGCGACGCGCTCCTGGCCACGGCCCGCGAGAAGCTCGACGCGGCCGACTGGACCTCCGCGGAGTCGCTGAAGGAGGCCGTCCTGGCCGCCGGCGAGGCCCACGGCCTCAAGCTCGGCAAGGCCCAGGCCCCCGTCCGCGTCGCCGTCACCGGCCGCACCGTCGGCCTGCCGCTCTTCGAGTCCCTGGAGATCCTGGGCAAGGAGACGACGCTGGCCCGCATCGACGCGGCCCTGGCGAAGCTCGCGGCGTGACCCCCATCGCGTGACCCCAATCGCCGGACGCGCCCGCGCGGCCCGGGTTACCGTCGGATCATGAGCATTCACGCCGTGATCTGGGATGTGGACGACACTCTCTTCGACTACACCACGGCGGACCGCGAGGGCATGCGCCTGCATCTGACGGCCGAGGGCCTGCTCACCGGAGACGAGACTCCGGAGCAGGCCCTCGTGCGTTGGCGGACGATCACCGACGCCCAGTGGGCGCGTTTCTCGGCCGGCGAGGTGACCTTCGAGGGCCAGCGCCGCGACCGCGTACGGGTGTTCCTGGGCGAGCCGCTGACCGACGACGAAGCCGACGCCTGGTTCCGGCGTTATCTGGCTCACTACGAGACCGTGTGGGCCCTGTTCCCGGACGTCCTGCCGACCCTGGACGCCCTCGCCGCCAGCCACCGGCACGCCGTGCTCTCCAACTCCAGCATCCACGTCCAGGACCACAAGCTGCGCGTCCTCGGCGTCCACGACCGCTTCGAGGCGATCCTGTGCGCCGCCGAACTCGGCGTCTCCAAGCCGGAGGCCGCCGCCTTCCTCGCCGCCTGCGACGCCCTGGACCTCGCCCCGCACGAGGTGGCGTACGTCGGGGACCACCCGGAGATCGACGGCCGGGGCGCGGCCGACGCCGGGCTGCTGTCGGTGTGGATCAACCGCGACGGCGGGTACGCCGACGTCGACCCACCTGTCGGCCCGCACCGCATCGCCACCCTCGCCGAACTCCCCGCGCTCCTCGGCGCGGATACCCGTTTTGGAGCCCCGTCCACCTTCAGGTAATGTTCTTCCTGCGCCGAGGGGAGCGGGCCGAGAGGCCGGAAACCCACAGCGCGAAACTAGAACAAGATCCCCTCCGGGGCTTGCGTTCCAGTGGCCTATGGTGTAATTGGCAGCACGACTGATTCTGGTTCAGTTAGTCTTGGTTCGAGTCCAGGTAGGCCAGCTCGCAGAGCTCATCTGCAAAGCCCCCGTTGTGTAGCGGCCTAGCACGCTGCCCTCTCAAGGCAGTAGCGCCGGTTCGAATCCGGTCGGGGGTACAGATCCTTCCCGCGAAGGTGGCTCGGGTAGCTCCCACCACTCTCGATGCAGGATCGCTAGGGCCCCCGTTGTGTAGCGGCCTAGCACGCCGCCCTCTCAAGGCGGTAGCGCCGGTTCGAATCCGGTCGGGGGTACTGACTGGTCTAAACCATATTGGTCTATGGTGTAATTGGCAGCACGACTGATTCTGGTTCAGTTAGTCTTGGTTCGAGTCCAGGTAGACCAGCTCGGACCTGCGGCGATGAAAGTACTCAACGCCGACAGGCTCCACGCCCCCGTTGTGTAGCGGCCTAGCACGCCGCCCTCTCAAGGCGGTAGCGCCGGTTCGAATCCGGTCGGGGGTACGTAGAGGAAGGCCCTCCACTTCGGTGGGGGGCCTTCGCCGTTCCGGCCGTCTCACTCGAAGCCGTACCGCCGCGTCGACTCCTCCTCCTGCGCCAGCCGGTGCAGCGCCTGGAGCATCGGCTCGACCAGCACCGCGCCGAGCACGGCGACCTCCACCTTCTCCGCCTCCGAGACGTGCGACTCCATGAACTCCATGTCCAGCTCGGCGACTTGGCGCATCAGCCGGGCGTACGGCACGAGCGTCGCGGGACTCCAGTCGTAGCCGAGCCGGCGCAGCGCGGCCGTCGCCACCACGAGGGAACGGAACGACGGCGAGATCGTCGTCATGGCCTGGGCGTTGGACCACCCCAGCGTTCTGAGCAGCTCCTCCATCGCGACCCGCGCGGCCTGCACGAACTCGTCGTCCGCGTCCGGCTCCGGCACCTGCGGCAGGGCCCAGACCGCCGCGCCCAGGCGCATCGAGCGGGGCAGGGAGTCGTCGTCGACGTGCCCCAGCACCTCCTTGACCGTCGCCACCGGCACCCGGCCGACCTGGATCATCGCGCGGATCAGCCGCAGCCGGCGCAGATGCTCCTCGTCGTACTCGGCGGTGGTCGTGTTGATCTGGCGGCCCGGGGTCAACAGCCCTTCGCGCAGGTAGTACTTGATCGTCGCCGTGGACACCCCACTGCGCTCGCTCAGTTCGGCCAGCCGCATGTCTTGCGCCCTTCATTGGGGAGTGTCACTATCCAAGCATCGTCCAGAAGGATAGTGCCGCTATCCGACGAGGGAGCCGTGGGGGAGCCGTGTTCGCGAAGCCGGTGCCGGGTCGGACGACCGCCGAAGCCGAGGGGGACGTGGTGGTCCTGCTCATCGGGATGCGCATCAACCACTTCTGGGCGGTGCACCAGTGGGGGCTGGTGATGCTGTCGATGTTCCGCATGCTGGCGGAACTCGCCAAGGACCCGGGCCGGGGGCTGCTGGGCAAGGTGATGCTGACGGCGTCGCCGCGGACCTACTACGTCGTCCAGTACTGGGAGTCCAAGGAGAAGCTCTACGCCTACGCCCACGCGCCGGAGATGCGCCACCACCCGGTCTGGGCGCTCCTCAACCGCAAGGAGCGGGAGGGCAAGGTCAAGGGCCACGTGGGGATCTGGCACGAGGCCTATGTGGTGCCCGAGGGGTCGTACGAGGCGATCTACGCGGACATGCCCGCGTTCGGGCTCGCCGCGGCGCACGGGCAGGTGCCGCTGGAGCGGCGGGGGCGCTACGCCAAGGACCGGTTCGCGCACCGGTCGGCGAAGGCGGCCGGGAAGACCGGCTGACACGGGGGATCGGGGGAACGGAGGGGCCTGCCGCGGCGTTGGGGCAGGCCCCTCCGTCGATGTCCCGGTCCCGGGGGTCAGCCGGTGCGGCGCAGGGCCTCGGAGAGGCGGGCCGCGGCGTCGATGACCGCCTGGGCGTGCATCCGGCCCGGGTGGCGCGTCAGACGCTCGATGGGGCCGGAGACGGACACGGCGGCCACCACCCGGTTGGAAGGCCCGCGTACGGGCGCTGAGACGGACGCGACGCCCGGCTCGCGCTCACCGATCGACTGGGCCCAGCCGCGGCGCCTGACGCCCGACAGGGCCGTCGCCGTGAAGCGGGCGCCCTGGAGGCCGCGGTGCAGGCGCTCCGGCTCTTCCCAGGCCATCAGGATCTGGGCCGAGGAACCGGCCTTCATCGTGAGCGTCGAGCCGACCGGGACGGTGTCCCGCAGACCGGACAGGCGCTCCGCCGCGGCGACGCAGATGCGCATGTCGCCCTGGCGGCGATAGAGCTGGGCACTCTCGCCGGTGACGTCACGGAGATGTGTCAGGACCGGGCCCGCCGTGGCGAGGAGGCGGTCCTCGCCGGCCGCCGCGGCCAGTTCCGCGAGACGCGGGCCGAGAATGAAACGGCCCTGCATGTCGCGCGCCACCATACGGTGGTGTTCCAACGCCACGGCCAGCCGGTGGGCCGTGGGTCTTGCCAGTCCGGTGGCCGCCACAAGCCCTGCGAGGGTGGCCGGACCGGACTCCAGGGCGCTGAGGACAAGGGCTGCCTTGTCCAGAACGCCGACGCCGCTACTGTTGTCCATGCAACGATACTCACGTCTCACTCTGTGAAACGCAAGTTCCTTTTTTCGTGAGACGCGCAACCCTTGGATGCACAGCGGCCCGCGGACCAAACGGGCCTGGCGGCGGCTGCCCGGGAATCCAGGGGTGCGGGCGCCGCTTCCGGAAGATCTCTAGTTGGGCCGGCGCACCTCTTGCCGGCCGGAGGGAAAGCGATGGGTAGGACACTCGCGGAGAAGGTCTGGGACGACCACGTCGTCCGGCGCGCCGAGGGCGAGCCCGACCTCCTCTTCATCGATCTGCATCTGCTGCACGAGGTGACCAGCCCGCAGGCCTTCGACGGCCTCCGCAAGAGCGGTCGCCAGGTGCGCCGCCTCGACCTCACCATCGCGACCGAGGACCACAACACCCCGACCCTCGACATCGACAAGCCCATCGCCGACCCGGTCTCCCGGGTCCAGCTGGAGACGCTGCGCAAGAACGCCGCCGAGTTCGGTGTGCGCCTGCACCCGCTGGGCGACGTCGAGCAGGGCGTCGTGCACGTCGTCGGCCCGCAGCTGGGTCTGACCCAGCCCGGCATGACGGTCGTCTGCGGCGACTCCCACACCTCCACGCACGGCGCCTTCGGCGGTCTGGCGTTCGGCATCGGCACCTCCCAGGTCGAGCACGTGCTGGCCACCCAGACGCTGCCGCTGGTCCGCCCGAAGACCATGGCCATCACGGTCAACGGCGAACTGCCCGACGGCGTCACCGCCAAGGACCTGATCCTCGCGATCATCGCCCGCATCGGCACCGGCGGCGGCCAGGGCTACGTCCTGGAGTACCGCGGCTCCGCCATCGAGAAGCTGTCGATGGAAGCCCGCATGACCATCTGCAACATGTCGATCGAGGCCGGTGCCCGCGCGGGCATGATCGCCCCCGACCAGACCACGTTCGACTACCTGGAGGGCCGCCCGCACGCCCCCAAGGGCGAGGACTGGGACGCGGCCGTCGCGTACTGGAAGACCCTGAAGACGGACGAGGACGCCGAGTTCGACGCCGAGGTCGTCATCGAGGCCGCCGAACTGTCGCCGTTCGTCACCTGGGGCACCAACCCCGGTCAGGGCGCGCCCCTTTCGGCTCACGTCCCCGATCCTGCTTCGTACGAAGACGCTTCGGAGCGCCTCGCCGCCGAAAAGGCCCTGGAATACATGGGGTTGGAGGCCGGACAGCCGCTGCGCTCCATCAAGGTGGACACCGTCTTCGTAGGTTCCTGCACCAACGGCCGCATCGAGGACCTGCGCGCCGCCGCCGAGCTCCTCAAGGGCCGCAAAGTCGCCGACGGCGTACGGATGCTGGTCGTTCCCGGCTCCGCGCGGGTCGGTCTGCAGGCCGTCTCCGAGGGCCTGGACGTCGTCTTCAAGGACGCCGGCGCCGAATGGCGGCACGCGGGCTGCTCGATGTGTCTGGGCATGAACCCCGACCAGCTGGCCCCGGGTGAGCGCTCCGCGTCCACCTCCAACCGCAACTTCGAGGGACGGCAGGGCAAGGGCGGCCGTACGCACCTGGTCTCGCCGCAGGTCGCCGCCGCGACCGCCGTGCTGGGCCACCTGGCCTCGCCCGCCGACCTGTCCGACGCCCCTGTCGCCGCTGGAGTCTGATCAGTCATGGAAGCATTCACCACGCACACCGGCCGGGCCGTCCCGCTGCGCCGCAGCAACGTCGACACCGACCAGATCATCCCTGCTCACTGGCTCAAGAAGGTCACCCGGGACGGGTTCGAGGACGGTCTGTTCGAGGCCTGGCGCAAGGACGAGACGTTCATCCTCAACCAGCCCGAGCGCAAGGGCGCGACCGTCCTGGTCGCCGGCCCCGACTTCGGCACGGGCTCCTCCCGTGAGCACGCCGTGTGGGCGCTGCAGAACTACGGCTTCAAGGCCGTCATCTCCTCCCGCTTCGCCGACATCTTCCGCGGCAACTCGCTCAAGAACGGCCTGCTCACGGTCGTTCTGGACCAGAAGATCGTGGAGTCGCTCCAGGAGCTGAGCGAGAACGACCCCGAGGCCGAGATCACCGTCGACCTGGAGGCCCGCGAGGTGCGCGCCGAGGGCATCACGGCGAGCTTCGAGCTGGACGAGAACTCCCGCTGGCGGCTGCTGAACGGGCTGGACGACATCTCCATCACCCTCCAGAACGAGCCCGACATCGCCGCGTACGAGGCCAAGCGGCCCTCGTTCAAGCCGCGGACGCTCGAGGTCTGACCGCGCCCTTCTCGCGGCGCGAACCGCGCCCCTCGCGCGGCACAACCGAACAGGTCGAGTTTCGGCCACCGAACACCCCCCGCTGTACCCCCGATCAGCCCGATCGGGGGTACAGCCGTGTCTGCACCCGAACGGCCCTGCGCCCGCCCGAAACGCTTCTCAACTTCCCACGTTAGAAGGGGTGTTGCAGGGGTACGCGACTGTTGTGGCCGCGGCTTCGGCACGCGCCCGGAAGGCCGTTTGAGGCGGCAGTTGCACCCTGAGCGGGCGACAACTCGCCCCAGATGGCACAATCTGTGCATGGAACACGACGGCCAACTCGAGCTCTATGCGGCGGTCGCGGACCAACTCAAGGAAGCGCACACAAGGGTGCGCGCACTGCAAGTCCCGGAGGGCGTACGGATGGCGCTGACCCGGAAGCTGCTGGTCATTACGGCCGCGGCCAAGCACGATCTCGCCGATGCGGCAAGGCGTCTGGAGGCCTTCACGGCGGACCTCGACGCGGGTCGATTCCCCGAAGAGGAACGCTGAACAAGTCCGAGACAGCCGAACCCGTTGCGGCACAAGGGTGATAAGCCCGTTTCGTGTTTGATTTGCGGTATATATCTGCCTAACGTGCGAAAAAGCCTGAACAGTTTCGTTCGGGCGATGTCTCCGAAGGGGAAGACGTGAACAAGGCGCAGCTCGTAGAAGCGATTGCCGACAAGGTCGGTGGCCGTCAGCAGGCCGCCGACGCGGTCGACGCGGTCCTGGACGCCATCGTCCGCGCGACCGTGGCGGGGGACCGGGTCTCGGTCACCGGCTTCGGTTCGTTCGAGAAGGTCGACCGCCCGGCCCGGTACGCCCGCAACCCCCAGACGGGCGAGCGGGTTCGGGTCAAGAAGACCTCCGTTCCCCGCTTCCGTGCGGGCCAGGGCTTCAAGGACCTGGTGAGCGGCACGAAGAAGCTCCCGAAGAACGACGTCGCGGTCAAGAAGGCCCCCAAGGGCAGCCTGACCGGTGGGGCTTCCGCCACGGTCAAGAAGGCGGCCGCGAAGAAGGCCACCACGAAGACCGCCGCCGCGAAGAAGACCACGGCGAAGAAGACGACCGCCAAGAAGACCACGGCGGCCGCCAAGAAGACCACGGCGAAGAAGACGACGGCCAAGAAGACCACGGGCGCCGCCAAGACCACCGCCGCGAAGAAGACCACCGCCAAGAAGGCGACGGCCAAGAAGGCCCCGGCGAAGAAGGCGACCGCCAAGAAGGCCCCTGCCGCGAAGTCGACGGCCCGCAAGACCACCGCCAAGAAGGCCACCGCCCGCAAGAGGTAAGGCGAGCGGTACTCACGCGCCGGGCCGGACTCCGTGGTGGGAGTCCGGCCCGCGGCGCGTTCAGAACGTCTGGAGGGTTACGAGGGTGACCTTGTCGCCGTCCAGTTCGATGCGGACCCGTTGGCCGGGGCGGAGCAGCCGCAGGCCGCCGGCGTCGAACGCCGGGGCGTCGAAGGGGACGGGGGTGCCGTCGTCGAGTAGCACGCTGCCGGTTCGGGATGCGGCGTCGTACGTGTAAGCGGTGGCCTGCATGGACGTCAGCCTAGTCCTCAGAGACCCGGAATCAGCAGGCCCGCCGAGACGGCCGCCGTCCGCGGCCCCACTCCCAGTGCCAGGGCCGCCCGCAGGTCCTCGCCGGTGTCCACGTCCTGGCGTACCGAGTCGACGCCCGGGAGAGTCAGCTCCACCGCCCCCGACGCGCGATGGCGGGCCCGGGAATCCGTTCCGAAAGCCGGGCGCAATTCCTGGCCCTCGCGGACCGCCAGGAGCGTCGTGCCTATTGCCGCCGCGTCCGGGAGGAATGCGCGCGGGAATTCCGCCGCCGCGTCCAGGACCCGGGCCAATTCCACGGGGCGCAGGGCCGGCAGATCGGCGTTGAGGGCCGCTACGGCACTTCGGGGCTGTGCGGCCCGTACGACACCCGCCCCGTACGCCAGCGCCGCGTTCAGGCCGCCCCGGGGCTCGTCGGGGACGATTCGGGCGCCCAGAGCGGACAGCTCGCGGCCGGCCAGCGGGTCGTCCGTGACTACTGCCACATCCCCGACCGCCGGGGAGGCCAGCGCCGCTGCCACCGTGTCCTGGGCGAAGGCGAGGGCGAGGCCCGGGCGCAGCCCGTCCCCGGCGGTGTCCGAGAGCCTGCTCTTGGCGCGCTCCAGGGGCTTCAGGGGTATGACCAAGGTCCACTGCACGAGCGTTCCGTCCCTCTCTTGTCGCGGCCATTGTCACTCAGCCGTCACCTGGGCCATCTGGCGGTCGTCGCGGCGAGGCGTACGGTGTTCTCGACAGACCGGCGGCCTGGGGCGACACTTGTCCGGCCCTGAAGGCCCCTAGAGGAAGGTGTCCGCGTGCCCCGCCGCAGAATCGGCTTCTGGTACCGCTTGGCAGCGGTGATCGCCAAACCGCCGCTGGTGGTTCTGATCAAGCGGGACTGGCGTGGAATGGAGAACATTCCGGCTGATGGCGGATTTATCACCGCGGTGAACCACAATTCGCACATCGATCCCTTCGCGTACGCACACTTTCAGTACAACACCGGCCGCGTTCCGCGATTCCTCGCGAAGAGCGGACTTTTCAAGAAGGGATTCGTCGGTGCCTTCATGCGCGGCACCGGACAGATCCCCGTCTACCGCGAGACCACGGACGCGCTGAGCGCCTTCCGCGCCGCGATCGACGCCGTGGAGCGCGGTGAGTGCGTCGCGTTCTATCCCGAGGGCACCATCACCCGGGACCCCGCGCAGTGGCCGATGACCGGCAAGACCGGTGCCGCGCGGGTGGCCCTGCAGACCAAGTGCCCGGTGATCCCGGTCGCGCAGTGGGGCGCCAACGAACTGCTGCCCCCGTACGCCAAAAAGCTCAACCTCCTTCCGCGCAAGACCTCGCGGGTCCTCGCGGGGCCGCCGGTGGACCTGACGCCGTTCTACGACAAGGAGATGACCCCGGACCTCCTGAAGGACGCCACCGAGGTCATCATGGCCGCCGTCACCCGCCAGCTGGAGGAGATCCGCGGCGAGAAGGCGCCCGCCACGCCCTACGACCCGCGCAAGGAGCGGATCGAGCAGCGCCGGCGGAGTCAGGCCGAGGCCGGCCGCGAGGAGGAGAGCGCCAAGTGAGCACGACCGTCAAGGCGGCTGTCTTCGGTACCGGATCGTGGGGCACCGCCTTCGGCATGGTCCTCGCCGACGCGGGCTGCGAGGTCACCCTGTGGGGCCGCCGCGCCGAACTCGCGGAAGCGGTCAACTCCACGCGTACGAACCCGGACTACCTTCCCGGCGTCGAACTCCCGGTGAACCTGCGGGCGACGACGGACGCCGCCGAGGCCGCGCGCGATGCCGACTTCACCGTTCTCGCCGTCCCCTCGCAGACGTTGCGCGGCAACCTCGCCGAGTGGGTGCCGGTGCTCGCGCCGGACACCGTCCTCGTGTCGCTGATGAAGGGCGTCGAGCTCGGCTCCGCCATGCGGATGAGCGAGGTGATCGAGGACGTCGCGAAGGTGGGGCAGGACCGCGTCGCCGTGGTCACCGGACCCAACCTGGCGCGCGAGATCGCCGCCCGGATGCCGGCCGCCGCGGTGGTCGCGTGCACCGACGAGGCGGTCGCGCAGAAACTCCAGTCCGCTTGCCACACGCCCTACTTCAGGCCGTACACCGAGACGGACGTGGTCGGTTGTGAGCTCGGCGGCGCGGTGAAGAACGTCATCGGGCTCGCCGTCGGCATCGCGGACGGCATGGGGCTCGGCGACAACGCCAAGGGCTCGCTCATCACGCGCGGCCTCGCGGAGACCGCGCGGCTCGGTGTCGCGCTCGGCGCCGACCCGCTCACCTTCGCCGGGCTCGCCGGTCTCGGCGACCTGGTGGCGACCTGCTCCTCGCCGCTCTCGCGCAACCACACCTTCGGCACCAACCTCGGCAAGGGCATGACCCTCCAGGAGACCATCGCGGTCACCAAGCAGACCGCCGAGGGCGTCAAGTCCTGTGAGTCCGTGCTGGATCTGGCCCGCAGGCACGGCGTCGACATGCCGATCACCGAGACGGTCGTCGCCATCGTGCACGAGGGCAAGCCTCCGGTGGTCGCCGTCAAGGAGCTGATGTCGCGCAGCGCGAAGCCCGAACGACGCTGAGCGACGCTGACACGACGCCACTCCGGCCACGCTGTATCGGGGCTCTACCAACGGGTACTCTCAACGCGATATGAGCACCGAGAACCTCCCCCAGAGCCCTGAGCAGCCGTCTCGCAAGCCGCGCGTGGCCGTCGTGTTCGGCGGGCGCAGCTCCGAACACGGGATCTCCGTGGTCACCGCCGGCGCCGTACTGAAGGCCATCGACCGGACCAAGTACGACGTCCTGCCGATCGGCATCACCCAGGACGGCCGTTGGGCGCTCACCGCCGACGAACCGGACCGCATGGCGATCTCCGACCGCCGTACGCCCAACGTCGACGAGCTGGCCGAGTCGCACGAGGGCGGCGTGGTGCTCCCCGTCGACCCCGCGAACCGCGAAGTCGTGTACAGCGAACCGGGATCGGTGCCCAAGGCGCTCGGTGAGGTCGACGTCGTCTTCCCCGTCCTGCACGGCCCCTACGGCGAGGACGGCACCCTTCAGGGTCTGCTGGAGCTCTCCGGTGTCCCGTACGTCGGCTCGGGCGTGCTCGCCTCGGCCGTCGGCCAGGACAAGGAGTACATGAAGCGGGTGTTCACCTCCTTCGGGCTCAACGTCGGTCCGTACGTGGTGATCCGGCCCCGTGAGTGGGAGCAGGACGAGCCGGCCGCCCGCAAGAAGATCGTCGACTTCGCCGGCGAGCACGGCTGGCCGCTGTTCGTGAAGCCCGCGCGCGCGGGTTCCTCGATCGGCATCACCAAGGTCGACGACCTGTCCGGGCTCGACGAGGCGATCGCCGAGGCCCAGCGGCACGACCCGAAGATCCTCGTCGAGGCGGCGCTGCGCGGCCGGGAGATCGAGTGCGGCGTCCTGGAGTTCGAGGACGGCCCGCGTGCCTCGGTGCCCGCGGAGATCCCGCCGCCGGACGCGCACGCGTACTACGACTTCGAGGCCAAGTACATCGACTCCACCCCGGGCCTCGTACCGGCGCCGCTGACGCCGGAGGAGACCGCCGAGGTGCAGCGGCTCGCGGTGGACGCCTTCGACGCGGCCTCCTGCGAGGGGCTGGTCCGAGCGGACTTCTTCCTCACCGAGGACGGCGAGTTCGTGATCAACGAGATCAACACGATGCCGGGCTTCACGCCGATCTCGATGTACCCGCAGATGTGGCAGGCGACCGGGATCGGCTACCCGGAGCTGGTGGACCGGCTGATCCAGGCGGCCCTGCGCAGGTCGACGGGCCTGCGCTGAGCTCCCGGCTCGCGCTCCTCTAGTCGGCGATCCCTTCGGGGATCGCCTTCTTGATGGGGGCGGCCAGGTCCACGAGGGCCGCGGCGCCGTCGGCGGTGCGGTTCTTCGGGATCGTCACCTCGACGTACGCCGTGCGCAGCGTCGTGGTGAACCGGAACGCCCCGTCGCCCTGCTTCTCCAGCAGCCACCCGACCCCGTTGACCTCGGCCCCGTCGGCCTCCGGATCGGTCATCTTCGCGGGCTTGGTGACACCGCACCGCAGTATGATCGCCGGGTCGCCCCAGCCCGCCGTCAGCTCGGAAGCGGGCTCGGGGTCACGGCGGTCCTGGCCGTCGACCTTCGACGGCAGCTCCCGGTCCAGATCCTCGCAGAGCTTCGCGACCTTCGTGCCCGGCGAGGGAACCGCCGCCGACGCGCTGTCGTCTGCAGATGAGCAGCCCGCGGCGGTGATCAACAGGGTGAGCGCGGGCAGGCCGATGAGCCGGTGACGGAGAGAGTTCACCGGCCAAGGGTAGACGGGGGCTACAGATGGACGACCGGGCAGGTCAGGGTGCGCGTGATGCCGTCCACTTGCTGGACCTTCGCGACCACCATCCGGCCGAGGTCGTCGACGGTGTCCGCTTGGGCCCGCACGATCACGTCATAAGGTCCTGTCACGTCCTCGGCCTGGATCACCCCAGGAATCTTGCTGATCGTCTCGGCGACGGTCGACGCTTTGCCGACCTCCGTCTGGATCAGGATGTACGCCTGTACCACGGAACCTCCAGGGCGGCCACGAGGATCATGTGGGGAAAAGGAACGCCACGGTATCGCGTCGCCGCTCGCCGCGGGGAGACCTGTGGGGGCGCGGACGCCCGCGCCGGGGTGCAGACATGGCAGAAGTTGACGGTCACTTCGACCGTATCGAGGACACTGGTCACGCGCGACCGGGCACGGCAAGGCACAGAAGGGGCGAAAGGGCAATGAAGGGCACTGTTGGTGAGCTCGGGGAGTTCGGGCTCATCAGGGAGCTCACCTCCCGTCTCACCACGACCCCGGCGGTCCGGGTCGGCCCCGGCGACGACGCCGCGGTGGTGGCCGCTCCCGACCGCCGGGTCGTGGCCAGCACCGACATCCTCCTGGAGGGGCGGCACTTCCGCCGGGACTGGTCCACGGCCTACGACGTGGGCCGCAAGGCCGCCGCACAGAACCTCGCGGACATCGCCGCCATGGGCGCCGTGCCGACGGCCCTGCTGCTCGGCCTGGTCGTCCCGGCAGAACTCCCGGTGACCTGGCCGAGCGAGCTCATGGACGGCCTGCGCGACGAGTGCCAGGTCGCGGGCGCCTCGGTGGTCGGCGGAGATGTCGTACGGGGCGACTCGATCATGGTGTCGATCACCGCGCTCGGCGATCTGCGCAACCAGGAGCCCGTCACGCGGGCCGGCGCGCAGCCCGGCGACCTCGTGGCCGTGACGGGCTGGCTGGGCTGGTCCGCGGCCGGGTACGCGGTGCTGTCGCGCGGTTTCCGCTCGCCGCGGGCCTTCGTGGAGGCGCACCGGCGCCCCGAGCCGCCGTATCACGCGGGACCGGCGGCGGCGGGCCTCGGCGCGACCGCCATGTGCGACGTCAGCGACGGGCTGATCGCCGACCTCGGCCACATCGCCGAGGCCAGCAAGGTCCGCATCGACATCCGTTCCGGCGCGATCGACATCCCGTCCCAGATGAACGACATCGGTCAGGCCGTCGGCGTCGACCCCATGCAGTGGGTGCTGACCGGGGGAGAGGACCACGCGATCGTGGCCACCTTCCCGCCGGACGTGAAGCTGCCCGCCCGCTGGAAGGTCATCGGCGAGGTCCTCAACCCCTCGGCGCTGCCCCAGGTGACGGTCGACGGGGCGCCGTGGACGAGCAAGGGCGGCTGGGACCACTTCGGGGACATCGAGTCGTGAAGCCGCCCCGCGTGCTGACGGTCGCGGGCTCCGACTCCGGCGGAGGGGCCGGAATCCAGGCCGACTTGAAGACGATGCTCGCGCTCGGCGTGCACGGCATGAGCGTCGTCACCGCCGTCACCGCGCAGAACTCCCTGGGTGTGCAAGGGGCTTGGCCGCTGCCCGTGGACGTCGTGCGGGCCCAGTACCGCAGTGTCGTCGACGACATCGGCGTACAGGCCGTGAAGACCGGCATGCTGGCCTCGGCCGAACTCGTCGAGGCGGTGGCCGAGTTGCTCGCCGGGACGGACGCCCCGGCGGTCGTCGACCCGGTCGGGGTGTCGAAGCACGGCGACTCGCTGCTGGCCGCCTCCGCGCTGGAGTCGGTGCGCACCCGACTGCTCCCGGCAGCGACCGTGGCGACCCCGAACCTCGACGAGGTGGCCCAGCTGACCGGGGTGCGGGTCGAGTCCGAGGGGGACCTGCGGCGGGCCGCCGAGGCCGTGCTGGCGTACGGTCCGAAGTGGGTGCTCATCAAGGGCGGTCACCTGACCGGGGACGCCGTCGATCTGCTGACCGACGGGGCCGAGGAGCACTGGCTGCGGGCACCGCGCCACGACAACCGGCACACGCACGGGACGGGCTGCACGCTGGCTTCGGCGATCGCGTCGGAGCTGGCGAAGGGGCGGTCCGTGCCGGAGGCGGTCGCGGCGGCCAAGGAGTACGTCACCGGGGCGATCAAGGGCGGGTTCGCGCTGGGGGGCGGGATCGGCCCCGTCGACCATGGGTGGCGCTTCCGATAGCGCGCGGGCACGGCAAAAAGCCGGCCCACCTCTCGGTGGACCGGCTCAGTGCAGCGAACCAGCAGTGGCCGCGCGCTTAGCTGTGCGTCAGCGCGAGACCTTGCCGGCCTTGATGCACGAGGTGCAAGCGTTCACGCGCTTCGGCGTCCCGCCGACCACAGTACGGACGCGCTGGATGTTCGGGTTCCAGCGACGGGACGTACGGCGGTGCGAGTGCGAGATGTTGTTGCCGAAGCCCGGCCCCTTGCCGCAGACGTCGCAGTTGGCAGCCACGGGTCACTCCAAAGACTTCAGATGCACTTACGGTTGGATCCCGGCAAGCCGGGATCGAGATCGTAGGATCAGAGATCTGAGTGGCGCTGCCAGGGGAATGGCCCGATCGGATCGGGCAACCGGAGCAGCATACAACGACTGCGCCAGTAGAACGAAACTACCATGGCTGCTCAGGGCCCTGCTCCCGGCCCTCTTCCGGTGAACACCTCCCCGGGGTCTACGCTGCGTCCACGTCCAGCAGTCCAAGGAGGCGCAGGTGGCGCAGGTGCCGCAGACATTCTTCGATGCTCTCGCGGTGCGCACCTGGTGCGGTCTCGCGCTGCAGGCGCTCGGGCGGGCGCGCGAGGAGATCGACGCGATCAATGTCTACCCGGTGGCCGACGGCGACACCGGCACCAACCTGTATCTGACGGCGGAGTCCGCGGCGGCGGCCGTGGAGGCCGTCTTCACCGCCTACGACGAGAACGGCCGGCCCTCGCTGGCCGACGCGGTCCGCGCGATGGCGCACGGCGCCCTCATAGGGGCCCGCGGGAACTCCGGGACGATCCTCGCCCAGCTGTTGCGTGGCATGGCCCAGGTCCTCGCCGACGACAGTGAGGCGTCTCACACCGACGGGACCGGTCTCCGCCTCGCCCTGCGGCGCGCGGCCGACTCCGCGCGCGAGGCCGTGGCCCACCCGGTGGAAGGCACGGTCCTGTCCGTCGCCTCGGCCGCGGCCGACGCCGCCGAGGGGAGCGAGGGCGACTGCGGGGCGGTCGCGCGGGCCGCCTACGAAGGGGCTCGGGCGGCGCTCGTGGCGACCCCGGGGCAGCTGGCGGTCCTGGAGCGGGCCGGGGTGGTCGACGCGGGTGGCCGGGGGCTGGTGGCGGTGCTCGGGGCGCTGGTGGAGACGTTCACCGGGGAGGCGCCCAGGATGGTGGCGGCTGCTTCCGCCGGGCACACGCGCGTGGACGCCGTTTCCGACACGGCGGCCATGGTCGCCGTGGACGAGTGCGCGGACGTGCCTGCGGAAGCCGGCGGACCCGCGTTCGAGGTGATCTACCTCCTGGAGGCCGAGGACGCGGCCGTGGACCGGCTGCGGACCCGCCTCGACGCCCTGGGGGACTCGCTCGTCGTCGTCGGGGGCGACGGGCTGTGGAACGTCCATGTGCATGTCGACGACGCGGGCGCGGCCGTGGAGGCGGGCGTCGAGGCCGGGCGGCCGTACCGGATCCGGATCACGCACTTCGCGCTCGATGACGTCCACACGCGCGGGGGCGAGCGGCCGCCCCGGGAGCGGGTGCAGCGGGCGGTCGTCGCCGTCGTGCCCGGCGAGGGGCTGGCCGGGCTCTACACGGAGGCGGGCGCCACCACCGTGCTCGCGCGCCCCGGGGAGCCGCCCGCGAGCGGAGAGATCGTCGAGGCCGTACGACGGGCCCACGCGCGCGAGGTCGTGCTGCTGCCCAACGACGCCGACCTGCGCCACACCGCGGCCGCCGCGGCCGAGCAGGCCCGCACCGAGGGCATCCGGGTCGCCCTGATCCCGACCCGCTCCGCGGTCCAGGGCATCGCCGCGCTCGCCGTGCACGAACCCGGCCGCCGCTTCGACGAGGACGTCGTCTCGATGACCTCGGCCGCCGGCGCCACCCGCTACGCCGAGATCGCCGTCGCCGAACGCCAGTCCTGGACCCTGGCCGGCATCTGTGAGGCGGGCGACGTCCTCGGCCTCATCGACGGCGACGTGGCCGTGATCGGCTCCGACATCACCTCCGCCGCCGAGACCGTCCTGGACCGCATGCTGTCGGCGGGCGGCGAACTCGTGACCCTCGTCCTCGGCGACGACGCCCCCGACTCCATCGCCGACCACCTCGAAGCACGCGTGCGTGAGGCGTACCTCGCCGTCGACACGGTGGTGTACCGGGGCGGGCGACAGGGGGCGCTGCTCCTCATCGGGGTCGAGTAGCGGGTCGCCGGCGGGTGTCGGGGGTTGTTCGGGGACGCCCTGGTCGTCCAGCACCTGTCAGTCGTCCAGCACCTGGAGCATCTGCTGGGCCTCCGCGCAGCGCGCCTGCGCCGTCTCGTCGTCCTCGCCCTCGTCGTACGCCCCACGGGCCTCGTACGGCTCGTAGTCCTCGTACGCCGCCAGCACCGCACGCGCGCGTGCCGCCGCGCGGTCGGGGCGGCTGAGGTCGGCCTCCAGCCAGCCCGCGGCGAGCTCGGCGCCGGTGCGGCTGTGCAGGGCGTCGTCGCCGAGCGACGCGAACACCACGATGGCCTCGGTCATCTGGGCGAGAGCGTCCTCCAGGGCGGCCTGGATCGTCTCGTCCTCGGCGTCCTCGGCGGCCGAACGGGCGAGCAGGTCGCCGTACTGCCGATGGGTGTGCCCGAGTTCGGCGACGAGCCGCTGGCGGGCCTCGTCGGCCACGGAGTCCGCGCCCAGCGCCTCCCCGCACTCCCGCACCGCCTCCGCCATCAGCTCCCGGGCCTCGTCCTGCCCGCCCTCCGCGCGCAGCGCCAGCCACGCGCGGGCGCGCAGCGAGCGGACCAGGCCGTGCACGTCACCGACCTCGCGCCACAGCTCGCCCGCGCGTGTGTACGCCCGGTCGGCCTCGTCGGGCAGCCCGGCCTCGCCGAGGGACTCGCCGGCGAGGTGGGCCAGCGTCGCGTGGTCCTGCTGTTCGGGCCACTGCCGGGCCAGCTCGGCGGCCCGGAGGCGGTGCTCGGCGGCCTCCCGGTGCTCGCCGAGCTCGCTCAGACAGTCGCCGAGCCACCACTGCGCCTGGACGACCGCGGCGTCGCCGTGGGTGTCGACGCTCAGGTCGGGCAGCGCCGACTCCAGCACCGCCGCCGCCTCGGCCCACCGGCCCTGCCGCAGCAGGAACCCGCCGAGCAGATGCCGCGCCCAGGCGCCGAGCGTGGGTCCTGCACCCGCCTCGTCGGCCCAGTGCGCCGCCTCCAGGGCCTGCTCGGCGGCCTCCTCCGGCTGTCCGGTGCCGCCGAGCACCTCGGCGAGCTGGAGGTGCAGCTGGGCCCGTCCGGTGGCCTCCAGATACGGCTCGCCGTGCGTCAGGGCCGCCCGCAGCGCCCACTCGGCCTGCCCGATGTCGCCGAGATGGTGCGCGAGCCCGGCCAGCCTGGCCTGGTACTCCACCGCGAACCACGGCAGCCCCGCCGCCACGAACCCCTCCGCGGCCCGCGCGAACAGCCCGGCGGCCCTCGGCAGGTCCCCGGCGTACGCCGCCAGCTCCGCGAGCATGGCCCGCGCCTCGGCGTCCCGCGCGCCGAGCCGGACGTCCTCGCCGGCCCGCCCGTCGACGAGCGCGAGCACCTCCCGGACGGCGGCCTCCGCCTCGGCCAGCACCGACGCCGGCACGGCGCCCTCCTCCTCGGCCGCCTGCACCCGCCGCAGCAGGATCCGCGCCCGCCCCATCAGCACCGACGCCGTCTGCCGTACGCCGGTGCCGTCCTCGGCGTACAGGGCGAGGGCCTCGTCGTACGGCCCCGCGACCGCGGCCAGCGCGCCCTCCACGTCACCGGCGAGGGCCCGCATGAACGCCCCACGCGTGCGTGCCGCCAGCGCCTCTCCTGGATCGCCCGCCGCCGCGTAGAGCTCCGCGGCCTGCTCGAACAGGTCGAGGCCCGCGGGGCCCAGGTCCATCGCCCGGTGGTCGACGACCTCCGCCTGGTCGCGTGGGTCGAGCTCGACGCCCTCCGCGGCCCGCGCGACCGCCGCCCACGCCTCCACGGCGTTCGGCTGGAGGCCGTCGGAGAGGCGGCGCGCCTCGGCGATCAGGGCGGTGAGGTCGTTTTCCGGTGTGGCGGGCGGAGGCGCAGCGGCCGGCGCGGTGGCCTGGCGGGCGGCGCGCACGCCCAACGGCAGCCGTTCGACCAGCGGTTCCTGCGCCATCCGCGCGCGTGCCCGGTCGCTGACGTACGTCGTGCCGTTGCGCCGGTCGAACTGGCCGGCCAGGTCCAGGGCCTCCGCACGCGCGTGTGCCGCGAGTTCGCGGGCCGTCCACGTCCGGCCGGCCGGTCCCGGCACCTGGCGGTCGCCCAGGCCGAGGCCGGTCAGCCGGTCCATGAGCAGCGTGACCACGCTCAGGAACTCCAGCTTGCCGCGCGGATGCCCGGTGTCCGTGAAGTACGCCGGGCGCTCCGCGAGCAGCTCCAGACCGCGGGCCTCGTTGCCGGTCAGCGCGCAGAACTCCACATGGTCGGCGTACGCGGAGCGCATGCTCTCCATGGCCCGCACCAGCCGGAAGCCCCGCAGATGGTTGGCCCGCGCCTCGTCCAGGCGGCCCAGCCTCAGCAGCGGGACCAGGGAGGAGGCGAGGACCGTGTGCGGCTCGTGCGCGCAGGTGAACTCGCCCTCCAGGACCGGCGCCCACAGCCGCAGCGCCTCCGCGTCCCGGCCCTGCTCCGCCCGCCACCAGCCCTGCGCGTCCAGCTCGCACGCGTGGCAGTCGGCCATGGCGTCCCGGTCGGCGGCCAGCCACGCCGTGAACGCACGCTCCGCGCGCGCGGTGTCCCCGACATGCGCGGCCACGGTGAACTCGACGCTGCGCACCGCCCGTTCGGAGTGCCCGGCGAGCCGGTAGCGGTGCTCCATCTCGCCGAGCCACTTCTCTATGGAGGCGAGCGGGATGTGCGGCTGGTCGAGCATCCCGGACGACATCCATTTGAAGACCCAGTGCAGTGAATGGGTCTCGTACTCGTCGAAGTCCTCGGGCCGCTCGTCCCACATGCGCAGCAGACGCGCGAAGGGGACGAACATCTTGTCCTTCTCGGAGCTGTAGTTGTAGACCTTCAGCTGGTGTCCGAGCGCCTCGATCACCGCGAGCGGGATGTTCAGCCTCTCGGCCTCGGCCAGCAGCTGCTCCGCGCGCGCGTTGCGGGCGGGGCCCTCCGGCTGCTCGCCGTTCTCCGCCATCGCCCGGCGCAGTGCGTCGAAGTCCGCGATCTCCCCCATCAGTGCCCCTCCTCGCCGTTCGTCGCCCACTCCAGCAGTCCGATGAAGGCCCGGTTCAGCAACGCCGAGTCCGCGGGCCTGAGCGGCCGCTGCGCCATCAGCAGCGCCTGCCCGTACAGGGACTCCGTGGCGGTGCCGATCAGTTCCGGCTCGCGCAGCGAACTGATCCGCCGGATCAGCGGGTTGAGGTGGTTGAGCACCAGACGCGCGCGGGGCGCGGTGCCGCGCAGCGAGCCGAGGATGCCCGCCCACAGGTCGTCCGCCTGCGCCTCGGCGTCGGCGCGGGCCTGCTCATGGCGGGCGGCGCGGTCGTCCAGGTGCAGGGCGGGCACGGTGAGCGGGTGGAAGGCGCGCAGGACGACGTCACAGCCCAGCGGGTCGAGCGTGGCCCGCGCGGCGGCCAGGAAGTCGGCCAGCGCCAGCTCCTCCGCCGGGTCGACGGCGTCCAGATGCGCGGTCACGGTGTCCGCGTCCAGCTCCGCCACCACCGTCCCCGGCCGCACCGACGGCAGCGCCTGGACCAGGTCGCTGTCGTACGTGTAACCGCCGTTGACCACCCCGATGCCCTGCGCGGACGCGATCGGCGCGACCTGCCGGAACTCCTCGACGGTCCGCGTGAAGTGCACGACCCGGTGCCGGCGCGCGAACTCCTCCAGGGACAGCTGCCCGTCGGTCGTCTCGAAGGGCAGCCACGGCAGCATCGTGCGCAGCATCTCCGGGTCGTGCCGCGCCAGCGACTTCACGCCCAGGTGGTGCACCGACAAGAACGCCGCCAGCCGTTCCGGATCGCCCGCGGCGAGCCCCGTCAGCCAGGACCGAATTCTTTCCCCCAGCGCCTCCCGTACGGCGGCCAGCGTCTCGTCCTCGTACAGCGCCTCCCGCGACGCGGTGGGCCGCAGACTGTCCGTGTCGAGCACGCACCGCACGAAGAACGCCCAGTCCGGCAGCAGCTGTTCGGCCCGCTCGGTCAGCAGCATCCCCTTCAGGTGGACGCGATGCGTGGCCCGCTGCGCCGGACTGACGGCCGAGGGCAGGACGTACGCCACCCCGCGGACACCCGCCAGCGGCACGTTCAGCTCGATCGAGTCCAGCGGGGTGAACCCGAACAGGTCATGGCAGTGCCGCGCCAGGGCCGCCCTCCGGCCGGTGGGGGAGGGGTACGACCGGTCCCAGGGCGCCGGCAGCTCGGTGACTGCCTCGCCGTCCACCCGCACGTCGTACGGCAGCAGCGCGCCGAAGTCCCGCGCCAGCGCCAGCACCCGCTCGGGCGCCAGCCACTCCCCGGCCCCCGCCCGGGCCGTCAGGTGCACGGTGGTGCCGGGCTCGGGCCGGGCCTCGGGCGCCAGCGTCCGCACGGTGTACGAACCGTCATCACTGGCCGTCCACTCCACCGGCGCCGCGTCCGGCGTACGGGCGCTGCGGCTGACCACCCGGATCCGCTCGGCCACCACGAAACAGGCGAGCAGCCCGATGCCGAACTGCCCGAGGAACTCGGACCGCGCCTCCTGGATGCCCTCGGCCCGCTTCGAGCTGCGGCCGATGGTGGCCAGCAGTTCGTGCACGTCGGTCTCGGTGAGCCCCACGCCGGAGTCCTCGACCCGCAGGGTGCCGCCCGCCGTGTACAGCCGCACTTCCGCCGGGGCGCCCGGCTGTTCGGCCCGGCGCGCGGTGACGGCGTCCACGGCGTTCTGCAGCAGCTCGCGCAGATAGACCTTCGGACTGGAGTAGAGGTGATGGGAGAGCAGGTCCACCAGACCACGCAGGTCGACCTGGAAGGTGTGGGACGGAGAAGCCTGGGATGACGGTGAGGTCTGGGAGTCCATCGCAACGGCGCCGTGGGCGGGGGACGGTCTACGGCGCGGGGTCGGGCGGTCCCGGTGGGGCGGTGACCGCGGAAGGGATGGCCGGAGGCGCGCCATCCTAAAGCCGGAACAGCCCGCCTGACCAGGTGTTTCGCAAGACGTATACGGCATTGTCAGTGACGTGGTGTGCAATGGATCTCGTGCCCGCACTCGAGGAACCACTGAAAAAGGTGCTCGGCCCACCCACCGCGAAGGTGATGGCCGAGCACCTCGGCCTGCACACCGTCGGCGACCTCCTGCACCACTACCCGCGCAGATACGAGGAGCGGGGCCAGCTCACGCACCTGGCCGACCTCCCCATGGACGAGCACGTCACGGTGGTGGCGATGGTCGCCGACGCCCGCCTGCACACCTTCGCCTCCGCCAAGGCCCCGCGAGGCAAGGGCCAGCGCCTCGAAGTGACCATCACGGACGGCAACGGCCGCCTCCAACTGGTCTTCTTCGGCAACGGCGTCCACAAGCCCCACAAGGAGCTCCTGCCGGGCACCCGCGCGCTGTTCGCGGGCAAGGTCTCCGTCTTCAACCGCCGGCTCCAACTGGCGCATCCGGCGTACGAGTTGCTGCGCGGCGACTCGGAAGAAGCCGTCGTGACCTGGGCCGGCGCCCTCATCCCGATCTACCCCGCCACGGCCAAGCTGGAGTCCTGGAAGATCGGCAAGGCCATCCAGACGGTCCTGCCCAGCGCCCAGGAGGCGGTCGACCCCCTCCCGGACTCCCTGCGAGAAGGCCGCGGCCTGGTCTCCCTCCCCGAGGCCCTCCTCAAGATCCACCGCCCGCACACCAAGGCCGACATCGACGACGCCCGCTCCCGCCTCAAGTGGGACGAGGCCTTCGTCCTCCAGGTCGCCCTCGCCCGCCGCCGCCACGCCGACGCCCAGCTCCCGGCGGTGGCCCGCCGCCCCAAGCCGGACGGCCTCCTGTCGGCCTTCGACGACCGCCTCCCGTTCACCCTCACGGAGGGCCAGCAGAAGGTCTCGAAGGAGATCTTCGACGACCTGGCGACGGAGCATCCGATGCACCGGCTGCTGCAAGGAGAGGTGGGCAGCGGGAAGACCATGGTGGCCCTGCGCGCCATGCTCGCCACCGTCGACGCGGGCGGTCAGGCCGCCATGCTCGCGCCCACCGAGGTCCTCGCCCAGCAGCACCACCGCTCGGTCGTCGAGATGATGGGCGAACTCGCCGAGGGCGGGATGCTGGGCGGGGCCGAGCACGCCACCAAGGTGGTGCTGCTGACCGGCTCCATGGGAGCGGCCGCCCGGAAACAGGCCCTGCTCGACCTCATCACCGGCGAGGCCGGCATCGTCATCGGCACGCACGCGCTGATCGAGGACAAGGTCCAGTTCCACGACCTCGGCCTGGTCGTCGTCGACGAACAGCACCGCTTCGGCGTCGAGCAGCGCGACGCCCTGCGCGGCAAGGGCAAACAGCCCCCGCACCTCCTCGTGATGACGGCCACGCCCATCCCGCGCACGGTCGCGATGACGGTCTTCGGCGACCTGGAGACCTCGGTCCTCGACCAGCTCCCGGCCGGCCGCTCCCCGATCGCCAGCCATGTCGTCCCGGCCGCCGACAAGCCCCACTTCCTGGCCCGCGCCTGGGAACGCGTGCGCGAGGAGGTGGAGAACGGCCATCAGGGGTACGTCGTCTGCCCCCGCATCGGGGACGCCATCGACGAACCCGCTGACGCGAAGAAGGCCCGCAAGTCCGCCGAGGACGAGGCCGAGAAGCGCCCGCCGCTGGCCGTCCTGGACGTCGCCGACCAGCTCACCAAGGGCCCGCTGAAGGGCCTGCGGGTCGAGGTGCTGCACGGCCGCATGCATCCCGACGACAAGGACGCGGTCATGCGCCGCTTCGCCGCCGGCGAGACCCATGTCCTGGTCGCCACCACGGTCATCGAGGTCGGTGTCAACGTCCCCAACGCCACCGCGATGGTGATCATGGACGCCGACCGGTTCGGCGTCTCCCAGCTCCACCAGCTCCGCGGCCGGGTGGGCCGAGGCTCCGCGGCGGGCCTCTGCCTCCTGGTCACGGAGATGCCGGAGGCCAGCGCCGCCCGCCAGCGGCTGAACGCGGTCGCGTCGACACTGGACGGCTTCGAGCTCTCCCGCATCGACCTGGAGCAGCGCCGCGAGGGCGACGTCCTGGGCCAGGCCCAGTCGGGCGCCCGCACCTCCCTGAAGGTCCTCGCCGTCATCGAGGACGAGGAGGTCATCGCGGAGGCGCGGGAGGAGGCGGTGGCGGTGGTGGAGGCGGATCCGGACCTGTCGGCGCTTCCTGGACTGCGGACAGCACTCGACGCCCTTCTGGACGAGGAAAGAGAGCAGTACTTGGAAAAGGGCTGAGGAAGACCCCCTAGGGGCGCGGGGAACTGCGCGACCAGCCACACTGAACCTGAAGCCGCCCACAACCAAGGACCGAAGATGACCCGCGTGATCGCCGGCGCAGCCGGCGGACGTCGACTGGCCGTGCCGCCAGGCAACGGCACCCGCCCCACCTCCGACCGCGCACGCGAAGGTCTCCTCTCCACCTGGCAGTCCCTCCTGGGCGGCCCTCTGGACGGCGAGCGCGTCCTCGACCTCTACGCCGGCTCAGGCGCCGTCGGCCTCGAAGCCCTCTCCCGCGGCGCGAGCCACACCCTCCTCGTCGAGGCCGACGCCCGCGCCGCCCGCACCATCCGCGAGAACGTCAAGAGCCTCGGTCTCCCCGGCGCCGAGGTCCGGGCGGGCAAGGCGGAGCAGATCATCCAGCAGCCGGCGCCGGCCGAGCCGTACGACATCGTCTTCCTGGACCCGCCGTACCGAGTCACGGATCACGATCTTCGGGAGATTCTCCTCACACTCCGTTCGGGGGGCTGGCTCGCGGCGGAGGCGCTCGTCACCGTGGAGCGCAGCACCAGAGGCGGTGAATTCGGGTGGCCGGAGGGTTTTGAAGCACTCCGGTCCCGTCGTTACGGCGAGGGAACGTTTTGGTACGGTCGCGCCGCCTCTACGTGCGAAGACGCACGATGACCGGACCGGAGAGCGAGGGATCTCAAGTGCGCCGCGCCGTCTGTCCCGGGTCGTTCGACCCCATCACCAACGGACATCTCGACATCATTTCCCGCGCCTCCCGTCTGTACGACGAGGTCTATGTCGCGGTCATGATCAACAAGTCCAAGAAGGGCCTGTTCGAGGTCGAGGAGCGGATCGAGCTGATCCGCGAGGTCACCGCCGAGTACGGGAACGTGAAGGTCGAGTCCTTCCACGGCCTCCTCGTCGACTACTGCAAGCAGCGCGACATCCCCGCGATCGTCAAGGGCCTGCGCGCGGTCAGCGACTTCGACTACGAACTCCAGATGGCCCAGATGAACAACGGGCTGTCCGGCGTGGAGACCCTGTTCGTCCCCACCAACCCCACCTACAGCTTCCTGTCCTCCTCGCTCGTCAAGGAGGTCGCCACCTGGGGCGGCGACATCGCCCACCTGGTGCCGCCGGTCGTCCTGGAGGCCCTCAACGAGCGCCTGCGCAAGGACTGATGGGGCTACAGTCGTCCCGTCCGTCTCCAACACAGCTGTAGAGAGTGGCGAGCACAGGTGGACGTGCAGAAGAAGCTCGACGAGATCGTCGCCGCGGTCTCCGGCGCCCGGTCGATGCCCATGTCGGCCTCGTGCGTGGTCAACCGCGCCGAACTGCTCGCGATGCTGGAGGAGGTCCGGGCCGCGCTGCCCGACTCCCTCGCCCAGGCCCAGGAGCTGATCGGCGACCGCGAGTCGATGGTCGAGCAGGCCCGCCAGGAGGCCGAGCGGATCATCTCCGGCGCGCACGCCGAGCGCGGCTCCCTGATCTCCGACACCGAGGTCGCCCGCCGCTCCCAGGCCGAGGCCGACCGCATCCTCAGCGAGGCCCGCAGGGAGGCCGAGGAGGTCCGCGCCGAGGCCGACGACTACGTCGACTCCAAGCTGGCCAACTTCGAGGTCGTCCTCACCAAGACCCTCGGCTCGGTCGGCCGCGGCCGCGAGAAGCTCCTCGGCACCGGCCCGGGCCTGGACGAGCAGGGCTACGAGGACGAGGACGCCCCCGAGCGCAGCCACGACCCCGAGACCCTGCGCCGCGACGCCGACACCTACGTCGACACCAAGCTCGGCGCCTTCGAGGCGGTCCTCGCCAAGACCCTGGAGGCCGTCGGCAAGGGCCGCGCCAAGCTGCACGGCCGGATCGCCACCGACGACCTCGGCGCCCTCGCCGGCGACGACAGCACCGTCCAGCACTCCAGCGACGCCGACTACCTCGCCGACCTCGTGGCCCTGGCCGAACAGGACACCCCGGCCGCGGCGGTCGTACCGCAACAGCAGCAGTACGACCAGCAGCCCGCCTACGGCTACCAGCGGCAGGACACCTACGGCGGCGGCTACCCGCAGCAGCCGGCCTACGCCCAGCAGCAGGACCCCTACGGCTACCAGCAGGCCGACCCGTACGCGTACCAGGGCTACGACGCCCAGCAGGCCGCCTACGACGCCGGACAGGCGCAGCAGGCCCAGCAGCAGGCGCAGCACGCCCAGCAGTCGTACGCCCTCGACGAGACCAGCCTCTTCGACACCGGCATGATCACGCCGGAGCAGCTGAGGGCCTACGAGCAGGGCCGCGGCCAATAAGAAACCAGCGCGGGACCACCGGATTGGGCCGTGAGCGAAAGGTCCAGTATCCTGGCTCTTCGGTCGCGCGTACGTCCGCGATCAACGCTGCCCGGGAACACCGAAGGGCGGCGTCCCTCTGAGCTCGAAGATCGAAAGCAGGAATGGCTCCCAACGCACACCTCGACCACCGCAAGCCTCTCGTGTTCGACACACACGAGCTGGGGCGGCGGCCCGGTGCGCTGCAGCGCCTGACCCGTGAGATCGACGCTCCCAAGGATCTGGGGATCGCGGGAGTCGTCGGAGTGCCGGAAGGCGCTCCGGTGGAGCTCGAACTCCGGCTCGAGTCGGTCATGGAAGGGGTGCTTGTCACAGGCACCGCCCGTGCACAGGCCGAGGGGGAGTGCGTAAGGTGTCTGGAGCCGCTTGAGCTGGAGCTCGAAGCGGACTTCCAGGAGATGTTCTCGTACCCTGACGCCGACGATCGGGGCCGCCCCAAGGCGGAGCCGACCGACGACGCCGAGGAAGACGAGGACAGGCTCTTCATCGAGGACGGCCTGTTCGACCTCGAACCAGTGCTGCGTGACGCGGTGGTGCTTGCCCTGCCGATGCAGCCGGTGTGCCAGGACGACTGCCCCGGCCTGTGCTCCGAGTGCGGAGCCCGGCTGGCGGACGACCCGGACCACCACCATGACGCCGTCGACATCCGTTGGGCGGCACTGCAGGGACTCGCCGGTTCACTCGAAGATGGCGAGAAGGACGAGATGAGCGGCGCCGAAGCGGGCGTCGACGAGAAGCAGGAGAAGTAGCCGTGGCTGTTCCGAAGCGGAAGATGTCGCGCAGCAACACGCGCCACCGCCGGTCGCAGTGGAAGGCTGCGGTCCCCACCCTGGTTGCGTGCGAGCGCTGCCACGAGCCCAAGCTGCAGCACATCGCGTGCCCGTCTTGCGGCACCTACAACAAGCGCCAGGTCCTCGAGGTCTGAGCGGCTGGTGAGAGGCACTGTGTCCACGCCGAAGAAGAACTCTGCGGAGAACACGGCCTCGTCCCACACGCTGTTGGAAGGGCGGCTCGGGTACAAGCTCGAGTCCGCCCTTCTGGTGCGTGCGCTGACCCACCGGTCCTACGCGTACGAGAACGGCGGTCTGCCGACCAACGAGCGCCTGGAGTTCCTCGGGGACTCCGTCCTCGGCCTCGTGGTCACGGACACGCTGTACCGCACCCACCCCGACCTGCCCGAAGGCCAGCTGGCCAAGTTGCGGGCCGCGGTGGTCAACTCTCGTGCGCTGGCGGAGGTCGGCCGCGGGCTCGACCTGGGCTCCTTCATCCGGCTCGGCCGCGGTGAAGAGGGCACGGGCGGCCGGGACAAGGCATCCATCCTCGCCGACACCCTCGAAGCGGTGATCGGCGCGGTCTATCTCGACCAGGGTCTGGACGCGGCGGGCGAACTCGTCCACCGGCTCTTCGACCCACTGATCGAGAAGTCCTCCAACCTCGGTGCCGGCCTGGACTGGAAGACCAGTCTCCAGGAGCTCACCGCGACCGAAGGACTCGGTGTCCCCGAGTACCAGGTCTCGGAGACCGGCCCCGACCACGAGAAGACCTTCACTGCTGCCGCCCGCGTCGGAGGCGTCTCGTACGGCACCGGCACCGGCCGCAGCAAGAAGGAGGCGGAGCAGCAGGCCGCCGAGTCCGCCTGGCGGTCCATCCGGGCCGCGGCGGACGAGCGCGCCAAGGCTGCCGCGGAGGCCGCCGCGAAGGCCGTCGAGGCCGACGCGGATGCCGACGAGGCGTCCGCCTCCGCCTGACCGAACAGAGCAGTACACCGAGCGCCCGTCCCGCCCCGGGGCGGGCGCTCGGCTCATACACCGGCTTGTCACGGGGGATGCGATGCCCGAGTTGCCCGAGGTAGAGGTCGTACGCCGAGGCCTGGAGCGGTGGGTCGCCCACCGCGCTGTCGCCGAGGCCGAGGTGCTGCACCCGCGTGCCGTACGCCGGCACATCGCCGGTGCCGACGACTTCACGCACCGCCTCAAGGGCCATCGCATCGGTGTGCCCAGCAGGCGCGGCAAGTATCTGTGGCTGCCGCTGGAGGACACCAACCAGTCGGTGCTTGCCCACCTCGGCATGAGCGGCCAACTCCTGGTCCAGCCGCACGAGTCACCCGACGAGAAGCACCTCAGGATCCGGGTGAGGTTCGCGGACGGCCTCGGCACCGAGCTGCGCTTCGTCGACCAACGCACCTTCGGCGGACTGTCGTTGCACGACAACACCGAGGACGGTCTGCCCGACGTCATCGCGCACATCGCCCGCGACCCGCTGGACCCGCTCTTCGACGACGAGGCCTTCCACCAGAACCTCCGCCGCAAGCGCAGCACCATCAAACGAGCCCTGCTTGACCAGTCGTTGATCAGCGGCGTCGGCAACATCTATGCGGACGAGGCGCTTTGGCGCGCCCGCATCCACTACGAGCGCCCGACCGCCGGGTTCACGCGCCCGCGCACGGCCGAACTCCTGGGCCACGTACGGGATGTGATGAACGCGGCCCTCGCGGTCGGCGGCACCAGCTTCGACAGCCTGTACGTCAACGTCAACGGGGAGTCCGGCTACTTCGACCGCTCGCTCGACGCGTACGGCCGTGAGGGTCTGCCCTGCAAGCGGTGCGGCACGCCGATGCGCCGGCGGCCGTGGATGAACCGGTCGAGCTACTTCTGCCCGAAGTGTCAGAGGGCGCCGCGGGTCTCGTCGTAGCGCCGGCGTGCGTCGAGCACGTCGTCCATCCGGCCCTCCAGGAAGTGGATGAGGCCGAGCAGCCGCGTGGCCATCTCCTGGCCGAGCGGCGTCAGTTCGTAGTCCACGCGGGGCGGGTTGGTCGGCTGGGCCTCGCGGTGCACCAGGCCGTCGCGCTCCAGCGCGTGCAGGGTCTGGGACAGCATCTTCTCGCTCACGCCGTCGACCCGGCGGCGCAGCTCGTTGAAGCGCAGCGAGCCCTCGTGCAGCGCGCCGAGCGTGAGGGCGCCCCAGCGGCCGGTGATGTGCTCCAGCGTGCCCCGCGACGGGCAGGCCTTGGCGAACACGTCGAAAGGCAGGTCCTGGTCCCGCTCCGGCGTGCGCTCCTGCGTGATGTCCATGATTCAAGCGTACTCGAACGCAGCGCTAACCGGTAGGTTGCACTAACTAGAAGTTAGTGCTTTCCTTTTCTCATCGTCAGTGACCTGCGCATCCCAGGAGAACCCATCGTGACCAGTCCCATCGTGTCCATCGCCTACCACTCCGGTTTCGGCCACACCGCCGTCCTCGCCGAGGCCGTCCGCGCCGGTGTGCAGGAGGCCGGGGCCGAGGTGCATCTGATCAACGTCGCCGAGATCACCGACGAGGAGTGGGCCGTCCTCGACCGCTCCGACGCGATCGTCTTCGGCTCCCCGACCTACATGGGCACCGCCTCCGGACCCTTCCACGTCTTCGCCGAGGCCACCTCCAAGCGCTGGTTCGGCCAGGACTGGAAGGACAAGCTGGCCGCCGGCTTCACCAACTCCGGCTCCAAGAGCGGCGACAAGCTGCACACCCTGCAGTTCTTCCAGATCCTCGCCGCGCAGCACGGCATGCACTGGATCAACCTCGGTCTGCACCCGGGCTGGAACAACAGCGAGGGCTCCGAGCACGACCTCAACCGCCTCGGCGTCTTCGCGGGTGCCGCCGCGCAGACCAACGTCGACGAGGGCCCGGACGCCGTCCACAAGGCGGACGTGGCGACCGCCGAGCACCTCGGGCGCCGCCTGGCCGAGACGGCGAAGGTCTTCGCGCACGGCCGCGCCGCCCTCGCCGCGTAGCCAGTCGCGTAGATATCGGGACAGCAGATATCGGGACATACTAAGGGGCTCCCACCCGGTCACCGGATGGGAGCCCCTCGTCGTCTGTGCCGCGTCGGCTGTGCGACTAGTAGCCGAAGTCCTGGGTCCACCAGGGACCGCCGGCCCCGAAGTGGACGCCGACGCCCAGCGTCTTGAAGTCGCAGTTCAGGATGTTCGCCTTGTGGCCCTCGCTGTTCATCCAGGCCTCCATCACCGCCGCGGCGTCGGCCTGGCCCCGGGCTATGTTCTCGCCGCCCAGGTTGGTGATGCCGGCCGCCTCGGCCCGGTCCCAGGGGGTGTGGCCGCTGGGGTCGGTGTGATCGAAGAAGCCCTGGTCGGCCATGGCGTCGCTGAAGTCCTCGGCGAGCTTGCCCAGCGCGCTGTTCGCGGAGACCGCGCTGCAGCCCACCTTCGCCCGCTCCTCGTTGACGAGCTTCAGCACCTCGGCCTCGGCCTGCGCCTCCGCGGAGATGGTGATGCCCGGCGCGGTGGAGTTCTGCGGCGCCTTGGGGGCCGTCTTCGTCGGCTTCGGCTTCGGCTCCTTGCTCGGCGTCTTCGTCGGCTCCTCGGTCGGCTCCTTGGTGGGCGCCGCCGTCGAGGCCGAGGCCGATGCGGACGGCGTCGGCGAGGCCGTACGGTCGCCGCCGCGGCTGGCCGCCTCGTCGTCCCGGCTGTCGTCGGCGCTGCCGGAGGTGCCGCCCTGCTCGGTCGCCGAGTTGGTCGGGGTGTCCGCGGCCTGCACCTTGTCGCCGCCGCTGCCGCCGCCGATCTTGTAGTTGTCGAGGCCCGGCACCACGCCGGTGGCGACCGCGACGGTGCCGATGGCGACCGCCGCGGAGACCCCGAGCAGACCGGTCTTGACCGGCGTCACGACCTTCTTCTTACGCCGCCGGCGCGAGCCCCCGCGCCGCGGCCCGTCCGCCGGCGAGAAACCCTCGCTCGGCAGCATGACGGTGCTCATGGTCCCCGTGGTCTGGGCGTACTCGTCGTCGGTCGCGTAGAGGTAGGCCTCGCTGCGGGTGTGCGCCTCGGGGTTCAGATAGGGCGCGATGCCGATCGTGGGGTACTCGCCGCTGTGCGGGCCCCGGGCGTCGGCCTCGAAGTCGTAGGAGAACTGCCGGTCGATGCCGTACGCGTGCTGGTCGGCGTCGTACGCGTCCTGCTGGTCGAAGCTGTACGAGTGCTGCGGGTCGTAGCCGCTCGCGTACGAGCCGTCTGTCTGTGTGACCCCCGTGGCGCGGCCCGTGGCGGCGCGGCCGGCGGCGGAGCGTCGGTGGCGTCCCATGTGTCCTGGCCTTCCTCGTCCATTGCGGCCGACTCGCCCCCCGCGGTCGGACCGAACTCACAAAACCCACACGATCGAGTGAGTTTCGTATGAGATTCATTGGCAGGGGACGGTACCGCATGGCGCCAGGGGAGGGAGCGCCCAGAGAGACATTGGTTCGTTAGGTTGCACCTATGAGCGAGGATGTACGACTGGTCGCCTGGGTGCGGGGACGCGTCCAAGGTGTGGGTTTCCGCTGGTTCACGCGGGCCAAGGCGCTGGAGCTCGGTGGGCTGAGTGGTTTTGCTCTCAATTTGGGGGACGGACGGGTCCAGGTGGTCGCCGAGGGCCCGCGCGAGCGCTGCGAAGGACTCCTCGCCTGGCTTCTGGGTGACGACACGCCCGGTCGCGTGGACGGTGTCACCGAGATCTGGGACACACCCCGTGGGGGTTACGACGGCTTCGCCATCCGTTGAACCGGTTCTGTAAACCACGCCTGGTGGAAGCGCCGGGACATGCCACCGGCAGCTGCCCGGGGCGGAAAGACGCTGGTGGTTGCCAAGAATGGGTTCTCGTGGGAGGCTCCGCACTTAAGAATGATCGCTACGCCCCGAGGGCCCCGCAGGAGTCGCTGCGCCGCCGTTTCCCGGCCGCGCGCCACCGGGTTGCCCGCCAATACGGGGCGTGATCGTGTTGACCGTCAAACTTTTTGGTGAGACGCTGAATACACCCCGCGCACCTTAGCTGTTTGGCATGGTTGAACGGCAGCAGCAACTCAACAGTGTCAAGCATCGCGGGTGCGAATCCCTCACGACCCACACCGCTTCGGTCGGTCACTCATTGTGGAGGACCATCCATCATGGCAAAGGCGCTTCTCGGTTACGTCGGCGGCTCCGACCCGCGACTCATTGCCGAGATGCGACGGCTTCAGCAGCGTGTACAGGACCTTGAATCCGAGCTCGTACGGATCCAGGCCGAGAACGACGCGCTCGCGGCTGCCGCTTCTCAGGACTCGCTTCTGGAGAGCATCGACGCACACCAGGCGGAGCCTGCGCTCACCTGATCACTGCATCGCACCACGACAAGCAGTGGTTGGGCCGCCCGTGTCAACCGCTAAGTTGTCAGAGTTTGCAAGGGACGCTTCGGCGTCCCTTCTTTCTTTCCCCCGCACTCCCCTCACCTTCTTTAACGTCTGATGTGCCCTGCACGTTCATGGGTGAAACCGCGGGCAACCGCACGTTCATGGAGTGAGACAACCCCGGAAGGTAGAGTCCAGCGGCGTGCACCTCAAGGCCCTGACCCTCCGCGGGTTCAAGTCGTTCGCCTCGGCGACCACGCTCCGGTTCGAGCCGGGCATCACGTGCGTCGTGGGACCGAACGGCTCGGGCAAGTCCAACGTCGTCGACGCCCTCAGCTGGGTCATGGGCGAGCAGGGCGCCAAGTCGCTGCGCGGCGGCAAGATGGAGGACGTCATCTTCGCCGGCACCACCGGGCGTCCGCCGCTGGGCCGCGCCGAGGTGTCCCTGACCATCGACAACTCCGACGGGGCGCTGCCCATCGAGTACGCCGAGGTCACCATCACGCGGATCATGTTCCGCAACGGCGGCAGCGAGTACCAGATCAACGGGGACACCTGCCGCCTCCTCGACATCCAGGAACTCCTCTCCGACTCCGGCATCGGCCGCGAGATGCACGTCATCGTCGGCCAGGGCCAGCTGGACTCCGTCCTGCACGCCGACCCGATGGGCCGCCGCGCCTTCATCGAAGAGGCCGCCGGCGTCCTCAAGCACCGCAAGCGCAAGGAGAAGGCGCTGCGCAAGCTGGACGCGATGCAGGCCAACCTCGCGCGCGTGCAGGACCTCACGGACGAACTCCGCAGACAGCTCAAGCCCCTCGGCCGCCAGGCCGCGGTCGCGCGCAGGGCCGCCGTGATCCAGGCGGATCTCCGGGACGCCCGGCTGCGGTTGCTGGCCGACGATCTCGTACGTCTGCGAGAGGCGCTGAAGGCCGAGGTGGCCGACGAGGCGGCGCTCAAGGAGCGCAAGGAGACCGCCGAGCAGGAGCTGAAGAAGGCGCTCCAGCGCGAGGCACTCCTGGAGGACGAGGTACGGCAGCTCACCCCACGCCTCCAGCGCGCCCAGCAGACCTGGTACGAGCTCTCCCAGCTCGCCGAACGGGTGCGCGGCACGATCTCGCTCGCCGACGCCCGCGTGAAGAGCGCGACCTCCGCCCCGCCCGAGGAACGGCGTGGCCGCGACCCCGAGGACATGGAGCGCGAGGCCGCCCGCATCCGCGAGCAGGAGGCCGAGCTGGAGGCTGCCCTGGAGGCGGCCGAGCGGGCCCTCGAGGACACGGTCGCCCACCGTGCCGAGCTGGAACGCGCGTTGACCGACGAGGAACGGCGCCTCAAGGACGTGGCCCGGGCCATCGCCGATCGCCGCGAGGGCCTGGCGCGCCTCAACGGCCAGGTGAACGCGGCCCGTTCCCGCGCCGCCTCGGCCCAGGCCGAGATCGACCGCCTGGCCGCCGCGAGGGACGAGGCCCAGGAACGGGCGGTCGCCGCGCAGGAGGAGTACGAGACGCTCAAGGCCGAGGTCGACGGCCTCGACGCGGGCGACGCGGAACTCGCCGAGCAGCATGACGCCGCGAAGGCCGCGCTGGCCGAGGCGGAGGCGGCGCTGACGGCCGCGCGGGAGGCGGCGACGGCGGCGGAGCGCAAGCGGGCGGCGACGCAGGCCCGGCACGAGGCGCTGGCGCTGGGGCTGCGGAGGAAGGACGGCACGGGGGCGCTGCTGGGAGCGAAGGACCGGCTGAGCGGGTTGCTGGGCCCGGCGGCGGAGCTGCTGAGCGTGACGCCGGGCTACGAGGTCGCGTTGGCGGCGGCATTCGGCGCGGCGGCGGACGCGCTGGCGGTCACCTCCCCGTCAGCGGCGGCGGACGCGATCCGACTGCTGCGCAAGCAGGACGCGGGCAGGGCGTCACTTCTTCTGGCCGGGGCCCCGGAATCGCCCCTGAGGGGCGCGGGGAACGGCGCGACAAGCCCCCACCAACCCGCAGACGCCCAACAACCTCAGGCCGCATCATTCGTCCGCGGCCCTTCAGACCTCATGCCGGCGGTAGAACGCCTACTCCACGGCATCGTCGTCGTCAGCACCCTCGAAGACGCCGAAGACCTCGTCTACGCCCACCCCCACCTCACCGCGGTCACCGCCGAAGGCGACCTCCTAGGCGCCCACTTCGCCCACGGCGGCTCCGCGGGCGCGCCGAGCCTCCTCGAAGTACAGGCGTCCGTCGACGAGGCAGCCGCGGAGCTGGAGGAACTGGCCGTCCAGTGCGAGGCCCTCACCGAGGCACAGCACGCCGCGGCGGACCGGCGTAAGGAATGCGCCGCCCTCGTCGAGGAGCTCGCGGAGCGTCGCCGCGCCGCCGACCGGGAGAAGTCGTCCGTCGCTCAGCAGCTCGGTCGGCTCGCCGGCCAGGCGAAGGGTGCCGCGGGGGAGGCCGAGCGGTCGACCGCTGCCGCAGCCCGCGCGCAGGACGCGCTGGACAAGGCGCTCCAGGACGTCGAGGAACTCGCCGAACGGCTCGCCGTCGCCGAGGAGATGCCCGTCGAGGAGGAGCCGGACACCGCCGTCCGGGACCGGCTCGCCGCCGACGGGGCCAATGCCCGGCAGACCGAGATGGAGGCCCGGCTCCAGGTCCGTACGCACGAGGAGCGCGTCAAGGGTCTCGCCGGCCGGGCCGACTCCCTCGACCGTGCCGCCCGCGCCGAGCGCGACGCACGCGCGCGTGCCGAGCAGCGGCGGGCGCGGCTGCGCCACGAGGCGGCCGTCGCCGAGGCCGTGGCCTCCGGTGCCCGGCAGTTGCTGGCGCACGTGGAGGTGTCGCTCGCGCGCGCGGACGCCGAGCGGACCGCCGCCGACGCCGCCAAGGCCCTCCGCGAGCAGGAGCTGACCGCCGCTCGCGCCGCCGGCCGCGACCTCAAGGCCGAACTGGACAAGCTCACCGACTCCGTCCACCGCGGCGAGGTCCTCGGCGCCGAGAAGCGGATGCGGATCGAGCAGCTGGAGACCAAGGCGCTGGAGGAGCTGGGCGTCGAGCCCGCGGGGCTGGTCTCCGAGTACGGCCCCCATCAGCTCGTACCGCCGTCTCCGCCCGCCGAGGGCGAGGAGCTGCCGGAGGACCCCGAGCATCCGCGCAACCAGCCCAAGCAGTTCCACCGGGCGGAGCAGGAGCGGCGGCTGAAGGCGGCCGAGCGGGCGTACCAGCAGCTCGGCAAGGTCAATCCGCTGGCGCTGGAGGAGTTCGCGGCGCTGGAGGAGCGGCACCAGTTCCTCAGCGAGCAGCTGGAGGACCTGCGGAAGACCCGCGCCGACCTGCTTCAGGTGGTGAAGGAGGTCGACGAGCGCGTCGAGCAGGTCTTCACCGAGGCCTACCGGGACACGGCCCGGGAGTTCGAGGGCGTCTTCAGCCGGCTCTTCCCGGGCGGTGAGGGGCGGCTGATCCTCACCGATCCCGACAACATGCTCACCACGGGCGTGGACGTCGAGGCGCGTCCGCCGGGCAAGAAGGTCAAGCGGCTGAGCCTGCTGTCCGGTGGCGAGCGGTCCCTCACGGCCGTAGCGTTGCTGGTGTCGATCTTCAAGGCCCGGCCGAGTCCGTTCTATGTCATGGACGAGGTCGAGGCCGCGCTGGACGACACCAATCTTCAGCGGCTGATCCGGATCATGCAGGAGCTGCAAGAGGCCTCGCAGCTCATCGTGATCACGCACCAGAAGCGGACGATGGAGGTCGCCGACGCGCTGTACGGCGTCTCCATGCAGGGCGACGGCGTCTCGAAGGTCATCAGCCAGCGACTGCGCTGATCCCGTCTACCCGCTCTTCACTTCTTCAATCCTTGAACTCATCCTCCTCAGTGGTGCCTGTTTTCTCACATCGCTTTCGCTGTTGACTTCACAACTTGAAGGCATAAGGTCTGCATCGTTGTTCTTGCCTTCAGGCAGCGTTGCCGATGGCCTTAGGAGTTGAACGTGACCAGCACTGCGCCACCCAAGTCAGGAGCCAGGACGGCTCATCCCGATCATCTCGGGCATGTCATCTTCATCGCGGCGGCCGCCGCGATGGGCGGGTTCCTCTTCGGGTACGACAGCTCCGTGATCAACGGCGCCGTCGAGGCCATCCGGGACCGGTACGACATCGGTTCGGCGGCGCTGGCGCAGGTCATCGCCATCGCCCTGATCGGCTGTGCCATCGGCGCCGCCACCGCGGGCCGGATCGCCGACCGCATCGGCCGTATCCGCTGCATGCAGATCTCCGCCGTGCTGTTCACGGTGAGCGCCGTCGGTTCGGCGCTGCCCTTCGCGCTGTGGGACCTCGCCTTCTGGCGCATCGTCGGCGGTTTCGCCATCGGCATGGCCTCCGTGATCGGCCCCGCCTACATCGCCGAGGTCGCCCCGCCGGCCTACCGCGGCCGTCTCGGCTCCTTCCAGCAGGCCGCGATCGTCATCGGCATCGCCATCTCGCAGCTGGTCAACTGGGGTCTGCTCAACGCGGCCGGCGGCGACCAGCGCGGCAAGCTGATGGGCCTGGAGGCCTGGCAGGTCATGCTCGGCGTCATGGTGATCCCGGCCGTCCTCTACGGCCTGCTCTCCTTCGCCATCCCCGAGTCCCCGCGCTTCCTGATCTCCGTCGGCAAGCACGAGCGCGCCCGCGAGATCCTCAAGGAGGTCGAGGGCGAGCACGTCGACCTCGACTCCCGGGTGGCCGAGATCGAGCACGGCATGCACAGCGAGCACAAGTCCACCTTCAAGGACCTGCTCGGCGGCGGCTTCTTCTTCAAGCCGATCGTCTGGGTCGGCATCGGCCTGTCGGTCTTCCAGCAGTTCGTCGGCATCAACGTCGCGTTCTACTACTCCTCGACGCTGTGGCAGTCGGTCGGCGTCGACCCGACGGACTCGTTCTTCTACTCCTTCACGACGTCGATCATCAACATCGTCGGCACCGTGATCGCCATGATCTTCGTCGACCGCGTCGGCCGTAAGCCGCTGGCCCTCATCGGCTCGGTCGGCATGGTCATCGGCCTCGGCCTGGAGGCCTGGGCGTTCAGCTTCGACCTGGTCGACGGCAAGCTCCCGGCCGCCCAGGGCTGGACCGCCCTCATCGCGGCCCACGTCTTCGTCCTCTTCTTCGCCCTGTCCTGGGGCGTGGTCGTCTGGGTCTTCCTCGGTGAGATGTTCCCGAACCGCATCCGCGCCGCCGCCCTCGGCGTCGCCGCCTCCGCGCAGTGGATCGCCAACTGGGCCATCACCGCGAGCTTCCCGTCGCTGGCCGACTGGAACCTCTCCGTGACCTACGTGATCTACACGGTCTTCGCCGCGCTCTCCATCCCGTTCGTCCTCAAGTACGTCAAGGAGACGAAGGGCAAGGCGCTGGAGGAGATGGGCTGAGCAGCCCGTACGAACTCGGGGGGAAGGGCTCAAACCCCGCTGCCCCTCTCCCCGTGACCCTCACCGCCGCCCCGGCTCGGCCACTGCCCGAGCCGGGGCGGCGGTGTCGCGTCCGGGCGATCAGCCGCCGAGCCTCGGCAGGACGTCCTCGCAGAACAGCCGCAGACTCCGCCACCCCTCCGCGACCGGCATCCCACCGGCCAGCGGATGCAGTACGAGGTTGTCGAGGCCCTGCGCCACGCACTCGTCCGGCGTCAGCACCCGGTACACGCCCTCGGCGCGCAGCCCGGCCACGTCCGTCGCCGCCGACTTCACCGCCGAGCGGATGTCCCCCGACTGCCAGGAGGCGTATGTCCGGGCCTCGTGCAGGAAGTGCTCCCCGTGCGTGGCCCACACCTCGTCCGGGTCCTCCGCGAGGTGCAGCAGCGGGGTCTCGGCGGCCGGCATCATCGTCCAGCCCTCCGTGCCGTACTCGACGAGCCGCTCCTTGTAGTACGCCTCCAGCTCCGGCAGATGCGCGCTGGGGAAGAAGGGCAGGCCTAGCCGGGCGGCCCGGCGGGCGGCGGCCTTCGAGGAGCCGCCGACCAGGAGCAGGGGGTGCGGGTCGGTGAACGGGCGCGGGGTGACCCGTACCGTACGGCCCCGGTAGGTGAACTCCTCGCCGGTCCAGGCCTTGAGCAGGGTTTCCAGCAGTTCGTCCTGGAGTTTGCCGCGCCGCTTCCACTCCACGTCGAACAGGGCGTACTCCTCGGGCCGGTAGCCGATCCCGGCGACCGTGACCAGGCGGCCGCCGCTCAGCAGGTCCAGCACCGCGATCTCCTCGGCCAGCCGCAGCGGGTCGTGGAGCGGGCCGATGATCGCCGAGACGGTGACCGCGACGCGACGGGTGGCGCCGAAGACGGCTGCCGCGAAGGCGAAGGGGGAGGGGAGCCAGTTGTTCGCGACGCCGTGGTGCTCCTCCGTCTGCACGGTGGTGATGCCGTGCTCGTCGGCGTACGCGGCCATCTCCAGGGCGGCCTGGTAGCGGGCGCGCAGGGAGGCGGGGGTGGCGCCGGGCTCGACGAGGTTGAAGCGGACGACGGAGACGGGCATGGGGGTCTCCCTTCACCGGGCGGGTGTGGAGGGGGACGTTAGCTGACGGTGTGTCAGACATCCAGAGCGGTGTCGCAGGACTCCATGACTGATACTGGTCGGGTTATGGAAACCGTCATCCTTGCTGTAGTCATCGCCGTGGTCGTGCTCGGTGTGCTCGGCGGGCTCGTCGTCGGCAGCCGACGCAAGAAGCCGCTGCCCCCGCCGCCTCCCGCAGCGCCCGACATCACCGCCCCTCCGGCCGAGCCGCACATCGGCGACGAGGCCGAGACGCCCCGCGACGAACCGCGCCGGACGATAGAGGAGGTGGACCTGCCCGACGGCTCGACCGGAGTCGCCGTCGAGGAACCGCCCGTCGTCGAAGAGCTCCCGCCGACCGAGATCGAGGTCCCGGAGCCCACCGCCGGCCGCCTGGTGCGGCTGCGCGCCCGTCTCTCCCGCTCGCAGAACGCGCTCGGCAAGGGTCTGCTGACCCTGCTGTCCCGCGAGCACCTCGACGACGACACCTGGGAGGAGATCGAGGACACCCTCCTCACCGCCGACGTCGGCGTCGCCCCCACCCAGGAGCTGGTCGAGGGCCTGCGCGAGCGCGTGAAGGTGCTCGGCACACGGACCCCGGAGGAGCTGCGCGGGCTGCTGCGCGAGGAGCTCCTGAAGCTGGTCGGCACCGACTTCGACCGCACGGTGAGGACCGAGCCCGAGACCAGCAAGCCCGGCATCGTGATGGTCGTCGGCGTCAACGGCACCGGCAAGACCACGACCACCGGCAAGCTGGCCCGGGTGCTCGTGGCCGACGGCCGGTCGGTCGTCCTCGGTGCCGCCGACACCTTCCGTGCCGCCGCCGCCGATCAGCTCCAGACCTGGGGCGAGCGGGTCGGCGCGCACACCGTGCGCGGTCCCGAGGGCGGCGACCCCGCCTCCATCGCGTTCGACGCGGTGAAGGAGGGCAAGGAGATCGGCGCCGATGTCGTGCTGATCGACACCGCCGGACGCCTCCACACCAAGACCGGCCTCATGGACGAGCTCGGCAAGGTCAAGCGGGTCGTGGAGAAGCAGGCGCCGCTCGACGAGGTGCTGCTGGTGCTGGACGCGACGACCGGGCAGAACGGTCTGGTGCAGGCCCGTGTCTTCGCCGAGGTCGTCGACATCACGGGCATCGTGCTGACCAAGCTCGACGGCACGGCCAAGGGCGGCATCGTCATCGCGGTCCAGCGGGAGCTGGGGGTGCCGGTGAAGCTCGTGGGTCTGGGCGAGGGCGCGGACGACTTGGCGCCGTTCGAGCCGGAGGCGTTCGTGGATGCCCTTATCGGGGAGTAGGACGTCGTACACGCGAAGAAGTGCCCGCCCCCAAGGTGCAGTTGGGAGCGGGCACTTCGCTTTCTAGGCGCGGGATCGATGCGCCACGTACGCCAGCGTCCCCAGCAGCAGCCTCGCCGCCGGTGGCTTCGTCGCCGAGTCCAGGGCCGGGGGGCGCAGCCAGTGCACCGGGCCCAGGCCGCCCCGGTCGGACGGCGGAGCCGTGATGTGCGTGCCCGGGCCCAGGCCGCGCAGGTCCAGGGAGGTGGGGTCGTCCCAGCCCATGCGGTAGAGGAGTTCCGGGAGTTCGGCGGCGGCGCCGGGGGCGACGAAGAAGTGGGCGCGGCCCTCAGGGGTGGCGGTCACCGGGCCGAGGGGGAGGCCCATGCGCTCCAGGCGGACCAGGGCGCGCCGCCCGGCCGGCTCGGCCACCTCGATGACGTCGAAGGCCCGTCCGACCGGCAGCATCACCGAGGCGCCCGGGAACTCCGCCCAGGCGCTGGTCACCTCGTCCAGCGTCGCGCCCGCCGGCACCTCCGGCGCGAAGTCGAGCGGATGCGCGCCCGGTGCCCGGCAGTCGGAGTGGCCGCAGGAGCACGCGCCCGCGGCGGCCCGGGCGCCCGGGACCACGTCCCAGCCCCACAGGCCGGTGAACTCGGCCACGGCGGTGCACTCCGACGAGCGGCCGCGGCGACGCGAGGAGGACCGGATGTCGCGGATCCCCCGACTGCTGCCGATCGTGAAGCCCATGCCCCCTCCAACGGGTCCGGCGCACCGGTGGTTACGAGACGCGCACGGAATGTGACCTGAGCGGTGTCGCGCCCGTCCACTCGGCGCCCGGTTGCGCCCCGGGTGGTGCGCTCGGTGATGCGCGCCCCTGAGTGCACCGCTCCGCCCACTCCCGGCTGTCCTATGTCAAGTGAATCGCGTGTCGGCGACGGTGAGTTCATCCGAAGGGGTGGCGAATGGTGGCGTTTCCGGGATCGCCATGGCTGGACGGGTGATCGTAGGATTACTTTGAGTGCACGAGTCCTGGGGCACATGCACTTGTGGGTATGCCGGAGGCAACTCGGTATCCCGTTCGAAGGGTGACAACCGTCGGACAGGAAGCCGTATTTACCGGCATTCTGATAGGGCTTGGCGCACTCAGCGACAAGTGGTCTCAGGGATGGGGGCGTTCCAGTGAGCGGCAACGGCGGAAGCGGAACGGGCGCCGGCAGCGCGGCGAACGGTGACAAGCGCCCCAATGAGCTGCTCACCTCGTGGTTCGTGCGCAGCGGCTGGTCGAAGGGCGAGCTCGCCCGCCAAGTCAACCGCCGGGCCCGCCAGTTGGGCGCCAACCACATCTCCACCGACACCTCGCGCGTCCGCCGCTGGCTGGACGGCGAGAACCCCCGTGAGCCGATCCCGCGGATCCTGTCGGAGCTGTTCTCCGAGCGGTTCGGCTGCGTCGTCTCGGTCGAGGACCTCGGCCTGCGCGCCGCCCGCCAGTCACCCTCCGCGACCGGGGTCGACCTGCCCTGGACGGGCCCGCAGACCGTGGCCCTGCTCAGCGAGTTCTCGCGCAGCGACCTCATGCTGGCGCGGCGCGGCTTCCTCGGGACCTCGCTGGCCCTCTCCGCGGGCCCGTCCCTCATCGAGCCCATGCAGCGCTGGCTCGTCCCCGCCCCGTCCACCGCGCATCACGAGCCGGAGTCCTCGGCCGCCCGCCGCGGTGGCCGCCTCTCCAAGCCCGAGCTGGACCTGCTGGAGTCCACCACCGTGATGTTCCGGCAGTGGGACGCCCAGTGCGGCGGCGGCCTGCGCCGCAAGGCGGTCGTCGGCCAGCTGCACGAGGTGACCGACCTCCTCCAGGAACCCCAGCCCGAGACCACCACCCGCAAGCTGTTCAAGGTCGCCGCCGAGCTGGCCGAGCTCGCGGGCTGGATGTCGTACGACGTGGGCCTCCAGCCCACCGCGCAGAAGTACTTCGTCCTCGCGCTGCACGCCGCCAAGGAGGCGGGCGACAAGCCGCTGGGCTCGTACATCCTCTCCAGCATGAGCCGCCAGATGATCCACCTCGGCCGGCCCGACGACGCCCTGGAGCTGGTCCACCTCGCGCAGTACGGCAGCCGGGACTGCGCGAGCCCGCGGACCCAGTCGATGCTGTATGCGATGGAGGCCCGCGCCTACGCCAACATGGGGCAGCCCGGCAAGTGCAAGCGGGCCGTCCGGATGGCCGAGGACACCTTCGCCGACGCCGCCGACTGGGACGAGCCGGACCCCGACTGGATCCGCTTCTTCTCCGAGGCCGAGCTGTACGGCGAGAACTCCCACTCCTACCGTGACCTCGCCTACGTCGCCGGCCGCAGCCCGACGTACGCCTCCCTGGCCGAGCCGCTCATGCAGCGGGCGGTGGAGCTTTTCGCCAAGGACCAGGAGCACCAGCGGTCGTACGCACTCAATCTGATCGGCATGGCCACCGTGCACCTGCTCCAGCGCGAGCCCGAGCGGAGCGCCGTGCTGGCCGAGGAGGCCATGGCCGTCGCCAAGAAGGTCCGCTCCGAGCGTGTGAACACTCGTATCCGAAAGACGGTCGACACGGCCGTACGCGATTTCGGTGATCTCGCCGAGGTCGTGGACCTCACGGACAAGCTCGCCATCGAGCTGCCCGAGACGGCCGAGGCCGTCTGACAGCCGCAGGAAACCCATGAACCCCGGCCGCGGCCGGCCCTCCCGAACTGCCCGACTCGGCTCCCCCATGCCAGGTCATCGGAAGGCCGTCCGCGGCCGGTTTCTTTCCTTCGGTGAAGGTTGCGCCACGATAACGATCCACTCGGCGAACATCCGGCAGTTCATCGATGCGTAACACGCCATGCGCCTTCGTCACGGCGGCGAAACAACGAGGGGCTTCCACCGAAACCGCGCTGCGCCAATCTCATGGCGCATAACCGGCCCACCCCTCAATCCGCTCAGGCTTCGCCCGCACGGGGCCGTACCAACGACGAGGAGACGCCGATGGCACCAGCCATCACGCTCGCCGCAGACAAGCTGTCGGTGGCCAACACAGGTTTCATGCTCATCTGTTCCGCCCTGGTGTTGATCATGACCCCGGGCCTCGCCTTCTTCTACGGGGGCATGGTCCGCGTCAAGAGCACCCTGAACATGCTGATGATGAGCTTCATCAGCATGGGGATCGTCACCATCCTGTGGGTGCTGTACGGCTTCTCCATGGCGTTCGGGACGGACCACGGCTCGATCATCGGCTGGGAGAACGACTTCTTCGGCTGGACGGGCATCGACAAGGGCGACATCTGGTCCGGGTACACGATCCCGGTCTTCGCCTTCGCCGTCTTCCAGATGATGTTCGCCATCATCACGCCGGCCCTGATAAGCGGCGCGATCGCCGACCGTGTGAAGTTCTCCGCCTGGGCGCTGTTCGTCGTCCTGTGGGTCACGGTCGTGTACTTCCCGGTCGCCCACTGGGTCTGGGGCACCGGCGGCTGGGCCTTCGAGCTGGGTGTGATCGACTTCGCCGGTGGTACGGCGGTCCACATCAACGCGGGTGCCGCGGCGCTCGGCGTGATCCTGGTCATCGGCAAGCGCGTCGGCTTCAAGAAGGACCCGATGCGCCCGCACAGCCTCCCGCTGGTCATGCTCGGTGCCGGTCTGCTGTGGTTCGGCTGGTTCGGCTTCAACGCCGGTTCGTGGCTCGGCAACGACGACGGCGTCGGCTCCCTGATGTTCGTCAACACCCAGATCGCCACCGCCGCCGCCATGCTGGCCTGGCTCGCCTACGAGAAGATCCGCCACGGCGCGTTCACCACCCTCGGTGCCGCCTCCGGCGCGGTCGCCGGTCTGGTCGCCATCACCCCGTCCGGTGGTGCGGTCACCCCGATCGGCGCGATCGCGGTCGGCGCCATCGCCGGTGTCGCCTGCGCCGCGGCCGTCGGCCTGAAGTACAGGTTCGGCTACGACGACTCGCTGGACGTCGTGGGTGTCCACATGGTCGGCGGTGTCATCGGCTCCCTGCTGATCGGCTTCTTCGCCAGCGGCAAGGGCCAGTCCGACGTCGAGGGCCTCTTCTACGGCGGCGGCCTGGACCAGTTCTGGAAGCAGTGCGCCGGTGTCTTCGCGGTCCTCGCCTACTCCCTGATCGCCTCCGCGATCCTCGCCTTCCTCCTCGACAAGACCATCGGTATGCGGGTCAGTGAGGACGAGGAAGTCTCAGGCATCGACCAGGCCGAGCACGCCGAGACCGCATACGACTTCAGCGGCGCCGGCGGCGGTTCCGCCAAGGCCACCGTTGCCCCGGCCGCCGCCGCTGAGAGCAAGAAGGTGGACGCATGAAGCTCATCACCGCAGTCGTCAAGCCCCACCGGCTCGACGAGATCAAGGAAGCCCTCCAGGCCTTCGGGGTCCACGGCCTGACGGTCACCGAGGCGAGCGGTTACGGTCGTCAGCGGGGCCACACCGAGGTCTACCGCGGTGCCGAGTACACCGTCGACCTGGTCCCGAAGATCCGTATCGAGGTCCTGGCCGAGGACGACGACGCCGAGCAGCTGATCGACGTCATCGTCAAGGCCGCCCGCACCGGCAAGATCGGTGACGGCAAGGTCTGGTCCCTGCCGGTCGAGACGGCCGTACGGGTCCGGACCGGCGAGCGCGGCCCCGACGCGCTCTGACGGAAAAAGAACAGGAGCTGCTGGGTGTCGAGTACGGACGTACGCAAGGAAACAGAGGACTCCGGACCCAGCGGCTACGCGGCGGCCCGGCTGCGTCTCCTCAGCGAGGGGGCGCAGTCCGGGCCGCCGCGCCGTTCGGCCCTCTCCGAACTGACGGATGACTGGCTGAGCGGACTCTTCACGGCGGGCGCCGAGGGGATGCGCGGAGTCTCCCTGGTCGCCGTCGGCGGCTACGGCCGCGGCGAGCTCTCCCCGCGCAGCGACCTGGACCTGCTCCTGCTGCACGACGGCAGCGACTCCGGCGCGGTCGCCGCCCTGGCCGACCGCATCTGGTACCCCGTCTGGGACCTGGGCCTGGCCCTCGACCACTCCGTACGGACCCCGGTGCAGGCCCGCAAGACCGCCGGCGAGGACCTCAAGGTCCAGCTCGGCCTCCTCGACGCCCGGCACCTCGCCGGCGACCTGGGCCTGACCGCGGGACTGCGCACCGCGGTCCTCGCCGACTGGCGCAACCAGGCCCCCAAGCGCCTCCCCGAACTCCAGGAACTCTGCGCCGAACGCGCCGAACGCCAGGGCGAGTTGCAGTACCTGCTGGAACCGGACCTGAAGGAGGCCCGGGGCGGGCTGAGGGACGCCACCGCGCTGCGCGCCGTCGCCGCGTCCTGGCTGGCCGACGCCCCGCGCGAGGGCCTCGACGACGCCCGGCGCCGGCTCCTCGACGTCCGCGACGCCCTGCACCTCGCCACCGGGCGCGCCACCGACCGGCTCGCGCTCCAGGAACAGGACCAGGTCGCCGCCGAGCTCGGCCTCCTCGACGCGGACACGCTGCTGCGGCAGGTGTACGAGGCGGCGCGGGTCGTGTCGTACGCCAGTGACGTCACCTGGCGCGAGGTGGGGCGCGTGCTGCGGTCGCGCGCCGTGCGGCCGCGGCTGCGCGCCATGCTCGGCGGCGGGAAGCCCGTCGCGGAGCGGTCGCCGCTGGCCGAGGGCGTGGTCGAGATGGACGGCGAGGTGGTGCTCGCCCGCGCCGCGCGCCCCGAACGCGACCCCGTCCTGCCGCTGCGCGCCGCCGCGGCCGCCGCGCAGGCCGGACTGCCGCTCTCGCTGCACGCCGTACGGCGCATGGCCGCCCACGCGCGCCCCCTGCCCGCGCCCTGGCCCGCCGAGGCGCGCGAACAGCTCGTGACCCTGCTCGGCTCCGGCGCCCCGACCATCGACGTCTGGGAGGCGCTGGAGGCGGAGGGCCTGATCACCCGGCTGCTCCCGGACTGGGAGCGGGTGCGCTGCCGGCCGCAGCGCAACGCCGTGCACATCTGGACCGTCGACCGGCACCTGATCGAGACGGCCGTGCGCGCCTCGGAGTTCACCCGCCGCGTCCACCGCCCCGACCTGCTCCTGGTCGCCGCGCTGCTGCACGACATCGGCAAGGGCTGGCCCGGCGACCACTCGGTGGCCGGTGAGATCATCGCGAAGGACGTCGCCGCGCGCATCGGCTTCGACCGCGAGGACGTCGCCGTACTCGCCACCCTCGTACGGCACCACCTCCTGCTCATCGACACCGCCACCCGGCGTGACCTGGAGGACCCCGAGACGGTCCGGTCGGTCGCGGAGGCGGTCGGCACGCAGTCGACGCTGGAGCTGCTGCACGCCCTGACGGAGGCGGACGCGCTGGCCACCGGCCCGGCGGCCTGGTCGTCCTGGCGGGGTTCCCTCGTCACCGACCTCGTGAAGCGGGTCGCGGCCGTGCTCGCCGGGGACGACCTGGCCGAGCCCGAGGCCGCCGCGCCCACGGCGGAGCAGGAACGCCTCGCCATCGAGGCGGTCGCCACCGGCAGCCCGGTGCTGTCGCTGCGGGCCCAGACCGAACCGCCGACGGGGGAGGAGCCGTCCGGCGATCCCGAGCCGCTGGGCGTGGAGCTGCTGATCGCGGTGCCCGACCAGCCGGGTGTCCTCCCGGCGGTGGCCGGCGTCCTGGCCATGCACCGCCTGACCGTCCGGACCGCGGAACTGACGGCGCTGGACCTGCCGGACGGGGTCGAGGGCTCGGTGCTGCTGCTGAACTGGCGGGTGGCGGCGGAGTACGGTTCGCTGCCGCAGGCCGCGCGGCTGCGGGCGGACCTGGTGCGCGCCCTCGACGGGTCGCTGGACATCGCGGGCCGCCTCGCCGAGCGGGACGCGGCCTACCCGCGCCGCCGCGGTGTCGTCGCCCCGCCGCCACGCGTGACGGTCGCCCCGGCCGCGTCCCGGCTGGCCACGGTCATCGAGGTACGCGCCCAGGACGCCCCGGGGCTGCTGTTCCGGATCGGGCAGGCGCTGGAGGACGCGGGGGTGCGGATGCGCAGTGCGCACGTGTCGACGCTCGGCTCCAACGCGGTCGACGCCTTTTACGTGACCACCGGCACGGGCGCTCCCCTGCCGGGCGACGAGGCGGCCGCGGTGACGCGGAAGCTGGAGGAGACGTTGCGGGGCTGAGAGCCGGTGTCATATCTCCGGTCGGATCAGCGCGCGTGCCAGGCGTCGCGCGCCCGGCCGGGGATATGACACCGGCTCTGAAGGGGGATCCCGGCGACCTGCCGCGCCGGGATACCCTGGAAGACGCTCATACTGCCCCCGACTCCGAGGACCGACGCCGCCGTGTTCGATACTCTCTCCGACCGCCTCTCAGCGACCTTCAAGAATCTGCGCGGCAAGGGGCGTCTGAGCGAGGCGGACATCGACGCCACCGCGCGCGAGATCCGTATCGCGCTGCTCGAAGCGGACGTGGCCCTCCCGGTCGTCCGGACGTTCATCAAGAACGTCAAGGAGCGGGCGCTCGGCGCCGATGTCTCCCGGGCGCTGAACCCCGCCCAGCAGGTGCTGAAGATCGTGAACGAGGAGCTCGTCACGATCCTGGGTGGCGAGACCCGGCGTCTGCGGTTCGCCAAGAACCCGCCCACCGTGATCATGCTGGCCGGTCTCCAGGGTGCCGGTAAGACCACCCTCGCGGGCAAGCTCGGCCACTGGCTGAAGGAGCAGGGCCACTCGCCGCTGCTCGTCGCCGCCGACCTCCAGCGCCCCAACGCCGTGAACCAGCTGAGCGTCGTCGCCGACCGCGCGGGCGTCGCCGTGTACGCGCCGGAGCCGGGCAACGGCGTCGGTGACCCGGTCAAGGTCGCCAAGGACTCCATCGACTTCGCGAAGTCCAAGGTCCACGACATCGTCATCGTCGACACCGCGGGCCGCCTCGGTATCGACCAGGAGATGATGCAGCAGGCCGCGGACATCCGGGACGCGGTCTCTCCCGACGAGATCCTCTTCGTCGTCGACGCGATGATCGGTCAGGACGCGGTCAACACCGCCGAGGCCTTCCGCGACGGCGTCGGCTTCGACGGCGTGGTGCTCTCCAAGCTCGACGGTGACGCCCGCGGTGGTGCCGCCCTGTCGATCCGCCAGATCACCGGCAAGCCGATCATGTTCGCGTCGAACGGCGAGAAGCTCGACGACTTCGACGCCTTCCACCCTGACCGGATGGCCTCCCGCATCCTCGACATGGGTGACCTGCTCACCCTGATCGAGCAGGCGGAGAAGACGTTCAGCCAGGAAGAGGCCGAGAAGATGGCCTCCAAGCTGGCGTCCAAGAAGGGCCAGGACTTCACCCTGGACGACTTCCTGGCCCAGATGGAGCAGGTCAGGAAGATGGGCAGCATCAGCAAGCTGCTCGGGATGCTGCCCGGCATGGGGCAGATCAAGGACCAGATCAACAACCTCGACGAGCGGGACGTCGACCGCACCGCCGCGATCATCAAGTCGATGACCCCGGGCGAGCGCCAGGACCCCACGATCATCAACGGCTCCCGTCGCGCCCGTATCGCGCGCGGTTCCGGTGTCGAGGTCAGCGCGGTCAAGGGCCTGGTCGAGCGGTTCTTCGAGGCCCGCAAGATGATGTCCCGCATGGCCCAGGGCGGCGGGATGCCGGGCATGCCGGGGATGCCGGGCATGGGCGGCGGCCCCGGCCGCGCCAAGAAGCAGCCCAAGAAGGCCAAGGGCAAGCAGCGCTCCGGCAACCCGATGAAGCGCAAGCAGCAGGAGCAGGAGGAGGCCGCGAGGCGCGCCGCCGCCGCGCAGGGCGGCAACGCCTTCGGCGTCCCGGGCCAGCAGGCCCCGCAGGACTTCGAGCTGCCGGACGAGTTCAAGAAGTTCATGGGCTGACGGTTCGTTCTCTTACGACGCCGGGGGCGCTCCCTGTTTCAGGGGGTGCCCCCGGCGTCGTAACCGCGCATGCTGGCGCGGCTTTCCTGTCGTAACGTCCGGATATGACCAACCCTGCGCCGCCCCGCAAGTCGCCGGACCAGCCCTGGCGCACCGAGGGCACCCCGGAGGAGCCGCAGAAGCCGTCCCCCGGTGGGCGGCGGCCGCGTGGCGGCTGGTGGAGCCTGGTCGTCACCGCGCTGGTCGTGTTCCTGATCGCCAACCTCGTGCTGTCCTTCTTCAACGAGGGTGACGAGCCGACGATCTCGTACACCGAGTTCAGCAAGCAGGTCGACGCCGGCAACGTCAGCAAGATCTACGCCAAGGGCGACGCGATCCAGGGCCAGCTCAAGAAGGAGCAGGACAACCCCGAGGGCGACGGCAAGTACACCAAGTTCAACACCGAGCGGCCGACCTTCGCGGACGACCAGCTCTGGGAGGACCTGACCAAGCACAACGTCACCGTCACCGCCGAGCCGGTCGTCCAGCACCGCAGTTTTCTGGCCAACCTGCTGATCTCGCTGGCCCCGATGCTGCTGCTGATCGTGCTGTGGATCTTCATCGCGCGGCGGATGAGCGCGGGCATGGGCGGCGCGGGCGGCATGCTCGGCCGCAAGGCGCCGCCGAAGCCGGTCGAACTGGAGTCGGGGGAGAAGCGCACGACCTTCGCGGACGTGGCCGGCATCGACGAGGTCGAGGGTGAGCTCAACGACGTCGTCGACTTCCTGAAGAACCCCGAGGCCTATCGGCGCATGGGTGCCAAGATGCCGCGCGGTGTGCTGCTCGCGGGTCCGCCCGGCACCGGCAAGACGCTGCTCGCGCGGGCGGTGGCCGGCGAGGCGGGGGTGCCGTTCTTCTCCGCGTCCGCCTCCGAGTTCATCGAGATGATCGTCGGCGTCGGCGCCTCACGCGTGCGGGAGCTGTTCGCCGAGGCCCGCAAGGTGGCCCCGTCGATCATCTTCATCGACGAGATCGACACCATCGGCCGGGCCCGCGGCGGCGGCTCCGGCATGGGCGGCCACGACGAGCGCGAGCAGACCCTCAACCAGATCCTCACCGAGATGGACGGCTTCTCCGGCTCCGAGGGCGTCATCGTCATCGCGGCGACCAACCGCGCCGACGTCCTGGACCCCGCCCTCACCCGCCCCGGCCGCTTCGACCGGGTGGTCATGGTCTCGCCCCCGGACCGGGGCGGCCGTGAGGCCATCCTGGAGATCCACACCCGTGACATCCCGATGGCCGACACCGTCGACCTCGCCCAGGTCGCCCGCACGACCCCGGGCATGACCGGCGCCGAACTGGCCAACCTGGCCAACGAGGCCGCCCTCCTCGCGGTCAAGCGCAAGCAGGACCAGGTGACCCAGACCGACCTCTCGGAGGCGCTGGAGAAGGTCCAACTGGGCGCCGAACGCCCGCTGGTGATGCCCGAGGAGGAACGCCGCCGCACCGCGTACCACGAAAGCGGACACGCCCTCCTCGGCATGCTGCAGCCGGGCGCCGACCCGGTCCGCAAGATCACCATCGTGCCGCGCGGCCGGGCGCTGGGCGTGACCCTGTCGACGCCGGACGCCGACAAGTACGCGTACACCGAGGAGTACTTGCGCGGCCGGATCATCGGCGCGCTGGGCGGCATGGCCGCCGAACAGGTCGTCTACGGCGTGATCACGACCGGCGCGGAGAACGACCTCGAACAGGTCACCAACATCGCGCGCGGCATGGTCGCCCGGTGGGGCATGAGCGAACGGGTGGGCCGGCTGTCCGCGCTCCCCAACGACGCCCAGCAGGCCTACGGGCTGGCCGCCGCCCCGCAGACCCTCGACGTCATCGACGGCGAGATGCGCCGGATCGTCGACGAGTGCTACGACGAGGCCTGCCGCAAACTCCGCGACCACCGAGGCCAGTTGGACGACCTCGCCCAGGCGCTCCTGGAGAACGAGACGCTGGAGGAGACGGACGCGTACCGCATCGCGGGGATCACCCGGCTGGCCAAGGACGAGGCGTAGGGCCCGTCCGGCGGATGGGCGTGCCAGGCCCCGCGTCTGCGGCATGATCCGCCGGACAGGCCCCAGGCGCCCGTTGGGTCACGGCACGCGCGCGATGAGGTAGCGGAACACGTTCGGCATCCACACCGTCCGGTCCCGTCGCTGGTACGGATGGAGCGCCTCGGCCACTTCCTTGTCGACCTGTGCCTGGTCCGTCGCGGAGATCGCCGCGTCGAAGAGACCGGTCGACAGCAGGCCTTTGACCGCGCTGTCCAGGTCGGCGTACCCGAACGGGCAGGCCACCCGACCGGAACCGTCCGGCTTCAGTCCCGCCCGCTGGGCGACCTCCTCCAGGTCGTCGCGCAGGGCGGGGCGCCAACTGCCCGTGCCGCGCAGCGGATCCGCCAGCTTCGTGGCCACCCGCAGCACGGACGACGTGGTGCAGCGTTCCGGCGGACCCCAGCCGGCGAGCACCACGGGCGCCCCGCGCTCGGCGAGCGGGGTCGCCGCCCGCAACAGCTCGCCGAGCCCCTCCGAGTCGCCCGCGAGGCATCCGATGGGCTCGAAAGCGGTCACCAGGGTGTACGCGGGCGTCTCCGCGTCGGCCGCGTCCTGTGGTGTGCCCTCGACCAGCCGGGTGTCCCCCCGCGGGTGTGTGCCCCACGCCTCGGGCAGCAGCCGTTCCCGGGCCAGGGCCAGCCGTTCGGGGCGGGAGGCGTCGACGCCGGTGACCGCGGCGCCTCTGGAGGCGGCCATCAGCAGGGCGAGCCCGCTGCCGCAGCCGAGGCCGAGCAGCCGGGTGCCGTGTCCTACCTTCAGTCGCTCGTAGACGGCCTCGTAGAGCGGGACCAGCATCCGCTCCTGGATCTCGGACCAGTCACGCGCGCGTGCCCCCGGATCCACGCGGGGTGTCTCCCCCGTGTGCGCCAGGTGCTGCCGCACGAGCGTAGGTGTCATCAAAGCGCCCCAATCCGCCGAGAGTTGCCCTAGTGTCCGTTTCCGTGGCCCCCGTGACGTGCGCTCGCTCTTCCCCCGCAATGCCAGCAAACTCCGCGTCCGTCCCGGAGTCCAGGGGTCGTAGGGCCCCGCTTGTGGGTTGAACGTGCCAGTGGCGAGATTTCACATGCCGGCAACTTGGGGCCGTACGATCCCGTCATCGGCGGTCTTGCTGCCCGAGGGTGGGTCGGTGCCGGACGCCGAGGACGCGCCCGGTAACGTCGCGGTCGTCGCACGCGCTTACTGAGGTAGCGCCCTTCCGGTGGGAAAGCGGCCGAAACGCCTCTTGCGCATCCGAGGGCCCCACTCGTCGCGACGCGCGGACATCGTCTACGCGGCGGTGCGTATATCGGACTACGTACCGCCTTGGTACGAGCTGTGAGGCTTCTCCGCAGATCAGCGCACCCGCCCTCGTCAGGACGCATCAGCGGCAACTGACGGGTACGTGCAAATTATTTGGGATGGCCCGGAATCGGAACACTGGGGCACTCCGGCTCGTTGTCATTACGTGAGCACGACACAGACACCACCTGTTCTCGCCGCCGAGCTGGCACAGGCGTGGGCCGACATTCAGCGGTACCACCCCGAGCTGCCGGACCTCGCCGCGCCAGAGTCCCTGATCGGGGAGTCGTCGTCCGCGTGCGGACACGAACTCTCCTTCGAGCGACTGCTCCATGAGGCAGTCCATGGGATCGCCGCCGCCCGCGGCGTCCGTGACACCTCCCGCGCCGGCCGCTACCACAACCGCAGATTCCTCGCGATCGCCGAGGAAATGGGCCTGGACCACCCCGAGGAACCGCACCCGAGCAGCGGCTTCTCGCTGGTGACCCTCAACCCCGAGGCGAAGCGCCGTTACCGGCCGACGATCGACCGCCTCCAGCGCGCCCTCAAGGCGCACACGGCAGCCACCTCCGCCGACACCTCCCGCACCTTCCGCGGCCCGGCCGCCCGGCACGGCTCCTCCGGGGGCGGCGTGCGCGTGAAGGCGGTCTGCGACTGCGGGCGCAACGTACGGGTCGTCCCGTCGGTGCTGGCGCAGGCGCCGATCGTGTGCGGCGGCTGCGGCAAGCCGTTCCGCATCCCGGAGGTCGTCGGGGCGGCCTAGCCACGCGCGGTGCCGGCGTCTCGTGGGTGCCGGAACCGGTGTCGTGGCGGCAGCGCTGACGGGCACCCGGACCGCCGGGTGCCCGTCAGGCATGCCCTCGGGCGGCCTCGGTCCGAGGTGAGCCCGGGGGTGTGGCACAATGGCTAGCTGTACTCGACAGTCGCACAGGACCCCTCTCTCCTCCGGCTGACGCGTCCATCGGGCACTCGGGTACCGCAACCCCACGCGGCAATCTCGCCGTGCCCAACCACGTCAAAACCAGGAGAATCCACTCCCGTGGCAGTCAAGATCAAGCTGAAGCGTCTGGGCAAGATCCGTTCGCCTCACTACCGCATCGTCGTCGCCGACTCCCGTACCCGTCGTGACGGCCGTGCGATCGAGGAGATCGGTCTGTACCACCCGGTGCAGAACCCGTCGCGCATCGAGGTCGACGCCGAGCGCGTCGCCTACTGGCTGGGTGTCGGCGCGCAGCCGACCGAGCCCGTGCTCGCCATCCTGAAGAAGACCGGCGACTGGCAGAAGTTCAAGGGCGAGCCCGCCCCGGCTCCGCTGCTCGTCGCCGAGCCCAAGAAGGCGCGCCCCTCGTTCGAGGCCCTGGGCGGCGACGACGAGGGCAAGGGTGAGGCCATCACCCAGAAGAAGAAGGCTGAGAAGAAGGACGAGGCTGCCGCCGAGTCCGAGTCGACCGAGGCCTGAGCATGCTCGAGGAGGCTCTCGAGCACCTCGTGAAGGGCATCGTCGACAACCCTGACGATGTGCAGGTCGCATCCCGCAACCTGCGTCGTGGACGCGTGCTCGAGGTGCGGGTCCACCCCGACGACCTCGGCAAGGTGATCGGTCGCAACGGCCGCACCGCACGCGCTCTGCGCACCGTCGTGGGCGCCATCGGCGGTCGCGGCATCCGCGTCGACCTCGTCGACGTGGACCACGTCCGCTGACGCCAAACGCAACACCGGCTCGGGCCGGGGAGGGCCTTCGGGTCGTCCCCGGCCCGTAGTCGTACGTACGATCAGGAGATCTTCGAAAAGTGCAGCTCGTAGTCGCTCGCATCGGCCGTGCTCACGGCATCAAGGGCGAGGTCACCGTGGAGGTCCGTACCGACGAGCCGGAGCTCCGGCTCGCCCCCGGTGCCGTCCTGCTCACGGACCCCGCCGCCACCGGCCCCCTCACCATCGAGACCGGCCGGGTGCACAGCGGCCGCCTCCTCCTGCGCTTCGAGGGCGTCAAGGACCGCACCGCCGCCGAGGCCCTCCGCAACACCCTCCTGATCGCCGAGGTCGACCCGGAGGAGCTGCCGGAGGACGAGGACGAGTACTACGACCACCAGCTGATCGACCTGGACGTGTTCACCGCCGACGGCGTGGAGGTCGGCCGGATCACCGAGATCTCGCACCTGCCCTCGCAGGACCTCTTCATCGTGGAGCGTCCCGACGGCAGCGAGGTGATGATCCCGTTCGTCGAGGAGATCGTCACGGAGATCGACCTGGAGGAGCAGAAGGCGGTCATCACCCCGCCGCCCGGGCTGATCGACGACCAGGCGGAGATCGCCTCTTCCCGGGAAGACAGCGCATGAGACTCGACGTCGTCACGATCTTCCCCGAGTACCTCGAACCCCTGAACGTCTCGCTCGTGGGCAAGGCACGCGCGCGTGGACAGCTCAACGTCCAGGTGCACCATCTGCGCGAGTGGACCTACGACCGCCACAACACCGTCGACGACACCCCGTACGGCGGCGGCCCCGGCATGGTCATGAAGACCGAGCCCTGGGGGGACGCGCTGGACGCGGTGCTGTCCGACGGCTACGAGACCGGCTCGCACGCGCCCGCCCTCATCGTCCCGACGCCCAGTGGACGCCCCTTCACCCAGGAACTCGCCGTCGAGCTCTCCGAGCGGCCCTGGCTGGTCTTCACACCGGCCCGCTACGAGGGCATCGACCGCCGGGTCATCGACGAGTACGCGACCCGGATGCCGGTCTACGAGGTGTCCATCGGCGACTACGTCCTCGCCGGCGGTGAGGCGGCCGTCCTGGTGATCACCGAGGCCGTGGCGCGGCTGCTGCCCGGCGTCCTCGGCAACGCCGAGTCGCACCGGGACGACTCCTTCGCGCCCGGCGCGATGGCGAACCTCCTGGAGGGGCCCGTCTACACCAAGCCGCCCGCCTGGCGCGGCCGGGAGATCCCAGAGACGCTGCTCAGCGGCCACCACGGCAAGATCGCCCGCTGGCGGCGCGACGAGGCGCTCAAGCGCACCACGGCCAACCGGCCCGACCTGATCGAGCGCTGCGACCCCAAGGCCTTCGACAAGAAGGACCGCGAGATGCTCTCCATCCTGGGCTGGGCCCCGGACCCGGCGGGGGAGCCGTACGGCCGATTTTGGCGTCGGGTCGACGACGTGGAAGAATAGGCCGCTGTTGTGCGTCGTCCGGCGTGCGCCCCTGCCACAGGGGGACACGACGCCCGCCCCGACACGGACAGCATCCTCAGGAAACACCTATCTCCCGCCTATGACCTGTGGCATGGGCGAAGAAAGCAGACGAAATGTCTCACCTGCTCGACTCCGTCGACAGCGCGTCGCTGCGCAGCGACATCCCGGCCTTCCGCCCGGGTGACACCGTCAACGTCCACGTCCGCGTCATCGAGGGCAACCGCTCCCGTGTGCAGCAGTTCAAGGGCGTAGTCATCCGTCGCCAGGGCGCCGGTGTCCGCGAGACCTTCACGGTCCGCAAGGTCTCGTTCTCCGTCGGCGTCGAGCGCACCTTCCCGGTGCACACCCCGATCGTCGAGAAGATCGAGCTCGTCACCCGCGGTGACGTCCGTCGCGCGAAGCTGTACTACCTGCGCGAGCTGCGCGGCAAGGCCGCGAAGATCAAGGAGAAGCGCGACAGCTGAGCTCGCGCGGGCGTTCTCAGCGGGGCCGGATAACATCTCGCCCCGATGGACACCGAAGCACAGCAGACGGAGCGCGACCGCTCCTCCCGCCCTTCCGACTCCGAGGAGATCTCGGACACAGAGGGGCAGGAGGAACGGTCGCGTTTCGCGTTGCCGGTGCGGATCACCGAGTGGCTGCCCGGCGGACGGATCACTCTGACCGCACTGCTCTGCCTGCTGTTTTTGCTGCTCCTCAACGCTTTCGTGGTGCAACCCTTCCAGATTCCCAGCGGATCCATGGAAAACGGATTGAGGATCGGGGACCGGGTTCTCGTAAATAAGTTGGCGTACCGTTTCGGTGCCGAGCCGCGGCGCGGGGATGTGGTCGTGTTCGACGGATCCGGGTATTTCGGGGATGCGGACTACATCAAGCGCGTGGTGGGCGTGGGGGGAGACCACGTGGTCTGCTGCGACCAGAAGGGGAGGATCGAGGTGAACGGCCGGTCGGTCGACGAGTCGACGTTCCTGTACCCCGGTGACAGCTCGTCGACGGTTCCCTTCGACGTCGTCGTGCCCGACGGCACCCTCTTCGTCCTCGGCGACCACCGCAGCCGCTCCAGCGACTCCCGCGACCACCTGGGCTCGCCCGGCGGCGGGATGATCCCGGTCGACGACGTCATCGGCCGCGCCGACTGGATCGTATGGCCGGCCGCGCACTGGACCCGGATCGAGCCGTCCGACGCCTACGCGCGCGTGCCCGCCGCGGGCGGTGCGCATGGGTAACCGCGGCAAACCGCGCGGGGTGTCCGGCGACGCCGCCGACAACCTGCTGCCCACCGGCGTCCGGCGCGCGGCCAGCCCCGCGGGCGGTCGTTCGCGCGCGGAGCGCCGCAAGCTCCAGCGCAAGGTCAAGCGGCGCCGCAGGCGCTCCGCCGTCAAGGAGATACCGCTCCTCGTCGGGGTCGCCGTCCTCATAGCCCTGGTGCTGAAGACCTTCCTGGTGCAGGCCTTCGTGATCCCGTCGGGCTCCATGGAGCAGACGATCCGGATCGGCGACCGCGTCCTGGTCGACAAGTTCACCCCGTGGTTCGGCTCCAAGCCGCAGCGCGGGGACGTCGTCGTCTTCAAGGACCCCGGCGGCTGGCTCAAGGACGAGCAGACGACGGTGAAGAAGCAGGACCCCGTCGTCGTCAAGCAGATCAAGGAAGGGCTCACCTTCATCGGCCTGCTGCCGTCCGACAACGAGAAGGACCTCATCAAGCGTGTCGTCGGCGTCGGCGGCGACCGCGTCAAGTGCTGTGACGCACAAGGGCGGGTGACCGTCAACGGCGTCCCGCTCAGCGAGGACTACCTCTATCCCGGCAACGCGCCCTCCACGCAGCAGTTCGACATCACCGTCCCCCAGGGGCGGTTGTGGGTGATGGGCGACCACCGGGCCAACTCCGCGGACTCCCGCGTGCATCAGGACACCGACTACGGCGGCACGGTCTCCGAGGACTCGGTCGTGGGACGGGCCATGGTCATCGCCTGGCCCCTGGGCCACTGGACCACCTTGAAGGAGCCGAAAACCTACGCGTCCGTGTCCGACTCGGCTACCGGGTCGACCGCAGCCGCCCGGCTGTCGCATAGGGTTGCCTCCGACGATCCGAATGGACCTGTCCAACTCCCGACCCCTGCGGAACTCCCGCTCGTTATGGGAGTGGTGGGCCTGCACCGTGTCATGGGCAGGCGGCGGCACAGAGTAAGGAGTTGGCGTGGGGGATGTGGCGGTTGGCGCACGGTCCGGACACGACGGCGAGGAGCACCGCGGACGCCCCGTGGACGCGGCCGACCCGGCCGCGGACAGCGTCGTGACCTCGAGCGACGGCTCCGGTGGAGACGAGGACGGGACCAGGACCGACGAGAGCCAGGACGAGTCGAGGCCCGCGCCGAAGAAGCCGCGTTCCTTCTGGAAGGAACTGCCGATCCTGATCGGTATCGCGCTCGTGCTGGCGCTGCTGATCAAGACGTTCCTGGTGCAGGCGTTCTCGATCCCGTCCGACTCGATGCAGAACACCCTCCAGCAGGGTGACCGGGTCCTCGTCGACAAGTTGACGCCGTGGTTCGGCTCCGAGCCCGAGCGCGGTGAGGTCGTCGTCTTCCACGACCCGAGCCAGTGGCTGGCGGGCGAGCCGACCGCCGAACCGAACGCCGTCCAGACGTTCCTCAGCTGGATCGGTCTGATGCCGTCCGCCGAGGAGAAGGACCTCATCAAGCGGGTCATCGGCGTCGGCGGCGACACCGTCGAGTGCAAGGGCACCGGCCCGGTGAAGGTCAACGGCAAGGCGCTGAACGAGAGCGACTACGTCTACGCCGGCAACACCCCGTGCACGGTCGACGACATGGGCGGCCAGTTCAAGGTGAAGGTGCCCAAGGGCTTCATCTGGGTCATGGGCGATCACCGCCAGAACTCACGCGACTCGCGCTACAACCAGGACGACAAGTACCACGGCATGGTCCCGGTCGACGAGGTCGTCGGACGAGCCATCGTGAAGGCCTGGCCGATCAACCGCTGGGGCACCCTGCCGGTCCCGGACACCTTCGACCAGGACGGCCTGAACAACCAGTCCTCGGCGTCCACCGCGCTGACGGTGGCCCCGCAGGGGCTGGCGCTCGCGGGCGCGGTGCCGGTGGTGCTGTGGCGGCGGCGCAAGGTCGCGCCGGCGGAGACGCGCTGACCTGAGCACCGGGGCCGACCGGCCTGCTGACCCGGGCTGACCTGCGCATCGAGGTCGACCTAGGCAAACCTTTACGGAGCCGGTGACCTTGGTCCCCGAAGGGGGCTGACCGGTTCCGGTACCGCCGGGTAGGGTGCGGACCCATGGGTGGCGAGAGCACGACACGTACGGCCCCGCGCAGCGGTGGCACCAACACGGGCCCGGTGGGCAGCCGGACCGGACAGCGACTGTCCGGGCTGGCCGTCGCGCTGGGCCTGGTGCTGTTCCTGGGCGGGTTCGTCTGGGGAGCGGTGGTCTACCGGCCGTACACCGTGCCCACCAGCTCGATGGCGCCCACCATCGACGCCGGCGACCGGGTGCTGGCGCAGCGCATCGACGGCGGCGACATCCGCCGGGGTGACGTGGTCGTCTTCACCGACAAGACCTGGGTGACCAACGCCCCCGTGGTCAAGCGCGTGGTCGCGGTCGGTGGGGACACCGTCTCCTGCTGCACGAAGGGCAAGCTGACCGTCAACGGCAAGCAGATCGACGAACCGTATCTGCCCAAGGACAGCCTGGCCGAGTGGAAGAACATCCCCGAGGTGACCGTCCCCAAGGGGCGGCTGTTCCTGCTCGGTGACGAGCGGCAGGGCTCCCTGGACTCCTCCGCCCACCTCACGGACGCGGCCAGCGGCACGGTGGCGGTGAGCGCCGTGACGGCCCGCGTCGACGCCGTCGTCTGGCCCATGGACGGCATGCTGAAGGAGCCGAGCGGCTTCAAGGAGCTCGGTGCGCTGTCCTCGCCGGGACCGCTGCGGACGATCACCGCCCTGATCATCGGCGGCGCGGTGCTCGTGCTCGGCGGTGGCGCCTACGGGCCGATCGCCAAGCGGCTGGGCAAGCGTCGCGCCGCCCAGAGCCGGACGGAGCCCGTGGGTGCGCGCTGAGGCCGCGGCGGACACCTATGAGGGTGGGCTGCGCAAGGTCGCCAGAGTCGTGCTGCTCGACCCCGACGACCGCATCCTGCTCCTGCACGGCCATGAGCCGGACGATCCGAGCGACGACTGGTGGTTCACTCCCGGTGGCGGAGTCGAGGGCGACGAGACTCGTGAAGAGGCCGCTCTCAGGGAACTCGCCGAGGAGACCGGAATCACCGAGGTCGAGCTCGGGCCGGTGCTGTGGCGCCGGATGTGCTCCTTCCCGTTCGCGGGGCGCCGCTGGGACCAGGACGAGTGGTACTTCCTGGCCCGGACGACCCAGACGGCGACCGCGGCGACGGCGCTCACCGATCTGGAACGGCGCAGCGTCGCCGGAGCGCGCTGGTGGACGTGTCAGGAACTGACCCAGGCACATGAGACGGTGTATCCGACCAGACTCGCCGAGCTGCTCCGCAGGCTGCTCGACGAAGGTCCCCCGGCCGGGCCCGTGACCCTTGACACCGAAATCGTCTAGGGGCTGACGGGACTGGCGCACAATGGGGGGATCGCACGGCTGAAGGGGAACATGCCATGAGCGCCGAGGACCTCGAGAAGTACGAGACCGAGATGGAGCTGAAGCTCTATCGGGAGTACCGCGATGTCGTCGGTCTGTTCAAGTATGTGATCGAGACCGAGCGGCGTTTCTATCTCACCAACGACTACGAGATGCAGGTGCACTCGGTCCAGGGTGAGGTGTTCTTCGAGGTCTCGATGGCCGACGCGTGGGTCTGGGACATGTATCGGCCGGCTCGGTTCGTGAAGCAGGTGCGCGTGCTCACGTTCAAGGACGTGAACATCGAGGAGCTGAACAAGAGCGACCTGGAGCTGCCGGGCGGGTGAGGCCGGTAGGGCGGTAGTGGGGGGCCGAGGGTCGCTCGTGTGGGTGGCTGAGTTTTCCACAACCGTCGGGTGGTCCACCAAGATCAACAAGGGTGGCTCGGCTGCGTGATCGTTGGCGCCGGAGGTGGTGCCGACATGAACGCACGCAGTGCACTCGGCAAGTACGGCGAGACGCTGGCCGCGCGGCGGCTGGCGGAGGCCGGGATGACGGTCCTGGAGCGCAACTGGCGCTGTGGCAGGACCGGTGAGATCGACATCGTGGCGCGGGACGGAGAGGTCCTGGTCGTCTGCGAGGTCAAGACACGGCGGGCGGGTGCCTTCGAGCACCCGATGGCCGCGGTGACCCCCGAGAAGGCGGAGCGCCTGCGCGGTCTCGCCGAATGCTGGATCCATGCCCACGGAGGAGCGCCGCCGGGCGGCGTCCGCATCGACCTGGTCGGCGTACTCCTGCCGGAGCGCGGAGCGCCCGTCGTCGAGCATGCGCGGGGGGTGGCCTGAGATGGGGTTCGCGCGGACGTGCTCGGTGGCGCTGGTGGGCGTCGAGGGTGTGGTGGTGGAGGTCCAGGCGGACCTGGAGCCCGGGGTCGCGGCGTTCACGCTGGTGGGGCTGCCGGACAAGAGCCTGACGGAGAGCAAGGACCGGGTGCGGGCCGCGGTGGTCAACTCGGGCGCGGCGTGGCCGGCGAAGAAGCTGACGGTGGGGTTGAGTCCGGCGTCGGTGCCGAAGAGCGGGAGCGGCTTCGATCTCGCCGTCGCCGCGGCGGTGCTGGGTGCGGCCGAGCGGATCGACCCCAGGGTGCTGGCGGACATTGTCATGATCGGCGAGCTGGGGTTGGACGGGCGGGTGCGGCCGGTGCGCGGCATCCTCCCGGCGGTGATCGCGGCCGCGGACGCCGGCTACGAACAGGTGGTGGTGCCGGAGTGCGCCGCCGCCGAGGCCTCGCTGGTGCCCGGCATCTCGGTCCTGGGCATCCGCAGCCTGCGCCAGCTGATCGCCGTGCTGGCCGACGAGCCCGTGCCGGACGAGGAACCGGAGGAGGAGGGCCGCCCCGACCCCCTGCTCGCCGGGCTGCGGGTGCCGGGCACGGGCGCGGCCACCGGCATGCACAGCATGGGTGCCGCGCAGCAGGACCAGGGACATGACCTGGCCGATGTCGTGGGCCAGCTCTCGGCCCGCACCGCCGTGGAGGTCGCGGCGGCCGGCGGCCACCACCTCTTCCTGGAGGGGCCGCCGGGCGCCGGCAAGACGATGCTGGCGGAACGCCTGCCCGCGGTGCTGCCCCGGCTGACCCGGCAGGAGTCGCTCGAGGTCACGGCGGTGCACTCGGTGGCCGGGCTGCTGCCGCCGGGCAAGCCCCTGATCGACACCGCGCCCTATTGCGCCCCGCACCACTCGGCCACCATGCAGGCACTCGTCGGCGGCGGCCCCGGCATCGCCCGGCCGGGCGCGGTGTCGCTGTCGCATCGCGGGGTGCTCTTTCTGGACGAGACCCCCGAGTTCAACAGCCAGGCGCTGGACGCGCTGCGCCAGCCGCTGGAGGCGGGGCACGTGGTCATCGCCCGCAGCGCGGGTGTGGTGCGGTTCCCGGCGAAGTTCCAGATGGTGCTCGCGGCCAATCCGTGCCCCTGCGGGCGCTTCTCCCAGACCGACGACTTCTGCGAATGCCCGCCCTCGGCGATCCGCCGGTACCAGGCCCGGCTCTCCGGTCCGCTGCTCGACCGGGTCGACCTGCGGGTGGAGGTCGACCGCGTCACCCGGGCGCAGCTGGCCCAGCGCGGGGCCAGAGGGGAGTCGACGGCGGTGGTCGCCGACCGGGTGCGGGCCGCCAGGGAACGGGCGGCGGCACGGCTCGTCGGCACCCCGTGGCGGACCAACAGCGAGATGCCCGGCCGCGAGCTGCGCAGCCGCTGGCACGCGGTGCCCGGGGCGATGGACGAAGCCGAGCGCAACCTCGAACGCGGGGTGCTGACGGCCCGCGGCCTCGACCGTGTGCTGCGCGTCGCCTGGACGGTCGCCGACCTGCTGGGACACGACCGGCCAGACGCCACCGACGTCGCCCTGGCCCTGCAACTGCGCACCGGGATTCCCAGGGGCGTCCCCATGGCGATCGGGGCGCTCACGTGAACGGAGGGGACGACCCGGGCCGCGAACTGCTCGCCCGGGTCTTCCTCGCCCGTGTCATCGAGCCCGGTGACGAGGTCGCCGGGCGGTGGGTGCGGGAGTTCGGGGTGGGGGAGGTGGCTCGGAGGCTGCGGGACGGGCGGGAGGTGTTGCCCGGGGTGAGCGGGAAGCGCTGGGGCGGGCTGGTGGCTCGGGCCGGGGAGGCCGATCCTCGACGGGATCTCACGGTCGCCGCCGAGGCCGGGGTGCGGTTCGTCCGTCCGGGGGACGGCGAGTGGCCTGGGCAGCTGGATGATCTCGGGGATGCCCGGCCGCTCGGCCTGTGGGTGCGCGGGCGGCCCAGTCTGCGGATGTGGGCCCTGCGGTCCGTCGCCGTGGTGGGGGCCCGGGCCTGTACCGAGTACGGCGCCCACATGGCGGCCACCCTCGCCGCCGGGCTCGCCGAGCGCGGGTGGGTGGTGGTGTCCGGCGGCGCGTACGGCGTCGACGGGGCCGCCCACCGAGGGGCGCTGGGCGCCGGCGGCGCCACCGTCGCCGTGCTGGCCTGCGGCGTCGACCGGCCCTATCCGCGCGGGCACACCGAGTTGATCACCAGGATCGCGGAACAGGGGCTGGTGGTGGGGGAGTTGCCGCCGGGCGACCATCCGACGCCGAGCAGGTTCGTGCTGCGCAACCGCGTCATCGCCGCGCTGACCAGAGGGACCGTCGTCGTCGAGGCCGCGTACCGCAGCGGCTCGCTCGTCACCGCGCGTGCCGCGCAACGGCTCGGGCGGCACACCATGGGCGTGCCCGGGCCGGCCACCAGCGGCCTCTCCGCCGGGGTGCACGAACTGCTGCGCGGCGACGCCGAACTCGTCACCGACGCCGAGGAAGTCGTCGAGGTGGTCGGGGACATGGGCGAGCTCGCGCCGGAACGGAGAGGGCCAGTGCTGCCGCGCGACCTGCTCGAACCGGGGGCGCGCAGGGTCCTCGACGCGCTGCCCGCACGCCGTGCGGCGACCGCTGCCGAGGTCGGGCGCGGCGCGCAGACGACACAGGACGAGGCGATCGCGAGACTGTACGAGCTCCGATCACTTGGTTACGTCGAACGACACGGCGACGGCTGGAAGTTGACACGCCAGGCGATGATCTCCGTCCGTGGTGCTCGCGGTCCGAGTTGACCGAGCGTGTTCGGCCGTCCGGGGGAACCCCTACAGCCTTGGGAATTCCCGCAGTTGGAGTTTCCCCGTGGTCACGCTGAGTCGTCGGCGTGACTCGGCGGGGCGTCAAGAGGAACGTATCTGCGCACGGCTCGGGGCCGCTCCTTCGCTCACCGCGACACTCCAGTCACGCTACGCTCACGGGGATTCCAGCACGGAACGGCGACTCGACCCCAGATCCCCACTTCACGGCAGAACGGCACAAGGCGACGAATGCCCCAGCACACCTCCGGGTCCGACCGGGCGGCGGTCCCCCCAGCCGCCCGGGACGGTGGCAGCGTGCGGCCCCCCGCTCCCTCGACGCTCGACGAGCTGTGGCGGTCGTACAAGGCGACGGGGGACGAACGGCTGCGGGAGCAGCTGATCCTGCACTACTCGCCGCTCGTGAAGTACGTGGCGGGCCGGGTGAGCGTGGGGCTGCCGCCCAACGTCGAGCAGGCCGACTTCGTCTCCTCCGGTGTCTTCGGGCTCATCGACGCGATCGAGAAGTTCGACATCGACCGGGAGATCAAGTTCGAGACGTACGCGATCACCCGGATCCGGGGCGCGATGATCGACGAGCTGCGGGCGCTGGACTGGATCCCGCGGTCGGTGCGGCAGAAGGCGCGGAACGTCGAGCGGGCGTACGCGACGCTGGAGGCGCGACTGCGGCGGACGCCCAGCGAGGGCGAGGTGGCGGCCGAGATGGGGATCGCCGTGGACGAACTCCACGCGGTCTTCAGTCAGTTGTCGCTGGCCAACGTGGTCGCGCTGGAGGAGTTGCTGCATGTCGGGGGTGAGGGCGGCGACCGGCTGAGTCTGATGGACACGCTGGAGGACACCGCCGCCGACAATCCGGTGGAGGTGGCCGAGGACCGGGAGCTGCGGCGCTTCCTGGCGCGGGCGATCAACACGCTGCCCGAGCGGGAGAAGACCGTGGTCACGCTCTACTACTACGAGGGGCTGACCCTCGCGGAGATCGGGAACGTGCTCGGTGTGACCGAGAGCCGGGTCAGTCAGATCCACACCAAGTCGGTGCTGCAACTGCGGGCGAAACTGGCGAGCTTCGGTCGGTGACCTGGCCGGATGAACGGTCGTGGTCGAAGGTGACTCCCGTCCGGGGCGGTGCGTCCGTAAAGTGGTGGACGTGCCAAGGATTCGAGCGGCCTCCGTGGCCGAGCACCGGTCGATGCAGCGAGCCGCCCTGCTGGACGCGGCTCGGTCGTTGCTGTCCGAGGGTGGGACGGAGGCGCTGACGTTCCCGGCTCTCGCCGAGCGGACGGGGCTGGCGCGGTCGTCCGTGTACGAGTACTTCCGGTCGCGGGCCGCGGTCGTCGAGGAGCTGTGCGCGGTCGACTTCCCGGTCTGGGCGGCGGAGGTCGCCGCGGCGATGGGCGCGGCGGAGGGGGCCGAGGCCAAGGTCGAGGCGTATGTGCGGCGGCAGCTGGCGTTGGTGGGGGACCGGCGGCATCGGGCCGTGGTCGCGATTTCCGCGAGTGAGCTCGATGTGGGGGCTCGGGAGAAGATCCGGGCCGCGCACGGGGGGCTGGTCGCGATGATCGGCGAGGCGCTGGAGGAGATGGGGCACGCGGAGCCTCGGCTTGTGGCGATGTTGCTGCAGGGGGTTGTGGATGCGGCTGTGCGGCGGATCGAGCTGGGGGCGGCGGAGGATCCTGCGGCGATCACTGAGGCTGCGGTGACGATGGCTCTGCGGGGGGTTCGCGGCTGAGACCCGTGGGGGGTGCGGCTGAGGCCGGTGGGGGTTGCTGTAGGGGCGTTTTCGCTTGCCCGCGCGTGCGGGGTGCCGCCTGCGCCCACCCGTGCCGCCCCAGCGGCACGACTGCCCGCAGGCTAGGTGGGGAGCGGGACGTTCAGTACCGGTAGCAGCCTTGATGGGGCTCTGTGGAGCAACCACGGTGGCAGTAGGGACAGTGGGTTGAGGTAGGTCTCCCCGCTTCGCAGACCCCAGTGGACGCACGTGGCCGTGCAGTGGGAGCCCGTCGGCTCCACCGTGGCCACCACCTCGCCCGGTGTCACCTCCTCGCCCTTTTTCACCGTCGCTCGTACCGGTTCATACGTCGTTCGCAGGTCTGTGCCGGTGAGGGTGATCGAGAGCACGCCCTTTCCGGCCACGCGGCCCGCGAAGGTGACCCGGCCGGCGGCCACCGCTCGTACGGGTGTGCCCGGCGGTGCTGCCAGGTCCACGCCGCGATGGCCTCGGGCGTACGGGGTGGGCGGGGGTTCCCAGGTGCGGAGGACGGGCGGGCGTACGCCTACCGGCCAGGTGCGGGCGAGGGCCGGGACCGTGGTGGGAAGGGGCTCGGGTGGGGCCGGGGGCAGGGGAGTCAAGAGGGGGATCAGGAGTGCGGGCAGCAGGGCGCTGTGCAGGTGTCGCATGGCTGAAACCGTGCCTGAGCAGGGCTGAGCACGGCCGGGAGCTGTGGAGTACTGCCCGGTTGTGGACAGCGGCGTCACCCGGTGGCTCGCGGGTCCCGTACACTTCTTCTGGCGATCCGGGTCACCGGGTCGACTTCGCACGCCCCGACATCAGGCACTCGTAGCCATCGATGTCAGCGTCTTTCGGTCCCGTACGCATCTGCGTACGAGGCACGGCGCGTGCCGGGCGTCAGGACACAACCGAGAAAACACAAGGAGAACGGCCATGGCCGTCGTCACGATGCGGGAGCTGCTGGAAAGCGGCGTCCACTTCGGTCACCAGACCCGTCGTTGGAACCCGAAGATGAAGCGCTTCATCTTCACGGAGCGCAACGGCATCTACATCATCGACCTGCTCCAGTCGCTGTCGTACATCGACCGCGCCTACGAGTTCGTCAAGGAGACCGTCGCCCACGGCGGCACGGTCATGTTCGTCGGCACGAAGAAGCAGGCGCAGGAGGCCATCGCCGAGCAGGCCACCCGCGTCGGCATGCCCTACGTCAACCAGCGCTGGCTGGGCGGCATGCTCACCAACTTCTCGACCGTCTACAAGCGTCTGCAGCGCCTCAAGGAGCTCGAGCAGATCGACTTCGAGGACGTCGCCGCTTCCGGTCTGACCAAGAAGGAGCTTCTCGTGCTCTCGCGCGAGAAGGCCAAGCTGGAGAAGACCCTCGGTGGTATCCGCGAGATGCAGAAGGTGCCCAGCGCCGTCTGGATCGTGGACACCAAGAAGGAGCACATCGCGGTCGGCGAGGCCCGGAAGCTCAACATCCCGGTCGTCGCCATCCTCGACACCAACTGCGACCCCGACGAGGTCGACTACAAGATCCCGGGCAACGACGACGCGATCCGCTCCGTCACCCTGCTCACCCGCGTGATCGCCGACGCCGTCGCCGAGGGCCTCATCGCCCGCTCCGGCGTCGCCACCGGCGACAAGGGTGACAAGGGCGCGGGCGAGCCGCTCGCCGCGTGGGAGCGCGACCTGCTCGAGGGCGAGAAGAAGGCCGAGGAGGCCCCGGCCGCTGAGGCTCCCGCCGCTGAGGCTGAGGCTCCCGCCGCCGCTGAGGCCGAGGCGCCTGCCGCCGAGGCCCCCGCTGCCGAGGCTGAGGCTCCGGCCGCCGAGGCCGAGCAGGCCTGACCCCTCACCCCTTCGGGTCTTCTGACGGCGGGGGCCCACCAGCCCCCGCCGTCGGCCCGTAGATCTTCAGACTTCGAGAGAGATTCCAGGAATCATGGCGAACTACACCGCCGCCGACGTCAAGAAGCTCCGTGAGCTCACCGGCGCCGGCATGATGGACTGCAAGAAGGCGCTGGACGAGGCCGAGGGCAACGTCGACAAGGCCGTCGAGGCGCTCCGCATCAAGGGCCAGAAGGGCGTCGCCAAGCGCGAGGGCCGCTCCGCCGAGAACGGCGCCGTGGTCTCCGTCATCGCCGACGACAACACCTCCGGTGTCCTGGTCGAGCTGAAGTGCGAGACGGACTTCGTCGCCAAGGGCGAGAAGTTCCAGGCCGTCGCCAACCAGATCGCGCAGCACGTCGCCGCCACCTCCCCGGCCGACCTCGACGCCCTGCTCGCCTCCGAGATCGAGGCCGGCAAGACCGTCCAGGCGTTCGTGGACGAGGCCAACGCCAACCTCGGCGAGAAGATCGTCCTGGACCGCTTCGCGCAGTTCACCGACGGCTTCGTCTTCGCCTACATGCACCGCACCATGCCCGACCTGCCCCCGCAGATCGGTGTCCTGGTCGAGCTGGACAAGGCCGACGCCGAGCTGGCCAAGGGCGTCGCCCAGCACATCGCCGCCTTCGCGCCGAAGTACCTCTCCAAGGAGGACGTCCCGGCCGAGGTCGTCGAGTCCGAGCGCCGCGTCGCCGAGGAGACCACCCGCGCCGAGGGCAAGCCCGAGGCCGCCCTGCCGAAGATCGTCGAGGGTCGCCTCAACGGCTTCTTCAAGGACGCCACGCTCCTCGGCCAGCCGTACGCGCTGGACAACAAGAAGTCCGTCCAGAAGGTTCTGGACGAGGCCGGTGTCACCCTGAAGCGCTTCACGCGCATCAAGGTCGGCATCTGAGTCCGTACCGCGTTCGACGCCCGACCCCGATAGGGTCGTAGGCAGTCGTCCGGTACGCCGTCACGCACGCGCGTGGCGGACGACAGCAGATCTGACGAGGAGGCCATTGCCGCGCATGGGATACGAACCAGTTCCCATCGGCAATGGCCTTCTTCGTATGTGCGACCCCTTGAAAGAGGCGAGATTCCGATGACCACCAAGGCCCAGAAGAGCGACGACGGCAAAGTGAGCGGCCGGTTTCTGCTGAAGCTGTCCGGAGAGGCCTTCTCCGGTGGCGGGGGCCTGGGCGTCGACCCGGACGTGGTGCACAAGATCGCCCGCGAGATCGCGGCCGTCGTGCGCGACGGCGCGGAGGTCGCGGTCGTCATCGGCGGCGGCAACTTCTTCCGCGGCGCCGAACTCCAGCAGCGCGGCATGGACCGCGCCCGCTCCGACTACATGGGCATGCTCGGCACCGTGATGAACTGCCTCGCCCTCCAGGACTTCCTGGAGAAGGAGGGCATCGACTCCCGCGTGCAGACCGCCATCACCATGGGCCAGGTCGCCGAGCCGTACATCCCGCTGCGCGCCGTGCGCCACCTGGAGAAGGGCCGCGTGGTCATCTTCGGCGCCGGTATGGGCATGCCGTACTTCTCCACCGACACCACCGCCGCCCAGCGCGCCCTGGAGATCGACGCCGAGGCGCTCCTCATGGGCAAGAACGGCGTGGACGGGGTCTACGACTCCGACCCGAAGAAAAACCCCGACGCGGTCAAGTTCGACTCCCTCGGCTACGGCGAGGTCATCACCCGCGACCTCAAGGTCGCCGACGCCACCGCCATCACGCTGTGCCGCGACAACAAGCTCCCGATCCTCGTCTTCGAGCTTCTGACGGAGGGCAATATCGCCCGCGCCGTCAAGGGTGAGAAGATCGGCACGCTGGTGGGTGACCAGGACAGCCGGGACTGACCCCAGTTGGACACCGTCCCTGACCGGGGGATGGACAATGTCCTGCCGGTCGGGAACCGTGCAGGAAGAAGACGCGACGCAGCCGGCCGCCGCCTCCACGCAACGGAACAGCAGCCGGGCCTACTCAAGACACGCAGGAGCAAGTGGTGATCGAAGAGACCCTCCTCGAGGCCGAGGAGAAGATGGAGAAGGCCGTCGTGGTCGCCAAGGAGGACTTCGCCGCGATCCGCACCGGCCGTGCGCACCCGGCGATGTTCAACAAGATCGTGGCCGACTACTACGGCGCGCCGACGCCGATCAACCAGCTGGCTTCGTTCTCCGTGCCGGAGCCGCGCATGGCGGTGGTGACCCCGTTCGACAAGACGGCCCTGCGCAACATCGAGCAGGCCATCCGTGACTCGGACCTGGGCGTCAACCCGAGCAACGACGGCAACATCATCCGGGTGGTGTTCCCCGAGCTCACCGAGGAGCGCCGCCGCGACTACATCAAGGTCGCCAAGGGCAAGGCGGAGGACTCGCGCGTGTCCATCCGCTCGGTCCGCCGCAAGGCCAAGGACGCGATCGACAAGCTCGTCAAGGACGGCGAGATCGGCGAGGACGAGGGCCGCCGTGCGGAGAAGGAGCTCGACGACGCGACGCACAAGTACGTCGCCCAGGTGGACGAGCTTCTGAAGCACAAGGAAGCGGAGCTCCTCGAAGTCTGATGAACGACTCTTCCTGGGGCTCTCCGCCTGGGGCCGGGCCGCACGCCGGGTACTGGGGGCCCACCGACCAGGGGCCTGTCCAGGGGGCCGCCCCGGCGGGTCCCGCGTACGATGCGCCTGAGGCGCAGCAGACTCGCCCCATGCCCATCGTGCCCGACGTACCCGCGTATGGCGGAGACCAGGATGACGACCGGGGGGCCGCTCGGCTGAGTGGCCCCTTGTTCCGGGACGAGCCGTACCGGGACGCGACCTTCCGGGACGAGACGTTCCGCGACGAGACCACGTCGGCGCAGCCCCGAGCGGCTGCGCCGCAGACGCAGAATCCGGAGCCCATGCCCGACGCCCCGCAGCCGGCTTCCGCGCCGCAGAAGAAGAGCGCGGGGCGTGACCTGGGCGCGGCCATAGGGGTCGGCGTCGGGCTCGGTGTGGTGATCGTCGCCTCGCTCTTCGTCGTCAAGGCCGTCTTCGTCGGCGTGATAGCGGTCGCCGTGGTCGTCGGCCTGTGGGAGCTGACCTCGCGGCTGGAGGAGCGCAAGGGCATCAAGGCGCCCCTCGTGCCGCTGGCGGTCGGCGGTGCGGCCATGGTCGTCGCCGGGTACGTCCGGGACGCCGAGGGCGCGTGGGTGGCGATGGCGCTCACCGCGCTCGCGGTGCTGGTCTGGCGGATGACGGAACCGCCGGAGGGCTATCTGAAGGACGTCACCGCGGGCGTCTTCGCGGCCTTCTACGTCCCGTTCCTGGCCACGTTCGTCGCGATGATGCTCACCGCCGACGACGGTCCGCGGCGCGTGCTGACGTTCCTGCTGCTCACCGTCGTCAGCGACACCGGGGCGTACGCCGTCGGCTGGCGCTTCGGCAAGCACAAGCTCGCGCCGCGCATCAGCCCCGGCAAGACCCGTGAGGGCCTGCTGGGCGCGGTGTCCTTCGCGATGGTGGCGGGCGCGCTGTGCATGCAGTTCCTGATCGACGACGGCATCTGGTGGCAGGGGCTGCTGCTGGGCCTCGCGGTGGCGGCGAGCGCGACGCTCGGTGACCTCGGCGAGTCGATGATCAAGCGCGACCTCGGCATCAAGGACATGGGCACGCTGCTGCCGGGGCACGGCGGCATCATGGACCGGCTGGACTCGCTGCTGCCGACCGCGCCTGTCGTCTGGCTTCTCCTGGTGGTGTTTGTCGGGAGCGGCTGATGGCGGGGCACGGTGCCGCGCCGCGGTAGCGGCAGGTGGACACAGCACGGACCGCCTGGACTCGCTGCTGCCGACCGCTCCGGTGGTGTGGCTGCTGCTGGTGCTGTTCGTGGGCTCGGGCTGATCGTCGTACGGATGTCTGCGGAAGCCCCCGCTGAGGCGGGGGCTTCCGCTGTTCTCGGGGGTGGTCCGGTGGGACGATTTCCCTGTAAGCCCTCGTAGGGGATCGCCCTGGAAGGAGGGCGTCATGCCCGCCATCCGTGAAGTGATCGACGTCGACCGTAGTCCCGAAGACGTCTACGCGTACATCACCGACCCTTCCCATCTGCCGGAATGGCAGCTGAGCGCCGTCAAGGCGGAGCCGCTCGACGAGGGGCCGATCCAGCCCGGCTCCCGGGTCCGGGTCACCCGGCGGATCGGGAACCGCGAGATCCCGATGAATGTCGAGTTCGACGCGCTCGTCCCGCCGCGCAGCTGGGACCTGCACGGGATCTCAGGGCCCGTCCGGCCCCGTACCCACGGTGAGATCGAACCGCTCGACGGCGGGCGGAGGTCCCGCGTGACGATAGAGATCGACTTCGAGGGGCACGGGATCGGCAGGGCGCTGGTTCCCCTCGTCGTGCGCCCGCAGGTCCGCAAGGAGCTCCCGCGGGACGAGCAGCTGCTCAAGGAGTGCCTGGAGCGGCCGACCGGCTGAGACGCGCAGACCGGCTCAGGTCAGGAAGTCCTCCAGCAGCGGCAGGACCACGGGCGGCCGCCGCAGGACCGTCATGTGCGTGGTGTCCGGCAGGACGGCCAGCCGGGCGTCGGGGATCAGGCGCTGCATCTCGGCCGCGTGCTCGACGTGGACGAAGTCACGGTCGCCGAGCAGCAGCAGCGTGGGCGCCGTCAGGCCGCGCAGGTCGTCCGCGGTCCAGGGCAGCGGGGCCTGGGCGGCCGCCGAGACCTTGCCGAGGAAGTCCTGGAAGTGCTCGGGATGCGGGGCGACGGCGGCGTACGCGTCGGCCATGTCCTGGAAGTCGGCCTGCGTGGGCAGCAGCGGGGAGCTGAAGTCGGGGGTGCGGATCTCCTCCCGTACGCCGTCCTGGGTGTACTGGGCGGAGACGAAGACGAGCCGGCCGACGCGGTCGGGATGCCGTACCGCCATCTCCAGCGCCGTCAGCCCGCCGAGGCTGTAGCCGAGGACGTCGGCCTGCGGGATGCCGAGCTCGTCGAGCAGGGCCACGACGTCGGAGGCGAGGTGCGGGACGGTCAGGTCGCGGTCCGTGTCGGCCGTGTGGCCGTGCCCCTGGAGCTCCGGGGCGATGACCTGACGGTCCGCGGACAGGGCGGGCAGCACGGCGCCGAAGGACAGCCCGATGGTGGTGACGCCGCCGTGCAGCAGCACCAGCGGGCGGCGGTCGGCGTGGGCGGCGCCGTGGATCTCGTAGTACATCTCCAGGCCGTTGACCTTGGCGTACGGCATTGTCATCACTCCGGTGACTGGCGGGCGGGAACGTATGGCAGGAAGACCCGGCTCGTGCCGGGAAGTCATCGGTCACCCTCGGTCACGGGCGAGGGCCCGGGTCACTCCATTCGATCTGCGACACTGGTACAGCCATGCCTAAGCCCGGAGAACTCACTTTCGTCGCCCCGCGCGGAGCCAAGAAGCCGCCGCGGCACCTTGCCGATCTCACTCCTGCCGAGCGCAAGGATGTCGTGGCCGAGATCGGTGAGAAGCCGTTTCGTGCCAAGCAGCTCTCGCAGCACTACTTCGCGCGGTACGCGCACGATCCGGAGCAGTGGACGGACATTCCGGCCGGCGCTCGCGGCAAGCTGCAGGAGGCGCTGCTTCCTGAGCTGATGACCGTCGTCCGGCATCTGTCGACCGACCAGGGGACCACGCGCAAGACGCTGTGGCGGCTGTTCGACGGGACGCTCGTCGAGTCGGTGCTGATGCGGTATCCGGACCGGGTCACCATGTGTATCTCGTCGCAGGCCGGATGCGGGATGAACTGTCCCTTCTGCGCCACCGGGCAGGCCGGGCTGGACCGGAATCTGTCCACCGCCGAGATCGTCCACCAGATCGTCGACGGGATGCGCGCGCTCCGGGACGGGGAAGTGCCCGGCGGGCCCGCGCGGCTCTCCAACATCGTCTTCATGGGCATGGGCGAGCCCCTCGCCAACTACAAGCGGGTCGTGCAGTCGATCCGTGCGCTCACCGACCCCGCCCCGGACGGGCTCGGGCTGTCGCAGCGGGGCATCACCGTGTCGACGGTCGGGCTGGTGCCGGCCATTCACCGGTTCGCCGACGAAGGCTTCAAATGCCGGCTCGCCATCTCGCTGCACGCCCCCGACGACGAGCTGCGCGACACCCTCGTCCCCGTGAACACGCGGTGGAAGGTGCGCGAGGTGCTCGACGCCGGATTCGAGTACGTCGAGAAGTCCGGGCGCCGGCTGTCGATCGAGTACGCGCTCATCCGGGACATCAACGACCAGGCCTGGCGTGGGGACCGGCTCGGGCGGCTGCTGCGCGGCAAGCCCGTGCACGTCAACCTCATCCCGCTGAACCCGACTCCGGGCTCCAAGTGGACCGCCTCGCGGCCCGAGGACGAGAAGGCCTTCGTCGAGGCCATCGCCGCGCACGGTGTGCCGGTGACCGTCCGGGACACCCGTGGCCAGGAGATCGACGGGGCCTGCGGTCAGCTGGCGGCCGGCGAACGGTAGTCTGACCGTCGTAAGAACATCTTCATATTTCTATCCGACAGGGGAGCGCCACAGCGCTGAGAGTGCGGCCGTCGGGCCGCAGACCCTCTGAACCTCGCCCAGGTCATTCTGGGTAGGAAGTTCGGTCATCACCGTGAGTAGCAAGAAGTACTTTGCTGTCGTCGTCGGCCTCGGCCTGGTCGCGCTGTCCGCGTGCGGGTCGTCCGACGAGGGCGGTTCCCAGAGCGAGTCCAAGACCGTCACGCTCGTCAGCCACAACTCGTGGGCCGTCTCCAAGGGCGTTCTCGCCGCCTTCGAGAAGGAGTCCGGCTACAAGGTCAAGGTCCTGGAGGACGGCGACGCCGGACAGGCCGTCAACAAGGCGATCCTGACCAAGGACAACCCGCAGGGCGACGTCTTCTTCGGCGTCGACAACACCCTGCTGTCCCGGGCGCTCGACAACGGGCTGTTCCAGCCGTACGAGGCGAAGGGCTCCGATCTGGTCCTGCCCGAGTACCGGGTCGATGAGGACAAGCACCGGGTGACGCCGATCGACAGCGGTGACATCTGCGTCAACTACGACAAGGCCTGGTTCACCGCGCACAAGCTCCAGCCGCCGACGTCGTACGACGATCTGGTCAAGCCCGCCTACAAGAACCTCCTCGTCACCGAGAACGCCTCCACCTCCTCGCCGGGGCTCGGGTTCCTGCTCGGCACCGCCGCCAAGTACGGCGACGACGGCTGGCGGGACTACTGGACCAAGCTCAAGGCCAACGGTGTCAAGGTCGTCGACGGCTGGGAGCAGGCCTACAACGAGGAGTTCTCGGGGTCAGCCGGCGGCAAGAAGGCGAAGGCCGACCGGCCGCTCGTCGTCTCCTACGCCTCCTCGCCGCCCGCCGAGGTCATCTACGCCGACCCGAAGCCGACCACGGCGCCGACGGGTGTGGCGGACGGCACCTGCTTCCGGCAGGTCGAGTACGCCGGGCTGCTGAGCAACGCGAGGAACGCCGAGGGGGGCAAGGCGTTCCTCGACTTCCTGCTCACCAAGCAGTTCCAGGACGACATGCCGCTGAACATGTTCGTGTACCCGGTGCGGGAAGGCGCCCAGGTCCCGGCCGAGTTCACGAAGTACGGGCCGCAGGCCAAGCACCCCGAGACCATGGACCCGGCGAAGATCGCCGACAACCGTGACGACTGGGTCAAGTCGTGGACCTCGCTCGTACTGAAGTAACCCCGCGTTTCCGGGGAAGCGTGACGCGGCTCGGCCTGATGGTCGTGCCCGTCGCGTTCTTCGGGCTCTTCTTCGCCTGGCCCGTCGCCGCGATCGTCGCGCGCGGGCTCAAGGCGGACGGGAGCTGGCAGTTCGGGCGGATCGCGGATGTGCTCGCGCAGTCCGACATCCGGCACGTGCTGTGGTTCACCACCTGGCAGGCGCTCGCCTCGACCGCGCTGACGCTCGCGGTCGCGCTGCCGGGCGCGTATGTGTTCGCCCGCTACGACTTCCCCGGCAAGCAGATCCTGCGGGCCGTCGTCACGGTCCCGTTCGTGCTGCCGACGGTGGTCGTCGGTACGGCGTTCCTCGCGCTGGTCGGGCGCGGTGGGCTGCTCGACGAGCTGTGGGGCGTACGCCTCGACACCACCGTGTGGGCGATCCTGCTCGCGCACGTCTTCTTCAACTACGCCGTCGTCGTACGCACGGTGGGCGGGCTGTGGGCGCAGCTCGACCCGCGGCAGGAGGAAGCCGCGCGGATGCTGGGCGCGTCCGCGTGGCGGGCCTGGCGGAAGGTGACGCTGCCCGCGCTCGCGCCCGCCGTGGCCGCGGCCGCCCTCATGGTCTTCCTCTTCACCTTCACCTCCTTCGGGGTGGTGCAGATCCTCGGCGGTCCGACCTTCTCGACGCTCGAAGTCGAGATCTACCGGCAGACCTCCGAGATCTTCGACCTCGGTACGGCCGCTGTCCTGACGCTGGTCCAGTTCGTGGCGGTGGGCGCGATCCTCGCCGTGCACGCGTGGACCGTACGGCGCCGGGAGAGCGTGCTGCGCCTCGTCGCGCCCGAGACGACCGCCCGTCGGCCGCGCGTCGCCGGGCAGTGGGCGCTGCTTGCCGGGGTGCTGGGCACCATCGCCGTCCTGCTGGTGCTGCCGCTCGCGGTGCTCGTGCAACGGTCGCTGGACGCACCGGACTTCGGCTACTACCGGGCGCTGACCTCGGCGGACGGGGGCGTGTTCCTGGTGCCGCCGATCGAGGCGATCGGGAACTCCCTGGAGTACGCCGTCGCCGCCACGGCCATCGCGGTGCTGGTCGGGGGCCTCGCCGCGGCGGCGCTCACGCGGCGGGACGCGGGGCGGTTCGTACGGGGCTTCGACGCGCTGTTGATGCTGCCGCTCGGGGTGTCCGCGGTGACCGTGGGGTTCGGGTTCCTGATCGCCCTCGACGAGCCTCCGCTGGATCTGCGGGCCTCCTGGATCCTGGTGCCGCTCGCGCAGGCGCTGGTCGGGGTGCCCTTCGTCGTACGGACCATGCTGCCGGTGCTGCGGGCGGTGGACCAGCGGCTGCGGGAGGCGGCGGCCGTGCTCGGGGCGTCGCCCTGGCGGGTGTGGCGGGAGGTCGATCTGCCGCTGGTGCGGCGGGCGTTGCTGATCGCGGCGGGCTTCGCCTTCGCGGTGTCGCTGGGGGAGTTCGGGGCGACCGTGTTCATCGCGCGGCCCGACAATCCGACGCTGCCGGTCGCGGTGGCGCGGCTGCTGGGGCGCGCCGGTGACCTCAACTACGGGCAGGCGATGGCCCTTTCGACGATTCTGATGGTGGTGTGCGCGGTGGCGCTGCTGGTCCTGGAGCGGCTGCGGACCGATCGGACGGGTGAGTTCTGATGCTGCTGGCGCTGGAGGACGCGACGGTCCGCTTCGGCGGGCGGGCCGTCCTGGACGGGGTCGACCTTGCGGTCGCCGAGCACGAGATCGTGTGTGTGCTCGGGCCGAGCGGGAGCGGGAAGTCGACGCTGCTGCGGGTGGTGGCCGGGCTGCAACACCTCGACGGGGGGCGGGTGTTGCTGGACGGACGCGATCAGGTGGGGGTGGCCGCGCACCGGCGTGGGGTCGGGCTGATGTTCCAGGACCATCAGCTGTTCCCGCAGCGGGACGTGGGCGGGAACGTGGCGTTCGGGCTGCGGATGCACGGGGTCGCGAAGGGCGAACAGGGCGAGCGGGTGGGGGAGTTGCTCGACCTCGTCGGGCTGCCCGGGGCCGCCGGGCGGGCCGTCGCCGGGCTCTCCGGGGGTGAGCAGCAGCGGGTGGCGCTGGCGCGGGCGCTCGCGCCCCGGCCGCGGTTGCTGATGCTGGACGAGCCGCTCGGGCAGTTGGACCGTTCGCTGCGGGAGCGGCTCGTCGTCGAACTGCGGGAGTTGTTCGGGCGGTTGGGGACGACCGTGCTTGCGGTCACGCACGACCAGGGCGAGGCGTTCGCGCTCGCCGACCGGGTGGTGGTGATGCGGGACGGGCGGATCGCGCAGTCCGGTACGCCACTTGAGGTGTGGCAGCGGCCCGCGGATGAGTTCGTGGCGCGGTTCCTCGGGTTCGAGAACGTGGTCGAGGGCACGGTCGCCGGGGAGGCCGCGGACACGCCGTGGGGCAAGGTGCCGGTGCCCGAGGGGGCTCCGCAGGGGGTGCGGAGCCTGCTGGTGCGGCCCGCGGGGGTGCGCCTCGTGGACACCGGGTTGCGCTGTTCCGTCGTCGCGCGCACCTTCAAGGGCACGCATGTCGCGGTGCGGTTGCGGCCGGAGGGGAACGCGCCGCTGCTGGAGGCGGCGTGTGCGTTGCGGGCGGCGCCGGAGGTGGGCGACACGGTCGGGGTGGAGTTCGACGCGGCCGAAATCGTCGTACTCGGCTGATCGGACGGCACATAGGGTGCGGGGCATGACGCTGCTCCCGCATGACCGCTACTGCGACGAGATCGCCCACCAGGTCGGCCTGCTCCGGACGGTGGTGACCTCCGGTGCCGATCTGACCGCGACGGTGCCGACCTGCCCGGACTGGACGCTGGAACAGCTCGTGCGGCACACCGGGGGCGCCCTGCGCGGGGTGGAGGCGCTGGTGCGCATCCGGGTGCAGGAGGCGGTTCCCGCTGATCGGATGGCGTCGGGCGAGGGGGCCATGGACGCCGCTGCGCTGGACGCGTGGCTCGCGGAGACCGGGGAGATGCTGGTCGGCACGCTGCGGGAGGCCGGCCCGGATGCCCCGGTGTGGTCGTGGGCCGGCATCCCCACTGCGGGCTTCTGGGCCCGCCGGATGACCCATGAGCTCACCGTCCACCGCGCCGACGCCACCCTCGCCGCCGGGCTGCCCTACGAGGTCGCGCCGGACATCGCCGCCGACGCGATCGACGAGTGGCTCCAGATCGTCGAGTTCGTGCAGCGGACCCAACCGCACGACGCCGCCAAGGAGTTGCGGCGGCCGGGGAAGAGCATCCATCTGCATGCCACCGACGACGCGGGTGAGTGGATCGTCGAGCTGGGCGAGGAGTTCATCGCCTGGCGGCGCGGGCACGAGAAGGCGACCGTGGCGCTCAGGGGGCCGCTCACCGCCGTCATGCTCGCCTTCTACCGTCGACTGCCGCTGGACAGCCCGGGGTTGGAGGTGCTCGGCGAGCGGGAGCTGCTGGAGTTCTGGCTGGAGCGGGCCACCTTCGGGTGATGCCCCGATGCCCCGATGCCTCGATGTCTCGATGCCTCGGGCGACATGGGTGTGGCCCGTCCCCTGACGGAGGACGGGCCACACCGCTGTGCGTGCCGTGCTTATCGGCTGCTGCTCGCTCCACGGCGGCGCAGGCCGAAGAAGACCGCGCCGCCGCCGATGGCGACCAGCGCGATCGCGATGCCCGCGATCATGCCCGTGTTGGAGTTGGCTCCGGTCTCGGCGAGGTTGGACTTGCCGGCCGCGGGGGTCGGGGCGTTGCTCGACGTGTCCGCGGGGGCGGTGCTGCTCTCGGAGGCCGACGGGGTGGGGCTGTCGGACTCCTCCTCGGCCGGGGTGGACTCCGACGGCGACGGCGTGGCCGTCGGGGTCGGGGTCTCGTCCTCGGTCTTGCAGGCCGTGGCCGGGGTCGTCAGGTTCGGGCTGATGTTGTCACCCTGGATGTAGGGCAGGGCGACCACGTGGACGCGGTACTCCGCGTTGGGCTGCCAGGCCTCGTCGAAGGTGATGGTGGTGCCCTCCTTGGAGCCCTTCACCGTCTTCTCGCCGACCATGCGGACGTCGGCGTTGTTCTCCACCAGGTACACGGAGACGGTGGCCTCGACGCCGGACTTGTCGACGTCGGTGACGGTGATGACACCCTTGTCGCCGTCGCACTTGGCTTCGGCGGAGAATTCCTTGATGTTGCACGCCAGCGCGTTGCCGGCGGCACCGAGCGCGAGCGCGGCGGTTGCGGTGGCGACACCGAGGACACGCGCGGAACGGGCGACGGTACGGCGAGATATGGACAGAACTGCCACGTTTGTCCTTACGGGAGGCGCAATTGCGGGGGGTGGGCGGGGTGGTGACGGAACATCACGGGATGCGACAACACCATCCCCAAGAGGCTCACAGGTTTATAAGTGTGGCGTAAGTAGTGTCAACGCGTAAGCGCATCGCTGGCATTGGCTTTACCTGCTTATTAACCACCGAGACGTTTCAACGCCGCCGGAGCCTCCTCTATTCGGTCAACCAGGGCGATTCGCGACTCCATGGAGCGTTCCCGCGCAAGTGCCGTCAGCAGGGGCCAGGTCGGCAGCCGCTCGGTCCAGTGCGCCCGGTCGACGAGCACCATCGGCGTCGGTTCGCCGCGCGACTCGTAGTAGTTGGGCGTGGCGTTGTCGAAGATCTCCTGTACGGTCCCGGCGGCGCCCGGCAGGAACACGACGCCCGCGTTCGAGCGGGCCAACAGGCCGTCCTCGCGGGTGGCGTTGGCGAAGTACTTGGCGATGTGCGACGCGAACGGGTTCGGCGGCTCATGGCCGTAGAACCAGGTCGGGATGCCGACGGACGTGCCGCCCTTCGGCCAGCGTGCCCGCACCTCGAAGGCGGCGGCCGCCCAGTCCGTGATCGACGGGGTGAACTTCGGTGCCTTGGCGAGGAGTCGGAGGGCCTCGGTGAGCATCTCGTCGTCGTACGGGGCGGCGTACGCGCCGAGGTTCGCCGCCTCCATCGCGCCGGGGCCGCCGCCGGTGGCGACGGTGAGGCCGGACCGGGTCAGCTCCCGGCCGAGCCGGGCGGCACCGGCGTACGCCTCCGTGCCACGGGCCATCGCGTGGCCGCCCATGACGCCCACCACCCGGGTCCCGCGCAGGAGTTCGTCGAGGGCGTCGGAGACGGCGTCGTCGTGGATCGAGCGGAGCATCGAGGCGAATATGTCGCCGTCGGCCTTGGTCTGCTGGAACCAGGCGTACGCGCGGGCGTCCAGCGTCCCCTCGTAGCCCTTGTCGAGGCCGGCGAAGAGCTCGTCCGGCGCGTAGAGCAGACCCCGGTACGGGTCGAAGGGCAGACCCGGCACGGGCGGGAAGACCAGCGCGCCGTCCGCGCGGACCTTGGCGGCGGCGTCGTCCCGCATCGGGCAGCCGAGGAATATCGCGCCCGTGGTGTCCGTGGCGAGCAACTCCCTTGTGCGGTCTGTCAGATCGACGGCCTGGACACGGAAGCCGGCGAGGGTGCCGCGGGCCGATACCGTCGCGTCGAACTCGTCGAGGGTCTCGATCTCACGGTCGTCGTGGTGGGCCGCATGGGCGGGCATCGTCTGCACCCGCCCATGCTAGACACGGCGTTCTACGAGGGCGGTTCAGCCCTGGACCGCGGCCGGGTCCATCCACACGACCTCCCAGGTGTGGCCGTCGAGGTCGTCGAAGGCGCGGCCGTACATGAAGCCCATGTCCTGGATCTTCGGCGAGGCGGTGCCGCCCGCGGCGACGGCCTTGTCCACCAGCTCGTCCACCTTCGCGCGGCTCTCGGCGCTCAGACAGACCAGCACCTCGCTGGTCTTCGTGGCGTCCGCGATCTCCTTGTCGGTGAAGGTGGCGTAGAAGGACTTGGTGAGCAGCATCGTGACGATGGTGTCGCTGATCACGACCGACGCGGCGTTCTCGTCGCTGAACTGGGGGTTGATCGAGTAGCCGAGCTCCGTGAAGAACTTCTTGGAGGCGTCCAGGTCGTTCACGGGCAGGTTGATGAAGATCATCTGCTGGTAGGACGTCGCGCTCATCGTGGTCTCTCCCATCGGGGTGTGTGCTGTTCGGTGGGTAGACCGGGGGCGGATCAGGAACTCATCGGCGCCCGGAGATTTTTTCGTACGAGTTTTTCAGCGCGTGAGGGGGAGTGCCGCCAGCTCCGCCACGATCAGGGTGAGCGGGCCGAACAGGGCCAGGACCGCGCCCGCGCGCAGGGCCGCCGCGCTGCGGAGCATCGTCGCGGGGGCGCCCAGGCGGAGGAGGGCGGCGGTGGTGTCGGCGCGGGCGTGCTTCGCCTCCACGGCCGCGGTGGCGAGCGTGGCGAGGGTGCAGCCGGTGACCAGGAGCAGGCCGAGGGTGGTGAGGGGGCCGATCTCCGGGGTGCTCGCCGTGTCGTGGAGCGTCGTCATGGCGTACGTGCCGGACGCGACCGCGCAGACCACGCCGAGGGGGCGGCCGATGCGGGTGGCTTCCGCCATGAGGACGCGGCCGGCGAGGAGGCGGAGGGCGCCGGGGTGGGCGGACTGGAGGAGGCGGCCGCAGAGGTGGGTGAGGCCGGGGCCGGCGAGTGCGAGGCCTGCTGCGGTGAGGAGCCAGCCGATGAGTGTGCCGGGGGCTCCGCCGGTGAGGCCGCCGGGGAGGGGGGTGGTGTGGGTTTTGCCCGCGTAGGCCTCTACGGCCAGGCCTGCGGCGAGTACCGCGATGCCCCAGGGGAGGCCTTTGGGTGCCTCTTGGGGCGTTGGGGGGAGGGTGCTGAGCGGGCTGGGGTCCGTGGGGGGTGCTGTGGGGGGCGTTTCGCTTGCCCGCGCTTGCGGGGTGCCGTCTTTCTTCGTGCCGGGTGCCGCCCCACCGGCACGACTGCCCGCAGACTGTGCGACTTGGCTACGGGCACGGAAACGGCCGTAGGAACCGAACGTCTCCCTGGCTACCGCCGTGCCTCGTGCCCCGAACCTTCCGTACGTCCTCCCCGTCCCCTTCGGTCTGTCGTCCCGTGGGCGCATCGCCAATGCGACCGTCAGGGAGGAGATCACCGGCACCAACCCCAGCAGGGTCAGGGCGGCCGGCAAGGGCAGTGGTTCGTCCTGGGCCAGGAAATCCGCTCCCGCGCCGTCGAAGGGCATGCCCGTCAGGTCGCCTCGGAGGTGGAGGAAGACGAGCAGGGCCACCATCGAACCGAGCAGGCAGGACAGGGCTGTTGTCGCTGCCGTCACGGCCATCAGGCGGGCCGGGCCCAGGCCGATCGCGGCCAGGCCGGGGCGGGGGCGGGTGCCGGGGTCGGTGCGGGCCACGGCCAGGGCGAAGTAGACCGTGGTGGCCAGCGGGGTCAGGCACCAGGCCAGGCGGAGGAGGGAGCCGCGCGGGTCGTCCTGGTGGGCCATCGCGTAGCCGAGGGTGCAGAGGAAGAGGAAGCCGGTGCCGGCCGCGGCCGTCGAGACGAGGAGGCGGCGGAGGTGGACGGCCGGGTGGGCGCCGCGGGTCAGACGGAGAGCGAGCACGCGGCCCCCTGGCCTGCCGGTTGCGTTTCCTGGACCGGGGGAAGGTGGACCGTGTTCACCCGGCGGCCGTCCAGCAGCGAGACCGTGCGGTCGGCGAGCGCCGCCGTCTCCGCGTCGTGGGTCGCCAGGACCACCGTGATGCCGTGCGAGCGGGCCGCGGTGGTGAGAGTGCGCAGGACATGAGCGCGGTCCGCGCGGTGGAGGGGCGCTGTGGGCTCGTCCGCGAACAGGACGGTCGGGGCCGGTGCCAACGCCCTGGCGATGCAGGCGCGTTGGCGTTCCGGCTGGGTCAGTTCGTGCGGGCGGTTGCGGGATCTGTCGCCGATGTCGAGGCGCTCCAGCCACTCCAGGGCGGCCACCTTGGCCCGGCGGCGGCTGGTGCCGCGCAGCATCAGGGGCAGGGCGGCGTTCTCCCAGACGTTCAGCTCGGGGACCAGGACCGGGGCCGGGTCGATCCAGCCGAAACGGTCGCGGCGCAGGCGCTCACGGGTCATCGGACCCATCGTGTGCACGGGCACGCTGTTGAACCAGACCTCGCCGCGTTGCGCCGGGAGCAGCCCCGACAGGCAGCTGAGCAGCGTCGTCTTGCCGCTGCCGCGCGGGCCGCTCACGGCGAGGATCTCGCCCTCGCGGACGCCGAGCGAGACGCCGCCGAGCGCGGGTGAGCCGTCGGGGTGCGTGAAGTGCAGGGCGCGGGCCCAGAGCACGTCGTTGTCGGGCGGGGCCTCCATGGGCGTACACCTCGTATCTGATCCGTTTTCCCGGCCGTTGATCCCCCGAGCGGGGGAACGAAGACAGGGCCGATCGGTTACAGGGCACGCTAGGGAGCCGGGGCCGGAACCCCGGACAGCACGCGGCCCGGGGTGCGCCCCTGTCACTCGGACGGGTGCACCCCGGGCCGTACAAACTGCTGAACCGCCGTGGGCTACAGCTTCGTCCACGCCTCGGTGAGCGTGGCGCGCAGGATCTGCTCGATCTCGTCGAAGGTCCCCTGGTCGGAGATCAGCGGCGGGGCGAGCTGGACGACCGGGTCACCACGGTCGTCGGCGCGGCAGTACAGGCCGTTGTCGAAGAGGGCCTTGGAGAGGAAGCCGTAGAGCACGCGCTCGGTCTCCTCGTCGTTGAAGGACTCCTTCGTGGCCTTGTCCTTCACCAGCTCGATGCCGTAGAAGAAGCCGTTGCCGCGGACGTCGCCGACGATCGGCAGGTCGTGCAGCTTCTCCAGCGTCGAGCGGAACGCGCCCTCGTTGTCCAGGACGTGCTGGTTGAGGTTCTCGCGCTCGAACAGGTCGAGGTTGGCGAGGCCCACCGCTGCGGAGACCGGGTGGCCGCCGAAGGTGTAGCCGTGCAGGAAGGTGTTGTCGCCCTTGTAGAACGGCTCGGCCAGCCGGTCGGAGATGATGCAGGCGCCGATCGGGGAGTAGCCCGAGGTCATGCCCTTGGCGCAGGTGATCATGTCCGGGACGTAGTCGAACTTGTCGCAGGCGAACATGGTGCCCAGGCGGCCGAAGGCGCAGATGACCTCGTCCGACACCAGCAGCACGTCGTACTTGTCGCAGATCTCGCGCACGCGCTGGAAGTAGCCGGGCGGGGGCGGGAAGCAGCCGCCCGCGTTCTGGACCGGCTCCAGGAAGACCGCGGCGACCGTGTCGGGGCCCTCGAAGAGGATCTGCTGCTCGATCTGGTCGGCGGCCCAGCGGCCGTAGGCCTCGGGGTCGTCGCCGAAGATCGGGGCGCGGTAGATGTTGGTGTTCGGCACCTTGTGCGCGCCGGGGACCAGCGGCTCGAAGGGGGCCTTCAGGCCGGGCAGGCCGGTGATGGACAGGGCGCCCTGCGGGGTGCCGTGGTAGGCGACCGCGCGGGAGATGACCTTGTACTTGGTGGGCTTGCCGACCAGCTTGAAGTACTGCTTGGCCAGCTTCCAGGCGGTCTCGACCGCCTCGCCGCCACCGGTGGTGAAGAAGACCTTGTTGAGGTCGCCGGGCGCGTGGTGCGCGAGGCGCTCGGCCAGCTCGACGGCCTTCGGGTGGGCGTAGGACCACACCGGGAAGAACGCCAGCTCCTGCGCCTGCTTGAAGGCGGTCTCGGCGAGCTCCGTGCGGCCGTGACCGGCCTGGACCACGAACAGACCCGCGAGACCGTCGAGGTAGCGCTTGCCCTTGTCGTCGTAGATGTAGGTGCCCTCGCCCCGGACGATGGTGGGGACGGGTGACTTCTCGTACGAGGACATGCGGGTGAAGTGCATCCACAGGTGGTCGTACGCGGTCTGGCTGAGGTCCTTGGTGCTCACGGTTATCGGGTCCTCACGGGTTATCGGGTTCCCCACATGTAGGTCTGCTTCTTGAGCTTCAGGTAAACGAAGCTCTCGGTGGAGCGCACGCCGGGGATGGCGCGGATACGTCGGTTGATGACCTCCAGGAGGTGGTCGTCGTCCTCGCAGACGATCTCCACCATCAGGTCGAAGGAGCCCGCGGTCATCACCACGTACTCGCACTCGGCCATGGAGGTCAGTGCGTCGGCCACGGACTCGACGTCGCCCTCGACATGAATGCCGACCATCGCCTGCCGGCGGAAGCCCACGGTGAGCGGGTCCGTGACGGCGACGATCTGCATCACGCCCTGGTCGAGCAGCTTCTGGACGCGCTGGCGCACGGCCGCCTCCGACAGGCCGACGGCCTTGCCGATCGCGGCGTACGGCCGGCGGCCGTCCTCCTGGAGCTGCTCGATGATGGCGAGGGACACGGCATCCAGATGAGGAGTGCCGTTCCTGGACTCGCGGACGACCCGTGAGTCCCTGGGGTCTGTGCTTCGACTGGCCACGAGCTCACTGTGCACGACGTATCGACACTTCCGCAAGGCCGTCGCGATGAAATTCGTTGTTTACGTGTCTGAGACCTGCGGATTTCGCAGAATCGGCGGGAGTGGGGGTGTTGAAAACGTGGGCAGGCCGATTAGGGTGGGTGTCTCAACCAATGGACAGTTCGACCCGACACAGGAGGCCGGCAGTGAGCACCGAGCTGCGTCGTCTGCGCAACTACATCGACGGTGAGTTCCGGGACGCCGCCGACGGACGCACCACGAACGTCGTCAACCCCGCTACGGGCGAGGCGTACGCGACCGCACCGCTGTCCGGGCAGGCCGACATCGACGCCGCGATGGAGGCCGCCGCGCGTGCCTTCCCCGCCTGGCGCGACACGACCCCCGCCGAGCGCCAGAAGGCCCTCCTGAAGATCGCGGACGCGTTCGAGGAGCGGGCCGAGGACCTCATCGCCGCCGAGGTCGAGAACACCGGCAAGCCGATCGGGCTCACGCGGTCCGAGGAGATCCCGCCGATGGTGGACCAGATCCGGTTCTTCGCGGGTGCCGCGCGGATGCTGGAGGGCCGCTCGGCCGGCGAGTACATGGAGGGGATGACCTCGATCATCCGCCGTGAGCCGGTCGGCGTCTGCGCCCAGGTCGCGCCGTGGAACTACCCGATGATGATGGCCGTGTGGAAGTTCGCGCCGGCGCTCGCCGCGGGCAACACGGTCGTGCTGAAGCCGTCCGACACCACCCCGGCCTCGACCGTCCTCATCGCCGAGATCATCGGGTCGATCCTGCCCAAGGGCGTCTTCAACGTCGTGACCGGTGACCGTGACACCGGCCGCCTCATGGTCGAGCACCCGATCCCCGCGATGGCCTCCATCACCGGGTCCGTGCGCGCCGGCATGTCGGTCGCCGAGTCCGCGTCCAAGGACCTCAAGCGGGTCCACCTGGAGCTGGGCGGCAAGGCGCCGGTCGTCGTCTTCGAGGACACCGACATCGCCAAGGCCGTCGAGGACATCTCCGTGGCGGGCTTCTTCAACGCGGGCCAGGACTGTACGGCGGCCACGCGCGTGCTGGTGCAGTCCTCCATCCACGACGAGTTCGTGGCGGCGCTCGCGAAGGCCGCCGCCGACACCAAGACCGGTCAGCCGGACGACGAGGACGTGCTGTTCGGCCCCCTCAACAACCCCAACCAGCTCAAGCAGGTCTCCGGCTTCATCGAGCGGCTGCCCGCCCACGCCAAGGTCGAGGCAGGTGGCCACCAGGTCGGTGAGAAGGGCTACTTCTACGCGCCGACCGTCGTGTCCGGGCTGAAGCAGGACGACGAGATCATCCAGAACGAGGTCTTCGGGCCGGTCATCACCGTCCAGTCCTTCTCCGACGAGGACCAGGCCGTCGAGTGGGCCAACGGCGTGGAGTACGCGCTGGCTTCGTCCGTGTGGACCAAGGACCACGGGCGTGCGATGCGGATGTCCAAGAAGCTGGACTTCGGGTGCGTGTGGATCAACACGCACATCCCGCTGGTCGCGGAGATGCCGCACGGCGGCTTCAAGAAGTCCGGGTACGGCAAGGACCTTTCGGGGTACGGGTTCGAGGACTACACGCGGATCAAGCACGTGATGACGTCCCTGGACGCGTAGTCCGTACGACGACACGTAGTCCCTGCAAGGACGCGTAGTTCCTACGACGGTGGCGGCCCCGGACGGATCAAGTACCGTCCGGGGCCGCCCGTTCCCCCCTCCTCCTTGGCCTACGCCGTCACTGCCTGCCTGCCTGTGCGGGGACGGGAGTTCCTCGCCCGGCTCTTCCGGCTTGCCCGGGGGCGGGAGCGAGGGCAGGTCCGCCGGGTCCGGGAAGGTGATGCCTGCCTTCTCCAGGATCGGGGCGCAGGACTTCAGCGCCTTCTCGTACGACTTCGACGCCGGGTCGAAGTCCTTATGGTCGGCTCCGCCCGCCCGGGATCGCGCTGGCCCGCGGCTGATCGGCTCCGTCCGGCCGCGGCTGATCGGCTCCGGGGCGCCCGGGATCGTATTCGTGCGCAGTCGGTCGATCACGCGTTGATCGACAAGGTGTCCGCTGCGTCCGGCACGGCTCGACGCAGCGTCGATTGTTCGGGTGCGGCCGGGCGCGGCATGCTGCCGGGATGTCCCTCCCACTGCGCACGCCCCGGCCCACCCGCCGTTCCCTGCTGCGCGCCCTCGGCGGTACCGCGGCGCTGGGCGCCCTCGCCGGGTGCGGTGTGCCTGCCGCGTACGTGTCCGCCGCGGATCGCGCGGTTCCCGACCGTTCCGCCACCGACAAGCGGCTGAGCTGGGCGAACTGGCCGCTGTACATCGACACGGACGACGACGACACGACGAAGCGGCCGACGCTGGAGGCGTTCGAGAAGGAGACCGGCATCTCCGTCGACTACGTCGAGGAGATCAACGACAACGACGAGTTCTTCGGCAAGATCAGCCCCGCACTGATGAACCACCAGTCGACCGACCGCGACCTCATCGTCATGAGCGACTGGATGTGTGCGCGCTTCGTCCGCCTCGGCTGGGTCCAGGAGATGGACCGCACCCATCAGCCGAACGTCACCAAGTACCTCGACCCGCTGCTGCGTTCACCCGCCTTCGACCCGGGCCGCAGGCACACCGTCCCCTGGCAGTCGGGCATCACCGGCATCGCCTACGACCGCCGCCGCCTCGGCCGCGAGATACGGCACGTCTCCGAGCTGTGGGACCGCGACCTCAGGGGCAGGGTGACCCTGCTGTCCGGCCTCGACGAGGCGTTCGCGCTGCTGATGCAGGGCAACGGCGTGGACATCAGGAAGTGGACCGCCGACGACTTCCACACCGTCTGCGACCAGGTCGAGAAGTACGTGCACAGCGGCCAGATCCGCCGCTTCACCGGCAACGACTACACCAAGGACCTCGTCAGCGGCGACGTCCTCGCCTGTCAGGCGTACTCCGGCGACGTCATCCAGCTCCAGGCCGACAACCCCGACATCCGCTTCGTCGTCCCCGAGGAGGGCGCCGAACTCTGGTCGGACTCCCTGATGATCCCCGACCGCGCGAGCCACAAGGCCAACGCCGAGTGGCTGATCGACCACTACTACGACCCCGAGGCCGCCGCGGAACTCGCCGCCTGGGTCAACTACGTCTGCCCGGTGCCGGCCGCGCGGGACGTCCTCGCCTCCGCCAAGGACGAGGAGACGGCCGCACTGGCCGAGAACACGCTGATCTTCCCCGACGACGAGATGCGCCGGCGGCTGGTGATCGCTCGCGACATCACGTCCACGGAACGGGTGGAGTTCTCGAAGAGGTGGAACGCGATCGTGGGGCTGTAGGTCCCGCGATCACGCCCCGGCGACTTTGCCATCTCTTTACAACGCGCCCCGCCGCTGTCTCGTCTCTCCGCTCGATCCGTCACCCCGCCCGACCGACGGGCGGACGGACCGAGCAAGGGGAGTCATCCATGCGTACAACTGTCCTGGGCGTAGCGGCACTTGTCTGTGCGGCCGTGCTGACCGGCGCGGCGCCCGCCTTCGCCGACGCGACGCCGAGTCCCGTCCCCAGCGCACCCGGCGAGCCCAGCACGGAGCCGAGCGCCGCACCGACCACCGCGCCCAGCCCCGAGCCGACCGCCGTTCCGAGTGAGGCGCCCGGCGCCCAGGTCTCCGTCGTGCCCAGCGGGGCGCCCGACACCGGAGTGACGGCCCCGTCCTCGTCCTCGGACGGCAAGGCCGGTCTCGTCGGTGGCGGTGCCGCCGCGGCGGTCGTCCTCGGTGGCGGCGCCGCCTTCGTCGTACGGCGTCGGCGGGCGAGCGGGGCGTGAGTCCGCTCTCGCGGCGCGCCTTCGCGCTCGCGGCCCCGGCCGCGCTGCTCGTGGGCTGCGGCGGTCCGGGAGCCGGGACGGGAGTCCGCACCTCGGGCACCTCGACACCTGCCGCCACCTCGGCACCCGCCGGCAAGCCGGCCGCGCGGAGCGGGCGTTCGGTGCCGGTCCGGCTGCGGATACCGGCCATCGGGGTCGACACCCCGCTCCTCCGGCTGGGCCTCGCCCCCGACGGCACCGTCCAGGTGCCGCCGATCACGGCGCACGACCGGGCCGGCTGGTACGAACACTCGCCGGTGCCGGGTCGGACCGGACCGTCGGTGATCCTCGGCCATGTCACGGTCGGCTCCTATGGCGACGGCGTCTTCCGGCACCTCGCGGCACTGCGCCGCGGCGACCGGATCACGGCGACGCTGAAGGACGGCACCTCGGCCGCCTTCGCCGTCACCGCCGTACGGACCGTCGCCAAGGCCGAATTCCCGACCGACGAGGTGTACGGCGACGTCGACCGGCCCGAGCTGCGTCTCATCACCTGCGGGGGCCCGCGGACCGGCGACGGATACGCCGACAACGTGATCGTCTTCGCCGCGGTGAGCGCCACCGGTCGCTGACCGGGACCGCCGGATCCCGCCCCGTCGGAACGCGTGCCGACGGTTCGGGGTCTTCACCCATGAACCCCCCACCCACTGGAGAACGTTGAAACGGTCCCGAGAGAAGGCGGCGTCCGAGCTGTTCGCCGCGCTCTATCCGCGCCTCGCCGGCTGGTGCCGTCGGCTGGTCGACGACGACGAGACGGCCCACGAGCTCGCCTCGGAGGCGTTCACCAGACTGTGGGCGCGCTGGACCGCGGTGGAGGAACCGCAGGGCTTTCTCTACGTCACCACGGCCAACCTCGTCCGCGACCACTGGCGCAAGCTGGAGCGCGAGCGCCGGGCCGTGCGCCGGGTGGCCACGGAGGCGGAGCTCGGGCCCCGGTCCGAACCGGCGGACCCCTCGGTACGGTTGCTCGTCCAGTCGCTGCCGGAACGCCTGCGGGTCCCGATCCTCCTGCACTACTACGCCGACATGCCCGTCCGGGAGGTGGCGCTGCTGACCGGACGCAAGGAAGGAACCGTCAAGGCCGACCTCCACGCGGCCCGCGAACTGCTCCGCGCCCACCTGAGGAGGAGTCTTGATCACACCAGCTGACGACGGCCCGGACTTCGACTCCGACGTGCATGCCGGCTTCGACTCCTACGTCCACGCCGGCTTCGACGACCCGATCGCCGTGATTCTGCGTCCCCCGGCCGACTATCTCGGCCCGCCGCCCGGGCGCTACGAGGCGATCCGCCGGGGCGCCGCCCGGCGCAAGCTGCTGCGGGCCGCCGCCGGGGCGGGACTGGTGTGCGCGGTCGCCGCTCTCGTCGTACTGCCGCTGCGCCAGGCGGATTCCGGCGCTCCCGCCGCTCCCACGGTCCCGCTCGCGCCGCCGCCCGCGAGCGTCCCCGCGTCCCCTCCCGCGAGCAGTCCGCCGAGCGACTCCGCGGTGCCGTCGGAACCGGCCGGGACCCCCATGCCCTCACCCAGCGCGGTGCCTTCGGGGACCGTGCCGACCTTCGCGCCGTCCGCGCCCGGGGCAGCCCCCTGAAACGCTTTTTGAACATGTTCAACTCCAGGCGTACGCTCCTCACATGAGCGACAGAGCCGCCCTGCTCAAGGGCATCCGCGCCTGGTTGGTCCTCTTCGTCATCTGCCTGGTGCTCAGCGGCGCCACGGCCTTCCCGCTCGTCCACGAACTGCGCTGGACCGAGGAACTGCTGACCCATGTGCCCGCGCCCGACGCCCTGACGGACTGGATCACCCGGGTCCGGCAGGGCCTCGACACCGCCGACGCCGACTACCCCTTCCTCCTCTACGGCACCGACTGGCTGGCCTTCGCCCACCTCGTCATCGCGGTCGCCTTCTACGGCCCCTACCGCGACCCGGTCCGCAACATCTGGGTCGTCGAGTTCGGGATGATCGCCTGCGCCGGCATCGTCCCGCTCGCGCTGATCTGCGGGCCGATCCGCGGCATCCCGTTCTGGTGGAGCGTGATCGACATGGCGTTCGGGGTCTTCGGGGTCGTACCGCTGTACGTCCTGCGGAAGAAGATCAAGCGGCTGGAGGCACTGACCGGCGCCACCGCCACCGCCACCGACACCGCCGCCGGCCCGGCGACGGTGGCGCAACGCTCACGCGTGTAGGTCGCGCAGGGTGCAGAGGGCGTCGATGCGGTTCGTCGTGATCGAGTCGACGCCCGCGGCGATCAGGCGGCGCATCGAGCGGACCGTGTCGGGGGTCCAGACCGAGAGCAGCAGGCCGTCGCGGTGGACGCGTTCGGCGAGGGCCTTGTCGACCAGCGGGAAGCGGTAGTTGAGCCAGCGGGGACGGACCGCGTCCACCAGCGTGGCGCGCGGCGGGGCCAGGGACGTGCAGGTCAGCGCGATCTCCGCGGCCGGGTCGGCGGCGCGGACGGCGAGCATGGCCGGGGCGCCGGCGCAGTAGTAGACGCGGTCCTCGGCGCCGGCTTCCCGTACGACGTCCACGACGCGGCGGGCCGCCTTCACGTCCGGTGTTCCGGGCAGGTCGAGCATCAGCCGGGCGCCGTCAGTGGCGGCCAGCGCCTCCCGCAGGGTCGGCACCTTGCCGTCCGTGAGGCCGCGGACCTCGTCCGACGACAGGGACAGCAGCGGCCGGTCGTGCTCCCACAGCCGCTTCAGCGTCGCGTCGTGCAGCAGCACGGGGACGCCGTCCCTGGTGAGGCGTACATCGACCTCGACGGCGTCCGCGCCCAGGTCGAGCGCGGAACGCAGGGAGTCGAGCGTGTTCTCACGGACGCGATAGGGGTCGCCTCGATGGGCCACTGCCGTCAGCTTGTGCATGGGCCCATTGTGGTGGTCGAGGCGGGGTACCGGTGCGGTGCGGTCGGCTCAGGGGGCGAGCCACGCCTCGGTGTACGTGTCGATCTCGTCCTTGATCCGAGCCTTGCCCGGCTCGTCGAGGAAGGAGGCGTCGACCGCGTTCTTCGCCAGGTCGGCCAGGCCTCGCTCGTCGAGGTCGAGGAGGCGGGCGGCCACCGCGTACTCGTTGTTGAGGTCGGTGCCGAACATGGGCGGGTCGTCGGAGTTGATCGTGACGACGATCCCGGCCTTCACGAATTCCTTGATCGGGTGCTCGTCGAGCGTGCGTACCGCGCGGGTGGCGATGTTGGAGGTCGGGCACACCTCCAGCGGGATCCGCTCCTCGGCGAGGTGGGCGAGGAGCTTCGGGTCCTGGAAGGAGTTGGTGCCGTGCCCGATGCGCTCGGCGCGGAGGTGGGTGAGGGCGTCCCACACCGTCTCCGGGCCGGTCGTCTCACCGGCGTGCGGGACGGAGTGCAGGCCGGCCGCGATCGCGCGGTCGAAGTACGGCTTGAACTGCGGGCGCGGTACGCCGATCTCGGGGCCGCCGAGCCCGAAGGAGACCAGGCCCTCGGGGCGGAAGCGGTCGTCGGTGGCGAGCCGCACCGTCTCCTCGGCGGAGACGAGACCCGCCTCGCCGGGGATGTCGAAGCACCAGCGCAGTACGGTCCCGAAGTCGGCTTCCGCCGCCTTGCGGGCGTCCTCGATCGCCTCCATGAACGCCTTCTCGTCGATGCCGCGGCGGGTCGAGGAGTACGGCGTGATGGTCAGCTCGGCGTAGCGGACCTGCTGCCGGGCCAGATCGCGGGCCACCTCGTACGTCAGCAGACGTACGTCCTCCGGCGTGCGGATCAGGTCGACGACGGACAGGTACACCTCGATGAAGTGGGCGAAGTCCGTGAAGGTGAAGTAGTCGGCGAGGGCCTCCAGGTCGCTGGGGACCTTGGAGTCGCCGTGCCGCGCGGCCAGTTCCGAGACGATCCGGGGGGAGGCGGAGCCCACGTGGTGGACGTGCAGTTCGGCCTTGGGCAGCGCGGCGATGAACGCGTGCAGGTCGCGCGGGATGCTGGGGTCGACAAGGCGGTCGGTCAAGGTTCCTCCCCGGAACGGCGCCCTCGGCCGGATACGGCGGGGCGCGGGTGATCGGCTGATCGGTGACTCGGGGATCATCGTAGGCCGCCCCCGTGGGAGAGATGCCCTGGCCGTAGCATGACGGGGCATCCGAACCGAGGGGAACCCACGCATGCCCGACGAGGCGCAGACCCCGGACCCGTCCCGGGACGGGCCGACTCCGCCGCCTCCCGAGGTGAGCCTGGGCAAGCCGGACGCGACGGGGGAGACGTCCGGGGCGGGCCCGGAGCCGGATGCCGGGCGGGACCCTTGGGCGCCGCCGCGGCCTGCGGGTGAGGCGATCGCGCCGCCGCCCCGGGACACATGGGCGTCGCCGACCCGTGACGCGGAGGCGATGCCGACGGTGTTCGGGGAGGACGTGCCGTTGGCGGGGGATGCGTCCGGGGTGCCGGCGGGGGAGCCGGCCGACGCGGACGGCCCTGGCGGCACCCTCGTGTCCGACGACCCGCTGTCCTGGCCGCCTCCGTCGGTCCACGACCAGCGGACGGTCACGTCGATGCCGGGGGTGGACGGGACGGGGGCGACGCCTGTGCCCACGGCGGCACCGGGGAACGGCCCGTCCGTGTCACAGCCCTGGGCCAACCCCTTCGCCGCACCGGGGAACGGTACGGCGAATGCCGAGGCCGCCCCCTTCGCACCCCCGGCCGACCCGGCGAGCGGGGCCGCCAACCCCTTCGCCCCGCCGACCGGCCCGAGCACCGCCGCGAACAGCCCCACCAACCCCTTCGCCCCACCCAGCGGCCCTGCCCCCGTCCCCTTCACCTCACCGTCCGCCGCAACCCCGCCGAACCCCTTCGCACCTCCGACCGGCCCCGCCGGCCCGCCCCCCTACGTTCTCGACGCCGCCGTGCCGCCACCCCCCATCGCCCCCGAAGGCCCCGGGCAGGTGCCCTACGGCTATCCGGGCAGCGGCTACGGATACCCCGGTCAGCCGCAGGGTTACCCGGCGCAGGCCCAGGGTTATCCGGGACAAGCCCAGGGTTACCCGGGCCAGCCCCAGGGCTACTACGGCTGGCCCGGCATGCAGCCGTTGCCCGCCAACGGCATGGGTACCGCCGGGCTCGTGCTCGGCATCCTCTCGGCGATCGTGTTCTGCCTGTGGCCGGTGGCCATCGTCCTCGGCGTCCTCGGCGTGATCTTCGGCTCGATCGGCCGCGGCAAGGCGAGCAAGGGCATGGCCACCAACGCCGGTCAGGCCCTGGCCGGGATCATCTGCGGAGCCGCGGGGATCGTGCTGGGCGTGGGGATGCTCGTCCTTCTCCTAGTGACCTAGCTAGTCAGGCTGACCGGCACCGCCACCGGCACCGTCATCCGCCCCGGCCCGCAACCGCCCCCGCGCCTCCATCAACGCGAACCCCAGCAGGTTCGGCCCCCGCCACCGCGCCGGATCCGACGCCGCCTCGTCCGTCGCCGCCAGGCCGATGCCCCACACCCGGTCCACCGGGCTGGCCTCCACCAGCACCCGCTCCCCGGTGCTCAGCAGGAACTCCCGCAGCCGGGCGTCCGACGCGAACTTGTGGACGCTGCCCTCGACGACGATCCCGAAGCGCTCGCGCTGCCACATCTCCTCGTCGAAGCCCCGGACCAGCCGCCCTTCTTTCTTCGCCACGGACGGATGCCCGGCGGCCAGCACCCGCCGCTCCGCCTCCGCGTCGCCGAACAGCCGCGCCTTGCCGGCCATCATCCAGTGCTCGGCCGTCTCATACGTCACCCCGTCCACCACGAACGGTGACGGCCACCACTGGCTCAGACAGCTCGCGCCGATCCGGCCGTCGGGCAACGGCCGGTGTCCCCAGAAGTGCAGGTACTTGACCCTCGCCCCCGCCGCGACCGCGCTGACCAGCGCGTCCCGAGAATCGATCTTCGTCATGCATGCGAGTCTGGCAGGCGCCACTGACACTCCGTCCTCCCTTTTCCTCCCTCGCTCGACACCTGGTCGACAGATTCCGTCGCGTAACCAAAAGGCAACAACGGAATCACTTGTTGGACGGCATTTGCTCTGTCAGGATCGGCACTCAAATCGAGCTGGAGCTACGCCCACCGCCTGTGAACACGGGCCGGCGGCGGAGGAGAGCGACATGCACAACCCGGGCAACGCCACCCCGGACCATCCCGAGCGGTTCGCCGCGCAGGAGCGCCTCGCGGACGGTGCGCAGTTCATCGCGGGCCGGCTGGCCAAGGGCACCTCCGGACGTACGCACGCGGTCGTCGACCCGTCGACCGGCGAGGAGGTGTATACGTACGAGCTGGCCGGCCCGGCGGACGTGGACGCGGCCGTCGCCGCCGCCCGTGCGGCGTTCCCCGGCTGGGCGGCCACCACCCCCGGCGAGCGCTCCGACGCCCTGCACCGCTTCGCCGCCGTCCTCGCCGAGCGGGCCGAGGAATTCGCCCGCGCGGAGTCGCTCCAGTGCGGCAAGCCGCTGAAGCTGACGCGTGAGTTCGACGTGCCGGGGACCATCGACAACACCGCCTTCTTCGCCGGTGCCGCACGGCACCTTCAGGGGCAGTCCGCGGGCGAATACTCCGGGGACCACACGTCGTACGTCCGCCGCGAACCCATCGGTGTCGTCGGGTCCATCGCGCCCTGGAACTATCCGCTGCAGATGGCCGCCTGGAAGATCCTTCCGGCCGTCGCCGCCGGTAACACCATCGTCCTCAAGCCCGCCGAGCTCACGCCCCTGACCTCGCTGCTGTTCGCGCAGGCGGCCACCGACGCCGGCATCCCCGACGGTGTCATCAACATCGTCACCGGGACGGGCAAGGAGGCCGGCGAGCATCTCGTGGGCCACCCCGACGTCGCCATGACCTCCTTCACCGGGTCCACGGCCGTCGGCAAGCGGGTCGCCGAGATCGCCACCGCGACCGTCAAGCGCATCCACCTGGAGCTCGGCGGCAAGGCGCCCTTCGTCGTCTTCGACGACGCCGACCTCGACGCCGCCGTCAACGGCGCGGTCGCCGGCGCGCTCATCAACACCGGCCAGGACTGCACCGCCGCCACGCGCGCGTACGTGCAGCGGCCCCTGTACGAGGCGTTCGTCGAGAAGACGGCCGCCCTCATGGAGACCGTGCGGCTGGGGGACCCCTTCGCCGCCGGCACCGACCTCGGCCCGCTCATCTCGCACGTCCAACGGGACCGGGTCGCCGCCTTCGTCGACCGTGCGCGCGCCTACGCGCGCGTGGTGACCGGCGGCGAGGCACCGGAAGGGGAGCTCGCCAAGGGCGCCTACTACCGGCCCACGCTCGTCGCCGACGCCGCCCAGGACAGCGAGATCGTCCAGTCCGAGCTGTTCGGGCCGGTCCTGGTCGTCCTGCCCTTCGACAGCGACGACGAGGGGATCGCGCTCGCCAACGACACCCCGTACGGACTCGCGGCCTCCGCCTGGAGCCGGGACGTCTACCGGGCGAACCGCGCGACCCGCGAGATCAAGGCCGGGTGCGTGTGGGTCAACGACCACATCCCGATCATCAGCGAGATGCCCCACGGCGGCTACAAGGCGTCCGGCTTCGGCAAGGACATGTCCTCGTACTCGTTCGAGGAGTACACCCAGATCAAGCACGTCATGTTCGACAATACGGCGGTGGCCAGGAAGGACTGGCACCGCACGATCTTCGGGGACCGATAGCTGAATCAGGCCGCCCGACCCGCGGCCGACCCTCCGAAAGGGCACCACGCGCATGGAGCAGTACGAGCCCGACCGCCTGAGCCCGGCCCAGGTGGCCGCCATACGGCGCAGCTTCCGCAATGGCCGGGCCGCCATGACCCGGCGGTCCCTGCTGCGCGCCTCCGCGGGCGGCGCGCTCGCGGTCGGCGGCCTCGGGGCGCTGACCAGCTGCGGCATCCCCGCGGCCGGCAACACCCAGGGCGGCGTCTCCGCAGAGGACCACTCGGCCAAGGAGAAGGTCGTCAACTTCTCCAACTGGACCGAGTACATCGACGTGGACGAGAGCGAGAAGCACCACCCCACGCTCGACCAGTTCAAGAAGCGGACCGGTATCTCGGTCAAGTACACCGAGGACATCAACGACAACGTCGAGTTCTTCGGCAAGATCAAGCCGCAGCTCGCGGCGGGCCAGGACACCGGCCGCGACATCATCGTCCTCACCGACTGGCTCGCGGCCCGGCTCATCCGCCTCGGCTGGGTCCAGAAACTGGACGCCTCCAACCTGCCGCACGCCTACGCCAACCTGTCGGCTCAGTTCCGCGACCCCGACTGGGACCCGGGACGCGCGTACTCGTACGTCTGGCAGGGCATCTCGACCGTCATCGCCTACAACAAGAAGGCGCTGGACGGCGTCGAGGTGAAGTCGGTCTCCGACCTGCTCGACAACCCCAAGCTCAAGGGGCGCGTCGGCTTCCTCTCCGAGATGCGCGACAGCGTCGGCATGACCCTGCTCGACATGGGCAAGGACCCGGCGAACTTCACCGCCGACGACTACGACGCGGCGATCGCCCGGATGCAGAAGGCCGTCGACAAGGGCCAGATCCGCCGCTTCACCGGCAACGACTACACCTCCGACCTGACCAGCGGCGACTTCGCGGCCTGTATCGCCTGGGCCGGCGACGTCGTACAGCTGAAGGCCGACAGCCCGGACATCGACTTCATCATCCCGGACAGCGGATACATGACGTCGACCGACAACTTCCTGATCCCGAACAAGGCCCGGCACAAGACGAACGCCGAGCGGCTCATCGACTTCTACTACGAGCCGAAGCCGGCCGCCGAACTCGCCGCGTACATCAACTACGTGTCGCCGGTCGACGGGGTGAAGGCCGAGCTGGCGAAGATCGACCCGGATGCGGCGAACAACCCGCTGATCATCCCGGACAAGGCCATGGCCGCGAAGTCTCACGCCTTCCGCTCGCTGAGCTCGAAGGAAGAGACCGAGTTCGAGCAGAAGTTCGCGAAGCTGACTGGGGCGTGACCACCGTGACGAACAAGAACGAAACCGGCGGGGACGTCCGCCTCTCGGGCATCAGCAAGACGTACGACAACGGCTTCACGGCCGTACAGCCGCTGGACCTGACCGTGCCGCAGGGCTCCTTCTTCGCCCTGCTCGGTGCCTCCGGCTGCGGCAAGACCACCACCCTGCGGATGATCGCGGGCCTGGAGGAGCCGACGACCGGCACCGTGTTCCTCGGCGACCAGGAGGTCACCCATCTGCCGCCCTACAAGCGGCCGGTGAACACCGTCTTCCAGTCGTACGCCCTCTTCCCGCACCTCGACATCTTCGAGAACGTCGCCTTCGGTCTGCGCCGGCGTGGCATCAAGTCGGTGAAGAAACAGGTCGAGGACATGCTGGAGCTCGTCCAGCTCGGCGAGCAGGCGCGCAAGAAGCCGCACCAGCTCTCCGGCGGCCAGCAGCAGCGCGTCGCCGTCGCCCGTGCCCTGATCAACCACCCCAAGGTGCTCCTCCTCGACGAGCCCCTCGGCGCCCTCGACCTCAAGCTGCGCCGCCAGATGCAGCTGGAGCTCAAGCGCATCCAGACCGAGGTCGGCATCACCTTCGTGCATGTCACACACGACCAGGAGGAGGCCATGACCATGGCCGACACGGTCGCCGTGATGAACGCGGGGCGCGTGGAGCAGCTCGGTTCGCCGAGCGACCTGTACGAGAACCCGCACACCACCTTCGTCGCCAACTTCCTCGGCACCTCCAACCTCATCGAGGCCGAGGTCGACACGAAGAACGGCGACGACATCGTGCTGAAGGCCGGCGGCGGCAAGCTGGTGCTGCCCGAGTCGCGATGTTCCGCGCCCACCACGACCGGCGGCAAGGTGCTGGTCGGCGTCCGCCCGGAGAAGATCTCCCTCACCCACGCCGACGACGCGGGCGAGATCCCCGAGGGCCGCAACCGCATCACGGGCACGATCGCCCACAGCAGTTTCATCGGCGTCTCCACGCAGTACGTCATCGACAGCGCGGTCTGCCCCGAGTTCGAGGTCTACGTCCAGAACATCGAGCGCGACTCCCGGCTCGCGCCCGGCGCCGACGTCGTCCTGCACTGGAGTCCGGCCCACACCTTCGGCCTCGACGCCGCCCAGGACATCGACGCGGGAATCCAGGAAGAGGCGGCGGTCTGATGGCGACCCTCACCGAGGCGCCGCCGCCTCTCTCCCCGACCGCACCGGAGAAGAAGCCCCCGCGCAAGCGCGGCCGGCTCGTGCCGTACTGGCTGCTGCTGCCCGGCATGCTCTGGCTGATCGTCTTCTTCGCGCTGCCGATGGTCTACCAGGCCTCCACGTCCGTGCAGACGGGCTCCCTGGAGGAGGGCTACAAGGTCACCTGGCACTTCGCCACCTACTGGGACGCGCTGTCCGAGTACTGGCCGCAGTACCTGCGCTCGATCCTCTACGCGGGTTCGGCGACGATCCTCTGCCTGGTCCTCGGCTACCCGCTCGCGTACCTCATCGCCTTCCGGGCGGGCCGCTGGCGGAACCTGATCATGATCCTGGTGATCGCGCCGTTCTTCACCAGCTTCCTGATCCGCACCCTCGCCTGGAAGACGATCCTCGCGGACGGCGGCCCGGTCGTCGGCGCCCTGAACTCGCTGCACGTCCTGGACGTCACGAGCTGGCTCGGCTGGACGACCGGCGACCGGGTGCTGGCCACCCCGCTGGCGGTGGTCTGCGGTCTGACGTACAACTTCCTGCCGTTCATGATCCTGCCGCTGTACACCTCGCTGGAGCGCATCGACACCCGCCTCCACGAGGCCGCCGGCGACCTGTACGCCAAGCCGGTCACCACGTTCCGCAAGGTGACCTTCCCGCTGTCGATGCCGGGCGTCGTCTCCGGCACGCTGCTGACGTTCATCCCGGCGGCCGGTGACTACGTCAACGCCGATCTGCTCGGCTCCACGGACACCCGCATGGTCGGAAACGTCATCCAGTCGCAGTTCCTGCGCATTCTGGACTACCCGACGGCGGCGGCACTTTCCTTCATCCTCATGGCCGCCATTCTCGTGATGGTCACCGTCTACATCCGCAAGTCCGGGACGGAGGATCTGGTTTAAATGGCCTTCGTCAACTGGCTCAAGCGTAATTTCGTCGTCATCGCGGGACTTCTCACCCTCGGTTATCTGCTGCTGCCGAACGTCGTCGTCACGGTGTTCTCCTTCAACAAACCGAAGGGGCGCTTCAACTACGAATGGCAGCAGTTCTCCACCGACGCGTGGAAGGACCCGTGCGGTGTCGCCGGCATGTGCGGCTCGCTGTCGATCAGCCTCCAGATCGCGGCGTTCGCGACGATCGGCGCCACCGTCCTCGGCACGATGATCGCCTTCGCCCTGGTCCGCTACCGGTTCCGCGCCCGCGGCGCCGTGAACTCGCTGATCTTCCTGCCGATGGCGATGCCCGAGGTCGTCATGGCCGCCTCGCTGCTCACCCTGTTCCTCAACATGGGCGCGCAGCTGGGCTTCTGGACGATTCTCATCGCCCACATCATGTTCTGCCTGAGCTTCGTCGTGACGGCGGTGAAGGCACGCGTGATGTCGATGGACCCGCGTCTCGAGCAGGCGGCCCAGGACCTCTACGCCGGCCCGTTCCAGACCTTCGTCCGGGTCACCCTGCCGATCGCCGCCCCCGGAATCGCGGCGGGCGCGCTGCTCGCCTTCGCGCTCTCCTTCGACGATTTCATCATCACCAATTTCAACGCGGGCTCGACCGTCACGTTCCCCATGTTCGTCTGGGGCTCGGCACAGCGCGGTACGCCCGTTCAGATCAATGTGATCGGTACGGCCATGTTCCTGGTCGCCGTACTGCTGGTCCTGACCTCTATGGTCATCACCAATCGCCGCAACAAGCAAAAGGCATAAGCCTTTACCGCATCACCCCTGTAGGGAGTTGAAATCATGGCCCCAAGAGCCATGAGCCGTGGCAGTCATTCGATCAAGGCACTTTCCGAAGCCCAGCCGGTCCCGTACTGGCTGGACGACCCCGGCAAGCCCCACCCCGAGCCCGCCCTCACCGGCCCCGAGACCTGCGACCTGCTGGTCGTCGGCGGCGGCTACAGCGGACTGTGGACCGCGCTCCTCGCCAAGGAGCGCGACCCGCAGCGGGACGTGGTCCTGCTGGAGGGCCGCGAGGTGGGCTGGGCCGCCTCGGGCCGCAACGGCGGCTTCTGCGCCGCCTCCCTCACCCACGGTCTGGGCAACGGGCTGACCCGCTGGCCGGACGAGATCCACAAACTGGAGGAGCTGGGCGCCCGCAACCTCGACGAGATCGAGAAGGCGGTCGCCCGCTACTCCCTCGACTGCGACTTCGAGCGCACCGGCGAGATCGACGTCGCCACCGAGACGTACCAGGCGTGGGAACTGCGCGACTGGTACGAGGAGATGCAGCGCCAGGGCCTCGCCGAGGGCGTGGAGTTCCTGGACGCGGAGGCGGTCCGGGAGCAGGTCGACTCGCCGACGTTCCAGGCGGGGCTGTACGACCGCCGGGGCGTCGCCATGCTCAACCCGGCGAAACTCGCCTGGGGCCTGAAGCGGGCCTGTGTGCAGCTCGGCGTCCGCGTCTACGAGCACACCCCCGCCCTGACCCTCAAGCCGTACGGCGCCGGCATGGCCGTACGCACCCCCTACGGGTCGGTCCGGGCCCGCAAGGTCGCGCTCGGCACCAACATCTTCCCCAACCTGGTCAAGCGCGTGCGCTCGTACACCGTCCCGGTCTACGACTACGCGCTGATGACCGAGCCGCTCAGCGACGAGCAGCTCAAGGAGATCGGCTGGCAGAACCGGCAGGGCCTCGGTGACTCGGCCAACCAGTTCCACTACTTCCGGCTCTCGGCCGACAACCGGATCCTGTGGGGCGGTTACGACGCCGTCTACCAGTACGGCGGTCGCGTCCGCGCCGAGTACGACGACCGGCCGGAGACCTACGCCAAGCTCGCCGACCACTTCTTCACCTGCTTCCCGCAGCTGGAGAGCGTCCGCTTCACGCACGCATGGGGCGGCGCGATCGACACCTGCTCGCGCTTCTCGGCCTTCTTCGGCACCGCCCACCACGGCAACGTCGCCTACGCGGCGGGCTATACGGGCCTCGGTGTCGGCGCGACCCGGTTCGGCGCGGACGTGATGCTGGACCTGCTGGCGGGGGAGACCACCGAGCGGACCTCCCTGGAGATGGTCCGCAAGAAGCCGCTGCCGTTCCCGCCCGAGCCGTTCGCCTGGACCGGCATCGCGCTGACCAAGTGGTCGCTGGCGCGGGCGGACTCGCACGGCGGCCGGCGCAACCTGTGGCTGAAGACCATGGACCGGCTGGGGCTGGGCTTCGACAGCTGACCCACGCTCGTGCGGGGGCGCATTCAGGGTGCGGCCCGGTTCACTTCAACAAAGTGCCGAAACCCGCGTAATGCCTGCCCAGGACCCCCCTCTCCCTCGTGACGCGCTCCGCGTCCACGGAGGAAAGGGAGGTCCCCACATGACTGGGGCGAAGACGGCGGTCGAGTGGCTGGCATCGGTGGCTCCGGATCCCGAGGCCTGCCGCTGGGAGTGGGAACGCAACCCCCTCGGGGTCGCGTTGCTGCCCGCCGGCAAGGCCTGGGACGTGCTCATCCTGCCGGGCGAGCTCGGCTATCCCACGCTCGACGTCCTCACCCGCATCATCGACCAGCCCGGCCCGGTGCTGGTCGACTTCGGCGACGCGCGGATGGGGTTCCTGGTGCCGCCCGGCACCGCCGCGCGCTGGGTCGGCACCGGGATCCGCACGGCCGGTGCGGGCACCTGGATCGTCGTGCCGTATCCCGGACGCTCCACCGGCGGGGTCCGCTGGCTGGTTCCGCCGGACGGCTCCGGCACCCTGACCGATCCGGCGCTCCTCGAACTGGCGATGCACGAGGCGGCGGCGGGGCTGGCCACGGACGACGAAGGCTGACCGTCCGACGGGCGCACCGTCACACGGCTGTCGCACTCCCCCTTCCCGACAGCGCACCGTGACTCCGTGACGCCTCGTCGCACGTCCTTCGTCCGACATCTCGTCGGCCGCCCGTGCGGCCGACGCGGACCGTCTGACACGACCGTCGCACGCCGACTACTTTGATACGGCCGGAATCCTGACGACGCGAAGGAGCCGGGCCGTATGACCGACATAGACAGCCAGTTCCTGCGCGGCCTGTTCGACGAGGAAGGCAGCCTCTACGCGGGGCGCGGGACGGCGCTGTACCGCCTCTACGGCGTCGAGGGCCTGCTGTACGTCGGCATCTCGACGTGCCCGCTCACCCGGGTCCGCACCCATCTGCGCGACAAGCCGTGGGGTCCCGATGTCATCGGCATCAGGATCGAGTACCCGGCCGACGCGGCGGAGGCCGAGCGCGACGCCATCCGATCCGAGCGGCCGCGCCACAACGACACGTACAACGGCCGCCCCGAGGAGATCTGGAGCCGGCTGGCCGACCGGCTCCGCGCCGACATCACTGCGGGCCGCATGCTCCCGGGCGAACGGCTGCCGAGCCCCAGGAAGTTCGCCGCGTCGGAAGGCGTCGCGGTGTGGGTCGGTGAGCGCGCCTACCAGGTGCTCAGGGAACGCGGGCTGGTCAGGAGTGTGCCGCGGAAGGGCTGGATCGTGGCCGCCGGTTGAGGAAGAGCCACAGCGAGCCGAGCAGCACCGCGCACAGGAACCAGCTGGCGACGACGTCCAGCGGCCAGTGATAACCGCGCCGCACCAGCCCGAACGAGACGCCGAGCACGGCGAGGCCGCACAGCGCGACGAGGGTACGGCGGGCCCACGCGGTCCGCAGCCACGGCAGGAGCAGCAGCGTCGCGGAGCCGTACGCGACGGCGGCGGTGGCGGTGTGGCCCGAGGGAAAGTAGCCGGGGCCGGGCGGCATGACAGGGGTGCCGTGGCGGGCGGTCAGTTCCTTGAGCGGGACGATCAGCGCCGGGACCAGGGCCATCAGCACGGCCGCGGCGGTGGCCGGCAGCCACCAGCGGTCTGTACCGGTGCGCCGGGCGCGCAGCGCCACGTAGCCCAGGACGACGGCGAGGATCGGCACCGCCACCTGGATGTCGCCCAGGTCGGCGAGGAGTTCGGAGGCGCGGTCCGGGTGGCGGAGGGCGCGGCTGACGCGCTCGTCGAGGCGGAGCAGGGGGCCGTCGGCCATGACCTGCCAGGTGATCAGCGCGAAGAGGAGGGCCGGAAGCCCGAGAAGGAGGAGAAAGAAGGAGGTCGGCCGCCCCGGAACAGGGGGGGTGGTTCCGGGGCGGCCGAACGGACCGGATCGTCGCGCGCCCCGGGGGGTTTGGGGCGCGTGACCGTCCGATCGGTGAGGAGATCCGAAGCCGGAGGCTCCGGTTGTGTGCGCGAGGGCACGACCAGGTCGAAGCTGGGGAGGCCCCGGCCTGATGTCGCCCACAGTCCCCTGTGGGCGGGGTGTATCTCTCATCTGGGTAGAACCTACGGCAGCGAGTGGGGGTACGACAGCCGGAATCGGGTCCTGCCATGCACCTCGCACACCTTCTTCACACCCTCTGCAGTCGGCCGCCCCAGACCCGGAATCCGCTGTGCGTTCACACCCGGGGCGGCTGTGAACGGAGTGGTTCGCTCAGATACGGGCGAAGGCCTGCTCAATGATGTCGAGGCCCTCGTTGAGGAGGTCCTCGCCGATCACGAGCGGGGGCAGGAAGCGGAGCACGTTGCCGTAGGTGCCACAGGTGAGGACCAGCAGGCCCTCCTGGTGGCAGGCCTTGGCGAGCGCGGCGGTGGCCTCCGGGTTCGGCTCCTTGGTGGCGCGGTCCTTCACCAGCTCGATGGCGATCATCGCGCCCCGGCCGCGGACGTCGCCGATGAGGTCGAACTTCTCGGCCATGGCCCCGAGGCGGGCCTTCATGATCGCCTCGATGTTCTTGGCCTTGGCGTTGAGGTCCAGCTCCTTCATCGTCTCGATGGAGCCGAGCGCACCGGCGCAGGCGACCGGGTTGCCGCCGTACGTGCCGCCCAGGCCACCGGCGTGCGCGGCGTCCATGATCTCGGCGCGGCCGGTGACGGCGGCGAGCGGCAGACCGCCCGCGATGCCCTTGGCGGTGGTGATCAGGTCCGGGACGATGCCCTCGTCCTCGCAGGCGAACCACTGCCCGGTACGGCAGAACCCGCTCTGGATCTCATCCGCGACGAAGACGATGCCGTTGTCGGCGGCGAACTGGCGGATCGCCGGCAGGAAGCCCTTGGCGGGCTCGATGAAGCCGCCCTCACCGAGCACCGGCTCGATGATGATCGCGGCGACGTTGTCCGGGCCGACCTGCTTGGTGATCTGGTCGATGGCCTGCGCGGCGGCCTCGGGGCCGGCGTTCTCGGCACCGGTCGGCCAGCGGTAGCCGTAGGCGACCGGCACGCGGTACACCTCGGGAGCGAAGGGCCCGAAGCCGTGCTTGTACGGCATGTTCTTCGCGGTCAGCGCCATGGTGAGGTTCGTACGGCCGTGGTAGCCGTGGTCGAAGACGACGACGGCCTGGCGCTTGGTGTACGAACGCGCGATCTTGACGGCGTTCTCGACGGCCTCGGCGCCGGAGTTGAACAGCGCGGACTTCTTGGCGTGGTCACCGGGGGTCAGCTCGGCCAGCGCCTCCGCGACCTCCACGTAGCCCTCGTACGGGGTGACCATGAAACAGGTGTGGGTGAAGTCGGCGAGCTGGGCGCTCGCACGGCGTACGACGGCCTCGGCGGAGGCGCCGACGGACGTCACCGCGATACCGGAACCGAAGTCGATGAGCCGGTTGCCGTCGACGTCCTCGATGATGCCGCCGCCCGCCCGCGCGGTGAACACGGGCAGCACCGAGCCGACGCCCTGCGCGACCGCTTCGAGGCGGCGGGCCTGCAGCTCCTGCGACTTCGGGCCGGGGATGGCGGTGACGATCCGGCGCTCCTGCGGAAGTGCGCTCATGAGGGGCTCCTGGGGGTGTGGCGTACGGCGTCTTACCGAACGTCTTGCGGACGCATGTCTCTTTTCTCGCAGGCTAGGGCGGCAAGCGGAGGGTGGGCATGCTCCATGTGGGCGGTGTCAGGGGGGCGGGTTTGTCCGTGGTGGACATAGCGGTGCCGACCGGTGGGCCGGCGCGGGCGTCCGTCCGCTGCGTGGACCTCGGCCGCGTAAGCGGTGAACTCCCCTTGCGGGGGCGTTAGATTGACCGCTGACGGTGGACGGAACGGCTGGTCAGGGAGCAGGGGCGATGGACAGCGACGGGACGCAGGACGCTCGGGGTACGCATGCGAACCCGGTGCCTCGTCCGGCGGGACCACCGGACGTGCCGAGGGTGCCGCCGCAGCCGGGGCAGAGCCCGGGCGCGCTGGTGGCCGGCTGGCTCAACGAGAAGCGCCCCGAGGCCGAGCCCGGCATCTGGCGGTTCGGCTATCAGCGGCCGAAGGCGGCCCGCAAGGCCGAGCGGCTCTCCCCGGTGACCGTCGCGGGCATGCTGATCCCGCTCGTCGTCGGCATCGTGTTCTGGTCCTTCTGGCGACGCGGTGAGGTGCCGTACGAGTTCACGGTGCTGCGGCTGTTCACGCCGGACGACTGGTGGTGGGGCGGGACACTGGCCTCGCCCAAGGAGCTGACGGGGCAGCCGGTCCCGTACCCCGGCGTGGAGGCGCTGGAGGTCTACAGCGGCCTCTCCTTCGCCGTGCTCGTGTACCTGGTGATCCGGCTCGGCGGCTGGGCCGTCGTCGCCCGGCACTTCGTCGGCCGCAAGGCACAGCCCGCGCGGGCCCTCATCGCCGCCCTGTGCGCCCTGATCGCGCTCAGCTTCGTCTTCCCGGACGCCTTTCCCGTCGTCGGCTGGGACCCGGTGCCCGTCGTCACCCCGCTGTTCTCCCTGCTCGTGCTGATCACCGACGGGTACGGGGTGTACGGCTCGCCCTCGAAGCAGCTGCTCGACACCGCCGTCGTCGTCCTCGTCCTGCTGCCCTTCGCCCGCCTCGGCGGCTGGCTGCCGCTGGTCCGCACCTGGCTCGCCGACCGCCGCCACACCGCGCACGGCCAGGACCCGGCCGTCGTCGCCGAGCAGCCCCGCGCCCGCTGGCCCGAGCTGCGCGAGGCCGGCCAGTACCAGGCCGCCGACCTGCTCGCCGGTGAGCTGCTCGCCGGGCGGATGAACGACGTGGACTGCGCCCGCATCGAGCACGGCTGGCACCGCGCCCGACGGCTGGGCCGGCTCGCCGACTTCACGGACACGGTGCTGCGGCAGGGCGCCGCCGCCTTCACCCACCCCTCCGGCGCCCGCGACCTCGCCCACCGCGCCGCCCGGCACGACCTGCTCACCGGCCAGGTCCGCATCGGCCGCTGGGCCGAGGCCGAGCGCACCCCGCTGGCGTACGGCGGGGTCGGCGCCGCCCTCGGACCGGAGACCCTGCGCACCTCGCTGCTGGTCGTCGGCCCGTCCGGCGCCGGCAAGACCCGGCAGGTGATCGCCCCGGTCGCGGAGTCCCTGACGCTCCAAGCCCTCACCGGGAGCTGCGCGGTCGTCGTGGTGTGCGGCGCGGGAACGCCGCTCGGCCCCGACTCCGCCTACGACGTGGTCGTCCGCGTCGGCGACCCCGCCTCCGTGCACGACCTCGACCCCTACGCCGAGGTCGACGACCCCGACGAGGCGGCCGGGTTCCTCGCCGAGGCGCTGGCCGGCGACCTCGACACCGTGGGCGCCGAGCGTGCCGCACGGCCCCTCGCCCAGCTGCTGGGCCCCTACCGGGCCGCGTACGGGCGCTTCCCGACCCTGCCCGTCCTGCGCGAACTGCTCGAAGGGGACCCCGCCGCCCTCGCCGACCTCCGCGCGCGGCTCGCCGACGACCGGCACGCGGCGATGCGCCGTGAGCTGGACGCCCGTGTCCGGCAGACCGGCGCCCCCGGCGACCCCGGTCCGGCGCTCGCCGACCGGCTCGCCCTGCTGGACCGGCCCGCGTTCGACGGCTTCTTCGGCTCCGGCTCCGACGTCTTCGGCGGCGACACCCTCCGCCCGTTCTCCCTGGGGGCCATCGCCCACCACCCGCTCCGGGTCCGCATCGACCTGCCCCGGCACGGCCACGAGGAGGCGGCGCGGCTGCTCGCCCGGCTGGTGCTGGCCCAGTTCGCGCGGGTCGCGCAGGAGGGGGAGGGGGTCCGCGACCACTTCGTGAGCCTCGTCCTCGACGACGCCACCGGCACCGTCACCCCCGGGTCGCTGCGCCGGATCCAGCGGCTGCGCGCGCGGAACGCCGGCGTGGTGCTGGCGCTGCGCTCGGTCTCCGACGTCCCCGAGGCCCTGCACGGGCCGCTGTACGGGGCGGTCGGCTGCCGGATGGCGCTGTCCGGGGTGACGACCTGGGACGGCAGCCGCTTCGCCGAGGCCTGGGGCACGGAGTGGGTGGAGACCAAGGACGTAGCCCAGCACACCGTCTTCGCCGACCAGCCGATGACCCGGCTCATGCACTCCCTGCGCAAGCTGGTCACCGGCAAGGCCGTGACCACGGAGGCGGTCACCGTCCGCCAGGTGGAGCGGGAGCGCTGGTCGGCGTCCGAACTGGCGCACTCGGTGCCGCCGGGGCACGCGGTGCTGTCGCTGACCACCGTCAAGGGGGAGCACGCGCCGCCCCTCCTGGTGGACCTGAGGGGCTGAGTCCGACCGTACGGTGAGGCAGAATCGGCACAGGCCGTTCATACATCGCGGCCAAATGATCACATCGGCCGCACCTCACTGATCTGAAGGCCTCATGCCTCCCACCCTCGCCTCGCTCGTCCACCACTCCGCGCTCAAGCTGACCGTGCGCGCGGGCGAGGACCGCCTCGACGTCCCCGTCCGCTGGGCGCACGTCAGCGAGCTCGCCGACCCCGTGCCGTACATGGAGGGCGGGGAGCTGCTGCTGATCACCGCGCTCAAGCTGGACGCCGAGGACCCGGAGGCGATGCGGCGGTATGTGAAGCGCCTGGTCGGCGCCGGGGTCGTCGGGCTCGGCTTCGCGGTCGGCGTCAACTACGAGGACATCCCCGAGGCGCTGGTGGACGCGGCGGAGGCGGAGAGGCTGCCCCTGCTGGAGGTCCCCCGGCGCACTCCGTTCCTCGCCATCAGCAAGGCCGTCTCCGCCGCCATCGCCGCCGACCAGTACCGCGCGGTGACGGCCGGGTTCGCCGCCCAGCGCGAGCTGACCAAGCAGGCGCTCGTGGAGGGCCCCGAGGGGCTGCTCGCCGCGCTCGCCGCGCAGGTCGACGGGTGGACGGCGCTGTACGACGCCTCGGGCGCCGTCGTCGCCACCGCGCCCGAGTGGGCCGGACGGCGGGCCGCGCGGCTGACCGCGGACGTGGAGCGGCTGCGCGAACGGCCCGCACCGGCGTCGTCGGTGGTCGCGGGCCCGGCGGACGAGGACCGCGTCGAACTGCACTCCCTGGGCACGGGCCGGCGGCCCCGGGCCGCGCTCGCGGTCGGCACCGCCTCGGCCCTCGGCACGGCCGAGCGGTACGCCGTCCACTCCGCGATCGCCCTGCTGACGCTCACGACGGAGCGGTCACGGTCGCTGCACGCCGCTGAGCAGCGGATCGGGACGGCGGTGCTGCGCATGCTGCTGGCGGGGGAGCCGGACCACGCCCGGGCCGTGGCCGGGGATCTGTACGGGGCGCTGCTGGACGCGCCGTTCCGGGTGGTGATCGCCGAGGCGGGGTCGGCGCTGCGGGGGTCCGAGGCGGGCGGCGCCGACAGCGATCCGCTGGGGGCGCTCACCGAGGCCGTGGAGTCGGCCGCCGCGCGGGCCGGCGAGGCCGTGCTGGTCGTGCCCGAGGGCGAGCGGCTGGTGGTGCTGGCCGCGGACGGGGGAGCGGCCGCCGAGGCGTGCGGGGAGTACGGAGCCGCCGTCGAGGCCGCTCGGGCGGGCGACCAGGGCGAGGGCGAGGAACTCGTCGTCGGGGTGTCGGCGCCGGTCGGGCCGGTGGCCGCGGGAGCCGCGTACAAGCAGGCCGAGCAGGCGCTGTCCGTGGCCCGGCGGCGGGGCCGGGTGTACGTGGAGCACGAGCAGCTGGCGGCGGGGTCGGTGCTGCCGCTGCTCGCCGACGACGCGGTGAAGGCGTTCGCGGACGGCCTGCTGCGGGCGCTGCACGAGCACGACGCGACCGGCCGCGGTGACCTGGTCGCCTCCCTGCGGGCCTGGCTGTCCCGGCACGGCCAGTGGGACGCGGCCGCCGCGGACCTGGGCGTCCACCGGCACACCCTGCGGTACCGGATGCGGCGGGTGGAGGAGATCCTCGGCCGCTCCCTGGACGATCCGGACGTACGGATGGAGCTGTGGCTGGCGCTGAAGGCGACGGCGTCGGAGTAGGCGGCCCAGGAGTTCGGGGCGCGGCGGTCCCAAGGGTTGGCCGAAACCACAACTGTCGTCTCCTGAAACACGGTTGTCGTGACCCCCACTCATTGGCAGACTCACCGCGCCGGTCCGGGGAGAGCGCTCCCACCGGCGACGGGGCACCTTCATCAGCAGGGGGATATCCATGAGAATCAGCGCGCCCGCACGCGTCCTGGCCCGAGCCGCGGCCGTCCTCGCACTGACCGTGAGCATGGCCGCCGGTACGACCGGTCTGCTGTCCGGCACCGAGGCGCACGCCCTGCCCGTCACCGACGGGACGTTCGCCTTCAGCGGCGACGAGGGCGACTACATCAGCGGCGGCCAGTCCTACGCGTACTCGACCGCGTCCCAGGACCGGCTGAACATCTCCGCCGACACCGCCGGGAACGGCGTCCACCTCAGCGTCGACGGCGCGCACGGCGACTGGTGGTCCCTGGACCTCACGGCGCCGTCCGGCCAGACCCTCGCGCCGGGGACCTACACCGGAGCCACCCGCTACCCGTTCAACGGGCCGGCCGAGCCCGGCCTGAGCCTCGACGGGAACGGGCGCGGCTGCAACACGCTCACCGGCGAGTTCACCATCACGGACGTGGAGCTCGGCCCGCAGGGTTACGTCAAGAAGCTCGACGCCAGCTTCGTCCAGCACTGTGAGGGATTCACCCCCGCGGCCCGCGGCGAGGTCCACATCGACAACCCGGCCCCGCCCGCGGAGCTCGACCTCGGCCTCGCCGTGGCCCTGGACGGCACCGCGAGCACGCTGAACGGCAAGGCCACCGTGCACGGGACGGTGAGCTGCAACAAGCCGGTGCGGGTGGACGTGGCGGGTGACGTCACCCAGGTGAAGAACCGGAAGATCATCCGCGGCTCCTTCAGCACCTCCGTCTCCTGCACGCCGGGCACCGCGGCGGCCTGGACCGCGACGGCCGTACCCACCGGTGACGTTCCCTTCCAGCGCGGTGACGTCGAGGTCGAGGGCCGGGCAACGGCGACGGACCCGGACTACGACCAGCCGGTGAGCGTCAGCGAGACGGTCGCCGTCCACCTCAAGCGAGCCTGATCCCACCGCCACGTTCCCCTGCCCGCCCATCGCCTGTCGATGGGCGGGCAGGGCTCTGTCCAAACCGGCACACCCCCACCCCCCACCACTCCACCCCGGACAAACGCCCCGTCGACTCCTCGCCCCTACGGTGGAGGCGCAAGCCGCGTACACACCCCCGACAGCGAAGGGCCGGACTCGCACATGACTTCCACCACCGCCTTCTGGCTCGCCGGCCGCCAGGTCACCGGCGAGGACAGCTTCGACGTCACCTCGCCCTGGGACGGCCGCGTCGTCGGCACGGTGAGCGTGCCGAGCGACGCGCAGACCGAGGAGGCCGTCGCCGCCGCCTACGCCGTACGGGACGAGTTCGCCGCCACCCCGGCGCACGTCCGCGCCGCCGCCCTCGACCACGTCAGCCGGCGGCTCGTCGAGCGCACCGAGGAGATCGCGCGGCTCATCTCCGCGGAGAACGGCAAGCCGATCAAGTGGGCCCGCGGCGAGGTCGGCCGGGCCGTGTCCGTGTTCCGGTTCGCGGCCGAGGAGGCCCGGCGCTTCAACGGCGGCGAGGCCCAGCGCCTCGACACCGACCTCGGCGGCCAGGGCCGGCTCGCGCTCACCCGGCGCTTCCCGAAGGGCGTCGTCCTCGGCATCGCGCCTTTCAACTTCCCGCTGAACCTGTGCGCCCACAAGATCGCCCCGGCGATCGCGGCCGGCGCGCCGATCATCCTCAAGCCCGCTCCGGCCACCCCGCTCTCCGGCCTCATCATCGGCGACCTGCTCGCCGAGACCGAACTGCCGGCCGGGTCCTGGAGCATCCTCCCGGTGCCGAACGACCGGATGCCCGCCCTCGTCCAGGACGAGCGTCTGCCGGTCATCTCGTTCACCGGCTCCGAGAAGGTCGGCTACGCGATCATGGACTCGGTGCCGCGCAAGCACTGCACCCTGGAGCTGGGCGGCAACGGCGCGGCCGTCGTCCTCGGTGACTTCGCCTCCGACGCGGACCTCGACTGGGCCGCCACCCGTATCGCCACCTTCTCCAACTACCAGGGCGGCCAGTCCTGCATCTCCGTGCAGCGGGTCATCGCCGACGCGTCCGTGTACGACCGGCTGCTGCCGCGCATCGTCGCCGCCGTCGAGGCCCAGGTCACCGGCGACCCGAGCGACGACAAGACCGACGTCGGCCCGCTGGTCAGCGAGGACGCGGCCAAGCGCGTCGAGGCGTGGGTGAAGGAGGCCGTCGAGGCCGGTGCCACCCTGCTCACCGGCGGCGACCGCGACGGCGCCTCCTACGCGCCGACCGTCCTCACCGACGTACCGGCCGACACGACGATCTCCTGCGAGGAGGTCTTCGGACCCGTCCTCACCGTGCAGAAGGCGGACGGGGAGGCGGCGGCCTTCGCCGCCGTGAACGACTCCAAGTACGGCCTCCAGGCGGGCGTGTTCACCCACGACCTCCAGGCCGCCTTCCGCGCCCACCGCGCCCTCGAGGTCGGCGGCGTCGTCATCGGCGACGTGCCCTCCTACCGCGCCGACCAGATGCCGTACGGCGGCGCCAAGCAGTCCGGTGTGGGCCGCGAGGGCGTGAAGTTCGCGATGGACGACTACACCTACGAGCGGGTGCTGGTCCTCACCGGTCTCGCGCTCTGAGGACCCCCTCTAGCTAATGGGAACCATTTTCATATAGGCTCCGGGAAAGGGGCCCGGCACCGCTGCCTTCCGGTGCCGGGCCCCTTCTTGGTGCCGGGCTTCTCCGGACCCTCAACCGGAGAAGCCGACCCGCGCGAGCCGCAAAGGGCCGCGCAGCCTGAGGTGGACGTCGTGCACACCGGAGGCGGGCAGCTCCGCCGCGAGCGTCACGTAGTCGTACGGTCCTGACGTGGGCGCCTTCGGTGAGAGCGCGACCGAGGTCGCGCCGCCGTCCAGCGACACCTCCACCGTGCCCTCGCCCGCCACGCTCACCGTCACCTCCGTGACGCCCGGCCCGAAGTCGCAGGCGCGGTAGAGCAGTTCGGCCGTCCGGCCCGGCGCCGGTGTCACCGCGTCGCCCACCGTCTTCGTACGGTCGACGATCTCGGCGCCGCTCTGCTCGTCGAAGTCCGCCCCGTCCAGGCCGCGTTCGGTCACCGGACGCGGACCACCCGGCTCGCCCTCCAGGACGACCGTCGTCCGCAGCCGGACGTCCTCGCTCGACGCGCCCACCAGCAGCTCGTACGGCCCGGGTTCGAGACGGGCACGGCCCTGGGCCACGTCCCAGAACTCCAGCTCCGACAGAGGGACTTCGAAGTCCAGGGTCACCTTCTCGCCCGGCGCCAGCGTCACCCGGCGGTGCGCGGCCAGCGCGCGACGCGGGCGCGGCACGGACGGGTCCACGGCCCGGGTGTAGAGCTGGGCGACCTCGTCGGCGGTCACCTCACCGGAGTTCGTGACCGTGAAGGACACGTGCAACGCCGCTTCCCCGACACGGGAGTTCAGATCCGTGTACGCGAACGACGCGTACGACAGCCCGTGGCCGAACGGGAACAAAGGCGTGCCCTCGAAGTACTGGTACGTCTGCCGGCTGCCGATCACGTCGTAGTCGAGCAGGTCCGGCAGGTCGGCGTCGTCCTCGTACCAGGTCTGCGGGAGGCGGCCCGCGGGGGACACGTCGCCGGCGAGGACCCGGGCCAGGGCGGTGCCCGCGGCCTGGCCGGCGTGGGCCGTCCAGAGCGCGGCGCGCAGCGGAGCGCTGTCGACGGCGTACGGGTAGGCGGAGACCAGGGCCAGCACCGTGTTCGGGTTGGCGGCGCGGGCGGCGCGCAGCAGCCGCTCCTGGTGGGTGGGGAGCGCGAGGGTCGTACGGTCCTCGGTCTCACGGCCGTTGAGGTGCGGGTCGTTGCCCGCGACCACGAGGACCACGTCGGCCTCGGCGGCGACCCGGGCCACCGCGTCCGCGCCCCGCTCGACGACGATCAGCTCGAAGATCTCCGGCGGTTCGGAGATTTCCGCGTTCTCATCGGCAACCTTTACTCCGTCGGCGGCGACAGAGACGTGGCGACCCGTGCCGACGTGCCGGAGGAGGTGTCCGTTCTCGTGGGGTTCGAGCCGGAACGTCTCCTGGACGATCCAGCCTCCGGGCTGGTCGGCGGCGGCACGGACGTAGCCGTCTTCGGCGACCGAGAGATAGCGGCCGTCGGGGGCGCGCAGGGTCAGCAGGTCCTCGCCCCAGTCGACGAGGGCGAGTTCGGTGCCGGTCGCGTCCGTGGTCAGCGGTGCCAAGTCGGTGCGGCCCGCGAGCAGCGCCGGGTCGAGGGCGCCCTCGGCGCCGCGCACCTGGTCGTCGGCGTCCGCGGCCGGGACGTGGACATAGGCGCCGGTCGACGTTCTGAGCAGGACGCGGTCCACGCCCTCCGCGAACTCCACGCGCTCGGCGCCGAACCGCTCGTACAGGCCCTCCAGCGGGGTGGAGCGGTGGATCAACGTGCCGCTGTACCAGTCGAGTTTGCACTCGTCGGCGAGCAGCCCGACCACGGCGAGGCGGGTGTCGGGCGCGAGCGGCAGCACCCCGTCGTTGCGCAGGAGAACGATCGCCTGCTCGGCCGCCTCCTGGGCGAGGGCGCGGTGTTCGGGGGTGTCGAAGGCGCCCGGCTCGTCGTAGCCGTCGAACTCGCCGAGCCGGAAGCGGACCGAGAGCTGGCGGCGGACCGCCGTGTCGATGTCGGCCTCGCTCAACAGGCCCTGTTGGTAAGCCCCCTTGACCCGCGCGATGATCTGCGAGCTGTCCGTGCCGTGGTCGGTGAAGCTGTCGACGCCGGCCAGCAGCGCGGCGGCCGTGGCCTCCTCGTGGGTGTCGAAGTAGTGCTCGGGATCGACCAGGTTGGAGGGCGCTGCCGCGTCCGAGCAGACCAGCAGGTCCTCGTTCGTCCAGGTCCGCAGATGCTCGCGGAGGTGCGGACCGACGTGGTTGGGGCGGCCGTTGACCAGGTTGTACGCGGGCATCACCCCGGCCACCGCGCCCGCCTCGACCGTCTCCCGGAAGGCGCGCAGATCGTACTCGTGCAGCACGCGCGGGCGCACCGAGCTCGACGAAGTGGATCGGTCCGTCTCGTTGTTGTGGGCCAGCCAGTGCTTGAGGACGGGGGCGGTGCGCCAGTACGCGGGGTGGTCGCCGCGCAGGCCGCGGGTGTACGCGGTGGCGATCGCGGAGGTCAGCTTCGGGTCCTCCGAGTAGCCCTCCTCGTTGCGGCCCCACAGGGGGTGACGCAGCAGATTGACGGTCGGGGACCAGACGTTCAGGCCCACCCGGTCGTCGCGCGCCCGCATCGCGCGGACCTCCTTCGACACCGCGTCGCCGACCTGTCGTACGAGATCGGTGTTCCAGGTCGCGCCGAGCCCGACCGCCTGCGGGAACACCGTCGCCGGGCCCATCCAGGCCACGCCGTGCAGCGCCTCCTGGCCGGTGCGGAACGCGGCGATGCCGAGGCGCTCCACGGCGGGCGTGAACTGGTGCAGGAACGCGGTCTTCTCGTCCAGGGTGAGCCGGGACAGCAGATCGTCGATGCGCTTCGCGATCGGCAGCTGCGGATCTCGGAAAGGCGGCGTGGGCGGCGTCTGTGCGGTCACGTGGGGTTCCCCTTGGAGTGGAGCATCGAAGCTCTTTCGAAGCGCTTCGATGCTCATTCGACCCAGGGGCGGGTGTCAAGGGAGCGGCAGCGCTACTTCAAGGCGTGCATAAGAAAAGGTCTGTTCCGCGACCTCTCAGGAATCTTGGAACCGACCCTTGTGCGCCCCCAGGGCTTCACTTAACCTCACAGCAACATCGAAGCGCTTCGACTATGCAGCGACCGTAACCGTCGAAGGAACGCTTCGGCTCAGCCAGTTCCACCGAAGACACCGCAGCCGACGGCCCCCCGCCGGGTGTCCTGGTGCGCCACGAAGGGTTGACGCAATGACGCCGAACGCCGCTTCCGCCTCCTCGGGAACCAGCCGGAGAAGCTTCCTCGCCTCCACGGCGGTCGCCACCGCAGCGGTGGCCGGGGGGATGCCCCTGCTCGCCGCCTGCGGCGGTTCGGAGGGTGGCTCACGCGAGGGCACCACCTCGGGCAAGAACGCCAAGAAGATCCTCCCGGCGTACGTGGCCAGCAACGTGGTGCAGCCGGACATCCCGGCCAAGAACGGCTCGGCGATGGGCTTCACGTCCAAGCTCGACGTCGCCGGCCTCAAGACCTCGGTCCCCGAGAAGCTCGGCAAGGGCGGCAAGGTCACCGTCATGTCGCCGTTCTGGGGCTCGCCGCCCAAGGACAACAACCCCTACTACACGTCGATGAACGACCTGATCGGCGTCGACGTCCAGTGGCGCAACCAGGACGGCAACACCTACGACCAGAAACTCGGCGCGGTCCTCGCCTCCAGCGACGTCCCGGACATGGTGGTCGTCCCCGGCTGGAACATGATGGGCAAGATACCGAGCGCCATCATCAGCAAGTTCGCCGACCTCGGCCCGTACCTGTCCGGCGGCAAGATCAAGGAGTACCCCAACCTCGCGGCGATCCCCAGCGACGCCTGGCAACGCTCCATCTTCGGCGGCAAGTTGATGGGCCTGCCGATGCCCGCCGGATACGTCGGCAACATCGTGCCGCTGTACCGCCAGGACATCTTCGACAAGGAGGGCTACGAAATCCCGCGGTCCGCCGACGACTTCCTGGCCCTGTGCAAGGACATCACCAACGCCCGGGCCAAGCGGTGGGCCTGCGGCGACATGAAGTGGACCGCGTTCGGCAACTTCGGGGTGCTCGGCGGCGGTGAGAAGCCGCTGTGGTGGAACCTCGTCGACGGCAAGCTGATCAACCGCATCGAGACCCCGCAGTACCTGGAAGCCATCGAGTGGACGCGGAAGCTGTTCGCCGCCAAGGTCGTCCACCCCAACTTCTACCTGGGCAAGGGCCAGATCGGCGACCCGGCCCCCATGTTCGCCGCCGGCGAGTTCCTGATCTGGAACAACGACATCTCCAACTGGTACGGGCAGCAGGCCTCGTTGATGGCCCAGAACCCCGACGTCAAGGTCTGGGGCATGGACGTCTGGGGGCACGACGGCGGGAACCCGACGCTGTACGCCACGAACCCTGCCAACATCTTCGCCTTCGTCAACAAGAAGGCCTCCGAATCCGTCATCCGCGACGCGCTGGCGGTCGCCAACGTCACCGCGGCGCCGTACGGCACCAAGGAGTGGATGATGACCAACTACGGCGTCGAGGGCACCCACTACACGCTCAAGGACGGCGTGCCGGTCAAGACCGACAAGGGCAACAACGAGGTCGTCAACGCCTACGTCATGGTCGCGAGCCCCGCGGCGACCATCGCCCACCCCGACCTCCCCGACTACACCAAGGCCATGGTCGAGTGGCAGCAGCGGATGGGCGCCTTCACCAAGAAGTCCTCGTTCTGGGGCCTGCAGATCACCGAGCCCTCCCGCTACACCAACCTCGCCACCGACTTCGAGCAGCTCGAGGACGACATCATCCGCGGGCACAAGAAGATCAGCGACATGCAGCAGGCCATCTCCGACTGGAAGAGCAAGGGCGGCGACAAGCTGCGCGACTGGTACAAGAAGCTGCTCGACGAGAACGGTTCCGCGGCGGGCTGACCCCACTCTGAGGCAAGGAGACCGACCGTGTCGCACAGCACGGTGCCTCGGAGCAGCGCCGAGGCCAGTACACCGGTGAAGACCGCGGCGGCGTCCGGCGACGCCGCCGGCCCCCGGGAGAAACGAGTCACGGGCAGACTGAGCCTGCGGCACAGGTTCCGGCGCGACCGCGTCCTGATCCTCATGACGCTGCCGGCCGTCGTGCTCCTCCTGGTCTTCAGCTACCTGCCCATCCTCGGCAACATCGTTGCCTTCCAGGACTACGACCCCTACATCAGCGACAACGGCATCGTCTCCATCCTGCACAGCCCCTTTGTGGGCATGGAGAACTTCCAGCGGATGTTCGAGGACTCCGCCTTCTGGAACGCCGTCGAGAACACGCTGGTGCTGTTCTTCGTGCAGCTCCTGCTGTTCTTCCCGATCCCGATCCTGCTCGCGCTGCTCATCAACAGCGTGGTCGGGCCCCGGGTGCGGGCCTTCGCGCAGGCCGTCCTGTACCTGCCGCACTTCTTCTCCTGGGTGCTGGTCATCGCCGTCTTCCAGCAGATGTTCGGCGGCGCGGGGATGCTCTCCCAACTGCTGCGGCAGAACGGCCACGACGGCCTGAACATCATGACCAACCCGGACACCTTCCCCTTCCTGCTCACCGCGCAGAGCGTGTGGAAGGACGCCGGCTGGGGGATCATCGTCTTCCTCGCCGCGCTCGCCTCGGTCAGCCCGGACCTGTACGAGGCCGCCGCGATGGACGGCGCCGGACGCTGGCGCCGCATGTGGCACATCACGCTGCCCGCCCTGCGGCCGGTCATCGCCCTGCTGCTGGTGCTGCGCGTCGGCGACGCCCTGACCGTCGGCTTCGAGCAGATCCTGCTGCAACGCGACGGCGTCGGACCGGGCGCCGGAGAAGTCCTCGACACCTTCGTGTGGTGGAACGGCGTCCGCAACCAGGACTTCGGCTACGCGGCCGCCGCGGGCCTGGTCAAGGGCGTGGTCAGCATCGGTCTGGTCCTCGCCGCGAACAAGGTGGCCCATCTCATGGGCGAGCAGGGGGTGTACCAGAAATGACCGCAGTCCTCGACAAACCCGCCCGCGCACCGCGCCGCTGGGCCGCCCCGCCCCGGCCCACCTGGGAGGAGGAGCCGTCCAAGGCCGGCCTCGTGGCCAAGGGCATCGCCCTGTCGTTCGCCTGCCTGGCGATCCTCTTCCCGCTGTGGATCGTGGTCGTCACCAGCCTCTCCTCCCGCAAGACCATCAACGAGGCCGGCGGCCTGGTGCTGATTCCCAAGGGCATCACCTTCATCGCCTACCAGGAGCTGCTCGGCGGCGGCCAGGTCACCCGCGCCGCCCTGGTCAGCATCTTCGTCACCCTGTTCGGCACGCTGTTCTCGATGACGGTGTCCGTCCTGTGCGCCTACGGCCTCTCCCGCAGCGGGACCCTCGGCCACCGCTGGATCCTGATGACGCTGCTGGCCACCATGTTCTTCAGCGCGGGCCTCATCCCCACGTATCTGCTGGTGCAGTCCCTCGGCCTGACCGACAGCTATCTCGCGCTGATCCTCCCGAGTGCGATCAGCGTCTTCAACATCCTGGTGCTGCGCGGCTTCTTCATGGGGATCTCGCAGGAACTCATCGACAGCGCGCGCATCGACGGGGCAGGGGATTTCCGGATCCTGCTGCGGATCGTCATGCCGCTGTCGCGGGCGGTTCTCGCGGTGATCACGCTGTTCTACGCCGTCGGGTACTGGAGCGCCTGGTTCAACGCGTCGCTGTATCTGAACCAGCAGGACATGATGCCGCTCCAGAACGTCATGATCCAGCTGGTGCAGCGGCAGGAGGCGCCGGTGGGTCTGGGCCAGGCGATCCGGACCGGGCAGCTGTCGGGGCTCGCCATTCAGATGGCGGTCATGGTGATGGCGTTGTTGCCGGTGGCGGTGTTGTCGCCGTTTGTGCAGCGGCATTTCAAGAAGGGCATGTTGACCGGTGCGGTGAAGGGTTGACGGGGCGCCTATCGGGTGGGGTGCGTTGACCGGTTGGCGGCTGCTGGATTCGTCGTGGCTGGTCGCGCAGTTCCCCGCGCCCCTTGAGCAACTCACCTGATCCTTCTCATCTAGCGAGGCTTATGTCATGCGCACGCCACCCTTGAGCCGTCGTGCCGTACTCGCCGGGACCGCCGCCGCTGCCGCGCTCACCGCCGTTCCCATGAGTCAGGGACGTGCGCTGGCCGCCTCCACCCCCACCTACCGCTGGCGCAACGTCGTCCAAGGCGGTACCGGATTCGTCACCGGTGTTCTCTTTCACCCTTCCGTTCGTGGGCTCGCCTACGCCCGTACCGATATCGGGGGTGCCTATCGCTGGGACGACTCCGTCGGCCGTTGGACCCCCCTCATCGATCACCTCGGCTGGGACGACTGGAACCTCCTCGGGGTCGAGGCCATGGCCGTCGACCCCGCCCACCCCAACCGGCTCTATCTCGCCCTCGGCACCTACTCACAGCCCTGGGCGTCCAACGGGGCCGTGCTGCGTTCCGACGACCGGGGTGCCACCTGGGCCCGTACCGATCTCACCGTCAAGCTCGGGGCCAACGAGGACGGGCGTGGTGCCGGGGAGCGGTTGCTCGTCGACCCTAGGGACAGTGCCACCCTCTGGGTCGGGACCAGACATGACGGGCTGCTCAAGTCGACCGACAGAGGCGCCACTTGGGGCGCCGCCACCGGGTTCCCAGGCAAGCCGAGCGGCTCCGGGCAGGGCGTCACCCTGCTCGTCGCCGCCGGGCGCACCCTCTACGCCGGCTGGGGTGACTCCGACGGGACCGCCGCCAACCTGTTCCGCACCGTCGACGGGGTCACATGGGAGGCCGTGCCCGGGCAACCCTCCGGCGTCGCCGCCAAGGTGCCCGTCCGGGCCGCCTACGACCAGCACACCCGCGAGCTGTATCTGACCTACGCCGACGCCCCCGGGCCCAACGGGCAGTCGGACGGCAGTGTGCACGCGCTGTGCACCGCCAACGGGAAGTGGCGCGGGGTCACGCCGGTGAAGCCCGGCGGGACGACCGACGACGGCGGCACCGACTCCTTCGGGTACGGCGGGGTCGCCGTCGACGCCCGTCGGCCGGGGACCCTCGTCGTGTCCACCAACAACCGGTGGGCCCTCGTCGACACCGTCTTCCGGTCCACCGACGGCGGTCGCTCCTGGACCTCGCTCAAGGACTGCGCCGTGCTCGACGTCTCCGAGACCCCCTATCTCAAGTGGGGCGCGGACGCGCCCAAGTTCGGCTGGTGGATCCAGGCGCTCGCCCTCGATCCGTACGACTCCCGGCATGTCGTCTACGGCACCGGCGCCACCCTCTACGGCACTCGGGACCTCAAGCACTGGGCCCCTCAGATCCGCGGGATCGAAGAGGCCGCCGCGAAGCTGCTGATCTCGCCCCCGGTCGGGCAGGCGCACTTGATCAGCGGGTCCGGGGACATCGGCGTGATGTACCACGAGAAGCTCACCGCGTCCCCCTCGCGCGGCATGGCGTCGAACCCCGTCTTCGGGACGGCGACGGGACTCGCGCAGGCCGTGGCGAAGCCGGCCTACGTCGTGCGCACCGGGTGGGGCGACCACGGCAACGGGGCCTACTCGAACGACGGCGGGCAGACCTGGACGCCCTTCGCGGCCCAGCCCGCCCTCGCCAAGGACGCGCCGGGGCCGATCGCCGTCAACACCGACGGGACTGCCCTGCTGTGGGTCTTCGTGCACTGGGACGGCACCAAATACCCCGCGTATCGCTCCGCCGACAACGGGGCCACCTGGACCGAGGTCCCTTCCTTCCCGAAGGGCGCCACGCCGGTCGCCGACCCGGCCGACCCGACGCTCTTCTACGCATACGACACCGACACAGGAACGCTACTGGCCAGCACTGACAGTGGCCGTACTTTCACCGCTCGTGCTTCCGGACTGCCGTCCGGAGACAGCCAGTTCGAGCTGGTCGCTGCGCCCGGACGCTCCGGTGATCTCTGGCTGAGTGTGAAGGGGAACGGGTTGTACCGGTCCACCGACGGGGGCGTCGGTTTCGCCAAGGTGGGCAGTTGCCGGGCCTCGTACGCCCTCGGCTTCGGCAAGGCCGCCGAGGGGGCCGTGTATCCGGCCGTCTTCATGGTGGGCGTCACCGAGACGATCACCGCCGTGTACCGCTCCGACGACGAGGCGAAGAGCTGGGTGCGGATCAACGACGACCGGCACCAGTGGGGCTGGACCGGCGAGGCGATCGCCGGTGATCCCCGGGTCCACGGGCGCGTGTACCTCGCCACCAACGGGCGCGGCATCCAGTACGGGGAGCCGGTGTGATGCCGGGGCTCGGTGACGTCACCCGCGGCCGCCTCCTCTTCGGCGGTGACTACAACCCCGAGCAGTGGCCCGAGGAGACCTGGCAGGAGGACGTCCGGCTGATGAAGGACGCCGGCGTCAACTCCGTCACGCTCGGCGTCTTCTCCTGGGCCAAGCTCGAACCCCGGCCCGGGGAACGGGACTTCGGCTGGCTCGACCGGGTCATGGACCTGATGCACGAGCACGGCATCGGCGTCGTCCTCGCCACCCCGACCGCCTCGCCGCCGCCCTGGATGGGCCATCTGCACCCCGACACCCTGCCCGTGGACGAGGACGGCCGCACCGAGTGGTGGGGCGGCCGCCAGCACTTCTCGCACTCCAGCGCCGTCTACCGGCGCTACGCCGCCGCCATCACCGAGGACCTCGCCGCCCGCTACGGCGGCCACCCCGCCCTCACGATGTGGCACATCAACAACGAGTACTGCACCTTCGACTGGAGCGACCAGGCCGCCGCCCGCTTCCGGCGCTGGCTCCAGCGGCGCTACGGCACGGTCGACGCCCTCAACTCGGCCTGGGGCACCGCCTTCTGGAGCCAGGGCTACGGCGACTGGGCCGAGGTGCACACCCCGCGCCACGCCCACTACATGAAGAACCCGTCCCAGGCGCTCGACTTCAGGCGGTTCACCTCCGACATGCTCCTGGAGTGCTACCTCGCCGAACGGGACATCGTGCGGCGGCACACCCCGCACCTCCCGGTCACCACCAACTTCATGCCGCTGTGGACGGGCCAGGACGCCTGGCGGTGGGCCGAGGAGGAGGACGTCGTCTCCGTCGACCTCTATCCCGACCCGCGGGACCCGATGGGCGCCCAGCACGCGGCCCTCCTCCAGGACATGACCCGCTCGCAGGCCCGTGGCCCCTGGATGCTGATGGAGCAGGCGGCCGGGCCCGTCAACTGGCGGGGCGTGAACCACCCCAAGCCGGCCGGCCTCAACCGGCTCTGGTCGCTCCAGTCCGTCGCCCGCGGCGCCGACGCCGTCTGCTACTTCCAGTGGCGGCAGTCCCGGCAGGGCGCGGAGAAGTTCCACTCCGGGATGGTCAGCCACGCGGGGGAGCGGGGGCGGACGTTCCAGGAGGTCAAGCGGCTCGGGGCGGAACTGGGCCGGATCGGCGGGGAGGTCGTCGGCGCTCACACCTCCCACGACATCGCCGTCCTGCACGACTGGCACTCCTGGTGGGCCGGGGCCCACGAGGGCCGGCTCTCCGGCGAGGTCGACTATCCGCAGGTCCTGACCGCCTGGCACCGGGCCCTCTGGGAGGCCCACCTCGGCACGGACTTCGCCCACCCCGATCATGATCTGAGCCGCTACAAGCTCGTCGTCGTCCCGCAGCTGTACGCCCTCACCGACGCCGCGATCGAGAACCTCCTCTCCTACGTCCGCCAGGGCGGCACCCTCGTCTCCGGCTTCCTCACCGGCGTCGCCGACCAGGACGACCGGATCAGGCCCGGCGGCATGGACGTACGCCTGCGGGAGCTGTTCGGCATCCGCACCCTGCACGAGTGGTGGCCGCTGGACGCGGGGGAGACCGTCGAGTGCGACGGGTTCCGCGGCACCCTGTGGTCGGAGGAGATCGAGGCTGACGGGGAGGCGGTCGTGGCCGCCGCCTTCAAGGGCGGGGACCTCGACGGGCTGCCCGCCGTGCTGCGCAAGGGCCGGGCCCGCTATCTCGCGACCCTGCCCGAGCCGGACCACCTGCGCGCGATGCTCGCCGAGTTCGCGGCCGAGGCGGGGGTGCGGCCGGTGCTGGAGGGGCTGCCGGCGGGCGTCGAGGCCGTACGGCGGGGTGAGCTGCTGTTCGTGCTCAACCATGCCCGCGATGCGGTCACCGTTCGAGTCCCGGGCGCCTTCCGTGATCTGCTGACCGGCATGAACGTCACGGACGACCTCACTCTCGACCGCTACGGAGTGGCGGTGCTGAAGCCATGAACCTCGTGCACGGCACCTGGGAATCCCGACCGGCCGCCCGCTGGGAGGACGGCTTCCTGAGCGGCAACGGCCGTCACGGCACCCTTGTGTTCGGCGAGCCGAACGACGAGCGGGTCGTCGTGACCCATCACACCCTGGTCCGCCCCAACGGCTCCGAACACGCCCGCCCGCCGGAGCTGGCCGCCGGACTCGCCGACCTCCAGGACCGGCTGCTCGCCGGTGAGCTCGACGCCGCCGAGCGCTTCACGGACGGCCGGGACCTGCAGTGGGTGCAGCCCTTCCACCCGGCCTTCCAGATCCGGCTGCGCTCCACGACGACCGGCGACGCCCCCGGATACCACCGGTCCGTCGACTTCGTCACCGGCGTCACCCGCACCCGCTACGAGGGCTGGGACAGCGAGGTCTTCGTCTCCCGCGCCGACGACGTCATCGTCCAGCGGGTCACCGCGACCGACCTCGACATCTCCCTGGACCACCGGCTGCCGGGCGCCCCCGACGGCCTCGGCGTCGGCCAAGGCGCCGTCCTCACCCCCGGGGGCGCGCTGCTCACCCTGCGCGCCCACTACCCCGGCAGCGACCGCGCCTACACCGGCGTCACCCTCGTCCAGGTCACCGGCGGCACCGCCACCCTCACCCCGCCCGGGCTGCGGATCACCGGAGCGGAGTCGGTCCTGCTGCTGACCCGCGTGGCCCGGCACACCGGTGAGCTGGACGTGACGGAGGAGGCCCGCGCCCTGCGCGACCTGCCCCTCGACCACGCCGCCCTCCTCGACCGCCACACCGCGCTGCACCGCACCGCCTACGAGCGCGTCACCCTCGACCTGGACGCCGACCCCGCCGAACGCGCCCTCCCCGGCTCGGAGCTGCTCGAACACCCCGACAGCCCCGCGCTCATGGAGCGCCTCTTCGCCGCCGGCCGCTACCACCTGCTCTCCGCGAGCGGCCTCTTCCCGCCCCGCCTCACCGGCCTGTGGACCGGCGACTGGAACACCGCCTGGTCGGGCGCGTTCACCAACGACGCCAACGTCAACCTCCAGACCGCCTCCGCCGCGTCCGCCGCCCTCCCCGAGGTCACCGAGGCGCTCGCCTCCCTGATCCAGGGGCAGCTGGCCGACTGGCGGGACAACGCCCGCACGATCTTCGGCGCCCGCGGGATCGCCGCCCCGCCGCACAGCGACGGAGAGTCCGGGCTGACGTACCACTTCGAGCGCGAATACCCGCTGCACCTGTGGACGGCGGGCGCCGACTGGCTGCTCAAGCCGCTCGTCGACCACGACGAGACCACCGGCACCCGCGACCCGCGCACCGCCGCCGCGCTCGCCGAACTCGCCCTGTTCTACGAGGACTTCCTCATCCGCACCGACGCCGACGGGCACCTCGTCGTCGTCCCCTCCTACTCGCCCGAGAACCGTCCGGCAGGCGGCAGTTGGGGCGCGATCAACGCGGCGATGGACCTCTCGGCCGCCCGGCACGCCCTGCACACGGCCGCCGACTACCACCCCGAGGACGCGGACCGCCTGCGCGCCCTCGCCGACCGCCTCCCGCCGCACCGGATCAACGCCGACGGCGCCCTCGCCGAATGGGCCTGGCCGGGCCTGGAGGACAGCTACGACCACCGCCACCTCAGCCACCTCTACGGCGTCTGGCCCCTCGACGAGATCAACCCGTACGACACCCCCGAACTCGCCCGCGCCGCCCACCGCGCCCTGGCCCTGCGCGGTGCCGAGAACGACTCCGCCCACGGCCATCTCCACCACGCCCTGATCGCGGCCCGCCTGCGGGACGGCGAACGGGTCGCGCACGCCCTCGGCCAGGTCCTCAAGGGCGACTTCTTCCACGCCTCGCTGATGAGCGCCCACTACCCGAACCGCCGCACCTACAACGCCGACGCCGCCCACACCCTGCCCGCCGTGCTCATCGAGATGCTCGTGCAGTCGACCCCGGACCGGCTGGTCCTGCTGCCCGCGCTGCCCGACCGCTATCCCAAGGGCCAACTCCTCGGCGTCCGCACCCGGTTCGGCGCCGCACTCGACCTCACCTGGACCCCGCAGCAAGCGACCGCGGTACTGCGCCCCACCCGCACCCATCGCGTCGAACTGAGGACTTCCTCCGGCACGGAGCCGCTCGACCTCGTCGCCGGGGAAGACCACGTCCTGCGTCTGGAGGCGTGGTAGCCACCCGCATTTCCCCCCACCCATGGAAGGGACACCATGGCCAAGAGCAGACTCCGTAACGTCACCATGGCCCTACTGGCTCCGGCGATGGCCCTCGGCGCCACCGTCGGCCTCGCCTCCGCGCCCGCCTCGGCGGCCGTGTGGAGCTCCTGCGACCAGTGGGCCTCCACCAGCCTGAACGGCTACACGCTCTACAACAACATCTGGGGCTCCGGCGCCGGCAGCCAGTGCATCTGGGCCAACTCCGGCACCAACTGGGGGGTTTGGGCCAACCACCCCAACACCGGCGGCATCAAGTCCTATCCGAACGCCAAGAAGGTGGTCAACAAGACCATCTCCTCGCTCGGTTCGCTGACCAGCAGCTACAACGTCACCGTCCCGGCCTCCGGCGCGTACAACACGTCGTACGACATCTGGGACACCGACTACGACTACGAGATCATGCTCTGGGTCAACTACAACGGAGCCGTGGGCCCGCTCGGCACCTCCCAGGGCAACGTCACCCTCGGCGGCCACACCTGGACCGTCTACAAGGGCAGCAACGGCGCCAACGAGGTCTTCTCGTTCCTGCGGACCTCGGACTCCACCTCCGGCACCGTGGACATCAAGCCGATCCTCACCTGGATATCGGGCACCAAGGGCTGGATGTCCAGCAGCGAGACCATCGGGGACGTCCAGTTCGGCTACGAGATCACGTCGTCGTCCGGCGGCCTTGATTTCCAAACCAACAACCTGACCGTCAGCAGCAGTTGACCCAACGGGGTGGGGACACGGGGTTATATGAACCCATGCGTACCACCACCCCCCTCATCACCGCCGCGCTCGCCGCCGCCGCGCTGCTCGCCTCCCCGGGCAGCGCGACGGCGGCTCCCGCGTCCCCGGGCCTGCTGCCCGTCGCGTCCCTGGCGGCCGACCGCCTCGCCACCGCCGACCTCGTGGCCGCCGCCAAGTGGGGCACCGACAGCCCCATCGACGACCCCGCCCGTGAACAGCAGGTCCTCGACACCGTCGCCGCCCAGGCCCAGCAGATCGGCGCCGATCCGGACGAGATCCGGGCCGTGTTCCGCGACCAGATCGAGGCCAACAAGACCGTCCAGCGTGCCCTGTTCCGCCGCTGGACCGCCCATCCCGACGAGGCACCGACGACCAAGCCGGACCTCAGCGTCGTACGGCAGACCATCAACCGCATAAACACGGGCCTGGTCACCGCCCTGGCCGACACCACCCCGGACCGGTCCTCGGTCGGCTGCCGCCCCGAACTCGCCCTCGCCGTGGTCGAGGTCCACCACGAGAAGCACCCGGACCTGCTGCACACCGCCGCGCTCGTCCGCTCCCTCGCCTCCGTCTGCCCCTGACACGGGCGTGCGGCCGGTCCCTCCCCTATCGGGACCGGCCGCACGCTCGTCCGCGGCTACTCCGCTACGGGAAGCCGCGCCCCGTCCCGCAGGAACAGCGGGATGCGGTCCAGCGGGGCGTCGACCGTCACGGTCGTCCCTCCCTCGTACGACGCACCGGTCCACGCGTCCGCCCAGGTCGCGCCCGTCGGGAGATAGGTCGTGCGGGCCGTCGCTCCCGCCGTCAGCACCGGCGCCACCAGCAGGTCCGCGCCGAAGAGATAGGCGTCGTCCACCGACCAGGCCGCCGGGTCGTCCGGGAACTCCAGGAACAGCGGCCGCATGGGCGGCAGGCCCTCCTCGTGGGCCTCGCGCATGACGTCCAGGACGTAGGGCCGCAGGCGTTCGCGCAGCCGCAGGTACTTCTCCAGCACCGCCCCGGCCCGCTCGCCGTACGACCACACCTCGTTGGGACCGCCGGTCATCTCCGGGCCCAGCGGCATGCCCGGGTCCCGGAAGCCGTGCAGCCGCATCAGCGGGGACAGCGCGCCGAACTGGAACCAGCGGACCATGACCTCCTGGTACGCCGGGTCGCTCGGGTCGCCGCCGTGGAAGCCGCCGATGTCGGTGTTCCACCAGGGGATGCCGGACAGCGCGGTGTTGAGGCCGGCCGCGATCTGGCGGCGCAGAGTCGGGAAGTCGGTGCCGATGTCACCGGACCACAGGGCGGCGCCGTAGCGCTGACTGCCCGCCCACGCCGAGCGGTTGAGGGTGATGACCTCCTCGCCCTCGGCGCTCAGCCCCTCGTGGAAGGTACGGGCGTTGTCCGCCGGGTAGATGTTGCCGACCTCCAGACCCGGGCCCGCCCAGTAGCGCAGGTTCTCCGCGAAGCCGGGCTTCAGCTCGGGCTCGCAGGCGTCCAGCCAGAACGCCGTGATGCCGTACGGATCCAGGTAGTTCTCCTTGACCTTCGACCAGAGGAACTGACGCGCCTCCGGGTTGGTGGCGTCGTAGAAGGCCACCTGGACCGTCGACGCCACCTCCTTGTCCGGCCAGTCCGCGTGGGCCATCGGCCCGTACTGCGTGCCGATGAAGTAGCCGCGCTGCTCCATCACCGGGTGGTTCTCGCTGAGCGGCGACACCGACGGCCAGACGGAGACGACGAGTTTGATGCCCAGCTCCGCCAACTCCCGCACCATCGCGGCCGGGTCGGGCCACTCCGCCGGGTCGAACTTCCACTCGCCGAGGTGGGTCCAGTGGAAGAAGTCGCACACGATCGCCGAGATCGGCAGCCCGCGCCGCTTGTACTCCCGTGCCACGCCCAGGAGTTCGTCCTGGGTGCGGTAGCGCAGCTTGCACTGCCAGAAGCCCGCCGCCCACTCCGGCAGCATCGGGGTACGGCCGGTGACGGCGGAGTAGCGGCGCTGCGCGTCTGCCGGGGTGCCGGCCGTGATCCAGTAGTCGATCTGCCGGGCCGAGTCGGCCACCCAGCGGGTGCCGTTGTGGGCCAGCTCCACGCGGCCGATCGCCGGGTTGTTCCACAGCAGGGTGTAGCCCCGGCTGGACGTCAGCACCGGGATGCCGACCTCGGCGTTGCGCTGGACCAGGTCCACGACCAGGCCCTTCTGGTCGAAGCGGCCGTGCTGGTGCTGGCCGAGGCCGTACAGCTTCTCGTCGTCGTAGGCGGCGAACCGCTGCTCCAGGCGGTGGTGGCCGTTGCCGACGGCGGTGTAGAGGCGCGGCCCGGGCCACCAGAAGTGGGCGCGGGCCTCGGCGAGCAGCTCCGCGGAGTCCTCGGTGCGCAGGAAGCGGACCAGGCCCTCGGCGCTGACCTCGACGGTGAGCGCGCCGACGGTCAACCGCCCCTGCCCGTCCTCGATCTTGACGGTGGAGGAGGTGGCGGGCGCGTCGTCGAGCAGCGCACCCGGCAGCCCCTCCAGGATCGGCCCGCCGAGCCGGGCCCGGACCCGGACCGCGTCCGGGCCCCAGGGCTCGATCCGTACGGTCTCCTGACGGCCGCTCCACTCCAGCGCGCCGTCCCGCTCACGGAACGTACCGACGGTCGGGGACGACTGCGCGAGGCTCACCGCGCCGGTCGGGGGCTGGTTCTCGGCAGGCTGAGGCACTTGAGGCACTTGAGGCGCTCCTGGGCTCCGAAACTCCTGGCGGAGTGGCAGACATGGGGGTGCCCCGGCAGGGGCGAACGCAAGAGGTGCTACGCCGGTACCGGGCCCGTGCTCGCCCGGACCGTCAACTCAGGGGTGATCAGGACGACTTCGTCGCTGCCGCGGCCGTCGAGCTTGGCCACCAGCCGCTCCACGGCGTTGCGGCCCATCTCCTGCGCGGGGATGGCGACCGAGGTCAGCCGCACCGAAGCCTGGGTGGCGACCTGGTCGGGGCAGATCGCGACGACCGACACGTCCTCGGGCACCGCGCGCCCCCGCTGGCGCAGCTGGGCGAGCAGCGGCTCGACGGCCGACTCGTTCTGCACGACGAACCCGGTGGTGCCGGGGCGCTCGTCGAGGATGCGGGCGAGCGTCACGGCCATCGCGTCGTACCCGCCCTCGCACGGCCGGTGCAGCAGCCGCACGCCCAACTCCTGGGCGCGGGAGCGCAGTCCGTCGAGGGTGCGCTCCGCGAAACCGGTGTGCCGTTCGTAGACCGCGGGGGCCTCGCCGATGACAGCGATGTCGCGGTGGCCGAGCATCGCGAGGTGCTCCACGCAGAGCGCGCCGGTCGCCCGGAAGTCGAGGTCGACGCAGGTCAGCCCGGAGGTGTCGGCGGGCAGGCCGATGAGCACGGACGGCTGGTCGGTGCCGCGCAGCAACGGCAGCCGCTCGTCGTCGAGTTCGACGTCCATCAGGATCATCGCGTCGGCGAGCCCGCTGCCGGTGACGCGGCGCACCGCGTCCGGGCCCTCCTCACCGGTCAGCAGCAGTACGTCGTACCCGTGCGTCCGGGCGGTGGTGGCGACGGCGATGGCGATCTCCATCATCACCGGCACGTACATGTCCGTCCGCAGCGGCACCATCAGCGCGATGATGTTGGACCTGCTGCTGGCCAGGGCGCGGGCGCCCGCGTTCGGGTGGTAGCCGAGCTCGCGGATGCTCTGCTCGACCCGCTGCCGGGTGGTCGTGGAGATGGACCGCTTGCCACTGAGGACATAGCTCACCGTGCTCGCCGAGACTCCGGCGTGCTGGGCGACCTCGGCGAGGGTGACCATCCAGCTCTCCAAGCTTTGTGAAGCGCTTCGACAGTGCGCGGGTTGAATAAGGGCGGGTGAGGGTGGTTCGACAGTAGCCGCACCGGGGGTGGGTGTCCATAGGATGTCGAAGCGCTTCGATAGAGAGTTTCGACGGCGCGCTTCCGGGCTTCCCGGTTCCCATGATGGCGGACCGTCGGCCGTCCGGCTGCGCGTCAGGGGTGGTGGGGTCGCCCGGGATCGGGTACATACGATCGGGTAGCACCGGTCGGTAACGAAAACGGTCCCAAGATCCCGATTCGCGGCGAGGTGAGCCTCATGTCCGCTCCACCCACCAGCAAACCCACCGTCTCCGAACGTGAGGCCCGCGAGGTCGCCGAGGCGGCCCGGGAACAGGAATGGCGCAAGCCCAGCTTCGCCAAGGAACTGTTCCTCGGGCGCTTCCGGCTCGACCTCGTCCACCCGCACCCCCTGCCGTCCGAGGAGGCCGCCCAGCGGGGCGAGGAGTTCCTCGCCAAGCTCCGCGACTTCTGCGAGACGAAGGTCGACGGCGCCCTCATCGAGCGCGAGGCCCGGATCCCCGACGAGGTCATCAACGGCCTCAAGGAACTCGGCGCCCTCGGCATGAAGATCGACACCAAGTACGGCGGCCTCGGCCTCACCCAGGTGTACTACAACAAGGCGCTCGCGCTGGCGGGCTCGGCCAGCCCCGCGATCGGCGTGCTGCTCTCCGCCCATCAGTCGATCGGCGTACCGCAGCCGCTGAAGCTGTTCGGCACCGACGAGCAGAAGGAGACGTTCCTGCCCCGGTGCGCCCGCACCGACATCAGCGCCTTCCTGCTCACCGAGCCCGACGTCGGCTCCGACCCGGCCCGCCTCGCCACCACCGCGGTCCCCGACGGCGACGAGTACGTCCTCGACGGAGTGAAGCTGTGGACCACCAACGGCGTGGTCGCCGACCTCCTCGTCGTCATGGCCCGGGTGCCGAAGTCCGAGGGCCACCGGGGCGGCATCACCGCGTTCGTCGTCGAGACCAACTCGCCCGGCATCACGGTCGAGAACCGCAACGCCTTCATGGGCCTGCGCGGCATCGAGAACGGCGTGACCCGCTTCCACCAGGTCAGGGTCCCGGCCGCGAACCGTATCGGCCCGGAAGGAGCAGGCCTGAAGATCGCTTTGACGACCCTCAACACCGGCCGGCTCTCCCTCCCCGCCTCCTGCGTGGCGGCCGGCAAGTGGTGCCTGAAGATCGCCCGCGAGTGGTCGGCGGCCCGCGAGCAGTGGGGCAAGCCCCTCGCCCAGCACGAGGCGGTCGGCTCGAAGATCAGCTTCATCGCGGCCACCACCTTCGCCCTGGAGGCGGTGACGGACCTCGCCAGCCAGATGGCCGACGAGGACCGAAACGACATCCGCATCGAAGGCGCCCTGGCCAAGCTCTTCGCCTCCGAGCAGGCATGGCTGATGGCCGACGAACTGGTCCAGATCCGCGGCGGCCGGGGCTTCGAGACGGCCGCGTCCCTGGCGGCCCGCGGCGAACGCGCGGTCCCGGCGGAGCAGGTCCTGCGCGACCTCCGCATCAACCGCATCTTCGAGGGCTCGACCGAGATCATGCACCTGCTGATCGCCCGCGAGGCGGTCGACGCCCACCTCTCGGTCGCCGGCGACCTGATCGACCCGGACAAGTCCCTGACGGACAAGGCGAAGGCGGGCGCCAACGCGGGCGTGTTCTACGCCAAGTGGCTCCCGAAACTGGTCGCGGGCCAGGGCCAACTCCCGTACTCCTACAACGAGTTCAAACACGAGGTCGACCTCTCCGTCCACCTCCGCTATGTCGAGCGCACGGCCCGCAAACTGGCCCGCTCCACCTTCTACGCCATGTCCCGCTGGCAGGGCCGTATGGAGACCAAGCAGGGCTTCCTCGGCCGGATCGTCGACATCGGGGCCGAACTCTTCGCCATGAGTGCGGCCTGCGTCCGCGCCGAACTCCTCCGCACCACCGAGGCCCACGGCCGCGAGGCCTACCAACTGGCGGACGCCTTCTGCCGCCAGTCCCGCATCCGGATCGAGGAGCTCTTCGGCCGCCTGTGGACCAACACCGACGACCTGGACCGCAAGGTCGTCAAGGGCGTCATGTCCGGCACCTACGAGTGGCTGGAGGACGGCATCGTCGACGCGTCGGGCGAGGGCCCCTGGATCGCCGACGCGACCCCCGGCCCCAGCGAGAAGACCAACGTCCACCGCCCGATCCGCTGACCGGCCCATGACACCGCGTCCCCCTCCTGTCCACCGTGAGGGGGACGCGCTGTCCTCACACGCCGTCCTTACGGCAACAATGGGGGGATGAGTGACAGTCCAGCCCCTCTCGCCGACCCCCACCTCGTCTACGACCCCGTGGCGGGCGACGGCCCCAAGGACGTGGTGATCCTCGGCTCCACCGGCTCGATCGGCACCCAGGCCATCGACCTCGTCCTGCGCAACCCGGACCGCTTCCGGGTCACCGCGCTGTCCGCCCACGGCGGCCGGGTCTCCCTGCTCGCCGAGCAGGCCCACCGGCTCGGGGTGCGGACCGTCGCGGTCGCCCGCGAGGACGTCGTACCGGCACTGCGGGAGTCACTCGAGGCCCGGTACGGCACCGGCGAGCCGCTCCCCGAGATCCTCGCCGGACCCGACGCGGCCGGCCAGGTCGCCGCCTCCGACTGCCACACCGTCCTCAACGGCATCACCGGCTCGATCGGCCTCGCCCCGACCCTCGCCGCCCTGGAGGCGGGCCGCACCCTCGCGCTCGCCAACAAGGAGTCGCTCATCGTCGGCGGCCCGCTGGTCAAGGCCCTCGCCAAGCCCGGGCAGATCATCCCGGTCGACTCCGAGCACGCGGCCCTGTTCCAGGCCCTGGCCTCCGGGACCCGGGCGGACGTGCGCAAGCTGGTCGTCACCGCCTCCGGCGGCCCGTTCCGCGGCCGTACGAAGGAAGAACTGGCCAACGTCAGCGTCGAGGACGCCCTCGCCCACCCCACCTGGGCCATGGGCCCGGTCATCACCATCAACTCCGCGACCCTCGTCAACAAGGGCCTGGAAGTCATCGAGGCACACCTCCTCTACGACATTCCCTTCGACCGCATTGAGGTCGTCGTGCATCCCCAGTCGTATGTCCACTCGATGGTTGAGTTCACGGACGGATCGACAATCGCCCAGGCAACGCCCCCCGACATGCGCGGGCCGATCGCCATCGGCCTCGGCTGGCCCGAGCGCGTCCCCGACGCGGCTCCCGCCTTCGACTGGAGCAAGGCGTCGACGTGGGAGTTCTTCCCGCTCGACAACGACGCGTTTCCTTCGGTCAACCTTGCGAGACACGTGGGGCAGCTCGCGGGCACGGCCCCGGCGGTGTTCAATGCCGCCAACGAGGAGTGCGTGGAGGCGTTCCGGGTCGGCGCGCTGCCCTTCAACGGGATCATGGAGACCGTGACGCGGGTCGTGGAGGAGCACGGCACGCCGGTCACGGGAACCTCGCTCACGGTGTCGGACGTCCTCGAAGCGGAGACCTGGGCCCGCACCCGGGCCCGGGAACTGGCGGCACAGACGGCGGAGGCCCGTGCATGACGACCCTGATGTTCATCCTCGGCATAGCGGTCTTCGCGTTCGGACTCCTGGTCTCGATCGCGTGGCACGAGCTCGGCCACCTCTCCACGGCCAAGCTCTTCGGCATCCGCGTGCCCCAGTACATGGTCGGCTTCGGCCCGACCGTCTGGTCGAGGAAGAAGGGCGACACGGAGTACGGCGTCAAGGCCATCCCCTTCGGCGGCTACATCCGCATGATCGGCATGTTCCCGCCCGGCCCGGACGGCCGCCTGGAAGCCCGCTCCACCTCGCCCTGGCGCGGCATGATCGAGGACGCCCGCTCGGCCGCCTTCGAGGAACTGCAACCCGGTGACGAGTCCCGCCTCTTCTACACGCGCAAGCCCTGGAAGCGCGTGATCGTGATGTTCGCGGGCCCGTTCATGAACCTGATCCTGGCGATCGGCCTGTTCCTGACGGTCCTGATGGGCTTCGGCATCCAGCAGCAGACCACCGACGTCGCCTCGGTCTCCCCGTGCGTGATCTCCCAGAGCGAGAACCGCGACACCTGCAAGAGCACCGACAAGCCCTCCCCGGCCGCGGCGGCCGGCATGAAGAAGGGCGACAAGATCGTCTCCTTCGCCGGCGTGAAGACCGACGACTGGAACACGCTCTCCGACCTCATCCGCGACAGCGCCGGCAAGACGGTCCCGATCGTCGTCGACCGCGACGGCCGGCAGGTCTCCCTCACGGCCAAGATCGCCACCAACCTCGTCGCGAAGAAGGACTCCAGCGGGGCCTACGTCCAGGGCGAGTACGTCAAGGCCGGCTTCCTCGGCTTCAGCGCCGCCACCGGCGTCGTCAAACAGGACTTCGGCGACTCGGTGACCTGGATGACGGACCGCGTCGGCGACGCCGTCGACTCCCTCGCCGCCCTGCCCTCCAAGATCCCGGCCCTGTGGGACGCCGCCTTCGGCGACGGCCCGCGCCAACCGGACTCCCCGATGGGCGTGGTCGGCGCGGCCAGGGTCGGCGGCGAGATCGCCACCCTCGACATCCCGGCGTCCCAGCAACTGGCGATGTTCGTGATGCTCCTCGCCGGCTTCAACCTCTCCCTGTTCCTGTTCAACATGCTCCCGCTGCTGCCACTCGACGGCGGCCACATCGCGGGCGCCCTGTGGGAGTCGCTGCGCCGCCACCTGGCCAAGCTCTTCCGCCGCCCCGACCCGGGCCCGTTCGACGTGGCGAAGCTGATGCCGGTGGCCTACGTCGTCGCGGGCATCTTCATCTGCTTCACGGTCCTGGTCCTCATCGCGGACGTCGTCAACCCGGTGAGAATCTCCTAGCCATACGGCGTTCACGACGGCCCGGCACCCTGTGTGCCGGGCCGTCTTCGTTCGGGTGGCTCCGCGGGACGGATGTGCTCGGGCCCGTGCGCGTGCCGTAATCTCGAAGCCTGGAGCCCACTGTTCCGTTGGCGCCGGACCTTGATCCACGACTTGGGGTTGCACAGCAGATGACTGCGATTTCTCTCGGCATGCCGTCCGTTCCGACCAGGGTTGCCGAGCGCCGCAAGAGCCGGCAGATCCAGGTCGGCACCGTCGCCGTCGGTGGCGACGCCCCGGTCTCCGTCCAGTCGATGACCACGACCCGTACGTCCGACATCGGCTCGACCCTCCAGCAGATCGCCGAGCTGACCGCGTCCGGCTGCCAGATCGTCCGCGTCGCCTGCCCGACCCAGGACGACGCCGACGCCCTGTCGACCATCGCGAAGAAGTCCCAGATCCCGGTCATCGCCGACATCCACTTCCAGCCGAAGTACGTCTTCGCCGCCATCGAGGCCGGCTGCGCCGCGGTCCGCGTCAACCCCGGCAACATCAAGCAGTTCGACGACAAGGTCAAGGAGATCGCGCGGGCCGCCAAGGACCACGGCACCCCGATCCGCATCGGCGTCAACGCCGGCTCCCTGGACCGCCGCCTGCTCCAGAAGTACGGCAAGGCCACCCCGGAGGCCCTCGTCGAGTCCGCCCTCTGGGAGGCCTCGCTCTTCGAGGAGCACGACTTCCGGGACATCAAGATCTCGGTGAAGCACAACGACCCGGTCGTCATGATCGAGGCCTACAAGCAGCTCGCCGCCCAGTGCGACTACCCGCTGCACCTCGGTGTGACGGAGGCCGGCCCGGCGTTCCAGGGCACGATCAAGTCCGCCGTCGCCTTCGGCGCCCTCCTCTCCCAGGGCATCGGCGACACGATCCGCGTCTCCCTCTCCGCGCCTCCCGTGGAGGAGGTCAAGGTCGGCAACCAGATCCTGGAGTCCCTCAACCTCAAGCAGCGCGGCCTGGAGATCGTCTCCTGCCCGTCCTGCGGCCGCGCCCAGGTCGACGTCTACAAGCTGGCCGAAGAGGTCACCGCCGGCCTGACCGGCATGGAGGTCCCCCTCCGCGTCGCCGTCATGGGCTGCGTCGTCAACGGCCCCGGCGAGGCCCGCGAGGCCGACCTCGGTGTCGCCTCCGGCAACGGCAAGGGCCAGATCTTCGTCAAGGGCGAGGTCATCAAGACCGTCCCGGAGTCGAAGATCGTCGAAACCCTGATCGAGGAAGCCATGAAGCTGGCCGAACAGATGGAGGCGGACGGGGTGGCGTCGGGCGAGCCGTCGGTGGCGGTAGCAGGCTGAGGAGGCCTGGCTGCAACGCCTCAGGGGCGCGGGGAACTGCGCGACCAGCCCCCACGCCCCCGCAGCCGCAAACGCACCACGACTCCCCGGGCTCCTAGGCGACAGCATCGAAACGCCGGGTACCTCATAGCGACCGGCATCACAGGGCGACGCTGCTCAGCTTCCGCAGGTACAGTGCGGAGATCAGCGCAGTCCCCAGTGTGAGGCCCCGCCCGTGTTGACCCAGACGACCTCCCGGGTCCTCGAACCGAGCGACCTGGACGCCGCGCTCGCCGTCCTCGACCGCGAGCCGGTCGCGAACGCCTTCGTCACGAGCCGCGTACAGGTCGCCGGCCTCGACCCCTGGCGGCTCGGCGGCGAGATGTGGGGCTGGTACGAGGACGGCATGCTGACGTCCCTCTGCTACGCCGGCGCCAACCTCGTCCCCATCTGCGCCACTCCGCGAGCCGTCCGCGCCTTCGCCGACCGCGCCCGGCGCGCGGGCCGCCGCTGCTCCTCGATCGTCGGCCCCGCCGAACCCACCGCGGAGCTGTGGCGGCTGCTGGAACCCAGCTGGGGCCCGGCCCGTGACGTCCGCGCCCACCAGCCCCTGATGGTCACCGACCGGCTCTCCGCCGACGTCGCCCCCGATCCGTACGTCCGCCGCATCCGCAAGGACGAGATGGAGACGATCATGCCGGCGTGCGTGGCGATGTTCACCGAGGAGGTGGGCGTCTCTCCGCTGGCCGGTGACGGCGGGCTCCTCTACCAGGCACGGGTCGCCGAACTCGTGGGCGCCGGCCGCTCGTTCGCCCGCCTCGACGCCGACGGCAAGGTCGTCTTCAAGGCGGAGATCGGCGCCGCGACGGACCGCGCCTGCCAGATCCAGGGCGTGTGGGTGGCGCCCGAATACCGCGGCCAGGGCTACGCGGCCCCCGGCATGTCGGCGGTCCTGCGCTACGCCCTCGCGGACGTGGCCCCGGTGGTCAGCCTGTACGTGAACGACTTCAACACCGCGGCGCGGCGGACGTACCGGCGCGTGGGCTTCGAAGAGGTCGGCGCGTTCATGAGCGTCCTGTTCTGAACCCTCGAAGTGCCGGCACCTGAAACCCTCGAAGTGCCCGATGGCGTCCGGCGAAGTGCCCTGTACGCTCCCCACATGCGATTCCCCGGCCACGGACACCGCCGCCACCCCGACGACGACATCGTGATCGGCCCGCTGGATCTCTCCGCCCGCGTCGACGAGGCCCTCGCGGTCCAGGCCGTCGCCTTCGGGCTCGGCGCCGACGAGGTCGCCGTACGACGCCAGATCGTCCTGCGCCACATGACGTACCCGGGCGCACGGGCCCTCGGCGCCACCGTGGCCGGCCGTCTCGTCGGGTTCGTCTACGGCATGCCCAACGACCGCACCCACTGGTGGTCCACGGTCGTGGAGCCGTACCTCCGGGCCCAGGGGCACGAGACCTGGCTGGACGACTCCTTCGTGATCACGGAGCTGCACGTCCACCCGCACCACCAGAACCACGGCATCGGCCGCTCCCTGATCACCACGATCACCGACGGCGCCTCCGAACCCCGCTCGATCCTCTCCGCGATCGACACCGACAGCCCGGCCCGCGGCCTCTACCACTCCCTCGGCTACCAGGACCTCGCCCGCCAGGTCCTCTTCCCGAGCGCCCCGAAGCCGTACGCAGTGATGGGTGCCCCCTTGCCATTGCGCCGCCGATAACCGATTTCCGCCTCCACCGGCCCCCCGGCTAACCTCCTGGCATCACCGTTTTCCCGGCAGGAGTACGAGAACCATGGCCAACGCACCGGTCCAGCGCATGTCCCAGTTGATGGCGAAGACGCTGCGCGACGACCCGGCGGACGCCGAGGTCCTCAGCCACAAGCTCCTCGTCCGCGCCGGCTACGTCCGCCGCACCGCCGCCGGCATCTGGAGCTGGCTGCCCCTCGGCATGCGGGTCCTGCGCAACGTGGAGCGGGTCGTGCGGGAGGAGATGGACGCGATCGGTGCCCAGGAGGTGCTGCTCCCCGCCATCCTGCCGCGCGAGCCGTACGAGGCGACCGGCCGCTGGGAGGAGTACGGCCCCGAGCTGTTCCGCCTCCAGGACCGCAAGGGCGGCGACTACCTGCTCGGCCCGACCCACGAGGAGATCTTCACCCTGCTGGTGAAGGACCAGGCGTCCTCCTACAAGGACCTGCCGGTCATCCTCTACCAGATCCAGAACAAGTACCGGGACGAGGCCCGCCCGCGGGCCGGCGTCCTGCGCGGCCGCGAGTTCCTGATGAAGGACTCCTACTCCTTCGACACCGAGGACGAGGGCCTGGCCCGGTCCTACGCCCTGCACCGCCAGGCCTACCAGAAGATCTTCACGCGCCTCGGCCTCGACTACCGCATCTGCGCCGCCACCGCGGGCGCGATGGGCGGCTCGAAGTCCGAGGAGTTCCTCGCCCCGGCCGAGGCCGGCGAGGACACCTTCGCCGACTGTCCGAACTGCGACTTCGCGGCGAACACCGAGGCGATCTCGTACGAGCTCAAGCCGGTGGACGCGACGGACGTCCCCGCGGCCGAGGACATCCCCACCCCCGACACCCCCACCATCGAGACCCTCGCCGCCCAGCTCGGCGTCGAGGCCTCCGCCACCCTCAAGAACCTCCTCGTCAAGGTCGACGGCGAGATCGTGGCCGTCGGTGTCCCCGGCGACCGCGAGGTCGACATGGGCAAGGTCGAGGCGCACTTCGCCCCGGCGGCCGTCGAGATGGTCACCGAGTCCGACTTCGCGGGCCGCCCCGACCTGGTCCGTGGTTACGTCGGTCCGCAGGGCCTGGGCGAGAAGGTCAAGTACATCGCCGACCCGCGCGTGGCCCCCGGCACCGCGTGGATCACGGGCGCCAACAAGGTCAACACGCACACCAAGAACGTCGTCGCGGGGCGCGACTTCGAGGTCGGCGAGTACGTCGACGTCGTGGTCGTCCAGGACGGCGACCCCTGCCCGAAGTGCGGCACCGGCCTCAAGCTGGACCGCGCCATCGAGATCGGCCACATCTTCCAGCTGGGCCGCAAGTACGCTGACGCCCTCAAGCTCGACGTCCTCGGCCAGCAGGGCAAGCCGGTCCGCGTGACCATGGGCTCCTACGGCATCGGCGTCACCCGCGCGGTCGCGGCCATCGCCGAGCAGAGCGCCGACGAGCAGGGCCTGTGCTGGCCGGCCGAGGTCGCCCCGGCCGACGTCCACGTGGTCGCCGCGGGCAAGGCCCTCCAGACCGAGCTGGCCCTGGAGGTCTCCGAGAAGCTGCGCGCCGCGGGCCTGCGGGTCCTGGTCGACGACCGGGCGGGCGTCTCCCCGGGCGTGAAGTTCACGGACGCCGAGCTCATCGGCGTACCGAAGATCCTCGTCGCGGGCCGCCGCTCCGCCGAGGGCGTCCTGGAACTGAAGGACCGCAAGACCGGTGAGCGCGAGGAGCTGACGGTGGACGAGGCGATCGCCCGCCTGTCCGCCTGACGACCCCTCAGGGAGGTGTCGGTGCGTCCTGGAACGGGACCACCGACACCTCTCGGCGTCTTCCCTAGAGCCAGCCGGCGAATTCGAGCAGCAGCTCGGCGTCCTGCGGCCGTCCCACCCGGAGCGCCCGCACCCCCGACTCCACGGCCCGGAACAGCGTCCACCCCCGCAGCCGCTCCTGGTCCACGTCCAGCGACTCCGCGAGCCGCTTCACCCGCCGTCGGGTGATCGACGCCCCCGAGGGTGAGGCGATCAGATCCTCCACCCGGTCCCGCACCAGCCGGGCCAGGTCGAACGCGCACTCACCCACCACCGGGTCCGGCCCCACCGCCAGCCACGGCGTCCGTTCCCCGGCCAGCACCTTGCTCTGCCGGAACGTGCCGTGCAGCAGCCGCTCCTCGGGCGGCGCGGCGAGCAACTCCTCCCGGGCGCCGACCGCCGCGGAGACCAGCGACGCGACCTCGGCCCGTTCCGACGCGGTCGCCCGCATCGCCTGCGCCTGCCGCCCCGTCCGCTCGGCCACGGTCTCGAACACGTGCCCGGCGGGCGGCTCGACCCACAGCCGCCGCAAGGTACCGGCCGCCTCCAGCAACGCCTTCGCCTCCGGCAGCGACCGCACCGACACATCGGGGTGCAACCGCTCAAGGAGCAGCACGCCCTCACCCGCGTAGGGCTCCAGCAGCTGTACGGCCCCCAGCCCGTCCCAGTGCGTCAGCGCCGCCCGCTCGGCCTCCGGCCGGAACCGCGGCGGGGCCAGCTTGAGCACGGCGGGGGTGCCGTCGGCACGTCGGACGAGGACCACCAGGCTGCTGCGACCGCCGGGGACCTGCACCCGCTCCACCGTCAACTCGCGTAGCGCGACGGCCTGCTGAGCCGCCTCGGGCAGCTTCTCCAACCAGTCGTCACCGTCAGGTGCCGTCTCACCGAGCGCCCTGACCAGACGCCGCGGCGGTGCGAAAGCCATACCCGAGTTCTTCCTTCCCGTACGTGTTACGCCGTGGGCGTCGGCTTGGCCGTGGCCGGCGCCGCCCGCTCGGCGAGACCAGGGAAGGCTACGCTCTCCCCGCGCCAGCGCACCGCCCGCACCGCCGCCTCCCGCAGCGCCTCCGCGGCCATGGAGCGCCGCCCGTCCACGGTTGCCCGGACGAGGTCGGAGTACACCCCGGCGACCCGGTCCTCCAGCTCGGCGGCCAGCCGTACGGCCGCCTCCGAGTCCGGCACCGGGAACGGCAGCGCGTATCCGGCCGCCGCCGCGACCGGCTTGCCGCCCAGGTCCCGCACCTCCCGGACCAGCAGGTCACGCCGGGCGCGATGGGCGTCGTACGCGGAACGAGCCTCGGTGCGCCGGCCCTCGCGGATGCGGCCGCCGACGACGCCGTAGCCGTAGACCGCCGCGTGCTCGGCCGCCAGGGCCGCCTGGAGCGCGGTCAGGGTCCGCTTCTCGTCCTCGTCGCTCACTTGGCCCCCTCCTTCAGCAGATACGCGTGCGCGGCACCGGCCGCGGCCACCGACGCCAGCAGCCGGGCCAGCTCGCCCGGCACCTCCAGCAGCGCCTTGGCGCGCGCGTCCGCGAGCGTGCGCTCGGCGTCGGCGAGCTCGACGAGAGCGTCCTTCTCACTCACCGGCGCCGTGGCCGAGGGCGACGGCCGCGACGCCGTGGGGGAGGCCGTGGCGACGGTTCCTCCGAAGGCCTCCACATGCCGTACGGCCGCCTCCCGCAGCGGTGTCAGCCGCTCCGCCAGGGTCGGATACGCGGCGAGGACGGCGTCGTACCGTTCGACGATCCCCCTGCTGTCCCGCGCCGCACGCGTGCGTGCCCGCTCGGTGACCGACGGGCTGCCCCCGGTGCTCTCCCCGGAGTCCGAGTCGTCGGACCCGGAGGAGCAGCCCACCAGGAGGGCGGCTCCGGCGGCCGAGGCGAGGAGGGTTCTTCTGCGCGGCCCCGAGGGGGTGCGCGGCGGTGGGGGGTACGGCACGGCAGACGTCCTCGGGGGCTCGTACGAACACACGGGCGGGAAGGGCGGCCCCGCCGGTGATCACGGTACCCGCGCACCGGTCCGCAGCCACTCATCGGCACCGTGCGCGGGGCCCTGGGGGCGCACGGTGGACGGCAACAGTCCTTCGGACCGGATACCCTTTGACCAGACACGCGACCTTCCCACAACAGCACACGCGGCCGAGGAGTCACCCGGATGAGCACCACCCAGAGCGAGAGGCTGCGAGAGCTCCTGGAACCGCTCGTCACCTCCCAGGGACTGGATCTCGAAGAGATCGAAGTGGACTCCGTCGGACGGAAGCGCATGCTGCGTGTCGTCGTCGACTCCGACCAGGGCGCCGATCTGGACGCCATCGCCGATGTGAGCCGCGCGCTCTCGGCGAAGCTCGACGAGACGGACGCGATGGGCGAGGGCGAGTACACCCTCGAGGTCGGCACCCCGGGCGCGGAGCGCCTCCTCACCGAGCACCGGCACTACACCCGTGCCGTCGACCGGCTGGTGAAGTTCCAGCTGACCGAGGGCGGGGAACTGGTCGCCCGGATCCTCGAGGTCGACGACGACGGCCTGGACGTCGAGGTTCCCGGAGTGAAGGGCCGCAAGGCCACCAGCCGCAGGCTCGGCTTCGCCGAGATCGACAAGGCGCGCGTCCAGGTCGAGTTCAACCGCAAGGACAAGAAGGAAGAGGAGGCGTAGCCGTGGACATCGACATGAGTGCCCTGCGGGGCTTGGTACGGGAGAAGGAGATCTCCTTCGACCTGTTGGTCGAGGCGATCGAGTCGGCCCTCCTCATCGCCTACCACCGCACCGAGGGAAGCCACCGCCACGCGCGCGTGCGCCTCGACCGGGAATCCGGCCATGTGGTCGTGTGGGCGAAGGAAGACCCCGAGGACCTCGAAGAGGGCCAGGAGCCCCGCGAGTTCGACGACACCCCGTCCGACTTCGGCCGTATCGCCGCCACCACCGCCAAGCAGGTCATCCTGCAGCGGCTGCGCGACGCCGAAGACGACGCGACGCTCGGCGAGTACGCCGGGCGCGAGGGCGACATCGTCACCGGTGTGGTCCAGCAGGGCCGCGACCCGAAGAACGTGCTCGTCGACATCGGCAAGCTGGAGGCCATCCTGCCGGTGCAGGAGCAGGTCCCCGGCGAGTCCTACCAGCACGGCATGCGGCTGCGGTCGTACGTCGTACGCGTGGCGAAGGGCGTGCGCGGTCCGTCCGTCACCCTGTCGCGCACCCACCCCAACCTGGTGAAGAAGCTCTTCGCGCTGGAGGTGCCGGAGATCGCCGACGGGTCCGTCGAGATCGCCGCCATCGCGCGGGAGGCCGGTCACCGTACGAAGATCGCGGTGCGGTCCACCCGCAGCGGCCTGAACGCCAAGGGTGCCTGCATCGGCCCCATGGGCGGCCGGGTGCGCAATGTCATGGGTGAGCTGAACGGCGAGAAGATCGACATCGTCGACTGGTCGGACGACCCGGCCGAGATGGTGGCGAACGCGCTGTCCCCGGCCCGGGTCTCCAAGGTGGAGGTCGTGGACCTCGCGGCCCGCTCCGCGCGCGTGACGGTGCCGGACTACCAGCTGTCCCTGGCGATCGGCAAGGAAGGGCAGAATGCCCGGCTCGCGGCCCGCCTGACCGGCTGGCGGATCGACATCCGTCCGGACACCGAGCAGCCCGCCGAGCAGGACTGAGGAATAGATCCAAGCCGCGGTTGGCTTAGATCACGACAACAACCGTTCGATTCCTGCCCCAAAGGGGTGAGGTCGGTACGGGGAGGTAGACTTAGCAGTGTCTGGCCGGACGCACGCCCGCGCATGCCCTGAACGCACCTGTGTGGGGTGCAGGCAGCGAGCGGCCAAGACCGATCTGCTGCGCACCGTGGCGATCAAGGACGCATGCGTCCCCGATCCAAGCGGTACGCTGCCCGGCCGGGGCGCCTATGTGCACCCCGCCCTGGTCTGTCTCGACCAGGCGGTCCGCCGCCGGGCGTTCACGCGGGCGCTTCGCGCCCCGGGAGCGCTCGACGTAAAGGCGTTGCGCCAGTACGTCGAGCAGACAGACAGTTGCTGAGCAGGCAACACCGTAAGAAGCGTCGCGCGGAACCCCCGTGCGGCCCTGGTACCCCGCGAGTTGGAAGTAGGTCGAGATTGCGATGAGCACTCGATGAGCACGCGATGAGTACGCCCATGAAGTAGCGACGGTCCGGACGCAACCCGGACCTAAAAGGAGCGAAGTGGCTAAGGTCCGGGTATACGAACTCGCCAAGGAGTTCGGGGTTGAGAGCAAGGTCGTCATGGCCAAGCTCCAGGAACTCGGTGAATTCGTCCGTTCGGCGTCTTCGACCATCGAAGCGCCCGTCGTCCGTAAGTTGACGGACGCCCTCCAGCAGGGCAACGGAGGCGGCAAGCCCGCCCCGCGCAAGGCTGCCCCGGCGAAGCCGGCAGCCCCCTCTCCGGCGCAGGCTGCCCGTCCGGCCGCCCCGCGCCCGCCGGCCCCCAAGCCGGCCGCCGCCGAGACGCCCGCGGCTCCCGCCGCGCCGGCTGCTCCCGGCCCCCGTCCGGGTCCGAAGCCCGCGCCGCGCCCCGCGCCGGCGTCTCCGGCTCCGACCACCCCCGAGTTCACGGCGCCCCCGTCGGCTCCCGCCGCGCCGGCTCCCGCGCAGGGCTCCGCCCCGCGTCCGGGCGCCCCGCGTCCGGCCGGCCAGCAGGCTCCGCGTCCGGGTTCCCAGCGTCCCGCCGGCGGTCCGGGTCAGGGCGGCCAGGGCCGTGGTGACCGTGGCGACCGTCCGGGCGCTCCGCGTCCGGGTGGCCAGGCGCCGCGTCCCGGTGCCCGTCCGGCCGGTCCCCGTCCGGGCAACAACCCCTTCACCTCTGGTGGCTCCACCGGCATGGCGCGCCCGCAGGCGCCCCGTCCGGGCGGTGCCCCGCGACCCGGCGGCCCCGGTGCCCCCGGTGAGCGTCCCGGCGGCGCCCCGCGTCCGCAGGGCCAGGGCGGTCCCCGTCCCCAGGGCGCGGCGGGCGGTCCCCGTCCGCAGGCTCCGGGTGGCGCGCGTCCGACCCCGGGCGGCATGCCTCGCCCGCAGGGCGGTCCCCGTCCCGGCGGCGGCCCCGGCGGCCCGCGTCCCAACCCCGGCATGATGCCGCAGCGTCCTGCTGCCGGCCCGCGTCCCGGCGGCGGTGGCCCCGGTGGCCGTGGTCCCGGTGGCGGCGGTCGTCCCGGTGGTGGCGGCGGCGGTCGTCCGGGTGGCGGCGGCGGCTTCGCCGGTCGTCCGGGTGGCGGCGGTGGCGGCTTCGCCGGCCGTCCCGGTGGTCCCGGTGGCGGTGGCGGCGGCTTCGCCGGCCGTCCCGGTGGTCCGGGTGCCGGTGCGGGCGGCGGCGGTCGTCCCGGCTTCGGCGGTCGTCCCGGTGGTCCGGGTGGCCGTGGTGGCACGCAGGGCGCCTTCGGTCGTCCCGGCGGTCCCGCGCGTCGCGGTCGCAAGTCGAAGCGGCAGAGGCGCCAGGAGTACGAGGCCATGCAGGCCCCGTCGGTCGGCGGTGTGATGCTGCCTCGCGGCAACGGCGAGACCGTTCGCCTGTCGCGCGGTGCCTCGCTCACCGACTTCGCCGAGAAGATCAACGCCAACCCGGCGTCGCTCGTCGCGGTCATGATGAACCTCGGCGAGATGGTCACGGCCACGCAGTCCGTCTCCGACGAGACGCTCCAGCTCCTCGCCGACGAGATGAACTACACGGTTCAGATCGTCAGCCCGGAGGAGGAGGACCGCGAGCTGCTCGAGTCCTTCGACATCGAGTTCGGCGAGGACGAGGGCGACGAGGAGGACCTGGTGGTCCGCCCGCCGGTCGTCACCGTCATGGGTCACGTCGACCACGGTAAGACCCGACTCCTCGACGCCATCCGCAAGACGAACGTCATCGCGGGCGAGGCCGGCGGCATCACCCAGCACATCGGTGCCTACCAGGTCTCGACCGAGGTCAACGACGAAGAGCGCAAGATCACCTTCATCGACACCCCGGGTCACGAGGCGTTCACCGCCATGCGTGCCCGTGGTGCGCGGTCGACGGACATCGCGATCCTCGTCGTCGCGGCCAACGACGGCGTCATGCCGCAGACGGTCGAGGCGCTGAACCACGCCAAGGCGGCCGACGTGCCGATCGTCGTCGCGGTCAACAAGATCGACGTCGAGGGCGCCGACCCGACCAAGGTGCGCGGTCAGCTCACCGAGTACGGGCTGGTGGCCGAGGAGTACGGCGGCGACACGATGTTCGTCGACATCTCCGCCAAGCAGGGTCTGCACATCGACTCCCTGCTGGAGGCCGTGATCCTCACCGCCGACGCCTCGCTCGACCTGCGGGCCAACCCGCACCAGGACGCGCAGGGCATCTCGATCGAGTCCCGTCTCGACCGCGGCCGTGGTGCCGTGTCGACGGTCCTCGTCCAGCGCGGCACGCTGCGGGTCGGCGACACCATGGTGGTCGGCGACGCGTACGGCCGAGTCCGGGCGATGCACGACGACAACGGCAACAGCGTGGCCGAGGCCGGCCCGTCGACGCCGGTCCAGGTCCTGGGCCTGACCAACGTCCCGGGTGCGGGCGACAACTTCCTGGTGGTCGACGAGGACCGTACGGCCCGTCAGATCGCCGAGAAGCGCGCCGCCCGTGAGCGCAACGCCGCGTTCGCCAAGCGCACGCGCCGCGTCTCCCTCGAGGACCTGGACAAGGTGCTCAAGGCCGGCGAGGTCCAGCAGCTCAACCTCATCATCAAGGGTGACGCTTCTGGTTCCGTCGAGGCGCTCGAGTCCTCCCTGCTCCAGCTGGACGTCGGCGAAGAGGTCGACATCCGCGTCCTGCACCGCGGCGTCGGTGCGGTCACGGAGTCGGACATCGACCTGGCGATGGGCTCCGACGCCATCGTGATCGGCTTCAACGTCCGCGCGGCCGGCCGCGCGGCGCAGATGGCCGAGCGCGAGGGTGTGGACGTCCGGTACTACTCGGTCATCTACCAGGCGATCGAGGAGATCGAGGCGGCCCTCAAGGGCATGCTCAAGCCGGAGTACGAAGAGGTCGAGCTCGGTACGGCGGAGATCCGCGAGGTCTTCAAGTCGTCCAAGCTGGGCAACATCGCCGGTGTCCTCATCCGCTCGGGCGAGGTCAAGCGCAACACCAAGGCGCGCCTCATCCGCGACGGCAAGGTGGTCGCGGAGAACCTCAACATCGAGGGTCTGCGTCGCTTCAAGGACGACGTCACCGAGATCCGCGAAGGCTACGAGGGTGGTATCAACCTCGGAAACTTCAACGACATCAAGGTCGACGACGTCATCGCGACGTACGAGATGCGCGAGAAGCCGCGCGTCTGACCGTCACAGCACGCGATCGGGGCCGATCGGCGGGGAAGTTCCTCCACGGAATTTCCGTCGATCGGCCCCGGCCGTTGCGTGTACGGTTCCCGTATCGGCGTCCAGGCGCGGCGCCCGTACCCCGAACCGGCGGGACATCCGGACACACACATGTATGTGGGGACTCTGTCCTTCGACCTGCTCCTCGGCGACGTCCACTCGCTGAAGGAGAAACGCTCACTCGTCCGTCCGATCGTGGCCGAGCTCCAGCGCAAGTACGCGGTGAGTGCGGCGGAGACGGGCAATCAGGACCTCCATCGGCGGGCCGAGATCGGGCTCGCGGTGGTAGCCGGGGACACAGGCCACCTCACCGACGTACTGGACCGCTGCGAGCGGCTGGTAGCCGGGCGGCCCGAGGTGGAACTGCTCTCGGTTCGACGCAGGCTCCACAGCGACGAAGACTGAAGCAAGCGGCAAGAAGAAGTAACTAAGGAGACGGACCAGTGGCCGACAACGCGCGGGCGAAGAGGCTGGCGGACCTCATCCGGGAGGTGGTGGCCCAGAAGCTGCAGCGGGGGATCAAGGACCCGCGGCTCGGCAGCCACGTCACCATCACGGACACCAGGGTCACCGGTGACCTCCGGGAGGCGACCGTCTTCTACACGGTGTACGGGGACGACGAGGAGCGAGCGGCGGCGGCGGCCGGACTGGAGAGCGCCAAGGGCGTGCTCCGTTCCGCGGTCGGCGCGGCGGCGGGCGTGAAGTTCACCCCGACGCTGACGTTCGTGGCCGACGCCCTCCCGGACACCGCCCGGACCATCGAGGACCTCCTCGACAAGGCCCGCCAGTCCGACGAGAAGGTGCGCGAGGTCTCGGCCGGCGCCACCTACGCCGGCGAGGCGGACCCGTACCGCAAGCCGGACGAGGACGAGGACGACACCTCCGAATGAACCGGAAGAGCACCACGCCCGACGGCCTTGTCATCGTCGACAAGCCGTCGGGCTTCACTTCGCACGACGTGGTCGCCAAGATGCGCGGGATCGCCAGGACCCGCCGCGTCGGCCACGCCGGCACCCTCGACCCCATGGCGACGGGCGTGCTCGTCCTCGGCGTCGAGAAGGCGACCAAGCTCCTGGGGCATCTCGCCCTCACCGAGAAGGAGTACCTGGGCACGATCCGGCTCGGCCAGACGACCCTGACCGACGACGCAGAGGGCGAGATCACGGGGTCGTCAGACGCCTCGAAGGTCACCCGCGAGGCCGTCGACGCCGGGATCGCCAAGCTGACCGGCGACATCATGCAGGTGCCGTCCAAGGTCAGTGCCATCAAGATCGACGGCGTGCGCTCCTACAAGCGGGCGCGCGAGGGCGAGGAGTTCGAGATCCCGGCCCGCCCGGTGCGGATCTCGTCCTTCGCTGTGTACGACGTCCGGGACGCGGTCGCGGCCGACGGCACGCCGGTCATGGACCTGGTGGTGTCCGTGGTCTGCTCCTCGGGCACCTACATCCGGGCGCTGGCCCGTGACCTGGGCGCGGACCTGGGCGTGGGCGGCCACCTCACCGCGCTGCGCCGCACCCGCGTCGGCCCGTACAAGCTGGACGCGGCCAAGACCCTGGACCAGCTCCAGCAGGAGCTGACGGTCATGCCGATCGCCGAGGCCGCCGCGGCCGCGTTCCCGCGCTGGGACGTGGACGCCAAGCGGGCGAGGCTGCTCCTGAACGGCGTACGCCTGGAGATGCCCGACGCGTACGCGGGCCGCGGCGCGGTCGCCGTCTTCGACCCCGAGGGCCGTTTCCTCGCCCTGGTCGAGGAACAGAAGGGCAAGGCCAAGAGCCTGGCCGTCTTCGGCTGAGCCGCCCGATGACGCTCCGTCCGTGGAGCGGCGGTCACGGAGTACTCCGCCGCTCCACGGTCCCCCCTCGGTTCCCCCACCCCTAGGGTGTATCCACCCGTCCCCGCCCATTCACCCGTCCGGGCAGGCGCTCGGAGTGAACCGGGGGAGCGGAAGGGGGCGCGTTCACCACGCGATCTGTCCCGCCGATCAGCCGGTGCCTACCGTCGAAGACGGGCCCGTCCCACGGACCACCCGACCGGGAGACGGCCCCGCGAGCACGGCAGCGCCACGGCGGGGAGGTTCGACCATGACGGGACGGGGCTCACGGACGGCGGGGGGCCGTGGGCGTGAGTCGGAACGGGGGGACGGGTCCGGGCCGGCGGAGTCGGCTCACGGCTCTGTGTCGGGGTGGGCGGCTGATCATGTGCTCGTCCGGGTGCGTGATCTGGCCGGGCGGCCCCGGGGTGTCGGGTTCGTCGCCGATCACCGGGGCACCGTGATCACCAGCCATGAGGTCGTCGACGGGCTGCCCCGGCTGCTGATGTACGCCGCCGAGGACCGGCACTGCGTGGTGACCGCCGACGTGGTGACCGCCCTGCCCGAGCTGAACCTGGCGCTCGTACGGACCGAGGGACTGGGTGTCGACCCGTTGCCCGTCGGCGGGCGGGACGGCGTCGAGACCGGTGCCTATGTGCGCATCGCCGCCGGGTGCTGGCGCGAGGCGCGGGTGCTCGGGACCGGCCCCGTGACCTACACGGCGACCGACCGCTTCCATCTCCTCGACGGCGTACTGGAGTTGGCGATCGGCACGGCGGGGCAGGACGCGCTGCGGCTCGGTGGCGGCGCGGCCGGGGGACCGGTCCTCGACGCCACGACCGGTGCGGTGGTCGCCGTACTGGGCACCGCACTGCAGAGCGGCCGGCGCGAGACCGGGTTCGCGGTGCCCCTGTTCCCGCCCCCGGACGGCCCCCTCGCCGACCTGCTCGCCGAGAACGCGGCGACCGTCCCCGCGTACGGCACCGACCTCAATCTGGCGGGCGTCCTGGAACTGACGGCCACCTCGGTGGGCCAGGACGGGCCGCCGGGCGCGCTGGCCGGATACGTGGGCCGGGCCGCGGACACCCTCGGCCCCGGCGCGGTGGAACCGGTCCAACGGGTTTCCACGGCAGCGGAGTTCGAGACGTTCATCGAGGGCGACGCGGCCGTCCTCGCGCTCGTCGGCCCGCCCGGCAGCGGTCGTACGACGGAACTCGCGTCCCTCGCCGCCCGCCGCAACCGGGGACCCCGCCCCGCCCCCACCCTGTGGCTGCGCGGCGCCGACCTGAGGGACGACGACTCGTCGGTCGCCGACGCCGCCGAGAGGGCGGTGACGCGCGCCGCGAGGATCGTCGCCGCCTCGCACTCCGCGGACGTGACCGACCTGGGCGACCTCACCCCCGCCCGCCTCTCCCGTCTGTCCCGCAGGGCGGGCCGCCCCCTGCTCCTGCTCCTGGACGGCCCCGAGGAGATGCCCCCCGTACTGGCCCACCGGCTGCCCGAGTGGTCCGACGGCACCGCCCGCTGGCTCCGGGAGTCGGGGGCGCGGCTGGTGGTGGCGTGCCGGGCGGAGTACTGGGAGGGGGCGGGGGCCGGGTTCCCCGGGGAGATGCTCTACGGGGGCTCCCTGGACGTCGACACCGACGAGGGCTCAGCTGCCCCGGCCCGCCCGGCGTCCGAGGCCCCCCACGCCCCCTGCGTCCACCTCACCGACCTCCAGGACGACGAGGCCCGCACCGCGCGCGCCCGCTACCGCATCCCCGACGGCACGCTGCACCACCCCGACGCCCGCCACCCCCTCACCCTCCGCCTCCTCGCCGAGGTCCGCACCGCCCTCCCCGACGGCCCGCACGCCCCTGTCGACCGCGACGACGTCTTCGCGGCCTACCTCGACCTGATGTGTCTCCGCGTCGCCGTCCGCCTCGCCGCCGAGAACGGCCTGCGCGGCACCGCCGTACGCCGCCTCGCGGCCAAGGTCTCCGGCCAGGTCCAGGAGGCGGCCCGCCGCAGCCTCGGCCCCGGACAGGGCGAACTGGACCGGGAGTCGTTCGAGGCGGTGTTCCCCTGGGGCCCCGCCCCGGCCCGCCTCGGCGGCGGCACCGGCTGGGCCTCCGCGGTCCTCACCGAGGGCCTCCTCGTCCCCGCCGGCAGCGGCTACCGCTTCGCCCACGAGGAACTCGCCGACTGGATCCAGGGCGTCCACCTCGACCTGGACGAGGCCCTGCGCGCCCTCGTCCACCGCCGCCGCACCCACCCGGCCGACCGCCACCCGCTCCCCGTACCGCACCACCGCATCGGACCCGTCGTCCAGTCGCTCCTCCTCGTCGCCCGCCAACAGGGCACCCCGAGTCTCGCCCTCCGCCTGGAGGAACTGATCCAGGCACTGGACGCGGACCCGCACTCCTGGTGGGCGGCCCGCCTCCTCACCGAGTCCCTCCTGAGGGTGCCTGACGCGACCCCGTACACAGGGGTGTTGAGGCTGCTCGCGGACCGGGTGGTGGACTGGCGGGGACGGGAGCGGGAAGGCGCGTGCGAGGGCCCCGACACGGAGTCGGCGCGCCCCCTCACCTCCCACTTCCCGCCCGCCTTCTGGCTGGCACTGCCCCTCCCCCCGGTGACGCTCCTCGACCTCCTCCGCCGTCTCGTCCTCGCCGACGGCCCCCCGCAGGACACCGCCCCCCGCTTCCTGGACGCGGTCTCCCGCCTGCTCGCCGACGCCCCCGGCGCCGTACAACCGCATCTCACCCGCTGGTTCGACGACGAGCGCCCGCTGCCCGCGACCCCGCACGCGACCGTCGCGAAGGCGGCGCAGGCGTTGCTGCACACGCACCGGCGGCTGGCGCTGGACGACCTGACGGAGATGCTGGTCGACTGCGCGCACCGGCGGGCCGACGAGCTGCTGGCGGTGCTCGCGGAGGACGAGCCGTCGGCGGTGTGCCGGGCGGTGGACCGGTGGGCGCACGACGAGCGGCCCGACCGGCGGGTCGCGGCGGTCGCCTACGGCCTGCGCGCCGCCCCGCACGTGACCACCGAGGCCGACCGCGAACTGCTCCGCTACGCCGCCCTCACCCTCCTCGCCCGTCCCGCCGACTGCACCCTGCACGGCGGCGCGCTCGCGCTGCTCGTCCGCGACCCGCACACGCGGGCTCGCCATCTCCCGCAGGCCCTCGGCCACTTCGCGGCCGGCGACCCGCACTTCCCGCCGAGCGCGCTGGTCGCCGCCCTCACCACCCACCCCGAGCCGGTGCTGGACGCCTTCCGGGCCCGGCTGCGCCGCCCCGGTGCCGGAGAGGCGCTGCGCACGCTCGCCGACGTCACGCTGCCCACGCCGGCCCGCCGGATCGCCGTACTCGTACGGGAGGCCGTGGAGCAGCGGCCGGAGACCGCCGCGGACGTGGCCGCGTACGTCGACCGGCGCCTCGACCAGGGGCCGGGCGCCCGGGCGGTGCTCTTCCCTCTGGTCACCGGACTGCTGGACGACGGCCCCGAGGAGGTGCGGACGGCTCTGGCCGCCGTCCTCGTCGCAGCCGGAACCGCCGCCTCCCACCCGCTGCGTCGAGAACTGCTCGAACACCTGCTGAGCCACGAGCGCGAACCGGCCGTCCTGGACGCACTCCTGCGCGCCGCCACGCGCTGTCCAGAAGAAGGCGAAGGCCTGCGCGAGCTCGTCCACCGCATCGGCGTGCTGCTCGTGCGCACCCCGGACGGAGCGGCCCGTTTCGACCGCGCGCTGGTCGACCTGGGGCGCCGGACCCCCGGCTTCGCCGCCCAGGTGGCGGGCTGGCTGACCGACGCGCCACGGCAGTGGGCGGCCGTGGTCGGCCCCAGCAGCCGCCGCATGATCGAGAACCTGGCCGGGGTCAGGGTCCTCGCCTGACCCACGTGCGTCGAGTCACAGCGCCGATGCCGATGCGGGCCCGACGGGCGCGGCATGGCACCCTTAGACCTGCGTAAGAGGTAAACCGTAAATACGGACACGGGTTCGATGAGGAGCGGTCACAGTGCAGCGCTGGCGTGGCTTGGAGGACATCCCCGAGGACTGGGGACGCAGCGTCGTCACCATCGGCTCCTACGACGGTGTCCACCGCGGACACCAGCTGATCATCCGGCACGCCGTCGACCGCGCCCGTGAGCTGGGCGTTCCCTCGGTCGTCGTCACCTTCGACCCGCACCCCAGCGAGGTCGTCCGCCCCGGCAGCCACCCGCCGCTGCTGGCCCCGCACCACCGCCGCGCCGAGCTGATGGCGGAGCTGGGCGTGGACGCGGTCCTGATCCTCCCCTTCACCACGGAGTTCTCGAAGCTCTCGCCCGCCGAGTTCGTCGTCAAGGTCCTGGTCGACAAGCTGCACGCCAAGGCGGTCGTCGAGGGCCCCAACTTCCGCTTCGGCCACAAGGCCGCGGGGAACGTGGAGTTCCTCGCCGAGCAGGGCAAGGTGTACGACTTCGAGGTCGAGATCGTCGACCTGTTCGTCTGCGGTGAGGCGGGCGGCGGCGAGCCGTTCTCGTCCACCCTCACCCGCCGCCTGGTCGCCGAGGGCGACCTGGCGGGCGCCCGCGAGATCCTGGGCCGCCCGCACCGGGTGGAGGGCGTGGTCGTACGCGGCGCGCAGCGCGGCCGCGAACTCGGCTTCCCGACGGCCAACGTCGAGACCCTCCCGCACACCGCCATCCCCGCCGACGGCGTGTACGCCGGCTGGCTGCACGTGGCGGGTGAGGCCATGCCGGCCGCCATCTCCGTCGGCACCAACCCGCAGTTCGACGGCACCGAGCGCACGGTGGAGGCGTACGCCATCGACCGCGTCGGCCTCGACCTGTACGGGCTGCATGTCGCCGTGGACTTCCTGGCGTACGTCCGCGGCCAGGCGAAGTTCGACTCGCTGGAGGCTCTGCTGGAGCAGATGGCGGAGGACGTGAAGCGGTGCCGGGAGCTGGTGGCGGAGGCCGAGTAGCGGTCTCGCGGATGTGAGAACGCCGAAGGGCGGCCGGTGCGGATGAGCACCGGCCGCCCTTCTGTGTCGTGCCTGCTGCCTACTGCTGGGGCGGCTGCGGAGGCTGTCCGGGCTGCGGGTAGCCGGGCTGCTGCGGGTAGGGCTGCTGGGGCGGGTACGGCTGTCCGGGCTGCTGCGGGTACGCCTGACCCGGCTGGGGGTAGCCGGGATACGGCTGCCCCGGCTGCGGCGCGTACTGCTGCTGGCCCGGCATCGGCGGGGCCGCCACCGGGGGCGGGTTGCCGTCGCTGGTCCACAGGCCGTGGGACTGCTGGTGGCGTACGAAGTCCTCGGCGACCATCGCCGCGAGGTTGAAGTACGCCTCGCGCACCTTGGGCCGCATCATGTCGAGGTCGACCTCGGCACCGGCGGCGAGGTGCTCGTCGAAGGGCACGACGACGACACCGCGGCAGCGGGTCTCGAAGTGGCTGACGATGTCCTCCACCTTGATCATCTTGCCGGTCTCGCGGACACCCGAGATGACGGTGATGGACCGCGAGACGAGGTCGGCGTACCCGTGCGCGGACAGCCAGTCCAGGGTCGTACTGGCGCTGGAGGCGCCGTCGACGGACGGGGTGGAGATGATGATGAGCTGGTCGGCGAGGTCGAGCACACCGCGCATGGCGGAGTAGAGCAGACCGGTACCCGAGTCGGTCAGGATGATCGGGTACTGCTTGCCCAGCACGTCGATGGCACGCCGGTAGTCCTCGTCGTTGAAGGTCGTGGACACGGCCGGGTCGACGTCGTTGGCGATGATCTCCAGCCCGGACGGCGCCTGGGAGGTGAACCGCCGGATGTCCATGTACGAGTTGAGGTACGGGATCGCCTGGACGAGGTCACGGATCGTCGCCCCGGTCTCACGCCGGACGCGGCGCCCGAGCGTACCGGCGTCGGGGTTGGCGTCGATCGCGAGGATCTTGTCCTGGCGCTCGGTGGCGAGGGTGGAGCCGAGGGCGGTGGTCGTGGTCGTCTTGCCGACGCCGCCCTTGAGGCTGATGACGGCGATCCGGTAGCAGGACAGCACGGGCGTCCGGATCAGCTCCAACTTCCGCTGCCGCTCGGCCTCTTCCTTCTTGCCGCCGATCTTGAAGCGGGAGGGCTGGGCCGCGGGACGGCTGCTCTTCGCCTTCTGCTTCTTGTTGTTGAGCAGCCGGTCGGACGACAGCTCCACGGCCGCCGTGTAACCGAGCGGCGCCGCACCGGGGTTGGTCATCTGCCGCTGGTCATGCTGGATGGGCTGGGGCCAGGCGGTGCCGGTGCGGGGGTCGACCGGGGGGGCCTGGGGGACCTGGGGGGCGGCAGCTTGGGGCTGGTCCGGCTGACCCGGGTGGCCTGGCTGACCCGGCTGACCCGGCTGTGCGGGGGGCTGGGGGAAGCCGTAAGCGCCTTGGGGGTTGGGGGCGGGTGCGGGGGCTGGCGCACCGGGGTGCGGGAAGCCGTAGGCGGCCTGCGGGTTGGGCGTGGGGGTGGGCTGCGCCTGGGGTACGCCCGGCTGGCCCGGTTGCGCCGGGGGCTGGGGGAAGCCGTAGCCGCCCTGGGGGGTCGGAGGTACGGGGGGCTGGGGGGCCTGGGGTGTGGGGGCCGGGGCGGCAAGGTCGTTGGTCTGCGGCTGCGGCTGCGGCTGCGGCTGCGGCTGGGCCTGGGGTACGCCCGGCTGGCCCGGCTGGCCCGGCTGGCCCGGCTGTGCGGGGGGCTGGCCGTTGTCGGGGGCGCTTGAGGGCGGGAAGCCGTAGCCGCCGGGCTGCGGGGCGGGCGCGGGAGTTCCGCCCGGGTGGGGGAAGCCGTAGCCGCCTTGGGCGTTGGGAGCGGGAGCCGGGGCGCCGGGGTGCGGGAAGCCGTAGCCGGCCTGCGGGTTGGGCGCGGGGGCTGCGCCGGGGTGGGGGAAGCCGTACGCGGCCTGCGGGCCAGGGGCTGCCGGGGGCTGGGCGGCAGGCTGTTGGGCCGCCGGCGGGGTCGAGGGGGTGGGCTGCGGATAGCCGTAGCCGTCCTGCGGGTTCGGGGCTGCCGGGGCCTGGCCTGCGGGCTGCTTGGTGGCCGGCGGGTTCCACGCGGCGGGCGCGGGCTGCGGCGCCTGCGGCTGGAACGGCGGGTGCTGCGGCGGCACGGGAGGCTGGTTCTGAGCGACCGCGGGCTGCGGCTGGGCGGGCGCCGCGGCGGCCGGCTGCTGCGGCTGCGCGGGCCACTGCGCCGCGGGCGCGGGTGCGGCGGGCTGATACGACGGCGGCAGCGGCGGCATGGCGGGCTGTGGCGTGGGCGGGGGAGTCCAGGCGGGCGGCGCGTCCTGCGGGGCGGCGTCGTGGGGTGCGCTGTCCTCGGGGGTGGCGTCGGACTGGGCGGCGTCAGAAGGCGCGCTCTCCGCAGGGTTCGCGTCTGCCGGTACGGCGTCTGCGGGGCCCGAGTCGGAGAGACCCGAGTCGGTGGGCTCGGCGTCAGCGGGTACGGCCTCCACCGGTTCCGCGTCAGCAGACGGTACGGCAGCCACCGGCTCCACATCACCAGATACGGCATCGCCAGACTCAGCGTCTGCCGCCTCCGCGTCCACAGTCACCGCGTCCACAGTCACCGGGTCCACAGTCACCGCGTCCGCAGTCACCGGGTCCACAGCCCCCGCGTCAGACTCCTCCGCGTTCACCGTCTCCGCGTCAGACTCCGGCCCGTCCGCCGGTTCCACGTCGGCATCGGACTCCGGAGTCACGGCGACTGCAACGGCGTCACGAGCCTCGGCGTCGGTCGAGTCGGCGTCCGTCAGCTCCGCGTCCACCGCGTCGGCGTCCTCCGGCGCGGCACCTTCCCGCTCCGTCTCGCCCTCGGCGGCGGCGTCTTCAGCCTCGGCCTCCGAAGCCTCCGTGGCCTCGGTCTCGGCGTCCCCGGCCGGCGGAACGTCGCTGAAGGAGTCCGCGTCGAGGCCGGAGCCCTCAGCGGCACCGTCCTCGTCATCGGCGCCGGATACATCGGCGCCGGACACGCCCTCCTGCTCAGCCTCGTCGTCGACCGACGTCAGCTTCGCCTCCTCCGCGGCGGCGTGCTCCGCGATCTCACGCTTCAGAGCGACGGGGGAGAACCGCATCGTCGCGCCGCTTTCGAGGTCACCGTTCCCGGACTCCTCCGGCTCCTCGGCCGTGGGAGCGGCAGAGGACACCTCAGCCGCAGGCACCGGCGCCGCTGCGGGCAGCGTGAAGCTGGCCGGGGATGAGGAAGGAGCCGACGCCGGAGCGCCCCACGGCCCCTGCGGCCCGGGGACGTTCGGCACGGCCGTAGGCGAAGCGGGGTCAACGGCAGGAGCCTCGGGCGGAGCGTCGGCCTGCGAAGTCCGCGCCGGCTGCGGCTCGAACCCACTCCCGACCGGAAGCCTCGGTACCGCCCCCGCCCCACCGTTCGGCGGCACGGGCGGCTGGAAAGGCGCACCGGGAGCGGACGCGGGCGGAGTGAAGGGCGCCCCCGGCCCCGACGACGGAGGCGCAGCCGGAGTAAAAGGAGCCCCAGGCCCGGAAGAAGGCGGCGCCGGAGGAGTGAAGGGAGCCCCCGGACCACCCACCTGCCCAGACGCGGGCGGCGTGAACGGAGCCCCAGGCCCCGAAGAGGCCCCCTGCGGACGCGAATGCGCGGGAGGAGTCAGCCCCGGCAACGAGGACGCGGCCCAGTCGGCAGGAGAGGGAACGCCACCCGAAGCCCCACCAGAAGCCCCACCGGACGCACTCCCGGCCGCCGACCCCGCCGTACCCGAAGAACTCTCCGCACCCGAAGAACCCCCTGCACCCGACGAACCAGCCGAACCAGCCGAACCTCCCGAATTCCCTCCGTCGTTCGACCCCCCAGACGCCGCCTGCGTATACCAAGCAGGCGGCGCATAGTCGATGGTGAACTCGCCCGTCATCTCGCTGGCGGACTCCGCGTCGGGCTGGTCATCGCCGGGTGTGGCCCAGCCCCCGCGGATCCCGTCCCGATCGCTGCTCACAATTCCTCCTGGTGTGGTCACGCACCCTCACGCCGTGCTGGGGGCGACCTGTTCTTGTCGTCTTCTAGTCGTCCGAAGTCGTTCGAGGTCGTCCGATGTCACCGGCTCTCCCCCTGGGACGCCGACGCCCCGTCCACGGGTTCTGGCGTCGCGCCCGGTACCAGCCTAATCACCACAAGCCCCGCCCCGGCAGGCCCGTCCGCCCCCGAGCAGCCGTCCGCCGCGTCACAACCTGCCCAGAAGTGGCGTACACAGCTTTCGCATTGGTGAGGAAAAGGGGCGATGTCGGTGAATACCCCGAACACAAACGGAAGGTGACGGCGACCGGCCACCGGCCGTCCCGAAGCGCCTTGCCCCGCAAGGGTGTTGAGAGGGACGCCGAGACACCCCGCTCCCGGCCCGCGACCGGTCGGCGGGCATAGTGGGGCCGATCCGAACTTGATCAGGTCGGATTCCAGCCAGAACCAGAACCAGAAGCCAGAACCAGAAGCCAGAACCAGAACCAGAAGCCAGAACCAGAAGCAGAAAGGGCGCTTCCGCGTGAGCTTCGGCCCGCCTCCCTCGATCTACACCCAATCCGCACTCGCGGCCGACACCGCCCGCAAGCGTCGCCGCACGAAGCTGCTGGGCGCGGTGGCGGTCGTCGTGGCCCTCCTCGCGCTGGCCGGAGGCGGCTGGTTCCTCGCGTCCGGCGATGACAGCGCGCCCGCCGACGCCAAGGGTCCCGTCGTACAGAGCCCCGATGCCGTCAGGGAGACGACCGAGAAGGTCCCGGGCTCACCCGAGGGCCAACTGATGCTGGAACACGGTGAGGAGAACCTCTCCAAGATCACCGACGCCGCTCCCCGCTACGCCCCCGGCACCTGGGCCACCGACAAGGTCATGGTCAAGGGCGTCGCCAACCGCCTGGAGGGCTACAACATCGCCCTCGACGCCGACGAGAAGGCCTGGACCCTCAAGCTGGGCGGCCACCTCTGCGCCACCAGCCGGCATGTCACCGCGGACGGCCGTACCGCCGTGGTCATTCAGCCCCCGCGGCCCGACGGCTCGGAGAAGAGCGGTGTCTGCGACCAGGTGGTGTTCTTCGACCTGAACACCGGCAAGAAGCTGTGGCAGAAGCAGATGCCGGCCGCGAACACCGCCTTCGTCACCAACACCAACCTCACCCTGACGAAGGGCGTCGTCGCCGTGGCCTGGGGGCAGGGCTCGGTGGCGTACGACATGAAGACCGGCGCCAAGCTCTGGAACAGTGCCCTGGGCGACGAGTGCCAGGACAAGGCCTTCGCCGGCGGCCGCGCCCTGCTGGCCCTGCGCGGCTGCGGCTCGCTGCCCGACGTCAGGTACCAGGTGCAGAAGGTCGACCCGCGCACCGGCAAGCCCGTGTGGACGTACAAGGTCTCCGAGGGGGTCCAGAGCGTCTACCTGCCCTCGTCCGATCCGCCGGTGCTCGTCGTCGCCGCCGGGGACAGCCTCCCGACCGACGTCATCACCCTCGACGCGAACGGCAAGTACCGCACCACCATCTCCCTGGACGGCTACGACGCGAAGTGCGGCGAGCGGTACTTTGGGTCGCCGTACTTCGGTGTGTACGAGAACTGCGAAGGCATCGTCGTCGGACGCACCCAGGCCTACCTCCTGGGCAAGGAGAGCTTCGAGCCCGGCCAGCCGTCCGACTGGATCGTGGCGTTCGACCTCGCGACCGGCAAGACGGCGGGCAAGTTCGAGGGCCGGGAGCTCCAGAAGGTCTACCCGCTGCGGATGAGCGGCGACGACCTCCTGATCTACCGCCGCGGCGCGGGCGCCGTCGCCCCGGCGGCCGTGGTGCGCTGGAACCCGCGCACGGACCAGGAGACCCCGCTCCTCCTGTTCACCCTCCCGGAGGAGGACGACGCCGACTTCAGCGACCCGGAGCAGTCGGACATCCTCTATCAGCAGGGCCGGGTCTTCTTCGGCAAGCGTGAACTGGCCCGCGACGACAAGGCCCCGACCGACCCGGTGCTGATGGCCATCGCCTTCGGAAGCGCCGGACTGAAGCACTGAGACATGTGAAGGGGCGGCACACGCGCGTGCCGCCCCTTCACATGGCCTTCCTTACTCCTCCGGCGCCGGATCCAGGTCGAACTCCCCGTCCCGCGCCCCCAGCACGAAGGCCGTCCACTCCGCCTCCGTGTAGCGCAGCACGGTGTCCGGGTCGAGCGAGGACCGCATGGCCACGGCGCCCTCGGGCAGGTACGCGATCTCGACCCGCTCCTCGTGCTCCTCCGTGCCCGGCGCGCAGTGCCACTCGACGCCGGAGATGTCGAGCGCGTAGAGCTCGTCCCGCTCCCGCTCCTTGCGCGCCTTGATCTCCTCTGCCGTCTCCGCCATGCCCAGCGACCCCTTCCCGACGTCGTACGATCTGCCGTCACCCTAGTGGCCCCGCATCCCCTCTCCAGGTGGTTATGGAACCCGGGAGAAGGTGCCCACCTGTGCCTGGTACCCTGAGTGACGGCCGTTTGTGTACGCACCCCCGGAGTCCCTCGAAGGACCCTGGAGGCCGCGCCCAGCGGATCCCCGCCTCCCGAGTAACGGAAGCTCCCCCGAGACACAGACCGGGGGCACTCGGTGGCCATTTTCAGACTACGAGGAGTTTCGAGTGCCGCTCGACGCCGCAGTGAAGAAGCAGATCATCGCCGAGTTCGGTCAGAAGGAGGGCGACACCGGCTCCCCCGAGGTCCAGGTCGCCATGCTTTCGCGCCGGATCTCGGACCTGACCGAGCACCTCAAGACCCACAAGCACGACCACCACTCCCGCCGTGGTCTGCTGATCCTGGTCGGTCAGCGCCGCCGCCTTCTCCAGTACCTGGCGAAGAAGGACATCCAGCGCTTCCGTACGCTGGTCGACCGCCTCGGCATCCGCCGTGGTGCGGCGGGCGCCAAGTAAGACGCCGTGAAGGGAGCGGTTCCCACTTGTTCGGGGGCCGCTCCCTTTGCTGTACGTGCGGAGTGTCACTGCCTCTTTGTAGTGTGGTAGGACGACGCAATACGTACGACACAGCGTGATACGGCGTACCCGTAGGGGTATGGCGCATCACAAGAAGTAAGCAAGAAGAACAAGACGAACGAGGAGAAGCGCACCTCGCCGCCGCCGGTCCTCGGTAGTGGCCCCCGGGGGAAGTGAGCCCGGGTGCTTCGATCGAAGACCGGCCCGCACTGAACGGAGCGCTTCTCCGCAACCGTCCCCCCGCCACACGGGCGAGAGGGACGAAGACGAGGAGAAAACGCTAGTGGAGAACGAGACCCACTACGCCGAGGCCGTCATTGACAACGGCTCCTTCGGCACCCGCACCATCCGTTTCGAGACGGGCCGCCTGGCCCGCCAGGCCGCCGGCTCCGCCGTGGCCTACCTGGACGACGACACCATGGTGCTGTCGGCCACCACCGCCTCCAAGAACCCCAAGGACCAGCTCGACTTCTTCCCCCTCACGGTGGACGTCGAGGAGCGGATGTACGCCGCCGGCAAGATCCCGGGTTCCTTCTTCCGCCGTGAGGGCCGGCCGTCCGAGGACGCGATCCTCACCTGCCGGCTGATCGACCGCCCGCTGCGCCCGTCCTTCAAGAAGGGCCTGCGCAACGAGATCCAGGTCGTCGCCACGATCATGGCGCTCAACCCCGACCACCTGTACGACGTCGTGGCGATCAACGCCGCGTCCGCGTCCACGCAGCTGGCCGGCCTGCCCTTCTCGGGCCCGATCGGCGGCGTCCGCGTCGCGCTGATCAACAACCAGTGGGTGGCCTTCCCGACGCACTCCGAGCTCGAGGACGCCGTCTTCGACATGGTCGTCGCGGGCCGCACCCTGGAGGACGGCGACGTCGCGATCATGATGGTCGAGGCCGAGGCCACCGAGAAGACCATCCAGCTGGTCAAGGGCGGCGCCGAGGCCCCGACCGAGGAGGTCGTCGCCGCCGGTCTGGAAGCCGCGAAGCCCTTCATCAAGGTGCTCTGCAAGGCCCAGGCCGACCTCGCCTCCAAGGCCGCCAAGCCGACCGGCGAGTTCCCGATCTTCCTCGACTACCAGGACGACGTCCTGGAGGCGCTCTCCGCCGCCGTCCGCCCGGAGCTCGCCTCCGCGCTGACCATCGCGGGCAAGCAGGAGCGCGAGTCCGAGCTGGACCGCGTCAAGGCGCTCGCCGCCGAGAAGCTGCTGCCGGAGTTCGAGGGCCGCGAGAAGGAGATCTCCGCCGCGTACCGCTCCCTGACCAAGCAGCTCGTCCGCGAGCGCGTGATCAAGGAGAAGAAGCGCATCGACGGCCGTGGCGTCACGGACATCCGTACGCTCGCCGCCGAGGTCGAGGCCATCCCGCGCGTGCACGGCTCGGCGCTGTTCGAGCGTGGCGAGACCCAGATCCTGGGCGTCACCACCCTCAACATGCTCCGCATGGAGCAGCAGCTGGACACCCTCTCCCCGGTGACCCGCAAGCGCTACATGCACAACTACAACTTCCCGCCGTACTCCACCGGCGAGACCGGCCGCGTCGGCTCCCCGAAGCGCCGCGAGATCGGCCACGGCGCGCTCGCCGAGCGTGCCCTGGTCCCGGTCCTGCCGACCCGCGAGGAGTTCCCCTACGCGATCCGCCAGGTCTCCGAGGCGCTGAGCTCCAACGGCTCGACGTCCATGGGCTCGGTCTGCGCCTCCACCATGTCGCTGCTGAACGCCGGTGTGCCGCTGAAGGCCCCCGTCGCCGGTATCGCCATGGGCCTCATCTCCCAGGAGATCGAGGGCGAGACGCACTACGTCACCCTCACCGACATCCTCGGTGCGGAGGACGCCTTCGGCGACATGGACTTCAAGGTCGCCGGCACCAAGGAGTTCGTCACCGCCCTCCAGCTCGACACCAAGCTGGACGGCATCCCGGCCTCCGTCCTGGCCGCCGCCCTCAAGCAGGCCCGTGACGCCCGCCTCCACATCCTCGACGTGATGATGGAAGCGATCGACACGCCGGACGAGATGTCCCCGAACGCCCCGCGGATCATCACCGTCAAGATCCCCGTGGACAAGATCGGTGAGGTCATCGGCCCCAAGGGCAAGATGATCAACCAGATCCAGGAGGACACCGGCGCCGAGATCACGATCGAGGACGACGGCACCATCTACATCGGTGCCGCCGACGGCCCGGCCGCCGAGGCCGCCCGCGCCACGATCAACGGCATCGCCAACCCGACCATGCCGGAGGTCGGCGAGCGCTACCTGGGTACGGTCGTCAAGACCACCACCTTCGGTGCGTTCGTCTCGCTGCTCCCGGGCAAGGACGGTCTGCTGCACATCTCGCAGATCCGCAAGCTCGCCGGCGGCAAGCGCGTGGAGAACGTCGAGGACGTCGTCGGCGTGGGCCAGAAGGTCCAGGTCGAGATCGCCGAGATCGACTCCCGCGGCAAGCTCTCCCTGATCCCCGTGATCGAGGGCGAGGAGTCGGATGACGACAAGAAGGACGACACCGACAAGTGACGTCGAGTAGCTCCACGGCGACGGCCCGCACCTCCTCGGAGGCGCGGGCCGTCGCCCGTACCCAAACCCTGATCAAGGGCGAGAACGGCATCGGTACGGTCCGTAAGACCACCCTCCCGGGCGGCCTGCGCATCGTCACCGAGACGCTGCCCTCGGTCCGCTCCGCGACCTTCGGCATCTGGGCCCATGTCGGCTCCCGCGACGAGACCCCGTCCCTGAACGGCGCCACGCACTACCTGGAGCACCTGCTCTTCAAGGGCACCACCCGCAGGTCGGCGCTGGACATCTCGTCCGCCCTCGACGCGGTCGGCGGCGAGATGAACGCGTTCACGGCGAAGGAGTACACGTGCTACTACGCGCGCGTGCTCGACGCCGACCTCCCGCTCGCCATAGACGTCGTCTGTGACATGCTCACGGGCTCCCTCATCCTCGAAGAGGACGTCAACGTCGAGCGGGGCGCGATCCTCGAAGAGATCGCCATGACCGAGGACGACCCGGGCGACTGCGTGCACGACCTGTTCGCGCACACCATGTTCGGCGACAACCCCCTCGGCCGCCCGGTCCTCGGCACCGTCGACACCGTCAACGCCCTGACCGCCGACCGCATCCGCCGCTTCTACAAGAAGCACTACGACCCGACCCACCTGGTCGTGGCCGCCGCGGGCAACATCGACCACAACAAGGTCGTACGACAGGTCCGCGCCGCCTTCGAGAAGTCGGGCGCCCTCAAGAACACCGACGCCACGCCCATCGCCCCGCGCGACGGCAGGCGTGCCCTGCGCACCGCGGGCCGCGTGGAGCTGATCGGCCGCAAGACCGAGCAGGCCCATGTCGTCCTCGGCATGCCGGGCCTGGCCCGCACGGACGAGCGTCGCTGGGCCCTCGGCGTCCTCAACACGGCCCTGGGCGGCGGCATGTCCTCCCGCCTGTTCCAGGAGGTCCGCGAGAAGCGCGGCCTGGCCTACAGCGTGTACTCGTACACCTCGGGCTTCGCCGACTGCGGCCTCTTCGGCGTCTACGCCGGCTGCCGGCCCTCGCAGGTCCACGACGTGCTGAAGATCTGCCGCGACGAACTCGACCACGTCGCCGAGCACGGCCTGTCCGACGACGAGATCGCCCGCGCCATCGGCCAGCTCCGGGGTTCGACGGTCCTCGGCCTGGAGGACACCGGCGCGCTGATGAACCGCATCGGCAAGAGCGAGCTGTGCTGGGGCGAGCAGATGTCCGTCGACGACATGCTCACCCGGATAGCCTCGGTCACCCCGGACGACGTCCGCGCGGTCGCCCGCGACATCCTGGGGCAGCGGCCCTCGCTGTCGGTCATCGGCCCGCTCAAGGACAAGCAGGCGTCCCGACTGCACGAGGCCGTGGCCTAACCCCCTTCTGTTCTGGCTTAAGGAAGCAAGAGATGAGCAAGCTGCGCGTGGCGGTCCTCGGGGCCAAGGGCCGGATCGGCTCCGAGGCGGTCAAGGCCGTCGAGGCGGCCGAGGACATGGAGCTGGTCGCCGCCCTGAGCCGGGGCGACAAGCTGGAGACCCTGGCCGAGACCGGGGCCCAGGTCGCCGTCGAACTGACCACGCCGGCCTCGGTGATGGACAACCTGGAGTACTGCGTCGGCCACGGCATCCACGCCGTCGTCGGTACGACGGGCTGGACCGACGAGCGCCTCGCGCAGCTGAACGGCTGGCTGGCCGCGTCTCCGGAGACGGGCGTCCTCATCGCGCCCAACTTCTCCATCGGCGCCGTCCTGAACATGAAGTTCGCGCAGATCGCCGCCCCGTACTTCGAGTCGGTGGAGGTCGTCGAACTCCACCACCCGAAGAAGGTCGACGCACCCTCGGGCACCGCCACGCGCACGGCCCAGCTCATCGCCGAGGCCCGCCGCGCGGCAGGCACGGCCCAGGCCCCCGACGCCACCGAGACGGCCCTGGACGGCGCCCGCGGCGCGGACGTCGACGGCGTCCCCGTCCACTCCGTCCGGCTGCGCGGTCTGCTGGCCCACCAGGAGGTCCTGCTGGGCGGCGAGGGCGAGACGCTGACGATCCGCCACGACTCGCTCCACCACAGCAGCTTCATGCCGGGCATCCTGCTGGGCGCCCGCAAGGTGGTCACGACCCCGGGCCTGACCTTCGGCCTGGAAAACTTCCTGGATCTGGGCTGACACCACCATGCGCGCCAAGCTGTCCTACGCCATAACGGCCGCCGTCCTGGTCTTCTACTTCGTCCTGGTCGGCAGCCGCGGCGTCATGCTCATCCAGTCCGGCACCCTCATCACCGTCACCTTCGGCGTGGCGGTGCTGATCCTGCCGGTCATCGGTCTGTGGTTCCTGTGGAAGAACACCGAGTTCGTCCGCAAGGCCAACCGGCTCGCCGCCGAACTCGACGCCGAGGGCGGCCTCCCCGTCGACGAGCTCAAGCGCACGCCGGGCGGCCGGATCGACCGCGACTCCGCCGACGAGGTCTTCGCCAAGCGCAAGGCCGAGACGGAGGCGGCCCCCGACGACTGGCGCAGCTGGTTCCGCCTCGCCATCGCCTACCACGACGCCCGCGACACCCCGCGCGCCCGCAAGGCGATGCAACGCGCGATCGCCCTGCACGAGGGCAAACCCGTCCAGGCCTGAACGCCGTACGCCGAAGGGGCCGGCCCGCACTCCCGCGGACCGGCCCCTTCGGCGTCTTCGTCGCCTTCGGACGGTGACTCAGCCCCGCTGATACTCCGCGCCCCACGCCTCCACCGCGTCCGCGGCCCGGTCGAACGCCTCGGTCCGCCCCAGGAAGTCGGCGTTGTGCGTGGTCAGCAGCGGCGAGGTGTCCGCCGCCGCGCGCTCACGCCGTACGACGGTCAGCGCCTGCCCCTGATCGGTCCGCGGCAGGCCCAGCCAGCGCACCGGCTGCTGCACCGTCCGCACGGCGACGACCTGCTCCCACCGCACGGTCCGCGTACGGAAGAACCCGACATGGCGCACTCCGCGCGCGCTCACCCACACGCCCACCCGCAACAGCCGCAGCGCCACGGCGATGACGGCCAGCGCGGCGCCGAAGACCACACCGCCCTCGGAGACCGAGCCGGTCAGGGCGATGATGACCGCCGCGAACAGCACGTACGACGCGAGCAGCAGCAGAAGCGCCGCCGTACCCACCCGCCAGGGGCCGGGGCGGTACGGGCGCCGCCAGCGGTCGCGGTCGTCGAAGGGCAGCGCGATGTCGTCGGCTGTGTCAAAGGCGCGGTCGGCCGTCAGGAAGGGCAGGGGCACGGCTGGTCCTCACTCAATGCATGCGCGGGCTGTGCCCGGTGAGGCTATCCGGCAGTGTCCCCACGAGCCACCTTTGGGGGCTCGGATGAGTCAGTGTCCTTGGGACGCCTGTGACTGCTGGGTGTCCGTGGCGGAGTGATCGACGGTCAGCGCCGGCATCCCGAGCACCAGGGAACCCACCAACGCGGCGATGATGGTGACCCCCAGCAGCCAACGCCCGGCTATCTGCCCGGCCGAGGACTTCTCCCGGGCCGGGGGAGTGACATTGCTGCGGAACCTGTCGGCCTCGGCGACGAAGGCAAACGGGACGGGCTCACGCCGGCTGAACATAGGAGAGACGCTCCTCTGAAGCTCGAATACTCGAATAAGTGACTGTTGTTGATACAGACGCACGAGTGCCCGAAAAGGTGCCCTGATGCCCCGAATTCAAGGAACTTCACCGAAGATGTCGCGTCCCGGCACCGAACGCCCCGATGTCAGTGCCGGGCCGTAGAGTGGGCGCCGCCCGAGAGAAGTGATGGAAGGACCCTCCGAGCCGTGACCGACACCCCAGTCGACGACCTCAAGCCCAGCTTCCGCAGTGATGTCAGCGTCGAGCTGGTGAAGCACAGCGCGGCCGACTCCGACGTGCTGTGGGCCGCCCGTGTCTCCACCGCCGGCGAGCAGTCCCTGGACGAGCTGAAGAAGGACCCCGAGCGCTCCAAGGGCCTCATCAACTACCTGATGCGGGACCGGCACGGCAGCCCGTTCGAGCACAACTCGATGACCTTCTTCATCAGCGCCCCGATCTTCGTCTTCCGCGAGTTCATGCGGCACCGCGTGGGCTGGTCGTACAACGAGGAGTCCGGCCGCTACCGCGAGCTCGAGCCGGTCTTCTACGTCCCCGGCGCCGACCGCAAGCTCGTCCAGGAGGGCCGCCCCGGCAAGTACGTCTTCGTGGAGGGCACCGAGGCCCAGCAGGAGCTGGTCTCCCGCACCATGGAGGACTCCTACCAGCAGGCGTACGAGGCCTACCAGGAGATGCTCACCGCCGGCGTCGCCCGCGAGGTCGCCCGCGCGGTCCTCCCGGTCGGCCTGTTCTCCTCGATGTACGCCACGTGCAACGCCCGCTCGCTGATGCACTTCCTCGGCCTGCGCACCCAGCACGAACTGGCGAAGGTCCCGTCCTTCCCGCAGCGCGAGATCGAGATGGTCGGCGAGAAGATGGAGGCCGAGTGGGCCAAGCTCATGCCGCTCACGTACGCCGCCTTCAATGCGAACGGCCGTGTGGCGCCGTAACGCACCCGCGTTCCCCGGCCGGGCACAGATGTACGGTTCAGCCTCGCGAGGTGTCCGTATTGCGGCATTTGGAGAAGTTCATCTAGCCTGATCAAACGGACCCGGCACTGCTTGAACCCCCGAGCAGGCAGTGCCGGGCTCCTCCTTTGTCATGACTTTTCACGCCCCCCGAGGGCAGACCACGTCTTGAGCAGCGAGTAGCGTGTTACCCATGGCTCCGACCTCCACTCCGCAGACCCCCTTCGGGAGGGTCCTCACCGCCATGGTCACGCCCTTCACGGCGGACGGCGCACTCGACCTCGACGGCGCACAGCGGCTCGCCACCCACCTGGTGGACGCAGGCAACGACGGCCTGATCATCAACGGCACCACCGGTGAGTCGCCCACCACCAGTGACGCGGAGAAAACGGACCTCGTACGAGCCGTACTGGAGGCGGTCGGCGACCGGGCCCACGTCGTCGCCGGAGTCGGCACCAACGACACCCACCACAGCCTGGAGCTGGCCAAGGCCGCCGAACAGACCGGCGCGCACGGCCTCCTGGTGGTCACGCCGTACTACAACAAGCCCCCGCAGGAGGGCCTGTACCGGCACTTCAAGGCCATCGCCGACGCCACCGAGCTGCCGGTCATGCTCTACGACATCCCCGGCCGCAGCGGCGTCCCCATCAACACCGAGACGCTGGTCCGGCTCGCCGAGCACCCGCGCATCGTCGCCAACAAGGACGCCAAGGGCGACCTCGGCCGCGCCAGCTGGGCCATCGCCCGCTCCGGCCTCGCCTGGTACTCCGGCGACGACATGCTGAACCTGCCGCTCCTCTCCGTGGGCGCGGTCGGCTTCGTCTCGGTCGTCGGCCATGTCGTCACCCCGGACCTGCGCGCCCTCGTGGACGCCTTCGTCTCGGGCGACGTCCAGAAGGCCACGGAGATCCACCAGAAGCTGCTCCCGGTCTACACCGGCATGTTCCGCACCCAGGGCGTCATGACGACGAAGGCCGCGCTCGCCCTCCAGGGCCTGCCCGCCGGACCGCTGCGCGCCCCCATGGTGGAACTCGCTCCGGAAGAGATCGAGCAGCTCAAGATCGATCTTGCCGCCGGCGGGGTACAGCTCTGACAACAGACTTCGCGCGCCCCCGGCGCGCAACAGACTTCACAACTGAATACGCGGGCCACCGGTGCCCGCACTACCCAACGACAACTGCTACACGCACGAACGTCATGCGCGCCACGTGCCCTGCCGGTACGTGGCGCGTGTGGTGAGGAGAGTCTTTTGAGTCATCCGCATCCTGAACTCGGCCCGCCCCCGCCGCTCCCCGAGGGCGGCCTGCGCGTCACCCCACTTGGCGGTCTCGGTGAGATCGGCCGAAACATGACGGTCTTCGAGTACGGCGGCCGTCTGCTGATCGTCGACTGCGGCGTCCTCTTCCCCGAGGAGGAGCAGCCCGGAATCGACCTGATCCTGCCGGACTTCTCGTCCATCAGGGACCGCCTCGACGACATCGAGGGCATCGTGCTCACGCACGGCCACGAGGACCACATCGGTGCCGTCCCGTTCCTGCTCCGCGAGAAGCCGGACATCCCGCTGATCGGCTCCAAGCTGACCCTCGCGCTGATCGAGGCGAAGCTCCAGGAGCACCGCATCCGCCCGTACACCCTTGAGGTGGTGGAGGGGAACCGCGAGCGCATCGGCCCCTTCGACTGCGAGTTCGTCGCGGTCAACCACTCCATCCCCGACGCCCTCGCCGTGGCGATCCGCACCCCCGCCGGCATGGTGGTCCACACCGGCGACTTCAAGATGGACCAGCTCCCGCTGGACAACCGTCTGACGGATCTACACGCGTTCGCACGTCTGAGCGAGGAGGGCATCGACCTCCTTCTCTCCGACTCCACGAACGCCGAGGTCCCCGGATTCGTCCCGCCCGAGCGGGACATCTCGAACGTCCTGCACCAGGTCTTCGGGAACGCCCGCAAGCGGATCATCGTGGCCAGCTTCGCCAGCCACATCCACCGCATCCAGCAGATCCTGGACGCGGCCAACGAGTACGGCCGCAGGGTCGCGTTCGTCGGCCGCTCGATGGTCCGCAACATGGGCATCGCGAGGGACCTGGGCTATCTGAAGGTCCCGCCGGGCCTGGTGGTCGACGTCAAGACGCTCGACGACCTTCCCGACCGCGAGGTCGTCCTGGTCTGTACGGGCTCACAGGGCGAGCCGATGGCGGCCCTGTCCCGCATGGCCAACCGGGACCACCAGATCCGCATCGTCTCCGGCGACACGGTGATCCTGGCGTCGTCCCTGATCCCCGGCAACGAGAACGCGGTCTACCGCGTGATCAACGGCCTGACCCGCTGGGGCGCCAACGTCGTCCACAAGGGGAACGCCAAGGTCCATGTCTCGGGCCACGCCTCCGCGGGCGAGCTGCTGTACTTCTACAACATCTGCCGCCCGAAGAACCTGATGCCGGTCCACGGCGAATGGCGCCACCTGCGGGCCAACGCCGAGCTCGGTGCCATGACCGGCGTCCCGCACGACCGGATCGTCATCGCCGAGGACGGCGTCGTCGTCGACCTGGTCGCGGGCAAGGCCAAGATCTCCGGCAAGGTCCAGGCGGGTTACGTGTACGTCGACGGCCTCTCGGTCGGTGATGTGGGCGAGCCGGCGCTGAAGGACCGCAGGATCCTCGGTGACGAGGGCATCATCTCGGTCTTCGTCGTCATCGACTCGTCGAGCGGCAAGATCACGGGTGGCCCGCATGTCCAGGCCCGTGGCTCGGGTATCGAGGACTCGGCGTTCGCCGACGTCATCCCGAAGGTCAAGGAGGTCCTGGAGCGCTCGGCGCAGGACGGCGTGGTCGAGCCCCATCAGCTCCAGCAGCTGGTGCGGCGAACCCTCGGCAAGTGGGTCTCCGACACGTATCGCCGCAGGCCGATGATCCTCCCGGTGGTGGTGGAGGTCTGACGGTCCGTCGGCCCTCGTACGCGTGAACCTGGAGCGGGGCGCCTCGATTTGCATCGAGGCGCCCCGCTCCAGTACGTTTACGGCTCCGCCCGAACGGGAACCCGGCCGCCTCGCGTGCCGGAACCAGTCCCCGAAGCGGGTGGGAATTCCGACTCAGAACTTCTGATAAAGTCGGAACCGCCGGAAAGGGAAACGCGAAAGCGGAAACCTGGAAAGCACCGAGGAAATCAGAACCGGAAACGATCTGATAGAGTCGGAAACGCAAGACCGAAGGGAAAAGCCCGGAGGAAAGCCTGAGAGAGTCTCTCGGGTGAGTACAAAGGAAGCGTCCGTTCCTTGAGAACTCAACAGCGTGCCAAAAATCAACGCCAGATTAGTTGATACCCCGTCTCCAGCCGATCGGTTGGGGCGAGGTTCCTTTGAAACAACACAGCGAGGACGCTGTGAACTGCCGGATTATTCCTCCGGTGGTTCCGCTCTCGTGGTGTTCATCCCGATTACGGGAAAACATTCACGGAGAGTTTGATCCTGGCTCAGGACGAACGCTGGCGGCGTGCTTAACACATGCAAGTCGAACGATGAACCACTTCGGTGGGGATTAGTGGCGAACGGGTGAGTAACACGTGGGCAATCTGCCCTTCACTCTGGGACAAGCCCTGGAAACGGGGTCTAATACCGGATAGCACTTCCACTCGCATGGGTGGGGGTTGAAAGCTCCGGCGGTGAAGGATGAGCCCGCGGCCTATCAGCTTGTTGGTGAGGTAACGGCTCACCAAGGCGACGACGGGTAGCCGGCCTGAGAGGGCGACCGGCCACACTGGGACTGAGACACGGCCCAGACTCCTACGGGAGGCAGCAGTGGGGAATATTGCACAATGGGCGAAAGCCTGATGCAGCGACGCCGCGTGAGGGATGACGGCCTTCGGGTTGTAAACCTCTTTCAGCAGGGAAGAAGCGAAAGTGACGGTACCTGCAGAAGAAGCGCCGGCTAACTACGTGCCAGCAGCCGCGGTAATACGTAGGGCGCAAGCGTTGTCCGGAATTATTGGGCGTAAAGAGCTCGTAGGCGGCTTGTCACGTCGGGTGTGAAAGCCCGGGGCTTAACCCCGGGTCTGCATTCGATACGGGCTAGCTAGAGTGTGGTAGGGGAGATCGGAATTCCTGGTGTAGCGGTGAAATGCGCAGATATCAGGAGGAACACCGGTGGCGAAGGCGGATCTCTGGGCCATTACTGACGCTGAGGAGCGAAAGCGTGGGGAGCGAACAGGATTAGATACCCTGGTAGTCCACGCCGTAAACGGTGGGAACTAGGTGTTGGCGACATTCCACGTCGTCGGTGCCGCAGCTAACGCATTAAGTTCCCCGCCTGGGGAGTACGGCCGCAAGGCTAAAACTCAAAGGAATTGACGGGGGCCCGCACAAGCAGCGGAGCATGTGGCTTAATTCGACGCAACGCGAAGAACCTTACCAAGGCTTGACATACACCGGAAACGGCCAGAGATGGTCGCCCCCTTGTGGTCGGTGTACAGGTGGTGCATGGCTGTCGTCAGCTCGTGTCGTGAGATGTTGGGTTAAGTCCCGCAACGAGCGCAACCCTTGTCCTGTGTTGCCAGCATGCCCTTCGGGGTGATGGGGACTCACAGGAGACCGCCGGGGTCAACTCGGAGGAAGGTGGGGACGACGTCAAGTCATCATGCCCCTTATGTCTTGGGCTGCACACGTGCTACAATGGCAGGTACAATGAGCTGCGAAACCGTGAGGTGGAGCGAATCTCAAAAAGCCTGTCTCAGTTCGGATTGGGGTCTGCAACTCGACCCCATGAAGTCGGAGTTGCTAGTAATCGCAGATCAGCATTGCTGCGGTGAATACGTTCCCGGGCCTTGTACACACCGCCCGTCACGTCACGAAAGTCGGTAACACCCGAAGCCGGTGGCCCAACCCCTTGTGGGAGGGAGCTGTCGAAGGTGGGACCAGCGATTGGGACGAAGTCGTAACAAGGTAGCCGTACCGGAAGGTGCGGCTGGATCACCTCCTTTCTAAGGAGCACTTCTAGGCAGCCGCAAGGTTGTCCAGAGGCCAGTACATCGGCGAATGTCCGATGCTGGTTGCTCATGGGTGGAACGTTGATTATTCGGCACTTTCAGTCATCTCGGGCTGCCAGTACTGCTCTTCGGAGCGTGGAACGCTGATCATGAGTGGCGAGGGTGTCGGGCACGCTGTTGGGTGTCTGAAGTAGCGGCCGTATGGCTGTACTTCGATGCCGGCCCCAGTGAACTCGCCGAGTGTGGCGGGGTGATGGGTGGCTGGTCGTTGTTTGAGAACTGCACAGTGGACGCGAGCATCTGTGGCCAAGTTTTTAAGGGCGCACGGTGGATGCCTTGGCACCAGGAACCGATGAAGGACGTGGGAGGCCACGATAGTCCCCGGGGAGTCGTCAACCAGGCTTTGATCCGGGGGTTTCCGAATGGGGAAACCCGGCAGTCGTCATGGGCTGTCACCCATACCTGAACACATAGGGTATGTGGAGGGAACGCGGGGAAGTGAAACATCTCAGTACCCGCAGGAAGAGAAAACAACCGTGATTCCGGGAGTAGTGGCGAGCGAAACCGGATGAGGCCAAACCGTATGCGTGTGAGACCCGGCAGGGGTTGCGTATACGGGGTTGTGGGATCTCTCTTCCACGGTCTGCCGGCCGTGGGACGAGTCAGAAACCGTTGATGTAGGCGAAGGACATGCGAAAGGTCCGGCGTAGAGGGTAAGACCCCCGTAGTCGAAACGTCAGCGGCTCGTTTGAGAGACACCCAAGTAGCACGGGGCCCGAGAAATCCCGTGTGAATCTGGCGGGACCACCCGCTAAGCCTAAATATTCCCTGGTGACCGATAGCGGATAGTACCGTGAGGGAATGGTGAAAAGTACCGCGGGAGCGGAGTGAAATAGTACCTGAAACCGTGTGCCTACAAGCCGTGGGAGCGTCGGAACACAGCTTGCTGTGTTCTCGTGACTGCGTGCCTTTTGAAGAATGAGCCTGCGAGTTTGCGGTGTGTTGCGAGGTTAACCCGTGTGGGGAAGCCGTAGCGAAAGCGAGTCCGAATAGGGCGGTATAGTAGCGCGCTCAAGACCCGAAGCGGAGTGATCTAGCCATGGGCAGGTTGAAGCGGAGGTAAGACTTCGTGGAGGACCGAACCCACCAGGGTTGAAAACCTGGGGGATGACCTGTGGTTAGGGGTGAAAGGCCAATCAAACTCCGTGATAGCTGGTTCTCCCCGAAATGCATTTAGGTGCAGCGTCGTGTGTTTCTTGCCGGAGGTAGAGCACTGGATAGGCGATGGGCCCTACCGGGTTACTGACCTTAGCCAAACTCCGAATGCCGGTAAGTGAGAGCGCGGCAGTGAGACTGTGGGGGATAAGCTCCATGGTCGAGAGGGAAACAGCCCAGAGCATCGACTAAGGCCCCTAAGCGTACGCTAAGTGGGAAAGGATGTGGAGTCGCACAGACAACCAGGAGGTTGGCTTAGAAGCAGCCACCCTTGAAAGAGTGCGTAATAGCTCACTGGTCTAGTGATTCCGCGCCGACAATGTAGCGGGGCTCAAGCGTACCGCCGAAGTCGTGTCATTGCAGCAATAGCCCCAACGGGTGCTGTGATGGGTAGGGGAGCGTCGTCTGCCGGGTGAAGCAGCCGCGGAAGCGAGTTGTGGACGGTTGACGAGTGAGAATGCAGGCATGAGTAGCGATTCACACGTGAGAAACGTGTGCGCCGATTGACTAAGGGTTCCTGGGTCAAGCTGATCTGCCCAGGGTAAGTCGGGACCTAAGGCGAGGCCGACAGGCGTAGTCGATGGATAACCGGTTGATATTCCGGTACCCGCTGTGAAGCGTCAAACATCGAGCATCGTGATGCTAAGGCCGTGAAGCCGCCCTGATCTCTTCGGAGTTGAGGGGAGTGGTGGAGCCGCCGAACCAAGCGGTTAGTAGGTGAGTGATGGGGTGACGCAGGAAGGTAGTCCATCCCGGGCGGTGGTTGTCCCGGGGTAAGGGTGTAGGACGCAGGGTAGGCAAATCCGCCCTGCACATAGTCTGAGACCTGATGCCGAGCCGATTGTGGTGAAGTGGATGATCCTATGCTGTCGAGAAAAGCCTCTAGCGAGTTTCATGGCGGCCCGTACCCTAAACCGACTCAGGTGGTCAGGTAGAGAATACCGAGGCGTTCGGGTGAACTATGGTTAAGGAACTCGGCAAAATGCCCCCGTAACTTCGGGAGAAGGGGGGCCATCACCGGTGAGAGGACTTGCTCCTCGAGCTGGGGGTGGCCGCAGAGACCAGCGAGAAGCGACTGTTTACTAAAAACACAGGTCCGTGCGAAGCCGTAAGGCGATGTATACGGACTGACGCCTGCCCGGTGCTGGAACGTTAAGGGGACCGGTTAGTGACCTTTCGGGGTTGCGAAGCTGAGAACTTAAGCGCCAGTAAACGGCGGTGGTAACTATAACCATCCTAAGGTAGCGAAATTCCTTGTCGGGTAAGTTCCGACCTGCACGAATGGCGTAACGACTTCTCGACTGTCTCAACCATAGGCCCGGTGAAATTGCACTACGAGTAAAGATGCTCGTTTCGCGCAGCAGGACGGAAAGACCCCGGGACCTTTACTACAGTTTGATATTGGTGTTCGGTTCGGCTTGTGTAGGATAGCTGGGAGACTGTGAAGCTCGGACGCCAGTTCGGGTGGAGTCGTCGTTGAAATACCAGTCTGGTCGTGCTGGATGTCTAACCTGGGTCCGTGATCCGGATCAGGGACAGTGTCTGATGGGTAGTTTAACTGGGGCGGTTGCCTCCTAAAGAGTAACGGAGGCGCCCAAAGGTTCCCTCAGCCTGGTTGGCAATCAGGTGTTGAGTGTAAGTGCACAAGGGAGCTTGACTGTGAGACCGACGGGTCGAGCAGGGACGAAAGTCGGGACTAGTGATCCGGCGGTGGCTTGTGGAAGCGCCGTCGCTCAACGGATAAAAGGTACCCCGGGGATAACAGGCTGATCTTCCCCAAGAGTCCATATCGACGGGATGGTTTGGCACCTCGATGTCGGCTCGTCGCATCCTGGGGCTGGAGTCGGTCCCAAGGGTTGGGCTGTTCGCCCATTAAAGCGGTACGCGAGCTGGGTTTAGAACGTCGTGAGACAGTTCGGTCCCTATCCGCTGCGCGCGCAGGAATATTGAGAAGGGCTGTCCCTAGTACGAGAGGACCGGGACGGACGAACCTCTGGTGTGCCAGTTGTTCTGCCAAGGGCATGGCTGGTTGGCTACGTTCGGGAGGGATAACCGCTGAAAGCATCTAAGCGGGAAGCCTGCTTCGAGATGAGTATTCCCACCCACTTGATGGGGTAAGGCTCCCAGTAGACGACTGGGTTGATAGGCCGGATCTGGAAGCACGGTAACGTGTGGAGGTGACCGGTACTAATAGGCCGAGGGCTTGTCCTCAGTTGCTCGCGTCCACTGTGTTGGTTCTGAAACCACGAACAGCCCCATGTCTGGTCACGGCATGGTGCGGCATTGTTTGACAGTTTCATAGTGTTTCGGTGGTCATAGCGTGAGGGAAACGCCCGGTTACATTCCGAACCCGGAAGCTAAGCCTTACAGCGCCGATGGTACTGCAGGGGGGACCCTGTGGGAGAGTAGGACGCCGCCGAACAATTCTTCAAAGGGTTGGATCCTGAACTTCGGTTCGGGGTCCAACCCTTTTTTGTTCTGCGTCACTTGAAGTTCACGTTGCGCAAGGAGCATCCGCAGCATGGGTACTGCTGCAATGCTCAGGGCCGCCGGCGTCGGAGTCGGTGACGAGGTCGTCGTACCGGCCTTCGGGAACGTCGAGGTGGCCGAGTCGGTCGTGTTGGCCGGTGCGCTTCCGGTGTTCGCCGACATAGACCCGGTGACGTACTGCCTCGACGTGGCTGCCGTCGAGGCGGCCGTAACTCCCCGGACCGCGGCCGTGGTTGTCGTACACCGGTTTGGGCGGCGGGCCGACATCTCGGCGCTGCACGGTGTCGGGCAGCGGCACGGGCTGCTGGTGCTGGAGCAGGGAGAGTCGGAGGCGCCGTACGACGAGGTGGCTCAGCGGCGGGAGCGGGCCGCCTATCTGGATGGGAAGTTGAAGGGGGTCCGGACTCCTGATGGCGGGGACGGGCACACCTATCAGCAGTACGTCGTGCGGGTGCCCGGGAACGGGCGGCCCGATCGGGATGCTTTTGCTCGGGCCTTGCGTGGGCGGGGAGTTGAGTGCCGGGTGCCGGTGAAGACACCTGTGCACCGGCTGCCCGAGTTCCGGCGGTGTGTGTCCTTGCGGGAGACCGAGCTGGCGGCGGACGAGACGCTGGCTCTGCCCGTCGACGCCTCGCTCACCAAGCGGGACATGCAGAAGGTCGTGGGCGCGTGTAATGCGCTCGGCGGGCTGCTTCAGGCCGCCTTCTGATCGGGTTTGGAAGCACGGGTCTGTTCGGGCTATGATCTATTCCGTTGCCGCGAGGGAAACCTCGGAAAAGCAACAGGCCCCCTTAGCTCAGTCGGCAGAGCGTCTCCATGGTAAGGAGAAGGTCAACGGTTCGATTCCGTTAGGGGGCTCCAACGGAAAGGCCCCGCCCTATCGGGCGGGGCCTTTTGCGTACCCTTTTCAGTCCTTGTGCAGGCCGGGGACGCGCATCGCGAGGATCGCCATGTCGTCGGACGGGGCGTCCGAGGCGAAGCGCTCGACCGCGCGCATGACGCGGGCCGCGACCGCGCCGGCCGTCAGGCCCGTGCAGGTGGTGAGGACATCGGTGAGGCCGTCGTCGCCCAGCATGCGCGTGCCCTCGCGGCGTTCGGTGACGCCGTCCGTGACACAGAGGAGGACGTCGCCCGGGTCCAGGGTGACCGACTGCTCGTACAGCTCCAGGTCCTCGATGACGCCCAGGAGCGGCTGCGGCTCGGCGGCCGGTTCGACCGTGCCGTCCTGGCGCAGGCGGAGCGGGAGGGGGTGGCCGGCGCAGACGACCTTCATCTCGGCGCTGCCGTCCTCCTGGGGGCGCATCTCGCCGTAGAGGAGGGTCAGGAAGCGGCTGCGGGCGCCCTCGTCGAGGATCGCGGAGTTGAGGCGCTCCAGGACCGCCGGGCCCGACAGGCCCTCCCTGGCGAGCAGGCGCAGGGCGTGCCGGGCGAGGCCCGTCACCGCCGCCGCGTGGGGGCCCGTACCGCAGACGTCGCCGATGGCGAAGCCGTAGACGCCGTCGCGGATGGGGAAGACGTCGTAGAAGTCACCACCGACCTCGTTGCCCTCGCCGGCCGCGCGGTAGATGACCTCGACCTCGATGCCCTCGATCGCGGGCTGCTCGGGGGGCAGGAGGCTGCGCTGGAGGGACTGGCTGATGGCGGTGCGCTCGGAGTAGAGGCGGGCGTTGTCGAGGGCCAGGGCGGCCCTGCGGCTCAAGTCCTCGGCCAGTTCCAGGATTTCCTGGCGGAAGTGTTCGTCGGTGGGCTTGCCGAGGGTCAGCATGCCGATGACGCGGTTGCGGGCGACGAGGGGGAGGACCACTGTTTCGCCGCCCACCGCGGACGCGGTGGCCAGGGTGGGGCCGATGCCTGAGCTGAGGCGGCCGATCGGCTCGCCCAGGCCGAGGCTGCGCATGGAGGTGCGCAGGGCCGCCTGGTGGGCCGCCTCGGCGGGCGCCGACCAGACGCGGGCGCCCGGGGTGGGGACCGGGTCGGGCGGGGAGATCTTCGAGAGCAACGACTTGATGCCGTCGATGAGTTCCTCGTCCTCGTGGAGGACGTACGACAGGTACGGCTCCGAGGCCTGGTCGGCGATCGTGTAGACCGCGCACCAGGTGGCGAGGGTCGGGACCGTCATCTGGGCCATCAGGGCCAGCGTCTGGTCGCGGTCCAGGGTGCCGGCGAGGAGGTCGGAGGCCTCGACCAGGAAGCTGAGAGAGCCTCGGCGCAGGCGCTCCAGTTCGCCGAGGCGGGCCGATTCCACTGCCAACGCGATGCGGTCGGCGGCGAATTGGAGGCGCAGGGCCTCTTCGTTCGAGTATCTGCCGGGGGCCTCGGCGGCGACGCCCAGGGAGCCGGTGAGGCGGCCCTCGACCTTCAGGGGGACCGTGACGACCGAGCGCATGCCGGTGCCGCTGAGGAGGGGGACCGCGCCCGGGACCGCCGACAGGTCGTCGTGGACGGCCGGCATGCGCGCCGAGCCGTAGCGGCCGGGGCCCGCTTCGACGGGCACGCGCGCGAAGCGCTGGCGGGCGGAGGGGAGGCCGGTGGAGGCGCGGACCTCCAACTCCGTTTCGTCGTCGGTCGCGAGGAGCAGGAAGGCGGAGTCGCCGTCGAGCATGTCGCGGGCGCGCTCCACCGTGCGCTGGAGGAGGCCGTCGAGGTCGTCCGGGGCCGGGGAGCCGATGAACACCTCGAAGGGGTCGGCGCTCTGGCCGTCGGCGGTGCCGGACGCGTCGGACGCGGGGATGCGCAACGGCGTCTGGAGGACCGCGCGTTCGTGGTCGCGGACCAGAAGGCAGACCGTGGAGGGCTCGCCGCCGGTGTCGCGGACGCGGAGGTGGGAGGCGTACACCGGGGTGACGCGGCCGTTGGCGCCGCGGATGCCGTAACTGCCTTCCCAGCGCGAGAGCTGGAGGGCCTCGGCGATGCCGGTGCTGGTGCCCGGGGTGTGCGGCCAGGCCGCGAGGTCGGTCAGGGGCTTGCCGGTGACCTGTTCGGCCGGGTAGCCGAAGAGTTCCTCCGCGTCCTCGTTCCAGGCCGTGATGGCCGCCGTACGGTCGATCTGGACGACCGCCACGCGGACGCGGCCGTCGGCGAGGGGGAGGAGGTCGGCGGGGAGGGACGGGCCGGCGGCGCGGGTGCCCACCGGGCGCTCGGGGAGGTCGAGCTGGAACCAGACCTGCTTGTGCGTGGGCGTGTAGTCGACGCCCCAGCGGGCTGCCAGGGCGGCGCACAGCTGGAGTCCGCGGCCGCCCTCGCGGTCGGGGCTGCCCATGGTGGCGGGGTGGCCCTGGAGAGGGATCTCGCGTTCGGGATAGCGGTCGGCGACCTCGATCCGTACGCCGTCGTCGCTGCGTAGACACAGGACGTCCGCGGCGGTGCCCGCGTGGACCACGGCGTTCGTCACGAGTTCGCTGGTGAGGACCACCGCGTCGTCGACGATGTCCGCGAAGCCCCAGCCCTGGAGTGTGTCGCGGACGAAGGAGCGGGCGCTCGCGACCGATCGCCCGACGGGCTCGAAGCTGGCGGCCGCGCGCGCGGTGATCACTGAACTCCTCGGCCTGTTGTCGACGTGCTGGGCTGCGTGGCCGACCGGCTCGTGCCGCTGATGCGGCAGGCCGCCCGTCGGCCGGGGGTCCGGGGGCTGTCCCCCGGGGATCACTCCGGTGGTCATGTGTGCGGCCGCCCTCCGATGCCCGCTCGTTCTCGTGCCACCGCCCATGCCGGACGGACCGGTGCGGCTGGACAGCCGCATGCAAGGTTACTTACCTTCGCCGTCCGTGCGGATGCCGGTCACCAGTGTTTCCGTCCGGAGGGTGTGCGGACGATGTGCGAAGCTGCCGAACTGTTATGGCCGGGTTCAGCCAGGGTGAAACACTGGGCAAGCTTCTTGTGAAGGTCCGGGCAGGCCGGGTGTCATCTGCCGCGAGTGGGCAGCAGCCCGTGATGCGGCCTGGTATATCCGGCACGGATGCACAGCAGCATTAACTGGTACGTCGGGCAGTAGTACCGGAGCACAGCAGTAACGGTCGACCCCTGCGGGAGGGACACAGTGGAGTCTGGCGCAGCGACGCGGGGCACGAAGACGCGCGCGAAAGGCGGACAGTCCCTGAACAACCAGCGCAAACCGCGCGGTGGGACCACCGCGGTGGACACGGCCGCCCTGAACCGACTGCTGGCGGCCCTGGTGTCGATGCGGGACGGGAACTTCCGCAAGCGGCTCACGGTGTCCGGCGACGGCGTGCTGTCCGAGATCGCGGCGGTCTACAACGAGGTGGCCGACCGTAATCTGCATCTCACGGGCGAGCTGTCCCGGGTGCGACGGATGGTGGGCCGTGAGGGCAAGCTCACAGAACGGCTGGAAATCGGCGCCTGTGAGGGGTCGTGGCTGACGGCCATCGACGCCTCCAACGCGCTGGTCGACGATCTCGTACGACCTGTCTCCGAGGTCGGCCGGGTGCTCTCCGCGGTCGCGGAGGGTGACCTGTCGCCGCGTATGGAGTTGCGGACGCAGGCGCCGGACGGGAACGGGCATCCGCTGCGCGGGGAGTTCCTGAAGGTCGGGCGGACTGTCAACAATCTGGTCGACCAGCTGTCGACGTTCACTGACGAGGTCACGCGCGTGGCCAGCGAGGTGGGCACCGAGGGCAAGCTGGGCGGGCAGGCCAAGGTGCGCGGGATGTCGGGTTCTTGGAAGGACCTGACGGATTCGGTCAACACCATGGCGTACCGGCTGACGGCTCAGGTGCGGGACATCGCGCTGGTGACGACGGCCGTGGCCAAGGGTGATCTGTCCCGCAAGGTCACCGTGCACGTGGCCGGCGAGATGCTGGAGCTGAAGAACACTGTCAACACGATGGTGGACCAGCTGTCGTCCTTCTCCTCCGAGGTGACCCGCGTCGCGCGCGAGGTGGGCGTCGAGGGCGAGCTCGGCGGTCAGGCGCAGGTGCCCGGAGTGGCCGGCGTGTGGAAGGACCTCACCGATTCGGTGAACCTGATGGCCGGCAATCTGACGGCCCAGGTGCGCGGGATCGCCCAGGTGACTACGGCCGTGGCCAACGGTGATCTGTCGCAGAAGGTGACCGTGTCGGCGCGGGGCGAGGTCGCCCAGCTCGCGGACACGATCAACCAGATGACCGAGACGCTGCGGATCTTCGCGGACGAGGTCACGCGCGTGGCCAACGAGGTCGGTGCCGAGGGGCAGCTCGGCGGGCAGGCGAACGTGCCGGGTGCGGCGGGGACGTGGAAGGACCTCACCGATTCGGTGAACACGGTCTTCCGGAACCTGACCATCCAGGTGCGGGACATCGCGGCCGTGACGACCGCCGTGGCCAGCGGTGACCTGTCGCAGAAGGTCACGGTCGACGTGGCCGGCGAGATGCTGGAGCTGAAGAACACCGTCAACGGGATGGTGGACCAGCTGTCGTCGTTCGGTGCCGAGGTCACGCGCGTGGCGCGCGAGGTCGGCGTCGAGGGTGAGCTGGGCGGTCAGGCACAGGTGCCCGGGGCCGCCGGCACCTGGAAGGACCTCACGGACTCCGTCAACACGGCGTTCCGGAACCTCACCGGACAGGTGAGGAACATCGCTCAGGTGACCACGGCCGTGGCCAACGGTGACCTGTCGCAGAAGGTCACCGTGGACGTCTCCGGCGAGATGCTCCAGCTGAAGAACACCGTGAACACGATGGTGGACCAGCTGTCGGCGTTCGCGGACCAGGTGACGCGGATGGCCCGGGACGTGGGCACCGAGGGCCGCCTGGGCGGTCAGGCCGTCGTACCCGGTGTGTCGGGTACGTGGAAGGAGCTCACCGACTCCGTCAACTTCATGGGTGGCAACCTCACCTCTCAGGTGCGGCAGATCGCCCAGGTGACGACCGCGGTGGCCCAGGGTGACCTGTCCCAGAAGATCGACGTCGACGCGCGCGGCGAGATCCTGGAGCTGAAGAACACCATCAACACGATGGTCGACCAGCTGTCCGCGTTCGCGGAGCAGGTGACCCGGGTGGCCCGCGAGGTGGGCACCGAGGGCCGCCTCGGCGGTCAGGCGCAGGTGCCCGGCGTCGCCGGTGTGTGGCGGGACCTCACGGACTCCGTGAACGGCATGGCGTCCAACCTCACCGGCCAGGTGCGCAACATCGCGCAGGTCGCCACCGCGGTGGCCCGGGGTGACCTGTCCCAGAAGATCACCGTGGACGCGCGCGGCGAGATCCTGGAGCTGAAGAACACCCTGAACACGATGGTCGACCAGCTGTCGTCCTTCGCCGAAGAGGTCACGCGCGTGGCGCGCGAGGTGGGTACCGAGGGCATCCTCGGCGGCCAGGCCGAGGTGCAGGGGGTCTCCGGCACCTGGAAGGACCTCACGCAGTCCGTGAACTTCATGGCGAACAACCTGACCATTCAGGTGCGCAACATCGCCGAGGTCACGACCGCGGTCGCCAAGGGCGACCTGTCGAAGAAGATCACCGTCGACGCCAAGGGCGAGATCCTCGAACTCGTCAGCACCGTCAACACGATGGTGGACCAGCTGTCGTCCTTCGCCGAGCAGGTGACCCGGGTGGCCCGCGAGGTGGGCACCGAGGGCATCCTGGGCGGCCAGGCCCATGTGCCGGGTGTCGTCGGCATCTGGAAGGACCTCAGCGACAACGTGAACCTGATGGCCAACAACCTGACCATGCAGGTGCGGAACATCTCCCAGGTGGCGTCCGCGGTCGCCAACGGCGACCTGACGCGGACGGTGACGATCGAGGCGCGCGGTGAGGTCGCGCAGCTCGCCGACACCTTCAACACCATGGTGAAGACGCTGAGTTCGTTCGCCGACCAGGTCACCAAGGTGGCCCGCGAGGTGGGTACGGACGGCATCCTCGGCGGACAGGCGCGGGTGCCCGGTGTGGCCGGTACCTGGAAGGACCTCACCGAGTCCGTGAACCAGATGGCGTCCAACCTGACCGGTCAGGTGCGGAACATCGCCATGGTGACCACGGCCATCGCCAAGGGTGACCTGACGAAGAAGATCGACATCGACGCGCGCGGCGAGATCCTGGAGCTGAAGACGACCATCAACACGATGGTCGACCAGCTCTCCTCCTTCGCCGAGGAGGTCACCCGGGTCGCCCGCGAGGTGGGCACCGAAGGACAGCTCGGGGGCCAGGCACGCGTGCGTGACGTCGACGGCACCTGGCGGGACCTCACCGAGTCCGTGAACGAGATGGCCGGGAACCTGACCCGGCAGGTGCGTGCCATCGCGCGCGTGGCGACCGCGGTGACCCGTGGCGACCTGAACCTGAAGATCGACGTGGACGCGTCCGGGGAGATCCAGGAACTCCAGGACTACATCAACAAGATGATCGCCAACCTGCGCGACACCACGATCGCCAACAAGGAGCAGGACTGGCTCAAGGGCAACCTGGCCCGCATCTCCGCGCTGATGCAGGGCCGCCGCGACCTCGCGGACGTCGCCTCGCTGATCATGAGCGAGCTGACGCCGGTCGTCTCCGCGCAGCACGGCGCGTTCTTCCTCGCGATGCCCCTGGTCGACGGCAAGGACGCCGGCGCCGACCAGGAGGACTCGTACGAACTGCGCATGCTCGGCTCGTACGGCTACTCCATGGGCTCCATGCCGACGTCCTTCCGGCCGGGGGAGGCGCTCATCGGGACGGCCGCGCAGGAGAAGCGCACGATCCTCGTGGAGAACGCGCCCAGCGGCTATCTGAAGATCTCCTCCGGGCTCGGCGAGGCGCCTCCGGCGCAAGTGATCGTCCTTCCGGTGCTGTTCGAGGGCCAGGTGCTCGGTGTGATCGAGCTGGCCTCCTTCACTCCCTTCACGCAGATCCAGAAGGATTTCCTCAACCAGATCGCCGAGATGATCGCGACCAGCGTCAACACCATCTCCGTGAACACCAAGACCGAGGTGCTGCTGAAGCAGTCGCAGGAGCTGACCGAGCAACTCCGGGAGCGGTCGGCCGAGTTGGAGAACCGGCAGAAGGCCCTCCAGGCGTCCAACGCCGAACTGGAGGAGAAGGCCGAGCTGCTGGCCCAGCAGAACCGCGACATCGAGGTCAAGAACACCGAGATCGAGGAGGCGCGGCAGGTCCTGGAGGAGCGGGCCGAGCAACTCGCCGTGTCCATGCGGTACAAGAGCGAGTTCCTGGCCAACATGTCGCACGAGCTGCGCACGCCGCTCAACTCGCTGCTGATCCTGGCCAAGCTGCTCGCCGACAACGCGGACTCCAACCTCACCCCGAAGCAGGTGGAGTTCGCCGAGACCATCCACGGGGCCGGCTCCGACCTGCTCCAGCTCATCAACGACATCCTCGACCTGTCGAAGGTCGAGGCGGGCAAGATGGACGTCTCCCCGACGCGCATCGCGCTGGTCCAGCTCGTCGACTACGTGGAGGCCACCTTCCGGCCGCTGACCGCGGAGAAGGGCCTGGACCTGTCCGTACGGGTGTCGCCGGAGCTGCCCGCCACGCTGCACACCGACGAGCAGCGGCTGCTCCAGGTGCTGCGCAACCTGCTGTCCAACGCGGTGAAGTTCACCGACTCCGGGGCGGTGGAGCTGGTCATCCGGCCCGCCGGGCGGGATGTGCCGAACGCGATCCGCGAACAGCTCCTGGAGACCGGTTCGCTCCGGGACCCGGACGCCGGTCTGATCGCGTTCTCCGTCACCGACACCGGGATCGGGATCGCGGCCAGCAAGATGCGGGTGATCTTCGAGGCGTTCAAGCAGGCGGACGGCACGACCAGCCGCAAGTACGGCGGTACGGGCCTCGGGCTGTCCATCTCGCGAGAGATCGCCCAGCTGCTCGGCGGCGAGATCCACGCCCAGAGCGAGCCCGGGCGCGGCTCGACGTTCACGCTGTATTTGCCGCTGCACCCGAGCGAACTGCCGCCGCAGGGCTATCAGCAGCCCATGCCCGCCCTGGAGGCGGGTGAGCTGCTCGCCTCGGAGAGCAACGGGCTGTCCGAGGTGGAGGTCGAGACGCCGGCCGAGGTGCGGTCGTACCAGGAGACGCAGAACGGTGCCGCCGCGCTGTTCCGGCGCCGCCGCCGGACCCTGCCGGAGCTGGAACAGCGGCCCGAGGAGCGGTGGTCCGCGACCGAGCAGAACCCGGCGACGGAGGTGCGGCGCGGTATCCGGTTCGGCGGCGAGAAGGTGCTCATCGTCGACGACGACATCCGCAACGTCTTCGCGCTCACCAGCGTCCTGGAACAGCACGGGCTGTCCGTGCTGTACGCCGAGAACGGCCGCGAGGGCATCGAGGTGCTGGAGCAGCACGACGACGTCACGGTCGTGCTCATGGACATCATGATGCCGGAGATGGACGGGTACGCGACGACGACGGCGATCCGCAGGATGCCGCAGTTCGCGGGCCTGCCGATCATCGCGCTGACCGCGAAGGCGATGAAGGGCGACCGGGAGAAGGCGATCGAGTCGGGCGCCTCCGACTACGTGACCAAGCCGGTCGACCCCGATCACCTGCTCGCGGTCATGGAGCAGTGGATGCGGGGCGCGTGACGGGGCCGGTGCGGGGCCGCGGGGCGCGGGGCCCGTGCGGATCGTGTGGCGGGACCCGTGGGGGGCCTGCGCGGATCGCGTGGCGCGGGACCCGTGCGGGGCGCGCCGCGTGGAAGCGGTGCGGGAATTGTGAGGGGTGCGTGTCGGGGCGGCGTGAGGGTCGCGTGACCGGACGGGTCGGACTTCGCGGGGATGCCGGGGGAACCTTCTGTGTTCACGCGGAGTTGCTGACTCAGTGTGCTCGAAGCCGTGTAGAAGTACGGGATTCGGGGAACCTTCTGGTCCCCGCTTGCGTTTCTGCTACGTGCACAGTGACATCGCGGTGACAGGGTGTGGCGACGGGCGGGGTGCGGCTACCATGACCGGCACAAGGACGGGCGGCGAAAGGGAGTCGTCCTCAGGGGCGGCGCCCGGTGCACATCCGGGGCGAGGAGGGCGGGCCATGGTGCAGAAGGCCAAGATCCTCCTGGTCGATGACCGGCCGGAGAATCTGCTGGCGCTGGAGGCCATCCTCTCCGCGCTCGATCAGACACTGGTGCGGGCATCGAGCGGGGAGGAAGCGCTCAAAGCGCTGCTCACTGACGACTTCGCGGTCATTCTGCTGGACGTCCAGATGCCGGGCATGGACGGCTTCGAGACCGCCGCACACATCAAGCGGCGGGAGCGCACCCGGGACATCCCGATCATCTTCCTCACCGCGATCAACCACGGCCCGCACCACACGTTCCGTGGTTACGCGGCCGGCGCGGTCGACTACATCTCCAAGCCCTTCGACCCGTGGGTGCTGCGTGCGAAGGTCTCCGTCTTCGTCGAGCTCTACATGAAGAACTGCCAGCTGCGGGAGCAGGCGGCGCTGCTGCGGCTCCAGTTGGAGGGCGGCACCGGCGGCAAGGCCCCGGCGGCCGGCGAGTCGAAGGAGCCGGCGGGACTGCTCGCCGAGCTGTCCGCGCGGCTCGCCGCGGTCGAGGAGCAGGCCGAGGCGCTGTCCAAGCAGCTCGACGACGAGTCGGCGGACGCGGCGGCCGTCGCCACGGCGGCGCATCTCGAACGCAAACTGACCGGTTTGCGGCGGGCGCTGGACGCGCTGGAGCCGGGCGCCGGTAGCACGTCGTCGGTGCCTTCCCAGAACTGAGGCGCCGGCACGACTCAGTTGTGCGTGAGCACACGTCAGTTTCCTGCCCCCGCAAGGGCGACACGAACGGGTGAAGCACCCGCCACACGTGTCCGTCGTCGCCTCCACCGGTAACCTCACCTCTATGGCCTCACGTCCCTCCGCTGCCAAGAAGCAGCCCGCGAAGAAGGCGGCGGCTCCGGCGAAGAAGGCCGCCGCGAAAAAGGCTCCGGCGAAGAAGGCGCCCGCCAGGAAGGCCGCGGCGAAGAAGGCCGCGCCGCCTCCGCGGCCGGCGCCGAACCCGACCGGCGGCATCTACAAGCTCGTGCGCGCCGTCTGGCTGGGCATGGCGCACGCCGTGGGCGCGGTGTTCCGCGGCATAGGGAACGGCGCGAAGAACCTCGACCCGGCGCACCGCAAGGACGGCGTCGCGCTGCTGCTGCTCGGCCTCGCGCTGATCTGCGCGGCCGGTACCTGGTCGAACCTGCGCGGCCCGGTCGGCGACCTCGTCGAGATCATCGTGACCGGCGCCTTCGGCCGCCTGGACCTGCTCGTGCCGATACTGCTCGCGGTCATCGCCGCGCGCTTCATCCGGCACCCCGAGCAGCCCGAGGCCAACGGCCGGATCGTCATCGGCCTGTCCGCACTCGTCATCGGCGTGCTCGGACAGGTCCACATCGCATGCGGCGCACCCGCTCGCAGCGACGGCATGCAGGCCATAAGGGACGCCGGCGGACTCATCGGCTGGGGCGCGGCGACTCCGCTGACGTACACCATGGGCGAGGTCCTCGCCGTACCGCTGCTCGTGCTGCTCACCGTCTTCGGACTGCTCGTCGTCACGGCCACGCCGGTCAACGCCATTCCGCGGCGGCTGCGGGAGCTCGGCGTGCGACTCGGGGTGGTGCACGACCCGGCCTTGGACGAGTTCGACGAGTTCTCCGCGGACGACGAGCGCTACGACGAGCAGTGGCGCGAGGCGCTGCCCGCACGCGCGCGTAAGCGCGCTTCGGCGCCCGAGGCGTACGACCCCGACAGCGCCGAGCAGGAGGCCCTCTCGCGGCGTCGTGGCCGCCCCAGGCGCTCCGCGGTCCCGCAGCCCGACATGGACCGGCAGATGGACGCTGTGGACGTCGCCGCGGCCGCCGCTGCCGCGCTCGACGGTGCCGTGCTGCACGGCATGCCGCCGTCGCCGATCGTCGCCGACCTCACCCAGGGGGTCAGCGTCGGGGACCGCGAGGACACCACGCCCACGCCGGTACCGACGCCGAGCCCGGTGCCGGCGCCCGCCGCGCGTCCCAAGCAGGAGAAGCTGAAGGTCGAGGTCGCGGACCTAACCAAGCCCGCGCCCGAGGCGCCCGACGACCTGCCGCCGCGTGCCGAGCAGCTTCAGCTGTCCGGCGACATCACGTACTCCCTGCCGTCGCTCGACCTGCTGGAGCGCGGCGGACCCGGCAAGACGCGCAGCGCCGCCAACGACGCGGTCGTCGCCTCGCTGCAGAACGTCTTCATGGAGTTCAAGGTCGACGCGGCCGTCACCGGCTTCACGCGCGGGCCGACGGTCACGCGCTACGAGGTCGAGCTCGGCCCCGCCGTGAAGGTCGAGCGGATCACCGCGCTGACCAAGAACATCGCGTACGCCGTCGCCAGTCCCGACGTACGGATCATCTCGCCGATCCCTGGCAAGTCCGCGGTCGGCATCGAGATCCCGAACACCGACCGCGAGATGGTCAACCTGGGTGACGTGCTGCGGCTGGCCGCGGCGGCAGAGGACGACCATCCGATGCTGGTGGCGCTCGGCAAGGACGTCGAGGGCGGCTATGTGATGGCCAACCTCGCGAAGATGCCGCACGTGCTCGTCGCCGGAGCCACTGGTTCCGGTAAGTCGTCGTGCATTAACTGCTTGATCACTTCCATCATGGTCCGCGCGACCCCCGAGGACGTGCGGATGGTCCTGGTGGACCCCAAGCGCGTCGAGCTGACGGCGTACGAGGGCATTCCGCACCTGATCACGCCGATCATCACCAACCCCAAGCGGGCCGCCGAGGCGCTCCAGTGGGTCGTACGGGAGATGGATCTTCGGTACGACGACCTTGCGGCGTTCGGCTACCGGCACATCGACGACTTCAACCAGGCCATCCGCGACGGCAAGCTCAAGACGCCGGAAGGCAGCGAGCGGGAGCTGAAGACCTACCCGTATCTGCTGGTGATCGTCGACGAGCTCGCCGACCTGATGATGGTCGCGCCGCGCGACGTCGAGGACTCGATCGTGCGCATCACGCAGCTCGCGCGCGCGGCCGGCATCCACCTGGTGCTCGCCACGCAGCGGCCGTCGGTCGACGTCGTCACCGGTCTGATCAAGGCCAACGTGCCCTCGCGGCTCGCCTTCGCCACCTCGTCCCTCGCCGACTCCCGGGTCATCCTCGACCAGCCCGGCGCCGAGAAGCTGATCGGCAAGGGCGACGGGCTCTTCCTGCCGATGGGCGCCAACAAGCCCACCCGTATGCAGGGCGCCTTCGTCACCGAGGACGAGGTCGCGGCCGTCGTCCAGCACTGCAAGGACCAGATGGCGCCCGTCTTCCGGGACGACGTCACCGTGGGCACCAAGCAGAAGAAGGAGATCGACGAGGAGATCGGCGACGACCTGGACCTGCTGTGCCAGGCGGCCGAGCTGGTGGTCTCCACGCAGTTCGGCTCGACCTCCATGCTTCAGCGCAAGCTGCGGGTCGGGTTCGCCAAGGCGGGGCGTCTGATGGACCTGATGGAGTCGCGCGGGATCGTCGGGCCGAGTGAGGGATCCAAGGCGCGTGACGTTCTTGTGAAGGCTGATGAGCTGGATGGCGTGCTCGCGGTGATCCGCGGGGAGGCTTAAGGGGACGTCGCCTCCGGAAACGGGGCGCAAGGGTCACCTCGCGGGCGGGCGGGCCGCCGATGGGTGTTCGATCGTGACTCACCCGTAAGGGATCATTGAGCAACCGTTTCCCTTCGGCGTACGTCAAGTTGAGGGAAGCGAAAAGCTGCTGCTCCACCATCGGCGTGTCCGGCCATACCGATGGCGTACAAAGTCCCACCGCCCGGTTGCCCCACCCTTTCGCACCCCCCCTAGACTGAACCTCCAGCACAGGTGGCTAAAACGCTCGAAAGGCGCCCCCGTGTCCATCGGCAACTCCCCTGAAGACGAGCGTCCGTTCGAAGACGACCGCGAGGAAGCCCGAATCTCCGTCGGCCGTGCCCTGAAGCAGGCACGGATCGCGGCCGGGCTGACCGTCGACGACGTCAGCAACGCCACCCGGGTCCGTATCGCCATCGTGCATGCCATCGAAGCGGACGACTTCTCCCCTTGCGGCGGGGACGTCTACGCCCGAGGCCACATCCGGACCCTGGCCAAGGCCGTACGCCTCGACCCGGCCCCCCTCCTCGCCCAGTACGACGCCGACCACGGCGGCCGTCCGGCGCCGACCCCGGCGGCCCCGCTGTTCGAGGCGGAACGCATCCGTCCCGAGCGCCGCGGGCCCAACTGGACCGCTGCCATGGTCGCCGCGATCGTGGCCGTGATCGGGTTCGTCGGGTTCACCGCCTTCAAGGGCGGCGACGAGGGTGCCAAGACGCCGGTCGCCGAGGGTTCCTCGCCCTCCGCCGGCAAGTCCGCCACGCCCACCCCGAAGAGCGAGAAGCCCGAGTCGCCGAAGCCGGACCCGTCCGACAGCGCCATCGCGGCGGCTCCTCAGGACAAGGTGACCGTCAAGGTCAGCGCCCCCGACGGCAAGAGCTGGATCTCCGCCAAGGACCACAACGGCCGGCTGCTGTTCGACGGCCTGCTCCAGCAGGGCGAGTCGAAAACCTTCCAGGACAGCGAGAAGATCAACCTCGTCCTCGGTGACGCCGGGGCGATCCAGCTGTATGTGAACGGCAAGAAGATCGACGACGACTGGGCACCCGGCGCCGTGGAGCGCCTGACGTACACGAAGGGCGACCCGCAGGTCGGCTGAGGCTCGGCGCGTGTTCGACGGGGTTGGTGATCTTCACCAACCCCGTCGACGTTCGTTGTCGGTGGGACAAAGTAGTCTTGAGCCCATGCCTGAACGCCGTACCGTCGCACTCGTCACTCTTGGCTGCGCCCGCAACGAGGTGGACTCGGAGGAGCTCGCAGGCCGCTTGGAGGCGGACGGCTGGGACCTCGTGGAGGACGCCGCGGACGCGGACGTCGCCGTCGTCAACACCTGCGGCTTCGTCGACGCCGCCAAGAAGGACTCCGTCGACGCCCTCCTGGAGGCCAACGACCTCAAGGGCCATGGCAGAACCCAGGCCGTCGTGGCGGTGGGCTGCATGGCCGAGCGGTACGGCAAGGACCTCGCCGAGGCCCTTCCCGAGGCCGACGGCGTGCTCGGCTTCGACGACTACGCCGACATCTCCGACCGCCTGCAGACCATCCTGTCCGGCGGCATCCACGCCGCCCACACCCCGCGCGACCGGCGCAAGCTGCTGCCGATCAGCCCCGCCGAGCGCCAGGAGTCGGCGGCCGAGGTGGCGCTGCCCGGGCACGGCCCCGTGGACCTTCCGGAGGGGATCGCTCCGTCCTCCGGCCCGCGCGCGCCCCTGCGCCGCCGTCTGGACGGCTCCCCGGTCGCCTCGGTGAAGCTCGCCTCCGGCTGCGACCGGCGCTGCACGTTCTGCGCCATCCCGTCCTTCCGTGGCTCGTTCATCTCCCGGCGCCCCTCGGACGTGCTCAACGAGACGCGCTGGCTGGCCGAGCAGGGCGTCAAGGAGATCATGCTGGTCTCCGAGAACAACACGTCCTACGGCAAGGACCTGGGCGACATCCGCCTGCTGGAGTCCCTGCTGCCCGAGCTCGCCGACGTCGACGGCATCGAGCGGGTGCGCGTCAGCTACCTCCAGCCGGCCGAGATGCGCCCCGGCCTCATCGACGTACTGACGTCGACGCCCAAGGTCGCGCCCTACTTCGACCTCTCCTTCCAGCACTCCGCGCCCGACGTGCTGCGCGCCATGCGCCGCTTCGGGGACACCGACCGCTTCCTGGAGCTGCTCGACACCATCCGGAGCAAGGCACCCCAGGCGGGCGTGCGCTCCAACTTCATCGTGGGCTTCCCCGGCGAGAGCGAGGCCGACCTCGCCGAGCTGGAGCGTTTCCTCACCGGCGCGCGGCTGGACGCCATCGGCGTCTTCGGCTACTCCGACGAGGAGGGCACCGAAGCGGCCACGTACGACAACAAGCTCGACGAGGACGTCGTCGCCGAGCGGCTGGCGCGTGTCTCCCGGCTCGCCGAGGAACTCGTCTCGCAGCGCGCCGAGGAGCGCGTGGGCGAGACCGTGCACGTGCTGGTGGAGTCCGTGGACGAGGAGGGCGTGTACGGGCGCGGTGCGCACCAGGCGCCCGAGACGGACGGCCAGGTGCTGCTCACGAGCGGCGAGGGGCTCGGCGTCGGCCGTATCGTCGAGGCGAAGGTGGTCGGCACCGAAGGTGTCGACCTGGTGGCCGAGCCGGTGACGGGCTCGCTCGCGTGTAGTGAGGAGGCGGGCAGATGACCGGAGTACCGGCATCCGCTGCGAGCGGCCCCTCCAAGACGGGTCCTTCGCAGCGGGATGCGTCCGGTACCGACCACGGCGACAGGCCCGCGCGCGGCGGCAAGATCGCGGCCGCGGCCGTCAACCAGGCCAGCCTCTGGAACATCGCCAACATCCTGACGATGATCCGGCTCCTGCTGGTGCCGGGCTTCGTCGCCCTGATGCTGGCCGCCGGCGGACACGATCCCGCGTGGCGCTCGTTCGCCTGGGCCGCCTTCTCCGTCGCCATGATCACCGACCTCTTCGACGGTCATCTGGCCCGCACGTACAACCTCGTCACCGACTTCGGGAAGATCGCCGACCCCATCGCCGACAAGGCGATCATGGGGGCGGCGCTGATCTGTCTCTCCGCGCTCGGCGACCTCCCATGGTGGGTGACCGCGGTCATCCTCGGCCGGGAACTCGGGATCACGCTGCTGCGTTTCATCGTCATCCGGTACGGCGTCATCCCGGCGAGCCGCGGCGGCAAGCTGAAGACCCTCGCGCAGGGCATCGCGGTCGGTATGTACATCCTGGCGCTGACGGGGTGGCTGGCGACCGCGAGATTCTGGGTGATGGCTGTGGCGGTCGTCCTGACCGTGGCGACCGGACTCGACTATGTGAGACAGGCCATTGTGCTGCGCAGGCAGGGAATCGCCGAGCGCGAGGCGGCGTTGGAGGAGTCGGAAGCGTGAATTCCCCGGCCACTGAAGTGGTGCGACTACTGACGGTGAAGGGCGAGACGCTCGCGGTCGCCGAGTCCCTCACCGGTGGATTGGTTGCGGCGGAAATCACAGCGGCGCCCGGGGCCTCCCAGGCCTTCCGCGGCTCGGTGACGGCCTACGCCACCGAACTGAAGCATGAACTGCTCGGTGTCGACGCCGGCCTGCTGGCGGCGCGTGGAGCGGTGGATCCGCAGGTCGCGGCCCAGATGGCGGTCGGCGTACGCAAGGCGCTCGGTGCCGACTGGGGCGTCGCGACCACGGGAGTCGCAGGACCGGAAGAACAGGACGGAAAGCCCGTCGGAACGGTCTACGTGGCGGTCGACGGACCCGGTCCGGGCCTCTCGGATGGCGGGAAAGTCGCCTCACTGCGGTTGAACGGCGACCGCGCGGAAATTCGTATGGAGAGTGTACGGAGCGTACTCGCACTGCTCCTTCAGGAGCTTGCGGGCGAACAGACCGGGAATGAGCGGGCACAGGATACGGAACGGAACGGGGGGTTTTGATGTTTGCAGCCCTGAGTGAACACGACATCGCTCCCCGCACGGCCGCGGCGCAAGGCGGTACGGTGGGGCGTGAAGGATGCGGCTACGCGGTCCGAGGAGGGAGCCACCGATGATTCTGCTCCGTCGCCTGTTGGGTGACGTGCTGCGTCGGCAGCGCCAACGCCAGGGCCGTACTCTGCGCGAAGTCTCCTCGTCCGCCCGAGTTTCACTCGGCTATCTCTCCGAGGTGGAGCGGGGGCAGAAGGAGGCTTCCTCCGAGCTGCTCTCCGCCATCTGCGACGCGCTGGACGTACGGATGTCCGAACTGATGCGGGAAGTGAGCGACGAGCTCGCCCTCGCCGAGCTGGCCCAGTCCGCTGCGGCCACCCCCAGCGAGTCCGTACCCACGCCGGTACGCCCGATGCTGGGTTCGGTGTCGGTGACCGGTGTGCCACCGGAACGGGTGACCATCAAGGCACCCGCCGAGGCAGTGGACGTCGTCGCCGCCTGAGCGTCACGCGCCTATGTCCTCGGGTTCCGCTCGAGGACGAGCTGACGATGCACTGAGAAGTGCAAAGCACTCTGCGAAGTGTGCGAAGCCCCGGCCGGGCCTCTCCGAACATCTGGAGAGGCGTCGGCCGGGGCTTTCGTGCATCGTGGGACGGACGGGGCTCGGGGCCGTGTAGCCGTACAGGAATCGGAGCATGCGCATGTACGTCGTGAAGAGCCCGTTGTCCGACGCGGACCTGAAGACCGTGGCCGAGGCCCTGCAAGGGGCCCTCGTCGATCTGGTGGACCTCGCCCTCGTGGCGAAGCAGATCCACTGGAACGTGGTCGGGCCCCGGTTCCGGTCCGTGCACCTGCAGCTCGACGAGGTCGTGGACATCGCGCGCACCCACTCCGACACCGTCGCCGAGCGAGCCTCCGCGCTGGGCGTCCCGCCCGACGGGCGCGCGGCCACCGTGGCGGCGGGCAGCGGCATCGGAGCGGTGTCCGAGGGGTGGATCAAGGACGCGGACGCGGTGGGGACGCTGGTGGACGCGCTGGGCGCGGTGATCGGGCGGATGCGGGAGCGGGTGGCCGCCACCGGGGACGCCGACCCCGTCAGCCAGGATCTGTTCATCGGGATCACGGCGGATCTGGAGAAGCATCACTGGATGTTCCAGGCCGAGAACGGGTGAGGCGGCGGCTGGGGGTGCCTCGGTGTGCCCTTGGTGCGCCCTGTCGGCGGACGGGGCCAGGACCTAGCGTCGGGTGCTGTGGTTCTGTCGGGTGCCCTGAGGGCTTCGGGGACTGCGGGCTGGAGGTGGGGTCGTGGGCCGTCCGATAACGCGGTGGGGGGTGGCCGTCACGCTGGGCGCGGTGTGGTGGTGGGCTGTGCTGCGCCTGGCGCTGGCCTCCGACGCCGGGGTGCTGGAGGGTGCTGTCGCCGCCGGTGGGTGGGGGTTGAGCCTGCTGCCGGTGCACTGTGTGCCGAGGGGGCGGGCGGCCGGGGCGCTCGCCGTGGGGCGGTGGCGGGCGGCCTGGCGCGGTACGGCGATGCGGGCCGCACCGAGCGGCGTCACCACGGCATCGCCACCCCGCCGTTCGGACGGAGGATCTGGCCCGTCGTGAAGGACGCGGCGTCGGACGCCAGGTACAGCACCGCGTGGGCGACCTCGGGGGCCTGGCCTACCCGGCCCAGTGGTGACATACGGGCCATCAGCGCCTCGGTCCGCTCCTGGTCCGCGCCGTGCCGGTCCGTCATCGGCGTGCGGATCCAGCCCGGGGCGACGGCGTTGACCCGGATGCCGTGCCGGCCGACCTCGTTCGCCAGGGTCTTCGTCAGCTGGACGACCGCCGCCTTGGCCGCGCCGTAGGCGAGCAGGCCGGGTCCACCGGTGTCGACGGCACCCGAGGCCATGGTGACGATGCTGCCCCGGATGCCCCGGGCGATCATGAGGCGGGCCGCCTCTTGGCAGGCGTACAGCACTCCCTTGAAGTTGACGTTCAGGACGCGGTCGAGATCCTCGTCCTTCGTGTCCAGGACCGGGCTGCTGTGCATGATGCCGGCGATCGCGGCCAGGATGTCCAGCTGCCCGCAGGAGGCGATGGCCTCGCGGAGCTGGTCCCGGTCCGTGACGTCGAGGTGGTGGGTGCGGGCGGTGCCGCCCGCGTCCTTGATCAGGGTCGCCGTCTCGTGCAGGCCCGGTGCGTCGCGGTCGGCGCAGTGCACGGTGGCGCCCGCTTCGGCGAGCAGGACCGCTGAGGCGCGGCCGATACCGCCGGCGGCGCCGGTGACGAAGGCGGTGCGTCCGGTGAGGTCGTACGCGCTGACGGTCATGGGGGGACGGTACGAGGGTTTCTGACGGTCCGTCAATTAGTCGTACGGTGTGGAGCTCCGCGGCGTGAGGTGGTGCCCGGGGCGGGTCCCGCTTGGCACGTCGGGCACCAGTAGGTGGGGCGTTCGCGGGAGCCGTCGCCCTGGTTGGCGACGCGGACGGGGGTGCGGCAGCGGAGGCAGGGGATGCCGGCGCGGCCGTAGACGAAGAGGTCGTGGCCGTGGCGGCCCGTGGTGGTGCGGACCGGGCGGTCGCGGTTGGCCTCCAGGAGCTTCTTGGCGAGCGCGGGGAGCTTGGCGGCGCGGTCGGCGGGGAGCCCGCCTACCGGGAGCCAGGGGGTCACGCCCAGCAGGAAGCAGAGCTCGCTCTTGTAGACATTGCCGATCCCGGCGAGGTTGCGCTGGTCGAGGAGGGCCTCGCCGAGCGGGCGGGCCGGGTCGGCGAGGAGGTTGGCGAGGGCGCGGTCGGGGTTCCAGTCCGGGCCCAGGAGATCGGGGCCGAGGTGGCCTACGACGCGGTCCTCGTCGCTGGTGCGGAGGAGCTCCAGGACGGGGAGGCGGTAGCCGACGGCGGTCCGGTCGGCGTTGCCGAGGATCGCGCGGATCTGGTGGGCGGGGCCGCCGGTCCAGCGGCGGCCGTTGGCGTACACCTTCCAGGAGCCGTCCATCTTGAGGTGCGAGTGGAGGGTCAGGCCGCCCTCGATGCGGGTCAGGAGGTGTTTGCCGCGCGGGGTGACGTCCAGGACGGTGCGGCCGGTGAGGTCCGCTGTCGCGAACTTGGGGACGCGGAGGTCGCTGCGGGTGAGTGTCTGGCCGGCGAGGGCGTTGTGGAGGCGGGTCGCTGTCTGCCAGACGGTGTCTCCTTCGGGCATGGGTCAAGGGTGGCATGGGGTGGCGGGTGGGCGCCGGTGGGTGGGCGGCGCCTAGGGGGGTGCTGCTGTCGTGTGGCGGGTGCTGCTGTCGTGTGGCGGGTGCGGGTTGGTTGTGGCTGGTCGCGCAGTTCCCCGCGCCCCTAGGGGGGCTGGCCCGGCCGTCCGTGAACGAGGTGAGGGTCGATGGGGTGGAGCATGTCAGGCGCGTAGGCGTAGGCCCCTTGGCGTGGCGATGAAGCCTGCCCCCTCCAGGAGGGTGCCTAGGGGAGATGTCAGGGCCGAGGTGCCGTTGATGCGTTCCACTGTGACGGTGCCCAGGGAGCCGGCTCGGGCGGCCGCCGCCAGGGCGTCGGCTGCTGCCTGGAGGCGGGGGTCGTCGGTGGGTTTGGTGTCCGGGTCCTCGGGCCAGGCAAGGAGGGTCTTGCCGCCTCGCTCCATGTAGAGCGTCAGCTCGCCGTCGACCAGGACCACCAGGGAGCCCGCCTTGCGGCCTGCCTTGTGCCCGGCGCCGGTCGGGGGCTCGGGCCAGGGGAGGGCGGCGCCGTAGGCGTTCGCCGGGTCGGCGGCTGCCAGGACGACGGCTCGGGTGTCGGGGGAGGGGCGGTCGCGGCGATGGGGGGCGCGCGAGGGGGCGTGCTGGTCGCGGTAGTCGCGGGGGGAGACGTAGTGGTCGCGTGAGGTGGAGGACTGGGCCGGGGGCAGCGGGTCGTAGGTGTCGTCGAGGCCCAGGGGGGTCTGGTCTGCGGCGGTCTGCCAGAAGTCGGCGCCGGGCTCCGGAGTGCTGAAGTCGGCGTACGGGGTGAAGTCGTCGGTCGCCGGGGCCGTGGCGTCGGTCTGGCCTCGTTCGCGGGCGTTCGCCACCGCGCGGAGGCGGTCCACGGCGCCGTCCATCGCGAACTGGGCGGCGCCGAGGCCTTCCACCACATAGCCGCGGCGGGCCTGACCGGTCTCCTCGAAGGCGGACAGGATGCGGTACGTCGCCGAGAAGCCACCCTCGACGCCCTCCGCGGAGACCGCGCCCCGGGTCACCACGCCGTGTCGGTCGAGGAGGGTGCGGGCCAGGGCGTGGGCGCGCAGGGTGGGGTCGGGCTCGCGGGCGGGCAGCAGGGACCAGCGGCCGGCGACGGTGGGCGGGCCGGTGCGGGACGCCGGGCGGGCGGCGGCCGTGAGGGAGCCGTAGCGGCCGCGCGGGATCGTGCGCTTGGCGCGGTGGGCCGTGGAGCCTGCCGTGCGGCCCGAGCCCAGCAGGGAGCGCATGGGCGTGAGGGTGTCGTTCGTGAGGCGGCCGGACCAGGCCAGGTCCCAGACAGCGTCGGCGAGTTGGGGGTCGGTGGCGTCGGGGTGGGTGGTCGCGCGGACCTGGTCGGCGATCTGGCGGAAGAACAGGCCGTAGCCCCCGGAGAGGGCGGTGAGGACGGACTCGTGGAGGGCCGTCAGCTCCAGGGGGTGCGGGACCGGCAGGAGGAGGGGGGCCGCATCCGCGAGGTAGAGGGAGACCCAGCCGTCCTTGCCGGGCAGGGAGCCCGCTCCGGCCCACACCACCTCGCCGGCGGAGGTGAGTTCGTCGAGCATCGCCGGGGTGTAGATCGCCACCCGGGACGGCAGGACCAGCTTCTCCAGGGCGGAGGCGGGCACGGACGCGCCCTGCAACTGCTCGACGGCTCGCACCAGGCCGTCGATGCCGCGCAGTCCGTGGCCCTTGCCGATGTGCTGCCACTGGGGGAGGAACTGGGCCAGCGCGGGCGGCGGCACCGGTTCGAGTTCATGGCGCAGGGCGGCCAGGGAACGGCGCCGCAGGCGGCGGAGCACGGCGGCGTTGCACCACTCCTGGCCGATGCCCGCCGGATGGAACTCCCCCTGTACGACACGGCCGTTCGCGGCGAGGCGCTGCAACGCGCCCTCCGTGACCGCCACGCCCAGACCGAAGCGGGCCGCCGCGGTCGCCGAGGTGAACGGGCCGTGGGTGCGGGCGTAGCGCGCGAGGAGGTCGCCCAGCGGGTCCTTGACCGGCTCGGTGAAGGCCTCCGGGACGCCGACCGGCAAGGCGGTGCCCAGCGCGTCGCGCAGCCGCCCCGCGTCCTCGACCGCCGCCCAGTGGTCGGTGCCGGCGACACGGACCCGGATGGCGCGGCGCGCGTTGGCGAGGTCCTGCGCCCACTGCGGTTCCGCGCCTCGCTCGGCCAACTCCGCGTCCGTGAGCGGGCCGAGGAGCCGGAGGAGGTCCGCGACGCCTTCGGCGTCCTTCGCGCGGCGGTCCTCGGTGAGCCACTGGAGTTCCCGCTCCAGCTCCGTCAGGACCTCGGCGTCCAGCAGCTCGCGCAGCTCCGCCTGGCCGAGCAGCTCCGCCAGCAGACGGGAGTCGAGGGACAGGGCCGCGGCGCGGCGCTCCGCGAGCGGGGAGTCCCCCTCGTACAGGAACTGGGCGACGTAACCGAAGAGGAGGGAGCGGGCGAAGGGGGACGGCTCGGGGGTGGTGACCTCGACGAGGCGGACCTTGCGGGACTCCAGGTCGCCCATCAGCTCGACGAGGCCGGGGACGTCGAAGACGTCCTGGAGGCACTCGCGGACCGCCTCCAGGACGATCGGGAACGAGCCGAACTCACTCGCCACTTCCAGGAGTTGAGAGGCGCGCTGACGCTGTTGCCACAGCGGGGTGCGCTTGCCGGGGCTGCGGCGGGGCAGCAGCAGCGCGCGGGCCGCGCATTCGCGGAACCGGGACGCGAACAAGGCGGAGCCGCCGACCTGGTCGGTGACGATCTGGTCGACCTCGCCCTTGTCGAAGACGACGTCCGCAGCGCCTACGGGGGCCTGGTCGGCGTCGTACTCCGTGCCCAGCTTCATCGGTTCCTGGTCCAGCAGGTCCAGGCCCATCAGGTCGGCGTCGGGGAGGCGCAGGACGAGGCCGTCGTCCGCGTGCATCACCTGGGCGTCCATGCCGTAGCGCTCGGAGAGCTTGGCGCCGAGGGCGAGGGCCCAGGGGGCGTGCACCTGGGCGCCGAACGGGGAGTGGACGACGACGCGCCAGTCGCCGAGTTCGTCGCGGAAGCGCTCCACGACGATCGTCCGGTCGTCGGGGATGTGGCCGCAGGCCTCGCGCTGTTCGTCGAGGTACGCGAGAACATTGTCCGCCGCCCAGGTGTCCAGGCCTGCCGCGAGTAGGCGGGGGCGGGCCTTCTCCTTGGGCATCGAGCCGACTTCCCGGAGGAACGCGCCGACCGCGCGGCCGAGTTCGAGCGGGCGGCCCAGCTGGTCGCCCTTCCAGAACGGCAGCCTGCCCGGGACGCCGGGGGCCGGGGAGACCAGGACGCGGTCGCGGGTGATGTCCTCGATACGCCAGGAACTGGTGCCCAGCGTGAAGACGTCGCCCACGCGCGACTCGTAGACCATCTCCTCGTCCAGCTCGCCGACCCTTCCGCCGCCCTTCTTGGGGTCGGCACCGGCGAGGAAGACGCCGAAGAGGCCGCGGTCCGGGATGGTGCCGCCGGAGGTGACCGCGAGGCGCTGCGCGCCGGGGCGGCCGGTGACGGTGCCGGCGACGCGGTCCCAGACGACGCGGGGGCGCAGTTCCGCGAAGGCGTCGGAGGGGTAGCGGCCCGCGAGCATGTCGAGGACCGCGGTGAAGGCCGACTCGGGGAGCGAGGCGAAGGGGGCCGCCCGGCGGACCGTGGCGAGCAGGTCGTCGAGCTGCCAGGTGTCCAGCGCCGTCATAGCGACCAACTGCTGGGCCAGGACGTCCAGGGGGTTGGCGGGGACCTTGAGGGACTCGATGGAGCCGGTGCGCATCCGCTCGGTGACGACCGCGGCCTGGACCAGGTCGCCGCGGTACTTCGGGAAGACCACGCCGGTGGAGACCGCGCCGACCTGGTGGCCCGCGCGGCCCACGCGTTGCAGACCGGAGGCCACGGAGGGGGGTGATTCGACCTGGACGACCAGGTCCACCGCGCCCATGTCGATGCCGAGTTCCAGGCTGGAGGTGGCGACCACCGCGGGGAGGCGGCCGGCCTTGAGGTCCTCCTCGACCAGGGCGCGCTGTTCCTTGGAGACCGAGCCGTGGTGGGCTCGGGCGATGACCGGGGGTGCGCCCCGGGCCGCTCCCGAGCCGCCCATCAGCTCGGCGGGGGCGTGGTGCTCCGCCAGGGGCTCGCCGGTCGCCCGCTCGTACGCGATCTCGTTGAGGCGGTTGCAGAGGCGTTCCGCGAGGCGGCGGGAGTTGGCGAACACGATGGTGGAGCGGTGGGCCTGGACGAGGTCGGTGATGCGCTCCTCGACGTGCGGCCAGATCGAGGGGCGTTCCGCGCCCTCGGTGCCGTCGGCCACGGGGGAGCCGCCGAGTTCGCCTAGGTCCTCCACGGGGACCACTACCGAGAGGTCGAACTCCTTGCCCGACTTCGGCTGGACGATCTCCACCTTGCGGCGGGGGGAGAGGTAGCGGGCGATCTCGTCGACCGGGCGGACGGTCGCGGAGAGGCCGATGCGGCGGGCCGGCTTGGGCAGGAGTTCGTCCAGGCGCTCCAGGGAGAGGGCGAGGTGGGCGCCCCGCTTCGTGCCGGCCACCGCGTGGACCTCGTCGAGGATCACTGTTTCGATGCCGGTCAGCGCGTCTCGGGTCGCGGACGTCAGCATCAGGAACAGGGACTCCGGGGTGGTGATCAGGATGTCCGGGGGGCGGGTGGACAGCGCGCGGCGCTCGGCCGCCGGGGTGTCTCCTGAGCGGATGCCGACCTTCACCTCGGGTTCGGGCAGGCCCAGGCGGACGGATTCCTGGCGGATGCCGGTGAGGGGGCTGCGGAGGTTGCGTTCTACGTCGACCGCGAGGGCCTTGAGGGGGGAGACGTAGAGGACTCGGCAGCGTTTCCTGGGGTCGGCGGGTGGGGGTGTGGAGGCCAGGTCGTCCAAGGCGGCCAGGAAGGCGGCGAGGGTTTTGCCGGAGCCGGTGGGGGCGACCACCAGGACGTCCGAGCCCTCTTTGATGGCCGTCCATGCGCCTGCCTGGGCCGCGGTGGGCGCGTCGAAGGCTCCCGTGAACCAGCCGCGGGTCGCGGGGGAGAAGCCGTCCAGGGCTCGGTGTGTGGAGCTGACCATGCGTCCATCCTGCACCCGGGGACTGACAACGGCCGGTGAGCTGGGGATTCGTGCGGGCTCGTGGGGGTGCAGGTGCCAGGCGGACGGTTCGTTGGGGGGCGGGGCCTCGGCGCGGGGGTGCGCGTTCCGCTCGCCGTTCGGTTCGTGCTGGCTGGCGGACAATGGTCCGTATGGCAGGTTCGGGTGAGCGGGCGCGGCATTGGCGGTATGCCGAGTTGCCCGGGGTTGATCTGCTGCGGGCTCGGTATGTGCGGAAGAACTTTGTGCGGCACACCCATGAGAGCTTCGTGATCGCCGCCATCGCGGACGGGGTCGAGGTCTTTCACTATCGGGGTGCTGATCGGTACGCGGGGGCCGGGGCGCTTGCTCTGGTCAATCCGGATACGGTGCATACCGGGCGGGCGGGGGTGCCCGAGGGGTGGCGGTACGGGGCTGTGTATCCGTCGCGTGAGGTGGTGGCCGGGATCGCTGCCGAGACCACCTCGATGCGTGGGACCCCGGGGTTCGTCGATCCGGTTCTTGATGATCCGTACGCGGTGGGGTTGGTGCATCAGGTGTTGCGGGCCGCTGACGAGGGCAACGCGCTGGCCGCCGACACCTTGCTGCGGGTTGCCGTGACCCGGCTGCTGCGGCTGAACGGTGGGGTGCTGCCGCAGCGGGAGGTGCGGTCGGCGGGGGCTCGGGTGGCTGCTCGCGCGCGTGGCTTGCTGGAGGAGCGGATGGCCGAGCCGCCGAGCCTGGAAGCGTTGGCGCAGGAGCTCGGTGTCGGGTCGTTCGCGTTGTTGCGGGCCTTTCGGGATCTGTACGGGATGCCGCCGCATGCCTGGCTCACCGACGCGCGCGTGCGGCGGGCTCGGCTGTTGCTGGACCGGGGTACAACGCCGGGGGAGGCCGCCGTCGCCGTGGGGTTCAGTGATCAGCCGCATCTGAATCGGCACTTCTCGCGGATCGTCGGGGTGCCGCCCGGGGCCTACCAGCGTGAGCGCAAGAACGTACAAGACGTCGGACGGGGCCTCGTCTAGCGTCCGGTGTGTGGGAGAACAGACAGCTTTCGTGGACATAGCCGCCGGTGACGGGCGGAAGACGGATGCGGCCGTCGTACGGGACGCCCTCGGGGTCGGGGTCGCCGTGGGGTTGTCCGGGTTCGCCTTCGGGGTGACCTCGGCGGGGAGCGGGCTCACCGTGATGCAGACGTGTGCGCTCAGTCTTCTGGTGTTCACCGGGGCCTCTCAGTTCGCGCTCGTGGGGGCGCTGGCCGCCGGTGGGAATCCGCTGACAGCGGCTGCCGGGGCTTTCTTCCTCGGGGTGCGCAACGCCTTCTACGGGCTTCGTCTGTCGCAGTTGCTGGCGCTCCCGCGCGTGGTGCGGCCGTTCGCCGCTCAGTGGGTGATCGACGAGACGGCGGCTGTCGCCTTGGCCCAGAAGGGGCGGCGGCAGGTGCGGATCGGGTTCGCGGTCACGGGGCTGAGTCTTTATGTGCTGTGGAATCTCACCACCCTGCTGGGCGCGCTCGGGGCCGAGGCCATCGGGGACACCGACGCCTGGGGGCTCGATGCCGCCGGTCCTGCCGTGTTCCTCGCGTTGCTCGCGCCGATGCTCAAGAGCGGCACCGAGCGTGCCGTCGCCGGGCTTGCCGTGCTGCTGGGGCTCGGGCTGCTGCCCGTGCTGCCTGCCGGGGTGCCGGTGCTGGCGGCCGCTCTCGCGGCGCCCGTGGTGCTGTGGGCCGAGGGCCGTCGGCAGGGTGGGCGGGGGGAACGATGAACGTCTGGATCGCGATCGGTGTCACGGCCCTGGGGTGTTACGTCGTCAAGCTCGTCGGGCTGCTCGTTCCTGCCGGTGCTCTGGAGCGGCCGCTGGTGAAGCGGCTGGCCGCGCTGCTACCGGTTGCACTGCTGGCCGCTCTCACGGCCCAGCAGACCTTTGCCGACGGGCGTGAGCTGGTGCTGGACGCCAGGCTTGCGGGGGTTGCCGCGGCCGCGGTGGCGCTGCTGCTGCGTGCTCCCTTCCTGCTCGTCGTCGCGGCGGCCGTGGTGGTCACGGCGGGCGTCCGGGCCCTGGGCGGGTGAGCTCAGCCGATCGAGCGGCCGTACGCCCTGAGGGTGCGCAGCGCCTCGATCGTCACCATGGGGCGGGCCTCCAGGGCCGTGCCGGGCGCCCATTGGCGCCAGCGGATCGGCCAGCCGCCGTCCTGGTCCTGTGCTGCCGCCAGGAAGTCCAGGGAGCGCTCCATCTCCTCGTCCGTGAACCACGCGCGCGCCAGCGAGTACGGCGTCCTGGCGTAGTCGTGCGGGAAGTGGTGCTCGCCGGGGGCGTAGCCCGGCGAGACGGGGTGGGTGTCCAGGTGCTCGGGGTCCAGGGCCGCGAGCCGGGTTTCGCGCACCAGGCGGCCCAGTCGGTCCGCGGCCGCCTCCGCGCGCGGGCGGTCGGGAGCGGAGTCCAGGAAGGCGACGGCGGCCTGGACCTCGTACGGGTGGGACTGCCGCAGGGACTCGACCGCGTGCCAGCAGAAGTCCGTGGCGCGGAACAGCCAGGCGTGCCACACCTCGTTGCGGTGCAGCAGGCCGACGACCGGGCCGGTGGCGAGGAGGGCGCTGGGCGGGTCGTCGACGATCGTGATGAAGGGGGCCGTGGGATAGCCGCGCTGGCCCGGAAGGATCGCCGGCAGGGCGCCGTCCGCGGTGGAGACCGAGGTCAGATAGCGGCACACCTGCTCCACGCGCCGGCCCCCGCAGCGTCCGATGGCGTCCAGGACGCGCAGGGCGTGCCCGGTGTGCAGGGGCTGGCTGACCGGGCCGCGCAGATCGGGCTCCAGGGCGTGGCCGTAACCGCCGTCCTCGTTGCGGTACGCGTCCAGCGCGGTCTCCACCGGGTCGGCGTCGCCGTTCAGGAAGTGGTGGGCGAAGAGACGCTGTTCCAGCACGCGCGCGGTGAGCCAGACGAAGTGCTCGGCGCGGAAGAGCGGGGAGTGCGCCTGGGGCGTCGGGGGGAGTGGGGAAGCTCCTGTTTCGGCCATGCGTCAGACCGTAGGGCGGAAAGCGGTCTCGGCAAGCGGTCCCGGCCGAGGCCCACCCCCAGGGGCGGGATACTGGGTTCATGCGGTTGACGGTCTTCTGGCAGCGGATGGCGGACCATTTCGGTCCGGGGTACGACGACACCTTCGCGCGCGACCACGTCATGGCCGAGCTCGGCGGGCGCACGGTGTACGAGGCCCTGGACGCCGGCTGGGACGCCAAGGACGTGTGGCGTGTGGTGTGCACCGTCATGAACGTGCCGCAAGAGAAGCGCTGACCGGTCACGAAGATCGCAGGGGGGGAGCGGATTGTCAGCGGCGTAGGCGAAACTTGCACCGTGGCACCCACTGACGAGACCGGCGAGGTCCCCCAGCACGCGTCCCCCCTCGGCACGACGCCGCCCGCCCGGCCCCCGGCCGACGGCGACGCCGGGGCGAACGCGCGCATGCCGCGCTGGCTGCCGCGTGCCGTGGTGCTCACGCTCGGCCTCTACGCCGCCTTCCAGCTGAGCACATGGGCCTTCCACCAGCTCACCGGGCTGCTGATCAACATCCTGATCGCGTTCTTCCTGGCCCTGGCCATCGAACCCGCGGTGAGCTGGATGGCCTCGCGCGGGATACGCCGAGGGGTCGGCACCTTCCTCGTCTTCCTCGCCGTGATGATCGTGTCCGCCGGGTTCATCACCCTGCTCGGGTCGATGCTCGCGGGGCAGATCATCAAGATCGTCGAGGACTTCCCCGATTACATCGACTCCGTCATCAGATGGATCAACACGCACTTCCACACCGATCTGAAGCGGATCGACGTCCAGGAGGGCCTGCTCAAGTCCGACTGGCTGCGCAATTACGTGCAGAACAGCGCCACCGGTGTCCTCGACCTGTCCGCACAGGTCCTCGGGGGGCTCTTCCAGCTGCTGACGATCACACTGTTCTCGTTCTACTTCGCCGCGGACGGCCCGCGACTGCGCCGCGCGCTCTGCTCCGTCCTGCCGCCCGCCCGGCAGGCCGAGGTGCTGCGCGCCTGGGAGATCGCCGTCGACAAGACCGGCGGCTACCTGTACTCGCGCGGTGTGATGGCGCTGATCTCCGGCATCGCGCACTACATCCTGCTGCAGGCGCTGGGAGTGCCCAACGCGCCCGTGCTCGCCGTCTGGGTGGGCCTGGTCTCGCAGTTCATCCCGACGATCGGCACGTATCTCGCAGGCGCCCTGCCGATGTTGATCGCGTTCACGGTCGATCCCTGGTACGCGCTGTGGGTGCTGATCTTCGTCGTGGTCTACCAGCAGTTCGAGAACTACATGCTCCAGCCCAAGCTGACCTCGAAGACCGTCGACGTCCATCCCGCCGTGGCCTTCGGCTCGGTCATCGCCGGCACCGCCCTCCTGGGCGCCGTCGGCGCGCTGGTCGCCATCCCGGCGGTCGCCACGCTCCAGGCGTTCCTGGGCGCGTATGTGAAGCGGTACGACGTCACGGACGACCCGCGCGTGCACGGCCACCGGCAGCGGGTCTCGGAGGGGCTGTTCAGGCGCGCGCGTGATGTCTGGTCACGGAGACCCGGCGACCGGGATTCCGGGGACGAAGCCGGTTCCTAGGCCGCGGACGGTCCCAGGTCGGTCACGAGCAGCCGGTAACCGACATCGATCGTCCCGAGCGTGAGCAGCTCGGCGTTGCGCGTCTGCCAGCGGCCGGTCCTCAGGTCGTCCGCGAGCCGGTTCAGCCCCGGCGCGAGCGCGTCGTCGCCGGTCTGGGCCAGCATGGAGACACCCGCGCGTACCTGCGGGTCGAGGTAGGCGTCCGGGCGACGCCAGTACGCGGCGCCGAAGCCGTCGACGCAGTCGTGGGGGACAGGGACCGGTTCCTGGCGTCCGCCGCCGAGCAGGTCGAGCAGCTGGTCGACGGGGACGGCCCGGAGGTCGTCGTACGAGGCCACTTCCGGCAGGTAGTCGCGGACGAGCCAGAACCGCTCGCGGAAGACACGCTGGTCCCAGGTCAGGACGACGATGCGACGGCGGGCGACCCTGCGCAATTCCCTGATCCCGGCGTCCAGGTCCGTCCAGTGGTGCACGGTCAGCAGGGCCATGACGGTGTCGGCGGCGTCGTCGCGCAGCGGCAGGTTCTCCGCCACCGCCTGCACCGCCGGCGCCGCTCCCGCCGGACGCTGGCTGATCATGACCTTGCTGGGCTCGACCGCGAGCACTGTCTGCGGCGGCTCGTAGGAACCGGCGCCCGCGCCGACGTTGACCACGTCCTGGGCGTCGCCGAGCGCGGCGTGGATCTGCGCGGCGATGCGCGGATCAGACCTGCGGGTCCGGGTGTAGGTCGCACCGAGCGTGTCGTAGGTGGCCATGACGGCAAGTATGGGAGGCGCGGAGTGCCGGACGCGTGGCCCGGGATCCCCGGGGTTGTCGGCTCCCGGACGTAGGCTCGGAAGTGCCGCGTGGTGCGCTTGACACGAAAATCGAACATCCATTCTTATGGAGGCGCGGGCGAGGCCCGAGAAGGGTCCGCGGTGGGCATTTGGGCATGGTTCGGATGGATAAGTGCCCGAGTTATCCACAGGTCGGACGGGCGTCGGGGCCCATTGTCAGTGGCAGGCGTTAGCGTCTTTCACGTGAAGCGATCGACTCAAGCAAACCGGGTGGAACCCATGGCAGGAACCGACCGCGAGAAGGCGCTGGACGCCGCGCTCGCACAGATTGAACGGCAGTTCGGCAAGGGCGCTGTCATGCGCATGGGCGAGCGGCCGAACGAGCCCATCGAGGTCATCCCCACCGGGTCGACCGCGCTCGACGTCGCGCTCGGCGTCGGTGGCATCCCGCGTGGCCGTGTGGTGGAGGTGTACGGGCCGGAGTCCTCCGGCAAGACGACCCTCACCCTGCACGCGGTGGCCAACGCGCAGCGGGCCGGCGGCCAGGTGGCCTTCGTGGACGCGGAGCACGCCCTCGACCCCGAGTACGCGCGCAAGCTCGGCGTCGACGTCGACAACCTGATCCTCTCCCAGCCGGACAACGGCGAGCAGGCCCTGGAGATCGTGGACATGCTGGTCCGCTCCGGTGCCCTCGACCTGATCGTCATCGACTCCGTCGCCGCGCTCGTCCCGCGCGCGGAGATCGAGGGCGAGATGGGCGACAGCCACGTCGGTCTCCAGGCCCGACTGATGAGCCAGGCCCTGCGGAAGATCACCAGCGCGCTCAACCAGTCCAAGACCACCGCGATCTTCATCAACCAGCTCCGCGAGAAGATCGGCGTGATGTTCGGCTCCCCGGAGACCACGACCGGTGGCCGGGCGCTGAAGTTCTACGCCTCGGTGCGCATGGACATCCGCCGTATCGAGACCCTGAAGGACGGCACCGACGCGGTCGGCAACCGCACCCGCGTCAAGGTCGTCAAGAACAAGGTCGCGCCGCCCTTCAAGCAGGCCGAGTTCGACATCCTCTACGGCCAGGGCATCAGCCGCGAGGGCGGTCTGATCGACATGGGCGTGGAGCACGGCTTCGTGCGCAAGGCCGGTGCCTGGTACACGTACGAGGGCGACCAGCTCGGCCAGGGCAAGGAGAACGCCCGTAACTTCCTGAAGGACAACCCCGACCTGGCCAACGAGATCGAGAAGAAGATCAAGGAGAAGCTGGGCGTCGGCGTCCGTCCCGAGGAGCCGACCGCCGAGCCGGGCGCGGACGCGGCGGTCGCCACCCCCGCGGACGACGCCGCGAAGACGGTCCCCGCACCGGCGGCGGCCAAGACGGCCAAGACCAAGGCCGCGGCAGCCAAGAGCTGACGCGGTGACTCGGCGAACCGACTGGGCCGAGTACGCCTACCCGGACGCTCCGCGCGACCGGGAAAGGGGCGCCACCGGCGCCGAGGCCCAGGGCAGTCACGGGGGATACGGCAGGACGCCGTCGTACGGCACGGACGGGGAGTACGACGGCGGCGGGCCGGACGGCGCGTGGGGAGAACACGCGCCGAGCGAGGGCGGGTCGGGCGGCGACGAGTGGCCTGAGAGCGGTTCCGGCTACGGAGCCGGCTCCACCGGCGCGGGCTCGCGCAGGGGCGGCCGCCGGGCACGCGGCGAGGGTGGCTCACGCGGGGGACGTGGGCGCCGTCGGCGCGGCTTCGGAGAGTCGCCCGGGGAACCGGCCGACGACCCGTCCGATACGGACGGAGGCATCTCTTCCTCGTCGAGGGCCGAGAAGGGGGAGCCTTCAGCGGACCCGGTCGAGCGGGCGCGGGCGATCTGTCTGCGCCTGCTCACCGGGACCCCGCGCACCCGCAAGCAACTCGCGGACGCCCTGAGCAAGAAGGGGATTCCTCAGGAGGCGGCGGAGGAGGTGCTGTCGCGGTTCGAGGAGGTCGGACTGATCAACGACAGCGCGTTCGCCGACGCCTGGGTGGAGTCCCGGCATCACGGCCGGGGGCTCGCCCGGCGGGCGCTCGCCCAGGAACTGCGGACCAAGGGCGTGGACTCCACGCTGATCGAAGCGGCCGTCTCGCAGCTCGACTCCGAGCAGGAGGAGACGACGGCGCGTGAGCTGGTCGACCGCAAGCTGCGGGCCACGCGCGGCCTCGACCGGGACAAGCGGCTGCGCCGGCTGGCGGGGATGCTCGCCAGGAAGGGGTATCCCGAGGGCATGGCTCTGCGGGTGGTGCGGCAGGCGCTCGAGGAGGAGGGCGAGGAGGCGGAATTCCTTGAGGGGGAGGGGTTTTGAGGTGGAGGGGTGGGGGCCGAGGGGCTCGCGACTGAGAGCGGCTGAGACACCTCGACGGCCCCACCGACGAGCACGTCGCCTGGGCTGACCACGCCCACGCGGCTACGCCGACGTCACCGGCAATCCCGACGCCCGCCACGCCTGGAACCCGCCCACCAGGTCCGTGGCCCGGTGCAACCCCAGCTGGTGCAGGGACGCGGCCGCGAGGCTGGAGGCGTAGCCCTCGTTGCAGATCACCACGACCCGCAGGTCATGGCTCGTGGCCTCAGAGGCACGGTGGCTGCCGCGCGGGTCGAGGCGCCACTCCAGTTCGTTGCGCTCGACGACGAGGGCGCCGGGAATCAGCCCGTCCCGGTCGCGCAGGGCGGCGTAACGGATGTCCACCAGCAGCGCCTCACCGCGCTGAGCGGCGTCGTACGCCTCCCGTGCCTCGATCCGGTCGTAGCGCTCGCGGACCTGTTCCAGCAACTCGTCGATACCGACGGGCTGTTCGCGCGTTCCGCTCACTGCCAGTCCTCCGGACGCTCCACGTGCTCCAGACGCAGGACCTGCGCGGTCCGACTGTAGCGGCGGATCTGCGGCAGGGGCGGATAGTAGGCGTGCACCGAGATCGCGTGCTCGTCCGTGGACTCGTTGAGCACCTCGTGGACGTGGTGCTGTCCGAAGGAGCGGCCCTTGCCGGCCGGCAGCCGCCGTTCCCGGTCCACTCCGTCGGTGAGTTCCAGGGTCTTCCAGCCGTCCGCCGGCAGCCGGACGGCGAGCGAGTTCTCCTTGAGCTCGCCGGAAGCCGTTACGAAGGCGCCGACGGACTCGGCGTGGTCGTGCCAGCCGGTGCCCGTGCCGGGCGGCCAGCCGATCAGCCAGGCCTCGCTGCCACCCGGACCTTCCAGGCGCACCCAGGTGCGGCCCTCCGGGTCGAGCGGGAGCGAGGAGATCAGCTCGGCGTCGGCCGCGGTACGCCGTACGAAGTCAAGCAGTTCGGCCTGCGTGGGCGCCGACGCGCCGACGGAAGGGGTGGTCGATGGAGCAGGGGAGACAGACACGGGCACCGTCCTGAAGAGCGTTCGCGGAACGCGCGCGACGGCACCACGGGCACGGCACGCGCGGGAGAAAGCAGGCGAATCAGAACGACGGACGACACACGCAGCCCGCATAGCGGACCAGGTCCATATGGACCCTCCGCCACAGGCGCACACAGGTGTCGGTCATGAGGCGGATTACAGCATCACGGTGCAGAACGGGTCAACTCAGCGTCACTATGTGGAACGCACGCCTGTGCGAGGGCCGCGACCAGCTCTCCCGTTCGGGGGGATCCCGCCCTGCCTCAGCGCGTTCCCGCCCCCGCCTCGGCCTCCGTCTTCGTCGGTCCGCCCACCGTCGCCTCCGCGGCCGCGTACAGATCGGCGGGCCGGACCCCGCTCAGCGCGGTCACGAGATGGCCGTCGGGGCGTACCAGCAGAACGCTGTGCGCGGCGGCCCCGGGGTAACTCTCCGCGACCAGCAGCTCGGCGGTGTGCGGCAGCGCCGTCACCGCGGCCGCGAGCCGCGGCATCACCCCGGCGGTCACCCAGTGCTTGCGGTCCCACACGCCCGTTCCCGGCGCGATCAGGACGACGAGCAGCGCCCCGCGATCGAGCCGGTCCCGGAGTCGTACGAACGAGCCGTCCTCGGCGGTGACCCGCACATCGGCGACCGGCGCCCCCGGTTCCGTGTCCACCGGGACCTCGCCCTCCAGGTGCCGGGGCGCCAGCGGGGAGTCGGCGTACGCCCCCGGCGCACCGAGTGCGCCGCGCCCCAGATGGCCGTCCGCGAGGAGTGCGTCATGGCCCCGGGCCGAGCCCGGGACATAAGCGCGCAGTCCGCCACCGCCGCGCAGCAGCGGCAGGGCCTGGTCGGCGGCGCGCAGCCGGGCGGCGACGACGCCACGGCGCTCGGCCTGGTAGCTGTCGAGCAGCGCCTCATGCGGGCCGTGGTGCCAGGCGAGCGCCAGCTTCCAGGCGAGGTTGTCGGCGTCCCTGAGCCCCTCGTCCAGCCCCTGGGTGCCGAGCGCGCCGAGCAGATGCGCCGCGTCCCCGGCGAGGAACACCCGGCCGACCCGCCAGCGCCGCGCGAGACGGTGGTGGACGGTGTGCACACCGGTGTCGAGCAGGTCGTACGGCGGTGTCGGGCCGTCCGTCCAGCCGGCGAGGGTCTCGCGGACGCGGGTGACGAGGAGTTCGGGTGTGACGAGGTCCTTGCCGGGCGGCAGGAGCCAGTCGAGGCGCCACACACCGTCCGGGAGGGGGCGGCCGCTGACCTCGCCAGCCGAGGGTCCCGAGGTCCGCCAGGGCGGCATCCGGTGGAGCAACGCCTCGCCTTCCCACGGAAGTTCCGTGCGCAGGGCGGCGACGGCGTGCCGCTCCACCGCCGTACGGCCGGGAAAGCGGATGTCGAGGAGTTTGCGGACCGTGGAGCGGGGGCCGTCGCAGCCGACCAGATAACTGCCGCGCCACCACGTGCCCTTGGGGCCGCGGGTGTGCGCGGTGACGCCGGACTTCTCCTGCTCCACGGTGTCGAGACGGCTGTCGACGGCGATCTTGACGAGGCGTTCGTCTGCGAGGGCCTCGCGCAGCAGGCCGGTCAGGACGTGCTGGGCGATGTGCAGGGGAGCCGGCTCCGCCGGGTCGTCGAAACTGACCTCGCGCATCACCTGCTTGCGCCGCAATGACCGCCATCCGGCCCAGTGGCAGCCGGCCTCGTCGAGCGCGACGCCGGTCAGCCGCTCCATCAGGGCGGCGGTGTCCTCGCGGAGCACGACCGTGCGGGCGAGGCGGGGTTCGTCCTTGCCGGGACCCTCGTCGAGGACTACGGACGGCACGTCCTGCCGGGCCAGCGCGAGGGCGAGCGTGAGCCCGACGGGCCCCGCGCCGACGATGATCACCGGGTCCACGGCGCGGCGCCCCCTGCCCGTGGCGGCGTCCCGGGGGACGTGAGTGAACAGAGGGTTGGAGCAGGGTGCGCGATCACAGAACGTATGCAACCTATTGCCGGTGCTTGCGTCAAGTGACGGAGGCAGTGGCGATCATGCCACTGCCTCCGCGTTGTTCACGGCACTGGGGCCGGGGCGTTCAAGCGACCTGACTGATCATCAGACAGTCACTGCTTCTTGGTGAAGGTGAAGCCACTCGGGCCGCCACCCTCGCCACCGGTCGCGAACGTGCCGCCCACCTCCCCGGCATTGATGTCGTCGATGTCATCGGCGCCCAGCACCGCCCCCGTGCTCCTCTTGCTCCGCCGCAGCCGCTTCTCCAGCCAGCTCGCGAAGCTGGTGAGGAGGAAGTTGACGATGATGTAGATGATCGCAACGACGACGAAGCTCTGGATGACGTTGGCGTAGTTCGCCGCGAGGGTCGCGCGCTCGCTGAGCAGCTCGGTGAAGCCGATCATGACGCCGCCGAGCGCGGTGTCCTTCACGATGACGACGAGCTGGCTGACGATGGCCGGGAGCATCGCGGTGACCGCCTGCGGGAGCAGGATCAGGCTCATCGTCTGGCCCTTGCGCAGGCCGACCGCCTGGGCCGCCTCCGTCTGCCCCTTGGGCAGCGCGAGGATGCCGGCCCGGACGATCTCGGCGAGGACCGCCGCGTTGTAGAGCACGAGGCCGGTGACGACCGCGTAGAGCGGCCGGTTCTCGGTACCGACGTCCGTCGAGCGGGCGTAGACCTCGTTGGCGAACAGCATGAGCAGCAGTACCGGGATGGAGCGGAAGAACTCGACCACCGTGCCGGCCACGCCCCGCACCCAGCGGTGGTCGGAGAGGCGGGCGATGCCGAAGACCGCGCCGAGCGGGAGGGCGATCACCATGGCGAGCGCGGCCGCCTTGAGGGTCTCTCCGAGGCCCGGCAGGAGGTAGGTAGTCCAGGTCTCCGACTGGGTGAACGGCTTCCACAGGGACCACTCCAGCTGGCCCTTGTCGTCCAGCGCCGACCAGACCCACCACGCCAGCAGGAGGAGCAGGACGACGAAGACCACCGAGAGGATCACATTGCGCCGCTTGGCGCGGGGGCCCGGAGTGTCGTAGAGGACCGAGCTCATCGCTTCACCGCCAGTCGCTTGCTCAGCCAGCCCAGGATGAGGCCGGTGGGCAGGGTCAGTACCACGAAACCGAAGGCGAAGATCGCGCCGATGAGCAGCGTCTGAGCCTCGTTCTCGATCATTTCCTTCATCAGGTACGCGGCCTCGGCGACGCCGATCGCGGCGGCCACGGTGGTGTTCTTCGTCAGCGCGATCAGCACGTTGGCCAGCGGGCCGATGACCGCCCGGAAGGCCTGCGGGAGCACGATGAGCCGCAGGGTCTGGGTGAAGTTCAGGCCGATCGCGCGGGCCGCCTCGGCCTGGCCCATCGGCACCGTGTTGATGCCGGAGCGCAGCGCCTCGCAGACGAAGGCCGCGGTGTAGGCGGTGAAGCCGAGGATCGCCAGCCGGAAGCCCTGGACCTTGAAGTCCGAGGCACCCATGGTCACGTGGAAGATGTCCGCGAGGCCGAGCGAGCAGAACAGGATGATCACCGTCAGGGGGATGTTCCGGACGATGTTCACGTAGGCGGTGCCGAACCCACGCATGAGCGGCACCGGGCTGACCCGCATCGCGGCCAGCAGGGTGCCCCAGACCAGGGAGCCGATGCCGGAGAAGAACGTGAGCTTCACCGTCATCCAGAAGGCGCCGAGCAGGGTCGGGTTGTCATAGTCGGAGATAAAGTCGAACACGATGTCCCGCGCTTCCGGGTGGGTGGCGTACGTGGACGGCACGGCGCGCCGCCGCCGACATCGCGGTGGACGGCGGCGCGCCTCTGGACCGTTGCGCTGTTACTTGACGATCACGCCGATCTTCGGGGCGGGCTCGTTCTTGTAGTTCGCCGGGCCGAAGTTGTCCTTGACGGCCTTGTCCCAGGAGCCGTCGCTCTCCATCTTCTCGAGAGCCTTGTTGATCTTGTCGACGGTCGCGGTGTCGCCCTTCTTCACGCCGATGCCGTAGTTCTCGTTGCTCAGCTTGAGGCCGGCGAGCTTGAACTTGCCCTTGTACTGCGACTGGGCGGCGAAGCCCGCGAGGATCGAGTCGTCGGTGGTGACGGCGTCGACGGTGCCGCTCTGGAGGGCCGCGATGCACTCGGAGTAGCCGCTGTACTCCTTGAGGTTGGCCTTCGGGGCGATGGTGTCGTGGACGTTCTGCGCCGAGGTCGAACCGGTCACCGAGCACAGGTTCTTGCCGTTGAGGTCGGTGGCCTTGGAGATGTCCGAGTCGGACTTGATCAGCAGGTCCTGGTGGGCCAGCAGGTACGGGCCGGCGAAGTCGACCTTCTTCTTGCGCTCGTCGTTGATCGAGTACGTCGCGGCGATGAACTTGACGTCACCACGCGCCAGCGCGTTCTCGCGGTCGGCGCTCTTGGTCTCGACGAACTCGATCTGGTCGGGCTTGTAGCCGAGCTCCTTGGCCACGTACGTCGCCACGTCCACGTCGAAGCCGGAGAAGGAACCGTCGGGCTTCTTGAGGCCGAGACCGGGCTGGTCGTACTTGATGCCGATCTTGATCTTGCCGCCGCCACCGGAACCGGAGCCCGAGTCGCTGTCGTTGTCGTCCCCGCCGCACGCGGTCGCGGTCAGCGAGAGGACGAGCGCAGCGGCAGCCGCGGCGGTGACCTTGCGGAGCTTCATGGTGAACATCCTTTGTGTGATGAGAGATGCGGGCCGTCGAGGCGGGTGGCGCGGGTCTGACGCGCTGTCAGTGAGGGGCAGCGGTCGCGGTCAGTGGTGCAGGATCTTGGACAGGAAGTCCTTGGCGCGGTCGCTGCGCGGAGCGCTGAAGAACTGGTCGGGCACAGCTTCCTCGACGATCCGGCCGTCCGCCATGAAGACCACCCGGTTCGCCGCCGAACGGGCGAACCCCATCTCGTGGGTGACGACGATCATGGTCATGCCGTCACGGGCGAGCTGCTGCATGACCTCGAGGACCTCGTTGATCATCTCGGGGTCGAGCGCCGAGGTGGGCTCGTCGAAGAGCATGACCTTGGGGTCCATGGCGAGCGCCCGGGCGATCGCGACACGCTGCTGCTGACCGCCGGAGAGCTGCGCGGGGTACTTGTCCGCCTGGCTGCCCACACCGACCCGGTCGAGCAGCGACCGGGCCTTCTCCTCGGCCGCCTTCTTGTCCGCCTTGCGGACCTTGATCTGGCCGAGCATCACGTTCTCGAGCACGGTCTTGTGCGCGAAGAGGTTGAAGGACTGGAAGACCATCCCGACGTCGGCCCGCAGCCGCGCCAGCTCCTTGCCCTCCGCGGGCAGGGGCTTGCCGTCGATGGCGATGGAGCCGGAGTCGATCGTCTCCAGGCGGTTGATGGTGCGGCACAGCGTCGACTTGCCGGACCCGGAGGGTCCGATGACGACGACGACCTCGCCGCGGGCGATCGTCAGATCGATGTCCTGGAGAACATGCAACGCGCCGAAGTGCTTGTTGACGCTCTTCAGGACGACCAGTTCGCCGGTTGCGGCCGCGTCTTCCTTGGCCACCGATACTTCGGTCATCGCTCTAGGGCTCCGTCCTCCTCGGTTTCGCAGGACAGTAGTGACCCCACGCGACCTGCGTCATTACCTTTGAGGGGAATCTGAGCATCACGATCCGATAGCAATCGGACACGTGTCGTAGCAGTTGCGAGCAGGGCGCATATCGGCCGGGTAACGGAAGCGGTCCGCAACCGGAACCCACTTGACGCCGTCCTCTTCCATCGGCGTGACTGCAACGTGCACGCGCGCGCGTGCACGCGTTTTGTACACATCTTGATCGTACGGCTGATGAAGCGAAGGAGGGCCGGATGAGACTGCTCCTCGTCGAGGACGACAATCACGTCGCCGCCGCCCTGTCCGCGGTCCTGGCCCGGCACGGGTTCGACGTGACGCACGCCCGAAGCGGGGAGGAAGCTCTCCAGGCCCTGGTCCCGGAAAGCGACGGATTCGGTGTCGTCCTGCTCGACCTGGGGCTGCCGGACCAGGACGGCTACGAGGTCTGCGGCAAGATCCGCAAGCGCACCAGCACCCCGGTGATCATGGTCACCGCGCGCGCCGACGTCCGCTCCCGCATCCACGGCCTCAACCTCGGTGCCGACGACTACGTGGTGAAGCCGTACGACACCGGAGAGCTGCTCGCCCGCATCCACGCCGTCAGCCGCCGCACCGCCCACGAGGACGCCCCGGGCGGCGCCGACACCACGCTGGTCCTCGGGCCGGTCCACATCGAGCTGCCGACCCGTCAGGTCAGCGTGGACGGTTCCGTCGTCCAGCTCACCCGCAAGGAGTTCGACCTGCTCGCCCTGTTGGCCCAGCGCCCGGGCGTGGTCTTCCGCCGGGAGCAGATCATCAGCGAGGTGTGGCGCACCAGCTGGGAGGGGACCGGGCGCACGCTGGAGGTCCATGTCGCCTCCCTGCGCGCCAAGTTGCGCATGCCGGCCCTCATCGAGACCGTACGCGGCGTCGGCTACCGGCTCGTCGTCCCGTCCGCGTAGCAGGCCCAGGTGCGCACCCGACTCCTCCCGCTGCTCATCGTCCTCATGGCCGCCGTGCTGCTGGCGCTGGGCATCCCGCTCGGCATCGGCATGGCCTCGGCCCAACAGCAGAAAGTGGTCGTCGACCGGATCGACGACACCGCGCACTTCGCGGCCCTCGCCCAGTACGTGACCGGGCCCGACGACGAGCGTCAGGACACGCTGGAGAGCGAACTCGAGAGCTACTACGAGGTATACGACATCCGCGTCGGCGTCTTCTACCGCACCGACGTGCCCATGGCCAACGCGCCGGCGACCTGGTTCCTCCCCGAGACGGGTGAGGTGCGCGAGGCGTTCGAGGAGGCGCGGCTGAGCCGGCGCAGCCAGAACCCGCACCAGATCTGGCCCTGGGAGCGCACCCGGCTCGTCGTCGCCTCCCCGGTGATCCGGGACGGTGACGTCGTCGCGGTCGTCGTCACCGACTCGCCGACCGGGGAGATGCGTTCGCGGATCCTGCACGACTGGCTGGTGATCGGCGCGGGCCTGATGGCCGCGATGCTGCTGGCCGTCGGTGCCGCGCTACGGCTCACCGGGTGGGTGCTGCGGCCCGTACGCGTCCTGGACGCCACCACGCACGCGATCGCCAGCGGCAGCCTGAAGTCCAGGGTCGCCGCCGCCGGCGGGCCGCCGGAACTCCGGCGCCTGGCCCGCTCGTTCAACGAGATGGCGGACAACGTCGAGGACGTCCTGGAGCAGCAGCGCGCCTTCGTCGCCGACGCCTCCCACCAACTGCGCAATCCGCTCGCCGCGTTGCTGCTGCGCATCGAGCTGCTCGCCTTCGAACTCCCGGAGGGCAACAAGGAGATCGCCTCGGTCCAGATGGAGGGCAAGCGGCTCGCACAGGTCCTGGACGACCTGCTCGACCTCGCGCTGGCCGAGCACACCGACGCGGACCTGCGCATCACCGACATCGGCGCGCTGGCCGCCGAACGGGTCGCGGCCTGGGCACCGACCGCCGAGGCCAAGGGCGTGACCCTGGTCGGCGACTGCCCGCCGACCACCGCCTGGGCCGACCCGGTGACCCTGTCCAGCGCGCTGGACGCGGTCATCGACAACGCCGTGAAGTTCACGCCCGAGGGCGAGCGCGTCGAGGTCACGGTCTCCTCCGACGGCGAGACGGCGAAGGTCGTGGTCAGGGACCACGGCCCCGGCCTCACCGACGAGGAACTCGCCCGTGTCGGCGACCGCTTCTGGCGCAGCGGCCGCCATCAGAACGTCAAGGGCTCCGGCCTCGGCCTGTCCATCTCCCGCGCCCTGCTGGCCGCGGGCGGCGGCGCGATCTCGTACGAGCACCACGAACCGCACGGCCTGAAGGTGACGGTGACGGTGCCGCGCAGCGGTTCCGGCGTCTGACGGGGAAGCGTTACGGCTTGACCGAGCGGTAGTAGCGGCGGGCGCCGTCGTGGAGTTGCAGCGGGGAGGTGTAGATCGCCGTGCGCAGATCGACCAGTTGGGCCGAGTGCACCTCGGCGCCGATCTTGTCCCGGCTGCGCAGGACGGTCCGGGTCAGCCACTCGGTGAGCCGGGGGTCGAGGTCCTTGCGGGTGATCAGCAGATTGGAGACGGCGATCGTCGGGACCGAGTACCCCTTCTGGACGTCGTAGGTCGACTCCGGGATGTTGGTCGGGCGGTAGTAGCGCATGGCCGCGCCCTGGGTGTGCAGCTTGCTGATCAGATCGCTGCCTATCGGCACGAACTTGAAGGACTCGCTCTCGGCGAGGGGCTGCAGACCCCGGGTCGGCAGTCCGCCGGACCAGAAGAACGCGTCGAACGTACGGCCGAGTCGGGACGCGTCGTTGATGCCGTACGGCAAGGCCGTGATGTCCTTGTCCGGGTCGATGCCGGCCGCCGCCAGCACACGGTCGGCGATCAGCCGCACCCCCGACTTGGGCAGGCCCACGGCCACCCGCTTGCCCTTCAGGTCGGCGACCGACCGGATGTCGGAGCCCGGTGGGACGATGAGCTGCACATAGTCGTCGTACAGGCGCGCGACACCGCGCAGCCCGGCGGCTTCGGCCGGGTGGTCGAGTGCGTACGTCTCCACGGCGTCGGCCGCCGCGATGGCGAAGTCGGCCTCGCCGGTCGCCACGCGCGCGACGTTGTCCTGGGAGCCGGCGCTGGTCTCCAGCTCCACCTTCAGGTCGGGCATGTCCTTGGCGAAGGCGTTGCTGAGCTGCTTGCCGTACTCCTCGTAGACGCCACCGCGCGAGCCCGTGCTGAACGTGATCGTCCCGCCCGGAGGGTCATCGCCGAGCGGCAGCAGCCACCACAGCAGCAGCCCGAGGGCCACGAAACCGGCGGCCGCGCCCTGAAGCGCCCGGCTTCTGCTGATGCGGCGGAACATGCTGGACATGCGCGCGATCCTGCCAGGCGGGACGCGGTGCTGGCCAGGGCGGGGATCACAAGGGTGCGGGGAGGGGAGGGGCGGCGCCCGATGGATAGGGTCGGCGTATGAGTTCTTCGCCCGCCGATCTCGTCCGTGCGTTCCATCTCGCCATGGGGATCGACGCCCGCAGCACGCCGACCGCGGTGTCGCCGGAGCTGGCCGCCCATCGCCGTGAACTGCTCGCCGAGGAGGCCGCGGAGGTGGCCGAGGTGTCGGTGGAAGGGCCCCTGGACCGGCTGGCGCACGAACTCGCCGACGTCGTGTACGTCGCGTACGGCACCGCCCTGGTGCACGGCATCGACCTCGACGCGGTGATCGCCGAGATCCACCGTTCCAACATGACCAAGCTGGGCCCCGACGGGCGCGTGGCCCGCCGGGCCGACGGCAAGGTGCTCAAGGGGGAGCACTACGAGGCGCCGGACGTGGCGGGGGTGCTGCGGCGACAGGGGTGGGTGCCGGAGGAGAGCGGCGGCTCGGCGGCGGACGAGGTGGCCTGACCTTCGGGCCCGACCCGCCCGGCCCGCGCTCCTCAGTCGATCACCGAAGGCTCCCGTACCGCCGGTTCCTCGTGGCGGGTGCGGAAGTGTCCCGCCCACCTCGACGCCAGCGGCTCCGTGTAGCGCGCGGTCAGGGGGCCGAGGACGACCAGGATCAGGACGTACGCCGTGGCGAGGGGACCGAGGGACGGTTCGATGCCCGCGCCGACCGCCAGGCCCGCGATGACGATCGAGAACTCGCCGCGGGCGACCAGCGCCCCGCCGGCCCGCCAGCGGCCCTTCTCGGAGATGCCGGCCCGCCGGGCCGCCCAGTAGCCGGTGGCGATCTTCGTCGCGGCCGTGACCAGTGCCAGCGCGAGGGCCGGCAACAGCACGGGCGGAATGCTCGCCGGGTCCGTGTGCAGGCCGAAGAAGACGAAGAAGACCGCGGCGAACAGGTCCCGGAGCGGGCTGAGCAGCGTGTGCGCCCCTTCGGCCACCTCACCCGAGAGCGCGATGCCCACCAGGAACGCGCCCACCGCCGCCGACACCTGGAGCTGCTGGGCCACGCCCGCCACCAGGATGGTCAGCCCCAGCACCACCAGCAGCAGCTTCTCCGGGTCGTCGCTGGAGACGAAACGGGAGATCAGGCGGCCGTAGCGGACCGCGACGAACAGCACCAGGCCCGCCGCTCCCAGCGCGATCGCCAGCGTGAGGCTCCCCGCCATCAGCCCGGCGCCCGCCACCAGCGCGGTGACGATCGGCAGGTAGACCGCCATCGCGAGGTCCTCCAGGACCAGCACGCTGAGGATCACCGGGGTCTCGCGATTGCCGACCCTGCCCAGGTCGCCGAGGACCTTCGCGATCACGCCGGACGACGAGATCCAGGTGACGCCCGCCAGCACCACCGCGGCCACCGGGCCCCAGCCCAGCAGCAGCGCGGCCGCCGCTCCCGGCAGGGCGTTGAGGGCGGCGTCGACCAGGCCCGACGGATAGTGCGCCTTGAGGTTGGTGACCAGATCGCCCGCCGAGTACTCCAGGCCGAGCATCAGCAGGAGCAGGATGACGCCGATCTCGGCGCCGGTCGCGACGAACTCCTCGCTCGCGCCGAGCGGCAGCAGCCCGCCCTCGCCGAAGGCCAGCCCGGCCAGGAGATACAGCGGGATGGGGGAGAGGCTGAAGCGGGCGGCGAACCGGCCGAGGAGGCCGAGGCCGAGGATGATGGAACCGAACTCGATCAACAGGACCGCGGAATGCACCGGTTCCCTCACTCCCGCCCGAGTATCGCCGCGGCGGCGTCGACGCCCTCGCGGGTGCCGACGACGATGACCGTGTCCCCGCCCGCGAGCCGGAAGTCCGGCGCCGGGGACGGGATCGCCTCGGCCCGCCGCAGCACGGCGACGATCGACGCGCCCGTGTCCGTCCGCATGCGGGTCTCGCCCAGCAGCCGCCCGTTCCAGTGCGAGGCCGCCGCGACCTCGATGCGCTCGGCCACCAGTCCCAGGTCGGTGGTGTAGAGCAGGTTCGCGCTGTGGTGGGACGGCTTCAGCGCGTCGATCAGCGAGCCGGCCTCCGCGCCGGTCAGCCGCAGCGACTGGGCGCAGGAGTCGGGGTCGTCGGCCCGGTACACGCTCACCGTCCGGGCGCCGTCGCGGTGCGCCACCACGGACAGATGGCGGTGTTCCCGGGTCACGAGGTCGTACTGGACCCCGATCCCCGGCAGCGGCGTCGCCCTCAGGCGCGGTGCAGACACGTTTCTTCCCCTCATGGTCGGTGATCGTCCCGGTCGGTGGTCGCAGGTACCGGATGGGCATGCTGCCACCGCCCCGTACGGTGGCGACATGGGTGGCGTCACGGATATACGCGGGCGGGGAGACCGGCCGAGTCTGGTAGGGCAGGCATCGGAGGAGAGGGGCGGGAGCAGGAACGTGTCGCTGTTCTGGCGGATCTTCTCGCTCAACGCCGCCGGCCTGGTCGTGGCCGCCGCGCTGCTGCTGGGCCCGGTCACCGTGTCGACGCCCGTGACCTCGGCCGAGGCGGTCGTCGTGGTCGTGGGCCTGGCTGCGCTGCTGGCGGTGAACGCGCTGGTCCTGCGCATCGGCCTCGCCCCGCTCAAACGGCTGGGGCAGGCCATGGCCGCCGCCGACCTGCTCCGGCCCGGCGCCCGCGCCGCCGTCGCCGGTCCCACGGAAGCGGCGGCGCTCATCACGACGTACAACACCATGCTCGACCGGCTGGAGGCCGAGCGCGCCGCCGGAGCCGGGCGGGCACTGTCCGCGCAGGAGCGCGAACGCCACCACATCGCGCGCGAGCTGCACGACGAGGTCGGCCAGACCCTGACCGCCGTCCTCCTCCAGCTCAAGCGCGTCGCCGACCGGGCCCCCGAGGGACTGCGCGAGGAGGTGGCCCAGGCCCAGGAGGCCACGCGCGCGGGGCTCGACGAGATCCGCCGCATCGCCCGCCGACTGCGCCCCGGCGTCCTGGAGGAGCTCGGCCTGGCCAGCGCCCTGCGCTCACTCGCCGGCGAGTTCAGCGCGCCCGGCCTGACGGTGCGTCACCACGTCACCGGCGGACTGCCGCCCCTGACCGAGGAGTCCGAACTCGTGCTCTACCGGGTGGCCCAGGAGGGCCTCACCAACACGGCCCGGCACTCCGCCGCCGACCACGCCGAGATCCGGCTCCAGCCGGTCGCGGACGGCGTCGAACTCCTCGTACGGGACAACGGCAAGGGCATCGGGGACGCCACCGAGGGAGCCGGCATTCGGGGCATGCGGGAGCGGGCGCTGCTCATCGGGGCCGACCTCACGCTCGCGGCGGCTCCGGATGGCGGAACAGACGTACGACTGCTCGTCCGGGGGAACCGATGACCCCCGTTCGGGTACTGCTCGCCGACGACCACACCCTCGTACGACGGGGCGTACGGCTGATCCTGGACGGCGAGGACGACCTGACGGTCGTCGCCGAGGCCGGGGACGGGGCGGAGGCCGTCGAGCTGGCACGCGCGCGTGAGGTCGACCTTGCCGTCCTCGACATCGCCATGCCCCGGATGACCGGCCTCCAGGCGGCCCGCGAGCTGTCGCGACGGCTGCCGGAGCTGCGCATCCTCATCCTGACCATGTACGACAACGAGCAGTACTTCTTCGAGGCGCTCAAGGCCGGGGCCAGCGGTTATGTGCTGAAGTCCGTCGCCGACCGGGACCTGGTCGCGGCCTGCCGGAGCGCGGTGCGCGACGAGCCGTTCGTCTATCCCGGCGCGGAACGCGCTCTTGTACGGTCGTACCTGGACCGACTGCACCGGGGCGACGCGCTGCCCGCGCGGGCCGTCACCGAGCGCGAGGAGGAGATCCTCAAGCTCGTCGCCGAGGGCCACACGTCCAAGGAGATCGGCGAGCTGCTGTTCATCAGCACCAAGACGGTCGAACGGCACCGCGCGAACCTGCTGGCCAAGCTCGGGATGCGGGACCGGCTGGAGCTGACCCGGTACGCGATCCGCGCGGGGCTGATCGAACCGTGAGGGCTGCTCATAACGTCTAGTAGCGCTGCGCCTTCGCGACCACGGCGGTCAGCTGCGATTCCGCCGCTTCCGTGCTGATGGCGAGCGGCTGGGCCTTGGCGCCCGGCTTCAGGTCCTCCGCGCCGACGTAACGCGTCTGCACGACCTTGCCGTCGGGGTCGCGGAAGTCGACCTGGACGGCGTAGGACGTGGTCTTGTCCGTGCTGTTGGTGATGTTCACGACGACGGCCAGCAGCCCGGCCGTCTCGGAGCGCGGCTTGCCGGTGAGGGAGACGTCGGCGGTCGCGTTGCCCTTGCCGTCGACGTCCTTCAGGGCGTTCTTGGCGGCCCGGTTGGCGCGCTCGGTCTCCGCGGACACCGAGGCCAGCCATGCCGAGGCCTGTGCGGAGGCGGAGGAGGCGAGGGCCGAGACCGACGCCTTGACCGACTCCTTGACGGAGGCGAGGGCGGACGGGACCGAACCGGAGAAGGACACCGTGGCGGTCGCTGAAGTGCTGGACGAGGAGCCGTTGTCGTTGTTGTCCGAACTGCACGAGACGAGGGACGCCGCGCTCAGCGCTGCCAGGACGAGCCCGGTGAGCGCGGTCGCGGTCCGGCGTCGTGGGGTGGAAGAGAGCATGAGGTCCTCTCGGCGGCAGTTGTTTTCTCGGCGGCAGTTGTCATGATTCGTCCCCATCCTGCGGGCGACGGGACGGCCCGGCCACTTCGGCGGGCCCTAATGGCTCGCGCTACCGGCTGGCGGGTCGTGATGGTGCGCGCTACCGGTCGGCGTTGAGCGTGTCCACCGCCCCGCGCGCGTCGCCGATCGTCGTGTAGTCGACGGCGACGAAGTTCACCGGCCGGCCCCGCTCCCGTTCGCACTCCGCGACGCGGTTCAGGACGTAGTCGCGGGCGTTGACCTCGCCCGCGTCCAGGCGGCTGCCGCCGCCCGCGGTGATGAAGTGGTTGAGCAGGAACAGCCGCTTGCCGGTGCCGCCCCGGTGCGGCTCACAGCTCATCTGGTCGGGGCTCCGGAAGGAGAACGGCGTCTCCATGCCGTAGCGGTAGAAGTTCCGGTACCACGCGGCCGGACCGTCGGCCTGCTCGGCGAAGACCACCAGCCGCCGACCGCTGTCGATCATGTCGCCCAGCGTCGGCCAAGGCGCCGCGGGATCGTCGTCCGGCGTGAAGACGAGGTCGCTCAGCCCGGCCCGCGCGAACGCCGCCGCGGCGTCCTCGCCCGAGATCGCGTCCTGCACGATCAGGGTCAGCACCTCGGTCGGATGGTCGCGCATCCAGTCACCGATCTCCCGGAGCTCCGGCACCAGCGGAATCGCCCCGGCCCGGCACACGGAATGGCACAGCCACACCCCCTCACGGGGCGGGTTGACCCGGTTGACGACGTGAGCGATCAGCGCGCGCTGCTCGGGCGAGAAGTCGGACGCGTTCAGCCGCGCGGTGATCTCGTCGGGCCGCTCCCAGCGGTAGGTGTCGATCTGGAGGCCCCGTACCCCGTCGTCCAGCTGGGTGGTGATGGCCGGGTCCTGGAGCGGGCCGATGAACCGGTCGACGGTGGTCGACATGGCGTTGTGCGAGGTCAGGAAGGCGACCTCGTCGTAGGGCCGGTCGCACAGCCGCGCGCTGCCCTCGCACCGGCGCGGGGCCTCGGGCGCGGCCAACGGCACCAGCACGAGACCGGCGAGGGCGAAGGCGCTCGCGCCGACGGCAAGCGGACGGATGTACGCGGCGGCAGGCGCCGTCCGCAGCCGGGGGCGTACCTGAAGAGCCCACCCGAGCCCGGCGAGCAGCGCCCCCGCCACCAGCGGGACCAGCGCGCTGCCGAGAGCCGCGGCCGTCATGTCGTCGACCGCCGTGCGCCGGAGGTCGTCGACCAGGCGGGCGAGGCCGGCCGGCCAGCTCGCCGGCGGATCGACAAAGCGGCCGCCGCCGACAAGACGTACGAGCACGACGACCAGAGCCGTCAGCAGACCACCGGCGGCCAGCGCCCAGCCCAGCAGCATCGGCCTGCGGCCGGGCGCGGCGGAACCGGTGAACCACAGCACCGCAAGGGCGGCGACCAGCAGCGCTGCGGCGACCGCCTCGACGATCCCGAGCCCGACCGCCGTATAGGGGCGAACGCTCCGCAGAGCCGCGAGGTCGAGGGGGCGGTCGAGGTTCCAGTGGCTGCCTCCCGCGAGCGTCCGCAGCCGGGCCGCGGCGTCGTGGGTGCGTTCGGACACCACCGCGGGTGCCACTGCCGCGAGCACGGTGCCGATGTCCCCGTCGCCCAGGGCCACTTCGACGTCCGGCCGCAGCGCCTCCCGCCGCTCCTCGGGAAGCGCGGCGAGGAGGTGCCCGGCGGCTGTGGCGGCCTGCTCCTCGGTGAGGGGGAGAGCGGGCAGCGAACCGGGGACGCGGCCGGCGACGACATGCTCCAGCGCGGCCGACAGATCCGCCGAGAACGCGGCGAAGTCCGGCTCGGTGCGGTTCTGCACGGAGGCGACGAGATCGCCGAAGTAGACCTGGGCCAGGTCGTCGACGTTGTCCAGCACCGGGCGCAGGTCCACGGACAGGTTGAGGGTGTCCCGGTCGCCGCGGAGGTACCCGACGGCATTGCCGATCTGTTCCTGGGTCAGGTCCCGGACCGTCTCCGGCGGCAGCACCAGCTTGATGTTGGAGGTGACCACGGCCTCCGGCACGGGCAGCCCGGCCAGCAGGTTCCGGGTCACCGGCGCGGCCTTCGGATCGACCAGGACCTCGTCGTAGAGCCGGTCGTACGCCGACTCCTCGTCCAGCACCGATCCGTAGAAGCCCGCCGACACGACCGTGGCACGCGCCGTGGCCGCCGCGGCGACGATCAGCGTGCACAGCACGGCCGCGGCGAAGGCGAGGACGCGCAGCACTCTGCGCGAGGTCACGGATTCCATGGGCACCTGCTCCTCATGGTGATCTGGCCCCGTGGACCCCGCACCCGGGGGGTGCCCCGGCCCGGCGCGAGGCGTTCCCGGGACCGCCTACTCTTGAGGGATGACCATCAGCAGCGACCGGAGCCCGGCAGTGGACGTCTCAGTGCCCAAGACCTACGAAGTTCGTACCTACGGGTGCCAGATGAACGTCCATGACTCCGAGCGATTGTCCGGACTGCTGGAAGAGGCCGGGTACGTGCGCGCGCCCGAGGGCTCCGACGGGGACGCGGACGTGGTGGTCTTCAACACCTGCGCGGTGCGCGAGAACGCCGACAACCGCCTCTACGGCAACCTCGGCCGCCTCGCGCCGAAGAAGGCCTCGCGGCCCGGCATGCAGATCGCGGTCGGCGGGTGCCTGGCGCAGAAGGACCAGGACACCATCGTCAAGAAGGCGCCCTGGGTGGACGTCGTCTTCGGCACGCACAACATCGGCAAGCTGCCGGTCCTGCTGGAACGCGCGCGCGTGCAAGAGGAGGCGCAGGTCGAGATCGCCGAGTCCCTGGAGGCGTTCCCCTCCACGCTGCCGACCCGGCGCGAGAGCGCCTACGCGGCCTGGGTGTCGATCTCCGTCGGCTGCAACAACACCTGCACCTTCTGCATCGTCCCGGCGCTGCGCGGCAAGGAGAAGGACCGCCGCACCGGCGACATCCTCGCCGAGATCGAGGCCCTGGTCTCCGAGGGCGTCTCCGAGATCACCCTGCTCGGCCAGAACGTCAACGCGTACGGCTCCGACATCGGCGACCGCGAGGCCTTCAGCAAGCTGCTGCGGGCCTGCGGGAAGATCGAGGGCCTGGAGCGCGTCCGCTTCACCTCCCCGCACCCGCGCGACTTCACGGACGACGTCATCGCCGCCATGGCCGAGACGCCGAACGTGATGCCGCAGCTGCACATGCCGCTCCAGTCCGGTTCGGACACGGTGCTGAAGGCGATGCGCCGCTCGTACCGGCAGGAGCGTTTCCTCGGGATCATCGAGAAGGTGCGCGCCGCGATGCCGGACGCCGCGATCTCGACCGACATCATCGTCGGCTTCCCCGGCGAGACCGAGGAGGACTTCGAGCAGACCATGCACACGGTCCGCGAGGCCCGCTTCACCAACGCCTTCACCTTCCAGTACTCCAAGCGCCCCGGAACCCCGGCCGCGACCATGGAGGGGCAGATCCCCAAGGAGGTCGTCCAGGCGCGCTACGAGCGTCTCGTCGCCCTCCAGGAGGAGATCTCCTGGGACGAGAACAAGAAGCAGGTCGGCCGCACGCTGGAGCTGATGGTCGCCGAGGGCGAGGGCCGCAAGGACGGCTCCACCCACCGCCTCTCCGGCCGTGCCCCCGACAACCGCCTGGTCCACTTCACCAAGCCGGACGAGGAGGTCCGCCCCGGCGACGTGGTCACGGTCGAGATCACGTACGCCGCCCCGCACCACCTCCTCGCCGAGGGCCCCGTCCTGAACGTGCGCCGCACGCGCGCGGGCGACGCCTGGGAGAAGCGCAACGCCGCCGAGGCGGCGAAGCCGGCGGGGGTGCTGCTGGGCCTCCCGAAGATCGGCGTACCGGAGCCGCTGCCGGCGGCCACGGGGGGCTGCGCGGCCCACTGAGGGCAGAGGTCAGGGGCTGTACGCGTTCGGCGCTGCACGGCGTTACGCTGCCGATCATGCTTGTCGCCGCCGCAGTCTGCCCCTGTCCTCCTCTCCTCGTGCCCGAGGTCGCCGCCGGTGCCGCGCCCGAGCTGGATGCCGCGCGTGCCGCCTGCACGGACGCGCTCGGCGTGCTCGCCGCTGCCCGGCCGGACGTGCTGGTGGTGGTCGGGCCCGCCGAAGAGAGCGGGCGGGGGACGCACGCCGAGGGCACGCGGGGTTCCTTCAAGGGCTTCGGCCTGGACGTCGACGTACGACTGGGCCGGGACACGGGTGACGCGGCCGAGGACACGCTGCCGCCCTCGCTGTCCGTGGCCGCGTGGCTGCTGGCGAGGACCGCGTGGTCCTACGCCCCGGTCGAGGGGCTCGGCGTGGGGGAACCTCTCGCGGCCGAGCGGTGTATGGAAGTCGGAAGGGACATCGCCGTGCGGGCCGAGCGCGTGGCGCTGCTGGTGATGGGCGACGCCAGCGGCTGCCGCACGCTCAAGGCACCCGGCTACCTGGATGAGCGCGCGGCACCCTTCGACGCGGAGGTCGCGCGGGCGCTGGGCGCGGCGGACGTGGCGGCCCTGGAAGCGCTGGACGCGGAGCTGGCGTACGAGCTCAAGGCCTCCGGCCGGGCCCCCTGGCAGGTCCTCGCGGGCGCGGCGGAGGGGGCAGGGCTCGGGGGGCAGCTGCTGTACGAGGACGCGCCGTACGGGGTGGGGTATGTGGTCGCGGCTTGGTCCTGACCGCCCGGCTGCCCTGACGCGGGCAGGAAACTTCGGACGGCCGTACGGCGTGAGGTATGTGGTCGCGGCCCGGTTCTGACCGCCCGCTGCTGCCCTGACGCGGGCAGGAAACGGCGGACGGCCGGGAGCGGTTGCTCCACGGCCGTCCGCCGATGTGCCGTTCAGGAAGCGGGCGGCGGTGCGGACGGGGGCGTGGTCGAGCCGCCCGTACCACTGTCGCCCTTGTGCGCGAGTCGGTCCATGGCGTCCTTGGCCTTGCCCGTGCCCGTCTGGATCTTGTCGCTGTACTTGCCCTTGGTCTTCTTGTCGACGGCCTGCGCGGCCTTGTCGAGACCGTGCTGGACCTTGTCCCCGTGCTGCTGAGCGAGTCCGGAGACCTTGTCCTTGGCCGGGCCGAGCTTGGCTTTCAAATTGTCCAGGAGACCCATCGTTCACCTTCCCGCGCGGGGCAGTTACGTGCGGGCGCTCTCGCCGGCTTCGCTGTCGGCCGCCGCTTCGGCGGACTGCTGCTTGGGGATCTCGACGCCGTCGGCGGCACCGGACTCGCCGGACTCCGTCGCCGGCTCCGCGTCCGTCTCGGCCTTCGCCTTCGCCTCGGTCGACGCGGCCGCTTCCTCGGTCTCGGTCCCGGGCTCGGCTCCGGCCTCCGACTGCGCCTCGGCCGGCTCCTTCGCCGCTGCCGGCTCGGTCGCCTCGTCCGACTCGGCTTCGGCCGTCAGCGTGGCGGCCCCTGCCTCGGCGGTTGACGTCTCCTCCGCAGTCTTCGACCTCCGGAGAAGCCGTGCGAAAACACCCATATCCGCTCCATACGTTACTCGTGCGGGCGAAATCCCGCGTCGCCCGGTGCGCCCATTTGCGCCGACCGGGGTGCCGCCTTCGCAAACCGGCGGCGAAAACCTCGCAACTGGCAACGACCCCGAACCCGTGTCGTCACGTAACTCGTTCGAGGCCACACCGCGACGTTTGCGAGACTGGGGCGGTGAGCAGCGCACCCCCCGCCCCCCGAGTCATCGCCGTCGTCGGACCGACCGCGGCCGGAAAGTCCGATCTGGGCGTCTTCCTGGCCCAGCGCCTCGGAGGCGAGGTCGTCAACGCCGACTCCATGCAGCTCTACCGAGGGATGGACATCGGCACCGCCAAACTGACGCCCGAGGAGCGCGGCGGCGTCCCGCACCACCTCCTCGACATCTGGGACGTGACCGTCACGGCGTCCGTCGCCGAGTACCAGCGCCTCGCACGCGAGCGGATCGACGCGCTGCTCGCCGAGGGACGCTGGCCGATCCTGGTCGGCGGCTCCGGCCTGTACGTCCGGGGCGCCGTCGACAACCTCGAGTTCCCCGGCACCGACCCCGAGGTCCGGGCCCGCCTGGAGGAGGAGCTCACGCTCCGCGGCTCCGGCGCGCTGCACGCCCGCCTGGCCGCCGCCGACCCCGAGGCGGCGCACGCGATCCTGCCCAGCAACGGCCGCCGGATCGTCCGGGCCCTGGAGGTCATCGAGATCACCGGCCGCCCCTTCACCGCCAACCTCCCCGGCCACGACTCGGTCTACGACACCGTCCAGATCGGCGTCGACGTCACGCGCCCCGAGCTCGACGAGCGGATCGCGCGCCGCGTCGACCGGATGTGGGACGCGGGGCTCATCGACGAGGTGCGCGCACTGGAGGCGCGGGGGCTGCGCGAGGGGCGCACGGCCTCGCGTGCGCTCGGCTACCAGCAGGTGCTCGCGGCGCTCTCCGGGGAGTGCACGCTGGAGGAGGCCCGGGCCGAGACCGTACGTGCCACCAAACGCTTCGCGCGCCGCCAGGATTCATGGTTCAGGCGCGATCCGCGGGTGCACTGGCTCAGTGGGGCTGCGGCGGATCTCACAGAACTTCCCCAGCTCGCACTGGCGTTGGTCGAACGACCGGTTACAGCCTGATCACGTCCTGGCATCGGGACGCTCAGGCCGTCATCCGGCCCGTCGGCGCCGTGCCATCATCGAGCTTCGATCGACCAAGTGGAGTCCGAGTTGGGAGGGCGCGTGGCGATGGAGGCCGGCCCTCGCGACACCGCACGAAGCACCGAGCCCCGTACCGCCGACGGCGGTGAAACGGAGCAGGACGGCGACCGTCTGAGCCCCGACGGGCCCGATGAGACGCAGGGTGGTGTGATCGCCGACGGCCCCGAGCCCGAGGAGATGTTCGCCGACGGCCCCGAGGTCGAGGTCGAACTGCGTCCGCAGGGCCGGATGCGTATCTGGCAGCTCGCCCCGATCGTGTCCCTGGCCGCACTCGGCTCCCTGATGTTCGCGTTCCCGCTCGCCTTCGACTTCGGCGACAGCGGGGCCGTGATCGCGATGCTGGGCCTGCTGATCTGCTCGTGCGCGGCGGGCTGGGGCATGATGGCCGCGCGCCGGGTGGGATACACGCTGCCGGGGCTGCCGCAGCGGGGGTCCGGGCGCCGCGTGGACTGGCGCGTGGTGCTCCTGTACGTGGTGGCCGTGGCCGCGGTGGTCGCGCTGGCGGTGTTCCGCGTCGCGCGGCTGCGCTGAATCCGTACACGCGCGTGCAGGTGCCGTAGGCGCACGCGCGCGTGGAGCTGCCGTCCGGCCGCCCGTGACCGGCTGTCGTACCCACCCCGTACGATCGAGGAATGAGCACGCGGATCGCCTTCCTCAAGGGCCACGGCACCGAGAACGACTTCGTGATCGTCCCGGACCCCGAGAACGCCATCGACCTGCCCCCGGCCACCGTCGCCGCCCTGTGCGACCGCCGGGCCGGCATCGGCGGTGACGGCCTGCTGCACGTGGTGCGGTCCGCGGCACACCCCGAGGCGAAGCACCTTGCGGCCGAGGCGGAGTGGTTCATGGACTACCGCAACGGCGACGGATCGATCGCCGAGATGTGCGGCAACGGCGTCCGCGTCTTCGCCCGCTACCTCCAGCACGCCGGGCTGGTGACCGAGGGAGACCTCGCCCTCGCCACGCGCGGGGGCGTGAAGACCGTGCACCTCGCCAAGGACGGCGACGTCACCGTCGGCATGGGCAAGGCCCGCCTCCCCGAGGGGGACGTCCAGGTGAGCGTCGGCGAGCGCAGCTGGCCCGCGCGGAACGTGAACATGGGCAACCCGCACGCGGTGGCCTTCGTCGAGGACCTCGCCCACGCGGGCAACCTGTACGACCCGCCGCCCTTCAGCCCGGCCTCCGCCTATCCGGACGGGGTCAACGTGGAGTTCGTGGTCGACCGCGGCCCGCGACACGTCGCGCTGCGGGTGCACGAGCGCGGGTCCGGCGAGACCCGCTCGTGCGGCACGGGCGCGTGCGCCGTCGCCGTGGCCACCGCCCGCAGGGACGGCGTCGACCCGGCGGTGACCGGGACCCCGGCGACGTACACCGTCGATGTGCCCGGCGGCACCCTCGTGATCACCGAGCGGCCCGACGGGGAGATCGAGATGACCGGCCCGGCCGTGATCGTCGCCGAGGGCGAGATCGACCGGGAATGGCTGGAAAGCGCCGCGCGTTGATCGAGTGAAACGTGGGTTCCGGCGGTTCGGAACGCGGGGATCCACAGCCTCACCCGGCACCGGTCATACGAAACGACGGAGAACCGCAGGTCGGGTGGCGCGAAACCGTAAACCTGAAAACCGTCGCTCGAATGGGTGATCCGTTTCACGCTCGACGAGAGGCGGTCAGCCGCGCGTGATGGGCTCGGTAGCATCAAGCACCGGCCCGGACGGGGGACCGATGCCATCCCCTGTGCCGTGTCCGCCCTGGGGCACCCCGTCCGCCGGTCAATGCAGCCGGAGGTGCCCATGAGTGCGGAGGCCACGAACCCCGCGACCCCAGGTCCGGTAACAGGACCTGCGGCGCGCTGGCGGGCGCGGATCGACCTGCGCCGCCTGGGCCGCGCCGCCCTGCTCGGCCCGGCCGCCCGCGACCGGCTGCCGGACGCCATCGGCCATGTCGCGGAGGCCCACCGCGCCCACCACCCCGACGCCGACCTCGAACCCCTGCGCCGCGCCTGGGTGCTGGCCGAGTCCTCGCACCGCGGCCAGATGCGCAAGAGCGGCGAGCCGTACATCACCCACCCGCTCGCGGTCACCCTGATCCTCGCCGAACTCGGCGCCGAGACCACGACGTTGACCGCCTCGTTGCTCCACGACACCGTCGAGGACACCGATGTGACCCTCGATCAGGTCGGCGAGGAGTTCGGCGCCGAGGTGCGCTATCTCGTCGACGGTGTCACGAAGTTGGAGAAGGTCGACTACGGCGCCGCCGCCGAGCCCGAGACCTTCCGCAAGATGCTGAAGGCCACCGCCGGCGACGTCCGCGTGATGTCGATCAAACTCGCCGACCGGCTGCACAACATGCGCACCCTCGGTGTGATGCGCCCGGAGAAGCAGGCGCGCATCGCCAAGGTGACCCGCGACGTCCTCATCCCGCTCGCCGAACGACTCGGCGTGCAGGCGCTCAAGACCGAACTGGAAGACCTGGTCTTCGCGATCCTGCACCCCGAGGAGTACGAGCACACGCGTGAGCTGATCGTCGACAACGCCTCCCGCGCGGACGACCCCCTCGCCGAGATCGCCGACGAGGTGCGCGGTGTCCTGCGCGACGCCGACATCCAGGCCGAAGTCGTCATCAGGCCGCGTCACTTCGTCTCCGTGCACCGAGTGGCCCGTAAACGCGGCCAGTTGCGCGGCTCGGACTTCGGCCGGCTGCTCGTCCTCGTGAACGAGGACGCGGACTGTTACGGCGTGCTCGGCGAGCTCCACACCTGTCTGACGCCCGTCGTCTCGGAGTTCAAGGACTTCATCGCCGTACCGAAGTTCAACCTGTACCAGTCGCTGCACACCGCCGTCGCCCGCCCCGACGGCCAGGTCGCCGAAGTCCTCATCCGCACCCACCAGATGCACAAGGTCGCCGAGGCCGGCGTCATCGCGCTCGGCAATCCCTACGCTCCTCCTTCGGAGGAGCCCGTCGACGGCGAGCGCGAGGACCCGACCCGGCCCGGCTGGCTCTCCCGGCTCCTCGACTGGCAGGAGGCCGCGCCCGACCCGGACACGTTCTGGTCGACGCTGCGCGAGGACCTCGCCCAGGACCGCGAGATCACCGTCTTCCGCCCCGACGGCGGCACTCTGGGCCTGCCCGACGGCGCGACCTGCGTGGACGCGGCGTACGCGCAGTACGGCGAGGACGCGCACGCGTGCATCGGCGCCCGCGTGAACGGCCGGCTGGCGACCCTGAGCACCGTTCTGCGGGACGGTGACACCGTCCAGCTCCTCATGGGGCAGGACCCGGCCTCGGAGCCCTCCAGGGAGTGGCTGGAGCACGCCCACACGCCCGCCGCGCGGATCGCCATCCAACGGTGGCTCGCGACGCATCCCGCGCCCGAGGCTCCCGGGGAGGGGCTGGGCGAGAGCCTGCACGGCACGGTGGACCGCCCTGAGGGCCTCCAGGGCGGTGCTGAGGCGCCTGCCGGGTCCGCCGACACCCCGGCTGTCGTCGACGCCCAGCGCAGCCGCCCGCGTACGCCCGACAGCGCGCCGGCCCGCTCGCGCACCGCCGACGTCCTCGTCGACCAGCCCGGCGCGACCGTGCGCCTGGCGGGCTGTTGCACGCCGGTTCCGCCCGACGACGTCACCGGCTTCGCCGTGCGCGGCGGAGCGGTCACCGTGCACCGCGTCGAGTGTCCGGCGGTCGCCCGCATGAAGGAGGCGGGGCGACCGGAGGTGGAGGTGCGCTGGGGCGACACCGCGGAGTGCCGGGTGACGCTCTATGCCGAATCGTTCGGCCGCCCCCATCTGCTCGCGGACCTCACCGAGGCGATGGCGCTCGAAGGCGCCGAGATCGTCTCGGCGACGGTCGAACCCCCGAGCCAGCAGCGGGTCCGCCACACCTACACGGTCGACCTCCCTGACGCGGCCCTGCTCCCCGCCCTGATGCGGGCGATGCGGAACGTGCCCGGGGTGTACGACGTGAGCCGGGCGCAGACGCAGGGGGCCTGACGCGGGAGCGGAACACGGCGGGGGATCGCCGCGGCGTCACCTCGGTCGCACTCGTTCGGGTGGGCCGGGCGCGAGTCGTCGCCGTGGGGCGCGGGTGCGCTGGTAGCGGTGGTGCATGCTGCTCACCCCCCACGCCAGGACGCCCCGGCGGCTCAAGGCGGCCGCGCTGCTCGCCTCCGCCGTCTCCGTCTGCCTCGTCGCCGCGAGCGCCCCCGCCGCTCCGCTGGGGGTCGGCGACCGCCTCTTCCCGCACCTGGGCAACCCCGGATACGACGTGGCGTCGTACGACCTCTCCTTCACCTATTCCGGCTCCAACAGTGAGCCGCTCCAGGCCGTCACCACGATCGACGCCTGGACGACCACCCCACTGGACCGCATTAACCTCGACTTCGCGCACGGCGAGGTCGAGTCGGTCGAGGTCGACGGCGAGCCGGCGTCCTTCGCCAGTGCCGACGAGGATCTGGTCGTCACGCCCGAGGAGGCGCTGCCCAGCGGCAGCTGGATGCGGATCACCGTGAAGCACACCAGCGACCCCGTGTCCTCAGAGCAGCGCGACGGCGGCTGGGTACGGACCACCGACGGGCTCGCCATGGCCAACCAGGCCGACGCCGCCCACCTGGTCTTCCCGTGCAACGACCACCCCTCCGACAAGGCGGTGTTCACCATCCGCATCACCGCGCCCGACGGCTACACCGCCGTCGCCAACGGGCTGCCGGCCGGCGCCGACCGCGCAGCCGGGGCGACGACCTGGACGTACCGCACCCAGCACCCCATGGCCACCGAGCTCGCCCAGGTGTCCATCGGCCGCTCCACGGTGCTGCACCGCGAGGGGCCGCACGGACTGCCGGTCCGCGACGTCGTGCCCACCAAGCACCGCGAGGCGCTCGAACCCTGGCTGGAGAAGACCCCGGACCAGATCTCCTGGATGGAGAGCAAGGTCGGCCGCTACCCCTTCGAGACGTACGGGCTGCTCATGGCCGACGCCGACACCGGCTTCGAACTCGAGACGCAGACGCTCTCTCTCTTCGAGAGAGAGCTCTTCACCGAGCCCGCCTACCCTCAGTGGTACGTCGAGTCGATCATGGTGCACGAGCTGGCCCATCAGTGGTTCGGCGACAGCGTCGCCCCGGCGTCGTGGTCCGACCTGTGGCTCAACGAGGGGCACGCCACCTGGTACGAGGCCCTGTACGCCGAGGAGAAGGCCGGCAAGTCCATGGAGGCGCGGATGAAGGCGGCGTACGGTGCCTCCGACCGCTGGCGCGCGGCCGGCGGCCCGCCCGCCGCGCCCAAGGCGCCCGACCCGGGCCAGAAGATCAGCATCTTCCGCCCCAACGTCTACGACGGCGCCGCGCTCGCCCTGTACGCCCTGCGCCAGGAGATCGGCCGCGAGACCTTCGAGCGCCTGGAACGGGTCTGGGTGAGCCGCCACGAGGACGGCACCGCCACGACCGCGGACTTCGTCGCCCTCGCCTCCGAGATGTCCGGACGCGACCTCGGCGGGTTCTTCCAGGACTGGCTCTACGGCGAGAAGACCCCGCCGATGCCGGGCCACCCGGACTGGAAGTCCGTCGCGCCGGGCAAATAAGGCAATGACGCACCGGGCAAATAAGGCAATGACGAGACGCCTCGTCCCGTGCGACCATCTTCGGGTCGGCGCGGCACGGGACACGGGAATCTCCCGGGGTACTCGTGCGTTATGACCAGTGACGAAGTCATGATCGATGACCGATGACGACGTCACGATCGCCGACTCGGCATCCCCAACGACGTAAGGACCCAATGACCTCCTCTTCATCCTTTTCCCAGGACGCGCAGCGCTTCGCGCACACATACCCCGAAGGTCTTCGGGCCGATGCCCTGATGGAAGAGGACGTCGCCTGGAGCCACGAGATCGACGGAGAGCGGGACGGCGACCAGTTCGACCGCTCCGAGCGCGCGGCTCTGCGCCGCGTGGCCGGCCTCTCCACCGAGCTCGAGGACGTCACCGAGGTCGAGTACCGGCAGCTCCGTCTGGAGCGGGTCGTGCTCGTCGGCGTCTGGACCTCGGGGACCGCGCAGGACTCGGAGAACTCCCTCGCGGAGCTCGCCGCCCTCGCGGAGACCGCGGGCGCGCTCGTGCTGGACGGCGTGATCCAGCGCCGCGACAAGCCCGACGCGGCCACCTACATCGGTTCCGGCAAGGCCACCGAGCTGCGGGACATCGTCCTGGAGACGGGCGCCGACACGGTCATCTGCGATGGTGAGCTCAGCCCGGGCCAGCTCATCCACCTCGAAGACGTCGTCAAGGTCAAGGTCATCGACCGTACGGCCCTGATCCTCGACATCTTCGCCCAGCACGCCAAGTCCCGAGAGGGCAAGGCGCAGGTCGCGCTCGCGCAGATGCAGTACATGCTGCCGAGGCTCCGGGGCTGGGGTCAGTCGCTGTCCCGTCAGATGGGCGGCGGCAAGGGCGGCGGCCTCGCCACCCGTGGTCCCGGTGAGACCAAGATCGAGACGGACCGGCGTCGGATCCGCGAGAAGATGGCGAAGATGCGCCGGGAGATCGCGGAGATGAAGACCGGCCGCGAGATCAAGCGCCAGGAGCGCAAGCGCAACAAGGTGCCGTCCGTCGCCATCGCGGGCTACACCAACGCCGGCAAGTCCTCCCTGCTCAACCGCCTGACCGGCGCCGGTGTCCTGGTCGAGAACGCCCTGTTCGCGACCCTGGACCCGACCGTCCGTCGCGCGGAGACCCCGAGCGGGCGCCTGTACACGCTGGCGGACACCGTCGGCTTCGTACGGCATCTGCCGCACCACCTGGTCGAGGCGTTCCGCTCCACCATGGAGGAGGTCGGCGAGTCCGACCTGATCCTGCACGTGGTGGACGGCTCGCACCCGAACCCGGAGGAGCAGCTGCTCGCCGTGCGCGAGGTGATCAGGGACGTCGGCGCGGTCGATGTCCCCGAGATCGTCGTGATCAACAAGGCGGACGCGGCGGACCCGCTGACCCTGCAGCGGCTGATGCGGATCGAGAAGCGTTCCATCGCGGTCTCGGCCCGTACCGGCCAGGGCATCGCGGAACTGCTCGCTCTCATCGACAACGAGCTGCCCCGGCCCTCGGTCGAGATCGAGGCGCTCGTGCCGTACACGCTCGGCAAGCTCGTCGCCCGCGCCCACTCCGAGGGCGAGGTGATCTCCGAGGAGCACACCCCGGAGGGCACCCTGCTCAAGGTGCGGGTGCACGAGGAACTGGCGGCGGACCTCGCGCCGTACGTTCCGGCGCCGGCGGCGTAACAGCGTTATGCGTGAAGGCCCGCCCCTCGTCGTGAGGGGCGGGCCTTCCGTGCGTACGGCCTACTTGCCGCCGTACGTCTTGCTCATGTTCTGGTAGATCGCCTCGGCGGTCGCGCCCAGCTGCGGGCCCGCCAGCCAGGTGTTGTCGGCCGGACCGATCGACGTGTTCGAGACCAGCTTCGTCTCACCGTCCACCACCCGGAACCAGCCGCCGCCGGACGAGCCGCCGGTCATGGTGCAGCCGATGCGGTACATCGTCGGCAGCGTCGTGCTCAGCGAGAGACGGCCCGGCCGGTCGATGCACTTGAACATCTTCAGCCCGTTGTACGGGGCCGCCTGCGGGTAGCCCCAGGCGCCCATCTTGCCGACCTCGGTGGCGGAGGGGGCCGAGAAGTCGATGTCCAGCGCGGCGCCGACCGTCTCCTCCAGCGACTTGGCGCCGGACTCCGGCTTCACGTGCAGCACGGAGTAGTCGTACGCCGCCCCGTCACCGCCGGTCTCCGAGCCGCCCGCGATCCACTCGTTCGAGGTGGAGGCCCAGTCCGCCCACCACTGGCCGTACGGCGCGATCTCCGTGGGGTTGGAGTTCGTCAGCTGCGCCTCGGACTTGCCGTAGTCGTTGTAGGCCGGGACGAACATGATGTTGCGGTACCAGCCGCCGCCGCTGCCCGCGTGCACACAGTGGCCCGCCGTCCACACCAGGTTGGACTTGCCGGGGTGGTTGACGTCCTTGACGACCGTGCCCGAGCAGACGGCATGCCCTTCGGGGGTGTCGAAGAAGATCTTGCCGACCGGGGCCGCGTTCTCGTGGTACGGCGTCTTCTCCGCGGACGCCTCGACGGGCAGCGGGTCCGGGTCGGTGACGCCCGTGTCGGCCGCCGCGTCCTTCGTCGAGTACGTCTTGTTGGCCTCCTTCGCGGACTTCATCCGCTCCGGCTTCCACAGGCCGTCGATGACCGGGTTGACGAAGTCCTTGGCCTCACTGAGCCACTTGTCCTTGTCCCAGTTCTTCCAGCCGCCGTCCTTCCAGTCGTCGACGTCGATGCCGTGCTTCTTGAGCTTGTCGGCGATGTCGGCCGGGATCTGGATCTTGTCGTTGCCGCTGTCGGCCGCCTGGGAGGTGGTGGCCCCGGGCTTGTCGCTCGCCTCGTCCGAGCCGTTGCAGGCCGTCGCGGTCAGCGCCAGGGCGGCGACCAGACCGGTGGCGGCGAGCGTGGTGCGGCGCCGCTTGGAAGACGTACGGGACGTACGTGTGGAACGCATGGTGCGTTGACCCCCGTTGGAGCAGTTGTTGTGCTGATGGTTGAGCTGACGAGCGCGCCGAGGCCGCTCAGGTGTCATGCGCGTGTCACGGCTGGAGAGGTGTCCTCGGGCGCGACACCCCACTATGCCCGTGCAGTTGAGGGCGAACGGCGGCGGGGCGGTGAAGATTTCTTGCGCTCGCCCCGCCGTCGCTCACGTCACCGGCCGCGGATCACGGCACGGCCGGCCCGTCACCTGACAGGCCGCGCATCGCGTCACTGACCGGCGAACTTCTTGCTGACCGAGTCGTACACACCCTTGGCCACGTCACCCAGCCGCGGTCCGGCGAGCCAGCCCGCGGTCACCGGGCCGATAGAGGTGTTGGAGACCAGCGCCGGCTTGCCGTCCGAACCGGTCGCGACCCAGCCGCCGCCGGACGAGCCGCCGGTCATGGTGCAGCCGATGCGGTACATCGTCGGGTCCGACGCCTTGATCGACAGCCGCCCCGGCTTGTCCTGGCACTGGTACATCGTCTCGCCGTCGAACGGCGCCGCCGCCGGATAACCCGTCGCCGTCAGGCTCTGGATCTTCGCCGCCGCCGGGGCGTTGAAGTTCACCGGCAGGGCCGAACCGACGGTCTCCTCCAGGGACTTGCCCGAGCCACCCTTCTCCGGCGTCACATGGATGACCGCGTAGTCGTACGAGGCACCGTCCCCGCCCGTCTCACCGCCCTGCTCGATCCACTGGTCCGAGGTCTGCGCCCAGTCACCCCACCAGACACCGTACGGAGCGACCTCCTCCCGGGAGGCCTTCGCCAACTCCGCCGAGGACAGGGCGTCGTTGTTGTACGACGGTACGAAGGCGATGTTCCGGTACCAGCCGCCCTCCTTGCCCGCATGCACACAATGACCCGCCGTCCAGACCATGTTGGACTTGCCTGGGTGGGCCGGGTCCTGCACGACCGTCGCCGAGCAGACCATCGTGCCCTCGGGGGAGTCGAAGAACACCTTGCCCGCCACCGGAACGCTGTCGTGGTACGTAGCCGACACGGCCTTGGCGTCCACCGGCGCCGGCTCCGGGTCGGTCACACCCTGATCACCCGAGATGTCGCTGTCGTCGACACCCTTGCCCTCGTCCGGGTCCTCGGCGCCGCGCATCCGGTCCGGGTCCCACAGACCCTCGATGATCGGGTTGACGAAGTCCTGGGCCTCACGCAGCCAGTCGTCCTTGCTCCAGTCCTTCCAGGCGCCGTCCTTCCACTTGTCGATATCGATCCCGTGCTCCTTGAGCCGGTCCTTGATGTCGTCCGGGATCGTGATCTTCCCGTCGGAGGAGGCCGAGGCGGAGGCACTGCCCCCTGCCTGGTCATCGCCCGAGTCGCAGGCGGTGGCGGTGAGCGCGAGCGCCGACGCGAGGGCGACGGCGGCCAGCACGGGGGAGGTTCTGCGGCGCGCGCCCCTTTCCCGGCGGGCGGTGAACGACGGCCTTGTGGATCGCATGATCTGACTCCCCCTGAGGTGAACGAACTTGGCGCGGCGGCCATGACCCCACGCCGAACACGGTGTGATCGCAAGCCGGTTGGCATCGATCCCGCGCCGGTCCCCGGAAGCTCCGGGTGTGTGCTCTCACGACCTGTTGGAACGGCATCACACACTATGCGCTCGCTGTGGGGGACTTCCCACGGAACGGCAACGGTTCCGTCACGGCAAGGATCTTGAGGCAACCCGTAACCCGGTGCGGCGTCCGGGGTTGGTAGCGGTGGGGGGCCTGCTGTCCGGGCGCGGTCCTCCGTGCCGGTGGCGGGAGTTCGGCCCGGCCGGGGCGTCGGACGACGGCGGGAGGACAGGAACACGTGGCCGAGGCTCTGCACGGCGGATACGCGTCCGAGGGGATCCTGCGGCGCCAGTCGGCGCGCGAGCCGGCGGCGCGCACCTACGCACGAGCCCTCCCGATCGTGCCCGTGCGGGCGCGCGGGCTGACCATCGAAGGCGCGGACGGTCGCCGCTACCTGGACTGCTGCTCCGGCGCGGGGACCCTGGCCCTCGGACACAACCACCCCGTCGTGCTGGAGGCGATCCGCAGGGTGCTCGACTCCGGCGCGCCCCTGCACGCCCTGGGCCTCCCGACTCCGGTCGAGGACGCCTTCCGCACCGAGCTGTTCCGCACCCTGCCGCCCGGTCTCGCCGACCACGCGCGCGTGCAGTTCTGCGGGCCGGCCGACACGGATGCCGTCGAGGCCGCGTACAGGCTCGTCCGGGCGGCGACCGGGCGCACGGGGATGCTCGCCTTCACCGGCGCCCGTCACGGCATGACCGACGCGGCGCTGGCGGCTGCGGGGGACCTGGCCGGCGTACGGACCCCACGGCTGCCCTACCCGCAGGACTACCGCTGCCCTTTCGGCGCCGGCGGCGCACGGAGTGCCGAACTCGCCACCCACTGGACGGAATCCGTCCTCGACGACCCCGCCTCGGGCGCGACCGGAGCCGCCGGGATGATCGTCGAACCAGTGCAGAGCGAAGGCGGCGTGATCCCGGCGCCGGACGCCTGGCTGCGACGTCTGCACCGGCTCACGGCCGACCGGTCCATCCCGCTCATCGCCGACGAGACCTGGACGGGAGTCGGCCGCACCGGCGTCTTCTGGGCCGTGGAGCACAGCGGGATCACTCCCGACGTGATGGTGCTGTCCCAGGCCATCGGAGGCAGCCTCCCCCTCGCGGTCGTGGTCTACCGCGACGACCTCGGTGCCCATGAACCCACCGCCCCCGCAGGCGCGTTTCGCGGCAACCAACTCGCCATGGCCGCAGGAACGGCCACCCTCGCCCACGTCCGCGAGAACCGCCTCGCGGAACGCGCCTCCCTCCTGGGCACCCGCATGCTCTCCCATCTCCGCTCCCTGCAAGGGCGGTTCGCGTGTGTGGGGGACGTCCGGGGGCGGGGGCTGATGCTCGGGGTGGAGTTGGTGGAAGCGGAGGGTGGGGGTGCGAGGGCTGGTGTTGGCGTCGGTGTCGGCGCCGGTCTCGGTGGGGTCGACGCTGGTGTGGGCGGGGTCGGCACCGCCGTCAGCCCTCGACCCGCCGCTCCCGAACTTGCCGCCGCCGTACAGCGGGAGTGCCTGCGCCGCGGCCTGATCGTCGAGCTCGGTGGACCCAGGGGGAACGTCGTCCGCCTCCTCCCGCCGCTGACCATCACTGACGAGCAGGCGGAGGCGGTGCTCGACCGTCTGTCCGACGCGGTGGAAGCCGCCGCCCATGACCACACTGCGCGCGGGGAGAGACGGGTGGGGCAGCGCCCGCAGCCGAAGCGGAGGCGGCTGGCGCAGCGGCTTGAGCGAGAGCTGGTGCCGCACTCGCCACCGCATCAGCGAGATCGCCCAGACAGTCCAGACCGCCCAGATCAATGACATCCCCACCTCCATACGAACCCCCATACGCCCTCCGCACGAACCCCTAGGAAGCCGGCCTCATAGATCACCCCACCCCTCTACCTGGACACCCCTCCCTGCCCCACTCACAAGGAACAGCCTTGAACACCACCCCGACTCCCGAAGGCCTCAGCCACACGCCGACATCAGGCCGCGCCACGATGGAGCCTCCCCACCAGACCGAGCCGGGGCCGGGTGCTGAAGCGACAGGCGTCTCCGGGCCCCGCTCGCGGGAACGGGTTCCGGAGCAAGGCCGTGGGCGGCGGGACTGGGAGCGGAAGCAGGCACGGGTGCTGGGGCCCGATGACGACAGGCCCGCGGGGGAGCTGACGATCACGAGGGGAGTCGACGGTTCGGGCGACCAGCCCGCGGCAGACCCAGGCGAAACCTCCGCACCGACGAGCCACCCACGTCCACCGGCACCCCGCCTGAACGCCGACTGGCTGCGCGGCGCCACAGCGGACCCCCTGGACCATCCCGACCCGTACACCGCCGCCGAGTCCGCCGCCGTGGAGAACCTGCTGCGCTGTTGGGTACGCGAAGCCGACCTCCCCGCCCCCACCCACGGGACCCTCCGCATCCCGCTGCCCGCCAGCGGCACGGCCCTGCTGGCCCCCGTCCACTACTGGTCACCGACGGGCTGGCACCGCTTCGGCCCACCGAAACTGGCCGGCTCCCCCGAACAGTCGCCACCTCTTGACGCCGTCACCCTCGCCGCACTGCTCGCGAGAGAGCCCTCGACAGACAGCCCGGCGGACACGTCCTCCTCATCCGCCGCCTCCGCCACCACGGCCGGAACTCATCCCACCGCCACAGCCTCAGACGGCACCGACCTCGTAGCCCGCGTCGCCGACTCCCTGCGCCGTACCACCACCTTCATCCGCGAGCGCAGAGAGCATCCTTCGGACGAGCCCGACCTCTTCCTCGCGGCCGAACAGGCCCTGGTCCTCGGCCATCCCCTGCACCCCACACCGAAGAGCCGTGAGGGCCTGACCGACACCGAAGCGCGGCTGTACTCACCCGAGTTGCGCGGTGCCTTTACCTTGCACTGGATCGCTGTCGCCCCCTCCCTCCTAGCCGCCGACTCGGCCTGGACCGAGCGCGGACGCCCCGTCCCCGCCCCTCAACTCACCACGCGCCTCGCCGGATCGGGGCTACCGCTCCCCGACGGTCACGCGGCTCTGCCGCTGCACCCTTGGCAGGTGCGGGAAGTCCGGCACGACCCCGCGACCGCCGCACTGTTCGAGGCCGGACTGCTCCGCGATCTCGGAACACACGGTGCACCCTGGCACCCCACCTCCTCCGTACGCACCGTCCACCGGTCCGGTGCGTTCGCCATGCTCAAACTGTCGCTCGGCCTGCGCATCACCAACTCCCGTCGTCAGAACCTCCGCAAAGAACTCCATCGAGGCGTCGAGGTCCACCGGCTGCTGCGCAGCGGACTCGCCAAGCAGTGGCAGGCCGTGCACCCCGGCTTCGACATCGTCCGCGATCCGGCCTGGCTGGCCGTCGACGGACCGGACGGCAGGCCAGTGCCGGGCCTCGACGTGATGATCCGGCACAACCCCTTCACTCCTACCGACGATGTCTCGTGCATCGCCGGACTCGTAGCGCCAAGGCCTCCCGCGCGGCCGACCAGCGCCGGTGCGGGAGTTGCCGTGGAGCAGTCGGCCATGCGGTCCCGACTGGCCGAGGTCGTCACCCGCCTCGCGGGCCGCACGGGGCGGCCTTTGGGCGCGGTCGCCGCCGAGTGGTTCCTGCGCTACCTGGAGCAGGTCGTCCGCCCGGTGCTGTGGTTCGACGCGGAGGCCGGCATTGCCCTGGAGGCGCATCAGCAGAACACCTTGGTCCTCTTGGACGGCGACGGCTGGCCCAGGGGCGGCCGTTACCGGGACAACCAGGGCTACTACTTCCGCGACTCGCGGCGCGCCGAACTCGACGCCCGGCTGCCCGGTATCGGCGAGCACAGTGACACCTTCGTCTCCGACGAGGTCACCGACGAACGTTTCGCGTACTACCTCGCCCTCAACAACGTTCTCGGGCTCATCGGCGCCTTCGGCTCCCAACGCCTGGCCGATGAGCGTCTGTTGCTCGCCGCCTTCCGCCGTTTCCTGGGGGATGTCGCCTCCGGACCCGCTCGACTGCGCACCACGCTTCCCGCTCGCCTGCTGGATTCACCGGTCCTGCGCTGCAAGGCCAATCTCCTGACCCGACTGCACGGCCTCGACGAACTCGTCGGCCCGGTCGACACCCAGTCCGTTTACGTCACCATCGCCAACCCCCTTCACACCTGACCACCTTCATTCCTGAGGAACATGCCCCGACCCGTCTCCTGAGAGGAGCGCCGCCGTGCCGTCCACCGACGCGAGCGCCAAAGCCACCACCGCCCCCGCCCCGACCGTCGATGCCGGTGCAGCCGCCGGCACCGACCTCGGTCCGGTCGAGGACTCGGGCACGGACTGTGAGGACACGCTCGAACTGCGCCTGCCCGACGCCTTCCTCGCCCTCATCGCCGGGGAGGCCACCGATGCGGATGCGGAACCGGACAGCGAAGAGAGCCGGGCGCAGTTCAGCGCGGTAGCCCCGGGCCGCGACGACCTCCTCGACGGAGTGGCCGACTGGGGCCCTGTGAACACACCCGTGGGCGTGTTCCACCTTGTTCCCGTCCATGCCGAACGGGACCTCCCGCTTCTCGGCCGCTGGATGAACGACCCCGCCGTCGCGGAGTTCTGGGAGCTGGCCGGGCCCCAGAACCGGACGGAGGACCATGTGCGATCCCAGCTCTCCGGCGACGGGCGGAGCGTGTCCTGTCTCGGCATGCTGGACGGCACGGCCATGAGCTACTGGGAGATCTACCGGGCCGACCTCGATCCCGTGGCCCGCCACTATCCCGCCCGGCCTCATGACACCGGAATCCACCTCCTCATCGGAGCCGCCGCCGACCGCGGGCGAGGTCTCGGCAGCGCACTCCTCAGAGCCGTCGCCGATCTCACGCTGGACAAGCGGCCCGCCTGCTCACGCGTCATCGCGGAACCCGACCTTCGCAACATTGCCTCCGTCTCCGCCTTCCTGAGTGCCGGTTTCCGCTTCTCCGCCGAGATCGATCTGCCGGAGAAGCGAGCGGCCCTGATGGTCCGCGACCGGTCACTGCGCGATGTGCTGTGACGCGATACCGGTCGATGTCACCTCGCGTCACATCGTCATCACTTTTGGTACACCGCTCGGGCCGCTCCGGTTCCCACTCCCGAGACAGCTTTTTCCAGGTTTTCCAGCCGAGCGGATTGCGCCGAAACCCGGCATGCGGAGACACAGTCGGCCGGTGTCGACCGCATGCGACCGATTTCGACCCCACTCGCCCCCGAGTGACCCCAACCGATCGTGCCTCTGCCCTCACCGAGGCCCGATCCAGCCCCTCGTCTCACCCTTGACCACTCGTTTGTCAGTGCCGGGCCGTAGGGTTGTCGCGCTATGACAAAGCCCTCACTCCCCGAACTCCTGCATGCTGCCGTCACTGCCGTCGGCGGCACGGAGCGCCCCGGTCAGGTGACCATGGCCGAAGCCGTCGCGGAGGCGATCGACGACGGCTCCCATCTGCTGGTCCAGGCCGGCACCGGCACCGGAAAGTCGCTCGGCTATCTCGTGCCCGCGCTCGCGCACGGGGAGAGAGTCGTCGTCGCGACCGCCACCCTGGCCCTCCAGCGCCAGCTCGTGGAGCGTGACCTGCCCCGCACGGTGGACTCCCTGCACCCGCTGCTGCGCCGCCGCCCGGAGTTCGCGATGCTCAAGGGCAGATCGAACTACTTGTGTCTGCACCGACTGCACGAGGGCGTGCCGCAGGACGAGGAGGAGGGTCTCTTCGACCAATTCGAGGCGGCCGCCCCCACCAGCAAGCTGGGCCAGGACCTGCTGCGGCTGCGGGACTGGTCGGACGAGACGGAGACCGGCGACCGGGACGACCTCACCCCCGGCGTCTCCGACCGGGCCTGGGCCCAGGTGTCGGTGTCGTCGCGCGAGTGCCTGGGCGCGACGAAGTGCGCCTACGGCGCCGAGTGCTTCGCGGAGAACGCCCGTGAGCGCGCCAAGCTCGCCGAGGTCGTCGTCACCAACCACGCGCTGCTCGCGATCGACGCCATCGAGGGCGCCCCGGTCCTCCCACAGCACGAGGTGCTGATCGTCGACGAGGCGCACGAGCTGGTGTCGCGGGTCACCGGCGTCGCCACCGGCGAGCTCACGCCCGGCCAGGTCAACCGCGCGGTGCGCCGCGCGGCGAAGCTCGTCAACGAAAAGGCCGCCGACCAGCTCCAGACCGCCGCCGAGGGCTTCGAGCGGCTGATGGAGCTCGCCCTTCCCGGCCGCCTGGAGGAGATCCCGGAGGACCTCGGCTACGCGCTCATGGCCCTGCGAGATGCCGCCAGGACCGTCATCTCCGCGATCGGCGCCACCCGCGACAAGTCCGTCCAGGACGAGGACGCGGTCCGCAAGCAGGCGCTGGCCTCCGTGGAGACCGTGCACGACGTGGCGGAGCGGATCACGAACGGCTCCGAGTGGGACGTCGTCTGGTACGAGCGCCATGACCGCTTCGGCGCGTCCCTGCGCGTGGCCCCGATGTCGGTGTCGGGCCTGCTCAGGGAGAAGCTGTTCGCGGACCGCTCGGTCGTTCTGACCTCGGCGACTTTGAAGCTGGGCGGTGACTTCAACGGAGTGGGCGCCTCCCTGGGGCTGGCCCCCGAGGGCACCGAGGGTGACGACCTCCCGCAGTGGAAGGGCGTCGACGTCGGCTCGCCCTTCGACTATCCGAAGCAGGGCATCCTCTATGTGGCCAAGCACCTGTCGCGCCCCGCGCGGGACGGCGACCGCGCGGACATGCTCGACGAACTGACCGAGCTGATCCAGGCTGCCGGCGGTCGCACCCTGGGCCTGTTCTCCTCGATGCGGGCCGCACAACTCGCCGCCGAGGAACTGCGCTCCCGAATCCCCGAGTTCCCGATCCTCCTCCAGGGCGAGGAGACCCTCGGTGAGCTGATCAAGAACTTCGCGGCCGACCCGAAGACGTGCCTGTTCGGCACGCTGTCGCTCTGGCAGGGCGTGGACGTCCCCGGCCCCAGCTGCCAGCTGGTCGTCATGGACAAGATTCCGTTCCCACGGCCCGACGACCCGCTGATGAGCGCCCGCCAGAAGGCCGTTGAGGACGCGGGAGGCAACGGCTTCATGGCCGTCGCCGCCACACACGCGGCGCTGCTCATGGCCCAGGGCGCCGGCCGTCTCGTACGGGCGTCGGGGGACCGTGGTGTGGTGGCCGTACTGGATCAGCGACTCGCGACCGCGCGGTACGGGAGCTATCTGAAGGCGTCACTGCCCGACTTCTGGTTCACGACGGACCGTAACCAGGTCCGGAAGTCGCTGGCCGCGATCGACGCGGTGGCCAAGCAGGCGGAGTGAGGGGGCATGGGTCTGCCCGACCGGTGTCGGTCGGGCAGACCCGCGCCCCAGGCGTCCGAAGACGCCGCACAGCACTGGGCCCCGGAACCGGCGCAGGGGTCCCGGGGCCCGGTCAGGGGGCGGACCTCGAAAGGGCCTGCCCGCCGCGGCCGTCACACGCGGCGCAGCACCGCCACCACCTTGCCGAGGATGGTCGCGTCGTCGCCGGGGATCGGCTCGTACGCCGCGTTGTGCGGGAGGAGCCAGACGTGGCCGTCCTCGCGCTTGAAACGCTTGACGGTGGCTTCGCCGTCGAGCATGGCGGCCACGATGTCGCCGTTCTCGGCGACCGGCTGGCGGCGGACCGTGACCCAGTCGCCGTCGCAGATCGCGGCCTCGATCATCGAGTCGCCGACGACCTTGAGGACGAACAGCTCACCGTCACCGACGAGCTGGCGCGGGAGCGGGAAGACGTCCTCTACGGACTCCTCCGCGAGGATCGGGCCACCGGCGGCGATGCGGCCGACGAGGGGGACGTACGACGCGGCGGGCTTGCCGGCGGTGTCCGTGGGCTGCACGGAGGCGGCCTGGTCGGAGCCGCGCACCTCGTACGCGCGGGGGCGGTGCGGGTCGCGGCGCAGGAAGCCCTTGCGCTCCAGTGCCATGAGCTGGTGTGCGACCGAGGACGTGCTGGAGAGGCCGACCGCCTGTCCGATCTCCCGCATGGACGGCGGGTAGCCGCGCCGCTGCACGGAGTCCCTGATGACCTCGATCACCCGGCGCTGTCGGTCGGTGAGTCCCGAGCTGTCGGCGCGGATGCCTGGAGGTCGGCCCGGCAGGGAGCGCTTGTGTCCCTCGGGATTCACGGCTTCGTTCATCGCATGCACCGGCTCGAGTCGGCCCTGGGAGCGGTCCTGGGCAGTGATGGTGGCACTGTCTGCGGTGGTGGTCACGTCGGCCCCTCTCGATGGTCTCCCTGCTGGACAACGGTAGTTGCTTTCGAAAGGTTGCGCCAAACACACGTTCGAGTGAAAAAGTCTGCTTCACCTGACGTGATCATGTGCCTGGGTGTATAGCCAACGCGGCGCCTGGCGGACAAAAGGGCCCTTTGTTGTACTCTTCACCGCCGGGTGATGACCTCGTGGGTTGTCGACCCAGTCTGCCATCCGGCGTCCCGTCAACCGGGATGCGGCCCTCATCTGCGCGGGAGTCCCACGTCCTCTCCGTGTGGCGCCCACGGTATCTCCGCATGCGCCGCAGCGGTACGCCTGTGCACGGCCATGTCCCGCGTGGCGCCCCGGTCATGGGGCACATGCCAATACGAGAGCAACACGCGCGTACGGCGTGTTTGCGGTGACGATCCCTACATCTAGTGCTTGGATTGCTACAGCAGCCCAGAAGTTGTGGTCCCCCGGGTCTCCGCGGCCTCTGAGATCGCCTATGCTTGGGGCTGCTTCGAGGGGCCCATGGGCCCCGGCGAGGCTATTGAGTCTGCTGTGAGGAGGGTTGGGAGTTCATGCACTGCCCCTTCTGCAGGCACCCCGACAGCCGCGTCGTCGACAGTCGTACGACCGACGACGGCACGTCGATCCGCAGGCGCCGCCAGTGTCCGGACTGCTCCCGTCGTTTCACGACCGTGGAGACGTGTTCGCTCATGGTGGTCAAGCGGTCCGGAGTCACCGAGCCTTTCAGTCGTACCAAGGTCATCAACGGCGTGCGCAAGGCATGCCAGGGACGACCTGTCACCGAGGACGCTCTCGCCCAGCTCGGCCAGCGGGTCGAGGAAGCGGTGCGGGCCACCGGAAGCGCCGAGCTGACCACCCATGACGTGGGGCTGGCCATACTCGGCCCGTTGCAGGAGCTCGATCTGGTCGCCTATCTGCGATTCGCCTCCGTCTACCGGGCGTTCGACTCGCTCGAGGACTTCGAGGCCGCGATCGTGGAACTGAGGGAGGCGACGGGGCGTCCCGACGTGGACGCGGACGTGGGGAGCCAGGAAGAAGACGACCGCGGGGCGGGAGAGGCCGTATCGGTCCCCGAGCCCGCGGGTGCCGCCGACTGATCAATGGGGCGGCCCGGCCGTCGGAGCCCGGGTCGGCCGGACGGCGGCGACGAAGACCTGTTGCGGGCGGTAGCGAGTGGGTGCCCGCAATACAAGACAGAACACCGTGCCACGGGAACATCGGGGCACTTCAGGGCGTTTTCGCCCGTACCAGGGAGGCGGCATGACAGAGACGGCGAGCGGTCCGGCACGAGGTTCCCGAGCCAAGGGCACCAAGGCCACCAAGGGACTGCGTATCGAGCGCATCCACACCACCCCCGGCGTGCACCCGTACGACGAGGTCCAGTGGGAGCGTCGTGACGTCGTCATGACCAACTGGCGCGACGGCTCGGTCAACTTCGAGCAGCGTGGCGTCGAGTTCCCCGACTTCTGGTCGGTGAACGCGGTCAACATCGTCACCAGCAAGTACTTCCGCGGTGCCGTCGGCACCCCGCAGCGCGAGACCGGCCTCAAGCAGCTGATCGACCGCATCGTGAAGACGTACCGGAAGGCCGGCGAGGACTACAAGTACTTCGCCTCGCCCGCCGACGCCGAGATCTTCGAGCACGAGCTGGCGTACGCCCTCCTGCACCAGATCTTCAGCTTCAACAGCCCCGTGTGGTTCAACGTCGGTACGCCCCAGCCGCAGCAGGTCTCCGCCTGCTTCATCCTGGCCGTCGACGACTCCATGGAGTCGATCCTCGACTGGTACAAGGAAGAGGGCATGATCTTCAAGGGCGGCTCCGGTGCCGGCCTGAACCTCTCCCGGATCCGCTCCTCCAAGGAGCTGCTGTCCTCCGGCGGCAACGCCTCGGGTCCCGTCTCCTTCATGCGCGGTGCCGACGCCTCCGCGGGAACCATCAAGTCGGGCGGCGCCACGCGTCGCGCCGCCAAGATGGTCATCCTCGACGTCGACCACCCCGACATCGAGGACTTCATCGAGACCAAGGTGAAGGAAGAGGAGAAGATCCGCGCCCTGCGCGACGCGGGCTTCGACATGGACCTGGGCGGCGAGGACATCACCTCCGTCCAGTACCAGAACGCCAACAACTCGGTCCGCGTGAACGACGAGTTCATGAAGGCCGTCGAGCAGGGCGGCAAGTTCGGCCTCCGCGCGCGGATGACCGGTGAGGTCATCGAGGAGGTCGACGCCAAGTCCCTGTTCCGCAAGATGGCCGAGGCCGCCTGGGCGTGCGCCGACCCGGGCATCCAGTACGACGACACCATCAACCACTGGCACACGTGCCCGGAGTCCGGCCGTATCAACGGCTCGAACCCGTGCAGCGAGTACATGCACCTGGACAACACGTCCTGCAACCTCGCCTCGCTGAACCTGATGAAGTTCCTCAAGGACGACGGCAAGGGCCACCAGTCCTTCGACGTCGAGCGCTTCTCCAAGGTCGTCGAGCTCGTCATCACCGCGATGGACATCTCCATCTGCTTCGCGGACTTCCCGACGCAGAAGATCGGTGAGAACACGCGCGCGTTCCGCCAGCTCGGCATCGGCTACGCCAACCTCGGCGCCCTGCTGATGGCGACCGGCCACGCCTACGACTCCGACGGCGGCCGTGCCCTCGCCGGCTCCATCACCTCCCTGATGACCGGCACGTCGTACAGGCGTTCCGCCGAACTCGCCGCGGTCGTCGGCCCGTACGACGGCTACGCCCGCAACGCGCAGCCGCACCTGCGGGTCATGAAGCAGCACGCGGACGAGAACACCAAGGCCGTCCGCATGGACGACCTGGACACGCCGATCTGGGCCGCCGCCACGGAGGCCTGGCAGGACGTGCTGCGTCTCGGTGAGAAGAACGGTTTCCGTAACTCCCAGGCGTCCGTCATCGCCCCGACCGGCACCATCGGTCTCGCGATGTCCTGCGACACCACCGGTCTTGAGCCCGACCTCGCGCTGGTCAAGTTCAAGAAGCTGGTCGGCGGCGGCTCGATGCAGATCGTCAACGGCACCGTCCCGCAGGCCCTGCGCCGCCTGGGCTACCAGGAGGAGCAGATCGAGGCGATCGTCGCCCACATCGCCGAGAACGGCAATGTCGTCGACGCCCCCGGCCTCAAGCACGAGCACTACGAGGTCTTCGACTGCGCCATGGGCGAGCGCTCCATCTCCGCGATGGGCCACGTCCGCATGATGGCCGCGATCCAGCCCTGGATCTCCGGCGCCCTGTCCAAGACGGTCAACATGCCGGAGTCGGCGACCGTCGAGGAGGTCGAGGAGATCTACTTCGAGGCCTGGAAGATGGGCGTCAAGGCGCTCGCCATCTACCGCGACAACTGCAAGGTCGGCCAGCCCCTCTCCGCGAAGACCAAGGAGAAGGTGAAGACCGAGGTCACCGCCAAGGCCGAGGCGACCATCCGCGAGACGGTCGAGAAGGTCGTCGAGTACCGCCCGGTCCGCAAGCGCCTCCCCAAGGGCCGTCCCGGCATCACGACGTCCTTCACGGTCGGCGGCGCCGAGGGTTACATGACCGCCAACTCCTACCCGGACGACGGTCTCGGCGAGGTCTTCCTGAAGATGTCGAAGCAGGGCTCCACCCTCGCGGGCATGATGGACGCCTTCTCGATCGCGGTCTCGGTCGGCCTCCAGTACGGCGTGCCGCTGGAGACGTACGTCTCGAAGTTCACGAACATGCGCTTCGAGCCGGCCGGCATGACGGACGACCCGGACGTGCGGATGGCGCAGTCGATCGTCGACTACATCTTCCGCCGCCTGGCGCTGGACTTCCTGCCCTTCGAGACGCGCTCCGCGCTCGGCATCCACTCCGCCGAGGAGCGTCAGCGGCACCTCGAGACCGGCTCCTACGAGCCGACCGAGGAAGAGGTCGACGTCGAGGGCCTGGCCCAGTCGGCGCCGCGCGCTCAGGAGCTGAAGGCCGTCGCCACGCCCAAGGCCGAGGTCGAGGCAGCCAAGCCCGCCCCGAAGCAGGCTCACACCAGCGCCGAGCTGGTGGAGATGCAGCTGGGCATCCAGGCCGACGCCCCGCTCTGCTTCTCCTGCGGTACGAAGATGCAGCGGGCCGGTTCCTGCTACATCTGCGAGGGCTGCGGCTCGACCAGCGGCTGCAGCTGATCACGCACGCGTGAGTGACATGTGAGGGCGGTGGGGCCGGTTCCGGCTCCACCGCCTCTTGCTCGTCCGTGTTCCTTTGCGTGTCCGCGTGGCGCGGGTCAGGGCTGGTGTGCCTTCCCCATGGCCGCGGTGAACCCCGCAGGATCGTCCTCGAAGCCGTGGATGCCCGGACGGAACTCCCAGGTCCCGGAGCCGTCCCGGACGAACTCCGCGACGGTCGCCGCCGTGGCCCCGAGCACCGTCCCGAAGTCGTCCTCGGTCAGGACCGTGTAGCCCTCACGGATGCGCAGCGCCGGGTTGGCCACCCCGACGAACGTGCGCTCCTCGGAGCGCTGCTGGATGACTATGCCGACCACCACGCGCGCGTACCGGCTGTCGAGCCGGTCGAGTTCGAGCGTCATGACCTCGTCCCAGCCGAAGCCCTTGCCGTCCTTGCTGTCCCGGTTGAGGTACATGGTGCCGTCGGGGGAGCGGCTGTCGAAGTGCACCACGTAACCAGGGTCGCCGTACGGATCGCTCGCCGGGTAGGGCGCGGCAACGATGTCGAGGTCGGTGGCCGCGTGGCCCGGGGGACTCGGGTCCCACTTCAGTGCGACTTCGACCTTGCGGATCCCCTTGTTGAGGCCGTTCACCAGGCTTCCCCTTCCCCGTGTGTCGCGGCCCGAACTGCCTTGAGGTCAGGGCCGGTTGTCCATCCTGCCACGCGCTCGGCATCCCGCGCGGGAGAGATCTCTGCCGGAGCGTGACCGACGCCACGCTGGGTGGCCTTACGATGGCGCGGTGCTGGTCAAGTGGATTCGCTGCACCGTGGTGGACCGCCGCGGCTTCGAGCGGGGGCAGCGAAAGTGGGCGGGGCTACTCGGTGAGCCGGGGTTTCGGGGACAGGGCGGAGGCTGGAGCCGGGGGCGGACCGGGGTGGCGCACATCTTCTCCTTCTGGGAGAGCCGTCCGTTCTACGACTCCTTCATGGCCCGCTCCCACGACCGGCTGGCGTCCGCACAGTCCGGCACGTTCAAGGACGCGCAGGTCAAGCTGTTCGACTATCGCTTCGACGTGAAGACCGGGTTCGAGCCGCGTTTCACCGACGCCGACCTGGTGCGCGTCGCGCACTGCCGGGTCCACGAGGAACGGGCCGAGCACTTCACGCTGATGCAGGAGAAGGTCTGGAACCCGGCGATGGCCGGCTCGCCCGGCATGATCCGCGGCTTGTTCGGCGAGGCGCCGGGCCACGAGTTCATCGTCCTGTCGATGTGGCAGTCGGCCGCCGAGCACGGCAAGTACCGCACGGAACGCGTCGAGCGGCTGGCTCTGCGCGCCCAGATCGAGGCCGACGTGGCCTCTCTCACCGGAGACATCGTGCAGCTCGAACCGACCTGGACGGTTTGAGATCCGGACCCGCTACACGTGAGTCGTTGTGAGGCCTGTGGTGCAGGAAATGTGTGACCTACGCCGTATGGAGGCCGTAGGGGTGCTCGATCGGGCCTGAACCGATCTAGGGTTTTGGCATGGCACGACCACGGCGCATCGTCCTTGTCCGGCACGGCGAGTCAACGGGCAATGTTGATGACACCGTGTACGAACGCGAGCCCGACCACGCGTTGGCACTGACCGAGCGAGGCTGGCAGCAGGCGGAGGAGACGGGTAAACGGCTGCGCGAGATATTCGGCCGCGAACGCGTCAGCGTCTACGTGTCGCCGTACCGCCGCACCCACGAGACCTTCCGCGCCTTCCACCTCGACCCGGAGCAGGTACGCGTGCGTGAGGAGCCGCGGCTGCGCGAGCAGGACTGGGGGAACTGGCAGGACCGCGACGACGTACGGCTGCAGAAGGCCTATCGGGACGCCTACGGCCACTTCTTCTACCGCTTCGCCCAGGGGGAGTCCGGGGCTGACGTCTACGACCGGGTCGGCGGCTTCCTGGAGAGCCTCTTCCGCAGCTTCGAGGCCCCCGACCATCCACCGAACGTCCTGCTGGTGACCCATGGTCTGGCCATGCGCCTGTTCTGCATGCGCTGGTTCCACTGGAGCGTGGCGGAATTCGAGTCGCTGGCTAATCCCGGGAACGCCGAGATGCGCATGCTCGTTCTCGGTGACGACGGCCGGTACGCCCTTGACCGGCCCTTTGACCGCTGGCGAGATCCGGAACCGTACGGGATCACCGGATAGAGTGGCAGAGCGATGACCGCTGACTCCTCTCCCGACGGGCGCCTGGACCGCGCCCTGTCCAGCCTGCGCGGGCTCGCGGTCGGAGACGCTCTCGGCTCACAGTTCTTCGTGCCGGTGAACTACCCGCTGCTCAAGCGCCGCGAGCTGCCGTCCGAGCCCTGGCAGTGGACGGACGACACCGAAATGGCCTGCTCCGTGGTGGCCGTCCTGGCCGCCCACCACCGCGTCGACCAGGACGCGCTCGCGCAGTCCTTCGCCCATCACCACGACTTCGACCGCGGCTACGGCCCGGCGGTCAACCGCCTGCTGCGACTGGTCCGCGAAGGCGGCGACTGGCGTGAGCTCGCCGCCGGACTCTTCAACGGACAAGGGTCCTGGGGCAACGGCGCCGCGATGCGGATCGCCCCGCTCGGCGCCTGGTATGCGGACGACCCGGAGCAGGCGACGCATCAGGCGGAGATCTCCGCCTACCCCACGCACCAGCACCGTGAGGCCGTGGTCGGTGCCATGGCGGTCGCCGCGGCGGCCTCGCTGGTCGCGGCCCCCAGTGGCCCGCCCACCCCCGAGGAGCTCCTCGACGGGGTCGTCGCGCTCGTCCCGAAGTCCGCCGTCGGCGCGGGCCTGCGCCGCGCCAGGGACATGCTCGACTACGGCGACGTGAGCACCGTCGCGGCCGTGCTGGGCTGCGGTCGGCGTACGACGGCTCATGACACGGTGCCGTTCGCGATCTGGTCGGCCGCCCGGTCTCTCGGTGACTACGAGGAGGCGTTCTGGTCGACCGCCCAGGTGGGGGGCGACGTGGACACGACCTGCGCCATCGTGGGCGGCATCATCGCCTCGGGGAAGGCGGGAGCGCCGCCCGCCGAGTGGGTGGGTCGGACCGAGGCGCTGCCGGAATGGCTGGCGGTGGCCGGCTGAGGCGGCCCCGTGCGGTAGCGGTGTCGATCTCCGTCCGCGGGGTGGATCAGGTCGATCACCGAGTGCGCGAAAACTCTCCGTGCAGGGCGGGAACTCTGCGTAACCAGCCGTGCGTTCTCGTGGTATCCGCCGTGTGATCCATGGGCACACGCGGCCAGGTGTCGTACGAGGGGCGCAGGGGGTGGCATGTACGGGATGTGGGTCCTGGTGGGCTTGCTGACTCTCGCTGCGTGGACGACCGGACCGGCGCTCTCGTCCTCCGTCGTGCGGGCGAGGTCCGGGTCCGGCCGTCCACGGCTCTGGGCGAGCCCCCTCCGGTCAGCCGAGCCCGGGACCCGCCGTGCCCGCGAGCGCTTCCAGGTCGCTCTTGCGGACCCGGATGACCAGCCAGGCGGTGGCGAGGGCGAGTACGGCCATCGCGGCCGCCGCGACGAATCCCATCGAGATGCCCTGCGCGAGCACCTCGTGGCCCCAGGGCGCGGGCAGCTGATGCGTCTTGGCGAACTCCGCCTTCTGCTCCGCCGTCCCGTCGGCCATGAAGTGGGGCAGTTGCTTCTCCGCCTCGTCCTTGCTGGCCGAGCCGAACACCGTGGTCAGGATGGACAGGCCGAGCGAACCGCCCACCTGCTGCGTCGCGTTGAGCAGTCCGGATGCCGCGCCCGCCTCGTGCTGGGCGACGCCGGAGACCGCGGTGATGGTCAGCGTGACGAAGTTCAGGCCCATCCCGAAGCCGAACACCAGCATCGGGCCGAGCACACCTCCGGCGTACGTGCTGTCGGAGCTGATCAGGGTCTGCCAGAACAGGCCGATCACCGCGAGGGCCGAGCCCACGAGCATGAACGGCTTGGGGCCGAGCACCGGCAGGAACCGCTGCGACAGACCCGCGCCGAGCGCGATCACGACCGTCACCGGAAGGAAGGCGAGGCCCGCCTCGATCGGGGTGTAGTCCAGCACGTTCTGTACGAAGAGGACGATGTAGAAGAACATGCCGAACATCGCCGCGGCCAGGCTCAGCATGATCACGTACGTGCCCGAGCGGTTGCGGTCGGCGAACATCCGCAGCGGGGTGATCGGTTCCTTCGCGCGCGTCTCGATGAACGCGAAGGACAGCAGCAGGACGACCGCGGCGGCGAAGGACCCGATCGTCAGACCGTCCCGCCAGCCCTCGTCCGCCGCGCGGATGAAGCCGTAGACCAGCAACGCCATGCCGGCCGTCGAGGTCAGTGCGCCCGCGATGTCGAAGCGGCCGGTGTGCCGCTCGGACTCGCTGATGTACAGCGGCGTGAGAACGGCGATCAGAACACCGATCGGCACGTTGACGAAGAGCACCCACCGCCAGTCGAGCCACTCGGTGAGCATGCCGCCCGCGAGCAGTCCGATCGCGCCGCCGCCCGCCGAGACGGCGGCGAAGACTCCGAAGGCCCGGTTCCGCTCCGGGCCTTCGGGGAACGTGGTGGTGATGAGGGCCAGCGAGGTGGGCGAGGCGATCGCGCCACCCACGCCCTGCAGGACGCGGGCCGCCAGCAACTGCCATGGTTCCTGGGCGAGTCCGCCGAGGAGCGAAGCAAAGGTGAACAGCAGGATGCCGGCGGTGAACACCCGCCGCCGACCGAGGATGTCACCGGCGCGGCCGCCCAGGAGCAGCAGACCGCCGAAGGTGAGGGTGTAGGCGCTGACGACCCAGGTGAGGTCGGTGGTGCTGAACTTCAGAGCGTCTTGAATGTGCGGGAGTGCGATGTTCACAATCGTCGCGTCGAGTACCACCATGAGTTGGCAGGCCGCGATGACGGCGAGCGCGATGCCGGGGTGTCCTTCCCGGCGCGCCGCACCTGGCTTCTGATCTTTGATCAACTGAGAGGTTGTCACTATGGGTCCCCCACAAGTGCGTTAGTGAACGCTCGCGTTCACTGTCGCGTCCACGGTAGTGAGTCCTCCATAGTGAACGCAAGCGTTCACTTAGGTTGTGGTCGCGCGGCGTGTCCCCCGTCGTCGCCGTGCGTCTTCCCCATGTCCCCGGAATCCCCGCTTCCCCTGCTCGCTGGAGAAACTCAGATGGTTACCTCGCGCTGGACGGCCGCCCCCGCTCAGGCGGCCTCCCTCCGTCGGCGCGGCGCCGTGCTCGAACGCGCGATCCTCGACGCCGCGCTGGAGCAGCTCAGCACGGTCGGCTGGAAGGGCCTCACCATGGAGGGCGTCGCCGCAGGCGCCCAGACCGGCAAGGCCGCGGTGTACCGTCGCTGGCCCTCCAAAGAGGACCTCGTCGCGGATGCGCTCAAGGCCGGACTGCCGCTGATCGACGAGGCGCCGGACCTGGGAGGGCTCCGCGAGGACCTCCTCGCGCTCTGCCGGCAGGCGCGCGACGCGATGTACTCACGTCCTGGCTTCGCGCTCCGCGCAGTGATTCACGAATGCGACGACGCTCAGGCGGAGCGCTTCCATGGCGTGATCTTCGGAGGGGTCGTGGAGCCGACGCTCAGGCTGCTCGGGAAGGTCATCACCCGTGGGATCGAGCGGGGAGAGGTGCGTGCCGATGCCGCGAACGGCTATGTCTTCGACGCGATCCCGGCGATGATGATGTACCGCTCCAAGATGAGCGGAAGCGAATGGAGTGACCAGGAGCTGCAGGAGATGATCGACCAGTTCATGGTCCCGCTGCTGCGGCCGAGCGGTGACTGAGGAGGCCTCGCGGCGGCCGTCGGGCCGCTGACTGAGGAGGCATCGCGCCCAGCGGGACGCCATTCGAGGAACCAGGGTGTCGCCGGGTGATCCAGGCGGCGTACGCTAAGGACGCCATGCCGTACGAACCACCTACACACACCGTCGAGCGCTCCCTTCGCGCCACGACCGGAGCCAAGGTCATTGCCGGTGTCGACGAGGTGGGGCGCGGTGCGTGGGCCGGCCCCGTCACCGTCTGCGCGGCGATCACCGGACTGCGCCGACCCCCCCAAGGCCTCACCGACTCCAAGCTGCTCACCGTCAAGCGGCGTACCGAGCTTGCCGAGGAACTGCGGACGTGGGTGACGTCGTACGCCCTGGGGCACGCCTCTCCGGAGGAGATCGACGAGCTGGGCATGACGGCCGCCCTGCGTCTGGCGGCGGTCCGCGCGCTGGAGACCCTGCCGGTCCGTCCCGAGGCGGTGATCCTCGACGGCAAGCACGACTATCTCGGGGTGCCGTGGCGGGTCCGTACGGTGATCAAGGGGGACCAGTCGTGCGTGGCGGTCGCGGCGGCCTCGGTGATCGCCAAGGTTCAGCGCGACAAAATGATGGCCGAACTGGGTATCGACCATGCAGACTTCGGTTTTGCGGACAATGCCGGGTATCCCTCACCCGTGCACAAGGCCGCGCTGGAGGAGCGGGGACCCACCCCGTACCACCGGCTGTCGTGGGCGTATCTTGATGCGCTGCCCCAGTGGCGGCACCTCAAGAAGGTCCGCAGCTGGGCGGACGGACGCGTTCCGGAGATCGAGGGCCAGCTCGGCTTCGATTTCTGATCGTTCCGCACGCATTTATGTGCCACCCGCCGACGCGAACCGCACCAATGTTTGATAAAAGTCAGCTCATGCCTCTCCCTCCCGAGGAGCCTCAGATTCACGAGAGTGCCCAGGGTCCCCGCGCCACTCCGGCCAGTGGCCGTACCGCGCCGACCCCCCGCCCCGTACCCGGCCCCCGGCCCGCGGCGCACCCGCGTCCCGGTCGTCCCGGACCCCTCCGCCCCACGCCTCCGGTGCAGCGTGCGCCGCATGACGTGGCCGCCACGCCCGGACCGTCGGGCCCGGCTCCCCGCACCGCCGCTCCGGCCAAGGTGACCCCGCAGATCCAGCTGATCCCGGCCTCCGCCGACGGTGCGCTCGACGCCGCCGAGGAAGCCGTGGACCTGCTCCTGGACTCGGGTCGTGCCCCCGGTGACGTGCTGGTGATCACCACCGGCGAGCAGCACCCGTGGGCCACCCACGAGCTGTCCTTCGGCGAAGCCTCCTACTGGGCCCAGCACGACGCGGGTGACGACGTCTTCTACCTGGACGCCGACGCCGCGGGCCGTGCCGGCTCGCGCCCCGTCGTCGTCGTTGCCGTCAATGGCGGTACCGAAGCCGTCGCCGCCACCGTTCTTCCCCTGGCCCACAGCCGGGCCGGCGCTCTGCTGATCGTCTGCGGCGACCCGCAGCAGATCAACTCGGTGCTGGGCGCGGGCGTCTGAGCCCGTCCCGGTGAACCCGGGGGAACGCCGGGGTGACGAAGGCGCCGCCGCGGCGGCGCCTGCACGGTGGGGGTTTTGTCGTGCGCGGACGCCTGCGGGTGGTCCGTGCGCGTGCCCTCGGCGAAGTCTGCTCCGGCGCGGCTGAGCCGTTGACGGGGCTGCATGCTGACCGGGGAGATCCCGCTTCGGTCTCCGCCGTGCATGCGAGCCACCCGAGAGGCAGGGCACGCCTTGCCCGGAGTGCCAGGACTTCCCGCACGCTCGAACCTCACGCCGTACGACTTCCTGTGAGGCCGTACGGCGACGCGCGCTGTCGTATGCCTTCGTGCGTCCTGAACGACCGGCGGAGCCGAGTGGTGTGTCGGTGCACGGGGCGGTCGGTTCAGTGTTCCGGAAGGTGCCCTGGGCACCTTCCCGAGTCTCAGCGGGCTGCCGCGCGGCGCAGTACCTCTGACGCGGCACCGCCGGTGCGCGGCAGCGGAGGCGGCGCCTCGGACAGGGCGAAAGGTTCCGGCGCCGACGTGGAGTTGGGCCGACGGCCGCCGCGGCCCTCACCGAGAACCTGCCAGCCGTCACGCGTGAGCGTGATGTAGGCACCGCAACGCAGTCCGTGCAGTGTGCAGGCGTCGCGCAGCCCCCACATCCACGCGCCGTCCTCCTCCGTCCAACGCGCGTCGCCGTCACGGCAGTACAGCAGCACGGCCGTACGCACCGGGGTGCGGCGGCGCAGGTCGTGCGGGATGACCCGGCGCAGCTGGGCGAGCAGCGCGTTGCGGAACATCCAACCGTCGGCCGGTGCCGGGCGGCGCGTGAACGAGGCGCTCGCGCGCAGCCGTTCGTCCGCGTCGAGGACGGCGACGATCGCCGTCGCGGTCGTCGGACGATGCCGGGAGTGCAGTCCGCTGACGACCTCGCGGGGATTGCGCAGCAGGGGAATCCCGGCTGCGGCCCACTCCGCGGGTTCGAGCAGACGGGTGAGCGGGTTGGATGCGGCGGACAGGTCGGCAGACGTCGACGTGGATGCCGCCGAGGACGGAGCGAATCCGAAGGTCACGGTCCTCCCTTCGGCTACGCGCCCACACTGCGGGCGGGGTCGGATTCGGGGGAACGCACGCCGCAGCAGAGCCCTACCGGACCACGGGCGAGCCGTGCGGGGAGCGGAGTTCAATTCTTCCTGTCGAACTTGAATGCGGCAACGAGCAATTGGGGCCACCGACCGGTATCTGACGGTGTGTGGTTTATATCCCTACCCGGTGTTTCACCTTGCGACGCAAGTCACACGCGCGTGCCTGACGCACGGGATGCCTGGTGTCACGCGTTGTGAAGTGGCCGATTGTCAGTGCCATCGGGTTGCATGGAGGCATGGACAACCTGGAACTCCGCGCCGAAGCCGATGCCGTCCTCGCCGAGCTGGTCGGGGCCCCGGACGGCTCCGCGCGATTGCGGGAGGACCAGTGGCAGGCGGTGGCGGCGCTGGTGGAGGACCGTCGGCGCGCGCTGGTGGTGCAGCGCACCGGCTGGGGCAAGTCGGCGGTGTACTTCGTCGCCACCGCGCTGCTGCGCCGGCGCGGCGCGGGCCCGACCGTGATCGTCTCGCCGCTCCTGGCGCTGATGCGCAACCAGGTCGAGTCGGCGGCGCGGGCCGGGATCAGGGCCCGCACCATCAACTCGGCCAACCCCGAGGAGTGGGACACCATTCACGAGGAGGTGGAGCGGGGCGAGACCGACGTGCTCCTGGTCAGCCCCGAGCGCCTCAACTCCGTCGACTTCCGCGACCAGTTGCTGCCCAAGCTGGCGGCTACGACCGGTCTGCTGGTGGTCGACGAGGCGCACTGCATCTCCGACTGGGGGCATGACTTCCGGCCCGACTACCGCCGGCTGCGGGCGATGCTCACCGAGCTTGCTCCCGGGGTTCCGGTGCTGGCCACCACCGCGACGGCCAACGCGCGCGTCACCGCGGACGTGGCCGAGCAGCTGGGCACCGGCGCAGGAGAGGCCCTGGTGCTGCGCGGACCGTTGGAGCGCGAGAGCCTGCGCATCGGCGTGGTCCAGCTGCCGGACGCCGCACACCGCCTGGCCTGGCTCGCCGAGCACCTGGACGAGCTGCCGGGCTCCGGAATCATCTACACGCTGACGGTCGCCGCCGCCGAGGAGGCCACCGCCCATCTGCGACAGCGAGGCCACCAGGTCGCCTCCTACACGGGGCGCACGGAGAACGCCGACCGGCTCCAGGCCGAGACCGACCTGCTGGAGAACCGGGTCAAGGCGCTCGTCGCGACCTCGGCGCTGGGCATGGGTTTCGACAAGCCCGACCTGGGCTTCGTCATCCATCTCGGCTCGCCGTCCTCGCCGATCGCCTACTACCAGCAGGTCGGCCGCGCGGGACGCGGTGTGGCCCACGCCGACGTGCTGCTGCTGCCGGGCAAGGAGGACGAGGCCATCTGGCGCTACTTCGCCGACACCGCCTTCCCGCCGGAGGCACAGGTCCGCCAGACCCTCGCGGCGCTGGCCGAGGCGGGCCGACCGCTGTCGGTGCCCGCCCTGGAGGCGGTCGTGGACCTCCGGCGCACCCGGCTGGAGACCATGCTCAAGGTCCTCGACGTCGACGGGGCCGTCAAGCGGGTCAAGGGCGGCTGGATCGCCACCGGCGAGCCCTGGGTCTACGACGCCGAGCGGTACGCCTGGGTGGCACGCCAGCGCGCGGCCGAGCAGCAGGCCATGCGCGACTACGTGAGTACGACGGGGTGTCGGATGGAATTCCTGCGCCGTCAGCTGGACGACGAAGGGGCGGCCCCCTGCGGCCGCTGCGACAACTGCGCCGGCCCCTGGGCCGACACCTCTGTCTCGACGGAGACGCTGACGGCGGCGACGAAGGAACTGGACCGTCCGGGCGTCGAGGTCGAACCACGCCGGATGTGGCCGACCGGGATGCCCGCGCTGGGTATCGACCTCAAGGGCCGTATCCCGGCCAAGGAGCAGTGCTCCACCGGGCGCGCCCTGGGGCGGCTCTCCGACATCGGCTGGGGCAACCGGCTGCGCCCGCTGCTGGCCGAGGACGCGCCGGACGGTCCGGTCCCCGACGACGTGCTGCGGGCCGCGGTGGCCGTTCTCGCCGACTGGGCGCGATCGCCCGGCGGGTGGGCCACTGATGCCCCGGACGCCGCCGCCCGGCCGGTGGGCGTCGTCGCCGTACCGTCCCTGGCCCGCCCCCGACTGGTGGGTTCCCTCGCCGAAGGCATCGCCGGCATCGGCCGCCTCCCGTTCCTGGGCACGCTGACGTACACGGGCCCCGGGGGTACGCACGCGGCCCGGCGCAGCAACTCCGCCCAGCGGCTCAGGGCGCTGTCCGGCAGCTTCGCCGTATCCGACGAACTCGCCGAAGCACTGGCCGCCACGCCCGGCCCCGTCCTGCTCGTGGACGACTACACCGACTCCGGCTGGACCTTGGCGGTCGCGGCCCGGCTGCTGCTCCGGGCCGGGAGCGAGCGGGTGCTGCCTCTGGTGCTTGCTGCGGCGGGCTGAGTCGCCTCGGCGGGAGCGACGCCTTGCGTGCGCGCTCGGCAGGTGGTCCGTGGTGAAGGCAGGGGCGGATCGTCGTGCCCCTGGCCGGAGTGGAATTGACGTCTCCCTGGCCCGCGATGAATTGACGTGTCCCTGGCCCGAGTTATCCACAGGCGAAAGCGGAATCCTGCGATTCGCGAGATCGTCTGGGCATGACGAACCACGGCGAAACTATTGGATCCCCCGAAAGCCACGGAAATGCCGAAACTGAGGCATCCGACGCAGAAATCTCCACTACTCCCGCAAGCGGCGAGGCGACGGGAGGCAGCGCCCGCAAGAGGCTCGGTGCGCGAGACGAGCACCCGGCGCAGGCGGAAGGCGTCGACTCCCTCGCGTACGACGGCCACGGCGACGAACAGGTGACCCTGCGCACCCCGGCCGAACTGGCCGACGCCCTGCCCTATCTGCTCGGCTACCGGCCGGAGGACAGCATCGTCCTGGTCGCCCTCCGCGACAAGGACGGACGTGGCCGCTTCGGGGGGCGGGCCCGGCTCGGCATTCCCGCGAACGCCGACGATTGGCCTGCCGTGGCCGGGCAGTTGGCCCACGGACTGATCACCGGCAGCGAGCGCAGAGGAGCCCGTCCCGACCAGATGGTCGCCTACCTCTGCCAGGAGCCCGGCCCGGGAGAGTCGGGGCGGGAGGTGATGGAACGACTCCGGCCGCTCGCCCAGCAACTGCGTGTCGAGTGCGGCACCCGCGACGTGCCGGTGATCGAGGCACTCTGCATCTCCGACGGCCGCTTCTGGTCCTACTGCTGTGTGAGCGAGGCGTGCTGTCCGCCCGAGGGGCAGTCGATGGGCCTGCCGGGCACGTCGGTGCTGGCCGCGGCCGCCACCTACGCCGGCCTCCAAGTACGCGGCACCTTGCGGGAGTTGCGGGGCAGGCTGATGCCCTGGGAGAACGCCTCCGTCCTGGCCCAGGAGATCGCCCTCGACACCGCCGGCATGGCGATTGTTCCGAGGATCCTCGATGAGGCCGGTCGCGCCGGTGTGGCCGCGGAGACCCTGGAGCTTGCCGAACAGGTCATGCGGCGCTTCGAGCAGGCACCGGCCGTGTCCGGCATCCTCACTGCGGATCTCCGTGACGACCAACTGCTGGGCCACGACGAGGCCGCATCGCTGATCCTCGGCCTCCAGGACCGCACGACCCGAGACCGCGCGGCGGAGTGGATGGAAGGGGACGCGGCAGGTCCCGCCCTACGGCTGTGGCGAGCCCTCGCCCGACGCTGCGTCGGGCCGTACGGCGAACACGCAGCGGCGCCGCTGACCCTCGCCGGCTGGGTCGCATGGTCGACCGGCGACCAGTTGGAGGCGAGGGAGGCTTTGGCCATGGCCCTGGGTGCGGACCCCGATTACCTCTTCGCGCGCCTGCTCCACCAGGCCTGCAACGAGGGACTGGACCCGGAGTCGATCCGCCGTTGTCTGCGGTCGGAACGCGGCGAGAAGGGACGGACGGAGCCTGTGGGAGCCGTCGACTCCGTGGCCGGGGTGGGGCGGCCGGATGGGCCGGACGCGGGAGGTGTGGCAGCCGACGAGGACACCGAGGCCGCGGTAGGGGCCGGCGAGGCCGCCTCGTCCGTGCCGCTTTCGGCGCCCGCGGTGGCTTCCGGCCGTCGACGCCGGACGCGATCCGCCGACACGGGTACGAGCGGTGCTCGTTCGGCGAAGGGGGAGCGGGAGGGGCGTGGTCCCGGGGTGGGTTCCCGGTCTCGTGCTTCGGCGGGGGGAGGCGCGCGGCCTGGTGCGGCGCGTCCGTCGGCGGGAGGCACGCGGCCCGATTCGGCTCGTGCCGGTCGTGCTCGTAAGGGGGTTGACGGCAGCGGACGGGACGTGCGCGGGGGTGGTGCGCGGTCTGGGGGCGTGGGGGAGGCGGGGACTGGGTGATGGCGTGTGGGGCGAGGATGGCTGACTCGGGGGCTGGAGCTGCGGCTGCGGGGGCTACGGGGGTTGCTGCTGTGGGGATAGCGGGGACGGTTGGGCGAGGGCGAGGGCGAGGGCGAGGGCGAGGGCGAGGGTGAGGGGCAGGGCGGGCTGCGGGCACACCTGCGGGGACGCCGTCGGCCGGCCCCGCCGCCATCCGGTCTGCTTCGGCGGTTGGAGGCGTGACCCTGAGGAGCCCTGCTCCGTTCACCTGAGTGGCGGAACGCGTGGACGGACCTGCCGCCGCACCCCCGTTCACAGTCCCGCCACCGTTCAGAATCCCGCCCCGCCGATGCCGCACCCGCCCAAGGCGCACCGAGCGCAGAAGAGGCCGCCCATGTATCAGCCGACTCCGCCCTCCACCGCCGACGATCACCGCTCTGTCTCGGATTCGACGGCCTTACAGCAGCCGGACCCGGTCGTAAGGCCCAGCCCGCAGTCCACCGCGGCGGCAGACTGGCCACGTCCGTCGAGTCCGCCGACGGCAGAGGAGCCGCATCTGTCGAGTCCGCCGACGGCAGAGGAGCCGCATCCGTCGAGTGCGCCGATGGCAGACGGGCCGCATCCGTCGAGTCCCGCGGCGTCAGACGGGCCGCATCCCCCAAGCCCGGCGGCATCAGACCGGCCGCCTCTCTCAAGCCCGCCGACGTCTGGCCGGCCGCATCCCGCGAGCCCGTCCACGGCAGACCAGCCACATCGCGCAAGCCCGGCTATGGCAGCCCGGCCCGCGCCCCGTGGCCCGGCGTCAACCCGGACCGCGGGGCAGACACCTCGTGCCTCGGCCGCACCACCCCTCGGTGGCCAGTTCCCGCCGCCCCGTCGACCCGCCGATCTGCCATCCACCCACACCACTCTGATCTGCCTCGCCCTTCCGGGCCTCGCCATCTCCACGGAGCAAGGGCAGCTGACCGGTCGCGGGCTGGAGGGGTTCTACCGGGCCGGTCGGCGTGTGCTGTCGCGCTGTCAGGTGCGGGTGGCCGGGCGTGAACCGCTCGCGGTGCAGGCGCGGATGACCGCAGCCGACAGCGCGCGGTTCCTGGGCGCCGTCCGTACCTCTCCGCATGTGGGCCCGGACCCGGATGTGCTCGTCGAGCGCATCCGGCACGCTGACGGTACGGAGCGGATCACCCTGCACAGCGCGGCCGTTCGTCCGCTCCGGCTGCCGGTCGAGGTGGCCCTCGGCACGGATCTGGCCGACCTGGGCGCCATCGCGGCCGGTGGCCCGGGACCCGAACTGCCCGCGAGCGTCCATGACTCCGGCCTGCGCTGGTCGTCGCCCCTCGGGAGCGCGTCGGTCACGGCAGACCCGCCGCCCGCCGACGCGCTGGCTTCGGCCGGTCTGCTGCGCTGGGAGTTCGTCATGCCGCCGGGCGGCAGTGCGAGCGTCGAGCTGCGGGTCCGCCCGGACGGCGCGGGACCCGTCCGCGCCGTGGGCCGGGCGGCGACGAGCCCTCTCGCTCCCGCCCGTGCGATGGGCGACGATCACAGGGCCCAGCACCTCATGCGAACGAGCATCGAGGATCTTCAGGCCCTGCTGCTGCGCGACCCCGCACACCCCACCGACACCCACCTCGCCGCCGGCGCACCCTGGCGCTGCGGCCTTTCACCGGCCGACGCGCTCGCCGCCGCCCGCATGACCCTGCCGCTCGGCACCCGCCTCGCCGCGGGCACCCTGCGCACCCTCGCTCGCACCCAGCTCCAGGGCCCGGGCGCGCAGTCCGGCATGATTCCCGGGCCCAGACGCGACGCGGGTACACATCTGCCCCCGAGCTGCACCGGCACGGAAGCCACGCTGCTCTTCCCGGTGCTGCTCGCCGAAGCCCGTCGCTGGGGCCTGCCCGAGGTCGAGACGGAAGAGTTCCTGCCCGCCGCCGAACGCTGTCTGACCTGGCTGCGCACCACTGTCGGCGACGCTCCCTACCTGTGCGATCCGCAGCCCGGCGGGCCCCAGCGCTGCGAGACGCAGGCACACGCCCATCGCGCGGCCCTGCTCGGCGCCGATCTGCTGGACACCTTTGGCAGACCGGGTGGTGCCGGGCTGCGGCAGTGGGCGCAGCGGCTGCGGGCCGCCTTCCGGGAAGACTTCTGGATCGACGACCTGGGCGGCGGCCGACCCGCGGCAGCCCGTGCTCCGGACGGCCGTCCGGTCCCGCACCTCGGCGCGGCGGCCGTCCACCTCCTCGACACCGGTCTGCTGGGCGGCGGCGAGCTGGCCCCCGGGCTGCTCGACAAGGTGCAGACCGAACAGCTCGCCCGACTGCTCGGCGGGCCCGCCATGGACTCGGGCTGGGGGCTGCGCGGGCTGGGTGCGAAAGAGGCGGGGTACAACCCGTTCGGCCACCGAGGGGGCGCCGTCAGAACGCAGGAGACAGTGGTCGCCGTCGCGGGCCTGGCCGCCGCCGGGTACGAGAAACAGGCGACGTCACTCCTCCGGGGCACGCTGGCGGCGGCCGAGACCTTCGGCCACCGGTTGCCCGAGATGTACGCGGGGGAGCAGCGCACCGACGTGAGCGCACCCGTCCCGCACCCGGCGGCCTGCCGGCCCGCGGCCACGGCGGCCGCCGCGGGGGTGATGCTGCTGACCACACTCGCGGGCATCCGGCCCGACGCCCCGGCAGGGACGGTCACCTTGCGTCCCGTACGCAGTGCGCCGCTGGGAGAGATCGTCCTGACCGGGCTGCGGATCGCGGGTGCCCCTTTCTCCGTTCGGGTCGGCCGCCTCGGTCTGGCCATGGTCGAAGAGGCGGCCGACGGACTGCAACTGGGAGTGTGACCTCGTACGACATGCAGCTGCGGCCCGTCGGGAGCAGACGAGGAGCGCGTGGCGGACGGAAGTGGATCAGCCATCGATGCGGCCGACGAAGGGAGTGTTTATCGTCAGGCAGACGACTATGATCGCCGCATGTCCTACGACCCGTCAGCCTTTCCGCCCTTCGCTGTCACCGTGGACCTGGTCGTGCTGACCGTGCGCCGTCATGCTCTGTGCGCGCTGGCGGTACGCAGGGGCGAACCGCCCTTCCAGGGGCGCTGGGCGCTTCCCGGCGGTTTCGTGCGGGCCGACGAGGACCTGTCGCAGGCGGCGGCCCGCGAACTCGCCGAGGAGACGGGGTTGCGCGCCCACGACCCGGCCGCCCCGGCGCAGGACAACGGCGCCCATCTGGAGCAGCTCGCGACCTACGGCGACCCCAAGCGGGACCCTCGGATGCGGGTGGTCAGTGTCGCGCACCTCGCGCTCGCCCCCGACCTGCCCGCGCCCCGGGCGGGCGGCGACGCCAGCAACGCGCGCTGGGCGCCGGTCGAGGAACTGCTCCAGCAAGGGGGCTACGGCCGGGACGGCGAACCGGTCGCACCGCTCGCCTTCGACCACGCGCAGATCCTGTCAGACGGTGTGGAACGCGCCCGTTCCAAGATCGAGTACTCGTCGCTGGCCACGGCGTTCTGCCCCACCGAGTTCACCGTGGGAGAGCTGCGCCGCGTCTACGAAGCGGTGTGGGGGGTGGCGCTGGACCCGCGCAACTTCCACCGCAAGGTGACGGGGACGCCAGGCTTTCTCGTCCCGACCGGCGGTACGACCACACGGCAGGGCGGCCGCCCCGCGCAGCTCTTCCGGGCCGGCGGCGCCACCCTCCTCAACCCGCCGATGCTGCGCCCCGAGGTGTGACGCGGACCTGGGGTTTCGCGGGCGGTGAGGTATCGGGCGGTGTCCGTAGGCGTGGTTGGGCGGCGAACACTGGTCCGAAAGGCCTGACTACCGCCCGCGGAGCGGGCCTTGCGGTACCGAAAAAACGGACATAGCGCGCTATCTTGCTGCGGGTGATCCAGGCCTTCGGACTGACCAGCAACCCCCGCAAGGAGCTTCCGCCCGCCGTCGACGACGTCTCCTTCGAAGCCCGGGCAGGCCGCGTCACCGCGCTGCTCGGTGCGCCGGGGTCGGGCAAGACGACGACGCTCAGACTCATGCTCGAACTCCAACAGGGCCGTGGCGTCACCTACTTCAGAGGCCGCCCCCTGCACCGGCTCGCCCATCCCTCGCGCGAAGTCGGCGTGCTCCTGGGCGATGTGCCGGGCCACCCGGCGCGCACGGTGCGAGGACACCTGCGGATGCTGTGCGCCGCCGCTGGGGTTCCGGTACGGCGGGCCGACGAGGTGCTGGAGGTCGTCGGTCTCGTCAGCCTGCGCGAGGAACGGCTCGGCACGCTGTCGCGCGGCATGGACCGCCGCCTCGGCCTGGCCTGCGTCCTGCTGTCCGATCCGCACACGCTCGTCCTGGACCACCCCGCCGAGGGGCTCTCCGCCCGGGAAAGCAGGTGGCTGTACGGCATGCTGCGCGCCCACGCGACGCAGGGCGGCACCGTGCTCATCACCACCGCCGACCCCAAAGAGGCCGCCCGCACCGCCGACCGGGTCGTCACCCTCGACGAGGGCAGACTCGTCGCCGACCAGGAGGCCGCCGACTTCTCCCGCACCCGGCTGCGCCCTCGAGTGGCCGTCCGCACCCCGCACGCCACCCGCCTCGCCGCCCTCCTCGCCAAGGAAGCCCGCACGGCACACCGCTCCGTCGAGGTCGTCCGCGAGGGCGGCAACCGCCTCTCCGTGTACGGCAGCACCTGCGCCGACGTCGGCGAGATCGCGTTCCGCCATGGTGTGCTCGTCCACCAACTCGCGGACGAGATCGGCGACATGGGGCCGGGCGCGGGAGCGTCACCATGGGACGAAGGGCCCACCACGGAGGCCAGGTGGGCTTCCGACGCCCTTCCGGCGGACGCGGTCGCGACTGCCGTTCCCGCAGAAGACGATGCCGCGGAGAATTCCGGCACGCCTTCCACGCACCCGGCCGAGATCGACCGCCCCGAACAAGTAGACGTCGCTCAAGGGACAGGCGACCCTTCGCCGGAACCGACGGCCCTCAGCACCGCCGGACAACAACCCCTGACGGACTCACCACCATCAGAAACCCCTGTACAGCCCGCGCTTCCCGCTGATCCCGAGGCAACGCGAACCTCCGCTCGGCAGCCCTCGCCTCCCGCCGATCCCAAGGCCACGTCAACCCCCGCACAGATCACCCACCCCCCAGTGACCGCCAAGCCCATCGCCATCTCCGAGCTTCCACCCCCCATCTCCGTCCGCCCCGCCCCCAGCCCCCTCCGCCCGCTCCGGTACGAGGTGCGGCGCGCGGCCGGGGTCGGGACCGGGTTTCTCACGGGGGCCGCCGTGCTGGTCGTGTCCGCCCTGACCGCCGTACTGCTCGCCCGCATCGGTCACACCCCGCAGCACCGGCTGCTGGCCGCGTGGCCGCGGGAGCTGCCGTTGCCGCCCGCGGCGCTCGGGGCGGGGCTGCTCGGGGCTTTCGCCTTCGGCGATGAGTTCCGCCACACCGCGCTGGCGGCGGACCGCGGCAGCGTGCCCCGTCGGCTGGGGCTGCTGGCGGCCAAACTCGTCGTCTCCGCCGTCACCGCGCTGCTGCTGGCCTTCCTCACCGTGGGCTGCGACGCCGAAGTGCTCTATCTCGTGTACGGACGGGAGCTCGCGCGAGTTCCCGTCGACTGGCTGTCGCTGGGCGCGAGTTGGACGGGGCTCGTCGTGGGCTGTGCCTGGGCGGGGGTGCTGGCCGCGGGCATCTTCCGGTCCACCACGGCGGGGCTGGCCGCCGTGGTCGCCGTACCCGTCGTAGTCGTACCCCTCGTACAAAAGGCCTTCGAAGGACCGGCTGTGCGGACGGCCGCAGGGTTCCCGATGCGGCTGCGTGAGACGTTTCTGCTCCAGTGGCCCTTCGGCGGAGAGCGCTATCTGTCCGCCGTGGCGCGGGTGATCGGCCAACCCGTGGGCGGGGCGCTGACGTTGTCTTTGACGGCCCTGCTCTGCGCATATCTGCTCACGACGCTGCGAAGCAGAGTCCGATGACGACCGTCCGTGACCTTCCGATCCCGCTCTGTGCGCAACTCCCCAGGGAAAGCCCATTTCTTTCCGATAAGGCGTCAATTGCGACGGGGTGAGCGATCACCCTTTCGTGTGCTTTTCACCAAAGACCTCAAGGGAGTTGGGGACGGCGCCGACAAAGGATCCGTGAGTACCCTTGCGCACACCATGATGACCGCCGCCCGCTCCGCCGACTCCGGTCTCGCCGGCCCGGGCGAACTCGACCGCTACCCCTTCGCGGATGCGCCCGCCGCAGACCGCCTCGGCGCCTCCGCCTGGGACGCCGCGGAACCCGAGCTGGGCCGCGTGGGCCGACGCGCCGCGGGCAGCCGTGGACGCGGACTGCACGGCCAACTCGTCCAGCAGCTGGGACAGATGATCGTCTCGGGCGACCTGGGCGCCGACCGCCCGCTGGTGCCCGAGGAGATCGGCCAGCGTTTCGAGGTCTCCCGCACCGTCGTCCGCGAGTCTCTCCGCGTCCTGGAGGCCAAGGGCCTGGTCAGCGCCCGCCCGAACGTCGGCACGCGCGTGCGCCCGGTCAGCGACTGGAACCTCCTCGACCCGGACATCATCGAGTGGCGGGCCTTCGGGCCGCAGCGCGACGACCAGCGGCGCGAGCTGAGCGAGCTGCGCTGGACGATCGAGCCGCTCGCCGCGCGTCTCGCCGCCGGCCATGGGCGCGAGGAGGTGCAGCAGCGGCTCGCCGACATGGTGGAGATCATGGGGCACGCCATGGCGCAGGGTGACGCGCTGACGTTCTCGCGCGCGGACGCCGAGTTCCATTCCCTGCTCATCCAGGTCGCGGGCAACCGCATGCTGGAGCACCTTTCCGGGATCGTGTCGGCCGCGCTCCAGGTGTCCGGCGGACCGGTCACCGGGTGCGACCGTCCGAACGAGGCCTCCCTGGCACAGCACGGCAGGATCGTCGACGCCCTCGCCGCCGGCGACGCCATGGCCGCGGAGTCCGCCATGCGCCAGTTGCTGACCGTCCACCCCGAGGTGGAGCGCGTGGTGCCGGCGCCGCGCGAGCACTGACCGCACACCGCGGGCGGCGCGGCCGGAAGGTGCCTCCCCCTCCTGGGCATCGTCCGGCCGAAGGGCCGCCTCCCGTCGGACCCCGCAGGATCCTTCGGAATCCTGCGGGGTCCGACGGTGCGGGCGAAGGGGTTCGCGAGGTGGTTCGCAAGATGTTTTCTTCCTGTCGGCGCTCACAGGTGACTCCCTCTGTCCGTGTCTGACCGTTTTTGAGCGCTTACGGGGTGTGACTCGGGCCACGCAGATTGGGCGTAACGCTCGCGGAAACAACGCGATGACCTAAGAGGTGACAGCCGCGGAGGGAATACGGACGCCATGTATGGCGCTGTGCATCTTCCCGGCCCCCGCCCGCACCGTCGGCCCATCCCCACGGCCGGTGGTCGGTTCCTGTCCATCCCGGACGGGGCCGGAAGCCGTTTTCCAACGTTCCGAGAGGTTGTTCGTGTCGGCCAGCACATCCCGTACGCTCCCGCCGGAGATCGCCGAGTCCGTCTCTGTCATGGCTCTGATTGAGCGGGGAAAGGCTGAGGGGCAGATCGCCGGCGACGATGTGCGTCGGGCCTTCGAAGCTGACCAGATTCCGGCCACTCAGTGGAAGAACGTACTGCGCAGCCTCAACCAGATCCTCGAGGAAGAGGGTGTGACGCTGATGGTCAGTGCCGCGGAGCCCAAGCGCACCCGAAAGAGCGTCGCAGCGAAGAGTCCGGCCAAGCGCACCGCCACCAAGACGGTCGCGGCGAAGACGGTGACCACGAAGAAGGCCACTGCCACCGCCACCCCGGCGGCGCCCGCCGTCGAGGCCTCCGCCGAGGGCGAGGCTCCCGTGAAGAAGGCCGCTGCAAAGAAGGCGACGCCCGCCAAGAAGGCCGTCGCGAAGAAGACCGTCGCGAAGAAGGCGACGGCCAAGAAGACGACCGCCGGCAAGGACGACGCGGAGGTCATCGAGGACGAGGTTCTCGAGGACATCAAGCCCGGCGAAGAGGAAGAGGAGGGCGGCGAGAGCAAGGGCTTCGTCCTCTCCGACGACGACGAGGACGACGCGCCGGCCCAGCAGGTCGCCGTCGCCGGCGCCACCGCGGACCCCGTCAAGGACTACCTCAAGCAGATCGGTAAGGTCCCGCTCCTCAACGCCGAGCAGGAGGTCGAGCTCGCCAAGCGCATCGAGGCCGGTCTGTTCGCCGAGGACAAGCTGTCCAACGCCGACAAGCTCGCCCCGAAGCTCAAGCGCGAGCTGGAGATCATCGCCGAGGACGGCCGCCGCGCCAAGAACCACCTCCTGGAGGCCAACCTCCGTCTGGTGGTCTCCCTGGCCAAGCGCTACACCGGCCGCGGCATGCTCTTCCTGGACCTCATCCAGGAGGGCAACCTCGGTCTGATCCGCGCGGTCGAGAAGTTCGACTACACCAAGGGCTACAAGTTCTCCACGTACGCCACCTGGTGGATCCGTCAGGCGATCACCCGAGCGATGGCCGACCAGGCCCGCACCATCCGTATCCCGGTGCACATGGTCGAGGTCATCAACAAGCTCGCGCGCGTGCAGCGCCAGATGCTCCAGGACCTGGGCCGCGAGCCCACCCCGGAGGAGCTGGCCAAGGAACTCGACATGACCCCCGAGAAGGTCATCGAGGTCCAGAAGTACGGCCGTGAGCCCATCTCCCTGCACACTCCGCTGGGCGAGGACGGCGACAGCGAGTTCGGTGACCTCATCGAGGACTCCGAGGCGGTCGTCCCGGCCGACGCGGTCAGCTTCACGCTCCTCCAGGAGCAGCTGCACTCCGTCCTCGACACCCTGTCCGAGCGCGAGGCGGGCGTCGTCTCGATGCGCTTCGGTCTCACCGACGGTCAGCCGAAGACCCTCGACGAGATCGGCAAGGTGTACGGCGTGACGCGTGAGCGCATCCGCCAGATCGAGTCCAAGACCATGTCGAAGCTGCGCCACCCGTCGCGTTCGCAGGTGCTGCGCGACTACCTCGACTAGGACGCGGTCGTACGACGTCGAAGGCCCGGTTCCCCGCCCAGGGAACCGGGCCTTCGTGCTGGGCGGGCGCGGGCGGTGTGGCGGGCCGCGGGCTCGGTTCAGCGGGTGCGGGGCGCGGCGGCTTGGATCACTCTGGGTTTCCCAAGTCCGACCCAGAGTGAGGAATGTGCATGCGTCGTCCTTTTGCCCGGGCGCTGAACCGGTCGCTGGTCCTGGCGGCCGTGGCGGGTGCCATACCGCTGGCGTCCGCCGCCCCTGTGGCCGCCGACAGCATCGTCGTAGGCGGATTTCCCGTCGACATCTCGGACGGCCCGTGGACCGTGGCGCTGTCCAGTCGTGACCGGTTCGGGGGTACGCGCGCGGGGCAGTTCTGCGGCGGCGTGGCCATCGGCCGGACCGCAGTGCTCACCGCGGCCCATTGCGTGGGGGAGGACGTCCTGGGGGCACCGCCCAACCGGGTGCGCGATTTCAAAGTCATCACAGGCCGCACGGACCTGCTCTCGGAGGAGGGCCGGGAGATCCCCGTACGGGACACCTGGGTGAACCCGGGTTACGACCCGGCCACCAACGCCGGGGACTTCGCGGTGCTCAGCCTCGCCGAGCCGCTGTCCGACGACTCGCTCATCACGATGGCGGCCGACGGCGACCCGGCGTACGCGCCGGGCACGGAGGCGACGGTCTACGGGTGGGGCGATGTCACAGGCAGCGGCGACTACGCGCACAGTCTGCGGGCCGCCCGCATCCATGTGCTGTCCGACAGCCTGTGCGAGCGGGCCTATCCGGGCACCGGGGACAGCGCCTATGCCGCCGACTCGATGCTCTGCGCCGGGGAGGAACAGGGCGGCCGTGACGCCTGTCAGGGGGACAGCGGTGGGCCGTTGGTCGCCCAGGGGCGGCTGATCGGGCTGGTGTCCTGGGGGAGTGGCTGTGCGCTACCGGGCAGCCCTGGCGTCTATACGCGTGTATCCGACGTCGTACGGACGCTCGGGTGGGCGGCAGGGCAGGAGAAGGCTCGCACGGGCCCTGAAGGGGCGTGACGGGGCCATGAACGCTTGCCGGCGGCCTCGACGGTTGTGCGAGGTGATCGCCGGTATGAGCACGGACGGCCGCCCCTGCTTTCAGGGGCGGCCGTCCGCATGTCGGCCTGTGCCGGTGCTGGCTCGTCGTGGGTGCGAAGTGTCAGCGCTCTTCTTCGGAGGCGGATGCGGGAGCAGTCGTCAGCCGCTCCGTCTCGTCCTGTATCTCAGCGGCGATCTTCTTGAGTTCCGGCTCGAACTTGCGACCGTGGTGGGCGCAGAAGAGCAGTTCACCGCCGCTGAGCAGGACGACGCGCAGGTATGCCTGGGCGCCGCAGCGGTCGCAGCGATCGGCGGCCGTCAACGGGCTCGCGGGGGTCAGAACAGTAGTCACGTCGCCTCTTCTCTAGCTCGACGAGCTGTCGTACCAGGGTCAACATCCAACCAGCCCTAAAACGTTCCCGCTCGGGGCTTTTCCTCAAAAAAATCTTTCGAGGCCGGCCGTCTGCTGCCGGTGGCGGCGAATGTGCCGTATTGCGTGTCTATGTGTCTTACGGGTTCGCGCTGTCTATCGATGTCGGTCCTCCCGGCTGGGTTGCCGGTTGTTCATGAGGACGTGCCCGGAGCCTAAATGGTTCATGCCCCGAAGGGAACGTGATATGTACTTCACTCCATCGAGGGATCGAACATGCATGCGACTCTGGACTAGTGTGAGTTTTGACGAGGGTGGCGTTACAACGGCTCTACCAGGCCTCGGTACCCTCTTGGCGGCGGCCGAAGCCGCGCCCTTACCCACAAGGGCCACATCTGAAATTCAGCGAGGAGCGAACCGCGTGACCGCCGAAACGTCCGTGCCGTCCACAGCGCTGCTGGCAGGAGCAGACCGGGACGGTTCCAACTACACCGCGCGGCACCTCCTCGTCCTCGAGGGACTCGAGGCCGTGCGCAAGCGCCCGGGCATGTACATCGGCTCGACCGACAGTCGTGGCCTGATGCACTGCCTGTGGGAAATCATCGACAACTCCGTGGACGAGGCCCTCGGGGGCTACTGCGACCACATCGAGGTCATCCTCCACGACGACGGGTCGGTAGAGGTCCGTGACAACGGCCGAGGCATCCCGGTCGACGTCGAACCCAAGACCGGTCTGTCCGGCGTCGAGGTCGTCATGACCAAGCTGCACGCCGGCGGCAAGTTCGGAGGCGGCTCCTACGCGGCCTCCGGCGGTCTGCACGGCGTGGGCGCCTCCGTGGTGAACGCCCTGTCCGCGCGGCTGGACGTCGAGGTGGACCGCAACGGGCACACCCACGCGGTCAGCTTCCGGCGCGGCGTTCCCGGTGCCTTCGCCGGTGCGGGACCCGACGCGAAGTTCGACGCCACCAGTGGCCTGCGCAAGGCCAAGAAGATCCCCAAGACCCGCACCGGCACGCGCGTGCGCTACTGGGCCGACCGGCAGATCTTCCTCAAGGACGCCAAGCTCTCCCTGGAGAACCTCCACCAGCGAGCACGCCAGACCGCGTTCCTCGTCCCCGGCCTCACCCTCGTCGTACGCGACGAGTTCGGGCTCGGCGAGGGCGGCAGCAAGGGCGAGGAGTCCTTCCGCTTCGACGGCGGCATCAGCGAGTTCTGCGAGTACCTGGCGACCGACAAGCCGGTCTGCGACGTCCTCCGCTTCTCCGGCCAGGGCACCTTCAGGGAGACCGTCCCCGTCCTCGACGAGCACGGCCAGATGACGCCCACCCAGGTCACCCGCGAGCTCGACGTCGACGTCGCGCTGCGCTGGGGCACGGGATACGACACGACACTGAAGTCGTTCGTGAACATCATCGCCACCCCCAAGGGCGGCACCCACGTGGCCGGCTTCGAGACCGCGGTGACGAGCACCATGCTCGAGGTGCTGCGCGCCAAGAAGCTGCTGCGCGTCGCCGAGGACGACATCGTCAAGGACGACGCCCTGGAAGGGCTCACGGCGGTCGTGACGGTCCGCCTCGCCGAGCCGCAGTTCGAGGGCCAGACCAAGGAGGTCCTCGGCACCTCGGCGGCCCGCCGCATCGTGAACACCGTGATCTCCAAGGAGCTCAAGGCGTTCCTGACCTCCACCAAGCGCGACGCCGCGGCCCAGGCCCGGGTCGTCATGGAGAAGGTCGTCGCCGCCGCGCGGACGCGCATCGCGGCCCGCCAGCACAAGGACGCGCAGCGCCGGAAGACGGCCCTGGAGTCCTCGTCGCTGCCCGCCAAGCTCGCCGACTGCCGCAGCGACGACGTCGACCGCAGCGAGCTGTTCATCGTCGAGGGAGACTCCGCGCTGGGTACGGCGAAGCTGGCCCGGAACTCCGAGTTCCAGGCGCTGCTGCCGATCCGCGGCAAGATCCTCAACGTCCAGAAGTCGTCCGTGACCGACATGCTCAAAAACGCCGAGTGCGGGGCGATCATCCAGGTCATAGGAGCAGGGTCGGGCCGGACCTTCGACATCGACGCGGCCCGCTACGGCAAGATCATCATGATGACCGACGCCGACGTGGACGGCTCCCACATCCGGACCCTGCTGCTCACGCTGTTCCAGCGCTACATGCGGCCGATGATCGAGGCGGGACGGGTCTTCGCGGCGGTGCCGCCGCTGCACCGCATCGAGCTCGTCCAGCCCAAGAAGGGGCAGGACAAGTACGTCTACACGTACTCGGACCGCGAGCTGCGCGACAAGCTCATGGAGTTCCAGAGCAAGGGCATCCGGTACAAGGACTCCATCCAGCGCTACAAGGGTCTCGGTGAGATGGACGCCGACCAGCTGGCGGAGACGACCATGGACCCGCGCCACCGCACCCTGCGCCGGGTGAACCTCTCCGACCTGGAGGCCGCCGAGCAGGTCTTCGACCTGTTGATGGGCAACGATGTGGCGCCGCGCAAGGAGTTCATCTCCAGCTCGGCGGCGACGCTGGATCGGTCGCGTATCGACGCGTAGTGCTGCGGGGCGCTGCGCTTGGCTTTGGCCGGGCGGGGCTGGCTCGGTCCGACCGGATGCGGATCCGAGGTCGGCCTCGTCCCGACTGGATGTGGATCCGAGGCCGGCCCAGTCCCCTTCCCAGCCCTAGCCCCGGTTCAGTCCCAGCCCGGTTCGACCTCTGGGACTGACCCCTGCCCGGATGCCCTGCTCCGACGCCTGGTTCGGGCCCACGGTCCTTCGGGTTCTCCACCCCTGGGTGGACGCCCCCCGTCTCCCCGCCTCCACCTTCGATCCACCCCAGCGCCGATCCGCTGACCTGCGAATTTCCGTAGCGTCGAAGGCGTCGGCAGCGCTCGCTGTCGGCAGCGTCCCCTTTCGCTCACGGAGGCACCGATGTCCGGGCTCGTCGACGGATTCATGATCGCGGCCGTAGTCGTCGTGGTGATCGCGCGCCAGTTCCGCGCGCAGCGGATCGACACCGAGCGGCGCTGGTGGCTGCTGCCGGTCGTGCTGGCCGTGGTCGCGCTGCGCGAACCCGGCCTCATAGACGCCCACCACCACACCGCCTCGGTAGCCCTGCTCACGGCAGAGCTGCTCATCGGTCTCGCCACCGGCGCAGCCTGGGCCTGGACCTCCCGCGTATGGACGGAGCCCGACGGCGCCGTGTGGAGCAAGAGCACCAAGGCGAGCGGGTTGGTCTGGCTCGTCGGCATAGCCCTCCGCGTCGGCCTCTACGCTCTCGGCGCCGCGCTCGGCATCCACCAGGAGTCGTCCGCCCTGCTCCTCGCCCTGGCTGCCACGCTGCTCGTGCGCGCGGGCGTCCTCGCCTGGCGTGCCCAGTCTCCGCACCAGGCTTCCGTACGGGGTTCGGCGTACGGTGACGCCGTGCCCCGGTCCGCCTGGAAGGAGCGTGTGTGACGGAGAACGTGTGGACACGCTGGCCGTCCCGGGAGGCGCTCGGGCGCGAGGGGTTCTCGCGGCCTCGGCGCCTGCTGGCCTGGGGAGTGCGGCTGCTGCTCCTCTCCCTGCTGCTGTGGGGTGCCCTGACGAGCAGCTCGGCTCATGGCTGGAGAGTCGCCGCGGGTGCCGGCGGGTTCGTCGTCGCCGGCCTGCTGGCGTGGGCGTTCTACCGGTCCACGCTCCAGCACCGGCTCTGGCCCGCCCTGCTGTCCTTGGGGCTGCTCCAGGGAGTCGCTGTCCTCGCCCAGGTTTCCGGGCTGCCCGTACCGGCCCTCGTGATCTGGTGCGCGTCCGCCGTCGCCTCGCTGGAGCGACTGCCCCTGGCCGTTGCCGCGCCGGTCGCGGTGATCGCGCTCGGCGCCTACGGAGCCGTCAACGACGACGATGTGCTGACGACCGTGGTCACCTGCCTCGGACTGGCCCTCGCCGGGTACACGCTGCGCCTTGACGCCGAGTCCCGGGGCAGCACCCAGCGACTGCTCGCCCAGGAGCGCGCCGCGCGGGCGGCTGAAGCGGAATCGGCCGCCTTGGCGGAGCGGGCTCGTATCGCCCGGGAGATCCATGACGTGCTGGCCCACAGTCTTTCAGCGCAGCTCGTGCATCTGGAGGCCGCGCGGCTGCTGATCGAGCGGGGGGCGGACCGGGACCAGATCCTGGAGCGGGTCGTGGCGGCACGGGGCATGGCGCGGGACGGGCTCACCGAGACCCGGCAGGCACTGTCGGCCCTGCGCGGGGACATGACTCCGTTGGAGGACTTCCTCACCCAGCTCGTGGAGACGAGTGCGGGAGCCGAGGTCACCATTACGGGTGAGCGCAGAGCCCTGCCGGTCGAGGCCTCGCAGGCGGTGCGGAGGGTCGCCCAGGAGGCCCTGACCAACGTCCGCAAACATGCGCCGGGCGCCAAGGTGCGGCTTCGGCTGGCCTACGGGGAGCATCAAGTGACCCTGGACGTACGGGACTCGGGGGGATTGTCGGGCGAGCTCACCGCCACGGGAGGCGGATACGGTCTGCTGGGCATGCGGGAGCGTGCCGAACTGCTCGGCGGTTCGCTGGACGCCGGGCCGGACGAGGAGGGATTCACGGTGACGCTGAAGGTGCCCGTATGACGGAGGAGTTCGACGGCAAGGTCGCGCGGGTGGTGGTCGCGGACGACCAGACCGTCGTCCGCGAGGGCATCGTGATGCTGCTCGGACTGCTGCCGGGGGTCGAGGTCGTCGGAGCCGCCGCAGACGGGGACGAGGCGGTGCGGCTGGTCGCCGAACTCGCTCCGGACGTGGTGCTGATGGACCTGCGCATGCCCCGCTGTGACGGCGTGGCGGCGACCCGGCGGATCCGTACCGAACACCCGGGGACCCAGGTGGTGGTGCTCACGACGTTCGGGGACGACGAATCGCTCTTCCCGGCGCTGAAGGCGGGAGCGCGCGGCTATCTCACCAAGGACGCGGGAGGCGACGAGATCGTGCGGGCGGTGCACAGCGTGCTGTCCGGGGACGCCGGGTTGTCGCCGAGCGTCCAACGGCGGCTGCTGGAGCGGCTGTCGGAACCCGAGCCCCAGTCGGCCGAACCCGCGGAGCCCCCGGACGGGCTCACCACGCGGGAGACGGAAGTGCTGCTCCTGATCGCCGAAGGGCTCAGCAACCAGGAGATCGCCCGCAGGTTGCACGTCTCCACGGCGACCGTGAAGACCCACATCAACAACATGTTCGCCAAGACCGGGCTCAAGGACCGGGCACAGGCGGTGCGTTACGCCTATGCGAAGGGGCTTGTGCGGCCTCCCACGGGTTGAATCACCTGATGGGGTGAAGCGCGAAGGGAAGAAGAGTCGGGGATCTTCCCGTTCTGTCCATCCTTGGGCATGCAGTCAAGCAATGGTCGGCCCCGCGGCGCCAGGGGTGGTCCCGAAAGCGCGGCCGAAAACCACGACGGGTTCGACCCGGCCCTCCTCGAGGCGTCCGCGGCGGTGAGGTACGACGATCCCTGGTACGACGCACTCGCCTCCGGCTGGGGCGAATCGACCGGCGCGGGGGCCGGTGCGGGCGCGGCCGTCCCGCTGTCGGCCGTCGAGGCAGGGCGTACGGAGCGTGTGGACGCGGCTGCGGATGTGTATCTCCAGGTGCAGCGCAGCGCGGCGTTCCAGGAGGTGCGCAGTCGGTATCGGCGGTTCGTGGTGCCGGCGTTCGTCGGGTTCTTCGGCTGGTACGTGGGGTACGTCGTGACCGCGACGACCGCACCGGGTCTGATGGCCCGGCCGGTGGCGGGCGCGGTGAACGTGGCGATGGTCGCGGGGCTCGGCCAGTTCCTCACCACGTTCCTGCTGACCTGGGCGTACGCCCGGCATGCCCGGCTGCGCAGGGACCGGGCGGCGTTGGAGCTGCGCTGGGACACGCAGGAGCTGACGCGCGGGATCCGGGGTGGTGGGTCGTGACCGGCGATCATCAGACGCTGGCGCTGCTGCTGTTCAGCGTGTTCGTCGCGGTCACGCTGGCGATCACGACATGGGTGAGCCGCAACCGGCACGGCTCGGCGGAGGAGTTCTACGCGGGCGGGCGGTTGTTCTCGCCGATGGAGAATGGTTTTGCCATCGCAGGCGACTACATGTCTGCGGCGTCGTTCCTCGGCGTCACGGGGCTGATCGCGCTCTTCGGGTACGACGGGATGCTGTACGTGGTGGGCTTCCTGGTGGCGTGGCTGGTGGTGCTCTTCCTCGTCGCGGAGCTGGTGCGCAACTGCGGACGGTTCACGCTGGCCGACGTGGTGGCCGCGCGGATGAACGAGCGGCCGGTACGGATCGCGGCGGGAACTTCCTCGGTCGCCGTGTCCGTTCTGTATCTGGTGGCGCAGATGGTGGGTGCGGGGAGCCTGGTGGCGCTGCTGCTCGGGGGCACCGGCGAGGCGGCGCGGACGTGGACCGTCATCGGCGTCGGCGCGCTCATGGTGATCTATGTGTCGTTGGGAGGGATGCGGGCCACCACCTGGATTCAGATCGTGAAGGCGGTCATGCTGCTCGGCGGCACCATCGCACTGACCGTGCTCGTCCTGGTGCGCTTCCACGGCGACTTCGACCAACTGCTGCTCAGCGCCGCCGAGCGCAGCGGGCATGGCGAGAAGTTCCTGGCGCCCGGGCTGAAGTACGGCGAGAACTGGACCGCGCGCCTCGACTTCATCAGCCTGGGGCTCGCCCTCGTTCTCGGCACGGCAGGGCTGCCACACATCCTGTCGCGCTTCTACACCGTCCCGACCGCGCGGGCGGCGCGTCGCTCGGTGGTCTGGTCGATCGGGCTCATCGGCGGCTTCTATCTGATGACGATCGTCCTCGGGTTCGGGGCGGCCGCGATCGTGGGACCGGAAGCGGTGCGCGGGTCCAACGCGGCCGGGAACACGGCCGTCCCGCTGCTGGCCCTCGACCTGGGTGGCGGCGCGGACTCCACAGGTGGAACGGTTCTGTTCGCCATCGTCGCCGCCGTCGCCTTCGCCACGATCCTGGCCGTGGTCGCCGGCATCACCCTGGCCTCCTCGGCGTCCGTGGCCCACGACCTGTACGCATCCCTGCGACGCCGGGACGCCAAGCCCCGCAGCGAGGTCGCCGTGGCACGGGTCGCCTCCGTGGGGATCGGCGTGGTCGCGATCGCCCTCGGCCTGCTGGCCCGGGATCTCAACGTCGCCTTCCTGGTGGGCCTCGCCTTCGCGGTCGCGGCGTCGGCCAACCTGCCGGTGCTGCTCTATTCGCTCTTCTGGCGGGGTTTCACCACCCGTGGCGCGGTCTGGGCGGTCTACGGCGGGCTGATCCCGGCCATGGTGCTCGTGCTGCTGTCACCGGTGGTCTCGGGCAGCCCGGAATCGCTGTTCCCGGGTGTCGACTTCCAGTACTTCCCGTTGCAGAACCCCGGCCTCGTCTCGATCCCGCTGGGCTTCGTCGCCGGCTGGCTCGGCACGGTCACCTCGGCGGAGGTGGCGGACGAGGCCAAGCACGCGGAGACCGAGGTGCGGTCACTGACGGGGGCGGGGGCGGCGTAAAGACGGCGCCGCCATCGGCGTATCGCGTCTTCAACGTCGTACGGCGCCCTCGCCGGCGTACGACGTTCCACGCCGTCACGCTCGTACAGCCTCTTCATCCTCGTACGACCGCCGCACCAGCAGCCGTACACCTACGGCGCCACCCACGCGTACCGGTGTTCCGGGCGGCCCGTGTCGCCGTACTTGAGGGAGAGGCGGAGGCGGCCGGCCTGTTCGAGGTGGCGGAGGTAGCGCTGGGCGGTGGAGCGGCTCAGGCCGGTCTCGGCGGCGACCTCGTGGGCCGAGAGGGGGTGGTCGGCGTGGTGGAGGACGTGGCAGATGAGGTCGGTCGTCGGCTCCGAGTGGCCGCTCGGCAGGCCTGGTGACGGCGGTGCGGGCGTGGTGCGCAGGGCGCCGAAGATCCGGTCGACCTGTTCCTGACCGGCGACGCCGCGGCCGCCGACGCGGTCGACGGTGCGGCGCAGGGCGGCATAGGAGTCGAGGCGGGAGCGCAGCGCGGCGAAGGTGAACGGTTTGACCAGGTAGTGCAGGGCGCCCAGGCGCATCGCGGTCTGGACGGTCGTGACATCGCCGGCAGCGGTGATCATGATGACGTCGGTGCCGTGGCCCTGTTCCCGCATGCGGTGCACGAGTTGGAGGCCCGTCTGGTCGGGCAGGTAGTGGTCGAGCAGGACCAGGTCGATGGAGCCGCGCTGGACGGCCGCCAGGGCCTGCGCGGCGGTGTGGGCGCGGGCGGCGACCCGGAAACCGGGAACCTTTCCCACGTACTTGGCGTTGATCTCTGCAACGCGGAAGTCGTCGTCCACGACCAGGACGTCAATCATCGGGCCTCTTTCTGTCAAGGCCTGGCGGGCGTTAAGCCCGTGTTTCGGCTCCGCTGTTGTAGCGCGCGCAAAACGAGCACAACAGGCTGTTGCAAGCAAAAGAACGGCATGCGCTCAGAAGGCTGATGCTGTGACCCGGGTCGCACCTACCGTCCCCGGCCATGAGCGCAGACACCAGCCCCGCCATCGAGCTGCGGGGCGCGAGCAAGACGTTCAGGACCCCCTCGGGGGGCCTGCACACGGCGGTCCGGGGACTTGATCTCACGGTCCGGCGTGGCGAGTTCGTGGCTGTCGTCGGCCCCACCGGCTGCGGCAAGTCCACCACGTTGACCCTGGTCAGCGGCCTCGAAGAACCCACCGAGGGGGACGTCGTGGTCGCCGGGGAACCGGTCCGCGGCGTGGGGGACAAGGTCGGGTTCGTCTTCCAGCAGGACGCCACTTTCCCCTGGCGCACGGTCCTGTCCAATGTCATGGCGGGCCCGCGGTTTCGCGGTGTGCCGAAGGCCGAGGCGAAGCAGAAGGCGCGGGAGTGGCTGGCCCGGGTCGGGCTGTCGGCCTTCGAGGACCGTTATCCGCATCAGCTCTCCGGCGGCCAGCGCAAGCGGGTCGCGCTTGCCGCGACCTTCGTCAACGACCCCGAGATCCTGCTGATGGACGAGCCGTTCTCGGCGCTCGACGTGCAGACCCGGGCCCTGATGTCGGACGAACTGCTGGAGCTGTGGGAGGGCACCGGTGCCTCCGTCGTGTTCGTCACCCACGACCTGGAGGAGTCCATCGCGCTGGCCGACCGGGTCGTCGTGATGACCGCCGGGCCGGCCACCGTAAAGCACGTGTTCGACATCGACCTGCCGCGCCCGCGCAAGGTCGAGTCGGTGCGCCTGGAGCCGCGGTTCATCGAGATCTACCGCGAGATCTGGGAGTCCCTCGGCGAAGAGGTCCGCATCACACGCGAGAGGGGTGCCGCCCATGTCGCCTGAGGTCCTCAGCACACCGGTCGTCGACACGGCCAAGACGGCCCCGGACCGCGCCCATTCACGCGCGCGTGCCGCTCGCAGACGCAAGATCGTCGTCGCGGCCTCGCGGGCGCTGCTCCTGGTCATGGTCCTCGGGCTGTGGGAGGTGCTCGCGCGTGCCGACGTCATCGATCCGTTCAACTTCTCGATGCCCTCGAAGATCTGGGACCAGATCTGGACCTGGGTGACACACGGGACCGCGCTCGGGTCGTTGGGCGAACAGATCTGGTACACGCTCCACGAGGCGCTGCTCGGCTGGGTCTTCGGGGTGGCCGCCGGTGTGGTGTTCGGTATTGCTCTGGGGCGGATCACCTTTCTCGCCGATGTCCTTGGTCCATACATCAAGGTGCTCAACTCGATCCCCAGGATCGTCCTCGCACCCATCTTCGTGATCTGGTTCGGCCTCGGCCCCGCCTCCAAGGTCGCGTCCGCGGTCGTGCTCGTCTTCTTCCCGGTCTTCTTCAACGCCTTCCAGGGCGCCCGTGAGGTCGACCGCAACCTCGTCGCCAACGCGCGCATCCTCGGCGCGAGCGACCGGCGGGTGACGCTTCAGGTGGTCATCCCGTCCGCGACCTCGTGGATCTTCACCAGCCTCCACGTCAGCTTCGGCTTCGCCCTCATCGGCGCGATCGTCGGCGAGTACATCGGTGCCACGAAAGGCATCGGCCTGCTCGTCGCGCAGTCGCAGGGCACCTTCAACGCGGCCGGTGTGTACGCCGCGATGGTCATCCTCGCCGTCGTCGCGCTCGTCGCCGAAGGGCTGCTCACCTTCGCCGAGCGCCGCATCTTCCGCTGGAAGCCGACGGGTTCGGACAGCTGACCCGAGCCGTCCCCGCTCCTCTCTTCGCCTTCTCCCCTTCACAAGGACGTGAACCCTCATGCGCAAGACCGCCAGATACTCCGCCCTGGCCGCCGCCGGCCTGCTCGCTCTCTCCTCGCTCACCGCCTGTGCCAATGACGCGGCCAGCACGGCCTCCTCCGGCAGCCAGGGCGACGGCAAGGGCACGAAGGTCAAGATCATGGTCGGCGGCCTGGACAAGGTCATCTACCTGCCCGCGATGCTCACCCAGCGGCTCGGCTACTTCGACGCCGAGGGCCTCGACGTGGAGCTGCTGAGCGAACCCGCCGGTGTCCAGGCCGAGACCGCGCTCGTCTCCGGCCAGGTCCAGGGCGCGGTCGGCTTCTACGACCACACGCTCGACCTCCAGGTGAAGGGCAAGCATGTCGAGTCCGTCGTGCAGTTCTCGCACGCGCCCGGCGAGGTGGAGATCGTGTCCACCAAGAAGGCGGACGACATCACCTCGCCCAAGGACTTCAAGGGCAAGAAGCTCGGCGTCACCGGTCTCGGCTCGTCGACCGACTTCCTGACCAAGTACCTCGCCGTCAAGAACGGCGTGAAGGTCAGCGAGTTCACCCCGGTCGCCGTCGGGGCCGGACCGACCTTCATCTCGGCGCTCCAGCAGGGCGCGATCGACGGCGGCATGACGACCGACCCGACCGTCGCGACGATCCTCGACAAGAAGGCGGGCAAGGTCCTCCTCGACATGCGCACGCCCGCGGGATCCCAGGCGGCGCTCGGCGGCCCGTATCCCTCGTCAAGTCTGTACATGCAGACGGACTGGGTGAATGCACACAAGGACACCGTCCAGAAGATGGCCAATGCATTCGTCAAGACGCTCAAGTGGATGTCCACCCACAGCGCCGCCGAGATCGCCGCGAAGATGCCCGCCGACTACTCGCAGGGCAACAAGGTCCTCTACGCCTCGGCCATCGACAGCACCTTGCCGATGTTCACGGACGACGGGGTGATGCCCAAGAACGGCCCCGAGACCGTCGAGAAGGTGCTCAAGGCGTTCAACCCCGCCGTCCAGAAGGCCGACGTCGACCTCGACAAGACGTACACGACCGAGTTCGTGGACAAGGTCACCGACTGAAGTCCGGGACGCCGGCATCCGTATAGACGGAGGGCACGGTTCCTTCCCCCGCCCCCACGGGCCGTGCCTTCAGGCGCGGGTCGCCCACACGTAACGGTGTTCCGGGCGGCCCGCGTCGCCGTACTTGAGGGTGAGCCGGGCCCGTCCGGTGCGCTCCAGGAGCTTCAGATAGCGCTGGGCGGTCTGCCGGCTCACCCCCGTCCGCTCGGCGATCTCCTGGGCCGACAACGGCCCTTCGGCGTTCATCAGGGACTGCCGGACGAGTTCCGCGGTCGTGGGGGAGTGGCCCTTGGGCAGGTCGGGCTCGGACGGCGTGGACAGTGCCCCGAAGATGCGGTCCACCTCCGCCTGTTCCGCCTCGCCCCCGCCGTCGAGCGTGCGGCGCAGTTCGGCGTACGCCTCCAGCTTGGCGCGCAGCCCCGCGAAGGCGAACGGCTTGACCAGGTACTGGAGCGCGCCGTGGCGCATCGCGGCCTGCACGGTCGAGATGTCCCGGGCCGCCGTCACCATGATCACGTCGGTCTGGTGGCCGCGGCGGCGCATCTCCTGGACGACCGACAGACCCGTCTCGTCGGGCAGGTAGTGGTCCATGAGGACCAGGTCGACGCGGGGCAGCAGTTCCACCTGGCGCAGCGCCTCCGCGGCGCTGTGCGCCTCGCCCGCCACATGGAAGCCCGGGACCTTCTCGACGTAGGCGGCGTTGACCCGCGCGACCCGCGTGTCGTCGTCCACGACCAACACCTCGATCATCACGACTCCTCCTCGGGGGCGGCCGGAACGGTCAGCGCGGGCTCCAGATCGTCCCCCGCCAGCGCCTCGGGCAGGACGACGACGAACTCCGCGCCCCCGCCGTCGGCCTCGGTCACGGCGGCGCTGCCACCCTGCCGTTCGGCCAGCCGCCGCACCAGGGAGAGCCCGATGCCGCGCTTGCCGTGCGCGGGCGGCTTCTTCGTGGACCACCCTTCGGTGAAGACCAGTTCGCGCTGCTCCGCCGGAATGCCGGGCCCCGTGTCGCGCACCCTGAGGACGGCGGTACGGCCCTCGGCGCGCAACTCCACCTCCACGCGCGCGTGCGGCTTGCCTCCTACGGCGTCCAGCGCGTTGTCGACCAGGTTGCCGACCACCGTGACGATGCCCCTGGGGTCGATCAGGCGGTCCGGGAGCCGGGTGCGGTCCGAGATCCACAGGGCGACCCCGCGCTCCGCCGCGACGGTCGCCTTGCCCACCAGCAGCGCGGCGAGCAGCGGATCCTTGATCTTTTCGGTGACCTGCTCTGCGGTGGCGCGGTGGTCGCCGACGACCTCTCCTACGAACTCCACGGCGTCGTCGTACATCTCCAGTTCGAGCAGTCCGAGCAGCGTGTGCATGCGGTTGGCGTGCTCGTGGTCCTGGGCGCGCAGGGCGTCGATCAGCCCGCGTGTGGAGTCGAGTTCGCGGCCGAGCTGCTCCAGTTCCGTACGGTCGCGCAGGGTCGCCACGGCACCGCCGTCGTCAGTGGGCATGCGGTTGGCGATCAGGACCCGCTGGCCGCGGACGGTGAGCAGGTCGGTGCCCGTCACCCGGCCGGCCAGCACGTCGGCCGTACGGCCCGCGCCGAGCGCCTCGTCGGGGGAGCGGCCCACGGCCTCGTCGCCGATGCCCAGCAGCCGCTGTGCCTCGTCGTTGAGGAGCCGGACGCGGCCGGTGCGGTCCAGGGCGACGACGCCCTCCCTGATGCCGTGGAGCATCGCCTCGCGCTCCGCGAGCAGCGCCGAGATGTCGGAGAAGGCCAGGTCACGGGTCTGCCGCTGGACCCGCCGGGAGATCAGCCAGGCGGCCAGCGCGCCGACGGCCAGGGCGCCGCCGGCGTAGGCGAGCAGGCCCGGGATGGCGTGGATCAGGCGGGCCCGGACACTGTCGTACGCGATGCCGACCGAGACCGCCCCGATGATGGTGCCGTCACTGTCGCGCAGGGGCACCTTGCCGCGGGCCGAGCGGCCGAGGGTGCCCTCGTCGATCTCCATGACCTCCTCGCCCGCGAGCGCCCGCGCGGGGTCGGTCGAGACCTTGGCGCCGATCTCCTCCGGGTCGGTGTGCGACCAGCGGACGCCGTCCTTGTTCATGATCACGACGTACTCGGCCTTGGTGGCCTTGCGGATCCGCTCGGCCTCCTTCTGGACCGGCCCGTCGGCCGAGTAGGGCGTGGTCTGCAGGTCCTTCGCGATCTGGGGCTGCTCGGCGGTCGTCTGCGCGATGGCGAGGGCCCGGCGCATGGCCTGGTCGTCCAGCTGGTTGCTGAGCGGTGCGAGGAACAGCCCGGTCGCCAGCACCGTGACTCCCGCGGCGATCGCGAGCTGCATCAGCAGCACCTGCGAGAACATCCGCCGCGGCAGCCCGAGGCGGAGGCGTCGAGCGGGGGGAGTGGGGCGGCTCATACCCATGACGGTACGCGGAGGGGTGCGGGCTGCCGTAGGGGTGTGGCATGGATCTCTTGATCAATGCACTTGATCGGTGGACGAGGCCCTTGACCACCTTGTTCGGCTGGTTCAGCTCGCCAGGGCCGAGGGGGCGGTCAACTCCCGCACCGCCACCACGTCCATCCGCGCGGGCGAGCCGAGCACCGACGTCCCGCAGCTCTCCGCGCGGGGCGGCAGGGACGCGCCCTGGGCCACGACGACCCGCCAGCGGCGCCCGTCCACGTGGGCGACGGTCACCTCCCAGCGCGGTGCCCCGCCCTCCGCCCGCACGATGGTGAGCGTGTCCGCCGCGTACTCGTCCGCCACCGCACGCACGGCCAGCTCGGCGGCCTGCCCCGGCCGCTCCCAGGCCGAGCTCCCGCGGCACCCCGCCACGACGATCCGGCCCTCCTGGGCGCTGTGCAGGATCTCCTTGACGGCATGGGCCCCGACACGGCCGTACGCGTAGCCGTACGGCAGGACGAGCAGCGTCGGCGAGAAGCGATGTCCACCCAGATGGGTGACCTCCCACACGCCCTCGACCCCGGAGTTGGACAGTTCGGCCGCGAGCGGCCGCCCCAGGAGGGCGCAGCAGCGGTCGCGCTTGCCGTTGGTGCAGACGAGGGCGAGCGGGGCGCCGGTGTGGGCCCGCCCGCCCAGCGCCGCGTCGAAGCTGCGGTGGTCGCCGGCGCCGAGCGCGGCGAAATCCAGGTCGAGCAGGCGCTCCGGATCGCGGATCGTGGCGCTGCGCAGCCAGGTGCTTCCGGGGGCGGTGTGGGACACGTACACCTGGCGTGCGGACGGCGTACCGCAGTCGGCGTGCCGCCCCGGGCGGCGGATGAGGGCGATGCGGACGCCCGTGCCCTTGGCCGCCTTCTCCAGGGCGCGGCCCAGCACGGGGTCCAGATGGCTCGACGTGAGCGCGTGCGCGCCCCAGGGGCCGGGCTGTTCCAGGAGCAGCCAGGTCCTGGCGGAGGCCGCGGTGCCCGCGATGGGCTCGGCGAGGTCCCGGGAGACGGTTGAGCACGTACTCACAGAGGTGAGCCTAACCTGACTTGCTCGACGGTGACTTCCGGGCGCGCTGGTGCGCTACTCGGGGAGGGGCTGAGGGGGCTTGGCGCCGACATAGAGCCCGCTCGGCCGCATGCGCAGCGGGCGCTCGCCGTACTCCTCCAGGGCGTGCGCGATCCAGCCCGCCGTCCGGGCGACGGCGAAGATCGTCTCGCCGGCCGTGGCGGGCATCCCCGAGGAGGCGGTGAGCACCGCGAGCGCCAGGTCGACGTTGGCGTGCAGCGGGGTGTGGCGGGCCGTGGTGGCGACGACGTCGCGGGCCGCGAGGAGGGCGGGCTCGGCCCGGGGGATCTCCTCCAGCAGGGCGAACAGGGCACGCGCGCGTGGGTCTTCGCCCCGGTAGAGGCGGTGACCGAGTCCGGGGACACGGCGCCCGGCCCGCAGTTCGTCGGCGATGACGGGGCCCGCGTCGCCCTGTTCGAGCACGTCGTTGAGGAGCCGGTGGGCGAGCCCGCTGGCCGCGCCGTGCAGCGGGCCTTCGAGCACGCCGAGCCCGGCGGAGACGGCCGCGTAGGCGTGCGCCCGGGCGGAGGCCGCGACGCGCACCGCGAGCGTGGAGGCGGCGAGGTCGTGGTCGACGAGCAGGCCCAGGGCCGTGTCCAGGACACGCAGGGAGGCCTCGTCGGCGGCGCGGGCGCTGAGCCGGGCCCACAGCCGCTCGGCCAGCGAACCCTCGTCGCGGTGGCCGATCCGCACCGGCGGCAGGGCGGCGACCAGGGTGGGGATGAGGTTGCGCGCGGTGCCCAGCACAGCGTCCTCGGAGAGGTCGAAACGCAGCGGGTCCGCGGCCGCGGCGGCGATGGCCGCGACCCGCAACCGGTCGGTGGGCGAGGCGTGTTCGGGCAGGGCGTCCACGGCGCGGCGGGCGACGGCGACGGAGGTCTCGGGGGCGGTGAACGCCACGCCGGGCCGCATCCGCCCCGTCCAGAGCCACTCGGCGATCTCCTCGTAGGAGTGGCGTGCGGCCAGCTCCGTCGCGTCCACGCCCCGGAAGTAGTACCGGTCCGCGTCGATGAGCGTGATCCGGGTCCGTACCGACAGCTCGCCGCCGGAGCCCGAACTGCCGCCGCTCTCCCGCTTGTTGCGCCGGGCGAGGGTCTCGACCTCCTTGGCGTCGAAGGTGCTGCCGCGGCCACCGGGCACGCGTCGGCTGCTGAGCTGCCCGCGGCTGACATAGGCGTACACGGTCTCGGGCTTCACGCCCAGCAGCTCTGCGGCCTCTTTGGTGCTCAGTCGCCGGTCCCCGTGGAGGGAGGGGGCGGGTTCGTGATCGCGCATGGGGCACACCGTATCCGTATGGACTGCATATTGATTCAATCAATATTGACAGCTAGCCAGTCAATCATCGACAGTCGAATCAAGTCCAGGGAGGAAACATGTCCGTCAACAGGGCCGCAACCACCCTCGTCGACGTACCGCGAGGACTCGCGGGCGTCGTCGTCACCGACACCGAGATCGGTGACGTCCGAGGGATCGAGGGCTTCTATCACTACCGCCAGTACTCGGCCGTCGAGCTCGCGCAGACCCGCGGCTTCGAGGACGTCTGGCATCTCCTGGTCCACGGCGAACTGCCGGACACCGTGCGGAGCGCGGCCTTCGCCGCCGAGACCGCGACGCTGCGCCGGCTGCCGGAGGGCGTCCGCGCGGCGCTGCCCGCCATCGCCGCAGCGGGTGTGAGCTCCGGGCCGCTCGCCGGGATGCGCACGGCGCTGTCGCTGCTGGGGGCGGCGAAGGGCTTCCGGCCGGTGTACGACATCGACGCGGGCGAGCGCCGCAGGGACACGATCGCGGCGGCCGCCGCCGTGCCCACGCTGCTGACCGCACTGCACCGGCTGGGGCAGGGACTGGAGCCGGTCGAGCCGCGCGAGGATCTCTCGTACGCGGCCAACTACCTGTACATGTTGACGGGTTCAGAACCGGAACCGCGACAGGCACGGGCGATCGAGCAATACTTGATCTCAACCATTGATCACGGCTTCAATGCATCAACCTTCACGGCACGGGTCATCACGTCCACGGGCGCCGATGTGGCGGCCTGTCTGGTGGGCGCCGTAGGGGCACTGTCCGGGCCGCTGCACGGCGGTGCGCCCAGTCGAGCGCTGGACACGCTGGACGCGATCGGAACGCCCGACCGCATCGATCCCTGGATCCGTGAACGGGTCATCGCGGGCGAGCGCATCATGGGCTTCGGCCATGCGATCTACCGCACCGAGGACCCCCGCTCCCGGATGCTGCGCGAGATCGCCCAGGGGTTCGGAGGGCCGCGCGTCGCTTTCGCGGTGGAGGTGGAGCGGCAGGTCGAGGCGATCCTCGCCGAGCTGAAGCCCGGCCGCGAACTCCACACGAACGTCGAGTTCTACGCGGGCGTGGTCATGGAGCTGTGCGGGCTGCCGCGCGAGATGTTCACGCCGACGTTCGCGGCGGGGCGGGTGGTGGGGTGGAGCGCCAACATCCTGGAACAGGCGCAGGATTCGAAGATCATCCGGCCGGTGGCGCGGTATGTGGGGCCGGGGGCGCCGGTGGCGGTGCCGGGTGAGGGGAGGGTCGCTTGACAGGGGTGTGGCCTGGAGCCGTTCTGGCGCCAGGCCTCATCGGTGGAGAGCGAGCAGGGACGGGGTGACGGACTGCTCGTCGGTAGGCGCCCGGGACGCATCGCGGTGACGTGCGGCTGGGCGGGGCTCTTTCACGTGACGAGTCCGGTGCGGACGCGCGCCCGTGCTTCAGGCGTCTGGGATGTCCGCTTTGGCGCGGACCAGGGTCTCCCGGCTCACAATGACGATGCGTTCGTAGTCGGCACGGGAGGCATCGGCGGGGAGTTCACCCTCAAGCGCCTCGGTGGCTTCGGTTCCGATGACGGCGAAGTTGCCGTCGCTCAGCTCGAACACGTCCGGGCAGCTGGCGCCCGTGTTGGAGCCTCGGGCGCTTGGAGGCACACCGATGCGGCGCATGATTTTCAAGGGGTATCGGTCCTTCGCATGTGTGGGGCACAGTGCTGGACAGAACCGTACGGGGTTAATGAGGGCTACGCGTTCACGCGACCAAAAGTCTCCGACTCGTGTTGTTGGTGTGCCTGGGCGATCTGATGGGCATGGGGCTGGCGAGGATCACTCGGTCGGAGGAGGCGAACCCACCACCCACCACTCCTCCGTGTCCGCCTCGTCGAGGTCCCTGACGAGCCCGTCGATCATGCGCCCGAGGGTCGCCTCGTCGGATGACTGCTTCAAGTTTGCCCGCTGGGCCTTCGACGCGTCCCAGTACTCGCGGAACAGGGGATTCTGGAGCAATTCGCGCATAGCTATGTAGAGTTCTTCCTGGTCCAGGACTTCGGCCCGGAACAGGTGGAACAGGTAGGCGTACCACGCGTTGGCATAGAGGAACTGGCGACGCTTCGCCGCCGGGATGCTCTTGTCATAGGTGTCGATCACCGCGAAGAGGGTGGGATCGTCGATCGCCCTGGACAGCAGTTCCCAGTGCATGCGCTGCTGATGTGCGAATCCCTTGCGTCGAACTGCCAGCGCCTCGAGTTCCAGTTGCCTCTCGTGCAGCCGCGTCTCGGCCAGGCGCCGTCGGCGCACTGCCATCGTCATCGTGGTGGCGGAAGCCAGGAGCGCAAGCGTGGCGGACCTCATCCTCCCCGAGAAATGCCTAAGTGTGGCCATGTCAACCCCCGAATCAGGCGGCCGTCCGCCGGTCGTCGGGGTGCGGGTCGACTGTCGGGGACCGGCGAGCGGTGGGCGGCGCTTGCCGTCTCCCAGGGTGCCGAGCGGCTCTGATCGGCGGGGGAGGCGGAGAGGAGGCGCACGGAAGGAAGCGAGGGTCGCACGAACCGGCGCCATGCCCAACGTCTGCCCCGCAAGCGCTGCTAACAATCGTTCACTTCGCGGTGATTCTTCCGGCTCGTATCCTGGTCCGGCATTCAAACCTCGTACATGCGCCGGAACCGCGATCCGGCGCGCGTACCAGCGCGAAGGAGGTCGCACGTTGCGTCAGCCGAGCCCCGGTCAGCGGCAGATCCCGGTCGTCGTCCTCGCCGGATTCCTGGGTTCCGGCAAGACCACCCTCCTCAACCACCTCCTCCACCGCAGCGGCGGCAGCCGCATCGGCGCGATCGTCAACGACTTCGGCGCCATCGAGATCGACGCCATGGCCGTGGCCGGTGCCCTCGGGGACTCGACCGTCTCCCTCGGCAACGGCTGCCTGTGCTGTGCCGTCGACGCCACCGAGCTCGACAGCTACCTCGAACGCCTCGCCCGGCCCGACACCGGCATCGACGTCATCGTCATCGAGGCCAGCGGGCTCGCCGAGCCGCAGGAACTCGTGCGCATGCTGCTCGCCAGCGAGCATCCCGGCATCGTCTACGGCGGGCTCGTCGAGGTCGTCGACGCCGCCGAGTTCGACGACACCCGCGTGAAGCACCCGGAGCTCGACCGGCATCTCGCCCTCGCCGACCTCGTCGTCGTCAACAAACTCGACCGGGCCGACGACCGTGACCGGGTGCTCGGCCTCGTCCACGACCTCACCGACCGCGCCGCCGTCGTCGTACCCGCCGTCTACGGGCGCATCGACCCCGAGTTCCTGTTCGACTGCAAGCCGAGCGAGGAGCGCGTCGGGCAGCTGTCCTTCGACGACCTCGATCACGGACACGACGCGGAGGGCCACTCCGGGCATCTGCACACCGCCTACGAGAGTCTGTCCTTCGTCTCCGAAGTGGCCCTCGACCCGCGCCGGTTGATGCAGTTCCTCGACAGCCGGCCCGAGGGGCTGTACCGGATCAAGGGGTACGTCGACTTCGGGGCGCACGACGTCCGCAACCGGTATGCCGTGCACGCCGTCGGCCGGTTCCTGCGGTTCTATCCCGAGCCGTGGGCGGGCGAGCCCCGGCTCACCCAGCTCGTCCTCATCGGCTCCGGCATCGACGCCCCCGCCCTCCACAAGGAACTGGAGGCGTGCAAGAGCGACGCCCCGCACACCGCCGACGAGCACGGCATGTGGGGCGTCCTGCGCTACGTACAGAATCCCGACGAGCAGGACCCTGAGGACCTCGGGGACCCGGGGTTCTAGACCGGCCCCGCCACCACCGACACCGTCTTCGCCAGCGACACGCCCGAACCGTCCCGACGCGGGTCGATCTCCGGGAGGTCGGCCGGGGTGCCGTTCTTCTGGGCCGCCTTCGCGGGGACGGCGCCCGCCCAGGCGAAGGACAGGCAGTCCTCGCCCTTCAGGAAGCGCTGGCAGCGCACGCCACCGGTCGCGCGGCCCTTGCGCGGGTACTGGTCGAACGGGGTCAGCTTGGCCGTCGTCTGGACCGAGTCGTCCAGCGTGCCGCGCGAGCCCGCGACCGTGAACACCACCGCGTCCGCCGCCGGGTCCACCGCCGTGAAGGAGATGACCTTCGCGCCGTCCGCGAGCTTGATGCCCGCCACGCCGCCGGCCGGGCGGCCCTGCGGGCGGACCTGCGAGGCCTGGTAGCGGAGCAGTTGCGCGTCGTCCGTGATGAAGACCAGGTCCTCGTCGCCCGTACGGAGTTCCACCGCGCCGACGATCCGGTCGCCGTCCTTGAGTGTGATGACCTCCAACTCCTCCTTGTTCGAGGGGTAGTCGGGGACGACACGCTTCACGACGCCCTGTTCCGTGCCGAGCGCCAGACCCGGGGACGACTCGTCGAGGGTGATCAGGCAGATCACCGTCTCGCCGTCGGTCAGGGACACGAACTCCGACAGGGGAGCGCCGCCTGACAGGTTCGGGGCGGAGGCCGTCTCGGGCAGCTGCGGCAGGTCCACGACGTTGATCCGCAGCAGGCGGCCCTCCGACGTGACCGCGCCGATCTCGCCGCGCGCGGTCGCCGGGACCGCCGAGACGATCACATCGTGCTTGACGCGCTTGCCGTCGGTGTCCGCCGGGAACGGCTCGCCGTTGGCCGTACGCGCCAGCAGGCCCGTCGAGGACAGCAGCACCCGGCACGGGTCGTCCGCCACCTGCAGCGGCACCGCGGCGGCGGGGGCGCCCGCCGACTCCAGCAGGACCGTACGCCGCTCGGTGCCGAACTTCTTGGCCACCGCGGCCAGTTCGGCGGAGACCAGCTTGCGCAGCTCCGCGTCCGAGTCGAGGATCGCGGTGAGCTCCTCGATCTCCGTGTTGAGCCGGTCCTTCTCGGACTCCAGCTCGATGCGGTCGTACTTGGTGAGCCGGCGCAGCGGCGTGTCCAGGATGTACTGCGTCTGGATCTCCGACAGGGAGAAGCGCTCCATGAGGCGCTCCTTCGCCTGCGCGGAGTTCTCGCTCTGCCGGATGAGGCGGATGACCTCGTCGATGTCGAGCAGCGCCGTCAGCAGGCCCTCGACCAGGTGGAGGCGGTCGCGGCGCTTGGTGCGGCGGAACTCGCTGCGGCGGCGGACGACCTCGAAGCGGTGGTCGAGGTAGACCTCCAGGAGCTCCTTCAGGCCCAGCGTCAGCGGCTGGCCGTCGACCAGGGCGACGTTGTTGATGCCGAAGGACTCCTCCATCGGCGTCAGCTTGTAGAGCTGCTCCAGGACCGCCTCCGGCACGAAGCCGTTCTTGATCTCGATGACCAGACGCAGGCCGTGCGCCCGGTCGGTCAGGTCCTTGACGTCGGCGATGCCCTGGATCTTCTTCGAGCCGACCAGGTCCTTGATCTTGGCGATGACCTTCTCCGGGCCGACCGTGAAGGGCAGCTCGGTGATGACCAGACCCTTGCGGCGGGCCGTCACCGTGTCCACCGAGACCGTCGCCCGGATCTTGAAGGTGCCGCGGCCCGTCTCGTACGCGTCCCGGATGCCGGAGAGGCCGACGATCCGGCCGCCGGTGGGCAGGTCGGGGCCGGGGACGTGCTTCATCAGGGTGTCCAGATCCGCGTTCGGGTAGCGGATCAGGTGGCGGGCGGCCGCGATGACCTCGGAGAGGTTGTGCGGCGGCATGTTCGTGGCCATACCGACCGCGATGCCCGAGGAGCCGTTGACCAGCAGGTTCGGGAACGCGGCGGGCAGGGCCACCGGCTCCTGCTCCTGGCCGTCGTAGTTCGGCGCGAAGTCGACCGTGTCCTCGTCGATCGACTCGGTCATCAGGCTCGTCGCCTGCGCCTGCCGGCACTCGGTGTACCGCATGGCGGCCGGCGGGTCGTCGTTGCCCAGGGAGCCGAAGTTGCCGTGGCCGTCGACCAGGGGGACGCGCATCGAGAAGGGCTGGGCCATGCGCACCAGGGCGTCGTAGATCGACGAGTCGCCGTGCGGGTGCAACTTACCCATGACCTCGCCGACGACGCGGGCGCACTTCACATAGCCGCGCTCGGGGCGCAGCCCCATCTCGTTCATCTGGTAGACGATGCGCCGGTGCACCGGCTTGAGGCCGTCGCGGGCGTCCGGCAGGGCTCGGGAGTAGATGACCGAGTACGCGTACTCGAGGAAGGAGCCCTGCATTTCGTCGACGACGTCGATGTCGAGGATCTTCTCCTCGTACGAGTCGTCGGGCGGCGGGGTCTTCGTGGTGCGGCGGGCCATCGCTGCCGGCTCCTCTTTTCTGGTCGCTCGCCTACGGGTCGCTCGCGTCCCTTCGGCTCACTCTTGCTCAAGCGTGAACGGGATCTGACGCGGACCATTGTGGACCCCGGCACTGACAACGCGGACGACGACCCGACGTCAGCTCTCCCGACGGTGGTTCACCCGCGCCGCACGGCGGCCCGTCCGCAGGCTACGGGATCTCGCTGTCGGCGTACGACCACCGGGAACTCCACCGGTGCCCCACACGCTTGCATACAGTGGCAGGACCGGCAGAAAAACGCGGTTACGGCAACCGCACCGCGATCGGAGGGACGTACATGCCCATGGGTCACACGGCCACAGACCAGGCAGGCACCGGAGGCCTGACAGCAACGGAGCACCGCCTGGCCAACGGGCTGCGCGTGGTGCTCTCCGAGGACCACCTGACCCCGGTCGCGGCGGTGTGCCTCTGGTACGACGTCGGCTCGCGCCACGAGGTCAAGGGGCGTACCGGTCTCGCTCACCTCTTCGAGCACCTGATGTTCCAGGGCTCGGGCCAGGTCAAGGGCAACGGCCACTTCGAGCTGGTGCAGGGCGCGGGCGGTTCGCTCAACGGCACCACCAGCTTCGAGCGGACCAACTACTTCGAGACCATGCCCGCCCATCAGCTGGAGCTCGCCCTCTGGCTGGAGGCGGACCGCATGGGCTCCCTGCTGGCCGCCCTCGACGACGAGTCGATGGAGAACCAGCGGGACGTGGTGAAGAACGAGCGCCGCCAGCGCTACGACAACGTCCCTTACGGCACGGCGTTCGAGAAGCTCACCGCCCTCGCCTACCCGGAGGGCCACCCCTACCACCACACCCCGATCGGCTCGATGGCCGACCTGGACGCGGCCACGCTGGACGACGCCCGCGCGTTCTTCCGGACGTACTACGCGCCGGGCAACGCGGTGCTGTCGGTCGTCGGTGACATCGACCCCGAGCAGACGCTCGCCTGGGTGGAGAAGTACTTCGGCTCCATCGCCTCCCACGACGGCAAGCCCGCCCCGCGCGACGGCTCGCTGCCCGAGATCATCGGCGAGCAGCTGCGCGAGGTCGTCGAGGAGGAGGTCCCCGCGCGCGCGTTGATGGCCGCCTACCGGCTGCCGCACGACGGCACACGCGAGGCCGACGCCGCCGACCTGGCGCTCACCGTCCTAGGCGGCGGCGAGTCCTCCCGCCTCTACAACCGGCTCGTGCGCCGCGACCGTACGGCCGTCGCCGCCGGCTTCGGGCTGCTGCGGCTGGCCGGAGCGCCCTCCCTGGGCTGGCTGGACGTGAAGACGTCCGGTGACGTCGAGGTGCCGGTCATCGAGGCCGCGATCGACGAGGAGCTCGCCCGGTTCGCCGCGGAGGGCCCCACGGACGAGGAAATGGAACGCGCCCAGGCCCAGTTGGAGCGCGAGTGGCTGGACCGGCTCGGCACCGTCGCGGGCCGCGCCGACGAACTGTGCCGCTACGCCGTCCTGTTCGGCGACCCGCAGCTCGCCCTCACCGCCGTCGACCGCGTCCTGGAGGTGACCGCCGGGGAGGTCCAGGCGGTCGCCAAGGCCCGTCTGCGCCCGGACAACCGCGCGGTGCTCGTCTACGAACCCGTCGCGGGGGAGCCCGCCGAGGACGCGGACCCGCCCGAGGACCCCGAGGCCGAAGCCACCGTCGAAGCCGGCGACAAGAACGAGGAGGCGGCCAAGTGACCGAGCTCGCCACGATGGAATTCCACCCCCAGCCCCAGGCGGGCGAGGCCAAGCCCTGGGCGTTCCCGGCCCCCACGCGCGGGACGCTGCACAACGGCCTCACCGTGCTGCGCTGCCACCGCCCCGGCCAGCAGGTCGTCGCCGTCGAGGTCCTCCTCGACGCCCCCCTGGACGCCGAACCGGCGGGCCTGGACGGCGTTGCCACGATCATGGCGCGCGCGTTCTCCGAGGGCACCGACAAGCACTCCGCCGAGGAGTTCGCCGCCGAGCTGGAGCGCTGCGGCGCCACCCTCGACGCGCACGCCGACCACCCCGGCGTCCGCCTCAGCCTCGAAGTCCCCGTCTCCCGGCTGCCCAAGGCGCTCGGACTGCTCGCCGACGCCCTCAGGGCGCCCGCGTTCGCGGACGACGAGGTCGAGCGCCTTGTCACCAACCGCCTCGACGAGATCCCGCACGAGCTGGCCAACCCCTCGCGCCGGGCCGCCAAGGAGCTCTCCCGGACGCTGTTCCCGGCGGACCTGCGCATGTCGCGCCCCCGCCAGGGCACCGAGGAGACCGTCCGCAACATCGACTCGGCCGCCGTACGCGCCTTCTACGAGAAGCACGTCCGCCCGGCCACCGGCACCGTCGTGGTCGTCGGCGACCTCACGGACGTCGACCTGGACGGGCTGCTCGGCGACACCCTCGGCTCGTGGACCGGCTCGGCGGGCGAGCCGCGCCCGGTGCCGGCCATCACCGCCGACGACACCGGCCGGGTCGTCATCGTGGACCGCCCCGGCGCCGTCCAGACGCAGCTGCTGATCGGCCGTATCGGCGCCGACCGGCACGACCGCGTGTGGCCCGCGCAGGTGCTCGGCACGTACTGCCTCGGCGGCACCCTCACCTCCCGTCTGGACCGCGTCCTGCGCGAGGAGAAGGGCTACACCTACGGCGTCCGGGCGTTCGGGCAGGTCCTCAGGTCCGCCCCGGACGGCACCGGTGCCGCGATGCTCGCCATCAGCGGCTCCGTCGACACCCCCAACACCGGTCCCGCGCTGGACGACCTGTGGACGGTGCTGCGCACCCTCGCCGCGGAGGGGCTCACCGACGCCGAGCGCGACGTCGCCGTGCAGAACCTCGTCGGCGTCGCCCCGCTCAAGTACGAGACGGCGGCGGCCGTGGCGAGCACGCTGGCGGACCAGGTCGAGCAGTACCTGCCCGACGACTACCAGGCCACGCTGTACCGCCAGCTCGCCGCGACCGGCACCGTCGAGGCCACCGCGGCGGCCGTCAACGCCTTCCCGGTGGACCGTCTGGTGACGATCCTGGTGGGCGACGCGGCGGCCATCAAGGAGCCCGTGGAGGCCCTCGGCATCGGTGAAGTGACCGTGGTGACAGCCGAGTAGCGGCACGCGCGCGTGAAGGGGCCCTGGTGACGAATGCGTCACCAGGGCCCCTTAATGTCCGAATAAGGAATGAATTGAAGGCTGGTTGGCCGTTTGCCCTGTGGGATGCGCTACAAACTGCCTGATCCGTTTGGGGATTGAAAGGGGCCCCGCTTAGCGTCGTCCGGGCTGTCCGTCAGGCAGTGCGCCGCACCCGCGGCACCGGACAGTCATCGCCGAGTCCCCGTACGGCGCGAGCCAGGGGAGCCGGGGACCCACGCAGTCCCTGGGGTGAATCGGACGCCCGCGCGTCAGCGAGGGGGTCCGTAGGAGACCTTCCTGCTCCGAACCCGTCAGCTAACCCGGTAGGCGAGAGGGAAGGAAAGGATCAGCCTCCACATGGCGTTCACGCGCCCCACCGGGAAGCATCGTGCCCCGAGCCGGATGAAGCGCACCACCGCCCGCGCTGCGGGGGTCGCGGCCCTCGCCACCACCGGCGTCATCGGCACCCTCGCCGCCCCGGCCCTCGCCGCGGAGCCCGCGGTCGAGCAGACCGGTCTCATCCCGGTCGTCACCATCGGCGACTCGGTCGCCGACCAGATCGACGCCCAGGCCGCCGCCCAGCAGCAGGCCGCCGAGGAGGCCGCTCAGAAGAAGGCCGAGGAGCTGGCCCGCAAGCAGGCCGCCGCCAAGGCCAAGAAGGAGCGCGAGGCCAAGGAGCGCGCCGCCCGCGCCGCCGCCGAGCGCAAGCGCCTCAACACCTACGTCGCCCCGATCTCGGGCTCGTACATCTCCACCGGCTACAAGGCCGGCGGCGCCGTCTGGTCCTCCGGCAGCCACACCGGCGTCGACTTCCACGCCGCCAGCGGCACCCCCGTCCACGCGGTCGGCTCCGGCACCGTCGTCGAGGCCGGCTGGGGCGGGTCGTACGGCAACAACATCGTGATCAAGATGAACGACGGCACGTACACCCAGTACGGTCACCTGTCGTCCATCGGTGTCTCGGTCGGCCAGACGGTCACCCCGGGCCAGCAGATCGGCCTGTCCGGCGCGACCGGCAACGTCACCGGCCCGCACCTGCACTTCGAGGCCCGGACGACTCCCGAGTACGGCTCGGACATCGACCCCGTCGCCTACCTGCGCTCGCACGGTGTGAACGTCTGAGGCACGGCGTGACCGCCGCCGTCCGACGGCGGACCGCAAGATCTCCCGAAACCCCGGCTCACCTGGCCGGGGTTTCGCCGTTTTCGGCACCCGGCTGTCCAAAAAATATGCATGGATTCCGGTCCGCCATCGGAAATTCCCGTTCCTTGCAATAGAGTCACTGAACACACGTCAATCGTCGACGTTTCACGGGGATTAAAGCGGAGGTCGGTCATGCGTATTCCGGCGCACTCGGTATGCACCGCGATCAGGGACGACATCGTCTCCGGTGTCCACGAGCGCGGCAGCCGCCTCACCGAGGAACTCCTCGCCCGCCGCTACGGCGTCTCTCGCGTCCCCGTCCGGGAGGCCCTGCGCACCCTGGAGGCCGAGGGCTTCGTGGTGACGCGGCGGCACGCGGGCGCGTGCGTGGCCGAACCGACCGAGCAGGAGGCCGCCGACCTGCTGGAGATGCGGATGCTCCTGGAGCCGCTCGGCGCCTCCCGGGCCGCCCAGCGGCGCACCGAGGCGCACCTGAAGGTCCTGCGCGGCCTGGTCAGGCTGGGGCAGGAGCGGGCCAGGCGCGGCAACAGCGAGGATCTGCGCTCCCTGGGCGGCTGGTTCCACGAGACGCTCGCCCAGGCCTCCGGCAGCCCCGCGCTGACCTCGATGCTGACCCAGCTGCGCCACAAGATCTCCTGGATGTACTCCGTGGAGGCGCCCGCCAACCCCGTGGAGTCCTGGGCGGAGCACGGCGCGATCGTCGACGCCGTGGCGCGCGGGGACGCGGAACGCGCGCGTGCGGTCACCGCGCTGCACACCGAGCGCTCGACCGCGGCGCACCGCCTTCGATTCCGCGCCGCGGGAGACCGGCCCGAGCGTGTGAGGAACTCGCAACATCCCGTAAACATGCCGAGCCTGCGGCATTAACACGAGGGCCGTATACAAAGAAGCAGTAATTCGCGGGGAAGTATTTCTGCTGCCCGCGAGAGGGAATTGGAAAGGGCCCGCCCGATAAACTCGGACGAGCCCTTCAGTGGTGCCGTGATTCATCCGGCGCCGATAAATCAGACGGTCTCGGGGAGCTCCTCGAGACCCTCGGAGACCAGCTTCGCCAGACGGTCGAGGGCGGCGTCCGCACCCTCGGCGTCCGACGCGAGGACGATCTCCTCGCCGCCCTGGGCGCCGAGGCCCAGGACCGCCAGCATGGAGGCCGCGTTGACGGGGTTGCCGTCGGCCTTGGCGATCGTCACGGGGATACCGGAGGCCGTGGCGGCCCGGACGAAGATGGAAGCGGGGCGGGCGTGGAGGCCCTCGGCCCAGCCGACGTTGACGCGGCGCTCAGCCATGTGATGCTGCCCTTCGGTGTTCAGGGTTGTCTAGACCAGTTTCCCACACGTGAAGTGTCTCCGGATCGGGTCGTACGTCCCGTCCGGGGTGGGTCGTCGGACCGCGGCCTCGGTCCGGCTTCCGTCCTCTTGCGATCCTGTTGCGCTCTCCACAGACTGCCTCGCGCCGTTGTCGTACGCGAGCCGTACTCTGGGGCCCATGCAGACCTCGTCGGACCGGCACGAGTACCCCGCCCACTGGGAGGCCGACGTGGTGCTGCGCGACGGCGGCACCGCGCGCATCCGCCCCATCACCGTTGATGACGCCGATCGCCTGGTCAGCTTCTACGAGCAGGTCTCGGACGAGTCGAAGTACTACCGCTTCTTCGCGCCCTACCCTCGTCTGTCCGCCAAGGACGTCCACCGCTTCACGCACCACGACTTTGTGGACCGGGTGGGTCTCGCCGCCACGATCGGCGGCGAGTTCATCGCCACCGTACGCTACGACCGCATCGGCGCCGACGGACTGCCCGCCTCCGCCCCGTCCGACGAGGCCGAGGTCGCCTTCCTCGTCCAGGACGCCCACCAGGGACGCGGCGTCGCCTCCGCCCTCCTCGAACACATCGGTGCCGTCGCCCGCGAGCGCGGCATCCGCCGCTTCGCCGCCGAGGTGCTGCCCGCCAACAACAAGATGATCAAGGTGTTCACGGACGCCGGGTACACCCAGAAGCGCAGCTTCGAGGACGGCGTCGTACGCCTGGAGTTCGACCTGGAGCCCACCGACCGCTCGATGGCCGTGCAGTACGCGCGCGAACAGCGCGCGGAGGGACGGTCCGTGGAGCGACTCCTCAAGCCCGGCTCGGTCGCCGTCGTCGGCGTCGGCCGCACCCCCGGCGGGGTGGGCCGCAGCATCCTCGACAACATCCGGGAGGCCGGCTTCACCGGCCGCCTGTACGCCGTGAACAAGGCCTTCACCGACAAGGAGATCGACGGCGTCCCGGCGCACCGCTCGGTGCGCGACATCGAGGGCCCCGTCGATCTCGCGGTCGTCGCCGTGCCCGCCGAGCACGTCCCCGAGGTCGTCGCCGAGTGCGGCGAACACGGCGTGCAGGGCCTCGTCGTGATCTCCGCCGGGTACGCCGAGAGCGGCCCCGACGGACGCGAGCGCCAGCGCGAACTCGTCCGGCACGCACGCGCGTACGGCATGCGGATCATCGGCCCCAACGCCTTCGGTGTCATCAACACCAACCCGGACGTACGGCTGAACGCCTCCCTGGCCAACGAGACGCCCCGCCCCGGCCGCATCGGCCTCTTCGCCCAGTCCGGGGCCATCGGCATCGCCCTGCTCTCCCGCCTGCACCGGCGCGGCGGCGGCGTCACGGGGGTCACCGGAGTGTCCACCTTCGTCTCCTCCGGCAACCGCGCGGACGTCTCCGGCAACGACGTCCTCCAGTACTGGTACGACGACCCGGACACCGACGTCGTCCTCATGTACCTGGAGTCCATCGGCAACCCCCGCAAGTTCACCCGCCTCGCCCGCCGTACGGCCGCCGCCAAGCCGCTCGTCGTCGTCCAGGGCGCCGGCTCCGCCCCGCAGGGGCACGCCGTACGGGCCACCCGGCTGCCGCACACGACCGTGTCCGCGCTGCTGAGACAGGCCGGCGTCATCCGCGTGAACACCATCACCGAACTGGTCGACACCGGCCTGCTGCTCGCCCGCCAGCCCCTGCCGCGCGGCCCGCGCGTGGCGATCCTCGGCAACTCCGAGTCGCTCGGCCTGCTCACCTACGACGCCTGCCTGTCCGAGGGACTCAGGCCGCTGCCCCCGCTCGACCTGACGACGGCCGCCTCGGCGCAGGACTTCCACGCCGCGCTCGCGCGCGTGCTGGCGGACGACACCTGCGACGCCGTCGTCGTCACCGCGATCCCGTCCGTGGGGGAGGGCGCCGCCGGTGACGCCGCCCTCGCCGAGGCGCTGCGGTCGGCGGCCGAGCGGGTGCCCGGCAAGCCCGTCCTCGTCGTCCACGTCGAGCTGGGCGGACTGGCCGAGGCCCTGTCGGCCGCCACCAGCACGGCACCGCAGGCCGCGACGCCGAGCGCCACCCACCCCTTCCGCGCCCTGGACCGCCTCGCCGCCAAGGACCCCGAGGAAACACCCGCCACCGGCCCCCGCCTGATCCCCGCCTACCCCGCCGCCGAACGCGCGGTCCGCGCCCTCGGCGAAGCCGTGAAGTACGCCCAGTGGCAGCGCGAGGCCGCCGCCCCCGGCAAGGTGCCCGAGTTCGAGAACATCGACGAGAAGGGCGCCGCCCAGCTCATCGACGGCCTCCTCACGCGCGGGCAGGGCCTCACGCTCGGCGCCGACGCCACCTGCGACCTCCTCGGCAAGTACGGCATCCCCGTCCACCGCGCCCTCCCCGCGCCCACCCCCGACGACGCGGCCGCCGCCGCGCGCGTCCTCGGCTACCCCGTCGCCCTCAAGGCCACCGCCCCGCACCTGCGCCACCGCGCCGACCTGGGCGGCGTCCGGCTCGACCTCGCCGACGAGGAACAACTGCGCCGCTCGTACGCAGAGTTGACCGAGCTGTTCGGCTCGCCCGACGAGCTGCGTCCGGTCGTGCAGGGGATGGCCCCGCGCGGCGTGGACACCGTCGTCCGGGCCGTCATCGACCCGGCGGCCGGTGCGGTGCTCTCCTTCGGGCTCGCCGGGGCCGCCTCCCAGCTGCTCGGCGACACCGCGCACCGGCTGATCCCGGTCACCGACCGGGAGGCGGCCACCCTGGTGCGGTCCATCCGGACGGCGCCCCTCCTGTTCGGCTGGCGCGGCTCGGCACCCGTCGACACCGCCGCCCTCGAAGAGCTGCTGCTCAGGGTGTCCCGCCTCGTCGACGACCACCCGGAGGTCGTCGCGGTCACCCTGGAGCCGGTCGTCGTCGCCCCGCACGGCCTGAGCGTCCTCGGCGCGTCCGTCCGGCTGGCGCCCCCGCCCGCCCGCGACGACCTGGGCCCGCGGACGCTCCCGGCGTACTGAGACCTTCGTGAGCGGTGCCTCGCAGTCAGTGCACCCCCGTAGGATGGACGTCATGGCCAAGACCAGTACGACGACCCAGGGGCTGCGCGCGGCGATCGAGCGCAGCGGCTACTACCCGGCCCTCGTGGCCGAGGCGGTGGAGGCCGCCGTGGGCGGCGAGCCCATGCGGTCGTTCCTGGTCCACCAGGAGACGACGTTCGACCAGAACGAGGTCCGGCGGCATGTGACCGTGCTCGTCCTCACCGAGCACCGCTTCATCGTCAGCCACACCGACGAGCAGGCCGCCGACAACACGTCCCCGACGCCGTACGCCACCACCTCCACCGAGTCGGTCAAGCTCGGCCGGATCTCGTCCGTCGTGCTCAGCCGCGTCGTCGCCAACCCGGAGCAGTACCAGCCGGGCACCCTGCCCCGCGAGGTCGTCCTGACCATCGGCTGGGGCGCCGTCTCCCGCATCGACCTGGAGCCCGCCGCCTGCGGCGACCCCAACTGCGAGGCGGACCACGGCTACACCGGCAGCTCGACGGCGGACGACCTCAGCCTGCGCGTCAGCGAGGCCGGGGACGGCCCGGAGACGGTGCGCCAGGCCCTCGCCTTCGCGCAGGCCCTCTCCGAGGCGACCGCGGACATCACCCGCTGATGTCCCACCTCTCCACCGCCTGGGACCCCCACCCGGAACCACTGGCCGTAGACTCCGCGCCCCTTCCCCAGTACGGCAGCGGCTCGCTCGCCGACCTCCTGCCCACGCTCGCCGCGGGCATGGGCGTACCCGGGACGACCGCGACGATCACCGAGCTGGTCCCCGCCGACCGGAACTGCGTGTTCCTGATCGACGGCCTCGGCTGGGAGCAGCTGCGCGCGCACCCCGAGGACGCGCCCTTCATGACCTCGCTCCTCGGCAGCTCCCGCGGCGGCACCGGGCGCCCGCTGACCGCCGGCTACCCGGCGACCACCGCGACGTCCCTGGCCTCGGTCGGCACGGGTCTGCCGCCGGGCGCCCACGGACTGCCCGGCTACACCGTGCGCAACCCGGACACCGGCGAGCTGATGAACCAACTGCGCTGGCAGCCGTGGACCTCGCCGCGCGTGTGGCAGCCGTACCCCACGGTCTTCCAGCTGGCCCACGACGCGGGGGTGCACGCCGCGCAGGTGTCCTCGCCGACCTTCGAGAACACACCGCTGACCAAGGTCGCGCTGAGCGGCGGCAAGTTCCTCGGCCGGCTGTCGGGCGAGGACCGCATGGACCTGGCCGCCGAGCAGCTGGCCGCCGCCGACCGCGCGCTGGTCTACACGTACTACGCCGAACTCGACGGCGCCGGCCACCGCTTCGGCGTCGACTCCGACACCTGGCGCGGCCAGCTCATGCACGTGGACCGCCTGGTCCAGCGGCTGGCGGAGCAACTCCCGCCCCACAGCGCGCTGTACGTCACCGCCGACCACGGCATGGTCGACATCCCCTTCGACGAACAGCACCGCATCGACTTCGACGAGGACTGGGAGCTGCGGGCCGGGGTCGCCCTGCTCGGCGGCGAGGGCCGGGCGCGCCATGTCTACGCCGTCCCCGGTGCCGCGAACGACGTCCTGACCTGCTGGCGCGAGGTGCTCGGCGAGCAGTTCTGGGTGGCCTCACGGGACGAGGCGATCGCGGCGGGCTGGTTCGGCCCGCACATCGACGAGCGGGTGTACGACCGCCTCGGCGACGTGGTGGCGGCCGCGCGGGACGACGTCCTGATCATCGCGTCCGAGCGGGAGCCGAAGGAGTCGGCGATGGTCGGCAACCACGGTTCGATGACCCCTGCCGAGCAGCTGGTCCCGCTGCTCGAAGTACGCTCCTGAAGCCCTCCTGATCCCACCCCTGCCGAAAGGTGCTCAACCCCCCATGCCCGAGCTGGTGTTCTTCTCCGGAACGATGGACTGCGGGAAGTCGACGCTGGCTCTCCAGATCGAGCACAACCGTTCCGCGCGCGGCCTGCAGGGCATGATCTTCACGCGCGACGACCGCGCGGGCGAGGGCAAGCTCTCCTCCCGGCTGGGCCTGGTGACGGACGCGGTGGAGGTCGAGGACGGCCAGGACCTGTACGCCTACCTCGTCGACCACCTCTCCAAGGGCGGCCGCGCGGACTACGTCATCGCCGACGAGGCCCAGTTCCTGGCGCCGGAACAGATCGACCAACTCGCCCGCGTGGTGGACGACCTGGGCCTGGACGTCTACGCCTTCGGCATCACCACGGACTTCCGCTCCAAGCTCTTCCCCGGCTCCCAGCGCCTCGTCGAACTGGCCGACCGCGTCGAGGTCCTCCAAGTGGAGGCCCTGTGCTGGTGCGGGGCCCGCGCCACGCACAACGCCCGCACGATAGGCGGCGAGATGGTGGTGGAAGGCGCACAGGTGGTCGTGGGCGACGTCAACCAGTCGGAAGCCATCGGCTACGAGGTCCTGTGCCGCCGCCACCACCGCCGCCGCATGACCTCGGCAACGGCGAGAGCAGCGGCACTGTCACCGGACGTACTGCCGGTCAACTCGGCTTAGAGGACGGTCCATTCACCCACGTCGTCGGCGAAGCCGCTGTCCAGGGCGAACTGAACGGTGACGATCCGCGACCCGTCCGACACCTCGAACGTGATGAAGCCCAGGGCTGTCTTGCCGGGGCGCACGGTGATGGTGGCGGGGAACGTGGGACCGGCAGCCGAATCGCCGAGGGTCGAGTCGAAGCGCTGCCCGGCCTTGTCGATCACGGTTGCCCCATTGGACGGGGAGTCGTTGTAGACGGCTTTCCCGGTGTTCTTCAAACGGAACTGAACGGCCACGTAGTGATTCCCCGCACCTGGCTGGAAGCCGTCGGGATCGGTCGGAGCCGGGTCGACAACCTTGGTGACGGTGACGTCGAGCCTTCTCGCCCGGTGCGTTTCCCGTCAGACGCACGGTGTCCCCCACGTGCGGGTCGGCAACAGGTGCCAGTGCCAGCGCGGGAGCGGCCAGCAGACAGGCCAACCACGGTGCGGTACGACGACGCATCGCTCCTCCAGGTGCTGCGGAGCGGCTGATGTCACCGTCGTCCGCCCTCAGGACGTCGCCTGCACCACCGAGAACCGCGCCCCTTCCGGGTCCGACACCGTGGCCACGCGGCCGTGTGAGGTGTCGTGGGGCGGTTCGAGGACGTGGCCGCCGAGGCCCGTGAGGAGCTCCAGGGTCTCGTCCGTGTCGGACACCTGGAAGTACGTCATCCAGTGCGGGCCCCGGTCGCGGGGGAGGGCGGTGCCGACGCCGTGGATGTCGGCGACCGGGTGGCCGGCGAGCTGGAGGGTGATGTGGTCGACGTCGGTGGAGACGACCGGCTCCTCGTCGTAGCCGAAGACCGTTTCGTAGAACTTGGCGACGCTCGCCGTCTCGAAGGTGAGCAGTTCGTGCCAGGCCGGGGTGCCGGGGACGCCGGAGATGGCGGTGCCGCGGTGCACGCCCGCCTGCCACACGCCGAAGACCGCGCCCGAGGGGTCGGAGCCGATCGCGAGGCGCCCGGCGTCGCCCGCGTCCAGCGGGCCCACGCCCACCGTGCCGCCGCACAGCCGTACCGTCTCCGCCGTCAGGTCCACGTCGTCCGAGGCGAGGTACGGCGTCCAGGCGATGGGCAGATGACGGTCGGGGGGAAGTTGGCCGATTCCTGCCACTTCGCGGCCGTCCAGCAGCGCGCGCACGTAAGGGCCCAGCTGCTGCGGGCCCGGTTGGAACTCCCAGCCGAACAGCTCGCCGTAGAACTCCTGGGTCGTGGTCAGCCCGTGCACCATCAGACTCACCCAGCAGGGTGTGCCGTTCGGGCCGGCCGACCCCCGTGCCTCGGTCATCGTCACTCTCTCCTCGACCCCTCGCGGTGCCGTGTCGCCGCTGTGCTCCGGACCCCGTGCCGATGCTCGCACCACCCGTGGTGCCGCGCGCTCCGGGCGCGCCGCTGCTCTCCGCCCGTCCCGCAGAATGCCCGGTGTGCGGTTGCGCGTCCTTTTCTGCGCGATTGCTGACGGATGTCGATCGGCTGTACAGCATGTGCCCGATCCCGTACGCCTCGTGATCGGGCCTGCCCGGCGGAGCAGAGTAGCCGGACATGGACGATGCGGCCACCCCGTGCGCGAGGATGGTGGCCATGAACGCCATCATCTCCGCATCCGAACTCGCGAGCGACTTGACCGGCTCGAACCCGCCGGTGGTCCTCGACGTCCGCTGGCAGCTGAGCGTGGCCAAGGCGGCCGGGGAGCCGCCCTTCGACGGCCGCGCCGCGTACGCGGCCGGGCACATTCCGGGCGCGGTCTTCGTTGACCTGGACCGGGAGCTCGCCGCGGCCCCCGGCGCGCGCGGCCGGCATCCGCTTCCCGAGGTCGCCGACTTCGGCGCCGCGATGCGCCGGGCGGGTGTCTCGGCCGGCACGCCGGTGATCGTGTACGACGGCGGACAGGGCTGGGCGGCCGCCCGCGCGTGGTGGATGCTGCGCTGGACGGGTCACCCGGACGTGCGGGTCCTCGACGGCGGGTTGCCGTCCTGGGAGGGGCCGTTGGAGACGGCCGAGCCGACTCCGGCGGAGGGCGACTTCGTGCCGCGGCCGGGCGCGGTGGAGCTTCTCGACGCCGACGGGGCCGCGGCTCTGGCCCGTTCCGGGGTCCTGTTCGACGCCCGCGCGGGGGAGCGGTACCGGGGTGAGGTGGAGCCGATCGACCGGGTCGGCGGGCACATCCCGGGTGCCGTGTCCGCGCCCACGACCGAGAACGTCGCCGCGGACGGCCGCTTCCTGCCCGCCGAGGAACTGCACGCCCGCTTCAAGGCCCTCGGCGTCTCCGACGACACCCCCGTGGGCGTGTACTGCGGTTCCGGCGTCTCCGGGGCGCACGAGGTGCTGGCACTGGCGGTCGCGGGCATCCCGGCCGCGCTGTACGTGGGTTCCTGGTCGGAGTGGTCGTCGGATTCGTCGCGGCCGGTCGCCGTGGGCCCTGACCCGCAGTAGCCGCCGTACGGTACGCATGAGGGCCCGCGTCCGGCGACGCGGGCCCTCATGGACGTCGTACGACCTGCTACTCCTGCTTCTTGCGCCGTGTCCCGAACACGATCTCGTCCCAGCTCGGGACCGCCGCCCGGCGGCCCGGACGGACGCCGTCCGCCTCGGCCTGGCGGTCGGTGGCGCCGACGAGGCGGTCGCGGTGGGCGCCCACGGAGCGGGGCATGAGGACGTCCGCGTAGGCGGAACCGGCCGAGGCCGCGGGCGCCGGAGGCTCCTCCGCCGCGGGTTCGTCGGCGGGCTCCTCCACAGGGGCGGGGGTCTCCGACGGGCGCTCCGGGACCACCAGGTCGCCCCGGAAACTCGGCACCGCCTCCAGGAGGCTGGTCAGCGAGTCGCGCTCGCTCGCGCTCTCCTCCTCGGCCGGCTCGGGCGCCGGCCCGGGCAGCCCAAGCCGTTCCCGGTCGAGGGAACGGTCCAGCGGCCGGTCGCGCGGCAGCCGGGCGATGCGGGGTACGAAGGGAAAGCTGGGCTCCGGCGAGGCCGCGAGGTCGTCGGACTCACCGATGAGCGAACGCGCCTCGTCGTCGACGGCCTGGACGAGCCGGCGGGGCGGGTCGTAGGTCCAGCTCGCCGAGTGCGGTTCACCCGCGACCAGGTAGACGAGCAGGACCTCCCAGGTGCCGTCGTCGCGGCGCCAGGAGTCCCACTGGACGGTGTCCTTGTCGGCGCCGCGCAGCAGCAGTCGCTCCTGGACGGCCTCGCCGAGCTGGGGTCCGGCGTTCTCACCGGGCCGGCGGACGGGGGTCTTGCGCGCCCGCTCGGCCATGAAGGCGCGCTCGGCGAGCACGGGGCCCTCGAAACGGCGCACCCGGTCGACGGGGATACCGGCCATCTGCGCGACCTCTTCGGCCGTCGCACCGGCGCGTATACGTGCCTGAATGTCGCGGGGGCGGAGATGACTCTCCACTTCGATCTCGATCTGGCCGAGGCGGGGACGGTCGCCGCGTACGGCGGCGCGCAGACGCTCGTCAATCGGAAGCGTGTACTCCGTGCTGTCCGCAGCCTTCAGCACCAGCCGTGTGCCGTCATTCGAGACGGCCACGACACGCAGTTCGGGCATGGGGACCTCCCGGGTGGTGCCTGCCGACGTCACGTGCGTCGCTGCTTCCGCTAGTCGAGTGTGGCCTGCCCGGGTGCAGCCTGCCACAACCTTGCCGAGTTGCCCGGCGTGTCGGGCCAGGGCCCTGGATCGCCGTTATGGCACGGTTACCTATTCGCAACGCTAAGTGACCAACTCCGTCACCCTGTGCAACTAGCCCCCTCCCGGCGGTCCTTGAAGGCCACGGACGCCCAGGCGGGAGACCGGACCCAGGGCTCGCAACAGTACTCCATTTGGACCACGTGCGTGGATTGGCGCGCCGCCCAACTTCCTGCGAGGGGTGGGACTTGGCCGTCCCTGGCAAGGATGTGCGGATCTTGAACGTGGCGTACTTCACGGAATCACCAGAAACGGAACTAAACGTTTTCGTTCGTACGACCCTGCCAAGCGCGTCCGAGCCGTCGACGGCTACGCCCCCAGTACCCGCCGCAAGTAGTCGTTCTGGAACCGTCGATCAGGATCAAGCCGATCCCGAAGGGCGGTGAACTCGCCGAAGCGCGGATAGACCTCGGAGAAGTACTCGGCGTCGCGCGTGTGCACCTTGCCCCAGTGCGGCCGTCCCTCGTGCGCGGTGAAGATGCGCTCGGCGGCGGTGAAGTACGCCTGGTACGGCGTGCCCTTGGCCATGTGGACGGCGATGTACGCGCTGTCGCGCCCCGACGCCGTGGACAGCGTGATGTCGTCGGCGGGTGCGGTGCGCACCTCGACGGGGAAGCTGATCCTCAGGCCGGAACGGTCGACCATGGTCCGCAGTTCACGCAGCACCTCGACGGCGGCCGCGCGCGGGACGGCGTACTCCATCTCCACGAACCGCACCCGGCGCGGCGATGTGAAGACCTTGTACGGGATGTCGGTGTAGGTCCGCGCGGACAGTGCCTTGCTGGAGATCCGGGCGATCGCCGGGATCGTGCCGGGCGCCGCGCGGCCGACCCACTGGGCGACCTGGAAGACGCCGTTGGAGAGGAACTCGTCCTCGATCCAGCCCTGGAGCTGCGGCACCGGCTTCTCCGGGCCCGCGCTGCGGTTGTTGCGCTTGGTGTTGGTGCTGCCGGTGTGCGGGAACCAGTAGAACTCGAAGTGCTCGTTCTCGGCCCACAGTTCGTCGAAGTCGGCGAGCACCTCGTCGAACGGCATCGGCTCCTCGCGCGCGGTGAGCAGGAAGACCGGCTCCACGGCGAACGTGATCGCGGTGACGATGCCGAGCGCGCCCAGGCCGATCCGGGCCGCCGCGAATATCTCGGGGTTCTCCTTCTCGGAGCAGGTGAGCACCGAGCCGTCGGCGGTGACCAGCTCAAGTCCCTTGATCTGGGCGGCGATCGATCCCGACTCGCGTCCGGTGCCGTGCGTCCCCGTGCTGGTGGCGCCGGAGACGGTCTGCTCCATGATGTCGCCCATGTTCCGCAGCGAGAGCCCCTCGCGCGCGAGCGCCATGTTGAGCCTCTTGAGCTGGGTGCCCGCCCCGACCGTGACGGTCATGGCGTCCCGGTCGATGTCGCGGATACCGCTCAACAGTTGAGGGCGGATCAACACACCGTCGGTCGCCGCGATGGACGTGAAGGAGTGCCCGGTACCGACGGGCTTGACCTTCAGCCCGTCCTCGGCGGCCTGCCGGACGGCGTCCGCCAGTTCCTCCACGGAGGCCGGAGTGACCTCCCGCGCGGGACGCGCGGCGACATTGCCGCCCCAGTTACGCCACGTGCCGTTCTTGCCGCTCACTGTGGTGCTCAACCGTGCCTCCCCGACGCGGAACCGGCCGCTTGAGCCGGCGGTACCCCAGGAAACCGACCGCGACCGCGACCGCCCCGGACACCGCCGGAACCCCGTACCCGGCCCGCGCCCCGGCCGCGTCGATGACCCAGCCGGCCACGGAGGAGCCGAGCGCGACCCCGACCGCGAGCCCGGTGCTGATCCAGGTCATGCCCTCGGTCAGTTGCGCGCGTGGTACGTGCTGTTCGATCAGGGACATCGTCGTGATCATCGTCGGAGCGATGGACAGTCCCGCCACGAACAGCGCCGCGGCCAGAAACGGCAAGTTTCCGACCAGTAGGAGGGGGATCATACTCACGGCCATCGCGCATATGCCCAGCAACCAGCGAGGTTCCGGGGCTCCCTTGAAGCGCAACAGCCCGAACACGAGCCCCGCCACGCAGGAACCCGCCGCGTAGAGGGCGAGCACGACGCTCGCGGCCCCCTTGTGCCCCTGCTCGTCGGCGAACGCGACGGTGACCACGTCGACGGCCCCGAAGATCGCCCCGGTCGCCACGAAGGTGGCCACCAGGACCTGGAGGCCGGGGGAGCGCAGGGCGCTGCCGCCCCCCTCGCCGTGGCGCTCACGCGGGTGCGGGGCGGGCTCGGTGGCCCGCTGCGAGGTCAGCCAGAAGACACCGACCGCGAGGAAGCAGGCGGCCAGCAGCGGTCCCGCCTCCGGGAACCACGCGGTCGACAGCCCGATGGAGATGATCGGCCCGAAGATGAAGCACACCTCGTCGACGACCGACTCGAACGAGTACGCCGTGTGCAGCTGCGGGGTGTCCCGGTACAGGGCGGCCCACCGCGCGCGGATCATCGCGCCGACGCTCGGCACGCACCCGATGCCCGCGCTGAAGACGTACAGCGACCAGTCGGCCCACCCGAAGTGCGCGGCGCACAGCAGCCCGGCCGCCGAGGCGAGCGCGAGGAGCGTCGCCGGCCGCAGCACCCGCCGCTGGCCGTACTGGTCGACCAGTCGCGACACCTGCGGCCCCGCCACCGCCGCGGCGAGCGCCATGGTGGCCGACAGCGCCCCGGCGAGGCCGTAGCGCCCGTTCAGCTGGGACACCATGGTCACCACGCCGATGCCCATCATCGACAGCGGCATCCGGCCGAGGAACCCCGCGGCGGAGAAGCCCTTGGAGCCGGGGGCGGCGAACAGGGCGCGGTAGGGGCTCGGCACGGGAGTCTCCGGTCAAGGGAAGTGAAGCGGCTCGGCGGTGTCCGTGTCCGGCGGCTCAGTAAGGCACGAACTCGGCCGATACAGCTTACGAGTAAGGCGACCCTAACGCACCCGCTCGGACGGCCCGGGAACCCCGTCCGTCACCCCGCCGTTTCCCGCCTGTCAGTACCGGATGACAGGATCGACTCATGCCAGACGCGCGCGATGCCACCCCCTACGACGCCCTGCTCCTGCTCTCGTTCGGCGGCCCCGAAGGCCCGGACGACGTGGTCCCGTTTCTGGAGAACGTGACACGCGGGCGAGGCATCCCCAAGGAACGCCTGAAGGAAGTCGGGCAGCACTACTTCCTGTTCGGCGGCGTGAGCCCCATCAACGACCAGAACCGCGCCCTGCTCGACGCCCTGCGCAAGGACTTCGCCGACCACGGCCTGGATCTGCCGATCTACTGGGGCAACCGCAACTGGGCCCCGTACCTCACGGACACCCTGCGCGAGATGATCGCCGACGGCCGCCGCCGCATCCTCGTCCTCGCCACGAGCGCGTACGCCTCGTACTCGGGCTGCCGCCAGTACCGCGAGAACCTCGCGGACTCCCTCGCGGCCCTGGAGGCCGAGGGCCTGGAGCTGCCGAAGGTCGACAAGCTCCGCCACTACTACAACCACGAGGGCTTCCTGGAGCCCATGATCGAGGGCGTCCTGCAGTCCCTGGCCGACCTCCCCGAGGACGTCCGGGACGGCGCCCACCTCGCCTTCTCGACCCACTCCATCCCGACCGCCTCGGCGGACACCTCGGGCCCGGTCGAGGAGCACGGCGAGGGCGGGGCGTACGTGAAGCAGCACCTGGAGGTCGCGCGCCTGATCGCCGACGCGGTCCGCGAGCGCACCGGCGTGGACCACCCCTGGCAGCTCGTCTACCAGTCCCGCTCCGGAGCCCCGCACATCCCGTGGCTGGAGCCGGACATCTGCGACCACCTGGAGGAGCGCCACGAGGCCGGCGTGCCCGCCGTCGTGATCGCCCCCATCGGCTTCGTCTCCGACCACATGGAGGTCCTCTACGACCTCGACACGGAGGCCAAGGCCAAGGCGGAGGAGCTGGGCCTGCCGATGCGCCGCTCGGCCACGGTCGGGGCCGACCCGCGCTTCGCGGCGGCCGTCCGGGACCTGATCCTGGAGCGGGCGGCGACCGAGCGCGGCCAGGAGGTCACCCCCTGCGCCCTCGGCGCGCTGGGCGCCAGCCACAACCTGTGTCCGGTCGGCTGCTGCCCCGCCCGAGCCCCCCGCCCGGCCGCCGCCGGCGCCGACAGCCCCTACGCGTGAGGACCCCCGTGACCGACCCCCTCCACACCGAACTCCTCAAGCTCGCCCAGGAGGCGGCCCGCCGCGCCGGCGACCTGCTCCGGGACGGCCGTCCGGCCGACCTGGAGGTGGCGAGGACCAAGTCGAGCCCCATCGACGTGGTCACGGAAATGGACATCGCGGCGGAGAAGCTGATCACGGACCTGATCTCCGCACATCGCCCGGACGACGGCTTCCTGGGCGAGGAGGGCGCCTCCAGCGAGGGCACGAGCGGTGTCCGCTGGGTGATCGACCCGCTCGACGGCACGGTCAACTACCTCTACGACCTGCCCACTTGGGCGGTCTCCATCGCCGCCGAGGTGAACGGCGAGACGGTCGTCGGCGTGGTATCGGTACCGATGCGGGGCGAGACGTACCACGCGGTCCGCGGCGAGGGCGCCTGGGCGACGGGTCCCACGTGGGCCGGCGACCGCCGGCTGGCCTGCCGCCCCGCACCGCCTCTCGACCAGGCCCTGGTCTCGACGGGCTTCAACTACGTCCTGGACGTCCGCACCCACCAGGCCGAAGTCGCCCAGCGCCTGATCCCGCTCCTCCGCGACATCCGCCGCAGCGGCTCGGCCGCGGTCGACCTCTGCGACGTGGCGGCGGGCCGCCTGGACGGCTACTACGAACGCGGCCTGCACCCCTGGGACCTGGCCGCGGGCGACCTCATCGCCCGGGAGGCGGGCGCCCTGACCGGTGGCCGCCCCGGAGAACGCCCCGCACACCATCTGGCGATCGCCGCCACCCCGGGCGTCTTCGAGCCCCTCCAGCAGCTCCTGGAGGACTTCGGCGCCTGGCACGACTGACGCCCCCGAGCGACAACGCAACACAACCCCCGGTGCTGGATTCACCGGGGGTTGTCGCCGTGCTGCCATGCTGTCGTGCCGAGGTGCTGATCGGACGCTACGCGCCGACCTCCACACCATGCTCGTAAGCCAGGCGGCGCAGGTCGTCGAGCTCGGCCTGTTCCACCTCGACGAGGAAGTCGTCGCCCTCGTCGCGAGCCCGCGTCAGGTCGGACTCGGTCGTCCTTATGCGCTGCAGAAGTCCTGCGGTGAATGCGTCCATGCTGCGCCCCCTCGTCCTGGGTCGTGGGTCGGTGGCACGGGGGTGTGCCGTTCGGAAGGGACGATCACGCCTGAATGCAGATGCCCAGCGCTGCCCTGCTGGGCGGCGACGGCGCCGGACACCCACGCCCACTCTGCGGAAAGCGGATTGCGCTGTACCGCATGGTGCTGCGGCACATGCAGAGCGTGATCGCGGGGTGTAAAGCCGTCCTCCCCCCGCTCCCTTCCACGGAAACCTCAACCGCACGAGAAAATCTCGCATTCCCGGGCTTCATTCCTGTCGTTCAGCCGGTGCTCACCCGCCTTACAGCCGACTTATGGCCGAAAAGGGCAGGATGGAGGCCAACACACTCATCGACACCCCTGCCCGTGTGCCCGAGAAGCGCTACGCGAGTGGACACGGGTGGACACAGGAAGGACAAGCGACGTGCGCGTACTCGTCGTCGAGGACGAGCAGCTGCTCGCCGATGCGGTGGCCACCGGACTGCGCCGGGAGGCCATGGCCGTCGACGTCGTGTACGACGGTGCGGCCGCCCTGGAGCGCATCGGCGTCAACGACTACGACGTGGTCGTCCTCGACCGCGACCTCCCCCTCGTCCACGGCGACGACGTCTGCCGCAAGATCGTCGAGCTAGGCATGCCCACGCGCGTGCTGATGCTCACCGCGTCCGGCGACGTCAGCGACCGGGTCGAGGGCCTGGAGATCGGCGCCGACGACTATCTGCCCAAGCCCTTCGCGTTCAGCGAGCTGACGGCACGCGTGCGTGCCCTCGGCCGCCGCACCAGCGTGCCGCTGCCGCCCGTCCTGGAGCGCGCCGGCATCAAGCTCGACCCGAACCGCCGCGAGGTCTTCCGCGACGGCAAGGAAGTCCAGCTCGCGCCGAAGGAGTTCGCCGTCCTGGAGGTGCTGATGCGCTCCGAGGGCGCCGTCGTCTCCGCGGAGCAGCTCCTGGAGAAGGCCTGGGACGAGAACACCGACCCGTTCACCAACGTCGTCCGGGTGACCGTCATGACCCTGCGCCGCAAGCTCGGCGAGCCGCCCGTCATCGTCACCGTCCCCGGCTCGGGCTACCGGATCTGAGCCGGACCGTGGCCGCGACCCCCGCGCCTCCCCAGGCGCCCCCCAAGCCCACCTGGGACCCCCGCAGGCCGGAGCCCCCGTTCCCCTGGCTGCGTCCCACCATCCGCATAAGGCTGACCCTGCTGTACGGCGGGATGTTCCTGATCGCGGGCATCCTGCTGCTGTCGATCATCTACCTGCTGGCGGCGAACGCGCTGAACGTCGGCAGCGACCTGCCCTTCAAGGTCGTCTCCGGCACGGTGTCCAGCGAGAGCTGCAACATCACCTCCGCCCAGCTGCCGGCGCCCGACCTCAACCACGCCCTCAACGAGTGCGTCAACGAACAGCGCCAGCACGCCCTCGACAACCTCCTCAGCCGCTCCCTCCTCGCCCTCCTCGGCCTCGCGATCATCGCCTTCGCCTTCGGCTACGCCATGGCCGGCCGCGTCCTGTCCCCGCTGGGCCGGATCACCCGGACCGCCCGCGCGGTGGCGGGCTCGGACCTGTCACGGCGGATCGAGCTGGACGGACCGGACGACGAGCTCAAGGAGCTGGCCGACACCTTCGACGACATGCTGGAGCGCCTCCAGCGGGCCTTCACGGCCCAGCAGCGCTTCGTCGGCAACGCCTCGCACGAGCTGAGAACCCCGCTGGCGATCAACCGCACGCTGCTGGAGGTCCACCTGTCCGACCCGGGCGCGCCCGTGGAACTCCAGCAGCTCGGCAAGACGCTGCTGGCCACCAACGAGCGCAGTGAGCAGCTCGTGGAGGGCCTGCTGCTGCTCGCCCGCAGCGACAACCAGATCGTCGAGCGCAAGCCGGTGGACCTCGCCGAGGTCGCCGAGCAGGCCGTCGACCAGGTGCACGCCGAGGCCGAGGCCAAGGGCGTCGAGATCCGCGGCGAGCGGCTGTCCGCGGTCGTCCAGGGCAACGGCGTCCTGCTGGAGCGGATCGCGCTGAACCTCGTCCAGAACGCCGTGCGGTACAACGTGCCGGAGGACGGATGGGTGGAGGTCACCACCGAGATCCAGCACGGGCAGGCGGTGCTGGTGGTGTCGAACACCGGGCCGGTCGTGCCGGCGTACGAGATCGACAACCTCTTCGAGCCGTTCAAGCGGCTGCGGGGGGCCGACCGGACCGGCAGCGACAAGGGTGTCGGGCTCGGCCTGTCGATCGTGCGGTCGGTCGCGCGGGCGCACGGCGGACACATCTACGCACAGCCGCGAGAGGGAGGAGGGCTCGTGATGCGGGTCACCCTGCCGATCTGAGACCATGTCGCCGACACACGGGGATGTTCGCTTTGCGCGGAATTTTCTGGGCACTCGTCGAGCGGCCCCGTGTGTGATCGATCACAAGGGCGAATTTCCGGCCATCTACCGACAGTGATCAAGAATGCGGCCGGAAAGCCGGGAAAGTCCGGGTTTTCGGGGGCCTTGATCACGGGAAGTACACGGTGAGACGCCTTTGAAGTGCGGCATTCGGACCGTGTACGGTCCCCATCGCCATCCCAGCCGATCACTCATGAGGAGTCCGGTTGGGTGTCGATTGAGTAACAGACCTTGATGTGAGGCAAAATCTCCGCCTCGGGTCGGGCACAAGTCCGGCCTCTCACGCGTTACGTGCGCTGGAGACACCGCAGACACCCAGAGGGGGAGAGCGACATGGCAACGGATTACGACACCCCACGCAAGACCGACGACGACGTCGACTCGGACAGCCTTGAAGAGCTGAAGGCCAGGAGGAACGACAAGTCGACCTCCGCAGTGGACGTCGACGAGTTCGAGGCCGCGGAAGGCCTGGAGCTGCCCGGCGCGGACCTCTCGAACGAGGAGTTGGCCGTCCGGGTGCTGCCCAAGCAGCAGGACGAGTTCACCTGCATGAGCTGCTTCCTGGTGCACCACCGCAGCCAGCTGGCCCGCGAGAAGAACGGTCAGCCGATCTGCCGCGACTGCGACTGAGGACGGGTCGGCCGTGACTGGCTCGACCCCTCCCTGGAAGCGCCGCTCCCGCCAGGTGGGAGCGGACCAAGGGCCGTCCGACGGCCCTCACGGCGCGCGTGACGACGAGCGGGGCTCGTCCCGTACGGGAGCATCCGATACGGGATCGGCCTCGCTCGAATCCGCGGTCGGCCGGAGTGACCTCCCGGCCCCCGCGGAGCAGTACCCCGCGCCCGTCGCCAAGCGGCGGGCCGCGGTCATCCGGGAAAAGGTCGGGGAAGGCGTCCGCAAGGGCGGCAGCCGCGCCAGGGCGGGCCTGGCGTACCTCGCCGACCGGATCATCGACATCGCCCCCAGAATCCCCGTACGCGACCTCCAGGCGCTGCGCAGACAGTTCCCGGGCCTCACGCCCGAGCAACTCGCCGACAAGCTCGTGGCGGGCGCGGCGGCGGCCACCGCGACGGTCGGTGCCGGTGTCGGCGCGGCGGCGATGCTGCCCGTGCCGCCCGCGATGCCGACGGAACTGGCCGCGGAGATCACCGGAGTCGCGGCGATCGAGCTCAAACTGATCGCCGAGCTCCACGAGGTGTACGGCGTGCGACCGCCCGGCACCCTCAAGGACCGCAGCACCGCCTACCTGAACTCCTGGTCCGGCGAGCGCGGCATCGACGTGACCAAGCCGTCGACGATCAACTCCGCCCTCAGCGGCCCGATGAAGAACCAGCTGCGGCAGCAGATCATGAAGCGCATGGTCCGGGACCTGCCGAACCTCATGCCGTTCATGGTCGGCGCGGCCGTGGGCGCGGTCATGAACCGCCGGGACACCAGGAAGCTCGCCGGACGCATCCGCGCGGACCTGCGCAAGATCCAGGTGCCCTGGGACGCGCTTCCCGAGCTCCCGCCGCTGGAGCCGCCCGCGGACCCCCTGACGATCGGGGACGTCACGAAGGAGCTCGGCCGGGGGCACGGCGACGGCCGCCGCGGCCGGTAAGAGTTGCGTGAGATTCGCGTGGCCGCACCCGTCGGGTGACCACTGGCGCGAATGTTCTACGCGGCTTCCCGCGCCTGCCTGATCGCTTCCGCCAGCCGCTCCGGCTCACGCGTCGACAGGTACAGGTACGGCGTCGGGTCCTCGGGATCGGTCACCACCACGCGCAGCGCCGTCGGGATGTAGGCGCGCAGCAGCAGGAAGGCGCGGGTGTCGGCCTTGTACGTGCGCCAGGCGCGCGCCTCCTCCGCGTCCAGGATCTCCGTCTCGCCCAGAGCCGTGACCGGGATCTTCGCCTCGCCGGCGATCAGCGAGTCGCCCACGATCCGGATGCGCTGCGAGCCGTACGAGCTGGCGACGACCGCGGCCGCCGCGGTGCCGCCGACCAGGCCGCCGAGCAGCGGCAGGGTGCCGAACGGCAGCAGGATGAGGGCGAAGGAGACCCCCACCAGGAACGAGATCAGCCACCACGAGCGGGGCGCGGTGAGGCGTTCTTCGTACGGGGTCGCGGAGAGCTGCATGAATCCAAGCTTGGCACGGTGTTAGTAAGTGCCCGACGCGCGGGTAAGGTCTGCGGCTGTGAGTGGTACTTCCGCAGCTCTTCAGCCTCCGGCCGACGCCGCGCCGCCGGTGCGTCATCCCGACGCGCCCGCGCCCGGTGAGCTGCTCGGCGCGCACTACGGCGAGTGCTTCGGCTGCGGTGGCGGTCAGGCCCACGGGCTGCATCTGGCGGCCCGCGCGGGCGAGGGGGTGTCGGTCACCGCCGAGTTCACCGTCCGCCCCGCCCACCAGGGCGCCCCCGGTCTCGCGCACGGCGGGGTGCTGGCGACCGCGCTCGACGAGACGCTGGGGTCGCTGAACTGGCTGCTGCGCACGATCGCGGTGACCGGACGCCTGGAGACCGACTTCGCGCGGCCCGTCCCCGTGGACACGGTGCTGTACCTGGAGGCCCGTGTCACCGCCGTCGCCGGGCGCAAGATCTACTCGACCGCGACCGGGCGGATCGGCGGTCCCGAGGGCCCCGTCGCCGTCCGCGCGGACGCGCTCTTCATCGAGGTGAAGGTCGACCACTTCATCGACAACGGCCGCCCGGAGGAGATCCGGGCCGCCATGAACGACCCGGACCAGGTCCGGCGTGCCCGTGCCTTCGAGGTGAACCCGTGAGCCGTGAACCCGTGAACGTGCTGATCCGGCGCGTCGACCCCGACGTACCGCTTCCGTCGTACGCGCACCCCGGCGACGCGGGAGCCGATCTGCGCACCACCGAGAGCTGTGAACTGAAGCCCGGCGAGCGGGCCGTGCTGCCCACCGGGGTGTCTGTCGCGCTGCCGGAGGGGTACGCGGCCTTCGTGCACCCCCGATCCGGTCTCGCCGCCCGCTGCGGTGTCGCTCTCGTGAATGCCCCGGGGACGGTGGATGCCGGGTACCGTGGGGAGATCAAGGTGATCGTGGTGAATCTCGACCCGCGCGAGGCGGTGCGGTTCGAGCGCTTCGACCGGATCGCCCAACTGGTCGTCCAGCAGGTCGAGCGGGTCAGCTTCCAGGAGGTCGCGGAGCTGCCCGACTCGGTGCGGGCCGAAGGGGGCTTCGGGTCCACCGGAGGCCATGCCGCGGTGGCCGGTACGAACAGCACAAGCGGTCAGGCCGCCGTCGGCGGCGCAACGGGTGGGAATCGATACGCTTCGGTCGTATCCGACCGGGAAGGACAGTGACGTGTTCGGACGTCGCAAGAAGAAGGATGCCGCCGAGGGCGCGGCCGGCGAGGCCGAGCAGGTCGTCGACAGTGTCGACACTGAGGCGGACGACGAGGGTGGGCGCGAGCGCGTGAGGCTCGAGCCCGAGCCGCGGCCCGACGGGCCCTGGGACGACTCCGAGGTGCGCGAACCCGGCGAGGGCCGCGTGGACCTCGGCGGCCTGTTCGTGCCCGGCGTGGACGGCATGGAGCTGCGGGTCGAGGTCGCGGGCGACGCGATCGTCGCGGCGACCGTCGTGCTGCGCGACAGCGCCGTCCAGTTGCAGGCCTTCGCCGCGCCCAAGCGCGAGGGCATCTGGGGCGAGGTGCGCGAGGAGATCGCCACCGGCATCACCCAGCAGGGCGGCATCGTCGACGAGGTCGAGGGTCCGCTGGGCTGGGAGCTGCGGGCGCAGGTGCCGGTGCAGCTGCCGGACGGCACGGGCGGTTTCCAGGTCGTGCGGTTCGTCGGTGTGGACGGTCCGCGCTGGTTCCTGCGCGGTGTGATCTCGGGTCAGGGCGCGGTGCAGCCGCAGGCGGCCGGTCTGCTGGAGCAGATCTTCCGGGACACGGTCGTGGTCCGCGGCGAGGGCCCGATGGCGCCCCGCGACCCGATCGTCCTGAAGCTGCCGAACGACGCCCAGATGGTCCCCGAGGGCGTCCAGCAGCAGGAGGAGGGCTCCCGCTTCTCCGGCGGCATGGGCCAGTTGCAGCGCGGCCCGGAGATCACCGAGGTCCGCTAGCCAGACGTACGAGGGCCGCATCCCGTGATGGGGTGCGGCCCTTTTTGCGTGCGCGGACTGTGCGCGGACTCTTGACGGCGCATTGGTCTGTACCTACCGTCTCGGCCCAACGCGTCTGTTCATAAAGGCGCTTCACGTTCACATACAAGAACGGAAGGCCCCCCACGCATGCCTCTACGTATGCCCTCACGTATGCGCAGAACCGCTCTCCTCACGGCCGCGGCCGCCCTTGTCGCCGGCGCCCTCGCCTGGCCCGCCGACGCGGCGCCCACCGCCTTCGTCCACCCCGGAGTCACCGTCTCCCAGAGCCAGTTGGACTTCGCCCGCGGCAAGGTCAACGCCGGCGCCCAGCCCTGGAAGGGTGCCTTCGACCAGATGCTGGCCAGCAAGTACGCCGATCTGAACCGCACCCCCAAGCCCCGCGCGGTCGTCGAATGCGGCTCCTACTCCAACCCCAACTACGGCTGCACCGACGAGCGCGAGGACGCCATAGCCGCGTACACCGACGCCCTCGCCTGGTACATCACCCGCGACGAGCGGTACGCCAAGAAGGCCATCCAGCTGATGGACGCCTGGTCCGCCACGATCACGGACCACACCAACAGCAACGCGCCGCTCCAGACCGGCTGGGCCGGCTCCTCCTGGCCCAAGGCTGCCGAGATCATCAAGTACACGTACACCGGCGGCTGGGCGGGCTCCGGCCGCTTCGCGACCATGCTCCGTAACGTCTACCTCCCCGAGATCATCAACGGCTCCAACTCCAACGGCAATTGGGAGCTGTCGATGATGGAGGCAGCCGTCGGCATCTCCGTCTTCCTGGAGGACAAGACGTCGTACGACAAGGCCATGGCGAAGTTCCGCACCCGCACCGCCGCCTATGTCTACCTCGCCTCCGACGGGTCCGTGCCCAGGACCGTGCCGAGCCAGAACCTCGACACCACCGCGAAGATCGTCGCCTACTGGCAGGGCCAGTCCACGTTCGTCACCGGCCTCACCCAGGAGACCTGCCGCGACTTCACGCACACCGGCTACGGCATCTCGGCGATCTCGCACATCGCCGAGACCAGCCGCATCCAGGGACAGGACCTCTACGGCACCGACGTGGGCGAGCGGCTGCGGCAGGCGCTGGGCTTCCAGGCGAAGTACGAGCTGGGGACCGCCGTGCCCGGCTGGCTGTGCGGCGGGTCGCTGAAGCTCGGCCTCGGACCGGTCACCGAGGTCGGCTACAACGCCCTCCACAACCGCCTCGGCACCGCCATGACCAACACCCAGACCCTGACCGAACGGAACCGCCCGGCCGGCTCCAACAATCTCTTCGTGGCCTGGGAGACCCTCACCCACGGGGACAATCCGAGCTGACCGAGCGTTGAACATGCCGGGCGCCCTTCGTGATACTGGCGCCCGGTCGTCGGCTTCACGGGGGAGGGCACATGAGCCAGGTGGTCACCGAGACCATGGTCCGGGTCGAGAACGTCCACAAGTCCTACGGTCGCGGCGCCGGCGTCGTCCACGCGCTGCGCGGGGTCTCGCTGGAGGTGCCGCGCGGGGAACTCGTCGCCCTCAAGGGGCGGTCGGGGTCCGGGAAGACCACGCTCCTCAACATCGTCGGCGGGCTCGACACACCCGACCAGGGGCGCGTCGAGGTCGGCGGGCGCGACCTCGCCGGCCTGGACGAGGACGGACTGCTGGCGCTGCGCCGGGACCACATCGGGTTCGTCTTCCAGTCCTTCGGCCTCATCCCGATCCTCACCGCCGCCGAGAACGTCGGCGTCCCCATGAGACTGCGCCGGGCCGACGCACGCGCGCGTGAGGAGCGCGTCGAGCTGCTGCTGTCCCTGGTGGGCCTCGCCGACCACGCCGGCCAGCGGCCCACCGAGCTCTCCGGCGGCCAGCAGCAGCGCGTCGCCATCGCCCGCGCGCTCGCCAACAACCCCTCGCTGCTCGTCGCCGACGAGCCCACCGGCCAGCTCGACGCGGAGACCGGGCACGCGGTCATGGAGCTGCTGCGGGCCGTCGTCCGCAGCGAGAACGTGACCGCCCTCGTCGCCACGCACGACGCGACCCTGCTGGACCTGGCCGACCGGGTGCTGGAGCTGAGCGACGGGGAGATCGTCGAGGTCTGAGACGCGCCGGGGGCGCCGTCAGGGTTGCGTCAAAGACGGTCCGGTAAGGGGCTCTCGACCCCTTTTTCCGCATGTGGTGGCCGTAAGGTCGACGCTGCGTAGGCAGCAGTGACCGGAAGACAATGGGACCCATGGGACGCGGCAGGCTTCGGATCTACCTCGGTGCGGCACCGGGCGTCGGCAAGACGTACGCGATGCTCTCCGAGGCGCACCGGCGCGTCGAGCGCGGCACGGACTGCGTCGTGGCCCACGTCGAGCACCACGCCCGGCCGCGCACCGAGGTGATGCTGCACGGCCTGGAACAGGTCCCCGGCCGGGAGCTGGAGTACCGGGGGACCGTCTTCCAGGAGATGGACGTCGACGCGGTGCTGCGGCGCGCTCCCGCGGTCGCCCTGGTGGACGAACTCGCCCACACCAATGTCCCCGGCTCCCGCAACGCCAAGCGCTGGCAGGACGTGGAGCAACTGCTCGCGGCCGGGATCGACGTCGTCTCGACGGTCAACATCCAGCACCTGGAGTCCCTCGGGGACGTCGTCGAGTCGATCACCGGCGTACGGCAGCAGGAGACCGTGCCGGACGAGGTGGTGCGGCGGGCCGATCAGATCGAGCTGGTCGACATGTCGCCGGAGGCGCTGCGGCGGCGGATGGCGCACGGCAACATCTACCAGCCGGACAAGGTCGACGCCGCCCTGTCGAACTACTTCCGCCCCGGCAACCTCACCGCGCTGCGCGAGCTGGCGCTGCTGTGGGTGGCCGACCGGGTCGACGAGTACCTGAAGCAGTACCGCAGCGACCACCGGGTGTCGAAGATCTGGGGCTCGCGCGAGCGGATCGTCGTCGGTCTGACCGGCGGCCCCGAGGGGCGCACGCTGATCCGCCGGGCCGCGCGGCTCGCCGAGAAGGGCGCGGGCGGCGAGGTGCTCGCCGTCTACATCGCCCGCAGCGACGGCCTGACGTCCGCCTCGCCCAAGGAACTCGCGGTGCAGCGCACCCTCGTCGAGGACCTCGGCGGCACCTTCCACCATGTGATCGGCGACGACATACCCGCGGCGCTGCTGGACTTCGCGCGCGGCGTCAACGCCACCCAGATCGTGCTCGGCTCCTCGCGCCGCAAGACCTGGCAGTACGTCTTCGGGCCGGGTGTCGGCGCCACGGTCGCCCGGGAGTCCGGGCCCGACCTCGACGTCCACATCGTCACCCACGACGAGGTCGCCAAGGGACGCGGACTCCCCGTCGCCCGTGGCGCACGGCTCGGGCGGGCGCGGATCATCTGGGGCTGGGCGGTCGGCGTGGTGGGCCCCGTCGTGCTGGCGGTGCTGCTCAACACCGTCCACCTCGGCCTCGCCAACGACATGCTGCTGTTCCTGACCCTGACGGTCGCGGCGGCGCTGCTCGGCGGACTGCTGCCCGCGCTGGCCTCGGCCGCGGTCGGCTCGCTGCTCCTGAACTACTTCTACACACCGCCCCTGCACCACTGGACCATCGCCGACCCGAAGAACATCGTCGCCATCGTGATCTTCGTCGGCGTCGGGGTCTCGGTGGCCTCGGTCGTCGACCTGGCCGCCCGGCGCACGCATCAGGCGGCCAGGCTGCGGGCCGAGTCGGAGATCCTGTCCTTCCTGGCGGGCAACGTGCTGCGCGGCGAGACCGGCCTGGAGGAGCTCCTGGAGCGGGTCCGGGAGACCTTCGGCATGGAGTCGGCGGCCCTGCTGGAGCGGGCGAGCGACGTCGAGCCCTGGACCTGCGCGGGCCGCGCCGGTCTCGGCCGTCCCGTGGAGCGGCCGGAGGACGCCGACGTCGACATGCCGGTCGGCGACCACATGGCCCTCGCCCTCACCGGGCGGGTGCTGCCCGCCGAGGATCGCCGGGTGCTGGCCGCGTTCGCCGCACAGGCCGCGGTCGCCCTGGACCGGCGGCGCCTCCAGGAAGAGGCCGAGCAGGCCCGCACGCTGGCCGAGGGCAACCGCATCCGCACCGCCCTGCTGGCCGCCGTGAGCCACGACCTGCGGACCCCGCTCGCCGGGATCAAGGCCGCGGTGTCCTCGCTGCGCTCCGACGACGTGGCGTGGTCCGAGGAGGACCAGGCCGAGCTGCTGGAGGGCATCGAGGAGGGCGCCGACCGGCTCGACCACCTAGTGGGCAACCTGCTGGACATGTCCCGCCTCCAGACCGGCACCGTCACCCCCCTCATCCGGGAGATCGACCTCGACGAGGTGGTGCCGATGGCGCTCGGCGGGGTGCCGGAGGACAGCGTCGAGCTGGACATCCCGGAGACGCTGCCCATGGTCGCCGTCGACGCCGGGCTGCTGGAGCGGTCGGTGGCCAACCTCGTGGAGAACGCCGTCAAGTACAGCCCGCCCGGCAGCCCCGTCCTGGTCTCCGCCAGCGCCATCGCCGACCGGGTCGAGGTCCGGGTGGTCGACCGCGGCCCCGGCGTCCCCGACGAGGCCAAGGAACGCATCTTCGCGCCCTTCCAGCGCTACGGCGACGCCCCGCGCGGCGCCGGAGTCGGACTCGGCCTCGCCGTCGCCCGCGGCTTCGCCGAGGCCATGGCAGGCACCCTCGACGCCGAGGACACGCCCGGTGGCGGCCTCACCATGGTGCTGACCCTCAGAGCGGCGGAAGCGGCCCCAGGGCCACGACCGCTCGTACAACCCGAAAGGCAGGCCACATGACCCGGGTGCTCGTGATCGAAGACGAGCCGCAGATCGTGCGCGCCCTCGTGATCAACCTCAAGGCCCGCAAGTACGAGGTCGACGCGGCCCACGACGGCGCCACCGCCCTCCAGCTGGCCGCCGCCCGCCACCCCGACGTCGTCGTCCTCGACCTCGGCCTGCCCGACATGGACGGCGTCGAGGTGATCAGGGGCCTGCGCGGCTGGACCCGGGTGCCGATCCTCGTGCTGTCCGCCCGGCACTCCTCCGACGAGAAGGTCGAGGCCCTCGACGCCGGCGCCGACGACTACGTCACCAAGCCGTTCGGCATGGACGAGCTGCTGGCCCGGCTGCGCGCCGCCGTCCGCCGGGCCGAGCCGGTCGGCCCGGGCGAGGACGACGTGACCACGGTGGAGACCGCGGAGTTCACCGTCGACCTCGCCGCGAAGAAGGTCAACCGGGGCGGCAAGGACGTACGCCTGACCCCCACGGAGTGGCATCTGCTGGAGGTGCTGGTGCGCAACAGCGGCCGTCTGGTCAGCCAGAAGCAGCTGCTCCAGGAGGTGTGGGGGCCGTCGTACGGGACGGAGACCAACTATCTGCGCGTGTACATGGCGCAACTGCGGCGCAAGCTGGAGGCGGACCCGTCGCATCCCAAGCACTTCATCACCGAGCCTGGGATGGGCTATCGGTTCGAGGGCTAGCACCGCGGGTACGAAGGTGTCAGCGCACCCCGGTACGCTTCAGATATGAGTGCTGTTCCGCGTTCCGAGAAGCCGGTGGGCCGGTTCCGGCGCATGCTCGACCGGCTCTCCACGTCCCAGGAGGACCTGGAGTCGGAGGAGCTGCGGGAGGATGCCGAGACCGCAGGCTGCATCAAGATCGGCGACTGCCACGACCGACAGATCGTGACGGTTACTGGTACCTTGCGCACGGTCACGCTGCGTCCCAGAGCCGGTGTCCCGGCGCTGGAGGCCGAGCTGTTCGACGGCTCCGCCGCGCTGGACGTGGTGTGGCTCGGCCGGCGCTCCATCGTGGGGATCGAGCCGGGGCGCAAGCTGATCGCATCGGGCCGGATCTCGATGAGCCGGGGCCGCCGGGTGCTGTTCAACCCGAAGTACGAACTGAGACCCCTCGGTAGGGAGTAGCCGGTGACGTCGCTCGACAAGCCGACCGAAGAAACCGATCAGCACGACGCCCGGGCGGTGACCGAGGCCGCGCTGTTCGAGGCCTTCGGAGGCCTGCGGGGCATGGTCGAGACGGTGCTGCCCGGCCTGCTCTTCGTCACGATCTACACGATCAACAAGGACCTGCACATGTCCGCGATCGCCGCGCTCGCGGTGTCGCTGGTCCTGGTCGTGGTCCGGCTGGTGATGCGGGACACCGTCAAGCACGCCTTCAGCGGCGTCTTCGGCGTGGCCTTCGGCGTCGTCTTCGCGATGATGACCGGCAACGCGAAGGACTTCTATCTGCCGGGCATGCTGTACACGCTCGGGCTGGGCCTCGCGTACATCATCACGACGCTGTGCGGGGTGCCGCTGATCGGCCTCATCCTCGGGCCGGTGTTCAAGGAGAACCTCTCCTGGCGCAAACGCAACCCGGGCCGCAAGAAGGCGTACGCGAAGGCGAGTTACGCCTGGGGCGCGATCCTGCTGGCCAAGTGCGCGATCCTCTTCCCGCTGTACTGGTGGGCCAACACCGCGCAGCTCGGCTGGGTCCTGGTCGCCCTGAAGATCCCGCCGTTCCTGCTCGCCGTCTGGCTGACGTGGGTCTTCCTGGCGAAGGCCCCGGCGCCGATCGACGTGTTCGCCGAGATGGAGGCGGCCGAGAAGGCGGAGGAAGAGCGCAAGGTCGCGCTGGCCGAAGAGCGTGGCGAAACGACCGGGGCGCGGCACCGGCGCGAGGCATAGTTTCCCTTACGACGACGGAGGGCGCCCTGAACTCTCAGGGCGCCCTCCGTCGTCGTACCGCCTAGGACGCGTCCTCGCGACGCACCGACAGCAGGTCCTCCAACTGCTCCTCGCGAGCCTGGGCCGCCACGAACAGGAGTTCGTCGCCCGCCTCCAGGGAGTCCTCGCGGGACGGGGTCAGGACGCGGGTGCCGCGGATGATCGTCACCAGGGACGTGTCCTGCGGCCATTCCACGTCGCCGACCTGCGTGCCGGCCAGGGCCGACTCCTCCGGCAGGGTCAGCTCGACCAGGTTCGCGTCGCCGTGGCTGAAGCGGAGCAGGCGGACCAGGTCGCCGACGCTCACCGCCTCCTCGACCAGGGCCGACATCAGTCGGGGCGTCGAGACGGCGACGTCCACGCCCCAGGACTCGTTGAAGAGCCACTCGTTCTTCGGGTTGTTCACCCGGGCGACGACGCGCGGGACGCCGTACTCCGTCTTGGCGAGGAGCGAGACGACGAGGTTCACCTTGTCGTCGCCCGTCGCGGCGATCACGACGTTGCAGCGCTGGAGCGCCGCCTCGTCCAGGGACGTGATCTCGCAGGCGTCGGCCAGCAGCCACTCCGCCTGGGGGACCCGCTCGACCGAGATGGCGGTCGGAGCCTTGTCGATGAGAAGGACCTCGTGGCCGTTCTCCAGCAGTTCGCCCGCGATCGAGCGGCCGACCGCACCGGCACCGGCAATGGCGACCCTCATCAGTGACCGCCCTCCTCTTCGGGACCCTTGGCGAAGGACGCCTCGACCTTGTCGACCTCGTCGGTGCGCATCATCACGTGCACCAGGTCGCCCTCCTGCAACACCGTCTGCGAGGTGGGCAGGATCGCCTCGCCCAGCCGGGTCAGGAACGCCACGCGGACGCCCGTCTCCTCCTGGAGGCGGCTGATCTTGTGGCCCACCCAGGCGGCGGAGGTGTGCACCTCGGCGAGCTGGACACCGCCGGTGGGGTCGCGCCACAACGGCTCGGCGCCCGAGGGGAGGAGGCGGCGGAGCATCTGGTCGGCGGTCCAGCGGACCGTGGCGACCGTCGGGATGCCCAGACGCTGGTAGACCTCGGCGCGGCGCGGGTCGTAGATGCGGGCCGCGACGTTCTCGATGCCGAACATCTCGCGGGCGACGCGCGCCGCGATGATGTTCGAGTTGTCACCGCTGGAGACGGCGGCGAACGCGCCCGCCTCCTCGATGCCGGCCTCGCGCAGGGTGTCCTGGTCGAAGCCGACGCCGGTGACCCGGCGGCCGCCGAATCCGGAGCCCAGTCGACGGAAGGCGGTGGGGTCCTGGTCGATCACGGCGACCGTGTGCCCCTGTTGCTCCAGGGTCTGGGCGAGAGCGGAACCCACTCGCCCGCAGCCCATGATGACGATGTGCACGACCGTCCTTCCGAATGACGAATGTCAAGAGTCGTTGACTTGGCCTTAACAGGGTCTCAGACCGGCCACCAAGCTACACACGCGCGGTCCGTGCCGGGCACCCCTGTGCAGTGCTCGGCGTGATCAGCGGCGGCTGATGCTGCGCAGGCTCACAAGAGTCAGGATTCCGAGGCCGAGGAGAGCGGCGGCGGCGCCGATCAGCTCTGCGGTGGTGTGCACGGGACCTCCGGGGGCGGTGCGGGCGGGGGTCTTGTCATATAGGCATGAGGACGCGGAGGGGTGCGGAATCCGTTGCCGGGCCGCTGGCTGATTTCACTCGGATTGCAGATCGGGGGCGGATGTGGGGTGGCGGGTGGTTGAGCACCCGTTCGAACGCTTAGGCTTCTCTGTTGTGTCCAAACTGACCGACGTGCCCAAACGGATCCTGATCGGGCGCGCACTGCGCAGTGACCGGCTCGGGGAAACGCTCCTGCCGAAGCGCATCGCCCTTCCCGTGTTCGCCTCCGACCCGCTGTCCTCCGTGGCGTACGCGCCCGGCGAGGTGCTGCTGGTCCTGTCCATCGCGGGCGTGTCGGCGTACCACTTCAGCCCCTGGATCGCGGTCGCGGTCGTCGTGCTGATGTTCACGGTGGTCGCCTCCTACCGGCAGAACGTGCACGCGTACCCGAGCGGCGGCGGCGACTACGAGGTGGCCACCACCAACCTCGGCCCGAAGGCCGGGCTCACGGTCGCCAGCGCGCTGCTCGTCGACTACGTCCTCACCGTCGCCGTGTCCATCGCCTCCGGCATCGAGAACCTCGGCTCCGCCGTGCCGTTCGTCGTCGAGCACAAGGTGCTCTGCGCGATCGCGGTGATCGTGCTGCTCACGCTGATGAACCTGCGCGGCGTGAAGGAGTCCGGCTCGCTGTTCGCGATCCCGACGTACGTGTTCGTCGCGGGCGTCTTCATCATGATCGCGTGGGGCGCGTTCCGCGGGCTGGTCCTCGACGAGACCATGCGGGCGCCGACGGCCGGCTACGAGATCAAGGCCGAGCACCAGGGCTTGGCCGGTTTCGCGCTGGTCTTCCTCCTCCTGCGGGCCTTCTCCTCGGGCTGTGCCGCGCTCACCGGCGTCGAGGCGATCTCCAACGGTGTCCCGGCGTTCCGCAAGCCGAAGTCCAAGAACGCGGCGACCACGCTGGCGGCGATGGGCCTGCTGGCCGTGACGATGTTCTGCGGCATCATCGCGCTCGCCATGGAGACCAAGGTCCGCATGGCCGAGAACCCGGCCGAGGACCTGCTGAAGAACGGCGTCGCGATCGGCTCCGGCTACGTCCAGAACCCGGTCATCTCGCAGGTCGCCGAGGCCGTCTTCGGCAAGGGCAGCTTCCTGTTCATCGTGCTGGCGGCGGCGACCGCGCTGGTGCTGTTCCTGGCCGCCAACACGGCCTACAACGGCTTCCCGCTGCTGGGTGCGATCCTCGCCCAGGACCGCTACCTGCCGCGCCAGCTGCACACCCGCGGCGACCGCCTCGCCTTCTCCAACGGCATCGTGCTCCTCGCCGGTGCGGCGGGCCTGCTGGTCTGGATCTACGGCGCCGACTCCACGCGCCTGATCCAGCTCTACATCGTCGGCGTGTTCGTGTCCTTCACGCTCAGCCAGACCGGCATGGTCCGGCACTGGAACCGCCACCTGGCCACCGAGAAGGACGCAGCGACCCGCAGCCACATGGTCCGCTCCCGGGCGATCAACGCCTTCGGCGCCTTCTTCACCGGCCTGGTGCTGGTCGTCGTCCTCGTCACCAAGTTCACGCACGGCGCCTGGGTCGCACTGCTCGGCATGGTGATCTTCTACGCGACGATGTCGGCCATCCGTAAGCACTACGACCGCGTCGCCGACGAGATCGCGGCCCCCGAGGGACCGAGCGACGACAGCGTCCGCCCGTCCAGGGTGCATTCGGTGGTGCTGATCTCCAAGATCCACCGGCCGACGCTCAGGGCACTGGCGTACGCCAAGCTGCTGCGCTCGGACACCCTGGAGGCGCTCAGCGTCAACGTCGACCCGGTCGAGACCAAGGCGCTGCGCGAGGAGTGGGAGCGGCGCGGGATCGACGTACCGCTGAAGGTCCTCGACTCGCCCTACCGCGAGATCACCCGGCCGGTCATCGAGTACGTGAAGAGCCTGCGCAAGGAGTCGCCGCGGGACGCGGTGTCCGTGATCATCCCCGAGTACGTCGTCGGGCACTGGTACGAGCACCTGCTGCACAACCAGAGCGCGCTGCGGCTGAAGGGCCGGCTGCTGTTCACGCCGGGCGTCATGGTGACCTCGGTGCCCTACCAGTTGCAGTCCTCCGAGGCGGCGAAGAACCGGGCCCGCAAGCGGCAGGAGTGGAACGCGCCGGGTGCGGTGCGGCGCGGTCCCGCGCACGAGCGGGCGAAGGAGACGTCCTCGCAGCCGTAGACTGGCTCCTCTTTTCCCCTCTCTCGCCTCTTTCCCCTTTTCCCCTTGACGACGTTGTGGAGTCACCCCGCCATGCAGGCAGAACCGAAGAAAACGCTGGTAGGGGTGGACTTCGAGGTCGAGGTCGGCCCGGTGGCCCACGGCGGGCACTGCATCGCCCGGACCGCCGACGGTCAGGTCCTGTTCGTCCGGCACGCGCTGCCCGGCGAGCGGGTCGTGGCGCGGGTGACCGAGGGCGAGGAGGGGGCGCGGTTCCTGCGTGCGGACGCCGTGGAGATCCTGGACGCGTCCAAGGACCGCATCGAGGCGCCCTGTCCCTTCGCCGGCCCCGGCCGCTGCGGTGGCTGCGACTGGCAGCACGCCAAGCCGGGTGCGCAGCGCAGGCTGAAGGGCGAGGTCGTCGCCGAGCAGTTGCAGCGCCTCGCCGGGCTCACGCCCGAGGAGGCCGGCTGGGACGGCACGGTGATGCCGGCCGAGGGCGACAAGCTGCCGGCGGGTGAGGTGCCGCAGTGGCGGACCCGGGTCCAGTACGCGGTGGACGCCGACGGCAACGCCGGTCTGCGCCGGCACCGCTCGCACGAGGTCGAGCCGATCGACCACTGCATGATCGCGGCGCCGGGTGTCAGCGAGCTGGGCATCGAGGCGCGGGACTGGTCCGGGATGGCGTCGGTGGACGCGATCGCGGCGACGGGTTCGCAGGACCGCATGGTCATCCTGGAGCCCCGCCCGGGTGCTCGCCTCCCCCTCGTCGAGCTCGACAAGCCCGTGTCCGTCATGCGCGTCGACGAGAAGGACGGCGGCATCCACCGCGTCCACGGCCGCGCGTTCGTGCGCGAGCGGGCCGACGGGCGCACGCACCGGGTGGGCAGCGGCGGCTTCTGGCAGGTCCACCCGATGGCGGCCGACACCCTGGTCAAGGCAGTCATGCAGGGACTGCTGCCGCGCAAGGGCGAGATGGCGCTGGACCTGTACTGCGGGGTGGGCCTGTTCGCGGGCGCGCTCGCCGACCGCCTCGGTGACCAGGGCGCGGTCCTCGGGATCGAGTCCGGCAAGCGGGCCGTCGAGGACGCCCGGCACAACCTCGCCGACTTCGACCGCGTCCGCATCGAGCAGGGCAAGGTGGAGTCGGTCCTGCCGCGGACCGGGATCACCGAGGTCGACCTCATCGTCCTGGACCCGCCCCGCGCGGGCGCGGGCCGGAAGACGGTGGAGCATCTGGCGGGGCTGGGGGCGCGGCGGATCGCGTACGTGGCGTGCGATCCGGCGGCGCTGGCCCGGGACCTGGGGTACTTCCGGGACGGGGGGTATCGGGTGCGGACGCTTCGGGTGTTCGATCTGTTTCCGATGACGCATCACGTGGAGTGCGTGGCGATCCTGGAGCCGGTGAGCAAGGGCGCCTGACCTGCAATTGCATGCGGGATCAGCTGTTCCGGTGGCGAAACATCGGGTATCGGGTCTACAACTTCGATTCCCTGCGGCCGGGGGGAAGCGGCAGGTCCGGCGGCGGCCACGCGGGGTAGCCGGCCTTGTCCAGGCAGGCGGGAAGACGCTCACGGACTGACGCTACGGCATCCACGAGGGACGGGGTGGCGCCGGCGAGTCCCGTTGCCGACCTGGTCCAGCAGGTCAGCGGCGATGCGTTCCAGCAGGGGGCGATCGCCCAGCATCAGGACGAGCTCGACGACGTGAAGGCCGCCACCGCCCGGGCTGTGGGAAGGCACGGACCGTCGCCCGTCAGATCTCCCTCGGCGTCAGCACGCTGCCCGCCGGCGAACCCGTAGCGGAGCCGGCGGCAGCGTGCCGCGTGCAGGGGCCGGTCGTGTGCCAGGTGGCTGGGGTCGCGTGCCGGACCGGGACAAAACGGGGGCTGCGCGAGACGCTGCCCACATGACAGCCGAATCCGCAGCCCCGTCATCGGCCGACGCCACGTATCGGTTCGACGACCTGACCGCCCTCTACATCAACTGCACCCTCAAGCCGTCCCCGCAGCTCAGCCACACCCAAGGGCTGATCGACAAGAGCGCGGAGATCATGATGGCGCGCGGGGTCACCACGTCCGAGATCCGAGCCGTCGACCATGACATCGCGCCCGGCGTCTATCCGGACATGACCGAGCACGGCTTCGCCGTCGACGAGTGGCCCGCGCTGTACGAGCGGGTGATGGCCGCGGACATCCTGGTCATCGCCGGGCCGATCTGGCTCGGCGACAACAGCTCGGTGACGAAGAGGGTCATCGAGCGGCTCTACGCCTGTTCCGCACTGCTCAACCCACAAGGGCAGTACGCCTATTACGGCCGCGTCGGCGGCTGTCTCATCACCGGCAACGAGGACGGCGTCAAGCACTGCGCGATGAACGTCCTCTACAGCCTCCAGCACCTCGGCTACACGATCCCGCCGCAGGCCGACGCCGGCTGGATCGGTCCCGCGGGACCCGGGCCGTCGTATCTCGACGCCGGTTCGGGCGGCCCGGAGAACGACTTCACCAACCGCAACACCTCGTTCATGACCTGGAACCTCATGCACCTCGCCGCGCTGCTGAAGCGGGCCGGGGGCGTTCCCGCGTACGGCAACCAGCGGTCGCAGTGGGACGCCGGGTGCCGGCCGGGGGCGGAGAATCCCGAGCATCGTTGAGGCCCCCGGTCGTCGGTGATCACGGAGCGGCAGAATGGTCCGCATGACCGTTTACTGCGCTGTGCTGGACGATTACCAGGGCGCCGCCCTCACCCTGGCCGACTGGAGCGGCCTCGACGGCCGGGTCGAGGTGCGGGCGTTCCGAGAACACATCGCCGACCGGGACAAGTTGGTCGCCGAGCTCGCCGACTGCGAGATCGTCGTCGCCATGCGGGAGCGCACCCCGTTCGACGCCGACCTGCTGAGCCGGCTGCCGAAGCTGCGGCTGCTGGTGACCACCGGGATGCGCAACGCCTCCATCGACCTCGCCGCGGCCACGGCCCAGGGCGTCACCGTCTGCGGTACGGCGAGCAGTTCGACCCCGCCCGTCGAGCTCACCTGGGCGCTCCTGCTCGGCCTCGCCCGGCACGTCACCACCGAGAGCCGCGCCCTGCGCGACGGTGGGCCGTGGCAGTCCACCGTCGGGCAGGACCTGCACGGCCGCACCCTCGGCCTGCTCGGGCTCGGCAAGATCGGCAGCCGGGTTGCCAGGGTGGCCGCCGCCTTCGGAATGGAGGTAGTGGCGTGGAGCCGGCACCTCACCGCCGAGCGGGCCGCGGAGGAAGGGGTCCAACTCGCCGACAGCAAGGAGGACTTGCTGCGGTGCAGCGACTTCGTCTCCGTCCACCTCGTGCTGTCCGACCGCACCCGCGGCCTGCTCGGCGAGCCGGAACTGCGTGCCATGCGCCCGCACGCGTTCCTGGTCAACACCTCCCGCGCGGCGATCGTCGACCGGGACGCGCTCCTGCGGGCGCTGCGCGAGGGCTGGATCGCCGGCGCCGGCCTCGACGTCTTCGACACCGAGCCGCTGCCCGCCGACGACCCCCTGCGCACCCTCCCGAACGTGCTGGCCACGCCCCACCTCGGCTATGTCACCGAGCGCAACTACCGTACGTATTACCGGGAAGCGGTGGAGGACATCGCCGCGTACCTGGATGGCAGCCTGGTGAGAGTCTTGAACTAGCGCCCGCCCCTTCGCGCCTCGAACCAGCGCCCGAGCCGCCCCGACGTACCCCCACCCCCACGCGCCCTGAACTACCGCCCAGGCGCCCGTCGTACCCCCGTCGCCGCCAGCAGTGCCCCCAGTACGCACAGCACTCCCGCGACCAGTACCGACGTGTGCACGCCGTTCATGAAGGCCTGGTGGCCGGCCTCGGCGACCGCCGACTTGAGGTGCGTCGGCATCTCGGCGGAGACGGGGGCCGCGCCCATGGCCACCGCGTCCTTCGCCTCGGCGAGGCCGTTCGCCGCGTCGGCGGGGACGCCGACGGAGGTCAGTTCGTCCGTCAGCGTGGCGCCGACGCGGCTGGTGATGAGGGAGACCAGCACGGACGTACCGAGCGCGCCGCCGATCTGGAGCGCGGTCGCCTGGAGGCCGCCGGCCACGCCACCGTCCTTCACCGGCGCGTTCCCGACGATCGCGTCGGAGGAGGACGCCATCACCATGCCGACGCCCAGGCCGAGCGCGATGAACGGCGGCCACATGGTGGTGTACGACGAGTCCGCGCCCCAACTCAGCATCGTGAAGCAGGCGATCGCCTGGAGGGCCATGCCCAGCGGCATCGTCAGACGCGGGCCGAAGCGGTCGGTGAGCGCCGCGCCCAGCGGGGACGCCACGACCGAGGCCAGGCTCAGCGGCAGGGTGCGGACACCGGCCTCCACGGGGGAGAACCCGCGCACGTTCTGCAGGTACAGCATCACGAAGAAGATCACACCGAGCAGCACGAAGAAGTTCAGCGCGGTGATGACCGTGCCGATCGTCAGCGCCGGGTTGCGGAACAGCCGCATCGGCAGCAGCGGGGACGCCACCCGGGTCTCGTACCAGCCGAAGAGCAGCAGGAGCAGCACGCCCGCCGCCATCGCGCCCAGCGTGCCGCCCGAAGTCCAGCCCCACGTCTCGCCCTTGACGACGCCGAACACGACGGCGAGCAGGCCCAGCGCGAGGAGGGCGACACCGACGATGTCGAACTTCTCGTCCGCGGCAGCGGAGTTGCGGCTCTGCGGCAGGACCGCCGCGCTGTAGACGATCGCCACCACGCCGATCGGGGCGTTGATGTAGAACACCGACTCCCAGTTGACGTGCTGGACGAGCAGGCCGCCGACGATGGGGCCGAGCGCCGTCGACACCGAGGAGACCATCGCCCAGATGCCGACCGCCATGCCGAACTTCTTCGGCGGGAACACCGCGCGCAGCATGCCCAGGGTGTTCGGCATCAGCAGCGCGCCGAAGAAGCCCTGGAAGGCGCGGAAGACGATGACGCCGGTGATCGAGCCGGACAGGCCGATCGCGACGGACGCGGCGGTGAAGCCCGCGACGCCGATCAGGTAGAAGGTGCGGCGGCCGAAGCGGTCGCCGAGCTTGCCGCCCAGGATCAGGGCCGCGGCGAGCGCCAGCAGATAGGAGTTGGTGACCCACTGGAGGTCGGCCGTGGAGGCGCCCAGATCCCGGCCGATCTCCGGGTTGGCGATCGAGACGACCGAACCGTCGAGGCCGACCATGAAGAGGCCGAAGGCGACGGCTATGAGGGTCAGCCAGGGGTTGGCGCGCGGGCCGCCCGGCGTCGTGGCGGTGGGGGCGTCCATGGAAGTGGTCATGGTGTCGGAGGGCATGGCTGTGCCTGTCCTTCGTGAGGGCGGGAGTGATCAGCGGGCGTGGGTGTGGAGCTGTCCGCTGAGCGACTCCAGTGCCCCCAACGCCGAGCCGAGGGCCTCCAGTTCGCCGTCGGTGAGGGCACGCAGGGCGCGCGTGAGATGGGCGCCCTTCAGCCGGTTGACCTCGGCCAGCCGCTGCCGGGAGGTCGGGGTGAGATGCAGATGCGCGACCCGCTTGTCGGCTGGGTCCGGCCGGCGCTCCAGCATGCCCTGCTCGGTCATCTGCGTGACGAGCGCGCTGACGTTGTTCGGCTTCATCAGCAGGGCGTCCGCGGTCTCGCGTACGGTCACGCCCTCGTGCGCCTCGACATGGCGCAGCAGCGCGAGCTGGGCCTCGGGGGGCTTGGGGTGCGGGAAGTCCTGGTCGACCTGGCGGTCCAGGGCCCGGTAGAGGGCGGGCAGGCACGCCGCGAGGCCTGCGGCCACGTGGTCGATGTCCTGGCGCATACGAGGAGAATAGATATGGACAGATACCTATGTCAACATAGGTAATCGCCCTCGGGCACGCGTGTGGGGCGACCCCTGAGGATCGCCCCACACGGACTCATGGAGTCAGAAGGCTCAGACCAGGTCGAAGCGGTCCGCGTTGGAGACCTTGACCCACGCCGCCACGAAGTCCTTCACGAACTTCTCCTTGGCGTCGTCGCTCGCGTACACCTCGGCCAGCGCCCGCAGCTCGGAGTTCGAGCCGAAGACCAGGTCGGCACGGGTGCCGGTCCACCTGACCTCGCCGGTGGCGTCGTCGCGGGACTCGAAGACCGTCTGGTCCTCCGACACGGCGGTCCAGGTCTGGCCCAGGTCGAGCAGGTTGACGAAGAAGTCGTTCGTCAGCTTGCCCGGGGTCTTCGTGAAGACGCCGTGCGCGGTGTTCTGGTAGTTGGCGCCCAGGACGCGCAGACCACCGACGAGGGCGGTCAGCTCGGGGGCGCTCAGGCCCAGCAGGTTGGCCCTGTCGAGCAGCAGGTACTCGGCCGGCAGGCGGTTGCCCTTGCCCAGGTAGTTGCGGAAGCCGTCGGCGGTGGGCTCGAGCGCGGCGAAGGACTCCGCGTCCGTGTGCTCCTCCGTGGCGTCCACACGGCCCGGGGCGAACGGCACCTCGATGTCGAACCCGGCGTCCTTGGCGGCCTTCTCCACGGCGGCGGCACCGCCGAGGACGATCAGGTCGGCGAGGGAGACCTTCTTGGCACCGGTGTTGAACCCGGCCTGGACGCCCTCCAGGACGCGCAGCACCTGGGCCAGCTCGTCGGGCTCGTTGACCTCCCAGCCGGCCTGCGGCTGGAGGCGGATACGGGCACCGTTGGCGCCGCCGCGCTTGTCGCTGTTGCGGTACGTCGAGGCCGACGCCCACGCGGTGGACACCAGCTGCGAGACCGACAGACCCGAGTCGAGCAGCTTGGCCTTGAGCGCCGCGACGTCGGCGGCGTCGATGGGCTCGCCCTCGGCCTCCGGCAGCGGGTCCTGCCACAGCAGGGTCTCCGCCGGGACCTCCGGGCCGAGGTACAGCGACTTCGGGCCCATGTCACGGTGGGTCAGCTTGTACCAGGCGCGGGCGAAGGCGTCCGCGAACTGGTCGGGGTTCTCGTAGAAGCGGCGCGAGATCTGCTCGTAGACCGGGTCGAAGCGCAGCGACAGGTCGGTGGTGAGCATCGTCGGGAGCTTCTTCTTCGACGCGTCGTGGGCGTCGGGGATGATCGCCTCGGCGTTCTTGGCGACCCACTGGTGGGCGCCGGCCGGGCTGGTCGTCAGCTCGTACTCGTACTCGAAGAGGTTCTTGAAGAACCCGTTGCTCCACTGGGTCGGCGTGGCGGTCCAGGTGACCTCCAGGCCGGACGTGATCGCGTCGCCGCCCTTGCCGGTGCCGTAGGTGCTCTTCCAGCCGAGGCCCTGGGCCTCGATCGGGGCGGCCTCGGGGTCGGCGCCCACGTTGTCGGCGGGGCCGGCGCCGTGGGTCTTGCCGAAGGTGTGGCCACCGGCGATGAGGGCGACGGTCTCCTCGTCGTTCATCGCCATCCGGCGGAAGGTCTCACGGATGTCGCGAGCCGCGGCGACCGGGTCCGGGTTGCCGTTGGGGCCCTCGGGGTTGACGTAGATCAGACCCATCTGGACCGCGCCGAGCGGGCTCTCCAGCTCACGGTCGCCCGTGTAGCGCTGGTCGTCGAGCCAGACCTTCTCGGGACCCCAGTAGACGTCCTCCTCCGACTCCCAGACGTCCTCGCGGCCGCCGCCGAAGCCGAAGGTCTCGAAGCCCATGGACTCCAGCGCCACATTGCCGGCGAGGATCATCAGGTCGGCCCAGGACAGGCTCTGGCCGTACTTCTTCTTCACCGGCCACAGCAGACGGCGGGCCTTGTCCAGGTTGCCGTTGTCCGGCCAGCTGTTCAGCGGGGCGAAGCGCTGCTGGCCGGCGCCGGCGCCGCCGCGGCCGTCGCTGATGCGGTAGGTGCCCGCGCTGTGCCAGGCCATACGGATCATGAACGGGCCGTAGTGCCCGAAGTCGGCCGGCCACCAGTCCTTGGAGTCCGTCAGGACCTCGGCGATGTCCTGCTTCACGGCCGCGAGGTCCAGGGACTCGAACGCCGCCGCGTAGTCGAACTCCTCACCGAGCGGGTTCGCCACGGCGGGGTTCTTGGCCAGGATCTTCAGGTTGAGCCGCTCCGGCCACCACTGGCGGTTGCCACCGCCCTGGGTGGGGTGCAGGGCGCGGTCGTGCGCCACGGGGCACTTGCCCTCGGGGGCGGCGTTGCTCTCAGACATGGGGGAATCCTTCCGGACGGGGCGGATCGTTGGAGCTCAGGGACTGCGTGGTCTTCAGGAACTGCTGGTGGTCGTCAGGAACTGCTGGTGGACGAACAGGCGGGGCACAGGCCCCAGTAGATGACCTCGGCCTCGTCGACCGTGAAGCCGCGGTCGTCCTGTGCGGTCAGACAGGGGGCGTGACCGACCGCGCAGTCGACGTCGACGACGACACCGCACGAACGGCACACCAGGTGGTGGTGGTTGTCGCCGACGCGACCCTCGAACCGGGCCGGGCTGCCCGGCGGCTCGATACGGCGGACGAGTCCGGCCGTGGTCAGCGCGTGGAGCGCGTCGTACACGGCCTGAAGCGATATGTGGCCGACCCGGTCGCGCACCCCCTCGGCGATCATCTCGACACCGAGGTGGTCCCCGGCGCGGACGGTCTCCAGCAGGGCGACCCGGGCGGCCGTCACCCGCAGGCCGGCACCGCGCAGCTCATCGGCGGGAGTCGGGGGCTGGGGTGCAGTCATGCGGGACAACCTACCCCCGTAAACACGAATAGTTCAAGAAAAGGAATCCTCCCAGTTTGATGGCGCGCACCTTGATCGCAGGAAAACCCTTGGGGTCACTGGGATGCGCCGGGGTGTGTTGCTCGCGGCCCTGGTGCGGTGGGGGAGATCGGCCGCGCCCTCACCGCCGTATCGCGCGCCTCACCCCCAGCGCCGCCCCCAGCACCCCCGCCGCGGCCAATCCGCTCCCCGCCCAGGCGAGGGCCTGGACTCCGCGGCCCGGAGGGGCCGGGCGGGTGTCCGGGGCCACTCCGTATGCGCTGCCGTACGTGGCACCGTCCCCGCCCGGGAGGCCCACCGCCAGCAGCTCCGCCAGGTGGACGCCCTCGTGGCCGCCGCTGTCGAACTCGGCCACCTGGGTGCGGCAGCTGAAGCCGTCGGCCAGCACCACCGTCTCCGGTGCCGCGTCCCGCAGTCTCGGCAGCAGGACGCGTTCCGCGCACGCCTCGCTGACGTCGAGATGCCCCCGCTCGAAGCCGAAGTTCCCGGCCAGCCCGCAGCACCCGGAGTCCAGCCGCTCGGCGTCGACGCCGGCGCGGCGCAGCAGCTCGGCGTCGGCGTCCCAGCCGAGGACCGCGTGCTGGTGGCAGTGCACCTGCGCCAGGGCGTGCGCGGAACGCTCCGGGACCTGCGGGGGCTCGTAGCCGGGGGAGTGCTCGGTCAGCAGCTCCGCGAGCGTCACCGTCTGGTCGCGCAGCCGCCGTACGTCCCGGTCGCCGGGGAACAGGTCGTGCGCGTCCGAGCGGAACACCGCCGCGCAGCTCGGTTCGAGCACGACCACCCGCCCACCGTCCCGCACATGCGGCGCGAGGTGCCGTACGGTACGACCCAACACCCGCTCGGCGACGCCGAGTTGCCCGGTGGAGATCCACGTCAGCCCGCAGCACAGCGGCTCGGTGGGCAACTCCACGCGCCAGCCCGCGTGTTCCAGCAGGGCCACGGCGGCCCGGCCGACGTGCGGATGGAAGTGGTTGGTGAAGGTGTCCGGCCACAGCAGGACACTTCCGCGCGCGCCGTCGCCGTACGGCTCATGGCGCGCGAACCACTGCTGGAGCGTCTCGGAGGCGAACAGCGGGATCTCACGGTTCTCGACACCGGCCGCGGCGACCGCCGCACGCGAGAGGAGCGGTGTGTGGGTGAGGGCGTTCACGGCCGGGGCCACGCGCGAGCGGCCCACGGCCTGTGCGAGCAGCGGCAGCCAGCCCATCGACAGATGCGCGCGCGGACGCCGCCACCAGCGGCCCTCGTAGTGGTGGGACAGGAACTCCGCCTTGTACGTCGCCATGTCGACGTCGGCCGGACAGTCCCGCTTGCAGCCCTTGCAGGCCAGACACAGGTCGAGCGCGTCGTGCACCGCCTGCGAACGCCAGCCGTCCTGGACCGCGCTGTCGCCATGACCGTCGAGCATCTCGAACAGCAGCCGCGCCCGGCCGCGCGTGGAGTGCTCCTCCTCCCGCGTGACCTGGTACGACGGGCACATCACCGAGTCGTCGGTGGTGAGTTGGCGGCATTTGCCCACGCCCACACAGCGGTTGGCCGCCTGGGCGAACGAGCCGCCGTCGTCCGCGAATGCGAAGTGCAGGTCCCGGGGAGCGTACGGCGCCCAGTCGGCGCCGAGACGGAGGTTCTCGTCGAGGCGGTACGGGGCCACGACCTTCCCGGGGTTCATCCGGTTGAGCGGGTCGAAGGCGCCCTTCAACTCGTTGAAGGCACCGACCAGTTGGTCCCCGAACATCCGGGGCAGCAGCTCGCCCCGGCTCTGCCCGTCGCCGTGCTCGCCGGAGAACGAACCGCCGAACTCCGCCACCAGATCGGCCGCCCGTTCCATGAACCTGCGGTAGGCGGCCACCCCGTCCGCGGAGTACAGGTCGAAGGGGATGCGGGTGTGCACGCAGCCCTGCCCGAAATGGCCGTACAGGCTCGGGCCGGTGTCGCTCAGATACCCGAACTCCGCGTACAGGCCCCGCAGTCGACGCAGATAGTCGCCGAGCCGGTCCGGCGGGACCGCCGAGTCCTCCCAGCCCTCGAAGGTGTCGGGGTGGCCCGGGATGTGCGCGGTCGCGCCGAGGCCGGCCTCGCGGACCTGCCACAACTCCGCTTCGCGGGAAGGGTCGTCGAAGAAGGCGACCGTCGGGTCGTGCTCGGACTCGTGCAGCCCGTCCAGCATCCGGTGCGCGTGCTCGTCGGCCTCCTCGGCCGTCTCCCCGCCGAACTGGACCATCAAATAGGCGTCGCCCTCCGGGAGTTCGGCGCGCGCCTTCGGGTTGAGCCGCTTGATCCGCTCGTCCCGGATCAGCAGCGAGTCGACACCCTCCAGGGCGAGCGGCTCGTACGGCAGGATCTCCGGTACGGCGTCGGCGGCCGCCTCGATGTCCGGGAAGCCGAGCACGACGAGTGTCTGCTCTTTGACGACCGGTACCAGTTCGAGTTCGGCGCGCAGGACGGTCACCAGCGTCGACTCGCTGCCGACGAGCAGGCCGGCGACGTCGAAGCCGTGCTCGGGGAGGAGGGAGTCCAGGTTGTAGCCGGAGACACGGCGGGGGATGTCCGGGAAGCGGCGGCGGATCTCGTCGGCGTGCGTGTCACGAAGGGCCCGCAGGCGCCGGTAGAGGGTGGCGCGGAGGTCACCCTGGCGCTCGATGGCCGCGTACTCGTCGTCGCTGGTCGCCCCGCACCAGAACCGGGTGCCGTCGTAGAGCAGCACTTCGAGGCGGACGATGTTGTCCACGACCTTGCCGTACGCCTGGGCCGTGGCGCCGCAGGAGTTGTTGCCGATCATGCCGCCGATCGTGCAGTTGGCGTGCGTGGCGGGCTCCGGGCCGAAGCGGAGGCCGGTGGGCGCCAGTTGGCGGTTGAGCTCGTCCAGGACTATGCCGGGTTGGACGATGCAGGTGCGGGTTCTGGGGTCTACGGATTCGATGCGATGGCAGTACTTCGACCAGTCGATGACGATCGCGGTGTTCGTGCACTGGCCGGCGAGGCTCGTCCCGCCGCCGCGGGAGAGCACGGGGGCGTCGTACTCGCGGGCGACGGCCACGGCCTCGGCGGCGGCCTCGGGGGTACGGGGGACCACGACGCCGATCGGGGTCTGGCGGAAGTTGGAGGCGTCGGTGGAGTAGGCGGCCCGCGACCCGGCGTCGAAGCGGACCTCGCCGTTTATGCGGTGGCGGAGGGTTGATTCGAGGGTGGGCATGTACGGCCGGGTACCCACTCCTGCAGTTCGGTGCGCTGAGAAGGTGCCTCCTGCAGCTGGCGTGCTGAATATCCGGGTCGGTCGCCTACGGGCGCTTTCAGCCGGTGTCGAGACGGCGATCGTGCTCGGCCCTTCGGGCCTCCGCGCGTTCGCCGTCTCGACACCGGCGCGCCCTTCGGCTCCCTCCCGGCCGGTGGCCCGCAGACAGTGAGCCTTGGTGGGCCTGTGCTGTGGGATCGGGCGCAGGGGTTCTCTACGCGTCCGGCGTGACCGGGTGCTCCGTTGTTGCCTGCGGCATCAGTGCGCGCATCGCCTCGCACTGGGCCGGGCCTATGAAGCGGGCCAGGCCGTCCTTCACCGTCTCGGCGAGGGTGGTGGAGGCGTCTTTCAGGAGGCCCCGGGCCTTCTCGGTCAGGGCGACCTCGACCCCCCGCTTGTCGCCGCAGACGGACTGGCGGGTGACCAGGCCCGCGTGCTGGAGGCAGGCGATCTGGTAGGTGAGGCGGGTCTTGGGGCGGCCCAGGAGCTCGGCGATGCGGGTCATGCGCAGGGCCTCGCCGGGGTGTCCGGCCAGCAGGCACAGGATCAGGAACTCGTCGTGGGAGACGTCCAGCCGCGCCTTGACCACGGAACGCAGCTCCTGCTCGACGGCCCCGGTCGCGGCCAGCATCAGCATCCAGGCGTGCAGCTCCGGGGGGAGCAGTCCGTCGCCTGTGGAGGAGGGGCAGTCGGAGTGGTCGGAGGGGGTGGTGGAGTCGGCGGCCATGGGTTCCAGTGTATCTGTTGTTCAATTTTGGAATAGCGACTACGGTGACTCTGTCATCCAAATTTGGACTACAGGATCGCAGGAGGAAAAACCATGACCGTTGCCGTGGAGACCGGGACCTGGCAGCTCGACGCCGCCGCCTCGACCGTCGGGATCAAGCACAAGACCATGTGGAACCTGGTGACCGTCAAGGGCACCTTCGGTGCCGTGAACGGGCAGGGTGAGGTGAGGGCCGACGGGTCCGCCGTGGGCACCCTGACGCTGGACGTCGCCGCCCTGGACACCAAGAACGCCAAGCGGGACGCACACCTGAAGGGCGCCGACTTCTTCGACGCCGACAACCACCCCGAGATCACCTTCGCCGTGCGCAGCGCCGAGTTGCGTGACGGGGAGAAGGTTCATGTGATCGGTCAGCTGACCGTGCGCGGCATCAGCCGTCCCCAGTCCTTCACCGCCCGGCTCGTGGGCGCCGACGCCGACGCGCTCACGCTGGACGCCGAGTTCTCCGTGGACCGGGAGCAGTTCGGCATGGGCTGGAACCAGCTGGGCATGATCCGCGGCCTCACGACGGTGTCCGCGACGCTCCGGTTCACCAGGACGGCAGGCTGACGTAGGTGGTCGACAGGGTCTGGGGGGTGGAGGTGAAGGCGCGCAGGCGTAGATGCGCGCCGGCCCTGGGGATGACGTACCGGCCGCCGTACGGGATGGTGGGCGGCCCGAGGTCGTAGCTCGCCGTGGTGTGCGGCGGGAGGCTCTTCGGGCCGTGGACGATGCGCCAGTAGCGGCTCATTCCCTGGCCCGTGGTGAGCATGAAGTGGGGGGTGAGGGCGGTCCCGGACGTGTTCGTGACCGTCACGTGCAGGCGGGAGGCGGTGACCGGGCGGGAGCGGTGCAGGGCCGTGACCTGCATGCGGAGGGGTGGTTCGCCCGTGGCCGCGAGCGTGGCGGCCAGCAGGGCCGGAGTGAGGGCCAGGGCGGCGAGGGTGATCCGGGTGCGGCGGGTGCCCAGGCGTGGCTGCCAGGCCTGCGCGAACTCCGACGTCGGTGCCGTGATCGCTGAGGCCAGCCACAGGGGTGTCATCATCAGGTAGTACCCGTCCTGCGAGCGCGTCGCCAGGAAGAAGGCGCACCAGGGCAGGACCGTCGCCGTGGGGCCGAGGCGGCGGACGAAGAGCACGAAGACGGTGAAGAGGCCCGCCGCCAGCAGCAGGCTCGCGTGGGAGTACCAGTCGAGACGGTCGCTGCCGTTCGTGAGGTACAGGGACACGTCCACCAGGCCCTGGCCGTGCAGCACCGCTCCCTGCGTGAGGGGGAGGGCGATGCCGTGGAGCCAGGCGGCCGGTTCGCTCACGATGAAGTACGTGTTGAGCAGGAGCCATGCGAGGGCCGCGGTGCCGGTGAAGCGGAGGAGGAGCAGGGCCGCCCGGCGGGGGCCCAGTTCGCCGCGGCGTACGGCGTAGAGGCCGGCCAGCAGGAACGGGGCCAGGAACCACGGGAGTTGCTGTGCCGCGCAGGCCGCGCCGAGGCAGGCGGCCCGTGCCAGGCCGGACGCGCCCAGGCGGTCGCCCTGTCCGATCCGCGGCCAGGCCACCACCACCGGGACCAGCAGGGCCAGGGCCACGATCGCCGGGTAACCGAGCCTCGCGTACTGGGGGAGGAAGCCGAAGCCCAGGAAGACCATGGTCGCCGCCGGGCGCCAAGGGGTCGGCAGCATGCGCCACAGCAGCACGGCGCCGATGACCAGTGCCCCTGTGCTGACCGCCGTCGCCGGGGCCGCGCCGTGGCCCAGCCCCAGCAGGGGCGCGGTCAGGAGCGGGGCGAGCGGCGGGTAGCCGTACGTGAGGTCGTAGGTGCCGGTGACCGTGGGGGTGAGGGCGACCGTGTGGTCGAACAGCCAGGGCCACGGCCTGCCGTACACCGGATGGCCCGCCGCCAGTTCCTTGGCCGCCTGGGTCGTCAACTGGGCCTCGTCGCTGCCCTGGTGGAGCAGCACCCAGGCGCACAGCGTCAGGGTCACCGCCGTCAGCAGGATCAGCAGGTCCAGGCGGGCCAGGGAACGGTGGCGGCGGACCGTCAGGGCCAGGACGCCGCAGATCAGGATCGAGGCGTAGCAGACCGAGATGACCGCGGCCACCGCCGGGCGGTGCGAGGCGGCCTGTGTCCACACCGCGCGCGTGCCGATGAACAGGCTGATGTCGGCGAGGAGGGTGAGGACGCGGTGCCATTGCGCCGGAGGGTCTGACGCCGGGTGTTCCGGGGCGGCGGACACCGCCGACTGCGTCCGCCGGCCGGGTGTCAACGGCTTCGTGTCTGCCAAGTGCACGGCACGAGAACGTAATCGGGCCCGGTGAGGTGGGTGGTGGTGGAGGTGAAGAGTCCGGTGTGAGATCGGTAAAAAAGTGTGGTCAGTAGACATCTCGTACATATCGCTTGGCAGCGGCGAGCTGCTTCACGTACGCCGTCGCCTCGTCCTCGGTCAGGCCGCCGTGTGCGGCCGCGATGTCCCTGAGGGCCCGGTCCACGTCCTTCGCCATCCGGGAGGCGTCGCCGCAGACGTAGAGGTGGGCGCCGTCCTGGAGCCACCGCCACAGCTCGGGGCCGTGTTCGCGCATCCGGTCCTGGACGTACACCTTCTGGCGCTGGTCGCGGGAGAAGGCGGTGTCGAGGCGGGCGAGGGTGCCCTCGGCCAGGAGCTCGGTCAGCTCGTCCTCGTAGTAGAAGTCGCTGGCGCGGTGCTGTTCGCCGAAGAACAGCCAGTTGGGGGCACGGTGGCCGAGCGCGCGGCGCTCCTGGAGGAAGCCCACGAAGGGGGCGACGCCGGTGCCGGGGCCCACCATGATCATGGGCGTCGTCGCGTCCGCGGGCGGACGGAAGTGCGGGGAGGACTGCACGAAGACCGGTACCTCCGTGCCGGGGGCCGCGTCCGCGAGGAACGGCGAGCAGACCCCGCCGCGCGGTGTGCCGTGCAGGTTCTCGTACCGGACCACGGAGACCGTGAGTGAGACCAGGTGCGGGTCGGCCAGCGGGCTCGACGATATGGAGTACAGACGGGGCTGGAGTTTCTTGAGCACCGTCGCCCAGTCGGCCGCGCTCGCGCGGACCGGGTGCTCGGCCAGGACGTCGACTGCCTGACGTCCCCAACTCCACTGCGCCAGACCGTCCTTGTTGTCCGGGCGCAGCAGGTGGCGCAACTCCCGGTCGTCACGGGTGTGTTCGGCGACGAAGCGGAGGAAGTCGGGAGTGATGCGGGTGATGTCCAGGTGGCGGTGCAGGGCCTCGGCGAAGGGGAGTTCGCCGACTCCCGGGACGGATACGGGGGTTGAGCCGTCGACTCCGGTCGTCGCCAGCCATTCCTCCGCCAGGGCCGGGGAGTTGACCGGACGGACGCCGAGTGCGTCGCCCGCCTCGTAGGTGAGGGGTGTGCCGCTCGTGTCGAAGGTGAACCGCCGTACCTCCTTGCCCGCGCCGGGCAGGCTCAGCAGCCGGTTGCCGACCAGGCGGGCCGTGGTGGGGGCGGGCCTGGCCGTGCGTGTCTTCGGTCGCGGAGGCGCCTGCTGTGGTGCCTCGGTGGTGCCCAGCGCGGACAGCACCTGGTCCAGCCAGGCGTCCGCGGTCGGCTCGTAGTCCGGTTCGCAGTCCGTGCGCGGGGCGAGACGGACCGCGCCCAACTCGTCCAGGCGGGCGTCCAGGCGGCGGCCGTGGCCGCAGAAGTCGTCGTACGACGAGTCGCCGAACGCCAGCACCGAGTACCGGACGCCGTCCAGGCGCGGGGCCTGCTCGGCGGTCAGCGACTCCCAGAAGCCGGAGCCGTTGTCGGGGGCGTCGCCGTCGCCGAAGGTGCTGGTGACGAGCAGCAGATCGGCGCCCTTCGGCAGGGTGCCGGGGTCGGCGTCGGCCATGCCGACGAGGGTGGCCCGGTGGCCGCTCGCGGCGAGCCGGTCGGCGATCGCGCCGGCGAAGTCCTCCGCGGTGCCGGTCTGCGAGGCCCACAGCACGACGATCTCCCGGCCGGGACGCGGGTCCTGGGGCTGCTCCCGGGGTGCCGGCGTCGCGCGTGAGTACATGCCGGCGAGGACGCCGTTCACCCACAGCGCGTGGTCCGGGCTGAAGGGCGCGTCCGGCGGGAGCACGGGGACGCCGGGGGCGCCGGAGCCGATGCCCGCGAGGAAGCCGGTGAGGTAGAGGCGCTCCTGTGCGCTGAGGACGGGTGGTGGGGCGGGGGGCAGGCCGAAGGGGGCGGCACCAGGGGCGGCGCCCGGGGTGACCGAGGTCGGCGTGACGGGGCTCGGGGCGATGGCGTCCGCAGGGGGCGCGGGTGTCGGCTCGTGGACCTTCGCCAGTGCCACCGCGCACACCTTGAACTCGGGCTGGAAGGAGATCGGGTCGACGGCGTCGCCGGTCACCGCGTTGACGCTCAGATACTCGCCGAACAGGTCGTTCCAGTGGAACGGCGCGAACACGCACCCCGGCCGGACCCGGTCGGTGACCACCGCGGGCAGCACCGCCCGGCCGCGCCGCGAGGCCACCTCCACCCCGTCGCCGTCGGCGATGCCGAGCGCCCGCGCGTCCTCGGGGTGCAGTTCCACGAACGGCCCGGGGTTCAGCTTGTTGAGCTTGGCGACCTTGCCGGTCTTGGTCAGCGTGTGCCACTGGTGCTGCACCCGGCCGGTGTTGAGCACGAAGGGGAAGTCGTCGTCCGGCAACTCGGCGGGCGGGAGATGCGGGCGGGCGTGGAAGACGGCACGGCCGGTCGGTGTCGGGAAGCGGAGCTCGCCGTTCTCGACGTACCGGATCGGGTTGCGGGCGGGGCCGTCCTCGGCGGCGGCCGGCCACTGGACGGGGGTGGAGCGCAGCCGCTCGTAGGTCACCCCGCGCAGGTCCCAGCCCGTGACGGGGTTCCAGGCGCGGCGGATCTCCTCGAAGACCTGCTCGGCGCTGTCGTACGAGAAGCCCTTCTCGTACCCCATCTCCCGGGCGACGGCCGCGATGATCCGCCAGTCCGCCATCGCCTCGCCGGGCGGGTCGGCGACGGGGGCGGTGAGGGTGAGGGTGCGCTCGCTGTTGACGAAGACGCCCTCGCCCTCGGTCCACATCGCGCCGGGCAGGACGACGTCGGCGTACGCGTTGGTCTCCGTGTCGGTGAACACGTCCTGCGTGACGACGAACTCGGCGGCCTCCAGGCCCTCGATGACGGTACGGCGATTGGCGACCGAGGCGACCGGGTTGGTGCAGATGATCCAGCAGGCCTTGATCTCGCCGTCGGCCATCTTCCGGAACATCTCGATGGTGCCCTTGCCGACGCCGTCCTTGCGGACGGTGCCCGGCGGCAGCTCCCAGAGGTCCTCGATGAACTCGCGCTCGGCGTCGACCAGGACGGACCGCTGGCCGGGGAGACCCGGGCCCATGTATCCCATCTCGCGGCCGCCCATCGCGTTCGGCTGGCCGGTGAGGGAGAACGGGCCGGAACCGGGACGGCAGATGGCACCGGTGGCGAGGTGCAGGTTGACCAGGGCGTTGGTGTTCCAGGTGCCGTGCGTGGACTGGTTGAGGCCCATGGTCCACAGGCTCATCCACTCACCGGCCGAGCCGATCAGCCGGGCGGCGGTGCGCAGGTCGTCCTCGGCCAGGCCCGTGAGCTCCGCGACGGCCGGTGGCGCGTAGTCGGCGAGGAACTCGGGCATCCCGTCCCAGCCCTCGGTGTGCGCGGCGATGAAGTCGGGGTCGGTGTCGCCGTTCGCGAGCAGCAGGTGCAGCAGACCGTTGAGGAGGGCGAGGTCGGTGCCCGGCTTGACCTGGAGGAACAGATCGGCCTTCGCCGCGGTCGCGGTACGCCTCGGGTCGACGACGATCAGCTTGGCGCCCGCCTTGACCCGCTCCATCATCCGCAGGAAGAGGATCGGGTGGCAGTCGGCCATGTTGGAGCCGATGACGAGGAAGACATCGGCCCGGTCGAAGTCCTCGTACGACCCCGGCGGCCCGTCGGCGCCCAGCGACAGCTTGTAACCCGCCCCGGCGCTCGCCATGCACAGCCGGGAGTTCGACTCGATCTGGTTCGTCCGCACGAACCCCTTGGCGAGCTTGTTCGCCAGGTACTGAGCCTCCAGGCTCATCTGCCCGGAGACATAGAAGGCGACGGCGTCCGGACCGTGCGTGTCGATGATCCGCCGGAGCCTGCGCGCGGTCTCGGAGACCGCGGCCGCCATCGGGGCGGGCACCGGCTCCTCGCCCCGCTCGTCCCTGACCAGCGCGGTGGTCAGCCGGCCCGGCGCGGCGAGCATCTCGGCCGTGGTGGCGCCCTTGGTGCACAGCCGCCCCGCGTTCGCCGGGTGCGCCTTGTCGCCGGTGGCCTTCAGGACGGTACGGCGGCCGTCCGGCCCCCTCCCGATGTCCAGCACGATCCCGCAGCCCACCCCGCAGTAGGAGCAGACCGAGCGGACCTGGGACGTGGGGGTGGTGGGGGTCACACGCTGCCCTTCCTCGGCGGACTGCTCATGCCCGAGAGCGTACGAATCGCCCATTACGCCGGTGTCACACGGCCTGATCACGAGGGATTACGTCGGACACACAGCGGTCCGCGGGCCGATGTGAGGGAGTGTGACGGTGGCGGTCCGTGTCGCTGTTGGGCCGAACGGGTGACTTGGCGTAAGAATTGGCTGGTGCAGGCAATGAAGGCGAGCGATTTCGGGGGGAGCCGGTGAACAGCCACGACGTCACCGATGAACAGTGGGAAGGGCTCGCCCAGGTCGTTCCGTTGCGGGGCCGGGACGCCTGGCCGTCCGCGGTGGGCCACCGGGCCATGCCGGAGGCGCCCACGGAACCGCGCCGCCGGTTCGTCGTCCTCCGCGTCAATGTGTTCGGGGACGCCCGCGAGGTCGCCGAGACGCTCATGGCGGGCATTCCGGTGCTGCTGGACCTGACCGGCGCGGAGGGCGAGACCGCCAAGCGGGTCCTCGACTTCAGTACGGGCGTCGTCTTCGGCCTGTCCAGCGGAATGCACCGGGTCGACCGAAACGTGTTCCTCCTGACCCCGCCCGGCACCGAGGTGAGCGGGTTGATGGAGGGGGCGGGGGCTTCGGGGGTGTGAGCGGGGCCCTCCGGGGCGACTGGGGTACGGGGGTGCGACGGGGTGACCGGGGCACCGGGGGGCTCCGGGGCGACCGGGGCACGGAGGCATGAGTGGGGTGCTCGGGGGCGACCTGGGCACCGGGGTGTGAGCGGGGCGTTCCGGGCCGCTGAGGCGCGGAGGCGTGAGCGAGGTGCTCCGGGGCGGTGCCGGCGTCGCTCGATCGTAGGAAGCGTGTCCGGGAGGAACGGTTCCGCCAGGGGCGGAGTCCTACCGTCCGGATATGGCCCTGTCCCCAGTGTTCTCAGCGTGTTCCGTGCCGTCGGTGTCCGGTCCCGTGGCGTCCGCCGATCCCGTGGTGCCGTCGCAGGGGCGGGCAAAGAACGCGGAAGCCTCCTCGGCGTTCCCGGCGTCCGGTGACCCCCGCTTGCTCCGCCCCCACCTCACCGAGCTGCGGCTCTCCGCCTTCGCCTCCCACCGCGGCGCCGCCTTCCCGCTGGGGCCGCTCACCCTGCTCGCCGGCCCCAGCGGCAGCGGCAAGACGAGCGCGCTGCGGGCGTACGAGGCGCTGGCCCGACTCGGCGGCGGGGCCGAGCTCGGCGAGGTCTTCGCCGACCCGCGGGCCTGGGTGCCGGAGCGGGCCCGGCCCGACGCCCAGCGGCGGCGCGGCTTCCGGATCGGCTGTACGGCGGACGGGCCCGAGGGTCCGGTACGGCTCGACGTCGCCGTCCAGGCCGAGCCCGACCTGCGGATCGTCGGCGAGCGGCTGACGTCCGGCGGCCTCGTCCTGCTGGAGACCGCGCTGCGCGACCCCGCACGCCGCGCCGTGCAGGCCGCCTGGCACACCGCCGGTACCACACCGGTGACCCGGGCCCCGCTGCCCGACGACCGGCTCGGCACCGCGCTGCTGCCGTTACGCGTCGCGGGCAAGACCGACGGGCAGCGGCGGGTGCTCGCCGCCGCCGAGCAGATGGTGGTCGCCCTGCGGTCGGTGTTCGCCTGTGATCCGCGCCCCGACCGGATGCGGCTGCCCGTCCCGATCGGCTCCGGTCGGCTGCTGGGCGGCTGCGACAACCTCGCCGATGTCCTGGGGCGCACCCGCGCGGAGTGCGGTCGGCGGCATGCGCAGTTCGTCTCGGCCGTGCGCGAGGGCTGCGCGGGATGGGTGGCGGACGTGCTGGCCGAGCCGCTCGGTGACGGCACGGTGCGGGCGGTGCTGGACCGCGGCGACGGCGTGCGTACGGCGCTCGGGCGGCTGGGCGACGGGGAGTTGAGGTATCTAGCCCTCGCCCTGGTGCTGTTCACCGGGCCCGGGGTGCTGGAGGTCGACCCGGCCGGTGAGGTGCCCGCGGCGATGCAGGCGCTGACGGTCCTCGCCGACGACGTCGACCGGCGACTGGACCCGCGGCAACGGGCCGAACTCCTGGGGCTGGCGGCCCGGATGTGCGAACGCGGGCACATCCGGTTGCTGGGGACGACGGCCGACGCGCGCTGGGCCGCCGGGACGGACGGGGTCACGGTGGTACACCTGGAGCCGTGACAGAGCATCTCGATGTGGCGGGGCTGCAGCGCAGGTTGGCCGAGTTCGCGGCCGTGCGGAACTGGCAGCCGTACCACACCCCCAAGAACCTCGTCGCCGCGCTCAGCGTGGAGGCTTCCGAACTGGTGGAGATCTTCCAGTGGTTGACGCCGGAGGAGTCGGCGCGGGTCATGGACGACGCCGACACCGCGCACCGGGTCACGGACGAGGTCGCCGACGTTCTCGCGTATCTGCTGCAACTGTGCGAGGTGCTGGGGATCGATCCGCTGGCGGCGCTGGACGCGAAGATCGACCGCAATGAGCGGAGGTTCCCGGCGCCGTGAGGGTGTGGGAGCGGACGCGAGGGTGTGTGCACGGGCGCCGCCAGGAGCCGCTCGGTCCGTTTTCACTCTCCGCAGTCAAATTCCGGCCCGAAATCGATTCGTTGTCCACAGATTTCCGCCTTCCTCTGGCGTTTCGTCTCGACGACCCTCACTCTGGGTAGTGGGTAAGGGAGTTCGGGCGGACGGGGGCAGGGCATGGACGCGGTGCGGCTCATCGTGACGAGCAGGCGTGCCCTCGCGGGAAGCGGAGACGCGCCACAGATCCTGACGGAGGTCTGGCAGGCGCAGGCTCTCGCGCAGGCGATAGGAAGCAGACTCGCGGTCTTCGGACCGCCCCGACTGAGGGGCGAGGCCCTCGGGTTGACGGAGCTGGCGGGCCGGGGCTGCGGGGTCCTGGACCGCCCCGACCTCGACACCGCCGACCTCCGTGCCGCCCAGCTCACCGAACTGGGCGACGCCCGCCAGGCCCTCGTCTACCTCGGCGGCCTCCTCGGCGAGGTGGGCATAGCCCTGGTGGGCCTCGCCTGCGCGGCGGACGACGAGGGGACGTACTGGCAGTGCATGGAGGCGATCGACGCGGCCGACGAATCCCGGGACCGCGTCCGGGACATGCTGCGCAAGCTGGCGGAGGGGGATCAGGTGATGCCGGAACGGGAGGCGGGGTGAGGGCGGTCGGCGCGGCCCCGTGACTTCGATCGCCGCCCGCTCACCGGCGGCGCAGCCCTACTTGGCCTCGGTCTCCTCGGCCCCCCGCCCCGCCGACTGGAGGTCCGCGTCCAGGGCGGAGAGGTCCGCGTTGAGGGCCGCCATCAGCTCCTCCATCTGCTGCAGCAAGCCCTTCGGCCGACCGGCTTCGCCACCTTGCTGCGGGACGGATTCTTCGGACATGACGGCCTCCTCGGCCCAGGCCTCCGCGGGAGGCCGACACCTTGACGCCCGGCGCTGACCGGCCGGCGCGGGCGCCGGTCGGTCCGGCTCCGCCCGAGCAACGATCATCACCTCCGCCGGGTCACTGGCCCGGGCAGCCGCCGTGTACCGCGTTGACGGATTTCACCCGACCGGGGCGGCGCGGGGCCGGAGGGACCAGTGGGGTTGACCGGGACGGCAGCGTGCAGGATGGAGGTATGGATCTTCGCATCTTCACCGAGCCCCAGCAGGGCGCCACCTACGACACCCTTCTCACCGTCGCCAAGGCCACCGAGGATCTTGGCTTCGACGCCTTTTTCCGCAGCGACCACTATCTGAAGATGGGGTCCGCCGACGGCCTCCCCGGCCCCACCGACGCCTGGATCACCCTCGCCGGACTCGCCCGGGAGACCCGGCGCATCCGCCTCGGCACCCTGATGACCGCCGGCACCTTCCGGCTGCCCGGCGTGCTCGCCATCCAGGTCGCCCAGGTCGACCAGATGTCCGGCGGCCGTGTCGAACTGGGCCTCGGCGCGGGCTGGTTCGAGGAGGAGCACCAGGCGTACGGCATCCCGTTCCCGAAGGAGAAGTTCGGCCGCCTGGAGGAGCAGCTGGCCATCGTCACCGGCCTGTGGGAGACCAAGCTCGGCGACACCTTCGACTTCCACGGCACGTACTACGACCTGACCGGCTCGCCCGCCCTCCCCAAGCCCGCCCAGGAGAAGATCCCGGTCCTCGTCGGCGGCCACGGCCCGACCCGTACGCCGCGGCTGGCCGCGAAGTACGCCGACGAGTTCAACATGCCGTTCGCCTCCGTCGAGGACAGCGAGGCCCAGTTCGGCCGGGTCCGCGCCGCCGCCGAGGAGGCCGGGCGACGGGCCGACGACCTCGTGTACTCCAACGCCCTCGTCGTCTGCGTCGGCAAGGACGACCAGGAGGTCGCCCGCCGCGCCGCCGCGATCGGCCGCGAGGTGCCGGAGCTGAAGGCCAACGGCCTGGCGGGCTCCCCGGCGGAGGTCGTCGACAAGATCGGCCGGTACCAGGAGATCGGCTCGCGGCGCCTGTACCTCCAGGTCCTCGACCTCGACGACCTGGAGCACTTGGAGCTCATCGCCTCGCAGGTGCAGTCGCAGCTGGGCTGAGCGTCGTGGCGACCGTCCGGTGGAACACGTCCTCCGCCGGACGGTCGCGCGTCACGGCTTGCGGCCGATCCCCACGTACAGCGGAATCTCCGTACCGCCCTGTCGTTCGCCGAGCTCGGGGTGCCACTCGGCGGCCAACACCACGCCGGGGTCGAGCAGTTCGAGGCCCGTGAAGAAAGCGGAGAACTCGGCGCGGGAGCGCACCTGGGCCGCGGTGCCGCCCTTGCGGTACACCTCCACCACCCGCTCCCAGGTCTCCGGATCGAAGTCTCCGGTCGCGTGGGAGAGGGTCACGTAACTTCCGGACGGCAGCGGTGCCAGCAGCTCCCGCACGATCCGGCCGGGCTCGTCCTCGTCCGCCACCAGGTGCAGCAGCGCCACCAGGGACAAGGCGATCGGCCGCGTGAAGTCGAGCGTCTCGCGGGCCGCCGCGATGATCTTCCCCGGCTCCCGTACGTCACCCTGGACGTACGCCGTCCGCCCCTCCGGCGTGCTGTGCAGCAGCGCCTCCGCGTGCCGCAGGACGATCGGGTCGTTGTCCGCGTACACCACCCGGGCCTCGGGGGCGATCCCCTGCACGATCTGGTGGAGGTTCGGCCGGGTCGGGATGCCGGTGCCGATGTCGAGGAACTGACGGACCCCGCGCTCGGCCAGCAGCCGGGACGCGCGGTGCATGAACGCCCGGTTGGTCCGCGCCATCGCGCTCACCGCGGGAAAAAGGGCCGTCACCTGCTCGGCGGCGGCCACGTCGACGGGGTAGTTGTCCTTCCCGCCGAGGAAGTAGTCGTACATCCGCGCCGAGTGCGGCTTGCTCGTGTCCAAGCGGTCCGCGCCCGATCCGGTGTCTGTCACGTGGGGCCTCCAGGGCGAATAATTCCCGAGTGCTGCCGATGTCCGGTCTGTACGGTGTGCATATCAGCAGTTCAGACCCTACTTGAGGCCCGCCCGTGTTCCTTTCGATCACCACCATCGGCACCCCGGACCGCCCCGCCACCGACCTCGGCTATCTGCTCCACAAGCATCCCGAGAAGGCGCAGGCGTTCTCCACCTCCTACGGCAAGGCCCATGTCCTCTACCCCGAGGCGCGGCCCGAGCGGTGCACGGCGGCGCTGATGCTGGAGGTCGATGCCGTGGCGCTGGTGCGCAAGGGGAAGGGCAAGGGGCGCGGCGGGGCTCCCGACGCGGCGCTCGCGCAGTACGTCAACGACCGTCCGTACGCGGCCTCTTCGCTGCTCGCCGTGGCGCTCAGCGCGGTCTTCTCCAGCGCCATGCGCGGGGTGTGCAACGCCCGCCCCGAGCGGGCCGCGCAGCCGCTGCCGCTGCGCATCGAGGTGCCCGCGCTGCCGGCCAGGGGCGGTCCCGCACTCGTACGACGGCTCTTCGAGCCGCTGGGGTGGACCGTTGGCGTCGAACCCGTCGCGCTGGACCCGCAGTTCCCCGAGTGGGGCGACTCGCGCTACGTCCGCCTCGAACTGGAGTCCGCCACGCTGACCCTCGCCGAGGCGCTGCGGCACCTGTACGTCCTGCTCCCGGTCCTCGACGACGCCAAGCACTACTGGGTCTCCGACGACGAGGTCGACAAGCTGCTGCGCGCCGGTGAGGGCTGGCTGCCCGAGCACCCGGAGCAGAAGCTCATCACCAGCCGCTACCTCTCCCGGCGTTGGTCGCTGACCCGGCAGGCCATGGAGCGACTGGAGCTGGTGCGGCTCGCCGAGGCCGACGACAGCGAGGTCGAGGAGATCGACAACGCCGTCGAGGCCGAGACCGAGGAGGAGGCGAGGCCGACGCCGCTCGCCGTGCAGCGGCGGGACGCGATCATCGCCGCGCTCCAGGCGTCCGGTGCCGCGCGCGTGCTCGATCTCGGGTGCGGACAGGGGCAGTTGGTGCAGGCGCTGCTCAAGGACGTGCGGTTCACCGAGATCGTGGGCGTCGACGTGTCGATGCGCGCCCTCACCATCGCCTCCCGGCGGCTGAAGCTGGACCGCATGGGGGAGCGGCAGGCCTCGCGCGTCAAGCTCGTCCAGGGCTCGCTGGCCTACACCGACAAGCGGCTCAAGGGTTACGACGCCGCCGTGCTCAGCGAGGTCATCGAGCACCTCGACCTGCCGCGGCTGCCCGCCCTGGAGTACGCGGTGTTCGGCGCCGCGCGCCCGAAGACCGTCCTCGTGACGACGCCGAACGTCGAGTACAACGTCCGCTGGGAGTCCCTCCCGGCCGGTCATGTCCGGCACGGCGACCACCGCTTCGAGTGGACGCGGGAGGAGTTCCGCGCCTGGGCCGGGGCGGTGGCCGAACGGCACGGGTACGACGTGGAGTTCGTGCCGGTCGGGCCCGATGACCCCGAGGTGGGTCCGCCCACGCAGATGGCCGTGTTCACCGTACGCATGGAGAACGAGAAGGAGAAGGAGGCGAAGGCCGCATGACCGAGAACCTGACCCAGGGACGGGTCCTGCCCGTCACCGACCTCTCCCTCGTCGTCCTCGTCGGCGCCTCCGGCTCCGGCAAGTCGACCTTCGCCCGCAGGCACTTCAAGCCCACCGAGGTGATCTCCTCGGACTTCTGCCGCGGCCTGGTCTCCGACGACGAGAACGACCAGAGCGCGACGAAGGACGCCTTCGACGTGCTCCACTACATCGCCGGCAAGCGGCTCGCCGCCGGCCGGCGCACCGTCGTGGACGCCACCAGCGTGCAGTCGGACGCCCGCAAGCAGCTGATCGACCTGGCCAAGCAGCACGACGTGCTGCCCATCGCCATCGTGCTGGACGTGCCGGAGGAGGTGTGCGCCGAGCGCAACGCGGGCCGTACCGACCGCGCCGACATGCCGGTCCGGGTCATCAAGCGGCACATCCGTGAACTCCGTCGCTCGCTGCGGCACTTGGAGCGCGAGGGCTTCCGCAAGGTGCACGTCCTGCGCGGCGTCGAGGACATCGAGAACGCCACCGTCGTCACCGAGAAGCGGTTCAACGACCTGACCCACCTCACCGGCCCCTTCGACATCGTCGGCGACATCCACGGCTGCGCGAGCGAACTGGAGTCCCTGCTCGGCAAGTTGGGCTACACCGACGGCGTCCACCCGGAGGGCCGCACCGCGGTCTTCGTCGGCGACCTCGTCGACCGCGGCCCGGACAGCCCCGGTGTGCTGCGCCGCGTGATGTCGATGGTGAAGTCGGGCAACGCGCTGTGCGTGCCGGGCAACCACGAGAACAAGTACGGCCGTTACCTGAAGGGCCGCAACGTCCAGCACACCCACGGACTCGCCGAGACGATCGAGCAGATGGAGAGCGAGTCGGACGAGTTCCGTGCCGAGGTACGGGAGTTCATCGACGGGCTCGTCAGCCACTACGTCCTCGACGGCGGCCGGCTGGTGGTCTGCCACGCCGGTCTGCCGGAGAAGTACCACGGCCGTACGTCGGGGCGGGTGCGTTCGCACGCGCTGTACGGCGACACCACCGGCGAGACCGACGAGTTCGGGCTGCCGGTGCGCTACCCGTGGGCGGAGGACTACCGGGGCCGGGCGGCCGTGGTCTACGGTCACACCCCGGTCCCGGAGGCCAGCTGGCTCAACAACACCATCTGCCTGGACACCGGTGCCGTCTTCGGCGGCAAGCTCACCGCGCTGCGGTGGCCGGAGCGCGAGCTGGTCGACGTACCGGCGGAGCGGGTCTGGTACGAGCCGACGAAGCCGCTGAAGTCGGAGGCACCCGGCGGTCACGACGGGCGGCCGCTGGACCTGGCGGACGTGCAGGGGCGGCGGGTGGTCGAGACCCGGCACCAGGGCCGCGTCGCCATCCGTGAGGAGAACGCGGCGGCGGCGCTGGAGGTCATGAGCCGGTTCGCGGTGGACCCGCGGCTGCTGCCGTACCTCCCGCCGACCATGGCCCCGACCGCGACGTCGCACATCGAGGGCTACCTGGAGCACCCGGCCGAGGCGTTCAAGCAGTACGCCGAGGACGGGGTCGCGCGGGTCGTGTGCGAGGAGAAGCACATGGGGTCGCGGGCGGTGGCGCTGGTGTGCCGGGACGCGGAGGCGGCGCGCAAGCGCTTCGGTGTCGACGGGCCGACCGGTTCGCTCTATACCCGTACCGGCCGTCCGTTCTTCGACGACGGGTCGGTGACCGAGGAGATCCTCGGGCGGGTGCGCGCGGCGGTCGAAGAGGCGGGTCTGTGGCGGGAGTTGGACACGGACTGGCTGCTGCTGGACGCCGAGCTGATGCCGTGGTCGCTGAAGGCGTCGGGGTTGCTGCGTTCGCAGTACGCCGCTGTCGGCGCCGCGTCCGGGGCGGTGTTCCCGGGTGTCGTCGCCGCCCTTGAGGGCGCGGCGGCGCGCGGCGTCGAGGTCGGTGAGCTGCTGGACCGGCAGCGCGCGAGGGCCTCGGACGCGGCCGCGTTCACGGAGGCGTACCGCCGCTACTGCTGGACCACGGACGGCCTGGACGGCGTCCGCCTGGCACCGTTCCAGATCCTCGCGGTCCAGGGCCGCAGCCTCGCCGGCCTCCCGCACGACGAGCAACTCGCCCTGCTGGACCGGCTGGTGGAGCACGACGGCACCGGTCTGCTGCAGACCACCCGGCGCCTGTACGTCGACACGGCCGACCCCGAGTCGGTCCAGGCGGGCGTCGACTGGTGGCTGGAGATGACCGGCCGCGGCGGTGAGGGCATGGTCGTCAAGCCGCTGGGCGCGGTGGTGCGCAGCGGCGAGGGACGGCTCGTACAGCCCGGCATCAAGTGCCGGGGCCGGGAGTACCTGCGGATCATCTACGGTCCGGAGTACACCCGGCCGGAGAACCTCGCCCGGCTGCGCGGACGCTTCCTGAACCACAAGCGCTCGCTCGCGATCCGCGAGTACGCGCTCGGTCTGGAGGCGCTGGACCGGCTGGCCGAGGGCGAGCCGCTGTGGCGGGTCCACGAGGCGGTGTTCGGGGTGCTGGCCCTGGAGTCGGAGCCGGTGGACCCACGGCTGTGAAGTCACCGGGCCCCTCGGGGCCCGGTCACCCCACCAACCGCAACCGCTCCCGGCACACCCCCACCCGTACCGACTGCCCCCACGTCAGCTCCAGCGCGTCACCCTCCATGCCGTCCCCGAACGCGATCAGCCGCTCGGACTCGACCGTGAGCCGCAGCCGGGCGGCGGCCGTCAACTCGCCCGCCACCAGGGACGTACCGGTGGCGGGCGAGGGCCATGCCTCGCGGACGAACCACACCAGGCGTTCCTCCGCGGGGCCCGGGAGCCGCAGCTGCGCGCCCCGCTCCCGCCACACCGACCGCAGCCAGCCGGTCGCGCCCGTCCCCGTGCCCACCAGCACCCCGGAGGAGGCCTGGGCCTCGGCGACACCCCCGTCGTCGTCGAGGCCCAGGCGGTAGCGGGCGGTCTGGTGACCGGCGGCGCCCAGATAGATCTCGTTGAGGGCGAGGAGCCGCTGGGTGTCGTCGGCCACGGCCTCCACCATCGTCAGCTCGTCGACCTCACGGTCCGCGACCGCCAGCAGCCGCGCCACCTCCGAGGGCCGGTGCCGTACCAGCACACCGGGGTTGCGGCCGGGATCGCTGTCCACGCCCAACACGGGTTGCCCGGCGAGGTACTTGGCAACGTTCGCGACCAGGCCGTCCTGGCCGACCACGACCACCACGTCCTCCGGCGCGAACAGGAACCGGTCCAGATCCCGCCGCTCCACCCGGCTCTGCCGCCAGGTCAGCGGGATCGCCGCCGTCACCTCCGCCAGCGCGGCACGGGTACGGCGGTGGCGGTCCGCCAGTTCCTCGATGTCCCGGCCGCGGGAGGAGAGGAAGAACGCGGCCTGGCCGTGGGTGCCGTGGTGGGCCACCAACTCCTCGTACTCCGTGGTGCGGTGGACCAGGACGACCCTCGGGGCGAGGCTCACGCCGGGTCCCGCGGGGTGCCGAGCTTGGCGAGCAGGCCGGTCAGGACGTCCGGCGAGATGGTGACGCTGTCGATGTGCGGCAGGTTCTCCGCGAGCCGGGTGCCGGTGAGGGCGTGCAGGGTCGCCACGTCGACGTCGGCGTGCACCCGCAGCCATGCCTCCTGCGCCTGGGCCCGCGCCTCGCCCACCGCACGCACCCCTTCGGCCTCGGCCCGGGCCAACTGCACGGACCGAGCCGCCTCCGCCTCGGCGAGCTTCAGCGACCGCGTCGCCTCCGCCTCGCCCAGCTTCACCGACCGTGCGGCCTCCGCCTCCGCGAGCTTCACCGACCGCGTCGCCTCGGCCTCCGCCAGCTTCACCGACCGGGCCGCCTCCGCCCCGGCCCGTACCGCGTCCGCCGCCGCGTGTTCCTCGGCCTCGCGGCGGGCGTTCGTGCCGCGCTGCTCGACCAACTGCTCCTCACGCCGGGCGAGTTCGATCTGGCTGGCCAGTTCGTTCTCGGCGATCGTCCGCTCCCGCTCGACCGCCACCGCCCGCCGCTCGTACGTCGCCCGGTCGGCCTCCTGCTGGATCTGCTCACGGGCGGGGGTGCGCAGGGCCCGCTCCACCTCCGGCTCCGGACGCAGGGCCACGACCCGGACCGCGACCACCTCGATGCCCGTGGCCGGCAGCCGCGGTTCCGCCGCCAGGCCCGCCGCGACCCGCTCCCGCACCGCCGTCACCCCGTCCACCAGCGCCGCCGACAACGACGTACGGGCGAGGACGTCAAGGGCATGCTGCTGGGCGGTCTCGGTGAGCAGGGTGCCGAGCTGTTCCAGCGGGGTGCCGCGCCAGGCGCCGGTGTCCGGGTCGACCGAGAAGTCCAGCCGGGCCGCGGCGAGGGCCGGGTCGCTGATCCGGTAGGTCACCGTCGACTGCACCGTCACGTCCTGGAAGTCGGACGTACGGGCGTGGAAGGTCATCGCCAACTCCCGGTCGTCGACCGGCACTTCGGAGAGTGCGGCGGTCAGCGCGCGGAACCAGAAGCTCAGCCCCGGCCCGTCGTGCAGCAGCTTTCCGCCGCGGTGGTGCCGGATGTGCGCGGTCGGCGCGCCACGGAGATGGCGCCAGCCCAGGCGCCGGGTGATGTCGGCCACGAGAGCCCCCTTGTCGTCTGGAAGACGATAACCAGGGGGCGCGTTTATCGTCAAGAGGACGAGAAAGGGAAGTGGTCAAGAAGGGGGTGAATGCGGTCGCCGGTGGTCAGGATGGAGGCATGGGATTCCATGTCGACTCCGAGGCCGGGCGGCTGCGCCGCGTCATCCTGCACCGGCCGGATCTCGAGCTCAAAAGGCTCACCCCCAGCAACAAGGACGCCCTCCTCTTCGACGACGTGCTCTGGGTGCGCCGGGCGCGCGCCGAGCACGACGGGTTCGCCGACGTGCTCCGCGACCGCGGGGTCACCGTCCACCTGTTCGGCGACCTGCTCACCGAGGCCTTGTCGGTCCCGGCGGCCCGCACCCTCGTCCTGGACCGGGTCTTCGACGAGAAGGAGTACGGCGTCCTCGCCACCGACCATCTCCGCGCCGCCTTCGAGACGCTGCCCGCGCCCGCGCTCGCCGAGGCGTTGGTCGGCGGCATGACCAAGCGGGAGTTCCTCGACGCGCACGAGGAGCCGGTCTCCGTCCGCTTCCACGTCATGGACCTCGACGACTTCCTCCTGGCCCCCCTGCCCAACCACCTCTTCACCCGCGACACCTCCGCCTGGATCTACGACGGCGTCTCCGTCAACGCCATGCGCTGGCCCGCCCGGCAGCGGGAGACGGTCCACTTCGAGGCGATCTACCGGCATCACCCCCTCTTCCGCGACGAGACGTTCCGCATCTGGAGCGAGGGTCAGGCCGACTACCCCTCCACCATCGAGGGCGGCGACGTCCTCGTCATCGGCAACGGCGCCGTCCTCATCGGCATGAGCGAGCGCACCACGCCGCAGGCCGTGGAGATGCTCGCGCACAAGCTGTTCGCGGCCGGCTCGGCGCAGACGATCGTGGCGCTGGACATGCCCAAGCGGCGCGCCTTCATGCACCTCGACACCGTGATGACGATGGTCGACGGCGACACCTTCACCCAGTACGCCGGGCTCGGCATGCTCCGCTCGTACACCATCGAACCGGGCGTCGGCGACAAGGAGTTGAAGGTCACCGACCATCCGCCGGAGCACATGCACCGCGCGATCGCCGCCGCGCTGGGGCTGAGCGAGATCCGGGTGCTGACCGCCACGCAGGACGTCCACGCCGCCGAGCGCGAGCAGTGGGACGACGGCTGCAACGTGCTGGCCGTCGAGCCGGGCGTGGTCGTCGCCTACGAACGCAACGCCACCACCAACACCCACCTCCGCAAGCAGGGCATCGAGGTCATCGAGATCCCGGGCAGCGAGCTGGGGCGGGGGAGAGGGGGGCCGCGCTGTATGAGCTGTCCGGTGGAGCGTGATCCTGTATAGAAATGCCGATCGTCGTATAGACTTCCAGGGTCCCTGTCCGGTACCACCTCTGGAGCGCCCCATGGCGACTGTCCCCACCGCCCTCGCCGGGCGCCACTTCCTCAAGGAGCTCGACTTCACGGCCGAGGAGTTCCTCGGGCTGGTCGAGCTGGCCGCGGAGCTGAAGGCCGCGAAGAAGGCCGGGACCGAGACGCGGTACCTCCAGGGCAAGAACATCGCGCTGATCTTCGAGAAGACCTCGACGCGCACCCGCTGCGCGTTCGAGGTCGCCGCCGCCGACCAGGGCGCCTCGACGACGTACCTCGACCCCTCCGGCTCGCAGATCGGCCACAAGGAGTCCGTACGGGACACCGCGCGCGTGCTCGGGCGGATGTACGACGCGATCGAGTACCGCGGGCACGGGCAGGGTGTCGTAGAGGAACTGGCCGCATACGCCGGGGTCCCCGTCTACAACGGCCTCACCGACGAGTGGCACCCCACCCAGATGCTCGCCGACGTGCTCACCATGACCGAGCACAGCGACAAGCCGCTCGACGAGACGGTCTTCGCCTACCTCGGCGACTCCCGCTACAACATGGGCAACTCCTACCTGGTCACGGGCGCCCTGCTCGGCATGGACGTCCGTATCGTCGCGCCCCGGGTGCTGTGGCCGGACGAGACGATCGTCGAGGTGGCCCGGCAACTCGCCCTCGCCTCCGGCGGCCAGGTCACCCTCACCGAGGACGTGAAGGAGGGCGTGCGCCACGCCGACTTCGTCGCCACGGACGTCTGGGTGTCGATGGGGGAGCCCAAGGAGATCTGGGACGAGCGCATAGCGCTGCTCGGCCCCTACGCGGTGACCATGGACGTGCTGCGCGCCACCGGCAACCCCGGCGTGAAGTTCCTGCACTGTCTGCCGGCCTTCCACGACCTCGGCACGCGCGTCGGCCGCGAGGTCCACGAGCGGCACGGCCTCACGGAGCTCGAGGTCACCGACGAGGTGTTCGAGTCGGAGCACTCCGTGGTCTTCGACGAGGCCGAGAACCGTATGCACACCATCAAGGCGGTCCTGGTGGCGACACTCGCCTGATCAGCGCCTATTCTGTGCGGCGGCCCGGAGCCACCCCTTTCCGGGCCGCCGACCGCGACCACCGTCGCAATCATGAGAAACGAGCACCACCCGCATGCCCCGCAGAAAGTCCCCCGCCCTGCTGGTCGCCGAATCCGGCACCGACCGCGAGGGCCACGGCCTCCGTCGCACGATGGGCCTGTTCCAGCTGATCTGCTTCGGTCTCGGCGCGATCGTCGGCACCGGCATCTTCGTCGGACTGTCCGACTCGGTGGCCCAGGCGGGCCCGGCCGTCGTCGTCTCCTTCGTCCTCGCCGCGATCACCTGCGTCTTCACCGCGTTCGCCTTCGCCGAGCTGGGCGGCGCGATCCCGGTCTCGGGATCGTCGTACTCCTTCGCCTACGCCGGTCTCGGCGAGCGCACCGCCTTCCTGGTCGGCTGGTGTCTGCTCCTGGAGTACGGCGTCTCCGTGTCGGCCGTGGCGGTCGGCTGGAGCCAGTACGTCAACGAGCTCCTCGACAGCCTCGTCGGATGGCAGATCCCGGCCGACCTGTCCGCCGGCCCCGGCGACGGCGGCGTGATCAACCTCCCCGCCGTGATCGTGATCGCGCTCGCCTCGGTCCTGCTCGTGCGCGGCGTCCGGGAGAGCGCCCGCGCGACCGCCGCGATGGCGGTGCTGAAGCTCGCGATCCTCGTCGCCTTCTGCGCGATCGGGTTCACCGCCTTCAAGGACGGCAACCTCACGCCCTTCTCCCCGGCCGGCCTCGGCGGCATCGGCGCGGGCACCACGGCCGCGTTCTTCTCGTACATCGGCTTCGACGCGATCACCACGGCCGGCGAGGAGGCGAAGAACCCCCGCCGGGACATCCCGGTCGCGATCCTCGTCTGCATCGGCCTGGTCACCCTGCTGTACTGCGCGGTCGCCCTCGCCGCGATCGGCGCCATCGGCGGCGACGAGGTCGGCGGCCGCCCTGCCGCCCTGTCGTACGTCGTCAACGAGGTCACTGGCTCGTCGGTCGGCGGCGGGGTCATCGCCTTCGGCGCGGTCGTCGCCATCGCCTCCGTCGTCCTGGCGGTGATGTACGGCCAGACCCGCATCCTGATGTCCATGTCCCGCGACGGGCTGATCCCGCGCGTCTTCGAGAAGGTCTCCCCGAGGACCGCCACACCCGTCGCCGGCACCCTGATCGTCGCGGCCGTCTTCGCCGTCCCGGCGGCCTTCGCGTCCCTCGACGCGGTGGTCAACCTGTGCACCATCGGCACGCTCGCCGTGATGGCGGTCGTCAACATCGCGGTCATCGCCCTGCGCCGCACGGAACCGGGCCTCGCCCGCACCTTCCGGGTGCCGCTCTACCCCGTCGTCCCGCTGCTCGGCATCGGCTTCTGCCTGTACCTGATGTACGAGACCGGCTGGACGACCTGGATCCAGTTCGCGGTGTTCCTGGCGGTCGGATTCCTGCTCTACGTCGGTTACGGCCGCCGGAACTCGAGGCTCGGCAGGCAGGCCACGGTCACACCGGACGCCACTGCCGCGGAACCACTGGCAGTCTGAACCACACCGCCTTGCCGGACTCGGTGGGGCGGTGTCCGCAGGACGAGCTGAGGGCACGGATCAGCAGCAGCCCGCGTCCGTGCTCCTGCCAGGGGTCGGGTTCCCCGCCGTGCGGACGGGTCAGATCGCCGGGCGGCGCCGGGTCCGGGTCATGGACCTCGACCTGGCAGCCATGGGGCAGCAGCTCCACGACCAGCTCTATCGGGGAGTCCCCGGCGGTGTGCTCGACGGCGTTCGCGACCAGCTCGGCCGTCAGCAGTTCAGCGGTGTCACAGTCGGCCCCGTGCTCGAGATCGGCGAGCGCCGTCCGCACCAGCGCACGCGCCACGGGCACCGCCGCGGCGGAGTGCGGCAGCGCGATACGCCAGGAGGCGGAGGCTGAGGGGCGTTCTTGCAAGGCGGTTCCGTTCATGAGCAGGCAGTCCTGCTTTCAACCTTATGAATGGTACGGCGCCGACCAGCAGAGGCATCCGACGGGCACCGCGCGGGACCTTCGGCCCCGCTACCGGGCGGCTTACCCCCGACAACGCCCCGCCTCGCACGGCTGCTCCCCTCGTTGCCGCCCTGTCGACGAGTCGTGACGGATGTGACGGAGCCGGGTCAGATCCGGACGGCCTTATCGCGGGCTCGTGACGACAGTCAAAGATGAGTGATAACTTCGAAGGGCAGAGCGCTTAGAGCGCGGGTAGCGCACCTCACCTGGGGAGGCCGCACGCATGAGTCCCTTCACCGGCTCCGCCGCCCGAACCGCCCGCTGGGAGCATCTGCGGGTGGACCTCACCGCGGGCGTCGCCACCGTCACGCTCGCCCGCCCCGACAAACTCAACGCGCTCACCTTCGGCGCCTACGCCGACCTGCGCGACCTCCTCGCCGAGCTGTCCCGGGAGCGCTCGGTGCGGGCCCTCGTCCTGGCCGGTGAGGGACGGGGCTTCTGCTCCGGCGGCGACGTCGACGAGATCATCGGCGCGACCCTGTCGATGGACACGGCCCAGCTCCTCGACTTCAACCGGATGACGGGGCAGGTCGTGCGGGCCGTACGGGAGTGCCCGTTCCCGGTGATCGCGGCGGTGCACGGTGTTGCCGCGGGCGCGGGGGCGGTCCTCGCCCTCGCCGCGGACTTCCGGGTGGCCGACCCGACCGCCCGGTTCGCCTTCCTGTTCACGCGGGTGGGCCTGTCCGGCGGCGACATGGGCGCGGCCTACCTGCTGCCCCGGGTGATCGGCCTGGGCCACGCGACGCGGCTGCTGATGCTGGGAGAGCCGGTGAGGGCCCCGGAGGCCGAGCGGATCGGCCTGATCAGCGAGCTGACGGACGAGGGCAGGGCGGACGAGGCCGCGGGCGCCCTGGCCCGCCGCCTGGCCGACGGCCCGGCGTTGGCGTACGCCCAGACGAAGGCGCTACTGACGGCGGAACTGGACATGCCACTGGCGGCGGCGGTGGAACTGGACGCGTCGACACAGGCGTTGTTGATGAACGGCGAGGATTACGCAGAGTTCCATAAGGCGTTCAAGGAAAAGCGAGCTCCCAAATGGAGCGGACGGTGACTGCGCCGACCCCAGGGGCGCGGGGAACTGCGCGACCAGCCACAGACGACCGTCAGCCGCCGTCCACGCTCAGCCACCCCCTACGCGTCGCGATCATCGGCGGCGGCCCCGGCGGCCTCTACGCAGCGGCGTTGCTGAAACGTCTCGATCCCGCCCGCGAAGTCACCGTCTGGGAACGCAACGCCCCCGACGACACCTTCGGCTTCGGCGTCGTCCTCTCCGACGAAACACTCGGCGGCATAGAACACGCCGACCCACAGGTCTACGAGGCCCTCCAACAGGACTTCATCCGCTGGGACGACATCGACATCGTCCACCGAGGAACCCGCCACACCTCCGGAGGACACGGTTTCGCCGCCCTCGGCCGCAAACGCCTGCTGGAGATCCTCCACGCCCGCTGCCACGACCTCGGCGTAGACCTCCGCTTCCGCACCGAAGCCCCGCCCGACCTCGCCGACACCCACGACCTCGTCATCGCCGCCGACGGCATCAACAGCACGACCCGCGAGGCACACCGGCAGGTGTTCCGCCCCCAGGTGACCACCCACCGCTGCCGCTACATCTGGCTCGCCGCCGACTTCGCCTTCGAGGCCTTCCGCTTCGAGATCGCCGAGACCGAACACGGCGTGATGCAGCTGCACGGCTACCCGTACGCGCCCGACGCCTCCACCGTGATCGTCGAGATGCGCGAAGAGGTCTGGCAGGCGGCCGGTTTCGCGGACCTCGACACCCAGGGGTCCCTCGACCGCTGCGCCAAGATCTTCACCGACGCCCTCGGCGGCAGGCCGCTGCACTCCAACAACTCGGCCTGGACCACCTTCCGTACGGTCGTCACCGCGCACTGGTCCCACGGCAACACCGTGCTGCTCGGCGACGCCGCCCACACCGCGCACTTCTCCATCGGCTCCGGCACCAAGCTCGCCGTCGAGGACGCCCTCGCCCTCGCCGCCTGTCTGGAGGAGCAACCGGACCTGCCCTCGGCACTCCAGGCCTACGAGGACGAACGCAAACCCGTCGTGGCCTCCACGCAGCGCGCCGCCCGCGCCAGCCTGGAGTGGTTCGAGGACCTGGCCCGCTATCTCGACCAGCCGCCACGCCAGTTCGCGTTCAACCTCCTCACCCGCAGCCGCCGCGTCACCCACGACAACCTGCGCCTGCGCGACGCCCGCTTCACAGGCGCGGTGGAGCGCGAGTTCGGCTGTCCGCCCGGCACGCCCCCGATGTTCACGCCGTTCCGGCTGCGCGGACTGACCTTGCGCAACCGGGTCGTGGTCTCGCCGATGGACATGTACTCCGCCACCGACGGCCTCCCCGGCGACTTCCATCTCGTCCACCTGGGAGCGCGGGCGCTCGGCGGCGCGGGCCTGGTGATGACCGAGATGGTGTGCGTGAGCGAGGAGGGCCGGATCACCCCCGGCTGCACCGGCCTCTACAACGGCAAGCAGGCCGAGGGGTGGCGGCGGATCACCGACTTCGTGCACACCCAGGCGCCGGGCACCGCGATCGGCGTGCAGCTAGGCCACTCCGGCCGCAAGGGCTCGACCAAGCTGATGTGGGAGGGCATGGACGAACCGCTGCCCGACGGCAACTGGCCCCTCGTGGCCGCGTCCGCACTGCCGTACAAGCCCGCCAGTCAGACCCCGCGTGAACTCACCCGTGCCCAACTCACCGATCTCCGCGAGCAGTTCACTGCGGCCGCCTGGCGGGCCGCCCGCGCGGGCTTCGACCTCCTCGAACTCCACTGCGCGCACGGCTACCTGCTCTCCGGCTTCCTCTCCCCGCTCACCAACCGCCGCACCGACGCCTACGGCGGCACGCTCGCCAAGCGCCTGCGCTTCCCCCTCGAAGTCTTCGACGCCATCAGGGGCGTATGGCCCGACGAACGGCCCATGACCGTCCGCATCTCCGCCACCGACTGGGCCGAGGGCGGCACGACGGCCGAGGACGCCGTCGAGATCGCCCGCGCCTTCGCCGCGCACGGCGCCGACGCGATCGACGTGTCGACCGGGCAGGTCGTGGCCGAGGAGCAGCCGGAGTTCGGGCGCTCGTACCAGACGCCTTTCGCGGACCGTATCCGCCACGAGACCGGCATTCCGGTGATCGCGGTCGGCGCGATCTCCTCCTGGGACGACGTCAACTCCCTGATCCTGGCCGGGCGCACGGACCTGTGCGCCCTCGCCCGCCCGCACCTCTACGACCCGCACTGGACCCTGCACGCCGCCGCCGAGCAGGGGTACGACGGCCCCGGCGTCGTCTGGCCGGCCCCGTACCAAGCGGGCAGCCGCCGCCCGCAGACCGGACGCACGGACGCCCCCAAGCCCCGGCTGACGCTGGGGACTTGAGTCACCTGGCAGCGGGCATGGGATCACACGCCGACGAAAGCGGCCCCCGCGTCCCGCAGCCGCGCGTGCAGCCCCCGGAACACCGCCGCCGAGCGGCTGCCCGGCCAGTCCTCGGGGAGCAGCCGGGCGGGCAGGCCGGGGTCGATGTAGGGGAGGTGGCGCCAGGAGTCCAGGGCGAGGAGGTAGTCGCGGTAGGCCTCGTCGGGCGGGGTGTCCTCGCGGTCCTCCCAGGCGTGCAGCACGCGCGCGTGCCGGTCGAGGAAGGCGTCGTGCTCCTTGGCGATCGCCGCCAGGTCCCACCAGCGGGCGACCGCGTCGGCGGTGGCGGCGAAGCCGAGGTGCTCGCCGCGGAAGAGGTCGACGTACGGGTCGAGGCGCAGCCGCTCCAGGGTGTGCCGGGCCTCCTCGTACAGCCGCGCCGGCGCGAGCCACACGCCCGGCGCCGCGGTCCCGAATCCCAGGCCGGCCAGCCGGGAGCGCAGCACGTGCCGCTTCTGCCGCTCCGACTCCGGGACGGAGAACACCGCGAGGACCCAGCCCTCGTCCTCGGGCGGTGCGACGGCGTAGATGCGGCGGTCGCCGTCCTCCAGCAGCTGGCGGGCGTCGGGGGAGAGTTCGTATCCGGCCGCACCCTGCGCGGTGCGGGAGGGCACGAGCAGTCCGCGGCGTTTGAGCCGGGACACGGAGGATCTGACGGAGGGCGCGTCCACGCCGACCGCGGCCAGCAGCCGGATCAGCTCGGCGACCGGTACCGGGCCGGGCACGAAGCGGCCGTAGGCGCCGTAGAGCGTGACGATGAGAGACCGTGGTGCATGCTGGTCGGACACGTTGATCATCTTAGGTCGTCGGCATCACTGCTGGTCACCCTCGGTGCGCAGGCGGAAGCGCTGGAGCTTGCCGGTCGCGGTGCGGGGGAGCGCGTCCAGGAAGACGATCTCGCGCGGACATTTGTACGGCGCCAGCTCCGACTTGAGATACGCGCGCAAGGTCTCGGCGTCCCGTTCGGCGCCCTCCTTGACGACCGCGTACGCCACCACCACCTGCCCGCGTGCCTCGTCGGGGCGCCCCACCACCGCGGCCTCCACCACGTCCGGATGCCGCAGCAGCGCGTCCTCGACCTCCGGGCCCGCGATGTTGTACCCGGCCGAGATGATCATGTCGTCCGCGCGGGCGACGTACCGGAAGTAGCCGTCGCCCTCACGGACGTAGGTGTCACCGGTGATGTTCCAGCCGAAGCGCACGTACTCGCGCTGCCGCGGATCGGCGAGGTACCGGCACCCGACCGGCCCGCGCACGGCGAGCAGCCCGGGTTCCCCGTCGGGCCGGTCCTGGCCCTCCTCGTCGACCACGCGCGCGTGCCAGCCGGGTACCGGCACCCCGGTGGTCCCCGGCCGGATGTGCTCGTCGGCGGCGGAGATGAAGATGTGCAGCAGCTCGGTCGCGCCGATGCCGTTGATGATCCGCAGTCCGGTCCGCTCCTGCCAGGCCCGCCAGGTGGCGGCGGGCAGGTTCTCCCCGGCGGAGACACAGCGGCGCAGCGCGGAGATGTCGTACGAGTCGAGCTCGTCGAGCATCGCGCGGTAGGCGGTCGGGGCGGTGAACAGCACCGAGACCCGGTGCTCGGCGAGGGCGGGCAACAGCTGCCGGGGACCGGCCTGTTCGAGCAGCAGCGCGCTCGCGCCCGCCCGCATCGGGAAGACGACGAGCCCGCCGAGCCCGAAGGTGAAGCCGAGCGGGGGACTGCCGGCGAAGACGTCGTCCGCGTGCGGCCGCAGCACGTGCCGGGCGAAGGTGTCGGCTATGGCGAGGACGTCCCGGTGGAAGTGCATGCAGCCCTTGGGGCGCCCGGTGGTGCCGGAGGTGAAGGCGATCAGCGCCACGTCGTCGGCCGAGGTCCGCACGGCCGGGTACGGGGTGTCCGGCGCCGTCCGGTTCAGCAGGTCGTCGGGGGCGTCACCGCCGTACGTGGTGATCCGCAGCCCCGGTATCTCGGCCTTGGCGAGGTCGTCCACGGCCCGGATGTCGCACAGGGCGTGCCCGATCTGCGCGATCTCGCACATCGTGGCCAGCTCGTGCGGCCGCTGCTGGGCCAGCACCGTGACCGCGACCGCCCCCGCCTTCAGCACGGCCAGCCAGCAGGCCGCCAGCCACGGTGTGGTCGGGCCGCGCAGCAGGACGCGATGGCCGGGGACGACGCCCAGCTCGCCGGTGAGGAGATGCGCGAGCCGGTCCACGCGGGCGCGCAGGGTGCCGTACGTCCAGGAGTCGCCGGACGGGGTGTGGAAGACGGGGCTGTCGTCGGGCGGGCCGGTCAGCAGCTCGTCGGCACAGTTCAGCCGATCGGGGTACCGCAGCTCCGGCAGATCGAAGACGAGTTCGGGCCACTGGTCCGGGGGCGGGAGATGGTCGCGCGCGAAGGTGTCGACGTGGGCCGAGGGGTTCAGGCGCGGATTCATGCTGGGTCGCCCCCTTGCCTTGTGGGCGTCGTGGGTGGGCTCGCGCAACGAGCGTATCGTCTTGGTGACGACAGTCAATGGGACGCGATATCGTCGGCGAAGGGCCCAGGGGACGCCGCCGGGGCCAGCGGAGAGAGAGGACCGGCAATGCCCGCATTCTCGCTCGATCCGGCACAAACCGCCTGGTGCGCGGAGCTGCGCGCGCTGGCCGCGGACCGGCTGCGCCCGCTCGCCGAGAAGGGCGAGCCCGGGCAGGTGAACCGCCCGCTGGTCGCCGAACTCGGCCGACTCGGCCTGCTGGAGCGGCTGTTCGGCTCCGGCGCCCTCGACCTCTGTCTGATGCGGGAGTCCCTGGCGTACGCGTGCACCGAGGCGGAGACGGCCCTCGCGCTCCAGGGGCTGGGCGCCCACCCGGTGCACGCCCACGGCACCCCGGCCCAGCGCGACCGCTGGCTGCCGCGGGTCGGTGCGGGCAGCGCGGTGGCGGCGTTCGCGCTGAGCGAGCCGGGGGCGGGCTCGGACGCGGCCGCGCTGTCCCTGACCGCCCGCCCCGACGGCCCGGGCCGCTGGCGGCTCACCGGCGAGAAGTGCTGGATCTCCAACGCCCCCGAGGCCGACTTCTACACGGTCTTCGCGCGGACGGGCGGCGCTGCGGGTGCCCGCGGCGTGACCGCCTTCCTCGTCCCCGCCGACCGCCCCGGCCTCACCGGCACCGCCCTCGACATGCTCTCCCCGCACCCCATCGGCGCCCTCGCCTTCGACGCCGTACCCGTCACCGCCGACGACGTGCTCGGCGAGGTGGACCGCGGCTTCCGGGTGGCGATGGGCACGCTGAACCTCTTCCGGCCCAGCGTCGGCGCCTTCGCGGTGGGCATGGCCCAGGCAGCCCTGGACGCCACCCTCGCGCACACCGCCCGACGGGACGCGTTCGGCGGCAAGTTGAAGGACCTCCAGACGGTCGCCCACGAGGTCGCCGAGCTGGCCCTGCGCACGGACGCCGCCCGCCTCATGGTCCACGCGGCGGCGACGGCGTACGACGCAGGCGCCCCGGACGTCCCCAAGCGCGCCGCGATGGCGAAGCTGCTGGCCACCGAGACCGCGCAGTACGTCGTCGACAAGGCCGTCCAGCTGCACGGCGCACGGGCGTTGGAGCGCGGGCATCTGCTGGAGCACCTGTACCGGGAGGTGCGGGCGCCACGGATCTACGAGGGGGCGAGCGAGGTGCAACGGGGCATCATCGCGAAGGAGTTGTACGCCGAGCGAGAGGGGACCCGATGAGCACCGAGCGCGTCAACCCGCCCGAGCTGTCCCCGCCGACGGGGTTCTCGCACGCGGTGGTGGCGACGGGGTCGCGGGTGGTGTTCCTGGCCGGTCAGACGGCGCTGGACACCGACGGGAAGGTGGTGGGGGAGACGCTGCCCGAGCAGTTCGAGCGGGCGCTGGCCAACCTGTTGGCGGCCCTGCGGGCGGCGGGCGGTACCCCGGCGGACCTGGCTCGCGTCACGGTGTACGCCACGGATGTCGCCGAGTACCGGGCCAGGGCGGCCGAACTGGGCCGTATCTGGCGGGAGTTGGCGGGCCGGGACTATCCGGCGATGGCGGTGGTGGGGGTGGTCCGGCTCTGGGACGAGCAGGCGCTGCTGGAACTGGACGGCTTCGCCGTACTGCCCTAGCGGCTCAGGCCGCCATGGCCAGCGGCACGCGGTGAGGCTGGACGACCCGCCCGTCCGGCAGCAGTTCCCCGCTGTCGTCGAACACGATCGAGCCGTCGCACAGCAGGCTCCACCCCTGCTCGGGGTGGGCGGACACGACGTGCGAGCCAGTGGCCTCGGAGGCAGAGCACGAAGGCTGGTGTGAACACATGGCGCACCTCCACATCGGGCGGACGGTCCCTCCGGCTTCTCCGTGCGGGGCGTCCGTATGGATAGACCATGCTCCCGTCGCGAACTCACCGGAACGGCCCGGCGCCAACCGTGACAACACGCGGACAACACCCGGACGGATCCCGGAAGACCGCCGCGGACTCGCCACCGAAGGAGTGACGATCACGCCCGTCGAGGCGCCCGACCGGTACCAGTGGAGGCCCCTGCTCGTACTCCACTGACCTGGGAGATCCCCGTGTTCGTACGCCCCGCCCTCGCCGCCGCCACCCTGCTCCTCCTGGCCGCCGCGCCCGTCGCCGTCGCCGACTCCTACGAGACCGTGACCGTCGACCCGACCGGCACCCTCGCCGAGGACGGCACCGTCACGCTCTCCGGCACCTACCGCTGCCTCGGCAATACGGGCCCGGCCTTCGTGAGTTCCTCCGTCGGACAGAAGTCGCCGTCCGTCCGCCACGGCATCGGCGGCACCCGTGCCGTCTGTGACGGCGCCGAGCACCGCTGGGAGAACAGCGGCGCGGTCGACGCCGGCACCCTTGAGCCCGGCGCGGCCCACGTCGAAGCCACGGTGATGGAACTGCACCCGCAGGGCGGCCTGCCGCTGCCCCGCTTCCACGCGGCCCAGCAGCAGGACGTCACGTTGACGACCGCGGGCTGACCCGCTCCGACCTCATGGGCCGCCGCCGGCTCCGGACGCCGCTGCCGCTGCGCGGGTCCCGCGTCAGGAGCCGGCCGGCTCGCCGTCGAGTGTCGCCAGCCCCGCACGCAGGAAGGCGATCGCCCGGTCGATGTTCGCCTCCTGGGCGTGATGGCACACCTCGCTGACGACCGCCGCCGCGGCGGCCGCGGCCATCCGGGGCCCGAAGTCGTCGGGCGCGTCGCCGCGTTCCTCGGCGAGGATGCGGGCGCCCTCCTGGATGACCTCCGTGAGGCGGACGTTGGTGACGGCCTTGAGCTGCGGGTTGAGGTCGAGCATGCGCTCATGGAGGTCGTCCAGGTCGTCCGCCTCGGCGAGGTCCGCGCGCAGCCACGCCTCCAGGGCGTCCAGGGTCGTCCAGCCCTCCGCCCGCTCCCGCAACGCCGTGGCCAGCCGGTCCGCCAGCTCGTCGAAGTGGGACGTCGCCAGCTCCAGCTTGGACGGGAAGTAGAGCGTGACGGTACGCGGGGAGACCTCCGCCGCCGCCGCGATGTCGGCGATCGTCGTCGCCTCGAAGCCGCGGTCGGCGAACAGCTCGTACGCGGCCCGCAGGATCGCTTCCCTGCGCCGCGCCTTGGACCGTTCACGCAGACCCTCGCTCATCATGCCCGGACTTTACCATCGCTCTTTACCTTTGACGGTAAATTTACAACTGACTGTAAAAATGCCGTACGGTGTAATGAGTCGAGCGAGGGGAAGAACGATCATGGCGTCACGCCTGTACACCTGGGCGCGCTGGGTGATACGCCGACGCGGCCGGGTCGCCGCCGCCTGGCTGTTGCTGCTCGCCGTCGTCGGTGGCCTCGGGATCACCCTGCACGGCAAGGTGACGACCGAGTTCTCGGTACCGGGCATCGAGTCGCAGCAGGCGCAGGACGTGCTGAAGGAGAAGTTCCCGGAGGCGGCGGGCGGCGTCGCGCGGGTCGTCTTCGCGGCACCGGAGGGCGAGAAGCTCACCGGGCCGAAGACCTCGGCGGCCATGGAGGCGAGCCTGAAGCAGGCCGCGCGGGTCCCCGGTGTCGCCGACGTCTCCGACCCGCTCAAGGGCCGCACCGTCTCCGCCGACCAGCGGATCGGCTACGCGGACGTCCGCTTCCGGCAGCAGGCCAGCGACGTCACGCAGGAGGCCAAGGACGCCCTGTCGGACGCGATGGCGCAGGCCCGCGACGCCGGTCTGGAGGTCGAGTTCGGCGGCTCCGCGATGGAGCACAAGACCGAGGTCGGCGGACCGGCCGAGATCGTCGGCGTGGTCGCCGCCTTCGTCGTCCTCACCTTTGCCCTCGGCTCCCTGGTCGCGGCCGGGCTGCCGCTGCTCACCGCCCTGGTGGGGGTGGCGATCGGCGTCCTGGGCGTCGAGTTCATGAGCCGGTACGTCGAGATGACGTCCACCGCCACCGTCCTCGCCCTGATGATCGGGCTGGCCGTCGGCATCGACTACGCCCTGTTCATCATCTCCCGCCACCGCGAGCAGCTCGCCGACCCCGACCAGGACGTCGAGGACTCCATCGCGCGGGCCGTGGCCACCGCCGGTGGCGCGGTCGTCTTCGCCGGGGCGACCGTCATCATCGCGCTGGCCGCGCTCGCGGTCACCGGCATCCCGTTCCTGACCGTGATGGGTCTGGCCGCCGCGGCCACCGTCGCGCTCGCGGTGCTGGTCGCCGTCAGCCTCGTACCCGCCGCACTCGGCTTCCTCGGCGAGCGGCTGCGCCCGCGGGCACGGCGGACCGAGGGGCGCGAACGCCCGCCCGGCGCCTGGGGACTGGCCTGGGGACGGGCCGTCACCCGCAAGCCGCTGCTCGTCCTGCTGGCCGGGGTGATCGGCCTGCTCGCGCTCGCCGCGCCCGCCCGCGATCTGCGGCTCGGGCTGCCGAGCAACGCCTCGCAGCCCGTCGACAGCACCCAGCACAAGAGCTACGACCTGCTGACGGACGGTTTCGGCCCCGGCTTCAACGCCACGCTGACGGCCGTCGTCGACCTCGACAAGGTCCCGGCAGGCGACCGTACGGCGACCGTGACCGGGCTGCGGACGGCCCTCGCGGGCGACCGGGGTGTGGCGGTCGCCGCCCCGCCCGTCACCAACGCCGACTCCACCCTCGCCGTCCTCGCCGTGGTCCCGAAGACCGGGCCCGACGCCCAGGCCACCACCGACCTGGTGCACCGGCTGCGGGAGAACGCGAGCACCGTCGAGAAGGCGGGTGGCACCCTCTACATCGCCGGGCAGACGGCCGCCGCGATCGACGTGGCGGGCAAGCTGTCCGACGCGCTGCCGCTGTTCATCGCCATCATCGTGATCCTGGCGCTGATCCTGCTGACCATCGCCTTCCGGTCACTGCTCGTGCCGGTGAAGGCGGCCCTCGGCTTCTTGCTGTCGGTCGCCGCTTCCCTGGGCGCCACGGTCTGGGTCTTCCAGGACGGCCACCTGAACGGCGTGCTCGACATCCCCTCCGCGGGACCGGTCACCAGCTTCCTGCCCGTCCTCCTCATCGGCGTCCTCTTCGGACTGGCCATGGACTACGAGGTGTTCCTCGTCAGCCGGATGCGCGAGCACTTCGAGCACACGGGCGACGCCGCCGAGGCCGTGACCCAGGGCATGGCACGCAGCGGGCGGGTCGTCAGCGCCGCCGCGCTCATCATGGTCGCGGTCTTCGGAGGGTTCGTCTTCAACACCGACCCGATCATCAAGTCCATCGGTTTCGCCCTGGCGTTCGGTGTGTTCGTCGACGCGTTCGTCGTCCGCATGACCCTCGTGCCCGCCGCCATGGCACTGCTCGGCCGCCGCGCCTGGGGACTGCCGGGCTGGCTGGACCGCGTCACGCCGGACGTCGACATCGAGGGGGCGAAGCTGCCGGCGCGAGCGGCAGTTGAGCCGACGGAGGAGGAAGAGACGAAGCGGGACAAGGCTTCCGTGCGCTGAGCCCGATGGTGCGCGAGGGGGGCCGCCGCCAACGGCCCTCCCTCGACGTCAGCCGGCCCCCGGCAGCGGACGGCGGGCGATCTCGTGGGCGTCGTCCGGTGGGACGCCCAGCATCCGCAGGACCATCTCGGCCAGCTCGACGGCCGCCTCGTCGCCGTCGACATCGGGACGCGCGAAGCGCAGCTCCACCAGGGACAGCAGGGTGCCGCCCAGCGCCGACAGGGCCACCGCGGGGTCGCGTACGGTGAAGCGGCCCGAGTCCATGCCGACCTGGACATCACGCAGGGCGCGTCGGGCCAGTCCGTTGCCCGAGTGGATGTGGGCGAGGCCGCGGCGGCGCACGATCTGCATCAGCTCCGGGTGCGAGTCGGCCATCCGGGCGCTGAGACGGAAGCCGGCCGCGACGCGTTCCGCCGCGTCGTCGATGCCGGTCAGACGGTCGTCGAAGGCCTGGCCGTACTCCTCCAGGGCGTCCACCACCGCCGCCTCGAACAACTCCGACTTCGACTCGAAGTGGTTGTAGAAGGAGCCGAAGCCGACGTCGGCGCGCTCGGCGATCACCTGGATGCTGGCGCCGGTCTCCCCGGTCTCGGCGAGAAGCTGCCGAGCCGCGCGGACCAGCGCCGCACGGGTCTCGGCGCGACGCCGCTCGAAGCGGTTGCCGGGCGGGGCTGACGTGGTCATGGGCGGATTCTAACGAGGCACCGATGACGGTCCCAGTCCTGACGAATCCGTCATCTCCCTTCGCGGTCGCCGTCCTGCCGCGCCGCCCACAGACCGCGGACGTGGCCGAGATGGCGGGTCATGACCTCGTGCACCGCCGTCTCGTCGCGGGCGATCAGCGCGTCGAGGAGTTCGAGGTGCTCCTCGGCGGAGGCCGGCAGGCGGCCCGCCTCGACGAGGGCGGTCAGCCCGTACAGGCGGGAGCGGGCACGCAGATCGCGGACCACCTCGACGAGGTGGGCGTTGCCCGCGAGGGCTAGCAGGCCGAGGTGGAAGCGGGTGTCGGCCTCGACGTACGCGACGAGGTCACCGGCCGCGGCGGCCTGCACGATCTCGCGGGCCGCCGGACGCAGCGCCTCCAGCTGGACCGGGGCGGCGGTGGCGGCCAGACCCACCACCGTCGGGATCTCGATTAGCCGCCGGACGTGCGTGTACTCGTCGAGCTGCCGGTCGGAGACCTCGCTGACCCGGAACCCCTTGTTGGGGACGGTGTCGACCAGACCCTCCTTGACCAGGTCCAGCATGGCCTCGCGCACCGGGGTCGCCGAGACGCCGAAGCGGGCGGCGAGGGCCGGCGCGGAGTACACCGCCCCGGGCAGCAGCTCACCGGCGATCAGCGCGGCTCGCAGCGCGTCGGCGACCCGCTCGCGATAGCTGCTTTTCTTGCCGCCGAGCGAGGGCAGGACGGGCGTCGCGGGAGCGGCGGATGCGGCGGGCGCGCCGACGGTCGGGCTGCTGGGGCGGATGGCGGCCATGTCTTCGGGATCTCCTCGTACGGGCGTCACGCACCATGGATGTGCAATGTCACGCGCCACCAGTATCTATGCGGCACGCCACAGGGCTTGACCCGTGGTCTAGAGGACGAATCCGGCCGGGAACGGGTCGGACGGGTCGAGCAGGTACTGCGCGGTGCCGGTGATCCAGGCGCGGCCGGTGAAGCTGGGCAGGACGGCCGGCCGTCCGGCGACCTCCGTGGTGCCGAGCAGGCGGCCGGTGAACCGGGTGCCGATGAAGGACTCGTTCACGAACTCGGTGTGCAGGGGGAGTTCACCGCGCGCGTGCAGCTGGGCCATGCGGGCGCTGGTGCCGGTGCCGCACGGGGAGCGGTCGAACCAGCCGGGGTGGATGGCCATGGCGTGCCGGGAGTGACGGGCGGTGGCGTCGGGAGCGATCAGATGGACGTGGTGACAGCCCCGGATGGACGGGTCCTCGGGATGGACCGGCTCCTCCTCGGCGTTGATCGCCGCCATGAGCGACAGCCCGGCGGCGAGGATGTCGTCCTTGCGGGCACGGTCGAAGGGCAGGCCGAACTGCTCCAGCGGCAGGATGGCGTAGAAGTTGCCGCCGTACGCCATGTCGTAGGTCACCGTCCGTCCGTCGGCGAGCGTGATCTTGCGGTCGAGGGCCACGGAGTACGACGGCACGTTCTGGAGCGTGACCGCCTTCGCGGCGCCGTCCACCACCTCGACCTCGGCCACGACGAGGCCCGCCGGGGTGTCGAGCCGGATGGTGGTGACCGGCTCGACGACCTCGACCATGCCGGTCTCCACGAGGACGGTCGCCACGCCGATCGTGCCGTGCCCGCACATCGGGAGGTATCCGGAGACCTCGATGTAGACCACGCCCCAGTCGCAGTCGGGGCGGGTCGGCGGCTGGAGGATCGCGCCGCTCATCGCCGAGTGCCCGCGCGGCTCGTTCATCAGCAACTGCTTGATGTCGTCGCGGTGTTCACGGAAGTACAGCCGCCGCTCGTTCATCGTGGCGCCGGGGATCGTGCCGATGCCGCCGGTGATCACCCGGGTCGGCATGCCCTCGGTGTGCGAGTCGACGGCGTGCAGGACGAGTTTGCTGCGCATGGTGCGATCTCCTTCGCCAGCTGTGAGGGGTTACGCGAGTCCGGCGGCGACGGCCTTCTCCGTGGCGGCCCGCACGGCGGCCTCCTGCTCGGGCAGCAGCGGCACCCGTGGCGGCCGGCAGGCGCCGCCGTGCCGGCCGACGATGTCCATGGACAGTTTGATGGCCTGCACGAACTCGACCTTGGAGTCCCAGCGCAGCAACGGGTGCAGCTGCTCGTAGAGCTTCTTGGCGGTGCCGAGGTCCCCGCCGACGGCCGCCCGGTACAGCTCGACGGACGCGCGCGGCAGCGCGTTCGGGTAGCCGGCCACCCACCCCACGGCCCCGGCGACCGCGAGCTCCAGCAGGACGTCGTCGGCACCGATCAACAGGTCCAGCTCCGGGGCGAGTTCGGCGAGCTGGTAGGCGCGCCGGACATCGCCGGAGAACTCCTTGACCGCGTGGATGTGTCCCTCGCCGTGCAGCTTCGCCAGCAGCTCCGGCACGAGGTCGACCTTGGTGTCGATCGGGTTGTTGTACGCCACCACCGGCACGCCCGCCTTCGCGACCTCGGCGTAGTGCGCCAGCACCGAACGCTCGTCGGCGCGGTACGCGTTGGGCGGCAGCAGCATCACTGCGGCACACCCGGCGTCCCGCGCCTGCTCGGCCCAGCGGCGGGACTCGGCCGACCCGTAGGCGGCGACCCCCGGCATCACCCGCTCCCCGCCGATCGCGGCCACGGCCGTCTCGACGACCTTGGCGCGCTCCTCGGGCGTGAGCACCTGGTACTCGCCGAGCGAGCCGTTCGGCACGACCCCGTCACAGCCGTTCTCGACCAGCCAGGCGCAGTGCTCGGCGTACTTGTCGAGGTCGACGGAGAGGTCGTCGCGCAGCGGCAGCGCGGTGGCGACGAGGACGCCGCGCCAGGGGCGGTTCTGCGGGGTGGTGGTCATCGAGAGCCCTTCTGTGGTGGTGTGTGACATGGCACTGAGGTGAATGGCCAGACGTCGGCCTCCGGGGCGTCCCCGGCCCGGGCCAGTACGCCCAGCGGCACCGGATGCGCGAATGGCCGCCGAGCGGGCGTCTCCGGGCAGCCGACGAGCCCGGCCACCGCGGAACCGCACATCCGCCCCTGGCACCAGCCCATTCCGGCCCGCGTCAGCAGCTTCACGGTCCGCTGGTCCCCGGCGCCCAGCCCGGCCACGGCCTCGCGGATCGCACCGCCGGTCACCTCCTCGCAGCGGCACACCACGGTGTCGTCGCTGACCTGCTCGGCCCAGTGCGCGGGCGGTGCGCAGACCTCGTCGAGCGTGGCGAAGAACCTCCGGAGCGCCGTACGGGCGCGCGCCGCACCCGCCCATTCGTCTGGGTCCGGCTCAACGCCCCTCAGGCGTGCGGCGATCGACCGCCCGGCGATGTGTCCCTCGGCGAGCGAGAGAGCCGCGCCGCCGATGCCGGTGGCCTCGCCCGCCGCCCACACGCCCGGCACATCGGTGCGCTGCTCGTCGTCCACGTGCACCGCGACCCCGTCGATCCGGCAGCCCAGCCCCTGGGCGAGGTCGGTGTGCGGCAGCATGCCGTGGCCGACGGCCAGGGTGTCGCAGGCGATACGGCGTTCGGTGCCGGGCCGGACGCGTCCGGAGCGGTCGAGCGCGGCGACGGTCACGGCCTCCAGCCGCTCGGTGCCGTGTGCCGCGACCACGGTGTGGTGGACCAGGGTGCGCACCCGGTGCCGCGCCAACTGGGCGGCGTACCGGGCGCCTTCGGCGAGCTTGGCGGGTTGGGCGGACAGCACGCGTGACCGTCGTACGAGGTCCCGGGGGTCGGCGGACTCCACCAGCGCCGCCACCCGGACGCCCGCCGCCGCGAGTCCGGTGGCGACGGGCAGGAGCAGCGGGCCGGTCCCGGCGACGACGGCGGTGCGTCCGCCGACGGAGAGGGTGCTCTTGAGTATGGCCTGCGCGCCGCCCGCGGTGACGACACCGGGGAGGGTCCAGCCGGGGAAGGGCAGCACCTTCTCGTAGCCGCCGGTGGCCAGCACTACGGCGTCGGCGCGCACCTCGGCCGGTTCGGTCTGCTCCGGGCCGAGCAGCGCGTGCACGGTGAAGCCGCCGGAGCGCCGCTCGACGAGCCAGACGTGATGGTCGGTCAAGTGCGTGACAGAACCCTGCTGTTGATGGGTCCGCAGCCCGTCCCGCAGCCGCTCCCACGTCCGCCACTCGTGGTGCAGGGCCTCGGGTCGTCGTGCGCCGAGGGCGCGCGCGGGCTGCCGGTAGAACTGGCCGCCCGCCTCGGGCGCCGCGTCGACGAGCGTGACCCGTACGCCGTGCCGGGCGGCGGCCAGCGTGGCGGCCAGCCCCGCGGGACCGGCGCCGATCACGGCCAGATGCGGCCGTTCAGCCGTCATGACCTGTCCCCTCCTGCGTGCGGATCGCGTCGCCCGGCTTCAGCGGAACGAGGCAAGCTCTTTGATTGGGGCGGTCGTTGACGGTGACCAGGCAGTCGTAGCAGACGCCGATGCCGCAGAAGACGCCCCGCGGACGGCCCTCGCCGCGGGTGCTCCGCCAGGAGGTGATCCCGGCCGTCCAGAGCGCGGCGGCGACGGTCTGGCCGGGCAGCGCCTCGATCTCGCGCCCGTCGAGGGTGACGGTGAACGCGGGCCCGGGACGGGCCCGGGCCAGCTCCAGGGGTTTCACGCGTCCTCCTCGGCGGGGGTGAAGCGGTCGGGACGGAACGGCGTCAGATCCAGCTCGGGAGCCTTGCCGCTCAGCACCTGGGCGATCGACTGCCCGGTGCCCGTGGCGAGTCCGATGCCGGCGCCCTCGTGCCCACAGGCGTGCACGAGGCCGGGGACGCGCGGATCGGGGCCGATCGCCGGGAGGTGGTCGGGCATGTACGGGCGGAAGCCGAGGTACGTGCGCATCGCCCGGACGTCCTCCAGGAACGGGAACAGCCGGGTCGCGCCCGCCGCCAGCGCCCGCACGGCGGGCAGCGAGAAGGAGCGGTCGAAGCCGACCCGCTCCCGGCTCGCGCCGATCAGGACCGGCCCGGCGGCCGTGCCCTCCACCACCGGCGAGGTCTGCAGCGCCGCCGAGTCGCTGGCCACGTCGGCCACGTAGTCGGCGGCGTACACCTTGTGCCGGACCCTGCGCGGGAGCGGCTCGGTGACCAGGACGAAGCCGCGCCGGGGGAGGACGGGCAGGTGCACGCCGGCGAGCGCGGCGAGCTCACCGCCCCAGGTGCCGGCCGCGTTCACGACCGTCGGCGCGTGGATCTCGCCCCGGTCGGCGCGCACCCCGCGCACGGCACCGTCGGCGCCGCGCGGTACGTCGATCACGTTCCAGCCGGTCAACAGGCGTGCGCCCGAAGCCCGTAGGAGATGCGCGGCGGCCAGGGTCGGCATCACCTGCGCGTCCTGGGGGTAGAGCACGCCGCCTGCCGTGTCCGGCGTCAAGTACGGCTCCAGCTCACGGAGTTGGTGAGGGTCGACGCTCAGCGCCTCGACCCCGGCGGCCCGTTGCCCGGCGGCGAACCCCTCCAGGGCGGTGAGCCCCTCGGACGTGGACGCGACGACGACACCACCCTTGGGCTCGTACTCGAACGCGGCCCCCAGCCCCGGCTCGGCGGCCAGCTCGGCCCACAACCGCTGTGACAGCAGGGCGAGTTCGAGCTCGGGCCCCGGCTCCTTGTCGGAGACCAGCAGATTGCCCTCACCCGCACCGGTCGTACCTCCGGCCACCGGGCCGCGGTCCACCACGGTGACGTCCAGGCCGGCGCGAGAGGCGTACAGGGCACAGGCCGCGCCCGCCATCCCGGCTCCGACCACGACGACGTCGCAGGTCAGTCGCTTGGTCACGCCAGTACTATGTCACATACTTCTGCGGTCGAGGAAGAGCCGACACCCGGGACACACAAGAAGAAGAGCAGCGGTGGCGGCGCAGTGCGCACGAAGGCCGCCAGACCCCATGAGAAGGGGGGGCGGCGGCCTTCGGTGGTTTCGGTGTGGCTCAGATGTCGCGGAAGATCTCGATCTGCGCCCCGACGCTGTTGAGCCGCTCGGCGAGGTCCTCGTAACCCCGGTTGATGACGTACACGTTCCGCAGCACGGACGTGCCCTCCGCCGCCATCATGGCCAGCAGGACGACCACGGCGGGACGCAGCGCCGGCGGGCACATCATCTCGGCGGCGCGCCAGCGGGTCGGGCCCTCGACCAGCACGCGGTGCGGGTCCAGCAACTGGAGCCTGCCGCCTAGGCGGTTGAGGTCCGTCAGGTAGATCGCCCGGTTGTCGTAGACCCAGTCATGGATCAGCGTCTTGCCCTGCGCGGAGGCCGCGATGGCCGCGAAGAACGGGACGTTGTCGATGTTCAGGCCCGGGAACGGCATCGGGTGGATCTTGTCGATCGGCGCTTCGAGCTTGCTCGGGCGGACCGTCAGGTCGACCAGACGGGTACGGCCGTTGTCGGCGACGTACTCCGGCGTGCGGTCGTGGTCGAGGCCCATCTCCTCCAGGACCGCGAGCTCGATCTCCAGGAACTCGATGGGCACCCGGCGGACCGTCAGCTCCGACTCCGTGACCACCGCGGCGGCCAGCAGGCTCATCGCCTCGACCGGGTCCTCGGAGGGGGAGTAGTCGACGTCGACGTCGATGGTCGGCATGCCGTGCACGGTGAGGGTGGTGGTGCCGATGCCCTCGACCTTGACGCCGAGCGCCTCCAGGAAGAAGCAGAGGTCCTGGACCATGTAGTTGGAGGACGCATTGCGGATGACCGTGACGCCGTCGTGCCGCGCGGCGGCCAGCAGCGCGTTCTCGGTCACGGTGTCGCCGCGCTCGGTCAGCACGATCGGGCGGTCGGGGGAGATCGAGCGGTCCACCTGCGCGTGGTACAGCCCCTCGGTCGCCGCGATGTCGAGGCCGAAGCGGCGCAGCGCGATCATGTGCGGCTCGATGGTCCGCGTCCCGAGGTCGCAGCCACCGGCGTACGGCAGTTTGAAGGCGTCCATGCGGTGCAGCAGCGGGCCGAGGAACATGATGATCGAGCGGGTGCGGCGGGCCGCGTCCGCGTCGATCGCGGCCATGTCCAGCTGGGCGGGCGGCACGATCTCCAGGTCGACGCCCTCGTTGATCCAGCGAGTGCGCACGCCGATGGAGTTGAGCACCTCCAGCAGGCGGTAGACCTCCTCGATGCGGGCGACCCGGCGCAGCACTGTGCGCCCCTTGTTGAGCAGAGAGGCGCACAGCAGTGCCACGCACGCGTTCTTGCTGGTCTTGACGTCGATGGCGCCGGAGAGCCGGCGCCCGCCGACGACTCGCAGATGCATCGGGCCCGCGTAGCCCAGAGAGACGATCTCGCTCTCCAGGGCTTCACCGATTCGAGCGATCATCTCAAGGCTGATGTTTTGGTTGCCGCGCTCGATGCGGTTGACGGCGCTCTGACTGGTGCCGAGCGCCTCCGCGAGCTGCGACTGTGTCCAGCCACGGTGTTGCCGCGCGTCACGGATGAGCTTGCCGATGCGTACGAGGTAATCGTCTGCCATGAGGTTGAGGCTATCTCAGATATGAGATGACACATCCCGGTGGGGCCATTCGGGTGATGGCTCGTCAATGCCTCTTATGGGTACGGGTGCGCCGCCATCCGAAAGGTCCGGGCAAATCAACCGATGTCGTACGACGTCCGGTGCTGCTGTGGGTGTGGCGCGGACCGTTCTTTCCGCCGCCGGTGGTGATGGACCAGGAGCGCCGGTTGATGTTCAGCCGTACGCCGGGCAGGATGCGGAAACTCTTGCGGAACGTCAGGGGCATGCGTACGCCTCCCTCCGGGGGGTCTGGGAACGTACCTGTCGGTTACCCCGACTTGGCGTACTGATGGCAGAACTCGACCGGCTCCTCGAAGGTGACCGATGTCACCGGGGCGGTGGTGACGAGGTACCGGTGCCGTGACTCCTGACCGTCCTCCGTCCGCAGCTCCAGCAGTCCCGGCGAGGGGCACCGCCATGTCAGCCGCGTCACCCACTCCCCGCCGAGATGGGCCAGCAGGCTCCACCCGGTGCCGTCGGCCCGCAGTTCGCACTCGGACGTCTCCATGACGCCGTAGTCGTACGGGGCGCTGCTCCAGTGGCCGATGAGCGCCTCGTCCAGACCGGTACGGGTGCCGGCGGCGTCCTCTTCGGCGAGCCGGCGCCGCGAGGCGACCGCTGTGGCGCCGAGCGCGACGACCCGCGAGCCGTGCATGAGTGCACCGAGGCCGCCCGCCAACTCGATGCCGACGTAGGGGACGCCGTCCCTGGAGGCGTCGTGGACGTGCAGGCCCGTCGGGTGGGCGGAGTCGTCGACGGCCGCCGCGGCCGCGAGGTCGTCCGGGCGCAGGGTGTGGATGAGGTGGGCGCGCAGGGCGGGCCGGAGCCCGGCGGTCATCTCGGGCAGATGCCGGACGACCCACTCGGCACGGCTCACGAGCCACCCCCTGCGCGTGTCGGCCTGCCCGCGCCGAAGGCGTCGTCCCGCCAGATAATCACCGGGTGAGCCTAAGCGCCGTGTGAGACGTCGTGTGAGGCGTCACAAACGGAGTCCGGGCATGACCTGTCCGACCCCATGTACTAGAGTTATCTCGACATCGAGATATCTGCCGAGGCGTACCGCAGCCGCCACCCCGGTTAGGGTTACCTAACTTAGCCTGACCTTAGCGGATCGGCCAAGTCGTCGTGGCGGCAGGATGCGGTGGGAACGCGCACATCAATGAAGGAGACTGTCGTGTCGGCGAACAGCTTCGACGCCCGCAGCACGCTGCAGGTGGGCGACGAGTCGTACGAGATCTTCCGGCTGGACAAGGTGGAAGGCTCGGCTCGCCTTCCGTACAGCCTCAAGGTTCTGCTGGAGAACCTGCTCCGTACCGAGGACGGCGCGAACATCACCGCCGACCACATCCGTGCCCTCGGCAGCTGGGACTCCCAGGCCCAGCCGTCCCAGGAGATCCAGTTCACGCCCGCCCGCGTGATCATGCAGGACTTCACCGGCGTGCCCTGTGTCGTCGACCTCGCCACCATGCGCGAGGCCGTCAAGGCCCTCGGCGGCGACCCGGCCAAGGTCAACCCGCTCTCCCCGGCCGAGATGGTCATCGACCACTCCGTCATCGCCGACAAGTTCGGCACCAACGACGCCTTCAAGCAGAACGTCGACCTGGAGTACGGCCGCAACAAGGAGCGCTACCAGTTCCTGCGCTGGGGCCAGACCGCCTTCGACGACTTCAAGGTCGTCCCCCCGGGCACCGGCATCGTCCACCAGGTCAACATCGAGCACCTCGCCCGTACGGTCATGGTGCGCAACGGCCAGGCCTACCCCGACACCCTCGTCGGCACCGACTCGCACACCACCATGGTCAACGGCCTCGGTGTGCTCGGCTGGGGCGTCGGCGGCATCGAGGCCGAGGCCGCGATGCTCGGCCAGCCGGTCTCGATGCTCATCCCGCGCGTCGTCGGCTTCAAGCTGACCGGTGAGCTCACCCCGGGCACCACCGCCACCGACCTCGTGCTCACCATCACCGAGATGCTGCGCAAGCACGGCGTCGTCGGCAAGTTCGTCGAGTTCTACGGCGAGGGCGTCGCCGCCACCTCGCTGGCCAACCGCGCCACCATCGGCAACATGTCGCCGGAGTTCGGCTCCACCGCCGCGATCTTCCCGATCGACGACGAGACCATCAAGTACCTCAAGCTCACCGGCCGCTCCGAGCAGCAGCTCGCGCTCGTCGAGGCGTACGCCAAGGAGCAGGGCCTCTGGCTCGACCCGGCCGCCGAGCCCGACTTCTCCGAGAAGCTGGAGCTCGACCTCTCCACGGTCGTCCCCTCCATCGCCGGCCCGAAGCGCCCGCAGGACCGCATCGTCCTCGCCAACGCCGCCGAGCAGTTCAAGCTGGACGTCCGCAACTACGTCGACGTCGTCGACGAGGCCGGCCAGGAGTCCTTCCCGGCCTCCGACGCCCCGGCCGTCGCCCCGAACGGCGCCCCGTCCAACCCGGTCACCGTGACCGCCCCCGACGGTTCGACGTACGAGATCGACCACGGTGCGGTGACGGTCGCGGCCATCACCTCCTGCACCAACACGTCCAACCCGTACGTCATGGTCGCCGCCGCGCTGGTGGCCAAGAAGGCGGTCGAGAAGGGCCTGACCCGCAAGCCGTGGGTCAAGACCACCCTCGCCCCGGGCTCCAAGGTCGTCACCGACTACTTCGACAAGGCGGGGCTCACCCCCTACCTCGACAAGGTCGGCTTCAACCTCGTCGGCTACGGCTGCACCACCTGCATCGGCAACTCCGGCCCGCTGCCGGAAGAGGTCTCCAAGGCCGTCAACGACCACGACCTGGCCGTGACCTCGGTGCTCTCCGGCAACCGCAACTTCGAGGGCCGGATCAACCCCGACGTCAAGATGAACTACCTGGCCTCCCCGCCGCTGGTCGTCGCGTACGCCATCGCGGGCTCCATGAAGGTGGACATCACGCGCGACGCGCTGGGCGTGGACCAGGAGGGCAAGCCGGTCTTCCTGGCCGACATCTGGCCCTCCGAGGCCGAGGTCAACGACGTCGTCGCCAACGCCATCGGCGAGGACATGTTCTCCAAGTCCTACCAGGACGTCTTCGCGGGCGACGCCCAGTGGCAGGCTCTGTCGATCCCGACCGGCGACACCTTCGAGTGGGACCCGCAGTCGACGTACGTCCGCAAGCCCCCGTACTTCGAGGGCATGACGATGGAGACCACCCCGGTCTCCGACATCACGGGCGCCCGCGTCCTCGCCAAGCTCGGCGACTCGGTCACCACCGACCACATCTCCCCGGCCGGTGCGATCAAGGCCGACACCCCGGCCGGCAAGTACCTCACGGAGCACGGCGTCGAGCGCCGCGACTTCAACAGCTACGGCTCCCGCCGCGGCAACCACGAGGTCATGATCCGCGGTACGTTCGCCAACATCCGCCTGCGCAACCAGATCGCGCCGGGCACCGAGGGCGGCTACACCCGCGACTTCACGCAGGACGGCGGCCCGGTCTCCTTCATCTACGACGCGTCGCAGAACTACCAGGCCGCCGGCACCCCGCTGGTCATCCTGGGCGGCAAGGAGTACGGCTCCGGCTCGTCCCGCGACTGGGCCGCCAAGGGCACCGCGCTCCTCGGCGTCAAGGCCGTCATCACCGAGTCGTACGAGCGCATCCACCGCTCGAACCTCATCGGCATGGGCGTCCTGCCGCTGCAGTTCCCGGCCGGCCAGAACGCCGACTCCCTCGGCCTGACCGGCGAGGAGACCTTCTCCATCACCGGCGTGACCGAGCTGAACAACGGCACCACCCCGAGCACGGTCAAGGTCACCACCGACACGGGCGTCGAGTTCGACGCGGTCGTCCGCATCGACACCCCCGGTGAGGCCGACTACTACCGCAACGGCGGCATCATGCAGTACGTGCTGCGCAGCCTGATCCGCGGCTAGTCCTTCCCGGAAGGCCCGTGTCCCCGGTACGCCGGGGACACGGGCCTTCGGCGTTCCTGGGCTGCGCCGACTGCCTGGGTCTGGGACCGGTGTTGGCGACACTTGGCCCTGAACTGGTATGGGCGCCCCTGGCCTTGAGACCGGCGTCGGCGATCGTCGTACCCTTTCCGCGTGACCACCCCTGACCTCCTCCACCGCGCCCTGCACGACCCCGGCGACCCACACCTCCGCCCGCTGCCGGACCGGGCGGCGGAGTTGCTGCGCGCGCTGGACGCGCCGCCGCGGCTGGCCGCGCATCTGAGGGCGGTGCACGACGTGGCGTACGACCTCGTGGAGTGGGTGACGCGGCAGCACCCTCAACTCCCGTTCGACCGCGAGGCGGTGCTGTTCGGCGCGGCCACGCACGACATAGGCAAGACGGCGCACACCACGGAGCTCTCCGGCCCCGGCTCGGCGCACGAAGTCGCCGGTCGTGACCTGCTGTTGAGCCACGGCATCACCCCGCGGCTCGCCCGCTTCGCCGCCACCCACGCGAGCTGGACCGCGCCGGACGTGACGATCGAGGATCTCCTGGTCAGCCTCGCCGACAAGGCATGGAAGAACAAGCGCGTCCCGGAGCTGGAGGACCTGGTGGTCAAGGCGCTGGCCGAGGCGAGCGGGCGGTCGGCGTGGGAGGAGTTCCTCGACCTCGACGACCTGCTGACGGCCGTGGGGGAGGGGGCGGAGGCGCGGCTCGCCTTTCAGGGGGCGTATCCCGTGTGACGGGAGACAGGGGAGACGACCTCCACGACGAGGGCGACCTTTCCCACCGGGACCCACGCGGCCTCGAAGAAGTCCAGTTCTCGGGGGTCGAAGACGGTCACGTCGGGCGTTGCCGTGTTCTGTTCGTCGCCCCTCACGCACTGGACGCCGACGACCTTGTACGGCTCGGTCGCGGCGGCGTCCAGGTCACCACGCAAGCCGTCACGCACGGAGTTGTGCCACACCTTGCCCCGGCCTCGCACCACGATCCGGCCGTCCACGAGATCCCGCAGCGGGCTGCCCTTCGACTCCCCCACGCAAGCCAATCCGGACGCCGACACGCACAGTGATCGTACAACTCTCCTGCGCCAACCGTTTACACCCGCCCCTATTCGCGCTACCTTCCGCCACAGGCGGGGTGGGAGCGCTCCCATGCGGATGGACCGGAACCCACCCGGAGGGGACCACCCACCCCGCCCTCCCGCACACGCATCCGCACGGCCCGTACCTCAAGGAACGGACTGGACTGTCATGATCCTGACAAAATCAGCGGCGTCCCCAGGTCGCCGATTAGTGCTGCCGACTCGCGCCAGAGCCCTCTTCCTCGTCCTGGTCTCCCTGCTCGCCGCCATCCCCGCCGTCGCCCTGGTCGTCACGACCGGCGGGCAGGCGGAGGCCCACGGCACCCCGATGAAGCCCGCCAGCCGCACCTTCCTGTGCTGGCAGGACGCGCTCACCGACACCGGTGAGATCAAGCCGGTCAACCCGGCCTGCAAGAACGCCCAGGCCGTCAGCGGCACCACGCCGTTCTACAACTGGTTCTCGGTGCTCCGCTCGGACGGCGCCGGCCGCACCCGCGGCTTCGTACCGGACGGCCAGCTCTGCAGCGGCGGCAACACCAACTTCACCGGCTTCAACGCCCCCCGCAACGACTGGCCGTTGACCCACCTCACCTCGGGCGCGACCGTCGACTTCTCCTACAACGCCTGGGCGGCGCACCCTGGTTGGTTCTACGTCTACGTGACCAAAGACGGCTTCGACCCGACCAAGACCCTCACCTGGAACGACATCGAGGACCGCCCCTTCCTCTCCGTCGACCACCCGCCGCTGCACGGCAGTCCGGGCACGGTCGACGCCAACTACTCCTGGACCGGGCAGCTTCCGTCCAACAAGTCGGGCCGCCACGTCATCTACATGGTCTGGCAGCGCTCGGACAGCGCGGAGACCTTCTACTCCTGCTCCGACGTCGTCTTCGACGGCGGCCACGGCGAGGTGACCGGCATCCACGAGCCGGGCAACCCGACCGAGCCGGTCCCCGGCACCTGCACCGCCACCCGCAGGACGACCGGCAGTTGGAGCGGCGGCTACCAGTCCGAGGTGACCGTCACCAACTCCGGCGACGTCCCGATGCTCGGCTGGATGGTCAACTGGGCGCTCCCGAGCGGCCAGAAGGTCGACAGCCTCTGGAACGGCAACGCCACCTACACCGGCCAGGACGTGATGGTCCACAACGCCGACTGGAACGGGTCCCTGAGTCCGGGGAAGAGCGCGACGTTCGGGTACGTCGTGACCGGCTCCGGCGGTGATACGGCGACCACGTTGCCCTGTCGCGTCGGGTAACCCCGGCCGGCCCGCGGACCCGGTGGGCCACGAGCCGCCGCTCACCGGGTCCGTCGGCGATGACATGATGACGGGCATGACGTTCACGATCCGCATGACCGTGCCGGCCGCGTCCCGAAAGGGCGATGCCGCGTAGGCGCCCCGGCGCGCTGCGCGCCGCTCGACCCTCCAGTGCCCCGCGCTGGGACCTCCCGCCGGCCCGTATCCATGGCCTGTCCACCCGAACGAGCTTGTCCATAGCCCGCGTTGAAGGGCTCCCGGCGGACTATTACCTCTACTCCGGCGCCACCGACCGAGCCCTGCGCCGCTACCGCCAGTTCCTCCAACCGGCGGGCCGACGGCCCCGCTACCCACAGGACGCGGAGTGCTCCTGCCGCGGCTGCTCCTTCGACGACGTCCGGCACGCCCGCGACGTACTGGCCGAGGTCCTCACCCGACTGCCTCCCCGCCCACGCGCCGAACTCGCGCGTGCCGTAGGCGACTTGGACGCCACCTACCTCCGACGCACCCTCCCCGACCCCTTCGCCGCACAGCGTCAGTGGCAGGGCGACCTGTGGTGGCGACGCCGACTGGCGGGCGGCCGCGAGGACCCACTCCCCGACCCGAGCGAGCCGACGTCCCGCCGACGCCGTCGATGACGTACCTACGTGAAGAGGCCGGGCCCCGCGGACGCCGGGCATCGGCGACAGGGCTGAGGTCACCGCCACCTGGCGGGAGTGAGGCGAGCCGTGCTGAGGCCAGAGAGCGCAGGGTTCCGTCGTCCCTGGGGGCTCAAGGGCGGACCCGGTGGACACCCCCACCGGGTCCGCGAGCCGGGCAGGTGAGGGGGAGTCCCTGCCCGGGTGTGGAGTGGCTGACGACGGCGACAGCGCGCCGGTCGGACAACGTTGTCGAGTGGTCTAAACCTCACCTTACCGCGTCAATGGACCGCCAAGTCAAGCGAGTTGGGTGTGACCCGTCCGAGTGGTTCCGCGGTGCTGTCGGACGGCTGTTCGCGACCGCGCGTGGTACGGCTGGCGCCCGTGAAGCCCCTCATGCTTGCCGCCGCTCTGGCCTTGGTGTTCGCCGGTGTCGCCGCCGCGCCCGCCCCACCCCTCGCGCCCCCCGAGCTCGTCGACGACCCCACCGCCTACGTCGACCCCCTCATCGGCACCCGCGACGGCGGCAACGTCTTCCCCGGCGCGGTCACCCCGTTCGGCATGCTCTCGTGGAGCCCCGAGAACACCCGCGGCGACGCCACCCGCACGGCGGCCCCCGGCGGCTACCACTACGACGCCACCCGCATCCGGGGCTTCAGCCTCACCCACATGTCCGGCACCGGGTGCGCGGGCGGCAGCGGTGACATCCCGTTCTTCCCGTACGCCGGACAGGTCGCCTCCTCGCCCGCGAGCGACACCGGGGACGCGGTCTACGCCGCCGACTTCGACCACGCCGACGAGACCGCCGAACCCGGCCACTACAAGGTCTCCCTCGCCTCCGGCGTCACCGCGGACCTCACGGCCACCGCCCGCACCGGTTCGGCCCGCTTCACCTACCCGGCCGACCGCCCCGCCTCGTTGCTCATCCGCACCGCCAACTCCGAGGTGGGCTCCACGGATTCCACGGTCGAGATCCACCCGGAGACCCGTACCGTCTCCGGCTCCGTCACCTCCGGCAACTTCTGCGGTCACCTCGACCCCGAAGGCCGACGCGCCTACTACACCCTGCACTTCACCGCCCGCTTCGACCGCGCCTTCAAGGCGACCGGCACCTGGCGGGACGACCGGCTCGACCCCGGTTCCCTCGCGACGAGCGGCGGCACCGGCGGTTTCGCCGACGGCGGTCGGCCGGTCGCCGGCAAGGGGGCCGGCGGGTATGTGGAGTTCGCGCCGGGTGCCGGGCCGGTGAACGTCAAGGTCGGTGTCTCGTACGTCAGTCGGGCGGGCGCCGAGACGAACCTGGCGGCGGAGAACCCGCCGTACCGCACCTTCGACGCCGTACGGGAAGCGGCTCGCCGGGCCTGGCGCGACGACCTCGCCGCCGTCCGCGTCGGCGGTGGTACGGACGCCGAGCGCACCACCTTCTACACGGCCCTGTACCACTCCCTCCTCCATCCGAACGTCATCAGCGACGCCGACCGCAGGTATCGCGGCGCCGACGGCGAGGTGCACCGGACCGGGCGCCGGGCGCAGTACGGCACCTTCTCCGGGTGGGACGTCTACCGCGACCAGGTGCAGCTGCTCACGCTCCTCCAGCCGCGCACCGGCTCCGACATCGCCCAGTCGCTGTACGAACTCGCCGAGCAGAACGGCGGGACCTGGGACCGCTGGCTGCACGGGGCGAGCGGCACGCACGTCATGAACGGGGATCCATCGGCCATCGCCCTGGCAGGCATCCACGCCTTCGGCGGCACCGACTTCGACCTGCCCGGCGCGCTGCACTCACTGGTCCGTGCGGCGACCGTACCGACCCAGCAGGATCTGTCCGCCGCCGGGAAGCCGGTCCTGTCGGTGGGGCAACGGCCGTCCCTCGACCGGTACTTGAAACACCACTACATGCCGTCCGTGTCCAATGCCTGGGGCGGCGCCGCGGAGACGCTGGAGATGTCCGGCGCCGACTTCGCCCTCTCGCAACTCGCCACCGCGGCAGGGGAGAAGGGAGTCGCCGCCGAGTTCGCCGGCCGCTCCCAGTGGTGGCAGAACAACGTCAACATCGGTGCTCACCCGAGCGGCGGCTACATCGCCAACCGCAAGGACGACGGGAGTTGGGTCACCGGCTTCACCCCGGACACCGGCAACGGGTTCGTGGAGGGGACAGCCGCCCAGTACACCTGGATGGTGCCGCACAATCCCGCGGGGCTCTTCGCCGCGATGGGCGGGCGGGACGCGGCCCGCGGTCGGCTCGACTCCTTCTTCCACGCGGGTGACGGCAGTTGGGCCTTCACCGGAAGCGGCGGCGAGAAGGCGGAGCTGGACAACGAGCCCTCGATCAACGTGCCCTACCTGTACGACTACGCGGGTGCCCCGTACCGGACGCAGGAGACCGTGCGCGCCGCCATGCGGCAGCTGTGGTCGACTCGGCCGGGCGGCATCCCGGGCAACGACGACCTCGGCGCGATGTCCGCCTGGTACGTCTTCGCCGCCCTCGGCATGTATCCGCAGGTCCCCTCCCGCGCCGAACTCGTCCTGGCCTCACCGCTGTTCCCGCGGATCGAGATCGACCGCCCGGACGGCAACGACATCTCCGTCCACGCGGAAGGAGCCGCCACCGACGCGCCGTACATCCACTCCCTGCGCGTCGACGGGCGTACCAGTGAACGGCCTTGGCTGCCCGCCTCCCTCGTGCGCGACGGCGGCCGCCTCGACTACACACTCTCCGGTACACCCGACCGCGCCTGGGGCTCGGGCGCCGATGCCGCCCCGCCCTCCTTCCGCGAGGGCGAGCAGCCCTACCAGGTCGGCATCGGGCCGACCGCGGTGACGCTCGCCCCGGGCGGGAGCGCGAAGGTCGCCGTTCGCGCGCTCGCGCTGCGCGGCGGTGCCGGGCCGGAGGTCCACTTCAGCGTCGACGCGCCAGAGGGGGTCGAGGCAAGTCCTGCCGAGGGCAGTGTTGTTGACGGGGTTCGCGTGATCACGCTCAGTGCCGGCGAGGACACCATCCAGGGCTTCTACGATGTCGAGATCGCCGTCGACTCGTACGCGCAGCCGGTCTTCCTGACCGTCGCCGCCCCCGGCAGTCTGCTGGCCGCCTACGACGGCACCGGGATCTCGGACGACTTCGGTGACCACGGCGAGGCCGACTTCGACGGCGACGGCTGGAGCTACTCGCGTCAGGCGCTGGCCGCGGCCGGTTTGACCCCGGGCGGGCAGGGGCGCGTGGGCGACGGCCTCCGTTTCACCTGGCCCGGCTCGCCGAGCGGGCGGCCGGACAACGCCTCCGGGAAGGGGCAGACCGTGGAATTGTCACAGCCCGCAAGCCGGTTGGCCTTCGTCGGGAGCGCGGTCGGCGGCGATCAGCAGGGTCGCGCCACCGTCACCTACACCGACGGCAGCACCGACACCGTCGACCTCTCCTTCACCGACTGGACGCTCGGCGGGGGCGGCGGCAGCGTGCGGTACGGCAACGAGGTCGTCGCGCGGACCGCGTACCGGAACGTCCCGGGCGCGGGGCGGGAAGCGGTCGGCGCGTACGTCTTCGCCACCGAGCCGTTCACGGCGCCCGAGGGGAAGGCCGTGGCGAGTGTGCGGCTGCCCCGTGAGCCGGACCTGCACGTGTTCACACTGGCGACTCGCTGAACAGGCTCTCCAGCCAGTCGAGTTGGCGGCGGACATGGACCGCGTCGCCGCCCTCGTGACCGTTGTACGGGTAGGCGTGGATCTCCTTGCGCGGGTCGGTGCCTGAGAGTTCGGCCCAGCGGTTGAAGGCGGCGTACGCGCCGCTCGGTGGGCAGACCGTGTCGCGCAGGCCGACGCCGAAGTGGGCCGGGGCGTGGGCGCGGCGGGCGAAGGAGATGCCCTCGACGTAGGACAGGGTGCGGTACGCGGCCTCCTCCGCGTCCCGGTGCACGGAGAGGTAGGTGCTGATCTCGCCGTACGGGTGGGCGTCGGTGAGGTCGAGGGCGCGGCGGATGCCGCACAGCAGCGGGGCGGTGATGAGGGCCGCGGCCAGGTCGGGGACGAGTCCCGCGACGGCGAGGGCGAGGCCGCCGCCCTGGCTGTTGCCGACGGCGACGGTGCGGGAGGCGTCCACGCCGGGCAGGGCGCGGACCGCGGTGACCGCACGGACGGCGTCCGTGATGAGACGGCGGTAGTGATAGTCGCGGGGGTGGAGAAGGCCGCGGGTCATGGGGCCCGGACCGCCGGGGGCCTGGGCGTGTGGGTCGGGGGTGGCACCGCCGTTGCCGTACTGGTCGCCCTGGCCGCGGTTGTCCATGAGCATCACCGCGTACCCGGCGTTCACCCAGGTCAGGCGCTCGTGCGGGAGGCCGCGGCCACGGCCGTAGCCCGCGTACTCGACGACCGCGGGCAGGGGTTCAGGCACCCCGGCGGGGCGGGAGAACCAGGCGCGCACCGGGTCGCCCGCGAAGCCCCGGAACGTCACGTCCCAGGTCTCGGTGAGCCGCAGGCCGGACTCCACCGGCCGTACCGACACCAACACCTCCTCCTGGGCGGCCTCCTTGAGGGTCCCGTGCCAGAACTCCTCGAAGTCGGCGGGCTCTTCGGGGAGCGGGCGATGGTGCGCGAGTTCCGTCAGGGGCAGGTCGAACGCGGGCACAAGGCACCTCGCAGGAGTCGGTCGGCACATGGAAACTTGCGGAGATTACTGCGCTGCGTCTCCGGGTTCTACCCCGTGGGCCGAGGACTTCAACTCCGTGCAGTCGCCTCAGAAGGCCCTTGCAGCACCCATTGACAGCGCTTTCCATGTGCCTTTAGGTTGCCGCGAAGTTACCGGTAAGAGCTCGAAAGTTTCGGTTCAACTCCCTCTCCTGAGAGGACCGAGCAATGAGCACGTCCACCAAGTCGGCCTCTCCGCCCGGCGTCCAGGACCCACCCGCACCCGCTCCACCGCGCAAGCCCTCCGCACGCGTCACCTGGCGACGGGCGCTGCGCCGCGACTGGCAGCTGTACTCGCTGGCGGTGCTGCCGCTGCTGTTCTTCCTGGTCTTCCGCTATCTGCCGATGCTCGGCAACGTGATCGCCTTCCGGCGTTTCGAGCCCGGCGGCTCGATGTTCGGCGAGCAGTGGGTCGGCCTGCGCTATGTCGAGATGTTCCTCAGCGACCCGACCTTCTGGCAGGTCTTCCGGAACACGCTGTGGCTCGGCGGACTGACCCTCGTCTTCTGCTTCCCGGTGCCGATCGTGCTGGCCCTGCTGCTCAACGAGGTGCGCAGGCGGGCCCTGAAGCGGTTCGTGCAGTCGGTGTCGTACCTGCCGCACTTCCTGTCGATCGTGATCGTCGCCGGCATCACCCTGCAGATCCTCGCCACCGACGGCCCGGTCAACCACGTCCTGGGCTGGTTCGGCCACGACGAGATCCGGTTCATCCAGGAACCCGAGTGGTTCCGCACGATCTACGTCGGCTCCGAGATCTGGCAGACCGCCGGCTGGGGCACGATCCTCTACCTCGCCGCGCTCACCACCATCGACGAGGACCTGTACGAGGCCACCCGCATCGACGGCGCCGGCCGCTGGCGGCAGACCTGGCACGTCACCCTGCCCGGCATCCGCCCCACCATGATCACGCTGCTGATCCTCAACGTCGGCACTTTCATGGCGGTCGGCTTCGAGAAGGTCCTGCTGCTCTACAACCCGCTGACCTACCAGACCTCGGACGTGATCTCCACGTACGTCTACCGGACCGGCGTCGAGTCCAACAGCTTCAGCTACGCCGCCGCCATCGGCCTGTTCGAGGCGGTCATCGGCCTGGTCCTGATCACCTCCGCGAACCAGCTCTCGCGGCGCACGGTGGGGACCAGCCTGTGGTGAGGCCGAGCCGCTCCTACCGGGTGTTCCAGGGCGTCAACGGGGTGATCCTCAGCCTCGTCGTGGTCGTGACGCTGTATCCCTTCGCCAACATCGTCGCCCGGTCCTTCAGCGGGGAGCGGCAGATCCGCGCCGGTGAAGTGACGCTGTGGCCCAAGGGGTTCAACCTCACCACGTACAAAATCGTGTTCCAGGACTCGATGTTCTGGCGCAACTACGGCAACACCGTGTTCTACACGGTCGTCTCCACCGTCGTCGCGATGATCCTGACGACCTGTTACGCGTACGTCCTGTCGAAGAAGCACCTCAAGGGCCGCACCGCGCTCGTCGGCATCGCCGTGTTCACCATGTTCTTCACCGGCGGTCTGATCCCCAACTACGTGCTGATCACCACCCTCGGCCTGAAGAACAGCGTGTGGGCGATCGCCCTGCCCAACGCGATCAGCGTCTTCAACCTGCTGGTGATGAAGGCCTTCTTCGAGAGTCTGCCGGGGGAGTTGGAGGAGGCCGCGCAGATCGACGGGCTGAGCACCTACGGCATCCTGCTCAGGGTCGTGCTGCCGCTGTCCAAGGCGGTCGTCGCGACGATGGTCCTGTTCTACTCGGTGTCCTTCTGGAACTCCTGGTTCAGCGCGTTCCTCTACATGGACAGCTCGGACCTGATGCCGGTCACCGTCTATCTGCGGAACATGATCCTGGGTGCCACCGGCGGCTCCAACGCGGGCGCCGGCACTGAGCAGCTCAGCCAGGTCGGCGCGAACATCCAGGCGGTGACCATCGTGCTCACCTCGCTGCCGATCCTCTGCGTGTACCCGTTCGTCCAGCGCTACTTCGTCTCGGGCGTGATGCTCGGCGCCGTCAAGGGCTGATCCCCCGACTCACCCAAGGAACAAGGGAGTTCCCGTGAAGAACGCAGGAGAACTGTCGCGGCGTCAGATCCTGGCCGCCGCCGGCTTCATCGGTCTCGCCGGCCTCACCGGCTGCGGCAGCGGCGACGACGGCGGCGACGGCAAGGACCTCTCGAAGAAGCAGGACGGCGCGATGAAGGAGTACCGCGCCGGGCAGCAGTTCAAGGCCGCCAAGCCGCTGTCCTTCTCGATGCTGCACAACGACAACCCGGTCTACCCGTACAAGAGCAACTGGCTGTTCTGGAAGGAGGTCACCCGGCGCACCGGTGTCACCCTGAAGCCCCTCGACGTCCCGCTCGCCGACTACGAGAAGAAGCGCAGCGTCCTGATCGGCGCGGGCGACGCCCCTTTCCTGATCCCCAAGACGTACCACCCGGGCGAGGTCGCCTTCGTGTCCTCCGGCGCGATCCTGCCGGTGAGTGAGTACGTGCACCTCATGCCCAACTACCAGGACAAGGTGAAGAAGTGGAAGCTCGAGCCCGAGCTCGACTCCATCCGCCAGTCCGACGGCGAGTACTACCTGCTGCCCGGCCTGCACGAGAAGCCCAAGGCCAACTACTCCCTCTCCTTCCGCACGGACGTCCTCGACAGGCTCGGCCTCGCCCTGCCCGGCACCTGGGACGAGGTCTACTCGGTTCTGAAGGCGCTCAAGACGGAGTACCCCGACAAGTACCCGTGGACCGACCGCTGGAGCGTCAACACCCCCTTTCCCTGCGGGGCGTTGTTCCAGTACCTCGGCCAGGCGTACGGGGTGAAGGCGGGCTGGGCGTACGACAACATCAGCTTCGACACTCAGGCGCAGAAGTTCGTTTTCACCGCCACGCAGGACAACTACCGGGCGATGATCGAGTACTTGAGAAAGATCGTCGCCGAGAAGCTGCTCGACCCGGAGAGCTTCACCCAGCAGGACGACCAGGCGCTGCAGAAGCTGCTGGCCGAGAAGTCGTACGTCATCAGCGCCAACCCGCAGGAGCTGGTGCAGAACTACCGCTACAACCTGGAGAAGCAGGTCAAGGGCGCGAAGATCGAGATGGTCCCGGTGCCGCTCGGCCCCGCCGGACCCGTCGTCCTCGGCGGGGTCCGGCTGGAGAACGGGATCATGGTCTCCAGCAAGGCCCTCAAGAGTGACAGCTTCGTCGCGATGATGCAGTTCGTGGACTGGCTCTGGTACTCGGACGAGGGCCAGAAGCTGTCGAAGTGGGGTGTCCGGGGCGTCACTTACACCGAGTCCAGCGGCACCTACCAGCTGAAGCCCGGCATCTCCCTCATGGGCTCCGACCCGGACGCCCCGAAGGACCTCCAGAAGGACTTCGGCTTCTTCAACGGCGTCTTCACCTACGGCGGCAGCTGGGAGCTGGTCTCCTCCACCTTCGGCCCGGACGAGAAGAAGTTCCAGGACGCGATGTCCCAGCGGAAGGAACTGCCCATCGACCCGGCTCACCCCCTTCAGTCCGTGGAGCAGGAACAGGCGACCCTCTGGGACACCCCGCTCAAGGACCACGCCATCCAGAGCACCCTGAAGTTCGTCCTCGGCAAGCGGCCGATGTCCGAATGGGACGACTACGTCACCGAGTTGAAGGCGAAGAACGTCCAGCAGCTCGTCGACCTGCACAACAAGGCGTACGACCGGTTCAAGAAGGAGAACGGATGATCCACGTCCCCGCCGAACCGACCGGCGTACTCTCCGACGCCTGGCGCCACTGCGTCGGCACCGGTCGCATCGAACTCGCCCTGCGCCGCGACTACCAGGACTCGCTGCGGCTGCTCCAGGACGAGATCGGCTTCCGGTACATCCGCGGTCACGGCCTGCTGAGCGACGGCATGGCGGTCCACCGGCCCTACGAGTGGCAGGGCACCCGGCACGTCCACCACTCGTTCACCTACGTCGACCAGGTCGTCGACGCCTACCTCGACCTCGGCATCCGGCCGTTCGTCGAACTGGGCTTCATGCCGGAGGAGTTGGCGTCGGGTGAGCAGACGGTCTTCTGGTGGAAGAGCAATGTCACCCCACCCCGGTCCTACGAGGAGTGGGCGGACCTGGTCCGGGCGACCGTCGCCCACCTCGTCGACCGCTACGGCCTCGACGAGGTGCGCACCTGGCCCATCGAGGTGTGGAACGAGCCCAACCTGTCCATCTTCTGGGAGAACGCGGACGAACAGGAGTATCACCGGCTGTACGAGGTGACGGCGGCCGCGGTGAAGGACGTCGACGCCGGGTTGCAGGTCGGCGGCCCGTCGCTCTCGCCCGGCGCGGACGACTGGCTGGGCCGCTTCGCCGAGTTCGCCGAACGCCGGGACGTGCCCGTCGACTTCGTGTCCAAGCACGCCTACACCTCGGGCCCGGCGGACCACGTGCCCTTCGGCACGTATCAGACGCTGGAACCCGCACAGGACCTGCTGGACCAGTTCGCCACGCCCCGGGACCTGCTGAAAGGCACCCGCCTCGGCGGACTGCCCGTCCACATCACGGAGTTCAACTCCTCCTACCGCCCCGACAACCCCGTCCACGACACCGCCTTCCACGCCGCCTACCTGGCCCCCGTCCTCGCGCACGGCGGCGACCACGTCGACTCCTTCTCCTACTGGACGTTCAGCGACATGTTCGAGGAGGCCGGTCCGCCGACCGCGCTCTTCCACGGCGGCTTCGGACTGCTCACCCACCGGCAGGTGAAGAAGCCGACGTACCACCTGTACGCGTTCATGGCCCGCATGGGCACCCACCTGCTCGCCCGCGGCGACGACCACCTGGTCACCCGGCATGCGGACGGCCGTGTCACCGTCCTCGCCTGGGCACCGGTCGACGCGAGCGGGCAGACACCGGGGCCGGAGCGGCACCGGCTGAAGCTGTCGGTGCCTCTGAACGCCGCGGGGGAGGCCTTCGTACGACGGTCCAGCGTGGACGAGGAGCACGGCAACGCCCGCACGGCGTGGCAGCGGATGGGCAGCCCCCGGTCGCCGCGCCCGCACCAGCTCGACGTACTCCACGAGGCGGCCGAGCCCGGTCGACGGCATCTGCGGCTGCCGGTGGCGGACGGCCGGGTGGAGCTGGACCTGACGCTGAGCCGTCACGAGGTGACCTTGGTCGAGGTCAGCGCGGTCGTGGACGAGGCCCCCGCGTGGGCGGACGAGCGCCGACTGCTCGGCAGGGACCCGCGATGACCCCCCGGACGGATCCGCGATGAGCGCACCGTCGTCCGCCGCCTTCGGCGCCGGCTCCCTCTCCCGCGCCGCCGCCCTCATCCACACCCTCCTCACGGTCGAGGCCCTGCTGCTGGCCGCCGCGAGCCCCGGCCTCGCGGGCCTGCTCCTGCTGGGCGCCGATCCGTCGAACCTCCCCCTGGCCGCCGTATGCCTGCTCCCGCTCGGCCCGGCCGCCTCCGCCGCCGTCTACGCCCTCCACCACCGCGCCCGCGACCTCACCGACCTCCACCCGGCCCGCGCCTACCGGCGCGGCTGGCGGCTCAACGTGCTCCCCGCGCTGCGGCTGTGGGCGCCGCTGCTGGCCTGGCTCACGGTCATCGCGTTCACGCTCACCCACTTCGCCGCGTCCGGGCTGCCCCGCTGGTGGGCGGTGCTGCTCGGCGCGATCGGGGCCGGTTCGCTGCTCTGGGGAGCGCACGCACTCGTCCTGACCTCCCTGTTCAGCTTCCGCACCCGCGACACCGCCCGCCTCGCCGCGTACTTCCTCTTCCGGCACGGCCGCGCCACCCTCGCCGCCGGCTCGCTGCTCGTCCTGACCGCCGCCGGGACCGCCCTGCTGACCGAGGCCCTGCCCGCCCTGCTGGCCACCCCGCTGCTGCTGTCCCTGCTGCACGGCAGCCGCGCGGTGATCGCCGAGACCGAGAGGGACTTCACCGCATGACCGGGAAGACGGGCGTGGTCGTGCTGCGCCTGCTCAGTTGATGACGACGACACGTGCCCAGGACGGCGGGGTGTCCGGGACGTAGTCCGGGTCGTGCTCGCTCACGCCCCGCGCGGGACGCGGGAAGAGTCCGACGACGGTCCGGCAGGGCGGGGCCTCGGACGGCCAGGGGGTCTGGCCGTCCGTCAGCGCGACGATCACGTCCGGGCGGGGTCGGGAACGCAGTGCCCGGGTGAAGCCGGAGCGCAGGTCCGTGCCCCCGCCGCCGATCAGTTCGATGTCCTCGGCGCGGCAGAGCGGGGCGGCGAGCCCGGCCGCCGCGTCGCAGGAGATCACCGAGACCAGGTCGCGCCGGCCGCCCACGGCCCGTGCGATAGCCGCCACTTCCAGCAGCGCGCTGCCCAGTTCGGCATCGCTCACCGAACCGGAGGTGTCGATCACCACGCACACCCGGGGCGGGGTGCGGCGCAGACTCGGCAGCAGCACGCCGGGGACGGCGGCCGAGCGGCGGGACGGACGACGGTACGTGTGGTTCTCGCCCGCCCCCGGCGCACCCGCCGCCGCGCGGATCGCCGAGCCCAGCAACTGCCGCCACGGCTGCGGCGGATGGAACGCCTCGTCGGCCCAGCGCCGCCAGCCCTCCGGAGCCTCACCCGGCCGCCCCTTGATCCCCTCGGCGACCCGGAAGCGCACCGCGTCGCGCTGCTGCCGGGTCAGCCCGTTCGCCCCGTCGGCGCCCAGCTCCCACGACCGCGCCTGGCCGTCGGCGCCGCTGCCGCAGTCCAGCCAGGCCAGGTCGGCGGCGAGCCCGGACATCGACGACGTCCGCAGGTACTCCTCCATGAGGAGGCCGTCGTCCAGGCCCAGCAGCGACGGCAGGACCGCGCCGAGGGGGCGGGGCAGGCCGTCGCCGTAGATGTCGTCGTTGATCTCGAAGTCGGCGGCGATGTTGCGGCGCAGCCTCTCGCCGGGACCGAACTCCTCGTTCTCCCGCGCGTAGCGCTCGCCCCGGCCGTGGTGGTCCCGGAGCAGATGGGACACCTCGTGCACCCAGACGCCGGCCAGCTCCTCCACCGGCAGGCGAGCCACGAAGGCGGGGGACACATAGCACCGCCAGTGCGCGTCGACCGCCATCGTCGGCACGGACCGGTCCTCGACGATGTGGAGCGCGAAGAGGGCGACGGCGAGGTAGGGGCGGACCTTGACGGCATGCAGGCGAGCGGCGAGCAACTTCTCCATGTCCAGAGCGAGTTGTGGTTCCCCTGGCCTCTCTGGTTCTCCGGGTGGTTGCGGCAGCGTGGCCCGCACCGGGCGCGGCGGGGGAGGAGGCGACATGGGGCGCGGTACGGGGCGCGGCGCGGCCCCCGTCGTAGGGCGAGGTGCGCCGCCCCCTCGGCGCGCATCGCGCACACCCCCCGTCATCGACCCACCCCCAGCCCGGCCTCCACCCGCTCCACCGACCGTTCCGCCCGGTCGGCGATGCCGACCACCTTGGCCAGCCGTTCCACCGCCGCCGGCACCTCCCACTCGTCGCGCCGCAGCCCGGCCAGGGCCTTGGCCGGCGCGACCAGCAGATCCGGGGCGCCGGTCTCCATGGCCCGGACCAGCACCGCCCAGCCCGCCTCCCAGCGCTCCCGTTCCGGCCGGGCGCCGACCGCCGCGACCACCGCCTCCAGCGCGGCCTGCCGCAGATCGCCGCGCTCGGGCAGCTCGGCGGTCGGCGGGTCGGCCAGCAGTGACTCCGGGTCCGGGAGGTCCATCCGGTCGAGGTGGGCGAGCAGTTCGAGGCCCGGCCCGTCACCCACCGCGCCCCGCACCAGCAGCGCCAGCACCTCACGGGAGACGTCGGCCGCCGTACCGAAGGCCAGCAGGGTCAGTGCCGTCTCCCAGCTGCGTGGCGAGGGCCAGGCTCCACCGCGCCGCGTCTCGGTGCTCGGGAGCCGGTGGATCAGCGTCGGCCGGGCGTGCAGGAAGCCGCAGACCGCGCGCCGCGCGAACGCCACCGCCTCCGCCAGCCGCTCCGGCTCAAGGCGGGGCAGTTCGGCCCGGGGCCACACCCCGCCGAGGCCGCGCACCACCACGTCCCGGTCGTGCACCCAGTACAGGTGCACGAACCGGTTGGCCAGCGGCGGGCTCAGCTCCCAGCCGTCCGCCGCCGACGCGCGCGGATTCGCGGCGGCCACGATCCTTACCCCCGGCGGCAGTTGGAGCGCGCCGACCCTGCGCTCCAGCACGACCCGCAGCAGCGCGGCCTGCACGGCCGGGGTGGCGGTGGACAGTTCGTCGAGGAAGAGCAGCCCCCGCCCGGCCCGGACCAGCTCCACGGCCCACTGCGGCGGAGCCATCGGCACCCCCTGCACGGCGGGGTCGTCGCCGACGATGGGCAGCCCGGAGAAGTCGGTCGGTTCGTGAACGCTGGCGATCACGGTCGTCAGCGGCAGGTCGAGGGATTCGGCGAGCTGCGTCAGCGCCGCGGTCTTGCCGATACCGGGCTCGCCCCACAGCAGCACGGGCAGGTCGGCGGCGACGGCGAGGGTGAGCGCTTCGAGCTGGTCGTCGGGGCGGGGCTCGGTGCTGGTGGTGCGGAGCAGCTTCAGCAGGTCGTCGGCGAGGGCGAGTTGGGGGTTGGCGGGCAGGAGGGCGTGCGAAGTCATGGGCATCACCTGAGGGGTGTGAGAGGTCCCGAACGGGACCCGGACAAAGGGGAGTTGGGGTCAGACCGCGATACGCGGCCGAGTGCGGCCGTTCCGCTTGCGGCGCATCTCATGAGGGATTCGACGGTCGAGCCGTGGACGGCGCCCCTCCGCGGCCACTCCTGCGGCGGGGTGCTCGGGGACCAGCCCAGAGCGGTAGAGGCCGTGGTCGATACGGCGGGCCGCGGCCGACTCCAGCTCCTCCCGGAGCGGACCGTCACGCAGCACCGCACCGGGGCCGAGCAGCCCCTCGACGACGGCCAACGCCCCGACGACGTCGCCGTGGCCGAGGCGCTCCCGCACCGCCGGCAGCTCCTCCGGATTCCGGTGCACGGCGTCGATCGCGCGAAGACAGGGCAGGGGTGGTCCGCCGAGCGCCACCAGCAGTTCCTCGCGGCGCAGTTGGGCCGGGTCGTGATCGACCGCAGTGAGCACGCCGTCCCGCAGCGCGATCCGGTGCACCTCGCCCCGGCACTCCACGCGATGCGGATCGCGCACCTCGGCGACGGGGGCGACCGTCTCCATCGCTGGGCCGTGCGCCGCCAACGCGGCGGCGACCAGCGGATGCAGCCGGTCGACCGGTACCAGCCCGGCCCGCACCAGCTCCAGATCCGGCAGCACCCGGGCCGCCGCCTCCGGCAGCACCGGCAGCGCCGCGACCTCCTGCGGAGGCGGCTCCTTGCGCAGCGGCCGGACCGTCGGCACATGACTGTCGTCGGGCGCGACGAGTTCCAGCACGGCACGACTGCGCGGACCGAGCCGCACGGTGAAGGCCCCACGGGGAAGACCGTCGGCGCGAAACAGCACCTCGGCCTCGCGGGCCCAACGAGCCCTGGCCCACGAGGAGTTGTCGGCACAGCGCGGCACATCGCAGCGCGCCGCCAGCTCGCCACTGCTCCCCGCATCCCACAGATGCCGGTGCAGATCGAACCGGAAACGCCGGTCGGGATACGGATGCGGATGATGTCCGGGATCGCTGCCCCCGGACTCCTCCCACACCGCGAGCGCCATCCGCTGCCCGGCGTCCGCCCAGGCCGGCGGCGTCCGCACCACCAACTGGAGCGGTACGGCGCCCCGGTAGCGGGCGAGCGTGAGTGTCAGGCCCGGCCGGAGCCGCCCGTCGGGGGCGATCCGGGGCATGTGCCAGCGCAGCAGATCCGGCGCCAACCGGCGCAGATCCGCACGGAGTCGAGCGGTGACTTCGGTGCCGTGGCGACGGCGCACGGCGCGCAGATCGAGATCGACGTCGACCCGGGCGGCAGCACAGGCGCCCGCCCAGTCACCGGCGGTACGCCGGACCGTCGAGGTCTCGATCATGGACAGTGGCACGGCGTACTCACGCACGCGCTGCCACATCAACAGGCGGGGTGGAATCTCCTTCGCGAGGTGGGCTGTCATCAGCACTCACCTGTAGCGAACGAGTCCCCCAATCCGAACGAGGAGAAGTTCTTCATCGGCGGCATCATAAGCACGCCGCTCAAGATCTGTCAGTAAATAGTCCGCCCGTGCCGGTCGGGGACCCCGGACTTCCGGAAGAAGTAGCTGTTGATCTGGTCCCGCCACTCACGCGCGCTGCGCAGCTGCTCCTCGAACAGCTCGGCCACCCGCGCATGCCGCACCGGATCGACGACCCCCGCCAGCGCGTCCCACTCCCGCCGGGCCTCCGCCACCTCGTCCACGCCCTCGAAGTGCGTGTCGTAGATGTGCTGGATCACGGTCTTCCCGCTCTTCAGCACATGCCCGTACGGCACATGATGGAAGAACAGCAGCAGCTCGTCCGGGCAGGACGCGACCGTCTCGTACACCTCGGACCACCGCTTGCCGTACTGCCCCGCGTACCCGGTGCCGGACGCCACACTGCGATCCACGCCCACCCCGTCCCGGTCGGCGAAGTGGTAGGTCCCCCACGGGCTGTACTCGTACCCGTCCACGCTCGGCCCGTAGTGATGCCCGGGCTGCACCATGAAGCCCACTCCGAGGGGAGCGGTGTACTTCTCGTACGTCCGCCACGAACCCGCCATGACCGCCCGCACGCCCGCCGTGGCCTGTGCCCCCAAGGTGAGCCCGATCCACTCGTCGAGGAGCTCCCCGGCGTCCGCGTCCGGCCGCCAGGCCAGCCGCCCGAAGGTGTAGAGATTGGCCTGCGCCAGCGGATGCCCGGTCCAGAACGGGTCGTCGCCGACGTTCGACACGGCGACGAGCCCGCCGCGCGCCAACTCCCCGACGGAGGAGCCCTCTTCCGGCTCGAACCGCAGCACCTCGCTCCACATCGGCCCCAGCCAGCACACATGCCGCTGCTGCCCGGTGTACTCCTGCGTGGCCTGCACCTCCACCGCGAGCCGCGTCCCCGGCATCGCACCGATCAGCGGTGACACGGGCTCCCGCACCTGGAAGTCCATCGGCCCGTGCTTCACCTGGAGCACGGCGTTCGCCGCGAACTCCCCGTCCAGCGGCGTGAAATGGTCGTACGCGGCCCGCGCCCGGTCGGTCGTGCGGTCCCGCCAGTCCTGGTGGTGGTCGTAGACGAACGCCCGCCAGTGCACGGTGCCGCCGTACGGCTCCAGCGCGGCGGCCAGCAGGTTCGCCCCGTCGGCGTGACTGCGGCCGTACGCGAACGGGCCGGGCTGGCCCTCCGAGTCGGCCTTCACCACGTACCCGCCGAAGTCGGGGATCGCCTCGTACACCCGTGCGGTCGCCGCCGCCCACCACGCCCGCACCTGCGGATCGAGCGGATCGGCGGTGGCGAGCCCGCCGAGCACGATCGGCGCCGCGAAGGTGACCGACAGATGGGTCCGGATGCCGTAGGCCCTGAACACCCCTGCCAGCGCTGCGACTTCATCGATCCGGTCGGTCAGCAGCCGCGCTTCGGTCTCGTGCACATTGACGTTGTTCACGGCCACGGCGTTGATCCCGCAGGACGCCAGCAGCCTGCCGTACGCGGCCACCCGGTCCAGATCGCCGCGCGCCCGCCCGTCCTCCCAGAACAGCGAGCCGCCCGCATAACCCCGCTCCACCTGGCCCATGACCGGGTGCACGGCCACGTTGTCCCAGTGGTCCAGCATGCGCAGGCCCACCGCCGGCCGATGGCTCTCCCGCACCGGCTCGCCGCGGAACGCCTCCTCGCCGAGCCGGACGACATGGAAGAAGCCGTACAGCAGCCCGCGCGCACCGGACGCGGTGACGGTGGCACGTCCGGCGCCGCGCTCGTACGTGAACCCCTCGGAGTCGTCGGGGCCCAAGGAGCCGTCGAGCTCCAACAGCAGCTCGTGCGGCCCGGGTTCGCGCGAGACACCGCCCCCGTAGCGCGCGCACGCAGCCGTCAGCTCCCCGTGGACCGTGTCCACCAGGGGGCCCGAGCCGCGGATCACCGTCCGCCGGGTGCCGACCGGCCGGAACACCTCGTCCGGCAGCCAGGCCGGATCGACACCCCGCATGATTCCTCCAACAGCCCTGCTCAGCCGAGCAGTTCGAGTTCCGACACCACCGCCGCACCGTCGAGCACCAGGCGGTACTTCCCGTACGTACCCGGAGACCCCACGGTGAACGCCCGTGTCTGCCGGTCCCAGGCGAAGGACTCCCCGGACCGCCGGTCGAGCGTCTCCCACGTGGTGCCGTCTTTCGACCCCTGGAGCGTCCAGCCGGTCGGCGCCTTCGTGCGGTCCCCGGCCGAAGTCACCGTGTACTGCACGCCCTTGACCGTTCCGGACACCGGAAGGTCCACCGAGGTCACGGAGGCCTCGGTCGCCGACGTGTCGTCGAACAGCGCCCCTTCGCCCTTGAGGACGTCGCTCCGCGGGCTCGGCACCTTGTCGTCCTGCGTGATCGACACGGGCGCCGAGTCCTTGCCCCACGTCGACGGCCGCGGACCCATGTCGAAGTCGAGCACCGCCCCCTTCGAGAGCAGCGTGTGCGGGAGCGAAGTCGAGGACCAGGAACGCCCGTTGACCCGCAGGCCCTGCACGTACACATTCCGGTCGCTGTTCTTCGGCGCCCGCACCACCAGGTCCTCGCCGTTCTCCAGATGGACGGTCGCCTTGGTGAACAGCGGCGACCCGACGGCGTATTCGCCGCTCCCCATCACCAGCGGGTAGAAGCCCAGCGCGGAGAACAGGTACCAGGCCGACTGCTCGCCGTTGTCCTCGTCGCCGTGGTAGCCCTGCCCGATGTCGCTGCCGACGTACAGCCGCGACAGCACCTCGCGGACGTTGCGCTGGGTCTTCCACGGCTGACCGGCCGCGTCGTACATGTAGTTCACGTGGTGCGCGACCTGGTTGGAGTGCCCGTACATACCCATCCGCACATCCCGCGCCTCGGTCATCTCATGGATGACCCCGCCGTAGGAGCCGACGAAGTCGGGGGAGGCGGTCTCCGGGGTGGCGAAGTACGTGTCGAGCCTGTCCGCCAGCCCGGCCCGGCCGCCGTACAGGTTGGCGAGACCGCGGGAGTCCTGCGGGGCGGTGAAGGCGTACCCGTATCCGTTGGTCTCGGTGTAGTCGTAACCCCAGACCCGCGGGTCGTACGCCGAGGACTCGACACGCCAGTTCCCCGCGAGGTCGCGGCCCTGGAAGAAGCCGGCCTTCGGGTCGAAGAGCCGCACGTATTCCTGCGCCCGGTTGAGGAAGTACGCGGACTCCTCCGCGTACCGCTTCTCACCCGTCTTCTCGTACAGCGCCCGGCCCATCCGCGCGATGCCGTAGTCGTTGAGGTAGCCCTCCAGCGCCCAGGACAGGCCCTCGTGCGTCTCGGTGCTCGTGTAGCCGAGGAAGGGCGAGGTCTCCATGCCCTTGCGGCCCACGCCCGACATCGGCGGCACGACCGTGGCGTTCTTCACGGCCGCGTCGTACGCCGCCCCGGCGTCGAAGTCGACGCCCTTGACGTAGGCGTCGGCGAAGGCGACGTCCGAGGAGGTGCCGGTCATCAGGTCGGCGTAGCCGGGGGAGGACCAGCGCGAGGTCCAGCCGCCGTCCTTGTACTGCTGCACGAACCCGTCGACCAGCTCACCCGCCTGACCGGGCGTCAGGAGCGAGTACGCCGGCCAGGTGGTCCGGTACGTGTCCCAGAAGCCGTTGTTGACGTACACCTTGCCGTCGACGATCTTCGCACCGGTGTGCGTCGGCGTGTCGGGTCCCGGCATGGGGGAGAAGGGGGAAGCGTACTTGTACTCCGAACCCACCTTCTCGAAGCCCGAGTTGGGGTACAGGTACAGCCGGTACAGGCTGGCGTACAGCGTCGTCAGCTGGTCCGGCGTCGCGCCCTCGACCTCCACCCTGCCGAGCAGCCGGTCCCACTGCCGCTGCGCCCGGTCCCGTACGGTCTCGAAGGCGGTACCGTCCGGAATCTCCTGCCGCAGGTTGTCCTTCGCCTGGTCGAGGCTGATGAGCGAGGTCGCCAGCCGCAGGGTGACCGTCGGGGCGTCGAACCGCAGGTATCCCTTCACCCCCTGCGACGCGCCCTCCGTCACCGGCTGGTCGAAGACGCCGTAGACGAACAGCCGCGTCGCGCCCGTGGACAGCCCCGACTTCACGTCCGAGTAGCCGGTGATCACCCCCGCCGCCTTGTCGAGCGTCAGCCCCGCCTGATCGGTGACGTTGTCGAAGAGGACGCTCGCGTCGTCGCCCGGGTAGCTGAAGCGAAGCACCGCCGCATGATCGGTCGGCGCCATCTCCGCCTTCACCCCGTTCTCGAACCGCACCCCGTAGTAGTACGGCCGCGCGGTCTCGTTCTCGTGCCGGAAGGCCAGCTCCCGCGCCTCCCGGCCGGTGTCCGGGACGCCGGGGGCCGCCGACGGCATCACCTGGAACGTCTGCCGGTCACCCATCCAGGGGCTCGGCTCGTGACTCGCGCTGAACGCCTGGATCGTCGGCAGGTTGTCGTCGTTGTTGCCCCGCGCGTAGTCGTACAGCCAGCTCAGCGAGCCCGCGTTGGTCACCGGCGTCCAGAAGTTGAAGCCGTGCGGCACGGCCGTCGCCGGGAAGTTGTTGCCGCGCGAGAAGCCGCCGCTGGAGTTGGTGCCGCGGGTCGTCAGCGCGTAGTCGGACAGATGGGCCTTCGGCCGCTCCGGCGCGACCGGCTCGATCCGCACGTCGTCCAGCCAGCCGCGGAACCTCGCAGGACCGCGCGGGGAGTCGTACGCCACCAGGATCCGGTCGACGGTCTTCCCGGCCGCGACCGACCCGATCCGCGAGGCCACGCTGTTCCACTGGTTGACGTACAGCACCTTCGCGGCCCCCTGGGCCCGCGGCGACAGCCCGAACCCGTGCTGGTCCGTCGCTCCGAGCCCGCTCAGATAGGTGCCGTCGGTGAAGGCCAGGTCCACCGCCACGTTCGTGGCGTCGTAGTCCCGGTCGCCGTCCGCCATCGACGGGAAGACGCGGTAGGACAGCCGGGTGTCCGGGCCGACGGCGACGTTCACGTCGTAGACCTTGTTGTACGAGTACGCCCGCCCGTCCGCCGTGTGCCGCCCCGCGTACCGCAGCGCCCGCTTCCCGGTGAACCCGGCGCGGGCCTTCGCCGTCGGTGAGCCGCTCGGGCCGCGGTCGACCAGCGACAGCATGTCCTGCGGGACCGGCCCGGCGCCGCCGCCCGTGGACAGCTGCACGTCGGCGAGCTGGAGGATGCCCTCGGCGCCGTGGTTGGCCGTGATCTCCAGACGGAAGTGCGCGTACTCGGCCGGCTCCGCGAGGTCGTACGACTTCGTCTGGAACCGTTCGTCGAACGTCTGGCCGGAGCGGGTGTCGAGGGTCTTCCAGTCCTTGCCGTCCGCCGAGCCCTGAAGGGTCCAGTCCTTCGGGTCGCGCTCGGCGTAGTCGTTGGCCGAGGTGAGGGCATATGTGGCGATGCGGTACGACTTGTCCAGGTCGAACTCGGCCCAGCCGGTGGGGGCGAAGGTCAGCCACTTGGTGACCGCCTCGCCGTCGGCGAGGTTCTCCTTCACCTCGCCGCCGCCCGTGTTCTCGGCGCTCGCGCGGACGTCCGTGACGTGGTCGGTGACATTGCCCGGGATGCCGCTGCCGTAGCCGCCGTCGACACCGGAGGCGCGCTCCGGGGTGTTCAGCCAGTCCGGTGCGGGGTCGTCCGCCTCGAAGGAGGAGGCGAATGCCCGGTCGGCGGCAGCCGGGGCCTCCGGCAGGGCGGCGGCCTGAGGGCCGGCCGCCAGAACGAGAGCCACCGCTGTGACCATGGTCGAACACCGTCTGTGCCGCATGGACCCACACGCTCCCTGCATGTCGTGGACAACGTTGTCGACTTCGATGCGCAAGGATCAGTTGTGGTCCAAGTGGTGAACGATGTCAAGGGTGTTGGGTGTGGCGTTCGGGCGCATAGTCGGTGGTTTTTCCATCGCTCGGTGCACAGCCCGCACATATTTCCGGGAGGTCTCAACTCGGAAAAGACCCATGGCCAACCTTGCATTCGATCTTGCTCCGCTGGCGGGAAGTGGACTATACCTGTCGGCACTTCACTGATCCGTGCAACCGCACGTTCGCACTTCCTGCACGACCCAGCGTGACCCGATCGCGGTGCCCGGCGAGGATCCGGTTCACCGCCTGAGTCCTGGAGAAGGCGAGGACTTGAGCATGGGATCCACTTCCGCCGAGAACGACAAAGGCTCCGTCGGCCGCCGTGATCTGATCAAGCGGTCCGCCGCCCTCGGTCTGATCACCGTACCCACCATGAGCTTCCTGTCCGCGTGTGCCAGCGGTGGCGGGGACGACGACTCCGGCAGCGACACCCCCAAGGGCAAGACCACCAAGGACAACCCCTTCGGCGCCGAGAAGGGCAGCAAGCTCGACGTCGTCATCTTCAAGGGCGGCTACGGCGACAACTACGCGAAGGTGTGGGAGGCCGACTTCCAGAAGAAGCTCGGCATCACCTCGACCCACACCGGGACGCAGGAGATCACCGGCAAGCTCCAGCCCCGCTTCAACGCGGGCAACCCGCCGGACATCGTGGACGACTCCGGCGCCCAGCAGATCAAGGTCGACGTCCTCAACAAGAACGGCCAGCTCCTCGACCTCGCCGAGGTGCTGGACGCCCCGTCGGTCGACGACCCCTCCAAGAAGGTCCGCGACACCCTCATCGCCGGCACCCTCGACCCGGGCACGTTCGAGGGCAAGGTCGTCGCCCTCAACTACATCTACACCGTCTGGGGCCTGTGGTACTCGGGCAAGCTCTTCAAGGAGAAGGGCTGGGAGGAGCCCAAGACCTGGGACGACTTCCTCGCCATCTGCACCGACGCCAAGAAGCAGGGCATCGGCGGCCTCGCCCACCAGGGCAAGTACCCGTACTACATCAACGTGGCCATCATGGACCTGATCGCCAAGACCGGCGGCCTGGACGCCATGAAGGCGATCGACAACCTCGACCCCAAGGCCTTCGTCGGCTCCGACGCGGCCCAGGCGGGCGTCGAGGCGATCTACGAGGTCGTGGAGAAGGGCCTGTTGATGCCCGGCACCAACGGCCTCACCCACACCGAGTCGCAGACCCGCTGGAACCAGTACAAGGCCGCGTTCATCACCTGCGGTTCCTGGCTGGAGAACGAGCAGCTCAAGACGACGCCGGCGGACTTCGACATGAAGTTCCTGCCGATGCCGCTGCTGCCCGACAGCAAGCTGCCCTTCGAGGCGATCCGGGCCGGCTCCGGCGAGCCCTTCATCATCCCGAACAAGGCGAAGAACCTCGCCGGGGCCAAGGAGTTCATGCGGCGCATGCTCTCCAAGGAGTGGGCGACGCAGTTCGCCAAGGAGGCCAACTCGCTGACCATCCTCAAGGACGGCGTGGACTCCAGCGTCACGCTGCGCCCGGGGACCCAGTCCACGGTGGAGGCGTCCAAGGCGGCGGGTGACAACACCTTCCGCTACCTGTACGTCGACTGGTACAGCGAGATGGGAGCGGCGATCGAGGCCGCCTCCAACGAGCTGATGGCCAAGCGCATCCAGCCCAAGGAGTGGCTCAAGCGCGCCCAGGCCGCGGTCGACAAGCAGGCCAAGGACCCGGCCTCCAAGAAGAACCACCGGGACTGACCGACGCCGTTCCCCGGGCCGGAACTCCTCCGGCCCGGGGAAGGACACCAGGGGCAGGGAACGCCAATGCGCAAAGGGCAGTACAGGTTCGTCGCGGGATTTCTGTTCGTCCCCGTGGCGCTCTATCTGATCTTCGTGATCTGGCCGTACATCCAGACGTTCGGCTATTCGCTGACCGACTGGAAGGGACAGTCGCAGACCTTCAAGTTCGTCGGCCTGGACAACTACAAGGCGCTGTTCGACGACGACGTCTTCATGCAGGCCATCTGGCACAACATCCTGTTCCTGATCTTCATCCCGGCGATCACGATCCTGCTCGCCCTGTTCTTCGCGTTCATGCTGAACGCGGGCGGGCGCAGCCGGGCCGGCGGGGTCGCGGGTGTCGCCGGATCGTCGTTCTACAAAATCGTCTACTTCTTTCCGCAGGTGCTGTCACTGGCGATCGTCGCGGTGCTTTTCAACGCCGTGTACCGCAGTGACGGCGGCGGTCTCCTCAACGGCGTCCTGATCAAACTCGGACTGGTCGACGCCCAGAATCCGATGGAATGGCTGAACGAGCCGAACCTGGTGCTGTGGATGCTGATGATCGCCGTGGTCTGGCACGGCGTCGGCTTCTACCTGGTGCTGTTCTCCGCCGCCATGCAGTCCATCCCGAAGGACATCTACGAGGCCGCCCTGATCGACGGCGCCGGCCGCAACCAGTCCTTCTTCCGCATCACCCTGCCGCTGCTCTGGGAGAGCGTGCAGACCGCCTGGGTGTACCTGGGCATCGTCGCGATGGACATGTTCGTCCTCGTCTCCTCGATGACCCAGAACATGGGCGCCTACGGCGGCGGTCCCGATCACAAGAGCGACGTGATGTCGACCGTGATGATGCGCAACTTCCAGTACTTCGGCAAGAGCGGATACGCCTGCGCGATGGGCGTCGTCATGCTGCTGCTCACCCTGGTCCTGTCCGTGGTCATGCTGCGCGTCACCCGCCGCGACCGCGTCGAGTTCTGAGCGGGAGAGATACGACGATGAGCGCACCCATCAAGGAGACGGCGGACGCCCCCGTGCGGCGGCCCGTGGCCAAGACCCCGGCCCGCCCCGGCGACGAACGCAGCGAGGGCGTCGTCCTGAACGTCTTCTCGCACGGCTTCCTCGCCCTGTGGGCCCTGCTGATCATCCTGCCCCTGCTCTGGCTGGTCCTGAGCTCCTTCAAGACCGACGGCCAGATCGGCGGCTCGGCCCTCGGCTGGCCGCAGAACTGGTCGCTGGACGTCTTCGGACGGGCCTGGGACAAGGGCATCGGCGACTACTTCCTCAACACCGTCATCGTGCTGGTCTTCTCCGTGCCGCTGACGATGCTGTTCGGCTCGATGGCGGCGTACGTGCTGGCCCGCTACGAGTTCTGGGGCAACCGGTTCCTGTACTTCTTCTTCGTGGCCGGCGCGATGTTCCCGGTGTTCCTCGCCCTCGTCCCGCTGTTCTTCATGGTCAAGCGGCTGGACATGCTGAACACCTACCAGGGGCTGATCCTGGTGTACGTCGCCTACTCGATGCCGTTCACGGTCTTCTTCATGCACGCCTTCTTCCGGACCCTGCCCACGGCCGTCTTCGAGGCGGCGATCCTGGACGGCGCCTCGCACAGCCGCACCTTCTTCCAGGTGATGCTGCCGATGGCGAAGCCGGGTCTGATCAGCGTCGGCATCTTCAACACCCTCGGCCAGTGGAACCAGTTCATCCTGCCGACGGTCCTCATGCAGCCGCAGAGCGGTGACGATCCCGAGCGCTACGTCCTCACCCAGGGCCTCATCCAGCTCCAGCAGCAACAGGGGTACGCCTCCGACCTTCCGGTGCTTTTCGCCGGGGTGACCATCGCGATGATCCCGATGCTGGTCGTCTATCTGTCCTTCCAGCGCCAGGTGCAGGCGGGCCTTACGTCCGCGACCTTGAAGTAGCGCTCCGAGAGCGCCCGTGAGCGCACCGTCCCCGCCCCAGGTGACGGTGCGCCGAGGCGTGTCCACGGCCCGGATACTGTTCAACCTCTTGACGGGAGGCGACCCGAACGGCTCAGCTTAGAGTTCACTAGTTGGACATAGACGGGGCCTCATCGATGCGGTCCCGCGCGCAGGAGGTCGTCGTGGAGACTCCGGGGTCGCAGTCGTCGCTGCACCGAGCCAACCTGGAACGGGTCGTCCGGGCCGTCCGGCTGGCCGGGTCGCTCACCCAGGCGGAGATCGCACGGACCACGGGTCTGTCCGCGGCCACCGTCTCCAACATCGTGCGGGAGCTCAAGGACGGCGGAACCGTCGAGGTCACGCCCACATCGGCCGGTGGCCGCCGGGCCCGCAGCGTCTCGCTCAGCGGCGACGCCGGCATCGTCATCGGCGTCGACTTCGGCCATACGCACCTACGGGTCGCCGTCGGCAACCTGGCCCACCAGGTGCTGGCCGAGGAGTCCGAGCCGCTGGACGTGGACGCCTCCTCCACACAGGGCTTCGACCGGGCCGAAGAGCTGGTCAACCGCCTGATCGCAGCAACGGGCGTGGACCGGTCGAAGATCGCCGGAGTGGGCCTGGGTGTCCCTGGCCCGATCGACCTGGAGTCCGGCTCCCTGGGCTCCTCCGCGATCCTGCCGGGCTGGATCGGCACCAAGCCCGCCGAGGAGCTGGGAGGCCGCCTGGGCGTCCCCGTGCACGTCGACAACGACGCCAACCTGGGCGCCCTCGGCGAGATGGTCTGGGGCAGCGGCAGAGGCGTCAGAGACCTGGCGTACATCAAGGTCGCGAGCGGTGTCGGCGCCGGTCTGGTCATCGACGGCAAGATCTACCGCGGTCCGGGTGGCACAGCGGGAGAAATCGGGCATATTACTCTTGATGAATCCGGCCCGGTCTGCCGCTGTGGAAACCGTGGCTGTCTGGAGACCTTCGCGGCCGCGCGCTACGTGCTGCCGCTCCTCCAGTCCAGTCACGGCACGGACCTGACGATGGAAGGCGTCGTGCGGCTGGCCAGGGACGGAGATCCTGGCTGCCGTCGGGTGATCGCCGACGTCGGCCGCCATATCGGCAGTGGAGTGGCCAATCTCTGCAATCTCCTGAACCCGAGCAGGGTGGTCCTCGGCGGTGATCTCGCCGAGGCGGGCGAGCTGGTTCTCGGGCCCATCAGGGAGTCCGTCAGCCGCTACGCCATTCCCAGCGCGGCACGTCAACTCACCGTTCTCCCGGGGGCACTTGGAGGCCGTGCGGAGGTGCTCGGAGCACTCGCTCTCGCGCTCAGCGAGATGGGTGATTCGACCCTTTTGGACGGCACGCTGCACTCAGCGGCTCCTGCCTTCACTTAGAGAACGAAACCCGCCGTTGCCAACCCGTTAAGTATTTACTTCTTGACGTCGCACGTGTGGCCGAGTTGACTTCCAGCCACCTCGGCCGCAACGACGCGGCCTCGTCAGGGAGGTTTCTGAAGTGAACACGCTTATGCGTCGTGCGGCTGTCCCCGTTCTGGTCTCGGCCCTCGCCCTCACGGCCGCCGCTTGCGGCAAGGCCGGCGACGACAACGACTCCGGCGGCGGCAGCAGCTCCGGCTCGGGCAACAAGTCGATCGGCCTGCTCCTGCCGGACAGCGTCACCACCCGCTACGAGCAGTTCGACAAGCCGCTGTTCGAGGCGAAGGTCAAGGAGCTGTGCTCCGACTGTTCCGTCTCCTACGCGAACGCCGGAGCGGACGCGGCCAAGCAGGCGCAGCAGGTCAGCACCATGGTCACCAAGGGCGTCAAGGTCATCGCGATCTCCGCCCAGGACTCGGCCGCCATCAAGTCCTCGATCGACGCCGCGGTCAAGAAGGGCGTCAAGGTCATCGCGTACGACCGTCTGGCCCAGGGCCCGGTCTCCGCGTACGTCTCCTTCGACAACGAGAAGGTCGGCCAGCTCCAGGGCCAGGCCCTGCTCGACTCGCTCGGCTCCAAGGCGACCCCCAAGGCCAAGGTCGTCATGATCAACGGTGACGACGCCGACCCGAACGCCGCGCTGTTCAAGAAGGGCGCCCACAGCGTCCTCGACGGCAAGGTCGACATCGCCTACGAGCAGTCCGGCCTGTGGAAGGACTCGATCGCCGCGCAGAAGATGAAGGCGGCCATCACCCAGCTGGGCGCCAAGAACATCGCGGGCGTCTACGCCGCCAACGACGGCATGGCCGGTGGTATCGCCAACACCCTCAAGGGCTCCGGCATCTCCGGCATCCCGCTGACGGGCCAGGACGCCGAGCTCGCCGGTATCCAGCGCATCGTCGCCGGCACCCAGTCCAGCACGGTCTACAAGGCCTTCAAGCCCGAGGCCGACGCCGCCGCCCAGCTCGCGGTCAACCTGGTCGAGGGCAAGAGCATCGACGACCTCGCCACCACGACCATGACCAACGGCTCCGGCAACAAGGTCCCGTCGCAGCTGCTGACCCCGGTCTCCGTCACCGTGAAGAACATCAACGACACGGTGGTCAAGGACAAGCTGTACACCGTCGACCAGATCTGCACCTCGGCCTACGCCGCCGCGTGCAAGAAGGCCGGCCTGCAGTAACCCACCGCCTTCGGGGGCGTGCCTGAGCCACGGCACGCCCCGTCGGCAGGTGCAAGCCCCTCCGGCGCCCACCCCGCCTCCATACCCCGCTGCGGGGCGGGCGCCGGACGGAAGCAACCCGTGCGCGCCCGTTGCCAACTCGGCCGGACTGCGCGCAAGTTCATCTAGTAGATCTGTGCTTCGAGCACATCCTCCGCGTCTTACCCCAAGCGCGGCATCCCCGCCGGTCAGGCGGCGAAGGAGATGGTTCACGTGTCCGCTACGCCCGTGCTGGCGTTGCGCGGAGTCTCCAAGCGATTCGGTGCGGTTCAGGCACTCACCGACGTCGAACTGGAGGTCCACGCCGGAGAAGTAGTCGCCCTGGTCGGCGACAACGGCGCAGGAAAGTCCACGCTGGTCAAGACGATCGCCGGTGTCCACCCCATCGATGAGGGCGTCATCGAGTGGGACGGCAAGCCGGTCAGCATCAACCGGCCGCACGACGCCCAGGGACTCGGCGTCGCGACGGTCTACCAGGACCTCGCGCTGTGCGACAACCTCGATGTCGTCGGCAACCTCTACCTCGGACGCGAGCTGCTGCACCGCGGCGTCATCGACGAGGTCACGATGGAGCAGAAGGCCCGCGAGCTGCTGTCCACGCTCTCCATCCGCATCCCGAGCGTCCGCATCCCGATCGCGAGCCTCTCCGGTGGCCAGCGTCAGGTCGTCGCCATCGCGCGCGCCCTCATCGGTGACCCCAAGGTCGTCATCCTCGACGAGCCCACCGCCGCCCTCGGTGTCGAGCAGACCGCGCAGGTCCTCGACCTCGTCGAGCGGCTGCGCGAGCGCAACCTCGGTGTCATCCTCATCAGCCACAACATGGCCGACGTGAAGGCTGTCGCCGACACCGTCGCCGTGCTGCGCCTGGGTAAGAACAACGGTTCCTTCTCCGTGAAGGACACCACCCACGAAGAGATCATCGCCGCCATCACGGGCGCCACGGACAACGCCGTGACCCGTCGTGCGGGGCGTCGCAGCACGGAGGCGGCAAAGTGAGCGACACGTCGAAGGTAGAGAAGACGGACGGCGTGGTCGAGGAACAGACCACCGTCGCCCCGGCCGACGACCCCACGGCCGCTCCGGTCTCGGTCGTCGACCCGCGCCTGCTGATCCGCGAAGAGGGTCTCAAGGGCTACTGGACCGAGTTCAAGCGCAAGGTGAAGGGCGGTGAGCTCGGCTCGCTGCCGGTGGTCGTCGGCCTGATCGTCATCTGGACGATCTTCCAGGTGAAGAACGACCTGTTCCTGAGCGCGGACAACCTGTCCAACATCAGCTACTTCATGGCCGCCACGGGCATGCTCAGCATCGGCCTGGTGTTCGTGCTGCTGCTCGGCGAGATCGACCTGTCGGTCGGTTCGGTCAGCGGTCTGGCGTCCACGATCTTCGCGGTGTTCGTGGTCAACCACGGCATGGGCCAGTGGCTGGCCCTGATCCTCGCCATCGTGACCGGTGTCGCCATCGGCGCCCTGCACGGCTGGTTCTTCGCCAAGATCGGCGTCCCGGCGTTCGTCGTGACCCTGGCCGGCTTCCTCGGCTGGAACGGTCTGATGCTGTGGCTGCTCGGCGACAGCGGCACGATCAACATCCCGTCCGACAGCGGTCCGATCCAGCTGCTCGGCCAGAGCTCGTTCTTCATGGACCAGGCCATCGTCGGCGCCTACCTCCTGGCCGGCCTCGCCGTCGCGTCCATGCTGATCGGCTCCCTGATGGACCAGCGCCGCCGCAAGGTCGCGGGTGTGCCGTTCCGGCCGACCAGCGAGATCCTGATCCGGGTCGGCGCGCTCGCCGTCGCCGCGTTCGCCGCGGCGGTCGTGCTGAACAACGCCGCCGGTGTCTCCAACGCGCTGGTGATCTTCCTCGCCTCGCTGGTGATCGTGGACTTCGTGCTGCGTCGTACGACGTACGGCCGCAAGGTCTTCGCGGTCGGCGGCGGCATCGAGGCGGCCCGTCGTGCCGGTATCAACGTGCCGGCGATCCGCATCACCGTGTTCGCGATCTCCGGTGGCTTCGCGGCCATCGGCGGTATGTTCTTCGCCGGTCAGACGGCGTCGGCGACGCTGAACGCCGGTGGCGGCAACACGCTGATGCTCGCCATCGCGGCGGCCGTCATCGGTGGTACGTCGCTGTTCGGCGGTCGCGGCAACGTGTGGTCCGCCCTGCTCGGCATGCTGGTCATCCAGTCGATCCAGACCGGTCTCGACCTGCTGAACATGAACACGTCGATCCAGTACATGATCACCGGTGGCGTTCTGCTCGGCGCCGTGGTCATCGACTCGGTGTCGCGTCGCAGCCAGAAGGCCGCCGGTCGCGGCTAGCACGTCCGAGAACGGCCCGGCGCTGAAAATACAGCGCCGGGCCGTTTTCATGTCGTACGAACGATGGATCGTGGGTACAGCCGATCGCGTGACGTATGACGCACCTCCCGAGCGCCGTCCGCAAAGGCGGAACATTAGACTCGACAAGCCCGGCAACAGCTCTACTGCAAGGAGGCACGGGTGCCGCTGCTGACCCGCATCAGGGGACCGCGCGATCTGGACCGGCTCAGCCTGGAGCAGCTGGACCAGCTGGCAGAGGAGATCCGGACCTTCCTCGTCGACGCCGTCTCCAAGACCGGCGGCCACCTCGGCCCGAACCTCGGCGTGGTCGAGCTCACCATCGCCCTGCACCGTGTCTTCGACTCCCCGAAGGACAAGGTGCTCTGGGACACCGGACACCAGTCCTACGTCCACAAGCTGCTCACCGGCCGTCAGGACTTCTCCCGGCTCAAGATGAAGGGCGGCCTGTCCGGCTACCCCTCGCAGGCCGAGTCCGAGCACGACGTCATCGAGAACAGCCACGCCTCGACCGTCCTCGGCTGGGCCGACGGCCTCGCGAAGGCCAACCAGATCCAGCAGCGCGACGACCACGTGGTCGCCGTGATCGGTGACGGCGCCCTCACCGGCGGCATGGCCTGGGAGGCGCTGAACAACATCGCCGACGCCAAGGACCGCCCGCTGGTCATCGTCGTCAACGACAACGAGCGCTCCTACGCGCCGACCATCGGCGGCCTCGCCAACCACCTGGCGACCCTGCGCACCACCGACGGCTACGAGCGCTTCCTGGCCCGCGGCAAGGACCTCCTGGAGCGCACCCCGGTCGTCGGCAAGCCCCTCTACGAGACCCTGCACGGCGCCAAGAAGGGCCTGAAGGACTTCATCGCCCCGCAGGGCATGTTCGAGGACCTCGGCCTGAAGTACGTCGGCCCCATCGACGGCCACGACATCGAGGCCATGGAGTCCGCGCTGGCCCGCGCCAAGCGCTTCGGCGGCCCGGTCATCGTCCACGTCCTCACCGAGAAGGGCCGCGGCTACCAGCCCGCCCTCCAGGACGAGGCCGACCGCTTCCACGGCATCGGCCCCATCCACCCCGACACCGGCCTGCCGATCAAGGCCTCCGGCGCCGACTGGACCTCGGTCTTCGGCGACGAGATGGTGCAGCTCGGCAAGGAGCGGAGGGACATCGTGGCCATCACGGCGGCGATGCTCCAGCCGGTCGGCCTGAAGAAGTTCGCGGACACCTTCCCGGACCGGATCTACGACGTCGGCATCGCCGAGCAGCACGGCGCGGTGTCCGCCGCGGGCCTGGCCCACGGTGGCCTGCACCCGGTCTTCGCCGTCTACGCCACCTTCCTCAACCGCGCCTTCGACCAGGTCCTCATGGACGTCGCCCTGCACAAGTGCGGCGTGACCTTCGTCCTGGACCGCGCGGGCGTCACCGGCACCGACGGCGCCTCCCACAACGGCATGTGGGACATGTCGATCCTCCAGGTCGTCCCGGGCCTGCGCCTGGCCGCCCCGCGCGACGCCGACCAGGTCCGCGCCCAGCTCCGCGAGGCCGTGCAGGTCGACGACGCGCCGACGGTCGTACGGTTCTCGAAGGGCGCCGTGGGCCCTGCCGTACCCGCCGTGGGACGCGTCGGCGGCATGGACGTCCTGCGCGAGCCCGGCACGGACACCCCGGACGTGCTCCTGGTCTCCGTGGGCGCCCTCGCCCCCATGTGCCTGGAGATCGCCTCGCTCCTCGACAAGCAGGGCATCACCACCACCGTCGTCGACCCGCGCTGGGTCAAGCCGGTGGACGAGGCCATGGCCCCGCTCGCCGAACGCCACCGCGTGGTCGTCACCGTCGAGGACAACTCCCGCGTCGGCGGCGTCGGTTCGGCGATCGCCCAGGCCCTGCGCGACGCCGGCGTCGACGTCCCGCTGCGTGACTTCGGCATCCCGCCGCGCTTCCTCGACCACGCCTCGCGCGCCGAGGTGATGGCGGAGATCGGCCTGACCGCCCCGGACATCGCCCGCCAGGTCACCGGTCTGGTCGCGAAGCTGGACGGCAAGTACAGCAGCGCGGCGGCGGCCGAGGAACCGGAGCCCGCGCGCGACTGACACGCCTGAATGGGCCGGTCGTACCACCGTGAAGGGTGGTACGACCGGCCCATTTGCGTGAATCCCCACGCGCCGGGGCATACGCAGTACGCCCCCTCTCGATCATGTCGAGGACGAGACAGCGTGGGAGGTACGCCCGTGAGCAGCACACTCTTCCGGACGAAGAGAGTCGAGCAGTCCATTCGCGACACCGAGGAACCAGAACACGCGCTGAAGAAGTCCCTCTCCGCGCTGGATCTGACCGTCTTCGGTGTCGGCGTCATCATCGGCACCGGCATCTTCGTCCTGACCGGCACGGTCGCCAAGAACAACGCCGGCCCGGCGGTCGCCCTGGCCTTCGTCGTCGCCGGCGTCGTCTGCGCGCTCGCCGCGCTCTGCTACGCCGAGTTCGCCTCCACCGTCCCGGTGGCCGGCTCGGCGTACACCTTCGCGTACGCCTCCCTGGGCGAACTGCCCGCCTGGATCATCGGCTGGGACCTGGTCCTGGAGTTCGCGCTCGGCACGGCGGTGGTCGCCGTCGGCTGGTCCGGCTACATCGCCTCGCTCCTCGACAACGCGGGCTGGCATCTGCCGGAGGCGCTCAGCGGCCGGGACGGCGCCCACGGCTTCGGCTTCGACATCCTCGCGGCGGCGCTCGTACTCGTGTTGACCGGCATCCTGGTGCTCGGCACGAAGCTCTCCGCGCGCGTGACGACGATCGTCGTGGCCGTCAAGGTGACGGTGGTCCTCGTCGTCATCATCGCGGGCGCCTTCTTCATCAAGGGCGACAACTACGACCCGTTCATCCCGAAGTCACAGGCGGTCGAGGCGGGCGGCAGCCTCCAAGCCCCGCTGATCCAGCTGATGTTCGGCTGGGCACCCTCCAACTTCGGCGTGATGGGCATCTTCACGGCCGCCTCGGTGGTCTTCTTCGCCTTCATCGGCTTCGACGTGGTGGCGACGGCGGCGGAGGAGACGAGGAACCCGCAGCGGGACATGCCGAGAGGCATCCTCGGCTCCCTGCTCATCTGCACGACGCTCTACGTGGCCGTGTCGATCGTCGTCACCGGCATGCAGAAGTACACCGACCTGTCGGTGACGGCCCCCCTCGCGGACGCCTTCAAGGCCATCGGACACCCCTGGTACGCGGGATTCATCAGCTTCGGCGCGGCGGTCGGCCTGACGACGGTCTGCATGATCCTGCTGCTGGGCCAGACCCGCGTCTTCTTCGCGATGAGCCGCGACGGCCTGCTGCCCCGCTTCTTCTCCCACGTCCACCCGCGCTTCAAGACCCCGCACCGCCCGACCATCCTGCTCGGCGTGATCATCGCGATCGTCGCCGGCTTCACCCCGCTCAGCGAACTCGCCGAACTGGTCAACATCGGCACCCTGTTCGCGTTCGTGGTCGTGGCGATCGGCGTCATCATCCTCCGCCGCACCCGCCCCGACCTGCCCCGCGCCTTCCGCACCCCGTGGGTCCCGGTCCTGCCGATCCTGTCGGTGCTGGCGTCGCTGTGGCTGATGCTCAACCTGCCTACCGAGACGTGGCTGCGGTTCGCGGGGTGGATGGTGCTCGGGTTTGTCGTGTACTTCCTGTACGGGCGGTCGCACAGTCGGCTGGCGAGGGACGCGGCGAGGTCGACTCACGGCAACGCGGAGTAGCTACCCGCAACGGCCCCCTGCGCGGTGCTCCGGCGCCTTGCGCGGGGGCCGCCCTGTGTTCGCAACATGCTCCGCCCTGACCGGAATTGACTCTTGCCTGGAGGAAGCTGGCTCGTAAGGTACCTTTACCGCCCTTGTGTCCGACCGGAAGCGGCCACGATGATGGGGGAGTGGTGACGACGAGCCACCTCTCAACTGCTCAGTGCGATTCCACTCGGTGACGATCCGACCGGCGCGATTCACGGACCGGCGAAGGAGACCGCAATGACGAACAGCGGAGAGGCGTCCGCTGCACTTCTGGACGAGTTAGGAGCGGCGACCGAGCCGCTTGCCACGAAGATTCCCGACTGGGGCGCCGTACCTCTGGACGACCCTGGCGCGATCGACCGGCACACGCTCAACAGGCTGCTGCCCTCCCGTCGGCAGCCGGGCTCCGGCTTCAACTCCAGCATCTGACCGCCCCGGACGCCAAGGGCCGATGACCGCAGGGACAAGAGCATTCCGCCAGTTCGTCCTGAAGATGCACAGCAGGTGCGACCTGGCCTGTGACCACTGCTATGTGTATCGCCACGCCGACCAGAGCTGGCGCCGTCGGCCGCGGGTCATCCCGGACGAGGTGGCGGCGGCAGTGGTGTCCCGGATCGCCGAACACGCCAGGGCCCACCCCGAGCTCCCGGGCGTTCACGTCGTCCTGCACGGTGGCGAACCCCTGCTCGCCGGGCCCGGGCGGCTGGCCCGGATGGCACAGGAGTTGCGCTCCGCACTGGACGGCGTGTGCGCACTGGACCTGCACATGCAGACCAACGGCCTGCGCCTGGACGAGTCGACGTGCCGCATGCTGGTCCGCGAGCGGATCAGCACCGGCATCTCCCTCGACGGCGACCGCGCCTCGAACGACCGCCACCGCAAGCGCGCCGGCGGCGGCGGATCGTACGACGCCGTGGTCAGGGCCGTCCGGCTCATCGGCTCGCCCGAGCACCGCAGTGCCTTCGCCGGCCTGCTGTGCACCATCGACGTGCAGAACGATCCGGTCGCCGTCTACGAGGCCCTCGCCGCGCTCGATCCGCCGCGGGTGGACTTCCTGCTCCCGCACGCCACGTGGGATCAGCCGCCACCGCGAGAACCCGCGCGCCCAGCGGCCCACGCCCGCTGGCTGATCACCGTCCACGACCGCTGGGCCGCCGACGGTCGGCCCTTCCCGGTCCGGCTCTTCGACTCGATCGAGGCCGGCCGGGACGGCCAGGAGTCCTTCACCGAGGCGCTCGGCCTCGGCAGCCCGGACCTGGTCGTCGTCGAGACAGACGGCGAGATCGAGCAGGCCGACTGGCTCAAGACGGCGGGCCCCGGGGCGCCCAGCACCGGTTTCCACGTCCTGCGCAACTCCTTCGACGAGGCGGCCGCCCACCCGGGCTTCCTGGCCCAGAGCGGGGGAGTGGACCGGCTGAGCCGACAGTGCCGGGACTGTTCCGTGGTCCGGATCTGCGGCGGCGGCCTGTACGGGCACCGCCACCGTGCCGCCAACGGCTTCGACAACCCCTCCGTCTACTGCGAGGACCTCTTCCGGCTGATCGGCCATGTGCTGAGCGCCCCGCGTCCGCGTCCAGCGCGCCGGACACACACGCTGACCGCCCACGGTTTCGACTCCCTCGCCGCGGGCGACGGCGACAGCGCCGCACTGCGTGCCCTCACCGAGGCCGAGGCCAGCGTCCGGCGGATGCTCCTCGCCGCCGTGTGCGCCCGTCACCCCGGGCCCGAGGCGCGCGCCCTCGCCCACCTCGACCGGCACCGACCCGTGCAGACCGCGCAGACCGTCCGCCACCCCCACCTCGGCACCTGGGCGGTGCGCAGTGCCGAGGGGCGGCTGCCGGCGACCGCCGTACGGCAGCGGCTCGGTGAGATCGCCGTGGCGGTGGCGCTCCGGGCCGGTACCGACCTGCGCGTCGATCTGCCGGAGGGGGCCGCGCAGGCGCATCTGCCCGGAACCGGGCACCTGACGCTGCCGGACGGCCCCGGACCGGTCACCCTGCTCGCCCGCGCGGGCCGGCTGCTGGTCGCCGCCGGACCGGACCGGACCCCCCGTCCGCTCACCGAGGCGGCCGATTCCGGCTTCGTCTGGCACCCGGTACGCCGCCTGGCCACACGGGAGTTCAGCGTGCTCGTGGAGGACGCCGACCCCTGCCGCGACGGGTTCTCCACCCCTTCGGCGCCCACCTTGGACGAGGCCGAACACGCCCTCTGGCTTCGGCTGTTCACCGAGGCGGCCGTACATCTGCGCGCCCGTCACGCCGGCCGCGGCCCCGGAGTCCGCGCCCTGTTCACGGCGTGCACGCCGCTGCGCGGCACCGGCCCGCACGGGCTGGTGGCCGTCGACCCGTACGCCTTCGGAGCCCTGGGAGTGGCGCTGCCGGACACCGCCGTGACGCTGGCCGCTCTCGTCGTGGAGGGAGTGCAGCAGATGAAGTTCAACGCCCTGTCCGACCTTTTCGACCTCGCCGGGAGCGACGAGGCCAGGGAGCTGCTGCGGTCGGCGTACCTGGACCGCCTTCCGGCCAGGGCGATTCCGTACGACGGCCTTACCGCGGCCGGCCTCCGGATGGCCGACCGGCTGCGCGGCTGACAACCGGATGAGAACAGCGGCAGTGCTCTCCGCCCACTTCCGCGAACTCGGCGTGGAGAAGGGCACGACCCTGCTGCTCCACTCCTCACTGCGGTCCGTCGGCCCGGTGCGCGGCGGCGGCAGGGCGGTGCTGAGTGCCCTCCGGGACGCGCTCGGCCCCGGAGGCACGCTCGTGGTGCCCACGTTCACCGAGGGGAACTCGCTGACATCACGGGCGTATCTCCACATGACGCGAGACCTGACACCACTTCAACTTCTGTCCTACCGTGAACACATGGAGCCCTTCTGCGCGGCTTCTACGCCTTCGCAAGGCATGGGACGGCTGGCGGAGGAGGTGCGGGTCACTCCGGGAGCCACGCGCAGCACTCACCCGCAGGCGTCCTTCGCCGTGCTCGGACCAAGGGCTGCCCGCATCACGCGCGACCACCCCCTGGACTGCCTGCTCGGCGAGCGGTCCCCGCTGGGCAGGCTGTACGAGGAGGAGGCATACGTCCTGCTGCTGGGCGTCGGCTACGAGACCTGCTCGGCGTTCCATCTCGCCGAGTACCGGCAACCGCACCCACCACGCCGCCGCTACGACTGCCGGGTGCTGACGCAGGACGGCCCGCGCTGGCTGAACTACGTGGATGTCGCCCTGGACGACAGCGACTTCGGCACACTCGGCCGATGCCTGGAGGCCGCCGATCCGGCCCCGGACGGTCCAGTCGCCCGGGGCCGGATCGGCGCCGCCGACAGCAGACTGTTCCCGCTGCGCTGGGCGGTGGACGCCGCCGGCGACTGGCTGGCCAAGTGCCGCACCCGGCCCGAAGACCTCCCCGTGGAGGCCGACCGTGCCTGATCACCAGCCCCGCGCCAGCGTTCAGGAGCCGTACGGGTTCCTCAGTTACGGGCGCAACCCCGAGTCACCGGAGTCGCATGAACCGCCGGACGAGCTTCTCGTGCGCTTCCACGGCAAACTGTCGAGACACCTGAGGCAACTCACCGACCTGCGCGCTGGGATCGACGCGGTCTACCTCGACCAGCGGATCCCGGTGGGCACCGGCTGGAAGGCCGAGCTGAAGGACCGTCTCGCCCGTTGCCAGGTCCTCGTACCGGTCCTGTCCAAAAGGCTGTTCGCCAGCAAGTGGTGCGCCCTGGAATGGGAGTGCTTCGAGCGGCGGCAGCAACTCCAGCGCGACCGGGGTACGTTCACCCGCAACGCCATAGTGCCGGTCCTGTGGGCCCCGCTGCGGTCCGACGAGATCCCCCCGCCCTATGCCGATGTGCAGTACGTCCACCAGGACTTCAAGTCCGACTACGGCCGGTACGGGCTGCTCGGCCTGTACAGTCACGGGCGCCACCAGACCGCCAACGGGATCGCCTTCCAACTGGCCCAGGAAATCGCCGACGTGGCGGTCAGTTCCCGCCTCGAACCCTGCGACCCAGCTCTCTTCGACGACCTCTTCGACTCCATGGACGGATCGGCGGGGGAGGAACCCGATGCATGACAGCCGTTCCGCACGACGCGTGCGACGCAAGGCGCCCTACTTCTTCCTCAGTTACGCCCCCGCTCCCGTGCCCGGTGGTGACTCGGAGGCGGAGGACCTGGAGCCGGACAAGGACGTGGAGGAGTTTCACGCGGATCTGCTCAGGGCGGTCGCCGGCCTGAGCGGCTCCCTCACGCTCCCCTCCCTCGGCTATCTGGACGCCACCGACCGTGGCGGCCCCGCCATGGCCCGGGCCCTGCAGAGCAGCCATTGCTTCGTACCGCTGATCACTCGCCGCTACTTCATCGACGGTTACTGCGGCCGGCAGTGGACGGCGTTCGTCAACCGCGCCCGCCGAGGCACCCTCGTCCCGGTCCTGTGGACGCCCGTTCCCACTACCGCGCGCCCGCTCTCCGTCGATCTGGGGCTGCCCTCACCCGACCGGGCGACGACTCCGACCCACGTCGACCCCGAGGCGCTGAGCCGCTACGCCAAGGGCGGCCTGTACGGGCTGCGGCAGTATCCCGGTGGCTCGGACTACTACGACCAGTGCGTCCGCCGGATCGCCCAGTGCGTCGTGGAGGCCGCGCTTGGCTCCCCCGAACCCGCCCCGGGCGAGGCCGAGTTCGCCGATCTTGACGTGCCTGACGCGTTCGACACCTCCTTCTGGCATCCCCTGGGCATCGCCGTGCTGGCTCCCGACATCCACCACCTGCCACCGGGCCGCAGCGACACCAAGTACGGGCGTGAGCCCCGTGATTGGCAGCCCTTCAGCGACGGCCTGAGCATCCCGCTGGCCGAACGCACCGCCGAACTCGCCCGCAACCTCGGCTTCGCCCCCGAGATCCGCACCTACGACGAGGCCGAGGACGTCTTCCTCGGGCGACGCGAGACCACCAGCCCGTGGATCCTCGTCATCGACCCCTGGATCCTGCACGACCGCGGGGCGTTGGACCGGCTGCGGGCCTTCGACGCACGGGACCTGCCGTGGGTGACCGTGCTGACCGCGCTCGCCGACGACCCGCAGACCCGGCGGGCCCGCGAGGAACTCCAGGAACTGCTGGAGTCGGCGCTGCCCCGGAGGCTCAGCAGCGGCCGCTTCATCCAGCGGGGGGCGGTCGCCGGACTCGACAACTTCGAGGCGTTCAACCGGCGTTTCATCGAACTGGCCGACAGCGCGGCCCAGCAGTACCTCACCCGAGTTCCGCTAACATCCTCGACCAGCCACTCGGCGTCTGCCGATCCCCAGGGCGACCAGGAGGCCCAACCGTGAGCGGCGTGCAGTCCCGCCCCGACGGCGGCAAGATCGTCACGTTCTACAGCTACAAGGGCGGCAGCGGTCGCACCATGGCTCTCGCCAACACCGCGTGGATCATGGCCTCTCAGGGGCGGCGCGTCCTCGTGGTCGACTGGGACCTGGAGGCACCCGGCCTGGACCGCTTCCTCCACCCGTTCCTGGAACCCAGCGCCTTGCACGACCGCCCCGGAGTGCTGGAACTCATCAATGACTACGTGTTGAAGGTCGACCACCTGCAGGAAGCGGCCGAGCCGGACTGGATCGCCGAACAGGCCGACATCAGCCGGGCGGTGAACCCGCTGCAGTGGCGCTTCCCGGCCGGCGGCCGACTGCACTACATCTCGGCCGGCCGTCAGGACCGCAACTACTCGTCGATCTTCTCCCAGTTCAACTGGAACCTCTTCTACGGCGACCAGTACGGCGGCCAGTTCCTGGACGCGCTGTGCGCCCAGTTCCGGCACGGCTACGACTACGTTCTCATCGACAGCCGCACCGGCCTCAGCGACATCTCGGACATCTGTACCCTGCACTTCCCCGACGTGCTGGTGAACTGCTTCACGCACAACGACCAGAGCATCGAGGGCGCGGCAGCCGTCGCCCGCCGGGTGCAGGACACGACGGGCCAGCGCCGCATCCGGATCCTGCCGGTCCCCATGCGGGTCGTGGACTCCGAGGCCGACCGGCTGGAGGCCGCGCGCGCCAAGGTCCGGCTCAGCTTCGACCAGCTGCTGGTCCGCACCCCGGGGGTCGACTCGCGCAGCTATTGGGGGAAGGTGGAACTGCCGTTCAAGCCCACCTACGCCTACGAGGAGATGCTGGCGACCTTCCGTGACGAGCCGGAGACCCCCGCCTCGTTGCTCGCCGCCTGCGAACGGCTGACGTCCTTCATCACCGAGGGCGACGTGAGTTCACTCGTCCCGATGAGCGACGAGGAACGGCAGAACTACCTCAAGGTGGTCGTCCGCCGCCGGCCGCCGGACCCCACCCATGTCTTCCTCAGCTACGTCCCCGAGGACCGGATCTGGGCCGAATGGATCGGACGGGTCCTCAGCGACGCCGGCTTCACCGTCAGCGACGCCCGGTCCGAGGACGGCTCCGCGGCCGGTGTCCCGCTGCGTGAGGACACCGACAACAAGGTGCGCGGCGCCTCTCGCACGGTCGCCGTGCTCTCCGCCGACTACCAGAAGTCCCCGCAGGCTCGGGCCGTGTGGGAAGCCGTGGCCATGGCCGACCCGATGGGCTCACGGCGGACCCTGGTGCCGGTCCGGGTCAGCGACGCCCGGTTGGAGCACCCGTTCTCGGACCGGATGCCGATCCATCTGAGCAGCATGAACGAGGGTCAGGCGCGCAGTGCCCTGCTGCGGGCCCTGGACGCCCAGCCCGCCCAGGGCGAGCACCCCGCGGACACGGGCTCCGGCGGGCCCCGCTTCCCCGGTGCGGAACCGCCCGTGTGGTCCGTGCCCGGCCGCAACGCCGCCTTCACCGGGCGCGCCGTTCTGCTGGACACGCTGCGCCGACAGCTCACCGACACCGGCACCGCCACCCTGCTGCACGGCATGGGAGGCGTCGGCAAGACCCAGCTGGCGACCGAGTACGCGCACCGGTACCGGGGCAACTACGACGTCGTCTGGTGGATCGAGGCGGAGTTCCCCGACCTTGCCCTGCGCCAGTACTCCGAACTCGCTCCGCACCTGGGCGTCGAGGAGCGGGACAGCATCAGCGCGACGGCCAAGGAGGTCCGCGAGGCGCTGCGCCGAGGGGACCGGTACAACCGGTGGCTGCTGGTCTTCGACAACGCCACCACCCCCGCGTCCCTCGATCCGATGCTCGTCGACAGCCCCACCGGCCACGTCCTGATCACCACCCGCAACGAGGGCTGGGCCCAGGTCGGCGAGCGCGTCGAGGTCGACGTGTTCTCCCGGACGGAGAGCGTCGAGCACCTGCTGCGCCGGGTCTCGGCCATCAGTGAGGAGGACGCCAGCCGGGTCGCGAGCGCCCTTGGTGACCTTCCGCTGGCCGTCGACCATGCCGCCGCCTGGCTGAACGAGACCGGCCAGGACGCCAGCGAGTACATGGATCTGCTGGACTCGCAGCTGGCGCGGCTGGAAGCGGACGTCGACGCCCCCGGTTTCCCGCTCCAGGTGGGGGCGACCTGGAACATCTCGATCGAGCAGCTCGCCTCGCCGGCCGCCCGGCGCCTGCTGGAGCTGTGCGCGCACTTCGGCGCCGACCCGATCTCCCTCGACCTGGTGAACCGCAAGGAGATGGTCGAGGTCCTTCAGGAGGCCGAACCGGGCAGCGGTGGCCGGGCCCTGGTGAACCGTGCCATCCAGCAGTTGCACCGCTACTCACTGGCCAAGGTCGACCGCAAGACCAACAGCATCCAGGTGCACCGGCTGGTGCAGGCGGCGGTGCGTTCGTCGATGTCCGCCGAGGAGCAGGAGACGGCCCTGCGCGCCGTACGCAACGTGCTCTCGGGGGCGCGCCCGTCCCAGGGGGACGCGGAACGCCCGGCGAACTGGGAGCGCTACAACACCATCTGGCCCCACCTCAAGACCCCCTGGACCAGGTACTCCCTCGACGAACGCATCCGCGAGCTGATGACCGAGTGGTTGCGCTATCTGAGGGTCCGTGGTGAGTACGCGGAGGCGCTGTCGCTCGCCGAGGAGCTGCTGGTCACCTGGCAGAAGGAGGCCGGGGCCAACGACCGTATGACCCTGCATCTGCGCTTCGAGATGGCCAACGTGCTGCGCGCGCAGGGCTGGTACAGCAGAGCGCTGGAGATCGACCAGGACGTCTACGAGCGTCAGCGCGCGGCCCTGGCCGCCGACGACGAGCACATCCTCATGACGGCGGGTGGCCTCACCGCGGACCTGCGGGCCGTCGGGCAGGTCCGCCGGGCCCTGGAGATCGACCGCGAGACCTACGAGCGGTCGATGAACCTCTTCGGCGAGGACTACTCCAGGACCCTCTTCGCGGCGAACAACCTGGCCGTGTCGATGCGGATGGCCGGAGACTGCTACGAGGCGCAGAGCGTCGACCGGGAGAACTGCGAACTGCGCGCCTCGACCCTCGGGCCCAAGCACCCCTACACCCTGTTCTCCAAGATCAACCTGGGACGCGACCAGCGCTCCTGCGGCGAGTACGAGGCCTCGGCGGAGACTCTGCGCGAGGTCTACGCGACGGCTGTCGAACTCGGACCCGAGCAGCCGCCCGCGCTGGAGGCGGCCAAGGCGCTCGCCATCACCCTGCGCCGGCTCGACCGGCTGGACGAGGCGATGGACATCAGCGGTCAGGTGCTGGAGGTATGCCGACGACGGCTGGGTGATGCCTCGCCCGAGACGCTCGTGGTGCGGCTCGGTCACGCCGGCCACCTCTCGGCCGCGGAGCGCCATGAGGAGGCCTGCCAGGAGACCGCCAAGCTGCTCGATCTGTTCCGTTCGGCGCTCGGCGAGAGCCACCCCAACACACTGGCGTGCGCGGTCAATCACGGCATCAACCTGCTGTCGACGGGCAGCCTCACCGAGGCCCGCGCGGTGTGCGAGCAGGCCCGTGACGCGCTGCGGACCACGCTCGGTGCGGAACACCCGTTCAGCATGAACTGCCAGATGAATCTGGCCAACGCCGAGGCGGCCCTGGGCGAGAGGGCCGAGGCCGAACAGAACTACCTCCAGGCTTACCGGGAGTTGTGCGACAGGCTCGGCACGGACCACCCCACGGCCCTCACCTGCCGGGGCAACCTGTCGATCCTGCTGCGGGAGTCCGGCCGTGTCGCCGAGGCCGACCAGATGGCCCGGGAGACCCTCGACGTGCTCGGGCGCAAGCTCGGCGCCAAGCACTCCAAGGTGGTCCGGCTGCGTGAGGGCCACCGGGTGGGGCTGGAACTGGACCCGCACCCGATCTGACGTGGGCGGCGGGGGTGCGGGTCACGCCGTCGAGGTCGCGGCGGCGTCGGCCTGCGCCTGGTCCCGCAGCCAGCCGAGCACCTGGGGGAGCACCGGCACGGCCGCGAAGTGCGCGGCCGACGGCTGGAGCACGACGGTGGCGTGCTCGATCCTGCGGGCGAGCCAGTTGAAGTGCTCGACGGGGGAGAACACGTCCTTCTCGCCGTGCCACAACAGAGTGGGCACAGTGATTTCTTTGGGGTCGAAGCCCCAGTTCTTGCTGAAGGCCACTGCGTCGTCGATCCAGCCGTCCGCGGTCTTCTCGACGGCGACCTCGAAGTTCTTGTGCAGCATTCGGCGGATACCGGCGTCCGCCACGATCTGCCGGTCGGTCTCGGGCATCTCGTCGTCGAGGTCGTTGAGCACGGCCATCGGGTTGGCGCGCATGGCGTCCGCGTTCTGCACCAGCGTGCTCTGCAACACCTCATGGTTGTTGCGGGCGTTGCGGTACTCGCGGACGTTGGACTCCGTCATTCCCTCGAACCAGTCCAGTCCCTCCGCGTCCCAGGGGGCGAGACTCACCAATACGGCCGCGCTCTGGACCCGCTCGGGCAGCTTCGCTGCGCAGGCGAGCGCGTGCGGACCGCCGCCGGACCGGCCGACGACGGAGAACTTGGGAAGGTCGAGCAGATCGGCGATGGTCGCGACGTCCTCGGCGGCGTCGATCACCTTGCGGCCAGGTTGGCGGGTCGAACCTCCGTAGCCCGGACGGTCGTAGGCGATCAGATGGATGCCCAGCTGGTAGAGCACCATCGATCGCGGGCGTGGCCCCTGATGACTGCCGGGGGTTCCGTGCAGCAGAAAGACGGGGTGCCCTTGCGGATCACCCCACGTATCAAAAACGAGCTCGCGCCCGTCTCTGCTGTGAGCGGCACGCGCCACTCCTGCCTCCCGTCCACCGGCTGTCAAGGGTGCCGGAATCCTCTCAGATCAGAACGACGGGCACCACCGAGCCAGCGTCTCGCGTCGGCGTCATTCCGTCACGGGAGAGTGACCAGAATGTCGAAATCATGACCGAACGCGGCTAGCTTATGCCTATTTTGCTGATTCGGCCGAGGTTGGATGGCCTCGATATCGGGACAAGCAGGTCATTATGCTCCGGTCTCCAGGCGCCCTCCGGACGGCTTCTAGCCACGCAGCGTCCGCGGCCCGGCGACGTCCGCTCCCAGCTCTGTCACCCTTCGGCGCAGTTCCCGATCCGCCGTGATGACCAGGACCTCACGCCCTGCCGCCCCGGCCACCAGCTCCACCATCCGGTCGTCCCCGCTCCCTTCCGCCGCCTCGACCCTGACCTCCGGCACGGACTCCACGCCCCGTGCGGCGCCCTCCACGACGAGGACGAGCTCTACGGGGCCCTCGTACCCCGGCAATCCGTCCGTCGCCAACCGGTCCCGCAGCCGCTCCGCGGCCCCGCGACGGTCACGCCACCAGCCGTCGGGCACGGACCCGACGACGTTGGCGGCATCGACTACTACGAGAAGCGCGGCTGCGTCGTTCATGAGTCCAGGGTGTCAGCTCCCGGAGGTACGGGCCTTACACACTGCATACGGGCCTTACACACTGCAGGTGTCAGCCCTCGCCCCCCTCCTCGAAGCTGGCGTAGTACGCCGCCGCCATGTCCTCGTCCCCGTGCCCCTGCGCAGCAGCCCGCTCCAGCCGCGCGGCGCTCGCCGCCGCCACGTCCAGGCGTACGCCGTTCTCCTCGCCCGCCGCGACGATCAGGCGGGCGTCCTTGGCGGCCGTGGACACCGCGAACTGGGCCGGGGTCAGCTGCCCGTTCAGGACCAGCCCCGCCTTGGCGCGCAGATAGCCCATGTCCAGCGGGCCGCCCTCGATCAGCGCGAAGAAGTCCTGCGGGTCCACGCCCAGCGCCTGGGACAGGGCCAGCACCTCGCCCGTCGCCGCCGTCGCGGCCAGCACCCAGCTGTTGGCGACCAGCTTCAGCCGGGTCGCGCTGCCCGCCTCGCCGGTCCACACGGTACGGGCGCCGACCGCGTCGAAGACGGGGGCCACGGAGTACCGGTGGGCCTCCGGGCCGCCCGCCAGCACCGTGAGCTGACCGGCCTCCGCGGGCTGCCGGGTGCCCAGCACGGGGGCGTCGTAGAAGACCAGGCCGTGCGCGGCGGCGAACGCGGCGAGTTCGGCGAGGGCCTCGACGCCGGCCGTCGTCGACTGCGCCCACACCACACCCGGGCGCAGCGCGGGCAACGCCGCCTCCATCACCTCCAGGGTGGCGGGACCGTCGTACAGCATGGTCAGGACGACGTCCGCGCCCTCCACCGCCTCGGCGGGGGAGCCGGTGACACGGATGCCGTCGGCGGTCAGGGGCTCGGCCTTGGCGCGGGTGCGGTTCCAGGCGCGGACGGTGTGCCCGGCCGCGGCGAGGTTGCGGGCCATGGCCGCGCCCATGATGCCGGTGCCGAGAACGGTGACGGTGAGCTTGTCGGTCATGAGGCCCAACGTAGACGCGTGGGCAGGGGGTGGCCAGGTGGGCCCGGGACCCGTGCAGCGAGTGCCGGGAGGCCTGCGCAGGGAGTTCGGGGTGGCCAGGTGGGTCCCGGATGCCTTCGCAGGAAGTGCCGCGGAGAGTGCGGGGGTGACCCGGCGTGCCCCGCACGCCCCCGCATAGAGTGAACCGGTGAACGGCGACTGGCTTCTCCGCGGCCGCGACGGGCGGCTCAGTGTCTATCTGCCCTCGGGCGACGCCGTCCTGTGCCGGGCCGAGCTCGGCCCCGGCGGCCCCTGGGAGGCGTCCCCGCGCAAAGTGGGCGGCGACCAGAAGCTCCGCCCCGGCCCGGCCGTCGGCCAGGGCGCCGACGGCTACGCCCATCTCGTCTCCTGGCGGCCCACCAAACCCGGCGAGGCCGGGCTGGTCCACTCCACGCACTTCCGTCCCCGGCTCGCCGCCCTCGACTGGGTGCCGATCGGCCACCCGGACAAGAGCGGCGATCGTACCGGCGCGCCCGCCGTGGCGGTGGACGGCGAGGGGCGCGCCCATGTGTTCGTCCGCAACAAGGGCGGCGGGGTGAGCATGGTCGCGCAGAAGGAGAAGGGCGGGTGGGAGCCGTGGCGGGACCTCAAGGGGAGTGACGTACAAGAGGACTTGGCCGCGGTGACGGGGGAGTCCGGACGCGTGGAGCTGTACGCGGCCGTCCCCGGGGGCCTGCTGCACTGGCGGCAGGGCGAGCCGGGCACCCCGCCGGTCCTGGAGGAGGCCGTCGAGACCCCGGTACGTCCGGACACGCTCCGCGCCCTGGCCACCTCCGCCGACCGCACCACCCTCTTCTACACCGACGACTCCGGTGACCTGTGCGCCTGGCGTCCGGGCGGCAAACCCGTCGCCCTCCTCGCCTCGGCCGGTCCCGGCCCGGTCTCCGCCGTCCGCTGCGAACTCGACGGCCACGACTGCACGTTGCTCGCCCAGCGTTCGTCGAGCGGGCGGGTCGCCTTCGCCGCGTACCCGACGGAGCAGGAGGCGGCGGGCGCGTGGTGGGCGGAGTCGGGGCCCCAACTCCCGTCGGACGCACGGGTCTCACTCGCGACCGACGAGGACGACCGGGTGGTGGCGGCAACGTTGTCCCCGTCGACCGGCCAACTCCTCCTGACCCGGCGCAAGGACGAACCGGGGCTGGCGCTGGAGGCGTGGCGGGAGGGCTGAACCAGCCTTATTCACATGACCGTTCGGGGTCGGGTACGCGACCATGACCGCGTGGACGACACCGAACACCTCGTCGAGGTCTGGCAGCGCATCCTGGCGCCCTCCGGGGTGTCCTGGGTGCTGTTCGAGAACGGCACGTGCGTGATGCTCAAGGAGCCCGACGGCGAACTCGCCGGACAGGCCGTGGAGATCCTCCGGCAGTACGGTCCCGTGCGCGCCGGCGGCCCGGCGGGCGACTTCGGCACGCGCGCGCTCAAGGACGGCACCGGCTGGCTGGTCACCGGCCACCACCCGGACGTCGTCACCTACGTCGGCTCCGAGGAGCCCGCCGACCCGTCGAACCTCGCCGTGGGCCTCCACGGCCGCAGCAAGCGCCACCGCGACGGCACCGACCTCCAGGTCGTACATGTCGAGGACACCCGCTGACGCAAGCCGACGGGCCCGCCGAGAACCGACATCCCGCCATCGAGCAGGCCCGCCGGAACACCGGCACCCCACCCCCGACCGTCATCGCCACGCGCCGAAGCCCCCGGGAAGCCCCCAGAAACACCGGTGCCCCGCAAGCCAACCAGCCTGCGGGGCACCGCCGTTCACGCGCAATCGCAGCGGCTACGCCGGAACGCTCGCCACTCCCGGCGCCAGGAACTTCTTGCCGTTCACGCGCTCCGAGACACCCTCGCGGTCCAGGTACGGCGTGATGCCGCCCAGGTGGAAGGGCCAGCCGGCGCCCGTGATCAGGCACAGGTCGATGTCCTGGGCCTCGGCGACGACACCCTCGTCGAGCATGAGCCCGATCTCCTGGGCGACGGCGTCGAGGACGCGGTCACGCACCTGCTCCTCGGTCAGGACGACATCGCCCTGCTTCAGCAGCGCGGCGACCTCGGGGTCCAGCTCCGGCTTGCCGGAGTCGTAGACGTAGAAGCCGCGCTTGCCCGCCTTGACGACGGCCGCGAGGTTGGGGGAGACCGTGAAGCGGTCCGGGAAGGCCCGGTTCAGGGTCTCGGAGACGTGCAGACCGATCGCGGGGCCGACCAGCTCCAGCAGCACCAGCGGCGACATCGGCAGACCCAGCGGCTCGACCGCCTTCTCCGCGACCTCGACCGGCGTGCCCTCGTCGATGACGTTCTGGATCTCGCCCATGAAGCGGGTGAGGATGCGGTTCACGACGAACGCCGGGGCGTCCTTCGTCAGCACCGCGGTCTTCTTCAGCTTCTTGGCGACGGCGAAGGCCGTGGCCAGCGAGGCGTCGTCGGTCTTCTCGCCGCGGACGATCTCCAGGAGCGGAAGCACGGCCACCGGGTTGAAGAAGTGGAAGCCGACGACCCGCTCGGGGTGCTGGAGCTTCGACGCCATCTCCGAGACGGACAGCGAGGAGGTGTTGGTGGCCAGGATCGCGTGCGCCGGGGCGACCGCTTCGACCTCCGCGAACACCTGCTGCTTGACGCCGATTTCCTCGAACACGGCCTCGATGATGAAGTCCGCGTCGGAGAAGCCCTCGGCCTTGTCCAGCACACCGGTGACCAGGGCCTTGAGGCGGTTGGCCTTGTCCTGGTTGATACGGCCCTTGCCGAGCAGCTTCTCGATCTCGGCGTGGACGTAGCCCACACCCTTGTCGACGCGCTCCTGGTCGATGTCCGTGAGGACGACCGGGACCTCGAGGCGGCGCAGGAACAGCAGCGCCAGCTGCGAGGCCATCAGGCCCGCGCCGACGACGCCGACCTTGGTGACCGGGCGGGCCAGCGACTTGTCCGGGGCGCCCGCGGGACGCTTGCCGCGCTTCTGCACCAGGTTGAACGCGTAGATGCCGGCGCGCAGTTCGCCACCCATGATCAGGTCGGCGAGCGCCTTGTCCTCGGCGTCGTAGCCCTGCTGGAGGTCGCCGTTCTTGGCGCCGGCGATGATGTCCAGGGCGCGGTAGGCGGCCGGAGCGGCGCCGTGCACCTTGGAGTCGGCGATGAACCGGCCGCGCGCGACGGCCTGGTCCCAGGCCTCACCGCGGTCGATGACCGGGCGCTCGACGACGATCTCGCCCTTGAGGACGGCCGCCGTCCACAGCAGAGACTGCTCCAGGAAGTCGGCGCCCTCGAAGAGGGCGTCGGCGATCCCCAGCTCGTAGACCTGCGCGCCCTTGAGCTGCTTGTTCTGGTTGAGGCTGTTCTCGATGATCACCGAGACGGCCTTGTCGGCGCCGATCAGGTTCGGCAGCAGGGTGCAGCCGCCCCAGCCGGGGACCAGGCCGAGGAAGACCTCGGGCAGGGAGAACGCGGGCAGGGCCGCGGACACCGTGCGGTACTGGCAGTGCAGACCGACCTCGACGCCACCGCCCATGGCGGCACCGTTGTAGTACGCGAAGGTCGGGACCGCGAGGCCGCCGAGGCGCTTGAAGACCTCGTGGCCGCCCTTGCCGATGGCGAGCGCGTCCTTGTGCTCCTTCAGCAGCTCGACGCCCTTGAGGTCGGCGCCGACCGCGAAGATGAACGGCTTGCCGGTGATGCCGACACCGACGATCTCGCCGGCCGAGGCCTCCTTCTCCACCTGGTCGATGGCGGCGTTGAGGTTCGCCAGCGAGGCCGGGCCGAAGGTGGTCGGCTTGGTGTGGTCGAAGCCGTTGTCGAGGGTGATGAGCGCGAAGCGCCCGGCCCCGAACGGCAGGTCGAGGTGGCGTACGTGCGCGGACGTCACGACCTCGTCGGGGAACAGCTCGGCCGCGCCCTTCAGGAGTTCGGTGGTGCTCACTTGTCGCCTCCGGCGTCCTTGTGGTTCGGGTTCTCCCAGATGACCGTCGCGCCCATGCCGAAGCCGACGCACATGGTGGTCAGGCCGTAGCGGACCTCCGGCTGCTCCTCGAACTGGCGGGCCAGCTGCGTCATCAGGCGGACGCCGGAGGAGGCGAGCGGGTGGCCGAAGGCGATGGCGCCGCCGTACTGGTTGACGCGCGCGTCGTCGTCGGCGATGCCGTAGTGCTCCAGGAACGCGAGCACCTGGACGGCGAAGGCCTCGTTGATCTCGAACAGACCGATGTCGTCGATGGTCAGCCCGGCCTGCTTGAGGGCCTTCTCCGTGGCCGGGATGGGGCCGTAGCCCATGACCTCCGGCTCCACACCCGCGAAGGAGTAGGAGACGAGGCGCATCTTCACCGGGAGGTTGTTCTCCCGGGCGAAGTCCTCGGAGGCGATGATCGAGGCGGTGGCACCGTCGTTCAGACCGGCGGCGTTACCGGCGGTGACGCGGCCGTGGACACGGAACGGCGTCTTCAGGCCGGAGAGGTTCTCCAGGGTGGTGCCCGGGCGCATCGGCTCGTCGGCGGTCACGAGCCCCCAGCCGGTCTCACCGGCCTCCGGGTTGGTGCGGCGCACCGAGATCGGCACCAGGTCGGCCTGGATCTTGCCGTTGGCGTACGCCTTGGCGGCCTTCTCCTGGGAGCGCACGGCGTACTCGTCGGCGCGCTGCTTGGTGATCGTCGGGTAGCGGTCGTGCAGGTTCTCCGCGGTCATGCCCATGAACAGCGCGGACTCGTCGACCAGCTTCTCGCTCACGAACCGCGGGTTCGGGTCCACGCCCTCGCCCATGGGGTGGCGGCCCATGTGCTCGACACCGCCGGCGATGGCGACGTCGTACGCACCGAAGGCCACGGAACCGGCGACGGTCGTGACGGCGGTCAGGGCGCCGGCGCACATGCGGTCGATGGAGTAGCCGGGCACGGAGGTCGGCAGACCGGCCAGGATGCCGGCGGTACGGCCGATGGTCAGGCCCTGGTCACCGATCTGCGTGGTCGCGGCGATGGCGACCTCGTCGATCTTCGCGGGCTCCAGAGCCGGGTTCCGGCGCAGCAGCTCCCGGATCGCCTTCACGACGAGGTCGTCGGCGCGGGTCTCGTGGTAGATGCCCTTCGGGCCCGCCTTGCCGAACGGGGTACGGACGCCGTCGACGAAGACGACGTCCCTGACGGTACGAGGCACGATGGCTCTCCTCCAGATGCGGGATGGCACTGCTGGCACGGCTGCACGGCGCAAGCGCTGAGCGCGCGCTCAGGCCCATGCTACTTGTGGGTAACGTAGCTGCACAGTCCTGAGGGCGGGAGCGGCGAAGGTCACATTGAAACGGAGGGTGCAGTCGCGCCCCTAAGGGGCGCGGGGAACTGCGCGACCAGCCACAGCGGACCCGCAGCCACGTACGGCGCTCACCGAGACGGCGGCGCCGTGGACCCCCGAGGAGTCAGCACCGGAGTAGGGACAGGATGCGACCCCGGCCCCTCCCCAGTGATCACCCCGAACAACGTCCGAGCCGCATCCGCACCAAACCCATGCACGTCATGACTCATAGCCGACAACGTCGGATGCGTCAGCCGGCACAGCTGCGAGTCGTCCCACGCCAGCAGCGAGACGTCCCCCGGCACCGACAACCCCATCTCCGCGGCCACCGACAGCCCCGCCACCGCCATGATGTCGTTGTCGTACACGATCGCCGTCGGCCGGTCGGCGGCCGCGGCCGTCAGCATCGAACGCGTCGCCCGCGCCCCCGCCTCGCCCGAGTAGTCGGTGGTCACCTGCCACGCGCCGGCCAGCTCCAGCGTCCGCGCGGCCGCGTCGAAGGCCGCCGTCCGCGCCGCCGTGTGCCCGAGCGCCGCCGCCCCGCCCACCCGCGCGATCCGCCGATGCCCGAGCGCCGCCAGATACCGCACCGCCTCCGTGACGGCCGTCGCGTCATCGGTCCACACGGACGTCAGCCCACCCGTGAGCGAGGGATGTCCTACGGCCACCACCGGCATCCCCAGCCGCTCGACCGCCGCCACCCGCGGATCATCGGCCCGGAAGTCGACGAGGATCGCCCCGCCGATCTGCCGCCCCCGCCACCAGGTCTCCTGCAGCCCGACCTCCTCCTCGACGTTCCGCACGAGCCGCAGCAGCAGCGAGCACGCCTGCTCGGTGAGGACGCTCTCCACCCCGGAGATGAACTCCATGTAGAAGGGTTCGAGCCCCAGCAGCCGGGCGGGCCGGCAGATCGCCAGCCCGACGACGTCCACCCGCGACCCCGCCAGCGTCCGCGCGGTGAGGTTCGGTGCCCAGCCCAGCTCCCGCGCGGCCTGGAAGATCCGGTCCCGGGTCGCCTCCGACAGCCCCGGCTTGTGGTTGAAGGCGAGGGACACGGCCCCCTTCGACACCCCGGCACGCGCGGCGACGTCCTTGATGGTGACGCGGGCGGCCGGCTGGGCTGTCATCGTGGGGGCTCCATGCAGTACAGGGCGGCGCGGGCGGCGTCCGCGTCGGGAGTCTTCCAGCCACTGACCGCGATGGTCACCTGTTCGCCGGGCAACAGCGTCACGAGCCCCCGGTCGGCGCGCGCGTCCGGGTGCAGCCGGTCGGCTTGCAGCAGCAGATCCCGTACGAGGCCACGAGCCCCGACTGTCACCGAGCCGTCCGGCGCGACGGTCACGTCGAACTCGGGCCGCGGATAAGGGATTTCTCGGTCAGGCGCAGGGAATTGCAACGCCCTGACCCCGTCGGCGTCCGCGACGAGGAACTCCGCGGGCCCGGCAGGCAGCAGCGCCTCCGGTACGTCGAGACGCGCCACCGCCCGCGCCCCAGCGCCGAACTCCACCCCCGCCTCGCCGACTACCGCCCCCGCCACGGTCATCCGCCGCAACCGCACCACCCCCGCCCACGCCTCCGCCCCCTGGTTGACGACGGCCAGCACCCGACCCTGCACCGTCAGCAGCCGATCGGCGTAGAGCCGCCGCAGCTCGTGATAGAGCGGCTTCTCCCGTCCGTCCCCGTCGATCGCCGCCCAACTGGTCACTGGCCAGCAGTCGTTGAGCTGCCAGAGGACCGTGCCCGCGCACACCGGCCAGTTCGCCCGCCAGTGCTCGATCCCGGTGGCCACGGCCCGCGCCTGGTTGACCTGGGTGAGGTAGTGCCACCGGTCGAAGTCCCCCTCGGGGTACACGAAATGGCGCTCCAGCCCCCGCCGCAGCTTCCCGTTGCCGTCGGCGGCCTTCTGGTGGTGCAGCATGCCGGGGGAGTCCGCCGCGAGCTCCTCACCCGGCAGCGCCCGCCGCAAGGTGGCGTACGCGGGCGGCGCCTGCCAGCCGAACTCGGCCATGAACCGAGGCACTTCGCGCCGGTACGCGGAGTAGTCCTCCCGGTTCCACACGTCCCACGAGTGGTGCGTCCCGTGCGCCGGATCGTTCGGATGGTGATCCCACGACCCGGACCAGGGGCTGCCCGCCGTGTAGGGCCGCGTGGGATCCAACTCGGCCACCACGCGCGGCAGTACGCCCAGGTAGTACCCCTCGCCCCAGGACGCCCCGGCGAGCCGCTCCTCCCACCCCCAGTCCCAGAACCCCCACAGGTTCTCGTTGTTGCCGTTCCACAGCACGAGCGAGGGATGCGGCATCAGCCGTACGACGTTCTCCCGCGCCTCGGCCTCCACCTCGCCCCGCAGCGGCTGCTCCTCCGGATAGGCGGCGCACGCGAACGGGAAGTCCTGCCAGACCAGCAGCCCCAACTCGTCGCACACGTCGTAGAAGTCGGCGCTCTCATAGATCCCGCCGCCCCAGACCCTGACGAGATCCACGCCCGCGTCGGCGGCCTGGGTGAGCCGCTCCCGGTACCGCTCACGGGTGATCCGGGACGGGAAGACGTCGTCCGGGATCCAGTTGACGCCCCGCGCGAAGAGCCGCTCGCCGTTCACCACGAACGTGAACCCGGTGCCGTGCTCGTCCGCCGACCGGTCCAGCTCGACACTGCGGAAGCCGACCCGCCGCCGCCAGACGTCCAACGCCGAGTCCCCGTGCAGCAGTGTCAACTCAACGTCGTACAAGGGCTGTTCGCCGTACCCGCGCGGCCACCACAACCGCGGGTCGGCCACTTCGAGCCGTACGACCCCCCGTGTGCCGTCCACCGAAGCGCGCACCCGCTCCCCGGCGACCGTCGCCTCGACGGTCAGCGGCGCCGCCACCCGGGTTCGCTCCACGTCGACCGCCAACTCCACGACCCCCACGCCCTGTTCGACCGTCACCAGCGGCCGCACCCGGGCGATCCGGGCCGTCGACCACTGCTCCAGCCGCACCGGCCGCCACATCCCGGCCGTCACCAGCGTCGGCCCCCAGTCCCAGCCGAAGGAGCAGGCCATCTTGCGGACGTACTGGAAGGGCTCGTCGTAGGCGCCGGGCCGCTCACCGAGCGCGTCGCGCACCGCCTCGGCCTCGGCGTACGCCGACAGGAAGCGCACCGACAGCCGCCCCGACAGCCCGGTCACGTCGAAGCGGTACGAGCGGTGCATGTTCCGCGTCCGCCCCAACACCCGCCCGTCCAGCAGGACTTCGGCGACGGTGTCGAGCCCCTCGAAGACGAGGTCGGTCCGCTCGTGGCCCGATCCGGTGCGCAGGTCGGTCTCGTAGGTCCAGTCCCGCCGCCCCACCCACGCGACCTCGGTCTCGTTCCGCCCGAGAAAGGGGTCCGGGATCACCCCGGCCGCCAGCAGGTCGGTGTGGACGCAGCCTGGCACCGAGGCGGGGAGGGCCTCCCCGTCGCGCAGCAGGATCCAGCCCTCGGTGAGCGGTGTGGCCTGAAGCATGTACGCACTCCCTAAACCGATCAAGTCCAGTACGGGGAACACTCTTTGGCATCGTTGGCGGGATACGGACTTTACCGGTTAAGAAAACGTTGTCAGAGTTCCGAACCAGCCAACCCCACCACCGGTATGGCAACCCGCACGTGCTCGTCCGTCCCGTGAACGTCCCGAGAACGGAGCTGATGCACATGAACCGCCGTCACATCCTCGCCCTGGCCGTGGGATCGGCCCTGCTGGCCGCCGGCTGCACCGGCACCGGAGGCACCTCGAAGGGCGCCGACGCCGAGGCGCCCGACGACCCGGCCAAGGTCACCGGCACCATCAAGGTCCTCACCGTGCGCACCGACCTCGTGCAGGACGGCACGATGGACCGGTACGCCGCCGAGTTCAACAAGATCTACCCGAAGGTCAAGGTCGAGTTCGAGGCCCTCACGAACTACGAGGCCGAGGTCAAGATCCGCATGAACACCGAGAACTACGGCGACGTCCTGATGATCCCCGGGGTCATCAAGAAGAGCGACTATCCCAAGTTCTTCGCCTCGCTCGGCACGGTCGCGGAACGCGCCGAGAAGTACCGGTTCACCGACTACACCGCGGTCGACGGCAAGGTCTACGGCCAGACCGCCGACGGTGTGATGCCCGGCTTCCTCTACAACAAGCGGGTCTGGCAGGAGGCCGGCGTCACCGACTGGCCCACCGCCCCGGACGAGTTCCTCGCCGACCTCAAGGCCATCAAGTCCAGGACCGACGCGATCCCGTACTACACCAACTTCGCCGCCGGCTGGCCCCTGACCTCCTGGACCTTCGTCAACGGCACGGTCCACTGCGACCCCCGGGCCACCACGAAGATCGCCGAGGGCAACCCCTGGGCCGCGGGCGCCGACCTGCGCGTGGGCGACACGCTCCTGTACGACATCGTCCACGAGGGCCTCGCCGAGAAGGACCCGACCACCTCCAACTGGGAAGCCTCCAAGGGACAGTTGGCCAAGGGGCAGATCGCCACGCAGTGGCTCGGCACCTGGGCGGTCATCCAGTTCCGGGACGCCGCGAAGAAGGCCGGAGCGGACCCGGACGACATCGGCTTCATGCCCTTCCCGGCCCAGACCGGCGGCACGTTCTGCGCCACGGTCGGCCCGGACTACAACCAGGCCGTCAACGTCCACTCGAAGCACAAGGAAGCCGCCCGCGCCTGGCTCGACTGGTTCACCGACAAGTCCGGCTACGCCGCCGACAACCTCGCCATCTCCCCGCTCAAGGACGCGCCGATGCCGACCGTCCTGAAGCCGTACGAGGAGCAGGGCGTCAAGCTCATCGAGCTGGACGACAGCAAGGGCGCCGAGGTCAAGGCGATCGACACCGAGTCCGAGGTCGGCATCAACACCCCGGACTACCGGCAGGAGTTGGTCGACCTGGCGCGCGGCGCCAGGAAGGGCTCGCTCGACGACTACCTGAAGAGCCTGGGCCGCAAGTGGACCGAGACCCAGAAGACCATGGGGTCGTGATGGCCCGCATGTGGCGGCACCTGACCCCTTGGATCTTCCTGCTCGCCCCCCTCGCCCTCCTGATCACCTTCACCTACGCGCCGATCGTCAACATGATCGCGTACAGCTTCACCGACTGGGACGGCGTGAGCCCCGAGCTGCACTACACGGGCCTGGAGAACTACACCGAACTCTTCACCCGCCCCGAGCTGTTCGAGGTCTTCTTCGTCAGCGGCTACTACCTGGTCGCCTCCGCGATCCAGATCGTCGCGGCCCTGTACTTCGCGACGATCCTCAGCTTCGACGTCCGCTTCCGGAACTTCTTCAAGGGCGTGCTGTTCTTCCCGTACCTGATCAACGGGGTGGCGATCGGCTTCGTCTTCCTCTACTTCTTCCAGGACGGCGGCACCCTCGACTCGATCCTCGCCCTGTTCGGCCAGCACTCCGACCACGCCTGGCTGGGCACCCCGTTCTCCGCCAACTCCTCGCTGGCCGCGGTCTCGATCTGGCGCTATCTGGGCCTGAACTTCGTCCTGTTCCTCGGCGCGATCCAGTCGATCCCGGGGGAGTTGTACGAGGCGGCCGAACTGGACGGAGCGAACCGCTGGCACCAGTTCCGCCACATCATCGCGCCGGGCATCAAGCCCGTGCTGACCCTGACGGTCATCCTCTCGGTGTCGGGCTCCCTGTCCGCCTTCGAGATCCCGTACATCATGACGGGCGGCGCGACCGGCACGGAGACCTTCGTGATCCAGACCGTGAAGCTGGCCTTCCAGTTCAACAAGACCGGCCTGGCCTCGGCCGCCGCCCTGGTCCTGCTGCTGATCATCCTGCTGGTGACCTGGCTCCAGCGCAGGCTGGTCCCCGACGACAAGGTGGACCTGGTATGACCCGCCGAGCCGTGGCCCGCACGCTCGTCCACACGACGCTGATCCTGGCGACGGTCATCGTCCTGCTCCCGCTGGGCGTGGTCTTCCTGACCTCACTCAAGACGGACAAGGAGATGACAGGCGGCAGCGGAGCCCTGACCCTCCCCGACGACCCGCTGAACTTCCACAACTACGTGACCGCGTTCCAGGACGGCCGGATGCTCTCGGCCTTCGGCCACACGGCCTTCATCCTGGCCTTCGCCATCGCCGGCACGGTCCTGATCGGCTCGATGACGGCGTACGCCATCGACCGCTTCACGTTCCGCTTCAAGAAACTGGTCGTGGCCCTGTTCCTGCTGGCGGCCCTGGTCCCCGGCGTCACGACCCAGGTCGCGACCTTCCAGATCGTCAACGGCTTCGGCATGTTCGACACGCTCTGGGCGCCCATCGCCCTCTACATGGGCACCGACATCGTCTCGATCTACATCTTCCTGCAGTTCGTGCGCTCGATCCCGGTCTCCCTGGACGAGGCGGCCCGCCTGGACGGCGCCAACGCCTTCACGATCTACCGAAAGATCATCTTCCCGCTCCTGAAACCGGCCATCGCCACGGTCGTGATCGTGAAGGGGATCACCGTCTACAACGACTTCTACATCCCGTTCCTCTATCTGCCGTCCCAGGATCTTGGCGTGATCTCGACGTCCCTGTTCCGCTTCAAGGGCCCGTACGGCGCCCACTGGGAAACGATCTCGGCGGGAGCGATAGTCGTGATCCTGCCGACCCTGATCGTCTTCCTAGGGCTGCAGCGCTACATCTACAACGGCTTCACGAAAGGAGCGACCAGGTAAAGGCTTTCAGGGGCGCGGGGAACTGCGCGATCAACCACAACGGACCCGCAGCGGCCCCGCGACCGAACCCCTATGGCGTCTGGGCGGACAACGCACTCACCAGAACCGGCGCGACAAGCTCGACCTGCCACGGCCGAGCCCCATACCCAGCAAGCGCATCCCCGACAGACCCTGCATCGACAACCTTCGGCGGCTCCCAGCAAACCCGCCGAACCGTGTCCGGAGTGATCAGGTTCTCCTGAGGCATATTGAGCCGCTCGGCCAGTGCAGAGACTCCCGCCCGAGCCGCCGACAACCGAGCCGCGGCCGCAGGATCCTTGTCGGCCCAGGCGCGCGGCGGCGGCGGCCCCGTCACCGGCTGCCCAGGCGCAGGCAACTGCGCCTCGGGCAGCGCCTTGGCCCGGTCGACGGCGGCCTGCCACTGCTCCAGCTGGCGCCGCCCCATCCGCGGCCCGAACCCGTTCAGCCCGGTCAGCACCTGCACATTGGCCGGAAGCGACAGCGCGGCCTCCACGATCGCCGCGTCGGACAGCACCTTGCCCGGCGACACGTCACGCCGCTGCGCGATCCGGTCCCGCGTCTGCCACAGCTCCCGCACGACGGCCAGCTGCCGACGCCGCCGCACCTTGTGCATCCCGGACGTCCGCCGCCAGGGGTCCTTGCGCGGCTCGGCGGGCGGCGCCGCCGCGATCGCGGCGAACTCCTGCTGCGCCCACTCCAGCTTCCCCTGCCGGTCCAGCTCCTTCTCCAGCGCGTCCCGCAGATCGACCAGGAGCTCCACGTCCAGCGCGGCGTAGCGCAGCCACGGCTCGGGCAGCGGCCGGGTCGACCAGTCGACGGCGGAGTGGCCCTTCTCCAGGACGAAGCCCAGGACGCCCTCGACCATCGCGCCGAGTCCGACCCGGGGGAACCCGGCGAGCCGTCCGGCCAGCTCGGTGTCGAACAACGAGGTCGGAACCATGCCTATCTCGCGGAGACAGGGCAGGTCCTGGGTGGCGGCGTGCAGCACCCACTCCACACCGGAGAGCGCCTCGCCGAGCCCGGACAGGTCGGGGCAGGCCACGGGGTCGATCAGGGCGCTGCCGGCGCCTTCGCGGCGCAGCTGGACGAGGTAGGCGCGCTGTCCGTAGCGATAGCCGGAGGCGCGCTCGGCGTCGACGGCGACGGGGCCGGAGCCGGCCGCGAACGCGGCGATCATCTCGGCGAGCGCGGTCTCGTCCGCGATCACGGGCGGGATTCCTTCGCGCGGTTCCAGTAGCGGAACGGCCTCAGGGTTCGGCGCCCCCGTAACAGAAGATCCGCCGTCGTCCGGAGGGGCGCCTCCGGTGGTTCGCAGTGAGCTGTCTGCTGCGGTGTCTTGGGCGTCGGTCACCTGTCAAGGGTATCTGTGTATGGACAGCGCCCGCCGACGGAACGTTCCGTCGACGGGCGCCTGGGGGTCGTAAACCAGTCAGTACGGCGAAAGCTCTGGTTCACGTCCGTGAACGAGGAGGGCGGGGATCCCTCGATGTGATCTTCGGTGGGAATCTCAGTGGATGATGCCGGTGCGCAGGGCCACCGCCACCATGCCGGCACGGTCGCCCGTGCCGAGCTTGCGGGCGATGCGGGCGAGGTGGCTCTTGACGGTCAGTGCGGACAGGCCCATCGAGACGCCGATGGCCTTGTTCGACTGGCCCTCCGCCACCAGCCGCAGTACCTCGACCTCACGGCCGGACAGCTCTCGGTAGCCGCCCGGGTGGCTCGGGGCACCCGGGGGGCGGCGGTGCATCCCGGCGGCGCGGGAGCCGATGGGGGCGGCACCGGGTCGGGTGGGGAGCCCGAGGTTGGTGCGGGTGCCGGTGACGACATAGCCCTTCACTCCGCCCGCGAGGGCGTTGCGGACGGCGCCGATGTCGTCGGCGGCGGACAGGGCGAGGCCGTTGGGCCAGCCTGCCGCGCGGGTCTCCGACAGGAGGGTCAGGCCGGAGCCGTCGGGCAGATGGACGTCGGCGACACAGATGTCGCGGGGGTTGCCGATGCGGGGACGAGCCTCCGCGACGGACGAGGCCTCGATGACATCGCGCACACCGAGCGCCCACAGGTGGCGGGTGACGGTGGAGCGGACGCGCGGGTCGGCCACGACCACCATGGCGGTGGGCTTGTTCGGGCGGTAGGCGACCAGGCTTGCGGGCTGCTCGAGAAGAACGGACACCAGGCCTCCTGGAGTGCGGGGACGACTTGGAAGGTCACAGTCGTCTTCGGCACCGGATCACGAGTCCTTTAGAGAATGATCACGATCTAGTGAGTAACAATTGGTGCAATTCGGACGTGTGGTCGATCGTTCGGTGCACGAATCGGTTCGTTCGAGGGATCACTCTCGACTGAAAGTGGCCGTATCGACAAAGTGACGACAAAACCTCTGCGCCCGAAAAGGTGACCCCCGCGGGGAACGTCAGCGTGACTGCGGACCGCGCCGCTGCGGCAGCGTCACCACCGACGCGTCGCCCGGACCGGCCGGCGGCAGCCCCGCGACCTGCGCGAGCAGATCGCACCAGGCCGCCAGATGACCCGCGGTGTCCGGCACCCCGCCCAGCCCCTCGCGGGGCGTCCAGGAGGCGCGGATCTCGATCTGCGAGGCCGGCGGGCGCTCGGCGAGACCGCCGAAGTAGTGGGAACCGGCCCGGGTGACCGTGCCGCTCGGCTCCCCGCACGCGAGGCCGCGCGCCTGGAGCGCGCCGGTCAGCCACGACCAGCACACCTCGGGCAGCAGCGGGTCGGCCGCCATCTCCGGCTCCAGCTCCGCGCGCACCAGCGTGACCAGCCGGAAGGCACCCCGCCAGGCGTCGTGCCCGTCCGGGTCGTGCAGCAGCACCAGCCGGCCGTCCGCCAGGTCCTGGTCGCCGTCGACGACCGTCGCCTCCAGCGCGTACGCGAACGGCGCGAGCCGCTGCGGAGCGCGCGTCGGCTCCACCTCGATCTGCGGCCTGAGCCGCGCGGCCCTCAGCGCGTCGACGGCGGCCCGGAAGGGCAACGGCGCGTCGCCGCTCGTATCCCGGTCCCCCTCCTTCGCGTCGTCCATTCCGCCAGTGCCGTCCGACAGTCGTCCTTGAGCCGCAGCCATGCGGGAAGATTAAAGGGAAGCGGGGCCCGGTGCGGGCCTAGACACCCGGACAACGGGCGCCCACTCACCGGCGAACCGGCATCGACGCCGGGCGCCGGGCACTGCGGACGCCGTGCGAAACTTGCCGACGTGAGTGCTAACCAGACGCCGCCGTCCGCCACGTACGAATCCGCCTTCCTCAAGGCCTGCCGGCGCGAGCCCGTGCCGCACACGCCGGTGTGGTTCATGCGGCAGGCCGGTCGCTCACTGCCCGAGTACCGCAAGGTCCGTGAGGGCGTCCCGATGCTCGAGTCCTGCATGCGGCCCGAGCTGGTCACCGAGATCACCCTCCAGCCGGTGCGCCGGCACGGCGTGGACGCGGCGATCTACTTCAGCGACATCGTCGTCCCGCTCAAGGCCATCGGCATCGACCTCGACATCAAGCCCGGCGTCGGCCCGGTCGTCGAGAAGCCGATCCGCACCCGCGCCGACCTGGCCCAGCTGCGCGACCTGACCCCCGAGGACGTCTCCTACGTCACCGAGGCCATCGGCCTGCTGACCGCCGAGCTCGGCGCCACCCCGCTCATCGGTTTCGCGGGCGCGCCTTTCACCCTCGCGAGTTACCTCGTCGAGGGCGGTCCGTCGCGCACGTACGAGAACGCCAAGGCGATGATGTACGGCGACCCGGAGCTCTGGGCCGACCTGCTGGACCGCCTCGCCGACATCACGGCCGCGTTCCTGAAGGTGCAGATCGAGGCGGGCGCCTCCGCCGTGCAGCTCTTCGACTCCTGGGCCGGCGCGCTCGCCCCCGTCGACTACCGCCGCTCGGTGATGGCCGCCTCCGCGAAGGTGCTCGACGCCGTGGCCGGATACGGCGTCCCGCGCATCCACTTCGGCGTCGGCACCGGCGAGCTGCTGGGCCTCATGGGCGAGGCCGGCGCGGACGTCGTCGGCGTCGACTACCGGGTGTCGCTCGACGAGGCCGCCCGCCGCGTCGGCCCCGGCAAGGCGCTCCAGGGCAACCTCGACCCGACCGTCCTGTTCGCCGGCACGGACGCCGTCGAGGCCAAGACCCGCGAGGTTCTCGAGACGGCGAAGGACCTGGAGGGCCACGTCTTCAACCTCGGCCACGGCGTCATGCCGTCCACCGACCCGGACGCGCTGACCCGGCTCGTGGAGTACGTCCACACGCGGACGGCCCGCTGACCTACCAGGTGTGCCGGGGCCGCGCCTTCCTGCCGAACAGCAGGCCGCGCGGTTCCGGCGGCGGGATCGTGCCCGCCTTGAGCGGCCAGGCCAGCACCATGCCGACGAGGAAGCCCACGACGTGCGCCGCGTACGCCACCGTGCCCGCGTCGGAGACGCCCTCGCCGGACGAGTAGACGGCCTGCAGCGCGAACCAGAAGCCCAGCACCAGCCAGGCCGGCAGCCGCAGCGGCAGGAAGACCAGGAACGGCACCAGCACCCACACCCTGGCCTTCGGATACAGCACCAGATAGGCGCCCAGCACCCCCGCGATGGCGCCGGACGCGCCGATCAGCGGGTCGCCGGAGTCGGCGTTGAGGAACGCGAAGCCGTACGAGGCCGCATAGCCGCAGACGACGTAGAACAGCGCGAAGCGCACATGGCCCATGCGGTCCTCGACGTTGTTGCCGAAGATCAGCAGGAACAGCATGTTGCCCAGCAGGTGCAGCCAGCCGCCGTGCAGGAACATCGCGGTGAACACGGACACGAACGGGGACTTGTCGTAGCCGGGCGGCCCGACCACGCAGCCCCGGCCGCCCGGACCCACCTCGCCCGTGGGCACCAGGCGGGGCAGCTGATGATGGACCAGCTCCTGCGGCACCGCCGCGTAATGGTCCAGGAAGGCCTGGAGATGACAGAGCTGGGACAGGCTGCTGTCGCCCGCCACGGAGCCGGCCAGACCGGGCGTGTACAGGAAGACCAGCACGTTCGCGGCGATGAGCGCATACGTCACCACAGGGGTGCGGCGCACCGGGTTCACGTCATGGACGGGGATGACCACAAGGAAGTAGTGCCCGCGATGCGCTCCGCGAATCGATGAACGCCCGCACGCGCGCGTGCGTATGACTTCTCAACTGCCCGCGGCACGGGGAAGGCGGGTCGCGGGGTCAACGTGAGGAACAGGCGATGAACGACCGAGTTACTCCTCCGATCCACGCCCTGCCCGACGGCGAGGCCGAGGTCGCCGTGGTGCTGAGACTGCCCTGGGAGGACGTGGCCCGGCTGGGCCAGGACGCGGGGCGGCTCGCCCTGCAGATGCAGCGGCCGGTGACGCTGGACGAGGCGGTGAGCCACCGGCTGCGGTCCAGCCGGCCCGCCGCCCACGCGAAACCCGCGGGGGAGCAGCCGGCCGCGGTGGCCGCCCCGAGCGCCTCCGTCTCCTCCCTCCCGCCCCGCCCGGCCGCCGACCAGCCCCGCCAGGCCATCGAACGCATCAACGGATCGGCGTAGCCGTCACGCGGCCCGCAACTTCGAAGCGGCCTTGCGGGCCGCCACCAGCACCGGGTCCCACACGGGGCTGAACGGCGGGGCGTAGCCCAGGTCCAGGGCCGTCATCTGCTCCACCGTCATCCCGGCCGTGAGCGCGACCGCCGCGATGTCCACCCGCTTGCCGGCGCCCTCCCTCCCGACGATCTGCACCCCGAGCAGCCGCCCCGTGCGGCGCTCGGCGAGCATCTTCACCGTCATGAGGGAGGCGCCGGGGTAGTAGCCCGCGCGGGACGTGGACTCGATGGTCACCGCCTCGTACTGGAGGCCCGCCCTGCGCGCGTCCTTCTCGCGCAGGCCGGTACGGGCGATCTCCAGGTCGCAGATCTTGCTCACCGCCGTGCCGACCACGCCCGGGAAGGTGGCGTAACCGCCGCCCACGTTCGCGCCGATGACCTGGCCGTGCTTGTTGGCGTGCGTGCCGAGCGCGATGTGGCGCTCCTGGCCGGAGACCAGGTCGAGGACCTCCACGCAGTCGCCGCCGGCCCAGATGTTCTCGTGCCCGCGCACCCGCAGGGCGAGGTCGGTCAGCAGCCCGTCGTGCCGGCCCACGGGCAGCCCCGCGGCCTTGGCCAGCGAGGTCTCCGGGCGCACCCCGATCCCCAGCACCACCACGTCCGCCGGATACTCGGCGTCCTCCGTGGCCACCGCCCGCACCCGGCCGTCCTCGCCGGTGAGGATCTTGGTGACCGCGGCGTCGTTGACCATGGTGATGCCCAGGCCCTCCATCGCCTCGTGCACCAGGCGGCCCATGTCCGCATCGAGCGTCGACATCGGCTCGCTGCCCCGGTTGACGACGGTCACCTCGTAGCCGCGGTTGATGAGCGCCTCGGCCATCTCGACGCCGATGTACCCGGCGCCGACCACCACCGCCTTGCGGCCACGCGTGCGTGCCAGCGTGTCGAGCAGCGCCTGACCGTCGTCCAGGGTCTGCACCCCGTGGACACCGGGCGCGTCGGCGCCCGGCATCTCCGGGCGGATCGGGCGGGCACCGGTCGCGATCACGAGTTTGTCGTACGACGTCCACGACTCGGCCCCGGAATCGACGTCACGCGCGCGGACCCGCTGCCCGGCCACGTCGATCTCCGTGACCTCCGTCCGCATGCGCAGGTCGATGCCCCGCGCGCGGTGCTCCTCGGGCGTGCGGGCGATCAGCTCGTCCCGGTCCTCGACGTCGCCGCCCACCCAGTACGGGATGCCGCACGCCGAGTAGGACGTGAAGTGACCCCGTTCGAACGCCACGATCTCCAGTGCGTCGGGCCCCTTCAGTCGGCGGGCCTGGGACGCCGCGGACATCCCCGCGGCGTCACCGCCGATCACGACCAGTCGTTCGCTCGCAGCGCTCATGTTCATGCGAACACGCTACGGGGGCAGGGCATTTCAGTCCTGCTCGCCGCTCTGGTCCCGGCCGGGCGCGGGGCGGGCGACCGGGAGCGGGCCGAGGGCCGTCGACGCGGCAGCCGGGGCCGGGCGGCGCGGCAGCCGGGGGCGGATCAGCCGCAGCCACGCCAGCAGGAGCAGCGCCAGCCCCGCGGCGAACGGCAGCACCGCGGCCAGCGCCACCACGATCCACCGCAGCATCGACACGAACGCGCCCCAGCCGCCCGACAGGGCGTCCATGACCCCCGGATCGTCGTCCTCGGCGGTCTTCGCCACCGGCTTCTCGGACAGCGACAGCGTGATGGTCGCCAGGCTCGTGCGGTCCTTCAGGGACGCCTGACGGGCCAGCAGCGCCTCCAGGTCGGCCTGGCGGGTGCTCAGTTCGCCCTCCAGGGTGACCACGTCGCTCAGCTTGGTGGCCCGGTCCATCAGCTCCCGGATGCGGGCCACGCTCGCCCGCTGCGTCTTGATGCGGCTCTCCACGTCGACGACCTGGTCGGTGACGTCCTGCGCCTTCGCGGTGCGCTCGACGAGCTTGCCCGCGCCCTCCAACTCGGCCAGCACCTCCTCGTACTTGTCGACGGGCACCCGCAGCGTCACCCGCGTCTCCTCCGCGCCCTGCTCGTCACGGGAGGTGGACTCCTTGCCGACGTAACCGCCCGCGTTCTCGGTGGTCGTCCGGGCCGCCTCCAGCGCCTTCGGCACGTCCTTGACCTGCACGGTGAGGTCGGCGGTACGGATGATGTGGCTGGTGGGGAGCGTGGGCGCGGTGCTCGCCTGCTTGCCGCCCGCGCCGCCGTCGCTGTCGGCGGCGCCGCCTGGGGCGGCCCCCTTCGCCTCCGACAGCGCGGCGCTGTCGGAGCCGGAACCGCTGTCCGAGGAGTCGGCCCCGCCGCTGCAGCCGGACAGGGCCAGCGCGGCGGCCAGCAGGATGCCCGCCAGGGCGTGAACCGGTCGTACGGAATGTCGTGCGCGCATGAGCGTCCCCCCGGGGGTTGTGACGACTGACGCTCCTTCGACGCGCGGACCCCCCGCAACGTTGGGGCGGGGTGGTTCCGATGGGGTCACGGTCGGGACTCGGAAGGGACAAAGGTCCCTGGCATCGCTGTCGGTGGCGTCTGAGAGGGTGGAGCCATGAGCGGATCAGGTACGACGGGACACGTCGTCGTCATCGGAGCGGGTGTCGCGGGACTGGCCGCGGCCCACCGGCTGTTGCAGCGCGGGGCGCGGGTGACCGTGCTGGAGGCGTCCGGCCGCGTCGGCGGCAAGCTGCTGCCCGGCGAGATCGCCGGCGCGCGCGTGGACCTCGGCGCGGAGTCGATGCTGGCGCGTAGACCCGAGGCCGTCGCCCTCGCCCGCGAGGTCGGCCTCACGGACCGCCTCCAGCCGCCCGCCACCGCCACCGCCTCGATCTGGACCCGCGGCGCCCTGCGCCCCATGCCCAAGGGTCATGTCATGGGCGTCCCGGGCACCGCCGCCGCCCTCGAAGGCGTCCTCTCCGAAGAGGGCCTCGCCCGTATCGACCGCGATGCCGAACTGCCGCGCACGGAGGTCGGTGACGACGTGGCGGTCGGCGAGTACGTGGCCGCACGGCTCGGCCGCGAGGTCGTCGACCGGCTGATCGAGCCGCTGCTCGGCGGGGTGTACGCGGGCGACGCCTACCGGATCTCGATGCGCTCGGCGGTCCCGCAGCTGTTCCAGGCGGCGAAGACCCACACCTCGCTCACCGAGGCCGTCCGCGACATCCAGGCCAAGGCCGCCGCCCACCAGCAGACGGGCCCGGTGTTCATGGGCCTCCAGGGCGGCGTCGGCAGCCTCCCGCTCGCCGTCGCCGACTCGGTCCGCGCGCGCGGCGGCGAGATCGTCACCGGCGCGCCCGTCACCGAGCTGCGCCGCGCCGGCGCCGAGGGCTGGCGGGTCGTCACCGGCGACCGCGTCCTGCACGCCGACTCCGTGATCGTCGCCGTCCCCGCCCCGGCCGCCGCCGACCTGCTGCGCGCCGAGTCCCCCGGGGCCGCCGCCGAGCTCGCCGGCGTCGAGTACGCGTCCATGGCCCTGGTCACCCTCGCCTACCGCCGCACCGACACCGACCTCCCGGCGGGCAGCGGCTTCCTGGTGCCGCCCGTCGACGGCCGCACCATCAAGGCGTCCACGTTCGCTTCCCAGAAGTGGGGCTGGATCGCCGACGAGAACCCGGACGTCGTCGTCCTGCGCACCTCGGTCGGCCGCTACGGCGAGACGGCGATCCTGGAGCGCGACGACGCCGACCTCGTCGACGTCTCCCGCCACGACCTGCGCGAGGCCACCGGCCTCGACGCCCGCCCCCTGGAAACCCGCGTCACCCGCTGGACCGACGGCCTGCCCCAGTACCCCGTCGGCCACCACGCGCGCGTGGCCCGCGTCCGCGACCACGTGGCCAAGCTTCCCGGCATCGCCGTCTGCGGAGCGCAGTACGACGGCGTCGGCATCCCCGCCTGCATCGCGAGCGCGTACGCCGCCGTGGACCAGGTGGACGGCGACGACCGCGGTGTGCAGGAGCTCACCGCCAACCCGGTGCAGAGTCTGCACGGAGGAGCAGGAGAATAAGGACCATGAGCAACGACGCCCCCACCCCCGAGGCCGGCCGGATCCCGAACAAGGGCAAGCTGGCCAAGGACCTGAACGAGGTCATCCGCTACACGCTCTGGTCCGTCTTCAAGCTGAAGGACGTCCTCCCCGAGGACCGCGCGGGCTACGCGGACGAGGTCCAGGAGCTGTTCGACCAGCTCGCCGCGAAGGACGTCACGATCCGCGGCACGTACGACGTCTCCGGCCTCCGCGCCGACGCCGACCTCATGATCTGGTGGCACGCCGAGACCGCCGACCAGCTCCAGGAGGCGTACAACCTCTTCCGCCGCACCAAGCTGGGCCGCGCCCTGGAGCCGGTGTGGTCGAACATGGCGCTGCACCGCCCCGCCGAGTTCAACCGCTCGCACATCCCGGCGTTCCTCGCCGACGAGACGCCGCGCAACTACGTCAGCGTCTACCCCTTCGTGCGCTCCTACGACTGGTACCTCCTGCCCGACGAGGACCGCCGCCGCATGCTCGCCGACCACGGCAAGATGGCCCGCGGCTACCCGGACGTCCGCGCCAACACAGTCGCCTCCTTCTCCCTCGGCGACTACGAGTGGCTCCTGGCCTTCGAGGCCGACGAGCTGTACCGCATCGTCGACCTCATGCGCCATCTGCGCGCGTCGGAGGCCCGCATGCACGTCCGCGAGGAGGTCCCGTTCTTCACGGGCCGCAGGAAGTCGGTGGCGGATCTGGTCGCCGGGCTGGCTTAGGGCTTTTCAGGGGCGCGGGGAACTGCGCGAGCAACCACCCACGACCCGCACCCGGCATCACTGCTCAACACGTGGTTTCGGCTCCGGATGCGGCGCACACGCAGCGCGCCGCACCGGAAGCCGACCTTCCAACAAGTACGCGTCCAAGTAACTGTTGACGCACCGGTTCGGGCCGCCCGCGATCCCGTGCGTCCCCGCGTCCCGCTCGGTCACCAGCACCGACCCCGACAGCCGCCGGTGCAGCTCCAGCGCCCCCTCGTAGGGCGCGGCAGCATCCCGCTCGGCCGCCAGGATCAGGGTCGACGGCAGCTCACCCGGCCCCGTCCGCACGTCCAACGGCTCCTGACGCGGCGCCTGCCAGTAGGCGCAGGGCAGGTTCGCCCACACGTTGTCCCAGGTCTCGAACGGCGCCACCCGAGCGAGCCGCGTGTTGTCCCGGTCCCACACCCTCCAGTCCGTCGGCCAGGCCGCGTCGTTGCACTCGACGGCCGTGTACACCGCGCTGGAGTTCTCGGCCTCCTTCGCCGCCTCCGGATGCGGCCCCGCCTGCTCGATCAGCGGCTTGGGGTCGCCCTTCAGATAGGCGGACAGCGCCTGCGCCCGGTGCGGCCAGAAGTCGTCGTAGTACCCGGCCGTGAGGAACGCCCCCTGCAACTGCCCGGGCCCGACCTTCCCGCCGGCCGGCTCCGCCGCCAGCTGGGCCGCCGCCTTGTCGTAGCTGCGCTGCACATTCTCGGCCGTGTCGCCGAGGCCGTACGCCTTGTCGTGCCGGGCGACCCACTCCCGGAAGTCCGCCCAGCGGTCCTCGAACGCGGCCGACTGGGCGAGGTTGTTGCGGTACCAGACCTCCTCCGGGTCCGGGTTCACCGCCGCGTCGAACACCATCCGCCGCACGTGCGAGGGGAACAGCGTCGCGTACAGCGCCCCGAAGTAGGTGCCGTACGAGGCCCCCATGAACGTCAGCTTCTCCTCGCCCAGCGCGGCCCGCAGAACGTCGAGGTCGCGGGCGTTGTTGAGCGAGGTGTAGTGCCGCAGGGCGCCGCCCGCCCGCCGGGCGCAGCCGCGCGCGTAGGCCTTCGCCTCGGCGATGCGCTCCTGCTTGTACGACTCCGAGGGGTGCGTCGGCGCCGGTGAGGGCGCCTTGAGGAAGTTCTTGGGGTCCTCGCAGGACAGCGGGGCGGAGCGGCCGACGCCGCGCGGGGCGTAGCCGACGAGGTCGTAGGCCGCCGCGAGCCGCTTCCACTCGGGCACATAGCCCATGAGCGGGAAGTACATGCCGGAGCCGCCCGGGCCGCCCGGGTTGTAGACCAGGGAGCCCTGCCGGGGAACCTTGCGCTTGCTGTTGTGCGGGTCCTTGTGGGTGGCCCGGACCCGGCTGACGGTGAGCTTGATCTGCTTGCCGCCGGGGTGCGCGTAGTCGAGCGGGACGGTGACCGTGCCGCACTGCATCGCGGCCGGCAGGTCCTCCGCGTCCGGGCATCTGCCGAAGGTGATCCCGGCCGCCTCGGCCCGCGCGGCGGCGGTCGCGGCGCCGCGCAGCTCGGCCGTGCCCGGGACGGCTCCGGGGGCGCCGCCCGGGGCGGCCGCGAGTGTGGTCAGGATCAAGGTCCCGGCGGCCGAGTAGAGGGCGGGGGCTCTCATCGCGTATCCCTTCGGTGCACAGCAGCAACAAAAGGGATGTTTAGTTCGGTTGTTAGGGAAGGCAAGCACCGTTCGGCCGGTGTCGGCGCCAATGCCCCCTATGCGCCCCTGGTGTGCCCGGTGCGCCAGTGCTGCTCGCGGTCGGCGAAGGCCGCGCGCAGATCCGGTTCACCGACCGCGCGGACACCTCGTACCGCCACGGTCGTGAGGTACGTACGGTCGTCGCCGCCCGCGGTGCGGCGGGCCAGGGCGCCGAGCAGGCGCTGGCCGGCGGGGGAGGCCCAGCGGGAGTACGGGTGGACCTCGACGCGGGCGATGGCGAGGCAGCTCAGGGTGAGCGCGAGGGGCAGCGCGAACCAGAGGGCGATCAGCTGCCGCGGCATCTCCGACGGTGCGGGCGTCAGCAGCGCGGTCGCGCCCAGCGCGAGGACGACGAGCGCGGCGAGCTGCACCTGGCGCACGGCCGCCGCCACCGTCGTACGCGCCCCGTCCGGCACGGCGAGGCCCGCGCGGACGAGCCGGTCGGCGAGACCGCGCACCGGGGCCGCGGTCGCCGCCGCGTCCCGCGCCGGGGTGATGCGGGACTGGCCCTCCGGGCCGATCGCCCCGATGACCGAGCGCTCGATCTCGTCCCGGCCGCGAGGGTCGACGACCGTCGCCCAGCCGGTGTGCGCGAGCAGCAGTCGGCGCTGGCGCGCCATCGAGACCATGGTGAGGTCGGCGACCCGCCGGGGGCCGCCGGACAGGAACGCCGCCTCGTACAGCGTCAGATCGTGCCCATGGCCCGCGGCCACTTCTTCCGTGTCCACGGCCGCAGCCCGTACGGCGGCCAGGCACAACCGGGTACACGCGGTACCGGCGGCGGCCCAGGCCAGCAGGAGGAGAAGGACCCAGAACATGACGCTGTTCTATGCGAATCGACCGCGAAGGCGCCATGCCTTGTTCACAATCCGGACGGAGCGTTGCCGGTACGTGACCTTCCCCTTGGGGCCGTTCAGGGTTCGCTGGGCGGCGGGCTGGTGGCGGGTGGGGGCAGCGAGTACGTCGGGGACGCCGGTGGCGTGACCGGGATCGCCGGGGCCGGGTCGCTCGTCGGGCCGGGCGGGCCCGGGGTGTTGGTGATCGGGGGAGTGCTGCCGGAGACCATCTCCTGGGCCAGGGCGTCCCAGTCGACGTACCCGGTGGCCTCCAGGATCTTGATGTGGTCGAGGACGGTGGTGTTCGCGTCGTCGGCGAGGGCGCGGACCAGGGAGTTGCGGGTGGTGGCCCGCACCTGGGCGACGACCGAGAAGACCCTGCCGTGCGCGAGCCGCAGGATGTTGGCGAACTGCCGGTCGTACTCGACGCCTTGGGCCGAGCTCAGGGTGGCCAGCCACTGCTTCTGCTGGTCGTTGGGCTCGTTGGGGAGGGCGAGGCCGAGCTGCGAGGCCATGGCCCGCACCCGCTGGTCCAGGAACGTGTGCCCGTCGACGAGGTGCTGACCCGCGGTGCGTACGGCCTGTGTCGTGCCCTTCTGCAGGGCCTGCTGCCCCGCCGGCAGCTCCCACAGCCCGGCCAGCCGCACCTTGGTGACGAACTCCCGGTCGAGCGCCGACAGCGGGCCGTACCTCGTCGACACCGTCTGGGCGTTGAGCACGTCGACCGCCGTCCCGGAACGGTCGGCGTACGACCAGATCGGGAAGATCAGGGCCGCCAGGGTCGCCGCCAGGCCGGTGATGATGAGCCCGGTGCCACTGAAGATGCCTCGGCCTTTGACGGGGGGTCGGGGTCGCATGGTGCCTCCTGCTTGCGGCACCGCACGCCAGTGCGTTTCGGGTGCGCAGTTGGCATGTTACTTCGCGGTCACGTCGGCTGACGACCGTCCGCCTCAGCGGCGCAGCAGCACCCGCCGCGTCGCCCGCGCGAGGCGCACGCCCGGCCGGTGCGAGCGCGGCCGCGACCCCGACCGCTCCAGCCACCACTCCCGCAGTTCACCCAGCGTCCGCGCGTCCCGGACCGCCCCCGCTCCCAGCACGTACCCGGCGAAGTCCAACGCGTCCCTGCGGTACCCGCCGGTCATCGGGTGCCCGTGGGCATAGCCGAGGAAGGCGGCCCGGTACCCCGTGCCGAGGATCACCGGCAGTTCGGGCGCGACCTTCGCGACGACGTCCGCCCGCTTCCCGGCCAGCGCCCGCGCCTGCACCCCGAGCCGCACCCGGTCGAACCCCTCGGGCACGGGCGTCCCGGCGACGAGGGCGGACAGCAGCGCGGCCTGCGCGAGGGCGAGCCGCTGGCGGGCCGGGGCGGTGTCGGGCATGGAGGAGAGTCGGGTGGTGCGGGCGGCTTGCGTGCCCGGCGCGGCCCCCTGCTCCCGCCCCTTCTCCACCGCCCCCCGGATCGCCGCCAACTCCCCCTCCAGCTCGGCCGGTTCCGGGAAGTTCTCGTCCCGTTCCAGGAGGACCCCCGGCGGCGACACCCGGGAGGCGAGGTCGGTGAGGATGTCGAGGACCGGGCGGGGGACCGGGTGGGCGTGGCTGTCGTGCCAGACGCCGTCCCGCTCGAAGCCGCCCGCCACGTGGACGTAGGCGATGGCTTCCAGGGGGAGGTCGGCGAGGGCGGCGGCCGGGTCCTCGCCGCGGTTGACGTGGTTGGTGTGGAGGTTGGCGACGTCGATGAGGAGTCGTACGCCCGTACGGTCCGCCAGCTCGTACAGGAACTGCCCCTCCGTCATCTCCTCGTCCGGCCAGGCGATCAGCGCGGCGATGTTCTCCACGGCGAGCGGCACGGGCAGTGCGGCCTGGGCGATACGGACGTTCTCGCACAGCACGTCGAGGGCGTCGCGGGTGCGGGGGACCGGCAGCAGGTGGCCGGCCTCCAGGCGCGGGGAGGCCGTCAGGAGCCCGCCCGCCCGGACGAACGCGATGTGCTCGGTGACCAGGGGCGAGCCCAGCGCCTCGGCCCGCTCGGCGAGGGCGGTCAGGCGGCTCTCGTCGGGGCGGTCGGCGCCGCCGAGGCCGAGCGAGACGCCGTGCGGGACCACGGTCACCCCGCGCTCGCGCAGCCGCCGCAGCGACTCCGGCAGATGGCCGGGACAGGTGTTCTCGGCCACGACCTCGACCCAGTCGATGCCCGGCATGCGCTCCACGGCGTCCGCGATCTCCGGCCGCCAGCCGATCCCCGTGCCCAGTCGCTCCATGGTCCCCGTCCCCGTTTCCCCGTCGAGTGGCTTGCTCAGGTGCCCGCCGTGCCGTCCCCTTCGACGCCGTGCCGTTCCTGTGTGACGGGGGTATGGCCCCGAGGTCCGGAGCCGAATCACCCAGGGGGCGTCTTCAGAGCAACATTTGAGGTTGGGGCCGACGGGCAGCCGTCCAGCGGCCGGGCGGTGACGGTGCCGGTGCGGCCGGCGGTGTACGTGTAGCACTGGGCCCAGTCGGACGCGGCGACCTGCACCACGACGGTGGTGCCGGTCGCGGTCCGGACGACGGAACGGGGGCTTCGGGGACGGAGTACGGCGGCGATCTCCTGATCGGTCAGGGTGCCGTCGGCATCGGCCTTCTGGAGCCGGGCCCTGAGCCGCTCGGCGGCGGCGGTGACGGCGGCCCGGGCGTCGCGCTCCCGGTCCCGCCCGCTGTCCTGCACGGCCTGGAAGAACCAGACCAGCACGCCCGCGGCCACCAGCACGCCGACCAGCACGGCCGCGCCGAGACAGCCGGCCGACCGGCCGAGGAACCCGGCCGGCCCGCTGTCGCGGCGCGGCGCATGCCGCGTGGGGGACGTCACGCGGTCATGCTCCCGTATAGCCGATGGAGGTCAAGGCGCTCTCGACCACGTGCTCGTATCCGGTGGTGCCCGCGTTGTTCGGATGGAAGGCCTCGCGGCTCAGGCAGGTCTGACCGATGCCCGAGGCGGCGATGCACACGGCGTGCGGGTCCCCTTCGTGGAAGTCCCCGTCGCCGTTGGGGCCGAGCACGATCTTGTTGATCCACTCGTCGCTGTCGCAGCCGCCGTGGCCGACGAACGCCGAGACCGGATTGGCGTACGAGACGTCGTATCCGGCGGCGTGCAACTCGTCCACCTTGGCCTTCTGCGCGGTGTCCATGTAGTTGGCGAGGGTCGCCAGCGCGGCGGCCTCGTCGCCGTCGATGTACCAGGAGCCCGTGCACTTGACCGTGCGGCTGAGGATCTCCGGATAGCCGACGAGCAGGATCTTGGCGTTCGGTGCCTGCTGGGCGACGGCGGCCAGGGTGTTGCCGATGTCCTCCTTGGTCTGGTCGATCAACTTCTCGTACTTGCTGAGGAAGTCGCTGCCCGCGCAGTCCCCCAGGCCCGCGCAGTCCGTGACGGCGTTGACGAACGCGCCGTAGTTGTTGCCGCCGATGGTGAGCGTCACCAGGGTCGTGTCCTTGGTGAGGACGCCCGAGTCCACTTGGGGGATCTCCCGGAACTCGCCGTCGCCGGCCGCGATGTCACCGCTCTGCCAGTAACTGGTGTCGACGGACCCGTCGACCTGCCAGGTGTGGGCGCCGGAGCAGGCGACGAAGCCCAGTTCCGCGTCGGGGCTGTAGTTGTCGGACAGCAGGGACAGGCTCGCGGACTCGCCCGGCAGGACGAGCTTGCGGGGCCAGGCGTTGGCGCTGCGCCGGCAGGCGTCCCAGTCGACGGTTCCGTGGTCCTGGTCGGTCGACTTGTCGTAGGAGCCGGCGCCCTCGCCCGAGGAGTAGGAGTCGCCGAGCGAGGCCACGATGTGCCGCGGCTTGGCCGAGAGCCACTGGAAGCCGACGGCGTCCCAGGCCACGTCGTTGTCCGCCTGCCCCTCGGGGGTGTAGTTGGACAGCGTTACGCCCTGGAAATCGGAGCCGGCGGTGAAGTGGTAGATGCCCAGGCTCACCCACTGGTTGGCGTGGGCGACGGCGTTGATGATCCGGTTGTGGGTGGTGCCGTCGCCGAGGTGGATGGTGTAGACGGCCTGCTGGCTGCCGGAGCCGGTGTTGGGCAGATGCACCAGCACCCGGGTCCAGGAGGTGCGCTGGGTGTTGAGTTTCCAGGTGCCGGTGGCGGCCATCGCGCCGCTCGCGGTGCCCGGATCCGTGCCGGGATCGGACACGTTGGCCGTGGCGCCGTGGGCGTCGTCGCGGGCGTGGGCGTACCAGAAGTGGTCGCCGAAGCCACCGCCGATCTGGTGCAGGTCGCCCTTCGCTTCGTAATGGCCCGCGGAGTCGGCGTTGAAACGGAAGCCGAAGGTCCCGGCGTTGGTCCAGCCCGACTTGGCGCAGTTGTCGGTGAAGGTCGGGACGCTGCTCGACACGTCGTCCACGACGGTGAAGCCCAGATCGGAGTTGTCGCACATGGTGCCGGCGCCGTTGTTGCCGTTGCCCAGTTCGGTCCGGAGCGTCTTGTACGTCAGGTACTCGTGACCGCAGCTGTTCGGGCAGTCGACCTTCCAGGTGGTCTGGTTGGCGTGGTACCAGTGCGGTGGATCGCAGGTCTCGCCGAGGTGGTCGACCTCGCAGCGCGGCGGGTTGGCCGGGTCGCAGTCGTTGACGAGCGGGGCGCAGAACGTGTCGAGGTCCGGCTTGACCGAGGAGCGGTCGGCGTCGGTGCTCCACCAGGCGGCCGAGTAGCCCGCGGTGTTGCTGTCGTTGGCGGTGCCGTCGTCGGCGTAGGCGCGCCCGGTGTCGATCGGCCAGGCGCCCCAGCCGAGCACCTTCTCCTCGTACGACCAGTCCTGCGGATGCCCGGCGTCGGCGTAGGTGTTGCCGTCCAGGAAGGCGTGCCGGTCCGGCGGGTAGAGCGGGTTGGAGGGGTTGTTCAGCCAGCCCAGGCCCCAGTAGCCGGACGGGTTGGCCGGGATGTAGTAGTTGAGACCGGAGTTGTAGTCCCAGAGGGCGGCGAACCAGTTCTCCGGTGCCGCCGGGTCGTCGGTGTTGAGCTTGATCGCGCCCGGAGTGACGGCCGTGTCGTGCAGCTCGTTCCACTTCTTCTCGAGCGTCTGCGCGGCGATCGCGATGTTGGACGTGTAGTCCAGTGCGATGGCCCGCTGCTGCGCGGCCGGGAGCTCGTCCACGTCACCGGTCTTCATACCGTCGGTCTGCTGGCCGATGCCGTAGCCGCAGTCGGTCTTGGACCAGTCGATCTGCCAGTGGTCCTCAGGGGTCGCCGGATCGCTGGGATGGCCGTAGAAGCCGTTGGTGCTGGCCAGGGTGGAGCTGGTCTGGCCGGGCAGGGCACCGCCCTCGGCCTGCCACAGGTTGGACTCCTGGGCCAGTACACCGAGGAGCACCTGAGCGGGGATGCGTCCGCCGCTGGTGCCGGTCAGTCCCGGCAGCGGGAACATGCCCTGCGGGTTCACCGTGCCCAGTCCGTCGGCCGTACGCCATCCGCCCTGGCGGACGTAAGCGCTGGTGAGGTCGGACCGGATGGCCATGTCGGCGGCCCACTCGACCTGGTTGGGGGTGGGCTGGTACGCCTGCTGCGCCGGGTCGTTGCGCGGCTGCGAACAGGTGCGGTCGTCGTCGATCGTGCTCGTGGGGCTGCCGGCCGCCGCGGCCGACATCGTGGCCACGGACTTCGACGTGGTGCCGGAGCGGGTCAGGGCCGGTGAGGCCTGCTCGCCCGCGGCCTTGGCGCCGGGGGCGGCCGCACTCACGGTGAAGGAGATCTTCTTCCCGGTCGCGGGCACCTCGGTCTTGATCTTCAGCGGCGCCGCGGTGTTCCAGGCGGTCGCCGCGAGCGGGTCGCTGACGTGGCTGCGCAGGCTCGCGGACACGGCCTGGTCCACGGCGAGCGCGCCGGTCGAGGACACGTCGGCGTCCGCCGCGACCTTCAACTGCCGCACGGGCGAGGGAAGGTGTGTCACGGAGGTGGGCTTGCCGGTGAGGAAGACGCGGCCGGAGGTGCCGGCCGCCAGGCCCAGCGCGCCCGACCGGCCCTGGGCGAAGGTGGTGGTCCGGCCGGCCGCGCTGCGGCGGGCGCGGGCCCTGCCGTCCTTCTGGTCCAGGAAGTCGACGCCTCCCTGGGCGTCGACGTGCAGCCCGAAGGCGGGGCCGGTCGTGGTGGCGAGCTCGGTGGTGCGGTTCTTCCGGTCGAAGCCGATCAGCCGGCCCGCCGCCGCGCCGACGATGCCGTCGGCTGTGGGGACCGCCGAGGTGACCTGGACGTTCTCGGTCTGCCTGCGGACGACGGCACCGGTGGCGGTGTTCACCGTCAACAGCCGGGTCTGGTTGCGCTGTTCGTCACCCAGCTGGGTGAGCACGGCCGTCTCGCCGGTGCCGCAGCCCGGGTTGAAGTACCCGAGGGTGACCGTGTCGGCGAGCTTGGTGACCTTGCCGCTGGTCAGGTCGACGACGGCGGCGAAGCCGCCGCGCTCCATCAGCTCGGGGCTGTTGGTGAAGTCCCGGGGCGCGTAGACGACCACGGCCCGCTTGCCGGACCCCGTCACGCAGGCGTTCCCGATCCACAGGTCGGTGCCGAAGCCGGGCTCCGAGAGCGTGGCGACGGTCCGCCACTGGTAGGCCTTGCCGCTGTCGGCGGCCAGGACCCGCAGGGCGGAACCGTCACCGGCGACGGTCACCGCGCGGTCGGCGGACTTCCGCCAGTCCTTGGGCAGTTGCGTGTCCGGGGAGAGCACCTTCGACGCCCGGTCCTGGCCGGGTGCCTTGGGAGTGGGGTCGCTCGTGTCCGAGGACGCGGCGGTGGACGCGGGCGACCGGGAGGGTGGTGAGGCGAAGGCGGGACCGGTCTGGGTCAGACCGGTGACCACCAGTGAAGTGGCGAGGAGAGTGATGGACGCACGTGCTCTGTGTCTCAGCCTCAAGGGTCCTCCAGGGTCCCGATGGGCAGGCCTCATCCCCGTTGCGAGGGACGGAAGTTCCCGCAAGTGAAGGGTCAACGCGCGAGAAGTGACCTTACGTCACAAGGGAATTGGTGACCAGGAGACTCAAGTGCCGCAAGTTGCTTGGCGGTTTCTTTGGTGACCCTTGGTTGTTCCTGTCGGTCTCTGAAGACAATCCTGTAACTCGCCGACACCGCACAGAGTTTGCCTGCCTTCCTCACTGCAAAGGACGAGTCATGGTCCATGCTCTGCCCGCGTTCCGGAACATCAGCAGACGGGCGGCGGCCATCGGTCTCGCCGTCGTCACCTGTGCCGGTGTCACCACGTTCGCCACCGAGGGCCGGGCCCACGCGGTCACCGTCATCTACTCCTCCTCGCCCTGCATCTCCCGGGACTCCAGGGGCTTCGACCCCGACTGCGAGGCGGACCTCTTCATCAACTACAACTCGTCGCCCCAAAGCGGCGTCCAGCCGGCACCCGGCGCGATCGCCGACATGTACGGGGACATCTACGACTTCTCGGCAGGCCTGGACGGCAACGGGCAGTACGTCTTCGTCTTCAGCACCGGCGGCAGCCGCCCCGGTGCCGGGCAGCAGATCAAGAACAACGCCGCCTCCGCGGATCCCTGCGGTGTGAACAGCTACCGCATCTACTACAACTCCGGATACACCGGCCACTCCCAGTACTTCGGCTCCGACCGGTACTGCGACGGGGACTTCAATTTCGACTCCACGCTGAAGAACGAGGACGCCTCGGAGCACTGGTCCTGAAGACCCGTCATGGTCAGCGACTCGGTTGTCCACAAGGAGAGTTGATGCGTCGTCGGAAAGCCGTCCACCCCGTGGTGGCCGTCGCGGCGGCGCTGCTCGCCCTGGCCGCGTGCTCCCCGGACGGCGGGACCGGCACGCCCCGGGCAGGGGGTGCCACTCCCTCCGGGACCGGCGCCCCCGCCTGGCCCGCCGCGGTGCCCGCGTCGGGCCTCGCCAAGGGCCTGGTCCTGCCCATGGAGGCCTACATGGAGCCGTACGCGGACACCGTGGTCATCGACCGGGCCGTCGACCGGCTCACCACGCAGTGCATGAAGCGGTACGGCTACGCCTACACCGCTCCGGCCCGCGGCATGACGCCACCGCCCAGCAGCGACGACTCCAACATGCCGCGCCGCTACGGCATCACCGACGAGGACCTGGCCGCCAGGTTCGGCTACTTCCTCGGCGATCTCAACCAGACCCCGCCGCCGGCGCAGAAGCTCACTCCCGCGGAAACGGCCGTGCTCACCGGCCGACTCGCCATCGCGCGGGGCGCGAAGAAGGCCCCGGCGCGGATCGGCGGCAAGAGCATCCCCCAGGACGGATGCCTCGGCGAGGCGACCCGGAGGATCGGGCCGCGCATCGACGAGAGTCTGCCCAGCCAACTGGACTACGAAAGTCTGCGCCGTTCGCAGAGCGATCCCCGGGTGCTGGCCGTCGTCGGCGCCTGGTCCCGGTGCATGAAGGCGAAGGGCTACACCGTGGACAGCCCGCTGAACGCCGCGAACCTCACCCCCGACACCCACCACGGCCAGGCCGGGCAGGCGGACATCACCACGGCTCTGACCGACATCAAGTGCAAGCGGCAGACGGGCCTCGTCAAGACCTGGTTCACCGTGGAGTCCGCCCTCCAGCGCCGGCAGATCGAACAGCACCAGCTGGCCCTGAATCAGGTCAGGGAAAGGATCACCGCCGAGGTCAAGGCGGCGACCGGCGTACTGGGCCGCTGACGCGCGACACGACGGCGGAACCGTGCCCTACGGCGCCGACTCACCTTCACCGAAAGGGATCTGAGACTCCATGGGATCGCGTACGGCCCGGCGGCGGCGCGCCGTCGTGGTCGTGGCCGCACTGGCCGGACTGCTGTCGGTCGGCGGGCTGGCGGGATCGCGACTGGTGCGGTCGCCCTCGCAAGCGGCCGCGGACACCCGCCCGCCGGCGCCGAGCGTGATCACCGCGCCGGTGACGCGGCAGGTCCTGCGCTCCACCGTGGTGCTGCGGGGCACCTTCGCCGACGGCCGGACGGTGTCCGCCCAGCCGTCCTCGGTGGCCGACACCGAAGCTCCGTCCAGGCCCGCGCAGTTGATGGTCACCGGCGTGTTCACCCGGGTGGGCCGCTCCGTGCGGGCCGCCAGAGCGCTGGTGGAGTACTCGGGACGGCCGGTGTTCGCGCTGCCGGGAGCCGTTCCGGCGTACCGGGATCTGGTCCACGGCGAACAGGGCGGCGATGTGGAGCAGTTGCAGAAGGCACTGGTCTCGCAGGGCTACGGCACCGGCGGCGACACCGCGGGTGTCTTCGGACCCGGAACCGAGCAGGCGGTGCGCGAGCTGTACCGGCACCTCGGCTACCCCGTCCCCGTGACCCGTGACGCGAGCCCTCCCTCCGCCTCGGACGGCAAAGCCACCACCGGGGCGGACGCGTCGGCCTCCCCGACGCCCACGCCCCAGGACGAGTCCTCCTCCATCGCGCACGCCATGGTGCCCGCGTCCGAAGTGATCTTCGTGCCGTCACTGCCGGCACGGGTGGTGTCCGTCCCGGTCCAGGTCGGCGACCCGGTCAAGGGGCCGGTGATCACACTCGCCCGCGGCGGCCTGACGCTCACCGGGCAACTCGACCCGGCCCAGGCCGGCCTCGTCACCCCGGGGATGAAGGTCTCCGTGCTCTCGGAGGCCACCGGCGCCCAGGCGCGCGCCACCGTGGAGTCCGTGGGCGCCCTCGTCACCCCGGGCGACGGCAAGGCAGGCACGTCGGACTCCGGTACGGTGGCGGCCGCGGGCGGCGGAGCCTACCGGCCGCTCGCCGTCAAGCCGGACAAAGCATGGAACACGGCCTTCGCCGGCCAGGACGTACGCATCACGGTCACCGCCGCGGCGACCGCGAAGGCGGTGCTGGCGGTGCCCGAGGCCGCGGTCACGGCCGGCGCCGACACCCACACCTCGGTCACCGTGGTCACCGCGGCCGGAGCACGGCGGACCGTACGGGTGACGACCGGGGCGTCCGCGGACGGGCTGGTGCAGGTCATCCCGGCACGCGGCGCCGACCTGGAAGCCGGCGACCGGGTCGTGGTCGGGAAATGATCACAGGCCCCGAGGAGAAGACCCGCACCGCCCCGGAACCTTCCGCGGTGCTGCGGCTCGTCGGCTGCTCGAAGACCTACCCCGGCTTCCCTCCCGTGCGGGCGCTGCACCCGGTCGACCTGACCGTGCCGGCCGGCGACTACCTCACCGTGGTCGGCCCGTCCGGCTCGGGGAAGTCCACGCTGCTCAATCTGCTCGGACTGCTGGACCGCCCCACCTCGGGCACCCTCACCTTCGCCGGGGTGGACGTGGCGGGGCTGTCCGAGCGTGAGCGCACGGCGCTGCGCGGACGCCGTATCGGCTTCGTCTTCCAGGAGTTCCACCTGCTGCCGTACCGCACCGCGCTGGAGAACGTGGCACTCGCGCAGCTCTATGTCACCGACCGTGCCGCCGAACGGGTCCGCGCCGCCACCGACGCCCTGGAACGCGTCGGCCTCGGCCATCGCCTGGACGCCTCGCCCACCACTCTGTCCGGCGGTGAGCGGCAGCGGGTCGCCATCGCCCGCGCCCTGGTCAACGAGCCCGACCTGCTGCTGTGCGACGAGCCGACCGGAAACCTCGACTCCGTGACCGCCGCCGCCGTGATGGACCTGCTCGGCGACCTCAACGAGGCGGGTGTCACCGTCGTCGTCATCACGCACGATCCGGCGGTGGCCGCCCGCGCCCACCGCCGGATCACCATCCTCGACGGCCGCCTGTCGGCGCGTGACGAATCCGGCGTGCGCCCCCTCGCGACGGAGCGGACCGGCACCGCGTGAGCACGCTCCTGCCGGGCCGGAGCCGCCCCCGCACCCGGACACCGGTTCCCCCGGCCCGGCTGCACGCGCGCGACCTGCTCGCCGAGGCGCTCACCGGGCTGCTCCAGCGCCCCGGCCGGTCCATGCTGACCATGCTCGGCACCGTCCTCGGCGTGTGGGCCTTCGTCGCGGTGCTCGGTCTGACGTCCACCGCGACCGGGCAGATCGGCAAGTCCTTCAGCCTGCTGGAGGAGACCACCGTCACCGTCGACGACGCGGCCCCGGGCGGCGGGCGGGCCACCAGCTTCCCCGCCGACGCCGACGCCCGCCTCGGCAGGCTCAACGGGGTGGTGGCCGGCGGTCCTTGGTGGCCGGTCCCGGTGCGCGACCCGCGCATCTCGGCGCGGCCGGACGTCACGGGCGGGGGTGACCAGGGCGCCGACATCGGGGTGTACGCGGCCTCACCGGGTGCCCTGCGCGCCATGCAGCCCACCCTCGCCACGGGCACGCTCTACAACGCCTTCCACCAGACCCGGGGGGAACGGGTGTGTCTGCTCGGCCTGTCCGCGGCCCGGTTGCTGGGCATCAGCCGGCTCGACGGCGGTCCCGCGGTCTTCGTCGACGGTGTCTCGTACAGCGTGGTGGGCATCGTCGCGGACACCGAGCGGCTGCCGCAGACCCTGGTGGGCATGGTCATCCCCACCACCACGGCACTGCGCGAATACGGTGCCCCGCTCGACTCACCCGCTCAGGCACTGATCAGAACCCGCCCCGGGGCGGCGCAACTGGTCGCCCGGCAGGCGCCGCTCGCCCTGCGCCCCGATCGGCCGGACCTCCTCAAGGCGACCCCACCGCCCGACCCGCACGGCCTGCGGGACCAGGTCGACACCGATCTGTCCGGGCTCTTCCTGGCGCTGGCGGTCATCTGCCTGGTCGTCGGAGCCTTCGGTATCGCCAACACCACCCTGGTCGCCGTCCTCGAGCGGACGTCCGAGATCGGCCTGCGACGCGCCCTGGGTGCGCGCCCCCGCCACATCACCGCCCAGTTCCTCACCGAGTCCACGGCTCTGGGCACCCTCGGCGGACTGATCGGCACCTCCCTGGGTGTCGCCACCGTGCTGGGCACGGCGGTGGTCCGCGACTGGACGGCCGTGCTCCAACCCGCGGCCGTGCTGCCGGCCCCCCTCGTCGGCACCGTCACGGGCCTGCTCGCGGGCCTTTACCCCGCGCTGCGGGCGGCCCGGGTCGAGCCGCTCGCGGCGCTGCGCCGCTGAACGCCGCTCAGGGCAGCGGGCGCAGCGCCGGGTGGTCCGCCACCACCGTGCAGGAGCCGGGCGCGATCTCCGTGAAGCCCGCGTCCCGCACCAACGGCAGCCCGCTGGACGTGAGTTCACGCCACCGCTCGGGCTCCGCCGTGCGTACGGCGAGCGGGAAACCGGCGTCCCGCCAGGCCGTCCGCTGCTCCTCCGACAGTTCCCACCAGGCGAGTTGGGCCCCATGCCCCGCCTGTGCCATCGCCTTCCCGGCGGACATGTCGAGATCCGGGCTCATCCACAGCACCGGCACCCCGGGATCGACGTCCCCGGGCGGCTCCGGGTCGTCGAGGTCGGTCCCGGACACCTGGAGCTTGGCCAGCTCCTTCGGCCACCCGTCGAGCGGCACCGGCGGGAAGACCCGCACCTCGGCCGACTTCCCGGTCACGGTGATCCCGGGCAACGCCTCGGCCTTCCGCCACTCCGCCCCCCGAGCCCGCCGCACGACCTTGCGGATCCGGGCGTCCTGCCAGTCCCGCATGACCTGAGCCCACTCCCCGTCCCCAAGGGACCGCTCGTCGCTGAGGACGAGAAGAACGGCCCGCGCGGCGGTCTCCAGGGCGTCGGTACGGGCAGGAGGGGCGGCACGCTCGATGCGGACGACCAGAGGCAGGACGAACTGAGGGGCCTGGTCGCGCACATCGGCTTCGGGGGTAAAGGGGCTGGCGTTCACCCAGTCACCTTAAGGCGACATCATTTGGCCATGGAACGCGATCTACAGCTGGACAACGTGGGCCGCCGCTACGGCCTGCGCGGCCCCTGGGTCTTACGGGGCATCCACCTCACCCTCGCCCCCGGGACCCTCACCCGCATCGAGGGCCCGAACGGCACCGGCAAGTCCACGCTGCTGCGCATCCTCGCCCGCCTCGACGCCCCCTCGGAGGGCAGGGTCAGGGGCCGCCCCCGCACGGCCTACGTCCCCGAGCGCTTCCCCTCGGCCCTCCCCTTCACGGCCGCCGGCTACCTCACCCACCTGGCCACGATCCACGGCCTCACCCGCGCCTCCGCCCAGCGCGCCGCCGCCGACACCCTGGAACGGTTCGGCGCCTCCTCCTACGCTCACACGCCCATGGCCCAGCTCTCCAAGGGCAGCAGCCAGAAGGTCGCCGTCGCCCAGGCCCTGCTCGCCGAACCGCAACTGCTCGTCCTGGACGAGGCGTGGACCGGCCTCGACACCGGTGCGCGCGAGGAACTGGAGCGGGCCGTCGCCGAGCGCACCGCGGCGGGCGGGGCGGTGGTGTTCGTCGACCACGATCCGCGACGCCTCGCGGGGGCGACCGACGCCGTGTACGCCGTACGCGAGGGTGGCCTCGAACGTCGTACGACACCCATGGCGTCCGACCCGGGGGCCACCGGCCCGTACGTCGTCGTCGAGGCGCAGGGCCCTGCGGGCGGGCGGCTGCCCGCGGACGCCCACCGCACCGCCACCACCGCCGAGGAGCCGGAACCCGGCACCTACCGGCTCACCGTCCCCGCGTCCCACTCGGACGTCCTGCTGCGCACCCTGCTGACCTCCCGCCCGCCCTGGCACGTCGTGAGCGTGCGCCACCAGACACCGGAAGGCGGCCGATGACCGCGCTGCTCCGCTACCAGACCGCCCTGCTCGTGCGCTCGCAGCGCTGGCTGCCGCCGGTCATCCTGTACGCCGTGTTCCTCGGCGTCGGTGTGCAGAGCGGGCAGCCGATCCTGGACTCCCTCGGCTATGCCGCCGCCGCGCTGCTGCCGGTCGCCGCCTGGCTGGTGCGGATCTGTGTCGCGGGCGAGCCGCCCGCCGCCCGGACCTGCGTCGCCGCCGCGGTCGGGCCCGCCCGGGCGCATCTCGCCGCGCTGCTGGTGGCGCTGGGCGGCGCGGCCCTGCTCGGCACGGTCGCGACCGTGCTCGTGACGCTGATCAGCGACCCGGTGAGCTCCGACCACCAGATCCGGGTGCCGAGGCTCCCGGCCGGCGGGTCCGGGCTGCTCGCGGTGCTGGCCTGCGCCCTGCTCGGCACGGCGGTCGGGGCGCTGACCACCTGGCCGCTGCTGCGCACTCCGGGCCGGGCGGTGCCCACGATGCTGCTCGCGGCCCTGCTGTCGGTGGTGGTGACCGGTTCCCCGGCCCACGCGGCCGTCAGTGGCCTGGTCACCGGTTCGCAGCAGGGGACGGTCCCGCTGCCGCTGCTGCCCCTCGCGGCGGCCGGCGTGGTCACGGCCGTGGCGCTCGCCGCGGCCTGCGCGCTGACCTCCCGCCGCTCACCCTGAACAGGCGGTCCGCTGTGCCTCCTGCCACTCACAGACCGGGCACAGCGTGATCCCCTTGTACGACTCCGGGTACTCCGTCGGCTTGCGGCACAGCACGCACTCGGCGTACGGCGGCCCCTCGGCGACCGGCGGCTTCGGGACCTCGCGGATCGTGCAGTAGTCCTCGCTCATGCCTCCAGCCTAGGACGGTCCGTCCTGGGCCCCGATCAGCTCGGAGACCTTCACGAACCGGTAGCCCCGGCTCCGCAGCTCCGGCACGATCCGCCGCACCGCCCGCTCGGTCGCCGGCGCCGCACTGCGCGTGCAGTGCATGACGACGACGGAACCGGGCCGGACGCCGTCGAGAACCTGCGACGCCACGGCGTCCGCGTCCGTCGCGAAGGCGTCCCCGCTCACCACGTCCCACTGCACGGCCGTGACACCGGCCGGGGTGAGCGCCTTGAGCGCCGTACGGTCGTAGCAGCCGCCGGGGAAGCGGAAGTACGGCATCGCGTCGGGCACCCCCGCCTTCCGGAAGGCGGTGTACGCGCGCTCGACGTCGGACCGCATCCGGTCCTCGGACAGCGTGGGCAGCCCGTAGCAGTCGCCGGTGAAGGCGTAGTGGCTGTACGAGTGGTTCGCGACCTCGAAGAGCGGGTCCCGTCCGATCGACCGGGCCTCGGCCGGGTACTCCTCGGCCCACCGGCCCGTCATGAACACGGTCGCCCGCACCTTCAGTGCCCGCAGGGTCGCGATGAGCCGCGGGTTGTCGAAGTGCTCGCCCGCCGCCGCCCGTGCCCCCTGGGCGGCGGTCATGTCGGCGTCGAAGGTGAGGGCGACGGTCTTGTCCGCGGCGCGGGGGCCGTGCTTGAAGACCGGGGTGAGACCGGACGGGCCGGGGGCGAGGGTCGGGGGGCGCGAGGGGGCGGCGGAGGGGGCCGGGTGGGCGGCCTCGGCACGGGGTGCCTGGGGGCTGGCGGCGCAGGCGGTGAGCGCGGCGCCGAGGGCACAGACGGCGGCGACTTGTCGTACTCGAATGATCACCGTACGAACATAAATGGACAAATCAGGCATATCTCGGAGCGCCGCACTTCAGGCGCCGCGAAGGCCCTCGATCAGGCGCCCTTCAGCAGCCTCTTCCGGCACTCCTCCACGTCGAAGTCGGCCTTCGGGTACTGCGGGTCCAGTGCCTCCAGGTGCTCCAGGAGGAGGCGGCTGACGGCCCAGTTGCGGTACCACTTGCGGTCGGCGGGGATCAGGTACCAGGGGGCCCGCGGGGTGGCGCAACGGCGCAGGGCGAGTTCGTACGCCTCTTGGTAGGCGGGCCACAGTTCGCGCTCGTCGATGTCGCCGGGGTTGAACTTCCAGTGCTTGTCCGGGCGGTCGAGGCGTTCGAGGAGGCGGGCGCGCTGTTCGCCGTAGGAGAGGTGCAGGAAGCACTTGATGACGGTGACGTCGTTGCCCGTGAGGGACTGTTCGAAGCGGTTGATACGGGCGTAGCGACGGGTCAGTTCGGAGCGCGGGGCGAGGCCGCGGACGCGGGCGATCAGGACGTCCTCGTAGTGAGAGCGGTCGAAGATGCCGATCTCGCCGGGGGCGGGGAGGGCCTGGCGGATGCGCCAGAGGAACGGGTGCTTCAGCTCCTCGGGGGTCGGGGTCTTGAACGCCTTGATGCGGCAGCCGGACGGGTTCAGCAGGCCGATGACGTGCTTGACCGTGCCGCCCTTGCCGCTGGTGTCCATGCCCTGGAGGATCAGCAGGACGCGGCGCCGGTCGCCCGCCGTGCTCGCCGCCCACAGGCGTTCCTGGAGCCCGGCCAGGCGCTCGCCCATCTGTTCGATGTCCGCCAGGGCGGCCTGCTTGTCCTTGGGGGCGCCGGGGGTCGCCCGGGCGTCGTAGGAGCCCAGGTCGACCCGCTTTCCGCCGTCCGGCACGCGGAGCAGCTCGCTGAGGCTCGGCTCCTTCCTGGCCTTCTTCGAGCCCTTCTTGGCCACGGCGTGCCCCTTCCCGTGCGGTGGTCCCTCGATCGTGCGTCCGCCGGGAAGGGGCCGCCAGCCGGGGCGCCCTGTGACGGGGCGCTACCTCCGCCAGGGCCCCGTCACGGCGAACGTGGTCCCCGGCGTGTAGCAGTTGACGAACATGGTCCGGCCGTCCGGCGAGAACGTCACCCCCGCGAACTCACCCCACTCCGGCTCCTCGGCGGTTCCGATGTTCTGGGCGTTGCGGGCCATCGCGTACACCTCGCCCCGCCGGGTCACCCCGAACACGTGCTGCGCCCCGTTGCCGTCCTCGCAGACCATGAGGCCGCCGCTGGGGGCCAGGCAGATGTTGTCGGGGGACTCGCCGGGGAGCTGGACGTCGGTGTCCGGGCCGAACACGATCACCAGGGTGAGACGGCGGGCCGAGGGGTCGTACCGCCAGATCTGCCCGTAGTGGTCGGCGGCCGAGCCGTCCGCGCTGCGGGCGAAGGACGAGACGAAGTAGACGCAGCTCCCGCCCCAGTAGCAGCCCTCCAGCTTCTGCGCGTGCGTGATGCCCTTCGGGCCGAAGTCCTGGAGGCGGACGGGGGTTTGCGCGGCGAGCGGGTCCGGTACGTCGACCCACTCGATGCCCTCGAAGCAGGTACCCGTCTCCTGGATGGAGGACAGGTCGGGTACGCCGGGAACGCGCATCGCCTGGAGCCGACCGCCAGCGCGCAGCGAACCGAGGCCGCCCAGCGGCTTGTTGGGCAGAAAGCGGTAGAACAGGCCGAACGGCTTGAGGAACGCGTCCTCGGTCTCGTAGACGATGCCGCGCTTCGGGTCGACGGCGATCGCCTCGTGCTGGAAGCGGCCCATCGCCGTCAGGGGCACCGCGCCCGAGCGCCGCGGGTCCGCCCCGTCCACCTCGAAGATGAAGCCGTGGTCCTTGGTGTAGCCGTTGGTGCCGGCCTTGTCCTCGGTCTCCTCGCAGGTCAGCCAGGTGCCCCAAGGGGTGGGCCCACCCGCGCAGTTGACGGCCGTGCCGGCGATGGCGACCCGCTCCGACAGGACGTTGTTGCGGGCGTCCAGGGTCAGCGCCGTACAGCCGCCCTTGCCCATCGGGTCGTAGGTGAGGCCGTCGATCGTCGGGACCGGGACCTTGCCGGTGACGCGGTTCTCGTGGTTGCGGACCAGGTGGGTGCGGCCGTGGCCGCCGGCGGAACGACCGGCAAAGGCTGCCATGCCGTCGTGGTTGGAGGGGACCTCGCCCTCGCCCGAGCGGAGCTGGTCGCCCTCGCGGGAGAGGACCTGGTAGCGGAAACCTTCCGGCAGATCGAGCAGACCGTCCGGGTCGGGGACGAGCGGGCCGTAACCCGTGTGACCCAGGTCCTGTGCGGCGGCGGTGCCGGTGAAGAGCTCGGAGAGGGCGCCGGAGAAGACGATTCCCGCCCCCAAGGCACCGGAGCGGGCAAGGATCTGACGTCGCGTTGCGGACATGGAGCAGCAACCTTCCTGCTGGCGGACAGGATGTGACGCCGCTGTGTCTATCATCTGGGCCGGGTCGCGGGAACCACACGCGTAGCACGTGTCACCGGTTCACCGGTCGAGGCCTCGGTCGGTCGGGTGCTCCTGGGCCCTCTCCAGGAAGCGCAGCAGCTCCACCGGGAAGGGCAGCACGAGCGTGGAGTTCTTCTCGGCGGCGACCGCCACGACCGTCTGCAGCAGCCGCAGCTGGAGCGCGGCGGGCTGCTCGGACATCTGCTTCGCGGCCTCGGCGAGCTTCTTCGACGCCTGGAGTTCGGCGTCGGCGTTGATGATGCGGGCGCGGCGCTCACGGTCCGCCTCCGCCTGCCGGGCCATGGAGCGCTTCATGGTCTCGGGCAGCGACACGTCCTTGATCTCGACGCGGTCGACCTGCACACCCCAGCCCACGGCCGGGCTGTCGATCATCAGCTCCAGGCCCTCGTTGAGCTTCTCGCGGTTGGACAGCAGATCGTCCAGCTCGCTCTTGCCGATGATGGACCGCAGCGAGGTCTGCGCCATCTGGGAGACCGCGAACTTGTAGTCCTCGACCTTCACGAGGGCGCTCGCCGCGTCGACCACCCGGAAGTAGACGACCGCGTCCACGCGCACCGTCACGTTGTCCCGGGTGATGCCCTCCTGGGCGGGGACCGGCAGCGTGACGATCTGCAGGTTGACCTTGTGCATGCGGTCCACCAACGGGACCACCATGGTGAACCCCGGCTCCCGTACGTCGTGCAGCAGCCGGCCGAGCCGGAAGACCACCCCGCGCTCGTACTGCTTGACGACCCGGGCCCCGGCGGCGACGTAGATCACTCCGGCGGAACCGGCGGCCACGGCCACGGTGAGCAGCTCCTGGAGCATGACGACCCCCTCGGTGAGAGGCCTGTTTATCCGCTCCTGCAACGATATGCCCGGTGCCTGGCGCGGGGCCAGGCACCGGGTGGTGGGGTACCTAGTGGGGTACTACGCGGCGGTCACCTTCACCGGCTCCGTGCCGACCGCGCTGTGGCGCTCGGCCCAGTTCTCCAGGGCCGTGCGGCAGGCGTGGTCGAGGTGGTGCAGGCCGGAGAGGTCCAGCTCCACCGGGCGGTCCTGGGGCAGCGACTCCAGGCTGTCGAGGATCTTCGGCAGCCGCAGGAACGTCGCGTTGCCCGAGAGGTACGCCTGGACGGGTCCGGCGCCCTTGTCGACGACCTCCAGCTTGAGGTGCGAGGCCTCCCAGGCGGTCTTGGCGACCGCCAGCGCGAGACCGATGAGCACGCCCTCGAACATGCTGACCGCGACGATCGACACGGCCGTGACCACGAGGATCAGCGCCTCACCGCGGTGCTCGCGCCACAGCGAGACGACCTCCCGGACGGGGATCAGCTTGGCGCCGGAGTAGACCAGGATGCCCGCGAGGGCCGGGATCGGGATGTAGGCGAGGACGCCCGGCAGCAGCGCCGCGAACAGCAGCAGCCACACACCGTGCAGGACCCGGGACGCCCTGGTGCGCGCGCCCGCCTGCACGTTGGCCGCGCTGCGCACGATCACCGCGGTCATCGGCAGCGCGCCGAGCACACCGCAGAGCGCGTTGCCCGCGCCCTGCGCGACGAGTTCCTTGTCGTACTCGGTGCGCGGCCCGTCGTGCAGCCGGTCCACGGCCGCCGCGCAGAACAGCGACTCGGCGGACGCGATGAGCGTGAACGCGACGATCGTGGCGAGCACGCCGACGCTCGCGAGCTCACCGAAGGCGCTGAAGGACGGCGGCTGGACGGAACCCAGCAGCCCCTGCACCTCGACCGTCGCCACCGGCATCGAGAACACCAGCGCGGCGAGCGTGGCCAGGCCGACCGCGGCGAGCGGGCCGGGCACGGTACGCACCGCCGCCGGCATCCGCTTCCACAGCACCAGCACGGCGATGGTGCCGACGCCGAGCCCGAGCGAGGCCAGCGCCCCGCTGTCGCCGAAGGCGTCGACGAGCGCGCCGGGCAGCCCGGCTATCTTGCCCAGGCCCGAGGCGGGGGCCTCGGTGTCGGCCATCGCGTACAGCTGTCCGGCGATCAGCACGAGGCCGATTCCGGCCAGCATGCCCTCGACGACGGAGACCGAGATGGCCCGGAACCAACGGCCCAGCTTCAGGGTGCCCATGAGGATCTGGAGCAGGCCGGTGGCCAGCACGATCACCCCGAGGACGGGCAGCCCGAACTCCCGCACCGCCTCGAAGACCAGCACGGTCAGACCGGCGGCGGGCCCGGAGACCTGGAGGCTGCTGCCGCGCATGCATCCCGCGACGATGCCGCCCACGATGCCGGTGACCAGGCCCAGTTCGGCCGGGACACCGGAGGCGACGGCCACGCCGACGCACAGCGGCAGCGCGACCAGGAAGACGACCAGGGAGGCGGCGAAGTCCTGCCGCAGATGAGGGTATTTGGTCATCATGCCGATCACAGGGCCTCGAACGCGTCGGTGTCCGCGCGGTGTTCGCGCACGGCTCCGGTGTGGACCTCGTAGTACCAGGCCCGCAGGGTGAGTTGACCGGCCGACAGCTTCTTGTCGATGAAGGGGTAGGAGCGCAGGCGCAGGACCTGGGCCAGGACATGGCTCTGCACACCGTCGGCGACCTCGGGGTCCTCGGCCGCTCCGGCCGGGCGCGGCTCGGCACGGGTGAGCCAGTCCCGTACGGCGGGTACGGCGTCGAGGTCGTCGCCGCGCACCAGGGCGCCGACGGCGCCGCAGTGCGAGTGGCCGCAGACCACGATGTCGCTCACGCCGAGGACCTCGACGGCGTACTCGATGGTGGCCGCCTCACTGGTGGGGTGCTCGGAGACGTACGGGGGGACGATGTTGCCCGCGGTGCGCAGCTCGAAGAGCTCGCCGGGGCGGGCGCCCGTGATCAGGGCCGGGACGACCCGTGAGTCGGAGCAGGTGATGAACAGAACCTGGGGGGATTGGCCTTCGGCGAGCTTGGCGAACTCCTCAGGGCGCTGTCCGAACAGGCGGGCGTTGTCGATGAGGGGCTGCATGTGGTGACTCCTCCTGGCGCGCCACGGCGGCGCGTCGGACGTACATGACAGTGGGGGGTCAGGCAGCCGGTTCCGGTGTCGCGGCGGCGGAAGACCTGAAGGGCCGCCGGGAACGGGCTGCCTGGGCTCTGAGGGCCCGCTGGGAGACGGGCCGAGCCTGGGAGAGAGCTCTACGGTGAGCTTTGGGTTGAGCATCACGGATCGTGTGCGCGGTTGCGAACGGTTCCGTGGGAGTGAACGGCCGAGGGGTGATCAGGGCGGTGGTGCGAGGCGAGAGCACGGTCGGTGCCGTCGTACCTCGAAACATGCGCCCCCCTTCCGGCAGTCCACGGCTTACGCACAGACCAAGCGTTGGTCAACGACTGGTCAAGAAACACGTTAACCCTGCAAAGTTGTTTGCAGGGTTAACTTAGCGTTTCGAGCTGAAGAGAGCCTGAAAAGCGCGGGTGTCGTGGCGTGAACTGGCCCTTGACCTGGGAGCTTTCGCCAGGCTAGGCGGACTCGACGAGCCGCTTGCCGTCGCGGGCCAGTGCGGTGAGCCGGGAGATCGCCCGGAAGTACTTCTTGCGGTACCCGCCGTTGAGCATGTCCTCGCTGAACAGCTGGTCGAACGGCAGTCCGGAGGCGAGGACCGGGACTTCACGGTCGTAGAGCCGGTCCGCGAGGACCACGAGCCGCAGCGCGGTCGACTGGTCCGGAACCGGCCGCACATCCGTCAGGCAGACCGCGTTCAGGCCATCGGTCAACGCGCCGTAGCGGCTGGGGTGGACGCGGGCGAGGTGCTCCAGCATCTGCGGGAAGTCGTCGAGCGAGGCGCCCGCCGTGGCGTACGCCGCCTTCGTCACCTGTTCCTCGGAGTACGGCGCCGGCGCCTCGGGCAGGCCGCGGTGGCGGTAGTCCTCGCCGTCGATGCGCAGGGTGCGGAAGTGGGCGCTCAGCCCCTGGATCTCGCGCAGGAAGTCGACCGCCGCGAAGCGGCCCTCGCCGAGCTTGCCCGGGAGGGTGTTGGAGGTGGCGGCGAGCGCGACACCCGCGTCGACGAGCTTGCGCAGGAGGCTGGAGACGAGGACGGTGTCGCCCGGGTCGTCGAGCTCGAACTCGTCGATGCACAGGAGGCGGTGGTTCGAGAGGGTCTGGACCGTCTGCTGGAAGCCGAGGGCGCCCACGAGGTTGGTCAGCTCGACGAACGTGCCGAAGGCCTTGAGGGAGGGCTCGGCCGGGGTGGCGTGCCAGAGGGAGGCGAGCAGGTGGGTCTTGCCGACGCCGTAGCCGCCGTCGAGGTAGACGCCGCGCGGGCCGGCGGGAGCCTTGGCGCCCTTGGCCCCCTTGGCCTTCTTCTTGTCCGTGCTCTTGTCCTTGCCCTTGCCGAACCCGAAGAAGCCACGCTTGCCGCCGGTGACGGCGTGGGCCCCGCCGAGCCCGCCCGCGAAGCCCTCGAGGACCTTGACGGCCTCGAACTGGCTGGGCTGGTTCGGGTCCGGGATGTACGTGCTGAAGCGGACCGAGTCGAAGCGCGGCGGCGGCACCATCTCGGCGACCAGGCGGTCGGCGGGGACGTGCGGCTCGCGGGCGCACAGGGACACGGGGGCCGCGTCTGCTATCGGGCTGATCCCGGAGGCGGCGGAGGAGGACGACACGGTTCCCCATGGTAGGCGTCGTGCCACACTGCACGACATGCGACGCCTGTTCCCTGTGACCGACCAGACAGTGACGACGGCCTCCGGTGGGGCCGCTGTGAGTGACGGGTCGACCGAGGCCGGTGGGGCGGCTGTGAGTACTGAGTCGACCGACGGCGAGTGGAGCCTCCAGGAGCTGGCCGCCGCCTACGCCTATCCGGAGTCCGTCACGGACCCCGCCGGTGCCCCCGTCCCCTGGCTGCGGGCCAACATGGTCTCCACGCTCGACGGGGCCGCCCAGCACGACGGCAAGTCACAGCCCATCTCCACCGCCGCCGACATGCGGATCTTCGGCACCCTGCGGGGGCTGGCGGACGTGGTCGTCGTCGGTGCGGAAACGGTACGGCAGGAGGGGTACCGCCCGGCACGCGCGCGTGCGGAGTTCGCGGAGGCCCGGGAGGCGGCCGGACAGGGGCCGGCGCCGGCGATCGCGATCGTCAGTGCGGGCCTCGACCTCGACTTCTCCCTTCCGCTTTTCACCTCCCCCCTCACGCCGACCCTGATCCTGACCGGTGCGGCCGCCGCTCCCGACCGGGTCGCCACGGCGGAGAAGGCCGGTGCCCGGGTGGTCGTCGCCGGTGACGGGGTCGGCGTGGAGCCCGCGCGGGCCGTGCAGGCGCTGGCCGACCTCGGCTTCACGCGGTTGCTCACCGAGGGCGGCCCCCGGCTTCTCGGGCAGTTCGTGGCCGCGGGGGTGCTGGACGAGCTCTGTCTGACCGTCGCCCCGATGCTCACCGCGGGGGACGCCCAGCGGATCGCCGGGGGGCCCGCTGTCGCGGTTCCGCAACGGTTCGCACTGGTGTCCCTTCTGGAGGAGGAGGGGTTTCTCTTCAGCCGCTACCAGCGCAGTTGAAATTCGATCAGTGGTACCGCCGGTCCCGAAAACGGCGGAATCAACCGTTCCGTTTAGCTTCCGACGGGCACACTGAATCTCGCAGTCCCCGTGAGATCACGGGGAAGGATGGTTTCCGCAGAAGGGGCGCCCGGTGTTCACAAGCGTTTTGATGATCGAGAAGGCCCTGACGTCCGCCGACGTGGAGTTCGTCACGACGTTGCACGGGGACGAGCAGGTCGCGTTCCATGTGCTCCTCCAGCCGCGCGGTGACCAGGCCGACCGGCTGCTCAGGGCCATCGACGACGTGGCGCTGGGCGAACTGGACGAGGCGGCGCGCGAGCGGGAGGTGCCCGAGGGCGCGGCCGCGAAGGACTTCGGGGAGCGCGCGCTGGAGGTGTCCCTGCAGGCGCTGCGGGGCTCCGGGAGCGAGGCGGAGGGGCGGCTGATCGAGGACCACCCGCTGGACGCGCTGAAGTCGCTGGTGCAGGAGATCGGCGCGGACGAGGTGATCGTGCTGACCGATCCGCACTACGTGGAGGAGTTCTTCCACCGGGACTGGGCCTCGCGGGCCCGGCACAAGGTGGGGGTGCCGGTGCTGAAGCTGTTCTCGCACAGCAAGGCGTAGGTCTGCTCTGCGGCCGGGTGTCCGTCGCTGTCGGCGGCTCGGCTTAGGCTTGGCCCCGTCTTGTTTCATATGCACAGGGAGACACGCATGGCACCCGGCCTTCCCACCGCCATGGACCGACCGCACTTCATCGGCATCGGCGGCGCCGGGATGTCGGGGATCGCGAAGATCCTCGCGCAGCGCGGGGCGAAGGTCGCGGGCAGCGACGCCAAGGAGTCCGCGACCGCCGAGGCGCTGCGCGCGCTGGGCGCGACCGTGCACATCGGACACGCGGCGGAGCACCTCGCCGACGACGCGAGCTGTGTCGTCGTGTCGTCGGCGATCCGCCAGGACAACCCCGAGCTGGCCCGTGCCGCGGAACTGGGCATCCCGGTCGTGCACCGCTCCGACGCCCTCGCGGCTCTGATGGAGGGCCTGCGGCCGATCGCGGTCGCGGGCACCCACGGCAAGACGACCACGACGTCGATGCTGGCCGTGTCCCTGAGCGAGCTCGGCCTCAACCCGTCGTACGCCATCGGCGGCGACCTCGACGCCCCCGGTTCCAACGCGCTGCACGGCACGGGCGAGATCTTCGTCGCCGAGGCGGACGAATCGGACCGCAGCTTCCACAAGTACGCGCCCGAGGTCGCCATCGTCCTCAACGTCGAGCTGGACCACCACGCGAACTACGCGTCGATGGACGAGATCTACGAGTCCTTCGAGACCTTCGCCGGGAAGATCGTCCCCGGCGGCACGCTGGTGATCAACGCCGACCACGAGGGCGCGCGCGAGCTGACCCGACGCCTGGCGGGTTCGGTGCGGACGGTGACGTACGGGGAGGCGGAGGACGCCGACGTACGGGTCCTGTCGGTCGTGGCACAGGGCCTCAAGAGCGAGGTCACCGTTGTCCTGGACGGCACGGAGCTGGTGTTCACGGTCTCCGTCCCCGGCCGCCACTACGCGCACAACGCGGTCGCGGCCCTCGCGGCGGGCGTGGCCCTCGGCATCCCGGCGGACGAGTTGGCGCCGGCGCTGGCGTCGTACACCGGCGTGAAGCGGCGCCTGCAGCTCAAGGGCGAGGTCGCCGGGGTCCAGGTCATCGACTCCTACGCCCACCACCCCACGGAGATGACGGCCGACCTGGAGGCCATGCGGGCGGCGGCCGGGGACGCGCGCATCCTGGTGGTCTTCCAGCCCCACCTCTTCTCCCGCACGCAGGAGCTCGGCAAGGAGATGGGCCAGTCCCTGTCCCTCGCGGACGCCTCCCTCGTGCTCGACATCTACCCGGCCCGTGAGGACCCGATCCCCGGCATCACCAGCGAGCTGATCATCGAGGCGGCGCGGGCGGCGGGCGCGGACGTGACGCCGGTCCACGACAAGGCGGAGGTCCCCTCGGTCGTGGCGGGAATGGCGAGGCCGGGCGATCTGGTTCTCACCATGGGCGCGGGTGACGTGACGGACCTGGGCCCGCAGATCCTGGACCGCCTGTCGAAGTAAGGGGCTGAGCTTCATGTCGTACGACGTCGATAAGCCGGAAGAGCAGTGGCGCGCGGAGCTGACCCCGGCCGAGTACGCCGTCCTGCGCCAGGCCGGCACGGAGCCCGCCTTCACGGGTGAGTACACCGACACGAAGACGAAGGGCGTCTACTCCTGCCGCGCCTGCGGCGCCGAGCTCTTCACGTCCACCACGAAGTTCGAGTCCCACTGCGGCTGGCCCTCCTTCTACGACCCGAAGGACACCGACGCGGTCGAGCTGATCGAGGACCGGTCGCACGGGATGGTGCGGACGGAGGTGCGGTGTGCGCGGTGCGGGTCGCACCTCGGGCATGTGTTTGAGGGGGAGGGTTACCCGACTCCGACGGATCAGCGGTACTGCATCAACAGCATTTCTTTGCGGTTGACGCCGGACGAGGGCTGATCCGGGCAACTCTCTACTCAGCGGTGGGCCGCGGGGCGTGGAATGTCACGTTCGAGAAGGAGCGTCCCTGCAGTACGGGACCGTGCACCGTCCCACCGCTGATGCTGTTGTGTACTGCGCCGCTCGCATCGGCCGTTGCATCGGGGCTGAACTCCTCGACAAGACAACGGAGTTCCGCAGCAGCGCCAGGGTGGTCCTGCAAGAGGGCGCGCAGCCGGAGCCGTAGCATCGCGGCGATGTCGGACGCCAGGATCTCTTCGTCGGGGGTGCCGGCTGCCGCGGCCAGGGCGTCCTGGGACCGGTCCAGCTCCCCGTCGACGGTGCCCGCGTCACCGCCGCGGGCGAAGAGGCGTACGAGACGTTCCTTTGCCTGCTGCCATGAATCGGTGACCATGAGGCCGACTGCCGTCGTCGCCCCGCTGGTGACGAGTGCGGCCAACTCAGCTTCCACGGCGCTCCTTCCAGCGTGCACCAGGTCGGTGCGGCGGCGGACAGGCTTGCCGCCGCACCGGAGTCGTGTCATGTACGGTAGCTGCCCGCCGCCTCCGACGTCTTCCCTGTGGAGTGGCCCTCCGTTGCAGAAAGCAACAGAGACGGAATGCAAATCAGGGCGCCGAGGAAAAGCGTAAGGTGCCAGAAGTCTGTGCGCTTCTTACGGCTGCTTGGGGCAGCCTTTTCAGTCTTGCTCAGGGTCATGGGAAGTTCTTACTCCCGGGTTCATTTCTTCTAGATCCTGCGGCTTGGGTGCCGCCCGCCAGGAGATGTCTAGTGCGTCGGTGATCACGGCGCAAGGTCGTGCGTTGATTTTCTTGAAGAGATGCCCCGCGGACTGCCTCTCTGATAGAGGAGACGTTCCTGCGGTCAGCCTGCCTCTCTGGCCCCGGCCTCGTCGGACACGGCGTTGATCATGGCCAGGCTGTCGCGTGCGTGGGTGGCCTCTTGTGCGGCCCCGGCCGCTTCGGCGACCTGAACCGCCTCGGTGATGTGCGCGGCGGCCGGGCCGTGCTGCCCCAGTTGATGCTCGGCAAGTCCCAGGCAGCGGAGCGCCTGAGCCATCTCGTTCGCCGCGCCGATGCTGCGGGCCATCTCCAGGGCGTGCCGGTGGCGGGCCGCGGCCTCATGGAATCGCCCGGCCGCGTGGAGGGCGGCTCCCATGGCGTGCAGTGTGTTCGACGCGTTCCTGCGGTCCCCGAGGCGACGGAACGTGGCGAGAGACTCCTGATAAAGACTCAGCATTGGCTCGAGTTCGGACGGTGATTCCATGGTGTTGGCCAGATTGACTTGCGTGATGGCCAACTCGGAGCGACTTCCTGAATCATTGAGAACTTCTAGGGATTCGAGGAGGAATCGCCGAGCCGACTCCGTTTTTCCCGTGCGCGCATATAAGTCGGAGAGGTTGTTCAGGACGCGGGCATATTCCCGCACATCGCCTGCCCGTTTGAAGTCGGCGAGGGCGGCCTCAAGATTCTCCCGTGCCGATGTGTAATTGCCAATGTAAATGTATGTGATGCCCAGGTTGTTCCGGGAGCGGGCGACCTGCCAGGTGTCTTCGGTGGAGAGTCGTAGCCGCAGTGTCCTGAGCTGATGGTCCAGCGCTTCCGGCAGTCGGCCGAGATTCCAGTGGAGCACGCCGAGTTGGTGCAGCGCCTCGGCGCCCGCGGCGGTGTCGCCCACGTCCTCGGCCCCCGAGAGTGCGCGTCGGTGCGCGTCGAGTGCTTCCTCGTACCGTCCGCAACGGCTCAGCGCGTTGCCCAGGTCGATGAGGGCGTGCACTTCGGACTGCCGTTCGCCTGTGCTGCGCCAGTGCTCCACGGCGGAGGCGTGCATACGGCAGGCCTCCGCCGAGTGGCCCTCGTCGTCGAGGAACCCGGCGAGGGCGCCCGCGAGCAGTGCTGCCTCCCTGAGGCGTCCCGTGGTGCGGCAGTGCCGTTCGGCGGCCATGAGCGCTGCTCGCTCCGCGAGCAACCAGGCGTGTGCGGCAGCCGAGTTGTCCCACTGCGGGAATGCGTGCCGCGGAGGAGGAAGGTGTCTGTCGGGGTGCAGTCCGCGCGGATTGATCAGTCTGTCCGCGGCCTCGGATGCCTGTACGTAGAAATCGATCATTCTGGCGATGGCGTGATCGCGTGCGGAGTTCGATTCCTCGGACATGGCGAGTGCGCGTGCGTATTCGTCCAGGAGATCGTGGAGGGTGTAACGCTCGGGGGCGGGTTCCTGGATCAGATGTGCGTTCAAGAGTGATTCCAGGACATCTTCCGCTGTGCTGTGCGGGAGATCCGTGAGAGCGGCCACCAGATATGAGTCGACATCGGGGCCGAATCGGATGCCGAGATGCCGGAAAACCGTCTGTTCCTCGCCCGTCAGGGTCCGGTACGACACTTCGAACGCCCGGGCGATGTCGCCTCTGGCGGTGTCGCGGATCTCCTTGAGCCGCCCCTGGCCATGGGTGAGCCTGTGCAGCAGATGGGCCGTCGTCCAGGAGGGCCGGGAGGCCAGGCGGCCGGCAGCCAACTCGACGCCCAAGGGCAGATACCCCGCCAGCCGGACGATGTCTGCGACCTCGTTCGTCCGATCGGTACGGGCCGCGCCCGCGACGGAGCGGAACAGAGCCATGGCATCGTCGGGAGGGAGTACGTCGAGCTCGATCGACCGAATCCCGGGAAGACCGGTGAGCCGGCGACGACTGGTGACGATGACCACGGACTCGGTGGTGCCCGGCAGCAAGGGCCGTAGTTGCTCGGCTCCGGCCGCGTCGTCGAGCACCACGACAGCGCGCCGGTTGCTCAGTAGACCGCGCCACAGGCTCGTCAGCTCGTCCAGGCCGTCAGGGAGGGCACTGACCGGGACGCCGAAGGTCCGGATGAGTGTGGTGAGCGCCGCCTCGGTGGTGAGGGGTTCCCGATTGATGGCATGGGACCGCAGGTCCAGGTGGACCAGCCCGTCGGGATACAGCGGCCCGAGACGTCTGGCGGCGTGCAGTGCCAGCAGGGTCTTGCCCACTCCGGCCATCCCCGAGACGGTCTGCAGGGCGATCACCGCCCCGGAGGCGGCCGAACCGGTGGGCAGCGCTGAGGCGTTGTGGAGGATGGCCGCCAGCTCCTCCTCGCGCCCTACGAGTTCGGCATGGACGGGGAGGGTGCGTGGGGTGGTCGGAGCGGTCTCGTGACGTGGCAGGAGCGCGCGGACCGGTGCGCCGTTCAGGATGAGTCCCTGCAGGCGGGAAAGGGCTTCCCCGGGATCGGTGCCGAGGTCGTCCCGCAGGCGGCGTTGCACCCTCGCGTAGACCCGTAGGGCGTCGGCCTGCCGACCGCAGCCGTAGGCGGCGGTCATCAACTGGCCGGCGATCATCTCGTCGGTGGGGTGCTCTTCGAGGAGCGTGTTCAGCTCGGGTACGAGTTCGGCGAAGCGGCCCCTGCTCAACTCGATGCCGATACGGTCCAGTCGAGTGGCGAGGTGCCGTTCGGCGAGTACGCCGCGCATGCGCTCGGCCCACAACCCGGGGAGACCGGCCAGGGGTTCACCCCGCCAGAGTTGCTCGGCGTCCCGCAGAACGCGCAGTGCCTGCTGGTCGTTGCCGGAGTCGGTCATGGTGCGTGCCTGGCCCATCAGGTATTGGAACCGATGGCAGTCCACGTGCTCCGGGCCGATGTCCAGCGAGTAGGTGTGAGCGTGCTGGACCAGGAGGTTTCCGCTGTCCATGGCGCGGAGCCGGCGGCGGATCCGGGCGACATAGGCGTGCACGCTCGCCCGCGGCTGCGCGGGCGGGGAGTCGTCCCACAACCGGTGGATGAGCGCGTCGAGCGAGACCGGACGCCCCGCGTCGAGCGCAAGCGCCGCGAGGGTCAAACGCTCCTTGGCCGATCCGAGCCCGTCCACGCACCCGTTTCTGTGGAGAACAACGGGGCCCAATACGCGTATCTCGAGATCCACCAGCGCCCCCGTACGACGGTCGGTCGGTCTGTGCTCTGGCTTTCGTAAGAATCGCATGCGGTGAGAAAGCGTTCAAATATGGAAGCAATATGAACACCAGATTGGCTTAATTGGAGTAGATCCGATCCTCTGTGGGTCTGAGCCGGTCTGACGGAAGCAGTGAACGGGTAGGACGCAAGGCGCCGGGAAGCGGAGGACCGAGGGGGACACGGCGGGTGGATCAGGTGACGGCCGAGGAGTTGTTGACCGCCCTGGAGCGGGCCGCTCGACAGCCGAGCGCATGGCAGGCGCTCGTGAACGTCGTGGACACCCAGTCGTCACCCGCGGCGGCGGAGTCGGTCCGCGCGGAGGGCCGCGGCGGAACGGAAGCCCCTGTACGGGACCGGCTCCGGCCGCTGGCCGAACTGCTGGCGCGGCAGGCCGCGAGCAGCCCCTCCTTCACCGAGACGTTGAAGGGGTGGCTCGTCGACACCCTCCCCGCGCAGCAGTCGAGCGTTACCGGCCCTGCGGTTTCCAACACCATCGGGACCTCGGCACGGATCGTCGGACCCGTGATCCAGGCCCGCGACATCACGGGCAGCGTCCACATCCACGCCCCCGCGGCTCCGGCGGTCGTCACCGCCCCCGCGGTGCCGCGCCAGTTACCGCCGGTCCCGAACCACTTCGTCAACCGCAGCCATGAGTTGGCGGAACTGGACCGGCTGACACGCTCCTTCCGGCACGGCCCCGCCATCGTCGTCATCAGCGGACCGCCGGGAGTGGGAAAGACCACGCTGGCCCGCCGCTGGCTGCTCGGAAACGCGGACTCCTTCCCGGGCGGACACCTGTACGCCGACCTGCGTGGCCACTCCGCCGACGGACCGGCGCGCCCCGGTGAACTCCTCGCCGAACTGCTGCGCTCCGTGGGCAGCGAGGAGATTCCCACGGAGCTGACCGCACGGGCAGCCCTGTGGCGCTCGGTCACGGCCGACACGCGCATCGCCCTGCTGCTCGACAACGCGGTCAGTGCTGCTCAGGTGCGTCCGTTGCTGCCCGGGGCAGGGCAGGCCGTAGCCGCTGTGACCAGCCGTCATCAGATGACGGGTCTGGGCATGGACGGCGCCGCCTTCCTCCCGTTGGGCGTGCTGGCCACCCGTGACTCCATGGCACTTCTCAGCCGCCGGATCGGTGCGGACCGGGTGGAGCGAGAGCCGCAGGCGGCGCTGACGATGGCAGAGGCCTGCGGCGGACTGCCGCTGGCTGTGTGCGTGGCGGGGGCCCGTGTCGCCGCCAGGCCGCGGCAGCCGCTGGCGGTGGTCGCGAGAGCCCTGAGCGGCGACGGAGACGGGGAGGGGGTGCTGGACGCGCTGCGGGTCGAGGGCTCCTTCGCCGTACGAGCCGCCCTTCGGGAGTCGTACCGTCTGCTCACCGCCCAGACGGCGGCAGGGTACCGGCGCCTGGGGATCGTCCCGCTTCCCGTGCTCACACCACCCGTCGCCGCGGCCGCGTGCGGCGTCGAAGGGGCCGTGGCCGATCGGATCCTGGACGAGCTGGTCGAGGTGAACCTCCTCGAAGACATCGGCCCTCACCCACGCACCGGACTCGGCCGGTTCCGCTTCCACGACCTCGTACAGGCCCACGCCCGCGAGCTGGCCGAGGAGACCGAGTCCGCCGCCGACACCGAGCGAGTCATCCGCCGTGTCGTGGACCACCACCTCGCCACTGCCACGGCCGCCGAGGGCCTGCTGACTCCCAGCCACCGCACGCTGCGGCGTGACTACGCCGAACCGCCCGCGCCGCCGCCGTTCACCGATGAGGCCGGCGCCCTGCGCTGGCTCGACGCGGAGCGCGGTCACCTCATGACGGTGCTGCGGACGGCCGAGCAGCGGAACTGGGATGCGACCGTCTGGCAACTGGCGGACGCCTTGTGGCCGTTGTTCCTGCGGCTGCGTCCGTACGACCTGTGGATCGAGGCGCACGAGGCCGGCCTCGCAGCGGCCGGCCGGGCGGGTGACCGGGACGGGATCAGCCGCATGCTCACCTCCGGCGGCACCGGGCTGCGCAACGTGGGCCGCTTCGAGGAAGCCATTTCATGGTTCCGACGGGCCCTGGATGCGGCACATGACGAGGTGACGAGGTTGACCGCGGCCGTAGCAGCCGGGTCGGAGCAACGGGAGTTGGACCTCGCCCGTAAGCAGGAGGCGCAGGCGCTGCACGGTCTGGGGCAGTCGTACCGACTCGCGGGACGACTGGACGACGCTCGCGCTCACTTCTTACAAGCGCTGGTCCTGCGGGAGGAGATCGGCTATCGCCGGGGTGCCGCTCTGACCCGGCTCTGTCTCGGCGACACGGCCTTGGCGGCGGGCGCACCGGCCCACGCGGTCCCGTACCTCGAGCGGGCCCGCACCGAACTCCTCGCCGAGGGCGACCGGTACGACGCCGCACGTGCGCTGGCCTTTCTCGGACGCGCCCACGCCCGCCTCGGGGGCGACGAAGCGGAGACGGCAGAGGACCGGCTCCGGCAGGCACTGGCCGAGTTCGAGGAGACAGGCTCCCCGCCCTGGCAGGCACATGTGCTGGAGATGCTCGGCGAAGTGGCCGAGGAACGTGGCGATGTCGAACGGGCCAGGGACTGGTACGAACAGTCCCTGGGCCGCTACGAATCCATCAGTGAGATCGACCGGCGTCGACTGGAGGACCGACTGCGGCGGTTGGGGTGACCTCGCCCCGCAGACAGGCCGCGTGGCCCCCCTCCGATGTGGCGACCACCGCGAGGACGCAGCCGGGGTAGTGGGCCAGAGCTGATGCGGCGAGCAGCAGGGCTTCGCCGAGCGGACGGGGGCGACGGCTGTACAGAACGTCGGCGCACTCCCGCCAGTTCTCCTTGGTGCCGCCGTCCAGGCAGACGGCCACGACGTCGCTCACGCCGGCACCTCCCGCTGCCGTCGGCCCCAGAGGTTCTCCGGGCGGGGCAGAGGCGCGAGTGACGGCTGATAGGCGGGTTCGCCGAGGCCCAGCAGCCGATACATGAGCCGGCGTGTGCGGGGACCGAACCGTCCCGGCTCGGAGGAAATACGCCGGGCTATCCGGGCGTACTCCGCGGCCGGGCGAACGGCACGGGCGTAGGCCAGTTGTTCCGACAACGGGTGCGCGGGCGACAACGCCGGTGCGACCCGCGCGAGTTCGGCTCCCGGAGAGGCCGGATCGACGTCCGAGGACGGGAATCGGGCCAGGACGACGGTGGCGCGGGTGAGGGTGGAGTAGAGGGTCACGGAGCCGTGGTCACCGATCACCCAGTCCGCGGCGACCACGAGGGGACGCCAGTCCACGTCCGGCGGAACCACGACGACGCCCCTCCGCAGAGCCCCCGACAGCCAGGACCGCACCTGCCAGTCACCGTGCCGGGACCAGACGTTGGGGTGCACCAGCACCGCGACCCGGTACTGGTCCGACGGCAGCTCCATGAGCAGCCGGGGCAGCAGCGCGTCCAGCCGATGGAACGAGGAACCGAGCCCCCACGTCGACGAGACGACCAGCAGCTTCTGCCCGTGACGCAGACCCAACGCCGCCCTATAGCGGCTGCGCAGGGGGAGACTCGCCGCGATGCGGTCGTAGGCCGCGTCTCCCACCACCTCGGCGACAGACACCGCTTCCGGGCACTGGCTTCGGAGCCTGTCGAGGTCGTCATGGTGGGCCAGAGCCAGCGCGGCGGGCACCACGCGCCCTTCCCACAACATGTACTGCCTGCCCAGCCCGCCGACGGCCCTCGGCGCCCCTGGACTGCGATCGTCGGCGAGCCGCGACAGCTTCATGTGCCCGGCACCGTGCGGCAGCCTCAGCAGCGGACCCCGCAGCTTCTCCACCCCCTGCGAACCAGCCGCCAGGATGAGGTCGAAGCGGCTGCGAAGCGCCTGCTCCCAGGGCAGAACACCGTCTTCCGGTGTCGGTAGGGCGCGTTTCGCCCCCGCGTTGAACGCGTGCGGCGCGATGGTGAAGTCGACCTGAACCCGCAGATCCGACTCCAGCAGCGGAAGGACGTCCCGCAGCCGCTGACCGTACGCCTCCGTGTGGACGACGGCGAGGACGCGCTTGCAGTCAGGCAGCGTCAGCCACTGCGCTCCGCCGACCCCGGCAGCGGGCCTGTCGGTTGTGGGTAAGGCGCCCGAATCGTCTTTCATCGATACCCCCGTGGTGTGTGAACGAGCCCTCGATCCGCACATGCCCGCCCACCGAGACGGAAGGCTTGACCTGTGCTTGCTCAAACCTTGCAAGGGTTCCGGGTGGGGGACTGGTGACTGCGAGAGACGGCACACGGGCGATCTGACGCGCGCGGATGCGGTCAGCGGAACAGGCTGGTCCGACCGCCGGAACACCCCCTGGAAACCTGCCCCGTACCGACATGTGGGGCACTGGGAGGGGTCGCCCTAGCCGGGCTCGTTGTCTGGCCGGCGGCCGCCCTGCCTGACCGGAAGTCGGTCGGCCCGTCGGGTGGGACGGGATACTTGTGTTTTCTGAGAACGTGCGTCAGGACACGGGCGACCAGGGGGCTTAGTGGTGAACTCTGTCGGAGTGGCGGGCCGTCGGGGTGGGCGGCATGTGGTGGTCGTGGGCGGGAGTCTCGCGGGGCTGCTCGCGGCGCACGTGCTGGCCGGGCACGCCGACCGGGTCACCGTCGTGGAGCGTGACCGGTTCCCGGACGACGGCGGCGCACGGCCCGGTGTCCCGCAGGGGCGGCATCCGCATGTGCTGCTGCAGGGCGGCCAGGCGGCCATGGAGTCGCTGCTGCCGGGCTTCCTCACGGAGCTGCGGGAGGCGGGCGCGCCCCGGGTGGGCATGCCGACGGACATGGTGCTGTGGCAGAACGGCCGCTGGTTCCGCCGGCTGCCGACGTCGACGTACATCTACACCGGCTCCCGCGCGCAGCTCGAAGGGCTCGTGCGACGGCGGGTTCTCGCCAATCCGGCGATCAGTGTGGTGGAGGGCGCCGATGTCGTCGGGCTGACCGGTGACGCGTGGCGGGTGCGGGGGGTTCTCGTCCGGGACCGCTCCGGTGACAGCCGCTCCGAACCCCGGGCCCTGGACGCCGACCTCGTCGTCGACGCCTCCGGCGGCGGTACCAAGGCCGCGCAGTGGCTCGCCGGGATCGGCGCCGCGCGCCCGCACGAGGAGACCATCGACACCGGGCTCGCCTACGCCTCCCGCGTCTACCGCGGCCCGGCGGGCGTCCTCGACGGCGACACCGTCGGCTACTACGTCTATCCCGGCACCGAACAGGTCCACGGCGGCGGTGCGCTGCCGCTGGAGGACGGCACCCATCTGGTGATCGTCTCGGGGCTGCGCGGCGACGAACCGCCCACGGACGACGACGCGTTCGAGACGTACACGAAGCGGCTCGCGCATCCCCTTCTCGACCGCTGGATGGCGGACGCCGAGCCGCTCTCCCCGCCGTTCGGCTACCGGCGCACCGCGAACGTCCGGCGCCGCTACGACCTGCCCGGCCACCCCGCCGGGTTCCTCGCCACCGGCGACGCGCTGTGCGCCTTCAACCCGATCTACGGGCAGGGCATGGCCGTCGCCGCGATGAGTGCCGTAGCCCTGCGGGACGCGCTGGCCGACCGGCGCCGGACGCCCACGACGCGGCGCGTGCAGCGGGCGTTGCTCGGGGCGTCCCGGCTGGCCTGGGACATCTCCGCCGGGGCGGACCGCAAGATGCCGGGCGCGGTCGGCAACGCGCTCGACGGCCGGTCCACGGACCGGGTCACCGGCTGGTATCTGCGCCGGGTCCAGGAGAGGTCGCCTGGTGACGCGGTCGTCGGGGACGCCTTCCGCGCGGTGCTCCACCTCTCCGCGCCGGTCACCGCCCTGTTCGCGCCGGCTGTGGCCCGGTCGGTGCTCTTCGGGGCACCCGCGCCTACACCGACCGAGCCTCCGGAGGTACCAGAGACCCGGTAGGGAGCCGGTGGCCCTGTCAGCCCTCGTACCCCAGCTCCCGCAGCGCCTTGTCGATCCGGGCCCGGTGGTTTTCCTCCCAGGCGGCCAGCGACTCCGCGGCCTCCTTCGCGAGCTTCGTCCGCGCCGCCGTGAGGATCTCCTCCTGGCGGGCCGCCGGGGTGACGACGACGCCCTCCTCGTCGGCGACCACGATGTCCCCCGGATGGATCAGCACCCCGCCGACCCTGGCCGGCTCCCCGAGCGCCCCGCCCTTGGCCTTGGTGCCGGGAATGGGGATGACACCGCGTGCGAAGACCGGGAAGCCGGCGTCGCGGACCTCGCCGAGGTCGCGGACGAGGCCGTCCAGCACGAAGCCGGCCACGCCCCGCCGCTGGGCCACGGCACACACGTTGCCGCCCGCCAGCGCGTAGTCGAGGTCGCCGGACTCCACGACGATCACCGAGCCGGGCTCGGCGCGGTAGATCGCGGCATGCAGCATCAGGTTGTCGCCGGGCACGCACCGCACGGTGTACGCGGGTCCGGCGACGCGCGGTGCGTCCCACAGTGGGCGGATGCCGATGTCCATCACCTGCTCCCGGCCCAGCAGGTCGGCGAGCGTGGTCGGGGGAACGTCCTTGAATGAGGTGTCCATGGTGGGTGTCGTCCCGTCTTCGGCGCAGGGTGGTCAGGACCGGTCCGGTTCCATTGCAGCGGGACACCGCGGGGTCCTCAAGATCCCTTGTGCAAAGAGATCATCCGGAAAGGCCCGCGGCCGCTCACAGCACCTTCCGTTGCACCAGCGCCGACAGCACCAACGCCCCCGGCAGCAACGGCACCCACACCGTCAGCACCCGGTAGCCGACGACCGTCGCGGTCGCCAGGCCCGTCGGGGCGCCGAAGCCGACGAGCGCGAACACCAGCGCCGCGTCCACCGGCCCAATGCCGCCCGGCGCGGGCACCGCTCCGACCGCGGTGCTCGCGGCCAGGAAGGCGAAGGCGACCTCGGTCCAGGACAGGGACAGGCCGAGCGCGGCGCCGACCGAGAAGATCACGCCCGCCTGGAGCAGCGGGGCCGCGGCCGCCCCGCCCCACAGGGCGAGGAAACGGGACGGACGCGTGTGCAGCTGACGTACGTCGGTGAGGGCGGTGCGGACGAAGCCGCGTACCGGGCGGACGCACACCAGCAGCAGCGTCGCGCCGACCAGCGCCAGGCCCGTGGCTGCCACCGGCAGCAGCAGGGTCCGCCGGTCGGGCACCAGGTCGCCGAGCCGCAGCAGACCGGGGGACAGGGCCACGAAGGCCACCAGCACCAGGGTCTTCGCCACCGGCCTGACCAGCGAGTACAGCGCGAGGGAGGCGGTGGCGCGGGGGAGCGGGACGCCCTGGCGTTGCAGGAAGCGCAGCGTCACCGCGTGGGCGCCGATGCTCGCCGGGAGGACGTGGTTGGCGGCGCCGGCGGCGAACTGCGACGCCAGCAGCAGCCCGGGCGGCAGCCGCTCCGGCAGGGCGCCCTGCCGTACGCAGGCGGCGGACACCCAGCCGAGGAGGGTGAACGCCACCCCGGCCAGCAGCCACCAGGGGTCGGCCGAGGCCAGCCGGGCGGCGCCGTCGGTCAGCGAACGCCGGTCGATCGCGGCCCAGGCCCCGATCAGCAGCAGCGGCAGCAGGCTGAGCCCGGTGCGGAGCAGGCGGGCGGGGGCGGCGATGGGGAGTGGTCGGGGCAGCTCTTCGAGCGGGAGCAGGGTCACGGCACACGTCGTCCTTCCGCGTCGCGCCCGCGGGGGACGGGCGGAGGGGAGGCAGGGAGGGAGGGGAGGGGGTGCGGGGTGGAGCGGGGACGAGCGAAACGTGCCCCGGCCATGTGGCGTCCGGGTGTCCGAGAGGGGAAGCACCGGGGACGGGCCGTGGGCACATCACTGATGAATCAAACAATCCATACCCATGTTGACTTCCGGCTGAACCAGCCAGAAGAATCCTGAAGGTGACCCACGCAGCGCACGCGCCCGAAGGCCGTCTCCTCCCGTCCGACCTGGACGAGGCGGCCCACCGCTGTCTCGTCGCCGGGTTCGACGGCACCACGACCTTCCCCGACACCCTGAAACGGCTGATCGACCGGGGTCTCGGCGGGGTCATCCTGTTCACCCGCAACGTGCGCGACGCGGCACAGGTCCGTGAGCTCACCGACGCGCTGCGCGCGCTCCGGCCCGATCTGCTCGTCGCCATCGACAACGAGGGCGGCGGCATCGGGCACCTGGTCGCGGCGGACGCGCCCGAGGTCCCAGGCTCCTACGCCCTCGGTGTCGTCGACGACCCCAATCTCACCGCCCGCTGCGCCGACGCCCTCGCTGGCCACCTGGCGGCCCTCGGCATCACCGCCTCGTACGCCCCCGTCGCCGACCTCCAGCACCGGCCGGACAACCCGATCGTGCGCACTCGCTCCTTCGGCGCCGACCCCGCGCTCGCCGCCCGCCATCTGCGGGCCTGGATCACCGCCACCGAAGGCCGCGGCATCGCCTCCTGCGCCAAGCACTTCCCCGGCCACGGCGGCACCGAGACCGACAGCCACCACGGCATCGCCGTCGACCCGCGGCAGTACGACGAACTCCTCGTCGACCTGGAACCGTTCCGCGCCGCCGTCGCCGCGGGGGTGCCGATGCTGATGAGCGCGCACGTCGTCTTCCCCGCGCTGGACGCCAACCGCCCCGCCACCCTCAGCCGCCGCATCCTCGGCGACCTGCTCCGGCACGACCTCGGCTTCGAGGGCGTCCTGGTCAGCGACGCGTTGGAGATGAAGGCGATCGCGGATCAGTACGGGGAGGCGGCCGGGGCGCGGATCGCGCTCGCCGCCGGAGCGGACCAGGTGATCGTCGCCGTACCGGATCTGGAGGTCACCCTGGCCTGCCGGGACGCGGTCCTGGACGCGCTGCGGGCCGGGGTGCTGCCCGAGGACCGGGTGCGGGAGGCGGCGGAGCGGGTGCGCCGGCTTGCCGAGCGGTACGCCACCCCGGCCGGAACCGTCGCCGCCTGGGCCACGGAGGCCGGCCTGGAGGCCGCGCGCCGTGCCGTGCGGCGGTCAGCGGGCGACCGGGGTGTGCCGTCCGCCGTCCGCGGGGCCCATGTCGTCGACCTGTTCCCGCCGCCGCACCCCGCCCTCAACTGGGGCGGCGAGGACCTGCTGACCCCGTTCTCCGCCCTCGACCCCACCGCCGTCGGTACGGCCGTCACCGGCGAACCGGCCGACCCCGCCGCCCTCGTCGACGGCATCCTCCACCGTGACCGGCCGCTGGTCCTCGCCACCTGCGACGCCGGACTCCACCCCTGGCAGGCCCGCCTCCGCGACGCCCTCCTGGCCCGGCGCCCCGACGCGATCCGGATCGACACGGGGCTGCCGGAGGGCGGCGCCCTCTGCTCGTACGGACGGGGGCGGGTGAACCTGAGGGCGGTCGCGGAGGCACTGACGGCCTCCTGATCAGGGAAGTCGTACGAGCTCCTTGATCCCGCGGGCCGCCAAGTGCCCTTCGTCCTCAGCCCGTTCGGCCAGTACGACGGTCGGGCGGACTCCCTGCTCCCGCATCCGCATCCACGCCTCGAAGTACTCCCCGCCCGGCCCGGACACGGACCGGGTGCTTGGCGTGCACTCCAACACCAGTGCGGTGTCCCGGGGTTGGGCGGTGTGCGGCTCCGCGACAGCCTCCGCCAGCGCCTCGGCGATCGGCTTCGGGCGGCCGGTCGCGTCGAACAGGCCCAGGGTGTACTCGAGTTCGGGGAAGTCGGCGAGCGAGCGGTCCACGTCGTGGGAGCACCACCACGTCACCCCCCACAGCCCCTCGCACTCGGCCGCGTTGCGCACGGTCGCCCGCGCGAAGTCCGGGGCGTCGGCCGCCGGGATGTGCGGCTCGGGCGCGCCCGTCTCCTGCACCCATACCGGACGCTCCGGGTCGGTGGCGTACGCCTTCGCCAACTCCGTGCCGTACTCGGCGAGATGGTGCACCTGTGGGGAGCGCGGGCCGTAGCGGCGGGCGCAGTCCCCGGAGAACACCCATGGGTGGACGGTGGTCAGATCGCCCTTGCGCGCCGAGGCCTCGGGGGTGAAGGGGTGGTCGTCGCCGTACCAGGCGGCGTCGTACGCGGAGTGCGTGACCAGCCCCTGCGGGCCGAGTCCGGCGCGGGCGGCGGCGAGGAGCGTGTCGAGGTAGTGGTCGACCTCGGCCGGGGTCACCGGGTTGTGCTCGACCAGGTTGTTGAGCTCGTTGCCGAGCTGGAGGCCGATGAGGTGGGGGCGGCCGGCCAGGGCGCTGCCGAGGGTGCGGAGCAGGTCCGCCTGGGCCGTGATGGCGTCCGGGTCGGTGAAGACGTTGCGGTGGTGCCAGCTGCGCGTCCACGCCGGGTAGAAGTCGAAGCTCGACAGATGGCCCTGCACGCCGTCCACCAGGACGTCGAGACCGGCCTCGCCCGCCAGATCGACGAGGTGGACGAGCTGGTCGACGGCGGAGGTGCGGATGTGGGTGCGGTTGGGCTGGAGCAGCGGCCACAGGTGGAAGACCCGGACGTGGTCGAGCCCGAGTCCGGCTATCTGTGCCAGGTCCTCGCGGGCGCGGCCCGGGTCGAAGTCGTACCACGAGTGGAACCAGCCGTGGCGGGGCGTGTAGTTGACGCCGAAGCGGAGCGTACGGATGGGATCCTCCCCGGGCCGGGCCTTGTCCTGCGCGAATGTATCAATCACCATAGTCGTCGATGGGTAATGATTTGAACCAGGAAGCGGAAGTACGGGAAACGGCTCTGGTCGTCGGCCTCGACGCCGGTGGCACCCGCACCCGTGCGCTGCTCGCCCCCGCCCGCGTCTCGGGTACGGAGGGCGTGCGGGTGCTGGGCGAGGGAGCGGGCGGACCGGGCAACGCGCTGACCGTGCCGCCGGCACAGCTCGTCGAGCACCTCGTCGAGGCGCTCGCCGTCGCCGTACCGGAGTCCGCGCGCGCCGGCGTCGTCGCGGTCGCCGGCGGCTTCGCCGGCGCCACGTCGGCCTCGCCCGACGACCCAGGGTCCGTCCGCGCCCGCACCGCGCTCACCGCCGCGCTGGACCGCCTCGGCATCCCGGCCGGGCGCCTGGGCGTCTGGAGCGACATCGAGGCCGCCTTCGCCTCCGCCCCCGGCACCCCGGCCGACGGCCTCGCCCTGGTCGCGGGCACCGGCGCGGTCGCGATGCGCGTCACCGGCCGCCGCGCCACGACCACCGTGGACGGCGACGGCTGGCTTCTCGGCGACGAGGGAAGCGGCTTCTGGATCGGCCGCAGCGCGGTACGGGCCGCGCTGCGGATGGCGGACGGGCGGGGCCCGGCGACGCTGCTCGCGCTGTCCGTCGGGCGGGCGTTGGGGCTGCCGGGCGAGTGCCTGCCGTACGACGGCTGGAGCCGGGACCTGCGTGAGGCCTACCGCAGGCATCTCCTCCCCGCCGTCATGGCCGAACCCCCTGTTCGGCTCGCCCGGTTCGCGCCGCTGGTGGCCGAGGCGGCGCGGGCGAAGGACGTCGTCGCGCTGGCGGTCCTCGACGAGGCGGCGGCCCATCTCGCCGACACCGTACGGGCGTTGAAGCCGCGCCCGGACGAACGGATCGTCGCCACCGGGGGTCTTCTCGGCCCCGAAGGCCCCCTGACCTCACGCCTGAACGCCCTCGTGCCGACCCTCGACTGGGTCCCCGACGGCTGCCAGGGAGCCGTGGCCCTCGCCCGGCTCGGCCATGGGCGCCGTCTGTGACCACGTACCTCCTCGACCATGGCCCCCGCCTATGACCACGTACCGCCTCGACCACGGACATCACCTGTGACCTCCACGTACCGCGACCCCGCCGCCCCCCTCGACGCCCGCGTCCACGACCTCCTCGCCCGTATGACCCTGCGCGAAAAGGTCGGCCAGCTCAACCAGCGCATGTACGGCTGGGACGCCTACCGCCGCACCCCCGGCGGCGGCTTCGAGCTCACCGACGCCCTCCGCGCCGAGACCGACCGCTTCGCCGGACTCGGCGCCCTGTACGGCCTGCAGCGTGCCGACGCCTGGTCCGGCGTCACGCACGGCAACGGACCCGGCGCCGAGGACGCCGCCGCGCTCGCCGACCTCGTCCAGCGTCATGTCGTCGAGAGCAGCCGCCTCGGCATCCCGGCGCTGTTCGTCGAGGAGGTCCCGCATGGCCTCATGGCCCTCGACGGCACGGTCCTGCCGGTCAACCTGGCGGTCGGCACGACGTGGGACCCGGAGTTGTACGGACGCGCCGCCGCCCATGCCGCCGCCGAACTGCGCGCCCGCGGCGGCCATGTCGCCCTCGTCTCCGCCCTGGACATCGCCCGCGACCCCCGCTGGGGCCGTACCGAGGAGTGCTTCGGTGAGGACCCGTACCTGGCCGCCCGGCTGACGGAGGCGCTGGTGCACGGGATGCAGGGCTCGGGCGAGCGGTTCGCACCCGACAAGGCCCCCGTCGTCCTCAAGCACTTCGCCGGACAGGGCGCCACCGTCGGCGGCCGCAACTCCGCCGAGTCCGAACTGGGGCTGCGGGAACTGCATGAGATCCACCTCCCCGCGGCTCGGGCGGGCGTCCGTGCCGGAGCCGCCGCCGTCATGGCCGCCTACAACGAGGTCGACGGCATGCCCTGCTCCGGCAATCGCGCCCTGCTCACCGAACTCCTCAGGGAGGAGTGGGGGTTCGAGGGGCTGGTGATGGCGGACGGACTGGCCGTGGACAGGCTTGCCCGCATCACCGGGGACACCGTCTCCGCGGGCGCGCTGGCGCTCAACTCCGGTGTGGATCTGAGCCTTTGGGACGAGGGGTTCACGCGGCTGGAGGAGGCGGTGGAGCGCGGGCTGGTGAAGGAGACGGTCCTCGACGCGGCCGTCGCCCGCGTCCTGCGCCTCAAGTTTCGCCTGGGGCTGTTCGACCGGCAGGGGACCACGCCCCCGGCGCCCACCGGAGGCAAGGACCTCAGCCTCTCTCTCGCCCGCGCCGCCGTCACCCTCCTCACCAACGACGGCACCCTCCCGGTCGGCCCCCAGGTCTCCCGCATCGCCGTCCTCGGCCCCCAATCGGCCACCATCTCCCACCAGTTGGGCGATTACACCGCCCCGCAACCCGTCGGCGCCGGCAGCAGCGTCCTCGACGCGCTGCGCCGCCTCGCCCCGCCCGGTCTCGACATCCGCCACGCCCGCGGCTGCGCCCTCACCGGCGACGACCTCTCCGGCATTCCCGAGGCGGTCGCCGCGGCCGCCGCCTCCGACCTCGCCGTGCTCGTGCTGGGCGGCAGCAGCGCCCGCACCCCGGACACCGACTTCGCCGCCAACGGCGCGGCCCTGAACGCGGTTTCGGAGATGACCTGTGGCGAGGGCGTCGACCTCGCGGGGCTGCGGCTGGGGGCCGCGCAGTACACGCTCCTGGACGCCGTCGTCGCGACGGGCACCCCCACGGCGGTCGTGCTGATCCAGGGCCGCCCGCATGTCGTCCCCGACACACCGGGCGCGCTCCTCACCGCGTGGTATCCGGGTCCGTGGGGCGGCGAGGCGATCGCCGAGGTCGTCCTGGGGCTGGCCGAGCCATGCGGCCGACTCCCCGTTTCCGTCCCCCGCTCCGCCACCCAACTCCCCGTCTACTACAACCACAAGGACACCGAGTACGGCGGCTACGTGGACGCCGACGCCGGTCCGCTCTTCTCCTTCGGGCACGGGCTGTCGTACACGAGCTTCAGGTACGGACCGCCGAGCACGGACGGCCGTACCGTCACCCTGGATGTCACCAACACCGGGGAGCGGTACGGCCGTTCGGTCGTGCAGGTCTATCTTCGGCGGCTGATCGCCACCAGTTGGCCGCGCACCCTCGAACTGTGCGCGTTCGAGGGTGTCGGGCTCGCGGCGGGGGAGCGCCGCGCGGTCACGCTGACACTCGACGGCGAACTCACGGGCCTGGTGGAGCTCCGGGTCGCCGAGTCGGCGCGGGCGGCGCTCACCGCCGTACCCGTCCGGCTCGACCTCAGATCTTGACGGCTCCCGAGGACACGCCCTTGTAGAACCACCGCTGGGTGATCACGAACAGCACCAGTACCGGGATCACCGAGATCACCGAACCGGCCATCACCATCCGCTGGTCGTAGCCGAACGACGACGACTGCAACCGTGAAAGGCCCAGCGTCAGCGTCATGTTGCCTTCCGAGCGCAGCACGATCAGGGGCCACAGGAAGTCGTCCCAGGCGCTGATGAAGGTGTTGATGACCACCACCATGACCGCGCCCCACGCGGACGGCAGATACAGGTGGCGGAAGCGCTGCCATTCGTTGGCGCCGTCCAGCATCGCCGAGTCCTCGATCTCGCGCGGGACCGCGAGGAACGCGCCGCGCATGAGGAGGACGTTGATCGCGCCGACGAAGCCGGGCAGCCAGACGCCGGCCAGGCTGTCGACCAGGCCCAGGTCACGGATGCTGATGAACAGCGACACCATGATCGACTCGAAGGGGAACATCATCGAGGCGATCAGCACCACCCAGACCGCCTTGCGGCCCTTCCAGCCGGGCTTGGAGAGCATGTAGCCGGCCGTGGTGGAGAAGACGAGCTGGCTGGTGATCGACAGGGCGACCACGATCAGACTGTTCTTGATGTACGACCACACCGGGACCTGGTCGAAGACCGTGCGGTAGGCGCGCAGGGTGGGGTGGTGCGGGAGCAGGGTGGCGTCGGCGCCGAAGACGTCCTCGCTCGTGCTCTTCAGGGAGGCGAGGAGCTGCCACAGCAGGGGGCCCACGGTGAGGCCGAGCACGAGGAGCAACAGCAGGTAGCGGACGAGGAGTTCGCGGGGGCGGCCGTAGTCGCGCCAGCGGGGCACGAGACGGCGGCGCCTTTCGAGAACAGTGCTCACGACTCGTCCTCCTTCGTCAGGCGCTGCGCCAGCAGGGTCAGGCCGAGGGTCAGTGCGAACAGGGCGACGCTGACCGCGGAGCCGTAGCCGGCGTTGCCGGTGATGGGGTCCAGGCCGACGTCCCGGATGTAGAACGGCAGGGTGCGGTCGGCGCCGCCGGGGCCGCCGGTGGAGCTGCCCAGCATGTAGATCTCGGTGAAGACCCGCAGTGAGCCGATGCCGGTCAGGGTGCCGACGAGCATCATGGCCTGCCGTACCCCGGGGATCGTGATGTGCCAGAAGCGGCGGACCGCGCCGGCGCCGTCCATCTGCGCCGCCTCGTGCAGCTCCTTGGGGACGTTCCCGAGGGCGGCCAGGTAGAAGACCATGTACCAGCCGAGGCCCTTCCACAGGGTCAGGCCCATCGCGGACAGCAGGATCAGCCACGAGTCGGACAGGAACGGGATCGCCGACCTGATCAAGTGGGCCTTCTCCAGCCAGGTGTTGACCAGTCCGTCGTCCGCGAGCAGCCACTGCCAGCTCAGGCCCACGACCACGCTGGAGGCCAGTACCGGCGTGTAGAAGGCGGAGCGGAAGAAGCCGATGCCGGGGAGGTTCTTCTCCACCAGCACGGCCAGCATCAGCGGCAGCAGCACCATCAGCGGGACGACGATGACGGCGTACAGGATGCTGTTGCGGGTCGCCAGCCAGAAGTCCGAGTCGTCCAGCATGCGCGTGTAGTTGTCGAGTCCGACGAAACTCGCCGCGCCGCCCAGCGGCTTGGCGTTGGTGAACGACAGCAGGACGGTGTTGAGGAACGGGAACACCCCGAACACCACCGCGCAGCCGATCGCCGGCGCCGTCCACAGCCACGGCAGCCACCAACGCCGGTACATCGCCGCCCCGTTGGCCCCGGCGGACGGGCCGGGCAGCAGCGCCCGGAGGCGGGAGGGGGCCGGGCCCGGCACGGAGGTCTCCGTGCCGGACACCGCAACCGGCTTCGTGATCTGGGCCGTCACCGTCAACCCGCCTGCTTCAGCAGCTCGTTCGCCTTCTCCTGGGCGTCCTTGACGGCCTGCTCGGGGCTCTTCTTGCCCTGCATGGCCAGCTGCACCTGGGCGACCATCGCGTTCTGCACGGCCGGGGAGAGGTTGGTCTGGTTGGTGCTGGCCGTCTTGAGCTGGTCGGCGACGAGCTTGCGGGCCTGCGAGAACGGGTCGCTGCCGGTGACCTTCTGGAAGAACGGGTCGTTCAGCGAGTCCGTGGTGGTCGGGAAGATCACCACGTTCGGGTCCTTGCACCAGGCCGTCTGGTTCTCGGCGTCGGTGAGGAACTCCGCGAACGACAGGGCCGTGGGCGCGTTCTTGCTGGTCGCGGCGACCGATATGTACTGCGGGGCACCGGCGGAGGCCTTGCCGAGCGCGTCGTAGGGCTGCTGGCCGACGGCCGTCTTGTCGTAGATCGACGGGCTGTTCTGCTTCACGAACCGCACGAAGCTCGGGTTCGTCGAACCGTAGGCCACCTTGCCCTGGCTGTAGAGCGTGGACGGGTCGTTGCTGGAGGACAGCGAGTCCTTCGGCATCGCGCCCGCCTTGTACAGCTTCGCCATCCAGGCCACCCACTGGGTGGTGCGCGGGTCGTCGGCGAAGACGGCGGACTTGCCGTCGTCGGAGAGGATCTTGATGCCCATCTGGTCGAAGTCGGACGGGATGCGCCAGATCGGGTTGGCCATCGTCGCGTAGAACTTCCCGTCGCCCGCCTTCGCGACCTTCTCGTAGTCGGCGAACAGCCCGAACAACGTGGTCGGCGGCTTCGCCGGGTCGACGCCGGCCTTCTTCAGCAGGTCCTTGTTGTACGTCAGGACGACCCCGCCGGTGTACCAGGGCAGCGCGGTGTGGATCGCCTTGCCGTCGGTGTCCTTGAAGACGGCGGTCTTCCAGAACGACGGGACGAACGGCTTGGCGGCGTCCGGGTCCTTGGTGCCGACGTCCAGCAGATAGCCGGCCTTCGTCAGGGCCGTGGCCGTCGGGGCGTTGACGTTGATGACGTCCGCGAGCGTGCAGGCCTGGGCGTCGGCCACGGTGCGGCTGGTGAAGGTGTTGTCGCCGGGGTCGTCGATCCACTTGACCTCGGTGCCGGGGTGGGCCTTCTCGAAGTCGGCGATCACGCCGTTGAAGAACGTCCCGAAGTCTTTCTTCAAGTTGGTCGTCTGGAAGGTGATCTTGCCCTTCACCTCCCCGCTGAGCTTTCCGGTTCCGACGTTGCCCTGGTCGACCTTGCAACCGCCCGCGCTGGCGTCCCCGTCCCCGGAGCCGCCGCCCGACAGGCCGCACCCGGCGGCCGTGAGCGTCAGCACCACGAGACAGGCAAGGGATCCGGTCAGTCTCTTCGCACGCATGTGAACTGTCCTCTCGGCTGGTTCAAATCACCAACTTGGACTCCGGTTGATGAAAAGGTGGACCAGAATTCATCGGAGGTCAATGGTTTGCCGTGTTGCGTTTGGATGCCGTTCTCGCGGCCGAGCCGGTGTCGGCCCAGTGCTCGGCCCCAGTGCTCGGCTCAGTGCCGGTGCTCGTGATCGGGGTGGGACGGGTCGCCGGGGTGCTCATGCCCCGGCGCGTACTCCACGCCCACGCGGGCCTGGTCCAGCCAGTCGAAGAAGGCACGCCTGCCCGCGGCGCGGCGCAGGTCGCGCACGATGCCCTCACGGGCCCGCTCGTACGGCACGAAGTCCGCCTCCGTGGCCCCGTGGAAGGGGTTCACACCACGCCTGAGGGCGTCCGGGGTGAGGAAGCGGTCGCGGTTGCGGGTGTAGTAGTCCCAGGCCGCCTCCTCGGGCACCGGCTGCTCACGTTCCAGCTCGGTGAGGAGGGTGCGGGCGGCGGGGGAGTGGGCCAGGGCCGTGGCGACGATGCTGCCCAGCTCCGCAGGGTGAGCCGTGGTGGGTGGTCCGTCGGCCGCGGCGCCGTCGTGGCTGGTCGCGCAGTTCCCCGCGCCCCTCAGGCCGCGCTCTGCGCAGGCCTGTTGGGCGAGTTCGTCCGTGACGACGACTTGCGTCGCCCACCGCCTTCGTTGCCGCTCAGCCCGGGCGAACGCCTCTGGCCGGGTCGCGCGGTCACGGGCCGGGACGGCTTCCAAGAGGGCTTCCACGCGCTCCTTCGACACCGCCTCGCCGTTCACTGTCGCCGCGACGGTCCCATGGTCGTGCACATGGCTGCTCACCACGTCACCTCCAGCTCCACCGCCTCCGTATAGGCGACACAGCCGTGCCATCCGACCTTTGCCATCAGCCAGTACGAACCCGGTGGGATCGACGAGCCGTCCACCTCGATCGTGGCTTCCAGCAGCTCCCCGCCCGGCACGGTGAACCCCTGGAGGCCCGGTCCGACGCCCGCCCAGGTGCCCCAGGACGAGACCGCCCACAGCTGGCCGCTGATCGCGCCCCGTGTGGTGTTGCGCAGGCGCACCGGCACACGGACGCGTTCGCCTCGCCGTACGGTGATCCGCTCGGCGCCCAGGGCGCACACCAGCGTCGGTCCCGGCGGTGGTCCGCCCGGCACATCGAGGGCCACCACGTCCTCGTACGTCTGCCCGCCGTACGACAGCCGGGCCGCCAGCCAGTGTCGGCCGGGCTCGGCGTCCGGGGGCGGGGTCACCGTGACCTCGGCCAGGGAGAAGCCGCCGGGACCCAGCGCGTACGGCAGCTCGGCGGGCTCGGCCAGCCACCCCGGCGGTACCTCGAAGGTCACCGTGCCCGACACGGGGGCGTCGGTCAGCTCCGAGGCGATCCGGACCGTTGCCGTGACCGGGGCGGAGGCGGTGAGGGCGGTCGGGGACACGTACACCGTCACCGGAATGTTGCCGCGCGGCGCGGGGCCGGAGTTGTGGAGCCAGTAGCGGGTGTGGACCGGCTGGGCGGGCTCGTGCGCGGCGATGCCCGGGTCCGGCGACACAGCGGGTGCCGCTTCGGTGGGAGTGGCCAGGACCGTCGCCACCTCGAAGCCGTTCAGGGGGATGTCCAGGGCGCCCTGCGCATCCGGCGTCAGTGGCTCGCCGGGTGTCTCCAGTACGTCGGCCCGGGCGCCCCCGGTCCAGGCGAGCGGGCCTCGGACGCGTGCCCGGACCTCGCGTCCGTTCACCTCGTGCATCCGGACCACGATCCCGCGCGCCGGGTCCGTCCGTTCCACGCTGCCCCGGGCCAGCGGCGAGCCGGCCGGCTTGAGGGCGTCGAGGAGGACCTCGCCCGCGGGTTCCAGCGCCAGCAGCGCGCCCTTCCTGGGCAGGACGGCGTCCTCGGCCCCGGTGCGCAGGCTGGCGGTCAGCGGATGGTTGAACTCGTGTCCGCAGGCGGGGAGTTCGCCTTCCCGCCAGTCGCCCTCGGCCGCCACGACGGCGTACTCGAAGGTGTGCGACCAGCGTTGGAGCTGGAACGCGGAACCGTCGGGGGCCGTACGGCGGGGCGGGTCGACCCAGATGCCGGACGGCCAGCCCGTGCAGGAGCGCATGAGGGACATGTAGAGGTCGCCGGAGGAGGTGACCACGCAGCCGGGCGTGCCCCGGTTGAGGACGGCGAAGCTGCGGCCGTCCCAGGCGTCGCCCGGCGGCAGTGCCTCGCCGCCGCCCGCCGCCGTGGCCGTCACGGTGAAGTCGTCGAGGTCGGCGATGAGCGCGTCGACCGCCTTGGCGCCGTCCCCGGTGTCCGCGACCACCAGCAGCGGCAGCCGCTCCAGGTCCCGCAGATCCGCCCCCGGCACCCACTCCTCACGCAGCGAGGCACGCGGCGCGACCCATACGGCCGCCACCCCCGACTCGGCCAACTGGCGCCGGAGTTCACGTCCGGCGGCCGGGTCCATGGCGAGGGCCTCGGCGACCATGGAGTTGCGGTCGGGGCCGCCGACGGCGATGCGGAGGTCGGGGAGGTTGGAGTCGACCTCCAGGTCGCCGTAGCGGGGGCCGCCCGCGATGGTCGAGGTCGCGGTGACCCCGGCGCGGACGAGGGCCGCCGCGAGCGGGCCGCCCAGCTCACCGGCCGTCTCCCAGTCGTCGTAGACCAACTCGGCGACCCCGACGGCGCGTTGGCCGAGCAGCGTGCCGGAGTCGTCGTGGACCGCGACCCGCGCGGTCGAGCCGAGCCCGAACCAGGTGTTGGCCGGGTTGTCGAGCGTCCACGGGAACTGCTCGCTGTCCACCTCGACGAACCCGAACCCGCGTCCGATCACCGCGTCCGCCACCTCGTGCACCGGCAGCCCGCCGCGCACGTCGGACGGCCAGCGCACCCGGATCAGCCGGTCGGCGCCGTCGTAGCCGTCGACGGTGGTGGAGACGTCGAGCCGGTCGACGCCCTTCCACAGGGTGAGTCGCTGGGTGTAGCGGAAGAGACCGAGGTCGGCGCGGACGGTGATGCGCTGTCCGGCGGGCGAGTGCGCGACATCGATGTCAGCCGTGACATCCCGGCTCCGGGCGGCCGTGACGCCGGTCGGGGTGAGATGCCAGGGCCCCTCGCCGAAGCGCGGGTGCCTCGGGTACTCCTCCTGGACGACGAGCTCGTTGCCGATGTCGCCGGGGCGCAGCAGCTCGCGGCCGCCCTGGCGCAGACTGCTGACGGCGCCGCCGCGCGAGGGGTCGACGGTCACCTCGTAGAACTCGTTGCGGATCGTCGTCCCCTCGCCGGGCTGCCACCCGCCGACCGAACCCTCGGCGAGCGGCAGCGCCTTGAGGCCGAGGCCCGGCACCTCCGGTACGACGACCCGCAGTTCACCGTCCTCATCCCGCACGGCGGGCAGCGGCAGACCGGTGTCGTCCAGCGGGACCATCCCGGGGTCGGCGACGGCGAGCACGTCCCGCCGCTCCCGGGTGGCCGCGTTGAAGACCACCAAATCCTTGGAGACTCCCGGCAGTTGGGCCACCCTGCGGGCCAGCGCGTCCGTCGCGTCGGCGTGCACCGCCTCGGCCAGGTCGTACAACTCCCGCCAGCCGGTGAGCAGGTCGATGTAGACCTGGTCCGACTCCGAGCCGGTGATCGCGTCGTGATGGGCGCCGTAGATCAGCTGCCGCCACGCCTTGTCCAGCGCCGCGTCCGGGTAGGGGTGCCCGGCGACGAGGGAGGCGAGGGTCGCCCAGGCCTCCGCGTCGGCGAGGAGGCTCTCGCCGTACCGCTGGGCCTGCTTGGTGTCGATGTAGGAGACGTCCTTGCCGGTGTAGACCGGGTTCATGTCCCGCGTCTGCGGCGACGCCCGGCGCCCCTCCGCCGCCAACTCAGCGCGTACGGCGGCGAAGAAGTCGCGCGGGATCGCGCTGACGAACCGCGGCCAGACGTACCGCTCGTTCCAGTCCCGGTGGATGCCCATCACCCACCGGCACGGCGGCGCGTAGTCCCCACCCACCGGAAGCAGGACGTTGCGCGTGAGCGCGACCTTCTTCAGACCCCGGAACAGCTTGAAGGCGGCCTGTTCTGCTTCCGGCAGGGTGGGAGCGTTGTCGATGGCCCAACCAGCGCCGTAGTGGTTGACCATGTAGGCGGTGAGGATGCCCCGCCCCGAGGGGGCGATCCAGTCGAACTCCGCCGGAAACTGCATGCGTTGGGGGTCGCGCGGCTCCTCACCGAAGACGGAGAGCGTCGGTCCCCACTGGTGGAACGGGCCGCGTGCCCAGGAACTCGACGTGATCCCGGCGTCCGCCATGAGCCCCGGGAACTGCGGATCGTGCCCGAACGCGTCGAGCTGCCAGGCCGTTTCGGGGGACGCCCCCATGACCCCGCGCTGATATCCGTCGCCGTACAGCGCGTTGCGTACGGTCGCCTCGGCGCCGGTGAGATTGGTGTTGGGCTCGTTGTAGGTGCCGCCCATGATCTCGACGCGGCCGGTGCGGATCAGCTCGCGCAGGAACGCGCGCTCCTCGGGGAAGGCGTCCCAGTACGGCTTGAGGTAGTCGACCTCCGCGAGCACGAAGGTGTACGCCGGGTCGCGCCGCGCGAGATCGCAGTGGGCGCGCACCAGGCTCATGCCCGACTGGCCGCGCGAGTCGAAGGTGCGGGCCGGCAGTCCGGACGAGGCCGGGTCGTCGGCGACGTCCCAGGTCTCGGTGTAGGCGGCCTGGGTGTTCCACCACACGGGGTCGTAGTGGAAGTGGCTGACCATGAACATGGTCCAGCCGGGCTCGGCGGCGGTGAACGGGGCGGTGCGCCGGGCGGTCTCGGGCCCGTCGGTCGCGGTCACCGTGACGTGTTCGCCGTCGCCGGTCACGGGTATCTCGGCGCGTACGGTCCCGTCCTCGCCGACGGTCGCCAGGATCTCCCCGACGCTCCGCACGCCCGGGCCCTCGGCGGTGAGGCGGACCTCGCGGCCCGGGACGTGCTCGATCACGGCGGCCACGACCTGGTACGGCTGCTCGGCGGTGCCGACGAAAAGCTCGGTCGACTCGACAGAGATGACGCGCATGGGTCTCCTACGAGGATGCTCGGCGGAGCCCCATCCTGGCATCGCGAGGATGATTCAAACAACCATCTTCAGTTATGTCTGGTGGTTCATCCATGCAAATTCAGCATGCTGGGGTCAGCGGCCCCGCCGGCCCTTCACCGCGTGCTGCGGAATGATGTGGTCGGTCAGCGCCAGCGAGGCGCTCGCCCGCTGGTAGGAGAGCTGGGCGACCCGGACGTACAGGCAGTCGAGCAGCACCAGCACCGAGTGCCGGCCGCCGATGCCGGTGAGGAAGTTGGTCTCCGAGGCGGACGAGATCAGCCGGATGTCGGCCGACCTGGCCAGCGACGAGCGCGGGTCCGAGGTGATCGCCACGGTCGTCGCGCCGCGCTCCTTCGCCAGCTCGAACGGCTCGACCGTCTCCCGGGTCGCGCCGGAGTGCGAGATGCCGACGGCCACGTCCGCCGGGGTGAGCAGCGCGGCGGACGTGGTGGCGCCGTGCACCTCGGTCCAGCCGCGCACCGCGCAGCCGATCCGGAACAGCCGGGTCTCGGTCTCCTGCGCCACGGCCCCGCTGCCGCCGACCCCGTACACGTCGATCCGGCGGGCCCGCGCCACGGCCTGCGCGGCGCGCTCGATCGCGTCGAGGTCGATCCGGTCGATGGTCTGCTGCACCGCGCGCAGGTCCGCGTTGCCCACCACCTGCACGACCCGTTCCAGCGAGTCGTCGGGGGAGATGTCCGGGCCGATCTCGGCGGTGCCCCAGTCGGAGACCTGGCCGCGGCCGCGCTCCTGGGCCAGCTCGATCAGCAGGTGCTGGTAGGAGTCGAGCCCGATGGCCCGGCAGAAGCGGGTCACCGTCGCCTGGGAGGTGCCGGTGCGGCGCCCCAGCTCGGCGGCCGAGCAGTGCGTGACGGCGGCCGGATCCTCCAGGATCAGCTCGCCGACCTTGCGCAGGGAACCGGCCAGCCGGGGCAGCTCGGTGCGGATCAGTGTGGTGACGTCCGTCGGGGGCATGGGGAGAAGGTACCAGCCACCGCCTGACCCCTTCCTTGAATACCAGGACCGGAGATCCCGCCGATTGAATGCATCAGGCACCCTATGATTTATTGATTCATCGATAGCGGTGTGCAGGGTGGTTCAATCCATCAGTGGGGAGTGAGTGTCACGTGTCCGTCGAGTCCGTCAGCGCCCAGGGCTTCGCCCAGCAGAGCCTTGCCGTCCTCCAGCAGATCACCGAGTCCGGCCGTGAGGACGTGGCCCGTGCCGCGCGGCTGATCGCCGACTGCGTCCGCTCGGACGGCGTGATCCAGGCCTTCGGCACCGGCCACTCCCAGGCCATGGTCCTCGAAGTCGCGGGCCGTGCAGGCGGGTTGGTCCCGACGAACCGCCTTCAGATGGCCGACCTCGTCCTCTACGGCGGCGACGATCCCGCCGTCCTCGACGACCCGCTCCTGGAGCGCAGCCCCGGCATCGCCGCCCGCCTCTACGACCTCGCCGTGCCCCGCCCCGAGGACCTCTTCGTCATCATCTCCAACTCCGGCGTGAACAGCGTCGTCGTCGAGATGGCCCTCCACGCCAAGCAGCAGGGCCACAAGATCCTCGCCATCACCTCCCTCACCCACACCCACGCCGTCCCGGCCGGCCACGAGAGCGGAAAGAAGCTGGTCGACCTGGCCGACGTGGTCCTCGACAACGCGGCCCCGCGCGGGGACGCGCTGCTGGAGTTGCCGGGTGGGGGTGCGGTGTGTGCGCTGTCGACGCTGACCGGGGTGATGCTGGTGCAGATGGCGGTCGCTGAGGCGTCGGCGTTGATGCTGGCCGAGGGGCAGCGGCCGCCGGTGTATGTGTCGGCGAATGTGCCCGGCGGCTTTGAGGGGAACCTGGAGTTGGAGAAGCGGTACGCCGGGCGGATCCGGCGTACCGCCAGTTGATCACTTCACCGGTACCGGAGTCAGGGCTACGGCGAGCGGATACGCGCCGGTCGTCAGCGGGGTCCCGGTGGTGCCCTTTGCCGTATCCACCGGCACCAGCGCATTGCCGTCAGCCGTCGTCACGTACGCCGTGTCTCCGCTCCAGTCCAAGCCCACGTCGAACGCCGACCTCCCCACCGTCACCTTCGTCCCCGGTGCGCCGGTCACCGTGTCCACCGGTGTGACGTAGTCCCCGGTGCTCGGGCTCACCCACAGGGTCCTGCCGTCCGGTGACAGGGCGAGGCCGTACGCCTGGCCGGTGACGAGGAGGGTCGGCTCGGTGCCGTTCGTCGTCGTGTCGATCGGGGTCACCGTCGAACCGCCCGAGTTGGACACGTACACCGTCTTCCCGTCCGGCGCGGCGACCACGTTGAACGGCCGGGGCCCGACCGGGATCGCGGGCCCGGCCTTCTTCGTGGCCAGGTCGACCGGGCTGACCGTGTTGTCGTGGATGTCGGCCACGTACAGGGTTCTGCCGTCCGGTGTGATCGCCATGTTCTCCGGCCCGTCGCCCACCGGGACCGGCGTGCCCGCGGTCAGGGTGCCGGTGTCCACCGGCTGGACCGTGCCGTCAGCGTAGTTGGCGACCCACAGCGTCCCGCCGTCCGGCGTCAGCGCGAGCCCCGCCGGTATCCGGCCCACGGCCACCGTGGCGGTGACGGAACCGCTCGCCACGTCGATCACGCTGACCGTGTTCGAGCCCTGGTCGGCGGCGTAGGCGGTACGACCGTCCGCACTGACGACGACCTCGCCGGGGTTGGCGCCGACGGCGATGTCCTTCGTCGTGCCGGAGCCGAGGTCGATCGAACTCACCGACGCGCCACTGAAGTTGGCGGTGAGGGCTCGCGGTGAGCCGGTGCCGTCCGTGACCTGGACGGGTATGGCCCGGTCGAGGATGCCCGTTCCCGACACGACCACCGCGTGCACGCCCTCGCTGACGCCGGTCAGGGTGACGGTCACCGAGGTGCTGCCTCCGGCCGGAACGGTCGCCGTGCCCTCGGCCGGGGAGGCCGTGACGCCGTCCGGTACGTCGAGCTTCCAGGCGACCGTCTTCGCGGACGCGTCCGAGAACCGCAGGGCGACCGTCTTGGCGGCACCCGGCTTCAGGGAGAGGGACGCCGGCGAGAAGGCGGCGTCCACACCGGGGTCGGGCGCGTTCTCCAGCATCGTCGTGTAAAGGAACTGGTCCATCACACCCGGCGAGACCTGCTCCGGGATCGCGTCCAACTCCTTGCGCTGGGCGCGCAGTCGGGTCCAGTACGTCGAGACCGCGTCGTCGTCGCCCGCCTTGTGGGCCAGCAGCAGGTCGACGGCCGTCTGCCCCGCCGTGCCGTAGCGGCCCAGCTTGTCCAGCCAGGCCGAAGTCTCGGACAGGAACCCGGGGTTGGCGAGACGTGCCCGGAGCTGCGCGGGGGTTGCCGCCATGTCGGTGAAGTAGGACCGGAGTGCGGCGGCGGCCCGGTCGAGCCCGCTGTCCTCCTCGTACGCCGTGCGGAACGCGGCGATGAGCCTGCTCAGGGTCGGGGACTCGGTCGCGTCCAGCTGGGAGGAGTAGTTGTTCTCGGCGAAGATCCGCAGCCATTGCGCGGCACCGCCGGGACCGGAACCGGGACCTGCCAGGTCCTCCACCGAGGCGAGGAACGCGGCCCGTGGGTCGTAGGCCTCCGGGTTCCAGAGGTAGGCGGCCGACGTGAACAGGGCCAGTCTGCTCGCCTCGCCCTGGACCATCGGGTTGGCCGTCACCCCGGTCGCCGCGCTCGCCACGCCGGGTTCGCGGCCGGTGTAGGGGCCGAGGAGGAGACGGCTGGTGACGTAGTCGTTGACCGGGTAGTTGTCCCAGATCAGGATCGGGTGGCCGAACACCCTGCGAGCCTCGGTGACTTGGGCGGTGGTGATCGTCGGTGCGATCACGCCCACGCCGGTCCACTCCACGACCACGGACGGGTCGAGCTTCTCGCGCAGGGCCGTCTTGTAGGGGGAGTCGGCGAGGTCGGAGTATTCGGTGGGAACCATCTCCAGGGGTTCCAGGCCCGGGTGGTCGGCCGAGAAGCCGTCCCACGCGGTGTTGAGCAGATGCGCCTGGGCCGCGCCCGCCGCGCCGCCGCCCGTACCGAACTCCGCCTCGTCCTCGGGGCAGTTCCATTTCGTGTAGCTGATGTCGTCCAGCGGGACGGCGAAGGAGCGCACCCCGATGGCGTACAGCGAGTCGAACTTGCGGGTGAGGGCGGCGATGTCGGCGGCGGCGGAGTAGCAGACCGACAGGCCGGGGGAGAGGGCGTAGGTGAAGCGGACGTGGTTGGCGGCGGCCCGGTCCACCAGCTCCTTCAGCAGGGCGAGTTGGGCGGCCGGGTATTCGTCGCGCCACCGGGCGCGCAGATACGGGTCGTCCTTGGGGGAGTAGACGTACACGTTCTGCTTGGTGCGGCCGTAGAAGTCGAGTTGGGAGAGGCGTTCGGCGTGGGTCCAGGGGGTGCCGTAGAAGCCCTCGATGACGCCGCGCAGTGCGGCGGCGGGACGGTCGCGGATCGTGACTTGGGGCAACTTGCCGCGCCCGGCGAGGAGTTGGCGCAGGGTCTGGGCGGCGTAGAAGGTGCCCGTGGCGTCGGAGCCGGCCAGCGCGAGCACGGTGCGGCCGTGGGTGCGGCCGGAGGCCAGGACGTAGCCGCCCGAGGGGAGTCCCTGCGGGGAGCGGGCGCCCAGGCGTTTCAGGGCTCCGGTGGTGCCGGGCCCGTCGAGGTAGACGGTGAAGGCGGCCGACGCGGGGGGCTTGTCGACCGTGTCGATGCGGTCGGCGCCGGCGGCGCGCAGCGCGGACTCGACGACCTTGCGGGCCGAGGGGTCCGTGTCCGGGCCGACGACCTCCACGACCCGGTCGGGGACCGTGAACCGGCCGGGCCCCGACCGCATGCTCTGCGGCTGCGGCCACACCACGGGCTGCTGCGAGGTTGCCGAAGCCGTGCTGGTCAGGGGTGGAGTGGTGGTGAGACCGGCGGCCATCAGCAGCACGGCGGCCACCCTCGCTGATCTCATCGAGCGTCTACGAAAGGTGAATTCATCCACCGAGTGAGTGTATGGATGTCGATTCAAGCATTCAATGGTGGAGCTGTCGGCAATCTTGACGGCCCGGATGTTACCGGTAACATTTCTTGGCGTGCTGCGAGAGACCCGAGTAGTCGAAGCCCCGGTGTTCAGCCGGGCCGCCGTCGTCGCCTCCTGTGTCGGCTTCGTGCTGATCGGTGTGCTCCAGGCCCTCTACGGCCCGGCGATCCCCGCCCTCCGGGAGGAGTTCGGGCTGTCGCCGTCGGCCGCCGGGCTGGGGCTGAGCGCGCACTTCGTCGGTGGGGTGGGCGGGGTGTTGTTGTTCGACCGCTGGTTCGGAGCGATCGGCAACCGGCGCATCCTCGGGGCCTCGTATCTGCTCATGGCCGTGGGTGCGGCGGGTTTCGCGCTCGTCCCGCAGTGGCCCCTCGCCCTCGCCGCCGCGCTGCTGGCCGGGCTCGGCTTCGGCGGTATCGACTACGGCCTCAACCAGCTGTTCGCCGTCGGCTTCGGCCACCGCTCCACCGCGATGCTGAACATCCTCAACGCCCACTTCGGCGTCGGCGCGATCCTCGGCCCGGCCCTGATCGGCGCGGTCGGCGCCGAGCGCTACCCGGCGGTGTTCCTGGTGTTCGCGCTGGTCAACCTGCCGTTGCTGCGGTGCCTGAAGGGCGTGCGGGACCGGGCCCCGCAGCCGTCCGAGGGTGCCTACGACTCCGGCCGCGTCCTCGGCCGCAGCCTCGCCTCCGTACTCGGCGTCTTCGTCGCCCTCTACGTCCTGCACGTCGGCATCGAGGCGGGCGTCGGCGGCTGGGAGCCCACGCATCTGGAGACCGTCGGCTACGGCGCCGGGGTCGCCGCGACCGCCACCTCCGTGTACTGGCTGATGATGACGGTGGGCCGGTTCCTGGTCGCCCCGATCGCCCTCAGATTCTCGCCCGAGGCCATCATCACCGTCTCCTGCACCGGCATGACGGTCTGTCTGATGCTCGCGTCCATCAGCGAGTTGGCGCCGTACGCCTATGCCGGCGTCGGCCTCTTCATCGCGCCGATCTTCCCCACCGGCCTGCCCTGGCTGCACCGGGCCGCTCCGCGTGCCCGGCGCGCCGGAGCCCTGGTCATCGCCGCCTCCATGGTCGGCGGTGTGGTGGCAGGACCGGCGCTCGGCAAGGCCATCGAGTGGTCCGGCGTCGAGGCTGTACCGCTGCTTCTCGGGGGCGTCTCGGCGGTGTGCCTGGCCGCGACGCTCTGGCTCATCCGCAGTACCCGATCCCACTCTCACTGATCCCAATCGCACTGATCCCACTCGCACTGATTCCATGCGCACTGAAGGGGAGCCCCGCATGTCCGCGCTCACCACCACGTCCGACGGATTCCTGCTGCACGGCGAGCCGTTCCGCATCGTCTCCGGCGCCATGCACTACTTCCGTGTCCACCCCGACCAGTGGGCCGACCGGCTGCGCAAGGCCCGCCTGATGGGCCTCAACACCGTCGAGACGTACATCCCCTGGAACGCCCACCAGCCCGACCCCGAGGGCGAGTTGGTCCTCGACGGCATCCTCGACCTGCCCCGCTACCTGGACCTCGCCCGCGAGGAGGGCCTCCACGTCCTGCTGCGGCCCGGCCCGTTCATCTGCGCCGAGTGGGACGGCGGCGGCCTGCCCGGTTGGCTCACCTCCGACCCGGACATCGCGCTGCGCAGCTCCGACCCGCGCTTCACCGCCGCCATCGACCGCTACCTCGACCTGCTGCTGCCCCCGCTGCTCCCGCACATGGCGGCGCGCGGCGGCGCCGTCATCGCCGTCCAGGTGGAGAACGAGTACGGCGCCTACGGCAACGACACCGCCTACCTCAAGCACCTCGAACAAGGCTTCCGGAACAGGGGCGTCGAGGAACTCCTCTTCACCTGCGACCAGGTCAACCAGGAACACCTCAGCGCCGGCAGCCTGCCCGGCGTCCTCACCACCGGCACCTTCGGCGGCAAGATCGACGCCGCTCTGGCCGAGCTGCGCACCCACCGGCCCGAAGGCCCGCTGATGTGCGCGGAGTTCTGGGTCGGCTGGTTCGACCATTGGGGCGGCCCGCACCACACCCGCAGCGCCGCCGACGCCGCCGCCGACCTCGACCGGCTGCTGTCCGCGGGCGCCTCCGTCAACATCTACATGTTCCACGGCGGCACCAACTTCGGCTTCCACAACGGCGCCAACCACCACCACACCTACGAGCCCACCGTCACGTCCTACGACTACGACGCCCCGCTCACCGAGTCCGGCGACCCCGGCCCCAAGTACCACGCCTTCCGCGAGGTCATCGCCCGCCACGTCCCCGTACCGGACGAGCCGGTCCCGGCACCCGCCCCCAAACTCGCCCCGCTCACCGTCGAGTTGGACCTTCGCGCCCCGCTGCTCCCGCACGCCGCCACCCTCGCCACGCCCCTGCGCACCGAGAACCCGGCGATGATGGACGAACTCGGCGTGGCCACCGGCTACGCCCTCTACCGCGCCGTCCTGCCCACGGCGGGCCCGGGCCTGCTGCACTTCGCGGGCGGCGTCGGCGACCGCGCCCAGGTCTTCCTCGACGGCGCCCCCGTCGGCGTACTCGAACGCGAACGGCACGACGAGACCCTGCCGGTCCACGTGCCCCGCGCCGGCGCCACGCTGGACGTACTCGTCGAGAACATGGGCGGCGTCAACTACGGACCCCGCATCGGCACCCCCAAGGGCCTGCTCGGCCCCGTCACCTTCAACGGCACCGGCCTGCACGGCTGGGACTGCCATCCGCTGGCCCTCGACGACCTCACCGCCGTGCCGTTCGCCCCCTCCGCCGCGGCCACCGCCTTCGAACCGGCCTTCCACCGGGGCACCTTCGAGGTCGCCGAACCCGCCGACACCTTCCTCGCGCTGCCCGGCTGGACCAAGGGCCAGGCCTGGATCAACGGCTTCCACCTCGGCCGCTACTGGAACCGCGGCCCCCAGCACACCCTGTACGTCCCCGGACCGGTCCTGCGCGCCGGCGGCAACGAGCTGACCCTGCTCGAACTGCACGCCACCACCGCCACCCGCGTCCAGCTGACCGACACCCCCGACCTCGGCCCGGTGAACCCCTGATGGCCCACCACCATCTGCGCCTCCCCGAGGCGACCGCACCCCCGCTCACCGGCCATCTGCCCTTCGCCGACGCACCCGGCGTACCCGACCCGATCGAAGTCACCAGCCGCTTCCTCACCCGCGGCGGCCGCCCCTGGTTCCCGGTCTCCGGCGAGTTCCACTACACGCGCTACCCGGCCGCCGGGTGGGAGGAGGAACTGCTGAAGATGAAGGCGGCCGGAGTCACGGTCGTCGCCAGCTACGTGATCTGGATCCACCACGAGGAGACCGAGGGCCGCGTCCGCTTCGACGGCGACCGCGACCTGCGCCGCTTCGCCGAACTCTGCGCCCGCCACGGCCTGGACTTCATCCCGCGGATCGGCCCCTGGGTGCACGCCGAGGTCCGCAACGGCGGCCTTCCCGACTGGGTCCTGGCCCGCGACTGCACGCCGCGCACCGACGACCCGGCCTACCTGGCCGCGGTACGCCCCTGGTACGCGGCGATCGCCGAACAGCTCGACGGCCTCGACCGCGCCCACGGCGGCCCGATCATCGCGATCCAGATCGAGAACGAGCTCTACGACCAGCCCGGCCACCTCCTCACCCTGAAGCGCATGGCCCAGGAGGCCGGGCTGAACGCCCCCCTGTGGACATCGACCGCCTGGGGCGGCGTCCAACTCCCGCCCGACGAACTGCTGCCCCTGTACGGCGGCTATCCCGAGACCTTCTGGACCGAGGCCGACGGCGGCTGGCCCGACACCTGCCGCAAGCACTTCTTCTTCACCCACCAGCGCGACGACGAGGGCATCGGCGCGGACGCCTTTGCCGATCGATTCCCTTGGGCCACCTGCGAGTTGGGAGGCGGCATGGCGGCCTCCTACCACCGGCGGCCCCGGGTCGATGCCGCCGACATCGCCGCGCTCGGGCTCACCAAGATCGGGTGCGGGTCGGTGTGGCAGGGGTACTACATGTTCCACGGCGGCACGAACCCGGTGGGGGAACTGACGACCCTTCAGGAGTCGCACGCCACGGGGTATCCGAACGACCTGCCTGTGCTGACGTACGACTTCCAGGCGCCGCTCGGTGAGTACGGGCAATACCGGGCCTCGTACGACGAACTCCGGCTGCAACACCTGCTGTTGGCCGACTTCGGGCATCTGATCGCGCCGATGGAGTCCGTATTGCCGGCGGAGCGGCCGCGTGGGCAGGACGACCGGGAGACGCTGCGGTGGGCGGTGCGCGGGGATGGGTCCTCGGGGTTCCTGTTCGTCAACAACCACCAGCCGCACGAGCCGTTGCCGGATCATCCGGGGACGTCGTTCAGTGTCGAATTCGCGGACCGGGAGGTGAGCTTCCCGTCGGAGCCGGTGACCGTGCCGTCGGGTGCCTCGTTCTGCTGGCCGTTGCGGCTGGACGTGGGCGGGGTGCGGGTGGAGTGGGCTACCGCTCAGCCGGTGTGCAGGGTGCTGGACGGCGGGCGAACGGTGTTGGTGCTGGCGGCCGTTGACGGTATCGCCGTTGAGGTTGCGCTGGGTGGGGTGGCTTCCGTCGCTGCTCCGTCTGGGGAGGTGGCTCACGTGGACGGGCGGGTTCTGGTCACGGGGCTGCGGGCCGGGACGGATTGCCTCGTCGAGGTGGAGAGTGCGGGGGGTGAGCGGGTGGGGCTGTTGGTGCTGGACGCGGCTACGGCTCGTACCGCCTATCGGGGTGTGGTGTGGGGTGCTGAGCGGTTGGTGCTGGCGGACGGTGGGGTCGTTTTCGACCGGGGCGAGATGCGGGTGCACAGTGCCGTGGAGCGGCCGTCGTTCGCCGTGTTGCGGGACGGGGTGTTCATGCGGTTCGAGCTGGGGGAGCAGCGCCGCGTTGTGGCGGACGCCGCCATTCGTCTCGTGAGGGCCGCTGGGGCTGCGCCTGAGCCGGTGACCGGGGTTTTGGGGCGGGTGAGTGTGCCTGAGGACAAGTGGTTCGAGACGGTGGCGGCCGAGTATGTCGTCTCGCTGCCGGACGTGGTGCCGCCGGGGACTCTGCTGCGGATTCACTGGGCCGGGGATGTGGGGCGGGCGTATGTGGGGGACACGCTCGTTGCTGATCAGTTCTATTCCGGGCGGGTGTGGGACATCGGGCTGGATCGGGTGCCGGTGGGGGAGTTGAGGGTGCGGGTCCTGCCGGGGGCGGACGGGGATGGGGGTGTGTATGTGGCGGAGGGGAGTCGGGGTGTGGCGGTCGTTGAGAGGGTGGAGCTGGTGACTATTCGCCGTTGGGGTGTGGGGTGAGTTCGTCGGGTGCGGGGGCGTCGTGGCTGGTCGCGCAGTTCCCCGCGCCCCTTTGGCGGCGATGCTCAGCCGTATGCTGATGGCCCGCCCGGCCTCTTGCAGGAAGTAACGTCCGATGAACCCTCCCCCCGCCGACTCTCCCGCCCCCAAGGGGCGTAGTCGTCGTAACTTCGCGGGGGTGCGGCCCGTCATGGATGACGTGGCGCGGATGGCGGGGGTGTCCAAGCAGACCGTTTCCCGGGTGCTCAATGATCATCCTGCCGTGCGGGAGGAGACCCGGGAGGCGGTGCGGGAGGCCATGCGGGTGCTCGGGTACCGGCCCAGTGCCAGTGCCCGGTCGCTTGCCAGTGGGCGGACCCGGATGGTCGGGGTGATCTCCTTCGACGCGGCCCGCTACGGTCCTGCCAGCATCCTCACCGCCATCAACACCGCCGCGCAGCAGGCCGGTTACCTGCTCAGCTCCATCGCGCTCGACGACACGGCCGACCATGCCACCGTCGCCGAGGCCGTGCAGCGGCTGTCCGCCGAGGGCGCGGACGGTGTTATCGCCCTCGCTCCGCAGCACCGGGTGGGGCGGGCGCTGGCCGACACCCGGCTCGGGACCCCGCTGGTCGTCATGGAGAACGAGATCCGGGGCGGCACCCCGCTCGCCACCGCCGACTCCCGGGGCGGCGCCCACCAGGCCACCGAGCATCTGCTGTCGCTCGGGCACGCCACCGTGTGGCACATCGCGGGGCCGGCCGGCTGGACCTCCGCCGACCAGCGGGTGGCCAGCTGGCAGGACACGCTGAAGGCGGCCGGTGCCGAGATCCACCCGCCGCTCGTCGGCGACTGGAGCGCCGAGTCCGGCTACGAACTGGGCCGGGAACTGGCCCGCCGCACGGACGTCACCGCCGTGTTCGCCTCCAACGACCAGATGGCCCTCGGGCTGCTGCACGCCCTCCATGAGGCGGGCCGCCGCGTCCCCGACGACATCAGCGTCGTCGGCTACGACGACATCCCCGAGGCCGCCCACTTCCTGCCCCCGCTGACCACCGTGCGGACCGACTTCGCCGAGATCGGCACCCGGCTGCTGCGGTTGCTGCTGGACCGGATCGACGGGCGCGCCGAGGGCGGTGAGCCGGGGGGCGAGCCGATGATTCCCGTCGAGCTGGTCGTGCGCCGCAGTTCCGGAGCGCCGCCCCGCGGCTGACCGTCCGCGCGGCCCGCGGCCCGCGGCGCCGGAATCAGGCGCCTTCGCGCAGATAGAGGTCGCGCAGCAGGCCGATCTCGCCGCCGTGATGGGTGACCTCTTTGAAAGCATGCAGCGCGAGCTTCAGATAGGTCTCGTCGGCCCAGCCGCCGGGGCCGATGCCGATCGGCTCCAGCAGGCGCTTGTCGCCGAGGGCCGCGATACGGGAGATGAAGTGCTCCCAGTCCTCGGCGAGCGCCTGGACGCCCTCCTCCGCGGTGCCCGGCCACGCGTCGCGGTCGCCGTACTCGGGGGCGTCCTCGAAGAAGTAGGTCACATAGCCGCGCAGGCAGAGGCTGCCGATGTGCCAGATGCGCCAGGCGATCGTCGTGACGGGGTCCGGTTCCTCCGGGCCCGATTCCGGGATGAGCTCGGCGACACGGAAGACGCCGTCGTCGCCGGGGCGGATGCTGACGCAGTCGGGCACCGGCTCCCAGAGATACTCCGCGTCGGTCAGGCCCTTCATGCGCTCGAACAGCCGGAACCGCACGTTCTCGAAGGCCGCGAGAAGGTCCCGTGTGACGGGGTCGGTCACGGTCGTGTCTGGCATGTCGACTCCAGCGCTCGGTGGTGAAGGATCAAGCTACCGGCAGCCCGTCGGAGCGTTGCCCGAGAGGCAATGACACCGTGAAGACGGTCCTGCCGGGCTCGCTGGTCACCTCCACCGTGCCGCCGTGCGCCCGCACCAGGGAGCGGGCCACGGCGAGACCGAGGCCGCTGCCGCCGCGGTCCCGGCTGCGGGCCTTGTCGACGCGGTAGAAGCGGTCGAAGACCCGCTCCCGGTCGGCGGGCGGGATGCCGGGGCCCGAGTCCGTGACCTCGACCCGGGCCCGGCCGGAGTCGGCCGACACCGTCACGCACACCGGCGTCCCGGCCGGGGTGTGCACGGCCGCGTTGGTGAGGAGGTTGTCCAGGACCTGGCGGATGCGGTGCGGGTCGACGCGCAGCGCCAACGACGCCGGGCCGTCCGTCAGTGTCAGCGGCCGGTCCGGGTGCGCCGCGCGGAACGCGTCCGCCGCGACCTGGACCAGCGTCACCAGATCCGTGTCGGCCGGCCGCAGCGGGGTCTCCACCTCGGCCGCGTCCAGGCGGGCGAGCAGCAGCAGGTCGTCGAGGAGGACGCCCATGCGGGCCGCCTCCGCCCGGAGCCGGGCCAGGTGCTTGTCCCGTTCCTCGGGGGCGTTGGCGGCGGCGTACTGGAAGAGGTCCGCGTAGCCCCGTACCGACATCAACGGCGTCCGCAGCTCGTGGGAGGCGTCCGCGACGAACCGGCGCAGCCGCTGCTCGGCCTCCGAACGCACCGCGAGGGAGCGGTCGATGTGCTCCAGCATCGAGTTGAACGCGGTCCGCAGCTCCTCGACCTCCGGGCCGCCGCCCTTGCGGTCGGCGCGCAGCGGGAGCCGGGCCGCCGACTCGGTCAGGTCGTGCGAGGCGATGCCGTGCGCGGTGGACGCCATGTCGCTCAGCGGTTTCAGCCCGCGCCGCAGCACCTTCCGGCCGAACAGCACCAGCGCCAGCAGGGCGAGGCCGAACGCGACGACCTGGACGGTGATCAGCTGCCCGACGGTGTCGTCGATGTCGTCCATGGGCGCCGCGCTGACCAGGATCACGCCGGGCTCGACCTCGCAGGCCCGCAGCCGGTACTCGCCCGCGCCCGCGAGATGCTCGGTGCGCGTCACGTCCGTGTCGGCGACGGTCTTGGCCTCGGCGACCGTCGTGAACTCGTCGACGTCCTTGGGCAGGTCGGTCGGGTCCTCGGGCGTGCGCAGCACCGGAGTGCCGTTCTTCACGTCGTACACCGCGTAGTACCAGCGCCAGTACTTCTTGTCCGCCAGGCTGCCGGACTCCGCGAGGCTCTTGGACTGGGCGACCTGGGCGAGCGACAGCTGGTCGTTCAGCTGGTTCGACAGATAGTCGCGCATGTACGTCGTCAGGGCCGTGCCCACGACGCCGAACACCACCAGGGCCAGCGCCCCCAGCCCCAGCGCGAGCCGGGTGCCGAGCCGCATCCGCCGGTACGCCGCGCGCAGCCGCCCGATCACTCCGAGGCCTGCCGGATGACGTACCCGAAGCCCCGTACGGTCTGGATCAGCGGATCGTCACCGGTCTCGTCGAGCTTGCGGCGCAGCCGGCTGACGACCAGCTCGACGACGTTCGAGCGGCCCCCGAAGCCGTACTCCCACACATGGTCGAGGATCTGCGCCTTGGTCAGCACCGTCGGCGACTTGCGCATGAGGTAGCGCAGCACCTCGTACTCGGTCGGGGTGAGCGTGAGCAGCTTGCCGCCGCGCCGGACCTCGCGGGTGTCCTCGTCCATCGTGAGGTCGGCGACCTGGAGCACCGAGCGCTGGAAGCCGGGGCCCGCGGCGCGCCGCAGCACCGTGCGCAGCCGGGCCATCAGCTCCTCCACGGCGAACGGTTTGACCAGGTAGTCGTCGCCGCCCCGGGTCAGCCCCGCCACCCGGTCGGCGACCGCGTCGCGAGCGGTGAGGAACACCACCGGCACCATCGTCCCCGAGCGCCGCAGCCGGTCCAGGACCCCGAAGCCGTCGAGGTCGGGCAGCATCAGGTCGAGCACCACGATGTCCGGGTGGAACTCGGCGGCACGGCTCAGCGCCTCCTCACCGGAGTTCGCGGTGACCGCCTCCCAGCCCTCGTAGCGGGCGACCGTCGCCACGAGGTCGGCGATCGGCGGGTCGTCGTCCACGACGAGGAGTCGTACTTTTTCCACCCGTTCATAGTGCGGCACGCGGCCCCACAGACCAGAGCCGTATCCTCCCCGGGACCACATCGATAAGACCTTGAAAGTTGTACGACAGCTTTTCGACAGGTCGCCCGGGCGAAGCTCGAGTCCCAGGCCCCGATCAAGGAGCTCCGTTCCGTGACGACGACCGTCAAACCGCCCAGCGCGCCCCCCACGGCGATACGGCCCAAGGTGGTGGCCCGCACGGGCCTGTACGCCGTACTCGCCGCGAACGTGGTCGCCGTGGCCGTCTTCTTCGCCCAGGCCGGCTTCGCCGCCAACGCGCTCGTCGTGCTCGGCCGCCTCTTCGGCCTCTACGGCGCCCTCCTCATGGCCTTCCAGCTGCTGCTGGTGGCCCGGCTGCCCTGGCTCGACCGCCGCATCGGCATGGACCGGCTGACCTCCTGGCACCGCTGGACCGGCTTCGGGATCCTCTGGACGCTCCTCGCGCACGCCGTCTTCATCGCCTTCGGCTACGCCGAGGGCACCGACGTCGGCCCCATCGGCACGATCGTCGACCTCGCCGAGACCACCGAGGGCGTGCTCCGCGCGGTCGTCGCGCTGGGGATCATCCTCGTCGTCGGCGCCGTCTCGGGCCGCTGGGCCCGGCGCCGGCTGGCCTACGAGACCTGGCACTTCATCCACTTCTACACGTACGTCGCCGTGGTCCTCGCCATCACCCACCAGGTCGCGGCCGGTACGACGTTCACGTCGTCGTCCGTCGCCAGGACGTACTGGTACGGAGTGTGGACCGTCGCCCTCGGCGCGGTCGTCCTGGGCCGCGCGGTGCTGCCGCTGTGGCGGAACCTGCGCCACCAGTTCCGCGTCGAGGCGGTCGTCCCCGAGTCCGACAACGTCGTCTCGATCTACATCACCGGCCGCGACCTGGACAAGCTGCCCGCCCGTGCCGGCCAGTTCTTCCTGTGGCGGTTCCTGACCAAGGACCGCTGGTGGCAGGCGAACCCCTTCTCCCTGTCGGCGGCCCCCGACGGCCGCACGCTGCGCCTGACCGCGAAGGCCGCCGGCGACGGCAGCGCCGCCCTGCGGCACCTCCCGATCGGCACCCGAGTCTTCGCCGAGGGGCCCTACGGCGCCTTCACCGCGCTGCACCGCACCCGCCCGGAGTCGGTCCTCATCGCCGGCGGCGTCGGCGTCACCCCCATCCGCGCCCTTCTCGAAGAGCTGCACGGCCACGCGGTCGTCATCTACCGCGTCGCCACCGACCGCGACGCCGTCCTCTACGACGAGCTGCGCGAGCTCGCCCAGGCCAAGGGCGCCGTGCTGCACCTGGTGACCGGCCCGGTCCAGCCCGACAAGCTGGCCCCCGCCGAACTGCTGCGCATGGTCCCCGACATCGCCGACCGGGACGTCTTCCTGTGCGGGCCGCCGCCGATGATGAACGCGGTGCTGGCGAGCCTGCGCGCGCTGGACGTGCCCAAGGCGCAGACCCACTTCGAGCGCTTCAGCCTGGCGGGATGAGGAAGAGATCGTGAAGCGAGCCATACCTGTAGTCGTCCTCAGCATCGCGGGCCTGGTCCCGGTCTGGCGCTACGAGCCGTCGATCGGCGGCGGTACGTCGACGACGGAGGCGGCCCCCGCCCCGTCCGCGTCCTCCTCCGGCGGGACCTCCTCGGGCACGGTCGTCAAGGGGACGACCGTGAACACCGAGAAGGGCCCGGTGGAGGTCCAGGTGACCTTCGAGGGCGACAAGATCACCGCCGTGAAGATGCTCCAGCAGCCGAACCATCCGCAGACGACGGCGGCGGCGCCGAAGCTGATCGCGGCGACGCTGGAGGCGCAGAGCGCGGACATCGACACGGTGTCGGGCGCGACGATCACGAGCGACGGGTACAAGGAGTCGTTGCAGGCGGCGATCGACGAGCACGCGAAGTCGGCGTCGGCATCACCCTCCCCGTCGGCCGCAGCCTCCCAGACGATCGACGGCTCGGCGCTGACCACGGACAAGGGCCCCGTCCAGGTCCAGGTGACCTTCCAGGGCGAGAAGATCACCGCGGTCAAGATGCTCCAGCAGCCGAACCATCCGCAGACGACGGCGGCGGTGCCGAAGCTGATCGCGGCGACGCTGGAGGCGCAGAGCGCGGACATCGACACGGTGTCCGGTGCGACGATCACGAGCGAGGCCTACAAGGAGTCCCTCCAGGCCGCGATCGACGCGAAGGGCTGATCATGCACAGGGTCGAGCACGTCATGGGCTTCCCGGTGTCGTTGCGCGTGGACGACGAGGGCGACTTCGAGCCGGCCGGGGACCGGGTCTTCGCCTGGCTGCGCGAGGTCGACGCCCGCTTCAGCCCGTTCAAGCCGGACAGCGAGGTGTCCCGGCTGGGCCGCGGCGAGCTGGCGGAGTCGGAGGTCAGCGCCGACCTCCGGCTGGTGCTCGACCTGTGCGAGCACTACCGGACGGCGACGGGCGGCGCGTTCGACGTCCGGCTGCCCGGCCGGGGCCTCGACCCGTGCGCGGTGGTGAAGGGCTGGTCGGTGCAGCGCGCGGCCGACCTCCTGAAGGCGGCGGGCGCACGCCGCTTCGTGCTGAACGCCGGCGGTGACGTGGCCGCCGCCGGCGGGCCGTGGCGGGTGGGCGTACGCCACCCCGAACAGGCCGACAAGCTCTGTACGGTCCTCGACCTCACGGACGGCGCGGTCGCCACGTCCGCCCGCTACGAACGCGGCGACCACATCATCGACGGCCGCACGGGGCGTCCGGCGACGGGACTGCTGAGCCTGACGACCGTCGCCGCCTCCCTGACGGAAGCGGACTCGGTGGCGACGGCCGCGTTCGCGATGGGCCCGGAGGGCGTCGACTGGGCGGCCTCGCTGCCGGGCGTCGAGGTGTTCGCGGTGGACGCGGAGCGCAGGGTGCTGCGGACGCCGGGGTTCCCGGTGGCGCGGGCGGGGTCGGCGGCGGCGTGACCGGCTGACCGGTCGTGATCAGGTAACGATCCGGCCCTGGCCGAGACGTGTCACCCACGTCTTCGCAGGTCCGCAACACTACGGGTCTAGACTCACCGCGACGGCCGGTCCCACCGGGGCCGAAAGCGCGCAACTCCTGCCAGACCCGAAGGGTATTCGGCGTTTTGATACGGATAGATTCAGTCACCAAGCGGTACCCGGACGGCACGGTGGCGGTCGACCGGCTCTCGTTGGAGATACCCGACCGCTCCATCACGGTCCTCGTCGGCCCCTCGGGCTGCGGCAAGACCACCACCCTGCGCATGATCAACCGGATGATCGAGCCCAGCGAGGGCACCATCCTCATCGACGGCAAGGACAGCCGGCAGCAGCCGCTCAACACCCTGCGCCGGTCCATGGGTTACGTCATCCAGAACGCCGGCCTCTTCCAGCACCGCACCATCGTCGACAACATCGCGACCGTGCCCCGGCTGCTCGGCTGGAAGAAGGACAAGGCCCGCGAGCGCGCCCGGGAACTCATGGACCGGGTCGGCCTCGACGCCTCGCTCGCCAAGCGGTACCCGTACCAGCTCTCCGGCGGCCAGCAGCAGCGCGTCGGCGTGGCCCGGGCGCTCGCCGCCGACCCGCCCGTCCTCCTCATGGACGAGCCGTTCTCCGCCGTCGACCCGGTCGTGCGCAAAGGGTTGCAGGACGAACTGCTGCGTATCCAGGCCGAGTTGGGCAAGACGATCGTCTTCGTCACGCATGACATCGACGAGGCCGTCAAGCTCGGCACGATGGTCGCCGTGCTGCGCACCGGCGGCAAGCTCGCCCAGTTCGCGCCGCCCGCCGAGCTGCTGTCGCACCCGGCGGACGAGTTCGTGGAGGACTTCCTCGGCGCCGACCGGGGCGTACGGCGACTGTCCTTCTTCCCGTCCACGGGGCTGGAACTGACCATGGCGCCCGTCGTCACGGCGGGCGCCGGTGCCGAGCGGCCGGCCACCGACGCCGAGTTCCTCCTGGTGACGGACGCCGACGGCAGGCCGCTGGGGTGGACCAAGCCGGAGGACCTCGCCGCCGACGGCCAACTGCTCCCCTACGGGCGGCCGTTCGTCGCCGGCACCGACTCGCTGCGGGCCGCGCTGGACTGCGCGGTGCTCTCGCCCACCGGGTGGGCCGTGGCCGTGGACACCGAGGGCAAGGTGACCGGCGTGGTGTCCCAGCAGACGATCGCCCAGGCGATCCGGGGCGCCCACGACGAGGGCCTCACGGACGCGGACGCGAAGGTCACCGGATGAACTGGGACCGCCTCTTCGACATCCCCAGCGACCTCCAGCACAGCTGGCTCGGCCTGGTCGGCCTGCATCTGCGCGAGGCCCTGCTCCCGGTCCTCGCCGGGCTGCTGGTCTCGCTCCCGCTGGCCCAACTCTGCGTCCGCTTCCGCTGGTTGTACCCGCCGGTGCTCTGGGTGACCACCATCCTCTACGCGATCCCCTCGCTGGCCTTCTTCGTCCTCCTCATCGACTACACCGGCCAGACCGAGCTCACGGTGATGATCCCGCTCACCGTCTACAGCCTCGTCGTGCTGGTCCCGGCGATCGTCGACGGCGTCCGCTCGGTCCCGCAGGAGACCCTCGCCGCCGCGACCGCCATGGGCTTCGGACCCGTACGCCGTTACGTCCAGGTCCAGTTGCCGATCGCGGTGCCCGCCATCATCGCGGGCCTGCGGGTCGCCACCGTCTCCAGCATCAGCCTGGTCAGCATCGGCAGCATCATCGGCAACCAGGGCGCCCTCGGCAATCTCATCAACGACGCCAACATCTACAACCGGCCCGAGCTCGCCGTGAACGCCGTGCTCAGCATGGCGCTGCTGGCCCTCCTCGCCGACGGCACCCTGGTCGTCGTACGACTGGCGCTGACGCCGTGGATGCCGCGCCGGGTGACGCGTACGCGTACGAAGACGAGTGCGCCTGCGCCTGCGACTGCGAAGGAAGTCTGGTGAACCTGTTCCACTTCATCGACGCGTTCTTCAGCGACAGCGCGCACTGGCACGGCTACGACGGCATCCCCACCCGGCTCGCCGAACACCTCGGCTACACCCTGGAGGCGCTGGGCCTCGCCGTCCTGATCGGCCTGCCGGTCGGCCTGGTCACCGGCCACTACGGCCGCGGCGGCAACGCCCTCTCCCTCGTCGCCACCGCGTGGCGGGCGCTGCCCACCTTCGGTCTGCTCGTGCTGCTGACCCTGCTGTACGGGTTCGGCCTGGTGAACGTCATGGTCCCGCTGGTCGTGCTCGCCGTGCCGCCCATCCTGGTCACCACGTACGAGGCGATGCGCTCGGTCGACCCCTCGCCGGTGGACGCGGCGCGGGGCATGGGCATGAGCGAGGCCGGGGTGCTGTTCCAGGTCGAACTCCCGGCCGCGCTCCCGCTGGTGCTCAGCGGCATCCGCTCGGGCGCCATCCAGATCGTCTCCACGGCCACCATCGCCGCGTACGTCGGTCTCGGCGGCCTCGGCCGGTTCATCATCGACGGGCTCTACCAGCGCGACTACGAGAAGGTCGTGGGCGGCGCCACGCTGGTCGCCGGCATGGCACTGGCGACGCTCGCCCTGTTCTGGGCGGTGGGCCGGGTGGCGGTGTCGCCCGGGGTGCGGCGCGGCGCCTGAGCCGCACCCCGCCGCCGGCCGTCAGTCCGACAGGGCCGCGAACATGCCGGGCTCGTACGCACCGCCCGGCTTGTTCACGATCACGTTCATCCGGGTCGCCGCGTTGATCAGGGAGATGACGCAGACCAGCGTGCCCAGTTCGTCGTCGTCGAAGTGCTTGCGCGCCTCGGCCCAGGTCGCGTCCGACACGCCCTGGGCCGCGTCGGCGAGCCGGGTGCCCTCCTCGGCGAGGGCCAGCGCGGCCCGCTCGGCCTCGGTGAACACGGTGCTGTGCCGCCATGCGGAGACGAGCGCGAGCCGGACCGCGCTCTCCCCGGCGGCCGAGGCCTCCTTGGTGTGGATGTCCACACAGAAGCCGCAGCCGTTGATCTGGCCCACCCGCAGCTCCACCAGCTCGCGCAGGCTCTTGGGCAGCGTGGACTCCTCCAGGGCCAGGGAGACGTTGTAGAAGCGCTTGGCGACCTTCGCGGCGGTCGGGCTGTCGAACAGGTTGAAACGGGGTTCCATGGTGTCGTCCTCACTCGTGGTGCGTGGTGGCGTGTGCCTGACGAACACGAGATGCCGGCCGCACGGCCCTTGTGACAGCGGAGAGTTGTGACGCAGGCCACTGGCAGGGGTTGTCACGGGACCGCCGGGAGCGGCGTCTTGTGCGTATGGACTCACAGGACGCCACCGAGGCCTTCGTCGCCCACCGCAACCTGCTCTTCACCGTCGCCTACGAGATGCTCGGCTCCGCCGCCGACGCCGAGGACGTCCTTCAGGAGACCTGGCTGCGCTGGGCGGACGTGGACCACGCGACGGTCCGCGAGCCGCGCGCCTACCTGGTCCGTACGACCACCCGCCAGGCCCTCACCCGGCTGCGCACCCTGCGCCGCCGCAAGGAGACCTACGTCGGCCCCTGGCTGCCCGAGCCGCTGCTCACCGCCCCCGACGTCGCCGAGGACGTGGAACTCGCCGACAGCGTGTCGATGGCGATGCTGCTGGTCCTGGAGACCCTCGCGCCGACCGAGCGCGCGGTGTTCGTGCTGCGCGAGGTGTTCGACCTGGGATACGACGAGATCGCGGAGGCCGTCGAGAAGAGCCCGGCGGCGGTGCGGCAGATCGCGCACCGGGCGCGGGCCCGTGTCGCGGCCCGCCGCCCGCGCGAAATCGTCTCGCCGGCCGAGACCCGCGGCGTGCTGGACGCGTTCCGCGGCGCCGTGGAGGCCGGTGATCTCCAGGGGCTCCTTGACCTGATCGCACCGGACGTGGTCCTGCTGGCCGACGGCGGCGGCGTGGTGCAGGCCGCGCCGGCGCCCATCGTCGGCGCCGCACAGGTGGCCCGGGTGCTCGGCAACATCACCGGCACGCTGTCGATGCGGCCGACCCGGGTCAACGGCTACCCCGCGCTCATCCTCGTCCAGGACGGCGCCGTCCACAGCGTCATGGCGGTGCGGATCGACGACGGCCGCATCACCGGCCTGTACGCGGTGCGCAACCCCGAGAAGCTGTCCCGCCTGGACCGGGAGACCGCAGTGAGCCGCTGAGGGGTCAGGACTCGGTGCGGGCCAGGGCCAGTTCGAGCACGACGAGCAGCGCGTCCCGTACCGAGCCGGTCTCGCGCGCGTCGAAGATGACGACGGGGACGTGGTCGGCCACGTCGAGCGCCCAGCGGACCTCGTCCAGGGTGTGCTCGACCTTGCCGTCGAAGGCGTTGGCGGCGACCGCGAACGGGATCCGCTTGTGCTCGAAGTAGTCGACGGCGGCGTAGCAGTCGTCGAGCCGCCGGGTGTCGACGATGACCAGCCCGCCGACCGCGCCCTCGACGATGTCGTCCCACATGAACCCGAACCGCTCCTGCCCGGGCGTGCCGAACAGATACAGCTTCAGCGTCGGGTCGATGGTGATGCAGCCGAAGTCCATCGCCACCGTGGTCGTGGTCTTCCGCGGGGTGAGCGAGAGGTCGTCCACACCCGCCGCGACCTCGGTGATGGCCGCCTCGGTGGTCAGCGGCTCGATCTCGGAGATCGAGCCGACGGCAGTGGTCTTGCCTACGCCGAAGCCGCCCGCGATCACCATCTTGACCGGCAGCGGCGGTCGTACGGCGGCCGGTTCAGCCGTTGTCGCCGTTGTCACGGAGTACCTTCCCGGAGTCGGGGATGGCGCGCAGGCCATCGATCAGTCTGCGCAGGACGGAAGCGTCGTGCGTGGCGTCGGAGTCGGGCACGTGCACCGTCAGCCGCCCCTCTTCGCGCAGGTCCTCGGCGAGGACCCGGACCACGTTGAGGTGCAGCCGCAGCCGGGCCGCGAGCTCCGCGATGGACTGCGGGCGGCGGCAGGCGGCGACGATGTCGTGCTGTTCGAAGGAGAGCCCGTCGAGCGCGCCGAGACCCTCGACGGTGGCCACCACCTGGGTCTCGACGGGCATCGCCCGCCCGGTCGGACCGGCCGCCACCCGGCCGGCGGTGACCAGGAACGGCCGTACGGCGGGGGCGGGGCCGACCGGGTCGTCGCCCGGGGAGGGGGAGCCGTCCGCCATGGAATGTGTCCGTCCCGGTCTACAGGGCCGATGGTGAGCCGACGCTGTTCTTCAGCGCGAGCACCAGCTGGGGGCTGAGCGCGGTGCCGGCCCGGTTGGCGAACACCGTCATCTCGTAGGCGATGTTGCCGAGCTTGGCCTCCTTGTCGGTGACCACGCCGAGGACGGCGCCGCTGCCGATCGCGGAGACCAGGACGTGGCCGCCCTCCAGGTCGATGATGACCTTGTTGAGGCCGCCGAGACCGTAGTTGCCGGAGGCGCCCGCGGCGAGGCTGGTGATGCCGGAGACGATCGCGGCGAGGCGTTCGGAGTCGGCGTGCTCGCGCAGTTCGGAGACCGCGATGAGCAGTCCGTCGGAGGAGACGGCGATGGCGTCGACGACGCCCGCGGTCTCGGTCGCGAAACGATTCAACAGCCAGGTGAAGTCGGCTGCGGCGGCCTTGAGTTCGGCCGAGATCGGCTCACTCACTGCTCCGCTCCTTCCGGGAGGTGGTTCTGGTCTTGCGGGGTGGGGGGTGCCTCGGGCACCACGACGTTGTGCGTGCCCGTGTCACGGTGAGCGCGTTCCACGGCGGCTTCGAACTCGTCGAGGCTGGAGCGGACGGCCTCCGCGTCGGCGGGGCGGGCCTCCTGCCGTACGACGGGCGCGGCGACCGCGCCGGTGGTGGTGTGCAGGGTGGCGCCGCGGACGCGGCGGCGCAGCGGGCGCGAGGCGCCCGGGGAGCCGGTGGCGGGCGGCTCGCCGCTGCGGGCCGCCGGGATGAGGGGGGTCTCGTCGGAGGCCTCGCGGCGGGGGATCCGGCGGGGCAGCGGGCCGGTGGGGTCGTCGGAGGCGGGGCGCGGGCCGGAGTCGGTGTGCTCGACCGCCGGGGTCGTCGCGGTCGGCGCCGCCACGGCCGCCGCCGGCAGCAGCAGCGAGGACGGCAGGGTCACCTCGGCCGTGACGCCGCCGCCCGCGGTGCGGGTGAGGACGACGGAGATCTCCCAGCGCCGGGCGAGCGTGCCGACCACGAACAGGCCGAGCACCTTGGTGGGGACGAGGTCGAGGCGTTCGCGGCGCACCAGGCGGGCGTTCTCCTCGGCGAGCCGGTCGGCGCTCATGCCCAGGCCGTGGTCGGCGACCACGATCACCGCGCCCTCGGGCGCGTTCTGCACGGTCACCTCGACCGGGCTGCCCTCGGGGGAGAACGACACGGCGTTCTCGACGAGTTCGGCCACCATCAGGGTCAGGTCGCCGATGACGTCCGGCTCGACCATGACCTCGCTGCGGGCCTGGAGCTGGACCCGGCGGAAGCCCTCGATCTGCCCCAGCGCGGCCCGTACGACGTTGGTGAGCGCGGTCGGGCCGGAGCCGACGCCGATCTCCCGGATGCCGGCGAGCAGCATCAGGCTGTCGGCGTTGCGGCGCAGGCGGACCGCGATGTGGTCGATGCTGTAGAGGCGTTCGAGGAGCTCGGGGTCGGTCTCGCCGCGTTCCACGGCGTCGATCAGGGCCAGCTGCCGGGAGGTGAGGTTGCTGACCCGGCGGCCGACGTTGCCGAACATCTCGGCGACGTTGCGGCGGCTGAGGACCTGGCGCTGGAGCAGGGCGACCGCGGTGGTCTGCACGTGGTTGAAGGCCTCGGCGAGGTCGCCGATCTCGTCGCGCGCGGTCACCGGCACCTCGCCGAGCCGCGGCGGGGCGTCGTCCTCGGCGTCGTCGGCGGCGACCCGGGCCAGTTCGCGCTGGGCGACGTCGGCGACCTCCCGGGCGGCGCCGGTCAGCGCCTGCACCGGGCGGACCACGGAGCGCCGTACCGCCACCGAGAGCGCGAACCAGAGGAGGAAGCCGAGGAGGGCGAGGCCCAGCAGCAGGACGGCGTTGTGCAGGGCGTCGGTGGAGGCCGCGTCGGCGCGGTCGGCGATCTGATCGATGAGCGAGGTGGTGATGCCGAGCCGGACGCTCGCCTGCTTGCGGTACGACGGGTAGGAGTCGAAGGCGGTGCGGAAGGCCTCGCGGATCTCGCTGGGGGAGCCGGCCTGCAGGGAGCTGGGGTCGATCTGGAGTTCGGCGTACTGCTCGTTGATGACGGCCTGGGCGTTGTTGTGCTCGATCCCGGCGAGCCGGTCGGCCTGCGCGTCGGTGGCGAACCGGGAGAAGCGGTCGGCCTGGTGGGTGTACTCGTCGTAGGAGCCGATCGCGCCGATGAACTCGATGAGCGCGTTGGAGTCGCCGGTCGTGGCCGAGAACACACCGGTCTCGAAGGCGCTGTGGGCGGCGTCGGCGCGCAGCAGCGAGTCGAGGAGGTTGCCGGTGAAGGTGGCCGCGAGGGCGGCGTTGCGGTCCAGGCCGAGGCCGTCGATGAGGGCCTTGGCGGCGCTGGTGTACGCCGGGTCGATGTTGTCGGCGGGGAGATAGTCCTGCTCGACGGTGTTGCGCAGGCTCTCCAGGCCGTCGATCTCCTTGAGGGCCTGGGCCTCCTCGGCGGGGAGCCGGCCGCCGAAGGCCTTGCGGACCTGCTCGACCTGCCGGTCCACGGCGACCTGCGCGTCGCGGTAGGCGGACTGCGAGGGGGTGCCGCCGTCGTTGGTGGCCTCGTGGCGCACGGAGAGCAGGATCGCCTGCTGGTGCTCGGCCTCCAGCCGGTCCACCAGCGTCGCGACCTCGCTGCTGTCCCGGACCAGCCGGGCCGCGTCCGAGGCGTCCGAGGACCGGCCGACCTGGTCGGTGATGAGGTAGGCGAGCAGTACCGCGACCACGGTCAGCGGCACGCCGACCAGCAGGTTGAGTTTGCGCCTGAAGGTCCAGCGGTTGGTGAAACCCCGTATGGACAACAGGCCTCCTTCGTGACCGATTCTGATCGCTCGCCAACAAACCGGAGACTACCGCCTCAGGGGGATGTGGATCATGCTCGCCTGTGTCAAGAATCCATTACGGGCCGGGCGCGCCGCCTTGCGGGCCGCTTAACTTGTTGTTCACAACAAGCAACACATTGACGCCAATTGGTGACCAGGCCGCTCTTGACTGATCAAGAACTGGCTGGATTGGATCAGGACACGTGTTTGTCCCGCACCAGATCTTGTCTCTCATCAGCCCACAAAGCTCGGAACGGGAATCGTGAATTCCAACGCCCCACGCAGCAGGTCCCTTCGGAAGCATCCCGGCGCGATGGCCGTCGCGCTGGCCGCCTCGGCGGCCCTGCTCGCGGGATGCGGATCCGACGACGGTTCCGACCCCCTGGCCGAGGACACCGGCAAGGCGGCGAGCGGCGACACGGTCGTCGTCGGCTCCAACAACTTCGCCGAGAGCATCCTGCTCGCCGACATCTACGGCGAGGCCCTGAAGGCCAAGGGCATCAAGGTCACCTACAAGCCCAACGTCGGTTCCCGTGAGGTCACTTACGGGCTGCTGAAGAACGGCTCCATCACCGTCCTGCCCGAGTACAACGGCTCGCTGCTGTCGTACCTCGATGCCAAGGCGGAGCAGAAGTCGGCCGACGAGGTCAACGCGACCGTCAAGACCAAGCTCGACAGCAAGCTGACGCTGCTGGAGTCGTCGTCCGCCGAGGACAAGGACTCCGTCAGCATCAACGAGGAGACCGCCAAGAAGTACAGCCTCACCGGCGAGTCCACCCTCGCGGACCTCAAGTCGGTCGCTCCCGAGCTGGTGATCGGCGGCTCGCCGGAGTTCCAGACCCGGGCGCAGGGCCTCAAGGGCCTGGAGTCGGTGTACGGGCTGAAGTTCAAGTCCTTCAAGGCGCTCGACGCGGGCGGCCCGCTGACCGTGGCGGCGCTCTCGAAGAACACCGTGCAGGCCGCGGACATCTTCACCACGGACCCGAACATCACGAAGAACAAGTTCGTGGTCCTCCAGGACCCGGAGAACCTCTTCGGCTTCGCCAACGTGACCCCGCTGGTCTACAAGAGCGGCCTCTCCCAGGAGGGCGTGGACGCGCTCAACGCGGTCTCGAAGAAGCTGGACACCAAGACGCTCCTCGACCTGGACTCCCAGGTCCAGCTGGACAACAAGGACCCGCTGGACGTCGCGAAGGCCTGGCTGAAGACGGCCGGCCTGGCGTCCTGACGCCGGCACCCCGGACCCGGCCGCCGACGCGGACCCCGCGTCGGCGGCCGGGTGCTGCTCAGTAGCCGACCTGGAACGTCGCGTCCTGTTGCTCGGTGCCGGTGGAGATCGGGTCGATCCGCAGCGCGTAGTCGTAGTGCCGGATGTACCGGGTCGGGTTGTTGTACGACCGGAACGACGCCCACGAGGAGTTCGCGAGGCCGGCCGTCCGGTAGAACGTGGCGTCGGCGGCGAACGTCGACGTGCCGTCGTTGGCGTCCAGCCGCAGCGCGTAGTCGTAGTGCCGCAGGTAGCGGGTCGGGTAGTTGACCGACTGGAACGACACCCCGGCCGGGTCGGCGAGGCCCGGCACCAGCTTCCACAGCGAGTCCTTGTACGGCTCGATCGGGTACTCGTCGATACGGCCGACGTAGTCGGCGTGCCGGACGTAACGGGCCGGGTAGTTGTAGGACTTCAGCCGGTTCCAGGCGGGCGCGCCCCACTTGGCGACGAGGTTGTCGTACTGGGCGCCGGTGATCGTCGTGATGCCGCAGTGCTTGGAGTTGACCGGCTGGGTGTACGTCCGCTGGTCGAGCGCGGTCCAGGTGCCCGCCGCCAGATCCGTGGACTGCCAGGCGTAGAAGACACCGTTGGGCGTGTAGGTGTCGCCCCAGAGCCAATACGTGCCGGACGTCAGGGACTTGACGACGTTCGGCGCCTCGGTGCCGCCGTGCGAGACCGGCGAGGTGAAGGTCGTGAAGCTGCCCGGGGCGAGGGACGTGGACCGCGCGCCCAGCAGCGTCCCGCTCCTGTTGTTCTTGAAGTAGAGGTAGTTGACGCCGTTCACGCCCACCGTCATGTCGCCGTCGATCGCGTCGTAGCCGGGGTCGAAGAAGACCTGGGGCGCCGAGGCCGTGACGAAGTCGGTCGTGTAGTTGACCATGATCACGTTGTGGCCGCTGGAGTTGACCGACGAGTAGATGATCGCGTACTGGCCGCGGCCCGCGTCCCAGAAGCCCTCCGGGGCCCAGCTGTGGGTGACCATGTCGTGCAGCTTCAGCCGGTGGTAGCCGGTGAAGGTGCGCAGGTCGGCCGAGTTCCAGACGTGGATGTACTGGCTGTTGTAGTTCCAGTCGGTGCCCTTGAGGTCGGTGGCGAGCACCACGAACGTGCCGTCCTGCTTGCGCAGGATGAAGGGGTCGCGCAGGCCCCCCGCGCCCTCGGTCGGGGTGACCACCGGGTTGTTCTGGTTCAGCGGCGTCCAGAGCAGCCCGTCCTTGCTGACGGCGAGGTGGAGGCCGTAGTCGGTGCCGTCCCCGAGGTTGGTCGACTCGGTGAAGTACGCCATGGCGTACGCCGAGTCGGCGGCGTGCGCGGTCCCGGCGCCGAGCGCCAGCGCACCGGTCGCGGCGAGCGGAGCGGCGGCGGCCATGCCGAGGAGACGGCGGCGGGAGAGGCCGGGAGCGGAGGGGAGGGGAGCGGCGGGCGGCTCTGCGGGCATGCGACTCTCCAGAGGGTCGATATGTCGAACGAGGTTCGACGAGGCGAATGGAAAGTAGAGGGACGGGAGTTGCCCGTCAATCACTCCGGCACGGTTGGCGGATTCCCGCCGATGACCTAGGGCCTGTCTGACAATTCCCGCCTGCGCCGCGACGCCAGACAGGCCCTAGGAACCCGCCGCCTTGCCGACCGCCGACGCGATCAGCAGATCGAGCAGGGTGATCAGCACGTCCCGCGACGACTCCCGCTCCCGCGCGTCGCACAGCACCACCGGCACCCCCTCCGGGAGCGCGAGCGACTCCCTGATCTCCTCGGGCGGATAAGGGTGTTGACCGTCGAAGCCGTTGACGCCGACGACGAACGGGATGCCGCGCCGCTCGAAGAAGTCGACGGCGGCGAAGCTCGCCTCCGGCCGCCGCACGTCGATCAGGACCACCGCGCCGAGCGCGCCCACCGCCAGGTCGTTCCACATGAACCAGAACCGCTGCTGCCCGGGTGTGCCGAACAGATACAGCACCAGCCGGTCGTTGATGGTGATCCGGCCGAAGTCCAGGGCCACCGTGGTGGCCTTCTTCCGCTCGATGCCGGCGAGGTCGTCGATGCCGAGCCCGGCCATGGTCAGCGGCTCCTCCGTGCGCAGCGGCACGATCTCGCTCACCGACCCGACCATCGTCGTCTTGCCGACGCCGAAGCCCCCGGCGATCAGGATCTTGACGGTGTCCGGCGCCGCGGGGATCTCGGCGGCGGATGCCTCAGAGCCGGCCAAGGCCGTCCCTCACTTTCTGCAGGAGGTCCAGGTCCAGGGTGCGGTCGGTGACGGGGTGCGGCGGATGCACGGTGATCAGGCCCGCCTCCAGCAGGTCGCAGAGCATGATCACCACCACGCTCACCGGCAGGTCGAGCAGCGCCGCCAGCTCCGCCACCGCGACCGGCCGGGCGCACCGGCGCAGGATGCGCGCCTGCTCGGGCTGCGGCCGGGGCGCCCGCTCCGGCGGCGGGTCCACCGCGGTCACGGTGGCGATGAGGGTGAAGCAGGCGCGGCTGGGCCGGGTCCGTCCGCCGGTCAGGGCGAACGGCCGGACCAGCCGGCCCGCCACCGCGTCGCTTTCGCTCACCTCACGCGCCGGTGGGACCGAGACCGGTCCGCGGTGCCGCGCTGAGATGCTCGCCGATCTTCTTCACCAGCATGTTCATCTGGTACGCCACCACGCCGACGTCGGCGTTCGGCCCGGTGAGCACGACGAGATGGGCGCCGGGACCGGCCGAGGTCAGGATCAGGAAGCTGTTGGCCATCTCGATCAGCGCCTGCCGCACCGGCCCGCCCCGGAAGTCCATGCTGACGCCCTTGCTGAGGCTCATCAGCCCCGACGCCGTCGCCGCCAGCCGCTCGGCGTCGTCGCGCAGGAACCCGGTGGACTTGCTCACCACCAGCCCGTCGTCGGAGAGCACCACGGCCTGCGTGACGTCCGCGACCCGGTCCACGAGGCCGGTGAGCAACTGGTCCAGCGCGGTGTGCGTGGCGGGGGTGGGGCGTGTCATGGCGTTGTCCTTCATGAGCGGTCGGTGTGGGGAGTGGTGGGGATGGCGGCGGGTTCGGCCGCGTCCCGGGCCTGGAGCGTGCCGCGCTGGAACCCGGCGAGCGAGGAGGCGGCGTGCTCCGCGGTGAAGCCGTCGGGGTCGTCGTCGGCGACGACCGGCGCCTCCCCGCGCAGCTCCACGGCCAGACTGGTCTGGGGGACGCGCCGGGGGAGGGGAGCGGGGGCGGCGGAGGCGTCGGGCGCGGCCGGCGTGGGGGTGGAGGCGCCGGGTGCGGAGGGCGTGGCGGTGGCGGGTGCGGCGGGCGTGGTGGTGGCGGTCTCGGGTGCGGTGGGTGCGGGCGGTTCGGAGGTCGCCGGTTCTTCACGGCCGGGCTTCTCCGTCGGGGCGCCCTCGTCCTCCTCCCGCACCAGCACCTCGTGCGGGATCAGCACGATCGCCGTCGTCCCGCCGTACGGCGACGAGCGCAGCGTCACCGCGATCCCGTGCCGGTCGGCGAGCTGGGCGACCACGAACATGCCGAGCCTCAGGTCGTCGGCGAGGGCCACCACGTCGAACTTGGGGGCCTCGGCCAACTGGGCGTTGAACGAGGCGTAGTCCTCCTCCGACATGCCGAGCCCGCGGTCCTCGATCTCGACGGCCAGGCCCTTGGCGACGACCGTCGCCCGCACCCCGACCGGGCTGGGCGCCGGGGAGTACAGCGTCGCGTTCTCGATGAGTTCGGCCAGCAGATGGATCACGTCGGCCACCGCGGGCGGCGCCAGGGACAGCTCCTCGTCGGTGTGCACCTCCACCCGCTGGTACTCGGCGACCTCACCGACCGCGCTGCGCAGGATGTCGACGAGCGCCACCGGCTCGGTCCAGCTGCGCCGGGGCTGCCCGCCGCTGATGATGACGAGGTTCTCCTCGTACCGTCGCAACTGGCTCGCCGTGGAGTCGAGTTCGTACAGGTCCGCGAGGACGTCGGGGTCCTGGTGCCGGCGTTCGAGGGTGTCGAGACGGCTGAGCTGGAGGTTGACCAGGTTCTGGCTCTGCCGGGCGATGCCGAGGATGACCTTCTGGAAACCCCGCCGGGTGTCGGCGAGTTCGACGGCGGTCTCCACGGCCGTGCGCTGCGCGGTGTTGAACGCCCTTGCCACCTGGCCGAGTTCGTCGGTGCCGTAGTCCAGTTCGGGCGCGGCCCGGTCCACGTCGACCTTCTCGCCCCGGTCGAGGCGGGCCACCACGTCGGGCAGCCGCTCCTGGGCGAGGCTCAGGGTGGCGACCCGGAGGCCGCTCAGCCGGCGGGACAGGGAGCGGGTGATCCGCCAGGACATGCCGATGCACAGCAGCAGCGCGACCAGTCCGCCGGCGCTGAGCGAGGCGGCCGTCAGCAGCAGGTCGTCGGCCTTGTGGGCGCTGCGCGTGAGCAGCTCCGAGGTCTGCTGCCGGACGAGGACCGAGTAGTGGTCGGACACCGTGTCCAGCGCGGCCGTCCAGCGCTTCTGCGCGTCCGGCAGCGCGACCCGGCCGTCGGCGCGGGACGGGCGGGCGGCGAGCACCTGGTCCTCGACGGACAGCAGGGTCTGCCACTCCTTGCTCGTCAGGATCCGCTCGGTGTCCGACTTCGCGTCGCCGGTCAGCGCGGGCACGATCTGGTCCTGGACCAGCCAGCGGCGGGTGTTGACCAGCTGGACGAACTGCGTCCAGCCCTTCTCGTCGAGGTAGCCGTCCGGCCAGGCGAGGGTGAGCTGGGCGTCCTCCTGCGAGGTCAGCTCCGCCGCGTGCTCCAGGGCGACGAGCGGCTCCGCCTGCGAGGTGAGGTCGCCGTCGTCGACCTGGGAGAGCTCCTGGAAGGCGTGGATCTGACCGTCGACGATGGCCGTGTACTGGTCCAGGACCTGCTCGGCGGAGATGTCGGCGGGGTCGTCCACCTGGTCGCGGTAGTACTCCAGACTGCCCAGCGAGGCGACCACCGAGTACAGCCGCTCCGCGACCCGGTCCGGTGCCCGCTGGATGTCGTCGGCGCGCCCGACGAGCTTGGCGACCGCCTGGTCCGTCTCGGCACGCTGCCGGTCCAGGGCGGCCCGGGAGCCCGGCACCCTGGCCAACCAGGCGGCGGACTGGGCGCGTTCGCGTTGCAGCGCGAGCGTGGCCTCGGTGCCCATGGCGCCGGTCGAGCGGCTCAGCTCCGTCTGCGAGCGCAGCCTGAGGCCCTCGGAGAACATCTGGATCGTCGTCACGCCCCACATGGCGGCGAGCGTGACGCTGGGCACCAGCGCCAGCAGGATCAGGGAGATCCGTATGGAGCCGAGACGGCGCCGGCGCCGGGGGCCTGTCCGGTCAGACATGGTCTTCCTTGGGCGATCAGCAGGGAGCGGGAGGTGGGGAGTTCGGGCGGGGAGGGGGCTCGCTCAGCGGGTTCCGGCGGCGGCGAACCTCGCCACGGCGGCGACATTGCTCCGGGTCACGAACGCGGGACCGGTCAGCACGGGGGCGACCCCGCCGCCGCTGACGTTGCCGTTGGTGCGGTACAGCCACAGCGAGTCGATCGCCAGATAGCCCTGGAGATACGGCTGTTGGTCCACCGCGAACTGCACCGACCCGTTCCGCACCGCCTGGGTCAGGTCCTCGTTGAGGTCGAAGGTGGCGACCCGGGCTCTGCTGCCCGCCGCCTTCACCGACTCGACCGCGTCCAGCGCGAACTGCGCGCCCATCGTGACGACTTCGTCGATACCGGGGTCCTGCCGCAGCCGGGCGGTGAGGACGGCGTCCACGGCCTTGGCGTCGGTGCCCTCCACATAGAGGTTCTCGGTCTCGCCGCCGAAGGTCTTCTTCACCCCGGCGCAGCGCGCCTCCAGCGCGACATTGCCCCGTTCGTGGATGACGCACAGCGCGTGCTTGGCCTTCAACGCGTCGAGCTTGTCCCCGACGGCGGCGCCCGCGACGCTCTCGTCCTGGCCGAAGTACTCCAGCAGCCCCTGCGACTTCCACGCGTCGATACCGGAGTTGAGCCCGACCACCGGGATGCCCGCCGCCCTGGCCTCGGCGACCGGCGCCCTCATCGCGTTCGGCTTGGCCAGCGTCACCGCGATCCCGTCCACCCGCTCCCCGATCGCGTCCCGCACCAACTGCGCCTGCCGGGCCGGGTCGGAGTCGCTCTCGTACGTCAGCTCGACCCCGTCCTTCGCGGCCGCCGCCTCCGCCCCCTTGCGCACCCGCTCCCAGAAGGCGTCCCCCTCACCGCCGTGGGTGACCAGGGCGACCTTCATCGCGCCCTTCGCCCCCGATCCGAGCCGCGCGTCGGCGGCCCCGGAACCGGAACCCGAGGCGGAACAGCCGACGAGCAGCAGGAGGGCGGCGGAGGCCGCGACGGCGAGGCGCACGGATGCGCCGGATCCGGAGGATGCCTGCGGTGGGGGAGTGGTGATCATGAGGATGCGGCACCTCACTGTGCGGCCGAGCAGGTGGAACGCGAAAGGGAGGCCGAAACGCGGGTGTGCGTCGACCTGTTGAACTTTCACTTGCCCGGAGCCAACCGTGTGTGACGGCCGGTAGTCAAGTGATCAGCCGCTTGTAGTGACTTCTCGGTGCCGCATCGTGATGGTCGGTGACGCTCGGGGGCGGTTTCAGCCGTACGTGAGGTTGGAGCACGGGTTGTCGTCCGCCGACCGGGCGCCGTCCGCGACCGTGCTGGGCACGGCCGCCGGGGACGCGGTGGGTGTGGTGGCGTACGACTGGCCGAGTACGACGCTGATGCCGGCGCTCGTGACGGACTCCAGCGTGGCGCCCGGGAAGGCCGCGGCGACCGTGCGGGCCTGGGACTCCTCGCCGGGGCCGTACTCGACGAGGGTGGTGGGGTGGTCCTGGCTGTTGGCGGTCGAGGTGCCGGTGACCGTGAAGCCGTCGGAGGTGAGCGTGGCGGCGGCGCGGGCGGCGAGGCCGGTGACCGTGGTGCCGTTGTAGACGCCGACGGAGATGCCGGAGCCGGAGACGGGGGTGGGGGAGGCTGAGGGCGTCTTCTGCTTCCCCTTCTGTTTCCCTGTGGCGTTCTTGCCGTCGATCGTGCGGTCGGACTTCAGGGCCGCCCACAGGGCGTCGGCGTCCGGCTCGACGATCGCGACGCGCGAACCGTCGTACCGCCAAGGCAGGGTGACGAACTTGGTGTTGTGCAGGTCGACGTCCTTCAGGGACATCGCGAAGGAGATGAGCTTGTCGGCGGAGCCAAGGCCGGGGTCGACGGTGAGGGACTTCGTCGCGGCGTCGGCGAGCGGCAACAGGTGGGTCGGGGTGAGCCCCTTGCTCTTCACCTCCTTCAACAGGCTTGCCACAAAGGCCTGTTGGCGCTTGATGCGGCCGATGTCGGAGCCGTCGCCGATGCCGTGCCGGATGCGGACGTAGTCCAGCGCCTTCTGCCCGGAGACGGTCTGCACCCCCTTCTTGAAGAGCAGCCGGCCCGGGGTCGTCCGGTGCGGGTTGAGATCGTTCTCGTAGACGTCCTGCGGCAGGCACACCTGCACCCCGCCCACCACCTCCGTCAGCCGGGCGAAACCCTTGAAGTCGACGACGACCGTGTGGTCCACGCGCAGACCGGTGAGGTGCTCGACGGTGTTCTGGGTGCAGGCCGGGTTGCCCTTGGCGGTCTCGCCCACCGAGTAGGCCGCGTTGAACATCGTGTCGGTCTGCGTCTTCGTCCAGCTGCCGTCGGGCAGCTTGCAGGGCGGGATCGTGACCAGGGTGTCGCGGGGGATGGAGACCGCGAGCGCGTGCCGGTGGTCGGCGTAGACGTGCAGCAGGAGCGTGGTGTCGGAGCGCCCTATGTCGTCCTTGTCGCCGCCGCCGAGCGCCGCGTTGCCGTCGGTGCGCGCGTCGGAGCCGATGAGCAGGACGTTCTCCCCCTTGGAGGAGCCGGCCCGGGGCCGGTCGTCGGAGACGCCGCCCGAGTCGAAGGTGCTGATGTTCCCGTCCAGCTTCAGATAGAGCCAGCCCGCGCCGGCGGTCGCGAGGACCAGCAGCGAGAGGCAGACGGCGAGCGCGACGCGTATCCGGTGGCCCCGGCGGCGGCCCGCCCGGCGACGCCCGCCGGGCCGCTCCTGCCGGTGCCGCGGGGGTGCCGGCCGCCCTGCACTGGTGATCGTCATCCGCGCCCTTTTTGCAAATTGCTGGGATTTGTCGCCTAAGCCCCGGTTGTACAGTTGCGCACGACAGCAACCGTCATCCGACGGGCGGCGGCCGCCGTAAGTGTGCGCGACCGACGTAAGAGCGAGTTGAGAACTCGGGCGAGAGAAAGGCGCGGCCGTGCTGCGTAACGGACTGGAACCCTGGCACCTGCTGATAGTGGCGATCGTCGTGATCGTGCTGTTCGGCTCGAAGAAGCTGCCCGACACCGCGCGGGCGCTCGGCAGGTCCATGCGCATCCTCAAGAGCGAGGCGCAGGCGATGAAGGACGAGACCGCGACGGCGACGGCGGTGACCGCGCCCGTGGAGACGCCTGCCCCCGCGCAGTCGCCGTCGCAGTGAGTACGTCAGCCGAGGCGCACCGGCAGTGACCGGTGGCCGTGGGAGATGAACGAGTCCACGGGCTCCAGCTCCCCCGGCGCCACGGCGAGCGCGAGCCCCGGGAAGCGGGCGAACAGCGCGGGCAGCGCGACGCGCGCTTCCAGGCGGCCGAGCGGGGCGCCCAGGCAGTGATGGGCGCCGTACCCGAAGGCCAGGTGGTCCTTGTCGGCGCGGGTGACGTCGAACACGTCCGCGTCCTCGCCGTGGTGCCCCGGGTCGCGTCCGGCGGCGGCGTACGCGGCGAGGATCGCCTCGCCCGCCCGGATCACGGCGCCCTCGGGGCCGCCCAGCTCGGCCAGGTCCAGGTCCGTCACGGCGTACCGCAGCGGCAGGTTCGCCACTGGTGCCTCGACGCGCAGCGTCTCCTCGATCACGTCGTCCCAGGAGGCCTGCCCGGGGCGGACCAGGGCGAGCTGACCGGGGTGGGTGAGCAGGGCGTGGACCGCGTTGTCGAGCAGGTTCACCGTGGTCTCGTGACCGGCGCTGACCATGAGCACCAAGGTGTCGAGCAGCTCCTGCTCACTGAGGTGGGCGCCGTCGTCGTCATGGGTGGCGATCAGCGCGGAGGTGAGGTCGTCGCCGGGCAATGCCCGCTTCGTTTCGACGAGTTGACGCATGGCCGCGTAGAAGCGGGCGTAGGTGTCGGCCACTTCGGCGGCGTCGGCCGAGGTGTGGAAGACGCCGTCCACGACGGCCCGTAGCTCCGGACCCTGCTCCTCCGGGAGGCCGAGGAGCTCGCCGATGACCTGGATGGGCAGCGGGTAGCAGAACTCCTCGCGCAGATCGACGACTTGGCCGCCCGTTCCGGCCTTCGCGACGCGGTCGAGCAGCGCGTCGGTGATGGCCTCCACGCGGGGGCGCAGGGCGGCGGTACGGCGTGCGGTGAACGCCTTGGCGACGAGGTTGCGCAGGCGTTTGTGGTCGGCGCCGTACGCCGTGAACATGTTCTGCACGGCGACCCAGGTGAACAGCGGCCAGTCCGGACTGACGCGGCCCTCGGCCCAGCGCGGCCAGTGCTGTCGCGCGTCCTTCGACACCCTCGGGTCGGCGAGCAGCCGCCGCAGCAGCGCGGGGTCGCCGACCGCCCAGGCGGGCACGCCGTGCGGCAGCTCGACCGGGGCGACGGGGCCGCGCTCCCTGATCCGCGCGCCTTCGCCGTGGATGTCACGACCGGTCGGGTCAATGACGACCGGGTCCTTGAACTCCATCGAACTCCCCCTGTCCCGTGGCCTCCCGGCACCCCCGCTTCGGGGCACCCGGACAGCGCGACACGGCCCCACGGGACGGTCCCGTGCCGGCGGTCCGCCACGATCACGCTAGGGGGCGGGGAGCGGGGTGCGCGAGGGCGCGCGGGGGGTCTGGCCGGAATGGGGCGGTGGGGTGGGGTGACGCCGTTGGGGACGGGGGCTTCGGGGGCGACGGGGGCGGCGCGGTTGGGGGCGGGTGATGCGGTGGGGTGGCGGCGGGGTGACGTGGTTGGGGGCGGGTGATGCGGTGGGGTGGCGGCGGGGTGACGTGGTTGGGGGCGGGTGATGCGGTGGGGTGGCGACGGAGGCGGCGCGGTTGGAGGCGGTGATGCGGTGGGGTGGCGACGGGGTGACGTCGTTGGGGATGGGTGACGCGGTGGGGGGTGACGGGGGCGGCGCGGTTAGGGGCGGCGGGGCGGCGACGGGCGGTGACGCGGTGGGGGGTGACGCGGTGGGCGGCGGCGCCGAGCGGGGGCGCCCGCCCACGCGGCTCCTCGGCTCACGGCATCGCTCCGTCCACCGGGCTGCGCCGGCGATCGGGCAGGGTCTTGCCGAACTCCGTGCGGGATCAGGCCGGTTCCGACCCTCTTCGGTACGGAGTGAGGCCGGTTTCCGCCCTCCTCCGCACGGGGTCAGGCGGGTTCCCGTCGCGCTTGGCATGCAGTCAGGCCGGTCCCAGCTCCGCATGCATGCAGTCAGGCTGGTTCCAGCCTCGCCTGCGTGCAGTCGAGCCGGTCCCAGCTCCGCTTGCGGTGGTCAGGCTGGTCCCAGACTCGCCTGCGTGAGTCGGGCCGGTCCCAGCTCCGCTCGCGTGCAGTCACGCCGCTCCCAACCCCGACTACGTGCAACCGGTCGCAGCCGCCCGGCTGCACGCCATCAGGGCGCACTTTTCGGGCCCGTGAGCCTCAAGCGGGTTCCCCCGCCTCCGGTCCGGCCACCCCCAGCGGGCCCAGCGTCGCCGAGGTCTTCGCCGCTCGGGCGGCCTCGCGGCGCTTTCTGCGGCTCACCCTCGGCTCCTGGTCCGGGAGCCAGCCGAAGGCCAGGCAGCTGCCCACCACGCCCAGCAGGAGGCCGATGAAGAAGCCCCCCAGATTCGAGGTCAGCCAGGTGCCCAGGGCGAGCAGGACCCCGGTGATCGAGTAGAAGAGCCGCTGGGTGGGGTTGAACAGGATCAGCAGCCCCAGCAGCAGCATCAGCGCCGGCAGGAGATAGCCGGCCAGGCCCTGCATGCCGATGTGCAGGACGACCTTCAGCGACGCCTTCTCGGTGAGCAGGATCTCCGCCCCGCCCAGGGCGAGCAGCAGCCCGCCCCAGAACGGACGGTCGGCCCGCCACGCGTGGAAGGCCGACCGCACTCCCCGACGCGGGGTGTCCGTGTCCGACATCAGCAACCCGAGTCGCTGAAGCTGAGCTTGAGCCCCGGCAGCTTGAACACCGCGGCCGTGGTCGCGTAGTTGGTCTGCCGCAGGTTGGCGATGTGCACGGTGTCGGCCTGCTGGCTGAAGACGCCGATCGGACCCTTGACCCCGGCCTTGGTGAGCGTGCTGGCGTCGTTGCCGATCTCGATGTTGTTGAAGTCGGCGTCACCCGACAGCTCTGTCGAATCGGTGGTGAGGTTGGTCGCCGACACCTTCTGCGACCCGCTGCCCGCCTTGATGAGCAGGTTGGTCCCGCCGAGGTCGACGCTCTGGCAGAGGCTGTCCAGCGTCGCGTTCTTGATCGCGGAGGTGACCACCAGCACCTGGCCCCCGGTGTCCCCCGCGTTCGGGCTGCCCTCCGCCATGTTGTCGAGGGCGCCGAACTGCTCGAAGCCGGTGCCGTTCAGCTCCTTCGCGGTGACGGTGAACGCCATGCCGGAGATCGCGAACTGCACGCCCAGCGCGCCCTCCGCGGTCAGCACCGCCAGCGTGGCGGCGACCAGCGTGGCCGGCACGGCCATCACGGCGGCCCGGCGCGCGCGGACCCGACCGCGTCTGGCAGGCTCCGGCGCGGAACCGCTTTCCGCGTTCTCTGGTGTGTTGTCGGCGGCCGAAGTGGCGTCCGAAGACGAGGCCATGTGTGCTCCCAGGGCATAGACAGTGCGGTCTGGCATCAAATGGCACGTTGTCCTGGCGCGGACAGCGCAGGCGGCCCGCGCCCCCTCGCACCTCCCGGCGGATGCAAGGGCTTTCGCGTACTCCGCAGTAGCCGCCGAGGAAGTTACCGGTGGTTACATTTAAGGGTCAAGAGAGTTGTGAAAAAAGGGTGTTGGTTGTGCCCCGCCTGTGCGGCGAGGTGAGCCGAGTCGCCGCGCCACTATTTGACTGTCCGTCAACTAGCTTTCTGCTCCTTGACGTTGACTGAGCATCAGGTCTACAACTTGCCCTGGCTCGACCCGGATCCGTGGCGCCGGATCCATCGCGCGGCACTGCCCGCGCCTCCCGGACGTCCTGTCCGTCTCCGGGCACACCCCCCGTGCCCGTCTCCTCCCCCTGGCACCCGCACGGTCACTTCCCCCCTGGTCCGTGCCGGGTCGCCGCTTCCCGCCCGGCCCGGCCGGGGACCACCCCACGTTCCCCGGCCGGTGACCGGTCGGCTGCCGTCGTCGGTCCGTGACGTACGGAGAAGGCGTCACGGGCCGACGCCGGCGGATGCCGCGCCTCGTCCATCCCCCACTCACCCCCCTCAACCCTCACTCCCCTCACCTCAGAAAGAGGCATTCCCGCATGCGTACGCGTTCCCTGCTCACCTTCACCGCCGCCGTCGCCGCCTTCGCCCTGTCGGGTGTCAGCCCCGCGTCGGCCGCCGACAACGTCCTCACCACCGGCGCCACGGGCGGCGACGCCGTCGCCGCCAACGCCACGGTCACCGCGCCCCTGGCGAGCGGCACCACCGCGACGCTCTACTCCAGCGCGACCGGTACCACCGGCATCACCTGCACCACCTCGCAGTTCACCGCGACGGTCGACAGCAACCCGACCGCTCCCGGTACCGCCTCCGAGACCCTCACCGGGCACACCTTCAGCAACTGCACCTCGAACAACGTGGGCGTCCTCGGCGTCACCAGCGTCACGGTCAACAACCTGGCGTACACCACCACCGTGGCCTCCGACGGCACCGTCGCCGTGACCCCGGGCGCCGCCGGTCCCATCCAGACCACCGTCGTGCTCAGGACCCTGCTGGGCAGTGTCACCTGTGTCTACCAGGCGACGAACGGCAGCCTCGCCGGCGCGGCCGACAACGCCGACAACAGCATCAAGTTCACCAACCAGCAGTTCACCCGGACCTCCGGCTCCTCGCTCTGCCCGGGCAGTGGCTTCTGGACCGCGAAGTACGCCCCGGTCGCCACCTCCGACGGCGCGGCGGTCTTCGTCAACTGACCCTCGTAGAAACGGCGTTCAGCGTCGACGCAGACGCAGCGCCAGGGCGGCGCCCCCGGTGAGCACCAGCACCGCGGCGGCGCCGCCCGCCACCATGGGGGCGGACGGTCCTGTGTCGGCGGTCTCCGTGGCGGCCACCGGCGCGGTGCCGGCACCCGAGGCCGTCGTTCGGGGCTCGGCGCTCGGCGTCGGGCTCTTGGCCGTACGGGCCTTCGCGGCGTCGCTCGAAGCCGATTTCGAAGCCGAAGCCGATGGCGAAGGTGAAGGCGTCGGCTTCGCGCTCTGCTCGGCCTTGTCCTTCGCCGCCGGGAACACCACGTCCGAGCACGAGTAGTACGTGTCCGGCGTGCTCGTGTTCTGCCAGATCGTGTAGAGCACATGGCGGCCCGTACGGTCCGGCGGCAGCGTCGCGCGGATGCGGTACGCGCCACCCGTCAGCGCCGGGTCCTTGACCGTGGCGAACGGCTTGTCGGGCAGGTCGGACCAGGCGAGCGGCTTCGTCGGGTCGTAGCCGGGCTTGGTGAGGTAGAGCTTGAAGCTGCCGGTGTGCGGGATCGTCGAGGCGTACTTCATCGTCAGCGTCGCGCCCGGCGTCAGATGCGTCGAGGGCCAGTCCGCGCGGGCGAGGTCGAGGCCCTTGTAGGCGGGCAGGCCGCCGCTGCACAGCTCGCCGTCGGGCACGGTCTGCCGGTCGCGGCCGTTCACGTTGGCGACGCGCAGGTTGTCCCAGGCGGTGAAGGGCGCCCCGTTCGCCGCAATGGCGGCCCGGCAGGCCGTGGACTGTGCCCGGTCGCCGCCCTCGGGGGAGCAGGCGTACACCCGGCTCACCGGATCGGTCGGGGCGCCGTGCGCCTGGGCCGGGGCGGCCGCCCAGACGGTGGTCACGAGCGGTGCCACGACCGTCAGAAGGGCCATGCGGTATGCGGTCATCCGGGACATCCGGAACGTCTCCTCGGCCGAGGCGGGAACGGTTTGCTCCCGTGCAGTACGGAAACCGGGCCCGGCGCGTTCACCGCGGGACATCGGCCGCGAAAGGGTGCAGTGGGGGCGTATCCGGAGTGTGTCCGGGGTGCATTCACCCCCGACTTCCGGACGGCGAGGGTGGGTTTCCGGCCGGATCGAGGGTTTCCCCTGTATTCACATGACCAGCCCTTTGCCTATCGTTCAGGCCACAGCTGACCCACAGGTAACCCCCTCCCTGGTCCGCTGGCGCTCGGCCGGTCCCACGCCGCTTTTCGACCCACCCCCCGCCGCTTCACCGACGAAGCGTTCCCCACCGTTGCTCCGCGCTGCCCGGAGCACGGCCACGAAAGGCAAAGACCTTGCGTACCCCGCCCTCCCTCCGACGGAGGATGATCTCCGTCGCCGCGGTCTCGGCCGCGCTGTTCACGGCGGCCACCGCCACGGTGGCCACGGCCCAGGAGGCCGCCGCCCCGAAGGCAGCCGCCGTGCCCACCGCCCAGACCGAGGCCGCCCCCGGCGTCACCGCCGAGCGGCTCATCGTCGGCTACAAGTCCGGTGCCACCGAGGCGAAGTCGAACAAGGCCGCCGAGGCCGACGCCACCGCCAAGGGCAAGCAGACCGGCGAGGACGTCGACTTCCGGCGCCGCCTCGGCACCGGCGCCGCCCTGGTCGACCTGGGCACCGACGCCACCCGCGCGGACGTCGCCGACGTCGTGGCCGAGTACAAGGCCGACCCGCAGGTCGCCTACGTCGTGCCGGACCGCCTGAACAAGCCGCAGGCCGACCCGAACGACACCGAGTACGCCAAGCAGTGGGACCTGTTCGAGGCCACGGCCGGCATGAACGTCCCCGGCGCCTGGTCCACCGCGACCGGCTCCGGCGTGACCGTCGCCGTCATCGACACCGGCTACGTCGCCCACTCCGACCTCGCCGCGAACATCGTCGCCGGCTACGACTTCATCTCCGACACCGCGGTCTCGGTGGACGGCGACGGCCGCGACAGCAACCCGGCCGACCCGGGCGACTACTACGCGGCCGACGAGTGCGGCTCCGGCATCCCGGCCTCCAGCTCCTCCTGGCACGGCACGCACGTGGCCGGCACCATCGCCGCGGTCACGGGCAACAGCAAGGGCATCGCGGGCATCGCCTACGGCGCGAAGATCTCCCCGCTGCGCGTGCTCGGCAAGTGCGGCGGCTACGACTCCGACATCATCGACGCCATCACCTGGGCGTCCGGCGGCACCGTCGCGGGCGTGCCCGCCAACGCGAACGTCGCCAAGGTCATCAACATGAGCCTGGGCGGCGACGGTGCCTGCACCAGCGCGACCCAGAGCGCCATCACCGCCGCCGTGAACCGCGGCACCACGATCGCCGTCGCCGCGGGCAACGACAACGACAACGTCGCGAACCACTCGCCGGGCAACTGCAACAACGTCATATCCGTGGCCGCCACCAACCGCACCGGCGCGAAGGCCTCGTACTCCAACTACGGCTCCCTGGTGGACATCTCGGCCCCCGGCGGCCAGACCAGCACCGGTACCGCCAACGGCATCCTGTCCACGCTGAACTCCGGCACCAAGACGGCGTCGACCGAGAACTACGCCTACTACCAGGGCACCAGCATGGCCACCCCGCACATCGCGGGCCTCGCCGCCCTGCTGAAGTCGGCCAACTCCTCGCTGACGCCGGCCCAGATCGAGTCGGCCATCAAGGCCAACGCCCGTGCCCTGCCCGGCGCTTGCTCGGGCGGCTGCGGTGCCGGCCTCGCGGACGCCGCGAAGACCGTGGCCGCCGTCAGCGGTGGCGGTACGACGACGGGGACGACGTACTCCAGCACCTCCGCCGTCGCCATCCCGGACAACAGCTCGGCGATCGAGTCCGCCATCACCGTCAGCGGCCGTACCGGCAACGCCCCTTCGGCCCTCAAGGTCGCCGTCGACATCACCCACACCTACCGCGGTGACCTGGTGATCGGCCTCGTCGCCCCGGACGGCACGGTGTACAGCCTGAAGTCCGCCAGCTCCTCGGACTCCGCGGACAACGTGAACACCACCTACACCGTGGACGCTTCGAGCGAGACGGCCAACGGCACCTGGAAACTGCGCGTCCAGGACACCGCGGCCCAGGACACGGGCACGCTCAACAGCTGGAAGCTGACTTTCTGAGCCACCCCCGCCGAACGGGCGGGCCGACCGGTGCGGATGGGGCACCGGTCGGCCCGCCTTCTTTCTGTATGGAGCTTTCTGTACTGAGCGACCGGTTTTTACAAAGGTCCTTTGCGTCCTACACGCAACCGGTGAACAAGTTGTGGGAGGTCTGAAGACTGAAGGGAATTGGGGTGCCCTCGAATAGCCGTCGTACGGTGAGATATCGTGTACGGGGAGTAAGAAACAAACGGCATGGCCTGTTCTTTTCGGGTCCTGTTCTCTCGCCCCCAGGAGCGTCCCATCGATGGCTAGGCAGTTACGCGCCGAGCAGACCCGAGCGGCTATCATCGCGGCCGCCGCGGATCTGTTCGACCGGCAGGGTTACGAGTCGACCAGCCTGAGCGACATCGTCGAGCACGCCCAAGTCACCAAGGGTGCCCTCTACTTCCACTTCGCGGCGAAACAGGATCTCGCTCACGCCATTCTGGAGCTTCAGTCCAGAACCCTGCGCCGGCTGGCGGCGGACATGGACAGCCGCGGCCTTTCCCATCTCGAAGCCCTGATCCGCACCACCTTCGGGATCGCCCGGCTGTCCGTCGAAGGTCCCGTCCCCAGGGCCGGACTCCGGCTGGCCACCGGCGGACTCGACGTACCCCCGTCGCTCTCCCACCCGTTCGAAGAATGGCTGGACATCACCACCCGCAAACTCCTCGGCGCCGTCAAGGACGCCGACCTCCACCCGGACATCGATGTCGAAGCCGCAGCTCACTCTCTGGTCTGCTCCCTCGTCGGCACGCGGGTCGTCGGCCGCTCCCTGGAACCCGTCACGCGGCATCCGCGCCGGCTGGCCGAGATGTGGCACCTCCTGATCCGCGGCATGGTGCCGGTGCCCCGCCGCGCCCGCTATCTGAGCCTCGCCACCCAGCTGGAGCGGGAGATCAGAATCCCCTGAGCCGGGCGGTACGGTGGCGGGCATGGTCCCTGTCCCGCCCGTGCTTCTCAGCGACGAACCCGGCTCGTTCCCGTACAGCGTGCTCGCCGAGCGGCATCCCGCGATCGTGGGGCAGGTACGGGAGGCCTTCCCCTACGGACCGGACCAGCACCGCGCCCTCGACGCGCTCCTGGAGAACTGCACGAAGGGCGTGATCGAGCCGCTCCCCGCCGACGCCCCCGGCCGTGACCTCTGGGTGGACTGGGGGATGGGCGAGTACGCCGGGCAGTCCTGGTTCGACATCCCCTGGCTGTGGTCCGAGAGCTGGTTCTACCGCCGGCTCCTCGACGCCGTGGGCTACTTCGGCCCCGGCCCCTGGCAAGGCATCGACCCCTTCCGTCCCTTCAAGCTCGCCGAGCTCGAATCCCCGGAGACCGACGAGGAGTTGGCCGCGCTCGACGACCTCGCGGACCGGCCGGTCGAGGAGCAGGCCGAAGCCCTGCTGCACGGCTCCCTGTGGGGCAACCGCGCCGACCTCGGCTTCCGGTTGTCCGACGGGGACGCCGAGGCCCGCGCCGCCGTCCCCGCCCTGGTCGCCGACGACAGCGCCGCCCTCCGGTCGCTCCTCGACGGCGCGGACACCCTGTGCCTCGTCGCCGACAACGCGGGCCGCGAACTCGTCCCCGACCTGCTCCTCATCGCCCATCTCCTCACCCAGGGCCGGGTCCGGCGGGCGGTCCTGCACGTCAAGCCCCATCCGTACTACGTCTCCGACGCCACGACCGCCGACGTGGTCGACGCCCTGCGCCGGCTGACCCGGGCCCGGGGCGCGGCCGCCGGGTACGGGCGCGAGCTCTGGGCTGCGCTGGCGGACGGCCGCCTCACCGTCCGCGCCCACCCCTTCTCCTGCGCCCCGCTGCCGTACGAGGCCATGCCCGACGACCTGCGCGCCGAACTGGCCGACGTGACCCTGACCGTCCTCAAGGGCGACCTCAACTACCGCCGCCTGGTGGGCGACCGGCGCTGGCCGCCGACCACACCCTTCGCCGAGGTCACCGCACACTTCCCCGGCCCGGTGGCGGCCCTGCGCACGTTGAAGTCCGACGTGATCACCGGCCTCACACCCGCCACGGAGGCCGCTCTGGTGGCGGCGGAGGGGCAGCGCTGGCGGACCGGGGGCACGCACGCGCTGATTCAGGTACGGCCGTGACGCACCTCAAGTGACGTGCGCCGGCAGGGACTTGCGTGGCGCAGGCGCAAGGACGTCAATTCGGCTGGCATGTATGTAGTGATCATGCCAAATTCGGCGCCATGATGCGCGCATGGCGTTACGGCGATCGTGTTCGGGAAGTGCGGGAAAGGGAACGGCGCTGGCGCTGGCGGCGGTCCTCACTCTGACGCTGACGTCCTGCGGCGACGACGAGGACTCCGGGGCGGCGGACGGCGGGCGGACGAAGGTCACCGTGGCCGCGCTGCCGCTGGTCGACTCCGCCATGCTCTACATCGCCCAGGACCGCGGCCTGTTCGAGAAGGAGGGGCTGGACGTCCGCATCCAGCAGATCCAGCAGAGCCTCCAGGCGCTGCCGCCGCTGTCCAAGGGGCAGATCGACATGGTCGCGAGCGCGAACTACGTCACCTACTTCCAGGCCCAGGACAAGGGCACCCTCGACATCCGCATCGTCGCCGAGGCCATCCGGGCCGCGCCGCACATGATGGACGTGCTGGTGCCGAAGGACTCGGACATCAAGTCCGTCGCCGACCTCACGGGCCGCACGCTCGCGGTCAACGTCCTCAACAACGTCCAGTCGCTGACCTTCAACGAGATCGTGGCGGAACAGGGCGCCGGCAAGCCCGTCTACCGGCAGATCCCCTTCCCGCAGATGGGCGCCGCCCTCGACAAGGGTCAGGTCGACGCCGTGCACGCGGTCGAGCCCTACGACAGCGCCATCCAGGACGAGTTGGGGGCACGGGTGCTGGTGGACGGGGCGTCCGCGCCGGTGCGGTCCATCCCGCTCAGCGGCTATCTCACGACCGCGCGGTACGCGCGTGAGCACGCGGACGCCCTCGCCGCGTTCCAGCGCGCCCTCAAGGCCGCCGTGGAGATCGCGGCGAAGGACCCGGAGGCCGTACGCGACATCCTGCCGACCTACACCAAGGTGACCGCACGGCAGGCGAAGCAGATCGACCTGCCGGTCTTCCCGCCGACGGCGGACGCCGCCCAGATCGCCCGGCTGACCGACCTGATGAAGAAGCAGGGGATGGTGAAGAAGCCGATCGACCTGGCGGCGTTGCTGGTGAAGTGAGGAGTGCGGTGAGGCGGCGGCAGGAGCTGATGCTCGGGGCGCTCGGGGTGCTGCTCGCCTTCGGGGCGTGCGAGGCGGTCAGCAGGGCCGGGATCGTCCGCCGCAGCTATCTGCCGCCCGCGTCCGAAGTCCTGGGCAGGGCAGTGGAGTTGGCGGGCGACCGGACGTTCCTGGAGGGCGTCGGCGCCACCTTGCACGCCTGGGCGCTGGGCCTCGGCCTCGCCGTCGCCCTCGCGGTCCCGCTCGGTCTGCTGCTGGGCAGCGTGCCCGTCGTCGACGCCGCCGTCCGCGCGATCGTGGAGTTCCTGCGGCCACTGCCGTCCGTGGCGTTGATCCCGCTGGTCTCGCTGCTGCTCGGCTCGGGCACCGAGACGAAGGTCGCGCTCGTCACGTACGCCTCCGTGTGGCCGATCCTCTTCAACACCGTCTACGGCCTCGGCGAGACCGATCCCCTCGCCAAGGACACCCTGCGCGCCTTCGGCTTCGGCCGGCTCGCGGTGCTCCTCCGCGTCGAACTCCCCGGCACCGCGCCGTTCATCGCCGCCGGCATCCGCATCTCGGCGGCCGTCGCCCTCATCCTGGCCGTCGCCACGGAGATCCTCTCCGGCTTCGGCGAGGGCCTGGGCATCTTCATCGCCCAGTCAGGCCTCTCCACGGACGGTACCCGGGACGTCCTCGCGGGTGTGGTGTGGGCGGGGGTGCTGGGGCTGGTCATCAACGGCGTGCTGGTGTGGGGCGAGCGACGGTTGTTCCCGTGGACGGTGGGGGAGCGGGGGGGTGGGGTGGGGACGTGAGTGGAGATGAGGAGACGGGTCGGGGCAGGGGCGAGGGCAGCGGGGTGGGGCGGAGGCCGGACGAGGGGCTGGGCGGGCCCGAGGCCCAGCAGGTGCCCGAGGCGCACGCCCTTCTCCGCTGGGTCGTCCTCGCTCTCGCCGTGGCCGTGTGGGAAGTTGCCGCCCGAGCGCACGGCAGTGTCTATTTCCCGCCACCCGGCCGCATCGCCCGCCACATGTACGACCTGTGGTTCTCCGGCCCCGTCAGACACCTGTTCCTCACCGAGGCCGCCGTCGCCGACATCCTGCCCAGCCTCGGGCGGATGGCCGCCGGGTTCGTGCTCGCCGCCGTCGCGGGGATCGCGCTCGGCGTCGCGGTCGGCCGCTCGCGGCGCGCGTACGCCCTCTGCAACCCTGTCCTGCAGTTCGCGCAGGCCGTCCCACCACCCGCCCTGGTCCCCGTGTTCGTCGTGGTCTTCGACTTCGGTACGCCCATGCAGATCGCGTCGATCGTCTTCAGCGCCGTCTGGCCGGTGCTGATCAACACCGCGGAGGGCGCCCGCAACACCGACCCCCTGCGCCTCGACGTCGCCGCCGTGCTCCGCCTGGGCCCCGTCGAACGGCTCCGGTTCCTTGTCCTCCCGTCCGCCCTGCCCCGCATCTTCGCGGGCCTGCGGCTGAGCCTCTCGCTCTCCCTCATCCTCATGGTGTTCTCGGAACTGCTCCCCGGCACCGCCAACGGCATCGGCTTCACCCTCACCGACGCCCAGACCCGCTCCGACCTGCTCACCGTATGGGCGGCCCTGGTCCTGCTCGGCGCCCTCGGTCACCTGCTCAACACGGGCCTCCTGGCGGTGGAGAGGCGCCTCGTCGGCAGGGGGAGGGCACCCGCATGACCCGTACCCGTACCCCCTGCTCGTACCCGGACCGGGATCCGGACCTGTACGCGCACGCAGCCACCCCACGACCCCGGGCCAGGTGACACCACCGCATGCTCCGCCTCGACGCAGTCGGCCAGTACTACGGCGACCACCCGGTCCTGTGCGACCTCACCCTCACCGTCCCCGACGGCCAACTCCTGTGCGTGGTCGGCCCTTCCGGCTGCGGCAAGTCCACCCTGCTGCGCACCGTCGCCGGCCTGCTGCCCGCCCGCGAGGGCGAGGTCACCGTCGACGGCACGCGCGTCACCGGCGTACCCGACCGGCTCGCGGTGGTCTTCCAGGACTACGGCCGCTCCCTCTATCCCTGGCTCACGGTCCGCGACAACGTCGCCCTCCCGCTGCGCCGCCAGGGCCTCGGCCGTGCCGCGCGCCGCGTCGAGGCCGAGCGCATCCTGGAGCGCGTCGGCCTCGACGGCACCGCCCGCCGCCACCCCTGGCAGCTCTCCGGCGGCATGCAGCAGCGCGTCGCCATCGCCCGCGCCCTGGTGTGCCGCCCTTCCCTGCTGCTCATGGACGAGCCCTTCGGCTCCCTGGACGCCCAGACCCGCGAGGACCTGGAGGACCTCCTCCTGGAGGTCCGTCGCACCGACGGCACGACCATCGTGTTCGTCACCCATGACATCGACGAGAGCGTCTACGTCGGCGACCGCGTCGTCGTCCTGTCCCCGGGCCCCGGCTCGCACATCGTCCTCGACCTGCCGGTCGAACTGCCGGGCAAGCGGGACCAGATCGGCACGCGCGGGCTGCCGGAGTTCGTGGCGCTGCGGGCGGAGGTGGGACGGGCGGTGCGCGGCGGTTAGTCCACCCATGAACGCCACAAGTGCCCGCCACAACTCCCGACTTCAGCCCTGATTCACGCGATGGTGTGATCATGTGCCGCGCGGCGGATGTCCCCCGAAAGGCGTGGGTAGTGCCCCGGCCATGACGCAGCAGCCCTTCGAACTCCCGCACTTCTACATGCCGTACCCCGCGCGGCTGAACCCGCACCTCGACGAGGCCCGTGCCCACTCGACGGCGTGGGCGCGCGAGATGGGCATGCTGGAAGGGTCCGGGATCTGGGAGCAGTCCGATCTCGACGCCCACGACTACGGCCTGCTCTGCGCCTACACCCACCCCGACTGCGACGGTCCCGCCCTCTCGCTGATCACCGACTGGTACGTGTGGGTCTTCTTCTTCGACGACCACTTCCTGGACATGTTCAAACGCACCCAGGACCGCGCCGCCGGCAAGGCCCACCTGGACCGGCTGCCGCTGTTCATGCCGATGGACCTGAGCACCCCGATGCCCGAGCCGCAGAACCCCGTCGAGGCGGGGCTCGCCGACCTGTGGACGCGGACCGTGCCCGCCATGTCGGCCGGCTGGCGGCGCCGCTTCGCCGTGGCCACCGAGCATCTGCTCAACGAGTCCCTGTGGGAGCTGTCCAACATCAACGAGGGCCGGATCGCCAACCCCGTCGAGTACATCGAGATGCGCCGCAAGGTGGGCGGCGCCCCCTGGTCGGCGGGGCTCGTGGAGTACGCGACCGCCGAAGTCCCCGATTCCGTCGCGGGGTCGAGGCCGCTGAGGGTCCTCATGGAGACGTTCTCCGACGCCGTGCACCTGCGCAACGACCTGTTCTCCTACCAGCGCGAGGTCGAGGACGAGGGCGAGAACAGCAACGGCGTCCTGGTCCTGGAGACCTTCTTCGGCTGTACGACGCAGGAGGCCGCCGACCTCGTCAACGACGTCCTCACCTCCCGCCTCCACCAGTTCGAGCACACCGCCCTGACCGAGGTGCCCGCCCTCGCCCTGGAGAAAGGTCTCACCCCGCCCGAGGCCGCCGCGGTCGCCGCCTACGCCAAGGGACTTCAGGACTGGCAGTCCGGCGGCCACGAATGGCATCTGCGCTCCAGCCGCTACATGAACAAGGGTGCCCGCCCGACTTCGCCCTGGCAGGGCCTCACCGGTTCCGGCACCTCGGCCGCCGACGTCGGCGCCCTGCTCGCGGCGGCCGGCGCCGAGCGCCTGCGGGCCTATACGCACGTGCCGTACCAGAAGGTCGGCCCCTCCCTGCTGCCCGACTTCCACATGCCCTTCCAGGTCGAGCTCAGCCCGCATCTGGACGCCGCCCGCCCCCGTCTCACCGCCTGGATGCACCGCATGGGCATGCTCCAGGAGGGCGTCTGGGACGAGGACCGGCTCGCCGCCGCCGACCTCGCCCTGTGCTCGGCGGGCCTCGACCCGGACGCGACCCCCGAGGCCCTCGACCTCAGCGCGCACTGGCTGGCCTGGGGGACGTACGCCGACGACTACTACCCCCTCGTCTTCGGGCGGCGTCGCGACCTCGTCGCCGCCCGCGCGGCCACCCGGCGGCTCGCGGACTGCATGCCCGTCGACGGCGGCGAGGAGATCCCCGTCCCGCTCAACGGCTTGGAGCGCGGCCTCGTCGACCTGTGGGCCCGCACCACGGCCGGCATGACCCCGGACGCGCGGCGCTCCCTCAAGGACTCCGTGAACGTGATGACCGAGAGCTGGGTCTGGGAGCTGTCCAACCAGATCCAGAACCGCATCCCCGACCCCGTCGACTACCTGGAGATGCGCCGCGCCACCTTCGGCTCCGACCTCACCCTGAGCATGTGCCGGATGGGGCACGGCCCGGCCGTCCCGCCGGAGGTCTACCGCAGTGGACCGGTCCGCTCGCTGGAGAACGCCGCCATCGACTACGCGTGCCTGCTGAACGACATCTTCTCGTACCAGAAGGAGATCGAGTACGAGGGCGAGATCCACAACGCGATCCTCGTCGTGCAGAACTTCTTCGGCATCGACTACCCGACCGCCCTCGGCGTCGTCCACGACCTGACGACCCAGCGCATGCAGCAGTTCCAGCATGTCGCCGCCCATGAACTGCCCGTCGTGTACGACGACTTCGCCCTGTCCGACGACATCCGTGAGGTCATGCGGAACTACGTCCTCGATCTCCAGAACTGGATGGCGGGCATCCTGCACTGGCACCGGACGGTCGACCGCTACCAGCCCGAATTCCTGGCCCGGCGCGCCCACGGCTTCCTGCCCGACCGGTCACCGCGACTGCCGCTGCCCCTGGTCAGCTGAGCCCGCGCACCCGCCGGACGGTCCGCTCGGCGAGCTCCCGGACGCCCCACGCGGCGGACTCCGAGAGCTCGCCGCGTATCGCCTCGGCGGCGCCCAGCAGCGCGTGGGCCTCCTCGCCGGAGCCCGCGTCGGCCAGGGCGAGGGCCAGGTGGTAGTGCTCCTCGGCGATGTACCGGCCGAGGCTCGTGCCCCGCCAGAACCTCAGCGAGTCGTCGTCCCCGGGCTTGGCCAGGGTGTCCCTGAGCGCGGCCAAGGTGCGGTCGGCCGGGAGGAGTTGTCCCGTCTCCCGCTCCAGCCGGGTCTGGGTCAGCCGGGCCGAGACCCGGTCGCCGGCCGTCTCCTGGAGCGCGGTGTGCAGCCGCTGGGCGCGCAGCGCCTGGCCCGGCTCGCCGATCCGCTCGAAGTCGTCGACGAGAGCGGACAGTTCGGAGGTGTCGAGGCGGGTGGGGTCGTCGGTCCGCCGCAACAGGCCCTGGTCCAGCTCGATCGCGTCGAGCCGGCGGATCAGCGCGCACCGGGCGAGGTTCGTCATGCCCTGGTCCAGGGCGAGGTCGGTCCAGGTGTACAGCGGCTCGTCGGCGGGGTCCGTGCCGAACATCAGGTCGTCCAGCTCGCGGGCCCACCGCAGCAGCTCGGCCGGGTCGGCGTCGGGGCCGGGGATCTCGCTCAGTCCGCAGGCCGTGTCGAAGTCCGTCCGCCGCACCTCGTGCAGCAGCGGGAGGTCCTCGGTCCTGCCGTGCAGCCCCACGAGCACGGCGGCGAGCCGCAGTTCGTCCGTCATCGACGACCGCGTCTCCCGGCGCAGCAGCTCCCGCACCAGGCCGAGGTCGCCCTCCGCGCGGTCGAACTGCGCGGCCCGCAGCGCGATCCGGCGTCGTACCGGATCCTCGGCGACCGCCTCCCGCACCGCGCCGCCCCCGGCCCGCAACGCGGCCAGATCGGCGCGTCCGGCCGCGAGGACAGGCTCCCAGAGCGGCGGCGGAGGCGGGCCGATCAGGTCATAGGCGCGGCCCTCCTCCGCGTTGAGCAACAGGAAGTCCGGCTCGGTGCGGGCCAGGGCGGCGTCCAGGAGCGCTTCGAGCTCCTCGCGGGGGCGCTCCGGGAAGCCCAGCCCGGCGCGCAGCTCGGTCCGCGCCGCCTCCAGAGCGGCGGCGTCTTCGTCGTCGTAGTCCTCCGCGTCCTCCAGGCCGATCATGATCTCCAGGGCCTCGTCGACACAGGCGCCGACGATCCCGGCCGAGCCCTCGGAGTCGGCGTACAGCACCGAGCCGTCCTCGCACACGAAGTACGTCCCCCCGCCGGCGTCGCCCGCCACGATCCGCAGGGCGCCGCCGGAGGCGAGCCGGACCGGCTCCACATGGCCGGACCCGGCCCGCTCCACGTCGAAGTCGAAGGGGCACGCGGCGAGTTCGGCGAGGCGGGTGTCCTGGTGGAGCAGCCGGAGAGCACGATCGGTCATGCGACAGAACGTAACAGCGACCACCGACAAAGGGACTTGGCGATTCCGTTCGCGGCCACGAGGACCTGCGCGGCGCTCACCCGGCGGGCTGGGCCTCCCTCAGGCCCGCGTGGGCCACGGCGGCTCGCGCCAGCGCCCGGACCATCGGGTGCGGGCGCGAGCCGTCCCCCGACAGTTCCGGCTGGAAGAGGGAGGCCAGGAAGAACGGGTGGCCCGGCAGTTCGGCGATCCGGACGTGGCCGTCCTCGTCGTACCCGGAGAAGCGCATGCCGTGCGCGCGCAGGGTGTCGAGGTGGCGGGACGGGCCGTAGGCGCAGAAGTAGCGCTCGACAGTGCGCTCCGAGCCGATGACCGACTGGGCGAGCGAACCGGGTTCGACGACGACCACGGCCTCGTGGCCGACGAGCGAACAGGCCAGCGGCTCGATGAGGAGGTCCTCGGCGTCGGGATCGGTCTCGGCGTGCGCCACGCGCGTGAGGCCGCACACGTTGCGGGCGTACTCCAGCAGCGCGTGCTGGAGCCCGGCACAGGTGCCGAGGAACGGGATGCCCTCCACACGCGCGGTGCGGATCGCCGCGAGCACCCCCTCCTCACTGCGGTACGGGCTGCCCGGCAGCACCCACACCGCGTCGAAGCCGCTGACGGCGCCCTCCGCCCCGGCGTCCTCGGACGGGATCCAGTAGGCGTCGAGGACGAGCCGGTCGCGTTCGGCGAGGGCGTCGAGGAGGAGCGGGATACGGGTGTGGGAGACGACGCTGGGGGAGCGGTCGCCGACCAGGGCGATACGGGCTGCTGAATCGGTCATGTCCTCATCCTGGGCGGGAGCGCCGGATCGCGTCCAACGATGATTTCTGCATGGTCGATAAGCATCGCTGATGAGAGTCTGTGGGCATGGACCCGCACCTCCTGCGCACTTACGTCACCGTCGCCCGGCTCGCCTCGTTCTCCGAGGCCGCGCGGGAGCTCGGGTACACCCAGTCGGCGGTCTCCCAGCACATCCAGGCCCTCGAACTGGATCTGGGCGCACCGCTGCTGACCCGCCGCCCGGTCGCGCCCACCGCGGCGGGTGAGCGGCTGCTCGAACACGCGGGCCCGCTCCTGCTGCGCCTCGACGCGGCCCGCGCGGACGTCGTACGGATGGCGTCCGCGCCCGAGCACGGACTGACCCTCGCCGCCGCCCCCACCGCGCTCGCCGCCCGCGTCCTCGCCGCGCTCCCGGCGGCCGGCGTGACCCTGAGGGTGCTGGCCCGCGACGCGATCCCCGCGGCCGTCGCGACCGGCACCGCCGACCTGGGCCTGGTCGACGGTCTGGCCGCCCCCAGCGACCCGCTGCGGCTGCCCGACGTGGCGCCGCTGACCACGCGCGGCGCGGGCGAGGAACCCGTGTGCGTCCTCCTGCCGGCCGGTCACCCCCTGGCCCGGCGTCCCGGACTGCGCCTCGGCGACCTGGCCGACGCCCGCTGGCTGGACGCCCCCGACGCCGGCCTGCCCCTGGCCCATCTGCGCGCCGCGGGCGGCGGCCACGGTTTCCGTACCGCCCTCCACTACGACGGCACCGACCTCCACGCCCTCACGTCCCTGGCGGCGGCGGGGCGGGGCCTGACACTGCTGCCCCGCTCGCTGGCCGGGGGAGTGCCGGGCACTGCTGCCGTGCCCGTCGTCGAACCCCGCGTCGTGCACCGGACGGAACTGGTGCACACAGGGGCGCTGCGGGGAGCGGCGGCGCGCCTGGTGGCGGTTCTCGCCCCGTGATCCCGACGGCCCGAACGCCTATGGCTTCCCTCTCTTGACCGCTGGTCAGTCTCACTCGTTCGTGGCACGTCGGGCGTCGGTGCGACGGGTAGAGCACCAGCCGGGACCGCCCCCGTATCCGCCGGAGGCGACCCGCGTCCGCCGGAGGCAAGCCATGGAACAGACCGCGTTGCGCCCCAAGCCGATGCCCGGCCAGGAGCCCGGCGGCGGCACCAGGCCCGGCCCCGCCCGGCGCCCGCACGCCGCCCGCCGGCGGGGCCGACGGCTGCGGACCGTGCTGTTCGCGCTGTTCGTCGGGACGGTACTGGTGCTCACCGGCGTCGGCCTCGGCACGGTCGGCGCCACAGTGATCGGCATGAGCAAGCTCGCCGAGATGCAACGGGAGGTGGGCGGGGCGGCCGCCCCGGGCCCGGCCGCGCCGCCTCACCGGGCCCCCTCACCGCCCCCTTCGCCCACCGCGTCCTCCTCGGCCGGCATCGCCGCGACCCTCGGAGTGGAGGCGGTGGACGCCGACAAGGTGGGCGCGCTGCTCGTCGGCGTCCATGTGCCCGGTCCCGGCTACACGGCCGGCCTGGTCCGGGGCGACGTACTCCTCCAGGTCGGCAAGAAGCGCGTCGACTCGGCGGCCGACCTCGCGCGCGCCGTCGCCGCCGTACGCCCCGGCAAGGCAGTCACGTTGACGGTCCGTCACCAGAGCGGCGGCTACCAGCAGTTGACCGCCGTTCCCGGCATCGTCACGTGACCACCCGGAAGTGGCTGGTGAGCCGCCCCGCGTCGTCCAGGACATGGAACGCCAATCCCACCGGCGCGTCCCGGTCCGCCACCTGGTCGCCCTCCCAGGGCAGCCGCAGCGTCCATGTCACCCCCGGCCCGACCACCAGCGGCCGCCCCGCGAAGGCGCTCGCCGCCGGGGTGTGGGCGTGCCCCGTGATCAGGCCCGCGATCTCCGGGCGGCGGTCGAGCAGCGCGGCCAGCCGCTCCGGTCGCGCCAACGGGTAGCGGTCCGGCAGCGGGTGGTGCAGCGCCACCGGTGGGTGATGGAAGGCGAGCAACGCCCGCCGCTCGCCGCCGAGTTCGTCGAGCGTGGCCTCGATCCAGCCGTACGTCTCGTCGTCCAGGGCCCCTTCGTCGGCGCCCGGAACGCTGGAGTCGCACATCAGCACCGCCGTGTCGTCGAAGACCCGGACGCTGTTGACCGGGCCGTCGGACGCGGGCACGCCGAGCAGCGCCTTGCGGTACGGGGCGCGGCTGTCGTGGTTGCCCGGGCAGGTCAGCACGGGGAACGGCGCGTCGCTCAGCAGGCGCGCGGCCTCCTCGTACTCCGCCTCCGCGCCGTGGTCCGCGATGTCCCCCGTCACCAGCAGCGCGTCCACCGCCCCGGGCAGCCCCCACAGGTGGTCGCGGACGCGCCTCGCGCGCGTGGTGGCCCTTTCGCTTCCGTCCAGATGCAGATCGCTGATGTGCGCGAGCACGAGCACGGCCGTATGCCTCCCCTGATGGGTGTTAATGGTGTGAGCGGATTCAAGCATTAGATCTAATGCTTGGGCAATCCATGGCCATTAAGTGGTGCGCGGCGAGGCCCACCATCGTCGGCCGGATGCGTGCCGTCCTGTCCCGCGCCGGGGTGCGCCGGCGGCTGGAGCAGGTCTCCGGCGGCGTCCTGCTCCTGCTCGGCGTCCGGATGGCGCTGGAGAACTGAGTCCCGGGCGAGACCGCCCCGGCGGGGACCGCCAACCGGCTCGCGCCGCCCCCGCCGACCGGGCAGGATGCTGCCCGTAGCCCCGTTGTCCCACTGTCCGCCCTGGGAGGCCCGGATGACCGGCAGCAAGACCGCGCCCTTCACCGCCGACGACTACCGGGCCCGCATGGAGCGCGCCGCCCGGGCGGCCGCCGACGCCGGACTCGCCGGACTGCTCGTGGCCCCCGGACCCGACCTGGTCTGGCTCACCGGCTACACCCCCACCGCGATCACCGAACGGCTCACGCTGCTGGTGCTCGCCCCCGGCCAGGACCCCGTCCTCGTCGTCCCCACCCTGGAGGCCCCCGACGCCGCCCACGCGGCGGGCGCGCCCGCGCTGACCCTGCGCGACTGGACCGACGGCAAGGACCCCTACGCCGCGACCGCCGCCCTCCTGGACTCCGGCGGCCGGTTCGGCATCAGCGACAACGCCTGGGCCATGCACCTGCTGGCCCTGCAGAAGACGCTGCCCGACACCTCCTACGCCGCCCTCACCGACGCCCTGCCGATGCTCCGGGCCGTCAAGGACGCGGCCGAACTGGAACTCCTGGCAGCCGCGGGCGCGGCCGCCGACGCAACGTTCGAGGAGATCCGGAACGTTCCCTTCGCCGGCCGCCGCGAGTCCGAGGTCGGCGCCGACCTCGCCGACCTGCTGCGCCGGTTCGGGCACTCCCAGGTCGACTTCACCATCGTCGCCTCGGGCCCCAACGGCGCCAACCCGCACCACGAGGTCGGCGACCGCGTCATCGAACGCGGCGACATGGTCGTCCTCGACTTCGGCGGTCTCAAGGACGGTTACGGCTCCGACACCTCCCGCACCGTCCACGTCGGCGAACCCACCGACGAGGAACGCCGGGTGCACGACCTCGTCCGCGAGGCGCAGGAGGCCGGCTTCCGGGCCGTACGACCCGGCGTCGCCTGCCAGGAGGTCGACCGCGCCGCCCGCAAGGTCATCGCCGACGCCGGCTACGGCGAGTACTTCATCCACCGCACCGGCCACGGCATCGGCGTCACCACCCACGAACCGCCCTACATGATCGAGGGCGAGGAGCAGCCCCTCGTCCCCGGCATGTGCTTCTCCGTGGAGCCCGGCGTCTACCTGCCCGGCCGCTTCGGCGTCCGCATCGAGGACATCGTCACGGTCACCGAGGACGGCGGCCGTCGACTCAACGACACCACCCGCGAGATGGTCATCGTGGACTGAACCCCCTTCAGGAGCCCCGACCCCGAGTGACAGCGGCGCGACCATGACCCAGGCACCGACACCCACCGCGGACACCGTCCGCCGGCTGGTCCGTTCCCTCCTCAAGGACGCCTCCGACGCGGCCGGACCCGAGATCCGGCCGGTCGCCGAGAGCGCCGAGCCCGTCGTCTGGTGGGTCGGCGGCCGCCATGTGCTGCGTCTCGCCGCCGACCGCGAGGCCACCGCGCGCCAGCGCCGCGAACTGCGCCTGCGCGACCTCGTCCGCGCGCACGTCCCGGTCGCCGTACCGACCAGCGTCGCCCACGGCGAGTGGGCGCCGGGGCTGACGTACACCCTCGACACCAAGCTGCCCGGCGGCGCGGCGCGCGAGCACGACGTGTCCGCCGTCGGCGAGGCCGACCTGGCCGCGCTGCTCACCGGGCTGCGCGAGGTGCCGGTCCGGCAGGCCGAGGCCCTCGGTGTCCCGCGCACCGCCCCGCGCTCCCTGGAGGCACTGCGCCGCGCCGCCGAGCGGGCCGCCGAACTCCTCGCCACAGCCGACGAGTTCGACCCCGCACGGCTCCACCAGCTCTCCCAGTCGGCCGCCGTGCAGCTCGCCGCGCAGCCCGGCACCGCCGTCCTCGTCCACCACGGACTCACCGGCGACCACCTCGTCGTCAGCGCCGACGGACGGGTGCGCGGCGTGCTCGGCTGGGCCGACGCGGTCCTCGGCGACCCCGCGGAGGACATCGCGTGCCTCGCCCTCGCCGTCGGCTCGCCCGCCGCGGTCCGCGCCGCCACCCTCGCCGGCTACGGCGCCCGCCCCTGCCTGCGCGGCCTGTGGCTCGCCCGCTGCGACGCCGTCGTCCGCCTCGCCGCCCACCTCCAGGGCCGCGACGAGACCCCCCTGCCGGAACTGCGCGGCCGGCTCCGCCACGCCTGGGAGGCGATCCTGCTGGAACGGGTGACGGAGCTGCGGGAGGACGCCGAGGAAGAGGAGATCTAGGCGGGTCGGCACGGGGCCGGGCGGGTCCTCCTGGGAAGCGGAGCCCTGACCGAGCCGCCGGTCACTCCTGCAACAGCACCACGCACGACTCCCCGGGCACCTCCAGCACGCCGTCCGCGCCCGGCGCCGCCACCGGCTCCCACGCGGCCAGCACACGCGCCTGACGGGGCCCCAGCGGGATCGCCGCGGTCTCCTTGGCCAGATTCACCGCCACCCGTACGTCCCCGCGCCGGAAGGCCAGCCAGCGCCGCCCCTCGTCGAAGGCCACCTTGGTGTCGGCGAGGTCCGGGTCGGTGAGGTCGGCCTGTTCATGCCGCAGGGCGATGAGACGGCGGTACCAGGCGAGCACGCGCGCGTGGGGCTCGCGGTCCGGCTCGGACCAGTCCAGGCAGGAGCGGTCCCGCGTCGCCGGGTCCTGCGGGTCGGGCACGTCCTCCTCCGCCCAGCCGTGCGCCGCGAACTCCCGCCGCCTGCCGCGCCGTACGGCCTCCGCGAGCTCCGGGTCGGTGTGGTCGGTGAAGAACTGCCAGGGCGTCCCCGCCGCCCACTCCTCGCCCATGAACAGCATCGGCGTGAACGGCGCGGTGAGGGTCAGCGTGGCGGCGCAGGCCAGCAGGCCGGGGGAGAGGGATGCCGAGAGGCGGTCGCCCTGGGCGCGGTTGCCCACCTGGTCGTGGGTCTGGCTGTAGCCGAGCAGCCGGTGCGCGGCCACCCGCGCGCGATCCAGCGGGCGGCCGTGGTGCCGGCCGCGGAAGCTGGAGTACGTGCCGTCGTGGAAGTACCCGCCGCCGAGCGTCTTGGCGAGCGCCGCGAAGGGCGCCCTGCCGAAGTCGGCGTAGTAGCCCTGCGACTCGCCCGTCAGCGCGGTGTGCAGACAGTGGTGGAAGTCGTCATTCCACTGGGCGTGAAGGCCCAGGCCGCCCTCCGCGCGCGGGGTGACCAGACGGGGGTCGTTCAGATCGGACTCGGCGATCAGGAACAGCGGCCGGCCCACCTCGGAGGCGAGGGCGTCGACCGCCGTCGACAGCTCCTCCAGGAAGTGGCACGCGCGCGTGTCCGCCAGCGCGTGCACCGCGTCCAGGCGCAGCCCGTCGAGCCGGTAGTCCCGCAGCCACGCCAGCGCACTGCCCACCAGATACGCGCGCACCTCGTCGGAGCCCGGCGCGTCCAGGTTCACGGCCGAGCCCCACGGCGTGTGGTGGGTGTCGGTGAAGTACGGGCCGAACGCGGGCAGGTAATTGCCCGACGGACCCAGGTGGTTGTGCACGACGTCCAGGACGACGCCGAGACCGAGCTCGTGCGCCCGGTCCACGAACCGCTTCAGCGCCTCGGGGCCGCCGTACGGCTCGTGCACCGCCCACAGCGACACGCCCTCGTAACCCCAGCCGTGCCGCCCGGGAAAGGGGCACAGCGGCATCAACTCCACGTGCGTGACGCCCAGTTCCGCCAGGTGCTCCAGGCGGCCCGCCGCCGCGTCCAGGGTGCCCTCGCGTGTGTACGTGCCCACGTGCAGCTCGTACAGGACCGCGCCCGGCAGCGGCCGTCCCGCCCACTCCGTACGCCACGTGTACCGGCCCTGGTCCACGACCGCGCTCAGCCCGTCCGGGCCGTCCGGCTGGCGGCGCGAGCGCGGGTCCGGCAGCACCGGGCCGTCGTCCACCGCGAAGCCGTACCGGCTGCCGTCCCGCGCCTCGGCCTCGCCCCGCCACCACCCCGCGCGGTCGGGATCGCGCTCCAACGCGCGCGTGACGCCGTCGCACTGGAGCGTCACACGGTCTGCCTGCGGTGCCCACACCTCGAACTGCACGGACGGTTCCCCTTCGTCTGCTCACCGTGATGTAGCCCGTCCATGGTGCTTCAAACGCGATCAGTCCGCGCGCGTGGCGGCCGTTCTCACGTTTTCTGGACACCCGGCGTTCACTGCCCGACAATCACGAGCGTGACGTCGTCCTTCGAGTTCAACACGTACCCCGCGCGGCTCTCCGACGCGGAGCGCGACAAGGCGCTGAAGGTGCTCCGCGACGGCGTCGCCATGGGCCGGCTGTCGCACGACACGTTCATCCGGCGGATGGAACTCGCGCTCGCCGCCCGCCGCTCGGACGAACTCGCGGCGCTCACCGCGGATCTGCCCGCCGAGAGCCGCTTCTCCCGCGTGGTCTTCGGCTCCGTCGAAGCGGTCTCCGGCTTCACCCAGCGGCTGAGGCGCGCCTGGCAGGCCGAGCGGCTGCCCAAGCTGCTGCTGCCCCATCCCGGCAACGGCCATCCGCTGCGCATCGGCCGCGACCCCGCCAACGGCCTGCGCCTGAGCCACGAAACGGTCTCGCGCGTGCACGCCGAACTGAGCCGCCAGGGCGGCATGTGGGTGCTGCGCGACCTCGGCTCCACCAACGGCACGACGGTGAACGGACGCCGTGTCATCGGGGCGGCCGTCGTGCGCGAGGGCGACCAGGTCGGGTTCGGCCGGATGTGGTTCCGGCTGGCCGCGAACTGAGGCCCCCGGCGGAGCCGAACCTTAGCTCTGGCCTGGGATTTGCTCGCTGTGACGCGCCCAATTCCCTGTGTGCACCGCGGTGTTGACGTACCAGGCAAGTCGTGACTGACTGTACGTCCACCATGCACATCAGGTGAACCGACGGCACCACATGGGGAGGTGTGCCCTGCCGCCCCTCCTGCGCTACCCGTCCGTCGACGAACTCGGCGCGCGCGCCGCCGCACTCGTCGCCCGCCACCCGCGTGACGCCCGGCTCCGCCCCGTCGGCACCTCCCGCGCGGGCAACCCGATGTGGCTGCTGTCCGTCGGCCACGGCAGCCGGCACGCCCTCGTCGTCGCCGGTCCGCACGCCAACGAACCCGTGGGCGGTGCCACCGTCCTGCACCTGGCCGAGCGCGCCCTCGCCGACCCCGGGCCCACCGAGGCCGCCGACGCCACCTGGAACCTGCTGCTCTGCCTCGATCCCGACGGCCTGCGTCGCAACGAGGGCTGGCTGCACGGCCCGTACACCCTCGGCCGCCACTTCCGGCACTTCTTCCGGCCCGGCTTCCTCGAACAGCCCGAGTGGCTGCCCGACGGCGCCGCAGCCGTCACCCTGCCGGAGACCCGCGCCCTCCTCGACCTCCAGGACGAGCTGCGGCCCTTCCTGCAGTGCTCCCTGCACGGCGTCGACGTCGGCGGCGGCTTCGTCGAGCTCACCCACGACCTGCCCGGGCTCGCCGGACGCGTCGCCCGGATCGCGGGCCGGCTCGGCATCCCGCGCGAACTCGGCGCGTACGACACCCTGTACTGGCCCGGCCTCGGACCCGCCGTCTACCGCATCCCGCCGCCGCGCCGGGGCGACCTGGCCGCGGCCATCACCGAGGCCGCCGTCGAGTCCACCTGGTTCCACCCCTACCGGCACGGCACCGTGACCGCGGTCGTCGAGGCGCCCATGTGGGGCGTGGCCACCGTCGAGGACGACTCGCCGCCCGTCGACGCGGACACCGTCCTGCGCCTCGTCAGCCGCACGCTGCGGCACGACACCGGCCTCCTGGAGCAGCTGCTCGCCCGGATCCGCCCGCACGTCGCCGCCGTACCGGACGCGGAACGGCTGCTCGCCCCGGTGGACGACTATTTACTGGTCTGCCCCGGCCTCGCCGACGCCTGGGACCCCGATGTCACCGGCATCGACGGCGGTCATCCGCTGCCGCCCCTGAGCACCGCCCACCTCGCCACCCTGCGCATCTCCGGCCGCCGCCTGGCGCTGCGCTCGGCGGGACTGCTGCACCAGCTCGTCACCGCCGCCGGCACCGACCCGGCCGGTGTGCTGCCCGAACTCGACCGGCTCATCGACCTGTGGTGCGCCGACTACCTCGACGGCTGCGGGGCCCGCTGGATCCCCATCGCCCGTCAGGTGGAGTACCAGGCGCGGGTGGTGCAGGCCGCGTTCGAACTGGCGGCCGGGCGGCACGCGCGCGTGGGCTCTCGTTCGGGTGAGTCGGGGTGGGGTTCCCCGACGGCCGTGCCGATGCAACGGGAATGAAGAACCGCACTGCACCGAAGGCGGCCCGGGGCGCTCTGCTCGCCGCGGCCGCCCTCCTCGTCGCCGGTACGGCCCCCGCCCAGGCGACGGCCCAGCACTCCCGCGCCGGCACCTGGCTCTACCTCACGGTCACCAAGGGCGACGCCCGCTCCAGCGACACCCGCGGCGCCCTCCTGCTGTGCGACCCGCCCCAGGGACACGGCCGCGCGGCCGAGGCCTGCGCGGAACTGGCGGCGGTCGACGGCGACCTCGCGGCCCTCCCGCCCAGGAAGGGCTTCTGCCCCATGCTCTACGCCCCGGTGACCGCACACGCGCGGGGCGAGTGGGACGGACGGCCCGTCGAGTACACGGAGACCTTCTCCAACGGCTGCGTGATGGCCGGACGCACCGGATCGGTGTTCGCGCTCGACAGCTGACGACCTGGCCGACGATCTGTAGGAGCTTCCCGCGGGTGGGGCGGCTGCGGTCACGCGGCCCGGTCGCGCGCGTGCCGCGCCGCCGCCACCACGGTGCGGGACTGATGCTCCACCTGGTCCTCCAACGGCACCCAGCGGGCCCGGAAGCGCACCGCGAACGTCTCGCTCCACGTCGCGACGAGCCGCTCCAGGCGCGGCGCCGCGGGGTCGTCGTGCTCGGTCAGGACCCGCAGCAGCATCGCCGCCGCCCGCAGCGGCAGCCGGCGCGCGAACGCGTCCACGCTGCCCACGTACGCGCGGGTGTTGTCCGCCGGGGCCGTGTGCGTCCAGTCCGCGGCCAGTCCCGGCACCAGGTCGAGACCCCACTTGGCGGCCCGCAGCAGCGGCCCGTCGACGCCGGGCAGCCGCGGCAGCGCGTCGGTCAGCACCCGCTCGACCCGGCGCGTGTCCAGCAGCAGCCGCTCCGCCAGCCTGCGCAGCGCCACCGCGGGCGCCGGATGCGGCACCGGGTCGTCGACCAGGTCGCTCGCCCACATCGGCACCTCGACGATCGCGGTCAGTCCGCCGTACCGGTGCGCGTGGTACCAGGTGCTGTTGCGCGCGTCGTCCGGCATGCTCGGGTACGCCGCCCCGGCGCCCGGCGAGGGCATCACATGCACGCCCGGCCCGGACGCCGGCCAGCCCGCGGCGTCCGAAGCGCCGGTCTCCACCGGGATGTTGAGCTCCGCCGCGGACTTGGCGAACGGCTCGGCGAGCCCTGGTATGTCCTTCGTCAGCTGCACCCAGCTGCCGCCCAGGTCGGTGCCGTGCAGCGTCACCTGGAGGTAGGGGCGCAGCTCGTCGATGACGCCGGTCAGGGCGCGGGTCTCGGGCGGCAGCCGGTCGGGCGGCAGCACCGCGGGCGACCACTCCGGCTGCTCGTGGCCCGCGGGGCGGAAGAAGCCCCGGTGGTACTCGAACAGGCTGCGTGGCGCCGGGGTCACATGCAGGGACGCCCCGTCGGGGTCCGCGCACAGCAAGAAGTGCCAGGACGTGTCCGCCCGCAACTCCTGCTCCCGTACGACCCGTTCGGCGACGTCGAGGAGGGTGGCGCCGCCGGTCGGCTCGTTGGCGTGGGCGCCGGCGACGACGAGCACGGCGCGTTCCGCGTGGCCCACGGACAGCAGCAGCAGGGGTCTGCCCGCCCGTGACCGGCCGATCTGCCGCAGGGTGCACAGAGCGGGCCGATGAGCCGCCAACGCCCGCGCCGACGCGACGACTTCGGTCACTGTGGGGTAGCGCAGCTCCGGCAGGAGACTCACCCCCGACACATCCGCCCGGCTTCGCAATCCGCAGTACCCCACGCTCTCCGTGGACTGTCAAGAACGCACCGGGGGAGGCTCCAGGGGGCGCCCAGATGCATTTACCGCCAGCAGGAAGGGCCGTGGGTGCCAGCGGGAGTGCCGGACCTCGCCGAACCGCGGTCGCGGGCACCGGCGCCCGGCAGGGCGCGCGGGCACGCGCGCGTGAGACGCCGTCGAGCACGGGTGCGGTGGCTGTCGACCCAGGCACGAGGACGGCGCCGACGCCTGCCACCACGCGCCGGTCGTCCGGCACGGGCCCCGGGAGCGCGCGCGGGCGCGAGCCGGTCGCGGGGCCAGGACCGCGGCGCACGGTGAAGGCGTGCACGCCGGGCACGCGTTCCCGAAACCCGTCAGGCGCGCGGCCCCCTGCCACCGCTCCCGGCCCGCAGCGCGCACCCCCCTTCCGCAGCTACCCGACCCTCTCCAGCAGCGCCACCGGCAGCCCCTCGAAAAGGTCCGCCACGCGTGCGTGTCCCGTGAACTCCCGGTCCGGGGTCAGCACGTCGGCCCACCGTCCCGGCGGCAGCGGCAGCCGGGTCTCGCCCCAGCCGCCCGCCTCCGCCAGCCGCAGCGACAGCCGGGTGACGGCGGTGACGACCTCCCCGGAGCGGGCGAACGCCAGACAGTGGGCCGCCGCCGGGCCCTCGGCGGTGAGCGGCGCGTACGACGCCGAGTCGCCGAACGCGGCAGGCCGCCGGGCGCGCAGCCGCAGCGCCGCCGCGGTCAACGCGCCCTTCTCGCCGGGCTCTTCCGGCGGGAACCGCACCGGACGCCGGTTGTCCGGGTCCACCAGCGCCCGGTACTCGGCCTCCGTGCCCTGGTAGACGTCCGGCACCCCGGGCATCGTCAGATGGACCAGCGCCGTGCCGAGCAGGTTCGCCCGCACCGACGGCTCCAGGGCCCCCCGGAAGGCCGCCACGTGCTCGCCCGGCACCCCGCAGGGCCCCGCCGCGACGAACGCCGCCACGGCCTCCTCGTAGGGCGGTTCCTGCTCCGTCCAGCTGGTGTACAGCCCGGCCTCGCGCACATGTTTCAGCAGCGCCCCCTGCACCCGGTCCGGGCTCGCCGGGCCGAGCCCGAACACGGTCTGCCAGGCCGCCCACGCCAGCTGGGCGTCGGGGACGCCGTCGCCGGTGCGCGTCACCTCGGCCAGCACGTCGGCCCAGCGCTGCGGGCACTCGGTGAGCACGGCGAGCGCGGCCCGTACGTCCGCGCTGCGCTTGGTGTCGTGCGTGGACACGACGGTCCCGGTGACCGGCCAGTCGCGCTGCACGCGCGCGCAGTAGGCGTGGAAGTCCTCCGGGGACACCGCCGGGCTGCCGGGATTCCCGCCCACCTCGGTCGCCGACAACAGCGGCACATAGCGGTAGAACGCCGTGTCCTCCACGGACTTGGCCCGCAGCGCCGACGACGTCTGCGCGAACCGCGCCCGGAACTCCAGGTGCTCCGGCCCGTCGCCCGCCCGCCCGAGCACCAGATCGCGGACGACGTCGACCGCGCCCGCCTCCTCCGGGACGACGAACGCCTGCCGCGCCTCCTCGGCGGCCTCCTCGGTCACGACCGACGCGGCGTCGATCGAGCCGTACGGCCGGTAGACCTCCATCCGCACCAGCAGCTCCTGGAGGGCCGTGCGCAGCGCCCAGGGCGCCCGGTCGCGCAGCGCGGGCTCCGGGGACGTGGCGCACAGCCGGACCGCCACCCGGGTCAGCCGCTCGGTCTCGGCCGCCAGCTCGTGCGTGAGCACCTTGTACGCCGCCCGCCGCACCGTCGCCTCCCACTGCCCGCCCCGGTCCGTCTGCGGGGCCGCGAACCGCCGGTACTGGCCGAGGAGTTCCCCGAAGCCCGCCGGGTCCGTGAAGACCCCGTCCACGTGCCGCAGCGCGTCATAGCCGGTGGTCCCCGCGACCGGCCAGGAGGCGGGCAGCGGCTCACCGTCCGCGAGGATCTTCTCCACGACCGTCCAGCGCCCGCCCGTCGCCTCGTGCAGCCGCAGCAGATAGGCGTCCGGGTCGGCGAGCCCGTCGGGATGGTCGATCCGCAGCCCGTCGACGACCCCGTCGTGGAGCAGCTGGAGGATCTTGCCGTGGCTGGCCTCGAACACCTCCGGGTCCTCCACCCGCACCCCGATCAGCTCCGAGATGCTGAAGAACCGCCGGTAGTTGAGCTCGGTACGGGCCAGCCGCCACCACGCGAGCCGGTACCACTGGGCGTCGAGCAACTGCGGCAGCGGCAGGTCCCGGGTGCCCTCGCGGAGCGGGAAGGCGTGGTCGTAGTAGCGCAGGACGTCCCCGTCGACCACCAGCCGCTCCAGCTCGCCGCCGAGCGGGCCCCCGAGCACCGGCAGCAGGATCTGCCCGCCCTGCGCCTCCCAGTCGACGTCGAACCAGCGCGCGTACGGCGACTTCGGGCCCTCCCGCAACACCTCCCACAGCGCCCGGTTGTGCCGCGGGGCCATCGCCATGTGGTTCGGCACGATGTCCACCACCAGGCCCAGACCGTGCTCCCGCGCGGTCCGCGCGAGCGCGCGCAGACCCTCCTCACCGCCCAGTTCGCCGCGCACGCGCGCGTGGTCGACGACGTCGTAGCCGTGCAGGGAGCCGGGGACGGCCTCCAGGACGGGGGACAGGTGCAGGTGCGAGACGCCGAGCGAGGCGAGGTACGGCACGGCCGCCGCGGCGGCGTCGAAGGGGAACTCGGGCTGCAGCTGAAGCCGGTAGGTGGCCGTCGGCACCGCCGGGTCGGGTCGCGCAGGTGTCATGCAGACCTACGTACCCGCCCCGCCGCCTTTCGTGTCATCACCCCCTGCATCTCCGTACGGCTGATCGGCCCACTCGGCCGCCGCGCTCGTGGCTAGACCGGCCGCTGCAACACCGTCATGCTCCGGTCCACCAGCGTCAGCCGGTCCCCGGCCCGCACCTTCGGGCCGGAGCCCTGCGGCTGCCCCTCCGCGCGCGCGGTGTCGACGACGACCTCCCACTGGCGGCCGTGGTTGACCGGCACCACGAAGTCCAGCGTCTTGTGCGAGGCGTTGAACATCAGCAGGAACGAGTCGTCGCCGATGCGCTCCCCGCGCGGGCCGGGCTCGGAGATCGCGTTGCCGTTGAGGAACACCGAGAGGGCCGACGCCTTCGCCCGGTCCCAGTCCCGCTGGGTCATCTCCTCGCCCTCCGGGGTGAACCAGGCGATGTCCGACAGATCGTCATGGGTGCCCTCCACGGGGCGCCCGTGGAAGAAGCGCCGGCGGCGGAAGACCGGATGGTCCCGGCGCAGCCACACCATCGCGCGCGTGAAGGCCAGCAGATCGCCGAACACCTCGCCGTCCTCCGGCCACTGCACCCACGCCAGCTCGCTGTCCTGGCAGTAGGCGTTGTTGTTGCCGCGCTGGGTGCGGGCGAACTCGTCGCCGTGGCTGAGCATCGGCACACCCTGGGACAGCATCAGCGTCGCGATGAAGTTGCGCATCTGGCGGGCGCGCAGCTCCAGCACCTGCGGGTCGTCGGTGTCGCCCTCGGCCCCGCAGTTCCAGGACCGGTTGTGACTCTCGCCGTCCCGGTTCTCCTCGCCGTTGGCCATGTTGTGCTTGTCGTTGTACGAGACGAGGTCGTGCAGCGTGAAGCCGTCGTGGCAGGTCACGAAGTTGATGGAGGCCAGCGGGCGGCGTCCGTCGTCCTGGTAGAGGTCCGAGGAACCGGTCAGCCGGGACGCGAACTCCGCGACCGCGCGCCGCTCCCCGCGCCACAGGTCGCGCACGGTGTCGCGGTACTTGCCGTTCCACTCGGTCCACAGCGGCGGGAAGTTGCCCACCTGGTAGCCGCCCTCGCCGACGTCCCACGGCTCGGCGATCAGCTTCACCTGCGAGACCACCGGGTCCTGCTGCACCAGGTCGAAGAACGACGACAGCCGGTCCACCTCGTGGAACTGCCGGGCCAGGGTCGCCGCGAGGTCGAAGCGGAAGCCGTCGACATGCATCTCGGTGACCCAGTAGCGCAGCGAGTCCATGATCAGCTGCAGGACGTGCGGGGAGCGCATCAGCAGGGAGTTGCCGGTGCCCGTGGTGTCCATGTAGTAGCGGGGATCGTCGGTGAGGCGGTAGTAGGACGGGTTGTCCAGGCCCCGGAAGGACAGCGTCGGGCCCAGGTGGTTGCCCTCCGCGGTGTGGTTGTAGACGACGTCGAGGATGACCTCGATCCCGGCCTCGTGCAGCGCGCGGACCGCCGACTTGAACTCCAGGACCTGCTGGCCGCGGTCGCCCCAGGAGGCGTAGGCGTTGTGCGGGGCGAAGAAGCCGATCGTGTTGTAGCCCCAGTAGTTGTTGAGGCCCATGTCGACCAGCCGGTGGTCGTTGACGAACTGATGGACCGGCATCAGCTCCAGCGCCGTCACGCCCAGCTCGGTGAGGTGTTCGATGATCGCCGGATGCGCGAGGGCGGCGTACGTACCCCGCAGTTCCTCGGGCAGGCCCGGGTGGCGCATGGTGAGGCCCTTCACATGGGCCTCGTAGATCACCGTGTGGTGGTAGTCGGTACGGGGACGGCGGTCGTCGCCCCAGTCGAAGTACGGGTTGACCACGACCGAGCTCATGGTGTGCGGGGCGGAGTCCAGGTCGTTGCGCTTCTCGGGCGCGTCGAAGTGGTAGCCGTACACCTCCTCGCCCCACCGGATCGAACCGCTGATCGCACGCGCGTACGGATCGAGCAGCAGCTTCGCGGAGTTGCAGCGCAGTCCGCGCTCCGGGGCGTACGGGCCGTGCACCCGGAATCCGTACCGTTGTCCCGGCATCACGCCGGGCAGATACGCGTGCCGTACGAACGCGTCGGACTCGCGCAGTTCCACCGCCGTCTCCGAGCCGTCGTCGTGCAGCAGACACAGCTCAACTCGGTCCGCGGCCTCCGTGAAGACCGCGAAGTTCGTACCGGCGCCGTCGTACGTGGCACCGAGTGGATATGCCTCTCCAGGCCAGACCTGCATGGACACGACTCTTTCAGCTCGTCGCCGCCGCCGTGGCGCCTTGACCACGAGTCTCCACGAAAGTGATGGAACCTCCTATGACTTACGTCCCTCTTACCCGGCGACCAGTGCATACGCGGTATGCCGAAACGTGTGGGGCTGAGACGTACTCCCGGGATCGAAGGGGGAGTAGGGGGAAGATGTGCGCAAGATAGTGCACCGCCATCTTGGCAAGGTGGTGGCAGGTGCGGCCATCGCGGTGGCCTCGACCGCCGTGATGGTCGGGGTCACCCTGCCGGGGACGGCGGGCGCCGACGAAACGGGCGGGACCAAGGGCGACGGCAAGGCGGCCGCCCAGCAGCTGGGGCAGGACGAGCAGGGCGCGCCCGTCGCGCCGGGCGTCGTCCAGGAGGCCCCGGCCGAAGGGGACAAGGGCAAGGGCAGCGATCCGCTGACCGACGACGAGATCGCCCGGGCCCAGAAGATCGCCGTGAACCGGCAGACGTTCGCCGCGACGCAGAACGTGGACGGCGAGCGCGGTCCGCAGCAGCTGACCGTCGACCTGGCCGAGCCGGAGAACGACGGCACCGACACCTCCCGGCGGGCCGAGGTGTCGTACTACGACTACCGGGACGACACGCTCGTCACCAAGACCGTCGACCTGGACACCGGGAAGGTCGTGGACTCCACCGACCAGCAAGGCGTCCAGCCGCCGCCGAGCCGCGCCGAGAGCAGTGCGGCGGCGGCCCTGCTGATCGCCGACCCGCTGGGAGCCGGCCTCAAGGCCGACTACAAGGACGCGATGGGCAAGGAACTCACCTCGCCGGACCAGCTGCAGCTGAGCGGCGGCGTCTACCGGGCCACGCCGGGCGCGCAGCCTACCGCGCTGGACAAGTGCGGCGAGCACCGCTGCGTGCGGCTGTTCACGAAGGTCAAGAACGGGCCGTGGATCGACACCACGTTCCTGGTCGTCGACCTGAGCGCCCGCAAGGTCGCCGAACTCAAGCACTGAGCCCGACGACTCGGCCGCTGAGCCGACCGCTCGGTCGCTGAGCCGATCACTCAGGCCGCTCGGCCGCTGACCTGGCGGCTCGGCCGCAGACCAGACCGCTCCACCGCCACCGCCCGGCCATCGAGCCACGACAGTCGAACCGACCACCCGGCTGCCGTACGCGCTCCCTTGCCGGGCCGGCCTCCGTCCACTTTTCGAACTCGCACCTCCTGCAAGGGAGTCACTTTCTTCATGCGCGCCAACAGAATCAGCCACGCCCGCAGCCGGACGGCGGCCCTCGGCCTCGCCGTCGCCGCGCTGGCCGCCGGACTGACCACCGGAGCCGGACCGGCCACCGCGCAGCCGCAGAGCGCCGCCGCGGCCGCGCCCGACTGCAGCGCCGCCTACCGCATCGAGCAGAAGCTCGCCAGCGGCACCACCTGGCGGATGTGCTGGCGTTACGACAGCATGGCCGGGCTCGTCCTGGACGACATCACCTACCAGCCCAAGGGCGAGCCGGCCCCGATCAAGGTCCTCAACAGCGCCCGGCTCGGCCAGATCCACGTCCCGTACGACGACGGGCGGGCCGAGTACGACGACCTGACGGGCCAGGACTTCGCCAAGTACCTGATGAACCTGGCGCCCGCCGAATGTCCCGGCGGCACCATCAAGACCGTCAAGATCCCGGATCCGTACCCGGACCAGAACCCCAACGTCAAGGGCCTGTGCACCACCACCCGGTCCCGCGGACACGCCTACCGCATGCAGGGCGACACCGCGAACAAGGTCTACCAGGCCCAGGGCAAGGACTTCCTCGTCTACGCGGTCAACCAGGTCGGCTGGTACGAGTACATGACCGAGTACCGGTTCCAGGACGACGGCACCATCAACATGAACGTCGGCGCCACCGGCACCCTCTCGCCGTTCGACTACGACGCGGGCGACGGCAAGGGCTGGCCCATCGGCAAGGGCGCCGCCAAGGACAAGGCCACCAGCCACACCCACAACGTCTTCTGGCGGCTCGACTTCGCCCTCGACGGCTCCACCAAGAACCGGGTCGAGCAGTACGACTCGACGCTCACCCCGCGCGGCGCGGACACCCCCACGGTCAAGACCACCCGCACCAAGGTCACCAAGGAGCTCGCAGGCGACGCCAAGACCTACCGCTGGTGGCGGATGGTCAGCGCGACCGGCAAGAACAAGGACGACCACGCGCGGTCCTACGAGTTCGTCCCCGGCCCCACCACCCGCTACCCGGGCCGCAGTTACACCAAGCACGACATCTACTTCACCCAGTACGACAAGTGCGAGCTGTTCTCCAGCAACAACCCGCGCTGCGACCGCGACCACCCCAAGTCCGTGGACAAGTGGGTCAACGGCCAGACGCTCACGCACCCGGTCGCCTGGGTCAACGTCGGCTTCCACCACATCGCCCGCGACGAGGACCAGCAGCCGATGCCGGTGCACTGGCAGGGCTTCTCGATCGTCCCGCGCGACGTCACCGCTATGAATCCGCTCACTCCGGCGGAGCTCGCCGGGCAGAACGGCAACTACACAGGCGGTAGTTGAGAAACGACCCTGTCCATCCGGCTGCACCGCCGACCACTCCCGGAGTACCCTTCCTTGATCGTTGGCACGGGGAGAGCTCGGGGGAGCGGAAGGCGGTGCGCGGGTGGGCTCGGGAGGGCTGGAGTTGCCCCCTGGTGACGAGGGTCACGAGGGGAACTCCGCAGACGTCCCGCCCGGCACGGTGTCGCTGGCCCGGCCCATGGACGCCGCCGGTTCCATCGGGCCGGAGCTGGACTGGGACGCCGACGCCTGGCGTGAGGTGCGTACGCGCGCCCAGCGAGCCGGCCGGGCCTACATCTGGCTGAACCTGGTCGAACAGCGGCTGCGCGCGGTCGTGGCCGCTGTTCTGCGTCCCATCTACGAACCCGTCCACGGCGACGACTGGGTGGTGGCCGCCGCCGGCCCGGCCGGCCAGGAATGGGTGCAGCGCGCGGTCGCCGTACGCGAAGTCAGCCGCCGCAAGGGCTACTTGCTCGACCCGGCCGACGACAACGTCCTGAGTTTCCTCACGCTGCCGCAGCTGCGGGAGCTGATGGTGCAGCACTGGCCGTGCTTCGAGCCCTACGTCGACGAGCGCCGGGACGTCGAACTCGCCCTGGACGAACTGGAAGTGACCCGCAACGTCGTCTCCCGCAACCGGGCCCTGTCCGAGGCTGTGCTGAGCCAGGCCGAACGGGCCTCGGCGCGTCTGCTCGAGATACTCGGCGCGGGCGGAGACGTCCCCTCCGCGCGCAGGCTGCCCGTGGACGCGGTCGAGGACCTCGTCGGCGACCGGTACGCGGACGTGGTCGCCGTGCACCCCGACCGGGTGCGGCTGCTGCGCCAGTTCCCCGCCGAGGACATCTTCGGCGGCGCCCGCCGCCTCGACGCGGTCGGCATCGGACTCAACCTCCTCGTGCAGAACTTCTCCGGCCGGCGCCTGGTGCGGCTCGCCGAGGCGGGCTGCCGGGTGCGGCTGCTGTTCCTGAACCCCGCGTCCAGCGCCGTCAAGCGGCGCGAGCGGGAACTGGGCATGAAACGCGGTGAGTTGAGCCGGGCCGTCGAGATGAACATCCTCCACATGCGCCGGGTGCGCTCCCGGCTGCGCGACCCGGGCGCCTTCGAGATCCAGGTCTACGACGAGACACCGCGCTTCTCCGCCTACCTCGTCGACGGCGACGGCGCGGACGGGGTCGGCGTCGTGCAGTCCTATCTGCGGCGGTCGCGGGGGATGGAGGCACCGGTGCTGGTGCTGCGCAACGGGAACAAGGTCGTCAAACCGGGCGAGATCGACGAGAGCGGTCTTTTCCCGACGTATCGCGAGGAGTTCGAGATGACTTGGGTGGATTCGCGTCCGGTGTCGTGAACGTCCCCCGCGGTGCGGTAACCGGAACGCGATCCTCTGATTGTCAGTGGCGCATGGGATCGTGGAGACCACTGGGGGAAAGCACCACCAAGAAGGGGGACCACCCATGGGCTGGCACCGGGAGCTGCTGATCGGCTTCGACCTGGAGACGACCGGGACCGATCCGCGCGAGGCGCGCATCGTCACGGGGGCCGTGATCGAGGTGAGGGCCGGGCAGGTCATGGGCCACCGCGAGTGGCTCGCCGATCCGGGCGTGGAGATCCCGGCGGACGCGGTCGCGGTCCACGGCATCAGCAACGAACGCGCGACCGCCGAGGGCAGGCCCGCAGACCAGGTCGCCGACGCCATCGCGGACGTGCTCGCGACCTACTGGAAGACAGGCGTCCCGGTCGTCGCCTACAACGCGGCCTTCGACCTGACCCTGCTCTCCGCGGAACTGCACCGCCACGGCCTGCCGTCCCTGCGCGACCGCCTCGGCGGCGTCGACCCTGCCCCGGTCGTCGACCCGTACACGATCGACCGCGCCGTCGACCGCTACCGCCGCGGCAAGCGCAACCTCGAAGCCGTCTGCGGGGAGTACGGAGTCCCGCTCGACTCCGCCCACGAGGCCTCCGCCGACGCCCTCGCGGCGGCCCGCCTCGCCTGCGCGATAGCCGACCGCCACCCCAAGATCGCCGCCCTCGGCCCGGCCGACCTGCACCGCAGCCAGATCACCTGGTACGCGGAATGGGCGGCGGACTTCCAGAGTTTCCTGCGCCGCAAGGGAGAGACGGACGCCGTGGTGGACGGGACCTGGCCGCTGCGGGAGCTGACGGCGGACGAGACGGTCTGACCCGTCCCGCCCCCACGCTCAGAACGGATACCAGCGCACCGTCTCGTCGCCGTCCCTGAGCGACGCCACCCGCCGCTCGAACTCCGCCAACGCCCGCGGGTTGCTCGGCGCGTGCTGGGCCACCCAGGCGCAGCTCGCCGTCTCCCGGGCGCCCCGGAGCACCGAGCAGCCCTCCCACTCGCACACGTCCCAGCCGTACGCCTCGGTGAAGTCGTCGTAAGCCGCCGCCGGGAGCCCGTACCGGTCCCGGGACAGTGCCATCACCACCAGGTCGTGCTCGCGCAGGTCCGCGGAGAAGGTCTCCAGGTCGACCAGGACCGGACCGTCGGGGCCGACGTGCACATTGCGGGGGAGCGCGTCGCCGTGGATGGGGCCGCGCGGCAGGTGCGGGGTGAGCGCGGCGGCGGCCGTCGCGAAGCCGTCCCGGCGCTCCCGTAGATAGGCCGCGTCCGCGGGGTCGATCGCGTCGCCCGCGAGCCGCAGCCAGCGTTCCACGCCGCCCAGCAGCTCGCGGGGCGGCAGTGCGAAGGAGGGGAGGGGCAGGGCGTGGACGACCCGTAGCAGTTCGGCCAAATCCCGGGGCTCGGCGGGCCGTACGGCGTCGGGCATCCGGTGCCACACCGTCACCGGGTGCCCCGCGACGAGCAGTGGCTTCGGCTCGGCCGCCCGAACGGCGGGCACCCCGGCCTCGGCGAGCCACAGCGCGATGTCCAGCTCCCGGCGCGCCCGGTCCAGGAGTTCGGCGTCCCGGCCCACCTTGACGACCAGGTCACCGGCGGCGAACACGGCGTTCTCGCCGAGCGCCAGCAGCCGCGCCTCCCCGGCCGCCCCGGGCAGCACCGCCGCCTCGGCCAGCACCTCGCGCGCCCGTGCCTCGTCCATCGTCCGCCTCCGTGTCCCGTTCCCGCCGCTGTACGCGCGCGCAGCGCGCACCGGGCGTCGAGTTCCCGCCATCCGGCGCCCAGTCTCGCATTCGTACAGGTCGGACGGTGTGCACGGTGCCTTGACGGCGCACACCCCCTTCACGACCATGACCGGGGCCCGCCGGACCCGGAGCGTCCCGAGCCGTGCGAAGGAGCCGATCACGTGACATCGCTGACCGCGACGAAGCGGTCGACGCGCGGTGCGCCACGCGCCGAGGGGGGCCGCGGGGCGGTGGACCGCGGCGCCTGGTTCCTGGTGCTGCCCGCGCTGATCCCGATCCTCGTCCTGAGCGTCGGACCGCTGTTCTACGGCATCCTGCTGGCGTTCACCGACGCCCAGTCGGGGCGCACCCGGTCCACCCAGTGGATCGGCGGCCTCAACTTCCAGGACCTGCTGCACGACACGCTGTTCTGGGAGTCGTTCCGAATCGGCCTGGTGTGGGCCGTCGGGGTGACCGTGCCGCAGTTCCTGCTGGCGCTCGGCCTCGCGCTGCTGCTCAACGAGGACCTCAGACTGCGCTGGCTCGCCCGCGCGCTGGCGATCGTCCCGTGGGCCATGCCCGAGGTCGTCGTCGGTGTCATGTGGCGGCTCGTCTACAACCCCGACGCGGGCGTCCTCAACGAGACCCTGCGCGACCTCGGCCTCGGCGACGGCCGGGACTGGCTCGCGGGCCTGTCCACCGCCCTGCCCGCCGTCATCGTCGTCGGCGTGTGGGCCGGCATGCCGCAGACCACGGTCGCCCTGCTCGCCGGCCTCCAGAACACCCCGCGCGAACTCCACGAGGCGGCGGCGATGGACGGCGCGGGCGCCTGGCGCCGGTTCCGCACGGTCACCTGGCCCGCCCTCAGACCGGTCGCGCTCGCGATCACGGCGCTCAACTTCATCTGGAACTTCAACTCCTTCGCCCTGGTCTACGTCCTGACCAGCGGCGGACCCGGCGGCCGCACCCGGCTGCCGATGCTGTTCGCCTACGAAGAGGCCTTCCGCTACGGCCAGTTCGGCTACGCGGCGGCCATGGGATGCGTGATGGTCGCGGTGATCTCGGTGCTGCTCGCCGTCTTCCTGGCGGGCCGGCTGAAAGGCGGTGACGAGGCATGAGGACCAGCACCGCGGGCCGCGTCGGACAGTACGCCGCCCTGCTCGGCTATCTCGTCTTCCTCGCCTTCCCGTTCCTCTGGCTGCTCTCCATCGCCTTCAAGTCCCCCCGGGAACTGGGCAGTCTGCACCCCACCTGGATCCCGCGCGACCCCACCCTCGACAACTTCCGGCAGGCCTTCGACGAACAGCCGCTGCTGCGCGCCGCGGGCAACTCCCTGCTCGCCGCGCTCGGCGCCGCGCTGATCGCCGTACTGATCGCGACACCGCTCGCGTATGTGATGGCCCGGCGGCGCGGCCTGCTCGCGCGGGCGGCGACCGGGTGGGTGGTGGTCAGCCAGGCGTTCCCGCTGGTGCTGGTGATCATCCCGCTGTTCCTGGTGCTGAAGAACCTGCGGCTGATCAACTCGCTGTTCGGGCTGGTGCTGGTGTACGTGGTGTGGGCGCTGCCGTTCGCGCTGTGGATGCTGGTCGGCTATGTGCGGGCGGTGCCCGAGGAGTTGGAGGAGGCGGCGGCCGTCGACGGCGCCGGGCGGCTGCGGACGCTGGTGTCGGTGACCGCGCCGCTGCTGGCGCCGGGGATCGTGGCGACGGCGCTGTTCGCGTTCATCACCGCGTGGAACGAGTTCTTCTTCGCGCTGGTCCTGCTGAAGACCCCGGAGAAACAGACCCTGCCGGTCGTCCTCACCCATTTCATCGGCGCGGAGGGCGTCGCCGACCTGGGCCCGTTGGCCGCCGCCGCGTTCCTCGCGACGCTGCCCTCGCTGGTCGTCTTCGCCCTCATCCAGCGGCGGATCACGAGCGGCATGCTCGCCGGGGCGGTGAAGAGCTGATGCGGACGAAGGCGATCCTGGTCCTGTTGTTCCTGCTGACGGCCTGCACCGGCGGTGGCGGAACCTCCGACGACGGCACCGTCACCCTCCGCTTCCAGTCCCTGGCCTGGCAGGAGGAGTCCGTCGCGGCCAACAAGCAGCTGGTGCGGGAGTGGAACGCGACCCACCCGGGCGTCAAGGTCGAGTACGTCCAGGGCAGTTGGGACAGCGTCCACGACCAGCTGCTCACCTCCTTCGAGGGCGGCGAGGCCCCCGACATCATCCACGACGCCTCCGACGACCTCGCGGACTTCGCCTACGGCGGCTATCTCGCCGACCTGACCGACCTGCTGCCCGCCCGGCTCAAGTCCGACATCCCGCAGCGCAGTTGGGAGACGACGACCTTCGGGGACGGCGTCTACGGCGTGCCGTTCCTCCAGGAGCCACGGGTGCTCGTCGCCAACGCGAAGTGGCTGGAGGAGTCCGGTGTGCGCGTTCCGACGCCGGGCAGGCCCTGGAGCTGGCCCGAGTTCCGGCGGATCACCGAGGAGCTCAGCGGCGACGGGACGTACGGCGTCGCCTGGCCGCTCAAGGAACCCGTCTCGGCCACCCTCAACCTGTCCCTGTCGGCGGGCGGTCAGCTCTTCCACCGGGGCGCCGACGGCAAGGTGACCATCCGGTTCGGGAAGGGCGACGAGGTCGTCCCGCGAACCATCCACGACCAGGCGAACACCGACCACAGCGCCTCACCCACCACCCTCGGCAGCGGCGGTTCCGACACCCTGCCCGGCTTCTTCGGCGGCAAGTACGCGATGGTCCCGCTCGGCTTCTCCTACCGCCAGCAGATCGCGCAGCAGGCGCCGAAGGGCTTCGAGTGGCAGGTGCTGCCCGCCCCGGCCGGCGTCGACGGGCTCAGCCAGGGCGTCAGCCCGCAGACGCTGTCCGTCGCCGAGGACAGCCCCCACAAGAAGGAGGCGATGGAGTTCGTCGACTTCCTCCTCCGGCCGAAGAACATGGTGCGCCTCGCGCTCGGCGACTGGATGCTGCCCACGGGCACTCAGGCGTTGAAGGACCCCGCCCTGCACACCGCCGAGAACGGCTGGGCCACCGGCACCGCCCTCGCCGCCCACCTCCGCTCGGCGCCCGCCCAGTCCGTGCGCGGCTACCCCGAGTGGAAGGACAAGGTCGCCACCCCGGCGTTCCAGGAGTACTACAGCGGCGCGATCGACCTCGACGAACTGCGCGCCCGCCTGGAGAAGGACGGCAACCTGGTCCTCGCCCGCTACCAACGCTGACCGCAGCCCGGCGCAGCGGCTGCGGCTGCACACGCGTCTTAATTAGTTGCACGAGACGTCTCGTCTCGCCTAGCTTGGACGGCATGACCACTCCCGCACACATCGCCATGTTCTCCGTCGCCGCCCACGGCCACGTGAACCCGAGCCTCGACGTCATCCGCGAGCTCGTCGCACGCGGCCACCGGGTGACGTACGCGATCCCGCCGGTGTTCGCGGAGAAGGTCGCCGCGACCGGCGCCGAGCCCCGGCTCTGGAACTCCACCCTGCCCGGGCCCGGCGCCGACCCGGAGGAATGGGGCAGCACCCTCCTCGACAACGTCGAACCGTTCCTCGCCGACGCCGTCCAGGCGCTGCCCCAGCTGATCGAGGCGTACGAGGGGGACGAACCGGACCTCGTCCTGCACGACATCACCTCCTACCCGGCCCGGGTGCTCGCCCACCGCTGGGGCGTGCCCGCGGTCTCGCTCTCGCCCAACCTCGTGGCCTGGGAGGGCTACGAGGAGGAGGTCGCCGAGCCGATGTGGGCGGAGCCGAAGCAGACCGAGCGGGGGCAGGCGTACTACGCCCGCTTCCAGGGCTGGCTGGAGGAGAACGGGATCACCCTGCACCCCGACCGGTTCGCCGGCCGGCCCGACCGGTCGATCGTCCTCATCCCCAAGGCCCTTCAGCCGCACGCCGACCGGGTCGACGAGCGCGTGTACTCCTTCGTCGGCGCCTGCCAGGGCGACCGCGGCGCGGAGGGGGAGTGGCAGCGGCCCGCCGGCGTGGACAAGGTCGTGCTCGTGTCGCTCGGGTCGGCCTTCACCAAGCAGCCCGGCTTCTACCGGGAGTGCGTGAAGGCCTTCGGCGAGCTGCCCGGCTGGCATCTGGTGCTCCAGATCGGCGCGAGCGTGGACCCGGCCGAGCTGGGGGACATCCCGGCGAACGTCGAAGTGGCCTCGTGGGTACCGCAGTTGGCGGTGCTGCGGCAGGCCGACCTGTTCGTCACCCACGCCGGCGCCGGCGGCAGCCAGGAGGGCCTCGCGACCGGCACGCCGATGATCGCCGTACCGCAGGCCGTGGACCAGTTCGGCAACGCGGACATGCTCCAGGCGCTGGGCGTGGCCCGGCAGGTCGCCACCGAGGAGGCCACCGCCGAGACCCTGCGGGCCCTGGCTCTCGCCCTTGTCGACGACCCCGAGGTCGCCCGGCGGCTGAAGGACATCCAGGCCGGGATGGCCGAGGAGGGCGGCACACGGCGGGCAGCCGACCTCATCGAGGCCGAACTGCCCGCCCGATAGCGAAAGCCCAACCGCCCGCCCGATAGCGAAGGCCCAACCGCCCGCCCGGTAAAGCCCGATGACACAACGCGCAGGGCCCGTTGGCTCCCCGGTGACCAACGGGCCCTGCGTGTCCGCCGCGGGCGTTACACCCGGACAGGCTCCTCCACCTCGTGCGCCACGACGTCCGCCGCCTCGTCGTGCGTGAGGTCGGGCAGCCGGTGCAGCCACTTCGGCAGGTACCAGTTGCGCTCGCCGAGCAGGGCCATGACCGCCGGGAGCAGCACACCCCGGATGATCGTCGCGTCGATGAGCACCGCGGCCGCCAGGCCCACGCCCATCTGCTTCATGGACTGCATGGACAGCGTCCCGAAGATGGCGAACACGGCGACCATGATGACGGCGGCGCTGGTGACGACGCCGGCCGTGGTGACCACGCCGTGCTGGATCGCGTCCTTCGTCGTACGGCCCTTCAGTCGGGCCTCACGGATCCGCGAGACCACGAACACGTGGTAGTCCATCGACAGGCCGAACAGGATCACGAAGAGGAACAGCGGCAGCCAGGTGATGATGGCGCCGACCCCCTCCGCGCCCACCAAGGACGCGCCCCAGCCGTGCTGGAAGACCGCGACGAGGATTCCGTAGGCCGCGCCCACCGACAGCAGGTTGAGCACGATCGAGGTGATCGCGACGGTCAGCGAGCGGAACGACAGCAGCATCAGGACGAAGGCGAAGATGATGACGAACGCGAAGACCGGGACGACCGCTCCGGTCAGCTGGTCGTTGAAGTCCTTGGACCCGGCGACCTGTCCGGTGATCGGCGCCTGGAGCCCTTCCACCTTGCCGAGGGTGGCCGGACGGACCTCGTCGCGCAGCTTGTCCAGGCTCTGACCGGCCTTGTCGAAGTCGGAGCCGCCCACCAGCGGGACGTACACGAAGGCGAGGTTCTGCGCATCGTGCAGCTTGATCTCGACCGGGCCCCGGGAGGCGCCCGAGGAGATCGCCCGCGCCTTGAAGTCGGCCAGTGCGGCGGTGACTTCGGGGGCGTTGATGTCGGCGGCCTTGACGATCACCTCGGCCGGCTCGGAACCTCCGGGGAAGGAGGCGTTGACCCTGTTGTAGGTCTGCACGATCGGCAGCGAGTCGCCGAACTCCTGGTCCAGGGTGAGGTTCTGGGTCTTCATGCCGAGCGCGGGGGCCGCGATGGCGAGCAGGGCACCGGCGGCGACCACGACGTAGACGAGCGGCTTGGCGAGGACGCCCTTCAGCACCGCGGTCCAGAACCGGCTCTCCCGGTTCCCGGCCCGCTTGCGACGCAGCCGGCTCTCCGGGTGCAGCCAGGGGATCTTGCCCTTCTCGACCCGCTCGCCAAGGAGTGACAGCAGCGCGGGCAGCACGGTCACGGAACCGACCATGGCGACCGCCACGACCATCAGCGAGGCCAGGCCCATCGCCTCGAACTCGGCAAGCCCGGTGAACAGCATCCCCGCCATCGCCACGCACACCGTGACACCCGAGACGATGATCGCGCGGCCACTGGTGGCGGCGGCGATCCGCAGGGCGGTCCGGGAGTCCCGCCCGGCCTGCCGCTCCTCGCGCTCCCGGCGCAGATAGAACAGGCAGTAGTCGACGCCCACGGCCAGACCGACCAGCAGCATCACGGAGTTGGCGGTGTCGCTCATCGGCATCACATGGCTGACGATGCCCATCAGACCCATCGTCGCCATGATCGCGCTGACGGCGAGCAGCACCGGCAGCAGGGCCGCGACCAGCGCGCCGAAGGCGATGAGCAGGATGCCGAGGGCCACCGGCACGGCGGAGAGCTCGGCCTTCTCGAAGTCGTCGCCGAACGCGTCGGAGAACGTCTTCATCATGCTCGCGCCGCCGATCTCCTCGATCCGCAGCGACCCGTGCTCCTTCTGCACCTCCTCCACGGCCTTCAGTACCGGCTCGACCCGGTCGCCCGCGGTGTCCGCCTCGCCGCGCATGTCGAACTGCACGAGCGCGCTGCGGCCGTCCTTCGAGATCGTCTTCGTGTCGTACGGCGAGGTCACGTCGGTGACCTTGCCGGTGCCTTCGACCGCCTTCATCACGGCGGCGACGGCGGCCCTGAAGTCCGCGTCGGTCGCCTTTCCGCCGGCGTCCTTGGCCTGGATGAGCACCGTCTCACTGGCGGGCTCGTCGATCCCGGCGTCCTCGATGATCTTCGCGGCGGTGTGGGTCTCGCCCTTCAGCTGGTCGCTGTCCTTGACGTCGACCCGGCCCGCCGCCGAACCGAGGCCCATGGCCAGGACCACGAACAGCACCCAGATGCCGACCGCGGCCCAGCGGTGCCGGGCACTCCAGCCGCCGGCCCGGGCCGCCAGGCCCCGCACCCTTGTTTCTCCGTTCCCCATGACGGGCTTGCCCCCTCGACCGCGGTCGCGACCCCCTGCCGCCACCTTTCGTTTCGAAGGTATGGGCCGGATAAAGCCATCACGTCGTGCTCCCCGGTGAAGTGCAGGTGAGCGGCTCGTCCTCGCGGACCAGGGCCGTCTCCGCACTGGGGAGGAGTATGTCCCCTACAACTACACACGGTCGTCCTATGGTGAGCGCATGACGACGTATGCGGCGCTGCTGCGCGGGATCAACGTGGTCGGCGCGAAGAAGGTCCCGATGGCCGACCTGCGCACCCTGATGGAGGGCCTCGGACACTCAGGGGTGCGGACCTACCTCCAGAGCGGCCAGGCGGTCTTCACCGCCGACCACGGTGACGAGGAGTCCCTCGCGGCCGAGATCACCGCCGCGATCGAGAAGACCTTCGGCTTCTCCGTGGACGTCATCGTCCGCGACCACGCCTACCTCGCCGCGATCGCCGACGACTGCCCCTTCCCGGCCGCCGAACTGGAGGCCAAGCAGCTGCACGTCACGTACTTCTCCGCCCCCATCGACGCGGACCGCTTCGCCGGCATCGACCAACAGGCCTTCCTCCCCGAGGAGTTCCGCCTCGGCGACCGCGCCCTGTACCTGTACGCCCCCGACGGCCTGGGCCGCTCCAAACTCGCCGAGCAACTCGCCAAGCCCCGCGTGAACAAGGGCCTGATCGCCACGAGCCGCAACTGGAACACCGTGCTCAAGCTGGTGGAGATGACCGCCGCAGAGTGATCTGCCGGACGCCGGTGTAGGTCGTGTACGAGGTGATCGCGTCCGGCACGGCCACCGGCTCCCCGTCGCGTGCCGCCGCGTCCATGAGCGCGAGGTCCTCGGCGGTGAGATCCGCGTCGTCCATGACCTGGCGGGGACCCCAGCCGTCCCAGGGCAGCAGTTCCACCCCGCCGAGCGCGGCCAGGTCCTGGAGCAGCCGCGCGCGGACCAGCCACAGCCCCCGGAGCCGGTCGACCGAGTGGAAACCGCACCGCGCGGGATCGATCCGCCCCTCCCGGCAGCCCCGCCAGACCTCCGCCGCCACCAGGAACCGGGCCCGCGGCACGTCCAGCGGATCGAACGGCACCTCGTACGACGGGTGCAGCACCTGCGGGTCGACCAGCCGCCAACTCCCGTCCGGCAGCCGGTACTCGGTGACCCAGTGGTCCTCCAGGAAGCCCTCCACGAAGTAGGTCGCGAAGCCGCCACGGATGCGGGACGGGGTCCCCGTGGCCCGCAACAGCGAGCACAGCAGCAGCGAGAAGTCCCGGCAGGTGCCCACGAACCGCTCGTGCGGCGCCCGTTGTTCGGTGAGCGGCACGTCCCGGCGCTCGCGCAGGACGCGCAGGATCTCGGTGACGTACCGCGACTCGGCGTCCTCGTGCAGCCGGTCCTGCGGGATGTCGTAGCCGAGGCGCGGTCCCTCCAGCCGGTGGATGATCAACCCGCGCACCAGGGAGGCCAGTTGGCCGGGGTCCGCCGGGAGCATGCCGACGTCGAGATCGCCGGGGTCGCTGAAGACCGTCTGGCCCAGATAGTCGTCCATGCCGGGGACTCTGATCCTTCACCCAGGGGCAAGGTCAACTGTGCGAGGCTCGGAGCATGCGCTACATCATCATCGGGGCAGGAGCGGTCGGAGGCGTCGTCGGTGGGCGGCTCGCCGGGTCGGGGCACGAGGTCGTGCTCGTGGCGCGGGGCGCGCACCGGGCGGCGCTGCGTGAGCGCGGGCTGCGACTCCTGGTGCCCGACGGGGAGTTCACCCATCGGCTGCCCGTCGTCGAGGGACCGGCCGAACTCGGCGACCTGCGCGCCGACGACGTGCTCGTCCTCGCCGTGAAGACCCAGGACAGCGAGGCCGCGCTGCGGACCTGGGGGCCGGCCCCGGTCGCAGGCGGGGGCACGGCCGCCGAGCGGCTGCCAGTGGTCTGCGCGCAGAACGGCGTGGAGAGCCAGCGGCTGGCCCTGCGGACGTTCCGGAGGGTGTACGGCGTCTGCGTCTGGCTGCCCTGCACGCTCGTCGAGCCCGGCGTCGTCAGCGCCGCCAGCGCCCCGCTGAGCGGCATCCTCCACCTCGGCCGCCACCCGCACGGCACCGACGAGACCGCCCGTCTGATCGCCGCCGACCTGGAGAGGTCCCACTTCGAGGCGCCGGTCGTGCCGGACGTGGCCCGCTGGCAGTACGCCAAACTGCTCGCCAACCTCGTCAACGCGGTGGAGGCCGTGAGCGGCCCGGTGTCCGCCCCGGAGGCGGAGGACCTGGTCGCCCGCACACGGGCCGAGGGCGCGGCCGTGCTGGACGCCGCCGGCATCGCGTATGTGAGCGCCGAGGAGGAACGGGCCGCCCGCGGCGACAAGATCACCTTCGAGCCGCTCGACGGCGTCCCGCGCGGCGGCTCCTCCTGGCAGTCCCTGAACCGCGGCACCGGCACCATCGAGGCCGACTACCTCAACGGCGAGATCGCCCTCCTCGGCCGCCTGCACGGCGTCCCCACCCCGCTCAACGACCTGCTCCAGCGGCTCGCCAACACCTGCGCGCGGGAGCACCGGGCGCCGGGGTCGATGCCGGTGGGGGAGCTGGTCCGGCTCGCGGGGGAGGAAGTGGACCACTCAAGGGGCGCTTGAGAAGAAGTGGACCACTGGAACAGCGCCTGATTGGACCAGGACACTGGGCCAATGAGCCATTACCGTCGACATCATGACCACCGCAGAACCCACCCGCGTCGACTTCTGGTTCGACCCCGCCTGCCCCTTCGCCTGGATCACCTCCCGCTGGCTGCTGGAGGTCGAGCGGGAGCGCCCCCTCGACCTCCGCTTCCACGCGATGAGCCTGTACCTGCACAACATCGGCAATGAACTCCCGGACTGGTACCGCGAGTTGGTGGACAAGTCGATCGGTCCGGTGCGGGTCGCCGTGGCAGCCGCGGAACGCCACGGGGAGAAGGTGCTCCGTGACCTCTACACGGCCTTCGGCACCCGTATCCACGAGCGGAAGCAGGAGGACTTCGACGCCGTCGTCACCGAGTCCCTCGCCGAGCTCGGGCTCGCGGGCGATCTCGCCGCCGCCGCGCACGACACCGGGTACGACGAGGCCGTCCGCCGCAGCCACGAGGCGGGCGTCGAGCCCGACTCCGGCGGCTATGTGGGCACACCCACGCTGCACGTCGACGGCACGGTGTGGTTCGGGCCGGTGCTGCGGGCGATCCCGCGGGGTGCCCGGGCGGCGCAACTCTTCGACAGTTTCCGGGTGTTGGCCACGGACCCCGACTTCTTCGAACTCAAGCGCACCCGGACCGGAGGGCTCAGCTTCGACTAGGCCTTGTCGCCCCGCCACTCCCCGTTCCGCAGCGCCCACGTCACCGCCGGGCCCACCGCGAGGCCCGCGACGGCGAATAGGACGCCGAGGATCGCCCAGCCCGCCCTGCCGTGCTGGATCGCGGTCACCGTGACCAGGGCGGGGCCCGCCATCATGCCCGCCGACATGCCCGCGCCGAACACACCCTGGTAGACACCGTGGACGCGGGCGTCGGCCAGCTCGTAGCCGAGGGTCCAGCCGCCCGCCGCCGACAACACCTCGGCGAAGACCTGCACGATCGCGCCGACCGTCAGCGCCAGCACCGCCCACACCGGGGACAGGCCCGCCGACACCGCGTACGCCGCGCAGGCCACCGTGAGAAGCAGCCCCGACCAGCGCATCGCCCGGACCGCGGTGGGGACTTGGGAGGCGCTGCGGGCCACCCGCACCTGGAGCAGTGCCACCAGCACACAGTTGAGGATCATCAGCAGGGCCGCCGTCCAGCGCGGTGCCTCGGTCCGCTGCACGATCCACAGCGGCAGCCCGACCTCCGACAGCGTGTACTGCACGACGAGGATCGCGTTCAGCACCGTCACCGCGAGGAACGGCAGGTCGCGCACCGCACGCCAGCGGTCGGCCGCCGGGGCGCCGGGCTCGGGGGCCTTGCGGTCCAGGGCGTGCGGGGCCAGCGGCAGCCGGGGCAGCAGCAGCGCGGGACCCGCGAAGGACACCGCGTTGACCAGAATGACCGTCACATACGCGCCCCTCGTGTCGAGTTGGAGGGCGATCGCGCCGAACGCGCCGCCCACGCCCATGAAGACATTGGTGACCATCCGCAGATACGCCCGCGCCTCCACCCGGGTAGCGGCGGGCAGCACATCGGCGTAGATCGCGCCCTGCACCCCGCGGCTCGCCATCTGGAGCCCGGTGGCGCAGACCACCGCGACGAGGAAACCGACGTACGAGTGCACGAAGACGTACGCGGCCGTCGCCACGCCCGTCCCGGCCCACAGCCACGCCCCCACGCGCCGGGCGCCCCACCGGTCCGCGGCCCGGCCGGCCGGCACCCCGGCCGCGACGCCGACCAGCCCCGCGCCCGTCATGCCGAGGCCGACCGAGGTCGCGTCGAGGCCGACGATACGGGTGAAGTACAGGACGCCGAGCGGGAAGTAGAGGCCGTTGCCGAGGGAGTTGGCGGCGGTCAGCAGGGCGGCGCGGCGGAGCGTGGGGTCGGTGGGGAGCCGGGAGGGGCGTGGCTCGGGGGCGGCGGCGGGGTCCGCGGCGGGGGTGGTGACGGGTGTCGTGGTCATGCGGACATCACACCCGGGGGCGGCATCGCACCGACAATGATTTAGCGTGGCACTCAATGATCGAGTTCCGCTTCGCCGTCGACGACCTCGCCACCACCTCCTTCGCGTACTCCCCGCTCCAGGAGACGGTGTTCTCCCTGCGCTGTCTGCACGACCCCGCGCGCTACCCCCACCACCGGCCGTGGCTGCGCCGCATCCGCCCCCGCCTGGACGCCCTCGACCACGAGTTGCTCAGCGCGCTGACCACGCCCTGGCTGTGGGTGCCGGACTGTCTGACCCCCCGCCCCGAACGCGCCCGCCCCGCCTTCGCCGACGAGCTCGACCGGCTCCGCGCCACCCCGCCGCACCTCCTCGACTCCGACTTCCGGGCCGCCTACCGCACCGAGAGCGCGCTGCCGCCGGTCGTCGCCCGCGGACTGGCCGAGCCGGACCGCTTCCTCGACCGGATCGTGGCCGCCCTCGACGCGTACTGGCACGCCTGCCTGGCCGCCGACTGGTGGCCGCGCGTGCAGAGCATCATGGAGGCCGACCTCGCCCACCAGGCCCGGGTGCTCGCCGAGCAGGGCGCCGGGGCTCTGTTCGCGGGGCTCGACCGGCGGCTCAGCTGGGTGGACGGCCAACTCCGGCTCTCCACCGACGACTTCATGCTCCAGGCGCCGTGGACCGACATGAGCATCGCAGGTCGGGGGCTCGTGCTGCTGCCGTCCCTGTTCGCCCGCGGCGCCCAGCCGCTGATCGACCCCGCCCGGCCGCCCACGATCATCTATCCGGCCCGCGGCAGCGCCACGCTCTCCGCGGAACCGCCGCCGGTCACCGACGACGCCCTGGCCCGGCTGCTGGGCCGCCCCAGAGCCCGACTCCTGCTGCTCCTCGCGGACCCCGCCTCGACGACCGAACTGGCCCACCGCCTGAATGTCACGCCGGGCGCCGTCAGCCAGCATCTGGCGGTGCTGTACGACGCGGGACTGCTCAGCAGAACGCGCAACGGGAGGGTCGTACGGTACGCGCGTACGGCACTGGGAAACGCCCTGTGCCGCTAGAGACCTGAGGGGGCGCGGGGCTGTATCGATGTGCGGCTCCGCCGTGTGGGCGCGACCAGCCCCCACGGCCCGCAGACGACTACGCGCCCACGACGGCCAGCGAAGGCACCCGAGCCTCGTCATACCGCTCCAGCAAAACCCGCGCCACCTCAGCCGAAGCCCCGAGCACATCCCCCAGCACATCCGCCTCCACCGCACCCCGCGCGATCCGGTCGGGCAGAAATCCGGGAGCAAGCACATACGGAGCGACGGCCACCCGGGAACACCCCAGCGCCCTCAACTCCCGTACCGCGTCCTCGGTCCGAGGAAGAGCAGCGGAGGCGAACGCAGGTCGCACGGCGCACCAACCGGTGTGCCGCCACTCCCGCGCGATGTCTGCGATCACTGCGATCGCCTCCGGGTCCGTGGACCCCGCCGAGGCCAGCACGACCCCGGTCGAGGATTTGTCGGCGGGCGTCAGCCCCGCCTCGTACAGCCGCCGTTCGAGGGCGGACAGCAGCAACGGCGACGGACCGAGCACCTCGGCCTGCCGGATCCGCAGCTGCGGCGGCGCGTCCCGCAGCACCGCCGGGATGTCCGCCTTGGCGTGGAACGCGCGGGTCAGCAGGAGGGGAAGGGCGACGACATCGCGTACGCCCTCCGCCGCCAGTGACTCCAACACCCCCTGGACGGACGGGATGTTGAAGTCCAGGAGGCCCGTCTCCACCCGTACGTCCGGGCGCAGCGCGCGCACCCGGCGGACGAGAGCGTGCACCGTCGCGGCGTGCCGCGGATCGCGGCTGCCGTGGGCGATGACGAGGAGAACGGGCTTCCTGAACAACGGACTTACCCCTTCACCAGCAGACCGCGGCTGCGCAGCACCCGCCGCTCCAGCGGGCTGAAGATCAGCAGGTCGACGGCGATGCCGACGAACAGGATCAGGAAGATCGCCTCGAAGATCATCGGCATGGAGCTGGCGTTGCGGCCGTTCTCCAGGAGCGCGCCCAGACCGATGCCCAGGTCGGGCGAGGAGGCGATGATCTCCGCCGCCATCAGCGAGCGCCAGGAGAAGGCCCAGCCCTGCTTCAGACCGGCGAGATAGCCGGGCAGCGCGGCCGGCAGCACGATGTGCCAGGCACCTTTCCAGCCGGTCGCGCCCATCGTGCGGCCCGCCCGCAGGAACAGCGGCGGCACCTGGTCGATGCCGGAGACGAGACCGTTGGCGATGGAGGGGACCGCGCCGAGCAGGATCACCGCGTACATCATCGAGTTGTTCAGGCCCAGCCACAGCACGGCCGGCGGCACCCACGCCACCGACGGCAGCGACTGGAGGCCGGAGAGGACGGGCCCGATGGCCGCCCGGACGAACTTCACCCGGGCCACGACCAGACCGAGCGGGGTGCCGATGGCGAGGGCCAGCAGGAAGCCGAGCAGACCGCGCTCGACGCTGGTCCAGATGTAGCCGAGGAGCTTGCCTTCCAGCCAGGCGTCCTTGAACTCGGTCGCCACGTCGCTGGGGGAGGGCAGCTTGGTCGGGTCGGTGACGATGTTGAAGGTGATCAGCCCCTGCCAGATCACCAGCACCACGGCGGTCGCCACGAGCGGCGGCAGGAGCTTGGTGCGGGCGGTCACCGTGAAGGGCGTCCGCGCGGTGGCGACGATCTCCAGGGCGTCCAGACCGGCCTCCAGACCGGCGATCTGATGGTTGCCGTCGGCCCGCGCCTGGCGCGTGTCGGTCAGGCCCGACTTGGTGTCACTGCTGGCCATGACGGCGGATCTCCCCACGCAGTTGTTCGGTGATCTCAAGGGACAGTTCGGCCACGGGGGCGTCCTCGATGCGGCGCGGCTGCGGGATGTCCACCGTCCACTCGCGCGCGATCCGGCCCGGCCGCGACGACAGCAGGACGACCCGCTGCGCGAGCCGCACCGCCTCGCGCACGTTGTGCGTGACGAACAGGACGGACAGTCCCGTCTCCTCCCAGATCCGGGTCAGTTCGTCGTGCAGCACGTCCCGCGTGATCGCGTCCAGCGCCGCGAACGGCTCGTCCATGAGCAGCAGCCGGCTCTCCTGGGCCAGCGCCCGGGCGAGCGCCACCCGCTGGCGCATACCGCCGGACAGCTCGTGCACCCGCTTGCCGTACGAGCCCTGCAGCCGGACCAGTTCGAGCAGTTCCTCGGCGCGGGCGCGCCGGTCGTTCTTCGGAACTCCGCCCAGTTTCAGGGCGAGTTCGATGTTCTTGCCCGCGGTCAGCCACGGGAACAGGGCGTGCTCCTGGAACATCAGAGCCGGTCGCCCGTCGGTCTTGATGCTGCCGGCGCTCGGGTCGTCGAGACCCGCCACCAGGTTGAGCAGCGTGGACTTGCCACAGCCCGAGGCCCCCAGGAGGGTGACGAACTCGCCCGGCGCGACATCGAGGGTGATGTCGTCGAGGACGAGCTGCTGCCCGGCGGGGCCGCCGAAGGACTTCGAGACATGCTCGATGCGGGCGGCGTACTCGACCGACTCGGCCTGCTCGGCCTTGGCAATCGCGGTGGCCATGGTCGTCACCTCCTGGGAACTCTCGGGAATCAGGGCTTACTTGACGCCGAGCCCGGCGTCGTCGACGGTGCTCTCACCGTCGGCCTTGAGAACCTTGTTCAGCAGCGTCAGGTCGTAGATGCCCTTGAGCAGCGGGTCCTCCAGCAGACCGGCCTTCACCGCGTGCTCCGCCTCGGTGTTGAGGGTGGAGGCCAGCGGGTCGTTGGTGAACTGGATGGACTTCCACGCCGGGTCCAGGACCTCGGCCGGGAGCGCCTTGCCGGAGTCGGCCTCCAGCTGCTTGTTCGCCGCGGCCTTCGCCTCGTCCGGGTTGGCGTTGATCCACTTGTTGGTCTCGACGGAGGCCTTCAGGACCGCCTCGACCGCCTTCGGGTGCGCCTTGAGGAACTTCTGCGACACGATGATGTTCGTGATCACGAACTTCTTGTCCGGCCACAGGTCCGACTCGTCGAGCAGCACCTTCGCGCCCTCGGCGACCAGCTTCGACGCGGTCGGCTCCGGGACCCAGGCGCCGTCGAGGGAACCGGCCTTGTAGGCGTCCGGGGTGACCTTGTTGTCGGTGCGGATGACCGACACGTCGCCCTTGCCGCTCTCGGCGTCGACCTTCCAGCCCTGGTCCGCGATCCAGTTGAGGAACGCCACGTCCTGCGTGTTGCCGAGCTGCGGGGTGGCGATCTTCTTGCCCTTGACGTCCTTCAGGGACTTGATCTTCTTGGGGTTGACGACGAGCTTCACACCGCCGGACGCCGAACCGCCGATGATGCGCAGGTTGGTGCCCTTGGACTTGGTGTAGCCGTTGATCGACGGGGAGGGGCCGATCCAGCCGATGTCGATGGAGCCCGAGTTGAGGGCCTCGATCTCGGACGGGCCGGCGTTGAAGACCTGGTACTTCGCCTCCGTGGCGCCGAGCTCCTTCTGGAAGTAGCCCTTCTGGTTGGCGACCAGCGCGGTGGCGTGGGTCAGGTTGCCGAAGTAGCCGATCTTGACGGAGTCGAGTCCGTCGATCTTCTCGGAGCCGGCGGCGACCTTCGCCTTGGAGTCGTCGTCCTTGGAGTCCGACCCGTACCCGCAGGCGCCGAGCGCCAGCAGCGGAAGAGCGGCGACCACGGCAGCGCCGCGGCGAAGGAAGGTTGAGCGGTTGACAGGCACGGGAGGTGTTCCTCTCGGAGGCCCGGCGGTCACGGTCTTTCAGGTCGTGGCCGGGAGGTCGGCAGGTCTTCGTCGCTTCCGGGACGTCGGGTGGGGGGACAGGGCGCGCAGGCAGTGCGCGTACGTCATCGCGCACATCGCGCGACTCCGCCCTGTCCGCTGCCGAGGTCACCGCTGCCGACGCGGCCGCCCTCCTTGGCGAACGTGGAGAAGTAGTCCGTGGAGTTCATGTCAGAAGTCCCACCCGTCGTCCTCGGCCGCGTCCTTGACGGGCTCGGGGGAGGCGAACGACTCGCCGACCATGCCCGCGGTGAGCGTGGTGCCGTCGCTCGGGTCGATCAGGATGAACGAGCCCGTGCGCCGCGAGTCGGCGTAGGAGTCCACCGGCAGCGGTTCCGCGGTGCGGATCTTCACCCGGCCGATGTCGTTGGCGACGAGCTGTCCCGGGTGCGGGTGCAGGGACAGGTCGTCGAGCGTGAGGCGGGAGGGGATGTCCTTGACGATCGCCTTGACCGTGCGGGTGCCGTGCTTGAGCAGCACGCGGTGGCCGACGGTCAGCGGGGCGTCGGCGACGTGGCACACCGTCGCCTCGATGTCCTGGGTGGTCGGCGGCGCGTCCTTGCTGGGCACGATGAGGTCGCCGCGCGAGATGTCGATGTCGTCCTCCAGGAGGACGGTCACCGACTGCGTGGTCCAGGCGACGTCGACGGGCTGACCGAGCAGGTCGATGCCGGCGATCTTCGAGGCGTGCCCCGAGGGCAGCACGGTGACCGCCTCGCCGACGCGGAAGGAACCGGCCGCGATCTGACCGGCGTACCCCCGGTAGTCGGGGTGCTCGGCGGTCTGCGGGCGGATGACGAACTGCACGGGCAGGCGCGCGTGGCAGTGGCTCAGATCGTGGGTGACCGGGACCGTCTCCAGGTGCTCCAGGACGGTCGGGCCGCCGTACCAGTCCATGTTGGCGGACGGCTCCACCACGTTGTCACCCGCGAGCGCCGAGATCGGGATCGCGGTGACCTCGGGGACGCCCAGCTCGGTCGCGTACGCCGTGAACTCCTCGGCGATCGCGGCGAACACGGACTCCTGGTAGTCGACGAGGTCCATCTTGTTGACCGCGAGGACCACGTGCGGCACCCGCAGCAGCGCCGCGAGGGCGGCGTGCCGCCGGGTCTGCTCGACGACGCCGTTGCGGGCGTCGATGAGGATCACCGTCAGCTCGGCCGTGGAGGCACCCGTCACCATGTTGCGGGTGTACTGCACGTGGCCGGGCGTGTCGGCGAGGATGAACCGCCGCTTGGCCGTGGCGAAGTAGCGGTACGCCACGTCGATCGTGATGCCCTGCTCCCGCTCGGCGCGCAGACCGTCCGTGAGGAGCGCGAGGTCGGGGCCTTCCTGGCCGCGCGACGCGGAGGCACGCTCGACGGCCTCCAGCTGGTCGGTGAGGACCGACTTGGAGTCGTGCAGCAGCCGGCCGACGAGGGTGGACTTGCCGTCGTCGACGGAGCCCGCGGTCGCGAACCGCAGCAGGGTCGTCTCCGAGAGCGCCTCGGAAGTGGTCGTGCTCATGCTTAGAAGTACCCCTCGCGCTTACGGTCTTCCATCGCGGCCTCGGACATCTTGTCGTCGGCGCGGGTCGCGCCGCGCTCGGTGAGCCGGGAGGCGGCGATCTCCGTGATGACCTGCTCCAGCGTCACGGCGTCGGAGTCCACGGCACCGGTGCAGGACATGTCGCCGACCGTGCGGTAGCGCACCAGGCGGGTCTCGACGGTCTCCGTCTCCTTCGGGCCGCCCCACTCGCCGGCGGTCAGCCACATGCCGGCCCGCTGGAACACCTCACGCTCGTGCGCGAAGTAGATCTCCGGCAGCTCGATGCCCTCGCGGGCGATGTACTGCCAGACGTCCAGCTCGGTCCAGTTGGACAGCGGGAAGACGCGGACGTGCTCACCGGGGGCGTGCCGCCCGTTGTAGAGGTTCCACAGCTCGGGCCGCTGCCGTCGCGGGTCCCACTGCGAGAACTCGTCCCGCAGCGAGAACACCCGCTCCTTGGCGCGGGCCTTCTCCTCGTCCCGTCGCCCGCCGCCGAAGACCGCGTCGAACTTCTCCGACTGGATCTTCTCGGTCAGCGGCAGCGTCTGGAGCGGGTTGCGGGTGCCGTCCGGACGCTCCTTCAGGACACCCCGGTCGATGTAGTCCTGCACGGAAGCGACATGCAGCCGCAGCCCGTGCTTGGCCACCGCCCGGTCCCGGTACTCAAGGACCTCGGGGAAGTTGTGCCCGGTGTCCACGTGCAGCAGCGAGAAGGGGACCGCCGCCGGGGCGAACGCCTTCAGCGCCAGGTGCAGCATGACGATGGAGTCCTTGCCGCCGGAGAAGAGGATCACCGGCCGCTCGAACTCACCCGCCACCTCACGGAAGATGTGGACGGCCTCGGACTCCAGCGCGTCCAAGTGCGAGAGGGCGTACGGAGCTTGCGTGCCCTCCGTCACCGCCGTGACGGTCGTCGTCATGCCAGTCCCCTCTCGGTGAGCAGCGCGTGGACCGCGGCCGCGGACTCCTGGACGGTCTGGTTCTGGGACTCGATCCGCAGATCGGGCGACTCGGGAGCCTCGTACGGGTCGTCGACACCCGTCAGCCCGGTCAGCTCGCCCGCGGCCTGCTTGGCGTACAGACCCTTCACATCGCGCTCGCTGCACACCTCGACCGGAGTCGCCACGTGCACCTCGACGTAGGCGGCCCCGCTCTCCTGGTGACGCTTGCGCACCGCCTCGCGGCTGTCCGCGTACGGCGCGATCACCGGGACAAGGGCTTTGACGCCGTTACGTGCCAGAAGCTCGGCGAGGAAGCCGATGCGCTGCACGTTGGTGTGCCGGTCCTCGCGGCTGAAGCCGAGGCCCGCGGAGATGAACTCGCGGATCTCGTCGCCGTCGAGCACCTCGACGAGGTGGCCCTCCTCGCGCAGCCGGCCGGCCAGCTCGTACGCGATGGTGGTCTTGCCGGCACTCGGCAGACCCGTGAGCCAGACGGTGGCTCCGGTCGTCACTTGGTTCTCCTGAGGTGTCGTCGTCATCCGTGCAGCCCGCACTCGGTCTTGCCGCGCCCCGCCCAGCGGCCGGCGCGCGCGTCCTCGCCCTCCAGCACCCGGCGGGTGCAGGGAGCGCAGCCGACCGAGGCGTAACCGTCCATCAGCAGCGGGTTGGTGAGCACACCGTGCTCGGCTACGTACGCGTCCACGTCGTCCTGGGTCCAGCGGGCGATCGGGGAGATCTTGACCTTCTGCCGCTTCTCGTCCCAGCCGACGACCGGGGTGTTCGCCCGGGTCGGCGACTCGTCGCGGCGCAGGCCGGTCGCCCAGGCCAGGTAGTTCGTCAGGCCCTGCTCCAGGGGCTGGACCTTGCGCAGCTTGCAGCACAGGTCGGGGTCGCGGTCGTGCAGCTTGGGGCCGTACTCCGCGTCCTGCTCGGCGACCGTCTGGCGCGGGGTGAGCGTGATGACGTTGACGTCCATCACGGCCTCGACCGCGTCCCGGGTGCCGATGGTCTCCTCGAAGTGGTAGCCGGTGTCGAGGAAGACGACGTCCACGCCCTTCATCGCGCGGGACGCGAGATGGGCGACGACCGCGTCCTCCATCGAGGAGGTCACGCAGAAGCGCTTGCCGAAGGTGTCGACCGCCCACTGGAGGATCTCCAGGGCGGAGGCGTCCTCCAGGTCACGGCCCGCCTGCTCGGCGAGGGCCTTGAGCTCGTCGGTCGTACGGTCTTCCTGAACCGCGGTCATATCTCGTCTCCCCCTGCGTCGTCGGTCTGAAGGCCCCGGGCGAGCAGCCCGAGGAACTTCAGCTGGAATGCGCGGTTGCACGCCGCGCATTCCCACGCGCCGTGACCCTGCTCGGACGGGCGCAGGTCCTCGTCGCCGCAGTAGGGGCAGTAGAAGGGGGCGGCCCGCTCGCTCATGAGAGGGCCTCCTCCGAGGCGCGCGAGGCCCAGGCGGCGAACCGCTCGCCCTCCTCGCGTTCGGCCTGGAACCGCTTCAGGACCCGCTCGACGTAGTCGGGCAGTTCCTCGGAGGTGACCTTCAGGCCACGGACCTTGCGGCCGAAACCGGCCTCCAGACCCAGCGCGCCACCGAGGTGCACCTGGTAGCCCTCGACCTGCTCGCCCTGCGCGTTGAGGACCAGCTGGCCTTTGAGACCGATGTCCGCCACCTGGATACGGGCGCAGGCGTTCGGGCAGCCGTTGAGGTTGATCGTGAGCGGCTCGTCGAAGTCCGGGATGCGGCGCTCCAGTTCGTCGATGAGCGCGGCGCCGCGCGCCTTGGTCTCGACGATGGCGAGCTTGCAGTACTCGATGCCGGTGCAGGCCATGGTGCCGCGCCGGAAGGACGAGGGCCTGGCCGTCAGGTCGAGCGCCTCCAGGGCCTCGACGAGCGGCTGGACCTGTGCCTCCTCGACATCGAGGATGATCATCTTCTGCTCGACGGTGGTCCGGACCCGGCCCGAGCCGTGGGCCTCGGCGGCCTCGGCGATCTTCGTGAGGGTGGCGCCGTCGACCCGGCCGACGCGCGGCGCGAAGCCGACGTAGTAGCGGCCGTCCTTCTGCTTGTGCACACCGACGTGGTCGCGCCAGCGGCCCGAGGGCTCGGCGGGCGCGGGACCGTCGACCAGCTTGCGCTTCAGGTAGTCGTCCTCCAGGACCTGCCGGAACTTCTCCGGGCCCCAGTCGGCGACGAGGAACTTCAGCCGGGCGCGGGTGCGCAGCCGGCGGTAGCCCCAGTCGCGGAAGATGCCGACCACACCGGCCCACACCTCGGGCACTTCCTCCAGCGGCACCCAGGCGCCGAGCCGGACGCCCAGCTTGGGGTTGGTGGACAGGCCGCCGCCGACCCACAGGTCGAAGCCGGGGCCGTGCTCGGGGTGCTCGACGCCGACGAACGCGATGTCGTTGATCTCGTGGACCACGTCCAGCAGCGGGGAGCCGGAGATCGCCGTCTTGAACTTGCGCGGCAGGTTGGAGAACTCCTTGCTGCCGATGTACCGCTCGTGGATCTCGTCGATCGCCAGGGTGCCGTCGATGATCTCGTCCTCGGCGATCCCGGCGACCGGCGAACCGATGATGACGCGCGGGGTGTCGCCGCAGGCCTCGGTGGTGGACAGGCCGACGGCCTCGAGACGGTTCCAGATCTCCGGGACGTCCTCGATGCGGATCCAGTGCAGCTGGATGTTCTGCCGGTCGGTGATGTCCGCGCTGCCCCGCGCGAACTCCTCGGAGATCTGGCCGATCACCCGCAGCTGCTGGGTGGTGAGGCGTCCGCCGTCGATCCGCACCCGCAGCATGAAGTACTTGTCGTCCAGCTCCTCCGGCTCCAGGATCGCGGTCTTGCCGCCGTCGATCCCGGGCTTGCGCTGGGTGTAGAGGCCCCACCAGCGCATCCGGCCGCGCAGGTCGTTGGGGTCGATCGAGTCGAAGCCGCGCTTCGAGTAGATCGTCTCAATGCGTGTCCGCACATTGAGACCGTCGTCGTCCTTCTTGAACTGCTCGTTGCCGTTGAGCGGGGTGTGGTGCCCCGCGGCCCACTGGCCCTCACCGCGGTGACGGCTCACCTTGCGGCGGGGAGTCGCGGCGGCAGGCTTCTGCGGGGTGGCGGCCATGGTGGTTACGTCCTTCGGGACAGACGGGAAAGCGGCTCTGACCTGCGCGTAAAGGCGCATGGAAATGCGTGCGCGGCATTGCGCAGGGGGAGACAGAGAGTCAGGAGATGTCGGGCGGCTGCGGCCCCGTGGCCGGAGGCCACTGATGGATGCTTAGCGCGCCGGACAGATGGCGCTGGACATGCGGCCGAGGTCGACGTGCCGTCGACTCACCAAGGCAATTCCAGTTCCAGACATGACGGAAGCGTGTCACGGCGATCTGGACACAGTCCAGCTTCGTCCATCATGCGGACACCCTTGTCTCGAAGAGCGAGACAAGGGTGGTGTCGATCACATGCGCCGCGGGAGGTCTTGTCCGCGCAGGTCAGCCGCGCTATGCGGCGGAGCGGGAGACCGAGGTCAGGCGGGGTGCGCCCCCGGCCAGGGGCCCGGCGCGGTCACCTGCGGCTGCTCCTCGACCTTGGTGTCGAAGAGCGTGAAGCCCCGGCGCTGGTAATTGGCCATCGCGTGCTCGCCGTCCAGGCTGCACGTGTGCAGCCACACGCGCTTGGTGTCGGTCAGTCCCGGCCAGCGGTCCGCCAGGTCCCAGGCGCGCGCGGCGCCGTACGACAGCAGATGGCCGCCGATCCGCCGGCCCCGGAAGCCCGGGATCAGCCCGAAGTAGACGATCTCCACGACCCCGTCGTCCTGCGGCTCCAGCTCCACGTACCCCGCGGGCGTCCCCCGGTCGTAGGCCACCCAGGTCTCCACGCCCGGCCGGTTCAGGTGCTCCTCCCACTGGGCGTACGTCCATCCCAGCCGGTCGATCCAGCGGATGTCGCCGCCGACGGAGGCGTAGAGGAAACGGCTGAACTCGGGAGAGGGCACCTCGGCGCGGACGATCCGGACATCACCCTCCGGCGCGGCGGCCGGAAGGAGGTCGGTCGGGGCGGTCTGCTCAAGGGACCAGGTGGTCACGGGGATGTTGGGCATGCCCCCAGGCAATCATCTAGCTCACGGATCTGTCGATCGTGCTCAGGGGCAGTGCGAACAGCATGCGGCCCGACTGGGACCAGACCTCGCCGGTCGCCTCCCAGTAGGAAAGGGACTCCGCCTCGCCGCTCCAGCAGCGGGTCGTCTCGTCGGTGCCGCAGCGGGTGGCCCGGGCGCCGGTCGCGTCCTGCCGCCACAGCGTCCCGCGGCCGTCCTGGTCGTCCGACGTACGGCCCAGATACCACTCCGAGTCGTACGACAGCACGGCTCCGACGCCGGGGGCCTTCGTCTCGTATGCCTCATTGACGGGCGTGTACCCGGCCGCGTCGGTGGAGAGGAGCCCGGCGCGGTCGGAGGTCGGGGTGAGGTCGTACCGCCACAGCCGGACGTCGCGGTCGCTGTCCGTGGAGACCCAGTCGCTCGCCACCAGGCTGTCGGGGGAGGTGCTGCGGTCCAGGGAGAGATAGTCGGGGTGCGTGGCGCCGGCGCGGTAGCTGCCGACGGCGGGCAGTACCCAGCGGTTGCCGTGCGCCGCCCAGCCGCCGGTCACCCGGCCGACCGCGGAGGCGTTCGTGGTGGCGCGCTGGACGCGGTTCATGTCGTAGACGTACAGCCCGTCGGCCGCGGTGACCAGCAGTTTGTCCTGGTACCAGACCATGCCGGAGACCTGCGAGTCGAGCGCGCGGTAGTCGCGGCCGCCGTCGACCGGGACGGCGAGCAGCACCCAGGTGTAGGTGAGACGGTCGATGTCGTTCGCGTCGATGAACGCGACCCGGGCCAGATCGTGGGCGCCCTGGCTCCAGGCGGAGAGGATCACCCGGTTCTGCCCCCACAGGCCGTCGTCGTCGGCGTCGCCCGAGGTGGTGACCGCGCCGGGCCGCCAGGAGCGGATGTCGGCCGCGCCCCAGCAGTAGGCGCGGGTGGCCGCGGGTTCGACGGGCAGGGCCTTGCGCTCGGCCGGGGCGCAGTCGGCCCCGGTGCGCAGGGAGTGGTCGGCGTCGGCGAGGACGGCACCGACACCCTCAGGGCGCCCCATCGCGGAGGCGAGCCGGTCGAGAGTGGACCGCGGCTCCAACTGCTCGTGCAGCCGCAGGGTGTCGGTCTCGGCGGCGGTGGCCAGCGGCTTCAGGGCGCCCGGATCGGCGGCGACGGTGGCCTGCGAGGCGCTGATCATGGTGGCCGCGGCGGTGAGCGCGAGGGCGGTTCCGGCCAGGAACGCGCGCAGCGCTTTGCCCCGCTTCCGCCTGCGGTGTCTCCCGCGATGCATCATGTCGTACCTCCCGAGGCGGGCCAACTGCGCCTGGTGATCCGTACGTTGACCGAGGAGCAGGTGGGGTGGCCCGTAGAGGGATGCTACGGCAGTGAGGGCGTGCCGGGGACGAAGACCCTGCAAATATGCGGAAGATGCCGCTTCTTGGGTGTACCGGCGGGTGTACCGGAGGGGGTACCGGAGGGTGTTCTCAAGGGGCTTGCCGGGACAGCCGTTTGCCGACCACCGCCGGTGCCGTGGAGTGCGGCAGCAGGTCAGACGGGTCGTCGGGGAGCAGCACCTCGATCTCCGCGCCCTCAGAGAAACGATACGGCCGATGCTCCAGAAACCCCCCGAGATACCGGCGCACCCGCGACATCTCGGCCCGCACCGTCACCGTGCGGCCCGGATCGCCGAACAGGTCCTCGGCCAGCCCCGCCGCACTGCGCCCGCTGCGGTGCAGAGCCAAGAGATACAGCAACTCGGCGTGCCGCGGGCTCAGTTCATGACTCCAGGTGCCGGCGTCCCCGGACACCGTCATCGACCAGCGGCGCGGCTGCGACAGATCCAGCACGATCCGGGTGGCACCCCGCGGCACCGGCTCGTCGGACGCCCGGATCAACCAGCCCCCGGCCAGCGGCTCCACCGTGCACAGCCCCAGCGTCGGCAGCCACCGCCGGCCCGCCGACGGCGACTTGGGCAACGCGACCCGGCCCTGGTACGGCATCCCCGCCACCGCGGCCGTCCAGCCGTCCCGGTCCACCACCACGGCCCGGCCGCCGAGCCGCGCCAGCACCGGCGCCGCCACCGCGCGCAGTTGCTCCAGCGAGGACTGGTGCAGCTCGCGCAGCCGGGACTCGGCGAGCTTGGCCACCGAGTCGACCCACGCGAGCGTGGCCGGATGCATCGTCTCCAGCGGACCGCTGACGTCCACGACGCCGAGCAGCCGGCCGTTGCGCGGGTCGGTGATCGGTGCCCCGGTACAGGTCCACGAGGTCTGGGAGCGCACGAAGTGCTCCGAGGCGAAGACCTGCACCGGCCGGCGCGCCACCGCCGGAGTGCCGATGCCGTTCGTGCCGATGACGTCCTCCCGCCAGTCGGCACCGAGCTCGAACCCGGTCCCGTCCGCCTTGCGCAGCACCGGCGAACTGCCCTCCCGCCACAGCACCCGGCCCTCCTCGTCGGCGACCACCATGATGTGGTGGGCGACGTCCGCGACCGACAGCAGCCCCTCGCGCAGCACCGGCAGGACATGCCGCAGCTCCGAGCGCTCGCGGCGCCGCTGCACCTCGTCCCGGGGCAGCAGCCCCGTGCGGAAGTCGTGGTCGGGGTCGACGCCGCCGCGCAGCATCCGGCCCCAGGACTGCTCGATCACCGGGCGGGGGGCCACGGGCGCGCGCTGACCGGAGAGCGTGGCGGAGCGGACGTCGCTCAGCAGCCGTGCCGCCCGCGCCGAGTCCACGGCGGCCAGCTGGGTGACGTCCGTCGGCGAGAGCGCCACTGGTCCTCCCGGAGGGGCTGCGGACAACCGGATTCCCCTCGGCTTTCGGCCACGGCCTGGATGTCCGTCCTGACTGTTCGTCTCATAGTGCCGTTCGTCCGTCGCGGAGGGGTACAGTCCGGCCACAGTCAGCAGCAAGTTGCAACCCCCTGCAACCCTGGTGGACCGGGCGCGGCTGGTTGAAACTTGAGCGACGCCGTCCCGAGCGGCGTCAGCGGCCTCGAACGGGCCAAGGCGGGGGTGGTGCCGTGTCGGCGCAGCACCACCCCGGCCGTCCGGCGGTTTGGCGGTTCGTTCGCGGTTCAGGGTGCCTGGTTTCGGTGCGTTGGCGGCTGCGGGGCGGTGGGGGCTTGTCGGGCAGTTCCCCGTGCCCCTGAGCTACTCCACTGGACGCGCCCGATTCACTACTGACGTCAAGTCCAGCGTTGACGGCAGGGTTCCGAAGGTTGCGCCCGCGTCGCCGCCCAGCCTCGATGCGCAGAACGCGTCCGCCACCTCCGGTGGGGCGTAGCGGACCAGCAGGGAACCCTGGAGGACCAGAGCCAGCCGTTCCGTGAGGCGCCTTGCCCTTGCCTCGATGCCGTCCAGGTCCGCCAGGTCCGTCAGGAGGTCCTTGATCGCCGCGTCCAGGCGGTGGTCGGTGCCGCGGGACTTGCCGATCTCCTGGAGGTAGGCGTTGAAGGCCGCCGGCTCGCGTTGCAGTGCTCGTAGGACGTCCAGGGCCTGGACGTTGCCCGCGCCCTCCCAGATGGAGTTGAGCGGGGACTCGCGGACCAGGCGGGGCAGGCCGGAGTCCTCCACATAGCCGTTGCCGCCCAGGCACTCGGCGGCCTCCACGACCAGCGGGGCGCCGCGTTTCGTCACCCAGTACTTGGCGGCCGGCACCGCGATCCGCAGGAACGCCCGCTCCTGCTCGCCGCCGTCGTCGTACGCCGCCGCCAGCCGCAGCGCGAGCGTGGTCGCCGCCTCGGACTCCACCGCGAGGTCGGCCAGGACATTGCGCATCAGCGGCTTGTCGACCAGCTTCCCGCCGAACGCCGCGCGGTGCGTGCAGTGGTGGACCGCCTGCGACACCGCCTGCCGCATCAGGCCCGCCGAGCCGAGGACGCAGTCGAGCCGGGTCGCCGTGACCATCTCGATGATGGTCCGCACCCCGCGCCCCTCCTCGCCCACCCGGCGCGCCCAGGTCCCCTCGAACTCCACCTCCGCCGAGGCGTTGGACCGATTGCCGAGCTTGTCCTTCAGCCGCTGGATGCGGAACGTGTTGCGCGTGCCGTCCTCCAGGACGCGAGGGAGGAGGAGACAGGTGAGCCCTTCCGGGGCCTGGGCCAGCACCAGGAAGCCGTCGGACATGGGCGCCGAGCAGAACCACTTGTGCCCCGTCAGCTCGTACGTCCCCTCCTGAGCGAGCGGCGTCGCGGTCGTCGTGTTCGCGCGTACGTCGCTGCCGCCCTGCTTCTCCGTCATCGCCATGCCGAAGAGGGCGCCGGCCTTGCGGTGCGCCGGGCGCTCTCCGCGGTCGTAGATCGTCGAGGTCAGCCGGGGCTCCCACTCCGCCGCGAGCGCGGGTTCCTGGCGCAGGGCGGGCACGGCGGCGTGGGTCATCGACAGGGGGCAGAGGTTGCCGGCGTCCACCTGCGTCCAGACCAGGAACGCGGCCGCACGGCGCACATGGCCCGCCGGACGGTTCCAGGCGGCGGTGAGGCCGGCCGCGACGCCCTTGCCGAGGAGGCGGTGCCAGGCGGGGTGGAAGTCGACCTCGTCGACGCGGTGGCCGTAGCGGTCGTGGGTGCGGAGACGGGGCGGGTTGTCGTTGGCCTGTACGGCCCATTCCTGGAGCTGCGCCGACCCGGAGGCCCGGCCCAGAGCCTCCAGCTCACCGCGCACCTCGTCCAGGACACCGGGTTCCACATGCCGCTCCACCGCCGCGGTCAGGGCCTTGTCGGCGGAGAAGACGTCGTAGCCGGTCAGAGGCGGGGGCTGGTTGGTCACGGTGTGGGTGCTGCCTGCCATATCTGCGAACTTACCGCCCCGGAAGGCGGTTCACATGAGTGGTCGAACCGGCCGTCAACGGGGACATGACAGGAAAACGCCCTGAATCGCCGAGGCCGCGGGCCGGTGGGGGATGAGTACAGCCTCGTACGGCGGATACCGTTAGGTCGTGCAGCCAGCAAGTGAATCCCCTCAGCGGCCCCCCTCCGGCCGTCTCCACCGGGCGCGTGCCCTCTACCGGAACGTCTCCAAGCGCAGGACCGCCTGGCTGCTGCTCAAGGACACCGTCAACTCCTGCATGGAGTACCGCATCCTCGGCCTCGCCGCCGAGGCCGCCTTCTTCACCCTGCTGTCCGTGCCGCCGCTGCTGCTCAGCATGATCGGTCTGCTCGGCTACGTCGACGACTGGACCGGCACCGACTCCATCAGCAGCCTGGAGGCCAACTTCCTGGAGGCCTCCCGCACGGTCCTCTCCGACAAGGGCGTCCAGCAGATCGCCCAGCCGATCCTCGACGACGTCATGAAGGGCGGCCGCCCCGACGTCATCTCGATAGGCTTCCTCTTCGCCCTGTGGTCCGGCTCGCGCGCGCTGAACGTCTTCATCGACACCATCACCGTCATGTACGGCCTCGACGGCGTCCGCGGCATCGTCAAGACCCGCTTGGTGGCGTTCCTGCTCTTCCTCGCGGCCCTGGTCATCGGCTCGATCGCGCTGCCGCTGATGGTCGCGGGCCCCGACGCGGTCGTCCGGATCGTGCCCTGGTCGGCGACGCTCGTACAGATCCTGTACTGGCCCGTGGTGATCGTGCTGTCCATCGCCTTCCTGACCACGCTCTACCACGTCTCGGTCCCCGTCAGGTCCCCCTGGATCGAGGACGTCCCCGGCTCCCTCGTCGCCCTCGCCATGTGGGTGCTGGGCAGCTTCCTGCTGCGCATCTACCTCACCAACACCATCGAGGGCGCCTCGATCTACGGCTCGCTCGCCGCCGCCGTCGCCGTCATGCTCTGGATCGGCGTGTCCGCCTTCGCCGTCCTCGTCGGCGCCGCCGTCAACGCCGCCATCGACCGCGTCTGGCCGGCCACCGCCACCGCCGCGGCCCGCGCCGCGAACGAACGCGTCCGCGAGGCGCAGGTCGCCGAGTACGCCGCCCGGGCCGCCGCTCACCGGGACACCGACCCGGACGACCCGGACATGCCGTCCGAGTTCCCCGAGCGGTGGTCCCGCTTCCTCCCGCCGGAGGACGTGACGTCCAGGCTGCGCACCCATGTGAAGAGCACCCACCCACCGCACAAGCCGGCCGACGGTTCGTAGCCCCTAGAGCCACGCCGCCGTGGACTCCCGTACGAACTCCGCGAAGTCCCGGGGCGCCCGCCCCAGCACCTCGCGCACCCCGTCCGTCACGCGCGCGTTCCGCCCGTCGAGCAGCCCCTCGAACACCTCCACCAGGAACGCCGCCTCCTCGGCGGGCACCCCGAACCCGGTGAGCGCCTCCCCGTAGGCGCGCGCGGGAACCGGCGTGTACGTCAGCTCGCGCCCGGTCGCCGCCCCGATCTCCGCGACCGCCTCCCGGAACGACAGCAGCCGAGGCCCCGTCACCTCCACCGCCCGCCCCACGTACCGCTCCCCGGACGTCAGCACCGTCGCCACCACGTCCGCGATGTCCCGCACATCGATGAACGGCTCCCGCACCTCACCCGCCGGAAACGCCAGCCCGCCCTGCCGCAGCTCCGCCACCAGCGGCCCCTCGCTGAAGTTCTGCGAGAACCAGGACGCCTGTACGACGGTCCAGTCCGCCCCCGACGCCTTCAGCGCCTCCTCGGTCGCCACCGCCTGCCGCTCGCCGCGCGCCGACAGCAGCACCAGCCGCCGCACCCCGAGTCCCACGGCCTCCCGCGCCAGCGCCCCGACCCCCTCGGTCGCCGCCGGGGCGCCCACGTCCGACGGGTACACGAGATACGCCGCGTCCGCGCCCCGCAGGGTCCCGGCCCAGGTCGTCGGGTCCTCCCAGTCGAAGCCCCGGGCCCGGGACGCGGGCCGCACCCCAAGACCGGCCGCCTGCACCGCCCGCGCCACCCGGCTGCCCGTACGACCCGAGGCACCGGTCACCACCACCGTCATGTTCTTCGCGTTCTGCGTCATGCCTCCGAGTCAACGCCCGCGTCCGCCAGGGCCCCATCGCTGAACGGCTCATTCCCATGCGCGGGCGTCTACGCTGACGCCATGGACGCTCTCGCAGGCCTCCTCGAAGGGCCCCGCGCGCGGGGCGCCTTCATGATCCGGGCGTGCTTCGACCCGCCCTGGAGCGTGCGCGTCGAGGACCGCGCCCCGCTCACGGTCATGCTCATGGTCCGCGGTGAGGCGTGGGTCATGCCGGAGGCGGGCGAGCAGGTCCGGCTGCGCGCCGGCGACCTCGCCATCGCCCGCGGCCCCGACCCCTACACCTGCGCCGACGACCCCGGCACCGAGCCGCAGGCGCTGATCCTGCCGGGCGGGGAGTGCCGCTATCCCGACGGGCGCTCGCTCAACGGCGTCATGGACCTCGGCGTCCGCACCTGGGGCGACCGGCTCGACGGCTCGGCCGTGATGCTGATCGGTACGTATCTGTGGCAGGGCGAGGTCAGCGGGCGCCTGCTGGACGCGCTGCCGCCGCTGCTGACGCTCACCCCGGAGGTGTGGGACTGCCCGCTCACGCCGCTCCTCATGGCGGAGATCGTCCGCGACGAACCCGGCCAGGAAGTCGTCCTGGACCGCCTTCTCGACCTGCTCGTCATCGCCGCGCTGCGCGCCTGGTTCTCCCGCCCGGAGGCGGCGGCACCCGGCTGGTACCGGGCGCTGGCGGACCCGGTCGTCGGCCGGGTCCTGCGACTCCTCCAGGACGACCCCGCCCATCCGTGGACGGTCGGCTCGCTCGCGGCGAAGGCGGGGGTGTCGCGGGCGGCGCTGGGGCGGCGGTTCACGGAGCTGGTGGGGGAACCGCCGATGACGTATCTGACGGGGTGGCGGCTGGCGTTGGCGGCGGACCGGTTGCGGGAGGGGGACGCGACGCTGGAGGCGATTGCGCGGCAGGTGGGGTACGGGAGTGCGTTTGCGCTGTCGAGTGCGTTCAAGAGGGTGTACGGGGTGAGTCCTCAGGAGCATCGGGGGAGGGGGGTGTAGGTGCGTGGGCGGGTGCGGGTGCGGGTGCATTGTGGCTGGTCGCGCAGTTCCCCGCGCCCCTAGGGGCGTCACCCATAGGCTTGTTTGTATGTACTCGGAGAGAGTGGGACGGCTTACCGGCTCCGTTGTGTGGAGCAGTACCCCCTCCGAGCCCAGGTCCGGCCGTGTTCTACCCGACGGCTGCATGGATCTGCTCTGGCATGACGGGCGGCTGCTCGTCGCCGGGCCCGATACGCAGGCGTACGTCACCGGGAGCGAGCGGAGTGCCTGGGCCGGTGTCCGCTTCTTCCCCGGTACCGCGCCCACCCTCCTCGGTGTCCCCGCCCCCGAAGTGCTCAACAGGCGGGTCGAGCTCGCCGACCTCTGGCCCACCGCCCGGGTACGGCAGCTCACCGCTCGGGTGAACGCCGCCGCCGATCCCGCGCACGGGCTCGAAGAGGCGGCGCTGAGGCTGGCGGCCGACGTCGACGCTCCCGATCCGTTGCTGGCGGAGGTCGTGAACGCCCTCGACTCGGGGCGGCCGGTCGCCGCCACCGCCGATCGACTCGGCCTCGGGGCCCGCCAGTTGCACCGGCGCTGCCTCGTCGCGTTCGGGTACGGGCCCAAGACGCTGGGGCGTGTGCTGCGGCTCCAGCGGGCCTTGCGGCTGGCCCGGCGCGGGGTGCCGTACGCCGAGACGGCGGCCCGTGCCGGATACGCCGATCAGGCTCATCTCGCCCGGGACGTACGGGAGTTGGCTGGCCTGCCGCTCGGGGAGCTACTGGGCCGGCGGTAGCGGGGCGAACAGGTCGACGCCGTTGCCGTCCGGGTCGTGCAGGGTCGCGTAGCGCTGGCCCCAGAAGGCGTCCCAGGGCTTGAGCTCGCCGTGGTGGCCGGCGTTCACCATCTCCTCGTACACCGTGTCCACCTCGGCCGGGCTGTCGCAGCGCAGGGCGACGGCGGTGCGGCTGTCGCCTCCGGTCGGCGGCCGCCAGCTCGCGTGGAAGGAGCGGACCGTCGCCTCGGTGTCGAGCAACAGGTGCAGCCCGCCGGGGAGTTGGGCCTCGACGTGCGGCTCGTCCGCCGCGCCTTCCGGGAAGGCGAACCCGAGGCGGCGGTAGAAGGCGACCGAGGCGGCCATGTCGGAGACGATCAGGCCGATGGCGTCGAATCGTGGAGTCATGCGGTCACGGTAGGCAGGTGCCGGGGCCGCGGTCTTGAAGGAATCGGACATCGCGCGGGACCGGGGGGCCTTCGTCGCCGGGGCCGTCAGTCGAAAGTGACCGGTCCCCGTGGGGTGTCCACCGTGAACGTGAGTCCCACCGGGCCCTCGGTGACGGGGAGTTCCGTGTCCAGGGTGGCGAGCAGACGGTGGATCTCGGCCGGGTCGGGCGCTGTCGCCGCGAGCGCGAGGAGCGGCGTGGTGGGCAGGCCGGAGGCGGACGGATGGCGGGCGGTGCCCCAGTCGATGAGGAACGGCACGAGCCCGGAGGGGTGTTGGGTGTCGCCGTCCGTCAGCCGCCACGCGAGCAGCGTGCCGTCCGGGGTGCGGCGGCTCATGGGGTGGATGTCGCCGGGGTCGTACCCCCGGGACCGGGCGGTCGCGACCGCCGCGTCCAGGTCGGGCGGGCTGATCGCCCAGGTGACCGTGCGCGGACGGCGGATGGCGTCGACGTCGAAGGGGCGCGGCCCCACGGGCTCGGGCTGTTCCGGATCGGGGCCGATGATCTCCAGATAACCGGGACCGCCCAGCGACACCAGGAAGTTGCGGGTGCCCCGGCCGATGTGCACCCCGCCGGGAGCGGGTGCCACTCCCGTACGCCGGGTGAAGTCGGCGACCGTCGCCGCCAGGTCGGGGGTTGCGAGGACGAGGTGGTCAAGGCGTGCGGGAATCGTGTTCATCGTGCGATCGAGGCTACGCAGGGGCGGGTTCGCGATGGAACACCTGTGCGGCAAGAGGGGCGTCGAGCCGTCACAGAAAACCCTTTAGGCTGCTGCTGTCGCACGGATGACCGAACCGCCGCGACAGGGGAGCAGAGGACCAGGGGATCAGGGGGACCGGTGAACGACGCGGCTGAGGTGTTCCAACCACTCCAGGTGGACGACCCGCCCGTGATCGCCGGCTACCGTCTCGCCGCCCGACTCGGTGCCGGCGGCATGGGCCGCGTGTACCTCTCCCACACCGCGGGCGGCCGGCCCGTGGCGATCAAGGTCGTACGTCCCGAACTCGCCGACGACCCGGACTTCCGGCGGCGCTTCGGCCGTGAGATCAAGGCCGCCCGGCGGGTGCGGGGCGCCTACACCGCCGAGCTGATCGACGCGGACGCCGACGGCACCCCGCCCTGGCTCGCCACGCTGTACGTCCCCGGACCCTCGCTGGCGGAGGCCGTGCACCGGCGTGGTCCGCTGCCGGTCCCGGCCGTGCTGTGGCTGATGGCGGGCGTGGCCGAGGCGCTGGAGGCCATCCATGGCGCCGGGATCGTGCACCGTGACCTGAAGCCGTCCAACGTGCTGCTGGCCGCCGACGGCCCCCGTGTCATCGACTTCGGCATCTCCCTGGCGGCCGACCTCACGGCGTACACGGCGACCGGCGCGGCGGCCATCGGCACACCGCAGTTCATGGCGCCGGAACAAGCCGTCGCGGGGGAGATCACGCCGGCCACCGACGTCTTCGCGCTCGGTCAGACGGCGGCGTTCGCGGCCCTGGGCGAGCCCCTTTACGGCAACGGTCCCGCCGCCACCGTCCTCTACCGCATCGTCCACTCCGAGCCGGACCTCTCCCGCCTGCCCGAACCGCTGCGGCCGCTGCTGTCCCGCTGCCTGACCACCGACCCGACGCAACGGGCCACGCTCACAGAGATCGTCGACTGGTGCCGCGACCAACTCGGCCCCCAGGCCGACGCGGGCGGCGGCCCGGCGGTCTGGCGTGAGGTAGCGGGTTCGGAGGCGACGATCCCGGAACCGGTCCCCGCCCCCGGGACGGCGCTCACGAAGCCCCTGCGCACCCCGGCACACACGCAGCCCCTGATCGCACCGGTGCGGACGACGGTCCCGGTGGCACCGCAGCAGCGCAGGTCCCGACGCCGCCGCATCGCCGCGAGCACGGCGGCCGGGGTGACGGTGGGCGCGCTGCTGATCACGGGGTTGGTGTGGCAGGCCCGCCAGAACGCGGATGACGACACGAGGGACCGGGACACGACCTCGTCGTCCTCCTCGACGCCGGATGCCACGGCGTCCGGACAGTCGACGGGATCGCCGTCGGCGGACGGCACGGGGAGTCCGTCGCCGAGCGCGTCCGGGCCGCCGCGAGCTCATGCCTACCCCCAGGAGCGCCTGGACGAGGACAACTCCCTCTACATCCACGTCGCCAAGCCGGGCACACGGGACGACCGCAAGGGGGACATCCGCCTCAGCTGCAAGGAGATCGGCTGCGCGTTGGTGAGCGACAGCAGCCACATGGTCCAGATGTACGACGACCCGGGCACGACCCTCGACGACTGCAAACTGTTCCTCGGCGGTGCCAAGGAAGACAGGTTCCGGGACTGGCCGCTGGCCGCGGCCGCCGCCGGAACCGAGTACTGCGTCAAACATCCCTCCGGAGACATCGCGCTGCTCGTCATCCAGCAGAAGTCGACGGCCATGTGGGACACGCCCGGAATGAGCGCCGTGACCGTGGACATGACGGTCTGGCCGGCAACCTAGCACCGCTACCTACGCGCGCACCCTCCCCGTACTCCCCCGCTCCACCAACCGCGTGGACAACTCCGTCCGCGTCCCCTCCGGCCTGCAACCGTCCATCATGCGGACCAGCAGCCGCAGAGCCGTCGCCGCCATCTCCGACAGGGGCTGGCGGATCGTGGTCAGGGGTGGAGTGAGCCAGCGGGACTCGGGGAGGTCGTCGAAGCCGACGACGCTCAGGTCGTCCGGCACCCGCAGGCCCCGCTCGGCGAGTGCCTCGTACACCCCCAGCGCCATCCGGTCCGAGCAGACGAAGACGGCCGTCGGCGGCTCGGGCAGGTCGAGGAGTTCGAGTGTGCGGCGGCGGGCCTCGCCCTCGTCGAAACCGGCGTACCGCACGTACTCCGGACGCTGCCTGACCCCGGCCGACGCGAGTGCCGAGCGGTAGCCGGCCACCCTCGCGCCGCTGCTCATCCTGCGCCGGTGCCCGGCGATCACCGCGATCCGCTCATGACCCAGCCCTAGCAGATGCTCGGTCGCGCCGACCCCGCCCTGCCAGTTCGCCGCCCCGACCGACACCACGCCCGGCGGCGGTTCGAGCACCGGGTCGATCATCACGAACGGGATGCGGTGCTGCTCCAGCCACGCGTACTGGGACGGCGTCAGCTCGGCCAGATCGAACAGCACCCCGGACGAGCCGCGGGCGATGAGCTTGTCCAGCCAGCCCCGCTCGGGGCGGCCGCCTCCGGGCCGGGTGAGCCCCGCCGAGACGACCACCTCCAGGCCCGCGTCGTGGGCCGCCTCCTCCACCCCGTGCAGCACCGCGCCCGACCAGGACGTCTCCAGCGAGTGCACGACGAGGTCGACGAGCCCGGGCGGCTTCGTCGCGTCGAACCGGGGTCTGCGGACGTACCCCAGCCGGTCCAGGGCCTCTGTCACCCGGCGTCGCGTCTCCGGCGCCACGTCCTCGCGGCCGTTGACGACCTTGGAGGCGGTGGGCACGGACACCCCGGCCTCCCGGGCCACGACCGCGAGGGTCGGCCCGGCCGCCACGCTCGTACCTCCCGTACGGACCATCGGGAACCGCCTCTCCGGCCCGCCCGTGGGCCCTGGAAAGTTTCGACCAGCACAGAAATAAGTAAGCGCTTCCTACCCTAGGTCGCCCATGTGAAGTCCGGAAGAGGTCGGACTTGGCGTGGCCGGGTGGTGGTCGGGTGGTCCGTGACTTTCGAAACAATGAATGCGCTTACCGTCCCTGGTGCGCTCCACCCGACTGGGCACCGCCGCCTCTCCCTCTCCTGCCGCGGCCATGTCCACCGAATGGCCCCCGCCGGCGCCCGTGCACCGGAATACGAGCCGGGCCTGTGATGCTCTTGTGTTACCGGTGCACGAGCGCGGCGAAGGGCTGGTGGGCGTATGACGGCAGACCAGGCGAACCCCGTGGTCAGGACGCCCTACGGGGCCGTCCGTGGCCGGTACGAACGGGGTGTGGCGGTGTTCCGGGGCATCCCCTACGGGGCGCCGCCCTTCGGCGCGCGCCGGTTCCGGCCGCCGCTGCCGCCCGAGCCCTGGGACGGGGTACGGGACGCCGTCGCCTTCGGGCCGACCGCGCCGAAACCGCCGTACTCCGAGGCCTTCGCGCAGTACCTGTCCGACCCGGCGGTACCCGGGGACGACTGCCTCAACCTCAACGTGTGGACGCCCGAGCCGGGCCGCGGGGCCCGGCTCCCGGTTCTCGTGTGGCTGCACGGTGGCGCCCTGACCAGGGGTTCCTCGGCCGTGCCGGTCTACGACGGGCATGCCTTCGCCCGGGACGGCGTCGTCTTCGTGTCCGTGAACTACCGGCTGGGGGTGGAGGGCTACGGACTGTTCCCGGACGCCCCCGCCAACCCCGGCCTGCGCGACCAGCTCGCCGCCCTGGAGTGGGTCCACCGGTCGGTGGCGGAGTTCGGCGGCGACCCCGCCCGCATCACCCTGGCCGGCCAGTCGGCCGGCGCGATCAGCACCGGCGCCCTGCTCGCCGCGCCGCAGGCCCAGGGCCTGGTCCGGCGCGCGATCCTGCAGAGCGGCCCGCCCGAGGCCTCCGACCGGGACAAGGTGCGCCGCATGGTCCGCCGGATGGCGACCCGGCTGAAGATCCCGGCCACCGCCGCGGCCTTCGCCGAGGTCGACCGCGAGCTGCTGCTGCGCACCCAGGCCGAGGTCGGCAAGCTCAGCAGCCCGGTGCTCGGCGGCCCCGCCTTCGGCATCGTCGTCGACGGCGACCTCGTCCCCCGCGATCCCCTGGACGCCCTGGTCGAGGGCGACGCGGCCCGTGACGTCGAGCTGATGGCCGGCTGGACCCGGGACGAGTACCGGCTCTGGCTGGTCCCCGGCGGCCTGCTGGAACGCGTCGACCGGCTCGGCCCGGTCGCCCTCGCCGGCGCCATGGCCCGCTGCCACACCGGCCACGAGGTGCCGCGCGGCTACCGCGCCCTGCACCCCGGCGCCGGCACCGCCGAGATCGTCGGCCAGATGGTCACCGACCACCTGCTGCGCCTCCCGCTGCACCGGCTGGCCGACGCCCGCCCCGGCACGTCGTACGTCTACGAGTTCGCCTGGCCCTCGAACCTCCCCGACCTCGGCTCCTGCCACGCCCTCGAACTCGGGTTCGTCTTCGACACCGGGGAGCGCCCCGAGTCGGCCAAGCTGGCGGGCGACGGAGCCCCGCAGGAGCTGAGCGACGCCATGCACGGGGCGTGGGTGCGGTTCGTGGTGGACGGGAACCCCGGGTGGCAGGCGTGGGACGCCACGCACCCGGTGCGGATCTTCGGCGACGGTGAGCCGCACCTCGCGTACGGCCCGCTCGACGCCGAGCTGGCCCTGTGGGCCCGCGCCCTCACTCCCGGGGAATCCACACCCGCATCGCTCCCGGCCGCCGGTTCGCCCACGCGTAGTACGGAACTGCGGTCAGTGGTACGACGTCTCCGCCTCCCCGGCTCCGTCCGCCGGCCGTGACCACGGTGACCCCGCCGAGCAGCCCGGGGTCGTGGCGGGCGGCGAGGCGGGCGCCGTCGGGGAGGGTGAGGTCCTCGAAGCGGAGGCCGGGCGACTGGTCGACGGCCTCCAGACAGTGCACCAGCGGGCCGCGCTCGATCGCCACACAGCCCCGTACGGCGTCCACGTAGGGGTCGGGGCGGGTCAGCCGGGTGGCCAGGTCCAGGTCGAGGGTGAGGGTGTCACCGGGGGACCAGCGGCGGCGCAGCCGCAGCCATCCCGGGTGGGTCTCGGTGGGCGCCGCGCCGCCGGGGGCCGAGGCGGTGAAGTCCGTGCACCAGGAGGGGATGCGCAGCGACAGCGTCCAGTCGGTGTCGTCCGGTGCCTCCTCGACGGTCACTTCGATCCGCCCTTGCCACGGATACGCGGTCTCCACCCGGACCCGGCCGCCACCGGCCTCGTACACCCCCGTCGCGTACTGGTGCAGCTGAAGCCCCTCCGCGTCGCCGCTCGCCAGGTAGTGGGGGAGCGAGGCCAGCAGCCGCATGACGTTGGGCGGGCAGCAGGCGCAGCGGAACCACGGGGTGCGGCGGGCCGTCTTGTCCGGCTCGAAGGCGCCCTCGTACTCCTCGCGGACCTGGAGCGGGTTGACGTACAGCCAGCTGTCGCCGTCGAGGCCGACACCGGCCAGGAAACCGTTGTAGAGGGTGCGCTCCACGAGGTCGGAGTACTTCGCCTCGCCGGTCAGCAGCGCCATCCGCCACGACCAGTGGATCGACGCGATCGCCGCACAGGTCTCCGCGTAGGCGCGGTCCGGCGGCAGTTCGTACGGCTCCCCGAACGCCTCGCCCTCGTGCCGGGCCCCGAGCCCGCCCGTCAGATACGTCTTCGAGGACACCATCGCGTCCCACAACCGCTCGGCGGTGGCCCGCAGTTCACCGTCGCCGGTCTCCGCGGCCAGGTCTGTCATGGCCGCCAGCAGGTACAACTGCCGTACGGCGTGCCCGGTGACGGACGTGGCCTCCCGCACCGGTGTGTGGTCCTGCCAATAGGTCCTGCCCAGATGCGGGTTGACATCGGCGTCGAGCAGCCCGTGCCCACGCCGGTCCACGAAGTACCCGGCGAGGTCCAGCCAGCGCCGCTCCCCGGTCTCCCGGTACAGCTCCACCAGCGCGGTCTCGATCTCAGGGTGCCCGCACACCCCGTCGATCTCCTTGTCGGCGCCGAACACCGAGTCGACGAGTACGGCGAACCGCTCGGCCACGTCGAGGAGTTCGCGGCGGCCCGTCGCCCGGTGGTGGGCGACCGCGGCCTGGATCAGATGGCCCGCGCAGTACAACTCATGGCCCCAGCCCAGCTCTTGCCAGCGCTTCTCCGGGTGGGCGACCTGGTAGTGCGTCTGGAGATACCCGTCGGCCTCCTGGGCGGCGACGAGGAGGCCGATCAACTCGGTTACGTGAGCGGCCAGTTCGGCGTCGTCCGGGGTGCCGGCCAGCTGCCAGGACGCCGCCTCCAGCCACTTGTGGACGTCCGAGTCCTGGAAGGGGAAGTCGCCGGTGAAGCTGCCCTTGCCCGCGGCGGCGGCCCGCAGGTTGGCCAGGTTCCCGGCCGACTCCAGCCGGGCCGGGCCCTGCGGGATGCTCACCTCGGCGTTCGTCCTGCGCCGCTCGGCCCAGAAACCGCCCGTGACGCGGGCGGCGGTCGCCGGGCGCAGCGCGCTCGACGCGAGGCCGGTGAGACGGATCGGGCCGATGGGCATACGCGGTACTCCCCGGACAGAAAACGGTTGCTGTCGCCGCGAGCATAGGAAAACGCCTGGTCCGGCGACAAGGGTGCCCTGGCCGTGCTACGCCGCGGAGCGAGCCGGGAGGAGAGGGAGGGTGCGGGCTACGCGTGCGACGACAGCGTCCCCGCGATCGACGCGATCGCCTCCGGCCCCACCCGGCAGCACCCGCCGATCAGCCGCGCCCCGGCCCCCTCCCAGGCCAGCACCTCGCCCGGCGTGAAGGTGGAGCGGCCGTCCCAGGCACGGGCCTCGGCGTCCCAGGCCTCGCCGCTGTTCGGATAGACCACGACCGGCTTGCCGGTGACGCGGGCCGCGATCTCGACCGCCCCGTCCACGTCCTCGGGCGCACAGCAGTTCACACCGACCGCGATGACCTCGTCCGCCTCGGCGGCCGGGGCGAACGCCTCCTCCAGCGGCTGCCCGGCGCGGGTACGGTCGCCCGCGACCGAGTACGACAGCCAGGCGGGCGTGCCCAGACCGCGCAGCGCCCGCAGCAGCGCCTGCGCCTCGTCGGCGTCCGGCACCGTTTCGAGGGCCAGGACGTCGGGTCCGGCCGCGGCCAGCACCTCCAGGCGCGGGCGGTGGAAGGCCTCCAGCTCGGCCACGCTCAGCCCGTACCGGCCGCGGTACTCGGAGCCGTCCGCGAGCATCGCCCCGTAGGGGCCGACGGAGGCGGCGACGTACAGCGGGCGGGTGACGCCCTTCGCCTGCGCCTGCCGGGCCGCCTCGCGGGCCAGCTCCACGCTGAGGGACAGCAGCTCGGTGGCGCGGTCGTGGCCGATGCCGCGCTTCTCGAAGCCCTCGAACGTCGCCTGGTAGCTGGAGGTGATCGCGACGTCCGCGCCGGCCTCGTAGTAGGCGAGGTGCGCCTCGGTGATCGCCTCGGGGCGCTCGGCGAGCAGACGGGCCGACCACAGCTCGTCGCTCAGGTCGTGCCCGGCGGACTCGAGCTGGTTGGACATGCCGCCGTCGAGGACGACGGTTCGGGTGGCTAGCGCGTGGGCGAGGGGGGAGGTGCTGGTCACGCTGTCGACAGTAGTCGCTGCGGCTACGGGGGCGCCTCTTGATGTCGGGGCCGGGTGCCGCTTGGTGGTGGCTGGTCGCGCCCACGCGGCGGAGCCGCATATCGATACAGCCCCGCGCCCCTTGACGGCGTTCACTCTGCGGTGCTTATCAGTGCGCTGCGTGCCGTCCGCCCCGGCGACCGCGCCTGTACCGCGTCGCCGGGACCGCCAAGCCGCCCAGGAGGCCCAGGGCCAGGGCGTACGGCCACCAGCCCAGCCTGTCGTCCTGTTCCGCGCCCGCGGTGCGGGTCACGTCGGCCGCGGCGGGCGGGGTTGCTTCTGCTTTGGTGGTCTTAGGGGTGGCCACGGCGAGGACGACGTCGTTGCCGTCGCCGCCCTTGTAGGTGATCCGGTAGGTGGTGTCGGCGAGCTTGAGCTTCGCGCCCTCCTTCAGGCCGGTGAAGGCGCCCTTGGTCTTCGCGGCCCCCTTGTGGTCCAGCACGGTGATCTTCTTCGCGGGGTGGGCCCCGGCCGCCGCCAGGTCGAGGTCACCGGCCAGCCGGACCGCGCCGCTCACCTTCAACGGCTGGTCGCCCAGCACGAGTTCACCCTTCGCGCGCTGCGTGTAGGCGCCGGACACCGTGAGGCCGCCCCGCACCACGCCGTCGTTCGTCACCGCCCCCTTCACCGTGCCCTTGCCGCTCAGCGAGGTCGCCACCCGCAGCCCCGCCGTACCGGGGTCGAGGCGTGCGCCGGGTGTGGTCAGCCGGATCGCCTTGCTGCGCAGGAGAGTTGCCCCGTTGCGCAGGGCCAGCGTGCCCCTCTTCACCGTCGTCGTCCCGGTGTATGTCACCGAGGTCCCCGTCAGGGTCGTCGTCGCGCTGCCCGTCTGCGTGAGGGAGCCGCTGCCGCTGATCCGGGGCAGGGCAAGGGACTTGGTCACGTTGTTCAGTATCAGCGAGCCGTTGTTGACGACCTTGTACAGCCCGCCCGCCGTGTACAGCCCGCCGTCGCCGCCCGCCCGGCCGCTGCCCAACCGCAGCACCGCCCCCTTCTCGACGGTCGTGGAGCCGTCGTAGTACTGGACGGCCGCGAACGTGACGTCGTTGCCGCGCGTCCCGGCGATGACGATGTCCCCGGCGCCGGGCGCCGCGAGTGTGTCGTGGAACTTGCCGCCGCCGATGGGGGCGCCCAGTGTCACCGGGCCGTTGTAGTCGAAGGTGAGGAGGGAACGGGAGCGTGCGGCAAGGAGGTTGATGTAGACGGTCTCCGCCGTACCCGGCATGAAGATCTTGTGCGTGGTGCCGTCGCCCCACTGGACGTTGGCGCCCTTGATGTTGGTGCCGCGCTTGTTGACGTTCTTGCGGGCGGGCGTCCAGTTGAGGGCCGGGTCGCTGAGCGAGGGATCGGTGTCGCCGCCCTGGTTCGACCAGCTGTACTGGCCCGTGAGGATCACCTTGCTGCCGGGCCGGGACTGGACGTTGATGTCGCTGCCGTACTCGCGCTGGTAGAAGTCCATGCGCTGGGTGACCGTCTGGCCGAGCGGGGTGTCCACGGTCCAGGTGCCCTGGTTGAGGACCTTGCGCATCCCCGGCAGGGAGGTCGCGTACTCCGGCCGTCCGGCGTTCGTCTGCGTGCCGTTGTCGATGACCCCGGAGAACGGGCCGGACGTCACGTCCCACGTGGCCCAGAGGAAGCGCGGCTGGGTGATCAGGCCGGTGCCGCTGATGGTGCCCAGGTTGTAGGCGACGTCCTTCAGGGACAGCCGCAGGGTGCCGTCGACCCGGATGTTGTCCTGGTTGAGGCGGAAGGCCGGGGTGTTGTACGGGTAGTGGCCGATCACGCCGGCCGAGCCGCCGTTGCCGTACTGGAGCGTGGCGCCGCGGGCGACCGTGATCGCGGGCGGGTCGGGGGTCGCGGTGGTGACGTAGGGGTGGTTGCCGCCCTGGACCGACACCTTCTGCCGCTGCCGCGCCTTCGGGAGCGTGAAGTCGCTGTCCTTGGTCAGGATCAGCGTCCCGGTGCCGCGCACGGTGAGCGTGCCCTCGCCGCGGAAGACCCCGTCGTACGTCGTCGTCCCGGACGGCACGGTGACGACCGTGTCGCCGCTGAGCGTGACGTCCCGGCCCGCGAGCACGTCAGCGGTGACGTCCCGGGCACCGGCGGCCTGGGCCGGGGGAGCGATGGCGAGGAGGGCGGCGACGGCCGCGAGGGCGCCGGCGGCGGCTGCTGTCTTGTGGGTATGGCTGTGCACGGCAGGGGAGACGCGGCGGGGCGGCCGGCGATAACAGAAACCCGGCCCGGAGACCGCCTCCGGCACGCGTCCCGGACGAGTGAACAGAAAGCGCTCGCAGAAAGCGCCTTCTCCTGTCTCGTCCAACCCGTTGACCTCCCCTGTTACCCGCCGTACCTTTCGGCTGTTCGCAATGACAACAGATGTTCGCAATATCGAACATCACTCTCAGGACACCCCCACCCGAGAGGCAGTCCGCATGAGCCGCGTTCCCCCCGCCCCCGACCGACGACTGCTGCTGAAGGGTGCCCTGGCCGCGGGCGCCCTGGCCGCCGCCCCCACCGCCGCCGCGGCGAGCCCGCAGAAGGCCGCCCCGCTGGTGAACCCGCTCGTCCGCAACCGCGCCGACCCGTACATCCACCGGCACTCCGACGGCACGTACTACTTCACGGCCACCGCCCCGGAGTACGACCGGATCATCCTGCGCCGCTCCCGCACCCTGAACGGCCTCGCGACCGCCGCCGAGTCGGTCATCTGGACCAAGCACGCCGACGGCCCGATGGGCGCGCACATCTGGGCGCCGGAGATCCACCGCATCGGCGGCAAGTGGTACATCTACTTCGCCTCGGCGCCCGCAGAAAGTGTGTGGGACATCCGGATCTGGGTCCTGGAGAACGCCAACCACGACCCGTTCAAGGGCACTTGGACCGAACGCGGCCAGGTCAGGACCGCGTGGGAGACCTTCTCCCTCGACGCCACCACCTTCACCCACCGCGGCACGCGCTACCTCGTCTGGGCCCAGCACGAGCCCGGCATGGACAACAACACCGCCCTGTGGCTCTCGAAGATGGCGAACCCGTGGACACTGACGGGACCTCAGATACGGCTGTCCACGCCCGAGTACGACTGGGAGTGCGTCGGCTACAAGGTCAACGAGGGCCCGTCCGTCATCGCCCGCAACGGCCGGCTCTTCCTGTCGTACTCGGCCAGCGCCACCGACTTCCACTACTGCATGGGCCTGCTGACCGTCGACGCGAACGCCGACCTCATGGACCCCGCGAACTGGTCCAAGTCGCCGGTCCCGGTCTTCACCAGCAACGACACCACCAAGCAGTACGGCCCCGGTCACAACTGCTTCACCGTCGCCGAGGACGGCCGCAGCGACGTCCTCGTCTACCACGCACGCCCGTACAAGGACATCGTCGGCGACCCGCTGGACGACCCCAACCGGCACACCCGCGTCCAGAAGCTCGGCTGGCACGCGGACGGCACCCCGGATTTCGGCATCCCGGTGGCGGACACCGCCGTCACGGACCTGGAGGTCGCGTCATGAGACGTGCGTACGCGGTACTGCTCGCCCTCTGTCTGGCCCTCGCCGGCGCCCTCGCCACCGCCGGTCCCGCCCAGGCCGCGGCCCTCACCATCCCCAACGGCGTCCAGTTCACCGACACTTCGGGAAACGTCCTGCACGCCCACGGCGGCGGCGTCATCAAGGCCGGTTCGTACTACTACTGGTTCGGCGAGAACCGCAACGCCGACAACACCTTCAAGGCCGTCTCCGTCTACCGTTCCACCGACCTGAAGAACTGGGAGTTCAGGAACAACGTCCTGACCCAGTCCTCCGCCGCCGAGCTGGGCACCGCCTACATCGAGCGTCCGAAGGTCATCTACAACGCGTCCACCGGCAAGTTCGTGATGTGGATGCACAAGGAGAACGGCACCGACTACAGCGAGGCCCGCGCGGCCGTCGCCGTCTCCGACACCGTCGACGGCAGCTACACCTACCAGGGCAGCTTCCGCCCCCTCGGCTCGTACATGTCCCGGGACATCACCACGTACGTCGACAGCGACGGCACCGGCTACATGGTCTCGGCCGCCAACGAGAACTACGACCTGCACATCTACAAGCTGACCGCCGACTACACCGGCATCGACAGCCTGGTCGCCAACCCCTGGCCGGGCGGCCACCGCGAGGCACCGGCGTTGTTCAAGCGCAACGGCGTCTACTTCATGCTCACTTCGGGCGCCACCGGCTGGAGCGCCAACCAGCAGCAGTACGCCACCGCCACCTCGCTCGCCGGACCGTGGACCTCGATGGCGAACGTCGGCGACTCCACGACGTACAACTCACAGACCGCGTACGTCCTCCCGATCACCGGCACCTCGGGCACCTCGTACCTCTACATGGGCGACCGCTGGGGCAACTCCTTCGGCGGCACCGTCAGCGACTCCCGGTACGTGTGGCTGCCGCTGACCTTCCCCACCTCCACCACGATGTCCCTGTCCTGGTACCCGGAGATCACCGTGGACACGGCCGCCGGCACCGTCGCCGGGACGAGCGCCACCTACAACACACTGATCGCGCGCCACAGTTCCAAGTGCGCGGACGTGCCCAACCAGTCCCTCTGGCAGGGCGTCGCCCTCACCCAGTACACCTGCAACAGCGGCGGCAACCAGAAGTGGTGGTTCAAGGACCTCGGCACCGGCTACTACCAACTGGTCGGCCGCGGCAGCTCCCTGTGCCTCCAGGAGAACGCCACCGACGTCACCCAGGAGAACTGCAACTCCGGTACGACCACCCAGCAGTGGTCGGTGGTCACCTCGGGCTCGTACGTGAACATCAAGGCCCGCGCCACCGGCGAGTGCCTCGACGTGAACGGCGCGTCCACCGCCAACTCCGCCGCGATCATCACGTACACCTGCAACGGAGCGACCAACCAGCAGTGGACGCGCGGAACCTGACGTCAGGTCAGGCCAGCAGATCGATCGCGTCGATCGAGGTGCCGGCGCTGAGATAGGCCGTCGTCCCCGAACCGCTCACCACGTTGATCTTCAGGATGTTGTACTGGCTGGTGTCCGTGCGCCAGGCGCTCGCCGGGACGCTGTAGGTGAACGTGTAGTTGTTGCCCCGGTAGGAGCCGTTGGTCAGCGACCGGGTGCTCGGCTGGGTGGGCGGGGAGGGGATCGCCGACGTCCAGGTGTCGTTGACGACGACCTGCGGCCGCCCGTTGGCGTAGGCCGTCGTCACGCCGATGCGCAGGGTGTGCGCGGCGGCGGCCTGGGCGGCGGTCAGCTTGAAGTACACCAGCAGACCGCTGTTGACGTCCTTCCAGAGGTAGCAGGGGAAGGCCGAGGTCTCGGTGCCGCTGCCGATGACGACGTTGCCGGTCCAGGCCGCGGCCCGGACGTCGGACGGGTGGGCGTACGTCATCAGGTCGGCGTTCTTGAAGCCGCTGGGCGTGCCGTTCCAGTCGTTGATGCGCCAGATCGCGCTCGCGTTGCTCGGATCGTTCGAGGACGGGATCGCGATGGTGTTGAGGGTGGTCGTGCCGCCCGCGGTCACGGTCACCGAGGTGGTGTAGACGGCGAGTTCGCCCTTGTGGACGGTCAGCGTGTACGTCCCCGGCAGTACTCCGCCGATCGAGAAGTAGCCGTCGGACGAACGGGCCGAACCCCAGTACTGGGCGGCCGGGTTGGCCAGCCCGACCGTGTACGGGTACGCCGTGTTGCGGCCGGTGATCCCGACGCCCGCGACCCGGCCGCGCCCGCTCGCCGCCACGTACCCGGAGATGCCGAGCGCGTCGGCCCAGGGGGTGGTGAGCGTGCCCGGGTACAGCGACGAGGAAGGCGCGCCCCCGTCCGTGAGGGCGATGACGTACGGGCCCTGGAGGCCGAAGCGCTCGTCCTCGGTCTGGTTCTGCGCGTAGTGCAGGATCTCGTACAGGCCGCCGCCGTCCGCGCTCTGGTGGCGCAGCAGGGAGCGGTAGAAGGGGCCGCCGGAGGCCTTCTCGTGGTTGGAGCGGACGATCCACAGGCCGACGCCGTTCGCGCTCCAGCCGATGTAGTCGTAGTCGATGACCCGCAGCTTCGAGTAGTGCTTGGAGCGGGTCTGGCCGTCGGACTTCGCGAAGACGTCCGAGGCCTCGATGGTGGTGGGCGCGTAAGTGTAGGAATTGGGCTCGTCGTTGAGGAACAGGCCCGCCTTGACGCGCAGGATGAAGCGGGTCGAGGCGACCGAGGTGTCGGCGCGGTTGGTCCACAGGTAGACGTTGTTCTCGCCGCTGCGGGCCGCGTAGTAGTGCCGGAGCGTGCCGTACGCGACCGAGATCAGGATCGTCGAACCGGACTGACGGATCGTCACCGTCGAGGAACCGAGGCCGGATTCGATGTGCGAGTTCTTGCCGCCGTAGCCCTGGTACTCGGTGCCCTTGTAGACCAGCGAGGTCAGGTCGCCGTTGGTCTTGCTGACCTTGAAGACGAGGCTCGCGCCGGTGTCGACGACGTAGTTCGAGCCGTCGTCGCTCCAGCCGAAGGACGCGGCGGACGCCGACCGGGCGAGCGGCCCGGCGAGCGCTGCGGTACCGGCCGCGGCGGCGCTGCCGATGACGAAGGCGCGGCGGCCGACCGCTCTGCGGGATGCGGCTTCGGACATGGGGGGGGCCTCCTTCGAGAGACATGTGGGGGAGGTGCGGCTGTCAGTGAGAGTGACAGTTGAATCGATTTCGCGAAAGGGCTTTCGCTTGCGGGAGGTTGGCAATCTTGTGAAATCGATCCGAGGCCTAGAAAGCGCTTGCCGATACGGGTACGGTCCAGCCGCCAGGTCTTGCCACGTGTCGGAGGAGCAGCGAATGAGACGTTTCAACCTCGCCGTGCTGGCGGCGCTCACCCTGGGCGCCGGGCTTGTCGGCGTACCGGCGCACGCTGGGGACGGGAACGCTGGGGACGGGAACGCTGGGGGTGGGTACGCCGGGGGTGGCATCGCCAACTGCACTGCGGACGCCTGTCACTTCGACGTCCCGGCGGGCACGTACGACGTGAAGGTCCTGCTCGGCGGTGACGCCGACTCCAGCACCGAGATCAGCGGTGAGACCCGGCGCGCCCTGCTGCCGGCGACGGCCGCGCCCGCCGGGGAGCTGGTCGCCCGCAGCTTCACCGTGAACGTCCGCACCCCCGAGGGCGAGCCCACCGGTGCCGAGGGCACCCCCGGCCTCGACCTCGTCATCGGCGGGACGGCCCCGGCCCTCGCCGGCATCAAGGTCACCCCGGCCCGCCATACCCGCCAGATCCTCCTCATCGGCGACTCCACGGTCTGTGACCAGCCCGGCGACCCCTACTCCGGCTGGGGCCAGCAGCTGCCCCAGTACCTGCGCAAAGGCCTCTCCGTCGCCAACTACGCCGACTCCGGCGAGAGTACGGTCAGCTACCTCGCCAGCCCCCAGCTGTGGGGCACCGTCCAGTCACTGATCCGCCCCGGCGACCTCGTCCTCGTCCAGCTCGCCCACAACGACAAGACGACCGACGGGGCGACCTACCGGGCGAACCTGGAGACTCTGGTCGCCGGGATCCGCGAAAAGGGCGGTGAGCCTGTCCTCGTGACGCCGATCGTGCGACGCTGGTTCAACTCGGACGGCACCTTGAACAACAACACCGCACTCCTGGTCAACGGCCTCGGCGTCGACCACCCCGCCGTCATCCGCTCGGTCGCGGCAGACAACGGCGTCCCGCTGATCGACCTGACCGCGAAGACGAAGTCGCTCGTCGAGTCCCTCGGGACGGAGGGCTCCAAGGGCCTGTACCTGTACAACGAGAAGCGGGACAACACGCATACGTCTGTGCATGGGGCCACGGTGTATGCCGGGCTTGTCCGCGATGAACTTGTCGCTCAGCACCTGGTCCCTGGGGGGTTGGTGCGGGCGGCGGAATGAGCCCCTGGGGCGCCTCGACCGGAACCGGGGCGCCCCAGGCCTGTTGGTTGTGTTTGTCTGCGGGGTGGTGGGGGCTGGTCGCGCAGTTCCCCGCGCCCCTTCGGGGCGTCATACTCCGCCAAGATCGAAAGCGAGCCCATGCACCTTCCCTCCGAAGACCGTGCCGTGAGCCCTTGCACCGGCTACACCCGAGCCCACTGGGAAGCCGCCGCGGACGGGCTGCTCGCCGCGACCGAGCCGTACGCCACCGAGGGCGGGGCCCTGTATCAGTTCCCCGGTGCGCACACGAGCTGGTCCGGGCGGCTTTCCGATGGGCTGGAGGGGTACGCCCGTACCTTGCTGCTCGCCGCCTTTCGGCGGGACGAGACCGTGTTGGAGCGGTACGCGGACGGGCTCGCCGCCGGGGCCTCCGGGGTCTGGCCGCGCATCGAGGACCGCAGCCAGCCGCTCGTCGAGGCCGCCTCGATCGCTCTCGCGTTGCGGCTGACCCGGCCCCTTCTCTGGGACCGGCTCGACGACGGTGTGCGGCAGCGGGCGGTCGGCTGGCTCGGTGATGCGCTCGGGGCTGAAGCCTGGCCCTGCAACTGGGAGTTGTTCCCCGTCACCGTCGGCGGGTTCCTGAAGGAGATCGGGTACGAGACCGAGGCGGCCGGGAAGGCGATCGACCGTGGTCTGGAGCGGATCGAGGAGTGGTACGTCGGCGGCGGCTGGTACACCGACGGCGACGGCCGCAAGTACGACTACTACAACGGCTGGGCGATGCACCTCTACCCGGTGCTGCACGCCTGGCTGGCCGACGACAGCCGGCTCCTGAGCCTGTACGGCGACCGTCTCGAAGCCCATCTCGCCGACTACGCCCATCTGTTCGGCGGTGACGGCGCTCCGCTGCACCAGGGGCGTTCCCTGACCTACCGCTTCGCGACCGCCGCCCCGCTGTGGCTCGGCGCCCTGACCGGTCGTACGCCGCTGACGCCGGGGGAGACGCGGCGGTTGGCGTCCGGGGCGCTGAAGTACTTCCTGGACCGGGGTGCGGTGAACGCGGACGGGCTGTTGACGCTGGGCTGGCACGGTCCTGACGAGGCCGTCCTTCAGGGGTACTCCGGTCCCGCCTCGCCGTACTGGGCCAGCAAGGCCTTCCTCGGGCTGCTCCTGCCGCCCGAGCACGAGGTGTGGACGGCCACCGAGGAACCCGGACCGGTGGAACGCGCGGACGTGGTGCGGTCGATCGGTGCCCCCAACTGGCTGATCCAGTCGACGCGTTCGGATGGTCTGGTCCGTCTCCACAACCACGGCAGCGAGGACGTCCGCTACGACCCGTACTACACGCGCCTCGCCTATTCGACGGTGACGACGCCTTCACCGTCGTACGACAACAGCGTGATCGTCGGGGACGATCCGAGCCGTACGGACATCCAGCCGCTGGGCGTCGGTGACGGCTGGGCGGCCTCGCGGCACGCGGCCGGTGGGGGAGCGCGGGTGACCAGTCTGGTGCTGGCGCACGGAGCCGTGGAGGTGCGGGCGCATCTGGTGGCGGGGGCGGAGCCGGGGACGCCGGTGCGGGTCACGGGGTGGGCCGGTGGTGGGGAGGGGGTGCGGGCGGAGATTCTGCCGGTTGTCGGGCTGGGGCCTGAGCTGTCCGGCGTGACCGGGGACGGGGACGGCCTGTTCGTCGCCGTGGTCCGGCTGAGTGGTGAGGCGGAGGTCGTGCCGTTGGAGGACGCGGTGAGCGTGCGGCTGGACAACTCGGGGGTGCTGCACGTGCGTTGGGGTGATGAGGGGGCGGTCGAGGCTCGGGTGGACAGTGCCGGTGTGGATGTCACCGCCGTGCGGTGAGCCGACTCGGGCAGTATGGGGATCATGGGTGGGGGCGACGAACTCGTAGAACTGTTGGGGCGGGCCGGGCTCGACGTCGTGGGGGAGCGGCGGGTCGAGGAGGTGTTGCCGTCTCCGTTCGCCTGGCGGTATGTGGTGGCGGGGGAGGCCGAGGCGGCCGTGTCGGTCTCCTTGGAGCGGGCCGACCTCGTCGCTGAACTCGATGCCGAGTGGCATCGGTTGGCGTCCGAGGCCGGGGTCTTCGGTGCGGATGGGGTGTTCCTCCTCGACTTTCCTGGAAGCCGGACCGACCGGTGGGTGAGGGTGCGGCTGCGCGCTGAGTGGGATCTTGCCGGTCTGCTCGGGGAGCGGCCCGGGTTCGTCACCATGGCGCTGGACGGGGACGCCCTGGTGGGGGTCGGCAGGCGGGAGAACGCGGTGCGGATCGTCGCCGTCGACGGGGTTCGGGCGCGGCGCGAGGAGGCTGCCCGGGTCGCGGGGCGGGAGAGCCCGGAGGAGCGGGCGGCTGCCTGGGAGGCGCTGTTCCAGGGGCCCAAGTGCCCGCAGGGAGTGCTGGATTCCTGGGCGAGCGGGCTCTCGCTGAACCCGGCCCTGCCGGCGGAGCTGCGGCCGCTGCTGCCGGTGCTGTCCTCCTACAGCCTGTACGGCGCTCTGCCGACCGAGGTCGTGGACGGGCTGCTCGCCGACCCCGACTGGGAGGTCCGGTTCAGGACCGCCAGCACCCAGCCGGGCATCACCCCCGAGCAGTGGGGCCGCGTGATCCTCGCCGAGCGCGACGAGCGGCAGCGGTGGCTTCTCGCCATGACGGCGGGGGAGCTCCGGGCCCGGGTCGCCGAGGACGCCTGCCGTGTCCTCGCCGCCGACCCGTCCGCGCGGGTGCGGTCCGAAGCCGCGCGCCTCGAAGGGCTGCCCGCCTCCGTGGCGGTCGTGCTGGCCGCCGACCCGGCCGACGGTGTGCGTGCCGTGGCCTGCCGGACCGCCTGGCCCCATCTCGACGTGGCGGGCCGCGAGGCGCTCCTCGCCGACCCGCACGCCGTCGTGCGGGCCAGGGCGCGGGTGCTGCACCATCGGGACCACCCGATGCCCCGGTCGGTGTTCGACGCCGAGGACGTGGAGGCCGGGGCTCTGGAGAGCTGCCTCCTGGAACGTGACCTCGCCGAGCACCTGGCCCGCCACGGGGACCGTGCGCAGCGCTGGTCCCTCGCCGCCAACCCCCGGCTGGACCCGGACCTGGTCGCCCTCCTCGCCGCGGACCCGGACGACGGGGTCCGCTTCCGGGTGTCCACCCGGCCCGACCTCACGGAGGAGCAGCGGGCCGCCATTCCGGTCGAACTCGACCCGGGAGTCCGTCACTTCGAGCTGGACTGGGTCAAGGACCTGCACGAGGACGAGGACGCCATGCGCCGCCTGGCCGCCTCCGCCCACTTCCTCGTGCGCAGAGGCGTGGCCAGGGCCCGGCGGCTGCCCCCGGACGTCGTCGAACGCCTCGCCCACGACGAAGACCGGATCGTCCAGCTCTTCCTCGCCGAGTCCTGCGACGACGCGCCCGCCGACCTGCTGCTGCGGGTGTGGCAGTGGTGGGACGGCAGCCTCAGCACCCCCGACCGGCCGCGCGGCCACCCGAACTTCCCCCGCCGCGACCTCGTCCGGTACGCCGACCACCCGGACCCGCGCATGCGTCAACTGGCCCTGGACGACCCCGAGTCGACGCCCGAGCTGGTCGAACGGCTCAGCCGGGACGTCGGCGAGGACGTGCGGTACCGCGCCGCGACCGACCCACGACTGTCGGCGACCGCGGCGGCGCGGCTGCTGGAGGACCCGCACGAGCACGTACGGCAGGCCGCGGCCCTGCACCCGCGGATGCCGGCCCGCTTGCTGGTCGGGCTGCTGCGCGGAGGCGGGGCGGAGACGGCTGCGCGGAACCCGGGGCTGCCGGTCGAGGTCATGCGGCGGATGGTGGGAGCCATGGATGCCGGCCGCGGCGGACCGGGTCGGCCGCACGTCGGCTAATCGGTTGCCCGGCTTCACAGCCGTACACCAAGATCGCTCACATGACCTCTCTGATTCGCCATGTGACGATCGACTGCGCCGATGCCTACGCCCTCGCGACGTTCTGGTCCAAGGTGCTCGACCAGCCCCTCCACGAGGAGGACGAGCCCGGTGACCCCATGGCCCTGATCGAGGCCGCGGGCGTGCTCTTCGTGACCGTCCCCGAGACCAAGGCGGTCAAGAACCGCGTCCACTTCGACCTCCAGCCCCAGGACCGCACCCGTGACGAGGAGGTCGAGCGTCTTCTCGCCCTCGGCGCGACCGTCGTCGACGACCAGCGCAGGCCGGACGGGACCGGGTGGGTGGTGATGGCCGACCCCGAGGGCAACGAGTTCTGTGTGGAGCGGAGCCAGGCGGAACGCGGGGAGTAGCGAGCGGGCGAGGACACTTCGGCGGCGGCCGAACGGATACGGCTCTAGCGTGCCGTCCATGACCGAGTTGGAGACATCGACGTACAACGGCGACGCCGTGGGCGAGCTGTCATGACGCCCTTCGCCGCACTCCACCACGCCGACACGCCCCTGCTGCTGCCCAACGCGTGGGACCACGCCTCGGCCGCGGTGCTGGCCCGCCAGGGCTTTCCGGCCGTCGGCACCACGAGTCTCGGCGTCGCCGCGGCGGCCGGGCTGCCCGACGGGGCCTCGGCGACCCGGGACGAGACCTTGCGGCTGGCGTCGACGCTGGGCGCGGAGCCCTTCCTGCTGTCGGTGGACGCCGAGGGCGGCTTCAGCGACGACCCCGACGAAGTGGCGGCGTTCGCACGGGAGGTGGCGGCGGTCGGTGCCGTCGGCATCAACCTGGAGGACGGCCTCGGACCGGCCGACGTGCACGCCGCGAAGATCGCCGCCGTCAAGTCGGCGGCACCGGACCTCTTCGTGAACGCCCGCACGGACACCCACTGGCTGGGGCAAGGCGACCGCGAGGACACTCTGCGTCGCCTCGACGCCTACCAACAGGCGGGTGCGGACGGTGTGTTCGTACCGGGGCTGACCGATCCGGCGGCGATCGGTGCCCTCGTCGAACGCCTCGACGTCCCCCTCAACATCCTCTACTCGCCCACCGGCCCCACGGTCCCCCGACTGACCGCCCTCGGCGTCCGCCGGATCAGCCTCGGTTCGCTGCCGTACCGGCGGGCGCTGGGCGCGATGCTGGAGACGGTCACGGCCGTCGCGGAGGGCCGCTCTCCGCAGGGCGCCACACTCTCGTACGACGAGGTCGTGGCCCTCGGTCGCGCCGGAACGCGCCGATGAGCGCCTCCTGCGCCGCTCACCCGTCCGTGGGCTCCTCTCGGGGCCAGTTCTCCAGCAGGACGTGCAGGGCGTCGATCGCGCGGGCCCAGGACTTCCGTACGTCGCGGGCGGCGCCGAAACCGCCGGTGGACTCCAGGGCGCAGTAGCCGTGGAAGGTGCTGCGCAGCAGGCGTACGGCGTCGGTGAGGTCGGGTTCCGCCAGGCCGTAGGCGCGGAGCATGCCGTAGGTGATCTCGGCGGTGCGGCGGAAGCCGGGGGAGTCGGCTACGAGGGCCTGGTCGATACGGATCTGGGTGGCGGCGTAGCGGCCGGGCCGCTCCAGGGCGTACTCCCGGTACGCCCCGGCGAACGCGGCCAGCGCGTCCTTGCCGGCCCGGCCCGCGACGGCCACGGCGATCCGGTCGATCATTTCCGCCCCGGCGAGCAGGGCGACGCGGGTGCGCAGTTCCTGGAGGTTCTTGATGTGCGAGTACAGACTCGCGTCCTTGACCCCGAAGTGCCGGGCGAGCGCGGACATGGTGACCTTCTCGAACCCGACCTCGTCGGCGAGATCGGCAGCCGCCTCGGTGAGCCGATCGGCGGTGATTCCTGCGCGGGCCATGGGACTCTCCGGCTCCTTGTGACTCTCTGCGACTCCCTGGGGAACCTAGGGGGTCTAGGTGGCATGCTAGTCCAGGAAGGAGGAGGGGGCGGTGGGTAGCTCCTTTCGCGGGTCCGTCACAATTCCTGGCCATGGAATGGCTCTCCCTTGGGATCACTGTGCTGGCCGCGTTCGTAGCCTCGGGGGTCGCGATCTGGCAGGTGCGCACGCAGCGCGTCCGGCAGTTCGAGGACGTCTACGTCGCCCGCTACTGGTCGCTGCTGGACCGGCTGTCGCTGCCCGCCCTGCGCGGGGTCGACGGCCGTGGTGAGGGGGGTGCTGACGCTGACCGGGACACGGCCGCGATACGACTCTACTTCCGGCTCAGTGAGGACGAGGCCGACCTCCGGGCCCAGGGGTGGGTCTCCGACGAGACCTGGGGTGATTGGGGCGGGGCCATCCATGCGCAGATGCACCGTCCGCCGTTCGACCGTGTCTGGGCCGAGACGCTCCAGGACTCGGACGCCGGGCGCGACTATGGGTTCGTCCACTTGCGTCGTCTGTGGCACGACGCCGCCTACGATCCGCCGCCGACCCGGCCTCTGCGCGCCTTGCTCCGCCGCTCCCCGTGGCGCCGACGCGCGGCGAACGGGTCTTCTCCGACGGTGACTTGAGTGTGGAACGCCGCCACCCTGACACGGAGCCCCTGCTCAGCAGTGCTTGCCGGTTGCCGCCGTCAGCGTCACGTCCTCCGCTCTCAGGCGCAGGGCATGGCGGGTGGGGTCGTCGCCGTGGGACGGGGACGGGTCCCAGAGCCAGAGGGTGTCGCCGCTCGCCTGGAAGGACAGGACGGGGTGGGTGGTGGGAGCGGGGCCGTTGATGACCGGGATCTGCCGGGCGAGGGGGCGTATGCAGACCAGTTCGGGCTGGAGGCCGTAGTAGGCGGGGGGTCGGCGGCCCGCGGCTGCCGCGTCCATCGCCCGGTCGGCGGCCTGCTCCGTCGTGTGCAGGGAGAGGGTCACCGTCGTCAGCACCGCGACCAGTCCGGTCAGTACCAACATCAGCCGGAAGAAGCCGCTGACGGACGGCGCCACGTTGAAGTGCCGGGCCCAGCCGCCCACCGCGAGGACCGTCAGGACGCATGTCACCGCCAGGGCCAGGGGCTTGAGCGCCACGGCGTACTGCCAGAAGAAGCCGACGTGCACGGTGTCCGCGGGGATGCCGAACATGTCCTCCAGGTACACCGCGTGCAGGAACGCCCCGACCCAGGGGACGACGAACGGCAGCGGCGCGGCGAGCACCGGCAGGAACCACTGCACGTTGCGGCTGAACCACGACGCGCTGAGCGCGTACCAGAGGCCGAAGGCGACGAAGCCGATGCCCAGGGTGACGAGGAGCCAGAGGAACTGCTGGGACAGGCTCGCCTGTTGGGAGCTCGCCCAGAGCCAGCCCCCGCAGGTCAGGGCCGCCATGAACGCCGCCCCGCACCCCAGCCTGACCGGCCACGGCCGGGGCGCGTTGGAGGTCAGCCAGGCGCCCACCGGCCAGGCGAGCCCGGCGGGAGGCAGCAGGGCCACCCATCGCCACGGGGTCGCGAAGGCGCCGAGAGCGGCGCCGCACGCCAGGCACACCAGGGCGACCGCGATCACCACCGCGGCCGTGAGCGCCCGCCGTCGGGGATCGGCCGGAGTCCCGTTGCTCGCCGGGCCCATCGCCACCCGGACGTCATGCACCTCCCGGTCGAACGGCCGGCCGCCGATGTTGCGCGCCTCCAACTCGGCCAGCGCCCGCTCGCGTTGGTCGTCGCCGGGCTCTCCGCGCAGATGCAGGGTGTGCCGTACGTCCCACCCGCCCACGGCGATCCACTGCTCGGCGAGCCGGCGCAGGAGGGGGCCCGCGCCGTCGGGCACCTTGTGATGCACGTGATAAGTGGTGTGCGGGACGGCCGACTTGAGCGGGACCAGCTTGGTCTCCCGCACCCACACGTCGACCTTCCGCCGGTCCGCGAGCGAGGTCAGCCGCTCGACGGCCGCCCCGCGGGCCGTCCAGCGCGAGCCGTGCACGGGTATCTCGACGATGAACGCCGCGTAGCCGTCCTCGGGGGTGACCGCGTCACTGTCCCGGACCGGCCGCACCCCCCAGCCCTGAGCCTCGAACAGGCCGCTGGCCAGCTCCCGTTCGTCCTGGTCGTCGCGGACCTCGACGACCAGGCGAACCCGGCGGTTGAACGGTCCAAGGGCCTCTGGCGTCACCGGTCCCCCTCCAGTGTGTACGGATCACTCCTTACGTACAGGCCGGAGACCGGAAACTCCAACTCGGGCCGCTCGGCGGCCTCGTCAGCCGATCGGCGCGTACAGCACGCCCAGCTTGTCGATCTCGTCGCCCGCGCGGCCCGTGAAGCCGGCGATCTGCCAGCCCGACGGTGCCGTGAAGGTCTTGGTGTCCGAGGTCGCCGTGCCGGCGGACAGGGTACGGCCCTTGTCCGTGGTGAACGCCGCCGAGAAGATCCGTGTGCGGCCGTCCTTCTGACCCTGGGTCAGCTTCACGGACGTGAGGTGCTCGCCGGCCGCCAGGGTCAGCGACGTCGCCGTGCCGCCCGTACCGCCGTGACCGAGCGTCGTCCCACCGTCGAGGGCGAGCGAGACCCCGTCGAGGCGGGAGGCGCCGCGCAGGGTGAGGGTGCGCGGGGAGACGGTGGACGGGAGGTCGTCCGCGTCGTTGAAGGCCGTGCCGTGCGGGCCGCCGTAGAAGTCGCTCGCCTTCAGGGACGAGTTGAGGGTGTAGGAGAAGTCGACCGTGTGCGGGAAGTGGTCGGAGAGATTGCCGCCGGCGGAGTCGAGGAACGACGCCCATTCGTCGTTGTAGCGGGTGGCCGTCAGCGAGAACAGCTTGCTGCCCCGGTACAGGACCTTGTCGACGACCTCGCAGGAGTTGGTGGGCGCCGTCGTCGGGCACACCAGCGGGTCCGCGCCCTGCGTCGGCCGCACCCCGCCCTTCACCAGCTGCACCCACGCGTCCGTGAGGCCGTTCTCGTCGGCCAGCGTGCGGATGTTGTCGCCGGAGCGGGTGTAGCGGGTGTTCGTGTCACCCATCACGATCACGGCGTTGCCCGCGGAGTTCGCCTGGATGAAGTCCGAGAGCTGCTCGACGTTGGCGCGCCGGGCGGCCAGCGCGTCGTCGGTGTCGTCCGCGTTGGTGTGCACGTTGTACAGGTCCACGTAGACACCCTCGGCGAGCCGCACCCGGGCGAGGGAGAACCCCTTCGGGGTGAGGCAGTTGGTGCCGGTGCAGTCGTTCCACTTGACGCGCTCGAAGTCGTCGAAGGCGTAGTCCGACAGGGTGTTGAGGCCGTCACCGAAAGGGACACCGCCGCTGGTCGCGGTGCGGTACGGGTGGTTGTCGCCGGCGTACAGGGCCGCGTGGTAGTTGAAGTCCTCCTGCACGTTGACGATGTCGTACGGCGCCAACCGGGGGGAGATCAGCGGGGTGTTGGTCTGGGGGTGCCCCGAACTCAGACCTTCCGGGAGGCTGGCGACGTTGTACGTCAGCACGTTGAAGGTGCCGGTGGTGGCAGCGGCGGCCGGTGTCGCACCGGTGGCGGTGAGGCCGGTGAGGGCCAGGGCCGCGGCCGCGAGGGTGCCCAGGAGTCGTCTCATGGGTCCATGTTCATGTCAACGCGAGTGATTAAAAAGGGTAGTTGAGAAAACTGTTCAACATTCACAGGTGACGTGAGAGTTGACTCGGGTGCCCGCGCATCCCGTACGGTTGGCCGTCCCGGAGCGGCTCCGGTGCAACGAGCCCGCCACGGCGACGCAGTTGTCCCCGCACGTCGGTGCGACCCCGTCCGGAACAGCCGGCATCTGCGTCATCTCGCCGATTGGCAGCTCGCCGTCAACATGTCGAGCGCCCGCCACACCGCGTCCGGTCCCTCCGCGTCGATCACCAGCTGGGTGCCCGCGCCGTCCGGGACGGACACGACGTACGACACCGGTGAGAACGACAGGCCGCCCCACACCTCGCGGCGGTGTTCCAGTGCCAGGATGCGGCCGCACGGCTCGCAGCGCATCCATGGCACGAGCGCCTGCGCACCGGCCCGGTCCACCGGCTCCAGGCCCTCGACCACCCGCAGCTTCCCCTCGAAGCCGGGCAGATCGACGATGTCCGTGGCCAGTTCGTCCCACACCCCCCACTGCTCGGCCATCGCCGCGAGCTCGGCCCGCGTCCGGTCGTCCACGGACAGCTCCAGCTCGAACAGCCGGTCCACCAGCCGGAACAGACCGGCCTCCTGCTCACCGATGTCCCAGCACGCCTGGATCTCGGCCACGTCCTCGGAGCCCGGCAGCAGCCCGGCGAGCCGCGACCACACGACCCCCTCGGCGGCGTACGCCCGTTCCTTTTCCTGTCGCTCGTCCATCGCGCCCGACCCTATGCCGCCTGCCGCGCGGGCCGATTGTCGGTCCGGTCACCCCGTGGGGTGGAAGTGTGCGGCCCAGTGGGACCAGGCACCGGCCAGCCACGCCACCGTGTCGTACGGGCGTCCGCAAGCTGGGCGCATGTCCACCCTTGACTCCCTACGGGGATCTCTGCGCGCGGCGGTCCTGCGGGGCGCCGCCGCACTCGCGCTCGTCGTCGCCCTGCCCGGCAGCGCGCTCGCCGCACCCGGTGACCTCGACACCGCGTTCGGCACCGGCGGGAAGGTCGTCGTCGACAGCGGCTTCCGCGCCGACTCCCAGGACGTCGCCGTACAGGCCGGAAACGGCAAGATCGTCACCGTCGGTTCCAGCCAGGCCTCCGACTTCGACGCGTCCGACTTCACCGTGCTGCGCCACAACCCCGACGGCACCCCGGACACCTCCTTCGGCGGCGACGGCGAGGTGCTGACCGACTTCGAGTTCGGTGAGGACATCGCCCAGGGGGTGGCGCTCCAGAGCGACGGGAAGATCGTCGTGGTCGGCCGCCACCAGGAGACCGACGACGAGTTCGCCGGCTGCTGCTGGTTCACGGTGGCCCGCTACACCACCGACGGCAGCCTCGACACCACCTTCGGCGGCGGCGACGGCTGGATCAGCCCCGGCCTCGCGGGCGGTGCCGAGGACGCCGCCGGCGTCGCGGTGCTGCCCGACGGGAAGATCCTCGCCGGGGCCCGCGCGGGCGGCGACTTCGCGCTGGTGCGCCTCCTGCCGAACGGCACCCTGGACACCTCCTTCGACGGCGACGGTGTCGTCGACACCTCCTTCAGCGCGGAAGGCGGCGCCATCGCGAAGGACATGGCGGTGCAGCCGAACGGCAAGATCGTGCTGGCCGGTTACTCGGGCGAGACCTCCTTCGACTTCGCCCTGGCTCGCTACAACCCCGACGGCAGCCTCGACACCACCTTCGGCGGCGACGGCAAGGTCACCACGGACCTCGGCGGCTACAACTGGGGCGAGACCGTGGCCGTCCAGTCCACCGGCAAGATCCTCATGTCCGGCGGCACCGGCGACGACTTCACCCTGGTCCGCTACAACCTGGACGGCACCCTCGACGGCGGCTTCGGCACCGGCGGCGTCGTCACCACCGACTTCGGCCCCACGTCCGCGGTGAACGACCTCGCGGTCCAGCCCGACGACCGGATCCTCGCCGGCGGTTCCGCGGGCACCGACTTCGCCCTGGCCCGCTACAACGCCGACGGCACCGCCGACACCGGCTTCGCGACCGGCGGCCGCACCACCACCGACTTCGGCGCCTTCGACCGGGTGGGCGCCCTCGCCCTCCAGACCGACGGAAAGATCGTCGCGGCCGGCGACACCGGTGACGACCGCGCTCTCGCCCGCTACCTCGGCGGCGGCACCCCGCCACCCCCGCCCACCGGCGTCGACCTCTCGGTCACCAAGACCGGCACCGCCACGGTGAGCATCGGCGACCGGGCCACCTACACGGTTACCGTCACCAACACCAGCACCACCACGAACGCCACCGGCGTGACCCTCACCGACACCCTCACCGGCCCCGCCGGCTCCGTCATCTCGGCCACCGCCTCCCAGGGCACCTGCACGACCGCCGTCTCCTGCGCCCTCGGCACCCTCGCACCGGGCGCCAAGGCCACCGTGACCGTCGTCGCCGAACCCCGGGCCACCGGCACCCTCACCGACAAGGCCACGGTCACCGCCGCCCAGACCGACCCGGCGACCGCGAACAACACCGCCACGGCGACCACCACGGTCAACAACGCCCGGGGCTGCACCCGCATCGGCACCAGCGGCAACGACACGATCACCGGGACCTACGGCACCGACGTGATCTGCGGCCTCGGCGGCGACGACACCATCAACGCGAGCTACGGCACCGACACCGCGTACGGCGACTACGGCAACGACCGCGTCGACGGCGGTTTCGACAACGACACCCTCTACGGCGGCCCCGGCAACGACAACCTGATCGGCAACTACGGCAACGACCGCCTCAACACGGTCGACAACGTCTCCGGCAACGACACCGCCAACGGCGGCTTCGGCACCGACACCTGCACGACGGACACCGGCGACACCCGCATCAGCTGCCCGTAGCGATCACCACGATCACTACGATCACTACGATCACCACGTCCATGGCCGGGCCCCCCTCAGGGAGCCCGGCCATGGACGTCAGCCGTCGGTCAATCGATCAATCGATCAATGGCCTTCTTGCTCGTCGGCCGAGAACACGAACGAGAACTCCGCGGGCGCGGCGGTCAGTTGGTGCTGCGGCAGCGGGCCAGGACCGCACGACTGCGAACCGATGCCGTGCTGACCGTGGTCGAGGTTGACCCACACCGTGTCCCCGGCCTTGAGGTCGGTCAAGTGCGCGGCCGCCTCCAGCTGTTCGTTCGTCCAGCGGCGGGCGCTGAACGCGAACTCCGGGTCGCCCTCGATCCGCAGACCGCCGAGCTCCGCCCAACGGACGTCGCCCCGGGCGCCGTTCTCCTGCGGACGCAGATATGGCGTCTGGAGCGCGTCCACGGTCGAGGTCCACCGGCCGATCCGCGACGCCGCCCGGGTGTCGGGGTAGGACTCGCCGGGACCACCCCCGAACCACGTCACCGTGTCGGCCCCGGCGAGCCCGAGCCGGATGCCGAGGCGGGGCAGCGGCACCTTCCACTCGCCCTCGGGCGCCACGGACACCGTCAGCCTCAGCCGGCTGCCGTCGGAGGTCCACCGGTAGACGGTGGCCAGCCCCACCTCACGGGCGGCCGGGGCCACCCGCGTCCGCACGGTCAGCGCGTCGTCGGTGAGCTCCACCGCGTCGAGCCGGTGCCGCATCCGGTGCAGGCCCAGCGTCCGCCACAGCGCCGAGTACTGGATGTGGGACGCCCACTCGACGCCCTCGTCGTTGTCGGTGGGCGCCCGCCACACGTCCAGCCGCAGCCCCTCGACGGCCACTCCGCCGATCGACGTGAGCGCCCCGGTGCGGGCGTCGAAGGCGGCCGGGCCGAGCGTGATCGTCCGCCCGTCGAGCACAGGCCCCTCGGTGGCCGTCACGGACGGCAACGCCCGTACGGCGCCCGGGAACTGACCCCACGCCACCTCGTGCCCGCGCTCGCCCCACGGCGTGTCGGCGGCGAGCGTCGCCCGCACCGTCCACCCGGTCTCCGCGGAGCCCTGGTGAGCGGGCGGCTCAGGCAGCTTCACATCGGCGGACTCGCCCGGCTTCAGCGCGGGCACCGACAGGGAGCCGGACTCCACCGTCTCGCCGTCCACCTGGTACGACCACGTGAAGGCGAGCCCCGACAGATCGGCGAAGTCGTACTTGTTCGTCACCCGTACGGTGCCGTCGGCGCCGTCGCCCTCGATGCGGACCGGCTCGATGACCTTCTTGTACTCGGCGAGCCCGGGGGAGGGGGTGCGGTCGGGGAAGATCAGGCCGTCACAGACGAAGTTGCCGTCGTGCAGCTCCTCGCCGAAGTCGCCGCCGTAGGCGTAGCCCAGCTCGGCGTGCTCGATGCCGTGGTCGATCCACTCCCAGATGAAGCCGCCCTGGATGCGGTCGTACTTCTCGAACAGCTCCTGGTAGTCGGCGATCCCGCCCGGGCCGTTGCCCATGGCGTGCCCGTACTCGCACTGGATGAAGGGGAGCCCGCGCCGCTTCAGGGTGCCGCCGTCGAGCCCCTTGCCGATGGCCTCCACCTCGGCGTGGCTCGCGTACATCCGCGAATAGACGTCCGTGTCACGGCAGTTCCAGTCGCCCTCGTAGTGCACGAGGCGCGAGGTGTCACGGGCGTGGATCCACTCGGCCATGGCGGAGAGGCCGCGGCCGGTGCCGGCCTCGTTGCCCAGCGACCAGAACACGATCGACGGGTGGTTCTTGTCGCGCTCCACCATGCGGGCCGCGCGGTCCAGGAGGGCCGGGGTCCAGCGGTCGTCGTCGACGGGGTTGTCCCGCCAGTCCTGCTCGACGAAGCCGTGGGTCTCCAGGTCGCACTCGTCGATGACCCACAGGCCCAACTCGTCGCACAGGTCCAGGAAGGCCGGGTGCGGCGGGTAGTGCGAGGTGCGCACGGCGTTGAGGTTGTGCCGCTTCATCAGCAGCACGTCCTCGCGCATGGTCGCCAGGTCCAGCGCGCGGCCCGTCCGCGGGTGCCACTCGTGCCGGTTGACGCCCTTGAAGAGGACCGGCCGGCCGTTGACCTTGATGCGGCCGTCCTCCAGGACGACCGTGCGGAAGCCGATCCGCAGGGGCACCCGCTCGCCCTCGGTGACCAGTTCACCGTCGTACAGCCTCGGCGCCTCGGCGCTCCACGGCTCGACCGGCACCGTCACCGGCTCGCCGGTCGCGACATCGATGTCCAGGGCCGGCACGAGCACCCGCCCGTCGACGTCGGAGTCGACGCGCAGAGTGCCCTCGCCCGTGAGGTGGTCGTAGCCGGCGTGCACGAAGAAGTCGAGGACGCCGCCCGCCGGGCGGTGCAGCAGGGTGACGTCACGGAAGATGCCGGGCAGCCACCACTGGTCCTGGTCCTCCAGGTAGGAGCCGGCCGACCACTGGTGCACGCGGACCGCGAGGACGTTGCCGGACGGCTTCAGGAGATGCCCGACCGCGAACTCGTGCGCCAGGCGCGAGCCCTTGAACTCGCCGATGTCCGTGCCGTTCAGCCAGACGCGGGCACAGGACTCGACGCCGTCGAACCGCAGGACGGCACCGCCCTCGTCGAGCGCGGGCCAGTCGTCCGGCAGGTCGAAGACGTGCAGGTGGTCGCCGGTCGGGTTCTCCGTCGGCACGTGCGGCGGGTCCACCGGGAAGGGGTAGAGGTGGTTGGTGTAGATCGGCTTCCCGAAGGCGCCGTCGCCCTGGAGGACCCAGTGCCCGGGGACCGTGACCTCGGCCCAGTCCCCGGCGTCGTAGCCCTCCTCGGCGAACGAGTCGTCCTCGGCGTCGGCGGTCGGGGACACCCGCAGGCGCCAGCTGCCGTTCAGGGAAAGGGACGTGGCGTCGGAGGAGGCGTACCAGGCGCGGGGCGGGAGGGCCCCGCTGCCGGGCGAGACGTCCTCTATGTAGGCGACGTCGGTGGGGCGGAAGGACATCGGTCTCCAGGTCGTTCGGAAAGGGGGTGTCAGCCCTTGATGCCGGTCTGCGCGATCCCCTGGACCAGCCAGCGCTGGAGGAAGAGGAAGACCAGTACCAGGGGCAGGATGGAGATGGCCGTGGACATGAAGATCAGGTGGTAGTTCACGGTCTGGTTGGTCATGTACGCGGACAGCGCGACCTGGATGGTCCAGGCGCTGGGGTCCTGGCCGATGACCAGGGGCCACAGGAAGGAGTTCCAGCCGCTGATGAACGTGATCGTGGCCATGGCCGCGAAGAAGTTCAGCGAGTTGGGCACGACGACCCGCCAGTACGCCCCCCAGTACGAGAGTCCGTCCACGCGCGCCGCCTCCTCCAGCTCCTTGGGGAACCCCAGGAAGTACTGCCGGAACAGGAAGCAGGTGAAACCACTGAACAGGCCCGGGATGATCAGACCGCGGTAGGAGTCCACCCAGCCGAGCGACGACACCAGCACGAAGCTGGGCACGAAGGTCACGGCGGTGGGGATCATCAGGGTGACAAGGACGGCGTAGAAGACCTTGTTGGCGTGCTTGTACGGGATGCGGGCCAGACCGTACCCGGCGAGCGAGCAGATCAGCAGGATGCCGCTGGTGTGCAGGATCGCGACGACCCACGAGTTCCACAGGGCGCGGCCGAAGTCGACGGTCTCGTCCTGGAACGGCTCGGTGATGTTGCCCCACTGGATGTCGGTGGGGAACCACTTCCAGTTCTCGCCCGTGATCTCCGGGTCCGTCATCAGGGCGTTGCGGACGATCAGATAGAAGGGGATCAGGAAGAGCAGGGCGGCGACGCCGGTGGCGATGTAGAGGCCGGTGTTGCCGATGACCCCGCCTCCGCGCTTCTTCTTCGCGGGAGTCGCGGGAGTCTTCCTGACGTCAGGTGCGGTGGTGGTCACTTGGACTCCTCACCCCTTCCGAAGCCCATGATCCTGCCCTGGAACAGCGTGATGACCAGGATGAGCAGGGTCAGGATGACCGCGCCCGCGCTGCCCTGGCCGTAGTCCTGGTTCTCGCCCAGTGCCGTCTTGTACAGCTCGACGAGCGGCGGCTGGCCCCAGGTCGCCTTGCCCAGCAGGTTCCAGAACTCGTCGAAGGCCTGGTAGGCGGCGATCAGCAGGAGCAGGATCACCGCGGTGGAGGTCGCGCGCAGCTGCGGCAGGGTGATGTACCGGAAGGTCTGCCAGCCCGGCCTGGCGCCGTCGATGGCGGCGGCCTCGTACAGCTCGGCCGGGATGTTCTGGAGTGCCGCGAGGAACAGGATCATGTAGAAGCCGGCCTGCAACCACAGCCGCAGTGTCACGATGACCAGCCAGTACCAGGGCGGGTCGGGGTTGGCGAGCCAGGCGACGTTGTCGACGCCGAACCAGCTCAGGATCGTGTTCGCCAGCCCGAAGCGGACGCCGTTGAACATGGACATCTTCCAGATCAGCGCGGCGGCCACGTACGACACCGCGGTCGGCAGGAAGAACACCGACCGGAAGAACGCCTTCATGAACCGGATGCGGTGCACCAGCAGCGCCAGGCCCAGTGAGAGCGCCCAGGTGGTGGGGACGATGAACGCGGCGAAGACGGTGAAGGTGACCAGCGACCCGGTGAAGTCGGGGTTGTCGAGGATCGCCCGGTAGTTGTCGAAGCCGATGAAGCTGCTCGGCGAGACGGTGAAGCGGGCCTCGAAGAAGCTGAGGTAGATGCTCCAGCCCATCGGCACGAACACGAAGACGATCAGGCCGATGAGGAAGGGGCTGGTGAACAGCCAGAAGCTGAGCGTGGCGTTGGCCCGCAGGCCCCGCCGCGGCCGCGCCTTCGCGGGCTTGGCCGGGGCGGGGTGCGCGAGGTCGATCTCGGTGGTGGTCGACATGTCGAGGTCCGTCCGCCGGTCTATCCGAAGAGCTTCTTGAGCTCGGCGTTGACCTTCTTGTCGGCGGCGCTCAGCGCGGCGTCCGGACTGCCGCCCTTGCGCACCGAGTTGGCGATCACGTCGTTGAGCGCGGCGATCATGGACTGCGTCCAGCCGATGTTGTCGAAGTGGCCGTACTCGCTGAAGAGCTTGACGCCCTCGGCCGGCAGACCCGACTTGAGCTTGGTGGCGGACTGGGCGATCGAGGTGCGCGGCGGGATGTGGAAGCCGTAGGAGAGCGCCCAGTCCTCCTGGTACTTCTTCTGGTCGATCCACAGCCACTTGACGTATTCCTTGGCCGCGTCGACGTTGTCGCCCTTGGCGTTGACGAACATCGACCAACCGCCGTTGACGACGGAGAACTTGCCCGCGTCGCCGACCTTCGGGAACGGGAAGATGCCGACGTCGTCGCCGAGCGCCTTCTGGATGACCGGCATGGCCCACATGCCGCACCACTGGATCGCGGTCAGGCCCTGCGTGAAGGCCGACGGGTCCCACCAGTCGGCGGGGGCGTCCAGGAGCAGGTTGCCGCTGGTGAACAGCTTGCGGAGCTGGCCGAGACCGTCGGCCACGGCGTCCGTGTGGTACGCGATCTCGTTCTTGGCGTTGAGGGTGTCCGCGCCGGCCGACCAGATCAGCGGGTTCTGGACGGGGGTGATGTCGTTGCCGAGGAAGGCGCCCTTGACCTTGTCGGTCGTCAGCTTGTTGACCGCCTCGATCAGCTCCTCCAGCGTCTGGGGGACCTCGACCTTGGCCTTCTCGAACAGCGAGGGGCGGTAGTAGAAGAACTGCGGGTCGTCGATCATCCGGACGCCGTATATCTTCCCGTCGACCGTGTGCGAGGCGATGTCGGCCGGGTTGAAGTCGTCCTTGACCGGGTTGACGATGTCGGACAGGTCGGCGACCTGGCCGCTCGTCACCAGCTGAAGCTGCGGGTGGAACTCGAAGACGTCGGGCGCGTTCTTGGTGAGCAGAGCCGGGAACAGCTTGTTCTCGAAGTTGCTGCCGGTGATCCACTGGGTCGTGACGTTGGCGTCCTTGTAGGCCTTGGCGTACCGCTTGATGGCCTGCTCGGTGCCCGCCTCGCCGTACGCGTGGAAGTACTGGACGAGCGTGTCCCCGGAGCCGCCGGCACGGCCGGTGTTGCTGCCGCACGCGGCCAGCGACCCGGCGGCGGCCATCCCCGCCGCGGCCCGGAACAGGGATCGGCGGGACCAGTTGTTGTTGCTCATTGCCGACATGTGACGTCCTTGTCTCGAGTACGGCTGCGGCTCAGCGCCCATGGCTCAAAAGGCGTTGCGGTGCGGGACGTTAACCTTCGGCTAAGGCTTCGGCAAGGGGTTGGACGAAGTCTGTGCGAAGCGTTGTGTGACGTTCGGGATACCGGACATCGCTCCCTGCAGGCCCCTTCGAGTGGCCTGGCTCACTGCCCGTGGCGTGCCTTGGCCCGCGCCGCCGGAATGCGTTTCTGCTGCCGCTGCCCGACCGACTGCAATGCCCCTTCGAGCGCGAACGTGGCCGCGCCCAGGCACACCGGGTCGGTGGGGATCGGGGAGAGGACGATCTCGGTGGCGGCGTTCGGCCGGGGCAGCGCGTGCCGGGCGACGGCCTCGCGCACCTCCTCCACCAGGGGCTCGCCGAGGGCGGCCGCGACCCAGCTGCTGAGCACGACCACTTCAGGGTTGAACAGATTGACCAGGTCGGCGATGCCGGCCCCGAGATAGCGGACGGTGTCGCGGACCACCTTGACCGCCACCGGGTCCCGCTCGGCCAGCCCCCGCGCCAGCGCCGCGATCGTCGCCGTCTGGTCCTCCGGGTGCAGCAGCGGACTGTCGGCGCTCGACTCGCGCAGCGTCAGCATGATCCCGGACGCGCCGACATACGCCTCCACGCAGCCGTTCTTGCCGCACCGGCACAGCCGGCCGTCCAGCACGATCGTGGTGTGGCCCCACTCGCCCGCGCTGTTGCTGACGCCCCGGTGCAGCCCGCCGCCGAGGATCAGCCCGGAACCCACACCGGTCCCGAGGTTGACCACCACGGCGTCCCCGCGCCCGCGCGCCGCCCCGAACCACAGCTCGGCCACCGCCGAGGCCCGCAACGGGTTGTCCAGATAGAGGGGATAGGCGATGTGCTCGGTCAGCAGGTCGAGCAGCGGCACGTCGTGCCAGTCCCAGTTGGGCGCGTACTCCGAGATGCCGGTGGCCCGGTCGACCTGGCCCGGCACACTCACCCCGACGCCGAGGACCCGCGCCCCCTCGATGCCGGCCTGCGCTACCACCGAGCCGACGACCGCGGCCACATGCCCGACCACCTGCTCGGGCCGGCTCTCGCTCGGCCGGACGTCCTCCTCGGCCCGGGCCAGCACGTTCAGCCCGAGGTCGAACAGCTCGACATGGACGTACGTCTCCGCGATGTCGACACCGATCAGCGCGCCGCCCGAGGCGTTGACCGCGACCAGCCCCCGGGGACGGCCGCCCGCCGAGTCCTCGAACCCCACCTCCGTGATCATCCGCAGGTCGAGCAGCTCCCCGACGAGCGTGGCGACGGTGGCGAGGCTCAGCCCGGTGGCGGCCGCCAGCTCCTGCCGGGATGTGGGCGACTTGGCGATGATCTGGCGCAGCACCTCGTAGCGGTTCGCGGTGCGGATGTCACGTGACGTGCGCTTCACCAGGTGGCCCCCCGTCCCTTCGGCTCATGCCGGGACGACGTCGGCACCGGCGCGCGGCAAGGCTATGACCGCCACAGCCGTTCGACAAGGGGTTAGGAAAGGGGCTTTATAAAGTCTGTCGCCCCGCTTTGTCGAAGTCGGTCGCCCGGTACGTCATTGACGTCAGTCGCCCAGTACGTCCCGCACGAAGCCGTTGGCGAATTTACCGCTCGGGTCGAGGTCACGCGCAAGCGCCCGGAAGTCGTCGAGCCGCGGATAGCGCTCCCGCAGCACCGCGCCCGGCGTGGTGAACACCTTCCCCCAGTGCGGCCGCGCCGCGAATCCGTCGAGTGCCTCCTCCAGCCGCCGCACCACGGGCAGCACGGCCGCGGTGTCCTCGATCCAGGTGAAGTGCAGGGCCACCGTGTCCCGGCCGTACGCCGGGCTCAGCCACTGCTCGTCCGCGGCGACCGTGCGCACCTCGCAGGTCTGGAGCACCCCGGCGACCGTCTCCCGGATGCCGTCCACCGCGTGCAGCGCCGCGACGGCGTGTTCGCGCGGCAGCAGGTACTCCGACTGCAGTTCCGCCCCGCTGCTCGGGGTGAACTCGGCCCGGAAGTGCGGCAGTCGCTGGTGCCAGGGGCCCGGCACCCCGAACTGCTCGGTGCAGTTGACCGCGGGCATCCCCGGCACCGGGTGCAGCTTCTCGGTCGCGGGCGCGGCCCAGGGGAACTCGACGAGCGGCTGGTCCACCCGCCGCTTGAGCCACACCTGCCGGAAGCCCGGCGCGCGCCAGTCGGTGAACAGGCTGACGCTGTACGCCGCCGCCATCACCGTCTCGAAGTCCAGCTCCGCCAAGGGGAGTTCGGTGAAGAGGTGCTGTTCGACCTCGTACGACGGCTCCAGGTCCAGCGTCAGCGCGGTGACGACCCCGAGCGCGCCCAGCGAGGTCACCGCACCGCCGAACCGCGGGTCACCCCGCCCGATCGTGACCGTCGAGCCGTCGGCGAGAACCAGCTCCACCTCACGCACCGCGCTCGCCAGCGGGCCGTTGCCCACGCCCGAGCCGTGCGTCCCGGTCGCGACCGATCCGGCGACCGAGATGTGCGGCAGCGACGCCATGTTGGGCAGCGCCAGCCCGTGCGCGTCGACCATGCGGGCGAGTTCCGCGTACCGCACGCCTCCGCCGACCCGCACGGTCCGCGCCGCCGAGTCCACGTCGATCACCGGCGGGAACCCGGCGACGGACAGCAGCGTCCCCTCGGCGCCCGGCTCGGCGATCTCGTTGAAGGAGTGCCCGCTGCCCAGCACCCGCACCTTCGTGCTGGTGGCCACCAGCGCCGCGAGCGTGTCGAGCGAGTAGGGCCGGTGCAGCTCCTTCGCGGTGTACGTGATGTTGCCCGCCCAGTTGGTGACCGTGTCCGTCATGCCTGTCGTCCCTCCACGTGAGTGCGTGTGCGTTGACCCTCTCATTCGCCGCCGCCTACGTTGGAAATCGTTTGCTGTCCAAGACGTCCGAGACGCCCAGCGGGAAGGCCCCTTCGTTGCCCGAGCGCCCCCAGGCCCTGTTCGCCATGACCGCCGCCAACGTCCCGCTCGTCTTCCCGCCGGATGTGCTGGCGCGGCTGCGGGAGTCGGTGGACATCGACGACGGCCTCGTGGCCGAGGACTTCACCGACCCGCGTGTGCGGGAGGTGCTCGCCCGCACCGAGATCCTCGTCACCGGCTGGGGCTGCCCCCGCCTGGACGCGTCCGTCCTCGACGCCGCCCCGAAACTCCGGGCCGTCCTGCACTCCGCCGGCTCGGTGAAGGGCTTCGCGACACCGGAGGTCTGGCGGCGCGGCATCGCCGTCTCCTCCGCCGCCGTCGCCAACGCGCTGCCGGTCGCCGAGTACACCCTCGCCATGATCCTCCTCGCCGGGAAGGACCTGCTCACCGCCCGCGAGCGGCTGCGCGACACCCGCGTCCACCCCGGCTGGGTCGTCGTCCCCGGCATCGGCAACCTGGGCCGCCGCGTCGGCGTCATCGGCGCCTCCCGCATCGGCCGCCGGGTGCTGGAACTCCTGCGCCCCTTCGATCTGCGTCCCGCCCTCGCCGACCCGTACGCCGACGCCGCCCGCGCGGCCGAACTCGGCGTCCCTCTGCTGGAGTTGGACGACCTCCTGCGCACCTCCGACATCGTCACGATCCATGCCCCCGAGACCCCGGAGACCCGCCATCTCCTCGGCCGCCGCGAGCTGGCCCTGATGCCCGACGGGGCGACCCTGATCAACACCGCGCGCGGCGGCCTCGTCGATCACGACGCCCTCATCGCCGAACTGCGCACCGGCCGCCTGAACGCGGTCCTCGACGTCACCGACCCCGAGCCTCTCCCGGCCGACTCCCCGCTCTACGACCTTCCCAACGCGTTCGTCACCCCGCACCTCGCGGGTTCCCAGGGCAACGAACTGGCCCGCCTGGGCGCGACGGTCGCGGAGGAGGCGGCGCGGCTGGGAGCGGGGGAGGGGCCGGCGTATCCGGTGGAGTGGGCGGCGCTGGAGCGCGAGGCCTGAGGGGTGCAAGTGGCGCCCCGTTGCCGACAGGCGCAGGCTGGACGGAGGGGGAAGAGCGGTGGGCGGGGCATGCGGGGGACGTGCCGAGTACTTCGCCCGCCGGACGAGAAGGAAGCCTGCTATGACCACTGTCTTTCTCAGGTGCCGAGGGGAGCTTCCGGGCAACCGCTTCCTCGACGGTCACACCCAGGACGGAACCGTGGGCCTCGCGCCCAACACCGGGCCCCCCTTCAGCGGTACTCGTTGGGACATGCGGAAGATCCAGGGAACACAGGACGAGTTCGTCTTCCGATGCCTGGGAGACGTGGAGGGCAACCGGTTCCTCGACGGTCACACCCAGGACGGAACCGTAGGTCTAGCGCCCGACACCAGCCCGCCGTTCACGGGCACCAGGTGGCGGGCCACCAAGAGCAGCGACAACATCACCACCATCAAGTGCCTGGGAGACATCGAGGGCAACCGGTTCCTCGACGGCCACACCCAGGACGGAACCGTGGGCCTCGCCCCCGGCGTCCAGCCCCCGTTCAGCGGCACCAGGTGGGCGGTCGAGGTGCCGATCGACTAGGAGCCGGCCTGTCCGAGGGCAGCCGCAGCCCCAGCCCCAGCCCGACGCCGGGCCGGGGCTGAGGGGCGGTGTGGTGCCGCTCACGTCCGTGCGGGGGGCGCCGGTCGTCGAAACCCCCGTATCCGGACACATCGCACGGCGCGAGGGGACCCGGTACGCGTGACGGGCGGGCGGGGGCATACCGTGAGGAGTCGAACGCCTTAGCCGGGAGGAGATGACGGATGGGCAGCCGTACCGCGCTGGTCGAAGATCTGATGGAGAGGTTCCCGCATGTACCGCGGGAGGCCGTCTTCAAGGAGGATCTGCTCCGGGGCGGGGTGGCCTTCGACCCGTCCGCCCTCAGCGACAACGAGGGTGGTGAGGTCAAGCCGAAGTCGTACTTCATCTTCTCCTTCGACCACGGCACCCTCCCCGAGCTCGGCGAGGCCGCGCTGCGCCGCCCGCCGGAGGAGATCATCCTCACGGGCGGGCCGTACGACCTGCGCCGCACCGTCGTCTCCGTGCGCGTGAACCCGGCCTCGCCGTACCGCGTCGCCGCCGACGACAGCGGCATGCTCGGCCTCTACCTCGACGGCAAGCGGATCGCCGACGTCGGTGTGCCGCCGATGCCGGAGTACTACAAGCACAAGCTCTCCAACGGGAAGTCCGTGATGGAGGTCGCCCCGACCATCCAGTGGGGCTATCTCATCTATCTGACGGTCTTCCGGGTGTGCCAGTACTTCGGCGCCAAGGAGGAGTGCCAGTACTGCGACATCAACCACAACTGGCGCCAGCACAAGGCGGCGGGCCGGCCGTACACGGGTGTGAAGGACGTCGAGGAGGTCCTCGAAGCCCTGGAGATCATCGACCGGTACGACACCCAGAAGGCGTCCACCGCGTACACGCTCACCGGCGGCGCGATCACCAAGACCGTCTCCGGCCGCGACGAGGCCGACTTCTACGGCCACTACGCCAAGGCCATCGAGGAGCGCTTCCCGGGCCGCTGGATCGGCAAGGTCGTCGCCCAGGCGCTGCCCAAGGACGACGTGCAGCGGTTCAAGGACTACGGCGTGCAGATCTACCACCCCAACTACGAGGTGTGGGACGAGTATCTGTTCAAGATGTACTGCCCGGGCAAGGAGCGCTACGTCGGCCGCGACGAGTGGCACAAGCGCATCCTCGACTCGGCGGAGATCTTCGGCGCGCGCAACGTGATCCCCAACTTCGTGGCCGGCGTGGAGATGGCCGAGCCCTTCGGCTTCAAGACGGTCGACGAGGCGATCGCCTCGACCACGGAGGGCCTGCGCTTCTTCATGTCGCAGGGCATCACGCCCCGCTTCACCACCTGGTGCCCCGAGCCGACGACCCCGCTCGGCAAGGCCAACCCGCAGGGCGCCCCGCTGGAGTACCACATCCGGCTGCTCCAGGCCTATCGCCAGACGATGGAGGAGTTCGGCCTCTCCTCGCCCCCCGGCTACGGTGAGCCCGGCGCCGGCCGCGCGGTGTTCTCCGTGAGCTCCTTCATGGACAGCCTGCCGGCGCAGGAGCCGGTGGAGGCGTAGCCTCTCGAAATCTCGTGAAGATGGCCCGGATCGAGACGTCCGGGCCATCTTTGCGTATGTATCCAGAAGTGACACCAGAAGGATCAGGCGCAACACGCACAACAAGGGCAACGCGACGTGGGCGGTCCTCAACTGCCGGTAACCGGATTTGAATCGCCCGCTTGTCAGTTGTGTGGGACCCGTGAAAAGCTCGTGCACTGCCGCGAGGTTCCCCACAACTCCGTTGCCAATAAGGTGAGTTGACCTCGCTCTGGATGCAGGAGACCGATGCCCGACCTGCCGACCCCCCATGACGCCGCCGAGGCCGCCCTGTTCTCGGAGTGCTGGGACGCGGTCCTCTCCTATGCCGACCTGTGCACGTCCGGGTCCACCGCGGCCAGCCAACTGTCCACGGAGGCCTTCGCGCTCGGCATGCGCGAGGTCAAGGCGGCCGACGCGGGCCCGGGCCGCGGCGCCGGCCGGCGGACGCCCCGGCTGCCGACGATCCCGCTGCTGCTGACCGCGGTGCGCACCACGACGGCCGCCTGGGAGGCCGGCGGACAGGGACACAAGCTCGACCCCGACCTGCGGCTCTGGCTCAACTCCGAGAAGGCGGACCGCTACAGCGGTCCCCCGCTCCAACGCCCGCTCGCCCTGCGCGGGTTGCGCGACATGCAGGAACACGACGCCGACCTGCTCTGGCTGGCCGAGGTCGAGGCGCTGCCGCTGTCCGTGGTGGCCCGCCGGCTCGGCCTCGACCCGGCCACCGTGTCCGAGGAACTCGCCCAGGTGCGCGGCCTGTTCAGGGACCGCAGCCACCGCAACCACCTCGACACCCCGATGGCCGCGCAGTGCCGCAGCTACGCCCGGCTCCTCGACGCGGTCACCCGGTCCGCCGGCGCCGACACCCCCGAGGACCTCTCCCGGCACCTCGCCACCTGTGTGCAGTGCGCGGAGGCCGCCGCCTGTCTGCGGCTGCACGGCGGCGGGCTGCCCGCCGCGCTCGCGGGCGGGGTCATCGGCTGGGGCGGCCTCGCCTACCTGGAGCGCCGACGCCGGGCCGCCGAGGTGCGGCTGGGCGCCGGACGCCCGGAACCGGTCGACGCCGGGCCGCCGAACCCCGGGGCGCAGAAGGCGCGGGTCGTGCGCACCAGCCTCCTCGTCACCGCCGTCCTGGTGTCGCTGCTGGCGCTCGGCGTCTCGATGATGCCGTTCGGCAAGGGCGGCATGAACGACGGCGACGCGAGCCCCGGCGACTCCGCGGACCGTCAGCCCGTCGCGGCCGACCCCGGCACCACCCTGCCGTCCGCGAGCGGCAGTCCGTCGCACTCCCCGACCCCCAGCGCGCACCACACCCAGGGCTCGCCCACCCGGAAGAACCCCGACCCCGAACCCCAGGGCACCACCTCCTCCGCCCCGCAGGACGACGGCGAACCGGCGCCCGGCCCGACGACCGCACGCGCCGCCTGCACCTACAAGTACACGCTCGTCAACCAGTGGCCCGACGGCTTCCAGGCCACCGTCACCGTCACCACCGAGGACGCCCTCGACGACTGGCGGGTCGCCTGGTCCTTCAAGGACGGCCAGGAGGTCGGCGAGATGTGGGACGCGAACTTCTCCCAGAGCGGCTCCCGCGTCACCGCCTCCGCCGCCGACTACAACAAGACCGTCGCGGCGGGCGCCGACCTCGCCTTCGGCTTCATCGCCTCCTGGCAGGGGACCAACTCGCCGGGATACAACGTGACGTTGAACGGACAGACCTGCGCGAAGGCCTGATGAGAGTCCTGATGAGAAGGCCTGATTAATTCGGTTGACGGGGTCGAGGGGGTCCCGGATACGGTGGGGACGTTCCAGCCGGAGGGGCTGGCCGAGTGAGTGTTTTCGAGGAGGTGTCGACCGATGGCTGTCACTGCGACGAGCGCTGCCCGCATCCAGATCATCACGTCCACCTCCGTGGCCACCGGCTGACCTCACTCGACTTCTTTGCCGGGGCCCCTTCGAAGGGTCACCCTTGACTTCCTCCAGCTCCACTTCTTCTTCTGTTTTCTCCGCGCTCGCTCCCTACGGCTGGGACGACGCATGGGCGGCCGAGTTCGCCCCCTACGACGCCGAAGGACTGCTCGCCGGGCGGGTCGTCCGCGTCGACCGCGGACAGTGCGACGTCGTCACCGCCGACGGGACGCTGCGCGCCGACACCGCGTTCGTCACCCCGCACGACCCGCTGCGGGTCGTGTGCACCGGCGACTGGGTCGCCGTCGAACCCGGCGGCACCCCGCGCTACGTACGGACGTATCTGCCGCGCCGTACCGCCTTCGTGCGCTCCACCTCCTCCAAGCGCTCCGAGGGGCAGATCCTCGCCGCCAACGTCGACCACGCGATCGTCGCCGTGTCGCTGGCCGTCGAACTCGACCTCGGCCGCATCGAGCGCTTCCTCGCCCTCGCCTGGGAGAGCGGCGCCCAGCCCGTCGTCGTGCTCACCAAGGCCGACCTCGTCCCGGACGCCGTGACGCTCGCGCATCTCGTCCAGGACGTGGAGACCACGGCGCCGGGCGTGCCGGTGCTGACCGTCAGCGCCGTGGACGGGGACGGGCTCGATGTCCTCACCGCGGTGATCTCCGGCGGCACGTCCGTGCTGCTCGGGCAGTCCGGCGCCGGGAAGTCGACCCTCGCCAACGCCCTGGTCGGCTCGGACGTCATGGAGGTCCAGGCCGCCCGTGACGTCGACGGGAAGGGACGGCACACCACCACGACCCGCAACCTGCTCGCCCTGCCCGGCGGGGGTGTCCTCATCGACACGCCCGGGCTGCGGGGGGTCGGGCTGTTCGACGCCGAGAGCGGCGTCGGGCAGGTGTTCGCCGAGATCGAGGAGCTGGCGGGGGACTGCCGGTTCCATGACTGCGCGCACGAGAGCGAGCCGGGGTGCGCGGTGCTCGCCGCGATCGACTCCGGTGAGCTGCCTGAGCGGCGGCTGGAGAGCTATCGGAAGCTGATTCGGGAGAACCAGCGGATCGTCGCCAAGACCGATGCGCGGGTCCGGGCGGAGCTTCGGCGGGAGTGGAAGAAGCGGGGGGCTGAGGGGAAGGCGGCGATGGAGGTCAAGCGGGGGCGGTGGGCTTAGCGTCTAGTGGGGTGCCTCGTCTGTTGTCCGGCGGGTGCGGGTGGTCTGTGGTTGCTCGCGCAGTTCCCCGCGCCCCTGGGTGACTCATCAATGCCGTGTCTGATATCCGCCAGCCCCGCTCATGGCCAGGACGCACACTGGACAGTGTGATGGACGAAGACACCAGGTACGAAGCCGTGCGCAGCCGGGACGGTCGGTTCGACGGGGAGTTCTTCTTCGCCGTCTCCACCACCGGGATCTACTGCCGGCCCAGCTGTCCCGCCGTCACGCCGAAGCGGCGGAACGTGCGGTTCTTCGCGACCGCCGCCGCCGCTCAGGGCTCGGGGTTCCGGGCCTGTCGGCGGTGTCGGCCGGATGCCGTGCCGGGGTCGGCGGAGTGGAACGTGCGCGCCGATGTGGTGGGGCGGGCGATGCGGCTGATCGGGGACGGGGTCGTCGACCGTGAGGGCGTCGCGGGGCTCGCCGGGCGGCTGGGGTACAGCGCCAGGCAGGTCCAGCGGCAGCTCACCGCCGAGCTCGGCGCCGGGCCCGTGGCCCTCGCGCGGGCCCAGCGCTCGCACACGGCACGCGTCCTGCTCCAGACCACCGAGCTGCCGGTCACGCAGGTCGCCTTTGCCGCCGGATTCGCCAGCGTCAGGCAGTTCAACGACACGATCCGCAGCGTGTACGCCTCGACGCCGAGCGAACTGCGCGCCGCCGCCCCCGGCGCGCGTCGTACGGCCACCCCGTCGGCCGGGGTGCCGCTGCGGCTCGCCTACCGGGGCGCCTACCAGTCCTCCGCCGTCTTCGACGTCCTGGCCGCCGAGGCCGTACCGGGCGTCGAGGAGGTCGGCGGGGCTCCCGGGAGGCGGGTCTACCGGCGGACCCTGCGGCTGCCGTACGGCACCGGGATCGTCGCCGTCGACGAGCGGCCCCGGGGGTGGCTCGACGCCCGGCTGCACCTCACCGACCTGCGGGATCTGACCACGGCTGTGGGGCGGCTGCGCCGGCTGTTCGACCTCGACGCCGATCCGTACGCCGTCGACGAGCGGCTCGGCGCCGATCCGCGGCTCGCTCCGCTGGTCGCCGCCCGGCCCGGACTGCGGTCACCCGGGGCGGCCGATCCCGAGGAGCTCGCGGTGCGGGCACTGGTCGGGACCGAGGAGGCCGAGCGGCTCGTACGGCGGTACGGCAAGGCCCTCGACGCGCCCTGCGGCGGCCTCACGCACCTGTTCCCCGAGGCCGGCGCCCTCGCCCAGGCCGACGGTCCCGTCGCGAGCCTCGCCGCAGCCCTCGCCGACGGTGCCGTACGGCTCGACCCGGGCGCCGACCGCGACGACGCGCAGGCCGCCCTGCTCGCCCTCCCCGGCATGGACGCCGGCACGGTCGCCGTCATCCGCACCCGCGCCCTCGGCGACCCGGACGTCGCCCCGCCCGACCTCGACCTGCCCGACAGCTGGCGCCCCTGGCGCTCGTACGCCCTGCAACACCTGCGCACCGCAGGGGAGTTGGAGCCCCAATGACCCTCTACTGGACGACCGTCGACAGCCCCGTCGGGCCGCTGCTGCTCACCGCCGAGCCGGGCGGCGCGCTCACCTCCCTGTCCGTTCCCGGGCAGAAGAACGGGCGGGTCGTGGACGGGGGTTGGCGGCGGGACCCCGGGCCCTTCCGCGCCGCCGAAGAGCAGCTCGGCGCCTACTTCGCCGGGGAACTCAAGGAGTTCCGGCTGGAGTTGCGGGCCGAGGGCACCGCCTTCCGGGAGCGGGTCTGGGCCGCGCTCGACGACGTTCCCTACGGGGCGACGGTCACGTACGGCGAGATCGCCGCCCGTATCGGGGCATCGAGGATGGCTGTGAGGGCGGTGGGCGGTGCCATCGGCGCCAACCCTCTGCTGATCGTCCGGCCCTGCCATCGGGTGATCGGAGCGGACGGGTCGATGACGGGGTACGCGGGCGGGCTGGAGCGGAAGACCGCGCTACTGACCCTCGAGGGTGTCCTCTAGGCCCCAGCTGTGGATCCGCCGCGGATGGATGCGGATGACCTCCTCGCTGAAGTGCGGGCCCAGTTCGTGCGGGCCGACCAGCAGCTCGGCCTCGCCGCGGATGTCGATGCCCCGCACCTTCCAGGGCCGCAGGCTGACGACGTCGTCGACGACGAGCGCGACCTTCGGGTTCTGCCGCAGATTGCGCCACTTCTTGCTGCGGCCCATCTGGTGGCCGCCGACCAGGATCGTCCCGTCGTCCTGCGGGAAGAAGCCGACCGGGTTCGCCTGTGGCTGCCCCTGTGGATCGACGGTGGCGAGCCGCCCCAACCGCTGCGACTTCAGATACGCGCGTTCGGCCTCGCTGAATTCGGTCATGCGGCCACCCAAACACGTCCGTCTCGCGGGCACATCGGTTCCTGGGACCAGGACCGCGGGCCTAGGTCACCCCCAGATCACCGCCCCCAGCCACGCCCCCGCGATCAGCAGGCACGTGAACAGTTCCGTCAGCACGCTGGAACCGCCCGAGCGCATCACCGTGCGCAGCGCCGCGACCGCCTCCCCGTGCCGGCCGAGGCGGAGGCGTTCATGCAGGTAGACGCCGGCCATGAAGCCGGGGATCGCGCCCAGCACGGGGACCAGGAAGAAGCCCAGGAACGCGCCGACACCGGCGTACACGCCCATCCGCGGGGTCGCGCCGCTCGCGCGCAGCCGGCGCGGTGGCAGCGCCCAGCGCACCACCTGGGACAGGAACAGCACCACGGTGGCCCCCACCAGTACCCACCACGCGACGGGCTGCGGATCCTTCAGCGCCCACCACGAGACCGCGGCCCACACGAGCCACGATCCCGGCAGTCCGGGCACGAGCACTCCGCACAGGCCGAGCAGGAGGACCAGGCCGACCAGCAGGAGGTCCCACACTCCCATGCGTCCAGGGTGCCCGACGGCCGAAGAAACCGCAGGTCAGGAAGGTTAGCCCAGGTCACTGCCGGGCCACCCACCCCCGCTCGTGGGCATGCCACCCCAGCTGCAACCGGGTCGTCACGCCCGCCAGCTCCATCAGCCGCTTCACCCGGCGCTGCACGGTCCGCAGCCCCAGGTCGAGCTGCTTGGCCACGCTCGCGTCGGTCATCCCGGCGAGCAGCAGCGACAGCACCTCCAGATCCGTCCCGTCGGGGGCGTCGGCGTCCTCCTCCGTCAGCCCGGCGGCGCCCAGGCGCAGCGGCAGCGCCTGGTGCCACACCGACTCGAACAGTCCCGACAGCAGCTCCAGCAGCCCGCTCGCGTGCACGACCAGCGCGGCCGGCTCCGCCGTGTGCGAGGTCAGCGGTACGAGGGCCTGGACGCGGTCGGCGACGACCAGCTTGGTCGGCACCCGGTCCACCACCCGCACCTCCTCGTCCCGGCCCAGCGCGGCGGACAGCTCGCTGATGCCGTCCGGCAGATCGAGGACCGACCGCTCGACCACCACCCGGTAGCGCACCCCACGTCCGGCCGCCTGTTCCTCGGCGTCGTTCTCCCCGCCGGAGACCACCGCCGGATTGCCCGTGACCAGGGCGCACACCTCCTCGGTGGCCCCCAGCTGCAACTGCAGGAACCGCTGCGCCACCGCGGCCGCCCCGATCACCACCTCGACCAGATCGTGCACGGCGGGTTCGGCCGCTGCCGCCCGGTACTCCTCGGCGAGCAGCGCCGCCGCCAGCTCCGCCTTGTCCAGCTCGTGCCGCTGCTGGGTGAGCAGCGCGCCGAGCGCCACCCCCGGGGGAGCGGCGACCCAGCGGCCGGGGCGGGCGGAGGACTGGGCCGCGAGTCCATGGCGTTCCAGGCGGCGCAGGGCGCGCTCGGTGTCGTGCTCCGCGAGCGTCAGCCGCCGCGCGAGATCGGGCACGTCGGCCGCGCCCACGGACACCAGCGCCCGGTACGCCGACTCGTGCGTCTCGTCCAGCCCCAGCACACCCAGCATCAACGACCCCTCCCCGGCAGCGCGGTGGCGGGAACCGGCCACGGCGCAAACCCGCCTCGGCACATCATCGCCGCACCACCCGCCCCTCTGCCATCGTGGCGCCACCGCAGCATCAACCACCGTCCGCAAGGCCCGCCTCGGGCCCCTTCGGCCTGCGCGTTTCGCGTACGCGGGCCTGCGGCGACACGGCAGGAGAGCGATCTTGGCGAGAGCGATACGCCGTACGGCGATGGGGGCGGCGACCGCCGTCGTCCTGGCCGTCACGACCGCCGCGCCCACGCACGCGGCCGACCACGACGGGCCGAGACCGCTGACCGGCAGCCGGGCCACCCCCGGTGCCGGCGCCGTCGTCACCCTCGTCACCGGCGACCGGGTCCTGGTGACGAAGGACGGGGCCGTCGCCCTGCCCGGCGAGGACGGCACGACCCCCTTCACCCAGACCCGCCAGGACGGCGACGACCTCTACGTCTATCCCGAGGGCGCGATCGAGGCACTGGCCGCCGGACGCGTGGACGAGGAGCTGTTCAACGTCACCGGCCTGGTCCGGCAGGGCTACGACGACGCCCACACCGACACGCTGCCGCTGATCGCGACGTACGACCGCGCCGTCACCGCCCGCAGCGTCCCGAAGACCCCGCGCGGCGCCGCACGCGACCGGGTGCTCGGCTCGATCGACGGCGTGGCGCTGGACGCGGACAAGGAGAAGGCCGGCGCCTTCTGGGACGACGTCAACCAGGGGTCCCTCAAGAAGCTGTGGCTGGACGCCAAGGTGTCGGCCACCCTCGAACGGTCGACCAAGCAGGTCCACGCTCCCGAGGCCTGGGCCGCCGGTTACGACGGCAAGGGCACCAAGGTCGCCGTCCTGGACACCGGCGTCGACGCCGACCACCCCGACCTCAAGGGCCGGATCAGCGCCTCGCGGAACTTCACCGACTCGGCCGACACCGACGACCACCAGGGCCACGGCACCCACACCACCTCCACCGTCGGCGGCACCGGCGCCGCGAGCGGGGGCAAGAAGAAGGGGGTCGCGCCCGGCGCCGAACTCCTCAACGGCAAGGTCCTCAACGACGGTGGCTACGGCGAGACTTCGTGGATCATCGCCGGCATGCAGTGGGCCGTCGAGCAGGGCGCCGACGTGGTGTCCATGAGCCTCGGCAACCCCGACGAGCGGGACTGCACCGACCCGATGGCCCAGGCCACCGAGGAACTCGCCCGCTCGCACACGAACACCCTCTTCGTCATCGCGGCCGGCAACTCCGGACCCGGCAACAACACGGTGTCCTCGCCCGGTTGCGCCCCGAGCGTCCTCACGGTCGGCGCCGTCGACCGCGACGACTCGACCGCGAACTTCTCCAGCCGTGGCCCGGTCTACGGCGCCCACACCCTCAAGCCCGAGATCACCGCCCCGGGCGTCGGCATCTCCGCCGCCAACGCGGGCGGGCGCGGCGTCTACGCCTACCAGTCCATGAGCGGTACGTCGATGGCGACCCCACATGTCGCGGGCGCCGCCGCCATCCTCAAGCAGCGTCACCCGGACTGGAGTGCCGCCCGCATCAAGGCCGCCCTCGTCTCCGCCGCCGACGCGGACATCCCCGGCGACGTCCGCGAGACCGGCGGCGGCCGCCTCGACGTCAAGGCCGCCCTCGACCAGACGATCCTCGGCACGCCCGCCATCCAGGCCGGCACCTACAACTGGCCGCAGGACCCGAGCGACCGCACGACCGTCTCCGTGCCGTACACCAACACCACCGGCAGAGCGGTGGAGTTGAAGCTGTCGGTGACGGGGGTCACCGGCAACGACGGCTCCACCGTCCGCTCACCCGTGGCCCGCCTGAGCTCGACGTCGGTCACCGTCCCGGCGGGCAAGACGGTCACCGTCCCGCTCCGCGTCGACCCCACGGCCACGCTCAAGCGCGCCCAGTACGGCGACATCACGGGCCGGGTGCTCGCTGCGGCGAACGGCGTCCGCGTCTCCACCCCCTTCTCCCTCTACGTCCAGCCCGAGACGGTCACCCTGCGCGTCAAGCTGATCGACCGCCACGGCGACCCCGCCACCGGCGCCTCCTCCGTCGACGTCATCGGCACCGACGACGCCACGGGCGAGCGCCGCTTCAACGACGGCGCGGTCGACCAGACGTACACGATCCGCCCGGGCAGCTACTTCCTCTCCACCTTCATCACCACCCCCGAGACCGAGGGCACGCTCTACAACTCCCTGTCCTACCTGGCCCGTCCGCAGCTGGAGGTCCGCGGCGACACCACGGTCGTCCTCGACGCCCGCAAGGCCCACCACCTCAGCGTCCGCACGGACCAGCCGACCGAACTCCGGGGCGCCACGCTCGGGTTCGCCCGCTCGTGGGACGGCACCTGGCTGCACGGTGGCACCGCGGCGGGCGGGCGCGGCCTGCGCGGCTACTACTCCTCCGTCGACGGCAAGGCCACCGACGGCACCTTCGAGTTCGACAGCTTCTGGCGCGCCGCGGCCCCGCAGCTCACCGAACTCGCGGTCGTGGGCGGGCGGAAGCTCCACCCGGTGACCGCGTCGACGAACTCCGCGAACCTGGACGGCAGGGGACAGGCGGCGCTCTACGACGCCAAGTCCGGTACTGCGGAGGACCTTTCGGGTGCGAAGGGCAAGATCGCACTCGTCAAGCTCCCGGACGACGGCGGCGCCTCCGAGGTCGCGAACCGCGCGAAGGCGGCCGGGGCCGTGGCGGTCCTCGGCTACCGCGAGGCGCCGGGCCGCTGGTACCCGTCGGCGGGCTTCACCGGCGGCACGCTGCCGGTCCTGGGCATCCCGACCGAGGAGGCACAGGCGCTGCTGGCGTCCGGGACGGACACGACCCTCCGCTGGACGGCCACGGCGAGGAGCCCGTACGTCTACACCCTCGCCTACCCGGAGACGGGACAGCTCCGCAGCGACCGGGTCTACCGCGCCCGCGACCGGGAGTTGGCGGCGACGAAGGCGACGTACAAGTCGATGTCGGGCGGCGCGACGGACCATATCGACCTCCCGTCGATGACCCGCCCGAGCGGCCTGTCCGGCTACTTCGGCGACATCGAGACCGTCCCCGCGCCCTTCACCCGCACCGAGTACCTCACGCCGGGCACGACCGGCTGGGGGCAGCAGTTGTCCAGCAGCTTCCCCTGGGCCGAGTTCATGATCGACCCCGTGCGGTCGTACGAGAAGGGCGAGCGTCGTCAGGAGGAGTGGTACGGCGGTGCCCTCGCGCCGACCGGCCCCCTCGACGACACCGGCACCGAGGCGCTGGCCGCGGAACGTCAGGGCAACCTCATCGGGGTCGCCCCCGCGTTCTACGGCGACGGTCAACACATCGGCGTCCAGGGCAGCTTCGGCGACCTGGGCGGCATGGTCCTGAAGCGGAACGGCGAGACCGTCGGCGACAGCCCTTACCCGTTCGGGGTGTTCACGGTCCCGGCGGAGGAGTCGTCGTACGAACTCACCCTGAACACGGCGAAGTTCGGACAACCGGCCCGCGTCTGGAACCGCACCACGCAGACGACCACGACCTGGACCTTCCGCTCGGCGCTCGACGAGAACGCGTACTCCCAGGGCATCCCGCTGCTCTTCCCGCACTACGCCCTCCCCGAGGACGGCCTCAAGACGCTCCCCGCCAAGGACGGCCAACGCATCACGCTCACCGCGACGGGCCACGCGGGCTACCACCCCGGCGCGTTGACCTCGGTGAAGCTCGCCTACTCCTACGACGGCGGCGAGACCTGGACCGAGGCGTGGACGCAGCGGTGGGGCGGTATCTGGCAGGCCGTCGTCGACCACAGCTCCGCGACAGGAAAGCAGGTCACACTCAGGGCCGACCTGACCGACGCCAACGGCAACTCGGTCACCCAGATCGTGACCCGGGCCTACGACGTGCGCTAGCACGTTAGGGGATCGCGGGCCCGGGTCACTCGGGCGTCGCCGGGCGGTTCTCCCGTGGGGGGTGGGACCGCCCGGCGACCTGTTTCGCACGACCTGCTGATTTTCCGGTTGCCCCGTTTTCATCCGGCCCTCGCGGTGGACAATTAGGGGCATGAGCCATCAGGGGGGAAGGCCCACCGGCCACGAGGACGACTGGTGGGAACAGCTGTACGACGACAAGCCCGAGGACACGGGCCCGACCATGGCCCCGGACACGCTGGACGACAGATACGAGTCGGCAGCGGGAACGGTGAACGGGAGCACGGAGGGAGCTGAGATCCCCGCGCAGGACGCGGGGGACCCGGCGCGACCTGCGGACATTCCCGCGGGGGCTGCGGGGGGCCCTGGACGGCCTGCGGACGTCCCGGCGCAGTCTGCGGACCTCCCGGCGCAGTCTGCGGACCTGCCGGCGAGGCCTGCGGACCTGCCGGCGAGGCCTGCGGATCTGCCGGCGAGGCCTGCTGAGGCGCCTGGACGGCCTGGGGGTATCCCGGCGGGGGCTGCGGAGGGGCCTGCACAGCAAGCGAACGTCCCCGGGCAAGCTGCTGAAATCCCCGCACGGCCCGCGGACCTTCCGGCGCGGCCGGCGGAGGCGCCTGGACGGCCCGCGAACGTCCCCGGGCAAGCTGCTGAAATCCCCGCGCGGCCTGCCGATATCCCGGCGCGGCCGACAGAGGCGCCTGCACGGCCTGCCGACATCCCGGCGCGGCCTGCGGACGTCCGGGGGCAGGCTGCGGAGGTGCCTGCGCGTCCTGCGGATGTCCCGGCGAGGCCTGCGGAAGCCCCCGCCCGGCCTGCCGACCTGCCCCCGCAAGCTCCGGGCAGTCGTGCCGCTGGGGCGGAGCCCACCCGGGCCGCCGACTCCGCGCCGCCGCCCTCGCTGCGGGCAGTCGTGCCGCAGGGCGGCACGGGTGGGCGCAGCGGCACCCCGCCGGCGCGGGCCGGCGAGACCCACCCCCCAGCACCGACCCCGCCCGCTGAGACCCCCATCCGCACCGCCACCCGCCTGGACCTCCCCACCCTCCCCCCACCCCCCGTCACCTACCTCGGCTCAGGCCCGCCCACCTACGAAGCCGAACCCACCGCCCTCCCACCCGCCAACCCCGACGAACTCGACGACCTCGTCGCCGACACCGTCCTCGACGGCGCCCACTACGGCTCCTGCACCCTCCGCGCCGCCTCCGTCCGCGGCGACTCCGCCCGCTTCCGCGGCGAACCCCGCCGCGACTCCCTCCTCACCGCCCGCTTCGGCACCGGCGACCACGCCCTGGTCCTGGTCGCGATGGCCACCGGCGCCCGCGCAACGCCCGGCGCCCACCGAGCCGCCGCCGAGGCCTGCCACTGGATCGGCAGGGCCGTCGGCCGCAGCCACGCCCGTCTCTCCGAGGACATCAGGGCCGCCCGCCGCGGCGACCTCAAGTCCGGCCTGCACCGCCTCACCGACCGCAGCCTCGGCAAACTCCGCGCCAGCGCCGCCGAACAGGGCGTCGACCCGGAGGAGTACTCCGCCACCCTGCGCTGTCTGCTCCTGCCCGCCGACACCGACTGCCGTACCCGCGTCTTCTTCGGCGTCGGCGCGGGCGGCCTGTTCCGGCTCCGGGACGGCGAGTGGCAGGACATCGAGCCGCGCGTCACCGACGTCACCGGCGAACCGGTCGTCGGCTTCGGCTCGCTGCCCGCCGAGACCCCCGAGGGCGACCGCCTCACCATGGACCTCGGCATCCCCACCCCGCCGAGCCCCTACGAACCCGCCCCTGAGCCACCCCGCGAACCGTTCCGGTTCCGCGCCTCGGTAGCCCGCCCGGGTGACACGCTCCTGATGTGCAGCGGCGGCCTCGCGGAGCCGCTGCGCGGCGAGCCGGAGCTGTGCGCGTACCTCACGGGACGGTGGTCCGGCCCCACCCCGCCGGGCCTCGCCGCGTTCCTCGCCGACACCCAGGTCCGGGTGAAGGGCTACGCCGACGACCGTACGGCGGCGGCCGTGTGGGAGGCGTAACCCCGGTCGGTGTGGATACATGGACTCATGGCCAAGCAGAACGTTGCCGAACAGTTCGTGGACATCCTCGTGCGCGCCGGTGTGAAACGCCTCTACGGCGTCGTCGGCGACAGCCTCAACCCGGTCGTCGACGCCGTGCGCCGCAACCGCGCCATCGACTGGGTGCACGTCCGGCACGAGGAGACCGCCGCCTTCGCCGCCGGGGCGGAAGCCCAGATCACCGGCAAGCTGACCGCCTGCGCCGGCTCCTGCGGCCCCGGCAACCTGCACCTCATCAACGGCCTGTACGACGCCCACCGCTCCATGGCGCCCGTCCTCGCCCTCGCCTCGCACATCCCGTCCAGCGAGATCGGCCTGGGCTACTTCCAGGAGACCCACCCCGACCAGCTGTTCCGCGAGTGCAGCCACTACAGCGAGCTGATCTCCAGCCCGAAGCAGATGCCGAGGCTGCTGCAGACCGCCATCCAGCACGCGGTCGGCCGCTCGGGCGTCAGCGTCGTCTCCCTCCCCGGCGACATCGCCGACGACCCCGCCCCGGACAAACCGCTGGAGACCGCCCTCGTCACCACCCGGCCCACGGTCCGTCCCGGCGACGCCGAACTCGACGCGTTCGTCTCCATGATCGACAAGGCCGAGAAGATCACGCTCTTCTGCGGCAGCGGCACGGCCGGCGCGCACGCCGAGGTCATGGAGTTCGCGGAGAAGGTCAAGTCCCCGGTGGGGCACGCCCTCAGGGGCAAGGAGTGGATCCAGTACGACAACCCGTACGACGTCGGCATGAGCGGTCTGCTCGGCTACGGCGCCGCCTACGAGGCCACCCACGAGTGCGACCTGCTGATCCTGCTCGGCACCGACTTCCCGTACAACGCGTTCCTGCCCGACAACGTCAAGATCGCCCAGGTCGACGTCCGTCCCGAGAACCTGGGCCGGCGTTCGAAACTCGACCTCGCGGTGTGGGGCGACGTGAAGGAGACCCTGCGGTGTCTGATCCCGCGGGTGAAGGAGAAGCAGAACCGGCGCTTCCTCGACAAGATGCTCAAGAAGCACGCCGACGCCCTGGAAGGCGTGGTCAAGGCCTACACCCGCAAGGTCGAGAAGCACGTCCCGATCCACCCCGAGTACGTGGCCGCCGTCCTCGACGAACTCGCCGACGACGACGCGGTGTTCACGGTCGACACCGGCATGTGCAACGTCTGGGCAGCCCGCTACATCTCACCCAACGGCCGCCGTCGCGTCATCGGCTCCTTCTCGCACGGCTCCATGGCCAACGCGCTGCCGATGGCGATCGGCGCCCAGTTCACCGACCGCAAGCGCCAGGTCGTCTCGATGTCCGGCGACGGCGGATTCTCCATGCTGATGGGCGACTTCCTGACCCTGGTCCAGTACGACCTCCCCGTGAAGGTCGTCCTCTTCAACAACTCCTCGCTGTCCATGGTCGAGTTGGAGATGCTGGTCGCGGGACTCCCGTCGTACGGCACCACGAACAAGAACCCCGACTTCGCGGCCGTCGCCCGCGCCTGCGGTGCCCATGGCGTCCGCGTGGAGAAGCCGAAGGAGCTCGCGGGGGCGTTGAAGGACGCCTTCAAGCACAAGGGTCCCGCCCTCGTCGACGTCGTCACCGACCCCAACGCCCTGTCCATCCCGCCGAAGATCAGCACCGAGATGGTCACCGGCTTCGCCCTCTCCGCCTCGAAGATCGTCCTCGACGGCGGCGTGGGCCGCATGCTCCAGATGGCCCGCTCGAACTTGCGGAACGTGCCCCGGCCTTAACTCCCGGAGACCCACGTCCGGTTCGAGTAGTCGTACGAGTACTGAGGCAGCTTCTTGTCGCCCGTCGTGCGGAACGGGGTGCCGTGGTCGTCGATGCGGGCGGTGCCGGTGCGGCCCTGCGAGGACCAGTCCAGTTCGAGGTACCAGCTGCAGTCGCAGCCGACGGTCCGCGCGGTGACCAGCAGGATCTCCGGGTCCTCGGCGGAGACGCGGTACGGCATGCGGATCGCCGGGATCTCGTTCTCGCCGTCGTTGCCGGCCTCCGAGCGGGCGATCGGCCGGTCCGCGTCGAGGTCGACGGAGAACATACGGGGCGTGAGCGCGCCGCCGCAGCCGTTGTCCATGGCGTACGAGTTGCCCTGGGCCGGGGCCGCACGCCCGACCACCCGCACCCGGAGCGCGTCGAGGACCACGGCCGTGGAACTCCGCCCCTGCACGGAGATCTGGACCATCGTCTCGCCGCCGTGCAGCGCGCCCTGCGCCGCCGCCCAGACCGCGGCGTCCTGTGCGACCGGCGGCGGGGGCACCTGCGTCGACGGCTTGTCGATGACATAGCGGTGACCGCAGCCCGCGTTCCAGACATGGGAGTTGACCGTCCAGGACAGCGGCACGGCGGCCCCCGGGCCGGCCCCGCCGGTGGGGCTGCCGCCGCCCTTGGCGGACGGGCCGGCGTGCGGGCGGCCCGTTCCGGAGGCGGACGGCGACGAGGTTCCCCGGTTCGGGGAGGCGGACGGACTCGGCTTCTTCTTCGACGCGCTCGGGTCCGGTGACGCGGGAGTTGCCGAGCTGCTGACGGCCGGGTCGGTGGGGCTCACGGAGTCGGCGGCGGAGGAGCGGTCGTCCGAGAGCGCGGACAGGCTGCCGAGCGTGGCGATCAGCGCGACGGCGGCGGCCGAGGCGGCCAGGGTCCGCCGACGCCGGTACCAAGGGCGGGGGCGGGGCGGCTCGGGCAGCCGCAGTTCGGTGACGGGGTCGGCCTCGTCCGCCTCGACGGTCGGGCCGGGGGCCGGGGGAAGCGGCGGCTCGGCGGTCGGGTCAGCGGTCGCCCCGACGGTCGCGTCAGTGGTCGGCTTGACGGTCGGGTCAAGGTTCGGCTTGACGGTCGGGTCAAGAGACGGCTCGACGGTCGGGCCGGCGGTCGGGGCAAGGGTCCGTTCGGCGGTCGGTTCGGCGGTCGAGGCAAAGGTCGGCTCGACGGTCGGAGCCGCCGGGTCAGCGGTCGCGTCGGCGGTCGGTGCAAGGGTCGGCTCCGCGGGCGCCTCGACGCTCGCCTCGACGGCTGGCTCGGCGTCGGGCTCGGCCGGGTCCGGCGCCGGCGTCGGACCCGGCGCTGCCGCAGGCTCCTGCGGGCGGGGCCGCTGGCGGGCCGCCACCGCCAGCAGCCAGCGCCGGTGGAGTTCGTGCCGTTCCTCCGGCGTCGCCCCGCACAGCGCCGCGAACCGCTCCACGGGGGCGAAGTCCAGCGGGACCGTCTCACCGGCGCAGTACCGGTGCAGCGTCGAGGTGTTCATGTTCAGACGGCGGGCCAACTGGCCGTAGCTGCGGTCCGTCCGCTCCTTCAGCCGCGCCAGCAGCGCCGCGAACTCCGCCACCTCGTCTGCGTCGTGCTGCTCCGACACCGTTGTCCCGCCCCCGTTCCGCCGTCCCAGGCACTCGCATACCTGCAGGTCACATGGCCTGGGATGGTTCCACCCGCGCACATCGGCCGGCAGCGGTTGCGCCGGCTGCCTGTGACCGCTGATGCTCTTGGTGTCGCACCGAGCGGACGGACCGACCAACCACCCCGGGCGACACGCTACTTACTCGCACATCTTCTCGCACTCACTCGTACACGGGGGACACAACCATGCCCATGCGCACTCGAGCCGCCGCGCTCCTCGCCGTCGCCGCCACCGGACTCGCCCTCGGCGCGACGCTCGCCTCACCCGCGGAGGCCGCCCCGAAGGCGTCTCCGAAGTTCCTGTCGGCGTCCGAACTGCCGCCGCACCCCTCGTCCTCCTGGACGGCCGGCAAGGTCACCGACGGCGTCCCGGACGGTCTGCTGTCCTGCCTCCAGGACACGATGCCGGGCTACACCTCCCGGTACCGCACCTTCCACACCGACCTCGACACCGGCGCCCTCCAGCTCACGATCGTCGTCGGCGACACCACCAAGGCCAAGGCCCTCGCCACCCGGCTGAACAAGGACATCAAGACCTGCCCCACGCAGCTGGAGCAGGCCGATCCGGAGGTCGAGGCCACCCACCGGGACTACGGGACGCTGGCGGTCGAGGAGGGCGCCCGCGTGCACGGTCTGCACATCGAGGGCTCCTGGGGCGCCTCCGACATCCACCTGCTCTCCGTCGGCCGGGACGGCAAGACCGTCACGGTCGTGCAGTGGGGGCAGCTGGGCGACTTCGCCGACGCGCCCGTGAAGGCGTTCCGCAAGACGACGACCACCGCGGTGAACAAGCTCTACTGAGGCCACCCGAGGAAGCGGTGCCGCCCTCTCGCCACGGGGGTCGGGAGGGCGGCACCCCGTCGCGAGTGCGGTACCGGGCTGGTGAATTCCAGCCACTTTCACCAGTGGGGGGAGGGTGGCCGGCGTGGCGTGACCTGCCGCGCCGGCCGCCCTTTTTGCGGCCGGGTACGGCCTCCCGTGCAGACGCGGATGGGCAGTTCGGCCGAGGCCTGTCGGTCAGGGTGTCTCACCTGCGCGTAGGCCCGAGGCCCCGCCGACCCGCCGTACCGGCTGGTCGTCACGAACGCGGATGCACGGCCCCGGCTGCGCTCGCGGCGGCGAGGCGATGCGATGGAGCAGGCCCTCGGGGGCGACGCCTACGGCTTCGTAGCAGCTGTGCCCGGCCCGCGACCTTGGCCGATCCTGATGTCCGGCCCCACCCCGAGACAGGCTCCGGCGCCAACCGGAACGACCGCCTCGACCAGCGCTTTCCCCGCGCCCCACCGCCCGCCCTGAGCCTGGCCCCGGCCCGCGGGACGCGCGGCACATGCCAACCGAGGCGACCAGCGGCACGCCCGCCCCGCCGCCACCGCGGTCAGGCCGCGCTCCACAGTGTCTCGAAGGGCGCACGAGGAGCGGTACGAGGGAGGTCGCGCGCCCGGCCCCGCACCCCAGAACCATGGCCGAACACCTGGTCGTTGACGATTCGACATGACTGGCGCGTGAACGACGGGGCATGGATCCCCGTGAACGTGTTCGAGCAGGAGGGGAACCGACATCGGCACGCGGGCGGGGGTCATGGAGAGGCAGGCACGAGGAGGCGGTCCCACGGCGATCGGGGCCTTCTCGGCGGAGACGGTGGAGGACAGGGCCATGAGCGCCGGCGAACCGGCGCAGGCCGTATCGATACGGCGCAGACTCGGGCGGGCGGATCTGCGGGAGGTGCCCGAAGTACGCCGCCAACTGCGCGAGTTGTTACGGCAGTGGGGGAGGCCCGGACGATCGGAGATAGCGGAACTGCTCACCAGCGAGCTCGTCACCAACGCGCTCGTCCACACCGACGACGACGCGGTCCTGACGGCCACCGTCGGACCCCGTGGACTGCGGGTGGAGGTACGGGACTTCGTGGCCCGCAGACCCAGACTGTGCGTACCGAACGCCGACGACGGTACGCACGGCCGGGGCCTGGTCCTCGTACAGTCCCTCGCCGACGCGTGGGGCGTACGGGCGCACGGCGTGGGGAAGGCGGTGTGGTTCGAGCTCGACGCGGGCGCCGCGTGACGGACCGGACGAACGCGAGGGGGGTACGGCCACCGGGCCGTACCCCCCTCGCGTGGTCCCCCTGGGGGACTTAACCGAACTGCTGCTCAAGGTCCTTGAGCTTGCGCTCCAGGGAGTCGAGCCGCGGCAGGGCCATGGTGTCGTCCTCCGCGGTGAGGTCGACGGTGATCGGCTCAGTACTTTGACGGACCGGCTGAAGGGACGGACGAGAGCGCACGGGCAGGGGTTCCGGCGTCGTCGCTATGGCAGGCTCCGCGGTGGCTCGGTCGTCGCCGCCACCGCCCCGTTCCAGGGCCTCCACCTGCCGGCCGCCACCGCGGCCGATGAATCCGCGGTGTCCCCGGCTGATCGCCTTGAGCTGGGCGCGCTCCAGACGGTCCGCCTCGCGGCGGCGCAGCCGGTTCTCCTCCTTCTGCCGCTTGTCCTCACGGACTTCGTCCACCGCCTCGTCGAGGCTGCGCACGTTCTCCAGCAGCATCAGCGACCAGGCCTTGTACGTCTCACGGGGCGCCCGCAGCCAGCGGACCACACGGATCTGCGGCAGCGGACGGGGCACCAGGCCCTGCTCGCGCAGCGCCGCCCGGCGGGTCTGCTTCAGCGCGCGGTCGAAGAGAACGGCCGCGGACAGGGACATGCCGGAGAAGAACTGCGGGGCGCCGTCGTGGCCCATACCCCTGGGCGCGTGCACCCAGTTGAACCAGGCCGCGGCACCCGCGAACGTCCACACGAGTATCCGGGAGCCGAGCGCCGCGTCACCGTGGCTGGCCTCGCGCACCGCGAGCACCGAGCAGAACATCGCCGCGCCGTCCAGGCCGAACGGGACCAGGTACTCCCAGCCGCCGGACAGGTTCAGGTTCTGCTGGCCGAAGCCGACCAGGCCGTGGAAGGAGAGGGCGGCGGCGACCGCCGCACAGCAGAACAGCAGGACATAGGAGGCGGTGCCGTATATGGCCTCCTTGCGCCGCCGGCGCTCCTCGCTGCGCTCCCAGGAGTCGTCCTTCGCGTGCTCCCCGCCGGACCGCTTGCTCCGCGCCAGCACCGCCATCGCCGCGACCATGCCCAGGAGCAGTACGGCGCCCGGAAGCAGCCAGTTCAGCGATATGTCGGTCAGTCTCATCTGGGGTCCCTTGCATTGGGATAGGGCGTAACGCCCGCCATAGTGGCCCAATCCCACCGGCCCTCAGGGGGTTTCGGGGCAAGAGGCCGCCAAGGAGGTGCAAGGGATTGCCCAGGGCGGCGTTCTGCTCGAACTGCCGCATGAGGGGCGGGAGTTGAGTTCGAATAAGACTACCCGTACGGGTGGTTCCACGGAAAGTTCCTGCGGCAGGTGAGGAAATTGTGAATCGCCTGTAACCCGCCGGGAGTCCTGTTCGGAGGTGATCTTACGGGACCGGCCCGCGCCGCCGTTCCCCGGGGGGTGTCAACTGGCGGCTTCCGCCAGCAGCTTGACGACCCGATCGGTGTCGCAGGTGCGCGGGCAGGTGGCGCAGGTGTCCTGCGGTGCGAGCGTGTAGTACATGCAGCAGCTGACCCGGTCCCTGGTCGGCAGCGCCTCACCGGCCGGTCCGCTCAACTCGCGGAAGGCCGCGGTGCCGACGTACGGCTTGGTCGTGCCCGGCAGCAGCAGCTCCAGCTCGCGCTCGGCCCGCCGCTGCTCGTGCGCGCCGAGCAGCCCGGCGACGTACCAGAGCCCCTCCACCACCTCGTCGGTGACCATGCCCCACAGTGCCCGCCCGCGCCGCCGCATCCGCGGCCCGAACGCGGCGAGCAGCGGCTCCATGTGCTCGGCGACGGCGTCCCGCACCTCGGCGCGCAGCGCCTCCTCGTCCGGGACCACCCGGGCGCCGGGCAGCGCCGCGGCCGGATCGCCCGGCAGGCAGGCGAAGGCGCCGGTCCGCACGGCGAAGTCCATCGGGCCCCGGGTGCGGTCGTACGACACCTGCGCCACGGGGAAGCGCGGCACCCGGCGGTGCAGGAACCAGGGCAGCGTGATCAGCAGGCAGGCGGGCCAGGCGTACCGGTGCAGTCCGAAGCTGGCGATGACGTCCGGCCGGCCGGGCCGCCCGTGATCGCGCCGGACCTGTGCGTCGTCCCACATCAGAAAGGCGTCGAGTCCGGCCCCGCCCGCCGCGAGCACGTCGGCGCCGACCCAGCCGTCGCCCCGAGGTTCTTTCTCGGCATGCCCCAGCTCTCGCACCGTCATGCCCGGAAAGGCCTCGGTCAGACGGTTGTAGGCGTCCGTGAGGGCCGAGGCGGGAGCGGTCATGCGGGGCCACCAATCCAAGACAGCGGTGCGACGGTGATGCACGGGTGCTCTGAAGGTAAGCCTCACCTTACCCAAGGTCGTCACGCTTTGAACCGTCGGCTTCTGCGCCTAAGGTGCTTGACGGGTGAGTAACAACCCGCCGTAATGACCCCAAGTACCGACACGTCCGGAGGAGGCTCCTTGTGAATCAGGGCACACAGGGCTCCACCGGGACGGAGAACACCGGGATCGCCGGGCCGGTGCGGGTGCCGCAGCAGGCGCGGGCGGCTGATGCGGACGCCGCCCGGGTCCGGCAGGCGCGTGGCCAGGGCGGGCTGCCTGAGCCGCAGGTCGAGCGCACCCGCGCCGCCGACGCCGTACCGAAGGCCCGAGGCGGCCGCCCGCCCGCCGAGCAGCCGATGCCGACGCCGCGGGTGCTGCCCGCCGAGCAGCCCATGCCGAGGCCACGGGCTTCGTCCGCCGAGCAGCCCCTGCCGACGCCGCCCGCCGGGCATCGCGCCCGGCCCGTCGTCCAGCGCGCCTCCGTGCGCGGGCAGATCCTGGACGCGTTGCGCACGGCGCTGGTGAGCGGCGAACTGACCCCCGGTGAGGTCTACTCGGCGCCCGTCCTCGGCGATCGCTTCGGGGTCTCCGCGACGCCGGTCCGTGAGGCGATGCAGCAACTCGCCCTGGAGGGCGCCGTCGAGGTCGTGCCCAACCGGGGCTTCCGGGTCGTGGAGCGTGGGGCGCGGGAACTCGCCGAACTCGCCGAGATCCGCGCCCTGGTGGAGGTGCCGGTGATGCTGCGGCTGGCCCGCACGGTGCCGGCCGAGCGCTGGGCGGAGCTGCGCCCGCTCGCCGAGGCCACGGTGCGGGCCGCGTCGACGGGATCCCGGGCGACGTACGCCGAGGCGGACCGCGCCTTCCACCGCGCGGTCCTCGCCCTCGCCGGCAACGCACAACTCGTCCAGATCGCCGACGACCTCCACCGCCGCGCCCAGTGGCCCCTGACCGGCACACCCACCTCCCGCGGCCGTGCGGAACTGGTCGCCGACGCGGCCGAACACACCGCACTGCTGGACGCGTTGATCGCCGGGGACCTGGACGTGGTGCGGTCACTGGTGGCGGAGCACTTCGGGGGAGCTTCCTGAGTTTGTGACGGCGGTCACGGAACCGTTGGCTCCTCGCAACGGTCCGCGACGCCGGGAACCCACCCGTCCGATCCCGCGTGGCATCCCCTGACGGCACGCCTGGTGCCGACAGCGGAGGTGATCCCATGGACCCGTCCTTCATGGCCCAGCAGCAGGCGCAACAGGCCAGTCAGCAAGCCCAGCAGGCACATCAACAAGCCGTGAACTCCCACCGGCAGGCGCACCAGCAGCACCTCCGGCACGGCTACCACCGCCCGCCGATGCACACCCCGATGCCACACCGCGGCGGCCGCGGTGGAGGCCTCGTCCCACTCCTCGTGGTGATCGTCGTGGTCGTGGTCTTCGCCCGCGACCCGGAACTCCGCGACACCGTCCTCAACGAGATCCAGAAGTGGGTGGACCAGATCCGCAACAGCTGATCGCTCAGGCCGTCGCGGCGGGCGGCGGCGCCAACTGCCGTGACAGCCAGGTCGGTACGCCGCCCAGAAGCCGGAACAACCGCCGCGCCTCCTCCCGCAACCGCGAGGCCTCCGGCTCGACCTCCGCGTCCGCCAGCGAGGCCAGCGCGGGAGCCGTTCCGACGAGATAGCCCAACTCCTCCCGGATCCGCAGGGATTCGGCGAAGCCGTGCCGCGCCTCCGCCAACTCCCCCTCCCGCAGGGCGAGTCCGGCGAGGTGGCGCCAAGTGAAGGAGAGCAGAAGGGGATCGGCGTGAGCCACCGCGCCCGCGTGTGCCCGCCGGTACGCCGCCCGCGCGGCCTGCGGTGAGCGGGCCAGGTTCTCGGCGAGCAGTCCGCGCCGGAAGTCCAGCAACGCCCGTCCCGGCGCCCCCGGAGGGATCAGCGCCGCCGCCCGCCCGAGCGCGGCCCGCGCCTCGTCGGCCCGGTCGCGGACCTGGTGCAGCGTGGCCGCGTAGGCAAGTTGCCCTCTTTCACAAGCGGCGGCGCCCCGCTCGTCGTCGGTGTGGGCCAGCGCCTCGGCCGTGCGCAGCGCGTCCTCGGCCTCCTCCCAGCCCTGCTCGGTGTAGAGACACCGCTCGACCAGCAGCGCGGCCCGCTGCAACGCCGCGTCCGCGCCCACCGGTTGGAGCAGCGCTGCCGCGTCGGCCCAGCAGGCGCGTGAGCGCAGCCGCCATACCGCGGTCTGGAGTGGATCGTCAGGGGTCGTTCCGTTACCAGACATGGCGGTATACGCCACCTCGCCCTCCCCGGCACACCATTGAGCTGTTGAGTGGTGGCCGCATCTCAGCACGAATCCCGTGGCCCGGCCAAGAGGGTGGGTGAAGGATTTCACAAAGTCGTGGGATACCCGGGCGTCCGAGGTTTCAGCTCATCCGCAGCGCCAGGAAGAAATCCAGCTTGTCCTCCAGCCGGGACAGGTCACGACTCGTCAACTGCTCGATTCGCCCCACCCGGTAGCGCAGCGTGTTGACGTGCAGGTGGAGGCGGGTCGCGCAGCGGGTCCAGGAGCCGTCGCAGTCGAGGAACGCCTCCAGCGTCGGGATCAGCTCCGCGCGGTGCCGGCGGTCGTAGTCCCGCAAGGGGTCCAGCAGGCGGGCCGTGAACGCCCGGCGGACGTCGTCCGGGACGAAAGGCAGCAGCAGGACGTGCGAGGCCAGCTCCTGGTGGCCCGCCGCGCACACCCGGCCGGGCCGCGCCGCCGCCACCCGGCGGGCGTGCCGCGCCTCCTCCAGCGCGCCGCGCAGCCCCTCCGCCGAGTGCACGGCCGCGCTGACGCCCAGCGTGACCCGCCCGTCGTCGTCGAGACCGGCGGCGAGCGGGTCCCGTACGGACTCCAGCAGCACGTCGGCGAGAACCCCCGTCTCGGAGCCGTCGTGCTCGGTCGACACCGCCGGCAGCGGGACGAGCGCGATGGCCTCCTCCCCGGTGTGGGCCACGGCGATCCGGTCGGACGGCTCGGGGCCGGTGGACAGCGGGTCGACGAGGATCTCCTCCAGCAGCGACTGGGCGACCGCGCCGCCCTCGATGTCCCCGCCGTCCCACTCGACGCGGGCCACGACCACCTGCCAGTGCGGCGCCGCCCCGAGGCCGGGCAGCAGGACGGGCGCGGCGACGCGCAGGCGCGCGGCGATCTCGGCGGGCGCGGCACCCGTCTGGACCAGCTCCAGGACCTCCTGGGCGAGCCGCCGCCGCACCGTGCGGGCCGCGTCCCTGCGGTCCCGCTCGACCGCGATCAGCTGGGTGACGCCCTGGAGCAGGTCAAGGCGCTCCTCTGGCCAGTCCCCGGCGTCCGCCTCGACGGCCAGCAGCCAGTCCGACAGCACCGTCTCGCGCACGTCCCGCGAGGCCTGCGGGGAGCGGCCGCTGCTGCGGACCGGGAACAGGGAGTACGTCGTCGAGCCGAGCGCCAGCCGGTGCGGCCCGCGCCGGCCCGTGCGGGCGGCCGCCAGATGCTCCGCCGCGAGCTTCGCGCAGATGTCGGCGGGGAGCACGGGGCCGGTGGTCTTGGAGCCCGCGATCAGCCGTCCGGTCGGCGACAGCACCCAGGCCCGCAGGTCCAGGTCGGAGCCCAGCAGGTCCAGGACCACGTCCGGGCCGCCGCCCGCCGGGCCCGAGGTCATCATCCGGCGGTGCCGGTCCACCACGGCCGCCAGGTCCCCGGCACGCTCGCCGCTGACCTGCCGTACGACATGCTCGGTGATCGTCGCGAACGACACCGACTCGTGCACCGAGAACAGCGGCAGCCGGTGCCGGGCGCAGGCCGTCACCAGGTCCTCCGGGACGTAGCCCAGCTCCGCCGTGCCCGACGCCACCGCGACCACACCGGCCTGCGCCAGGGTGCGCACGAACGCCTCGGAGTCCTCGGCGTCCCGCCGCCAGGCCAGCCCCGTCAGCACCAGCTCACCGCCCGACAGATACCGGCTCGGGTCCCGCAGGTCCGTGGTCATCACACCGCGCACGGTGCGGTCCAGCTCGTCCTCGCCGCCGAGCAGCCGCAGGCCCAGCGCGTCGGTGTCCAGCAGTGCGCGCAGCCGCATTCTCGTCGCCGCCGATCTTTGTCTAGAAATCTACGATGAACTGTGGGGCCTCTGTCCGGGAGGCGCCGGTCCGGCGGGCCCGGTGTGCCCCGCCCACCGCCCCTCGGACTGTGTCCCAGGTCACGCCCGGTGTGTCGCGCGTTTCCACAGGAAAACATGGAGGTTACTGAGAGCCTCCGTTCATACGAATCTACAAGATGACCGCCCCGACCAGCCAACTCCTTCAGAGTTTCCGTGACTGACCCCGTCGGAGCACGGCGCTGTGTACTGGCCCCACTCCGCGTGAACAACACATGAACGAGCCGGGCCCGCCGCACACGATCTGGCTCAATCCGTACCACCCCCAAGACGAAGAAGAGAGCCGGTCATGGACTTCCTTCGCCCCGCCAGCTGGGAGGAGGCGCTCGCCGCCAAGGCTGAGCACCCCACCGCTGTGCCCATTGCGGGCGGCACCGATGTGATGGTCGAGATCAACTTCGATCACCGGCGGCCCGAGTACCTGCTCGACCTGAACCGCGTCAGCGACCTCACGGAGTGGGAGGTCGGCCAGGACTCGGTGCGGCTCGGCGCCTCCGTCCCGTACACCCGGATCATGGAGCACCTCCGTGCCGAGCTGCCGGGCCTCGCCCTGGCCTCGCACACGGTCGCCTCCCCGCAGATCCGCAACCGCGGCGGCGTCGGCGGCAACCTCGGCACCGCCTCCCCGGCCGGCGACGCCCACCCCGCGCTTCTCGCGGCCGGCGCCGAGGTCGAGGTCGAGTCGGTGCGCGGCTCGCGCCTGATCCCGATCGACGAGTTCTACACCGGCGTGAAGCGCAACGCGCTCGCGCCCGACGAGCTGATCCGCGCGGTCCACATCAAGAAGGCCGACGGCCCGCAGCAGTACTCGAAGGTCGGCACCCGCAACGCCATGGTCATCGCGGTCTGCGCGTTCGGCCTGGCCCTGCACCCCGAGACCCGCACGGTCCGCACCGGCATCGGCTCGGCCGCCCCCACCCCGGTCCGGGCGAAGGCCGCGGAGGAGTTCCTGAACGCGGCGCTCGACGAGGGCGGCTTCTGGGACAACGGAAAGATCATCACCCCGTCGGTCGCCAAGCAGTTCGCGGACCTGTGCGCCGCCGCCTGCAACCCGATCGACGACGTCCGGGGCACGGCGAGCTACCGCCGCCACGCGGTCGGCATCATGGCCCGCCGCACGCTGACCTGGACCTGGGAGTCGTACCGCGGCACCGCCGCTCACACGGAGGGAGTCGCGTAATGCGCGTCAATTTCACGGTCAACGGCCGTCCGCAGGAGGCCGACGACGTCTGGGAGGGCGAGTCCCTTCTGTACGTGCTCAGGGAGCGGCTCGGCCTGCCGGGTTCCAAGAACGCCTGCGAGCAGGGCGAGTGCGGTTCCTGCACGGTCCGCCTGGACGGTGTGCCGGTGTGTTCGTGTCTGGTCGCGGCCGGTCAGGTCGAGGGCCGTGACGTGGTCACGGTCGAGGGCCTGGCGGACTTCGCCAAGCAGCGGGCCTGCGGGTCCACGTGCGGGACCTCGCTCGACGAGGCCAAGCAATGGGCCGCCAAGGGCCAGGACTCGCAGACCGGCGAGGGCGCCGAACTCGCCCCGATCCAGCAGGCGTTCATCGACGCCGGCGCTGTCCAGTGCGGCTTCTGCACCCCCGGTCTGCTGGTCGCGGCCGACGAGATGCTGGAGCGCAACCCGAACCCGACCGACGCGGACATCCGCGAGGCGCTGTCGGGCAACCTGTGCCGCTGCACCGGCTACGAGAAGATCATGGACGCGGTCCGCCTCGCGGCCGCCCGCCAGTCCGAGGGGGTCTGAGCATGCCCACCACCGGCGCTCCCACCAAAATCACCCAGGGTTCGAAGACCAAGGGCGGCATCGGCGAGTCCACGCTCCGCCCGGACGGCACCCTCAAGGTCACCGGCGAGTTCGCGTACTCGTCCGACATGTGGCACGAGGACATGCTGTGGGGCCAGATCCTGCGCTCCACGGTCGCGCACGCCGAGATCGTCTCGATCGACACCTCCGAGGCCCTCGCCCTGCCGGGCGTCTACGCCGTCATGACGTACGACGACCTGCCCACGGACGTGAAGAACTACGGCCTGGAGATCCAGGACACCCCGGTCCTCGCGCACGGCAAGGTACGCCACCACGGCGAGCCGGTGGCGATCGTCGCCGCCGACCACCCGGAGACCGCGCGCCGCGCCGCCGCCAAGATCAAGGTCGAGTACCGCGAGCTGCCCGTCATCACCGACGAGGCCTCCGCGACCGCGCCGGACGCGATCCTGGTCCACGAGAACCGCGACGACCACCACATCGGCCACGTCCCGCACCCCAACATCGTGCACCGCCAGCCGATCGTCCGCGGCAACGCCGAAGAGGCCGCCAAGAAGGCCGACTTCGTCGTCAAGGGCGAGTACACCTTCGGCATGCAGGACCAGGCCTTCCTCGGCCCCGAGTCGGGTCTCGCGGTGCCGGACGAGGACGGCGGCGTCCACCTCTACATCGCCACCCAGTGGCTGCACAGCGACCTCAAGCAGATCGCCCCCGTCCTCGGCCTGCCCGAGAGCAAGGTCCGTATGACGCTGTCCGGCGTCGGCGGTGCCTTCGGCGGCCGCGAGGACATCTCGATGCAGATCCACGCCTGTCTGCTGGCGCTGCGCACCGGCAAGCCGGTCAAGATCGTCTACAACCGCTTCGAGTCCTTCTTCGGCCACGTCCACCGCCACCCGGCGAAGCTCTACTACGAGCACGGGGCCACCGCCGACGGGAAGCTGACGCACGTCAAGTGCCGGATCGTCCTGGACGGCGGCGCGTACGCCTCCGCGTCCCCGGCGGTCGTCGGCAACGCCTCCTCCCTCTCCATCGGCCCCTACGTGGTCGACGACGTCGACATCGAGGCCATCGCCCTCTACACCAACAACCCGCCCTGCGGCGCCATGCGCGGCTTCGGCGCGGTCCAGGCGTGCTTCGCCTACGAGGCCCAGATGGACAAGCTCGCCGACAAGGTGGGCATGGACCGGGTCGCGTTCCGTCAGCTCAACGCGATGGAACAGGGCACGATCATGCCGACCGGCCAGCCCGTCGACTCGCCCGCTCCCGTCGCCGAACTCCTGCGCCGCGTCAAGGCGATGCCGCTCCCTCCGGAGCAGCAGTGGCTCGCGGCCGGTGAGGAGGCGGACGTGCGACAGCTGCCCGGCGGTCTGTCCAACACCACGCACGGCGAGGGCGTCGTCCGAGGCATCGGCTACGCGGTCGGCATCAAGAACGTCGGCTTCTCCGAGGGCTTCGACGACTACTCCACCGCCAAGGTCCGCATGGAGGTCGTCGGCGGTGAGCCCGTCGCCACCGTGCACACCGCGATGGCGGAGGTCGGCCAGGGCGGCGTCACCGTCCACGCACAGATCGCCCGCACCGAGCTGGGCGTCGCGCAGGTGACCATCCACCCGGCCGACACGCAGGTGGGCTCGGCGGGTTCGACCTCGGCCTCCCGGCAGACGTACGTCACCGGCGGCGCGGTCAAGAACTCCTGCGAGCTGGTGCGCGAGAAGGTCCTGGAGATCGGCCGCCGCAAGTTCGGCTCGTACCACCCGGCGTGGGCCACTGCCGAACTCCTCCTGGAGGGCGGCAAGGTCGTCACCGACGGCGGCGAGGTCCTCGCGGACCTGGCCGATGTGCTGGAGGGCGAGACCGTCGAGGTGGAGGCCGAGTGGCGGCACCGCCCGACCGAGGCCTTCGACCTGCGCACCGGCCAGGGCTTCGGCCACGTCCAGTACTCCTTCGCCGCGCACCGCGCGGTCGTCGAGGTGGACACCGAACTCGGCCTGGTCAAGGTCATCGAGCTGGCCTGCGCCCAGGACGTCGGCAAGGCGCTCAACCCGCTGTCGGTCATCGGCCAGATCCAGGGCGGCACCACCCAGGGCCTGGGCGTGGCGGTGATGGAGGAGATCATCGTCGACCCGAAGACGGCGAAGGTGCGGAACCCCTCCTTCACGGACTATCTGATCCCCACCATCCTCGACACGCCGACCATCCCCGTCGACGTGCTCGAACTCGCCGACGACCACGCCCCCTACGGGCTCCGTGGCATCGGCGAGGCCCCCACCCTGTCGTCGACCCCGGCCGTCCTCGCGGCGATCCGGAACGCGACCGGGCTGGAGCTCAACCGCACGCCGGTCCGACCGGAACACCTGACCGGTACGGCGTAGGCATCCCGTTGAAGCTCTCCGGGCGGCGCAGGGAACGTCACAACCTCCACCGCGCCGCCCGGAGCACCAAGTCCCGCACCGCTCGCGGCACTTGAAGCGTGAATCAGCAGTACCTCTGTTCGTTCGTCTCGGGCCGTCCCCCGGGTCGTGCGGCCGAAGCACCTTCCCAAATCCCGCAGCCGCAGAGGCGGTTGGCGGGGGCCCCTGTGAACCTTGGGAGTAGGCCCACATGACCCAGCAGTCACTGGAGCCAAAGACCGTTGCCGACGACGCGGGAGCAGGCACCCGCGTCCCGGCCGGACGGTCCTGGCTCGACCGGTACTTTCACATATCCCAGCGAGGATCGACGGTCGCGCGCGAGGTGCGCGGCGGCGTCACCACCTTCATGGCGATGGCGTACATCCTCCTGCTCAACCCCCTGATCCTGTCCGGCAAGGACGCGGCGGGGGACACGCTCGGCCAGAAGGCCCTCATCACCGCGACCGCGTTCGCGGCGGCCTTCACCACGCTGCTGATGGGTTTCTTCGGCAAGGTGCCGCTCGCCCTCGCCGCCGGCCTCTCCGTCTCCGGCGTCCTGTCCTCGCAGGTCGCCCCGCAGATGACCTGGCCGCAGGCCATGGGCATGTGCGTGATGTACGGCGTCGTCATCATGCTGCTGGTCGTCACCGGCCTGCGCGAGATGATCATGAACGCCATCCCGCTGGCCCTCAAGCACGCGATCACCATGGGCATCGGCCTGTTCGTCGCCCTGATCGGCTTCTACAAGGCCGGCTTCGTCCACCAGGGCAAGGCGACCCCGGTGACCCTGGGCCCGACGGGCGAACTGGCCGGCTGGCCGGTCCTGCTCTTCGCCGCGACCCTGCTCGCGATCTTCATGCTCCAGGCCCGAGGCGTCCCCGGCGCCATCCTGATCGGCATCGTCGGCGGCACGGTCCTGGCCGTCGTCCTCAACGCCCTCGACGTGATCGCCCCCGGGCAGTGGGCGAGCGGCGCCCCCGAACTCCACGGCAGCGCGGTCTCGATGCCGGACTTCTCGATCTTCGGTGACGTCGAGTTCGGCGGCTGGGGCGAGGTGGGCGCGATGACGGTCGGCATGATCGTCTTCACCCTGGTCCTGGCGGGCTTCTTCGACGCGATGGCGACGATCATCGGCGTCGGCACGGAGGCCAAGCTGGCCGACGAGCAGGGCCGGATGCCGGGACTGTCGAAGGCGCTGTTCATCGACGGCGCGGGCGGCGCGATCGGCGGCGTGGCGGGAGCCTCGGGCCAGACGGTGTTCGTGGAGTCGGCGACGGGGGTGGGCGAAGGCGCCCGAACTGGTCTGTCGTCGGTGGTGACCGGGCTGTTCTTCGCCGCTTGCCTCTTCTTCACCCCGCTGACGGCGATCGTGCCCGGCGAGGTGGCGGCGGCGGCCCTGGTGGTCATCGGCGCGATGATGATGATGAACGCGCGGCACGTGGACTGGGCGGACCGCGCGACGGCGATCCCGGTCTTCCTGACGGTCGTGATCATGCCGTTCACGTACTCGATCACGGCGGGCGTCGCGGCGGGCGTCATCTCGTACGTCGCCATCAAGGTCGCCCAGGGCAAGGCAAGGGAGATCGGGGCATTCATGTGGGCCCTCACACTGATCTTCTTCGTCTATTTCGCCCTCAATCCCATTGAGAGCTGGATGGGCGTGCACTAGCGCCGCCCTTCTCCCCACCTTCCGTTAGGAGACCGAGAGATGCTGGACATCGCCGAAGAGCTGCACCGGTGGGTCGAGCAGGGACGCGACTTCGCCGTGGCCACCGTGGTGGCCGTCGGCGGCAGCGCCCCTCGCCAGCCCGGCGCCGCCCTCGCGGTCGACGCCGACGGCACGGCGATCGGCTCGGTCTCCGGCGGTTGCGTGGAGGGCGCGGTGTACGAGCTGTGCCGGCAGGCGCTGGAGGACGGCGAGACGGTCCTGGAACGCTTCGGCTACAGCGACGACGACGCCTTCGCGGTCGGCCTGACCTGCGGCGGCATCATCGACATCCTGGTGACGCCGGTACGGGCGGGAGACCCGGTCCGCGACGTCATCACGGCAGGCCTGGCCGCCGCGTCGAGCGGCGAGGCGGCGGCACTGGCTCGCGTGGTGTCGGGGCCGGCGGAGCTGCTGGGACGGGCGCTGCTCGTGCGTACGGAGACCGGCTACGCCGGCGGCTACGGCGCCCACCCCGAGCTGGACCGCACGGTCGCGGCGGAGGCGGCCGCGTTCCTGGACGCGGGCCGCACGGGCACGCTGGAGATTGGAGAACGGGGCTCACGCTGCGGAGCCCCGCTCACGATCCTGGTCGAGTCCTCGGTCCCGGCCCCCCGAATGATCGTCTTCGGCGCGATCGACTTCGCGTCGGCGCTGGTACGGGTCGGCAAGTTCCTCGGCTACCACGTCACAGTGTGCGACGCGCGCCCCGTGTTCGCGACGAGGACCCGCTTCCCGGAGGCGGACGAGATCGTGGTGGAGTGGCCGCACAAGTACCTGGAGCGGACGCCGGTGGACGCCCGTACTGTCCTGTGCGTCCTGACCCACGACGCGAAGTTCGACATACCCCTGCTCCAACTCGCCCTGCGCCTGCCGGTCGCCTACATCGGCGCGATGGGCTCCCGCCGAACCCACCTGGACCGCAACGAACGCCTGCGTGAAGTCGGCGTGACGGAACTGGAGCTGGCCCGACTGCGCTCCCCGATCGGCCTGGACCTCGGGGCACGGACGCCGGAGGAGACAGCGTTGTCGATCGGCGCGGAGATCGTCGCCAATCGGCGCGGGGGGAGCGGGGTGTCACTGACCGGCGCGCACACGCCGATCCATCACGACGTGACGTCTTCGACGCCGACTGGGCGGATCGGGTCGGTGGCCTGAGGGGCTGCGGCTCTGCTGACGGCGTCGAGAAGGTCGTCCAGGGCCTTCACGACGTTGGTGAACGTCGGCGGCATCTCCGTCGCCGTGGCCAGCGCCAAGATCCGCAAGTTGTTGTCCAGGACCTGTACCAGTGCGGCTGTCTCATTAGCCACCGATCGCAGCGCGTCCCGAACGTGCAGTAGAGGCCCAGGGGCCACGTCACCTCCCAGGCGAGACTCCAGGAACAAAGGCTCGCCCAGAACCTGCCTGAAATGCGTGGCGCGACGGCTGATCGCCAGCATGTCCGCCGACCGAAGCTGACTGAGGCGGATGCCCTCCAGTTGCTTCCGGGTACGCGAGAAACCCGTCCAGATCTCCTGGAGCACCTCCCGCCCTGTGCTGTGTGACGCTGGTTCCGCGACTACGTTGGCGGGCACGGCGCCCTTCGTCGGCACCTCCGCCCCGTCACGTACCACCGGTCGTCGCAACCGGGTGGCGACTCGGCCGTTGAACGCCGGTACCTCCAGCCGCGCCTGGTCCAGGAGCGGTGCGCTGTCGGGGAACTTCGCGTTCATCGACTCCAGATACGCCGCACCGGCCTCCGCCGCGAGCCGGTAGAACCACCAGCGGTCGCAGTCGGGGTACCAGCGACGTGAGGTCACCATCAGTGCACATGCCTGGAGCGCCAGAGACCACTGCTGCTGCCGCCAGCCGGGATTGATCTGCTTGTCGCTGCCCCAATCGACCATCGCCTGCCGTACCCCGGTCATCAGGGCGACCAGCCCCTGGGGAAGCAGTTGTCCCTCGCAGCGTGGATCGGGACGGACGAGTGCGTTGATCAGCTCCAGCCGGGCCGCGCCGGACAGATGCGGGAGGAAGCCGTCCGCGATGAGGCACATCAGCAGGTGCAGAGGGTCCCTGGCCAGGAGCGCGTTCTCGTCGAACCGGGACAGGTCCACGAGCCAGAACTCGTCCGAGGAGGCGGCGTCCCGCACCGGCACCATGATGTTGCCCGGATGCAGATCGCCGTGTGCGCGACCCCGCATGGCGAACCGAACGCGGTGTGTTCCGAACGGCGAATCGGCGCCCAGGAACATGGGGTTGGGCAGGGGGCGCGAGCCCGCAGCCAACGAGAACCACGCTTGGCTCTCCCACTCCGGCCCGAGCCATTCGCGTACCCACGAGCTCAACGGGCCGTGTGGTTCGAGGCGTCTGCCCAATAGCTCCGTGACGAACTCCGCGGCCGTCAGTCTTTTCTCGGAGGGTCGGGCTGTCGGGTTCCAGCCGGCGAGGACCTGCCGGACGATCTCGGCCGCGACGCGGGGCAACCGCGGGGAGAGCCTCAGGTTCGCCAGGGTCTCGGTGTCCACCTCCCCGTCTCCCGCGGGGTATTGGAACATCACCCATGAGCCGTCCGGCATCTTCCAGTGGAAGTCAAGTCCCAGGTCGACAAGGTGGCGGTCGATGAAGTCCTGGGTGTCCGGAACCCCGCTCTTCAGCGCCAACAGGTGATTGGGTGGCTCGGCGATGGCGTCGGGGGACGGTGCGATGAGCTTGATGATCCTCATCCCTTCGCGGAACCGGCCCACGTCCCCGCGGAGATAGGCCGAAACGAGCCTCCCGCCACTGTGACCAGTGTCGTGCAACTCCGGGTCGTCCAAGGCCAGTTTGTTCATCGCCAGCCACTCGGCGAACGGCCCGTCCACGGCTTTGTCGCCGAATACCTCGGGGATCTCGGGTGCAGGATGCTCCATGGAATCAGTATGAAGGGACGACCAACGGACCGACGGGGGATGGACCATGGCACGCAGCGGGGGAATCCGGCGCTCGAACCGCACGCCCGTGCTCTCCGGCACGGTCGCCGCCGCGACGCTGATTGCCGCGATGCTTGCGCGGGATACGGCCGCGGGACCGCCGCATCACTTCGAAGGGTTGCGCGTCACAGGCTCCTTTGACCTCGGCCACCGTCGCCTCCAACGGGCACTCGCGCTCGTCGACTGCGTCTTCGAGGAACCCGTCGACCTGACCGGGCTCGCGGCCCCCGCCCTTGACCTGTCCGGTTCCAGGCTGCCCACCCTGAGGGCGGACCGACTGGTCGTCGACGGCGAAGTCCGGCTGGCTGGGGCGCGGGTGGGGGACGGCAGCGATGAACCCCGGCCCATGACCGATCCCTCGGAGAGCGGGGATGGTATGCGCATGCCGCGACGACTCCAGGAGGGGGAGGTCGCGGGGGCGATCGGCCTCGCGGACGCGCGGATCGGCGGCAACCTCGTACTCGAAGGGATGACGGTGCCTCACAGCGAGGCCTGGTCGTTGCTCGCGCCGCGTCTTACCGTCGCCGGCTCACTGCAGGCGCGCGGGCTGGACACCACGGGGGCGCTCTATCTGCGGGACGCACGCGTCACCTACGCCGTGAACCTCCACGCCGCCTCGGTGGGCGGCATTGACGCCACCGGACTCGTCTGCGGTGGCGGGTTCTACGCGGACTGGGGATTCCGCAGCACCGGGCAACTCCTGCTGCGGGCCGCCGAGATCGGCGGAGTGGTCACCCTGCACGACGCCGTGCTGGCCGAGCCCGCGGGGTCGCTGCTGGCCGCCCGGCTGCGGGTGCCGCGCCTCCGCCTCGACCTGCGGGAGCGGCCCGCGGGCCGGGTGGTGCTCCAGGACGCCGTGGTCGACGTACTGGTGGACGCCGAGGCCACTTGGCCCGCACCCGGCGCACTGTCCCTGGAGGGCTTCGTCTACCGGCGCCTGGAGACCGAGCGTCCCGTCGAAGTGCGGTCCCGCATAGGGTGGTTGACCCGAGATGCCCGGGTCGGTGCGGGTGCTTTCGAGCAACTGGCGACGTCGTACCAGAACGGCGGCGACGAACGCTCCGCCCGCATGGTACGGCACGCCCGCGAGCGTCATCTCAGCCGCAACGACCGCTTGTCCGGGCGGTTTTGGGGACTCGTCCAGGACACGCTGTTCGGCTACGGCTACGCACCTCGCCGCGCTCTGGTCTGGCTGCTGTCGCTGGCGACACTGGGCGCCCTGTGGTTCGCGCATCACCGGCCGCAGCCCGTCGGCGGAAGCAGCAGCCGGGCCTGGGACCCCGTCCTGTACAGCCTCGACCTGCTCGTGCCCGTCGCGAGCCTCGGTTACCGCGGCGCGTGGGATCCGACGGGAGCGAGCAAGGCCGTGGCGGTCTTCCTCGTCGTCTCCGGGTGGGTCCTGGCCACGGCGGTGATCGCGGGCGCCCGCCGGGTACTGGGCCGGGGCTGAACTCCTGGGCCCAGAAAGGGAGAAGGGGCGCTCAATCGGCACGAACACGCCCTGCCGCTAGTACTCTCGTAGCAGGCGCCGCCGACGCACCACGAGGCGGCGCACTGTGTTTGACACGGCCCCGGCGTCGCCGATGAGCAGGACCTGAGGTACTCGATGGGACACGACGATTACTGGGTGGCACTGTCCCACGAGGGAGCCCTGCTCGGTGGTGGGTTCTTTCTGGCCAGGTCCTATGTGCTCACCACGACAGCCTGCGTCCAGGGCCTGGTGCCCGGGGACCGGATCGACCTGCACACGTCCGCCGGCGCGGTACTGACGGGCATGGTCTACGAGGTGGCGGAGGACGTCGGACTCGCCCTGGTCAGCTTCCTGCCGGACCCGCGTGTCGACTACGCGACGCCGTTGACCGACCACGCCGTCAAGGGCGACGACTGGCGGGCGCCCTATCGTCCCGGACCGGTGGCGGCGGGCCTCAGAGGCACCGTGGACGAGATATCGCCCGACCGGCGGATCGGAGACGGGCGCCCGGTCCACGTCATCGAGCTCGCCTTGGACCGGGCCGTCCACGACTACGCCGGATACGCCGGTGGTCCGGTGGAGCGGCGCACCGATGGAAAGGTCCCCGCGGTCGTCGGCATCGTCCTCGACCCCGCCCTCGCACGGCGGCTGCGCGACGGAGCGGAGAACGCCGTGGCGGCGGGTGCCATCAGCTCGGCGGTCGAGGTGTTCGAAGCGCTGTCGGCCGAGAACCAGTTGAGACTGCTGCTTGGCGCTCCACCGCAGGATGCGGGCCCGGATGCCGAATCTCCGCCCGATGAGTGGCCGGCACCGGACGGCAGGACCAGCAGGAAGTACGCCTCCGGGATGTCCCTGCTCCGCGGATTCAAGCGGGCGGAGGCCGAAGGCGTCGTGGAGGCCTGGGACTTGGCGCCCGTGCAGCTACGCGTCCTTCACGAGATCGTGGACACGTGGGAGGAGGAATTCCGTGATTGACTCCTTCAGCGCCGCAGTAGTGTGCGCCGAAGAGGCGCTCGCCGATCCGGACGGCCTCCGGTTCACCCACGTGCCGTCCTTGATGGGGTTCGTGACGACCCTGAATCCCGAGCTCAACCCCGCCGCGTGGACCGCGGAGGAGCTCGCCGAGGGCATACACCTGGGCCGGCTGCTGCGGGACCTGGGGCTGCGCCACGAAGCGGCGCGGCTGTTCGACGCGCTGAACGCCTATGTCCATCAGCACTTGGAGATCGGCGGGGCGCTCGCGCTGGCCAACGCCCTCGCGTCGGTGGGCATGTCCCTGGGGCGGCGGGAAGAGGTCCACCGGCTTCTGCTGGACGCGCTGGCGGCGGACCACGCCGGCGAGGCGCTGCTGGACCTCACCACGTGGACCAATCTGGCCGCTGTCGTGCTGAGTCTTGGTGACAGGGGAACCGCCCGCCTCATGGCAGGCCAGGCCCAGTCGTTGCTCGCCTCGGTCGATCCAGCCCGCAGCCGGGCGGCGCGCGAACTGCTGGCCACCGTGCAACTGCACCTCGGACTCGATCAGCCTGCGGTGCTTCGTGGGGACCAGGCCCTGTCCGAACTGGGCGAGAGTGCCTGGCAGTTGGTCCGTCAGCTGAGGGAGAACAGCCCCCGTGCCTTCCTTTCCGTCGCCAACCTCGCCGTGGCCCGCATGGGAGCCGCCCTGCGGAGGGCGGATCGCCAAGCCCTGGAGACGGCCGTCCAGGTCCTGGAGGTGGCCGCGCAGAGGCTCGCCGCTCTGCTCGGCGCTGATCACCCCCAGGCCCTTGGTGTGCAGGCCGATCTGGCCGCGGCCCAGGTGGAGGCGGCCCGGGTGGCCCGTTCACCCGCCCGCCTGGACCGAGCCGTCGGGCAACTCGCCTCCATCACCCGGAGACTGGAGGCACGGCTGGGCCCCGAGCACGCCCGTTCGGTGGCGGCGCTGGGCAACCTCGTCACGGCCCAGGTCGAGACCGTACGCGCCCTGGAGGAACCCGGCAGGGCCGAGCGCACCGCCGAGGTTCTGGCCGAACAGGCGCGGCGCGCAGGCAGGTTGCTCGGCGAGGCACATCCGGTGACCCGGCTGGCTCAGGCCTCCGCACACGCCTGCCGCAGGATGGCCGCCGAGGACGACGGGCGAGATGCCGGAGGGTCGACAGCGCTGCTGACGTTGACCAGCGCGCCCCGCGACTGGGCGACCGAGGGCGCCGAGTACCGGTCGTACGACGAGGCGATGCGACAGCTGACCCGGCACATCCCGCAGGTTGCGGTCAACGACATCGGTGACGGGGAAGCCTTCCTCGCCGCGATCGACATGACGATCAAGTACTTCAACGACGGCGACATCGTCGACGGCGTCGTCGTGAAGGTCGACCGGGACGAGGTTCTGCTCGACATCGGTTACAAGACCGAAGGTGTCATCCCGAGCCGCGAGCTCTCGATCAAGCACGACGTCGACCCGCACGAGATCGTGGCGGTGGGCGATGCGATCGAGGCCGTGGTCCTGCAGAAGGAGGACAAGGAAGGCCGCCTGATCCTCTCGATGAAGCGCGCCCAGTACGAGCGTGCCTGGGGCATCGTCGAGAAGATCAAGGAAGAGGACGGCATCGTCACCGGTACCGTCATCGAGGTCGTCAAGGGTGGTCTCATCCTCGACATCGGGTTGCGCGGTTTCCTGCCGTCCTCCCTGGTGGAGATGCGCCGCATTCGCGACCTGAAACCCTATGTGGGCAAGGAACTGGAAGCGAAGATCATCGAGTTGGACAAGGCCCGCAACAACGTGGTCCTGTCCCGCCGTGCCTGGCTGGAGCAGACCCAGTCCGAGGCCCGCCAGACGTTCCTCACGACCCTACAGAAGGGTCAGGTCCGTTCCGGTGTGGTCTCCTCGATCGTCAACTTCGGTGCCTTCGTGGACCTGGGTGGCGTCGACGGTCTGGTCCACGTCTCCGAGCTGTCCTGGAAGCACATCGACCACCCGTCCGAGGTTGTCGAGGTCGGCCAGGAAGTCACCGTCGAGGTCCTCGACGTCGACATGGACCGCGAGCGTGTCTCCCTGTCGCTGAAGGCGACGCAGGAGGACCCGTGGCAGCAGTTCGCCCGCACGCACCAGATCGGTCAGGTCGTCCCGGGTAAGGTCACCAAGCTGGTTCCGTTCGGTGCGTTCGTCCGCGTGGACGAGGGCATCGAGGGTCTGGTCCACATCTCCGAGCTGGCCGAGCGCCACGTGGAGATCCCGGAGCAGGTCGTCCAGGTCAACGACGAGATCTTCGTCAAGGTCATCGACATCGACCTCGAGCGTCGTCGCATCAGCCTCTCGCTGAAGCAGGCCAACGAGTCCTTCGGTGCCGACCCGGCCTCGGTCGAGTTCGACCCGACCCTGTACGGCATGGCTGCCTCGTACGACGACCAGGGCAACTACATCTACCCCGAGGGCTTCGACCCCGAGACCAACGACTGGCTCGAGGGCTACGAGAAGCAGCGCGAGGAGTGGGAGCGCCAGTACGCCGAGGCGCAGACCCGCTTCGAGCAGCACCAGCAGCAGGTCATCAGATCACGTGCGGCGGATACGGAGGCCGACGCTGACGTCGTCGAAACAAGGGACGGTCGCGGTTCCGAAGTCATCCAGACGTCGGGCGCCCTCTCCACGGATGAGGCGCTGGCCGCGCTCCGGGAGAAGCTGTCGGGCGGCCGCGGCTGAAACGACCCCGGCCGCCAGCGTCACTGCATCCTCAGCAATCGATTCACCGCCCGCCCGAACACATACCGAGCCACCCGCAGAGTCACCGGATCAACCACCCTCGGCAGAAACCGGAACCCCAACTCCTCCCGCCACACCACCCGGCTCCGCCCACCCGGCCCCACCCCCACCTCGATCTCCGCCCACCCGGTGACGACCCGCCCCCGCTTCTCCAGCCGGCAGAACCCGGCGATCCCTTCCGTCGGCGGGTGCCAGGCCACTACCTCCATGCGGTCGTCGAAAGCCAGTGGGCCCACCCCCGTACGGGCCACGAACACCGTGCCCACCCCCGTCGGGCCCGGCGTCTCGACGGTGACCCGGGTCAGGGGGACCACATCCCCATGGCGGGGCCATTCCGTGAGGCGGCGCCAGGTCTCGGCCCGCGGGAGCGGGACCGTGCGTTCGAGGAAGAAGGTGACCACGCAACGATCTTAAGGAATCCTGGCAGTTCAGCGGCGTATTCGTAGCCGGCTCACAGGGTTGGTGCAGTCGCCGGTCGGCCGACCGGCGTACGTCGACCGGAACGCGCCACCCGGTGGTGCGCACGCGCCCTACGATTTCCCTCACGGACGGGCATTCCGCCCGTCAACAGGGGGAGTTGATCGCCATGCCACTGAAGGCCTACGGCGTACTGATCACCAAGGCTGTCGGCACCCGGCGTGAGGGTGCCACCGACACTCCGCACTACCAGATCCATCTGACGGACGATCAGGGCGTCCACTACCGCGCCGCCGTCAACGTGCTGTCCCAGGAGCGCCCTCCGGAGTTGCTCTACCTCGTCGACGAGGACTTCCGGCACCCCGTCACCGCCCGGCTCGCGGGGCTGGCCAGTGGGTGGAACACCCTGCCGCCCGGCCCCGGCGGGCCCAACCTCGACTTCGTGCGCGGCAATCTCTTCGACCCGGCGAAGATGCGCACCCTGCCCCCGGACCTCCCCGGCGACGGCAACGACCTCGCCGACCTCCTCGACCACTACGTACAGCGGGCCGTCGCCGACCCCGACGCCCGGGTGTATCTCTTCGGCGAGCGCTTCGGGCCCGAACCGGGCGTCAAGGACAAGGTGTTCGGCTTCCTGCCGGGCAACGGCATCCACGACATCCACATGAACCAGGGCAACAGCGGCCGCTTCCGCGCTGACGACGGGGTGTGGCAGGACGGGGGAGTCCTGATCCACTTCCCCGGCCTGGACCGCTGGGTCGGCATCTTCCTCGCCTTCCAGAGCCAGTCCTGGCACACCGACGACGTCACCGGGCACACCCTCGACGACGTCGACGGCAACCGGCCGGAGCCGGGCACCGTGCCCGTGCGGATCGTCGCCGCGCTCGTCAATCCGCCCGGCCCGTCCCCCGAGGCGGAGACCGTCACGCTGCTCAACGCCTCGCCCGACGCCGTCGACCTCACCGGGTGGCGCATCGGCGACCGGCTGGGGCAGAAGTCCCCGGTGCCCGCCGGGACGCTGGCCGCCGGCGCCTGCCTCCTCGTCCCGCTCGCCGAGGGCGGCGCCCAACTCGGCAACCACGGCGGCGAGATCACCCTCTTCGACACCAAGGGACTGAAGGTCCACGGCGTCTCGTACACCAAGGAACAGGCCGCCCGGGAAGGCTGGTCCGTCGTCTTCTGAGCACCGGCCCTCAGCGGTACACCTTCCCCGGCTCCGCCTTCCCCGGCGCCGGCAACTGCGGCCCGGGCGGTGCTGGGCGCGGTCGTGTCGACCTTCGCGCAGCCGGTCAGCGACAGCGCGAGACACGCTGCCGCCGCCGACATCAGCGCCGCTCGGAACCTGTTCGGCCATGCCACGGAGCGGCTACTGGGCGTAGAACGTGGCATCCCCCCGGTCCGTCGCCGTGGCCGGTGTCTGCACATAGAGCAGGTAGTCGTAGTGCCGGACGTACCGGCCGGCGAGGTTGTACGCCTCGTACGAGATCCCCGCCGAGTCCGCCAGCCCGGATCGCTGGTAGAAGCTCGCGTCGGCGGCGAAGGCCGACGTGCCGTCGTTCTTCTCCACCCACACCTCGTAGTTCTTGTGCCGCAGGTAGTAGCCGGGGAAGTTGGCCGACTCCAGCGAGACCGTGCCGGTGCCCGCGAGACCGGTGACGACCCGGAACTGCGAGTCGGCGAGCGGCGCGACGTTCGCCTCGATCTTCGCCCGGTACTCCCAGTGGCGGATGAACCGGTCCGGGAAGTTGTACGAGGAGAAGCGCTTCGGCGTGACGCCGTCGGCGACCGGGATGCCGAAGTCCGGGGTGCCGTCCGCCTTCCAGTAGACCTTCTGCACCCGGGTGCGGCGGTTGGGGTCGTTCAGGGGGTCGCCGCTGATGTCCTTGTAGCCGCGGTCGTGGTAGACGAGGATGTCCGACTTGCCGTCCTCGGACGTGGTGAAGGAGTTGTGGCCCGGCCCGTACTGCGAGGTCGAGGCGTTGCTCTGGAACACCGGTGTCGAACTCTTCGTCCAGGACGCCGGGTTGGTCAGGTCGGCGGTCGCCGACGCGGTCAGCATCCCCAGGCAGTAGTTGGCGTCGGTCGCCGAGGCGGAGTACGTCAGGAAGACCTTGCCGCCGTGCTGGATCACCGCCGGGCCCTCGTTGACCTTGTAGCCGACCGTCTCCCAGGACAGCGTCGGCTGCGACAGTTCGGCCGGAGTCCCTTGAATGGTCCAGGGGTTGGCCATCTTCGCGAGGAAGATGCTGGTGTTGTTGTCCTCCGCCGGGTTGCGCTGCGCCCACGCCAGATACCGCACGCCGTTCACGACGAACGTGGTCGCGTCCAGCGAGAAGCTCTCCCACGTGGTGGTGATCTGGCCCTTCTCGGTCCAGGTCGCCGTCAGCGGGTTGGCGCCGGTGCCTTCGAGGACGTACATGCGGATCGCCCACACGTCACTCGTCGAGCCGGCGGCGAAGTACACGTACCACTTGCCGTCGATGTAGTGGATCTCCGGCGCCCAGATGTGCGCGCCCATCACGCCGCTGCCGTGCTTGGTCCAGATGGTGACCTCGGAGGCCGTGGACAGGCCCTGGAGGGTGGTGGCCCGGCGCAGCACGATGCGGTCGTACTCGGGGACGGTCGCGGTGAAGTAGTAGTAGCCGTCGGTGTGTTTGAAGATGTGCGGGTCGGCTCGCTTCTCGGCGATCGGGTTGGTGTAGGTGACCGCGGGGGAGTCGGGCACGGCGGCCTGGGCGGGGGCGGTGCCCAGCGCCGCGGTGAGCGCCACCAGCAGAGCCAGCAGCAGGCGAACGGCGTTGCGTCTCAAGGGGGTTCTCCTGAGGTGAGTCCGAGGCATACGAGACCGTCCCTGTCCGTAATGTCGAACGTAGTTCGTGATTCCGGTCAGAAGATAGGGAGAGGGCATGTCCCCGTCAACGGTTGTGACGGCCGCGGTCTGAGTGCGCCGTACAAGTACGTACGATCTTGGACGTCGATGTGTCGCCGGGAGGGGATGGCGTGAGCGTGCCGAGAAGCCGGGTCGTGTTCGGGGCCGCCGGTGCCCGGCCGTGCACCCTCGTGCTGTGCCGCGGCTGCTGCTGCGGTGACGCGCGCAAGCACCCGGGGGTCGACCACCAGTGGCAGCTGGACCGGTTGCGGGCCGCCGCCGCGGAGTCCGGGGGCCGGCTCGCGGTCCGTACGACCGACTGCCTGGGCCCCTGCGATCAGGCCAACGTCCTGGTCGTGCAGCCCTCCGGCGAGGGCCGGCGGCGCGGCGGCCGGGCGACCTGGATCGGCTGGTCCGGCGACGACGCCTGCACGGACGACGTCCTGGAGTGGGTGGCGGCCGGCGGCCCCGGCCTGGCCGACCCGCCGGCCACCCTCACCCTCCAGTTCATCAACCCGCCCCGCACGGAACCGCGCCGCTCCCGCCGTTGAGGGCACTGACAAATTCGCGCGCGAGGCCCTCCCCCCGCGCAGTACGGTCCGAGCGTGGACGACGAGGACGGGTACTTCCCAGAGCACATCGCGGCGACCTACGACGAGTCGTTGGCGGACATGTTCCAGCCGGAGTCCGTGCGACCGGCCGTCGACTTCCTGGCCGAACTGGCCGGACTGGCCGGACTGGCCGGACTGGCCGGTCATGGCAGGGCACTTGAGCTCGGCATCGGCACCGGACGCATCGCGCTGCCGCTCGCGGCCCGCGGTGTCCCGGTCCACGGCATCGATCTCTCCCAGGCCATGGTCGCCCGACTGCGCGCCAAGCCGGGCGGTGACGCGATCGGCGTCACGATCGGCGACTTCGCGACGACGAGGGTCGACGGCCCCTTCTCGGTCGCCTACCTCGTCTTCAACACGATCATGAACCTCACCACGCAGGACGCCCAGGTGGCCTGCTTCCGCAACGTCTCCGACCATCTGGCGCCCGGCGGCTGCTTCGTCGTCGAGGTCATGGTCCCCGAACTGCGGAAACTGCCGCCAGGGCAGCACGCCGTACCGTTCCATGTCGGTGCGGAGCGGCTGGGGTTCGACACCTACGACACGGCGACCCAGGCGATGAGTTCGCACCACGTCAGGGTCGCGGACGGGCAGGCGACGTACTTCGAGATCCCCTTCCGCTACGTCTGGCCCGCCGAACTGGACCTGATGGCGCGGCTCGCCGGGCTGCGGCTGCGGGAGCGGTGGGAGGGGTGGACGCGCGAGCCGTTCGGTCACGACAGCGGCCGGCATGTCTCCGTCTGGGAGAAACCCGCACACTGACTGCGGCACACCCACCGGAGCGAAAGGAATTCCGTGCAACTCCACACCCGTGAATGGGGCACCGGCGACCGGACGGCCCTGCTCGTCCACGGCATCATGTCCGACTCCCGCACCTGGCGCCGGGTCGGACCGGCCCTCGCGGGGCGCGGTTACCGGGTGATCGCGGTCGACCTGCGCGGCCACGGCCGCTCCCCGCGCGGCGAGTACACCCCCCAGTACTTCGCGGACGACCTCGTCGACACCTTGCCGACCGGTGCCGACGTGGTCATCGGCCATTCCCTCGGCGGGCTCGCCCTGTCCCTGGCGGTGGAGCGGCTGCGCCCCGCGCGGGCCGTCTACTCCGACCCGGCCTGGGCGTCCCCCGACCCCGAACAGCCGCTGGACCCGGAGGTGTTCGCGTCCGGCAAGAACATCACCCGGGAGCACATAGCCCAGTTCAACCCGCACTGGGACCCCGAGGACGTCGACGTCGAGGTGGCCACGCTGGCCGACTGGGACGCGGACACCTCGTACTTCCTCGACGGCCGCCCCCTCACCGGCTTCGTCCCCGACCGCCCGCTGGTGCCCTCCCTCGTCCAACTCGCCGACCCCAGCTTCCTGGTGGGCGCCGAGGACGTGACGCGGCTGCGGGCGAGCGGCTTCGAGGTCCGTACCGTCACGGGGGCGGGGCACACCATCCACCGCGACGACTTCGACGGGTTCATGAAGTCCCTGGACGGCTGGATCTGACCGGCAGCCCGCTCAGGCCGCCAACTTGCTGTCCCAGTCCAGCAGGTGTTCGAGGTCGTCCTCGCCGGGGCGGGGCGCGCCGGTGGGCCGGCCGCCCCGGGAGAGGGCGCCGCTGACGGTGATGTTGTGTTCCACGCGGGGGCGGCGCAGCGCCTCGTAGCGGGTGAGCGCGGCGTCGAGATCCGGGGCGTCCCGCAGGGACTTGGCGAGGACGACCGCGTCCTCCAGCGCCATCGACGCCCCCTGGCCGGTCGCCGGGGAGGCCGCGTGGGCCGCGTCGCCGACGAGCAGGGTGCGCGCGGAACGCCAAGGAGTGCCGACGGGTATCTCGACGGCGTCGGTGGCGAAGATGTCGTCATGGGTGGCCGCGACGATGTCCGCGGCGGGCCCGGCGTCCGCGCGCAGCAGCTGCACCAGCGGCTCCCGCCACCCGCCGGGCGCCTTCGGCGGTACGTCGGCCACGCGGGCGAACCAGTACGTCTCCCCGTCGGGCGACACCGCGTACCCGAAGGCGGCCCGGCTGCCGCGCACCATGGTGATCTGCTCGGCGGCGCCCGGTGGGCGGGCGGCGCCGGTGTAGCCGTAGAACACGCGCTGCCCGGCGTACTGCGGGAGCACGCCCGGGGCGATGGTCTCCCGGACGGTGGAGTGGAGGCCGTCGGCGCCGACGAGCAGGTCGGCCGTCGCACTGCTGCCGTCCGAGAAGCGGGCGGTGACGCCGTCCGGGCCCTCCTCGACGGCGGTCAGCCGCACCCCGTGCCGGACGTCGAGGCCCCGGCGCGCCGCCTCCGCCTGGAGCGCGGCGTTGAGGTCGCCGCGGCGCACGCACCGGAACCGCAGGCGCGGATCGTCGGCCTCGCCCAGCGGCCCCCGCCCCGCCTCCTCGCCCGCCGCGTCGAGCAGCCGCATCTCGCGCAGCGGGAACCCGACCGCCCGGACGGCGGCGTCGGCGTCGAGCTGAGCCAGCGCCCGCATGCCGTTGCTCGCCAGCGTCAGGAACGCGCCCAGATCCTCGGCCGAGTCGGGATGCGCCTCGTGCACGACGACGTCGGCGCCCGCCTTGTGCAGCGCCAACGCCGTTGCCGTACCGCCGATTCCGCCGCCGATGACCCTCACTCGTATGCGCATGTGAACGAACGTACCCGGGACCACCGCCCCTCCGGGAGCGGTCAGGTGCCCGACAGGTCCAGCAGCACCTTGGAGGCCACCGTGCGGTCCTGGGCCGCGGCGAACGCGGCGACGGACTGGTCCAGCGGGAAGGTGTGCGTCACGACCGGGTCCACGGGCAACCCCTCGGCCAGCAGGGCGAGCGCCTCGTCGAACTCGGTGTCGAAGCGGAAGGCGCCGCGCAGTTCGAGTTCCCGGGTGACCACGACATTGCCCAACAGGCCGATCTCGCCCGGCGGAAGCAGGCCGAGCAGGACGACGGTGCCGCCCCGGTGGACGCGTTCCACACAGGTGCGCAGCCCCGCCGGGGCGCCCGACGCCTCGATCGCGACGTCGAAGTCGCCTGCCCAGGACGGGTCTTCGGGCCGGTCGGCCCGTACCGTCGCCGTGGCGCCGACCGCCGTCGCGATGCGCAGCGGCTCGTCGAAGAGGTCGCTGACGACGACCTCGGCGGCGCCCCGCCGCCGCAGCGCGGCCACGACCAGGCAGCCGATCGGTCCCGCGCCGGTGACGAGGACCCGCTTGCCGTGCACCTCGCCCGCCCGGTTGACGGCGTGCAGCGCCACCGACAGCGGCTCGGCGAGGACGGCACGCCGCAGGCCGAGGCCCGGCGGCAGCGCCCGGATCTGTTCGGCGGGCACGGTGATGGTCTGCGCGAACCCGCCCTGCACGTGCGGGGTGTGGGCGGCGCTGCCGAGATAGCGGGTACGGGCGCAGATGTTGCGCCGCCCGCCGGTGCACTCGGGGCAGGTGCCGCAGGGCGTGGCGGGGTGGACGGCGACGGGGGTGCCCGGTGCCGGGCCGTCGGTGCCGGGGCCGAGGGCGGCGATGTGGCCGACCACCTCGTGGCCCAGCACCATGGGCTCGCGCAGGGCGAAGTCGCCGACCCGGCCCTGGTGGTAGTAGTGCAGGTCGCTGCCGCAGATCCCGCCGAGGGCGACGGCGACCGCGACCTCACCGGCGCCGGGACCGTCGTACGGCCGTTCCTCGACCCGGAGATCACCGGCTCCGTGGACGACACAGGCGTGCATGGGGGCTCCTCGGGGGTCACAGGACGGAAAGCATGCCGCCGTCGACGTACACGAGCTGTCCGTTGACGAAGTCGGAGGCGGGGGAGGACAGGAAGAGCAGGGCGCCGACGAGGTCCTCGACCTTGCCCCAGCGGCCCGCCGGGGTCCGCCCGCGCACCCAGGCGCTGAACTCCTCGTCGGCGACCAGGGCGGAGGTCAGTTCGGTGTCGAAGTAGCCGGGGCCGATGCCGTTGACCTGGATGCCGTGCGGGCCGAGGTCGGCGCACATGCCCTTGGTGAGCATCTTCAGGCCGCCCTTGGTGGCCGAGTAGGGCGCGATGCCGGGGCGGACCGCCTCGCTCTGCAGCGAGCAGATGTTGACGATCTTGCCGTGGCCGCGCGGCACCATGCGCCGGGCGACCTCGCGGCCGACGAGGAAGGCGCTGGTGAGGTTGGTGTCCAGCAGGCCGTGCCAGTCCTCGTCGGTGAAGTCGAGGAGCGGGGCGCGGCGTTGGGCGCCGGTGTTGTTGACCAGGATGCCGATCGGCCCGGCGCGGTCCTCGACGCGGGCGACGGCGTCCGTGACCGCGGCGGAGTCGGTGACGTCGAAGGCCTCGGCCAGGACCCGGTCGCCGAACGACTCGGCGAGCTCCTTGCGGGCGGCCTCCAGGGCGACGGTGTCGCGGCCGTTCAGGACGACCGTGCAGCCCGCCTCCAGCAGCCCGACGGCCAGCGCCCGGCCGATGCCACGGCTCGAACCGGTCACCAGGGCCACCTTGCCGGTGACGTCGAAGAGAGGATGACTCATGGCTGTTTTTCCATTCAGTGGAAAACTTATCCACTCAATGGTAATCTGCGCGATATGAGTGCCACCAGTGAGGTGCCGGCCGATGTCGTGGGCCGGGCGATCCGGCTGCTCGTCCTGGTCGGCGAGCACCCGCACGGCATCACGCTCTCCGAGCTGGCCCGGGCCAGCGGCGTCGCCGTCAGCACCGCGCACCGGCTGGTCAACTCCCTGTGCCGGGAAGGCCTGGTGGAGTTCGAGACCGCGGGCAAGCGCTACAAACCGGGGCTCCGGCTCTTCCAGCTCGGCCAGCAGGCCGGCCAGGTCTACGGGTTCGCCGGCACCGCCCTCCCCGTGATGCAGCGCGTGACGCGGCAGACCGAGGAGGCCACCCTGATGTCCGTCCTCGACGGCACCCGCCATCTCTACGTCCACTACGTCGACGGCCCGCTGCCGGTCGGCGTCCGCAGCGACCCCGGCCGGCACGGCCCGCTGCACTGCACCTCCATGGGCAAGGTCCTCATGGCCTTCGCTCCCGAGGACGTCCGCCAGGACCTCCTCGACCGCGTCGAGCTCACCCCGTACGGCCCCCGGAGCATCACCGACCGGGACGTCCTGCGCGAGGAGGTCGCCCGCGCCGCCGGACGCGGCTACGCCACGGCCGACGAGGAGCACCACGCGGGCCTGCGCGCCGTCGCCGTGCCCGTCCTGCGCCCCGACGGCACCGTCTTCGCCGCGCTGTCCACCGCGGCGCCCGCCTTCCGCCGCAGCATGGACGACATGGTCGCGATGGTGCCGGTCCTGCGGGCGGCGGCCGAGGAGCTGGGGGTACGGCTGCCGGCGCGGTGATCCTCTTAAACGGCTTTCAGTGGCCCTCGGCCCCGTATGCCCCCGACGCCCCGAACACCTTCAAGATGCGCTCCGCCGCCAGCGTGGCCGTCAACTCCCCGTCCCTGACCTGCCGTTCGAGATCGGGGGCGAGGGCGCGGACCGCCGGGTCGGCGTGCAGCCGGTCCAGGAGCTCGTCGCGGACCATGCTCCAGGTCCAGTCGATCTGCTGGTCGCGGCGCTTGGCGGTGAGCCGGCCGGTGGAGTCCAGCAGGGTGCGGTGCTGCTCGATCCGCTCCCAGACCGTGTCCAGACCGGTCGCCTCACGGGCGCTGCAACTCAGCACCGGCGGGGTCCAGGCCGGGTCCGGGCCGTGCATCAGCCGCAGCGCGCCCGCCAGTTCACGGGCGGCGGCCTTGGCGTCGCGCTCGTGCGGGCCGTCCGCCTTGTTCACGGCGATCACGTCGGCCAGCTCCAGGACGCCCTTCTTGATGCCCTGGAGCTGATCGCCGGTGCGGGCCAGGGTCAGCAGCAGGAAGGTGTCGACCATGTTCGCGACCGTGGTCTCGGACTGGCCGACGCCGACCGTCTCCACCAGGATCACGTCGTAGCCCGCCGCCTCCATCACCACGATCGACTCACGGGTCGCCTTCGCCACGCCACCCAGCGTGCCGGCCGTGGGGGAGGGGCGCACGAAGGCCGCCGGGTCGACGGCCAGGCGCTCCATGCGGGTCTTGTCGCCGAGGATCGAACCGCCGGTCCGCGTGGAGGACGGGTCCACGGCGAGGACCGCCACCCGGTGACCGAGGCCCGTCAGCAGGGTGCCGAAGGCGTCGATGAAGGTGGACTTGCCGACGCCGGGCACCCCGCTGATCCCGATCCGCCGCGACCGGCCGCTGTGCGGGAGCAGCGCGGTGAGCAACTCCTGCGCCAGCACCCGGTGTTGCGGGCGGGTCGACTCGACGAGCGTGATGGCGCGCGCGATGATCGCCCGCTTCCCGTCGAGCACGCCCTTCACATACGCGTCGACATCGATCACAGGTCGTGCCCGAGGTCCGACGCCAGCCGCTGCACCAGGTCGTGGGCCGCGTCCGGAATCACCGTCCCGGGCGGGAACACGGCCGCGGCGCCCATCTCCAGGAGCGTGGGCACGTCCTGCGGCGGGATCACCCCACCGACGACGATCATGATGTCCTCCCGGCCCTCCTCGGCCAGCGCCTCCTTCAGCGCCGGTACGAGGGTGAGGTGCCCGGCCGCGAGCGACGAGACGCCGACGATGTGCACGTCCGCCTCGACGGCCTGCCGGGCCACCTCGGCCGGGGTCTGGAACAGAGGGCCGACGTCGACGTCGAAACCGAGGTCGGCGAACGCGGTCGCGATGACCTTCTGGCCGCGGTCATGGCCGTCCTGGCCCATCTTGGCGACCAGGATGCGCGGGCGCCGGCCCTCCGCCTCGTCGAAGGCGTCGACCAGGGCGCGGGTGCGGTCCACGGACGGGGACTCCCCTGCTTCGTTGCGGTACACGCCGGAGATCGTACGGATCTGGCTCGCGTGCCGGCCGTACACCTTCTCCAGGGCGTCGGAGATCTCGCCGACGGTCGCCTTGGCGCGGGCCGCGTTCACCGCCAGCTCCAGCAGGTTGCCCTCGCCGCCCGCGGCCCGGGTCAGCGCGTCGAGCGCGTCCTGGCAGGCCCGCTCGTCGCGCTCGGCGCGCAGCCGGCGCAGCTTCTCGATCTGCTGGGCACGCACGGAGGAGTTGTCGACCTTGAGGACCTCGATCGCCTCGTCGTTCTCCACCCGGTACTTGTTCACGCCGATCACCGGCTGCCGACCGGAGTCGATGCGGGCCTGGGTGCGGGCCGCGGCCTCCTCGATGCGCAGCTTCGGGATGCCGGCGTCGATGGCCTTGGCCATGCCGCCCGCCGCCTCGACCTCCTGGATGTGCTGCCAGGCCTTGCGCGCGAGGTCGTAGGTCAGCTTCTCCACGTACGCGCTGCCGCCCCACGGGTCGATGACCCGGGTGGTGCCCGACTCCTGCTGGAGCAGCAGCTGGGTGTTGCGGGCGATGCGCGCGGAGAAGTCGGTGGGCAGCGCGAGCGCCTCGTCGAGGGCGTTGGTGTGCAGCGACTGCGTGTGGCCCTGCGTCGCCGCCATGGCCTCCACGCAGGTGCGCGTGACGTTGTTGAACACGTCCTGCGCGGTCAGCGACCAGCCCGACGTCTGCGAATGGGTGCGCAGGGACAGCGACTTGGTGTTCTTCGGGTCGAACTGCCTGACCAGCTTCGCCCACAGCAGGCGCGCCGCGCGCAGCTTGGCGACCTCCATGAAGAAGTTCATGCCGATCGCCCAGAAGAACGACAGGCGGGGCGCGAACGCGTCGACGTCCAGGCCCGCTTCACGCCCCGCGCGGATGTACTCGACACCGTCCGCGAGCGTGTACGCCAGCTCCAGGTCGGCCGTCGCGCCCGCCTCCTGGATGTGATAGCCGGAGATGGAGATGGAGTTGTACCGCGGCATCCGCTGCGAGGTGAAGGCGAAGATGTCGGAGATGATCCGCATCGACGGCTTCGGCGGATAGATGTAGGTGTTGCGGACCATGAACTCCTTGAGGATGTCGTTCTGGATGGTCCCGGCCAACTTCTCGGGCGGCACGCCCTGTTCCTCCGCGGCGACGATGTACAGCGCGAGCACCGGCAGCACCGCGCCGTTCATCGTCATCGACACGGTCATCTTGTCCAGCGGGATGCCGTCGAAGAGCTGCCGCATGTCGTAGATCGAGTCGATGGCCACGCCCGCCATGCCGACGTCACCGGTCACGCGCGGATGGTCGCTGTCGTAACCCCGGTGCGTGGGCAGGTCGAAGGCGACCGACAGGCCCTTCTGACCCGCCGCGAGGTTGCGGCGGTAGAAGGCGTTGGACTCCTCGGCCGTGGAGAAACCCGCGTACTGGCGGATCGTCCAGGGCTGGTTGACGTACATCGTCGGGTACGGGCCGCGCAGATACGGCGCCACGCCCGGACGCGTGTCCAGGAAGTCGAGGCCCTCCAGGTCCTGCCCGGTGTAGAGCGGCTTGACCGGGATGCCCTCCGGGGTCTCCCAGAGCAGGTCGTCGCCGTCACCGGCCTTCTTGACGGCCGCCTGCCAGTCGTCGGCGGTGCCGGTGGTGGCCGGGGTGCCGAGGTCGATCCCGGAGAAGTCGGGGACGGTCATCGGGAGACCCCCAAGCGGTCGAGAGCGTCGGTCAGTACGGAGACGGCGTCGCAGCCGGCGAAGACGTAGGAGTCCACGCCCGCGTACTCCGCCGGGCGGCCGGCGAGGGTGACGTGCCTGGCACCCGCCGCACGCAGCTCCTGGGCCGCGGACTCGGCCTGCTCCGCGTACAGCGCGTCACTGGAGCACAGGCACACCTCGGTGGCGCCGCTCTCCTCGAACGGGCCCTCGGTGACGGCCTCGATGCCGCCCGCCTGGAACAGGTTCGCGGCGAACGTCAGCCGCGCGGTGTGCGCGGCGGCCGGGCCGAGCGCGGCCAGGTAGATGCGGGGGCGGGCACCCGTTGCGGCCAGGTGGGCGTCGGAGCGGGCGCGCAGTTCCTCGTAGGCCTCGTCGCGGCGCACCCGGGGCAGTCCGCCGGACAGCGGCGCGGGGGCGGGCGCGCGGACGACCGGCTTCTCGGCCAGGTGCGGGAACTCGCTCACACCGGTGACCGGTTCGCGCCGCTTGGCGAGCTTCTTGGAGCGCTCGGCCCAGGTCGTCGCCAGGTCGGTGCGCAGCCGGCCCGAGCGCAGCACGGCCGCCTGACCGCCGTCCCGCTCGATCGTGCGGAAGAACTCCCAGGCCGCGTGGGCGAGTTCGTCGGTCAGCCGCTCCACGTACCAGGAACCGCCCGCCGGGTCGATCACCCGGGCCAGGTGGGACTCCTCGATGAGGATCGTGGAGGTGTTGCGGGCGATACGACGGGCGAACGCGTCCGGCAGCCCCAGCTCCTGGTCGAAGGGGAGCACCGTCACGGCGTCGGCGCCACCGGCACCGGCGGCCAGCGTCGCGATCGTCGTCCGCAGCATGTTCACCCACGGGTCGCGGCGGGTCATCATCACCGGCGAGGTCACCGCGTGCTGCACCTGGGCGCCCGCCTTCGGCACCCCGCACACCTCGGCCACCCGCGCCCACAGCCGGCGCGCGGCGCGCAGCTTGGCGATGGTCAGGAACTGGTCGGCGGTCGCCGCGTACCGGAACTCCAGCTGGGCGCAGGCCTGTTCGGCGCTCAGCCCCGCCTCGGTCAGCGCCCGCAGATAGGCGACGCCGGTCGCCAGCGAGGCGCCGAGTTCCTGCGCGGCCGAACCGCCGGCCTCGTGATAGGGCAGCGCGTCCACGGTCAGGGCGCGCACACCCGGGTAGCGCGCGGCGAGCTTCAGCACGGGTGCGAGGTCGTACGACCGCCCGGTGCGGGCCTCGAAGCCCAGCGGGTCGGCGCCGAGGTTGCCGCGCGCCGCGTCGGGGGCGATGCCGCGCTCCTCGTACAGCTTCAGCAGTTCCTGGGCGGCGGCCTCGGTCTCGGCGCCCGCGTCGAGGACGACCGGCGCGAGGTCGAGGTAGACGCCGTCGAGCACCCGGCCCAGCTCGGACACCTGGAGGGCGCTGCCCTCGCCGAGCGGCAGCCACACGGAGGTGACGCCGTTCTCCAGGTCGGTCAGGACGGCCTGGCCGTCCGCCGCCGCGTGCCGCTGGCGCACGTCCCAGCCGCCTACGGTGTTGCCCTGCGCCCGGCCGCTGCGGACGAACGGGGCGAAGCCGGGCAGGCCGGGATCGGGGGCGCTGTCGCGCGCGGTGTACAGGGGGCGGGCGCCGAGTCCGTCCTCGAGCGCGGTGGCCAGGGCGTCCTCCGCCGCCGCGCCCGAGACCTCCTTGCCCGACTTGCGCAGCACCCCGGCCACCAGGTGTTGCCATTCTTCGTGTGTCGCGTCAGGGAACTCGGCGGCCAGCGCGAGCCCGTCGTCAGGCAGGACCGTCATGCTCGGATGCTAGGGCAGATCACTGAAGTTCCAGCAGAGTGCAAGGCTGTGACCTTGTTCTCGCTCGGAATGTGACCTGTCGCACTGGCCGCCGGGAGCGTCAACGACGCACCTTCACCTTGCTGACAGCGACCACACCGATGGCGGCGAGGGCGATCTGGATGAGCCACTCGACCCAGTCGACACCCTTGGTGTCGGCGACGTCCAGGCCGGAGGCGATGCCGGTTCCGATGAACGCGGCGACGATGCCGATGAGGATCGTCCACAGAATGCCGATGCGCTGGCGGCCCGGGACGACGAGCCGGCCGAGGACACCGATCACGATGCCGATGACGATCGCGCTGATGACGCCTGAAATCTCCATGGCCTGGTCTGCCACCCCTCACTCGTTGGTGACATACGAGTGCCCGTTCGAACCCGCACTAGGCCTTCACGCGGAAGGCCCAGTCCGTCCTCGGCTCCATCACGCACCGGAAGACCCGCCGCACCGGCGCCGTGCACAGCGCGGTCACGACCGCCCCGGCGATCAGCGAGACGGTGACCTTGCCGAGCGGCTCGTGGAAGAAGCCGATGTGGGACCAGTGCCAGTGGTTGGCGGCCTGGACGAAGAACCCGTGCAGCAGATAGCCGTAGAGCGTGCCCGCGCCGAGTGCGGTGAACCACGTCCGGCGCCCCGGCACCCAGGACAGGAAGCAGCCGACCAGGACCAGGGAGCAGCCGAACAGGGCGAGGGTCATGATCGGCCCCATCCAGTCGGGCACGGCGAAATGCTCGGCGGCGTCCTTGTGGAAGAACCAGGCGTAGTCCATGCGCGGCACGGACCAGTAGGCGAACACGAGCGCCGCCAGGAAGACCGGCACCGCCGCCAGCCGCACCCGCCACTGCCGGACCAGGCTGAAGTGCTCCGGGCGCAGACACAGTCCGAGCACGAAGTACGGCAGGAACTGGAGCGTGCGCTGGAGGTCGAGATCCTTGCCGATGGACGGGGTGAGGGTGGCGAGGGCCGCGACGGTCAGCGCGGTCGGCAGCGGCCAGCGCACCGCCCGCCAGATCGGTGTGGTGAGTCGCCAGATGAACAACGCCGCCAGGAACCAGGTCAGATACAGCGGGTCCAGCAGACTGATCGGCCGGTCCGGTTCGCCGTCGGACCAGCGGGTGAAGAGGGTGTACGCCGTCTCGAAGACGACGTACGGCACCACGACCCCGGTGACCAGCCGCCTGATCTTCGCCGGGCTCGCGTCGAAACTCCGGGAGAAGTAGCCGGAGATGATGATGAACGCCGGCATGTGGAAGGCGTAGACGAGCGTGTAGAGCGCGGTGACGGCCCGGCTGTCGGAGCGCAGCGGCTCCCATGCGTGCCCCATCGCCACCAGCGCGATCGCCAGGTACTTGGCGTTGTCGAAGAACGCGTCCCGCCGTGGGGGCTGCTTCGCCGGCTCGGTCGTGAAACCTGCGGGCTGTGTTTCTCGTCTTACCAGGGTTGCGGGAGTGGTGGCAGAGCGCGGCATTCTGTCCGCCTTGCCGACTCCGGGCGACGTAAACCACCGATCGGCGGAACAACCGGCAAGTCCCGAGCGTTGTGCTCTTGACCAGCGTGCTTTGCGTGCCCTTTACCATAGGGTGCAGCGACACACCCCGATCCACCGACCCGAGAAGGAGAAACGAGCCCGCGATGGGTGAGCCTCCCAGTACCAGCCGTGCCGACTCGCGCCCGTCCAAGCGAGAGGGGTTGGCGCGGTGACCGAGGTCCTGCTGCTCCTGGCGGCCCTCCTGCTGACCTTGGCCTGTGCGGTGTTCGTCGCGGCCGAGTTCTCCCTGACCACCGTCGAGCGCGGTGAGCTCGAAAGGGCTGCCGAGGCCGGCGAGCGCGGCGCCGAGGGCGCCCTGAAGGCCGTCCGCCGACTGACCGTCCAGCTCTCCGGCGCCCAGCTCGGCATCACCGTCACCTCCCTGGTGATCGGCATGCTCGCCGAGCCGTCGCTGGCCGCGCTGCTGCGGGGCCCGTTGGAGGCCGCGGGCCTGGGCGGGGCGGCCCCGACGGTGGCGACCGTCCTGGGCGTGGCGCTGTCCACGGTCGTGCTGATGGTGATCGGCGAGCTCGTCCCGAAGAACTGGGCGATCTCCCGGCCGCTCGCGGTCGCGAAGGTGGTGGCCGGACCGCAGCGCGGCTTCACGGCCGCCTTCGGCCCGTTCATCCGCCATCTCAACGACACCGCGAACCGTGCCGTACGCCGCATCGGCCTGGAGCCCGCCGAGGAGCTGGCCTCCGCCCGCAGCCCCGAGGAACTGGCCGCGCTGGCCCAGCACTCGGCGGCCGAGGGTGCCCTGGAGGCGGACTCCGCCGAACTGTTCGTGCGCACCCTGCACCTGGGCGAGCTGACCGCCGAGAACGTGATGACCCCGCGCGTCGACGTCCAGGCCCTGGAGGCGCACGCGACGGCGGCCGACGCGGCGAACCTGACGTACGCCACCGGCCTGTCCCGCTTCCCGGTCTACCGCGACAGCCTGGACGAGGTGATCGGCACCGTCCACATCCGTGACGTGCTGGCCCTGGAGCCCGCCAGGCGCGCCGTCACCCCGGTCACCGAACTGGCCACCGAGCCCCTCCTGGTGCCGGACAGCCTCCCCGCGGACCGGCTGCTGGAGCGGCTGCGCACGACCCGCACGATGGCCGTGGTCATCGACGAGTACGGCGGCACCGCGGGCCTCGCGACGATGGAGGACATCGTCGAGGAGGTCGTCGGCGAGGTCCGCGACGAGCACGACCCGGTTGAGGCGCCCGACCTGGCACCCGTCGGACCCGGGGCGTGGGAGGCGGACGGCTCCGTCCGCATCGACGAGCTGGAGGAGACAGGACTCACGGCTCCGGAGGGTCCGTACGAGACCCTCGCCGGCCTCGTCGCCACCCGGCTCGCCCGCATCCCCGTCAAGGGGGACGTCGTCGCGCTCGACGGCTGGGAGCTCGACGTCCTCGACGTCGAGCACCACCGGGCCGACCGTGTCCGTATCACCGCACCGGCGCACGCCCAGGTGCCGGTCCAGGCGGGGGAGGAGTCCCGATGACCGTCCTGCAACTCGTCATCGGCGCCCTGACGCTGCTGACCAACGCGTTCTTCGTGGGCGGCGAGTTCGCCCTGATCTCCGTGCGCCGCAGCCAGATCGAGCCGCGGGCCAAGGAGGGCGACAAGCGGGCCCGGATGACCCTGTGGGGCCTGGAGCACCTCTCGGCGATGATGGCGACCGCCCAGCTGGGCATCACCGTCTCCTCGCTGGTGCTCGGCGCGGTCGCCGAACCGGCCATCGCGCATCTGCTGGAGCCCGCCTTCGAGGCGGCGCACATCCCGCACGGCCTGGTGCACCCGATCGCCTTCGTCATCGCGCTCGCCGTGGCGACGTATCTGCACATGCTGATCGGCGAGATGGTGCCCAAGAACATCGCGCTCGCCGCCCCCGTGGCGACCGCGCTGGTGCTCGGCCCGCCGCTGGTGGCGCTCACCCGGCTGCTGCGGCCCGTCGTGTTCGGCGTCAACGCCTTCGCCAACACCCTGCTGAAGCTGCTGCGCGTCGAGCCGAAGGACGAGGTGGAGTCGGTCTTCACCGACGATCAGCTGGCCCGGATGGTGGTCGACGCGAGCGAGGCGGGGCTGCTCTCGCCCGCCGACGGCGAACGGCTGCGCGACGCCCTGGAGCTGGGCACCCGCCCGGTCGGCGAGATCCTCGTCCCGGCCCGGCGGATGCGCACCGTCGACGCCTCGGTCACCCCGGCACGCCTGGAGCGGGTGGCCGCCGAGGCGGGCTACTCCCGCTTCCCGGTCACCGGCCCGCAGGGCACGCTCCTCGGCTATCTGCACATCAAGGACACCCTCGGCGTCGCCGACCGCGACCGGCCCTTCCCGCGCACCGCGCTGCACCCGGTCACCCGGGTCCGCATCGACACCCCGCTGGACGACACCCTCACCGCCCTGCGCGCCGACGGCAGCCATCTGGCGGCCGTGACGGGGGCGGCGGGTGCCGTCCTCGGCTTCGTGACGATGGAGGACGTGCTGTCCGAGCTCGTGGGGCCGGCGCCGGCCGCCGTGTGACGTCCGGCGCCGGCCGCCCTATGACGTCCGTGACGTCCGGTGCCGGCCGGTCACATGTTGATCATGTGGCCGGCCAGGCCGTGCACGGCCTCCTTGACGGCCTCGCTGAGCGTCGGGTGGGCGTGCACATTGCGGGCGACCTCGTGGACGGTCAGGTCCCACTGCTGGGCCAGCGTCAGCTCCGGCAGCAGCTCGGTGACGTCCGGCCCGATGAGGTGGCCGCCGAGGAGCTCGCCGTACTTGGCGTCGCTGATCAGCTTCACGAAGCCGGTGGTGTCACCGAGGCCGTGGGACTTGCCGTTCGCGGTGAAGGGGAACTTGGCGACCTTCACGTCGTAGCCGAGCTCGCGGGCCTGCGCCTCGGTGTAGCCGAAGCTCGCGACCTGGGGCTGGCAGAAGGTGGCCCGCGGGATCATCGCGTAGTCGAGCTCCATGGTCTCGGCGTCCGCGATCGTCTCCGCGGCGATGATGCCCATGGCCTCGGCGGTGTGCGCGAGCATCAGCTTGGCGGTCACGTCGCCGATGGCGTACAGGTGCGGCACGGAGGTGCGGCCGCGTCCGTCGACGTCGATGGCGCCGCGGTCGGTGACCTTCACACCGGTGTTCTCCAGGCCGTACCCGGTGACGTTCGGCGCGAAGCCGATGGCCTGGAGGACCTTGTCGGCCTCCAGGACCTTCTGCGAGCCGTCCTTGGCGGTGACGGTGACGCGGACCTGGGGGCCGGACTCGTCGATGGCGTCGACGCGCGTGGAGGTGAGGACGTCGATGCCCAGCTTGCGGTACTGCCGGGCGAGTTCGGCGGAGATCTCCGCGTCCTCCAGGGGCGCCATGCGGTCGAGGAACTCGACGATGGTGACCTTCACGCCGTAGTTGTGGAGGACGTAGGCGAACTCGATGCCGATGGCGCCGGCGCCCGCGATGACGATCGACTGGGGGAGGTCCTCGGCGAGGATCTGCTCCTCGAAGGTCACCACGCGGGCGCTGCGCTTGGTGCCGGGCAGCAGCTTGGGGGTGGCGCCGGTGGCGATGATGCAGTGCTCGAAGCCGATGGTGCGGGTGTTGCCGTCGTAGTCGGTGACCTGGAGGGTGTGCGGGTCGACGAAGGTGCCGCGGCCGTTCACCTCGGTGATCTTGTTCTTCTTCATCAGGTAGTGGACGCCCTTGACCCGGCCGTCGGCGACCTTGCGGCTGCGGCGGTAGGCCTCGCCGTAGTCGAAGGAGACCTGGCCGTCCACCTTGATGCCGAAGGTCTTCGCCTCATGGGTGAACAGATGCGCCAGCTCGGCGTTGCGCAGCAGGGCCTTGGTGGGGATGCAGCCGACGTTCAGACAGACGCCGCCCCAGTACTTCTCCTCGACGACCGCGACGCGCTTGCCCAGCTGGGCGGCGCGGACGGCGGCGACGTAGCCACCGGGCCCGGCGCCGAGTACGACAACATCGAATCGCTCGTCCTGCTCGACCATGGGTCGTTCCTCTTCCGTCGGAAAACATCGGAAATCATCGGAAATCAGGGGTCCCGGCCTCGTCTCAGAGCCAGTCCCGCCGTTTGAAGATCACGTACAGGCTGACACAGACCACGCCCATCAGCCCGATCGCGAAGGGGTACCCGAAGCTCCACTTCAGCTCGGGCATATGGACGAAGTTCATGCCGTAGATCGTCCCCACGAGGGTCGGGGCGAAGAGGATCGCGGCCCAGCTGGAGATCTTCTTGATCTCCTCGTTCTGCTCGAACCCCGCCTCCGCCAGCGCCCGCATCTCCGCGTTCTGCTGCTGGGTGACCAGGGTCGCGTTCACCGTGAGGATCTCGGTGAGGGCCTGTCGGAAGCCGTCGACGCGCTCGCTGGTGTGGGTGACGTGGTCGGCGACGTCCCGCAGATAGCGCTGCAGCTCCTCGTCCGTGCCGTACTTGGAGAAGCCGGCCATCAGTCCGTGCAGCATGCCGACCAGGGGGCGGGTGGCGCGCTGGAACTCGACCATCTCGCGGGAGAGTTCGTAGATACGGCGGGAGACCTCCGGGTCGCCGCGGAAGACCTCGGTCTCGATCTCGTCGACGTCGTTCTGGACGCCCGACACGACCGGCACGTAGCCGTCGACCACCGCGTCCAGGATCGCGTACAGCACCGCCTCCGGGCCCAGCTTCAGCAGGTCAGGCGTCGCCTCCATCCGGCTGCGGACCGCCGACAGGTCGGGAGCGGCGCCGTGCCGGACGGTGATGACGAAGTCGGCGCCGACGAAGACGTGCAGCTCGCCGAAGTCGACCTCCTCGGGGGCGTCCAGATAGCGGGCCGCCCGCAGCACGACGAACAGCGTCTCGCCGTAGCGCTCCAGCTTGGGCCGCTGGTGGGCCTCCATCGCGTCCTCGACCGCCAGCGGATGCAGATCGAACTCGGCGGCCAGGGAGAGCAGTTCGGCCTCGGTGGGCCGGGCCAGACCGATCCACGCCATACCGGAACGCTGCATCCGCAACTCGCGGAACGTTTCGGCGAGGGTCGCGGGGGAGGACACCCGCACGCCGTCCTGGTAAAGGGCCGCCTGGACGATGCTCGCCGGTTCCGCCTCCGGGGGCGCCGGCTCCGCCTCGGGCGCCGGGCGCCGCTCCGGCGTCGGCGGGGTGGCCGCCGCGGCCAGGGACCGAAGCCAGGCGGACCTGCCCCGGCCCTTCCCGTTCGGTCGGGCACGTCGCTCGGACATCACGGCTGCCTCTCAGGTCGAGTTTTCCCGGCTGCGTGATCACCGAGCAGGATATACGGGGCAAACGACGTCGGCGGGGGCGGGTGGCCGTGGATCCGCTGAGCCTTGCGGACAGAAGGTGTCCGCAACGGCGGCTAACGTGCGAAGCATGACGAAGACGGATTCCGTGCTCGGCACCCGCGCCCTCAACCGCGCGACCCTCGACCGCCAGCTGCTGCTGAAGCGCTCGAACCTCACGGCACAGGCGGCCGTGGAGCACCTGCTCGGGCTCCAGGCGCAGAACGTCAAGCCGCCGTACTACGCCCTCGCCGCCCGCCTCGACGGCTTCCGCCCCGAGGAGCTCTCCACGCTGATGGCCGACCGCGCGGTCGTCCGGATCGTCACCATGCGCTCGACCATCCACACCCACACCGCCGACGACGCCCTCACCCTGCGCCCGCTCGTCCAGGCCGCCCGCGACCGCGAACTCGGCAACTTCCGCAAGGGCCTGGTCGGCGTCGACCTGGACCGGCTCGCCGCCGTCGCCCGCGACCTCGTCGAGGCCGAGCCGCGCACCATGAAGCAGCTGCGCGAGGCCCTGCTCGAAGAGTGGCCGGACGCCGACCCGCAGTCCCTCGCCATCGCCGCCCGCTGCCGCCTCCCCCTCGTCCAGGTCACCCCGCGCGGACTGTGGGGGCACAGCGGCCAGGTGGCCCTCACGACCGCCGAGCACTGGCTCGGCCGCCCCGCCGAACCCGTCCCCGCCCCGGACGCCACCGTCCTGCGCTACCTCGCCGCCTTCGGCCCCGCCTCCGTCAAGGACATGCAGACCTGGTCCGGCCTGACCCGCCTCAAGGAGGCCTTCGAACGCCTCCGCCCCCAGCTGCCGGCCTTCCGCGACGAGCACGGCGTCGAACTCTTCGACCTCCCCGACGCCCCGCGCCCCGCCGCCGACACCCCGGCCCCGCCCCGCTTCCTCCCCGAGTTCGACAACCTCCTCCTCTCCCACGCCGACCGCACCCGCGTCATCCCGGCCGAGTACCGGGGCCGCAGCTGGGTCGGGAACATGGTGTACGCGACCTTCCTCGTCGACGGCTTCCTGGCGGGCGTGTGGAGGCTGGAGGAGGAGTCCCTGGTCATCGAGCCCTTCGGCAAGCTCACCAAGACCCAGCGGGACGAGGTCACGGAAGAGGGGGCACGCATGCTCGCGACCATGCACCCCGGGACCTCGTACGACATCCGGTTCGGGACCGTCGTACGCCCCTCCTAGAGTCCCCTCATGGAACGCCGCCGTCGCCCCGCCTACCGGCCTCCGGCTCGGCACCAGCACCGGGCGCCGGACGCTGCCCGCCGCGCATCCGCTCGCCGCCCGCCCCGAGATCGGCGTCGCAGAACTCGCCGTGCGGGCGTCGACGCCCCCGTCGAGACCGTCCAGGTCTGGATCCACGAGGTGCCCACCGGCAGCTGGGGTGCTGCCGGGAAGCTCACCGCCCAAAAGTAGCGCGCGCATGGATAGGGGGCGCTGCGGGCCGCTCGTGGAGGCCCGCAACGCCCCCTGGTACTTCACCTGAGGGGTGCTCAGGAGAACTTCTGGGACCTATGAGTTGACCTGCGCGGTCACCAGGCTGGAGAAGGTGGTCAGCCGGGTGTAGACACCCGGGTAACCGGCCTCCGCGCAGCCCTCGCCCCATGAAGTGATCCCTGCCAGGACGCCCCCGATGAGCAGGGGACCGCCGCTGTCGCCCTGGCAGGTGTCTGTGCCGCCGGACGCGTATCCGGCGCAAACCATGTCGGACTTGACGTAGTCCGAACCGTAGGAGCTCGCACAGCTGGAGTCGGACACGATCGGGACGGTCGCGGTCCGCAGCTGGTTGGAGGAGCTGCCGTTCTCCGAGGTGGTGCCCCAGCCGAGGATGCGCGCGGTGGTGCCGGCCGCGTACACGCTCGTCTGCGACGAGGAGACGTAGGACGCCGGGGTGTACGACATCGCCGTCGAGAGGGTGAGGACGGCCACGTCGTCGCCGTTGGTGGCGTCGGTGTAGCTGGGGTTGATCCAGATCTTGCTGACCCGGCTGACCGTGCCGTTGGTGCCGTTGAGGTAGGTCCGGCCACCGATGACGCGGACGCTGCTCGTGGTCTCGCCGACCATGCAGTGGGCCGCCGTCACGACCTTGGTCGAGGACACCAGGGTGCCGCCGCAGAACTGGTTCTGGGAGGCGTCCGTGATCTGCATGACGAACGGGTACGTGCTCGTCGTGGTCGTGGTACCGCCGACGATGGGCTGGGGAGCGGCTACGGCGGTGGGGGCGCCGAGCAGCGCGGTCGCTGCGGCCGCAGCGGAGGCCGCGATGACGGCCGCGGTCTTTCTTGCGCGGTTGAGCCCGAACAACATGAGTCTCCTCAGTGGGGGGTTGCCGGTGGGGGGACGCGCGGGTGTGGGGGGTTGAGCACGGGGGTCGCGGGACCGACCCCCGTATGCCCGGGCGAGCGGCACGTTCATAACCTAGAACCGGGAAGTTCCCCGCCCCAATGAGGGAACCCCCTAGGGGAGTTGGGCAGGGAAAACCCTCGGTCGGCCACGGGCGAACACCACGCGGGTCAGTAAAGCCCGCGACCCCTCACTTCGTACGGCGCCCCGCCGCCAGTCGGACGATGTCCACCCGCGAGCGGATCCCCAGCTTGCGGTAGACCCGGGTCAGGGTCGCCTCGACCGTCTTGACGCTGATGAACAGCCGCGCGGCGATCTCCCGGTTGGTCGCGCCCTCCATGACGAGCGCGGCGACCTGACGCTCCATCGCCGCGAGCCCTTCGAGGGCGTCGGACGCCGGCGCGGGCGCCGCGGCCGGCTCCGGGTCGGCCGCCGGTACGGCGCTCGCCGCGTCGACCTGCCGCAGCCAGGGCAGCGCCCGGCAGCGCCGGAACAGCCGGGCCGCCTCGTCGTACGACGTCGGCCCGGGGCGCCGGGTGCGCAGCTGGGCCAGCGCGAAGGCGGTGCGGGCCTCCTCCAGGCCGTACCCGAGTTTGGCGAGCCGGTCCTGCACCGAGGTCAACTGGGCGAGCGCGGCCTCGTGTTCACTGCGCGCGGCGCGCAGCAGCCCCTCGGCGCGGTCCAGCACCGCGAGCACGCTCTCCCGGCCGAGCCGCAGCGCCTGTTCCCGGGTGACGTCGATGACGTCCTGGGCCTCGCTCAGCTCGCCGGTCCGGACGAGGGCCTCGGCGAGATCGCCCTGCCAGCGGCCGCGGGCCGGGTCGGTGATGCCGAGCCCGTGCTCCAGCTCGCGCACCCGGCGCAGCGAGCGGACGGCTCCCTCGGCGTCCCCGGCGACCAGCTGGGCGTAGCCGAGGGCGGTCAGCGCGCGGGAGACGTACATCTGGTCGCCGTCCTCCTCGGCGTGGTCGACGGCCTCCCGGGCCAGCTCCAGCGCCCGTTCCACATCGCCGCCCGAGGCCTCGCAGAGCGAGGTGAGGACCGCGGAGGCGACCTCGCCGATGCCGGTGTCCCGGGCCATCACCAGGCTCTCCCGGGCGAGGTCGAGGGCGCGGCCGCAGTGCCCGGAGCGCAGTTCGGTCTCGGCCACCCCGCGCAGGAAGTGCACCTCGCTCTCGACCGCCCCGGTGCGCTGGACCTCGCGCAGCAGCGTGGTGACCGTGGCGCGGGCCTCGGCCAGCTGGTCGCTCATGATCAGCCAGCGGAACCGGGAGTAGCCGGCGCCGTTGTGATGGCACGACACCCTCGGGTCCTGGGGTTCTTTCAGAGCCTTCTTGATGGTGGCGGGGGCGTCCGGGTGGCCCATGAGGGTCTCGATCTGGGCCTGGCAGGCCAGCGCCATCAGCTCGTTGTAGCGGTCGCCGGCCTGCGCGGCGAGCGCCGCCGAATGCGCGGCCTCCTCCCGGGCCCGGTCGAAGTCGCCGTCCACCAGCAAGGCCCGCCAGGTCAGCTGGTAGTGGATCAGGGCGAGCAGCTGGGGGTCGTCGCCCGCGTCGGCGAGGGCCTGCGGGAAGACCGAGTCGACCTCGGTCATGGCGTGGCCCGCGGTGTCGATCACGATGATCCAGGCGCGCACCCGGTCCGCGGGCACGGTCGCCCGGGTCAGCACGTCCCGGGCGATGTCCCGGGCGAGGTCCAGCTCACCGGCGGTGATCGCGTCCTCGGCGGCCTGGAGGCGCCGTGCGTCGGGGTTGCCCTCGGCGGGGGTGTGGCGGGCGGCGAGCAGGCCGAGGGAGGCGGCGACCGAGGGGGCGCCGCGGTCCCGGGCGAGCGAGGCCGCTTCGGCGAGGCTGTCGGCGGTGTCCGGGTCGGTGCCGGTGGTGGCCAGGGCGAGATGCCGGGCCCGCTCGATGGGGTCGGAGGCGGCCTTCGACAGCGCCGCGTGCGCGGCCCGCCTCTCGTGCGCGGGCGCCTCCGCGTACAGCGCGGCCGAGATCAGCGGATGCGCGAACCGTACGGCGGGGCCCTCGGGGTCGGTGGCCAGCAGGCCGAGGGCGGCGGCCTGGGCGGTCTCCGCCTCGGCGTTCTCCCGGCCGGCCGCGCGCAGCAGGGCGGGGGTGGGGCGGGCGCCGGCGCTCGCGACGAGGAGGGTGCGGCGGGCCTCGTCCGAGAGCATCTCCAGACGGTTCAGGACCAGGGTGCGCAGCGAGGTGGGCACCGGGAGCGGCTCCCCGGGGCGGGGCGGGGTCGGGTTCTCGCTCAGGGCGCGGCCGAGTTCCAGGGCGAAGAGCGGGTTGCCGCCGCTGGTGCGGTGGATGTCCCGGACCGTGGAGCGGGGCAGGCCGGTGTAGCCGCGGTGGCCGAGCAGCTCGGAGACCTGGGTGCGGGAGAGCGGGTTGACGCGCAGGGCGAGGGTGTCGGGGGGTGACGCGCGTAGGTGACGGTCGTACTCCTGGCCCTCGGTCCGCACCGCGCACAGCATCCGCACCGGGGTGCCGCCGAGGCGGCGGGCGGCGAAGCCGAGGAGTTCGGCGCTGGCCGAGTCCAGCCACTGCACGTCGTCGGCGACGATCAGCACCGGGCCCTCGGCGGCGAGCGCGCGCAGCGCGGAGAGCACCGCGAGGCGCAGGGCGAGGCCGTCGCGCTGGAGGGTGGACTCGCCGCGGCCGGTGAGCGCCGACTCCAGCGCGGTGCGCTGGGCGACGGGCAGCTTGCCGGTGACCTCGTCGAGGACCAGACCGAGCAGGTCGGCGAGGGCGAGGAAGGGGAGATGCGATTCGGACTCGGTGGCCGAGCAGCGCAACACGGTACGCGCCGAGCCACTGTTATCGGCGGCCAATGCCCGCAGGACGGTGGACTTTCCAATTCCGGCGGGGCCGTGCAGCAGCACGCTGCCGCCCCGGGCGAGCTGCTCCCGGGCCTGCCCGAACACCTCCTCACGGCCGATCACCAGGTCAGGGCGGCATCTCGCAGGCTCCTGGAAGTCCCGTTGCACGGTCGCCGCTCCCCTCGTGTCGTGTCCGGGCCAAATTCTAGGCAACGATTCTTTGAAATCCGGAGGGGAGACGTGGTGAGGCAAATAACAACCTCACAGCATGGGGAAATTCAAAGCACAGCTGAATGAATGACTGTGCAACGTTCTACGGCAGCAGCCCCGCCCGGCGCGCCGCCGCCACCGCCTCCCCGCGCGTGTGCGCACCGAGCCTGCGCATGGCCGAGCGCAGGTATCCCTTGACCGTCTCCGGCCGCAGCCCCAGCCGCTCCGCTGCCGCCGCGTTCGTCGCCCCCGCGGCCACACAGGCGAGGACGTCCAGCTCGCGCGGGGCGAGCGCGGCCCGCTCCGGTTGGCGGGGCGTGAGCAGCCCACAGGCGTCGAGGAGCTCGGCCCGCAGCTCAGGGTCGCTGATCCGCGGCGCCAGCGCGCGCAGCGCCGCGTGCGCCTCCCGTACCTGCTCCCGCGACACCGGGTCCACGCCGGCCGGCCCGGCCGCCGCCACCAGCTCCCGCGCCTCCTCGCGCACCACCAGCGCCTGCTCCACATCCCGCGCCGCCTCCATCGTCGCGCCCAGCACCCGGTCCCCGAGCGGCTGTACGGTGCGCAGCGCCCCGTACAGGACACCGCGCACCCGGCGCCGTACGACGACGGGCACCGCCACGATCGAGCGCAGGCCCTCGGTGGCGACCGGGGCGTCGTACTCGTGGCTGATCTGCCGAGAGGAGGAGTAGTCCGTCACCGCGCAGGGCCGGGCGAGCGCGACCGCCTTGCCGCCCAGGCCGCTGCCCGAGACCACGGCGAGCGCGCGCAGCGCGACCGTCGAGGTGCCGCTCAGTTCGCTGATGCGCATCTGCGGGCGGCCTGCCTCCACCAGCCCGCCGAAGGCGACCGGGAGCCCGGTCGTGCGCCGCAGCCGCACCAGCGCGGTCCGGATCTCCGCAGCGTCCGTGCTCACCTGTTCGTCCTTTCGCCGCGGCGCACCCCCGTTCGGGGGTGGTGAGATCTGCATCACGGAGTAAACGATGGCAGAGAGCCGCCCGGCAATGGTCCGGTCATGAGGAGGACAGATGACGACGGAGCTGTTCCGCGGGGCGCGGGACTTCCTGCTCGCCCACCGCGAGGACTACGCGACGGCCTACGAGGGCTTCACTTGGCCGCGTCCCGAGCGCTTCAACTGGGCGCTCGACTGGTTCGACGACATCGCCTTCGGGAACGCCGCGACCGCGCTGCACATCGTCGAGGAGGACGGCCGGGAGACCAAGCTGTCCTTCGGGGAGCTGGCGGTCCGCTCCGACCAGGCCGCGAACTGGCTGCGGGAGCAGGGGGTGGGCGCCGAGGACCGCATCCTGGTGATGCTGGGCAACCAGGCCGAGCTGTGGATCACGGCGCTGGCCGCGATGAAACTGCGGGCCGTCGTCATCCCGGCCACCCCGCTGCTCGGCCCGGCCGACCTGCGCGACCGCGTCGAGCGGGGGCGGGTGCGGCATGTGATCGTGCGCTCCGAGGACGTGGACAAGTTCGCGGAGGTGCCCGGCTCCTACACCCGGATCGCGGCGGGCGACCCGGTGGAGGGCTGGCTGGAGCTGGACGACCTGTATCAGGCCGACGCCTCGTTCAGGCCCGACGGCCCCACCCGCTCCGACGACCCGCTGATGCTCTACTTCACCTCGGGCACCACCGCCCGCCCCAAGCTGGTCGAGCACACCCACACCTCGTACCCGATCGGGCACCTCGCCACCATGTATTGGATCGGCCTCAAGCCCGGCGACGTGCATCTGAACATCTCCTCGCCCGGCTGGGCCAAGCACGCCTGGTCCAACCTGTTCGCGCCCTGGAACGCGGAAGCCACCGTCTTCATCCACAACTACACGCGCTTCGACGCGGCCCGTCTGATGGCCGAGATGGACCGCGCGGGGGTCACCACCTTCTGCGCGCCCCCGACCGTGTGGCGGATGCTCATCCAGGCCGACCTGACCCAGCTGCGGACCCCGCCGCGGGAGGTGGTGGCGGCGGGCGAGCCGCTGAACCCCGAGGTCATCGAGCAGGTGCGGCGGGCGTGGGGCGTGACGATCCGGGACGGTTTCGGGCAGACGGAGACGGCCGTGCAGGTCTCCAACAGCCCCGGCCAGCTCCTGAAGACCGGCTCCATGGGGCGGCCCAGCCCCGGCTACCGGGTGGAGCTGCTCGACCCGGTGACGGGGGCGCCCGGCGCGGCGGAGGGCGAGATCGCGCTCGACCTGTCCGCCCGTCCGGTCGGCCTGATGACCGGCTACCACGGGGACGCGGACCGTACGGCGGAGGCGATGGCCGGCGGCTACTACCGCACGGGCGACGTGGCGTCGAGGGACGCCGACGGCTATCTGACCTACATCGGCCGCAGCGACGACGTCTTCAAGGCGAGCGACTACAAGATCAGCCCCTTCGAGCTGGAGAGCGCGCTGCTGGAGCACGAGGCGGTCGCCGAGGCGGCCGTGGTGCCCGCGCCGGACGAGCTGCGGCTCGCGGTGCCGAAGGCGTACGTGGTGCTGGCGGAGGGCTGGGAGCCCGGGCCGGACACGGCGAAGGTCCTCTTCGAACACTCACGGGACGTGCTGGCGCCGTACAAGCGCATCCGCCGTCTGGAGTTCGCGCCGCTGCCGAAGACCGTCTCCGGCAAGATCCGCCGCATCGAGCTGCGCGAGGCCACGGCGGAGGGCTCGGACGCCGAGTACCGCGAGGAGGACTTCCGATGAACTCCTACAGCCACGGGACGAGCGGGACGGCACTGCTCGGGGACACGATCGGCGCGAACCTCGACCGGGCGGTGGCCCGCTGGCCGGAGCGCGAGGCGCTGGTCGACGTGCCGTCCGGGCGGCGCTGGACGTACGGTGAATTCGCCGCGGACGTCGAGGAGTTGGCGTACGCGCTGCTGGCGAGCGGGGTGGCCAAGGGCGACCGGGTGGGCATCTGGGCGGTCAACTGCCCCGAGTGGGTGCTGGTCCAGTACGCCACCGCCCGCATCGGCGCGATCATGGTGAACATCAACCCGGCCTACCGCACCCACGAGGTCGAGTACGTCCTCAACCAGGCCGGGATCTCCCTGCTGTTCGCGTCCCTCAGCCACAAGAGCAGCGACTACCGGGCGATGGTCGGCGAAGTGCGGGGGAAGTGCCCGCAGTTGCGGGAGACGGTGTTCATCGGGGACCCGAGCTGGGACGCGCTGCTCGCCCGCGCGACGCCGGCGCCGTTCCCGGAGCTGTCCTGCGACGATCCGATCAACATCCAGTACACGTCGGGGACGACGGGCTTCCCGAAAGGGGCCACGCTCTCCCACCACAACATCCTCAACAACGGTTATTTCGTCGGTGAGTTGATCGCGTACACCGAGCAGGACCGGATCTGCATCCCGGTCCCCTTCTACCACTGCTTCGGCATGGTGATGGGCAATCTGGCGGCGACCTCGCACGGCGCCTGCATGGTGATCCCGGCCTCGTCCTTCGACCCGAAGGCCACGCTGGAGGCGGTGCAGCGGGAGCGCTGCACCTCGCTGTACGGCGTACCGACCATGTTCATCGCGGAGTTGAACGACCCGGACTTCCCGACGTACGACCTCTCGTCCCTCCGTACCGGCATCATGGCGGGCTCGCCCTGCCCGGTGGAGGTGATGAAGCGGGTGGTCGCCGAGATGCACATGGCGGAGGTCTCCATCTGCTACGGCATGACGGAGACGTCCCCGGTGTCGCTCCAGACACGCCGCGACGACGACCTGGAACACCGCACCGGCACGGTCGGCCGGGTCCTGCCGCACATCGAGGTCAAGGTGATCGACCCGGCGACGGGGGTGACTCAACCCCGGGGCGCGGCAGGGGAGTTGTGCACCCGCGGCTACAGCGTGATGCTCGGCTACTGGAACGAACCCGGGAAGACCGCCGAGTCGATCGACGCGGGCCGCTGGATGCACACCGGAGACCTGGCCGTGATGCGCGAGGACGGCTACGTCGAGATCGTCGGCCGCATCAAGGACATGATCATCCGGGGTGGCGAGAACATCTACCCGCGCGAGATCGAGGAGTTCCTCTACGCCCACCCGAAGATCGCGGACGTCCAGGTCGTCGGCGTCCCCCACGAGCGGTACGGCGAGGAGGTCCTGGCCTGCGTCATCCCTCGCGACCCGGCCGACCCGCCGACCCTGGAGGAGGTACGCGCCTTCTGCGAGGGCCGCCTGGCCCACTACAAGGTGCCGAGCAGGCTCCAGGTGTTGGAGTCGTTCCCGATGACGGTGTCGGGAAAGGTACGCAAGGTGGAACTGCGGGAGACGTACGCGGCGGAATAGGGCGTCCTTGGGCCGCAGCGGAACAGGGGGTTCAGTCCCTGCGCATGCACACGCGCGGCCAGCGGTCGAGGCCGAGCTCGGCCTCATGGGCGCGGATCTTCCGCAGCCCGGGGGTGAGTTCGGCCTCGCCGAGCACGCGGAAGCCGAGGCGCTCGTAGTAGGGGGCGTTCCAGGGCACCTCGGTGAAGGTGGTCAGGGTGAGACCGGTGAGGCCCTCGTCGCGGGCGCGTTCGGCGGCGTAGGCGAGGAGGGCCTCACCGATGCGCCGGTGCGCGAAGTCCGGGTGGACCGAGACCTGCTCGACGTGCAGGGCACCGTCGACGGGCTCACCGATCAGGTAGCCGACGGAGCGATCCTCATCGCCGACCGCGACCCAGGCCCGCCCCTGGCTGCGGTACCCCTCCAGAACGTCCACCGGGAACGGCTCGTCCTCGGCGATCGCCGTCATGCCGACCGCGTGGAAGACGGTACCGGCGGCGCGCTCGATGCCCTGGAGGGCTGTGAGTTCGTCGGCTGCGACGGGGCGGATGCGCATCGGGCGAGTATGACGGGCACGGCACCCGACCGCACCGGGTTTCCGACGCCGGGGGCGCGAGCCGCCCGCACCTCGGTGAGCCCTGGGCGCGAGCCGCGCCGTGCCTCGGTGAGCCCTGGGCGCGAGCCGCGCCGTGCCTCGGTGGGCCTGAGTGTCGGCCGCCCCGCACCTCGGTGGGCCCTGGGTGTCGGCCGCCCGTGCCTGGCTGGGCCCCGCCCGTCAGTCGCCCCGCGTCTGCTTGCGCCCCGCGCTCCATCCGCCCGCGCCTGGGTCACCTTCACGCCCCGACCCATCGACCGCGTGCCTCACCACACTTCACCCCACCGCCATCGCCTCGGCTCATAGACCGTGTGCCTCACCACACTTCACCTCGCCCCATCGCCACTGGCCATCGACCGCGTGCTTGCCGCACCCCACCCCACCGCCCCGGCCCATAGACCGCGCGCCCCACCTCACGCCCCGCACCCGGCGACCCCGCTCAACCGCCGGAGGCCTCCGCTCCGGTTGCGTCCAGTTCGTCCGCCCTGCTGTTCACAGGCTGGGGCGTGCCCGTGAGGTCGAGGACGAACAGGGGGACGGCCAGGGAGTCGGCGACCGTGCGGGCGTCCGTGGCGTAGCCGGCCAGGGAGAAGTAGACGCAGTCCGCGGACTCCGTCATCGCGGTCAGCCACAGGCATTCGACGTCGCGCAGGGAGGCCGGGCGGACCGTGGGGTCGACCTGGGCCAGGAGGCCGCGGGCGGCGAGGCCGATACCGTTCGGGGGGCGTTGGTCGGCGCGGCGGATGTCCGCGTAGCCGAGCCAGCGCAGATACAGGGCCGCGGCCGTCACCGCGTCGCGTGCCGTGCGGATCGTCACCGGCTGGAACGCGCGCCGCCGGGACTGCTCGACGCGCCGGGCCGTCGGGATGCCGACCGCCTCCGCCGCGACCGGAACCCGCAGCACCGTCCCGCACGCGCAGCCCACCTCGGGGTGCGGCCACTCGCCGGTGCGCCCGCAGCGCGCGCACAGCACCGTCACCCAGTCGTCCTCCCAGGACCGGTGCGTCACCGCCGTGGCCCGCGCGCGCCGGTCCAGCGGCGGTGTCACCGGCGCCCCGCAGGCGCACGGATAGGACGGTGCCGCATAGAAGTGCTCGCGCCGGCAGACCGGGCAGCGCACCGACACGTTCTCGGACATGGCCACTCCAGAACGACCCCACGTCGGGACAGCGCCCCCATCGTCCTCCTGCCGACCCCCGCTTGTCCGTCTCTTGACGGCCTTCACCCCTCCACTTACATTGATTCCAGATCGTAGAAGTTAGTTTCCGCAATACGGAATTAGCCGCAGAACGGAAGTACTCACCGCGGGGCGCGACGGGAGTGCGAATCCGGCAGCCGAAGCAGGGAGTACTCGATGGCACGTATGACCGCTGCCCGCGCGGCAGTTGAGATCCTCAAGCGCGAGGGCGTCACCAACGCGTTCGGGGTGCCCGGCGCGGCGATCAACCCCTTCTACCGCGCCCTCAAGGAGGGCGGCGGCATCGACCACACGCTCGCCCGGCACGTCGAGGGCGCCTCCCACATGGCCGAGGGCTACACCCGCGCCAACCCGGGCAACATCGGCGTCTGCATCGGCACCTCGGGCCCGGCCGGCACCGACATGATCACCGGCCTGTACTCGGCGATCGGCGACTCGATCCCGATCCTGTGCATCACCGGCCAGGCGCCGGTCAGCGTCATCCACAAAGAGGACTTCCAGGCCGTCGACATCGCCTCGATCGCCAAGCCCGTCACCAAGGCGGCCACCACCGTCCTGGAAGCCGCCCAGGTCCCCGGCGTCTTCCAGCAGGCCTTCCACCTGATGCGCTCCGGCCGCCCCGGCCCGGTCCTCATCGACCTGCCCATCGACGTCCAGCTCACCGAGATCGAGTTCGACCCCGAGACCTACGAACCGCTCCCGGTCTACAAGCCGGCCGCGACCCGCGCCCAGATCGAGAAGGCGATCGAGTTCCTGCTCGCCGCCGAGCGCCCGCTGATCGTCGCGGGCGGCGGCATCATCAACGCCGACGCCTCCGACCTCCTCGTGGAGTTCGCCGAGCTCACCGGCACCCCGGTGATCCCGACCCTGATGGGCTGGGGCACCATCCCCGACGACCACGAGCTGAACGCCGGCATGGTCGGCCTCCAGACCTCGCACCGCTACGGCAACGCGACGTTCCTGGAGTCCGACTTCGTCCTCGGCATCGGCAACCGCTGGGCCAACCGCCACACCGGCTACAAGCTCGACGTCTACCGCCGGGGCCGCAAGTTCGTCCACGTCGACATCGAGCCCACCCAGATCGGCAAGATCTTCCCGCCGGACTACGGCATCACCTCCGACGCCAAGGCCGCCCTGGAGCTCTTCGTCGAGGTGGCGAAGGAACTGAAGGCCGCGGGCCGGCTGCCCGACCGCTCCGCGTGGATCGCCTCCCACCTGGAGCGCAAGGCCACACTGCTGCGCCGTACGCACTTCGACAACGTGCCCCTGAAGCCGCAGCGCGTCTACGAGGAGATGAACAAGGCCTTCGGCCCCGAGACGCGGTACGTCACCACGATCGGCCTGTCGCAGATCGCGGGCGCCCAGATGCTGCACGTCTACAAGCCGCGGCACTGGATCAACTGCGGCCAGGCCGGCCCCCTCGGCTGGACCATCCCGGCCGCGCTCGGCGTCGCCAAGGCCGACCCGGAGGCCCAGGTCGTCGCGCTCTCCGGCGACTACGACTTCCAGTTCATGCTGGAGGAGCTGGCCGTCGGCGCGCAGCACAAGATCCCGTACGTCCATGTCCTCGTCAACAACGCCTACCTGGGCCTGATCCGACAGGCGCAGATCGGTCTCGACATCAACTTCCAGGTCAACCTGGAGTTCGAGAACATCAACTCCCCGGAGCTGGGCGTCTACGGCGTCGACCACATCAAGGTCGTCGAGGGCCTCGGCTGCAAGGCCATCCGCGTCACCGAGCCCGACCAGCTGCTGCCGGCCTTCGAGGAAGCCAAGAAGCTGGCGGCCGAGTACCGGGTGCCGGTCGTGGTCGAGGCGATCCTGGAGCGGGTCACCAACATCGCGATGAGCAAGACGGCCGACATCAGCGACGTCACCGAGTTCGAGGAGCTCGCGACGGAGCCGGGGCACGCCCCGACGGCGATCAGGTCGCTGAAGGTCTGACGTACCGCAGCGCGCCACAGGGGCGGTCCATCCGGGGGGATGGGCCGCCCCTTCGGCATGCCCCGTCCCCCCGGGTGTCCGTCCCCCGTTCCCCCGTTTCCCCCGTTCCCCCGTTACGCGGTGCCCGCCGCCCCCGTGCCGGCGGGCACCGCGTGACGACAATGTGCCCAGCCCCGGAGGCGGTTGAAGCCTCCGGGGGCGGGTTCAGAGGTTGATTTGAGGGTTCCGTAGCCCGCGTACGCACACTGCTGTACGGGGGCTCAGTGCTCGTGTTGCTCGTGGTGCTCGGACAGGCCCGGCCAGTCGTCCGGGCCGCCGCCCTGCCATTCCACGATGTCCTCGTCCTCCACCTCGATCCGGTCGAGATCGGCGAGGCGCAGCAGCTCCACGACGTCGTCCAGGTGGGAGGCGACGCCGAGGTTGTGATCGTCCGCGGTGACCCGCCGGGAGCCGTCCAGGCCCGGCGAGTGCACCACGACATGCGGGTGGTGCGATGCGTGTGCCATGCCTTCAGCGTCCTGCGCGGCGGCCTTCCGCGCACCCCGGGCACAGTGAAGAGCACCGGATACGGGTCCGTCCGTATCCGGTGCTCTTCGTCTCTTGCCATCTTGCTGGGACCGCGGCGGCGGCGACGGAGCCCGAGAAGCCCTTCCCTCAGGTCGAGAAGAGGATCTCCGGTCCTTCACCACCGCACTGGCTCGCACGCCGCCGCGGTCCATCACCCTGCCCGTGCCCCGTACCGAGGGACCACCCCTCATCCGGGTCGCTCAGCGTCCGGGCGCGAACAGGGAGCTCATGTCCCGGCGGGTCAGTCCTCGCGCAGGGCGCGGACCGCCTCCTCCACGCGCTTGCCGTACTCCGGGTCGGCGGCGTGGAAGTGGGCCAGGTTCTTCTCGATCACGTCGTCGCGGGAGACCTGGGACAGGCCGCCGGCGATGTTCGCGACCAGACGCGACTTCTCGTCCTCGGACATCAGCCGGTACAACTCGCCGGCCTGGAAAAAGTCGTCGTCCTTGGTGTGCTGCGGGGCCTCGTGGGTGCCGGTCCAGCCGCTCACCGCCAGCGGGGCGGAGAGCGGGCGGCCGGTCTCGGCCGGGCCGTCGTAGGAGTTCGGCTCGTAGTTCTTCGCCGCGCGGCCCTGGGAGTTGGTGGCCATGAGGCCGTCCCGCCCGTAGTTGCTGACGACGGTCGCCTTCGGGGCGTTCACCGCGAGCTGGGTGTGGTTGACGCCCAGCCGGTAGCGGTGCGCGTCCGCGTAGGCGAACAGCCGGCCCTGGAGCATCTTGTCCGGCGACGGGCCGATGCCCGGCACGAAGTTGTTCGGGGAGAACGCGGCCTGCTCGACCTCGGCGAAGACGTTGTCCGGGTTGCGGTCGAGGACCAGGCGGCCCACGCGTTGGAGCGGGTAGTCCTTGTGCGGCCACACCTTGGTGAGGTCGAACGGGTTGAAGCGGTAGTCCGCCGCCTCGGCCGCCGGCATGAGCTGGACGTAGAGGGTCCAGGACGGGTTCACGCCGCGCTCGATGGCCTGGAGCAGGTCCGTCTGGTGCGAGTTGGGGTCCTTGCCCGCGAGCTCGGCGGCCTGCTCGGAGGAGAGCGAGCGGACGCCCTGGTTGGTCTTGAAGTGGTACTTGACGAAGAAGGCCTCGCCGTCGGCGTTCGTCCACTGGTAGGTGTGCGAGCCGTAGCCGTTCATGTGGCGGTACGACGCCGGGATGCCGCGGTCGCCCATCAGCCAGGTGACCTGGTGCGTGGCCTCGGGGGCGTGTGCCCAGAAGTCCCAGACGTTGTCCGGCTCCTGACGGCCCGTGAACGGGTCGCGCTTCTGCGAGTGGATGAAGTCGGGGAACTTGACCGGGTCCTTGATGAAGAACACCGGGGTGTTGTTGCCGACGAGGTCGTAATTGCCCTCTTCGGTATAGAACTTGACCGCGAATCCGCGGGGGTCGCGGACCGCGTCCGCACCGCCCAGCGAGTCGGCCACCGTGGAGAAGCGCAGGAAGACCTCGGTGCGCTTGCCGACGCTGCTGAGGAAGTCGGCGTGCGTGAAGCCGGTGACGTCGTCGGTCACCTCGAAGTAGCCGTACGCGCCGCTGCCACGGGCGTGCACCACGCGCTCCGGGATGCGCTCGCGGTTGAAGCGGGCGAGCTTCTCCAGCAGGTGCTGGTCCTGGAGGAGGAGCGGACCGCCGACACCGGCGGAGGCGGAATTCTGGTTGTCGGCGACCGGGGCGCCGGACTCGGTCGTCAGCACGCGCTTCGACATCGGGGACCTTCCGTACGAGAGTCAGCGGAGGCTTCGGAAAAGGACTTCCGCTTCGTGGAGCCTAGGTTTGGGGCGATCTGAACGTCAACAGTTTGTTGAAGGCGATCAACGCGGCGTTGATTCCGGGCGGCGCCGCCGCTTGGGCGCGACAGGACAGGTGTCAGCAGCGTGCGCCGCCCGGGGTCTGGGTGTGCCGTGCGTCAGATCTGGGCGCCGGACAGGCGCTCGACCGCGCGCAGCAGCGCGGAGTGGTCCAGGCCCCCGTCGCCCTGGGCGCGCAGCGACGCGACCAGCTGGGCGACCACGGCGCCGACGGGCAGGGCCGCGCCGACGTTGCGGGCGGCGTCGGTGACGATGCCCATGTCCTTGTGGTGGAGGTCGATGCGGAAGCCCGGCTTGAAGTCGCGCTGGAGGAAGTTGTCCTTCTTGCGCGTCAGCACGGTCGAGCCCGCGAGGCCGCCGTTGAGGACGTCGAGCGCGGCCCTGAGGTCCACGCCGGACTTCTCCAGGAAGACCACGGCCTCGGCGCACGCCTGGATGTTCACGGCGACGATCAGCTGGTTGGCGGCCTTCACGGTCTGCCCCGAGCCGTGCGGACCGCACAGCACGATGGTCTTGCCGAGCGCCTCCAGGATCGGCTTGGCGGCGTCGAAGTCGGCCTGCTCGCCGCCGACCATGATCGACAGCACGGCCTCGATAGCACCGGCCTCGCCGCCGGACACCGGGGCGTCCAGGACGCGGATGCCCTTGTCCTTGGCGGCCTTCGCGAGGTCCACCGAGGTCTGCGGGGTGATCGAGGACATGTCGATCAGCAGGGCGTCGGGCCGCGCGTTCTCCAGGATGCCGTCGGGGCCGTACGAGATGGCCTCGACCTGCGGGGAGGCCGGGACCATGGTGATGACGACATCGGCGTCCTTCACGGCCTCGGCGATCGAGGCGGCGGCCTTTCCGCCGGCGGCGGCCAGGCGGTCCAGCTTGTCCTGCTCCAGCGTGAAGCCGGTGACGTCGTAACCCGCCTTGATCAGGTTCTCGGACATGGGGGAGCCCATGATGCCGAGGCCTATCCACGCGATCTTGGGGAGGTTGCTCATGATGGGGGTGCCTTTCACGTAAAGGGGGTCAGCGGGACAGCCAGTCGAAGGCCTCGGCGCTCGGGCGGTCGCCCGGCTTGTACTCGAGGCCGACCCAGCCGTCGTAACCCGCCTTCCTCAGCTGGTCGAGGAGGTCTTCGAGGGGCAGCGAACCGGTCCCCGGAGCGCCACGGCCCGGGTTGTCGGCGATCTGCACATGGCCGGTCTTCGCGGCGTACTCCTCGATCACCGCCGGCAGGTCCTCGCCGTTCATGGACAGGTGGTAGAGGTCCATGAGGAACTTGGCGTTGCCGAGGCCCGTCGCGTCGTTGACCTTGTCGACGATCCCGGTCCCGGCGGGCGCGGACACCAGCGGGTACCGCGGCGACTCGGGCTTGTTCAGCGTCTCGATCAGCAGGATCGCGCCGATCCGGTCGGCCGCGCGGGCCGCGAGGACCAGGTTCTCCAGCGCGAGCGCGTCCTGCTCGGCCGGGTCGACGCCGTCGACGCGGTTGCCGTACAGGGCGTTGAGCGCCTTGCAGCCCAGGGACTGGGCGAAGTCCGCGGCCACCTCGATGTTGGCGCGGAACTTCTCCGACTCCGCGCCCGGGATCGACAGGGCGCCGCGGTCCGGGCCGGGCAGCTGGCCGGCGTAGAAGTTCAGGCCCGTGAGCTGGACGCCCGCGTCCTCGATCGCCTGCTTCAGGGCGTCGAGCTCGGACTGCTCGGGGGTGGGGGAGTCGACCCAGGGCCACCACAGCTCGACCGCGGTGAAGCCCGCCGCGGCGGCGGCCGCGGGGCGCTCCAGGAGCGGGAGTTCCGTGAAGAGGATCGACAGGTTGACGTTGAAGCGCTGCTCTGCGAATCCCATGGGCCGCCGCGCTCCCTTCCGTGTCGAGTGATTCCGTATTGCGGAAGTTGGTTTCTGCTTAATGGAAGATTGCCGTCGGGTCTCGTCGCTTGTCAAGAGGGCTCGGCGGAAGTCGGCGCCGCGCGTTAGGTTGTGCGCGTGCGATTGAGAGTGGAGTTCACGACCGAGCCCTTCGACCTGGACGAGGCGCCCGCGCACGCGGTCGCGGCCCGTGAGGTGGTCGAGGCGGCCGAGCTGGACGCGGTCGACGTCGGCCCGTTCGGGAACACCGCGGAAGGCGGCGCCGAGGCCGTGCTCTCCGCTGTCGACGCGCTGCTGCGCCAGAGCCTGGCGGCCGGTGCCACCCGTATCTCGCTTCAGGTCAACGTGATCGGGGAGGGCGAGAAGTGACCGGCACCGCGGACGAACCCTTCATCACGGCCGTGAAGCCGCTGGTCGACGCCATGGGCGGGGAGATGGTCCCGCCGGACGAGGCCGGCCCCGACGACGTCGTGCTGGCCTGGGAGGGCGCCGACGTGGTCGCCGTACGCCTGCCGCAGCTCGCGGACTCCCTCGATCACATCCTGGCCGCCATGGAGCGCAAGCAGGGCAAGCCGCTGGCCGACCTGGACCGCAAGGCCAAGCAGGAGGTCGTGCGCATACTGGAGGCGCGTGGCGCCTTCTCCGTACGACACGGCGTGGAGACCGTGGCGAGCGCCCTCGGCGTCAGCCGGTTCACGGTCTACAACTACCTGAACCGCGACAAGGGCTGATCCTCCGAGGGGTCGCTGATGTAACCCCGAATTTTCAACAAAGTGTTGACGTGGTGTTTCGAAGGGCGTTAGCTAGCGGCAGCCCGTTCAGCAACACGGCCACGGAGGCTCCCGTGACTTCGACTTCCACGCCGCCGGGCCTGACCCGGTTCAACGCCCTGGAGGAGCACGCGGCCTTCGCCGCCCTCCACGAGGCGTGTGCCTCCACGGCATGGGCGCGGCGCCTGCTCGCCGCCCGCCCCTACACCACCAGCGACGAGCTCTACGCCGCCAGCGACGCCGCGATGGCCGAGCTGACCGCCGACGACCTCGCCGAGGCGATGGCCGGACACCCGCCCATCGGCCGCCCCAAGGAGGGCGACCCGACCTCCGCCCGTGAACAGCGCGGCATGGCCGGCGCGACGGCGGAGCTCAAGGCGGAGATGCTGGAGCTGAACCTCGCCTACCAGGAGAAGTTCGGTCATGTCTTCCTGATCTGCGCCACCGGCCGGACCGGCGAGCAGATGCGGGACGCGGTCAAGGAGCGGATCGGGAACGCGCCGGAGCAGGAGCGGGAGATCGTCCGCACCGAACTGGGCAAGATCAACCGCATCCGGCTCGCCCGACTCGTCGAAGAGGACTGACGCAGCATGAGCACCAGCACCACCGCCTCGGTGTCCACCCACATCCTGGACACCAGCATCGGCCGCCCCGCCGAGGCAGTCGCCGTCCAGCTCTCCGCCCGCCAGGGCGCGGAAGCGGACTGGCAGGCGCTCGGCGGCAGCGCGACCGACGCGGACGGGCGGTGCAAGGACCTGCCGGCCCTGCCGGAGGGCACCACACACGTACGGCTCGACTTCGCGGTGGAGCCGTACTTCGAGAAGAAGCAAGCCGATGCGCAGCAGGACGCCCCCGCGAATCGGGACAGCGGTGCAGGGGCAGTGTTCTTCCCGGAGGTGGCGATCACGTTCGCCGTCGAGCCCGGGGAGCACTACCACGTACCGCTGCTGCTCAACCCGTTCGGCTACTCCGTTTACCGAGGGAGCTAGCAGACACATGCCCACGATCCTGGGACAGAACCAGTACGGCAAGGCCGAGAACCGAGTCGTAAAGATCACGCGGGACGGCGCCACCCACCACATCAAGGACCTGAACGTGTCCGTCGCGCTGAGCGGCGACATGGACGAGGTCCACTACTCCGGCTCCAACGCCAACGTGCTGCCGACCGACACCACCAAGAACACGGTGTACGCGTTCGCCAAGGAGCACGGCATCGAGTCGGCCGAGCAGTTCGGCATCCACCTGGCGCGGCACTTCGTGACCTCGCAGCAGCCGATCAGGGTGGCCCGGATCCGGATCGAGGAGTACGCGTGGGAGCGCATCGAAGCCTCCGACGCCAACTCGCAGTTCATCGGAGCGGACGAGGTCAAGCACTCGTTCGTGCGCAAGGGCCAGGAGACCCGGGTCACGCAGATCACCTATGACGGCTCGTCGTGGGAGGTCATCTCGGGTCTGAAGGACCTCGTCGTGATGAACTCGACCAACTCCGAGTTCTGGGGCTACGTCAAGGACAAGTACACGACGCTCCCGGAGGCGTACGACCGCATCCTGGCCACCCAGGTGTCCGGCCGCTGGCGGTTCAACTGGACCGACGACGAGCAGCGGATGCCCAACTGGGAGAAGTCCTACGAGCAGACCAAGAAGCACATGCTCCAGGCCTTCGCCGAGACCTACTCGCTCTCGCTCCAGCAGACCCTGTACCAGATGGGTTCGCGGATCATCAACAACCGCGGCGAGATCGACGAGGTCCGCTTCTCCCTCCCGAACAAGCACCACTTCCTGGTGGACCTGGAGCCGTTCGGGCTCAAGAACGACAACGAGGTGTACTTCGCCGCGGACCGGCCCTACGGCCTGATCGAGGCGACCATCCTGCGGGACGGCTGCGAGCCGAAGATTCCGGTGGACCTCACCAACCTCTGATCAACTCCATTTGCGGCACCCGCGGCCCGCCTGTGCGGGCCGCGGCACTCAAATCTCCCGGGTCCTGCCGTGCCCTCTCCACCGAAGCGCAAAGGACGAAACCATGGCAGCAGCAGCCCAGCGCATCGTCATCGAGAACTGTTCGATCGCGACCGTCGACGCCGACGACACCGAGTACGCGAGCGGGTACGTCGTCATCGCCGGCAACCGCATCGAGGCGCTCGGAGCGGGCAAGGCCCCCGAGGGCCTGGAGAACGTCGTACGCCGCATCGACGCCACCGGCCATCTCGTGACCCCCGGTCTGGTCAACACCCACCACCACTTCTACCAGTGGATCACCCGGGGCCTGGCCACCGACCACAACCTCTTCAACTGGCTCGTCGCGCTGTACCCGACCTGGGCGCGCATCGACGAGTCGATGACCTACTCGGCCGCGCAGGGCTCACTGGCCATGATGGCCCGCGGCGGTGTCACCACCGCCATGGACCACCACTACGTCTTCCCGCGGAACTCCGGCGACCTGTCCGGCTCGATCATCCGCGCCGCCCGCGAGATGGGCGTCCGCTTCACCCTCGCCCGCGGCTCCATGGACCGCAGCGAGAAGGACGGCGGCCTGCCCCCGGACTTCGCCGTCGAGACCCTCGAAGGCGCCCTCGCCGCGACCGAGGCCACCGTCAAGGAACACCACGACGCCTCCTTCGACGCGATGACCCAGGTCGCCGTCGCGCCCTGCTCGCCCTTCTCCGTCTCCACCGAACTCCTGCGGGAGGGCGCCGAGTTGGCCCGCCGTCTCGGGGTGCGCCTGCACACCCACGGCTCGGAGACCGTCGAGGAGGAGCAGTTCTGCAAGGAACTGTTCGGGATGGGCCCGACCGACTACTTCGAGTCCACCGGCTGGCTCGGCGAGGACGTGTGGATGGCGCACTGCGTCCACATGAACGACTCCGACATCGCCGCCTTCGCCCGTACGAAGACCGGTGTCGCCCACTGCCCGTCCTCCAACGCCCGCCTCGCCGCCGGCATCGCCCGCGTCCCCGACATGCTCGCCGCCGGCGTCCCGGTCGGCCTCGGCGTCGACGGCACCGCCTCCAACGAGTCCGGCGAACTGCACACCGAGCTGCGCAACGCCCTCCTCATCAACCGCCTCGGCGCCCACCGGGAAGCCGCCCTCAACGCCCGCCAGGCGCTGCGCCTCGGCACGTACGGCGGCGCCCAAGTCCTGGGCCGCGCCGCCGAGATCGGCTCCCTGGAGGCCGGCAAGCTCGCCGACCTGGTGCTGTGGAAGCTGGACACGCTCGCCCACGCCTCCATCGCCGACCCGGTCACCGCACTGGTCTTCGGCGCGGCGGCCCCGGTCACGGCCTCCTTCGTGAACGGCCGTCAGATCGTCGAGGACAACCGCCTGTTGCACGTCGACGAGGACGCGATCGCACGCTCCACGCGGGAGCAGGCGCAGCGGCTGGCGCGGATCGCCCCGCAGAGCTGACCGGTTGACGATCTGAAGATCTCCGGTCGAGGGGGACGGCCCTCGACCGGTAGCCGTGAACCCGAGCGGGGTTCATGGCGGCCGTCTCCGGGGCGCATGCCACACGTGTGCGCCCCGGAACGGTCACCGTGCATGCCCCCATGCATCCGTCCTCCGGTCCCGCACGACCGCGCACCACCTCCAAGAAACCCACGTCAGAGCCGACGTGTTAGCTGACCCGGAGGAACCGCCGTGACCGCCCAACGAGCCGACGAGATCCACCCCGTCGACGAAAAACTCCCCGCGCTGAAGATGGCCACCACGGGCCTGCAACACGTGGCCGCCATGTACGCGGGAGTCGTGGCCCCGCCCCTGATAGTCGGGGCGGCCGTCGGCCTCTCCGGCACCGAACTCACCTTCCTGACCGGCGCCTGCCTCTTCACCGCGGGCCTCGCCACCTTCCTCCAGACGCTCGGCGTCTGGAAGATCGGCGCCCGGCTGCCCTTCGTCAACGGCGTCACCTTCGCGGGCGTGGCCCCGATGACGGCGATCGTCGCCTCCACCGACGACAAGTCCGACGCGCTGCCGATCATCTTCGGCGCTGTCATCGTCGCCGGTCTGCTCGGCTTCCTCGCCGCCCCCTTCTTCAGCAAGGCGGTCCGCTTCTTCCCGCCGGTCGTCACCGGCACGGTGATCACGCTCATCGGCGTCTCCCTGCTGCCGGTCGCCTTCGGCTGGGCGCAGGGGCCCAACCCGGCGGCGGACGACTACGGTTCGACGACCTATCTGGGCCTCGCCGCCACGACACTCGTGATCGTGCTGCTGCTGCGCCGGTTCACCCGCGGCTTCGTCAAGCAGATCGCCGTGCTGCTCGGCCTGGTCATCGGCACGCTCGTCGCGATCCCCTTCGGCGTCACCGACTTCGGGCCGGTCGCGGACGCGGACGTGGTCGGCTTCCCGGCGCCGTTCCACTTCGGCGCCCCGCAGTTCCAGGTCGCCGCGATCGTGTCGATGATCGTCGTGATGGTGGTCTCCATGACCGAATCGACCGCGGACATGCTGGCGTTGGGCGAGATCGTGGACCGCCCGGCCGACGAGCGGACCATCGCGGCGGGCCTGCGCGCCGACACCCTCGGCTCCGCGCTCAGCCCCCTCTTCAACGGCTTCATGTGCAGCGCTTTCGCCCAGAACATCGGCCTGGTCGCGATGACGAGGATCCGCAGCCGGTACGTCGTCGCCACCGGCGGCGCCTTCCTGGTCCTGATGGGCCTGTGCCCGATGGCCGCCTCGCTCATCGCCGTCGTACCGCGCCCGGTGCTCGGCGGCGCCGGCGTGGTCCTCTTCGGGTCGGTCGCGGCGAGCGGCATCCAGACCCTGGTGCGGGCCGGCCTCGACAAGGACAACAACGTACTGATCGTCGCCGTCTCACTGGCCGTGGGGATCATCCCCATCACGGCGCCGGAGTTCTACCACGCGTTCCCCGAGACGGCGAAGATCGTGCTCGACTCGGGGATCTCGACGGGCTGCGTGGCGGCCGTGGCGCTCAACCTGGTCTTCAACCACCTGGGCAGGCAGCACGACGCGCAGGACGTGACCCATCCGATGGAGGCGGGCGAGGAGATCGTCGCGGCGCACTGACGGAGGGGGTGGCTGTTGCCGGCCGCCCCCCACCTGCACCGAGTTCAGAGCCGGTCGAAGGCCTGACAGGGGCGGGCCTCGGGGAGGCGGCCGGTGAAGAAGGAGCGCGGTGGGACGCCCATCAGGGTGCGGAAGTCGGACGTCATGTGCGCCTGGTCGTAGTACCCGGTGGTGGCGGCGAGATCGGCCCACTTGGCGGTCGGCGCCTGCGCCAGCACCGCGCGGACGCGGTCGATGCGCGCGTAGTGCTTGGGGGAGAGGCCGACGCCCTCCGCGAAGAGGTTCCGCAACTGCCGCTCGCTGACGGCGAGTTCCCGCGCCACGTCCTTCACCTGCGCCGGTGGCCGGTCACCGCGCATCGACAGGGCGTCGACGGCCGCCCGCAGCAGCCTGCCCCGGGAGTCCGGGAGCGGGAGCCGGCCGAGGAGGTGAGTGAGCCGGTCGATCAGCTCTTCAGCCCCCAAGTCAGCGGCTTCGTCGGCGAGTTGCCGTGCCGTACGCGCGGGCAGCTCCCCCAGGGGGACCGCCCGGCCGACGAGGTCGGCCGCCGCCACCCCGAGCAGCGGACGTGCCGTCCCCGGCGCCAGATGCAGCTGCACACAGGACGCGAGGCGCTCGGTCCCGGCCCGGTGGTACGAGGCGCGGGTCCGTGGGCCGATGACCAGGGCGTCACGCCGGCCGTCCTCGTGGACGCGCAGCACCAGCTTCGTCGCGGTGTCCGGGGCGTGCGCGACCGACTCGCCGCCGGTCACGGCGGCGATATCGCTGACCCAGGGCCGCAGCACGTCGGGAAGGGACTGGGCGGCTTCTGCGCGTTCCGCGGGGGCGATGGTCGTCACTTCTCCACGGTAAGCGGGCGACGCGACGGAGGGGGCAGGCCAACCGTGCCGGAATTTCCAAGAGTTGCCGCCGGGGCGTCCGCCAGCGTTGAGGCCATGATCCTAGTGACGGGTGCGACCGGCACCATCGGCAGTGAAGTCGTACGACAGCTCGTGGCACGCGGCGAGAAGGTGCGCGCCCTGACCCGTGACCCCCAGCGGGCGGTGGTGCCCGAGGGCGTGGAGGTGGTGCGTGGCGATTTCCTCGACCAGGCGTCCCTGGAGGCGGCGTTGGCGGGCGTCGACGCCGCGTTCCTGGTGGGGGTGCTCGGGCCGGAGGACGGCGGGCGGGACGTGCGGCTCATCGAGCTGACGCGGGCGGCGGGGGTGCGGCGGATCGTGAAGCTCTCCTCCATCGGCACCGGCGAGCCCGAGTTCGGCGAGTTCGGCAGGTGGCACCTGCCCGGCGAACAGGCCCTGCGGTCCTCGTCCGACGTGGAGTGGACGATCCTCCGGCCTTCGTCCTTCGCCTCGAACACCCTGGGCTGGGCGCAGGCCCTGGCGGCGGGCCAACCCGTGCCGAATATGACGGGGGAGGGGCGGCAGGGCGTCGTCGACCCGCGTGACGTGGCCGAGGTGGCGGTGGCGGCCCTGACCGACGCGCGGCACGCGGGACGGACGTACACCTTGACCGGCCCCGAGGCGATCAGCGTCGACGACCAGGCCGCGGTGCTCGCCGCGGTGCTCGGCCGCCCGGTGGAGACGGTCACCCCGTCGCGGGAACAGCTGCGGGAGCAGCTGTCGGCGTCCGGACTGAGCGACCAGGCGGTGGAAGGGGTCCTCGGCGGCCTGGAGTTCGCCCGCACGGGCGGCAACACGACCGTCACGGACGACGTTCGAGAGGCACTGGGACGACCGGCGCGGTCGTATCGGGAGTGGGCCGAAGATCACATGCAGGTGTTCGCCGGGGCGTGACGCGCGATGGCGCGGCGGCGGGCACCGGGGTCCCGCCGCCGCGCCACTGGCTCCGCCGGCCCGTGTCGGCTCACTCGTCGCGCGGCCGCAAGGCGACCGCCGCCAGCGTCAGCGCCCCGACCGCGATCCCGGCACCCACCCGGAACGCCAGCTGGTAGCCCTCCGCGGTGGCCGTCGTCAGCGTCGTGCCGCCGGCGTTGAGCTGTTCCTCCGTCCGGCTCGCCGCCAGTACCGACAGCACCGCCAGGCCGAGTGAACCTCCCACCACCTGCGTGGTGTTGAAGAGGCCCGACGCCAGCCCCGCGTCCTCCTCCCGGGCCCCCGACATGGCCAGCCCGGTCAGCGCGGGCATCGCGGCGGCGAACCCGGCGGAGAGCAGGAGCAGGGGCGGGAGTACGTCGGTGACATAGGAACCGTCGGCCGGGGCCCGGCCCAGCAGAGCCATGCCGGCGACGATGAGGGCGAGCCCGGCGAGCAGCACCCGGTAGGCGCCGAAGCGGCCGATCGTGTGGGCCGACAGGCCGAGCATCAGCAGGCCGATCGCGATCGGCGCCGGCAGGAACGCGGTGCCGGTGAGCAACGCGCCGTAGCCGAGCACGCGTTGGAGATAGAGCGCGCCGATGAACTGGAAGCCGTACATCGTCGCGATCATCAGGATCTGCACGGCGTTCGCGCCGCTGAGCAGCCGGGAGCGGAACAGGCGCAGCCGTAGGAGAGGGCGGGCAGCTCGGGCTTGGCGGAGTGTGAACGCCGTGAAGAGCGCGAGGGCGAGGGCCGCCAGCAGCAAGGTGGCGGTCAGCTCCCGGTCGCCGGCGCCGACGATGACGTAGACCGTGAGCATCAGGGCCCCGGTGACGAGCGCGGCGCCCGGGTAGTCGGCGCCCTTGCCGAGCCCCTCGCCGCTGTCCGGCGCCAGCACCCGCACCGCGGCCAGCCACGCCACGATCCCGATCGGCAGGTTGATCAGGAAGATCCAGTGCCAGCTCAGCGCCTCGGTCAGCGCCCCGCCGAGAAACGTGCCGAGCGCCCCGCCCGCCGCGCCGACCGCGCTGAACACCGCGATGGCACGGGCCTGTTCCCGCGGCTCGGGGAACAACGCGACCAGCATGCCCAGCACCACGGCCGAGGTCATCGCCCCGCCCACGCCCTGCAACGCCCGCGCCGCGATGAGCACGCCCTGCCCGGTCGCCAGCCCGCACAGCACCGAGGCCGCGGTGAACACGACCAGCCCGGCGGTGAACATCCGCTTGCGCCCGACCAGGTCACCCAGCCGCCCGGCGAGCAGCAACAGCCCGCCGAACGCGATGAGATAGGCGTTCACGACCCAGGCCAGCCCCGGCGCCGAGAAACCGAGGTCGCTCTGGATGGCCGGCATGGCGACCGTGACGATGTTGCCGTCCAGGATCGTCATCAGCGTGCCCGCGCACAGGACGACGAGGGACGCCCAGCGGGAGTACGTTCGGGACGGCGGCCCCGCCTTCGTCGGTGACTCGATCGTGGTCGACATGACCTTCGCTCTCCTTAGGTGCACGACTTGTAACTGAGTGCATCCTGAGTGACCATGAGGAGAGGGGTAAGGAGGCAGTTCGATGTCCCAGAGGAACACCGGTGTAACCGTCGAGGCAGTGAACGCGCACGCGTGCCCGGTCCGGGAAGTTCTTGACAGGGTCGCCGGGAAATGGAGCGTCCAGATCCTGGTCGCCGCCGCCCATGGACCCATCCGGTTCACCGAGTTGGAGCGCAGCATCGAGGGCATCAGCCGCCGCATGCTCACCCTGACCCTGCGCAACCTGGAGCGCGACGGCCTCGTGACGCGCACGGTCCACCCGACGGTCCCGCCGAAGGTCGAGTACGCCCTCACACCCGTCGCCACGGAACTGCACGAGACCCTGCAACGCCTGACCGACTGGGCAGAGCGCAACAGGGTCTACATCGCCGAGTCGCGCGCGGCCTACGACACCGAGCACCAGCCGGAGCTGGTCGACGTCTGACCCCCGGGCCGGCGGCGGCTCACAGTCCGAACAGGGACGGATCCGCCGCCAGTTCCTTGAAGTACTTCCGCGGGTCCGTGACCAGCCTGCGCTCCTTGAGGTCCATCAGCCCCCCGACGGCCGCGATCTCGGCCGCCACCGTGCCGTCCGTCTTGCGGATGGTCTGCTGGATACGGAAGGTCTTCCCCTCGCCCCACTCGAAGGCGCAGCTCACCTCCACCTCGTCGCCCGCCAGCAGCTCCCGCCGGTATCGGATCGTGGTCTCCAGGGCCACCGGTCCCACGCCGCTGCCGATGAGGCCGGCCTGGGTGATCCCGGCCGCCCGCAGCAGCGACCAGCGGGCGTGCTCCGCGTAGTTGAGGTAGACACTCTGGTTCAGATGGCCCTGCACATCCGTCTCGTACCCGCGGACGGTCACCGGAACGGCGAACGGCTCGGTCACGTCAATCACCTCTCGTGCCACGGCAGTTGATGGACCAGATCCTGACACGTGCGCCTTACACCCGTCTCGGCGAGGCCAGCAGATAGCGATCTCGGGTCCGCGGCTCGGTGTACTCGCCGACCTGCCAGCCCGCCGCCTCCAGCGTGACCGAGCAGGCCCGCAGCGCGGCGGCGTCGGGCTCGCGCACGGCGACGGCCTCGGGCTGCGGGGTCGCCCGCACCCGGTAGCCCCGCTCGCCGTCGGCCCCCGCCGGGACATGCCCGGCCGCCTCCAGGGCGAGCGCGGCGGCCTGCACCAGATGCGCCCGCTCCCAGCCGCACGGACGGTCCGTGGCCCCGTCCGGGTTCGTCATCCGGCGCAGCTCCAGCAGCCCCTGCCAGGCACTGTGCACCTCCCGCAGCCGGGCGGGACCCGCGGCCGGCGGAGCCTCCTCACCGCCGATCCGGGCGGCGAACACCCCCGACGCCGAGGGCGTCTCCGGCGCGGGTGCCACGGGCTCGGCGTCCCGCAGGCGATGCCCGGCCGGGGTGAGGAAGTGATCGTGCGGCGGGCGCGCGTGCCGGAACGCCAGCCCGTGCCTGACCAGCGCCGCGAGCTGCGCCTCCGTACCTTTCAGCCGGCCGGTGACGGGATCGGCGGCGTCGATGACGCGGCGCTGCGCGGCGGTGGGCGGACGAGCCACGACGTTCCCCCTTCGGCTCACGGCGTCCCTTTGGAACTCCTTCGAAGACTAAGCCGGGGGTCTGACATTCCACCCGGCGATCACCGGCCGCCCGTGCTCCGTCCCCAGCCGGCACACCGTCCCCGTGGCCAGCTGGAACAGCGCCCCATGCGCCGCGGGCAGCCCCAGTCGCCGGGCCGTCAGCACCCGCAGGAAGTGGCCGTGCGCCACCAGCAGCACCACGCCCTCGGTGTTGGCGAGGGCCGCGTCGACCTTGGCCAGGACCCGGTCGGCCCGCTCGCCCACCTGCTCCGGCGTCTCCCCGGGATGCTCCGGCGGACCGGGCGCGACCCCGTCCGTGAACAGGAACCAGCCGGGCCGGGTGCGCTGGATCTCGACGGTGGTGATCCCCTCGTAGCCGCCGTAGTCCCACTCCCGCAGGTCGACGTCGACCCGGGCGTCCGGCACCCCGATCAGCTCGGCCGTCTCCCGCGCGCGCTGGAGCGGGCTGACGAACGCGGCGCCGATCCGATGGGACCGGATGAGCGGCACCAGCCGCCGCGCCTCCTCCCGCCCGTGCTCGGTCAGCGGAACGTCCGTCCACCCGGTGTGCCGCCCGGACCGCGACCACGCGGTCTCGCCGTGCCGGACGAGAAAGAGATCACCCATGACTCCAGGCTAGGAGCCCGGGCGGGACCGCGCCGCCGGTGTCGCTACTGGCGGTACCCGCTCAGGAACCGCCCGATCCGCCCGATCGCCGCCTCCAGGTCGTCCGCGTAGGGGAGGGTCAGGATGCGGAAGTGGTCGGGGGTCGGCCAGTTGAAGCCGGTGCCCTGGACGACCTGGATCTTCTCGCGCAGGAGGAGGTCCAGGACGAACTTCTCGTCGTCGTGGATCTTGTAGACCTTGGGGTCCAGGCGCGGGAAGGCGTACAGCGAGCCCTTCGGCTTCACGCACGAGACCCCGGGGATCTCGTTGAGCTTCTCCCAGGCCACGTTGCGCTGTTCGTGCAGCCTGCCGCCCGGCAGCGTCAGCTCGCGGATGGACTGGCGGCCGCCGAGCGCGGCCTGGATGGCGTACTGGGCGGGGGCGTTGGCGCACAGCCGCATGGAGGCCAGCATGGTCAGGCCCTCCAGGTAGTCCTTGGCGTGCTGCTTCGGGCCCGTCACCACCAGCCAGCCCGAGCGGAAGCCGGCCACGCGGTACGTCTTCGACAGCCCGCAGAACGTCAGGACGACCAGGTCCGGGGCGAGCGCGGCGGCCGAGTGGTGCACGGCGTCGTCGTACAGGATCTGGTCGTAGATCTCGTCGGCGAAGACCATCAGGCCGTGCCGGCGGGCGAGGTCGAGGATGCCCTCGACGATCTCCTTCGGGTAGACGGCGCCGGTGGGGTTGTTGGGGTTGATGATCACGACGGCCTTGGTGCGGTCCGTGATCCTCGACTCCATGTCGGCGAGGTCCGGGTTCCAGTCGGCCTGTTCGTCGCAGATGTAGTGCACGGCCTTGCCGCCCGCCAGCGTCGTCACCGCCGTCCACAGCGGGAAGTCGGGGGCGGGGATGAGGACTTCGTCGCCGTCCTCGATCAGCGCCTGTACGGCCATCGAGATCAGCTCGGAGACGCCGTTGCCGAGGAAGACGTCGTCGACGTCGACCTCCAGGCCGAGCGTCTGGTAGCGCTGGGCGACGGCGCGGCGGGCGGAGAGGATGCCCTTGGAGTCCGTGTAGCCGTGGGCCTGCGGGAGCATCCGGATCATGTCCTGGACGATCTCCTCGGGCGCCTCGAAACCGAAGAGCGCCGGGTTGCCCGTGTTCAGGCGCAGCACGCTGTGGCCCGCCTCCTCCAGCGCGTTGGCGTGCTCGATCACCGGGCCGCGGATCTCGTAACAGACGTCGCTGAGCTTGCTGGACTGCCGGAACTCCATGCGCTGCTGCCTCTCCGGTTTCGTGTGTTGCTTGGTTTTACCAAGTGGCCGCTTGGAAAGTCCAACGACTTGTCTAGACTGCGTCGCATGTCACCTCGCCGAAGCTACGACCAGTACTGCTCCGCCGCCCGCGCGCTGGACGCCGTGGGGGACCGCTGGACCCTGCTGATCGTCCGTGAGCTGCTCACCGGCCCGCGCCGCTACACGGACCTGCACGCGGACCTGCCGGGCGTCAGCACGGACGTACTGGCCTCCCGGCTGAAGGACATGGAGCGGGACGGCCTCGCGACCCGGCGCAGGCTGCCGCCGCCCGGTGCGGCGTACGTCTACGAACTCACCGGCCGTGGAAGGGAGTTGCTGCCCGTGATCCAGGCGCTGGGGGCGTGGGGCGAGGCGGAGCTGGGGGAGCGGCGGCCCACCGACGCGGTACGGGCGCACTGGTTCGCGCTGCCGTTGCTTCGCGCGCTGGAGGGGGAGGGCCTCGTCGAAGTCCGTTTGGAGGAAGGGGACTTCCATCTGTTCGTCGGCGCCGAGGACGGGCCGGTCTACGGCCACGGACGCGCCCCCGGGGAGCCCGACGCCCGGCTCTCCATGGACGTCGACACCTGTACGGCCATCGGGCGCGGGGAGTTGAGCGTGGCCGACGCGGTGCGGGACGGGCGTATCGAGGTGGGCGGCGACGGGACGCTGGCCAAGGGGCTCAGGAACGCATGAAAAAGGCCCGCTGCGGTGACGCAGCGGGCCTTTTGATGAAGCGTCAGGCGCCCGGCGGCACCCGCGACGGCCGTCCCGCCCCGCGCGTCAGCGAGTACCCGCCGACGCCCGCGAGCGCGGCCAGCACACCGCCCACCGCCGTCCACACCCAGCGGTCGGACCACCAGCCGCCGGACCAGCCGTCCTCCGGCTCGATGCTGGACAGCACGGCCGAGGCGGACGAGTCGTCCTCCGACGCGGCCTCCGACTTCATCGCGATCCCCGGCACCAGCGGCTTCGCCAGCGAACCGTCCACCGCCGCCGCGCCGCCGATGTCCTTGGAGTTCACCTCGACCGACGTCTCGACCGGCTGACCGAGGTCGGCGGTCGTCAGGCCCACGGCCGTCAGCCGGACGTAGTACGTGCCCGGCAGCGGGTCGTTCGCCCACGGCTCCGACCAGGCGCGCACCGTACGCATGACGCAGGCGAGCTCCACGGTCGTCGCGTCGGCCGCCGCGGTGCGGGTCTGCGCCCCGTACTGGCAGGCCTGGCGGCGCCGCAGCCCGTCGTACACGTCGATCTGCCAGGTCTGCCCGGCATGCGTCTGGGGCAGCTTCACCGTCGCCTCGACGGTGGGGCGCTGACCGGCGTCCGCCGGGAACGACCAGTACAGGTAGTCGCCGGTGGAACCGCTCGCGGTGGCCTGCTGCCCCTGCTCGAACTCGGTCGCCGTACGGAAGGACGTACCGGCGGACGTCGGCGCGTCACCGTCGGACGACGCCGACGGCGACGGCGAGGAGTCGGCCGCCGCGGGTGCCACGGCCAGCCCCAGCATCAGCAGCGCCGCACCCAACGCTCGTGTGATCCGCATCAGTTGGTCCTCCAGACCGCGACCCGCCAGCGTGACACCCAGCCCCAGACGAGCCCGGCGAGGAATCCGACCAGCACCAGCAGACCGAGCAGCCACCAGCCGCGCCCGAGACCGAACGAGGCCACGTCGCTGGACGAGGACGGCGCGTCCACGACGTCGACCGTCAGCTCCAGCGGCATGCCCGGCGTGGTCTTCACCCCGGCGGCCGCCGAGAAGGAGTTGGTGACCTGGAGACACACGGTCTCGGCGGCCGGGTCGTCCTCGTCGCTGTCCGCCTTCGGGTAGCGCAGACCCGTCGAGATCACGTCAGTACGGCCGTTGCCCGACGCCTCGCCGCGCACGATCTCACGGCCGTGCACGGTCACCGCCCGCAGCAGCACCCCGTAGGAGGGGTGCACGGCCCGGTCGGCCGCCACGCTCACCGAGGCCCGCAGCTCCTGCCCGGGCTTGACGTCCACCCGGTACCAGCGCTGCTGCCCGAACTCCTCGCGGTCGGTGAACAGTCCGGACTTCAGCGCGGGCGCGTCGGCACACTGCCCGGCACCCTCGGTGGCCACCGGCGTCACCACCGGGTCGGCCGCACGGTCCACCAACTGGTTGACCTTGTCGGTGAGTTCCTCGCTGTGCTCGACCGAGGTGTAGGTACCGCCGGTCGCCTCGGCGATGCAGCTCAGCTGCTGCCGCATCTTGGTGTTCGGGACCAGTCCGAGCGTGTCGATGGTCAGGCCGATGCCCTTGGCCGCGATCTCGCGGGCCACCTCGCACGGGTCGAGCGGGGCGCAGGTGTCCTCGCCGTCGCTGATCAGCACGATCCGCTTGGAGGCGGCGCTGTCGGTGAAGTCGTCGGCGGCCTTCAGCAGCGCCGGGCCGATCGGCGTCCAGCCGGTGGGCGAGAGGGTCGCCACCTGCGTCTTGGCCTCGGTGCGGTCCAGCGTGCTCACCGGATAGAGCTGCGCGGTGTCCTTGCAGCCCGTCTTCTGGTTGTCGCCGGGGTAGTTGGCGCCCAGGGTCCGGATGCCGAGCTGCACCTCCTCCGGGGTCGCGTCCAGCACCTCGTTGAAGGCCTGCTTCGCCGCCGCCATGCGGGTGCCGCCGTCGATGTCCGCCGTCCGCATGGAGCCGCTCACGTCGAGGACGAGGTCGACCTGGGGCGCGGTCCCGCCCGTGGGCTCACCGGCGACCGCCGCGACCGGGAAGGCGATCCCGGCCGTCAGCGCGGCGAACAGGACGCACACTCCTGCCGCCAGCCGTTGTCTTGTGATCATCGGCGGATCCTATGGAACGGAGGTGTCAGCCTCCAAAACGAAGCGGGTTCGGCAGCTGTGCCCACTGGTCCCCGGGCGTCCCCGGCGACAGCCGCATCAGCGTCAACGCCTTGGTGGGCAGCGGGTTCTCACGGAGCGCCACGAGGTCGGGGGTGTCCGGAAGGTCGCGTACGACCGTCTCCAGCGCCTGGCCCAACGCCGCCCCCGACCCCGCCGTCCCGGCCAGCGCGCCCGCCACCAGCGCCCCGAACAGCTTGCGCCGCAGGGCCGTTGCGTCGTCGGTGACGACCCGGCCGCTCAACTCCGGTACGGGGACACCGTGTCGGGCCAGCCGGGCCGGGCTGACGCGGATGTCGGCCAGGTCGCGGTAGACGAGCCGCAGCGGCGCGCCCGTCGCCGACAGCACGACCAGGAGGTTCTGGCCGTGCGCCTCCAGGGCCACCCCGAGGTCCAGCAGCCGCAGCCCGACGGTGAGCGCCAGCCGTGTGAAGTCCGCCAGCCAGGACGCGTTCGACGGCAGATCGGTGCCGGCGAGCGCGGCCACCGGCACCACCCGCTCCCCGCTCCCCGCGTACACCTGCGGCGACTCGCGCACCACGGCGGCCAGGTCGGGGGAGTCGGCGGTGGCCGCGCCCAGGGTGCGGGTGAAGTGCAGCAGGCCGTCCGTGCGGGCCGCCAGCGACTCCGCGAAGGCCGACAGCGTCGCCGACATGCCGATCGAGTACACCGAGATGTCCCGCACCGACGACGTCAGCCGGGCGCTCAACGCGGTCTTCACATGCGGCCCTTCGCCGGTCAGGGCCAGCGTGCGCAGGGACATCAGCGGATGCGCGGCCGGTCCCGCGTCGCCCGCCCGCTTCAGCACATGCGCCGCCTGCCACGGATGCACCGGGATCAACAGCCGCGCCCCGTCCCGCATCCCGGCCGGCCAGTCCCCGGTCACCAGGCACTCGTCGGCCCGCACCGGCATCAGCCGCAGCCCGACCAGCGGCCGGTGCTCGGGCCCGTACGCCAGCTGCTCCGCCACCGAGAAGCCGGGCCGGGAACGGCAGTTGGGGTGGAACGGATGCCCGTCCACGACCCGCTGCTCCCACTCCCAGTCGCTCGCGGGCCACTCGTCCGGGTCGGCCGCCGGCTGTCCGGCCCGCGACAGCGCCAGTGAGGCGACGCTGTGGCCGAGTTCGGCCGCGAGGCCGGTGCCGTGCGGTACGCCGAGGTCGGTGACGAGCCGCGCGGGATCGTCGTACGCGGTGCCGTCGAGCCGTACGACCGAGACGTACGCGGTCGTCGCGTAGGGGTCGGCCGCCGGGCCTTCGAGCCGGCGTCCGTCCTTGAGGCGCAGGGTGAGACCGTGCCCACCGGTGATCCAGGGCAGGGCGAGACCGTCCCGGCCGCTGATCCAGGGCAGCGGCTCGTACGCCAGCGCCCGCCACAGCCGGGTCAGGACGGCGGCCCGGGCGCCCGGCAGCTCGGCCGCGTACCGCGACACCAGGTCGGGGCGCGCCTCGGCCAGCTCCTGGGCGACCTCGGCCTCGGCGGTGGGGGAACGGTGCACGGGTGGGCTCCTCGGGTACGCATAGGTGGCACGGCGGGCGGCCGGCGACAGAGATACTGATCGTCTCCGCCCGCATGTAGAGAACGAGTGAAACGCGTGGACCTCATCCCCCCGGCCGCCGCCGACGCCTATGCTGCCGCGCCGCTGCTGAACTGCCTGCTGCGGGAGGTCGCCGAGGCGCTCCCGGGCGTCGGCGAGCCGCGCACGCACCGGCTGCCCAGCGGCCGCCTGCTGCGGGTGCGGGGCGAGCGGCGGCCCGCGGAACCCGAGGTGCACACCGGAGGCCGCTGGCACCGCATCGGCCACACCGAACTCGTCAAGCTCGTCGCCGAGGAGCTGACCCGCCACACCGGCCTGACCAACCACGAGCTGCCGGCCGAGATGATCGACAGCCGGGACGCGGTGGCCGCCCTGCTGGCGGCACGCGCGCGTGCGACGCCGCCCACGGACCCGTACCTGCTCTCGGAGCAGTCCCTGCTCACCGGCCACCCCCACCACCCCGCCCCGAAGGCGCGCGGCGGCGGCCCGGCCGCCGGCTGGCTGCCCTACGCGCCCGAGGCGCACGCCCGCTTCCCGCTGACGCTGCTCGGCGTGCGCGAGGACACGGTCGTCGAGGAGGGCGACACCTCCGCCCTGGACGCCCTCGGCGAGGCCCCGCCCGGCTACCGGCTGCTGCCCGCGCACCCCTGGCAGCTCGACCTCGTGGACCTCACGGCCGCCTTCGCCGACGGCCGGCTGATCCGGCTGGGCACGACCGGCTTCGACACCTGGCCCACGGCCGCGATCCGCACCCTGTACGCCCCTGAACACGACCTCTTCCTGAAGTTCAGCCTGGACGTGCGCATCACCAACGACATCCGGCGCCTGTGGCGTCACGACCTGCTCAAACTGCGGCGGACCGACCGGGCGGCCACGGAAGCCTTCGCCGGCGGCCCGGCAGCCTGGCTCTCCGACCGCGGCTATCGCACCGCCGACTTCGCCTTCGAGGAACTGGCCGTCCTGGTCCGCGACGGTTTCCAGGGCCACCTCCGCCCCGGCGCGACCCCGCTGCTCGCCGCCGGGCTGGTGGAGGGCTTCGAGGGCGCCCCGTCCGGCGGTGCGGCCTGGTGGGAGGCGTATCTGCGAGCCGTCGTGCCGCCGGCCCTCGCGGCCTTCGCCGACCACGGGGTCGTACTCGAAGCGCATCTGCAGAACACGCTGGTCGCCGTGGACGGCGACGGGATGCCCGTGCAGGCGCTGTTCCGGGACGCGGAGGGTGTGAAGCTGCTGGCGGACGTGGAACGGGCGGCCGGGTGGGAGCGGCTGGTGTACACGCTCGTCGTGAACCACCTGTGCGAGGTCGCCGCCGCCCTCGCCGAGCGTCATCCGGGCCTCGACCCCTGGCCCGCCGTACGCCGTGAGTTCGCCCGTCACGACCTCCCCGAGATCACGAGCCTGCTCGCCTCGCCCACCCTCCCCGGCAAGACCAACCTGCTGCTGCGCTGGACGGAGGCGGACGGTGCGGACGCCCGCTACCTGCCGCTGCCCAACCCGCTGGCACCGTGAGCCCTGGCATACCCTGGCGGGTGTGCTGCGCGAAGTGACTGCTGTTCGATACGTGACCCCGCTGCGGTCCGGCGGCTCCGTGCCCGGGGTCGTCGAGGCCGACGACCTGGGGACGTACGTCGTGAAGTTCACCGGCTCCGCGCAGGGCCGCAAGGCGCTGGTCGCCGAGGTGATCGTCGGCGAGCTGGCCCGCGCGCTCGGGCTGCGCTTCCCCGAACTGGTCCTGGTGCACTTCGACCCGGCGATCGCGGACAGCGAGCCCCACCAGGAGGTGCGCGAGCTGCACAGCGCCAGCGCCGGCCTCAACCTCGGCATGGACTATCTGCCGGGCGCCCGGGACTTCACCCCGGAGGTCGCGGGGAGCTTCCCGGTCGACTCGCTGGAGGCGGGCCGGATCGTCTGGCTCGACGCGCTGACCGTCAACGTGGACCGTACGGTGCACAGCTCGAACCTCATGGTGTGGCCCACGCTCGGCGTCGCGCCGCCGCGCCTGTGGCTGATCGACCACGGCGCCGCACTCGTCTTCCACCACCGCTGGGACGGCACGGACCCCGCCAAGCGGTACGACTTCCGCCACCACGCGCTCGGCCACTACGCCCCCGACGTCCGGGCCGCCGACACGGAACTGGCCCCCAAGGTGACGCTCGACCTGCTGCGCGAGGTCACCGCGGCCGTCCCCGACGCCTGGCTCACGGACCACGCCACCCCCGACGAGGCGCGTGAGGCGTACGTGGCGTACCTCCACGCGCGCGTGCAAGCGTCGGCGGACTGGCTGCCCATGGACTTCCCCACCCGGGAGGAACTCGCCGCCGAGGAGGCCCTCCGTGCGGCGAAGAACCAGCGAGGACGTCCCGCGTGGCTCAAGCAGGTCCCCGATCTGCACGGCAAGCCCGCGGCGGAACAGGATTGGTCGGTGCACCTCGGATGAGCCCCGCGAGCCCCGTCGTACAGATCGAGTACTGCACCCAGTGCCGTTGGCTGCCCCGCGCGGCCTGGCTGGCGCAGGAGCTGCTCACCACCTTCGAGCAGGAGCTGGGCGAGCTGTCCCTCAAGCCCGGCACCGGCGGCGTCTTCGTCGTCCGGGTGGACGACGAGGTGGTCTGGGACCGGCGCGAGCAGGGCTTCCCGGAGCCGACGGCGGTGAAGCAGGCCGTACGCGACCGAGTGGCCCCGGGAAAGTCCCTGGGCCACTCGGACAAGGCGGTTCAGGAGTAGGTCAGGAGTAGGTCAGCCCTTGAGCTGCTCGTACGCGGGCAGGGTGAGGAAGTCCGCGTAGTCGTCGTCGAGCGACACCTCCAGCAGCAGGTCGTGGGCCTGCTGCCAGTGGCCGGCCGCGAACGCCTCCTCGCCCAACTCGGCGCGGATGTTGGCGAGTTCCTCGGCCGCGACCTTGCGGGCGAGCTCAGGCGTGGCGAGTTCACCGTTCTCGAACTCGACACCGGCGTTGATCCACTGCCAGATCTGCGAGCGGGAGATCTCGGCGGTCGCCGCGTCCTCCATGAGGTTGAAGATGGCGACCGCGCCGAGCCCGCGCAGCCAGGCCTCGATGTAACGGATGCCGACCTGGACGGCGTTGACCAGGCCGTTGTACGACGGCTTGGCGTCCAGCGAGTCGATCGCGATCAGGTCGGCGGCCTCGACGTGGACGTCCTCGCGCAGCCGGTCCTTCTGGTTGGGCTTGTCGCCGAGGACCTTGTCGAAGGACTCCATGGCGATCGGCACCAGGTCGGGGTGGGCGACCCAGGAGCCGTCGAAGCCGTCGGCGGCCTCGCGGTCCTTGTCGGCGCGGACCTTCTCGAAGGCCACCTTGTTGACCTCGGCGTCCCGGCGGGACGGGATGAAGGCCGCCATGCCGCCGATCGCGTGCGCGCCGCGCTTGTGGCAGGTGCGGACGAGGAGTTCGGTGTACGCCCGCATGAACGGGGCCGTCATCGTGACCAGGTTGCGGTCCGGGAGGACGAACTTGGCGCCGCCGTCACGGAAGTTCTTGACGATGGAGAAGAGGTAGTCCCAGCGGCCCGCGTTCAATCCCGACGCGTGGTCGCGGAGTTCATAGAGAATCTCCTCCATCTCGTACGCCGCCGTGATCGTCTCGATCAGGACGGTGGCGCGGATGGTGCCCTGCGGGATGCCGACGTAGTCCTGCGCGAAGACGAACACGTCGTTCCACAGGCGGGCTTCGAGGTGCGACTCGGTCTTCGGGAGGTAGAAGTACGGGCCCTTGCCGAGGTCGAGGAGGCGCTGCGCGTTGTGGAAGAAGTAGAGGCCGAAGTCGACGAGGGCGCCGGGGACCTGGCTGCCGTCGGCGTCGACGAGGTGGCGCTCGCCCAGGTGCCAGCCGCGCGGGCGCATGACGACCGTCGCGAGCTCCTCGTCGGGGCGCAGGGCGTACGACTTGCCGGTCTTCTCGTCGGTGAAGTCGATGTTCCGGGTGTAGGCGTCGGCGAGGTTGACCTGGCCGAGGACCACGTTCTCCCAGGTGGGCGCCGAGGCGTCCTCGAAGTCGGCGAGCCAGACCTTGGCGCCCGAGTTGAGGGCGTTGATGGTCATCTTGCGGTCGGTGGGGCCGGTGATCTCGACGCGGCGGTCGTTCAGGGCGGCGGGGGAGGGGGCGACCTTCCAGGAGTCGTCCGCGCGGATCGCGGCCGTCTCCGGGAGGAAGTCGAGGGTGGAGGTGCGGGCGATCTCGGCGCGGCGCTCGGCACGGCGGGCGAGGAGTTCGTCACGCCGGGGCGTGAACCGGCGGTGCAGCTCGGCCACGAAGGCGAGGGCCGCGTCCGTGAGGACCTCCTCCTGCCGGGGCAGGGGCTCGGCGTCGACGATGGCCAGCGGGGACGGCGCTGGTGCGGACATGAGCTGTCACTTCCTTCAGCGAGCGTGGCACCGGGTGCCAGTCGAACCGGGTACGGCGAGGAACGCCCGTGGAGCGGTAGGGCGCTTCTGAACAGTGGATACTAGTTTCCTCATCGTGGAAGTTCAATGGTTTGTTGATATCGAGATTCTCTGAGTCGAGGAAAGGTGGCGCTCAGTGCCACCCCGTTCACTCAAGGTGGTGCAGATCGGCGACGGTGTCGATGTCGTAGGGCCGGGCGACGTCGCCGCACTCGACGAGCGCGACCTGAGCGGCGTGCTCCTTCAGATACGCACGTGCCCCTTGGTCCCCCGTGGCAGTCGCGGCGATCCCCGCCCAGTGCGCGGACCCGAACAGCACGGGATGCCCCCGTACGCCGTCGTAGGCGGCCGAGACGAGCGCCGTCTCGTCGGTGTACGCGGCGCGCACCCGCGCGAACGCCTCCGCCCCGATGCCGGGCTGGTCGACGAGCGACACCAGCGCCGCCCGCGCGCCCGTGCCGGAGAGCGACTCGAGACCGGCTCGAAGCGAGGACCCCATACCGCCGGCCCACTCCGGGTTGTCGACGAGCACGCAGCCCGCCAGATCGGCCTTCTGCCGTACGGCGTCGGCGGCGGCGCCCAGGACCACGTGCACGCGCGTGCAGCCCGCCGCGCGCAGGACGCTCACCGCGTGTTCCACCAGTGGCCTGCCGCGATGATCCAGCAGCGCCTTGGGCCGCCCGCCGAGCCGCCGGCCGCCGCCCGCCGCGAGGAGGAGTCCGGCGATCTGGTCCTCGTTGTCCGTCATGCGTCCTGCATACCTGACGCCCGGGCAAGTGGCCGGTTTCGAGAGGCTGAATTTCGGTCCGCGCGGTGGCGCGGCGCGCCCGGCGTGGCGTTTACTGACCCGCGTCCCCCGGCGCCCGACCAGTGCCACGGGGCTGTTTCGGACGGGATCACGAGGTGCGGCGCACGACAGGGTGCGCCGGGGGGAGAGCTGTGTTGCGGAGCTTGGGGCAGAGGCCGGTGACCGGCAGCGACGAGGACGATCCGAGAGTGGCGGGACTGCGCACCGCGGTGTCCCGGCTGCGCCGCCAACTCGCCGCGCACCCGGCCGAGTTCCCCGACCGCGCGATCGCCGAGGACGAACTGGCGGCGCTGGCCGCGATGACGACCGACGGGGCACCGGAGATTCCCCGACTGCGCCGCTCACTGCTGCTGATCGCGGGGGCGATCGGCTCGGTCAGCGCGCTGTCGCGGGGGCTGGCGGAGGTGCGGGACGCGGTGGAGCTGTTCGGGGGGCCGGGGCGGGGCTGAGGCTCGGCGGGCTTGACGTGGGGCTGGGGCTCGGCGGGCTTCGCGCGGGGCTGAGGCTCAGCGGGCTTCACGTGGAGCTGAGGCTCAGCGGGCTTTACGAGGGGCTGAGGCTCGGCCGGATTCGCGCGGGGCTCTGGTCGGCCAGCGCCTGCGACAGTTCCAGCCGAGGCTCAGCCGGCTTCACGCCGGGCTCTGGCTGGCCAGTGCCTCCGAGAGTTCCGTCGCCACCTGCTGGAGCACCGGCACGATCTTGTCGGTCGCCGATTCCGTGACCCGCCCTGCCGGGCCGGAGATGGAAATCGCCGCGGCCGTGGGGGAGTTGGGCACCGACACCGCGAGGCAGCGGACGCCGATCTCCTGCTCGTTGTCGTCGACCGCGTACCCGAGCTGCCGTACGTCGGCCAGCGCCGCGAGGAAGCCGTCCGGCGTGGTGATCGTCTTCTCCGTCGCGGCCGGCATGCCGGTACGGGAGAGCAGCGCCCGCACCTCGGCGTCCGGGACGTCGGCGAGGAGGGCCTTGCCGACGCCGGTGGAGTGCGGCAGGACGCGGCGGCCCACCTCGGTGAACATGCGCATCGAGTGCTTGGACGGCACCTGGGCGACGTAGACGATCTCGTCGCCGTCGAGCAGCGCCATGTTCGCCGTCTCGCCGGTCTCCTCGACCAGCCGGGCGAGGTAGGGGCGGGCCCAGGTGCCGAGCAGTCGGGAGGCGGACTCGCCGAGACGGATCAGGCGGGGGCCGAGGGCATAGCGGCGGTTGGGCTGCTGGCGGACGTATCCGCAGGCCACGAGCGTGCGCATGAGGCGGTGGATGGTGGGCAGCGGCAGCCCGCTGGTCGCGGAGAGCTCGCTGAGGCCGACCTCGCCGCCCGCGTCCGCCATCCGCTCCAGCAGATCGAAGGCGCGCTCGAGGGACTGGACCCCGCCACCGGCGGACTTGGCGGAGTCGGTGGTGCTGGCGCTGGACGTCGGCACGGCGCGTTCCTTTCGGGACCTGGCAGGAAGGGCAGAAGCCTACCCGGCAGTCGGTTGACTCCCTTGTTGTGCGTAGCTACGTTCTGCCTGGCGGAATTCTAATTCCGCCTTATGGAAACGTCCAGAGTGTGGGCGCCGGAGGTGCTGTGGGGAAGTGTGCCCTTGACGGCGCGAGAACGGGAGTGAAGACTCCTTCAACAGAAAGTTGAATTCCGTTACGCGGAAGTAAACCGGTGTCAGAGAAGTAAACCGGTGTCAGAGAGGGGTCCGGGTGTCCGACGCTGAACTGGTGCTGCGCTCGACGCGCGTCATCACTCCGGAAGGGACGCGCGCCGCCTCGGTCGCGGTCGCCGCCGGCAAGATCACGGCCGTACTCCCGTACGACGCCGAAGTACCCGCCGGTGCCCGCCTGGAGGACGTCGGCGACCACGTCGTCCTGCCCGGTCTGGTCGACACCCACGTGCACGTCAACGACCCCGGCCGCACCGAGTGGGAGGGCTTCTGGACCGCCACGCGCGCGGCGGCGGCCGGCGGCATCACGACCCTCGTCGACATGCCCCTCAACTCCCTCCCGCCGACCACCACGGTCGACCACCTCCGCGTCAAGAAGGACGTCGCCGCCGACAAGGCCCACATCGACGTCGGCTTCTGGGGCGGCGCCCTGCCGGACAACGTCAAGGACCTGCGCCCGCTGCACGAGGCCGGCGTCTTCGGCTTCAAGGCGTTCCTGTCGCCGTCCGGCGTGGACGAGTTCCCGCACCTGGACCAGGAGCAACTCGCCCAGTCCCTCGCCGAGATCGCCTCCTTCGGCGGCCTGCTGATCGTGCACGCCGAGGACCCGCACCATCTGGAGGCGGCCCCGCAGCAGGGCGGCCCCAAGTACGCCGACTTCCTGGCCTCCCGCCCGCGTGACGCCGAGGACACGGCGATCGCCCAACTCATCGCTCAGGCCAAGCGGTTGGACGCGCGTGTACACGTCCTGCACCTGTCGTCGAGCGACGCCCTGCCGATCGTCGCCGCGGCCAAGGCCGAAGGCGTCCGCCTCACGGTCGAGACCTGCCCCCACTATCTGACCCTGACTGCCGAGGAAGTCCCGGACGGCGCCAGCGAGTTCAAGTGCTGCCCGCCCATCCGCGAGTCCGCCAACCAGGACCTCCTCTGGCAGGCGCTGGCCGACGGCACCATCGACTGCGTGGTCACGGACCACTCCCCGTCGACGGCCGACCTGAAGACCGCAGACTTCGCCACCGCCTGGGGCGGCATCTCCGGCCTCCAGCTGAGCCTCGCGGCGGTCTGGACCGAGGCCCGCAAGCGCGGCCACGGGCTGGAGGACGTCGTCCGCTGGATGTCCACGCGCACCTCGGAGTTGGTCGGCCTGGACCAGAAGGGTGCCATCGAGGCCGGCCGCGACGCCGACTTCGCGGTCCTCGCCCCCGACGAGACGTTCACCGTCGACCCGGCGGAACTCCAGCACCGCAACCGTGTGACGGCGTACGCGGGCAAGACCCTGTACGGCGTGGTGAAGTCGACCTGGCTGCGCGGCGAACGCATCGTCGCGGACGGCGAGTTCACGGACCCGAAGGGCCAACTCCTCACCCGCACCCCCTGACTTCACCACCGCACCCGCAGCGGCCGACTCTTCAGAAAGGCATTCTCCGTGACGGCGATTCCGAGCTTCACCGGCGACGCGAACCCGTACGGCGGCGGTGACCCGTACGCCGACTACCGCACCGCCGACTTCCCCTTCACCCAGTACGCCGACCTCGCCGCCCGGCAGCTCGGCGCCGGAGTCATCGCCGCCAACGACGAGTTCTTCGCCCAGCGCGAGAACCTGCTCCTGCCCGAGCGCGCCGAGTTCGACCCCGAGCACTTCGGGCACAAGGGCAAGATCATGGACGGCTGGGAGACGCGGCGCCGCCGCGGTGTCTCCGCCGAGCACCCGTGGCCGACGGCCGAGGACCACGACTGGGCGCTGGTCCGGCTCGGCGCGCCCGGCGTGATCCGCGGGATCGTCGTCGACACGGCCCACTTCCGCGGCAACTACCCGCAGGCGGTGTCGGTCGAGGCCACGTCGGTCGCGGGTTCGCCCTCCCCGGAGGAGCTCCTCGGCGACGACGTGAAGTGGACGACGCTGGTCCCGCGCACGCCGGTGGGCGGCCACGCGGCCAACGGCTTCGAGGTGGCGGTCGAGCAGCGCTTCACGCACCTGCGCGTCAACCAGCACCCGGACGGCGGCATCGCGCGCCTGCGCGTGTACGGCGAGGTCGTCCCCGACCCCGAGTGGCTGTCGGTCCTCGGCACCTTCGACGTGGTCGCCCTGGAGAACGGCGGCCGGGCCGAGGACGCCTCCAACCTCTTCTACTCGCCGGCCTCCAACACCATCCAGCCGGGGCGCTCCCGCAAGATGGACGACGGCTGGGAGACGCGGCGCCGCCGTGACCAGGGCAATGACTGGATCCGCTACCGGCTGGTGGCCCAGTCCCAGATCCGCGCGATCGAGATCGACACGGCGTATCTGAAGGGCAACAGCGCGGGCTGGGCGTCGGTGTCGGTCCAGGACGGCGAGACGGGCGCCTGGCGGGAGATCCTCCCCCGCACCCGCCTCCAGCCCGACACCAACCACCGCTTCGTCCTCCCGACCCCGGCGATCGGCACCCACGCGCGCGTGGACATCTTCCCGGACGGCGGCATCTCACGGCTGCGGTTGTTCGGGTCGCTGACGGAGACGGGCGCGGCGACGCTGCGGGCGAGGCATCAGGAGCTGGGCGGCTGACCTGCTGCTCTTCTCTGTGTGAACGAACGCCGGACGGTCCGACTCGCTCAGCCCGTCCGGCGTTGAGGCCTCACGCCGCATGCCCCCCGTCCACAGCGAACTCGGCGCCGGTCACGTACTCCGCCCCCGCCAGATACGCGACCGTCCCCGCCACCTCCTCCGCCGTCCCGAACCGCCCCAGCGCCGTCATCGCCGCCTGCGCCGCCGCATACGGCCCGTCCGACGGGTTCATGTCGGTGTCCGTCGGCCCGGGATGCACGATGTTCGCCGTGATGCCCCGCCCGCCCAGCTCCCTGGCCAGCGCCTTCGTCAGCCCGACCAGCGCCGACTTGCTCATCGCGTAGAGCGTGCCACCGGGCCCGGGCACCCGCTGGGTCATGCACGTACCGATGGTGATGATCCGCCCGCCGGCCCCCATCAGCGCTGCCGCCGCCTGCGAGGCCAGGAACACCCCGCGCACATTCACGGCCAGCACCCGGTCCACGTCGGCGAGCGACAGCCCGTCCAGCGGCCCCAGCACCCCCACACCCGCGTTGTTCACCAGCACGTCCAGGCGACCGCCGAGCGTCTCCGCCGCCCCCGCCACGGCCCCCGCCGCCTCCTCCGGGTCGGCCGAGTCCGCCCGCAGGGCGACCGCACGCCGCCCCAGCGCCTCGACACGCCGTACGACGTCCTCGGCCGCCTCCTTGCCGTTCGCGTACGTCAGCGCCACGTCCGCGCCCTCCCGCGCGAGCCGCAGCACCGTCGCCGCCCCGATCCCCCGGCTGCCGCCGGTGACGAGGGCGACCTTGCCGTGCAGAGTTCCGTCAGTCGTTGTTGTCATGCCTCCATCTCAGCGGCGCGCACCCGCGCGTGCTGGCGGCGAACGGACACCCAATTCGCACCCCCGAACCCCGAGCCCGAACCCCGAACCCGAACCCCGAACCCGAACCCCGAACCCCGAACCCGAAGAGCGGAACTCTTCCCTCCGCCTCCCGCGTTCTCCTCCCGTGACCCTTCAGCAAGAAATCGTCGGCAACGCCATGCAGATGGCGGTCGTCAGCCTCCAGCCCGGCCAGACCGTGTACTGCGAGGCCGGAAAGTTCCTGTTCAAGACCACGAACGTCACCATGGAGACCCGCCTGAGCGGCCCGTCGAACCCCGGCGGACAGCAGCCCCAGGGCGGCGCCGGAGGCATGGGAGGGATGCTCCGCCAGGCCATGGGCACCGCCATGCAGGTCGGCCAGCGCGCCCTCGCGGGCGAGTCCCTGGCGTTCCAGTACTTCACGTCCACCGGCGGCGAGGGCACCGTCGGCTTCGCGGGCGTCCTGCCCGGCGAGATGCGCGCCCTGGAGCTGGACGGCACGCGCGCGTGGTTCGCGGAGAAGGACGCGTTCGTCGCCGCCGAGTCCACCGTCGACTTCGGCATCGCCTTCCAGGGCGGCCGGACCGGCCGCAGCGGCGGCGAGGGCTTCATCCTGGAGAAGTTCACCGGCCGCGGCACCGTGATCATCGCCGGCGCCGGCAACTTCATCGACCTCAACCCGGCCGACTTCGGCGGCCGCATCGAGGTCGACACCGGCTGCGTCGTCGCCTTCGAGGAGGGCATCCAGTACGGCGTCCAGCGCGTCGGCGGCCTCAACCGTCAGGGCCTGATGAACGCCGTGTTCGGCGGCGAGGGCCTCTCCCTGGCCACCCTGGAGGGCAACGGACGCGTCATCCTCCAGTCCCTGACCATCGAGAGCCTCGCCAACGCCCTGAAGAAGGCGCAGGGCGGCGACAAGCAGGGCCCGACGGGCGGCCTGTTCTCCACGCACGCGGGCTGAGCCCTCGTAGGACCGATGAGTTGCCGGTGCCGGTGGGGTCTGAGCTGATGAGAACAGACCCCACCCACGAGAGAAGGCACCCGCCATGGGCAAGCTCGTCTCCCAGATCTTCGTCAGCCTCGACGGCGTCTACCAGGCCCCGGGCGGCCCCGAGGAGGACCCCCGGGGCGGTTTCGAGCAGGGCGGCTGGATGGTCCCGTACGACGACGAGGACTTCGGCCGCTTCGTCACCGAGGTCTTCGGCCAGGTCGGCGCGTTCCTCCTCGGCCGTCGTACGTACGACATCTTCGCCGCGTACTGGCCGAAGGTGACCGACCCCGACAACCTCATCGCCGACCGGCTCAACGCCCTGCCGAAGTACGTCCCCTCGGCCACCCTCACCGACCCTGAGTGGGCCCACACCACCGTGATCGGCGACGACCTCGCCAAGGAGGTCACCGCCCTCAAGGAGCACACCGACGGCGAGCTCCAGGTCCACGGCAGCGGAGCCCTCGTGCAGTCCCTGCTGAACCTGGACCTGATCGACACCTTCCATGTGATCACCGTCCCGGTCGTCCTGGGCGCCGGCCGCCGCCTCTTCGCCGAGGGCAGCCTCCCGACCGCCTTCGAGCACCGCGCCGGGCTCGTCACCTCCAAGGGCGTCTCCATCCAGACGTACGACAAGACGGGCCGCCCGCGGTACGGCACGTTCGGCCTCCCGGAAAACGCCTAGCCCCAGGTCAGCCACGCGGGTACGGTGATCGCTCCACGTGCGAGCCACCGGCGTCTCCACACCCCAGACGGAGACCGGGAGAGCCGCACCGATGTCCTCGATCGCCGTACCCGGCACTCTCGCGCCCCGCCGCACCTGGCTGACCGACCTGCCCGTCCTGCTCGTGGCGGTCGTGTGGGGCGCGAGCTATCTCGCCGCCAAGGACATCACCACCGCGCGCACCGTGCTCGCGGTCCTGGTGCTGCGCTTCGCGATCGTCCTGCCGGCCCTCGCCGTCGCCGGACGGCGCGCGCTGCTCGCCCTGAGCGGCGCGCAGTGGCGGGGTGCCGGGGTGCTCGGGCTGATCCTCAGCGGGATCTTCCTCCTGGAGACGTACGGCGTCGTCCACACCTCGGCGACCAACGCCGGCCTCATCATCAGCCTCACCATGATCTTCACGCCGCTCGCCGAGGCCGCCGTCACCCGCACCCGCCCCTCGCGGGCCTTCCTCGGCGCCGCCGCCCTCTCCGTGCTCGGCGTCGTCCTGCTCACCCAGGGCGGCGGTTTCACCCGGCCCTCCCTCGGTGACCTGCTCATGCTGCTCGCCGCGCTCGCCCGTACCGTCCACGTGCTCGCCATGTCCCGCATCAAGGCGGTGGAGGGCGCCGACGCGCTGTCCCTGACCACCGTCCAACTCGGCACCGCCGTCGCGGTGTTCGCGCTGCTGTCGACCGGCGCCGACGCCACGCCGTGGGGGACGGCCGCGGACTTCGGGCCGCGGGAGTGGGCCGGGCTGCTGTTCCTGTCCGCGTTCTGCACGCTCTTCGCGTTCTTCGTGCAGATGTGGGCGGTCCGCCGCACCTCCCCGTCCCGGGTCAGCCTGCTGCTCGGCACCGAGCCCCTGTGGGCCGCCCTCGCGGGCATCGCCCTCGGCGGCGAACGCCTCGGCGCGCTCGGTCTCGCGGGCGGCGCGCTGGTGCTTGTGGGGACCGCGTGGGGACGCAGGGCCACAAGTTAACTTCCGGAAAACTCATCGGACTTGACGGGAAAATCTCCGGAGTTGTCATTGACATGCCACTGTCTACGCGCGTCATCATGAGCGCATGAGATTCCCCCCACGAATCGCTCGCATCGGCGCCGCAGCCGCCGTCCTGTCCGCCCTCCTCGTCGGCGGCACCGTCGCCACGGCTTCCCCCGCAGCCGCCGCCGTCGGCAACATCTGCTACAGCGACCTGCCCTCCCAGGCGTACGACACCCTGAGGCTCATCGAACAGGGTGGCCCCTACCCGTACTCCCAGGACGGCGTCGTCTTCCAGAACCGCGAAGGCGTCCTGCCCTCGCAGTCCACCGGGTACTACCACGAGTACACGGTCAAGACCCCCGGCTCCTCCACGCGCGGTGCGCGCCGCATCGTGACGGGTGAGGAGTACCAGGAGGACTACTACACCGCGGACCACTACGCCACGTTCGACCTGATCGACTACGGCTGCTGAGTCGACCGGTCGAAACCCCCACCGAGGCGTCGAGGAACAGTGCGACCAGCCGGAGGTCCGGTCCGCGTTCAGCCGGACTTCCGGCTCTCCGCGGCGGCGAACAGCGCGATCGCGAGCACCACCAGGGCGATGCTCGCGTAGAGCTCGTGGCCGTCGAGGAAGCCCAGCTTCTGCACGAGTCCCCAGTGCCAGTCGGTGAACTCGTTCACGAGGCCGGCGACGCCCTGCACCAGGGCGAGAAATCCGATCAGTTCCAGCAATTCCTTCATGGCACGACCCTCGCCCCGCGGTCCCCCCACAGTCATCGGCCGCGGGGCGAGCCACGTCCGCCGGAAGTACCCGGTGCCCGCGACCCCGCCGCGCCGAAAGTCGCCTCTCCCGCGACTTTGGTAGGTGATCCGGTCCGCGTGGAGGTGTCGCCGGGGTTCCGTGCGTAGATTTGTCGACCGTGAGCGGTGACAAGCAGACAGCGGTACCCCAGTTCTTCGCGGGCCGGCGCTGGCTGCTGCCCTCGGCCGTCCTGAACGAACTCGACCCGGACGCCGACCGCGCCGGCCGCCGGCCCCGGCGCACCGCGCGCGACTGGCTCGTCGACTTCAGCTGCTTCGTCGTCGCCGTGACCATCGGCCTGATCGGCGCGGACAAGCTCGCCCGCAACCCGGATGTCTCCGACAACCTCGCCCACCTCGACCAGCTGATCGGCGCGGTCGCCTGCGGCGCGGTCTGGCTGCGCCGCCGCTGGCCGCTCGGGCTCGCCGTCGCGACGGTCCCCGTGGGGCTCGTCTCCGACACCGCGGGCGGCGCCTGTCTGATCGCCCTGTTCACCCTCGCCGTGCACCGGCCCTTCCGGTACGTGGCCTGGGTGGGCGGCATCAACATCGCGCTGATCCCGCTCTACTACTGGATGCGTCCCGACGTCGACCTGCCGTACTTCGTCTCGGTCGTCATGACGTTGCTGATGGTCACGGTGGTCATCGCCTGCGGCCTGGTCGTGCGCTCCAAGCGGCAGCTGATGCTGAGCCTCCGGGACCGCGCCCGGCGCGCCGAGACCGAGGCCCGGCTCCGTGCCGAGCAGGCGCAGCGGCTGGCCCGCGAGGCCATCGCCCGCGAGATGCACGACGTCCTCGCCCACCGGCTCACCCTGCTCAGCGTGCACGCGGGCGCGCTGGAGTTCCGGCCCGACGCACCCCAGGAGGAGGTCGCCCGGGCGGCCGGCGTGATCCGGGAGAGCGCCCACGAGGCCCTCCAGGACCTGCGGGAGATCATCGGCGTCCTGCGGGCCGGCGACCAGGACGACACGGGCCGCCCGCAGCCCACCCTCGCCGCCCTGGACGCGCTGGTCGCCGAGTCGCGCGAGGCCGGCATGAAGGTCGTCCTCGACACCCGCGTCACCGACCCCGCCGCCGTCCCCGCCTCCGTCGGCCGCACCGCCTACCGCATCGCCCAGGAGGGCCTCACCAACGCCCGCAAACACGCCCCCGGCACCGAGGTCACCGTCTCGGTCGAGGGCGCCCCCGGAGAAGGCCTCACCGTCTCCGTCCACAACCCGGCACCCGACGGCGAGGTGACCCCCGTACCCGGCTCCGGCCAGGGCCTGATCGGCCTGACCGAACGAGCGACCCTGGCCGGCGGCCACCTGGAACACGGTCCGGAGAGGGGCGGAGGATTCGGGGTACGGGCCTGGCTGCCGTGGGGGTGAGGGGTGGCGCCGCTGGGAGCTGGAGGGCCGCCCATGACTCCGCCCGCCCCAACTCCGCCCCATCCACGACCAGGTGACGTCCCATCAACGCCCCGTTCCCCGCCCCCCGAACCCGCTAGCGTGGTCCGCAGTGCGGTACTCGTGGCCGATGCGGCGGGCCGGTGATCACAGGGGTGTCGTCCGTCGGCCTCGGGGCCGAGGAGGGGGGAGCGCCGGGCTCGGTGGCGTCCTCGTGTCGTACAGGACTCAGGCCGCGCCACGGCGGCCGGAACGGAAGAACCGAAGTGCCGCAGCACGCCTACGACTTGCACGCGCTGCTCTACGAGATCCAGCAGGGCGTGCGGCAGGGGGCGAACGACGCCCTGGACATGGCCCGGCTCACCTCCCTGGTGCTCGACCATCTCGGCTGTGCCTCAGGACGCGAGGCGTACGACATGCTCTACGACGACTGGAAGGCGCTGCCCCGGGGCACCACGATGTCCGGACTGCGCGCGGGGCAGATCATCAGCATCCTTCCCCACCTGATGTTCGACCGGCCGGTTTTCGACGAGGGACGGCAGCGGGAACTCCTCGACGAGGCGCGGATGTACGGGCCGCAGGAACAGGCCTGGCAGGCCGGCGTCCTGGGCGCGAGCGGCGTGCCGGCGATGCATCACCTGGGCAACCCCGCGGAGTTGGAGGCGTCGCTGGCCCGCCTGGAGAAGGCTCGCGACATGCTGCCGCCCGGCAGCCCCCAGCGGGACGCGGTCGAGATTTCCCATGCCGCAGCCCGTATCCTCCTGGCCCAACTCGGCGGCGGCGAGGACGACTTCGACTCCGCCGTCGAGGACCTGGCCCGGCTCGCCGACTCCCCCGCCTTCGGCGAGCAGCAGCGCCTGGCCGTGGCCGTGCAGTTGGCGGGATACCGCTCCCACCAGGCCACCCGGCGCGAGGACGAGGCCGAACTCGCCCTGCGCATCGCGGAGATGGAGTCCGGCCTGGCGCGCATGTCGCCCGACCAGATGGACCGGCCCAACCTGGAGGCCATCCTGGACGCCGCTCGCGGCAACCTGGTGGTCCTCCGCGCCCGCCGAACGGGCGAAGACCTCACCGCGGCGGACTTCCCGCCCGCGACTCCCCTGGACGAGGTGCGACGGCAACTCGCCACAGTCCCGGAGAACGTGCGGATCGACCGGCTCGGCGACGTGGGTCTCACCCGGGCGACGCGCGCCATACTCGCCGGCGACCACCGGGGCACGCTCGAGGCGCTCGCCCTGGTCGAGGGCGCCATGGACCTGCTGGAGCCCGACGACGAACGATGGCTCCGCAACGCCGGCATCCTCGGCATGACCCACTGCATGCTCGCCATGAACGCCATCGCACCCCGCGCCGACTGCCCCCACTACCTGGACCAGGGCATCTCCTGGCTGCGGCACACCCTCAAGCTGACCGGCGGACCGGATCATCCGATCTGGGGGAACACCGGGATGGCGCTCGGCATGGCGTACCGGGTGCGCGGCGACTACCTGCATCCACGCGACCGCCACGCCAAGCGCCGCAACCACGACGAGTCCCGGCGCGTCGGCCTCGACGCGCTGCGGGCCGCGGCCTGGCAGGGCATCCTCCAGTCCGGTACCGCCCACGCCGCCGAGACCGCCCGGCGGGCCGGCGAGAACGCGCTCGACGTGGCCCGCTGGTGCATCGCCGACGGCGCCCACGCCGACGCCGTCCGCGCCCTCGACGCCGGACGCGGACTCGCCCTGCACGCCGCGACGGTGGCGACCACCGTGCCCGACCTGCTGGCCGCCGCGGGACAGCCGGAACTCGCCGACGAATGGCGCCGCGCCGGCGGCGCGGTCGCGCCTCAGCCGGAGGCCGGGCTGACCCTCGGAGGGCAGCTGCCCGTCTCCGGCCCGTCCAGCCGGTTACGCCGCCGGGTCCTCCAGGTGCTCTCCGCGTCCCCGCTGCGGCAGCGACTGCTGGACGCGCCGTCCCCCGAGGAGATCGGCGCGGCCCTGCGCGCCATAGGGGCGGCCGCCCTCGTCTACCTCGTCCCCGGCAGCGCGGAGGCCGTGAGCCTGACGGACCGGATGGTCTTCGGCCGGTACGCCGACGAAGGGCAGGCGCTCATCGTCTCCGCCGACGGCAGCACCCGGGCCGTGCCGCTGCCCCGACTCCTCGTCGAGGCACCGGAGTTGGCCACCTACCGCGCCACCGGCACCCCCGGCCGTGACGCCGGCGGCCCGCCCACCGACCCCACCCCCGCTCCGCCGCCCCGCCCGGAGGTGAGCCGGGCCGCCCTGGAACGGCTCTGCGACTGGGCCGGTACGGCGGTGATGGGGCCGCTCCTCGAGCACCTTCCGCGCGGCTACGGCCGGGTGCCTTCCGTCGTGCTGGTGCCCATGGCGGAGCTCGGCGCCGTGCCGTGGCACGCGGCCCGGATGCCCGGCCGGCGCGGCCGGCACGCCTGCCAGGAGGTGGACGTCTCCTATCTGCCCTCGGCCCGGCTGCTGTGCGAGGTGGCCGCCCGGCCCGCCGCCCGGGTCAGGCAGGCCCTCGTCGTCGGCAACCCCACCCGCGACCTCCACCACGCGGGCGAGGAGGCGGAGGCCATCCGCCGCGCCTTCCACCCGGAGGGCAAACACCTGGGCCCCGGCGAGGCCACGCCTGCCGCCGTCACCGACTGGCTGCGCCGGCAGCGCGGCGGACTGCTGCACCTCGCCTGCCACGGCGTGGTGCGCCAGGGCGAGCGGCACAGCGCCTATCTCGCCCTGTCCGGCGGTGAGTTGGCGGCCGAGGAGCTCACCGAGGGCAGCAGCCGCTTCCGGGAGCTGGAGCTGGTCGTCCTCGCCGCGTGCCGCACCAATGTGTCGGGGCGCGGCTACGACGAGGCGTACAGCCTGTCCACCGCGTTCCTCGTGGCCGGGGCCCGCTCGGTGATCGGCTCGCTGTGGCCGGTGCCCGACGAGGCGACGTCCCTGCTGATGTACATGACCCACCACTTCATCAGCCGCGACGGCCTCGCGCCCGGACCCGCCCTGCGCAGCGCGCAGTTGTGGATGCTGGACGACCACCGCACGGCCCCGCCCGGCATGCCGGCCCAACTCCAGGGCCGCGTCCGCCGGATCAGCGGAGCCGACCTGACCGCCTGGGCCGGCTTCACTCACCTGGGCTGGTGAACCGGGTTCAGGTGACCTGGGTGCGCACCACGACCTGGGCCGTGCCCCAGCGGCCCACACTGTCCGCAGGCCCGCCCGCGTCCCGCCTGTGCACCGGCGAAGTGAGCCGCAACAGGCCGCCCTCACCGCCCGCTTCGCTCTCGCGGGGCCCCGCGGCGAGGTCGGCGGGAGGCCAGGCGGGCAGCCGGAACGGCGCGAGGTTCAGCTCGTTCTCGGTCACGATCACCTTCAGCCAGTCCCGCGCGAAGGCTCCCCGCAGCAACGCCCGCCCCGGCGGCAGCCGCAGCCACACCGGCTCCCCGCGCCGCGCTGAACCGGCCTTGCCGGGCGCGACGAACTCACCCTCGTACAGGTGCGGAGAGCACGCGTAGCGGTCCGTCAGATCCAGGAGTACGCACCACAGTTGGCGGTCGGAGACGTTGTGGACGCGGACCATCACCTGCGGTTCCCGGCCGTCCAGGGTGTACCCGCAGACGATCTCGCCGTCCGCGCAGTGCTCCACCCGCCCCACCGAAGTGCCCTCGACGGTCACGCGGACCAGCGACGACAGCAGGGCGTCGGGATTGCGCAGCTCCAGGATGTGATGCCAACGGGCCAGGTGCGCCAGGCAGTCGACGACCCGCTCCGCGTCCGCCCGCGTCCGCAACGGCAGATCGGGCACCGGATACCCGGCCCCGCCCGACACCCGAGCCCATCCGCCCGCCACGTCCACCCGCAACGGCAGCCCCTCCCCGCCGACGGCGAGCACCGGCACCGGCGCCATGGCCTCCGACAGCAGCCGTACGGCCCCGGCGTCCCCGGCGAGCGTCACGGCGGCGGGCGTGAACGCGAGCGCGGTCGGCGTCACCGGATGCGCCAAGTGCCGGTCGTGCGGCCCGGGTTGCCAGCCGTCCGGATCCACCAGACAGGACTCGGGCAGCACATGGCGTACGACGACCTTGCGGGACGCGTGCCCGCCCATCAGCGTGAACTCCGCGCCGGCCGCCCGCAGCCCGTGTGCCCGGCCGCAGTTGACCTCCCAGCCGGACGTCGTGTGCCGCAGCAGGAACGGCTCGGCCGAGACAGGGGCCCCGGACAGGAAGCCGCCGTTCTCCGGGCCGCGCAGCTGGGGATGCTGGAACGGTGTCCTCGCGCGCACCCCTTCCTCCGCCAGCGCGTGCAGCGCGCCGTACGCGGCGGCGGGCCCCAGCCGGTCGAGCGCGCCCAGCAGCGCGTGACTGAAGTAGCCGCGGTACCGTCCGCCGATGGCGTTCTCGTGCGCCCGCTCGTCCGGACGGCAGGCCGCGAGCAGCACATGCCGGGCCGCCTCGGCACCCGCGCCGCCGACCTCGCGGACCCAGGCCGGGATCCGCCACCAGGGCTGCCAGTCGACTCCTCGCCCCGTCCCGCCGGGCGGCCCGAAGCCGAGGTCGCGGGTCGCGCCGCCCGCGTGGCAGCAGTCGAGGACCGCGAGGACATGGGTGCCGCGCGCCGCGATGCCGTCGAGCAGCGCGCCGAGTTCGCTGTCCTGGAGCATCGGCTGGCCGCCCGGCCCCAGACTGTCCTGGCACACCAGCGCCTGCGCCCAGCCGGTCGCCTCACGCGGATCGTCGGTGCGGTACTCGCTGCCGTGTCCGCTGAACCAGAACAGCGCGGTGTCGTCCGGCCCGCACTGCCCGAGATGCCGCTCCACGGCCGCCAGCACGGCCGCCCTGGAGGCCTCCCCGTCGTGCAGGGCCTTGACCACGGGCGTCAGCGTCCCGGTCTGCCGCCGCAGCCAACTCTCCGCTTCCCGGGCGTCGTTGACACAGCCTCGCAGCCGGTGGCGGCCCGGATAGTCATCGATGCCCACGAACAAGGCGTACACGGTGCGCATACGGCGATCTTGCCAGCAACGACAGGGCGCATACGGGGCGTTCACGGGGCGTGTGCGGGTCGGATCCGCGCAACCCCCTGACCCGGGGGCGTGAAGCGAGTTGACTGGAATGCATCGCACCGTGAACACCGGAAGGAACAGCAGCGTGAGCTTCGGGGGACCCAACAATCCGTACCAGCCGCCGTATCAGCCACCACCACCGAACCCCGGCCCGTACGGCCCGCCACCGCCACCGCCTCCGCCGAACACCGGGCCCTACGTCCCGCCCCAGCCGTATCCGTACCCCAACCCCTACCCGCCGTACGTCCCGCAGCCGCAGCCGCGCCCGGGTGGCCTGCTGGGCGGTCTGCGCGGCGCCGAATGGCCGCCTCTGCGCGACCTGTTGCGCAGCGGACGGCAGCGGATCCACGGCTGCGTATGGCTGTTCCTGCTGGTGCCGTGCACCTGGTTCGTGGTGCCTTTCCTGATGGTGGGGTACGTGTTCGCCCGCTCGGCCCGCGTCCGGGCGCACCGCCTCTTCCCGCCGCGCGCCCACCGCCTCTACCACGACCCGCAGGTGACACGCCTCCAGAAGGCGCGGACCCTGAGCGCGGCCGCCATGACCCTCGCCCTGCTCGTCGCCTACGGCAAGCCGGAGGACTTCGGCGAGGTGCAGGCGCAGTACCTGATACGGCTCGTGGTCACCCCGCCGCTGCTGCTGCTCAGCGCCCCCGTGGTGATCGCCGTGCTGTACCGCTGGGCGCCGCCGCACGCCAGGCCGCACATGGGGCAGCGGATGCGTGCCGCGGGCAAGGCCGCCCTGTGGTACGTCGGCGCGGTGACGGCGATTTTCCTGATCGTGGGCATGTTCGCGCTGCTCGACCACGAGGGGCAGTCCACCGCCGCCGTGTCCTGGCTCGTCATCGTGCTCATGGTGCCCCTGTACTGGCTGGGTTTCTTCCTGGTGTTCGCCACCGGCCCCGCCGTGCGCAGCGGTTTCAACTCCGCCGAGGTGCACGCGGCGCTGCCCGCCCTGCTCACCGGCGTCCTGGTGTGGGAGTTCGCGATCATCAGCCTGGCCGCGGGCGGACCGCCGCCCGGACCGCCCCTCGTCTCGGTCCTGGCGTTCGTCGGTGGCCCGGCCTCGGTGTGCGCGGTGGCCTGGTGGGAGGTCCACCGCTTGCAGACCCGGCACGGAGTGCGGCTGCGCGGCTGACGGCATGGCAAGTGCGCCCCTCGAAACCGTGATTACGTAAGCCCCATGACCGCGATCAGACTGCTCCTCGTCGACGACGATCCGCTGGTGCGGGCCGGCCTGTCCCTGATGATCGGTGGTGCCGACGGCATCGAGATCGTCGGGGAGGCCGCGGACGGAAGCGATGTCGAGGCGCTCGTCGAGCGCAGCCGCCCGGACGTCGTCCTCATGGACATCCGGATGCCGTCCATGGACGGCCTGACCGCCACCGAGCGGCTGCGCGCCCGCCCCGACGCCCCGCAGGTCGTGCTCCTCACCACCTTCCACGCCGACGACCAGGTGCTGCGCGCGCTGCGCGCGGGTGCCGCCGGGTTCGTCCTGAAGGACACACCGCCCGCCGAGATCGTCGACGCGGTGCGCCGGGTCGCGGCCGGCGACCCCGTCCTGTCGCCCACCGTCACCCGGCAGTTGATGCGGCACGCGGCGGGCGCCGCCGACACGCGCCGCACGCGCGCGCGGGAGCGCATCGCCGCCCTCAACGACCGTGAGCGCGAGGTGGCGGTGGCCGTCGGCCGCGGCCTGTCCAACGCCGAGATCGCCGCGGAGCTCTACATGAGCGTCGCCACCGTCAAGACCCATGTCTCCCGCGTCCTCGCCAAGCTCGACCTCAACAACCGGGTGCAGATCGCCCTCCTCGCGTACGACGCGGGTCTTCTGGAGGAACTGGAGGAGGACGGGCACTAGCGGGCGGCCCCGCGCGTTGTGGGGGCAACGGGGAGGGGACCAGGATGAGCGAAGTGATCGACCTGGGGGAGTACGGCCCGGCGTTCCGCACGGATCCGCATCCGGTGTACGCGCGCCTGCGCGCCCGTGGACCGGTGCACCGGGTCCGGCTGCCGTCGCCCGACGCCCACCACGAGACGTGGCTGATCGTGGGGTACGAGGAGGCCCGCGCGGCCCTCACCGACCCGCGCCTGTCCAAGGACGGCCGCAAGATCGGCGTGACGTTCCTCGACGAGGAGCTGATCGGCAAGTACCTCCTGGTCGCCGACCCGCCCCAGCACACCCGGCTGCGCTCCCTGGTCTCCCGCGCCTTCACCATGCGCCGCGTGGAGGAGCTCCGGCCCAGGATCCAGCGGATCACCGACGACCTGCTCGACGAGATGCTCCCGCAGGGCCGCGCCGACCTCGTGGAGTCCCTCGCCTACCCGCTGCCGCTGACCGTCATCTGCGAACTCCTCGGCGTCCCCGAGCTGGACCGCACGGAGTTCCGCAAGATCTCCGGCGAGGCCGTCGCCCCCACCAGCGCCGAGAGCGAGTACGACGCGTTCGTCCGGCTCGCCGAGTACCTCACCGGCCTCATCGAGGACAAGAGGTGCGCCGGGCCGAGCGGCGACCTCCTCGGCGACCTCATCCGCACCACCGCCGAGGACGGCGACCGCCTCTCCCCGGAGGAACTGCGCGGCATGGCCTTCGTCCTGCTGATCGCGGGCCATGAGACCACCGTCAACCTCATCACCAGCGGGGTGTACGCCCTGCTCACCCACCCCGGCCAACTCGCCGCCCTGCGCGCCGACATGAGCCTGATCGACGGCGCGATCGAGGAGACGCTGCGCTGGGAGGGCCCGGTGGAGAACGGCACGTTCCGCTATGCCGCCGAGCCCCTGGAGATCGGCGGTCGGCACATAGCGCGGGGCGACGCGGTGATGGTCGGCCTCACCGCCGCCGACCGCGACGGGGCGCGCTACCCCGCCCCCGACCGCTTCGACCTCCACCGCGACACCCGCGGCCACCTCGCCTTCGGCCACGGCATCCACTACTGCCTGGGCGCACCCCTGGCCCGACTGGAGGGCCGTACGGCGATCCGCACGCTGCTGGAGCGGGCACCGGAACTGGCCCTCGACGGCCCGCCGGGGGAGTGGCTGCCGGGGATGCTGATGCGGGGGATGCGGAGTCTTCCGGTGCGGTGGTGAATCCCATGGGGCTGCGGCGTCAGCCCGGCAGCTCCGCCAACCGCACCGGCCGCCGCTCCCGCCGTGACACCTCGCACGCCTCGGCGATCCGCAGCGCCTGCAACGCCTCGCGCCCGTCGCAGGGGTTGGCGCGCTCACCTCGTACGACCTCGACGAACGCGTTCAGTTCGGCCTCGTAGGCCGGTCCGAACCGCTCCAGGAACCCCGCCCACGGCTTGTCCGCGGCCGGCGGACCCGTCGGCTCGGTGGACGCGATCGGGGTGCGGTCGTCCAGGCCGACCACGATCTGGTCCAGCTCCCCGGCGAGTTCCATGCGGACGTCGTAGCCCGCCCCGTTCAGCCGGGTCGCCGTCGCCGTGGCCAGCGTGCCGTCGTCGAGGGTGAGGACGGCCGCGGCCGTGTCGACGTCGCCCGCCTCGCGGAACATCGCGGGCCCGGCGTCGGACCCGGCCGCGTACACGTCCACCACCTCGTGCCCGGTCACCCAGCGCAGCACGTCGAAGTCGTGGATCAGCGTGTCCCGGTACAGCCCGCCCGACACCGGCAGCCACGCGGCGGGCGGCGGCGCCTGGTCGGAGGTGAGCGCCCGTACGGTGTGCAGCCGCCCGAGCCGTCCCGAGCGCACCGCCTCCCGCGCGCCCGCGTACCCCGCGTCGAAGCGGCGCTGGAAGCCCATCTGGAGGACCGTCCCGGCCGTCTCCACCTCTTCGATGGCGTGCAGGGTGCCCGGCAGGTCGAGAGCTATCGGCTTCTCGCAGAAGACCGGGAGCCCCGAGCGTGCTGCCCGACCGATCAGTTCGGCGTGCGCCGACGTCGCCGTGGTGATCACCACGGCGTCGACGCCCCACTGGAAGATCTCGTCCACCCCCGGCGCGGCCGTCTCGCCCAGCCGGTGCGCGAGCTCCTGGGCCCGCGTGCCGTCCGAGTCCGTGAGGATGAGGGACCCGACGTCGCGATGCCGGCTGAGCGTGTTCGCGTGAATAGTGCCGATCCGGCCCGTCCCGATGACCCCGATGCGCATGTGAACAAAGTGTGGCCGCGGACCTCCCGCTGTCAATGCATATGTCTGGACAATCTGACTACACAACTTCCCGTCAACCGGCCACGGAGCTACGCTCGGCCCGTGCCGAAACCAGATGTGGACCCGACCGTGACACTCGACCTCAGTGTGGACCGGAGCAGCCCGGTGCCGTTGTACTTCCAGCTGTCCCAGCAGCTGGAGGCCGCGATCGAGCACGGAACGCTCACCCCCGGCAGCCTGCTGGGCAACGAGATCGAGCTCGCCGCGCGCCTCGGCCTGTCCCGGCCGACCGTCCGCCAGGCCATCCAGTCGCTCGTCGACAAGGGCCTGCTCGTACGCCGTCGCGGCGTCGGCACACAGGTCGTGCACAGCCAGGTCAAGCGCCCGCTGGAGCTCAGCAGCCTCTACGACGACCTGGAGACGGCCGGCCAGCGCCCGGCGACCAAGGTCGTCGTCAACACCGTCGTCCCGGCCTCCGCCGAGGTCGCCGCCGCCCTCGGCGTTGCCGAGGACAGTGACGTGCACCGCGTCGAGCGGCTGCGCCTCGCGCACGGCGAGCCGATGGCGTACCTGTGCAACTTCATCCCGCCGGGCCTGCTCGACCTGGACACCGCCCAGCTGGAGTCCACCGGCCTGTACCGGATGATGCGCTCCGCCGGGATCACCCTGCACAGCGCCCGCCAGTCCATCGGCGCCCGTGCCGCCACCGCCGCCGAGGCCGAGCGGCTCGCCGAGGAGGAGGGCGCCCCGCTGCTCACCATGCAGCGGGTGACCTTCGACGACACCGGCCGCGCGGTCGAGTTCGGCACGCACACCTACCGGCCGACCCGCTACTCCTTCGAGTTCCAGCTGCTCGTGAGGCCGTAGGGAATCGCCCGGGCGGTCACTTGAACAGGACCGACTTGGTCGCAATGTCAGGACATTGGGGCCGTCCGAAACCGTCTCGGTGTTTCCCCGTACGGCACCCATACCGGCGGTGAGGCAGAATCGAGGCCGATGAGCACCTACGGCAACTTCAGCGCCCCGATCGGCTCCCGCCGCGCCCCGGCCCTGCGCACGGTCGGCACCCGCGAGCGCCGCTCCCACCTCACCGCACCCCGCGTGCCCACCGTGGGCATCGACATCGGCGGTACGAAGGTGATGGCGGGAGTCGTCGACGCCGACGGCAACATCCTGGAGAAGCTCCGGACCGAGACGCCGGACAAGTCCAAGAGCCCGAAGGTCGTCGAGGACACCATCGTCGAGCTGGTCCTGGACCTCTCCGACCGGCATGACGTGCACGCGGTCGGCATCGGTGCGGCCGGCTGGGTCGACGCCGACCGCAACCGCATCCTGTTCGCCCCCCACCTGTCCTGGCGCAACGAGCCGTTGCGCGACCGCCTCGCGGGCCGCCTCGCCGTGCCCGTCCTGGTCGACAACGACGCCAACTCCGCCGCCTGGGCCGAGTGGCGCTTCGGCGCCGGCGCCGGCGAGGACCACCTCGTCATGATCACGCTCGGCACCGGCATCGGCGGCGCGATCCTGGAGGACGGCCAGGTCAAGCGCGGCAAGTACGGCGTCGCGGGTGAGTTCGGCCATATGCAGGTCGTCCCCGGCGGGCACCGCTGCCCGTGCGGCAACCGCGGCTGCTGGGAGCAGTACAGCTCCGGCAACGCGCTGGTCCGCGAGGCCAAGGAACTGGCCGCCGCCGACTCCCCGGTGGCGTACGGGATCATCGAGCACGTCAAGGGCCAGATCGGCGACATCACCGGCCCGATGATCACGGAGCTGGCCCGCGACGGCGACGCGATGTGCATCGAGCTGCTCCAGGACATCGGCCAGTGGCTCGGCGTCGGCATCGCCAACCTCGCCGCCGCCCTCGACCCGTCCTGCTTCGTGATCGGCGGCGGTGTCTCGGCCGCCGACGAGCTGCTGATCGGCCCCGCGCGGGACGCGTTCAAGCGCCAGCTCACCGGCCGCGGCTACCGCCCCGAGGCGCGCATAGTCCGAGCCCAGCTCGGCCCCGAGGCCGGCATGGTCGGCGCCGCGGACCTGGCGCGGCTGGTCGCCCGCCGCTTCCGGCGTGCCAACCGACGCCGCGTCGAGCGGTACGAGCGCTACGCGAAGTACACGGAGGCCCGCCGCACCACCCGGGAGTCCCTGTGACGGCCTCGCTGCCCCGCCAGGCGGCCCACTCACCGGACGAGCCGCCCCGCCCGACCGAGGACCGCCGCCACCGCAACCGCCGCCGGGCGCTCACGCTGCTCATCATCGTGCTGCTCATCGGCGTCCCGGCCGGCTATCTGGTGATCTCCGCCAACCAGAGCCGCAACAGCGGCAAGGACAAGGAGGAGAAGTACTCGGCGACCGGCCTCAGCGCCGGATACCCGTCGAAGGTCCAGCGCCGGCTGTACCAGGTGCCGGTCCCGCACCCCGCGGACCAGATCGCCTACTACGAGACCAACAACTGGAAGACCAGCCGCCTCTACGTCCAGTTCCGCACCTCCAACGCGGGCCTGGACACCTTCCTCGCCGGCGTCGGCGTCGGCCGCGACGATCTCAAGAAGGGCGACATCACCATCGGCGCCCGCGACCAGAAGATCACCGGCTGGACCTTCAGCGGCCCCGGCCCCTGGGCGGGCCTGGTCCACAAGCAGAAGAACCCGGCGCCGACCCAGGACATCGTGGTGAACACCGCGGACCCGGCCAACCCGATGGTGTACGTCGTCTCGCGCACGGTCCCGTAGCAGGGCGTACGGCCCGTCGCCGGAGCCGATTGTCAGACCCCGCCCGTAGAGTCGTAGACGTCTGATCCGACACACGGGTGAGGAGGTGGCAGGACGTATGAGTGACACGGCCACGGCGGTGGCCGAGCGGGCGACCCGGCCGCTCTCCGCGCGCCTCGCCGCCGTCTTCCTCCCCGCACCCCTCCCGCGCGAGGGCCGCATGGCCTTCTGGGACCCCGACGACGGCCCGCTGCCGGACGCCTCCGCGGCTCTCACGGACCTGACGGTCGTACGACCTCACGGCGCCGGTGTCCGCCGCCGCACCGCCCCCGCGCTCACCCTCCCCCTGGCCGAGGCCCTGCCCCTTCTCGCGCGCGCCCGGCGCGACCCCGCCGCCCACCCCGCCACCGCCTGCTGGGGCGCCGCCGCCCTGCACGCCCTGCGGCTCGCCGCCCGCGGCCGCCTGCTCCCCGGCCTGACCGCCACGGGGCACGACGCCTGGCGGGCCGGCCCCCTCGACCCCGACGACGTCGCGCACCTGCGCGCCCTCGCCGCCGCCCTGCCGTACGAAGGCCATGCGGTGCCCCTGCCCGGCCCCGGCCCGCTGCGGCTGCCCGAGCCGGAGGCGCTGCTGCGCGCCTTCCTGGACGCCGTCGCCGACACCCTCCCGCGCACCCCCGCCGCCCCCTTCGCCTCCGGGAGGCCCTTCGCCGACCGCCGCCCGCAGCATCTGCCGGGTGCGCAGGACTGGGCCGCGGAGGTCGCCGCGGGCATGGACGCGGGCGTGCGGATCTCGCTCCGCCTCGACCTGTCGGCCTACGACCTGTTCGACGCCGACGAGCAGGTCCGCAGCGCCGGTGCCGCGATCGTCCAGGTGCACAGCCTCGCCGACCCCACGCTCGTCGCCGACGCGGCGGCCCTGTGGGCGGGCGAGGCGGACGCGGTCTTCGGGCCCCGCGCGCGGGTGGACGCGGCCCTCGCCGTGCGGCGCGCGGCCCGGGTCTGGCCGCCCCTGGACCGGCTCGCCGAGCAGGACGTCCCCGACGTACTGGCCCTGTCCGAGCACGAGTTGGGCGAACTGCTCGGCGTCGCCGCGACCCGGCTCGCGGCCGCCGGGGTCGCCGTGCACTGGCCCCGGGACCTGGCGCAGGACCTCAGCGCAGCCGCCGTCGTCCGCCCGGCCCCCGGCTCGGCGACCGACGGCACCGGCTTCTTCGAGAGCGAGGAACTCCTCCAGTTCCGCTGGCAGTTGGCGCTCGGCGGCGACCCGCTCACCGAGGCCGAGATGGACGCGCTCGCCGAGGCGCACCGGCCCGTCGTGCGGCTGCGTGACCAGTGGGTGCTGGTCGACCCAGCGCTCGTCCGCAAGGCCCGCAAGCGCGAACTGGGCCTGCTCGACCCGGTCGACGCCCTCTCCGTCGCCCTCACCGGCAGCGCCGAGGTCGACGGCGAGACGGTCGAGGCGGTACCGGTCGGCGCGCTGGCCGCCCTGCGCGACCGTCTGACGACGGGAGTCCGGCCCGCCGAGCCACCCCCGGGCCTGCACGCCACCCTGCGTGACTACCAACTCCGCGGCCTGGCCTGGCTGGACCTCATGACCACCCTGGGCCTCGGCGGCTGCCTCGCCGACGACATGGGCCTCGGCAAGACGATCACCGTGATCGCGCTGCACCTCAAGCGCGCCCGCCGCGAACCGACCCTGGTGGTCTGCCCGGCCTCGCTCCTCGGCAACTGGCAGCGGGAGATCGCCCGTTTCGCGCCCGGCGTCCCCGTCCGCCGCTTCCACGGCCCCGACCGCACCCTGGACGACCTCGCCGGCGGTTTCGTCCTGACCACCTACGGCACCATGCGGTCGACGGCCGCGCGGCTGGCCGAGCAGCACTGGGGCATGGTCGTCGCGGACGAGGCCCAGCACGTCAAGAACCCGTACTCGGCGACGGCGAAGGCGCTGCGCACGATCCCGTCCCCCGCGCGCGTGGCTCTCACCGGCACACCGGTCGAGAACAACCTCTCCGAACTCTGGGCCCTGCTCGACTGGACGACCCCCGGACTCCTCGGCCCTCTCAAGTCCTTCCGCGCCCGCCACGCGCGAGCAGTCGAGAACGGCGAGGACACCGAGGCGGTGGAGCGGCTGGCCCGTCTGGTCCGCCCCTTCCTCCTGCGCCGCAAGAAGTCCGACCCCGGCATCGTCCCCGAACTGCCGCCCAAGACCGAGACGGACCACCCCGTCCCGCTCACCCGCGAACAGGCCTCCCTCTACGAGGCGGTGGTCCGCGAGTCGATGTACGCCATCGAGACGGCTGACGGCATCGCCCGTAGGGGCCTGGTGCTGAAGCTGCTGGGTGCGCTGAAGCAGATCTGCGACCACCCCGCGCTGTACCTCAAGGAGGAGGCCGGCGCGGCCGAGCGGCTGGTGCTCCGCTCCGGCAAACTCGCCCTGCTCGACGAGCTGTTGGACACCGTCCTCGCGGAGGACGGCTCGGCGCTGGTCTTCACGCAGTACGTCGGCATGGCCCGCCTGATCACCGCCCACCTCACCGCCCGCGCGGTGCCGGTGGACCTGCTGCACGGCGGCACCCCGGTGCCGGAGCGCGAGCGCATGGTGGACCGCTTCCAGGCGGGCACGACCCCGGTCCTGGTGCTGTCCCTGAAGGCCGCGGGCACCGGCCTCAACCTCACCCGCGCGGGCCATGTCGTGCACTTCGACCGCTGGTGGAACCCGGCCGTCGAGGAACAGGCCACCGACCGCGCCTACCGCATCGGCCAGACCCAGCCGGTCCAGGTCCACCGCCTCATCACCGAGGGCACGGTGGAGGACCGCATCGCCGAGATGCTCGAAGCGAAGCGGGCCCTCGCCGACGCGATCCTGGGCTCCGGCGAATCGGCCCTCACGGAACTGACGGACCGCGAACTGACGGACCTGGTCTCCTTGCGGAGGACCTCATGACCGCGCGCCCGGCGGACGAGGCCCGCCGCGCGCTGCGGGAGGCACGGGAGCGGAGGGCCCTGGAGCGGGCGGAGGGCGCGGGGGGTACCGGTTCCACGACCGAGGGGACCACGCCCGGACCGACTGGCGAGACGACGGAGACCACGTCCGAATTGGCTGCCCGGGCTACGGGGGCCACGTCCGGACCGGCTGCCGGGGCGAGGGGGACGACGTCTGGACCGGGTGTCGGGGCGACGGGGACGACGTCTGGACCGGGTGTCGGGGCGATGGGGACCACGTCCGGATCGGCTGCCGGGGCGAGGGGGACGACGTCTGGACCGGTTGTCGGGGCGAGGGGGACCACGTCCGGACCGGCTGCCGGGGCGACGGGGAGCGAGGGCGGCGGACCGGCGCCGGGGGAGCGCCGGGAGGCCCGGCCTGGCGACGCGGCCCGCGCGGCGTTGCGGCGGGCGCGGGAGGAGCGGCGGGGTGCGCCAGGAGGAGGCGGCCGCCCCGAGCGCGAGCTGTCGGAGGCCACCGGCGTCCCGGGCGAGGGCGCTGGGGACCACAGGGAGCCCGCTCGTGACGAGCTTGAGAGGCATGGGGAGCCGGCTGCGGGTCGGTCTGCGAGCCATGGGGAGTCTGCTCTGGGTCGGTCTGGGGGCCGCGGGGAGTCTGCTTCGGGTCGGTCTGAGGCGCTTGGGGAGCTGGCTCCGGGTCAGTCGGGGAGGCATGGGGAGCCGGCTGCGGGTCGGTCTGGGGGCCGTGGGGAGTCTGCTTCGGGTCGGTCTGAGGCGCTTGGGGAGCTGGCTCTGGGTCAGTCGGGGAGGCATGGGGAGCCGGCTCCGGGTCGGTCTGGGGGCCGCGGGGAGTCTGCTTCGGGTCAGTCTGAGGCGCCTGGGGAACCCGCTCCGGGTCAGTCGGGGAGCCATGGGGAGCCGGCTCCGGGTCGGTCTGGGGGCCGCCGGGAATCCGCTCCGGGCCAGTCTGGGACGCCTGGGGAGCTGGCTCCGGGTCAGTCTGAGATGCCTGGGGAACCCGCTCCGGACCAGTCGGCGAGCCACAAGCAACCAGCTCCGGACCAGTCGAGGCCCGAAGGCGCCCCCGCTGAGGGCGCCCCGGACCCGGCCGGACCCGGCAGCGCCTTCGGCGTCGGGACGGCCGACCGGGCCGCCCCGGACAGGGCCGCCGACCGTGTGCGGGAAGCCCTGCGCGCCGCGCGCAAGGAAGCGCGGCGGGCTCAGCAGGAGGACGCGGTCGAGGTCGCCCGGGGCAGGCGCCCGGCACCGCGGTCGACTCCGATGGCATCCGGCTCCCCGCGTGGCGGGCGAGGCGAGGGTGTGCGGGCCCGTGACCTCCGGGCACTCATCGGTGACGCCTTCAGCATGCCCCGCGAGGAGGACGAGCCGACCGGGCGCGAGGACGGCTCTTCGCTCCCCGGCGACGACAGCCAGGCAGGCCACGGCAGTTCGGCCAACTCGGCAGCCGCCCACGGCACTTCGGCCGACTCCGCATCTGCCCACGGCACTTCGGCCGACGCCGCGTCTGCCCACGGCAGTTCGGTCGACTCCGCCGCCACCCGCACCGCCACCCCACCGATCACACCGCCCACCAGCCCCGCACCCCGCACCGACCCAGAGATCGAGCCGGACACCGCCCCCACCTGGCCGACGCCCCCGACGCCTCCCACTCCTTCATCCCGCCGCAACGCAGACCCGCACTCGCCCACCGCAGCGACAGCCACAGCCACAGCCCCCCACCACCCTCGCTCCATGGCCGCCCCCGGCCGGGACGGTGAACTCCGGCGTACCTTCCCGGCGTTCGGCCCCCGAGCCGCGGACGGTGAGCACGGCTTCGCCGAGACCTGGTGGGGCAACGCCTGGGTCAGGGCGCTGGAGGAAGGCGCCCTGGACGTGAAGCGGCTCGCGCGCGGACGCGGGTACGCCGAGCAGGGGAACGTGGACGCCATCACCGTGACCCCCGGGCTGGTGCTCGCGTACGTGCAGGGGAGCCGTCCGCGCCCCTACCGGGTCCAGGTGCGGCTGCGGACGCTGGACGACGCGGAATGGCAGTGGTTCCTGGACGCCGCCGCCGAACGGCCCGGGCACATCGCCGCGTTGCTCGACAAGGAGATGCCGCATTCGCTCGCCGAGGGCAGGGCGCGGCTGCTCCCCGGCCCCGGCGAGCTCGACCCGCACTGCAGCTGCCCGGACCGCGGCCACCCCTGCAAGCACGCCGCAGCGCTCTGCTACCAGACGGCCCGCCTGCTCGACGCCGACCCCTTCGTGCTGCTCCTGCTGCGCGGCCGGGGCGAGCGCGAACTCCTTGACACGCTCTCCCGGTTGAGCGCCGCGCGCGCGGCCCGTGCCGCCCAGGAGAAGGGCCCGGCGCCCCTGCCCGGCGTGCGCGCCACGGAAGCCCTCGCCCCCAGGCAACTCCCGCCCCTCCCAGCCCCTTTGCCCGTGCCGCCGCACCCCCAGCAGCCCCCGGTCTATCCGGCCGCCCCGGGCGGCCCGGACCCCTTCGCGCTGGACCAGCTCGCGACCGACGCCGCGGCCCGCGCCCACGCCCTGCTCGCCACCGGCCGCGACCCGGTCGCCGAGCTGACGCTGTGGCAGGACGCGGTGCGGCTCGCCGCGGCCCGCCCCGGTTCCGGCCTCACCGCCGCCACCCGCTCGCTGTACGCCTCCCTCGCCTCCGCCGCCGACCGCACCCCGTCCGATCTGGCGCGCGCGGTCGCCGCCTGGCGGCAGGGCGGATTCGAGGGGCTCGCCGTACTGGAGGAACCCTGGGACCCGCCGGCCGGCCGCTTCGACCGGGCCCGCCCGCTCCTCCTCGCCGCCGACCTCCCGGCCTTCCGCCCCTGGCGCAACCGCCTCACCCACCCCCGCGGCCATGTCCAACTCCGCCTGGGCCGCGACGGGTTGTGGTACGCCTACGAGTCCGACCCCGGCGCCGACGACTGGTGGCCCCGCGGCACGCCCGACCTAGACCCGGTCGGCGCCCTGACCGGGCTCGGGGCCTCGCCGGAGAGCTGACGTCTTTCCCGCACCCGCTTCATGCGCCCATTTCATGCACCGAGTCGCCACACATCGCGTGACGGCGGTCGGCACATGAGCCATTACACTGCCGCGATGTCGCCGCGCGACACAGCGAACTGACACAGAAACACCTCGGGGGACGAGACATGGCAACGGGCGGATGGGGCCCCGGCACGGGCCCGGGAGGACAGACCGGACATCCTGGCGGCAACGCAGGCGGCGGTCAGGGCTGGGGGCCGCCGCCCGGGCAACCAGTGAACAACCCCTACGGGCTGCCGCCCCAGGGCGGCCCCCACGGGCCGGCGGCGCCGCAGAACCCGTACCCGCCGCAGAACCCGTACCCCTACGTGCCCCCGGCCCCCGTGCCCACGCGCGGCCGGGCGCCGCGCCGCCGCAGCCGGCTGTGGTTCTTCTCCCTGCCCTACCTCACCGGCGGCATCATCCGCTCCGCGCACCGCGTCGCCGCCCGCCTCTTCGTGCAGGCGGGCCAGGATCACATCCAGGACCGCACCGTGGACCGCGTCCAGACGGCCCGCACCGTCCTCGGCGCCGCCGCCACCGTCGTCCTGTTCCTCGTCTACGGCACGGACAAGGGCGGCTGGCAGGACGCGGCGGCCGGCAGTGCCGCCCAGGCGCTCGTCGCCCCGGTCCTGCTGATCGTCGGCGGCCCCCTGATCATCCTCGGGTTCATCTACTACGCGCCCCCGCACCTGCGGCCCCATCTGCGCTCCCGGCTCCGGGTGCCGTTGAAGGCGGTCGGCTGGTACGTGACGACCGTGGTCGTCCTCGGCGGAACCCTCTTCGGGATCGCCCAGGCGGCCAAGGCCGACCTGAGCGGCTGGCAGGGGTTCTGCCTGGGCATCGTGGGGCTGGTCGCGCTGGCCTGGGGGCTGCCCTTCTTCGTCCTGGCCTCGCTCTACTCCGCCCGCAGCGCCTTCAACACCGGCCACGTCCACCCGATGCTGCCGCCCGTGGTGACGATGGTGTTCGTGTGGGTGTTCGCGATCTTCAACTTCATCGACAGCGGGATGCCGGCCCAGGGTCCGCCCGGCGTGCAGCTCTGTTCGCTGGTGGGCGGCCCGGTGTCGGTGACCGTCGTCGGCCTGTGGGAACTGCGGCGCATGCGCACCCGTTACGGCGTCAGGGTCCGCGGCCAGGCCCCCGCCCCGGCGCCCGGCGTCCAGTAGCGCGCCTTCGGTGAAGGCCCTGTGAGGGTTCGCCGTCGATGTGCGGGAGCCAGGTGTGGGGACTGGGGGCCCAGGGGCCGGGCCCTCGGAAACGGCGGTTAGCGTGGAGCGGTGAGTGAGACGCAGACCCCCGCCCTCCAGTACCGCCTCGACGGCCCGGACGACGCTCCGGTCCTCATCCTGGGGCCCTCGCTCGGCACCACCTGGCACATGTGGGACCGCCAGGTCCCCGAGCTGGCCAAGCAGTGGCGGGTCTTCCGGTTCGACCTGCCCGGCCACGGCGGCGCGCCCGCCTACCCGGCAGGCTCGGTCCGTCACATCACCGACCGGCTGCTCGCCACCCTCGACGGCCTCGGCGTGCAGCGCTTCGGCTACACGGGCTGTGCGCTCGGCGGCGCGATCGGCCTGGAGCTGGCGCTGCGGCACCCGGAGCGGATCGCCTCGCTCGCGCTGATCGCCGCCTCACCCCGGTTCGGGACGCCGGACGAGTTCCGGCAGCGGGGCGTGATCGTCCGGACGAACGGCCTCGACCCGATCGCCCGTACGTCCCCCGACCGCTGGTTCACCGGCGGGTTCGCCGCCGCGCAGCCCGCGATCACCGACTGGGCCGTGCAGATGGTCCGCACCACCGACCCCGGCTGCTACATCGCCGCCTGCGAGGCCCTCGCCGCGTTCGACGTCCGGGCCGAACTCGCCCATGTCGGGGTGCCGACCCTCGTCCTCGTCGGCTCCGACGACCAGGTCACCGGCCCCGCGGAGGCCCGTACGCTCGTCGCCGGCATCCCGGACGCGCGGCTCGCCGTCGTACCGGGCGCCTCCCACCTCGTACCGGTGGAACAGCCCGCGGCCGTCACCGACCTCCTGGTCCGGCACTTCTCCACCGCCTGGCAGCCCGCCTACGACTCCACCACCGGCCAGATCGCGATCCCCGCGGTGCCCGTCAAGCCGGTCCTGGCCGCCGCGGGACCGCCGCCGCAGGCCGTGCCGATCGCCGAGATCGCCCCGCCCGCACCGGTGCCCCAGGCGCTGGGCGGGCGGCCGGACCCGTACGACGCCGGGCTCAAGGTGCGCCGCGAGGTGCTCGGCGACGCACACGTGGACCGGGCGCTGGCGCAGGCCGACGAGTTCTCCGGCGACTTCCAGGAGTTCGTGACCCGCTACGCCTGGGGCGAGATCTGGGACCGTCCCGGCCTCGACCGCCGCTCCCGCAGCTGTGTCACGCTGACCGCGCTGGTCGCGGGCGGCCACCTGGACGAGCTCGGCTTCCACGTCCGCGCCGCCCTGCGCAACGGTCTCACCCCGGGCGAGATCAAGGAGGTGCTCCTCCAGGCGGCCGTGTACTGCGGCGTCCCGGCGGCCAACAGCGCCTTCAAGGTCGCCCAGGAAGTCATCCGCGAGGAGACGACCCCCGAGGATTGAGCGGCCGCTGGGCCGTCGCGGCAGGATGGACCCCATGAAGCTGACCAAGAAATCGCACGCCTGTGTCCGCCTCGAGAAGGACGGCCGCACGCTCGTCCTCGACCCCGGAGCGTTCAGCGAGGCGGACGCCGCGCTCGGCGCCGAGGCGATCCTGATCACGCACGAGCATCTCGACCACTTCAACGAGGAGCGGCTGCGCGCCGCGCTGGAGGCGAACCCGGCCGCCGAGATCTGGACCCTGAGGTCGGTCGCGGAGAAGATCTCCGCCGCCTTCCCCGGCCGCGTGCACACCGTCGGCCACGGCGACACCTTCACGGCGGCCGGCTTCGACGTCCAGGTCCACGGCGAGCTGCACGCCGTCATCCACCCGGACATCCCGCGCATCACCAACGTCGGCTACCTGATCGACGGCGGCCGCGTCTTCCACCCCGGCGACGCCCTCACCGTCCCCGACCACCCGGTGGAGACGCTGATGCTGCCGGTCATGGCGCCCTGGAGCAAGATCTCCGAGGTGATCGACTACGTCCGCGAGGTCAAGCCGCAACGGGCCTACGACGTCCATGACGCCCTGCTCACCGACCTCGCCCGGCCGATCTACGACAGCCAGATCGGCGCCCTCGGCGGTGCCGAGCACCTGCGTCTCGCGCCCGGGGAGAGCACGTCGCTGTGAGTGTCAGTGGGGCCCGGTAGGTTGTCAGGCATGCGCATCGCTACCTGGAACGTGAACTCGATCACCGCCCGCCTGCCGAGGCTCCTGGCCTGGCTGGAGAGCAGCGGCACCGACGTGCTCTGCCTCCAGGAGGCCAAGCTGGCCGAGGAGCAGTTCCCGTTCGACCAGCTGCGCGAGCTGGGCTACGAGGCGGCGGTCCACGCGACCGGCAGGTGGAACGGCGTGGCGGTGCTCTCCCGTGTCGGCCTGGAGGACGTCGTCAAGGGCCTGCCCGGCGACCCCGGTTACGACGGCGCCCCCGAGCCCCGCGCCATCTCCGCGACCTGCGGCGGCGTCCGGGTCTGGTCGGTGTACGTGCCGAACGGCCGCGAGGTGGACCACCCGCACTACGCCTACAAGCTCCAGTGGTTCGAGGCCCTCAAGGCGGCCGTCGCCGGGGACGCGGCGGGCAGCCGCCCGTTCGCGGTGATGGGGGACTACAACGTGGCGCCGACGGATGACGACGTCTACGACGTGGCCGCCTTCGAGGGCCTCACCCATGTCACCCCGGCCGAGCGCGCGGCCCTCGCCGCCCTGCGCGAGGCGGGCCTCTCGGACGTGGTCCCGCGCCCCCTGAAGTACGAGCACCCCTTCACGTACTGGGACTACCGCCAGCTCGGCTTCCCCAAGAACCGCGGCATGCGCATCGACCTGGTGTACGGCAACGAGCCGTTCGCGAAGGCCGTCACCGACGCCTACGTGGACCGCGAGGAGCGCAAGGGCAAGGGCGCCTCGGACCACGCCCCGGTGGTCGTGGACCTGGACGTCCCGTAGTTCACAGCAGTTTCAGGTCAACGGCCCCCGCGAGGGCGGCCAGCCCCGGGTCCCCCGGATGCAGATGGTCCCCGCTGTCGTACGCGGGCAGCATCCGCGCCGGGTGGTCCGGGTCCCGGTCGGCGAGCTCGCGCAGCCCGGCGATCACTTCGTCGGCCGTGGCGCCCCACCGCAGGTCGTTGACGCCCTGGAAGACGACCGCCGTACGCGCCGAGGTCTGCGCGAGGACGTCCCGGTCGAAGCGGTGCAGGGCGCTCACCCCGCCGGTGTCGGTGGAGACGCCGTCGCCGGGACAGCGGTCGGTCACCACGCGGTTCGCGGAGATCCCCTGGTTGAGCACGCCGTAGTGCGGGACCTCGTCCTGGGCGAGCAGCCGGTCCGCGAGCACGTCGGGCCAGCGCCGGTCGGCGTCGGCCGTCGCCTTCTCCCCGTCGGTGATCGAGTCCCCGAGCAGCACCACCGACCCCGGCCCGCCGCCCACGTCCACCCCGGTCAGCACCGGCCAGCTGGTCAGGGCGGTGGTGTAGGCGGTCCCCGAGGCGTCCGCCGTGCGGTCGCCCGCCTCGCTGACGTACGACCGCTGCCGCGCGAGCCGGTGCACGGGCGCCGCCGCCACCGTCCCCGGCAGCCGGAAGCTCACCAGCAGACCGCTGTCCGCGGGCACCTCGAAGTCGAGCGGATCGCTGAACACCTGCGCCCCGGCGGCCACTTCGACGCCCGCCGAACCCCCGAAGGCCACCGCGCCCGGCGCCTCCCGCGCCGCCGCGCCCGCGGCCTGGACCGCCACCGTGGCGCTCCCGATCCGCACCGGCTCCGCCGCGAAGGTGTTGTCGAACCGCAGCCGCACCCGAGGCCCGCCCACCGAGGTGTGCACGACAAGCCGCAGCGTACGGTCGCTCCACGGCCCCACCGCCGGGTATCCGGCGGTCGCAGCCGCCCAACTCCCCGTCCAGCCGGGCGTGTCGCCGCGCACGGACACGGCGAACACATGCAGACCAGGCGAGTTGGGCAGCCGTACCGAGGCGACCTGCCCGCCGGGGGGACGAGCGGCACTGTCACGACGTACAGCCGTGCCTGCGCCGTGAGTTGACCGCCGGGCGTGTTCACGTGCGGCAGTGCCAGCGCCTTCGTGGCGAGCGGGCCGGTGCGCCAGTCGGGGGCGGTCAGGCGGTACGACGTGGTCGTGCCGTTCGCGTACGACACCGACCCCGTGCCCGTCACGTCGCCGCCGTCCGTGCCCGCCACCAGGAAGGCGAGCGCGTCGCCGCGTCCGGGCACGTGTACCGACTGGCCGGCGGCCCGCACGTTGTCCGGCTTGCCCGGTTCCCGGCGCGGCCACGTCAGCCGGGTCCGCTGCACGGTCAGTGTCCGGCCCGGCGTCCAGCCCGCCGCCGTCAGGTCCGCCGCCGACAGTGAGGCGCCGGCGCCGTCGAAGTCCGCCTCGCCGGCGCGGGCGTCGTCGCTCACCGCGGTGTTGTCGAAGAGCCGCTCCAGCGGCAGGGGTTCCGTGGCGCCGCGCACCGGCGCCGCCCGCACGGGAGCGGTCGGCGTCAGGGCCGCGAAAAGGGAGAGGACAAGCATGGACACGCGGACACCGCGGCGCACCGATTCCCCCGTTCACGACCGGTCAGGACGAGACGTGTGACGCAGGGTGAAGGTAGGGAGACCCTGGGTGAGACGTCAACGCGCCATGCGCGAACTCGGCGCGAAGTCGCCCGGAATCCACTGCCCGCGCGCCTGTGGTGCGCACGCCGGTGCGAATGACACGCTGGACGTATGAAGATCCCTTTTCTGGGCAACCGGCGCGAGGAACCCGGGGCGCACGACGCCGAGGGCATCGCCGAACTCCTCGCCGAGTGTGAACTGCTGCGCCATCAGGCGGCCCGGTCCGGTGTCCAACTGGACGACACCGTCGCCTCGTTGGAGGACCTCGACCAGCTGGTGCCGCGATGGCGGGACGACGCCGAGGTGCTGGAGTGGCTCGGCAATGACGCCGGGCTGTATCTCGGGACGGTGATCGTGCGGACCGTGCCGGGCGCCGTGTGGGGGATCCGGGCGGACGGCCAGCCGGTGATCCGGCTCGCCTCCGGCCGGGAGTTCGACGTGGTCGCCGACGGTCACGACTGGGCGGCGAGCGGGGTGCCCGAACTCTCCCAGGTCTATGGCGAGGTGGCGGAGGCCTGACGCGGCACCCATATAAGTGGGGCATAAATACGGCTAATGCCCGAAAAGTGCGTGTCGTGTATTAACTCAACTGTTGTCTGGATAGGTTGCGGCAACCGCGACACAGCTGAGAGTGGGTAGGGCTGGGCATGGCCGTCGATCCGTTGATCGAGCTGCGTGACGTCAACAAGTACTACGGGGAGCTGCATGTCCTGCGGGACATCAACCTCACCGTCGGCAAGGGGGAGGTGGTCGTGGTCATCGGCCCGTCGGGGTCGGGAAAGTCGACACTGTGCAGGACGATCAACCGGCTGGAGACCATTCAGTCCGGGGAGATCCAACTGGACGGACAGCCGCTGCCGGAGGAGGGCAAGGCCCTCGCGGGGCTCCGCGCCGAGGTCGGCATGGTCTTCCAGTCCTTCAACCTCTTCGCCCACAAGACGGTCCTGCAGAACATCTCGCTCGCCCAGGTCAAGGTCCGCAGGCGCAAGAAGGACGACGCCGACCAGCACTCGCGCCAACTCCTCGACCGCGTCGGACTCGCCGACCAGGCGGGCAAGTTCCCGGCGCAGCTCTCCGGCGGCCAGCAGCAGCGCGTGGCCATCGCCCGCGCCCTCGCCATGGAGCCCAAGGCGATGCTGTTCGACGAGCCGACCTCGGCTCTCGACCCGGAGATGATCAACGAGGTCCTCGAAGTCATGCGGCAACTCGCCCGCGACGGCATGACCATGGTCGTCGTCACCCACGAGATGGGCTTCGCCCGCGCCTCCGCCAACCGCGTGGTCTTCATGGCCGACGGCCGCATCATCGAGGACCGCGCCCCCGACGCGTTCTTCACCCACCCCGAGAGCGACCGCGCCAAGGACTTCCTGTCCAAGATCCTTAAGCACTGACGGGGCGCTGCCCCACCTCGACTACGATGTGCCGTTCATCCCTGTGATGAAGGCGATCTCGCCGCTGCCCGGTGGGGAACCCCCCACGGCCCCGGGACCGTAGGGGGTGGCAGCTCACAAGAGCCATACCCGCCCGGCGCGTAGGCCGGAGATCACTGCTCGCGCAGCGGAATCGACACGTACGACGGGTCGTTCGCCGGTGAGGAGAAGGTCAGCTGCGCGCCGGACGGGTTGTGCTCGATGTAGAGCGGGTCGACCGTGTCGACGACCAGGGCGAGACGATGCCCCGCCGGGACGTCGTAGGCCGTGGAGTACAGCTCCAGGTCGAGGCCGAACGCCGCGCCCGGCGTGCGCCCGTGGAAGGTGTACGGCGCGTGGGTCACCAGCTTGCCGAGGCCGAGCGGGCCCACGTCGTAGAGGTAGGCGACGAGGGTGCCGCTCTCATCGGTCGGGGTGACGGTGGTGTGCAACGTCGTGGTGCCGCGCACCTGTTGGGCGGTCGCGTACTTCTCCGACTGCCAGACGGCCGCCCAGCGGCGGGGGAGCAGGGGGATCGAGGCGACCGGGGGGATCCGGGCGACCTGGTCGAGGATGCTGGAGAGGAAGACGACGCCGCCGTCCGCGCCGGAGTCGACGTTGGTGTGGAGGGTGGTCGTGCCGGACAGGGCCAGTTTCCTCGTCGTGGCGCCGACCGACTTCCAGTCCCGGTACCCCTCGTAGCCGCCGGTGGAACGGGACTTGAGCTGGACGGGCTGCTCGCGGTCGATGCCGTTGTCGTCGCCCTGGAGGTAGTGGTCGAACCAGCGCCCGGTGTCCGTCCACACGTCGTTGGGGAGCCCGAACAGGCCCGTCAGTTCGGCGGTCGCGTGGTCGCCGGGGCGCAACTCCAGTCTCTTGGGACCGGTCAGCTTCTCGTAGAAGTCGGCGGACTGGTTGGGCGGGAAGATCGAGTCGCCCCACGCGTTGGCCATCATCACCGCCGCGCCGTTCTTGTTCAGCTGGTCCACATATGTGGCGGCAGAACGTTTCTTCCCCCAATTGATCATGTCCTGTTCCTTGGACAGGTTGGAGGCGTAGAAGTTGTCGAAGATCTCCCGGATCTCGGGGCTCTGCCGTCCCGTGACGATGCTCGCGCCGTCCAGCAGCCCGCCCGCCTGGACGTGCTGGGTGCGGCCCGAGTAGATCGAGTCGATGAGGTCTGCCCAGCCGCTGAGCGCGGCGACCGCCTTCACGCGCTTGTCGTGCGCGGCGGCGAGGAGGCTGATGCCGGCGCCGTACGAGACGCCGCCCATGCCGATGTGCTGTGCGTCGGACGGGGTGTTGGCGAGCGCCCAGTCGATGACCTTGGAGGCGTCGGCTATGTCGGGCGGGCCCGCCACTTCTATCTGGCCGCCCGACTGCCAGAAGCCGCGTACGTTGTAACTGACCACGACATAGCCGGAGTTCGCGAGCTTCTGCGCCTGCGCCAGATACTCGACCTGGGGCAGGCCCCAGCTCGTGGGGAACACGATCAGCGGGTAGCGCCGTGAACCGTCCGCGCCCGCCGGGGTGATGACGTTCGCCTTGAGGACGGTGCCGCCGTCACCGGCGATGTCGACGAATCGTATGCCGCCCGTCGAGGCCTGGGCGGCCGGGGCGAACCCGAGGGCGCTGCCGGCGATCAGCGTCGCGGAGACGGCGCCCACGGCGGTCGTGCGCAGGGCCTTGCGATGGTGTCCCACGGGTCACTCCTCACTCGTGTCAGTGCAAAGTGACCGAACGGTAACCTCGGCTCTTTACCGGAGGTAACCCGTCGGTAAGTTACGTGGGAGTAACGATTGTTGTCGTGTGAATGAATTCAGGACGCGCGGTGCGAGTTGCGGGGAGTCGGCGGGGTCGGCAGCGGGGTCTGTGCCGCCCGGGTCACGTCGGCGACCAGCTCGGCGACGTCCGGGCCGTACGCCTGTGAGTTGACCACTTTCAGCAGCAGCACGAACGAGTTGTTCCCGTGCTTGCGGGCCAGACGTTCGTGGTTGCGGGCCAGATAGCGGGTCGCGGCCTGGTTGGTGATGGCGGTCTGGCCGCAGAACAGGAACACCGGGCGGCTCTGGCCCGGCTGACCGGCCGTGAGCCGCGCCAGCAGCACGTGTTCGCTCTGTCCCTTCTCCATCCGGTAGCGCTCGCTGCCGATCTGGAAGGCCAGCCGGTCGGGCCCCGGCTCCGGATCGAGATTGACCCGCACTCCGGGCAGCATGGCTTGCATGTGGGCCTGCATGCGGCGGTTCGACCCGGGCCCGCCCACGCAGAACTCCGTCCGCTCACCGAAGCCCTGCCGCGCCGCGTCCTGGGTGATCACATCGGCGTGCGCGCCGCAGTCCTTGATGAGCGCGGAGAGTTCGAGCAGCGCGAAGACGTCGTAGCGGTGCACCGCGAGGTCCGGGCCGGCCGCGTCCCGGTTGACGACGAGCAGCGACTCCGAGTGGTCGGGCAGTCCGAAGAAGGCCTGCTTGCGACGGAGTTTCCGCTTCCACAAGTAGGTCCGGGCCAGCCAGCCGAGCGTGGCACTGATGCCGGCGGCGACCACGCCCAGGACGATGTTGCGCACGTCGTCATTCATGGGCGCGCATGCTAGCGGGCCCGGATGGCTGGTACGTACTCGTGTTCGATGTGTGGCGATCTCATGACAGCTGCCCTGAATGGGGCTGTCGAGGCCCGGGTGTTGTGGTTACGCTGCGCGGACGGTCCTGGCCTGGAGGTGCGGATGCGTCGCCCTGTCGCGCGGAAACTGTCGGTGCTAGCGGTCTCGGCCGCCGTGGTGTCGGTCGGGGCGGCGGCGCCACCGACAGCCGCCACGACACCACCGAAGGTACCCGTCGCCGTCGGCTACGGCGGCGCCGTCGCCAGCGTCGACGCGGACGCCTCCGCCGCCGGCATCGAGGTGCTGAAGAAGGGCGGCAACGCCGTGGACGCCGCCGTCGCCACGGCCGCCGCGCTCGGCGTCACCGAGCCCTACTCCTCCGGCATCGGCGGGGGCGGCTACTTCGTCTACTACGACGCCAAGTCCCGTACGGTGCACACCATCGACGGCCGCGAGACGGCCCCGCTGACCGCCGACTCCGGTCTGTTCGTCGAGAACGGCCAGCCCCTCGCCTTCGCCGACGCGGTGACCAGCGGCCTGAGCGTCGGCACCCCCGGCACGCCGGCCACCTGGGCGACCGCCCTCGACGAATGGGGCAGCAGAGGACTCGGTACGGTCCTCAAGCCGGCCGAGAAGCTCGCGCGCGACGGCTTCACCGTCGACGACACCTTCCGCTCGCAGACCGCCCTCAACGAGACCCGCTTCCGCTACTTCCCCGACACGGCGAAGCTGTTCCTGCCGAACGGCGCCCTCCCTGTCGTCGGCTCCACCTTCAAGAACCCCGATCTCGCCCGCACCTACGCCGAGTTGGGCAAGAAGGGCGTCGGCGCGATCTACCACGGAGACCTCGGCGACGACATCCTCGACACCGTCAACAAGCCTCCCGTGGACCCCGCTTCGGGCTGGAAGGCCCGCCCGGGCAAGCTGACGGAGAAGGACCTGGCGGCCTACGAGGCCAAGCTCCAGAGGCCGACGAAGACCTCCTACCGCGGCCTCGGCGTCTACTCCATCGCCCCCTCCTCCTCCGGTGGCACCACGGTCGGCGAGGCTCTCAACATCTTGGAGAACACCGACCTCTCCAAGGCGAGCGAGGTGCAGTACCTGCACCACTACATCGAGGCCAGCCGGATCGCGTTCGCCGACCGCGGCCGCTGGGTCGGCGACCCCGCCTTCGAGGACGTACCGACGAAGGGGCTGCTCTCGCAGCGGTACGCCGACGAGCGGGCCGCGCTCATCAAGGACGACGCGGTGCTCACCAGCCCGGTGGCGCCCGGCGACCCGCGCACCCCCGGCTCCACGGGGACGGCGGCGCCGACGACGTACGAGGGCGAGAACACCACGCATCTGACGGTCGCCGACAAGTGGGGGAACGTCGTCGCCTACACCCTCACCATCGAGCAGACCGGCGGCAGCGGGATCACCGTGCCGGGACGCGGGTTCATTCTCAACAACGAGCTGACCGACTTCTCCTTCGTGCCCGCGAACCCGGCCGTGCACGACCCGAACCTGCCCGGGCCGGGGAAGCGGCCGCGGTCGTCCATCTCGCCCACCATCGTGCTCGACCGGCACAACAAACCGGTGGTGGCGCTGGGTTCACCCGGTGGGGCGACGATCATCACGACCGCGCTTCAGGTGCTGACCGAGTTCGTCGACCGGGGGCTGCCGCTCGTCGACGCGATCGCCGCGCCGCGGGCGAGTCAGCGGAACCAGACGACCACAGAGCTGGAACCGGCGCTCTACAACGGTGAGTTGAGGAAGCAGTTGGAGGCGCTCGGGCATGGGTTCCGGTTGAACGCAGAGATCGGGGCGGCTACGGGGGTGCAGCGGTTGCCGGGTGGGAAGTGGCTGGCCGCCGCCGAGACCGTACGGCGTGGCGGCGGCTCGGCGCAGGTGGTGTACCCCGCGTCATAGTTCGGGGGCGGGCGGCTCGTTCTCCGTACGGAAGGCGAGCTGCCCGTCGTCCACGTCCACCGTCACCCGGTCACCCTCCCCGACCCGCCCGTCCAGCAGCAGCCGCGACAGCTGGTTGTCGACCTCGCGCTGGATCGTGCGGCGCAGTGGGCGGGCGCCGTACTCCGGCTGGTAGCCCTTGCGGGAGAGCCAGTCGACCGCCGTCTCCGTGAAGTCGACCGTGATGCCCTGGGCGTGCAGCAGGCGGCGGGTGCGGTCCAGCAACAGGTTGGTGATCTGCCGGAGCTGCTCCTCCGTGAGCTGGCGGAAGACGACGATCTCGTCGATGCGGTTGAGGAACTCCGGGCGGAAGTGCTCGCGCAGCGGGCGCAGGATCTGTTCGCGCCGCGCCTCCTCGTCGGCCTCCGCGCCGCCCGCGCCGAAGCCGATGCCGGCACCGCGCCGGGTGATCGCCTCGGAGCCCAGGTTGCTGGTCATCACCACGACCGTGTTGGTGAAGTCGACCGTGCGGCCCTGGGAGTCGGTGAGGCGGCCGTCGTCGAGGACCTGGAGGAGGATGTTGAAGACGTCCGGGTGCGCCTTCTCGACCTCGTCCAGCAGCAGCAGCGAGTACGGGTGCCGGCGGACGACCTCCGTCAGCTGGCCCGCCTCCTCGTGGCCGACGTACCCGGGCGGGGCGCCGACCAGACGGCTGACGGTGTGGCGTTCCTGGTACTCGCTCATGTCCAGGCGGACCATGCGCTCCTCGCTGCCGAACAGGGCCTCGGCGAGCGCGCGGGCCAGCTCCGTCTTGCCGACGCCCGTCGGGCCGAGGAAGAGGAAGCTGCCGATCGGGCGGTCGGGGCTGGCGAGCCCGGCCCGGGAGCGCAGCACCGCGTCGGAGACGACCCGGACCGCCTCCTCCTGGCCGACGACCCGCTGGTGCAGGTGTTCCTCCAGGCCGAGCAGCTTGTCCTTCTCCTCCTGGGTGAGGCTGGCGACCGGGATGCCCGTCTGCCGGGACACCACCTCGGCGATCGCCTCCGCCGTCACCTCCAGATTCTGGCCCTCGTCCGCCTCGCCGCCGCCGGACGCCTCGCCGATGCGCTGCTTCAACTCCGTGATGCGGTCGCGCAGTTGCATGGCCTGCTCGTACTGCTCGTCGGCGACGGCCTGGTCCTTGTCCCGGACGAGCTGCTCGACCTCGCGCTCCAGGGCGCGGACGTCCGTGCCCTTGGTGCGCGCCCGCAGTCGTACCCGTGCGCCCGCCTGGTCGATGAGGTCGATGGCCTTGTCGGGCAGTCGGCGGTCGGGGAGATAGCGGTCGGACAGTTCGACGGCCGCCGTCAACGCCTCGTCGATGTAGCGGACTTGATGGTGGGCCTCGTAGCGGTCGCGCAGGCCGCGCAGGATCTCCAGCGCGTCCGCGACGGACGGCTCGGGCACGAGGATGGGCTGGAAGCGGCGGGCCAGCGCCGCGTCCTTCTCGATCCGGCGGAACTCCTCCAGCGTGGTCGCGCCGACGATGTGCAACTCACCGCGCGCGAGGGCGGGCTTGAGGATGTTGCCGGCGTCCATGGAGGCGGCCTCGCCGCCACCGCCCGCGCCGACCACGGTGTGCAGCTCGTCGATGAACACGATCAGCTGGTCGGAGTGCGCGCGGATCTCGGAGACGATCGAGTTGAGGCGCTCCTCGAAGTCGCCCCGGTAACGGGTGCCCGCGACCACGCCCGTCAGGTCGAGGGCGACGACCCGCCGTCCGATGAGCACGTCGGGCACGTCCCCGTCGGCGATCCGCTGGGCGAGCCCCTCCACGATGGCGGTCTTGCCGACGCCCGCGTCACCGATGAGGACCGGGTTGTTCTTGCCGCGCCTGGACAGCACCTCGATGGTCTGCTCGATCTCCTCGTCCCGCCCGATGACCGGGTCGATGCCGCCCCGCCGGGCCAGGTCCGTGAGATCGCGGCTGTACTTGTCGAGGGTCGGGGTGCCGGTGTCGCGCGGCGCGTCGGTGCGGGCGGTGCCGCCGTCGGGCGCGGCCTCGGGCGGCAGGCCGGTCGGCGCGAAGTGGGCCGAGTTGAGGATGTGGCCCGCCGCCGAGTCGGGGTTGGCGGCCAGCGCGCTCAGGACGTGCTCGGGGCCGATGTGACCGGCGCCGCGGGACCGGGCCAGGTCGTGCGCGTCGAGCAGGGCCCGCTTCGCGGCCGGGGTCAGCGAGAGCGAGGTCGGCGGCGGCACCTCGCCCGGCGGGTGCAGTACCGGGCCCGACCGCTCGTCGATCTCCGTCGCCAGTTCGTCGGGGTCGGCGCCGGCCCGGCTGAGCAGACTCCGGGTCGGCTCGGCGGACAGCGCGGCCCGCAGCAGATGCTGGGTGTCCAGGTCCCGGCTGCCGTGCTCGGCGGCGTACTGGGCGGCACCCCGGACCAGCTCCCGGGCCGGTTGGCTGAGCAGCTGGCCGATGTTGATCTGCCGGGGGCCGGGGCGGGGCCCGCCGAAGAAACGGGCGAGGAACTCGCCGAAGGGGTCGTAGCCTTCGGGTCCGCTGAAGCCGCTGGTCATGGCCGTTCCCATCCGGCGTCCCTGCGGGGCCCGGGACGCCCTCGCTGATCGACGTGCCGGAGTCGGGTAACCCGGGCCGCGCCCGGTTACACCTGCGACCACTGCTCCGTCGTACGACCCACGTGCACCTCCACGGCGGACACCCGGCCGCGCGCGGGCCGCCCTGGCGCTCGTAGAACACGATCGCACGATCGTTGCCCGCGAGCACCTTCAGGACGGGCCTCCGGCCGGACAGGGCAGGTGGCGGGCGCCGTCAGTCGTTGCGTGCCGTCAGGATGCGGGGGCCCGCGTCCGTGATCGCCACCGTGTGTTCGGCGTGGGCCGCGCGGGAGCCGTCGTTCGTGCGCAGGGTCCAGCCGTCGGCGTCGGCGTGGTAGCCGTCCGTGCCGCCGCCGATCACCATGGGCTCGATCGCCAGCACCATGCCGTGCCGCAGCTTCATGCCGCGCCCGGGACGGCCCTCGTTCGGGACGCCCGGGTCCTCGTGCATCCGGCGGCCGATGCCGTGGCCGCCGAAGCCGTCCGGGATGCCGTAACCGGCCGCGCGGCACACCGTGCCGATCGCGTGCGCGATGTCGCCGATCCGGTTGCCGACGACGGCCGCAGCGATCCCGGCGTCCAGCGCCCGCTCCGCCGCCTCGATCAGGCGCAGGTCCGCCTCGCGCGGGGTGCCGACCGTGAAACTGATCGCCGAGTCGCCGACCCAGCCGCCGAGTTCGGCGCCGAAGTCCGCGGAGACGAGGTCGCCGTCGCGCAGCCGGTAGCGGGTCGGGATGCCGTGCACGATCGCGTCGTTCACGGAGACGCACAGGACGGCCGGGAACGGGGTCGGCGCGAACGAGGGCCGGTAGCCGAGGAACGGCGACGTCGCGCCCGCCCCGCGGAGCACCTCATGCGCCACCTCGTCCAGCTCCAGCAGGGAAACGCCCACGTCGGCGGCCTTGCGCACGGCCGTGAGGGCACGTCCGACGACCTGCCCGGCCTCGTACATGGCGTCGATCGATGTGTCTGTCTTCAGCTCCACCATGCCAATTACTATACCGGTATTAGAATGGGTGCCATGGTGCGCACCCCCCTGACCCCAGAAGAGCGTGAACGCGGCGAGCGGCTCGGCCGACTGCTGCGCGAGGCGCGCGGCGGCCGCAGCATGGCCGACGTCGCGACGAGCGCGGGCCTCTCGGCCGAGACCCTGCGGAAGATCGAGACCGGCCGCGCGCCGACGCCGGCGTTCTTCACGGTGGCGGCGCTGGCGCGGACGCTCGGGCTGTCGATGGACGAGATCGTGGAGAGGTGCGCGCTCGTCGTCGTGTGAACGGCGGCCGTGCGGGCCCGCACGTCACGTTCCGGAAGGTCCGGCGTACTCTGCGTCCAGTCCGAAAACTCTTCGTAGCGCGTTCGTAACACGGCTCGTGTTGTCTTACGGACCGGAGTGCTCCGGTCTGGCGGGAGTTGAACGATGGCAGTGGATCAACTCCCGGGGCGGATACGCGAGTTCGTGAACTACCTGGACGCTCTGCTGGCGCGCCTGGATCAGGGCGGCGGCTGGTGCGCGGTGTTCTGGCAGCGCGACCCCGACGGGATGCAAGCCTGTCTCGAAGGGCGTGAAGTGCCGCCCTGGGACGTGGTGGAGGCACTCCTCCAGGACCTCGTCACGGAGTACGGTCCCGCCGTCGCCGCCCCGGAGGTCGAACGGGCCCGGACCCTGCACGCCGAGGCCCTCGCCGCGTACGACGCCCGGCCCGGCGCCCGTGACGCGCTCAGCGACCGCCTCGACGTCATGCTCCGCGAACAGCGTTACGCCGCCGAACGCCAGGCGGAACTCGGCCACTTGCTCGCCACCGCCAGCACCCGGGAAGCCGCCGACGCGATCCGCCTCGACCTCGCCTGGGCCCGCGACGACCATGAACGCGCGACCGCCCGCTGCGCCGAACTCCGCACCCGCATGGCCGAGTTGGATCGCCGCACGGGGAGTGGCCAGGCCCAGGTGGTCCGGCGCGGGCAGCCGTTCGACGGCGCGGTGTTCCGCGTCGACGACGAGCCCGGCGCGGGGGGCGGGCTGCCGGGGCAGAGGGACGGTGCCGCTCGGGCGGCGGTCCACGGCGAAGGGCAGGCCGACCCCGCTGGGGGTCAGATGAGCGGTGGTGCGGCTCGGGCGGTTCGTGGTGGAGGGCAGGCCGGCCCCAGTGGGGGTCAGATGAGCGGTGGTGCGGCTCGGGCGGTTCGTGGTGGAGGGCAGGCCGATCCCGGCGGGGGCCAGGTGAGCGGCCGTGCGGCGCAGGCGGGACGTGGTGCGGGGCAGCGCCCCGGCCGTGACGCGTTCGGCGACGGGACGACGCGCATGCCGCAGCAGCGCGACGCGCGTACCGCCGCGGAGGCGGGCGGGACCGGGTGGCCGGGGGACACCGCGGGGCGGGACGGCCGGAACATGGCGTCCGGCGGCGCGCGCGGCTTCGACGGCGGTGTGCCGGGCTTCCAGGGCGCTGGCTCTGGCTTCGACGGCGTCGCGCAGGGCTTCGAGGGCGGTGTGCCGGGCTTCGAGGGCTCTGCCTCCGGCTTCGACGGCGGTGCCCCGGATTTCCAGGGCGCTGCATCTGGCTTCGACGGCGCCGCTCCGGGCTTCGAGGGCGCTGCCTCCGGCTTCGCAAGGGGTGCGCCCGGCTTCGACACCGGTGCGCCCGGCTTCGAGGGCGCTGGCCCCGGCTTCCACGGTGTCGCCCCAGGCTTCGACAACGCCGCCTCCGGCTTCGACAACGCCGCCTCCGGCTTCGACAACGCCGCCTCCGGCTTCGACCACGTCGCCCCGGGCTTCGGCCACGCCACCCCCCGCTTCGACGGCACCACCCCCCGCTCTCACACCCCCACCAGCGCCCCAACCCCCGCCCCCGAGCAGGCCACCGCCCCCGAGCAGACCCCCGACCCCGCCCCCACCCCCAAGCAGCGCAAACGCCGCCGGGGCAGTGCGCGGTTCGCCGGGATGGTCGAGGAGGACGCCGCTCCGGTCGTCGTGCCGCCCGCTGTCGAGCCGACGCTGCCCAACCCGGCCGGGACCGGTCGGCGTACCCCGCGCGGAGCCCGGTTCGCCGGGGCCGGTGCGGCGGATCAGGCGCCGGAGCCGCAGACCGAGCCGCTGGACAACCAGGACCGGCGTGAGGTGGTGCAGGCCGTCGAGCAGCTCGTACGACTGCGTCGCGAGGGGCGCAGCGGGGAGGCGCACGCCCTGCTGGTCGACGCCGCCTACTGGTCTGCCGCCCGCTTCCCCCTGCTCGCCGCCGAACTCCAGCACGCCGGGCTCGGCGCCGACTGGGCGACCCTGCTGTGGGAGGCCGCCTCGCTGCCCGCGGAGCGGCTCGTCGCGGCGGCGGACGCGCTGGTGGAGGCGGGGCGCGGCGCGGACGGGGAGCAGGTGCTGCGGCAGGGCGTCGTACGGCCCGCCGAGGAGGTCGGGCACGCCGTGCTCGGGCTCGTCCACGAGGGGCGCCGGCGCGAGGTGCGCGCCCTGCTCGACGCCTACGTCCGCGTCCGCACCCCGGAGGAGGCCGCCCGCAGCGCCGCCCCCGGCCCGCAGACCCTCGTACCGCTGCTCCTGGAGGCCGCCCGGGGGGTCTCGGAGGAGCGGCACTGGGACCTCGTCCACGCCCTCCGGGTCGCCGGTCACACCGGCTGAGGGGGCCCGCCGGACCTGCCCGCGCTCACCCACGTGAGTGTGAAACGTGATCGACTCCGCGGGTTAACGGCGATGGTCTTGGCAAGGCTCCCGGAGAGGCTTACTTTCGACCCTCTACGGCCTGCATCTACGGGCGTAGAGGCTCTGACGTCCCGTCGAAGGAGCAGCTCATGGCCAACGTCGTTCGTGCCGCTCTGGTCCAGGCCACCTGGACCGGCGACACCGAGTCCATGGTGGCGAAACACGAGGAGCACGCCCGCGAGGCGGCCCGCCAGGGTGCGAAGATCATCGGCTTCCAGGAAGTGTTCAACGCCCCCTACTTCTGCCAGGTCCAGGAGCCGGAGCACTACCGGTGGGCCGAGCCGGTGCCCGACGGGCCGACCGTGCGCCGTATGCAGGACCTCGCCCGCGAGACCGGCATGGTGATCGTGGTGCCGGTCTTCGAGGTCGAGCAGTCCGGCTTCTACTACAACACCGCCGCCGTGATCGACGCCGACGGCACCTTCCTCGGCAAGTACCGCAAGCACCACATCCCGCAGGTGAAGGGCTTCTGGGAGAAGTACTACTTCAAGCCGGGCAACGTGGGCTGGCCCGTCTTCGACACGGCCGTGGGGAAGGTCGGCGTCTACATCTGCTACGACCGCCACTTCCCGGAGGGCTGGCGCCAACTCGGCCTGAACGGCGCCCAGCTCGTCTACAACCCCTCCGCCACCCACCGCGGCCTCTCCTCCTACCTCTGGCGGCTGGAGCAGCCGGCGGCCGCCGTCGCCAACGAGTACTTCGTCGCCGCGATCAACCGTGTCGGCGTCGAGGAGTACGGCGACAACGACTTCTACGGGACGTCGTACTTCGTCGACCCGCGCGGTCAGTTCGTCGGGGACACCGCGAGCGACAAGGAAGAGGAACTCGTCGTCCGCGACCTCGACTTCGACCTCATCGAAGAGGTACGGCAGCAGTGGGCCTTCTACCGCGACCGCAGGCCCGACGCCTACGAGGGGCTGGTGCAGCCGTGAACGACCTGCTCGCACGCCATCGTTCCGTCCTCCCCGACTGGCTCGCCCTCTACTACGAGGACCCGCTGGAGATCACGCACGGCGAGGGCCGGTACGTGTGGGACGCCGAGGGCAACAAGTACCTCGACTTCTTCGGCGGCATCCTCACCACGATGACCGCCCATGCGCTGCCCGAGGTCACCAAGGCGGTGAGCGAACAGGCCGGGCGGATCATCCATTCGTCCACGCTCTACCTCAACCGGCCCATGGTCGAACTGGCCGAGAGAATCGGCCAGTTGTCCGGGATCCCGGACGCCCGTGTCTTCTTCACCACCTCCGGCACCGAGGCCAACGACACCGCCCTGCTGCTCGCGACGACGTACCGCCGCAGCAACACGATCCTCGCGATGCGCAACAGCTACCACGGCCGTTCCTTCAGCGCGGTCGGCATCACCGGCAACCGCGGTTGGTCCCCGACCTCGCTGTCCCCGCTCCAGACGCTGTACGTCCACGGCGGCGTCCGCACCCGCGGTCCGTACGCCGAGCTGAGCGACGACGACTTCATCGCGGCCTGCGTCGAGGACCTGAAGGACCTCCTCGGCCACACCCGCCCGCCCGCCGCGCTGATCGCCGAGCCGATCCAGGGCGTCGGCGGCTTCACCTCCCCGCCGGACGGGCTGTACGCCGCCTTCCGCGAGGTGCTCAGCGAGCGCGGCATCCTGTGGATCGCCGACGAGGTGCAGACCGGCTGGGGCCGCACCGGCGACCACTTCTGGGGCTGGCAGGCGCACGGGCAGCACGGCCCGCCCGACATCCTCACCTTCGCCAAGGGCATCGGCAACGGCATGTCCATCGGCGGTGTCGTCGCCCGCGCCGAGATCATGAACTGCCTGGACGCCAACAGCATCTCGACGTTCGGCGGCACCCAGATCACCATGGCCGCGGGGCTCGCGAACCTGTCGTACCTCCTGGAACACGACCTCCAGGGCAACGCACGGCGTGTCGGCGGACTCCTTGTCGAACGGCTGCGGGCCGTCGCCGCGCAGGTGCCCGGCGTACGCGAGGTCCGTGGCCGCGGGCTCATGCTCGGCATCGAGCTGGTGAAACCCGGCACCGACCAGGCCGACCCGGAGGCCGCGAGCGCGGTGCTGGAGGCGTGCCGCGCGGGCGGGCTGCTCATCGGCAAGGGCGGCGGCCACAACACCAGCGCCCTCAGAGTCGCCCCACCGCTGTCCCTCACCGTCGCGGAGGCCGAGGAGGGCGCCGCGATCCTCGAGAACGCTCTGAGGGGCATCCAGTAGCAGTACACAGCAAGGGATGTACGCCATGACCACCACCTTGGACCACTTGGCACCGGCCCTGTCCGTCCGCCAGGTCCTCACCCTGGAACGGGTGCTCGCCGGGGAGCCCGAGGTGGTGGCCGGCGCGGCCCAGCTCGACCGCGCGGTGCGCTGGGTGCATGTCGCCGAGGCCGCCGACGTGGGCGTCATGCTCAGCGGCGGCGAGATGGTGCTCACCACCGGGGTGCTGCTCGCCGGTGACGAGGGCGCGCAGGCCGAGTACATCCAGTCGCTGCACCGCGCGGAGGCCGCGGCCGTCGTCCTCGGTCTGGGCCGGGCCTTCCCGGCCCCGCCGGACGTCATGCGCCGGGCCGCCGAGCGGTGCGGGCTGCCCATGGTCGTCCTCCACCGGCCGTTTCCCTTCGCGGAGTTGACGGAGGAGGTGCAGTCCCGGCTGGTCCGGCGGAAGTTCGCGGCCGTGAGCCTCTCCGAGGCCGTCCGGACCGCTCTCACCGGCCTCATCACCGCGGGTGCCCCGCTCCAGCGGCTGCTCGACGAGGTCGCCCAGCACAGTGCCTGCCCGGTCGTCGTCACCAACCTCGCCCACCGCGTCCTCGCCACCGCGGGGGAGCGGCCGGCCGTGGACGACGTGCTGCGCGACTGGGAGCGCATCGCCCGGCAGGCCGGCGGCACCGAGGGCGACGGCTGGATCCGCGCCGAGCTGGGCGGACGCGGGGAACGCTGGGGGCAGATCCTGCTCTGCGGCTACCGCGGCGACACCGCCTCCGGACGGCTGCTCGCCGACCGGGCCGCCGAGGCGCTCGTCCTGCACCGCATGCTCGGCGGCAACTCCGCCCACACCTGGGAGGAGCAGTCCGCGCAGAGCCTGCTCACCGACCTCGTCAGCGGAGTCGTACCGGCGCGGCAGCTGCTGCCGCGGGCGCGGGCCGCCGGACTGCCCGTGAACCGGCGGACGTTCGTGCCGTTGGTCGTGCGGGACGGTGATCCGGCCGAACTCGACCGAGTCCTACGCCTGTTGGGGCTGCCGGGGCTCGTCGCCGAACTCGCCGACGGGGTCACCGCCGTACTCCTGAGCCTGGCCCGGGACCAGGACGCGGCCGTCCTGACGGCGAACTTCGCGGCCCGGCTGACCCAGACCGTCGTGGCCGCGGCCGACCCGCGTACGGCCTGGGACGACGTCCCCGCCGGGATGCGCGAGGCCCAGCACGTCGCCGACGCCGTCGCTTCCGGGGCGCTCGACCTCCCGGCCGTGGTACGCCTCAAAGACGTCCATCTACGCGGCCTGATACGGCTGTTGCGCGACGACCCGTATGTGCAGTCCTTCGCCGAGCGCGAGTTGGACGGGCTGCTGTGCGACTCGGGCCCGGGGGAGGGGCTGCTGGCCGTCCTGCGGACGTATCTCGCCACCGGCCGCAACAAGTCCCGCACCGCCCAGCTCCACCACGTCTCGCGCCCCGCGCTGTACCGGCGCCTCGAAGCGATACAGACCCGGCTCGGCGTCGACCTCGACGATTTCGAGCAGGCCGCCTCGGTGCACATCGCGCTCCTCGCGCATGACGCGCAACAGAGCTGAAACATGCCATGACCTGGGAAAACGGCGGTGAAACATGGGATCGCGCGAGGGTGACACCGTGACACGCCGCACGCCCGCAGACGTGACACGCTGCAACTCAAAGCCCGCTTTCGGACTTCCTAGCCTTCTCGCACACCGAGCGACCGGAGGTCCCGATGAGCAGAGTGATCCGTGCCGCCCTCTTCCAGACCGCGTGGACGGGCGACAAGGAATCGATGATCCAGGTACACGAGCAGGCGGCCCGCGACGCGGCCGCGCAGGGTGCTCAGGTCCTGTGCTTCCAGGAGCTGTTCTACGGGCCCTACTTCTGCCAGGTCCAGGACAAGGCGTTCTACGAGTACGCCGAGCAGATCCCGGACGGGCCGATCGTCAAGCGGTTCCAGGCGCTGGCCAAGGAGCTGGGCATCGTCCTGATCCTGCCGATGTACGAGGAGGAGCAGCCCGGCGTCCTCTACAACACGGCCGCCGTGATCGACGCCGACGGCTCGTACCTCGGCAAGTACCGCAAGCACCACATTCCCCAAGTCCCGGGATTCTGGGAGAAGTTCTACTTCCGCCCGGGCAACCTGGGCTGGCCGATCTTCGACACGAAGGTCGGGAAGATCGGCGTCTACATCTGCTACGACCGCCACTTCCCCGAGGGCTGGCGGGCGTTGGGCCTCGCGGGCGCCGAGATCGTCTTCAACCCGTCGGCCACCTCGCGCGGACTGTCCGCCTATCTGTGGCAGTTGGAGCAGCCCGCCGCGGCCGTCGCCAACGAGTACTTCGTCGGCGCGATCAACAGGGTGGGGGTCGAAGAGCTGGGCGACAACGACTTCTACGGGACGACCTACTTCGTCGACCCGGAGGCCCAGTTCGTGGGCGAGGTCGCCTCCGACAAGGAGACCGAACTCGTCGTCCGCGACCTGGACCTGGCCAAGCTCCGCGAGGTCCGCGACCGCTGGCAGTTCTACCGGGACCGCCGCCCGGACGCGTACCCGCCGCTGACCGCACCCTGATCACATCGTCCACCCTGGCAGGAGAGGGAGCATGAGCAGCCGTACCGTGATCCGCGGTGGTCTCGTCATCACCGCGTCCGACGAGATCCACGCCGACGTGCTGATCGAGGACGGCCGCATCGCCGCCCTCGCCGCCTCGGGCACGTCCGCCGCCGAAGCGTTCACCGGCGAGCGGACCATCGACGCCACCGGGAAGTACGTCATCCCCGGTGGCGTCGACGCCCACACCCACATGGAGCTGCCGTTCGGCGGCACCTTCGCCTCCGACACCTTCGAGACCGGCACCCGGGCCGCCGCTTGGGGCGGCACGACCACGATCGTCGACTTCGCCGTGCAGAGCGTCGGCCACTCCCTGCGCGAGGGCCTCGACGCCTGGCACGCCAAGGCGGAGGGCAACTGCGCGATCGACTACGGCTTCCACATGATCGTCTCCGATGTGAACCAGGAGACGCTCAAGGAGATGGACCTGCTGGTCGAGGAAGGGGTGACCTCCTTCAAGCAGTTCATGGCCTACCCCGGCGTCTTCTACTCCGACGACGGCCAGATCCTGCGCGCCATGCAGCGCTCCGCCGAGAACGGCGGCCTGATCATGATGCACGCCGAGAACGGCATCGCGATCGACGTCCTGGTGGAGCAGGCGCTGGCCCGCGGCGAGACCGACCCGCGCTATCACGGCGAGGTGCGCAAGGCCCTCCTGGAGGCCGAGGCCACACACCGCGCCATCAAGCTCGCGCAGGTCGCGGGCGCCCCCCTGTACGTCGTGCACGTCTCGGCCATGGAGGCAGTGGCCGAGCTGGCGCGGGCGCGCGACGAGGGGCTCAACGTCTTCGGCGAGACCTGTCCGCAGTACCTGTTCCTGTCCACCGACAACCTCGCCGAGCCGGACTTCGAGGGCTCGAAGTACGTGTGCAGCACGCCCCTTCGCCCCAAGGAGCACCAGGCCAAGCTCTGGCAGGGCCTGCGGACCAACGACCTCCAGGTCGTCTCCACCGACCACTGCCCCTTCTGCTTCGTCGGCCAGAAGGAACTCGGCCGCGGCGACTTCTCGAAGATCCCCAACGGCCTCCCCGGCGTCGAGAACCGCATGGACCTGCTCCACCAGGCCGTCGTCGACGGACACATCACCCGCCGCCGCTGGATCGAGATCGCCTGCGCCACCCCGGCCCGGATGTTCGGCATGTACCCGAAGAAGGGCACCATCGCCCCCGGCGCCGACGCGGACGTCGTCATCTACGACCCGCACGCCGAGCAGACCCTGTCCGTCGAGACGCACCACATGAACGTCGACTACTCGGCGTACGAGGGCAAGCGCATCACCGGCCGGGTCGAGTCCGTGCTCTCGCGCGGCGAACTCGTCATCACCGAGCGGGAGTACACCGGGCACGCAGGGCACGGCGTCTACACCCCCCGTTCCACCTGTCAGTACCTCAACTAGGAGTGGCGCCCATGGACTTCGGACTCGTCCTGCAGACCGACCCGCCGGCCTCGAAGGTCGTCAGCCTGATGAAGCGCGCCGAGCGCAACGGCTTCACCTACGGCTGGACCTTCGACTCCGCGGTGCTCTGGCAGGAACCGTTCGTGATCTACAGTCAGATCCTCGCCAACACCACGAAGTTGACGGTCGGCCCCATGGTCACCAACCCGGGCACCCGCACCTGGGAGGTCACCGCCTCGACCTTCGCCACCCTCAACGACATGTTCGGCAACCGCACCGTCTGCGGCATCGGCCGTGGCGACTCCGCGATGCGCGTCGCGGGCCGCACCCCGAACACCCTGGCCCGCATCAGCGAGGCCATGAAGGTCATCCGCGCCCTCGGCTCCGGCCAGGAGGCCGACCTCGGCGGCACGGTCATCAAGTTCCCCTGGATCAAGGAGGACGCCGAACTCCCCGTATGGATGGCGGCGTACGGGCCCAAGGCGCTGAAGATGACCGGGGAGGAGGCCGACGGGTTCATCCTCCAGCTCGCCGACCTGTATCTCACCGAGTACATGGTCAAGGCGGTGAAGGACGCGGCGATCGCCGCCGGCCGCGACCCGTCCGAGGTCAAGATCTGTGTCGCCGCCCCCGCCTACGTCACCGAGGACGACTCACCCGAGGCGCTCGCCCACGCGCGCGAACAGTGCCGCTGGTTCGGCGGGATGGTCGGCAACCACGTCGCCGACCTGGTGTCGAAGTACGGCGAGCACTCGGCCGCCGTACCGGACGAACTCACGGACTACATCAAGGCCCGTGAGGGGTACGACTATTCGCATCACGGGCGCGCCGACAACCCGGACACCGCGTTCGTGCCGGACGAGATCGTCGACCGGTTCTGCATCATCGGACCCGTCGAGAAGCACATCGAGAAGCTCAACGCCCTGCGCGAGCTGGGCGTCGACCAGTTCGCCGTCTACGACATGCACGACGCGCAGGAGACGACCATCGACGCGTACGGCGCGAAGGTGATCCCCGCCGTCAACGCCTGAGCCCCACCTCTCCGACCCCCCACACCTTGACACCCCCTTCCCACCGTCCTGGGGAGGGGGCCCAAGGCCCCCGCACGGCCTCTCCCGTCCCGCTCACTGATTGGCCTGCCCATGACCGACACAGTCCCCACGGGGTCGCACATAGCCCAGTCCGCCGACGCCGGCGGCCGTATCGAACTCAGCCCCGAGGCCTTCCCCGCCGAGAGCCCCTTCGCCAACGAGGACCTGCGGCCCGTACCGGTCTCCGAACGCAAGTGGACGACGTACAACTTCGCGGCCCTGTGGATCTCCATGGCCCACTGCATCCCCAGCTGGACCCTGGCCTCCGGCCTGGTCGCGCTCGGGATGGACTGGAAGCAGGCGGTGTTCACCATCGCCCTGGCCAACGTCATCGTGCTGCTGCCGATGCTCGCGACCGGGCACGCCGGACCCAAGTACGGCATCCCCTTCCCGGTGCTGGCGCGTGCCTCCTTCGGGCTGCGCGGCGCCAACATCCCGGCGCTGATCCGGGCGGCCGTCGCCTGCGGCTGGTTCGGCATCCAGACCTGGATCGGCGGCAGCGGCGTCTTCGCCCTCGGCTCCAAACTCACCGGCGGGCACTGGGAGAACGCGGGGAAGATCGCCGGGAACCCATGGCCGCTGTGGCTGTGCTTCCTGCTGTTCTGGGCCTTGCAGATCGCGATCATCTACCGCGGCATGGACTTCCTGCGGCACTTCGAGAACTGGGCCGCGCCCTTCGTGATCGTCGGCGCGCTGGTGCTGCTGGTGTGGATCGCGGTCAAGGCGGACGGCTTCGGCGCGCTGCTCGACCAGCCGTCGAAGCTGGGCTGGGGTCCTGACTTCTGGCCGGTCTTCTTCCCGTCACTGATGGGCATGATCGGCTTCTGGGCGACGCTGTCGCTGAACATCCCCGACTTCACCCGCTTCGGCGCCAGCCAGAAGGCGCAGACCTGGGGGCAGTCCCTCGGCCTGCCGACCACCATGACCCTCTTCGCGGTCCTCGCGGTGCTGGTCACCTCCGGCTCCGAGGTCGTCTACGGCGAGGCGATCTGGGACCCGGTCACCCTCGCCGCCAAGACGGACAACGCCTTCGGACTGCTCTTCGCACTCGTCATCGTGCTGGTCGCGACCATCTCGGTGAACATCGCGGCGAACGTGGTCTCCCCGGCGTACGACCTCGCGAACCTCGCGCCGAAGCTCATCAACTTCCGTACGGGCGCGCTGATCACGGGTGTCGTCGGCATCCTGATCTTCCCGTGGAAGCTGATCTCGACGCCGGAGTTCTACATCTTCACCTGGCTCGGCGTGGTCGGCGGTCTGCTCGGCACGGTCGCGGGCATCCTCATCGCCGACTACTGGATCGTGCGCCGTACGGTCCTGCACCTGGCGGACCTGTACACGCCGGGCGGCCGTTACTGGTACTCCAACGGCTGGAACTGGCGGGCGATCCTCGCCTTCGTCGTCGGCGGTCTGCTCGCGGTCGGCGGCTCCTACTCCGGCGTCGGCGCCGACGGTTCCAAGACGGGACCGTTCCCGACCGACGGACTGATCCCGTTCCTCAAGCCGCTGGCCGACTACGGCTGGGCCGTGGGCCTCGGAGCCTCGCTGGTGCTGTACGTCGCGCTGATGCTGCCGCTGGGGAGGGAGCAGGAGAGCGTCTGACAGGCAGGCATGGCGTCGGAGGGCGGCCGTTTGAGCCACTGGCCTACTGGCCTACTGGCCTATTGGCCGCCCTCCAGCGCCGCCACCGCGTCCTTCGCCGCCTTGATGGCGCCCTTGTTGATGACGTCGGTGTCGGGTGCCTTCTTCGACTCGAAGTCGCTGCCGTTGTACGTGACGACCACCAGCGCGTTGGACGCCTGGACGATCACCACGCCCTCGCGCGTCTGCTGCTTGTCCTCCGTGGTGAGGTTCACGACGGAGTAGGCCTGGTTGCCGAGGCCCGGGACGGCCCCGCCGCCGCTCTTCTCCTCGATGCGCTGCTTGTACGTCTTCGCCGCCGACTCGTCCGAGTCCGTGATCTCGTACGACACGTCGAGCCAGCGGTAGTCGTAGCCCTTGAGCGCGTTCCAGGAGCAGGTGCGGCGGAGTTTCGTGTCCGTCGACGGGATCTCCTTGCCGGCCGTCTTGGCGCCCGGGACCAGCGACTTGATGTTCTTCACCGTGATGCTGCCGCAGGGGGCGGGCGAGGCGGCGTACGTCTTCGAGGCCGCCGCGGTGGCGGGGGCCGACGCGGACTTGGTGCCGCCGCCATCGCCGCCATCCGGCGCGGACTCGTGGTCGCCGGTGGAGGCGGGGCCGGACGACAGCGTCCAGCCGACGGCGGCGAGCACGACGACCGGCGACAGACGTGCGGTCAGGGCGAGCGGCAGGGGCAGGGAACGCACAGGCGCACTTCTCGTGGGGGATGGGTGCGGAACGGGTCCGCACAGCGGACGGGGGCGGCGCGGGCTTCGCGGGGGCGCCCGCACGGTGGACGGGAGGCGGTGCGGAGGGTGTCCGCACTGTGGACGGGACGCCAGTGTCACACGAGTCCCTGTGGGGCGGTAGTGCCAACTCGCTCCGTGCATGTGCGGTGACTGAGGCCCGTGGTTGACGCACACCAGACGCGCCGAGTGTCCTGTTATGTCCGTGCGGTTCATGCCCCTGCGCTTCATGTCCGTGCGATGTCGTGGTGGAACGCCGACTCGATCCGGTCGACGGCGAGGAACGCTCCGTACGACACGAGGTGCACGAGGCAGCGGTCGGTGTGTTCCGGCCGGCGCCACGCCGCCACGTCCTCGTCCGTGATCCGGTACGGCGCCAGCGCGGCCAGCAGCACGAGCCGCGCCCCGGGCCGCTCGTCCCGGCCGGGGACCCCGGGGAGGGCGAGCGAGGGGTGCTCCCCGTCCCAGTCCTGAAGAACCTCCTCGACCACGTCCTGGTCCTCGCGGGTGAGGAAGCCCGCGCCCGCCATGGCGGCCCTGAGCAGCGCCGCGTACGCGACACCGACGGGTGTGCCGCCCGCCCACGCGGGGGCCTCGCCGGGGTCGGGGCGGTCGAGCAGCGGGAGACTCTCGCCGGGCACGGCGGTGCGGCGTACGGTCCGGGCGAGGGTGCGGCCCGCGAGACTGCGTACCGTGCGGTACCGCTGGAGGTTGCCCGGCAGCATCTTCTCGGTCAGCAGGGCGGACACGACGCGGTTGATGAAGTGGAAGGCGAGCACGGTGCCGAGATAGCCCGGGGCGTCCTCGCGGGAGAAGGGCAGGGATCCGTCGCCGAAGGCCGCGCCGGGCACCCTGGTCCGCCTGCCCCAGTCCAGCACGCGCGCGTGCTCCACGTTCTGCGGCTGATGACCCTTGGCGATGCGCTCGGCCAGGGCGTGGTCGCCGGTCGCGTGCAGCAGCACGGTGTGCGCGTCCACGCAGAACGGACACCTGTTGGCGAGCGACACCCCGAGCGCGGCCAGCTCCTTGCCGGTACGGCCGCCGGGGCCGGCGATCAGGGACTCGCGCGTCAATGCCCAGGTGGCGGCGAGGAGTTCCGGTGCGGAGGACAGCACCACGAAGGTGGGCGGCTCGTCGATGCCGAAGTCGCGGGAGAGTTGCGCGTAGACGGCAGCGGTGTGTCCGGTGGCCGCCTTGGGCGGCAGGGGCTCGGTGTAGCGAAATGAGGTGGACATGGGCGACAGCGTGCGCCGGGGACGGGGCTGCGGTCGTCGTACGGCGGAAGGGAGTTGCCGCTGCGACGCCGAGGTGGGAGGGGGTGTCGGACTACTACGGGGGGAGTAGGCGTGGAGTTGTCCACAGGGCTGACGCGGGTGTCGGAACGGCGGTCTAGTGTGCGGACATGAGCGGGATCCAGGGTGGGGCGGCTGTAGGTACGGGGTTAGGGACGGCCGACGGGATGGCCGTAGGTACGGCGTCAGGGATGGCCTCAGGAGCGACAACGGGGATGACGGGGGCGGGCGCAGGCGCGGGCGCGGGCGCCGGGCCGGGTACGCGGGTAGCCCTGCGTGAGCGCCTCGTCGATGTGATCCTCGCGGTCCTCGTCGGCACCCTCGTCGGGGTCACGGCGGCCTTCGACGCGGACACGACCGTCGCCGACTACGCGCTGATCGGCGTCGCGTCGGCCGTCCTGGCGCTGTACCGCACGGCCCCCAGGGCGGTGCTGGCCGTGGCGACGGTGAGCGGCGCGGCGTACGTCGTGCATGCTCACCCGGGGCCGCCTGCCGCCCTCCCCGTCATCGCCGCGAGCCACGTGGCGGCCCGCGTGGGGCACCGCGCGTGGGCGGCCGTAGCGGGCGGGGTGTTCCTGGTGGCGTATCTCGCGACCGGCCCGACGACGCGGCAGATCGTCGAGCAGGCCGCGCTGCTCATGGGCTGGTTCTTGTGCGCGGTCGTGACAGGCCTGGCCGACCGCAACTGGCAGGCCTACCTCCGTCAGACGGAACAGCGCGCCTTGGAGGCGGAACGCACGCGCGAGGAGGTCGCGCTGCGCCGCGCGGGCGAGGAACGGCTGCGCATCGCAAGGGAGTTGCACGACTCCCTGACCCACAGCATCTCGATCGTCAAGCTCCAGGCGGGCGTGGCGGTGCACTTGGCGCGCAAGCGTGGCGAGGAGGTACCAGAGGCTTTGCTCGCCATCCAGGAGGCGAGCGGCGAGGCCATGCGCGAACTCCGGGCCACGCTGGAGGTGCTGCGCACCGACGAGCCCACGGGAACGCCGGCGGTGCTGGTGGAGCGGGCGCGGGCGGCAGGCCTGGCGGTGGAGCTGACCGTGGAGGGCGAGGAGAAGCCGTTGAGGGCGACGGTCGACCGGGCGGTGTACCGCATCGTCCAGGAGGCGCTGACGAACGCGGCGCGGCATGCGGGGGCGGCGAAGGTGGGCGTGCGGCTGGCCTACGGGGAGGAGTGCGTGACGGTGGTGGTGGAGGACGACGGCAACGCCGACCCGAGCCGCCCGGTGACGCCCGGCATCGGCCTGCGGGGCATGCATGAACGCGTCTCGGCACTGGGCGGCACGTTGATCGCCGCTCCCCGGGCCGAGGGCGGTTTCCGCGTGCGGGCCGAGCTGCCGTTGGAGGTGGCCGCGTGATCCGGGTGGCCCTCGTCGACGACCAGGCCCTCATGCGCGCCGGCTTCCGGGCGTTGCTCGACGCCGAGGACGGTATCGAGGTGGTGGGGGAGGCGGCGGACGGGGAACGGGGCGTGGAGCTGGTGCGCGCGGAGGTGCCGGACGTCGCGCTGATCGACGTGCAGATGCCGGTGATGACGGGCATCGAGGCGACGCGGCGCATCGCGGCGGACTCGGCGCTGGCGGCCGTCCGGGTCGTGATCCTCACCAACTACGGCCTGGACGAGTACGTCTTCGAGGCGCTGCGGGCGGGGGCGAGCGGCTTCCTCCTCAAAGACACGGAACCGGCGGAGCTGTTGCAGGCGATCGAGGTGGTGGCTCAGGGGGAAGCCCTGCTGTCCCCCTCGATCACCCGCACCCTCATCGGCGAGTTCGTCTCCCGCCCACCCGACCGCACCACCGCCCCCGGCCTGGAATGCCTCACCCGCCGCGAACTGGAGGTCACCGCACTGGCCGCGCGCGGCCTCAGCAACGAGGAGATCGCCGAACACATGGTGATCAGCCCGTTCACGGCGAAGACCCATGTGAGCCGGGCGATGACGAAGCTGGGGGCACGGGACCGGGCCCAGTTGGTGGTGTTCGCGTACGAGTCGGGGCTGGTGACGGCCCGGGGCACCTGATGACGGGCGGTTCAGTCGCTCTGCCTGTGTTTCGTAAGCACCGTCACTGATGTCGCATACACGCCCTGTTGCGTGGGCCGACGCAGATGAGCAGGCTGTGGCGATGACCCATACGAGGCCGTCGCAACAGCCCGCTGTCCATAAGGAGATCCTGGCCTACTACGCCCGCGGCAAGGAGGATGCGCGCCTCAGAGAAGGCGGCGCACCGGCAGGGCGGCTGGAGTTCTGGCGGACGCAGGACGTGCTGCGGCGGCTGCTGCCCGCGGCGCCCGCGCGCGTGCTGGACGTCGGCGGCGGCAGCGGTGTCCATGCCGAGTGGCTCGCGGCCGACGGCCACGAGGTCCACCTCGTCGACCCCGTGCCGCTCCACGTGGCACAGGCCTCCCGGCTGCCGGGTGTCACCGCCTTCATCGGGGACGCCCGTGACCTGTCGGCCGAGGACGCCGCCTACGACGTGGTGCTGATGCTCGGCCCGCTCTACCACCTTCCCGAACGGGGGGACCGAGTCCGCGCGTTGGCCGAGGCGCGGCGCGTGGTCAAGCCGGGCGGGCTGGTGATCGCGGCCACCATCAATCGCTACGCGCAACTGCACGACCTGCTGCGTGAGGAGCGCTACTTCACCCCCCTCAACCGCGAACGCACCGACGCCGTACTGGACGACGGCCGCCACCCCTACCACGAGGAGGGCTTCTTCACGGTCGCTCACTTCGCCCAACCCGAGGAGGTGCCCGGCGAGTTCGCCGACGCGGGGCTCACCGTCGACCGCCAGTACGGCGTCGAGGGCGTCGCCTGGCTCATGAACGGCGTCGAGAACTGGCTGGACGACCCCGAGCGACGCGCCGCCGTCCTGGGCGCGACCCGGCGCATCGAGTCGGAACCGGCATTGCTCGGCGCGAGCGGTCATCTGCTGACGGCGGGGCGACGGGCGGCCTAGCGCAGGGGCACGGATGCATACGATCATCGGACCGTCGCCGCGCTGGGAGGATTCCGCTCGTGTTCACCACCCGCCCCACCCTCCAGGGCACCTTCGGCATGGTCTCCTCCACGCACTGGCTGGCCTCGCAGTCGGCGATGGCGGTCTTGGAGGACGGTGGTAATGCCTTTGACGCCGCCGTGGCGGGGGCGTTCGTGTTGCATGTCGTGGAGCCGCATCTCAACGGGCCCGCCGGGGAGGTGCCGATCCTGCTCGCGCCCGCCGGTGGGGACGTGCGTGTGTTGTGTGGGCAGGGAGTTGCCCCCGCCGGGGCCACCGTCACGCATTACAAGTCGCTCGGGCTCGACTTCGTCCCCGGCACCGGGCCCCTCGCCGCCGCCGTCCCCGGTGCCTTCGATGCCTGGACGGTGTTGCTGCGGGACCACGGCACCAAGTCCCTCGCCGATGTCCTCAAGTACGCCATCGGGTACGCCGAGGACGGCCACGCGCCCGTGGAGAGCGTCGGCGCCACCGTCGAGACCGTACGGGAACTGTTCGAGACGGAGTGGACCTCTTCGGCGGAGGTGTATCTGCCGGGTGGGAAGGCTCCGAAGGCCGGTGAGCTGTTCCGGAATCCCGCCCTCGCCGCTACCTGGAGGCGGCTGCTCGACGAGGTCGGCGGGGCCGGTGACCGGGTCGCGCAGATCGAGGCCGCGCGGGAGGTGTGGCGTACCGGGTTCATAGGCCAGGCGCTCGTGCGGCAGGCCGCGCGGCCCACCCTGGACACCAGCGGGGAGCGGCACACCGGGACGCTGACCGCCGACGACCTCGCCGGGTGGTCCGCGACCTACGAGGCGCCGGCGACGTACGACTGGAACGGCTGGACCCTGTGCAAGGCCGGGCCCTGGAGTCAGGGGCCGGTGCTGTTGCAGCAGCTCGCCCTGCTGCCCGCCGAGCTTCCGGCATACGGCTCCGCCGAGTACGTGCATCTGCTCATCGAGGGCTGCAAGCTCGCCATGGCCGACCGGGAGGCCTGGTACGGGGACGCCGGTGAGGTGCCCCTCGGGGAGCTGCTGTCGGACGCGTACAACGCCGGGCGGCGGGGGCTCGTGGGGGAGAAGGCCTCGTACGAGCTGCGGCCCGGGAGCCCCGGCGGGCGGGCGCCCCGGCTGTGTGCCCAGGCGCAGCTGGTGGTGTCCGACGATCCGGAGTTCAGTCCCATGGGCGTCGGCGAGCCGACCGTCGCGAAGCCGCCGACCTCGCCGGTGCCGGGGGAGCCCGGTGTCGGCGCCGACGGTGCCACCCGCGGCGACACCTGCCACCTCGACGTCGTCGACCGGTGGGGCAACATGGTCGCCGCCACGCCCAGCGGCGGCTGGCTCCAGTCCAACCCCGTCGTGCCCGAACTCGGCTTCCCGCTCGGCACCCGGCTCCAGATGACCTGGCTGGAGGAGGGGCTCCCCAACTCGCTCACGCCCGGGCGGCGGCCCCGGACCACTCTCACGCCCTCCCTCGCGCTGCGTGACGGGGTGCCCGTCATGGCCTTCGGCACGCCCGGCGGGGACCAGCAGGACCAGTGGCAGCTGCACTTCTTCCTCGCCGTCGCGCTGCGGCCGGCGGTGCGGGGCGGGCTCGATCTGCAAGGCGCCGTCGACGCCCCGAACTGGCACAACGACAGCTTCCCCGGCTCCTTCTACCCGCGCGGGATGCGGCCCGGGAGCGTCACGGTCGAGGCGCGCATGGACGCGGAGGTTGTTGACGAGCTGCGGCGGCGCGGGCATGACGTGACCGTGGGGGACGCCTGGTCGGAGGGGCGGCTGTGCGCCGTGGCGCGGGACCCGGAGACCGGCGTGCTGTCGGCGGCGGCCAACCCGCGCGGGATGCAGGGATACGCCGTAGGGCGATGAGCCCCGGGCCTGGGCCTGGCCAGGGCCTGAGCCTGGGCTTGCGCTTTCGTGAGTTCATCCCGATTCCATCCGGCATCCACCCGCCGGGCGGGGATTGTCAGTGGCGCGTGCTCTCATGGAGCCATGATCGAAGACACGGAAACCATCGACGAGTTTCTCGCCCGCCACTCGGCCGACGTGGAAGAGGCGGTCCGCAAGGCCGCCGCGGCCGAGATCATGCCCCGCTTCCGAAGGCTCGCCGCCCACGAGGTCGACGAGAAGAGCGGACCGCACGACTTGGTGACCGACGCCGACCGGCTCGCCGAGCAGTATCTGACCGAGGCGCTGAGCGCGCTGCTGCCCGGCTCGGTCGTGGTCGGCGAGGAGGCGGTGCACGCCGACCCGGCCTCGTACGAGGCGATACGCGGCGACGCCCCGGTCTGGATCGTCGACCCGGTCGACGGGACACGCCAGTTCGTGCACGGCGACCCCGGCTTCTGCACGCTGATCGCGCTGGCGCAGGGCGGCGTTGTGCGCGCCTCGTGGACGTACGCGGCCGCCCGCGACCAACTGGCCACGGCCGTACGGGGCCAGGGCGCGTTCCTCGACGGGGAGCGGCTGTTCGCCGGGCCGCCCGAGCCCGGCCGCGATCTCGAAGTGGCCACGTCCCACCCGGACTACACGACGGACGAGCAGAAGCACGCCCTGCGCGGCCTGTGGAGGGACGGACTCGCGCCGCGGCCCTGTGGCTCGGCCGGACTGGAGTATCTGGCCATCGCCCGCGGGCAGTTGGACGCCACCGCGTTCTCCTGGGAGGCCGCATGGGATCACGCCGCCGGGCTGCTCTTCGTCGAGGAGGCGGGCGGCGCCCACCTCACCCGTGACGGCGAGCCGTTCCGCATCACCGGCGGCAACACCCTGCCGTTCACCGCCGCCAGGGACACGGCGACGGCCCGGCGCATCGCGGAGGTGCTGGCGGGCACGGTCTGAAGTCCAGCGGGGCACGAGGGGCGGCTGGTCGGATGACGGGTATGGGGTGAAGGCCGGCCCTCGCGTGGACACGCGGAACCAGCCCCGCAGGTGTGAACCGCGCGGACATCCCGCACCGCCGAACCGCCCCCGCGCCCCGGCTCTGTCAGTACCCCGTCATATCCTGATCCAGTGGCCATCGGCTGACGAAGGGGTCCGAAGGTGCCGTCGATGCTCGATGTGGTCGTGGTGGGTGCGGGGCCGAACGGACTGACGGCTGCCGTGGAGCTGGCCCGCCGCGGCTTCTCCGTGGCCGTCTTCGAGGCGCGCGACACCGTCGGCGGAGGAGCCCGCACCGAGGAACTCACCCTCCCCGGCTTCCGGCACGACCCGTGCAGCGCGGCCCACCCCCTCGGCATCAACTCCCCGGCGTTCCGCGCCCTGCCCCTGGAGCGCTACGGCCTGGAGTGGCTGCAGCCCGAGCTGCCCATGGCGCACCCCTTCACCGACGGCACCGCCGCCGTGCTGTCCCGCTCGGTCGCCGAGACGGCGGCCTCCTTCGGGGCGCGTGACGCGGGGGCGTACCGCAGGCTCGTCGAGCCGTTCCTGCCCCAGTGGGACACTCTTGCCCGCGACTTCATGTCCCTGCCGCTGACCGCGCTGCCCCGCGACCCGGTCACCCTCGCCCGGTTCGGGCTCGTCGGGCTGCCGCCGTCGACCTGGCTGATGCGCCGCTTCCGCGACGAGCGGGCCAAGGCCCTGTTCTCCGGTCTCGTCGCCCATGTCATGGCCCCCCTGTCCGGCTTCGCCACCGGCGCCATCGGCCTGGTCTTCGCCCTCGCCGCGCACGCCCGGGGCTGGCCCGTCGCCCGCGGCGGCTCCCAGTCGATCTCCGACGCGCTCGCCGCGTACCTCAAGGACCTCGGTGGCACCGTCCACACGGACTACGAGGTCAAGCGCCTCGACGACCTGCCGCCCGCGCGCGCGTACGTCTTCGACACCTCGCCCACCGCCCTCGCCCGGATCGCCGGCCTCGGCCGCTACTACGACGGCTACCGGTACGGCCCGGGCGTCTTCAAGGTCGACTACGCGCTCGACGGCCCGGTGCCCTGGACCGCGCCGGAGGCCCGCGTCGCCGGAACCGTGCAGATCGGGGCGAGCAGCGCGGAGATCGGCACGGCGCTGCGGGCCGCGTCCCGGGAGGGCCGGGCCCCCGACAAGCCGTTCATGATCACCGTGCAGCCGGGTGTCGTCGACCCCGACCGGGCCCCCGAGGGCAAGCAGGTCTTCTGGGCCTACGGCCATGTCCCCAGCGGCTGGGACGGCGACCTCACCGACGCCCTCGAACGCCAACTGGAGCGCTTCGCCCCGGGGTTCCGCGACCGGGTGCTGGCCCGCGCCACCGCGGGACCGCCCGAACTCGCCGCCCGCAACGCCAACTACGTCGGTGGCGACATCGGCTCCGGAGCGGTCACCGGCCTCCAGATCCTGCTGCGCCCCAAGCTCTCCCTGTTCCCGTACGGCACCCCGCACCCGGCCGTCTTCATCTGCTCCTCGGCCACCCCGCCGGGCCCGGGTGTGCACGGCATGTCGGGGCACAACGCGGCGAAGGCGGTCTGGCGACGGCTGCGGCAGCAGCAGGCGTGACCCCGACGCGGCGGGCGCGGAATTTACACCGTCGCGTTGCCTACGGAGCGTCAAATCCTGTGTTTTCTTTGTCACTTGTCTTACCTGACGCAAGGTCACTGAAAGTTCAAACATGGCGAGTACTGTGCGCTCATGAAAGATCGGACAGCGGCCCTCCGCTTCCACTCCCGGTTAGCCGTGCACCCCGCCGACCTGGCCCGACTCGTCAGGGCACCCGCCGCGCTGAGCGTCCCCGGTGACGTGATCGCGGGAGCAGTCGCCGCAGGACGCCCGTCAACTCCCCGCACCCTCGCGGCCATCGGCTCCTCCATCTGCCTCTACTGGGCCGGCATGGCCCTCAACGACTACGCCGACGCCACCGTCGACGCCGTGGAACGCCCCCAGCGCCCCATCCCCTCGGGCCGCGTCCCGCGCCGCACCGCACTCGCCGTCGCCGGCGGCCTCACCGCCGCCGGGCTCGGCCTCGCCACCGCCGCGGGCGGACGACGCAGCCTGCTGGGCGCGCTGCCGCTGACGGCTGCGGTCTGGGCGTACGACCTGAAGCTCAAGTCGACCCCGGCGGGCCCGGCCGCGATGGCGGCGGCCCGGACGCTGAACGTCCTGACCGGGGCACTGCTCCCGGGTCCCGACGCCGCTCCCGCCACCGGCAGGCTGCGCCGTGCCGCCGTACCGGCCGCCCTGGTCGGCGTCCACACCGGCACGCTGATGGCCCTCAGCCGGCACGAGATCGCGGGCGCCCCCGCCCGGGTCCCGGCCACCACCCTCGCCGCCTCCACGGCGACGGCCCTGGCCGCGGCGCTCCCGACGACGGTCCGCCCGACGCCGGACCATGCCACGGGAAGGCTCCGCACCGGCCTCGCCACCACCGGCGCGCTCGCCTACCTCGGCTCCTACGGCCTCGCCCAGGCCCGTGCCGTACAGGAGCCGTCCGGCGAGAACGTCCGACGGGCCGTGGGCGCCGGAATCCTCGGGCTGATGCCGCTCCAGGCGGCCCTCACCGCGCGCGCCGGCGCCCCGGCCCTCGCCGCGACCCTCGGCGTCGTGCACCCCCTCGCACGACGCCTGGCCCGGCGCATATCCCCCACCTGAGCAACCGTCACACCGTCGTGTGAGGAACCGGCAGCATGAGACCAACCCCCACGCCCCTCGTAGCCACCCCCACGCCCCTCGTAGCCACCCCCACGCCCCTCGTCGTCACCCCCACGCCCATCGAAGTCGCCCCCACACCCCTCAGGTTCGGCTACGGCACCAACGGCTTCGCCCACCACCGTCTGACCGACGTCCTCGTCGTCCTCGCCGACCTCGGCTACGACGGTGTCGCCCTGACCCTGGACCACGGCCACCTCGACCCGTACGCCGACGACCTGCCCCGGCAGGTCACCGCCCTGTCCCGCGCCCTCGCCCGGCACGGCCTGGACGTCACCGTCGAGACCGGCGCCCCCTACTTCCTCGACCCCTGGGGCAAGCATCTCCCGACCCTGATGTCGGAGGGCGCCGAACGCCGGATCGACCTGCTGGAACGCGCCCTGCGCATCGCGGCCGACCTCGGCTCGCCCACCGTCCACCTGTGCAGCGGTCCCGCCCCGGAGGGACTCGCCGAGCAGGACGTGTGGAAGCGGCTCGCGGCCGGTGTCGAGTCGGTGCTGGCGACGGCCGAGACGTACGGCGTGGCGCTGGCCTTCGAGCCGGAGCCCTACATGTTCGTCGACACCGTCGAACGCTGTCTGCGGCTGGCCGAACTCGTCGGCGGGCACGAGCTGTTCGGGATCACCCTGGATATCGGGCACGCCCACTGCGTCGAGGAACACCCGGTGCTCGACTGTGTGCGGCTGGCCGCGCCCCGGCTGCTCAACGTGCAGATCGAGGACATGCGGCGCGGTGTCCACCAGCATCTCGAATTCGGCACCGGAGAGATCGACTTCCCGCCCGTGCTCGCGGCCCTGCGCGACCTCGGGCACCAGGGTCTGGTCTCCGTCGAGATCCAGGGCGGCGCGCTCGACGCACCCGACGTCGCCCGCCGCTCCATCGAGTTCCTGCGCGCGGTCGCCGCGTAGCTGAGCTCCTCCATCCCAGAAGCCGCGTAGCTCAGCCTTCTCCACCTCAGAGGCCGCATAGCCGAGCCTTCTCCACCCCGGAGGCCGCTCAGCCGAGCCATCTCCACCCCGGAGAAGGAACCCCCACCCCAACCCCCACCCCCACCCCAACCCCCACTCCTCCAACCCCCCAGGAGGCTGCTGCCCCATGCTCCCCCCGCCCATCACGGCCCCCGACCCCCGCCCCACGCTGGACGATCCGGCCCGCACCTGGCTGGCCGAGGCCACCGCGAGGATCGCGAGCGATCCCGGCGCGATCCGAAGACTCTTCCCCGCCGCGCGGAGACGTTGTGGCCGCACCCGTCTGGACGCCCACTGGACCGTCGACGAGGCCGTCCGCGCCGTCCTCCTCACCGCGCTGCCCCTGCGCGGCCGGGCCCTCGCCGACGAGGTCGCCGGGCTGTACCGGCACGGCGACCCGGCCGAACAGCGGGCCGTGCTCGGCGCGTTGCCGCTCCTCGACCTCGGAGACCTCGCGCTGCCCCTCGTCCGGGAAGCCCTGCGCGGCAACGACAACTCGCTCATCGAGGCCGCCCTCGGCCCGTACGCCACCGAGCACCTCCCGGACGGCGAGTTCCGGCAGGCCGTGTTGAAGTGCGTCTTCTGTGAGGTCCCGCTCGGCCGGGTGCACGGGCTGACGGCCCGCGCCGACCACGAACTGGCCCGGATGCTGGCCGACTTCGCCCACGAGCGGCTCGCCGCGGGACGGGACGTACCCGACGACATCCGGCCCGTCGTCCGCGCCTTCCCCGGCGTGATCGGCGAGGAAGTCCAGCACGCATTCATGGAAGAGAGCTGAGCCGTGCGCATCTTCGACCCCCACATCCACATGACGTCCCGCACCACCGACGACTACGAGGCCATGTACGCGGCCGGAGTGCGCGCCGTCGTCGAGCCCGCCTTCTGGCTGGGCCAGCCGCGCACCTCGCCGGAGAGCTTCTACGACTACTTCGACGGGCTGCTCGGCTGGGAGCCGTACCGGGCCGCCCAGTTCGGCATCCAGCACTTCTGCACGATCGCCCTCAACCCGAAGGAGGCGAACGACCCGCGCTGCACCCCGGTCCTGGACGAACTCGACCGCTACCTCGCCAAGGACCGGGTCGTCGCCGTCGGCGAGATCGGCTACGACTCGATGACTCCCGAGGAGGATGAGGCACTCGCCCGCCAGCTCCAACTCGCCGTCGAGCACGGCCTCCCCGCCCTCGTGCACACCCCGCACCGCGACAAGGCCGCGGGCACGAAGCGGACCCTCGACGTCGTCCGGGAGTCGGGCATCGCGCCCGAACTCGTCGTCCTCGACCACCTCAACGAGCTCACCGTCGGCATGGTCCTGGACAGCGGCTGCTGGGCCGGGTTCTCGATCTACCCGAGGACCAAGATGAGCGAGGACCGGATGGTCGAGATCCTCAAGGCGCACGGCACCGACCGCGTCCTCGTGAACTCGGCGGCGGACTGGGGACGTTCGGACCCGCTGAAGACCCGCAGGACGGCGGACGCGATGCTCGCGGAGGGCTTCGACGACGACACCGTGGACCAGGTCCTGTGGCGCAACCCCGTCGCCTTCTACGGGCAGAGCGGACGGCTCGAACTGGACGAGCCGAAGCCGGACGAGGAGGCCACTTTCGAGGGCAACTCCATCCGGCGCGGGGGAGCGTGAGCGGGTATGCGCCTCCTGCATCCGGACGGGACGACCGTCCACCTCGGCTACTGCAGCAACGTTCACCAGGCGGAGGACCTGGAGGGCGTGATCGCCCAACTCGCCACCTATGCCGAGCCGGTGCGCGAGCGGCTAGGCGTCGACCGGCTCGGCATCGGGCTGTGGCTGGCACGCGAAGTCGTCACCGAACTCACGGCCGACGACAGCGCGTTGGCCCGGCTGAAGTCCGAACTCCGGACGCGTGGGCTGGAGACGGTCACCCTCAACGCCTTCCCGTACGCCGGTTTTCACCGCGAGGTCGTCAAGAAGGACGTCTACCTCCCCGACTGGGCGGACGAGGCGCGACTGGACTACACGCTCGACTGCGCCCGGGTGCTCGCCGAGCTCCTTCCGGACGACGCCGAGCGGGGCAGCGTCTCCACGCTGCCGCTGGCCTGGCGCACCCCATGGCCGCAGGAGCGGGCCGACGACGCCCGGCGCGCCCTGGACCGGCTCACCGCCGGGCTCACTGACCTGGAAGCACGGACCGGCCGCCGGGTGCGGGTGGGCTTCGAGCCCGAGCCGGGCTGCGTCGTGGAGACCACCGCGCAGGCGGTACGGGCGCTCGGCGGCCTCGACCCCGACCGGCTCGGCGTCTGCCTCGACGCCTGCCATCTCGCCGTCCAGTTCGAGGACCCGGCCGCGGCCCTGCGCCGGCTCGCGGACGCCGGACTGCCCGTGGTGAAACTCCAGGCGTCCTGCGCGGTGGAGGCCACGGACCCGGCGGACCCGGCCGCCCGTACCGCCCTGCGACGGCTCGCCGAGCCACGGTTCCTGCACCAGACGAGAACGCGGACGGCACAGGAGATCCAGGGCGTCGACGACCTCCCCGACGCCCTCGACGGCGCGCTCCCCATCCACACCGGCCCCTGGCGCGTCCACTTCCACGCCCCGCTGCACACCGCGCCGGAGCCACCCCTGCGCAGCACGGCCGACCAGCTCGACGAGGTGCTCGCCGGACTCCTCGGCGGCCCCGCCGCCGTCACCGACCACATCGAGGTCGAGACCTACACCTGGTCCGTCCTTCCCGAACCCCCCACCGACCTGCCCGGCGGCATCGCCGCCGAACTCGCCTGGGCCCGCGACCGGTTGACCGGCCTCGGCCTCAAGGAGGAACCGTCATGACCAGCGCAGCAGAACCCCCCGCGCCCGAGCAGTCGAACGCGCCCGCCCCCCGCCTCGTCGTCCTCGACATAGTCGGCCTCACCCCCAACCTCCTGCGCCACATGCCCGCCGTGGCCGCCCTCGGCGACCGCGGCTTCCAGGCCCGGCTCGACCCGGTGCTGCCCGCCGTGACCTGCACCGTCCAGTCCACGTTCCTGACCGGCGAGAAGCCGGCCGGTCACGGTGCCGTCGGCAACGGCTGGTACTTCCGCGACCTCGGCGAGGTCCTGCTGTGGCGCCAGCACAACGCGCTCGTCGGCGGCGAGAAGATCTGGGAGACGGCCCGCAGGGCGAACCCCGACTACACGGTCGCCAACATCTGCTGGTGGTACGCCATGGGCGCCGACGTCGACTGGACCGTCACCCCGCGCCCGGTCTACTACTCGGACGGCCGCAAGGAACCCGACTGCTACACCTGGCCGCCCGCCCTGCACGACGAACTCACCGACCGGCTCGGCCCGTTCCCCCTCTTCACCTACTGGGGCCCGAACGCCGGCCTGCCCTCCACCCAGTGGATCCTCGGCGCCGCCCGCCAGGTCTTCGACGAGAAGCAGCCCGACCTCACCCTCGTCTACATCCCCCATCTCGACTACGAGCCCCAGCGCTCCGGCCCCGACTCGCCCGAGACGATCCGCGAGGCCCGCCAACTCGACGACGCCCTGCGCCCGTTGATCGAGCACTTCCTGCGCGAGGGCGCCACCGTCGTGGCCCTCAGCGAGTACGGCATCGCCCCCGCCTCCCGGCCCGTCGACATCAACCGCGCCCTGCGCGGCGCGGGCCTGCTGGAGGTCCACACCCAGGACGGCATGGAATACCTGGACCCCTGGACCTCGCGCGCCTTCGCGGTCGCCGACCACCAGATCGCCCACGTGTACGTCAAGGACCCGGCCGACACCGACGAGGTCGCGAAGATCGTCCGTGAACTCGACGGCGTGGCCCAGGTGTTGGACGAGAAGGGCAAGCAGGCGCACGGCCTCGACCACGAACGCTCCGGAGAGCTCGTCGCCGTCGCCGACCCCGACGCCTGGTTCACGTACTACTACTGGCTCGACGACGACCGCGCCCCCGACTTCGCCCGCCAGGTCGAGATCCACCGCAAGCCCGGCTACGACCCCGCCGAGCTGCTGTACGACGAGACGGTCCCGGCCGTGAAACTGCGTGCCGTCGGCCAGGTGGCCCGCAAGAAGCTCGGCATGCGCTACCGCATCCGCACGGTGCCCCTCGACCCGTCCGGCGTCCGCGGCAGCCACGGCCGCCTCCCCGACGACCCCCGCCACGGCCCCGTACTCCTGTGCTCGCGGGCGGAACCGGCACGGGAGGCGTACGCGGCGACCGAGGTGAAGTCCCTGCTCCTCACCCTCGCCGGCCTGAACGAAGACGGGACCCTCGCCGGACGGGACGAAGACGAACCTCTCACCGGGCTGAACGAAGACGAGACCCCCGCAGGACCGAACGACGGTGAAAGCGAGCCGGACGCATGAGCCACCCGCCCCTCCCCACCGCCCGCCCCCTCCTCGACCCGGCCCCCGAGTACGCCAAGTGGCTGCAGGAGCCGATCAGTCGGGTCACCGTCTGGGGCGAGAACAGCCCCTGGCTCGTCACCCGGCACGAGGACGCCCGGGCCGTGCTCGCCGACCCCCGCTTCAGCGCCGACACCACCCGCGAGGGCTTCCCCGGGCTCAGCCCGTTCGTGCCGCCGCGCGGACCGGGCCAGTTCTTCGTGATGGACCCGCCCGACCACACCCGGCTGCGGCGCACCGTCATCCCCGACTTCACGTTCCGCCGGATCGAGCGACTGCGCCCCGCCATCGCCGGCATCTGCGCGGACCTCCTCGACGCGATGACCGCGGACGGCGCCACCGAGGCCGACCTGGTGGCCGCCTACGCGCTGCCGCAGCCGACGCGGGTGATCTGCGCCCTGCTCGGAGTGCCGTACGACGACCACGACTTCTTCCACCAACAGGTCCGTGCCCTCACCGACTTCGCCTCCGGCCGCCCGGAGCGGATGATGGCCGCCCGCCAGGCCCTCCACGGCTACCTCGGTGACCTGCTGGCCGCCCGGACCAGGGAGCCCGCCGACGACCTGATCTCGCGGCTGGCGACCGAGCGGGTGGCGACCGGCGAGATCAGTCCCGAGGAAGCGGTCGGGGTCGCGGCCCTGCTGCTGGTCGCGGGTCACGAGACCACGGCGAACATGTTCCCGCTGGCCGTCGTCACCCTGCTGCGCCACCCCGAGCAGCTCGCCGCGCTCAGGGCGGACGCGGACCTGTGGCCGGCCGCCGTGGAGGAACTCCTGCGCTATCTGACCGTCGTCCACCAGGGGATGCGGCGCATCGCGACGGAGGACGTCGAGCTCGGCGGCGTACGGATCAGGGCGGGGGACGGTGTGGTCGTGGCGCTCCAGGCGGCCAACCGGGACCCGTCGGTCTACGCGGACCCGGACGTGTTCGACATCGGCCGGGACAGCGGCGGGCATCTCGCCTTCGGGCACGGCCTGCACCAGTGCGTCGGCCAGTCCCTCGCCCGCGCCGAACTCCAGATCGGGCTGCCCGTGCTCTTCGACCGGCTGCCCGGGCTGCGGCTCGCGGCGCCGGCGGAGGGCCTCCCGCCGGCGCGGTCCGTCATCCACGGGCTGGGGGCGCTGCCCGTGGCATGGTGAGCCGCCTCGGGCCAGAGTGGGTCCCATGACCGAGACCACCATCACGCTCGTCCAGGGCGACATCACGCGCGAGAGCGTCGACGCGATCGTCAACGCGGCCAACTCCTCCCTCCTCGGCGGGGGAGGAGTCGACGGCGCCATCCACCGGCGCGGCGGCCCGGCGATCCTCGCGGAGTGCCGCGCGCTGCGCGCCTCGCGGTACGGCAAGGGGCTGCCGACGGGCCAGGCGGTCGCCACCACGGCCGGGGAACTGGACGCGCGGTGGGTGATCCACACGGTCGGCCCGGTGTTCAGCGCGAGCGAGGACCGCTCCGACCTGCTCGCCTCCTGCTACCGGGAATCGCTGAAGGTCGCCGACGAGCTCGGCGCCCGTACGGTCGCGTTCCCGGCGATCTCCACCGGCGTCTACCGCTGGCCGATGGACGACGCGGCCCGCATCGCCGTGGAGACGGTGCGGGCCGCGCGGACCTCGGTGACGGAGGTGAGGTTCGTCCTCTTCGGCGAGCAGGCGTACGAGGTGTTCGCCGCGCAGGCCGGCTGATCAGGCCACGGGAACGTCCGGCAGGTCCGGCACCAAGCCGCCGAGCAGCCCCGTGATGAGGCCGAGCACGGGCGACAGGAGCCCGGTCACGGCGCTCAGCACCCCGCCGAGGTCCAGCGAGGTCAGCGAGCTGAGCAGACTGTTGACCGCGGTCTGCACCTGGGTGATGAGGTCGTCCACGGGGTCGGCGGCCCGGGTCACGGTCCGGTTCGCGGAGGTGTCGAGGCCGCGCAGCCGCTCCTGGACGGTGGCGCCCCAGGCGCGGATCTCCGCCGCGTACGAGGTGGCCGCGGCCGGGTCGAGCCGGGCACCGTCCGCCACGGCCGGGTCGAGCCGCGTGCCGTCCGCCAGGGCCGGGTCGAGCCGCGTGCCGACCGACGCGGGATCGAGACGGGTGCCGTCCGGCAGGGTGCTCTCCTCCAGCAGCGAGTCCAGGAACGTGTCCATCCCGGCGTCGGCCCGCACAGCCGCCTCCGCGATGCTCGGGCCCGGCACGGCCCGGCCCACGTCACCGACGGCGGCGGCGGTGCCGGCCTGGCCGAAGACGAGGGCGGCGCAGACCAGGGGCGGCACGAGGAGGCCGCGGGAGACAAGGGCGCGCATGAAGTTCCTTTCGAAGCGCTCGAAAACTGCAGTCCTTGCGCCCACCGTGAGAACGGGTCAGACGCCCCGCAAACCGAACAAGCGACCCCACGGCCCGCCCGCGCCCTCGGAGTCGTCACCCTGACCAGGCTGTTTCGCCGCCGCGGCAGCGCCATCCGGGTACCGCGTCACGTTCGCCCGTCAGAGTGCGACATGCGCCGCGCGCCGTCCGGCCCGATCATGGAACCCCCTGTCGCGGAGAACGGGAGGTGCCCGTGGGGACGGACCCCCCTCTCCCGCGGACCCTGCTGTCCGCGCACGTCGACGCGCTTCCGGTAGGCGCGGGCGGGGCTCTGGGGCGGGAGTACCGGCTGCTGCGGGACATCGTCGAGGGCGGCTCGGCGGCCGTCGCCGTCCTGGACACGCGGCTGCGCTATGTGTACGTCAATCCCCACATGGCCCGGATCAACGGCGTACCGGTGCGCGAGCACCTGGGCCGCACCCTCACCGAGGTCATGCCCGGCGTGGAGCGGCCCGTCGACGTGCCCCTGGCGGTGCTGCGCGACGGCCGGCCCCGTGACGTCGTCGTCTCCGGCAGCATGGGCACCGGCGCCCACCGGGTGCGCCGGGCGTGGCAGTGCACGTACCACCGGCGCCACGACGAGCGGGGCGAGGTGATCGGCCTGGTCGCCGTCGGCGTGGAGGTGACCGAGCCGCGCCGCTACGTCACCGAGCTGGAGCGGGCCCACGGCCGGATGGCGATGATCCACGCGGCCACCCTGCGCATCGGCACCACGCTCGACCTGGAGCGGACCTGCCGGGAACTCGTCGACTTCGTGGTGCGGGACCTGGCGGACGGCGCGTCCGTCGACCTGGTGGTCGATGACGGCCCGCCGGGACCGCCGCCCGGCGGGGTGGTACGGCTGCGGCGCGCCGCCGTGAGCCGCAGCCCGGAGCTGGACCGGCGGCTCGGCAGACCGCCGGTGCTGGGCGAGGTCAACGAGCACGGCCCGGCGTCCCCCGTGCGGCGGGTCCTGGAACGCGGCCGACCGCTGCTGACCACCGTGCCCGGCAGACGCCCACCGGGGCTGCGCGGCCCGTACGCGGACCGGCTGGCGGAGTACCGGGCCGCCGGCATCCACTCCGGCCTCGTCGTGCCGCTCACCACCGACTCCCGGCGCGTGGGCGTCCTCGCCATGGTCCGGGCGGGCTCCTCACCGGCCTTCACGGTGGAGGACGGCGTGGTCGCCCAGGAACTCGCCGGCCGCGCCTCCCGCGCCCTGGAACGCGCCCGGCACTACGCCCGCGAGCACACCATGGCGCTTGAGCTCCAGCGGGCCCTGCTCAGCGAGCCGACCCTCCCGCACCCAGACCTGGAGACCGCCTCCCGCTATCTCCCCGCCGACGACAGCGCGGTGGTGGGCGGCGACTGGTACGACTCGCTGGCGCTTCCGCAGGGCCGCAACCTGCTCGTCATCGGCGACGTGATGGGCCACGGGGTGGAGGCGGCCGTGGCGATGAGCCACTACCGGTCCATGCTCCGCGCCCTCGCCTCCTCCCCGGGCCTGCCGCTCCACGAGATCCTGCACGCCGCCGACCACATGATCGCCGCGTCCGGCTTCGACCGCGTCGCCACCTGCCTGCTCGCCCTCGGCGACCCGGCCACCGACACGATCAGCTACGCCAACGCCGGCCATCTGCCCCCGCTGCGGATCACCCCCGAGGGCCACGTGGAACTGGTCCCGCTCCCCGCCGGCCCCCCTCTGGGCACCGGCCTCGGCGCCTACGAGACCGTCACCCGCCCCGACATGCCCGGCGGCACCCTGCTCCTCTACACCGACGGCCTGGTGGAACGCCGCGACGAGGACATCGACACGTCCCTCAGCCGCCTGACCGACCTACGCCTGCCGCCCGGCGGCGACCTGGACGAGATCCTCGACGGCATCCTGGCCCATGCGGCAACGGGCTCGGTCCACGACGACATCGCTCTGCTGGCGGCTCGGGCGCTGGGGGTGTGAGGCGGGGCCGTCGGGGTGGCCCGGACGCGACTGACACCGGGTGCGCGCCGCGGTCGGAGCGCCTCGCCGCACCCGCTTCAGAAAACCGCGGCAGCGCACGGCACCCGCTGCCTCAGCGCGCCCCCGCACCCCGCGCCCGCCGCACCCCCAGCGCCACCACCGGCCCGCACGCCAGCAGCACCGCCAACACCCCGTACCCGTACGTCAGTGTCGCCGCCGAGGCCACCCCCGCGAGCAGCAACGGCCCACCCGCATCGCCCAGTTCACGGCCCAGTTCGGCCGCGCCCATGGTCTGGCCCAGCCGTTCCCGAGGTGTCGACGCGGCGAGGGCGGCGAAGCCCAGCGGGGTGATCAGGCCCGTGCCCGCGCCGACGAGCGCGGCGGCGAGCAGGATGCCCGTCAGGCCCGGCAGCATCGCGCAGGCCAGCCCCGCCGCCGCGAGCAGCAGCCCGGCGGTCAGTCCGCCCCGCGTGCTGATCCGCCCCGCGTCCAACGCCCGCCCCGCCCTCGGCTGGACGACCGCCGCGCACGCGGCCAGCACCGACACCGCCGCCCCGGTCGCCACCGTCCCCAGCCCGGCCACCGCCCCCGACACCGGCAGGAACCCGACGCCCACCGACAACGCGGCGGTCGCCCCGGCCAGCGCGGCCGTCGGCACCAGGAAGGCCGGATCGGCCAGCCGGCGCGCCAGGTCCAGCACCGTCTGCCGGGCCCGGGGGAGCGGCGGTACGACCGGGACGGCGATCAGCGCCCACAGCGCCACCGCCGCGCCCAGCACGGCGAGCACGGTGAACAGCAGCCGCAGCCCGCCCGCCCACACCAGCACCCCGCCGAGCAGCGGGCCCAGCGTGTAGCCGATCGACTTGTAGAAGCCGTAACTCCCGAACGCCCGCCCGTGCTTGGCCGCCGGATTCAGCCGGGCCACCAGCGCCGACGCGGCGGGGGAGAAGGCGGAGGCGGCCGCCCCCTGACCGAGCCGCGCGGCCCACAGCCACCCCGGACTGTCGGCGAGGGCGTACAGCGCGGACGCCACGGCGAACGCCACCAGCCCGCCCAGCAGCACCGGCCGCGCCCCCACCCGGTCGGCGATCGTGCCGAACAGCGGCTTCAGCAGTACCTCGGCACCGTCGTACAGCGCGAGCAGTCCGCCCAGGACGAGCAGCGAGGTGACCGCGTCGTCGGTGTCGGCGCCGAGGTTCGCGGCGATGCCGTGCGCGCCGAACGCGGTGGTGAAACCGGCCGCGTACAGCGGCCACATGCGGTGCGCGGAAGGCGTTTCGGTCGGCGGTGCCGCTGAGGCCCGGCCGCCTGGAGCGTGACCCACGCGGGGTACCTTACCCACCGCACACGAACCGAGGGAGGCCTGGCGATCCGGGCCGGTGCAGCCAGTGCGAGGTTGATGTCGGATTCCCGCCAGCCGCCGGTCCGCCGCTGCACCATGCTGGACCCATGCAGAAGGGGATGCACACCGACACCGAGCGCTGCGTGCGCGCCGTCCAGTCGAAGGACGCCCGGTTCGACGGGTGGTTCTTCACGGCGGTCCTGACGACCCGGATCTACTGCCGGCCCAGCTGCCCGGCTGTGCCGCCCAAGCCCGCGAACATGACGTTCTACCCGAGCGCGGCGGCCTGCCAGCAGGCCGGGTTCCGGGCCTGCAAGCGCTGCCGCCCGGACACCAGCCCCGGCTCGCCCGAGTGGAACGAGCGCGCGGACCTGGTGGCCCGGGCGATGCGGCTGATCGCCGACGGCGTCGTGGACCGCGAGGGCGTGCCGGGACTCGCCGCCCGCCTCGGCTACAGCACCCGGCAGATCGAACGCCAGCTCCTCGCCGAACTGGGCGCGGGCCCACTCGCGCTGGCCCGCGCCCAACGCGCCCAGACCGCACGGCTGTTGATCGAGACGACGGCGCTGCCGATGGCGGAGATCGCGTTCGCCGCCGGTTTCTCCTCGATCCGCACCTTCAACGACACCGTCCGCGAGGTCTTCGCCCTCTCACCGAGCGAGCTGCGGACACGGGTGCCACGGAGGAACGCGGGCGCGGTGACCCCCGGCGTTCTCACGCTCCGGCTGCCGTTCCGCGCCCCTCTCACCCCCGACAACCTCTTCGGCCACCTCGCGGCGACCGCCGTGCCCGGGGTGGAGGAGTGGCGGGACGGCGCCTACCGCCGCACGCTCCGGCTCCCGTACGGCCACGGCATCGTGGCGCTGACCTCGAACCCCGACCACGTCGCCTGCCGCCTCACCCTGAGCGACCTGCGCGATCTGACCGTCGCCATCAGCCGCTGCCGGCGCATGCTGGACCTGGACGCCGATCCGGTCGCGATCGACGACCAGTTGCGCACGGACCCGGTGCTGGCGCCGCTGGTCGCGAAGGCGCCCGGGCGGCGGGTGCCGCGCACGGTGGACGAGGCCGAGTTCGCCGTCCGGGCGGTGCTGGGCCAGCAGGTCTCGACCGCCGCGGCCCGCACCCACGCCGCCCGGCTGGTGACGGCTCACGGCGACCCGTTGGACGACCCCGAGGGCGGCCTCACCCACCTCTTCCCGTCCCCGGAGCAACTCGCCGCCCTGGACCCCGAGTCGCTCGCCATGCCCCGCACCCGCCGTACGACCTTCACCACCCTGGTCGGCCAACTGGCGGACGGAACACTGAATCTGGGCGTCGAGGCCGACTGGTCCGAGACCCGCGCCCGCCTCCTCGCCCTCCCCGGCTTCGGCCCCTGGACCGCCGACGTCATCGCGATGCGCGCCCTCGGGGACCCCGACGCCTTCCTCCCCACCGACCTCGGCATCCGCAAGGCCGCCCAGGAGCTGGGCCTGCCCTCGACCCCGGCGGCGCTGACCGCGCGAGCGGCGGCCTGGCGGCCGTGGCGGGCGTACGCGGTGCAGTACCTGTGGGCGACCGACAGCCACCCGATCAACTTCCTTCCGGTATAAGGACGTTCCGTGACCTCTGTTCCCGCTCTGAAGCAACACACCGTGATCGACAGCCCGTACGGCCCGCTGACCCTGGTCGCGACCGACGGCACCCTGAGCCACCTCTACATGACCGACCAGCGCCACCGCCCCGCGCAGGAGACGTTCGGCGTACGCGACGACCGCCCCTTCGGGGAGGCGATCGATCAGCTGGAGGCCTACTTCGCCTCCGAGTTGAAGGAGTTCACCCTCGAACTCCGCCTGCACGGAACCCCGTTCCAGCGCAGCGTCTGGGAGCAGCTCCTGCGCATCCCGTACGGCGAGACCCGCTCCTACGGCGAACTCGCCGAAGCCCTCGGCAACCCCGGCGCCTCCCGCGCGGTCGGCCTCGCCAACGGCAAGAACCCGGTCAGCATCATCGTCCCGTGCCATCGCGTCGTCGGCTCCAACGGCAGCCTGACCGGCTACGGCGGCGGCCTGGAACGCAAGCAGCGGCTGCTGGACTTCGAGCGGGGAGCGGCGCTCTTCTAGGGCCTGTCCGCCGGAAAGGCCCTGGCCGGTCACTGCTCCTGCAGCCGGCGCAGCAGCTGCGGCAGGGCCGTGCCGATCGGTTCGCGGACGACCTCGTCGGCGCGGTCGTCGTACGGGGTCGGCTCGGCGTTGACGATGATCAGCCGGGCTCCGTGATCGGCGGCGACGCCGGCGAGCCCGGCGGCGGGCTGCACCTGGAGGCTGCTGCCGACGGCGATGAACACCTGGCAGGCCTTGGTGATGGCGACGGCGTCGCCGAGGACGACGGGGTCGAGACGCTCGCCGAACATCACGGTCGCGGACTTCAGGATGCCGCCGCAGTCCAGGCAGGCCGGATCGTCCTCCCCGGCGTCGAGCCGCGCCAGCGCGTCCTCCATGGGCCCACGGGCGTGGCACCCCGTGCACACCACCTGCCGTGCGGTGCCGTGCAGTTCGAGGACCTTGCGGGCCGGCATCCCGGCGAGCTGGTGCAGTCCGTCGACGTTCTGCGTGACGACCCGCACCGGCACCCCGGACTTCTCCAGTTCGGCCACCGCGTAATGCGCGGCATTCGGCTTCGCCCCGAGCGCCTGATTCTCCTTGCGCATACGCCACGACCGCCGCCGGATCTCCGGATCGCTCATGTAGTAGTCGTACGTCACGAGCTTTTCCGCCTCGGGATCGCGCTGCCACAGCCCGTTGGGACCGCGGTAGTCCGGAATCCCCGAGTCGGTCGAAATTCCTGCGCCACTGAGAAGGGCGACGAGGGGCTTGTCCATGCGGCCGAGGGTAGATCGGCGGAACGGGACGGGGCGAACGGATAAATCAGCCGTCGCCGTCCTCCGCCTCCTCGTCCTTGGACTGCACCGGCCCGAACGGCTCGATCTTCGGATTGGCGAAGGGGCCCCGGTACGACCCCCTCGCCTCCGGTGCTCCCTGGAGCCTCGCCCCGGCCGCCTCCGTCACCAGCAGCGCGTAGGTGCCGTGCGCCGGGTCCACCGGGACCAGGCCGTACGCCGTGTCGACCTCGTCGTCGGCGAGGCCGAGACGGCGCTGGGCGTCCTCGATGGTCGACCGCGCCGGAAGGGTCACGGTGATCAGGACGGTGGGGCGCTCGGGAGCCATGGGTCTCCTACGGGCCGGCGTTGTTCTTGCCGACGCGGCGCACCGCGTCGACGAGCTGCGGGGTGTTGATGATGCCGTACCCGTAGTCGAAGTCGTAGCCGTGCCCGCCCGCGTCGTGCGCGGACCGGCGGATCAGCGTACGCAGCCGGGACGGCGACAGGTCCTGCACCGACAGCCTGCTGCGCACCGCGGCGACGACCCCCGCCGCGACCGGACAGGCCGCCGAGGTCCCCGAGTCGGGGCTGTTCTGCCCGAACGCCTTCGACCCGCTGAAGTGCGTGTACGTGGCGATGTCCGGCTTGCGTACGGCGAGCCGCCCCGGACCCTGGGACGAGTAGCCGACCCGGGCGTCATGCGTGTCCACGCCGGCCACGGACAGCACGCTGGGGTGCGAGTTCGCCCCGTTGATGGGCCGGCTCGGGAAGCCGCAGCGCCCGTCGGGGCACTCGACACCGCAGTTGCCCGCGGCGAACAGGATGTCGGCGCCGGACACCTCAAGGGCGGCGACGATCAGGTTGAACGGGTGGGCGCGGTTGTCGGAGTAGTTGCCCGGGTGCCCCGGCGGGAAGTCCCACGTCGGCTTGAACGACCCCCAGCTGTTACTGATGACCATCCTGCGCCGCTCGCGCGGCATCTGCTCCAGCAGCCCCCACAGGTGCGCGTACGCGGAGATCGCGTCGGAGAGCAGGCCCTCCATCACGGTCGAGCCCTGCCGCTGCGAGAGCAGCACGGGAATGTCGAGGAGGGACACCTTGCGGGCCACGATCAGCGAGTCGAACGCGCACATCGTGCCGTGGTTCACCGGGAACTGGCCGAAGTTGCCGTTCACCCCCGGCGGCTTCCAGCTGCGTGCCGCGTCGACCGTCACCGGCGAGCCGAGGACCTGGCCGAGATGCGCGACGTTGATGCCGGTGTCGACGATCGCCAGCGGGACGCCCGCCCCGTCCAGGCCCTCGCTCTTCAGCGCGTCCGTGACGAACCGCTGGACGTCGTGCCAGTCGCCGACCGGGGGCGTGTTGCCGCAGGTGGGCGTCGTCTCGACGGCCGGGTCGGCGGCGATCCCGACGATGTCCGCCCGCTGGGAGCTCAGCAGTGCCAGCCGGGCGGAGCCGTCGCGGTCCTGGATCTCGCCGCGCACCAGGACGCTCGCGTCCTCCGGGGCCAGCGAGAAGGTGAGCGGCTGGTCCAGCGACAGCGGATCGCCGTCGGAGTACACCGGCTTGGGCTGCGGCACCGGCACCGGCACGAAGTCCGGATCCAGGTCGATGCCGGGGAGTGAGCCGGCGACGTCGGAGGCCGACGGAGTGCTGACGGACGGATCCACGACTGCCTGGACGACATCGTGTTCCGGGCGCATCTGAACGATTACCCGCATGTTTCCCCCTGCAATGGAATCCGGCGGCACGGAGAACCGCGCGCCACCGGTACTCGCGGATGAGGCGAGGACTCGCACGCTATTGGCGCGGGTACAGGCGGTCCATACGCGCAAGGGCGTAGCTTCAAGAGCACATTTCCGCAGGGGAATTGACGGAAATCGACACCCGGAACAACAGGTGTCAGGAAACCCGCCGGCCGTTCTCCAGCTCCGCCGTCCCGGCACCTTCCGCGAGCACGTCCAGCGCGACCCGCACCCGGCCGCCCAGGAAACCCAGCAGATAGTCGTCCAGCTCCTCGCGCGGCACGAGCCGCCACGACAGCAGCTCCTCCTCCTGGAGCCGGATCGCCTTCAGCTCGTCCTCGCCGAGGACGCCACCGTCGTACAGGTACGCCACCAGCGGCGGAATGCCCGGCCGGTACACCCAGTCCACCGCCAGCAGCCGGCCGAGTTCACGGTCCAGGCCGATCTCCTCCAGCGTCTCGCGGCGCGCCCCCTGACGCGGGGTCTCGCCGTCGTCCGACTCGATGGTGCCGCCCGGAAGCGCCCATCCCTCACGGTAGTTGGGCTCGACGAGGAGCACCCGCCCCTCATGGTCACGGAAGAGGGCGGCGGCACCGGCGAGGATGCGGGGCAGGCCGGCGATGTACGTGGCGAAGTCCTGAGCGCTGGTCATCCCTGAAGGGTAGTTCCCGGACGGAGAGCCACTGACCGTCGAGACAGCGGGTCACTCACCGCCGATCAACCGGACCGTGCGCTCCGCGAGTTCGCTGATCCGTACCCCGTCGAACCCGAACACCGCGCTGCGCACCGTGTCCTCCAGCGGGTCCTTCCACTGCTCCGGGATCGCCTCCGCTCCGGTCAGCACCCCGGCCACCGAACCTGCCGTGGCCCCGTTGGAGTCGGTGTCCAGACCGCCGCGGACGGTCAGCGTGACGGTCCGGGTGAAGTCGCCGTCGCCGTAGAGCAGCCCGGCGGTGAGCACCGCGGCGTTCGGGATGGTGTGGATCCAGCCCAGCCCGGCGGTCTCCTCGGCCACGGTCGTCAGCGTGTCCTCCCAGGTCATCCGGGTGTCGTGCAGGGAGATCACCCGGCGCACCGTCCGGGCCAGCCGACTGCTCGCCGGTACGACGGCCAGCGCCTGGTCCAGCGCGTGCCGCACGGTCGCCGCGGTGAACGCCGCCGACACCAGCGCCGCCGCCCACATCGCCCCGTACACCCCGTTCCCGGTGTGCGAGAGCACCGCGTCCCGGCGGGCCAGCGAGGCCGCCCGGCGCGGGTCGCCCGGGCAGGTCCAGCCGTAGATGTCGGCCCGGATCAGCGCCCCGATCCACTCCTGGTACGGGTTGTCGTACGTCGCCGTCAGCGGCGGCTTCAGCCCGCTCGCGAGGTTGCGGTAGGCGGCCCGCTCGGCGGTGAACGTCTGGAGGTACGGCAGCCTCAGCAGCCACAGGTCGCCGACCTGCTCGGTGCTGAAGCCGAAGCCGTGGGTCTCCAGGAGGTCCAGGCCCAGAATGGCGTAGTCCACGTCGTCGTCGCGGCAGCTGCCGTGGATGCGGCCGCGCACGCACTGGCGCCACTCCGGGCGCAGCTCGAAGCCGTCGCTCTCGCTGGGCGGCTCCGGCAGATAGTCGGTCAGGGGCAGGGCGGCGGCCTGCCTCAGATAGCCGTCGATCCGGTCCCGCGTCCACAGGTCGCCCTGCTCGACCGGCTTGCCGAGCATGTTGCCCGCGATCCGGCCCAGCCAGCCCCCGAGAACGCGGTCGGCGAGCTCTGGCGCACTGCCCACAGGGGTCATAGGACCGGTTTACCCCGGTATCGGGAGCCTGCACAGTGGGGTCGTAGGAGCTTCTCAAGGTCCGGGCAGGGCATGACGGGGAGGGCGGGCTCCGGTTAAGGTCGCAGCGGCGCGACTGGCTCTGATATGCGTCGGAGCCTGAGAGCAAGGGGATGGCAAGTGGCTGACGCTGCAGGCAGGGGCACCGAGCGGGTGCTCATCGCCGCGGACAAGTTCAAGGGATCGCTGACGGCCGTGCAGGTCGCCGAGCGGGTGACGGCCGGGCTGCGCCGGGGCGTGCCGGGCCTCGACGTGGCCGCGCTGCCGGTGGCCGACGGCGGCGACGGCACCGTGGACGCCGCGGTCGCGGCCGGTTTCGAACGGCACGAGATCAAGGTCGCCGGGCCGCTCGGCCAGGAGGTCACGGCCGCCTTCGCGCTGCGCGGCGACACCGCCGTCGTGGAGATGGCGGAGGCCAGCGGGCTCCAGCGGCTCCCCCAGGGCGTCTTCGCCCCCCTCACCTCGTCCACCTACGGCTCCGGCGAGCTGCTGCGGGCCGCGCTCGACGCGGGCGCCCGCACCCTCGTCTTCGGCGTCGGCGGCAGCGCCACCACCGACGGCGGCGCCGGCATGCTCACCGCGCTCGGCGCCCGGTTCCTCGACAAGGACGGCGAGCCGGTCGCCCCGGGCGGCGGCGGCCTCGCCGAGCTGGCCTCGGCCGACCTGTCCGGCCTCGACCCGCGCCTCGCCGACGTGGAACTGGTCCTCGCCAGCGACGTCGACAACCCGCTGACCGGCCCGAAGGGCGCGCCCGCGGTCTACGGCCCGCAGAAGGGCGCCTCCCCGGACGACGTGGAGACCCTGGACGCCGCTCTCGCGCACTACGCGCGCGTGCTGGAGGACGCGGTCGGCGCCAAGGCCGCCGAGTACGCCGTGTCGCCGGGTGCGGGCGCGGCCGGCGGCATCGGCTACGGCGCGCTCCTCATCGGCGCCCGGTTCCGCGCCGGCATCGAGGTCATGCTGGACGTCCTCGGCTTCGCCCCCGCGCTGGAGCGGGCGACCCTGGTCATCACCGGCGAGGGCTCCCTCGACGAGCAGACGCTGCACGGCAAGGCCCCCGCGGGCGTCGCCGCCGCGGCCCGCGCCGCCGGCAAGGAGGTCGTCGCCGTGTGCGGTCGCCTCGCCCTGCCCCCGGAGGCGCTCGGGAAGGCCGGCATCCGGCGGGCGTACGCGCTCACCGAGGTTGAGCCGGATGTGGCGAAGTGCATCGCGGACGCCGGTCCGATCCTGGAGCGGGTGGCGGAACAGATCGCGCGCGACTTCCTGACCTGAGCCACCTCCAAGCGAGCAACAGGAGCAACAAGAGAGGGGCCCGAACCGTCGACCGGTTCGGGCCCCTCTCTTGTCGCTCTGCGATACCGCGGAGCGCTACGGCAGCTGCGCCGCCCGCGCCTCGCGGCGGTTGTCGCGGAAGTTGTTCACCCGGCGGGCCGTGGCGAACAGCGGGATGACCGCGCCGGTGACCAGCTGGAGCGCGCAGCCCGTCTGGAGGAGGAGCTGACCGCTCGGGGCGTCGAAGGCCCAGGCGGCCAGGAGGCCCATGGACACGACGATCCAGGAGAGCATCGCCACCGCGAGGCGACCCCGCGGCTTCGGGTACTCGACCCGGCTCACCATCAGCCAGGCGGTGCCGAGGATCGCCAGCAGCGTTGCCACGAAGGGCAGCTCCAGCAGGACGATCGAGACGACCGTCAGCGCGCCGAACGGCGAGGGCATGCCCTGGAACATGCCGTTCGGGACGGTCACGCAGGAGAATCTGGCCAGCCGCAGCACCACGGCCAAGAGCACCACGATTGCCCCGACCGCAGCCACCCGCTGGTGCGCGTCGTCCGCGACCATGCCGTAGACGAGGACGAAGTACGCCGGAGCCAGACCGAAGCTGATCAGGTCCGAGAGGTTGTCCAGCTCGGCACCCATGGGCGAGGAGCGCAGCTTGCGCGCCACCAGGCCGTCGAACAGGTCGAAGACCGCGGCGCACAGCATCAGGATGACCGCCGTGGCCGCGCTGTGGCGGGTCATGCCGGTCGCCGGGCTGCCGGTGAGGTCCGGGATCAGGATGCCGGTGGTGGTGAAGTACACCGCCATGAAGCCGCACGTGGCGTTGCCGAGGGTGAGGGTGTCCGCTATTGAGAGGCGGAGAGAAAGAGGCATCTCCTCCTCGTCGTCCACCGCGTCGGCCTCGGGCACCCAGCCCGCCTGTGTCTCAGGATCAATCACGGTCAATGCGAGTCACCCCAGCCACGGTCTTCTGACCGACCTCGACCGCGACATCCACGCCTTCGGGCAGGTAGATGTCGACGCGCGAACCGAAGCGGATCAGACCGATGCGCTCACCCTGCTCGACCTTCGTGCCCTGCGGGATGTAGGGGACGATGCGACGGGCCACCGCGCCGGCGATCTGGATCATCTCGATGTCACCGAGTTCGGTGTCGAAATGCCAGACCACGCGCTCGTTGTTCTCGCTCTCCTTGTTGAACGCCGGGACGAACCCACCGGGGATGTGCTCGACCGACGTCACCGTGCCGGAGAGGGGCGCGCGGTTGACGTGGACGTTGAGCGGGCTCATGAAGATCGCGACGCGGGTGCGGCCGTCCTTCCACGGCATGATGCTCTGCACCACACCGTCGGCGGGCGAGATGACGCGGCCCGTGGCGATCTCGCGCTCGGGGTCGCGGAAGAACCACAGCATGCCCGCCGCGAGCGCGGTGGCGGGCACGGCGACGGCCTTGGCGGCGCCGGACTTGCGCGCGCGCACCAGGCTGAGGGCTGCGGTGGCGACGGTCGGAAGGAGCCACGGCGATGCTCCGCGCGCGAGGCGTACGCCGACCTGGCTGTCGCGAGGTGCAGAGGTTTGGCTGTGGGGCATGGATGACCTTCGTAGCGGATGATGCCGCGCAGTGACGGGGGACGGCGGCTTTCCGGGGATCGTACCGGTCGGTGACCACAACTGGGCAAGCCAGGAAGCCGAGTCGGCGGCTGAAGAGCGTTGACGGGGTGTGATCTTCTTCTCCAAGAAAACACCCCGTATCCGGACATCTAGCCCTGGAATCGATACTCTTCGAGCAGCCTGCGACCGATGATCATTTTCTGGATCTCGGCGGTACCTTCGCCGATCAGCAGCATCGGTGCCTCTCGGTAGAGGCGCTCGATCTCGTACTCCTTGGAGAAGCCGTAGCCGCCGTGGATCCGGAAGGCGTCTTCCACGACCTCCTTGCAGTACTCGGAGGCGAGGTACTTCGCCATCCCAGCCTCAAGGTCGTTTCGCTCCCCGGAGTCCTTTTTGCGTGCCGCGTTGACCATCATCGCATGCGCGGCCTCGACCTTGGTAGCCATCTCGGCCAGCTTGAACTGGATCGCCTGGTGCTGGGCGATCGCTTTGCCGAAAGTGTGACGCTGCTGGGCGTACTGGACGCCGAGTTCGAAGGCACGCTGAGCGACGCCACAGCCACGCGCCGCGACATTGACGCGGCCGACCTCGACGCCGTCCATCATTTGGTAAAAACCTCGGCCGGTGACGCCGCCGAGCACGCGATCGGCCGGAATCCGCAGGCCGTCCATGATCAGTTCGGTGGTGTCGACGCCCTTGTAGCCCATCTTGTCGATCTTCCCGGGGATGGTGAGGCCGGGGCGGACCTGTCCGAAGCCGGGCTCCTTCTCGACGAGGAAGGTCGTCATCGACTTGTGGGGCGCGGTGCCCTCGGGGTGTCCTTCATCACTTCGGACCAGAACGGCGACCAGACTTGACGTCCCGCCGTTCGTCAGCCACATCTTCTGGCCGTTGAGGACGTACTCGTCGCCGTCCTTGACCGCCTTGGACGTGATGGCCGACACATCGGAACCCAGGCCCGGCTCCGACATCGAGAAGGCGCCCCGGATGTCGCCGGCCGCCATGCGCGGCAGGAAGTGGTCCTTCTGCTCCTGCGTGCCGTGCTGCTTGAGCATGTAGGCCACGATGAAGTGGGTGTTGATGATGCCGGACACCGACATCCACCCGCGGGCGATCTCCTCGACGCACAGCGCGTACGTCAGGAGCGACTCGCCCAGACCGCCGTACTCCTCCGGGATCATGAGCCCGAACAGGCCCAACTCCTTGAGCCCGTCGACGATCGCTTGCGGGTACTCGTCGCGGTGCTCCAGCTCGGTGGCGACCGGGATGATCTCCTTGTCCACGAAGTCGCGGACGGTGGAGAGGATTTCCTGCTGGATGTCGGTCAGACCGGCGGTCTGGGCGAGGCGTGCCATCGGGCTCAGCCCTCCTGAAGTTCCGGGCGGCCGGGCTGTTCGCCGCCGCGCTCCTTGATGTAGGTCTCGGTCGGCACCATGACCTTGCGGCGGAACACGCAGACCAGCGTGCCGTCCTGCTTGTAGCCCTTGGTCTCGACGTAGACGATGCCGCGGTCGTTCTTCGACTTCGACGGCCACTTGTCGAGGACGGTCGTCTGGCCGTAGATCGTGTCGCCGTGGAAGGTCGGCGCCACGTGCTTCAGCGACTCGATCTCCAGGTTGGCGATCGCCTTGCCGGAGATGTCCGGGACGGACATGCCGAGCAGCAGCGAGTAGATGTAGTTCCCGACGACGACGTTCTTGCCGAAGTCCGTCGTCTTCTCCGCATAGTTGGTGTCCATGTGGAGCGGGTGGTGGTTCATGGTGAGGAGACAGAACAGGTGGTCGTCGTACTCCGTGACCGTCTTTCCCGGCCAGTGCTTGTACGTCGCCCCGACCTCGAACTCCTCGTAGGTGCGTCCGAACTGCATCGCGCTCAGGCCTCCGGGATCTCGAACTTCGACGTGCGCTGCATGCCCGCCGCCCGGCCCTTGCCCGAGATGACCAGCGCCATCTTGCGGCTGGCCTCGTCGATCATCTCGTCGCCGAGCATCGCCGAGCCCTTCTTGCCGCCCGCCTCGGACGTGTAGTAGTCGTACGCGTCCAGGATCAGCTCGGCGTGGTCGTAGTCCTCCTGGGAGGGCGAGAAGATCTCGTTGGACGCCTCGACCTGGCCCGGGTGCAGCACCCACTTGCCGTCGAAACCGAGAGCCGCGGCGCGCTGGGCGACCTCGCGGTAGCCGTCGATGTTGCGGATCTGGAGGTAGGGGCCGTCGATCGCCTGGAGGTTGTTGGCGCGGGCGGCCATCAGGATCTTCATCAGGATGTAGTGGTAGGCGTCCGCCGGGTAGCCGGGCGGCTGCTCGCCCACGACCAGCGACTTCATGTTGATGGACGCCATGAAGTCGGCCGGGCCGAAGATGATCGTCTCGACGCGCTGCGAGGCCGTCGCGATCTCGTTGACGTTGTTGAGACCCTGCGCGTTCTCGATCTGCGCCTCGATGCCGATCTTGCCGACCTCGAAGCCCATCGTCTTCTCGATCTGCGTCAGCAGAAGGTCGAGGGCGACGATCTGCTCGGCCGTCTGCACCTTCGGCAGCATGATGCAGTCGAGGTTCTGGCCGGCCCCCTCGACGACGGTCACGACATCGCGGTACGTCCACTCGGTCGTCCAGTCGTTGACGCGGACCACGCGCGTCTTGCCGGTCCAGTCGCCCTCGTTGAGGAACTTGACGATCGTGTGCCGCGCCTCGGGCTTGGCGAGCGGGGCGCACGCGTCCTCCAGGTCGAGGAAGACCTGGTCCGCCGGGAGGCCCTGCGCCTTCTCCAGGAAGCGGGGGTTGCTTCCCGGTACCGCGAGACACGAGCGGCGGGGACGCAGACGGTTGACGGTCATGCGGGGACCTCCAGGGGGTCGAGCTTGTTCGCTTTCCGGATCTCGTCGACGATGCGGCCGATGATTCCGGTGATGTCGAAGTCCTTCGGGGTGAAGACGGCGGCCACTCCGGCGGCCCTGAGCTGCTCGGCGTCGCCATTCGGGATGATGCCACCGGCGATCACCGGGATATCTGTGGCACCGGCCACATGGAGCCGCTCCAGGACGTCCGGCACCAGCTGGGCGTGCGAGCCGGAGAGGATCGACAGACCGACCGCGTGCACGTCCTCGGCGAGGGCCGCGTCCACGATCTGCTCCGGGGTGAGCCGGATGCCCTGGTAGACCACCTCGAACCCGGCGTCACGGGCCCGCACGGCGATCTGCTCGGCCCCGTTGGAGTGCCCGTCCAGGCCCGGCTTGCCGACCAGGAAGCGGAGCTTGCCGACGCCGAGGTCCTTGGCCGTCAGGTCGACCCTGCGGCGGACGTCCGCCATCGGCGAGCCCTCCTCGGCGGGGACGGCCACCGGCGCCGAGGACACGCCCGTCGGGGCGCGGAACTCGCCGAAGACCTCGCGCAGCGCCCCGGCCCACTCGCCGGTCGTGACCCCGGCGCGGGCGCACTCCAGGGTGGCCTCCATGAGGTTGCCGGTGCCCTTCGCGGCCTCCTTCAGCTTCTCCAGCGCCTTGCAGGGGCGCGGGTGGTTGAAGGGCGGCTGGTAGCGGGTGTCGCGCCAGTTCTGCAGGCCGGCGATGACGCGGGCCTCGACCGCCGGGTCGACCGTCTGGATCGCGGTGTCCAGGTCGGCCGTCAGCGGGTTGGGCTCGGTGGTCTCGAAGATGTTGACGCCGACGATCTTCTCCTGGCCGGACTCGATCCGGGCCCGGCGCTCGGCGTGCGAGGAGACCAGCTGCGACTTGAGGTAGCCGGACTCGACGGCGGCCATCGCGCCGCCCATCTCCTGGATGCGCTCGATCTCGGTGAGGGACTCCTCGACGAGCGTGCTCACCTTCGCCTCGACGACGTGCGAGCCCGCGAAGATGTCCTCGTACTCCAGCAGGTCGCTCTCGTAGGCCAGCACCTGCTGCATCCGCAGCGACCACTGCTGGTCCCAGGGCCGGGGCAGGCCCAGGGCCTCGTTCCAGGCCGGGAGCTGGACGGCACGCGCGCGTGCGTCCTTGGAGAGGGTGACGGCCAGCATCTCCAGGACGATCCGCTGGACGTTGTTCTCGGGCTGCGCCTCGGTCAGGCCCAGGGAGTTGACCTGGACGCCGTACCGGAAGCGGCGCTGCTTGGGGTTCTCGATGCCGTAGCGCTCGCGGGTGACCTTGTCCCAGATGCGGCCGAAGGCGCGCATCTTGCACATCTCCTCGATGAAGCGGACGCCCGCGTTCACGAAGAAGGAGATCCGGGCGACGACGTCGCCGAACTTCTCGGCCGGCACCTGGCCGGAGTCCCGGACGGCGTCGAGGACGGCGATCGCCGTCGACATCGCGTACGCGATCTCCTGGACCGGTGTGGCCCCGGCCTCCTGCAGGTGGTAGCTGCAGATGTTGATCGGGTTCCACTTCGGGATGTGGGAGACCGTGTACGCGATCATGTCGGTCGTCAGACGGAGCGAGGGGCCCGGCGGGAAGACGTGCGTCCCCCGGGACAGGTACTCCTTGACGATGTCGTTCTGGGTCGTGCCCTGGAGCTTGGTGATGTCGGCGCCCTGCTCCTCGGCGACGACCTGGTAGAGCGCCAGCAGCCACATGGCGGTGGCGTTGATCGTCATCGAGGTGTTCATCTGCTCCAGGGGGATGTCCTGGAACAGCCGGCGCATGTCACCGAGGTGCGCGATCGGCACACCGACCCGGCCGACCTCGCCGCGGGCGAGGATGTGGTCGGAGTCGTAGCCGGTCTGGGTCGGCAGATCGAAGGCCACGGAGAGCCCTGTCTGCCCCTTGGCGAGGTTGCGCCGGTACAGCTCGTTGGACGCCTCGGCCGTGGAGTGGCCGGCGTACGTGCGCATGAGCCACGGCCGGTCCTTCTCCCGCGCGCCTTCGGCGGGCTGACGCTCAGTCATCTATGACCCCGGGTGTCTCAGATGTTGCGGAAGCGGTTGATGGCGTCGATGTGCCGGTCGCGCATCTCCTCGTCGCGCACACCGAGGCCTTCCTCGGGGGCGAGGCACAGGACGCCGACCTTGCCCTGGTGGAGGTTGCGGTGCACGTCGTACGCGGCCTGACCGGTCTCCTCCAGGGAGTAGGTCTTCGACAGCGTCGGGTGGATCTTGCCCTTCGCGATGAGGCGGTTGGCCTCCCAGGCCTCGCGGTAGTTGGCGAAGTGCGAGCCGATGATCCGCTTCAGCGACATCCACAGGTAGCGGTTGTCGTACTCGTGCATGTAGCCCGAGGTCGAGGCGCAGGTGGTGATGGTGCCGCCCTTGCGGGTGACGAACACGGAGGCGCCGAAGGTCTCGCGGCCGGGGTGCTCGAAGACGATGTCGATGTCCTCGCCGCCGGTGAGCTCACGGATGCGCTTGCCGAAGCGCTTCCACTCCTTGGGGTCCTGGGTGTTCTCGTCCTTCCAGAACTTGTAGCCCTCGGCGTTGCGGTCGATGATCGCGTCGGCGCCCATCGCGCGGCAGATGTCCGCCTTCTGCGGGGAGGACACGACACAGATCGGGTTGGCGCCACCGGCCAGCGCGAACTGCGTGGCGTACGAGCCGAGGCCGCCGCTCGCGCCCCAGATCAGGACGTTGTCGCCCTGCTTCATGGCGGCGCCGTTGCGGGAGACCAGCTGGCGGTAGGCGGTGGAGTTGACGAGGCCCGGGGCCGCCGCCTCCTCCCACGACAGGTGACCCGGCTTGGGCATCAGCTGGTTGGACTTGACGAGCGCGATCTCGGCGAGGCCGCCGAAGTTGGTCTCGAAGCCCCAGATGCGCTGCTCGGGGTCGAGCATCGTGTCGTTGTGGCCGTCGGACGACTCCAGCTCCACGGACAGACAGTGCGCGACGACCTCGTCGCCGGGCTTCCAGGAGTTCACGCCCGGGCCGGTGCGCAGCACGACGCCCGCGAGGTCGGAGCCGATGATGTGGTACGGCAGGTCGTGGCGCTTGGCCAGGTCGCTGGTGCGGCCGTAGCGCTCCAGGAACCCGAAGGTGGACAGCGGCTCGAAGATCGAGGTCCACACCGAGTTGTAGTTGACGCTGGACGCCATGACGGCGACCAGGGCCTCGCCCGGGCCGAGTTCGGGCAGCGGGACCTCGTCCAGGTGGATCGACTTGCGCGGGTCCTTGTCGCGGGTCTCCAGACCCGCGAACATCTCCGTCTCGTCCTTGTGCACGGTGATCGCGCGGTACGACTCGGGGAGCGGCAGGGCGGCGAAGTCGGCCGGCGTCGAGTCCGGCGACTGGATCGCGTCCAGGATGTCCTTCGTGGTCACGGTGTTGCCTCCGGCGATACGCGTCCTGAGGGAGGGACGCTGAGGGTTACGTCGGTGCCGTCGGTTCGGCGGTCTTGGTGTGCGGCAGCGCTTTGTGGCGCGGGAGGTTGCCTGTGACGCAGGCGTCCGGGCGGGGCAAGCCGATGACTTGTTGGGACAGCCGACGTGCGAAAGGTCTCTGCACGCCGGCCGCCCGGACTCCTTCAACGTATGACACCGCGTGTCACCTGGCAAGGCACTGAGTGCCAGCAACCGCTCTCAGGTGAAATCTTTACGTAACAAATGAGCGATGATCGATCGAACGCGGCTTGAATTCCGCTCGAAAAGGGGCTCTGACATGCCAAAACGGCCACCCCGAAGGGTGGCCGTCATCACAGCGGAGGGGGAGGGTTCAGCGGTCCTTGAGCGCCTCTTCGATGGTCCGCATCACCTGGTCCAGCGGGGCGTCGGTGCGCGCGACCGTCACCAGCACCTCGCCGTGCGTGGAGACCGTCGCGGCGGACGGCTGCGGGGTGGCCGTGCGCCCGGCTCCGATGCCGGTCCCGAACGTCTTCCGTACGATCGCGAAGGCGTGGTCCAGCTGCGCCTCCACATCGCCCTGGCCGCCGGCCCGGAGCCAGCGCCGCAGCACGTGGTTGTGCGCGGTGACCACGGCGGACGCGGCGACCTCCGCGAGCAGCGGGTCGTCGTTGGCGTCGTCGTCGTGCGCGTGCTCGTCGAAGTGGCCGAGCAGATAGCGGGTGAACAGGCGCTCGTAGCGGGCCACCGACGCGATCTCGGCCTCGCGCAGGGTGGGCACCTCGCGCGTCAGCTTGTAGCGGGCGACCGAGATCTCCGGCCGGGCCGCGTACATCCGCATGACTTCCTTGATGCCGTTGCACACCGTGTCGAGCGGGTGCTCGTGCGGGGGAGCCGCGTTGAGCACGGCCTCGGCGCGGATCAGGGTGTCGTCGTGATCGGGGAAGATCGCCTCTTCCTTGGAGCGGAAGTGGCGGAAGAAGGTACGGCGCGCGACTCCGGCCGCGGCCGCGATCTCGTCGACGGTGGTCGCCTCGTACCCCTTGGTCGAGAACAGCTCCATCGCCGCGGCCGCCAGTTCTCGGCGCATCTTGAGCCGCTGCGCGGCCGCGCGGCTGCCTGCGGCACTCTCCGGCGCGTCGGGCGTAGCTGGTGTACGTGAGGACCTGGCGGGCTGGGACATGACCCGAACGTACTGCATGTGCGCAGGTTGGCGCTCCTGTCCCAGGGAGCCCCCGCCCGCCGCGGGCGGGGGGTTTCCGTGGGGGTCGAGCAGCCCGCCCCAGTCCTCGTTCGCTCTGAACCAGTCGCCGGACCGCTCAGCGGCGGGCATATTCGCGGAAGCCGCGGCCGGTCTTGCGGCCGAGGCAGCCCGCGGCCACCAGGTGCTCCAGGAGCGGGGCCGGGGCCAGGCCCGGGTCCCGGAACTCGCGGTGCAGGACCTTCTCGATGGCGAGCGAGACGTCGAGTCCGACGACGTCCAGCAGCTCGAAGGGGCCCATCGGGTAGCCGCCGCCGAGCTTCATCGCGGCGTCGATGTCGTCGAGGGAGGCGTAGTGCTCCTCGACCATCTTGATGGCGTTGTTGAGGTACGGGAACAGCAGCGCGTTCACGATGAACCCGGCCCGGTCCCCGCAGTCCACCGCGTGCTTCTTGATCCGGCCGCAGACCTCGCGGACCGTCGCGTGGACGTCCTCCGCCGTGAGGACCGTGCGCACGACCTCGACCAGCTTCATCGCCGGCGCCGGGTTGAAGAAGTGCATGCCGATCACGTCCTGCGGGCGCGAGGTGGCGCGGGCGCAGGCGACGACGGGGAGCGAGGAGGTGGTGGTGGCCAGGACCGCGCCCGGCTTGCAGACCTTGTCCAGCGTCTGGAACAGCTGCTGCTTGATCTCCAGGTCCTCGGCGACCGCCTCGACCGCCAGGTCGACGTCGGCGAAGGCGTCGTAGGAGCCCGCCGGAGTGATCAGGTCCAGGGTCTGCGCGGCGGCCTCGGCGGTCATCCGGCCCTTGTCGACCGAGCGCGAGAGCGACTTGCCGATACGGGCCTTGGCGGCCTGCGCCTTCTCCTCGCTGCGGGCGGCCAGGACGACCTGGTACCCGGCCTTGGCGAAGACCTCGGCGATGCCGGACGCCATGGTGCCCGAGCCCGCGACACCGACGGAACGGACCGTGCGGCCCTCGGTCCGGGAGCCGCCTTCGGCGGGCGTCAGCACGTCCGGGACGACCGTCGCGCTGCCCGGGGCCTCGTACGAGTAGAAGCCACGGCCCGACTTACGGCCCGTCAGGCCCGCCTCGCTGAGCTGCTTGAGGATCGGGGCGGGGGCGTGCAGCCGGTCGTGGGACTCGGCGTACATGGCGTCCAGGACGGTCCGCGCGGTGTCGATGCCGATCAGGTCGAGCAGCGCGAGCGGCCCCATCGGCAGTCCGCAGCCGAGCCGCATCGCGGCGTCGATGTCCTCGCGGGAGGCGTACTTCGCCTCGTACATCGCGGCGGCCTGGTTGAGATAGCCGAACAGCAGCCCGTCGGCGACGAACCCGGGCCGGTCGCCGACCGCGACGGGCTCCTTGCCCAGGTCGAGGGCGAGATCGGTGACGGCGGTGACGGCGTTCGGCGCGGTCAGCACCGAGGAGACCACCTCGACCAGCTTCATCGCCGGCGCCGGGTTGAAGAAGTGCAGGCCGAGCACGCGCTCCGGACGGGCCGAGTCGGCCGCGAGCCGGGTGACGGACAGGGCGTTGGTGCCGGTCGCCAGGATCGTCTCGGGCCGGACGATTCCGTCGAGTTCACGGAAGATCTGGTGCTTGATCTCGTACGACTCCGGGACCACCTCGATGACCAGGTCCGCGTCGGCCGCGGTGCGCAGGTCGGTGGAGGTGCGGATGCGGGCGAGGATGTCGGCGCGCTGCCCCTCGGTCAGCCGGCCCCGGGTGACGGCACGGCCGGTGGAGGTCTCCAGGGCGGCGACGGCCTGGGCGGCCGCGGCCTCGCTGATGTCGATGCCGAGGACCGTGCGGCCGGCCTTGGCGAGGACCTCGGCGATGCCGGTGCCCATGGTGCCGAGGCCGACGACGGCGACGGTCCGGATCGGGGACAGAGGGGTGTCGGACAGGGGAGCGGCCATCGCGGGACTCCAGGAATGAGGGTGACGACTGGGAGCGCGACCCGGTACGCCGAAGGGCGCACCGGGTGCGTGGAAACTGCGAGATGCGGGTGTTGCCGGGCTACTTGCGCACACGCCCGGTGGTGCGATGCCGTCGTCGCGGGCGTGCACACGCCCGGAGAACGGTGAAGCCGACCGGCCCTGTCCCAAGCCGCGTCGTACTGAAGTACCGATACCTGAGGTACCGAACCGACTGCTCTCGCGACGGCTGCGTCACCAGGCCACCGCAAGGAGTTCCGCGAGTGGGTAACTCGCTCGATTGAGCTTAACCCGCGGGTAACGAGCGCGCCAGCCCCCGGTCTTTGTGATGTACGTCCCTCGCCCCCTTTGCCCCGCCTAGGCTGCCCTTCATGGACGAAGAGTTGCGATCGCTCACGGAGCGCTTACGGCAGGAGTCCGGCGCGTCGGCGGCCTTTGAGCGGCTGGCGGGGACGAAAGACCTCGACGAACTGGCGGCGGTGCTCACCGAACCCGGGCAGCCGCTGTGGGCGCGGGAGCTGGCCGCGTTCCGCCTGGGAGTCGCCGGCGACCCCCGTGCCTTCGAGGCCCTCGTCCTGCTGCTCAACCACCGCGATCCGCAGCGCTGCGCCTCCGCCGCCCACGCCCTGGCCCGCCTCGGCGACCCGCGCACGGCCCGCGCGGCGGCGGCCCTGGCCACCAACGAACTGCGGGTCGCCTACGCCCTCCACCCGGTCAGACTGCTCGCCGACCTGCGCGCACCCGAATCGGTCCCGGCTCTCATCACCACGCTCTCGCGGCGCCTGCGCCCGCACGACCCCTACCGCCGCGTGGCCCTCGCCTGCGTCGAGGGCCTCGGCACCCTCGGCGACGCCCGCGCCCGGCCCGTACTGAACGAGGCCCTGGCACATCCGGCACTGGCGGAGGCGGCGGTGCACGCGCTGGCGCGGATTCCTAGCCCGCGCTGAGGCTCTTGGCGTACCGCACCTCAGGCACGGACACCCCGTCCACCTCGAACGGCTCCTCGGCGCCGTCGGGGTGGAACCCCGCCCGTTCGTAGAAGGCGCGGGCGCGGGTGTTGCCCTTGAGGACCCAGAGGTACAGACGCGGATGACCGGCTGCCCCGCACCGTCGTACCGACTCCTGGAGCAGCGCGTAGCCGATGCCACCGCCGAACCGCCCGGCATCGACATAGATCGCGTACAACTCGGCGTCGGACGTGCGCTGTTCACCGTCCCGATAGGGGCCGTACGCGGCCCAGCCCACCAGCTTGCCGTTCTCCTCGGCGACGAGGTTCACCACGCTGCCGTCGGACTGCCGGAACCGCTCGCGACGGCGCTCGGCGTCCTCGGTGACGCTCAGCGCGTCCAGGAACGGCTGCGGCATCAGTCCCCGGTACGCGGTCTGCCAGCCCCGGATGCGGATCTCGGCGACGCGGTCGCAGTCGGCGAGGGTCATCTCTCTGACCTGGATCACCGGGCGATCACCGCGAACGCCTCGATCTCCATGAGGAACTCGGGCCGCACCAGTGCCGCGACCTGGACCGCGGAGGCGGCCGGCAGCCGGTCGTCGGGTATGTGCGCGGCGCGGGCCGCGCGGATCGCGGGCAGGTGCGCCACGTCCGTGACGAAGTACGTGAGCTTGACGACGTCGTCGAAGGTCGCGCCCGCGGCCGTCAGGCAGCGGCGGAGGTTCTCGAAGACCTGGCGGGCCTGCGCGGCGGGGTCGCCCTCGCCGACGAGCTTGCCGTCCTCGTCCAGGGCGAGCTGGCCGGAGATCGCGACGAACGTGCCGGTGCCCATGACCACATGGGAGTACTGGGCGGCGGGGGCGAGCCCGTCGGGGGCGGGAATCCTGGTCAGCTCACTCATGCGTCCATGGTGGACCATGGGTCTGACAATGCCCCCGACGGGCCGTCAGGCAAGGCCGCTCAGCCGCGGAAGCCCAGCATGCCGTGCAGCGTCGAGCCTCTCGACGCCGACGACGCCGAGCTCAGCGGCTTCGGGTCGGGCAGCGCGTCGCACACCGCGTCGACCTCGCCGCCGCTGCGCGGCACCGTGCCGTCGGTCAGGTACGCCGCCAGGTGCTTGTCCAGGCAGGCGTTCCCGCTCAGCGTGATGCCGTGGTTCCCGCCGCCCTGCTCGACCACCAGGCTGGAGCCGTGCAGCAGACGGTGGACCATCACGCCGCCCTGGTACGGGGTGGCCGCGTCGTTCGTCGCCTGGAAGAGCAGCACCGGCGGCAGGTCTCCGTTGGCGATGTCCACGGGCTCCTGGGAGCCGGTGGGCCAGAAGGCGCACGGCGCGTTGTACCAGGCGTTGTTCCAGGCCATGAACGGCGCCTTCTTGTACACCGCCCAGTTGTCGTCGCGCCACTGGCTCCAGTCGCGCGGCCAGTCGGCGTCACGGCACTGCACCGAGGTGTAGACGCTGTAGCCGTTGTCCCCGGAGGCGTCGACGGCGGCGAAGTTCTCGTACGCCTCGACCAGCGGGTCGGCGTTCTTGTCGTTCACGTAGGCCGCGAACGCCTCCGCCAGGTAGGGCCAGTAGCCGTTGTAGTAGCCGCCCGGGATGAAAGTGTCCTCGAACTCCGAGGCGCCCACCTTCCCGCCCGCGGGCTTCTTCGCCAGCTGGGCGCGCACCTTGTACCACTTGGCCTCGATCTTCTCGGGATCGGTGCCGAGCTTGTACGTCGCGTTGTACTTCGCGACCCAGGCCATGAACGCGAGGTGGCGGTCGTTGAAGGCGTAGTCCTGGCCGAGGTTGTCGTCGTACCAGACACCGGTCGGGTCGACGATCGAGTCCAGGACCAGACGCCGTACGCGCTCCGGGAAGAGCTTGGCGTAGACCGCGCCCAGATAGGTGCCGTACGAGTAACCGAAGTAATTGATCTTCTTCGCGCCCAGGGCGGCGCGGATCGAGTCCATGTCCCGCACGGCCTGGACCGTGTTGATGTACGGCAGCAGGTCGGCGTGCTTCTTGCCGCAGGCGGCCGCGAAGGACATGGCCCGCTTGAGGTTGGCCTGCTCGAGCGCGGGCGTGCTCGGTACGGAGTCGGGGCGGACGGGGTTGAAGTGGCCGGGCTTGCAGTCGAGCGCCGGCTTGCTCTTGCCCACCCCGCGCGGGTCGAAGCCGATGACGTCGTACTGCGCCGCGACCGCCTTGGGCAGCGAACCGGCCACGAAGCCGGCCAGCGTCAGACCGCTGCCGCCGGGACCGCCGGGGTTGACCAGCAGCGGGCCCTGGGACTTCTTGGCGGTGTGCGGGACCCGGGACAGCGCGAGCGTGATCTGCCGCCCGTGCGGTTGGTCGTGGTCGAGTGGGACCTTGAGGGACGCGCACTGGAGCGTCGCGTAGTTCGTGGTGCCGCAGCTCTTCCAGGTGAGCTTCGCGGCCGGAGCGGTGTCCGCGGTGCGCGGAGTGCTCGCGTCGGCGGGCAGGGCGGTGAAGCTTCCGGCCATGACGACGGCGGCGCCGCACAGCACGGCTGCGCGTTTTCTCATGGAGTCCTCCCAGGACGGAGGTTTCGGGCCGCGAGTTTCACGGTCCTCGCCGCATCGTCCCGGAAAGGGCGCCCGGAAGAACGCGTTCTGATGAGACTTGACCCAATTGGGTCGCCGGATGCGCTCGAACGCTCTCAGAGCAGCGTGAGTTGGGTTCCCCCAGGCAAGTCGGGCGTGACCGGCTCGGGTTCCGGCTGCGGAAGCCGGCGCGGCATGCCCGGGTCGGTGGGGCCGATGCCGTACTCCCTGGCCAGCTCGTGGACCTGACGGGTGATCCGGCGCTGGTACCACTTGGGCGCGTAGGAGCCGTCGGCGTACAGGCGCTCGTAGCGGCGCACCAGGTACGGGTGGTGCCGGTCCAGCCAGGACATGAACCACTCGCGGGCGCCGGGCCGCAGATGCAGCACCAGCGGGGTGACGGAGGTCGCCCCGGCCGCCGCGATCGCCCGTACGGTGGCGCGGAGTTGGGCCGGTTCGTCGCTCAGGAACGGGATCACCGGCGCCATCAGGACCCCGCAGCCGATGCCGTGCTCGGACAGGGTGCGGACGACGTCCAGGCGGCGCTCGGGGGCGGGCGTGCCCGGCTCCACGGTCCGCCACAGGTCGGGGTCGGTGAAGCCGACCGAGACGGAGATGCCGACGTCCGTCACCGCGTGCGCCCGCTTCAGCAGGTCGAGGTCGCGCAGGATCAGCGTGCCCTTGGTCAGGATCGAGAACGGGTTCGCGTGGTCGGTGAGGGCGCCGATGATGCCCGGCATCAGGCGGTAGCGGCCCTCCGCGCGCTGGTAGCAGTCGACGTTCGTGCCCATGGCTATGTGCTCGCCCTGCCAGCGGCGCGAGCCGAGCTGGCGGCGCAGCAGCTCCGGGGCGTTCGTCTTGACCACGATCTGCGAGTCGAAGCCGAGGCCGGTGTCGAGGTCCAGATAGCTGTGCGTCTTGCGCGCGAAACAGTAGACGCACGCGTGTGAGCAGCCCCGATAGGGGTTGACCGTCCACTGGAAGGACATCCGGGAGACCGCGGGCACCCGGTTGATGATCGACCGGGCCCGGATCTCGTGAAAGGTGATGCCGGCGAATTCGGGCGTGTCGAACGTCCGGCTGGTCACCGCGTCGGCGCCGAACAGGGCGGCGTCCGCCCTGCCGTGTTCGGCGGACTCTGTGAGGTTCTCCCAGCGCATGAGGCCTCCTCGGTAGCACTGAGCAGAGAATAGAACACATGTTCCCTTGATCGTGCGACCGGCTTTTCCGGGGGCGCTCCCGCGTGTCGCGCGCGGCCCCGATTTGGGCGCCCGGGGACCGGGGTGGTTGGCTTGGCCCCACCCCCGAAATCCAGGTCCTGGAGGATTCCAATGGCGCAGGTCGAGGCCACCACCGAGCGGGTCGTCGCCGCCGACGCGGAGGAGGTGTTCGACGCCCTCGCCGACTACAGCGGCACGCGGCAGAAGCTGCTGCCCGAGCACTTCAGCGAGTACGAGGTGCAAGAGGGCGGCGACGGCGAGGGCACCCTCGTCCACTGGAAGCTCCAGGCCACCAGCAAGCGCGTGCGCGACTGCCTCCTGGAGGTCAGCGAGCCCACCCAGGGCGAGCTCGTCGAGAAGGACCGCAACTCCTCCATGGTCACCACCTGGCGGGTCACCCCGGCCGGCGAGGGCAAGTCCCGCGTCGTCGTGACCACCGTCTGGAACGGCGCCGGCGGCATCGGCGGCTTCTTCGAGAAGACCTTCGCCCCCAAGGGCCTCGGCCGGATCTACGACGCGCTGCTCGCCAACCTCGCCACCGAGGTCGAGAAGTAAGTCCCCGGTGAACGGGGGGCGTTGCTCCCCTCACCGGATCGAGTGGATCTCCGTCCGCCGTACCGGTCTGCCGTAACTCGTCGCGCTTGCTCGCAGTTGTCGCATTAAGCGGGAATTGTGAGGGCGCGGCGAGGGGAGCGGACACGTGGGCGGGACCACTCTGGTGCAGGAGGACCTCCGGGGCGAACCGGCCCCGGACACCCCAGGGCTCGCCGTCCCCGCACCCGCCGGGAGCGTCGAACTCGGCCCGCGCCGGGTGCGGTTGGTCTTCGTCGGGCTGATGCTCGCGCTGCTGCTGGCCGCGCTGGAGCAGATGATCGTCGCCACCGCGCTCCCCAGGATCGTCGGCGAGCTGCACGGCCTGGACAAGATGTCCTGGGCGATCACCGCCTACCTCCTCACCGCCACCATCGGCCTGCCGGTCTACGGCAAGCTCGGCGACCTCCTCGGCCGCAAGGGCGTCTTCCAGTTCGCGATCGTCGTCTTCGTCATCGGCTCCGCCCTCGCCGGACGGGCGCAGACGATGGACCAGTTGATCGCCTTCCGCGCGGTGCAGGGCATCGGCGCCGGCGGCCTCATGATCGGCGTGCAGGCGATCATCGCCGACATCGTGCCGCCCCGGGAGCGCGGCCGGTTCATGGGCCTCATCGGCGCCGCGTTCGGCCTCGCCTCCGTCGCCGGACCCCTGTTGGGCGGCTACTTCACGGACCACCTCTCCTGGCGGTGGTGCTTCTACATCAACGTCCCCTTCGGCCTGGTCACCCTCGCCGTCGTCACCGCCGTCCTCAAACTGCCCAAGCCGCGCACCAGGGCCCGCCTCGACATCCTGGGCATGCTGCTGCTCGCCGTCGCCTCCACCTGCCTGGTGCTGCTGACCAGTTGGGGCGGCACCGAGTACGCCTGGGGCTCCCGGGTGATCCTCGGGCTCGGCGCGGGCGCGGCGGCGGCCACGATCCTCTTCCTCGTCGCCGAGCACTTCGCGGCCGAACCCCTCATCCCGCTCAGGCTGTTCCGGGACTCGGTCTTCAACGTCACCGGTCTGGTGGGCCTGGTGGTCGGCGTCGCGCTCTTCGGGGCCGCCAGCTATCTGCCCACCTTCCTGCAGATGGTCGACGGGGCCAGCGCCACCGAGTCCGGGCTGCTGATGCTGCCCATGATGGGCGGCATCGTCGGCGCCTCGATCATCTCCGGTCAACTCATCAGCCACACCGGCCGCTACAAGCTCTGGCCCGTCCTCGGCGGCGCGCTCTCCGTCCTCGGCATGTGGCTGCTGTCCCGGCTGCAGGTCGACACGCCCCGGCTGCACTACAGCCTCTGGATGGCCGTCCTCGGCGCCGGTATCGGCATGGTGATGCCGGTCCTCATCCTCGCCGTGCAGAACTCGGTGCGCCCCGCCGACCTCGGTACGGCGACGAGCGCCAACAACTACTTCCGCCAGATCGGCGGTTCGGTCGGCGCGGCCATCTTCGGCACGCTCTTCGCCGACCGGCTCTCCGACGCCCTCGCGAAGCGCCTGCCCCCGGCCGCCGGGCTGCCCGACGCCGAGTCCATCACCCCGCAGCTCGTCCACGCGCTGCCCCCGCGGCTGCGCGACGCCTACATCCAGGCGTACGCCGACGCCATGCCGCGGATCTTCCTCTACCTCGTGCCGGTCCTCGTCCTCGGACTGCTCACGGCCTTCTTCCTCAAGGAGAAACCCCTGGTGTCCCACAACGCCGCCGAAACCGAGCCCGCGCCCCTGAACACCCCGATCCCGCAAGCCCGTTCGCCGTACACCGCCGGCATTCCGGTGTGCGGCACCGTGCAGCACCCGGACGGGACCGTCGTCCCGCGCGCGGCGCTCACGCTGATCGACGTCGGCGGACAGCAGATCGGCCGCGGCGCGAGCGGCGAGGACGGACGGTACGCGCTGTCGACGCCGGGACCGGGGTCGTACGTCCTGATCGCGGCGGCCGGTGGGCACCAGCCGCAGGCCGTCTCCGTGACCGTCGGCGAGCGGCCCGTCGAGCTCGACGTCGTCCTCGGCGGCGCCGGGCGCCTGGCCGGGAGCGTGGTGACCGCGGACGGCACCATCGTGCGGGACGCCACCGTCACCCTCACCAATGTGCACGGCGAGGTCGTCGCCACCACCCGCAGCGGGCGCGAGGGCGGCTATGTCATCACCGAACTCGTGGCCGGGGAGTACACCCTCGCCGCCAGTGCCCCCGCCTTCCGCCCGGCCGCGCTCCCCGTCACCGTCCAGGCCGCCCGGGAGACCCGCCAGGACATCGAACTCGCCGGCGGCGCCGTGCTGCGCGGGACGGTACGGGCGAGCGGCGGCCGTCCCGTCGAGGACGCGCGCGTGACGCTGCTGGACGCGGCGGGCAACGTCGTGGACACCCTCACCACCGGCGCGGACGGCACGTTCCGGTTCGTCGACCTGTCCTCCGGCGAGTACACGGTCATCGCCGCGGGCTACCCGCCGATCGCCACCGTCCTCCAGGTCGCGGGCGGCGGCCGCACCGAACGGGACCTCCAGCTCGGGCACGAGGACTGAGCAAGCCGGGTACCGCGGCGGAAAACCCGTCAGTAACCCCACCGCGCCCACCACCTGCCGTTTCCGTCCGGCCAGGGGCGCGCGGGGGGCGCGTGGCGGGCGATCCGGCGGGGTCAATTCCCGCATTGCCGCACATCACCACCGGAGGCGGCCGTACGGTGGGACGGTCGGCACAGATCTTTGCGGAGCCGTGGGAGAGAGGGCCTGGGCCATGGACCGTGGCAGTGCGCGGGACACATCTCCCAGCCGCGGCGCTGAGAGCGGAGCGGTGGACGGCGCCGCGGTCGGACGCATCCCGCTGGCCGTGGTCGTGGTGGGCCGCGCCGGACTCGTGTCCCACTGGAGCCGAGGGGCACGCCGTCTGTTCGGCGCCGCCAAGGAGGAGGCGATCGGGCGCCCCGCGGTCGATCTGCTGCCCGTCTCCGGTGCACTGCCCGACGAGGAAGACACCGTGCCCTACGGGGTGTACGACGCCTACGACGGCCTCGGACCCGGCCTGGAGTCCTCCCTCGGCGGCAGGCTCGCCTACCCGGCCGCGGGCCGCGCCCGGCTCACAGTCACCGAGGGCGACCGGCTGGACGTCCTCTGGTGGGCCTACCCCCTGATCGGCCCCGGGGACGAGCGGCTGCTGGTGCTGGCCGCCGACGCGGACGCCCTCAGGGCCGACGACCCCGACGACGAGATCGCCGTCGAGCGCATCGCCCCGGCCTTCGCGCTGCACACCGACTTCCCCGGCGCCGAGGAACTGGCCCGCAGACTCCCCGAGATCCTGCCCAGCATGAGCGTCGAGGAAGGCGCCCGGATCGTCTCCCAGATACTGGAACTGGGCTATCCCGTCCTGGAGTTCAGCCAGAACGACCGGGTGCCGGTGACCCCCGACTGGGGTGTCCCGCGGCGCGCCGAGCGCAGGGCACGCCGGGAGCGGGCCGCGCGCGCCGCTGCCGACGGTCTGCCGCAGCCCCAGGACACCGCGGAGGAGGACGCCGAGGACCTCGAGTACGCCGCCGTGCGCGAGCGTCTGGAGTTCCTCAACGAGGTCAGCGGCCGCATCGGCACCTCCCTCGACCTGTCTCGAACCATCATCGAGGTCAGCCGCGCGGTCGTCCCCCGCTTCACCGACGTCGCCGGCACGTATCTGCGGGAGCAGGTCGTCGCCGGTGAGGGGTTCCCCGAGGGCGTGCCGGACACCACCACCATGTGGCACCGGGTCGCCGTCGAGCACACCGACGAACCCGGCCGCTGGGACGACGTGGTGCCGGTCGGCGAGGCCATGCCGTTCCCCGCGCACACGCCGTTCTTCCAGTGCATGACCACCGGCGAACCCGTCCTCGTGCCCCGCATCAGCGAGGAGATGGGCCACGCCATCGCCGCGCAGTTCGAGAAGCGCGACATCCGGCCCCTGATCACCCACCGCTCGATGCTGATCGTACCGCTCAAGGCCCGCAATGTGGTCCTCGGCTTCATGATCCTGCTGCGGCACCCGGAGCGCGTCGAGTTCAACGACATGGACCGGGTCACCGGCGCCGAACTCGCCGCCCGCGCGGGCCTCGTGCTGGACAACGCGCGCATGTACACCTACCAGGAGAGCGTCGCCGAGACCCTCCAGGACAGCATGCTGCCGCACATCCCGCCGCGCATGGCGGGCTGCGACATCGCCACCCGCTATCTGCCGGGCACCCTGCTCGGCCGTGTCGGCGGCGACTGGTTCGACTCCGTGAAGCTGCCGGGCGCCCGCACCGCCCTGGTCGTCGGCGACGTCATGGGGCACGGCCTCAACTCGGCGGCGATGATGGGCCAGTTGCGGACGGCAGTGCAGACCATGGCCGCCATGGACCTGCCGCCGGCCCAGCTGCTGCGCAACCTCGACGACCTCGCCCAGCGCCTCGGCGACAGCTACCTCGCGACCTGTCTGTACGCCGTGTACGACCCGATCGCCAGTGAGGTGCACATCGCCAACGCGGGCCACATCCCGCCGGTGATCGTGCACGCCGAGGACGGCCGCAGCGAGTTGCTCGACCTGCCGACCGGCGCGCCCATCGGCGTCGGCGGGGTGCCGTTCGAGGCGGTACGCGTGCGCGTGCGGCCCGGCGACCGGCTCGTGATGTGCACCGACGGACTGGTCGAGGTGCGCGGCGAGGACATCGGCGTGGGACTGGCCACGCTGTGCGAGTCCGCCGCCCACCCGGCCGCGTCCATGGACGACGCCTGCGACACCATCATCCGCGCCCTCAACACCTGCGGCGGCCGCAAGGACGACGTCGCCCTGCTGATGGCCCGGCTCAACGGCATCGCGCCCGACGACGTCGCCGAGTGGCGGCTCGCCCTCGACCCGATCGAGGTCGGCCGGGCCCGCGCCACCGTCCGCGAACAGCTGCACGAGTGGGGGCTCGCACGGCTCGCCGACACCACCGAGCTCATGGTGAGCGAGCTCGTCACCAACGCCGTACGGCACTCCCACAGCCGCCCCGTCGAGCTGCGGCTGGTGCGGGGCGAGACGCTGCTGTGCGAGGTGGACGACGACGACCACGAGCTGCCCACGCTGCGCAACGCCGGTGCCGATGACGAGTTCGGGCGCGGGCTGCGGATCGTCAGCACGCTGGCGCGGGAGTGGGGCGCGAGCCGGACGAACGCCGGCAAGACCGTCTGGTTCGAACAGACCCTGCCGCGACGCTGACACGCTGCCGGGGCGTGCGGGGCGCTCGGGGGGCGTGCACAGCTCGTACGAGGGGTGAAGGAATGCGCTCGGCGCTTGTAGCCGTAACCAGGGCGCGATAGACCGTACTGGCCCGTCACTCACGACGGGTCGGCTACGCATCCTGGGGAGTTGGGCATGAGCGTGACGAGTCGGTACCGGGAGGCCTGGGAGGGCTTCTGGCGGGAGGCCCCCGACGAACAGGGGGCGGTGTTCTGGGACGCGGAGCCCGCGCTCACCGCCGGTCTCCATCTCGCCCTCTTCGAGCCCCAGTTGCTCGACCCCGGCCTGCCCCTGGTCGACCTGGGCTGCGGCAACGGCACCCAGACCCGATTCCTCGCCGACCGCTTCCCGCGCGTCCTCGGCATCGACCTGTCCGAGGCGGCCGTCGAGCACGCCCGGCACGCCGACCCCGCGGGCCAGGCCGGCTACCGGGTGCTCGACGCCGCGGGCAAGGGCGAGGCGGAGTCGCTGCACGCGGAGCTCGGCGACGCCAACGTCTATGTGCGGGGCGTGCTGCACCAGTGCGAGCCCGAGGACCGCCAGCCCTTCGTCGACGGGCTCGCCGCCCTGCTCGGCGAGCGCGGCCGGGCCTTCCTCGTCGAGCTCTCCGAGGACGCCAAGCCGGTCCTGATGGGCCTGGCCCAGAGCCCCTCGGGCCCGCCGCCCAAGCTGGCGCCGGTCTTCCGGCACGGCATCGCGCCCGGCGAGGTCTCCGACGCGGCGGTCCCCGTGCTGCTGGGCGCGGCCGGTCTCAGCGTGCTCGCGAGCGGTGAACTGCCGCTCACCACCACGGAGTACACGGCGGACGGCGTGCGCATCGAACTGCCGTCGAAGTGGCAGGTGGTGGGGCGTACGGCCTGAGGTGTGAGCTTCACTGGTCTGTGCCGGTGAGAGTTTTCCACAGGGCTGCCGGGAGGCACCGTGACCGCGTAGCGTGAGGCGGCATGAAGATCCTCATCAGCGCCGACATGGAGGGCGCCACCGGCGTGACCTGGCCGGCCGACGTGCTGCCGGGGACTCCGCAGTGGGAGCGGTGCCGCGCGATGTTCACCTCCGACGTGAACGCCGCGGTGCTCGGCTTCTTCGACGGGGGAGCCGACGAGGTGCTGATCAACGAGGCGCACTGGACCATGCGCAACCTGCTCCTGGAGCGCCTCGACGATCGCGCCGAGATGCTCACCGGACGGCACAAGGCGCTGTCCATGGTGGAGGGCGTGCAGCACGGCGACGTGGACGGCATCGCCTTCGTCGGCTATCACGCCGGGGCCGGCATGGAGGGCGTCCTCGCGCACACGTACCTCGCCAACTCCATCACGGGCGTGTGGGTCAACGACGAACGGGCCAGCGAAGGGCTCCTCAACGCGCGCGTGGTCGCCGAGTACGGGGTACCCGTGATCCTCGTCACCGGCGACGACGTGGCCTGCGAGGACGCGCTCGGGTACGCGCCGGAGGCACGGAAGGTCGCGGTCAAGGACCATGTGTCGCGGTACGCGGCGGTGTGCCGGACACCGGCCAGGACCGCGGCCGACATCCGCGCGGCGGCCAAGGAGGCGGTGGCTCTGGCGGTGCGTCATGAACCGGTCGACGCGGGGCCGTTCACGATCGCGCTGGAGTTCGACGCCGAGCACCTGGCCATGGCCGCGACCGTCGTGCCCGGCGTGCGGCGGATCGGTGAGCGGAAGGTGGCGTACACCAGCGCCACGATGTACGAGGGAATCCGCGCCTTCAAGGCGGTCACCACGATCGTCTCGGCCGCGGTGGAGGAGCAGTATGGCTGACGGGCAGGCGCTGGACGAGGTCGTGACGTTCACCTCGGACCTGATCCGTATCGACACCACCAACCGGGGCGGCGGCGACTGCCAGGAGCGGCCCGCCGCCGAGTACGCGGCCGAGCGGTTGGCCGGGGCGGGCCTGGAGCCCGTGCTGCTGGAGCGCACCAAGGGCCGGACGAACGTCGTGGCCCGGATCGAGGGCACCGACCCGTCGGCGGACGCGTTGCTGGTGCACGGTCATCTGGACGTGGTACCGGCCGAGGCCCGCGACTGGAGCGTGCACCCGTTCTCCGGGGAGATCCGCGACGGCGTCGTGTGGGGCCGGGGCGCGGTCGACATGAAGAACATGGACGCGATGATCCTCGCCGTGGTCCGGTCCTGGGCGCGGGAGGGTGTCAGGCCCCGGCGGGACGTCGTCGTCGCGTTCACCGCCGACGAGGAGGCCAGCGCCGAGGACGGCTCCGGCTTTCTGGCCGACCGGCATCCGGGGCTGTTCGAGGGCTGCACCGAGGGCGTCAGCGAGTCCGGGGCGTTCACGTTCCACGACGGCGCCGGGCGCCAGATCTACCCCATCGCGGCCGGTGAGCGGGGCACGGGCTGGCTGAAGCTCACCGCGCGCGGCCGGGCCGGACACGGCTCCAAGGTGAACAAGGAGAACGCGGTCACCCGCCTGGCCGCCGCCGTCACCCGCATCGGCGAGCACGAGTGGCCGCTGCGGCTCACCCCGACCGTCCGGGCCGCCCTCACCGAACTCGCCGCCCTGTACGGCATCGAGCCGGACCTGACCAATGTCGACGCCCTGCTGGAGAAGCTGGGTCCGGCCGCGAAGCTCGTCGAGGCGACCGTCCGCAACAGCGCCAACCCGACGATGCTGGAGGCCGGTTACAAGCTCAACGTGATTCCCGGGGACGCCGTGGCGTACGTCGACGGACGCTATCTCTCCGGCGGTGAGGACGAGTTCCGCACGACCCTTGACCTGCTGACCGGACCGGACGTGGAGTGGGAGTTCCACCACCGTGAGGTCGCGCTCCAGGCGCCGGTGGACTCACCGACGTACGCGGCGATGCGGGCGGCCGTCGAGGAGTTCGCGCCGGAGGGACATGTGGTGCCGTACTGCATGTCCGGCGGCACGGACGCCAAGCAGTTCTCGCGCCTCGGCATCACCGGCTACGGATTCGCGCCGCTGAAGCTCCCGGAGGGCTTCGACTACCAGGCGCTCTTCCATGGCGTGGACGAGCGGGTCCCTGTCGAGGCGCTGCACTTCGGCGTCCGCGTCCTCGACCGTTTCCTGCGGAGCGCCTAGGTACTTGGGGGACGACGACGTGCAGACCTTGCCCTACGGTTCCTGGCCCTCGCCCATCGACGCGGCCCTCGCCGCCGCGCACGACGGGCACCCCGAGTGGGTGGGCTTCGTCGGCGACGAGGCGTGGTGGACCGAGCCACGGCCCACCGAGGGCGGCCGGCGCACCCTGGTGCGGCGCCGCGCGGACGGCAGCGAGGAGCCGGTGCTCCCGGCGCCGTGGAACGTCCGCAGCAGGGTCATCGAGTACGGCGGTCAGCCCTGGGCCGCGACCATAGACGCCGGCGGCCGGCCGCTCGTCGTCTTCGTGAACTTCTCCGACCAGCGGCTCTACCGGTACGAGCCCGGCGGCGACCCGCGTCCCCTGACCCCCGTCTCCCCGGTGGGCGGCGGCCTGCGCTGGGCGGACCCGGTGCTCCGCCTCGACCTCGGTGAGGTGTGGTGCGTCCTGGAGGAGTTCACCGGCGACGGCCCCACCGATGTGCGCCGCGTCCTCGCCGCGGTGCCGCTGGACGGCTCGGCCGCCCAGGACCGGGACGCCGTCCGCGAACTGACCGACGCCCGGCACCGGTTCGTGACCGGCCCGCGGATCTCGCCCGACGGGCGGCATGTGGCCTGGCTCGGCTGGGACCATCCGCGGATGCCGTGGGACGGCACGGAGCTGGTCCTCGCCTCGGTGGCCGACGACGGCGCCCTGCGCCAACCGCGTACGGTCGCCGGCGGCCCCGAGGAGTCCATCGCCCAGGTCGACTGGGCGCGGGACGGCGCCCTGCTGTACGCGAGCGACCGCACCGGCTGGTGGAACCTCTATCGCGACGGCGAGCCGGTGTGCCCGCGCGAGGAGGAGTTCGGCGGGCCGCTGTGGAAGCTGGGGCAGCGCTGGTTCGCGCCGCTGGAGAGCGGTCTGATCGCCGTGGTGCACGGGCGGGGCGCCACCGCGCTCGGGATACTGGACCCGGAGACCGGGGAGGTCGTCGACGCGGCGGGCCCCTGGACCGAGTTCACGTCCACCCTCGCGGTGCACGGCGAGCGGGTCGTCGCCGTCGGGGCCAGCCCGCGCAGCGCCCACGAGGTGGTGGAGCTGGACACCCGCACCGGCAGGGCGCGGGTGATCGGCGCCGGTCACGACGACTCCGTGGACCCCGCGTACTACCCCGAACCGCAGATCCGCACCTTCACCGGGCCCGACGGGCGCGAGATCCACGCCCACGTCTACCCGCCCCACCACCCCGGCTGTGTCGCGCCGGGCGACGAGCTGCCGCCGTACGTCGTGTGGGCGCACGGCGGTCCGACCAGCCGGGCGTCCCTCGTCCTCGACCTGTCCATCGCCTACTTCACCTCCCGGGGGATCGGCGTCGCCGAGGTCAACTACGGCGGCTCGACCGGGCATGGCCGGGAGTACCGCAACCGGCTGCGCGAGCAGTGGGGCGTCGTCGACGTCGAGGACTGCGCCGCGGTCGCGCTCGCCCTCGCCGACGAGGGCACCGCCGACCGGGACCGGCTGGCGATCCGCGGCGGCAGCGCGGGCGGCTGGACCGCGGCCGCCTCGCTCACCGCGACCGACGTGTACGCCTGCGGCACGATCGTCTATCCCATCCTCGACCTGGCCGGCTGGGGCGAGGGGGAGACCCACGACTTCGAGTCGCAGTACCTGGAGACGCTCGTCGGACCGCTCGCCGAGGTCCCCGCGCGGTACGCGGAGCGCTCGCCCACCGAGCACGCCGACCGGATCACCGCGCCCTTCCTGCTGCTCCAGGGGCTGGACGACGTGATCTGCCCGCCCGCCCAGTGCGAGCGGTTCCTCGCCCGGATGGAGGGGCGGCGGGTGCCGCACGCGTACATCGCCTTCGAGGGGGAGGGCCACGGGTTCCGGCGGGCGGAGACCATGATCAGAGCCCTGGAGTCCGAACTCTCCCTGTACGCACAGGTCTTCGTGCTCAACCCGCCCGGCATCCCGACTCTGGAGCTCAACAAGTGAACGAACTCGCCGGCATCCCGAACCTGGAGCTCAACAAGTGAAAGAACTCGTCCGGCCGTCCAGACTCGCCCCCGGCGCCCGCGTCGCCGTCGTCGCGCCCAGTGGGCCCGTGCCCGAGGAGCGGCTGCAGGCCGGGCTCGACGTGCTGCGCGGCTGGGACCTCGACCCGGTCGTCGCCCCCCATGTGCTGGACCGGCACGACGAGTTCCCCTACCTGGCGGGCACCGACGCGGACCGGGCCGCCGATCTCCAGGCCGCCTGGTGCGACCCGGCCGTGGACGCGGTGCTGTGCGCCCGCGGCGGCTACGGCGTCCAGCGGATGGTCGACCTGCTCGACTGGGACGCCATGAGGGCGGCCGGGCCGAAGGTCTTCGTCGGCTTCAGTGACATCACCGCCCTGCACGAGGCGTTCGCGAACCGGCTCGGCCTCGTCACGCTGCACGGGCCGATGGCCGCCGGGATCGACTTCATCAAGAACACGCGGGCACAGGAGCACCTGAGAGCCACCCTCTTCTCACCGGAGTCCGTCCGCACGATCGCCTCCGGCGGTACGGCCCTCGTCCCGGGCCGCGCACAGGGCGTCACGCTCGGCGGCTGCCTCTGCCTGCTCGCCGCCGACCTCGGCACCCCGTACGCCCGGCCCTCCGCGCGGGGCGGGCTGCTGTGTCTGGAGGACGTCGGCGAGGAGACGTACCGCCTCGACCGCTATCTCACCCAACTCCTGCGCGCGGGCTGGCTCGACGGGGTGCGCGGAGTGCTGCTCGGGTCCTGGCAGGACTGCGATCCATATGCGCAGGTGCGGGCGTTGCTCGTCGACCGGCTCGGCGGGCTCGGGGTGCCGGTCGTGGAGGAGTTCGGATTCGGGCACTGCGAGGGGGCGTTGACGATCCCGTTCGGGGTCGCGGCCGAACTCGATGCCGACTCGGGCACGTTGACCCTGGCGGAACCGGCCCTGAGCTGAATTTCTGTCAAGAAACACTCGTCACGGTGATTGACCGCGTCTGACACGTGTCACACCATGACTTCCGGCCGGTACTTACCGGTCGGTAGGTCGGGTTGTCCTCAGCGTGGAGGTCTCGTGTCCCGTCGTGTGCTCGGCTACAGCGTTCCGCTCGCTCTCCTGCTCGGTGCCACACTCGCCACACCCGCCCCCGCTTCAGGGCAGTACACCGTCACCGCCCTGAAGTTCACCGTCCAGGCCGGCGGTCGCGCGTGCACGATCGACGCCGATCTGTACCGGCCCACCGGCGTCGACCGGGCACCCGCGGTGCTCGCCACCAACGGCTTCGGCGGCAGCAAGTCCGACGGTTCGACGGACATGATCGGCAAGGCCTTCGCCGAACGCGGCTATGTCTCGCTCGTCTACTCCGGGCTCGGCTTCGGCAATTCCGGCTGTCTGATCTCCCTCGACGACCCGGACATCGACGGCACGGCGGCCTCCGGGCTCATCGACTTCCTCGCCGGGAAGCGGGCCGCCGACGACGGCACGAAGGCCGACTTCGTCACCCTCGACGGCAAGGGCGATCCACGCGTCGGCATGATCGGCGGCTCCTACGGCGGCGCGATCCAGCTGGCGACGGCCGCCGTCGACCACCGCGTGGACGCCCTCGTGCCGATGATCACCTGGAACGACCTGGTGTACGCCCTGGACCCGAACAACGCCGCCCGCGAGGTGCCCGGCGCCTTCAAGTGGCAGTGGGCCAACGGCTTCTACCTCATCGGCGAGAGCCAGCCCCTGACCACGCCGAACCTCGACCCGTCCCGCATCAACTCCCTCGGCTGTCTGCACTTCGTCACCGACGCCTGCGACACCGTCCGCACCCTCAACTCCGGCAGCTACCCCGCCGCCGACACCGCCGAGCTGCTCGCCTACGCCCGCAGCGTCTCCCCGGTCGGCTACCTGAGCCGGGTGAAGGCGCCCACGCTCCTCGTCCAGGGACAGGCCGACAGCCTCTTCAACCTCAACGAGGCGACAGCGACGTACAAGACGCTCAAGGCGCAGGGCACGACCGCCAAGATGATCTGGCAGTCCTGGGGGCACAGCGGCGGCCAGGTCGCCGGTGAACTCGACCTGAGCCAGGGCAACCTGGAGTCCAGTTACGTCGGCAAGCGCGTCCTCGCCTGGTTCGACCGCTATCTGCGCAAGCAGAAGAAGACCGACACCGGACCGGCGTTCGCCTACTACCGCGACTGGATCACCGACCCGAACGGCACCTACGCCACCGCCGGCAGCCTGCCCGTGCTCAGTCAGAAGCTGTACCTGTCCGGGGACGGCAAGCTCGTCGACAACCGGGGCAAGGTGACGCGCGGCAGCCGGACGTACAGCAACTGGCTCGTGCCGACCAGCCACTCCGAGAGCTCGCTGGCCGGGATCGTCGGACTGCCCGACCCGGCGCCGTACGACACCGCCGGCACCTACCTCGGCTGGACCAGCGAACCGCTCGCCCGCGCAACCGACGTCGTGGGGGCGCCGAAGGCCACGCTGAAGGTCGTCTCGCCCAAGGCGGAGCGGACCCAGAACTCCGGGAACGCGGCCGACAAGCTGGTCCTGTTCGCCAAGCTGTACGACGTCGCGCCCGACGGCACCCAGACGCTGGTGCACCGGCTGGTCGCGCCGGTCCGGGTGCCCGACGTGACCCGGAGCTTCACGGTGACGCTGCCGGGGATCGTGCACCGGTACGAGCAGGGGCACCGGCTGCGGTTCGTGGTGGCGGCGAGCGACGACGCGTACTTCGGCAACCGGGGGATCAAGCCGGTGACGGTGGTGAGCGCCCCCGGTGACACCGGCGTGCTGGAGCTGCCGGTGGCCGGCGGCTGAGTCACCCGGTGGGCGGCGCCCGCCGGGCGGGGGACCCCCTGCTGGCCCACGCTGGTCGCATGAGCCCGAAGACCTCCGCGAGCGGCGGCACCGCCGGCGGCAAGCAGAGCGCGGTGACGCCCGCGAGGATCGTCGTCCTGCTGCTCGCCGTCCTCGCCCTCATCTTCATCTTCGAGAACACCGGCGAGACCAAGATCAGACTGCTGATCCCCGAGGTGACCATGCCCCTGTGGATGGCACTGCTGGCCACGGGCGTCATCGGGGCCCTGTGCGGGGCGTATTTCATGAGGCGCAGGAGCTAGAGGGTCGTAGGGTGGCGGGATGCCGCACACCTCATCCCGGTTCCTTGCCGAGGGCCCCCGCGTGGGCATACGTCACATCACCTACGAGGACGGTCCGGAGTTCACCGCCCGGGCCAGGGAGAGCAAGGAACTGCATCAGCCGTGGCTGTTCCCGCCGGACAGCGCGAACGGCTTCGCCGCCTTCGCGCAGCGGCTGATCGAGGACCCGACCAAGGTGGGGTTCCTCGTCTGTGAGAAGGACGGCGGGGCCATCGCCGGGTACATCAACATCAACAACATCGTCGAGGGCGCCTTCCTGAGCGGGGCGCTCGGGTACGGGGCCTTCGCCCATGCCGCCGGGCGGGGGCTGATGCGGGAGGGGCTGGGGCTCGTCGTGCGCTACGCCTTCGGCGGGATGCGGCTGCACCGGCTGGAGATCAACGTGCAGCCCGCCAACGCCGCCTCGATCGGCCTCGCCCGCTCCTGCGGCTTCCGTTTGGAGGGCTACTCGCCCGACATGCTCTACATCGACGGGGCCTGGCGGGACCATGAGCGGTGGGCCATCACCGCCGAGATGATCCGGAAAGCGAAGTGACGGCGGCGATGCGTACCCGCGTGGTCCTGGACGCCCCCTCCAACCTCGGGCTGCGTCCGCCCGCGCCCGGTACCGTCCCCGGCTGCTACAAGCTGGCGGGGGCTCTGCGCGAGCAGCGGATCGTGCAGCGGCTGGGTGCGCTGGAGGGCGGCGTGGTCGTGCCGCCGCGCTACGACCGGGGCGACTGGCAGGAGGGCGACGGGGTCTTCAATGCGGTCGCCCTCGCCGCCTACACCGTGAAGCTCGCCGACCGCGTCGAACGGCATGTGCGGGCCGGGGAGTTCCCGGTGGTGCTCGGCGGCGACTGCTCGATCCAGCTCGGCGCCTCCCTCGCGCTGCGCCGCCTGGGCCGCTACGGTCTGGTCGCCGTGGACGCCTCGGCCGACTTCCGGCACCCGGGCAACTCCGACCGGATCGGGGCGGCCGGCGGCGAGGAGGTCGCCCTCGGCACCGGGCGCGGGCAGGACGACCTCACTAACCTGGAGGGCCTCAAGCCCTATCTGCGGGACGAGGACGTACGGCTCTTCGGCAACCGGGACGCGTTCGAGGACGACCGCGCCGAACTCGCCGACCTCAAGATCCCCGTCGTCACCGTCGGCGACATCCGGGAGTGGGGCGCCGAGGCGCTGGCGCGGGCCACCGCCGAGGCCTTCGAGATTCCGGAACTGGAGTGTTTCTGGGTCCACTTGGACGCTGATGTCCTCGATCCGTCCGTGATGCCGGCGGTGGACAGCCCCGACCCGGACGGGCTGATGCCCGACGAACTCGTGTCCTTGCTCCGGCCGTTGCTCGCGTCCCCGCACTGCGTCGGCCTCAACGTCACCATCTACGACCCCGACCTCGACCCGGACGGTACGGCGGGCGCCCTCCTCGCCGACATCGTGGTGTCCGCCTTTGCCCAATCCTGACCGGTAGCGCCCCTGTTCAGCTCCCCGGCGAGCGGCTTCCATGGTGATCGTGACGACGATCCGACGTGACGTACTGACGCTGCCCGCCGCGGAGTTGGGACCCGACAACCCCCTGCCTCCGCTCCGGCCGCTCGACGAACTCCACCGCGTCGAGGACCGCGACGGCCTGCCGCGCGAGATGGCGCGGCAGATCGGGTACGAGCCGCTGCGCAGCCTGCTGCCCGTCCCGGTACGGGACGGCTACGAGCGGGTGCGCGAGCCGCGCGCCGTCGACACGCTCGTCATCGAGAACGACCGGCTGCGGGCCACCGTGCTGCCGGGCCTCGGCGGCCGGATCGCCTCCCTCCTCCACAAGCCGATCGGCCGCGAACTCCTGTACCGCAACCCGGTGTTCCAGCCCGCCGACTTCGCCCTCAACGGCGCCTGGTTCTCCGGCGGCATCGAATGGAACATCGGCGCCACCGGCCACACCACCCTCGCCTGCTCACCCCTGCACGCCGCCCGTGTCCCCGCCCCCGACGGCGGGGAGATGCTGCGGCTGTGGGAGTGGGAACGGCTCCGGGACCTGCCCTTCCAGGTCGACCTCTGGCTGCCGGAGGGCTCCGACTTCCTGTACGTCGGGGTCCGCGTCCGCAATCCGCACGAGAAGCCGGTGCCGACCTACTGGTGGTCCAACATCGCCGTACCGGAGGAGCGCCGGGTGCTGGCGCCCGCGGACGAGGCCTACCACTTCGGGTACGAGCGCCGGCTGCGCCGGGTGCCGGTCCCGTCGTACGAGGAACTACGGCAACACCCGTACGCGGCCGACTACTTCTACGACCTTCCCGACGGCCGGCGCCGCTGGATCGCCGCCCTCGACGCGGACGGGCACGGGCTGGTGCAGACGTCCACCGACGTGCTGCGCGGACGCAAGCTGTTCATCTGGGGCACGGGACGGGGCGGGCGGCGCTGGCAGGAATGGCTGACCGAACCCGGTACCGGTGGCTACTGCGAGATCCAAGCGGGGCTCGCCCGCACCCAGTTGGAGCATGTCCGGCTGGAGCCGGAGAGCGAGGTGGCCTGGCTGGAGGCGTACGGGCCGCTGAGTTCGACGCCCGAGAGCGGGGAGGCGGAGGCGCGGCTCGAAGCCGTGCTGCCGCGCGCCGATGTGGACGCCGCGTACGCCGCGTGGAAGCCGTACGCAGACACCGACCCCGGTGAGACCCTCGCCACCGGCTCCGGCTGGGGTGCGCTCGAAGTGCTGCGCGCCGACTCGAAGTTGCCCGGCACACCCTTCGACGAGAGCACTCTCGGCGAGGAGCAGGAGCCGTGGCTGCACCTGCTCCGGGTCGGCGCGCTGCCCGAGCCGCGCCGGGTACGGCCGCCCGGCGCGGCGCTGGTCGCCCCGCACTGGCGGGACATGCTGGAGACCGCGCCCGCGACCCCGCTCACCGAGTACCACCTCGGCATCGCCCAGTGGCACGCCGGGGACCGGGCGCAGGCGGTGCGCAGTTGGGAGCGGGCCCTCGAACTCGCGCCGTCCGTCTGGCCGTTGCTGCGCTGCCTCGCAGTGGCCGACCGGGAGATCGGCGACCACGAGCGGGCCGCCGACCGGTATGTCGAAGCCTTCGACGACCTGTGCCGGGAGCGGCGCGACGCGGGCGAGCGGTGGACCGCGGCCACGGCCGCGCTGGGCCGCGAGGCGATCGAGGCGCTGCTCGCGGTGCGGCGCACGCGGGAGGCGCGGTCGGTGTGGGAGCGGCTGCATCCCGCGACCCGGGAGCGCGGTCGATTCCGGTTCGTCGAGGCCCAGTTGCTGTGCGCCGAGGGGAGGCGCGACGAGGCGCGGGCCGTGTTCGAGGAAGGCTTCGAGGTCGCGGATCTGCGGGAGGGGGCGGAGGCCGTCGGCAGGCTGTGGGAGCGGATCAGCGACGAACCGCTGCCGGCCCGCTACGACTTCCGCATGCGATGACCGGACCTCAGACCCGCCGGTCCACGTACTCGTACACCGCCCCGTCCGGATGCACCGCGATCAGATTGCGGCCCGCCGGTGTGCCCACCGGGCCCGCGATCACGCGCGCGCCCAGTTCGGTCAGTACCGCATGGGCCTCGTCGACGTCCTTGACCGCGATCGTCGCCGCGACCTTGCGCAGGATCTCCAACTCGGCCTCGGGGCCGCTCATCAGGAGGAAGCAGCCCACGGCGGCCACCTGGACACCGCCGCGCTCGAAGCGGAGCGCGGGGCCGCCCGCCAGCCGTTCGTAGAAGGGGACCGCGGTCTCCAGGTCGTCGACGCAGACACGCAGCGTGGCTCCCAGAATGTCCATGCGGACGAGCCTAGTCGCGGCGGCCGGGGCGAGGAGATCGTTTCACCCGATCTCCCTCAGAGGACTGCGAGCCGGGCGGGTACCCGGCGCCCCGGGCCCTACCCGGCGGTAATCGGCCGTTACGGACCGCGTTATGCGTACGGGTGTGCGGGTACTCGGCGGGCATGGACCGCTTGGATCATCTTGAGCATCTGGACAAGCATCTCGTCGACGAGCTGGCGCAGGTGGCACGCGAGACCGTGCGCGACGAACTGCGCGAACAGACTCGCAAGCAGCGCCGCACGGCGATGCTGTACGCCGCGTCCGGCGCCGTCGCCCTGTACGCGGGCGCCGCCCTCGCCCTCACGCTGGGCCTGGCCCTCGCCCTCGGGCTGCCGGACTGGGCCGCCGCACTGATCACCGCGGTGATCCTCGGGGTCGTCGCGTTCGTACTGCGCGGCATGGCCCGGCCGTCCCACTCCCGGCCCACCCCGGACCACGAGACCGAACTCGCCACCGGCCGCGACCGCGTCATGGGCGGTACGGCACCCGGCGCGCCGCCGAGCGGACTCGGCATGCCGTATCCGCCGATGCCCCCCACCGCGCCCGGCACGAGCGGCGCACCCGGCAGCGACGCGGCGCCGCGACCCGACGACACCGACCCCGAGCAGCCGCACCACCGGGCGTGATGCACGGTGGGCCGTCCTTGGAACGCGCTCTCCCGGCACGGCAGGGCCGTCGTGGTGACCGGGGCCAGCGGCGGCGTGGGGCGGGCCACGGCCCTGGCCTTCGCCGCCCGGGGCGACCGGGTCGCCCTGCTGGCCCGGGGCCGCGAAGGTCTCGCCGCGGCGGCGGACGAGGTGCAGCGCGCCGGCGGTGAGGCGCTCGTCGTCCCCGTCGACATGTCCGACGCCAAGGCCGTCGACGACGCGGCGCAGAAGGTCGCCGACACGTTCGGCGGCATCGACGTCTGGGTCAACAACGCCTTCGCCGGGGTCTTCGCCCCGTTCACCGAGATCACCCCGGACGAGTTCCGACGGGTCACCGAAGTGACGTACCTGGGCTGTGTGTTCGGCACCCGGGCCGCACTGCGGCACATGCTGCCGCGCGACCGGGGGACCGTGGTGCAGGTCGGCTCGGCACTCGCGTACCGCGGAATCCCGCTGCAATCCGCCTACTGCGGCGCGAAGCACGCCATCCAGGGCTTCAACGAGTCGCTGCGCTGCGAGCTGTTGCACGCGGGCAGTGGCGTCCGGACGACGATGGTGCAGCTGCCCGCCGTCAACACCCCGCAGTTCGACTGGGTGTTGAGCCGTATGCCGGGACGGGCCCGGCCGGTGGCGCCGGTGTACCAGCCGGAGGTGGCGGCCCGGGCGATCGTGCACGCCGCCGCGCACGGGCGGCGACGGGAGTACTGGGTCGGCGGCTCGACGGTGGCGACACTGCTCGCCAACGCGGTGGCGCCGGGGGTGCTGGACCGGTATCTGGCACGCAACGCGTTCGAGGCGCAGCAGGACGGGGCGGCGGGGGGAACGGTCGGCAACCTGTGGAGCCCGGCCGACGGCCCTCATGGACGGGACTTCGGGGCGCACGGGCGCTTCGACGAGGAGTCGCTGCCGGGGAGTTCACAGGAGTGGCTCTCACGCAACCGCGGGCGGGCAGGCGCCGCGCTCCTGGTGGGGGCGGGGGTCCTGACCGCGCGGGCGGTGCGGCGGCGGGGGTAGTCGAAGTCGAGGGTCGAGGGGTGGACCGGCGGTCGGCTCGCCCCGTACATGCACCCTTCGCCCCGTACATGCACCCTTCGCGCCGTACATACACCCTTCGCGCCCATACGCCCTTCACACCACCCTGAACTCCAAGGCCTCCTCGGCCCGTAGGGTCAGGCCGTGGCCGATGCCCGTCGTGGGGTGGATCGTGCCGCCCTTCGGGTCCAGGGCGCCGTCGAAGAGCATGTCCTCGATGCGGACGTGGTCGTGGAACCACTCCATGTGGCGGAGGTTGGGGAGCGAGGCGGCCGCAGCCGCGTGGGCGTGCGGGGCGCAGTGGGTGGAGACGTCCAGGCCGTGGGCCTGGGCCAGCGCGGCCGCGCGCAGGAACTCCGTCAGCCCGCCGCAGCGCGTCGCGTCGATCTGGAGGCAGTCGACCGCGCCGGCGGCGATCATGCGGGCGAAGTAGGGCAGGTCGTAGCCGTACTCGCCCGCCGTCACGTCGCACACCAGCGCGTCGCGGACCAGCCGCAGCCCCGTCAGGTCGTCCGACGACACCGGCTCCTCGAACCAGGTCACGCCCAGCTCGTCGAGCGCCCCGCCCACCCGGACCGCCTGCTTGCGGGTGTACGCGCCGTTCGCGTCGACGTACAACTCGGCCTGGTCGCCGATCACTTGGCGGGCCGAGCGGACGCGGGCGAGGTCGCGCCGGACCGACCGGCCCCAGCCCTCGCCGATCTTGATCTTCACGCGCGGGATCTGCTGCCCGTGCACCCAGCCGCCCAACTGGGCAGCCATGTGCCTGTCGTCGTACGTCGTGAAGCCGCCGCTGCCGTAGACCGGGACCCGTTCGCGGACGGTGCCCAGGAGGTGGGCGAGGGGGAGTTCGAGGAGGCGGGCCTTGAGGTCCCACAGGGCGATGTCCAGCGCCGAGATCGCGCAGGCGGCGATGCCCGGGCGGCCCGCGTTGCGGACCGATCTGCACATCGCCTCGTGCGTCGCGGGGATGTCCAGCGCGCTGCGGCCCTCGACGAGCGGGGCGAGGTGCTCGCGCAGGAAGTCGCCGACCGCCTGCGGGCCGTACGTCCAGCCCGTGCCGGTCGCGTCGCCCGCCGTCACCTCGGTGATCACGATCGTCGTGGTCTCCCAGGCCAGGGTGCCGTCGGCCTCGGGCGCGTCGGTCGGCACCGTGTAGACCGACACCGCCGGACGGTGCAGCCTCATGGTCAGTCCTGCGCGAGCTGCGGCAGCACCTTCGTACGGTAGAAGTCGAAGAAGCCGCGCTGGTCGGGGCCGATCTGGTTGACGTAGATCCGGTCGAAGCCCGCGTCGGCGAAGGCGGCCAGGGCCGCCACATGCTCGTCGACGTCGTCGCCGCAGACCGCCTTGTCGCGCACCATGTCCTCGGTGACCAGGGTCTGCGCCTGCTCGAAGTGGCTCGGCGAAGGCAGCACCTGGGCCAGCTCGCCGGGCAGGAACTGGTTGCCCCACAGCCGGTGCACGGTGCGTACCGCCTCGTCGCGGTCCGTGCCGTAGCAGACCTTCGTCCCGCCGCTCACGAGCTTCGCGCCCCCGCCGCCCTTGCGGAACTGCTCCACCATCGACGCCTCCGGCATCATCGTGATGTAGCCGTCGCCCACGCGGGCCGCGAGCGCGGTGGCCGCAGGGCCGAAACCCGAGATGTCGATGGGTACGGGCTCGTCGGGGACGGTGTAGAGGCGGGCGTTCTCCACCGTGTAGTGGGTGCCGTGGTGGCTGACCTCCTCGCCGGTGAACAGCCGGCGCATGATCTGGATCGACTCCTCCAGCATCTCCAGGCGTACGCTCGTGGGCGGCCACACATGGCCCAGGATGTGCTCGTTGAGCGCCTCACCGCTGCCCACGCCGAGCCGGAAGCGGCCCTCGGTCATCACCGCCGTGGTCGCCGCGGCCTGGGCGATCACCGCGGGATGCGTGCGGACGGTCGGGCAGGTCACCGCCGTCTCCACCGGCAGGGACACCGCCTCCGAGAGCGCGCCGAGCACCGACCAGACGAACGGGCTCTGGCCCTGCGCGTCGTTCCACGGGTGGTAGTGGTCGGAGATCCACAGGGCGCGGAACCCGGCCTGCTCGGCCATGCGTGCCTGCTCGATCAGCTCCGCGGGAGCGAACTCCTCGCAGGACAGGAAATAGCCGTACTCGGGCATGGGGGACCTCCAACGACAGGGGTACGAGGGCACGCTCCGGGTACCCGGCGGCGCCCACGGAAACCGGCGCACGTTTGGCCACCCTGACCAGGGGGACGCGGAAGGCTCCCGAGGTACGCGACAGCCCCGGAGGCGCACCGTGAGTCGACCCCGCATCGTGATCGTCGGCGCCGGTTTCGCCGGGTACCGGACCGCCCGCACCCTGTCCAGGCTCACCCGGCACCAGGCCGACATCACCCTGCTCAACCCGACCGACTACTTCCTGTACCTGCCCCTGCTGCCCCAGGTCGCCGCGGGGATCCTGGAACCACGCCGGGTCACCGTCTCCCTGTCGGGCACCCTGCCCGGGGTGCGGCTGGCGCTCGGCGAGGCCGACGGCATCGACCTCGACGGGCGCACCGTGCACTACACCGACCCCGAGGGCGAGACCGGCACCCTGCCCTACGACCGGCTGGTGATCTCCGTCGGCAGCGTCAACAAACTGCTGCCGATCCCGGGCGTCGCCGAGCACGCGCACGGTTTCCGCGGGCTGCCCGAGGCGCTGTACCTGCGCGACCACGTCACCCGGCAGATGGAGCTCGCCGCCGCGGCCGACGATCCCAAGAGCTGCTCCGCCCGCTGCACCTTCGTGGTGGTCGGCGCCGGGTACACCGGCACCGAGGTCGCCGCGCACGGGCAGCTGTACACCGACGCCCAGGTCCGCAGGCAGCCGCTGCGCGAAGGCGTCCGGCCGCGCTGGATGCTGCTGGACGTCGCGCCGCGCGTCCTGCCCGAGCTGGACGAACGGCTCTCCCGCACCGCCGACCGGGTGCTGCGGGAGCGGGGCGTCGACGTGCGCATGGGCACCTCCGTGAAGGAGGCCACGCACGACGGAGTCCTGCTGACCGACGGGGAGTTCGTCCCCAGCCGCACGCTGGTGTGGTGCGTCGGCGTACGGCCCGATCCGCTCGTCGAGAGCGTCGGCCAACCCCTGGAGCGGGGACGGCTGATCGTCGACCCGTACCTCCAAGTGCCCGGCAGGCCCGAGGTGTTCGCGTGCGGGGACGCGGCCGCCGTGCCTGACCTGGACAAGCCCGGCTCCTTCACGCCGATGACCGCCCAGCACGCCTGGCGGCACGGACAGGTCGCGGCCCGCAACGTCGCCGCCTCGCTCGGTATCGGTGAGCGGCGCCCCTACCACCACCGGGACCTGGGCTTCGTCGTCGACCTGGGCGGCACGAAGGCCGCGGCGAACCCGCTGGGCGTGCCGCTGCCCGGGCCGCTGGCGGGGCCGGTCGCCCGCGGCTACCACCTCGCCGCGATGCCCGGCAACCGCGTCCGGGTGGCCGCCGACTGGCTGCTGGACGCCGTACTCCCGCGCCAGGCCGTCCAGTTGGGCCTCGTACGGTCCTGGTCGGTACCGCTGGACACGGCGTCGCCGGAACTGGCACGGGTGGCGGGGGCGCCGGAACGGCGGGTGAGTTCGGGGCCGGGGGCGGCCGTTGAGGCCGACACGGCCGACACCGGCGACTCGGCGGCGGACACGGCAGACGCCGCAACGCCGGACGAGCCCGCCGAGCCGGCGAAGAGCCGGCCGCGCGGCGAACCCGCGAAGAGCCGGCCGGGCCCTGAGCCCGCGAAGAACCAGCCGGGCGGCGAACCCGCGAGGAACCAGCCGGGCCCTGAGCCCGCGAGGAACCAGCCCGGCGGTGAACCCGCCAGGAACCAGCCCGGCGGTGAACCCGCGAGGAACCAGCCCGGCGGTGAACCCGCCAAGAACCAACCCGGCGGTGAACCCGCCGAACCCCCGGGGCCGGTCAAGCGGCCCGGCACCCCTGAGAACTCCGCGGAAGGAGACTCATGAAGTCCGCCGAACTCGCCGACCTGGGCCAGCAGTTGCGTGTCGACAGTGTGCGCGCGGCCGATGCCGCGGGGTCGGGGCACCCGACCTCGTCGATGTCCGCCGCCGACCTGATGGCCGTACTCTTCGCCCATCACTTCCGCTACGACTTCGACCGCCCCGCCCACCCCGGCAACGACCGCTTCATCCTCTCCAAGGGACACGCCTCCCCGCTGCTGTACGCCGCCTACAAGGCCGTCGGCGCCATCGACGACGAGGAGTTGCTCACCTTCCGGGAACAGGGCAGCCGGCTCGAAGGGCATCCCACGCCCCGGCGGCTGCCGTGGGTCGAGACCGCCACGGGGTCGCTCGGACAGGGGCTGCCGGTCGGGGTCGGGATCGCGCTGGCCGGCAAGCGGCTGGAGCGCTCCGGGTACCGGGTGTGGGTGCTGTGCGGCGACAGCGAGCTCGCCGAGGGCTCGGTGTGGGAGGCCGCCGAACACGCGGGCCATGAGCATCTCGACAACCTCACCGTGATCGTCGACGTCAACCGGCTCGGCCAGCGCGGCCCCACCCGGCACGGCCACGACCTGGGCGCCTACGCCCGCCGCTTCCAGGCCTTCGGCTGGCACACCGTCGAGGTGGACGGCCATGACGTGGACGCCGTCGACCGGGCCTACGGCGAGGCCCTGTCCACCACCGGACAGCCCACCGCGATCCTCGCCCGCACCCTCAAGGGCAAGGGCGTCGAGGCCGTCCAGGACCGCGAGGGCCTGCACGGCAAGCCGCTGCCCGACGCCGACGAGGCGATCGCCGAGCTCGGCGGCCCCCGCGACCTGCGCATCGAGGTGCACGAGCCGCCCGCCGCCCGCATGCTGCACGCCGTACGCGCCGGGCACCTCGACCTGCCCACCTGGGACCTGGGCGAGGACATCGCCACGCGCGACGCCTACGGACACGCCCTCACCGCGCTCGGCACCGCCCGCGGCGACGTCGTCGCCCTCGACGGCGAGGTCGGCGACTCCACCCGCGCCGAGCTGTTCGCCAAGGAGCACCCGGACCGCTACTTCGAGTGCTACATCGCCGAGCAGCAGCTGGTCGCCGCCGCGGTGGGGCTCGCCGCGCGCGGCTTCGTGCCGTACGCGGCCACCTTCGCCGCCTTCCTGACCCGGGCCTACGACTTCGTCCGCATGGCGTCCATCAGCGGCGCCGGCATCAATCTCGTCGGCTCGCACGCGGGGGTCGCCATCGGGCAGGACGGGCCCTCGCAGATGGGTCTGGAGGATCTGGCGATGATGCGGGCCGTGCACGGCTCGACCGTGCTGTACCCGTGCGACGCCCAGCAGACCGCGCGGCTCGTCGCGGCCATGGCCGGCCTCGACGGCGTCCGCTATCTGCGCACCTCGCGCGGCAAGAGCCCGGTGATCTACGGCCCCGACGAGGAGTTCCCCATCGGCGGCAGCAAGGTGCTGCGCTCCTCCGAGAGCGACCGGCTGACCGTCGTCGCCGCGGGCGTCACCGTGCACGAGGCGCTGGCCGCCGCCGACGCCCTCGCGCGCGACGGCGTCGTCGTCCGGGTCGTCGACCTGTACTCCGTCAAGCCCGTCGACCGGCTCACCCTGCGCCGGGCCGCCGAGGAGACCGGCTGTCTGGTGACCGTCGAGGACCACCACGAGGAGGGCGGCCTCGGCGACGCCGTGCTCGACGCGTTCACCGACGGGCGGCCCGTACCGCGCCTGGTGCGGCTGGGGGTGCGTACGATGCCCGGTTCCGCGTCCCCCGAGGAGCAGCTGCACGCCGCCGGCATCGACGCCGAGGGCATCGCGGCGGCCGTGAAGCTGCTGGTCGAAGAGGCGATCGTGCGATGACGGACGACGTCCGGAAGGTGCGGGCCGGTCGTCGCGCGGTCGAGGTGCACCGGCCCGGCAAGGTGCTCTTCCCGGGGAGCGGGGAGACGAAGGAGTACACCAAAGGCGATCTCGTCGAGTACTACCGGGCCGTCGCCCCCTTCATGCTGCCGCACCTGCGCGGCCGTCCGCTGATGCTGGAACGGCATCCGGACGGGCTCGACGGCCCCCGGTTCATGCAGAAGAACACCCCGGACAACTACCCGGACTGGATCACCCGCGTCGAGGTGGCCAAGGAGGGCGGCACGGTCTGCCACACCGTGTGCAACGACTCCGCCACCCTCGTGTACCTCGCCGACCAGGCCAGTCTCACCCTGCACCGCTGGCTGTCCCGGGTCGGACGGCTGGAGCGCCCCGACCGGATGGTCTTCGACCTCGACCCGGCCGGCGAGGGCGAGGACTTCGCCCTGGTGCGCACGGCGGCCCTGCTGCTGGGGGAGCTGCTCGACGAGCTGAAACTGCCGTCGGCGCTGATGACGACCGGCTCCCGCGGGCTGCACGTCGTGGTGCCGGTCAACGGCCACGACGACTTCGACGAGGTGCGCGACTTCGCCAAGGACGTCGCCGATCTCCTCGTGGCCGGGCATCCCGACCGGTTCACCACCGCCGCCCGCAAGAAGGACCGCGGCGACCGCCTCTACCTGGACGTCCAGCGCAACGCCTACGCCCAGACCGCGGTCGCGCCCTACACCGTCCGGGCCCGGCCCGGCGCCCCCGTGGCCACCCCGCTGTCCTGGTCCCAGCTGGACGACCCCGGCCTCGACGCCCGCCGCTGGACCATCGCCGACGCCGTCGACCAGGCCCGCACCAACCCCTGGGCCGGGGTGATGAGCCAGAGCCGCGCCCTCGGCCCGGCCCGGCGCCGGCTGAACGCCATGCGGGGCTGACAGGCCCTGGCCCCACGTTCACGCCCCGTGAAGGTTTGATCGGCGAACATGCGGCCACCCGGAGCAAGAGGTGGCCATGACGAACACAAAAAACACATCAGAAACCCAGGATTCACAGAAATCCCCCAAGCGGGCGGAAAGCGACACGGCGGAAGACCGGCCGAGCCCCATGCAGCTGCTGCGCGATGCGCGCACCCAGCTCGAGGAGCTGACCGGCATGGCCGCAGAGTCGGTGTCGTCCTTCGAGCAGACGGAGCACGGCTGGTCCCTGCAGGTCGAGGTCCTCGAACTCGCCCGCGTGCCCGACACCATGAGCCTGATGGCGAGCTACCAGGTCGACCTCGACCTCGACGGGCAGCTCACCGGCTACCGGCGCGTCCGCCGCTACGAACGCGGACGTGCCGACGCACACAGGTCCGGCGGCCGGTAGACCGCCGCACGGACGTCCCACCCGACACTTCAGCCACAGCAGAGAAGGAGGCGCGGTCGGCATGACCGTTGTCCCGGCACAGCAGACCGGCGGCGGAGGCGGCAGCAGTGGCCTCTACGACGTTCTGGAGCTAGTCCTCGACAGGGGTCTCGTCATCGACGCGTTCGTGCGGGTCTCCCTGGTCGGTATCGAAATCCTCAAGATCGACGTCCGGGTCGTCGTGGCCAGCGTGGACACATATCTGCGCTTCGCCGAGGCGTGCAACCGCCTCGACCTGGAAGCAGGGCCGCGCAAGGACCCGGGCCTGCCCGACCTCGTCGGCGAGATCACCGAGTCCGGCGCTCGCGGCAAGTCCAAGGGCGCGCTGTCCGGCGCCGCCGAGACCATCTCGGACGCCTTCAAGCAGGCGCGCGGGGAGGGCGAGCCCGAACAGCAGCAGCGGCCCCGCGCCCGTAAGTCGACGGCGGCCCGCAGGAAGGAGGAGCAGGAGTGAGCACGTACGTGTACGGCATCATCGATGGCTCCCGTGCCTCGCTGCCCGAGGACACGGTGGGCGTCGGCGACCCGCAGCTGCCTGTGCGCGTCCTCGAGGAGAGCGGTCTGGCGGCCGTCGTCAGCGACGCGCCCGAGGGGCTGCGGCCCAAGCGCAAGGACCTGCTCGCCCACCAGAACGTGCTGGCCCAGGCCGGCGCGGACGGCTGCGTGCTGCCCATGCGGTTCGGCAGCGTGGCGCCCGACGACGAGACCGTCACCGCGGTGCTCGCCGAGCGCGCCGAGCACTACAAGGAACGCCTGCGGGCGCTGGACGGCAAGGTCGAGTACAACGTCAAGGCCACCCACGACGAGGAGGCCGTCCTCCATCGCGTGATGGCCGAGAACCCCGAGCTGCGATCCCTGACCGAGGCCAACCGGCAGGCGGGCGGGGGCAGTTACGAGGAGAAGCTGCGGCTCGGCGAGATGGTGGTCGCCGCCGTCAAGGCGCGCGAGGTCGAGGACGCGGCCGAGGTGCAGCAGGCCCTGGAGACGACCGCCGCCGCGGTGAGCAACGGGCCGGAGTCCAGTGGCTGGCTCGCCAACGTGTCGTTCCTGGTGGGCCGCGACGACGCCGAGACGTTCCTCGCCTCGGTCGAGCAGGTCCGCAAGAGCCATCCCCACCTCGAACTGCGGGTCAACGGCCCGCTGCCGCCGTACAGCTTCGTCGAGCCCGGCTCCGCCGAGCCCGCGGGCAGCACGGCCGGCGCCGAGAGCTCCGGGGAGTGAGGTGAGGACGTGGGACTCATCGGCGAGGTGCTGCTGCTGCCGTTCGCACCCGTGCGCGGGAGCGCCTGGGTCATCAGACAGGTGCTGAGCGAGGCAGAGCGCATCTACTACGACCCGGCCACGATCCGGGCCGAACTGGCTCGGCTGGAAGAGCGGTTGGAGGCGGGCGAGATCGACGAGGAGGAGTTCGACCGGCTGGAGGACGAACTCCTCGACCGGCTGGAGACCGGCTCGCGCGCGGGCGCGGCAACCAACGACTGGACGAGCGGATGAACCGAGTGGGACTGGGCCTCGCGGTAGGGGCCGGATACGTCCTCGGGCGTACCAAGAAGATGAAACTGGCCTTCGCCGTCGGGACCCTGGTGGCCGGCAAGCGGATGCAGCTGAGCCCGCGGGCACTCGCGGACCTGGTCTCCGGACAGCTGCGGGACAACCCGCAGTTCAAGGAGATCGGAGACCAGCTCCGCGAGGATCTGCGCGGGGTCGGGAAGGCCGCCTCCGGCGCGATGGTCGAGCGGCAGCTCGACGCCCTCGCCGACCGTCTGCACGGCCGTACCGCCGAGATGCGCGACCAGCTCTCGGGCGCGCTGCCGGACGGCTCTGACCTCGGGCTCGGCAAGGACGAGGCCGACGACGACAGCGACCGGGAGACCGACGAGTACGACGAGGACGAGGCGTACGACGAGGGCGGCGACGAGGCCGAGGCCGAGCGGGAGGAGTCCGAGCCGCCCCGGAAGAGGGCGGCGGCCAGGAAGACGGCCGCCAAGAAGGCACCCGCCAAGAAGAGCGCGGCGAAGGCCCCCGCCAAGAAGGCGACGGCCGGCGCGAAGAAGACCGCGGCCAAGAAGACGGCCTCGGCCCGCGGCGCCCGCTCACGTGTGTCGAAGGGAGGCGGTGACCGATGACCGACACCGTCGGATCCGCGACCTCCGCCGCCGGCGGCGCCGCGAAGGCGAACCCGCTCAGCGGGGTCGCCCACAGCGAGGCCGCCGACCGGCTCAAGGCCGAGGCGCAGGAGTACTTCGCCGCCCAGGCCCAGCGTCTGCTGATCGGCGCGGGCCGCAAGCTGGGCGAGACCACGCTGAAACTGAACGACATCGCCGAGGGCAGGAGCCCCGGCTTCGCCAAGCTCGCCCTCGACGGCGGCCGCAAGATCGCCGAGGGCAAGGGACCGGTGCGCTCCGCCCTGGAGGTGGGCGCCTCCCGCGCCAAGGAGAACGTCATGGGCGCGTTGCAGAACCTGGGGGGCGGCAAGGGCAAGGGCGGGGCGGGCAAGAAGCCGACCGTGATCATGGAGTACGTCGATGTCGGCGTCCCCCTGCGCACGGCCTACGACCAGTGGACGCAGTTCCAGGACTTCAGCACCTTCGCCAAGGGCGTCAAGAGCGCGAACCGCGCCGACGACACGACCTCCGACTGGCAGCTGAAGGTCTTCTGGTCCAACCGCAGCTGGAAGGCGCACACCACCGAGCAGATACCCGACGACCGCATCGCCTGGACGTCGGAGGGTGCCAAGGGCACCACGAAGGGTGTCGTCTCCTTCCACCGGCTCGGCGACAGCCTGACGCGGGTGCTGCTGGTGATCGAGTACTACCCGAAGGGCCTGTTCGAGAAGACCGGCAACATCTGGCGCGCCCAGGGCCGCCGGGCCCGTCTCGACCTCAAGAACTACGTCCGCTACGTCACCCTCAAGGGAGAGGCCGAGGACGGCTGGCGCGGCGAGATCCGCGACGGCGAGGTCGTCCGCAGCCATGAGGACGCGGTGGCCGAGGAGGAGGACGAGCAGGAGAACGGCCAGGAGGACGAGCAGGGCGACGAGGAGGCGTACGAGGGCGAGGAAGAGGAAGCTGAGGAGGAGGGCCCTTACGCCGAGGAGGAGGACGAGAAGGCGGAGTACGAGGACGAGGAAGAGCCCGAGGAGTCTGAGGAGCCCGAGGGCGAGTACGAGGACGAGGACGAAGGGGCCGACGAGGAGGAGTACGAGTACGCCGAGGGCGGGAGCCGTCGATGACGACCCCCGGCCGGCTGCCCGACCCCTACGGCCGGGACGGCGGCGGCGCGAACCTCGCCGACATCCTGGAGAGGGTGCTCGACAAGGGCATAGTCATCGCCGGTGACATCCGGATCAACCTGCTCGACATCGAACTCCTCACCATCAAGCTGCGGCTCATCGTCGCGTCCGTCGACAAGGCGAAGGAGATGGGCATCGACTGGTGGGAGGACGACCCCGCGTTGTCCTCCGGTGCCCGTCGCAAGGAGCTCGCCCGGGAGAACGCCGAGTTGCGCGAGCGGATCGCGCAGCTCGAGCCCGGGCGGGACCGGCAGGAGAAGGAGGCCTGATGACCGGGCTGCGCTATGTGTACGCCGTCTGCCGGCCCTTCGGCACGCCGTTGCAGGCCGAGTTGACCGGCGTGGCCGGTGATCCGCCCAGACTGCTCAGCCACCACGGCCTCGTCGCCGTCGTCAGCCATGTGCCGGAGCGGGACTTCGCCGAGGAGCCGCTCCGGTCCCGTCTGGAGGACCTGGACTGGCTGACGGCGACGGCCCGTGCCCACCAGGGCGTGATCGACGCCCTCACCGTCGTCACCACCCCGCTGCCGCTGCGCCTCGCGACCGTCTTCCGCGACGACAGCGGCGTCCGCACGATGCTCCAGGCCAGGGAGGCCGACTTCCTGCGCACCCTCGACCGGCTGGAAGGGCGGGTGGAGTGGGGGGTGAAGCTCTACGCCGACGAGCGGCCCGCGGACAGCGGCGCACCGGCCGCGAAGCCCGCGTCGGGCCGTGACTATCTGCGGCAGCGGCGCTCCAGTGTGCGCGCCCACGAGGATCAGTGGCAGCGCGCCGAGGAATTCGCGACCCGGCTGCACGAAACGCTTTCCGCCGTCGCCGAGGATTCCCGGCTGCATCCCCCGCAGAATTCCACGCTCTCCGGTGCGGCGGGCCGTAACGTGCTGAATGCGGCCTATTTGGTGCCGCGGTCCCGGTCCGAGGAATTCGTGGAACTCGTCGACCGGACGAAGGACGAGACAGCCGATTTCCGAGTGGAACTCACCGGCCCGTGGGCCGCCTATTCCTTCGCGGGGGAGAAGCCTTGACCGTCGTCGAACGCCGAGAGATCGCCCTGGTGGACCTGCTCGACCGGCTGCTGGCCGGCGGGGTCGTCATCACGGGCGACATCACCCTGCGGATCGCGGACGTCGACCTCGTCCGCATCGACCTGAACGCCCTGATCAGTTCCGTGAACGAACAGGTTCCCTCACCCTGGGGAGAGTTGACGTGACCCGTGCCCGCAACCGGCTCGACCTCGAACCGGACACCGTCGAACGCGACCTCGTCAAACTCGTCCTGACCGTCGTCGAGTTGCTGCGCCAGCTCATGGAACGCCAGGCGCTGCGCCGCTTCGACGACGGGGGGCTGACCGAGGAGCAGGAGGAACGCATCGGGCTGACCCTGATGCTGCTGGACGAGCGCATGACCGAGCTGCGCGAGCGGTACGGACTGCGGCCCGAGGACCTGAATCTGGACCTCGGGCCGCTGGGACCGTTGCTGCCCCGGGACTGATTCACCCCTGTCAACAGGGGCTAATTCACCACCTGTACCAGCGGCCCCGGCCTCCGGCTGCGGTGGTGCCCCGCATCAGGAATCCCAGCAGCCAGAGAACCAGTACCGCGAGTGCAATCCACCAGAGAATCTTCACCGCGAATCCGGCACCGAACAGAATCAATGCCAGAAGCAGCACGAGAAGAATGGCAACCATAATGTGAACCTCCTGAATTCCGGGTTTCCCGGAAACAGGGATTCAGACATCCTTTCGGCACAGGATTTCGCCGTGCAGCACGCTGAACCACGCGTCCTCCCGCTCGCCCCACTCCCGCCAGGCGTCCGCGATCGCCGCCAGTTGCCCGGCCGTGGCGTGCCCGCCCGCGACGGCCCGCTCCGCGTATGCCGAGGCCACCGTGCGGTCGGCCCACAGACCGCTCCACCACGCCCGCTCCTCGGTGGTCGCGAAGGTCCAGGTGCCGGAGGTCGCGGTGATGTCGGTCAGCCCCGCCCGCAGCGCCCATGACTTCAGCCGGCGCCCGGCGTCCGGCTCGCCCCCGTTGGCGCGGGCCACCCGCCGGTACAGGTCCAGCCAGTCGTCCATGCCCGGGGACGCCGGGTACCAGGTCATGGCCGCGTAGTCGGAGTCGCGGACGGCGATGAGGCCGCCCGGCCTGGTGACCCGCCTCATCTCGCGCAGCGCCTGCACCGGGTCCCCGACGTGCTGGAGCACCTGGTGGGCGTGGACCACGCAGAACGTGTCGTCAGGCCAGTCCAGGGCGTGCACGTCGGCGACCGTGAAGTCCACGTTGGTCAGACCGCGTGCGGCGGCCGTGGCGCGGGCCTGGTCCAGGACGCCGGAGGCGTGGTCGGCGCCGGTGACACGGCCGTCGGGGACCAGCTCCGCCAGGTCGGCGGTGATGGTCCCCGGTCCGCAGCCGATGTCCAGGATCCTCATGTGGGGCTTGATCGAACCGAGCAGGTACGCCGCGGAGTTGGCGGCGGTCCGCCAGGTGTGCGAGCGCAGCACCGACTCGTGGTGCCCGTGCGTGTAGACGGCGGTCTCCCGCGGCTTCGACCTGGCTTGCGACATGGCTGAACTCCCCTGTTCGACACGGTGCCGGTACCGGGCGATCGGTACGTCTTCACCGTACGCGCGCATGTCGAATGATGAGACCCGCGTATTGGCATGTGGACTGACGGGTGATCAGCTGCCGGGCAGCGGGCGGTACACCGTGAGTGCCTCGGGGAGCTTCTCCAGCGTCACCTCGCCTGCCACCTCGGTGACTTCACCGTCGTAGGCGAGGAGCGTGCCCGGGGCCACGCCCGCCAGGCGCAGCCGGCCCACCTGGACCGCCGCGTGCGCGGGGGAGCGGGTCAGCGGGCCGGCGAGGGCCGCGGCGAGCAGCCGGGTCGCGGGGCGCCGGCCGCCGTGCACGACCCGCACGTCCAGCCGGCCGTCCGCGAGGTCGAGGCGGCGGCCCGGGGCCAGGCCCACCCGGTGATAGGTGCCGTTGCCGACGAACAGCAGCCACAGCGGGCGGGTGCGGCCGTCGAACTCGGCCTCCAGCGGATGCCGGTCGGCGCGCAGCACGCGCAGGGCCGCGAGCATCCCGGCCGGCCAGCCGCCGATCCGCTTCGACCAGTGGTCCCGCACCCGCACCAGCTCCGGATAGACGCCCAGACTGCACGTGTTGACGAAGACGCCCCGGGTCCCGGCGCTGTGGAAGCGGCCCACGTCCACCCGCACGGCCTCGCCGCCGCGGACGGCCCGGCCCAGATCGTTGACGCCTTCCACGCCCAGGTCGTAGGCGAAGTGGTTGAGCGTGCCGCCGGGCAGCACCGCGAGCGGCAGCCCGTGCCGCAGGGCGACCTCGGCGGCCGCGTTCACACTGCCGTCCCCGCCGCACACGCCGAGCACGCGCGCGTGCGTGGCCGCCTTCTCCAACTCCGCCCGCATGTCGGCGGGTTGGCATTCGACCAGCTCGGCCTGCGGCAGCGCGGCCTGCAGCGCGCGCACCCGCTCGGCGGTCCCGGCCGCGCTGTTCGCCACCATCACCAGCCCCTCGCCCTCGGGCAGCGCCGGCACCTCCGCGCGCGGCCGGGCCGGCGTACCGAGCTGCGCCCGGGTCGGCACCAGACCCCGTACGGCGAACGCGGCGCCCGCCCCCAGCAGGGCGCCCGCCAGCACATCGCTCGGGAAGTGCACCCCGGTGTAGACGCGGGACAGCGCCACCGACCAGGCGACAGGACCCACCGCCGCGCCCCAGGCCGGCGACTCCAGGGCGACGCCCGTCGCGAAGGCGGCCGCCGACGCGGCGTGCCCGGACGGGAAGGACGTGGTGATGGGCTGCCGCTTCAGCTGCCGCACCAGCGGCACCGGGTCGAGGACCGGCCGGGGGCGGCGTACGGACCGCTTGCCGAGGGTGTTGATCGTCAGTGAGGCCAGGCTCAGCGAGGCCAGGCCGCGGGCGGCGGCCCGGCGGGCGCGCGGGGTGCGGCCGGCCGCCATCACGGCGCCGGCGGCGAACCACAGCACACCGTGGTTCGCGCTGCGGCTCAGCCGCGGCAGGACGGGCTCGGCCAGCGGCCAGTTCCGCTCGGCGGCGAACTCGAAGAGCCGGCAGTCGAGGGCCAGCAGCGCGTCACGCACGGCGTGCCGGCCGGGCTTCGGGGCGGTGAGGTCCACGTCAGGGGTCATGCGCTGCGGGTACCCTGAGGTGGCCGTTTCTTGTCCCGGAGCGGTCACGACAACGGAGGCTCACCGCATGCGCCTGCTCCTCGTCCGGCATGGCCAGACCCCGTCCAATGTCGACTTCCTCCTCGACACCGCGATACCCGGCGCGGCGCTGACCCCGCTCGGCGAGCGGCAGGCGGCGGCGCTGCCCGAGGCCCTCGCCGACGAGGACATCGAGGCCCTCTACGCCTCCACCCTGGTCCGCACCCAGCTCACCGCCGCCCCGCTGGCCGCCGCCCGCGGCCTCGACGTCCTCGTCCGCGACGGCATCCGGGAGATCTCCGCCGGGGACCTGGAGATGCTGGACGGCCACTCCGAGGCGGGCCGGACGTACATGGAGACCGTCTTCGCCTGGTCGGCCGGGGACCTCGAGCGGCGCATGCCGGGCGGCGAGAACGGCGTGGAGGCCCTCGCCCGCTACGACTCCGTGATCGCCGAGGCCGCCGACAGCGGCGCCGGGACCGTCGCCATGGTCAGCCACGGCGCGGCGATCCGGATGTGGGTCGCGGCCCGCGCCGACAACGTCGACATCGACTTCGCCGCCGCCCGCCCCCTGGACAACACCGGCGTGGTGATCCTGGACGGCTCCCCGTCCGACGGCTGGAAGACCCTGACCTGGGAGGGCGCCGCCGTGGCGAGCACCGGGCCCGCGACCGAGGCCGGGCCCGCGGGCAGGCCCCTCGACGAGGTCGAATAACGGTCTTCGAGGCCGGACGAGGTCGTCGGTGAGGTCCCGGCGAGGCGGTCGGCGCGGTCGGATAACGGTTTGCCCGGCGCGCACCCCGGCCCGCAGAATGCGGTCTCATGGGACATCTGGAAGCGGCGCACCTCGAGTACTACCTCCCTGACGGGAGGGCGTTGCTCGGCGACGTGTCCTTCCGCGTGGGCGAAGGGGCCGCCGTGGCGCTCGTCGGGCCCAACGGCGCCGGCAAGACCACCCTGCTCCGCCTGATCTCCGGCGAGCTGAAGCCGCACGGCGGCACCGTCACCGTCAGCGGCGGCCTCGGCGTGATGCGGCAGTTCGTGGGCTCCGTACGCGACGAGACGTCCGTACGCGACCTGCTCGTGTCCGTCGCCTCGCCGCGCATCCGGGAGGCCGCGCAGGCCGTCGACCGGGCCGAGCACCTGATCATGACCGTCGACGACGAGGCCGCCCAGCTGAAGTACGCGCAGGCCCTCGCCGACTGGGCGGAGGTGCGCGGGTACGAGGCGGAGACGCTGTGGGACATGTGCACCATGGCCGCGCTCGGGGTGCCGTACGAGAAGGCGCAGTTCCGCGAGGTGCGCACGCTCTCCGGCGGCGAGCAGAAACGGCTCGTGCTGGAGGCCCTCTTCCGCGGCAACGACCAGGTGCTCCTGCTCGACGAGCCGGACAACTACCTCGACGTGCCCGGCAAGCGGTGGCTGGAGGAGCGGCTGAAGGAGACCCGCAAGACGGTCCTCTTCGTCTCCCACGACCGCGAACTCCTCGCCCGCGCCGCCGAGAAGATCGTGTCGGTGGAGCCCTCGCCCGCGGGCGCCGACGCCTGGGTGCACGGCGGCGGGTTCGCCACGTACCACGAGGCGAGGCAGGAGCGCTTCGCCCGCTTCGAGGAGCTCAGGCGGCGCTGGGACGAGAAGCACGCCCAGCTGAAGAAGCTCGTGCTGAACCTCCGTCAGGCGGCCTCCATCAGCCACGAGCTGGCCTCCCGCTACCAGGCGGCCCAGACCCGGCTGCGCAAGTTCGAGGAGGCCGGCCCGCCGCCCGAGCCGCCGCGCGAGCAGGACATCAAGATGCGCCTCAAGGGCGGCCGTACCGGCGTACGGGCCGTCACCTGCGCGGGACTCGAACTCACCGGCCTGATGAAGCCGTTCGACCTGGAGGTCTTCTACGGGGAGCGGGTCGCCGTCCTCGGCTCCAACGGCTCCGGCAAGTCGCACTTCCTGCGGCTGCTGGCCGGGGAGGAGGTCGCGCACACCGGGCAGTGGAAGCTGGGCGCGCGGGTCGTGCCCGGGCACTTCGCCCAGACGCACGCGCACCCCGAACTCCAGGGCCGCAAGCTGCTCGACATCCTGTGGACCGAGCACTCCCAGGACCGGGGCGCCGCGATGTCCCGACTGCGCCGCTACGAGCTGACGAACCAGGCCGAACAGAGCTTCGACCGCCTCTCCGGCGGCCAGCAGGCCCGCTTCCAGATCCTCCTGCTGGAGTTGCAGGGCGTCACCGCGCTGCTGCTGGACGAGCCCACGGACAACCTGGACCTGGAGTCCGCCGAGGCCCTCCAGGAAGGCCTGGAGGCCTTCGACGGCACCGTCCTCGCGGTCACCCACGACCGCTGGTTCGCCCGCTCCTTCGACCGCTACCTGGTCTTCGGCAGCGACGGCCGCGTCCGCGAGACACCGGAGCCGGTGTGGGACGAGCGGCGGGTGGAACGGGTGCGGTAGCCCGCGAGGGCGCGGTAGGGCGGCGCGATGGTCCGCCCGGGGCGGTCACTTCCAGCGCAGCAGGGCGCCCATGCCGCCCGGGAGCACCTCGTCGCCCGGCTCGGGGAGCGCGAGCGCGGTGGCGTCCGTCATGGCCGCCGCCCGCATCAGGGCGTCGTCCGCGCGGGCCGCCCACGAGTTCTGCTCACCGAGGATCTTCAGCTCCGTACGGCGCGTGGCCAGCTGGTCGGGGTCCTCGCCGATCCACACGTCCCGGTGCAGGTCGGGACCCTCCGGGCGGATCAGGAGCTCCGCGATCCGGTGCTCACGGGCCGCCTCCACCAGCTCGGGCAGGCTCTCGACGGCACCGGCACGGCCCGCCTCGTCCGGGGTGCGGGCTTTGAGGAAGCGCTCCAGCTCGGCCTCGGCGCGCCGCCGCACATGACCGGTGCGGATCTGCTCGACGTCGTCGTCCAGGAGCCGGCTGCCGGTGCCGTGCTCGGTCTCCGCCACGAGGTCCTTGATCCGCTGCGGCAGCCGATCGTGCACCGCTCGGCACTCGCGCCGCTCCCCGACGAGAATCAGCAGGTCGGCGCCGGTCTCCTCCTGGCAGACGGTGAGCGCGTCGGCGATCTCCGCGGCGTTGTGCTCCCAGGTGTTCTCCACCTTCAGCTGGAAGTGCCGCTCGGACCAGTCCACGTTGCTCGTGCGGTGCACCGGCCACTGCCGGCCCACCACCGCGCCGGCCGGCCGCCGCTCCACCGCGCTGCGCAGCTCGAAGTCGGCGCCCTTGCGGTTGACGTAGGCGACGACGCACACCGGGTTCTCCCCGGCCGGCTCCAGCAGCGGTGTCGCACGGGGCAGCGGCGCCCAGTGGGCCGTGCTGTCGCCCGGCGGGGCCTGCGCCAGCACGGGATCGAGGACCACCTCGCCCGCCCGGGCGAAGAGGGCCCTGCCGTACCGGTCGGGGGAGTGGCGCAGATCCTCGATCGCGCCCTCCACGGCCCGGCAGGTGGCGTCGTCCGCGCCCTGCCCGGCCAGCTCGCGGGCCATCGCGGCGGCCGTCAGATGCAGCGCGTGGGCGGTGTCCTCCGCGTGCCGGGAGGTGTCGACGTATACGGAGGCCCAGGGGCCCGGATGTTCGTAGAGTGGGTGCAGATAGGCGAGATCCATGGTTCTCTCCCGGATTCCGCTCGGAGGCAGTGCTCGGTGGTGCTTCTCGGTGGTGCTTCAACGGGCGGGTACCCGAACCCCATGAACGAACACGAAGAGTGGGACACCGCCATGACCGGAGTCGACCCCAGCCGCCTGGACGATCAGCAGCTCATGAAGGAGCTGGAGACCATCCACCGCACGCGCCACGACACCCTCCTGTACGGGTCGGGCGACGCGCTGCGCGCCCACAACGGCCGGATGGCCGAGCTGGAGGGCGAGTACCTGCGGCGCAACCCGCAGCGCCTGATCGCCGCGGGCCGCACCCGGGCGGGTGCCCGGGAGCGGGGCCGCGGCGAAAATGATCAGCTGGGCAGGGGCTGACGCCGCTGGGCAGGGCCTATGGGCAGGGCCTGGTGCCGCTGGGCAGGGCCTAGTGGCGGGCCGGGGGCCGGTCCCAGTGGCGGTGGGCCGCGACCGCGGCGACGAAGGCCCGCAGGAACTCCTCGCTCGCAGGGCCGGGGGAGGTGTCCGTGACCACGCCCCGGTCGGCGACCACCTGCTGGAACTCCGCGGACAGCCGCACCCCCTCCGGCTCCAGGGCCGTCACCACCCCGACCCCCGAGCCGAGCGCGCCCACCGGCTTGCCGTGCCGGTAGGCGTCCCGTACGAAGCGCATCACGTCCGGGTCGGAGACGGTCGGCGGGGTGCCCACCGGACCGCCGGGCAGCAGGACGGCGTCGTACAGCACGGAGGCCACGGTCGGCAGCGCCCGGTCGACCTCGTACGCCTCGCCGTCGGCGCCGGTGACCGTGCCGTCCCGCGGAGCCAGCGCCTCGACGATCGCGCCCTCCGCGGTCAGCGCCTCCTTCACCGACGTCACCTGCTCGCCGTCCACGCCGTCGGCCACCAGCACCGCGATCTGCCGGGTGCGGATCGAGCCGTCGCCGCGCAGTGACTCCAGGCTCAGCGCGGGGGAGAGCACCTTGTTCGGGGCCGCCTCGGCGGCGGTCGGCTCCGGCACGCCGATGCCCTGGGCCACCGCCGCCGCCAACTCGCCGTCGACATGGGCCAGTTGCTCGACGGTGCGGGTCCGCACGCTCATCGCGTCGACCTTGCCGAGCTCGAACCGGAAGGCGTCCACGATGTGCTGCCGCTCCCAGGGCGCCATGCTGTGCCAGAACATCGCCGGCTGGCTGTAGTGGTCCTGGAAACTCGGGCTGCGACGGCGGATCTTGGCGCCGTCCACGCGTTCCGCGTAGTGCGTGTACGCGTGACCGTCGGCGCCCGCGTGGGCCGGGCAGCCGCCGCCGAGGGAGTTCGGGAAGTAGTTCGTGCCGCTGTGGATCCTGCTCTGCCCGTACCCGTCACGCTGGTTCGTCCGCACCGGTGCCACCGGCCGGTTCACCGGCAGCTGCGCGAAGTTGGGGCCGCCGAGCCGGATCAACTGGGTGTCCAGATAGGAGAAGTTGCGGGCCTGGAGCAGCGGGTCGTTGGTGAAGTCGATGCCGGGGACCACGTTGGCCGTGTGGAAGGCCACCTGCTCGGTCTCGGCGAAGAAATTCTCCGGGTTGCGGTCCAGCACCATCCGGCCGATCGGCCGTACCGGCACCTGCTCCTCCGGGATGAGCTTCGTGGCGTCCAGCAGATCGAAGTCGAAGGCGAACTCGTCCTCCTCCGGCACCAGTTGGACGCCGAGCTCCCACTCCGGGTACTCGCCCGCCTCGATCGCGTCCCACAGGTCACCCCGGTTGAAGTCCGGGTCGCGGCCCTGGCACTCCTGCGCCTCGTCCCACACCAGCGAGTGCACGCCCAGCTTCGGCTTCCAGTGGAACTTCACGAACGTGCCGCGCCCCTCCGCGTTCACGAACCGGAAGGTGTGCACACCGAAGCCCTGCATCGTGCGGTAGCTGCGCGGGATCGCCCGGTCCGACATCAGCCACATGATCGCGTGCAGCGTCTCCGGCTGGAGCGACACGAAGTCCCACAGGGTGTCGTGGGCCGAGGCGCCGGTCGGGATGTCGTTGTGCGGCTCCGGCTTCACCGCGTGCACGAAGTCGGGGAACTTGATGCCGTCCTGGATGAAGAAGACCGGGAAGTTGTTGCCGACCAGGTCGTAATTGCCCTCGGACGTATAGAACTTGGTGGCGAAGCCGCGCACGTCCCGCACGGTGTCCGCGGAGCCCTTCGGGCCCTGCACGGTCGAGAACCGCACGAAGACGGGGGTGCGCACGGCCGGGTCCTGGAGGAAGGCCGCTCGGGTGAACTCGGCGCAGGACTCGTACGGTTCGAAGTATCCGTAGGCGCCCGCGCCCCGCGCGTGCACCACCCGCTCCGGGATCCGCTCGTGGTCGAAGCGGGTGAGCTTCTCCCGGAAGTGGAAGTCCTCCATCAGGGTCGGGCCGCGCTCCCCGGCGGCGAGCGAGTCGTCGGTGTGGTCGACCTCCACGCCCTGGTCGGTGGTGAGCGGTCCTGCCGTGGGGTCGTCCGCCCGGAAGCCGTCGCGCTGCTGCTGCTTGCGGTCCGTCATCAGGCGGCCTCCCTCGCGAAGACGTCCAGGAAGGTCTCGCAGAACGCCTTGAGGTCGTCCGGCTTACGGCTGGTGACCAGCTTGTTCGGGCCGTGGTCGCAGACCTTGACCTGTTCGTCGACCCAACTGCCGCCCGCGTTGCGGATGTCGGTCCGCAGACTCGGCCAGGAGGTCAGCACCCGGCCCCGGACCACGTCCGCCTCGACCAGCGTCCACGGGGCGTGGCAGATCGCCGCGACGGGGCGGCCCTGGTCGAAGAAGTCCCGTACGAAACCGACCGCCTTCTCGTCCGTCCGCAGGAAGTCCGGGTTGGCGACCCCGCCGGGCAGCACCAGGCCGTCGAAGGAGCCGGCGGACGTCTCGCCCACGACCTCCTGCACGGGGAAGGTGTCCGCCTTGTCGAGGTGCTCGAACGCCTGGATCTCCCCGGACTTCGTCGACACCAGCACGGGTTCGTGCCCCGCGTCCACGGCGGCCTGCCACGGGTCGGTGAGCTCGATCTGCTCGACGCCTTCGGGTGCGGTCAGGAATGCGATACGCATGATGTCTCCGTCCTTTCGTGGCGAGTCGATGAGCGATGCCTCAACGGCCCTTGCCGATGGCACGCCGGAGGGCGGTGCCTCGACGTCCCTGGCCGGTGGCACGCCAGTGAGCCTCGTCGCTCGTCGCGCGCTTCTTGCTCCGCCGCGCCGCGCGCCGGCAGCGCAGCAGTTCCTCTCCGTACGGCAGCAGCACACAGGCGCCGATCGCGGCCGAGATGCCCGCGATGTAGCCGCGGGACAGCTGCGGGCGGCGCGGCACCAGCCGCCAGGCGTCCGGATCGCCCCGGCCGCCGCGCAGCAGGGACCGCACCTGGTCGGCGTGCAGGCACATCAGGGCGGCCAGGGCGCCGAACGGCAGCGACTCCAGGAAGCTGTGGATGTGCTGCTCGACCGGCCTGACCTCACGCTCGCTGCGCACGGCCGTGCGTACGTCCCAGAGCGCGGTGGCCTCGTGCACCGCGGCGCCGCCCAACTGCACGGCGAGCAGCGCCGGGTTGACCTCGTAGCGCAGGGTGGCCGCGATCGGGATGCCGACCTCGGCCATCATCAGCGAGTGGATCAGTGACTCCTTGGTGCCCGCGGTGTCCTCGATGCGGGTCCGCCGGTGCATGACCCAGTCGGCGAGACCGGGCACGAACCAACTGGGCAGCAGTCCGTAGAGCAGATAGCGGGTAGTGGCCTCGCGGACGTCCACGGCGTTGCCGTAGGCGCTGATCCGGGCGGCCTGGTCGCGGCTCACAGGCCACTCCGGCCAAGCGGGTTGTCGCCGTAGGTGCCCGGCCTGCTGTCCGGGTCGGCTCGGCTGATGTCGGCCAGCACCGAGCCGGGGGCCTCCGCCTCCGCCAGGTCGCCCAGGCTCACCATGCCGACCGGCAGCCCGTCCTCGACGACCGGCAACCGGCGTACGGCATGCGCCCGCATCAGCGCCGACGCGGCCGTCACCGGGTCCTGCGGGGCGACCAGTACCGGCTCGGCGCTGCACACCGAGCGCACGCTCGTCGTCAGCGGATCGGCGCCCTCGGCGACCGCCCGTACCGTGATGTCACGGTCGGTGAGCACCCCGACGATCTCCTGGCCGTCGGCCACCACGACATCGCCGATGTCCTGCGCCCGCATCAGCTGCGCCGCCTCGACGAGCGAGGCGTCGGGGCGGACCGCGACCACCCCCGGTGTCATGACGTCCCTCACGAATTCAGCCATCACTGGGGACCTTCCTCCGTCCGTTTCCCGGCCGACGGGGACACCGCGGCCGGAGCCGACCCGACGCCGCCCGCAGTACCCCTGGGCCGAGCCCCTATGCGCGCCGCCCGGCGGGACGCGACGGGTTCGCGCCGCCGCGATTCCCCGGGGGCCCGAGCGCCCTGCTCGGCGGGGCTCGCGGCGTGGCACGCCGTTCCGGGCCCCTGCGTGCGCTGCTACGCCTGCTCCGCCACCAGCGCCTCGGCCAGTTCCTGGACGGTTCCGTAGTGCTGCCCGGAAGGGAGCTGTTCCACGGCCTCGACCAGGGGGTCCGGGGCGTACGCGCGGCGCAGGGCGCCGGCCAGGTGCCTCGGGGGCGCCGGGAACGCGCTGCGCGTCAGATGGCGGGCCAGTTCCTGGCGGACCGTGCCCAGGGACGCGCCGGAGCCGCCCGGTGCCACCGGGCCGCCGGCGAGCTGGGGATCGTCGTCGGCGGTCGGCTCGGGGTCGTGCCATTCCTCGGTGCGGGTGGGGTGCCCGGACCGGAGCAGCCCCTGGAGCTCGTGTTTCATCTCGTCGTCGCGGTGGCGGCTCAGTCGGTCGCTGCCTCGCTGCATGACTCTCCCTCCAGGTTGTTCGGGGGTGGCCACCGCGTACCCGAGCACGCGCCGCCGACACGGGGGTTTGCCTTCCGGTTCGGGGGAGACCCGCCGGACACCCCCCAACGCCCCCCACGCCATCCCGGGGAAGGAACCGCCATGGCGATGTTCGCTGTGCTGATCCCGTTCGTCATGCTCGGCGTGGTGTTGGCGCTGGGCCGCTACGAGGAGCTGCTGCTGCCCGAGAAGGGGGACGAGGTGAGGGAGCTGGTGCCGCTCGCGGAGCCGCAGGAGAGTTGAACTCCGCGCGGTTTCACCTCGGTCCAGGGGACTGACACGGTCAAGGTGGGCGTGTAGATTGCGGGCGTCAAGAATCTGCGCACCATTGGTGGTTCGACCGTCCGAGTCTCCAGGGGGAGCCCATGCAACGGCGGCGCACACTCGGACTTGTCCTCGCGGCGATGCTCGTCGGCGCCGCCGGCTGCGGTTCCTCCGACTCCGGCAGCGGCACCGCCTCGCCCGCCGGTGGAGGCAAGACCACGCAGGTGACCGTCGGCATCATCCCCATCATCGATGTGGCACCCCTGTATCTCGGGCAGAAGAAGGGCTTCTTCGCCGACCGCGGCATCGAGCTGAAGACCGTGACCGCGCAGGGCGGCGCCGCGATCATCCCCGGCGTGGTGAGCGGGCAGTTCCAGTTCGGGTTCAGCAACACCACGTCGCTGATGATCGCCCAGACGAAGGGCGTCCCGGTCAAGTCCGTGGTCAACGGGGCCGCGTCCAACGGCAAGGTGGGCGCCGACGTCACCGGTGTCCTCGTCAAGAAGGACAGCTCCATCAAGTCGGCGAAGGACCTCGCCGGACACACCGTCGCGGTCAACACCCTTCAGAACATCGGGAGTACGACGGTCAGGGAGTCCGTGCGCAAGGCGGGCGGCGACCCCGACAAGGTGAAGTTCGTCGAGATCCCCTTCGACCAGATGCCCGCCGCCCTCGACGGCGGACGCGTCGACGCCGCCTGGATGGGCGACCCGGCCAAGTCCATCGCCGAACAGCAGGGCGCCCGTATCGTGGCGTCCCCGTTCGCCGAGACCGACCCGAAGCTGACCGTGGCGACGTACTTCACCTCGACGCAGATCACTCAGCGCAACCCCGAGTTGGTGAAGAAGTTCACCGAGGCGATGGCCGAGTCGCTGGAGTACGCCTCCCGGCATCCCGACGAGGCGCGGCAGATCCTCACCACCTACACCAAGATCGACGCGAGCCTGCTGGACACGCTCACCCTGCCCGCCTGGCCCGCCGAGGTCGACACGGCCTCCCTGGAGAAGCTGGCCTCCCTCGGCGAACAGGACGGCCTCTTCGGCGACAAGAAGCCGGACATCCAGGCGCTGTTCTCGTAGCGCCGCCTACTTCTTGTCCCGACCCGGCAGGAACTCCTGCACCTTCGCCTTGAGCCCCTGCCTGATCATCGACCCGCGGTCCGCGTCGCCCTTGAGGATGGACGCGGCCGTCGCCTCCATCTGGTCCCAGGTCGCGTGCGGCGGGATCGGCGGTACGGCCGGGTCGGTGAGGAACTCGATCACCGCGGGCCCGTCCGCCTCAAGACCCGCACGCCAGCCCGCCTCGACGTCCTCGGGCTTCTCCACCCGGATGCCGGTCAGCCCGAGCGAGCGGGCGAACGCGGCGTACTGCACGTCCGGCAGCTCCTGCGAGGGCAGGAAGGACGGGGCGCCCTCCATGGCCCGCATCTCCCAGGTCACCTGGTTGAGATCGTGGTTGTTGAACACCCCGATCACCAGCCGCGGGTCCTCCCACAGGTCCTGGTACTTCGCCGCCGTGATCAGCTCCGCGAGACCGTTCATCTGCATCGCCCCGTCCCCGACCAGCGCGATCGCCGGCCGGTCCGGATGCGCGAACTTCGCGCCGATGGCGTACGGCACCCCGCAGCCCATCGTCGCCAGCGTGCCGGACAGCGAGGAGCGCATGCCGGGACGCATCGTCAGATGGCGGGCGTACCAGTTGGCCGCCGAACCCGAGTCCGAGGAGACGATCGCGTTGCCGGGCAGCAGCGGGTCCAGGGCGGCGACCACGTACTCCGGGTTGATCGGGTCGGCCGACAGCTCCGCCCGCCGCCCCATCACCTCACGCCAGCGCCGCACGTTGTCGCACACCGTGTCGTACCACTGGCGCCCGCGCCCCTCGCTGTTCAGCAGCGGGATCAGCCGCTCCAGGGTCGCCTTGGCGTCGCCGACGAGATTCACCTCGTACGGATAACGCATCCCGACCATGTGCGGATCGATGTCGATCTGCACCCCGCGCGCCTTGCCGAACTCCGGCATGAACTGCGTGTAGGGGAAGGACGATCCGATGGTCAGCAGGGTGTCGCAGTCCCGCATCAGCTCGTACGACGGACGCGTGCCGAGCAGCCCGATCGAGCCGGTGACGTACGGGAGTTCGTCGCTGAGCACGTCCTTGCCGAGGAGCGCCTTGGCGACGCCCGCGCCGAGCAGCTCGGCGATCCGCTCCACCTCCGCCCGCGCCCCCGCCGCGCCCTGACCGACCAACACGGCCACCTTGTCACCGGAGTTGAGGATCTCGGCGGCCCGGTTCAGGGACTCCTCGGACGGCACCGCCGTCCACGAACTGCGGTCCAGGCTGGAGGGGACCATCTTGAACTCGTGCGTGGGCGGCGAGTAGTCGAGCTCCTGGACGTCGCCCGGGATGATGATCGCCGTGGGGCAGCGGCGGGCGTACGCGGTGCGCAGCGCCCGGTCCAGCACGTTCGGCAGCTGCTCGGGGACCGTCACCGTCTCCACGAACTCCGAGGCGACGTCCTTGAACAGCGTGTGCAGGTCGACCTCCTGCTGGTACGAGCCGCCCATCGCGGTGCGGTGCGTCTGGCCGACGATCGCCAGCACCGGCACATGGTCCAGCTTCGCGTCGTACAGGCCGTTGAGGAGATGGATCGCGCCGGGTCCCGACGTCGCCGCGCACACTCCGACGCGGCCGCTGAACTTGGCGTAACCGACCGCCTCGAACGCCGACATCTCCTCGTGCCGCGACTGCACGAACCGCGGCCGGTTCTCGGCCCGGCCCCACGCGGCGAGCAGGCCGTTGATGCCGTCGCCGGGATAGCCGAACACATGCTCCACACCCCATTCACGCAGCCGCTCGAGGATGTGGTCGGAGACCTTGGTGCTCATGGAGAAAACCTCCCGGACGTCGGACCTGCACAGGCAGCGCCTTCCGAGTCACCCCAGGGGCCCCGGGAAAACCTGCGCCCGGGTTTGCGGGCGGGGGCCGGGGGCAGGCGCACTGTCAGTGCTTCGGACAGGAGGCACGTCCGTGGGAGCGGCCCGTCGGCCGCCACGGCTGTGCCTGTCCCGGCCGGCCTCCCGCGGTGACCGTGCAACCCAGCGCACGACCGAGGGAGTTGCGACGCATCATGGCCACGCGTACGAGCGCGAAGCATCACCCGCATGACGACGCCCCCGACACCGCGGACGCCTTCCGCCGACTGGCCGCACTGCCCGACGGTCCCGAGCGCGACACCCTGCGCGGCGAGATCATCGAGGCCTGGCTGCCCATGGCCGACCGGCTCGCGGGACGGTTCCGCAGCCGCGGCGAGAGCCTCGAGGACCTGCGCCAGGTCGCGGCCCTCGGCCTCGTCAAGGCCGTCGACCGCTACGACCCCGAGCGCGGCAACGCCTTCGAGAGCTACGCCGTGCCCACCATCACCGGCGAGATCAAGCGCCACTTCCGCGACCACATGTGGACGCTGCACGTGCCACGCCGGGTGCAGGAGCTGCGCAACCGGGTGCGGTTCGCGAGCCAGGACCTGTCCCAGACCATCCCCGGCCGCCGGCCCACCGTCGCGGAGATCGCCGAGCACGCGCGGATGAGCGAGGAGGACGTGCTGGTCGGCCTTGAGGCGCTGGAGAGCTTCACCGCACTGTCCCTGGACGCGGAGCTGCCCGGCAGCGAGGACGGGTACTCGCTGAGCGACGCGCTGGGGTCGCCGGATGCGGCGCTGGAGACGGTGGTGGACCGGGAGTCGGTCGCGCCGTGGCTCGCTGCGCTGCCTGAGCGGGAGCGGGCGATCTTGTACATGCGGTTCTTCGGGGACATGACGCAGAGTCGGATCGCCGAGCAGTTGGGGATCTCGCAGATGCATGTGTCTCGGCTGATCAGCCGGTGCTGCGGGAAGGTGCGGGAAGAGGTTTTGAGGGACGCGGCTTGATCGTGGGGGTGCGGGTTTCACGGCGGGCGCGGGTCCGTCGTGGTTGCTCGCGCCGTTCCCCGCGCCCCTAGGGGGTTTCACCCGGTCGGCGTCTATCTGTCCCGCCAATGGGGGTCGGCCGCGCGCGAGCCGCTGGACGGCGGGCTGTGATGGACGCAGTGATCTGTCCGCGGTCTAAGGAGCCCCCCTCATGCGCCGCACCGTGCGTGCCCTGTCCGTTGTCCTGGTGGCGGGTGCCGCCTTCGGCGGTGTCGTGCCCGTCGCGTTCGCGGACCCGGCCGCCGAGGTCAGCCCCGCCAGCGTCGAGCCGGAAGGCAGCGTCACCGTCTCGGTCTCCTGCGACCCGGTCGGCGGTACCGCGCCCGCCACCATCGAGGCCACGTCCCAGGCCTTCGGCGAAGAGGCCGTGCAGTTGCAGCGCGTGCCCGGGAACGACGACGCCGCGGCCGGGCCCGCCTATCGGGGGACCGCGCGGATCGCGTCCGGGGAGGACTACGGGGACGACTCGGCGTGGACCGTGGACGGGGCGTGTCCGGCGGAGGCCGGGGCGCAGGGCAGGCCGTGGAGCGCGACGTTCGACGTGACCGAAGGCGGCGGTACGGGGCACGGCTGCGCCGAGCCGCGGGTCGAGCCGTGCGCCAGTACCAGCGCGCCGGTCCAGCGGGGCGTGCAGGCCGGTACGGGCGGGGCCTTCACCGACTCCGTGCCGGCGCTGGTCGCGGGCGGTGTGCTCATCGCGGGCGCCCTCGGCGGGGCCGTGTACCGGGTGCGCCGCAGGACGCCCCGCGGGGAGGCCTGAGGCGGTCCCGCGGGGCCGGTGTGACCGGCGCAACTTGAGCGGGACCCCATCGGGGTGCGCCACCCTGGGTAGGCGAAGCGTGGCGGCGCACGCCCCTCGCCGTACCCGCCGGAAGGACGGGACGCCCCACGGCCCCGCGACACAGCAGCTCACCCGGAGGTACGGATGCGGCGCACGGACCCGGAAGGCCACGGCCCGGTCCGCTACGGCCCGCCGTTGCCGGACGACGGGCTGCCGGTGCTGCCCGAGCTGGCGGCCGTGGTCGCCGCGGCGGCGGCCCAGGGCGGCAGCGAACCCGTAGGGGGCGGCTCCGGGCTGCGGGACGCGGCGTGCGGCTACTGGGCCCGGCGTGGACTGTCCGCCGGGCCCGAGCGCGTCGTGGCGGCCCCCGGCGCCCCGTCCCTGCTGCTCGCGCTGACCGCGGCCCTCGGCGGCGACGTTCTGGTGCCCCGGCCCTGCGCGGCCTGGTGGGCGCCGTACGCGCGCCTGTTGGGAAGACCCGTCTTCCATGTGGCGACCCCGGCGGAGTGCGGCGGTGTCCCGGATCCGTACGCCCTGCTGGAGACCGTGCGCCGGGTGCGGGACGAGGGCGGCGACCCGCGGCTGCTCGTGCTGTCGGTGGCCGACGACCCGACGGCCACCGTGGCGCCGCCCGAGGTGCTGCACGAGGCCGTGGAGGCCGCCGCTGGTGAGGGCCTGCACCTGATCAGTGACGAGACCTGGCGCGACACCGTTCACGCACCGCACGACACCATGTGGCTCAGCCCCGCCGAGATGCTGCCCGACCGGGTCACCGTCGTCACCGACCTCGCCGGCGCCCTGCTGCCGCCGGGCTGGCCCGCCGCGATCGCCCGCTTCCCCGAAGGGGACGTCGGTGACGGCCTCCACGCGCGCGTGCTCGACGTGCTCACCGCTCTCGGCGCCCGGGTGGCCGCCCCGGTGGCCGCCGCGGCCTGCTACGCGCTGCCGGAGCCCGAGCCGGTGACCGACCGCGTCGCCGCCGCCGTTCGCCTGCACGCGCGCGTGGCCGCCGCCGCGCACACCGCCGTGGTCTCCGCCGGCGCCGTGGCCCGGCCCCCGCAGGCCGGCCGCCATCTCTACGTCGACCTCGGCCCGCTGCGCTCCGCGCTCGGCGCGCACGGCGTCGGCGACGCCCAGGACCTGGAGGAGTTCCTCACCGCCCGGCTCGGAATGCCCGCCCCCGGTGGCCATCGCTTCGGCGACGACCTGGGGGCACTGCGGGTGCGGCTGTCGACCGGGGCGTTGCTCGCCGGGTCGGACGGGGAACTCGAGGAATGCCTCAGTTCGACCACACCGTTGGAACTGCCACACGTGCACCGTGCGTTGATCACCTTGAAGTCGGTCTTCGACGATCTCCGCGACGACGCTCAGCGATGGGAGCCTCCTCGATGACGCAGCAGTCCACGAGTACGGCCGGTTCGAGCACAGCCGGTTCCCGCACGACCGTGCGGGAACCCGACGCTCCGACGGCCGCCACCACCGTCCGGGAACCCGACGCTCCCACGGCCGCATCCTCCTTCGCACCGCCCTTCCCGCCGCTGGCCGAACCCCGCCCGCTCGGTGAGCGCCGGTTCTGGCCGCGCACCTTCCACGACCGGCTCACCGCCCCGCTCCCCGGCCTCAAGGCCATGGCCCGGTTCGCCCGCGAGGGTTCCGTGCGGCCCGGCCGCGAGGGTCTCGCCGACATCCCGAAGCTGCCCTTCGAACCCGCGCCGCTGCCCCGCGTGGACGCCCGTACCGTCGCCGTCTCCTGGGCGGGGCACGCCAGTTGGGTCGTCCGGATCGGCGGCCTGACCGTCCTCACCGACCCCGTGTGGTCCCGTCGTATCCTCGGCACCCCGGCGCGGATCACTCCCGTCGGCATCGCCTGGAGCGCGCTGCCGCGCGTGGACGCGGTCGTCATCAGCCACAACCACTACGACCATCTGGACGCCCCCACCCTGCGCCGACTCCCGCGCGACACCCCGGTGTTCGTGCCCGCGGGACTGGCGGGCTGGTTCCGGCGCCGCCGGTTCACCCAGGTCACGGAGCTCGACTGGTGGGAGGCGGCCGAACTCCAAGGCGTCCGCTTCGACTTCGTGCCGGCCCACCACTGGTCCAAGCGCACGCTCACCGACACCTGTCGCAGCCTGTGGGGCGGCTGGGTCCTCACGGCCCCGGACGGCCAACGGGTCCATTTCGCAGGCGACACCGGATACGGCCACTGGTTCGCCCGCATCGGCCGGCGCTACCCAGGCATCGACCTGACCCTGCTGCCCATCGGCGCCTACGACCCCCGCTGGTGGCTCAGCGACGTGCACTGCGACCCGGAGGAGGCGGTGCGGGCGGCCCAGGATCTGGGGGCGCGACGGATGGCCCCGATGCACTGGGGCACGTTCGTACTGTCGGCGGAGCCGGTGCTGGAGCCGCTGACGCGGGTGCGGGCCGCCTGGGAGAAGGCGGGCCTGGCGCGGGAGGACCTGTGGGACCTGCCGGTGGGCGGTTCACGGGTGCTGGAGCGGGCCTGAGCCGTATTTCGGTGGCCGCGCGGTCCTGGTGATCGCTAGCCTCGCCCGCCATGAAACGGCGACAGCGCAAGAAACTCTCCCGTCAGCTCTTCGAGGCGACCCTGGCGGGGGACGCCGTCCGCGTGCGGGCACTGCTGCGGCGGGGAGCGGATGCCGAGCGGCCGTACGACGGCGGCGCCACCCCGCTCTATCTGGCGTCCGTGCAGGGGGAGGCCGAGGTCGCGCGCGTGCTTCTGCGGGCCGGGGCCGCCCCCGACACGGAGAGCGCGGGCGACGGCTCGCAGGGCACGCCGCTGTGCGCGGCCGCCTGCTGGGGCCACCTCGAGACCGTACGAGAACTGCTGGCGCACGGCGCCGACCCGAACCTGCGTGAGGACCAGGGAACGGGGTGGTCACCTCTCGCCTGGGCCCACCACGGCCCGCACCCCGCGACCGCCGAACTCCTCATCGCCGCCGGAGCCCGATGACGTCAGGCCTTGGCCTTCGTCGTCGTCCCGCGCACCCGGCGCCACACACTCGGCGCCGCGCTGACCGCGACCGTCAGCACGATCGCCGCCACCACACCCTCCCAGGGCTCGTCGAACAGCGACCCGCCCAGAATCCCGATCAACTGGTACGTCACCGCCCACGCCAGGCACGCCGGCAGATTGCCCCGCGCGAACCTCCGCAGCGGCCACTTCGCCATCAGACAGGCCAGCATCACCGGGATCCGCCCCGCCGGCACCATCCGGGACAGCACCAGCACCGCCACCCCGTGCTCGGCCAGCTTCTCCTGCGCCTGCGTCAGCCGGTCCTCCGGCGCCCGGGACCGGATCGCCTCCAGCCACCGCGACCCGTTCTTCGACCCCATCCCGCGCCGCCCCAGCCAGTACAGCGCGATGTCCCCGAGGAACGCCGCCAGCGAGGCCGTCACGAAGACCAGCGCCAGCGCGAACGGCGCCGTCTGATGGAACGCCACCACGGCCGCCGAACTCACCAGCGCCCCCGTCGGCACCACCGGCACCAGCGCCCCGATCAGCACCAGCAGGAACAGCGACGGATACCCGAGCGCCTGCTGCGTCGACTCGGGCGGCACGGTTCTGACGGCCGCCGCCAGCCATGTTCCCGTCACCGGGCCACCTCCGGGCGCACGCTCTCCCCGTGCGCCAGCAGATGCACCGCCACACCGGGCGCACGCTCGGCGGCGAGCCGCACGAACTCGGCGCCGGGCGCATGGAACTCATGGGGGCGCACGGCGTCCATCCCGATCGGCCAGTACGTGCCGTAGTGCACCGGCACCGCGCTGACCGGGTCAAGGCGGGCCAGCGCCTCCGCGGCGCGCCCCGCGTCCAGGTGCCCCTCCCCGAGGTAGGGCCCCCAGCCGCCCACCGGCAGCAGCGCCACGTCGACCGGCCCGACCTCCTTCGCCATGTCGTCGAACAGACCGGTGTCCCCGGCGAAGTAGGTGCGCGCCTCGCCCTCGACGACATAGCCGAGCGCGGGGGAGCGATGCGGTCCCACGGGCAGCCGCCGCCCGTCGTGCCGGGCCGGAACGGTGCGTACGACGACGTCCCCGATCACCGTCTCGTCGCCCGGCGCCACCTCGGTGACCTGGAGATGGGCGAGCCGGCGGAGCCCGGGCACCGCACGGGGTGCGCCCCGGGGCACGAGCAGGCGCGTGCCCGGGGCCAGTCGCTGCAACGACGGAATGTGCAGATGATCGGAGTGCAGATGGGAGACGAGCGCCACGTCCGCGCGCCAGGCGCCGGGCGGCGGCACCGCGCCCCGGCGGCGGCGCAGATGGGCCAGCCGACGGGCGAACAGGGGGTCGGTGAGCACACGGACGTCCGAGTCCTGGAGCGTGCAGGTGGCGTGCCCCCACCAGGTGATCTCCACCGGCACCTCTTTGCCTCCTTCGCGCGACTCCCCGAAGCCTACGGGCAGGAGTAGGGTCGGCGGCGAAACCCGGAGGTGAGGGGGACGCCATGGGACCGGTCCGCGTCACGGCGATCGCGAGTCTGACGCCGCTGGAGGAGCTGGAGGCCGACCCCTTCCTGGTGGACTCCCGCAGCCAGCACGCCATGTGCGCCCGCTGGGCCGCCGAGCGGGGCTACACCGTCAGCCGGGAACTCCTGGTGCGCGGCCTGCGCCCCGACCACTGCGTGCTCTGGGACGGCTTCCGCCCGGAGACCGACCTCTTCGTCGCGCCCAGCCGCCGGGTCCTGGACAGCGCCCTGGCCTCCACCGAGGAGTTCCTCGCCGAGTGCGCCCGCCGCGGGGTGCGGGTGGAGACGGTGGGGTCGGCGGAACCGTCGTACGACGCCCAGATGAAGGCCAGCATCCACCGCCGGCTGTCGATGCCGACGGCCGGGTACGACGGCCGGTAGCCGCCGGCCGGCGCCACGCGGGACGGCCGCTGACCGCTCCGGGGAGACTCCGGGGAACCTCCGTCCGTTGTGACAGGGTGGGTACAGGCCCGCGCCGACGACGGGCCGGGGACGTGAGGTGCGGGGCGTGCGAGGCGGGCGTTGGCGGCGGGTCGCCAGTCAGGCGGGGCGGAGCGTCACGGTGTGGGCGGTCTCCACCCTCACCATGCTCGTCCTCGCCGGCATCCTGCCGGACTTCCAGCTCAGGTCGGCGGACGGCGACAGCGCCACCGACATCGCCGTCACCGCGGCCCTCGGCGCGGGCGCCTTCGGTGTCCTGTCGGCGCTGGTCTGGCCGCTCCTCGTACGCCTTCTGCTGCTCGTGCCCGCCCTGGTGCTCGGGCTGCTGGTCTTCGTCCTCAACGGCTTCCTGCTCCTGCTGGCGCTGCGGCTGAACCCGACCGAGCGGGGCGCGGCCGCGTGGGAGACCGCGGTCGTGGTCGCCGCCGTGATGTCGGCCGTCGCCTCCGCGACCGGCGCCGCCCTGGCCGTGCGGGACGACGACGCCTACCGGCGCCGCCTCTACCGGCTCGCCGACCGCCGCCGCAGAGGCGGCCCGGCCGCGCCGTCCGCCCCGGGGGTGGTCTTCCTCCAGCTGGACGGCGTCGGGTACGACGTCCTGCGGGTCGCCGTCGGTACGGGCGTCATGCCGACGCTGGCCCGCTGGCTCGACGGCGGCACCCACCGGCTCACCCCGTGGCGCACCGACTGGTCCAGCCAGACCGGCGCCAGCCAGCTCGGCATCCTGCACGGCAGCAACGAGGACGTGCCGGCGTTCCGCTGGTACGAGAAGGACAGCCGGGAGGTGATGGTCTGCAACCGCCCCACCAGCGCCGCCGAACTCCAGCGCCGGGCGGTCGAGCGCACCGGTGACGGCGGGCTCCTCGGCGTCGACGGGGCAAGCCGCGGCAACCTCTTCAGCGGCGGCGCCGACGAGCAGGCGCTAGTGCTGTCCATCGCGACCCGCCGCCGCAGCCGCGAGAACCGCTCCCGCGCAGGCTACTTCGCGTACTTCTCCGACCCGGCCAACGCCGTCCGCACGGCCCTCTCCTTCATGGCGGAAGTGGGGCGGGAGATCGGCCAGTCGACCCGGGGCCGGGTCCACCGGGTCCGGCCCCGGGTGAGACGTGGCGGGCTCTACCCCTTCATCCGCGCGTTCGCGACCGTTGTCGAGCGGGACGTCGTGGTCGCCGCGGTGATGGGCGACATGCTCGCCGGACGGACCGCCGTCTACGCCGACCTGGTCGCCTACGACGAGGTCGCCCACCACTCCGGGCCGACGAGCCGCGATGCCGAGAAGGTCCTCGAACGCCTCGACCGCTCCCTGGCGTTGATCGAGAACGTCGCCGAACACGCCCCGCGGCCCTACCGGATCGTCGTCCTGTCCGACCACGGCCAGAGCCCCGGCGAGACCTTCCAGGCACGCTACGGACTCACCCTCGGCGACCTGGTGCGGGCCGGCTGCGGACTGCCCGTGCCGCGCAAGGCGCAGCGCACCCACAGCGGCGCCGAGGCCCGCGCGGCCGTCCGCGCCGCCCTGCGCCGGCCGGTCGAGGAGGGCCGCGAGCAGCACCGTCCCGCGCGCCGCAGCTCGGAGCCGCTCGTGCTGGCGTCCGGGAACCTCGGGCTGGTCTCCTTCCCGGACGTGCCGCACCGGATGAGCAAGGAGGAGATCGACGCCCGCCACCCGGCGCTGCTGACGACGCTCGCCAACCATCCCGGCATCGGCTTCCTCCTCGTGCGCAGTGAGGAGCACGGCGGGGTGGTGCTCGGGCCGTTCGGCACGGAGATCCCGGTCGACCAACTGGACGAGAACCCGGGCCCGTTGGCCGCTTTCGGGCCGGGCGCCGCCGACGCCGTACGCCGCACGCACGGCTTCGCGCACACCGCCGACATCATGGTCAACTCCTGGTACGACCCGAGCGAGGGCGAGGTCCTCGCGTTCGAGGAGCAGATCGGCTCGCACGGCGGGCTCGGCGGGGCGCAGGGACGGCCGTTCCTGCTGTCGCCGGTGGCCCTCTCCGCACCGGTCGACGACGCGGAGGAACTCGTCGGCGCCGAGCACGTCCACCGCGTCCTGCGCCGCTGGCTGGACGAGTCGGACGGCCCCCAGGTGCCGTTGCCGGAACGCCAGGACGAACAGCGGGCCGCTTAGGCGGGTGCGGTGCGCCCGAATGTGATCGGATGAGACCCGGAACCCCTACATGGGCCCATGTCTGAAAGGAAGAACCGTGGCTACCACGCGCTCCGCACACACCGTCTGGGAAGGCAACCTGCTCGAGGGCAACGGAGTCGTCTCCTTCGACTCCTCCGGCGCCATCGCCCAGCAGCCGGTGACGTGGGCTTCCCGCGCCCAGGAGGCGAACGGCAAGACCAGCCCCGAAGAGCTGATCGCGGCCGCCCACTCCAGCTGCTTCTCCATGGCGTTCTCGCACGCCCTCGCGGGGGCCGGCACCCCGCCCACCAAGCTCACCACCTCCGCCGACGTCACCTTCCAGCCGGGCGAGGGCATCACCGGCATCCACCTCACCGTCGAGGGCACCGTCCCTGGTATCGACCAGGACGCCTTCGTCGCCGCGGCCGAGGAGGCCAAGGTGAACTGCCCGGTCAGCCAGGCCCTCAAGGCTGTGCCGATCACCCTGTCGGCGAAGCTCGCCTGACAGCCGTACGTTCCCGGATGCCGCGCCCCCCTGGGGGCGCGGCATCCGCCGTTTCGGGGTACCCGGCCTTCGGGGCGTGCGGCATGGACGGGTGTGCGGCATTGACAACGGCCCACTCAAGTTTTGTGCTGGAGTCCGGGAAGTGCCCTGGCGGAAGGGGACAGCGATGGGACGCGCGGTCGGGATCGATCTGGGGACCACGAACTCCGTGGTGGCCGTCCTGGAGGGCGGCGACCCCACGGTCGTCGCCAATGCGGAGGGGGCCAGGACCACACCGTCGGTCGTGGCCTTCGCCAAGAACGGGGAAGTGCTCGTCGGGGAGGTCGCCAAACGGCAGGCCGTGACGAACGTGGAGCGGACGGCCCGGTCCGTGAAGCGGTACATGGGCGACGTCGGCTGGCGTTTCCCGGAGCAGGGGTCGGTCGACGGCACCCGCTACCGGGCGCAGGAACTGTCGGCGCGGGTGCTCCAGAAGCTGAAGCGGGACGCCGAGTCCTACCTGGGCGAGGACGTCACCGACGCGGTGATCACCGTCCCGGCGTATTTCGACGACACCCAGCGGCAGGCCACCAAGGAGGCCGGCGAGATCGCGGGCCTGAAGGTGCTGCGGATCATCAACGAGCCGACCGCCGCCGCCCTCGCCTACGGCCTGGACCGGGGCGAGGAGCAGACCGTCCTCGTCTTCGACCTCGGCGGCGGCACCTTCGACGTGTCCCTCCTGGAGATCGGCGACGGCGTCATCGAGGTCAAGGCCACCAACGGCGACACGCATCTCGGCGGTGACGACTGGGACCAGCGGATCGTCGAGCACCTGGTGAAGAAGTTCCAGGGGCAGTACGGCATCGACCTCGGCAAGGACAAGATGGCGCTGCAACGCCTGCGCGAGGGCGCCGAGAAGGCCAAGATCGAGCTGTCCAGCTCGTCGGAGACCACGATCAACCTCCCCTACATCACCGCCTCCGCCGAAGGCCCGCTGCACCTCGACGAGAAACTGACGCGAGCTCAGTTCCAGGAGCTCACCGCCGACCTGCTCGACCGCTGCAAGACCCCCTTCCACCAGGCCGTCAAGGACGCCGGCATCAAGCTCGCCGCGGTCGACCACGTCATCCTCGTCGGCGGCTCGACCCGCATGCCCGCCGTCACGGACCTCGTCAAGGAACTCACCGGCAAGGACCCGCACAAGGGCGTCAACCCCGACGAGGTCGTCGCCCTCGGTGCCGCGCTCCAGGCGGGTGTCGTCCGCGGTGACGTGAAGGACGTCCTCCTGCTCGACGTCACCCCGCTGTCCCTGGGCATCGAGACCAAGGGCGGCATCATGACGAAGCTCATCGAGCGCAACACCACGATCCCCACCCGGCGTTCGGAGATCTTCACCACCGCCACCGACAACCAGCCCTCGGTCGGCATCCAGGTCTACCAGGGCGAACGCGAGATCGCCGCCTACAACAAGAAGCTCGGCGTCTTCGACCTCACCGGCCTGCCGCCCGCCCCGCGCGGTGTCCCGCAGATCGAGGTCGCCTTCGACATCGACGCCAACGGGATCATGCACGTCTCCGCTAAGGACCTCGCGACCGGCCGCGAGCAGAAGATGACCGTCACCGGCGGCTCGGCGCTGCCCAAGGACGACATCGACCGCATGATGCGGGACGCCGAGCAGTACGCGGAGGAGGACCGCAAGCGCCGGGAGGCCGCCGAGACCCGCAACCAGGCCGAGCAACTCGTCTACCAGACCGAGAAGTTCCTCCGCGAGAACGACGAACGCGTCCCCGCCGACACCAAGTCCGAGGTGGAGGCGGCGATCGCGGAACTGAAGACGCTCCTGGAGCAGAACGCCGAGACGACGGCCCTGCGCAACGGCGTCGAGAACCTGGCCACCGTCAGCCAGCGGGTGGGCCAGGCGATGTACGCGCAGGCCCAGCAGTCGGAGCCGACCGCCACCGAGCAGCAGACCACCACGCCCCCCGAGGAGGAGGGCGTGGTGGACGCGGAGATCGTCGACGACGACAAGGAGCAGAAGGGCGGGGCCGCCTGAGCCCTACGACCCCGTCTTCTCCCAGCCCCGCCGCTCCGGCCGCGGCCCCAGCTGTCTGGGGTCGCGGCTGCGGTACACGACGTACGGCCGGAACAGGTACTGCACCGGCGCGCTGAACATATGGACCAGCCTGCTGTACGGCACGAACGCGATCAGCGCCATCCCGATCACCGCGTGGACCTGGTACAGCACCGGCACGCCGTGCATGCGGTCGATGTCCGGCTGGAGGGTGAACAGGCTGCGGGCCCAGGGGGCGATGGACTCACGGTAGTTGTAGCCGTCGCCGGAGGCATGGGTCAGCTTGGCGATCATGCCCAGCGCGATCGCGCCGAGCAGCACCAGGTACATGAGCTTGTCGTTGGCTGTGGTCGCGCGGAAGACGGGGGCCCGGGTCCGGCGGCGGTAGACGAGCAGCACGATCCCGGCGACGGTGAGGACACCGGCCGCGGTGCCGCCGTAGAGCGAGAACAGGTGGTACGTGTGCTCACTGATCCCCGCCTTGTCGGTCCACGACATCGGGATGAACAGCCCTACGAGGTGTCCGACCAGCACGAAGAGGATGCCGTAGTGGAAGGCCGGGGAGGCGATGTCGAGCAGCTTCGACTCGTAGGCCTGTGAACTGCGGGTCGTCCAGCCGAACTTGTCGTAGCGGTAACGCCAGACGAGTCCGGCGACGAGCAGGGCGACGGCGACGTACGGCAGCACGCCCCAGAGGAGTGTGGTCATCAGCGCACCCCGGTGCGGGTCGGCAGTATGGCGCATACGGCGTCCAGGACGGACGCGTACGGGGTCCCGAAGGCGGTGAGCCGGGAGCGCAACTGCTCCAGACCGTCCCGGTGTTCGGTGAGCAGGTCGGTGTCGCCGGTGCGGGACGCGAACTCCAGCACCGCGGGCAGGAAGTCGGGCAGCTCCTCGCCGGTGAATTCGAGGCCGGCGGCCCGGTAGACGTCCTTGAAGCGGACCAGCGACATGCCGCGCCGCCGGGTGTCCCCGTCCTGCCACCAACTCAGGTACAGGCTGTGCCGGTTCTTGAAGTCGAAGACCTGGACGTAGTGCGCGGCCAGCTCCTGCGCCGGGGTCACCGCCGCGTGGTCCGTGAACTCCCGCAGTTGCGGGGCCGCTTCGCGCAGCAGCGGCAGCCGGGCGCGGAAGTCGTCGTCGGGGTACGTCAGACAGAGCGCTGCTGCCTGGTACAGCACGGCGTACGACGGCATCAGACCTCCTCGGCGTCGGCGGGGTCGTCGGACGTCTGGCGGCGGCGCAGTCCGTGGAAGTTCTCCACCGATACCACCGGCAGCAGCTTGCGCTGCCCGGAGTCCTGGCCGAACGGCCCGTCGCCGCCCATGCCGGGCCCGCCCTCGTACTCGAGGCTGCACCCGTCCGGCAGCGCCGACTCCTCCAGACGGCGAGCGTCGCCCACGGCGGCGGTCGGGATCACGTACCGGTCCTCGTACTTGGCGATCGCCAGCAGCCGGTACATCTCCTCGATCTCCGCGGGCTTCATGCCGACCGCCTCGGTGACGGCCGGGTCGGGGTCCTCGCCGAGGTTGATCGCCCGCATGTGGGCACGCATCGCGGCGAGCTTCTCCAGGGACGCCCGCACAGGTGCGGTGTCGCCCGCGGTGAAGACCTCCGCGAGGTACTCCAGCGGGATGCGGAGGGTGTCGATCGCGCCGAAGAGGTTGCCCGCGTCCTCGCCGTCGTGCCCGGTCTCCGTGAGCGCGTCCACGACCGGTGACAGCGGCGGGATGTACCAGACCATCGGCATCGTGCGGTACTCGGGATGCAGCGGCAGGGCGACCTTGTACTTGCTGATCAGCGCGCGCACGGGGGAACGGCGGGCCGCCTCCATCCAGTCGTACGAGATCCCCGCCGCCTCGGCCGCCCGCTGCACCGCGGGATCGTCCGGGTCGAGGAAGACGCCCAACTGGGCTTCGTAGAGCCCTTGTTCGTCAGGGGTGGAAGCCGCGGCCGTCACCTTGTCGGCGTCGTAGAGGATCACCCCGAGATAGCGCAGGCGGCCCACACAGGTCTCCGAGCAGACCGTCGGCAGGCCCACCTCGACGCGCGGGTAGCACAGCGTGCACTTCTCGGCCTTGCCGGTGCGATGGTTGAAGTAGACCTTCTTGTACGGGCAGCCGGTCACGCACATCCGCCAGCCCCGGCAGTGGTCCTGGTCGACCAGGACGATGCCGTCCTCCGCCCGTTTGTACATCGCGCCGGACGGACAGGAGGCTACGCAGGACGGGTTGAGGCAGTGCTCGCAGATGCGCGGAAGATAGAACATGAAGGTCTGCTCGAACTCGAACTTCACCTTCTCCGCCGCCTGTTGACGGGTGCGCTCGACCATCGGGTCGAGGTCGCCGTAGGCGGGAGCGCCCGCGAGGTTGTCGTCCCAGTTCGACGACCACTCGATCTTCATCGGCTTGCCGTCGATCTGCGACACCGGCCGGGCCACCGGGAAGTCGTCGCCGAGCGGGGCGTCCGTGAGGTTCTTGTAGTCGTAGGTCCAGGGCTCGTAGTAGTCCTTGATCTCCGGGAGCTTGGGGTTGGAGAAGATGCCGAGCAGCTTGTGGAAGCGGCCGCCCGCCTTCAGCTTCAGCGCACCCCGTTTGTTCAGCTCCCAGCCGCCGCGCCACTTCTCCTGGTCCTCGTAGCGGCGCGGATAGCCCTGCCCGGGCCGCGTCTCGACGTTGTTGAACCAGACGTACTCCATGCCCTGCCGGTTGGTCCACGCCTGCTTGCAGGTCACCGAGCAGGTGTGGCAGCCGATGCACTTGTCGAGGTTCATGACCATCGCGATCTGAGCCATCACTCGCATGTCAGTACTCGACCTCCTGGCTGCGGCGGCGGATGACCGTCACCTCGTCGCGCTGGTTGCCCGTCGGGCCCAGGTAGTTGAACGCCCAGCTCAACTGGGCGTAGCCGCCGATGAGATGGGACGGCTTGAGGATCAGCCGGGTGAGGGAGTTGTGGATGCCGCCGCGCTTGCCGGTGGCCTCCGTCTGCGGCACGTTGACCGTGCGTTCCTGCGCGTGGTGCATGTAGACCGTGCCGGCCGGCATCCGGTGCGAGACGATCGCGCGGGCCACGACCACGCCGTTGCGGTTGACCGCCTCGATCCAGTCGCCGTCCTGGACGCCGATCGCGTCGGCGTCCTGCGGGGACATCCAGATGGACTGGCCGCCGCGGGAGAGGGCCAGCATGAACAGGTTGTCCTGGTACTCGGAGTGGATGGACCACTTGTTGTGCGGAGTGAGGTAACGGACCGTCACCTCCCGCTGTCCGTCCGGGCCGAGCTGCGGTTCGCCGAACAGCTTGTTCATGTCGAGGGGCGGCCGGTAGACCGGGAGCGCCTCGCCCAGCTCGTGGATCCAGTCGTGGTCGAGGAAGAAGTGCTGACGGCCGGTGAGGGTGTGCCAGGGCTTGAGATGCTCGGTGTTGAGCGTGAACGCCGTGTACCTGCGGCCACCGGACTCGCTGCCCGACCACTCCGGCGAGGTGATGACCGGGACGGGCGCCGCCTGGGTGTCGGCGTACGTGATCCGCTTGCCCTCGTGCTCGGCCGCCAGATGGGCCATCTCCTGCCCGGTGCGCGCCTCCAGGGTGTGGAAACCCTGGGTGGCGAGGCGGCCGTTGGTGGTGCCGGACAGGGCGAGGATGGTGTTCGCGGCCTTCACGGCGGTGTCGATCGAGGGGCGTCCCGCGTAGCCGGTGCCGTTCAACTCGGCCAGGTGCCGGACCTCTTCGTCCGGCCGGAGGGCGATGCCCTTGCAGGGCAGGCCCAGTTGCTCGACCAGCGGACCGAGCGCCCGGAACTTGGCGCCGATCATCGTGTAGTCCCGCTCGACGACCGTCAGGTTCGGCATCGTCTTCCCGGGCACCGGGTCGCACTCCCCGCGCTTCCAGTCCAGGACCACCCCGCCGGGCTGGGCGGTCTCACCCGGGGTGTCGTGCTGCAACGGCGTCGCCACCAGGTCCTTGCGGGTGCCCAGGTGCAGGACCGCCATCTCGCTGAGCCGGTCGGCCAGCGCCTTGAAGGTGTCGAAGTCGGTGCGGGCCTGCCAGGGCGGGTCCACGGCCGGGGTGAAGGAGTGCACGTAGGGGTGCATGTCGGTGGACGACAGGTCGTGCTTCTCGTACCAGGTCGCCGCCGGCAGGACGACGTCCGACAGCAGCGTCGACGACGTCTGCCGGAAGTCCAGCGACAGCAGCAGGTCGAGCTTTCCCTCGGGCGCCTCCTCCCGCCACTTCACGTCCCGGGGACGCTCGTCCTCCGAGGCCTCCTGCGCGCTCAACGACGAGTGCGTGCCCAGCAGATGCCGGGTGAAGTACTCGGCGCCCTTCGCCGACGAACCGAGCAGGTTCGCCCGCCACAGCGTCAGCACGCGCGGCCAGTTCTCCGGGGCGTCCGGGTCCTCGCAGGCGAAGTTCAGGGTGCCCGCGCGGAGTTCGGCCACCGCCTTGGCCACCGGGTCACCGAAGGTCTCACCCAGTTCCAGGGGGTTGCGGTCGAAGGTCGGGTACGACGGCATCCAGCCCGAACGCGCCGACAGGGCGAGGCAGTCGGCGCCCGTCATGCCCTTGAACCGGCCTTCGCCGAGCGGCGAGGACAGCACGTCGGCGGTGAAGTGGTCGTAGCGCCACTGATCGGTGTTGAGGAACCAGTACGCCGTCCCGATCATCTGCCGCGGTGGCCGCGACCAGTCCGACGCGGCGGCCAGCGTCGCCCAGCCGGTGACCGGGCGGCACTTCTCCTGACCGACGTAGTGCGCCCAGCCGCCGCCGTTGCGGCCCTGGCAGCCGGTGAGCTGGAGCAGGGCCAGGAAGGCGCGGTAGATGGTCTCGGAGTGGAACCAGTGGTTGGTGCCCGCGCCCATGAGGATCATGCAGCGGCCCTTGGAGCGCTCGGCGGTCCGCGCGAACTCCCGGGCGATCTTGACGCACTTGGCGGCCGGGACGGAGGTGTGCACCTCCTGCCAGGCCGGGGTGCCGGGCGCCTCGGCGTCCTCGTAGGAGGCGGGCCAGCTGCCGGGCAGATCGGGCCGGTTGATGCCGTACTGGGCGAGCAGCAGGTCGTACACGGTCGTCACCAGCGGACCGTCCGGCCCGCCGAGCCGGGTGGCCGGAACGCCACGGCGTACGACGTCGCCGCGGCCCTGGCCGTGCTCGCCGCCCTCGGTGTCGAAGCGGGGGAGCAGGACCTCGACGCCGCTCGCGATGTTCTGGCCGTGCAGGGTCAACGTCGGTTCGATCGCGCCGAGTTCGAGGTTCCATCGGCCCTTGCCGGACTCGGTCCAGCGGAAGCCCAGGGAGCCGTTCGGGACGCCCGCACGCCCGCTCGCCGCGTCCAGCACGACCGTCTTCCACTCCGCGCCCTCGCCCTCCTGGCCGAGGTCGGTGGCGCGCAGGAACTTCGCGGGGACGTGCGCGCCGTCCTTCTCGGTGAGCGTGACCAGGAACGGCAGGTCGGTGAACTTCTTGACGTAGTCCGTGAAGAACGGCGTCTCACGGTCGACGAAGAACTCCTTCAGGATGACGTGACCCATGGCGAGGGCCAGCGCCCCGTCCGTGCCGGGGTGCGGGTGCAGCCACTCGTCGGCGAACTTGGCGTTGTCCGCGTAGTCCGGGGCGACCACGACCACCTTCTGGCCCCGGTAACGGGCCTCCGCCATCCAGTGCGCGTCCGGTGTACGGGTCACCGGGACGTTCGAGCCCCACATCATCAGATACGCGGCGTCCCACCAGTCGCCGGACTCCGGGACGTCCGTCTGGTCGCCGAAGACCTGCGGGGAGGCCACCGGAAGGTCGGCGTACCAGTCGTAGAACGACAGCATCGGGGCGCCGATCAGCGAATGGAAGCGCGCTCCGGCCGCGTGCGACACCATCGACATCGCCGGGATCGGGGAGAAGCCGGCGATGCGGTCGGGACCGTACGTCTTGATGGTGTGGACGTGCGCGGCGGCGACGATCTCGACCGCCTCGTCCCAGGTCGCGCGGACCAGGCCGCCCTTGCCGCGGGCCTGCTGGTAGCGGCGGCGGCGCTCGGGGTCGTTCTGGATGTCCTCCCAGGCCAGCACCGGGTCGCCGGTCCTCGCGAGCGCCTCGCGGTACAGCTCCAGCAGGACACCGCGGACGTACGGGTAGCGCACCCGGGTCGGGGAGTACGTGTACCAGGAGAACGCGGCGCCCCGGGGGCAGCCGCGCGGCTCGTACTCGGGGCGGTCCGGGCCGACGCTCGGGTAGTCGGTCTGCTGCGTCTCCCAGGTGATGATGCCGTCCTTGACATACACCTTCCACCGGCAGGAACCCGTGCAGTTCACGCCGTGGGTGGAGTTCACGACCTTGTCGTGGCTCCACCGGTCCCGGTAGAAGGCGTCCGCCTCACGCCCGCCGCTCAGCTCGATGCTGTGCAGGTCCTGGGCGGGCGCGCCGGGCCGGAAGAAACGCCCGGCCTTCAGCAGCGCCGCACCCGGCTCGGTGGGCGGTGTCTGGGTGTCGGTCACATGCGCTCCCTTGCTTGCCCGTGCTTTCGAAGCTAGGGGCGAGGGTGGGAACGCACCTGTTCACGGCACCCGTACGGGTGCTCGTACGACGGGTCAGGGCTTGCGGGCGACCCCCGCGTAGACCGGTACGACACCCTCGGCCTGGGCCTCGACGTCGACGGGCTCCGGCCGCCAGCCGGTCACCGGGATCACGCCCGGGCCGAGCAGCTCCAGACCGGCGAAGAAACGCGAGAACTCGGGCAGCGAGCGCGGGTGGAACGGCGTACCGCTCGCCCGGAAGTGCTCCGCGGCCTTCCCGATGGCCTCCGGGCTCAGATCGGGGGTGACCTGGGAGAGGATCACGTAACTGCCCGGGGCGAGCTCGGCGACGTACCGCTCCAGCAGGCCGTACACGTCGTCGCCGTCCGGGTCCTCACCGAGGTAGTGGGTCAGCGCGACCAGCGACAGCGCGACCGGCCGAGAGAAGTCCAGGGTCTCCGCGGCCAGTCGCAGGATGGTGTCAGGGTCACGGACATCGGCGTGCACGTAGTTCGTGGCGCCCTCGGCAGTGCTGTGCAGGAGCGCCTGGGCGTGGCGCAGGACGATCGGGTCGTTGTCGACGTACACGACCCGCGCGTCCGGGGCGACCTCCTGGGCGACCTGGTGGAGGTTCGGTTCGGTCGGGATGCCGGTGCCGATGTCGAGGAACTGGCGGATGCCCGCCTCGGCGGCCGTCCGGACCGCCCGGTGCATGAACCGGCGGTTGGCCCGCGCCCCGCGCACCACCGTGCCGTCCGAGGCGAGGATCCGGCGGGCCAGCTCCTCGTCCACCGGGTAGTTGTCCTTGCCGCCGAGCCACCAGTCGTACACGCGGGCCGGATGCGGCCGGGTGGTGTCGAGGATGGTGGGCGCGGCTTCCGGTCCGGTCATGCGGCGGTGTCTCCTCGGTGCTCGAAGGGCTCAGTAGGTGGCGCGCCGTTCCCTCAGGATCTTCTTGGTGCGCTCGGCCGACGCGGCGCGCGCCGTCATGTGGTCCAGGACCTCCAGATGCAGGGAGACCTCCCTGCGGGAGTCCAGGTACAGGGCGCCGGTCAGATACTCGGTGAACGCCATGTCGGGCAGTTCGGGCTCGGCGAAGCGGAAGAGGGAGAAGGGGGCGTACGTCCCCGGGTGCGGGCCCGCGGCGAACTCGGCTATCTGCAGCGTGATCCGGTCGCGCTCGGCGAACTCCAGCAGTTTGTCCAGCTGTTCCCGCATGACTCCGCCGCCGTGGCCGACCGGCCGGGCCAGCACCGTCTCGTCCATGATCACCCACAGGTGGGGCGGGTCGGGGCGCTCCAGGAGCTGCTGGCGGGTCATCCGCAGGGCCACATGCCGCTCGACGGTGTCCGGGCCCGCCTGCGCGATCGTCCCCGCCTCCATCACGGCACGCGCGTACGCCTCGGTCTGGAGCAGGCCCGGCACGAAGTGGGGCTCGTAGGAGCGGATGATGCGGGCCGCGCCCTCCAGGCTCACGTACAGGCTGAACCAGTCCGGCAGCACGTCGTGGAACCGCTGCCACCAGCCCGGCTGGTTCGCCTCCTCGGCCAGCGCGATGAACGCGTCCGCCTCCTCCTCGGAGACGCCGTACGTCGACAACAGCAGCTGAACGTAAGGGATCTTCAGGGAGACCTCGGCCATTTCCATGCGCCGCACGGTCGCCGGAGCCACGCGCAGGACCTTCGCGGCCTCCTCGCGCTTCAGCCCGGCCGCCTCCCGCAGCTCCTGGAGCCGCTTGCCGAGCACCACCTGACCCACCGTGGGCGCAGGCCGCCGCTCACTCACGCCACGCCTCCCCTACGCGCCGAAGTATCCGAGGCAGTGTGTCATGTTCCGGTGTCAGTCTCACGTGATCGGAGGTGAGGCGCTCGCCACGCGGGGCGGCGGAGGGCGCCTGGTCCGCACGCGGGCCACGCGACTGCTCCGCGCGTCATCGACCGTTCAGGACGAGCGGGCCACGCAATTACCGCGCGTGTAATCGACCGTTGAGGGCGCGCGCGGGATGGTGGAGCCACCGGGTTCCGGGCCGGCGCACTCCGGTCCGGAACCCGGGTTCCCTTCCCTTTTCCCGTTTCGTGCACCTACCTCGACGGAGGCTGATTCGCCATGTCCGCAGCCCAGTTGTCCGCCCTCGCCCGCACCTCCGACCCGCACACCGCGCTGCGCCGCTTCCTCGCCCTGGACGCGCTGGTGACGGGCGCGAACGGCCTCGCCTACCTTGCCGCGTCCGGGCCGCTCGGCCGGTTCCTCGGCGTCGGGCCGACGCTGCTGCTCGAACTCGGCGCGTTCCTGGTGGTGTACGCCGCCGGTGTCGGACGGCTCGCCTCGCTTCCCCGTCCGGCCGCACTGCCGGTCCGCGCCGTCGTCGAGGCCAACCTCGCCTGGACGGCCTTGAGTTGTGTCGCGTTGGCGCTGTGGCTCTCGCCGAGCACCGCGGGTGCGGTGTGGACCGTCCTCCAGGCCCTCACCGTCGCCGGGTTCGCCGCACTCCAGTACGCCGCCCTGAGGGCACGTCAGGACACGAACCCCTGAAGGTACTTGACCGTCGCCGGGTCGGCCGGGAGGAACGTCTCGATGGCCAGTTCGGCGACGGTCACGTCCATGGGGGTGTTGAAGGTGGAGATGGACGAGACGAACGACAGCACCCGGCCCTCGTGCTCGATCCGCATCGGCAGCGCGAAGTACGCGGGCGCGTCCAGCTCTTCGCCGTCGTCGTCCTCGTCGTCCTCGCGGGCGAGCGGATACGCCGCCACCTCCTCGTACAGCGCCCGCAGCGGCTCCGAGCGGCGCAGGGCGATCTGTCGCTCCATCTGCTCCAGGAGATGCCCGCGCCAGGCCCGCAGGTTGCGGATGCGGGGCGCCATGCCCTCCGGGTGCAGCGTCAGCCGCATGGCGTTGAGCGGGGGTGCGAGCAGCGACTCCGGGATGTCGTCGAGCAGCATCAGGATGCCGCGGTTGGCGGCGACCACGTTGTACATGGCGTCCAACACCAGCGCCGGGTACGGCTCGTAGCCCTGGATGAGCCGCTCGATGCCGTCCCGCAGGGCGTCGAGCTCCGGGGCCGCCAGCGGGGTCTCCGAGTAGTGCGGGGCGTAACCCGCCGCCAGCAGCAGCGCGTTGCGCTCCCGGACCGGCACGTCCAGATGCTCCGCCAGCCGCAGCACCATCTCCTCGCTCGGCCGCGAACGTCCCGTCTCGATGAAGCTGATGTGCCGCGCGGAGGAGTCGGCCCGCAGCGCCAGCTCCAGCTGACTGACCCGACGCTGCTCCCGCCAGGCCCGCAGCAGCGGGCCCACGGCCCGGTCTTCGGCAGTGGTGGTGGTCATGGGACGACCGTAGACGAAACCGATCGGGACCGTGCGGATCGGTTGCCCCGGTTCTCTCGTCGCGGGGCCGTCTGACCAGGGCTTCCGACGTCCGCCTGTGGCACGCTGAGAGAACACCCCCACCGCACCACCAGTCCAGGAAGGAGCGGCGACATGGCCGTGGAACCGCTGTCGCAGAAGGAGATCGAGGACCGGCTCGCGGAACTGCCGGGCTGGTCGGTCGACGGTGATCACCTCACCTGCTCCTACCGGCTGCCCTCGCACTTCGCGGCCACCGCGATGGTCGTCCACATCGCCCAGGTCCAGGAGGAGCTCGACCACCACTCCGACCTCACCCTCGGTTACAACACCATCGCCCTGAGTGTGAACACCCACAGTGCCGGCGGCGCCGTCACCGAGAAGGACTTCGAGCTCGCCCAGCGGGTGGCGGCGCTGGCCCCCGGTCACGGAGCCCAGTGACGGCGTGCTGGACTACGACAAGGAAGCCGACGCCTACGACACCACCCGCGGCGGTGAACCCCGCGCCGCCGCGGCCGCCGACGCGGTGCTCGGCCTGATCCCGCCGGACGCCCGCCGTCTCCTCGACGCGGCCTGCGGCACCGGCATCGTCACCCGCCGGTTCGCGACCGCGCGGCCCGCGCTGCGGGTGACCGGCGCCGACCTGACGTACGGCATGGCCCGGATGGCCGCGGCCCGGCTGCCCGGCGCGATCGTCCTCGGCGACGGCCGCCGACTGCCGTTTCCCGACGGGGTGTTCGACGCGGTGACCAGCGTGTGGCTGCTGCACCTCATCCACGACCCGGACGACGCCCGCAGCATCGTCGCCGAGTGCGCCCGGGTGCTGCGGCCGGGCGGTGTGTACGTCACCACCGTCGACAAGGCCGCCGCCCATGACGTCGGCAGCGACGTCGACGCGGTCCTCGCCCCGCGCCCGCGCCGGCCCGCGCCCGATGCCGCGCGCCGGGTGGAGTCGTACGCCGCCGCGCAGGGCCTGGTCGCCGCCGGGCAGGCCCGTTTCACCGGCCTCGGGCAGGGCCGCAGCCCCCGGCGCACCGCCGCCGACCTGCGGCGCGGCTGGTTCACCATGCTGCCGCCCGGTGACCCGCGCACCGAGGAACTCGCCGTACGCCTTCAGGCCCTGCCCGACCAGGACCGGCCACGCGCGGACCCCGTCTTCACGCTGCGGGCGTTCAGGAAGCCCGGGTGAACTCCATGACCCAGTTGGTCAGCCAGGTGTCCCCGCCGTCGAGCGAGAACGCCTGCTCCCAGCGGGCACCGGTGACGGACACGTCCGACCACACGAACCGCACCCGTACGTCCTTGCCGTCGTGCGCGTCGTCGCCGTAGAACTCCCCACGTCCCTCGGCGAATTGACCGACGACCGGCGGGAACAGCGTCCCGGTGCGGCTGGACGCCCAGTTGAGCGACCACTGCCGGCTCTCCCCGTCGAAGAGCCGCAGGGTCGCGCCCTTCGCGGCCAGGTGCGGCATGTCGATCTCGTCGATGTTCGCGGTGCCGTCGAACAGCGGCCAGCAGCGGCTGCCGGCGGGAAACTCCTCCAAGTCGCTGTCCGGGTCGAGGAAGTCGGTGCGGCGGCGGTTGAGCACCTGCCAGTCGCCGTGGAGGAAGTCGAAGTCGTGCGGGCTGCTCATGAGCGGTCTCCTGTGGTTCCTGCGGGCAGCGAGTCGGCCAAGTAGGCGTCCAGGTCCGGGACTTCGGGTGCGAGCAAGTGCCGTACCCAGGCGTCCCGTTCGTGCAGGATCGGCGGCAGCTCCCACACGCAGCCGATCCAGGGCACTTCGGGTTTGACGAAGTGGGTCGGGTCGACGTCCGGGCACCGCAGCGCCGGCTGACCGGCCGCGGCGCCCCGGAAGTGGAGCACGTTGTCCCAGACCCAGCTGTAGGCGTTGAGATAGGCGCCGGTGTCCTCGCCCCGGTGCAGCACGACGAAGGTCGCGGGCGGAGTGCCGTCCGGCTCCGGCAGCAGCTCCGGGAGGATCTCGTACGCCGCCTTCTCGACGTCGGGCGCGATGCCTGACGGGTCGGTGGTGACGTGGTAGCGCTTGATGTGCCGGCCTGCGACCTCGATGGGCGGCGGCACGGTCAGCAGTTTCTCGGTGAAGCTCATGGGGGGACGGTAGGACGGCTTCACTGACATCCTCTGTCAGTGGAGTCTGGGATTCTGTGGGGGTGAAGTCCAGTCGACTCGTCTCGATCCTCCTGCTGCTCCAGACCCGGGGCCGGATGACCGCCGCCCAGCTCGCGGAGGAGCTGGAGGTCTCGGTGCGCACGGTGTACCGGGACGTGGAGGCGCTGGGCGCGGCCGGCGTCCCGCTGTACGGCGACGCCGGTCACGCCGGCGGCTACCGCCTCCTGGACGGCTACCGCACCCGGCTCACCGGCCTGACCGCCGACGAGGCGGAGGCTCTCTTCCTGGCGGGCGCCCCCGGTCCGGCCGCCGAACTGGGGCTGGGGTCGGTGCTGGCGGCCGCCCAGCTGAAGGTGCGGGCCGCGCTGCCGGCGGAGCTGCGTGCTCATGCCGACCGGATCAGCGGGCGGTTCCACCTGGACGCGCCCGGCTGGTACGCGCAGGCCGACGAGGCGCCGTACCTGCCCGCGGTGGCGGACGCGGTCTGGAACGGGCGGGTGCTGCATGTGCGGTACCGCCGCTGGGCCCGTCCGACGGACGTGGAGCGACGCCTTGAGCCGTACGGGCTGGTGTTGAAGGCGGGCCGCTGGTACGTGGTCGCGGGACCGGGTCCGCGTACCTTCCGCGTCGACCAGATCCTCGAACTCGCCACGTCCGACGAGGAGTTCAGCCGCCCGGATGACTTCGATCTGCCCGCGTACTGGAAGGCATACCAGCGCGACTTCCACGAACGCCTGTACCGGGAGGAGGCGTTGGTCCGGCTGGCGCCGGGGGTGACGCACCCGAGGGCGACGTCGTACGGTCCGGCGGACGTCGACGGCTGGAGACAGGCCACGGTGCCGATCGAGTCGATCGACCGCGCGCTCGGTGAGTTCCTGTCGATGGGCGCGGGTGTCGAGGTGCTGGAGCCGCCCGAGCTGCGCGAGCGACTCGCAGTGGTGATCGGGGAGTTGGCCGAGCGGTACGCCGGATGAACCTTCGGAGGGGGTGTACGGCGTGCACCCCGTACACCCCCTCCGAGTGGAGTCACCCGAGGCTACAGCTCTGATCGCCCACCTTGAACGCGGTCGGTTTGCCGTTCGTCCCCGACCAGCTTCCCGTGAAGCCGAAGCTCACCGATGAGCCTGCCGCCACGTTGGCGTTCCACGTGACGTTCTTCGCGGTGACTGTCGTACCCGACTGGGTGTAGTCGGCGTTCCAGAGTTGGGTGATGGACTGGCCGTTCAGGAAGGTCCAGTCAAGTGACCATCCCGTCCAGGGGGTTGTGCCGGTGTTGGTGAGCTGGATGTCTGCCTGGAAGCCGCCCGACCATTGGTTCGTGATCTTGTAGGTCACCGCGCAGGCGCCTGTGGGGGTGGGGGGCGGGTCCGTGTCGCCGCCGGTCGTGTCGCCGTAGATGACGCCCCGGCCGTTCGTCGAGATGTAGACACGGCCGTAGATCCTCGGGTCGCCTGTTATCGCCGCGCCCGTGAAAGCCCATTGGTGCGCGTCGTCGTTGATGCGGGTCCAGGTCGAACCCTTGTCCGTGGAGCGGAAGATGCCGCGGACGCCCGCGATTTTCGCGCTGGTGTACAGGGTTTGGTACGACGCACCCGTCGCCGCCTTGCCGAAGCCGATCGTGTCGGCCTGCTCGACGTTGGCGAGCTTGGTGAACGTCGTGCCGCCGTTCGTCGAGTGCCACAGGCCGTACGCACCGTCACTCGCGCCGCCCGCCAGCCACACGTCCCCCTTCGTGCCGGGCAGCGCCTTGAAGCGGACGCTGTCGCCCGAAGGGAGGCCGGTGGCGGAGGACGCCGTGAAGGTCGCGCCGCCGTCCGAACTCACGTAGAACTTGCCCGACTTGAAGCCGTAGAACGTCTTCGGGTCCACTCGGTCCGATTCGACCGTCGCGCCTGCCGGGATGCCCGACGACGCCGACCACGGCGTACCGAAACCCGTCGTGTACTGGACGCCCGCACCCGCCGGGCTCCACACGAAGCGGCTGCCGTCCGACGCCGCCGCGACCGTCCCGCCGCCGCTCACGCCCGAAGGATCGGTCCCGCCGAACCAGTTGGCGCCGTTGTCCGTCGAGAACGCGATGTGCGGGCCCGCGTCGAGGTCACCGACCCGGACGACCGTGTTCGGGTTCGTCTCCGCGAAGTCCAGGCTGGTCGTGGTGGTGAAGTTCGGCTGCGTGTACATCATCGACGGGACCTTGGTGAGGTCCGTGTGCCGGAAGCCGCCGATGTCACCGAGTGCGCTGAACAGCAGCGCCCCGCCCGACGGGGGCGCGGCGAGGTCGTTGACCGCCGTCTCCTCCAGGCCCCGCACCATCGGCTTGATGGTGAACTGGCTCCCGGCATCCCAGTTGGTGAGGTTCTCCGTGCCGTAGATCGTCGCACCCGTCCCGTACATCATCCGGTCCGAGTTGAACGGGTCGATCTCCAGTGACTCCGTCATCCACCCCAGTTTCGGCGCCTGTTCGGGCGGGGACGGGTTCGCGCCCCAGGTCAACCAGGGGGTGCTGGAGACGTCCATCGTGTAGCGGTTCGAGCGGCTGGGGTAGGAGCTGTAGTCCCACGCCCGGGTCCACGTCGCGCCGCTGTCCGTCGAGCGGAAGATCTGCGTGTCGGGCCACCAGGAGCTGTAGCCCGTCGCCATCAGCGTTCCCGGGTGCCGGCGGTCGACCGTCAGACCGCTGAAGCCGTAGTACGTGTCCGCCTCCGCCACCGGGCTGATGTTCGTCCAGGTGCCCGTCGCCGTCGCGTACCGCCACAACTGGCCCTTGCCGCCGTCGTACGGGCCGCCCTTGTCGCTGTAGGCGAGATAGAGGTAGCCGTTCGTCGCGTCCAGCACGCCCTTGTGGGCCAGATATCCCGTCGGCTGACCGGCGAGCCGCGACCAGGTCGCGCCCCCGTCCGTCGAGCGGTACACCGAGTTCTGCAGGTCGGCGACCCCGACGTAGATCGTCTGCGTCGCGCTGCCCGACGTACCCGTCTTCTCGTCGAAGGTCACCCAGACGACGCCCTGGTTGTCGCTGGCGTAGCCGGAGGTGTCGCCGGGGTCCTGCACGTAGTTGCCGACGTTGGGGAAGGTGGTGACCTGCGACCAGCTCGCCCCGGAGTCCGTGGACCGCCACAGTCCCTTGCCGCTCGGCGCGCCCAGATACAGCACGCTGTTCTTGTTCGGGTCGACGGCGAGTCGCTCGCCCATGCCGCGGCCGGGCATGTTGCCGCCCAGCTTGAACGGCAGATCCGCCTTCTGCCAGCTGGCGCCACGGTCCGACGAGCGCAGGACCGCGCCGTTCTTGGGGTCCCAGCTGTTGGTGTACGTCCCTACGGCCGCGTACACCTTGTCCGGGTTCACCGCGTCGGAGGCCAGGCTGACCACGCCCGTGTGCCCCCAGTCGTTCCAGCCGACCGAGTCCAGCAGCGGCGTCCAGGTCTTGCTCGACTCCTGCCAGCGGTAGGCGCCGCCGATGTCGGTGCGGGCGTAGGCGAGGTTCTTCTCGGAGCGGTTGAAGACGATGCCGGGGACGAAACCGCCGCCGTCGATGCGGGCGTTCTTCCAGGTGTAGGTGTCCGCGGCGAGCGTCATCTGCGACGCGCTGTGGGCCGCCAGCGCGGGCGGGGTGCCCGCGAGCAGGCCGGCCGCGAGAGCGAGGACGGCCGTGAGGATGCGGGTTCTTCGCACGGGGGTGTCCTTTCCGGGATGTGGGGGTGGAGGGGAGGGGGAGGGCGGAGGAGCGCGCCGGGGAGGAGAGGGGGAGGGCGGAGGAGCGCGCCGGGAAGGAGAGGGGGTAAGCGCTTTCCGCTCCGTGCGAGAGGTGCCGGGCGGCCCCCAGTGCGGGAAGGGGCCGCCCGGCCGGTCGGTCCCGTCGTCAGGTGACGGGACCAGGTACGCGGTGCTCCTCAGGCGGAGCGCCTGGCGGGGGCTATTCGAGAAGCTCCGCGTACGAACCCATGGCCAGGGCGATGTCCGCCTGGGCCCAGAAACGGTGGTACGTGAACGACGGCACCGCGCCGCCCGCGAGATACGCCTGGATCTTCGACCAGGCCGGGTCGTTCTTGTAGAAGGACCTGATGGACTCGAAGGTGGACGAGGAGTTGATCGCGTCGCCGTTCGGCATCTTGCCGGTCCAGCCGGACGGGATGTAGACGCTGTCGTCGAACCGGTTGTAGTCCGCCCGGTTCTCCGGCACCGCGACGCCCAGGCTGTCCTGGTAGTTGCCCCACATGCCGTCGAGGAGCTTCTTCGCCGTCGTCGCGGCCTCGGTGTCACCCGAGCGGTCCGCGTAGTACGTCAGGGTCTTGGCGTACGCGGCGGCCACACCCACGTCGTTGGTGTAGTCGGCGACGGTGACGTGCAGCCCGCTGTTGGAGCCGGGGCTGGAGGCGTTCCAGGTGTCGGGCTGGCCCGACCACTGGAGGGTGGCGGGGATCTGGTAGGTGCCGTCCGGGTTGATCGTGGTCTTGGACAGCGCCCAGTCGACCCACTTGTCGAGGACCGCCTTGGCCTGCGCGTTCCCCGTCTGCTGGTAGTACTCGGCGACCCGCTCCATCGACCACGCCTGGAAGCCGAACCACTGGTTGGACGGCGGGTCGTGGTAGACGGGCTGCTGGTCGTAGTACATGCCGTAGAAGGTGGACTTTCCGGCCGGCGGGGTCGCGTAGCGGCCCGCCCAGCTGTTGGTCGCACCGCCCGCGATGGCACCCTCGTTCGACTGCAGCCAGCGGTAGAACTCCAGCTGCCGGGTGAGCGAGGTGTTCCAGTCCGCCGCGCCCGTCGAGGACTTGGGCTTGAGGTCGGCGAACGAGCTGAGCGCATAGGCGGCCAGGGGGTTCTGATAGCCGCTGTGCGCATGGCTGGAACCGATGCGCCAGGCCCAGCCGGCGCTGGTGTCCGTCGCTCCGCCCCACGCGTAGTACCAGGACAGCAGGTACATCGAGGAGTTCTTGCCGCTGCCGGCCGCGCAGGCCGACGGCCCGACGCAATTCCCTATCTTCTTGAAGTACTTGTCGTACATCGCGTAGCGCAGGTAGTCGCCCATCTTCGCGGCCTTGCCGACGGTCGTGGAGACGTCACTGCCCTTGCCCTGCTGCTTCGCCCAGACGTCCGCCCAGTACGCGGCCTGCACGGCCCGCGCGTCGGCGTCCGGGGCGTTGGTGAACTTCCACTGCTTGGAGTAGGAGGAGTCACCGGTGAACAGGTCCAAGTAGCCGTTGGTGCCGCCGTACTTGAACTGGTCACAGGTCGGCTGCGGCACCGTCTCCCACACCGACTCCTCCGCACCGCGCTGGAAGGTGTTGATGTACGACGGTCCGGTGGCCGTCGGGCCCGCCTCGCACTTGCCCGGCTCGTTGCCGTAGCCGTAGACGTTGTCGACGTCCTGGAGCCAGTGCATGCCGTAGATGTCGTCCGTGCCGTACGCCGACTTCAGCTCGGACGCGATCGGGTCGGAGCCGACCGAGACCGACGAGTCGAGCTTCGCCGGATACTCGTTCGGGGTGTCCAGCTCGGGCGCGTAGGTCGCCGGCTTGGAGGCGTTGTAGAAGGAGTTGGTCGGCTGGTCGGCGTGGGTCGGGATCATGTACTTCTCCATGAGATCCCAGGCGCCGTTGAACTTGCTCCAGTCGCCCGTCACCTTGCCGTACATGGCCTGGAGCCACAGGAGGTAGCTGTACGCCTCCGACGTGGTCTCATGGCCGTGGTCGGGCGCCTCGACGATCAGCGTCTCCACCGAGTGGTAGGGAATGCCCTCGGGGGAGAAGTAGCCGTTCGCCGGGTTGGTGATCTTCCCGTACAGCTCCAGGAAGCGGGCGTCGTACTCCTTCGACGCGGCGATCTGGGTGACCGTCACCGCCGCCTTCGCGTGGCCCGTGGCCGACGACTCGAAGGTCGCCGCGCCGGTGCCCGAGGAGTCGGCGGTGATGGTCACCTTCTGGGCCGTGTTCCAGTTCGACGGAGTGAAGATCAGGGAAGCCCCGCCGGTCACGGACAGGCCCGAGTTGCCGCTCGCCCGTGCCGTCGTGACGGTCACGTTGGCGGACGGCTGGGTCGACAGCTTGATGTCGTAGGTGGCCGTCTTGCCTTGCTGGACGGCGAGTTGGGTGGTCGAGGCCACCACGGCGGGACCCGAGGCGACCGTGATGCCGACCGGGGTCGACTCGGCCGACGCGCCCAGACTGTCGTACGCCTTCGCCAGCAGGGAATGACTGCCCACGGTCAAACTTGAGACCGAAAGAGAGTACGGCGCGGTCGTGTCGGTGCCCAGCAGCGTGGTGTTGTCGTAGAACTCCACCTTGCTGATGGTCGCGTTGTCCGCGGCCGCGGCGGTCGCCGCGAGCGGGACGGCGTCGCCCTGGGTGTAGACGGCGCCCGCGGCCGGGCTGGTCAGCACCGTGATCGGCGGCTGGTGGGCACCGACGCACGCGGTGCCGTTGACCGCGAACGACGTGGGCGCGGCGTTGGTGCCGCTGTAGCTGAACTGCGCGCCGGTGGAGACCGCGGCGCCGGCCGCGATGGTCCCGTTGTACGCGGCGTTCTTCACCGTGATGTTCTGACCGGACTGGGACCAGGTCCCGTTCCAGCCGTTGGACAGCTTCTGGTTGCCCGTGTAGGCGTACGTCAGCGTCCAGCCGTTGATGGCGTCCGTACCACGGTTGGTGATCGTCACGTCCGTGGTGAAGCCGGAGCCCCAGTCATTGGTCTTGTAGTCGACGCTGCACTGAACTGCCGCTGCCTGTGCGGGAGTTGAACCCGTACTCAGCATCGTGAACGGCAGGGCCAGCGCGGCCACGACAGCTGTCCATAAGCGCCGGGCAGTCCGGCGTCTCCTTCTCGGTGCCATGTGCTGGTTCCTCCTTGCGGCTCGGAGAAGTCAAGGCTTGAACCAGTGGGAGCGCTCCCATAGTGGGGAAGAGGGGGTGAGGGGTCAAGGTGCTTGAAGAGTCGAAAAGATTCGACGAACGGGGGCGAGGAAAAGTCAAGTGACTCCTCTGTTCTTTAACGTCACTTGGCGCTAGCTTCGGTGACACCAGTGGGAGCGATTCCATCAGTCGACGCGGCCGTCACGGCCCGCTGATCTGCAAGGAGTCGCTCATGCGACACCCCCCGCGTTCAGTACTTTTAGCCGTCGCCGGCGCCGTGACCCTCGTCGGGTCCGTCAGCGTGCCGTGACGCATTCCCTGCACGAGGAGTGCCGGCTCGGCCTGCCCCACATCAACTCGGCGCATTCCGGCGCCTCTTCGGCCTGCTCGACGAACGAATACGGGCTGCGTGCCCCTCTGCGCGCCCTGAACGGCTGACACCCGCAACCGAGAAGGAAACCCGCACTCATGAGTCGTACCAGAACTGCGTTCCTCGCGGCGCTGGCCCTGGTCGCCGGCGCCTCCGGCACCGCGGTCGCCGCCTATCCCGGGGACGTCGGCATCTCGGCGATCCCCTGCACCGTGGACTACAAGGTGCAGAACGACTGGGGTACCGGCTTCACCGCCAACGTGACGATCACCAACAACAGTGCCCCCAAGTCGAGTTGGGCGGTGAAGTGGTCGTACGCCGGTAACCAGAAGGTCACCAGCGGCTGGAACGCCAAGGTCAGCCAGAGCGGCACGGCCGTCACCGCGCTCAACGAGAGCTACAACGGCACGCTCGCCACCGGCGGTTCGACCAGCTTCGGCTTCCAGGGCACCTACAGCGGCACCAACGCCGTCCCGGCCACCTTCACCCTCGACGGCGTGACCTGCAACGTCGACGACGGTGGCGGCGGCCCCACCAATCCGCCGGACCCCGGCACCGGCAACCGGGTCGACAACCCCTACAGCGGCGCCAAGGTGTACGTGAACCCGGAGTGGGCCGCCAATGCCGCCGCCGAGCCCGGCGGCAGCCGGATCGCCAACCAGCCCACCGGTGTGTGGCTGGACCGGGTGGCCGCGATCAACGGCGCCGGCGGGAAGATGGGCCTGCGGGCGCACCTCGACGAGGCCCTGAAGCAGAAGGGCAGCGGCGAACTCGCCGTCCAGCTGGTGATCTACGACCTGCCGGGCCGCGACTGCGCGGCGCTCGCCTCCAACGGTGAGTTCGGGCCGACGGACATCGACAAGTACAAGACGCAGTACATCGACCCGATCGCCGCGATCCTCGCCGATCCCAAGTACGCCTCGCTGCGGATCGTCACCACGGTCGAGCTCGACTCCCTGCCGAACCTCGTCACCAACGTCTCGCCCCGCAACACCGCCACCCCCAACTGCGACACGATGAAGGCGAACGGCAACTACATCAAGGGTGTCGGCTACGCGCTGAACAAGCTCGGTGACGTCCCCAACGTCTACAACTACGTGGACGCCGGGCACCACGGCTGGCTCGGCTGGGACGACAACTTCTCGGCGACCGTCCAGACGATCAAGCAGGCGGCGACCGCCGAGGGCGCCACGCTGAACGACGTCCACGGCTTCATCACCAACACCGCCAACTACAGCGCGTTGAAGGAGCCGTACTACACCATCAACGACTCCGTGAACGGCAAGTCCGTGCGCGAGTCGAAGTGGGTCGACTGGAACCGGTACGTCGACGAGCTCTCCTACGCCCAGGCCTTCCGCCAGGAGGCCGTGAACCAGGGCTTCCCCTCGGGCGTCGGCATGCTCATCGACACCTCCCGCAACGGCTGGGGCGGCAGCGCCCGGCCGACCGGTCCCGGCGCCAAGACCGACGTGGACACCTATGTCGACGGCGGCCGTATCGACCGGCGCCTCAACACCGGCAACTGGTGCAACCAGTCCGGCGCCGGCCTCGGTGAGCGTCCGCAGGCCAGTCCGGCGGCCGGGATCGACGCGTACGTCTGGATCAAGCCGCCGGGTGAGTCCGACGGCGCCAGCAGTGCCGTCCCGAACGACGAGGGCAAGGGCTTCGACCGGATGTGCGACCCGACGTACACGGGTAACCCGCGCAACAACAACCACATGTCCGGTGCGCTGCCGAACGCGCCGTTGTCCGGGCACTGGTTCTCGGCGCAGTTCCAGCAGTTGATGCAGAATGCCTACCCGCCGTTGCCTTAACGGTGCGTTGGTGACTGCGGGTTGAGTGTGGTCGATCGCGCAGTTCCCCGCGCCCCTTAGGGGCGTGCGTTGCCGCCGGGGTTTGTCAGTGCCGCTCTGACAGGTCCCGGCGGCATCATCCGTACCCCGCTTTTTGCCGTCCCGGCAACGCTGCTGGTCTCCTTTCGGTGCGTCGGCGCACGCTGGTCGTACGCGGACGAGAGGGTGGCCACCATGGCGCACGACCACAATCACCACACCGACATCGACTGGGCCGAGATGGCTCCGATGCTAGAGGACCAGGCCGAGCTGTACACGCCCCTGTACGAGCACGCCATGGCCTGGCTGGCCAAGCGGCAGACCGAGCCAGGGCTCGTCGTCGACGCGGGCAGTGGGCCGGGGGTGGTGTCATGTCTGCTCGCCGACACTTTTCCGGGTGCCCGGGTCGTCGCCGTCGACGGGTCGGAGCCGCTGCTGGAGCGGGCCCGGGAGCGGGCCGGGCGGCTCGGTGTCGCGGACCGGTTCGGCACGCTCGCCGGTGAACTGCCCGAGGTGTTGGGCGACTTGGACTATCCCGCCGATCTGCTGTGGGCCAGCTGGAGCGTGCACCACCTCGGTGACCAGAAGGCGGCTCTGGCAGCGTTCGCCGCGCGGCTCGCGCCCGGCGGCACCCTCGCCCTGCTGGAGGGCAGCCTGCCCACCCGGTATCTGCCGCGCGACATCGGCATCGGCCGCCCGGGGCTGCAGGCCCGGCTCGACGCGGTGCACGAGGAGTGGTTCACCGAGATGCGGGCCGCGCTGCCCGGCTCGGTCGACGAGATCGAGGACTGGGCGGCGCTGATGACGTCCGTGGGGCTGAAGCCGACCGGAACCCGCAGCTTCCTCCTCGACCTGCCCGCCCCCACCACCGACCGGGCCCGCCGGTGTGCCGTGACCGCCTTCACCCGGATGCGGGACGTGCTCGGCGAGCGCCTCGACGCCGACGACCGTGCCACGCTCGACCGGCTCGTCGACCCCGACGACAAGGCGAGCCTGCACCACCGCCCGGACGTGTTCGTCCTGACGGCCCGCACGGTGCACACGGCGGTCCGTCCGGTCTGACGCCCTTCTCGTCGCCTCCGGTCCTTGACTTCGAGAACGCTCCAAGTGATCTACTGCGCGACGTTCACCGAAAACAGGGGGTAGTCATGAGTGATGCACCGGTCGCACTGATCACGGGTGGCGGCAGCGGCATCGGGGCCGCGGTCGCGCGGCAGTTGCTGGACGCCGGGCACCGGGTGACCGTCACCGGGCGTGGGGAGGAGCGGCTGCGGGGCTTCGCCGAGGAGCTCGGCAATCCCGACGGCCTGCTGACGATCGTCGGGAGTGCGGCCGAGTACGGGGACGTCCAGGCCGCGGTCGACACGACACTCAAGTCCTTCGGCCGGCTGGACACGGTCGTCGCCAACGCCGGTTTCGCCACCCACGACACGGTCGCCGAGGGCGACCCGTCCGGCTGGACCGAGATGGTGCTGACCAACGTCCTCGGCCCGGCCCTGCTGATCCGCGCCTCGATCGACGCCCTCAAGGAGACCCGTGGCCGGATCGTGCTGGTGGGCAGTGTCGCCGGCTTCGTGAACGGGCCCGGCAACATCTACGGGGCAACCAAGTGGGCGGTGACCGGGCTGGCCGAGAACACCCGGCGGCAGGTCACCGAGTGGGGAGTGGGCGTGACCCACATCGCGCCGGGCCGGACGGAGACCCCGTTCTGGGACAGCTACGGCAGCCTTCCGCCGGGGAATCTCCTCACCGCCGACCAGATCGCCGACTCGGTCGTGTGGGCCATCCGGCAGCCCGCGGGAGTCGACGTCAACACGGTCGTCGTCCGGCCGATCGGGCAGCCCAACTGAGGTGAGCGCGGGTTGGTGCGCGCCGCGGCGGCTTCGAGGGGCATGTGGTGACGAGCCACGGACATGACGAAGGCCCGGACGGTGGTCCCGTCCGGGCCCTCCCCGGTTCATGGCCTCAGCCGATGTCGAACGTCGCCGGGTCCGGGCCGATGCGGCGGTCCTCGTTGAGGGCGCTGATCGCGGCCAGGTCCTCGGTGTCCAGGCTGAAGTCGAAGACCTCGATGTTCTCCTTGATCCGGGACGGGGTCACGGACTTGGGGATCACCACGTTGCCGAGCTGGAGGTGCCAGCGCAGGACGACCTGGGCCGGGGTGCGGCCGTGCTTCTGGGCGATGGCGACGATCGCCGGGACCTCCAGGAGGCCCTTGCCCTGGCCGAGCGGGGACCAGGCCTCGGTGGCGATGCCCTGCTCCGCGTGGAACTCACGGGAGGCGTGCTGCTGGAGGTGCGGGTGCAGCTCGATCTGGTTGACCGCCGGGATGACCGAGGTCTCGGCGATGAGCCGCTGCAGGTGCTCCGGGTAGAAGTTGGAGACGCCGATCGCACGGACCCGGCCGTCGGCGTGCAGCTTCTCGAACGCCTTGTACGTGTCGACGTACTTGTCCCGGGCCGGCAGCGGCCAGTGGATCAGGTACAGATCCACGTAGTCCAGGCCGAGCTTCTCCAGGGAGGTGTCGAAGGCGCGCAGGGTGGCGTCGTACCCCTGATCGCTGTTCCAGAGCTTGGTGGTGACGAACACGTCCTCGCGGGGGATGCCGGAGGAGGTGATGGCCTTGCCGGTGCCCTCTTCGTTGCCGTAGATCGCCGCTGTGTCGATGCTGCGGTACCCGGCCTCCAGGGCGGTCGCGACCGCCTGCTGCGCCTCGTCGTCCGGCACCTGCCAGACGCCGAAGCCCAGCTGGGGCATCTCGACGCCGTTGTTCAGGATGATCGGGGGGACCTTGCTGCTCACGAGCTCTTGATCCTTACGGTTGTCGTCAGGTGGTACTCCCATCGTCAACGATCACGAGCCGTGATGCATTCCTGACGACGGAATCGAGCGGAAGACGACAGAATCTCCCGGAAACGCCCTCAGGCCCGGTACAAGGCCTCGACCTCGTTGACGTACGCGTTCTCGATGGCCTTGCGCTTCAGCTTCAGCGACGGCGTCAGCAGGCCGTGCTCCTCGGTGAACGGCTGGGCCAGGATGCGGAAGGTCCGGATCGACTCGGCCTGCGAGACCAGGGTGTTGGCGGCGACCACGGCCCGCCGTACCTCGGTCTCCAGGTCCGCGTCCCGCACCAGTTCGGCCGCTGTCATCCGCGGCTTGCCGCGCATCGCGAGCCAGTGCTCGACGGCCTCCTGGTCGAGGGTGACCAGGGCGGCGATGTACGGGCGGTCGTTGCCGACGACGATGCACTGGGAGACCAGCGGATGGTCCCGGACGCGCTCCTCCAACTGGCCCGGCGAGACGCTCTTGCCGCCGGAGGTGACCAGGATCTCCTTCTTGCGGCCGGTGATGGTGAGGTAGCCGTCCTCGTCGAGGGAGCCCAGGTCGCCGGTGGCGAGCCAGCCGTCGTGCAGGGTCGCGTCGGTGGCCTTCTGGTTGTTGAGGTAGCCCTGGAAGACGTTGTCACCGCGCAGCCAGATCTCGCCGTCGTCCGCGATGTGCACGGTCATGCCGGGGATGGGCTGTCCGACGGTGCCGTAGCGGGTGCGCTCGGGCGGGTTCGCGGTGGCGGCGGCCGTCGACTCGGTGAGGCCGTAGCCCTCGTAGATGTGGATGCCGGCGCCCGCGAAGAACAGGCCGAGCCGGCGGTCCATGGCCGAACCGCCGGTCATCGCCTGCTTGATGCGGCCGCCCATCGCCGCCCGCATCTTCGAGTAGACGAGCTTGTCGAAGAGCTGATGCTGCATGCGCAGCCCCGCCGAAGGGCCGGGCCCGATGCCCCAGGACTTCGCCTCCATGGCGTCCGCGTACTTCACCGCGATGTCGACGGCCTTCTCGAAGGCGCCCGCCTTGCCCTCCTTCTCCGCCTTGCGGCGCGAGGCGTTGAACACCTTCTCGAAGATGTACGGCACCCCGAGGAAGAACGTCGGCTTGAACGCGGCGAGGTCGGGCATCAGCGCGGCGGCGTTCATCTGCGGCTGGTGGCCGAAGCGGACCCGGCCGCGGATCGCGGCGACCTGCACCATCCGCCCGAAGACATGGGCGAGCGGCAGGAAGAGAAGGGTCGCGGCCTCGTCGCCCTTCTTGGAGTGGAACACCGGCTCCCAGCGCTCGATGACGGTGTCCGCCTCGTACATGAGGTTGCCGTGCGAGATGACACAGCCCTTGGGGCGGCCGGTGGTGCCGGAGGTGTAGATGATGGTGGCGACGGAGTCGGGGGTGACCGCCTGCCGGTGCCGGTGGACCACGTCGTCGTCGAGGTGGGCGCCGGCGTCGTACAGCTCCTGCACACAGCCCGCGTCCAGCTGCCACAGCTCGCGCAGCTGCGGCAGCCGGTCGATGACGGTGGCGATGGTCATCGCGTGGTCCTCGTGCTCCACGATCGCGGCCGTGCACTCGGCGTCGTAGAGCATCCAGAAACACTGTTCCGCCGACGAGGTGGGGTAGACCGGCACCACCTGGGCGCCGATCGTCCACAGGGCGAAGTCGAAGAGGGTCCACTCGTAGCGGGTGCGGGAGACGATCGCGACCCGGTCACCGAACCGGATGCCGCGGGCGAGCAGTCCCTTGGCGAGGGCGAGCACCTCGTCGCGGAACTCGGCCGCGGTCACGTCCCGCCACTGACCGGACTCGTCCTTGCGGCCGAGCGCCACGTACAGCGGGTCCTCCTGGGCATGGGCGAACACCACGTCGGCCAATCCGCCCACCGGGGGTGCCAACGCCAACGGAGGGCTGGTGAACTCGCGCAAACCCCGCTCCCTCGACATTGGTTCGACGCTCCGCACAGCGCCGTGAAAGCTACCCCACCCGCCGACGGGGCGGGAGGGGGTGCCGGTCGAGCGATGTTCAGGTAGCGGCTGGTCAGCGCCGGAAAATGCGCTCACATGGGGAAGGGTCGGACAGAAAACCGACGGTTGCGTAAGTTTCGGACCCGCAATCTCCACCGAATCTGTACGACCCGATCACCCCGTGCCCGGCCTGTCGGAATGATCAGTTCCGTTGGGTGGCCGTCTCTTCCGTCAGCGTCGTCGCGGCCGGTTTCGTCACACCCGTCCGCACCGCGCCCGGCGTCCTGAGCAGGGCCAGGACCAGCACGCCGCCGACCACCGCCACCGTGCCGGCCGTCACCGCCGCCGTGTTGAGCCCCGAGGCGAACGCCGCCCGCAGCGCGTGCTCCGGGAAGACGCCGCGCAGCGCCCCCGCTCCGCCGCCCGCCAGCGCGTGGGCCGCGTCGCGCGGCAGCGCGTCCGCCATCCGGTCGGTCAGGACCGTGCCGAAGAAGGCCAGGCCGAGCGCGTACCCGAACTGCCGGAAGGTGTTGACCGCACCGCTCGCCATGCCCGACCGCTCCCGCTCCACCGTCGCCAGCGCGGCCCCCGCCACCGAGGGCGCCACCAGGCCCGTGCCCACCCCCACCAGGAGCAGCCCCGGGACCAGCGCCGTCGACGTCGAACCGGCGTCCAGGAACGCCATGCAGAACTGCCCGGCGCCGATCAGCAGCAGCCCGCCCCCGACGGTGAACCGGGCCGGCACCCCGTGCAGCAGCCGCCCGCCCGCCGCCGCCACCGCGAACGCGGCCAGCGACAGCCACAGGAACACCAGCCCGCCGCGCACCGGAGACATCCCCAGCACGGTCTGCAACCAGATCGAGGTGTATGCCAGCAGACCGAACGCCGCCGCGTTGAAGGCGAACGCGCCCGCCATCACCCCGGAGAACGCCGGCTTCAGGAACAGCCGCGGATCGATCAGCGGGTCGGCGACCCGCCGCTCCACGACCACGAAGCAGACCAGCGCCAGGGCCGCGCCCGCGAAGGAGACGAGGGTGCCCGTGGCGCCCCAGCCGTGCGACCCGGCGCGCACCGCCCCGTACGTCACCCCGCCCGCGAACGCCGCGAACGTCACCGTCCCCGCCCAGTCGACCCGGCGCCCGGCCCGACCGCGCGACTCCGGCACCGCGCGCAGCGTCAGCCACACCGCGACCACGCTCACCGGCAGGTTGACGTAGAAGATCCACCGCCAGCCGGGCCCGTCCGTCAGCAGTCCGCCCAGCACCGGACCCACCGCGGACGCCGCGCCGGCCACCGCGCCCCAGGTGCCGAGCGCAACCGACAGCCGCCGCCCCTGGTACACCGACGCCAGCAGCGGCAGCGTCGTGGCGAGCGTCGCCGCCGCGCCCGCGCCCTGCAGCGCCCGCGCCGCGACCAGCGTCGCCGGGCCGGACGACAGGCCGCACAGCAGCGAGGCCCCGGCGAACACCACGACCCCGGTCACATGCACCCGCCGCCGCCCGAGCACGTCGGCCGCGGCGCCCACCCCCAGCAGCAGCGCGGCCAGCGCCAGCGCGTAGGCGTCCATCACCCATTGCAGATCGCTCAGCGACGCGTTCAGCGCCGCCGCCATGTCCGGCAGCGCGACGATCGCGATCGTCACGTCCAGCAACAACATGAACGTGCCGAGACACACCGCCGTCAGCGGCCCCCAAGTACGCATGTCCTCAACTCCTCGTCCGTGGGATGCGTATGACTCCGTACGATGAGGTCCTCGCGACCGATCGGACTGGTATTCGGCGTCAGATCGCCGGAACTCGACAGGAGTGGGCATGCTGGAGATGGAATCCGCCACCCTCGACCGGCTGGACCTCCAGCTGCTGGCGGCGCTGGAGATCAACGGCCGGGCCTCCTTCAGCCGGCTGGGGACGGTGCTCGGGGTCTCCGACCAGACCATCGCGCGCCGCTTCCGCAGACTGAGCGCTGAGGCGGGGCTGCGGGTGGTCGCGCTCCGGGACGGCTACCGGCTCGGGCAGGACCAGTGGATGCTCCGCTTCCGCTGCGCGCCCGACAGTGCCGCGGCCGTCTCGGACGCCCTCGCCAAACGGCCCGACACGGGCTGGATCGGCCTCGCCTCCGGCGGCACCGAGATCGTCTGCATGACCCGGCCCCGCAGCCCCGGCGACCACGACGAACTCCTGCTCGGCAAGCTGCCCCGCACCCCGAGCGTCGTCGACATCCGCGCCCACCAGCTGCTGCACCGCTTCTACGGCGGCCCGACCGGCTGGTCCCAGAAGTTCGGCGTGCTCACGGACGAGCAGATCGCCGCGCTGCGCCCGCATCCCGAGCCCGGACCGGGACCGGCCCGCATCGACCCGGACGACGAACCCCTGCTCGCCGTCCTCGAACGCGACGGACGCGCCGGCTACCCCGAACTCCAGCGCGCCACCGGCCGCTCCGAGTCCGCGGTCAAACGCCGCCTGACCGCGTTGCTCGACTCCGGGGCCGTCTACATCGACCTCGAGTACCACTCCGAGGCCTTGGGCTTCCCCCGCGCCGCCGCCCTGTGGATCACCACCGCCCCCGACGCCCTGCACTCCGTCGGCCAGGCCCTCGCGGGCCATGACGAGGTCGCCTTCGCCAGCGCCACGGCCGGCCCCTCCAACCTCTTCGTCACCGCCGTCGTCCGGGACACGGCAGCCCTCTACGCCTATCTCAGCGGCCCCCTCGGCCGACTCGACGGAGTCCGGCACGTGGAGGCGACGCCGTTCCTGCGCCGGGTGAAACAGCTGACGTACGCCAAGCCCTAGCCGCGGTGCAGTCGGTCGCCGCTTGTCAGGATCGCTGCCGTCAGGGCGTCCGCCGCGCCGTGGGACGTCGTGCGGCGGTGGCCGTGGATCAGGACGAAGTCGACGCGGCCCAGTTCCGGCAGGCCGAAGCGGTCCGGTACGCGGACCAGGCCCGGGGGGATGAGGCCCCGGGAGTGGGCCATCACGCCGAGTCCGGCGCGGGCCGCCGCGATCAGGCCGTTGAGGCTGCCGCTCGTGCACGCGATCCGCCACTCGCGGCCCTGCCGCTCCAGCGCCTCCAGCGCGAGCGCCCGCGTGATGCCGGGCGGCGGATAGACGATCAGCGGGACCGGGCGGTCCGGGTCGAGGCGGAGGCGTTCCGCGCCGATCCACACCAGCCGGTCGTGCCACACCAGTTCGCCGCGCGGGTCCTCCGGCCGGCGTTTGGCGAGGACCAGGTCCAGCTTCCCGGCCGCCAACTGCTCGTGCAGCGTGCCCGAGAGCTCCACGGTCAGCTCCAGGTCGACCTCGGGGTGGTCGTGGCGGAAGCGCTCCAGGATCTCCGGCAGCCGGGTCAGCACGAAGTCCTCCGACGCCCCGAAGCGCAGCCGGCCGCGCAGCCGGGTACCCGTGAAGAACGCCGACGCCTGTTCGTGCACGTCCAGGATGCGGCGCGCGAAGCCGAGCATCGCCTCGCCGTCCTCCGTCAGCTCCACCGAGTGGGTGTCCCGGGTGAACAACTGCCGCCCGGCCGCCTCCTCAAGACGCCGTACGTGCTGACTGACGGTCGACTGGCGCAGCCCGAGCCGCCGGGCGGCCTGGGTGAAGCTCAGGGTCTGCGCCACCGTCAGGAACGTACGCAACTGGGAAGGGTCGTACATGGCCCTCACGTTATCGCGGTACGTGATGACAGTCAGAGCCGTATGCCGGATTCCCGATCGGGGGAGGGAGGAGGACGATGGACGGGGGTCCCACGGCCCCGGTACCGCCGAGAGCACGACGAGCATGTGGAGCACCGTGAAACGCCTGCGCCGACCGAGTTGGCTGCCGATCGACCCGTACATCCTGCTGCTCCTCGGGACGGTGGGCCTCGCCGCCCTGCTCCCGGCGCGCGGCACGGGTGCGGACGTGGCCTCCGGCGCCTCCACGGCCGCCATCGCCTTCCTCTTCTTCCTGTACGGCGCCCGCCTGTCCACCCGCGAGGCGATGGACGGCCTCAAGCACTGGCGCCTGCACGTCACGGTCCTCGCCTGTACGTTCGTCGTCTTCCCGCTGCTCGGCACGGCCGCCCGCGGCCTCGTCCCGGTGCTGCTGACCCAGCCCCTCTACCAGGGCCTGCTCTTCCTCACCCTCGTCCCCTCGACGATCCAGTCCTCGATCGCCTTCACCTCCATGGCCCGCGGCAACGTGCCCGCGGCGATCTGCGCCGGCTCCTTCTCCTCCCTGGTCGGCATCGTCATCACGCCGCTGCTCGCCGCGGCCCTGCTCGGCAGCAGCGCGGGCGGCTTCTCGGCCGACTCGCTGGTGCAGATCGTGCTCCAGCTGCTGGTGCCGTTCGTCGCCGGGCAGTTGCTGCGGCGCTGGATCGGCGGTTTCGTCGTCCGGCACAAGAAGGTCCTCGGCCTCGTCGACCGCGGTTCGATCCTCCTCGTCGTCTACACCGCGTTCAGCGAGGGCATGGTCCAGGGCATCTGGCACCAGGTCAGCCCGCTGCGGCTGGCCGGGCTGCTCGCCGTCGAGGGCGTGCTGCTCGCCGTGATGCTGGCGCTGACCTGGTACGGCGCGAAGGCCCTGCGCTTCGACCGGGAGGACCGGATCGCCATCCAGTTCGCCGGCTCCAAGAAGTCCCTCGCCTCCGGACTGCCCATGGCGAGCGTCCTGTTCGGCGCGCACGCCTCGCTCGCCGTGCTGCCGCTGATGCTCTTCCACCAGATGCAGCTGATGGTCTGCGCGGTCATCGCCAAGCGCCGCGCCCACGACCCCGAGCCCGGCGTCACGGCACCGGTTGCAGCCGCAGCGTCACGAACCGCGGTCGGTACAGGGACACGTTCCGGTTGAGCTGCGCCGCCGCGGCGGCCGGGTCCAGCCAGTTCACGTCGTAACTGAGCACCAGCCGGCCGCCGCCCAGGGCGGGGTGGACCTGGGGGTTGTAGGCCGCCACCTGCCCCTTCGGCAGAGCGGGCGTGAAGTCCTTCGTCGGCCCGTGCCAGGGCCCGCTCGGCGCGCACGCCCAGTACGAGGTGACGGTCGTCAGCCCCGCCGTCCCCGCCGCCATCGTGAACAGCACATACGTCCCGTCCGCCCGCACCACCGAGAACGCGCTGCCCACACCGGTGCGCCTGCGCTCGTCGCCGAGCACCGCGGCCGGTCTCGCCCCGGCCCGCCAGTCGGAGCCGTCCCAGTACTGCCAGGCACCGGGCTCGCCGAGCCTGCCGTCCGGGACCCGCGCCGCGTACGCCGACGACACCGGCCGGGAGGCCGCCTGGCCGTCGTCGCCGCCGAAGACGTACGTCCACCCGCCCTCCTCGGCGAGCGTCGTACCGAACAGCACCCGCCGGGACGGATCGGGGACCAGCTGCTGGTCCAGCACCTTGACGATCGACTCCACCCGCAGGTCGGGCAGTGACAGCGTGGCCACCTCGGTGGCCGTGGGCGTCCCGTAGATCCACGGCGCGGCCGCCGCCGTACGCACCCACAGCACCACCCGCAGCACCTGCTCCGACGACCCCGGCGACCGGGGCTCCACCCGGGCCGCCACCGGCCAACGCCACTGATTCGGCGCGGGGTCGGGGAACAGGGGCGCCGGGAGCGTGCTCTCCAGCCGCCCGTCCCGCATCAGCACCGCCGAGTTGCGCACCAGCGGCGCCGCGGTGTCCCGCCACGCGTACGACTCACCGACCGGGTTGGGCGGGGCGTACACCTGCCCGAGATAGGTGTCCGAGAACAGCCACAGCACCCGCCCGTCCGGCAGCCGCACCGAGTGGGTGCCGTCGCCGCCGGTCCAGTCGTCGGCGCGGGTCGCGTCGTCGCCGTAGCGGGCGAACTCGGAGGTGAGCCCCTCGTCCGGCGACCACGAGCCGACGGTGCGCGGCACGCAGCCGCGCGCGTCCGGCCGGTCCTCGTCCTCGGGCAGGGACGTGAACAGCACGGCCCCGAGAACCAGGGCCAGCACCAGACCGAGCCCCGTTCCCGTCCGCTGTCGTGCTCGTACGTCGTCGGGCACCCACGGGACGTTAGTGGCCGGCGGTCACAGGGTCCATGGGGCGGTCGGCGGGCCGTGTTCCGCGCGTCAGGTGGGAGTGAGGGGCAGGGCGCGTAATTGTCCGGTGCGCGCGATGGTCAAGGGCGCGTGATGGTCAAGGGCGCAGCACGACCTTGCCGAGATTGCTCCGCGACTCGATCACGGCGTGCGCCGCGGCCGCGTCCGTGAGCGCGAACTCCGCGTGCACGGTCGGCCTCAGGGTCCCTTCCTCGAACAGCCGCCACAGTTCCGCCCGCCACCGCTCGTACAGCTCCGGCTCCCCGCGCGCGATCCGCGCCATCTGGAAGCCGATCACCGACTTGGCGCCCACGAGCAGGTCGTACGCCTGGATCGTGCCGCCGCCCGAGCTGTACGCGACGAGCCGGCCGCCGGGGGCGAGCGCGGCGAGGGCCGGAGTGAGCAGGTCGCCGCCGACCGCGTCCAGGACGTAGTCGACGGGCTCGCCCCAGCGCTCGTCGGCGTAGCGGACCACCTCGTCGGCGCCCAGGGACCGTACGAAGTCCGCCTTCGCCGCACTCGACACGGCCGCCACCACCCGGCCCGCGCCCCGCGCCCGGGCCAGCTGCACGGCCAGGTGGCCGACGCCGCTCGCCGCGGCGGTGACCAGCGCGGCCTCACCCTTCGCGGGGCGCGCGGCCTCCAGCGCGCCGAACGCCACCAGCCCGCTGCGCACGAGCGCGACGGCGTCCACGGCGGAGGCGCTGTCGGGCACCGGCGAGGCCATGGCCTCGTGCAGCACCGCGTGGTCGGCGTAGCCGTGCCCGAAGCACAGTCCCGTGACCCGGTCGCCGGCGCGGAAGCGGGTGACCTCGGCGCCTACCGCCACCACCTCCCCGGCGATCTCGCCGCCCAGCGGTATCGGCTCGGCGGCCTCGGTGACCTTGCGGACCACGGGGAGCGTGACGCCGATCGCCTCGCAGCGGACCAGGAGTTCGGCGGGGCCGGGCTCCGGGACGGCGACCCTCTCCAGGAACAGGGGGCCACCGGTGGACTCGTAGCGGATGCGGCGCATCGCACCTCCAGGGGTCGGGCGGGGACGAGCAGGGGTCGTTGGGAGATCCAACGGTATAGGCGAGGTCGTGGGGATGTCCAATGATTTTCGTTGGGATGGCCTATGAATTTCTTGCTAGGCTGCGACCATGTCCGAAGCGCCCCTCGCCGAGATCCGCTCCCTCCCCAGCTGGCTGCTCGGCCGGGCCGCCGCCCGGGGCCGCGCCCTGGTCGCCGACGAGCTGGCGGCCGAGGGGATCAAGATGTGGCACCACGTGGTGCTCTCCGCCGTCCGCGACCTCGCCCCCGTGGCCCAGGCCGACATCGGCCGCGCCGTCGGACTCGACCCGAAGGACCTGGTGGGCGTCCTCAACGACCTCCAGGCCGAGGAACTCGTCGTCCGCGACCTCGATCCGCGCGACCGCCGCAAGAACGCGGTCTCGCTCACGGATGCGGGCGCGCGGCTGCTGAAGCGCTGTGAGAAGGCCGCCCGGAAGGCCAACGACGAACTGCTGGCCCCGCTGTCACCGGCCGAACGCGACCATTTCATGGGCTTGTTGATCCGGATTTCCGGTACAGAGGGCTGACGGCGGATAACGTTCCGTCATGACCGCACCCCTCGCGCTCGACCCCGCGCGCAGCGCCCTCGTCCTCGTCGATCTGATGGACCGGATCGTCGCGCTGCCCCTGGAGCCCCGCAAGGGCACCGAAGTCCTCGGCACCGCCCAGGAGTTGGCGACCGCCTTCCGCTCGGCGGGCGCCCATGTCGTCCTCGTCCGCGTGGAGCGCCCCGGCGTCCCCGAACAGCCGCCCGGCAGCGCGCTGGTGGCCGGTCTGGCCGGGGACGGCGACATCGAGGTCGTGAAGCGCACCCTCGGCGGCTTCCAGGGCACCGACCTGGACGAGCGGCTGCGCGCACGGGGTGTCACCACCCTCGTGTTCGGCGGCATCGCCACCAACCTGGGCGTGGAGTCCACGGCCCGGGCCGCCGGGGACCTCGGCTACGACCTGGTCTTCGTCGAGGACGCGATGGCGGCGCTCACGGCGGCGGAGCACGACGCGTCGGTACGGCTGGACTTCCCCCGCCTCGGCACGGTGGTGCACTCGGCGGAGGTCCACTTCACGGCGTCCTGACCGCCCCGCTCACCCCTGGGCCGACGCGGCCTGGAGGGCGATGCGCTCCTCGCCCGCGTACACGTTCATGGACCGGCCCCGCAGGAACCCCACCAGCGTCAGCCCCGTCTCCGCGGCCAGGTCCACGGCCAGCGAGGACGGGGCGGAGACCGCCGCCAGCACCGGGATGCCCGCCATCACGGCCTTCTGCGCCAGTTCGAAGGAGGCCCGCCCGGACACCAGCAGGATCGCCTGCGACAACGGCAGGGCGCCGCTCTGCAACGCCCGCCCCACCAGCTTGTCGACCGCGTTGTGCCGCCCGACGTCCTCCCGGATGTCCAGCAGCTCCCCCTCACCGCTGAACAGCGCGGCGGCGTGCAGACCCCCGGTCCGGTCGAAGACCCGCTGTGCCGCGCGCAACCGGTCGGGGAGGCTCGCGAGCAGTTCGGGGTCGACCCGGACCGGGGGAGTGTCGGAGATGGGCCAGCGCGCCGTGGTCCGCACCGCGTCCAGGCTGGCCTTGCCGCACAGCCCGCAGGACGAGGTCGTGTACACGTTCCGTTCGAGGGTGATGTCCGGGATCTTGACGCCTGGCGTGGTGCGTACGTCGACCACGTTGTAGGTGTTGGAGCCGTCGACCGTGGCGCCCGCGCAGTACACGATGTTCTGGAGGTCGCCCTGCTCGGCCAGGACCCCCTCGCTGACGAGGAACCCCGCGGCCAGCGCGAAGTCGTCGCCGGGGGTGCGCATGGTGATCGCGAGCGGTTTGCCGTTGAGCCGGATCTCCAGGGGCTCCTCGGCGACGAGCGTGTCGGGCCGGGTGGAGACCGCCCCGTCGCGGATGCGGATCACCTTGCGTCGTTCCGTGACTCGTCCCATGGCTGATCAGTCCCGGTTCTGTATGTACTGGTCGTGCGGGGAAATGGCGTTCACGATCTCATTGTCCTGCACGCGCGGCTGCGGATGTGCCCGGTGGGTGTCGGCTCATGCGGCGGTCTGGTGGGCGAGGAGGTCGCTGAGGGCGTGGATGGTGGTGAGGGTGGGTGTGGGGGTGTGGGTGAGGGTGGCGAGTTCGAGGACGGCGGTGAGGAGGACGTCGAGTTCGAGAGGTTTGCCGGCTTCGAGGTCCTGGAGGGTGCTGGTGCGGTGGTCGCCGACCTTTTCGGCGCCGGCGAGGCGGCGTTCGATGGTGATGTCGGGGTGGCAGTCGAGGGCGGCGGCGACTGCGAGCGTTTCCTCCATCATTTGTTGGATGACGTGACGGGTGCCGTGGTGGTGGCACATCTGGCGCATGGTGGCGCGGGCGAGGGCGCTGATGGGGTTGAAGGAGATGTTGCCCAGCAGCTTGAGCCAGATGTCGTTGCGGAGGTCGGGTTCGACGGGGCATTTCAACTGGCCGGCCTGCATGGCCTCGCTGAAGTCCTTGCACCGGGGGGAGAGGCTGCGGTCGGGTTCGCCGATGGAGAAGCGGGTGCCTTCCAAGTGCCGTACCACTCCCGGGGCTTCGAGCTCGGTGGCGGCGTAGACCACGCATCCGATGGCCCGCTCCGGGGCGAGCACCGCACTGACCGCCCCGTCGGGATCGACGCTCTCCAGCCGGCGGCCGTCGTGGGGTCCGCCGTGCTGATGGAAGTACCACCAGGGGATGCCGTTCTGGGCGGCGATCACAGCGGTCGTGTCGTGGAGAAGGGGCTCGATGAGCGGCCCGCACGCCGCGTACGAGGTGGCCTTCAGCCCCAGGAAGACGTAGTCGACCGGGCCGATCTCCGCCGGGTCGTCGGTGGCGTGCGCCTTCGCGGTGAAGTCACCGCGCGGAGAGAGGACTTGGACGCCGTGTCGCCTCATGGCCGCGAGGTGCGGTCCACGGGCTATCAAGTGCACGTCGGCGCCTGCGCGGTGCAGGGCGGCGCCGACGTAGGCACCGATGGCTCCGGCGCCGAGGACTGCGACTTTCATGCTGGGCGAGCTCCGTTCGGTCGAGGGTGTACCGCGGAACCGTCGAATCATGTCGACGACATATTGTCTACAGTATGTAAGTCGGGGCGGCAAGGGTTCGCGGGGCAGAGCGGCAAGGGTTCGCGTGGCAGTCGGCCGCTGTCGACCGCGCCCGGGACCCGGGTGGGCCGACCGTTCGGCGCGCCCCGCATACCGCTCATCGCATACGGTCGACGTGCCGCCTTCTCAACTCCCGCGCAGCTCCCTACTGTCCGGGATCATGAGTCCCCCTGTCGCACCGGCCGGCTGGAGCCGCTGGCTCGTTCCCCCCGCCGCCCTCTCCGTCCACCTCTCCATCGGCCAGGCCTACGCCTGGTCCGTGTTCAAGCCGCCTCTGGAGTCCGCGCTCGGTCTGAGCGGCACCCAGAGCGCCCTGCCCTTCCAGCTCGGCATCGTCATGCTCGGCCTGTCCGCCGCCTTCGGCGGCACGCTCGTGGAGCGCAACGGGCCGCGCTGGGCCATGACCGTCGCGCTGATCTGCTTCTCCTCCGGGTTCCTGCTCTCCGCGCTGGGCGCGGCCACCGAGCAGTACTGGCTGATCGTCCTCGGCTACGGCTTCGTCGGCGGCATAGGCCTCGGCATCGGCTACATCTCGCCCGTCTCCACCCTGATCAAGTGGTTCCCGGACCGGCCCGGCATGGCCACCGGCATCGCCATCATGGGCTTCGGCGGCGGCGCGCTGATCGCCTCGCCGTGGTCGGCGCAGATGCTGGAGTCGTTCGGCTCCGACAGCTCCGGGATCGCGCTGGCGTTCCTCGTGCACGGGCTGTCGTACGCCGTCTTCATGACGCTCGGCGTGCTGCTCGTCCGCGTGCCGCGTACCGAGAAGCCGGTGGAGGGGGCGCCGAGCGCGCTCTCCGGGCCGCAGGTCTCGGCGCGCAGTGCCGTGCGCACCCCGCAGTTCTGGTGTCTGTGGGTCGTGCTCTGCATGAACGTGACCGCGGGCATCGGCATCCTGGAGAAGGCCGCTCCGATGATCACGGACTTCTTCAAGGACAGTTCGACAACGGTGTCAGCGTCCGCCGCGGCCGGTTTCGTCGCGCTGCTGTCGGCGGCCAACATGGCCGGCCGGATCGGCTGGTCGTCCACCTCGGACCTGATCGGCCGCAAGAACATCTACCGCCTCTACCTGGGTGCGGGCGCGCTGATGTACCTGCTCATCGCGCTGGTCGGCGACTCGTCCAAGCCGGTGTTCGTGCTCTGCGCGCTGGTGATCCTGTCCTTCTACGGCGGTGGCTTCGCCACGATCCCCGCCTATCTGAAGGACCTCTTCGGGACGTACCAGGTCGGCGCCATCCATGGGCGGCTGCTCACCGCCTGGTCCACGGCCGGTGTGCTCGGGCCGCTGATCGTGAACTGGATCGCCGACCGGCAGGAGGAGGCCGGCAAGAGCGGTTCCTCCCTCTACACCCTGTCCCTGTTCATCATGATCGGGCTGCTGGCGGTCGGCTTCGTCGCCAACGAGCTGGTCCGGCCCGTCCACTCCCGTCACCACATCCCCGCACCGAGGGAGGCCGCCGATGTCGCAGAACGACAGCAGTCCGCAGAGTCCGCCTGACCGGCGGCCACTGATCGCCTTCGCCTGGCTGTGGGTGGGGGCGCCGCTCGCCTACGGGGTGTACGAGCTCGTGCAGAAGGCGACGCAGCTGTTCACCGGGTGACTGTTCGGTAGGTGTTCGGGCGTCCGAGGGCCTGACGGAAGCCGACAACCCGGGCGCCCGATTCCTGTCGCCTTACCTGACGCCGTACCGGTGAGTCACTCACCAGACTGGTGGATCCCGCTACCCAAGGCTAACGAGGGGGACCCCCCATGAACGGCTCGCGTATCGCCGCCGTCGGTCACTATCAGCCCGCCAAGGTGCTCACCAACGAGGACCTGGCGGGCATGGTGGACACCAGTGACGAGTGGATCAGGAGCCGGGTGGGCATCCGTACGCGGCACATCGCCGGGCCCGACGAGCCCGTCGACGAGCTGGCCGCGCATGCCGCCGCCAAGGCCCTCGCCGCCGCCGGGCTCGTGCCCGGTGACATCGACCTGGTCCTGGTCGCCACGTCGACGGCCGTCGACCGGTCCCCGAACATGGCCGCCCGGGTCGCCGCCCGGCTCGGCATCCCCTCGCCGGCCGCGATGGACGTCAACGTGGTGTGCGCGGGCTTCACCCACGCGCTCGCCACCGCCGACCATACCGTGCGGGCCGGGGCGGCGACGCGGGCACTCGTCATCGGCGCCGACAAGATGTCCGAGGTCACCGACTGGACCGACCGCACCACCTGTGTGCTCGTCGGGGACGGCGCGGGGGCCGCGGTCGTCGAGGCGTGCCCGCCGGGCGAGGGGGCCGGTATCGGGCCGGTGCTGTGGGGGTCGGTGCCGGAGATGGGGCACGCGGTGCGCATCGAGGGGCAGCCCGCGCGGTTCGCGCAGGAGGGGCAGAGCGTGTACCGGTGGGCGACCACCCAGCTGCCGCCGATCGCCCGCAAGGCCTGCGAGAAGGCGGGGCTCGCGCCCGAGGATCTCGCCGGGGTCGTGCTGCACCAGGCCAATCTGCGGATCATCGAGCCCCTCGCCCAGAAGATCGGCGCCGTCAACGCGGTCGTGGCCCGCGATGTGGCCGAGTCCGGCAACACGTCGGCGGCCAGCATTCCGCTCGCCTTCTCCAAGCTGGTCGAGCAGGGGGCGCTGTCCTCCGGGGACCCGGTGCTGCTGTTCGGGTTCGGGGGGAACCTGTCGTACGCGGGGCAGGTTGTGCGGTGCCCGTGACGTGGTGCCGGTGAATGGGAGCCCAGGACAGGGCGGGACGCGCCGTAGACTGTAGACGAAAACCAATTCATACTGGCTTTCGGCTGCAAGTGCCCGCGCTGCCCGGAGGGACGGACCGATGTTGTCGACGACTGGCCTGCCACAGGGTGCGGTGCCCAAGCTCGAACGTCCCGGCCCGCTGCGCGACCGGGTCTACGAGGCGCTCCTCGAACTCATCACCACCCGTGCTCTCCAGCCCGGCCAGCATCTGGTCGAGAGCGAGCTCGCCGGGCATCTGGGGGTCTCACGTCAGCCGGTGCGCGAGGCGTTGCAGCGGCTGAACACGGAGGGGTGGGTGGATCTGCGGCCCGCCCAGGGTGCGTTCGTGCACGAGCCCACCGAGGAGGAGGCCGACCAACTCCTCACCGTACGCACGCTGTTGGAGGCCGAGGCGGCCCGGCTCGCCGCGGTCAACGCGGACAGTGCCGGTGTCGCGGTCCTGCGGGACATCCTGGCGGAGGGCCTGGCGGCCGTCGCCGCGGACGACGTGGACGCGGCCGTCGCCCTCAACGCCCGTTTCCACGCCACGGTCATGCGGCTGGCGGGCAACGCGGTCCTGGCGGAGCTGGCGGCCCAGGTCGACCGGCGGGTGCGCTGGTACTACACGCCGGTGGCGCGGCAGCGCGGCCGGCAGTCCTGGATCGAGCACCGGGACCTGATCGCCGCGATCGAGACGCGGGACGAGGCGCTGGCGACCCGCCTCATGCGCGAACACACGGAGCACACCCGCCGCTCGTATCACGCCCGAGCCAAGTCCTAGGCGTCAGGCGGGAGTTGGGCCGACCCTCACGCCTACCCCCACCGACTCCCCAGCCGTCACTCAGGGGTCGACACGGCCCTCACCCCTACCCGCGCCACCTCCCGCCCCTTGTCGCTCCACCGTGCCTCCACCGCCAGCATCGTCACCAACACCGCCACCAGGGCGAGGAGTTCGACCGCCGCCGAGGTCCGCATGCCCAGCAGGGTCGCCGCCAGGGCCACCGGCGCGGCCGTCGCGCGGAAGCGGACGGGATGCAGGCGCAGGGTCGCGCGGAAGGCCACGTCGCCGGCGAGGAAGAGGGCGACGCCGCCCGCGAGGGCCAACGCCGGGCCGGTGTGGAGGTGTTCGGTGAGATGGCCGAGGGTCTTCTTCACGCCCGCCGCGAGGAAGGCGATACCGAGCAGCATCGGCAGGAAGGCGTAGTAGTACGCGTTCATCGCCAGCCGGAAACGGGCCGCCGCGGGCGTGGCGCGGAACACCTCCTCGGCCCGTTCCTCGTCCCGCACGAAGTACGTCCACCACAGCGCGGTCGCCAGCGCGAGGGCCAGGAACGCGCCGCCGAACAGGCTTGCCGTGAGCGGCAGATCGCCGATGCCGATGCCGATCGCGATGACGGACTCGCCGAACGCGACGATGAGCAGCAGCCCGTGCCGCTCCACGAAGTGCGCGGGGTTGAGGCTGCCGAGCTGGGCGCGCAGCGCCTCGGGAGTGCGGCCGTCCGCCCGGCCCGGACCGCGCTCGGCGATGTACGGCGTCACGAACTGCAGGGCCAGCGCGAGAACCCACAGCCCGTCCGCGGCCAGGCCGTCCAGCAGGCCCGCGACCGTCACCGAGACGCCGGCGAGCGCGTTCGGGACGCCGTACCAGATCGAGTCCCGGCCGTGGCTGCGGGTGTAGAGCGCGGTGTGCACGACGACCACCAGCAGGAAGCCGAGCCCGAAGACCACGCCGGTGTCGTCGAAGACGCGGGGGACCGCCAGCGCGCAGACCATGAACCCGCCCATGCCGAGCATGAGCCCCAGCCGCCGTGACGGGCGGTCCGGCGGGACCTGGTTGGTGAGGTACGCGTAGGCGCCGTACATCCAGAACAGCACGAGGAAGATGAGCGCGACGCGTGCGGCCGTGGCGAAGGACAGGTTGCCGGCGAGCAGCACGGTGAGCTGGGTGAGGGTGAAGACGAAGACGAGGTCGAAGAAGAGCTCGAGCGTCGTGACCCTGCGGTCCGGTTCCTCCACTGCGGAGTTCATGTGGTCCCCCTGTGTTGGCGATGATCAGATCGTATGAGGGGCGCGGAGTCGGGCTGTACCAGGCGACCCGACATCCCCTCTTTGTCCTGTGAGTGGAAGAAGTCGACGGCAATTCGTGCACAGCTTCTTCCCAGGTACGGCAGCCGCTGCTACGTTCCCCTCGAAAGCACGACGGCAGTCGGCCGGTCGAGGCGGGGAGGGGCATGTGAGACGTATGACGGCACGTCCCGCCAACACGCATCAGGCTCGGCTGCTGAAGCTGCTGCGCGACGGGGGTCCCAACTCCCGGGCGCAGCTGGGCGATCTGGTCGACCTGTCGCGGTCCAAGCTGGCCGTGGAGGTGGACCGGCTGCTGGAGACGGGCCTGGTCGTGGCCGACGGACTCGCCGCCTCGCGCGGTGGCCGCCGCTCCCACAACATCCGGCTCAACCCGGGGCTGCGCTTCCTCGGGGTCGACATCGGCGCGACCTCGGTCGACGTCGCCGTCACCAACGCCGAACTGGAGATCCTGGGCCATCTCAACCAGCCCATGGACGTCCGTGAAGGCCCGGTCGCCGTGTTCGAGCAAGTCCTGTCCATGGCCGCCAAGTTGAAGGCCACCGGGCTCGCGGAAGGCTTCGACGGCGCCGGCATCGGTGTTCCGGGGCCGGTCCGATTTCCCGAGGGTGTGCCGGTGGCGCCGCCGATCATGCCGGGCTGGGACGGCTTCCCGGTGCGGGAGGCGCTCAGTCAGGAGCTGGGCTGTCCGGTGATGGTCGACAACGACGTGAACCTGATGGCGATGGGGGAGCAGCACGCGGGTGTGGCCCGTTCCGTGGGTGACTTCCTGTGCGTGAAGATCGGTACCGGTATCGGCTGCGGCATCGTGGTGGGCGGGGGTGTCCACCGGGGTGTCACCGGCAGCGCGGGCGACATCGGGCACATCCAGGCGGTGCCCGACGGGCGGCCCTGCGCCTGCGGCAACCGGGGCTGCCTGGAAGCCCACTTCAGCGGAGCGGCCCTCGCCCGGGACGCCGTGGAGGCGGCCCAGCAGGGGCGGTCGGCGGAACTCGCCGGCCGGCTGGAGGCCAACGGCACCCTCACCGCCGTCGACGTGGCCGCGGCGGCCGCCGCCGGTGACGCCACCGCCCTCGACCTGATCCGCGAGGGCGGCAATCACACCGGCCAGGTCATCGCCGGCCTGGTCAGCTTCTTCAACCCCGGCCTGGTGGTGATCGGCGGAGGCGTGACCGGCCTCGGCCACACCCTGCTGGCCGCGATCCGCACCCAGGTCTACCGCCAATCGCTGCCGCTGGCGACCGGCAACCTGCCCATCGTTCTGGGGGAGTTGGGCCCCACCGCCGGAGTCATCGGCGCGGCCCGGCTGATCAGCGACCACCTGTTCTCACCCGCGTAACCCAGCACGCCTCGCGTCACTACTCACCTCGTCACGCGTCATTCCCGTACGACTCGCTGCTTCGCCCTGCCCTCGCACCCGCTGCTTCGCCCTGCCCTGAAACCGGCCCGCACGCCCGCCAAGGGGACCCGCATGGCACCAGAACCTCCGCTGCTCAGCATGTCCGGCATCACCAAGTCCTTCCCCGGAGTCCGCGCCCTCGACGGTGTCGACCTCGACGTCCAGGCCGGTGAAGTGCACTGCCTCCTCGGTCAGAACGGGGCCGGGAAGTCCACCCTCATCAAGGTGCTGGCCGGCGCCCACCAGCCCGACGACGGCGTGATCAGCTGGCGCGGCGAGCCGGTCACCCTGCGCTCGCCCATCGCCGCCATGCGCCTCGGCATCGCCACCATCTACCAGGAACTCGACCTGGTGGAGCATCTGTCCGTGGCCGAGAACGTCCACCTCGGCCATGAACCGACGGCCGCCGGCTTCGTCGTACGGCGAAGGAGCGCGCGGGCCTCGACCGCCCAGCTCCTGAAGCGGCTCGGGCACGCGGAGATCGAACCGGGGCGCCTGGTCGGCGAGTTGTCGGCGGCCCAGCAGCAGATCGTCTCCATGGCGCGGGCCCTCTCCCACGACGTACGGCTCATCGTCATGGACGAGCCGTCCGCCGCCCTCGACCCGGACGAGGTCGACAACCTCTTCCGCATCGTCGGCGACCTCACCGCGGACGGCGTCGCCGTCGTCTACATCTCCCACCGGCTGGAGGAGATCCGGCGCATCGGCGACCGGGTGACCGTGCTGAAGGACGGCCGCGCCGTCGCGGGCGGACTGCCTGCGAAGACGACGCCGACCAGCGAGGTCGTGGCGCTGATGACCGGCCGCAACGTCGAGTACGTCTTCCCGGCCCGGCCCACCGCCGCCCCCGAGGGCACCCCGGTCCTGGAGGTGCGCGGGCTCGCCCGGGAGGGTGAGTTCGAGCCGCTCGACCTCACCGTGCACCCCGGGGAGATCGTCGGACTCGCCGGACTGGTCGGCTCGGGGCGGTCCGAGATCCTGGAGACGATCTACGGGGCGCGGAAGCCCTTGTCCGGTCAAGTGAGCGTCGACGGACGGCCGTTGAAGACCGGCAGTGTGCGTGCCGCCGTCCGCGCCGGACTCGGGCTCGCCCCCGAGGAACGCAAGGCGCAGGCCCTGCTGATGCTGGAGTCCGTCACCCGCAATGTCTCGGTCTCCTCCATGTCCCGCTTCTCGCGCGGCGGTTGGCTCGACCGGAGCGCCGAGCGGGGCGCGGCCCGGGCCGCCACCCGGGAACTGTCGCTGCGGCCCGACAACCCCGCCGTGCCGGTGCGCACCCTGTCCGGCGGCAACCAGCAGAAGGCCGTCCTGGCCCGCTGGCTGCTGCGCGGCTGCAAGGTCCTGCTGCTCGACGAGCCGACCCGGGGCGTCGACGTCGGCGCCCGCGCCGAGCTGTACGCGGTGATCCGCCGCCTCGCCGACGAGGGTCTGGCCGTGCTGCTGGTCTCCAGCGAGGTCCCCGAGGTGCTCGGCCTCGCCGACCGCGTCCTGGTGCTGCGCGAGGGGCGCGTCGTCCACACCGCCCCCGCCCGCGAGCTCGACGAACACCGCGTACTCGACCTCGTCATGGAAGGAAGTCCGGCGTCATGACGCAGCATGCCTCCCCGCCCCGGGACGACACCGGCAAGGTGCCGTCGGCCGGTCAACCCGCCGTCTGGCGCGGCCTGTTCGCCCACGCCGACGTCCGTACCCTGTCCCTCCTCGGGGTGCTCGCCGCGCTGATCCTGGTCGGCGGCATCACCAAGCCGGACGAGTTCCTCGACACCCGCAACCTCCAACTCGTCCTCACCCAGGCCTCCGTGATCGGCGTCGTCACCGTCGGCATGACCTTCGTGATCATGTCGGGCGGCATCGACCTGTCCGTCGGCGCGATCGTCGCCCTCGCCTCCGTGTGGGCCACCACGGTCGCCACCCAGGAGTACGGCTTCGGCGGCATCCTTCTCACCGCCGTGCTCGTCGGCCTCGGTTGCGGCCTGGTCAACGGACTGCTCATCGCGTACGGCGGGATGGTTCCGTTCATCGCCACCCTGGCCATGCTCGCCTCGGCGCGCGGCCTCGCCCTCCAGATCACCGACGGCAAGACCCAGATCGTGACCGTCGACTCCGTCCTCGACCTCGGGCTGCGCGACGCGTACGTGCTCGGCGTCCCACCGCTCGTCATGGTCTTCGCCGTCGTCACCGTCATCGGCTGGCTGGTCCTCAACCGCACCACCTTCGGCCGCCGCACGGTCGCCGTCGGCGGCAACGCGGAGGCGGCACGTCTGGCGGGCATCGACGTCCGGCGCCAGCGCCTCTACCTCTATCTGCTGTCGGGGCTGTGCTGCGGTATCGCCGCTTTCCTGCTGATCATCCTCTCCGGCTCCGGCCAGAACACCAACGGCAACCTCTACGAGCTCGACGCGATCGCCGCCGCGATCATCGGCGGCACGCTGCTCAGCGGCGGCCGCGGCACCATCACCGGCTCCGTGCTCGGGGTCCTGATCTTCACCACGATCACCAACATCTTCGCCCTGAACAACCTGCAGAGCGACGTCCAGCAGATCGCCAAGGGCGCGATCATCGTCGCCGCCGTGCTGGTCCAGCGCCGTACCGCAAGCACGACCTGAGGAAAGGGTTCACCGCCATGACACAGCTCCCCACACGCAGAGGACTGCTCTTCGGGGCCGCCGCCGTATCCGCGGGTGCCGTCCTCGCAGGTTGCACGAGTAACGACTCCGGCGACGAACCGGCCGCGAACGACCAGCCGGCCGCCGACGACAAGCCCGGCAAGGCCGTCACCATCGGCTTCGCCGGCCCGCAGGCCGACCACGGCTGGCTCAACGCCATCAACGACAACGCCAAGAGCCGGGCGAAGAAGTACTCCGACGTGACGCTGGAGATCACCGAGGGGTCCAACGACACCGCCGCACAGATCGGCCAGATCGAGACCCTCATCAACAAGAAGGTCGACGTCCTGGTGATCCTGCCCGCCGACGGCAAGGCCCTCACCCAGGTCGGCCTGAAGGCGATGCGGGCCGGGATACCCGTCATCAACCTCGACCGCATCTTCAACTCCCCGCAGGCCTACCGCTGCTGGATCGGCGGCGACAACTACGGCATGGGCCTCAACGCCGGGAACTACATCGGCGAGAAGCTCAAGGGGAAGTCGGACGCCCGGGTGATCGAGCTGGCCGGCCTGGACAACCTGGAGCTCACCCAGCAGCGCACCAAGGGCTTCGACGACGCCCTGAAGAACTACCCCAACGTCAAGAAGGTGGCCCGCCAGGCGGCGGAGTTCACGGTGGAGTCCGGGCAGGCCAAGATGGCCCAACTCCTTCAGGCCCAGTCGAAGTTCGACGCCCTGTGGAACCACGACGACGACCAGGGCGTGGGCGCGCTGCGGGCCATCGAACAGGCCGGGCGCGACGACTTCCTGATGGTCGGCGGCGCGGGCGCCCTGTCCGCCTTCCAGGCCATCAAGAAGGACGACGGCGTCCTCAAGGCGACCGTTCTGTACCCGCCGACCATGGCCGCCTCCGCGATCGACCTCGCCCGCGCCCTCGGCCAGAGCAAGGGTGTCGGCGGCCTCGCCGAGTTCGAGATTCCGGCGTCGATCACTCTCTACTCGGCCGTCGTCGACAAGACCAACGTCGACCAGTACATGTCCACCGGCTTCAAGTGAGCCGCTCCGCCCGGCGGACCGGACGACTCCGCCGGGCGGACCGCACCCCCCACCGCGCCACGACGACGAGGAGGACATTGCGCATGGCACAGCCGCAGCAGTCAGAAGGAGAGGGCGCCGGCAAGCCGCCGCTCCGCGTGGGCATGGTCGGCTACGCCTTCATGGGCGCCGCCCATTCCCAGGGCTGGCGCACCGCGGGACGCGTCTTCGACCTGCCCCGGCAGCCGGTCCTGTCCGCGATCTGCGGGCGCGACCCGGACGCCGTGCGGGCGGCGGCCGACCGACACGGCTGGGCGGCGGCCGAGACCGACTGGCGTGCGCTGATCGCCCGCGACGACGTCGACCTCGTCGACATCTGCACCCCCGGCGACAGCCACGCCGAGATCGCCGTCGCCGCCCTCGCCGCGGGCAAGCACGTGCTGTGCGAGAAGCCCCTGGCGAACTCCGTCGAGGAGGCCGAGGCCATGGCGCGGGCGGCCGAAGAAGCCTATGAGCGCGGCCAGTTGGCGATGGTCGGCTTCAACTACCGCCGGGTGCCTGCCACCGCGCTCGCCCGGAACATGATCGCCGAGGGTCGCGTCGGAAAGCTGCGGCACGTGCGGGTGGCGTACCTCCAGGACTGGCTCGTGGACCCGGAGTTCCCGCTCACCTGGCGGCTGCGCAAGGAGTACGCCGGCTCCGGCGCGCTCGGCGACCTCGGCGCCCACATCATCGACCTCGCCCAGTACCTGGCGGGGGAGCGGCTGGCCGGGGTGTCCGCGATGACGGAGACCTTCGTACCCGAACGGCCCCTGCCGGCCGGCGCAGTGAAGGGCCTGTCGGCCGTGTCGGCCGGCGGCACCGCCCCGGTCACCGTCGACGACGCCGCCCTGTTCACCGCCCGCTTCGCCTCCGGTGCCCTCGCCACCTTCGAGGCCACCCGCTACGCCACCGGCCGCAAGAACGCCCTGCGCATCGAACTCAACGGTGACAAAGGCGCGTTGGCGTTCGACCTGGAACGCCTCAACGAGCTCTCGTACCACGACGGCACCGAGCCCGGCGCGCGCGCCGGCTTCCGCCGCATCCTCGTCACCGAGCCCGACCACCCCTACCTGGAGGGCTGGTGGCCGCCGGGCCACGGTCTCGGCTACGAGCACAGCTTCGTCCACCAGGCCCGCGACCTCGTCCACGCCGTCGCCGAGGGCCGCCGCCCCGACCCGTCCTTCGCGGACGGCCTCCAGGTGCAGCGGGTGCTCGCCGCCGTGGAGGAGAGCGCGCAGAAGAACTCCGTCTACACGCCCATCGCCGTCTGAGGAGGGTTTTCCCCTATGCCGCGCCAGTTCACGCTCTTCACCGGTCAGTGGGCGGACCTCCCCCTGGAGGAGGTCTGCCGGCTGGCCCGCGACTTCGGCTACGACGGTCTCGAACTCGCCTGCTGGGGCGATCACTTCGAGGTCGACAAGGCGCTCGCCGATCCGGGCTATGTGAAGTCCCGTCACCAACTCCTCGAAAAGTACGGTCTGAAGTGCTGGGCGATCTCCAACCACCTGGTCGGCCAGGCGGTCTGCGACGCCATCATCGACGAACGGCACCAGGCGATCCTGCCGGGCGAGATCTGGGGCGACGGGGACGCGGAGGGGGTGCGGCAGCGGGCGGCGGCCCGGATCGCGGACACCGCGCGGGCCGCGGCCGCGTTCGGGGTGGACACGGTGATCGGGTTCACCGGGTCGGCGATCTGGCATCTGGTGGCGATGTTCCCGCCCGCGCCGGAGGCGATGATCGAGCGCGGCTACGAGGACTTCGCCACCCGCTGGAACCCGATCCTGGACGTCTTCGACGCCGAGGGCGTGCGCTTCGCCCACGAGGTGCATCCCAGCGAGATCGCCTACGACTACTGGACCACCCGGCGCGCCCTGGAAGCCGTCGATCACCGGCCGGCGTTCGGGCTGAACTTCGACCCCTCGCACTTCGTGTGGCAGGACCTGGACCCGGTCGGCTTCCTGTACGACTTCCGCGACCGGATCTACCACGTCGACTGCAAGGAGGCCCGCAAGCGCCTCGACGGCCGCAACGGTCGGCTGGGCTCGCATCTGCCGTGGGGCGATCCGCGCCGCGGCTGGGACTTCGTCTCGGCCGGACACGGCGACGTGCCGTGGGAGGACGTGTTCCGGATGCTGCGCTCGATCGGCTACGGCGGGCCGATCTCGGTGGAGTGGGAGGACGCCGGCATGGACCGCCTCCAGGGCGCCCCGGAAGCGCTGCGCAGCCTCAAGGCGTACGACTTCGAGCCTCCGACCACCTCCTTCGACGCCGCCTTCGGCAACTGACCCTCTGTCAACTCCTTCCCGGATGACGGCGCATCCCGGCGCACCCGCACCCGCCCGTACAACCGGCCTTGTTCTGGAGGCATTTCGTGCCCGGGAATCCCCGCACCACCAGATCCGAGACCCATGGAAGACGCTTCACCTCTCGCCGGGCGCTGGCGTTCCTGAGCGGCGCCCTGCTGATGAGCGCGTCCCTCACGCTCACCGCCCCGCAGGCCGGCGCAGCCGTCGCCGAGCCCGCGCCGTCCTCGGTGGCCGCCGAGGACTTCCAGCAGGCCACCCTCGCCAAGGGGGAACCGGAGGTCGGCGAGCCCATGTCGCTCGCCGTCCTCCCGGACCGCTCGGTCCTGCACACCTCGCGCGTCCTCGGCCACGACAGCCACGGCCACCCGGTCACCTCCGCCCACGGCTGCACCGGCACCATCCAGACCAGCGCCGACGGTGGCCATGACGAGGACGCCAACATCTTCGGCGTGCTGGACGCCGAGTACACCGACGGCGGAGGCGGCGGCCAGGCCGCCCTCACCACCCACGACCAGAGCGTGCTCCAGCCCCGGCACCGCCAGGCCGAGCACTTCGGCACCAGCAGCGGCGTCTCGGTGATCGCCAAGTCCGCGGCGCACGGCGGCAACACCGTCGGCGACATCGACACCGGCGACTGGATCGCGTTCACGCCGTACGTGCTGAGCGACGCCAAGTCCGTCACGGCACGCATCTCGTCCGGTGGCGCGGGCGGCACGCTCGAAGTCCGTGCGGGGTCCTCGACCGGCACCCTGCTCGGCACGGCGACCGTGCCCGTGACCGGCGGCTGGGAGAACTTCCAGGACGTCACCGCCGATCTGTCCCGAGCACCCCGCGGCACGACCTCGCTCTACCTCGTCTTCAAGGGCGGCACCGGAAACGGCGCCCTGTTCGACGTGGACGACTTCACCTTCACCACCGGCTGAGAGGAGGAACACGCGATGCGCGCAACCACACGTACAGCGACCGCAGTTGCGGGGGCCGCGGTGCTCCTGGGCTGTGTTTCCGGCCCGGCCGCCTCACAGGGCGGCGACGACGGCAAGCGAGTCCTGGTCTTCTCCAAGACGGCCGGTTTCCGGCACGACTCCATCCCCGAAGGCATAGCGGCCGTGCGGCAGCTCGGCGAGAGCAACGGTTTCACCGTCGACGCCACCGAGGACGCCGCCGCCTTCACCTCCCGCAACCTGCGCCGCTACGACGCGGTCGTCTTCCTGTCCACCACCGGCGACGTCCTCGACGCCGCCCAACAGACCGCCTTCGAGGGCTACATCCGGCACGGCGGCGGCTACGTCGGCATCCACGCCGCCGCCGACACCGAGTACGACTGGGCGTTCTACGGCGGGCTCGCCGGCGCCTACTTCCAGTCGCACCCGGCGATCCAGCCCGCGACGGTCACCGTCGAGGACCGCGCCCACCCGGCCACCTCGGGCCTGGCACGGACCTGGAACCGGACCGACGAGTGGTACAACTACCGCTCCAACCCCCGGGAGAAGGCCCACGTCCTCGCCTCCCTCGACGAGTCCTCGTACACCGGCGGCACCATGAACGGCGACCATCCGATCGCCTGGTGCCAGACCTACCAAGGCGGACGCGCCTTCTACACCGGCGGCGGGCACATCAAGGAGTCGTACGCGGACCCACTGTTCCGCCAGCACCTGGCAGGCGGGATCCGCTACGCGATCGGCGACGCCCAGGCGGACTGCCGACCGGAGAACGGCTATCGACCACTCTTCGACGGCACCACTTTGGAGGGGTGGCAGCAGGCGGGCCCGGGCTCCTTCACCCTCTCCGACGACGGCACCCTCACCTCCTCGGGCGGGATGGGGATGCTCTGGTACGCCGCGGCGGGCTTCTCGTCGTACTCCCTGAAGATCGACTGGAAGATGGCCGGCGACGACAACTCCGGTGTGTTCGTGGGCTTCCCGCCCTCGGACGACCCGTGGTCCGCCGTGAACAACGGCTACGAGATCCAGATCGACGCCACCGATGTACCCGAGAAGACCACGGGCTCCGTCTACGGCTTCCGCTCCGCCGACCTCAAGAAGCGCGACCGCGCGCTGAACCCGCCGGGGGAGTGGAACACGTACGAGATCCGCGTGGAGGGCGAACGGCTCCGCGTCTGGCTCAACGGCGTGAAGATCAACGATTTCACCAACACCGACCCGGCCCGGAGCCTGCGTGACGGCCACATCGGCATCCAGAACCACGGAGCCGACGACCAGGTGTCCTTCCGGAACATCCGGATCAAGGAGCTGCCCGTGAAGGCCTCGACCTCACAGGGCGACTGAGCGGCGGCGGGCGGGGGACGCCGGACCCCCGCCCGCCGTCTATCCACTCCCCAACAGGGCCTTCCTGCCCGGGAGTTCATCGGTGACGCGTACGACGCTCGACGCTCGACGCTCGACAAGGAGGCTGCCCATGTCCGCGCCCGTTTCCTCATCCCGTGTCGGCGGCTGGCTGATCGGTGCGCGAACAGGGCGATCCGGGCCGGGCCGGGCTCCAGGGAGAGGCGCAGAGACGCCGGGGAGTGCTGTGCGTACCCGACGGCCAGGCCGTGCCCGTGCCTGGGCCGAACTCCTGCGGCTGCCCGCCCTGTTCACCGTCCCCGGCGACGTCCTCGCCGGTGCGGCGGCCACCTCCGCCCGCGCCAACTCCCGCACCCTGCTGGCCATCGGCTCCTCCCTCTGTCTGTACGAGGCCGGCATGGCCCTCAACGACTGGGCGGACCGGACGGAGGACGCCGCCGAGCGCCCTCACCGGCCGATCCCCTCCGGCCGCATCCGACCGGCCGAGGCACTCACGGCCGCCTGCGCCCTCACGGCGGCCGGCCTGACCCTCGCCGCCCGCGCCGGCCGCCCCGCCCTCGCGGTGGCCGCACCCCTCGCCGCCACAGTGTGGGCCTACGACCTCGCCCTGAAGCACACCCCCGCGGGCCCCGTCGCCATGGCCGCGGCCCGTGGCCTCGACCTGCTCCTGGGCGCAGCGGCCACGACCGGCCGCGCCCGTGAGGCCATCCCCTCCGCCGCCCTGCTCGGCACCCACACTCTCGCGGTGACCACCGTCTCCCGCCAGGAGACCAGGAACGGCTCACCACTGCCGCCCCTGGCCGCCCTGGCCGCAACGGCCCTGCTGACCCGCCTGATCACCCCGCGTCTCCCGGCAGGCCGAGGGCCGGCAGCCGCACCCGGCCTGGCGGGCAACCCGGCCTCGGGCCCGATCGACTCCGACCTGAGCCCCAGCACAACACCGGCCCCCACCCAGATCACCCAGGCCGCCGCTGAGGCGGTCCCCCGTCGCCTGGTCGGTGCTGCGGTCAGCGCCGCCGCCTCGCGCGGGGCCCGGGGCACCCTGCGTGGCCTGCGCACGACCCCCGCCGGCCGCCCCGCACTCATGCGCGGCCCCCGTGCCGCCACCCACGGCCTGCCCGCCACCCGTGCCGCCACCCACGGCCTGCCCGCCACCCGTGCCGCCACCCACGGCCTGCCCGCCACCCGTGCCACCACCACCGCAGGCACCGCCCTGCGTACCTCCGCCACCGCCGCCCTCCGCACCACCCTCTCCGCCGCCTACGCCGCGACCGTCGTCCGCCCCTACTTCCACGCCGCCCTCAACCCCTCACCCCCACTCACCCAACGCGCCGTCGGCAGCGGCATCCGCGCCACCATTCCCCTCCAGGCCGCTCTCGCCGCCCGCTCCGGAGCCCGGACCGGTGCCCTGCTCGTCGCCGCGCTCGCCCCGCTCGGAAGGAAGTTCGCGAGAAAAGTGAGCGTCACATGAACCGCACAGCCCCCGGCGCCCACCGGCCCCGTACCCCCCTCCGTTTCGGCTACGGCACCAACGGCCTCACCGACCTCCGTCTCGACGACGCCCTCGGCCTGCTCGCCGACCTCGGCTACGACGGCGTCGGCCTGACCCTCGACCACATGCACCTGGACCCGCTCGCCCCCGACCTGGCCGCCCGCACCCGAGGCGTCGCCCGGCGACTGGGGGAACTCGGTCTGGGCGTCACCGTGGAGACCGGGGCCCGCTACGTCCTCGACCCGCGCCGCAAGCACGGCCCGTCCCTCCTCGACCCGGACCCCGAGGACCGCGCCCGCCGCGTCGACCTCCTCGTCCGCGCCGTCCAGGTCGCCGCCGAACTGGGTGCCCACGCCGTGCACTGCTTCAGTGGGATCACCCCGCCCGACACCGACACCGACCTGGCGTGGAAGCGGCTCGCCGAGGCGCTGACGCCGGTCCTGGACGCCGCGACCGCCGCCGGCGTGCCGCTCGCGATCGAACCCGAGCCCGGCCATCTCCTCGGCACCCTCGCCGACTTCCACCGGCTCCGCAGGCTGCTCGACGACCCGGAGCCGCTGGGCCTGACCCTCGACATCGGTCACTGCCAGTGCCTCGAACCCCTCCCTCCCGAGGCCTGCGTACGCGCCGCCGCCCCCTGGCTGCGGCACGTCCAGATCGAGGACATGCGCCGGGGCGTCCACGAACACCTCCCCTTCGGAGACGGGGAGATCGACTTCCCGCCCGTCCTCGCCGCGCTGGCCGACACCGGCTACCGCGGCCTCACCGTCGTCGAACTGCCCCGCCACTCCCACGCCGGCCCCCACTACGCCGAGCAGTCCCTCCCGTTCCTCCGCGCGGCAGCCGGCCCCACCGCGTCCTCCGATCCCGCACCACGACCCGGCGATCCCTCCGCCACCCCAGAAGGGAGCACCCCATGAGCCGCAACAGCCCCATGAACCCTGCGGACACCGCTAACAGCGACAGCTCCGTGGGCGACACCGACAGCCGCGTGTACGGCGTCGACAACGACAGCCTCGTGGACGCCCTCGACAGCGACGACCTCGCCCGCGTCCACCCCGCCGATCTCCACCGCCGCCTCGACTCCCGGCTCACCGGAGCCGCCCGCGCCTGGCTCGACCAGGCCCTCGAAGAGGCCGGCACCCATCCCGGCACGCACGGCCCCATCTCCGTGTGGGAGCTGCGGCTGGCCGAGGCGGGGCGGCGCTGCGGTGCCGAGCACGCCGACGCCGCCCGCGTCCTGATCCTGTACGCGGCCCGCGCCGACGCCGCCGCCCTCACCCGGGTCTACCAGCAGGGCACCGCCGCCGAACGCCGCGCCGTCCTGCACACCCTGCCCCACCTCGTGCCGGGCCCGGACGCGCTCCCGCTCGTCGAGGACGCCCTGCGCACCAACGACACCCGGCTCGTCGCCGCAGCCGTCGGCCCGTACGCCGCCCGGCACCTCGACCCTCACCAGTGGCGGCACGCCGTACTGAAGTGCCTGTTCACCGGCGTGCCCGTCGCGGCGGTGGCCGACCTGGGCCGGCGCGCCCACGCCGACGCCGAACTCGCCCGCATGCTCGGCGACTACGCCGCCGAACGCACCGCCGCGGGCCGTCCCGTGCCCGCGGACCTGCAACGCGTGCTGACCCTGACCGACCCCACGGCCACCCCACCCGCACCGGCCACCGCCCCCGGCGGCTCGCGCGGCACCGACGGCGAGGAGTCCTGATGCGCATCTTCGACCCCCACATCCACATGACCTCCCGCACCACCGACGACTACGAGGCCATGCACGCCGCAGGCGTCCGCGCCGTCGTCGAACCCTCCTTCTGGCTCGGTCAGCCCCGCACCTCGCCCGCCTCCTTGCTCGACTACTTCGACGCTCTCCTCGGCTGGGAGCCCTTCCGCGCCGCCCAGTACGGCATCGCCCACCACTGCACGCTCGCCCTCAACCCCAAGGAGGCCAACGACCCGCGCTGCGTGCCCGTCCTCGACGAGCTGCCCCGGTATCTCGTCAAGGACCAAGTCGTCGCCGTCGGCGAGATCGGCTACGACTCCATGACCCCCGCTGAGGACACCGCGCTCGCCGCTCAGCTCCAGCTCGCCGCCGACCACGCGCTGCCCGCACTCGTCCACACCCCGCACCGGGACAAGCTCGCCGGTCTGCACCGCACCCTCGACGTCGTCCGGGAGTCCGCACTGCCCCCGGAGCACGTCCTGCTCGACCACCTCAACGAGACCACCGTCAAAGAGGCCAAGGACAGCGGCGGCTGGCTCGGCTTCTCCGTCTATCCCGACACCAAGATGGACGAGGAGCGGATGGTCGCGATCCTCAAGCGGTACGGCTCCGAGAAGGTGCTCGTGAACTCCGCCGCCGACTGGGGGAGAAGCGACCCGCTCAAGACCCGCCGGGTCGGCGACGCCATGCTCGCGAACGGCTTCACCGAGGACGACGTCGACCAGGTGCTGTGGCGCAACCCCGTCGCCTTCTACGGGATCAGCGGCCGCCTCGTCCTCGACCCCGCGGGCACCTCGGCCACCGGCGCCACCCACGAGGGCAACTCCATCCTGCGCGGGGGCGAGTAGGGCATGCGCTTCCGCCACCCCGACGGCTCCACCGTCCACCTCGCCTACTGCACCAACGTCCACCCCGCCGAGACCCTCGACGGCGTCCTCACCCAGCTCCGCGACCACTGCGAACCCGTCCGCCGCCGCCTCGGCCGCGACCGGCTCGGCATCGGACTGTGGCTGGCCGCGGACGCCGCCCGCACCCTCGACGCCGACCCGTCCGCCCTGCGCACCCTGCGCGCCGCACTCGACCGGCGCGGCCTGGAGGTCGTCACCCTCAACGGCTTCCCCTACGAAGGGTTCGGCGCCGGGGAGGTCAAGTACCGCGTCTACAAACCGGACTGGGCCGACGCCGAACGCCTGGAGCACACCACCGCCCTCGCCCGGGTCCTGACCGGACTGCTCCCCGACGACGTCACCGAGGGCAGCATCTCCACCCTGCCGCTCGCCTGGCGCACCGCCCACGACGCCGGCCGCACCGAGAAGGCCCTGCGCACGCTCGCCGAACGCCTCGACGCGCTCCAGGAGCTGACCGGCCGCTCCCTCCGTGTCGGCCTGGAACCCGAACCCGGCTGTGTCGTCGAGACCACCCGCGACGCCCTCGCCCCGCTCACCGCGATCGCCCACCCCCGCATCGGCATCTGCGTCGACACCTGCCACCTCGCCACCTCCTTCGAGGACCCGCACACCGCCGTCGACGCCCTCACCACGGCCGGCGTCGCCATCGTCAAGTCCCAGCTGTCGGCCGCCCTGCACGCCGAGCACCCTCATCTCCCCGAGGTCCGCGCCGCCCTCGCCGCCTTCGACGAACCCCGCTTCCTGCACCAGACCCGCACGGCCACCGCCGCCGGTCTGCGCGGCACCGACGACCTCGGCGAAGCCCTCGCCGGTGAGGCACTCCCCGACGGCGCACCCTGGCGCGCCCACTTCCACGTCCCCCTGCACGCGGCCCCCGCCGCGCCCCTCACCTCCACCCTCCCCGTCCTGAAGGACACGCTGACCCGGCTGGTGGGCGGCCCGCACCCGCTCACCCGCCACCTGGAGGTCGAGACCTACACCTGGCAGGCCCTCCCGCCCGAGCTGCGTCCCCGCGCCCGCACCCAGCTCGCCGACGGCATCGCCGCCGAACTCACCCTCGCCCGGGACCTGTTGACCGGTCTCGGCCTGAAGGAGCTGCCGTGAGCACGCAGAGCACCGAGCAGACCTCCCCGGCTCCCACCCCCCTCCTCGTCCTGGACGTGGTGGGCCTCACCCCCCGCCTCCTCGACCACATGCCCCACCTCAAACGGCTCGCCCAGGCGGGCTCCCACGCCGCCCTCGGCACCGTCCTGCCCGCCGTCACCTGCGCCGCCCAGTCCACCTTCCTCACCGGCACCCACCCCGCCGAGCACGGCATCGTCGGCAACGGCTGGTACTTCCGCGACCTCGGCGACGTACTCCTGTGGCGACAGCACAACGGGCTGGTCACCGGCGACAAGCTCTGGGACGCCGCCCGCCGCGCCCACCCCGGCTACACCGTCGCCAACATCTGCTGGTGGTACGCCATGGGCGCCGACACCGACATCACCGTCACCCCCCGGCCGATCTACTACTCCGACGGCCGCAAGGAACCCGACTGCTACACCCGGCCCCCGGCCCTGCACGACGAACTCACCGAGAAACTCGGCACCTTCCCCCTCTTCCACTTCTGGGGACCCGGCGCCGACCTGGTCTCCAGCCAGTGGATCATCGACGCGACCCGCCACATCATGGCCACCCGCCACCCCGACCTGACCCTCTGCTACCTCCCGCACCTCGACTACGACCTCCAGCGCTTCGGCCCCGACGACCCACGCTCCCTGAAGGCGGCCGCCGACCTGGACCGGGCCATGGCCCCGCTCCTGGACGACGCCCGCGCGGAGGGCCGTACCGTCGTCGCCCTGTCCGAGTACGGCATCACGCGCGCGGACCGCCCCGTCGACATCAACCGCGCCCTGCGCCGCGCCGGACTGCTCGACGTGCACACCCAGGACGGCATGGAGTACCTGGACCCGATGGCCTCCCGCGCCTTCGCGGTCGCCGACCACCAGATCGCCCATGTCTACGTACGACGAGCCGAAGACCTGGAGGCGACCCGCGCCGCCCTCGCCGACCTCCCCGGCATCGAGCAACTCCTCGACGACGAGGGCAAGAAGACTCACCACCTCGACCACCCGCGCGCGGGCGAGCTCGTCGCCGTCGCGGAGCCGGACGCCTGGTTCACGTACTACTACTGGCTCGACGACGACCACGCGCCCGACTTCGCGCGACTCGTCGAGATCCACCGCAAACCCGGCTACGACCCGGTCGAGTTGTTCATGGATCCGCTCGACCCTTACGTCAAGGTCAAGGCGGCCACCGCGCTGGCCCGCAAGAAACTCGGCCTGCGCTACCGCATGGCGGTCGTGCCCCTGGACCCCTCGCCTATTCGGGGCAGCCACGGCCGCCTTCCGGCGAGCGACGACGAAGGTCCGCTCCTCATCTGCTCCACCCCCCGTGCTGTCGACGACCGCGTCGCGGCCACCGACGTGAAGTCACTCCTGCTGCGACTGGCCGGACTTTCCTGACTGGTCACCAGTGAAGCACCCGCCACTGACAACGCCCTCCGACCCCGAGGAGACCCAGACATGAGCCGCATGTCCCAGCCCGACCCCGAGCTCACCCACCGCCTCAGCAGACGAGGCATGCTGGGCGTGGCCGCGGGCGCCACCGCCGCCGCGCTGCTCGGCGCCGCGGCGACCCCGGCGGCCGCCGCGGCCTCCAACGCGTCAGCGGCGGCCTCCACCGCGTCCGCCGCCGGCCGTGGCCGTCCCGTCCTGCCGCCCGGCCGGCTCGGCATCCAGCTCTACAGCCTCCGCGACAAGGTCTCCACCCTCGGCTTCGCCCCCGTCTTCGCCGAACTCGAGAAGTACGGCTACGACGAGGTCGAGTTCGCCGGATACACCCAGGGCTCGGCCGGTCCCATCACGCTCGCCCGGCTCAGGCGGCTGGCCAGGGACCACGGCCTGAACCCGATCGGCAGCCACGTCGGCTATTACTCCGACGACCCGAACGCCTACACCTTCGCCCAGAACCTCACCAAGGTCCTCGACGACGCCCAGGCCCTCGGCCTGAAGCACATAGGCACCGCCTCCGGCCCGTTCCGCTACGGCTCGACCGTGGACGCCTGGAAGCGGGCGGCGGAGGAGTTCAACACCTACGGCGCGGCGGCCAAGGCGCGCGGCATGAAGTTTTACCAGCACAACCACTCCGAGGAGTTCTCCTTCGCCACCGACAACCCCAAGGTCCGCCTCTACGACGTGCTGCTCGCGGAGACCGACCCGGAGCTGGTGTTCCTGGAGATGGACATCTTCTGGGCCTACTCCGGCCAGTTCCGCTTCTCCAAGCGCCCCGACGGCAGCCCCGCCCCCTTCGAGCCGCTCGACTACGTCCTCAAGCAGCCGCACCGCTACCCGCTGTTCCACGTCAAGGACGGCGTCAGCGACCCGGCCGACACCTATGGCTACCGCATGACCGACGTCGGCGACGGCGACATCGACTACCAGCGTTTCATCTCCGCCGTGACCCGGCTGCGCGGTGAGCGCCTGGCCCACCACTGGCAGGCCGAACACGACCAGCCCGCCGAGTCGTTCACCTTCGCCCGCCGCTCCAGCGCGTATCTGCGCTCCCTGCGCGAGAAGTGCTGAGGGCCCCGCGAAGAACATGAGGAGGCCCTCCCCGATGTCCGATCCGGGGAGGGCCTCCTCACGCGCGCGTGCCGCTATGTCACCGGCACCGGCGTCCGGCCCGGCTGCCGCAGCAGCAGGGCGAGCACCGCCGCCACCATGGAGACGGCCCCGGCCAGCGCGTACGCCCCGTCGTAGCCCCAGGCCGCGACGACCATGGAGCCGAGGCCGCCGCCGAACAGGCCGCTGATCAGCTTGCCGCTGTACACCAGGCCGTAGTTGGTGGCGTTGAAGTTCTCCCCGAAGTAGTCCGGCGTCAGCGCCGCGAAGAGCGGATAGAAGGCGCCGCCGCCGAAGCCGGAGAGGAACGCGAAGAACAGGAACAGCGCCTCGCTCCTGATGTCGCCGGCCCAGATCACGCCGAACTGGGCCAGGCCCAGCACGACGATCACGAACACCAGGGCCTGCTTGCGGCCCCACTTGTCGGACAGCCAGCCCACGACACCGCGGCCGATGCCGTTGATGACCGCCATGACACCCATCGAGGACGCCGCCACCAGCGGGCCGAAGCCCACCTCCTTGGCGTAGTCGACCTGGAAGGAGATGCCGAAGATCGACACTCCCGCGGTCATCACGATGAGGACCCACATCAGCGGGAGCATGCCGGTCCTGATGGCCTCCTTGGGCGCGTACTGCCGTGCCGCGGGAGGATTCTTGGCGAGACTCGTCGCGTTCTTCCCGTTGCCCGCGTACGTCAGCGGGTCGATGTCCGCGGGCCACCAGTTCTTCGGCGGGTCCTTGAAGAAGAAGGCGCTTCCGAAGACCACGATCATGATGTAGCAGCCGATCAGGTCCAGGACCCGGTGGTAGTTCGCGGTGTCGAAGCCGTAGTTGAAGATGAAGATGAACGGCAGCGACCCGTACGCGAAGCCGCCGTTGACGAACCCCGTCTTCGCTCCCCGGCGTTCGGGGAACCACTTGCCGACCATGTTGATGCAGGTCGCGTAGACGAGCCCGGCGCCGATGCCCCCGACGACGCCGAAGCCCAGGATCGCCAGCCAGACGTTGCTCAGATGCGACAGGGCGAGGAACCCGACCAGACACAGTCCTGAACCGACGTACATGGCCTTGCGAGCCGTCAGCAGGCCCTTCTCCCGCAGCCAGCGCGCCGGGAAGGCGACGCCGGCCTGGAAGAAGATCCAGACGCTGAGGATCCAGAAGGTGTTGCTCTGCGTCCAGCCGTGGGCGTGGGACAGGGTGTCCTCCGCCGAGCCGTACGCGTACTCGAAGACACTGATGGCCATCATGGCGAGCCACGGCAGATACACCATGAGCTTGCGGGAGTGACCGAGGATGTCCCGGTCGGTCTCACCGACGCGGAAGACACGGCCATGTGTGTCGGTCACTTCTCGGTAGGGACGGTGTGCGGCGTCGGGGGAGGTGGTCGAGTTGTTCGATGCGATGGGGTCCGCCGTCATTGCAGGGCATTCCTCCGTGTCAGGCCATTCGTTCAGACGATGCGGGTCAGGCCATTTCCTCGCCGAGCGGCTGAGGGTTCGGGGCGATACGGCGGCTGGTCCTCGGCGTGCCGGGCGCCTTCAGGAACACGGCGAGCACGGCGGAGCACAGGCCGATGGAGCCGGCCAGCACGAACGCGCCCTCGTAGTCCCATGCGTCGACGACGATCGCACCCATTCCGGAGCCCACGAGACCGGAGATGAGCTTCGAGCTGTAGACCATGCCGTAGTTGGACGCGTTGTTGTTCTCACCGAAGTAGTCGGCCGTCATGGCCGCGAACAGCGGGAAGATCGCGCCGCCGCCGAAGCCGGAGACCATGGAGCAGAACAGGAAGAACGGCATGCTGCCCATCTGGCCAGAGACGAGCACACCGAACTGGGCGGTGCCCAGCACCAGACACACGATGATCAGCGTGTTGCGACGCCCGTAGCGGTCGGAGATCCAGCCGATGACGCCACGGCCGGTGCCGTTGACGATCGCCTTCAGCGACATGGCGGTGGCGACGATCCCGCCCGCGAAACCCATGTCCTTGCCGAACGGCACCTGGAAGGCGATACCGAAGATGTTGATGCCGGCCGTGCACAGCAGGCAGAACCACATCATCCACAGAACGGGCTGCCGAGAGGCCTCCTTCGGGGTGTACTGCTTGGGCGACGGCGGGTTCTTCTCCAGCGCCCGGCGGATCTTCGGGTCGTCGGTGACCTTCAGCGGGTCGACGTGCGCGGGCCACCAGTTCTTCGGCGGGTCCTTGAAGAACCAGCCGGCCGACGCCACGACCAGGCACAGCCCGACGCCCACGCTGGCGAGCACGGTCCGGTAGTTGCTCAGGTCCAGGTACGAGGTGAACAGGAACACGAAGGGCACCGAGCCGTAGGCGAAACCGCCGTTGACGAAGCCGGTCTTGCCGCCCTTGCGCTCCGGATACCACTTGCCGACCATGTTCACGCAGGTCGCGTAGACGAGACCGGCGCCGATACCGCTGCACATGCCGAAGCCGAAGTAGGCCACGAGCACGTTCGGCGCGAACGCCAGCGACAGATAGCCGAGCATCGTGCCGACCGCGCCGAGCATCATCGCCGTACGGGCCGGGAGTTTGCCGCTCTCGCGCAACTGCCCGGCGGGGAAGGCCACGGCCGCCTGGAAGAACACCCAGACGCCCATCAGCCAGAAGATGTGCCCGCTGCTCCACAGATGAGCCTCGTGGAGGGTGTCCTCCGCCGACGTGAACGCGTACTCGGCGGAGCTGATGCCCATCATGCCCACCCACGGCAGGATGACCATCCACCTGCGCCTGCGGCCCATGATGTCCACATCGGTCTCCCCGACGCGGTACACGCGGCCATTGCGGTCCGTCACCTCCCGATACGGGACGGACGTCGAACGGTCGATGGTTGTCATCTTGGTCAAGCTCCTTGCGTCGAAAGATCTGGCCAGCGCCCCCTGTCCAAATGCCTTTCGTGCGCACGCGGATCCCGGGGCCTCGCCGACGCGCACCGTCGCTCGGCCCCTCGCTCACTCACGTCACGTCAGACCACCCCGCTCGTCTTCAGCAGGCGCAATTCCTCGTCACCCAGGCCGAGTTCACCGATGTAGATCTCCTCGTTGTGTTGGCCGAGGAGGGGGGAGGGGGTGATGCGGGTGGGTGAGTCGGAGAGTTTGAGGGGGTTGCCCACGGTGGTGTAGGCGCCGCGTTCGGGATGCTCGACGGTGACGATCATGTCGTTCGCGGCAAGCGACGCGTCCTCGATGATCTCCCTGGTCGACAGGATCGGCCCGCACGGAATGCTGTGCGCGTTCAGCTCCTCCAGCACCCGCCACTTCGGCAGGGTGCTCGTCCATTCCTCGATCAGCTGGAACATCTTCGCCAGCTTCGGCAGCCGCGCCTGCGGCGTCGCCCACTCCGGATCCTCCACCAGCTCCGGCCGCCCGATCAGCTTCGCGATCGGCCGCCACCCGACCGGCTGCACGATCACATACACGTAGTCGTTCGGGCCGCCCGGCGCACACCGCACCGCCCACCCCGGCTGACCACCACCCGAGGCGTTCCCGGAGCGCGGCACCTCGTCACCGAAGTCCTCGTTCGGATACTCCGCCAGCGGACCGTGCGCGAGACGCTGCTGGTCACGCAGTTTGACCCGGCACAGGTTCAACACCGCATGCTGCATCGCCACATTCACCCGCTGGCCCCGCCCGGTGTGCTCCCGCTGCAACAACGCCGCGAGGATGCCGGCCACCGCGTGGATGCCGGTGCCGGAGTCCCCGATCTGCGCACCGGTCGCCATCGGCGGCCCGTCCGCGTCCCCCGTGGTCGCCATCGACCCGCCCATCGCCTGCGCCACCACCTCATACGCCTTGAAGTCCACATACGGACCGGCCCCGAAGCCCTTGATCGACGCATACACGATCCGCGGATTGATCTCCCGGATCCGCTCCCACGTGAACCCCATCCGGTCCACCGCCCCCGGCCCGAAGTTCTCCACCAGCACATCCGAACCCCGGATCAACTCCGTCAGGATCTCCTTGCCCCGCCCGGTCTTCGTGTTGAGCGTGATGCTGCGCTTGTTGCAGTTGAGCATGGTGAAGTACAGGGAGTCGACATCCGGCAGATCCCGCAACTGCCCCCGGGTCACGTCCCCACCCGGCGCCTCCACCTTCACCACATCCGCTCCCAGCCACGCCAGCAACTGCGTCGCCGACGGACCCGACTGCACATGCGTCATGTCCAGGACCCGCACACCCTCAAGAGCCATCGCTGTCACGGTCACCTCGCTTGGCACATTGCATACAGTCGACGAATACTGTATGAAGATTGTTATCCCGCATTCGATGGGTGATGTCCAGGGGGCGTGCACCACTTTTAAGACGGGAGCCGAATCATGGACCTGTACGAGCATCAGGCGCGGGGACTCTTTCAAGAGCACGGCATTCCGGTGCCGCGGGCGGAGGTCACCGACTCGCCGCAGGAGGCCCGCGAGATCGCCCGCAGGCTCGGCGGCCGTGTGGTCGTCAAGGCGCAGGTGAAGACGGGAGGCCGGGGCAAGGCGGGAGGCGTGCGGCTCGCCGCCGATCCGCCCGCGGCGGAGCTCACGGCCCGTCAGATCCTCGGCATGGACATCAAGGGGCACACGGTCGGCACCGTCATGCTGGCCCAACCCGTGGACATCGAGGCCGAGTTCTACGTCTCGTACGTCCTCGATCGCGCCTCCGGGCGATTCCTCGCCATCGCCTCCGCCGAGGGCGGCATGGACATCGAGGAGGTGGCCGCGAGTCGGCCGGAGGTGGTCGCGCGTATCCACATCGACCCGGTGGAGGGCGTGACCTCCGCGAAGGCCGGGGAGATCGCCGACGCGGCCGGTCTGCCGGCCCAGACCGTCGACGTTCTCGTGCGGCTGTGGCAGGTGCTGGTCCGTGAGGACGCCGTCCTCGTCGAGGTCAACCCGCTCGTCCGTACCCGGCAGGGGCAGATCCTCGCCCTCGACGGCAAGGTCACGCTCGACGACAACGCCCGCTTCCGGCAAGCGCGTTGGGGCGACGAGAGCGTCGCGTACGACGATCCGCTGGAGGCGGCCGCCGCCGCGAAGGGCCTCAACTACGTCAAGCTGGACGGCGAGGTCGGCATCATCGGCAACGGCGCGGGCCTGGTCATGTCGACGCTCGACGTGGTCGCCGGCTGCGGTGCCCGGCCCGCCAACTTCCTCGACATCGGGGGCGGCGCCTCGGCCCGCATCATGGCCGACGGGCTGTCCGTCATCCTCTCCGACCCCGCCGTGAAGTCGGTGTTCGTCAACGTCTTCGGCGGGATCACCGCCTGCGACGCGGTGGCCGACGGCATCGTGCAGGCCCTGGACGCGGTCGAGTTGACCAAGCCGCTCGTGGTGCGCCTCGACGGCAACAACGCCGTCCGCGGCCGAGCGATCCTCGACGGCCGCGCCCACCCCCTCGTCCAGCAGGCCACCACCATGGACGGTGCCGCCCGCCGCGCCGCCCAACTCGCCCACACCAGTTGAAGGAGCGGGACATGGCCGTCTTTCTCACCAAGGAGTCCAAGGTCCTCGTCCAGGGCATGACGGGCGGCGAGGGCATGAAACACACCCGGCGCATGCTCGCCGCCGGCACGAACATCGTCGGCGGCGTCAACCCGCGCAAGGCCGGGCAGACCGTCGACTTCGACGAGCGGGCCGTCCCCGTCTTCGGGTCGGTCGCCGAGGGCATACGGGCGACCGGGGCCGACGTCACCGTCGTCTTCGTGCCGCCCGCCTTCGCCAAGTCGGCCGTCGTCGAGGCCGCCGACGCCGGCATCGGGCTGGCCGTCGTCATCACCGAGGGCATCCCGGTCCACGACTCCGTCGCCTTCGTCTCGTACGCGAAGGAGAAGGGCACCCGGATCATCGGTCCCAACTGTCCTGGCCTGATCACTCCGGGCCAGTCCAACGCGGGCATCATCCCCGCGGACATCACCAGGTCCGGCCGCGTCGGCCTGGTGTCCAAGTCGGGCACGCTCACCTACCAACTCATGTACGAGCTGCGCGACATCGGCTTCTCGACCTGTGTCGGCATCGGCGGCGACCCCGTCGTCGGCACCACCCACATCGACTGCCTGGCCGCCTTCCAGGACGACCCCGACACCGAACTCGTCGTCCTCATCGGGGAGATCGGCGGAGACGCCGAGGAACGGGCCGCCGCCTACATCCGCGACCACGTCACCAAGCCGGTCGTCGGCTACATCGCCGGCTTCACCGCGCCGGAAGGCAAGACCATGGGCCACGCGGGCGCCATCGTGTCCGGCTCCTCCGGCACCGCGCAGGCGAAGAAGGAAGCCCTGGAGGCGGTCGGTGTCAAGGTCGGAAACACCCCGACCGAGACGGCCCGCCTTGTGCTCGCCCGGCTGGAAACCGGCGCCTGACACCACCCACGCTGGAACCTGGCACCACTCAGTGGTTGACACGGAGACCCTGCCGGGAACAACGGAGTAACCGCGGGGCGCACATCCGGCGCCACCGCAATCTCCCCCGCACGAGCGGCCGTCGGCCGCGCGGACACGCGTTCCCACGCGATCCGGCAGACATCACCCCCCGCCCCCGACTGTGCACCGAGAGCGGAGACACCGCATGACATCCACCCTCAACTCCACCCCCCTCGTGGTGAAGTCCGGCACGACCTGGGACGACGCCTGGCAACGCTGCCTCGCCGTCGCCCCCGAGGCGTTCCGCGACGACCGCGTCCTCAACCTCTGGAACGCCGCCTGGCAGGCGGACGGCCGGGCCCTGCCCGCCACCAGTCCCGTCGACGGCAGCCCCATCGCCGGCCCGCCCCGCCTCGACCGCGACGCCGCCCACCAGGCCGTCCGCGCCTCCCTCGACCAGCACCGCGCCTGGCGGCACGTCCCCCTCGCCGAGCGCCGCGCCCGCGTCGCGGCCACCCTCGACGCCCTCACCCAGCACCGCGAGCTGCTCGCGCTCCTCCTCGTCTGGGAGATCGGCAAGCCCTGGCGGCTCGCCCAGGCCGACGTCGACCGGGCCATCGACGGAGTGCGCTGGTACGTCGACGGCATCGAGCCGATGGTCGCGGGCCGGGCACCCCTGGACGGCCCGGTGTCCAACATCGCGAGCTGGAACTACCCGATGAGCGTGCTCGTTCACGCATTGCTGGTCCAAGCACTGGCGGGCAACGCGGTCATCGCCAAGACCCCGACCGACGGCGGCGTCGCCTGTCTCACCCTGGCCTGCGCCCTCGCCGCTCGCGAAGGCATCCCCGTCACCCTCGTCAGCGGCAGCGGCGGCGAGCTGTCGGAGGCATTGGTCAAGGCGCCCGAGATCGGCTGCGTCTCCTTCGTCGGCGGCCGCGACACCGGCGCCGCCGTCGCCACAGCCGTCGCCGACCTCGGCAAGCGGCACATCCTCGAACAGGAAGGACTCAACACCTGGGGCATCTGGAACTACTCGGACTGGGACACGCTGACGGCCGTCATCCCCAAGCTCTTCGACTACGGCAAGCAGCGCTGCACGGCGTACCCGCGCTTCGTCGTCCAGCGCGAGCTGTTCGACGCGTTCCTCGCGGCGTACCTCCCGGCCGTGCGCTCGCTCAGCGTCGGGCACCCGCTGGCGGTCACCCACGCCGACGACCCGTACCCGGCCCTGGACTTCGGCCCGGTCATCAACGCCGCCAAGGCCAAGGAGCTGCACGACCAGATCGCCGAGGCCATCAGCCGCGGCGCCGTCCCGCTGCACCGCGGCTCGCACGCCGACGCCCGCTTCCTGCCCGGCCAGGACACCTCGGCGTACGTCCAGCCCGTCACCCTCCTCAACCCGCCCCCGTCCTCCCCGCTGCACCACGCGGAACCCTTCGGCCCGGTCGACACCATCGTCCTGGTCGACACGGAGGCCGAGCTGCTGGCCGCCATGAACGCCTCCAACGGCGCCCTGGTCGCCACCCTGTCCACGGACGACCAGTCGACCTTCGACCGGCTCGCCCCCCAGATCCGCGCCTTCAAGATCGGGCACGGCAAGCCGCGCTCCCGCGGCGACCGCGACGAGCTGTTCGGCGGCTTCGGCGCGTCCTGGCGCGGCGCGTTCGTCGGCGGGGAACTGCTGGTGCGCGCGGTGACCCAGGGCCCGGCGGACGAGCGCCTGCCCGGCAACTTCCCGGAGTACCAGCTGATGCCGTAAGGCCGACGCGACGGGCGGCGCCCAGGCCTGGGCGCCGCCCGTCAGCGGCGAACACAACTCTCTGCCGGTATGCAATATGCAAAAAGAAGAGGGATGGGGTGGCGAGCATGACGATGGCTCTTGAGGGTGTGCGGGTCCTGGACATGACGCATGTGCAGTCGGGTCCGTCGGCGACGCAGTTGCTGGCGTGGCTGGGAGCGGATGTGGTGAAGGTGGAGGCGCCGGGTGGGGACGTGACCCGGGGGCAGTTGCGGGATCTGCCGGATGTCGACTCCCTGTACTTCACCATGCTCAACTGCAACAAGCGCAGCATCACGCTCAACACGAAGACCGGGCGGGGCAAGGAGATCCTGACGGAGTTGATCCGGGGTTCGGATGTGCTGGTGGAGAACTTCGGGCCGGGGGCGGTGGACCGGATGGGGTTCACGTGGGAGCGGATCCGGGAGATCAATCCGCGGATCGTGTATGCGTCGATCAAGGGCTTCGGGGCCGGTCCGTATGTGGACTTCAAGGCGTATGAGGTGGTGGCGCAGGCGATGGGCGGGTCGATGGCGACCACGGGGGACGCGGACGGGCCGCCGATGGCGACGGGTGCGCAGATCGGGGACTCCGGCACCGGCATCCACGCGGTGGCGGGGATTTTGGCGGCGTTGTTGCAGCGGGAGCACACCGGGCGGGGCCAGCGGGTGAATGTGGCGATGCAGCATGCGGTGTTGAACCTGTGCCGGGTCAAACTGCGTGACCAGCAGCGTCTCGCGCACGGTCCGCTGGCGGAGTATCCGAACGAGGACTTCGGTGACGAGGTGCCGCGCTCCGGGAACGCCTCGGGTGGTGGTCAGCCGGGGTGGGCGGTGCGGTGTGCGCCGGGCGGCCCGAACGACTACGTGTATGTGATCGTGCAGCCGGTCGGGTGGCGGCCGATCGCGAAGCTGATCGGGCGGCCGGAGCTGGTGGAGGATCCGGAGTGGGCGACGCCGCAGGCGCGGCTGCCGAAGCTGGCGAAGATGTTCCAGCTGATCGAGGAATGGACGAGCACCCTGCCGAAGTGGCGGGTGCTGGAGGAGCTGAACGCGCACAGCATTCCGTGCGGGCCGATCCTGTCGACCAGGGAGATCATCGAGGACGCGTCGCTTGCCGCGAACGACATGATCGTCACCGTCGAGCATCCCGAACGCGGCGCCTACACCACCGTGGGCAACCCCCTCAAACTCTCCGACTCACCCACCCGCATCACCCCCTCCCCCCTCCTCGGCCAACACAACGAGGAGATCTACATCGGTGAACTCGGGATGACTCTGGACGAGTTGCCGCTGCTCAAGTCGGAGGGCGTGATCTGATGTCGGTCACCGACCAGCTCGTGAAGTCGAACCGGGACTACGCCGCGGCGTTCACCGATCCCGGCATGGACGCCCGCCCCGTTCTGCACGTCGCCGTCGTGGCGTGCATGGACGCCCGTCTCGACCTGCATGCCGCGCTCGGCCTGGAGCTCGGTGACTGTCACACCATCCGCAACGCGGGTGGCGTGGTCACCGACGACGTGATCCGGTCCCTCACCATCAGCCAGCACAAGCTGGGCACCCGCAGCATCGTGCTGATCCACCACACCAACTGCGGTCTGGAGCAGATCACCGAGGACTTCCGCACCGAGCTGGAGATGGAGGTCGGCCAGCGCCCGGCCTGGGCCGTGGAGTCCTTCCGGGACGTCGACCAGGACGTGCGCCAGTCCATGCAGCGGGTGCGGACCTCGCCGTTCCTGCTGCACACCGACGACGTGCGCGGCTTCGTCTTCGACGTGAAGACCGGCCTGCTGCGCGAGATCGACCCCGCCTGAGCCAGCCCGGCACTGGAAATTCCTGGTCCTACCTCTGGTGCCGTGAAAGCGGATGCAGAATACTGTATGCAATCATCGATCAGCAGTGGTCCTGCGGCCACTTTCGAGGGGGTCGCCCCGTGTCCTACCGCACCGCTCTCTCAGAAATCCTGACCAGTGTCGTCGCCCCCGCCGCCGAACTGACCGGTGTGCGGGGCCGGTTCCCCCGCGCTGCGGTGACGGCCCTCGGGCAGGCCGGCCTGTTGGGGCTCACCGTCTCCACCGCGTACGGCGGCGGGGGACAGGGGTTGCCCGAGGCCGCGGACGTGGTGGCTCGTACCGCGCGCGTCTGCCCGGCCACGGCGGCCGTCCTCCGGTCTCACTACGCGGCGGTCGCCGTCATGGAGGCGTACGGCGGCTCCTGGGTGCGCGCGGAGATCGCGGCGGGCCGGCATCTGAGCAGCCTCGCCCTTGCGGAGGCGGAGGTGTCGGGGGAAGGTGACCTTCTCGCGCCGCACTCCAGTGCCGTCCGCTCCGGTGACGTCGTCGCGCTGCGAGCCCGTAAGTACGGGGTGGTGGCGGCAGGGGAGGCCGACAGCTATGTCTGGTCCTCCCGCCCGCTTGCCGGGCTCGACGGCCTCACCCTGTGGGGGGTTCCGGCGCATGCCCCGGACCTGTTCGTGCCGGCCCGGCCGGGAGACGCGGGGCCGTGCGGGAGCGGGACGTCCACGGTGTTCGCGGACCCGGTCCTCGTCCCGGCCGACGCGATGCTCGGCGCGGACGGCGCCGGGCTCGACATCGTGCGGCGTACGGTCCTGCCGTGGCTGCGCGAGCTACGGGCCGCCGGGAGTACCGGAGTTCAGGCTTCGCAGGTCGTCGGCGTCACCACGCCCCGACCGGCCCCCTCCTTGGCGCCGTTCTGAACGCCCATGGCCATCAGGCGAGTTGCCTCACTCCCGACCGGCCTTGGCGGCGAACTGCCTGCGGTAGAAGTCGGCCGTGCGCTCGGCGTGCTTGCGCATCACCTCGCCCGCCCGGTCCGCGTCTCCCTTGGCGACGGCCTTGATGAGCTGGGCGTGCTCGTTCCAGGCCTCCTTGCCACGGGGCTTGGCGATGGGGGTGTAGTACCAGCGCACCTTCTGGCCCACCTGTCCGAGCATTTCCGCGAGGACGTCGTTGGCGGCCACGGAGGTGAGGAAGGAGTGCAGGGCCGTGTTGGCAGCGACCAGCCGCTCGACGTCACCCTCGGCGAGGGCGTCCACGCCGTCCTGGTGGAGCTCCCAGAGTCGCTCGACGTCCTCGGGCTTGGCGTTCTGCGCGGCGAGTTGCGCCGAGTAGGTCTCCAGGACCGCGCGGACGCCGAGGAGTTGGGCGGCCTCCTCCTCGGTGGGGGAGTGCACGAAGGCACCCTGGGCGGGCCGCAGGTCGACCCAGCCGGCGGTCTGGAGCCGCTGGAGAGCCTCGCGGACCGGCTGGCGGCTGACCCCGAGGTGCTCGGCGAGTTCGGCCTCGACGAGGTGCTGGCCGGGCTTGAGGGAGCCGTTGACGATCAGCTCGGTCAGGGCGTCGTAGACGGCCTGGCGCAGGGGTGCAGGGCGGGCGACGCGCCGGGTCGCAGCGGCTGTGAGTGCCTCGCGCATGGTTGTCCTGTTCTGCCGCCGAGAGGATCGGCCGCCGGGGCCGACGGCGGGCTCAGAATACAGGTTTTGGTATGCAACATGGCGTGACCTGTGGATTGAGGGCCCAGGGGTCCCGCGAGGGATGACTCCCTGCGACTGTCGTCTGTATACAGAAGCCTGTATGGGGTATTGTCTCAGTCTCCGCAGCCCTCGCCGGGGACCCGTGTCACGGAAGGCGAAGCGATCATGACGACCAGCGGGAGTGACGTGACGGTCGAGAGCGTGGTCCGGAGGGTGGTGGCCGACCACCGGGGACAACGCGGCGCGCTGCTCCCCGTACTGCACGCCGTGCAGGCCGAGTTGGGCCATGTGCCGCAGGAAGCGGTCCCGGTGCTGGCCGACGAACTGAACCTCTCCCGGGCGGACGTCCACGGAGTGGTGACCTTCTACCACGACTTCCGCCGCGAACCGGCGGGCCGCACCACGGTACGTATCTGTCGCGCCGAGGCCTGCCAGGCCCTGGGCGCCGACCGCCTGGTGAGCTACGCGCGCGAAGCCGGGCTGCCCCTGGGGGAGACCGCGGCCGACGGCTCGGTCACCGTCGAGCAGGTCTTCTGTCTGGGCAACTGCGCGCTGGGACCGTCCGTGGAGGCGAACGGACGGCTGTACGGACGTGTGGGCCCGGCCCGCCTGGGCGCGATCCTCAACGGGACGGTGTGATCATGAACGACGCTGCCCACTCCGCCGCGACGGTCTACGTCCCCCGCGACTCGGCGGCCCGCTCCGTCGGCGCCGACGAGGTGGCTGCCGCCCTCCAACGCGCCGCCACCCGCGGGGACTTCGCGATCGACGTCGTACGCAACGGATCGCGCGGCATGCTGTGGCTGGAGCCGATGGTCGAGGTGGCCACCCCACAGGGCCGCGTCGGCTACGGACCCGTCGCCCCCGAGGACGTCGACGGACTCCTCGCCGCCGGCCTGCTCGACGGCGCGGAACACCCGCTGCGACTCGGCCTCGTCGATCAACTCCCTTGGTTGGCACGGCAGACGAGGGTCACCTTCGCCAGAGTCGGCGTCACCGACCCGCTCTCCCCGCAGGACTACGTCGAACACGGCGGCCTCAAGGGCCTGCGCGCCGCCCTCGACATGGACCCCGCCGATGTCGTCGCCGCCGTCACCGAGTCGGGACTGCGCGGCCGCGGCGGCGCCGGATTCCCGGCCGGCATCAAGTGGAAGACGGTGCTGGACTGCGCCGACGAGCTGAAGTTCGTGTGCTGCAACGCCGACGAGGGCGACAGCGGGACCTTCGCCGACCGGATGGTCATGGAGGGCGACCCGTTCCTGCTCATCGAGGGCATGACCATCGCGGCGCACGCGGTCGGCGCGAGCGAGGGCTATGTCTACATCCGCTCGGAGTACCCGGACGCCATCACCACGATGCGCGAGGCCATCGAACTCGCCCGTGCACAAGGATGGTTGGGCGAGGGCATCCTGGGCTCGTCGCTCGACTTCGACCTCCATGTCCGCGTAGGCGCCGGCGCTTACATCTGCGGCGAGGAGACCTCCATGCTGGAGAGCCTGGAGGGCAAGCGCGGCATGGTCCGGGCGAAACCGCCGATCCCGGCGATCGAGGGCCTGTTCGGCAAGCCGACCGTGGTGAACAACGTCCTGACCCTCACCACCGTCCCGGTCGTCCTCGCCGACGGCCCGAAGGCCTACCAGGACCTCGGCGTCGGCCGCTCCCGCGGCACCCAGGTCTTCCAGCTCGGCGGCAACATCGCCCGCGGCGGCATCGTGGAGACCGCGTTCGGCATCACCCTGCGCGAGCTGATCGAGGAGTACGGCGGCGGCACCCGCACCGGACGCCCCGTACGAACCGTGCAGGTCGGCGGGCCGCTCGGCGCGTATCTGCCCGAGGCACAGTTCGACCTGCCCATGGACTACGAGGCGTTCGCCGAGGCCGGCGCGATGCTCGGGCACGGCGGGGTCGTCGTCTTCGACGACACCGTGGACATGGCGGCGCAGGCCCGCTTCGCGATGGAGTTCTGCGCGGAGGAGTCCTGCGGCAAGTGCACCCCCTGCCGGGTGGGGGCCGTACGCGGTGTCGAGGTGATCGACAAGATCGTCGCCGGTACGCACCGCGACGAGAACCTGGCGCTGCTCGAAGACCTCTGCGACCTGATGACCGACGGCTCGCTGTGCGCGATGGGCGGGCTCACCCCGATGCCCGTGCGCAGCGCCCTCACCCACTTCCCCGACGACTTCCTCGGCGGGCGCACGCTCCTGGACATCCACCCCGTGAACGCGCGGACGGAGGGCACGGTATGACGCTCCTCAAGGAACCCGACTTCGGAACACCGGAGCGACCGGGCCCGGCCACGGTCTCCGTCGAGATCGACGGCCTGCCGGTGACCGTCCCCGAGGGCACCTCGGTGATGCGTGCCGCGGCGGAAGCCGGCGTCGACATACCCAAGTTGTGCGCCACCGACAGCCTGGACGCCTTCGGCTCCTGCCGCCTGTGCGTGGTCGAGATCGACGGCCGCCGCGGCACCCCGGCCTCCTGCACCACCCCCTGCTCGGACGGCATGAAGGTGAGCACCCAGACGCCGAAGGTGGAGAAGCTCCGCCAGGGCGTCATGGAGCTCTACATCTCCGACCACCCCCTCGACTGCCTGACCTGCCCCGCCAACGGCGACTGCGAACTCCAGGACATGGCAGGCGTGGTGGGCCTCCGGCAGGTCCGTTACGGCTACGAGGGCGCGAACCACCTCGACGCCGAGAAGGACACCTCCAACCCCTACTTCGACTTCGACCCGTCCAAGTGCATCGCCTGCTCCCGCTGCGTGCGCGCCTGCGGCGAGGTCCAGGGCACGTTCGCGCTCACCATCGAGGGCCGCGGCTTCGACAGCAAGGTCTCACCGGGCGCGGGGGAGTCCTTCATGGACTCCGAGTGCGTCTCCTGCGGCGCCTGCGTCCAGGCCTGCCCGACGTCCACGCTCCAGGAGCGCTCGGTCGTCGAACTCGGCATGCCCACCAGGTCGGTTGTCACCACCTGTGCCTACTGCGGCGTCGGCTGCTCCTTCAAGGCCGAGCTGCGGGGCGACGAACTCGTACGCATGGTCCCGTACAAGGACGGCGGCGCCAACGAGGGCCACTCCTGTGTGAAGGGCCGCTTCGCCTTCGGCTACGCCACCCACCCCGACCGCGTGCTCAAGCCGATGGTCCGCGACCGCATCACCGACCCGTGGCGCGAGGTCGAGTGGGACGAGGCGATCGGCACGGTCGCCCGCCGGATGCGCGAGATCCAGGACCGGCACGGCTCGGGCGCGGTCGGCGCCATCACCTCCTCCCGCTGCACCAACGAGGAGGTGTACGTCGTCCAGAAGATGGTCCGCGCGGCCTTCGGCAACAACAACGTCGACACCTGCGCCCGCGTCTGCCACTCCCCGACGGGCTACGGACTGAAGCAGACCTTCGGCGAGTCGGCCGGCACCCAGGACTTCCGCTCGGTCGCCGAGGCCGACGTCATCATGGTGATCGGCGCCAACCCCACCGACGGGCACCCGGTGTTCGCCTCCCGGATGAAGCGACGGCTGCGCGAGGGCGCCCAGTTGATCGTCGTGGATCCGCGCCGCATCGACCTCGTGCGCTCGCCGCACATCGAGGCCGCCCACCACCTCCAGCTGCGGCCGAGCACCAACGTGGCGGTGGTCAACGCGATGGCCCACGTGGTCGTCACCGAGGACCTCGTCGACCGGTCCTTCGTGGCTGCCCGCTGCGAAGGCTTCGACGACTGGGCGGAGTTCGTCGCCCGTCCCGAGAACAGTCCGGAGGCGGTCGAGGAGATCACCGGCGTACCTGCCGCCGAACTCCGCGCCGCCGCACGGCTGTACGCGGCGGCGCCCAACGGCGCCATCTACTACGGCCTCGGTGTCACCGAGCACAGCCAGGGCTCGACCATGGTCATGGGGATGGCCAACCTCGCGATGGCGTGCGGCAACATCGGCCGTGACGGCGTCGGCGTCAACCCGCTGCGCGGCCAGAACAACGTCCAGGGCTCCTGCGACATGGGCTCCTTCCCGCACGAACTCCCCGGCTACCGCCACGTCTCGGACGACGCGGTGCGCACCGTCTTCGAGAACCTCTGGGGCGGAACCCTCCTCGCCGAGCCGGGACTTCGCATCCCCAACATGTTCGACGCGGCCATCGACGGCTCCTTCCGCGGCCTGTTCGTGCACGGCGAGGACATCGCCCAGTCCGACCCCAACCTGAAGCACGTCACCGCCGCCCTCGAAGCCATGGAACTGGTCGTCGTCCAGGACCTGTTCCTCAACGAGACCGCCAAGTTCGCGCACGTCTTCCTGCCCGGCGCCTCCTTCCTGGAGAAGGACGGCACCTTCACCAACGCCGAGCGCCGCATCAACCGCGTCCGCGCGGTGATGAAGCCCAAGACCGGCAAGCACGAGTGGCAGATCGTGAGCGAGATCGCCACCGCCATGGGCTACCCGATGGCGTACGACCACCCGGGGCAGATCATGGACGAGATCGCCGCCGTCACCCCCACCTTCACCGGCGTCTCCTTCGAACTGCTCGACAAGCTCGGCAGCGTGCAGTGGCCCTGCAACGAGGAGGCCCCGGAGGGCACGCCCATCATGCACGTGGACGAATTCGTGCGCGGCAAGGGCAGGTTCGTCGTCACGTCGTACGTCCCCACCAACGAACGCAGCACCAGGCGTTTCCCGCTGGTCCTGACGACCGGCCGCATCCTGAGCCAGTACAACGTCGGCGCGCAGACCCGCCGTACCGGCAATGTCGCCTGGCACCCCGAGGACATCCTCGAACTGCACCCGCATGACGCGGAGGACCGCGGCATCAAGAACGGTGACATGGTCACCCTGGCCAGCCGGGTCGGCGAGACCACCCTGCGCGCGGAGATCTCCGACCGGATGCCGACCGGGGTCGTCTACACGACCTTCCACCACCCGGTGACCGGCGCGAACGTCGTCACCACCGAGAACTCCGACTGGGCCACCAACTGCCCGGAGTACAAGGTGACCGCCGTGCAGGTCGGCCTGGCGACGGCGGGGAGCTGAGATGACCGCGACCGTGCCGTCCGAGCAGCGGATGGCGAACGACATCGCCAGGAACCTCCGGCATCTGCCCGAGGAGCGGGCGGCGGCGGAGATCGCGGGGCACATCGGCCGGTTCTGGGACCCGCGGATGCGCGCCCGGCTGTACGAGTACGCCGACGCAGGAGGGAACGGTCTCGATCCGTTGGTGGTCGCCGCGGTGGAGCTCCTCCGCTGAGGCTTCGTCTCCGGCACGCCCGGGGCTGTACACGCTGAACGGATACTGCATACAGTATCTGCGTCGGCCGTCTACAGCCTCCGGGTCTGCCTGCCCGGCCAGAGAGGAGTCGTTCATGCTGTTCCGGCAGCTTGAGTACTTCGTGGCGGTGGCGCGGGAACGACACTTCGCCCGGGCGGCCGAGTCCTGCTTCGTGTCGCAGCCGGCGCTGTCGGCGGCGATCGCCAAGCTGGAACGGGAGTTGAACGTCACCCTCATCAACCGCGGCCACACCTACCAGGGGCTCACCCCGGAGGGTGAGCGGCTGGTCGTCTGGGCCAAACGGATCCTCGCCGAACAGGACGCCTTCAAGGCCGAGGTGGCCGCGGTCCAGTCCGGCATCACCGGCACCCTGCGGCTCGGCACCGACCCCACGGCCTCGACGACCCTGGCCCTGCCCGTCGCCGCGTTCTGCGCCGCCCACCCCCTGGCCAAGGTGCAGGTCCGCTCCCGGCTGTCGACCAAGGAACTCCACCGCCAGCTGCGCGACTTCGAACTCGACGTGGCCATCGCCCACTTCGACCCCGGCGACCAGGAGGGCCTCCAGGTCGTCCCCCTCTACCAGGAGCGGTACATGCTGCTGGTGTCGGACGACCAGCCGGTCACCCAGTCCGCCACCGTCACCTGGGCGGACGCGGCCCAACTGCCGCTCGCCCTGCTGACACCCGACATGCGCATCCGGCAGATCGTCGACACCGTCTTCGCCGAGAAGGGGTTCGTGGTGACCCCGCAGATCGAGACCGACTCGATCGCCTCCCTCTACGCCCATGTGGGCGGCGGCGGTTGGGCGAGCATCGTCCCGCACACCTGGCTGCGCGCGATGCCCGTCGTCGGCCGCACCCGGGCGCTGCCCCTCGTCGACCCGGAGGCCGGCGCCCAGGTCTCGGTGGCGATCCACGCCGGAACCCCCGGCTCGGTCGCCGCCCGCGCCTTCGTCAACGCGGCGACGGGCCTGTCCCTGGACGACGTCTTCGCCCGCCCGCTGCCCGCCGACCACCTCGTGCGCGCCGTCCCCTGACGCTCACGGCGCGTACCGTGCCTGCACGGCCTTCCGGTCGAGCCCTCCCTTGGCGGTGTACGGCAGCGCGTCGACCACTTCGAGCCGGTCGGGTACCTCGAACGCGGCGAGCCGGTCCCGGCAGTACCGCAGGATCTCCGCCGCGTCCACGCCCTCCCCGTCGCGCACCACCACAGCGGCCCCGACCCGCTGCCCGTACGTCGCGTCCGGTACGGCGAACACGGCCGCCGCCGCCACCCCCGGGCACCCGGCGAGGATGTCCTCCACGTGCTCGGGCGCGATCTTCTCCCCACCGCGGTTGATGAGGTTCGTGATCCGCCCGGTCAGCGACAGATACCCGTCCGCGTCCAGCGTGCCCAGGTCACCGGTGCGCAGCCAGCCGTCGACGAAGGTGTACGACGTCCCGTCCGCGTCGCCGAGATACCCGCGGGCGACCGTGGGCCCCTGCACCCACACCTCGCCCTCCACCCCTACGGGGCAGGGAATCCCCCCGGGGCCGACGACGCGGACCTCGACCCCGGTCGGCCGGCCGACCGAGCCCTGCTTCAACTCCCCACGCCCCGGCAGAGGTTCACTGGTCGCCTGGTGCGAGGACTCGGTCATCCCGTACGCGGACAGCAGGGGCGCGCCGAACGTCCGCTCCAAGGCCCGCTGTGTGGCGGTGTTGAGCGGAGCGCTGCAACTGCGGACGAACTTCAGCGGCGGCACCTGAGGCCCTGGGTACTCCTGCTCCAAGCGGTCCAGCAGGATCTCGTGCATGGCCGGGACCGCCGTGAACCACGTGGCGGCCACCGCCCGCATGTCGTCCCAGAACGTCGTCGCGGAGAACCGCCCCCGCTCGGGCAGCAGCACACAGCCGCCGCTCGCCAGCGAGGCCAGCAGAGCCGCGAACAGCCCGTGACCGTGGAAGAACGGCATCACCGCCACCGTCGCGTCTCCCGGCCCCAACTCGTAGCTGGCGCAGATGTTCCGCACGGACGCCGTGACGTTCGCATGCGTCAGCGGCACCATCTTCGGCCGGGCGCTGGTCCCGGCGGTGAACATCACGAGGGCGTCGTCGCCCGACAACTCGGTGGCGGCTTCCGGTGCATGGGCGGCGGCACCGATGTCTGCGGCTCCCGGCACAGGGGCCGCCCGTTCGACGTCGAGGGCGACCGACGCCGTGCCCGCCCGGGAGACGCCGACCCGCAAGGGCCACGCCGGCACCGGCAGCCGGGTGCCCGCGACGGGCGGCCCCACCAGAACACCCCGCGCGCCCAACGCACCCACACGGGCCGAGAGTTGTGCCATCGGAAGCGCCGGATCCAGCGGCGCGACCACCAGCCCGGCCCGTGCCGCACCGAACAACGCCACCACGAACTCGACCGTGTTGGCGGACAGCACCCCGACCGCGTCACCGCGCCGCAGCCCGGCCCCGCCGAGCCGGGCGGCCACGTCGTCGGCCAGGGCGGCGAGGGCGCGATAGGACAGGTGGACCCGCTCACCGCCGACGACGAGAGCATGGGCGTACGGACGTTCCCGCACCTGCCCGTCGAGGAGATCGACCAGGCCCGTCAGCGTCGGAGGCCGGTACCGGCCCGCGTCGCGCACGGACGCCGCGACCACAGCGGCCATGACCCCACCCCCTAGCCCAAGGTCCGATGCAACAGTCCTCTGCGAGCCTGCGGCGACCGTCGGCGGCCGTCCAATACGCACTGCCGAACGCCCGATAACGGGCGCCTATCAAGGGAGTTGCGGGGCCCTTCACCAGCCCTCGATAGAAGTTGCTTATCGGCTGGTCGCCGATGGGTCTTGGACGCGGGCGAACCCGCTGCGGATGGTGAGAGGAGTAGCCGCACCGGCAGGACCTGCCCAAGGAGGACCCCGGACCATGACCGCCCCCTCGACACAGGAGACCGCGGCAGCAGCCGACGTGCCGACCGAGCAGCTGACCGACGGGTACCACCTGGTCGTCGACGCGCTCAAGATGAACGACGTCGACACCATCTACGGGGTCGTCGGCATCCCGATCACCGACCTCGCCCGCCTCGCTCAGGCCCAGGGCATCCGCTACATCGGCTTCCGGCACGAGAGCAACGCCGGACACGCGGCCGCCGCCGCCGGCTACCTCACCAAGAAGCCGGGCGTGGCCCTCACGGTGTCGGCACCGGGCTTCCTCAACGGCCTCGTCGCGCTGGCGAACGCGACCACCAACTGCTTCCCCATGGTGCAGATCTCCGGCTCCAGCGAGCGCCACCTCGTCGACCTCAAGCAGGGCGACTACGAGGAGATGGACCAGCTCGCCGCCGCCCAGCCGTTCGTCAAGGCCGCCTACCGCGTCAGCCGCGTCGAGGACATCGGCCGCGGCATCGCCCGCGCCCTGCGCACCGCGATCTCCGGGCGCCCCGGCGGGGTCTATCTCGACATCCCCGCCGCGGTGCTCGGCGCCATCATGCCCAAGGCGGAGGGCGAGCGGACCCTGAGCCGCCTCGTCGACCCCGCGCCGCGCCAACTCCCCGCCCCCGACGCCGTGGACCGCGCCATCGAGCTGCTGGCCGCCGCCGAGCGCCCGCTGATCGTGCTGGGCAAGGGCGCCGCGTACGCCCAAGCGGACGACAAGGTACGGGAGTTCATCGAGTCCACGGGCATCCCGTACGTACCGATGTCGATGGCGAAGGGCCTGCTGCCCGACGACCACCCGCAGTCCGCGGCCACTGCCCGCTCCCTGGCCCTGAAGAAGGCCGACGTCGTCCTGCTGATCGGCGCCCGCCTCAACTGGCTGCTGGGCCACGGCCAGGCGGGCTGGAACCCGGACGCCAAGTTCGTCCAGATCGACATCGACCCCAAGGAGATGGACAGCAACCAGCCCATCGCCGCCCCGCTCGTCGGCGACATCGAGTCGGTGCTCGACGCCCTCGCCGAACGCACCAAGCCCGGCCAGATCCAGGCCCCTTCGGCCTGGCGCGACGAACTCGGGGCGCGCTCCGCGCACAACGTCGCCAAGATGGCCCAGCGGCTGGCGGCCGACCCGCACCCCATGCAGTTCATGGGCGCCCTGAAGGCCGTACGCGACGTCATCCACGCCCGCCCGGAGACCTACCTCGTCAACGAGGGCGCCAACGCCCTGGACATCGCGCGCAACGTCATCGACATGCACGTACCGCGCCACCGCCTCGACAGCGGCACCTGGGGCGTCATGGGCATCGGCATGGGGTACGCCATCGCCGCCGCCGTCGAGAGCGGCCAGCCGGTCGTGGCCGTCGAGGGCGACAGCGCCTTCGGGTTCAGCGGCATCGAGATCGAGACGATCTGCCGCTACCGGCTCCCGGTCGTCACCGTGATCATGAACAACGGCGGCGTCTACCGCGGCGACGACACCAACCCGTACGACGACGCCCCCTCGCCCACCACGCTCATGTCGGCGGCCCGCCACGACCTCCTCATCGAGGCGTTCGGCGGCAAGGGCTACCGCGCCACCACCCCCGCCGAGGTCACCGCCGCCCTCACCGAGGCCCTCGCCGCCGGCGGCCCGGCGCTCATCGACTGCGTCATCGACCCCTCGGCCGGCACCGAGAGCGGCCACATCTCGCACCTCAACCCCAAGGGCATCACCGTCGGCAACATCACGCCGGCCGCCAAGTGACCACGTAACTCCACGCAAAGGAAGCAGACATGAGTGAAAAGCCGCTCGCCGGAATCAAGGTGATCGACTTCACCGGGGTCCAGGCCGGTCCCGCCTGCACACAGATGCTCGCCTGGTTCGGCGCCGACGTCCTGAAGGTGGAGCGCCCCAACGGCGGCGACGTGACCCGCCGTCAGCTCAGGGACATCGAGGACCTCGACGCGCTCTACTTCACGATGCTCAACAGCAACAAGCGCTCCCTCGCCATCAACACCAAGACCCCCGAGGGCAAGGAGGTGCTGGAGAAGCTCATCAAGGACGCCGACGTCCTGGTGGAGAACTTCGCGCCGGGCGCCCTGGACCGCATGGGCTTCACCTGGGAGCGCATCCAGGAAATCAACCCTCGCCTCATCTTCGGCTCGGTGAAGGGCTTCAACGACCAGTCGTCCTGGAACGACCTCAAGGTCTACGAGAACGTCGCCCAGTGCGCCGGCGGCGCCGCCTCCACCACCGGCTTCTGGGACGGCCCGCCGACCATCTCCGGCGCCGCCCTCGGCGACACCAACACCGGGATGCACCTGGCGATCGGCATCCTCACCGCGATCATCGACCGGAACAAGACCGGCAAGGGCCAGAAGGTCTCCGTCTCCATGCAGGACGCCGTCCTCAACCTGTGCCGCGTCAAGCTGCGCGACCAGCAGCGCCTGGAGCGGGTCGGCTACCTGGAGGAGTACCCCCAGTACCCCAACGGCGAGTTCACCGACGTCGTCCCGCGCGGCGGCAACGCGGGCGGCGGCGGGCAGCCCGGCTGGGTGCTCAAGTGCAAGGGCTGGGAGACCGACCCGAACGCGTACATCTACTTCACCGTCCAGGAGCAGAACTGGAAGCGGACGGCCGAGGTGATCGGCCACCCCGAGTGGGCCGAGGACCCCAAGTACGCCACCGCGCGCGCCCGTCAGTCGCACATCTTCGAGATCTTCGCCGAGATCGAGAAGTGGCTCGCCGACAAGACCAAGTACGAGGCGGTGAACATCCTGCGCGAGTGGGAGGTGCCCTGCGCCCCTGTGATGAGCATGAAGGAGATCGCCTACGACGAGGACCTGCGCAAGAGCGGCACGGTCGTCGAGGTCGAGCAGAAGGAACGCGGCACCTACCTCACCGTCGGCAGCCCGGTGAAGTTCTCCTCCTTCAAGCCCGACATCACCGGCGCCCCGCTGCTGGGCGAGCACAGCTCCGAGGTCCTGGTCGAACTCGGCTACGACGAGGAGACCATCGGCCGCCTGAAGGAGACCGGCGTCATCGTGTAGGAGCGGACAGCTGAGTGGGGGCCGTTGCCGGAAAGGCAACGGCCCCCACTCTCATACGCGTTGACGGTTCAGACGGCCGCCTCGGCACGCCGCCGCATCAGCTCCCGTTCCCGCTCCCGCCGCGCGGTCACATCCCGGATGACCGCCCCGCAGTACATGTCACCGTCGGCGGCGGGGAGCATGACCACGCTGAACTCGATGGAGATCCTGCGCCCGTCCGCCGCCAGCGCGGGCACGTTCAGCAGATCGGCCTCTCCGTACTTGCTGGTGCCACGGTCCATGGCCTCCTGGAAGCCGTCCCAGTGCCGCTTGCGGTGCTTCTCGGGGATGATGACGTCCAGACTTCGGCCGTCCACGTCGGCCGCCGAGAACCCGAAGATACGCTCCGCGCCCTGGTTCCAGTACCGGATGAGTCCGTCGCCGTCGATGATCACGATGCCGTCGGGTGCCTGGGCGGCCATTCCCAGGACCACCTCGGGGTTGAGATCTTCCATGTCGCCTCCGTGCAGGGGCTGTGTCACTGGCATGGGTGAGGCGGGACCCTTGCGGCGCAGGGGGCGCTCCCCGCCACTCAGGGTCCCGCCGCCGACGAACCGTGTCGACGAAATATTGTCTACAGGATGAGATTGGAGCCAGCAAGACTCCGGCCCGTTTGTGCGCCGTAGACTGTAGGCGAAAGCCAATTCATAATTGCCTCCTGCACGCAGCGACGACGCTGACGAGGAGGGGCCGTGATGTTGTCGACGACTGGCCTGCCACAGGGTGCGGTGCCCAAGCTCGAACGTCCCGGCCCGCTGCGTGACCGGGTCTACGAGGCGCTCCTCGAACTCATCACCACCCGCGCCCTCCAGCCCGGCCGGCATCTGGTCGAGAGCGAGCTCGCCGGGCATCTGGGGGTCTCACGTCAGCCGGTGCGCGAGGCGTTGCAGCGGCTCAGTACCGAGGGGTGGGTGGACCTGCGCCCGGCTCAGGGCGCGTTCGTGCACGAACCGACCGACGAAGAGGCCGACCAACTCCTCACTGTCCGCACCCTCCTGGAGGCCGAGGCGGCCCGGCTCGCCGCGGCCAACGCCGGCACCGCGGCCATCGCCGCCCTCGAGGAACTGTGCGCCGAGGGTGAGCGGGCCGTCGCGGCCGACGACGTGGACGGCGCGGTCGCGATGAACGCCCGGCTGCACGCGAAGATCATGGAGCTCGCGGGCAACAAGGTCCTGGCCGAGCTGGCGGCCCAGGTCGACCGGCGGGTCCGCTGGTACTACACGCCGGTCGCGCGGCAGCGCGGCCGGCAGTCCTGGATCGAGCACCGCGAACTGATCGCGGCGATCGCGGACCGCGACGAACAGCGGGCGATCGAGGCCATGCGGACCCACACCGAGCAGACCCGGAGGATGTACCACGAGCGTGGACGGAAACGCAGGTGAAAGGCACTCCGAAAGCTTGGTATTGTTGTCCGTGTCGCCGCGGGGAGCACCCCCGGCCAGGCGGCAGACACCTAGTCCGGGTGGCGGAATGGCAGACGCGCTAGCTTGAGGTGCTAGTGCCCTTTATCGGGCGTGGGGGTTCAAGTCCCCCCTCGGACACAGAGAGTAACCGCAGCTGTGCAGGTCGAGGATCTTCTCGACCCGCACAGCTGTTTTTCGTTGCGTGCGTGGCCGTCGAATAATCATGTGCCGACCCTCCCGCCCCCTCCCTACACTCACCACGAGATCAAAGAGATCGTGACGAACGAGGGGAGCCCGGCCGTGTGTGACCGCACCGCAGTCGTCGCTTCCCGTACCCGCTACGAGGTGATCCTCGTGTCCCCGGCCGCCCGGCGCCCGCTGCGCGGCCGGTGCCGGATGCCCGTCACGAACTCCTGACATACCGTCAAGTCGAGTGTTTCGTACGGGAATCGCGCTGCCCCGTTTTCACGGAACACCTCGAAAGGCCATGGGCCGTGCGTACTCACAGCAACCCTCTCACCACCGTCCGCAACCTGGGCATCCTCGCCCACGTCGACGCCGGCAAGACCACCGTCACCGAGCGGATCCTGTTCGCCACCGGCACCACGCACCGGCGCGGTGAGGTCCATGACGGCACGACCGTCACCGACTTCGATCCGCAGGAGCGCGACCGCGGCATCACGATCTTCGCGGCGGCGATCAGCTGCGCCTGGGACGGTCATCGCATCAACCTGATCGACACCCCGGGGCACGTCGACTTCGCCGACGAGGTGGAGCGTTCACTGCGGGTGCTCGACGGCGCGGTCGCGGTGTTCGACGCCGTCGCGGGCGTGGAACCGCAGAGCGAGTCCGTCTGGCGACAGGCCGACCGGTACGGCGTTCCGCGGATCGCGTTCGTCAACAAGATGGACCGCGCGGGCGCCGACCTCGACGCCGCCGTCGCCTCCATCCGGGAGCGGCTGCACCCGGCGCCCCTCGTGGTGCAGCTGCCCATCGGGGCGGAGGGCGGCTTCCACGGGGTCGTCGACCTGGTCGGGATGCGGGCGCTGACCTGGGCCGACGGCGGCGACATGGTCGTACAGGAGATCCCGGAGGCGCTCGCCGAGGAAGCGGCGCGGCGGCGTCGGCTGCTGGAGGAAGCCGTGGCCGAACTCCACCCCGGCGCGCTGGAGGAGTTCTGCGCCCGGTCGGCGCTCGACGCGCGGACGCTCGGCGACGCGCTGCGCGACCTCACGCACTCCGGCGACGGGGTCGTGGTGCTGTGCGGCTCGGCCTACCGCAACCGTGGTGTCGAACCGTTGCTCGACGCGCTCGTGGCCTATCTGCCGTCGCCGCTCGACGTGCCCGCCGTACGCGGCACCGGCGAGGGCGACGGGCAGGAGCGGCCCGCCGACCCGGCGGCGCCGTTCGCCGGGCTGGTGTTCAAGGTGAACGCCACCCCGACCGGGCGCCTGACCTATCTCCGGGTCTACTCCGGAACGATCGAGAAGGGGGACACGGTGTGGGACTCGGGTGTACGGCGTACCGAGCGCATCGGGCGCATCCTGCGGGTGCAGGCCGACCGGCACGCCCAGTTGGAGCGGGCGGTCGCCGGGGACATCGTGGCCGTCGGCGGGCTGAAGGCGGCCCGCGCCGGGTCGACGCTGTGCGCGCCGGACGCCCCGCTCGTCCTCGAACCGCCCGGGGTCGCCGAACCCGTCGTGTCCGTGGCGGTCGAGGCCGTACGGTCCACCGACACCGACCGGCTGGCCCAGGCGCTCGCCCGGCTCGCCGAGGAGGACCCGTCGCTGGTCGTGCGCACCGACCCGGAGACCGGGCAGACGGTGCTGTCCGGCATGGGCGAACTGCATCTGGAGGTCGCGCTGGAGAAGGTGCGGCGTGACCGGGGGCTGGACGTCAACGCCGGGCGGCCGCGGGTGGCGCTGCGGGAGACCGTCGGGCACGGGGTGTCCGGGTTCGTCTTCCGGCACGTCAAACAGGACGGCGGAGCAGGGCAGTTCGCGCATGTCGTCCTCGACGTGGAGCCGCTGCCCGTGGACGCCGGGTTCGAGTTCCGCTCGGCCGTCGTCGGCGGGCGGGTGCCGCAGGAGTACGTCCGGGCGGTCGAGGCCGGCTGCCGGGACGCCCTGGCCGAGGGGCCGCTCGGCGGTCACCCGGTGACCGGGCTGCGCGTCACCCTCACCGACGGGGCGACCCATGTGAAGGACTCCTCCGACACGGCCTTCCGTACGGCGGGCCGGTTCGGGCTCCGGGACGCCCTGCGCGCCTGCGCCATGGTGCTGCTCGAACCCGTCGCCGAGGTCACGGTCACCGTGCCGGACGCGGCGGTCGGCGGAGTGCTCGGCGACCTCGCGGCCCGGCGCGGCCGGGTCACGGGTTCGGCGGCGCGCGCCGGTTCGGCGGTCGTCGCGGCCACCGTGCCGCTCGCCGAACTCTTTGGCTACGCAACCCGGTTGCGCAGCCGGACCCAGGGCAGAGGCACCTTCACGGCCCGGCCGACGGGGTACGCCCCGGCGCCCTCCGCGGTGACGGCCGGCTAGGCCCAGGACTCCGGTCCTAGGACTCAGGTCCCGTTGTCGGTTCGCACCACGAACAAATATCGTTCGTGGTGCGAACTGAACGGGTGTCCCGGCGTGCGGGGCACGCAGCCGACGGGGAGAGGGCGGGTTCCGCCATGTCAGTGCACACGCCGGTGTTCGGTACGGGGATCAGCGCAGCCGTCGAGGACATCGAGGAGGCGCTGCGGCACGCCGTCCAGGCAGACCGGCAGGGCCTCGACCTGGTCACCGTCTCCGACCACCCCTACGACGCCACGAAGCTCGACGCGTACGCCCAGGTCGGCGTCGTCCTCGGCCGGACCGAACGGGTCTCGGCCCTGGTCAACGTCACCAACCTGCCCAGCCGTCCCGCGCCGATGCTGGCCCGCGCGGTCACCTCGCTGTCCGCGCTGACCGGCGGCCGGCTGGTGCTGGGCATGGGCGCGGGCGGGCTGTGGGACGAGATCGCCCGGCTCGGGGTGGAGCGGCTCGGGCCGGGGGCCGCCGTACGCGCCTTCGAGGAGGCCGTCACCCTGATCCGGATGCTCGGCGGTGGCGGTGAACCGGTCACGTTCGAGGGGGAGTTCTACCAGGTGCACGGCCTGCGACCGGCCGCGGTCGAGGTGCCGCCGGTGTGGACCGGCTCGGTGGGGCCGAAGTCGCTCGCCGCCACCGGCCGGGTGGCCGACGGCTGGATCCCCGGCCGTGCGGCCGACTGGCTGAGCCCCCGTTACCGAGACTCCCGGCCCGTCATCGACGAGGCCGCCCTGAAGGCGGGCCGCGACCCCGCCGACATCGTCACCGTCTACAACCTCCCCGGCGTCATCACCGCCACGCCCCTCGCCGCCCCGCGCGGCGCCGACGGCGTGTGGCGGGGCGGCTCGGTGGCGCAGTGGGTCGAGGAACTCACCGGCGCGGTCCTGGAGTTCGGTGCCCACGGGTTCGTCCACTTCCGGGTGGACGACGGCACCCCGGCCGACGTGACCCTCGGCCGCTGGGCGCAGGAGATCGCCCCGGCGGTGCGGGAGGCCGTGGTGGCCGCCCGCACCTGACGTGCCGTCAAGATCAGTCAGGGGTACGACACCACGGTGGACGGCACGGTCGACGTGCCCGACGTCGCCGCCCCCGTCTCGTTGACGACGTGCTCGTACTGGCCGTTGCCGCCGAGCGAGACGACCAGCAGGTCGTGGAAGCGCACTCCCGGCCGGTTCGGGGCGGCGAAGCCGTGGTGCTGCACGATCGTCGGGTCGACGTTGTAATAGCAGTAACTGCCGAGTCCCCAGCCCTCGTGCGTGGTGACGGCGTCGCCGACCCGGTAGGCCGCGTAGCCCTTGACCGCGCCGTTCTGGATCGCGGCCTGGTTCGGGGCGTCGTACGCCTTCTCGTTCTGGAAGAAGATCGTGCGGCCGCGTTCGCCGAACCACTGGACGTCGTACTTGTTGAAGTGTTCGACGAACAGGCCGGTGGCGAGGACGTCGGAGCCGTTGACGACCACCCCGTAGTCCGCGCGGTTGGTCTCCCAGCCGACGCCCTCGCCGTGGTCGGCGCGCCAGACCCAGGTGTGGTCGACGATGGTGTGCCGGTTGTTGATGACCATGGAGGTGGTGGCCTTGCCGGGGCCCGCGCCGCCGATGCGGATGAACACGTCCTGCACGGTGGTGGGGTTGGCGGAGTGGTCCCGCCGGGCGCCGCTCGGGCCGACCTCCAGCAGGGACGCGGAGTTGACCGGTCCGGCGTCGATCAGGAAGCCGGCCAGCCGGACGCCGTCGACGTCGGCGACCTTGAGCGCGGTGACGCCGTTGTCCGGCACGAGGGTCGCGTAACCCAGGCCCAGTACCACGGTGTTGGCGCGGTCCACCTGGATCGGCCGGTCGACGTGGTAGATCCCCGGCGTCAGCAGCAGGTGCAGACCCTGGGCGAGGGCCTGGTTCAGCGTCGCCGCCGAGACGCCCGGCTTGGCGACGTAGAACCGCGACAGCGGCAGCGAGGTGCCTCGCGGTGTGCCGTTGCCCCAGGTCACCCCGCGTGCGTTGGTGCGCAGGGACGGCAGGAAGACCCGGTACTCGCTGCCGCTGACGTACAGGAACGGCTTCTCGCGGGAGACCGGCGTGGTGTCGAGGGTGGTGTACGGCGGGTTCGGGAAGCTCTGTGCGGGGGCGCCCTCGACGCCCGAGAACACCATGTTCCAGACGCCGTTGAGCCAGCTGCCGATCGCGCTGTCCCTGGTGTACCACTGCTGCTGGGAGTACGGGCCGATCTGGCCGTCGATCCGGCTGTCGGCGAGGTAGCCGCCGCTGGCCCAACCGTAGCCGGTGGGCGCGAGGTTGAGGCCGCCGCGGACGTGCATCCGGCGGAACGGGGCGGCCTGCGCGACCGCCCAGCGGTTGGTGCCGTTCGCCGGGACCAGCGCCAGGTTCTCCGCCGAACGCCAGAAGTTCTGCGTGGCGTTGCCGCCGAACCACCCCGCGTCGACCGTCACGTCCCCGTTGATGGTCGTGTCGTCGGGGGAGAGGCCGAGGCCCGCGATCGAGGTGTAGAAGCCGAGTTGGGCGTTGAGGCCGTGGTAGGTGCCGGGCTTGAAGAGCAGCGCGTAGCGGCCGGTGCCGAACTGGGCCGACTCCTGCCGGGCGAACACCGCGTCCAGCTTCGCCTGGATGTCAGGGGTGCTCGGGTCGAAGACCAGGACGTTCGGGCCGAGGTCGCCGCCTCCGGGGAGGGCGTTCGGGCGGCCCCAGGACGGGGTCGCGGACAGGGCGAGGGCGGTGGGGACCGCGGCGCCGAGGACGGTTCTCCGGCTGAGCGGGGACGGGCTCATGGGCGGCTCCTTGTTCAGGAAGTGAACGATGAAAGGGTGGGGAGCGCTCTCTCGCCGAGGGATGCTTCAGTGTTCAAACGCGGACGTCAAGACGTGCCGCCAAGTTCAACAAGTGCTGTTCAACCCCTTGACGCGCCGAACGGCTGCCGTTTAACTCACGTCCTAAATTAAGCCGTGAGTGCATTCCCTGAAGGGACACCAGGAGCCATGCGCAGCATCCGAGCCGCGGCCGTAGGCGCCGTCACCATGTCTCTCGCCCTGGCCGCGTCGGCCTGCGGAGGCGGTTCGTCGACCGAGGGCGGGTCCAACGACTCACCGAAGACGCTCACCTACTGGGCCTCCAACCAGGGGGCGAGCGTCGAGGTCGACAAGAAGGTCCTCCAGCCGGAACTCGACAAGTTCAAGAAGCAGACCGGCATCGAGGTGAAGGTGGAGGTCGTGCCCTGGTCGGACCTGCTCAACCGGATCCTCACGGCGACGACCTCGGGCCAGGGCCCCGACGTCCTGAACATCGGCAACACCTGGAGCGCCTCCCTCCAGGCCACCGGCGCGCTGCTGCCGTGGGACGCGAAGAACTTCGAGGCGATCGGCGGCAAGGACCGCTTCGTCGACTCGGCGCTCGGCTCCACCGGCGCCGAGGGCAAGGACCCGGCGGCGGTGCCGTTGTACTCGATGGCGTACGCCCTCTACTACAACAAGAAGATGTTCGCCGACGCGGGCATAGCCCAACCGCCCGCCACCTGGGCCGAGTTCGTCGAGGACGGCAAGAAGCTGTCCAAGGGCGGCAAGTGGGCGCTCGGCGTGGAGGGAGCGAACCCGTCCGAGAACATCCACCACGCGGTCGTCTTCGCGAAGCAGCACGGCGGCGACTTCTTCACCGCCGACGGCAAGCCCGACTTCACGAACGACGGGGCGGTCGCCGGCGTCAAGGAGTTCGTCGACCTGATGGCCAAGGACAAGGTCATCGCGCCGGGCAACGCCGAGTACGCGCAGAACCAGTCGGTCAGCGACTTCGCCAAGGGCAAGACCGCGATGCTGCTGTGGCAGTCGGCGTCCGCGAACCTCAAGTCCCAGGGCATGAGCGAGGACTCCTTCGGCATCGCCCCGGTGCCCGTGCAGTCCGGCACCCCCGGCACCGGCACCGGCGTCAACTCGATGGTGATGGGCATCAACCTGGCCGTCTTCAAGAACTCCGACAACCTCGACGGTGCCAAGAAGTTCGTGAAGTTCATGACGAGTGACGCCGAGCAGAAGATCCTCAACACCGCCTACAGCTCCATCCCGCCGGTGAAGGGCGCCCAGGCGGACCCGGCCTTCAACACCCCCGCCAACGGTGTCCTGAAGAACACCCTCGCCACCAGCGCGGTCGCGGCCCCGCAGGTCGCCGACGAATCGCAGTTCGAGACGGCGGTCGGCACGGCCATCAAGGGCCTGTTCGCCGACGCGGCCGCCGGGCGCGCGGTGACCACCGAGTCGGTGAAGGCGGCCCTGGAGAAGGCCCAGGCGCAGATGCCGGCGGCGTGACCCTGATGACCAGCACAGTCGAACTCCCGGTGCACAAGGGGGAGTCGGGCGACAAGGCGGCGCGCGGACCGCGCCGCCGCGTCCCCGGCCGCATCCGCCGCATCGGACTGCCCTATCTGCTCCTCCTGCCCGCCCTGATCCTCGAACTCCTCGTCCATCTCGTGCCGATGGTCATCGGCATCGTGATGAGCTTCAAGGAACTGACCCAGTTCTACATCCGCGACTGGGGCGCCGCGCCCTGGGCCGGCCTCGACAACTTCCGTATGGCGGTGGACTTCGACGCCCCCGTCGGCGAGGCCCTGCTGCACTCCTTCCTCGTCACGGTCGGCTTCACGCTCGCCTCGGTCGGCCTGTGCTGGCTGATCGGCACGGCCGCCGCGATCTGCATGCAGGACACCTTCCGCGGCCGGGGCCTGCTGCGCGCCCTGTTCCTGGTGCCGTACGCCCTGCCGGTCTACGCGGCCGTCATCACCTGGGTGTTCATGTTCCAGCACGACAACGGCCTGGTGAACCACGTGCTGCACGACCAGCTCGGCCTCACCGACAAGCCGTCCTTCTGGCTCATCGGCGACAACAGCTTCATCGCCCTGCTCGTCGTGTCCGTGTGGAAGGGCTGGCCGTTCGCCTTCCTCATCGTCATGGCCGGACTCCAGAACATCCCACGGGAGTTGTACGAGGCCGCCGCCCTCGACGGCGCCGGGATGTGGCAGCAGATCCGCCGCATCACCCTGCCGTCGCTGGGCGCCGTCAACCAGGTGCTGATCCTGGTGCTGTTCCTGTGGACGTTCAACGACTTCAACACGCCGTACGTGCTGTTCGGCAAGTCGGCGCCGGAGGCCGCGGACCTCATCTCCGTCCACATCTACCAAGCCTCCTTCGTCACCTGGAACTTCGGCACCGGCTCGGCCATGTCCGTGCTCCTGCTGCTGTTCCTGCTCCTCGTGACGGGCGTGTACCTCGCCGTCACCTCGCGCGGACGGAGGGCGTCGCGTGCCTAGTTCCCCCATGGCGCCGCCGCGGTCCTTCCTGTGGACCCGGCGGGTGTTCCTCACCCTGCTGGCGGGCTTCGTGCTGCTGCCGGTGTACGTCATGATCTCCAGCTCGCTGAAGCCGCTCGCGGACGTCACCGGCAAGTTCCGCTGGCTACCGAGTGAGGTGACCTTCCAGCCGTACATCGACATCTGGTCGACGGTCCCGCTCGCCCGGTACTTCGTGAACTCCCTGATCGTGGCGAGCGCGGCCGCCGTCTGCTCGGTGGTGATCGCCGTGTTCTCGGCGTACGCGGTCAGCCGCTACGACTTCCGCGGCAAGCGAGTCTTCACGGTCACCGTCCTGTCGACGCAGATGTTCCCCGGCATCCTCTTCCTGCTCCCGCTCTTCCTGATCTACGTCAACATCGGCAACGCCACCGGCATCGCCCTGTTCGGCTCGCGCGGCGGGCTGATCCTGACGTATCTCACCTTCTCCCTGCCGTTCTCGATCTGGATGCTCATCGGGTACTTCGACTCGGTGCCGCGCGATCTGGACGAGGCGGCCCTCGTGGACGGCTGCGGGCCGCTCGGCGCGCTCTTCCGGGTCGTCGTACCGGCCGCGATCCCCGGCATCGTCGCGGTCACCGTCTACGCGTTCATGACGGCCTGGGGCGAGGTGCTGTTCGCGTCGGTGATGACCAACGACACCACCAGAACCCTCGCCGTCGGCCTCCAGGGCTACTCCACGCTCTACGACGTGTACTGGAACCAGATCATGGCCGCCTCACTGGTCGTGAGCGTCCCGGTGGTGGCCGGCTTCCTGCTCCTCCAGCGCTATCTCGTCGCCGGGCTGACGGCGGGCGCCGTCAAGTGACCACTCCTGAAAGGAATTTCGTGACCATCGATCTCGCCGCACTCCCGGACGACTTCCTGTGGGGCACGGCCACAGCCGCCTACCAGATCGAGGGAGCCGTGACGGAGGACGGCCGTTCGCCGTCGATCTGGGACACCTTCTCGCACACCCCCGGCAAGGTGGCGAACGGCGACACCGGCGACATCGCCTGCGACCACTACCACCGCTGGCGCGAGGACATCGGTCTGATGCGCCAACTGGGCGCCAACGCCTACCGGTTGTCCGTCGCCTGGCCGCGGGTCGTGCCCGGCGGCGACGGTCCCGTCAACGCCAAGGGCCTCGCGTTCTACGACGAGTTGATCGACGGTCTGCTCGCGGCCGGCATCACGCCCTCCGTCACCCTCTACCACTGGGACCTGCCTCAGACCCTCCAGGACCGCGGCGGCTGGCCCGAGCGCGAGACCGCCGAGCACTTCGCCGCGTACGCCTCGGTCGTGTCCGAGCGACTGGGCGACCGGGTGCACCACTGGACCACCCTCAACGAGCCCCTGTGCTCGGCGTGGATCGGCCACCTGGAAGGGACGATGGCCCCCGGCTGGACCGACCTCACGGCGGCGGTCCGGGCCTCGTACCACCTGCTCCTCGGCCACGGCCTCGCCGCCCAGGCCATCCGAGCCGCCGCCCCGGGCGCCCGGATCGGCATCGTCAACAACCTCTCCACCATCCACGCCGCCACCGACCGCCCGGCGGACCTGCGAGCCGCCCGCCGCATGGACGGCCACACCAACCGCTGGTGGCTGGACCCGGTCCACGGCCGCGGCTTCCCGGCCGACATGCGGGAGGTGTACGGCGTCGAACTCCCCGAGAAACCAGGTGACTTGGAGACCATCGCCGCCCCGCTCGACTGGCTCGGCCTGAACTACTACTTCCCGCAGACCATCGCCGACGACCCCGACGGGCCCGCCCCGTACGTCCGTTCGGTCCGCCGTGACGGCGTCCCCCGCACCGGCATGGACTGGGAGATCGACGCGAGCGGCATCGAGACCCTGCTGCTCCGCCTCACCGACGAGTACGGCGCCCGCAAGCTGTACGTCACCGAGAACGGCTCGGCCTACCCGGACGTCGTACGCCCCGACGGCACCGTCCACGACCCCGAGCGGCAGGACTATCTGACCCGGCACCTCGCCGCCTGCGCCTCCGCCGCCCGCAAGGGCGCTCCGCTGGCCGGCTATTTCGCCTGGTCGCTGCTCGACAACTTCGAGTGGGCCTACGGCTACGACAAGCGGTTCGGGCTGGTCCACGTCGACTACCGGACCCAGACCCGCACGATCAAGGGCACAGGCCACCGGTACGCGGAGATCATCCGGGCCCACCGGGGACGGGAGCGGCACGCGGCATAAGCGGCGGACGGGGTCGGAAGTCCCTGCTCATCGGGTCCTAGGGCGATGCGTGAGCGCGCCCTAGGACTCTGATGTCCCCCTGGCCGCGGGAGGAGGCTGAAGAAGCAAGGACAACCTCCTCACCACCAGGAACCGCCATGCCTGCCGTACAAGAAGCGACGACCACGGTCGCCGGGCGGTCGTACGACCTCGCCCAGTACCGGCCCGGCCGGGAGATCACCGACTGGGAGCCCGAGAACGAGCTCTTCTGGAACTCCGTGGGGAAGCGGGTCGCCCGGCGGAACCTCTGGATCGCCGTCCCGGCCCTGCTCGTGGCCTTCGTCGTCTGGCAGGTCTGGAGCGTCACCGCCACCAACCTCGCCGACGTCGGCTTCTCCTTCACCACCTCGCAGCTGTTCTGGCTGACCGCGATCCCCGGCCTGACCGGCGGCACGGCCCGGATGATCTACACCTTCCTGGGCCCGAGGATCGGCCAGCGCACCTTCACCGCGCTGTCCACGGTCGTCCTGATCGTCCCGCTGATCTGGCTGGGCTACGCGATCCAGGACACCTCCACGTCCTTCACCACCATGGCCACGATCGCCGCCCTGTGCGGCATCGGCGGCGCCAACTTCTCCTCCTCCCTGGCCAACATCGGCTTCTTCTTCCCCCAGCGCGAGAAGGGCAACGCCACCGGCATCAACGGCGGCCTCGGCAACCTGGGTGTCTCCGTCGTCCAGTTGCTGACCCCGATCGTCATCACCAGCTCGGTCATCGCGATCGGCTCCGGCCAGGCCAACGCCAGGACCGGCGAGACGGTGTACCTCCAGAACGCGGCCTTCGTCTGGGTCCCGGTCCTGATCGTCCTCGCCGCCATCGCGTGGTTCGGCCAGAACAACCTCAAGACGGCGTCGACGTCCTTCGCCCGGCAGAAGGTGATCTTCCGCCGCAAGCACACCTGGGTGATGACCTGGCTCTACGTCGGCACCTTCGGCTCCTTCATCGGCTTCGCCGCCGCCCTGCCGATGCTGATCAAGACGACCTTCCCGGCCTACTCCGTCGCCACCTACGCCTGGATGGGCCCGGCCCTCGGCGCCCTCGCCCGCTGGGCCGGCGGCTGGATCGCAGACAAGCTGGGCGGCGCCCGCGTCACGATCCTGTCCTTCGTCGGCATGGCCGCCTCGATCATCGGCGTGATCACCTTCCTGCCGAGCGGCGCCGACAGCGGCAACTTCGCGGGCTTCTTCGCCTGCTTCCTCGCCGCGTTCTTCTTCTCCGGCATCGGCAACGGCTCGACGTTCCGCCAGATCCCGGTCATCTTCCGCAACCAGCACCTCAAGGGCCTGACCGAGGGCACCCCGCAGTGCACCAAGGCCCTGCGGCAGAGCGAGATGGAAGCGGGCGCGGTCACCGGTTTCACCGCCGCCGTCGCCGCCTACGGCTTCTTCTTCATCCCGGCCCTGTTCGCCAACTTCGCGGTGACCAGCGCGATGTGGGGCTTCGTGGCCTTCTACGTCACCTGCATCGGCGTGACGTGGTGGTACTACGCGCGTGAGGGCGCGGAGTCGCCCAGCTGAGGGGCGTAGATCCCGGGAGGGCCGAGCTGAGCGTCGTACACCCTCGACGAGGCCGGGCGGATCCACCGCCCGGCCTTATTGCGTTGCCCCGCGTGAGGCCCGCTGAAATGCTCACGCCATGCCCACCTTCAACGCCCCCGACGGCACCCTCCTCGCCTACCACGCCACCGGCGACGGCCCGCCCCTGATCTGCCTCCCCGGCGGCCCCATGCAGGCCTCCGCCTACCTCGGCGACCTGGGCGGCCTCACCACCCACCGCACCCTGATCCGCCTGGACCTGAGGGGGACGGGCGACTCGGCGACGCCGACGGACCCGGCGTCGTACCGCTGCGACCGACTGGTGGACGACGTCGAGGCGCTGCGGACGGAACTGGGCCTGGAGCGGGTGGACCTGCTGGCACACAGCGCCGGCGCGAACCTCGCCGCCCTCTACACGGCCCACCACCCCGTCCGGGTCGCGCGCCTCGCCCTCATCACCCCGAGCGTGTACGCGGTCGGCGTCGACATCACCGCCGAGGACCGGCTGGGGGCCGCGCGGCTGCGCCGGGACGAGGAGTGGTTCGGGACGGCGTACGCGGCGCTGGAGGCGGTCACCGAAGGGCGCGCGGCGGGTGACGACTGGGAGGCCATCGCCCCGTTCTGGTTCGCACGCTGGGACGAGCGGGCACGAGCCGTGCGAGCGGCCGAGGCGGAGCAGCGCAACGACGAGGCGGCGCGGGTGTACGGCTCGGCGGGAGCCTTCGACCCGGAGGCCACGCGGGTGGCGCTGGCGGAGTTCGGGGGGCGGGTGCTGGTGCTGGCGGGTGAGGTGGACGTGGCGGCACCGCCGCGCGCGATGGGGGAGTACGCGGGGCTGTTCGGGAAGGCCGAGTCGGTGGTGCAGGCGGGGGCGGCGCACTTTCCGTGGCTGGACGAGGCGGGGAGCTTTGTGAAGGCGGTGGAGGGTTTTCTGCGGGGGTGAGAGCGCCGCTGGAAGCGGAGGTTGAGCGGGGGAACGGGATGACCGACGCCTCCCCCCGCTCGTCCGAGCAGCCTGAGTGCCGTCAGCAGTCCCTGAACTCCGGTGACTGGTTCAGGATCTGGGCGCGGAGTGAGGTGAAGCGCGTGTACGTCTCGCTCGTCTCCGTGCCGGGGCGGAACGCCGCCACCCGGTGGCAGTTCTGGAAGGCCAGGGTCACTCCGAAGTGGCGCTCCAGGCTGCCGCGGATCGCGTCGCTGGCCAGGGCGCGCAGGAGCTGGCCGCGTTCCTTCTCGGACGGGGGAGGGGTCTGGTTGTCGGTGAAGTCGGCGGTGCCGGACTTGAGTTCGCCGGCGAGGGACGCGATGAGGTCGTAGGCGTAGGGGAGGGACGTGCGGACGGTGTCCACGAAGTCCTCCTCGCGGACGGCGCCCTGTTCGGCTTCGGCGAGGAGCTGCGGGGAGACGTCGAGAGACATGGGGGTGGTCCTGTCTGTGCTGTGAGGGGAGGGGGTGGGTCAGGCGTGGGGGATGCGGCCCGGCGTGTACTCCGGGTCCACCTGGGTCGCCAGGTCCTCGCCCGCCCACGCGCGGGCGTTGCGGAGGTGGAACTCGACCGCGTGGCGGTGGAGTCGGGGCCAGTCGCGCGGGTGGGCGTCGAGCGTTTCGCGGAGGGTGTTCAGGGCGTGGCGGTTCTGAGGCTCCAACTCGCCCTGGGCGCGGCCCTGTTCGGCGGCCCGGAGGTAAGGGGACTGGGTGAGGTGGGTCAGGAGGTCGTCGCCCACCTCCTCCTTGAGGAAGAGCAGGTCGTCCTCGCCGGTCACCTTGTTGCCGACGACGGCGATGCGGATCCCGAACTCCCGGGCGTGGTCCCGGTACTGGCGGTAGACCGAGACGCCCTTCCGGGTGGGTTCGGCCACCAGGAAGATCAGGTCGAAGCGGGTGAACAGGCCCGACGCGAACGCGTCCGCGCCCGCCGTCATGTCGACGACCACATACTCGCCGGGTCCGTCGACCAGGTGGTTGAGATAGAGCTCCACCGCGCCGAGCTTGGAGTGGTAGCACGCCACCCCGAGGTCGCTCTCGTCGAACTCGCCCGTCACCAGCAGCGGTACGTCACCCACGTGCCGGACATGGCGGGCGTGGAGTTCGTCGTCGCCGAGCAGCGAGAGCAGACGTGAGCCGCGGCCCGGCGGCGTCGTCTTGATCATCGCCTCGGCCGAGGCGATGCGCGGGTTGGTGCCCCGCAGGTAGTTCTTGATCGCGGTGAGGTGGGCGCCCAGGGGAGGGGCGTCCAGGTGCGGGCCGTCGTGGCCCAGGGCCTCGGCCAGGTGCTGGTTGATGTCCCCGTCCACGGCCAGGACCGGTGCCCCGGCCCGGGCCAGGTGGCGGGAGAAGAGGGCCGACAGGGTCGTCTTGCCGCTGCCGCCCTTGCCGACGAAGGCGATGCGCATCAGCACCACCTCGGCAGTACAGCTAAGACGTTTTTGAAAATGGATGTCATGTTGGTAGGTTTTAGAGGTGTCCCCGATCACTGTCAAATCGCCCGATGATCAAGCGCCTGCCCTTAATGCATATGATGTGCAAGTGCGTGACTACAGCATCAGGGCCGCGGGCCCGGACGACCTGTACGGTGCCCGAGCCGTGATGCTCGACACCGTCTACCGCGACTTCGGCACCGGGTACGTGCCCCGCTGGCACGGCGACATCGTCGACCCGGCCGCCGCCTATCTGACCCCGCCCCGCCACACGCTCCTCGTCGCCGTCGACCCGGACGGCGGCGAGATCGTCGCCACCGGCGCCCTCGACGCGCGCGGCCCCGCCCACCCGCCGAACCCCCGCCACATCGCCGAGCGCTACCCCTCCGGGGAGACCGCCCAGGTGCGTCGGCTCTACGTCCGCCCCGAGCACCGCCGACGCGGCCTCGCCCGCCGACTGGTCGCCGAGCTGCTGGCGTTCGCCGCGGCGGACGGCGCCTACCGCGCCGTATATCTGCACACCGATCCGTCCGTCCCCGGCGCCGAGGCCTTCTGGCGCTCGCTCGGCAAGCTCGTGCACGACGAGCGCGACGACCCGGACGGCGGCAACGGCGTCCTGCACTTCGAACTTCCGATGGGACGGTGACCGGCCGATGCGCCGCCTCCGACTGCTCTCCGCACTCCTGCTCGCCCCCGCCCTGACCGGCTGCTTCGCCTCCGAGGGCGCCGAAGCGACGTCGGACGACACGGGCGACGGCTCCCGGCTGCGGGCCGCCCTCGCCTTCCCGCCCGCCGAGAACCTCTCGCCGTACGGCGCCGACGCCACGATCCTCAGCCGCCTCGGCGTCACCGAGGGCCTGACCTCCCTCGACGCCAACGGCTCCGCAGCCCCCGCGCTCGCCTCCTCCTGGCGGCGCGAGAACGACCGCACCTGGCTGTTCACCCTGCGCGAGGCCGACTTCCAGGACGGCACCGAGGTCACCCCGGCCGCCGTCGCCGCCTCCCTCACCCACGCCACCGAGGCCAAGCCGGCCCCGGCCGCCCTCACCGGCGTGACCCTCACCGTGAAGCCCGAGGGCAGCACGGGAGTACGGGTCACCACGAAGGACCCCGACCCCGTCCTGCCGCTGCGCCTGTCCAGCCCGAGCCTCGCCGTCCTCTCCGCCAAGGCCTACGCCGGCAAGGGCGCCGTCGACCCGGTCGGCCACGCCACCGGACCCTTCGAGCTCACCAAGGTCATGGGCGCCACCGCCGCCACCCTCGACCGCTTCGCCGACTACTGGGGCGGCCGGGCCCAAGCCTCCGGTGTCGACGTCAAGTTCGTCGCCGACGGCACCGCCCGCGCCAACGCCCTGCGCACCGGCCAGGTCGACCTCGCCGAGTCGATACCCGTCGCCCAGGCCGCCGCCCTCGACGCGGGCACGCGCAAGGCGACGGCGACGACCCGCACCACCAGCCTGCTGCTCAACACGGAGTCCGGGGCGTTCAAGAACGCCGGTCTGCGGGCCGCCGCCCGCCAGGCCGTGGACACCTCCGTGTTCGCCAAGGACGTCTACGAGGGGTACGCGGACGCCGGCACCGGCATCTACGGGCCCGCCCTCACCTGGGCCGAGGGCAAGCGCACCGCACCGACCGGACGGACCCGGGCCACCGCCGCCGACGGCACCACGATCACCCTCGCCACCTACGACAACCGGCCCGAACTCCCCGAGGTCGCCCAGGTGTTGAAGCAGCAGCTGGAGAAGGCGGGATTCCGCGTCGACCTGGAGGTGCGCGAGTACTCGCGGCTCGAGACCGACGCGCTGGACGGGAAGTTCGACGCCTTCGTCCTCGCCCGCAACACCCTCGTCGACACCGGCGACCCCGTCTCGGTCCTCGCCAGCGACTACACCTGCGACGGCGGCTACAACATCGCCCAACTCTGCGACAAGGACGTGGACAAGGCCGTCGCGAAGGCCGAGCGGGTCACCGACACCGACGAACGGCAGAACGCGGCCATGACCGCCGAGGCCGAGATCCTCGGCACCGACGCCGTCGTCCCCCTGGTCCACCAGCGGATCATCACCGGCGTCGGCACCGGCGTCCGCGGCGCGCTCCTCGACCCGTACGAGCGCACCCTCGTCGGCACCGGCACCCGGCGCTGACCCGTGCGCAACCGAGCGGCCACGCTGCTGTGGCGGGCCGGGATCGCGGCCGCCCTCGTGTGCGCGATCGGCCTGCTGCCGTGGCTGACCCGCACCGACCCCGCGCTCACCGTGCTCAAGGCACGTTCGGCCGAACGCGATCCCGACCCCGCGGTGCTGGCCGACATCCGATTCCAACTCGGACTGGACGAAGGCCCGTTCCACCTTCTCGGAGCGTGGCTGAGCGGAGTGTGGCGCGGCGACGCGGGGCGGTCGTGGATCTCCGGCGACGAGGTCACGCCCGCCGTGCTCCAAGCTCTGGGCACCTCGCTGCTGTTGATGGCGGTCGGCCTCGCGGTCGCCGCCGTCACCGCCGCGCTGATCTGCGCGCGCACCCTGTGGCTGGGCGCCCACTGGCGGCTCGGCGGACGGCGGGCGGGGGGCGGCGGTTCCGCGGTCCTCGCCGCGCTGCCCGAGTTCCTCACCGCGTCCGTGCTCGCCACCGTCGTCGGCGTCCAACTCGGCTGGCTGCCCGCCCTCGGCTGGTACGGGCCGCGCTGGACGATCCTGCCCGCCCTCGCCCTCGGCCTGCCCGCCGGGGCGGTGCTCGGCCGGCTCCTCGACGACCTGCTGCCCGGCGCCTTCGCCGAACCCTGGGCGCGTGCCGCCGCCGCACGCGGACTGCCCGGCCGCAGCATCGCCCGCCAGGCGATCCGCCGCGCTCTGCCCGCACTGCTCCCCAACACCGGCCTGTTCGCGGTCGGCCTGACCGGCGGCGCGGTCGCCGTGGAACAGATCTTCGACATCCCCGGCCTCGGCCGCACCACCCTCCAGGCCGCCCTCGGCCAGGACCTCCCCGTCCTCCAGGCCGGCACCCTCGCCCTCGTCCTGCTGGCAGCCGCCGCCGCGGGCCTCGCCGCCCTCGCCGGCCGCCTCCTCGTCGGCCCTGCCCTGCGCGACGGCGCGCTGCCGTCCCTGCACGGCCCGAAACCCGCGGCCCGCACGCTCCAGCCCTTCGCGTACGGCGGCCTCCTCGCGCTGGTCATCGCCCTCGGGCTGCCCCGCGACCCGCTCGCCCTCGACACCGGTGAACGCCTCCGACCTCCATCCCTCCAGCACCCGTTCGGCACCGACGGACTCGGCCGGGACGTCCTCGCCCGCGTCGGCCACGGCGCCCTCGACACCCTGCTGCTCGCCCTCGCGATCAGCGCCGCCGCCCTGCTGACCGGCGTCCTGCTGGGCCTGCTGCCCCGCCTGTCGGGCCCGCTCGTGGACACGATCGTCGCCCTGCCGCCGGTCCTGGTCGCCCTTCTCGTCACCGCGGTCGTCGGCGGCGGACCGGCCACCCCCGCGCTCGCCGTCGGCGCCGTGGCCTGGGCGCCCCTCGCCGCCCACACCTCAGCGCTGCTGCGTCAGGAACGGGCGGCCCTCCACATCACCGCCACCCGTGGCCTGGGCGCGGACTCCTGGTACCTGCTCCGCCACGAACTCCTGCCCGCGGTGCTGCCACCCGTCACCCGCCACGCCCTGCTACGGCTCCCGGGCATCGCCCTCGCGCTCGCCTCGCTCACCTTCCTCGGCCTGGGCGCCCAGCCGCCGACCCCGGAGTGGGGCCTGCTGCTCGCCGAGAACCAGCCCTACGCCGAGCGCGCCCCCTGGGCCGTCCTCGCCCCGGCCACGGCCCTCGCCCTGCTGGGCGCGCTGGCGGTGACGGCGGCGGGCGGCGTGCGGGTGCCTCGGCGGAAGCGGCGGGTGCCGGTGCAGTCACCCCGACAGCAGCCTCGTACAAGGGAGTTGGTAGGGACCCGATGACCTCCCTCTCCGTCGGTCTGCGCGAGGCCGCCCCGCTCACGCCACTGCTGCGCCTGCTGATCCTCACCCAACTCGCCTTCAACGTCGGCTTCTTCGCCGTACTGCCCTTCCTGTCCGAACACCTCGGACAGGCGGTGGGCATGGCAGGCTGGCTCGTCGGGTTCGTGCTGGGGCTGCGGACCTTCAGCCAGCAGGGGCTGTTCGTGGTGGGCGGGGCGCTGGCCGACCGGTACGGCATCCGGCCCGTCGTCCTCGCGGGCTGTGCGCTGCGGATCGCCGGGTTCGCCTGGCTCGGGTACGCGACGCGGACCTGGGCGGTCATCGGCGCCGTCCTGCTGATCGGCTTCGCCGCCGCCCTGTTCTCACCCGCGGTCGAGTCCGAGGTCGCCCGGCAGGCCGTGGCGCACGAGCAGGCCACCGGTGCCTCACGCACCCGCGTCCTCGCCCTGTTCACAGTGGCGGGTCAAGCGGGCGCGTTCACAGGGCCGTTGCTCGGCGCGCTGCTGCTCTCGGTGGACTTCCGGGCCGTGTGCCTGGCCGGCGCCGGCATCTTCGTCCTGGTGCTCGCCGGACACGCCCGGCTGCTGCCCCAGCACATCCCCGGCCGCGAGCGCGTCCGGCTCAAGGGCGGCGTAGGGCTGTTGCTCCGCAACCGGCGCTTCCTCGCGCTGTGCTGCGCGTACGGCGCCTATCTCCTCGCCTACAACCAGCTCTACCTCGCCCTCCCCGCGGAGGTGGAGCGGACCACCGGCTCCCAGGCGCCGCTGGCCTGGCTGTTCGCGCTGTCGTCGCTGCTGGTGGTGACCGCCCAACTGCCCGTCACCCGCTGGGTGGGCGAACGGCTGGTGGCGCGCCGCTCGATGGCCGCCGGACTGCTCCTGATCGCCGCCGGGTTCGCCCTGGTGGCCCTGGCCCGCCCCGTCGGCTGGACGGGTACGGCGGGTCTGCTTCCCGCGGCCGGCTTCGTCGTCCTGCTCACCCTCGGCCAGATGCTCGTCGCCCCGGTCGCCCGCGCCTGGCTGCCCGACCTCGCCGAGGACGGCCGCCTCGGCCTCTACACCGGGGCGCTGTCCTCCGTGTCCGGCCTCATCGTCCTGATCGGCAGCTCGGCGACGGGCACCCTCCTCGACACCGGGCTGCCCGCGGCCGTTCCGTGGCTCGTCCTGGCCGCCGTACCCGCCGCGGCGATCGCGCTGCTGCCGCGCGGGACGTAGGTCATCCGGCGACCAGCTCGCGCGCGTCCTCCATCAGGAGCGTCTCCATCCGCGAGGTCCGCAGCAGCCACAGCACATCCCGGCCGAACGACCACACCAGCGTCCCCAGCGCCGTCGCCACGACCGCGAACTCCAGGGCGTACGACAGCAGACCGGAGGCGGCGAGCAGCAGGAACACACCCTGGAGCGCGGCGACCGTCTTGCGGGCGGTGCTCGGCGGGAGCGGGGCGTTGAGCCAGGTCCAGACACGGGCGGCGGCCACGAACGCGTAGCGCATGCCGCCGATCAACAGCACCCACGGGCCCAGGGACATCGAGACGTAGACACTCAGCACCAGGATCAGGAACGCGTCGACCTCCATGTCGAAGCGCGCGCCGAGCGGGGTGGAGGTGCCGGTGCGGCGGGCCACCTTGCCGTCCACGCCGTCGAGGATCAGGGCCACCGCGGTGAGGCCGACGAACACCGTGACCGGCGGGGAGCTCTGGAAGGAGTCGGCGACCAGGGCGGTCACCCCGCCGACCAGGATGGCGCGGCCGAGGGTCACCCGGTTGGCGGGGCCGAACGAGCGGGGCTGGGTGCGGTGCAGGGCCCGGGAGAGCACCGCCCAGGTGGCCACGGCGAAGGCGAGGCCGGTCAGCCAGCCCGCCGGCCCCATGCCGATCGCGGTGCCGAGCAGCGCCAGCAACAGGATCTGGACACCCGCTCCGACCGCGGTCTCCTGCTGGACCAGCCTTGCCTCGTAAGTGTTGTTCAGGGCCACCGAACATCCTCCGGCCGTGTGACAGAGTCGATCAACGCCGCGTACTGTGCGCGACCTGTGCACACCTCGGTACGTGAACCACTTCCCGATCGTTCAGGAGGATGCCGATGAACCGCACCGCAAGGGCGTTCTGGCTCAACAGTCCGGGTGAAGGCGGGATACGGGAGGTCACCCTTCCGGCCCCCGCCGCGGACGAGGTGCTGGTCCGCGCCCTGTGGTCCGGCGTCAGCCGCGGCACCGAGACGCTCGTCTTCCGCGGCGGCGTCCCCGCGAGCCAGCACGCTGCGATGCGGGCCCCCTTCCAGGAGGGCGAGTTCCCCGCCCCCGTGAAATACGGCTACCTCAGTGTCGGAGAGGTCGAGGAGGGACCGGCGGAGCTGGTGGGGCGCACGGTCTTCTGCCTCTACCCGCATCAGACGCGGTACGTCGTCCCGGCCGCCGCCGTCACCGTCGTACCGGACTCCGTACCGGCCGAACGCGCCATCCTCGCCGGCACCGTGGAGACCGCCGTCAACGCCCTGTGGGACGCGGCGCCCCTGGTCGGGGACCGGATCGCGGTGGTGGGCGGCGGGATGGTCGGCTGCTCGGTGGCCGCGCTGCTGGCCCGCTTCCCCGGGGTGCGGGTGCAGCTCGTCGACGCCGATCCCTCCCGCGCGAAGACCGCCGAGGCGCTCGGCGTCGACTTCGCGCTGCCGCGGGACGCGCTCGGCGAGTGCGACCTCGTCGTGCACGCCAGCGCCACCGAACAGGGGCTCACCCGGGCGCTGGAACTCCTCACCGCCGAGGGCACCGTCCTCGAACTGAGCTGGTACGGCGACCGGCAGGTGAGCCTCCCGCTCGGCGAGGCCTTCCACTCCCGCCGCCTCGTCATCCGCTCCAGCCAGGTCGGCACCGTCTCCCCGGCCCGCCGCGCCAGCCGGACCTACGCCGACCGGCTCGCCCTCGCCCTCGAACTGCTCGCCGACCCGTCACTCGATGCGCTCATCACGGGGGAAAGCGTGTTCGAGGAGTTGCCGGCTGTGATGCCGAAGCTCGCGGCGGGGGAGATTCCGGCCCTTTGTCACCGCATCAGGTACGGCAAGAGCGCCTGACCTGAGAAAAGAGTGAGACCGGGCTGAACACGGGGAAGCGAAGAGCCGTACTACACGGCATCCCTACGGCGATCGGGCCGAAGGGATCAGACGCGCCGCACCTGGAGGGTCGTCCGTTGTTCAGTGTCACCGTCCGCGATCACATCATGATCGCCCACAGCTTCCGCGGCGAGGTCTTCGGACCCGCGCAGCGCCTGCACGGAGCGACGTTCCTCGTGGACGCCACCTTCCGCCGGGAACAGCTGGACGACGACAACATCGTCGTCGACATCGGACTGGCCACCCAGGAGCTCGGCGCCGTCGTCGCCGAGCTGAACTACAGAAACCTCGACAACGAGCCCGACTTCGCCGGGATCAACACCTCGACGGAGTTCCTCGCCAAGGTCATCGCCGACCGGCTCGCCGAGCGCATCGAGAAGGGCGCGCTCGGCGAGGGGGCCCGGGGCATCGCCGCGATCGGCGTCACGCTCCACGAGTCGCATGTCGCGTGGGCGAGTTACGAGCGTGCGCTGTGACCGACACGACCCTGGAGAAGACCGCGGCACCGTCGCTCGACTACGTGCCCGTACAGCACTCCGCTCTCAAGAACGCCGACATCATCCCCATGTCCCTGAGCTCCGTGCACTTCGTCATGCCGGGCGGCGTCGACGACCCGGCGAACCCCAGCGGCGGCAACGCCTATGACCGGCGGGTCAGTCTGGACCTGCCCGGCTTCGGCTGGCAGGTCCACAAGCACGCCGTGGACGGGGAGTGGCCCCGCCCCGGTGCCGAGGCCCGCGCCGAACTCGCCCGCGTCCTGCGCGAGTTCCCGGACGGCACGGTCGTCCTGCTGGACGGACTGGTCGCCTGCGGGGTCCCCGAGATCGTCGTCCCCGAGGCGGAACGCCTGCGGCTCGCCGTCCTCGTCCACCTTCCGCTCGGCGACGAGACCGGCCTGGATCCGCTGCTGGCCGCCGAGTTGGACGCCAAGGAGCGGGCCGTCCTGCGCGCGGTCCCCGCGGTCGTCGCCACCAGCGACTGGGCGGTCCGCCGCCTCGTCTCCCACCACGGCCTGGCCCCCGACCGGGTTCATGTCGCCGCCCCCGGCGCCGACATCGCCCCGCTCGCCTCCGGAACCGACGGCGTCTCCCGCCTGTTGTGCGTCGCCGCGGTCACCCCCCGCAAGGGGCAGCACCGGCTGATCGAGGCGCTCGCGACGGTACGGGACCTGCCGTGGAGCTGCGTGTGCGTCGGCGGCCTCGGCCAGGACCCCGAGTACGTCGGCCGACTCCGGTCCCTGATCGCGAAGCACGGCCTGGAGCACCGGCTGGAGCTGGCCGGACCGCAGGCCGGCGCCCAGCTCGACGCCAGCTACGCCGCCGCCGACCTGATGGTCCTCACCTCCTACGCCGAGACCTACGGCATGGCGGTCACCGAGGCCCTCGCCCGCGGCATCCCGGTCCTCGCGACCGACGTCGGCGGCCTGCCCGAGGCGGTCGGACGCGCCCCCGACGGGGGAGTGCCCGGCATCCTCGTCCCGCCGGAGGACCCCGCCGCCCTCGCGGCCGAGCTGCGCGGCTGGTTCAACGAGGCGGACGTACGACGCCGGCTGAAGGCGGCTGCCCGGGGCCGCCGGGCCGCCCTCGACGGCTGGGCGACCACGGCCCGCAGCCTGGCCGGAGTACTGGGCCGACTGCCGAACGAACCCAGGAGGGCGGCATGAGGAAGACGGCTACCACGGAGCGCAGCGGCAGGATCCCGGCCCAGCCGGGTCCGCGAACGGAGACGGGCGGCAGCGGAGAGGCGTCCCTTCTGCCCGCGCCGAGCACGGAGGCGGCCCTCTTGCCCTCGGCGAGCGCGGAGGCGGCTCTCTTGCCCTCGGCGAGCACGGAGGCGGCCCGCCTCCTCTCGGCCGACGGGGAGGCTTCCCTCCTGCCCTCGGCGAGCGCGGAGGCGTCGCTCCTGCCCTCGACGAGCATGGAGGCGGCTCTCTTGCCCTCGCCAAGCATGGAGGCGGCTCTCTTGCCCTCGGCGAGCGGGGAGGCTTCTCTCCTAACCCCGGCTGGCGGGGAGGCCTCTCTCCTGACCCCGGCGAGCGCGGGCGGCAGTGCGGAGGCGTCCGTCTTGCCGTCCGTGCGTGCGGGCAGCGGCGCGGAGCCGTCCCCTGTGCGCGCGTTGAGCGCGGGCGGCAGCGCGGAGGTGTCCCCCTTGCGCCCGGCGAGCGCGGGCGGCAGCGCGGAGGTGTCCCCCTTGCGCCCGGCGAGCGCGGGCGGCAGCGCGGAGGTGTCCCCCCTGCGCCCCGTCAGCGCGAGCGGAACCGTGGAGGTGCCCCCGATGCCCAGGCCGTCCGCGACGCCTGACCCGGCCGGCGACTCCGTGATCCCCGGCGCCGGGCCCACCGCCGCCCGTCCCGGCGAGCGTCCTACCGTACGGCTCCGTGAGGACGGTCCCGGCGAGCAGCCCCGCTACGCGCCCGAGTGGCTGGAGCTGCGCGAGCCGGCCGACGCGGCCGCGCGGGCGCACGACCTGCTCGACCCGCTGCGCATCCGGCTGGCGAACCTCCCCGGCAAGTCCGGCCTCGTCATCCACGACCTCGGCTGCGGCACCGGCTCGATGGGCCGCTGGCTCGCCCCCCGCCTCGACGGCGCCCAGCACTGGGTCCTGCACGACCGCGACCCCTACCTCCTGCACTTCGCCGCCGTCGCCTCCCCGCGCGTCGCCGCCGACGGCAGCCGCGTCACCGTCGAGACCCGGCGCGGCGACGTCGCCCGGCTCACCCCGGACGCCCTCTCCGGCGCCTCCCTGGTGACCGCCTCCGCACTCCTCGACGTCCTCACCCGCGAGGAGATCGACACGCTCGCCGAGGCCTGCACCGGCGCCGGCTGCCCGGCCCTGCTCACCCTGTCGGTGGCCGGCCGCGTCGACCTCACCCCGTCCCACCCGATGGACCGGGAGATCATGGAGGCGTTCAACGCCCACCAGCGCCGCGGGGGCCTCCTCGGTCCGGACTCGGTGACCGCGGCCTGTGAGGCCTTCTCCGAGCGCGGGGCGACGGTACGGCTGAACCCCAGCCCCTGGCGGCTCGGCCCCGGCGAGGCCGCGCTCACCGCGCAGTGGCTGCGCGGCTGGGTCGGCGCGGCGGTGGAGCAGCGTCCGGAGCTGAAGGAGCGGGCCGAGCGCTATCTCCGCGACCGCCTGGAGGCGTGTGAGGCGGGCGAGTTGACCGTCCTCGTCCACCACACGGACCTGCTGGCGCTGTCCCGGCCGACGGGTGGGGCGGCATGAGCGTGGAGACGGTACGGACGTACGGGGTGACGGGGAGGGACGTCTCCGCCGCCGGGGGCGAGGCCACCGTCACCCTCACCGACCTCACCGTCACCCTCACCGACCTCACCGTCACCCTCACCGACCCCGCCCCGCACACCGCCGGCATCGCCCTCGCACCCCCGGTCAAGGCCGTCCCCCCACCGGACATCGCCGTCGCCGACTCCCGTATCGGCGTGATCGTCTCCACCCCCCGCCCCGAAGCCGCCACCCCCCACACCCCACGGTGGCGCCGCGCCCTCGCCCGCCTCAAGGCACCAGCCGTGCGCACCCACGTGGGCAGTGCCGTCGGCGTCGTCATCCTCGCCGTCCTGCTGTGGCGGCTCGGTACCGGTGTCTTCCTGGACGGGCTGCGGCGGATCGACGGCGGGTCGCTGGTCGCCGCCGTCGGGATCGGTGTCGTCACGACCGTGTTCAGCGCCTGGCGCTGGCAGTTGGTGGCCCGCGGGCTGAAGATCAGGCTGCCGCTCGGGCCCGCCGTCGCCGCCTACTACCGCGCGCTGTTCCTCAACGCGGCGCTCCCCGGCGGCGTCCTCGGCGACGTCCACCGGGCGGTGCGCCACGGGCAGAGCACCCGCGACCTCGGCCGCTGTGTCCGGGCCGTCGTCCTCGAACGGGTCGCCGGACAGCTCGCGTTGGCGGTCGTCGGCGCCGGCGTCCTGCTCACCATGCCGTCGCCGGTGCTGAACCAGGCCCGTGATCTCGCGCCGGTGCTGCTGTTCGCCCTGGTGGGTGCGCTGGCCGTCGTGCTCGCCCTGCGGATGAACCGGACGCCCGCGCGGTACGGCCGGACGCTGGCCGAGGTGCGCGAGGGGCTGCTGTCCCGGCGCAACGGCCCCGGCGTCGCGCTGTCCTCCCTCGTCGTCCTCGCCGGACACATCGGGATGTTCGTGCTCGCCGCCCGCGTCGCCGGGTCCGCCGCCTCCGTCGCCGAACTGCTGCCGATCGCCGTACTGGCGCTGGTCGCCATGGGACTGCCGCTCAACGTCGGCGGCTGGGGACCCCGCGAGGGCGTCACCGCCTGGGCGTTCGGCGCGGCCGGCCTCGGGGCGAGCAGCGGGCTGGCCGTCGCCGTCGTCTACGGCGTGCTCAGTCTCGTGGCCAGCCTGCCCGGTGTGCTGGTCCTGCTCGCCCGCTACCCGCGCAAGGAGTCACCGGAACCGGAGCCGTCGGAGGTGAACAGCGACAAGTACGGTCGGAACGCGTCCGCCAGGCTCTCCAGCAGCGCCTTGCCCTTTTCCGCCGAACCCAGTGAGGGACGGCCGATGACACCCGAATCGGTATAGGCGGACATGCCCAGAGTGAGCAGATGACGACGGTCGTCGGCGACGAAATCGGAGGTCTCATAACCGGGTCGGACGAATTCGGGATGAGCGTGCAGAAGGATGGAGGTCTCGATTTCCCCCGCGTGCATGTCGGTGAGCAGAGACGTGACCACCCCCGCCCGTTCGCGCGCCGACTCCCAGTCCTCCGCCGCCGGGAACAGTGCCATTTTCTCGCCGCGGGAGGAGGATTCCTGAACGACGTTGCCCAGTACGTAGTTTCCGCCGTGCCCGTTGACCACGACCAGGGCGTCGACGCCCGAACGGCGGAGTGAAGCCGCTATGTCCCGTATCACCGAGTGAAGGGTCACCGAGGAGATGCTGACGGTCCCCGCCCAGGCCGCGTGCTCGTGCGAGCAGGAGATCGTCACCGGTGGGAGGAGGTGTACCGGGTACGCCGCGGCGAGCTCCCGGGCGATGGCACAGGCGACCAGGGTGTCGGTCGCCAACGGCAGGTACGGACCGTGCTGTTCGAAGCTGCCGACGGGGAGAACCGCGACCTGTCGTGAGACATTCGCGCCCCGCGTCCGTACGTCCTCCGTGGTGTCCGCCGGCAACGGACCGTATGCCGCCGACCGCGCTTGCGAATCACTCATTCTTTCACGGCCTTTCGTCTCTGCTTAGGAACTCGAGAATCATGACAGACAAAATTGGCGTCCTCGGCAAGAAGTCCCCGCAGCGCACCGGCGTGGAACGCATAGTGAATGCCCCGCTGCCCACCGTGTACGGGCAATTCCGGGCGGTCGGCTACCTCGATCACGACCGCGGCGACGAACAAGTGGCCCTCGTCCACGGCGAGATAGGCACCGAGGACGTCCTCGTCCGGCTGCACTCCGAGTGCCTCACCGGTGACGCCTTCGGCTCCCGGCACTGCGAGTGCGGCGAGCAGCTCGACTCCGCGATGCGGGCCGTGGTCGCCCAAGGCAGCGGCATCGTCGTCTACTTGCGGGGCCACGAGGGCCGCGGCATCGGCCTGCTCGCCAAGCTCCGCGCGATGGCCCTGCAGGCTGAGGGCCTGGACACCGTCGAGGCGAACCTCGCCCTCGGCCTGCCGGTGGACGCCCGGGACTACGGCGTCGCCGCCGGCATGCTGCACGACCTCGGCGTGAACAGCGTCCGCCTGATGTCCAACAACCCCGACAAGCGGGAGGCGTTGGTACGGCACGGCATCGAGGTCACCGAGACCGTGCCGCTGCTGATCCAGCCGTGCGAGAGCAACATCACCTACCTGCGCACCAAGCGGGAGCGCCTCGACCACCACCTGCCCCATCTGGACGCGGTGGCCCACCTCTCCTGATTAGGGGTGGCGCGGTCCGGACAGGAAGAGGGGGCGGCCCGTACAGGCCCGGCACCGGTCCCGACCCCGACCCCCTGGGAGGCTCGCCCGTGAGAATGCAGGCACAGGCCGTCGTGATCGGCGGCGGAGTGATGGGCACGAGCATCGCCTACCACCTCGCCGCCGCCGGTGTCCGTGACGTCGTGCTCGTCGAACGGGACGAGCTGGCCTCCGGCTCCACCTCGAAGGCGGCGGGCGGGGTGCGGGCCCAGTTCTCCGACGAGCTCAACGTGCAGCTCGGGGCGCGCAGCCTGGCCGCGTTCGGCCGGTTCCGGGAGGAGATCGGGTACGACATCGGGCTGCACCGGGTCGGCTACCTCTTCCTGCTGTCGACCCCGGAGGACGTGGCCTCCTTCGAGGCGGGCGTAAGGCTGCAGAACGCGCTCGGCGTGCCCAGCCGCCTGCTCACGCCGAAGGAGGCCCGCAAGCTCTCCCCGCTGATCCGCACCGAGGGCCTCCTCGCCGCCGCCTACTCGCCCGACGACGGCCACTGCACCCCCGAGGCCGTCGTCCACGGCTACGCGTCCGCGGCCCGCGCTCTCGGCGCCCGCGTCCTGCGGCACACCGAGGTCACCGGCATCGAACTCCACGGCGACCGGATCACGGCCGTGTCGACGACCCTCGGCCGGATCGCCACCGACACGGTGATCTGCGCGGCCGGCCCCTGGTCGCGGGCTGTCGGCCGGATGGCCGGCGTGGATCTGCCCGTGGAGCCGCTGCGCCGCCAGATCGCCGTCACCGAACCGGTCCCGGACCTGCCGCCGGGCCTGCCCATGACGATCGACTTCAGCACCACCCTCTACTTCCACCGCGAGGGCCCCGGCCTCCTCCTCGGCATGTCCGACCCCGACGAGCGCCCCGGCTTCGCCACCGACACCCACGACCGCTGGATCCCGCGCCTGGCCGCCGCCATGGAGCAGCGCGCCCCCGCCCTGCTCGACCTTCGCCGCACCGGCGGCTGGGCGGGCCTGTACGAGGTCACCCCCGACCACAACGCCCTGATCGGCGAGGCGACTTCGGTCTCCCGCTTCCTCTACGCCACCGGCTTCTCCGGCCACGGCTTCCTCCAGGGACCGGCCGTCGGCGAGGTGGTCCGTGACCTGGTCCTGGGCCGCGTACCCTTCGTGGACGTCAGCCCGTTGAACGCCGGCCGGTTCGCGGCCGACGCCCCGCGCCCGGAGGCCAACTGCGTATGACCGAGCTCCATCTGTGGCTGCGCCACGAGGTCCGTCCCACCGAGCGACGCACGCCCGTCGTGCCGTCCGACGCCCGGCGGCTCGTCGAGAGCGGGGTGACCCTGACCGTCGAGGAGTCCCCGCAGCGGATCTTCCCGATCGAGGAGTACGAGGCGGTCGGCGCCCGAGTCGCGCCCGCGGGGTCGTGGGTGTCGGCGCCGCCGCAGGCCGTGGTCCTCGGTTTGAAGGAACTCCCGGACGGTCCCGACCGGTTGGCGCACCGGCACATCTTCTTCGGGCACGCCTACAAGCGGCAGCCGGGCGCCGGCGACCTGCTGCGCCGGTTCGCCGCCGGGGGCGGGACGCTCCTCGACCTGGAGTACCTGGTGGACGACACCGGCCGCAGGCTCGCCGCCTTCGGCTACTGGGCCGGCTACCTGGGCGCCGCCCTCGCGGTGCTCCAGGAGCGGGGCCGCCTCGTCGCGCCGCTGACGCCCACCTCGAAGGAGGAGCTGGACGCCACCCTCCGCCCCGCCGCCGGGGACGCGGACTTCACCGCGCTGGTGATCGGCGCGCTCGGGCGCAGCGGCCGCGGCGCCCGAGCGGCCCTCCAGGCGGCCGGTGTCGAGCCGACCTGCTGGGACCTCGACGAGACCCGGAACCTGGACCGGCCGGCCCTCCTCGCCCACGACGTCCTGGTCAACTGCGTCCTCGCCACGACTCCCGTCCCGCCCTTCGTCCGCGAGACCGACCTCGACGACCCGGCCCGCCGGCTGCGCACCCTCTCCGATGTCACCTGCGACGTCGGCTCCCCGCTCAACGTCCTGCCGGTCTACGACCGCACCACGGAGTGGGACGAGCCGGTACGGCGGCTGCGCAAGGAGCCCCCGCTCGACCTGATCGCCATCGACAACCTGCCCTCGCTGCTGCCGAGGGAGTCCAGCGAGGACTTCTCCGGCTCGCTGCTGCCCCTGCTGCTCGACTTCGGGTCCGGCGGGCCGTGGGGGCGCGCCGCGGACCGGTTCCATCAGGCGAGCCGGGAACACGGCATCGCGGAAGGGGAGTTGCCGCATGACTGAACTGGTTCCCGCGAGCGGCACCGTCCACTGGATCGGCACCGGGCTGTCCACGGGCAGCGGACTGGCGAAGTTGTGCGAGAGTGCCCCGCGGGTGCGGGTCTGGCATCGCACCGAAGAACGCGCTGCCGAGGCCCTCGACCGGCTGGGCCTCACCGGACGCGCCGAGCCCCGCGCGTACACCTTGGACAAGCTGACGGCGGCCCTCCAGCCCGGCGACGTCGTCGTCTCGATGCTCCCCGCGCCCGAGCACGCCGACATCCTCGCGGTCTGTGTCGCCTCGCGGGCCCACTTCGCCTGCTCCAGCTATGTGTCCGACGCGGTCCTGGAGCAGGTCCCCGCTGCCGCCGCGGCCGGGCTCGTCGTCCTCACCGAGGCCGGGCTCGACCCGGGCATCGACCACCTCTTCGCGCACAGCCTCGTGGCCCGCGCCCGGGACGCGATCGGCGACGGCACGGCGGCCTCGTACCGCCTCACCTCCTACTGCGGCGGCATCCCCGCGGTGCCGAACGACTTCAGGTACCGCTTCAGCTGGGCGCCCCTCGGTGTCCTCAACGCCCTGCGATCGCCCGCCCGTTACCTCGCGGACGGCGCCGAGACCACCGCCGAACGGCCGTGGGAGGCGACCCGGCGGCACGTCGTCGACGGGGAGACCTTCGAGGTCTACCCGAACCGCGACAGCGTGCCCTTCGTCGAGCAGTACGGCATGCCGGCCGCCTGGAAACCACAGACGTTCGTCCGGGGCACCCTGCGCCTGGAGGGGTGGCTGGAGGCCTGGGGCGAGGTCTTCGAGGAGCTGAAGGCGGGCGACGACGCCCGGATCGCCGCCCTGGCACAGGAGTTGGCGGCCACCTACCCGACCACCGACGCGGACCGGGACCGGGTCGTCCTCGTCGTGACGCTGGACGTGGCCGGTCCGGCGGGGCAGGCCTGGTCCGGCAGCTATCTGCTCGACCTGACCGGGGACGAGGAGGAGAGCGCGATGGCCCGCTGCGTCTCCCGCACCCTCGCCCTCGGCGTCCGCCAGGTTCTGGACGGCTCCCTGCCGCCCGGTCTGCACCGCGCCGCCGAGACGGCGGCACGGTCGGAGGAGTGGCTGCGGGAACTCGCCCTGGAGGGCGTCGACTTCACGCTGCGGGTGGATTCCTGATCAGCCCGTCACGGCCTCGTGCACCAGCCGCTTCAGCTCGGGATAGAGCGTGTGCGAGCCCTTGGGCCGGACCTGCGTCATGAACTGCACCGTCAGATCGCGGCGCGGGTCCACCCAGAACGTCGTCGTGGCGACCCCGCTCCAACCGAACATGCCCAGGCTCGTGGGGACCTTGGTGCGCTCCGGGTCGATCACCACGGAGACGCCGAGGCCGAAACCGACGCCGTCGTTGCCGGGTTCGTCATGTACGGGCCTGCTGCCGAAGGCGCGCAGGTCGACGCCGCCGGGGAGGTGGTTGGAGGCCATCAGGTCCACCGTCTCGGGCGACAGCAGCCGTACGCCGTCGAGTTCGCCGCGGCGCCGCAGCAGCTCCATGAACCGGTGGACGTCGTACGCCGAGGCCACCATGCCGCCGCTGCCGGACAGGAAGCGGGGACGCCCGCGCAGCGGCAGCCCGGCGATCGGCTCGATACCGCCCCCGTCGGTCTCCCCGTACAGCTCGGCGAGTCTGCCCGCCTGTTCGTCGTTCACGCAGAACCCGGCGTCGGGCATCCCCAGTGGCCTGAAGATCCGCTCCGCGAAGAACTCGTCGAGCGGCTGCCCGGACACCACCTCGATGACACGCCCCAGCACATTGGTGGCGACCGAGTAGTTCCACTGCGTGCCCGGCTCGAACTGGAGCGGCAGGCTCGCGTACACGTCGACCGTCTCGGCCAGCGTCGAACCCGGCACCACGGACGACTCCAGATCGGCCTCCCGGTACAGCGCGTCGACCGGATGACAGCGGTACGAGGCGAAGGTCAGGCCCGCGGTGTGGGTCATCAGGTGCCGGATCAGCACCGGCTGCGCGGCGGGGCGGGTGCGGACGTCGGCGCCCGAGCCGCTCTCGTGGACCTGTGTGCCGGCGAAGGCGGGCACGTACCGGGCCACCGGGTCGTCCAGTGACAGCTTGCCCTCCTCCACCAGGAGCAGCGCGGCCACCGAAGTCACCGGCTTGGTCATGGAGTAGAGCCGCCACAGGGTGTCGGAGGTGACGGGCAGCCCGGCCGCCAGGTCGCGTCGGCCGTGCGTGGTGAGGTGGGCGACCCGGCCGCCGCGGGCGACGGCCACGAGAAAGCCCGGCAGGCGCCCTTCGTCCACGTAGTGGGCGACGTGCTGGTCGAGGCGGTCCAGCGCCTTCACGTCCAGCCCGACCTCATCCGGGTCCACCTCTTGTCGCAGCTGTGCCATCGTTCTCCTCCGAAACGTTCGTCGAGGTGCGATCCGGCATACCCAGCCGTAGCAACCTCAGACCTCATCGTCGCTCAGTGAGGCGTGAACGTCCCCGAGTCCGGCCAAGATCGGCCGGAGTGGCGTGCGCCACCCGCCCCGGCAGGACGGCGCCCGCCACCGCGCCGACGCCCGCCACCCCGGCGAGCACCGCCAGCGCCCCGTGCCCCATCAGGGTCGTCGCCACGGCCACGCCCAGCGTGGGGCCGACGTTCATCGCGGTCTGCTGGAGCCCGCCCGCCACCCCGGCCGACTCGACGGGACTGTGCCGTACGACGACATGGGTGGCCGCCACCATCACCGTGCCGAACCCGGCGCCCAGCAGGGCGAATCCGGCGCAGAGCGCGAACGTGCCCGCGGCCCGGTCCAGGAGCAGGACGCCCGCCGCGAGGACGGCCATCGCCGTCACCGCCGTACGCCTGGCCCCCACCCGGCGCAGCAGGATCGCGCACACCGGCGCGGCGGCCACCATCAGCACCGCCAACGGCAGACAGCGCAGGGCGCTTTCGAGCGGATCGAGACCGAGCGTGTACTGGAGGGTGTACGTGCTCACGAACAAGGTCCCCGACAGCGCGGCCGACGCGGCGACCAGGACCCCGAGCGCCGGACCGGCGACGGCCCGCGGCAGGAGCGGGCTCGCGGTACGGCGTTCATGGCGCAGGAAGGCCGCACCGGCGACCAGGGAAGCGGCCAGCCCGAGCCACCGCAACGACACCAGCGCGTGGACCAGCAAGCCCAGCGTCACCGCCAGCAGCAGGGCACCCGGAACATCCAGCCGCACCGGCGTCCCGCGCACCGGCTCCCGTCCGGTCAGCGCGAGCAGCCCGAACACCAGCGCCGGAACGACATTGAGGAAGAACACCGCCCGCCACCCGGGCCCGGCCACCAGCGCCCCGCCCACCAGCGGCCCCACCGCGGCCGACACCCCGATGGCCGCGGTGCGCACCGCGATCGGCGTGCGCAGCCGGTCCGGCGGATACGCGGCCCGCAGCATGCCGAGCGTGGCGGGTTGCAGCAGCGCCCCGAACACCCCCTGGACGACGCGGAGTCCGACCACCCAGCCGATCCCGGGCGCCGGCCCGATGCCCGCCGACGCGGCCCCGAACCCGAGCATGCCGATCGCGTAGAGCCGCCGATGCCCGTACCGGTCCCCGAGGCGCCCCGCGAACACCAACAACCCGGCGACGGCGATGAGATAGCCGGTGCTGGTCCACTGGACCTGCGCGTACGACGCCCCCAAGTCCTCCTGCAGGGTGGGCTGGGCGATGGTGAGGACGGTGCCGTCGAGGGCGACGATCACGGCACCGACGACACTGCTCGCGAGCGCGAGGCGCGGGTTCATCCGTCCTCCCGGCCGAGGTGCGCGTCGAGGGCCGACCGCAGCAGTGGCGTGAAGTCGTCGGTGCCCGTGGCGAGTTGGAGGCTGCCCCAGTTCCACAGCTGGGCGATGCCGTGCAGGTTCGCCCACAACGCGCCCGCGACCAGGCGGGCGTCCAGGTCGGGGCGGACGCGGCCGACCAAGTCCACCAGGCGCCCGAAGAGCGGCAGGCTGGTGTCCCGCAGGCCCAGATGGCCGCTCTCCAGCAGATCGTGACGGAACATCAGCTCGTACATGCCGGGGTTCTCCCGCGCGAACTCCAGGTAGGCGCCGGCGAGCCGGATGAGCTGGACACGCGCAGTCGCCGTACCGTCACCGGCCACCGTCGCCACCCGTTTTGCCAACTCACCGAAGCCGCGCCGCGCGATGGCGGACAGCAGTTCCAGATGGGTCGGGAAATAGCGGCGCGGCGCCCCGTGCGAGACGCCCGCCCGGCGGGCGATCTCCCGCAGCGTGAGCGCCTGGGCGCCCTCCTGGGCCACCAGCTCCACGCCGACCTCGATCAGCCGGGGCCGCAGCCCGGTCTCGGGTTCATGCATAGACAGTGTCTACCAGCAGAGGTAGACACTGTCTACCAGGAATGGGTGCGGACGATGGCGGGGTTGATCCAGGCATGACTCAGAACGCGCTGCTCCAGTTGCTCGGCACCGGACACGGCGGGGTGCTGGTCACCCTCAAACAGGACGGCCGGCCCCAGCTGTCGAACGTCACCCACGCCTACTACCCGGACGAGGGCGTCATCCGGGTGTCGATCACCGACGACCGCGCCAAGACCCGCAACCTGCGCCGCGACGCCCGCGCCTCGTACCACGTCACCAGCTCCGACCGGTGGGCGTACACGGTCGTCGAGGGCACGGCCGAGCTCTCCCCGGTGGCGAAGGACCCGTACGACGACACGGTGGCGGAACTCATCCGGCTGTACCGCGACGTCCAGGGCGAGCACCCCGACTGGGACGACTACCGGGCCGCGATGGTCCGCGACCGGCGGCTGGTGCTGCGCCTGAAGATCGAGCGGGCGTACGGGATTCCGGCGGCTGCCGACCGGGGCTGAGGGCGCGGGCGGCGACAGGAATCGGCCGCACCGCGCGCACCGGCCGCCCCTGAAATCGGCCGGGACGCACGGGGGCCACCCTCTCCGGCTGGTGAAGTGTGCGGAGTGCCTGGTCGGTGCGGCACTTCACTGCTCGTAGGTGCCGATGGTCTTGCCGCGGGCGCTGCCTGTCAACGGGGCGATTGCGGGCGAGGGTCTTACGACCGTGCGCGAGGGTCGTACGACCGCGGGTGCAGGCCGGACGACCGATGGTCCGCACCGTCCCGGGTGCCTAGGCTTCCGAAGGTCGAGTTCACCGCTGGGAAAGAGACCACGATGCCCGTCAACGGCCGCAGCCATATCCGCCTCGCCCGCCCGTCCCGTGACCTCGCGGCGGCGGAGCGCTTCTGGGCGGACGGGCTCGGACTGTCCGTCGTCTGGCGCGCCGAGGGCGGCACCGAACCCGGCGAGCACGACCTCCTCATGCTCGGCTGGCCCGACGCCGACTGGCATCTGGAGCTGGTCCACGAACCGGCGAACCCCGTCGAGCCCCGGCCCACGGAGGAGGACCTCCTGGTGATCTACGTCGACGGCCCCGTCCCCGACGACCTGGTCACCCGTCTCGAAGAGCACGGCGGCAAGCGGGTGTCCTCGCCCAACCCGTACTGGAACCAGTGGGGCGTCACGATCGAGGACCCGGACGGATACCGGCTGGTGCTGTGCGAGCGGGCGTGGTCCAACGGCTGAGAGGCCGGCGCACGCCTGGTCCCCGGAGCCGTGGCGGCGTCCGGGGACCAAGGGACCTTGAGGTGGATCACGAGACCTTGAGGTGGATCAGGAGACCTTGAGGTGGATCAGGAGACCTTGAGGTGGATCAGGCCGTCACGGTCGCCCGCTCCGCCGCCGTCTCCGGCGTGCGCTCGCCGAGCAGTTCCGTCGGGACCTTGTGGGTCTCGCGCGCCGAGAGCGCGGCGATGACCGGTGGGACGCACAGGGCCGCGGTGAACAGGGCCACCGAGAACCAGTCGTCGCCGTCCGGGCCGGCGATCTCCGCGGCGAAGGTCACCGCGAACCCGGCCACGGCGAAGCCGATCTGGGTGCCGATGGCCATGCCGGACAGCCGGACCCGGGTCGAGAACATCTCGCCGTAGAAGGACGGCCACACGCCGTTCGCCGCGCTGTAGACCACGCCGAAGGCGATGATGCCGAGCAGCAGGATCAGCGGGTAGCTGCCCGTGGAGATCGCCCAGAGGTAGAGGAACATCGCGATCGCGCTGCCCGTCGCGCCGATCAGGTAGACGGGGCGCCGGCCGATGCGGTCCGACAGGGTCGCCCACAGCGGGATCGCGGCCAGCGCGGCCAGGTTGGCCAGCGCGCCCACCCACAGCATCGAGGAACGGCTCATGCCGACCGAGTCGCTCGTCGCGTACGCCAGCGCCCAGACCGTGAAGATCGTCGAGACCGACGCGATGACCGCACCCGCGATCACCCGCAGGACGTCCGCCCAGTGGTGGCGCAGCAGGATCGCCAGCGGCATCCTCACGACGCCCTCGGCCGCCGTCTGCTGCTCGAAGGCGGGGGTCTCCGCCAGGTTGCGGCGGATGAAGTAGCCGACGACGGCGACCGCGATGCTCAGCCAGAACGGCACCCGCCAGCCCCAGGCCAGCAGTTGGTCCTCGGGCATCGCGGCGATCGGGATGAAGGCGAGCGTGGCCAGCAGCTGGCCGCCCTGGGTGCCGCTGAGGGTGAAGCTGGTGAAGAAGCCGCGCCGGTGCGGCGGCGCGTGCTCCAGCGTCATGGAGTTGGCGCTGGCCTGCTCACCGGCCGCGGAGATGCCCTGGAGGACCCGGCACAGGACGAGCAGGACCGGGGCGAGCGTGCCGACCTGGGCGCGGGTGGGGAGACAGCCGATGAGGAACGTCGACAGACCCATCAGGATCAGCGTGAAGACCATGATCTTCTTGCGGCCGAGCTTGTCGCCGAAGTGCCCGAGGAAGAGCGCGCCGACCGGGCGGGCGGCGTACGCGACACCGAACGTGGCCAGGGACAGCAGGGTCGCGGTGGCCGGGTCGGACTCGTCGAAGAAGACCTTGGGGAAGATCAGCGCGGCGGCGGACCCGTAGATGAAGAAGTCGTAGTACTCCAGCGCGCTGCCGATCCAGGCGGCGGTGGCCGCCTTCTTCGGCTGGCCGGGTGGCGCGGTGGCGGGGGAGGGGACGGACACGGCGGCTCCTTTGGGGAACTCCAACGTAAGCGGAGTGAGCGGCAAGAAGGGAGAGGCCGGGTCTCGTGAACCCCGGCTAATTAACCCACTGGATAGTTAGTCCCGGTGGGTAGGGATGTTGCGCGCGTGTTTCCCCGCTGTCAAGAGGTCGCGTCCGCCGAATTCAGTCCGCGATGCGGTCCGCCGTCAGGTAGGCGATCACCATGTCGCCCAGCATGTTCCGGTAGTGCTCCCGCTGCGCCGGGTCGACCAGGTCGCGGCCGAAAAGGGCGCCGAAGGTGTGCCGGTTGGCGACCCGGAAGAAGCAGAACGAGCTGATCATCGCGTGCAGGTCGACGGCGTCCACGTCGGCTGTGAACAGCCCGGACTCCTGGCCGGACTTCAGGATGCGGCGGATCACGTCCAGGGCCGGCGAGCCGATCCTGCCGAGCTTCTCGGAGGCGGCGATGTGCTCGGCCTCGTGGATGTTCTCGATGCTGACCAGCCGGATGAAGTCGGGGTGCGCCTCGTGGTGGTCGAAGGTCAGCTCCGCCAGCCGCCGGATGGCCGCGACCGGGTCGAGATGCTCGACGTCCAGCCCCTGCTCGGCCTCGCGGATCACGCCGTACGCCCGCTCCAGGACGGCCGTGAACAGCTGCTCCTTGCCGCCGAAGTAGTAGTAGATCATCCGCTTGGTGGTGCTGGTGAGGGCCGCGATGTCGTCGACGCGGGCCCCCGCGAAGCCGACCCGGGCGAACTCGTGCGTGGCCACGTCGAGGATCTCGGCCTTGGTGCGGGCGGCGTCACGGATGCGCCCGTTGGGTCGTGCCGGTTCTTCGACGCTGGTCATCGGGTTCCTTCGGGCGTAGGGCGAGGCTGTGGGGCCGCGTGCCGCAGATTCTAGAAGGCGGCCGTGCCCGGGCGGCGGGTGAGGGCTTCCCAAGCGGAGGCTCCCGGTGCTATGACTAACTCACTAGTTCGTACATTGTGACCGCTCAGGAGGTCCGCGTGGCCAAGGACTCGTATCTCGTCGGACTGATCGGCGCGGGCATCGGCCCGTCCCTCAGCCCCGCCCTGCACGAGCGGGAGGCCGACCGGCAAGGGCTGCGCTACCTGTACCGGCTCATCGACATCGACGTCCTCGGCGTCCCGCCGGAGGCGGTCGGCGACCTGGTGCGCTCCGCCCGCGACCTCGGCTTCGACGGGCTCAACATCACCCACCCGTGCAAGCAGCTGGTCATCGAGCACCTCGACGGGCTGTCCGCGCAGGCCGAGGCGCTCGGCGCGGTCAACACGGTCGTCTTCGAGGACGGCCGGGCCGTCGGCCACAACACCGACGTCACCGGCTTCGCCGCCTCCTTCGCCCGCGGTCTGCCCGACGTACCGCTGGAGCGCGTCGTGCAGCTCGGCGCGGGCGGGGCCGGCGCGGCCGTCGCGCACGCCACGCTCACCCTCGGCGCCGAGCGCGTCACCGTCGTCGACGCGCTGGCCGACCGGGCGGCCGCCCTCGCCGCCTCCCTCGACCGCCACTTCGGCGCGGGCCGGGCCGCCCACGCCACGCCGGACCGGCTGCCGGACCTCCTCGCGGACGCCGACGGCATCGTCCACGCCACCCCCACCGGCATGGCCGCCCACCCCGGCCTGCCCTTCCCCGCCGAACTCCTGCACCCCGCGCTGTGGGTCGCCGAGGTGGTCTACCGCCCGCTGGAGACGGAACTGCTGCGCACGGCCCGCGCGATCGGCTGCGCCACCCTCGACGGCGGCGGCATGGCCGTCTTCCAGGCGGCGGACGCGTTCCGGCTCTTCACCGGCCGGGAACCCGACGCGGCCCGCATGCTCGCGGACATCGGGGAACTGGCGGGCGCCGTCAGCGCACCGAAGTAGGAAGGGGCAGCGCCGTGCGTACGTCCATCGCCACCGTCTCCCTCAGCGGCTCCCTCACCGAGAAGCTCACGGCCGCCTCCCGGGCCGGCTTCGACGGCGTGGAGATCTTCGAGAACGACCTGCTCGCCAGCCCCCGCACCCCGGAGGAGATCCGGGCGAGGTGCGCGGACCTGGGCCTGCGCATCGACCTCTATCAGCCCATGCGGGACATGGAGGCGGTACCGGCCGACGTGTTCGCGTCCAACCTGCGCCGGGCCCGGCACAAGTTCGAGCTGATGGGCCGCCTCGGCGCCGACACCGTCCTCGTCTGCTCCAGCGTGCACCCGCTCGCGGTGGACGACGACGCGCTGGCCGCCGAGCAGCTGCGCGAACTGGCGGGCCTGGCCCATGAGTTCGGCATCCGAGTCGCCTACGAGGCGCTCGCCTGGGGCCGGCACGTGAGCACGTACGAGCACGCCTGGAACATCGTCGCGGCGGCGGACCACCCCGCGCTCGGCACCTGCCTGGACAGCTTCCACATCCTCTCCCGCGGCAGCGACCCCAAGGGCATCGAGGACATCCCCGGCGAGAAGATCTTCTTCCTCCAGCTGGCCGACGCCCCGCTGCTGGCGATGGACGTCCTCCAGTGGAGCCGCCACTACCGCTGTTTCCCGGGCCAGGGCGGCTTCGACGTGGCGGACCTGGTCCGCCGGGTCCTGCACACCGGGTACGACGGGCCGCTGTCCCTGGAGGTCTTCAACGACGTCTACCGGCAGGCCGAGGCGGGCCCCACCGCGGTGGACGCACACCGCTCGCTGCTCCTGCTCCAGGAGACGGTCGGCGTCACGACCCCGCCCGCGCCCGTCGTCCCCACGGGTGTGGCCTTCGCCGAACTGCTCACGCCGGACGCCGAACCGGTCGTCACGCTGCTCGGCGCGCTCGGCTTCACCCGCACGGCACGGCACCGCAGCAAGCCGGTCGACCTGTGGCAGCAGGGCGAGGCGCGGGTGCTGGTGAACACGGGACCGGCGGGCCGCCGCGACGGAACGAGCCTCGCCGCGATCGGTCTGGAGTCACCCGACCCGGCCAGAGCGGCCCTGCGGGCGGAGGCACTGCTCGCGCCGGTGCTGCCGCGGCGGCGCGCGGCGTCGGACGCCCCGCTGGACGCGGTGGCGGCGCCGGACGGCACCGAGCTGTTCTTCTGCGCCACGGACCGCGCCGAACTGCCCAACTGGCGGGCCGACTTCGAGGACGTACCGCACGAGAACGGTCCCGGTGGCGTGCGCGGGAGCTCGGATGGCGTGCGCGAGAGCTCGGGTGGCGTGCGCGGGATCGACCATCTCGCCCTCGCCCAGCCCTGGCACCAGTTCGACGAGGCGGCGCTCTTCCACCGCAGCGTGCTCGGGCTGCACGCCCAGGAGAGCGTGGACGTCGCCGACCCGTACGGCCTGATGCGCAGCCGCGCGGTGACGAACGCGGACGGCAGCGTGCGGATCGCCTTGTCGGTGGGCGCGGCCCCGAGCGACGACACCGTGCACGCGCAGCACATCGCCCTGTCGACCCACGACGTGGTGACGGCGGCGCGCCGCTTCCGGGACGCGGGCGGTCGCGTCCTGCCCATCCCGGCCAACTACTACGACGACCTGGCCGCCCGATTCGAGTTCGCCGAGGGCGAGTTGGACACGTATCGGGAGCTCGGCATCCTCTACGACCGGGACGCGTACGGCGAGTTCCGGCACTGCTACACCCGCACGGTCGGCCGCGTCTTCTTCGAACTCGTCCAGCGCGACGGCGGCTACCGGGGCTACGGTGCGCAGAACGCGCCGGTGCGGCTGGCCGCGCAGCACACGGTCACTGGCGGCTGACGGTGCGGGTGATGCCGGTGACGACCGTCGTGGCCAGGATCCAGCCGGTGACGATGAGGCCGTACGCCAGGTACTGGTACCAGCCGTCCGGCGCGTAGGCCTCCTCCTGGCCGAAGGAGATCACCGGGAGCAGCAGGTCGAGGGTGTAGAAGACCGGGCTGAAATGCGGTGCCTCCGACGCCTTGAGGGGGCGCGGCTGGTGCAGGGCGTACACGATCGTGCCGACGGCGAGCAGGGACAGCAGCCAGCCGCAGGCGCGCAGCGGTCGGAAGCCGTAGCCGACGGTGGCGTCCTGGACGTAGCCCCACAGCCGGCCGTACCAGGCGCGGGTGGTGCGCAGGCGGCGCTGTTTGGCGAGCTGGACCAGGCGGGCGGCATGGTCGTCGCCGACGCGGCGGTAGGCGGCGGTCAACTGCTCGTAGGCGTACGGCACATAGCCGTCCCCGTCGCTCTCCAGCATGGGCAACCGGCGATGCGCCGGTTCGTGCGGGGTCAGGGCGGTGTAGGTCAGTTCGTTGACGTACACCTGCCCTGGGAGCATCGCCGTTTCCAGGGTCAGCAGGTCGATCTGGGAGCGGCGCAGGTTGAGGGCTCCGTCCAGGCGCTCGCCCCGGCGCAGCCACAGTTCGCCGATGACACAGCTGCTCGCCCGCAGCGCCGTGCCGCCGGGGTGGGCGAGGCGGGCGTGCAGCAGGTCCAGGCAGCCGGGTATGCGGGAGCCGCGGAAGTCGACCCGTCCGCGCGCGACGAGGCACGACGCCCTGACGTCCGCTCCCACGGTGAGGTTCTGCGCGTCGAGAGCGGTCGAGGAGGCCGACTCGAACACGGTGTCACGGAAGTTGACCGAGCCGGTGACGGTGGCACCGGTGAGCCGGACCTCCCCGCGGGCCAGCAATCCGGGTGCCCACAGGTCGTCACCGATGCAGGCCTGGTTCAGCTGGAGGGCGGGCTCGTCGGCGTCCGGCGCGTCGAAGACGGCCCGGTCCAGGAACAGCGCCCCGGAGATCTGCGCCCCGCCCAGCCGTACCGGCCCCGCGCAGCGGGCGTCCGTCAGCCGCAGCACGCCCTCCACCCGCAGCGTCGCCGCCGTCAGGCCCGGCAGCACCGACGAGCTCAGGTTGAGCTGGCGAAACCGGGCCCCGTACAGCAGGGGCGTCTCGTCGAAGTGGCAGTGGCTCAGCCGTACGGCCTGTTCCGTCACCCCGTACCGGAAGTCGAGCACACCGGTGATCCGGGCGCCCGCCAGCTTGAGCGCGGCTATCTCCCCCGGCTCCGTCGGCCCGTTGAGCAGCAGCGCCCGCAACACGGCCGCGCGGAGCGTGCGTTCGGGCCCCCAGCCGGCGGCCACCTCCTCGTCGGCCCCCTCGCGGAAGTCGACCGCTGCCCCCGTCGCGAACGCCCGCCACACTCGTTCCTCGGCCGGCGTCATGTCGTTGATCTCCACAACCCGGGGACTCTAGTGCCACACCTCCGCGGGGCGCCGGTGTGTTTCGGTGAGCACACGAGGGCTTTCCACGACCAGGGCCCGGGCCACGTCGATGAGTTGACGTGGCCCGGGCCGCAAGCGTTCTCAGGGCCGGGTGTTCCACTCGGCGATCACGGGACGGCCGTGTTCCGTCGACAGCCGGCTCACCGTGCCGGTCGCCAGCTGGAACAGGCGGCCGTCGGCCGGTTCGAGGCCGAGTCTGCGGGCCGTGAGGACCCGCAGGAAGTGGGCGTGCGCCACGAGGATCACGTCCCCCTGCGGAAGCGCCGTGTCCACGCGGGCCAGCACCCGGTCGGCGCGGGCGCCGACCTCGGCGGGCGACTCGCCCGGGTGGCCCTCGGGGCCGGGCGGCACGCCGTCGGTCCACAGGTACCAGTCGGGGCGGGTGCGGTGGATGTCGACGGTGGTGACGCCCTCGTAGCCGCCGTAGTCCCATTCGTGCAGGTCGTCGTAGGGCAACGCCCCGGTGACGCCCGCGAGTTCGGCGGTGCGTATCGCGCGGCCCAGCGGGCTGGTCAGCGCGAGCGAGAAGGTCCGTCCGGACAGGAGCGGAGCGAGCGCCTTGGCCTGTTCCTCACCGTGGGTGGTGAGGGGCAGGTCGGTCCAGCTGGTGTGCTGGCCCGACACGCTCCACTCCGTCTCGCCGTGGCGGACCAGCAGGAGATCCCCCACGGCCGCGCTACTCCTTCGACTCGACCGCGTGGCCGCCGAACTGGTTGCGCAGCGCCGCGATCATCTTCATCTGCGGGGAGTCGTCCTGGCGGGACGCGAACCGCGCGAACAGGGAGGCCGTGATCGCGGGCAGCGGCACGGCGTTGTCGATGGCCGCCTCGACGGTCCAGCGGCCCTCGCCGGAGTCCTCCGCGTAGCCGCGCAGCTTGTCGAGGTGCTCGTCGTCGTCCAGGGCGTTGACCGCGAGGTCGAGCAGCCAGGAGCGGATGACCGTGCCCTCCTGCCAGGACCGGAAGACCTCGCGCACGTCGGTGACGGAGTCGACCTTCTCCAGGAGCTCCCAGCCCTCGGCGTAGGCCTGCATCATCGCGTACTCGATGCCGTTGTGGACCATCTTCGCGAAGTGCCCGGCGCCGACCTTGCCGGCGTGGACGAAGCCGAAGTCGCCCTCGGGCTTCAGGGCGTCGAAGACCGGCTGGACCTTCGCCACGTGCTCGGCGTCGCCGCCGACCATGAGTGCGTAGCCGTTCTGCAGGCCCCACACACCGCCGGAGACGCCCGCGTCGACGAAGCCGATGCCCTTGGCGGCGAGCTCCTCGGCGTGCTTCTCGTCGTCCGTCCAGCGGGAGTTGCCGCCGTCGACCACGGTGTCACCGGGGGAGAGGAGGTCGCCGAGCTCGTCGACGACGGACTGGGTCGGGGCGCCGGCCGGGACCATCACCCAGACCACGCGCGGGCCTTCGAGCTTGTCGACGAGCTCGGCGAGGCTGGCGACGTCCGAGACCTCGGGGTTGCGGTCGTAGCCGATGACGGTGTGCCCCGCGCGGCGGATCCGCTCGCGCATGTTGCCACCCATCTTGCCGAGGCCGATGAGTCCGAGCTGCATGTCAGTGCACTTCCTTCAGTTCACGGTAAGCGGCCACGAGGGCGGCGGTGGAGGGATCGAGACCGGGGACGTCAGCGCCCTCGGTCAGCGCGGGTTCGACCCGCTTGGCGAGCACCTTGCCCAGCTCGACGCCCCACTGGTCGAAGGAGTCGATGTTCCAGACGGCGCCCTGTACGAACACCTTGTGCTCGTACAGCGCGATCAACTGGCCGAGCACGGACGGCGTCAGCTCACGGGCGAGGATCGTCGTCGTCGGGTGGTTGCCCTTGAACGTCTTGTGGACGACCAGCTCCTCGGGCACCCCCTCGGCACGCACCTCGTCCGGCGTCTTGCCGAAGGCGAGGGCCTGCGTCTGGGCGAAGAAGTTCGCCATCAACAGGTCGTGCTGCGACTTGAGTTCGTCACTCAGCTCGCCCACGGGCCGGGCGAAGCCGATGAAGTCCGCCGGGATGAGCTTCGTGCCCTGGTGGATCAACTGGTAGTAGGCGTGCTGCCCGTTGGTGCCGGGCGTGCCCCACACCACGGGGCCCGTCTGCCAGTCCACGGGACGGCCGTCCCGCTGCACCGACTTGCCGTTGGACTCCATGTCCAGCTGCTGCAGGTAGGCCGTGAACTTGGACAGGTAGTGGCTGTACGGCAGCACCGCGTGCGACTGGGCGCCCAGGAAGTTGCCGTACCAGATGCCCAACAGGCCCAGGAGAAGCGGGGCGTTGGATTCGGCGGGTGCGGTGCGGAAGTGCTCGTCGACGATGCGGAAGCCGTCGAGCATCTCCCGGAACCGGTCCGGGCCGATGGCGATCATCAGGGAGAGGCCGATGGCCGAGTCGTAGGAGTAGCGGCCGCCGACCCAGTCCCAGAACTCGAACATGTTGTCCGGGTCGATACCGAACTCGGTGACCTTCCCGGCGTTCGTCGACAGGGCCACGAAGTGCTTGGCGACCGCCTTGTCGTCGCCGCCCAGGCCCTCCAGGAGCCAGGACCGGGCCGAGGTGGCGTTGGTGATCGTCTCGATCGTGGTGAAGGTCTTGGACGCGACGATGAACAGCGTCTCCGCCGGGTCCAGGTCGCGGGTCGCCTCGTGCAGGTCGGCGCCGTCCACGTTCGACACGAAACGGAACGTCAGGTCCCGTGCCGTGTACGGCCGCAGCACCTCGTACGCCATCGCCGGACCGAGGTCGGAGCCGCCGATGCCGATGTTGACGACGTTCCTGATCCGCTTGCCGGTGTGGCCGGTCCACTCGCCGGAGCGCACCCGGTCGGCGAAGTCGCTCATCTTGTCGAGGACGGCGTGCACCTGCGGCACGACGTTCTCGCCGTCGACCGTGACGACCGCGTCCCGCGCGGCGCGCAGCGCGGTGTGCAGGACCGCACGGTCCTCGGTGAGGTTGATCTTCTCGCCGCGGAACATGGCGTCCCGCAGCCCGAACACATCGGTGGCGGTGGCCAGTTCCTGGAGCAGGGCCAGCGTCTCGTCGGTGACGAGGTGCTTGGAGTAGTCGATGCGCAGATCGCCCACGCGCACCACGTAGCGCTCGGCGCGCCCGGGGTCGTCCGCGAACAACTCCCGCAGCGGCGTGAGCCCTTCGGCACGGTGGTCCTCGAGAGCCGTCCACTCGGGGCGACGGGTCAACAGGGGTGCGTCAGACATGGGCGGGGGTCTCCTTGGCGCGGCCCTCGCCCCGCAGGGCGACGGCGTACATCTCGTCCGCGTCGAGGCGCCTGAGCTCCTCGGCGATGAGTTCGGAGGTGGTGCGGACCTTCAGCGCGAGCGTCCGCGAGGGCTGGCCCGGCAGGGACAGCGTGGCCAGCGGGCCCTCGGGCCGGTCGATGACGACCTCGCCGTCCGCGGTGCGCAGCCGCACGGCCGTGACGACCGGACCGGCGGTGACGACGCGGTCGATCTTCACCTTCAGCCGTGCCTCCAGCCAGCGCGCGAGCAGCTCGGCGGCCGGGTTGTCGGCCTCGGCTTCCACCGCCCCCGAGATGATCTTCGCGCGGGCCTGGTCCAGGGCCGCCGCCAGCATGGAGCGCCACGGGGTCAGCCGGGTCCAGGCGAGGTCGGTGTCACCCGGCGCGTAGGAGCGCACCCGGGTGTCCAGCACCTCCAGGGGGTTCTCCACCGCGTACAGGTCGGTGATCCGGCGCTGGGCCAGCGCGCCCAGCGGGTCCTTCGACGGGTTCTCCGGCGCGTCCACCGGCCACCACACGACGACCGGCGCGTCCGGCAGCAGCAGCGGCAGGACGACCGAGTCGGCGTGGTCGGACACCTCGCCGTAGGTGCGCAGCACCACCGTCTCGCCGGTGCCGGCGTCGGCGCCCACCCGGACCTCGGCGTCCAGCCTGGACTGCTGGCGGTCGCGCGGGGTGCGGGCGTGCCGCTTGATGACGACCAGGGTGCGCGAGGGGTGCTCGTGCGAGGCCTCCTCGGCCGCCTTGATCGCGTCGTAGGCGTTCTCCTCGTCCGTGACGATCACCATCGTCAGGACCATGCCCACGGCGGGGGTGCCGATGGCGCGGCGGCCCTGCACCAGCGCCTTGTTGATCTTGCTTGCCGTGGTGTCGGTCAGGTCGATCTTCATGGCCTGCGCCAGCTCCGTCCGTCTCGTGCGAGCATCTCGTCGGCTTCCTTCGGTCCCCAGCTGCCCGACGCGTACTGCGCGGGCTTGCCGTGCCGTGCCCAGTACGCCTCGATCGGGTCGAGGATCTTCCAGGACTCTTCCACTTCCTGGTGGCGGGGGAACAGGTTGGCGTCGCCGAGGAGGACGTCCAGGATGAGCCGTTCGTACGCCTCGGGCGAGGACTCCGTGAACGACTCGCCGTAGGCGAAGTCCATCGACACGTCCCGGATCTCCATCGAGGTGCCCGGAACCTTCGAGCCGAACCGCACGGTCATGCCCTCGTCCGGCTGGACGCGGATGACGATCGCGTTCTGCCCGAGCTCCTCGGTGGCCGTGGAGTCGAAGGGGGAGTGCGGGGCGCGCTTGAAGACGACCGCGATCTCGGTGACCCGGCGGCCGAGCCGCTTGCCGGTGCGCAGATAGAACGGGATGCCCGCCCAGCGCCGGTTGTCGATCTCCAGCTTGATGGCCGCGTAGGTGTCGGTCTTCGACTTGGGGTCGATGCCGTCCTCCTCCAGATAGCCGGCGACCTTCGCGCCGCCCTGCCATCCGGTCGCGTACTGGCCGCGCACGGTGTGCTTGCCGAGCTCCTTCGGCAGCCGCACCGACTTCAGCACCTTCAGCTTCTCGGTGAGCAGCGCGTCCGCGTCGAAGGCGATCGGCTCCTCCATCGCGGTGAGCGCCATCAGCTGGAGGAGGTGGTTCTGGATGACGTCACGGGCCGCGCCGATGCCGTCGTAGTAGCCGGCCCGGCCGCCGATGCCGATGTCCTCCGCCATGGTGATCTGAACGTGGTCGACGTACGACCGGTTCCAGATGGGCTCGTACATCTGATTGGCGAAGCGGAGCGCCAGGATGTTCTGGACGGTCTCCTTACCGAGGTAGTGGTCGATCCGGAACACCTGGTCCGGGTCGAACACGTCGTGCACGAGCGCGTTCAGCTCCCGCGCGCTGGCGAGGTCGTGCCCGAACGGCTTCTCGATGACCGCCCGCCGCCAGGAACCCTCGGGAGCGTCCGCGAGCCCGTGCTTCTTCAGCTGCTGGACGACCTTGGGGAAGAACTTCGGCGGTACGGAGAGATAGAAGGCGTAGTTGCCGCTGGTGCCGCGCGAGGAGTCCAACTCCTCGACGGCCTCGGCCAGTTGCTTGAACGCCTGGTCGTCGTCGAAGTCACCCGGGATGAACCGCATGCCCTCGGCGAGCTGCTGCCAGACCTCCTCGCGGAACTCCGTCCGCGCGTGCTCGCGCACCGAGTCGTGCACGACCTGCGCGAAGTCCTGGTCCTCCCAGTCCCGCCGGGCGAACCCGACGAGCGAGAAGCCCGGCGGCAGCATGCCGCGGTTGGCCAGGTCGTACACGGCCGGCATCAGCTTCTTGCGGGACAGGTCACCGGTGACACCGAAGATGACGAGCCCGGACGGACCGGCGATACGGGGCAGACGCCGGTCGCGCGGGTCGCGCAGCGGGTTCTCCCAGTCGGCCGCTTGGACGGTCCCGGTTGCGGTGGCCTCGGTCATTCCGCGTCGACCCCCTTGCTGTCCAGCGACTTCGAGACGGTGGCCAGCAGGTCGTTCCAGGCCACCTCGAACTTGGCGACGCCCTCGTCCTCCAGCTGCTGCACGACCTCGTCGTAGGAGATCCCGAGCGCTTCCACGGCGGCCAGGTCGGCACGGGCCCGGTCGTAGCCGCCGGTGACGGTGTCACCGGTGATCTCGCCGTGGTCGGCGGTGGCGTTCAGGGTCGCCTCCGGCATGGTGTTGACGGTGCCGGGCGCGACCAGCTCGTCCACGTACAGGGTGTCCTTGTACGCCGGGTCCTTCACGCCGGTCGAGGCCCACAGCGGGCGCTGCTTGTTGGCCTGAGCGGCCAGCTTCTCCCAGCGAGCCGACGAGAAGACCTCCTCGTACGCCTCGTACGCGAGACGCGCGTTGGCGAGGGCGGCCTTGCCCTTGAGGGCGAGGGCCTCGTCCGTGCCCAGCACCGTCAGCCGCTTGTCGATCTCGGCGTCGACGCGGGAGACGAAGAAGGAGGCCACGGAGTGGATCGTGGAGAGGTCGAGTCCCTTCGCGGCGGCCTTCTCCAGACCGGCGAGGTAGGCGTCCATGACCTCGCGGTAGCGCTCCAGCGAGAAGATCAGCGTGACGTTGACGCTGATCCCGAGGCCGATGACCTCGGTGATCGCCGGGAGGCCGGCCTTCGTCGCCGGGATCTTGATCATGACGTTGGGGCGGTCCACCAGCCAGGCCAGCTGCTTGGCCTCGGCGATGGTGGCGGCCGTCTCGTGGGCCAGGCGCGGGTCGACCTCGATGGAGACCCGGCCGTCCCGGCCGTCGGTCGCGTCGTACACGCCGCGCAGGATGTCGGCGGCGGCCCGCACGTCGGCGGTCGTCATCATGCGGACGGCCTCGTCGACCGTCACGCCGCGCACGGCGAGGTCGGTGAGCTGCTCCTCGTACCCCTCACCCGAGCCGATGGCGGCCTGGAAGATGGAGGGGTTGGTGGTGACGCCGACGACGTTCTTGTTCTCGACGAGTTCGGCGAGGTTCCCGGACTCGATCCGCTTGCGCGACAGGTCGTCCAGCCAGATGGAGACGCCCTCGTCGGACAGGCGCTTGAGTGCTCCCGCGGTCGCGGTTGCTTCGGTCACAGTGATCATCTTCTTTCTGGCGGTCGGATCAACCACGCGCGGCGGCGAGGGATTCCCTCGCGGCGGCGGCGACGTTCTCGGCGGTGAAGCCGTACTCGGCGAAAAGGGTCTGGGCGTCGGCGGAGGCGCCGAAGTGTTCGAGAGAGACGATGCGTCCTGCGTCACCTGTGAACCGGTACCACGTCAGGCCGATCCCGGCCTCGATTGCGACACGGGCTCGCACGGACGGCGGAAGGACGCTGTCGCGGTACTCGCGCGGCTGCTCCTCGAACCACTCCACGGACGGCATCGACACCACCCGGGCGCCGATCCCCTCGGCCTCCAGCCGCTCCCGCGCGGCGACGGCGAGCTGCACCTCGGAGCCGGTGGCGATGAGGACGACGTCCAGGGTCTCCTTCTCGGTGTCCTGAAGCACGTAACCGCCCTTCGCCGCGTCCGGGTTGGGCGCGTAGGTCGGCACGCCCTGCCGGGTGAGCGCGAGGCCGTGCGGGGCGGGCTTGGTGCTGTGCCGCCTCAGGATCTCGGCCCAGGCGATGGCGGTCTCGTTGGCGTCGGCGGGCCGTACGACGTTCAGGCCGGGGATGGCGCGCAGCGAGGCGAGGTGCTCGACCGGCTGGTGCGTGGGGCCGTCCTCGCCGAGCCCGATGGAGTCGTGGGTCCAGACGTAGGTGACGGGCAGCTGCATGAGCGCGGCCATCCGGACGGCGTTGCGCATGTAGTCGGAGAACACCAGGAAGGTGCCGCCGTAGATGCGGGTGTTGCCGTGCAGGGCGATGCCGTTCATCTCGGCCGCCATCGAGAACTCGCGGATGCCGAAGTGGACCGTACGGCCGTAGGGGTCCGCCTCGGGGAGCGGGTTGCCCTTCGGGAGGAACGAGGAGGTCTTGTCGATGGTGGTGTTGTTCGAGCCGGCGAGGTCGGCGGAGCCGCCCCACAGCTCGGGCAGGACCGCGCCGAGCGACTGGAGGATCTTGCCGGAGGCGCCGCGGGTGGCGACGGACTTGCCCTCCTCGAAGACGGGGAGCGCGTCCTCCCAGCCCTCGGGGAGCTGACCGGCGACGACCCGGTCGAAGAGCGCGGCGCGCTCGGGCTGGTCGGCACGCCACTCGGCGATCCGCTTGTCCCAGGCGGCGTGCGCCTCGGCGCCGCGGTCGAGGGCCTGACGGGTGTGGGCGAGGACCTCGTCCGCGACCTCGAAGGACCGCTCCGGGTCGAAGCCCAGGACCCGCTTGGTGGCGGCGATCTCGTCCGCGCCGAGCGCGGAGCCGTGCGAGGCCTCGGTGTTCTGGGCGTTGGGCGCGGGCCACGCGATGATCGTGCGCATCGCGATGATCGAGGGCCGCTCGGTCTCGTCCCGCGCGGCCTTCAGCGCCGCGTACAGGGCCGGTACGTCGATGTCGCCGTCGCCGGTGGGCTCGATGTGCTGGGTGTGCCAGCCGTAGGCCTCGTACCGCTTCAGCACGTCCTCGGAGAAGGCGGTCGCGGTGTCGCCCTCGATGGAGATGTGGTTGTCGTCGTAGAGGAAGACCAGGTTGCCGAGCTTCTGGTGCCCGGCGAGGGAGGAGGCCTCGGCGGAGACGCCCTCCTCCAGGTCGCCGTCGGAGACGATCGCCCAGACGGTGTGGTCGAAGGGCGAGGTGCCCTGCGGCGCCTCGGGGTCGAACAGGCCGCGCTCGTAGCGGGCGGCCATGGCCATGCCGACGGCGTTGGCGACGCCCTGCCCGAGGGGGCCGGTGGTGGTCTCGACTCCGGCGGTGTGCCCGTACTCGGGGTGACCGGGCGTCTTGGACCCCTGGGTCCGGAACGCCTTCAGGTCGTCGAGCTCCAGCTCGTACCCGGCGAGGAAGAGCTGGGTGTAGAGGGTGAGGGAGGTGTGCCCGGGGGACAGCACGAAGCGGTCGCGGCCGGTCCACTCCGGGTCCGCCGGGTCGTGCCGCATCAGCTTCTGAAAGATCGTGTAGGCGGCCGGGGCGAGGCTCATCGCGGTGCCCGGGTGCCCGTTCCCGACCTTCTGCACGGCGTCGGCCGCCAGCAGGCGGGCGGTGTCGACGGCACGCCGGTCGAGGTCGGTCCACTCGAAGCCGTCCGCGCTGTCCGCGCCGCCCGGTGTCTGCGTGCTCATCTGTGACCAGTCCTCTTCAAGAGTTCATGGATTCGTGCATCGTTCCTGGTGGGACGCGTTCGACTCTAAAAGTCTGACTTTTACGAGGGAAGGTCGGGGTGTGTCAGCCTGTGGTGAAAGTGGGACACGGGCAGTGGCTTCCAGGTGACGCGAGAAGGACATGGCGGACAGAACATCCCAAGGCGGCGACGGTGACGGGATCAGAACCTTCCCCTTCCCGGTCGAGCTGAGCGAAGGCGGCGTCGGCATGCAGGTCGGCCCGATGGGCCCGCACCGCACCTGGCACGCCGACGCCCCGCTGCAGCGCGTCCACCGGATCGACTTCCATGTCGTGATGCTCTTCGACAAGGGCCCCGTCCGCCACATGATCGACTTCGCCGAGTACGAGGCGTACGCGGGCGACGTGCTCTGGATCCGGCCCGGCCAGGTCCACCGCTTCTCGAAGTTCAGCGGGTACCGCGGAACGGTCCTGACCATGCAGCCGGGCTTCCTGCCGAGGGCGACGGTGGAGGCGACGGGCCTGTACCGCTACGACCTGCCGCCCCTGCTGCACCCCGACGCGGCGCAACTGGCGGGCCTGGGAGCGGCCCTCGCCCAGCTGCGACGCGAGTACAAGGACACGACGACGCTCCCGCTCAGCCTGCACACGGCCGTCCTCCGCCACTCCCTGACGGCGTTCCTGCTCCGCCTCGCGCATCTCGCCGCCAGCTCGCAGGAGGCGGCGCGGGCCCAGGCGGACACCACCTTCACCCTGTTCCGCGACGCGGTGGAGCGGGACTTCTCGACCAACCACAGCGTCAGCGCCTACGCCGACGCCCTCGGCTACTCCCGCCGCACCCTGGTCCGCGCGGTCCGCGCGGCGACGGGCGAGACCCCGAAGGGCTTCATCGACAAACGGGTCGTCCTGGAGGCCAAACGCCTCCTCGCCCACACGGACCTGCCCATCGGACGGGTGGGCGCGGCGGTGGGCTTCGCGGACGCGGCGAACTTCTCGAAGTTCTTCCAACTCCACGCGGGGCAGACGCCGGTGGCGTTCCGGGCGGAGTTGCGCTGAGGGGCCCCGCACTTGCGGAGCCCCTCACCGATGGGTCTGTCAGTGCCCGAAGTTGAACCAGTTCACGTTCACGAAGTCCGCCGGCTGGCCACTGGTGAACGTCAGATACACGTCGTGCGTCCCCGTCACCGACGAGATGTTCGCCGGTACCGTCCGCCAGGACTGCCAGCCCCCGGTGTTGGCCAGGGCGAAGCTGCCGATGGGGGCGTTGGAGCGGCTGTCCAGGCGTACCTCCACCAGGCCGCTGACCCCGCTGCCGGCGCCGCTCGCCACCCGGGCGACGAACTGAGTGGCAGCCGTGGAGCCGAAGTTGACGTTCTGGTAGAGCGCCCAGTCACCGTTGGCCAGCGCGCCGATGTTCTGGCCGCCGCCGGTGTCGGTGGTGGTCTCGGTGATCGTGCCGGACTGGCTGTTGAACGATTCGGCCTGGATGGTGCCGTACGCGTCCCGGCTGCCCGACGGCGGAGGCGTGGTGCCGCCGCCCCCACCGGCCGACAGCACCTGGACGTAGTCCACCGTCATCGGCACACCGGACTGGGTGCCGCTGTCCAGCCCGCCGCCGAACGCGTCCGGGAAGGCGCCGCCCATCGCCACGTTCAGGATGACGAAGAAGCCGTGGTTGGTGGCGTTGGCCCAGGTCGTGGCGTCCATCTGGCTCGCGTTGACCGAGTGGAACTGCGTGCCGTCGACGTAGAAGCGGATCGTCTCGGGGCTCACCGAGCGGTCCCACTCCATCGTGTAGGTGTGGAACGCCGACTGGCAGGACGAGCCCGGACAGGCGACGTTGTTGCCGATGCCCGTCGTCTCGTTGCAGGGGCCGCCCGGGTTGGTGCCGCAGTGCATCGTGGCCCACACGCGGTTCATGCCCTGGACGTTCTCCATGATGTCCAGCTCGCCGACGCCCGGCCAGTTCTGGTAGTTGCCGCGGTAGGGCGCGCCCAGCATCCAGAACGCCGGCCAGTAGCCCTCGGCCGCCGTGCCCGTCACGTTCGGCATCTGGATGCGCGCCTCCACGCGCAACTTGCCGCCGGCCGGGGGCTGGAAGTCGGTGCGGTTGGTCTCGATGCGGCCCGACGTCCACCGGCCGGCGGAGTCGCGGATCGGGGTGATGCGCAGATTGCCGTTGCCGTCGAGCGAGACGTTGGACGTGCTGTTCGTCATCGTCTCGACCTCGCCGGTGCCCCAGTTGGCGGGGCCGCCGGGATACGAAGTGCCGGTCGCGTACTGCCAGTTGGAGGTGTTGACGCCGGTTCCGGCCGCGCCGTTGAAGTCGTCGAGGAAGACCTGCGTCCAGCCCGACGGGGGCGTGGGGGCGGAGGCGTTCGCGGGGAGGGTCGCGGCCGAGGCCACGGCCGCCGCCAGACCGAGCGTGGCGAGGACGGCGACCAGGGCCCGTCGCCGTCTGGGTATGCCGGAGGTGTCGCTCATGGGGGTGCCTCTCGGGTACGGAGATGAGTGCGCGGGTACCTCTTGAGATCTCGAGAACCTTTGAGAGCGCTCTCAAAGTGGGCCCAATGTGCTCTCCGCCGAAGGGGCCGTCAAGACTTAAAACAAGGAAAGTCCCTTCGCTCCAGGCAAGTTCAGGTCATGAACGGCGCATACGCCCTAAAGCGCGCTGCCCGCCTTCCACTTGGCCCACGACAGGTTCCACCCGTTGAGCCCGTTCGCCGGATCGACCGTCTTCTCACCGGAGTTCTTCACGACGACGACGTCGCCGAGCATCGAGCTCTTGTAGAACCGGTAGCCCGGCACCGAGTTGTCGTCCGCGCCCTTGGCGTCATGCAGTCCGACACACCCGTGGCTGGTGTTCCGGCTGCCGAACACCGAGGCGGAGGCCCAGTAGTTGCCGTGGATGAAGGTGCCGGAGGTGGTGAGGCGCTGGGCGTGCGGGACGTCGGAGATGTCGTACTCGTCGCCCAGCCCGACGGTCGAGGACTCCATCCGGGTCTCCTTGAACCGCTCGCTGATCACCATGATCCCGGACCAGGTGGTGTGCTCGGCGTCGCCGCCGGAGACGGGATAAGTGGCGTACGTCGCCCCGTCCCGCTTGACCACCATCTCCTTTGCGGACAGGTCGACGGTGCTGATCTGCTCGCGCCCGATGTGGAAGGTGACGTCCTTGGCCTGGACGCCGTAGACCCCGTCCGCGCCCTCGACGTCCTTCAGGCGCAGCCCGAGCGTGATGGTCGTGCCGGCCGCCCAGTAGGTCTCGGGCCGGAAGTCGAGGCGGGTGTCGCTGAACCAGTGGCCCACCACCTCGACGGCCGGTTCCGCGGTCACCGTGATCGCCTTCTGGACGGCGGCCTTGTCGGACACGGCGTGCGTGAAGTCGATCGAGACCGGCATGCCGACGCCGGACGTGGAGCCGGCCTCGGGGGTGAAGTAGCCGACGATGGTCTCGCCGGGCGCCTTGGTGGTGAAGGTCGTGGTCTGCGCGTCGGCGCCCCGCGCCTTCGCCGTCACCGTGTACTTCGTTCCCGAGTACGGGTTCTCCGTCGAGGTCCAGGTGGTCCTCGCGTCGTTGAAGGCGCCCTTCAGCGTCGAGCCGTCGTTGCCGCCGACCTCCACGGACGCGAGGGTGCCGTCGGTCACGGTGACCTCGACGGGGCTGGTGAAAGCGGCCTTCTTGGTGCCGTCGGCGGGGCTGACGGTGACGACCGGCGTCTTCGTCGCCGCGGACTTCACCGACGCCGTCGCCTCGGCGTCCTCGGTGGCGTCGGCCGACCCGCCACACCCGGTGAGCACCGCGGCGGGCACGGCGCCGAGCACGGTGAGGACTCCGCGCCGCGACCACCTCTGCGACGGCTGGTCGGACCGGTTCGGTATGTGCGAGACGCCCACGGCAGGCCTTCCTGAGATATCCGCCTTTGCGTGGGCATCCTGCGTCGCGCAGATGTGCTGACCCTTTGAATCCCCGTGCCGCTTCCTGAGATCCCGGTGAGGACCCGCCCGGGGCAGACCGCTACCAGAAGTCCAGGAACTCGATCACGGCCTCCATCGCCCGGTTCCTGCGCCGATGGGACTTGCTGCAGAACTTCCGTCGGCGCCACCGGCCGCGCGGCTGCTCGACCGGCACACCGCACCATTCGCACGGCCTCGTGGGCCGTTCCCCCGTGTTCCCACCCATGACGAAACTCTAGCCGCCCCACGGCAAACGGGGCCCGGCCGGAACGGCCGGGCCCCTGCCCACCGCCGTCAGACATTCGTCGGCACCCGAGGCGCGGCCGCCCCCTCCTCCCTCAGCCCGAACCGGTCATGCACCCGCCGCAGCGGCTTCGGCGCCCACCACGCCCGCCGTCCGAGCAGCGTCATCGTCGCCGGGACGAGCAGCATGCGGACGACGGTGGCGTCGATCAGCACCGCGAGGGTGAGCCCCAGTCCGATCTGGAGGATGGGGGAGAAGCCGCCCGTCATGAAGGCACCGAACACGACCGCGAGGAGCAGGGCGGCGCAGGTCACCACCCGGCCCGAGCGGCGCAGGCCGGTCACCACGGCCTCCTGGTCGTCCCCGCCGACCCGACGGGCCTCCCGCATCCGGGCCAGGATGAACAGCTCGTAGTCCATCGCCAGGCCGAAGGCGATCGCGATGATCAGCGGCGGTGCCGTCAGACTGAGCGCCCCGAGGCCCTCGGCGCCGAGCAGCCCGGCCAGGTGCCCGTCCTGGAACACCCACACCACCGCGCCCAGCGCGGCACCGAGGCTGAGCAGCGTCGTCGCGATGGTGCGCAGCGGGATCAGCACCGAGCCGGTGAAGGCGAACAGCAGGACGAAGATGCCGGCCAGCACGGTCAGCGCGGCCCAGGGCGCCCGGTCGGCGAGCATGGCCCGGAAGTCGACGAGGCGGGCGGCGGGGCCGGTGACCTCGACGGGCGCGTCCCCGCGCAGCTCACGGACCTGCTTCACCAGGCCGGTGGCCGCGCCCCCGTCCATGCTGCCGGACGGCGGCAGCTCCACGACGGTCGTGCCGTTCGGCAGGTCCCGGGACTCGGCGCGTGGTGACAGGGCGCGGATGCGGTCGGCGGTGCCCGCGTCGGTGCCGGGCTTGAGGACGACGGTGACCGTGGACACGCCGGTGCCCGGTGGGAAGTGGGCGTCGACGGTGTCGTACAGCTGCCGTGCCTCGGTGCTCGACGGCAGTTGCTGGGCGTCGCCGATGTTGATCCGCATGCCCGTGACGGGCAGGGCGAGCACCAGCAGCGCCGGGACGACGACCGCCAGGACGGCGACGCGGTTGCGCGCGGAGAACCGGGCGAGGCGGGCGAAGACCCGGCCCTCCTCGCCCTCCGGCCGGTCCTTCGCCGGCGGGATCCTCCGGCCGAACCGTGTGAGCAGTGCGGGCAGCAGGGTGACCGCGGCGAGCATGTCGACGACGACCACGGCGGCCACCGCGAGGCCCATGCTGCGCAGGAAGACGCTCGGGAAGACCAGCAGCCCGGTCAGGCTGACCGCCACGGTGAGCCCGGAGAACAGCACGGTCCGCCCGGCCGCCGCCACCGTACGGTGCACGGCCTCGACGACGTCCTCCGTCGTCCGGCGTTCCTCGCGGAAGCGGACCAGCATCAACAGGGCGTAGTCCACGGCGAGTCCGAGCCCCAGCATCGTCGTCACCTGGATCGCGTACACGGAGATGTCGGTGACCGAGCTGAACAGGAACAGCGCCAGGAACGCGCCCGCGACGCCGCTCACCGCGATGACGAGGGGCAGCGCGGCCGTGCGCAGTCCGCCGAAGACGACGAGGAGCAGCGCGAGGACCACGGGCAGGGAGATCAACTCCGCGTTCCGGACGTCCTCCTGGGCCTTCTCGCCGATCTGGAGCCCCAGCAACGGGCCACCGCTGACGTGGACGTCGGGCGCGTCGATCTGCTTGATGCGGTCGGCCGCGTCGTTCACGGTCCGTTCCTCGGCGTCGTCGTCGAGACCGCCCTTCAGGGCGACGGGGACGAGGAGCGCCCGCCCGTCCTCGGCCGTCAGCCCGGGCGTCGTGTACGGGTCCGGTACGGCGGCCACCCCGGCCATCTTCCGTACGTCGGCGACGGCTTGCTCGACCTGGGTCCGCAGCGCGGGGTCGGTGACGGCGGTGCCCTCGACGACGGCGGTGATCGAGTCGCCGGACGGGTCGACCCGGTCGAGATACTCCGCGGCCGCCTCCGACTCGGTGCCGGGCACCTCGGGCACGTTGTCCGACAGGCGTCCGAAGACACCCGTGCCGAGCCCGAAACCGAGCAGCAGGAAGAGCACCCACAGGGTGATGACGGTGAGTGGACGGCGTGTGGCCGTCCGGGCGAGTGTGGAGAGCACGGTCCCTCCCGGCGAGACGTCGGTTGATGCCCTCAGGCTCGCGGGGGAGGAGGTGGCGCCGGATCGCCGGAGGGAGCGGTTTCCGGGACTCCGTCGTACGGGGGAGAGGGCCGCCGGTCTCACTCCTCAGGGGGAGGAACCAACCGACCGGTGGATGAGTTGCCCTCCATGTCAGTGCCCGGGATCGTGAAGGAGCCCGTATGTCCGACGTCACCGCCGTCCGTGAACTCCGCCTCGTCGTCACCGCCGATGACTACGACGAGGCGCTGCGCTTCTACCGCGACGTCCTCGGCCTGCCCGAACGAGCCGCCTTCTCCTCGCCCGACGGCCGGGTCACCATCCTGGAGGCGGGTCGGGCCACGCTGGAGATCACCGATCCGCACCATGCCGCGTTCATCGACGACGTGGAGGTCGGCCGCCGGGTCGCCGGGCAGATCCGTGTCGCTTTCCAGGTCGGCGACGCCACCGCCGCGACGGCGAGGCTGGCGGCCGCGGGCGCCGAGGTGCTCGCCGAGCCGACCCGCACCCCTTGGAACTCCCTCAACTCCCGTATGGAGGCGCCGGGTTCGCTGCAGCTGACGCTCTTCGAAGAGCTCGGGGACCGGCCCTAAGCGGCGCCCGGCGTCACCAGCCCGGTCTCGTAGGCGCAGATCACCGCCTGCACCCGGTCCCGCAGCCCCAACTTGCTCAGCACATTGCTGACATGGGTCTTCACGGTGTGCTCGCTGACGAACAGCGTGGTGGCGATCTCCGCGTTGGACAGCCCCCGCGCCAGCATCCGCAGCGTCTCCACCTCGCGGGCGGTCAGCACGTCCAGGCGGTCCGGGGTGACCTCGGCCGTGGCCTCCTCCCGGCGGCGGCGCACGATGTCCGCGACCAGCCGCCGGGTCACGGCGGGCGCGAGCAGCGAGTCCCCGGCGGCGACGACCCGCACGGCGTGCACCAGGTCGTCCCGGCGCACGTCCTTGAGCAGGAAGCCGCTGGCGCCCGCGTACAGGGCCTCGTAGACGTACTCGTCCAGGTCGAACGTGGTCAGCATGACGACCTTGCACGCGGACTGCCCGCACACCCGGCGGGCCGCCTCCAGGCCGTCCATCACCGGCATGCGGATGTCGAGGAGCAGCACGTCCGGTGTGTGCCGCTGCACCGCGGCGACCGCCTCGGCGCCGTCCCCGGCCTCGGCGACGACCTCGATGTCCGCCTGCGCCTCCAGGATCATGCTGAAGCCGCTGCGCACGAGTTCCTGGTCGTCGGCGACGACCACCCGGATGCTCACCCGAGGGCCGCCTGCCGGTCACCGGCCGGGAGGCGTACGAGGACCCGGAAGCCGCCGTCCGGGCCGCGCCCGGCACGAGCCTCGCCGCCGCAGGCGGCCGCCCGCTCCCGGATGCCGATCAGCCCGTGTCCGCGGGGTCCCCCTGCCGAACCTGTGGGGCCGGCTCCGTCGTCCGTCACCGTCAGCGTCAACGCCTCCTCCGCCCAGTCGAGTTCGACGGTCGCGGAGGAAGCGTACGCGTGCTTGACGGTATTGGTGAGCGCCTCCTGCACCACCCGATAGGCGGCGACGTCGGTGTCCGGCGGCAGGGGAAGCGGCTCGCCGGTCGTGCTCAACCGCACCCGCAGGCCGGTGGATTCACCCACCTGTCGGACCAGCGCCGGCAGTGCCCGGATGCCGGGCTGCGGTGAAGTCCCGTTGCGCTGCTCCTCCTTGAGGACGCCGAGGATGCGGCGCAACTGCGCCATCGCGTCCCGGCCCGCCCCCGCGATCGCGTCGAACGCGGCCTCCGCGCGCGCCGGATCACTGCGCACCACCACCGGCCCGGCCTCGGCCTGCACCACCATCAGGCTCACCGCGTGGGCCAGGATGTCGTGCATGTCCCGGGCGATCCGGGCCCGCTCCTGCGCCGTCGCCCGCGCGGTGTCCGCGGCCCGCTCCCGCTCCAACCGCCGCGCCCGGTCCTCCAGTTCGGCGGTGTAGGCGCGCTGGACCCGGGCCAGCACACCGAACGCGTAGGCGCAGGCCACGCTCATCAACTGGAAGGCGTACTCGAAGGGTTCCGGGCTCTCCTTGTGCGTCATGACGAGCGTGACCCCGATCGTCCAGCCCACCAGCATGAAGCGCCGCTGCCAGGGCGTGCCGAGGGCGGCCATGGTGTACAGGACCACGAACCCGCCGTACATCAGGTCCGGCGGCGGCGCGTGGTACAGCGCCTGGGCGGGGGTGGCCACCGACACCGCGCAGGCCATCACGAACGGCGCCCGGCGCCGCCAGACCAGGGGCACGGCGGTGGCCGCGCCGAGCAGCCAGCCCTGCCAGGTCAGCCGGTCGTCCCCCTCGTCAGGGAAGATCCACTGAAGCGAGGCGGCGAACAGCACGAGGGCGGCGAGCGCGGTGTCGACGACGTACGGATTCGCCGTACGCACCCGCTCGACGAGCGGCGCGAACCAGGGCTGAGCGGACATCGGCGGCTCCTCGGGGCAGGGGCCGTTCCAGTATCACGAGCGGCCGGGGGCGGGGCCTCGCCGGTGAGAGGGATATCCGCGGGCTGGTCTGCGGGGCGCCGTCATGATCGGCTTCCCGGCCCTCCAGCGCCGGCAACTGCCGGCCCCGGACCCTCACTTCTCCGGCCGCCACCCCAAAGCCCGCGATATCCCCCGCGCGGCGACCCGCACCGCCGGCACCAACACCGGTACCTGCGCATCCACTTGGGGCACCACGATCGACACGGCGGCCACCACCGCCCCGCCCGTCCCGCGCACGGGGGCGGCCACCGACAACGCGTCGTCGGTGACCTGGCGGTCGCTCACCGCCACCCCCGTGCGCCGGGTCTCGGCCAGGGCCCGGCGCAGGCGTGCCGGGTCCGTGATCGTGTACGGGGTGAAGGAGGCGAGGGGGCCCGCGCAGTACCGCTCCTGGAACTCCGGGGTGTCATGGGCCAGCAGCGCCAGCCCGACGCCGGTGGCGTGCAGTGGCCAGCGGGCGCCGACCCTGATGTGCACGCCGACCGCCGAACGCCCCGACAGCCACTCGATGTAGACGACGTCCGTGCCGTCCCGGACCGCCAACTGCACGTTCTCGTGCGTCGCTTCGTACAGGTCCTCCAGATACGGCAGCGCGATCTGCCGCAGCGCGAGCCCGCGCGGGGCGAGGGCGGCGACCTCCCACAGGCGCAGGCCCACGTGGTAGACGCCGGAGTCGTCGCGTTCCAGGGCGCCCCACTCGGTGAGGGCGCCGACGAGTCGGTGCGCGGTGGTCAGGCTCAGGCCCGCCCGGCGGCTGATGTCCGTGAGGCTCAGCGCCGGGTGCCCGTGGTCGAAGGCGCCCAGCACGGACAGCAGCCGCTCGGGCGCGGTGGCGGCGTCGCGTGAGCGGACCCTCGGCTGACCGGTCATGGCTGGTCGGCGATCCTCAGCAGCAGCGCGTGCAGCGCGTCGCGCTCCCCGGCGTCCAGCGGCTCCAGCAGGTCGTTGGTCACCCGCCGCCCCGCCTCGTCGGTGTCGCGGAGGAAGGCGCGGCCCTTCTCGGTGAGGACGACGATCTTGCTGCGGCGGTCGTCGGGGGAGGGCCGGCGCTCGGTGAGGTCCAGCTTCTCCAGGTCGTCGACCAGGCCGACGATCGCGCTCGGGTCGTAGCCGAGCCGGGTGCTCAGCTCCCGCTGGAGGGCGCCCGCGGAACCGGCGAGATAGCGCAGCACCGCGTAGTGGCGCAGCCGCAGCCCGGACTCCTGGAGGAACGTGTTGAAGACCTGACCCGAGCGCAGTCCCAGGCGGTAGAGCAGATAGCCGGTGTCCGCGTGCAGCCCGCGCATCCACGGCTCGTCCGCGTCGATGGGCTTGGGGGTGGCGTGCTGGCGAGTGATGGCGGGCTCCCTGGGTCGCGGTACCGGCGTGCAGATTCCAGCATGACGCACCCGTGGGTCGCCAACAACTATTGACGTCAACAATTATTGCTCTTAGCTTCGATCTCGAAGCCGCAGCGACGCGCCTCTCCAGGGCGCGTCCCCCGCATCAGCTCGTGAAGGGACCTCCCCCGTGCCCAGCATCGATCTCTCCGGCAAGGTCGCCGTCGTCACCGGCAGCGGCCGGGGCCTCGGCCTCGCCTATGCGCACGCCCTCGCCGCCCACGGCGCCTCCGTGGTCGTCAACGACGTCGACGAGGCCGTGGCCGAGCAGGCCGTGAAGTCCATCACCGAGGCCGGCGGCACGGCCGTCGCCGAGGTCGTCCCGGTCGGCACCACCGAGGCGGCACAGCGCCTGGTCGACCGGGCGGTGGCGGAGTTCGGACGGCTCGACGTCCTGGTCACCAACGCGGGCATCCTGCGCGACAAGGTGCTGTGGAAGATGACCGACGACGACTTCGACGCGGTGATCACCACCCATCTCAAGGGCACCTTCACCTGTGCCCGCGCCGCCGCCGTCCGCATGCGCGAGCAGGGCGAGGGCGGCAGCCTGATCCTGGTCGGCTCCCCGGCCGGCCAGCGCGGCAACTTCGGCCAGACCAACTACGCCGCCGCCAAGGCCGGCATCGCCGCCATGGCCCGTACCTGGTCCATGGAGCTGGGCCGCGCGGGCATCACCGTCAACGCGATCGTGCCGGTCGCCGCCACCGCGATGACCGAGACGATCCCCGCCTTCGCCCCGTACATCGAGGCCATGAGGAACGGCGAGCCGCTCCCGGACTTCCTGCGCAAGGGCGAGGGCTTCGGCACCCCCGAGGACTGCGCCGCCCTCGTCCCCTTCCTCGCCTCCGAGGCCGCCCGCTCCATCACCGGCCAGGCCATCGGCATCGGCGGCGACAAGGTGGCACTCTGGTCGCATCCGCAGGAGATCAAGACGGCGTACGCCGACGGCGGCTGGACCCCGGACACCCTCGCCGACGCCTTCCCCACCTCGGTCGGCGCCGAACTCCAGTCGGTCGGCATCCCGGCCCCGAAGCTCCCGGAGGCGTGATGGACATCGACGAGCTGGTCGCCATCGACGTACACACCCACGCGGAGGTGTCGTCGAAGGGCCACTCCTCCCTCGACGACGATCTGCACGACGCCTCCTCCGCCTACTTCAAGGTCGAGGGCAAGCGGAAGCCGACGCTGGAGGAGACGGCCGCCTACTACCGCGAGCGGAAGATGGCCGCCGTGATCTTCACGGTCGACGCCGAGTCCGCGACCGGCACCGCGCCGGTCCCGAACGAGGAGGTCGCGGAAGCCGCCGCCGCGAACGCGGACGTCCTCATCCCCTTCGCCTCCATCGACCCCTTCCGCGGCAAGGCCGGCGTCAAGCAGGCCCGCCGCCTGGTCGAGGAGTACGGGGTGAAGGGCTTCAAGTTCCACCCCAGCATCCAGGGCTTCTTCCCCAACGACCGCTCGGTGGCGTACGACCTCTACGAGGTCATCGAGGAGACCGGCACGATCGCCCTCTTCCACACGGGTCAGACGGGCATCGGCGCGGGCGTCCCGGGCGGCGGCGGCATCCGCCTGAAGTACTCCAACCCCCTCCACGTGGACGACGTGGCGGCCGACTTCCCGCATCTGAAGATCATCCTGGCGCACCCGTCCTTCCCCTGGCAGGACGAGGCCCTCGCGGTCGCCACGCACAAGCCGGGCGTCCACATCGACCTCTCCGGCTGGTCCCCGAAGTACTTCCCGCCGCAGCTCGTCCAGTACGCCAACACCCTGCTCAAGGACAAGGTCCTCTTCGGCTCCGACTTCCCCGTCCTCACCCCCGACCGCTGGCTCGCCGACTTCGAGAAGCTGTCGATCAAGGACGAGGTGAAGCCGAAGATCCTCAAGGAGAACGCCGCCCGCCTGCTCGGGCTGACGAAGCCATAAGGGGCCGTACATGCGCAACGAGGGACTGGGGTCGTGGCCCGCACGCCGGGCCCGCAAGACCCCGCACCGCACCGCACTGGTGCACGGCGACACGACCTGGACGTACGCCCAGCTGCACGAGCGCACGACCCGCCTCGCGCACGCCCTGCGCGCCCGGGGCGTCCGCCGCGGCGACCGCATCGCCTACCTCGGCCCCAACCACCCCTCCTACCTGGAAACCTTGTTCGCGGCGGGCACCCTCGGCGCGGTCTTCGTCCCGCTCAACATCCGCCTCGCCGGCCCGGAGATCGCCTACCAGCTCGCCGACTCCGGCGCCAAGGCGCTCGTCTACGGCCCCCAGTACGCGGGCCTGGTCGCGGGCCTGCCGGGCGACACGGACGTACGGGCGTACGTGGAGGTGGGCGCCGAGTACGAGGAGGAGCTGGCGAGGTCGTCCAGCGAGCCGATCGACGCCCCGGTGACGCCCGACGACACCTGCATCATCATGTACACCTCGGGGACGACGGGCCGTCCCAAGGGCGCGATGCTCACCCACGGCAACCTGACCTGGAACGCGATCAACGTCCTCGTCGACCACGACCTGATCGCCGACGAACGCGCCCTGGTCTCGGCCCCGCTGTTCCACACGGCGGGCCTGAACATGCTGACCCTGCCGGTGTTGTTGAAGGGCGGCACCTGCGTCCTGGTGGAGGCCTTCGACCCGTCGGCGACCTTCGACCTGATCGAACGCCACCGGATCACCTTCATGTTCGGCGTCCCGACGATGTTCGAACAGATCGCCCGCCACCCGCGCTGGCCGGACGCGGACCTGTCCTCCCTCCGCATCCTCACCTGCGGCGGCTCACCGGTCTCCACCTCGATGATCGCGGTCTACCAGGAACGCGGCCTGACCTTCCTCCAGGGCTACGGCATGACGGAAGCCGCCCCCGGCACGCTCTTCCTGGACGCCGAGCACGCGGTGGTCAAGGCCGGTTCGGCGGGCGTGCCGCACTTCTTCAGCGACGTACGGGTCGTACGACCGGACATGGCACCGGTCGACGTCGGCGAGACCGGCGAGGTCGTCGTCCGCGGCCCGCACGTCATGCCCGGCTACTGGGGGCTGCCCGAGGAGACGGCCGCCTCCTTCACGGACGGCTGGTTCCGCAGCGGGGACGCCGCCCGCGTGGACGACGACGGGTATGTCTTCATCGTCGACCGCATCAAGGACATGATCATCTCGGGCGGCGAGAACATCTACCCCGCCGAGATCGAGGACCTGCTTCTCACCCACCCCGACATCGTCGAGTGCGCGGTCATCGGCGTACCGGACGACAAGTGGGGGGAGGTGCCGCGGGCGGTCGTGGTCCCCCGGGAGGGCGCCTCGCTCGACCCCGACGAGGTACTGGCCTCCCTCTCCGGCCGCCTCGCCAAGTACAAGATCCCCAAGTCGGTGGTCCTCGCGGCCGAGTTGCCGCGCACCGCCTCCGGAAAACTCCTCAAGTCCCGTGTCCGTACCCGGTACGGCAACAGCGAAGGAACCTCATGAGCATCACCGTCAACGGCCTCGACGAACTCAAGAAGCTGGCCGGCAGCGACCTGGGCACCAGCGAGTGGATCGAGGTCACCCAGGACCGCATCAACACCTTCGCCGACGCGACGGGCGACCACCAGTGGATCCACGTCGACCCGGCCCGCGCGGCCGAGGGCCCCTTCGGCGCCCCGATCGCCCACGGCTACCTGACGCTCTCCCTCTTCATCCCCTTGTTCACCGAGCTGTTGGACGTCCAGGGCGTCACGACGAAGGTCAACTACGGCCTGAACAAGGTCCGTTTCCCGTCCCCGGTGAAGGTCGGCTCCCGCATCCGCCTGGCGGCGAAGCTGACGGACGTCGAGGACGTGCCGGGCGGAGTCCAGATCACGGTCGACGGGGCGATCGAGATCGAGGGCGGGGCGAAGCCGGCGGCGGTGTTGCAGAGTCTTTCGCGGTTCTACCTCTGAAGCGGCTTGGAGGGGGTGTGGAGGGATATGGTGAGAGTGCCGTCAGGGATTTGGCCCGACAATCATGGCGAGGCGTACGTGTGCTCTCGCCGGGCCTGATCGGTTGTACTGTGCCGGCACATCCCGCCGCCTGACGTCGTTCGGGAGTGCATCGCCTTACCCCTTTTACCGATTGGGGATCGCCATGATCGGTTCAGCAACCACCCAGAGCCGCCCCGCGGTTGCCGCCGAGGCCCGCCCTTCCCTGTCCCGACTCCGCGTTCCCTCTGACCCGCGCAGGGTGCGCGGTGTCCGGCGCGCACTCGCGTCCACACAGACACCCGAGCGGGTCGTCGCGTCCTTCCAGTCCAGCATCTGACCCACCGAACCACCGTCGTGTCCTGTTCGGGCAGGCCGTTCCGGCAGCTCGTGCTGAAGGTGCACAGCAGATGCGATCTGGCATGCGACCACTGCTATGTGTACGAGCAAGCCGACCAGAGCTGGCGTACCAAGCCCATGACGATCGAGCCGGAGGCCGTCTCCTGGACGGCCCTCCGCCTCGCCGAGCACGCCAAGACGCACCAGCTGCGATCCGTACGTGTGGTGCTGCACGGAGGAGAGCCGCTTCTGGTCGGCCCTGCCCGACTGCGGGACATCTGCAAGGCGATCACGGCTGCCCTATGTGGGGTGTGCGACTTGGACCTGCGCATTCAGACGAATGCGGTGCAACTGAACAGGGCCTGCCTCGACGTGTTCGCCGATTTCGACGTCCGCGTGGGTGTCTCCCTGGACGGCGATCGCCTGGCCAACGACCGGCACCGCCTCTTCGCCGACGGGCGCAGCAGTCACGACCGGGTGGTCGCGGCGATCCGCCTGCTCACCCAGGACCGTTACCGCCACCTGTTCGCCGGGATCCTGTGCACTGTCGATGTGCGCAACGACCCCGTCGCCGTGCTCGACGCGCTGCTCGCCCTCGACCCGCCCCACATCGACTTCCTGTTGCCGCACGCCACTTGGGACGCTCCACCCCTGCGTCCCGACGGCACCGAAACGCCGTACGCGCGCTGGCTGCTGGCGGTCCACGACCGATGGACCGCGCTGGGGCGGCCGGTGCCGGTGCGGCTGTTCGACTCGATCGTCAACACCCTCAGCGGCGGCCCCAGTCAGACCGAGGCGCTGGGACTGGAGGCGCCGGACATCGTCGTGGTCGAGACGGACGGCACGTTCGAGCAGACGGACTCACTGAAGACCGCGTACGAGGGTGCGCCCTTCACCGGCATGGACGTCTTCACGCACCGCCTCGACGACGTCGCCCGCCACCCGTCCATGCGCGCCCGCGGACAGGGAACGGAAGGGCTCGCCGAACAGTGCCGCGGCTGCTCCGTGCTGAGCTCCTGCGGCGGCGGACTCTTCGCCCACCGCTATCGCGACGGGACCGGGTTCGCCAATCCCTCGGTCTACTGCGCGGACCTGATGAAGCTGATCCGAACGATCGGTGAGCGCACCGGTGCCGCTGCGGACCGGCCCATCAACGGGTTCGACAGGCTGGCCGACGGTACCGGCGACGGCGCCGCGGTACGGGAACTGGCCGTGGAACGGCGGCACATCACCCGCGAGCTGCTCCTCCTCGCGCACCGGGAAGGCGCTCCGGACGCCGACGCGTTGTTCGCCGCCGCCATGCGGCTTGCGCCGGACCTGGAGCCCTTGCTGTCCCACCCCTACACCCGCAGCTGGGCCGTGCGCTGCGCCGGCGGCACTGCCTCGCCCGACCATCTGGTCTCTCTCGTGGCGGCTTTCGCTCCGGCGTCACAGTTCCCCGCCGAGGTGCCGGTGCGTGACGGGTTCGCCTACCTGCCGGGCCGAGGGCGCCTCGCCGTAGCCGCGACGGCTCCGACCGTCCGCCTGACCGAGGCCGATCTCGCCGGCCCCCGCTGGGAACCCCTGCGCAGAGTGTGCACGGACGGGCTCGACGTCATCCTGGACGACCTCGACCCCTTCCGCGACTGCTTCGAAGTCCCCGTCCACGACCGGCTGAGCGATGCCGACGCCGAGCGCCTGCGGCGGGTGCTGGGGCGGGCCTGGGCCTTGATCCGCAGGGAGCTGCCCGCGGTCGCAGATGCCATGGCGTCCGGCGTCCGGGTGATCACACCACTTGCCGTGTCCGACCGCGGACCGACGGCACCAGGCGGCGGATTCGCGGCCCTGGGCGTCGGTCTCGACGGCGACCCCCTGCGAGCAGCGGTCGACCTGGTGCGCGGCTTTCGAGCCGGGGTGCTCGACGCTCTGCTCGATCAGTGCGACCTGTACGACGAGACGGACACCGATACGGGCGCACTCCTGAACGACACCTATGCGCGCGCGGCAGCCGATCTACTGCTCCGGGACCCGGAAGCTGCTCGTCGCACGCGGACCCAGTGGGAGGTACTCTCAGCGGCCTCCTCGCTCACCACACTCGGACGACGGTTCGTCGACGGCATCGGACGGAGCCTATGACTGCCACCACAGCACTCGTCGAGGAACTGATGGCGCTGGGCCTGCTGGCCGGAACAGTGCTGCTGGTGCACGCCGCGTGCAGCCGAGTGGGCACCGCACCCGACAAGGTCCTGGCCGCTCTGCTCCAAGCCCTCGGCCCCGACGGCACCCTGGTGGTGCCGACCTTCACGGCCGGCAACTCCGACACGTCACCGGCGTACCGCAGGTGCACGCGTGGCATGACGGAGAGGGAAAGAGCCGCGTACCAGGACACGATGCCCCCCTTCGACATCCGGCGCACCCCCTCGGCCGAGATGGGCCAACTCGCCGAGGCCGTGCGCCGCAGCCCGGGAGCCGTACGCAGTGCGCATCCGCAGACGTCGTTCGCCGCGCTCGGCCCGCGCGCCGACGAGCTGATGGCGGACCACAAGGAGGCGTGCCACCTGGGCCCGAACTCGCCGCTCGGCCGGCTTGAGCTGGCGCGGGCGCAGGTGCTGCTCCTCGGCGTCGGATTCGACAGATGCACCGGCTTCCACCTCGCCGAGTACCGGCTGCCCAACCAGCCCCGTCGGGAGTACCGCTGTGTCGTCCAGAGCGACGGCGAGCGCCGCTGGACCTCCTTCAAGGACGTGGAACTGGACGACAGCACCTTCGGGATCCTGGGCGCTGACTTCGAGGCCTGCCGGGGCAGCGGACCCGACCCTGCCGTGCGCAAGGGCTCCGTCGGGGACGCGGACGCCCGGTTGTTCCCGCTGGCCGCGGCCGTGGACTTCGCCACTGGCTGGCTGTCCGGAATTCGACGCAGTCACATTCCACCAGCATCGTCACAGGGAGCTGCGTAGTTCCTACACTGAGTGTTCACCCCCAGCGGGCGCGGGGGACGGGATCGGGGGGTCGCGTGGAACCTACGGAGCCTGCGGGGGCGGACGCCACCGCGCCCTACTTCTTTCTGAGTTATGCCCATATTCCGTCGGCTCGCCCCGAGGAACCCGACCCGGACCTGTGGGTGCACCGACTGTTCCGCGATCTCTGCGAACACATCCGCAACCTGACCGCACACCCCGGTGCGCCCGGGTTCATGGACCGCTCGATGCGGGCGGGTCAGATCTGGAGCGACGAACTGGCCGAGTCGCTCGGCGGCTGCCGCGTCTTCGTGCCGCTGTACTCGCCGCGCTACTTCATCAGCCCTTGGTGCGGAAAGGAATGGGCCGCCTTCGGCGAACGCCGGGCATGCCACCGGGATCCCGAGACGCGGGGCAGGCCCAGTGCGATCGTGCCGGCCCTCTGGGCGCCGGTGCCGGACCGCAGGCTCCCCGACTGTGTGAAGGAGGTGCAGTACGCGCACCCCGAACTGGGTGACCGCTACCGCACCTTCGGCCTCTACGGACTGGCCAAGCTGCATGCGTTCCGCCGCGACTACCAGAAGGCGGTACTCCACCTGGCCAGGCGCATCGTCGAGGTCGGCGAGAGCGTCGTCGTCGAACGTGGGGCCCCGGACGGCCTGCACACCGCGCACGACGCCTTCGCCGGCCCGCCCTCCGCCGTCGCGCCGGCCGGGCGACGGCTGCGGATCAGTGTGGCGGCCGGCAGTCTCGGCCGGCTGCCCGAAGGGCGCAGCGCGCGCTACTACGGCCCCACACCACTGCACTGGAACCCCTACCACCCGGCCTCCGACCAGCCTCTCGCGCAGGTCGCCGCGGGCATCGCCGCCCGCCTCGACTTCCGCGCCGACGTGAGTGAGTTCGACGACAGGTCCGCGCCCGCCGACGCCCCCGAGGTGCTGCTGCTCGACCGCTGGGTGCTGCGCGACCCCGGGCACCGCACCCGGCTCGGCACGTACGACAGCGGGGACGGACCCCCCGTCGGCCTCGTCGTCCCGTGGAACGACGACGACCCCGACGGCGACGAGACCGAACACGAACTGGCTGCGCAGCTGGACGCCACCCTCCCGCGCAGGGCGCGGCAGGGCCGCGATGCATGCCGGGCCGCCGTACGCGGGGTACCCGACGAAAGGTCCTTCCGCGAGGTGCTGCCGCGCGTCGTCCGCTGGGCGGAGGGCCAGTACCTCAGAAGCGCCCGGCCCGTGACACCGGCCGGGCAGGCTCTCCCACGCTTCCGTCTCGGCGCCTCCGGCGGCTGGGCGACGGCACCGCACCCGGAGGACGAGAAGGAGGCACACGATGAGCGGACCTGACGCACCGGGTGGCCGACGAGGCCGCATCGTGACGTTCTACTCGTACAAGGGCGGCACCGGCCGGACCATGGCCCTCGCCAACGTCGCCTGGATCCTGGCCGCCAACGGCAACCGCGTCCTCGCCGTCGACTGGGACCTTGAGGCCCCCGGACTGCATCGCTTCTTCCACCCTTTTCTCGACCCGGGCACCGTCCGCGCCACCTCCGGAGTCGTCGACCTGCTCCTGGACTACGCCTGGGCGGCCACCAGCGACGGCTCCACCCTCGAGGAACGTGCCCCCGACTGGCACCGTGACTACGCCCGCGTCCAACGCCATGCCGTCTCCCTGAACTGGCTGTTCCCCGAGCCCGGCACCCTCGACCTGATGCTCGCCGGACGGCAGAACCGTGACTACGCGTCGACTGTCACCTCGTTCGACTGGGACAACTTCTACGACCGGCTCGGTGGCGGCCTGTTCATCGACGCGCTGCGCGACGACATGAGTGAGCACTACGACTACGTCCTCATCGACAGCCGCACCGGCCTCTCCGACATCGCCGACATCTGCACCGCTCATCTACCGGACGTCCTCGTGGACTGCTTCACCCTCAGCGACCAGAGCATCGACGGCGCCGCCGCCGTCGCCCGCGACATCCACGAACGCTTCCACGGCCGGAGCATCCGCATCCTGCCCGTCCCCATGCGCATCGACGAGGGTGAGAAGGAAAAGGCGGACGCCGGGCGTGCCCTGGCCAGGGCACGCTTCGACGGGTTCCCGACGGGTCTGGACGAGGACGGACTCGCCGGTTACTGGGGGGCCGTGGAGATCCCGTACCGGCCCTACTACGCCTACGAGGAGACCCTGGCCGCGTTCGGCGACGAGCCCGGGGTCTCCACCTCTCTGCTGGCCGCGTTCGAGCGCCTCGCCGGCGTGATCAGTGAGCAGACAGTCACTCGGCTGCCCCGCATGCCCGGAGACGTCCGCGATGGCGTCCGGAAGAAGTTCAGCCGCGCCCGCATTCCGCTCCCCGCCGAGGTGAGGCTCAGCTACGTCGCCGAGGACCGACTGTGGTCCGACTGGATCGCCGACGTGCTGACGCGTGCCGGTTTCCGGGTGCTGCCGAGGTACGTCGGCAGCGCGGAGGACGGCGCCGAACAGCCGGCCGACCGCACGGTCTTCGTGCTGTCCCCTGCCTTCCAGCGCTCCGCACGCGCCCGCCTCGTCTGGCAGGCCGCCACCGGTGGCGACCGCGCCGACCACCGGCAGGTCGTCGCGGTCCGCGTCGGCCCCGTACACCCGGCGAGTACGTACGACGAGCGGCCGTGGCTCGACCTGACGGGTAGTGACGAGCGGGACGCGGCGGCCGCTCTGCTCGGCGCCCTCGGACGCCCGGCTCAGCCGATGGAAGCGGCGGACGGTGTCACCGACACCGACACCCGCTTCCCCGGCACGGTGCCCCGCTTCTGGAACGCCGCACCCCGCAACGCCCACTTCACCGGCCGTAGCTCCTTGCTGGAGCGGCTGCGCGACGCCCTGAGCCACGGAACCTCCGGCCGGACTCCGTCACCGTTCGTCCTGTACGGGCTGGGCGGCGTCGGCAAGACCCAGATCGCGCTGGAGTACGCACACCGGTTCGCCGCCGACTACGACGTGGTCTGGTGGATCTGCGCCGAGCAGAACGAGTACGTGGTGGACGCCCTCGCCGAGCTCGGCCGCCGACTGGGGCTGCGTACGGGAGACGAGGTCGCCCAGGCCGCCCGGGAGGCCCTCGACCATCTGCGTCAGGCGTCCGGCCTGCGGTGGCTCCTGGTGTTCGACAACGCCGACGAGCCCGACGAGGTCAGGCGCTACTTCCCCGGAGGCACCGGGCATGTGCTGATCACCTCCCGCAACCGCGCATGGCTGCAGTACGTCGAGGCGCTGGAGATAGAACCGTTCCTGCGCGAGGAGAGCGTCGAACGTCTGCTGCGCCGCGCCCCGGACCTGCGGCTCGACGATGCGGAGCTGGTGGCCGCGGCGGTCGGCGACCTGCCCCTGGCCCTCGACCAGGCAGCCGCATGGCTCGCCGAGACCGGCACCCCCGTCGACACCTACCTCGCCGAGCTGGAGCGGCAGGCCGCGCAGGTGATGTCGTTCGGGCGGCTCGCGCACTATCCCGAGCCGGTCGGCGCCACCTGGAACGTCTCGATCGAACGCCTCAAGGAACGCTCTCCGGCAGCCGTGCGGCTGCTCCAACTGTGCGCGTTCTTCGGCACCGAACCCATCTCCATGAAGCTGCTCTACAGCGACCTGATGGTGAGCGTCCTGGCCGCACAGGACCCCGCGCTCCACGAGAAACTGTTCGTGGGCCGAGTGATCAGGGAGATCGGCCGGTTCGCCCTCGCGAGGGTGGACTCGGCCACCCAGTCGATCCAGGTGCACCGGCTGGTGCAGGCCGTGATCCGCTCCGTGCTCACCCCGCAGGAACAGGCGGAGGCACGCCACACCGTGCACCGCATCCTGGCCGCCGCCCGGCCGTCGGGCAACGAGCCGGTCGACGACCCGGAGAACGGGCCCCTCTTCGCGGCGATCTGGCCCCACCTCGAGGCGTCCGAAGCTGCCGACTGCGACGACCCGGAGACCCGGCAACTGCTCTTGGACCGCGTCCGCCACCTGTGGCGCCGCGGTGACCTGAACCTCGCACTCTCGCTCACCGAGGAGCTGCGCACCCGATGGCAGAGCCGCCTGTCCACGAGCCAGGACATGGCGCTCCAGACCCAGCTGCTGCGCCTTCAGAGCCAGACCGGCAACGTACTGCGCTCCCTGGGCCGGTATGCAGAGGCGGCGGAACTGGGTTTCGCCACGCTGGCCGGGCAGCGCGCCCTGCTCGGGCCGGGCCATCCGCACATCCTGATGACGGCCACCGCACTCGCGGCCGACCTCGGCAGCCTCGGCCGTTTCGAGGAGGCCCTGGAGCTGGCCACCGAGGCCCACACGGGCTTCGAGGAGCTCTTCGGCGAGAACCATCCGCGCACGCTGAGCGCCCGCAACAACCTCGCCCTGTGCCTGCGGCTCCTCGGCCGGTACGCCGAGGCTCGCGCCCTCGACGAGGACATCTACGAACGCCGCCGCACCCTCCTCGGGAGCGCGCACCCGCACACCCTGTTCACCCTCACCAACCTGGGGCGCGATCTGCGCGAGACGGGTCACTACGAGGAATCGGTGTCGGAACTGAGCAACAGCCACGAGTTGTACCGGGAACTCTTCGGCGAGGACCACCCGGAGACGCTGCGCACCGCCAAGAGCCTTGCCGTCTCCCTGCGCCGGGCGGGCATGGCCGACGGGGCCCGCGTCCTCACCGAGCAGACGCAGGAGCACCACCGGCTGCGCGAGACCCCGGTGACCACCCCGGACGTCCTCGACTGCACCCTGAACCACGCCTGTGACCTCTATGCCACCGGGGCCCGCGTGCGGGCGCTGGACCTGGCCCGGGACATCGTCGGCCAGTACCGCGCCGCGCTCGGTGAACGCCACCCGGCGACGCTCGCCGCGGTCAACGACCTGGGCATCTTCCTGAGTGGTTCGGGAGAAGCGGGGCAGGCCCGGCTGCTGCTGGAACGCAACCTCGCCACTCTGCGTACCGTTTTGGGCGAGTGCCACCCCTATACGCTGGCCTGCTCGGTCAACCTTGCCAACGTCCTGGCAGAGCTCGGCGAGCCTGCCCGCACCGAGGAACTGGAGCGGGCGGCCCTCGCCGGTTTCCGAACCGCCCTGGGCGACCGCCATCCGGACACCGTCGTGGTCCGAGCCAACCTTGCCATCACCCTGCGCGCGATCGGCCGTGTCACCGAAGCCGATCAGCTGCGGGCAAGCGCGCTGGACGACTTCGAGCGGCTGCTCGGCGCGGAACATCCGCACACGATGAGCGTCCGAGAGGGCCGCCGTATCCACCAGGACCTGGAGCCGCAGCTCGTGTGATGGAGCGGATCAGCCCTCGTCGTCCCCGGTGCCGCGCACCGCCACGAGGTCGAGCAACCGCCCCGCCGCCTCCCGCGCCGGCGGCGTCAACCGCTCATGCACCCCCCGAAACGTCTTCTCCGCCTGCTCCGCAGGCCAGTCGTCCGGCAGATGCTTCACCGGCAGGCGCGGATCGCGTCGGATCACCCGCAGCCACTCCGCCTGCAACAGCAACCGCTGCGCCAACGCCTCGTCGGCCTGCGGGGCCCGGGTCTGCCACGGCTGCCAGCGGCGTACGAACGCCTCGTAGCGGTCGGCGAGTTCGGGCAGTTCCCAGGTCTCCTCGATCATCGCGCCGATGTCCATGCCCGCGTCGGCGTGCGCGCGGAAGACCTTCACATGGGCGGAGAGGCCCAACTCCCCGACGAGGTTCGCGACGTCGACCTCGCCGGGGGCGATCCACAGGCCGCTGAACAGGGGGCCGAAGCCGGACCAGGTGAGCTTGGAGCGCAGGTCGTGGCGTTGGCGTTGCCAGGACTCGGGGAGGGAGAAGCCGAGGAGGGTCCAGGTGCCGTCCCAGTGGCGGTTGACCGCTCCGGTCTGCCAGATGCGGCGCTCCCCGTCCCGCAGGACCGCCTCCGAGTGCTCGGTCAGGCCGAAGTACATGCGGCGGCCCTCGCGCTGGCGGCGCAGCAGGCCGCGGTTCACCATGCGGGTGAGGGTGGAGCGGGTCGCCTGTTCGCCGACGCCCACGCGGGCGAACACGTCGATGACGCTGCCGGAGTACACGCAGACGTCACGCCCGAGCACCTGGTCGCCCAGGAACGTGAGCATGAGGGACTGGGGCCGCAGCGACTCTTCCGTGGTCACGCGGCCCACGGTACCTCTCCCGGCCGTTCCCGAGGCCGCCGGTACCGCGCTCCGATCAGCCTGTGACCTGGCGGTACGAGGAGACGGCGGTCGCCACCGCGCACCCGCCCGGCGGGATCACCTCCGCGCGGAGCGTGCCACTGTGCGTGTCGTAGCCGACGCCCTCCGCCTCGAAGGTGCCGTCCGTCCACACGCTGCGCTGCGGCAGCGCGAACAGGCTCTTCACCGCACCCGTGATCGGCTGCCCGTCCAGCTTGCGGGGCAGGTCCACCTGGAGGTAGGGGGCGGACCTCCGGGAACACGGCGCCCGTGGCGTCGTTCGAGGCGCAGAGCAGGCGGGTGTCCGTCACGAGGTCGCAGCCCTGGATGTCGTCACCGGGAACATCTTCGACGTGCCGGTGTCCGGGCCCCGGTAGGCGTCGAAGACGTAGCCCCGTGCGATGTCCGGGTCGCCGACGTGGTTCCAGCCCTTGACGCGCAGCGACAGCGGGGTGCCGGCCAGTCCGCGGTGCAGGAGGGCGCCGTCCGCCCGGGCGGCGAGCCCCTGCCCGCCGCCGAGCGTGTCGGTGTACGTCGTACCGGTCTCGGCCCAAGCGGGCTCACCGGTCGCCGACGCCGGGCCCGCGCCCAGCGCGGCGGTGCCGAATAAGCAGCCCAGGACAGTGAGATGACGTCACATCAGGCACCCGCCACGTCGACGAAGATGGGGTTCGAATAGAACCACGTGTCCGCCCACGGGTCACCGTCCCCGGGGGTGTGCGGGATCGGGCCGTTGGGGTCGACGGCGGCGCCGAGGTAACCCGCACCATGGCGGTTGCCGTCGCTGCCGCGCAGCCGGACGTAGAAGGACTCGTCCCCCGCGGTCAGCGGGATGCGCAGGGTGTACGTCCCCTTCCGGCCGCTCACGTCCTTCGTCTGCACGACCTTGGTGTCGGGGGCCCGCCAGGAGTCCCGGTCGGTCACCGGGCCGCGCACCGCGCCCCGGATCACGTCCACGTGCGCCAACTCCGGCAGGATTCCCTGGGGGTTGGGGCGGGACGCGGTCGTGACCGTCACGTACAGGCTGATCTTCTCGCCCTTGCGGACGCGCAGCCGGCCGCCGAGTGTGACGCCCCGGCCCGCGTCGCAGTCCCGCTTCAGGCGGACGTCGAGGCCGTCGAGGAGATGGCCGTGGTCCAGCCAGACGCGGCCCGCGCGCAGGCCCGCCATCACCGCGCGGTAGCCGTAGCGGGTGACGCCGACGTGGGTGCGGCTGAACTCGCCGGGCCAGAAGTCGCTGCCGGGCTGCGGGGTGTCGGTGTTCACCGGGTCGGGGAGCTTGCCGGTGTTGTCGAAGTTCTGGCCGGCGGGCCAGTCACCGTTCTTCCAGGTGTCGAAGACCGTGCGGTGGTTGTCGGAGTTGGTGGTGATCGTGAAGAGGCGGCCCTCCGCGAGCAGCGCGTCCCACAGGCCGCCCACGGTCGCCGTCGCCCAGTCGAAACCGCCGTAGGTGAGGTAGGCGTCCGCCGGGTAGCCCGCCCAGGACTGGGCGCTCGGCTTGTTCTCGTACTCGCCGCGGATCGAGTTCGCGCCGCGCCAGCCGGGGATCGCCGCGCCCTGGGCGCCGGGCGCGCCCTCCATGCCGATCATGATCTCGGGGGCCGCGTCCCGCCAGTTGCGCATCTCGTGCGGGGAGTCGATGCCGAGGCGCAGCGGGTGGTTGGCGAGGACGAGGACGTCGTCGACGTAGCCCGAATCGCGCTGCTCCGCCAGCCACTTGATCGCCTTGACGGCGTGCGCCTCGTTGCGGGCGGTGTCCGCGCCGGACGCGGAGCCGTCGGTGTAGCCGAGCAGCTTGCCGTCGTAGGCGAGCTCGAACTGGGTGAGCAGATCGGTCTCGTGCGGGCCGGGCGCGGCGAAGATCGTGCAGTGCTCGGCGGCCGGGATGTACCACTCCAGGCCCTGGAAGATCAGCTGCCGCGGGTTCTCCGCACGGGCCTTGACGATCTCGGCGTGCTCCAGCTTGGCCCCGTAGTTGGCGTGGCCGAAGTTGGAGTGCTCGTTGAACACCATCCAGTCGAGGCCGTACTTGGCGGCGGCCTGCGCCTGCTGGGAGAACGTGTACTTGGCGTCGTGGCTGTACACGGAGTGGACGTGATGGTCGCCGACGAGGTAGGCGAGATGCGGGTCGTGGCCGCCGAGGCGCTGCTCGGCGGCTGCGGCGGGCGTGGCGGGTACGGCCGCCCCGCCGAGGGCGAAGGCGGCGCCGAACAGGCCCGCGCGGCGCAGGAGTCCGCGTCTGGACAGGCCCTGCGGGTCGAGTTCGGCGGGGGAGACGGACGGGTCGGCCCAGGAGGGCAGCTGCTGCTCGGTCATGGTGATCCTCGGCAGTTCAGTGGTTCATGAAGGACGTGACGGGCAGTGCCCGTTCGACGATGCGGACGTCGCCGAGGCGGCCGTGCAGGATCTGGTCGATCTTCCCGCCGTACTCGTAGCCGCCCAGGAGCCAGGGCAGGCCCACGGAGGTGATGCCGATCGCGGCGGCTTTCGGATTGCGGACGACCGGGCAGCCCTCGACGTAGAGGGTGGTGTGCCGGCCGTCGTTGACGACGGCGAGGTGCCACCAGGTCTCCAGCGGCGTCTCCTGGCCCCAGTTGGTGGCGATGACCTCCTGGTTCAGCGGGCGCATCGCCCACTGCGGCTCACGGTCGTTGGAGAGGGACAGCGTGGCCAGCGGCTCGTCGGGGTCGTCGCCGGTCTTGCCGGCGGCGCCGCCCGTACCGGTACGGCTGACGATGCCGGACCAGGCGTGGTGGTCGGGGTCCCAGTCGGCGGGGAGGCGGTAGAACGCCTCGATGGTGTAACCCGCCTTGAACGTCGCCGAGTTGAGCGGAGCGCCGTCGACGGTGCGCAGATACGCGCCCTTCAGTGGGGACTTGTACCCCTGGAACTCCAGGCTGCCGTGGCCGGGTTGATCGGGATGGTGGTCGGCGGACCAGCCGAGGGTGCCGCCGCCGACCGTGACGAGACCGAGGTCGTTGCCGCGCCCGGACAGGTCACGGACCTTGTCCGTCACCGCGCTGTCGAACCGCCAGTAGGCCACCGTCCCCGGTATCAGCATCCGCGACACCGGCCGGGCCGGACGGGCGGGCACCGGGGCGAAGCCGGAGAAACGGTCGGCGAAGTCGATCTCGACCGTGAACCGGTCGGCGTCACCGCTGAGTTCGATCTCCTGCCGCTCCAGCTCGTTGAGCCCCTTCCCGGCCCGGCCCAGGATCCACGGCGACACGGTCTCGACGTCGATGACGCCCCGGTCCAGGTCGAAACGGTAGAGCCGGATCATCGCGGCGCCGCCGAAGTAGCGGTTCTGATAGTTCGTCAGATGGAGGTGGACGTCATGTCCCGCCGCGTTCTTGCGCGTCGCGCGGGCGGCGGGCCAGTAGTGGCCGTTGAGGGTGAGGAAGATCTGGTCGTGGTCCGCGACCAGCCGGTCCCACAGCTGCTGCCCGTAGGCGGACAGGGTGTCGTCCTCGACGACCAGCTCGTGCGTGGTGAGGATGACCGGCGTCTTCGGGTGGGCGGCGAGGACTTCCTTCGCCCATGCGTACCCCTTGTCCGACAGCCGCCAGTCCAGCGCCAGCACCATCCACTCCCGGCCCGCGGCCCGGAAGAGGTGGAAGGTGTTGTAGCCGTCGGGGGAGGCACCGCCGAAGGTCTTGTGACCCTTGAACCGGTCCGGGCCGAAGGCGTCCAGATACGGCGTCGCCCCGCGCTGGTCGGTGGTCGACGACTTCACGTCGTGGTTGCCGGCGAGGACGCTGTAGCCGACCCCGCGCCGGTCGAGCAGCCTGAACGCCTCGCTGATCGCGGCGACTTCGGCACTCGCCCCGTTCTGGGTGAGATCGCCGAGGTGGGACAGGAAGACGATGTTCTCTTTCTTGCCGTGCTCCAGCAGATAGCGCAGGGATGCCTCGACGGGAGCCTTGTCGATGCTCGGTCCGTCGAAGAGGTACTGCGTGTCCGGCATCACGGCGAGCGTGAAGCGGCGGCTGTCGGTGTCGGGTCGCCAGTGCGACGCGGAGGGGGCGGCCTCGGCCGCGGTCGGCAGCGCGACCCCGGCCGTGGCGGCGGCGCCGAGCAGCGCGGTGGCCCGCAGGAAGCTGCGCCGTCCGGCGCCCGCCTGGGCATGCTCGGCCCCGTGTTCAGGCAAAGTGCACACGTGTGCTCCGTAAGAAGGGAAAGGCCCAAGGAGGGGAGAAAAAGGAGGGGAGGAGAAGGGGGGAGAAACAGGAGGAGTTCAGAGCGCGCGCAGGGTCCAGCTCCAGCGGTGGACTCCCGGTGCGACGAGATAGGACGGGAAGGTGTCGGGGCCGCACGACGCCGTGCCGAGCCCCCGGTGCGCCGCGTCGATGTGCACCACGCACCCGGGACGCGGCACCAGCTGGTCGTGATGGGCCACCGCACTCAGATCGGCGGCCCGGTAACGCGTCACCGACACCTGCCGCGGCTCGTCGAGCGCGACCGCGAGCCCGGTGGCGTCCGGCGCCGACAGCCTGAAGTGCCGTACGCCGTTGCGGCCGCCGCTCTCCTGGGGCCGCAGGTAGGGGGTGAACAGCTCGTCCACCGGCACAGAGTGGTGGCCGACGGGCGCGGTACGGCGGTCGGGGTACGACTCCCACGGCCCGGGCCCGTACCACTCCATCAGGTCGAGCCCCGGCACCGTCTCGAACACGGAGCCCACCCGCGCCACATCGGCGAGCGCGTCCGGCAGTTCGGCCGACTCCTCGATCCGCACCCCGCCCTCGACCGGCGTGAACACCTGCACATGCCGTACGACACCGACCTCGGCGGCGTACTCGGCCAGCACGGTGACCTGGTCCCCGTCCCGGCGTACGTCGACGACCTTGCGGACGAGGGCGTCCAGCCCCCAGGACCGCCAGCGCAGCGCCATGCCGCCCAGTTCGTCGTTGTCGGTGGGCGCCCGCCACAGGGAGAGCGCGGGGGCGGCGGTGAGGAGGGGGTGGACGAGCAGACCGTCGGCGTCCACGTCGACGAGTGCCGTGGGGAAACGGTTCGCCCAACCCTCAGGCAGTACACCCGCCTCCCGCAACCGCACCTGCGGCAGGCACACCACCGTCCCCGCAGGCGCCCACGCCTCCTCCCGCGCGGTGGTGATCCGCAGCGTCAGCCACGCCTCCCCACCGTCCGCCGGCAGCGCGAAGGGCAGCGGCACGGCCGCGGTCTGCCCGGGCCGCAGGTCGGGCAGCTCGGCCGGCGCCGTCAGCACCCGGCCGTCCGCCAAGGACAGCTCCCACTCGCCGGACAGCCAGTCCAGACCCCGGAAGTTCTGATGGTTGCCGAGCACGATGCCCTCGTGCCGGTAGGCCTCGATCCGTACCGGTGCCGCGATCTCGCGGTGTTCGTACATCACCGGCTTGGGCGTGCGGTCCGGGAACACCACGCCGTCCGCGATGAACGCGCCGTCATGGTCGCGTTCGCCGAAGTCGCCGCCGTACGCCCAGCGGTACCCGGGCACGGCGACACCGTTGTCATAGAGCCCGGCGCCCCCACGCCCGACCGGTCTTCCGTCGCTCACGCGCTGAAGGATTCCGTGGTCCCAGAACTCCCAGATGAACCCGCCCTGAAGACCCGGGGTGGACTCGATGGCGGCCCAATGGTCGGCCAGCGTGCCGTTGCTGTTGCCCATGGCGTGCGAGTACTCGCACTGGATGAGCGGCTTGGTCTGCTCGCCGGACAGCGCGTGCGCCACACAGTCCTCCAGCGGCGCGTACATGGGGCAGGCGATGTCGGAGGCGTCGCCGGCCGCCGCCCAGTCCAGCTTGGCCGCGCCCTCGTACTGGATGGGCCGCGTCGGATCGTGCCGGCGTACCCAGCCGGCCGCCGCGTCGTGGTTGGCGCCGTAGTCGGACTCGTTGCCGAGGGACCAGATGATCACCGAGGGGTGGTTCTTGTCGCGCAGCACCATCCGCGAGACGCGGTCGACGAAGGCGTTCAGATAGCGCGGGTCGTCGGCGATCTCGTGGGCGTGGTCGTGGGACTCGATGTCGGCCTCGTCGACGACGTAGAAGCCGAGCTCGTCGGCCAGGTCGTACAGGCCGGGGTCGTTCGGGTAGTGGGCGGTGCGGATCGCGTTGAAGCCGAAGCGCTTCAGCAGGACCAGGTCCGCGCGCATGTCGTCGTACGACACCGTCCGCCCGGTCAGCGGGTGGAAGTCGTGGCGGTTGACGCCCCGGATGTAGACCCGCTCGCCGTTGACGAGGAGGTCCCGGCCGGCGATCTCGACGTCACGGAAGCCGATCCGGTGGTACGACGTGTCGGCGACCGTGCCGTCCGCACGGTGCAGTCGGACGGTCAGGCCGTACAGCTCGGGCGTCTCGGCGTTCCAGCTGCGGACCTCGGGGACGACCGTCTGCATCCGCGCCTCGCCGAGGAAGTCGGAGACGCGGTCGTCCTCGGTGTTCAGACGGTCGAACTCGGTGTCCTGCGTCAGCGGGAGGCCGTCGAGGTCTCCGCTGACGTACCAGCCCTCGGGCAGCGCCCCGCCCGCGTCCCGCACCCGGCAGTCGACGCGCAGCTCGCCGCTGTACGCGGCCCGCACGGTCACGTCCGCGAGATGCAGCGGGTCCGTGGCGTACAGCAGGACCGAGCGGGTGATGCCGCCGTGCCACCACTGGTCCTGGTCCTCGATGTGCGAGGCGTCGGACCACTTGACGACCGTGAGGCGCAACAAGCTCGACGAACCGGGCGCGACCACGCCCGTCAGGTCGAACTCGGCCGCCAGGTGGGAGTCCTTGGAGAGGCCGACCGGCCGCCCGTCCACGTGCACGAGCAGCACGCTCTCGGCGGCCCCGACCTGGAGGACGATCCGGCGTCCGGCCCAGTCGGCGGGGACGGCCACCTCACGCTCGTGGACGCCCGTCGGGTTCTCCGCGGGCGTCGACGGCGGGAACTGCGCGAACGGCATCCTGACGTTCAGGTACTGCGGCAGGTCGTCCGTGCCCTGCATCGTCCAGACGCCGGGGACGTGGGCCGGCGACCAGGAACCGCCGACCGGCGCGTCCGGACCGGGCAGCAACTGGAAACGCCAGTCGCCGTCCAGGGGGAGTGATCCGGAGCGCCGGTCGACGGCGTTCATGGGGAGCCGCCCCCAGGAGGTCACCTCGGGTGCCTCCCAGGGGCGCAGTGCGATGAGCGGGTCGAGCGGATCGCGGTTCATCCGCGGACGGCTCCCTTCGCGAGGTCGCCGATGATCTGCTTGGCGCCGACCGCGAACACGATCAGCAGCGGGATGAGGGCGAGCAGCGCGCCCGTCATCACGATGCCGTAGTCCGTGGTGCCGTGGGTGCCGTTGAGCTGGGACAGGGCGACCTGAAGTGTGACGTTGTCGGGGTTGGTGAGGGCGATCAGGGGCCAGGCGAAGTCGTTCCACTGGCCCATGAAGGTGAAGATGCCGAGGAAGGCGAGACCGGGGCGGACCACCGGGAGCGCCACGTGCCAGTACTGCCGCAGGAAGTTCGCGCCGTCGAGCTTGGAGGCGTCGAGGAGCTCGTCGTGGATGGCCGACTTCATGTACTGGCGCATCCAGAAGATGCCGAACGCGTTGGCCGCGGCCGGCACGATCAGCGCGGTCATCGAGCCGATCCAGCCGATCTTCGCCATGATCACGAACTGCGGGATGACGGACAGCTGCGCCGGCACCATGAAGATGACCATCAGCAGCCCGAACAGCACGTTCTTGCCGGGGAACTCGAACTTGGCGAAGACGAAGGCCGCGAGCGAGTCGAAGAGCAGGACCAGGAAGGTCACCGACACCGCGACGATCAGCGAGTTCCACATCGACCCGAAGAAGTCGACGGCGTCGAAGAGATGGCGGACGTTCTCCAGGAAGTGCGTGCCCGGCAGCAGCTTGGGCGGGTAGGAGAAGATCTCCGTCGAGCTGTGCGTCGACATGATCACGGCCCAGTAGAACGGGAAGGCCGAGATGATCGTGCCGAGGATCAGCGGGAGGTGCAGCGCGATCCCTCTGCGGCGAGAGCCCTTGATGGAAGCCATGATGCGCGCGCCTTCCTAGTCGCCCCGGCGCTGCACGAGGCGCCAGTTGATGATCGAGAAGAGGACGACGACGAGGAAGATGCCCCACGCCACGGCGGCGCCGTACCCGAAGTCGTTGTTGTCGAAGGTCTGCTGGAAGAAGTAGAGGACCATCGTCTGGCCGGAGTGGCCCGGACCGCCCGCGAACGTGGAGTCGTTGGACGAGGTCTGGAGCAGCACCTGTGGTTCGGAGAAGCTCTGCAATCCGGTGACCGTCGAGACGACCAGGACGAAGAGCAGGGTCGGCCGCAGCAGCGGCAGCGTGATCCGGAAGAAGGTCTGGATCGGCCCGGCGCCGTCCATGCGCGCGGCCTCGTACAGGTCGCTCGGGATGGTCTGGAGGCCGGCGAGGAAGATGATCGCGTTGTAGCCGGTCCACTGCCAGGTCATCAGCGCGGCGATGGTGACCTTGATGCCCCACGGCGTGTTCAGCCAGGCCACCTGGTCGAGTCCGACGCCGTGCAGCACGGCGTTCACGACGCCGTTGTTGGTGGAGAAGATCGAGCCGAAGACGATCGCGACGGCGACGACCGAGGTGACGTTCGGCAGGAAGTACGCCACGCGGTACAGGCCCTTGAACCGGACAGCGGAGTTGAGCATCACGGCCGTGACCATCGCCAGGAAGATCATGGGGAAGGTGGCCAGCGCCCAGATGATGATCGTGTTGCCGATCGAGTTCCAGAAGTCGCTGTCGCTCAGCAGGTACTGGTACTGCGAGAGCCCGGCCCACTCCATCGAGCCGAGGCCGTCCCAGCGGTGGAAGGACAGGTAGAGCGAGAAGCCGACCGGGAACAGGCCGAAGGCGAGGAAGATCAGGTAGAAGGGCGAGATGGCGGCGTAGAGATGCCAGTACTTGCGGAAGCCGCTTCTGGGCTTGGTCGTTGACGGTTGCGCCACGGCCGGCGGGGTCTGTTCGAGGACGGCCATCAGTAGCTCACCCCCAGGTGCTTCGCGATGCGACGGCACTTGCTCATGGCGTCACCCCAGGCCTTCTTCGGGTCCTTGCCGAGGACGCCGACGTTCTTGATCTCGTCCTTGATGGGCTGCCCGAGGGCGACGTCGAACGGGCTGTTGTAGGCGACCGCGATCTTCTGTGCGGCCGGTCCGAACACGTCGGTGGTGACCTGGCCGCCGAAGAACTCGTCCGGCTCCTGCATCTGCTTGAGGTCGTAGGAAGCGGGCGTGGAGGGGAAGAGGCCCGCGTCGACGTAACCCTGTGCCTGGTTGGGCGCGTTGAGCATCCAGGTGATGATCTGGAAGGCCTGCTCGGGCTCCCGGCACTCCTTGGTGATCGACAGGAACGAGCCGCCGCTGTTGGCGGGCCGCACCGGCATCTGCGCGACGCGCCACCTGCCTTTGGTCTTCGGGACGCCGTTCTTGATGTCGAAGGAGGCCCAGGAGGCGTTGAGTTGGCTCGGCAGCTTGCCGTCCTGGATGGCGGACAGCTGGTCCGGGGTGCCGCTGACCAGGTCGGAGACGATCTTCCGCCGCTTGGCCTCGACGGCCAACGCCCAGGCCCGGCGCACGTGCTCCTGGTCGCCGATGAAGTGGCGGTCCTTGTCGACGTACCGCTTGGAACCCTGCTCCACGACGTTCCCGAAGACGGAGCTGACGTCGGTGAGGAGCATGGTCCCCGGGATCCGCTTCTTCAGCTGCTCACCCGCGGCGAAGAAGGCCTCCCAGGTGTTCAGCTCCTTGGACACGTCGGCCGGTTCGTACGGCAGCCCGGCCCTGCGGAAGACCTCGTACTGGTAGTAGTGCGCGACCGGCCCGCAGTCGATCGGGAAGCCGACCATCGTGCCGTCGTCGGCGATGCCCTGGTCCCACTTCCAGGACAGGTACTGGTCCTTGTACTTCTCCGCGCCCAGCGTCCGCAGATCGATGAACTGGTCCGCGTTGGGGAGGTACGCGGCCATGTCCTCGCCCTTGAGCCCCGCGATGTCGGGGATGTGGGCGCGGCCCGTGATGGTGGTGATGAGCTTGGAGCGGTACTGGCCGCCGATCTGGATGGCGTCCAGGCTCACCGAGCGGTCGTAGCGGGACTTGGCGTTCTTCACGACGGTGTCGCTCAGACCGCCGCTCCAGTACCACAGGACCATGTTCCGGCCGGTCGAGCCGGTCGGAACGGCACAGCCGGACGCCAGGCCGCCGAGCGCCGTGGCGGCCGTACCGGCCAGGCCCGCGCGGAGCAGGCCTCTTCGTGAGAGCCGCACAGCTCCCACCGCCTTTCGGATCTTTTCGGGACTTCGCGGGGAAGGGGGAAGGGGCGTGGGGGAGTCAGGTCTGCCGTGCGGGTGGGGTCACGGGGGCGTACGCGACGGGCGGCCCGGGATCGTCCGGGAGCCGGTCCGTCAGGAAGCCGTACGCCGACTTCAGGTCGGGGTCGGTCAGGGAGCGCCACCAGCGGTCGACGCCGTACCAGCCGGGAGCCGCCAGCGCGCCACCGGGCCGCTGGACGGAGAGCCCGGCGGCGAGGACGGCGAACCGCAGCCGCTCCTCCAGCGGCCAGCCGCCGAGCGAGGCGGCGACGAAACTCGCGCCGAACACGTCGCCGGCGCCGGTCGCGTCGAGGACATCGATGTCGAGGGCCGGGACGTCCGCGTACTCGCCGGTCGTCTGGTCGACCGCGACGGCCCCCTCACCGCCGCGCGTGACCACCGCCACCGGCACCAGCTCGGAGAGCGTGCCGAGGGCGGCCCGTGCGCTGTCGGTGCGGGTGTAGGCCATGGCCTCGGACTCGTTGGGGAGGAAGGCGTGGCACAGCTTGAGCTGGTCCAGGAGGTCGGTGGACCACTGCTGGGTGGGGTCCCAGCCGACGTCCGCGTAGACGTGGGTGCCGTTCGCGGCGGCCCGGGCGATCCACTCGCGGGGCTCGGCCTCCAGGTGGACGAGGGCGGTACGCGCCTCGGGCGGGTCGCCCATCAGCGCGTCCTGCGAGAAGGGCGGCTCGGAGCCGTGGGTGACGAGGGCCCGGTCGTGGCCCTGGGCCAGCGAGACGGTGACGGGGGTGGGCCAGCCGTCCGCGGTGCGGGAGAGCGCGAGGTCGACGTCCTCCTGGTCGCACAGCGCGTCCCGGCAGTACTCGCCGTAGAAGTCGTCGCCGAAGACCGTGGCCAGCGAGGTGCGCAGACCGAAGCGGGAGGCGGCCACCGCGAGGTTCGCGATGCCGCCGGGGCCGCAGCCCATGCCGCCGGTCCAGATCTCCTCGCCCGGCGTCGGCGGCTTTCCGAGCCCCGTGAGGACGAGGTCGTAGAAGAGCAGCCCGGTCAGGAGTACGTCGGGCATGTCGTCGTCCACACTCGGCACCTCTCGTCGGTCGCGGCAGCGGGCTCGTCAAAACTCGTCAATTTCGATGACCGGAATCGTGCGCCGCTCCGCACGATTGGTCAATACCCGAGCAGAACTGAGCATGGAAATGATTGAAGATGACGAGTACTGTTCACGGCATGCTGGCGGAACGACGACATCAACTCATCCTGCGGGCCCTGCGCTCGGGCGGCCCCGCGGCTGTGACCGACCTCTCCGAGCAGCTCGGTGTGAGCCCCGCCACCATCCGGCGTGACCTGGTCAAACTGGAGGAGGACGGGCTGCTCACCCGGGTCCACGGCGGTGCCCGTGCCGAGGAGGGCGACCAGCCCTTCGCCGAGGTCGCCGAGGTCAGGGTGGCCGAGAAGGACGCCATAGCCGCTCACGCGGCGGCGATGGTGAAGGACGGCCAGTCGGTCCTCCTCGACATCGGCACCACCGCCTACCGTCTCGCCCGCCAGCTGCACGGCCGCCGCCTCACGGTGATCACCAGCAACCTGGTGGTCTACGAGGAGCTCGCCGACGACGAGGGCATCGAGCTGGTCCTGCTCGGCGGCATGGTCCGCCGCGAGTACCGCTCCCTGGTCGGCTTCCTCACCGAGGACAACCTGCGCCAGCTGCACGCCGACTGGCTCTTCCTCGGCACCAGTGGAGTGCGCCCGGGTGGGCAGGTGATGGACACGACGGTCGTCGAGGTGCCGGTCAAGCGCGCCATGATCAAGGCGAGCGACAAGGTGGTGCTGCTCGCCGACGCGGCGAAGTTCCCGGGTACGGGGATGGCGAAGGTCTGCGGTCCCGAGGACCTGGACGTGGTGGTGACGAACGCGCCGGCGGACCCGGCGACGCGGGCCTCCCTGGAGGAGGCCGGCGTCGAGGTGATGCTGGCAGGAAAGGCGCAAGCGTGAAGCTGACGATTCTGGGCGGCGGCGGGTTCCGGGTGCCGCTCGTGTACGGGGCGCTGCTGGGCGACCGCGGCGAGGGGCGGGTGACCGAGGTCGTCCTGCACGACCTCGACGCCGGCCGGCTCACCGCGGTCACCCGGGTGCTCGCCGAGCAGGCCGCGGCAGTCCCGGACGCCCCCGTGGTGACCGCCACGACCGACCTCGACGAGGCCCTGCGCGGCGCCGACTTCGTCTTCTCGGCGATCCGGGTGGGCGGCCTCGAAGGCCGCGCCAATGACGAACGGGTGGCCCTCGCCGAGGGCGTCCTGGGCCAGGAGACGGTCGGCGCGGGCGGCATCGCCTACGGCCTGCGCACGGTCCCGGTCGCCGTCGACATCGCCCGGCGGGTGGCCCGCCTCGCCCCCGACGCCTGGGTCATCAACTTCACCAACCCGGCGGGACTGGTCACCGAGGCCATGTCCCGCCACCTCGGCGACCGCGTCATCGGCATCTGCGACTCGCCGGTCGGCCTCGGCCGCCGTATCGCGCGCGTGCTCGGCGCGAACCCGCGCGAGGCCTGGATCGACTACGTCGGCCTCAACCACCTCGGCTGGGTCCGCGGCCTGCGCGTCGCGGGCCGCGACGAGCTCCCGCGGCTGCTCGCCGACCCGGAGCTGCTCGGCTCCTTCGAGGAGGGCAAGCTCTTCGGCGTCGACTGGCTCCAGTCCCTGGGCGCGATCCCCAACGAATACCTGCACTACTACTACTTCAACCGCGAGGCCGTCCGCGCCTACCAGCAGGCCGAGAAGACCCGCGGCGCCTTCCTCCACGACCAGCAGGCCCGCTTCTACGACGAGGTCGGCGCCCCCGGTGCGAAGGCCCTGGACGTCTGGGACCGCACCCGCGCCGAGCGCGAGGCCACCTACATGTCCGAGAACCGAGAGACCGCCGGCGCCGGCGAGCGCGACGCCGACGACCTGTCCGGCGGCTACGAGAAGGTCGCCCTCGCCCTGATGCGGGCCATCGCCCGCGACGAGCGCACCACCCTGATCCTGAACGTCCGGAACCGGAGCACCCTCTCGGTGCTCGACAACGATGCCGTGATCGAGGTCCCGTGCCTCGTGGACGCCAACGGCGCCCACCCGGTCACCGTGGCCCCGCTGCCCGACCACGCCACCGGCCTGGTCTGCGCGGTCAAGGCGGTCGAGCGCGAGGTGCTCGCCGCGGCCGAGTCGGGCTCCCGCGAGACCGCCGTGAAGGCCTTCGCGCTGCATCCGCTCGTGGACTCCGTGAACGTCGCCCGGCGGCTGGTGGAGGGCTATCGCGAGGTCCATCCTGGCCTGGCGTACCTTAGGTGACCACCTGCTGGTAAGCGCTTTCCGCACTCCTTTCAGACCGCTCCCTCCTGGAGACTCCTCATGCACGACGAACGCCGACGGATCGAGGAGCGCGTAGAGCGCCTCCACACCCAGCGCATCAAGCCCGCGATCTACGCGGCCACCGTTCCCTTCGACGTCGAGGCGTGGCAGGCGCCCGGGGAGCCGGTCTCCTTCGAGGAGGCCGCCGCCGCCCGCTACGAGCCCTTCGCCATGAACACCCCCTGGGGCCCGCCGTGGGGCACCACCTGGTTCCGGATGCGCGGTGAGGTGCCCGCCGCGTTCGCCGGGCGGCGCGTCGAGGCGGTCATCGACCTCGGCTTCACCGGCGACTGGCCCGGCAACCAGGCCGAGGCCCTCGTCCACCTCCCCGACGGGCGTCCCCTGAAGGCGGTCAACCCGCTCAACCAGTACGTCCCGATCGCCAACCCGGCCACCGGCGGCGAGCGGATCGACTACCTGGTCGAGGCCGCCTCCAACCCCGACATCCTGGCGAACAACTTCTCCGAGCCCACGCTGCTCGGCGACGTCCTGACGGCGGGCGACAAGCCGCTCTACACCTTCCGGCGCGCCGAGATCGCAGTCCTCGACGAGGAGGTCTGGCACCTCGACCTGGACATCCAGGTGCTGCTCGGCGTGATGACCCACCTCGGCGACCACGAGCCGCGCCGCCACGAGATCATGCACGCCCTCGACCGGGCCATGGACGCCCTCGACCTCGACGACGTCTCCGGCAGCGCACCGGCCGTGCGCGAGATCCTCGCCCCGGTCCTGGCCAAGCCCGCCCACGCCAGCGCCCACGTCGTCTCCGGCGTCGGCCACGCCCACATCGACTCGGCCTGGCTGTGGCCCATCCGCGAGACCAAGCGCAAGACGTCCCGCACCTTCTCGAACGTCACCTCGCTCGCCGACGAGTACGACGACTTCATCTTCGCCTGCTCCCAGGCCCAGCAGTACGAGTGGGTCCGCGACAACTACCCGCACGTCTGGGCCCGTATCCAGGAGTCCGTGAAGAAGGGCCAGTGGGCGCCGGTCGGCGGCATGTGGGTCGAGTCCGACGGCAACCTGCCCGGCGGCGAGGCCATCGCCCGCCAGCTCATCCACGGCAAGCGGTTCTTCATCGAGCACTTCGGCGTCGAGACCAAGGGCGTCTGGCTGCCGGACTCCTTCGGCTACAACGCCGCCTACCCGCAGCTCGCCAAGCTCGCCGGCAACGAGTGGTTCCTCACCCAGAAGATCTCCTGGAACCAGACCAACAAGTTCCCCCACCACACCTTCTGGTGGGAGGGCATCGACGGCACCCGCATCTTCACCCACTTCCCGCCCGTCGACACCTACAACGCCCGCTTCTCCGGCGAGGAGATGGACCGAGCGGTCCGCAACTACGCCGAGAAGGGCGCCGGTACGCGCTCGCTGGCCCCCTTCGGCTGGGGCGACGGCGGTGGCGGCCCCACCCGCGAGATCATGGAACGCGCGCGCAGGCTCGCCGACCTGGAGGGCTCCCCGAAGGTCGTCGTCGAACACCCCGACGAGTTCTTCGCCAAGGCCCGCGCCGAGTACGAGGACGCCCCCGTCTGGCACGGCGAGCTCTACCTCGAACTCCACCGCGCCACCTACACCTCGCAGGCCCGCACCAAGCAGGGCAACCGACGCAGCGAACACAAGCTGCGCGAGGCCGAGTTGTGGGCGACGACGGCCGCACTGCACGCGCCGGACTACGCCTACCCGTACGACAAGCTCGACCGGCTGTGGAAGACGGTCCTGCTCCACCAGTTCCACGACATCCTGCCGGGCTCCTCGATCGCCTGGGTGCACCGCGAGGCGGAGGCCGAATACGCCCGCGTCGCCGAGGAGTTGGAGGCGCTGACGGCGGAGGCGGTCGCGGCCCTGGGCGGCGGCAGCGCGCGGGTCTTCAACACCAGCCCCTACGACCGCGCCGAGGTGATCCGCACAGCTGAGGGCTCCCTGGCGTATGTGTCGGTGCCCGCGAACGGCAGCGCCGCTCTGGCAGCATCCGAGCCCGCCCAGCCGGTGACGGTCGAGGGCCGGGTCCTCGACAACGGCCTGGTGCGGGTGGAGGTCGCGGAGGACGGCACGCTGTCGTCCGTCTACGACCTGCGGGCCCAGCGCGAAGTCCTCGCGGAGGCGGGCAACTTGCTGCGCCTGCACACCGACCTCCCGAACTACTGGGACGCCTGGGACATCGACAAGCACTACCGCAACCGGTACACGGACCTGCTGGAGGGGGCGTCGGTCGAGGTCGTCGAGGCGGACCCGCTGCGCGCCGCCGTCCGCGTCACGCGCGACTTCGGCAAGGGCTCGAAGCTCGTCCAGACCATCACCCTGCGCGCCGGCAGCCCCCGCATCGACTTCGAGACCGAGATCGACTGGCACGAGGCCGAGAAGATCCTCAAGGCGGGCTTCCCGGTGGACGTCCGCGCCGCGCACTCCTCCGCCGAGATCCAGTTCGGCCACATCCAGCGCCCCACCCACACCAACACCAGCTGGGAGGCGGCCCGCTTCGAGGTCTCCGGCCACCGCTGGGTGCATGTCGGTGAGCCCGGCTACGGCGTCGCCGTCCTCAACGACTCGACGTACGGCCACGACGTCACCCGCACGGTCCGCGAGGACGGCGGTACGACGACCAAGGTCAGCCTCAGCCTGGTCCGCGCCCCGCGGATCCCGGACCCGGAGGCCGACCAGGGCAAGCACCGCTTCACCTACGCGCTGCTGCCCGGCGCGAGCATCGAGGACGCCGTCGCCGAGGGCTATGCCCTCAACCTCCCGCTCCGGGTGGCGGACGCGGAGGGCGCGCCCGAGCCGGTCGTCTCGGTCGACGGTGACGGCATCACCGTGGAGGCGGTCAAGCTCGCCGACGACGGGTCCGGTGACGTGGTGGTGCGGCTGTACGAGTCGCGGGGCGGCCGTGCGCGGGGTCTGCTGCGGACCGGCTTCCCGCTCACGGGCGCTGACGTCACCGACCTGCTGGAGCGCCCGCTGGAGACCGCGGACGTCACGGACGGCGCCGTCTCCGTCGCGCTGCGGCCCTTCCAGATCCTGACGCTCCGGCTGCGGAGGGGGTGAACCATGCCGATGCAACCGTGGTTCACCGACGCCAAGTTGGGGATCTTCGTCCACTGGGGCATCTACGCCGTCGACGGCGTCCAGGAGTCCTGGTCGTTCTACGACGACATCGTGCCGCACGACCGGTACATGTCCCAGCTGGAGCGCTTCACCGGCGCCAAGTACGACCCCCGTGCCTGGGCCGACCTGTTCGCCCGCGCGGGCGCCAAGTACGCCGTGCTGACGACCCGTCACCACGACGGAGTGGCCCTGTGGGACACGCAGTTCGGCGACCTGAACCTGGGCAAGGACTACGTCGGCCCCTACGCCGAGGCCCTGCGCGAGAAGGACCTCAAGGTCGGCTTCTACTACTCCCACTCCGACTGGAACCACCCGGACTATGCCTCCACGCGCAAGCCCGGCCGCCCGCCGGAGCAGGAGGACAACCGCTACTCCGAGGTGGCCGCCGAGGACGAGGACCTGGAGGCCTGGGAGCGTTTCATCGCCTACCGCGACGGCCAGATCCGCGAACTGGCCTCCCGCTACCGGCCGGACCTGATGTGGTTCGACGGCGAGTGGGACCGCAGCGAGGAGCAGTGGCGCATCCCCGAACTGGCCGCGCTCATACGGTCGTACGTGCCGGACGTCGTGTTCAACGCCCGCATGCTCAGCGAGGGAGACTACGCCACCCCCGAACAGGGTGCGCCCATCGAACCGCCGGACGGGCCCTGGGAGTTGTGCCTCACCATCAACGACTCGTGGGGCTACCAGCACGCCGACCACAACCACAAGTCGCTGAGCCAGCTCATCCGCTACTTCACCGAGACCATCGGGGGCGGCGGCAACCTGCTGCTCGACGTCGGCCCCATGGAGGACGGCACCATCCCGCAGCCGCAGGTGGAGCGGCTGGAGGGGCTGGGGGAGTGGATCCGCAAGCACGCGGAGGCGGTCTACGGGACCGTGCGCGGCCTGCCCGCCGGGCACCACTACGGTCCCAGCACCCTCTCCGCCGACCGCCGCACGCTCTACCTCACCCTGTTCGACATCCCGCGCGCCGAGATCGGCGTCCGAGGCCTGGCGACGGCGGTCCGGAAGGTCACCGTGCTCGGCACCGGCACCGAGCTCGGCCACCGGGTCGTCGGCGGGCTGCACGAGGCGGTCGGCGTGCTGTGGATCGACCCGCCGGCGCTGATCGACCTCGACCCGCATGCGACGGTGCTGGCGGTGGAGCTGGACGGGGAGCTGGAGCTGTACCGGGGGTCAGGCCGCTTCTGAAACGGCCCCTGGTCACGGCCCTGTTCCGGGCGGCCGTGACCAGGGGCGTCCTTCGGCGTGGCTCAGCCGGTGAAACCGGCCGTGATCGAGGTGAACTGCCAGTTGTTCTGGCTGATGCCGGAGCAGTTGCTCACCACGCCGCCACCCGCGCACGGCCGGTCGCGGTTGACCGACCAGAACGCCAGCCGGGCGATGTGGTGGGAGTTGGCCCAGTCACGGATCTGCGTCCAGATGGCGGGGCTGGTCAGCTCCTGCTGGTCGCTGAGCCCGTTCATGCCGGAGATGCCGATGTGGGCGTAGGCGGTCGCGTCGTCCCAGCCGAAGGTGGACTTCAGCTTGGCCTTCAGACCCTCCGTCGCGTTCACGGTGTTGCCGTACATGTCGGAGCCGCCGCCGAAGTCGAACGGCATGATGGTGAAGACGTCGATGTCGGCGCCGATGGACTTGGCCTGCTCGATCAGCCGGTTGCCGTAGTAGGTCGGGCCGGTCGTCGAGGTGCCGAAGGTGACGATGGTCTTCAGGCCGGGGTTGTTGGCCTTGACCGTCTTCAGCGCGGTGAGGATCCTCGCCTGCACGGCCTCGTTCTCGAACTCGTCCGTGTTCTCGATGTCCATGTCGATCGCCTTGAGCGAGTAGGCGTCGATCACCTTCTGCAGCGCGGCGGCGAGCGCACTGGCGGAGGAGCAGTTGGCGCCGAGCTTGCTGCCCTGCCAGCCGCCGAACGAGGGCACGATGTCCCCGCCCGCCGAGCGGATCTGGTTGATGACCGTCTGGTCGACCCCGCCGGTCAACGGCCGGTTGCTGTCCCACATGGGGTTGCAGCCGCCGCCGTCCAGCATGAACGCCATCGTGAACCACTTGATACCGGTCGAGCTCATCACCGTCGACACGCTCGGCGGATCGCCCCAGCCCTCGTACAGATAGGGCGCGGCCTGCTTGAACCCGGTACCGCCCCCGCCGCCCGCGTCGGTCGTGACGCTCACGGCGTTGGAGGCCGCCGAGGTGTTCCCGGCCGCGTCCCGGGCCTTCACGGTGAAGGTGTAGGCGGTGCTGGCCGAAAGCCCGCTCACGGTGGCCGTCGTACCGGAGACGCTCAGCACCTGGTTCGAGCCGCTGTAGATGTCGTACGCCGTGACGCCGACGTTGTCCGTCGAGGCGTTCCAGGCCAGCGACACGGTCGAGGAGGTCTTGCCGGTGGACCGCAGACTGGTCGGCGCGGTCGGCGCCTGTGTGTCCGAACCGCCGCCGCCACCGGGCCCGTCGAGGCTGATGTCGTCGGCGTAGTAGGTGCCCTGCGCGTACCAGCCGTGGGTGTAGATCGTGGCGCTGGTCTGCGAGGCACCGGTGGTGAAGTTGACGCTGAGCTGGGCGTACGCCGACGGCGACGTCGTCCAGGTGGAGGCGCCGCCGTCCACCCCGAGGTAGACGTAGCTGCCGCGCACCCAGCCGCTCAGCGTGTACGCCGTGTTCGGCTTCACGGCGACGGTCTGGCTGCACTTGGCGTTGTCACTCGAACTCACCGCCCCCGCAAGGGCCTTGGAGCCACTGTGCACGGGGGAGGAGACGACCGAGCCGAGGTTCCCGGTACAGGACCAGGGCGAGAGACTCCCCGACTCGAAGCCGGGGTTGGTCAGGATGTTCGCCGCCTGAGCGGTGCCGGGCAGCGCGACGGCTCCGGTGAGCGCGAGCCCGGCGGTGGCGAGAAGGGCGAGGAGACGACGTCTGGGACGTCGGGCTTTGTTGCGCACGCGATCTCCCTGAAGGAATGGGGGTGTTCGGGAGTGCAGGGGGTGCGCAACAAAGTTGGTATGGACCAATAGGCCTGTCAAGGAGATTGACGGAATTGGTCCATACCGGTGTGGGTGAGGCTCCTAAGGGGCGCGGGGAACTGCGCGACCAGCCACAGCGAACCCGCACCCGGCAACGAACCCTAAAGCGGCAGGACAGAAGCCGCAGCCTCCACCACAACGGGCTCAGTCACCACAGGCGCCGGCACGGCAGGCAACGGCTCGGACGCCTCACGCTGCTGCGGCAGCGACACCGCCCGAAGCGGCCGCGGCCCCGACACCACCGTGTAGTCCTGCCCCAGGAACGGCGGCACCATCTCCCCCGGGTCCTCACCCAGCGCCAACTGCACAGCGGCCCAGGGCGCGTTGACCCCGCACAGCGACAGCTGGTGCAAACCCCCAGCTGGACGCGTGTTGACGTCCATGAGAACAGGCCGGTCGCCGAACATCCGGAACTGGATGTTGGACAGGTAGTGCAGCCCGAACCCCTCCGCGATCAGCCGCGCCGGCTCCAGCCACTGCTCGTGCAGCGTGAACCCGCGCCGCCGCCCGTTCTTCGTACGGCCCACGGCCAGCCGAATCCGGTTGTCGGGCCCCGTGAGGCAGTCCACCGACACCTCCGGCTGCTCGAGGCGTGGCATCACGAGCCAGTCCACCGCCTCGTCGGCCTGCCGCAGCGCCTCGACGACCACGTCCAGCGGGACGTACGGGCTGGGGAAGCCGTTGAGGTGGACGAGCGAGAAGGGGGCGCGCGTGATCACACGGAAGCCCACCCCGCCCGCACCGGACGCCGGCTTGAAGCACGCCCTGTGGCCGCCCGCCTCCAACTCCTCGACCGCCGCGACGAGTTCGTCGGCGGACCGGACCCGGAACCACGGCGGCACCGGGACCCCGATCGCCTGCACGGCCTCGTAGGCGATCACCTTGTCCTCGAAGACGGCCACGGCCTCCGGCGGCGGCGCCAGCAGCGCCGTCCCGACCGCCTCGAACTCGGCCCGGTGCGCCACGATCGCCGACTGGTGCAGCCGGGGCACGAACACGTCGATGCCGCGGCGCTGGCACTGGTCGAGCGCGTACTCCACGTACCCGGCCGGGGACAGGCCTTCCGGCTCCAGGTCCGCCGTGTCGGCGGCTGCCAGTACGGGGGAGTCCGCGTCGCCGTGCGTGGCATGGATCTCGACGGCGCGATCGCTGGGATTTTTCCGCAGCTGATCCATGAAGAACACGTTCTCCGCGTACGTGCGGTTGAGCCAGACGCGTACGCGAGAGATCATGCAGGCCGCCTTTCGGGGTTTTCGGGCACAGCGAAGCAGGCCGGGCCCGGCCAGGGTGGTTTTTAGGGACACCAAACCGCCCTGTAAGAAGGGAAGTTCATGGCGGTGGTGTTGGGGCGATCATACGGCCTGCCGGGGCCCCCGCGTGCAACGTGCGTGTTACGGATTTTTCGATCTTGAACCACTCTCCCGGCGCCGCCCGCATATCCTGTCGTGGTCGTATCCGGGTGCACGGAGGGGGCGAGACGTGACGTCGACGGCCGGTGGCGCCGCACAACTGCTGGCGATCAGCGACCTGCACATCGGCTATCCCGAGAACCGTGCTCTGGTGGAGGCCATGCGCCCGGAGACGGACGACGACTGGCTGCTCGTCGCCGGTGACGTCGCGGAGACCGTCGAGGCGATCAGCTGGGCGCTGGAAACCCTCGCCGGCCGCTTCCGCAAGGTGATCTGGGCGCCCGGCAACCACGAGCTGTGGACCCACCCCAGCGACTCCGTCACCTTGCGCGGCGTCGCCCGCTACGAGCACCTCGTGGAGGTCTGCCGTGACCTCGGCGTCCTCACCCCCGAGGACCCCTACCCCGTCTGGGAGGGACCCGGCGGCCCGGTCGCCGTCGCCCCGCTCTTCCTCCTCTACGACTACTCCTTCCTGCCCTCGGGCTGCACGACCAAGGAACAGGGCCTGGAGTACGCGCACGGCACCGGCATCGTCTGCACCGACGAGCACCTGCTGCACCCCGACCCCTACCCGAGCCGCGAGGCCTGGTGCCGCGCCCGGGTCGCCGAGACCGAGCGCCGGCTGGAGGCGCTGCCGGACGATCTGCCCACCATCCTGGTCAACCACTACCCGCTGGACCGGCACCCCATGGACGTCCTGTGGTACCCCGAGTTCGCCATGTGGTGCGGCACCACCCTGACCGCCGACTGGCACCGCCGGTTCCGCGTCGAGACCATGGTCTACGGCCATCTCCACATCCCCCGCACCACCTGGCTCGACGGGGTCCGGTTCGAGGAGGTGTCGGTGGGCTATCCGCGGGAGTGGAGCAAGCGGCCTCAGCCACCGGGACGGCTGCGCCGTATCGCGCCCGGGGAGGTCGGCGCGCTGTGATCGAGGACCTGCTGCCGGACTCCGTGGTCGCCGTGGAGACACATGGCCAGGGCGACGCGGAGAACATCACGCTGTACCCGGAGGAGGCCGCGCTCGTCGCGCAGTCCGTCGCCAAACGCCGCCGCGAGTTCGCCCTCGTACGGTCCTGCGCCCGGCGGGCGATGGAGAAGCTCGGCGTCCCTCCGCAGCCGGTGCTGCCCGGCGAACGCGGCGCCCCGCAGTGGCCCGCCGGCCTGACCGGCAGCATGACCCACTGCGACGGCTACTGCGCCGCCGCCCTCGTCCGCGCGGCCGAGCTCGCCTCCCTGGGCATCGACGCCGAACCCCACGGACCGCTCCCGGACGGCGTCCTCGAGAGTGTGTCGCTGCCCGCCGAGCGGATCAGGCTGCGCCACCTCGCCGCGAGGCGCCCCGGCATCCACTGGGACCGGCTGCTGTTCAGCGCCAAGGAGTCCGTCTACAAGGCGTGGTTCCCGCTCACCGGCGTCTGGCTCGACTTCGCCGAGGCCGACATCGAGATCCTCGTCGACGCCGGTGAGTTCCCCCGTGGTCGGCTGCGCGCCGAACTGCTCGTCCCCGGACCGGTCCTGGGCGGGCAGCGGCGTGGTGTCTTCGAAGGGCGCTGGACCGTCCGGGACGGTCTGGTGGCCACGTCGGTGGTCGTGCCGCACGCCTGAGCGTGCGGCACGGCCGGTCCGTGCCGGCCGGCTCCCCGCCGGCCGTCGACCGGCTCCCTACGGCGCCGGCGGACACCAGTTCCGGAGCAGCCGGAAGAAGGCCTCCTCGTTGCCCGCCAGGCCCGCTTCCGCCAGCGCCTGCTCCGCCTCCGCGAGGACCGCGGGCGGCACGACGGGTGGTCGCCTGCCGTCCGGCGGACCGTCGAAGGCGGCCCGGACGGTGTGCAGCAGCCGCAGGTAGGCCTGTACGGCGGTGCGCTCGCGGTCGGTGAGTACGGCGGTGGGCATCGGTCGGCTCTCCCCAAGTCGGCTCGTCGGTCGGCCCCGCCAATGAGGGCCCGACTCCAGCTTGCCAACCACCACTGACAATCCGGTCCCGCTCCCCGTCCGTTCGCCCGCTTAGCCGAGGTGAAACCTGATCGAAATCGCGGGTGGGAAGAGGGTTCTACGCTGGAGTGGAAGGGCTTTCGGTCGCGCCCGGCGGCCAGGCACGGCCGGGCGGGCGGCTGGGGAAACGGGAGGCACGTACGTGGTCGACGTCCCACATCGGCCCTCCGCGCGCGCCGTCAGGCTGCGCTCGGTGGGCGACGGCGAACTCGAGTTGCAGTACCGGATGGTGCACGGATACCGGCGTGCCTTCCGCATGGCCGGTGAGGGCCCGGCGCTCGTCCTCATCCACGGCATCGGGGACTCCTCGGCCACCTGGGCCGAGCTCATCCCCGACCTGGCCCGCACGCACACCGTGATCGCCCCCGACCTGCTGGGGCACGGCGCCTCCGACAAGCCCCGCGCCGACTACTCGGTGGCCGCGTACGCCAACGGGGTGCGGGACCTGCTCACCACGCTCGGCATCGAGTCGGCGACCCTGGTGGGGCACTCGCTGGGCGGGGGCGTGGCCATGCAGTTCGCCTACCAGTTCCCCGAGCGGACCGAGCGGCTGATCCTGGTCAGCGCGGGCGGGGTGGGCCGCGAGGTCAATCCGGTGCTGCGGCTCGTCTCCCTGCCCGGCGCCCATCTGATGCTGTCCGCGCTGCGGTTGCCGGGCGCCCGGCTTCAAGTGGGGCTCGCGGTACGGATGATGAAGGCCATGGACACCGACCTCGGGCAGGACGCGCCCGATCTGCTGAACCTGGTCGACGCGTTGCCCGACGAGACCTCCCGGAACGCCTTCATCCGGACCCTGCGCGCCGTCGTGGACTGGCGGGGGCAGGTCGTGACGATGCTGGACCGGTGCTATCTCACCGAGGGCATGCCGACCATGCTGCTGTGGGGCGACCGGGACAGCGTGGTGCCGGTGCGGCACGCGTTCGGGGCGCACGAGGCGATGCCGGGGAGCCGGCTGGAGATCTTCGAGGGCGCCGGGCACTTCCCGTTCCACGCCGACCCGGGGCGGTTCGTGGCGCTGGTGGAGGAGTTCACGAGGGACACCGCGCCGGCCGACTGGAGCCGGGAGCACTGGCGGGAGCTGCTGCGGGAGGGGCGGCCGGGGTCGGCTGCCGGACGGGCCGGTGGCGCCCGTGAGCGGACCGCGGACCGGGAGCTGCGGGAGGCGAGCGAGCGCAGCGCCACGTGAGGGAGGCGGGCGAGGCGCGGGCGAGCGCGGAGCCACGTGAGGGCAGTCGTACGAGTCGGGCGTACTCAGCCTTGCGGGCCCAGATAGCCCAGCGACGCCTCGATACGGCCCGCCAGCCGGTCCCGCTGCACCGGACCCCGTACCGACGAACCGTCCAGCCAGGTACGGCACTTGCTGGCCAGCAGGAGCCCGAAGCGCTCGGCCTCCTTCTCGTCCTCCTGGTCGAAGCGGCTGCGGGCGGCGACCTTGAGGACGGCCGCCCTGAGGTCGGCGTCGTCGCTGAGCATGCGGGCCGCCACGGCGGCGCCCTCGACATGGTGGCTGTTGTGGCCGGCCTGCATGTGCCACAGCTCGTGGCCGAGGATGACCAACTGGTGGTCGGGGGCGGTGCGTTCCTCGACGACGACCAGGTCCTGGTCGGCCATGTCCAGCCACAGGCCGCTCGCGGTGCCGACCGGGAAGGCCGACGTTCGGAAGTGGACCGGGCGACCGCGGCGGCGGCTCATCGCCTCGCAGAGGGCCGTGTACAGCTCCGTGGGATGCGCCGCGGGGGCCGTGAAGGGCAGCTCCGCGACCAGTTCGCCGCACAGGCGGCGCATTTCCCTACCGATGCCCACAGTTAACCCCCGGCTCACGACTCGGGCCGTTTGACGCTCTCCAGAAGCATGTCCAGCCATTCGGCGACCTTGTCCCGATGCTGATCGGTGGGCAGCTGTGCGGCCCGCCAGGCGATTCCGCGGACACCGTGGTCCTGGAGGAGCTGCTCCAGCGGGTCGCCCGCGGTGGCGACCGCCTCCTTCTCCCGGTCGGCCAGCTTCTGCAGGAGATCCTGTTCGGTGCGCTGCAGGGCGCCGGCCAGCGCCTCGGGGTCCTCCGCCGTGAGGAAACCGGCGTGCACCCGGAAGAAGCGCTGGATGGCGTCGCAGTGCTCCATCGTGGGACGCCGGTCGCCGTTGATGAGGGCGCCCGCCTGCTGGCGCGACATGCCGGCGCCGTCGGCGATCTCCTGCTGGGTGTACTTGCGGCCGTTGGGCTTCAGACGGGTGCGGCGCAGGAGGTCCAGGCGCTGCAGGAAGCGGGCCTGGATGTCCGGCTCGCCGGCCGGACGGCCGCTCAGCAGGGCCTTGACCACGGACTCGGGGACACCGCTGGCCACCGACAGGCGGCCGGTGTGGAAGACCTCCGCGTGCGGCACACCGAGCCGGTCGGCGAGTGCGGTGACGCGAGCGACGACGGCCGGTAGTGCAGCCGTCACCGGGGAACCCGGACTCGCGAAGCCATCCGCCACCGACAGATCTCCTACGTCTCTCACAGGCTTCTCACAAGCAGCTCAACACAAGCGGTTGCCGTGAACTCCCGGGAGAGTAGCCGTTGTTCGAACGCACATCCAGGTCTCGCCACAACTGTGGCCAATTTCAGCCGTCAACCGTCACGAAATGCCACGATAGTTGACACCGCTCGCGTCCGGGCAGCAGGATCAGGGCGCCACGCGCGTGGCCGCATAGGCAAGAGGGGTGACCTCCCGATGGCACAGCAGGCAGGAGGGCAGCGGCCGCAGCCGCGGGCCGTCCCCGACAGTCCCGAGGCCCGGGCGTATCTCCAGGACTACGCCACCCTTCTGGAAGCCGTTCCCTTTCCTTCGTTCGTGCTCGACGAGCGGTGGGACGTCGTTCTGTCCAACGCCGCTTTCGCGTCACTTTTCCGCGGTGTGGGTCCGCATCCGACCGCCATGCCGGACGACAACTTCCTGAGATTCGTGCTCTTCCACCCGGACGCCGGCACCGTGCTCGGGGAGCACGAGTCGAGCTGGTGCCTGCCGATGCTGGCCCACTTCGCCGCCGCGGTGGAGCGGGACGGGCATGATCACGCCCTGCAGGCCATCCGCCGGGACATCGCCCAGGACCCCATCATGGACGCCGCCTACCGGCACGGCCTGCCGCACTGGATCAGGGCCGTCGGCGAGCGCGCCTTCGCGCACGACGGCGCCGTCCGGCCGCTGCTGCACCCCGACCCGCGCTGGGGCGCCGCCGACTGCCGGGTCGTCGACGAGACGCCCGGCACCCTCCGCGACCTCGGCTGCACCCGGCTCACCCTGGTCCTGCGCGAGACGCGGCGCGCCCCGGTACGCGCGCGTGGGACGCGCCGGTCGGCCGCGCACCTGAGGGTGGTCCCCACAGCGGAAGGGTGATCTCACTCCTGACCCGTGCTCACCAGCACCAACGGCACCCCGTCGCACGGCACCAGCCGCACCCCGCCCGTCTGTTCCGGGCGGCCCGTCGTCAGCACCTGCCCGAAATCCGGGCCCTTGCTGAGCGAACCCACCAGATGGCGTGGGTCGGTGGAGGCCGCCACCCGCCCCCGCGCGTTCACCAGCCGCGCCGGGCCGGGCAACCGGCGCAGCATCGGCATGACGGCCGCCTCGAAGTGCCGTAGATACACGTCCGCGGCGGCCACCCCGGCGAACCGGCCCTCGACCTGCACCGGCGCGGACAGGGTGAGGCTGTACTCGTCCGAGCAGAGGTAGTCGACGTACGGGCCTGCCACCGCCCGCTCCCCGGTGTCGCGAGGCAGCGCGAACCAGTCCCAGTGCGTGTAGTCGGCGTACGCCGAGTGCTCGGGGTCGAGATCGAGGAGCAGCGGCCGTACGTCGCCGTCGGAGCCCGTCTGCCACCACTCCAGCCACGCCGGTACGTCGCTCAGCAGGCCGGGCGCGGCCACGAAGCCGACGCCGGACACCAACGTGTCGCGGGCCAGGCGGTCGTGCAGACCGGGGCGCAGGGCGGCGAGGTCCACGGTCGCCGGGCGACGGCCCGTGGCGGCCACCCGGGCCAGCAGGGCCGCGGTGTCGGCGCGGGTCGCCGCGACCGCGTCGAACACGGCCTCCAGCGTCGAGCGGACGCGGGCCACGACCGATTCCTCCGGTGCCTTGTCGCGCGTTGCCGTCGCGAGGCTCATGGCTGCCCTCCAGCGGACGGGGACCTCGCGAGCGGTGCGGCTACAGCGTCAGACGCAGGGCGATCAGCCGCGACGTCGACTCCCGGACGCACCGCTCGGCCTGTTCCCTGGCCAATTCGTGGGCCCCATCCTGCACGGCGGAGATTACGAATCGGAGTCGCTCGCAGACCTCTTCACGATATTCGTCGTCCCCGAGCACAAGGCAGAGCAGCGCCCCCACTTCGGTCTGGAGGGCCACCTGCTCCCGGGTGAGGCGGGCGGACTGCGCCGCCGCCGCGAGTTCGACGTGGAAGCGGCCGTACACCCGGCTGCGCGCCGCCGCGCCCGCGGCCTGCGTCAACTCCTCGGCCGTACGGCGGAGTTGGCCGAGGTCGTCGGGTTCGGTGCGGTCGGCGGCGAGGCGGGCCGCCGTGCCGGACAGGGCGGCCCAGTGGTCGCCGAGGTCGCGGAGTTCCTCGGTGCTCCAGCCGCGCAGCCGGACCTTGAGGCGCTCCTCGCCGGGGACCTCGGGGAGCGAGACGAAGGAGCCGCCGCCGCGGCCCCGGCGGGTGGTGACCAGGCCCTGCTGGCGCAGCGCCATGAGCGCCTCCCGCAGCGTCACCGTGGAGACGCCGAGCTGGCCCGCCAGCTCGGTCTCGCCCGGGAGTTGCTCGCCGTCGGCGAGCAGGCCGAGCTCGATGGCGTCGCCGATCCGGCGCACCACGGCGTCGACCCGCGCCCGGCTGTCGACCGGGGCGAAGACGGCTTTCCGGGCGCCGCCGTTCATCTGCTGCTGCTTCACGGCCACCACCTTGCTCATTGACTCAAGCTTTACCCTAAGGGGGCCTTGAGCTTTGAACTATGACTTCATATGTTTCCGGTCAATAGGTCAACGCGCGAGAGCACCAGGAAGGTTCCCGCCCATGGAGGGAATGGCCATCCGGCTGCAGGGTCTGCGGAAGTCGTTCGGGGAGACGACCGCCGTGGCCGGGGTCGATCTGGAGATCCGGGACGGTGAGTTCTTCTCGATGCTCGGCCCCTCCGGCTCCGGCAAGACCACCGTCCTGCGCATGATCGCCGGGTTCGAGGCCCCGAGCGGCGGCCGGATCGAGCTCGCCGGGCAGGAGGTCACCGGGCTCGCCCCCTTCGAGCGGGACGTCCACACGGTCTTCCAGGACTACGCCCTGTTCCCGCACATGACGGTCGAGCAGAACGTCGCCTACGCGCTCAAGGTCCGCAAGGTGCCCAAGGCTGAGCGGCTGGTCCGGGCCCGGAAGGCGTTGGCGGAGGTGCGGCTGGAAGGCTTCGGCAAGCGGCGGCCCTCGCAGCTCTCCGGCGGCCAGCGGCAGCGTGTCGCCCTCGCCCGTGCGCTCGTCGGCCGCCCCCGCGTCCTGCTGCTCGACGAACCGCTCGGCGCCCTCGACCTCAAGCTGCGCGAGCAGATGCAGGTCGAGCTCAAGGCGCTCCAGCGCGAGGTCGGCATCACCTTCGTCTTCGTCACCCACGACCAGGAGGAGGCCCTGACGATGAGCGACCGCATCGCCGTTTTCCACCAGGGCCGCATCGAACAGGTCGGCACCCCCGCCGAGGTCTACGAACGCCCCGCGACCCCGTTCGTCGCGTCCTTCGTCGGCACCTCCAACCTTCTGGAGGGCGAGTCCGCCCACCGGATCGTCGGCAGCCCCGGCACCTACAGCATCCGCCCGGAGAAGATCCGTGTCCTCAAGGAGTCCGCCGAGGCCGGCCGGCCCGAGCACGCCACCGCCGTCGGCACCGTCGCCGAGGTCGTCTACCTCGGGGACGCCACCCGCTTCCTCGTCGACCTCGACGCCGGCGGCCGGCTCACCGCCCTCCAGCAGAACCTGGAGACCTCCTCCGAGGACGTCGCCGCCTACCGCGGCACCCGGGTACGCCTGCAATGGCACCGACGCCACGCCGTGGCCGTACCCCTTCCGGACTGACCCCAGCTCGTCCCCTCACGTATGGAGTACGTCGTGCGCTCAACCCTCAAGGCGGCGGCAGCCGTCGCCGCACTGCTCCTCGCCGCCACCGCCTGCGGATCCTCCGACGACGGCAAAGGCTCCTCCACCGGCCTCAACCCCCCTGACCTGAAGGCCCCTTCGAAACTCGGCACGACCGAGGGCCAGGTCAACCTCATCGCCTGGGCCGGCTACGTCGAGGACGGCTCCAACGACCCCAAGGTCGACTGGGTCAGCGACTTCGAGAAGCAGACCGGCTGCCAGGTCAACTCCAAGACCGCCGCCAGCTCCGACGAGATGGTCAAACTGATGAAGACGGGGGAGTACGACGCCGTCTCCGCCTCCGGCGACGCCTCGCTGCGCCTCATCGCCTCCGGCGACGCGGCCCCCGTCAACACCGACCTCGTCCCCAACTACAAGGACATCTACAGCGGGTTGAAGGACGGCGACTGGAACTCCGTCGACGGGCGGATGTACGGCATCCCGCACGGCCGCGGCGCCAATCTGCTGATGTACAACACCGAGAAGGTCACCCCGGCCCCGACCTCCTGGTCGGCGGTCTTCGACGACGCCTCGAAGTACAAGGGCCACGTCACGGCATACGACTCGCCCATCTACATCGCCGACGCGGCCCTCTACCTGAAGGCCACCAAGCCCGACCTCGGCATCAAGGACCCGTACGCCCTGGACCAGAAGCAGTTCGACGCCGCCGTGGACCTGCTCAAGCAGCAGAACGCGAACATCGGCGAGTACTGGAGCGACTACCTCAAGGAAATCTCCGCCTTCAAGAGCGGTGACTCCGTCGTCGGCACCACCTGGCAGGTCATCGCCAACCTCACCGCCGACGAGGGCGCCAAGGTCAAGGCCTTCGTGCCCAAGGAGGGTTCGACCGGCTGGTCCGACACCTGGATGGTCTCCGCCAAGGCCAAGCACCCCAACTGCGCCTACAAATGGCTCGACTGGATCGTCTCCCCGAAGGTCAACGCCCAGGTCGCCGAGTACTTCGGCGAGGCACCGGCCAACTCCAAGGCCTGCGAGCTGACCAGCGACAAGAACTTCTGCACGACGTACCACGCCGCCGACGAGGGCTACTGGAAGAACATCGCCTTCTGGAACACGCCCATCGAGCAGTGCCTGGACGGCCGCACCGACGTCAAGTGCGTGCCGTACGCGAAGTGGGTCCAGGCCTGGACCGAGATCAAGGGCTGACGCATGGCCCTGATCACACGGACCGCGGGGGCGCTGCACCGGCGCCCCCGCCTCCGGCTCACCCTCCTGCTGACCGCTCCGCTGCTGTGGCTCGCGGTGCTCTATCTCGGCTCGCTCAGCGTGCTGTTCGTCTCCGCGTTCTGGACGACGAACTCCTTCACCTCGGAAGTCGTGAAGGTCTGGTCGACCGACAACTTCCATGAGCTGTTCACCGTGCCGGTCTTCCGGCAGGTGATCCTGCGGAGCGTCGGGGTCGCCCTGGCCGTCACCGCCCTGTGCGCGGTCATCGCCTTCCCGCTCGCCTTCTACACCGCCCGGGTCGCGAAGCCTCGGTGGCGGCCGCTGCTCGTCGTCGCCATCCTCACCCCGCTGTGGGCGAGTTACCTGGTCAAGGTGTACGCCTGGCGGCTCATCCTCTCCGAGGGCGGGCTCGCCGACTGGATGCTGAAGCCGTTCGGGCTCGGCGGGCCGGGGTACGGACTGCCCGCCACGGTGCTGACCCTGACATACCTCTGGCTGCCGTACATGATCCTGCCGATCCACACCGCGCTGGAGCAGCTGCCCGCCAACCTCCTCGACGCGTCAGCCGACTTGGGGGCGAAGGGCTGGCGGACCTTCCGGTCCGTCGTGCTGCCGATGGTGCTGCCGTCGGTGGCGGCGGGGTCGGTGTTCACGTTCTCGCTCAGCCTCGGCGACTACATCACCGTGCAGATCGTCGGCGGCAAGACGCAGCTCATCGGCAACCTCGTCTACTCCAACATCGAACTCAACCTGCCCATGGCCGCCGCCCTCGGCACGGTCCCCGTCGTCGTCATCGTGCTGTACCTGCTGGCGATGCGGCGCACGGGCGCGCTGAGCAGCCTGTAGAGGAGCCCCCGTGCAACTGTCCCGCTCCGCGCGGATCGCCCTGCGCGTCGCCGCCGGGTTCGGCTTCGTGGTGATCTACGTGCCGCTGCTGCTCGTCCTCGTCAACTCCCTGAACCCCGACCGGAGCGCGAGCTGGCCGCCGTCCGGACTGACCCTGCACTGGTGGTCGGTGGCATGGGACAACTCCGGGGCGCGGGAGGCCCTTTGGACTTCGGTGAAGGCGGGGCTCGGGGCCACCGCCATCGCCCTGGTGCTGGGCACGCTGATCGCGTTCGCCGTCGCCCGGCACCGGTTCTTCGGGCGGGACGCGATCTCCTTCGTGGTGGTCCTGCCGATCGCGCTGCCCGGCATCGTCACCGGCATCGCCCTCAACTCGGCCTTCAGCACGGTACTTGAACCGCTGGGGGTGGGGCTGGGCCTGTTCACGGTGGTCGTCGGGCACGCCACCTTCTGTATCGTCGTCGTCTTCAACAACGTCGTCGCCCGGCTGCGGCGCACCTCCGGCACGTACGAGGAGGCGGCGATGGACCTCGGCGCGAACACCTTCCGCGCCTTCGCCGACGTCACCTTCCCGCTCGTGCGCTCGGCGCTGTTCGCGGGCGGGCTGCTCGCCTTCGCGCTGTCCTTCGACGAGATCGTGGTGACCACGTTCACCGCGGGACCGGGTGTGGAGACCCTGCCGATCTGGATCTTCAACAACATGACCCGCCCCCAGCAGGCGCCGGTGGTCAACGTGGTGGCGGCGGTGCTGGTGCTGCTGTCCGTGATCCCGATCTACGTCGCCCAGCGGCTGTCGGCGGACACGGCGACCGGCAGCCGGGTCTGAGCCCCTCGCGCACCCGTTGTCGTCATTACGCAAGCCGCTTGCATTTCTTGCGCTATTCTTGCGCGCATGACGCGACGACTTGCCGAGGTGGCGAAGAAGGTCGGGGTCAGCGAGGCCACTGTCAGCCGGGTGCTCAACGGCAAGCCGGGTGTCTCCGAGTCCACCCGGCAGGCGGTGCTGTCCGCCCTGGACGTGCTCGGCTACGAGCGGCCCACGCAGCTGCGCGGTGAGCGCGCGCGGCTCGTGGGCCTCGTGCTGCCCGAGCTGCAGAACCCGATCTTCCCGGCGTTCGCCGAGGTCATCGGGGGAGCGCTCGCGCAGCTCGGACTGACGCCGGTGCTGTGCACGCAGACCAAGGGCGGCGTCTCCGAGGCGGACTACGTGGAACTGCTGCTGCAACAGCAGGTGTCCGGTGTCGTCTTCGCCGGCGGGCTGTACGCGCAGGCCGACGCCCCGCACGACCACTACCGGCTGCTCGCCGACCGCAAGATCCCGGTGGTGCTGGTCAACGCGTCCATCGAGGACCTCGGCTTCCCGGGGGTCTCCTGCGACGACGCGGTGGCGGTGGAGCAGGCCTGGCGGCACCTCGCCTCGCTGGGGCACGAGCGGATCGGGCTGGTGCTGGGGCCCGCCGACCATGTGCCCTCGGCGCGCAAGCTGGCCGCCGCGCGGGCCGTGGGGGAGCTGCCCGAGGAGCATGTCGCCCGCGCGATGTTCTCGATCGAGGGCGGGCACGCGGCCGCTTCCCGGCTCATCGACCGGGGCGTCACCGGCATCATCTGCGCCAGCGACCCGCTGGCGCTCGGCGCCATCAGGGCCGCCCGCCGCAAGGGCCTGGACGTCCCCGTCCAGGTGTCGGTCGTCGGCTACGACGACTCGGCGTTCATGAACTGCACCGAGCCACCGCTGACCACCGTCCGGCAGCCCATCGAGGCCATGGGCAGGGCGGCCGTGGAGCTGCTGAACACGCAGATCAACGGCGGTTTCGTGACCCGCGAGGAGCTGCTGTTCGAGCCCGAGCTGGTGGTACGGGGCTCGACGGCACCACCGCCCCGTTCCTGAGATCCAGCTGACTGTCGAATAATTTCAGATTGTGCGCGACATCTTGCGGACGGATGTCGCCGGTGCTTGAGTGTGCCCCGCCCACCGCTCCTGTCCAGAGGGGTCCACCGATGAGAAGCACCGGGTTCCGCCGTACGTTCGTCGCGCTCAGCGTCACCTCGCTCGCCCTCGCCCTGACCTCCTGCGGGTCCGGCGACGAGGACTCCGCGAGCGGCAAGACCCGCATCACGGTCAACTGCATGCCGCCCAAGAGCGCCAAGGTCGACCGCTCGTTCTTCGAGGCGGACATCGCCTCCTTCGAGAAGCAGAACCCGACCATCGACGTCGTCGCCCACGACGCCTTCCCCTGCCAGGACCCGAAGACCTTCGACGCCAAGCTCGCCGGCGGCCAGATGGAGGACGTCTTCTACACGTACTTCACCGACGCCAAGCATGTCGTCGACATCGGCCAGGCGGCCGATCTGACGCCGTACGTCAAGGAGTTGAAGAGCTACGACACCATCCAGCGGCAACTGCGCGACATCTACACCGTCGACGGCAAGATCTACGGCATCCCGCGCACCGGCTACTCGATGGGCCTGATCTACAACAAGAAGCTCTTCGCGAAGGCCGGCCTCGACCCCGAGCAACCCCCGGCCACCTGGGAGGAGTTGCGCGCCGACGCCAAGAAGATCGCCGCCCTCGGCGACGGCACCGTCGGCTACGCCGACTACAGCGCCCAGAACCAGGGCGGTTGGCACTTCACCGCCGAGCTGTACTCCCAGGGCGGCGACGTGGTCAGCGCCGACGGCGAGAAGGCGACGATCGACACCCCGCAGGGCCGGGCCGTCCTCCAGAACCTGCACGACATGCGCTGGACCGACGACTCCATGGGCAGCAAGCAGCTCCTCGTCATCAACGACGTGCAGCAGATGATGGGTTCGGGCAAGCTCGGCATGTACCTCTCCGCCCCCGACAACATCCCGATCCTGGTCAAGGAGAAGGGCGGCGACTACAAGGACCTCGCGCTCGCCCCCATGCCCGGCGGGGAGGGCACGCTCATCGGCGGCGACGGCTACATGTTCAACAAGAAGGACAGCCCCGCCCAGATCCGCGCCGGCCTGAAGTGGCTGGACCATATGTTCCTGACGCCCGGAGACGGTTTCCTCGGCGACTACGCCCGCGCCAAGCAGCACGACGCCCCCGTCGGCCTGCCCGAACCCCGGCTGTTCACCGGCGCCGCCGACGCCAAGGACCAGCAGGTCAAGAAGGCCAACGCCAATGTCCCGGTGGAGAACTACCAGGCCTTCCTCGACGGCAACCACACCCTCGACATGAAGATCGAGCCGCCGCACGCCCAGCAGATCTACTCCGTCCTCGACGGCGTCGTCTCCGCCGTCCTCACCAAGAAGGACGCCGACATCGACCAGCTCCTCAAGGACGCCGGCGGCAAGATCGACGGCATCCTCGCCCGGGACTGACCATGACGAAGACGGCTCATCGACGACCGGCCGCGGCCATCGCCGTACGACCGGTCAAGGCGCCGCCCCCGGCAGGGGACCGGAGGCGGCGCCGCCTCGCCGACCAACTCCGCGCCCACGCCTTCCTGATCGGCGGCCTGGTCTGCTTCGCCCTGTTCTCCTGGTACCCGGCGATCCGCGCGATCGTGATCGCCTTCCAGAAGTACACGCCGGGTTCGGGCGCCGAGTGGGTCGGCACCGCCAACTTCACCCGCGTCTGGCACGACCCCGAGTTCACCGCCGCCTGGCGCAACACCCTCTCCTTCACCCTGCTCGCCCTGCTGCTCGGTTTCGCGGTCCCCTTCGTCCTGGCCCTGGTGCTCAACGAGTTGCGGCACGCCAAGGCGTTCTTCCGGGTCGTCGTCTATCTGCCGGTGATGATCCCGCCGGTGGTCAGCGCCCTGCTGTGGAAGTGGTTCTACGATCCCGGCGCCGGTCTCGCCAACGAGGCGCTGCGCTTCCTGCACCTGCCCACCTCGAACTGGTCCAACGGTGCCGACACCGCCCTGGTCTCCCTGGTGATCGTGGCCACCTGGGCCAACCTCGGCGGCACCGTCCTGATCTACCTGGCCGCCCTTCAGTCCATCCCCGGTGAGCTGTACGAGGCCGCCGAACTGGACGGCGCGAGCCTGCTGCAACGCGTACGCCATGTGACGGTCCCTCAGACCCGGTTCGTCATCCTGATGCTGATGCTCCTTCAGATCATCGCCACGATGCAGGTGTTCACCGAGCCGTTCGTCATCACCGGCGGCGGCCCGGAGAACGCCACGGTCACCGTCCTCTACCTGATCTACAAGTACGCCTTCCTCTACAACGACTTCGGCGGCGCCTGCGCGCTCAGCGTCATGCTCCTGATCCTGCTGGGCGCCTTCTCGGCCGGGTATCTGCGCCTGACCCGCTCCGGAGAGGAGGGCGCATGAGCGCCGCCACCCGCACCCTCGTCTCCCCGGCGACCCTGGCCCGCCCGCGCGGCAGGGCCGTGTACTGGACGGTCTTCACCGCGGTCGTCGTCCTCTTCGCGGTGGCGTTCCTCTTCCCCGTCTACTGGATGGTCACGGGCGCGGCGAAGTCCCCCGACGAGGTCGCGCAGACCCCGCCCACCCTCGTCCCGAAGCAGTGGCATCTCGACGGCTACACCGACGCCTGGGACCTGATGCAACTGCCGACCCACCTCTGGAACACCGTCGTCCAGGCCACCGGCGCCTGGGCCTTCCAGCTGGTCTTCTGCACGGCCGCCGCCTACGCCCTGTCCAAGCTGAAGCCGGTCTTCGGCAAGGTGATCCTCGGCGGCATCCTCGCCACCCTCATGGTCCCCGCGCAGGCCCTCGTCGTACCGAAGTACCTGACCGTCGCCGACCTCGGCCTGCTCAACGACCCCCTCGCCATCTGGCTCCCGGCGGTCGCCAACGCCTTCAACCTCTATCTGCTCAAGCGGTTCTTCGACCAGATCCCGCGCGATGTCCTGGAGGCCGCCGAGATCGACGGCGCCGGGAAACTGCGTGTCCTGTGGTCGGTCGTGCTGCCGATGTCCCGGCCGGTGCTCGGAGTCGTCTCGATCTTCGCCCTGGTCGCCGTGTGGCAGGACTTCCTCTGGCCGCTGATGGTCTTCTCCGACACCGACAAGCAGCCCATCAGCGTGGCCCTCGTCCAGCTGTCGCAGAACATCCAACTCACCGTGCTCATCGCCGCGATGGTCATCGCCAGCATCCCGATGGTCGCCCTGTTCCTGGTCTTCCAGCGGCACATCATCGCCGGGATCAGCGCGGGCGGCACGAAGGGCTGACACCGCCCGTACGCCTACAGAAGGGAACCCCCAGTGGGACAGCCCACGGACTGGTGGCGCTCCGCCGTCATCTACCAGGTCTACGTCCGCAGCTTCGCCGACGGCGACGCAGACGGCACCGGCGACCTCGCCGGGGTGCGGGCCCGGCTGCCGTACCTCGCCGAACTCGGGGTGGACGCGCTCTGGTTCACCCCCTGGTACCTCTCACCGCTGAAGGACGGCGGCTACGACGTCGCCGACTACCGCGCGATCGACCCGGCCTTCGGCACCCTCGCCGAGGCCGAGAAGCTGATCGCGGAGGCCCGGGAACTCGGCATCAGGACCATCGTCGACATCGTGCCCAACCACGTCTCCGACCAGCACCCCTGGTTCCGGGCGGCACGGGCGGGCGGCCCCGAGCGAGAGCTGTTCCACTTCCGCCCCGGACGCGGCGCCGACGGCCAACTGCCGCCCAACGACTGGCGATCGGAGTTCGGCGGGCCCGCCTGGACCCGGCTCGACGACGGCGACTGGTACCTGCACCTCTTCGCCCCCGAACAGCCCGACCTCAACTGGGCTCACCCCGCCGTCCGCCAGGAGCACGAGGACATCCTGCGCTTCTGGTTCGAGCGCGGCGTCGCCGGCGTCCGCATCGATTCGGCCGCCCTCCTCGTCAAGGACCCCCGCCTGCCGGACTTCGTCCAGGGCCGCGACCCGCACCCGTACGTCGACCGCGACGAACTCCACACCGTCTACCGCTCCTGGCGGAAGATCGCCGACGAGTACGACGGGATCTTCGTCGGCGAGGTGTGGCTCCCCGACACCGAGCGTTTCACCCGCTATCTGCGCCCCGACGAACTCCACACCGCCTTCAACTTCGCCTTCATGACCTGCCCCTGGGACGCCGGACGGCTGCGCACGGCCATCGACGAGACCCTCGCCGAGCACGCCCCGGTCGGCGCCCCCGCCACCTGGGTGCTGTGCAACCACGACGTGACCCGTACGGTCACCCGCTACGGCCGCGCCGACACCGGCTTCGACTTCGCCACCAAGGCCTTCGGCACCCCGACCGACCTCGCCCTCGGCACCCGGCGGGCCCGCGCGGCCGCCCTGCTGTCGCTGGCCCTGCCCGGCGCCGTCTACGTCTACCAGGGCGAAGAGCTGGGGCTGCCCGAGGTGGACGTCCCCCGCGACCGGATCGAGGACCCCATGCACTTCCGGTCGGGCGGCTCGGACCCGGGGCGGGACGGGTGCCGGGTGCCGCTGCCGTGGGCGGCCGAGGCGCCCCACGCCGGGTTCGGGGGCGATCCCTGGCTGCCGCAGCCCGACGACTGGCCGGCCTACGCGGCCGACCGCCAGTCCGGTGACCCCGGCTCGATGCTCACCCTGTACCGCGAGGCGATCAGACTCCGGCCGGAGTTCGGCGACGGCCCGCTCACCTGGCTGCCCGCGCCGGACGGCGTGCTCGCCTTCGCCCGCGCGGAGGGCGTGCTGTGCGTGGTGAACCTCGCCGACACCCCGGCCGAACTGCCGGCGCACAGTGCGCTTCTCCTCGGCAGCGGTCCGCTGGACTCCGCCGGACGCCTTCCGAAGGACGTCGCGGTCTGGCTCCGAGCCTGAACCCCCACCCCCACCGAGAAGGGATCAGCACATGCAGAGAACTGTCAGGGGCATGCCAGTGTTGGTGATCACGGCCCTTTCCGCCGGCCTCCTCACCGCCACCACCCCCACCGCCCACGCAGCCTCGGGCGCCTCCCTCCCCTTCACCTCGGTCGAGGCCGAGTCCGCGACGAGCACCGGCACGAAGATCGGCCCCGACTACACACAGGGCACCCTCGCCTCCGAGGCGTCCGGGCGGCAGGCGGTACGACTGACCTCCGGCCAGCGCGTCGAGTTCACCGTGCCGCGCGCGGCCAACGCCGTGAACCTCGCCTACAGCGTCCCCGACGGTCAGTCCGGCTCGCTCGACGTGTACGTCAACGGCACCAAGCTCGCCAGGACCCTGCCCGTCACCTCCAAGTACTCGTACATCGACACGAGTTGGATCCCCGGCGCCAAGCAGCACCATTTCTTCGACAACGCCCGCCTGTTGCTCGGCCAGAACGTCCAGGCGGGCGACAAGGTCGCCTTCCAGGCCACGGGCACCCAGGTCACCGTGGACGTCGCCGACTTCGAGCAGGTCGCCGCCGCTGCCACCCAGCCCGCCGGGTCCGTCTCCGTCACCTCCAAGGGCGCCGACCCCAGCGGCAACGGCGACTCCACGCAGGCCTTCCGGGACGCCATCTCCGCCGCGCAAGGGGGAGTGGTGTGGATCCCGCCCGGCGACTACAAGCTGACGTCCGCGCTGAGCGGGGTGCAGAACGTCACCCTGCAAGGGGCCGGAAGCTGGCACACCGTCGTGCACACCTCCCGCTTCATCGACCAGGCCGGCTCGTCCGGCGGCGTCCACATCAAGGACTTCGCGGTCATCGGCGAGGTCACCGAACGCGTCGACTCCAACCCGGACAACTTTGTCAACGGCGCGCTGGGACCCGGCAGTTCGGTCTCCGGGATGTGGCTCCAGCACCTCAAGGTCGGCCTCTGGCTGATGGGCAACAACGACAACCTCGTCGTCGAGAACAACCGCTTCCTCGACACCACCGCCGACGGTCTCAACCTCAACGGCAACGCCCGTGGCGTCCGCGTCCGGAACAACTTCCTGCGCAACCAGGGCGACGACGCGCTCGCCATGTGGTCGCTGTACGCGCCGGACACCAACAGCAGCTTCGAGAACAACACCATCAGCCAGCCGAACCTGGCCAACGGCATCGCGATCTACGGCGGCACCGACATCGCCGTGAAGAACAACCTGGTCTCCGACACCAACGCCCTCGGCAGCGGCATCGCGATCTCCAACCAGAAGTTCCTCGACCCCTTCTCACCCCTCGCGGGCACGATCACGGTCGACGGCAACACCCTCGTCCGCACCGGCGCGATGAACCCCAACTGGAACCACCCGATGGGCGCCCTGCGCGTCGACTCCTACGACAGCGCCGTCAACGCCACCGTCAACATCACCAACACCACCATCACCGACAGCCCGTACAGCGCCTTCGAGTTCGTCTCCGGAGGCGGACAGGGACACCCGGTCCGCAACGTCACCGTCGACGGCGCGACCGTCCGCAACACCGGCACGGTCGTCGTCCAGGCGGAGGCCCAGGGTGCCGCCACCTTCCGCAACGTCACGGCGACCTCGGTAGGCTCGGCCGGCGTCTACAACTGCCCCTACCCGGCGAGCTCCGGCACCTTCGCGCTCACCGACGGCGGCGGCAACTCCGGCTGGAGCAGTACCTGGTCCGACTGCTCGACCTGGCCGCAGCCCGGGCAGGGCAACCCGGCCCCGGACCCGACCCGCAACCTCGCCAAGGGCCGCCCGGCCACCGCGACCGGCTCCCAGGACGTCTACACACCCGGCAAGGCGGTCGACGGCGACGCGAACAGCTACTGGGAGTCCACCAACAACGCCTTCCCGCAGTCCTGGACCGTCGACCTCGGATCGGCGGAGGCGGTCCGGCGCCTCGTGCTGAAGCTGCCGCCGTCCGCGGCCTGGGGCGCGCGTACGCAGACCATCACCGTGCTGGGCAGCACCGACGGCTCCGCCTATGCCACGGTCGTCGGCGCGACCGGCTACCGCTTCGACCCGGCCACCGGCAACACCGCCACGGTCACCCTGCCGAGCGGCACGAACCTGCGCTATCTGCGCCTGTCGGTGAGCGCCAACACCGGCTGGCCCGCAGGCCAGTTCAGTGAAGTGGAGGCCTATCTGTCTTAGCGAGGGAGGACGTCCCGCGCTTCGCCGACTGGATCTGCTCGTACACATGGGTCCGCAGCTCGGCGAAGCGCGGGGCCACCCGGGTGTGCAACTGGTCGCGCTCGTCCGGCAGATCGACCTTGAGCTGCTCCTGCACGACGGTCGGGGAGGCGGAGAGCACGATCACCCGCTGGCCCAGATACACGGCCTCGTCGATGTCATGGGTGACGAACAGGATCGTGATCCCGCGCTCCCGCCACAGCCCTCGTACGAGATCCTCCAGATCGGCCCTGGTCTGGGCGTCCACGGCCGCGAACGGCTCGTCCATCAGCAGCACCTGGGGCTCGTACGCCAGCGCCCGGGCGATCGCGACCCGCTGCTGCATGCCGCCCGAGAGCTGCCAGGGATAGGCCCCGGCGGCATCCGCGAGGCCGACCGACGCCAGCGCGTCGGAGACCAGCTCCCGGCGCCGCGCCTTGCTCAACCCCTTCTGCTTCAGCGGGAGTTCGACGTTCTCGCCGACCCGCATCCACGGGAAGAGGCTGCGACCGTACTCCTGGAAGACGAACGCCATCCCCGGCGGCGGGCCGTTCACCTTCTCCCCGGCGAGGCGGACTTCGCCGGCGGTCGGGGTGAGCAGTCCGCCCATGCACTTCAGCAGCGTCGTCTTGCCGCAGCCCGACGGGCCGACGAGACAGACGAGTTCGCCCGCCTCGACGGTGAAGGTGAGGTCGCGGACCGCCTCCACCCGGCGCCCTGACCCCTCGTAGACCTTCTGCAGGCCGGATACGACCAGTGCGTGCATGGACCGCCCTTTCATGAGGGTCACGGGGACCGCCGGGCCGAGGCCCGCAGACCGTGGTACCAGCCGAGCACCCGCCGCTCGACCACCTGGAAGACCACGGAGAGGAGGAAGCCGAGCAGACCGAGGACCAGGATGCCGGTCCACATGTCGGGGATCGCGAAACTCCGCTGGAACTGCACGACGGTGAAGCCGATGCCGTTGCTGGCGGCGAACATCTCGCTGATGACCATCAGGATGATGCCGATCGACAGCGCCTGGCGGAGCCCCGCGAAGATCTGCGGGCTCGCCGAGCGCAGCACCACGTCCTTGAGCCGGGCGACGCCGGAGATGCCGTACGACCGCGCCGTCTCCGCCATCACCGGGTCCACCGCCCGTACGCCCTCCACGGTGTTGAGGAGGACCGGCCAGACGCAGCCGCTGGCGATCACGGCGATCTTCATGGTGTCGCCGATGCCGGCGAACAGCATGATGACCGGCACCAGCACGGGAGGAGGCACCGCCCGCAGGAACTCCAGCACCGGCTCGCAGAACGCCCGCACCCTCCGGTACGAGCCGATGACCGTGCCGATCGCGACCCCCACGACCGCGGCGCAGGCGTAACCGGCCGTCAGGCGCAGCAGACTGGGCAGGACGTCGTCCTTGAGGCGGTCGGCCGTCCAGACGTCCGGGAAGGTCTTGAGGATGGTCCGCAGCGGCGGCCAGAACACGTTGGTGCTGCCGTCCGAGGCCAACCACCAGACGCCGACCAGGAGTACGGGCAGCGCGAGCACGAAGAAGACCCGCAGCAGGACGCGCCTCACACCGCCACCTCCCCGCGCACCGACTGGTGCCAGGCCAGCGCCCGCCGCTCCACCGTGCGGGCACCCACGTTGATGAGCAGGCCCAGCAGGCCGGTGACCACGACGAGAGCGTACATCTCGGGTACCGCCTGGGAGTTCTGCGCGACCGCGATCCGCTGCCCCAACCCCGGTGCGCCGATGACGAGTTCGGCGGTCACGGCGAGGATCAGCGCGACGGCCGCCGCGAGCCGTACGCCGGTCATGACGTACGGCAGCGCGGTCGGCCACAGCACATGGCGGACCCGGGCCCAGGTGCCGAGCCCGTACGACCGTGCCGTCTCCTCGGCGACCGGGTCGACGTCCTGGACGCCGTACAGGACCTGGATCAGCACCTGCCAGAAGGAGGCGTACACGACGAGGAGGAGCACCGACCTCAGTTCGGTGCCGTACAGCAGGACGGCCAGCGGGATCAGCGCGACCGACGGGATGGGGCGCAGGAACTCGATGGTGGAGGCGGTGGCGTCCCTCAGGTACGGGACCACCGAGATGACGACGCCCGCCACGATGCCGGCGGTCGAGGCGATCAGCAGGCCCAGTCCCCAGCCGGTGAGGGTGTCGCCGAGGGCCGTCCAGAAGGTGCCGTCGGAGAGTTCGTCGGCCAGCGCGTCGGCGATCCGGCTGGCGGGCGGGAAGTAGGCCTCCTTGACCAGCCCGAGCCGCGGCACCACCTCACCCAGCGCGAGGAAGACCGCGAGCCCGGCCGCACCGAGTGCGAGGTTCTGTCCCTTCACGGCAGCAGCTTGTCGAGGTCGGGGGACGTCTTGAAGAGGCCGTCGTCCTGGCCGAGCTTCTCCAGCGCGTCCAGCGAGGCGCGGTCCGGTTCGGCGGGCCAGGCGGGCAGGGTGACCTTCGCCAGCACGGCCGCCGGGATCTTCGTGTACGTCGTCACGATCGCGCGGGCCTCGTCCGGGTGGGCGTCGGCGTACGCGAGCGACTCGGCCGCGGCCGCCTTGAACTTCTTGACGACGTCCGGGTGTTGGGATGCGTACGACGTGGAGGTGAAGTACATCGCCACGGTCAGGTTCGGGGCGACGTCGACCAGCGGCGAGGCGATCTCCCGGCCGCCCTGGCTCTTCACCGTGGCCAGCGCCGGTTCGACGACCATCGCCGCGTCGATCTGCCCGCCGTCGAGCGCGGCCGGCATCTGGTCGAAGGCGAGCTCGACGAACCTGACCTTGTCCGGGTCGCCGCCCGCCTTGCGCACCGACTCGCGCACCGCGGTCTCGTTGATGTTCTTCAGGGTGTTGATCGCGACCTTCTTGCCCTCCAACTGGTCGGCCGACTTGAGCGGGCTGTCACCCTTGACGACGAGTGCGCCGAAGTCCTTGCCCTGCACGCCCGTTGACGCGATGCCGTTGGTGACGACCTTCACCGGCACGTTGTTGGACTGGGCGACCATCAGCGACGTCGAGTTGGAGAAGCCGAACGAGAACTGACCGCTGGCCACGCCGGGCACGATCGCCGCGCCGCCCTGCGCGAGAGTCATCTCCAGTTCCAGGCCCTGCTTCTTGAAGAAGCCCTTCTTCTGGCCCAGATACAGCGGGGCGACATCGACGATCGGTATGACCCCGACCTTCACTTCGGTGGTCCCGCCGGATGACGAACTGTCCGAGGATCCGGATCCGTCGGACGAGCCACAGGCCGTCACGGTGACGAGGAATGCTCCAGCCGCGGCGGCGGCGAGCAGGCGACGCATGGCTCCTCCTGTGCAGACTTCGTTGTTCCGACAGGTTGTGCGCGTGGCGCACAGTGGTGCACTGCGCGAAAGTAGAGTCTTGCGCCGCCTTGGTCAATGCCTTCGGCTGACAATATTGTTGACACTTGCGCCGGACGGACCCCTACAGGTCGAGGACGAGCCGCCGTCCCCGGCACCGGGACACACAGATCATCATCGTCTCCCCGGCCTCCTGCTCCTCGTCCGTGAGCACCGAGTCCCGGTGGTCCGGGGTGCCGTCGAGGACGTCGGTCTCGCACGTCCCGCAGGTGCCCTCGGTGCAGGAGTACAGCACCTCCACACCGGCGGCGCGCACGGCGTCGAGCACCGAGACGTCCGCCGGGACGGTCACGGTCCGGCCGCTCCGGGCCAGCTCGACCTCGAACTCCGTGTCCTCGCCGGTCTCCTGCTCCTTCGGCGTGAACCGCTCCAGGTGCAGCAGCCCGGCCGGGCAGCGTGCCTGCACGGCGTCCAGGAGCGGCCCGGGTCCGCAGCAGTAGACGAGCGTGTCCTCGGGAACGCCGTCGAGCACTGAGGCGAGGTCGAGGAGACCGGATTCGTCCTGGGGAGCGACGGTGACGCGATCGCCGTAGCGGCTCAACTCCTCGGTGAACGCCATGGATTGACGCGTCCGGCCGCCGTAGAGCAGCGACCATTCCGCCCCGGCGGCCTCCGCCGCCGCCAGCATCGGCAGGATCGGGGTGATGCCGATGCCGCCCGCGATGAAGCGGTAGCGGGGGGCGGGCCTGAGGGCGAAGTGGTTGCGCGGCCCGCGCACCCGCACCTTGTCGCCCTGCCCCAACTGCTCGTGCACATGGGCCGATCCGCCGCGCCCGGCCGGCTCGCGCAGCACGGCGATCCGCCAGCTGGTGCCGTCGGACGGGTCACCGCACAGGGAGTACTGGCGCTCCAGGCCAGGACCGAGAAGGACGTCGACATGGGCGCCGGGCTCCCAGGCCGGGAGCGGTTCGCCGAGCGGGTGGCGCAGAGTGAGGGCGAGCACTCCGTCGGCGGCGAACTCCCTTCGCTCGACGACGAGTTCGGTCTCGTGCACGTCAGTCATCTGTCGCCACCTCGTGCCCCTGCGGGTGGGCCAGCATCCACTCCCACATCTCGATCGGGTCCTGCGCGGTGTGCTCGCGGCCGCAGTGACAGGTGCCGTGCAGGACGTCCGTGCCCGGCAGCCAGTCGATGCGGTAGATCTCGCCGGTCGGGGTGTTGCTCACAGGACCTTCTCCACGGGCTTGTCGCCCTCCTCGACCAGCCGGGCGAGGATACGGCGGGCGGCGAGGCCGCCGGTGTCGATGTTGATGCTGAGCTCCTGGTACCCCGTACGCTCCGAACCGAGCGTCCTCTGCAGCAGGTTGAGGGCGTCGACGTCCTGCATGACGACGGTGTGGTTGTTGCCCCGCAGGAACTCGGTGACCTCGGCGTCGTCCGTCGCCCAGTCCCGCGAGACCGCCCAGAAGTCGTACACCTTGCCGTCCTCGGACGGGGTGATGGCGTAGGTGATCTCGGTGTGGAAGCCGCCCGGGTCGCTGCCGTCCGCCTCGGGTACCACGCCGACCGGTGCGACGCGGCTGTGCAGCAGATAGAGGCAGGGCGCGTGGTACTCGATGTCCTGCCAGCGCGTGATCCGCCCCGATATCCCGGTGGACTTGGCGTAGAACGGCGGGCAGTCGGCGTCGTCCATGTGCCGGCTGACCCGGACGATTCCCGCGCCCTCGTCGACCTCCGTCGTGATCGGCGTCTCGGCGACCTCCGGGGTGCCGATGTACCCGCCGTGCAGATACGTCTCGTGGGAGAGGTCGAGGAGGTTGTCGACGAGGAGGCCGTAGTCGGCGTCGATGGGCTCCATGCCGCGCACGGTGACCCAGCCGGGGGAGTCGAGGTGCCGGGCCCGCGGGATGGTGCCGGCGTCGGCGAGCGCCGGGTCGCCGATCCACACCCAGATCAGCGAGTCCTGCTCGACGATCGGGTACGAGGCGACGCGGGCCGTACGCGGAACACGCTTCTGACCCGGCACGTACACACACGTGCCGCTGGTGTCGTACGTGAACCCGTGGTACCCGCACACGAGTCGGTCGCCGTCGAGCCGGCTGGGCTTCTCGTGCAGCGGGTAGCGGCGGTGCACGCACCGGTCGGCGAGCGCGACGGGCGTCCCGTCCTCCTCGGTGCGGTAGAAGACGAGCGGTTCACCGAGGATCGTGCGGCCCAGCAGTTCCTCGCGCCCCACCTCATGGCTGTAGGCGGCGACGTACCACTGGTTGCGGGCGAAGGCGGTGGTGTGCGGCATCGTTGCGGCTCCCGTCGGTCGGTGACGGTGTCATCGTCGGGAAGGGCGTCGCGGGGGCGCAATACGGCTTCCGTCTCACGGAAGGAGCGGTGGAGAAGGCCTGTTGAGGGGGAGGGATCCGCCCAGCCCGATGTCTCAGGCCGTCGCCGGCGCGAGGGTCGGCAGGTACGGAGTGATGGCGCGTCGGGCGCGCTCGACGTACTCCTCCTTCTCGCCGACCGGCGCGACGTAGTGCAGCGCGCTCTCCGCGGCGTCCTGGCCCTCGAGGCGGGCGATGATCCAGGCGGCGAGGTAGGGCGAGGCGAGGCAGCCGCCGGCCGTGGCGATGTTGGCCTGGGCGTAGAAGGGCTGGTCGAGCACCTCGACCCCGGCGGCGACGACCCACGGCTTGGTGGTGAGGTCGGTGCAGGCCGGGATCGAGCGGAGCAGGCCGAGCCTGGCCAGCACGAGCGCGCCGGAGCACTGGGCCGCGATGAGCTGGCGGGCGGGGTCCAGGCCGCGCAGCACGCTCATGATCGCCTCGTCCTCGACGACCTCACGGGTGGCGATGCCGCTGCCGACGATGACGGCGTCGGCGGCGCACGCCTCCTCCAGCGTCGACATCTGCTCGATGGTCACGCCGTTCATCGACGTCACCCTGGGGCTCGGGGTGGCGAGGGTGACGCGCCATCCGTCGGACTTCACGCGGTTGAGCACGCCGAGGGCGATCAGGGAGTCGAGCTCGTTGTAGCCCTCGAAGGTGAGGATGGCGATGTGCACGGCAGCTGTCCTTCCGGAGGAGTGGGTCCCGGCTGCTCACGACCGTAGGGACCCGTGAACAGGACAGTCAAAGAATTGTCATGGATACACTTCGCCCCATGGCAGCCCCGCGCTACAAGACCCTGGTCGACGCGCTCGCGTCCGACATCCGCTCCGGACGGCTCGCCGCGGGCACCCGGCTGCCCACCCACCGCGGGCTCGCCGCGCGGGAGGGCATCGCCGTGGTGACGGCGACCCGCGTGTACGCCGAGCTGGAGGCGATGGGCCTGGTCAGCCGGGAACAGGGCCGCGGCACCTTCGTACGGGACATCGCGGTGCCCGCCGGACACGGCATCGATCTGCAGGTCGTCGCCACCGACGCGGTCGACCTCAACTTCAACTACCCCTCGCTGCCCGGCCAGGCCGACCTCCTGCGGCAGGCACTGCGCGGACTCGCCGGCTCCGGCGACCTCGACTCGCTGCTCAGCTACCAGCCCCATCGCGGACGCCCCCAGGACCGGGCCTCCATCGCCCGGCACGTGCGACGCCGAGGCCTCGACCCGGACCCGGACCACATCCTCGTCGTCAACGGCGCCCAGCACGGCCTGGCCGTCACCGTCATGGCCACGCTCGGCGCCGGTGACGTCGTCGCGGTCGACGCCCTCACCTACCCGGGCTTCAAGGTGCTCGCGGAAGCCTTCCGGCTGGACCTGGAGCCCATCCCCGTCACCCCCGACGGGCCGGACCTCGACACCCTCGCCCAGGTGTGCGCGCGCCGCCCGGTCCGCGCGATCTACACCATGCCGACGCTGCACAACCCCCTCGGCCGGGTCATGCCGGCCGACGAGCGCACCCGCCTGATCGAGATCGCCCGGCAGCACGGCTCGCTCCTCATCGAGGACGCCTCCTACGCCTACCTGGCCGAGGACCCGCCCCCGCCGCTGGCCGCCACCGCGCCGGACATCACCGTCCACGTCACGGGACTGTCCAAGAACATCGCCACCGGCCTCCGCGTCGGCTTCGTCGTCGCCCCCGCGCACCGGGTGCTGTCCCTCGAACGCGCCGTCCGGGCCACCATCTGGAACACCCCGGCCCTCACCACCGCCATCGCCTGCGGCTGGCTCGACGACGGCACGGTCGACCACCTGGAGGCGCGGAAGCGGGAGGACGCCAAGGCCCGCCAGGCGATCGCCCGACAGGAACTGGCGGGCCTGCCCCTCGTCGGCCACCCGTCCTCGTACTTCGTGTGGCTGCCGTTGCCCGACGACGCCCGCGCAGACCGGCTGACCGCCACCCTGGCCCGCCGGCACATCTCGGTGAGCACCGCGGAGCCCTTCACCACCACGACCCACACACCCCAGGCGCTCCGCCTCGCCCTGGGTTCGACCGACCTGGACCGTCTCCGCACGACACTGCGCACCGTGCGACAAGTCGCCGTCGAGGACGCCTACAGCTGATCCCCGTCCCGGCCGGCCGGCGTCCCCTGTTCGGCGGCCAGCGTGGCGCGGCCCGAGGCGGCGAGCAGGGCGACCAGGGCCAGCACCGCCAGCAGGACGAGCACCAGCAGCAGGATCGTCAGCGCGGTCGGACGGTTCCATAGGGCGAAGACCAGCGCCACGATCAACAGGGCGGCCAGCGTGATCCACCGCCGGTGGTCCTGCGTCCAGGTCCCGGCCCGCCCGGTGCGCACCTGGTGGCCGTACGCCCAGGTCGCCGCGGAGTCCGCGGTGCGCTCCGACGTCCTGCGCACGGCCATGGGGAGCCGCCCGGGGCCGATGAGATAGGCGCCGAGCGCGATGACGACGCCGAGCACGATCCCGGTCCGCAGGCTGACCCGCAGGAAGTGCAGCAGGGTGTCGAAGACCGCGGCCGCGGCGGCATGGGACTGGATCTGGGGCGGGAGGTGGTCCAGGTAGTAGTGGCGGGCGACGACCAGGGCGATGGCCACGACCAGGCAGGCGAAGGCCGCGCCGAGGGCGGTGCGCGCGAGGGCGCGGCGCCGCCGGTGGGCCAGCAGCACCCCGGCCGCGCCGAGGGCCACGACGAGCACGGGGAACCAGTCGCCCATCACATCCAGCAGATGGGCGCCCTTGCGGATCTTCCCGAGCTGGTCGGAGTGGAAGAGCACCATCTGCTTGTCGACCTCGGGGATCTTCGAGGCCGGGGACAGCCCCGCGTCCACCAGTTCCTGTTTGACCCGGTCGACGGCCGTGCCGACGTCGAGCGTCACCGTGCCGCCGCTGACCCCGACGGCACCGCGGCCCTCGCCGGTGAGCGCGTGCACGACGGTGTTGTGGGCGGCCCGGTTGGCGTTCGTCCACACCTTCTCGAAGCGGTCGCTCTCGACGAACCGGGTGGCGATCTTGGTCACCGTGTTGTCGACGGCGGAGTCCAGCTGCGGGCCGAGGTTGCGTACGGCCGCGGCGGCACGGGGCGGCAGACCCTGCGAGGTCAGCCAGCTCGCGATGTCCGCGGCGGCCTGGTCACCGTCCACGCGTACGTCGGCGGCCGCGCTGATGCGGCGGACGGCCGCGTCCTGGACGGCCGGGTCGGTGGCCAGGGGCTTGACCGTGGCGACGTAGCGGTCGGTGTCGAGCGCGATGTCGTGCACCCACACCGTCAGCAGGGCGACGGGCACGAGGAGGCAGGTCAGCACGATGAGGACGGCCGAGCCCGTGCTCCGCGCGATCCGCCCAGGCCGGGAGCCGCGCCGGGCGGCGCCGTCCGCGGGGGTGGTGTCCTGCGGGGCGGGCGCGGAGCCGCTGGGCTCGGGCGGGCCACTCATGAGGTCTCCAACGCTCGGGGTGCGTGCTTGCTCCATTTCCGCCGACCGCGGGCGTGGCGGCACGCCGTGCGAAGCCATTCGGGCGACGGAGGCCAGGGCCACGGCGTTCGTCACGGGAGGCGGCGGCCTGTCCGGAGCACCTCGCGTACCGGCGACTTTCACATCAGTGTCACCGGACCCTTCCCTGACGTTTGGTGCTCTTGGAACACTCGCTGCGCGCACCTTCCGTCACGTTCCGGCCATCCGCACCCCAGGATGAGAGGCAGAACTCACCCATGCCCGAAGTCAATCGGCGCAGATTCCTCCAAGTCGCGGGCGCCACCACGGCGTTCACCGCGCTGTCCAGCAGCATCCAGCGCGCGGCCGCGCTCCCGGCGAACCACCGCACGGGATCGATCGAGGACGTCGAGCACATCGTCGTCCTGATGCAGGAGAACCGCTCCTTCGACCACTACTTCGGCAAGCTGCGCGGTGTCCGCGGCTTCGGGGACCCGCGGCCCGTCAAGCAGGCGAACGGCCAGTCGGTCTGGCACCAGAAGGACAGCGCGGGCAAGGAGATCCTGCCGTTCCGCCCCGACCACGACGACCTGGGCCTGGCGTTCGTCCAGGACCTCCCGCACGGCTGGAACGACGGCCACGCGGCCTTCGCGGGCGGCAAGTACGACAAGTGGGTGCCGTCCAAGGGCTCCACGACGATGGCGTACCTGGAACGCAAGGACATCCCGTTCCACTACGCGCTCGCCGACTCCTTCACCGTCTGCGACGCCTACCACTGCTCGTTCATCGGCTCGACCGACCCCAACCGCTACTACATGTGGACGGGTTACACCGGCAACGACGGCAAGGGCGGCGGGCCCGTCCTCGGCAACGACGAGGTCGGCTACGGCTGGACGACGTACCCCGAACGCCTGGAGCAGGCGGGCGTCTCCTGGAAGATCTACCAGGACGTCGGCGACGGCCTCGACGCGGCCGGTTCCTGGGGCTGGATCAACGACGCCTACCGCGGCAACTACGGCGACAACTCCCTGCTGTACTTCAACCAGTACCGCAACGCCCAGCCCGGCGACCCGCTCTACGACAAGGCCCGCACCGGCACCGACTACACCAAGGGCGAGGGCTACTTCGACCAGCTGCGCGCCGACGTCAAGGCCGGCAAGCTCCCGAAGATCTCCTGGGTCGTCGCCCCCGAGGCCTTCACCGAGCACCCCAACTGGCCCGCCAACTACGGCGCCTGGTACATCGCCCAGGTCCTCGACGCGCTGACCTCGGTACCGGAGGTGTGGGCGAAGACCGCGCTGTTCATCACGTACGACGAGAACGACGGCTTCTTCGACCACGTCGTCCCGGCCTTCCCACCGGCCTCCGCCGCGCAGGGCAAGTCGACCGTCGACCCGGCCCTCGACCTCTTCAAGGGCGACAGCGGCCATGTCGCCGGCCCCTACGGGCTCGGCCAGCGGGTGCCGATGCTCGTCGTCTCGCCCTGGAGCAAGGGCGGTTACGTCTGCTCCGAGACCCTCGACCACACCTCGATCATCCGGTTCATGGAGCGCCGCTTCGGGGTGCACGAGCCGAACATCTCGCCCTGGCGCCGGACCGTCTGCGGCGACCTGACCGCGGCCTTCGACTTCTCCCGCACGGACACCAAGCCGGTCGCCCTCCCGGACACCGCCGGCTACGCGCCGCCGGACCGGCTGCGCCACCCCGACTACGTGCCGACCCCGCCGGCCCACCCGGTGCTGCCGAAGCAGGAACGCGGCGTGCGCCCGGCCCGCCCGCTGAAGTACGCCCCGCGCGTGGACGGTTCCGTCGACGCGGCGGCCGGCAAGTTCACGCTGACCTTCGCCTCCGGCGCCAAGGCGGGCGCGGGCTTCCTGGTCACGTCCGGCAACCGCACCGACGGGCCCTGGACCTACACCACCGAGGCCGGCAAGTCCGTCGCCGACACCTGGAACTCGGCGTACTCGAACGGGTCGTACGACCTGACCGTGCACGGCCCCAACGGGTTCGTGCGCTCCTTCAAGGGCGTCAACAAGACGGCCGGTCCCGAGGTCACCGCGCGGCACTGCGGTGACGACGTCGAGCTGGTCTTCACCAACCAGGGGACCGCGAGCGTCCGCCTGAAGATCGTCAACGGGTACGGCGGTGCCGCCACGTCCGTGACCGTGCGGCCCGGCGCCACCGTCAAGCGCACGGTCGGCCTCGCCGCGAGCCGGCGCTGGTACGACCTGACCGTCACCTCCGACGCCGACCCCGCGTTCCTGCGCGGCTTCGCCGGGCACGTCGAGAACGGGCTCCCGGGCGTGAGCGACCCGGCGATCATCGCCGAGTAGCCGGATCAGCCGGATCAGAGGGACGTGAGATGCCCCGGTTGCTTCGGCTGCCGGGGCAGCAGCCCCTGCTCGGTCGCCGCCCTCGCGGACTCCAGAGCCAGTACGGCGGCCACGGGGTGGTCGCTGACGGCGGCGACGGTGGCCACCGGGTCGGCGGCAACCCCGTTGGCGGTCGCGGGCCCGCCGGAGGCGACGACCTTGCTGGGCGCGGACGCTGGCTGCGGCGTGACCCGGGTCAGCAGCACCACACCCCAGGCCGCCACGCCCGCTCCGGCCAGCGCCAGCAGGACGCCCGCGGCGCCGCCCTGGAGGCGTTCACCGAGCAGGGAGAGGCCGATCACCGCGGCGGCCACCGGGTTCGCCAGGGTCACCACCGCGAGCGGGGCCCCGAGGCCGCCCCGATAGGCGACCTGCGACAGCAGCAGACCGCCCGCCGCGAACGCCGCGACCAGCAGGGCCACGCCGATGACCTGCACGCTCAGCAGCGACTCCGAGCGGTCGGTCGCCGCCACCGTCACCGTCTGGGTGAGCGCCGAGGCGACCCCGGAGGCGAAGCCGGAGCCGGTCGCGTGCCGCAGTCCGGGACGGGCGCCCCTGCGGGCCAGCAGACCGATCAGCGCGGCCGTCACACCGGCGACGGCGAGCGCCTCGGGCGTGCTCAGCACGGCATCGGGCGCCGACCCGGAGGCCGTGACCAGGATCGCGGCCAGCCCGAGCAGCGTGAGCGCCGTACCCCGCCACTCCGTCGCGCTGACCCGGCGCCCGGCGACGCGCGCGCCCATCGGTACCGCGGCCACCAGGGTGAGCGCGCCGAGCGGCTGGACCACGGTGAGCGGACCGTACTTGAGGGCCACCACGTGCAGCAGCGCCGCGGAGGCGTTCAGCAGGACCGACCCCCACCAGGCGCCCGAGGTGATCATCCGGGCCATCCCCGAGCCGGGATCCCGGGCGGCCAGCCGCTCCTGGGCGACCGCCGCGGCCGCGTAGGCGACGGCGGAGAACAGGGACAGGACGACGGCGAGGACGGTGGCGCTCATCGGCCCGCTCCGACCAGGACGTGCTGCTTCTCCTCGACGGGGGCCGGGTTCTCCTGGACCCGTCCGGCGGTCGTGGTGGTGCGGTGCGGCGGGTGGAGCACCGCGAGCGCGACGCCGAGCATGGCGGCGGCGACGATCGCGTCGAGCCAGTAGTGGTTGGCGGTGCCCACGATCACCGTCAGGGTCAGCAGCGGGTGCAGCAGCCACAGCCAGCGCCACCGCGACCTGGTCGCCACGATCAGGCCGATCGCCACCATCAGGGCCCAGCCGAAGTGCAGCGACGGCATCGCCGCGAACTGGTTCGAGAGGTGGTCGGTCTGCGGCGGGCCGTACACCGACGGCCCGTACACCTTCGCGGTGTCGACCAGGCCCGCCGCGGCGAGCATGCGCGGCGGGGCCAGCGGGAACGCGAGGTGCACCACCAGGGCGGCGGCGGTGACGGCGGCCAGGACGCGGCGGGCCCATACGTAGTGCCCGGGGCGGCGCATATAGAGCCAGATCAGGAAGGCCGCGGTGGCCGGGAAGTGGATCGTCGCGTAGTAGGTGTTCGCGATGTGCACGAGGGTGTCGCCGTGCAGCAGCAGGTTCTGCACCGAGCCCTCGCCGGGCAGATGGACGGCCCGTTCCAGGTCCCACACGCGGTGCGCGTTGTCGAAGGCCTCGCCGGTGTGCCCCGCCGCCAGCTGGCGGCCGAACTTGTAGACGAGGAAGAGCCCTGCGACGAGCAGGAGCTCACGGACGAGCGGAGGCCGGGCTATTGCCTCGGTCTCTCCTTCTGAAGGCTCGGTGCGGGCATTCATCCCCCGGCCCCTTCGCTGACGGTGGTGCGGGCTGAGCTGGTGACTCCTGGAGCGCCCGTAATTCATCGCGCTCCTCGGTTCCCACTCATCGATACGGGTGCGTACCGATACGCCAGTGTACCGATACGGTCGAGTACCGGTACACTCGAGTATCGATAGACATACGCCACACTGGGAAGCAGCCCTCAGCACTCTGGCCGCGGCCGCTCGAGCCGCACTCGAAAACGAGGAGAAGAGCCCATGACGTCGCAGGCCGCGGACGGACCGGAGACGGTCGCCGCCTCGCGCCGCTCCAAAATCTCGCGCGAGCGTGAGCAGGAGTTCTTCGACGCCGTGCTCGAACAGATCCGGGAGTGCGGCTACGAGGCCGTGACCATGGACGGCGTGGCCGCCAGCACGCGCTGCAGCAAGTCCACGCTCTACCGGCAGTGGAAGACCAAGCCCCAGTTCGTGGTGGCCGCGCTGCGCTCCCGGCGGGTGTCGAAGTTCGAGGGCATCGACACCGGGTCGCTCGCGGGCGATCTGCGCGAGGTCGCGCGCGCCGCGGGCCGGTGGTCGACGGGCGACACCAAGCTGCTCCAGGCGCTCGGGCACGCCGTCAACCAGGACGCGGAACTGGCGACGGCGCTGCGCGAGGCGCTCGTCCACCCGGAGATCGCCGCGCTGACCGAGATCCTCCAGCGCGGGGTCGAACGCGGCGAGATCAGCGCCGACCAGCCGGCGCTGGAGTACATCCCGTGTCAGTTGTTCGGGGTGATCCGGGTGCGGCCCGTGGTGGAGGGGGAGTACGCCGATCCCGACTATCTGGTCCGCTTCGTCGACGCGGTCGTGCTGCCCGCGCTGGGCCTGACATGAGGACGTAGGACCCGAAGACCCAGGCCGCCGTCCACGGGATGACTGGACGGTGACCTGCTCGCGCCGCACCGTGGGGACGGGGGCGGCGCGCACCCCCCGGCCGGGTGGGGTTCCTCTTGAGCGGAGAGGTGCCCCACCCGGCCGACTGTCGTCCGGCGGGCGTCTCAGACGTCCTGGCCGCTGCCGCCGCCCGTCGACACCTTGATCCCCTTGGTGATCTCGTCGATGACCGACTGCTTCTCGCCGACGTCGACGCCGAAGCGCACCACGACGATCTGCCGCGCGTTCGCGGGGGAGGGGAAGGCGAGCGACTCGACGTAGCCGTCGGCGCCCTTGCTGGTGACCGCCTTCCAGCGGACCAGGTAGCCCTTCTGCCCGGCGACGGTCACCGCCTTGGAGGCGAGCACGTCGTGGGAGGTGATCGAGCCGTAGGTCGTGCCGCCGTAGGACTCCTCGGCGTTGGCCTTGATGTCGGCCTTGGCGACCGCCTCGGCCGTCTTGTCCTGGTGGCCGAGGACGGAGGCGGGCGCGGAGTAGGCGCCGCCCTTCGTGCACGTCTTGGACGTCTCGCCGGGGCACTGGTAGGAGGCGTCGGACGTGACCGACGCGCCGACCTGGATCTCCTGGCCGTACCAGCCGTCCGGGATCGGGATGCTGATCCCGCTGATCGAGTCGGACACCGCACCGCTCTCGATCTTCGGCGCCTCCGAACCCTGCGGCGAGGGCGACACGCCTCCAGAGCCCCCGGAACCCCCGAAGCCCCCGGACCCGCCGTTGCCGCCCGGTCCGCCCTGACCGCCGCCCTGGCCACCGGGACCGCCGGGACCACCCCCGGTGCCGCCGTTGCCGCCCGGGCCCTGCTGGGAGTTGGCGGTGCCGCCGCCCCCGCCGTCGTCACTGGTCAGCGCCCACACGCCCACGCCGATGCTGGCGAGGACCGCGACGGCGACCGCGACGGCTATGCCCGTCCGCAACCCCCGCCGCCCGCCGGCCGGCGGCTGGGCCGGATACGCCGGGTACGCCGGATACGTCACCGCGTCGTGGACCTGTGCCGGGGGACCCCATGCGGCGGCCGACCCCGCGGGGCGGGTCTGGTCAGTCCATGCCTTGCCGTCCCACCAGCGCTCGGTGGCGGGACCGTCACTTGTCTGCCCGGGATCGGGATACCAACCGGGAGGAGTCACCTGCGTCATGCCCCCACCGTATGAGGCGTCGGTGAAAGTCGTATGAGAGGGCCGGTATGGATTTCCGGTCAGTTCAGGACAAGGTTCCTGACTGACAGTCAATAGACAAGCGGGCACAGGTCACAGGCCCGGCGCGTCGCCCGCCCGCACCCGCTGTCACCCGTCGAGGGAACAGCTGCCCCGACCGCCCTCCACCGGGCCGATCGGACGGCTACGCTCAAGGTCCGTACGTCGTTCGGGCGACTTGGGGAGGTAACGGGATGACGGAGGCACGGCCCGCACAGGCCGCCTCGGCCGCCCTGTGGGAGCGCGACGAGGAGGTCGCCGCCGTCGACCGGGCGATCGGCACTCTGCGCGCGGACCGCTCGTCCTCGGGCAGCGTCCTGATGTTCCGGGGCGAGGCCGGACTCGGCAAGACCGCGCTGCTGGCCGAGGCACGACGTATGGCGGAAGCACGCGGCTGCACCGTCTGGTCCGCCCGCGGCGGCGAGACCCTCAAGTCCGTCCCCTTCAACGTGCTGCGGCAGCTGCTCCAGCCCGCCCTGGTGTCCCTGATGCCGGAGGAGGCGCGCGAGTACCTCGGCGACTGGTACGACATCGCCGGCCCCGCCCTCGGCCTGACCGAGCCCGGTGAGCGCAATGCCGACCCGCAGGGCGTGTGCGACGGCCTCGTGGCCGCCGTACGCCGCCTCGCCCGCCGGGACTGGCCGCTGGTGCTCCTCGTCGACGACGCCCACTGGGCCGACCAGGAGACGCTGCGCTGGCTCGCCGCGTTCGTCGAGCGCCTCGACGACCTGTCCGTCCTGGTCGTGGTGGCCCGCCGCCCCGGAGACGTCAGCGGAGAGAGCGCCCGCCACCTCGACGCCGTCGCCACCGCCGCGGACGCCCCCGTCACCACGCTCAGCGCGCTGACCCCGGACGCCACCGCCCGGCTGACCCGCGCCACCCTGGGCGAGCACGCCGACGCCCCGTTCTGCCGCGAGGTGTGGGCCGTCACCGGCGGCAACCCCTACGAGACCGTCGAACTCCTCGCCAAGGTCCAGGACAGCGAACTCGAACCGGTCGAGGCCCAGGCCCCCGAACTGCGCGCCCTCAACCGCTCCGCCCGCGGCAGCGGCCTCGTCGCCCGGCTCGAAGGCCTCGGCATCGAGGCCACCCGGTTCGCCTGGGCGGCCGCCATCCTCGGCACCGGCATCTCCGTCGGCCTCGTCGCCAAGCTCGCCACCATGAGCACCGAGGACGCCGTGCGCTGCGCCGAACTCCTGCGCAGCGCCCGCATCCTGACCGGACCCGACCCCGCCGCCGCCCCGGCCGGCGACGGCGACCTGGAGGACGGCGACCTGGAGTTCGTCCACCCGCTCATCGCCAGCGCCGTCTACAACTCGATCCCGCCCGCCCTGTGCACCGCGATGCACGGCATCGCCGCCCGCGTCGTCACCGACTCCGGGCTCGGCGCGGCCATGGCCTCCCGGTACCTCCTCCAGGTCCACCCGGACGACGACGAGGAACTCGTCGAGCAGCTGCGCGAGGCCGCCCGCGAACACCTCGCCGTCGGCGCGCCCGACGCGGCCCGCCGGTGTCTGGAGCGGGCCCTGCTGGAACCGCCCCGGCCGGAGTCCCACGCGCGCGTGCTCTACGAACTGGGCTGCGCCACCCTCCTGACCGCACCCGCCACCACGGTCGACCACCTCCAGTCCGCGCTCGCCATGCCGGGCCTCGACGGCGCCGAGCGCGTCGACGCCGTCGTCCGCCTCTCCCAGGCCCTGATCCACAACGACCAGCTGGACGACGCCGTCCGCACGGTCGAGGCCGAGGCCGCCCGGCACGAACCCGGACCGTCCCGACTCCGGCTCCAGGCCGTGCAGTACATGTGGGAGGGCATCCACGCGGGCGAGGCCGGCTCCCCGGGCCGCTCCGAGCGGCTCGCCGAACTCGCCTCGCGGTGCACCGGCCGGGACAACTCCGAGCGGGCCCTGCTCATCCTGCGCGGCTTCGACGCCATGACCCACGGGGAGAACGCCGAGGTCGTCGTCGAACTCAGCGACCGCGCCCTCGTCAACGGCCGCCTGGCACCCGGACTCGGCTGGACCGACACCGAGTGGGGCCTGGAGATCCTGATGATGCTGGCCAGCTCGTACACCTACACCGACCGGCTCGACCGCGCGGAGAGCATGTTCACCGACGCGCTGCGCACCTATGAGACGGCCGGCTGGAGCGGCGGCCACCTCGCCCTCGCCCACGCCTTCCTCGGCTTCAACCACCGCAGGCGCGGCCGCCTCCGGGAGGCCGAGGAGTCCCTGCGCGAGTCGTTGCGCATCGCCGACCGGGTCGCCCGCGGGCTGCCGTTGTACTGGTCGGCCACCTGCAATCTCGTCGACACGCTGCTCGCCCGTGGCCATGTCGAGGCGGCCTGGGCGATCGCCGAGCAGTACGGCTTCGCCCCGCCCTACCCGTCGACGATCGTGCTGCCCGACCCGCGCTCGGTACGCGGCCGGCTGCTGCTGGCCGTGGGCCGCACCCAGGACGGCATCAACGAACTGGAGGCCGCGGAGAAGGCGGCGGCGGCCCGCGGCCACCACAACCCGGTGATGGTCCCCTGGGCCCTCGACCTCGCCCGCGCCCTGGCCGGCCAGGACCCGGCCCGCGCCGCCCAGCTCGCCACGGAGGCCCGGCGGCGGGCCGAGCGGTTCGGCACCGACACCGCGATCGGCGAGGCACTGCGGTGCGCCGCCGCGCTGGAGACGGGCCAGCGGGCGGTGCGGCTGCTGTCACAGGCGGTGACCTACCTGGAAGCCTCGCCCTGCCAGTACGAACACGCGGCTGCCCGGGTGGAGTACGGGATCGCCGCGCGGTCGGTCGCGGAGATCCAGCGGGGGCTGGCGCTGGCCCGGTCGTGCGGGGCGGACGGGTTGGTGGCGCAGGCGCGGGAGGTTTTGGAGACGGGACGGGGACTGCGCTAGCTCACAGGGTGAGCAACCGATCGGTCACCGTCGCCAGTCGCTTCTGCACATCGCTGTCGTACGTCATCTCGTGTGCCCTCGCCCTGTTCGTGCCGTCGAAGTAGCCGCCCGTGCCCAACTCCTGCGTGGCCAGGGCCAGTACGCCCGGGGCACCGTCCGCCACCGTGCTCCACGGAGCGACTCCGCCCTCGCGGACCATCGCCGTGTCCATGAACGTGGCCGGGTGCAGGACGTTCACCGCGACGCCCGTGTCCGCCAACTCCTCGGCCAGGGCGAACGTATGGGCCGCCAGGGCGAACTTGGCGCGGCAGTACGCCGCGAAGCCGTCGTAGCCGCGGCGAAACTCGATGTCGTCGAAGTCCACGGGGTTCTGGCCCACCGAACCCACGTTGACGATCCGGGCCGGGGTGTTGGCGCGCAGCGTCGGCAGCAGGGCGCGGGTCAGGGCCACCGGCGCCAAGTAGTTGACGGCGAGCCGCAGTTCATGGCCGTCGGCGCTGAGCTCGCGGGCCGCGCCGGGTGAACCGGCGCCCACACCCGCGTTGTTGATCAGCACGTCCAGGTCGGGATGCGCGTCCGCGACATGGGTGCCCAGTTCGCGTACCTGCGCCAGCGAGGACAGGTCGGCGACGAACGCCTCGGCGTCGCCCTCCGTGCGGAGCTCCTCGACCAGTCGCTCGGTACGGCCCGGGTCGCGGCCGTGGGCGAGGACCACATGCCCGGCACGGACCAGCTCGAAGGCGACGTAGCGGCCGAGGCCGGAGGTGGCGCCGGTGATCAGAACAGTCGACATGCCTCCACCGTAGGCGCACGGCGGAGGCATGTGTGTGATACCCGCGAAGGTACGACCGGCAGGGTCAGGCTTCGCCGTCCTCCGCCAGCACCCGCTGGGCCGCCGCGAACGCCGAGTTCGCCGCCGGAACCCCGCAGTACACGGCCGTCTGCAACAGCACGGCCCCGATCTCGTCCGGCGTCAGCCCGTTGCGCCGGGCCGCCCGCACATGCATGGCCAGTTCGTCGTAGTGGCCGTGCGCGACCAGCGCGGTCAGTGTGATCATGCTGCGTTCGCGGCGGCTGAGCGTCGGGTCGGTCCAGATCTCGCCCCAGGCGTAGCGCGAGATGAAGTCCTGGTAGCGGGCGGTGAACGCGGTCTGCCGGGCCTGCGCCCGGTCCACATGGGCGTCGCCCAGCACCTCGCGCCGTACCTCCATGCCGCGCTTGGCCCCGCCGTCGAAGTGCGCGCGCAGGGCCGTCAGGACGGCCTCCGGGCATTGCGCGGGCGCCAGGTGCGCGGCGCCCGGGAGTTCGACGAGCGTGGCACGGGGCACCGCGTCGGCGATCTCCCGCAGATGCGGGGGCGGCGTCGCCTGATCGTCCCGGCCGGCGACGAGCAGCGTCGGCGCGGCGATCTCCGGCAGCCGCTCCCGCAGGTCGAACGCGGCGAGCGCGTCGCAGCAGGCGGCGTAGGCCCCGGGGTCGGCGTCCCGCTGGTCCCGGACCAGCCGGGGCACGGTGAATCCGGGCGTGAACCAGCGGGCGTCCGCGCTCTCCACGAGCCAGTCAAGCCCCTCGGCACGCACCCGTGCGGCCCGCTCCTCCCAGGGCTTCGCCCCGTTGAAGTGGGCCGAGGAACAGATCACCGCCAGCGAGGACAGCCGCTCCGGGTGGTGGACGGCCAGTTGGAGACCGACCGCGCCGCCCAGCGACACCCCCGCGTAGGCGAACCGCTCGATGCCGAGCGAGTCGGCGAGCGCGATCACCAGCTCGGCGAGGTCGGCGACCGTGGCGCCGGGGCCGATCAGGTCGGCCGCGCTCCCGCCGTGCCCGGGAAGATCCCAGCGCACCACCCGGTGGGTGATCGACAGTTCCGGCGCGATCTTGTCCCACAGGGCGTACGACGTGCCGAGCGAGGGGCCCAGCAGGAGCGGGGGCGCCGAAGTGGGGCCCTCGGTGTGGTGGTTGAGGAGTTTGGCGGTCAACGTCGCTCCAGGGCACGGTCGGTGAGGGTTTTGGCGGCGCCGGTGTAGTGGGCGGGGTCGAGGTCGACGGCCTTCTCCAACTCCGGCTGCTCCGCCAGGAGTTCCGCGAGGGAGCGCCCCTCGGCGTAGGTGCGCTGCGCCAGCTCGGTCAGCAGCTCCTTCGCGCGGGCGCGGCCGAGGACGGGGGCCAGGTCGGCGGAGAGTCGCTCGGAGACGATCAACCCGTGGGTGAGGTCCAGGTGTGCGCGCATGGCGTCCGCGTTCACCCGCAGCTCCTCGGTCAGTTCGGCGGTGTCGCGGGCCGCACCGCCGACCAGCCTCAGCAGGTCCCGCAGCGGCTCCCACTCGGCGTGCCAGGCGCCGGCCGGCCGCTCGTCCTCGGCGGCCAGCGAGCCGTACAGCGTCGCGGCGAGCTGCGGCGCCCGCCGCGCGGCAGCGGCGACGAGCGTGGACCGTACGGGGTTCGCCTTGTGCGGCATGGCCGACGAGCCGCCGCCGCTGCCCTCCGCGAGTTCCGCGATCTCGGTGCGGGCCAGCGTCAGCACATCCGTGGCGATCTTGCCGAGGGCCCCGGCCGCGAAGGCCAGACACCCCGCGAGATCGGCGATCGGGGTGCGCAGCGTGTGCCAGGGCAGGTCGGGTTCGCGCAGGCCGAGTTCGCGCGCGTACGCCGCCACGAGCGCGGTGGGGTCCTGTGCGCCGTACGCGGTGAAGGCGGCCAACGTCCCGGCAGCGCCGCCGAGTTGGGCGGGGAGTGCGTTCCGTACGGAGGTCACCCGGTCCCGCGCGTCCAGTACCAGGGAGCGCCAGCCGGCGGCCTTCAGGCCGAAGGTCGTCGGCACGGCGTGCTGGGTGAGCGTGCGCCCCGGCATGGCCGTGTCCCGGTGGTCGGCGGCCAGCCGGGCCAGCGCCGCCTCCGTCCGCGCGAGGTCGGCGCGGACCAGGTCGAGGGTGCGCACGGCGACCAGCATCGTGGCCGTGTCCAGGATGTCCTGGCTGGTCGCGCCCCGGTGGACGTACGGGCCGTACTCCGCCCCCACCGCCTTTGTGAGGTCGGCGACCAGCGGGATCACCGGATTGCCGCCCGCCCGCGCGCGTACGGCGATGTCCCCGGCGTCGAGACCACCGACCGCGGCCACGGCGGCAGCCGCGCCCTCGGGAGCCAGCCCGAGGGCCGCCTGGGCGCGGGTCAGCGCGATCTCCGCGTCGAGCAGCGCCCGCAGATACGCGGCGTCGCTCGTCGCGGCGGCGGCCGGGGAGTCGGCCCACCCGGGGGCGAGCAGGCCGACCTCTGCCTCAGATGTCACTGGAACTCCAGGAAGACCGTCTCGCCTTCGCCCTGAAGGCGGATGTCGAAACGGTAGGTGCCGTGGCCGCCGTCCGTCGCGATCAGCGTGCCCCGGCGCGCCTCCTCCACCCGGGACAGCAGCGGGTCGGCGGCGAGCGCCGCGTCGTCGCCCGGCAGGTAGATGCGGGTGAACAGGTGCACCAGCAGGCCCCGCGCGAAGACACAGACGCTGAGGTACGGCGCGCTCTGACCGCGCGCGCCCGGGCGCAGCGTCCGGGCGGACCAGTGCCCGCTCGCGTCCGTCTGGCTGCGGCCCCAGCCGGTGAACTCCACACCGGTGCGCCCCATGAAGCCACCGCTGGCCCCGTCGCGCCGCATCGAGCCGTCGACCCGCGGGATGTTGCCGTCCGGGTCCGGACCCCACAGCTCCACGAACGCGTCCGGCAGCGGGTTGCCCGCGCCGTCGTAGACGTAGCCGTGCAGGGCGATCGTGTCCGGGTGGCCGACGGGGGCGATGTCCTCGCCGCCCGGGAAGGGCAGGGCGTGGCCGTAGAAGGGGCCGACCGTGTGCGAGGGGGTCGGCAGGACCGTCTCCGGACGGCTCGTGTCGATCTTCGTCATGGCAGCTCAGCGTCCCTCTTCGATCCAGGTGGCGTGCGGTCCGTCTAGCACGATGTCCCAGTGGTAGCCCATCGAGAACTCCGGCACCGACAGGTTGTGGTCGTACGTCGCGACGAGGCGCTGGCGGGCCGCGTCGTCGGTCACCGACTGGATGATCGGGTCGTACGGGAACAGCGGGTCGGCCGGGAAGTACATCTGCGTCACGAGCCGCTGCGTGAACGCCGTGCCGAACAGCGAGAAGTGGATGTGGGCGGGGCGCCAGGCGTTGAGGTGCTGGCGCCACGGGTACGGGCCCGGCTGGACGGTCGTGAAGTGGTACCGGCCGTCGGCGTCGGTGAGGGTCCGGCCGACGCCGGTGAAGTTCGGGTCGAGCGGGGCGTCGTGCTGCTCGCGCTGATGGGCGTACCGGCCCGCCGAGTTGGCCTGCCAGATCTCGATGAGCTGACCGCGGATCGGACGCCCGTCACGGTCGAGGAGCCGCCCGGAGACGGTGATGCGCTCGCCGATCGGCTCGCCGTTGTGCTGCCGGGTGAGGTCGTTGTCGATCTCGGTGATGTCCCGCTCCCCGAAGGCGGGGGAGTGCAGCTCCACCAGCTCCGGGTCCTTGGAGACGTCGATGGTGATCGGCGGCTGCTTCGGGTGGCGCAGGACCGAGGAGCGGTACGGGGCGTAGTCGCGGCGCGGCTGGTGTTCCACGGGGCCGCCGTCGGCGAGGCGCTTCTCGTAGGCGGCGTGTTCGGCCGCGATCTCCTGGTCGATGTCGTGCTGGGTGAGAGTCATGGGGGATCCCGGGGGCTTGACGGCGCCGATTACTCAGGGCACTGACTATTTCGGTGAAGTTTCTTTCACGCTGCCATCGGACGGGGATCGCGTCAAGACCCAGGAGAAAGGCGAGGTCGGTTGTCCCAGGGAGGCCTAGAGACAGTCGCGATGCCGCCCGGTATTGTTCAGTGCACGTACGAATCCGACTCTCTCGGGAGCGCACATGGCTGCGGTGGACCTCACCACCCACCCCGGGCACCTGGCCCGCCGCCTGCAGCAGGCGCACTACCTGCTGTGGAACACGATGGTCTCGGAGGAGATCACCTCACCGCAGTTCGCGGTCCTCAACGCGCTCGTCGCCGAGCCGGGCCTGGACCAGCGCACGGTGGGGGAGCGGGTGGGGCTCGACCGGTCGACCATCGCCGAGGTGATCAGCCGGCTCGGCCGCCGTGGGCTGCTCGACAAGGTGCGCGACCCGCAGGACGGCCGCCGCTTCCTGCTGCGCCTCACCGACGACGGGCTGCGCACCCACCGCAAGCTGACCGTCCGTACGGCCCGCATGAACCAGGTCTTCCTGGCCCCGCTCTCCGCCGCCGAGCAGTCCGTCTTCTTCGAGCTGATCCAGCGGGTCGCGGACGCGGCCGAGGGGCTCCGCAACCCGACGGAACCCCCTGCCGAACAGCGTCAGGCCTTCACGAACAGCACCCACACCTGACCCTTGGCGAAGTTCACCGGGCCGCCGTCGCTCGTCGTGAACGTCGTGCCGTCCGTCGCCCGGTCGCGCTCCCAGTGGGCGTCGTACGCCTTCCCGCCGCGCAGCACCTTCGCCTTCCCCGAGCCCACGGTCTCCGTGTACGGCGTGTTGTTGCCGAGGAAGTCGTGGAAGCCGGACTTGCGGATCTTGACGTACTGCACGACGACCGTCGCCGGGGCGAGCCGCTTGCCCCCGGTCGTCACCGCCGCGGTGCCGTCCATCGAGACCAGGTAGCGATTCCGGCTCGACGACCAGGTGAAGGAGTAGCTGGCCGCCGGGTAGCGCACGGTCTCCGAGGTGTCCTTCCTGCCGTCGGACGGGGCGGAGCCGTAGGTGAAGCCGGTGGTCAGGGCGTCCGCGCCGGGAGCGGCGGGCAGCAGCCGGGACGGCCGGAGATAGAGGTTGTGCGGGGCGGCCTTGGCGGTGCCCCGGAAATAGGCGCCGTCGGTCTTGCCGGGCGTCTGCGGATTCAGCGGCGCCTTGTTGATCAGCGGCATCAGCTTCCCCTGGGCGCCGGAGAAGGCGAGCGTCGGGTGGTCGAACTGGCGCAGCAGCTCCAGGTCGGACTCGCGGGCGCTGCGCACCGGCCCGACGACCTTCGGGAGCTTGGTCGCGTAGACCGCCATCAGCCGGCTCAGGCCGCCCTCGACCTGCTCGGTGTAGACGATGTCCGCGGAGTCGGTGCCGGTGTGCGGCCGGGCCGCCCGGGCGTTGTCGATCTTCACGGCGAGCACGGGCGCACCGGCCAGTCCGCTCTCCGACGGCTCCTGGCTCTGCTCCGGGGTCCGGCTCTCGCCGTGCGTCCGTTCGGGTGCCCGACCATCGTCCGATGGGCCGGACCCATGCGTGCCCGTGCAGCCCGCCGCCAGGGAAACCGTCAGCGCGGCGGCCAGGAGCGCCGCCGTAGTGCCGGCGCGTCGCGTGCGCGCCCGTCGTCCCATGCCCACCGTCGCCACCCAAGTCTCGTTTCACTGATTGTGCGCTTATTTGTTCATTGCTGGCCATACCCGCTCGCATTTGATCGGCTCGGGTGAGTACCTCTGAGGGAGACCGTTTGCTACGCCGAGCGGCCCAGCACGCGGTTCGGCGGGGTCCGGCCGGGTACCCGGGGCGCCTTGGAAGGGGGAAGCAGGGGGGAAGGGAGTGCGCAGCGATGAAGGCAGTGACCTGGCAGGGCAAGCGGGACGTACGAGTGGAGAACGTGCCCGATCCGACGATCCAGGAGCCGACGGACGCCGTCATCCGCATCACCTCCAGCGGACTGTGCGGCTCCGATCTGCATCTGTACGAGGTGCTCACCCCGTTCATGACACCGGGCGACATCCTCGGTCACGAGCCCATGGGCATCGTCGAGGAGGTCGGCGCCGGGGTGCCCGACCTCAAGGCGGGCGACCGGGTCGTCGTCCCCTTCCAGATCGCCTGCGGCAGCTGCTGGATGTGTGAGAACTCCCTGCCGACCCAGTGCGAGACCACCCAGGTCACCGGCGAGGGCATGGGCGCCGCGCTCTTCGGCTACACCCGGCTGTACGGGTCCGTACCGGGCGCCCAGGCCGAGTATCTGCGCGTCCCGCAGGCCCAGTTCGGCCCGATCAAGGTGCCCGAGGGGCCGCCCGACGACCGCTTCGTCTACCTCTCCGACGTGCTGCCCACCGCCTGGCAGGCGGTCGCCTACGCGGACGTACCGCAGGGCGGCAGCGTCGCCGTGCTCGGTCTCGGGCCCATCGGCGACATGGCCTGCCGGGTCGCCCAACTGCGCGGCGCGGGCACGGTGTTCGGGGTCGACCTGGTCACCGAGCGGCTGCGCCGGGCCCGGCAGCGCGGCGTGGAGACCTTCGACCTGCGGGACTTCGACGACGAGAAGGAACTAGTCGGCGCGATCCGCGACCGCACCGCCGGCCGCGGCCCCGACGCCGTGATCGACGCGGTCGGTACCGAGGCCCACGGCAGCGCCGCCGCCCGCCTCGCCCAGAACGCCACGGCCCTGCTGCCGCGCAAGCTGAGCGGCCCCTTCGCGGAACGCTTCAGCGTCGACCGGCTCGCCGCCCTTTACACCGCCATCGACCTGGTCCGCCGCGGCGGCACCATCTCGCTGTCCGGCGTCTACGGCGGCATGGCCGACCCGCTGCCGCTGCTCACCCTGTTCGACAAGCAGATCCAGCTCCGCATGGGCCAGGCCAACGTGCGCCGCTGGGTCGACGACATCCTCCCGCACCTGACCGACGAGGACGTGCTCGGCGTCGAGGACTTCGCCACCCACCGGGTGCCGCTGGACGAGGCACCGCACGCGTACGAGATGTTCCAGCGCAAGCAGGACGGCGCGGTGAAGGTGCTGATGAAGCCCGGAGTCAGCTGAAGCCCTGCGTCAGCCGGCCGTGCCGAGGATCTCGTCCAGGTCGTAGCGCACCGGCTCCTCCAGCTGCCCGTAGGTGCAGCTCTCCGGCGTGCGGTCCGGGCGCCAGCGCCGGAAACGGGCCGTGTGCCGGAAGCGTGCCCCGTTCTCCATGTGGTCGTACGCCACCTCCGCGACCCGCTCGGGCCGCAGCGGCACCCAGGACAGATCCTTCTTGCCCGACCAGCGGCTGGGCGCCCCCGGCAGCCGTGCCGTCTCGTGCGCGGCCTCGTCCGACCAGGCCGCCCAGGGATGTCCCGTGGCGTCGTCCATGCGCAGCGGCTCCAGCTCGTCGATCAGCTCGGCGCGCCGTTTCATGGTGAAGGCGGCCGACACGCCGACGTGCTGGAGGGCGCCCCGGTCGTCGTACAGCCCCAGGAGCAGGGACCCGACGACGGGCCCGCTCTTGTGGAGGCGGTAGCCGGCGACGACCACGTCCGCGGTCCGCTCGTGCTTGATCTTGAACATCGCGCGCTCGTCCTGGAGGTAGCGCAGACCGAGCGGCTTGGCGATGACGCCGTCGAGGCCGGCCCCCTCGTACTGCTCGAACCAGCTCTGGGCGACGTCGATGTCCGTGGTCGCCGGCGCGAGGTGGACCGGCGGGGTGACCTCGGACAGGGCCGTCGACAGCAGGGCCCGCCGGTCGGTCAGCGGGACGTCGAGGAGCGACTCGTCGGCGAGCGCCAGCAGGTCGAAGGCCACGAAGGACGCCGGGGTGCGCTCGGCGAGGGTCCGCACCCGGGAGTCGGCCGGGTGGATGCGCTCCGTGAGCGCGTCGAAGTCCAGCCGTCCGTCACGGGCGATGACGATCTCCCCGTCCAGCACACAGCGCTTCGGCACCCGCTCCCCGAGGGCCTCCACCAGCTCCGGGAAGTACCTGGTCAGCGGCTTGCCGGTGCGGCTGCCGAGCTCGATGTCCGTCCCGTCCCGGAACACGATCGCCCGGAACCCGTCCCACTTCGCCTCGTACTGCATGCCCGGCGGGATCTTCGCGACCGACTTGGCGAGCATGGGCTTCACGGGAGGCATGACCGGCAGATCCATGCCTCCGATTCTGCTGGCCCCTGATGGATTTCGCCCGGTATGCGAGGCTTGTCGTGCTGGCCTACCGTGGCTCGCATGGGTGACGCGGTGGAGCTTGAGGTGGGCGGCCGGACGGTACGGCTGTCCAGCCCGGACAAGATCTTCTTCCCGGAGCGCGGTTTCACCAAGCTGGACCTGGCCCGGTACTACATCGCCGTCGCCCCCGGCATCCTGCGCGCCCTGCGCGATCGCCCCACCACCCTGGAGCGCTATCCCGACGGCGTGACGGGCGAGAACTTCTTCCAGAAGCGGGCGCCCAAGAACATGCCCGACTGGATCCCGACCGCCCACATCACCTTCCCGAGCGGCCGCAGCGCGGACGAGATGTGCCCCACGGAGGAGGCCGCGGTCCTGTGGGCCGCCCAGTTCGGCACGCTCACCTTCCATCCGTGGCCGGTACGGCGCGACGACGTCGACCGCCCCGACGAACTCCGCATCGACCTCGACCCGCAGCCCGGCACCGACTACGACGACGCCGTCCGCGCCGCCGGTGAACTCCGGGCCGTGCTGGAGGAGTTCGGCGGACTGCGGGGCTGGCCCAAGACGTCCGGGGGACGCGGCCTGCATGTCTTCGTGCCGATCGAACCCCGTTGGACCTTCACCCAGGTGCGGCGGGCCGCGATCGCGGTCGGACGCGAGATGGAACGCCGGATGCCGGACCACGTGACGATCAAGTGGTGGAAGGAGGAGCGCGGCGAGCGCATCTTCATCGACTACAACCAGACCGCCCGGGACCGCACGATCGCGTCCGCCTATTCGGTACGACCCCGGCCGCACGCCCCCGTCTCCGCACCCCTGCGCTGGGACGAGGTGGGCGTGGCGCACCCCCAGGACTTCGACCTCGCGACCATGCCCGCGCGCTTCGCCGAACTCGGTGATGTGCACGCGGACATGGACGATCACGCGTTCTCGCTGGAGCCCCTGCTGGAACTGGCCCGCCGGGACGAGCACGACCACGGCCTCGGTGATCTGCCGTACCCGCCCGAGTATCCGAAGATGCCGGGGGAACCCAAGCGGGTACAGCCGAGCCGAGCCCGTAAGGACGGGACTGCGTAGGACGGGCCTACAACTCCTTGATCCGCACGTCCCGGTAGGAGATGACGTCCGTCGTGCCGTGCACCTGGAGCCCGACGTAGCCGGAGGCGAACCGCCTGCCGTCCGTGCCCGGGTCGTCCGAGCGGGGCGGGACGAATTCCTGGCCGCCGGTGTTGTCGAACTCGTTGATGAGCACGCCGTTGCGGTAGACCGAGTAGTGCTGGTCGACCACCCGGATCTCGTAGTCGTTCCAGGTGCCCTTCTGCGTCACGCCCGCGCCGGCCAGGCCCACGCGGTCGAACCCGTAGATCGACCCGGTCTTGTACATGTCGCCGTCGGGCCGGTCCAGGACCTGCACCTCGTGCCCGTACTTGATGGCGACCCACTCCGGGCGGGACTCCTCGGGGTGGTCGTGGACCCACGGGAAGCGTACGAACACACCGGCGTTGGCGTTGCCGGTGCCGGGTGCGTCGTCGCGCCACTGGAGGCGGAGCGAGAAGTCGCCGTACTTGCGCTCGGGGAACCACAGCATGCCCAGCCCGGCCCTGGTGGTGCCGGAGGTGATGGATCCGTCGGCGTTCAGCCCGAACGAACCTCCGCCCACCTGCTGCCACTTGGCGAACGACGCGGGGCTGCCGTCGAGGATCTTCCGGTAGCCCTCGGTCTGCCCGGGCCTGCCGATCCCGGACTGACGGGCGGCCTTCTGGACGGCGTTGTACTCGCGCTGGTCGACGACGCCTTCCTTGAGGAGCTTGTCCAGGACCGTCTTCACGTGCTTGAGGAACAGCGCGTGGGACGTCCACTCCTTCTCGTCCTCGATCAACTCGTTGATCCGGCACCGGTTGTTGGTCAGCCGGTTCGGCACCCCGGAGTCGACGTCACCGACGATCACCGTCAACCGCTCGTCGAACTCCGGGCAGTTGGGCGCGGGCACCTGGCTCGACACCACCGTGAAGGTCACGGTACGGGCCGCGGCGGTGTTGCCCGCCTTGTCGGTGGCCCGGTAGGCGAGGGTGTGGGTGCCCGCGCGGTCGACGACCACGGGGGTGGTGTACGCGAGGTACGGTCCGCCGTCGATCGAGTACTCGATCCGGTCCACCCCGGAACCGCCCTCGTCCGTCGCGCTCACGGTCACCTTGGCGTTGCCGATGTAGGCCCCGTCGGAGTTCTTCGTCCCCTCGACGGTCACGCCCGTCACCGGCGGGGTGGTGTCCGGCGTGGGTGTCGCGACGACCTTGAACTGGACGCTCTTCTCGGCGGACACGTTGCCCGCCTTGTCGGTGGCCCGGTAGCGCACGGTGTGGCTGCCGAGCTGGTGCACCATCACGGGCGCGGTGTACGGCTGCCAGGCCCCGGTGCCGAGCGCGTACTCGATCGTGTTGACCCCGGAGCCGGTGTCGGAGGCCGACACGGTCACCGTCGCCATGTCGAAGTACGCCCCGTCGGCGTCCTGTTGACCGGTCACCGTCGCCGAGGTGTCCGGCGGGGTGGTGTCGTCGGAGGCCGGGGGCACCACCGTGAACTCGACGCTCTTCTCCGCGGAGACGTTCCCCGCCTTGTCGAGCGCCCGGTAGCGGATCTTGTGACGGCCCACCTGGTCGACCACGACCGGGGTGGTGTACGGCAGCCACTCGCCCGAGTCGCCGATCGCGTACTGCACGCTGCCGACCCCGGACCCGCCCTCGTCGCCGGCGCTGATCGCGACGCTCGCCGAACCGACGTACTCACCCTGCGCGTTCTGCGCCCCCGTGACCTGCGCGGACGTCTGCGGCGGCGTGGTGTCCGAGCCGCCGCCCTCCGTCACCACGAGAATGCCCTGCATCGAGCCGTGGCCCGGGATCGTGCAGTGGTAGAAGTAGCGGCCCGGGGTGAGCGTGACCTCGGCGGTGTGCCGGCCGCCCATGTCGTCGTTCGGGTTGGCCAGGATGTTGAGCTGGACGTCGCTGTTGAACTCGGGATCGCTCGTCACGAAGGTCAACGTGTGCGGCATACCGGTGGTGTTGCCGGTGGCCGCGCTGTTCTCGAAGACGATCGTCGCCTGACCGGCCACCGCGGTCGTAGGCGCCGACGTGTACCGGGTGATGTCGTCGCCGGCGGTCCAGGTGAGGGTCTGGGCGGCGGCCTGTTCGGGTTGCGCCGTGCTCGGTACGGCCTGGAGGCCGAGCAGCATCAGCACCGCCGCCAACAGGGCGGTGAGGACTCTTCGTCGCCGTGTCACTGCGCAGCCCCCCTCGCCAGCTGGTCGGCGGCGGGCGTCGGACCACCGCCCGTGTAAGTGACCCGCCACAGCGCCGACTTGGCGTCCGAGGTGAAGAAACCCCGGCCGTAGTCGAGGACGTACAGCGAGCCGTCCGGACCGAACTTCCAGTCCATGAGGTTCTTGATGCCGTCGTTGCCGATCGGGACGATCTTCTTCAACGACTCGGAGTGCACGGGCAGCCCACCCTCACCATGGTTCTTCGGGTCGGTGATCACGGCGTTGCGCGGCTGGTCGGCGTCGTAGAAGTCGCCGACGAACCACTTGCCGTCCCAGTACGAGGGCCACTTCACGTCGCTCGCGCTCGCGGCGTCGTAGCGGTAGACCGGCCCGTTCATCGCGGCCTGCCCGCCGCCCTTCAGCCACGGCAGCAGATACGTGGACTCCTCCTGCTTGTACGAAGGAACGCCGTTCGCGTCGCGCGGGAAGTCCGGGGCGCCGCCCTGGGGCGAGTACCAGATGTTGTTGCCGGTGACCGGCGGGAGGTTGACGAGGCCGTCGTTGTTCGGCGACTCGTTCTTCGGGTGGTCGCAGTCGTACCAGCCCAGCGGTTTCGTCGGGTCGGGGAGGTTGCGGTCGCGGTAGGGCTGCTTGTTGCCCATGCAGTACGGCCAACCCCGGTTGCTCGCCTTGGTGATGACGGCGAACGTGTCGTACTTCGCCGGGCCCCAGGTGGTGGAGGGCGCCGAGGCGTCGGGGCCGACCCACCCCGCGTAGAGGATGTCGGTCTTCTTGTCGACGAAGATGCGGGCCGGGTTCCGGACGCCCATCACATAGATCTCGCCGCGCGTCTTGCCGCCGCCCTCCTCGGTCTCCTGCCCGGTGAAGAGGTTCCCGGCGGGCAGGGTGTACGTCCCGTCGGCCTCCGGGTGGATGCGCAGGATCTTGCCGTTGAGGTTGTTGGTGTTGCCGGCGGTGCGGCGCGCGTCGGCGAAGGAGACGCCCTTGTAGTTCGGCTCCGGGTTGTTGCCCGAGTAACCGTCGCTGAAGCGGCTGGAGTTGTTGTCGCCGGTCGCGATGTACAGGTTGCCCTTGGAGTCCCAGGTCATCCCGCCGCCCGCGTGGCAGCAACTGTGGATCTGCACCGGCCACTTGAGCAGCACCTTCTCACTGCCCAGGTCCAGCTTGTTCGTGGTGAGGTCGAGGGTGAAGCGGGAGACGCGCCGCTCGGCCATCCGCGTCTCGCGGTTGATCTGTGAGTGCGGGGTGTAGTGCAGATACACCCACCCGTTCTCCTCGAACCGCGGGTCCAGCTCGATGCCGAGGAGCCCCTCCTCGACCTTCACCAGTTCGTCGCCGCCGCCCTTGTTGCCGAAGACGGTCAGGGCGCCCGCCAGGGTCACCTTCTTGGTCCTCGGGTCGTAGACGTGGATCTCGCCCTTGCCCTTGCCGATGTCGGGGTTGTTCCAGTCGGTGACCACCGGCTGGGAGGAGTCGGCGCCGCCCCGGCCGATGTAGAGCACCCGTCCGTCGGGCGCGGTGACCAGGCCGTGCGGCTCGCCGATCTGGTCGTTCTGGCCCGGCTGGTTGGGCTGGGTGAGGCGCTCGGCCTTGTAGTTGCCGGTGATGGTGGCCTTGCAGTCGGCCCGCGCCAGCCGGGTCGTCCACAGCAGCGCGCCGCGCAGATGGGCCCGGAAGTCGGTCTCGTCGTAGGAGGAGACCGTGCCGCCCATGCCGGTGTAGAAGGAACGCCCGCCGTCGTAGTCACGGCACCAACTGACCGGGTGGTCCCAGCCGTTCTTCCCGTCGCCGGGCTGATAGGTCGACTCGCGCACGCGGGCCACGGTGTGCACGGAACCCGAAGGGTTCTTGGCCCAGTTGAACCACTGATCGGGCCGTTTCCACTGCACCGGCAGATCCTTGGTCGCCGGATGCTGACGATCGCCCACCTCAACCACAGCCCTCTGTACGGCGGTTGGGCTGGAGGCGGCGGGACGGGCCCCGACGAGCCCCGTGAACCAGTCCGAGTACGGCTCGGCGCGCGCGGCGTCATGGATGCCGACGAACCCGCCGCCCGCCTCCATATAGGCCTCCAGTCCCGCCTCCTGCTCGGGGTCGAGGATGTCGCCGCCCCCGGTGAGGAAGACGATCGCGTTGTAGCGCCCCAGTTCGGTCTCGTCGGTGAACACCGAGGCGTCGTCGGTCGCCACGGTCTTGAACCGCTGGTTCGTGGGCCCGGACAGCCCGATCCTCTCGATCGCCTCGATCCCGGCGTTCACCACCGGCGACTCCTCGCCGGCCGCGGCGGATCCGTAGAAGAGCAGCACCCGTACATTCGCGCCGCCCGGCGGCGACTTGACGGACATCGTTGTCAGCGGTGGTTCGGGCGCCGGGCGCGCGGTGGCGGCGGGACCGGACAGCAGCCCGGCCACGACGACCCCGGCGGTCACGCCCGCCACACCGATCCGTCTTCTCGTGCTCAACCCTCGTAAGTGCATGGGCACCTCCTCGGTCACAGCGACAGCGCCAAGGAAGCTAGACGTCTTCGCGCACCTCGCCAATACCTATGACCGAGTTGGGGTCAACTTTGTCCTGAGTGTGGATAAACAGCGGAACGGCCGGTACCGTCTCACCGGTTCATCACAGGTACGTCTCTGCAAATTCCTTACCAGGCTGGGGAGTTCCGCATGGACAGACGCGGGTTCAACAGACGGATGCTGCTGGGCGGCGCGGCCGTCGTGGGCGCCGGAACCGTCGCGACATCGTTGTCGGCCGCCCCGGAGGCCGCGAGCGCCGACACACCGGCGAAGACGGCCCCGGCGGGCGGCGAGGTCCGGCACATCAAGCTGTACGCCGAGAAGCTCGCCGACGGGCAGATGGGCTACGGCTTCGAGAAGGGCAAGGCGACGGTCCCGGGCCCGCTGATCGAGCTCAACGAGGGCGACACGCTGCACATCGAGTTCGAGAACACGATGGACGTGGCGGCGAGCCTCCACGTCCACGGCCTGGACTACGAAATCTCCAGCGACGGTACGAAGTTGAACAAGAGCGACGTCGAACCGGGCGGCACCCGCACCTACACGTGGCGCACCCACGCCCCCGGCCGCCGCAAGGACGGCACGTGGCGGTCCGGCAGCGCGGGCTACTGGCACTACCACGACCACGTGGTCGGCACGGAACACGGCACGGGTGGCATCCGCAAAGGCCTCTACGGCCCGGTGATCGTCCGCCGCAAGGGCGACATCCTCCCGGACGCGACCCACACGATCGTCTTCAACGACATGCTCATCAACAACAAGCCCGCCCATTCGGGGCCCAACTTCGAGGCCACCGTGGGCGATCGGGTCGAGTTCGTGATGATCACGCACGGCGAGTACTACCACACCTTCCACCTGCACGGTCACCGCTGGGCGGACAACCGCACCGGCCTGCTCACCGGCCCCGACGACCCGAGCCAGGTCATCGACAACAAGATCGTGGGCCCGGCCGACTCCTTCGGCTTCCAGGTCATCGCGGGGGAGGGCGTCGGAGCGGGCGCGTGGATGTACCACTGCCATGTCCAGAGCCATTCGGACATGGGGATGGTGGGGCTGTTCCTGGTGAAGAAGACGGACGGCACGATTCCTGGGTATGAGCCGCACGAGCACATGGCAGGGCACGAGCACTGAGGGTGCGCGGGGGCGGCTGATGCCGTCACGTCCGCCGCCGCAACCGCCTTTCCGTCCTCCCGAGAGCGCTCTCACTCCCGCTCCTCGCCAGGGCTATCCTGGGCCGCAACCAGGAGGAGGGCCCCGAAGTGAGCGAGACAGTGCCGCGTCCCACGCTGGAGGCCGTGGCCGCGCGGGCCGGGGTCTCGCGGGCCACCGTGTCCCGGGTGGTGAACGGCGGGGACGGGGTCAGGGAGCCGCTCGTGGAGCGGGTGCGGCGGGCCGTGGAGGAGTTGGGGTACGTCCCCAACCAGGCCGCCCGCAGCCTCGTGACGCGACGGCACGACGCCATCGCCGTCGTCGTCGCCGAACCGGAGACCCGGGTCTTCGCCGACCCCTTCTTCGCCCTGCAACTCCGGGGCATCAGCAAGGAGTTGACGGCCCACGACAACCAACTCGTCCTGCTGCTCACCGAGGGCCGGGACGACCACGCCCGCGTCGGCCGCTATCTCGCCGGCGGCCATGTCGACGGGGCGCTCGTCTTCTCCCTCCACCTCGACGACCCGCTGCCCGGCCTGATCCAACGGGCCGGAATCCCGACCGTGTTCGGCGGCCGGCCCGGCTGGAGCGACGGCACGGGGGAGGACGTGGTGTACGTCGACAGCGACAACCGCGGCGGCGCCCGGGACGCCGTACGGCATCTCGTCGGCCTCGGCCGCACCCGGGTCGCCCACATCACCGGCGCCCTCGACCAGACGTCGGCGGTGGACCGGCTGGAGGGCTTCCGGGACGTGATGGGCGACGTCGACCCGCGGCTCGTCGTCGAGGGCGACTTCACGCCGGCCGGCGGGGAGCGGGCGATGCGCGCACTCCTCGACCGCTGCCCGGACGTCGACGCCGTCTTCGCCGCGAACGACCTGACCGCCTCCGGGGCCCTGCGCGTCCTGCGCGAGCACGGCCGGCGCGTCCCCGACGACGTCGCCGTCATCGGCTTCGACGACATGCTCCCGATCGCGGAACAGACCGACCCGCCCCTCACGACGATCCGGCAGGACATCGAGGAGATGGGCCGACTCATGGCCCGGCTGCTGCTGAAGGGGGCCGGGGACGTGAGGTCCGGGGTCGTGCTCCCCACGACCTTGGTGCGGCGAGCGTCCGCCTAGACCTCATCGGGACGGCCCTCCCTGAGTGCTCGTGGGCGTGAACGGCGGACAGTCCCCACGCGCTCACGCCCCGAGCGTCACGGCAGTGGCCGTCGCAGCAGGCCGCCACGACACCGCCCGCTGTGGAGGGAAACCACTCCCGACACAGCTCACCGGCCGACTCGGCTCCCGTACCGCCGGGTCAGCCCTGCGCCGGTGCGCTCTTGATCACCGCGAAGCGTGCCCCGTACGGATCGGCCAGGCGCGCGACCCGGCCCACCCCCGGGATGTCGGTCGCCGGCATCCGGACCCGGCCGCCCCCCGCCTCCGCCTCGGACACCACCGCGTCCACGTCCGTGACCTCGAAGTACGGCAGCCAGTAGGGGGCGCCGTCCGCCTCTGTGGGGGCCTCGGCGAGCGGGACGATGCCGCCGAACATGCCGTCCTCGGAGGTGCCGGCCGGGTTGATCGTCGTGTATGTGCCACCCGGGAAGTCGACGCCGTACGTCTCCAGGCCGAGCACCGCGTTGTAGAACCACGCGGCCATCGGCTGATCCGCCGTGTACAGCTCGACCCAGCACAGCGAGCCCGGCTCCTGGGTCACGTCCAGCCCCTTGAGGCGGCCGGGCTGCCAGATGCCGAAGGGGACGCCCGCCTTGTCGGCGAGGATCGCCATCCGGCCCTGGTCCATCACGTCCATGGGCTGCATCAGCACCTTGCCGTGGGCCTGCTCGGCGGCCTTCGCCGTGGCGTCCGCGTCAGGCGTCTGGAAGTACACCGTCCAGGACGGCGGCCCGTCCTCCGCGGTGGACTGCATGCCGCCCGCCACGGTCTTCCCGTCCAGCTGGAAGAAGCCGTAGCCGCCGGACTCGGGCGGCCCGGGCTCGAAGCGCCAGCCGAAGAGCGCTCCGTAGAAGGAAGCGGCGCCGTCGATGTCGGGGGTGCCGAGATCGACCCAGTTGGGTGCGCCGGTGACATAGCTGGTGGTGAGCATCCTTGCCCTCCTCCGAGGGGTCACGTTCCACTGCACTCCCGAGTCTTGCACCGCCCACTGACAATCGCGCCGCAATACCGCGCGCCGCGTTGATCCCGCGTTGATCGAACGTTTTGCGCCCCCCGGCACGATCCTGCCCATGCTCATCGAGACGATCACGCCACCCGACCTGAACTGGCAGGACGAGGCGCTGTGCGCGCAGACCGGCGGGGACTTCTTCTTCCCCGAGCCGGGCAGCTCCGTACGGGAGGCGAAGCGGATCTGCGGTCTGTGCCCGATCCGCTCCGCCTGCCTGGAGTTCGCCCTCGACAACGACGAGCGCTTCGGCGTGTGGGGCGGCCTGTCGGAGAAAGAACGGCTGGAGATCCGGCGCACGTCCCGCTGAGCAGGGCGTACGCCCCGGATCACGCCGTACGTCACGCCGAGCAGCGCGTAGGCACGGATCACCCGTACGTCACGCTGAACCGCCTCGTCCCCGCCGGCACCCCTACGTCCTGACCCGTCCGGCCGAGCTCCCGCCCGTCCGCCTCCACCGACCGCACCTCGCCGAAGCGGCACGGGTAGACGAACCTCACCCCCTCCGGCGCCTGGGTGATGTCCACGGTCACCCTCCGCTCCGCCCGGTCGTGTGCGAGCCGGTAGCCGAAGGGCGCGCCGAAGAGCGTCGGTGCCGCCTCCACGGTGACCGGTTCACCCCCGGGCACCCAGTGCGGCCGTACCCCTGGCGCGATGTACAGGTGCGGGTCGTGGTCCTCGTCGGCCTCGAAGAAGAGGATGTCGCGGATCAGCAGCAGATATTCTGCCGCCGCCCAGCCGTGCGGGATGTCGCCCATGTACCAACGGCTGTACGGGACTTCGCGGAAGTCGGACGCGATCGGGAACGCGTGCTGCTCGTTCCACGCGCCCAGCGCCACCGCGCGCTCCGCCACGCTCGCGAACCCTGCCGCGACCGTCCAGCCGAGCAGCGCGTCCATCCGCTCCGGGTCCCCGGCGAGCAGGTAGGCGTGCGCCAACTGCAGGGTCAGATAGGGCCCGTACGCCTGCCAGGCGGCCTCGTGCCGGTAGCCGCCGGTGACGAAGTGTGCGTACAGGGTGTCGAGCGTGCAGCGGGCGGCCCGGTCGATGTCGTCTCCCAGCTTGCTGCCCATGTGCAGGCGCAGCGGGTGGAAGTACGCGGCCGCCCCGATCATCGTCGAGTCGAGGCGTCCGACGTCGCCCGGCCCCGTCGGGATGTACGTCTCCCAGGCGCCACGGCGACGCTGCTCGTCCAGCACCCAGCGGATCGAGTCGCCCGTGGCCCTCTTCAAGTCGTCGAAGACGGACCAGAGTTCGCCGACCTCCGGCGCCCCGATCCGCTCGGCGAGGCGCGCGGCCTCGTAGAGCCCGGCCAGCGCCCAGAAGTCGTCCCAGTAGTGCGGCTTGTCGCGATCGCCGAGGTGCTCGGCACTCCATCCGCTGTGCAGCAGGCCGTACTGGTCGCGGTTGTCGCGCAGCCAGCGTGCCCCGTCCCGCACATAAGGGACGTACAACTTGGCGCCGAAGGCCGCCTGTTGCCCGCTCGTGCGGTCGAAACGGCCGATCGCCCACAGGGCTTGGCCGTTGCTGTCCCACTCGCGGTCCTCCTTCTCGTGCGGGCCGCCGTAGAAGCCGTACTCGGCACAGGGCCCGATCCGACCCGTGCCGAGGTTGAACTTCAGCGGGTAGTGCGTGCGCAACTGCCGTTCGGCCAGGGCGGAGTCGCCGACCAGAGTGCAGGCCGTCGCCTCGACGGAGGAGTCCCTGATCCAGAAGGAGTCGTAGACCGTGGGGCCCGGATGGATCTCGCCGTGGTCGGAGAGGATGAGCAGCTGGGTACGGGCCTGCCGGAACAGGTCCGTGAGGTGGGCCACCGGGCGCGGCAGGCCCGGCTGCACGCCCTGTCCGAGGATCTTCGACGTCCAGAACTCCCGGTTGGCGTCCTCCAGTTCGGCGACCGGTGTGCCCCGCAGCTCCGCGAGGTCGGCCGCGCCGCTGAACAGGTCGACGGGCAGCCGTACGTCGATCTCGAAGACCTCGCTGTCCGCCACCCGGAACGGCCAGGCGAACACCGCGCTGCACATCCCCGCCACCTGGTCCTGCGCCTCCAGCGCGCCGTTCAGCTTGCCGCCGACGACGAGGTCGTGGAACGGGCTGCGGGTGAGGTAGCCGTCCGGATCGAGGGAGAAGTCCGGGTTGCCGTAGACCCCGTACTGCTCGGGCGCGGTGTCGAAGACCGGGCCCCAGCCCGAATTGGTCTCCACCCGTTGCTCGTCCGGCAGATGGCGCAGGAACGTCAGCCGCCGGTCGGTGATCTCGCGGCCGTTGCGGTCGTGCCGCTGGAAGCCGCTCGGCCCGGCCGGCAGCACGGCCGCGCACAACAGACCCTCGCGCGGCTGCCCGGTGGGGCTGCCCACGGTCACCCGCGTGACGACCAGGTCCCGTTGGTTCGCGCCGACCGTCGTCGCGAAGGTGCGCTGCACGAACTCCACGTCCTCCGGCGTGCGGAACGTCGTCAGCACCACCGGCAGATGCGGTGCCTCCATCCGCTGCTCCACCCTTCCCCCGTCCGGGAGTTGGGGCAGCCGCAGGGCACCCGTCGCCGGGTCGTGCAGGAAGAAGCAGAGGCTGTACTTGTCGTAGACGGGCTCGATCTCGCCCGCCTGGCCGATCAGTGACTCCTGGCGATGGTCCTTCACCCCGACCATGTGCCAGTACCGGTACAGGGCGTTGGACGCGAAGGCCGCCTCCTTCGAGTCGTACGTGCCGGAGTCGAAGTCGTCGCTCCAGCGCCGGAAGGCCTGCTGCGCCCACCAGGGCACGGGATACGGGACCCGGTCCCGACCCGCCCAGCCGCGCCACATGACCTCGTAGAACATCCACTCATGGGTCTGGGCCATGGTGTGTCACCCCCTGCGGGCACCGTTGCACCGCGAGAGCCTCCCGTAAATCCGTGCGACCGGCCGATCGGAGGGCGGCTAAGATCCGGGAGCGCATCCGGACGTAGCGCAGAGGCAGACGCACCGCCTTGCGCAGGCGAACACGCCGGTTCGAATCCGGCCGTCCGGATGCGTGTGGGGTCCCGTAGAGCAGAGGCAGACTCGCCGCCTTGTCAGGGCGGATACGCCGGTTCGAATCCGGTCGGGACCGCGGTACGGCGGACACGGGCGGGGACGGCACATGGGCGAGGCGATCAGCGAGGCGGAACTGGCCGCCTTCCACCAGGTCGTGGGCAAGCTGCGCGCCCTGCCCGTCGACGATCCGGTGCGGCTGCGCGCCGAGCAGGTCGCCGCCTCCTTCGCTCGCGACGGACGCCTGCGCCGCCGTAGGACACGGGGTACCGAGGTCTCGGCCGCCGACGCGGCGGCGATGGCCGCGACCGCGACGGGCGCCCCGGAGCGCCGCGAGGACGCCCCGCTGGCCCGGCCGGGGACCGCGGGCGTCTTCCGCAAGCCCCGTACCTGCTATGTCTGCAAGTCGCCCTATCGAGAGGTCGACTCCTTCTACCACCGGCTCTGCCCGTCCTGCGCCGCCGACAACACCGCCCGCCGCGCCCTGAGCACTGACCTCACCGGCCGACGCGCGCTGCTCACCGGCGGCCGTGTGAAGATCGGCTTCCAACTCGCCCTGATGATGCTGCGGGACGGCGCCGAGCTCCTGGTCACCTCCCGTTTCCCGCACGACACCCTGCGCCGCTTCCGGGCCGAGCCGGGCAGCGGGAAGTGGCTCGACCGGCTGACCGTGCTCGCCGTCGACCTCCGCGACCCCCGCCAAGTGCTCGGACTGTGCGAGGAGTTGCGGCAGGAGGGGCGGCCGCTGGACATCCTCGTCAACAACGCCGCCCAGACGGTCCGCAGACCGCCGGAGTCCTACGCGCTGCTCGCCGCCGGGGAGTACGACGCCCTGCCCGAAGGGGCCCGGCAGGCACCCGGGTTCACGCCGATGCGGATGCTGGAGAGCGGTGCCGCGTCCCTGCCCGTCGCCCTGCGCGAGGCCGACGAGGCCGGGCTGCTGCCCGACCCGTCCCCGGAGAACTCCTGGTCGGCCCGGCTCGGCGCGCTCGACCCGGCCGAGGTGCTGGAGACCCAGCTCGTCAACGCCCTCGCCCCGGCCCTGCTGTGCGACCGGCTGCTGCCGCTGCTGCTGGCCTCGCCGCAGCCGCGCCGGTACGTGGTCAACGTGACCGCCGTCGAGGGCCGCTTCGCCGTCCGCAACAAGATGGCGGGCCACCCGCACACCAACATGGCCAAGGCCGCCCTCAACATGCTCACCCGCACCAGCGCCGCCGAACTCGCCGGCCAGGGCGTGCACATGTGCGCCGTCGACACCGGCTGGATCACCGACGAGAACCCGGCACCGAAGAAGGCCCGCATGGCACAGGCTGGGTTCCGGACGCCACTGGACATCGTGGACGGGGCTGCCCGGGTGTACGACCCGATCGTGCGCGGGGAGGCGGGGGAGCCACTGTCCGGGGTGTTCCTCAAGGACTACCAGGAGGCGGAGTGGTGACCGAGGAGACGAGTGGTTTCGCCGGAGTGCCGTCCGTCGTACCGCGCCCGGCCGCCGAACTCGCCCCGCTGCTGGACTGGTTGAGAGCCGGGCGCCCCGCGGGGGAACGGCTGGACTTCCCGGCCGGTACCGCCCTGCCGGACGGGCGCCTCGACCTGTGCAAGCAGGAACTGGGCGCCGAGGGGGCGTCCTTGGTCGCCCAGGCGCTGGGACAGGGCCCGACTCCGGTACGGCATCTGCTGCTCGGGACCGACGGGCTGGGCGACACCGGGGCCGAGGCGGTGGCCGGGGCGAGTGCCGAGGTCGAGACGCTCTACCTCGGGTGCAACGGGATCACCGCGGGCGGCGCCTGCCGGATCGCCGACCAGCTGCGCGCCTCGCCGCAGGTCGTCACCGGGGTGTGGCTCAAACGCAACCCGCTCGGCTCCGGCGGGGGCCGCGCCGCGGCCGAACTCATCGAGTCGGCCCGGTCGTTGCGCACCCTCGACCTCGTCCAGACGGGCCTCGACGCGAGCGGCGCCCTGGTCCTCGCCGACGCGCTGCTGGCCGCCGCGGACAACGGGCGCCGCATCGAGCGGCTCTTCGTCGGCGGCAACCCGCTCGGCGAGGCGGGCGCGGAAGGGCTCGGCGCGGTGGTCGCCGCCGGGGCGATCGACGAACTGTACGTGTCCGCCGCCCGGTTGGGCGACACGGGCGCCGACCGGCTGGCCGACGCGCTGGAGCGGGCGCCGTACGGGCGGCTCACCCGGCTCGCCGTCGCCAGCAACGGCATCGGACCGCGGGCCGCCGCCCGGCTGGTGACGGCTGCCAAGGCGGCCGGGGTCACCCTGCTGGACCTCGGCCGGGTGCGTGCGGCGGCGGTCCTCGGCGCGGCGGACAATCACCTCGACCTGGCAGCCGCCGGCACCATCGCCGCCGCCCTGGCGGCCGAACGGCACCGCCTCACCCACCTCGTCCTCACCCACACCGGTATGCGCAGCCGCGAGGCCCACCGCCTCCTCGACACCGCGCCCCACGCCGTCACGGCCACCCGCTTCGTTCTCGGATCGGGCATCGCGGCGAGCGTCAAACGGCGTCTGGAGGCGCACAGCGCGCACGTACCGCGACCGGCGGTCCCGGCCGACGTGGCCGCCGTTCGCAGCGTGCACCGCACGGCCCCGCCCGAGGCCTGACACCTACTGTCTCCGCATCCCCATGAACACCTCCGTCCAGAACCGCTGCTGTTTCTCCGACGCCCCCACCAGATACGTCGCCCGCAGCTTGGCCGGCAGCAGCGCCACCAGCCGGGCCACCACCGCGCGGTGCTTCGTCAACTGCGACAACTCCGCGTTGGCGAGGATCTGGTGGACCACATCACTGTCGTTGCCGCCCTCCCCGGACTGCTCGGCGGCCCGCCGCAGCCTCGCCTCCCAGGCGTCGGCGTCCCGGGCGAGCTCCCGCAGCCCGGTGACCTCACGGCCCTTGAGCCGGTCGAGGAGCGCGGTGAGCGGCACCGGCGCGTACTCGCCGTCACCGAGATAGACCGTGCCCATCTCCAGTGGCAGCCCGCGCCGGTGCAGCTTGATGAGCCGCTCCAGGGTGCGCTTGGTGATCCAGGCGCGGCCGTCGTCGTCGATGTCGTGCTTCCACCACTCCAGGACCGTCTCGGCGTCCGCGCCGTAGCGGGCCAGCAGCCACTCGTTGGCCGGGATGTCCTCCGGTGCCACCTCCAGGGAGGCCGTGAAACGCGTCGCCTGCGCGATGTTGTTCCGCGACACGAGCAGCTTGCGGCCCAGATGGTACGGCGGGTTCTGCACCGCGATCTGGGCGCGCAGGTTCTCGATCCGCCGCCCGGCCAGCGACCACTCCTGGGTGATCTCCATGAGCTTGGCGAACGCGGCCTTGTCCTTGGGCCGGTTGTACTCGTCCCACACGATCGCCTTCGGCTCGGGACCGGTGAAGTGCGCGGCGAGGAGGTTGTCGAGGGTGCCGTCCGCAGACGGGATCGGTGCGCACAGGTCCTCGACGTTCGTCACCGGCAGCGAGAAGTACAGCGGCTCCCGGCCCAGGCCCGCCCGTACCGTCTCCCGCACCAGTTCCGTCTTGCCGCAGCCGGGCGGGCCCTGCAGCAGCACCGTCCAGCGGTTGCGCAGCGCCGCGCGCACGACCTGTCGTACCGGGTCGGGAATCGTGGACGGGTTGGCCACGCCCACCGCCTCTGCGATGCGGTCCAGGATCTCCCGTGTCCGGTTCTGCCCGGGCTTTCCGTCCGGGCCCGGCTCGGCGAGGCGCAGCCGGTCGCCGTCGACCAGCGGCAGGCCCCAGCGCAGCGGAAAACCCTCCTTCGCGTTGGCGAGGACATGGTCCAGCGTGCGCGGGGACAGCAGCTCCCGCAGGGCGGGGGAGAGGGACGCCCACAGCGAGAACACCGGACGCAGGTCCCACGGGCGGTACTTGGCCGCCAGATGCCGCCGCCACGACGTGTCGTTGGCCGTGATCCGCAGCGTGACCATACGGTCCAGGAGCGCCAGGTCACCGCGCCGGGACGACGTCTCCGACAGCGACTCGTTGTCGGTGAGGAAGACGCCGACGCAGCCGAGCGCCCGCAGATCGTGCTCGCCCAGCGTCCAGTTGCAGGCGATCTGCATCAGCTGCGACTGGATGGTGTCGCCCGCCTGCAGCGAGTCGTCGATGAGCAGCACGAACGGCTTGCCCGGCTTCAACTGGCTCATCACCAGCTGGCGCAGCACCAGTTCACCGGTGTGCGGATCGCGCACCGGCGCGTTGACGAGCAGGTCGTCCGGCGTCAGGTTCGCCGCCGGGACGTAGACCAGGCTCGTGCCGGGGTGGGCGCGGCCGATGTGCGCGAAGAACGTCGCCGTCTTGCCGATGCCGTGCTCGCCGAAGATCTGCCCCGTCTGCCCCATGTCGATCATCGCGTCGATGAAGGACTCGAGCCGCGAGACGGTCAACTGCTGTGTGTCCGTGGTCATGTGCCGTGATCCCCTGGGCCTTTACCGCGATCCGGTGGTGACGCGATGGCAGTCCATCGCCGGTGTGTGCGTCTCGGGCCACTCGCTGCCGCCCTCGGTGATCAGCCAGATCCATTTCTCCGGCTCGGCGGGCGTGATCGGTGGCGCGTATCCGTCGGTCAGCATCACGACAGCGTCCGGACTCACGTCGAAACGGCGTCCGTTCACCTCCGTGCGCCCCTCCACGTAGTCCGCGACCGCCTGGAAGCTGGTGCCGCCCCCGCCATAGACCCGCTCGCCGGGCCGGAAGGGCATCACCACGGCGTCGAAGGACAGCCAGTGCGCCTCCACGCCGTCGATGCGGCCCACCAGTTCGGTGAGCCAGCCGATCACGTGCTGCGGCATCGAACCCGACGTGTCGTATGCGATGACCAGCACCTTGTCCCGCACCGGGCCGCGCCGCGCCAGCATCGGGTCCTGGCCGAGGGCGGCGAGCAGCGCGCCCCGCTTCTTCGGGTAGACCAGCCGCTCGCCGTCGCGCAGCTTGGAGCCGAGCACGTCGACGAGCCAGCGCTGCCACCAGTCGACCGTACGCGTGCGCGTGGTCTCGCCGCGCAGCAGGCCCGCGCCCAGGTTTCCCCAGATCCGGGCGGCCCGCGCATTGCCGTCCTCGGTGCGGCCCATCAGGTCGAGCAGCTCCCGCTCCGCGCCCGCGTGCCCGCGCCGGGCCGCCAGCAGGGAGTTGAGCAGCGCGGACGACGTCACCGCGTCGACGGTCTCCTGGTCGGCGGGGACGAGGCCGCCCTGAAGATGCACGCACAGTCGGTGCTCCGGGACCGGCGGGCGGTGCATGCGCTTCAGCTCGCCGTACACCCGCATGTCCGTCTCGGTGAACGTCTCGTACGGGACGGGCTCCAGGTCGTGCGCCGTCAGGTCCGCCCGGTAGCGCTCGTACACCTGGCGCGGGTCGATGCCCGTCGGCCGGCCGTCCAGCAGCGGGAGTTCGGTCCTGCCGAGCCGGACCAGCGCAACATGGTTGATGGACACCTCGGCGGCCAGCTCGAAGACCGGGTCGTCCCGCAGCTCCGGGTCGGCGAACAGATGGCGGTGCACCAGATGGCGTGCCTCGTGGAACAGCACGAACTTGACGCCGTCCAGGCCGAGCCCGGTGAAGAAGCCCGGGTTGTAGAGCAGCAGACAGCTGCCGTCGCCGGACGCCACCACGGCCGCCGTGTCGATCGCGGTCGTCGGGATCTGGTGATGGCACTTGGCGTACAGCCAGGACGCCACCGCCGACTCCGTCAGCCCGAAGTCCAGCAGCGCGGCCTCCTTGAGCCGCCGCGCCTGAGCCACGACCTCCGGATCGGCCGGGCGGTACGCCTCCAGCGCCCGCCGGTCGGCCAGGTCCACCACCGGGGGACGCCGCCCCCGCTCCCCGTACGCCATGTCCCGCCCCCCGAAATGCGTTTCCCCCGTGGCTCATTGGTACCAGGGCCCACTGACATCGGGCCAAGGCATTACGATCGGGCGCCAAGGGCGGGGTCGTAGCGCAGAGGCAGGCGCATCGGTCTCCAAAACTGAAGCACGCTGGTTCGAATCCAGCCGCCCCGCCCCCCTGCCCGTTACGCGATGGCGCCCGCCGTGACGATCAGTTCCGGGGCGTTCCCGTGGAACGTCTCCGTCAGCTGCGCCAGCACCGCCCACGCGTCCTCACGGTCGCCCAAGTGCTCCTGGACCAAGGGCCGCAAGGTGTCCTCGGCCTCCGCCAGTCGCGCCGGGAACAGAAGGTGACCCAGCGACAGCACTTCGAGGACCCGCAGCGCCGGGCCGTCGGAGGCCACGTAGTCGGCGGGGCCCTCGAACACGCCCGCCTGGCGCAGCCGGTGGGTGAACTTCGGGTGCGTGCCGAAACCGGCCCGCACCGACGGCGGGCAGTCGGGGCGGACGGAGAGCGCCCAGCGGGCGTAACCGGGCAGCGGACGCTCGCGGTCCGCCGCGCCGACCGTCTCCCAGTCGGCGCGGGTCAGCACCATCGACGCGGCGGTGCGCGCCTCGCTCCAGGCGCCGGCCTCGCGCAAGGCGCCGACGAGGCCGTGGCGGACGTAGGCCTCGGGAACCTCGGGTTCCTGCCCGGGCAGGGCCGCGTGGACCGGTAGCGGATCGACGCGACCGAGGGTGAACGGCACCCCGCGCGCGATGGCGCGGCGCAGGCCCGCGTCGGTCGGGATGTGCCGCCACAGCACGGCGTTGAGCTGCGGGTCGTCGTTCTCCAGGATCCACAGCGCGACGGAGGCCTCGAGATTGCGGGCCCAGGTCCACGCGCGCGTGACCCGGCCCCGGGCCTGCGCGGGGCTCTCGGGCTCCGGCAGGCCGGTCCGGGCCCGGACCCGTACGGCGATCTCCTCGTCGACGAGGCCGAGCAGGAACCCGACCGCCCGCTCCGCCCTGGTGTTCTCTCGCATGGCGGCATGATGCCGCTGGTCGGGGTCGTACCGCACCGGAAAATCGGCGGACCCCGGCTGTGGTCAGCCCGCCGCGCGTGCCGCCATGCGCGCCTTGCGCGCCGCCAGCTTCTCGTCGAACTTCAGGGCCTCCGCGTCCAGGCCGCCCATGAACATGCCGAGCTCGTCCTGGGCCTGCTGACCCTCGGGGCCCAGGCCGTCGATCTCCATGACCTTCAGGTGCCGCAGGACCGGCTGGAGGACGTCGTCGTGGTGGATGCGCATGTTGTAGACCTCGCCGATGGCCATCTGCGCGGCGAAGCGCTCGAAGCCGGGCATGCCGTGGCCGGGCATCCGGAAGTTCACGACCACGTCCCGGACCGCCTGCATGGTCAGGTCGGGCGCGAGCTCGAACGCCGCCTTCAGGAGGTTGCGGTAGAAGACCATGTGGAGGTTCTCGTCGGTCGCGATGCGCGCCAGCATGCGGTCGCAGACCGGGTCGCCGGACTGGTGACCGGTGTTGCGGTGCGAGATGCGGGTCGCGAGTTCCTGGAAGGCGACGTAGGCGACCGAGTGCAGCATCGAGTGGCGGTTGTCGGACTCGAAGCCCTCCGACATGTGCTGCATGCGGAACGCTTCCAGCTTGTCCGGGTCCACCGCGCGCGAGGCGAGCAGGTAGTCGCGCATCACGATGCCGTGCCGGCCCTCCTCGGCGGTCCAGCGGTGCACCCAGGTGCCCCAGGCGCCGTCGCGGCCGAACAGGGAGGCGATCTCGTGGTGGTAGCTGGGGAGGTTGTCCTCGGTGAGGAGGTTCACCACGAGCGCGATGCGGCCGATCTCGGTGACCTTCGACTGCTCCTTGTCCCAGGCCTCGCCGTCCTCGAAGAAGCCGGGGAAGTTACGGGCGTCGCTCCACGGCACGTACTCGTGCGGCATCCAGTCCTTGGCGACCTTCAGATGCCGGTTGAGCTCGGTCTCGACGACTTCCTCCAGGGCGTACAGCAGCTTGGCGTCGGTCCAGACGGCGGGGCTGCCGAGGTGCGGGGAAGTGATCGTCACGGGAACTCCAGGGGGACGCATAACAAAGCGGGGGAGAGTCGGGTAACCGGCGAGCGGTTCCCCAACCTACGTGAGCGTAGGCTACGAACCCGTAGGTTACGAAGACGTAGGTTAAGCCTGACGTAAAGATCCCTGATCAGCCTGTGTTCCCAGCGTGTTTCGGGGCATATGCGTCAGCCCCAGGACCGCAGGTCCCGGGGCTGGACGGATGTTCCGCTCACTCGTCAGGCGTACAGCTCCCGGACGCGGACCGAGAGGCATGTCACACATCCCTCGAGCTTCTCGAACTCGCTGATGTCGACGACGACCGGGTCGTGGCCGAGGTCGGCCAGCAGATCGATGGTCTTCGGCGCGCTTGCCGAGATCAGCAGCTTGTGACCGCCGAGCAGCACGACGTGACCGCCGGCCTCCTCCGGCACCGACAGGAAGCGCGGGAACAGGGACGGCCGGTCCACCTTCGGGATGTTCCCGATGACCGTCCCGTCGGGCAGCGCCGTCACGGCCGACTTCAGGTGCAGCACCTTGCTCACGGGTACGGCGACGACCCGTGCGCCGAGCGGTTCGAAGGCGGCCCGCAGCTGCTGGACGCCCGCCGCGTTGGTACGGCCGCCACGGCCCACGTAGATGGTGTCGCCGACCTTGAGGACGTCACCGCCGTCCAGGGTGCCCGGCTCCCAGATCCAGTTCACCGAGCAGCCCAGCGAGGCCACGGCCTCCTCGACCCCGGCGGTCTCCTCGCGCCGTGACTCGGCGCCGGGCCGGGTGATCAGGGCGACGTTCTTGTACATGACGACCGTGTCCTCGACGAACACCGAGTCCGGGCAGTCGTCGGCCGGGTCCACCTCGATCGTCTCCCAGCCGTGTGCGCGCAGGGCCTCGGCGTACGCCTCCCACTGCTCGACCGCGAGGTCGACGTCGACCTTCTCGCGCTCGATGTGCGTCACCAGGCCTTCGGCGAGGCGCGGGCTGGGGCGGCGGATGAGGGCCTTCTTGCTGGGCACGAGGAACTCCGTAACGGCGGCAGGTGGCGGCGCCCCGAAAAAAGCGGCACCGGTCCGCCATCATGCAGGGCGGGCCCGCGCACACAAAACCCCCGTTGCCAGGCTGTGGCCCTCCTGAGATACGCGGCAGTAACCACGGCGCCGGCGACCTCCACCTCCGTGGGGCCGCCGGCGCCGTGCCGTTGCGGCCGGCCCTCGTGCCTAGTCGTCGACCTCAGCGACGGCCTCCGCCGTCGTCTCCCGGAGTTCGCCGTCCAGCAGCAGCCACCGCGTGATGCCGATCGACTCCAGGAACGGCAGGTCGTGGCTGGCCACGATCAGCGCCCCCTCGTACGACTCCAGCGCGGACGTCAGCTGGCGCACGCTCGCCATGTCGAGGTTGTTCGTCGGCTCGTCCAGCATCAACAGCTGCGGGGCCGGCTCGGCCAGCATCAGCGCCGCCAGGGTCGCCCGGAAACGCTCACCGCCGGACAGCGTCGCCGCCTTCTGGTCGGCGCGGGCGCCCCGGAACAGAAAGCGGGCCAGCCGCGCCCGGACCCGGTTGTTGGTGGCGGCCGGCGCGAACCGGGCCACGTTCTCGGCGACCGACAGCTCGTCGTCGAGGACGTCGAGCCGCTGGGGCAGGAACCGCAGCGGCACATGCGCGTGCGCCTCGCCCGCCACCGGTGCCAGCTCCCCGGCGATCGTCCGCAGCAGCGTCGTCTTGCCCGCGCCGTTGCGGCCGATCAGCGCGACCCGCTCGGGACCGCGCAGGTCGAAACCGCCCTTCACGCGCGCGCCGTAGGCCAGCTCCAGATCCATGAGGGTCAGCACGTCACGACCCGGCGGCACGGCCGTGTACGGCAGGTCGACGCGGATCACGTCGTCGTCCCGTACGGCCTCCACCGCCTCGTCGAGCCGCTCCTTGGCCTCGGCGAGCTTCCCCTCGTGCATGATGCGGTGCTTGCCCGCGGAGACCTGCGCCGAGCGCCTCTTCAGTTTCATCACCGCCCTGGGTTCACGCTTGTTGTCGTACATCTTGTTGGCGTACCGCGTGCGCTGCGCCAACTTGGAGTGGGCCTCGACGAGTTCACGCTTCTGCCGTTTCAGATCGGCCTCCGCGACCCGCACCATCCGCTCCGCCGCATCCTGTTCGGTGGCGAGGGACTCCTCGTAGGCGGAGAAGTTGCCGCCGTACCAGGTGACCTCGCCGGAGTGCAGATCGGCGATCTGGTCGACGAGTTCGAGCAGTTCACGGTCGTGGCTGACGATGACCATGACCCCGGACCAGGACGCGACGGCCGCGTACAGGCGCCTGCGGGCGTACAGGTCGAGGTTGTTGGTCGGTTCGTCCAGGAGCAGCACGTCGGGACGGCGCAGCAGCAGCGCGGCCAGCCGCAACAGCACCGACTCGCCGCCGGAGATCTCGCCGACCGTGCGGTCCAACCCGATGTGGCCGAGGCCGAGTTCGCCGAGGGTGGCCAGGGCGCGCTCCTCCGCGTCCCAGCCGTCGCCGACGGTCTCGAAATGCGCCTCGGACACGTCGCCCGCCTCGATGGCGTGCAGCGCGGCCCGCTGGGCGGCGATGCCGAGCACCTCGTCGACCCGCAGGGTGGTGTCGAGCGTGACGTTCTGCGGCAGATGGCCGACCTCACCGGCGACCCGCACGGTGCCGTCGGCCGGGGTGAGTTCACCGGCGATCAACTTCAACAGGGTGGATTTACCGGACCCGTTGACGCCGACGAGGCCGGTGCGGCCGGGGCCGAAGGCGATGTCGAGGTCCTCGAAGACGGAGGTGCCGTCGGGCCAGGAGAAGGCAAGGGAGGTACAGGTGAGGGAAGCGGACATACAGGCCTCGCGGTTGCTTGATGCGGTCAGGGGCAAACGCGTATCGAGAACACCTGCGACCACAGGGAGGCTCCGCGGGCAGAAGAGGGGTATGAGAAAAGCCCTGCACCGGAAGGACGGCTCGAACGCCGAGGTCGCACGCGGCGCACACACCTCAGGTGTGTGACGCGGTGTCTCATGACCTCAGAGGAGCAACGTCCTTCTCCGATCGACGGCAGCAGAAGCGTTGTCCACGGTAGGCAGCGGCGCCGAGACCGTCAATCGAATTAACGTGAAGCCCGATCTGGAGGAGGCCCCCGTGCCCGACGGCTCGCTGTCCCTGCCCGCCCGGCTCTACCTGCTGGCCTGGGACACCACGCGCGACGAACTCACCGACACGACCCACGTCGATCACCTCGTGCGGGCCGGCGCCCTCACCGAACTGGCCCGGCGCGGTCTCCTCCTCGACGACGACGGCATCGCCACCCCGGCCGACCTGGACTCCGACACCGGGGACGCCGTGCTCGACGGGCTGCTGGAACTCGTACGGGAGTCCCGGCCGCACCACTGGCACAGCTGGGTGCCGCTGCACGCGCGCGTGACGCTCGACGCGGTACGGGAGCAACTGGCCGCCGACGGGTACCTCCGCGCGGAGAAGCGGCGGGCCCTCGGGGTGTTCCCGACCGTCGAGTACGCCCTGGAGCGCGTCGCCGTCGTGGACGCGCTGCGCGCGGAGGCCCGGCGGATCCTCGAAGGCCCGGTGCCGGTCGCGGAGGTCTCCGACCGGGACGCGGCCGTCGTCACCCTGGCCGCTGCGGCCGAACTGCGCACCCTGATGAGTCGGGACGAGCGCGGCCGGTACAAGGACCGCCTGGCGGACCTGGCCGAGCGCAGCGGGGCTGCGGGGCCGGTGACGCGGAAGGCGGGGGAGGAGCTGAGGGCCGCGCTGACGCGGGCGGCCGCGCCGGCGGGAGCCTGAGAGGTGGGGCGGGCAGCTGTCACGTCCGGGCTGGGCCGGGGGCGGCAGCCGTCACGTTGATGTCGATTTCCTGCCAGCCCCGGCCCGCCCCCGCTGCTTGAGTGAACGCATGACCAAGCAGACCTCCCTCCGCGACCGCGCCCTCGCCTTCCACGCCCTGCACGTCCCCGGACGCCCGCTGATCCTGCCCAACGCCTGGGACACCGCGAGCGCCCGGATCATCGAGCACGCCGGAGCCGCGGCCGTCGCCACCACCAGCGCCGGGCTCGCGTGGGGCCTCGGTGCGGCGGACGGCGACCGGGTGGACCGGGACCGGGTCCTGGGCGTCGTCGCGGACATCGCCGCCGCCGTGGACGTCCCCGTCAGCGCGGACGTCGAGAGCGGCTACGCCGCCGACCCGGAAGGAGTCGCCGACACGATCCGCGCGGTCCTCGCGGCGGGCGCGGTCGGCGTGAACATCGAGGACGCGTTGTACGGGGAGGGCGCGGGACCGCTGCGGGACGTCGCCGAGCAGGCCGAGCGGATCGCCGCCGCCCGCGCCGCCGCCGACGCGGCGGACGTGCCGCTGTTCGTCAACGCCCGGATCGACACGTTCCTGCGCGGGGCGGGGGGAGTGGACCTGACGCTGGAGCGGGCCGCCGCCTTCCGGGCCGCGGGCGCCGACGGGATCTTCGTCCCCGGGGCCGTCGACCCGGGGATCGTGAAGGAGCTCGTCGACGGCGTCGACGGCCCTGTGAACGTCATGGTGGGTCCCGGCGCCCCACCGGTCGCGGACCTGGCGGCGCTCGGCGTCGCGCGCGTGAGCGCGGGCGCGGGCATCCCCATGGCCGTGCACGCCCTGGTGCACCGCGCCGCGCGGGAGCTGCTGGACGCGGGCACGTACGACTCGCTGGCCGACGGATTCGACTACGGCGAGCTCAACGCGCTGCTGGGCGGGGGCCGTCAGCGGTAGGTCAGCAGGCGTCCCGCATCAGCTCGGCCAGCTGCTGGTCCAGGTCGAGCTGGAGATGCTCCAGACCGACGGGCACCAGCTCGGCCGTCGCCTCCAGGAAACGCCGCACCTCGCCCGAGCGGACGTGCACCACGGCAGTGCCCTCGGGGGCGTGGAACTCCAGCACCGTGCGGTCGTACCCGTACGGCCGCACGCGTACGTCGCCATGGCCCTCCGGGGCCGTCATGCCCGCGGCGAGGAGTTCGCGGGAGAACGTCCAGCAGACGTCCACGCCCTCCAGGGTGGCCGGGGCCGGGAAGGTCATCCGGACGGCGAACGGGTCGCGCCGGTCGTAGTGCAGTGTGGCGGGAATGCTCGGCATCCGCGGCGCGGCGGCGACGAGGCGGGCCTCTACGGGCTGCTCGATGACGGTGGACAACGCCTTGCTCCCTTGTGACGACTGAACGGACGGCTGGACGGACGGCTGAGACGGCCGGACCGACCTCCGGGCGGACGGGGCCGGACACTGGAAGAGACGTCGGAACGGGCCCATCCGTGCACACCGGAATCGAGTGACCTCGGTCACCGCGTTTCATGCACGGGAGTGACGCAGTCGACCTGCCGTGCCACGAAGGGCACTTGTGACGCCCAGGACCCCATCTGGACGCCCACGCGCGCGTGGGCTAGCTTCGCCCGCCATGAGGCGCTTGGGGAACACGCGACGGACGAGACGTACGAGCCGCACGATGCGAGCCGGTACCCGGATGGCCGCGGGGGTGGCCTGCGCGGCGGCGCTGGCCGCCCTGACGGCCGTACCCGCGCAGGCGCGCGGACCGGAGCACCGGGCGCCGCACTGGGAGCTGAAGGACAGCGGCACTCCCGACGTACGGTTCCGGGGCCTGTCCGCCGTCAGCCGGACGACCGCGTGGGTGTCCGGCACCCAGGGGACCGTGCTGCGCACCACGGACGGCGGCGCGACCTGGCGGAACGTATCTCCGCCCGGGGCCGACGAACTGCAGTTCCGGGACATCGAGGCCTTCGACGCACGGCGGGCCGTCGTCCTGGCGATCGGCGAGGGCGAGGCGTCCAGGGTCTACCGCACCGAGGACGGCGGGGCCACCTGGACCGAGTCCTTCCGCAACACCGACGCGCGGGCCTTCTACGACTGCCTCACCTTCCTCGACCACAGGCACGGGCTGGCGATGAGCGACCCTGTGGACGGGAAGTTCCGCATCCTGTCGACGAACGACGGCGGCCGCTCCTGGAAGGTGCTCCCCAGCGACGGCATGCCGCCCGCGCTGGAGGGCGAGGCCGGGTTCGCTGCGAGCGGCCAGTGCCTCGTCTCCTCCGGTCCGAAGGACGTCTGGCTCGCCACCGGAGGCGCGGCACACGCGCGCGTGCTCCACTCGTCCGACCGCGGCCTGACCTGGACGGCCACCGACACCCCGATCCCGGCCGGGGACCCCGCCAAGGGCGTCTTCGCCCTCGCCTTCCGCGACCGCACGCACGGTCTCGCGGTCGGCGGCGACTACCGCGCGGACCAGGCCTCCCCGCAGGCGGGCGCGGTGACCGGGGACGGCGGCCGCACCTGGCGGCCCGCGGCCACCTCGCCGCCCGCCTACCGCTCCGGCGTCGCCTGGCTCCCGCACAGCCGCACCGCGGCCCTCGCCGTCGGCCCCACGGGCACCGACCTCACGACCGACGGCGGCCGCACCTGGCGCACGGTCGACACCGGCTCGTACGACACCGTGGACTGCACCCCCGACCTGGGCTGCTGGGCGGCCGGCGAGAAGGGGCGGGTGGCCCGGCTGGAGAGCTGAGCGCGGATGTGGGTACCCGGTCGCCTAGCGCGAAAGGAGAGCCCCATGCCACGCGGTTCGAGCCCGAAGAGGGAACGCCAGTACGAGCACATCAAGAAGAGCGCCCAGGACCGGGGGGAGAGCACCGGACGGGCCGAGGAGATCGCCGCGCGCACGGTCAACAAGGAACGCGCCCGCTCCGGCGAGTCCAAGACCGCGAGCCGTACCTCCACGCAGGACATGTCGTCCGGCAAGCGGGGCGGCCAGCGGTCCGGCAAGGGTGCGCAGGGCCCGACCTACGACCAGCTCTACGAGGAGGCCAAGCGGCGCAACATCAGCGGCCGTTCGGACATGAACAAGAGCCAGCTGAAGCAGGCGCTGGGCCAGAAGGGCTGACCGGAGCCCGTAGGGAAGTGCGTACGCTCGTCGACATCATGACGACCGTACGCATTCCCGCGGGCTGGCCCGCGACCGAGGACGAAGCCCACGCCGTGCAGGACGAGTTGCGGACGAAAGTGGTGCTCGACGACCCCGGCCCAGCACCCGGAACCGGCCGGGTGACGGGCGTCGACGTGGCCTACGACGACGAGCGGGACGTCGTCGCGGCCGCGGCGGTCGTCCTGGACGCGGCGACCCTGGAGGTCGTCGCGGAGTGCACGGCGGTCGGCCGCGTCTCCTTCCCCTACGTCCCCGGCCTGCTCGCCTTCCGCGAGATCCCCACAGTCCTGGCGGCCTTGCAGGCCCTGCCCTGCCCACCCGGCCTGATCGTCTGCGACGGCTACGGCCTCGCCCACCCCCGCCGCTTCGGCCTCGCCAGCCACCTGGGCGTCCTCACGGACCTCCCCACGATCGGCGTCGCGAAGAACCCTTTCACCTTCACGTACGACGACCCGGCCGCCCCGCGCGGCAGCACCAGCCCGCTCCTGGCGGGCACGGAGGAGGTCGGCCGCGCCGTCCGCACCCGCGACTCGGTCAAGCCGGTCTTCGTCTCCGTGGGCCACCGCGTCACCCTCGACAACGCCTGCGCCCACACCCTCTCCCTGACCCCCGAATACCGCCTCCCGGAAACGACCCGCCGCGCGGACGCCCTGTGCCGCAGGGCGCTGAAGGAGGCGACGGCCTGAGACGCACGCGCGTGGAGGCCGTTTCCTCGCTGAGACGCACGCGCGCGTGGCGGCCCTACTCGGCTCCTGAGTACGTGAACTGAGTATCTGTACGGATGTGGCGCGTCGGCGTGATCGGCAGGCTGTGCCGCATGACGACGCACCGTATGCCCCGCCGGCGCTCCCCGAAGCCCCTCGCCGACCCCAACCGGCCCGTCGAGCGGGCGGTGATGGCCGCGCTCGTCCTGGCCGTGCTCGCGGGGCTCGCCTGGATCTGCGGGATGATCTACACGGTCGCCACCTGGCCGCTGTAGGGCGCGCCCGGCAATGCGCTTGTGGGGCGTCTCAGCGGCGCACTAGCTTGCCGAGGGTGGATCTCTTCTCGCAGACGTGGGCGGCGCTGCGCAAGGCCGTCGCGGAACTTCCGGACCAGGACTTCGAGAAGCCGTCCGGCTGTGCCGGCTGGCTGGTGCGGGACCTCGTGTGCCATCTGGTGATCGACGCGCAGGACGTGCTGATCACCCTCGTCACCCCCGCCGACACCGAGCCCACCGCCGACGCCGTCACCTACTGGCACGTCGCCGACGAGCCGCCCACCGGGGACGACCCGCTCGACGCACTGATCGTCCGGCTCGCCGCCGCCTACCAGGAGCCGCATCTGCTCAGGTTCCACCTGGACGACGTCGGTTCCGCCGCCGGGCGCGCGGCCGGACTCGCCGACCCCGCCGCCCTGGTGAGCACCCAGGACATGGTCCTCACCGCGGGGGACTATCTCGGCGCCTACGTCCTGGAGTGGACGCTGCACCACCTCGACCTGATCGCCCACCTCCCGGACGCGGCGGCACCGCCGAGCGCGGGACTGGCCAGGTCCCGCGCGCTGCTGGAGCAGATCGCCGGCGCCGCGTTCCCCGCCTCGTTCACCGACACGGACGCCCTGCTCGTCGGTACCGGACGCCGCCCGCCGACGGACGCCGAACGCGCCGAACTGGGCGAGCTGGACAAGAAGCTGCCGCTGATCCTGGGCTGAGCCGCCGCTACCTGCTCTTCGCCACCCGGAACACGATCCCCGCCGCCCGCAGCCGCTCGATCAGCGCGTCGCCCATGGCGACGGCCGTCGTGACCTGCCCGGCCGTCGTCGGAAGGTCGTCGAAGGCGAGGCAGAGGGCCGCCTCGGCGAACATCTTCGCCGTCTCGTCGTACCCCGGGTCGCCGCCCGCGACCTCCGTGAACACCTGCCGGCCGCCGCCCTCGCCCACGAAGCGCACCGAGAACCAGCTCTTCGCCCGCTTCTCCGCGCTCGGCCCGTCCCCGGGCCTGACGCGGCCCGACAGCCAGCGCCGCGCGGGCGGCACTTGGGCCGCCGCGAACAGCGCGCCCACCGCGGCGACCCCGCCCACCGCCACCGGCAGCCGGCGCACGGCCGCGTAGTGGCGGTAGCGGAAGTCGGGACCGTAACGCTCCAGCGCCCTGGCCGACCGGCCCACGATCTGCGCGTCGATCGTCGGCAACGGCAGCGCCCAGGCGCCGATCTCCCCGGCGAACCGCGGCGCGCCGTTCGGCGTCGTCGCCCGGCGCCCCACCAGACGCGGCTCGTGGCGTCCCCGGTCCCGCGCGGCGGCCAGCATCTGCCGCCCGCGCGCGAACTGGTTCAGCGCCGAGGCGAACGTACCGCCCGAGAACATCGCGTCGGCCTGCACGAACCCGTCCACCCGCAGCGGCACCCCCTCCGGCAGCTGCCGCACCGTGAAGTACGCGCCCAGGTCGTGCGGCACCGAGTCGAAGCCGCACGCGTGCACCAGCCGCGCCCCGGTCTCCCGCGCGCGGGCGTCATGGCGGACGTACATCAGGTCCACGAACTCCGGCTCACCGGTGAGGTCGAGATAGTCCGCCCCCGTCTCCGCGCAGGCGGCGACCAGCTCCTCGCCGTACGTCACGTAGGGGCCCACCGTCGAGGCCACCACGCGCGCGTGCTCGGCGAGCGCCCGCAGCGAGGCCGGGTCGGCCACGTCGGCTTGCAGCACCCCGATCTCCGAGCCGCCCGGCAGCCGCTCCCGCAGCGCCCGGAGCTTCTCCTCGCTGCGTCCGGCGACGGCCCAGCGCAGTCCCTCGGGCGCGTGGGCGGCGAGGTACTCCGCGGTGAGCGTCCCCACGAAACCGGTGGCTCCGAAGAGCACGATGTCGTACGGACGGTCCGTTCTGTTCAGCCTGCTCATGACACCTCTCGTCCGCCGGCACGCCGTTGTCGGTGGCCGAGGCTAGCGTGACAGCAGAAAGGCACGGACGGTGACCCGTCGGTAAATTGGCTAAGCGCTTGCTCGTTCGGGTCTTGTGTCCCGCGGAGCGGCTTCTTAGCATCGCTGGTGTTACATCAGTTGTGTCACGCCCGGCAGGGCTGGACCGCATGGGGGCTGGATGACCACGGCAACGACGCCAGGGCAGGGCCCGCTGACCGGCGTGCGCGTACTCGAGCTCGCCGGCATCGGGCCGGGCCCGTTCGCCGCCATGCTCCTCGCCGACCTCGGCGCCGACGTGGTGCGCGTCGACCGGCCCGGCGGACCCGGCCTCGCGATCGACCCGGCGTACGACGTCACCAACCGCAACAAGCGCTCGGTGATCGTCGACCTCAAGGCCCCGGACGGCGCCGCCCGCGTCCTCGATCTCGCCGCGCACGCCGACATCCTCGTCGAGGGCTACCGCCCCGGCGTCGCCGAACGCCTCGGTGTCGGCCCGGAGGCCTGCCACGCCCGCAACCCCCGGCTGGTCTACGGCCGGATGACCGGCTGGGGCCAGGACGGACCCCTCGCCCAGCGCGCCGGGCACGACATCGCGTACATCGCCCTCACCGGCACCCTCGGCATGATCGGCGACCCCGACGCAGCCCCGGCCGTCCCCGCCAACCTCCTCGGCGACTACGCGGGCGGCTCCCTCTACCTCGTCGTCGGCGTCCTCGCCGCCCTGCACCACGCGCGCGTGACCGGCGTCGGCCAGGTCGTGGACGCGGCCATCGTGGACGGCACCTCCCACCTCGCCGCGATGATCCACGGCATGGTCGCGGCGGGCGGCTGGCAGGACCGGCGCGGCGCCAACCTCCTGGACGGCGGCTGCCCGTACTACGGCACCTACGAGACCGCCGACGGCCGGTACATGGCCGTCGGCGCCCTGGAGCCGCAGTTCTACGACGAGTTCGTCCGCGTCCTCGGCATCCCCGAGTACGCCGAGGCGCGCAAGGACTGGACCCGCTGGGGCGAGCTGCGCGAGGCCGTCGCCGCCCGCTTCAGGTCCCGCACCCGGGACGAGTGGACGGCCGCCTTCGACGGCACCGACGCCTGCGTGGCGCCCGTCCTGTCGCTGGCCGAGGCCCCGCACCACCCGCACCTCGCCGCCCGCGGCACCTTCACCGACCACGGCGGCCTCACCCAGCCCGCCCCCGCGCCCCGCTTCTCGGCAACCCCGACGGCGGTACGGACCGGCCCGGCGACGCCCGGCGCCGACGCCGCGGACGTGGCCCGCGACTGGGACGTACCGGACCTGATCAAGGACCCGAGCCGGTGAAGGGCCGCGAACCGCTCAGGCCCCGGCACCCGGTGAAGGGCCGCGAACCGATCGGGCCCCGGCATCCGATGAAGGTGCAGAAGCCCATGAACGGCCAGGAACCCATGAAAGGCCCCGACGCGGAATGAAACGGCAGATCTTCACCCCCGAGCACGACGCGTTCCGCGACACCGTGCGCGCCTTCCTCGACCGTGAGGTGCTGCCGCACTACGCGCAGTGGGAGAAGGACGGCATCGTCTCCCGCGAGGCCTGGCGCGCGGCAGGCAAGCAGGGCCTGCTCGGACTCGCCGTGCCCGAGGAGTACGGCGGTGGCGGCACCCCCGACTTCCGCTACGCCGCCGTGCTCGCCGAGGAGTTCACGCGCGCGGGCGCCCCCGGCCTCGCCCTGGGCCTGCACAACGACATCATCGGCCCGTACCTGACCGGCCTGGCCACGGAGGAGCAGCGTCGCCGCTGGCTGCCGGGCTTCTGCGACGGCTCGCTGATCACCGCCATCGCCATGACCGAACCCGGCGCGGGCTCCGACCTCCAGGGCATCCGCACGCACGCGGAGGACCGCGGCGACCACTGGGTGCTCAACGGCTCCAAGACCTTCATCTCCAACGGCATCCTCGCCGACCTGGTGATCGTCGTCGCGAAGACGACGCCGGAGGGCGGCGCCCACGGTCTGTCGCTGCTGGTCGTCGAGCGCGGCATGGACGGCTTCGAGCGCGGCCGCAACCTCGACAAGATCGGCCAGAAGGCGCAGGACACGGCCGAGCTGTTCTTCCACGACGTGCGCGTGCCCAAGGAGAACCTCCTGGGCGAGCTCAACGGCGCGTTCCTCCACCTGATGACCAACCTCGCCCAGGAGCGCCTGAGCATCGCCGTCGCCGCGATCGCCGCCGCCGAGCACCTCCTGGAGATCACCACGCAGTACGTCAAGGAACGCGAGGCCTTCGGCCGGCCGCTCGCCACCAAGCAGCACATCCGGTTCGAGATAGCCGAGATGGCCACGGAGTGCGCCGTCACCCGCACGTTCCTCGACCGTTGCATCGAGGATCACTCGAACGGGGAGCTCGACGCGGTCCACGCCTCCATGGCCAAGTGGTGGGCGACCGAGCTGCAGAAGCGGGTCGCCGACCGGTGCCTGCAACTGCACGGCGGCTACGGCTACATGAGCGAATATCCGGTCGCCCGGGCCTTCACCGACGGCCGCATCCAGACCATCTACGGCGGCACGACCGAGATCATGAAGGAGATCATCGGACGTTCCCTGCTGAGCTGACCCCTGGGACCCTCACCCTCGACCCACCCTCGAAAGGCCTCCCTGTGAGCACCGAAGCGTACGTGTACGACGCGATCCGCACCCCGCGCGGACGCGGCAAGGCGAACGGCGCCCTGCACGGCACCAAGCCCATCGACCTGGTCGTCGGACTCATCCACGAGATCCGCGCCCGCTTCCCCGGCCTCGACCCGGCCGCGATCGACGACATCGTCCTCGGCGTGGTCGGCCCGGTCGGCGACCAGGGCTCCGACATCGCCCGCATCGCCGCCATCGCGGCCGGACTGCCGGACACGGTCGCGGGCGTCCAGGAGAACCGCTTCTGTGCCTCGGGACTGGAGGCCGTCAACCTGGCCGCCGCCAAGGTCCGCTCCGGCTGGGAGGACCTCGTCCTCGCGGGCGGCGTCGAGTCCATGTCCCGGGTGCCGATGGCCTCCGACGGCGGCGCCTGGTTCAACGACCCGATGACCAACCTCGCCGTGAACTTCGTGCCCCAGGGCATCGGCGCCGACCTCATCGCCACCATCGAGGGCTTCTCCCGCCGGGACGTCGACGAGTACGCGGCGCTGTCCCAGGAGCGCGCGGCGACGGCCTGGAAGGAGGGCCGCTTCGAGCGGTCCGTCGTCCCGGTCAAGGACCGCGCGGGGCTGACCGTCCTCGACCACGACGAGCATCTGCGCCCCGGCACCACCGCCGACTCCCTCGCGGGGCTCAAGCCGTCCTTCGCGGACATCGGCGAACTGGGCGGCTTCGACGCGGTGGCCCTCCAGAAGTACCACTGGGTCGAGAAGATCGACCACGTCCACCACGCGGGCAACTCCTCCGGCATCGTCGACGGCGCCTCCCTGGTCGCCATCGGCTCCAAGGAGGTAGGCGACCGCTACGGCCTCACCCCGCGCGCGCGGATCATCTCCGCGGCGGTCTCCGGCTCCGAGCCGACCATCATGCTCACCGGCCCCGCCCCGGCGACCCGCAAGGCCCTCGCCAAGGCCGGGCTGACCATCGACGACATCGACCTCGTCGAGATCAACGAGGCCTTCGCGGCCGTCGTCCTGCGCTTCGTGAAGGACATGGGCCTGTCCCTGGACAAGGTCAACGTCAACGGCGGCGCCATCGCCCTCGGCCACCCGCTCGGCGCGACCGGCGCCATGATCCTCGGCTCGCTCATCGACGAACTCGAGCGCCAGGACAAGCGGTACGGCCTCGCCACCCTCTGCGTGGGCGGCGGCATGGGCATCGCCACCATCGTCGAGCGCATCTGACCCCCCTCCCGACGGACACGACGGATCACACGGAGCACCTCCACATGAGCACTCAGTCCACGACCATCCGCTGGGAGCAGGACCGCGACGGCGTCGTCACGCTCGTCCTCGACGACCCCGACCAGTCCGCGAACACCATGAACCAGGCGTTCCGCGACTCCCTCGCGCACGTCACCGACCGCCTGGAGGCCGAGAAGGACTCCATCCGCGGCATCATCATCACCTCCGCCAAGAAGACCTTCTTCGCGGGCGGCGACCTGCGCGACCTCATCCGGGTCACCCCGGAGACCGCACAGGAGCTGTTCGACGGCGGCCTCGCCATCAAGCGCAACCTCCGCCGCATCGAGACCCTCGGCAAGCCGGTCGTCGCCGCGATGAACGGCGCGGCCCTCGGCGGCGGCTTCGAGATCGCCCTCGCCTGCCACCACCGCGTCGCCCTCGACGCGCCGGGCTCCAAGATCGGCTGCCCCGAGGTCACCCTGGGCCTGCTGCCGGGCGGCGGCGGTGTGGCCCGCACGGTCCGCCTGCTCGGCATCACCGACGCCCTGCTGAAGGTGCTGCTCCAGGGCACCCAGTACAGCCCGCGGCGCGCCCTGGACAACGGCCTGGTCCACGAAGTGGCCGCCACCCAGGAGGAGATGCTGGCCAAGGCGCGCGCCTTCATCGAGGCCAACCCGGAGTCGCAGCAGCCCTGGGACAAGCCCGGCTACCGCATCCCCGGCGGCACTCCGGCCAACCCCAAGTTCGCGGCCAACCTGCCCGCCTTCCCGGCCAACCTGCGCAAGCAGACAGGCGGCGCGCCCTACCCGGCCCCGCGCAACATCCTCGCCGCGGCGGTCGAGGGCGCCCAGGTCGACTTCGAGACCGCGCAGGTCATCGAGGCCCGGTACTTCGTCGAGCTGGCCGCCGGGCAGACCTCGAAGAACATGATCCAGGCGTTCTTCTTCGACCTCCAGGCCGTCAACTCCGGCGCCAACCGCCCCAAGGGCATCGAGCCGCGCCAGGTGACCAAGGTCGCCGTTCTCGGCGCCGGGATGATGGGCGCGGGCATCGCGTACTCGTGCGCCCGCGCGGGCATCGACGTCGTCCTGAAGGACGTGTCCGCGGAGGCGGCGGCCAAGGGCAAGGCCTACTCCGAGAAGCTGTGCGCGAAGGCCGTGAGCAGGGGCCGTACGACCCAGGAGCAGGCCGACGTGCTGCTGGCCCGCATCACGCCCACGGCCGACCCGCAGGACGTCGCCGGGTGCGACGCGGTGATCGAGGCCGTCTTCGAGAACCCCGAGCTCAAGCACAAGGTCTTCCAGGAGATCCAGCAGATCGTCGCCCCGGGCGCCCTGCTGTGCTCCAACACCTCCACCCTCCCGATCACCGCCCTGGCCGAGGGCGTGGAGCGCCAGGCCGACTTCATCGGGCTGCACTTCTTCTCGCCGGTCGACAAGATGCCGCTCGTCGAGATCATCAAGGGCGAGCGGACGGGGGAGGAGGCGCTGGCCCGCGCCTTCGACCTGGTCCGGCAGATCAAGAAGACGCCGATCGTCGTCAACGACTCGCGCGGCTTCTTCACCTCGCGCGTGATCGGCCACTTCATCAACGAGGGCGTCGCGATGGTCGGCGAGGGCATCGAGCCCGCGTCGGTCGAGCAGGCGGCGGCCCAGGCGGGCTACCCCGCCAAGGTCCTGTCCCTGATGGACGAACTGACGCTCACGCTCCCGCGCAAGATCCGCAACGAGTCCAAGCGGGCCGTCGAGGAGGCGGGCGGCACCTGGCCGACGCACCCCGCGGAGGCCGTCATCGACCGTATGGTCGACGAGTTCGACCGCCCGGGACGCAGCGGCGGCGCGGGCTTCTACGACTACGACGACAGCGGCAAGCGCGTCGGCCTGTGGCCGGGCCTGCGCGAGCACTTCACCCGCGAGGGCGCCGAGATCCCCTTCCGGGACATGCAGGAACGCATGCTCTTCTCCGAGGCACTCGACACCGTGAAGCTCCTGGAGGAGGGCGTTCTGACCTCGGTCGCCGACGCCAACATCGGCTCCGTCTTCGGCATCGGCTTCCCGGGCTGGACCGGCGGCGTGCTCCAGTACATCAACGGCTACGAGGGCGGCCTGCCCGGCTTCGTGGCCCGCGCGCGCGAGCTGGCCGAGCGGTACGGCGACCGGTTCACGCCGCCGGCGCTGCTGGTGGAGAAGGCGGAGAAGGGGGAGACGTTCACGGACGCGCGGTGATGTACCGCTGAGCGACACGACCCGCTTGCCCCTCGGTGGGGACGGTGCCCTGCGACCAGGCCCCGTCCCCACCGAGAGAGCAGCGCCTTCAACGTGTCAGGAGGGTCCGCCCACCTGTGACGTGACACCCCACCCGCGCAGCTCCTCCCTGAGCGACCGCTGGAACGTCGTCAGCAGCGCCTGCACCACGATCGGGTGCATGTGGGCCGACAGCGACCGCACGTCCTCGGTGTCCCGCTCCGACACCTCGCCGCGGAACAGCTCCGCCAGTTCGTGCGCCGCCACGCGCGCGTGCTCCACGAGCACGTTCCGCGCCGCGAGGATCGACTCCTGGGACAGCGGTACGTCGAGCAGCCGCACGCCGAGCCGCAGCAGCCCCGCGTCGAAGCGGTAGCCGTCGCCGTCGGGCTGTACGACGCCCATCGCCGCGAGCCGCTCGATGTCCTCCTCGGACAGCCGCCGGCCGGCCCGCTCCTCCAGCTCCGGCCGGTCGGCCGACTCCACGGTGTCGGGCGCCCAGGACGCGACGACCGCGCGGTGGATCGCGAGGTCGTGCGGGCTCAGGTCGGCCGGCAGCTGCCGCAGATACCGCTCGATCGCGGCCAGCGTCATCCCCTGGTGCTGGAGTTCCTCGATGAGCTCCAGCCGGGCCAGGTGCTCCCTGCCGTAGTGGCCCACGCGGCGCGGGCCGATCACCGGCGGCGGCAGCAGCCCCCTGGTGCTGTAGAAGCGCACGGTGCGGACCGTGACGCCCGCACGCGCCGCCAGCTCATCGACGGTGAGGGTCGGCTTCCCGGTGTCGGTCGTCATGTGCAGCAGTATCGCTGTCTCACCAGTGCTGTGAAACCTCGCGCGCACCCTTCTCGATCACTCGCGCACACCCGCCCCGCTCCTGTGACATGCCCCGCTGTGTGAGGTCCGCCACCGCGTGACCCGCGTGGTTCGGGGGAAGGTGGCCCCTTGGTCTGTGCCTCCACCCGAGCGCACAGGCCATCCGTACGTCAGGACACCGAGCGCGACCCGCTCGGGCGCCCCCAGCACCAGAGAGTGGTACCACCTGTGAGCAAGGACGCCGTGGACACGGCAACAGCCACCGAGGCGGCCCGGACGCCCGCGGACGCGGGTGACGCCGGCTACAGCAAGGACCTCAAGGCGCGCCACGTCAACATGATCGCCATCGGCGGCGCGATCGGCACCGGCCTCTTCCTCGGCGCCGGAGGACGCCTCCACAACGCCGGCCCGGCGCTCGCGATCGCCTACCTGGTCTGCGGGATCTTCGCCTTCTTCGTCGTCCGGGCGCTCGGCGAACTCGTCCTGTACCGCCCGTCCTCCGGGTCCTTCGTGTCGTACGCGCGCGAGTTCCTCGGCGAGAAGGGCGCCTACGTCGCCGGCTGGATGTACTTCCTGAACTGGTCGACGACCGGCATCGCCGACATCACCGCGATCGCGCTCTACACGCACTACTGGAGTCTGTTCACCGACATCCCGCAGTGGACGCTGGCCCTGATCGCCCTCGCGGTCGTCCTCGCCGTGAACCTGATCTCGGTGAAGATCTTCGGCGAGATGGAGTTCTGGTTCGCGATCATCAAGGTCGCCACCCTGGTCGGCTTCATGCTGGTCGGCATCTTCCTGCTGGCCACCCAGCACGAGGTGGGCGGTACGACCCCCGGCGTGCACGTGATCACCGACAACGGCGGCGTCTTCCCGCACGGCCTGATGCCGGTCGTCCTCGTCATGCAGGGCGTGATCTTCGCGTACGCCGCCCTGGAACTGGTCGGCGTCGCCGCGGGCGAGACCGCCGAGCCGGAGAAGGTCGTCCCGCGCGCGGTGAACTCGATCATGTGGCGGGTGGGCCTGTTCTACGTCGGCTCGGTCGTCCTGCTCGCCCTCCTGCTCCCCGGCTCGGTCTACTCGGCCGACGAGAGCCCCTTCGTCACGGTCCTGTCGAAGATCGGCGTCGAGGCTGCGGGCGACGTGATGAACCTGGTCGTCCTGACGGCGGCGATGTCGTCCCTCAACTCCGGCCTCTACTCCACGGGCCGCATCCTGCGCTCCATGGCGACGGCGGGCTCGGCCCCCAAGTTCACCGCCCGCATGAACCGCAGCCAGGTCCCCTACGGCGGCATCCTGCTCACCTGCGCGGTGTGCGTGCTCGGCGTCGGCCTCAACTACCTCATGCCGAGCCAGGCCTTCGAGATCGTGCTGAACGTCGCCTCCCTCGGCATCATCAGCACCTGGGTGATCATCATGGTCTGCCATCTGGTCTTCGTGCGCCGCGCGCGGGCCGGCCTGGTCACCCGCCCCTCCTTCCGGCTGCCGTTCAGCCCGGTCACGGAGATCGCCACGATCGCCTTCCTGCTGGCCTGCCTCGGCATGATGGCGAACGACCCCGAGGTCGGCCGCAAGACCCTGCTGCTGATCCCGGTGATCGCGGCGATGCTGGTCGCCGGCTGGTACGCGGTCCGGCGTCGGGTGGAGCGCACGACGGACCGGGAGCTGACCGGGCTCACCGAGTAATTCAGGGGCCGTTGTCAGTGGCGGCCCCTACGGTGGCGTCATGTCGGGGATCACGTATGTCCGGGGTGACGCCACCGTTCCGTCGGTGAAGGGCGTCAAGGTGATCGCCCATGTCTGCAACGACATCGGGGGATGGGGAAAGGGCTTCGTGCTGGCGCTGTCGCGCCGCTGGCCGGAGCCGGAGGCGGCGTACCGCGCCTGGCACCGCGGCCGGTCCGGCAACGACTTCGGGCTGGGTGCGGCCCAGTTCGTCCAGGTCGAGCCCTACGTCTGGGTGGCCAACCTGGTCGGGCAGCGCGGCATCCGCACGGGCAGCAAGGGCGTCCCCGTGCGGTACGAGGCGATCGACGCGGCGCTGGGACGGCTGGCCGACAAGGCCGTGGAACTCGGGGCCTCGGTCCACCTGCCCCGGATAGGGTGCGGTTTGGCCGGGGGCAAGTGGTCCCGCGTCGAACCGCTGATCGCCGAGCGGCTCGTACGACGCGGGATCGCCGTCACGGTCTACGACCACGGCGACTGACGGGACGGCAGGAGGCGGCATGGACCTCATTCCGGTGAAGATCGGCCCGCTGAACCCCCAGGTCCAGGATCTGGCGGTCGGGGTGGTGCTGTTCGCCGTCTGCTTCCTCTGCCTGGTCCCGCTGCTGCGCCGGATCAACCGGGTCCTGGAGGCGCGCGAGCAGGCCACGGACGGGGCCATGGGGAAGGCCGAGCGGCTGCGCGCGCTGGCCGAGGAGAAGCGCGCCGAGATCGAGGCCGAGCTCGCCGACGCCCGCCATGACGCGGCCCGTACCCGCCAGCGGGCCGAGGCGGAGGGCGCCGCGCTCATCGCCGAGGCCCGCGCCGAAGGCATACGCGAACGCGACGAGCTCCTCGTTCAGGCGGCCGCCCGCATCGACTCCGACCTGGCCGCCGCGCGAGCCGGACTCCAGGAGTATCTCCCGGAGTTGGCGGCGGACCTGGCGAGCCGGGTGCTGGGGGAGCCGGTGGGCCCGGACGCGCCGACGCGCGCGGCGGACGCGTGGTGAACGGGGCGCGGAGCGGTGCGCATCGCGAGCCGGTCCCCGCAGGTCTCGACGCGCACCGCACGGATTCCCTGTGCGGTCCCGAGAGCGGCGCGCACAGTACGGCGGAGGTCCGGAGGTCCCCTCAGGGATGAGCCCCGTGAGCGTCCGTCCCGGGCGCCGACACGCGCGGCGCGGCGAACACCCTCGGTAACCGGATCAGCCGCGTGCCGCGAACACCCGTAGCAGGCACTCCGTGAGCCGGCTCGCGATGCTCCCGTCCGGATCGAGCCGCGGGTTGAAGATCGTGACGTCCAGCCCAACCGCACCGGCATCGGAGAGCGCCGTGCGCAGGACGGTCTCCAGCTCCTCCCAGCTCAGCCCACCGTCCAGCCGGTGGTCCACGGCGGGCATGACCGCGTCGTCCAGCACATCGACGTCGAGATGCACCCAGTACCCGGCGCCGCCGCCCCCACCCGTCAATGCCTCCACCGCCTGCCGCGCCGCCGCACCCGCCCCCAGCTCCCGCACCCGGTCGAGGTCCAGCGCGTGGAGTTCCTCCGGCAGCGGCTGCACCCCGAACACCGCCATCTCCGCCTGGTCCCGGAAGCCCAGCGCGACGACGTCCTCGTCCCGCACCAGCGGCCCCAGCCCCTCCAGATCGGCGAGGACCGCGGGCCCGCGCCCCGTGGCCAGGGCCAGCTCCATCGAGGTGACCTCACCCACCGGGTCCGCCTCGGGCTGGTAGAAGTCGGTGTGGCCGTCGAGGAACAGCAGGCCGTGACGCCCCCGGCGGCGCAGCGCGAGCAGATTGCCGAGCAGAACGCTGCAGTCGCCGCCCAGCACCACCGGGAACCGCCCGTCGTCCAGCACCCCGCCCACCGCGTCCGCCAGCCGTACCGCGTGCTCGGCGATCCCGGCCGGATTGAGCACCCCCGTCTCCGGGTCCCGCTCCGGGTCGTACGGGCCGGTCTCCACCCTGCCCGCCCCCGCCGCGCCGAGGCCGTCGGCCAGACCCGCGTCGAGCAGCGCTCTGGGCAGCTCCTCGACGCCGGTCGGCCGCAGCCCCAGCACGGACGGTGCCTCGATGATCGCGACGTCCCGCACTCCGACTCCCTCATCAGGCGGCGCCGGTCGGCCCACGCGTCCGGCGACGTGGGCCCACCGTAGACCGCGACAGGGCGCGGAGCGCAGCAGCGCCCACGTCCGGCGAGGCGCCCCACGCCGCCTTCCGAGTACCCGTTCTAGTGCTCGTGCACGTCGTTCGTCGCCGCGATCTTCTTCCACGACTTCGGCTGCCGCGGAGCGGCCGAAGCCCCCGCGGCCGAAGCCTTCGCGATCGAGGCGGCCCGCGCCGCCGGTGCGGCCGGCTTCGTCGGCTGGAACAGCCAGGTGTCGAAGAGCGCCGACAGCGACTGCCCGGACACGTCCTCCGCGTACTTCTGGAAGTCGGCGACCGAGGCGTTGCCGTACGCGTACTTCTGCGGCCAGCCCTTCAGGACCGCGAAGAACGCGTCGTCGCCGATCTCGTTCCGCAGCGCCTGGATCGCCAGGGCGCCCCGGTCGTAGACGGCGATGTCGAACTGGTTGTCCGGCCCCGGGTCACCGGGCTTCACCGTCCAGAACGGGTCGTCGGCCGGGTGCGAGGCGTACACGTAGTCCGCGAGCTCCTGCGCGGTGCCCTCGTCCTCGTGCTCGGACCACAGCCACTGCGCGTACCGCGCGAAGCCCTCGTTGATCCAGATGTCCTTCCAGCCGGACACCGACACCAGGTCGCCGTACCACTGGTGGGCCAGCTCGTGCACGACCACCGACACGTTGGAGCCGTTAGCGAACTGCCGCGGGCTGTAGTACGGCCGGGTCTGGGTCTCCAGCGCGTACCCGGTGGTGGTGTCGGGGACGTACCCGCCGAGCGCGTTGTAGGGGTACGGCCCGAAGTACTCGCTCAGCCAGTCGGCGACCTCCCCGGTCCGCTCGATGCTGGCCCGCGCGGCACCGTCGTTGGCGCCGAGATCCTTGCTGTAGGCGTTGATGACCGGAATCCCGCTCTCGGTCGTCCCGGTCGTGATGTCGAACCTGCCGACGGCCAGCGTCGCGAGATACGTGGCCTGCGGCTTGTCGGAGCGCCAGTTCCAGCGGGTCCAGCCGAGGCGTGAACTCGTCGACTGGAGCGTGCCGTTGGAGATGGCCTGGCTGCCGTCCGGCACGAGCACGGACACGTCGTAGGTGGCCTTGTCGAGCGGGTGGTCGTTGCTCGGGAACCACCACCAGGCCGACTCGGGCTCGTTGGCGCCGACGCCGCCGTCCGGAGTGCGGTGCCAGCTGGTGAATCCGTACGCCTGCTTCGACGACGGCACCCCGCTGTAGCGGACCACGACCGTCACCGAAGTCCCCTTCGGCAACGGCGACTTCGGCGTGATCTCCAGCTCGTGCTCGCCGGACGTGGTGAACGACGCCTTCGCGCCGTTGACCCGCACCTCGGAGACCTCCAGCAGGAAGTCCAGGTTGAAGCGGGACAAGTCCTGTGTGGTGCGGGCCAGAAGGGTGGCCGTGCCCTCCAACTCGTCCGTCGCGGGCTGGTACTTCAGCCGCAGGTCGTAGTGGGAGACGTCGTATCCGCCGTTGCCGTAGGCCGGGTAGTAGGGATCGCCGATGCCCGGGGCGCCAGGGGAGTAGCTCGCGGCCGATGCCGGGATCGCCAGCAGGACGGACGCGGCAGCGAGTGCGCCCGGCGCGATGATTCTGCGGTGCACGAAAGCTCCAAGTCGTAGGGGCACGAAGTCTGTTCGAAGCCTATTCATCACCTGTGGACCCAGGCGTGTCCACGCCCCCTCCTGTCACACGATCGCCATTCGGCCGTCATGAGCGCTCCCACGCACCGCACGCGTCGAACGGCCCCCTTTTGCACAGGAGTTGACCCATGTACCGTCCGCGCCATGCCGATACGCACGCGCTTCACGATCTGGAGACCGCTCGCGACGGCGGCCACCGCCGCCCTGCTGGCCACGTTCCTCACCCCCGCAGCCGCACAGGCCAAGCCGCGGGAGAGCCAACCCGTCTACTCCTACGCCGACGCCGTACGCGAGGCCGTCTGGGTGGACACCGGCCTCGACGGGGACGGCGACGGCAAGAAGGACCGCGTGGCCGTCGACATCGTCCGCCCCCGCGAACCCGCCCAACAGGGCCGCAAGGTTCCGGTCATCATGGACGCCAGCCCGTACTACTCCTGCTGCGGGCGCGGCAACGAGAGCCAGAAGAAGACCTACGACACCAGCGGCAACGTCGTCCAGATGCCGCTGTTCTACGACAACTACTTCGTGCCGCGCGGCTACGCCTTCGTCGGCGTCGACCTCGCCGGCACCAACCGCTCCGACGGCTGCGTGGACGTCGGCGGCCGCTCGGACATCCTCTCCGCGAAGGCCGTCGTCGACTGGCTCAACGGCCGCGCCAAGGCGTACACCAGCCGTACGGGCACCACAACGGCCAAGGCCACCTGGACCAATGGCGCGACCGGCATGATCGGCAAGAGCTGGGACGGCACCATAGCCAACGGCGTCGCCGCGACCGGCGTCAAGGGCCTGAAGACGATCGTCCCGATCAGCGCCATCTCCTCCTGGTACGACTACTACTTCCAGCAGGGCGCCCCGCTCTACGACTCCGGCCCCGACTGGCTCTCCGACTACGTCGACAGCCCCGACGCCCGCGCCAAGTGCGCCGCCGTCCAGCAGAAGATCGTCGACGGCGCCCCGCGCACCGGCGACTGGACGGGCTTCTGGACCGAGCGCGACTACGTCAAGGACGCGCGCAAGGTGAAGGCCAGCGTCTTCGCCATCCACGGCCAGCAGGACCTCAACGTCCGTATGAAGCACCTCGGCCAGTGGTGGGACGCGCTGGCCAAGAACGGCGTCGAGCGCAAGATCTGGCTCTCCCAGACCGGCCACGTCGACCCCTTCGACTTCCGCCGCGCCACCTGGGTCGACACCCTGCACCGCTGGTTCGACCACGAACTCCTCGGCTATGACAACGGCATCGACCGCGAGCCGATGGCCGACATCGAACGCCACCCCGACCAGTGGGTGACGTCGAAGGTCTGGCCCCCGCGCGGCACCGCCACCGCCACGCTGCGCCCCGCCCAGGGCACCCAGCCCGGCGTCGGCACCCTCGGCCTCGCCAAGGGCTCCGGCACCGCGACCTTCACCGACAACCCGGCGCTGAGCGAGACCGACTGGGCCGCGCAGATCGACAGCGCCACCCCCGACAAGGCGGGCTTCACCACTGGCGCGCTCACCAAGGACCTGCGCATCTCCGGCTCCTCCAAGGTCACCGTCACCGCCACGCCCACCACCGCGACGGCCCACCTCTCCGCCGTCCTCGTGGACCTCGGCCCGAACACCATCCGGGACTACGCGGCGAGCGGCGAAGGCATCAGCACCCTCACCGACCGCACCTGCTGGGGCGCCGGCACCGCGGGTGACAGCGCCTGCTTCAAGGTGACCCAGGCCAAGACCGCCGACGTCGACTACGAGGTCGTCAGCCGCGGCTGGGCCGACCTCGGCACCTACGCGAACCCCGGCAAGGGCGTCCCGCTCACCCCGGGCAAGGCATACACGATCACCCTCGACCTGGCCGCCACCGACCACGTCGTCCCGGCCGGCCACCGGCTCGCCCTGATCGTCGCGGGCACGGACAAGGACCTGATCGACCCGCCGTCCACCACGCCCACCCTCACGCTGGACCTGTCCCGCACGAAGGCGCGCGTTCCGCTGGTCGGCGGCGCCCCGGCCTTCGCGCGTGCCACCGACGGCGCCGCCACCGTCGTACCGGAGGCAACGGAGCTCGACGGCGTCCAGGCGCCGCGATCCCTCCAGCGCGTCCCGGAGTAATCCGACATCGACGGTTGAAAACCGAGTCATTCGCGGTACCTGTGGTAGGCCGTATCCATGGGTTTCGGGAGAAGGTGCCGCGAATGACGGAAGATGTGAAGAAAAGGGGTAGCGGGGAAGGCACGGCAGGTCTTCCCCGCGACCACACCACCGACCGCGTGGTGTTCGGTGTCACCGCCGTCATCACCGTGGCCTTCGTCATCTGGGGCTCCACGGCGACGGACTCGCTGGAGAGCGTCTCGACGAAGATGCTCAACGGCCTGATCAAGAACGGCGGTTGGGCCTTCATGCTGGCCGCCTCCAGCTTCGTGGTCTTCGCACTGTGGCTCGCGGCCAGCCGCTACGGCCGCATCCACCTCGGCGCCGAGGGCGAGGAGCCCGAGTTCCGCACGGTGTCGTGGGTCGCGATGATGTTCAGCGCGGGCATGGGCATCGGTCTGATGTTCTACGGCGTGAGCGAACCCCTCGCCCACTACACGACCCCGCCGCCGGGCACGAACCCCGCCGACTCCGGTGACCGCATGGAGACGGCGATGGCGACCACCCTCTTCCACTGGACGCTGCACCCCTGGGCGATCTACGCGGTCGTCGGCCTCGGCATCGCGTACAGCACCTACCGCAAGCGCCGCCGCCAGACCATCAGCGCCGTGTTCACCCCGCTCATCGGGGAGCGGCACGCCGAGGGCGGCGTCGGCCGGGTCATCGACATCCTGGCGATCATCGCCACCATCTTCGGCTCCGCGGCCTCCCTCGGCCTCGGCGCGCTCCAGATCGGCTCCGGCTTCCAGGAGTTGGACTGGATGGACGACGTCAGCACCGGACTGCTCGTCGCGATCATCGCCGTGCTCACCCTGGCCTTCGTCGCCTCGGCTGTCTCGGGCGTCGAGAAGGGCATCCAGTGGCTGTCCAACACCAACATGGTGCTCGCCCTGATCCTCGCCGTGTTCGTGTTCGTCGCCGGGCCCACGATCATCGTCCTCGACCTGCTGCCCACCTCGGTCTTCTCCTACCTCGGCGACCTGCCCCAGCTCGCCGGCCGCACCGAGGCGAGCGGCGGCAAGGGCGTCGCCGACTGGCTCGGCAGCTGGACCGTCTTCTACTGGGCCTGGTGGATCTCCTGGACGCCGTTCGTCGGCATGTTCATCGCACGCATCAGCCGCGGCCGCACCATCCGCCAGTTCGTCGGCGGCGTCATCCTCGTCCCCAGCACGGTCAGCCTGATCTGGTTCGCCGTCTTCGGCGGTACGGCGATGAAGCTGAAGGAGGGCGGCGCGCTCGCCGGCGAGAACACTCCCGAGGGCCAACTCTTCGGCGTGCTCCAGGAGTTCCCCATCGCCACCGCCACCAGCCTGCTCGTCATGATCCTGGTCGGCATCTTCTTCGTCTCGGGCGCCGACGCCGCCTCCATCGTGATGGGCACCCTCTCCCAGAAGGGCGCCCTCGAACCCGGCCGGTTCGTCGTGGTGTTCTGGGGCATCGTCACCGGCGCCGTCGCCGCCATCATGCTGCTCGTCGGCAGCGGCCAGGGCGACGCCCTCACGGGCCTGCAGAACCTCACGATCCTCGCCGCCGCGCCCTTCGTCCTCGTGATGATCGGCATGTGTGTCGCCCTCATGCGAGACCTGCGCCGCGACCCGGTCATCGTGCGCGGCGAGATGGGCTCCGAGGCCGTCGAACTCGCCGTGATCGAGGGCCACAAGAAGTACGACGGCGACTTCGAGATCAAGGTCGGCCCGGGCCCGGGCACGGAGACGGAGGGCGACCCGCTGGGCCACGACCACGGCTGAGCAGGGCAGTTCAGGGGGAGGCCAGGCTTGCCGCCTCCTCCGCACACCCCCACGCCACCGTCACACCCGCCCCGCCGTGCCCGTAGTTGTGTACCAACACCCGCCCGTCCGGCAGGAGTTCACGCTCCAGCCGGACCGCGTCCCGCGCCGGCCGCAGCCCCACCCGATGCCCCAGCACCCGCGCCCCCGCGATCTCCGGCCGCAGCGCCGCACACCGCCGTACGATCGCCTCGGCCACGGCCGGATCCGGCTCCGTCGACCACACGCCCTCGACCGCGGTGCCGCCCAGCAGCAGCCGCCCCGGCTGCGGGAAGAAGTACGCCATCTCCCCGTCGGCGCCCGTCGACACCACCCACGTCCGGATGCCCGGGTTCTCCACCACGACCAACTGCCCCCGCACCGGTACCATCGCCGCGTCCGCCACCAGCTCACGCGCCCCGAGCCCCGTGCAGTTGACCACCACGGGCGCCTCGACCTCTGCCAGATCGGACACCGTACGCGTCTCGACCACCCCGCCCGCGTCCTCGAACCGCCGCCGCAGCCACGGCAGATGGGCCGCCATGTCGACCAGCGGCAACCGCGCCCACAGCCCGGTCCCGGCGTACTCCTCGGCGGTGACCGCCCGCAGGCCGGGCAGCCGGGCGGTCAGCCGGTCGAACCCGTCGTCCAGCTCCTCCTCGCCCAGTACCCCTTCGACCATGCGTACGCCGGTACGGTCCGGGTCCGCCGCCAGTTCCTCGTACACGTCCAGCGAGCGCAGCGCCCACGCCCGCGCCGACGCGATCGGCCTGATCCGGTACGGCCACCACAGCGCCCCGGCAACCGCCGAGGTGGTCCGCTCGACGGGGTCCCGCGTCCACACCCGCACCCGGCGCCCGCGCTCGGCCAGCACCACGGCCGTCGTCAGCCCGATCACGCCCCCGCCGACCACCACGACGTCACTGCTCAGCTCACCGTCCACGACCGAAACGTAGCGGAATGTGTCATGCCGTGCTCAGAGGGCGCTTCCTGCGGGAATACTCGCAGCATGTCTGCCGAGTACGCGACCTTCGGCCTGGCCCCGGCGATGCGTGCCGGTGGCGTCCTCGTCAACGGTGACTACCAAGTCCACCGCGACTTCGTGGACTTCATCGTCGACGGGCGACCGTTGCTCTTCCAGCTCTCCGACCTCGACGCCGTCTCCCCCCTCGCCTCGGACGTACCACCCTCGATCTTCACCGCCCAGGTCCGCAGCCTCCTGCTGGAGACGGACGCCCCGCTTCCGGACGGGCGCTATGTCATCTACGGCTGCCCCGAGTGCGAGGACCTCGGCTGCGGTGCCGTCACCGCCGTCATCGAGAAGGAGGGCGCCGACTACATCTGGCGGGACTTCGCCTGGCAGACCGACGAGCGGGCCGACCTGGAGCTCAACGGCTACCACGGCATCGGCCCCTTCCGGTTCCGCGGCACCGACTACCGCGCCGCCCTCGACTCCCTGCTCACCTCCGACACCGCGAACCCACGCCGCCGCGTCCTGCTGATCGGCGCCCGCGTCGCCCTCCTCGCCAAACTCGCCGCCGCCCTGCGCACCATCGGCATCGGCGCCGACATCGCCCACGACGCCGACGGCGTCCCCGCCGACGAACTGCGCGGCTACGGAGCCGTCGCCTTCGGCCGGGCGATCGGCGAGGAGCAACGTGCCTCCGTGCGCCGCGCCTTCGACCGCGCGGGCGTGGACGTGACCTACGTGAACGGACTCGCCCCGATCGTCCCCCTCCTCGTCGCCCAGATCGAACACGCCCTCGACCGCAGCCCCGAGGAACAGCGCCGGCTGACCCGCCTGGTCGCCGCCGACGGCGAGGCGGGCGTCGAGGTCACCTCGCCCTGCCGGGTACGCCTCACCGCGTACCGCCTCGACCGGCTCTTCCGCACCCACGCCCAGGAGGTCTTCGACGGCGTCCTGGAGGCGGGCCGGCACCGGATCGCCCTGGACGCGAGGGCGGTGAAGGGGGAGGCGTTCGTGGTGGCGCGGACGTCGGGGAGCGTGCTGGTGGAGGCGATGACGCACTGACCGGGAGCCGCGGCGAAGCCGGGGCGGATCGACCGGCCGGCCTCGCTAAAATCGATCCCCTGATGACTGCCACCCTCGTCGCCAAGAACCTCGCCGCCGGCCACGGCGACCGCTCCCTGTTCACCGGGCTCGACCTCGTCGTCGCGCCCGGTGACGTCATCGGGCTGGTCGGCGCCAACGGCGCGGGCAAGTCCACGCTGCTCAGGCTGCTCGCCGGGCTGACCGCACCGGAGGAGGGCGAGCTCCGGCTCTCCCCGCCGACCGCGACCGTCGGCCACCTCCCGCAGGAACCGGAGCGCCGCCCCGGCGAGACGATCCGCGCCTTCCTGGCCCGCCGCACCGGCGTCGCCGAGGCCCAGCGGCTCATGGACGAGGCGACCCAGGCCCTCGTCGACGGCGCGCCCGGCGCCGACGACGCCTACGCCACCAGCCTGGAGCGCTGGCTCGACCTAGGCGGCGCGGACCTCGACGAGCGCGCCGAGGAGATCGCCGACTCCCTCGGCCTGGCCGTGGACCTCGACCAGCCGATGACCTCCCTGTCCGGCGGCCAGGCGGCCCGCGCCGGCCTCGCCTCCCTGCTCCTGTCCCGCTACGACGTCTTCCTCCTCGACGAGCCCACCAACGACCTCGATCTCGACGGCCTGGAGCGCCTGGAACGCTTCGTCGGCGGCCTGCGCGCCGGCACCGTCGTCGTCAGCCACGACCGCGAGTTCCTCACCCGCACGGTCACCAAGGTCCTCGAACTCGACCTCGCCCAGGGACAGATCAACCTCTACGGCGGTGGCTACGAGGCCTACCTGGAGGAGCGCGAGGTGGCCCGCCGGCACGCCCGCGACGACTACGAGGAGTACGCCGACAAGAAGGCGGCCCTCCAGGACCGGGCCCAGATGCAGCGCTCCTGGATGGACAAGGGCGTCAAGAACGCGCGCCGCAAGGCGAACAACGACAACGACAAGATCGGCCGCAAGTTCCGCAGCGAGGCCAGCGAGAAGCAGGCCGCGAAGGCCCGTCAGACCCAGCGCATGATCGAACGCCTCGACGCGGTCGAGGAACCCCGCAAGGAGTGGGAACTGCGCATGGAGATCGCGTCGGCTCCGCGCTCGGGGGCGGTCGTGGCGACCCTGCGCGACGCGGAGGTGCGGCGCGGCGACTTCACGCTGGGCCCGGTCTCCCTCCAGATCGACTGGGCGGACCGGGTGGCGGTGACGGGCGCGAACGGCGCCGGCAAGTCGACCCTGCTGGCGGCTCTGCTGGGCAGGGTGCCGGTGACCGCCGGGCAGGCCTCCCTCGGCTCCGGCGTACTCGTCGGCGAGGTCGACCAGGCCCGCAAGCTGTTCCACGGCGAGGAGACCCTGCTGGACGCCTTCGGCGCGGCCGTCCCCGACACGGAACCGGCCGAAGTCCGCACCCTGCTGGCCAAGTTCGGCCTGAAGGCGGACCACGTACTGCGCTCGGCGGCGACCCTGTCACCGGGCGAGCGCACCCGCGCCGCGCTGGCGCTGCTCCAGGGCAGAGGCGTCAACCTCCTGGTCCTGGACGAGCCGACCAACCACCTGGACCTACCGGCGATCGAACAACTGGAACAGGCCTTGGACGCCTACGAGGGCACGCTGCTCCTGGTGACACACGACCGCAGAATGCTGGACGCGGTGAGGGTGACGCGTCGCTTGGAGGTCAGTGCAGGCAAGGTGACCGAAACGCCGTAAGGGGCGCGGGGAACTGCGCGACCAGCCACAACCGGCCCGCAGTTCCCCACAACCGCTACCGCCCCTTGTTCTTCGGGTCCAGCAACCCCGCACGCCGAAGAGCGTCGGCCATAGCACCGCTAGCCGGCGGAGCCTGCCGCTGTTGCTGGCGCTGCTGAGGCGGCCGCCCACCCCGCTGCCGACGCTCACCCCCGCCACCCTGCTGCCCCTGCGGAGCCTTCTCGTCATCGAGCCGCAGCGTCAAAGAGATCCGCTTGCGCGGAATGTCGACGTCCAACACCTTCACCTTGACGATGTCACCCGGCTTGACCACATCGCGCGGGTCCTTCACGAACGTCTTCGACAGCGCGGACACATGCGCCAGCCCGTCCTGATGGACACCGACGTCGATGAACGCCCCGAACGCCGCCACGTTCGTCACGACGCCCTCCAGGATCATCCCGGGCGCCAGGTCGGAGATCTTCTCGACGCCCTCCTTGAAGGTGGCCGTCTTGAACGCGGGCCGGGGGTCACGCCCCGGCTTCTCCAGCTCCTTGAGGATGTCCGTCACGGTCGGCAGACCGAACGTCTCGTCCACGAACTCCTGCGGCCGCAGCGAGCGCAGCACACCCGTGTTGCCGATGAGGGACGCGACCTCCTGGCCGGCCGTCTTCACCATGCGCCGGACGACCGGGTACGCCTCCGGGTGGACGCTGGACGCGTCCAGCGGGTCGACACCGTCGCGGATGCGGAGGAAGCCCGCGCACTGCTCGTAGGCCTTGGGGCCGAGCCGGGCCACCTTCTTCAGCTCCGTACGGGACGTGAACGGCCCGTTGGCGTCGCGGTGGGAGACGATGTTCTCGGCGAGCCCGGAGGTGATGCCGGAGACGCGGGCGAGCAGCGGGGCGGACGCGGTGTTCACGTCCACGCCGACGCCGTTCACACAGTCCTCCACCACCGCGTCCAGCGAACGCGACAGCTTCACCTCGGACAGGTCGTGCTGGTACTGGCCGACGCCGATCGACTTCGGGTCGATCTTCACCAGCTCGGCCAGCGGGTCCTGGAGCCGGCGCGCGATGGAGACCGCGCCGCGCAGCGACACGTCCATGTCGGGCAGCTCCTGCGAGGCGAACGCGGAGGCCGAGTACACGGACGCGCCCGCCTCGGACACCATCACCTTGGTGAGCTTCAGCTCCGGGTGCTTGGTGATGAGTTCACCGGCGAGCTTGTCGGTCTCGCGGGACGCCGTGCCGTTGCCGATCGCGATCAGCTCGACCGAGTGCCGGGCGGCGAGCACGGCCAGCTTGGCGAGCGCCTCGTCCCACTTGTTGGCCGGGACGTGCGGGTAGATGACGTCCGTGGCGACGACCTTGCCGGTGGCGTCGACGACGGCCACCTTCACCCCCGTACGGAAGCCCGGGTCGAGGCCCAGCGTCGCGCGCGTGCCGGCCGGGGCGGCGAGCAGCAGGTCGCGGAGGTTCTTCGCGAACACGTCGACCGCCTCGTCCTCGGCGGCCGTCCGCAGCCGCAGCCGCAGGTCGATGCCGAGGTGCACGAGGACGCGGGTGCGCCAGGCCCAACGGACGGTGTCCTTCAGCCACTTGTCGGCGGGGCGGCCACGGTCGGCGATGCCGAACTTGTGGGCGATGATCCCCTCGTACGACGAAGGACCGTCCGTGGGCTCCTCGGGCTCCAGGACGAGGTCGAGGACGTCCTCCTTCTCGCCGCGCAGCATCGCGAGGACGCGGTGCGAGGGCAGCTCCTTGAACGGCTCGGAGAAGTCGAAGTAGTCGGCGAACTTGGCGCCCGCCTCCTCCTTGCCGTCCTTCACCTTCGCGGCGAGGCGCCCGCGCACCCACATGCGCTCGCGCAGGTCACCGATCAGATCGGCGTCCTCCGAGAAGCGTTCGGTGAGGATCGCGCGGGCGCCGTCCAGCGCGGCCTGCGGGTCGGCGACGCCCTTGTCGGCGTCGACGAACGCGGCGGCAGCGGCGAGCGGATCGACCGTCGGGTCGCCGAGCAGGCCCTCCGCGAGCGGTTCGAGCCCGGCCTCACGCGCGATCTGCGCCTTGGTGCGCCGCTTGGGCTTGAAGGGCAGGTAGATGTCCTCCAGGCGCGCCTTGGTCTCGGCGCCGCGGATCTGCGTCTCCAGCTCCTCGGTGAGCTTGCCCTGCTCACGCACCGAGTCGAGGATCGCCGTCCGCCGCTCCTCCAGCTCCCGCAGATAGCGCAGCCGCTCCTCGAGCGTGCGCAGCTGCGCGTCGTCGAGCATCTCGGTCGCTTCCTTGCGGTAGCGGGCGATGAAGGGCACCGTCGAACCGCCGTCGAGCAGCTCCACGGCGGCCTTGACCTGCCGCTCCCGTACGCCGAGCTCCTCGGCGATCCTTCCTTCGATGGATCCAACGCCGATGGGGGTGCCTGTCGTCACGATCCCGTACCGCCTTCTCACTGAGGTTGCGCGGCAATTGTGGCAGGTGGCACCGACACTCGGGGATCAGGGCGCGGCCATCAGGCCCGGCGACTGCGGGTGGAACCCGAGGCTCCGCCGAAGAGCCGGGCCAGGGCGCGGAAGGGCAGCGTCACGACGGTGGCGATGGCGCCGCCGATCTGGCGCAGTACATCAGCGATGGCACGGAACACGGGGGTCTCCTTTCCCGTCCGGCCACGGTGACCGGACGGCCCCCGGGTACCTCACCCGTGCCACGCCATGCCCCCGGCCTCAGCTTTTGCCGATCAGATCCGCCGGGTACGCCCCCGCCGCCACGGCCGCCCGCGCGAAGCCGGTGCCGAGTTCCGTCAGGCGTGCCACGCCCTCCGCGCCCAGGTGTTCGTACGGTGCCCGGTCCAGCCGGTCCGTCATGTCCTCGATCTCCTCGCGGAGCGCCACGCCCCGCTCGGTCAGCTCGCCCGCCTCGTCCAGCAGCCCCCGGTCCCGGAGCCGGTCGCTCGCCGCGTCCCACTCCTCCTGGGTCCAGCCACGGGTCGTGAAGATCCACTTCGGGGTCATGCCCCGGCCGGTCGCGGTGTGCGTGACCAGGGCCTCCAGGCCGTCCAGCCCCGCCGCCAGCAGCGCGGCGAGATGGCCGTCGCCCCGGTGCTCGCGCAGCAGGGTCGTGGCGTGGAAGTACGCCAGGTGCGGTTCCTCGGGCACCGGCAGGTCCGCGTGCGCCGCGTACAGCGGGCGGGCACTGCGCGAGCAGGCCTCGGCGGCCCGCAGCGCCAGCTTCGCGGCCTCGGCGATCTCCGGTGACGTCACCGCCTCCTCGCCCAGCAGCCGCCTCAGGGACGCGTCCACGGCACGCGCGCGTGCCGCGAGCACGGCCTCCGGGGAGGCGATCGACCACACCGCCGGGACATGCCGGGCGACCAGCTCGTGCTTGTAGTTGTAGAAGGCCGCCGTCACCACCCCGGCCGCCACCGGGCCCATCGCGGCGGCCCGCACCGCGAAGTTGACGGCGCGGGGGTGGGTGATCCCGATCCCCGCCAGTTCCGCGTTCGTCTCGGGCGCGAAGTAGGACGTGGCGTGCAGGGAGTTGAGCACGTGGTGACAGCGGCGGCCGGACCGCGACGCAAGGGCGGCAGAAGTCATGCCCGGCAGGTTACCAACCGCTTGGTACGTCATCCCTGGGCCGGCGGACCGTGGCAGGAAAGGTGGGGTGCTCGTCATTGCGGCCATCCCGGGCCCCGCCAAGAATCGATGGCATGACGCAGCGAACCGTCCTCGTCGTCCTCTTCGACGGCGTGCAGAGCCTCGACGTCACCGGCCCCCTGGAGGTGTTCGCCGGGGCCGAGCTCCACACGCCGGGCACCTACCGCATCCGTACCGCCTCCCTGGACGGCGCCCCCGTGCGCACCTCCAGCGGCCTGACCGTCGTACCGGATCTCGCCCTGCCCGGCGCGCCCGTCCCGCACACCCTGCTCGTCCCCGGCGGACAGGGCACCCGCCACCCCGACCCGCGCCTGACCGACTGGCTGCGGGCGAACGGGCCGCGTGCCGAGCGGCTGGTGTCGGTGTGCACCGGCGCGATCCTGCTCGCCGCGGCGGGCCTGCTGGACGGTCACCGCGTCACCACCCACTGGGCGTACAGCGACACCCTCGCCCGCGACCATCCGGCCGTCGACGTCGAACCGGACCCGATCTACATCCGGGACGGCCGCGTCGCCACCTCCGCCGGAGTCACCGCCGGCATCGACCTGGCCCTCGCCCTCGTCGAGGAGGACCTGGACCGGGACGTCGCCCTGACGATCGCCCGCCACCTGGTCGTCTTCCTCCGCCGCCCCGGCAACCAGGCCCAGTTCAGCGCCCAGTTGGCCACCCAGACCGCGCGGCGCGAACCCCTGCGCGAGGTCCAGCAGTGGATCACCGAGCATCCGGACGGCGACCTCAGCGTCGAGTCCCTCGCCGCCCGCGCCCGGCTCTCCCCGCGCCACTTCGCCCGCGCCTTCCAGGCCGAGACCGGCACGACCCCCGGCCGCTATGTCGACCGGGTCCGCCTCGAACACGCCCGGCGCCTGCTGGAGGACACCACGGACGGCGTCGAGGAGATCTCCCGCGCCAGCGGCTACGGCACCCCCGAGGCCATGCGCCGCGCCTTCGTCAGAACCCTCGGCGCGTCACCGGCCGAGTACCGCCGCCGGTTCCACCCGGTACCGGCCCACTGAAGGGATCACCGCCATCACCACGCAGATCGCCATCGTCCTCTTCGACCGCTTCACCGCGCTCGACGCCATCGGCCCCTACGAGACCCTCGGCCGGCTCCCCGACGCGGAGACCGTCTTCGTCGCCGAGCAGACCGGACCGGTCCGCACCGACACCGGGAACCTCGCCATCACCGCCGACAAGTCCCTCGCCGAGGTACCGCACCCCGACATCGTCGTCGTCCCCGGCGGGCCGGGGCAGACCCCGCAGATGGAGAACCCGGTGCTGCTCGACTGGCTGCGTGCCGCGGACGCCGGCAGCACCTGGACGACGTCGGTGTGCACCGGCTCCCTGCTGCTGGCCGCCGCCGGACTGCTGGAGGGGCGTCGCGCGACCTCGCACTGGCTGGCCCTGGACTTCCTGAAGGAGTTCGGCGCCGAGCCCACGGGGGAGCGGGTCGTCCTCGACGGCAAGTACGTCACCGCGGCCGGCGTCTCCTCCGGCATCGACATGGGCCTCACTCTGCTCGGCCGGATCGCCGGCGACGAACACGCCCAGGCCGTCCAGCTGTTGACCGAGTACGACCCGCAGCCGCCCTACGACGCCGGCTCGCCTCAGAAGGCCCCGGCCCATCTCGTCGAGGAGTTCCGCAGCAAGAGCCGCTTCATCCTGACGTAGCTCTCATCCGGACGTCGTCCAGGTGAAGCGCGGCTGCCTGCGCTCCAGGAACGCGGCGACGCCCTCCGCGGTGTCGCCGCTGCCGCGCGCCTGTTCCGTCCAGTGATCGTCCCGGTCCGTGAGCCCGTCCGCGAACTCCTTCGCCGCCGCCTGTGTCAACTGCGAGCGGGACACCAGGATCCGGGTGAACTCGGCCACCCGCTTGTCCAGTTCGCCCTCCGGCAGCACCTCGTCGACGAGCCCGGTGCGCAGGGCCCGCTCCGCGTCGATCAACTCGCCCGAGAACAAGAGGTACTTGGCGGCGGACGGCCCCACCAGCGCCACCAACCGGCGCGTGGAGGACGCCGGATACACGATCCCCAGCTTGGCCGGCGTCACCCCGAACAGCGCACCCTGCGCCGCGAACCGCAGATCACAGGCCGCCGCGAGCTGCACGCCGCCGCCCACACAGTGCCCCCGGATCGCCGCCAACGTCGGCTTGGGGAAGGCCGCGAGCGCCTCCTCGGCCGCGACCGCGAGCCCCTGCGCCTCCTGCGGCGACTCCCGCAGCGTGGAGATGTCGGCCCCCGCGCAGAACGTCCCGTCCGCACCGGTCAGCACCAGCGCGCGTACGTCCGGATCGGCGGCCAGCGCGTCCAGCAGCGGCGGCAGCGACCGCCACATCGCGGCCGTCATGGCGTTGTGCTTGGCCGGGTGGTGGATGACGACGGTGGCGACCGAGTCGGTCACGCCGTGCTGCAACTGGGGCTCCATGGCCGGATGCTAACCGCACCCCCCGCCCCTACGATCGGGGAGGGGCCCAGGGCGAGGAGGCGTCGATGGCGAGCGACGGCAAGGGCACGAGCGAGACCGCGAAACTGCGCCGGGACTTCGGCTGGATCGCCGCGCTCGGTGTGATCCTGGTCCTCGCCGGACTCGTCGGCCTCGTCTACACCGGCGTGGCCACCCTCACCTCGATGATCCTGTTCGGCTGGCTGCTGCTCATCGGCGGCATCGTGGGCCTGCTGCACGCGATCCAGGCCCGCGGCACCAACTTCTTCTGGCTCGGCCTGGTCGTCGCCGCCCTGAACATCGCGGCCGGCGTGGTCGTCATCAGCAGACCCGACGCGGCGGCCGAGGCGCTGACCATGTTCGCCGCGCTGCTCTTCGACAGCCTTGGCCTGATCGCCACCGGCTACGGCGGCCGGCGCATCGTCGGCATGGTCTCGAACGCGGCGCAACCGTGACAGGAGTAATCCCATACGCGCTCAGATCTTGCGTTAGCGATCACAAGCGCTCGATATTCGCTGACTTCTGTTCAGTCATCCGGGGTGGAGCAGTGCGTTACCAACACTCGACGTGTGGTGACAATCGAGCGCGAGGGTGGCGACCGGACGATGGAGAACCACGGGCGCGGGTCAGGCCCGCGCCCACCAGGCGGCGCGGACCCGCACCCGCTGCCTTACGAGGGCGTCTGGCGGTTCACCGCCCCCGCCGTGGACGCCTCGGTCCCGCAGGCACGGCACGCGGTGCGGGACCTGCTGCTGCGGCAGGGAGTGCCGGTCTCGGACGAGCTCGTGCAGGGGCTCCTGCTGATCGTCTCCGAGCTGGTCACCAACGCGGTGCGGCACGCGGCCCTGCTGTCGCCGATGCTCGCCGTGGAGGTGGCCGTCGGCGCCGAGTGGGTGCGGGTGTCCGTCGAGGACAACCATCCCTACCGCCCGACCGCCCTGGAGGCCGACCACAGCGGCGAGGGCGGGCGGGGGCTGCTGCTGGTGCGTGAGGTCACCCGCGAGGCGGGCGGCGTGTGCGACGTGGAGCACACGGCGAACGGCGGCAAGGTGATATGGGCCGCCCTGCCGCTCGCGTCCGTGCGGGTGCCGTAAGAGCCGTTACCAGCCCACGTTGGGGCCGGTCAGCTCCCGCACCGCGGGCCGGGCCGCGTCCAGGACCGTCATGAACCAGGCCGAGAAGGTGTCCTTCGCGTGCCGCTCGGCCAGCTCGGCCGGGGTCACGAAGGCCGTCGCGCCGATCTCCTCCGGGTCGGGGCGCAACGGTGCCTGCACCATGCCGACGAAGAGGTGGTTGTACTCCTGCTCCACCAGGCCCGATTCCGGGTCCGGGTGGTTGTAGCGCACCGTGCCCGCCTCCGCGAGCAGCGACGGGGAGGCGCCCAGCTCCTCGTACGTCCGCCGGGCCGCCGCCGCGAACGGTGCCTCGCCCGGGTAGGGGTGGCCGCAGCAGGTGTTGGACCACACACCGGGGGAGTGGTACTTGCCCAGCGCCCGCTGCTGGAGCAGCAGCCGGCCCTGCTCGTCGAAGAGGAACACGGAGAAGGCGCGGTGCAGCTGCCCGGGTGGCTGATGGGCGGCGAGCTTCTCCGCGGTGCCGATCGTGACGCCGTCCTCGTCGACCAGTTCCAGCAGAATCGGGTCAGCGGTGCCGTTCGACGAACTGTGCGTCGCGGTGGCAGGTGTGATCGGCATACCCATCCTTCGCATCGGTCTTACGCGCCCCAAGTGTGCCGTACGGATACGACACTCCCGGCCGTTGATCGTGCCCGGCGCGGCGGACGGGGAACCGTCCGGGGCGGCGCTGTGAGGTCAAGGACGCAGCCGGGCACCGGATCGCTGCATTCCGTCCACCACGGGATGTAGGCGGACGTACCGGACGTTCAGTGGCACAGTCGCGCCTCGTGCTCCGCGTGCCCGCCGGGCTCCAGCTGGAAGGTGCAGTGCTCCACGTCGAAGTGGTCGCCGAGGCAGCCCTGGAGCTCGTGGAGCATCTTCTCGTGCCCGATGGCGTTCAGGACGTCGGAGCGCACCACCACGTGCGCGGAGAGCACCGGCATCCCGGAGGTGATGGTCCATGCGTGCAGGTCGTGGATGTCCTCGACGCCGTCCAGGGCCAGGACGTGCGCCCGCACCTCGTCCATGTCGACGTTCTTGGGGGCCGCTTCCAGGAGCACGTCGAGGGTCTCGCGCAGCAGCTTCCAGGTGCGCGGCACGATCATCAGGCCGATGACGAGGGAGGCGATCGGGTCGGCGGCCTGCCAGCCCGTGGTCAGGATCACCACCGCCGAGATGATCACCGCGAGCGAGCCGAGCGCGTCCGCCGCGACCTCCAGGAACGCGCCCCGGACGTTGAGGCTGTCCTGCTGGCCGCGTACCAGCAGGGACAGCGAGATCATGTTCGCGACGAGGCCGATCGCACCGAACACGATGGTCAGCCCGCCCTCGGTGCCGGCGGGCGTGATGAACCGCTGGATGGCCTCGTACAGGACGTACCCGCCGACGCAGAGCAGCAGGAGACAGTTGGCGAGCGCCGCGAGGATCTCGGCGCGGGCGTACCCGAAGGTGCGCTTCCCGCTCGGCGGCAGACTCGCGAAGTGGATCGCCATCAGCGCCATGCCGAGGCCCAGCCCGTCCGTCGCCATGTGCGCCGCGTCCGCGACCAGCGCGAGGGAGTCCGCCATGATGCCGCCGACGATCTCGACCACCATGACGGTGAGCGTGATCGACAGGGCCACCCGCAGCCTGCCGCGGTACGCCGCGGTCGCCGTACCGCCGGCCGGCGCATGCGAGTGCGCGTGCCCGTGATCGTGCCCTGCCCCCATGGAAGCCGCCTCCTGTGATCGCCGCCTGGCTTCACAGTGAACTACGGGTGGGGGGTATCGGGCAACGCGGCACTGAACACCGTTGTCATGTGCCCTGACCTGCGCAAACGAAGCGCAGGTCAGGGCAGCCTCAGTTACTTGCCGTGATGCAGCTGCCAGCCGGCCCACGCCGACTCGATCATCTCGCGCACCCCGCGCCGGGCACGCCAGCCGAGCTCCCGGGCGGCCAGCTCGGCCGAGGCGACCGAGACCGGCGCGTCACCGGGACGCCGGGGCTCGACGACGGCCTCCCGCCGGTCGCCGGTGACCTCGCCGATGACCGTGACCAGCTCCCGAACGGAGACACCCTCGCCGCGCCCGATGTTGACGGTCAGGTCCCCGGCGCGGTCCCCGACCCGTCGCGCGGCCGCGAGATGCGCCTCGGCCAGGTCGGCGACATGGATGTAGTCGCGGACGCAGGTGCCGTCCGGCGTCGGATAGTCGTCGCCGAAGATCCGCGGGGCGTCGTCCCGGGTGAGCCGGTCGAAGACCATCGGCACGATGTTGAAGACACCCGTGTCTGCCAGCTCGGGCGCCGCGGCCCCCGCCACGTTGAAGTAGCGCAGACATACGGTGGAGATCCCGTGCGCCTGCCCGGCGGCCCGCACCAGCCACTCGCCGGTGAGCTTCGTCTCGCCGTACGGGTTCACGGGGGCGCACGGAGTGTCCTCCGTGATGAGCCCCACGTCCGGATTGCCGTACACGGCCGCCGACGAGGAGAACACGAACCGGCCGACACCGGCCTCGGCGACCGCCTCCAGGAGCGTCGCGAGACCGCCGACGTTCTCCTGGTAGTACCGCGTCGGCTGCGCCACCGACTCGGCGACCTGCTTGCGCGCGGCCAGGTGCACCACCCCGGTCACCTCGTGCTCGGCGAGGACCCGCTTCAGCAGCCCGGCGTCGAGCGACGACCCCCGCACCAGTGGCACGTCCGCCGGAAGCCGCGCGGGAACCCCGGCCGAGAGGTCGTCCAGCGCGAGGACGCGCTCACCGGCCTCCGTCATGGCCCGCGCCACATGGGCCCCTATGTATCCCGCTCCGCCTGTGATCAGCCATGTCATGGTCGCCCACCCTATGTCGAGGCCCGGACGGCCGACGCTATGTCCCAGATGCCCGATCCTGCGGGGTGCGGTTTGTGGGCGGGGCCCGTGATCGCCCATGATGATCGCGGCAAAGGCCGGGGGAGCCGCCGTCGATCGGCCCGTGAACGGGCGGTGAACGCGGGCTTCCCGGCATCCGATAGCCTCTGCCGACATGCCGCCCGGCCGTCACCGGCAAGGGGCGCCCCCACCGTGTACTCGCCGGCGTGCAGACGTCGGCACCCAGGGAGTGAGTTCGGTTGTCGACCGCCATCCTCACCGGTCAGCCGGTCCCCGGATCGTCGATCGAGGGCGATCTGCGGTCCCTCGGCTTCGACGTCCGGACCGCCTCCGACGCCGCCGAGACCGAGACGCTCCTCGCCCAGGTGCCCGGTGACCAGCGCGTCGCCGTCGTCGACGCCGGCTTCGTCGGCCACCTGCACGCCCTGCGCCTCGGCCTGACCGACCCGCGCTTCCCGCTCGCCGCGGTCCCCGGCGCCGTCACCGCCCAGCCGGCCGGCCGTCAGGCCCTGACCCGCGCGATGGCCCGGGAGAACAGCGCGGGCGGCGGTACGACCGTCGCCGTCGACCACCTCGCCGACCGCGTCGTCGCCGCGCTGGACGCGGACGGCGCCGGCGTCCACCACCCCGAGCTCGGCAGCCTGGTCGCCGTCGTCCCGGCCGACCCGCAGGCCCGCAACGAGGCACGGCAGGCCGTCGCCGCCGTCGACGACGAGGCCGTACGTCTGAAGTCGGCCGTGAAGTCCCGCGACGGCTTCTTCACCACGTACTGCATCAGCCCGTACTCCCGCTACATCGCCCGCTGGTGCGCCCGCCGCGGCCTGACCCCGAACCAGGTCACCACCGCCTCCCTGATCACCGCCCTCATAGCGGCGGCCTGCGCTGCCACCGGCACCCGCGGCGGCTTCGTCGCGGCGGGAGTCCTGCTGATCGCCTCCTTCGTCCTCGACTGCACCGACGGCCAGCTCGCCCGCTACTCCCTCCAGTACTCCACGCTCGGCGCCTGGCTGGACGCCACCTTCGACCGGGCCAAGGAGTACGCCTACTACGCCGGCCTCGCTTTGGGAGCGGCCCGCGGCGGCGACGACGTGTGGGCGCTCGCGCTCGGCGCGATGATCCTGCAGACCTGCCGCCATGTCGTCGACTTCTCCTTCAACGAGGCCAACCACGACGCCACCGCCAACACCAGCCCCACCGCCGCCCTCTCCGACAAGCTCGACAGCGTCGGCTGGACGGTGTGGGTGCGCCGCATGATCGTGCTGCCGATCGGCGAGCGCTGGGCGATGATCGCGGTCCTCACGGCGCTGACCACCCCCCGCATCACCTTCTACGCGCTCCTCATCGGCTGCGCGTTCGCGGCGACGTACACCACGGCGGGCCGGGTGCTGCGGTCGCTGACCCGCAAGGCGCGGCGCACGGACCGGGCGGCTCAGGCGCTGGCGGACCTGGCGGACAGCGGACCGCTCGCGGAGCTGATCGGCCGCTACCTGCCGGGCCCGGCGCGCAGGACCGCGCCGCTCAGCGCCGCCGTCGGCGCGATCGCGGTGGTGCTGGCGGCCTGGCTATGGGGTCCCGCCTGGCAGGTGGTCCTGCTCGCCGGGCTCTACGTCCTGCTGTCGGCCGAAGCCGTCTCGCACCCCCTCAAGGGCGCTCTCGACTGGCTGATCCCCCCGTTCTTCCGGGCGGCCGAGTACTGCACCGTGCTGGTCCTGGCGGCCAAAGCGGACGTGAACGGAGCCCTTCCTGCGGCTTTCGGGCTGGTGGCGGCCGTCGCCTACCATCACTACGACACGGTGTACCGCATCCGCGGCAACGCCGGCGCGTCGCCGGCCTGGCTGGTGCGCGCCATCGGGGGGCACGAAGGACGGACGCTGCTCGTCACCGTCCTCGCCGCGGTGCTCACCGCTTCGCAGTTCACGGTCGCGCTCACGGCTCTGGCTGTGGCCGTGGCCCTGGTGGTGCTCTTCGAGAGCATCCGCTTCTGGGTGTCCTCCGGGGCGCCCGCCGTACACGATGAAGGAGAACCCGCATGATCGGCCTCGTGCTGGCGGCCGGCGCCGGACGGCGTCTGCGCCCCTACACCGACAGCCTTCCCAAGGCTCTGGTGCCGGTGGGCCCCGCGGGCATAGAGGGCGAGCCCACGGTTCTCGACCTGACACTCGGCAACTTCGCCGAGATCGGGCTGACCGAGGTCGCGATCATCGTCGGCTACCGCAAGGAAGCCGTGTACGCGCGCAAGGAGGCGCTGGAGGCGAAGTACGGCCTCAAGCTCACCCTCATCGACAATGACAAGGCCGAGGAGTGGAACAACGCCTACTCCCTGTGGTGCGGCCGTGACGCCCTCAAGGACGGCGTGATCCTCGCCAACGGCGACACCGTGCACCCGGTCTCGGTCGAGAAGACGCTGCTCGCCGCCCGTGGCGAGGGCAAGCGGATCATCCTCGCCCTCGACGCCGTGAAGTCGCTCGCCGACGAGGAGATGAAGGTCGTCGTGGACCCCGCCAAGGGCGTCACGAAGATCACCAAGCTGATGGACCCCGCCGAGGCCACCGGCGAGTACATCGGTGTCACGCTCATCGAGGGCGACGCCGCCCCCGAGCTGGCCGACGCGCTGAAGACGGTCTGGGAGACCGACCCGCAGCAGTTCTACGAGCACGGGTACCAGGAACTGGTGAACCGTGGCTTCAGGATCGACGTCGCGCCGATCGGTGACGTGCAGTGGGTGGAGATCGACAACCACGACGATCTCGCCCGCGGACGGGAGATCGCGTGCCTCTACTGACCCGGCTCATCCCCGCGCCGGTCGTCGTCGACATCCGCCCGGGTGCCCTCGACGACCTGGTCGGCGTCCTCGCCGACGAGCGCATCTCGCACTCCGGAAGGCTCGCCGTCGCCGTCAGCGGCGGTTCCGGCGCCAGGCTGCGCAAGCGGCTGGAGCCCTCGCTGCCCGGCGCCACCTGGTACGAGGTCGGCGGCGGCACCCTCGACGACGCCGTCCGGCTGGCCAGTGACATAAAGGCCGGCCACTACGACGCGGTCGTGGGCCTCGGCGGCGGCAAGATCATCGACTGCGCCAAGTTCGCCGCGGCGCGGGTCGGCCTGCCGCTGGTCGCCGTGCCGACGAACCTCGCGCACGACGGTCTGTGCTCGCCGGTCGCGACCCTCGACAACGATGCGGGCCGCGGCTCCTACGGCGTACCGAACCCGATCGCGGTCGTCATCGACCTCGACGTCATCCATGAGGCCCCGGCCCGCTTCGTGCGTGCCGGGATCGGCGACGCCGTCTCCAACATCTCCGCGATCGCGGACTGGGAGCTGGCCAACCGGGTCAAGGGAGAGAAGATCGACGGCCTGGCCGCCGCGATCGCCCGCCAGGCCGGTGAAGCGGTCCTCAGGCACCCCGGCGGCATAGGGGACACGGACTTCCTCCAGGTGCTCGCCGAGGCGCTCGTGCTCAGCGGTATCGCGATGTCGGTCTCGGGCGACTCCCGCCCGTCCTCCGGCGCCTGCCACGAGATCAACCACGCCTTCGACCTGCTGTTCCCCAAGCGCGCCGCCGCGCATGGCGAGCAGTGCGGTCTCGGCGCGGCCTTCGCGATGTTCCTGCGCGGCGCCCACGAGGAGTCCGCGTACATGGCGGAGGTGCTGCGCCGGCACGGCCTGCCGGTGCTCCCGGAGGAGATCGGCTTCAGCGTGGACGAGTTCGTCCGCGCCGTGGAGTTCGCCCCCGAGACCCGGCCCGGCCGGTACACGATCCTCGAACACCTCGACCTCAAGACCGACCAGATCAAGGATCTCTACGTCGACTATGTCAAGACCATCGGTAGCTGAACTCCGTCCGGTCGTGCACCCCGCAGGGGTGAAGGACCGGCGCAGCGGTGAGCACTGGATGGGGCGCCTCTACATGCGCGAGGTGTCCCTGCGGGTGGACCGCTACCTGGTGAACACCAGGGTCACGCCCAACCAGCTCACGTACCTGATGACCGTCTTCGGCGTCCTCGCGGCCCCGGCACTGATCGTGCCGGGGATCCCGGGGGCCGTCCTCGGTGTGGTCTGCGTGCAGATGTATCTGCTGCTGGACTGCGTCGACGGCGAGATCGCCCGCTGGAAGAAGCAGTACTCGCTCAACGGCGTCTACCTCGACCGGGTCGGCGCCTATCTGACCGACGCCGCCGTCCTCGTCGGCTTCGGGCTGCGCTCGGCCGACCTGTTCGGCAGCGGCCGTATCGACTGGCTGTGGGCGTTCCTCGGCACGCTCGCCGCGCTCGGCGCCATCCTGATCAAGGCGGAGACCGACCTCGTCGGCGTCGCCCGGCACCAGGCCGGCAAGCCGCCCGTGCAGGAGTCGGCCGCCGAGATGCGCTCCTCCGGCATGGCGCTGGCCCGCAAGGCCGCGTCCCTGCTGAAGTTCCACCGCCTCATCCTCGGCATCGAGGCGTCCCTGCTGATCCTGGTCCTCGCGGTCGCCGATCAGATGCGCGGCGACCTGTTCTGGTCCCGTCTCGGGGTCGCGGTCCTGGCCGGCATCGCGCTGCTCCAGACGCTGCTGCACCTGGTGTCCATCCTCGCGTCGAGCAGGCTGAAGTGAGCGCCCCCGCCAGTGCGCCTCTGAAGGTCGGCGCCGTCATCATCACGATGGGCAACCGGCCCGAGGAACTCCGTGCCCTGCTCGACTCGGTCGCCAAGCAGGACGGCGACCGCGTCGAGGTGGTCGTCGTCGGCAACGGCTCGCCCGTCCCGGACGTCCCCGCGGGCGTCCGCACGATCGAGCTGCCCGAGAACCTCGGCATCCCCGGCGGCCGCAACGTCGGCATCGAGGCCTTCGGCCCCAGCGGTCGCGATGTCGACATATTGCTCTTCCTCGACGACGACGGCCTCCTCGCCCAGCACGACACCGCCGAGCTGTGCCGCGCCGCGTTCGCCGAGGACCCGAAGCTCGGCATCATCAGCTTCCGCATCGCCGACCCGGACACCGGCGTCACCCAGCGCCGCCACGTCCCGCGGCTGCGCGCGGCGGACCCGATGCGCTCCTCGCGCGTGACCACCTTCCTCGGCGGCGCCAACGCCGTCCGCACCCAGGTCTTCGCCGAAGTCGGCGGCCTCCCGGACGAATTCTTCTACGCGCACGAGGAAACCGACCTGGCATGGCGGGCCCTCGACGCGGGCTGGATGATCGACTACCGGTCCGACATGGTGCTGTACCACCCGACGACCGCGCCCTCGCGGCACGCGGTCTACCACCGCATGGTCGCCCGCAACCGGGTCTGGCTCGCCCGCCGCAACCTCCCCGCCCTCCTGGTCCCGGTCTACCTCGGGGTCTGGATGCTGCTCACCCTGCTGCGCCGCCCCTCGCGGCCCGCGCTCAAGGCATGGTTCGGCGGATTCCGGGAAGGCTGGACCACCGCGTGCGGCCCACGCAAGCCCATGAAGTGGCGTACCGTGTGGCGGCTGACCCGACTGGGCCGGCCCCCGGTCATCTGACAAGCTCGAACCAGAGAGCGGCCGGGCCGACACCCGGCTCTGGCTCATGCCCAAGCCCGCACAGGCTGCGCATCTCGAAGACGAAAGTTTCCACCAGTGAGTGAGACAACGCATGACGGCGGAGTCGCGGTGACCGCGCCTCCGTCGCCCGACGAGGGCCTCACGGCGGCCGAACTCGCCGCCAAGTACGGGCTCGCCGTGAGCGGTGCCCGCCCCTCGCTCGCCGAGTACGTCCGTCAGCTCTGGGACCGACGCCACTTCATCCTCGCGTTCTCGCGGGCGAAGCTGACCGCCCAGTACAGCCAGGCCAAGCTCGGCCAGCTGTGGCAGGTGGCCACCCCGCTGCTGAACGCACTGGTCTACTTCTTCATCTTCGGTCTGCTGCTGGGCGCCCGGAAGGGCATCCCGCACGACATCTACGTGCCGTTCCTGGTGACCGGCGTGTTCGTCTTCACGTTCACCCAGAGCTCGGTCCTCGCTGGCGTACGGGCGATCTCCGGCAACCTGGGCCTGGTGCGGGCCCTGCACTTCCCGCGGGCGTCCCTGCCGATCTCGTTCGCGCTCCAGCAGCTCCAGCAGCTGCTGTACTCGATGATCGTGCTGGTCGTGGTCATGGTGGCGTTCGGCAGCTATCCGAGCCTCTCCTGGCTGCTGGTGGTCCCGGCCCTGGTCCTGCACTTCGTCTTCAACACCGGCCTCGCGCTGATCTTCGCCCGCATGGGCAGCAAGACCCCCGACCTGGCCCAGCTGATGCCGTTCGTGCTGCGGACGTGGATGTACGCGTCCGGCGTCATGTTCAGCATCCCGGCCATGCTCGCCGACAAGGACGTGCCGGGCTGGCTCACCGAGGTCCTGCAGTGGAACCCCGCCGCGATCTACATGGACCTGATCCGCTTCGCGCTGATCGACGGATACGGCTCCGAGTACCTGCCCCCGCACGTGTGGCTCTTCGCCCTCGGCTGGGCCGTGCTCGCCGGCGCGTCCGGGTTCGTCTACTTCTGGAAGGCGGAAGAGAGGTACGGCCGTGGCTGACACCGAGCAGAAGGCGGTCCCCCAGGACCCTCGCCCCACCGTCATCGCGGACGACCTGCACATCGTCTACCGCGTCAACGGCGCCAAGTCCGGCAAGGGCAGCGCCACCGCCGCCCTCAGCCGCATCGTCAAGCGCGGCGAGGAGCGCGGGGTGCGCAAGGTGCACGCCGTGCGCGGTGTCTCCTTCGTCGCCTACCGAGGCGAGGCCATCGGCCTCATCGGCTCCAACGGCTCCGGCAAGTCGACGCTGCTGCGCGCCATCGCCGGTCTGCTGCCCGCCGAGAGCGGCCGGGTCTACACCGACGGCCAGCCCTCGCTGCTCGGCGTCAACGCGGCCCTGATGAACGACCTCACCGGCGAGCGCAACGTCATATTGGGCGGCCTCGCGATGGGCATGTCCCGGGAGCAGATCAAGGAGCGCTACCAGGAGATCGTCGACTTCTCGGGCATCAACGAGAAGGGCGACTTCATCACGCTGCCGATGCGCACCTACTCCTCCGGCATGGCGGCCCGGCTGCGGTTCTCCATCGCGGCGGCCAAGGACCACGACGTCCTGATGATCGACGAGGCGCTGGCCACCGGCGACCGCAAGTTCCAGAAGCGCTCCGAGGCGCGCATCCGGGAACTGCGCAAGGAGGCCGGCACGGTGTTTCTCGTCAGTCACAACAACAAGTCGATCCGTGACACCTGCAACCGTGTCCTGTGGCTGGAGCGCGGTGAGCTGCGCATGGACGGCCCGACCGACGAGGTCCTCAAGGAGTACGAGAAGTTCACGGGCAAGTAGTCCACGCGGGCGTGGACGAACCGGGTCATGACGCTTCGCGGGGCCTCGCCGGAACTGTTCCGGCGGGGCCCCGCGTCTGCAAAGGAAACGTCAACTTCGCTACCCCGCAGGAATCTTGAAGTCAATCGGTGTGTTGTTGTGATGCGCAGGACACCCCGTCGATCCTCGCGGCGCTGTACAACGTAAGCTGTACCGGTCCCGAAACGCGGCAAGTGGGGCGATAATGCCCCACACCCTCAGTCACGCCTGCCGCGCGGAAGGCCGGGCGGCGTGTCCGAAATAGTGTGTATTGGGTCGGCGGTGTAGAACGGGAGATGTGACGGCTATGGCTACGGAGACTCCCCAGCTCAACGCGTGTGCCGTCCGCGCCCCGGGCAGTCGGCGGTGACGGGAACCGACAGGGCCCGCGCCTCCGATCCGGAGCGCGGCACACTCGACAAGGCCGCGGGAGAGAACTTCCCCGTGGCCCCCTTCTTCCTGCCCCGGGCCTGGCGCGCCGACCTCATGGCCGTCTACGGCTTCGCCCGCCTCGTCGACGACATCGGCGACGGCGACCTCGCCCCCGGCGGCGCCGACGCCCGCCTGCTCGGCGTCTCCCCCGAGGAGGCGGACGACCGTCTGGTGATGCTGGACGCCTTCGAGGCCGACCTCGGCCGGGTCTTCACCGGAGAGCCCCGCCACCCCCTGCTGCGCCGCCTGCAGCCCACGGTCCGCCGCCGCGCGCTCACCCCCGAACCGTTCCTCGGCCTGATCGCCGCGAACCGCCAGGACCAGCTGGTCACGCGGTACGAGACCTACGACGACCTGCTCGCGTACTGCGAACTGTCGGCCAACCCCGTCGGCCGCCTGGTCCTCGCCGTCACCGGCACCTCCACCCCGGAGCGGGTCCGCCTCTCCGACGCGATCTGCACGGCGCTGCAGATCGTCGAACACCTCCAGGACGTGACCGAGGACCTCGGCCGCGACCGCATCTATCTGCCCGCCGCGGACATGAAGCGTTTCCATGTCCAGGAGGCGGATCTCGCCACGGGGACCGCAGGCGCATCGGTGCGCGCACTGGTTGCGTACGAAGCAGAACACGCCCGCGGTCTCCTGAATGAAGGCGCCCCTCTGGTGGGTAGCGTCCACGGCAGGTTGAAGCTGCTGCTCGCGGGGTTCGTGGCGGGGGGAAGGGCGGCGATCCGAGCGATCGCCGCCGCCGAATACGACGTACTTCCCGGCCCGCCCAAGCCCGGCAAGCTCCAGCTGCTGCGCGAGGTGGGCGTGACTTTGCGAGGAGAGGGGTGATCCGGACCGTGGAGGCCGAACCACACGCGTCCGCACCGGTACTCGCCGCCTACAGCTATTGCGAGGCCGTCACCGGACAGCAGGCACGGAACTTCGCCTACGGCATCAGGCTGCTGCCGTTGTCCAAGCGCCGCGCGATGTCGGCGTTGTACGCCTTCTCGCGCCGCGTCGACGACATCGGTGACGGCTCGCTGGCGCCCGACGTGAAGGCCGCGAGACTCGAGGACACCCGGGCGATGCTGGCCCGGGTGCGCGAGGGCGCGGTCGAGGAGGACGACACCGACCCGGTCGCGGTCGCCCTCACCCATGCCGCGACGGCGTTCCCGATCCCGCTCGGCGGCCTGGACGAGCTGATCGACGGCGTCCTGATGGACGTCCGCGGCGAGACCTATGAGACCTGGGACGACCTGAAGGTCTACTGCCGCTGCGTCGCGGGCGCCATCGGGCGGCTCTCGCTCGGTGTGTTCGGTACGGAACCGGGGGCGCGCGGCGTCGAGCGCGCGCCGGAGTATGCCGACACGCTCGGGCTCGCACTTCAGCTCACCAACATCCTCAGGGACGTCCGGGAGGACGCCGGGGACGGGCGCACCTATCTCCCGGCCGACGACCTCGCGAAGTTCGGCTGCTCGGCCGGGTTCAGCGGGCCGACCCCACCGGAGGGCTCCGACTTCGCGGGCCTCGTCCACTTCGAAGTGCGACGGGCCCGCGCCCTTTTCGCCGAGGGCTACCGGCTGCTCCCCATGCTCGACCGGCGCAGCGGCGCCTGTGTCGCCGCCATGGCGGGCATCTACCGCCGCCTCCTGGACCGCATCGAGCGCGACCCCGAGGCCGTGCTGCGCGGCCGGGTCTCGCTGCCCGGCCGGGAGAAGGCGTACGTCGCCGTACGCGGGCTGTCCGGACTGGACACCCGGCATGTGACCCGTAGAGCCGTCAGGAGGCGCGCCTGATGGACAAAACGGTCCAAGGTGATGCCACCGGAGAAAAGTGGCAGGCAACCCTCCGGCAGGGCGATGCGTCCCTGACTGCAACGGCCGGCCGCGCACCGATCAAGCACCGCGGCCGCCGCGCAGGGGAGGACGCACGATGACCGACGGTCAGCAGTCCGGACGGGACGCCGTCGTGATCGGCGGCGGGCTCGCCGGCATCACCGCCGCGCTCGCCCTGGCCGACGCGGGTGTCCGCGTCACCCTGCTCGAAGGCCGGCCCCGCCTGGGCGGCCTCGCCTTCTCCTTCCAGCGCGGCGAGCTGACCGTCGACAACGGACAGCACGTCTATCTGCGCTGCTGCACCGCCTACCGTTGGTTCCTCGACCGCATCGAGGGCACCGCGCTGGCGCCGCTGCAGGATCGTCTCGACGTGCCCGTGGTCGACGTCGACAAGCCCGAGGGACGGCGGCTCGGCAGGCTGCGGCGGGACGCGCTGCCGGTGCCCCTGCATCTGGGGCGCAGCCTCGCCACGTACCCGCATCTCTCGCTCGCCGACCGCGCCAAGGTGGGCCGGGCCGCGCTCGCGCTCAAGGGCCTCGACCTCGCCGATCCGGACCTGGACTCGCAGGACTTCGGCAGCTGGCTGACCGCGCACGGTCAGTCGGCGCGTGCCGTCGAGGCCCTGTGGGACCTGGTCGGGGTCGCCACCCTCAACGCGGTCGCGGGCGACGCCTCGCTGGGGCTCGCCGCGATGGTGTTCAAGACCGGTCTGCTGTCCGACCCGGGCGCGGCCGACATCGGATGGGCGCACGTCCCGCTGGGCGAACTGCATGACCGGCTCGCCCGCAAGGCGCTCGACTCAGCGGGCGTGCGTACCGAGGTCCGTACACGCGTCACCTCCATCTCCACTCACGAGAACGGGACATGGACCGTTCAGGTTCCCGGCGAGACGCTGCGGGCGGACGCCGTCGTGCTCGCCGTACCCCAGCGCGAGGCCCATGACCTGCTGCCCGAGGGTGCGCTGGACGCTCCGGAAAATCTTCTGCGGATCGGCACCGCGCCGATCCTCAACGTGCACGTGGTCTATGACCGCAAGGTGCTGGAAAAGCCTTTCTTCGCGGCCCTCGGCACCCCGGTGCAGTGGGTCTTCGACCGCACCGACGCCTCCGGGCTGCGGGCGGGCCAGTACCTCGCGCTGTCGCAGTCGGCGGCGCGGGACGAGATCGACGAGCCCGTCGCCGTGCTGCGGGAGCGCTACCTCCCGGAGCTGGAGCGACTGCTGCCCGGCACCCGGGGTGCCGAGGTGAAGGACTTCTTCGTGACCAGGGAGCGGACGGCGACGTTCGATCCCGCCCCCGGCGTCGGGCGGCTGCGGCCCGGCGCCCGTACCAGAGCCCCCGGCCTCTACCTGGCCGGAGCGTGGACCGCCACTGGGTGGCCCGCGACCATGGAGAGTGCGGTCCGCAGTGGCGTGAGTGCGGCGGACGCCGCGCTGAGCGCCCTGGGCCGGCCCCGCCCGAGTCACCTCTTCGACGTAGAGGAGGCGGCGTGATGCTCGATCAGCATGCGGCAGGCCCCCGCACCCCCGGTACCGCAACAAGAGGAGAGACTGTGCCCACTGTGCCCCCGGCCTCGAAGGCTGCCGACGCGGTGGACGTGACCGCGCTCCTGGAGCGCGGCCGGACCCTGGCCACACCGGTACTGCGGGCGGCGATCGACCGCCTGGCCGCTCCCATGGACACCGTTTCCGCCTACCACTTCGGCTGGATCGACGCCGAGGGCAACCCCACGGCCGGCGACGGCGGCAAGGCCGTACGCCCCGCGCTCGCCGTGCTCTCCGCCGAGGTCACCGGCGCCGAGCCGGAGGCCGGCATCCCCGGCGCCGTCGCCGTGGAGCTGGTCCACAACTTCTCGCTGCTGCACGACGACCTGATGGACGGCGACGAGCAGCGCCGCCACCGCGACACCGTCTGGAAGGTGCACGGCCCCGCCCAGGCGATCCTCGTCGGCGACGCCCTCTTCGCGCTCGCCAACGAGATCCTCCTCGAACTCGGCACCGTGGAGGCCGGCCGCGCCACCCGCCGTCTGACCGCCGCCACCCGCGCCCTCATCGACGGCCAGGCCCAGGACATCTCCTACGAGCACCGCGACCGCGTCAGCGTCGAGGAGTGCCTGGAGATGGAGGGCAACAAGACCGGTGCCCTGCTGGCCTGCGCCAGCTCCATCGGCGCCGTGCTCGGCGGCGCGGACGACCGCACCGCCGACACCCTGGAGAAGTACGGCTACCACCTGGGCCTCGCCTTCCAGGCCGTGGACGACCTCCTCGGCATCTGGGGCGACCCGGTCTCCACCGGCAAGCAGACCTGGAGCGACCTGCGCCAGCGCAAGAAGTCGCTGCCGGTCGTGGCCGCGCTCGCGGCGGACGGTCCGGCGGCCGAGCGGCTCGGCGAGATCCTCGCCGCCGACGCCAAGAGCAGCGACTTCGAGAACTTCTCCGAGGCGGAGTTCGCGGCCCGCGCCGCCCTCATCGAGGAGGCCGGCGGCCGGGACTGGACGGCCCAGGAAGCACGCCGTCAGCACACCATCGCCGTCGAGGCCCTGGACGCCATCGACATGCCCGACCGGGTACGGGCGCAGTTCACGGCCCTCGCCGACTTCGTCGTCGTTCGAAAGAGATGATCACTATCGGTCGAATAGCCCTCGCGTAGTCGCCGGCCGGTGCCGAAGGCACCACTGGGCACCGGCCGACGGCGGACCCACAGCAGAGCACCACTTGCACACTGCACGAAGGGGAAGCCATGACAGCGACGACCGACGGAAGCACCGGGGCACTGCCGCCCCGCGCTGCCGCGGCCAGCGACACCGACATCAACACCCCCGTGGCGGCCGGGGTGCGCGAAGCCGCCGCGTCGGCCGTCCGGCGCGCCACCGACCATCTGCTGGCGCGGCAGGACGCCGAAGGCTGGTGGAAGGGCGACCTCGAGACCAACGTCACGATGGACGCCGAGGATCTGCTGCTCCGTCAGTTCCTGGGCATCCGCGACGAGTCGACCACCCGCGCCGCCGGCCTCTTCATCCGCGGCGAGCAGCGCGAGGACGGCACCTGGGCCTCCTTCTACGGCGGACCCGGCGAACTCTCCACCACCATCGAGGCGTACGTCGCCCTGCGGCTGGCCGGGGACACCCCCGACGCGCCGCACATGGCGAAGGCGGCGGCGTGGATCCGGGAGCGGGGCGGCATCGCCTCGGCGCGGGTCTTCACCCGGATCTGGCTCGCCCTGTTCGGCTGGTGGAAGTGGGAGGACCTGCCCGAACTCCCGCCCGAGCTCATCTACTTCCCGAAGTGGATGCCGCTCAACATCTACGACTTCGGCTGCTGGGCCCGGCAGACCATCGTCCCGCTGACGATCGTCTCCGCCAAGCGGCCGGTGCGGCCCGCGCCCTTCGCGCTGGACGAGCTGCACACCGACCCGGACAACCCCAACCCGGCCAAGCCGCTTGCCCCGGTGGCGAGTTGGGACGGCGCCTTCCAGCGGCTGGACAAGGCGCTGCACCAGCTGCGCAAGGTCGCGCCGCGCAGACTGCGGAGGGCGGCCATGAACTCCGCCGCCCGCTGGATCATCGAGCGGCAGGAGAACGACGGCTGCTGGGGCGGCATCCAGCCGCCGGCCGTGTACTCGGTCATCGCCCTGCACCTGCTCGGCTACGACCTCGAACACCCCGTGATGCGCGAGGGGCTGGCGTCCCTGGACCGCTTCGCCGTCTGGCGCGAGGACGGGGCCCGGATGATCGAGGCCTGTCAGTCACCGGTGTGGGACACCTGCCTCGCGACCATCGCCCTCGTCGACGCCGGTGTGGCCCCCGATCATCCGCAGCTCGTCAAGGCGGCGGACTGGATGCTGGGCGAGGAGATCGTCCGACCCGGCGACTGGTCCGTGAAGCGTCCCCAACTGCCGCCGGGCGGCTGGGCGTTCGAGTTCCACAACGACAACTACCCCGACATCGACGACACCGCCGAGGTCGTCCTCGCGCTGCGCCGGGTGCGCCACCACGACCCGGAGCGGCTGGAGAACGCCATCGGGCGCGGGGTGCGCTGGAACCTCGGCATGCAGTCCAAGAACGGGGCCTGGGGCGCCTTCGACGTCGACAACACCAGCCCCTTCCCCAACCGGCTGCCGTTCTGCGACTTCGGCGAGGTCATCGACCCGCCGTCCGCCGACGTCACCGCCCATGTGGTGGAGATGCTGGCCGTCGAGGGACTCGCCCACGACCCGCGCACCCGGCGCGGCATCGAGTGGCTGCTCGCCGAACAGGAGCCGAACGGCTCGTGGTTCGGACGCTGGGGCGTCAACTACATCTACGGGACCGGGTCGGTCGTCCCCGCCCTGGTCGCCGCCGGCATCCCCGCCGCGCACCCGGCGATCCGCCGGGCCGTGACCTGGCTGGAGTCCGTCCAGAACGACGACGGCGGCTGGGGCGAGGACCTGCGCTCCTACCAGGACTCCAAGGAGTGGGGCGGCCGCGGCGCCTCCACCGCCTCCCAGACGGCCTGGGCGCTGATGGCCCTGCTGGCCGCCGGCGAGAAGGACTCCAAGGCCGTCGAGCGGGGCGTCGAGTGGCTCGCCGCCACCCAGCGCGAGGACGGCTCCTGGGACGAGCCCTACTTCACCGGGACCGGCTTCCCCTGGGACTTCTCCATCAACTACCACCTCTACCGGCAGGTCTTCCCGCTCACCGCACTCGGCCGCTACGTCCACGGAGAACCGTTCTCCCAGGCGGGGGAGGCATGAGATGAGCACCCCGCCCGCCCCGGCCCCGCTGCTGATCGCCTGCGCGCTCGGCATCGAGCACCTGGCCCTGCGCAGCGGCGACCGGGGCGGCGCCGACGGACCCGTCACCGTGCTCCGCACGGGCATGGGCCCCAAGGCGGCCCAGCGGGCCGTCACCCGGGCCCTCGCGGAGCCGGCACTCGCCGACGCCGCCGTGCTCGCCACCGGCTTCTGCGCCGGGCTCGCGCCCGGCATGCACCCGGGCGACCTCGTCGTCGCCGACGAGACCCGGGATGCGGCGGGAACCGTTCCGTGCGTGGGGACCGACCTACTCGTCAAGGAGCTGGTGCGGGCCCTGCCCGGACGCACCGTCCACACCGGACCCCTCACCGGCTCCGATCACGTCGTACGCGGCCATGAACGCTCCGATCTGCTCGCGACCGGCGCGATCGCCGTCGACATGGAGTCCGCGGCCACGCTCCACAGCGCCGTACGCACGGGCCCACGCCCCGTTGCGGCCGTCCGGGTGGTCGTGGACGCTCCAGAACATGAACTCGTCCGGATCGGCACGGTGCGCGGTGGAATATCGGCTTTCCGCGTCCTTCGTTCCGTCCTTCCCGCTTTCTATGAATGGCACCGTTCCTTGCTGCTCCCCAGGAGGTGAGCCAGATGGCCATGCCGCTGCGTCAGTCCATCAAGGTCGCTACATACTTGGCCGAACAGAAGCTCCGCAAGCGGGACAAGTTCCCGCTGATCGTGGAGCTGGAACCTCTCTTCGCGTGCAACCTGAAGTGCGAGGGCTGCGGCAAGATCCAGCATCCGGCGGGCGTGCTCAAGCAGCGCATGCCGGTGGCGCAGGCCGTCGGGGCGGTGCTCGAGTCCGGTGCGCCGATGGTGTCCATCGCCGGCGGTGAGCCGCTGATGCACCCTCAGATCGACGAGATCGTGCGGCAGTTGGTGGCGAAGAAGAAGTACGTCTTCCTCTGCACCAACGCCATGCTGCTGCGCAAGAAGATGGACAAGTTCACGCCCTCGCCCTACTTCGCCTTCGCCGTGCACATCGACGGGCTGCGCGAGCGGCACGACGAGTCGGTGGCCAAGGAGGGCGTGTTCGACGAGGCGGTGGAGGCGATCAAGGAGGCCAAGAAGCGCGGCTTCCGGGTCACCACCAACTCGACCTTCTTCAACACCGACACCCCGCAGACCATCATCGAGGTGCTCAACTTCCTCAACGACGACCTCAAGGTCGACGAGATGATGATCTCGCCCGCCTACGCCTACGAGAAGGCTCCCGACCAGGAGCACTTCCTGGGCGTGGAGCAGACCCGTGAGCTGTTCAAGAAGGCCTTCGCGGGCGGCAACCGGCGCAAGTGGCGGCTCAACCACTCCCCGCTCTTCCTGGACTTCCTGGAGGGCAAGGTCGACTTCCCGTGCACCGCCTGGGCGATCCCGAACTACTCCCTGTTCGGCTGGCAGCGCCCCTGCTACCTGATGAGCGACGGGTACGTCCCGACGTACCGCGAACTCATCGAGGAGACCGACTGGGACAAGTACGGCCGCGGCAAGGACCCGCGCTGCGCCAACTGCATGGCGCACTGCGGCTACGAGCCCACCGCCGTCCTCGCCACCATGGGCTCGCTCAAGGAGTCGCTGCGCGCGATGCGCGAGACGGTCTCCGGGAACCGGGAGTGAGGTCATGACCGCCGTCTCGCTCGGCGTCCCCGAGCTGCCGGTCCGGCCGATCGCCGAGCGACGGGTGTCGCGGCAGATCCAGGTCGGGCCGGTGGCGGTCGGGGGCGGGGCCCCGGTGTCGGTGCAGTCGATGACGACGACCCGCACCTCCGACATCGGCGCCACCCTCCAGCAGATCGCCGAACTCACCGCGTCCGGCTGTCAGATCGTCCGCGTCGCCTGCCCCACGCAGGACGACGCGGACGCGCTGGCCACCATCGCCCGCAAGTCACAGATCCCGGTGATCGCGGACATCCACTTCCAGCCCAAGTACGTGTTCGCGGCGATCGAGGCCGGCTGTGCGGCCGTACGCGTCAATCCCGGGAACATCAAGCAGTTCGACGACAAGGTGAAGGAGATCGCGCGGGCCGCTCGCGATCACGGCACGCCGATCCGGATCGGGGTCAACGCCGGTTCGCTGGACCGGCGGTTGCTCCAGAAGCACGGCAGGGCGACGCCCGAGGCGCTGGTCGAATCGGCGCTGTGGGAGGCGTCGTTGTTCGAGGAGCACGGGTTCCGGGACATCAAGATCTCGGTGAAGCACAACGACCCCGTGGTGATGGTGCGGGCCTACCAACTGCTCGCCGAGCAGTGCGACTACCCGCTGCACCTCGGCGTCACCGAGGCCGGTCCCGCCTTCCAGGGGACGATCAAGTCGGCCGTCGCCTTCGGGGCGCTGCTGTCGCGGGGGATCGGCGACACCATCCGGGTGTCGCTGTCCGCGCCGCCCGCCGAGGAGGTCAAGGTCGGCATCCAGATCCTGGAGTCCCTGGGCCTCAGGCAACGGCGGCTGGAGATCGTGTCGTGCCCGTCCTGCGGGCGTGCCCAGGTCGATGTCTACAAGCTGGCCGACGAGGTCACGGCGGGCCTGGAGGGCATGGAAGTGCCCTTGCGGGTGGCCGTGATGGGTTGTGTGGTCAACGGCCCCGGAGAGGCGCGGGAGGCCGACCTCGGGGTCGCCTCCGGCAACGGCAAGGGGCAGATCTTCGTGAAGGGCGAGGTCGTCAAGACTGTCCCCGAGTCGAAGATCGTGGAGACCCTCATCGAGGAAGCGATGAAGATCGCCGAACAGATGGAGCAGGACGGCGTCGCGTCGGGGGAGCCGGCCGTCACCGTGAGCTGAACAGCACGGACCGAAGGGGGCCCGAGCGTGACCATGCTGGAGAACATCCGGGGACCACGCGACCTGAAGGCGCTGTCCGAGACGGAACTCGGTGAACTGTCCGAAGAGATCAGAGAGTTCCTGGTGCACTCGGTCGCCAGGACCGGCGGACACCTCGGGCCCAACCTGGGGGTGGTGGAACTCTCCATCGCGCTCCACCGGGTCTTCGAGTCGCCCGTCGACCGCATCGTGTGGGACACCGGCCATCAGAGCTACGTCCACAAGATCCTGACGGGGCGTCAGGACTTCTCCAAGCTGCGCGGCAAGGGCGGTCTGTCCGGCTACCCCTCGCGCGAGGAGTCCGAGCACGACATCGTCGAGAACAGCCACGCCTCCACCGCGCTCGGCTGGGCCGACGGCCTCGCCAAGGCCCGCCAGGTGCAGGGCGAGAAGGGGCACGTGGTCGCGGTCATCGGCGACGGCGCGCTCACCGGCGGCATGGCCTGGGAGGCGCTGAACAACATCGCGGCCGCCAAGGACCGGCCGCTGATCATCGTCGTCAACGACAACGAGCGCTCCTACGCGCCGACCATCGGCGGCCTCGCCAACCACCTGGCCACCCTGCGCACGACCGACAGCTACGAGAAGGTGCTGGCCTGGGGCAAGGACGTGCTCCAGCGCACCCCGGTCATCGGCATGACGGTGTACGAGGCGCTGCACGGGGCGAAGAAGGGCTTCAAGGACGCCTTCGCGCCGCAGGGGCTCTTCGAGGACCTCGGTCTGAAGTACGTCGGCCCCATCGACGGACACGACATCGGGGCCGTCGAGTCGGCGCTGCGGCGGGCGAAACGCTTCCACGGGCCCGTCCTCATCCACTGCCTCACCGAGAAGGGGCGCGGCTACGAACCCGCCCTCGCCCACGAGGAGGACCACTTCCACACCGTCGGTGTGATGGACCCGCTCACCTGCGAGCCCCTCGCACCGTCCAACGGGCCTTCCTGGACCTCGGTGTTCGGCGACGAGATCGTCAGGATCGGCCAGGAGCGCGCGGACGTCGTGGCGATCACGGCGGCCATGCTGCACCCGGTGGGGCTCGGCAAGTTCGCCGAACGCTTCCCGGACCGGGTGTGGGACGTCGGCATCGCCGAGCAGCACGCGGCCGTGTCGGCGGCCGGGCTCGCGACCGGCGGGCTGCATCCCGTCGTCGCCGTGTACGCCACCTTCCTGAACCGCGCTTTCGACCAGTTGCTGATGGACGTCGCCCTGCACCGCTGCGGAGTCACCTTCGTCCTGGACCGGGCCGGGGTCACGGGCGTCGACGGCGCCTCCCACAACGGCATGTGGGACATGTCGATCCTCCAGGTCGTCCCCGGCCTCAGGATTGCCGCGCCCCGCGACGCCGACCAGTTGCGGGCGCAGCTCCGGGAGGCCGTCGCGGTGGACGACGCGCCGACGCTGGTGCGGTTCCCGAAGGAGTCGGTCGGACCGTCGATCCCGGCGGTGGACCGGGTGGGCGGCATGGACGTGCTGCGCCGAGGGGAACGGCCCGAGGTGCTCATGGTGGCCGTCGGTGTCATGGCGCCCGTCTGCCTTCAGGCCGCCGAGCTGCTGGCGGCGCGGGGCATCAACTGCACGGTGGTGGACCCTCGTTGGGTCAAGCCGGTCGACGCGGCGCTGCCCGGCCTGGCCGCCGGGCACCGGCTGGTCGCGGTCGTCGAGGACAACAGCCGGGCGGCGGGTGTCGGCGCCGCGGTCGCGCTGGCCCTGGGGGACGCCGAAGTCGACGTACCCGTACGGCGGTTCGGCATCCCGGAGCAGTTCCTCGCGCATGCCAAGCGCGGCGAGGTGCTCGCCGACATCGGGCTCACGCCGGTCGAGATCGCCGGGCAGATCAGCGCGAGCCTCGCCGTCAAGGAGGCCGAGCAGACGCTGGCCGTCGAGGAGCAAGCCGACGGCCCCATGAAGGAGAAGGCTGAATGACCACCGAGTTCGACCTCGGCAGACTCCTCGCCGAGCGCGGAGCCGAGCGCTACGAGCTGCACACCAAGTACCTCAACCACCAGCTCCCGCGCATGCTGCACACCATCGGCTTCGACAAGGTCTACGAGCGGGCCGAGGGCGCCTACTTCTGGGACGCGGACGGCAACGACTACCTGGACATGCTCGCCGGGTTCGGGGTGATGGGCCTGGGGCGCCATCACCCCGTCGTCCGCAAGGCGCTGCACGACGTCCTCGACGCCGGCCTCGCCGACCTCACCCGCTTCGACTGCCAGCCGCTGCCCGGGCTGCTGGCGGAGAAACTGCTCGCCCACAGCCCGCACCTGGACCGGGTGTTCTTCGGCAACAGCGGCACCGAGGCGGTCGAGACCGCGCTGAAGTTCGCCCGCCGCGCCACCGGCAAGCCCCGCGTCCTGTACTGCGAGCACGCCTTCCACGGCCTCACCACGGGCTCGCTGTCGGTCAACGGCGAGGACGGCTTCCGGGACGGCTTCGCCCCGCTGCTGCCCGACACCGCCGTACCCCTCGGTGATCTCGACGCCCTGGCCAGGGAGTTGAAGAAGGGCGACGTCGCCGCCCTGATCGTCGAGCCGATCCAGGGCAAGGGCGTCCACGAGGCCCCGCCCGGCTATCTGCGGGCCGCCCAGGAACTGCTGCACAAGCACAAGGCGCTGCTCATCGCGGACGAGGTGCAGACCGGGCTCGGGCGCACCGGCGACTTCTACGCCTACCAGCACGAGGACGGCGTCGAACCCGACCTGGTGTGCGTGGCGAAGGCGCTGTCCGGCGGGTACGTGCCCGTGGGCGCCACGCTCGGCAAGGACTGGATCTTCAAGAAGGTCTACTCGTCGATCGACCGCGTCCTGGTCCACTCGGCGAGCTTCGGGTCCAACGCGCAGGCCATGGCGGCCGGCCTGGCGGTGCTGTCCGTCATGGAGAACGAGCAGATCGTCGCGGGCGCCCGGGCGACGGGTGAGCTGCTGAAGTCCCGGCTCGGGGCGCTCGTCGACAAGTACGAGCTGCTCGCCGACGTGCGCGGCCGGGGTCTGATGGTCGGCATCGAGTTCGGGCGGCCCAAGTCGCTGGCGCTGCGCAGCCGTTGGACCATGCTCCAGGCCGCGCGCAAGGGGCTGTTCGCCCAGATGGTCGTCGTACCGCTGCTCCAGCGGCACCGGATTCTGACGCAGGTGTCCGGCGATCACCTGGAGGTGATCAAGCTGATTCCGCCGCTGACGGTGGGGGAGCGGGAGGTGGACCGCTTCGTCGACGCCTTCACGGAGATCATGGACGACGCTCACGGCGGGGGCGGGCTGATGTGGGACTTCGGCAAGACGCTGGTGAAGCAGGCGGTGGCCAACCGGTAGCCGCCCGCCAGGAGGCTTTTGCCTCTGAGGCAAGAAATTTGCCGCAGAGGCAAGCCTGGGGCTGAATGGAGAGCATGAGCTCTCCGGAATCCGAGCCGGGCCCGGCCGACGTCGCGCCTGCCGACACCCTGCCCGCCGTCGCGCCGCAGCTGCGGGCGCTGCGCCGCCGCGCCTCCCTCACGCTGGAGGCCGCCGCCCGCAGTGCCGGGCTCTCGCCCGCGCATCTCTCCCGGCTGGAGACCGGGCAGCGCCAGCCCTCGCTGCCGATGCTGCTCGCGCTCGCCCGTGTCTACGGTACGACGGTCTCCGAACTGCTCGGCGAGACGGTCGCCGAACGGGACGCCGTGGTGCGCGCCGCCGACATGGAACCGACCGCCGCCGGAGGCTGGACCTACTGGCAGGCCGGGGCGGCCGGACGCGGCATGCAGGCCCTGCGGGTGCAGGTGCCGTACGGCTCACAGGGCGACATCGTGCGCGTCCATCCCGGCGAGGAGTGGCTCTACGTGCTGCGCGGCCGCCTTCGGCTGCGGCTCGGGGACACCACGCACCGGCTCGGCCCCGGCGACAGCGCGCACTTCGACTCGCTCACCCCGCACCGCATCGCGGCCCAGGACCCCGACGGGACCGAGCTGCTCTTCGTCCACACCCTGCTGCAGAGCCCCACGGCCACCCTGTGCCTGGGCCCGACCCCTGGAGAGACACCATGACCGACATGGAGGAGAAGTTCCCGCGAGCCCTGTGGGTGCGGCTGATCATCTACATCGCCGTCGGCCATGTGTTCGCGGCCTTCGTCTACCTGCTCTTCGAGGTGGGCGCCGGGCAGTAAGCCTGTGCAGTGGGCCGTCAGTCGAGCAGGCGCTCGCGCAGCCGCTCCCGGATCTGCGGCGTGATGCCGAGTCCCTGCTCCAGGTAGGCATCGACGCCGCCCCAGGTCTCCTCGATGGTCTCGAAGGCGGCTTCCAGATACTCCGCGCGCGCGTCGAAGAGCGGCGCGAGCAGCTCCATGACCTCGGGGGAGTAGGCGGCGGCCGAGCTGCTGCTGCGGTGCACCTTGTAGCGGCGGTGCTTGGCGTTGGACTCCAGGTAGTCGGCGATGATCGCCTCCCGCTCCACCCCGAGCGCCAGCAGGGTCACCGCTATCGACAGGCCCGCGCGGTCCTTGCCGGCCGCGCAGTGCATCAGCGCCGGGACGCTGTCCTCGGCGAGGGAGTGCAGCACGCGCGCATGCTCGGCGGTGCGCTCCTTCACGATCTTCCGGTACGAGGCGATCATCCGGTCCGCCCCCTTGCTGCCGCCGAGGATCTCGCGCAGCTGCTCGATCTCGCCGTCCCGGACCATCTTCCAGAACTCCGCGCCGTCCGCAGGGTCGCTCAGCGGCAGGTTCACATTGCGCACCCCCGCCAGCTCGACGTCCGGACCCTCCAGCTTCTGGTCCGAGGCGTTGCGGAAGTCGAAGATCGTGTGCAGCCCCAGGGAGTCCAGGAACGCGGCGTCCTCGTCGGTCGCGTGCGCGAGATGGCCGCTGCGGAACAGCACTCCGTACCGCACCCGCCGGCCGTCCTCGGTCGGCAGACCGCCCACATCACGGAAGTTGCGCACTCCGGCCAGCTCGGGCTCGGTCGACGGGATCTGCTGCGTCACGGGGGCTCCTCCCAGCCGGCCCCGTCGCCGCGGCTCGCCGACGGGCACGCTCTTGACGATACGACATAGGTTCCTGGGGCAATGAGTTGTCCACAGGCGTTGCATCCGGGCACCTCAGGCCTCGATGATGTTGATACTTGAGTACCACTGTTCGCCCCTGTTCGTATCTGTGAGGTTCCATGCTGGAGATCGCCCCCAACGGCCGCACCTGGCTCCTGACCGGGCCCGCCAGCAGCTATGCCGTCCACCTCACCGAGGGCGACGAGCTGCTGCATCTGCACTGGGGCCCCACCATCGCCCTGGCCGACGCCGAGGCGCTCGCGATCCGTCCGCTGCCCGACTACTGGGCCTTCGAGTCCCCGCTCGACGGACGCGAGGAGTATCCGGTCGAGGGCGGGCCCCGCTTCGTCCGGCCCGCCCTTTCGGTGCGCACCGACGAGCGCCGCGGCACCGAGTGGAGCTTCGAGGCGTACGAGACCGATGCCGACGCCGACGAGCTGCGGCTGCGGTTCCGGGACGGCGGTCTCGTCGTCACGCTGCACTACCGGATGCGCGGCGACGTGGTGGAGCGCTGGACCACCCTGGAGAACCAGGGCGAGGACGCCCTGGAGCTGCTGCGCGCCGACTCCGCCACCTGGACGCTGCCCGACCGCGAGGACTGGCGGCTCTCCCAGCTGCACGGCCGCTGGGCCGCCGAGTCCCGGCTCGTGCGCGCCCCCCTCACCTACGGTGAGAAGGTCATCGGCAGCCGCCGCGGCCACACCAGCCACCAGCACCTGCCCTGGGTCGCCCTCGACACCGACGCCGGCGAGGAGCGCGGCGAGGTCTACGCCTGCGCGCTCGGCTGGTCGGGCTCCTGGCGGATCGCGGTGGCCCAACTCCCCGACGCGCGCGTGCAGATCACCGGCGGCGCCGGGTACGACGAGTCGGGGCTGCTGAGCCTGGGGGCGGGAGAGTCGTTCACGACCCCCGTCTTCGCCGGGCTGTGGAGCGACGGCGGCTTCGGCGGCGCCAGCCGCGCGTGGCACGCCTACCAGCGGACGTACGTCATCCCGGACGCCGACCAGGACCGGCCGGTGCTGTTCAACTCCTGGGAGGCCACCGCGTTCGACATCTCCGAGGAGCAGCAGGGGAGCCTCGCGCGGCGGGCCGCGGCCATCGGCGTCGAGCTGTTCGTCGTCGACGACGGCTGGTTCGGCACCCGCACCAGCGACCGCGCCGGACTCGGCGACTGGACGGTCAACCCCGACCGCTTCCCGGGCGGCCTGAAGCCCCTCGCCGACTACGTGCACGGGCTCGGCATGCAGTTCGGCATCTGGGTCGAGCCCGAGATGGTCAACCCGGACAGCGACCTTTATCGGGCCCACCCCGACTGGGTGCAGTTCCAGCCGGGACGAAAGCGGACGGAACTGCGCAATCAGCTCGTCCTCAACCTCGCGCGCGAGGACGTCCAGGAGTACCTGTGGGGGCAGCTCGACGCCCTGCTGTCCAGCGCCCCGATCGACTACGTGAAGTGGGACTTCAACCGCTGCTTCACCGACGCGGGCTGGCCCGGCGAGGCCTATCCGCAGCGGCTGTGGGTCGACCATGTGCACGCCTTCTACGCCCTGTTGGACCGGCTGCGGGCCGCTCACCCCGGTGTCGCCTTCGAGTCCTGCTCGGGCGGTGGCGGCCGGATCGACCTCGGCGTGATGAGCCGCACGGACCAGGTGTGGACCTCCGACAACACCGACCCCCTCGACCGGCTCGCCATCCAGCACGGCTTCAGTCAGATCCACCCCGCGCGCGTGATGGCGGCCTGGGTCACCGACAGCCCCAACACCCAGCTCAACGGGCGGGTCAGCTCGCTGCGCTTCCGGTTCGTCAGCGCCATGGCGGGGGTGCTCGGCGTCGGCGGTGACCTCGCGGAGTGGACCGAGGAGGAGCTCGCAGAGGCCCGCGAGTGGGTGGAGCTCTACAAGGACATCCGGCCGCTCGTGCAGCGCGGCGACCAGTACCGGCTGCGGGCGCCGCAGGGTGACGGCCTGAGCGCCGTGCAGTACGTCCTCGGGGACGAGACCGTCGTCCTGGCCTGGCTCCAGTCGCAGCGGTACGGCGAACCCGTTCCGGCGCTGCGGCTGCGCGGCCTCGACCCCACCGCCGCGTACGAATGCCGCGAAACGGGCGAAATTTACAGAGGTGCCGTATTGCTGCATCACGGTCTGCGGGTGGGATTGCGGGGCGATCTGGATGCGGCAGTTCTACGGCTGCGTCGCATCTGAGCTTTCTGTCCGAATTGGCAGCTTCCATAGCTTTCATTCCAACTCGCTCTGGAATTAGGGAAGCTGTGAAAACGGCACGTGAGCAGCGTCATATCGGTGACCCTGAGTCGTCCGTCATGTTCACGTAATTCGCGTTCAAAATCTGGGTGATTGCGTTTCCGGAAGGCCCGCCGATGCACGGAGGGTGACCGTGAATTCCGCGGCGGATCAAGAGGAACGCAATCACCCTGGAACCTCTTACTTGTCCCTTTGCGTCTTCCTCGCTTACGTTCGCCACCAATCCGGACGGACGCCCAATCCTGCCGCCGACCGGAATCCGCACAACTCACCCGTGAACGGCAGGAGCGGGGGACCCACAGGTACAACCGCCTGGACCGGTCTTCCGGAACAGGCTTGGGGTTAAGTCGCACCTCGGTGCGTCCGGACATCTCCAGTCCGCACCCGACAGCTCACCTCGCAGGCGCCGGAGAGGAATTCGTCATGCCCGCGAAGGGTAAGCACCGCCGCCCCAAGTCCCAGCGGCTCACCCGCTCGATCGCCGTCGCCGGAACCGGTGGCGCCGCACTCGCCCTGCCTCTGATGGGGGCCGCCGGCGCTCACGCGGCCACCGGCCAGTCCGTGGCGCAGTCGGTTTCGGAAAAGGCCGTCCGGTCCGTTCCGGTCGCCGCGAAGACGGCGACCGAGAAGGCCACGCAGAAGAAGGACGCCGCGAACACCGCGACCGTGCGCACCTATTCGGTGAAGGCCGGCGACTACCTCTCGAAGATCGCCGACGAGCAGAACGTCACCGGCGGCTGGAAGAAGCTGTACTCGGACAACCGCGAGGCCGTCGGTTCCGACCCCTCGCTCATCCACCCCGGTCTGAAGCTCACGCTGGGCAAGAAGGCAGCGGCGAGCACCGAGAAGTCCGCCGACACCTCCGGCGGCACGCAGAAGTCGTCCTCCTCCTCGTCGTCGGAGAAGACGACCGCCACCCAGAGCAGCGAGACGACCAGTTCCAGCGGCTTCACCCTCCCGGTCTCCGGCGCCACCGTCGGCACGGGCTACCACGTGGCCGGCAGCATGTGGTCCAGCGGCTACCACACGGGCGTCGACTTCGTCGTCCCGACCGGCACCCCGCTGAAGGCCGTGGGCGCGGGCACCGTCGTCTCCGCCGGCTGGGGCGGCGCGTACGGCAACCAGGTCGTCATCAGGCTCGCCGACGGCTACTACGCGCAGTACGCCCACCTGTCGGCGCTCTCGGTCTCGGCCGGCCAGACCGTCACCGAGGGGCAGCAGGTCGGCCTCTCCGGTGCCACCGGCAACGTGACCGGTCCGCACCTCCACTTCGAGATCCGGACGACGCCGGACTACGGCTCGGACATCGACCCGGTCGGGTACCTCCGCTCGAAGGGCGTCGCCGTCGGCTGACGCTCCCCCGATGCCACCGAAGGCCGGATCCCGATCCCCGGGTCCGGCCTTCGGTGTGTGGTCTTGCCGTTTCATGATCGGTTCATTGCGGTCTTGTGGCGCGGCTGCCCAAAGCGTCGACAGGGAGGCGAGGGTGGGACCACAGTGATCTCCGAAGCGATGCAAGCGCTTTCTGTCCGTCATGGCATCCGCACCCGCATCCGGAGGTCCCCGTGCCCGGCGTCGACCGACGCACCGTCATCAAGGGCGCCGCAGCCGCGGCCGCCGCGGCCCAGTTCTCCTGGGCGCTGTCCCGCACCGCCGCCGCGGCGGACGCCGACGCCACCGAACTGCACTGGCTGGAGGGCTCGGCGCCCGACGTCCACGCCAGCACCGCCTGGGGTGTGCCGTGGGCGCGCGGCGCGTACCGGCCCGAGCAGTCCTTCCGGCTGACGACCGCCGCGGGCGACGACGTCCCCGTCCAGAGCTGGGTCACCGGCTACTGGCCCGACGGCTCGGTGAAGTGGACGGCACACGCCCTCGCGCCGGGCGCACCGAAGGCCTCCGCCTACAAGCTGGCGGCGGGCACCCCGGCCGCGCCGGAGCAGCGGGTCACGGTCACCCGGTCCGCGGGCCGCGTCGAGGTGTCGACCGGCGTCATCACGGCCGTGTTCGGTGCCAAGGGCTCCGACACCGTCGTACGGAGTGTGCGGCGCGGGTCGGCCGAGATCGCCCGGAACGGCAAGCTGGTCGCCCTGCGGCAGGAGTCGGTGCGGGAGGGCGCGGACGTCTCGCACTTCGCCGGCCGGGTCGAGAAGGTCGAGGTGGAGCAGGACGGTCCGGTCCGGGCCGTCGTCCGCGTCGAGGGCCGACACCGCGACGGCGGGCGGGCCTGGCTGCCGTACACGCTGCGCTTCTCCTTCTTCGCCGGTGCCGACTCCTTCCGTCTCGTGCACACCTTCGTCTGGGACGGCGAGCAGACGCCGGGCTCGGACCAGGGGGACTTCCTGCGCGGTCTGGGCGTCCGCTTCACCGTGCCGCTGAGCGACCGGCCCTACGACCGCCATGTGCGGTTCGCCGACTCCGGGGGCGGTCTGTTCAGCGAGGCCGTCCAGGGCATCACCGGACTGCGCCGCGACCCCGGGGCGGCGGTCCGCGCGGCCCAGATCGCCGGTGAGCGGCTGCCCGACATCTCGACCTGGGACCCCCGAGTCGCCGACCGCCTCGCCTACATCCCGACCTGGGGCGACCACACCCTGACCCAGCCCAATGCCGACGGCTACACCGTCCGCAAGCGCACCAAGGCGGGCTACGGCTGGATCCACGCCGCGGCCGGCCGCCGGGCCGGAGGCCTCGGTTACGTCGGCGGCGCGAGCGGCGGACTCTCCTTCGGTCTGCGGGACTTCTGGCAGCGCCACCCGGCCCAACTGGACGTGCGCGGAGCGGCGGGAGACGCCGCCGAGGCCACCGTATGGCTGTACTCGCCGGAGGCCCAGCCGCTCGACCTGCGCTTCTACCACGACGGGTTGGGGCAGGACACGTACGAGGAGCAGTCCGACGGCGGTCTGGAGATCACGTACGAGGACTACGAGCCCGGCTTCGGCACTCCCTACGGCATCGCGCGGACGAGTGAACTGACCTTCTGGGCCGTCGAGAAGACCCCCTCCGCCGCTGTTCTCGCCGCGCAGGCCGCCGCCGTCGCGACCCCGCCGTTCCTCACCGCGACACCCCAACGACTGCACGCTGCGGGGGTGTTCGGCGACTGGGCGCCCGTCGACCGTTCCAACGCGGCGCGTGCGGCGATCGAGGACCACCTCGACGACCTGTTCGCCTACTACCGCGACCAGCGTGAACAGCACCGCTGGTACGGCTTCCTCGACTACGGCGACGTCCAGCACACCTACGACAACGACCGGCACGTCTGGCGGTACGACGTCGGCGGATACGCCTGGGACAACTCGGAGTTGGGGACCGACCTCTGGCTCTGGTACCACTTCCTGCGCACCGGGTCCGCCGAGGTGTTCCGGTTCGCGGAGGCGATGACCCGGCACACCGGCGAGGTCGACGTCTACCACCTCGGCAAGTGGGCGGGCCTCGGCACCCGGCACGGCGTGCAGCACTGGGCGGACAGCGCCAAGCAGGTCCGTATCTCCACGGCCGCCAACCGCCGCTTCCTCTACTTCCTCACCGGTGACGAACGCACCGGTGACCTGCTGTCCGAACTCGTCGACGTGGAGCGGACGTTCCTGGCGGTCGACCCGCAGCGCAAGGTCCGCACCGACGGCTACACGCCCGGCGACCGGCACGCGCTGTCGGTCGGCTTCGGCACCGACTGGGGCGGCATCTCGGCGGCCTGGCTCACCGAGTGGGAGCGGCGGGGCCCGAACGCCGAGAGGGCGAAGGGCAAGCTGGTCAACTCGCTGCGGACGATCGCCGCGCAGCCGGCTGGCTTCTTCACCGGCACGGGTCTGCTCGACGCGGACACCGGCGAGTTCGCGATCACCACGAGCACGGCCGTGAGCGTGTCCCACCTGAGTGCCGTCTTCGGCCTCGTCGAGACCAACAGCGAACTCGTGTCGCTGTTCGGCGACGAGGAGCCCGAGTTCCGCACCGCCTGGCTGAACTACGCGCAGTACTACAACGCCACCGACGCCCAGAAGAAGCAACTCACCGGCTCCACCTGGAAGTCGGCGCTGCCCGCCGCGCACTCGCGGATCACCGCCTACGCGGCCCGGCACAGGAACGACCCGACGCTCGCCACGCGCGCGTGGAAGGAGTTCTACACCGGCAGCGACACCTACTTCCCGTCCAACGACTGGAACCCGGTGACGATCACGACGCCGGCCGTGCTGCGGACGACCGAGGAGATCCCCTGGATCTCCACCAACTCCTCGGCCCAGTGGGCGCTCGCGGCGATCCAGAACCTCGCCCTGATCGGCGATCGGATCCCGACATGAGACGTGCCGCACTGATCGCGGCGGTGGCCGCGGGCCTGGTCATGGGGGCGGTGCAGCCCGTGGCGGCCTCCGAGGACCTCGTACGGCCGGACGACCGGCGCCTCGCCTACGAGGGCCACTGGGGGCACACCGCGGAGGCGGCGGTCACCGTCAACTCCGGTTCCCGGCTCGGCTTCCGCTTCACCGGGAACAGCGTCCACGCCCTGTTCGACGTCTCGTCGGTCACCGTGCCCGCGCAGATCTACGTGTCGGTCGACGGCGGCCCGAAGCGGCTGTACGCCGTCGACCGCGACGACATCGAGATCACCGCCGCCGGGCGCGGCCCGCACCGGGTCGAACTGTCGGTGAAGGACGTGTTCTCCCGCGCGAACCGATGGACCCCGCCCCTGGAGACCGGCGTCGTGCTGACCGGTGTGCGCGGACGGCTGCTGCCGCAACGGCCCGCGCACAAGCCGCGGTTGGCCTTCTACGGCGACTCCGTCACGCAGGGCGTCATGGCCCTGTGCGAGGTCAACTCCTCGGACTGCGCCGACGGCACCGCCGCCTACCCCACGCTGGTCGCCGACGCCCTGCACGCCTCCTTGACCCAGGTCGGCTTCGGACGGCAGGGCGTGCTCCGGACGGGCAACGGGGGAGTGCCGACGGCGTCCGACGCCTACGGCTGGAACTACGCGGGCTCCAGGGCGGACGCGGACCGGCACGCCGAGGTGATCGTGGTGAACCAGGGCACCAACGACACCGCGTGGGGCCCGGAGGAGTTCCGTGCCGCCTACCGCGCCTACCTGGACACGCTGCGGGCCGCCGTACCGCACGCGCGCATCCTCGCGCTGCGGCCCTTCACCGGGGCACACGCCGACGACATCGCGGCCGCCGTCGCCGAACTCGCGGACCGGCGTATCGAGTTCGTCGACACCAGCGGCTGGCTCTCCCCGGCGGAGGGCGACTTCCACGGGGACGTCCACCCCAGCGCCCAAGGCCATCGCAAGGTGGCCGACCGACTGATCGCCCTTCTGGAAGGAGCCGTCTCCCATGACCACCACGCGTAGAGCTTTCGGAGCCCTCGTCGCAGGCGCCGCCGTCGCGGCCCTCGCGCCCGCTGCCGACGCGAGCGCTTCGCCCCGCCACCGCCGTCTCCTCGCCCACGACGACTTCCGCCATGGCCTCGGCCAGTGGGCCGTCGAGTTGGAGAAGGGCGGCACCGTCACCGCCTCCCGAGGCGTCCTGGAGGCCGACGTCCCCGCCGGTGCGACGATCTGGTTCCGCAGGCGCCTCGAAGGCCCGTACGTCATCGAGTACACGGCGACCCCCGTCTCCGCGGGCGGCGTCAACGACCGGGTCTCCGACCTCAACAACTTCTGGAACGCCACCGACGTCCGGTCCCCCGACGACCTCTTCGCCACCCAGCGCGGCGGCGCCCTGGCCGAGTACGACTACCTCAAGACCTACTACGTCGGCTACGGCGCCAACACCAACACCACCACCCGGCTGCGCCGGTACGTCGGCGAGGCCGGGGTGCGGCCGCTGGTCTACGACTACACGCGGCCGCTGCTCGTGGCCAACCAGCCGCACCGGGTGCGGATCGTCTCCGACGGCTCCACCCAGCGCTGGTGGGTCAACGGGCAGCTCGTCTTCGACTACAGCGACCCCGAGCCGTACACCGGTGGGCACTTCGCCTTCCGCACCACATGGAGCCACTTCCGCTTCGGTGACTTCCGGGTGTGGCGGTTGAGCCCACAACATCCCTGATCGGAGAGGTATTCCAGGTTTGGCCAACACTTTAGGAGTGGCTTAAATCACCGCACGTCAACCCTTCCTTACGGTCGCGTAGGTCACATTCGAAGGGGAATCATGGGCCGATGTGGCAGACGATTCGAAGAGTGACAGCAGAGCAGTGATCGGGTCGTACGTTGCGGTGGGGGACAGCTTCACCGAGGGCGTGGGCGATCCCGGCCCCGACGGGGCGTTCGTCGGCTGGGCCGACCGGTTCGCGGTGCTTCTCGCGGACCGGCTGCCCGAGGGCGACTTCCGGTACACCAACCTCGCCGTACGCGGGAAGCTCCTCGACCAGATCGTCGAGGACCAGCTTCCGAAGGCCCTGGAGCTCGCCCCCGACCTGGTCTCCTTCTGCGCGGGCGGCAACGACATCATCCGTCCCGGCACCGACCCCGACGAGGTCGCCGAGCGCTTCGAGCGGGCGATCGAGCGGCTCACCGCCGTCGCCGGCACCGTCATGGTGACGACCGGCTTCGACACCCGCGGCGTGCCGGTCCTCAAGCACCTGCGCGGCAAGATCGCGACGTACAACGGACATGTGCGGGCCATCGCCGACCGGTACGGCTGTCCCGTGCTCGACCTGTGGTCGCTCAAGACCGTCCAGGACCGCCGGGCCTGGGACGGCGACCGGCTCCACCTCTCTCCCGAGGGGCACACGCGCGTAGCGCTCCGTGCCGGCCAGGTGCTCGGCCTGGAGGTCCCGGCCGACCCCGACCAGGCGTGGCCCCCGCTGCCGCCCCGCGGCACGCTCGAGGTGCGGCGGGACGACGTCCACTGGGCGCGGGAGTACTTGGTGCCGTGGATCGGGCGGCGGTTGCGCGGCGAGTCCTCGGGCGACCATGTGACGGCCAAGGGCGCGCTGTCGCCGGACGACATCAAGATGCGGATCGGCAAGGTGGCCTGACCGGGGGCGTGCTCCACCAGTGAGGTGACCGCGCGGGAGTGGTGCGCGGTCCGGTCCATGACGTGGTGTTGGGATGACCGCACTGTCACCCCACCCCGGAAGGACCGGACGCGCATGCCCGTTCCCCGTACGCCGGTCACGGCGTTCGCCGTGATCCTGCTGGCCCTGGGCCTGCCCACCGTCGCGGCCCCGGCGGCCCTCGCGGCCGGCTCCGGCGGCCACGCGCCCGCGATCGCCGTCGCCGCGGCTCCCGCCACCGTCACCGTGACCGGCGAGGGCAGCGCGGTCGGCGAGCCCGACATCGCGCTGGTCGGCGCCGGGGTGGAGGCCTTCGCCAAGAGGACACAGGCGGCGCTGGAGGCGCAGAACACGGCGTCCGCCGCGCTGTTGAAGGCGGTCCGCGCCCAAGGCGTCGCCGACCGGGACATCCGGACCGAGAACGTCTCCCTCAGCCCCGTCTACGACTACACGGACGGCGCGTCCACGCTGAAGGGCTACCAGGCCGCCCAGTCCTTCTCGATCAAGGTCCGCGATCCGTCCGCCACGGGCGCGCTCCTCCAGGCCGTCACCGACGCCACCGGCGACGCGGGCCGCATCACCTCCGTCGTGTTCGACCTCGACGACCGCCGCCCGCTCCAGGCCCGCGCCCGCGAGGCCGCGCACGCCGACGCCCACGCCAAGGCCGCCCAGTACGCCCGCCTCAGCGGCCTCCACCTCGGCCGCCTCGTCTCCCTGAGCGAGGGCGGCACCGGCTACTTCGCCCCGTCCCCGCCGGTCTCCGCGGACGCGCCGGCCGGCTTCGGTGCCGTACCGCTGGCGCCGGGGGAGATCAAGGCCACGGCGACGGTCACGGCGGTGTACGAACTGACCTGAGCGAGGCCCGCCGCGGCGGGCCGCCGCCTTCAGCGCTCCCGGGCGCTCAACGTGTCGGCTCCCAGCCCGAGTTCCCGGGCCAGTGCCTCGTCCGCCCACCCCTGGGCGCGCGCCCGGGACACGGCACCCGGGTACGACGTCAGCTGGACGGCGAGTCCGTCGAGCAGGGCCGTCAGCCGCAGGGCCGAGGCGGCCGGGTCCGGGCACCGGAACTCGCCCGCGGCCACGCCCTCCGCGATGACCTCGGCGAGCGCCGCCTTCCACTGCTTGTCGAGCTCGCGGGTGACCTCCTGGAGGGCGGGCTCGCGCAACGAGGCCGCCCAGCCCTCGATCCACAGCCGCCAGCCCTTGGCCTGACCCGTGGGCGCGTACCAGCGCACGGCCGACCGCAGCCGCCGCAGCGCCGTGGTCCGGCGGCCGAGAAGCTTGCGCAGCTGGGCGAGGTCGTCCTCGGCGGCGTACGCGAACGCGGCGGCGACCAGCTTCTCCTTGGTCGAGAAGTGGTACAGCACCAGCGCGTTGCTCACCCCGAGCGAGGAGGCCACGTCGGCGATCCTGACCGCCGCCACGCCCCGCTCCTCGATCTGCCCGATGGCGGCCCGCAGCAACTCCTCACGCCGCTCCGCCACGCTCAACCGCACTCTCGCCACGCGGCCACCCTAGTACTGCAACGGTGCTTGTTCTGATTGCTGGGCAGTTTTCAGGGGCTGTGTCCGCGTCGTTTGTAGTGGCTGATGCGGGCTTGGTGTTGGCGTCGGCGGCGCCAGGTCGACCAGTGCAGGACGTGGCCGATCGGGGTGGGACGGCGGTCGGTGAGGCGGGTGATCAGCCGTCGGATCTCGGCGAGGCTGAGGTGGATGAGCTGGGAGGATCCGTTTCTGCTTTCTCCGTGTCCAGCTGGCGGGCCCGCAGGACGGTGAGGCATCCGTGGGCGGCCATCGCCAAGGTCATGTGGCGGTGCCAGCCGGGATAGCGGCGGACCTGGTAGTCGTCCAGGCCGCACTCCTGCTTGGCGGTCTGGAAGCATTCCTCGACAGCCCAGCGGCTGCCCGCGATGCGTATGAGTTCGTCCAGTGTGGTGCCGGCCGGGCAGTAGGCGATGTAGTAGGAGATCTCCTCGGGTCGGCTGACGCTGCGGCGTGCGAGGACCCAGTGCCGGCGGTCTTCGCGGTGCCAGGGCCTGACCTCGACGCGGGCCCAGTCGTAGATCCGCCGACCGTGTGCCCCTTCGCCGCAGGAACGACGCTTCCACTTCTGCCGCGGCAGGCCGGGGAACAGGTCGTGGACGGGGTGGTCGAGCGCCCAGCGGGTGACGACGGTGTCGTGCCGGGTGGTGGCCATGACATGGAAGACATCGGCCTGCTCGAGCTCGAAGCGCCAGCCCTTGCTGAAGCCGTAGGCGGCATCCGCCGTCACCCAGGCGAACGGGATCCGGTCCGCGATGGCCTTGCGGACCATCGCCTTGGCCATGGCCACCTTCGTCTCGAAGGCGACCTCGTCGCCGATGCCGGCCCGACGACAGCGTTCCCGGTCGTCCGTCCACGACGTGGGCAGATACAGCCGCCGGTCGATCAGCGTGCGGCCGCGGCCGGTGGCGTAGGCGAGGAACACACCGATCTGGCAGTTCTCGGTCCGGCCGGCGGTTCCGGAGTACTGCCTTTGCACCCCGGCCGACCGCAGGCCCTTCTTCAGGAAGCCGGTGTCGTCGACGATCAGCACGGCGTCTCGGTCGCCGAGGTGTTCCACGACGTAGTCGCGTACGTCGTCCAGGACCTCGTCGGCGTCCCACTCGATCCGGTTCAGCAACCGGTGGATGCGATCGGGACCCTCGTGCCCGGCCTCCTCCGCCAGCGTCCAGCCGTTCTTCCGCTCCAGCGGTGCGACCAAGCCTCGCATGTAAGCGAGCGCCGACTGGCGCGGCTCTTCCCGGTTGAACCGGTGCACGAACCGGTCATGCAGAGCGTCCAGTTCACCGGCCCACAGCCTCACATCAGCAAGGTCCCCACCCATGACCACACCAACGACTGAGCTGGCCAGCAGTCACGGCAAGCACCGTTGCAGTACTAGGGCCTGTCCGGCGGATCATGCCGCGGACGCGGGGTTTGGTATGCCGATCTGCGGCGTTGTCGTCGGTTGCCGACGCTCCGCGTCGCCGCCCTCCTCCGCCTTGCAGCTCGACGCACCAAACCCCGCTCACCGGCGCTAAAAGGCGCCGCCGCTTTCCCGCGACCTGATCCGCCGGACAGGCCCCAATCCGTGCCGACGGCCGGCGAGACGCGATCATCGGCTCTACCGGTACCACCCGAACCGCTCGGCGATCACCGGCAGCCGGTCCGCCACGATCGCGTGGGCGGCGGCCCGCGGGGACGTCCCGTCGGCCTCCGCGCGGGCCAGCATCTGCTCGACCAGGGCCCGCATGGAGCGGCGGGTGTGGGTGAACGCCTCGTCCGCGTCGGCGCCGATGTCGCCGAACAGGGTCCACCACCACCAGGCGTTCGTACCGGAGTTCACGACCACGTCCGGCAGCACGGTGACGGCCCGCGCGGCCAGCAGCGCCTCGGCCGCGGGCAGGACGGGCATGTTGGCCGCCTCGACGATCCAGCGGGCGGTGACACGCTCCTGGTTCGCGACGTCGATCGCGTACGACACGGCGGCCGGCACCAGCACCTCCGCGTCGGCGGACAGCCAGGCGTCGCCCGGCAGTTCGCGGTCACCGGACCGGAGCGCGGCACGGTCGACGGTGCCGTAGGCGTCCCGCGCGGCGAGCAGCGCCTCGACGTCCAGGCCCCCGGGGTTGGCGATCGTGCCCTTGATGTCGGCGACGGCGACGATCGTCAGGCCCGCGCGCGCGAGGAACCTCGCCGTGGCCCCGCCCATCGTGCCGAGCCCCTGCACGGCGACCCGCGTCCCGGCGTACGGCACCCCGGCCCGGTCCAGGGCCGTGAGCACCGACTCGGCGACCCCGCAGCCGCCGACCAGTTCGTCGAGCCCGATGCCGTCCACCTCGACGGCGAACGCGTCCGCGAGCCGCTTGCGGGCCGCCTTCTCGTCGTCCAGCAGGGGATAGACGGCCTGGACCGACGAGACGAGCCCCGCCTCGGCCGCCGCCCGGTCCACCAGGTCCTGGGTCAGGCCGAGGTCCTCACCCGTGGTCCAGAAGCTCTCGACGTACGGTCGCATCGCGCGCAGGAAGCGCACGAGCAGGGCGTACGCCGCCGGGTCCCGGGGATCGCAGTCGATGCCGCCCTTGGCGCCGCCCAACGGGACGTAACGGCCCTGGGGGTTGTAGTGCAGCGCCTCCTTCATGGTCATCCCGCGGGCGAGCCCGGTGACCTCCTCCAGGGTGCAGCCCTCGCGCATCCGCAGCCCGCCGCTGGAGACTCCGCGCACCAGCCGGTCGACGACCAGGAAGCCCTGGCGACCGGTGACGTGGTCGGTCCAGGTGAGCGACAGCAGGGGGGTGGTCATGGGGGCTCCTGGGACTATTACTGAATAGCGAGTCAGTATCTTCTTGACATGTCCGGTGTGCTGTCAATCCGAACCGAAACGCGATGGTCCGAACCGAAAAGCGATTGACAGTGCGCCGCACGCCCTCGATAGGTTCCCTTTGGGAACGTACTGATCGCGAAGGGGGACGGGGATGGCCAAGGTCGTCGAGCTGACGTACTACCCGGTCAAGGGATGCGCGGGGATCTCGGCGAGCGAGGCGGAGGTGACGCCGGCCGGGCTCGCGCACGACCGCTCCTTCATGGTCGTCGACGAGGAGGGCGTGTTCCGGACGCAGCGGCGTGACCCACGGCTCGCGCTGATCCTGCCCGGCGTCGACAGCGCCGGCGAGCGGCTCACGCTCCGGACGCCGGACAACGGCGAGGTGGCCGTGGACGTCGACACCACCGGCGTACGGCGACCGGTCGAGCTGTTCGGGACGCCGTACCGGGGCATCGACCAGGGCGACATCGTCGCGCGATGGCTCTCCGAGGTGCTCGGCGCCCCGAGCAGGCTCGTGCGGGTACCGCCGGAGCACGACCGGGTGACCGACGGCCGGACACCCGGAACCGCGGGCTGGGCGGACAGCGGCGCCCTGCACGTCCTGTCGCGGTCCAGCCTCGACCTGCTCAACGAAAAGATCGCCGAACGCGGCGCGGAACCCCTGGCCATGAACCGCTTCCGCCCCAACATCGTGATCGGCGGCTGGGACGTCCCGCACACCGAGGACCGCGCCCACCGCCTACGGATCGGCGCCACCGAACTGGCCTACGCGAAGCTCGCCGTCCGCTGCGCCGTCACCCTGGTGGACCAGGAGCGGGGCGCCAAGGACGGCCCCGAACCCATCCGCACCCTGGCCGGATACCGGCGCGGAGCCGCCGGCACGGTGTTCGGCGTGAAGTTCTCCGTGCTGCGGCCGGGGAAGGTGGCGGTCGGCGACGAGGTGGACGTCACGGCGTGGGGCGAGGCCGAGGTGTCGTACACCGCGGAGAGGTAGTTCATACGGCCGTGACGACGGCGATCCGGGTTTGTCGGAGAGGCCGACCATAATGGAAGACCTCACCGACTCCACCTGGAGGTACCGTGTCCGTTTTCGGTTCCCTGAGCTCCGGGCTCCGCAGCCTGCAGCCCGAGGCCTTCGGTGTGGACCCGAGCGGTGAGCGTCTCGCCCGCATCCGCAGGTCGCCCCACTTCAAGGACGGGGTCTTCCAGAACCCCGGTGGCGAGGCCAGGACCCGGCCCTCCGGCTCGACGCTGGAGTTCGCGAAGGTCTTCTTCGACAAGGAGGAGCGTCCGCGCCGCTCGCCCAAGGGCACGATCCCGGTGCACCCGACCACCTTGGCCGACATCGCCAAGCCGCCCGCCACGGGGCTGCGGCTGACCTGGATGGGCCACTCCAGCGTGCTCGCCGAGATCGACGGACACCGGGTGCTCTTCGACCCGGTCTGGGGCGAGCGCTGTTCCCCGTTCCCCTTCGCGGGCCCGAAGCGGCTCCACCCGGTGCCGCTGCCGCTGGCCGCGCTGGGCCCGGTCGACGTGGTCGTCATCTCCCACGACCACTACGACCACCTCGACATGCCCACCATCAAGGCCCTGGCCGACACGGACACGCTGTTCGCCGTGCCGCTCGGCGTCGGCGCCCACCTCGAACACTGGGGCGTCTCCGCCGACCGGCTGCGCGAGCTGGACTGGCACGAGGCGACCAAGGTCGGCGGCCTCACCCTCACCGCCACTCCGGCCCGCCACTTCTGCGGCCGCGGTCTGCGCAACACTCAGCACACCCTCTGGGCGTCCTGGGTCGTCGAGGGGGAGGCCCACCGGGTCTACCACAGTGGCGACACCGGCTACTTCGACGGCTTCAAGGAGATCGGCGCCGCGCACGGGCCGTTCGACGCCACGATGATCCAGATCGGCGCGTACAGCGACTTCTGGCCGGACATCCACATGACGCCGACGGAGGGCATGCGCGCCCACCTCGACCTCCAGGGCGGCCCGTCGGCCGGCCTCATGCTGCCGATCCACTGGGCCACCTTCAACCTGGCCACGCACGCGTGGGCGGATCCGGGCGAGGGCACCATCGCGGCGGCCCGCGCGGAGGGCACGCGCATCGCCCTGCCGCGTCCGGGCGAGCCGTTCGAGCCGACGGGCGAGGGCGTGCCCGTGGCGCCGTGGTGGCGCGGGGTCGCCGCGGAGCCCTCCGGGGGGTGGCCGGCGGCTGAGCTCGTCACGGAGGCCGCGATCAAGACGACGTCCGCGGGGGCGGCGCGGGCTCAGGAGGACGCGGCGGGTTCGGAGGGCGAGGGGAGCGGGGAGCCGGAGGCGGTGTCGGCGGGCTGATCCCCCGAGGAACCCCGCCTCAAGCGGGCCGACTCGACGCACTCCGGTTCTCGGTCGGCCAGACGGGACATGACCATTCCCCCGCCGTCACGCTGACCTCGACCGCGGTCCCATGGGGCAGGGGACGACCCCACACCCGCTCCGCGGAGAGGTCGGCACACAGGGAAACCAAGCCGACCGTCACTGTGCCGACATGGGTGACGACCATGACGGTTCCCCCGGCGTGCGCTTCGACGATGCGTTCCATCGAGGTTCGAAAGCGTGCGACGACCGATCCGCCCGTCTCGCCCAGCGGGAGTTTCGCGTCCAGGTCGCCGTCCACGATCCACTGACGAAGGACGTCCTGGGAACTGCGGCCGGCCGCGGCGTCCGAGGATCGATTTCGCCTCGCTCATGGGGCCTCGTGATTCGCTACGGAGAGTGAAGCATGTGGGAGTGCTCGTTCGGGCGGCGAGGTGCTGGGGAGCGGCGCCCCGAGTGGGTGGAGATCGCCGCCGGGGACCGGCCGGCGCAGATTCCGGTGCTTCGATTCTGACCGCCTCTGACCAGCGTTGATCAATCGCTGAAGTGAACTGTGCGGCCCGTCGGTGGGTTTATCGGGCTGCCGTGCGAGGCCTCATACCAGAGCGGGACGCTCTCCGTACGAGTTTGTCAACTGCCCGCCGCACATGATGCGTTGCCGACTACTGTGAGTGGTCGTCGGGCGACGCAGGGCCGAATTCCCGGCGCTCTCGACCGACACCGTGTCGTGAGGACCAGACCGGAGGAGGGAGTCGACGCGATGGGAATCCCCCCAGCTCGACCGCGACCGGGAGCCGGGGGAAGCCGGTGACCGACGACCGCGTCGGAGTGCGTGCCACCCGTGGCGAGCGCACCCGGGAACCGGCGGGAACGCGCACCGGGCCCCGGGAGCCCGGCCGTGGGCCCGCGAGCCAGTCCGGCCGCGGGGCCATGAACCAGTCCGGCGGCGGGGCCGCGAACCCGTCCAGCCGTGGGGCCGCGGGGCAGCCCGGCCGTGGGCGGACGAGCCAACCCGGACGGGGTCAGGCGAGCCAGCCCGGCGACCAGGCCGCCCACCGTGCCAGTACGAGGACACCGATGTCTCAGCTCCGCGCACCGGCGGCCCGCGCGGACCGCCGCGAAGGCGGCCGGCACGGCAAGCCGGCCGCCCGGCCCGCGACCACGCTGCCCGAGACCCACATACGGCCCCAGCTGCTGCGGCTCGCCGTGCTGCCGCCCATCGCGGTCGCCCTCGCCGCCTCCGCGGCCGTCCTCTTCGCCGTCCGCTCCACCGGCGCCCGGTCGAGCCTCACCCTCTGGGGCGTCCTCGCCGGCGCGGTCTCGGTGGCGCTCGCCGCCATCCTCATCGCCGCCGTCGCCGCCGACCGCGCCGCCAAGTCGGTCAGCGACCGCATCGGCGCCCTGCGCCGCACCACCGCACGGGGCGAGGCCGATCTCCGGGCCCTCGTCGAGGCCTTGCGGCGCGGCGACGGGCCGCCCCAGCGCACCCCGCGCGGCGGCCCGCCCGACGGCGCCGACGACTTCGACCTGCTCGCCGCCGACCTGGCCCGCGCCCACGACGGCGCCGTCACCGCCGTCGTCCAAGCCACCCAACTGTCCAGCCAGGCGGGCAGCGAGCAGAAGCTGGAGGTCTTCCTCAACCTCGCCCGGCGCCTGCAGTCGCTGGTGCACCGGGAGATCTCCATCCTCGACGAGCTGGAGAACGAGATCGAGGACCCCGACCTCCTCAAGGGCCTCTTCCACGTCGACCACCTCGCCACCCGCATCCGCCGCCACGCCGAGAACCTCGCCGTGCTCGGCGGCGCCGTCTCGCGCCGGCAGTGGAGCCACCCCGTCTCCATGACCGAGGTGCTGCGCTCGGCCATCGCCGAGGTCGAGCAGTACTCCCGCGTCAAACTCGTGCCGCCCATCGACGGCACCCTGCGCGGGCACGCCGTCGCCGACGTCATCCACCTGCTCGCCGAACTCGTCGAGAACGCCACGGTGTTCTCCGCCCCGCACACCCAAGTGCTGCTGCGCGCCAACCTCGTCACCTCCGGGCTCGCCGTCGAGGTCGAGGACCGCGGCCTCGGCATGCCCGTCGCCGAGCAGAACAAGATGAACGCCCTGCTCACCGACCCCGACCAGGTCAACGTGGGGAGCCTGCTGGCGGACGGCCGCATCGGACTGTTCGTGGTCTCACAGCTGGCCCGGCGGCACGGCATCAACGTCCGACTGCAGACCAACATCTACGGCGGTGTCCAGGCCGTACTCGTCGTACCGCAGGGGCTGTTGGGCGCGGAGCCGGATGCGTCCGGAGTCGTACCCGGGGCCTCGGACGGGACAGGGGTCGCGGGGCCCGGTGGCGGGGGAGCGGGCGTGCCCCCGGCGCCCGCCGGGGCGCCGCGATCGGCTCGCGGTCCGGCGGGACACGTACGGCCGTCCATGCCGGTGCCGGGCGCCTCCGTGCCGCCGCGGCAGTATCCGCAGGAGGCGGCCGGGCCGGGGGCCCTGGGGGAGACCGGGCCGCAGCGGGTCGTTCCCGGTGCCGGTCCCGTCGTACGGTCCGCTCGGCAGCCGGACGCTCCGCGCGACTCGGGACCGGCGGCGACCGGCGGTGAGCCCGTCGTACCGCTGCCTGTGCGCGGCAGTCAGCAGGAGCGGCCCAACCCGGCGGAGGCCGTGCCGGGCATCCGGCCCGACGACCGTCGGCTCGTCGAGCAGAGCGCCGCGATGCCGCCCACCCCGCGTACGGGCACCGTCCGCGGCACCATGGGCAAGCCCCAACTGCCCAGGCGCCGCGCCCAGGAGCACATCGCACCCCAGCTCCGCGACGGCCCGGCGGCGCCGCGTCCGGACGCCGAGTACCTCGCCGGGCACGACCCGGGGCTCATGGCGGCCTTCCAACGCGGCATCGGCCTCGCCGAGGCCCAGCAGCACATGGAGGCGGAGACCACCGGGGGCACGGACCTCAGCGCGTACGTGAGGGGGGCAACGGACATGGGCGCGGCCCACGTTGAGACGCCGCAGCTGGGCGCGCCCCACATGGATCCGCTGCACATGAACACGGACCCGATCACCGACACCGATCGGAGCCGTCTCAGCCTGACGGACACGGGCCCGAGTCACCTGAATCCCGGTCACCCAAGCCCGGCTCACGCCCGCCCCGACCACACCCCCACCACCCGGCACGACGGGAGCGCATCAGCCGGATGACCAGCCCTGCCACCGCCCACGCCCCCCTCTCCACCCCCACCCCCATGCCAACCCCCAGCGCTCCCGCAGACCTTCGTACCTCAAGGAGTCGATCCACCATGGCGAGCGAAGCGCCGACCGGCCATGTATCCGATCTCGACTGGCTGATGAGCGGCCTCGTGCAGCGCGTACCGCACACCACCAGCGCGGTTCTGCTGTCCTGCGACGGGCTCGTGAAGTCGGTCCACGGGCTCGACACCGACAGCGCCGACCACATGGCCGCCCTGGCCTCCGGCCTGTACTCCCTCGGACGCAGCGCGGGCGTCCGCTTCGGTGACGGCGGAGACGTCCGCCAGGTGGTCGTCGAGCTCGATTCCACCCTGCTGTTCGTGACGACCGCCGGCTCCGGCACCTGTCTCGCCGTGCTCGCCGGCCGCGAGGCCGACGCAGCCGTCCTCGGCTACGAGATGGCCATGCTGGTCAAGAGCGTTCGCCCCTATCTGGTGACCGCACCCCGGCAGCACACCGTCGAGTCCCCGGCGTCCCCGGTGATGAGGCCTTGAGCGTGGCGGCGGCCGGCGACGGGCCCTGGCTCGACGACGCGGCCGGACGCCTGGTGCGCCCTTTCACGGTCAGCAACGGACGTACCCGGCCCACCGTCGCGCTCGACCTCCTGTCGCAGGTGATGGCCACCGGCGCCACCCCGCTCGGCTACCTCGGCCCGGAGCACACGCAGGCGCTCGACCTGTGCCGCGCGCCCGTCTCGGTGGCCGAGGTCGCCGCACATCTGAAGCTGCCGGCCGCGGTCACCAAGGTGCTGCTGTCGGACCTCGTCGACTGCGGGGCGCTCACCACCAAACCCCCGGAGTTCCACCACAACCCCACTGACCGGGCTCTTCTGGAGGCAGTGCTCGATGGACTACGACGACAGCTCTGACCCCTTCCCCACCGCACTCAAGATCCTGGTGGCCGGAGGCTTCGGAGTAGGCAAGACGACCTTCGTGGGCGCGGTCAGTGAGATCGCCCCGCTCAGCACGGAGGAACTGCTCACCACGGTCAGCGCCGCGACCGACAACCTCGACGGCATCGAGAACAAGGTCGAGACGACCGTCGCCATGGACTTCGGCCGCATCACCCTCGACCCGGAACATGTGCTGTACCTGTTCGGCACGCCCGGGCAGGAGCGGTTCTGGTTCATGTGGGACGAGCTCTCGGAGGGCGCGCTCGGCGCGGTCATCCTCGCCGACACCCGGCGCCTGGAGGACTGCTTCGCGGCCGTCGACTTCTTCGAGCAGCGCGGCCTCGGATTCATCGTCGCGATCAACGAGTTCGACGGCTCGTACCGCTACGACCCCGAGGAGGTCCGCGCCGCCATCGACCTCGCCCCGGAGATCCCCGTCATCCGCTGCGACGCCCGGATCTCCAGTTCGGGTGTCCAGACCCTGCTGACCCTCGTACGCCACCTCATCGCCCACGCCCCGGCGCCCGCGCCGAGCCACGGCGCCCACCGGTGACCGCCGTGCACACCTTGTCGCCCACAACTCCACGGAGCCGCATATGACCTTCGCCCACCGCGCCGGAACCCGCCGATGAGCTACGACCCCGTGCGTCCCGCCGGTCGCCTGCTGCTCACCCCCGAGGACAAGGAGGCCCCCGCCCGGGCCCGCCGACTGCACGGGCTGGGCCTGGGGGAGCGCCCGGAGCCCGCGCTCGACGCGTTCGCCGACCGGCTCGCCGAGGTGACCGGGGCGCCGTACGCCATGGTCAACTTCCTCGACGAGCACGGGCAGTTCTTCGCCGGGCTGCACCTCCCGGCCGTCCGGCCGGTCCTCGTCGACGCGGACGGGACCAAGCCGGAGCTCGGCCGCCGGCTGGCGCGTGACCAGGGTTTCTGCCCGCATGTGGTGGTGCGGCGCAAGGCACTGGTCCTGGAGGACGTCAGCGACTATCCGCGGTTCGCCGGCAATCCCGTCGTCGACGAGTTCGGCATCCGCTCCTATCTGGGCGCACCGCTCATCGACCGGGGGGGAATGGTCCTCGGCACGGTGTGCGTCGCCGATGTGGAGCCGCGGCCCTGGGGGAAGAGCGGTCTGGAGACCATCAAGTCGGCGGCGGCCGAACTCGTCGCGCGCGTGGAGCAGATGGAGGCGGACGGCCTGCCCCTGTGAACGTGTGCCGGCTTCGTACGCCCTGACGCCCCGTCGGCCCTCACACCCCGCCCCGCCAGACGTTGTCGAACGCGGCGCTCTCGATGGCCCGCCGCTGGCGCACCGCCTCCAGCTCCATCACCGCGTCCCCGACGGCCGCCAGCACGGTCGTCACGGTGTCGTCGGTGAGGTCCGCCGCGTCACCGGCCGGTTCCTCCTGGATGCCGGCCGCGGCGGCCAGGGCGGCGAACACCGGCTCGCCCGAGGCCCGGCGCGCCTCGGCGCGGTGCCGCTCCGGCGAGTCCACCAGCTCGGCGTGTCCGGCCTGCCGGGCGATGCGCAGCCCGCGCGGGCGGGCGGTCAGCCCCTCCTGCTCCAGCGCGGAGTCGTACGCCGCGGAGAGCCCGCGGCCCCGGCGCCACAGCCAGTCCTCGACCGACTCGTACGGCTCCTGCCGTACGACGGTGGCGGCGGCCTCCGTCAGCAGGCGGTCGACCGGCGCCGACTGAGCGCCGGGCACGACATGGTCGCCGTCCAGCGCGAGCGCGCCCGTCTCCACGAGGTCGAGCAGCTCCGAGGCCGCGAGCGCGAGCGACAGATCGCCCTGTTCCACGGGTCTGTCCTGGCCCGCCGCCAGAGCGACGATCGCGAGATCACGTGCGGTGTTCATCGGCGGCTCCACATCGGTCGCAGGCATCCTCGCCCCTCCCAACGGGCCGGTCGGCGGCGGTGTTCCCCACCCAAGGGTGGCGTGAAGAAGATCTGCGGCGGCGCTTAAGAAAACCTCGATGGACCTGAGGGGGCGTCGTACGGCAGATTGCTACGCGATTCCACCCCTCTTCCCGGCTGCGGGCCCCTTCGGCGTGCCCGCGCGCGGGAACTCACCCTCAGGAGCCGTAGCGGTGAAGGCGCTGGTCAAGGAGAAGGCGGAGCCCGGACTGTGGCTCGCGGACGTCCCCGAGCCCGCCGTGGGACCCGGCGACGTACTGATCAAGGTGCTGCGCACCGGCATCTGCGGCACCGATCTGCACATCCGGTCCTGGGACGGCTGGGCGCAGCAGACGATCCGTACGCCGCTGGTACTCGGGCACGAGTTCGTCGGCGAGGTCGTCGAGACCGGCCGTGACGTCGTCGACATCGCCGTGGGCGACCGGGTCAGCGGCGAGGGGCACCTCGTCTGCGGCAAGTGCCGCAACTGCCTCGCCGGCCGCCGCCACCTGTGCCGGGCCACGGTCGGGCTCGGCGTCGGGCGCGACGGGGCCTTCGCGGAGTACGTCGCCCTGCCCGCCTCTAACGTGTGGGTGCACCGCGTCCCCGTGGACCTCGACGTGGCCGCGATCTTCGACCCGTTCGGCAACGCCGTGCACACCGCGCTGTCCTTCCCGCTGGTCGGCGAGGACGTGCTGATCACCGGCGCCGGGCCGATCGGCCTGATGGCGGCGGCCGTGGCCAAGCACGCCGGGGCCCGCAACGTCGTCGTCACCGACGTCAGCGAGGAGCGCCTCGACCTCGCCCGCAAGATCGGCGTCAGCCTCGCCCTGAACGTTGCCGAGTCCTCGATCGCCGACGGCCAGCGCTCCCTCGGGCTGCGCGAGGGCTTCGACATCGGCCTGGAGATGTCCGGCAACCCGACCGCGATGCGCGACATGATCGCCAACATGACGCACGGCGGCCGGATCGCCATGCTCGGCCTGCCCGCGCAGGAGTTCCCGGTCGACTGGGCCCGCGTCGTCACCTCGATGATCACCATCAAGGGCATCTACGGCCGTGAGATGTTCGAGACCTGGTACGCGATGTCGGTCCTCCTGGAGGGCGGCCTCGACCTCGCCCCCGTGATCACCGGCCGCTACGGCTACCGCGACTACGAGGCGGCGTTCGCGGACGCCGCCAGCGGCCGCGGCGGCAAGGTCATCCTCGACTGGACCGAGTAACTCCGGACCGCGTAACTCTTTAGGAGCCCCTCCCATGTTCGACTCTGTCCGTGACGATCTCCGCGCCACCCTCGACGAGATCCGCGCCGCCGGTCTGCACAAGCCCGAGCGCGTCATCGGCACCCCGCAGTCCGCGACCGTGAACGTCACCGCGGGCGGCCGTCCCGGTGAGGTCCTCAACTTCTGCGCCAACAACTACCTCGGTCTCGCCGACCACCCCGAGGTCGTCGCCGCCGCCCACGAAGCGCTCGACCGCTGGGGCTACGGCATGGCGTCCGTGCGCTTCATCTGCGGCACGCAGGAGGTGCACAAGGAGCTGGAGGCCCGCCTCTCGGCCTTCCTCGGCCAGGAGGACACGATCCTCTACTCCTCCTGCTTCGACGCCAACGGCGGTGTCTTCGAGACCCTCCTCGGCCCCGAGGACGCGGTCATCTCCGACGCCCTCAACCACGCGTCGATCATCGACGGCATCCGCCTGTCCAAGGCCCGCCGCCTGCGCTACGCCAACCGCGACATGGCCGACCTGGAACGGCAGTTGAAGGACGCCTCCGACGCGCGCCGCCGCCTGATCGTCACTGACGGCGTGTTCTCCATGGACGGCTATGTGGCCCCGCTGCGCGAGATCTGCGACCTCGCCGACCGCTACGACGCCATGGTCATGGTCGACGACTCGCACGCCGTCGGCTTCGTCGGCCCCGGCGGTCGCGGCACCCCCGAGCTGCACGGCGTCATGGACCGCGTAGACATCATCACCGGCACCCTCGGCAAGGCGCTCGGCGGCGCGTCCGGCGGCTATGTGGCCGCCCGCGCGGAGATCGTCGCCCTGCTGCGCCAGCGTTCGCGCCCGTACCTGTTCTCCAACACCCTCGCCCCGGTGATCGCCGCCGCCTCCCTCAAGGTCCTCGACCTGCTGGAGTCGGCCGACGACCTGCGGGTCCGGCTGAACGAGAACACGGCCCTGTTCCGCCGCCGGATGACCGAGGAGGGCTTCGAGATCCTCCCCGGCGATCACGCCATCGCCCCCGTGATGATCGGCGACGCGGCCAAGGCGGGCCGCCTCGCGGAGCTGCTCCTGGAGCGCGGTGTGTACGTGATCGGCTTCTCCTACCCGGTGGTGCCGCAGGGCGCCGCCCGTATCCGCGTCCAGCTCTCCGCGGCCCACTCCACCGAGGACGTGAACCGCGCGGTGGACGCCTTCGTCGCGGCCCGGGACGAGCTGGAGGCGGAGGCGGCGGGCTGAGCCCGAGCACACGGCGACATTTGAGACAATCGATCCCATGATCGAAGCGCGGCGGCTGCACATCCTCCGGGCGGTGGCCGACCACCGTACGGTGACGGCGGCTGCCGCCGCGCTGTATCTCACGCCCTCGGCGGTGTCCCAGCAGCTCACGGCCCTGGAGCAGGAGACCGGGCACCGCCTGGTGGAACGCGGCGCGAAGGGCGTACGGCTCACCGCGGCCGGCGAGATCCTGCTGAACCACACCAACGCCGTCCTCGCCCAGCTGGAGCGCGCGGAGGCCGAACTGGCCGCGTACGGCTCGGGCGAGGCCGGCACGGTCACGGTCGCCTCCTTCGCGACCGGCATCGCCCTGGTCGTCGCGCCCGCGGTGGCGAGGCTCGCCGTGACCTCGCCGGGCATCCGCATCCGCGTCCAGGACGCCGAGGGCGACGCCAGTCTGCCGATGGTCCTGGACCGGCAGGTCGATGTCGCGGTCGCCGTCGAGTACCGCGGGGCACCCCCGGCCGACGACCCCCGTCTGACCCACGTCTCCCTGTACGCCGAGCCCTTCGACGCGGTCGTCCCGGTGAGCCACCGGCTGGCGGAGGCCGGCGAGGTGCCGCTGGCGGAGCTGGCCAAGGACCCGTGGATCGGGCCCTACCCGGGCAACCCCTGCCATGAGGTCGTCGTCCTGGCCTGCGAGAACGCGGGCTTCCAGCCCAGTCTCGAACACTCCTCGGACGACTTCCGTGCGGTCGTCGCCCTCGCCTCGGCCGGCGCGGGCGTGGCGCTCGTACCGCGTTCGGCGCTGATCGGCATGGACCTCACGGGTGTCGTCGTACGGCCGGTGGACGGCGTCGCGCCCACTCGGCGGGTGTTCGCGGCGGTACGCCGGGGCGCGGAGGGGCATCCGCTGATCCGGCCGGTGATCGAGGCGCTGGCGGGGGCGGCGGAGAGCGGGACGTAACCTGGGCTGTCTCATATCCGGGATAGCGTCCCGGATATGAGACAAGCGGAAGTCGAGACCGCCCCGGACCCCGTCGACGCCCGACTGGGTGCCCGCCTGGCCGAACTGCGCGCCGAACGCGGCTGGTCCCTCGGGGAGTTGGCCGAGCGCGCCGGCGTGAGCAAGTCGACGCTGTCGCGGGCCGAGCGCGCCGAGATCAGCCCCACCGCCTCCCTGTTGAACCGCCTGTGCGCGGTCCACGGACGGACCATGTCCCAGCTGCTCAGCGAGGTCGAGACCGAGCCCCCGCTCCTGGTCCGGGCCGCCGAGCAGCCCGTGTGGGAGGACCGGGCCTCCGGTTTCGTACGGCGTTCCGTGTCACCGCCCCACAGCGGGCTGCGCGGCGAACTCGTCGAGGGACGGCTCGCCCCGGGCGCCGACATCGCGTACGACAGGCCGCCCGTGCCCGGGCTCGAACAGCACATCTGGGTGCTGGAGGGCGCGCTTGACATGACCGCGCAGGACGTCGGGCACCGGCTCGACGCGGGGGACTGTCTGCGGCTGCGGGTGTGGGGGCCGACGCGGTTCCGGTGCGCCGGGCCGGGGCCGGTGCGGTACGTGCTGGCGGTGGTCCTGCCGTGATCGTCACCCGGCTCGATGCCGACCAAGCGCAGCGGTACGTCGAGGAGTTGGCCGACCTGATGGCCGACACCGTCGACGGCGGCGCCTCCATCGGCTTCCTCGCACCCCTCGACCGCGCGGCGGCCGTCGCCTGGTGGAAGGAACGGGCGGCCGGAGTGGCGTCCGGCGGGCTCGCCGTCTGGATCGCCCGCGCCGACGACCGGACGCTCGGCACCGTCAGCCTCGCCTTCCCCGACAAGCCCAACAGCCGCCACCGCGCCGAACTGGTCAAGCTGATGGTCCACCGGGGCGCGCGCGGGCGTGGGCTCGGGCGCAGGCTCCTGACGACCGCCGAACAGGCCGCCGCCGAAGCCGGCATCACCCTGCTCCACCTCGACACCGAGACCGACAGCCCGGCGGAACGCCTCTACACCGCGGCCGGATGGACCAGGGCCGGCGTGATCCCCGACTACGCGGCCGATCCGGCCGGGGTCCTCCGGGGCACCACCCTCTACTACAAGAAGCTCGGGACAACCGCTCCCACCAGGTGATTGTCAGTGGCAGCCGCTACGGTGCGTGTCATGCCGGATGCCGAAGACGTACGCCGTATCGCCCTGTCCCTGCCGGACACCACGGAGAAGATCGCCTGGAGCATGCCCACGTTCCGGGTCGCGGGGAAGATGTTCGCCACGCTGCCCGAGGAGGAGACCTCCCTCGCGGTCCGCTGCCCCAAGGAGGAGCGGGACGAACTGGTGCTCGCCGAGCCGGAGAAGTTCTGGATCGCCGACCACGAGGCGCAGTTCGCCTGGGTCCGGGCCCGCCTCGCCGCCCTGGAGGACGAGGACGAACTGCGGGACATCCTGGCCGACTCCTGGCGCCAGGCCGCCCCGCCCCGACTCCTCGACAGTTATCCGGAGTTGGGGCGTCCGGTCGGCGATTGAAATTCCCCGGGCGCTGTCAGTGCCCCGTGGCATGATCCGGAGGCGTGGCGGGTGGGGCGCCTGCGGGTGCGGGTGCGGATGGTGCCGGGAGGGGTGTGCGGATGACCAGGGTGTCGTCGAAGGGGGAGGCGTACGGCGCGAGCGCCGAGGACGTCACCCCTGGCCGGGCGAGTGAAGCGGCCGTGTCCGCCGTCTGGTCACGGGACTTCGCCCTGTTCTTCGTCGCGCGGGCCGTCGCCGCCCTCGGTCACACCATCCTCCCCGTCGCCCTCGCCGCCGGCCTGCTGGAGCACGGGTACGGGGCGGGCGCGGTGGGCCTCGCGATGGCCTCCTCGGCCGCGTCCTTCGCCGGGCTCGTGGTCTTCGGCGGTGTCATCGCCGACCGCTTCGACACCCGCAAGGTGATGATCGGCGCCGACCTGGTGCGCCTTGCCACCCAGACCCTCGCCGCCGCGCTCTTCTTCTCCGGGCATGTGGTGCTGTGGCAGATCTGCGCCCTCGGCTTCGTCAACGGCGTGGCGGGCGCCCTGTTCCAACCCGGCGTCGCCAGCACGGTTCCGCGGCTGGCCGGCGATGTGCAGGGCGCGAACGGCGCGATACGCATCGCGGAGGCCGGCGCCCAGCTCGCCGGCCCCGCCCTCGCCGGACTGCTCGTCGCCTTCGCCTCGGCCGGCGGCGTCTTCGCCCTGGACGCCGCCATGTACGCGGTCAGCGCCCTGTGCCTGCTGGCGCTCCGGCTGCCGCCGCGTGCCCCGGACGACGGACCGGCGCCGCGGGCGGCCCGTACCTTCCGGGCCGATCTGGTCACCGGCTGGCGGGAGTTCAGAGCCCGCACCTGGCTGTGGGGAGTGATAGCCGTCTGGGGCCTGTACATGATCTCCGTGTCCGGCCCGACCGTCCCGCTGGTCGCCACCGAGGTCGTCCAGGACCACGGCCCGCGCGCCTACGGCCTGGTGAACTCCGCGCTCGGCGCCGGCACCGTCGTCGGCGGACTCCTCGCCCTGCGGCTGCGCCCGCGCCGGATGCTGCGCGCCGGATCGATCGCCCTGGTCGGCTTCGGAGCCTTCCCGGCTGCCGTCGGCGCGGGCCTCGGTGTGCCCGCCATGATGGCCGGAGCCGCCGTCGCCGGGACGGGCATGGCGTTCTGGAGCGTGATGTGGTCGACCAGCATCCAGACCCAGGTCCCGCCGGACGCTCTCAACCGCATCCACGCCTACGACGTCGCGGGCTCCCTCGCCCTGATGCCGGTCGGCCAGGCGCTCGCGGGCCCGTCCGCCGCGACCCTCGGCGCCGACCACGTGCTGCTCGTCGCCGGGGTGATGAGCCTGGTCGTCTGCGGTGCCCTGCTCTCGGTGCCGGCGATACGCAACCTGGTGCGCGCCGACGCCGTGGCTTCGCCCCGATAAACGGGTGCGCGACCACCGACCCGAGTGCGGTATTGTTTCACTGCACGTTCGGCCGGGGGAAACCCCAGGTCAGACGGACACCGGGACGTGGCGCAGCTTGGTAGCGCACTTGACTGGGGGTCAAGGGGTCGCAGGTTCAAATCCTGTCGTCCCGACGGTGTGAGAGGGCCTTCACAGGCGACAGTCTGTGAAGGCCCTTCTTCGTGCCGTCAGTTCGTCCCGAGCACGGACCCCAGCGCCTCGTCGACGGTCGGATGCGCGAACTCGAAGCCGGCCTTGAGCAGGGCAGACGGCACGGCACGGCAACTGCACGTGATGCCCGTCGAGAACTCCCCGATCGCTGCCCGGAGCGCGAACGCGGGCACGGCGGCGAGCGTCGGCCGGTGCAGCGCCCGGCCCAGCGCCTCGGTGGCGGCGCGGTTGGTCACCGGTTCGGGGGCGGTGAAGTTGACCGGCCCCGAGAGCTCCTCGGCGGCGATCGCGAAACGCAGCGCCGCGATGTGGTCGGTGAGCGAGATGAACGGCCAGTACTGCTTGCCCGAGCCCAGTCGGCCCCCCAGCCCGAAGCGGAACAGCGGCAGCAGCCTGCCGAAGGCGCCGCCCTGCGCCGAGACCACGAGGCCGGTGCGCGGATGCACGACCCGGACGCCGGCCTCCCGGGCCGGGTCGGCGGCGGCCTCCCAGGCGGCGCACACGTCCGCCAGGAAGTCGTCCCCCGCGTGCGCGCTCTCCTCGATGACCAGGTCACCGGTGTCGCCGTAGTAGCCGGTCGCGGACGCGGAGACGAGCACGCGCGGGGGAGCGGCCGCCTCGGCGCAGGCCCGCGCGATGGTCTCCGTCCCGGCGGTCCGGCTGCGGCGGATCTCCGCCTTGTACGCGGCGCTCCAGCGCCGGTCCCCGATCCCGGCGCCCGCCAGATGCACGACCGCGTCGACGCCGTCCAGCGCGCCGGGCTGGACCTCGCCGCCGACCGGGTCCCACCACGCCGACTCGGCACCGTCCTCGGAGGCGACGGCCGATCGGCCGCGGACGAGGCGGACGACGCCGTGGCCGTCGGCGAGGAGCGAGCGGGTGAGGGCGGAACCGATGAGTCCGGTGGATCCGGTGATCGCGACGCGCATGGCGTCCTCCCAGGCTGGGGTCGTGCGTCTTAGTCGTTCAAATTTGAACCCAACCTACTCCGTGTCGTCCCCCGACCGCCGCCGAGGAGCCTGTGACATGGCTCATCGCGCGGCTTCCCCCGGTGGATGGAAGACGGATGCGGACCGTCCGGCGCTCACGCGAGATCCACCCAAGTCCGCCGCTCCGCGGACCGTGTCATCGCGTCCAGTGCCGCCGCGCTCGCCACCGCGTCCTGGAGTGTCGCGCCGTACGGGGTGCCCTCGGCGATCGACCGGAGGAACCCGTACGCCTCGATCACCTTCAGGTCGTCGTAGCCCATGGTGTTGGCGGAGCCCGGCTGGAAGGCGCCGAACTCGCCCGCGCCCGGGCCGACGTAGACCGTGCTGACGGGCTGGTCCTGGTAGGCCGTGCCGCGGCTGACGCCGAGCTCGCCCATGCGGCGGTAGTCCCAGAAGACCGCGCCGGTGGTGCCGTGGATCTCGAAGCCGTAGTTGTTCTGTTCGCCCACCGAGACCCGGCAGGCCTCCAGGACGCCTCGGGCGCCGGAGGAGAAGCGGAGGAGGCAGTTGACGTAGTCGTCGTTCTCGACCGGGCCCAGCTCGCCGCCCGTCGCGCGGGTGTGGCCCGCGGTGGCGCCGGTGGGGCGGGCCCGCTCGGGGACGAAGATCGCGGTGTCGGCGGTCAGCGACTCGATGTCGCCGAGGAGGTGGCGGGCGAGGTCCACACCGTGCGAGGCGAGGTCGCCCAGCACTCCGCTGCCGCCGCGCTCCAGCTCGTACCGCCAGGTCAGGGCGCCCTCGGGATGGGCGGCGTAGTCGCTGAAGAGGCGGACGCGGATGTGCGTGACGGTGCCGATCTCGCCGGCGGCGATCAGCTCCCGGGCGGCCTGGACGGCGGGCGCGTTGCGGTAGTTGAAGCCGACCGTGCCCTGGACGCCGGCCTTGGCGACCGCGTCGGCCACCGCGCCGGCGTCCTGGGCGGTCAGACCGACCGGCTTCTCGATCCAGATGTGCTTGCCCGCCTCGGCCATCGCGACGCCGATCTCGCGGTGCAGGAAGTTCGGGGCGGTGATGCTCACGGCCTGCACCCGCGGGTCGGCGGCCACCTCGCGCCAGTCGCGGACCGCGGACGCGAAGCCGTACTGCCCCGCGGCCTGCTCGGCGCGGCCGGGCACCTCGTCGGCGACGGTCACGAGCTCGGGCCGCAGCGGCAGCTGCGGGAAATGGTGCGGCAGCCGGGCGTAGGCCTGGGTGTGCACCCGCCCCATCCAGCCGAAACCCACCACGGCGATGCCGAGCCTGTCCACGATGACCGCCCTTCCTCGTACCTGCCCTGGAGCTTTGGACCAAGCTTTGGACCGTTCCAAAGGCCCGGTGGCTCACGATGGAGCCGTTCATCGTGCGTGTCAAGGGATTGCGAGGCGAACGGCAGATGTGGAACGGTCCATCCATGAGGACCCCGACCATCCGTGACGTCGCCGAACGCGCCGGCGTGTCCAAGTCGCTGGTCTCGCTGGTGCTGCGCGGCTCCGAGGGCGTACGTCCCGAGAAGCGCGCGGCCGTCCTCGCCGCCGTCGAGGAACTCGGCTACCGGCCCAACGCCGCCGCCCGCAGCCTCAGCGAGCGCCGCACCCGCACGGTCGGCGTGCTCCTGAACGATCTGCGCAACCCCTGGTTCGTGGAACTCCTCGACGGCCTCAACTCCCGGCTCTACGACAGCGGACTGCACACCCTGCTCGCCGACGGGCACCTCAACCGCCGGCTCGGCGAGGACCTCACCCGCACCTTCACCGAACTGCGCGTCGACGGACTGATCGCGGTCGGCACCCTCCAGGACCCCGAGGCGCTGCGCACCGCCGCCGGACAGGTCCCGACCGTCGTGGCCGGCGCCCGCGAGCCGGAGCTGCCCGGCGTGGACGTCGTCGCCAACGACGACGAACTGGGCGCCCGCCTCGCCACCGAGCACCTCATCGGGCTCGGCCACCGGCACATCGCGCACATCGCGGCGCAGGGAGCCGTGGGCGAGCTGCGGCGGCGGAGCTTCGAGGCGGTGATGGGGGAGCAGGGGCTGACCGGGGTCACTGAGCAGGGTGACCTCACCGAAGAGGGCGGCTACCGGGCCACCGTACGACTGCTCAGCCGCCCGCGGCGGCCCACCGCGATCTTCGCCGCCAACGACATGACCTGCGTCGGCGCGCTGTCCGCCGCCGAGGAGAGCGGCCTGCGGGTGCCGCGGGACCTGTCCCTCGTCGGCTACGACAACACCTATCTGTCCCGGCTGCGCCATCTGTGGCTGACGACCGTGGACAACGCGAGCCACGACGTGGGCCGGCGGGCGGCCCAGCGGCTCCTCGACCGGATCGAGGACCCGGACCGGCCGCGCGAGGTCGAACTCGCCACGCCCGCCCTGGAGGTACGCGGCACCACGGCACCGCCCCGCTAGTCCGCCCCCATACGGCGGTTGACCTCGCCCAGCCCGTCGGCGAGGGACGTCAGCTGCTCCGGGGTCAGCACGTCGATGAGCAGCTCGCGGACGAGTGCCACATGGCCCGGCGCCGCCCGCTCCAGCATGCGGCGGCCGGCGGCGGTCAGGACGGCGTAGACCGCGCGGGTGTCGCTCGGGCAGGAACGACGGTTCACCAGGCCCGCCTTCTCCAACTGGCCGATCTGGTACGTCAGTCCGCTCTTGGTGTGGAACAGCGCGTCGGCGAGCGCGCTCATGCGCATCTCGCGGTCCGGCGCGGCCTCCAGACGGACGAGGATCTCGTACTGGAGATGCGTGATCCCCACGTCGTCCTTGAGCTGCTGGTCGAGGCGCCGGTCGATGAGCGCCCCGGCGGCCACGAAGGCGTACCAGGCGCGGCGCTCCTCCTCGTCCAGCCAGCGCGGTGCGGTCATGCCCTCACCGTAGACGGTCAGCCGCCGCCGTCGAGGTCGGTGCGCTGGCGGACGACCCGCAGCTCATGACCGTCGAGCTCCATCTCGTACAGCTTCCCCCGGGCGTTCTCGAACGGCCGGTGCAGGATCATCGTCAGCCGGCCCTCGAAGGTGCGGAACAGCATGCCGTGGCCGCTGTCGGCACGGACCAGCGGCCGCCGCTGGAGCCACGGGCCCCGGAGGTGACCGGACTCCGAGACGGCGTACGTCTGGACGTAACCGCCACTGATGTTGCCGTCCGGGCCGACGAGGTTCTTCTCGTAGGTCGACCACAGCATGAGCAACGAGCCGTCCGGGGTGGGGTACAGCTGGGGGCCGTCGGTGATGTACGGAGGCAGCTGTCCCGGGACGCCGGCGGGGATCTGCTCGCCGAGCCAGGGCGCGTCGGAGGCCTTGAAGAGGAACACCGGGTCGCCGATGGTCTCCGTCAGGTCCGGGGCCAGCCGGATCGCCTCCATGGTGCCGTCGATCGTCTGCAGCCATTCGTGCGCGTAGACCATCCAGGGCTGCCCGTCCCGGTCGACGTGCAGCGTGCCGTCGAGGGTCATCAAGTGCGGGGGAGGGGTGGGGCGTTCGGGGTCGACGACGGTGAACGGGCCGAGCAGGGAGTCGGACACGGCGGTGACGGTGCCGCGCAGATGGTTCCTCAGCTGGAACGGGGTGCCCCACTGGTTGGGCGGCGGTACGGGCAGCGGCCGGTCCTCGTCGTGGAGGGTGGTGAACAGGTAGTACCTGCCCGCCCACTTGTGCACCTCCGGTGCCCAACCGCCGTCCGTCGCCCACAGGTTCTTCTGGTCGGCGGTCAGGAAGACCGGCACGGGAGGCGTCCAGTCCCGCAGGTCGGTGCTGCGGTAGACCATCGTGCCGGTGCCCTCGACGCCGGACACGGACGGGTCGTTGGAGGTGTAGAGGTGGTAGGTGCGGGTGTCTTCGTCGGCGACGACGAACGGATCGTGCAGCGGCATGTCGGGCAGCCGCATCAGTGTGTTGTCGACCACGCGCCGAACAATACGGCCGGCATCAGGGCCGTGGGCCGGCCAGGACCTCGTGGGCGAGGGTGACCAGGTCGGGCAGGGCCGGATGGCCCGCGCCCTCCCGCCAGGCGAGGACGACGGGGACGGGCGGGGCGTCCGTGAGCGGGCGGTGGACCAGCGAGGGGTGGGCGTGGTTGCTGGGGGTGGCCGTCGTCGAGATGCCGACCGCGCGGCCCGCCGCGATGGCCATGAGCCACTCGTCGGTGTTGGTCACCTCGATGGTCGCGGACGGGCGGGCCGTCGGCGGCCACAGGTCCATCGTCGTCGTACCCGACACGACGTTGACGGCGATCGGACTGTCCACCAGATCGGCCAGGGTGACCCGGGGGAGGCCTGTCAGCGGGCTGTCCGACGGGAGGACGACCACTCGCTCCTCCCAGGTCAGCAGCTCGGCGCGGAGCCCGGGCGCGGTGACGGCCCCGCGCAACAGGGCCACGTCGACCTTGCCCTGGGTGAGGCCCGCCGTGCGGTCGTCGACGCGGAGCAGTTCGAGACGGGTGCCGGGGTGGGCCTCGTCCCAGCGGCGCAGCAGCGCGACGGTGTGGTCGCCGAGCGCCGCCCAGGGATGGCCCAGACGCAGGGGCCAGCTCCGCAGCCCGCCCGGATCCAGGGCGGTGTCCACGGCGGACAGCGCCGCGGCGGCCTTGTCCCGGAAGACGCGGCCCTCCGCGGTCAGCTCCAGATGATGGGTCGAGCGGTCGACGAGACGGGCACCCAGATGGTCCTCCAGCCGGCGCAGTGTGCGCGACAGCGCGGGCTGGCTCACATGGAGGCGGGCGGCGGCCCGGGTGATGTTGCCCTCCTCGGCGATGACGAGGAAAGCCCGCAGGTGCCGCAGTTCCACGGTCATGCTTCCAGAGCATAACCGCAGGGAAATCGGCATTTCACGGCGAGCCGCCGACTGCTTAGCGTGAACGCCATGACCACCACGGCGACCCGCTCACTCCCTCTCGTACGGCATCCCGCGGGGCGCGGCAGCCTGGCCGGCGTCGGCCTCGTGCTGGCGGGTTCGGTGTCGGTGCAGTTCGGATCGGCCTGCGCCGCGCTCCTGTTCCCGCGCGCCGGGGCGCTCGGCACGGTGGCCCTGCGGATCGCCTTCGCCGCGATGCTGCTCCTGACCGTCACCCGGCCCCGGCTGCGCGGCCACGCGCGCACCGACTGGGCGGTGGTCACCGGCTTCGGCCTGGCCCTCGGCGGCATGAACCTCCTCTTCTACCAGTCCATCGCCCGCATCCCGCTGGGCGCGGCCGTCACCCTGGAGGTCCTCGGCCCGCTCCTGCTGTCGGTGCTGCTCTCGCGGCGTGCGGCGAGCTTCCTCTGGGCCGGTCTCGCCCTCGCCGGGGTGTGTCTGCTGAGCGGCGGCGACTTCGGGAGCCTCGACGCGGGCGGAGTGGCGTTCGCGCTGGGCGCCGGGGCGATGTGGGCGGCGTACATCCTGCTCAACGCCCGTGCGGGCGCCCGCTTTCCGCGCCTGGACGGTCTCGCGATCGCGATGGGCGTCGCCGCGCTCGTGAGCCTGCCGCTGGGCATCGGGGCGTCGGGGGCGGCGCTGCTGGCGCCGGGCGTGCTCGGGCTGGGCCTCGCCATCGCGGTGCTCAGCTCCGGGGTGCCGTACACCCTCGAACTGCTCGCCCTGCGCCGGCTGCCCGCGGCGACGTTCGCGGTCCTCATGAGTCTGGCACCGGCCTTGGCGGCGACGGCGGGGTGGCTGGTGCTGGGGCAGGGGTTGTCGGCGGCGCAGTGCGGGGCGATCGGGATGGTGGTGGTGGCGAGTGCGGGGGCGGTGCGGGGTCAAGGGAGGGGGCACTAGGTGCGGGCTCCCTCCCTTGAGATGGGGGCGTTACTGCTGGGCCTGGGCCGCCCTGCGTCGTCGTACGACCAGAACCGCGCCCGCGCCCACGGCGACCGCCGCCGCGGCCGCGCCCGCGAGGGGCAGCGTCGCGCCGGAACCGGTGCTGGCCAGGTCGCCGTCGACGGTCGTGGACCCGGAGGTGCCGGTGGCCGAGGAGCCGCCGGACGTGGTCGAGCCGCCGCCGGAGCCGGAGCCGCCGGAGGTGGAGGTCCCGGAGTCACCGCCCGTGGACGACGAGCCGCCGTCGGTGCCGCCCGACCCCCCGCCGTTGCCGGACGAGCCGCCCGTGACGTCGAGCGGGAGGGTGATGCTGTCGTTCTCCGGGTTCTTGTCGTACGGCCGGGCCTGCCCCGTCAGCTTCGCCGAGGCCTTGGCGCCGGTGACGGCCTTGTCGATGCGCAGCTTGAAGGTGCGCCGCTCGACGGCGTTCTCCTTGAGCCAGCGCTGGGCGGTGCCGCACTCGTAGACCCCGGCGCCGACCTTGGTGCAGGGCGCCTCCTTGGTGACGGTGGTGCCCGCCGGGATGGTGACGCGGACCTTCGTCACGGAGTTGTCCAGCTCGCCGAGGACCCAGCCGGGGCCGGCGTTGGTGAGCTTCACCTCCAGCGCCACCGTGTCGCCGACCTTGCCGCTGAGGGTGTTGCCGGTCAGCTGGAGGTCGGCGGTGTTCGCCGCGTTCACCGAGACGTTGGCGTCGTCCCAGCCCTCGTGCTCGCCGCTGCCCTGCTCGGCCGGGGTCGCGTCGGGCTTCTCGACGAGCTTCACCGCGGGACCGGTGCCGGGCACCGGCCGGCCGGTCTCGTCGCCGGGGAGCGAGCCGTCGACGTCCACCACCACGCGGAGTTCGTCGTGCAGCGCGTAGTCGAGGACGTCGAGCGTCAGCGCCTTCTCGGGGGCGTAGACGACGCCCGGCTCCACCGTCTGGTCGAACTCGCAGATGGCGTAGGACTTCTCCGGGAGCTCGTCGTAGGAACCGACGTCGTAGCGGACGCAGTTGGAGGGCAGTTCCGTATGGCTCAGGCCGCGGGTGACCGCGTACTGGAGGTAGACCTTGTCGAGCGCCGCGGTGCCGGTGTTGGTGAAGGTGACCGGGCCGACGTCATAGGTGCCGCCCGGCTTCAGGCCGTCGACCTTCGGCGCCATCTCGCCCAGCACCAGGTGGGGCGTGGGGGCGGGGTCGGCGGCGACGGCGGGTGCGGCGCCGAGTGCCATCAGCGCGAGGGCGCCGACGGCGCCGGTGGCCTGTCGGAGCGTACGGGTGCCGGGTGCGGCGTGGCGCATGAAGGGTCCTTCGCGGCGGTGGGGGGTGGTGACGGGCGGATGAACCTCGGGGAACGCGTTCCCGAAGATCAGACGACCGTCGGCGCCGAACGGTTGTACGGCGTGCCTGTCCCGCCTTTCACAGGGGTGGGCCCAACCGGCCCGTCCCTGGGACGAACCGGCGGTTCACGCCTCCCCGGTGAAACGGTCGAGCAGCGCGTCCAGTCCCGCCACCAGCCCCTCCGGGCCGCCCCGTTCCGCGAGGGCGGGAGCGGCCGCGCGCAGCCGGGGCAGCTCCTGGGGCGGCATGTGGTGCAGGCCGAGGCGGAACGCGGGATCGGGCTCCTCGGGGTTGTCGACCATGGCCTGGAGCTCGACGGAGACATAGCCCAGCACCCAGGCGGTGAAGGCACGGAACACGGCGGCGGCACGGTCCGTCCCGAGCCCGGCCTCCTCCAGCAGGGCGATCACTCGCTCGTGGTGCCGCAGGGTCGCGAGCGGCCGCCGGGCCAGGGGTACGGCGAGCATGCGGGTGGAGAGCAGCGGCACGACCTGGGGGTGGGCGAGGCAGACGTCGTAGGTCGCGCGGGCGATGCGCCCGAGCTCGGCCTGCCAGGTGGAGGCGGCCTTGTCGGCCGCGAGCCGTTCCTCCAGCTCCAGGTGGAGCGCCTCGACCAGGCCGTCCAGGAGGGCGTCCTTGCCGGCCGCGTACCGGTAGAGGGCCATCGCCTCGACACCGAGCTCCGCGCCGAGGCGGCGCATGCTCAGCGCGGTGAGGCCCTCGCGGTCGACGAGGTCGAGGGCGCTGGCGAGGACGCGTTCGCGGTTGAGGCGGCCGTAGCGGCCGCGGTCGCTGGCGCGGCGGGCCGGTGCGGGGGGCTCGGCCCTGTTCTGGGCCTTTGCCTGATTCCTGGCCATGACTCTCCTTGGGCTAATCGGTCGCACCCCTTCTGTTGACTCTACGCACGTCCGAGGGCAAGGTGTATGTATACGGCGTAAATATACGCTTTTGGTGCGTATGGCGGTCACCGTCATCCCCACGACGCGTCAGAACCGCGGAGCGAGAAATGACAGTCCATCGGCTGCGGCCCCGGCAGGAACGGAACGATCACGCGCAGCCTGCTCTCAACGGCGCGACCCCGGTCGACGCCCGCGTGGCGCACCGCCGGGAGGAACCCGCGGTGCCCTTCGCCGCTCCTCGGATCACCGCCGAGGCGCGACGGGCCGCCCAGCGAGTCCTCATGTCCGGATGGTTGACCATGGGGCCGGAGACGGAGCTTTTTGAGCGGGAGTTCGCCGCGCATGTCCGGGCCGCCCACGCCGTCGCGGTGAGTTCGTGCACCGCAGCGCTGGAACTGGCGTTGCGCGCACTGCGGCTACCACCCGGTGCCGACGTCCTGGTGCCTGCGATCACCTTCTGCGGCGCGGCCCAAGCCGTGCTGCACGCCGGGCTGCGTCCCGTGCTCGTCGACGTCGACCCGCGTACCGCCATGCCGACTCCGACCACCGTCGCCCACGCGGCACGGGCCTGCGGCTGCCCCCACGCGATGATGGTCCTGCACTACGCGGGAGCGCCCGCCCCCGTCGCCGAACTCGCCGAGGCCGCGCGGTTGCCGCTGACTCACGTCGTTGAGGACGCCGCGCACGCCCTGGGCGCGACGTTGGGCGACCGCCCGGTGGGCGCCCTGTCGCGAGCAACCTGCTTCAGCTTCTACGCCACCAAGAACCTGCCCATCGGCGAGGGCGGCATGGTCACCACCGACGATCCCGACCTCGCCGAATGGATTCGGCGGGCCCGGCTGCACGGCATGTCCACCGATGCCTGGCGACGCCATCTGCCGGGTGGCAGCTGGCACTACACCGTGGAGGAAGCGGGGCTCAAGGCCAACATGACCGATGTCCAGGCCGCCATCGGACGCGCCCAGCTGCGCCACCTCGGGACCTGGCAGGAGCGCCGCCACGCGGTCGCCGACCGCTACGACGCCGCGCTGCGGGCGGTGCCCGGCATCGAGCCGCTGCGGTCCGCCGCCCCGGGGCGGCACGCCCGGCACCTTTACGTGGTCCGAATACTGGAGAGGTACGGAACCGCCCGGGACGAACTCGTCGAGCGGCTCGCCGCCGACGGCATCGGTACCTCCGTGCACTTCGTCCCGCTGCACCATCTGCCGCACCTCCGTAGCAGGGCACTCGTGCCGCCCGGCGGACTGCCCGGCGCCGACGAACTCTTTCCCCAACTGCTGTCGCTCCCGCTCCACCCCGGCCTCGGCGAACAGGCCGTGGACCGCGTCTGCGCCGGACTGGCCCGGCTCGGCGGCGGTCAGCGGACCGCGGCGGCCCTCCGGCCGACGGCCCTGCGCACTTTGGTGATCGGCGCGGGGGAGGCCGGCCGGGCACTGGCCCGGGATCTGTCGAGGACTCCGGAGTTCGGGCTGGAGCCCGTCGGGTTCCTCGACGACGACCCCGCCAAACAGCTCGGCGGTGCCGTCGCCGAACTGCCGGTACTGGGGGAACTGGCCGCCACCCGGACCACCGTCCTCGACCAAGGGATCGAAGCGGTCGTCGTGGCCATCCCCGGACTCGCCCCGGACCACTTCCGCCGGGTCGCCCGCGCGGCTGAGGCCGCCGGGGCGAGCGTGCGCTACCTGCCGTCGTTCATCGCCGCCCTCCGCCGTGACGTCGTCGGCAGTGACATGCGGGAACTGGACGTGAGCGAGCTGATCGGTCGCGCCGAAATGCACATCGTCAGCCCCGACGCACGGGCCGTCGTCGCCGGGCGTCGCGTGCTCGTCACCGGCGCCGGAGGCTCCATCGGCAGCGAACTCTGCCACCAGGTACGCGCGTTCGGCCCCGGTCGGCTCTTCCTGCTGGACCACGACGAGTCCAACCTGCACAGCCTGCAACTCGAGCTCTATGGTGACGCCCTGTGCAGCGACGACATCGTCATCTCCGACATTCGTGACCGTCCTCGCATCGACCAGGTGTTCCGCGAACTCCGTCCCGACGTGGTTTTCCACGCCGCCGCCCACAAGCACCTGCCCCTGCTGGAGCTCCATCCGTGCGAGGGCGTGAAGTCCAACGTGCGCGGCACCGAGAACCTGCTGCAAGCCGCGTCGCGGGCGGGGACGGAACGCTTCGTCCTGATCTCCACGGACAAGGCCGCCGACCCGGTATCGGTTCTCGGCGCCACCAAGCATCTGGCCGAACTCCTGGTCCGGCAGGCCCAGGACGGCGCTCCGCCGGGCAGCGTGTTCACCGCCGTCCGCTTCGGCAACGTCCTCGGCAGCCGTGGCTCACTGCTGTCGGTCCTCGCTCAGCAGATCAGCAGCGGGTCCCCGGTGACCGTCACTCACCCCGACGTGACCCGGTTCTTCATGACCGTGGAAGAGGCTGTCGGTCTCGTCCTGGAGGCGGCCCGCATGGCCGAGGGCGGTGAGGTCTTCGTCCTGGACATGAGCAGTCCGGTTCGGATCGTCGATCTCGTCCGCAAGTTCGCCCACTCCGTCCATGTACCGGACGTCGACATCCGCTTCACCGGTCTCAGGCCCGGAGAGAAACTCAACGAGACGCTCTTCGCGGCACACGAACAGCACGAGCGCACCGCCCATCCGCGCATTCTCTCCGCGCTCTCCACGGCCGACGAAACCCCATTGCCCGAGCTGCTCCCCGACCTCTACACCGCGGCCGATCGCAACGACTCCGCAGAGGTGCGCCGCGTCCTCGCCAAACTGCTGCCGGGGTTCCCCGCGCACGAACCCGCCCAGCGCGCGCACACAGCCTTGGCGGACCCCTACCCTGACGACTTCTGATGGACGCGCGCGCACCGAGGCCGCCCGCATGGCCGACGTGGCCGCTCAGACCCCGCGTCCACCAACGCCGCCACATCTTCCGCACCCTGCTGCTGATCGGTCTCGCGACCGTTCTGGCCCTCGTCTCCCTCGCGGCGGGCGCCGTCTGGTGGGGCACCAGCCACTACGGCGACCAGATCACCCGTATCCCCGACGCGTTCCCCACCGGACCGCGGCCGGCCGAACCCACCGCCGACGACGGCGGCACGACCTTCCTGCTGGCCGGTGTCGACAGCCGCTCCACCAAGCCCACCACCGGCAGCGACGCCACGGCCCGGCTGTGGAGGTACGGCGCACAGCGCAGCGACACCCTGATGCTCGTGCACTTGAACGCCGACAGACACCGCGTCGACGTCATGTCCATCCCGAGGGACAGCTGGGTGGCCATCCCGGGCCACGGGACGGCGAAGGTCAACGCCGCATTCTCCTGGGGCGGCCCGCCTCTCATGATCGAGACGGTGGAACGGCTCACCATGACCAGGGTCGACCACTTCGGCGTCATCGACTGGCACGGCTTCAAAGCCCTCACCGACGCCGTCGGCGGCGTCCCCATCACGGTCTCTCAGGACTCTTACGACCCGGTGCTGGAACAGCACTTCAACGCCGGCACCCACGTCATGGACGGCGAGGAGGCCCTGGCGTACGTCCGGCAGCGCCACGGCGTACCGGGTGGCGAGCTGGACCGCATCAAGCACCAACAGCAGTTCCTGCGCAGCTTGGTCACCGAGATTCGGGACGAGGTCAGCATCACCGACCCGCTCGGCACCGCGAGGATGCTCGACGCCGTCACGCGCACGGTGAGCGTCGACGACCACATGTCCAACAGCGATCTGCGCAACCTGGTCCTGGACCTGCGGCACCTGGACGCCTCGGACGCTTCCTTCAGCACCGCGCCGATCGTCCGCTCGCAGATCATCCGGGGTCAGTACGCCCTGATCCTCAACGAGGCCGAACTGCGGCGGCGCTGGCACGCGGTCGAGACGGGTGGAGCCAGCTGACGGACACCGCGGAGGCCACCAACCGCAGGTCGAGGCCGAGGTGCCGGTCGTGGAGATAGTCAAGATCCAGCGCGAGTTTGGGGTGCAACTGCAGTTCCACGTACCGCTTCTCGGCCTCGGCCGGATCGGCCAGCTCGCCGCCCCGCCCGGCCACGTAGAGGGCACCGGGACCGATGATTCCGGGTCGCACATCCAGCAGCCGCAGCTCGGTCCGCGTGTAGTACGGAAGGAACCGTTCGACCTCCGGACGGGGACCGACGAGTGTCATGTCACCCCGAAGAAGGTTGACCAGCTGCGGGAGTTCGTCGAGCCGAGTGCGCCGCAGCCAGCGGCCAACCCGCGTGACCCGCGGGTCCTCGCAACCGCTGACCGCGGGCCCGGTCCGGTCGGCGTCGAGCGTCATCGAACGGAACTTGATGATGGAGAACGGACGCATGCCACGGCCCACCCGCCACTGCCGGTAGACGGCGGGTCCCCGGCTGGTGCACCGCACCAGGACGGCGAGCAGGATCAAGGGCACCAGCAACAGCGTGAGAAGCAGCAGCGCGACGGCGATGTCGGCCGAGCGTCGCCGTGCGCTGTCCTGCCGGACGGTCGACATGGTCAGCACACCTCTCGCAGGATCTGGAAGGGCTCCACCGCCTGCCGCCCGACCTGACTCCCCCAGTAGGCTGCCCGTTCACGTAGGGCGCCGAGCGATCGCGGGTGCGGAGGCGGACGCAGTTCCGTCTTGTAGCAGGCCATCGCCTCCAGTTTGGTGTCCAGGGTGTCGCTGACGTCGACGTAGAGCGACGGCGTGAAGGGAGAGCCCGCCGCCCACGCCCACTCCGTGGACGACGGTGTCTCGAACACCGCGAACCGGCGCAGCCGCGGCAGGACATAGGGTCGGCAGGCCGTCCAGGCGGCACGCGCCACGACCCCGTGGTCGGCGTTCACGTCGCAGGGGAAGTGGGTGTAGACAAGGTCGGGGCGCATGCCGTTCACGACGGCTTCCATGCGCTGTACCACGTCGATCAGGGGAAGAGTGTCCAGCCGCTGGTCGGGCAGGTCCCACAGCTCCAGCGAAGACAGTCGAAGCACCTCGGCGGCCCGCTGCGCCGACTTGGCGAGGTCTTCGGCGAGCCCCGACCGGTACCGGCTCGATGCGCCCTCGGCAAGTACGACGGCGTGCACCGCGTCGCCGCTGCGGACGTGTCGGGCCAGAGTGCCGCCCACGCCGAGCAGTTCGTCGTCGGGATGCGCCGCCAGAACGAGAACGGTGCTCATCGCGCCACTCCTTCGGGACGTGGCCCCTCACCCAGCACCCACCGGGACACCGCGGGCGGCACCGCCGCGAACCGGGTGCCCGGCCGCACCCCGGTCCGGCAGGACCAGTCTGCCGCGGGCTGCGGGGGCTCGTCCGGGCCGCCCATGGCGGTGACCAGGACGCTGCCCTCACGCGTCGCCACACGGACGCCTTCGGGCCCGACGGCGAGCACGGCACCGGGCGGCCCTCCGGGCTCGTCGCCTGTCGGCGGACGGGTGCGCCAGACCATCACTCGCTCGCCCCCCAGCAGCCCGAACGCGCCCGGATACGGAGTGGTGAGCGCGCGCACCCAGTTGTGCACCGCACACGCCGGACGATCCCAGTCGATCACTCCCATGCCGGGCGTGCGACGGGGCAGCACGTCTCCTTCGGAGGGGTTCTGGGCGCGGCGCGGTGCGGTGCCGACGAGCAGGGCCGGGAGATGGGTGCGCAACATCGCGGCGCCCGCCCGGGCCACACGGTCGTACACCGTGCCGCAGGTGTCGTCCGGAGCGATGGGGATGCGGACCTGGTCGACGATGTCGCCGGTGTCCGCACCGGGGTCCAGCAGCAGCATGGTGTTGCCGGTGACCGGCTCGCCGCGCAGGATCGCCCAGTTGACCGGTGCGCGGCCGCGGTGGCGGGGCAACAGGGAAGCGTGGAAGCCGACACAGCCGTTGCGGGGGACGGACAGGATTCCCGGGCCGAGCAGCCTGGTCCAGCCCACGACCACCATCAGGTCCGGATCCAGGGCATGCACCATCTCAGTCGCCGCGGGCGCGTTGAGGTTGCTCTCGTAGAGCACCGGGACCCCGGCGGCACGTGCGGCGCCGGTCAGGTCGGCGGCGCCCGACAGCCCTCGCCGGTCCTCGTCAGGCGGAGTGATCACGGCCGTCAGCCGAACGAGCGGGCAGCCGAGCAAGGTGGCCAGGGCCGCCCGGGCCTCGTGCACGGCGCCGACCAGGACGACGCGGCCTGGCCGGGAGGGGGTGGCGGAGCGAACGGGTGCGCTGCACATAGCGGTTCCTTCCGGATCGGGTGCCGCGCGCGGCCACGACACGGGCCAGGGCCACCAGCACCACTGCGGTGACCAGATATGCGGAGCCGGACGCCACCGCTGCCCCGACTGCTTCGAACGGCGGGATCAGCAGCAAGTCCAGGACCACGGTCACGGCGACACCGCATGCCATCCCCCAGGAGTTCGTCCCGGGACGGCCGACGCCGAAGAGGTAGGCGGTGGACACGGCCGTCGCGCCCTCGACGGCCAGCCCGCCCAGCAGAATGCAGGCCGGAACGACCGCGTCCGTGAAGTCCCTGCCGTACAGCAGCGGCAGCACGAACGCCGACGCGGCGGCCATCGGGGGCGCCAGCGCCGCCGTCAGGGCCAGGGCCCGGGGCAGCAGCCGGTGGAGTTCCTCGCCCGCGAGACGGGGGCTGCCGCGGGCGAGCCGCGGATAGAGCACATATTGCATCGCCACGGCGGGCAGTCTCATCACCTCGGCGAACTTCGACGCGACGGCATACACGCCGAGCACCGCGGGGCCAGACAGCACGCTCACCAGAAGGAAGTCCAACCGCAGATTGACCAGCATCAACAGGTTCCCGAGCTGACCGCGCGCCCCGTAGCGCAGCACCTCGCCGCCGAGCGAGGCCGACGGGCGTCCCCAGCCCCGTGCGAATCCGGTGTGTGCCAGTCGGCCCAGCGAGACGGCGGCGGCAGCGGCCCCGCCGCCGAGCAGTCCGCCGATCACCGCGTCGGAACCGTGCAACCCGGCCGCCAAGGACAGCCCGTAGGCGGGCAGGAAGAGCAGCTCCTCGGCGACGATGACAAGGCCGGCGCCACGCATGTCTGCCCGGCCCTGGCAGCACGCCTTGCCCCACACCGTGAGCAGCTGGGTGATCACGGTGACCGCCACCAGCACGAGCTGCGTCCCCGGCACTGTAGGGAAGAGCACGTCCAGCGCGGGTACGGAGAGCACCCAGAGCAGCGCCCCGAGCACTGCTCCGGCGACGGCCAACAGGGTCAGCGTGGGCCGCAGCGCGGGATCGTCCCGCCGCTCGCCCGCGAGGAAGTAGGCACTGGCGACGGGCAGCCCACAGCTGACCACCACACCAGTCAGCCAGGGCAGCATCCGCAGCAGCGCGTATTCGCCGAGCACCTCGGCCCCGGACAGCCGTGCGACCAGCAGACTCGCAAGGAAGACGACACCGACGGCGGTGGCCTGCGCCGCGAGGTTGCCGAGCATGCTGCGGCGCCCCAGGCCGTCGGTGCCGACCGAGGCGGGACGGCATGGTCCGGGGCCGGTCATGGCGGGCCTTCGCGGTCGGTCGCCGGTTCGTCGACGGGAGAGGCCAGGACGGCCACCAGCGCCAGCAGGACCCACAGGAACCGGAAGTGCAGCACCTCGTAGTACGCACCTGCCACGGCCAGCCCGGCCAGTGCCGCGACGAGCCCGGCCGGCCGGGGCAGCTGAGCGGCGAAGCCGCTCTCGGGCGGCGCCCGCAATGCTCGGGAACACCGCAAGGCCGCACCCGACATCAGTGCCAGCAGGGCCACTACCCCCAGTGGTCCACGCTCGACCAGAGCCGCCACATAGTCGTCGTGGGCTTCCTTGGCGTACGCGAACTGCTGGTCCTGCAGCAGCTGTTTCGTGGTACCGGGGCCTGATCCGGTCAGCCAGTGCGGCTGGTACAGCTCCAGGCTCTCCCGCACCAGCGTGCTGCGTTGGTCGGTGCTCGTACCGCTACGGCCGAGGGTGTTCACCAGTTCCGTGCGGTCCGACAACCGAGCCCACTCCTGAACCTGGGCCAAGGGTGCGGCGGCGGCCGAGGCTCCAACCGTGATCACTACCGCGAGCACCAGCGCGCCCGCCGCGATCGGACCGCTGCCGGGGTGCGCCCTGGAGGCCTGATACGCCTTGTACGCGGCCAGGAAGAGCAAGCCGACGCAGAGTTCCAGGACGCCGCCGTTGGACTGGCTGAGCAGCAGCGCCCAGAGCAGCATCACATAGCCGTACCAGCGCAACAGCGGGGTGCGCGGACGCCGGGCCGCGTACACCATGAACAGCGACACCACCCAGTACGTGGCCGCGTAGTTCGGGTCGCCGAGCGTGAACAGCTTGCGGTCGCCCTCGGTGGGGGAGACGCCCTCGATGCCGGTGAGGCCCAGCAGGGTGGCGGCGACCAACACCGACGCCCAGAACACGGCCGCGTAGGCGAGGGCGGCGGTGAGCAGCCGCAGGACTCCGGGCCGGCGCGCGATGTTGAACAGGGCGACGCACCAGGCCAGCAGCAGTACCTCCCTGGCGAGATTCATGAGTGACAGGCCAGGCAGCGGTCCGGCCAGGCCCGCGATGGCGCCGCTCAGCAGCAACAGGGCCCAGGCGAGGCCGTACGGCACGCCGAGCCGCCGACCGCAGGTCGCCGCCCACAGCACGCTCAACACCACGGTGGCCATCGTGAACACGTCCACCGGCGCGCTGTTACCGGGGCCCGCAGGGCGCAGCACCGGCTGGAACACCATCGCGGCGCAAGCGGCGGCGGCCGTGGTCCGTCCCAAGGCCTCGTACGGCACGGTGGCGGGGCGGCCGGTCGTGGTCAGGGTGGTCATGACGGCTCCCGGGAAGACACCAGGCGGGTGAACGCCCGGACCTGCGCGTCGGCGAACTCCGGATCCGTCGCCTCGGCCGCGATCGCGGCCACTTCCGCCAGTACGGCGTCTCGGCCGCACTGCGCGGGCAGGCCCAGCCTGCGCAGCGTCCCTGCCAGGAAACGGCGGACCAGCCGCGAATACCAGCCGGTGCCGTCCAGCGCCAGCGCCAGAGCGGCGCCCGGTCGTCCGGCGACGAGGCCCGGGTGCCCGGGCACCCGGTGTCCAGGACGGGTACGGCGGTCCAGATACTCGCAGTAGGCCACCACGAATCTGGCGGGATCGGCGAGCGGGTTTCCCGCCGTGCGGGCGTTCTCCCAGTCGACGACGCCGGTGACACGGTCTCCTTGCAGCAGGATGTTGCCCGGCCAGAAGTCGCCGTGGGCGGCGGTCAGGGGTGCCGTGCACCGGCGCAACCGCCGGCGCAGGAACCGCAGTTCCGCGCGGACGCGTTCGCCGGCCAGTCTCTCCTCCAGAGCGTCGAAGGTCTTCGGCGCCAGGTCGAGTGGCGCGGTCCCTGTGGAAGTGGCCGACTGCAGGGAGGCGAGCCAATGGGCGGCCGCCGCGAAGTCCCGGTGCACGGGCGCGGGCCGCGCGTGATGGCCCGGCCGGTGGTAGGCGGCCAGCATCGACGTCCCGGGGAGGGCAGTGGTGAGCAGCGTGGGGAAACCCGTGTGCCGGGGCAGATCCAGGATCTCGGGCACGGTCGGCCGCAGGGGGCCCAGGGGCAGCGCGGCCACGGCCGCCAGCTGGTCTGCCTCGCGGACGATGCCCGGAACGGCGCCCGGCCCGGTCGGGACCTTCAGGGCCAGCGCGGGCAGCGCGCCGTTCGGGGGGAACACGAGCACGACGAGGCAGGCGTCCGGGTCGTGGCTGTGACGGAGCAGGAGCAACGGCCCGGCCCCGGCGAGCAGGTCGGCGACCGGGCTCGGCGCGACGGTGATCCGCTGTCGGTCGATGGTGAGTCCCGGCACGCACCGACGCACCGCGGGTACCGACAGTGCCGTGCGGGCGGCCGGATACAGCCATCCCGGGAGCGCGGGCGGCACGGCGAGCAGCGACCGGCGCAGATAGGCCAGCACCTGAGGGCGGTCCTCGGCCACCACGATCGGATGCCGACGTGACGGCAGGGCCAGGTAGCGACGCCCGGGAGGGAGCAGCTCATCCTGACCGACCGCCGATGACAGTGCTGTGGCCTTCATGACAGCACCGCGAACGGCCGGAGTCGGACGACCGGCCGCACCAGGCCGTTGTCCGACAGAATGGCGAGCGCCGCGTCAACCCCGGCGTCGTCCAGCTGGGGGACGGAGCGGGGTGTGGCCCGGTCGTAGGTGAAGCGAAGGGTGTGCCGGTGCCGGGGGTCGGGCCCGCTGCGGCCACTGCGCTCGAACGCGCTGATGATGCTGCCCGTGCCGTGACAGGCCGTGTAGAGGCTGCGGCTCGCTGCGGACGCCGGTACGCACAGGAACGACGAGGTGCGATTGGTGCCAGGGACCAGCAGCGGCTGGCCGGTGTGGGAGAACACAGGGTGGCCCGTCATCAGTTCCGGGGGCCAGGCACGGGCCGCGTTGTGGCGATGCACGAACGCCGGCTCGCCTTCCACGAGTTCCTCGTAGACGGAGTTGTGCGGGGAGTCCACCACCAACCGCAGCGACGCGCCGAAGGCCACGCGGACGAAGGCCCGTAGCGTGGCGAAGGTGGCCAGCCGGTAGGCGAACCCATAGTTCATGGCGAGCCGCTGTGCCAGCAGCACCCGTCGTCCCTCGTCGCCCTCGATCGGCACAGAGGGGCATCCGCTGTGGAAGTAGGTCTCGTACCGCCGTCGCAGCTCGGTCGGCCGACCCCCTCGCAGCAGATGCGTCACCGGTCTCTGCACGGCCATTTCCGCGCGCAGCAGCCGGGACGCGGCCTGGCGGCGGGCGTAGAGCGCGCCGATCTGGCCGGTCAGTACACCGCCGCCGTTGTGGAACTGCACGGTCACTTGCCCTTGGTGCAGCCCCAGCCGTCGGGCCGTCTCCGGTTCCAGTACCTCCTCGACCTCCTGCAGCTCCAGGAAATGCGTGCTGGGTCCGATACCGCCGAACCTCAGCCGTGCCAACTGCACACAGATCCAGGGCAGTTCTCGGCGGGCGCGCCGGGCACCGCCGTACTCGTCGACCGGCAGATGCCCGAACTCCTCGACGCGGTCGAGGTCCGCGGCATCCACGCCGAACCGCTCGGCGGCGAACCGGGCACCCTCGACGGCCGCGCGGAGCACCTCGTCGCGGGTCAGCTCGAAGGCCCAGCTCGGCGGGTCGGGATAGCGCTGCCGCACCCGTCGGTAGAAGTCCTCAACGGCGGCCCGCGACGGCCGGGGCACGTCCAGCACGGCCAGCGCCATCCCGCAGTTGAGTGCGGCGTCGGTGAGGGTGGGCCGGATCGCACCCCTGGTGGCCACCGCGATGCTCGACGGCAGCTCCGACTTGCCCTTGTGGCAGAAGTCCGGCAAGACCACCGGCGGCGCGGCCAGATCGGCAGTCTCGGTACCGCGCCGGACCCGGGCCAGCAGTACCGGGTCGGCCGGGGTGGCAGCGCTGTCGAACACGGTGAGGCCGGTCCGTGATCCGCTGTCCGGGCTGGTGATGATGTCGACATGCACGGGAGAGCTCCTCGGACTCAGGGGGTTGCGTATGCGGCTGTCAGTTCTTCCCCCAGTGCCTTGGCGCTGAAGGCGTCACCGATCCGTGCGTGGGCCTCGGCGGCCATTCGGGCTGCCTCCCGCGGGTGGTCCAGTAGCCAGCCGATCGCGCGGGCGAGCAGATCCGGGCGTTGCGGGGGCACGAGCAACCCCGTCCGGCCCGGTACCACCACGTCCGGCACCGAGTTGACGGCGGTGGCCACGACCGGGACCTCCCCGACCATCGCCTCGACGACGGCGACAGGGAGGCCCTCGTAGCGGCTCGGCAGTGCGAACACGTCGAACGCGGGCAGCAGAGCGGGTACGTTCGCCCGTTCCCCGGCGAGGATCAGGGGGACCCGCCCTCGCGCCGCCGACTCGCGCACCCGCGCCGCCAGTTCACCACCGCCGACCCACACTCCGGTCACGTCGGCGCGGCCGAGTGCCGCCAGGGCACGTACGAAGGTTTCGGGGTTCTTCTGGTAGGCGAGCCGGCCAACTGCTCCCACCACGGGACCGGGGCGGTGCAGACCGAGTTCCGCGCGCGCCTGGGCCCGGGTAGCGGGTGTGCGGACCGGTACCTCGAGGTCGACCGGAACGCCGATGGTGCGGACCCGCTCGGGCGGCACCAGCCCTCGCCGGACCACCTCGACCGCGACAGCCGTGCCCACGCACAGCGCCACGTCGGTGTACCGGCCCACCCGCCGTTCGATCGCGATGTACGTGCCACGTCGCGGCGCGGACTGGAACTCGTGGTAGGGCAGGCCGTGGAAGGTGTGCACGATGCGAGGCACCCCGGTCCGGTGCGCGGCCAGCCTCCCCAGCGTGCCGGCCTTGGCGCTGTGGGTGTGCACGACGTCGAACTTCGAACGGCGGAAGAGCCCGGTCAGCCGGCGCAGGACGAGCAGGTCGTCCCCAGGCGAGACCGGGGAACGCAGCGACGGCTCGACGAGTACCTCGATCCCGGAGTCGGCGGCGAGGCCGAGGAGCCGGTCGCCCCGGCCGGTGATGACGGTCGTCCGGTACCGGGCAGGGTCCAGGGCCTGGGCCCCGCGCAGTGCGACGATGCCGGCCCCGGCCTCGAAACGGGTGACAAGGGTGGCCACGTGCAGTCTCCTCATGGCAGCGCCTCCATCTGTTCCGGGCCCCGGGCCGCCACGTCGTACAGGGCGGCGAGCCCCTCCTCTGGCCGGTCGCCGAGCACGATCTCGTACGCGGGCAGTCGTTCTGTGATCCGTGACGCGGTTTTTGTGATCGGAGGGTGGGGTGGTCCCAGGCCGGTGCCCAGCGCCATCACAGCCGCGAAGGGCCAGTAGCGGCGCAGTTCCCCGGCCGCGTAGGTGGCTGCGACCAGCGCCCGCGCCGCCTGCGCGGCATCGAGGGCGCGCACCTCGGGGCGGCCCCGGGAGATTCGGCGCAGGACGACGAGCCGGTCCGGGCAGAGCGAGTCCACCCGCCCCGGCAACGGTTGCTCGGTTCGCCCGTGGGCCATCCGCCGACCGCCGCCTCCCCGCACCCGCATGGGTTCGACCAGGCCGTGCACAACCCGGCCGTCCGTCACACCGAGGTTGTCCGAGCAGGACCGGCCTCCTCCTGTCACGGCGCCCAGCAGCAGGGTGGACCGGCCCGTTCCGCCGGGGCCGACCAGCAACACCGTCGGGCATCGGGCCCGCGCCCTGCTTGCTCCCGCCGGTCCGATCGTGAGGGCCGAGGCGTGCAACGGCGTGAAATCCCGGCATCCGGCCCACCACAGGGCCGGATACTGCAACAGCGTGGCCCGGGCCAGCAGATGGAAGCGGGACCGGAGCAGATGCGCGGCTGCTCGTTCCTTTACCGGTGGCCGCCAGCGTGCCACGACCCGCAGCCGGTCGACGTCCGTGGCCAGCAGCAGGTCGAACCCGCTGCCGCAGGCGTTGCGCAGCACCACTGCTCCGTCCCGGACGAAGGCGTCCCGGGCGAGGGTCTCCCAGCCTCGTACGTCGAAGGGCGTGTGCCCCGCCTGCGCCTCCAGGTACACATCTGCCGCGCCCTTCCCCGCGGGCCGCCACGCGTCGGCGCCCGCCTCGATCAGCAGCGGCGAGAGGGGAGGCCACCGGCAGTCGACCAGCAGCCGTTGCCCCGCCTGGATCAGGACGCCGCGCATCAGGCACGCTCCGGCCGCGTGCGCGCCCGGAAGCCACGGCTGCCGTCGCCCAGAATGCCGATCAGCGGCCAGCCGGTCGTGGCCATCAGGTTCTGTACTCGGCGCAGTTCGGCGTAGGGCGGGAGCTCCGGCTCCACCGCGACGAGAGCGTGCCGTGTGCAGTCCGAGTCGTCGACCTGGTGCAGCGCACGGACCCGGACCGTGGATGCCGGGCCGGGGGCGACGAAGGCGCTGGGTGCGGCAACGGCCTGCCGGACCTGTTCCCGCGTCAGTGTCCGTACCCGACCGCCGGCGCCGTTGCCGTCGGCGTACCGGCCGTTGTGCACGTCCGTGGCCGGGACCTGGGCGGGTGGGTCGGCCGTAACCGCGCCCATGCGGCCCTGGAGCACCTCGGCGAGGACGGCCAGCTGGCTCTGGGGGCCCGGCCCGGTCAGCACTATGGTCTCCGACTGGGCTCGTGCGGCGGCCCGGCGCAGGGCGACGATCGTCCCGTCGTCCACCGCAGGCCGGTCCACGGAGCCGTGGGCGCCACGAGGTGCTGCGGGAAGCCGGCCCAGCACGGGGGCCTCGAGTTCCCGGCCGAAGGCATAACGACCCGCGACATGCGGTCGGAACACTTCCAGCAGGGTCACCGCCAGCAACCCGGTGACCAGTCCGATCGCCCCGGCGAGGGCCAGGTCGACGCCGGTGAGAGGTGGCACGGCCACCGCGTCGCCCGCTGACGAGAGCAGCGAGGCCGTACGGTCGGCCAGGCCGTCGGCCTGCGCCCCGCGCAGAGCCGCCTGCACGTCGAGGAGCTGCTGGTCCAAGGCGCCGAGCTGGGCGGTGAGCCGCCCGGACTCGGCCGCGCTGTCGGCGTCCGGGAGCTGCCCGGCGACACGCACCCGCTTGTCCTGGAGCGCGGCCTGGCGGTCCAGCAGCTCCGTCGTCAACAGGTTGCCCGAGCCGTTGAAGAACGCCACGAGCTCCTCGGACAGGGCGCCCGCGAGCTTCTCCGCGGTACGGGGATCACGGTCGGTGACCTTGACGGTGAACACCGCAGACCCTCCGAGCCGGGAGACCTTGGTCCGGTGGGCGACGGCGGAGGCGCTGCGTCCGGTGATGTCGGCCTTCCGCAGGGCCGCGTTCACGACGGAGCCGCTGGTGACGACAGCCCTGACGCGGCTCAGCATGGCGTTGGCCTGTACATCGGTCGTGGGGAGTGTCGCGGAGGCCTGGACTCGGGCTTTGGAGACGTAGGTCGAGGATCCAGAGAGTCCGACGGCGGTCACCACGACCATCGGCAGCACGACGAGCAGCACGAGGAGGCGCCAGTGTCCACCGAGGGTGCGGCGCAGGGCTTCGTTGAATTCCATTGCGGGTCCTCAGTAGGATCAAAAAGAGGTGTTTCACCAGATTTGCCGGATTGGCTGACATGGCCCACGGCGCAGGGGAGACATGCCGATGGCCTACCTCCATGCCAGGCGCGGGACCGTCGCGCTGGTGGCGGCCGGACTCCTGCTCATGGGGTCTTGCGGGCCCACGGCCGAACCGCCCGCGCGGGTCGGCTACGCGCCGGTCCCGGGGGAGTTCCTCTCCGTAGCACTCAACACCACGGATCCGGCGACCGAGCGTTACGGCTACTCGCTGGTCGACGTCACGCCCGACGAAGTCGCGAGCGTCACCACGGGGCAGCGCGCCCTGGTGTGGCTCGGCGGATACGACAAGAAGCGTTGTCGCTGGAACTGGACCGACGCGGAGGTCGGTCGGCGCTTCGCGCGCTACGACCTGGTCGACGACGCCCGGGTTTCTGGCTATTTCATCGCGGACGAGCCCAACACCGACCTCAACTGCCCGGGCGCCGCCGCCGATGTCCGCGCGCGGGCAGCACTGGTGCGCTCGCTCGACCCGAACACCAGCCGCTTCACCATGGTCAACGTCGACCGGCCTGACCACTTCGCGGCGTTCCGCGGCACGACGGATGTGATGAGTGTCGACGTCTATCCGTGCCTGGCTGGTGAGCCGTGTGACTGGTCGAAGATCCCGCGCACGCTCGATCGCCTCCGCGAGGCCGGGGTCACCCGGTACGTGGGCATGCTCCAGGCATTCTCCTTCGAGCAGTGGCGCTGGCCCACGGCCGACGAGCTGACCGGGATGATCGCGCAGTGGCAGCGCTCCGACTGGCTCGGCCAGCTGACGTTCTCCTGGGAGTACAAGGGGGGCGAGCTGACCGACCATCCGGAGCTGCTCCGTGTGCTGAAGAGACTCAATGACGCACCGCACGAGCTGTTTCCACTTCCCTCGGGCGGACCTTCCTAGCCCATGTACGTTTACGACGTATATATACACTTTCGGGCGACTTGGGTATCTCGTCAAGAGGTGCGAGGGCGGCTTGACCCGCGTCGCGACTGAGGCGCAATATGTACGTATACACCGTAAATATACGCCTTTTTGAAAGGGTGGCGGATGAAGGGCACCGGGATGGAGAGCGGCATGACCGCGAGCGGACCCGACCATGAATGCACCCATTGAGGACTACGCCCTCCTCAGCGACCTGGAGACCGCCGCCATGATCGGCAGGGACGGTTCCGTCGACTGGCTGTGCCTGCCCCGCTTCGACTCGCCCGCCTGTCTGGCCGCCCTGCTGGGGACGCGGGACAACGGCCACTGGCGGGTGGCCCCCGTCGGCGGCGGCACCTGCGCGCACCGGGTATACCGGCGGGACACCCTGGTCCTCGACTCGCGCTGGGACACCCCCACCGGCGCCGTCCGGGTCACGGACTTCATGCCGCCCCGGGATCAACTGCCGTGTCTGGTGCGGGTGGTGGAGGGACTTACGGGCACCGTGCGGTTGCGCAGCGAGCTGCGGCTGCGTTTCCACCAGGGGCGGGTCACACCCTGGATCCGGGCCGTCGACCAGTGCGCGGTGGCGGTCGCCGGACCGGACGCCGTCTGGCTGCACACCGACGGCCGGGTGCGGGAGTCCGCGCGTGAGGACCGTACGGTGCACGAGTTCACCGTCTCGGCCGGACGACGGCTGGCGTTCACTCTGGTCTGGGCCCCCTCACACCTGCCGGAACCGCCCGCGCCGCTGTTCGTGCCCGCCGAGACGGTCCTGAAGGAGACGTGCGACTTCTGGCGCCGCTGGAGCGCCCGGTGCCGCTACGAGGGCCCGTACCGCGAGGCGGTGCTGCGCTCGCTGATCACCCTCAAGGCCCTCACCTACGCTCCCACCGGCGGCATCGTCGCGGCTCCCACGACCTCGCTGCCCGGGCGACTCGGCGGCGAACGCAACTGGGACCACCGCTACTGCTGGTTGCGTGACTCCACCCTGACCCTGTCCTGTCTGCTGCGCAGTGGCTACCGGGAGGAGGCGACGGCCTGGCTGGACTGGCTGGTGCGGGCCCTCGCCGGAGACCCGGCCGATCTCCAGACCGTGTACGGCGTCGGCGGCCAGCGTCTGCTGCCCGAGACCGAGGCGCCCTGGCTGCCCGGATACGAGGGCTCCCGGCCGGTCCGCTTCGGCACCGCGGCCGTGCAACAGTTCCAACTGGACGTGTACGGCGAGGTCCTGGACACGCTGTACCTCTCGCTGCGCGCCGGCATCCCGCTGCCGGCCCACCTCTGGGATCTGGTGGAGGCGCTCATGGCGCACCTCCAGCGGCACTGGCGCGAACCCGACCAAGGGCTGTGGCAGGTCCGCGGGCCGGCCCGGCAGTTCACGCACTCCAAGGTCATGGTGTGGGTGGCCGCCGACCGCGCGCTGCGGATGGGGCAGCTGCTCGGCAGGAACGGTGCCTCGGCCGATTGGCGGGCCATGCGGGACGAGATGCACCGGCAGGTCTGCCAGGAGGGCTGGAACCCGGCCCTGGGGTCCTTCGTCCAGTCCTACGGCTCCTCGGCCCTCGACGCCTCCGCTCTGCTGATTCCCCGGCTCGGCTTCCTGCCGGCCAGGGACGAGCGCGTGCTCGGGACCGTGCGGGCCATGCAGCGGCTGCGGCACGGCGGGTTCGTACGGCGGTACGCGCAGTCCGGGCCCGGTGTGCACGAGGTGGACGGCATGCCGGGCAGCGAGGGCGCGTTCGTGTCGTGTTCCCTGTGGTACGCCGACGCCCTCGCCGCGACCAGTCGTCCGGAAGAGGCGCGCGAGGCCTTCGAGCGTGTGCTCGCGATCCGCAACGACGTCGGTCTGCTCTCCGAGCAGTGGGACCCGGACGTGGGCCGCCAACTGGGCAACGCGCCGCAGGCGTTCAGTCACATCGCTCTCGTGGAGACGGCGTTCGCCCTCGCGGGGCGGCCCGCCCGGGTCACCTCTTCGAGCCCGGCCGCCGCGCCGACCCGGCGTACCCGTTCGGGTTGAGCTGCTGGAAGCGCCAGGTGTCCCGGCAGCTGTCGGTGAGGCCCCGGGTGGGTCGCCAGCCCCAGTCGCGTGCCACGGCACTCGTGTCGGCGACCAGCGCGGCCACGTCGCCCGGGCGGCGGGGTGCGAGCTCGTAGGGGACAGGCCTGCCGGACACGGCGGAGAACGCGGCGACGACGTCCAGGACCGAACTGCCCCGGCCGACACCCAGGTTGTACACATGCATGCCCGGCCCGTCGGCGAGATGGTCGAGGGCGACGCGATGGGCCTCGACGGTGTCCATGACGTGGAGATAGTCACGGATCGCGGTTCCGTCGGGCGTCGGATAGTCGTTCCCGTACACCCGAAGGCGGTGCTGTCGGCCGTCGGCGACTTGGGCCACGCACCGCATCAGGTTCTCGGGAGTGCCGCGGGGATCCTCGCCGAGCAGCCCGCTGGGGTGGGCGCCGGCCGGGTTGCAGTGCCGCAGGTTCAGCACGGTGTACTCGGGGCACCGTCGGCAGACGTCGGCGAGGATCTGCTCGCAGAGCCACTTGGAGGCCGCGTATGGGTTGGTGGGCCGGGCCGGGGTGGTCTCGGGCAGAGGGCCGGGCCCCGCCTCGCCGTAGATCGCGCAGGACGACGAGAACACGAGCTGGTACACCCCGTGCTCGTGCATGGTCATGAGCAGGGCCGTGGTGCCGCCGACGTTGGCGTCGTAGTACTCGACGGGCATGCGCGTGGAGGTGCCCACGGCCTTGTACGCGGCGAAGTGCATGACGGCGTCCACCGCATGCCGGTCGAACACGGCCGACAGAGCGCGACGGTCACGGACGTCCAGTTGGTAGACGGCGCCCACGAACCGGCCGGCGATCCGCTCCACGCGGGTCAGGACCTGCGGGGTGCTGTTGGAGTAGTCGTCGACCACGATCACCTCGTAGCCGTGGTCGAGCAGGACGACGCAGGCGTGACTGCCGATGAAACCGGCTCCGCCGGTCACGAGCACGGTCGAGGGTGGGCTCATGGGCCCGGATCCTTCGCTCCAGACGCCGTATGTTTACGACGTATATGCCCAACTGTCCCCTCATTGTCCGCGAGCGTCAAGCGTCTGCCGACGCGGTCAGATCACGCACCCCACATGCGCCAGCGCCTGCTTCAGCAGCACCCCGTGCCCGCCCGGCATCTCGCTCTGCACCGCCTCCGACAGCGCTTCCTGGGGGCTGAACCAGACCAGGTCGAGAGCGTCCTGCCGGGGGCGGCAGTCGCCCGTCACCGGGACGACGTAGGCCAGCGACACCGCGTGCTGACGGGGGTCGTGGTACGGCGTGATGCCCTGCGTCGGGAAGTACTCGGCGACCGTGAAGGGCTGCGGGGCGGTCGGGATGCGGGGCAGCGCCACCGGGCCGAGGTCCTTCTCCAGGTTGCGCATGAGGGCGTCGCGGACGCGCTCGTGGTGCAGCACGCGGCCGGAGACCAGCGTCCGGCTGACCGTTCCGTCGGGGCCGATGCGCAGCAGCAGGCCGACGCTGGTGACTTCGCCGCTGTCGTCGACGCGCACGGGCACCGCCTCGACGTACAGGATCGGCATCCGGGCACGCGCCTGCTCGAGGTCGTCGGTCGTCAGCCAGCCGGGCGTGGTTTCGGTCATGTCAGACATTGCTTGATCATACTTTCAGGAGGGGCCGGAAAGGCGGTAGAGCCGACGCGCATTGTGTGCTCCCGCCCACTCCGCGAGCCGCAGCGCGTCGGGGCGGCTCAGCTCGTCGGCGTCCACCCGGTCCTGGAGCAGTTCGCCCAGTCCCCGGCGGAACGCCAGCGCGCCGAGCCGGTAGAACTCGGCGAGACCGTAGGCGTCGGAGCTGTACAGCAGTTTGCGGAACGGTGTGATCTCCAGTGCCTCCTCCAGGACGGCCCGGGCCCGCGCCGGGCCCACATGGTGCAGGGTGAGGCCGACGTCCAGGTACACCTGCTCGAAGACCGCGGCCAGATAGCCGGCCTGCCGCTGGTACGGCCAGCAGTGCAGCAGCAGGACGGGGATGGTACCGGCGGTCAGGTGCAGCCAGTCCGTGAGGTGGGCGGGGTCGACTTGGTGCAGGCGGATGTCGTTGTCGCCGAAGCCCGTGTGGAGCTGGAGGGGGAGGCCGAGGTCGACGGCCGTCCACAGGAGGTGCCGTACCAGGACCGGGTCTGTCAGCCGCCCGCCCGCCGCCAGGCGCTCCCGGGCCGCACGCTCCACCTCCGCGGCCGACGGCCGGGCCGGGTCCAGGTCGAAGCCCGTGCGGTAGGCCGCCACCGACTTCACCGCCACCACCCGCGGGCGCCGGACGGCCCGGAGAGCGGCCGTGCGGAAGGCGTCGGCGTAGTCGTCGGGCTCGACGCCCTTCGCCACCAGCGCTTCCTCCACGCTCTCCAGCCGTACGACCTCGTACACGTCGTCCGCGGCCAGCTCGGTCGGGCCGAAGCCGGTGTCCAGGAAGTAGCTGCCGGTGCCCGCGGAGGCCAGGAAGCGCCGGTTCACCTCCCGCGCGCCCAGTTCCGCCCGGCGCGCCAGATACTCCTCCGGCGGGGCGTGCCGGTCCAGGTCCAGCAGGGGCGCGCAGTGGCGGCGGACCGAGACGCCGACCGGGGTGTCGAAGGGGGAGATGCCGCTGCCCGGCCAGCGGCCGCCCTCGGTGAGGAGGGCCTCGAAGCCGTCCCGGTCGAGGTCCTCGGTGACCACGCCGTGGCAGTGGTGGTCGACCAGGCTCAGGCGCGCGAGCGCCTCGTGGACCGCGGTCATGTCAGTACTTCCAGCGGTACGCCGCCGCGATCCCGGCGTCGTCAAGGCCGGCCACGGACGCGGCCTCGCCTTCCCTTACGGCGATCACCGCGTCGGCGAGGACCGGGCCGAGGGCGCCCCGCAGACACTCGTCCTTGCGGAACTCGGCGACCGCCTCGGCGAGCGAGGTCGGCAGCCGGCGTACCCCCTGGGCCGCCGCCCGGTCGGCGTCGAGCAGGGCCGGGTCGCCGGTGATCTCCTCGGGGAGCACGGCGGCCGAGGCGATGCCGTCGAGGCCCGCCGCGATGACGGAGCCGAGGGCCAGATACGGGTTCGCCGCCAGGTCGACCGGCTTGACCTCCAGGTTGGCGGCCTGGTCGCGCAGGCCCAGCGTGCCGGTGACGACACGGACCGCGGCCTCGCGGGTCTCGCGGCCCCACGCGGTGAACACCCCCGCCCACTGGGAGGGTTTGAGGCGCAGGTAGCTCGCCGGGCTCGGGGCGGTGACGGCCGTGAGCGCGGGGAGGTGGGACAGGACACCGGCCGCGAACGCCTCCGCGTCGGCCGTCATGCCGTACTGACCCCCGCCGCCCGTATGCAGGTTGGCGCCCTCGCGCCAGGCGGAGAGATGGAGGTGGCCGCCGTTGCCGACACCCTCGGCGAAGACGGCCGGGGCGAACGACACGACCAGACCGTGTCGTTGGGCGACCGCCCGGATCGTCTGGCGTACGAGCACGCTCCGGTCGGCCGCCGCCACCGGGTCCAGGGCGCCGACCGACACCTCGAACTGCCCTGCCGCGTACTCGGGATGGAGCTGGTCGACCTCGACGCCCTGCGCCGCGAACGCCGCCAGCAGGTCGGCCGTGTACTCACTCAGCTCGACCTGGCGGACGGCTCCGTAGGCCGGACCCGACAGCGCGGGCGTGAAGTCGCCCTGGGCCGCCGGGCCTTGGCCCACCGCCCACTCGACCTCGACGGCCGCCTTGAAGGCCAGACCGTGCCGCAGCTCGGCGTCCGCGACGAGCCGGCGCAGCAGCGTGCGGGTGCAGCCGGGGTGCCGCTCGCCCTCCTGGGTGATCCGGTCGACCGGCGCCCACGCCCAGCCGGGCTGCCCGGCGAGGACCACCAGCTGGTCGAGGTCGGGGTAGAGCCGCAGGTCGCCGTCGGGCGAGCCCAGGACGTCGGTCGTCACGATGGAGTCGTTGGCGAGGAAGGTGTCGAACACCGGGGACATGCCGACGCCCCAGGCCGCCGCCGAGGCGAGCTTCGCCGTGGGCACCGTCTTCACCCGGCCGACGCCCGCGGTGTCGACGTACGCCAGCACCACCCCGTGCACGCCTCTCCCGGACAGCTCGCCGCTCAGCGCGGTGGCGCGCTCGACGTCACCGGGACGTCCGCCGGGTACGGGGTCGGCAAGGGTGGTCATACGTCCTCCACGACGGGTCTGCCGGTACGGGTCCCGTGTCAGGGTTTCACGGCCACCGCGCCGAACTGCGGCACCACGACAGGCGAGTTCACGTCGGCCCGCCACTGCGAGCACGACACCAGGCCCGGGTCGAGGAAGTCGAGGCCCTCGAAGAACGCGGCGATGTCCGTGCCGCTGCGGGCCGTGATCGGCGGGGTGGCGTTCTCGTTCCAGAACTTCATCGCCGGGATCTGGCCCGCGCCACCGAGCTCGTGGTCGAAGGTGGGGTGGGTCAGCACGAGACAGCTGCCGGACGGGACCGCCGCCAGGACCTGGCGGACGATGTCCCGGGCCTTGTCGTAGTCGAGGACGAAGTTGAGGATGCCCAGCATCATCACGGCGACGGGACGGCTGAAGTCCAGGGTGCCTCCGGCCCGTTCGAGGATCGCGGCCGGGTCGTGGACGTCGGCGTCGATGTAGTCGGTGACGCCCTCGGGGGTGCTGGTCAGCAGGGTGCGGGCGTGGGCGAGGACGATCGGGTCGTTGTCGACGTAGACGATCCGCGCGTCCGGCGCGATGCGCTGGGCGATCTCGTGGGTGTTGTCGACGGAGGGCAGACCGGTGCCGATGTCCAGGAACTGCCGCACCCCGCGGTCGCCGGCCAGATGGGTCACCGCGCGGCCGAGGAACTCGCGGTCGGCGCGGGCGATGTCCCGGATGATCGGGAACATCGTGGCGACGTGCTCGCCGACCTGCTGGTCGACCTCGTAGTTGTCCTTGCCGCCGATCCAGTAGTTCCACACGCGCGCGTTGTGCGCGACGGCGGTGTTGAGCCTCGACGTCCCGCTGGAGGGGGTGTCACTCACGTCGTCCGTCCTCTCCTCGCCCCTGTGATCCCGCGATCCCGCGATCGAGGCACCGCCGACCGCCGGTGCCATTGTGCCGCCCGATGATCACGATGTCCCGGGAATCCGGCAGAGGAGAGGGTGAGCGTGGCCGCCCGCGGCTCAGTCCGGCCGTTCGGGCGAGCGGTGGGGGAAATGGGGGCGGTGGCGTGGCGGGTGCGCGGCGCGTTCCTGTTCCGCCTTCCGGGCCCGCTCGGCGAGGCCCGCCTCCAGGACGTGCACCTTCCGGCTGCCGCACCGCGGGCAGACCGCCTCGGCGAGCGGCGATCTGACGGCCCGGCCCGCCTCGTCGACGTACTCCTGGGTGGTCAGGCCCGAGGGGTCCAGCGGGTCCGTGAAGAACATGACCTGGAACGTGGCCTCCCAGTCGTGCCCGCAGTCTCCGCAGGCGAACGCGAACGTCTCCGGCACGGATCGGGGCTGGGGCGTCACGGGTCCTCCGGCGTTGTCCAAGCGGCCCTCACAGCCCACATCGGCCGTGGCCGCGCGGCAACTCGAACGCCCCGCCCGGCATGCCCGCCCCGCGGGCGGCGCCGACACTGGGCCCATGGCCCGTCCGCGTCCCAAGGAGTCGTCATGCTGCCCGGATTTCTCACCAGGGCGGTCGCGGTGTTGCTCGGCCGGGAGGGGCGGTCCCTGCATCTGAAGGCGGCGGGCGCGGCGACGGCCGTCCTGGTCGTGGTGATGCTCGCCGGGTCATGGGCCGTGATCGGAGCCGAAGAGGGAGCGCGGGGCGCGAATCTGACGTCGTACCCGAAGGCCCTGTGGTGGTCGATCGAGACCGCGACGACCGTCGGGTACGGCGACTTCTTCCCCGTGACCCCGTGGGGCCGGGTCGTCGGCGCGGTCGTGATGGTCGTCGGGATCACCACGTACGGCATGGTCACCGCCGCGCTGGCCACCTGGTTCGTCGGACGGGAGCAGAAGCGTCGGCACCATCTGGCGTACGGCGCCCACGAGTTGGGCGAGGAGGCGGTGCGCGCGCTGCACGAACGCTTCGACCGGCTGGAGCGGTTGCTGGACGGCAAGTGAGCCGCGGCTGTTCAATGAAACTGCACACGACCGTCCACGAGAGGTGCCGCCCGTGTCCCCAGCCGACGTGCCGCCCGTCGGTGCCCGCATCCGCCAGGCGCGCCAGGAGCGCGGCGTGAGTCTGCGCGGCCTGGCCCGCGAGGTCGGCGTCTCCGCGAGCCTGGTCTCCCAGATCGAGACCGGCAAGAGTCAGCCGTCGGTGAGCACGCTGTACGCGATCACCACGGTCCTGAACATCTCCGTGGAGGCTCTCTTCGAGCAGCGGGAGACGGTCGCCGCGACCGGCAGTGCCTTGGTGGCGCACGCCCTCGCCGCCTTCGCGGCCGACCCTGCGCGGCGCATCGGACCACTGATCACGCCCGGTGAGCGCGAGGTGCTGGAGCTGGACTCCGGTGTCGTGTGGGAGCGGCTCGGGCATGTCCCGGGCACGGACGTGGACTTCCTGCTCGTCACCTACCGGCCCGGTGGCTCCTCCTCCACCTCGGGCGGCCTGATGCGCCACGCGGGCACTGAGTACGGCTATCTGATCTCCGGCGAACTCACCCTCACCCTCGGTTTCGAAACGCACACACTGCGTCCCGGCGGTGCGGTCTGCTTCGAGTCGACGACCCCGCACCGCTACTGCAACGATGGAGAGGAACCAGCCACCGGGGTATGGTTTGTGTTCAGTGACACTTGACACCCTCCCCGCGCGGTCGTTCACTCCGCAATGGGGGTGGTCGCCATGGCGATCCGCACATTCGGACCCAACGCCGTCGACTGGGAACAGCGCATCGACCTCGACCGGCTGCGCCGACAGCGGCCGGCCCGGCTCCACGAGGCCCTGAACCGCTCCTCGCTCGGCGCGCTGCTCAGCTTCGACTTCGCCAACATCCGCTACATGACCGCCACACACATCGGCACCTGGGCGATGGACAAGCTGATCCGCTTCGCCCTGCTGGTGCGCGGCGGCGACCCGGTCGTCTGGGACTTCGGCTCCGCCGCCCGCCACCACCAGCTGTACAACCCGTGGCTGGACTACAGCGACGGCAAGGAGGGCCCGCCCACCGGCGCCCGCGCCGGCATCTCCACCCTGCGCGGCGCCTTCCACCCGGACGCGGGCATCGCCGCGGACGTGGCCCGGAAGATCGCCGCCGAGTTGCGTGAACACGGCCTGGCGGGCGAGCCGTTGGGCATCGACGTCGCCGAGATGCCGATCCTGGCCGCGCTGCGCGCCGAGGGCATCGACGTCGTCGACGGCCAGCAGGTCTTCCTGGAGGCCCGCCGCACCAAGACCCAGGACGAGATAGCCCTGCTCACCCAGGCCTGCGCGATGGTCGACGCGGCCTACGAGGAGCTGTACGGGTATCTGCGCCCCGGAGTGCGGGAGAACGAGTGTGTCGGCCTGGTGAGCAAGGTCCTGTACGACCTCGGCAGCGAGTACGTCGAAGGCGTCAACGCCATCTCCGGCGAACGCTGTTCACCCCACCCGCACGTCTACAGCGACCGCCTGATCCGCCCCGGCGACCCCGCCTTCTTCGACATCCTGCACAGCCACCTCGGCTACCGCACCTGCTACTACCGCACCTTCGCGGTCGGCAGCGCCTCCCGCGCCCAACGGGACGCCTACGTCCGCTGCCGGGAGTACATGGACCAGGCCATCGCCCTCGTCCGCCCAGGTGCCACCACCGCCGACATCGTCCAAGTCTGGCCGCGCGCCGAGGAGTTCGGCTTCGCCGACGAGACCGCCGCGTTCGCCCTCCAGTACGGCCACGGGGTGGGCCTGTCGATCTGGGAGAAGCCCATCTTCAGCCGCCTGGTCTCCCTCGACCACCCCGAAGTCCTCGAAGAGGGCATGGTGTTCGCCCTGGAGACCTACTGGCCCGCCGCCGACGGCTGGTCCGCGGCCCGCATCGAGGAGGAGCTGGTCGTCACCGCGGACGGCTGCGAGGTCATCACCAAGTTCCCGGCCGAGGAACTCCTCGTCGCGGGCCGCAAGTACTGGACGGTCGGCGGCGAACTGAACACGCGACGGGAGTCGCAGTCCCATCTCAACACCACAGGTACCGGCGATGGACACCGCTGAACTCCTCGCGATGTACGAGCAGATGGCCGTCATCCGCCGCACCGAGAAGGCCGCCCACGACCTGTTCCTCCAAGGCCTCGTCAAGGGCACGACCCACCTCGCCGCCGGCCACGAGGCGATCGCCGTCGGCGCGAGCGCCGCGCTGCGCCCGGACGACTACGTCTTCGCCACCTACCGCGGCCACCACCACGCGATGGCCCGCGGCGCCGGCCCGGAGGAGTGCCTCGCCGAACTCATGAGCAGGGCCACGGGGTTGTGCGGTGCCAAGGGCGGCTCCATGCACCTCACCAAGGCCGCCACCGGCATGCTCGGCTCCTACGCCATCGTCGGCGCCCACCTCCCGATGGCGGCCGGTGCCGCGTGGTCGGCCCGGCTGCGCGGCACCGGTCAGATCGCCGTCGCCTTCTTCGGGGACGGCGCCACCAACATCGGTGCCTTCCACGAGGCGCTCAACCTGGCCGCCGTGTGGAAGCTGCCCGTGCTGTTCGTCTGCGAGAACAACCTCTACATGGAATACACCCCGATCGCCGACGTCACCGCGGTGGCCCGCCCGGCGGCCGACCGGGCGCCCGCGTACGGCATCCCCGGCGAGAGCGTCGACGGCAACGACGTCGTGGCGGTACGCGACACCGTGGCCCGGCTCGCGGGGCGGGCGAGGGCAGGAGAGGGGCCCGCTCTGCTGGAGGCCGCCACCTACCGGCACTTCGGGCACAGCAGGTCCGACCCGGCCGCCTACCGCCCGGCCGAGGAGGTCGAACGCTGGCTCAAGCACGACCCGTTGGACATCGCACGGGGCCGGCTGACCGAGCTGGGGGTGCCCGCGGAGACGGTCACCGCGGCCGACGAGCGCGCACAGGAGGCCGTACGGCAGGCGGTGGACGCGGCGAAGAACGCTCCCGCGCCCGAGCCGGGTGCCGCGTTGACCGACGTGTGGGCGGACGGAGGTGCCGCATGGCGGACGTGATCACCTATCGGGAGGCCGTCGCCGAGGGCATCGCGCGGGAGATGCGGCGGGACGCGGCCGTGGTCTGCCTCGGGGAGGACATCGGGGCGGCGGGCGGCGTGTTCAAGACCACCGCCGGGCTGATCGAGGAGTTCGGGCCGGAGCGGGTGTGGGACACGCCGATCTCCGAACAGGCCATCGTCGGCGCGGCGATGGGCGCCGCGATGACCGGGATGCGGCCGGTCGCGGAGATCATGTTCTCGGACTTTTTGGCCTGCTGTTGGGACTACCTCGCCAACGAGATACCCAAGGTGCGTTACATGACGGGAGGTCAGGTCACCGTGCCCCTCGTCGTTCGCACCGCCAACGGCGGCGGGCTCGGCTTCGGTGCCCAGCACTCGCAGGCCACCGAGAACTGGGCGCTGACCGTCCCGGGGCTGAAGATCGCCGCGCCCGCCACGCCCGCCGACGTGGTCGGCATGATGGCGGCGGCGATCCGCAGCGACGACCCGGTGGTGTTCTTCGAGCACAAGGGCCTGCTGGCGTCCAAGGGTTCGCCCGCGCCGCCGGACCATGTGGTCGAGCTGGGCCGCGCGGCCGTCGTGCGGGAGGGCGCCGACGTGACCCTGGTGGCCCTCGCCGCGATGGTTCCGCTGGCGTTGCGGGCCGCGGCGCTGCTCGCCGAGGAGGGTATCGAGGCCGAGGTCGTCGACCTGCGCTGTCTGGTGCCGCTGGACATGCGCACCGTCCTCGCCTCGCTGGCCCGCACGTCGCGGCTGGTCACCGTCGAGGAGAACCCGTACCAGGGCGGCTGGGGCGCCACCGTCGTCTCGGTCGTCGCCGACGAGGGCTTCGGCCTGCTGGACGCACCCGTGCGCCGCGTGGCGGGGGAGTGTGTGCCGCTGCCCTTCGCGGACGCGCTGGAGGAGCGGGTCATCCCGACCGTCGACAAGGTCGTGGCAGCCGTCCGCGACCTCACCGCGTACTGAAGAACAGCCGAAGGGCCCCACCGCGTACCGAACACCCCGAAGGAGGAAGGGCGATGACCGTTCGGACACTCCTGCGCGCAGGTCAGGTGATCTCGATGGACCCCGACATCGGGGACCTTCCCCAGGGGGACGTCCTCATCGAGGACGGGAGGATCGAGGCCGTGGCGCCGCGGATCGACGCGGACGCCGAGGTCCTCGACATGACGGGCCGGATCGTGATCCCCGGCTTCGTCGACACCCACCGCCACACCTGGGAGGCCTCCATCCGCGGGGTCGCCCCCGACGCCACCCTCGACGACTACTTCGTCGACATCCTCGACACCTTCGCCCCGCTCTACACCCCGGAGGACGTCTACGCGGCGAACCTGGCGGGCGCCCTGGAGTGCCTCAACGCCGGCATCACCACGCTCGTCGACTGGTCCCACATCAACAACACCCCCGCCCACCCCGACGCCGCGATCCAGGCCCTCACCGAGTCCGGCATCCGGGCGCAGTACGCGTACGGCAGCGCCAACACCTCCCTCGCGGACTACTGGTTCGAGAGCAAGATCGCGATACCGGGCGACGACGTGCGCCGCATCCGCACCGAGTACTTCGCCTCCGACACCGGCCTGCTGACCCTGGCCCTCGCCACCCGCGGCCCCGGGTTCTGCGTGAACGACGTCGTCACCGCCGAATGGGCCCTCGCCCGCGACCTGGACATCCCGATCACCGTGCACGTGGCGATGGGCCGCCTCGCCGGCCGCTTCGGCATGGTCAAGCAGCTCCACGACCTCGGCCTCCTCGGCCCCGACACCACGTACATCCACTGCTGTTACCTCCACGAGGACGAGTGGCGGATGGTCGCCGACAGCGGCGGTACGGTGTCCATCGCGCCGCAGGTCGAGACGCAGATGGGACACGGCTGGCCACCGGTGATGAAGGCCATCGAACACGGACTGCGCCCCTCGCTCAGCATCGACGTCGTCACCACCGTCCCCGGCGACATGTTCACCCAGATCCGCGCGGCCTTCGGCGCCGAGCGCGCCCGGCTCAACGCGGACTGCTGGCACGCCAACATGCCGGTGCCGGACACCATGTTGACGGCACGTCAGATGCTGGAGATCGCCACCCGCAACGGCGCCCATGTGGCCGGCCTGGAGGACCGCACCGGCTCCCTGACCCCCGGCAAGCGCGCCGACGTCGTCGCGATCGACGCCACCGCGCTGAACGTCGCCCCCGTGCACGACCCCGCCGCCGCCGTCACCCTGTCCGCCGACGTCTCCAACGTGGACACCGTCATCGTCGACGGCGTGATCCGCAAGCGGGACGGCAGGCTGACGGCCGACGTGGCCCGCGCCCGGCGCCTGGTGGAGGAGTCCCGTGACCGGCTCCTGGCGGCGAAGGCGGCCCGGTGACCGCGCACCTGGTGCGTCGCGCCGCCGAGGTCCTCGCGCCGGAAGTCGACGAACACGGCTACCGGCGGCGGGAGTTGGTCGGTGAGACGGACGGGAGCGTGCACACCGGCTTCGGTGTCTGCGAGCTGCGGCCGGGCGGCCGGGTCGGCGCGCATGTGCACTCGTACGAGGAGAGCTTCCACCTCCTCGACGGGACCGTGATCCTCGATCTGCCCGAGGGGTCGTACCTCCTCGAAGAGGGCGACTACGGCCTGCTGCCGACCGGTGTCCCGCACGCCTGGCGGGGCGCGGGGGACACCGGCGCACGCTGGGCCGACATGCTCGCCCCCGTGCCGCGCGCCCGCTACGGGTACGACACCCAGCCCGTGCCCGACCTGCCCGTCCGGGACCCTGTCCGGATCGACGTCCGTGACCTCCGCACCCGCTCCTTCGGCCACTTCGAGCCCGCGCAGATGGACCCCGGCAAACAGTCCCAGGACCTGCTGGCCGTGTCGGCGAGCATGCGGACCGCGCTGCTCGTCTACAGCGGGATCACGGTCAAGATGATGGTCGACGCCGACCTGGGCGCGGTCGCCTCGACGATGTTCATGGTGCAGTACGCCGTCGACGGCGTCGCGGGCACCCACGACCACCCCTTCGAGGAGACGTACTTGATCCTCGAAGGGGTGGTGGAGGCGACCTTCGACGACGCGCGCTACCACCTCGGACCCGGCGATCTCGCCTGGGCGGGCGCCGGTTGTGTGCACGGGTTCACCAACGCCGGTGCGGGCCCGGTGCGTTGGCTGGAGACGCAGGCCCCGCAGCCGCCGTCCCGGCACTCCTACCGCTTCACCCGGGACTGGGACTATCTGAGGGGCATGCGATGAACCGGGTCGTGGTGATCGGCGGGACCTCCGGCATCGGCCGGGAGTTCGCACGGATGCGCGCGGGACGCGGCGACGAGGTGCTGATCACCGGCCGCGACGCCCACCGCACCGACACCGCGGCCAAGGAGATCGGCGCCCGCGGCCTCGCCCTGGACCTCTCCCGCCCCCGGGAGATCGGCGCCGCGCTGGCCGGTGTCGGACGCGTCGACCATCTGGTGCTGGCCGGGGTCTCCCGCGACGACAACCGGGTGGCCGCCTACGACGTCGACGCCGCTGTCCACCTCGTCACGCTCAAGCTCGTCGGCTACACCGAGGCCGTGCACGCCCTGCGGCCCGGCCTGCACGCCGACAGCGCGATCGTGCTGTTCGGCGGGCAGGCCAAGGAGCGGCCCTATCGGGGCGCGACGACCGTGGCGACCGTCAACGCGGGGGTGACCGGCCTTGTGCACACGCTCGCCGTGGAGCTCGCGCCCGTCCGGGTCAACGCCGTCCACCCGGGGGTGGTCGGGGACAGCCCCTACTGGCGGGACAAGCCGGACGAGGTGCTGGCGGGGCTGCGGGAGCGCACCCCGACGGGGCGGCTCGCGGCGATGGCCGACGTCGTGGACACCGTGGACTTCCTGCTGCGCAACCGGGCCGTCAACGGGGTGGGGCTGGCCGTGGACGGGGGCTGGCTGCTGGGGTGAGGTCCCGCCCCGGCGACTCCACGCCGTGAAGCGGTGGAGTCGCCGGGGCGGGGAACCCGCTCACGAGGCCCACTTTCGAGGAGAGAGGGAGCGCGATGACCGACCCCGCCGCAGTCGCCCGGCTCACCGAGGATCTGACCGCCGGGCTGAAGACCGGCGACCTGGAGGACTTCTACCGCGACCTGCACCGCCACCCCGAGCTGTCCTTCCAGGAACACCGCACCGCCGCCCGGCTCGCGGCCCGGCTGCGCGCGGCCGGGTTCACGGTGACCGAAGGCGTCGGCCGCACCGGCGTGGTCGGTGTGCTGGCCAACGGGGACGGGCCCGTGGTGTGGCTGCGCGGCGACATGGACGCGCTGCCGGTGCAGGAGGCGACCGGGCTGCCGTACGCCTCGACGGTCGACGGCGTGATGCACGCCTGCGGGCACGACTGCCACGTCACCTGGCTCGCGGGGGCCGCGGAGGCGCTCGCCGCCGGGCGTGCCGCCTGGTCGGGGACGCTGGTGGCGGTCGGGCAGCCCGCCGAGGAGGCCGGCGGGGGAGCGGGCGTGATGGCCGCGGACGGGGTGCACGAGCGTTTCCCGTACCCGGACGTGGTCCTCGGCCAGCATGTCGTCCCCGGGCGCACCGGCTGCTACTCGCACACCCCCGGCCTGATCATGTCCGCGTCCGACGGCGTCGAGGTCGTCGTACCCGGCGTCGGCGGCCACGGCTCGCGCCCCGAGTCCACCGTCGACCCCGTCGTCACCGCCGCGCACATCGTCACCCGGCTCCAGACCGTGGTCTCCCGGGAGGTCGCCGCGAAGGACTCGGCGGTGCTGACGGTGGGGCAGTTCCACGCCGGGACGAAGAGCAACATCATCCCCGCCGAGGCGCGGCTCGCGCTGAACCTGCGCAGTCAGGACGACCGGGTGCGGGAGCGGATCCTCACCGCGGTGCGGCGGATCGTCGAGGGCGAGTGCCTGGCGGCGGGCTGCCCGGTGCCGCCGGAGATCACCGTGATCCCCGGGTATCCGAACACCGTCAACGACGCCGCCCTCGACCGGGAGATCGCGGCCGTGCACCGCGAACTGTTCGGCGCCGACGCGGTGTTCGACTTCGGCCCGGAGATGGGCAGCGAGGACTTCTCCCTGCTCGCGCCCCCGGGAGTGCCCTACGACTACTGGTACGTGACCTCGACACCGCACGAGGTGTGGGAGACGGTCCCGGGGGAGACGGACGCGGAGCGGTTCGGCAACGTGCCCGACAACCACAGCCCGTTCTTCGCCCCCGACCTGTCGGTGCTGGCCCCCGGAGTGCGGACGCTGGTGTCGGCGGCGCTGAGCCGCCTCACGGCCTGACGCTGAGCCACCTCACGGCTTGATGCCGACCGCGCCGTACAGCGACACCGGCCCGGGGCCGATGTCCGACTCGCCCTCCGCGAGCTCGGGGCGCCAGTCCCGTACGGACACGATCCCGGGCTCGACGAGGTCGAGTCCCTTGAAGAAGCGGCCCACTTGGGCCCGGTCGCGGGCGACGAGGGTGACGCCCGACGCCTGGTAGGCGGCGATGCCCTCGTGCACCTGCTCCGGTTCGAAGTCGGCGGTCATGCACGACAGCACCAGACAACTGCCCGGCGCCAGCGCGTCGACCAGGGCGGCGACGATGTCGTAGGCGCCGTCCTCGTCCGCGATGAAGTGCATCAGCGCGATCAGCGAGAGGGCGACCGGACGCTCGAAGTCGAGGATCCTGCCCGCCTGTTCGAGGATCTGCTCCGGGTCGCGGGCGTCGGCCTGGACGTACTCCGTCACGCCCTCCTCGGTGCCGCGCAGCAGCGCGCCGGCGTGGGCGAGGACGATCGGGTCGTTGTCGACGTAGACGACCCGGGCGTCCGGGGCGACCCGCTGGGCTATCTGGTGCAGGTTGGGCTCGGTGGGGATGCCGGTGCCGATGTCGAGGAACTGGCGGATGCCGGCGGAGCCCACGAGCCGGCGCGTGGCCCGGTGCATGAACCACCGGTTGGCCCGCGCGGCCCGTGGCGCGTCGCCGTTCAACGAGGCGATCCGGCGGCCGAGTTCCTCGTCGACCGGGTAGTTGTCCTTGCCGCCGAGATACCAGTCGTAGACCCGGGCCGGGTGCGGCCTGGTCGTGTCGATCAGCGGGGCGGCCGGCTCGGTCCCGGGCACGTGTGACTCCTCTGCTCGCTCGGCAGGACTGCGAGCAGTGTTTCACGATCATCCGCGCGGGCCGCAGTCGGTCTTCGGCCACCTCTTTCGCGTCAACCCGGCTGCCGCGCAAGGACGTTACGGCCTGAGCGGATCGTGCCCCAGCGTCATCAGCTGGTGCCGCCGCCGGGTCTCCTCGGGCTCGGGTTCGTTCTCGACGTCCGCCTGCGCGGTGACGGTGTCCACCACCTCGTACATCACTTCAATGTCGTCGTCGGTGAGGTCCGTGCGCCGCTTCTGCAGGATCGCCAGGACATGCTGTCCGGTGGGGGTGCCGGCGTGCTCCGGCACGGGTTCCGTCTCCTCGGAGGCGTCGCTGACGCGCAGCCAGGCGGCCAGCTCCTGCGAGGTCATGTTGACGACACGGTGGAAGTCCTCCCACAGCGCGTCGAGTTCGAGGGCGTCCGTCATGGCGGCCTCCTTCCTCGTGCGTGTGCGGTCAGTCCCGGGGCCAGTTCTCGGCCTCGAACATCCAGCGCTGCTTCTCCAGTTCGGCGGTGATGCCGATGAGCAGGTCCTGGGTGACCGGGTCGGCCTTGTCGGTGGCGTCGATGCGGTCGCGCAGCCGGCCGATCGCCGACTCCAGCGTCTCGACCATCAGCCGCACTACCTCGTCGTCCCGCAGCCAGCCCGCCTTCGCGCCGGGCAGCGCGTAGGCGGCGGCGACCGTCTCGGGCCGGCCGTCGGGCGGCAGCCCGAGCGCGGCGGCGCGCTCCGCCACCGTGTCGGAGTACGTGCGGGCCGTCGCGACGACCTCGTCCAGCTGGAGGTGGATGGACCGGAAGCGCGGGCCCACGATGTTCCAGTGCGCCTGCTTGCCGACGAGCGAGATCCCGAGCAGATCCACGAGGGTGCTCTGCAACGCCTCTCCGGCCACCTCGCGGGCGGCGTCGGGAAGGGTGCTCTTCACCACAGTCATACAGTGCTCCTCCTTGGGGCATCGTCCGTGCCGGTACGGAGCAGCGCGGCGCGTTCCCGCTCGCAGGTACCGCCCCGGACACCCGAGGTCTGTCCGCTGCGGAGCGCCCAGGCACTCGGGCAGGCCGCGTGCCGCAACCACTCCATGCGGGCGCGGGTGCCCAGGGCGAACCGGTGCAAACGCCCTGACGATCAACCGTGGAACACGCCCTCCAGGAAGCGGGTGAGGTCGGCGAACACCTCCGCCCGGTTCGTCTCGTTGAACACCTCGTGCCGGGCGCCCGGGTAGATCCGCTCGGTCAGCCTGCCCCCGCTGAGCCGCTCCACCCCGCCCCGGCTGCCCGACAGGGGCACCAGCCGGTCGTCGTCGCCGTGCAGCCACAGCACCGGGAGCGGGCCGACGTCCCCGCCCTCGGCGACGGTCTCCAGCGTCCGTACGAACGACTCGACCGTAGGCCGCTTCATCGGCCCGTGCCACACCAGCGGATCCGCCGCGTACGCCGTCCCGACCGCCGGGTCGCGCGACAGCGAGGCCGTGCTGATGGGTGTGTCCGGGATCTCGTCGAGGGCGAGCAGCTGCCGGGGCAGATACCAGTCCCCGATGACCGGCCCGGACAGGACGAGCGCGGTGAGCTCGGCGCCGTACCGCTGGGCGAAGCGGGCGGCGATCAGACCGCCCATGGAGTGGCCGATCAGCACCAGCGGCACCCCGGGACGGCCGGCCCGGGCCAGGTCGGCCACCGCGTGCACCTCGGTGACCACGTCCTCGAAGTCCTCGACCAGCACCCGCTCGCCCGCCGATTTCCCGTGCCCCCGGTGATCGGGCCCGAAGACGGCCGCGCCGTGCGCGACAAGGACGTCGGCGAGCTCCTCGTACCGCCCGATGTGCTCCCCGTACCCGTGCACCACGAGGGCCAGGTAGCGGGGCGCGGGGTGCGGCCACTCCCGTACGACGATCCCGGGAAGCGTGTGCTCGCGGGCCTCGGCCATCTCTCCTCCAGCTGCGTCGGTGAAGGTCCCGGGAGATCCTCCCAGGCGGCTGGCAGTCGGCCCAACCAGCGAGACGCCCCTACGACGGCCGGATAGCTGCGCATAGCATCGGTCTCCGCATGAACACGATGACGCTCTGGGACATCTCCGGCTGGGGGTTCGCCGCACTCGCCTTCGCGGCGCTGCTCGTCGGCTTCTCCAAGACCGCCGTGAGCGGCGCCAACACGGTCAGTCTCGCCGTCTTCGCGGCGGTCCTGCCCGCCCGCGCCTCCACCGGCGTGCTGCTGCCGATCCTCATCGCCGGGGACGTGCTCGCCGTCCTCACCTACCGGCGGCACGCCCACTGGCCCACACTGTGGCGGCTGTTCCCGGCCGTCGCGGCGGGCGTGGTGTTCGGGACGCTGTTCCTGATGTGGGCGGACGACGCGATCGTCCGGACGTCGATCGGCGCGATCCTGCTGCTGATGGCGGGCGTGACGATCTGGCGCCGCCGCACGGCCGACGCCGCCGACGACCCGGACGCGGTCACCACCCGGGCGGGCCGCGTCAAGGCCCGCTCCTACGGCGTCCTCGGCGGCTTCACCACGATGGTCGCGAACGCGGGCGGCCCGGTGATGTCGATGTACCTGCTGTCGGCGGGCTTCCGGAAGCTCGGCTTCCTGGGCACCTCCGCCTTCTTCTTCCTCATCGTCAACACGTCCAAGGTGCCCTTCAGCGTGGGGCTCGGACTGATCGACGGGAACTCACTGCTCCTTGACGCCGCGCTCGTGGCGTTCGTCGTGCCCGGCGCGTTCATCGGCAAGTGGGCTGTGAACAGGATCAACCAGCGACTCTTCGAACAACTGGTGATCGCGGCGACCATCGTCGGCGGCCTGCAACTACTGCTGCGCTGACGCCCGGCCCCTTTGTCTCCGCCGCCTACTCCTGCGCCGACCACGCCCGCAGCAGCGCCGGCAGCTCCGCGAACGAGTCGATCACATGATCCGGCGTACCACTCGCGTCCCGCAGCGTCTCCGGCAGGAACTTCCCGGTCCGCACCAGCACCCCGGTGACCCCGGCCGCCTGCGCCGCCAGCACGTCCGACTCGACGTCGTCCCCGACCATCACCGCCTCGTCCGCACCGACCCCCAGCCGGGCGAGCGCCGACGCGAAGAACGCCCGCGACGGCTTCCCCGTCACCACCGCCTCGGTACGGGCGGCCTTCTCCAGCCCGGCCAGGAACGCTCCCGCGTCCAACTGCAACCCGTCCTCCGTACGCCAGTACAGGTTCCGGTGCATCGCCACCAGCCGCGCCCCGCGCTGGAGGTGCCCGAACGCCCGGTTCAGCGCCGCATACCCGAACTCCTCCCCGGCACCACCCAGGACGACGACGTCCGGATCGTCGTCGACGAGGTCGACGAGGCGCACGCCCGCCAGATCCTCCCGCACGTCCCCGCTGTTGAGCAGCGCACACCGCGCCCCCGGAAAGTGCTCGGCGAGATACCCGGCCGTCACCGCCGGCGCCGTCATGATGTCCTCGGCCGCCACCGCGAACCCGGCCTCGGCGAGCGTCCCGGCGATCGACGCCCGCGTCCGCGAGGTCGTGTTGGTCACCAGGGCGACTCCCAGCCCGGCCGCGCGGATCTCCCGCAGGGCCTCGACCGCGCCGGGGAGCGGCTCCCAGGAAACGGTCAGCACACCGTCGATGTCGATGAGCACAGCACGCACAGACGTCATGCCCGGACCATAGCGAGGGTGCCCGGGGCTATCGCCGTAGGCTCTGCCTCATGTCCCCCCACGTGCTCATCCTCGGCGGCACCACGGAGGCCCGTGAACTCGCCGCCGCGCTCACCGCGCTGCCCGGCGTCCGCGTCACCACCTCCCTCGCGGGCCGCGTGACCCGGCCGGGGACGGTCACCGGGGACATCCGCATCGGCGGTTTCGGCGGCGCGGACGGGCTCGCCGCCTGGCTGCGGGACCAGCGCGTGGACGCCCTCGTCGACGCCACCCACCCCTTCGCCGAGGCGATCACCGCCAACGCCGCCCGCGCCGCCGCGGCGACCGGCGTTCCGGCGGTGGTCCTGCGCCGCCCGGGCTGGCGGCCCGGCCCGCAGGACCGCTGGTACCCGGTCGGCTCCCTGGCGGAGGCCGCCGGTCTGCTCCCCCTGCTCGGCCCCCGGGTGTTCCTCACCACGGGCCGCCTGGGCCTCGCCGCCTTCGCCCATCTGACGGAGCTTCACTTCGTCGTACGGTCCGTCGAGTTGCCCGAGCCGCCCATGCCCCCGCGCACCGAAGTCCTGCTCGCACGCGGCCCGTTCACCGTCGACGACGAGACCACCCTGCTCACCACGCACTGCATCGACGTCGTGGTGACGAAGGACAGCGGGGGAGCGGCGACGGCCGCCAAACTCACGGCCGCCCGCCGACTCGCGCTGCCCGTCGTGGTCGTACGACGTCCGGCCCTGCCCCCCGACGTGACGGCCTTGTCCGACGTGCCCGCGGTCCTGGAGCGGCTCGGCCTCAGCTCTCGATGACCGAGGCCCGCATCCGGTCGATCACGCGCAGTACCTCGGTGCGGTTCTTGGCGCTCTTGATCCATGCGGGCAGCCGTGCGACGGCGGTCATCTTGCGGCCGTGCTCGTACCAGGGGTCCCGCTCCCGCAGGTCCGCCGCCACGAACCGGCGGATCAGGTCGAGGTGTTCGAGGTTGTACGCCCAGATATCGCCGTGCCGGGTCTCGGAGCGCAGCCACAGCGGTGGCCGGCAGCAGCAGGTACTCGTCCGGCACAGTCCGCAGGACCGGCAGACCACCCGAGCCTCGGGACGGGCGTGCCGCTCGTAATGGGCGACCCGGTCGCAGCGCGGGCAGCGGACCAGCGCCGCGTCGGCGAAGTCGTACGAGAGCAGGCCGGGATCGTGGAAGCGGACGGGAGGCATGCCGGGAGTATGACGACGGCCTGGCCGCCCCGGCACCTGGTTTTCAGTGGCTCGCGGCCAACTCCGGCTGCCGCTGCGGCAGTCCGGTGCTGAGGTCCTCCACCAGCAGCCGCTTGGAGATCGTGTCCACCGCGGCCCGCAGATCCGTGCCCGCCGGGCGGCCGATGTCCTGCTGCACCCGCTCCTCCAGCCAGGTCGCCCAGGCCTTGCTGATGACATGGGCCTCGCGGGCCCCTGCCTCGGTGTGCGAGAACAGGGAGCCCGCGCGGGTCAGATAGCCCTCGTCGACCATCCGGTCGAAGACCGGCAGCAGCACCTCGGGCGGCATGTGGCGGCGGGCGGCGATCAGCCCGAGGCCGGCGTGCCCCACCAGCCGCGTGAACAGCTCCACCTGCATCACGGCCCACGCGCCCGCGATGTCGAGGCGGGTGTCGGAGTCCGCCATGATCCGGCGCGCGGTGTTCAGATCCGTACCACCGATGATCTTTCCGACGGCCGCTTCCAACACCCGCTGCGAGTCCGCCCCGGACGGCTGCCCGAACCCCTCACCCATGTCGGTCGAGGCGGCCCGGGCGCTGTCGCGCAACCGCACCTGCTTGAGGAACAGGGCGACGACGAAGCCGAGGGCCGCCACCGGCACCGTCCACAGGAAGACGGTCTGGATGGTGTCGGCGTAGGCGTCGATGATCGGGGCCGCCGCGGCCGACGGCAGTTGGTGCACGCCCTCCGGGCTGGTCGCCGCCTTGGCGATGGTCGCGGGGGCGACGCCGCTGCCCGCCCGCGCGGCCTCGGCGACGGCGTCCTTGAGGTTCGGGGCGAGGGTGTTGGCGTAGATGGTGCCGAAGACGGCGGTGCCGAACGAACTGCCCAGCGTACGGAAGAAGGTGACGCCGGAGGTCGCGGTGCCGAGGTCGGCGTACTCGACGGTGTTCTGCACGGCGATCGTCAGCACCTGCATGCACAGGCCGATGCCGGTGCCCAGCACGAACATGTACAGCGACTCCAGCCACGCCCCGGTGTCCGGCCCCATCAGCGACATCAGATAGAGCCCGAGCCCCATCACCAGGGAGCCGGCGATCGGGAAGAGCCGGTACTGCCCGGTCTTGCTCACCACGTTGCCGCTGACGACGGACGCGATGAGCAGGCCGATGACCATGGGCAGGGTGCGGACGCCGGAGATCGTGGCCGAGTCGCCGTCGACGTACTGGAGATAGCTCGGCAGATACGTCATCGCGCCGAGCATGGCGAAGCCGACGATGAAGCTGAGGATCGAGCAGACCGTGAACACCGGGTTGGCGAACAGCCGCATCGGCAGCATCGGTTCCTTCGCCCGGGTCTCCGCCCAGCAGAACAGGCCGAGCGCGATCGCACCGCCGACGAACAGGCCGATGATGACGCCGGAGCCCCACGCGTACTCGTTGCCGCCCCAACTCGTCGCCAGGATCAGGGCGCTGGCGCCCGCCGCGACCAGGGCGATGCCGAGGTAGTCGATGACCGGCCGGGACGCCGACTTCACCACGGGGATCGTGCGAGCCGCGGCGATCACGACGACGATCGCGATCGGGACGTTGACGTAGAACGCCCAGCGCCAGGTCAGATGGTCGGTGAACAGGCCGCCCAGGAGCGGGCCGATGACGGTGGCCACCCCGAACACGGCGCCGATCGCGCCCTGGTACTTGCCGCGTTCGCGCAGCGGGATGACGTCGGCGATCAGCGCCATCGCCGTCACCATGAGCCCGCCCGCGCCGACGCCCTGCACGGCCCGCCAGGCGATCAGCAGCGTCATGTTCCCGGCGAGACCGCACAGGAACGAGCCGGTGATGAACACGATCGCCGAGACCTGGAAGACCACCTTGCGGCCGAACAGGTCGCCGAACTTGCCCACCAGCGCGGTCGAGACCGTCTCAGCGAGCAGATAGGCGGTGACCACCCAGGACATGTGCGCGGCACCACCGAGGTCCGACACGATCGTCGGCAGCGCGGTGCCCACGATCGTCTGGTCCAGTGCCGCCAGCAGCATCCCCAGCATGATCGTCACGAAGACGACGTTCCGCTGACGCTTGTCCAGCACCGGTGGCTCGGCGGCGGCCGGCGCGGTTTCCTCGGTGATCGTCACGAGGTCACGATCACACCGGCGGCCCAGCCCCGCATGCGGGACGGGCCCGCGCGGGTGCCTTATCCCTGGCGGGGGTTGCGGCGCAGCAGATACGTGTCCATGATCCAGCCCTTGCGCTCCCGCGCCTGAGCCCGCAGCCGCTCGATCCGCGGCCCGGCCTCGGCGATCGGCCCGGAGGCGAGGATCTCGTCCGGGGTGCCGATGTAGGCGCCCCAGTAGATGTCGATGTCGTCGTCCGCGTACTTCCGGAAGGTCTGGTGCGCGTCCAGCATCACCACCACGTCGTCCACCCCCTCCGGGAAGCCCTCGGCGAGCCGCCGCCCGGTGGTGATCTGCACCGGCCGCGCGACCCGGTTCAGCCCGGTCCGATGCCGCGCCACGAGCGCGGAGACGCTGCTGATGCCCGGTATGACGTCGTACTCCAACGCCACCGCGCCGCGCTCCAGGATCTCCTCCAGGATGCCCAGCGTGCTGTCGTACAGCGCGGGGTCGCCCCACACCAGGAACGCGCCGGTCTCGTCCTCGCCCAGCTCCTCGGCGATCAGCCGCTCGTAGATCGCCGCACGCGCGCTGCGCCAGTCCCCGACGGCGGGGGAGTAGGCCGCGCCGCCGGCCGTCCGGTCACGGTCGGGGTCACGCGCCTCGACGACGCGGTACGTCCCCTCCGGTATGTGCGTGTGCAGCATGTCCCGGCGCAGGTCCGTGAGGTCGCTCTTCACCTCGCCCTTGTCGAGGACGAAGAACACGTCCGTGTCCCGCAGCGCCCTGACCGCCTGGAGGGTCAGCTGGTCGGGGTCGCCCGCGCCGATACCGATGACATGAATCTTTCGCACGCCTTGAGTCTGCCGTACGCCACTGACAGTGACGGCACCGCGTCCAAGGTCAGGGTCGCAGGCGGGGTGCCCGGGCCCGCGCGTCGACGGCCCGTCCGTCCTCCTCCACGGTCCGCGCCAGCTCGCGCGCCCACCCGGCGAGACCGGCGAGGTCCATGCCGTACGGCCGTGGCCGCGCCGCCTGCGACGCCCAGGCCTCCACCGCCCCGGCACCGCGCCGCAGCAGCCGCGCCCCGCCCGTGAGGTTGCCCCGGGCCGCGTGCGTGAGCCCCACCGCGAGCTGGGCCAGGCCCCGCCACAGCTCCCGTTCCTCCTCGGGCCCCGACTTCCAGGCGTCCTCGAACACCTCGTGCGCATGGAACGGCTTCCCCGCGTCCAGCAGCTCCTGGGCCTCCGCGACGGACTGCTCCGGCGTCCGCAGCACCCCCTCGGGCTGCCGCTCCACACCGTCCGCGCCGTACGGCAGCGGCCGCCCCAGCCCGTCCCGCGGCCGGGCGTTGCGCGCCCGCCCCTCGTCGTCACGGTCCCGCGCCCCGGTCGGCCGTCCTGAGGATGTGCTGCCCATACGCCGATTGTCCCGCGCCCGCCGGGCACTCCTCACCGGGCCCTCTTCGAAGCGGTCCCCGGCGTGCGGTAAAGTACTCAACGCGTGATCACGCGGTTCCACCGCGCGCGAAACGCACCGGGACGTGGCGCAGCTTGGTAGCGCACTTGACTGGGGGTCAAGGGGTCGCAGGTTCAAATCCTGTCGTCCCGACTTTACGAAGTCGCAGGTCGAGGGCCGTTTCAGAGGAGATCTGAAACGGCCCTCGATCATTTTTTGGGGCAAGGCGTGCCAGGTCAGTGCTGCGGCATCGCTTCGGCGGCCGTGCGGGCCAGGGCGCGGATGAGGGGCGTGTGGCCGGTGGTGCGCCAGACCAGGGCCCAGTGGCAGTGCGGCGCGTCACGGATGGGCGGATACGCGATGGTGGGCCAGGGGTAGAAGTGCGCGGTCTCGGCCACCACCGCGCACACCGTGTTCCCACCGGCGACGAGAGACATCTGCTCGTGCCAGCTCGACGCGGTGGGCCCACGCCGGATGGGACGCCCCGAGGGTGTGCGCCGGGGATGGAACGCCTCCTCCATGCCGGACGGGAGTGAAGGCGAGGCCAGGACCGTGCAGTCGCCCAGGTCCTCCAGACAGACCGAGGCGCGGGTGGCGAGCGGATGCCCGGTGCTGACCATCAGGACCACGGGGGAGACGTGGGTGACAGGTCCGACGGTCAGATCGGGTTCGTCGACGGGCAGCCAGACCAGCGCCGCGTCCACCTCTCCGGCGCGCAACTCATCGAAGGGAGAGGTGGGTTGGATCTCGCGGTAGCGCACCTCGACAGCGGGGTGGCGGGCCCGGAACGGGTCGAGGACATGTCCGATCATCAGCGTCTCGGAGCCCATGACGCCCAACGACAGCGTGCCGCACACCCCGCCCGCGGCGGCGGTCGCACTGTGGATCCCCTCCATGATCTGCCGGTAGCCGGAGGCCAGGTCACGGTGGAGCTGCTCGCCGAGCGGCGTCAGCCGCACCGTGCGTGTGGTCCGCTCGAACAGTGGGGCCCCGATGCGCCGTTCCTGCTTCTTCACGGACTGGCTGACCCGGGCCGGGGTGACGTGCAGCCGCTCGGCGGTGCGCCCGAAGTGCAGCTCCTCGGCAAGGGCCAGGAAGATCTCGATGTCCCGCAACTCCATGCGCCCGCCCCCGGATTGTGAACCGCTCGGTTAACGGAACGGTACCGAGACGGCCGTTGATGGCCAGAGGCCGGACGGCGGATTCTGGGGCTGTACCGCGGCACCGCGGAGGCAATCCGAGAGGAGTGGGACCGATGGCAGCACTCACGGGCAAGGCCGCGCTGGTCACCGGCGCGTCGCGGGGCATCGGGCGGGGCATCGCCGAGCGCCTGGCCGCCGACGGCGCCCTGGTGGCCGTGCACTACGGACGGGACGAGGGCGCCGCGAAGGAGACCGTGGCCGCGATCGAGGCCACGGGTGGGCAGGCGTTCGCGGTGCGGGCCGAACTCGGCGTGCCCGGCGACGCGGACACCCTCGTCGACGCGGTCGCGGCGGGGCTTCGGGAACGTACGGGCACCGACCGGCTCGACATCCTGGTGAACAACGCGGCCCTCGACAAAGGCGCCGGCGACGAGACCCCCGAAGCCTTCGACCGCCTGTTCGCGGTGAACGTCAGGGCGCCGTACTTCCTCATCCGGCGCGCGCTCCCGCTGATGGGCGAGGGCGGCCGGATCATCAACATCGGCTCAGGAGTGACCCGCATCTCGGTCCCGGGAGAGCTGGCGTACTCGATGTCCAAGGCGGCCCTGGCCACGCTGGGCCGCAATCTCGCCAACGCGGTCGGCTCGCGGGGGATCACCATCAACACGGTCGAGCCCGGCACCGTCCACACCGACCGCACCGCCTGGCTGTTCGGCCATCCGCAGGCGGAGCAGATGGTCACCGGCAGCCAGGCCATCGAACGCGTGGGTGCTCCCGCCGACATCGCGGGGGTCGTCGCCTTCCTCGCCTCCCCTGACAGCGGATTCGTCACCGCGAACACCATCGACGCCAGCGGTGGCACGTATCTGGGCCCCAAGAACCTCGGCTGACGCGAAGGAGGGGGCGCCCAGCTCTCCGGGCCCGGGCGTCCGTCAGCGTCTGAGGTAGGCCAGGACGGCCAGCACACGGCGGTTGTCGTCGGCCGACGACTCGATGCGCAGCTTGGCGAAGATGCTCGCGGTGTGCTTGGCGACCGCGCTCTCGCTGATGTGCAGGGTGTTCATGATGGCGGCGTTCGAGCGGCCCTCGGCCATCAGCTTCAGTACGTCGTGTTCGCGCGGGGTGAGGTCGGAGGTGTTGCCCCGGGCGTCGCTCCGGGCGAGGAGCCGGGCGATGACCTGCGGGTCCATGACGGTGCCGCCGGATGCCACCGTCCGTACGGCGTCGATGAACTGGGCGGTGTGGGTGACCCGGTCCTTCAGCAGGTAACCGATGGCGCCCTGGCCGCCGGCGAGCAGCTCGTGGGCGTACAGCTGTTCTACATACTGGGAGAGGATCAGGACGGGGAAGGCCGGGCGGGTGCGGCGGGCCTCCAGGGCGGCCTGCAGGCCCTCGTCGGTGAAGGTCGGCGGCAGCCGGATGTCGACCACGGCGGCGTCCGGCCGCTCCTCGCGCAGGGCGCGCAGCAGGGCGGGGCCGTTGTCCACGGCCGAGACCACGTCGAAGCCGTGCTCCCGGAGCGTGCGGCTCAGCCCGTCCCGGAGCAGGAAGAGGTCTTCGGCGAGGACGATGCGCACGGTATCTCCAGGGTCGCGGTGGTCGGTCCGCCCGGCGGGCTGTGCAGGGCCAGGGACCCGTCGAAGGTACTCAACCTGCGCCGTACGCCGTGCAGTCCGCTGCCGCGGGAGGGGTCCGCCCCTCCGTGGCCGTCGTCGGTGACCGTGACGCGCAGCGCGGGGCCGGTGTGCTCGATACGGATGTGGACCTGGCGGGCGCCGGAGTGCTTGGCCGCGTTGGCGAGGAGCTCGCTCACCGCGAAGTAGGCGGCGGACTCGACGGGGGCCTGCAGCCGCCCGGGCAGCTGTGCCTCGACGAGCACGTCGAGCACGCTGTCGAGTGCCAGGGACCGTACCGCGTCGCCGAGTCCACGGTCGGCGAGGACGGGCGGATGGATGCCGTGGACCAGGTCGCGGAGGTCCTTCAGCGCCCGCGACGAGGTGGCGCGGACGTCGTCGAGGAGAGCGCGGGCGGCCGGGGGATCGGTGTCGAGGAGCAGGGTCGCCCGGTCCAGGGTCATGCCCAGGGCGACCAGCCGGGCCTGTGCCCCGTCGTGCAGGTCCCTTTCGATGCGCCGGAGTTCGGCGAACTGGGTGTCGAGCGCGTCGGCGCGGGTGTCGGTGAGGTGCTCGATGCGGCGCTCCAGTTCGGTGCGGTAGGGGGCGGACAGCAGCCGTCGGCTCCAGCGGGCGTGCCACCTCAGCGCGGTGGCGGCCAGCCGCAGCCCGGCCACGGTGAACACGAGGCCGAGGAGGAGGGCGGCGAGCATGGTGGCGGTGGAGCGCACAGGGATGAACGCGTACCAGTTGCCGTCGCCGAGGAGCCGCCAGACGAACGGCTGCACCAGCGCACCGAACAGCCCGTAGTGGACGAGCGCGAGCGGGAACGCGACCAGGAGCGCGCCGGTCCACGGCTCCAGCCAGGCCCATCTGAGGTCGTGCCAGAATCCGTCGTCGCCGAGGATCCGGGGCGCCCGGCGGCGGTGGTTCCCGGTGCGGCCACCGGGGTTTCCGGGGGCGAGAGGGTCCGGCGGGCTGATCCGGGTGCCCGTCCAACGCAGGGTCCAGGAGCGGTAGCGGTCGGAGAGCCGGCGCAGGGCCAGCGCGGCGGGCGGCAGCAGGGGAAAGCCCGCCCCCACCGGGAGCAGGAGCAGCACGCCCACCACGAGGCCGCCGACGGCGATCACCGCGAAGGCGGCGAGCGACAGCACCTGGCACCGCCCTACGGCGACCCAGCCGCGGCCGACCGTACCGCGGCCACCCGCACCCGTCCGTCCGTCCCCCGTTGCCCCGGCCACCGTCGTCCCGTCGTCCCGTCGCGTCAGCGTGCGCCGTGCAGCGGCGCCAGGACCCGCACCGCCGGTGCGCGCACCACCCACAAAACCGCCGCCAGCAGGCACGCGCCGCCGAACAGCACCATCGGCAGCACCGCGCCGGACTCATCATCCATGAACAGCAGCATCCCCAGGTTGACCAGGGTGTGGAAACCGCCCGCGAGCAGCAGACGGCCCGCTCGCACGCGCTCCAGAGCGAGCCCGAGGACGACCGACATCGCCACGGTGGCCAGCAGGAATCCGGCGGCGTAGGCCGGGGCCTGGGCGAAGACCTGGACGTGCCACAGGCCCCACACCACCCCCACCAGCGCCGAGGCCGACAGGGGACCGAACCGCCCGCGCACCAGCGGCTGGAGCAGGCAGCGCCAGCCGATCTCCTCGCCGCACGCGCCGACGAACTGCGCCACGACGATCAGCGCGAAGGGGTGACCGAGGGATCCCGGACCGGTCGCCCGGGGTGTGCCCTCCACGGCGGTGTACGCGGCCACGCTCAGGACGGTGATCAGGGGTGCCGTGAGCAGCAACAGCAGTCCCTGGCCGGCCCGTTCGCCTCCGGCGCCCACCGCCTCGTCCGCCCGGCGGCCGGGCAGGGCCCCGGCGAGCCGGCGCCGGACGCGGGACGGCCACAGCAGGGCCACCGCCCCTACCCCCAGGGCGGGGCCGAACTGGGTCAGCTGCACCACTTCCTGCGGTATCCCGGTCGCGGGCTGCACCGCCCCCAGCACCCCCGCTGCCACAAACGCGACGGCGAGGAACACACCTGCCTCCGCTTTCCACTCCCGCATGCTGCCCGGCCTCCTGCTCGATGGGTACGTGCGCGTCGTCCTCGGACGCGCCGCCGTCGACTCTGCCGGTCGCTGCGGGGTGGGCCATTGCAGGTAGCTGCCCAAGGGGGTGTACCCAGGTGCACTGTCCTGAGCAGGCCGTACGGCAAAGGCCGTTTCAGAGGCATCTGAAACGGCCTTTCGGTTGTGCTGTGCCGCGGGGGCCGGTCCGTGACCGGCCCCCGCGCGCGTTCTAGGCAGCGCCCCCGGTGGCCCGGCGGGGCGCCGTGCGACGGCCACCGGACGCGCGGCTCGCAGTGCCTCCGGACGCTGACCGGCGGGGGGCGGAGGTGCGGCCGCCCGCCGCGGGGGCGCCGCTCTTGGCCTTGCCGGTGCCGGTGCCGGACCGGCGGGTGGAGCCTTCGCTCCCGGCCCTGGGAGCACCGCCCGACGTGGCCTGGGACTGACCGTCGCCACCGCCGCCACGGCGTCGGCGACCGGGCCGGCCCCCGGCATTGGCTCCGGCCTTGCGGTCCGGGCGGGACTTCGCCGGTGCCGTCGGCTGGGGGACCTCGATGGTGACCGCCACGCCGGAGGGCTCGCGGGCGCCGGTGATGGTCGTCAGCGCGGCGTCGCTCGAGGTGACACGGGCCGTTCGGGCGCGGATGCCCGCGTCCGACATGAGCCGGGTGACGTCCCGCTTCTGGTCGGGCAGGACCAGCGTGACCACGCTGCCGGAACCGCCGGCGCGGGCCGTGCGGCCGCCCCGGTGGAGGTAGTCCTTGTGGTCGGTCGGGGGATCGACGTTGACGACGAGGTCGAGGTCGTCGACGTGTATGCCCCGGGCCGCGACGTTGGTCGCCACCAGCGCGGTGACCTGGCCGTTCTTGAACTGCTCCAGGGTGCGGTTGCGCTGCGGCTGGGAGCGGCCGCCGTGCAGGGCCGCCGCCCGGACCCCGACGGACAGCAGCCGCTTGGCGAGCCGGTCGGCGGACCTCTTGGTGTCGAGGAAGAGGATGACGCGGCCGTCCCGCGCCGCGATGCGCGTGGTGACGGCCTTCTTGTCGGTCTCGTCCAGGACGTGCAGCACGTGGTGCTCCATGGTGGTCACCGCGCCCGCGGACGGGTCCACCGAGTGCACCACGGGGTCGGTGAGGAACCGCTGCACCAGACGGTCGATGTTCTGGTCGAGGGTGGCCGAGAAGAGCATCCGCTGCCCGTCCGGCCGTACCTGCTGGATCAGCTTGGTGATCTGCGGCAGGAACCCCATGTCGGTCATCTGGTCGGCCTCGTCCAGCACCGTGATGCCGACCTGGTCGAGCACGCAGTCGCCGCGCTCCACGAGATCGTTGAGGCGGCCGGGCGTCGCCACCAGCACCTCGGCGCCGCGCCGGAGGGTGGCGGCCTGCTTGGTGATGGACAGCCCGCCGACCACGGTGGCCATCCGCAGGTTGACGGCCGTCGCGTACGGCGTCAGCGCGTCCGTGACCTGCTGGGCGAGCTCCCGGGTGGGCACCAGCACGAGCGCCAGGGGCGCCTTGGGCTGGGCACGCAGCCCGGACGTACGGGCCAGCAGCGCGAGCCCGAACGCCAGGGTCTTGCCGGAGCCGGTGCGGCCGCGGCCGAGCAGGTCACGGCCGGCCAGCGAGTTCGGGAGGGTGGCGCCCTGAATGGGGAACGGCGTGGTCACGCCCTGTGCGGTGAGGGTCTTCAGCAGCCCCGCGGGCATGTCCAGGTCGGCGAAGTCCTCGACGGCGGGAAGTGCGGGAGTGGTGCTTTCCGGCAGCCGGAATTCCTTCGACGGCGACGCGGAGGGTGAGGGGGACGAGGCGCGCCGGTTCGACTTCTGGGGCCTGCGGGACATGCGGTGGTCTGCCTTCCTGGAAACAGCACAAACCGGGGTCCGCACCAAGACGGTGCGGACCCCGGTGAGCGGAATACGCGTCCGGCGATCAGGCGGGGACGATGTTCTCCGCCTGGGGGCCCTTCTGGCCCTGCGTGACGTCGAAGGAGACCCGCTGGCCCTCCTGCAGCTCACGGAAGCCCTGGGACTGGATGTTCGAGTAGTGGGCGAAGACGTCGGGGCCGCCACCGTCCTGCTCGATGAATCCGAAACCCTTTTCAGCGTTGAACCACTTGACGGTTCCCTGTGCCATGACTTTCTCCTTCAGTAGGCAGAGGCCCCATCCGGAGATGCCGGAAAAACAAATAATGCGCCTGATGGATAAACATTCCCGTCAGGCGCACATAGGTTCATGGGTACCACAACTGCAACTCTGAGATCATAACACGTCGCGCGGCTCGGTGCCCAGGGATGATAGAAGGCGGGCATGACCGACTCGCACATCCTCAGCCTCCCGGCCGGTGCCCGATGACCGCCGGCATCGACACCCCGGACGGCCGCGGCCGCACCGGGCTCGACCGCACCGGCCTGGATCTCACCGGCAACCCCCGGGTCAAGGTCCGCGACGTGAAGCTGCTCTCCAGCCACTGGTACGTCGAGCGGGCCACCACCTTCGACTTCCAGCACGCGGACGGCAGTTGGCGCACTCAGCAGCGCGAGACGCACGACCGCGGCAACGGCGCCACCATGCTCCTGTACGACGCCGACCGCGAAACCGTCCTGCTCACCCGGCAGTTCCGCTTCCCCGTGTACGTCAACGGCCACCCCGACGGCATGCTCGTCGAGACCCCGGGCGGGCTGCTCGACGACGAGGACGAGCACCCGGAGATCGCCGTGCGCCGCGAGGTGGTCGAGGAGACCGGGCACACCATCGGCGAGGTCCAGCACGTCTTCGACGTCTACATGAGCCCCGGTTCCGTCACCGAGCGTGTCAGCTTCTACGCCGCCGCGTACGGCCCGTCGACCCGTACCCACGAGGGCGGCGGCCTGGACGAGGAGGGCGAGGACATCGAGATCCTCGAACTGCCCTTCCGCAGGGCCCTGGAGATGATCCGCACCGGCGAGATCGCCGACGCCAAGACGATCATGCTGCTCCAATGGGCAGCCCTGGAAGGGCCGTTCGCGCGTTCGTGACGCGTGCCGTGACCTCTTGACTTGAAGTGCGCTCCAGCAGCAAGACTCCCGTTCGCGCACCCCGACCGAGGGTGCGCAACGGGAGGGAACGTCATGAAGTACCGCACTATCGGCACCGATCCGAAGAACCGCCGCGAGGTCAGCGTCCTCGCCCTCGGCGCGATGCTGTTCGGCTCGCGCACCGACGAGGAGACCTCCTTCGCCCTCCTCGACCGCTATGTCGAGGCCGGCGGCAACTTCATCGACACGTCCGACAACTACGCCTACTGGGTCGACGGCGGACAGGGCGGCCAGAGCGAGGAACTCCTCGGCCGCTGGCGGCGCAGCCGCGGCATCGGCGCGGAGGTCTTCATCGCCACCAAGCTCGGCGCCCGCCCCCTGGCCCCCGGCACCGGCTACGTCGACAACGCCGAGGGCCTCTCGGCGAAGGTGATCCGCGAGTCCGCCGAACGCAGCCGGGAGCGGCTGGGCGTGGACAAGCTGGACCTGCTCTACGCGCACATCGAGGACTACGACGTCCCGCTGCGGGAGACGGTCGAGGGCTTCGGCGAACTCGTCGCGGAAGGCACCGTCGGACTGCTCGGTGTCAGCAACCACGCCGTGTGGCGGGTGGAGCGGGCCCGCGCGATCGCCGCCGCGGCGGGACTGCCCGGCTACGAGGTGCTCCAGTACGCCCACAGCCATCTGCGGCCCCGTCTCGACGTGCCGGACGACTTCTGGCCGGACGGCAGCCTCGGCCACGCGGGCGCGGAACTCCTCTCCTATCTGCGCGAGGAGCCCACGCTCACCCTGGTCGCCTACTCACCCCTGCTCAAGGGCGCCTACACCCACCCGGACCGGCTCCCCGCCGACTACGACCACCCGGGTACTCCGGCCCGCCTGAAGGTCCTGGAGGAGGTGGCCCGGGAGACCGGCGCCACCGTCAACCAGGTCGTCCTGGCCTGGCAGATCGGCGGCGCCCTGCCGATCCTCCCGTTGGCCGGGGTGTCGACCCTGGCCCAGCTGGAGGAGAACCTGGCTGCCGTCGACCTGGAGCTGACCGAGGAGCAGCGGGCCCGCCTGGACGGGGTCCGCTAGACAACACCTCATGGTCTGACGAGCAGTTGGAAGTCGAACGCGTACCGGGAGGCGCGGTAGATATGCGTCCCGTACTCCACCGGCCGCCCCGTGTCGTCGTACGCCGTGCGCTGCATCGTCAGCAGGGCGGCGCCCTCCCGCTCGTCGAGGCGGGTCGCCTCCTCGGCCGTGGCGCAGCGGGCGCCGATGGTCTGGTGGGCGCTGTGCAGGGTGACGCCCGCCGAACGCATCAGCCGGTACAGGCCCGTCGTCTCCAGTCTGGCGGTGTCGAGTTCGAGGAGGGTCGCGGGCAGGTAGTTGCACAGGACCGCGACCGGCTGTCCGTGCGTGGCGCGCAGCCGTTCCAGTACGACGACGTCGGCGCCCTCCGCGACGCCGAGCGCGGCGGCCACGTCGGCGGCGGCCGGGACGTGCTCGTTGCGCACCACCTGCGTGGTCGGCCCCTGCCCGGCCGCCTCCAGGTCGTCGTAGAGACTGCTCAGTTCCAGCCCGCGCTTGACCTGGCTGTGCACCACCTGCGTGCCCACCCCGCGCCGCCGGACCAGCAGCCCCTTGTCGACCAGGGTCTGGATGGCCTGGCGGACCGTCGGGCGGGACAGGCCGAGGCGTACGGAGAGGTCGATCTCGTTGCCCAGGAGGTTCCCCGGGGCGAGGGCCCCGTGCTCGATCGCCGCCTCCAGCTGCTGGGCGAGCTGGTAGTAGAGCGGCACCGGACTGCCCCGGTCCAGGGCGAAGTCCAGGGAGTCGAGCGCGGGGGCGGCAGCGGTGCGCGGGTGACCGCCGGTCTTCGCCATGGGGGTACCTCCTGGGTGGAGCGGGCGCGGGGCGTCACAGGTGCGGGCGGCGGGCGGTGACCTCGCGGTCGTACTCCTGCCGCGCCCGTACGGCGGCCTCGCGGGACGCGGTCTCGGCCACCGGTACGTCCCACCAGGCATCGGCCGGTGGCGCGGTCGGGCCGGCCGTGTCCGTCTCGACGTAGACGCAGGTCGGGCGGTCGGAGGCGCGGGCCGCGGCGAGCGCCTCGCGCAGTTCGCGGACCGTCTTGGCGCGCAGCACGTCCATGCCGAGGCTGCCCGCGTTGGCGGCCAGGTCGACGGGGAGCGGGGCGCCGGAGAAGGTGCCGTCGGCGGCGCGGTAGCGGTAGGCGGTGCCGAAACGCTCGCCGCCGACCGACTCGGACAGGCCGCCGATGGACGCGTAGCCGTGGTTCTGGACGAGGAGCAGGTTGATCGGCAGGCCCTCCTGGACGGCCGTGACGATCTCGGTCGGCATCATCAGATAGGTGCCGTCGCCGACCAGCGCCCACACGGGGGTGTCGGGGGTGGCGTGCTGGACGCCGATGGCCGCCGGGATCTCGTAGCCCATGCAGGAGTAGCCGTACTCCAGGTGGTACTGGCGGGGGCTGCGGGCCCGCCACAGCTTGTGCAGGTCGCCGGGGAGCGAGCCGGCCGCGTTGATGACGACGTCCTCGTCCCCGACCACCGCGTCCAGCGCGCCGAGCACCTGGGTCTGGGTCGGTACGGCGTTCTCGTCGGCGGCGGTGAAAGCGGCGTCGACGACCGCGTCCCAGCGGTCCTTCCCGGCGCGGTACTCGGCCTCGTAAACCGAGTTCACGCGATGATCCGCCAACGCCTCCGTCAACGCGGTCAGTCCCGACCGCGCGTCGCACACGAGTGTCCGCGCGGCCAGCTTGTGGGCGTCGAACGCGGTGATGTTGAGGTTGACGAACCGGACGTCCGGGTTCTGGAAGAGGGTGCCGGAGGCGGTGGTGAAGTCCGTGTACCGGGTGCCCGCGCCGATCACCAGGTCCGCGGTGCGGGCGAGGTCGTCGCTGACGGCCGTGCCGGTGTGGCCGATGCCGCCGAGGTCGGCCGGATGGTCGTGCCGCAGCGAGCCCTTGCCGGCCTGCGTCGAGGCGACCGGGATGCCCGTGGCGTCCACGAGCGCCTTCAGCGCCTCCTCGGCCCTGCTGTGGTGCACCCCGCCGCCCGCCACGATCAGCGGCCGCTCGGCGGCCCGGATCGCCGCCACGGCCGCCGTCAGCTCGTACGGGTCGGGCGCGGGACGGCGTACGTGCCACACGCGCTCGGCGAAGAACTCCTCCGGCCAGTCGTACGCCTCGGCCTGCACGTCCTGGGGGAGGGCGAGGGTGACCGCGCCCGTCTCGGCGGGGTCGGCGAGGACCCGCATGGCGTTCAGGGCGGACGGGATCAGGGCCTCGGGGCGGGTGACGCGGTCGAAGTAACGGGAGACCGGGCGCAGGGTGTCGTTGACCGACACGTCCGCCTCGGTGGGGTGCTCCAGCTGCTGGAGCAGCGGGTCGGGGGCGTGCGAGGCGAAGTAGTCGCCGGGGAGGAGCAGGACGGGAAGGCGGTTGATGGTGGCGAGGGCGGCGCCGGTGACGAGGTTGGTGGCGCCGGGGCCGATGGACGTCGTCACCGCCTGCGCGGAGAGCCGGTCGAGCTGGCGGGCGTAGCCGACGGCCGCGTGCACCATGGCCTGCTCGTTGCGGCCCTGGTGGAAGGGCATCGCCTCCTCGCCCGCCTCCAGGAGGGCCTGGCCGACGCCCGCCACGTTGCCGTGGCCGAAGATGCCCCACGTACCGGCGATCAGCCGATGGCGTACGCCGTCGCGCTCGGTGTACTGCACGGACAGGAAGCGCACCAGGGCCTGGGCGACGGTCAGGCGGCGGGTGGGGGTGCTCATCAGGAGGTCTCCGGGGCTGTTTGGAGGGGGAGGCAGGGGGTGGGATGTTCGGTGTGTTCCGTGTGGCCCGTGTGCTCCGGGTCGTCGTGGTGGGCGCCGCCCGCGTTGGCGTACCGCACGATCCGCTCCAGGTCCCAGCCGGACAGCAGACCGTGGCAGAGCGAGCCACCGAAGGCGTCGCCCGCGCCGAGGCCGTTGACGACCTCGACGGCCACCGGTGGTACCTCGGTGCTGCGGCCGTCGCGGTGCACCGCCAGCACGCCCTCGGGGCCCCGCTTGACCACGGCCAGTTCCACCCCGGCCGCCAGCAACGCCTCGGCGCACGCGCGGGGTTCACGGACTCCGGTGGCGAACTCGCACGCGTCGAGGTCGCCGATCGCGACCGTCGCGTGGCGCAGGGCCTCCGCGTAATAGGGGCGCGCCTCCTCAGGGGCGCCCCAGGCCGGGTCTGTCCAAAGAGCCGGACGCCAGTCGAGGTCGAACACGGTCACGCCCGTCTTCTCGCGGGACTTGAGGGCGGCGAGGGTCGCGGAGCGGCTGGGCTCCGCGCTCAGACCGGTGCCGGTGATCCAGAGGATCCGGGCCGAGCGGAGTGCGAAGTAGTCCAGCTCGTCGGCGCCGAGCGTCGGCGTCACCCAGCGGTCGTCGACCCCGGACTCCTTGAGCGCCAGAGGCAGGGAGGAGCCGAAGGGATCGTCGCCGGTACGGGTGATGACGGCGGCGGAGCGCCCCAGCCGGGCGGCCGCGACGGCGACGTTCGCCGCAGAACCGCCCAGGAACTTCCCGAAGGTCTGCACATCGCTCAACGGCACGCCCGACTGCTGTGGGTGAAGATCGACTCCTGTGCGGCCGATCGTGATCAAGTCGAAGGGCTGGGCGGATCCGGCCATGCGCGATGCTCCTCGGACTCGGCTGGACGTGCGCCCCGCGTGGGGGCCTGCGAGTCTCAGGTGTAGGACGTGGGAGGTGACCCTGTCAATGGTTTGTACTTACATTCGGACCTGATCGTGAAATGATGTCTTAACAAAGTATTGACAGCGGGCACGCCCAGGGATTTGATTCCGTCCCAGTACAAGCGCCGTATTTGCGGCCCGCGACCCGGACATGCCAAGATCCCGGGCCTCGGATCACCGAGATCTCTCTTCCTTTCCCCCGTAAGCACAGTGAGGTGCAGGAAAGATGGACCGCTCTTCTCGCTCTCAGTCCCGCAGATTCGCCCCGGTCGTGGCGTTGGCGGCGGCCGCTGCCCTGACCCTCGCCGGCTGCTCCAGCAGTTCCGGGGGCAAGAAGTCGGAGGAGAGCGCGGACGGCGCCTCCGCCGGCAAGGCCAGCACCCCCCGCATGACGGTCGCGCTGGTCACGCACCAGTCGCCCGGCGACACCTTCTGGGACATCGTCCGCAAGGGCGCCGAGGCCGCCGCCGCCAAGGACAACGTCAAGCTGATCTACACCAACGACCCGAGCGCCGGCGGCCAGGCCACCCTGGTGCAGAACGCCATCGACCAGAAGGTCGACGGCATCGCGGTCACGCTGGCCAAGCCGGACGCCCTGAAGGACGTCATCGCCAAGGCGAAGACCGCGAAGATACCCGTCGTCGGCCTCAACTCCGGTGTCAGCGAATGGCAGAAGCTCGGCCTGCTGGAGTTCTTCGGCCAGGACGAGACCGTCGCCGGTGAGGCGCTCGGCAAGCGGCTGAACGACGAGGGCGCCAAGAGCGCCGTATGTGTCATCCAGGAGCAGGGCAACATCGGTCTCACCCAGCGCTGCGACGGCGTGAAGAAGACGTTCTCGGGCAAGTTCCAGACGGTCAACGTCAACGGCGCCGACATGCCGTCCGTGAAGTCGACCATCACGGCCAAGCTCAGCCAGGACAAGTCCATCGACTACGTCGTCGCCCTCGGCGCCCCCATCGCGCTGACCGCCGCGCAGTCCGTGTCCGACGCCGGCAGCAAGGCCAAGGTCGCCACCTTCGACCTCAACAAGGACCTGACGGGCGCCATCAGCAAGGGCACCATCGCCTTCGCGGTCGACCAGCAGCCGTACCTCCAGGGCTACTTGGCGATCGACTCGCTGTGGCTCTACAAGAACAACGGCAACTACATGGGCGGCGGCGAGCAGCCGGTGCTGACCGGTCCCGCGTTCGTGGACAAGTCCAACGTCGACGCGGTCGCGCAGTACGCCGCGAAGGGCACCCGGTGATCCGAATGACCCAGCACGCCGAGCCGGCGGTGACCACACCGCCGGCCCCCGGCCCGAAGGAGACCGACGGCCGGACCGCTGAACGTCCCCTGGCGCTGCGGCTGTTGGCCCGCCCCGAGGTAGGTGTCTTCCTCGGTGCCGTCGCTGTCTACGTGTTCTTCCTGGTCGCCGCGCCGCCGGTGCGCGAAGGCAGCGCGATGGCCAACATCCTCTACCAGTCGTCGACCATCGGGATCATGGCCCTGCCGGTCGCGCTGCTGATGATCGGCGGCGAGTTCGACCTCTCGTCCGGCGTCGCGGTCATCACCTCCGCGCTCACCGCGAGCATGCTCGCCTACCAGCTCACGCTGAACGTGTGGGTGGGCGTCGTCGCCGCCCTGGTCGTGTCGCTCGCGATCGGGTTCCTCAACGGCTGGCTGGTGGTGAAGACCGGTCTGCCGAGCTTCCTGATCACCCTGGGCACCTTCCTGATCCTCCAGGGCGTGAACCTGGCGGTGACGAAGCTGGTGACCGGCAACGTGGCCACCGATGACATCAGCAACATGGACGGCTTCTCCGGCGCCAAGAAGATCTTCGCCTCGTCCTTCGAGGTCGGCGGCGTACAGATCAAGATCACGATCGTGTACTGGCTGGTCTTCGCCGCGCTGGCGACCTGGGTGCTGCTGCGCACCAAGTACGGCAACTGGATCTTCGCGGTCGGCGGCAACAAGGAGTCGGCGCGGGCCGTCGGTGTCCCGGTGACCTTCACGAAGATCTCGCTGTTCATGCTGGTCGGGTTCGGCGCCTGGTTCGTCGGCATGCACAACCTGTTCTCCTTCAACACCGTGCAGTCGGGTGAGGGTGTCGGGCAGGAGCTGATCTACATCTCCGCGGCCGTCATCGGCGGCTGTCTGCTCACCGGTGGTGCCGGTTCCGCGATCGGCCCGGTGTTCGGGGCGTTCATGTTCGGCATGGTGCAGCAGGGCATCGTGTACGCCGGGTGGAACCCGGACTGGTTCAAGGCCTTCCTGGGCGTGATGCTGCTCGGCGCCGTCCTGATCAATCTGTGGGTCAGCCGTACGGCGACCCGGAGGTGACGTGATGACATCCAACGGAACCCAGGGAACCCATGGGGCCATCCTCGCCGACACCGCCCCCCAGGGGAGCGACGGCGTGATCGTCGAACTCCGCAACGCGGGCAAGTCGTACGGCAACATCCGCGCCCTGCACGGCGTCGACCTCAAGGTCCATCCCGGCAAGGTCACTTGTGTGCTGGGCGACAACGGCGCGGGCAAGTCGACGCTGATCAAAATCATCTCGGGTCTGCACCAGCACACCGAGGGCGAGTTCCTCGTCGACGGCGCCGCGGTGCGGTTCTCCACCCCGCGCGAGGCCCTAGACAAGGGCATCGCCACCGTCTACCAGGACCTCGCCGTGGTCCCGCTGATGCCGGTGTGGCGCAACTTCTTCCTCGGCTCCGAGATGACCAAGGGGCCCTGGCCGCTGCGGCGCCTCGACATCGACCGGATGAAGAAGACGGCCGACGAGGAGCTGCGCAACATGGGCATCATCCTCGATGACCTGGAGCAGCCGATCGGCACGCTCTCCGGCGGCCAGCGCCAGTGCGTGGCGATCGCCCGCGCCGTCTACTTCGGCGCCCGCGTCCTGATCCTGGACGAGCCCACCGCCGCCCTCGGCGTGAAGCAGTCCGGTGTGGTGCTGAAGTACATCGCCGCCGCCCGCGACCGCGGCCTCGGCGTCATCTTCATCACCCACAACCCGCACCACGCCTACATGGTCGGCGACCACTTCAGCGTGCTGCGTCTGGGCACCATGGAGCTCAACGCCTCCCGTGACGACGTCAGCCTCGAAGAGCTCACCAACCACATGGCCGGCGGCTCCGAACTCGCCGCGCTCAAGCACGAGTTGGCACAGGTGCGAGGCGTGGACGTCGAGGAGCTGCCCGAGGCGGCCGACCTCACCGCACCGGTGGTGACGACCAAGGAAGACCTGTCGTGACCGCCCTGGACCGCATCCGGGTCGGCTCCGCCCCCGACTCCTGGGGCGTCTGGTTCCCCGACGACCCCCAACAGGTGCCGTGGGAACGGTTCCTGGACGAGGTCGCCGAGGCCGGCTACTCATGGATCGAGCTGGGTCCGTACGGCTATCTGCCGACCGACCCGGCCCGGCTCACCGACGAGGTCGCCCAGCGGGGCCTCAAGGTCTCGGCCGGCACGGTCTTCACCGGACTGCACCGCGGTCCCTCGGTGTGGGAGGCGACCTGGGCGCACGTCAGCCAGGTCGCCGCGCTCACCCAGGCGATGGGAGCCGGGCACCTCGTCGTCATCCCGTCGTTCTGGCGGGACGACAAGACCGCCGAGCTGCTCGAACCCCCGGAGCTGACCCATGAGCAGTGGGCGCACCTCACCAAGGGCATGGAACGGCTCGGGCACGAGGTCAAGGAGGTGTACGGCCTGGACCTCGTCGTCCATCCGCACGCCGACACCCACCTCGACACCGAGGACCACGTCGAGCACTTCCTCGACTCGACCGACTCCGAACTCGTCAACCTCTGCCTGGACACCGGGCATTACGCCTACTGCGGCGGCGACAGCGTCAAGCTGATCGAGACGTACGGCGAACGCATCGGCTATCTGCACCTCAAGCAGGTCGACCCCGCGATCCTCGCCGACGTGGTGGCGAACGAGGTGCCGTTCGGCCCGGCCGTGAAGCGCGGTGTGATGTGCGAACCGCCCTCCGGCGTACCGGAGTTGGAGCCGGTGCTGGTGGCCGCGCAGAAGCTGGGCGTGGAGCTGTTCGCGATCGTCGAGCAGGACATGTACCCGTGCGCACCGGACAAGCCACTGCCGATCGCGGTGCGCACCCGCAAGTTCCTGAGGTCCTGCGGCGCCTGAAGGGGGCGACGACATGACGCGGAGCGACACTCTCCGAGTCGCCGTCATCGGAACGGGAAAGATGGGCGCCGACCATGTGCGGCGCATCCAGGAGGTCGTCAGCGGGGCTCGGGTGAGCGCCGTCGTCGACGTCGACGCGGAGCGCGCCAAGGCCGTGGCGGCCCGTGTCGACGGCTGCACCGCCTACACCGACCCGGTCACGGCGATGGCCGCGGACGACGTCGACGCCGTACTGATCGCCTCCTCGGGCCCCGCGCACGAGGCCGCCCTGCTGGCCGCCCTCGAACGCGACCTCCCGGTGCTGTGCGAGAAGCCGCTCACTCCGGATGCGGCCTCGGCCCTGCGCGTCCTGGAGGCCGAACGGCGACTGGGCCGCCGCCGCGTCCAGGTCGGCTTCATGCGGCGCTACGACCCCGAGTACGTACGCCTCAAGGCGCTGCTGAACACAGGACAGTTGGGCCGTCCGCTGCTGCTGCACAACCGGCACCGCAACGCGGCCAGCCCGCCCTTCTTCACCAGCGAGATGCTCATCAGCGACTCGGTGGCGCACGAGACGGACGTGACCCGCTGGCTGCTCGGCCAGGAGATCACCGCCGTCACCGTGCTGCGGCCGAGGCCCTCGGTGAACGCGCCGGACGGCTTGCAGGACCCGCAGTTCGTGGTGTTCGAGACGGACGGCGGCGTGGTCGCCGACGTGGAGATCTTCGTCAACTGCGGCTTCGGCTACCAGGTGCAGGCCGAGGTGGTCTGCGAACGCGGCACCGCCCGCATCGGCGACGGCCACGCCATGGTCACCAACATGGCGGGGCGTTGGGGCGGCACCATCGCCCAGGACTTCACCGACCGCTTCGCCGACGCCTACGACCGCGAGCTCCAGGCCTGGGCCGACGCCACCCGCCGGGGCGAGGTAACCGGTCCGAGCGTGTGGGACGGGTACGCGGCCGCCGCCGTCTGCGAGGCCGGGGTACGGGCGCTGACGGACGGCGGGCGGGTGGCGGTCGAACTGGTGGAGCGGCCGGGGCTCTACGCCTGACCGGGTTCCGGGAGCGCCCGCGTGAAGACCACCATCGGCTGCCCGGGACCGTTGTAGTCCTCCACGATGCGGGCGTCGAAGCCCAGGCCACGATGGAAGGCGACCGATCCCGTGTTGGTCACCGAGGTGATGGCCTTCAGCCGGACCGCGCCCTGCTTCCGCGCGGCCTCGGTGAAGGCTCCGTAGAGCCGGCGGCCGAGCCCGGTGCCGCGCAGGTCGTCGCGGGTGGCGATCAGGTGGACGTACCCGGTGGCGTCGGGCGTGACGAACCCGACGAGATAACCGTGGATGCCGTCCTCGGCCCGGGCCACCAGGCAGGTCGACCCGAACTCCTGGACCAGGGCCAGGAGATGGAGGGAGCGGAGGTCGCGGTCGCCCCAGTAGCGGGAGTGATCGGCGAGAACCTGCTGGATGTCGGTGACCCGGGCGAGAACGATTGGTGCGGGCATGCCGTCGATCATGACAGGCGCGGGAGCGCCGACCGGGGGCGTGGCTCGAAGCCCGCCGCGCGGTAGCTCGCGTCGATCAGTTCCATCGTCGCCACCGCGTCGTCCGCGTCCAGCGGCAGCGGCGTCCCCTCGCGCACCCGCGCCGCGAACGCGTCCAACTGGTAGGTGTACGACGACCTGGTGCCGAGCCGCTCCGTGCGCTCGCCCGCGTCGGTGCGCACCACGACCCGGTCGTCGAGGTGCGGCAGCACGAAGTTCGTCGCGGTCGCCTCACCCCGGCTGCCGATGATCCGGCAGCTCATGTCGAGACCGTCGTACGCCATGTGGCAGCGCGCGGACGCCGTGGCCCCGCCCGGGAACTCCAGCTCCACGTCCAGCCATTCGTCCACGCCCGGCGCCCCCGCCCGCTCGCCGCCGCGCGCGGAGACGAGTCGGGGGGTGCCGCCGCCGAACGGGGCCAGCATGCGCACCGCGTGCAGGCTGTAGCAGCCCAGGTCCATCATCGCGCCGCCGGCCAGCGGCAGCGACCAGCGCGGGTCGGTGTCCGGGGGCGCGGCGATGGCGACCATCGTCTCCACCCGCTGGAGGTCGCCGAGTTCACCGCTCTCCAGCAGCTCGTGCAGGCGCCGGGTGACCGGGTGGAAGAGGTAGTGGAACGCCTCCATGAAGACGGTCCCGGACTTCGCCGCCGCCTCCCGCACCTCGGCGGCCTCCGCGGCATTGCTCGCCGACGGCTTCTCGGACAGCACATGCTTGCCCGCCGCGAGGGCGGCGAGGTTCCACGGCCCGTGCAGACCGTTGGCGAGGGGGTTGTAGACGACCTCGACCTCGGGGTCCGCGATCAGGTCGGCGTAGGAGCCGACGACCCGCTCCACACTGTGCTCGCGCGCGAACTCCTCGGCGCGGGACCGGTCGCGGGCGGCCACCGCGACGACGCGGTGGCCGGTCGTCCGGGCCGGGGCGATGAGGGAGCTCGCGGTGATCCGCGCGGCTCCCAGGACTCCGATGCGCAGTGGTTCCCGGCCCGGCTCGGTCATGCCTGCCGTACCTCCTCGATGGTGACGGGGCGGTGCTCGTGCAGGGACAGTGTGCACGCCTCGGCGATCCAGCCCGCCTCCAGGGCGTCCTCCACCGTGCACGGGGAGGGCCGGGTGCCGGCCACGACCTCGGTGAACGCGGTGAGTTCGGCGCGGTAGGCGGCGGTGAAGCGGTCCATGAAGAAGTCGTGCGGCGTGCCGGCCGGGAACGTCACCCCGGGCTCGACCGAGCGCAGCGGCAGCTTGTCCTCCAGGCCGACCGCGATGGAGTCCTCGAAGCCGTGCAGCTCCATGCGGACGTCGTAACCCCGCTTGTTGTGGCGGGAGTTGGAGATCACCGCGATCGTGCCGTCGTCCAGGGTGAGGATCGCGCCGGTGGTGTCGGCGTCGCCGGCCGCCTTGATGTAGTCGGCGCCGCGGTTGCCGCCGATGGCGTACACCTCGACGACCTCACGGCCGGTCACCCAGCGGATGATGTCGAAGTCGTGCACCGAGCAGTCCCGGAAGATGCCCCCGGAGGCGGCGACGTACGCGGCGGGCGGCGGCGCCGGGTCCAGGGTCGTCGAGCGCACGGTGTGCAGCTTGCCGAGCTCGCCACTCTGCACGGCGGCCCGCGCGGCCACGAACCCGGCGTCGAAACGCCGGTTGTAGCCGATCTGGATCGGCACGGTCGTGCCCTGGATCGCCTTGAGGACCGCGACACCCTCGCTCATGTGCTTGGCGACCGGCTTCTCGCAGAAGACCGGGATGCCGGCCTCGACACCGGCCAGGATCAGCGCCGGGTGGGCGTCCGTCGCCGCCGCGACGACGATCCCGTCCACGCCGGCCGCCAGCAGGGCCTCCGGCGAGTCCACGACCTCGCCGCCGAACTTCTCCGCGGCGGCCTTGGCGGCGTCCGCGAACGGGTCGGTGAGGACCAGCGACTCGACCGCGTCGAGTCCGGAGAGGGTCTCGGCGTGGAAGGCGCCGATACGGCCGAGGCCGAGGATTCCGATGCGCATGGGGGTTGCAGCTCCTTGAGGGTTTTTGCGTCGATCAGTGGATCAGCGGGGGCTAGTCGAGTCCGCCGAGGACGTTCTGGTCCCAGTCGATCACCGATCCGGTGACCACGCCGGACCGGTCGGACAGCAGCAGGACCACGAAGTCGGCGATCTCGTCCGGCTGGCCCAGCTTGCCCATCGGCAGCTTCGCGGCGGCCTGCTCACGCCAGTCGTCGCCGGCGCCGTGGAAGGTCTTCTGGGTGGCGTCCTCGCCCTCGGTCGCCGTCCAGCCGATGTTCAGGCCGTTGATCCGCACCCGGTCCCAGCGGTGCGCGTGCGCGGCGTTGCGGGTCAGGCCGATCAGCCCGGCCTTCGCGGCGACGTACGGGGCGAGGAACGGCTGCCCGCCGTGCGCCGAGGACGTGATGATGTTGACGACCGTGCCGGGCGCGCCCCGCCCCACCATGTCGGCGACCGCGGCCTGCATCGCGAAGAACGGCGCCTTCAGGTTGATCGCGATGTGCTGGTCGAACAGCTCGGGCGTGGTGTCGAGCAGCGTGCCCCGGGAGGTGAGCCCCGCCGAGTTCACCAGGCAGTCGATCCGGCCGTACGCCGCCACCACGGACGCCACCGACGCCTTCGCCTGCTCGGCGTCCGCGAGGTCGGCCCGTACGAACATCGCCTTGCCGCCCGCCGCCGTCAGCTCGGCCACCAGCGCCTCACCCGGCTCGGGGCGCCGCCCGGACACGGCCACCACCGCGCCCTCGCGCACCGCGGCCCGCGCGATCGCGGCACCGACGCCCTGGCTCCCGCCGTTGACGAGGACGATCTTGTCGTCGAGAAGTCCCATGAAACCGAGTCCCTTCAGCTCTCGCGCCGCTCGGCGGCCGCCCGCAGCCCGTCCCGCAGAGTCCGCGGCGTCCACCGCTCGCGCAGCGCCCGCCGGACGAGATCCGCCTGCGAGGGCGGGGCCAGACCGTCGACCGGCGGATCGCTGTCGAGGTTGGTCGGGAACGGGTAGCCCTCGGCGCTGGCGGCGATGACGTTGGCCAGCCATTCCTCGCTCGCGCCCTCCGTGGCGCGGCGCAGCAGCACCGGGTAGACCGCGTTCGCCATCGTCTCCCGGTCCACGGTCTCCATGGCCCGCCCGAACGCCGAGGACACCTGGAGCAGATTGGCGATCCGCCGGACATCGGTGGTGCGGTTGGTGCCGGCCGCGTGGAACAGCGCCGGGTTGAAGAAGACGGCGTCGCCCTTGGCGAGCGGCAGCTGGACGTGGTGCTCCTTGAAGTACGCCTGGAACTCCGGCCGCCGCCACGCCAGATAGCCCGGCTCGAAGGTCTGCGAGTACGGCAGGTACAGCGTGGGCCCGGACTCCACCGGCATGTCGCAGTGCGCGACCGCGCCCTGGAGTGTGAGCACGGGGGAGAGGCGGTGCACATGGGCCGGGTAGGCGGCGGCGACCTCGTCGGAGAGGAAACCGAGGTGGTAGTCGCGGTGCGCGGTCTGGGCGAGGCCGCCCGGGTTGACGACGTTGACCTGGGAGGTGACCTGGTAGCCGGGGCCCAGCCAGGCCTCGGAGACCAGGGCGAGAACGGGATTGGCGTAGTAGTCGGCGAACGCCGTCGGGTCGTACAGGGCGGCCTTCTCCAGCGCGTTCCACACCCGCTCGTTGGCGCCGGGCTTCGCGAAGTGGTCGCCGGCGGTGGCGCCCGCCGCGTCCTGCTCGCGGATCAGCGCCTCGAAGACCGCGGTGGCCCGGTCCACGACCGCGGCATCGGGGAACGCGCCCCGGAACACCACGACTCCGGGCCCGTCGGTGAGGGCCCGCACCAGCTCCTCCTGGACCTCACGGCGGTCCCCGGCCGCTGCGACGCGCTCACTGTCGTAGAGCAGGACGTTGCGCTCCACGGCCTCGGCGTACGGATAGTCGGCCGGGTCGGTGGTCCGCTCGACGAGCGGACGCAGGGCGGCGAGGTCGCAGTCCTGCTCGGACAGCCAGGCCCGGCGGTGTACGGCGGTGAAGGACATCGGTGTCCTCTCGGTGACGGGGCGACGCAGCGCTCGGGTGACAGGGGCGACGCAGCGCTGTCATTCTTGTCAGTACAAACCCGTCGAACAACCGGCACGGAGCCATCAAAAACCCCTCAAGGAGCCTGCCCATGGGCCACCCCTTCCCGATCCGGGAAATCGCACGTCAGGCGGGTTTGAGCGAGGCCACCGTGGACCGGGTCCTGAACGGCAGGGGAGGCGTCCGGGAGAGCACCGCCCGCGAGGTCCGGCAGGCCATCGCGGACCTCGACCGGCAGCGCACCCAGGTCCGGCTGGTGGGCCGCACCTTCATGATCGACATAGTGATGCTGACGCCCGAGCGGTTCAGCACCGCCGTCCGGGCGGCGCTGGAGGCGGAACTGCCCGCCCTGCATCCGGCGGTCGTGCGCTCCCGCTTCCACTTCCGGGAGACCGGCCCGGTCGAGGAGCAGGTCCGCACCCTGGACCGGATAGCCCGGCGCGGTTCCCAAGGCGTCATCCTCAAGGCCCCGGACGTCCCCGAGGTCACCGCGGCCGTCGGCCGCCTGGTCGCCGCCGGCATCCCCGTGGTCACCCTGGTCACCGACCTGCCCGCCAGCGCCCGCCTCGGCTACGTCGGCATCGACAACCGGGCGGCCGGCGCGACGGCCGCGTACCTCATGGGCCAGTGGCTCGGCGACCGGCCCGGCAATGTCCTCACCAGCCTCAGCAGCGGCTTCTTCCGCAACGAGGAGGAGCGTGAGATGGGCTTCCGCAGCGCCATGCGGGCCCACCACCCGGGCCGCACCCTGGTCGAGATCGCCGAGGGCCAGGGCCTGGACGCCACCCAGTACGAGCTCGTCCGCGCCGCACTCGCCCGCGACCCGGACATCCGCGCCGTCTACTCCATCGGCGGCGGCAACATCGCGACCCTGCGCGCCTTCGAGGACCTCGGCCGGGAGTGCGCGGTGTTCATCGCGCACGACCTCGACCACGACAACACCCGCCTGCTGAGCGAGCACCGCCTCTCCGCGGTCCTCCACCACGACCTGCGCCAGGACCTGCGCGAGGCCTGCCACCTCGTCATGCGGGCGCACGGCGCGCTGCCGCCGGCGGGGCCGACACTGCCGTCCGCGACCCAGGTCGTGACGCCGTACAACATGCCCGCCGCCACTACGGCAGGTTGATCGCGTACGCCTTCCGCAGCGTCTCGTGCACCGTCCACGTCGTACGGTCGCCCTCGCGCAGGACGGCCATGTCGCCGGGCCCGACCTCCAGCGTCGGCCCGCCCTCCACCGCGACGGTGGCCGACCCGCTGATCACCACGAACAGCTCGTCCGCCTCGGTGTCGGTGACGACGCCCGGCGTGATCTGCCAGACGCCGCGGATCTGCCGGCCGTCCGCCGACTCCCAGACCACCTTCCCGGTCACCTCGGGCGTCCCGGAGACGATCTGCTCCGGGGCGAGGGGCTCGGGTTCGAGCTCGGCGTCGGGGACGTGGACTACGAAACTGTGGCTCATGGGACGACCCTAGCCAGCGCGCACGCTCCTCGGCCGTGGACAGGGTGTGGGGTATCGGCCCAGGTGGGAGGACACTTCGTCGCGACTGGCGGCCCGCCGCGAGGCGCGTGATCGTGGGAGACATGGCACAGGCCGCGGCGGAGACCGCCGACGCACCGCACCCGCACGACACCCGCGAGGCCGTCCTGTTCGGCGGCGTCTACGGCGCCGTCCTCGCCTGCTCGATGGTCGCCGCGCTCACCCAGTACGGCCACACCTCCCAGGACAGCCGCCGCTACGACGCCCTGTGGCTGCTGGTGACGGCCCTCGCCTCCGCCCTGGCCCACGGCTACGCCCACTACATCGCCGAACGCACCCCGCACCGCCGCGGGGACGCCCTGCGCACGCTGGTCGACGAGTGGCCCCTGATCGCGGCCGTCCTGCCCACCGTCGCGATCCTGGCCGGGGCGGGCTGGGGCTGGTGGCCCGCGAAGGGCGTGGAGTACCCGGCGTTCGCCCTGAACATCACCCTGCTGTTCGCCCTCGGCCTGGTGACGGCCCGCTGGGCCCACCGTTCATGGGGCGCAGCCCTGCTGATCGGCGCGGTGGACGCGCTGCTGGGGGTGGGGGTGGTCGTGGCCAACGCGGTCATCAAGTGACGGAGCGTAGGGTCGGGGTGCTGCCGGGGAGGGGAACCCGTACGACCACCGATGCAGGGGATGGGAGCCCATATGACCACCGACGTCACCGATGAGGCGATCGCCAGCCTGCGCGACACCGCGGACCCGCGTCTGCGTGACCTGCTCACCGCTCTCGTCCGCCATCTGCACGACTTCGCCCGCGAGACGCGACTGACGCAGGGGGAGTGGGAGGCGGCGATCCGCTTCCTGACGGCGACCGGACAGACCTGCACGGACACCCGGCAGGAGTTCATCCTCCTGTCCGACGTCCTCGGCCTGTCGATGCTGCTGGAGACCCTCCACGGCCACGGCACGCCCGACGCCACCGAGTCGACCGTCCTCGGCCCCTTCCACATGACCGAGTCCCCGGTCCGTGAACTCGGCGCGGACATCGACCTCGTGGGCGACGGCGAGCCCTGTGTGGTGAGCGGCCGCGTGCTGTCCGCGGACGGCACCCCGCTGCCGGGGGCCACCCTGGACGTGTGGCAGGCGAACGCCCACGGGTTCTACGACGTCCAGCAGCCGGACGTACAGCCGACCGGCAACGGCCGCGGCCTCTTCACCACCGACCCCGAGGGCCGCTTCCGCTTCCGCACCTGCGTCCCGAGCTCCTACCCGATCCCCACCGACGGCCCTGTCGGGGACCTGCTCCGGGCCACCGGCCGCCACCCCTACCGCCCCGCCCACATCCACTTCATCGCCTCGGCCCCCGGCCACGCCCCGGTCACCACGCACATCTTCGTGGCGGGCGACAAGTACCTCGACTCGGACGCGGTGTTCGCCGTCAAACGAAGCCTCGTCCGCGACTTCACCCCGACCGACGACCCGTCCCTGGCCCGGGCGTGGGGCGTGCCGAACCCCTTCCGGCACGCGCACATCGACCTCGTACTGGAGCGCTCGTGAACCCCCTGGCCGCCTTCATCCACGAGACGCCGCCCATGCGGGTCGTCTTCCGCCCCGGCGCCGCGACGACTGCGACCGCGGGGGAGGCCCAACGGCTCGGCCTGCGACGACTGTTGGTGGTCTCCGGCACGCACGGCGCCGACACCGCGCAGGCGGTCGCCGACTCCCTCGGCCCGGCCTGCGCGGGCCTGCACACCGGGGCCAGGATGCACGTCCCCGCCGAAGTCGCCGACCGCGCTGTGGAGGTGGCCCGCGCCGCGGACGCGGACGGCTGTGTCGCGGTCGGCGGCGGCTCGGCCATCGGCCTCGGCAAGGCGATCGCGCTGCGCACCGGCCTGCCGCTGATCGCCGTCCCCTCCACGTACTCCGGCTCGGAGGCGACGCCGGTGTGGGGCCTGACCGCACACGGCGTCAAACGCACCGGCCGCGACCCTTCCGTCCTGCCCCGCAGCATCGTCTACGACCCCGAGCTCACCCTCTCCCTCCCCGTCCCGCTCTCCGTCACCAGCGGCGTCAACGCGATCGCCCACGCCGTCGAGGCCCTGTACGCACCCGACACCTCACCCCTGATCGCGCTGACCGCCGAGGAGGGCGTACGGGCCATGGCGGGCGCGCTTCCCCAACTGGCCGCAGATCCACGGAACTTGGACGCCCGTAGCCGCGCCCTCTACGGCGCGTGGCTGTGCGGCTCCTGCCTGGGCGCCACCACCATGGGCCTGCACCACAAGCTCTGCCATGTCCTCGGCGGCAGCTTCGGCCTGCCCCACGCCGAGACCCACACCGTGGTCCTGCCGTACGCCTTGGCATACAACGCCCCCGCGGCCCCCGAGGCGGCGGCCGCCGTCGCCCGCGCCCTGGACACGTCGTCCGACGCCCCAACGGCCCTGTGGCGACTGGCCGGAGACCTGGGCGCGCCGCGCTCACTTGCGGAACTGGGCCTGAAGGAAACCGACTTGGCGGTGGCGGCCGAGCAGGCGGCGGGCCAGGCGTACCCCAACCCGCGGGAGGTCACGGCGGACGGCGTGTTGGCGCTGCTGCGAGCGGCGTTCGAGGGCGCGGCGCCGGAGCGGTCGTAGGCCATGAAGGGCTGAACCGGGCGGTCAAGTCCGCTGGGGCCGCGCGGTAAGGATGCCGAGCGCGTTCGCGCCGACGACGGCCGCGATCCCCGCCCACTCCGGACCGCCCAGCCCCTGCCCGAGGACCACCCACCCGACCACGGCCGCCAGGACCGGGTTGACGCTCATGAACAGGCCGAACACCGGGGCCGGCACCCGCCGCAGCGTGAACAGGTCGGCGAGGTAGGGCACCGCCGAGGACAGCACCCCGGCGGCCACCGCGCAGCCGGCCGCCTCCGCGGTCGGCGGACGGTGCACGGCGACCACGATCCCGACCGGCAGGAACATCAGCGCCGACACCATGGCAGCGGCCGCCGAGCCCTGCGCTCCGGGCAACCGGCTGCCGACGGTGCGGTTGAGGAGGATGTACGACGCCCAGCAGGCGGCGGCCAGCAGTCCGAGCCCCATGCCCAGGTAGTCGGTGGAGGGCTGCGGCCGCATCAGCGTCACGACCCCCGCGGTCGCCAGCAGCGCACAGCCCGCGTCCACGCGGCGCCGGGTGGCGGCCAGGGCGATGGCGAGCGGCCCGAGGAACTCCAGGGTCACCGCCAGCCCCAGCCCGACGCGGTCGACGGCCGTGTAGAGGGACAGGTTCATCGTCCCGAACACCACGGCCAGCAGCAGCACCGGCCACCACTGGCGCCAGGTGAACGACCTCAGTCGCGGCCTGCCGACCGTCAACAGCACGGCAGCGGCGACATATTGACGTGCCGCCACGACTCCCACCGGGCCGATGACAGGGAAGGCGAGCGAACCGATCGCGGCGCCGACCTGGTTGGACAGCCCGCTGCCCGCCATCGTGGCCACCCCGGCGACGGAGACACCGGAGCGCTCCCGGGCGCCGGGGGCGGGCAGGGCGGGGGCGGCGGGGCGTGCGGGGGCTCCTTGCATACGCCGATGGTCCGTGTGCTCGACGCTTGCGCAAAATGCATCCGCAGCTCGATCTATACGCTAGAGGTATGGATGTGGAGCTTCGGCAGCTGCGCTGTCTCGTCGCCATCGTCGACGAGGGCACCTTCACCGACGCCGCCCTCGCCCTCGGGGTGTCCCAGGCGGCCGTCTCCCGTACCTTGGCCTCGCTCGAACGCTCCCTGGGCGTACGGCTGTTGCGGCGCACCTCGCGCGAGGTGACCCCGACCGGCACCGGGGTGCGGGTCCTCGCGCACGCCCGCCGGGTGCTCGCCGAGGTCGACGACCTGGTCCGGGAGGCCACCTCGGGCCACGCCCATCTGCGCATCGGCTACGCCTGGGCGGCGCTCGGGCGGCACACGCTGCCCTTCCAGCGCCGCTGGGGCCGGGAGCGACCCGAGACGGACCTGCACCTGGTGCGCGTGAACTCGCCGACCGCCGGGCTCGCGGAGGGCGCGTGCGACCTGGCCGTCGTACGCCGGGAGTTGGAGGACCGTCGGTTCGAGTCGGTCATCGTCGGCCTGGAGCGGCGGCTGTGCGCGATGGCCGCCGACGATCCGCTGGCCCGGCGCCGGTCGGTGCGGATGGCCGACCTCGCGGGGCGGACGCTGCTGGTGGACCGCCGTACCGGCACCACCACCCCCGACCTGTGGTCGCCGGAGGCCCGGCCGGCCACCGAGGAGACGCACGACGTCGACGACTGGCTGACGGTGATCGCCACCGGCCGGTGCGTCGGGATGACGGCCGAGTCGACCGCCAACCAGTACCCGCGGCCCGGGGTCGTCTACCGGCCGGTGCGGGACGGGGAGCCGATCGCCGTGCGGCTCGCCTGGTGGCGGGACGACCCGCATCCGGCGACGCAGGCCGTGATGGAGCTGCTCACGGAGCTGTACCGGGAGGGGTGAGCGGCGGGGCGGGCCAGATGTCGTTCGGAGTGGTGCAAGCAATACCGTGGACAAGATTGTTGACAATCTTGTCTGGCTGGATTTACGTTCGACAGGCACTCACTCAGGGAGGGCGACGATGCCGAAAGTAGCCCGTCCGAGCACCGGGGAGCAGGCCAAACAGCATGCGCTCGCGCAGCTGCGGCAGGCGATCCTGCACGGCGAGATGGCACCGGCGCAGCGGCTGGTGGAGAACGAACTCGCCGAGCAGTTCGGGGTGACACGGGCCAGCATCCGGGCCGCGCTCATCGATCTGGAGGCCCAGGGCCTCGTCGAGCGGATCCGCAACCGGGGTTCCCGGGTGCGGGTGGTGAGCGTGGAGGAAGCGGTCGCCATCACCGAATGCCGGATGGCCCTCGAAGGGCTCTGCGCCGCGAAGACCGCCGTCGCCGCCGACGACGAGCAGCTCGCCGAGCTCACCGAGCTGGGCACGGCGATGACCAAGGCCGTCGCCGACGGCGAGCCGGTGACCTACTCCGAGCTCAACCAGGAGCTCCACGCCAAGGTCCTGGAGTTCTCCGGCCAGCGGACCGCCGTGGACCTGCTGGAGCGGCTCAACGCCCAACTGGTGCGCCACCGCTTCCAGTTGGCGCTGCGGCCCGGGCGTCCCCAGCACTCCCTGAACGAGCACCTGGCCATGATCGAGGCGATCAGGGCCAGGGACCCGCAGGCGGCCGAAGCGGCCGTCCGCGCCCACCTCACCAGCGTGATCGAGGCGCTGCGCGACTGATCACCACGGACCGGGGCGGGCGCTCACCTGTGACCGAGGGAGATGGCAGCAATGACCCAGGCCGACGCGCCCGCCGCCCCACGCTCCACACTCGTCGTCACCGCACACGCCGGCGACTTCGTGTGGCGGGCCGGCGGGGCCATCGCCCTCGCGGCCTCGCGCGGTGAGAAGATCACCATCGCCTGTCTGACCTTCGGCGAGCGCGGCGAGTCCGCCAAGGCGTGGCGCGAGGGGAAGAAGCTGGCGGAGATCAAGGCGATACGCCGGGACGAGGCCGAGCGCGCCGCCGCCACCCTCGGCGCCGAGGTCCGCTTCTTCGACGCCGGCGACTACCCGCTGCTGGTCACCCCCGAACTGACCGACCGGCTCGTGGAGACGTACCGCGACACCCGGCCCGACGTCGTGCTCACCCACCCCGTCGAGGACCCGTACAACGGCGACCACCCGGCCGCGAACCGCATGGCCCTGGAAGCCCGGGTCCTCGCCCAGGCCATCGGCTACCCCGGCCCCGGCGAGATCATCGGCGCCCCGCCGGTCTTCTTCTTCGAGCCGCACCAGCCGGAGATGAGCGGCTTCCGGCCCGAGGTCCTCCTCGACATCACCGAGGTCTGGGACACCAAACGCAAGGCCATGGAGTGCCTCGGCGCCCAGCAGCACCTGTGGGACTACTACACCGACCTCGCCGTCCGCCGCGGCGTCCAGCTCAAGCGCAACGCGGGGCCGAACCTGGGCCTGGCCCACAGGACCATGGCCGAGGCGTACATGCGTCCGTACCCGCAGATCGCGAAGGAGCTGGCATGAGCGGTGTGATCGTCACCGACCCGCCGAAGGCGAAGCTGAAGGACGTCGACGCGCTGGCCGGCTACGGCGTGGCGACGGTGAGCGAGGCCATGGGCCGAACCGGGCTGCTGGGCCCGGGGATTCGTCCCGTGCAGCAGGGCGTACGGGTCGCCGGCACCGCCGTCACCGTACTCAGCTGGCCCGGCGACAACCTCATGATCCACGCGGCCGTCGAGCAGTGCGGCGAGGGCGACCTCCTGGTCGTCACCACCACCTCCCCGTGCACGGACGGCCTGTTCGGCGAGCTGTTCGCAACTGCCTTGCGGCGGCGCGGCGTTCGCGGCGTCGTGCTGAACACAGGCATCCGCGACACCCGGGAACTGCGCGCCATGGGCTTCGCCGCCTGGTCCCGCGCCGTCTCCTCGCAGGGCACCGTCAAGGCCACCGGCGGCTCCGTCAACGTGCCGATCGCCATCGACGGCCAGGTCATCCACCCGGGCGACGCGATCCTCGCCGACGACGACGGTGTCGTGGTCGTCCCGCGCGAGCGCGTCCGCGAGACGGTCGAGAGGTCCGAGGCCCGCGACGCCAAGGAGGCGGCCACCCGGGCCGCCTTCCTCGACGGCCAACTCGGCCTGGACCGCTACGGGTTGCGGGAGACCCTCCGGCGGGTCGGCGTCGAGTACCGGACGTACGCGGAGTACGAGGGAGGGCGGCCGTGACCGCCGTGCCCTCCGTGACCGCTGTGTCCTCCGTGTCCTCCGTGCCCTCCGTGCCCTCCGTGCCCTCCGTGCTCTCCGTGCCTGAGGAGGTGCCCTGTCTGCTGATGCGCGGCGGCACCTCCAAGGGCGCCTACTTCCTGGCCGCCGACCTCCCCGCCGACCCGGCCGCCCGCGACGAGCTGCTCCTGCGCATCATGGGCAGCCCCGACGACCGGCAGATCGACGGTCTCGGCGGGGCGCACCCGCTCACCAGCAAGGTGGCCGTGGTCTCGCCCTCGTCCGACCCGGACGCCGACGTCGACTATCTCTTCCTCCAAGTCGCCGTGGACCGGCCCGAGGTGAGCGACCGTCAGAACTGCGGCAACATCCTCGCCGGTGTCGGCCCGTTCGCCGTCGAGCGGGGCCTGGTCCCGGTGGGGGAGGACGCCACCTCCGTCCGCATCCGGATGGTCAACAGCGGCGACCTCGCCACCGCGACCTTTCCCACCCCGGGCGGTCGGGTCGACTACACGGGCGAGGCCCGGATCTCCGGAGTGCCGGGTACGGCCGCCGCGGTCGTCATCGAATTCTCGGCAGGAGCAGGGCAGTTGCTGCCCACCGGCAACGCCCGGGACGTCATCGACGGGGTCCCGGTCACCTGTGTGGACAACGGCATGCCGACCGTGCTGATCGCCGCCGGTGAGCTGAAGGTCACGGGGTACGAGACGCCCCAGTACCTGGAGGGGGACCTGGCGCTCGCCGACCGGCTGCGCGAGATCCGCCTGGTGGCCGGCCGGCTGATGGGGCTCGGTGACGTGTCGGACACGACCGTCCCCAAGCTCACGCTGCTCGCCCCGCCCCGCGAGGGCGGCGCGATCTGCACCCGCACCTTCATCCCCGTCCGCTGCCACACCTCGATCGGTGTGCTCGGCGCGGCCAGTGTCGCCGCCGGGCTGCGGATCGAGGGCGGGGTGGGCGCGGGCCTGGCGGAGCTTTCTCGTGACAGTGACCGCGTGCGCATAGAACATCCCACCGGATTCCTGGACATCGAGAGCAGCCTCGGCACCACCCCCGACGGCCTGCCCGCCGCCCGCCGCACCGCCGTGGTGCGCACGGCCCGCAAGATCTCCGACGGCACCGTCTTCCCCCGGGCCGCCGCACGATCCCAAGGAGGTCAGCGATGACTCCGCCCCTCGGCGACATCGCGCACATCGGCCACGCCCAGCTGTTCACCCCCGACCTATCCGCCAGTGTCGCCTTCTTCACCGACTACCTGGGCCTCACGGTCAACGGCCAGGACGGCGACACCGTCTACCTGCGGACCTTCGACGACTACGAGCACCACAGCCTCGTCCTCACCGCCCGCGAGCAGCCCGGTCTCGGCCGGCTCGCCCTGCGCACCTCCAGCGAGGAGGCACTGCACCGTCGCGTCAAGGCGGTCGAGGAGTCCGGCGGCACCGGCTGCTGGGTCGAGGACGAACCCGGCCTCGGCAGGCTCTACGTCACCACCGACCCGGACGGCCACGAGCACGCCCTCTACTGGGAGAGCGAGCACTACCGGGCGCCCGACGAACTCAGGCCCGCCCTGAAGAACCAGCCGCAGGCCAAGCCCAACCGGGGCGTGGGCGTACGGCGGCTCGACCACGTCAACTTCCTCGCCGCCGACGTCCTCGCCAACGCCGAGTTCCAGCAGAACGTCCTCGGCGCCCGCCCGACGGAGCAGATCCAGCTGGACAGCGGGAAGATCGCGGCGCGCTGGCTGACGTACACGAACAAGTCGTACGACGTCGTCCACACCTCGGACTGGACCGGCAGCGCCGGGCGACTGCATCACATCGCCTTCGCGACCGACACCCGCGAGGACATCCTGCGGGCGGCCGATCTGGCCATCGACAGCGGGGTGTTCATCGAGACGGGGCCGCACAAGCACGCCGTCCAGCAGACGTTCTTCCTCTACGTCTACGAGCCGGGCGGCAACCGGATCGAGCTGTGCAATCCGCTCACCCGGCTGGTGCTCGCGCCCGACTGGCCGCTGATCACCTGGACCGAGGAGGAGCGGAAGAAGGGGCAGGCCTGGGGCCTGAAGACCATCGAGTCGTTCCACACGCACGGGACCCCGCCGGCCGTCTGACCAGGGCTCCCGCGCGGCCGAAGGGCCGAGCCCTCAGGCGCCCGGGTCCTTGTGTGCGCGCACGCCGTCCAGCGCGATCCCCAGCACCCGGTCCCGCTGCGCCTCGTCCTCGAAAGCCGTCGCCATGATCCCCGAGACCATCCGCAGCAGATCCCCGAAGTCCATGTCCGGCCGCACCTCACCCGCCTCCTGGGCCCGCGTGAACAACGGACCGCCCGCGGCGAACATCGACTCCCGGCATGCGGCGAACACCTCCGACTCCCCGTCGAGAGCCTCCCGCACCGCCCGCTTGGTCACCATGTACCCGGCGAAGCGGTCGAGCCAGACGGCCAGCGCCTCCCACGGCTCCCGGTCCGCCACCTCCAGCGCCAGCCGGCACAACGCGTTGACCTCGTCCGCGTACACCGTCTCGAAGAGATGCCGCCGGGTCGGGAAGTTCCGGTACAGGGTGCCGATGCCGACCCCCGCGCGGCGCGCGATGTCCTCCAGGGCCGCCTCGGCGCCGTGCTCGGCGAAGGCCTCCCGCGCCGCGGCCAGCAGGGCGTCGTAGTTGCGGGCGGCGTCTTTCCGGGTGGGGCGGCGCGCCGCGACGAGCTCGGTGACGGGGAAGGACTGGGTGGTCACGGGCGCCTCCCGGAGGTGAAGCGGAGGTGTACCTCCGATACGGGTTGAAGCGGAGGCGGGCCTCCGATAGAGTGGAGGCGTACCTCCACTTTAGCAGTCGAGGTGCCCCTTCATCCTTTCCGCGACCGCTCCCAAGAGGCTCCGGCCGCACCTCGTGCTCGGAGAGGCTTCTCCATGCCCCGCAACTCCACCCGCCTCACCTTCGCGGTCCTCGCGACCGGTGCCGGCGTGTTCGCCATGCTCCAGTCGCTGATCGCGCCGGCCCTGCCGACCGTCCAGCATGCCCTGCACACCTCGCAGTCCACCGCGACCTGGGTGATGACGGCGTACCTCCTGTCCGCGTCGATCTTCACCCCGATCCTCGGCCGGGTCGGCGACCTGATCGGCAAGAAGCGCACCCTCGTCGCCGTCCTGGTGACGGTGGCGGTCGGCTGTCTGCTGGCCGCGCTGGCGCCGAGCATCGGCGTCCTGATCGTCGCCCGGGTCGTCCAGGGTGTCGGCGGCGCCCTGTTCCCGCTGTCCTTCGGCATCATCCGGGACGAGTTCGCCGCGTCCGAGGTGAGCCGGAGCATCAGCAACCTGTCCGCCGTGATCGCCGCCGGCGGTGGCGTCGGTATCGTCGCCGCCGGGCCGATCGTCTCCGCGCTCGACTACCGCTGGCTGTTCTGGATCCCGGTCGCCGTCGTCGCGGTCGCCACGCTCATCGCCGTACGGTATGTGCCCGAGTCGCCCAACCGGGCCGAGGGCAGCGTCAATTGGCTCGGTGCCGGGCTGCTGTCGGCGTGGCTGGTGGCGCTGCTGCTGCCGCTCAGTCAGGCCGCCGTCTGGGGATGGGGATCGGCCCGCGTGCTCGGCCTGTTCGCCCTGGCCGCCGTGCTGTTCGCGCTGTGGCTGTACTCCGAGGCCCGTTCCCGTACCCCGCTGATCGACCTGCGGGTGATGCGGCTGCCCGCCGTGTGGACCACGAACACCGTGGCGCTGCTGTTCGGCGCGGGCATGTACGCGCTGTGGTCCTTCCTGCCGGGCTTCGTCCAGACACCGACGGCGGCCGGGTACGGCTTCGGCGCGAGTGTCACCGCGGCCGGGCTCCTGATGCTGCCGATGTTGGTGGCGATGTTCGTCTCCGGTGTGCTCGGTGGCCGTCTGGAGCCGGTGTTCGGGGCGAAGACGCTGCTGGTGACGGGCGCCGCGCTCGGCGCCGCGGCCGTCGGTCTGCTCGCCCTGTGGCACGACGAGCAGTGGCAGGTCGCCCTCGTCTCCGGCCTGTTCGGCCTCGGGATCGGGCTCGCCTTCGCCTCCATGGCCAACCTGATCGTGGGCAGTGTCCCCGCCGACCAGACGGGCGCCGCCACCGGCATGAACGCCAACATCCGCACCATCGGCGGCTCCATCGGCGCCGCCGTCACCAGCGTCCTGGTGACCGGGCACCTCCAGCCGTCCGGACTGCCGTACGAGTCCGGATACACCCACGGCTTCACCGTGCTGGCGCTGCTGTTGCTCGCGGCGTCCCTGGCCGCGCTGCTCGTCCCCGTCCGGCGGGCCGTACGGCAGGTCACCGTGGACACCCCGGCCCGCCGGGAGACCGTCGCCACCCGGGGCTGACGTCACGCCAGTCGGCCCGGCCGTGCGCGTAAGGTAGGGTTTACCTGCGCGTTCGCACGGAACACCCGTGGCGACCGCGGCCGGGACGTGGCGCAGCTTGGTAGCGCACTTGACTGGGGGTCAAGGGGTCGCAGGTTCAAATCCTGTCGTCCCGACTGGAGACAGTCACAGGTAAGGGACCGTTTCAGAGGAGATCTGAAGCGGTCCCTTGATTATTCTCGGGGACCGCTTGGCACGGATGTCGATGGGCCTGCTGACTCGTGTCAATTACGGCTGTTGAACCCTAATGCCGCCCGTTGATGCAGCCTGACGGCCCAATAAGGTCCAGGGCGCTCCCCAGCGGCGATGAGGTTCCCCGCGGCATGTGCATGCATGGTCTGCGAACTTCACCGTGCCGGTGGCCTCGACGTCGGTCAGTGGCGGAGCAGGTCGTCGGCACCGGCACCTAGAGGGCCGTCCGGGGGGTCGGACACAACTCGGCTGAGAGGATGCCCGCGTTGCGGTATAGCTCGCGCCCTGGACACAGGGGCCGGCGGACGGCCGAGGCGCGAGGTTCGTCGCCACTTCTTGGACGCGTACCCGGAGGTTCTGGCCGACCCGGCGTCTACGGCTGCGTGGTACTTCGAACCGACAGCGGTTACGACGCCTCGTCGCTGGAATCGTCAGTCGGTCCGCGACACGGCCTCGACCACACTGATCTGATGGATCTTTCGCCGACGCGGGCTGCAGTGGACATCGACGACGTCCCCTACCCGGAACCGGTCCTTGAGCTCGGGGTTCGCTGCGCGTGAGAACATCGGCCGGCTCCACTGGTCGACCTCGAAGGACCAGGCTTTCCGCGTCGCCGGGTCCTCGATGGAGCAGCAGTAGTGCGTGATGTCCGTGTACGGGTCGTCGTAGTGGGTGTCGTAGTCCCAGCGTGAGATGACGGCACCGCGAAAGCTCGCCTCGTCGGGAACGGCCAGGACCCGGCGGCGGGCCGGCAGCCACAAACCCCACAGCAGTACGCCGGCGAGCAACGGAGCGGTGTCCCATTCCCAGGCCAACGCCGGGCGGTGCGCGGTCAGGGTCACCGCGACCAGGGCGCCAAAGGCGGCGCACACGGCCAGGGCCAGCAGCACGAGCTGCCACAGGTGTCCCCAGCGCGGGGTGTCCAGCGGCCCGGCGTCCACGACGTGCCACGATCTGCCGTACGCGGACCAGATCCGCTGCGGCTCGCGCACGGGAAGCGCCGATTCGGGACCAGCCGCTCCCACTTGGCGTTTGGGCAGCCGATGCTCTCCAGCGCGGTCGTGGGTCCGCCACTCGCGCGCGGCCTGTCGTCCGGCGGCCGTCAACCTGGGCCCGGATTCGAGCGGGACGTCTGACAGCCGCAGCAGCCCCAACAGGCTGGGCACGAGGACCACTGTGAGAATGATCCGCATCCAGTCGGGACTCCACGACACGCTGGCCCACAGGGCGCCGAACCAGGCCGCGAAAGGCGCACCCCGATACAGCAGCGTCACGTACTTGTTCCGGGCCGGCCGTATGAGGCCAAGGGCGGTCGCCTCGTCGCGGACACTGTTCTGAAAGCCGCGCCACCATACCCAGAACTCGTCGCCGTCGCCCGGCCCGAGGGCGCCTATCGGCACGCGGTCCACACCGCTTCGGCAGCGCCGGCGGATCCGTTCGACCATCAGTTCCTCGACGGGCCGCAGCGCCGAGTCGGCGGTCTGCGGGACGATCCGTACGGTCACCGTACCGTCGGCTTTCTCTTCACCCAGCAGTCGGCCGGTGCGGACCATTTCCAGGGCGGTGGTCTCGATGCCCTTCGGAGTTGTCTCGCCGTCTCCCATCAGCAGGTTCACCACACCGGCGGTCAACATTCGATAGTTCATACACCCCCCAGAAATGTGACCGAGACGACTGTAGATGCTCTTGGGGATCACCGCATCGGGGAAAACACGCAGCCGAGGCATCGTCGAAGCTGATGTCCGAGCTGAGAGCCCGGCCACTGGCGAGACTCCGTCAGGTCGGGGGCCCGTTACTGTTGGGCCGCCTGCGCAGGTGCGCAGTTGAGGGGCTTCGAGGGGGGGCGCCAGGTATGTCAGAGGGGTTGGCCCAGTGGGGGTCAGAGCTTTTCATGACGCGGGAACGAGAGCTACGTCGCGGCCTGGCACCCGAGAACGACATGGGAAGGGACATCGCTCAAGGGGGGTTCGAGCCCTGCCTGCTGACCCTTCTGCGGCTGTCGGTCGGCAGGCACTCGAGCACCGGTCTCACCAGTGGGTGGTTCCCGAGGGCGCTTGCCCGCACCGGCCACCTCGTCCGTGCGGCTGAGCTGGCGTACACGATCAGTGACGAGCTCAAGCAGGGTACGGAACTACTGGCGCTGGTGCAGGCCGCGGCGGGCGCGGGAGACCTGGGCGGCGCTCAGGCGCTGGCCGAGTCGATTCCCCTACGGCAGGTGCGGGACCAGGCACTGGTCGCCCTCGTGCCGGCGTGGGCCCGTGCCGGTGAGCGTGACCGGGCCGTCGCTCTGGCGGAGAGGATCCGCTACCCGCACAACTGGGCTTGGGCCTGGGCCCTGTTGGCGAAGGCGGTGGCGGACAGCGGCGACATCGATGAGGCGCTCAGGTTCGCCGCTCGCGCCGACGACGTGGTGAGTTCTTACGCCGCCGACGGGACGGAACAGGTGCTCGCCCTCCTTGTGGAGGTGGCCGTCGCCAGCGGCGACCATGACCGAGCGGCTGCACTTGCCGACCGCGTGGAGGACATCACCCGCTCCCGCAACTCGACACGGTGGTCCCAGCCACGGCCCCTGGCGGCGGTGTTGGCCCGCGAGGCGCTGGCGGGAGACCTTCACCGGCTCGATGCTCTCCTGCGCACCCCGCCCGGACCGGCCGTCGGCGCCGGGGGCACGGTATGCGGGTGGGCGCTCGGCGAAGCCGCCGAACAGGACATGGTGGTCCCGGAAGGAGACCTGGACGAGGCCGCCGTTCGCCCGTTCCCTCCCGGATCCCCGCTCGACGCCTGGGACATGGCCTGTGTGCTGGACGCGGTCGTTCACAGCGCCGGCCAGGACGTGGTCCTGGCCCTTGCCGACCGGGCCGAGACACTGCTCGAGACCGGCGACGGCCGTGATCACGACATTCTGCTGAGGTCCGTGACGCTCCTGCTGGCCAGGCACGGGCAGGTCGAGCGGGCCATGGCCCTCGCCGGCCGTCTCGACCCCGATCTGTCCGTGGCGCGGCAGGCGGACGTCGTCGGGGAACTGGCCCGGTCCGGTGACACGGGCGGTGCCGAGGCTCTCGTTCACTCGATCAACGACCGCAGGGCACAGGACAGGGCGCTGATCGAAGTGGTCCGGGAGCTGGCCCGGCGTGGCGATCCAGGCTGGGCCGAGGCTCTCGTTCACTCGATCAACGACCGCTGGGCGCAGGGCGAGGCACTGGTCGCGGTCGTCCGGGAGACGGCCCGGCACGGCGATCACGCCCGGGCCGAGGCTCTCACCCGCTCGATCGCCCACCGCGCGACACGAGCCCGCGCGCTGGCCGCACTCGTGGAGTTGTCCGAGCCGTCCCACGCCCGCAGGCTCGCCGCGCAGGTCGTGAGGGTTGCGGGCGACTGGGATCCTGTTCTGCCGGTCCTGGAGCGGATCGTCCCCCGTTCCGTGGCAGTGGTCGCCGATCGGATGATGAGCTGATCCGGGGCAGCCTCCTGATGGTCGGTGCTGCCTGCGAGACTCGTTCCATGATTCCCAAGCTGCCCCTGCACAGCCCTCGTTGGCTTGACCTCGACGGTGTGAAGGTCGAAGAGGTGAAAGCACTCCTGGAGCAGTTGTCCTCCGCGGCTGCCACCGGGAGCGACGATGGATGGAGGCAGACCTGGACGTACCTGGCCGGCAGCCTGATGGACGACGGGACCGTCTTCGACGGGGCCTATGCCGCTCTGCCGCATCTCGTCGAGGCGGCAGCGGCCCTGCCTCCGGGACAGACCGCGGACTTCTGGGTGGACTTGGGATGCATCGTGACCGCGGAGGACAGGCCCCCCGTCCCGGCCGATCTCGAGACGGGGTTCGGCGCCGCACTGCGTCTGGCCGAGCGGGCGGCCATCCGAAGCCTCCTTGCCGCCGATACCACCCCGCGGGTCTGCGCCCACCTCGTGCTCGCCTGCGTGGCCTTCGCCGGCCACCACATGGGCGAAGCGCTGTGGCGGTTCCCCGATCCCCGGGAAGGTGACCTCCTGCTGATATGTCCCGAGTGCGGGAGCGATACCGAGATCCCCGACTTCTTCGTGGACCCGGCACGTCCGCCCGCCGAGGCTCCGGGACGCCCTGATCCCGCCCATGTCAGGCAGGGAGGACATCCCTGGGGCGAGGTCGCTGCCGCACTGCGGGAGGAGGCGGTGGGCGAGGAGTGGGAGCCCTTCCTGCGGGCGGCACGCGACGTCGCGGTGGCAGGGGTACCCCCCGAAACACCGGGACAGGCCGTCCTGTGTCTGGTCGTCGGCATGGTCGCCGTCGGGGGCACCCCGCAACAGGACGCAAGGGAGTTGGCCCGCCAACTGATGGCGCTCACCGGAGACTTCCGCTGCTGGGACTGCGAGCAGACGTGGACGATCGCCGACGGCCTGGCGGAGAACCCGGACGGTGCGAGCCCCCGGCACCGCCCGACGGAGGCGCGGGCGGACTCCGACGAGTCGGCCGCCATGGTGGAGTCGACGGCGCCCGGACGAACAGGTGAAGCGGCGACTCGGTTCCGGCAGGACGGGAACGCGGTGCTCGCGGCCGACGGCACCCCCTGGGGCCGTATCTCGGTGTTCTCCGATTCGGCGCCCGGTTCATCCGGGGGTGTCAACGCGCTGGCGGTGGTCTCCCGCCCGGGTCGGCCGACGCTCGTGGCCGGCGCCGGGGACAGGGCCGTGGTGTGCCTGTGGGACGTGGCCGACGCCCGGCTCGTCCATGCCCCGCTGCCAGGACACCGTGACCGTATCCGCTCCATGACGGCCCTGCCCCTGCCCGACGGCCGCGTCCTGCTGGCGAGCGGAGGCGACACCGGGACGATCGCCCTGTGGAACCCCGTCACCGGGCAGCCGGTCCGCGAACCGGCCGGGGACTGGCCTGGCGGGGTGACCGGAATGTGTACCGCGATCGTCCCCGACGGCCGCACCCTGCTCGTCACCGCCACCCCCCGAGGCGCGGTCCGGCTGTGGGATCCGGACACCGGTGAGTGCGTCGGGCGCCTCAACCCCTATGGCAGTCCGATCCAGTCGATCGCCGCCGTCCCGATCTCCGCCGACCACACACTGATCGCGGCCGCGGATACCGGGGGCCGCCTTCATGTGTGGGACCCTGCCGTCGAGGACCCCTGGGAACGCGGCGCGGCCGTGCAGTTGAGCGCCCGTGCCCTCGCCGATGCCGACCACCGGGTGGCAGCCGTGGCGGCTGTGCCCACACCCGACCGAACCATGTTGGCCACCGGGGACAACCAGGGCGTGGTCATGCTGTGGGACCTTGCCACCGGTGCCCCGGTCGGCGACGGTCTGCCCGCCTCGACAGGCACCGGGGGCCTGCCGGTCATCACCGCCTCCACCCTGCACGGCGGCCACACGGTCCTGGTCACCGGCACCCGTCACGGTCACCGGCTGCGGGTATGGGAACCGGAGACCGGCGCGGTGGGGCACATCGCCCTGGATGTGGTGCTCACCTGTCTGGCCACCGCGGGTCCGGACCTGATCGTCGGGCACGACCGCGGGGTCCTGAGCCTCCCGCTCACCAGACGATGAACGCGTTCAGCCGAGACCCGTCTCACCTCGTCGCGCGGAGCCTCGGGACGGATGCCGAGAACCCTCGCGACGTGCGCGACAGGCCGGTTCCTGTGGCCCGAACCTCGCGGATACCGCCCCCCGCGCGGCTCGTCCGGCCACGGACGGGATGGGCGGGCACGCCGCGCTGCCCATCGGCTGTGGACGCCGTCCCGCGGCGCCGGGCCGGGAGTTCACCGCCCGTGCGGCGTCCAGCTCTCCGGCCGGTCCGCGTTGTCCCATCGATCCGTCGTAGCCGTCTCGCGTCGGCTTCGACTGTAACGGGACCCGAGAGTTGCGAGGCCGGGCGAGGCCAACGGGCTGTAGGAGCACGCGGATTCACGGTTGCGCTGCCCAAAAGCGACATGTCGGGGCTCGTTTCCTTGCCGGCTTGCGGTCTGGTCGCGCACAAGGGCGCCGGGTGAACGCGGAAGGCCAACGATGCCTGGGCAGGGGGAGCGATGACTGGTGTCGCCGTCGGCGACAGAACGCTGTGGAAGGTACCCGACGGGGGCATTCCCTACGGGACGCCGGCCATGGCCGACGGCGCCGTCTATGTCACCGGCGTTGTGTACTTCGCCGACAGCGCCGGCCCTCTGAGATCTCGGACTCGTGCAGCGCGTCGCAGACGCGGCAGGGTGAATCACTGGATCGCTTCGCAGGCCGTGGTCATCGCGACCGGGATCTCCGCCACCGGGCACCGCGAGATCCTCGGTGTGGTGGTCGGCGACAGCGAATCGAAGCCGTTCTGGACTCGGCAGTGTCGGGGGCCGGGACCGGGCAGACGGCTTGCGGATTCGTAACAGTGTGCGCGATGGCACTCAGGCGTTCGGGTCGAAGGGGATGCCGGACGGCTTGGACGCGGCGAGGGCGTACTGGAAGTCGCCGTCGTCGATCTTGAGGGTGGCCGAGCCGAAGTCCGCGCTCAGGAGCTTGTCGCGGAAGCCGGCCGGGTAGCCGTTCCAGCCCACGAGGCGGGGGAAGAACCAGCCGCCCGTGACGTTCTCCGGCGGCTCGTCATTGCCGTTGGCGAAGCGGAAGCAGTGGGTGGACACACCGTCCTTGTGGTAGACGATCTTCGGGTGCGTGCCGTCGAAGCGGACCGACGAACGCGCGGCCACCTGGTAGCCGCTGTGCTGGGACACGGACACGTACTGGACCTGGTCTGCGCTGATCCACACCACGACGTGTTCCCAGTCGTGCCGGTGCCCGATGGCCGCCGGGCCCAGGGTGGCCTGGTCCTTCTCGAAGTAGCTGGCGTACATCACGGCGCACCAGCCGTTGTCGCACTTCGCGCGCGAATAGGTGTTGGCGTTGGCGAGCTGGGCGTAGTCGTGGCAGTGGCCGTTGACGTCGCCGCCCAGCTTCAGACCGGGGTTGAGGGTGCCGTCGGCGCCGATCGCGGCGGTCGCGTAGCAGCCGTCGCCGTCGTAGTCGTAGGCCGGGGAGAAGGTCTGCTCCAGGCCGTCGGCGTTCTGCGGGAGCAGGGTCAGGACGTTCGCGTGGGCGGACGTGGGGACGGTCACGACGAGGGCCAGGGCGGCGAGGAGTGCCGAGGCGAGCGGTCTCGACTTGGGCATGGCAGCGACTCCTTGTCAGCAGTAGAGGTTGCCGCCCGGCGTGACGCCGAGGATCGAGGTGAACCGGTTGTAGGCGTCGACGCGGCTCTGCACCTGCGCCGGGTTCCTGCCGTCGCACTCCAGGGAGCCGTTGATGGAGCGGATCGTCTGGCCGAAGCCGGCCTGGTTGACCATGGCGTTGTGCGGGGTCATGGTGCCGGGGCCGGACTGGGTGTTCCAGTACCACAGGCCGGTCTTCCAGGCCACGGACGCGTCGTTCTGCACCAGCCAGGGGTTGTTGAGCAGGTCGAGGCCCAACGCGTCCCCGGCCGCCTTGTAGTTGAAGTTCCAGCTGAGCTGGATGGGGCCGCGACCGTAGTAGGCGGCCTGGCCGGCCGGGCAGCCGTACGACTGGCTCCAGTCGCAGTAGTGGGGGTAGTTGGCGGTGTTCTGCTCGACGACGTACACCAGGCCGCCGGTCTCGTGGTTGACGTTGGCGAGGAAGGCGGCGGCCTCCTGCTTCTTCACGGTGTCACTGCCGGTGTTCGCGAAGCCCGGGTAGGAGCTCAGCGCCGCGACCAGCCCGCTGTAGGAGTAGAACGAATTCCGGTTCGGGAACATCTGGTTGAACTGCGCCTCGGACACCACGAACCCGGACGGGGTGCCGCCCCCGCCGCTCGCGGGCGCGTTCCACTTCTGGTTGGCCGTACCGGCACAGGTCCAGATCTGCAGCCGGGTGCCGTTGGCGCTGTTGTTGTCGCGGACGTCCAGGCACTTGTTCGCGGCCGGGTTGACGATGTCGCGGGCCGCGCTCACCACCCACTGCTGGTTGGCGCCGCCGTTGCAGTCCCACAGCTGTACGGCGGCGCCGTCGGCGGTGCTCCGGTCGACGACGTCCAGACACTTGCCGAGCGCCCGGAGCGTGCCGTCACCGGAGTTGGACCAGATCTGGGCGCCGGTGCCGTTGCAGTCGTAGAGCTGTACGGCGGTGCCGTTCGCGGTGTTCGCGCCCGCCACGTCGACGCATTTGCCGGCGAGCCCGGATATCGCGCCGCTCGCGGCGTGCGCCGGGGTCACGGTCAGCAGTGCGGTGAGGGAGGCGAACAGCGCGGCGAGGACCGGGAGTCGGGCCGAGCGAAGGGAGAAGGGCATGGTGGGGACGCTCCTGAGGGGGGTGTCGGGGGTGAGCGGGCGTCACACGGGGCGTTGCTGACCCGGAACCTAAAGGTCTGGACCATTTCCGTCAAGGGGTGAAGTAAGCCTTGAGGGAAGGGAGTTGCGGACCAGCTGTCGACTGTTTGCCCGCCGGTTGCCGACCCGGTCCGGTCGCATCGCCCCGGCCGGAGGCATGATGGGCGGCGACCGTGTGTTCCCCATGCATGGAACGGAGCGCAGATGGACATCGGGATCGGCCTTCCCAACACGGTGCCCGGCACCGAGGCACAGACCCTCCTCGACTGGGCGAAGCGCGCGGAAGGCGCCGGGTTCAGCACCCTCGGCACCATCGGGCGCCTGGTGTACGGCGGTTACGAGGAGCTGATCGCCCTCACGGCCGCCGCCGCGGTGACCAGCCGCATCCGGCTGACGACCAGCGTGCTGCTCGCGCCGCTGTACACGAACCCCGCGCTGCTCGCGAAGCAGGCGGCCTCGCTGGAACGGATATCCGGGGGCCGGTTCGTCCTCGGCCTCGGGCTGGGCGGACGCGACGACGACTTCGAGGCCAGCGGTCTGTCCACCAAGGGCCGGGGGCGTCGGTTCGAGGAGCAGCTCGGTGAGCTGAAGCGGGTGTGGGCGGGGGAGGAGCGCGGGTTCGCCGGGGCGATCGGGCCGCGGCCGGTGCGTGAGGGCGGTCCTGAACTGATCCTCGGCGGCGGCAGCGAGGCGAGCTTCCGGCGGGTCGCCGAGTTCGCCGACGGCTGGATCATGGGCGGCGGCACGCCGGACATGTTCGCCGAGGCCGCGGCCGGCGTCGACGCGGCCTGGCAGAAGGCGGGCCGCGCGGGCTCGCCGCGCAAGCTGTCGCTGGCCTACTTCGGCCTGGGCCCCGACGCCCGCGCCCAGGCCGACGGCTATCTCCTCGACTACTACGGCTTCCTCGGCGACGTCGCCCAACAGATCGCGGGGAGCGCGGCGGTGAGCCCGGAGATGGTCACCCAGTACGTCGCCGCGTTCGAGGCGGCCGGCTGCGACGAGCTCATCTTCGTACCGACCGGATCGGGGCTGGACCAGATCGACCTGCTGGCCGAAGCCATCGCGTGAGCCGTCCCTCAGTCACAGGACGACGGTCATCCTGACGGTCACCTCGTCGTCGGCAGCGAGGCTCCGGGGCCTGCGTACCGCGGCCTTCAGCGGCAGCAGATAGCGGCCGTCCTTGGGGAAGAGCGAGGTGGTGAAGGCGGCCTCGCCGATGCTCGCCTCGACCGGGATCACCCCCCAGCCGTACGAGGCCGCCGTCGCCACCTCACGGATGTCGGCGGACTCCTCGTCCGGCACGGGGACGAAGTAGTAGGGCGCCGGGCCGCGCCACTCGATCACCCGACCGGTGAAGACCAGTTCCATGGGGCGTCAGCGTACGGGACCCCCGGGCGCCCTCGGGAGCGGACCGTCACCGGTCCGTGACCGGCCCGTGGACGCCCTCTTGACGTCGCGCGGCGGCCGATCGACACTCCAGATGGGAATCCTAGTGAACAGGTAGGGAAGCATGAGGCGCCTTGAATCGGTCGACGGCCGCGTGAGCCGCACGTCTCGGCCGTCGCCTCTTCTCACCTCCCGCCGGCACATCGACCTCCAGCGCGTCTGCAGCGCCATCCGCGCCCACGGCTGACCCGGTCGCCGTTCCCCGTCGCGTACGCCGTGCCACCCGGCACGGCCACGCCCCCGCCCCCTCCTTCTGGCCCGACGTCGCTTCCGCCGCGCGTACGTCCGCGCGCCCACCCCCGGGGAGATCCATGTCCGTCACGCCGCTCGCCCCCGTCCCGACCACGCAGCCCACCCCCGCGTTCCGGGGCCGCATCGGCCGGGACGCGCGCAGCGGGCACTACGCCGTGCCGCGCCGCTACCGGCTCCATCTGTCGACCGCATGTCCCGACGGCCTGCGCATCGCCGTCGTGCACAGCCTGCTCGGCCTCGCCGAGGCCTGCCCCGTGACCTTCCTGGACGCCGTCCCCGACTGCCCCGACGGCGGACACTCCGCGCTGCGCCCGCTGTACGAGGCGAGCGCGCACCGCTACACCGGGGCGGCCGCCGGGCCGGTCCTCAGCGACGACTGGTCGGGCCGCATCGTCAGCACCCACGCCCCGGACATCACCCGCGACCTGACCCGGCACTTCGGCGGCGGCCGCGCGGCGCTGTACCCGTGCGGCGCGGAGTCGGAGACCGAGGCCGTCGAGCGGCTGTGCGCGGACGGCATCGAGCGGGCCGCCCAGAACGCCGGATCGGCCGGCGGCGACCCGGCGGCGCTCGACAAGCTGCTGGAGACCCTCGGCTCGCTGGAGCGCTGGCTCGTCGGACGCGAGTATCTGATCCGCGATCAGATCACCGCGGCCGACGTCGAGTTGTGGGTCACGCTCGTCCAGCTCGACACCGTGCACCGCCATCACCTCGACGCCTCCGCCGTGCAGCGGATCGCCGACCACCCCGAACTGTGGGAGTACGCCCGCCGGTTGGCCGCCCACCCCGCGTTCGGCGCCCACCTCGACCTCGACGGCATCGCCCGCCGCCACCACGCCCGCTGTCGCGGCCTGGAGGCCGCCGGGTCGGCCGTACAGATCCTGGACTGGGCCGCGCACACCGCCCACGTGGTGGAACGGCGTTGACATCCGTTCGGGGGCATGTCTTTACTTACGCCCCAGAACGGTCATGAGCGTCAGCGACAAGCCCTGGCTAGCTGACCGGCAACCCTCGCTCCGCGGTGGGGTGCCCCAGGTGACGACCGGACCGACGACATATCGGTAAGCGCGAGGGCCCCGACGGGCCGGAAGAACACGGTGACGGACATGTACGCAGCCCCCAGGACGGCCCCGCGCCGCTCCCGCGGCTGCGTACTGCCGTACGTGGACCTGCTCGTCGCCGACCGGGCCGTCGATCTGCTCCGCGTGAACAGCGCACTGTGTACCGCACCGGGCCGTGCCCGCTGTCGGGGCTGACCTCTCCACCTCCGCAGCCCCGCACCCGAAGACGAACACCGCCTCCGCGGTGTGCCGTTGTCCATCAAGCCCCGGTGCCCGTGCGTCCTTGTGAGTCACGCCCCTCCCGGCCGTGACCCGCCGCGTTCGCCGTACCCGGGGAATCGACTCCCGCCGGAGCCCCTCCATGAGCGAACCCCCAGGCGCCGCCGTGTCTCTCACCGAGGCACCGACGCCCGCCGACGCCCCGTCAAAACCCCTCTCGGCCCAGCGCGTTCTGCCGCTGCGCCGCCCCGGCCGGTGGATCGCCACCGCCGTCGTCCTGGTCCTCGCGGCCCAGTTCGTGCACGGCCTGGTGACCAACCCCTTCTACCAGTGGGACCGCTTCGGCTACTGGTTCCTGCGGCCGACGATCCTCGACGGGCTGCTCGTCACGCTCGAAGTCACCGCGTACAGCGCGGTGCTGGGCCTCCTCGGCGGCATCCTGCTCGCCCTGGCCCGGCTCTCCAAGAGCCCCGTCCTGCGGGCGGTCAGCTGGATCTACATCTGGACGTTCCGCTCCATCCCGCTGATCGTCATCCTGCTCTTCCTCTACAACTTCAGCGCCCTCTACCAGACCCTCAGCGTGGGCGTCCCCTTCGGGCCGGCGTTCTTCACCTTCGACGAGTCCCGGCTCGCCACCGACATCGTGGTCGCCGTCGTCGGCCTGAGCCTGAACCAGGCGGCGTACGCGGCCGAGGCGGTCCGCGGCGGCATCCTCTCCGTCGACCAGGGCCAGCACGAAGCCGCCGCCGCCCTCGGACTGCCCAAGGGCTACCAGTTCCGCAAGGTCGTCTTCCCGCAGGCCCTGCGCTCCATCACGCCGAACTACGTCAACCAGCTCATCGACCTCGTCAAGGCCACCTCGCTGGTGTTCTACGTGTCGCTGCTGGACCTGTTCGGCGCCGCCCAGACGATGGGCGCCACCTACCCCGGCGACATCGTGCCGCTGCTGCTGGTCGTCACCGTCTGGTACCTGATCCTGACCACCGTCGTCTCCGTCGTCCAGTTCTACGTCGAGCGGTACTTCGCCCGGGGCGCCACGCGAAGCCTGCCGCCGACCCCGCTCCAGAAGCTGCGCACCGGAATCAGCGACCTGCGCGCCCGCATCCGCAGGGAGGCCGCCGTATGAGCACCGAGACCCTTCAGATCGTGCCGGCCGCCGTCGAGGTCCACGACGTGCACAAGTGGTACGGCGCCCACCGGGTCCTGGACGGCGTCGACCTGACCGTCAGGGCCGGCGAGGTCACCGTGATCCTCGGCCCGTCCGGCTCCGGCAAGTCCACCCTGCTCCGGGTCGTCAACCACCTGGAGAAGCCCGAGATCGGGTACGTCAGCGTCAACGGCGAACTCATCGGCGTACGCAAGCAGGGCGACCACCTCAAGGAGCTCAGCGAGCGGGCCATCCTCGCCCAGCGCAGCAACATCGGGTTCGTCTTCCAGAACTTCAACCTCTTCCCGCACCTGACCGTGCTGGAGAACGTCGCCGCGGCCCCGGTCGCGACCGGCAAGCTCGACCGGGACGAGGCTCGGAAACTCGCCCGTGAACTCCTCGACCGGGTCGGCCTCGCCGACAAGGAGACCGCCTACCCGCGACAGCTGTCCGGCGGACAGCAGCAGCGCGTCGCCATCGCCCGCGCCCTCGCACTGCGGCCCGGCGTCATCCTCTTCGACGAACCGACCTCCGCCCTCGACCCCGAGCTGGTGGGCGAAGTCCTCGCCGTCATCAAGGACTTGGCGAAGAGCGGCAGCACGCTGGTGATCGTCACCCACGAGATCGGGTTCGCCCGCGAGATCGCCGACCGGGTCGTCTTCATCGACGGCGGAAAGATCGTCGAACAGGGGCCGCCCTCCGAAGTGCTGGACAAGCCGCAACACGAGCGGACCCGGGACTTCCTCAGCAAGGTCCTCTGACCCCCTGACTTTTCCTCCCTTTTTCATCTCTCACTCACACGACAAGGACAGCCATGCGCACGCACCTCACCCGACGCAGCCTGATACGAGGCCTCACCGCGGCCACCGCCGTCGCCACCCTCGCCACCGGGCTCGCCGCCTGCGGGGGCGACAGCGACGCCGCCACCCGGACGAACGACGCGGCGGGCACGGTGACCGTGGGCCGGCTGTCCAACGGCGCTGCCACCGAGACCGCCCTGAAGGTCGGCGAGGTGAAGTCCATCAGCGCGCTGCTCCCCGCCGACATCAAGAAGAGCGGCAAGTGGGTCATCGGCTCCGGCACCCTGCCCTCCGGGGCCCCGCCGCTCGGCTTCATCGGCAGCGACCAGAAGTCGCTCACCGGCTCCGAGATCGACCTCGCCCGGCTGGTCTCCGCCGTCCTCGGTCTCAAGCCGGAGGTGCAGCGCTCCACTTGGGAGAACCTCTTCATCGGCCTCGACAGCGGCAAGGTGAACGTGGCGTTCTCCAACGTCACCGACACCGAGGAGCGCAAGCAGAAGTACGAGTTCGCCTCCTACCGCAGGGACGACCTCGCCTTCGAGGTGAAGAAGGACAACACCTGGAACTTCGACAACAACTACGAGAACCTCGCCGGCAAGACCGTCTCCGTCGGCAACGGCACCAACCAGGAGAAGATCCTGCTGGAGTGGAAGGCGAAGCTGGCGAAGGAGGGCAAGAAGCTCACGGTCAAGTACTTCCAGGAGACCAACAGCCTCTACCTGGCCCTCAACAGCGGCAAGATCGACGCCTACTTCGGCCCCAGCCCCAACCTCTCGTACCACACCACGCAGACCGCGAAGACGCCCCAGGCGACCCGGATCGCGGGCCGGTTCTCCGGTGCCGGTGAGACCCTCCAGGGCCTGATCGCCGCGACCGCCAAGAAGGACAGCGGCCTCGCCAAGCCGCTGGCCGCCGCGATCAACTACCTGATCGACAACGGGCAGTACGCGAAGTGGCTCAAGGCCTGGAACCTCTCCGGCGAGGCCGTGGCCAAGTCCGAGATCAACCCGCCCGGCCTGCCGCTGACCAACTCCTGATCAACCGTCAGCAACCTGTGTGAGAAAGGCCGTCGTGGTCCCCCAGATCGCCCTTGGAAGCCGTCTCCTGGACAACCCCGTCTGGGCCGCCCTGGACGGACCGCACGCGCCCTTCGCCGAACGGATCGGCCGGGCGGCGCGCTACCCGGTGGACGTGTACGCGTTCGCCGCGCTCGCCGACCCGGCCGACCCGGCCGCCTGGGCCGACCTGCACCGGCTGCTCGGCCCGGCAACCCCCGCCCGCCTCAAGGGAGTCGACGGCGTCCCCGACGGCTGGGACGTCGTCGGCGGCGGCCAGGGCGTCCAGCTCGTCGACACCCATCTGCGGGCCGAACCCGACTCCGAGGCCGTACGGCTCGGCCCCGACGACGTCCCCGACATCCTGGACCTCGTCGCCCGCACCAGACCCGGCCCCTACCTCGCCCGCACCGTCCATCTCGGCACCTACCTCGGCATCCGGCACCACGGCCGGCTGATCGCCCTGGCCGGGGAGCGGCTCCGCCTGCCCGGCTGGACCGAGATCAGCGCCGTCTGCACCGACCCCGCCCACCGCGGCCGGGGCCTGGGCACCCGGCTGGTCCGCGCGGTCGCCGCGGGCATCAGGGAACGCGGCGAGACCCCGTTCCTGCACGCTGCCGCCCACAACACCACCGCGATCCGGCTGTACGAGTCGCTCGGCTTCACCCTGCGCCGCCGCACGACCATCCTTCAGGTGCGCACCCCAGGAACACACGCCGTGGCGCGGGCGTTGTGAGTCATGACGAGGCGCGCGCCGGCAGAACGGGAGGCAGGGACGTGGGTACCCCAAGCACCCCCAACACCCCCTACCTCCGCCTGCACATCGACCTCCAGCGCGTCGCCGGCGCTCTCTGTCGCCCCTGACCCGTTTTCTCCGCCGTGCCCCGCGCGCCCTGTGCCCGGGCCGGTGTTCTCGTACGGATCTCCAGGAAGGCACCCCTCGTGTCCCCTTCTTCCCCGCTGTCATCCCCGCTGCATCTCGCGGTCGCCCTCGACGGCACCGGCTGGCACCCCGCCTCCTGGCGGGAGCCGGTCGCCCGCCCCCGGGAGCTGTTCACCGCCGCCTACTGGGCCGACCTGGTCGCCGAGGCCGAGCGCGGACTGCTCGACTTCGTCACGTTCGAGGACGGCCTCGGCCTCCAGTCCTCCCACCACCTGGCGCCGGACGACCGCACCGACCAGGTCCGCGGCCGCCTCGACGCCGTGCTCCTAGCCGCCCGCATCGCCCCGCTGACCCGGCACATCGGCCTGGTCCCGACCGCGGTCGTCACCCACACCGAGCCGTTCCACCTCTCCAAGGCGATCGCCACGCTGGACTACGTCAGCACCGGCCGCGCGGGCGTCCGCGTCCAGATCACCGCCCGCCCGAACGAGGCCGAGCACTTCGGGCGCCGCACGATCCCGCGCATCGAGTCCTACGACAGTCCGGTGGTGACCGACCTCTTCGACGAGGCCGCCGACTACGTCGAGGTCATCCGCCGGCTCTGGGACAGCTGGGAGGACGACGCCGAGATCCGGGACGCCGCCACCGGCCGTTTCATCGACCGCGACAAGCTCCACTACATCGACTTCGAGGGCCGCCACTTCAGCGTCAAGGGCCCGTCCATCACCCCGCGCCCGCCGCAGGGCCAGCCCCTCGTCACGGCCCTCGCCCACCAGACCGTGCCCTACCGGCTCGTGGCCCGCCAGGCCGACGTCGGCTACGTGACCCCGCGCGACGCCGAGCACGCCCGCGAGATCGTCGCCGAGATCCGCGCCGAACAGGAGGCGACGGGCCGGGCTCAGGAGCCTCTGCATGTCTTCGGCGACCTGGTGGTCTTCCTCGACGACGACCCCGCGGCGGCCACGGCCCGCCGGGAGCGCCTCGACGAGGTGGCGGGGGAGCCGTACGACAGCGACGCGCGCATCTTCACCGGTACCCCCGCCCAACTCGCCGACCTGCTCCAGGAGTTGCAGGCGACCGGGCTGACCGGGTTCCGGCTGCGGCCCGCCGTCCTCGGCCACGACCTGCCGGCCATCACCCGCGGCCTGGTCCCCGAACTCCAGCGCCGAGACGCCTTCCGGCAGGCCTACGAGGCCGACACCCTGCGCGGACTGCTGGGCCTCGCCCGCCCCGCCAACCGCTACGCCGCCGCCTGAGACGCGAAGGACCGCCAAAGCCATGACCAAGCCGCTGAAGCAGATCCATCTGGCCGCCCACTTCCCGGGCGTCAACAACACCACCGTGTGGAGCGACCCCGAGGCCGGCAGCCACATTGAGTTCAGCTCCTTCGCCCACTTCGCGCGGACCGCCGAGCGCGCCAAGTTCGACTTCCTGTTCCTCGCCGAAGGACTCAGGCTCCGCGAACAGGGCGGCAAGATATACGACTTGGACGTCGTCGGCCGCCCCGACACCTTCACGATCCTCTCCGCGCTCGCCGCCGTCACCGACCACCTCGGCCTGACCGGCACCATCAACTCCACCTTCAACGAGCCCTACGAGGTGGCCCGCCAGTTCGCCAGCCTCGACCACCTCTCCGGCGGCCGCTCCGCCTGGAACGTGGTCACCTCCTGGGACGCCTTCACCGGCGAGAACTTCCGCCGCGGCGGCTTCCTCCCACAGGACGAGCGGTACTCCCGCGCCAAGGAGTTCCTCGCCACGGCGACCGAGCTCTTCGACTCCTGGCACGGCGACGAGATCGTGGCCGACCAGGAGACCGGCGTCTTCCTGCGCGACGCGAAGGCCGGGGCCTTCGTCCACACCGGGCAACACTTCGACATCCACGGCCAGTTCAACGTCCCGCGCTCCCCGCAGGGCCGCCCGGTGATCTTCCAGGCGGGCGACTCCGAGGAGGGCCGCGAGTTCGCCGCCTCCGCCGCCGACGCCATCTTCAGCCGGTACGCCACCCTCAAGGAGGGCCAGGCCTTCTACACGGACGTCAAGAACCGCCTCGCCAAGTACGGCCGCGGCCACCGCGACCTGCTCATCCTGCCCGCCGCCTCCTTCGCGCTCGGCGACACCGACGCCGAGGCCGAGGAACTTGCCAGGGAGGTGCGCCGGCAGCAGGTCAGCGGCGCCACCGCCCTCAAGCACCTGGAGTTCGTCTGGAACCGGGACCTGTCCTCGTACGACCCGGAGGGCCCGCTCCCGGACATCGACCCCGATGTCAGCGAGAACCACATCTCGAAGGGCCGCGCCCAGGTCCGCATGTACCGCGACCCGCTCGCCATCGCCCGCGAGTGGCGTGAACTGGCCGCCGCCAACAACTGGTCCATCCGCGACCTGGTCATCAACACCGGCAACCGGCAGACCTTCGTCGGCTCCCCGGAGACCGTCGCCAGGACCATCAACGAGTACGTCCAGGCCGACGCGAGCGACGGCTTCATCCTCGTCCCGCACATCACCCCGACCGGCCTCGACACCTTCGCTGACAAGGTCGTCCCGCTCCTCCAGGAGCAGGGCGTCTTCCGTACCGAGTACGAGGGCACGACCCTGCGTGACCACCTCGGCCTCGCCCACCCGGACCAGGCGCGCGGCGAGCGGGCGGCGTCGTGAAGTTCCTCGCGATCACGCTGATCGTGCACCGCCCGGACCCGGTCACCGGCGTGCTCAAGCCGACGCACGAGCGGTTCCGTGAGGTGCTCGACAACGCGGTGCTGGCCGAGGAGTTGGGCTTTGACGGGTTCGGGGTGGGGGAGCGGCACGAGCGGCCGTTCATCTCCTCCTCGCCGACCGTCGTCCTCAGCCACATCGCCGCCCTGACCCGGCGCATCCGCCTGTTCACCGCGGTCACCACCCTCAGCCTGCTCGACCCCGTGCGCGCCTATGAGGACTACGCCACCCTCGACCACCTCTCCGAGGGCCGCCTCGACCTGATCATCGGCAAGGGCAACGGCGCCGCCCAGCGCGAGCTGTTCCACGTCACGCCCGAGGACCAGTGGGACCGCAACGCCGAGAGCTACGAGGTGTTCCGGCAGATCTGGCGCCACGACAAGGTCACCGCCGACACCCGCTTCCGGCCGCCGCTGAAGGACGCCGAGGTGTGGCCGCGGCCGTACCAGCGCCCGATCCGGGTGTGGCACGGCAGCGCCACCAGCAAGGAGTCGGTGGACCTGGCCGCCCGCTACGGAGACCCGCTGTTCTCGGCGAACGTCACCAACCCCATAGAGCCGTACGCCGAGTTGATCCGGTACTACCGCGAGCGGTGGGAGCACTACGGGCACGACCCGGCGGACCTCGCGGTCGGGGCCGGGACGGCCGGGCTCCTGGTGACCCGCACCTCCCAGGAGGCGCTCGACGTCTACCGGCCGATCTTCGAGGCGAACACGGCTTTCTTCAAGAAGGCGGGCCTGCCCGTCGTCTTCGAGACCCTGGAGGACTTCGTCGACCGCAGCTCCGCCCTGATCGGCAGCCCCGAGCAGATCATCGACAAGGTGCACCGCTACCACGAGCAGTTCGGGCACACCGTCCTCCATCTGCACGCTGACGCGAGCGGTTTGACGGACGCTCAGCACCGCGACTCTCTGGAGCTGTTCCAGTCGGCGGTCGCCCCGGTGCTGCGGCGCGACATCCCTGACCCGCCGTTCGCGTGGGCACCGGTACGGGAGGAGTCCGTCCATGCCTGACGTCCCCCTCGGCATCCTCGACCTGGTGCCGATCTCCAGCGGCTCCACGGCCGCCGACGCCCTGCGCAACTCCATCGACCTGGCCCAGCGCGCCGAGCAACTCGGCTACGCCCGCTACTGGTTCGCCGAGCACCACCTCAACCCCGGCGTGGCCGGTACGTCCCCGGCGGTCGTCCTCGCCCTGACGGCCGCCGCGACCTCCAGGATCCGGCTCGGTTCCGGGGCCGTACAGCTCGGCCACCGCACCGCGCTGAACACCGTGGAGGAGTTCGGCCTCATCGACGCCCTGCACCCGGGCCGCCTCGACCTGGGCGTCGGCCGCTCGGGCGGCCGCCCACCGGCACAGCCGGCGGCGGAGCCACCGGTCGCGGGCCACGCCCCCAACGGCCTGGTCATCCCACCCCGCTTCTCCTTCGAACGCCTCCTGGGCTCACCCCGTATCGCCCTCCAACGCAAACTGCTGTTGCTCCCCGGCGCCGAATCGCAGGACTACGCCGAGCAGATCGACGACCTCCTCGCCCTGCTGGCCGGCACCTACCGCACCCCGGAGGGCGTCGAGGCGCATGTGGTGCCGGGCGAGGGCGCCGAGGTGGAAGTGTGGATCCTGGGCAGCAGCGGCGGGACCAGCGCGGAGGTCGCGGGCGCGCGGGGCCTGCGCTTCGCCGCGAACTACCACGTCAGCCCGGCGACGGTCCTGGAAGCCGTCGACGGCTACCGGTCCTTCTTCCAGCCGTCCGACGTCCTCGACAAGCCCTACGTCAGCGTCTCCGCCGACGTCGTGGTCGCCGAGGACGAGGCCACGGCACGCGAACTGGCCACCGGCTACGGCCCGTGGGTGCGCAGCATCCGCACCGCGGAGGGCGCCATCGAGTTCCCGACCCCGGACGAGGCCCGCGCCCACCCCTGGACGGAGGCGGACCAGGAACTGGTCCAGGACCGCCTCGACACCCAGTTCGTCGGCTCACCCGCCCAGGTCGCGGACCGCCTGGAACAACTACAAGAGGCCACGGAAGCCGACGAGTTGCTCATCACGACCATCACCCACGACCACACGGACCGGGTGCGCTCCTACGAGCTGCTCGCAGCCGAGTGGCGTCGACGGGGGCACTCCTTCCAGCCGAGCTGATGCTACGGCCGACCGCTACTGCATCAGCAGTGCGGCGCCACCCCAGCACGCCGTCAGGAACGCGGCCAGCAGTGCGGTCGCCATCGCGTTACGCCCCTTGGCGGTGGCGACGTGAGCCGCACCGGCGGCACGGGAGCGTCGCATCGCGCCGAGGAACGAGACGCAGGAGGCGGCACACAGCACCGCTGTGATCGGCAAAATCCAGAGGAGCAGGCGGAGATGGTGCTCCAGCTCCGGGACCGTGCTGCCTTCCGTAGCAAGCATGAGCGGAGCGTAGACCGCGGCTGCCGTGCTCCGCGACCCCCGGAGCACGTCGCATGGCCGGCCGATCGTCTCCCTCCCCCGAAGGCGACGATCGACCGGCCATTCCCCCGGCGCCGGACAGTGGTCCAGCCTCGTCCGTGTGCGGTCCGTACGTGCTGTCACCAGCACATGACCGCGGTTTCCCCCGAACCCCACGCGGAGTACAGGCGCACACGGACGAAGTAGCGGCGGCCCTTGACGAGACGGGCCTTGATGGTGGTGTTGTGCGGTGTTCCGCCGTCGTCCTGGCCGGCGAGGTAGCGGGGTTCCCCGTTCCGCTCCTCGAAGGCCACGACCACGGTGTCGCTGTCGCCGAACGTGCCCACGCTGTACTCGCGGGTCTCCGGCGGCAGGACGGTGAAGTCCGCCTGTTCGCCCGGGCCGAGCCCGAGCGGCGCCGAGCGGAACGGCACCAGCGCGGGCGGCAGTGTGGGACCGACCGACGGGTACCAGCGCTGGACGTACTCCTTGTCCGAGGGCGAGAGCGTCCCGGGCGGGGTCAGCCCCGCACGGAACTGCTCCGGCTCAAGGATCAGCCCCGCCGAGAACGGATACTCCATGATCGACTGGGAGTCCCAGGCGGAGCCGTTCACCTCGTTGGGGTCGAGCTTGCGCAGAATGTTGAAGAACGTCTTGTCCCGGGTCCAGAAGTTCGGCGGGCCCGCCAGTTCGGCGTAGACGGCCTCGTCGTCCCAGTGGATCCCGGCGAACGGGTTCTGGTGCTCGTGGGACATGCCCAGCGCGTGCCCGATCTCGTGCAGGGCCGTCCCGCGCTCCCCCGGCGCGGTCAGGTCCCACCCGAAGTTCATGGTGCGCTCGTGCAGTCCGACCTGGAGGGCGTCCTTGCCCACCGTGGACCAGGAGCCGTCGCCGAGCTGGAACCCGATGCGCAGTTCCGCCTCGGAACGGTCGCGCACCTCGGCGAACGTGACACCGATGCCGAGGTCCTGCCACTCCAGGAAGCACTCCCGTACGACGTCCCGCTGCTCCTCCGAGCCCACCCACGACACCCGCCGGGTCGCCCCGCTGCCGGGAACCGCGATCACCGAGGCGTCCGAGTCGCCATCGAAGAAGTAGTAGTGCAGGACGGTGTTGTTGACCCACATCCGGCTCCCGCCGATCAGCGCGCTCAGCCGCTCGGCGGTCAACCCCGGGGTGAAGACGGGGGCCGACTGCTGCGCGAGGGAGCAGTAGCGGGAAGCCATGCGCCAAGACTGCCGTCGGCCGCCTCCGGGCGCCTGAGTCGAGGGCTACTCAAGTCCCTGTGTATCAGGAGTGAGTACTCGGCCTCTTGTAGGTGTGATGACTTTCGAACGGGACGCGAAAACCCTGGAGCTGCCCTGGCCGTTCACCGGCCGGGAGGACGAACTCGAGCTGATCCGCCGGTCGTCGTCGGCCGGTCACCACGGCATCGTGGTCACCGGCCCGGCGGGCAGCGGCAAGACCCGGCTCGTCACGGAGGCCGTCCGCGGCACCGACTGCGCCAGGGTGGCCGGGACGCCCGAGACCCGGCACATCCCGTTCGCCGCGTTCGCCCATCTGCTGCCCGAGACGGTGTCCCTGCACCGGGCGGTCCAACTCCTTGCCGCGGTACGGCTGTTGCTGGTCGACGACGCCCATCTGCTCGACGACGCCTCGGCCGCCCTCGTCCACCAGCTCGCCGTGCACGGCCGTACGCGGCTGCTGATCGTCGCCACCGACGGCACCGCCGTGCCCTCGGCCGTCGCCCGGCTGTGGACCGGTGAGCTGCTGCCGCGTCTGGTCCTCGAACCGCTGCCGCAGGAGGAGACCGCCCAGCTCGCCGCGGCCGGCGTCGGGGGCGCTCTGGAGCCGCTCACCGTCAACCGGCTGCACCGGCTGTGCCGCGGCGATCTGCGCTTGCTGCGCGATCTGCTCGGCGCGGTCCGCGAGGGCGGGCTGCTCACGCGGCTGCCCGGCACCGACGACTGGGCGTGGCGCGGGCCGGTGCCGGTGACGGCGACCGTGCGGGAACAGACGGCACAGGTCCTGGAGTGCGCGGACCGCGGGACGCTCGAACTCCTCGCGTTCGCCGAGCCGTTGCCGCTGCCGATGGACGGCCTCGACCTGCCCGCCCTCGAACGCCTCGAAGCCGACGAACTGGTCCGCGTCGACGACGACGGGGCCGTACGCCTCGCCCACCCCCTGCACGGCCCGGTGCTGCGGGCCGCGGCCGGCAGGCTGCGGGCGAGGCGGCTGGCCCGCAGGCCGGAACAGTGCACGGCGGCGCTGGCCGCCGAGGCCGCCGCGCTGGCGGCGAAGATCGCGCGGGCCGACGTACGGACCACGGACGCGCCGGTGGGGGAGTGGATGGTGGCGGAAGGGCAGCCGGTCCCGGCCCGCTACGCCGCCGTACGCGCGCGGTTCGCGCGGCTGCGCGGAGAGCTGCGGGAGGCGGCGGCCTGGGCGAGGGAGGGACTGCGGGAAACGGCGGACGACCCGGCCTGCCGTACCGAACTCGCCCTGGCGGCCGCGCAGTCGGGGGACACGACCGGCACCGGCGCAGACTCCGGTGCCACGCGCCGCAGCGCCGAGCCCGATTCCCGCGCCGCGGCCTGGCTGGCCGCCGCGCGCGGGGATCTCGACGCCGCGCTCGCGGCGGTCGGGGACGGCGGCTACGACGCCGTACGCCTCGGTGCTCCCGGGCGGGCCACCGGGCGGCTGCCGGGCGACGACGTGTTCGCGCAGCACGCCGACGCGCTCGCCCGCGGCGACGGCCCCGCGCTGGACCGGGCCGCCGAGCGACTGGAGGAGCGCGGGTTCCTGCTGTTCGCCGCCGAGGCGCACGCGCAGGCCGTGCGCGCCCACCGCGACCCGCGCGCCGCCCGCACCTCACGCACCCGCGCGGTCGCCCTCGCCCGCCGCTGCCAGGGTGCCCGCACCCCGGCCCTGTCCGGGCTCGTCCTCGGCGAACTCACCGCCCGCCAGCGGCAGATCGTCACGCTCGCCGCCGCCGGACTCAGCAACCGGCAGATCGCGGAGAAGCTGACCCTGTCCATCCGCACCGTCGGCAACCACCTCTACAGCGCGTACGCCCGCCTCGGCGCGAACGACCGGGGCGCGCTGCCGTGGCTGGTGGAACTGCCCGACGCCCAGTCGGCCTGAGCCGACCCACCGACCGGCGGTCTGACCCCCGTGATCGGGGGAGGGGTCAGGCCGCCGACCTGTCCATGAGCACTCACGCCGCGCCGAACGCCGAGAACGCCCACCCCGTCGCCTGATGCGTCGCATCCCCCGGCAGCTCCGCCCGCGCGTCGCGCAGCGCCTCCGCCAGGGACAGCCCGCTGCTCAACCCCTTGTGCAGCGCGAGCATCAGCGGCACCACCGCCGCGTCGTTCACGGGCGCGGTGCACGCCACCACGCCCGCCGTGCCCAGCGGCAGCAGCGCGGTGACCAGGCCGAGCAGCTCGTCCGCGCCGACCGAGGCGAAGCGGGCGGTGTCGCAGCAGGACAGGATGATCCGGTACGGACTCCGGTCGAGGCGTTCGAAGTCGTGCACGACGATCGGCCCGTCGGCCATCCGCAGCGAGGAGAACAGTGGACTGTCGGCCCGGAAGGTGCCGTGCGCGGCGATGTGCGCGAGCGCCGCCCCGTCCAGCTCCTCCAACACCCGCGGCACCCGCGCCTCGTCCCCCTCCAGCACCGTCGACCCGCCGTACCGGCCCGCCAGTTCGGGCACTTCGGCGCCCTCGGTCGCCAACCCCGGCCCGCGCACCAGCACTTGACGTCCCCCGGGCGGTGGCTCGGTCTCGTGGGCCCGCAGCCAGCTGCTCGCCGACGGCGACACGCTGAGGACCCGCTCCCGCAACGACGGCAGCAGCGCCCACGGCACCCGGTGCAGCCGGCCCGGCGGTACGACCACGACGGGACCGGAGCCGAGATGCGCCGCCGCCGGGCCGATCAGCAGCTCCTCCAGACGGCGGCCCGCGGCCTCCACCACCGGCAGCCGTGCCTCCGCCCCGGGGTGGGCGAGCCGCCGCAGCCCGGCCTGCACATGCTCCGCCTCGGTCTCGGCCTCGGCGAGGAGTCCGGCCTCGAACCGCCGCACCCGCCCCTGCCCGCACAGCAGTACCTGAACACGCCCGTCGAGCACGGCGAGTTCGACCAGCAGCACGTCGTCCCCGAGGCGTTCCAGCAGCCGGCCGGCGTCGAAGCGGCTGCCGAAGCCGGGCGCGTCCCCGCGGATGTGCAGGGTCCGGCCGCGTATCTCCCGCTCCAGACGCCGCTGTTCACGCTCCAGCGCCGGAATCGGCCGGCCCTCCATGCGGGCGGCCTCCGCGCGGGCCGCGATCTCCCGGAACGCCGTCAGATCGCCCAGCAGCTCCGGGTCGGCAGGCGGGCGGGTCGGCGGCGCCGACAGCGCGGTGGCCCGCCAGCGCTCGCTCCACACCAGCAACCGGCGCGGGCTGCCGGAGTCCAGGCTCGCCCGCTGCGCCAACGCGGCGAGTTCCGCGCCCTGTTCGGTGGCCCGGGCCCGCAACTCCGAGGCGCCCAGCGTCATCCGGTGGTCGTCGAGCACGTCCAGGCCCCGGCGACAGGCCTCCAGCACGCCCCGCTGCGACCCGGCGGCCCGGGCCCGCAGCGCCTGCGCCGCCCAGCCGGTCATCCGCGCCAGCGGCGGACCGCTGTGCCGGCTGCGGGCGGCGACGGCCAGATGCCGCTCCGCGTCCGCCGTCCAGCCCAGGCCCAGCGCGATCCGGCCCGCGAGCAGAGACGCCTCCGGCGCGGCCGGCGCGCCGAACCCGGCGAGCCGCTCGGCGACCTCGGCCGCGTCGGCGACCAGCCGTCCCGAACCGCGCCCCGCGGCGAGCCGCGCCTCGACCAGCACCAGCCGGGCGTGCGTCTCCCACCAGGGCCGCCGCTGCGCGGCGAACAGCCGCACCGCGAGCGCGGCGCGCGCGATGGCGGTGTGCGGATCGCCCGCGCGTCGGGCCGCCCGGGCCGCCGCCAGCAGGAGTTCGGCCTTGAGGGTGGACTGTCCGCCGATCCCGTCGAGCACGGCGATCGCCGCGTCCGCCTCGGCCAGCGCCTCCGGCGCGAGACCGGCCGCCATCAGCACCTCGCAGCGCCGGATGTAGAGCATGAACGAGGGCGTGTCGAGCTTGGCGTACCGGTCCCCGGCCTCGTCGAACAGCCGCAGCGCCGCCGGGATGTCGCCGGACCGGAACGCGGCGAGCCCCCGGCTCTCCACCCCGTCCGCCTTGTCGTGCTCCTGGCCCGTGGTGTCGAACAGCGACTCGGCCGCCGCGAAGTCCGCCTCGGCCCGCTCCACCGCACCGACCGCCAGATGCACGGTCGCGCGCAGCGTCAGCGCCCGCGCCGTCCAGATCACGTCGTCCATCTGTCGCAGCACGGGAATCGCCCGGCGTACGTCCTCCAGCGACTCCCGGTGCCGGCCGAGCACCCATGAGGCGTAGGCGCGCCGGTACAGCACCCGCGCGCGGGTGTGCCCGCTGCTCACCGTGACGCCCCGCTCCAGCGCGTCCAGGCCCTGCCGGGTGCGCCCCGCGGTCACCAGCGCCACGCCCAGCGCGGCCAGCACGTCGCCCTCGCGGTCGGTGGACTCGGCGCGTACGGCGAGATCGCGGGCGCGCCGCAGATGGTGCAGGGCGAGCTTCATGTCGCCCCAGTCGCGCTGCCAGATGCCGATCACCTGGTGGGCCACGGAGGCGTGCAGCGGTGAGGGAGCGGAGCCGAGTACTTCCTCTGCCCTCGCCACCGCCTGCTTGGGCGCGGCGAACACCATGGGCAGCAGTTCGAGAACCGATTCGCTTCCCGCTGTCACTCAACGGATGGTAGTGCTCCGGGTCGTGTGCCACACAGGTTTGGCGCTGTATCAATCGCAGGCCCCGAGACTCTGACTGACGACCGTCGCTCAAGTGGGAGGACACGCCATGGCACCTCAGCGATTCCCGGAGCAGTTCGACCAGATCCAGCGCTCGATGCCCGACGTCCCCCTCGCGATGGGACCGGACGACGCGGCCGAGTTCATCTATGAGAAGGGTGTGGTCCTCGCCCGGGACGGTGAGGAGGCGGCGCTCGTCGAGCGCACCGTGCGCGACCACTTCGACGCGGCGACGGGCCTCAACGGCGCCCAGGTCCGCCGCGCGGGCCCGGACACCAACCGCTCGGGCATCACCCGCATCCAGGTCGGCGACCCCGGCCACGGCGACCGCCGCGCCGACCGGGCCGTCGCCAACGCCCTGCGCGCCATGCGCGAACCAGAAGGGCGCGCCGGACGCCGACTCGTCAGCCGCAACCACGTGGTGTCCATAGCGGTCAACTCCTGCCCCGGCGACGAGCCGGTGCCCGCCCCGCTCACCGGCGGCACCAACCCGGCCCCCGCGGAGGCCGGTTACGACGCCGGCACCGCGGTCGGCGTCCTCGTCATCGACAACGGTCTCACCCACGACCACACCCTGGTCCCGCTCCTGAGCCACGTCCAGGGCGACCTGCACGGCACCGAGACCGACGACCAGGGCAACCTCAAGATCTACGTCGGGCACGGCACGTTCATCGCGGGCATCGTCGCGGCCGTCGCGCCCAACACGAACATCACCGTGCGCAACACCCTCAACGACGCCGGCGCCATCCTCGAATCCGACTTCGGCGAGGCCCTGTTCGCCGCCGTCGACCGGGACGGCTGGCCCGACATCATCAGCCTCTCCGCCGGCACCTCCAACGGCCGCACCGACGGCCTGCTCGGCGTCGACGCCTTCATGCGCGAACTGCGCCAGCAGCGCACCCTGTTGGTCGCCGCCGCCGGCAACAACGCCAGCGCGACGCCCTTCTGGCCCGCGGCCTACGCCTCCCTGCCCGACTACGCGGACAGCGTCCTGTCGATCGGCGCGCTGCGCACCGACGGTGACCACGGCGCCTGCTTCAGCAACCACGGCTCCTGGGTCAACGCCTACGCCCCCGGCGAGCGCCTCACCAGCACCCTCACCGGCTTCGACGCGCCGGTCCCGTACGTCTACCAGCACTCCACCTACGACGCCTGCCGCTTCCACTTCACCTACCTCTGCACCTGCCAACACCCCCGCCACACGGGCGTGTTGAGCGACGACGGCAGCTCCGCCAAGCCGGACCAGGTGATGTTCGACGGGTACGCGCACTGGAGCGGCACCTCCTTCGCCACCCCGGCCGCCGCCGCCCTGGTCGCGGCCCACATGACCGCCCACAAGGAGACCGACCCGCGGGCCGCGCGGGGGCAACTGCTCGCCGCCAACACCGAGTTCGCGGAAGTGCGCGGGGCGCACGTACCGGCGCTCATTCCGCCCACCTGGCGCCAGGGGACGGTCGTACAGCTCCCTCCTGGGGCATGAGGGCCGAACTCGCCCCCTCCACGGCGTACGATGACTTGCCGTACACGAGGGGTGGGGACGTGGACCGAGCAGATGTCGGCGCGCTGGTCCAGTCCGCCGTCGACGGCGACGCGGCGGCCTGGAAGGCGCTCGTGGAAGGGCTGAGCCCGCTGGTGTGGTCCGTGGTGCGCGCGCACCGGCTCAGCGACGCCGACGCGCACGAGGTGTACCAGACGGTGTGGTTCCGCTTCGCCCAGCACCTCGGCCGCATCCGGGAACCGCAGAAGGCGGGTTCGTGGCTGGCCAGCACCGCGCGGCACGAGTGTCTGAAGGTGCTGAAGAGCTTAAGGCGGCTGACGCCCACCGACGATCCGCAGCTGCTCGACCGGGTCAGCGAGGACCGTACGCCGGAGCAGTCCCTCCTCGACTCCGAGGAGGCGGCCGTGGAGAGCGAACGCGTCCGGCATCTGTGGCAGGAGTTCGAGGAACTCGGCGAGCGGTGCAGGCAGTTGCTGCGCATCCTGATGGCGTCGCCGCCGCCGAGCTACCAGGAGGTGTCCGCCGCGCTGGGTATCGCGGTGGGCAGCATCGGACCGCTGCGCCAGCGCTGTCTGCGCCGGCTGCGGGCCCGACTCGAGGCACGGGGGGCGGTGTGAGGGACGAGATGGATGACGACGAGACGTTCGACGAGGCCTACGACGGTCAGGACGCCGACGCGGACCTGCTGGAGGAGGAGCTCCGCAGGGCCGCCGGCATCCTTGACCCGGTACCGGCCCAGCTGCGGCAGATCGCCGTGGAGGCGTATGCCTTACATGACCTCGACGCCCGGATCGCCGAGCTGACCTTCGACTCGGTGGTGGACGCCATCCCCGTCAGGGGAGCCACGGACGTGCCGCGGATGCTGACCTTCCGCGCGGGTGAGGTCACCGTGGACGTGGAGGTCACGGGGGAGGGCCTGATGGGGCAGGTACTGCCGCCCCAGCAGGCGTCGGTCGAGGTGCTCAGCGGGCCGCAGGCCGGGGCCCCGCTGACCACCGACGACATGGGGCGCTTCACGTACGCCGATTCCCCGGCCGGTCCGTTCGCGCTGCGGCTGCGCACCGGCAGGGAGGCGATCGTCACCGACTGGCTGACGGTCTGAGTCAGTCCCACGTCACGGGCAGGGACTGCGGTCCGCGGATCATCGTCTTGCGGCGCCAGGCCACCTGGTCGGCCGGGACCGCGAGCCGCAGCCCCGGCAGCCGGTCCAGCAGCGTGCCGACCATGAGCTCGATCTGGAGCCGCGCCAGCACCGCTCCGGTGCAGTAGTGCGGGCCGTTGCCGAAGGAGAGATGCGGGTTGGGGTCCCGGTCGAGGTCGATGCGGTCCGGGTCGGGGAAGACGTCCGGATCACGGTTGGCGGCCAGGTAGGAGACGTACACCGGGTCGCCCGCGCGGATCAGCTGCCCGCCCACCTCGACGTCCTCCAGGGCGATCCGGGCGAGGCCGACCGCCGTGCGGTGCGGGATGTAGCGCATCAGCTCGTCGAGGGCGGTGGCGCGCGCCTCGGGCTGATGCCGCATGCGTTCCATCAGTTCGGGGCGCGTCAGCAGCAGGTACAGCGTCTGGCCGCAGTTGTGGGTGACCGCCTCGCCGCCGATCTGGAGGGGCGCGGCCAGGCCGACCGCCTCCCGCTCGCTGATCTCGCCCCGCCGCAGCGCCGCGCCGATCATCGAGTACACGTCGTCGCCGTCGCTGTGGGCGCGGGCTCGGACGGTGTCCGCGATCCAGCCGAACATGCCCTTCTTGGCCTCGGCGGAGGCCTCGGCCCCGCCCTTCGTGGAGACGATCTGCGCCGCCCAGGCATGCATCTGGGGCCGGTCGGCGGCGGGTACCCCCATGACCTCACAGATCAGGGTCACGGGGAAGGGTTCGAGGACCCGCTCGACGAGATCGGCGGGCGGACCGTCCCGTACGATCCCCGCCACCAGCGGGTCGAGGAGCTCCTGCGCGCGAGGCCGCAGCCGCTTCATCGCACCGACCGTGAACGCGCCGGCCACGGCCTTGCGCAGCCGGTTGTGGTCGGGCTGGTCGGCCCAGGCGGGGGAGCCCGGCTGCGGACTGAAGTGCGGGGCGAGCCGGGTGACTTGGCGGTCCATGCCGGCGGTACGGCTGAACCGCGGATCGTTGGTGATCTGCCGGACGTCCTCGTAGCGGGTGGCGAGCCACGCCCACCCCTCTCCGAACGGCAGCCGGATCCGGGTCAGCGGCCCCTCCCGCATCAGCTCCGCCAGCACCGGGTCGAACTCCGTCCCGGCCAGGTCGAGTGCGGGCCACTCCCGTACGGGAGGGCCGGTCAGGGTGGTGGTCTCCTCGGTCATGCCCTCCACCCTCACCGCGGTGCGGCCGGGTGTCGCGCGGGAGTGCTCCAGCCGAGGTCAGCGGGACACGGCGTCGACGAGCGCAGCGAGCGCCGAGGCGAGCCGCTCAAGGCCAGGACCGGCGGGCCCGCCCGGCTCGGTCATGTAGGTGTCCCGCCGGATCTCCACCATCAGCGCGGAGACCCGCGGATCACGGCCGTAGAACTCGAGCGGCACGTACGTCCCGCTGAACGGACTGTCCAGCCCCACCTCCCCGAACGCCTCGCGCGCGGCGGCGACCAGCTCGGGCGGCGTGTGGAAGGGGTCGGTGCCGAGACAGACGGGGGGCCTCGGACCGTCGCCGTGCAGCTCGTAGGGCAGGGCCGCGCTCGGATAGGAGTGCACGTCGACGATCACGACCCGCCCCGCCCCGGCCAGCCGCTCGGCCACCGCCTCCGTCATGGCCCGCGCGTACGGCCGGAAGTACCGCGCGAGCAGCGGCTCGGGGTCGCTGTCCGCGGGCCGCAGCACCTTCCGGTCGGTTGTCCGCGTGTATACGGCGCCCATCCCGACGGCGAGCATCTCCTCCCGCTCGTCCGGGAACCGCTCGGGATCGACGACCAGCCGCGACAGCCGGTTGACGAACCGCCACGGCGTCACGGCCGACAGCCCGGCCGCCTTCTCGGCCAGCTCCGCGGTGTGCGCGTCGACGATGTGGTCGAGCTCGCGCTCCAGCGCGGCGTCGTCGAGGACGATGCCCGCCCGCACGTCGCCCGGTATCTCCCGCGCGGAATGCGGCACATGCAGGATCACAGGGGATCCCCCGGCCCCGGGCACCAGCTCGAAGGACGACATGGCGGAGGTCATGCGGCTGCTCCAAGGACGTAGGGGTGAACGCGGCACCGAACGCCCCCGCCCCGGCCGGGCAATTGCCGACCGGGGCGGGAGCAGTGGGCGGGGTGCGTCAGCTGAGCGACGCCAGGGCCTCGTTCCACGTGGTGGACGGGCGCATGACCGCCGCGGCCTTCGCCGGGTCGGGCTGGTAGTAGCCGCCGATGTCGGCCGGCTTGCCCTGGACGGCGTTCAGCTCGTCGACGATCTTCTGCTCGTTGGCGGCGAGCGTCTCGGCGAGCGGCGCGAAGGCCTTCGCCAGGTCGGCGTCGTCGGTCTGGGCCGCCAGCTCCTGCGCCCAGTACAGGGACAGGAAGAAGTGGCTGCCGCGGTTGTCGATGCCGCCGACGCGACGGGTCGGGGACTTGTCCTCGTTGAGGAAGGTCGCCGTGGCGCGGTCCAGGGTGTCGGCGAGGACCTTGGCCTTGGGGTTGTTCGTGGCCGTCGCGTACTGCTCCAGGGACGGGACCAGCGCGAAGAACTCACCGAGGGAGTCCCAGCGCAGGTAGTTCTCCTTGACCAGCTGCTGGACGTGCTTCGGCGCGGAACCGCCGGCACCCGTCTCGAACAGGCCGCCGCCCGCCATCAGCGGCACGACCGACAGCATCTTGGCGCTGGTGCCCAGCTCCAGGATCGGGAAGAGGTCGGTCAGGTAGTCGCGGAGCACGTTGCCGGTGACGGAGATGGTGTTCTCGCCGCGGCGGATGCGCTCGACCGACAGCTTGGTGGCCTCGACCGGGGCGAGGATGCGGATGTCCAGGCCCTCGGTGTCGTGCTCCGGCAGGTACGCGTTGACCTTGGCGATCAGGTTGGCGTCGTGGGCGCGGGTCTCGTCCAGCCAGAACACCGCCGGGTCGCCAGTGGCGCGGGCGCGCGTGACGGCCAGCTTCACCCAGTCCTTGATCGGCGCGTCCTTGGTCTGGCAGGCGCGGAAGATGTCGCCCTCGGCGACCGGCTGCTCGATGAGCACGTTGCCGGCCTGGTCGACCAGACGGACCGTACCGGCCGCCTTGATCTCGAAGGTCTTGTCGTGCGAGCCGTACTCCTCGGCCTTCTGCGCCATGAGGCCGACGTTCGGGACCGAGCCCATGGTGGAGGGGTCGTAGGCGCCGTTGGCGCGGCAGTCGTCGACGACGACCTGGTAGACACCGGCGTACGACGAGTCCGGGAGCACCGCGAGGGTGTCGGCCTCCTGGCCGTCCGGGCCCCACATGTGGCCGGAGGTGCGGATCATGGCCGGCATCGAGGCGTCGACGATGACGTCGGACGGCACGTGCAGGTTGGTGATGCCCTTGTCGGAGTCGACCATCGCCAGGGCCGGGCCCTCGGCGAGCTCGGCGTCGAAGGAGGCCTTGATCTCCTCGCCGAAGTGCGGGAGCGTCTCCAGGCCCTTGTAGATGCCGCCCAGACCGTCGTTCGGGGACAGACCGGCGCCGGCGAGGACCTCGCCGTACTTCGCGAACGTCTTCGGGAAGAACGCGCGCACCACGTGGCCGAAGATGATCGGGTCGGAGACCTTCATCATCGTGGCCTTCAGGTGCACGGAGAACAGCACGCCCTGGGCCTTGGCCTCGGCGATCTGCGCGGTGAGGAACTCGCGCAGCGCGGCCACGTGCAGCACGGACGCGTCGACGACCTCGTCCTTGAGGACTGGTACGGACTCGCGCAGCACCGTGGTGGTGCCGTCCTCGGCGACCAGCTCGATCTTCAGCGCGCCGGCCTCGGAGATCACGACGGACTTCTCGGTGGAGCGGAAGTCGTTCTGCCCCATGGTCGCGACGTTGGTCTTGGAGTCCGAGGACCAGGCGCCCATGCGGTGCGGGTGGGTCTTGGCGTAGTTCTTGACCGAGGCGGGGGCGCGGCGGTCGGAGTTGCCCTCACGCAGGACCGGGTTCACGGCGGAACCCTTGATCTTGTCGTAGCGGGCCTGGATGTCCCGCTCCTCGTCGGTCTTCGGGTCGTCCGGGTAGGCCGGCAGCGCGTAGCCCTGCGCCTGCAGCTCGGCGATCGCGGCCTTCAGCTGCGGGATCGAGGCCGAGATGTTCGGCAGCTTGATGATGTTGGCCTCGGGCGTCTTCGCCAGCTCGCCCAGCTCGTGCAGGGCGTCCGGGATGCGCTGGTCCTCGGTCAGGTACTCCGGGAACACCGCGATGATGCGGCCGGCCAGCGAGATGTCCCGCGTCTCCACGGCGACACCCGCCTGCGAGGCGTACGCCTGGACCACCGGCAGGAAGGAATACGTCGCCAGGGCCGGGGCCTCGTCAGTGTGCGTATAGATGATGGTCGAGTCAGTCACCGGGTGCTCCGCTCCACGTCTGCAACATTGCTCGACATCAAGATATCTCGTGACCGAGCCCGGCTCGACAGGGGTCCTCGCACAGGCTGTCGGATTTCGTGTGCCTTCTCATGCAACCCGAACGCCCGATCTTGAGTGATGGAGGGTGATCACACCCATCCGGCGGCCGGACCGACCACCCGGCCGCCCGAGCGAAAGCGGACCATGAGATATCGCACCAGAGTGACGGCACCCGCCGCCCTGCTCGGTACCGCCGCGGCCCTGACCATCGGGGGAGCCCCGGCGCAGGCCGCCGCCAGAAGCGGCGTCGCGGGCCCGGAGACCCTGGGGGACCCCGTCTACCCGGCCCTCGGCAACGACGGCTACCGCGTGTCGTCCTACCACCTGGACCTCGCCTACGACGCCACGACCAGGCTCGTCGACGCCACCGTCACCCTGCGGATCACCACCACCGAGGCCCTGACCCGCTTCTCCCTGGACGCGCTCGGCCTGGACATACGCACGGTGTCCGTGGGCGGAAAGGCCGCCGCCTTCGAGCAGGCGGACGAGAAGCTGCGCATCACCCCGGCCCGCTGTCTGCCCGCCCGCTGCCGGGCCACGGTCACCGTGACGTACTCCGCGGACCCGCGCCGCACCCTCGCGCACACCGCCTGGGTGCCCACCCCGGACGGCTTCGCGGTCTGCCCGCAGCCGAACTCGGCGCACACCGTCTTCCCGTGCAACGACCACCCGTCGGACAAGGCGGACTTCACCTTCCGCATCACCGTCCCGGCAGGTCTGAAGGGCGTCGCGAACGGCTCCCTGACGGGTACCGAGGACCTCGGCGACGGGCGCACCGCGTACAGCTACCGCTCCCGTGAGCCGATAGCCACCGAGCTGGTCCAGGTCACGGTCGGCGACTACGTGGTCAAGGACCGGCAGGGCCCGAACGGCCTGCCGCTGCGGGACGTCGTCCCCGTCGCCCGCGCCGAGGCCCTGGAGCCCGCGCTCGCCCTCACCCCGAACCTGGTGAGCTGGATCGAGCAGCGGCTCGGCGCCTACCCGTTCGAGACGTACGGCCTGCTGCCGTGCAACAACGACTCCTCGACGGCCTTCGACTTCACGGGCCTGGAGACCCAGACCCTGACCCTCTACAAGCCGAACTTCCTGCTCCAGGCCGAGCCGAAGATCGGCTCGCACATGATGCACGAGCTGGTCCACTCCTACTTCGGCAACAGCGTCAGCCCCGCCACCTGGGCCGACCTGTGGCTCAACGAGGGCCACGCCGACTTCTACGGGCTGCTGTACCGCTACGAGCGCGGCTGGGCCGACTCGATCGGCCTGACCACCATGGAAGCCCGGATGAAGGACACCTACGCCAAGGGCGACCTGTGGCGTCAGTCCTCCGGCCCGGTCGCCGCCCCGAACGAGGCCAACCTCTTCGACAACCAGCGCTACCTCGGCGGCGTCCTCGTCCTGTACGCCCTGCGCCAGCAGGTCGGCGAGACGGTGTTCGCCTCGATCGAGCGCACCTTCCTCGACCGCTTCCGCAACTCCACGGCGTCGACCGCCGACTACATCGCCATCGCCTCCGAGATCTCCGGCCAGGACCAGTCCGGCTTCCTGCGGGACTGGCTCTACGGCACGAAGACCCCGCGCATGCCCGGCCACCCGGACTGGACGGTGACGCCGGTGACCTCGTCCCTGCGCCGGCCGCAGAGCCGGCCGAGCGGCCACCACGACAACTCGGCCACGCTCTGAGACGTCGCGTCAGTCGAGGCGGGCGGCGGTGACCTCGCCCGCCTCTTCGGCGACCCGCTGCTGCGGGATCGTCACCGAGCCCTGCTGGAGCGCCACCGTCCGCGTGGGCGCCGGGATGCGGATGCCCTCCTGGCGGTAACGCTTGTGGAGCTGCTTGATGAACTCGTGCTTGATGCGGAACTGGTCGCTGAACTCGCCGACGCCGAGGATCACGGTGAAGCCGATGCGGGAGTCGCCGAAGGTGTGGAAACGGACCAGCGGTTCGTGTTCCGGGACGGCGCCCTCGACCCGCGTCATCACCTCGGTGACGACCTCGCAGGTGACCCGCTCGACCTGCTCCAGGTCACTGTCGTAGGCGACACCGACCTGGACGAGGATCGTCAACTGCTGCTCGGGACGCATGAAGTTGGTCATGTTCGACTTGGCGAGCTCGCCGTTGGGGATGACGACCAGGTTGTTGGAGAGGGCGCGCACGGTCGTCTGACGCCAGTTGATGTCCTCGACATAGCCCTCCTCGCCGCTGCTGAGCCGGATGTAGTCGCCGGGCTGGACGGTCTTGGAGGCGAGGATGTGGATGCCCGCGAAGAGGTTGGCGAGGGTGTCCTGGAGCGCCAGGGCGACCGCGAGACCGCCGACGCCGAGGGCGGTGAGCAGGGGCGCTATCGAGATGCCCAGCGTCTGGAGCACCACCAGGAAGCCGATGGCCAGGACCAGCACCCGGGTGATGTTCACGAAGATCGTGGCCGAGCCCGCGACCCCGGAGCGGGACTGGGTGACCGTCCGCACCAGACCGGCCACCAGCCGGGCCGCCGCGACCGTGACCACGAAGATCATCACTACGGTCAGCACGTTGTTGGTGTTGCGCTGGAACCCCGACCGCAGCGGCAGCGCCGCCGCCGCGATGGCGATCCCGCCGACGATCGCACCCCAGGGCACCACCGTCCGCAGCGCGGCCACGATGACGTCGTCACCGGTCCACTTGGTGCGATCGGCGTGCTTGCCGAGCCACTTGAGCACCATGCGCAGCAGGAACGCCGCCACCAAGCCCGCGACCACGGGGATTCCGGCGACGACCAGGTCGTCCATGGTGAGATCCCGTTGAAATGCCGTCACGTTGCCACCTGTCCGAGTTGCTGGATGTGCGCTCGCGCCGACGGTGTGGGTTCCGTGGTCGGCGCGACCGCTCATCCTGCCGTATCGGGCACAGGAGTTCGTAGCCGGTCGGGGGCCGGACGGCGGGGTTTCAGACGATGCCCTCGGCCAGTTCGGCCTGTTCCTGGTCGGAGTAGGCGGCGGTGGTGGGCGTTCCGTACGAACGACGGGCCGCGTACCACCACACCGTGGCCAGGATCAGTACGACGGCCAGGGCGACGGACGCGTAGTTCATCGTGTCGACCGTCACCGGCGACGACTGCGGCAGGCAGAACAGGACCGTCACGAACGCCACCCAGGTCACGGCCGTCCACCCGATCGGCCTGCTCCACCGGCCCAGGCTCCACGGACCCGGCTGAAAACGGTCCCCCGCGCGCAGCCGCAGCAGCACGGGAATGGCGTACGCCGGGGTGATGCCGATGACGTTGATGGCGGTCACCGCGCCGTACGCCGTCGCCGAGTACAGGGAAGGCAGCGCGAGCAGACCTGCGACCACCACCGACAGCCACACCGCCGCGACCGGCGTCTGGGTGCGGACGCTGACCTTGCGCCACAGCCCGGAGCCCGGCAGCGCCCCGTCCCGGCTGAACGCGAACACCATGCGGCTGGCGGCGGCCACCTCGGCGTTGCCGCAGAACAGCTGGGCGACGATGACCACGACGAGCAGCGCGCTCGCCCCGTCCGTGCCGAGACCGTCGAGGAGGATCTGTGCCGGCGGCACCCCGGTGTCGGTGGCCCGGGTGGCGTCGTAGTCCTGGATGGCGAAGGTCAGCCCCATGAGCAGCACGAATCCGGCGATCCAGGAGACCCAGATGGAGCGCACGATGCCGCGCGCGGCCGACACGGACGCGTTGGAGGTCTCCTCGGACAGATGAGCCGAGGCGTCGTAGCCGGAGAAGGTGTACTGGGCGAGCAGCAGGCCGATCGCCGCCACGTACAAGGGACTTGACCAGCCGGTGTCGTTGACGAACTCGGTGAAGACGAAGGACGGCGACTGGTGGTGGTCGGGCACGATCGCCAACGCACCGACGATCAGGGCGACACCGGCCAGGTGCCACCAGACACTGACCGAGTTGAGCAGGCTGACCAGGCGGACGCCGAACAGGTTCAGCACCGCGTGCAGCAGCAGGATCACCACGAAGATCAGCATCGTCTTCCCCGGTGTCGGCTCGAAGCCCCACTGGAGGTTCATGAACGCCCCGGTGAACAGGGCCGCGCCGTAGTCGATGCCGGCGATCGCGCCCAGCAGGCCCAGCAGGTTGAGCCAGCCGGTGTACCAGCCCCAGCGGCGCCCGCCGAGCCGGTCGGCCATGTAGTACAGGGCGCCGGAGGTCGGATAGGCGCTGGTGACCTCGGCGAGCGCGAGGCCCACGCAGAGCACGAACAGGCCGACGCCCGCCCAGCCCCACAGCATCACCGCGGGGCCGCCCGCGCCGAGGCCGAAGCCGTACAGGGTCATGCAGCCGGACAGGATCGAGATCACCGAGAAGCTGATCGCGAAGTTGCCGAAGCCGCCCATGCGGCGGGCGAGGACGGGCCGGTAGCCGAGCTCCCGCAGGCGTTGTTCCTCGTCGTGCGGTTTCGACGGACCGTTGCTGGTACGGGACATGCGGAAACCTCCGGAAGAGAACGGGGTGGTGGGGGGTCACGCGGGGCGGCAGCGAGCCCGGGCCTGGAGGAACACCTCCAGTGCCTGCCCGCGGTCACCGGGTTCGGAGCTGCGGTACGCCCAGGGCACGGGCGTCCAGTACGGGCCGAGCGCGTCGAACACCCGGGCCGCCTCCGGGAATTGCAGTGCGCCCCACAGGGCGTGCGCGAGGTGGTTCAGGTCCAGCGGGGAGCGTTCGGCGGGGAAGGTCTGATCGAACCAGGCGTACCGCGCCCGCTGCGCCTCCCGGGTGGCGTCCTCGGCGACCCAGTGCAGGTCGAGTGCGGCGTCGCGGCCGCCCGAGCGCCGGTAGCGCTCGACCCGGACGTACAGCGGCAGGACGTGCAGCGCCGAGCCCGGCGGCGCGGTGTCGGCGGCCCAGTGGGCGTAGCCGACCGCCTCCGCGAGCCGGCCCGAGGTGCCGTGCTCGTAGAGGAACTGGAGCATCCGGTGATGGGCCTCGCGGTTGTACGGGTCCCGCTTGTCGGCCTCCGCCAGCAGGCCCCACGGTCCCGGCGGCAGCATCGGCCCGGGCGGCGCCAGCCGGTGCTCCTCCCAGCGCCGCTCCCGGTCGAGCCGGGCCAGCGCCAGCAGACACACCCACGGGACCGGGTCCTGGGGTGCCGCCTGGGTCGCCGTGTGGCTCGCCTGCCAGGCCTCACGCCACAGGTCGAGGGTCCGGGCGTGCTGGTCGCGGTGGGCGCGCAACGCCCGCTCGACGGCGACCCTGGCCTGCATGACCGTGCCCGGGACGCTGTACGGCTCCTCCGCCAGCCAGGTCCGCACCACATCGGTGCCCGCGGCGGCCGCGGCGAGGACCTGGGTGCGCTGCGTCCACTGCCACCACGCCGTCGTCTCGCCGAGCAGCCGGCGCATCGACATCCAGCGTCCGGTGCGCACCTCCTGGAGGGTGGCCCGCAGGGCGGCGTCGTGGCCCGCGGGGTCGTAGCCGGGGCGCGCTCCTTCTCTGGCCATCAGCCGTCCGTCCCGGTCGGCGGGCGGGGCGGGACGGCGGGGTGGAGTAACAACAGCCCTCCTCCGGGCGGCGGTCGAGGAGCTCGTGCCGGTCGGCGGCCACTATAGAGGCGGTGGTTCCGCATCTCCTCCGGTTTCTCGATCTGTTCGAACTCCGTTGCCATGAAGGGGAGTTGAGGGTCCTGGTGGTTGAAGATTCACCGATGGTCGGGGTCGCTTGACGCGGTGCGGCGGGCGACGGCAGGCTGGCGCCGTGGTGATCGCCGAGGGAGGGGCTCGATGACCGGTCCGGTGTTGGCCGTCGACCAGGGCACGTCCGGCACCAAGGCGCTCGTCGTCTGCCCCGAACGCGGAGTGATCGGCGCCGGGTTCGCCGAGGTGCGCCCGCGCCACCTGCCCGGCGGTCTCGTCGAGGTCGACCCCGGGGAGCTGTACGCGTCCGTCGTCGAGGCGGGCCGCCGTGCCCTCGCCGAGGCCCGCGAACCCGTGGTGGCGCTCGGCCTGGCCAACCAGGGCGAGACCGTGCTCGCCTGGGACCCCGCCACCGGCCGCCCGCTCACCACGGCCCTCGTCTGGCAGGACCGCCGCGCCGAGAGCGTCTGCGCGGAACTCGCCCCGCACGCCGACGAGTTGCGCGACCTGACCGGCCTGCCGCTCGACCCGTACTTCGCCGCCCCCAAGATGGCGTGGATCCGCCGCCACCTCACCCGCGAGGGCGTCGTCACCACCACCGACGCCTGGCTCGTCCACCGCCTCACCGGCGCCTACGTCACCGACGTGGCGACCGCGAGCCGCACCCAGCTCCTCGACCTCGACCGCGCGCAGTGGTCACCCCGCGCCCTCGACCTGTACGGACTCACCGGCGAACGGCTCCCGAGGATCGTCGGCAACGCCCAACCGGCGGGCACGACAACGGAGTTCGGCCCGGAGATCCCGCTCACCGGACTGGCCGTGGACCAGCAGGCGGCCCTCCTCGCCCAACGCGTCACCGTACGCGGCGGCGCCAAGTGCACCTACGGCACCGGCGCGTTCCTGCTCGCCCACACCGGCGACACCCCCGGGCGCGGCAGTTCGGGACTGGTCAGCTGCGTCGCCTGGAATCTCGGCGGCCGGACCAGCTACTGCCTCGACGGCCAGGTGTACACGGCCGCGTCCGCCGTGCGCTGGCTCACCGACCTCGGCGTGATCAAGGGCGCCGCGGACCTGGACGCGGTGGGCGGCTCGGTGCCCGACAGCGGCGGGGTCACCTTCGTGCCCGCCCTGGCCGGCCTCGCCGCCCCCTGGTGGCGCGGCGACCTGCGCGGCTCGCTCACGGGGCTCGGCCTCGACACGACCGCCGGCCACCTGGTGCGGGCGCTGTGCGAGGGGATCGCCGCGCAGGTCGCCGAGCTCGTGGACGCCCTGGATGCCCCGCTGGAGACCCTGCGCGTCGACGGCGGCCTGACCCGCTCCGCCCTGCTCATGCAGACCCAGGCCGACCTCCTGCAACGCCCCGTCGAGGTGTCCGCCCTGCCCGACGCCACCGCCCTCGGGGTCGCCGCCATGGCTCGGCTCGGCGCGGAGCCGGGTCTTACGGTCGCCACGGCTCTGCCGGACTGGAAACCGGCTGCTGTCCACGAACCCCGGATCACCGCCGACGAGGCCGCCGCCCGCCGCGCCCGCTTCCGCACCGAGGTCACCGCCCTCCTCGACCGGACCCCCGCATGACGGTCACCACCCACGGACCCCTGCCCGACACTTCGTACGACGTGATCGTCATCGGCGCCGGAGTCGTCGGCAGCGCCCTCGCCCGTGAACTGGCCCGCCACCCCCGGCTGCGCACTGCCGTCGTCGAGGCGCAGGACGACGTCGGCCAGGGCAGCTCCAAGGCCAACACCGCCATCCTCCACACCGGCTTCGACGCCGTCCCCGGCTCCCTGGAGGCCCGCCTGGTCCGCGAGGGCTCCCGCCGACTGGCCGAGTACGCCGCCGAGTCGGGCATCCCCGTCGAACCGGTCGGCGCCCTGCTCGTCGCCTGGGACGAGGCACAACTCGCGGCACTGCCCCGCCTCGCGGAGAAGGCCGAACGCAACGAGTACAAAGAGACCCGCCTGCTGGGACCGACCGAGCTGTACGACCGCGAGCCGCACCTCGGCCCCGGAGCGCTCGGCGCCCTCCACGTCCCCGGCGAGAGCATCATCTGCCCCTGGACGACGACCCTGGCGTACGCCACCCAGGCCGTCCGGCACGGCGTGGACCTGCACCTCAACTGCCGGGTGCGGAAGGTGAGTCAGGGACTGCTGTCGACCGACCGGGGAGTGCTGCGCACCCGTTGGATCATCAACGCGGCCGGCCTCCACGCCGACACCCTCGACCACGACCTCGGCCACCACGACTTCACCGTCACCCCGCGCCGCGGCCAGCTCATCGTCTTCGACAAGTTCGCCCGCTCCCTCGTCCGGCACATCCTGCTGCCCGTCCCGACCGCACTCGGCAAGGGCGTCCTGGTCGCGCCCACGGTGTACGGCAACGTCCTGCTGGGCCCCACCGCCGAGGACCTCGACGACAGACGGGCCACGCAGTCGACCGCCGACGGCCTGACACGCCTGCGCGAACAGGGCCGCCGCATCCTGCCCGAGCTCCTCGACGAAGAGGTCACCGCCGTCTATGCCGGCCTGCGCGCCGCCACCGAGTACGACGACTACCTCATCACGGCCCACCCCGAGCAGACGTACCTCACGGTGGGCGGCATCCGCTCGACCGGGCTGACGGCGTCGCTCGCCATCGCCGAGTACGTGGTGGGACAACTCGCCGCGAACGGCCTGGAGTTGGGCCCGTCAGGCGAGCTGGAGCCGGTGCGCATGCCCAACCTGGGCGAGGCCTTCCCACGCCCGTACCAACGTCCCGACCTCATCGCCGCCGACCCGGAGTACGGCACCCTCGTCTGCCACTGCGAACGCGTGTCGCGGGGCGAGATCCGCGACGCCCTCGCCAGTACCGTCCCGCCGGGCAGCCTGGACGGACTGCGGCGCCGGACCAGGGCGCGGGGCGGGCGTTGCCAGGGGTTCTACTGCGGGGCCGCGGTGCGGCAGTTGTTCGAGGAGGCTCGCGGGTGACGCGGCAGGTCGACGTCCTCGTCGTCGGCGCGGGCCCCGCCGGGCTCACCGCCGCCGCCCGTCTCGCCGCTTCGGGCGCCGGAGCGGTCGAGGTGCTGGACCGGGAGCAGCACGCCGGGGGAGCGCCACGGCACTGCGCGCACGGCGGCTTCGGCTCCTGGCGGCGCCCTCTGACCGGTCCGGCGTACGCCCGACGGCTCGTCGAGACCGCGCTGAGCGCCGGGGCGGTCGTACGGACCGGCGTGACCGCCCTCGACTGGGCGGGCCCCCTCGCACTGTGCACCGTCGGCCCGGGCGGGCCGGAGACGGTCGAGGCCCGCGCGATCATTCTCGCCACCGGCGCCCGCGAACGCCCCCGTGCGGCCCGTCTGGTGCCGGGGACCCGTCCCGCCGGCGTTTACACCACCGGCGAACTCCAGCAGGCGGTGCATCTGTTCGGGCAGCGGATCGGCACCCGTGCGGTGATCGTGGGCGCGGAGCCGGTGTCGTACCGGGCCGCAGACACCGTACGCGCGTCGGGAGCGGAGGTCGTCGCCCTGGTCACCGAGGCCGAGCGCGCCCAGGCGTCCCTCGTCCGCGTCCAGGACGCCCGCCTCCGTCGCCGGGTCCCTCTCCTCACCGGGGCCACCGTCGCCGAACTCCTGGGCCACGGCCGCCTGTCGGGCGTCCGCGTCCGGCGCCGGGACGGTCGTACCGCCGAACTCGCCTGTGACACCGTCGTGTTCACCGGCGACTTCGTGCCCGAGAACGAGTTGGCGCGGCGGGGCGGGCTGAGCGTCGACGCCGGGACGACGTCACGGCCCGGGGTGTTCGCCGCCGGAGGCCTGACGCACCCGGGGGAGGGCGCGGCGAGGGCCGCGCGCTCGGGTGCCCGGGCCGCCGCCGCGGTGATGCGTCCTCCAGGCGCCGCTGAGGCTGCCGCCGCGGTCGTGCGTCCCTGAAGGAACCCGTGCCGCCTTGCCGCGGTCGTGCGGTCTAGAGGGAACCGTACGGGCTCGCCGCGGTCGTGCGTCCGTGTACGGCCCGTGCTGTCTCGCTGTGATCGTGCGGCCTTGAGGGAACCGTGCGGGCTTTCGCCGCGGTCGTGCGTCCACGAATGGCCCGAGCCATCTCGCCGTGGTCATGCGGCCGCGAACGAACCGTGCCTCCCCGCCGCGGTCCACCGTCCTGGAACGACCCACGCAGCCCCCGCTGTCACGCCTCCTTGAACGACCCGTGCCTCCCCTCCCCGGAAGCGAATCGGGACGCGCCCTCCAGGCTCTCCGCCAACACGCCCATGCCATGCCCGAGTTCGCTGTGCAGGGCCGCCGGTTCGGGCAGGCCCTCCTGGTCCAGCACGGACGCCCGGTCGGACCGTAGGCACGCCTGCGGGAACGCGGCGATCTCGGCGGCCAGTTCCTCGGCGGCGGCGCGGGCGGTGCCGGTGGGGACGACACGGTTGGCGAGGCCGAAGGCGTGGGCCTCGTCGGCCGGGACCGGACGGCCCGTGAGGATCATGTCCAGGGCGCGGCTGGTACCGATCAGCCGGGGGAGCCGTACCGTACCGCCGTCGATCAGCGGAACGCCCCAGCGGCGGCAGAAGACACCGAACACGGCGTCCTCCTCGGCGACCCGCAGATCGCACCACAGCGCCAGCTCCAGCCCACCGGCCACGGCGTGCCCGGCGACCGCGGCGATCACCGGCTTGGACAGCCGCAGCCGGGTCGGACCCATCGGGCCGTCGCCGTCCTCCGAGACATGGTTGCCGCGCTCGGTGCCGAGGGCCTTGAGGTCGGCGCCCGCGCAGAACGTGCCGCCCTCGCCCCACAGCACCGCCACCCGCGCCTCCTCGTCCGCCTCGAACTCCCGGAAGGCGGCGACGAGTTCGGCGGCGGTCGGACCGTCGACCGCGTTGCGGGCCTCGGGGCGGGAGAGGACGACCGTGGTGACGGGTCCCTTGCGTTCGGTCCGGACGGGCATCCTGATCCTCCTGACGGCGACGGGCGCGACCGAGGCTACTTCTTCCAGGCCGCGGGCAGTTCGGTGATCTCCAGCTCGGAGAAGACCAGGTCGAGGTCGTGCACCTGCGTCTCGATGCGGACCGCGTGGAAGTCGATCCCCAGCTCACCGGCCCACCACCGCGCCGCGTCCGACTCGGGCAGCACCTGCGCCCTCTCCAGGTTGGCCCACTTCACGCCCCAGACCCAGCCGTCGAGGCCGTCCGCCGTCGCGTGGTCGATGAGACGGTCGTCCAGCGACTTCTGCCACAGCCAGGGCTCCAGGGACGTCTCGCAGCGCGCCGCCACGCAGTACCGGAAGAGATAGCGCAGATGGGCCGGGAGAACGCCCGTGCGCGGATCGGCGGTCACGTGGACGACGACCTCGTAGTCCCGCATGTAGTCGGTGAAGCCGTGGTGCACGACAGCGCTGTCCTCGATCTGGTCGAGGGCCTCGGAGAGAGCGGTGATGTCCATGCGGCCGTTGTACCGCAGACGATCTTCGAGCGCGGCCGATCAGATGATCTTCAGCCGCACGAGGGCCCCCAGCGTCAGCGCCCCCGGCAGCAGCGGCAGCCACACCGTGATGATCCGGTAGGCCAGCACCACGGCCGTCGCCACCGCCGCCGGTCCGCCCGCCGCCACCAGCGCCACGACCAGCGCCGCCTCCACCGAGCCGATACCGCCCGGTGTCGGCACCAGGGCGACGGCGACCGTCGCCGCCAGGTACGCCACCGCCATGTGCAGCGGCGGCACCGGCAGCCCCAGGGCCTGCCCCACCGCGGCCAGCCCCGCCGCCTGGAGCGCGGGAAAGGCCAGCGACCCGCCCCACAGCGCCAGTGCCCGGCACGGCCGGGTGTGCACCTCGCGCAGCTCGCCGAGCGCGGTCCGCAGGAACGCCGTCACGGCCGTCCGCACCCGTCGTACGAGGACGAGCACCCCGGCCGCCACCAGCAGCACCGCCCCCACCGCGGGCAGCAGCGCGCCGACCGCCTCCTCGGGAAGCAGCGAGCCGAGACTCAGCGCGTCGGGGAAGATCAGCAGCAGCGCGGCCAGCAGACCCAGCCGGCCGATCGACTCCGCGAGCAGATACAGCGCGAGGGCGGCGGAGGAGCGGGCGAGCGGCACCCCGCACACCGTCATGAACCGCAGGTTGACCGCGCTCGCGCCGAGCCCCGTCGGCAGCAGATGGTTGGCGGCACCGGCCGCGAACTGCGCGGCCAGCAGCCGCCGCTTCGGCAGCCGCTCCACCACCGCGCCCTGCCGGGTACAGGCCGCGGCGACCCACGTCAGACACGTGGCACCGACCGCGACCAGCAGCCACGGCCACTCGGCGGACCGCAGATGACCGAAGCCCTCGGCGAGCACCGAGCGGTGCCGCACGGCGACCACGGAGACGAGCAGCAGCGGCAGCAGACACAGGATCTGCCGGACTCTGCGACCGGGAAGGGGGAGGGAGACGCGGCGGGGGCTCACGTCCTGAGAGGTTTTCCGCGCCGCACCAACTGCGGGTTGCGGCAGGGGGGACGGGGCATTGCTGACGGTCATCGGATCCTTCGGGGAGCGGGAAGGAGAGCGGGAAGGCGAGGGGAAAGGGGAGGGGGACGCGGCGGGGAAGGGGGACGTACGGTGAGTGATTCTTACGCGAATGTTGACCTCAACAACGCTTGAGGTCCTACGTTCGCTCCCATGAGCATGGAAACCACAGCCTGGACCCAGCTGCACAGCGTGATGAACGCGCAGACGGAGACCCGCCCCTTCGCCCGCGCGACGCTGCGCCGCATCGGCGCGTTCGCCCGCCCGCACCGCACCCGCATCGCCCAGTTCGTGGTCCTCGGGGTGGCCACCGCGCTGCTCGCCGTCGCCACCCCGGTCCTCGCCGGCCATGTCGTGGACGCGATCGTGACGGGCGACGACGAGCGCACCGTCGTACGGCTGGCCCTGCTCATCGCGCTCATCGCGGTCGCCGAAGCGGCCCTGGGCATCCTCGGACGACGGCTGTCGGCCACGCTCGGGGAGGGACTCATCCTCGATCTGCGGACGGCTGTGTTCGATCATGTGCAGCGCATGCCGGTCGCGTTCTTCACACGGACACGTACGGGAGCACTGGTCTCCCGACTCAACAACGACGTCATCGGGGCGCAGCGGGCGTTCAGCAACACCCTCTCCGGAGTGGTCAGCAATATGGTCACCCTGCTGCTGACGCTCGCCGTCATGCTCACCCTGTCCTGGCAGATCACCCTGCTCGCGCTCGCCCTGCTGCCGGTCTTCGTGATCCCGGCCCGCCGCATGGGCAGCCGGATGGCCCGCATGCAGCGCGAGGCGGCCGCCCTGAACGCGGCGATGGGCACCCGCATGACCGAGCGCTTCTCCGCGCCCGGCGCCACCCTGGTCAAGCTGTTCGGCCGTCCGGAGCAGGAGTCCGAGGAGTTCGCGGCCCGCGCACGGCGGGTGGCGGACATCGGCGTGCGCACGGCGACCGCCCAGTCCGTCTTCATCACCGCCCTCACCCTGGTCTCCGCCCTGGCCCTCGCGCTCGTCTACGGCCTCGGCGGCTGGTTCGCCCTGCGCGGCACCCTGGAACCGGGCGCGGTCGTCTCCCTCGCCCTGCTGCTGACCCGGCTCTACGCCCCGCTCACCGCCCTCGCCGGCGCCCGCGTCGAGGTGATGAGCGCACTGGTCAGCTTCGAGCGGGTCTTCGAGGTGCTCGATCTGAAGCCGCTCATCGAGGAGAAGCCGGACGCCCGCGAGCTCGGTGACGGCCCGGTTGCGGTCGAGTTCGACGACGTCCGCTTCGGCTACCCGTCCGCCGACAAGGTCTCCCTGGCCTCCCTGGAGGAGGTCGCCTCCCTCGACACCCGCGGCGGCGAAGAGGTCCTCAAGGGCATCTCCTTCCGCGCCGAACCCGGCCAGACCGTCGCCCTCGTCGGCTCCTCCGGCGCCGGCAAGTCGACCATCGCACAGCTGCTGCCGCGCCTGTACGACGTCGACGAGGGCGCCGTGCGCGTGGGCGACGAGGACATCCGCGACCTCACCGCCCGTTCCCTGCGCGAGACGATCGGCATGGTCACCCAGGACGGCCACCTCTTCCACGACACGGTCCGCGCCAACCTGCTGCTGGCCCGCCCCACCGCGACCGAGGACGACCTGTGGGACGCCCTGCGCCGCGCCCGCCTCGACACTCTCGTACGGTCCCTGCCCGACGGCCTCGACACCGTGGTCGGCGAGCGCGGCTACCGGCTCTCCGGCGGCGAACGCCAACGCATGACCATCGCCCGGCTGTTGCTGGCCCGCCAGCGTGTCGTGATCCTCGACGAGGCCACCGCCCACCTCGACAACACCTCGGAGGCGGCGGTGCAGGAGGCGCTGACGGAGGCGCTGGAGGGCAGGACCGCGATCGTCATCGCCCACCGGCTCTCCACGATCCGCGCGGCCGACCAGATCCTCGTCGTCGAGGCCGGGCAGATCGTCGAACGCGGCACGCACGACGAGCTGTTGGCGGCCGGCGGACGCTACGCCGAGCTGCACCGGACCCAGTTCGAGGAACGGGATTCGGCCAAGGTCGGCCATGACAACGATCAGAAGGACACAAAGCTCGACAGCATCATTGCCACCATCTGACTCACAACCTAGTGTGCGTTCGGTTTCCCAACATCACCGAACAGGATCTGACGCTCCCTCAAAGCCGCACGGTCACCCGGCCGTAGTGAGGAAGGCAACGGTCATGTCGCACACTTCCGAGTCCCCCACCTGGACGCCCGTCAGCCGCCGCCGGCTCCTGGAGGGCGGGGCCGCCCTCGTCGGCGCCCTGGCCCTCCCCTCCTGGACCGGCGGCACGGCCCGTGCCGCCGCCGAGTCCCCCGAGTGGAACGGCCGCATCGACGTCTTCCGGCTCGGCACCCAGCCGCCCCACACCACCCTGATGCCGTACGCGACCCTCGGCCAGGCGCTCGCCGCCGACCGCACCGACTCGCCGTACCGGCTGAGCCTCGACGGCCAGTGGAAGTTCGCCCACGCCGAGCGCCCCGACGACCGCGACCCCGACTTCTTCGCCACCGACGTCGACGACAGCGACTGGGACACCATCCCGGTCCCGTCCGTCTGGCAGAAGCACGGCTACGACCGTCCGATCTACGTCAACATCACCTACCCCTACTGGGGCCCCAACGGCCTGGGCGAGGAGCCCCAGCCGCCCGCCGCGCCGACCCGCTACAACCCCGTCGGGCAGTACAGAAGAACCTTCACCGTGCCCCGCGGCTGGTCGGGGCGGCGCACCTTCCTGCACTTCGAGGGCGTGAAGTCGGCGCACTACGTGTGGATCAACGGCGAACTCGTCGGCTACCACGAGGACTCCTTCACCCCCGCCGAGTACGACATCACCGACCACCTCAGGCCCGGCACCAACCAGATCGCCGTCGAGGTCTACCGCTACTCCGACGGCGACTGGCTGGAGGACCAGGACATGATCCGGCTGAGCGGCATCTTCCGCTCGGTCCACCTCTACTCGACCCCGGTCGTGCACCTGCGCGACTTCAAGCTGGACACCCCGCTGAGCGACGACTACCGCGCCGCCCGGCTGTCGGTGACCGCGAGCGTCCGCGCCTACGCGGCCGGTCAGGCCGGTGCGTACACCGTCGAGACCCAGCTGTACGACGCCGACGGCCACCCGGTCTGGTCCCGGCCGCTCCAGCAGTCCGCCGACGTGCGGACGGTCGGCGAGGACACGACCGTACAGACGGCGAGAGCCGTGCCCGAGCCGCGCCTCTGGTCGGCCGAACACCCGTACCTCTACACGGCGGTGCTGCGGCTGCGCGACCCTTCGGGCCAGGTCATCGAGACGCTCTCCCACCGGGTCGGACTGCGCGAGTTCGCGCTCAAGGACGGCCTGATGCGCATCAACGGCCGGCCGGTGTCCTTCCGCGGCACCAACCGCCACGAGATGCACCCCGACCGCGGCACCGCCCTCACCCGCGCCGACATGATCCAGGACATGAAGATCATCAAGCGGATGAACATGAACTCGGTCCGCACCTCGCACTACCCCAACAACCCGCAGTGGTACGAACTCGCCGACGAGTACGGCCTCTACCTCGTCGACGAGACCAACCTGGAGACCCACGGCATCCGCGGCGAGTACCCCGGCAACCACCCCGACTGGTCCGCCGCCTGCGTCGCCCGCGCCCAGAACATGGTCCACCGCGACAAGAACCACGCCTCGGTCGTCATCTGGTCCCTCGGCAACGAGGCGGGCGCCGGCAGCACATTCGTCGCCATGCACGACTGGATCAAGTCCTACGACACGACCCGCGTCGTCCAGTACGAGGGCGACGACAGCCCGGGCGTCAGCGACATCCGCTCCGAGATGTACGAGAGCCCCGCCCGCGTCGAGGCCCGCGCCCAGGACACCACGGACACCCGGCCGTACGTCATGATCGAGTACTGCCACGCGATGGGGAACTCCAACGGCAACTTCAAGAAGTACTGGGACGTGATCCGCGCTCACGACGTCCTCCAGGGCGGCTGGATCTGGGACTTCGTGGACCAGTCCCTGAACTGGCCGACGCCCGCGCGACAGCGGTTCACCGAGGAAGGCCCCGGCGCGATACGCGGCGAACTCATCGCCCCCAGCGGCTCGTTCGACCGCGAGAAGGGCCTCTCGGGCGGCACGGTCTTCGCCCGCGACGACCGCCTCGACCTCACCGGCTCCCTCACCCTGGAAGCCTGGTTCACCCCGCAGGTGCTCGGCTACCACCAGCCGATCCTCGCCAAGGGCGACACCCAGTACGCCCTGAAGCAGAACGACGGCAACCTGGAGTTCTTCATCTACGGCGGCGGCCAGTGGGTCTCCACCAGTTGGGCCCTGCCGAGCGACTGGACGGGCGGCGAACACCACGTCGCCGGGGTCTTCGACGCGGAGACCGGCACCCTGACCCTGTCCGTCGACGGCACGGTCCGGGCCACCCGCACCACCACGCGACGGCCCAGCAGCAACACCGCGCCGCTCGCCCTCGCCACCGACGTCGACAACATCACCCGCGAGTTCAGCGGCACCATCCGCAGGGCGCGGGTCTACGCCCGGGCCCTGAGCGCCGCCGAGTTGGCCTCCGGCAGCCGGGGCCCCGGTGACGAGGGCGTCCGGTTCTGGTTCGATGCGGCGAGCGTCGGCCGCACGGCACAACGCCCGCGCGAGAAGACCTTCCTGGCCTACGGCGGCGACTGGGGCGACAACCCCAACGACGGCAACTTCGTGGCCGACGGCATCATCACCGCCGACCGGGGCCACACCGGCAAGGCGGCGGAGATCAAGCGGATCTACCAGGCGATCAACGCCACTGGCGACGCGGCCTCGGTGACCCTGACCAACGAATACCTGTTCACCAACCTCCGTGAATTCTCCGATAGTTGGACGCTGGTGGCGGACGGCGAGCCGGTCCGGCGCGGCAGGCTGACCCGCGACCAGCTGGACGTCGCCCCCCTGTCCAGCAAGAAGATCACCCTGCCCGTACGGCTGCCGGCCGACCCGGCGCCCGGCACGGAGTACTTCCTGGAGCTGTCCTTCACCACCAGGGAACGCACGCCGTGGGCCGGGCCCGGCTTCGAGGTGGCCAAGGTCCAACTCCCGCTCGACGCGGGCAGCCCCGCCGTCACACCGGTGCCCTTGGACGAGGCGTCGCCCCTCACCTACCACGACAGCGCGGCGCAAGTCACCGTCACCGGCGCGGACTTCACCGTCACCGTCGACAAGAACAGCGGCGTCATCACCTCCTACGAGGCGGACGGCGTCGCGCTGATCGCCTCCGGTCCCGTCCCCAACTTCTGGCGGGCGCCCACCGACAACGACCACGGCAACGGCCAGCACACCCGCAACCAGACGTGGCGTGACGCGGGCGCCCGCCGCAAGGTCACCGACGTGACCGTGACCGCCGTACGGGACAGGGCGGTCAGGATCAAGGTCGGCGGCACGCTCCCCACGACCACGGAATCGACGTACACGACCACCTACACGGTCTTCGGCAACGGCGAGATCAAGGTCGACAACACCCTGCACCCGGGGGCGAGTTCACTGCCGTACATCCCGGAGGTCGGCACGCTCCTCTTCCTCCCCGGCCGTCTGGACCGCATCCACTACTACGGCCGGGGCCCCGAGGAGAACCACTGGGACCGCAACGACGGCACCGACGTCGGCCTCTACTCCGGTTCGGTCGCCGACCAGTGGACCTCCTACATCCGCCCGCAGGAGAACGGCAACAGGACCGACGTCCGCTGGGCCGCCCTCACCGGCCGCGACGGCACCGGCCTGCTGGTGAGCGGTGAGCCGCTGCTGGAGGTCAACGCCTCCCACTTCACCCCGGAGGACCTCTCGGTCGGCGCCCGCCACGACTACCAGCTCACCCCGCGCGCGGAGGTTGTACTGCGGGTGAACCACCGGCAGATGGGAGTCGGCGGCGACAACAGCTGGGGCGCCCACACGCACGACGAGTACAAGCTCTTCGCCGACCGGGACTACACCTACACCTACCGGTTGCGCCCGATCACGGACGTCACCGCGGCGACGGAGCTGACCCGGCGGCCGACGGCGGCGGAGTGACGTCAGCCCTGATCAGGCCTTGTTCACGCAGCTCCGCCCAGAGGCCGTCGGGGACAGCCCGAGCGTGCAGTCCGGCGTTGCGCCGGACCTGTTCCGCAGTGCGCATGCCCAGGGTGACGTTGACGACGGCGGGGTGTGCGAAGGGGAAGGCGATGGCGGCGGCCGGCAGGGTGGTGCCGTACCGCTCGCAGACCTCGGCGATGGCCTGGGCCCGCCGCACCAGGTCGGTCGGGGCGTTCTGGTAGTCGTACTTCATGCCCTCGGCAGGCCGGTCCCGGGAGAGCAGGCCGGAGTTGAAGACGCCGACCGCGACGACGCCCTTGCCGTGTTCTCGGGCGGCGGGGAGGACGTCGTCGAGGGCAGACTGGTCGAGGAGGGTGTAACGGCCGGCCAGCATGACCACGTCGGCGGCGGTCTCGCGCAGGAAGCGGGCGAGCATGGCGGACTGGTTCATGCCGGCGCCGATGGCTCCGATCACGCCCTGGTCGCGGAGTTCGGCCAGGGCGGGCATGGCCTCGTCGGCGGCCTGCTGCCAGTGGTCGTCGGGGTCGTGGAGGTAGACGATGTCGATGCGGTCCAGGCCGGTGCGCGTGAGCGTGTCCTCCAGGGACCGCAGGACGCCGTCGCGGCTGAAGTCCCACTGGCGGCGCAGGTCGTCCCGTACGACGAACCCCTGGTCGTCGACGCCTCGCGGGTGTTCGTTGGGGACGAGGAGGCGGCCCACCTTGGACGAGACGACGTACTCGTCGCGGGGCCGGTCGCGCAGGGCGGCGCCGAGCCGGCGTTCGGAGAGGCCGAGGCCGTAGTGCGGCGCGGTGTCGAAGTAGCGGACGCCCGCGTCCCAGGCGGCGTCGAGGGCGGCGGCGGCGTCCTGCGGCTCGGTCACCCGGTAGAGGTTGCCGATCACCGAGGCGCCGAAGCCGAGTTCGGTGAGTTCGACGGAGGTGTGAGGGATCTTCCGGCGGTGCAAGAGGGGCTCCTGAGAGGGTCGTTCAGCGTCGGACGTGGGCCGAGCCGCCGGCGATGAGCGCCTCGACCTCGGCGAGGGTGGCCATCGAGACATCGCCGGGGGTCGTCATGACGAGGGCGCCGTGGGCTGTGCCGTAGGCGAGGGCGCGTTCCAGGGAGTGGCCGGCGAGCAGGCCGTGGATGAGGCCGGCGGCGAAGGCGTCGCCGGAGCCGATGCGGTCCAGGACGTGCAGGCCGGGCATGTGGGGGCCGGTGACGTAGCCGGTGTCGGCGGACCAGGCGGCCGAGGTCCAGTCGTTGACGCCCGCCGAGGGCACCTCGCGCAGGGTGGTCGCGAGCACCCGGGCGTCGGGCAGCAGGTCGGCCACCGCGGCGAGGGCGTCCGGCACCTCGTCGGCCGCGAACCGCAGGGCGCCAGGGTGTTCGCCCGCCAGGCCGAGGGCGCCGACCACGACATCGGCGTGCCGGGCCAGGCGCAGGTCGACCTCGCGGGCCCGCTCCGGTCCGCCGCGGTCGGCCCAGAGGCTGGGGCGGTAGTTGGGGTCGTAGGAGACGGTGACACCGCGCCGGCGCGCGGCTGCCATCGCCTCGTCGGCGACGTCGACGGTGGTGTCGGACAGGCCGGCGAAGATGCCGCCGGTGTGGAACCAGCGGGGTCCGGTGGCGAAGAGGGCGTCCCAGTCGATGTCGCCCTTGCGCAGCTGGGAGACGGCGGTGTGGGCGCGGTCGCTGACGCCGAGCGCGCCGCGGATGCCGTAGCCGCGCTCGACGAAGTTGAGACCGTTGCGGACACTGCGGCCGATGCCGTCGTCGGTCATCCAGCAGATCAGCGAGGTGTCGACGCCGCCCTGGAGCATCAGGTCCTCCACCAGGCGTCCGACGGCGTTGTCCGCCAAGGCGGTGACCACGGCGGTGCGCAGTCCGAAGCAGCGCCGCAGACCGCGGACGACGTTGTACTCGCCGCCGCCCTCCCACACCTGGAAGGTGCGGGCGGTGCGGATACGGCCCTCACCGGGGTCGAAGCGCAGCATCACCTCGCCGAGGGCGATCACGTCGGTCATGGCGTGCTCCGCGCCACGGCCTCGGCGGTCAGCCGGCGGATCTCGGCGTAGTCGCCGCTCTTGAGGAGGGCGGGGGTGGCCATCCAGCTGCCGCCGACCGCGAGAACGGACGGTTCCGCGAGGTAGCCGGGCAGAGCGGCGGCGCCGATCCCGCCGGTCGGCATGAACCGCAGCCCGGGAAAGGGCGCCGCGAGGGCCCGCAGCATCGCCCGGCCGCCGAGCGGTTCGGCGGGGAAGAGCTTGACGGTGTCGAGGCCGGCCCGCAGTGCGTTCATCACCTCGGTCGCGGTGGCCACACCCGGCAGCACCGGCACGCCCAACTCCCGGCACCGGGCGATGACTTCGTGATCCAGCCCGGGGGAGACGACGAAGCGCGCCCCCGCCGCCACGGCCCGCTCCGCCTGCTCGGCGGTGAGCACCGTACCGGCGCCGACGACCAGACCGCCCTCGGCGGCCATCGCCTTCACGACCCGTTCGGCGTCCGGGGTGCGGAAGGTGACCTCCGCGCAGCGGGCGCCGCCCGCGGCCAGGGCGTGGGCCAGCGGGGCGGCCGTGCCGGGGTCGTGCACCGTCAGGACCGGCACGATCCGCGCCTCGGAGAGGAGGTCGGTCAGGTCGGCGGTCATCGGCCCAGCCATCCGCCGTCGACCGGGAGGACGGTGCCGTGGATGTACGCGGCCGCGTCCGACGCCAGGAACACGGTGGCGCCCGCCAGGTCGTCGGCGCTGCCCCAGCGTGCGGCCGGGATGCGGTCCAGGATGGCCTTGCTGCGCGCTGGGTCGTCCTGGAGAGCCTGGGTGTTGTCGGTGGCGATGTAACCCGGCGCGATGGCGTTGACGTTGACGCCGTGCGGGGCCCATTCGTTGGCCAGCGCCTTGGTGAGACCGGCGACGCCGTGCTTGGCGGCGGTGTAGCCGGGGACGGTGATGCCGCCCTGGAAGCTGAGGAGGGAGGCGGTGAAGATGATCTTTCCGTGCCCGCGGGCCACCATCGAGGCGCCGACCGCGCGGGCCAGCGCGAACTGGGCGCTCAGATTGACCTGGAGGACCAGATCCCAGTCCGCGTCGGTGTGTTCGGCCGCTGGAGCCCGGCGGATCGTGCCCGCGTTGTTGACCAGGATGTCCACCGGGCGTTCCCGTCCGGCGAGGTCGGCGCCCAGGGCGCGTACGGCCTCGGGGTCGGCGAAGTCGGTGCGGATCGCCTCGAAGGTGCGCCCGGCGGCGGTGACGTCCTTCTCCACCGCGCTGCCGGACTCCTCCAGCGAGGCGCTGACGCCGATGATGTCCGCGCCGGCGTCGGCGAGCGCGCGGGCCATGGCCCGGCCGATGCCGCGCCGGGCGCCGGTGACGACGGCGAGCTTCCCGGTGAGGTCGAAGGCGGTCATACGGCGGCCTCCTGGGCCTCGTCGGTGCAGTCCACGAGGATCTTCATCACGTCTCCGCCGCCCTCCAGCGCCTCGAAGGCGGCCGGTGCCTGGGTGAGCGGCACGACCTTGCTGATCAGCCGATCTGCCGGGATGGTCCCGTCGGCGACCAGTGTCACCGCCTTCTCGAAGTCGGAGCGGTCGTACAACCGGGCCCCGATCAGGGTCAGTTCGCGCCAGAAGAAGCGGTGCAGGTTCACCTCGCGGGGGCGGGGGTGGATCGCGACCAGGCACAACCGGCCACGCACGCCGAGCACATCAACCGCGGTGTCCACGCCGCCCGCCGCGCCGGACACCTCGAACGCGACGTCCGCGCCCGCGTCGCCGGTCCACTGCCGGACCAGCTCGGGCAGGTCCTCGGCGGCCGGGTCCCACACGGTCAGCCCCAACTCCTCGGCGAGCAGCCGACGGTGGGCGCTGAGCTCCACCACCCGGACGTCCCCTCCCGCGGCCTGGGCCACCAGCGCGATCAGGACGCCGACCGGACCGCCGCCGACCACGACGACCCGCTCGCCCTCGCGCACCCCGGCCCGGCCGACGTCGTGCACCGCGACCGCGGTGGGCTCGACGAGGGCGGCCCGGTCCAGCGGGAGGGACTCAGGCAGCCGTATGAGGGTGGCGGCGGGCACGGTCCAGCGCTGCTGCATCGCGCCCGGCGAGTCGATCCCGATGAAGTCCAGGTGCTGGCAGATGTGCTGGTGGCCGTTGCGGCAGGCCGGGCAGGTGTCGTCCCAGCGCAGCGGCATCACGGTCACCGCGTCCCCGGGCGCCCAGCCCTCGACGTCCGGGCCCACCCGTACGACACGGCCGGCCATCTCGTGCCCGAGGACGGCGGGCGCGGCGACCCGGGCGTCCATGTCGCCGTGGAAGATGTGCAGGTCGGTGCCGCAGATGCCGACGTAGGCGGGGGCCAGCTCCACCTCGCCGGGGCCCGGTGGTGTGCTGGGGGCGGGGGCCGTGTCGAGGGTGCGGGCGGACAGGTAACGGGCGGCAAGTGGCATGGGGGCGGGGTCCCTTCGGCGCGGACCGGAGTGTGCGGGGTGGGGTGTCCGGGGCGGTTCGGTGCGGTGTTCGGCGAGGCGGGGTGGGGTGTCCGGGGCGGGCTCGGTGCGATGTTCGGCGGGTGAGGCGGGGTGTCCGGGGCGGGGTCAGGTCGTCGTGCGGGGCGTCGCGTCGCCCGCTCCGGCGACGGGGGCGAGGCCGTAGAACGCGGTGGCGGTGCCGGCGAGGAGCGCGTGGACGTCGCTGTCGCTCCAGCCGGTGAGCAGTTCGTCCACGGTCGCGGCCCACCGGTTCCAGCCACCCGCGAGGTTGGCGACCGGCCAGTCCGAGCCGAACATCAGCCGCTCGGGGCCGAAGGCGGAGACCAGTACGTCCCAGGCGGGGCGGATGTCGGCGGTGGTCCAACGGGTGTGGTCGGCCTCGGTGATCAGCCCGGAGACCTTGCACACCACGTGCGGGTGTGCGGCCAGCCGCCGGATGCCGCGTTCCCAGTCGGCGAGGTCCTGGCGGACGAGGTCCGGCTTGCCCGCGTGGTCGAGGACCTGGGCCAGGTCGGGGAAACGTTCCGCGAGCCGGACCGCCTGGTCGAGCTGATGGTCGCGCACGAGCACGTCGTAGCGCAGTCCGCGATCGCGGGCCGCCGCCAACCCGCGTTCCACATCGGGTCGTTGCAGCCAGTTGGGATCGGTCTCGCCCTGGACCAGGTGCCGCAGGGAGCGCAGATACCGGCCGCCCGGCCCGGCGATCAGCTTGTCGAGCACGTCACCGATCGCCGGGGAGGTCAGGTCGGCCCAGCCGACCACGGCCTGGATCAGCGGCTCCCGCTCGGCGAGCGCGAGCAGGTCCTCGGTCTCGGGCACGTCCGGGATGCACTGGACGACCACCGTGCCGTGCAGCCGCCGGCCCGCGACGGGGTGGGTGGCGGTGGAGCGCAGGTCCTCGGGGGTGAAGGTGCGGCGGATCGACGCCACGGCTGGGTCGTCGAGCCAGGGCTGCGGGCGCTGGGAGAGATCCCAGAGGTGGTGGTGGGCGTCGACCAGCATGGGTGCGTTCACAAGGGGATCCACGTCTGCTCAGGCGGTGGCGTCGTCACCGGGCGGGCTCAGGTGCCAGATCTCGGGGAGCTCGCTCCACTGGCGGCCCTCGCCCCGGTCGGGGAAGGGTTCCTGGCACGGGTCGGTGAGCTTCCACCAGCGCTGGGTCTCGGGGTCGGCCTCGATGGACGCCATGTCCGCCTCGAAGTCCTCGCCGTGGTACTCCATGTAGGCGAACAGCACGTCACCGTGCAGGTAGATGCTGTAGTTGCGGATGTTCGCCCGGTGCAGGGCGGCCTCCACGCCGGGCCACACGGCGGAGTGCAGCCGGAGGTACTCCTCGCGGTACTCGGGCCGGAGCCTGATGGTCTGGGCGATGCGCTTCATGCCGATTCCCCTGTCGTGTCACGGGAGTTGGACGCGTCGAACGGTGTGCCGTAGCTGGGTCTGCGGGTGCGCAGCCCCAGCCGCAGGGTGAGCCGGATGCGTGTGGAGGCGGGCAGACCGACCGTCAGATAGGGGCCTTCGTAAGGGACTTCGGCCTCGGTGACCACCGGCTCGCTGTGGCCGTAGTCGTACATGTCCCCGATCCAGCCGTCGTCCTCGCAGGTGGTGTAGCGGACGCCGGTGATGGTGTGCTCGGCGAAGGCGCCGGCCTGGACGATGACCGTGTGGTCCGTCTCGGGGGCCAGGTTGACCAGCTCGACGGTGGTCGCCTCGGGGTCGATGGAGGTGACCAGTGCGGCGACGTCGGCGGGCAGGCCGGCCCGGCGGGCGTCGGCGTCGTGGTACCGCAGCCGGGCCTGCTGGAGACCGCCCTGGTACAGCACCTGCGGGCCGCCCCAGGTGAGTTGCACCAGGGCCTCGGTGACCACCGGGTTGCACAGCTGCCAGACGTGGATGTCGGCCTCGGGCACGTCCAGGTCACGGTAGCGGTCGATGCGCCGCAGCCGGTGCCGGATCTGGGCCTGGGCGGTGGCGAGGATGCGCTCGGGGTAGTCGGGGTCGTCGCCGGCGAGGAAGGCGAACCACGCCTTCTCGTGCCCGGAGTCCTCCTTGGACCGGAACGGCCGCACGGTGCGCCAGTCGATGCCGTCCGCTTCGCGCAGGCCCTCGAGCCGGGCGCGGTCGGCCTGGGAGGAGGTGTGGTGCCACAGGGCCACCGGCACCGGAGGTGTGGCCGGGTTGTAGTCGAACCAGCCGGAGTCGTTGTGGCGGAACGGCAGGTGGAGGGTGGGCGTGTGCCGGTCCGGACCGAGTTCCACCGCCCACTTGGAGGGCAGGCTGGAGTCGGCCTCCGTGTGGGGCATGACCTTGGCGTGGCCGATCAGGGTGTCGAGGGAGGTCGCGACCATGGAGAGGTAGTCGTCGTCGCCGGTGACCGTGGCCGCCGCGAGCGCCGCCACGCAGGCCGCGTGGCCGAGGCTGTGCCAGCCGTGCGGCCAGGACCAGCCGTAGTGGCCGCCGTACCAGCGCCCTTCCAGCAGGCTGCCGACGACCCCGTCCGGGCCCACGTTGTCCGGTATGAGACCGCCGTTCGCCTCGGTGCGTTCGCGCCAGGCGCCGACGTACTCGACGATCCAGTCCCGGTAGCGCTCCTCGCCGGTCAGGATCCAGGCGTTGAGGACCAGACCGGCCGCGGCGAGGTTCATCGTGGTGTCGCCGACGCCCATCCGGTCACGCATCTGGTCGCCGAGCCGGGGGTCCGCCGAGAGCGGGTACGGACCGTCCTGGGCCTCGGGCAGCCATTCGAGCGGATAGCCGTAGGTCTCGGCCTCCTTGAGCAGCCACGGGTACACGTCACCGTCGAACAGGCCGGTGCGCTCGGGGTCGCTGCCGTTGTGCGGGCGCGTGATGATGCGGTGCTCGGGGTCGTAGTTGCCCTTGGCCGGGTCGACGTACAACTCGGCGAAGCGCAGCGCGCGTTCGGCCCAGCGGTCGGGGGCGGCCATGCACAGGAAGTACAGCAGCAGCAGGCTCTCGCCCTGGTGGAACCAGTCGTAGCCGCGCTCGTACTCGTCACGCAGCATGTCCAGTTCGGTCAGCTGCTTGGTGACGCCCTCCCAGTGCTTCTCGCTGGCGGGCAGCAGGTCGTCTGCGCCGCCGAGGAGGTACAGCTGGGGCCAGTTGAAGAAGACCTCGTAGAAATCGTCCACACCGTCGCGGGTGGTCAGTTCCTTGGTGTAGTTGAGGCGTCCGTCCGGGCCGGTGAAGTCGCGGGCGAAGCGCCGCCAGGCGTGGTCGAGCAGGTCGAACAGGGCGCGCTGTGCGACGGCCCAGCCAGGGGGTTCGAGCAACGGGACCGTGGCCTGGACGTCGGGTGTCGAGTCGCCGGAGGCGTGGGGGTGCGGGCTGGAGGACATGAGAGCGGTTACTCCTTGGTGGCGCCGGCGAGCATTCCGCTGACCAGGAAGCGCTGGGCGAACAGGAACACGACGAGTACGGGGGTGATGGCGACCAGCGTCGCCAGTGCCAGTTGCGGGCGTTCGATCGCGAGGGTGCCGACGGTCGGGTTGAACGAGGGCACGTTGCTGAGGAGACTGCCGACGCCCACCTGGATGGGCATCTGGTCGCTCTCGGGGAGCATCACGTACGGCAGGAAGTAGTTCGTCCAGTTGGCGACGAAGCTGAAGAACCCGACCAGCGCGATGACGGGCGTCGCCAGCGGCAGCGCGACGTGGCGGAAGACGCCGAACTCGGAACAGCCGTCCATCCGCGCCGCGGCCAGGAGATCCCTGGGCACGGCGGTGGTGAAGTAGATGTACGTCAGGTACACCCCGAACGGGTAGAACGAGTACGGCAGGATGATCGACCACATCGTGCCGATCAGATGCACCGCGTTGATCTCCAGGAACAGCGGCACCACCAGCGTGGCGTTCGGCATCAGCATCACGACGAGGGTCGCGATCAGCAGCGTGTGCCGGCCGCGGAACTCGGTCATCGCCAGCGCGTAGCCGGCCGGGATGGCCAGGCAGAGGGTGATGACGAGGGAGATCACGGCGTAGACGGCCGAGTTGCGCAGCCACAGCAGGATGGCGTCGTCCTGGAAGCCGGTGAGCGCGTGCCAGTTGGCCTTCAGCGCGTGCAGGGACCCGAAGGACAGCGGGTTGTCGTGGACCAGCTGCTGGTCGGTCTTGGTCGCCGCGAGCAGCAGCCACACCACCGGCAGCACGAAGAAGACCACGAACACGAGGAGCACCGAGCCCCCCAGCAGCCGGGAGCCCACGTTCCGCGGGGGCCGGCGGCGCTGCCGCGCGTCCCCGTGCCGGGTCCGGCTCGTCGACTTCGCACCCTGAGCCGTGAGGGTGGGAGTGGGTCGGGTCTCAGTCGGCATCGAAGAACCCCGATCGTGCGACGAAGACACCGGCCACCGACAGGCTCACCACCAGCAGCTCCACCGAGACCGCGGCGGCGCCGTTGATGTTGTTCATCTGGAAGGCGAAGTCGTACGTCAGCTGGTTGAGCGAGTAGTCGCGGCCGGCCACGCCGGTGCTGGCGAGGGAGAGCAGCTGCGGCTCGACGAAGAGCTGGGCGCCGCCCGCGAAGGCCAGGATCACCATGTAGACGATCCACTTGCGGAGCATGGGGATCTGCACCCGCCAGGCGGTCTGCCAGCCGTTCGCGCCGTCGATGCGCGCGGCCTCCATGACGTCCTTGGGGATGTTGTTGAGCGCGCCGTACATGACGACGATCCAGCCGCCCGCGCCGGTCCAGAACGCGATGATCGTGAACAGCAGCGCCAGGTTCCCGGGTGCGATGACCTCGCCGAAGGTGTGGAAGCCCAGCGTTCCCAGCAGGGAGCTGACCGGGCTCACCGTCGGGTCGAGCATGAACAGCCACACCAGGACGCTCGCGGCGCCCGCGAGGGCCCCGGGGATGTAGTAGAGGAAGCGCAGCGCCTGGCTGACCGGCCCGGCGGACAGCCGGTGCAGCAGCAGCGCCAGGACCACCACGAACACCACGAGGGACAGCAGCCAGAAGACCAGGTACAAGGCCACATGGCTCAGGGAGTCGACGAAGCGGAAGTCCTGTGCCGTGGTGACGAAGTTGGAGAACCCGGTGAACGTGCCTCCGGCGTCGGTGAACGCGAAGTAGATGGCGTAACAGGTCGGCAGGACACCGAAGGCGATCAGCAGCAGTGTGTAGCCGGCGACGAACGCGAGGCCGGCCCGACTCTGCCGGGAGGTGCCGCGAGGGCGCCCCCGGGCGGAGTCGGCCGAGGAGTGCGTGAGGGTCACTGGGAGACCTTGTATCCGTTGGACTTGGCGTACTTGACGATCGAGTCCTGCCAGGCGGGCAGCAGGGACTCGATGGTCTTGCCCTGCGTCAGGCCGGGCTTGACGGTGGCGGCCCAGATCGCCTCCTGGCTGAACTGGCCCGAGCCCCAGTCGGACCACACCTGCGAGGAGGCGTCCTTGAGGGCCGTGAGGTCACTGGCGTAGTACCCGGAGGTGGCCTGCGCCTTGAGCCAGTTCTCGGCGGCGGGCGTGTACGCCGGGAAGCCGGGGGCCTTCTCGCCCTGGTAGGCGTTGTCGGTGGTGACCCACTTCAGGAAGTCGGTGGCCGCCTTGATGTGGGTGGAGTGCTTGGACAGCAGCCAGGTGCCGCCGCCGACGTTGCCGGTGGACGGCGAGCTGTCGCCCTGCCACTGCGGGATGGGCGCCACCGCGATCTGCTTGGCCGGGGTCTTGAGCCCGCTCTCGAAGACCGCGCCGCCGTACCAGGCCGGGCCGGGCATCAGCAGGACCTTCTTGCCCTTGTTCTTGGTGAAGTCGGTGCTGAAGACGCCGCTGATCGACATCGACTTGTTCTTGATCAGTACGTCCAGCAGCTTGGCCATCTTGGTGCAGGCCTCGCTGGTGGTGTTGACGGAGACGGCCTTGGGGCCGGTGATGTGGTTGGCGCCGCACTTGCTCGCCCACAGGTAGATCTCGGGGGTGAAGGAGTCGCCCGCGTCGCCCACGAGGTAGCCGGGGTGCTCCTTGGCGACCTTCTCGCCGAGCGCCTGGTACTCCTCCCAGGTCGTCGGGACCGAGTAGCCGAACTGCTTCAGCAGCGGCGCGTTGTACCAGAGCACCGCCTGGGAGAGGTCGTTGCGCAGGCAGTACAGGGTCCCGTCGACCGTGCAGACGTCGTTGGCGCCCTTGGCGAACCCGCTGAGGGTCGCCTGCGGGATCAGGCCCTTGTTCAGCGGGGCCGCGAAGCCGGCGTCCACGGCCCAGCTCGCCTCGTTGTTCTGGGAGCTGAAGACGACGTCCGGCCAGCCCTTGCCCGTGCGGTTGAACAACTGGACCTTCGTCTGAAGGTAGTTGGACCCGTTGGCGTCGCCGTCGTAGCTGACGATGTTCATCTTCACGCCCGGGTGCGAAGCCTTGTACAGCTTCGCGGCGTCCATGCGGGTCGCGTCCACCCAGACGGTGAACGCCCCGTCGTTCTGGGCCGCTTGGGCGAATCCGTCCTTGTTGGTCGTGCCGCCGGTGCCCCCGCCGCCACACGCGGTCACCGTGAACAGCACCGTGGCGGCACAGCCGGCCAGCAAGGCGGCACGTCTCCTGCTGGTCCCTGTCTCCCGGGTGGCCGAAGGCCTGTAGACGGACATGTGCGACTCCACTCGTTTTGCGTGAGGCTGACGGCTCTGTCATTGCCGCTGCGGAAGAAATTAGCCGCCATATCGAAGGGCGCGTCAAGAGGTGTGTACGGCTTTTTTCAGAGCTCATCTGGCGCGTGAAGGCTGCTCCCGTGGTGGCCCTACTTGGGTAAATGCGGATCAATAGGGGCAAGTTGTCAGGGAGTCATGATCAAGTTTGGAAAGAATGAGTACGACTTATGCTTGCCTGAGGTACGATGAGCCTCGGCTTCAAACCTGATCAGTCACCTTCGTCGCAGTCACCCGGAGGCAGGACATATGAACGACACGCCCGCCGTGCCAGCAGTGGTGAACGGCGCGGACGAGCGGCGCGACTACCGGCCCGGATACGAGGTCGTGGCGGAGCGGATCCTCGAGTTCATCGCGGAGTCGCGTCTGGTCCCGGGCGACCGGATGCCCACCGAGAACGACCTGGCCCAGCAGCTGGACACCAGTCGCGCGGTGGTCAGGGAAGCGGTGAAGATCCTCTCGGCGCTCGGGCGGGTCCGGGCGCACAAGGGACGCGGACTGTTCGTCGCGGACGACGAAGGCATGCTGATCACCAGCCGCTGGGGCGGCTTCTTCCGGCCCGTCGACCTCGATCACGTACTCATGCTGTTCGAGTTCCGCAGAGTGCAGGAGATGGCCGCCGCCAGACTCGCGGCCACCCGGGCCACGCCCGCCGAACTGCGCACCATCGAGATCGCGATGCAGCAGTGCCGGCACGGCTACGTCCATGGGGACGTCGAGGCCTTCAACCAGGGAGACGACGACTTCCACACGGCGCTGGCCGCGGCCTCCCACAACACCTTCCTCGGCAGCGCGGTGCGCGACGCCCGCCGGTTGCAGCGCCAGTCCAGCGCGATCGGCATCCACGACAGCTTCAACGAGGGCACCTCGGCCGCGGTCGAGGAGCACGAGGCGATCTACCGGGCCATTCGCGACGGCCGGCCGGACGAGGCCGCGGAGGCCACGGCCGTCCACCTCGACCGGACGCTGGAGGACTACCGGCGGGAGATCCAGCGCCGCCTGTTCGGCTCGCCGCGGACCGGCGCCTAGCGGAGCCGGCCCCGGCCTCGGTGCCCGTCTGCCGTCCGAACCCTGCTCAGACGTTGCGGCGGTACTGGCCGCCGACCTCGAAGAACGCCTCGGTGATCTGCTGAAGTGAGCAGACGCGGGCGGCGTCCATGAGGACGGCGAAGACGTTGTCCCCGCTGACCGCCGCTTCCTTGAGGGCGGTCAGGGCGGCGTGGGCGGGCTCGTGGTGGCGGGCCTGGAAGTCCCTCACGCGCTCCAGCTGGGACTGCTTCTCCTCCTCGGTGGCGCGGGCGAGTTCGACGACGGTGGGCTCGGCGGTGTCGGCGTGCGGGCTGCGGAAGGTGTTGACGCCGATGAGGGGCAGGGTGCCGTCGTGCTTGCGCTGCTCGTAGAGCATCGACTCGTCCTGGATGCGGCCGCGCTGGTAGCCGGTCTCCATGGCGCCGAGCACACCACCGCGTTCGCTGATCCGCTCGAACTCCCGCAGGACCGCCTCCTCCACCAGGTCGGTGAGCTCGTCGATGATGAACGAGCCCTGCAGGGGGTTCTCGTTCATCGCCAGGCCCCACTCGCGGTTGATGATGAGCTGGATGGCCAGGGCGCGGCGCACGGAGTCCTCGGTGGGGGTGGTGACCGCCTCGTCGTAGGCGTTGGTGTGCAGGCTGTTGCAGTTGTCGTAGATCGCGATGAGCGCCTGGAGCGTGGTGCGGATGTCGTTGAAGTCCATCTCCTGGGCGTGCAGGGACCGGCCCGACGTCTGGACGTGGTACTTCAGCTTCTGGGAGCGGTCGTTCGCGCCGTACTTCTCCTTCATCGCCACCGCCCAGATCCGGCGGGCGACCCGGCCGAGCACCGAGTACTCGGGGTCCATGCCGTTGGAGAAGAAGAACGACAGGTTGGGGGCGAAGTCGTCGATGTGCATGCCCCGGGCGAGGTAGGCCTCGACGTAGGTGAAGCCGTTGGCCAGGGTGAAGGCGAGCTGGCTGATGGGGTTCGCGCCGGCCTCGGCGATGTGGTAGCCGGAGATCGACACCGAGTAGAAGTTGCGGACCTGGTGGGCGATGAACCACTCCTGGATGTCCGCCATCATCCGCAGGGAGAACTCGGTGGAGAACAGACAGGTGTTCTGGCCCTGGTCCTCCTTGAGGATGTCCGCCTGCACCGTGCCGCGCACGGTGGCGAGCGCGCGGGCGCGCAGTTCGGCCGTCTCCTCGGGCGAGGGGTCCCGGCCCTCCGCGGTGCGGAACTTCTCGGTCTGCTGGTCGATCGCGGTGTGCAGGAAGAACGCCAGGAGGGTCGGCGCGGGCCCGTTGATGGTCATGGAGACCGAGGTCGTGGGCGCGACGAGGTCGAAGCCGTCGTAGAGCGCCTTCATGTCCTCCAAGGTGGCCACCGAGACACCGGAGGTGCCGACCTTGCCGTAGATGTCGGGGCGTTCGTCGGGGTCGCGGCCGTAGAGGGTGACGGAGTCGAAGGCGGTGGACAGCCGGGTGGCCGGCTGGCCCTCGGAGAGCATCTTGAAGCGGCGGTTGGTGCGGAACGGGTCGCCCTCGCCGGCGAACATCCGTGCCGGGTCCTCGCCGTCGCGCTTGAAGGGGAACACCCCGGCCGTGAAGGGGAAACGGCCCGGCAGGTTCTCTGCCCGCCAGAAGCGCACCAGTTCGCCGTGGTCGGTGAAGCGGGGCAGGGCGACGCGGGGGATCCGGTTGCCGGACAGGGACTCGCGGGTGAGCTGGGTGCGGATCTCCTTGTCGCGGATCGTCACGACCTGCTCGTCGCCGGAGTACGAGGCGACGACGGCGGGCCACTCGTCGATCTGTTCCCGGACGTCGAGCGGGAGCCGCTTGTGCGCGTCGTCGAGCAGCGCCTGGACGTTCCCGGCGTCGGAGCCCGCCGCGACGAGCTCGCCCTTGACGGCCTCCAGGCGCTGCACCCGCCGGGCCGCCTCGGCCAGCCGCGCGGTCTCCGCGTGGTACGCACGGACGGTGTCGGTGATCTCGGCGAGGTAGCGCACCCGGTCCGCGGGAACCACCTGCCGGATGCCCGAGGAGTGGCGCACGTCGACCGGTGCCAGCGCGCCCTCGACGAGCGGCAGCCCCTTCTCGGCCAGGGCGGTCCGCAGATGCTGGTAGAGCGCGGTCACGCCGTCGTCGTTGAAGGTCGCCGCCGAGGTGCCGTACACCGGCATGTCCTCGGGCCGCATGCCGAACGCCTCGCGGTTGCGGACCAGTTGGCGGCCCACGTCGCGCAGCGCGTCCTTGGCGCCGCGCCGCTCGAACTTGTTGATCGCCACGACGTCGGCGAAGTCGAGCATGTCGATCTTCTCCAGCTGCGAGGCGGCGCCGAACTCCGGCGTCATGACGTACAGCGAGGTGTCGACGAACGGCACGATCGCCGCGTCGCCCTGGCCGATGCCCGGCGTCTCGACGATCACCAGGTCGAACCCTGCGGCCTTCACGACGTCGATCACCTCGGACAGGTGCTCGGGCAGCTCGTGGCTGCCGCGGGTGGCCAGGCTCCGGAAGAACACCCGGTCCCCGTCCAGGGAGTTCATCCGGATCCGGTCACCGAGCAGGGCGCCACCGCCACGGCGGCGCGTCGGGTCGACCGCGATCACCGCGATCCGCAGCTTCTCCTGCTGGTCGACGCGGAACCGGCGCACCAGTTCGTCGGTCAGCGAGGACTTGCCCGAGCCGCCGGTGCCGGTGATGCCGAGCACCGGTACGACCCGGTCCGCGGCGGCACGCAGCCGCTCCATGAATCCCGTGGGCAGCTTGCCGAGTTCGGCGCCGGTGATGGCGCGGGCGATCGCGAACCGGTCACCGGCGAGCACGGCGGCCGCATCGGCCGGTCCGCCGTCCCAGAGGTCGAAGTCGCAGTCCCGCACCACCGAGTTGACCATCCCGGCGAGGCCCAGCCGCTGCCCGTCCTCCGGGGAGAAGATGGTCACCCCGCTCCCGCGCAGCCGGGCGATCTCGTCGGGCACGATGACGCCGCCTCCGCCGCCCACCACCCGGATGTGCCCCGCTCCCCGTGAGCGCAGCGACTCGACCAGGTACTCGAAGTACTCGACGTGCCCGCCCTGGTAGGAGGAGACCGCCACGCCGTGCGCGTCCTCCTCCAGCGCCGCGTCCACGATCTCCCGCACCGACCGGTTGTGTCCGAGGTGGATCACCTCGGCGCCCTGGGACTGGAAGATGCGCCGCATGATGTTGATCGAGGCGTCGTGCCCGTCGAACAGCGCCGAAGCGGTGACCAGGCGGACGGGGTGCACGGGTCGATGCAGAGCGCTCATGGGGGCCTTCCCGGACAGGCGGAGTGGTGCGCGACAAAGAAATACTAGGACGTCCTAGTAAATCACTGGAAGTGGCTGCCGTCACAGGTCGATGAACAACGGCTGACCGGACATGCGAAGGGTTGTACGCTCCGAAGACCGCCCTTGACCTGCACAGAGCAGGCAGGGAGCAGACGAATCGGGAGTTTCCGTGTTCCGAACCATGTTCAAATCGAAGATCCACCGCGCCACCGTCACCCAGGCCGACCTGCACTACGTGGGATCGGTGACCATCGACGCGGACCTGCTCGACGCCGCCGACCTGCTGCCCGGCGAACTCGTCCACATCGTCGACATCACCAACGGCGCCCGGCTGGAGACGTACGTCATCGAGGGCGAGCGCGGCTCCGGGGTGATCGGTATCAACGGGGCCGCCGCCCATCTCGTCCACCCCGGTGATCTGGTGATCATCATCAGTTACGCTCAGGTGACCGACGCCGAGGCGCGGGCACTGGAACCCCGGGTCGTGCACGTGGACCACGACAACCGCATCGTGGCCCTGGGCGCGGACCCCTCGGAGCCGGTGCCGGGCTCGGACCAGGAGCGCAGCCCGCAGGCCGTACCGGCCTGAGTCACAGACGGCCGAGACCAGGAGCGTGCCCATGAGCGACGACATCGAGATCCGCGACGACCGGCCGGCCGGCCGCCTGGAGGCGATCGGCGGCGGCGAAGTCGTGGGCCACATCCAGTACTTCGTCCTCGAGGCACCGGCGCGCGCCCTGGTCCCCGTCCACACGATCGTGGAACCGGCCCACGAAGGGAAGGGCATCGCGGGCTCCCTGGCCCGCGAGCTCTACACCATCGCCGCGCGCGAGGGCGTGCCCGTGGCACCGCTGTGCCCGTACGTCGTCAAGTGGGCCGCACGCCACCCCGACGAGGCCCCGGCCGCCGACCCCGAGCTGCTGCGCGCGGCGAAGGAGTGGCTGAAGGCCCATCCGGAGGGCTTCTGATCCCGCCGTACGAGTGACTGGCCCGCCGCGGACCGGGTAGGCGGGGGAGAAGTCCAGAGCCGACGTCCCATCTGGCTGGAGGACACGATGACCAACCCCCCGACCCCCTACCCGGACCCGGTCCACCCGGACCCGACCCCAGGCCCCACCCCGACCCCGGGCCCGCCTCCGGAACCCCCGCAGCCCCCGACCCCGACCCCACCACCGGGCCCGGGCCCGACGCCGGAGCCCCCGCAGCCCCCGACGCCGCCACCCGGCCCGGGGCCGCAGCCGACCCCGGACCCCTCACCGATCCCACCGGGCCCGGAGCCGGTACCGAACCCGGAGCCAGGACCTCCCCTGAGTTGAGGGACCGGCACTTGATGACGGCGGGCGGCTGAACGCCCCAAGGGGCGCGGGGAACTGCGCGATCAACCCCCACTCAGCCGCATCCGCCGTACCGCCGAAACCGCCCCACCCCTCAGGCGCCGACCTCCGACCGGTCCCCACCCCACAACGTGTGGAACGACCCGTCCCGGTCCACCCTCCGATACGTGTGCGCCCCGAAGAAGTCCCGCTGCCCCTGCGTAAGCGCCGCAGGCAACCGCTCCGCACGCAGCGCGTCGTAGTACGCGAGCGCCGCCGAGAAGCCCGGCGTCGGCACTCCCTGCCGCGTCGCCGCCACGATCACCTCGCGCCAGTCGTCCTGCGCGTCGGCGATCTCCCGGGCGAACGTCTCGTCGGACAGCAGGCTCGGCAGATCGGCCCGGGCGTCGTACGCGGCGCGGATGCGGTCCAGGAACGCGGCCCGGATGATGCAGCCGCCGCGCCAGATCGCGGAGACGGCACCGAGGTCGATGTCCCAGTCGTACTCCTCGCGCGCCGCCGCGATCTCGTGGAAGCCCTGCGTGTACGACACGATCTTCGAGGCGTACAGCGCCTGCTCGACCCGGTCGGCGAACGCGCCCGCCTCCGCCTCGCTCAGCGGCGTGGCCGAGGGCCCGGCGAGGCCGCGGGACGCCTCGCGCAGCGCCGCGTGGCCGGACAGCGACCGGGCGAAGACGGCCTCGGCGATGCCGGACACCGGGACCCCGAGGTCGAGGGCGATCTGCACGGTCCAGCGACCGGTGCCCTTCTGCTCGGCCTGGTCCACCACCACGTCCACGAACGGCTTGCCGGTGGCCGCGTCCACATGGGACAGCACCTCGGCGGTGATCTCGATCAGATACGAGTCGAGGCGGCCGGTGTTCCAGGTCCGGAAGATCTCCGCGATCTGCGCGGGCGAGTAGCCGGCGACATCGCGCAGCAGCTGGTACGCCTCACCGATGAGCTGCATGTCGGCGTACTCGATGCCGTTGTGCACCATCTTCACGAAGTGCCCGGCGCCGTCCGCGCCGACGTGCGTGACGCACGGCGCGCCGTCCTTCGCCTTCGCGGAGATCTTCTCGAGCATCGGACCAAGGGAGTCGTACGACTCCTTGGAGCCGCCGGGCATGATGCTGGGCCCGTTGAGCGCGCCCTCCTCGCCGCCGGAGATGCCGGTGCCGACGAAGTGGATGCCCTTGTCGCGGAGTTCGCGCTCGCGGCGCCGGGTGTCGGCGAAGTGCGCGTTGCCACCGTCGATGATCATGTCGCCGGGCTCCAGGAGCGGGGCGAACTCCTGGATCACCGCGTCGGTCGGGTCACCGGCCTTGACCATGATGACCAGCCGGCGCGGCCGCTCCAGGGCGGCGACGAACTCCTTCGCGGTCTCGGCGGCGATGAAGTCGCCCTCGCTCCCGTGCTCCTCGACGAGGGCGTGCGTACGGGACGCCGTCCGGTTGTGCACCGCGACCGTATAGCCGTTGCGGGCGAAGTTGCGGGCGAGGTTGCTGCCCATGACCGCGAGGCCCGTGACGCCGATCTGCGCTGTAGTGCTCATACCGTCTGCTCCCAAAGATCCAGTGGATCGCGTAGGTCGTTATCGGTGCTGCCGCTCGTGCTGGTTAGCAGCCTACGCAGATACGGCTCGGGGGCCTCGTCGTGTTCAGCCGGAACATTCCGCCGGCGCGGGCGGCCGGAACAGGCGGCTGATTGCTGTCTTGTCATGGCCTGTTCGGGGCGCTTACTTTTGGCCCTCCTGACGTACGTCGTAGGGGGAGCTCCATGGCCGTACGCGGCCGGCACCGCCGGTATCAGCCGAACAGGATCAACCGCGCCTCGCTCACCGTCACGGCGGGCGGCGCCGGAATGGCGATCCCGCTCATCGGTGCCGGCACCGCCCAGGCGGCCGACGTGGACATCTGGAACAAGGTCGCCGCCTGCGAGTCGAGCAACAACTGGAGCATCAACACCGGCAACGGCTACTACGGCGGGCTGCAGTTCACCCAGTCCACCTGGGAGGCCTTCGGCGGCACCCGGTACGCCCCGCGCGCCGATCTCGCCACCAAGGACCAGCAGATCGCCGTGGCGGAGAAGGTGCTGGACGGGCAGGGGCCGGGCGCCTGGCCGGTGTGTTCGGTGCGGGCCGGGCTCACCCGGGGCGGGGACACCCCCGACATCCATCCGGCCGGGGGCACCAAGGCCGCCGTCCCTGACGTGCAGCCGCAGACCACGCCGCAGTCCAGGGCCGGTTCCGCCGAGATGTACACCGTGGTCCACGGCGACACCCTGTCCGGCATCGCCGGCCGGGAGGACGTCAAGGGCGGCTGGCGCGGTCTGTACGCCGCCAACCGGAAGACCATCGGCGCCGATCCGGACCTCATCCTGCCGGGGCAGCGGCTCAGCCTGCGCGGCAAGGCGGCCACGGTCACGACCCAGACGTCCACCAGGCCGGCCACCGAGAAGAAGAAGGCGAAGGACACCGAGGAAACCGGCCACCGCCTGGTCGCCCCGGTCGACGCCTCCACCGGCACCCCGTACCACAAGGCAGGTTCCGCCTGGTCGAAGGGCTATCACACCGGCGTCGACTTCGCCGTCCCCACGGGCACGTCCGTGAAGGCGGTCGCCGCGGGGCGGGTGGTGGCCTCCGGGTGGGCCGGGTCGTTCGGGTACCAGGTGGTGATCCGGCACTCCGACGGCCGCTACACCCAGTACGCCCATCTCTCCGCGATCTCGGTGAAGACCGGGCAGAGCGTGAGCGCCGGACAGCGCATCGGGCGCTCGGGGTCCACAGGCAACAGCACGGGCCCGCATCTGCACTTCGAGGTGCGGACGGGGCCCGGCTTCGGTACCGATGTCGACCCGGTCGCCTATCTCCGGGCCGGAGGGGTCAGGGTCTGATCCCGGGATCAGGACCCGCCCCTCAGGATTTGACCCTCGTACGGTGTCGGTCGAGGACTGGCATCGGGATGTAGGAGGCGCCGTAGAGCGGGCCGACGTAGAAGATCGGGCGCTCCTCGGTGTCCGGGGCGGTGTCCAGGGCATCGGTCTCGTCCGGCTGCGGCGCCGGGACGAGGACGTCCTCCAGGGCCGGCTGCGGTGCCGGTACGAGGATGTCCTCCAAGGCCGCCTCGGCCGTCGCGGCGAGGACGTCCTCCCGTACCGCCGCGTCGGCAGCCGCCGCCAGGACCTCTTCGCGGGTCTGACCGGGCTGACCGGGCAGGGTCGTGAGCAGCTCCGCGGGCGAGGCGGGCACCCGCAGCTCGTCCGCCTGCGGGTCCGTGACCGGCTCCGGGTCCCCGGACTGGGCCGGCACCCGCACCGGCTCCTCCGGCACGGACTCCGTGCGGGCGATCCGCTCCGAGGTGAGGAGGATCAGGCCGCCCGCCGCCACCACACCGCAGCTCAGGGCGAGCGCGGTGCCCGTGGTGCCGTAGCGGAAGGTCTCGCCGAACATCGTGATGCCGACGACGGCCGCGACCACCGGGTTCACGACGGTCAGCGTGGCCAGCGGGGCCGCGAGCCCGGCGCCCCGGTAGGAGGCCTGGGAGAGCAGCATGCCGGCCGTGGCCAGGACGGCGATCACGGCGAGGGAGGGCACGTCGGCCACCGAGACGCCGCCGGTCCAGTCGACCGCGACCGTCTTGGTGAACACCGAGGACATGCCGAACGCGATACCCGACGCGGTGGCGAGCAGGATGCTGCGCACCGCCGGGTGCCGGTGGGCCGCCCGGCCCGCGATCATCAGGGCGACGACCGCGATGCCGGTGACCGTGGCGACGGCCACCCGCTGGGCGGTGTCCAGGGACTGCGCGTCGGACGCGCCGACCAGGGACAGCAGACCGGCGAGACCGACGGTCGCCATGATCGCGCCGCGCCAGGCGGTCGCCCCGGCCTTGCGGCCGACGAACAGCGCGGCCATGGGCAGGGCGAAGACGATGGTGAGGGCGCCGAGCGGCTGGACCAGGCTGAGGGGGCCGAACGCCAGCGCCACCACGTGCAGCAGTCCGCCGAGGCCGTTCAGCGCGACCGCCGCCCACCAGCTGGGCCGGCGCAGCGGCGCGAACTGCTGCTCGGGGGAGGACACCGCGACCTGCTCCTGGACGATCGCCCCGCCCGCGTAGGCGACGGCAGAGACGAGCGACAGGACGACGGACAACGCGAGGGCGCTCATCAGCAGCTCCTCTGCGTGAAGCGGGGCTGGTGACCCCGGCGCGGCGAACGGTCGGCTTCCATGTGCAACACGATGCCGTGGAATGCCATTCCCGTCGTCGTACCTGAGCACGCAATGGGTCCTACTGCCGATGGAGTACTACGGAGGGTCAGTCCTCCCCAGGGTGGGTGACACTGCCCCAGGCCCCCCTGATGCCGTCCCCTAAGGGCCTTGGTACTACTGCTCCTCGTGGACCTCGACGCCGATCTCGCCGCGCTCCGCCCGCTCGGCGGCTTCTTCCTACTACGCACGGGTGCGCCGTCGCGTTCAACGCTGCCGACCCTCGCAGAGGTATACGACTTCGAAAAGTCGGACGTTTACGGAGAATCCGTGACTTTTCGTATCCGTAAGGTGGCCGCTTCCCTTCAGGCTCCGGAGGTGCGGATCGCCGCCTCGATCGCCCAGCAGGGCCTCGCCGCCCGCCTGTGGTCCGCGGCCCTCGGCTGCGCCGTGCTCTACGGCCACGTCCCCGACCTCGACGCCCGGCTGCTGCGCTGGGACGCCGACGGCAGCGCCCCCGACGACCTGTGGCTCACCGAGGTGCACGCGCTGGCCGGCGACGCGGGAACCCTCGCGGCGGTCGTCCTGGAAGGGCACCTGGAGCCGCTGGCGGCGGCGCTGCGGGCGCGCCACCACCTCGCCCCCGGCCTGCTGCGCGGCAACGCCGCCTCCGCGCTCGCCGGAGCCGCCCGCCAGCTGTCGGGCTGGGCCCGAGCGAACGGCCGCCCCGAGGTGGCCGCCCGCAGCCGCGCCCTCACCACGGAACTCCTCGCCCACCCCCTCCTCGCCGGCACCGGCACCCTGACCGGCACCGCCTTCCGGCGCCGCAGCTGCTGCCTCTACTACCGCGTCCCCGGCGGGGGCGTCTGCGGCGACTGTTGCTTCACACGACCCCCGCGCTCTTCCCCAGGCGCCGCATCTGGGTGACCATGAAGGGCAACCAGCCGCTGAGAACAGGGGGTTCCGGGTGCGAGTGGGCCTGCTGACCCGGGAGTACCCGCCGGACGTGTACGGCGGCGCGGGCGTCCATGTCGAGTTCCTCGCCCGGGAGTTGGCCGCCCTGGCCGACGTCGAGGTGCACTGCTGGGGCGAGGGCCGCGGAGTGGGCGTGGTGCGCCACCGCCCCTGGTCCGTGCTCGACACCGCGAACGACGCGCTGCGCACCTTCTCCGTGGACCTCGCGATGACCGCGGGCCTGGAGGGCCGCGAACTCGTCCACTCCCACACCTGGTACGCCAACCTCGCCGGTCACCTCGGCAAGCTCCTGTACGGCATCCCGCACGTGATGACCGCCCACTCCGTGGAGCCGCTGCGCCCCTGGAAGGCCGAGCAACTCGGCGGCGGATACGCCCTGTCGAGCTGGGCCGAGCGCACCGCGATCGAGTCCGCCGACGCGGTGATCGCGGTCTCCGGCGCCATGCGCGAGGACATCCTCGCCTGCTACCCGGCCCTCGACCCCGCCCGGGTGCACATCGTGCACAACGGCATCGACACCACCCTCTACCGCCCCGACCACGGCACCGATGCCCTCACCCGCATCGGCCTCGACCCCGACCGGCCCTTCGTGCTGTTCGTCGGCCGCATCACCCGCCAGAAGGGCGTGCCCCATCTGCTGCGCGCGGTACGCGACATCGACCCCGCCGCACAGGTCGTACTGTGCGCGGGAGCGCCGGACACCCCGGAGATCGACCGTGAATTCCGGGAGCTGTACGAGGAGTTGAGCCGGGTCCGCGAGGGCGTGCACTGGATCCCGCAGATGCTGCCCCGCCCGGACGTGATCCAGCTCCTCACGCACGCGGCGGTGTTCGTCTGCCCCTCGGTGTACGAACCCCTCGGCATCGTCAACCTCGAAGCCATGGCGTGCGGAACCCCCGTGGTGGCCTCGCGGGTCGGCGGCATCCCGGAGGTCGTCGACGACGGCAAGACCGGGCTGCTCGTCCCGGTGGACGACGACTTCGAGCCCGCCCTCGCCCGTGCGCTGGACGCGGTCCTCGGCGATCCGGAGGGCGCCCGGCGGATGGGCGAGGCCGGACGCGAGCGCGCGGTGGGGGAGTTCGGCTGGGACGCGGTCGCCCGGCGGACGGTGCGGCTCTACGAGGAGATCCTCAAACAGGCGTAGTGCGCCCCGGGCAGGGGCAGGCATGGGTCACAACCAGGGTGAGGGGAGCGACCATGCGTCGTGGTGGACCTTCGGTGCTCGGGATCGTACTGGCGGGCGGAGAGGGCAAGCGCCTGATGCCCCTGACCGGTGACCGCGCGAAACCCGCGGTCACCTTCGGCGGAACGTATCGCCTGGTGGACTTCGTCCTGTCCAACCTCGTCAACGGAGACATCCTGCGCATCTGCGTGCTGACGCAGTACAAGTCGCACTCGCTCGACCGGCACATCACCACGACCTGGCGGATGTCCAGCCTGCTCGGCAACTACGTCACCCCCGTCCCGGCCCAGCAGCGGCTCGGCCCCCGCTGGTACCTGGGCAGCGCGGACGCGATCCTGCAGTCCCTCAACCTCGTCTACGACGAACGGCCCGAGTACGTGGCGGTGTTCGGCGCCGACCACGTGTACCGCATGGACCCGCGCCAGATGCTCGCCCAGCACATCGAGGGCGGCGCGGGCGTGACGGTGGCCGGGATCCGCGTCCCGCGCTCGGAGTCCTCGCAGTTCGGGGTGATCACCCCCGGCTCGGACGGGCTCACGGTGGACCGCTTCCTGGAGAAGCCCGCCGACCCGCCCGGTCTCGCCGACGACCCGGAGTGCGTGTTCGCCTCCATGGGCAACTACATCTTCACCACCAAGGCCCTGATAGAGGCCCTCCAGCGGGACGCCGAGGACGAGCACTCGCTGCACGACATGGGCGGCTCGATCCTGCCCCAGCTCACCGAGCGCGGCGAGGCCCAGCTGTACGACTTCAGCGCCAACCACGTCCCCGGCGAGACCAACCGCGACCGCGGCTACTGGCGGGACGTCGGCACCCTGGACGCGTACTACGACGCCCACATGGACCTCATCGCCGAGCGCCCCGCCTTCAACCTCTACAACCGGCAGTGGCCCATCTACACCCACTCGGGCCAGCTGTCCCCGGCCCGCTTCAACGCCGGCGGCATCGCCAGCGAGTCCATCATCAGCGCGGGCTGCCTCATCCGGGGGCAGGTCACCCGGTCGGTGCTGTCGCCCGGGGTGGTGGTGGACCCGGGGGCGGTCGTGCAGGGGTCGGTGCTGCACGACAACGTCAAGATCGGGCGGGGCGCGGTGGTGCGGGGCGCGGTCCTCGACAAGAACGTGGAGGTGCCACCGGGTGCCACGATCGGGGTGAACCCGGAGCGCGACGCCGAGCTCTACACCGTCTCCAAGGGCGGGGTGATCGCACTCGGGAAGGGCCAGCAGGTGTCCTGAACTCGGCCTCCGGTGCGCCAGTGAACCCTGGGGCACGGAGGGCCGGACTTAATCTGCTGTTAACTGTGCGTAGCGTGATCGTACTTGACCGTAATCGCCCGGGGGCGGTTGACTGCTTGCTCACCCGTCGTCGACGCGAGGCAAGCCATTGACTTCAGATCTGCTCGCCCCTCTCGACCTGGCGTTCTGGAACATCGAGTCCGCCGAGCACCCCATGCACCTGGGTGCCCTCGGCGTCTTCGCGGCGCACTCGCCCACCGCGGGCGCCCACGCGGCCGACCTGCTCGCGGCCCGGGCCGCCGCGGTGCCCGGCCTGCGGATGCGCATCCGGGACGTCTGGCAGCCGCTGGCCTTCGGAGGGGCGACGCGCGAGCCCGCCCCCGACTTCGACCCCCTGGACCACGTCCGGCTGCACGCGCCCACCGCCGACTTCCACGCCGACGCCGGCCGGCTCATGGAACGCCCGCTGGAACGCGGCCGGCCGCCGTGGGAGGCGCATGTCCTGCCGGGGGAGGACGGCGCCTCCTTCGCCGTGCTCTTCAAGTTCCACCACGCCCTGGCCGACGGGCTGCGCGCCCTGACGCTGGCCGCGGCGATCCTGGACCCGATGGACCTGCCGGCCCGCACGCCGCGCCCCGAGGAGCCGTCGAAGGGCTTGTTCCCGGATGTGCGCAAGCTGCCCGGGCTGGTCCGCGGCGCCGTCTCCGACGTCGGCCGGGCCCTCGACATCGGCGCGTCCGTCGCGCTCTCCACCGTCGGCGTGCGCTCCTCGGCGGCCCTCACCGCCGAGCCCAGCGGCACCCGCCGCACCGCCGGGGTGGTCATCGACCTCGACGATGTGCACCGCGTCCGCAAGATCCGGGGCGGCACCGTCAACGACGTCCTCATCGCCGTCGTCGCGGGCGCGCTGCGGCGCTGGCTCGACGAGCGCGGCGACGGCAGCGACGGCGTCGCGCCCCGCGCGCTCATCCCCGTCTCCAAGCGCCGCCCGCGCACCGCCCACCCGCAGGGCAACCGGCTCTCCGGCTACCTGGTGAGACTCCCGGTCGACGACCCCGACCCGCTCGCCCGCCTGGACACGGTCCGCATGGCCATGGACCGCAAGAAGGACGCCGGGCCCAACCGGGGCGCCGGTGCCGTCGCGCTGCTCGCCGACCACGTCCCCGCGCTCGGCCACCGGCTCGGCGGGCCCCTGGTCAGCCAGGCCGCCCGGCTCTGGTTCGACATCCTCGTCACCAGCGTGCCGCTGCCCAGCCTCGGCCTGAAGCTCGGCGGCCACCCGGTCACCCAGGTCTTCCCGTTCGCCCCGCTGGCCCGCGGCCAGTCCCTGGCGATCGCCGTCTCGACGTACCGCGGCCATGTCCACTACGGCCTGGTCGCCGACGCGGAAGCGGTGCCGGACCTGGACGTCCTGGCCAGGGCCCTCACCGAGGAGGTGGAGACGCTCATCACGGCCTGTGAGGCTTGACCCTCCCGAATTTTGGAGGACCGGCCCGGCGCTCCGTAGAATTCCCCGTTCGAAAGCGGACGCGGTCGGAGCGCCGCACGGGGCAGCAGGGAACGGCAGCGCGATGACGGTGACAGAGGACGGCTCGGCGATCACGGACGAGGCCGTGGACGAGGTCGTGTACGGCCCCGGGATCGACCCCGAGCGGCTGGCCGTCTGCCTCAGCGTGCTCGATGAGCTCGACAAGCTGGAGGTCGACCACCCCGACGCGATCGCCGTGCGCCGGGCCACCGCCGGCGTCTACCGCACCGTCAAGCAGCGCCGCCGCCAGGAGCGCCGGGCCGCCAAGACCGCCCACGACAAGGCGGTCACCGAGTCCACCGCGACCGGCTCCGCGCAGCGCATCGACGACGAGACCGAGGGCATCCTGCCGTCGTCCGTCACCGAGGCGGGCAAGATCGCGGGGATACTCCAGCGCCCCCGCTCCTGCTACACCTGCAAGACCCGGTACGTGGAAGTCGACTACTTCTACCACCAGCTCTGTCCGGACTGCGCCGCGCTGAACCGCGCCAAGCGCGACGTCCGCGCCGACCTCACCGGCAAGCGCGCCCTGCTCACCGGCGGCCGCGCCAAGATCGGCATGTACATCGCGCTCCGGCTGCTGCGCGACGGCGCCCACACCACCATCACCACGCGCTTCCCCAAGGACGCCATCCGCCGCTTCAAGGCCATGGACGACTCCGGCGACTGGATGCACCGCCTGGAGGTCGTCGGCATCGACCTGCGCGACCCGGCCCAGGCCGTCGCCCTGGCCGACCAGGTCGCCGAGGCCGGCCCGCTCGACATCCTGGTCAACAACGCGACCCAGACCGTACGGCGCCTGCCCTCGGCCTACGCCGCCCTGGTCGAGGGCGAGAGCGCCCCGCTGCCCGCCGGCGAGCTGCCCGCCCACCACGTCATCGGCGCCTTCGGCTCCGGCGCCGTCGACGGCCTCGCCTCGCTGCCCGCCGGGATCTCCGGCATCGACGCCCAGCAGGTCGCCGACCTCGCGCTCGTCGCGGGCAACGCCAGCGTCGCCAGGCACCTCGACGGCACCGCCATCGACGCGGGCGGCCTCGTCCCCGACGTCGTCGACACCAACACCTGGGTGCAGACCATCGAGCAGATCTCCCCGGTGGAGCTGCTGGAGACCCAGCTGTGCAACTACACGGCGCCGTTCATCCTGATCAGCAAGCTCCGCCCGAGCATGGCCGAGGCCGCGAAGAAGGCGGCGAGCGGCCGGGCCTACGTCGTGAACGTCTCCGCGATGGAGGGCGTCTTCGGCCGCGGCTACAAGGGTGCGGGCCACCCCAACACCAACGCCGCCAAGGCTGCCATGAACATGGTCACGCGGACCAGCGGTCAGGAGATGTTCCAGACCGACGGCATCCTCATGACGTCCGTCGACACCGGCTGGATCACCGACGAACGCCCTCACTTCGACAAGCTGCGCCTCGCCGAGGAGGGCTTCCACGCCCCGCTCGACCTGGTGGACGGCGCGGCGCGGGTCTACGATCCGATCGTGCGCGGCGAACAGGGCGAGGACCTGTACGGCGTCTTCCTCAAGGACTACGCGCCCGGGAAGTGGTGACGCGTCGGCCGTGACGTGTCACGCGGCGCCCGAAGGGAACCCGGACCCTGGTGACTACCGCGCCAGGAGTGAGTCATGGCCAGTCCGCACAACATCGATCCACGCGCTCTCGGTGACCCGCGCAACCACTACCCCACCGACGAGCAGTTCTACGCGAGCGACCGCCCGGCGCATCACGTCCTCCCCGAGGACCGGCCCCGCGGTGGCGCCCACGATCCTTACAAACACCCCTGGACCTGGGGCACGATCGCGCTCGTCGCGTTCGTCGTGCTGATCGTCCTCATGGGGATCGCGCTCTTCCCGTAAAGAGCCTGTTCAGGGCTGCGGCGGCGGGTACGACCGCAGCCGGTCGTGGACGGCGTACCCGCCCGGGTGCGCCGCCCGCACCCGTGTGCCGCCGTCCACCAGCAGATCCGCCCCGGTGATCCACTCGGCAGCGTCGGAGGCCAGCCATACGACGGCCCGCGCCACGTCCGCCGGCTCCCCGATCCGCCCGAGCGGCAGCCCCGCGGCGACCTCCGCCTCACCCGGCTCCCATACGAAACGGGCCATCTCGGTGCGGACGAGACCGGGCGAGACGGAATTGACGCGGACGCGCGGGGCCAGCTCCCCGGCGAGCTGCCGGGTGAGATGGAGGAGGGCCGCCTTGCTGGTGCCGTAGGCGCCGATGTGCGGCCCGACGTGGGTGGCGCCCTCCGTGCAGACGTTGATCACCGAGCCTCCGTGCTCCCGCATCCACGCCCGCCACGCGTACTGCACGAGCCGCAGCGGCGCCTCGACGTTGACGGTGAACGCCGTCCGCCAGGCGTCCGGGTCGGCGTCCATCAGCGGGCCGTACGGCTGGTTGGTCGCCGCGTTGTTGACGACGACGTCGATCCGCCCGAACGCCCGCAGGGCGAGCTCGGTCACCTCCGACAGATGAGCGGGGTCGGCCACGCTGCCCGCCACCCCGACGCCGCCCAGCTCGGCGGCGGTCCGCCGGACGTCCGCCGCGTCCCGCGCGGTCACACACACCAGCGCCCCGGCGTCGGCCAGCTGCCGGGCGACCTCGCGCCCGATCCCACGCGTCCCACCGGTGACGACGGCGGCCTTCCCGTCCAGCCCGCCCAGTCCGTACGACGACTGCGTCATCGGCGTACCGTCTCATGACGGACCGTCAGCCGACAGGGATGTAGGCCGAACGGGTGAGCTTGCCGGTGGGGCATACCGGGGCGAATGCTGGCACAAACAGGCCAATCAACACGGGGGACTTGTAATGGTTACCCCTTGTTTTCAGCCCCATCGAGCAGTGCTCCGCTCATTTGGTTAATCTGTAGCGGACGGACAGCAGTACGGGGTCCCACCCACACCCACGGTCCGTCCTGGGGCAAGCCGGTCACCACGGCCTGTACTCACCAGAGTTACCGGCGCCACCGCGTCCGAACTGATTTGACTCAGACCCGAGCGGGCGTCCGGCGCCAGGCCGCATCCTGGCTGGTACGCCCCGAGGGTGACCCGACACATAAGGAGTGCGCGGTGACACCGGAGAAGACGAATCGCGAGCAACGCCCCAAGGAACGTCCGGAGCGCGCCGGCCGCAGGCCCGGCCAGCTCGGCAGCCTCGACGTGTGGGCGCGCTCCGCCCCCATCCGCCTCGCGGGCTACGAAGACGACCTGGCCGAGCCCCACATCCTGCCCAGCGTGGACTGACCCGGTCAGTCCCCTTCGCGATCGCCGACGGCATGGGCGTGCGACACTCACGCCCATGCCGATCAGAGGAACCGCGGCCGGTCACCGGCCGCGGACGCAGGCGCCGTAGATGGCGCCGATACCACCGCCGCTGACCGAGGCCGAGGTGGCCGACGCCGAACAGGAACTGGGCGTCGCCTTTCCGGCCGAGTACCGCGCGTACCTGCTGACTGTGAGTGCGGGCGGGGCCGTCTCCCGGCTGGCGCGGACGGAGCGCGGATGGTGGTGGGAGAACAACGGGGCCCCCGCGCGCGAGCTGCTCGCCCTGCCCTTCCCGCACCCCGACTCCTACGCTGCCGAGGACGACGCACTGGCCGACCGTGAGCCGCGCGCCGAGGACTTCGCCGATCAGGACGCCTACGCGGCCGCCTGGCGGGCCTGGGACGACGAGTGCGAGCCGTTCGAGGACCGCAAGACGGCCGGTGCGATCGTCGCCCGGGAGCACGGCTGCGGCTTCGCCACCCTTCTGGCCCTGACCGGCCCGCTCGCCGGCACCCTGTGGTGGGACGGGCGGGCCACCTGCGGCCTGATCGTGCCGCTCTCCCTCGACCGGCTCCGGGGCATACCGCCGATCGGCTTCGCAGCGTGGCTCGGCCGCAGCTCCTGGGATCTGCTGCCGCCTGGCTGGAGCTGACCGGCCTCGGGCCGGCGCCGGACCTAGTCCAGCGGTGCCGTCCGTTGCCACGGGTGCAGCTTCTCCAGGTGGTGCGCCGTCTCCAGCAGTACCGCCTCCGTGCCGGGGCGGCCGACCAGTTGTACGGCGGTGGGGGCGCCGGACGGCAAGGAGCCGAACGGGACCGCCATCGCGGGCCAGCCCGTGAGGTTCCACGGCGGGGTCATGGGCGAGTAGTTGGTGTTGGCGAGGATGTTGCGGAGCCAGCCGCGCTCGTGCCAGGGCGCCGACGCGGGGGAGCGGCGGGCCAGCGCCGGGGTGAGCAGGATGTCGTACTCCTCGAAGAACGGCTCCAGGCGGCGGCGGAGTTCCGCGCGGGCCTCGCCGGTGCCGACGCCCTTCACGAAACGGCGGCCCACCGCCGCGTGCACCCGGGTGCGCCGGGTCAGCAGGGAGGGGTCGAGGCCCTGGGCGTCCTGCGCCGTGCCCGCCGTCCAGTGGGCGAGCGAGGTGAAGCTCAGCGACATCGGGTACGACGGGTCGGCACGGCGCACCTGGTGGCCGGCCTTCATGAGCACCTCGGCGGCGTCCCGGGCGGCCGTCTTGTAGGGCGCGGTGATCGCGATGCCGGCGATCGGGCTGCGCAGCGAGAGTGCGACCTTGCGCATGCCGGACTCGGGCGGCCGTACGAACTCCGCGTCCGCCAGGACGCCCAGCATCAGCCGCGCGTCCTCGACCGTCGTCGCCAGCGGGCCGTTCTCGGACATGCCGAACCAGTCGCCGTCGCTGACGCCCGCCGGGACCACGCCGTGACCCGGCTTGATGGTGACGAGGCCGCAGTTGGCCGCCGGGATGCGCAGCGAGCCCATGCCGTCGTTGCCGAGGGCGATCGGGACCAGGCCCGCGGCGACCGCGGCCGCGCTGCCGCCGGAGGAGCCGCCCGCCGTGCGCGAGGTGTCCCACGGGTTGCGGGCGGTGCCGTGGACGCCCTCGGTCGTACCGAAGATGCACAGCTCGGGCACGTTCGTCAGGCCCACGACCACCGCGCCCGCGGCCCGCAGCCGGGCGACCGTCACATGGTCCTCCGCCGACGGCGTGTCCGGCGTGGCCGCCGAGCCGACGCGCTTGGACTCGCCGCGCACCGCGAGGTTGTCCTTGACGGCCACCGGCACCCCGGCGAGGGGCAGTTCAGCCAGGTCGGCACGGGAGCCCACCTCGTCGGCCTCGGCGAGCGCCGCCTCGGCCCGTACCGTCCGGAAGGCGCCGATCCGGCCGTCGAGCCGCTCGATCCTGGCGAGATGCTCGGCCACCACCTCGCGGGGCGTGACCCGCTTCTCCTGCACGGCGGCGGCGATCTCGGTGGCGGTCCGGCCGGTCCAACTGGTCACGGTCTCTCCTCCTACTGGCCAGTATGTAGGGAGAACTGTGCCCCGGCTCGGTCGCCGAGTCGAGAGGGGGGCGCTCTCGGACAGCTCGTCACCCCGCGCCGGCGGAGGGCAGAATCCGGGGGGTGACGAGCACCTCGAGCACCTCCACGATCACCGCGCGGGAACTCAACCGGGCCACCCTCGCCCGTCAGCTGCTGCTGCGCCGGGAGCCGCTGGGAGTCGGCGATGCCGTCCGCCGGCTCCTCGCCCTCCAGACGCAGCAGCCGGCGTCACCGTATCTCGCGCTGTGGAACCGGCTCGACGGCTTCGACCCGGCCGAACTGGACGCCGCCTTCACCGACCGCACGCTCGTCAAGGCGACCCTGCTCCGCATCACCCTGCACACGGTCCACTGCGACGACTACCGCACGGTCCGGGAGGCGATGCAGCCGACGCTGTACGCCTCCCGCCTCGGCTACCGCTTCGCCGCCGCGGGACTCACCCCGGCGGACGCCGCCGAACTGGAGCCGGGGCTGCTGGAGTTCGCCGCCCGGCCCCGCTCGAACGGCGAGCTGGCGGGCTGGCTGGCGGAGCGGGTGGGGACGGAGAAGAAGGACGGGGCGTGGTGGGGACTGCGGTCGTACGCGCCACTGGTGCACGTACCGACCGGCGGCCCCTGGTCCTTCGAGTACTCCCCGTCGTACGTCGCCGCACCCGAAGGCCGTTTCAGCAGCGAGCCGGAAGCGGCGGAAGCGGCGCGAGCGGCGCTGCGCGTCCTCGTCCTGCGCTACCTGCACGGCTTCGGACCGGCGTCGGTGGCGGACATCGCCCAGTTCGCCATGGTCCAACGGGCGCGCGTCCGGGCGGTGTTGAAGGAGCTCGGGGAGACGCTGGAGGTGATCGCCGGACCCGAGGGCAGAACGCTGTACGACGTCCACGCCGGCCCGCGCCCACCCGCCGACACACCCGCCCCGCCCCGCCTCCTCCCCATGTGGGACAGCGTCCTGCTGGCGTACGACGACCGCAGCCGGGTGATCCCGCCCGAGTACCGCAAGCTGGTGACCCGCGTCAACGGCGACGTCCTGCCGACGCTGCTCATCGACGGGTATGTGGCCGGCGTCTGGCGCCCCGTGGCGGACGGCATCGAGGCGACGGCCTTCCACGACCTCCCGGACGCGGCATGGGACGCCTTGGCCGAGGAGGCGCACACCCTGCTCGCGTTCCTGGCGGACAGGGACCGGTCGGTCTACAGCCGGTACGCCCACTGGTGGACCAAACTGCCCGCAGGACAGACCCGGGTGCTCCCTGGCTGACGGCCCCCGCCGCGTTGTCAGTGGCTGTCCCTAAAGTGGCATCGATCTTGCGGATGTCGCATCGGGAGGGGGGCACACATGGGTGCCAGCGGTTGGGAGTACGTCACGCCGTTCGAGGGGACCGTCGAGGAGTCACTGAAGGCGCTGCACGCGCAGGTCTTCGAGGAGGAGTACGGCGACGACGACACGTACGGGAGCCTTGCGGAGCTCTGGGAGGACGACGAGTTCATGGGCGAGGAGGGGACGCACACGATCCTGGACATCGGCCGGGTCGTGCACTCGACCGCCGCCCCGTCCGACCACGACGCCCAGGACCACGGAACTCTGCGCCCGCTCGCGCCCGACCGCGTCAGACACCACTTCGGCACCGAGCACCCCACCCCCGACCAGTTCCACGAGACGGTGACCCGGGCCCACGCGTCCCTCGCGGACGGGCATGGGCCCGGCGGAACGCTCCTCGACGAGTGCCGGATGCGGTGGACCGGCCTGTACGTCGTCCTGCACACCGGTGCGGAGCCGAGCCACCTGGGGATATTCGGCTTCTCCGGCGACTGAGCGGGGGCGGTCCCAGACCTCATCGGCGACTGAGCCAGGGCAGTCCCAGACCTCATCGGCGACTGAACCAAGGGAGCCCTAGACCTCACTGATCTGCGACCGCAGCCACTGCTCCACCTCGCCCACATGCGCCGCCGCCGCGGCGCGTGCCGCCTCGGGGTCGTGGGCGACCAGGGCGCGATGGATGGCGGCGTGTTCCCGGCGGGTGCGCTCGAAGGCGCCCTCCTGCTGGTAGGCGCGCCAGACCCGGGCCCGGAAGGTGCGGGAGGACAGGCCCTCCAGGATCGCGGCCATCGTCTCGTTGCCGGCGGCCAGGGTGATCTCGCGATGGAAGGCGAGGTCGTGGGCGAGGATCTCCTCGGGGTCGTCGGTGGCGTTCATCGCCGTGAGGTGCTTCTCCACCGCGGCCAGTTGGTCCGGGGTGATCCGGGCCGCCGCCAGGGCCGTCGCCGTCGATTCCAGGATGCGCCGCACCTCCAGCAGCTCCACCAGCCGCGGCCCCCGGGACAGATCGGCCACCACACCGAACGTCTCCAGCAGGTCGCCCGCCTCCAGCTGTGTGACGTAGATGCCCGAACCGTGCCGGGCCTCCAGCACGCCCAGCACCGTCAGCGCGCGGATCGCCTCCCGCATCGAGCTGCGCGAGATCCCCAGCTGCACGGCCAGATCCCGTTCCGTGGGCAGCCGCTGCCCCGGCTCCAGGCTGCCCTGGGCGATCATCGCCTTGATCTGCTCGATCGCCCGCTGGGTCACCGTGCCCTTCTGCGGGGTCTCCTCCACGCCCTCACTCCTCCACTCGCCGTGCGCGGAAGTCTAACCACCGGAGTGGTCCGACCAATAGCGCCCGAACACGGCAAAATTCGGGGGCGAAGGGTGTTCTGAAGGTGAAGTGGTCTGATAAATATGCGGGCAACTGCTCGATCACGCCCGACGAGGAGCTGAGCCCTCAGTGCCACCGACCCCCGGCCGCGTCACCGCCGTCGACACCTACGACATCCGCTTCCCGACCTCGCGCGAGCTCGACGGCTCCGACGCGATGAACCCGGACCCCGACTACTCGGCCGCCTACGTCGTCCTGCGCACCGACGCCGGCGACGGGCACGAGGGGCACGGCTTCACTTTCACCATCGGGCGGGGCAACGAGGTCCAGGTGGCCGCCATCCAGGCCCTGCGGCACCACGTGGTCGGACGGTCCGTCGAGGAGCTGTGCGCCGACCCCCAGACCCTGAACCGCGACCTGATCGGCGACAGCCAACTGCGCTGGCTCGGCCCCGAGAAGGGCGTGATGCACATGGCGATCGGCGCGGTCGTCAACGCCGTGTGGGACCTCGCCGCCAAGCGCGCGGGCAAACCCCTGTGGCGGCTGCTCGCCGACGCCGAACCGGAGTGGCTGGTCCGCCAGATCGACTTCCGGTACCTAACGGACGCGCTCACCCCGCAGGAGGCGCTCCAGATCCTGCGCCGCGGCAGGGCGGGCGCGGCGGAACGTATCGGCAAGCTGCTGGAACGCGGCTACCCCGCCTACACCACCTCGCCGGGCTGGCTCGGCTACGACGACGCCAAGCTCACCCGCCTCGCCGCCGAGGCCGTCGCCGACGGCTTCCGGCAGATCAAGCTGAAGGTCGGCGCCGACCTCGACGACGACCTGCGGCGCTGCCGGGTCGCCCGCGCCGTCGTCGGCCCCGGCATCCGCATCGCGATCGACGCCAACCAGCGCTGGGACGTCGACGAGGCCGTCCGCTGGACCAAGGCCCTCGCCGCGTTCGACCCGTACTGGATCGAGGAGCCCACCAGCCCCGACGACGTCCTCGGCCACGCGGCGATCCGCAAGGCCGTCACCCCGGTCAAGGTCGCCACCGGCGAGCACGTCCAGAACCGGGTCGTCTTCAAGCAGCTCCTCCAGGCCGGCGCCGTCGACGTCGTCCAGATCGACGCGGCCCGCGTCGGCGGCGTCCACGAGAACCTCGCCATCCTGCTGCTCGCCGCCAAGTTCGGCGTGCCGGTGTGCCCGCACGCGGGCGGCGTGGGCCTGTGCGAACTCGTCCAGCACCTGTCGATGTTCGACTACGTCGCGGTCACCGGGACCACCGAGGACCGTGTCATCGAGTACGTCGATCATCTGCACGACCACTTCCTCGACCCGGTGGTGATCAGGGAAGGTCACTACACGGCACCCACCGCGCCGGGCTTCTCGGCCGCCATGCGGCCCGAGTCGATCGCGCGCTACACGTTCCCCGACGGCGCCTTCTGGGCAGAAGATCTCGCCGACGAATCGAACAAGAAGGGACACGCGGCATGACCGACTTCGAGGGTCTCAAGGCCCTGGTGACCGGCGGCGCCTCCGGCATCGGCCGGGCCACGGCGGAGCTCCTGGCCGCGCGCGGCGCCCAGGTCGCCGTCCTCGACCTCGACCCGTCGTCCGTGACCAAGCCCCTGCTCGGATTCCGGGCCGACGTCAGCGACGACGCCTCCGTCCGTGAGGCGGTCGCCGCCGCCGTCGCCGAGCTCGGCGGCCTCGACGTCGTGGTCAACAACGCGGGGATCGGCGCCGTGGGCACCGTCGAGGACAACGACGACGCCGAATGGCACCGCGTCCTGGACGTCAATGTCGTCGGCATGGTCCGCGTCTCCCGCGCCGCCCTCCCGCACCTGCGCCGGTCGTCCCACGCGGCGATCGTCAACACCGGCTCCATCGCCGTCACCGCGGGCCTCCCCCAACGGGCCCTCTACAGCGCGAGCAAGGGCGCGGTGTACTCACTGACCCTCGCCATGGCCGCCGACCACGTCCGCGAGGGCATCCGCGTCAACTGCGTCAACCCCGGCACGGCGGACACCCCGTGGATCGGCCGCCTCCTCGACAAGGCCGCGGACCCCGCCGCCGAACGCGCCGCCCTGGAGGCCCGCCAGCCCACCGGCCGTCTCGTCTCCCCCGAGGAGGTCGCGGGAGCCATCGCCTACTTGGCGAGCCCCCTCTCCGGCGCCACCACCGGCACCTCGCTCGCCGTCGACGGCGGCGTGCAGGGCCTGCGACTGCGCCCGGTGGGCCAGTGAGGACCCCGCGCGGCCTCGGCTTCGGAGGCGCCGGCCTGGGCAACCTCTTCTCCGAGGTCCCCGAGGAGCAGGCGCACGCCGCCGTGACCGCGGCCTGGGACCGCGGCATCCGCTACTACGACACCGCGCCGCACTACGGCCTCGGCCTGTCCGAACGCCGCCTCGGCGCGGCCCTGCGCGAGCACCCGCGCGACGCGTACCTGATCTCGACCAAGGTGGGCCGCCGCCTGGAGCCGTCGGCCGACGGCGGCGACGACCTGGCGGACGGCTTCGCCGTCCCCGCCACCCACCGCCGCGTCTGGGACTTCACCGAGGACGGCATCCGACGCACGCTCGAAGCCAGCCTCGAACGCCTCGGCCTCGACCGTGTCGACCTCGTCTATCTGCACGACCCCGACGACCACGCCGAGCAGGCCTTCCGCGAGGGCTACCCGGCCTTGGAGAAGCTCCGCGCCGAGGGCGTCGTCGGCGCGATCGGCGCCGGCATGAACCAGGCCGAGATGCTCACCCGCTTCGTCCGGGACACGGACGTCGACGTGGTGCTGTGCGCCGGCCGCTACACCCTGCTCGACCAGAGCGCGGCCACCGAGTTGCTCCCCGCCGCGCTCGCGAAGGGCACCGCCGTCGTCGTCGGCGGCGCCTTCAACTCCGGTCTGCTGGCGGACCCGAAGCCCGGGGCGACGTACAACTACGCCCAGGTGCCCGCGGAGGTGCTGAACCGCGCCCTGCGCATGAAGGAGGTCGCCGAGCGGCACGGCATCACCCTGCGCGCCGCCGCCCTGGCCTTCTGCGCCGCCCACCCCGCCGTCACGAGCGTGCTGATCGGCGCCCGCTCGGCGGCCGAAGTCCACGACGGCGCCGACCAGTTCGCGACCCCGGTACCGGAGGCCTGCTGGCAGGAGCTGCGGGAGACGGGACTGCTGGCGGAACCGTCCTGAGCATCGCCCCGAAAGGCCTCTACGACCGCTGAGCCATCCCCGCCAGCCGGGTCGGCGGCAGATACTCCCGCACATACGTTCGCTCCCAGCACGCGCCCGTCTCCCGCAGCTCACGCCAACTCGTGTACCGGTAGCGGAAGAGGCGGGCGCGCACATAGCGGGGCGGGGCGTCGGGCGGGAACGGGGAGCGGCGCAGCAGCTTCAGGGTGTCGCGGTCGTTCTCCAGCAGCCGCTCCACGAAGGTGCCGAACCAGGACCCCGCGTAGCCGGGCGACAGCGCCGCGAACCACATCAGCCAGTCCAGCCGCAGGTGATACGGGGCGAACTGGCGCGGCCAGTGCCGTGGGTCGCCGGGCTTGCCCTTGAACTCGTACTCCCGCCAGTCCGAGTCCTCCCGCGGCACGTCGTCGGCCGTGCCCTCGACCACCACCTCGTAGCGGATGCGGCTGACGCTGCCGAACGCGCCGTAGGTGTTGACCAGATGGAGCGGGTCGAAGGAGCGGTTCATGATCTGGCGGCGGGAGACCATGTTCGTCACCGGGTGGTAGCTGAGGTAGACGAGCAGAGCGGCGACGGCGAGGACGACGATCTCGTACCAGAGCGGCGCGTCGGGCGTCGACGGGGCGTCGTACGGGAACTCCACCGCGGACAGGGCCAGCACGATGGTGATCCAGTTCAGCCAGGAGAAGTTGCCCGACAGGACCAGCCACAGCTGGGTGACGATCATCAGCGCGGCGGCGGCCGTGGCCAGCGGCTGCGGGGTGAACAGGAGGACGGGGACGACGAGTTGGGTGACGTGGTTCGCGGCCACCTCGACCCGGTGCAGCGGGCGCGGGAGATGGTGGAAGAACCAGCTCAGCGGGCCCGGCATCGGCTGGGTCTCGTGATGGTGGTCCAGGCACGTCAGCTTCCGCCAGCACGCGTCCCCGCGCATCTTGATCAGCCCCGCCCCGAACTCCACCCGGAACAGGATCCAGCGCAGCAGGAACAGCACCACGATCGGCGGCGCCACGTCGTCGTTGCCCAGGAAGACGGCCAGGAAGCCGACTTCGAGCAGCAGCGACTCCCAGCCGAACGCGTACCAGGTCTGGCCGACGTTGACGATCGACAGGTACAGCAGCCAGGGCAGCAGCCACAGCAACATGCCCGCCCACAACGGGAGTCGGGAGTCCAAGCCGGCGAGCAGTGCCGCCGACACCGCGCAGCCCGTCCACGCGCTGGCGGCGAAGAAGCGGTCGGAGTAGTGGAGATGGAACAGGCTCGGGGCCGCCTTGAAGGGCATCCGCTCGACGTGGCGGGGGATCGGCAGCATGCCGCGTGAGCCGAGCAGCGCCCGGAACTGGAGGGCCGCGGTGAGGAACGCGACGAGATACACGCCGGCCAGAGCCCGCTGGAAGACCAGCCGACTCAGCCAGTAGTCGGATGCGGTGAACCAGTCCACGGCCAGGTGCTCCTCCCTGCCATTGTCGCGCGGGAAGCCTAGGTCACTCTGTGTGTACCTCACCTCCGCTTGCGTAACCCAAGCGAGTGAAGCAAACAATGGTGACGAATTACTCGGTGTGAGGCAGGAGACCACGGTGCGTGACTTCACCGGAACCTTCGTCACGTCCTGCGCGCTCTCGGCGGCGCTGATCGTCGCCGGCTGCGCAGGCGGCAACGACACCCAGGCGAGCGGGGAGCTCTTCCTCCAGCCCGTCGCGGCCCAGGGGCCCGACCCCTTCACCGCGTCCACGGCGACCGCGACGGCCACCACCACGCCCGTCACCCGAACGCAGCAACCACAGCAGTCGGGCGTCCGGGCCATTTCCGGCGCCACCCCCGGCCTCTACGGCGGCACCGCGCGTACCGGCAGCTGTGACGTGGACCGGCAGATCGAGCACCTGACCGCCGACCCGGCCAAGGGGCGCGCCTTCGCGCAGGTCGCGGGCGTCGCGCAGGCCTCGATCCCCGCCTATCTGCGCTCCCTCACCTCGGTCGTGCTGCGCGCGGACACCCGTGTCACCGACCACGGGTACCGGGCCGGACAGGCCACCAGCTTCCCGGCCGTCCTCCAGTCCGGCACCGCCGTCCTCGTCGACAACCGGGGCGTACCGCGGGTGCGCTGCGCCTGCGGCAACCCGCTGACCCCCTCGGCGGCGCAGAGCGGGAACTCCGGAGCCAAGGGGCAGTCCTGGTCCGGCTACCGGCCCGACCGGGTGATCGTGGTGACCCCCGCACCGCAGGTCGTCACGCAGATCACGATCCTCGACGTCGTCGACCACACCTGGATCGAGCGGCGCTGCGGGCACGACGTACGCCATGACCACGTCGTACCCCGGCCCGAGCCGCTGTCCCCGGTGCCGGCCTCCACGGCGACCACGCCCGCCGCATCCAGTCCGTCGGAGAGCGCTTCGAGAGCGAGCGCGGACCCGAGCGTGAGCCAGGACTCGCCGCCCGACTGCGTCGCCCCGACCGCCACCGTCACCCCCGGCACGCAGGCCCCCGCCTCCGCCTGCCCCACCGGCACCGCCACGGCCCCGCCCCCGACGACCGCGCCGCAGACCCAGACCGTCCCCGACGTGCCCTCGGCCGGGCAGCCCACGGACACCGGGCAGGACATCGGCCCCGAGACCGTCCCGGACGCCCCCGACCTGCCCGACGGCGGCGGGCTCATCCCCGACATCCCCGACAGCCCCGACGAGCCCGCCGCCACCGACAGCATCTTCGACAGCCCCACGGACGTGTTCGGAGACTGATCACCCGAGGCGCCCCACGGGCAGCCCCAGTCGAAGAATCGGACAAATCCTGGCAAGGTGGGCCCATGGTTGATCGGGGAGCGAGCGCCCTGTCACTCCCGGACGACTGGCCCGCCCACCCGGACCCGATTCTGGCGCTCAACCGCATGGGCAGCTTCGACTGGGACCTGGACACCGGTCTGTTCCACATGGACGCGCAGGCCCACGAGGTCTTCGACCTGCGCCCCGACGAATACGACGGCCGCCCCGAGACCCTCGCGATCCGGGTCCCGGCCCCCGAGGGCTACCGGCTGGACGCCCTGGTCTCCCAGGCGATGAAGGACGGCAGCGAGAACTACGGCACCTACTTCCGCATCCGCTGCCGCGACGGCTCGCTGCGCTGGACCCACACCCAGGGCTACATCCGGCGCGACGAGACGGGCCGCCCGCGCCGGATCGTCGGCATCGTCCGCGACGCCACCCAGGAACTCGACGACCTTGCCGCCCGTCACGAACAGGCCAGCCAGGACGCCGCCCGCCAGGAGCAGACCAACGTCGTCCAGCTCACCACGGCCGCCCTCGCCTACGCCCGCTCGGTCGACGACGTCATCGACGTCCTCAAGGACACCCGCGGCCTCACCCACCTGGGCGCCACCAGCCTGGTCATGGGCCTGGTCGAGGCGGGCCGCATCCGGCTGATCGCCGAGGGCCCCGCGGGCAGCTTCGTACCCGGCACCGATGTCACCGGCATCGACGAGCAGTACCCGATGAGCGAGGTCGTACGGACCCTGACCCCGCGCTTCATCGAGTCGCCCGAGGAGTTCGCCGAGCGCTACCCGCTGCTGTGGCCGCACCTCACCGACCTGAACATCACCGCGGCCGCCTACCTCCCGCTGATCGCGCAGGCCCGACCGATCGGCGCGATGGGCCTGCTCTACAGCGACCGGAGCGGCTTCTCGCCGGAGGACCGCAATGTGCTGGTAGCCCTCGGCAGCAGCATCGCGCAGAGCCTGCAACGGGCCATGTTCTACGAGCAGGAGAAGGACCTCGCCTCCGGACTCCAGCAGGCCATGCTGCCGCGCACCATCCCCAGCGTGCGCGGCGCCGACGTCGCCGTCCGCTACCGCGCGGGCTCCGCCGCGGGCTCTCTCGGCCGGGACATCGGCGGCGACTGGTACGACCTCATCCCGCTGCCCGGCGGCCGGGTCGGCGCGGTCATCGGCGACGTCCAGGGCCATGACACCCATGCCGCCGCCGTCATGGGCCAGTTGCGGATCGTGCTGCGCGCCTACGCCGCCGAGGGCCACACGCCCGCCACCGTCATGGCCCGCGCCTCCGTCTTCCTCCACGAACTGGACACCGACCGCTTCGCGACCTGCCTCTACGCCGAGGCCGACCTCGCCACCGGAGTGGTCCAGGTGGTCCGGGCCGGCCATATCGACCCGCTGGTGCGCCAGGCCGACGGCAGCTGCCGCCGGGTCCCCGTCGAGGGCGGGCTGCCGCTCGGCCTGTCCGCCGAGTTCGGCAGCCTCGAATACCCCGTCGCCACCATCGAACTCGACCCCGGCAACACCCTGCTGCTGTGCACCGACGGCCTGGTCGAACAGCCCGGCGCCGATCTCGACGACGGCATGCAGACCCTCACCGCGCTCATCGGCACCGGCCCCGCCGACGTACGCGACCTCGCCGACAAGCTCATCGACGTGGCCGAGGAACGCGGCGGCGACGACGACGTCGCCCTGCTCCTGCTGCGCCGCCGGGGCCTGGACGCCCCGCAGTCCGGCGGGCGGCTCCAGCAGCACGTCGCCCCCGGAGACCCGGAGGCGCTGTCCGAGGCCCGGCACATGATCCGCGCCGCCGTCCGGGCCTGGGGCTCGGGCGAGCGGGCCGACGAGATCGAGCTGGTCGCCGACGAGATGATCACCAACGCCCTCATGCACACCGAGGGCTCCGCCATCGTCACCTTGCGGGTCCTGACCGGCTCCGAACGCCGGCTGCGCGTCGAGGTCGAGGACTCCTCCAGCGCCCTGCCGCGCCGCCGGGAGGCGGGGGAGTCGGGGGTCTCCGGGCGGGGTCTGCTCCTGGTCGACCTGCTCACGGACGTGTGGGGGGTGGAGGCGCGGGGCGGCGGCAAGTGCGTGTGGTGCGAGTTCGTCGTCCCGGGACGCGCGTGACGGGGGATGGCACCCTGGACGTATGCCGGAACTCCCCGAGGTGGAAGCGCTCAAGGACTTCCTCACCGAGCACCTGGTCGGCCACGAGATCGTCCGGGTGCTGCCCGTCGCGATCAGTGTCCTGAAGACGTACGATCCACCGCTCGCCGCCCTCGAAGGTCATGAGGTGACCGCGGTGCACCGGTACGGCAAGTTCCTCGACCTGGTCACGGACGGCGGCCCGCACTTCGTGACCCATCTGGCCCGCGCGGGCTGGCTGCACTGGAAGGACGAGCTGCCCAGCGGCATGCCCCGCCCCGGCAAGGGCCCCCTGGCCCTGCGGGTGGCCCTGGAGACCGGCGCCGGGTTCGACCTGACGGAGGCCGGTACGCAAAAGCGCCTCGCCGTGTACGTCGTCCACGATCCCCAGGAGGTTGCGGGCGTGGCCCGCCTCGGCCCCGACCCGCTCGCCGACGACTTCGACGAGGCGCGCCTCGCGGGACTCCTGGCGAACGAACGCCGCCAACTCAAGGGCGCCCTGCGCGACCAGAGCCTCATCGCGGGGGTCGGCAACGCCTACAGCGACGAGATCCTGCACGCGGCGAAGATGTCCCCGTTCAAACTCGCCGCGTCCCTCACCCCCGAGGAGACGGCCCGCCTCTACGCGGCCCTGCGCGACACGCTCACCGAGGCCGTCGAGCGCTCGCACGGGGTGGCCGCCGGGCGCCTGAAGGCGGAGAAGAAGAGCGGCCTGCGCGTCCACGGCCGCACCGGCGAGCCGTGCCCGGTGTGCGGCGACACCATCCGCGAGGTCTCCTTCAGCGACTCCTCGCTCCAGTACTGCCCCACCTGTCAGACCGGCGGCAAGCCGCTCGCGGACCGTCGGATGTCGCGGCTGCTCAAGTAGGGGGCGTGCGGCGCCGGGTGACCGGCGCGCCCGTGAAGTCGGCGCCGCTCAGCGGGCCTTCAGCGTCACGAGATGCTCGCCGTCCGAGGAGCGGACCTCGTAGCGGGCGATCTGGTCGGGGTGCAGCGACGACGAGCCCTGCATGGTGAGTTCACGGGCGTCGTGGCGGGGGACGCTCCAGGTGGTGACGGTCTCCTCGGAGCCGTCCGTGCCGATGATGACCAGGCGACAGGTTCGGGGACCCGCCCCGTCCTTCACCTTCAGCTCCAACTGGCTGCCCGAGGTGTAGTCCTCGGAGGTCACCTGCGCCCAGACGCCGGACCGCGCGTCGGTCGCGTCGATCCGCACCGCGCTCTCGCCGCCGCCCGTAAGAGCCACGAGCCCGGGTCCGGCCACCGCGAAGGCGACGGTGGCCGCGACCGCGCAGAGAAAGCGCCGGCGTCCGGCCCGGTGCCGCGCCCCGACCTCCGAGAGCAGCCGGTCCAGCAGCCGCGGGCCCGGCTTGGCCATCGGGTGCACGAACTGCGGCGTGGAACGCCGGTACAGCAGCAACTGCCGGGTGATCGGGCCGAATTCTGTGACGTCTGCGGCGCACCTCGGGCATTCCATGAGGTGGTCCTCAAAACGGAACGCGTCCGCCTCGTCCAGCACGCCGAGCGCGTACGCGGCGACGTCGCGATGCCTCTCCTGGGACCTCATGCGGAATCCTCGTGCCGTTGGGTGCGGGTGGGGTCACTCCTTGCTCCCACCGGTACGCACCGGACCGCCGAATCACTCAAGCCCCAGACAGAATCGCAACCAAGGGATTCGGAGCGGCCGGGCACGAGGATTGGTCCCGTTCGAAAAAAGTCCGGGACAGATTGAACGCGGACAGGATGGGGCTGAAAACGCGGGCAGGGCGTGGCTAGAACAGGTGGATGGCCAGATGCCCCAACGGCAGTCCCAGCTGCCAGGCGGGGGTCCACACCTTGGGGCCCTCGTCCTCGCCGATCACCGGGCCGCCGCCCGGCACCGCGTTCAGATCGGGGGCGAGCAACTCGGTCTCCTGGAGCCAGCGCCAGGCCGCCTCCGCGAGGTCCAGATCGGGAGTGGGCCCGCCGCGGTCGCGGGCCTCGGCCGTGAGCCGCGCCATGCGGTCATGGACCCAGTCCTGCCAGGGCTGGTCGTACGCCGTCAGCGACAGCCACGTCTCCAGCTGGGAGACGACCCGGATGCCGGACAGCTCTCCGTCGGTGTCGGACAGGAAGATGGTCAGCGCGAGGGCGTCCCGGCCCGCGCGGAACTCGAAGGACGTCGGCGGCATGAGATCGCCGGTCCGCAGCAGCTCGTCGGCGATGTACTCGGCGTACAACCAGGCCATGGGAACGGTGAGTTCACCGCCGCCGGCGCCGTCCGTGCTCTCTTGACCTCTGTGCAGCATCCCTTCCTGCCTTCCTCCGGTGCGTGCGCGTCGCCCGTCGCCGGGCCCCCATCCGGGAACACGGATGAAGACAGCCGATTACTCAACCATGGTCCTCAGCAAGGCGCTTTGCGAAGGCTTTGCTTCACCATGAGTTTCATCGCAGGTCGGCCGCGTAGCCCGGAAGGACTCGGCGCAGGGCGCGCAGCGCGTAGTACGCGCGGGACTTCACCGTACCGGGAGGAATTCCGAGGGTTTCGGCGGCTTCCGCCACACTCGCCCCCTGGAAGTACACGAGCACCAGGACTTCACGGTGCTCCGGAGTGAGTGTCTTCACAGCCTCGCGCACATCGAGGGCCGCGGCGGCCCGCTCGGCGTGATCGGCGCACACCCGCGCGTTCTCCAGGACCGCGTCGCCGACCTCCGCCGGGCGCGCCTGCCGGGCCCGCCGCGCGTCGATCGCGAGGCGCCGTCCCACGGTCAGCAGCCAGGGCCGTACGGAGTCGAAGTCGTCGGCGCGCAGCGCCTCGGGGTGCTGCCAGGCGCGGACGAGGGTCTCCTGGACCAGGTCCTCGGCGCGCTGCCGGTCCCCGTCGCACAGCCTCAGGAGCAGCGCGAAGAGAGGCCGGCCGTGCTCCCGCTGCAGTGCGGCGAGCTCGTGCTCGGCGGTCGTCCTGTTCGTGAGCGTGGTTCCGGCCGTCATGGCCGTATGGCATCGCAGGGTGACGGTGAGGGACAGGGCGTGAACGCGGATCTGCGGCGGGCGGTCGATCGCGTCGACGAACGGTACGACGAACGGTCCCCTCCGCCTCGCCCAACGGTTGAAATGACCGCCGGTCAGTTTGCGGCTGTGCTCAGCTTCGTACCTATTTGTGCGTAAATATGATCACAGTGGGGTGAGCTGATGATTGCACGCAGTCGACAAGTGGCGCTGGCCCTGACCGCGCTCCTCGCCGCGGGCGCCGCCTGCCAGGCCCAAGGCCACGAGAAATCCGACCCGCCCGCCCGCGGCGGCCACCCGGCGCCGTCCGCCGGCACCGCCCGCGGCTTCACGCTCGTCGCCTCCGGCGACGTCCTCCCGCACTCCTCCATCATCGACCGCGCCCGCTTCGACGCCGGCGGTACCGGCTACGACTTCCGGCCGATGCTCTCCGGCGTCGAACCGCTCGTCTCCCGGGCCGATCTGGCGCTGTGTCACATGGAGACCGTCTACGGCGCGAACGGCGACTACACCGGCTATCCCGCCTTCAAGTCCCCGCCCGAGGTCGCCGCGGGCCTCGCCGCCACCGGCTACGACGGCTGCTCCACCGCCTCCAACCACAGCCTCGACGACGGCGCCGACGGCATCCACCGCACCCTCGACGCCCTCGACCGCGAAGGCGTACGGCACGCCGGGACCGCCCGCACCGAGGACGAGGCGCGCGCGGTCACGATCCTGCGCGCGGGCGCCGCGAAGGTCGCCCACCTCTCCTACACCTACGACACCAACGGTTACCCGCTGCCCGCCGGACAGCCCTGGGCCGTCAACCTCATCGACGAGAACAAGATCGTGAACGACGCGCGGGCCGCCCGGGCGGCCGGTGCCGACGTGGTCGTGGTCTCGGTGCACTGGGGCACGGAGTGGCAGGACGCCCCCGACGACCGCCAGCTCACGCTGGCCCGCTCGCTCACCGCGGCCCGCACCGGCGACCGCCCCGACATCGACCTGATCCTCGGCACCCACGCCCACATCCCGCAGGCCTACGAGAAGGTCAACGGCACCTGGGTGGTCTACGGCATGGGCGACCAGATCGCCGGCGAGATGTTCAACTACGAGGGCGCCCAGGACCCGCGCGGCAACCAGTCCACGATCGGCCGCTTCACCTTCGCCCCGCCCGCGCGGCCGGGTGGGCGCTGGGAGGTGCGGAAGGCGGAGTTCGTTCCGCAACTGTTCGACATCGACGCGGGCCGGGTGGTCAACCTCAACAAGGCGATCGAGGACGGTGCCGAACTGAGCGGCGTGCGCGACCGCATCCGGGACGTGGTGCTGAGCCGGGGCGCGGCGAAGGACGGGCTGACGATGGGGGAGTAGATCAGTCCGGGTCGGTGAACGTCCGCAGCATCTCCTTCAGTACGCGCCTGCACGCCGTGAGCTCGGCCTCGGTCAGCTCCCCGCCGACCTGCCGGTTCAGGGCGTGCTCGCGGGCGAGGATCGCGTCGATCACCGCCTCGCCCTCGGTGGTGATCCGGATCAGCGAGGACCGCTGGTGCGCGGGATTCGGCATGACCTCCACCCAGGCCTCGGTCACCGCGTCGTTGACCATCCGCTGCACGAACTGCCGGGTCAGTGCCATGATCCGGGCCATCTGAGGCACCGTCATGGGCCCGTAGCGGCGCAGCAGGACGAGAACGGACCGGACGCCGACGGAGACTCCCTCCTCCTTCTCGGCCTGTTCGAGCTTGCGCAGGCCGCGCCGGTAGAGCGCGCCGACCAGATCGAACACCTCGGAGACACGGTCGCCGAGGTCGTCGGGGGAGAGCGGGGTGTCGTCGTCGTTCACGGAGTCATCATGCACCCACTCATCATGACAACTGGGTTGTCAAAGTCGCCGAAAGATGACACCTTGGTTGTCATGACAGTTGCTTCGGAACTGAGCTTCTTCCCGTCCACCGACGGCGACCTCGCCTACCGCGACACCGGCAGCGGCGACCTCGTGGTCCTGCTCCACTCCGGCTACGTCGACCACCGCCTCTTCCAGGACCAGACCCCGGCCCTGGTCGAAGCCGGGTACCGGGTCGTCGCCGCGGACGTCCGCGGACACGGCTGGTCCGCCAACGCGAGCGAGCCCTTCCGCTGGGCCGACGACCTCGCCTGCCTGCTCAAGCACCTCGACGCCGGTCCCGCTGTCCTGGTCGGCGTGTCGATGGGCGGGGCGATCGCCGGCGACACCGCGATCGAGTACCCGGAACTGGTTCGGGGGGCCGTCCTGAGCGGCGCCTCGGTCAGCGACTTCGAGTACAGCTACGACAAGACCAGGGAGATCGTCGCCGAGTCGGCCCGCACCCTGCACTCCGGCGACATCGAGGCCTGGCTGAAGGTGTTCCTTCGGGCCATGGCGGGCCCCTTCCGCGAGGCGGCGGACACGGACCCCGCCATCCAGGACCGGCTGCGCGAGATGGCCCTGCACACCATCGCCAAGCACACCCCCGGGGAGCGCAACTGGCACGTCCCCATGACCGACACCTGGCCCCGGGTGCGCAAGCTCGGCATACCGGTGCTCATGGTCAACGGCGCGCTCGACTCACCGGACCTGATCGCGGACGCGGAACTCTACGCCCACACCGCCCGGAAGGGCCGCTCGGTCATCGTCGAGGGCGCCGCGCACTTCCCGAACCTGGAGAAGCCCGAGGAGTTCAACAGTCTCCTGCTGGACTTTCTGCGGGATCTCTAGGGCACCACCGTCACCGGCCACCGCCCCGCCTTGACGAGGCGGACGGCGACCGAGCCGACGATCCGGTGGCCGGCCTGCTCCGAGGCGCCCACCACCACCGCGTCCGCCTTGAGTTCGTCCGCCGCCTTCACCAGGCCGCTGTACGGGTCCCCGAGGAAGGTGTGGAACTCCCAGCGCACGTCGAATATCCCCTTCGTGCGCTCGGTGGCCTCCCGGATCTGGGCGACCAGGTCCTCGGCGATCTCGTCGGTCGTCTCGGCGACCGGCGCGCCCATCGCCGCCCCCGCCGCGAGCACCGGCCGTACGTACACGACGGCGAGAAGCGCGTGCTGGCGGCGGGCCAGGCCACCGGCATATGCCGCGGCCCGGAGGGAGGAATCGGAGCCGTCCACTCCCACGACGATGACCTTCGGGCCGTCCGTGCCCCGCTCGAACTGGTGCGAGTGCTGTTCCGTCACGCCACGGAGGCTATCGGAGAGCGCGGGCCCCGCCCGCACGCGGGACCTCCCGACGGGCGAGGTCGCCGGGCAGTTCCTACAGTCGGAACATGACCGCCACCGTCGAGGCCGCCCAGGCGAAGGACACCAAGGGCCCGATACGACGGCCCGGCAGCGGCCACCTCAGCAGGGTCCCGGAAGGCTTCGCCACCTTCTTCGGCGCCCTGGGACTGCTCTGTCTACTGCTGGCCTTCATCCCGCCGCTGCGCGGACCGCTGCGCCCCGTCGTGCGCTTCCTCGACGTCCTCATCGTCCCGGTCAGCGCCAACCTCGCCTACGCCGTCTTCCTCTTCCTCCTCGCCGCCGCGACCGCCGCCCGCAAACGCGTCGCCTGGTGGCTGGTGGTCGTCTACCTGGGCCTGCTCGTCCTCGTCGACGCCCTCGGCGTGGCCGTCGGCCTCTACGTCGACTCCATCCCGTCCCTGGTGGTGTGCTGCCTGGCCCTCGCCCTGCTCGTCGTCGCCCGGGGCGAGTTCTACGCCGAGTCGCGCCGGGGCGCGGTGCGCCGGGCCGTCGGGGTGCTGATCCTCGGCCTGGTCCTCGGCATCCTCGTCGGCTGGGGCCTGGTCGAACTCTTCCCCGGCACGCTGCCCCGCGGCCAGCGCCTGCTCTGGGCGGCCAACCGGGTCTGCGGCGGCCTGGTCTCCGGCCGCTCCTTCGACGGCACCCCGCCGCGCGCCCTGTTCTTCCTGCTCGGCCTCTTCGGCGCCCTCGCGCTGCTCAACGCCGCCGCCACCCTCTTCCGCTCCCAGCGCATGGAAGCCGCCCTGCACGGCGACGAGGAGGACCGCATCCGCGCCCTGCTGGGGGCCTACGGCGACCGGGACTCCCTCGGCTACTTCGCCACCCGCCGCGACAAGGCCGTCGTCTTCTCCACCAGCGGCAAGGCCGCCGTCACCTACCGCGTCGAAGCCGGCGTCTGCCTCGCCAGCGGCGACCCCGTCGGCGACCGTGAGGCCTGGCCGCACGCCATCGCGGCCTGGCTCGACGCGGCCCGCCGGCACGGCTGGGCGCCCGCCGCGATGGGCGCCTCCGAGGACGGCGCCAAGGCCTTCGCGCGCGCCGGACTAGGCGCCCTCCAACTCGGCGACGAGGCGATCCTCAACGTCGCCGGCTTCGACCTGAACGGCCGTGACATGCGCGTCACCCGGCAGGCCGTGCACCGGGTGCGCCGCACCGGCGCCCACTGCCGCATCCGCCGCCACTCCACCCTCACCGACGCCGAGATGGAAGAGATCGTCGACAAGGCCGACGCCTGGCGCGACACCGAGACCGAACGCGGCTTCTCCATGGCCCTGGACCGGCTCGGCGACCCGGCCGACGGCGACTGCCTCCTGGTGGAAGCCCTCGGCGAGGACGGCAAACTCCTCGCCCTGCTCTCCTTCGTGCCCTGGGGCCGCGACGGCGTCTCCCTGGACCTGATGCGCCGTGACCGCAGCGCCCCCAACGGCGTCATGGAGTTCATGGTCGCCGAACTCTGCGCGGCCGCCCCCAAGCTGGGCGTCCGCCGGATCTCCCTCAACTTCGCCGTCTTCCGCTCGGTCTTCGAGGAGGGCGCCCGCATCGGCGCCGGCCCCGTCCTGCGCCTGTGGCGCCGCCTGCTGCTGTTCTTCTCCAGGTGGTGGCAACTGGAGGCCCTGTACCGCTCCAACGCCAAGTACCAGCCCGAGTGGTACCCCCGCTTCATCTGCTACGGCGAGACCGGCGCCCTCGCCCGCATCGGCCTCGCCTCCGGAATCGCCGAGGGCTTCGTCTCCGTACCGTCGCTGCGCAAACTCTGGGGAAAGGGGCACCCGAAGGCCGGGCCGCGGCCGGCCACCACCGAAGGCCTGCCGTCGCTGTCGGCGCTCGGCCTCGCCGGAGGGGACGAGGCCGGGACGGCCGATCCGGACGCGGGCCTGCCCGAACAGGCCCGCGTCCGCCGCCGCAAACTGGCCCGCCTCAGCGCCGAGGGCATCGACCCCTACCCGGTGGGCATCCCCGCCCGCACCCACGCCCTCGCCGACGTCCGCGACGGCGAGCACGTCACCGTCGCGGGACGGATCATGCGGGTGCGGGACTTCGGCGGCATCGTCTTCGTCACGCTGCGCGACTGGTCCGGGGACCACCAACTGGCCCTCACCCAGGACGGCGTGGACCGCTTCAGGTCGGACACCGACATCGGCGACCACATCACCGCCACCGGCACGGCCGGCACCAGTGACAAGGGCGAACCGACCGTCTTCGTCACCTCCTGGCAGCTGATCGGCAAGTGCCTGCGCCCCCTGCCCGACAAGCGCCGCGGCCTCACCGACCCCGAGACCAAAGTCCGCATGCGCTACCTCGACCTCGTCGCCAGTCCCGCCGCCCGCGATGTCGTCCGCGCCCGCTCCACCGCCGTACAGGCCCTGCGCCAGGGCCTGCTGGACCGCGGCTACCTGGAGGTCGAGACGCCGATGCTCCAGCAGATCCACGGCGGCGCCAACGCCCGCCCCTTCACCACCCACATCAACGCCTACGACCTCGACCTGTATCTGCGCATCGCCCCCGAGCTGTACCTGAAACGGCTCTGCGTCGGCGGTCTGGAGAAGGTCTTCGAGATGGGCCGCACGTTCCGCAACGAGGGCGTCTCCTACAAGCACAACCCCGAGTTCACGATGCTGGAGGCCTACCAGGCCTTCGCCGACTACGACGTGATGCTCGACCTCGCCCGCGAGCTGATCCAGGGCGCCGCGACGGCCGCCTTCGGCTCGCCGGTCGCCCGCAAGGACGGGCAGGAGTACGACATCTCGGGGGCCTGGCCGGTCAAGACCGTCTACGGCGCGATCTCCGAGGCCCTGGGCGACGAGGTCACCGCCGACACCGAACTCGCCCGGCTGCACCGGCTGTGCGACCGCGCCGGAGTGCCGTACACCCCCGACGACGGCCGCGGCGACGTCGTACTCGAAATGTACGAACGCCTCGTCGAGGAGAAGACACAGCTGCCCACCTTCTACAAGGACTTCCCGACCGACGTCTCCCCGCTCACCCGCCAGCACCGGGACGACCCGCGGCTCGCGGAACGCTGGGACCTCGTCGCCTTCGGCACCGAACTCGGCACCGCCTACTCCGAACTCACCGACCCCGTCGAACAGCGCCGCCGCCTCACCGCGCAGTCGCTGCTCGCCGCCGGCGGAGACCCCGAGGCGATGGAGCTCGACGAGGACTTCCTCGACGCCCTCGAATACGCGATGCCGCCCACCGGCGGGCTCGGCATCGGAGTCGACCGGCTGGTCATGTTCCTCACGGGGCTCACGATCCGGGAAACCCTCCCGTTCCCGCTCGTACGCCGCCACTGACAGTCTGTCCAGGGCCTGTCCGGCGGATCAGGTCGCAGGAAGGCCACGGCACTTGGTTGACGCAGGCGTCTGCGGCATGATCCGCCGGACAGGCCCTAGGCCGGGCGGGTGTATTCCTGCCGCCGCACCGGTGCTGTCCTGGTGCGTCGGTCGTGGTTCGGGCGACTGATGAGTCATGACGAAGGATCAGTTGCTCACCCGGCTGCTCACGCGACGCCGTGCCCTGCTCGCCGGTGCCGCCGCTGTCGGGGCGGCCGGCACCGCCGGGCTGTTCGCGGCGCTCGGCGGCGAGGACCCGGTCAAGCCCCCGCTCCCGGCCGCGGGCCCCCCGGCCCGCCGCCCCCTCAAGCCCTCCGCCTACCGGCTCCAGCCCCTGACCGGATACGGCCCGCCCCGCACCGCCCCCGGCCGGACCCCGATCCGCCGCGAACCGCTGCTGCGCGTGCACGGACGGGGTCGCACCATCGTGCTGACCTTCGACGACGGCCCGGACCCCCGCTACACCCCCGCCGTCCTGGACACCCTCGCCGAGTACGACGTCCGTGCGATGTTCTTCGTCTGCGGCGAGATGGCCGTGAACAACAAGGACCTGCTGGCACGCATGTCCGACGAGGGGCACATCGTCGGCAACCACACCTGGTCCCACCCCCTGCTGACCCGCCTCAGCTTCGGCCGCATCCGCTCCGAGATGGAACGCACCAGCGACGTCATCGAGGAGGCCTACGGCGAACGCCCCCAGTGGTTCCGCGCGCCCTACGGCGCCTGGAACCGCGCAGCCTTCCGACTAGGCGCCGAACTCGGCATGGAACCCCTCGCCTGGTCCGTCGACACCCTCGACTGGACCACCCCCGGCGCCCGCACCATCGAGCGACGGGTCGAGAACGGCGCCGCCCCCGGCGTCGTGGTGCTCTCGCACGACGCCGGGGGCGACCGTTCCCAGAGTGTCCGGGCGCTGCGCGAATACCTGCCGCATCTCCTGGACTCCGGATATCACGTGACCGTCCCGAGACGGCATTACGTATAACCCGGACTACCGGCCCGCCCGGTCGGGGAACGCTCAGCGGACCTCGACCAGGCGGGCGAACACGACGACGTTCCCGGCATAGCCGTTCTGCTTCGAGAAACCGCCCCCACAGGTGATGACCCGCAATTCGGGGGTGCCCTTGGAGCCGTAGACACGGTCGCCCGGGAAGTTCTGCTTCTCGAACACCTCGATGCCGTAGATCTCGAAAACGGCCGTCTTCCCGTCCTTGCGCGGCACCTCGACGCGATTTCCCTTCTTCAGCGCACCGAGCCCGTAGAACACGGCGGGGCCCGACTGGTTGTCGACATGGCCCACCACCACGGCGGTGCCCTTCTCGCCGGGCGAGACCGCGCCGGTGAACCAGCCCGCCAGGTTCGGGTCCTCCGGCGGTGGCGCGCCCACCCAGCCCTCGGCGTCCAGACCCACGGGCATGACCGGAGCGTCCACCTGGATCGCGGGGATCCGCACCCGCTCGGGCTCGGAGAACGACAGCGGGGTCGCCGACCCGGAGAAGGTCCCGGGCACACGGCTGTCCGCCGCGGCCGCCGTCGCCGGCTGCGGCGGACCCACGTCGAACTCCCCCGAACCGTTCCGAATGAGCGCGAGGCCGGTCAGCAGAACAAGCGCTATCACGCCCCAAGGAGCGCGCCTCTTCCGCTGCTCCTCCTCTTCGGCCAGATCGGCCAGCTCGGACGCAGACATTCGCATTCCCCTCTCGACGCGGCCGTCGCCACGTCATTCGCGCATACGAGCACGCTAAGTGCCGGGCACAAAACCGGCGACGGGGCAAAGGCGAACGGGTGGCCGCCACCGGTGTGGGTGCGCCATCCGAGTCGACACCCCCAGGAAATTTCTGACGGTCCGTGACCTGCGGCAATATCCGATTGTGCGCTTTTCGCTCGGCGTGTCCTCTCACCAGGACGGACCATCGCCGAAATGCGCCCGCGTGCACGGCATCTGAGGGTCTTTCTGGGAGGCGTTTTCTCGCCGATCCACCGGGGACGGTTCCCGGGGCGCCTTCCGCGGAGGATCACATGCGTACTACCCGTGCCCTGGCGGCCGCCGGCGCCGCGATCGCCGCCGTCGGGCTCGCCGCCCCCGTGGCTGTCGCCGACGGCATGAACACCCCGTCCAACGTCACCGCCCTGCCGAGCGCCATCGCCCGCGGCGGGCAGCTGAACATCACCGTCAACAACTGCACCACCCCTGCGACCGCGACCTCCGACGCCTTCTCGCCGGTCACCCTGAACTCGGTGGCCGGCCTGGCGACCGGTACCGCCAGGGTCAACAGCAACGCCCGGCAGGGCACGCACAGCATCACGGTCACGTGCGCCAACGGGACCCTGACGAACCCGACCGCCTTCACCGTCATCGGCGCTGTCCGCGGCGGTCTCGGCGGCAGCAGCTCCACCGGTGCCACCCCGACCGACATGGCGATCGGCGGCGGACTCGTCGCGGCGGCCGTCGTCGGCGGCGGGCTGTTCTGGATGCGCCGCCGCTCCGAGAAGCGGATCTGATCTCCGTTCCTCCTTCGCAGGCGCACGTAACGGCCTTCGCCCCGGACCTCTTCCAAGGTCCGGGGCGAAGGCCTGTGCGGTGCCGCCGAGGCGCGGTCAGGCGCCGTCCTCGCCGGTGCGGCGCCGCGAGAAGTGGTACGCCGCCCCGACCGAGCCGGCGATGAGCGCCGCGCCCAGTCCGATCTCCTTGAGGTCGAACCCGGCGACACTGCCGCCCTCACCGGCGTGCACCCCGCGGTCGGGGTACGGGTACGGCGTCGGGTTGGTCGGGTTGGTGCGGCCGGTGGCGATGGTCAGCTCCGTCGAACCGCTCACGCCGTTGCAGGAGAACGTCACCTTGTAGACCGCGCCCGGTTTGGCGTCCCAGTCGACGACCGCCGTCGCCGACGAGCGGTTGCCCGGGATGGTGATCGTGTCGAACACCCCCGAGCTGACCGTCGCCGACCCGGTGCAGCCGCCGCTGTCCCGGTCCAGTTGCAGGGTCACCTGGCCGCCCGCGGCGATCGTGGAGGGCATGACGCTGAAGCCGAACGGCGTGATGTTGCCGCCGCCGGACGCCATGGCGGCCGGAGCGGAGAGGGCGAGGGCGCCTACGCCCAGCAGTGCGGCCGAAGCTACGCGTATCGCGCGCATGGTGAGTCCTCCGGGTCCCCGAGGAGCAGCTGCGGACCTTTTCCGCCTTTGCCGGAAATGCACCTCGATGATCGGAACGCTAGGAAGGTGCGCACACCTGCGCGAACGCTGTCGGGCGAATGGGGCACGGTTGTGGGCCGGTCGGGGGACGCCGACGGCGTGGCGGCGTCCCCGCTGGGTGCCCGTCAGGTGAGGGGCTGTCAGCCCTTGATGTGGGGGAACAGGTTCAGGAACGGCTCTGCCGAAGCGGTGATGCCCCGGCTGTAGGGCGCGTCGAAGTCCCAGATCAGGAAGAGCAGGAAGGCGATCAGGGCGGAGAACAGCCCGGCGAGGATCAGCTCGCGCGGTGTTCTGCGGATCTGGAGGGCCAGGACCATGCCGATGGTGATGACGGCCCCGGTGAGCAGCCCGAACCACACCACCCCCGGCATCGTCGCGCCCATCGCGTTGGTCCGGGCGGTGCGCGCCGTGTCGGCCGCGGCCACCTGGTCGACCAGCGGCTGGTAGGCCTGGGCCTCGAAGTCGTTGGCCGGCTCGTAGTCGGTGACGTCCTGGCGGAGCTTCTCCATCAGCTGGGTGCCGCGCTCGGTGACCTCGCCCTTGTCGGCCATCGTCTTCCACTCGGTGTTCACGACGTGTCCGACATAGGCGTTGACATCCTCCCGAATACGGTCACGGGCGTCGGTCGGGTAGACCCGGACCCGCTCCGAGACCTCGTGCAGGGCGACCGCCTCCGCCTGGACGTGGTCCTGAGCGGCGCCGCGCCCCTCCCACACCCCGGCGATGGCCAGGCCCAGGACGATGGCGTACACCACGCCGATCCACATCGTCATGTACTCGATGACGTCCGGGGTCTCGTCGGGGTCCTCGTCTTCCGACGCCGCCCCGTGGCGGACGACGACGATGACGACCACCACGGCACAGGCGGCCAGCATCGCGAGGGTGAGAACAAGCCATTCCGGCAAGGGAGGCCTCCAGGGATCAGCGCGGACGCAGCGCGGCGACGGCGGCGATGGCGGGCACCGCGATGAGCAGGACGAAGGTGAGTGGCGAGGTGCTGTGGTGCGCGGTCCGGTGCGGGGCCGGTGCGTGGTACGCCGGGTAGGTCACCGGAGTCGGGGCCGGGGTCGGGGTCGGCCGCGGGGTCGCTTTCGGCGACGGCTCGGGCGTCGGGGTCGGTGTAGGGGTGGGCGTGGGTGCCGGGCGCGGTGCGGGGGCCGCGGGCTGCGGGGCCGGAGGTGGCGGGGTCGGCTTCGGCGGGGGTTTCGGGGTAGGGCTCGGCGTGGGCGTGGGCGTGGGCGTGGGCGTGGGCTTCGGGGTCGGGGTCGGGGTCGGCTTCGGCGTGGGGGGCGGTGTCGGTGTGGGGGTAGGGGTCGGCGTGGGGCACGGCGGAGGTGGCGGGGGAGTGGGCGTGGGGCACCCCGGCGGGGTGGGCCAGGTCAGGCCGCTGCCGGCGACCGCCACCGCGACCGTGCCGTCCGGACCGGTCGACGCGGACGCGCAGGCGTCGGCCCGCGCGGCGCCGGACGGTACGCCGACGCACAGCCACGCCAGGGCCAACACCGTCAACACCCGTATGGCGGGGGCGTATTGGGTCGGTTCGGGTCGTTGCACGACGCAGATCATGACCCCAGAACGCGCCGCGGTGCGCCCTGGTGGCGGGTGATTGCCCCAAAGGAGTGAGCGAGCCGCGCAGGGGTTTGAGGAGGGGGTTTCGCGCTTCGCGGTGGACCGCTGTCACAGCTTCCGGAAAGAAATATGTGCCCCGGTTGAACACAACAGCCACTTCCGTCCGTACTCATGGCCGTGCGGCGACGCGGCAGGGCGCTGCAACACCGGTACCAATGTGGGGAGTTGACGATGAAGGTCTCCTGGCGGAGTGCATCGCTCGTGGCGAGCGCTGCGGCGGTGCTGGCGCTGACAACGGCGTGCGGCCAGGAAGCAGCCCCGTCCGCGAGCAGTCAGAACGTGGGCGCGACGGCCGCGGCCGGTGACTACGGAAACGCGGGATCCGGTATCGGCTCGGGCATCGGCAACGCCGGCGCGAGCCCCTCGGAGAGCGCCCCGGCGTCCCCGGTCAAGTCCGCGGGCAAGCTGGCCGTCGTCACCAACCCCGAGCTCGGCAAGGTGCTGACCGACAACGCCGGCCTCACCCTCTACCGCTTCGACACGGACACCGCCGAGCCGCCGAAGTCCAACTGTGACGGCGACTGCGCGACGACCTGGCCCCCGGTGCCGGCCGACGACGCCTCGGCCGGCGAGGGCATCGACAAGGCGCTGCTCGGCGAGGTCACCCGCGCCGACGGCAGCAAGCAGCTGACGATCGGCGGCTGGCCGGCGTACCGCTACGCGAAGGACGTCAACGCGGGCGACGTCAACGGTCAGGGCGTGGGCGGCAAGTGGTACGCGCTCGCCCCCACCGGCAAGAAGGCCTCGCTGGCCTCGCTGCCCGGACTGTCCACCCGCGAGGACCCCAACCTGGGCGAGATCGTCGTCGACAAGAACGGCATGACGGTCTACCGCTTCCTGAAGGACACCGCCTGGCCCGACCCGATCTCCCGGTGCACCGGGGCCTGCCTGGAGAAGTGGCCGGCCGTCGGTCCCGTCGGGGCGAACGACACCAAGGGCGTCCAGAAGAAGGGCCTGATGAGCTTCACCCGGCCCGACGGGGTCAAGCAGCAGACCATCAACTGCTGGCCCATCTACACCTTCGCCCAGGACAAGGAGCCGGGCGACACCAACGGTCAGGGCGTCGGCGGCACCTGGTACGCCGTCTCGCCCGACGGAAAGCCGGTCGGCGCGCCGAAGAAGTAGCAGGAAAAAGGGTCGCCCCTCCCGGCCGACCCGAAGGTCAACTCCCCAGGGCTGACCGCCCGACTCCCGCAGTGACGCATCGCGGAAGGGAGGCACGAGGATTCAGCGAGAATGCCGGACGCACGGCCGGCGTGCGCGACCGACCGGTCCGCCCCCTGTGACCGCACACAGGGGGCGGACCGGTTTGCCGTGAATTCACCGCTTCTATGGCAACGTCAACTCGGCACGTGCCGCAGGCAGTGACCGGGAACGGACGGTCAATTTCCGTTTCGGCTCGCTCCTTTGGCAGGCGATCAGTAGCCTCAGCTCGAACACCGGATCGCCTGAAGCCTTGGAGAGCTAGATGGAGCGTCCCGCCTGGGCCCCACGGAGCATCGACATCTCGGTGCCCAGTGTCTCGCGCATCTACGACTACTACCTGGGCGGCTCGCACAACTTCGAGGTCGACCGGGAAGCCGCTCGCAAGGCAATGGAGTTCATGCCGGGACTGCCCAAGATCATGCAGGCGAACCGGGCGTTCATGAGGCGGGCGGTGCGCTTCGCCGCCGAGCAGGGCATCTCCCAGTTCCTGGACGTCGGTTCGGGCATCCCGACCTTCGGCAACGTCCATGAGGTGGCCCAGGCCGCCAGGCCCGACGCGCACGTCGTCTACGTCGACCACGACCCGGTGGCCGTCGCCCACAGCCAGGCCGTCCTCGCCGGGAACGAGCGCGCGGGCGTCGTCGCGGCGGACCTGCGCAAGCCGCAGGAGATCCTCGCGAGCCCCGAAGTACAGCAACTGATCGACCTGAACCGGCCGGTGGCCCTGCTTCTCGTTGCCATACTGCACTTCGTGGAAGACGAGGACGACCCGTACGGGGCGGTGGCCGAGCTGCGCGACGCGCTCGCGCCCGGCAGCCTGCTGGTGCTCACGCATGCCTCGTACGAGGGAATCCCGCTGCCCGCGGAGCGGGCCGGGGGTGCGGTGGACGTGTACAAGGACATTCGCAACCCGCTGATCATGCGCTCGCGCGAACAGATCGCGCGGTTCTTCGAGGGGTACGACATGGTGGAACCGGGACTGGTGCCGATGCCGCACTGGCGGCCGGAGACGGAGACCTGGGACCCTGACGACGAGGATCCCTGGGCGTTCTCCGGGTTCGCCGGCGTGGGGCGTACCGCGTGATCGCCGAGCCGGACGGGCCGGAGGACAGACTGCGCCGGTTCGCGACGATCTGGAGCCGGGCGGTGTTCCCGGTGACCACGACGTCATCGACCCGGCCCGAGTTCGAGGAACAACTCCTGCCGCTGGCCCGCCGGTTGAGCGAGGCACTGCGGGCCAGGACCTTCGACGCCGACGAGGGCAGGGCCGTCGGCGCCGCGCTCGTGACGGTGCACTGCACCGATCCGGAGGCGCTCAGCCGGACGCTGGACTGCGTCGACGCCTATCTGGTGCTGTACTGCGGCGGCGACGGCGACCCGCAGGACCTGCGGGTGCGCGCCTCCCGCATCCAGCACGCCATGGCCGCCGGGTTCGCGCAGGCGCTGCGCGAGCGGACGCTGGCCGAGCAGGAGGCGATCTCCGCGGCCGCCCTGAAGGCGCAGGGCGTGGTCGCCCAGGCGCTGCACGCGAGCGAGGCCCGCTTCCGCGCGGTCTTCGAGGGCGCCGCGATAGGGATCGGCATGGCCGACCTCGACGGCAACATCCTCCAGGTCAACGAGGCGCTGCTGCGGATGTTCGGCATCACCGAGCAGACGATGCTGGGCCGCAACGTGGCGGATTGGACCCACCCCGAGGACGCGCCGCAGACCTGGACCCTCTACGACGAACTCGTCCGCGGCGACCGCGAGCACTATCACGTGGAGAAGGCGTTCTCCCGCCCTGACGGAACGGCCCTGTGGACCAACCTCACGGTCTCCCTGCTGCGCGACGCGGACGGCAACCCGCAGTACCAGCTGGCGCTGATGGAGGACACCACCGAGCGCCGGCTCCTCAACCTCCGGCTGCGCTACGAGGCCACCCACGACGCGCTCACCGGCCTGCCCAACCGCACCTTCTTCTTCGAGCGCCTGGAGAAGGCGCTCGGCGCGGGGAAGGGCCAGCGGTTCGGGCTGTGCTACCTCGACCTCGACGGCTTCAAGACCATCAACGACAGCCTCGGCCACGCGGCCGGCGACCGGCTGCTGGTGGAGGTGGCCGACCGGCTCCAGTCGTGCACCACCGCGCCCGGCGAGATGGTCGCTCGTCTGGGCGGTGACGAGTTCGTGGCGCTGACGACGGGGCCCGACACCGAGCGCGAGGTCGACGAGCTCGCCTCGCGGATCATGAACGCGCTGGTCGCCCCGGTCAGCGTCGACGGCCGTGAGCTGACCGTGCGTGGCAGCATCGGCATCGTCGAGGGCCCGGCGGGGGAGCGCAGCGCGGCGGAGGTGCTGCGCAGCGCCGACATCACGATGTACCGGGCCAAGGCCTCGGGCGGCAACCGCTTCGAGCTGGCGGACGCGGAGGCGGACGCGCGGGCGATCACCCGGCACGGCCTGACGACCGCGCTGCCCACGGCCCTGGACCGGGGCGAGTTCTTCATCGAGTACCAGCCGCTGGTCCACCTCGGTGACGGCAGCGTCCGCGGCGCCGAGGCCCTGGTCCGCTGGCTGCACCCGCAGCACGGCGTCCTCGGCCCCGACCGGTTCATCCCGCTCGCCGAGCACACCGGTCTGATCGTCCCGCTGGGCCGCTGGGTCCTGGAGCAGTCCGTCCGGCAGGCCCGCGAGTGGCGAGAACGGCACGCGGACGCGGGGCCGATGCGTATCAACGTCAACCTCTCGCCGTGCCAGCTCACCCACCCCGGCCTGGTGCAGGACACGGTGGACATCCTGGAGCGCACGGGCGTCGAGCCGGACGCGCTCTGCCTGGAGGTCACCGAGTCGGCGCTGATCGGCGCGGACGACGACCTGCTCAAGCCGTTGCGCCGGCTGGCCGAGATGGGCGTCGACATCGCCCTGGACGACTTCGGCACCGGCTACTCGAACCTGGCGAACCTGCGCCGCCTGCCGGTGAGCATCCTCAAGCTGGACCGCTCCTTCACCCAGAGCATGCAGCAGTTCCCGGCCGACCCCGTCGACCTGAAGATCGTCGAGGGCATCGTCTCACTCGCGCACAGCCTGGACCTCGCGGTCACGGTCGAGGGTGTGGAGACCGGCGCCCAGGCCGAGCAGCTGCGGATACTGGGCTGCGACACGGCCCAGGGATGGTACTACGCCCGCCCGGGCCCGCCGGAGCGGCTGCACGAGCTGGCGCTGGTGGACGCGACGGGCTGAGGGCCGTGCGGTGGCTGTCCGGTGTCCCCCTTCCTACGATCGAAGAGGGGGCACCGGCACCCTGAGCGGAGGGAGCGCGGACATGGACGTCACCAACATGCGTCGCCTCTTCGAGGCCCACCGCGAGGCCGAGGCGGCGCGGGACATCGACTCGATCCTGCAGACCTTCGTCGACGACTGCTTCCTGGAGACGCAGGCCCTGGGGCTGCGCAGTCAGGGGCGGGACGCGGTGCGGGCCGCGTACGAACAGCAGTACTTCATCGCCTTCCCGGACCTGGCCCCGCAGGACGAGGGCATCGCCTTCGGCGACAAGGTCATCGTGGTGTGGGGGACCCTGCGCGGCACGAGCCGGGGCGACTGGCTCGGGGTCCCGCCCGGTGGAGGTTCCTTCGAGGTGCCCTTCGCCAACGTCGTCCCCTTCGAACAGGGCCTCATGGCCGGCGAGACGATCTACTTCGACCTGGCCACGCTGTGCGAACAGGCGCGGATCCCACTGGACGCCGTGCGGCAGGCCGCGGCGGAGCGCAGGGCAGGCTAGCGGCCCGTCACCTTTCGAGCAGCATCCGCTGCAACTCCCGCGCGGCGCGCGGCGGTGCCACGTCGCTGCGGTGGGCCAGGGCGATCGTCCGGTGCAGGCCGGGACGGGCGAGCGGGGTGACGCGCAGGCCCCGGCCGGAACGCGCCGCGACCATGCGCGGTACGACGGCCACCCCCAGCCCCGCGCGCACGAACCCCAGCACCGCGTCCATCTCCCCGCCCTCCACCGCGAAGTCCGGCTCGAAGCCCTCGGCGCGGCAGGCGGCGACCGTCAGTTCACGCAGGTCGTAGCCGTGCCGGAACATCACCAGACGCTCGCCCTCCAGGTCGGCGATGCGTACGGTGCGGCGGCCGTCGCCGGGCTTGGCAGCCTCCGGGGACGAGACCACCACCAGGTCCTCGCGCAGCAGCTCCACCGTCGTCAGCGCGGGGGACGGGGTCGGGAGCGGGAGGACGACCAGCGCGAGGTCCAGGGCGCCACGGGCCAGTTCGCGGACCAGGTCGTGGGAGCCGCCCTCCTCGATGAGGAGGCGGATGCCGGGATAGCGGTCGTGGAAGGCGCGCAGGACGTCGGGGAGAAGGCCGGTGCACAGGCTGGGGGTCGCGCCCAGGCGGACCCGGCCGCTGCGCAGCTGGACCAGTTCCTGCACCTCGTAGCGGGCGGTGTCCGCGTCGGCCAGGATGCGGCGGGCGAGCGGGAGCAGGGCCTCGCCCGCGTCGGTCAGGGTGATGTTGCCCCGGGCCCGGAGGAACAGGTCCGCGCCCAGCTCCCGCTCCAGCGCCTTGATCTGCTGGGACAGCGACGGCTGGGCGACGTGGACCAGGTCCGCGGCCCTGGTGAAGTGCCTGGTCTCGGCGACCGCCACGAAGTACTGGAGCTGCGTGAACTGCATGGTCGTACGATAGCCGGTCGATAGCCGCTGCCTATCGAATCAAGCCGGACCATGTCTTGGACCGATGGGGTCGGGCGGCCCTAGCGTTCATGAACATGGCACTGGCAACGCGGACGGACCGACGGCCGTCCATGGCGCGCACCGTGTGGGACAGCTCCGTCGGCAAGAAGACGGTGATGGCCGTCAGCGGGCTGATCATGCTGTCGTACCTGGTCGTCCACATGATCGGGAACCTGAAGATCTTCTTCGGGGCCGGCGAGTTCAACCACTACGCGCACTGGCTGCGCACCCTCGGCGAGCCCTTCATGCACTACGAGTGGACGCTTTGGGTCATCCGCGTCGTCCTCGTCGTCGCGGTCGTCGCGCACGCCGTCTCCGCCTACCAGCTCAGCCGCCGCGACATCAAGGCGCGGCCCACCAAGTACGTCCACAGCAAGCCGCGTTCGAGCTATGCGACCCGCACCATGCGCTGGGGCGGCATCATCCTCGGCCTCTTCATCGTCTGGCACCTCCTGGACCTGACGACCGGCACCGTGCACTCGGGCGGCTTCCAGGAGGGGCACCCCTACCAGAACGTCGTGGACACCTTCTCCACCTGGTACGGCAACGTCATCTACATCGTCGCGATGCTCGCCCTCGGCCTGCACGTCCGGCACGGCTTCTGGAGCGCCGCCCAGACCCTCGGCGCCGGCAGCCGCACCCGCGACCGCGCCCTGAAGGCCACGGCCAACGTCCTCGCACTGCTGCTCACGGCCGGCTTCATCGCCGTACCCGTGGGCGTCATGACCGGAGTGGTGAGCTGAACATGACCTCTTACACGGAGTACGCGACCGGCGCACCGGTCGTCGACACCAAGGCCCCGTCCGGCCCGGTCAACGAGCGCTGGGACAAGCGCCGTTTCGAGGCCAAGCTGGTCAACCCCGCCAACCGGCGCAAGCACACCGTGATCGTGGTGGGCACCGGCCTGGCCGGCGGTTCCGCCGGGGCCACGCTCGCCGAACAGGGCTACCACGTCGTCCAGTTCTGCTACCAGGACTCCCCGCGCCGCGCCCACTCCATCGCCGCGCAGGGCGGCATCAACGCGGCGAAGAACTACCGCAACGACGGCGACTCCATCCACCGGCTGTTCTACGACACCGTCAAGGGCGGCGACTTCCGGGCCCGGGAGTCGAACGTGCACCGGCTCGCGCAGATCTCCGTCGAGATCATCGACCAGTGCGTGGCGCAGGGCGTGCCGTTCGCCCGCGAGTACGGCGGGCTGCTCGACACCCGGTCCTTCGGCGGCGTCCAGGTCTCGCGGACCTTCTACGCCCGCGGCCAGACGGGCCAGCAGCTGCTGCTCGGCGCCTACCAGGCGCTCAGCCGGCAGATCGCGGCCGGGAACATCGAGATGCACCCGCGCACCGAGATGCTCGACCTGATCGTCGTCGACGGACGGGCGCGCGGGATCGTCGCCAGGGATCTCATCACCGGGAAGATCGACACGTACTTCGCGGACGCCGTCGTTCTCGCCAGCGGCGGCTACGGCAATGTCTTCTACCTGTCGACCAACGCGATGAACTCCAACGCCACCGCCATCTGGCGGGCCCACCGGCGCGGCGCCTACTTCGCCAACCCCTGCTTCACCCAGATCCACCCCACCTGCATCCCGCGCACCGGCGACCACCAGTCCAAGCTGACGCTGATGAGCGAGTCGCTGCGCAACGACGGCCGGATCTGGGTCCCGAAGGCCAAGGGCGACGACCGGCCGCCGAACAAGATCCCCGAGGACGAGCGCGACTACTACCTGGAGCGCATCTACCCCTCCTTCGGCAACCTCGTCCCGCGTGACATCGCCTCCCGCGCCGCGAAGAACGTCTGTGACGAGGGGCGCGGGGTCGGACCCGGCGGGCAGGGCGTCTACCTCGACTTCGCCGACGCCATCAAGCGCATGGGCCGCAAGGCGGTCGAGGCCAAGTACGGCAACCTCTTCGACATGTACGCGCGGATCACCGACGAGGACCCGTACCAGGTCCCGATGCGGATCTACCCCGCCGTGCACTACACGATGGGCGGGCTGTGGGTCGACTACGACCTCCAGACCACCGTCCCCGGCCTGTTCGCGATCGGCGAGGCCAACTTCTCCGACCACGGCGCCAACCGGCTCGGTGCCTCTGCGCTGATGCAGGGTCTCGCCGACGGCTACTTCGTGCTCCCGGCGACCATCAACGACTACCTCGCCCGCAACCCCCACCAGGACGCGGTGAGCGCCGAACACCCCGTCGTCCAGGAGGTGTTGGCGGAGACCGAGGACCGGCTCAACCTGCTGCTCGCCGTCGACGGCGACCGCACCCCTGACTCCTTCCACCGCGAGGTCGGCGAACTCATGTGGGAGTTCTGCGGCATGGCCCGCACCGACGCCGGACTGCGCAAGGCCCTGGAGCGCATCCCGCAGATCCGCGAGGAGTTCTGGCGGCGCATCAAGGTCCCCGGCACCGGCGAGGAGTTCAACCAGTCGCTGGAGAAGGCGAATCGCGTCGTCGACTACCTGGAGCTCGCCGAGCTGATGTGCCTCGACGCACTGCACCGTGCCGAGTCCTGCGGCGGCCACTTCCGCGAGGAGTCCCAGACCCCGGACGGCGAAGCGGCCCGCCGGGACGAGGAGTTCGCCTACGCGGCCGCCTGGGAGTTCACGAGCACCGGCTCATCTCCCGTCCTGCACAAGGAAGACCTGGTCTTCGAGTACGTCCACCCCACCCAGCGGAGCTACGCATGAAGCTCACCCTGCGCGTCTGGCGGCAGAAGAACGCCGACGCCGAAGGCGCCATGTCCACGTACGAGGTGGACGGCATCTCCTCCGACATGTCCTTCCTCGAGATGCTCGACACGCTCAACGAGGAGCTCATCCTGCGCGGTGAGGACCCCGTGGCCTTCGACCACGACTGCCGCGAGGGCATCTGCGGCGCGTGCTCCCTCGTCATCAACGGCGACGCCCACGGGCCCGAGCGCACCACCACCTGCCAGCTGCACATGCGGTCCTTCAAGGACGGCGACACGATCGACATCGAGCCGTGGCGGGCCTCGGCGTTCCCCGTGATCAAGGACCTGGTCGTGGACCGGTCGGCCTTCGACCGGATCATCCAGGCCGGCGGTTACATCACCGCGCCGACGGGTGCCGCGCCGGAGGCACACGCGACGCCGGTGCCCAAGCCGGACGCCGACTTCGCCTTCGAGCACGCCGAGTGCATCGGCTGCGGGGCGTGTGTCGCCGCGTGCCCCAACGGGGCGGCGATGCTGTTCACCTCGGCCAAGGTCAACCACCTGAACGTGCTGCCGCAAGGGGCGCCCGAGCGGGAGACGCGGGTGCTGGACATGGTGGCGCAGATGGACGAGGAGGGCTTCGGCGGCTGCACCCTCACCGGTGAGTGCGCGACCGCCTGTCCGAAGGGCATCCCGCTGATGTCGATCACGAGCATGAACAAGGAGTGGCTGCGGGCCACGCGCAAGGTCGCCAGGAGGTAGACCCACGGCTCACTCACCAGGTCGCCAACAGGTGGACCACACAAGGACGTTCGCCGACAGGGTGCGGACGGGCGGGGCCGGGAGTGGTGCTCCCCGGCCCCGTCTCGCCTTTCCGACCTCGGCGGCCTGTCGTCTTCCCGACCTCGACAGCCTGTCGCCTTCCCGGCCTCGATAGCCTGTGCGCATGATCTTCGGAACACAGACGGGGGAGCGGTTCCTCGATGCCGTCACCGCATTCGAGACCGCGGTGCGCGGACAGGACCCGGACGGGGCCGAGCGCGCGTTCCAGGAGCTGCACCGCAGCCTCGGCGAGGCTGGCCCGCACGAGACCGCGCAGGCCGCACCGCGGCTCGCCGCGCTGCTGCCCGAAGTGCCGCCGGGGCCGCGCGGAGTCGTCGCGGTGATCGTCGGCGCGTGCGTGGAGCGCGGCGCCGACCCGCGGCCCTGCGCCCCGTACGTCTTCGTGGAGCTGGCCGAAACGCTCGCCGAGATCGGGGAGTTCTGCGAACGCTGGCAGGCGACCGGCGGCGGCGACCACCCCCACCCGGACGACAGCGACGCCCACCCGGCCCTGTTCGAGCGGGTGGGGCCCGAACCGGCCCTGGCCTGGCTGTCGTTGCCCCAGTTCGAGATGGCCTGTCTCGCTCTGCTCAACGACCCCGGCGTGCGCACCGCGCTGGACGGCTCGCTGCGCGCCCGGCTGGTGCGGGCGGTCACGACGGTCGAGGAGACGACCGGGCATGAGTTCAAGTGCCTGAAGTACGCGCTGCTCGTCCTCGACGACGAACCGCTCGTCGTCCTGCACCGCCCGTCCGGCACCGGCTACCGGATGCGCATGGCTGGCATAGGCGACAACTTCCAGCTGCACACCCTTCTCGCGGACCTCCTCGTCGGCGGCGGTCACGTGCCCGGCCACGCCCCGTCACCGCAGGAGGTCGCCGTGTGCCGGGACGCGCCCGGACAGGTGCACACCGTGGGCTCCTTCAACCTCATGACCCCCGGCGGGGAGTGGGTGTGGAACGAGGGCACCCCCGCCGACATCCCCGTCGTCGACGGCGTACGCCTGCTCGTCCTGGACCCGCCGGCCTACGAGCGCAGCTGGCCCTCCGGCCGGTTCTTCCCGAACATGACCGGAGACCTCGTCCTCGAGCGCGTCCTCGACGAGGCGGAGACGCGCTACTGGCTGGGAGGTTGCGTTCCGGCCACGTGACGGTCACGGACCACGGCGTTCAGCAACCCCACATCCCGGCTCCCGCCCCCGGTCACGTACCGGCCAGACGGCATCGGAAGAACAGGTACGCGCAGGCCGTACCCGCCGGCCTGTTCTTCCCCCTCAGGCCGACCGGCCCGTGACCTGGAGTGAGCCATGACCGCCGTATCCGCTCTGGACTCCCCGCCCCTCTCCGCCGCCCCCGCCCGCTACACCGTCTCCCTCGCCCGCGACGAGGCCGACGTGCGCGCCGCCCAGCGGCTGCGGCACGACGTGTTCGCCGGCGAGATGGGCGCCCTGCTCGCGAGCCCCCAGCCGGGGCTCGACGTCGACGCCTTCGACGCCTACTGCGACCATCTGCTCGTCACCGACACGAGCACCGGACAGGTCGTCGGCACCTACCGGCTGCTGCCGCCCGAGCGGGCCGCGATCGCCGGACGCCTGTACTCCGAGGGCGAGTTCGACCTCGCCCCGCTCGACGCCCTGCGCCCCGGCCTGGTCGAGGTCGGCCGCTCCTGCGTGCACCCCGACCACCGCGACGGCGCCGTCATCGGGCTCATCTGGGCCGGCATCGCCCGCTACATGGTCGACCGCGGCCACGAGTGGCTGGCCGGCTGCTGCTCCCTCCCGCTCGCCGACGGCGGTGCGCTGGCCTCCGCGACCTGGGAGCGGGTGCGGGCCAAGCACCTGGCGCCGGAGGAGTACCGGGTGCGCCCGCTGCTGCCGTGGGTCCCCGGCGAGCCCGCCGCAGGCCGCGGTGAGCTGCCGGCCCTGCTGCGCGGCTACCTCCGGCTCGGCGCCTGGGTCTGCGGGGAGCCCGCCCACGACCCGGACTTCGGGGTCGCCGACCTGTACGTGCTGCTGTCGATGCGTCGGGTCAACCCGCGCTATCTGCGGCACTTCCTCTCCCTCGTACCGGCCTGATGAGCGTCTGGCTGCCGAGCGCGCCCTGCACCCCGGGGACGTGCGTGGAGCCGACGGGGTCCGCGACGGCCGTACCGCGTGCCGTGCTGCGGCTCACGGCGGTCGCGGTCCTGGTGCTCGCCGGGGTCGTGCTGCTGCCGCTCGGCGTGCGCATCCCCGCCGAGGTGGTCCGGCGGTGGTGCCGGTGGATCGTACGGGCCGCGGGGGTCCGGGTCCGTGTCACCGGCACCGCCGCACCCACCGGCGGCACGCTGCTGGTCGCCAACCACATCTCCTGGCTGGACATCCCGCTGCTCGGCGCCGTGCGCCCGGCACGGATGGTCGCCAAGGCCGAGATCCGGCGGTGGCCGGTGGCGGGCGCGCTCGCCGCCAGGGGCGGGGTGCTGTTCATCGACCGGGACCGGCTGCGCACCCTCCCGGACACGGTGGACCACATCGCCCGCGCGCTGCGCGCCGGCCAGGCGGTCGGCGTCTTCCCCGAGGGCAGCACGTGGTGCGGACGCGCCCAGGGCACCTTCCGCCGCGCCGCCTTCCAGGCCGCCCTGGACGCGCGGGTCCCCGTCCAACCGGTGCGGCTGCGCTACCACTTGGACGGCGGTACGGCCAGCACCGCGCCCGCGTTCGTCGGCGAGGACAGTCTGCTCGCCTCGGTGTGGCGGGTGGTGTCGACGCGGGGACTGGTGGCGGAGGTGGAGATACAGGAGGCCATTCCGTACGGCAGCCACCCCGACCGGCGCGCGCTCGCGCTGGCCGCGCAGCCGGGGGCGACGGCCCAACTGGGGTGGATCCACTCGGCGTTGGTGGCGTAGGCGCCGCCTGGCACAGCGCGCTGCCACCGCCGGTGCGGCCCGCGCCGGGAGTTCAGGCCAGGGCGCGGGCCAGATAGGCGGCCGTCGTGCTGCCCTCCGTGCGTGCCACCTCGGTCGGCGGTCCGGCCGCGACGATGCGTCCGCCCTGGTCGCCGCCGCCCGGGCCCAGGTCGATCACCCAGTCCGCGCCCGCGACGACCGACATGTCGTGCTCGACGACGATGACGGTGTTCCCGGTGTCGACGAGGCCGTGCAGCTGGCGCATCAGGACGTCGACATCGGCGGGGTGCAGGCCGGTGGTGGGCTCGTCGAGGAGATAGAGGGTGTGGCCGCGGCGGCCGCGCTGGAGTTCGCTCGCGAGCTTGATGCGCTGGGCCTCCCCGCCGGAGAGTTCGGTGGCGGGCTGGCCGAGGCGCAGATAGCCGAGGCCCACGTCGAGCAGCGTGCGCAGGCTGCGCGCCACGGCCGGGGTGTCCGTGAAGAAGTCCGCCGCGGACTCCACCGTGAGGTCCAGCACCTGCGCGATGTTCCGTCCCCGGTACGTCACTTCGAGGGTCTCGGGGTTGTAGCGGGCGCCGCCGCAGTCGGGGCACGGGGCGTAGGTGCTCGGCAGGAACAGCAGTTCCACGCTGACGAACCCCTCGCCCTGGCAGGTCTCGCAGCGCCCGCCGCTGACGTTGAAGGAGAACCGCCCCACACCGAAGCCGCGCCGACGGGCCTCCTCCGTCGCCGCGAACTCCTTGCGCACGACGTCGAAGAGACCGGTGTAGGTGGCGAGGTTGGAGCGCGGGGTGCGCCCGATGGGCCGCTGGTCGACCGAGACGAGCCGGCCCACACCCGGGAGCTCCTCCGTGATCTCCCCGATGAGCGTGGACTTCCCCGAACCCGAGACGCCGGTCACGGCGGTGAGGACACCGAGCGGGAACTCGGCGGTCACGGCACGCAGGTTGTGCCGGGAGACGGGGCCGACCTTCAACTGCCCGCCGGGCGTGCGTACTTCACGCGCCGGGACCGGTGAGCGGCCGAAGAGATACCGGGCGGTGGCCGACTCCTCGACCGAGGCCAGCTCCGCCACCGGGCCGCTGTGCAGCACCCGGCCGCCGTGCTCACCGGCGAGCGGCCCCACGTCCACCAGCCAGTCAGCGCCCCGCACGACGTCGAGATGGTGCTCCACCACGAACACCGAGTTGCCCGCCGCCTTCAGCCGGGCCAGGACGGTGAGCAGGGCCTCCGTGTCGGCCGGGTGGAGTCCGGCGGAGGGTTCGTCGAGGACGTACACCACACCGAAAAGGCCCGAGCGCAACTGGGTGGCCAGCCGCAGGCGTTGGAGTTCGCCCGCCGAAAGCGTGGGGGTGGCCCGGTCGAGGCTGAGGTAGCCGAGGCCGAGTTCGAGGACGGGCGCGATACGGGACCGCAGGTCGTCGGTGAGGACACGGGCGGTCTCGCCGTCCGCGACGAGATGCCCGGCCAGATCGGTCAACGGCAGGGCGGCGAGCTCGGCGATGGTCCGCCCCGCGAACGTCACCGCCAGCGCCTCCGGCCGCAGCCGGCTGCCCCCGCACGCCGGACAGGGCGCACTGCTCAGGAACCGCTCCGCCTTCGCCCGCAGGGTCGGGCTCTTGGAGTCCGAGAAGGTCTTCATGACATACCGGTGCGCGCTCATGTACGTGCCCTGGTACGGCCGTTGGATGCGGTCGGCGTCCCGCACCGGGTGCACGGTGACGACCGGCTGCTCGTCCGTGAACAGGATCCACTCGCGCTGCTCGGCGGGGAGTTCACGCCAGGGCCGGTCCACGTCGTACCCGAGCGCGTCGAGGATGTCGCGCAGGTTCTTGCCCTGCCAGGCCCCGGGCCAGGCGGCGATCGCCCCGTCCCGGACGGACAGGGAGGGGTCGGGGACGAGCAGCTCCTCACTGGTCCGGTGCACTCGCCCCAGCCCGTGACACGCTGGGCAGGCCCCGGCGGCCGTGTTCGGCGAGAACGCGTCCGACTCGAGCCGCTCGGCCCCCTCCGGGTAGTCGCCGGCCCGGGAGAAGAGCATCCGCAGCGAGTTCGACAGGTTGGTGACCGTCCCCACCGACGACCGCGACGTGGGCGCGGCCCGCCGCTGCTCCAGCGACACGGCCGGCGGCAGCCCGGTGATCTCCCCGACCTTCGGCGCCCCCACTTGATGGATCAGCCGCCGCGCGTACGGCGCCACCGACTCGAAATACCGCCGCTGCGCCTCCGCGTACACGGTCCCGAACGCCAACGACGACTTCCCGGACCCGGACACCCCGGTGAACACGACGAGCACGTCCCGGGGGATGTCGACGTCCACGTTCCTGAGGTTGTGCTCCCGGGCACCGCGGACACGGACATACGGGTCATGTGGGGTGTGCATGAGGGGGAACTCTAGTCGGAGACGATCGAGGCCAGCCGTCGGTAGGAGTCCAGCAGGGCGTCGCGGTCGTACGTGCTCGTCGTGACCAGGACCTCCTGGGCGCCGGTCTCCTTCAGCACCGTCTCCAGCTCGTGGGCGACCTGGTCCTCGGTGCCCGCGAGCTGGCCGGTGAGGCCGGACTCGTAGAAGCCGCGCTCCTTGGCGGACATCGGGAGGGAGGCGACGCGGTCGGCCGGGGGCAGGGGCGGGAAGGTGCCGTGGGTGCGGGAGTGGGCCATCGACCAGGCCTCGGAGACGAGGAGGCGCCGGGCCTCCTCGGGGGTCGCGGCCACGGCGATCGTGCCCGAGATGACGACGTACGGCTCGCTCGCCCAGGGGGAGGGGCGGAAGTGCGTGCGGTAGTGGTCGATGCCGCGGCGCATCTTCTCGCGGTTCCGGAGGTCGCCGATGACCATCGGCAGACCCGCCCGGGCGGCGATGGCGGCGCCCTCGCCCATCGCGAGGACGAAGGGCGGGACGGTCAGGCCCTCCGCGGGGCGGGCGTGCACCCCGGTCGGGGAGGTGCCGGCGAACCAGCCGAGCAGTTCGTCGAGCTGGGCGGCGAAGTCGTCGGCGTCGTCCTTGTCGCGGCCCAGCGCCTTGCGGACGCCGTCGGTGAAGCCCACCGAGCGGCCCAGACCCATGTCGATGCGGCCGGGGAAGAGGGACTCCAGCACGCCGAACTGTTCGGCCACGACCAGGGGCCGGTGGTTCGGCAGCATCACACCGCCCGTACCGACCCGGATGCGCCGGGTCGCCGCCGCCACGGCCGCCGCCAGGACGGTCGGCGCGGAACCGGCGACACCGGGCACACCGTGATGCTCCGACACCCAGAAGCGGTGATAGCCGAGCGCCTCCACCTCCTGCGCGAACCGCACGGTGTCCCGCAGGGCCTCGGCGTTCGAGTGCCCCTCGCGGGTGCGGGAACGGTCGAGGACGGAGAACCGGACGGTCTGCTGGCTGAGGCTCACGTCTGTCATGACGCTGCGCAGGGGTCCGGTATTCCGCCAGCCGTCTCCGTCTCAGGCCGTCAGGGTGTGCTCGTGCTCGCAGGCGTCGTCGATCCCGTACGTGTCCCATGCCGGGAAGGGGTCGGGGAAGGGCGCGCCGTCGTCCGGCGTCATGAGGCAGGCCGTCAGTGCCCTGTGCAGACCCGCGTGGTCCAAGCCCGTGCCGATGAACACCAGCTCCTGCGCGTACGGCGCCTCGTCGTCGCGGGCCGCCGACGGCTCGAAGCGGGCCACCGAGCCCGCCTGGGACCACAGGCCCGTCACCAGCGGGCGGCTCGCGAGGGTGAAGAAGCCCTTCGAACGCAGGACGCGGCCGTGGGCGCCGCCGTCGAGGTCTTGCGTCACGAAGTCCCACAACCGGGTGGGATGGAAGGGGAGTTCGGAGCGGAAGACGGTGGAGGAGACGCCGTACTCCTCGGTCTCGGGGACGTGTTCGCCGTTGAGCTCCTGGACCCAGCCCGGCGCCTGCTGTGCGCGGTCCAGGTCGAACAGGCCGGTGCCCAGGACCTGTCCGAGGTCCACGCGGGCGTGGCGGGCGTCGACGATCCGGGCGACGGGGTTGAGGCGGCGCAGGGCCGCGCGCAGGCGGGCCGCGGCGTCCGCGTCGACCAGGTCGAGCTTGTTGAGGACCAGGACGTCCGCGAACTCGATCTGGTCCACGAGCAGATCGCTCACCGTGCGTTCGTCGTCCTCGAAGGGCGCGAGGCCGCGCTCGGCGAGTTCGTCGCCGCTGTCCAGCTCGGGCAGGAAGTTGGCCGCGTCCACGACCGTGACCATGGTGTCCAGGTGGGCGACGTCCCCGAGGGTGGCCCCGTCGTCGCGGGCGAAGGAGAAGGTGGCGGCGACGGGCAGGGGTTCGGAGATGCCCGACGATTCGATGAGCAGGTGGTCGAACCTGCCCTCCCGGGCCAGCCGGTCGACCTCCTCCAGGAGGTCGTCGCGGAGTGTGCAGCAGATGCAGCCGTTGGTCATCTCGACCAGGCGTTCCTCGGTGCGCGACAGCGCGGCCTCGCCGCCCCGCACCAGCGCGGCGTCGATGTTGACCTCGCTCATGTCGTTGACGATCACGGCGACCCGCAGGCCCTCGCGGTTGGCCAGCACATGGTTGAGCAGCGTGGTCTTGCCCGCCCCGAGGAACCCGGACAGGACGGTGACCGGCAGGCGGTCGTGGGGAGGCATCAGGCGCTCAGCCTTCGGGGCGCAGCAGGCCGCGCTCGTACGCCTTGACCAGGTTCTGCGGTACGAGGTGACGTACGCCGTCGATCGTGACGGGCACCAGCGACGGCGTGGCCGCCTTCCACTGCGCGCGGCGGTGGCGGGTGTTGCTGCGGGACATCTTCCGCTTGGGGACAGCCATGACAGGGACCTCCTCGGTGGGGCAGCGAGCACCGAGGACGCTACATGAAAATGGATCCCATTAACAATTGCCGCTTCTTGGTTAGGGTGAGTGACGTGACCGACAGCAGCAAGCGCCCCCTGGCCGTGTTCGACCTCGACAACACCCTCGCGGACACCGCCCACCGGCAGCACTTCCTGGAGCGGCAGCCGCGTGACTGGGACGGGTTCTTCGCCGCCGCGCCCGCCGACCCGCCTCTTCCGGAGGGCATCGCGCTGGTCCTGGAGCATGCGGCGGAGTGCGAGGTCGTCTACCTCACCGGCCGGCCCGAGCGGTGCCGCCAGGACACGCGGGACTGGCTGGCCGCGCAGGGGCTGCCCGAGGGGCGTATCTACATGCGGCGGGACAACGACCGCAGGCCCGCCCGGCGCACCAAGCTGGAGACCCTCCGCCGCCTCGACCGCACCCGGGACGTCCGGGTGCTGGTCGACGACGACGAACTGGTCTGCGCGGACGCCGAGCAGGCCGGTTTCACGGTGGTACGGGCCCGCTGGACCGCCCCTTCCGCCGCGCTGAAGACCGCGCAGGAGCGGGAGGGGCGGACCTGAGGGCGGTCGGTCAGTCCGACTCCTCCAGGCGGAAGCCGACTTTCAGGCCCACCTGCCAGTGCGCGACCTGACCGTTCTCGATCTGGCCCCGCACCTGCGTCACCTCGAACCAGTCGAGGTTGCGGAGGGTCTGGGAGGCGCGGCTGATCCCGTTGCTGATCGCCTGGTCGACGCCGTCGGGCGAGGTGCCGACGATCTCGGTCACCCGATAGGTGTGATTCGTCATGGAACCACCGTGCCCCAGGCGACGGCAGAGCGCGAGCCGTCCGTCACCGCACCCGGCTCAGCGACAACGCGAAGCGGCCCTCCTCGTCCGTCCACCAGTGGGACAACTCCAGCCCCGCGGCGGACAGTTCGGACCGCACGCCCTCCTTCCGGAACTTCGCCGAGATCTCCGTGTGCAGCTCCTCGCCCGCCGCGAAGTCCACGGCGAGGTCCAGCGCCGGGATCTTCACCGTCTGGGCGGTACGGGACCTCAGCCGCATCTCGATCCACTCGTGCTCCGCGTCCCAGAGCGCCACATGGTCGAAGGCGCCGGGGTCGAAGTCGGCGCCCAGCTCGCGGTCGACGACGGTCAGGACGTTCTTGTTGAACGCGGCCGTCACGCCCGCCGCGTCGTCGTACGCCCTGACCAGCACCTTCTCGTCCTTCACCAGGTCCGTGCCGAGCAGCAGGGCGTCGCCGGGGGAGAGCAGGGCGCGGACCGAGGCCAGGAACACCGCCCGCTCGGCCGGCAGCAGGTTGCCGATCGTGCCGCCGAGGAAGGCGACCAGCCGGGGTCCCGGCGTCTCGGGCAGGGCCAGTTCGGCGGTGAAGTCCGCGATGAGCGCGTGCACGCTCAGCGCCGGCCGCTCGGCGATGAGCGCGTGACCGGCCTGGGTGAGCGCGCTCTCGCTGACGTCGACCGGCACGTACGTGTGCAGCTCGGTGAGCGCGTCGATGACGTACCGAGTCTTCTCCGAGGAGCCGGAGCCCAGTTCGACCAGGGTGCGGGCCCCGGTCGCGGCGGCGATCTCACCGGCGCGGGCCACGAGGATCTCGCGCTCGGCGCGGGTGGGGTAGTACTCCTCCAACTCGGTGATCCGGTCGAAGAGTTCGCTGCCGTGGGCGTCGTAGAACCACTTCGGCGGGAGCGTCTTCGGAGTGTGGGTCAGGCCGTGCAGGACGTCGGCGCGCAGGGCGGCCTCGGTGGCGTCCTCGGGCAGGGTGCGGGTGAGAAGGAACGGACTCACGTGCGGGGCTCCTTCGGCGGTTCCATGGACGGTTCCTTGAGCGGCGTGAGCAGCACGTCCGTGCCGCTGGCCGCGAGCAGGGTGCGGTCGGGGACCTCCTGCCAGTGCGGATCGTCGTCGTACGGCTCGGAGGCCACGACCGTGCTGCGGCCGGGGCTCGCGAGATACCAGAGCGTGTCGCCCCAGGCGGTCGCGGCGATGGACTCGCCGTTGGTGAGCAGCAGGTTCAGCCGGGACCCGGGGGCCGCCTCGGCGACCTCCAGGACCGTGTCCGCCAGTGCCTGCCCCTCCTCGTCGCCCGCCCGGAGCCGGGCGAGGACCAGCGCCCAGACGAACGCCGAGTCGTTGCGGGCCTCCATCGCCAGCAGGTCCGCTGCCGGAAGGGTCTCCGTCAACGGCGCCAGGGAGTGGGGCCAGCCCTTGACGGCGCCGTTGTGGCTGAACAGCCACGGCCCGCTCGCGAACGGGGCCGCGGCGGCCTCGGCGTCCGCGCCCGAGAGCGTCGCGTCCCGGACGGCGGCGAGGAGGGCGCCGGTGCGGACCACCCGCGCGAGGTCGGCGAAGGACTGGTCCGCCCAGATCGGGCCCGCCCGGCGGTAGCGGGCCGGCACCGGGTCGCCCGGCGCGTACCAACCGACCCCGAAACCATCGGCGTTGACCGTGCCGTACCGCTGGCGCCGGGGCGCCCACGACTGCCGGTAGAGGCCGTGCGGCGGCGTCACCAGGAGTCTGCCGAGCGGCTCCTCGGGCCCCAGATAGGCCAGGTGACGGCACATCAGACGCCCTCCGCGGACCGGGCGGTGCGGAAGCCGGAGAAGATCTGCCGCCGGATCGGGTAGTCCCAGTTGCGGAACGTGCCCCGGCAGGCCACCGGGTCCACGGCGAACGAGCCGCCGCGCAGCACCTTGTACTCGGGGCCGAAGAACACCTCCGAGTACTCCTTGTACGGGAACGCCTGGAACCCGGGGTACGGCAGGAAGTCGCTCGCCGTCCACTCCCACACGTCCCCGATCAACTGGCGTACCCCCAGCGGCGACTCACCCTCCGGGTAGCTGCCCGCGGGGGCCGGGCGCAGATGCCGCTGGCCGAGGTTGGCGTGCTCGGGCGCCGGGTCGGCGTCGCCCCACGGGTAGCGCATCGAGCGGCCCGTGGTCGGGTCGTGCCGGGCGGCCTTCTCCCACTCGGCCTCCGTCGGCAGCCGGCGCCCGGCCCAGCGGGCGTACGCGTCGGCCTCGTACCAACTCACGTGCACCACCGGCTCGTCGGGCGGCACCACCTCGGTGACGCCGAACCGCCGCCGCAGCCACTGGTCGCCGTCCCGGCGCCAGAACAGCGGGGCGTCGATCGAGTGCTCCCGGATGTGCGCCCAGCCCGCCGGTGTCCACCAGCGGTCGACCCAGTAGCCGCCGTCCTCGATGAACTCCTGGAACGCGTCGTTCGTGACCGGCGCCGTGTCGATCCAGAACGGCGCCACCTCGCGCCGGTGCGCGGGGCGTTCGTTGTCGAGCGCCCAGGGCTCGTCGGAGGTGCCCATCGTGAACGGGCCGCCGGGGACGAGGACTTCGGCCGGACCGGTGTACAGCGGGGCCGGGTCCGGGTCGGGCGCGGTCAGGGCCTGGGGGCCCTTGCGGAGCTGATGGGTGATCAGCATCGTCTCGTCGTGCTGCTGTTCGTGCTGGGCGATCATCCCGAAGGCGAAACCGGCCTCGGTGAGCCGGGTGCCGTGGAAGGCGGTCGACTCCAGCAGATCCAGGACCCTGCCGCGCACCTCCGCCGCGTACCGCCGGGCCTCGACGGGCGGCAGCAGCGGCAGCTTGGGCCGTTCGGCGCGCGGGTGCTCGAAGGCGTCGTACAGGCCGTCGATCTCCGGGCGCATCGCCTCCCGGCCCGCGACCCCCCGCAGCAACCACAGCTCCTCCTGGTTGCCGATGTGGGCGAGGTCCCACACCAGCGGGGACATCAGCGGCGAGTGCTGGGCGGTGAGGTCGGGGTCCTCGACGCAGCTGGTCAGCAGCGTGGTGCGGTCGCGGGCCGTGGTGAGAGTGGTCAGCGCCCGTACGCGGAGCGTCTCGGCGTCGTCGGTCATGTGCGGAGGTCCTTCCCGTGCGGCCGGGCCGGCAGGTCGCCGGCGGGGTCGTTGCCGTGCGGCTGGCCCAGTGGGTCGTCGGCGGAGGCCTTGCCGTGCGGCCGGTTCAGACCGACGCGGCCCTCAAAAGCGCCGACAAGCAGGTCGTCGGCGGGGTCCGTGCCGTGCAACTGGTCCAGCAGGTCGTCGGCGGGGCAGCGGCCCCGGCGGACGTAGCGCTCCAGATACGCGGCGACGGCGTCCTGCACCTCGTCGGTCGCGCCGAGCCTCGGCAGGGCGTCCAGGGCGGCCGTGAAGCACTCCACGGCCACCTCGTGCAGCTCCGGGTCGGCGAGGCCGGTGCGGGCCGCGTCCAGCCACAGCGGGTTGTGCGGGGCGGGCAGCCCCTGCGCCCGCTCCGCCAGCGGCTTCACCGCGCGGTAGGCGGTCTCGGCCGCCTCGGGGTCGTCGAACAGCGCCGTCGTCACCGCCAGCGGCACGATCCAGCCGTCCTCGCCGGGCTGGGCGTCCATCATGCGCAGCTCGATGTGGCCCCGTGGCCTGACCGGCGGGAAGAGAGTGGTGATGTGGTAGTCGAGATCCTCGCGGGTCGGCGGCCTCGGCACCCCGGAGCGGGTCCACTCCCGGAAGGTCATGCCGTCCGGGACGTCCCAGGCCCCCTCGTCGCGTCGTATACACATCACCGGGGCGTCCAGCACATGCCGCGCCCAGGTCGCACGGGGGTCGCCCTCCAGCGGGGGCGCGCCCGCGCGGCCCGCGCCGATCTCCATCCACAGCAGCTGCCGGGTGGAGAGCCAGCCGGTGGGCTCGCCGCCGACCAGCGGGGAGTTGGCGAACGCGGCGACCAGGACCGCGCCCAACTGGTGCGCCAGCCACCAGCGCCGCCCGTGCCCGAGCGGACCCGGTTCCTCGTGGCCGGCGTCCAGACAGACCTGCACGGACGCGGAGGTGCACATCATGGCCCGGCCGGCCGGGCCGGTGCGGTCGAGGCACGCCTCCATGGCGTCGTAGCGGGGTTCGTGGAGATACCGGCGGGGCGGGTGCCAGGGATCGTGGCCGAGGCCGACGAGGCCGAGATCGTGCCCGGCGAGCGCCGTGCGGACGGCGTCGAGGTCGGCGGAGACGGTGCCGATGCACTCCATGAGGGAGGCGGCGGGCGGCGAGCTGAGCTCCAGCTGACCGCCGGGCTCGACGGTGAGCGCCGAGCTCAGGGGCACGTCCCGCAGTGCGGCGTACGCCGCTTCGAGTCGTTGGGATGTGACGGGGAGCTGCGGGGTGCGCAGCTCGTGGACGAGCCATTCCACCTCGACGCCGACGGTGCGGGGCGGTCCGGTCTTGAAGCAGATGCCCCTGACCAGGGCCTCCACCTCGGCGGCGGACAGAGCGGTGCGGGGCTCCGTACAGTCGCTACAGTCGGTAACCGAATCGGACATGTCGGGATCCTCCTGAGATTCCACCATGCCACCGGCCCGGATGATGTTGGCCGGGTCGGCATTGCTCGTCCCACCCAAAACCCTCGCGGCGATTCGCACAAGGGTGCACATTCCCGCGTGCGGGGCCGAGGATCTCCGTTTCCTGCGTGTTTCCTGGGTGTTCTCGAGGTGGGGAAACTCCGTTGCACCGTATGACCAGCATCGCCCACGATGCGTGCATGAGCACGACGGGGGAGCGCGCACGGCGCGCGATCGAGGCGCCCACGGGGGTGGCGCCATGAGCGCGCGCCTGCGTGGGATCGCCCAGCAGACCGAGCAGATCGTCGAGGCGGGTCGCTACCGCGCCTCCGACGGGCGTGAGGTGTCCCTCGCGGCGGACATCGAGGCGGCCCGGGCCGGGACGCGGCTGTACGGGCCGGAGCCGGTGGCCGTGCCGTCCTGGACACCGGCGGAGCTGTTCGTCGAGGTCACCGGCGAGAGCAGCCTGGAGGCCGCGCGCCGGCTCGGCGGCGACCCGGCCGTCCTGAACTTCGCCTCGGCCCGCAACCCGGGCGGTGGCTATCTCAACGGCGCCCAGGCCCAGGAGGAGGCCCTGTGCCGGGCCTCCGCGCTGTACACGTGCGTGCGGGAGACCCGGGACTTCTACGACCACCACCGGGCCCACCGCGACCCGTTCTACACGGACCGGGTCATCCACTCACCGGCCGTCCCCGTCTTCCGCGACGACCGCGGCCGACTGCTGGACGAGCCGTACCGCTGCGGCTTCCTGACGGCCGCCGCGCCCAACGCCGGTGTCGTCCGCCGTACGGCGCCGGAGCGGGCCGGCGAGCTGCCGCGGGCCCTCGCCGTCCGCGCCGAGCGGGTGCTGGAGGCGGCGGCGGCCGAGGGGTACCGGCGGCTGGTGCTCGGGGCGTGGGGGTGCGGGGTGTTCCAGAACGACCCGGTGCAGGTGGCCGGTGCCTTCCAGGCGCTGCTGGCCCCTGGAGGACGGTTCCACACGGCGTTCGAGCACGTCGTCTTCGGGGTCCTGGACCGCACGTCCGGCAGTGTGGTGCGGGGCGCCTTCGAGAAGGTGTTCCAGGTCCAGCCGTAGCGAACGTGTTTCAGGTCCAGCCATAGCGAAGGTGTTCCAGGCCCAGCCGTGGTGAAGGTGCTTTCAGGTCCAGCCGTAGCGCTCGTGCAGCCGCCTCCTGACCAGGTCGAACCGGCCGCGGTCCAGCGCGCACGCCTCCCGGCGCATGCCGTCCTCGTGCAGCCGCAGCACGCGGTCCACGTCCACCCAGGAGTCGCGGCCCGTCCGGTCCCAGGGTCCGCTCCCGATCGCCACCCACTCGCGGTCGCCGTCGTGCCGCTTGCTCGACAGCTGCACGGCGAGGAAGGTCCCGGCCGCCTCCCTGGCCACCACCAGCACGGGCCGGTCCTTGCCGCGCCCGTCGTTCTCCTCGAAGGGCACCCAGGTCCACACGATCTCCCCGGGGTCCGGGTCGCCGTCGTGCGCGGGCGAGTACTCGGTGCGCACCCGGCCCACCTCGCGGGGGTCGGCCTCGGTGGTGGCGGTGGCGCCGAAGCGGCCGGGGACGTTCTCATCGGTAAACGCAGTCACGGGGGCACCCTAAGGGGTACCCCCGTGTCCGCTGTCGGCTAGCTCTCCGTCACGGGCACCTTCTGCGCCGGCGGCTGTGGCGTGAGCCCGTTCAGGGACGAAGTCCCGGCCGGTGCCTGACCGTTCTGGTTCATGGACGCGAGCAGCTGGCGGGCCAGACCGAGGCCCGTGCCGCCCATGGTGAGCGCCTTGGCGAACATGTCCGCCACGCCGTCGGCGCCGTTGAGCACCACCATGTTGTCGACGTTCCCGAACGCGGACGCCCCGGCCTGCACGATCTCCGGCCAGTTCTCGGCGAGTTGCTGGGCGACCACGGCCTCCTGGTTCTCGGCGAGGGCGGCGGCCCGCGCCTTGATGGCCTCCGCCTCGGCGAGACCCTTGGCCTTCGTCGCCTCGGCCTCGGCGAGGCCCCTGGCCTGGGCCGCTGCTGCCTCGGCCTCACCGGTGGCGCGGGTCGAGGCTGCCGTCGCCGTACCGCGCGCCTTGGTCGCCTCGGCCTCGGCGGCCGCGGCCGTCTTGACCCGCGTCGCCTCGGCCGCGGCGGCCAGCTCGGTCTCCTTCGCCTTGGCCTGGGCCGCCGAGATACGCGCGTCACGCTCGGCCTCGGCCAGGGTGCGCTTCTCGTACGCCCTCGCGTCCGCGGGCTTGCGCACGTCCGCCTGGAGCTGCTGCTCGGTCCGCTGTGCCTCCAGTTCGGCGACCCGGGTCATCTGCACGACGACCTCCTGCCGGGCCGCGGCGTCCGCGAGCGGTCCGGCCTGCTGGGCCTTGGCGGCGGCCTTGTCGCGCTCGGCCTGGTAGCCGGCCTGGAGGATCTCGCTGTCCCGGGTGGCCTCCGCCATCCGCGCGAACGACTGCTGCTCGGCCTCCGTGGCCAGCCGGTTCGCCTCGGCCTGCGCGATCCGCGCGTCCCGCTGGACGGCCGCGGCGTGCGGCATCGCGAGGTTCTGGATGTACCCGGTCGGGTCCTCGATCTCGTGGATCTGCAACGAGTCCACGATCAGCCCCAGCTTCTCCATCTCCGTACCGCACGCGGCCCGGGTCTGCCCGGTCAGCTTCTCCCGGTCGCGGATCATGTCCTCGACCGTCAACCCGCCGACGATGGACCGCAGATGACCGGCGAACACGTTGTGCACCCGCTCCGACATCAGCTTCTGCTGGTCGAGGAAGCGGCGCCCCGCGTTGGCGATCGACACGAAGTCGTCGCCCACCTTGAAGATGACCACGCCCCGCACCTTCAGCGGAATGCCCTGGTGGGTCACGCAGTCCACGTGCAGCTCGGTCTCGTTGAGGTCGAGGGACAGCTTGCGCACCGCCTGCACGCCGGGCAGCACCAGCGTGCCGCGCCCCGTGACGATGCGGAATCCCATGCCCTCTTCGAGGCCTTCGGTCCTGTGCTTGGAACCCGAGATGATGAGCGCTTCGTTGGGCTCGGCCACCCGCCACATCATCTTGAACACACCGATCAGAACAAGGACCGCACCTACTGCGATCCCCGCAACGACGCCGATGACCATCGGCATACGCCCCCTTTGCATGGTGCCCTTTCGGCACCGAACGAAGGGAGTGTGCGCCTCGGCGCAGCCCGGGTACAGACCCTGACGAACTCTTGTCGCAACCTTGACGCAAACGGCTCTCACCTGCGACAAAGCCCGCTCAACTGTCGTACGCCGCCTGCACGTAGACCGTTCTCGGCGGCTGGTACTCCACCACCATGACGACCGTGCCCCGCTCGATGCGGTCGCCGCCGGTGGCCGGATAGGCGAGGAAGTGCTCGGCGCCGCCGCGCACCCGGACGATCACCTCGCCGACGAGCCCCGGCCCGACCGTTCCGGTGACCCGCCCCATGAGCCCGACCATCGACGCATCGTCCATGGTCACAGGGTACGGGCCCGACGCCGTCACGCGGCCGGCGAGTCGGCGGCCGCCCGCGGTGCCGGCCACGCCTCGTGCCAGCGCAGCTCCGCCTCCAACTGCGCGGCGAGCGAGATCAGCAGCGGCTCGCTGTTGGCCGGCCCGAGCAACTGCGCCCCCACCGGCAGACCGCCGTCCACGAACCCCGCCGGGACGTTGACGCCGGGCCAGCCCAGCACGTTCCAGGGCCAGGCGTAGGGGCAGGCCGCGATCATCGCGCGGTCGGTGGCGAAGCCGCTGAGCGGGAGCATCGAGCCGATGCGGGGCGGGGGAGCGGCGGTGGTGGGGGCGAGGACGACGTCGTACGACCTGAAGAAGGCGCCGATACGGCGGTGCAGGACCGGCTCCGCACGCCGTGCCGCCCGCAGCGGTGCCCTGCCGAGGAGTCGGCCGAGCCGGGCGGCGTCGCGGGTGCGCCGGTCGAGGAGCGCGGGGAAGGGCGCGTCGCCGACGCGCTCGGCGAGACCGGCGGTGGCGCGCGGGATGAAGGTGAGCCCGATCTGGCCGTACGGCGGGTCGGCCTCCTCGACCGTGTGCCCCAACGCGGCCAGCTGCTCGGCGAGTTGGACGACCTTCGCCCGTACCGCCGGCTGGAGCCGGGCCGGCAGAGCGGTGAACGGGGGCTTCAGGGCGAGGGCGATGCGAAGACGGCCGGGGTCGCGGCGGGCGGCCCCCGAGGCGTCGACGGACGGCGGGCGGTGCGGGTCGAGGGCGTGGTTGCCGCTCGCCGCGTCGAGCAGGAGGGCGGCGTCGGCGACCGTACGGGCCAGGGTGCCGTTGACGGTGATCCCCTGGAAGGACTCGCCGCGCGGCCAGGTGGAGATACGGCCGCGCTGCGGCTTGATGCCGATGAGATGGGTCCAGGACGCCGGGATACGAACCGACCCTGCGCCGTCGGAGCCGAGCGCGGCCGGTACGAGCCCCGCGGCGACGGCGGCGGCCGAACCGCCCGACGACCCGCCGGGCGTGTGGTCCGCGTTCCACGGGTTGCGGGTGGCCCCGAAGGCGGGCCCCTCGGTGAAGGGCCACTGCCCGAACTCGCAGGTGTTGGTCTTGCCGACGATGACGGCCCCGGCGGCCCGCAACCGCCGTACCGCCTCCCCGTCCTCGGCGACCGGCGGGAACTCGCCCTGGCAGCCGAACGCGGTGGGCTCGCCCGCCACGTCCATGTCGTCCTTCACGGCCACCGGCACCCCGAGCAGCGGCTTGCGCACCCCGGCCGCGAGTTCCTTGTCCGCCGCGTCGGCCTCGGCGAGCGCGGCCTGCGCACGGACGATCCGGAAGGCGTTCAGCGGGCCCTGCTCGGCCTCGATCCTGGCGAGCGTCCGCTCGACCAGCGCCCGTGCCGTGACGGTGCCGTCGGCCAGGGCGCGTGCGGTCTCCACCAGGCCGGCGGAACGGTCGTGCGTCATACGGGACACCTCCGGTGACGTTGCCTACCGAACGGTAACGACTGCAAGCGCTTCGCCGGAACACCCTTTGGCGGGACGGCCGTTCGGGGCTCGGCACAGCCGCCTCACAGTCCCCGTCAGGTCATGCGCAACCCATTGACGCAGCGCAGCCTCACCCCTACCTTCTGATCGACTTTCCGAACCTTGTTCGGTATTCCGGACGTTGAGCCGCGTCCTGTCCGAGAGAGAGCCGCCCGTGACCACACGACCCCCCATGCCGTCACGCCGTACCCTGCTGCGCGCCATGGCGGTTCTGCCCGCCTCGGCCGTCCTGCTGGGTGAACTGCCCGGCGCGGCCTTCGCCGCGGCCCCGCCGAGCGGCTCCGCCACCCGCTACACGATCGTGCCGTTCCTCAACAGCGACGACGGCACGGTGAACGTCTACCAGTCCGACGACGCCACCGACTTCCGGCTCGTCCAGGCGTCCGCGTACACCCCGCCGAGCAACAGGATCCGCGACGCCAGCGTCTTCAAGCACACCGACGGCTACTACTACCTCACCTACACCACGCACACCTGGCAGGACGTCAGCACCACCATCGGCTTCGCCCGCAGCTCCGACCGCGTCAACTGGACCTTCCTCTACGACTACACGGTCCCGATCGCCAACCTGTCCCGGGCGTGGGCGCCGGAGTGGTTCGTCGACAGCGACGGCAGTGTCAACGTCATCGTGTCCTGCTCGCTCACCAGCGACGAGTGGATCTTCACGCCGTACCGGCTGAGGGCCACCAACTCGGCCCTCACGGCGTGGAGTTCACCGGTGGCCCTGTCCGGCATCGGCGCGAACCACATCGACACGTTCATCGTGCGGATCGGCTCGACCTACCACGCCTTCACGAAGAACGAGACGACCAAGTACATCGAGTACGCCACCGCCTCGTCGCTGACCGGCCCCTACACGATCTCGAGGACCGGCGACTGGGCGGGCTGGGGCAGCTACCGCGAGGGCCCGGCGCTGGTCCAACTCGACAACGGCGCCTGGCGGTTGTTCTTCGACGGCTACGGCGACGGCAACTACTACTACAGCGACAGCTACGACACCTTCGCCACCTGGTCCGCGCCGACGGCGCTGCCCGCGATCTCCGGTACGGCACGGCACTTCACGGTCGTCAAGGAGACCGTCTCGGGCGGCCCGACGCTCGCGAAGAACGTCACGCGCTCCTTCCAGTCGGCCAACTACACCACCCGCTACTGGCAGAACCAGTCCGCCCTGCTCAACCTGCCGGTGGTGACCGGCTCCAGCACCTCCGCCGAGAAGACGGCCGCCACCTTCACGGTCGTCGCGGGCCTCGCCGACGCGGGCGGCTACTCCTTCCGCGACTCCGCGGGCAACTACCTGCGCCACTGGGACTTCCGGGCCCGCTTCGACGCGAACGACGGCACCTCGACCTTCGCCAAGGACGCCACGTTCATCGCCCGCGCAGGCACGACGACCGGCTCGCTCCGCTTCGAGTCGTACAACTACCCCGGCTACTACCTGCGCCACTACAACTACCAACTGAGAGTGGAGCGTTCGGACGGCACGGCCCAGTTCCGCCAGGACAGCTCCTTCACCCCGGTGACGGCCTGGGCCTGACCGCGGGTGCCTAGGGGCGCAGCACGATCTTGCCGTGGGTGTGCCCCTGTTCCAGGTCCTGGAACGCCTCCCGCACCTGCTCCAGCGGGTAGGTGCGGGCGACCGGGACCTCCAGTTCCCCGCGGGCGGCGAGGCGGGCCAGTTCGCCGAGGACGACCGCGGAGGCCGCCGAGCCTTCGCCGTAGGTGCGCGCGCCGACCTTGGCGGCGGCCTGCCAGTCGCGGATCGTGTTGATCCGCTCGGGCGGTACGCCCAACTCCACGGCCAGGACCACATATCCGTCGCCGAACGTGTCGATGAACGCGTCGACCCGCCCGCCGGACGCCTCCCGCACCCGATCGGCCACGCCCTCGCCGTACGCGACCGGGACGACCCCGCGCTCCTTCAGCCAGGCGTGGTTGCGTTCGCTCGCCAGCCCGATCACCGTGGCACCCCGCCGCCGTGCCAACTGCACCGCCAGCGATCCGACGCCGCCCGCCGCGCCGGACACCACGACGGTGTCCCCGGGGCCGGGGTCCACGGCGAACACGGTGGCGTACGCGGTCGTCCCGGCCACGTACAGCGACCCGGCCACCTCCCAGGACAGTTCCTGCGGACGCGCGACCAGGTTCACGTCGTCGACCACGACGAACTCCGCGTGGCTGGCCCGCCGATGGGTGAACCCCAGCACCTCGTCGCCCACCGCGAAGCCGCGCACCTCGGGGCCGAGTTCCACCACCACACCGGCCAGATCGCTGCCCTGCCCGGAGGGGAACGTCGCCGGCCAGCGGCCGTGCCGCGCGCCCTTGCGGATCATCACCTCGCCGGGCTGGATGCCGGCCGCGCGGACCTCGACGAGCACCTGCCCGGGCTCGGGTGACGGGCGTGGCACGTCCTCGACGCGGAGCACGTCGATCTCGCCGTACGCGTGGAACCGTACCGCCTTCATCACTTGACCACCGCACCTCGGAGTCGGAGCAGAACCACGCCTTCAACACCCGCGGGGCCGCTCCCTGTTCCCGGACGTGTTGGGTGATACGAGCGTCGGCGGCCGGCTTCTTCGTGCCATCCGCCAGTACGGGCGCCGGACCGGACGGAGGGAGACTCGCTGCCGCGTACAGACGATCCGCAGCAGCAGGGGGAGACACATGAGTGTCCAGCAGTACGACGCGATCGGTGAGGCCTTCGAGGGGTTCAAGGCCCTGCCGTTGATCCGGTTCGGGGAAGTGCCCAGCTTCCTGGCCCTGGTCGGGGACGTACGCGGCAGGTCGGTTCTTGATCTGGCGTGCGGAACCGGCTTCTACAGCCGGGAGTTCAAGCGGCGCGGCGCGACGGATGTCTTCGGGGTCGACATCTCCGGCGAGATGATCGCCGTCGCGCAGGACATCGAGCGGCGCGAACCGCTGGGCGTGCGCTACGAGGTGGGAGATGTGGCCGAACTGCGTCCGCTGGAGACGAGGTTCGATGTCGCTCTCGGCGTGCAGTGCCTCAACTACGCGGACAGCGTCGCCGAGTTGCGGCGGATGTGCCGCAACATCCATCGGAACCTGGTGCCGGGCGGCGAGTTCTACGTGCTCTGCCAGCGGCCCGACTACCGGTTCGACTGCGAATCCCTCGACAAGTACGGCTTCCGCTGCGAGCCGACCGGCGAGGAGGCGGAGGCCGGTCCGCGGTGCCGGGTCACCGCCCTCCTCGAACCCCAGCCGATCAGCATCCTTGGCACGGTCCCACGCCGCGAGGTCTACGAGGAGTCGCTGCGGGTGGCCGGGTTCCGTGACATCGAGTGGGTCCCGTTGAGCGTGTCCGAGGCCGGTATCCGCGAGTTCGGCGAGGAGTTCTGGACGGACCTGCTCGCCCACCCGCCCCTGGTGATGCTGCGCTGCCGGGCCTGATCGGCCGCCTCGGGGTGGCAGGACCGCCCCCGCCCCTACTCTCCGACCTGGATCTCGACACGATCCCGCAGGTATGGGTCCGAATGGCCGCGGGCGATGCGCACCGCCTCGGCCACCAGGCCGTGGAGCTCGGCGGGCCGACGCCGCGTCTCCAGGACGAGGCCAGGGAGGATGCACCGGCGGACGCCGAGGTCCTCGTTGGCGATGAACTCCCGGAGCGCCGCCTCCTGCCACTCGGCTTCGAGATCGGCCACCGAGTCGACCTCGGCCCGGCTCTCGGGCGTCATGACGCGGGTCTCCCCGTCGAGGTAGCGCACAGGGGCCCCCGTCCAGTACCAAGCGCGGGCGGCTCCGGCCCGCTCCGCGTCGCTTCCGGTGCGCAACACGTCGATGAGCGCCGCCTTCACCCGTCGACGGCCGTAGAGACGGACGGCCGGTTCGATGAACTGCCGATTGAAGCTCGGGTTCGGGTCGTGCACCCCGGTGCGGACCAGCCGCTCGAAGACTCCCTCCGGGGGCGCTTCCGCCGCGCGCAGGGCGCGCCGGACGATCGTGCGTGCCTCGTGCTCCCACTCCCGGTCCGGGCCCGCCGCGGCGGGCGGTTCGGCGCCGAGGAACTCGATGAGCTCCGCCACGTGCCCGTGGAAGGCGGCACGGCGACCGTCCGGGCGGTCCGGAAGCGGAGCGTATGTGCGGGGGCTGTCGTCGCTCACCGGTGTCGTCTCCCTGAGTGGTGGTGGCGGGTTGCGCAGGAGAGGGCAAGCATGCCCGGGCGGCCGGGTGTCGTGGCACCCGGCCGTCCGGTCGTCAGGCGGCCGTGCTCACGCGGACTTGCCGCCCGTGCAGGCGGCGCCCGGCTCCGGGGTCTGCCTGCCCTGGACGTACTTCTCCAGGAACTCGGACACCCGGGGATCGGACCTCTTCGTCACGTTCAGCTGGTGGCCCCAGGCGGAGAGCGTGATCGGCGAGGACTGGTCGGGGTACGGGCTGATCAGCGTGTACGGCGTCTTGGCGACCTTGTCGGAGAGCGCCTTGACGTCCGCGTCCGAGGCCTTGTCGTTGTACGTGATCCAGACCGCGCCGTGTTCCAGGGAGTGCACGGCGTTCTCGTTCTGTATCGGGTCGGTGTAGACGTCGCCGTTGCAGTTCTGCCAGACGGGCGCGTGGTCGCCACCGACCGGCGGTGTCATCGGGTACTTCACCGCGGTGTCGACGTGGGTCTGGCTCAGCTTCGCCCACGTCTTCTCGCCGGAGACCGGCGCCGCCTGGGCCTGTTCCTTCGCGTCGGCGGCGTCGAGCAGATACCAGCCGCCGCCGACGAGCCCGGCGAGGATCGCGGCGGACACGGTGACGGTGATGATCCGGTTGCGGCGCTCGCGGGCCTGTTCGGCGCGGCGCTGTTCCTCCACGCGGGCGCGGCGCGCCTCGGCCTTGGAGGCGGCGGAGTTCCTGTTCTTCTTCTTCGGGTTCGTTCTGGTGCTCTTGGAGTTGGCGGAAGCCATGGTGAAGTCCCTTGGGGGCAGCGGAGACCGGCGGACGCCGGTGGACGGACGGGGAACGGCGTCCGGTCTAGGTCCGCAGCACCTGCAGGGCGTGGAGGTCGGGGGCGCGGGGCTCCGCGGTGTACGGGGCGCGGGCGGGCACGGCGAGGGCCGGCCGGGTGTCCACGCGGCTCGGCGGGGCGAGCGGCTGGGGGTGCGGGCCGGGTGCGGTGCTCGGCTTGCCGACGACGGCTTTTCCGCCGCACCGGTCGTGGCCGGAGGAGACGCAGACGTGCTCCCGCACCTGCTGGTCCGGCGTGTCGAGGACGACAGTCGTGGGGGCGTGCTCGGCCGACGGCGGCGCGCCCCGGGCACACAGGCAGGCCACGCCGAGCAGCGTGGCCAGGGCCACCACCAGGCCCCACACCACGGCTCCGGTCCGCCGCCGCGCCCACATCGTCGATTCCCCGCCCTTTCGAGGTCTCAGGGTAGGTGAAGGTGCGGTGGGGGAGGCAGTTGGGGCAGGGTGTCCGGTGTTCGTAGAGGAGGGCGCGGCTCGGCACAGGGGGCACGGTTGGGAGAGTCGGAGATCGGCGGGCTGGTCGCCGGGCTCTTGATCGCGGTGGTCACCTCGCCCGTGGGGGTGTCCGGGGCGGTGTTCCTGCTGCCGGTGCAGTTGAGCGTGTTCGGCGTGCCCAGTCCGGCCGTCACGCCGACGAACCTGCTGTTCAACGTGGTGGCCGGGCCGGGAGCGCTGGTGCGTTTCCACCGGGCCGGGCGACTGCGCGGTCCGCTGACACGGCTGCTGGTGGCCGGCACACTGCCCGGGGTGCTGATCGGTGCTGTCGTACGGGTCTTCGCGGTGCCGGGGCCGGGCGTGTTCCGTCTCCTGGTGGCGCTGCTGCTCCTGCCGCTCGGCCTGTGGCTGATCATGAGGACCCTGCGTCCGGCCAGGGTCACCGCGGCGGCGCTGCCGTCCCCGCGCACGGTGACGGGTCTCGCCCTGGCGGTGGGGATCGTCGGCGGGGTCTACGGCATCGGGGGCGGTTCGCTGCTCGGCCCGCTCCTGGTCGGCCGCGGTCTGCCGGTCGCCCAGGTCGCACCGGCCGCGCTGGCCTCCACCTTCGTGACCTCGCTGGCCGGCGCCACGGCCTTCGCACTGCTGTCCCTCACGGGCTCAGGAGACGTCGCCCCCGACTGGTCCCTCGGCCTGGCCTGCGGCCTCGGCGGCCTGATCGGCGGCTACCTCGGCGCCCACCTCCAGCCGCACGTCCCGGAGACCGCACTCCGCCTCCTGCTCGGCACACTGGCCGCCGCGCTGGGGACGTCGTACGGCATCGCCGCGCTGAGCTGAGCCGATTCAGGGAACGGGTGGGCCCGCCCGGGTCAGTCCGGACCGCTCCAGTCGAACGGGAAGTGCTTGCTCGACTTGCCCGAGCGGTCCCAGGTGAAGCCGAAGGCGTTGGCGCGGTCGGTGGTGGCCCGGCCCCACGTGGCGACCTGGCCCGGACCGACCTCGGCGCCGGGAGCGTTGTGGACCTGGACGCGGGCGCCGTCAGGGGTGGTGGGGCCGCCGAGGGCCTCGGCGACCGCCGTGACCCGGCCCGGCACCTCGGCCCGCCAGGTGGCGAGGTCCTCGTCGACCTCGATGTGCACGGGGGCCACGTCCATGCCGCGCATCTCGGGGTGGAACATCTCCCCGAACTGCGCGGGCCAGCCGCCCGCCTCGCCGCCGAAGACGGCACCGAGCGCGGCCCGCTGCTGTTCGTCGGCGCGTTCGTCGAGGAAGACCGCCGCGTAGGGGTCGGTGTGCTCGCCGGTCCACGCGTTGCCGGTGAAGGAGCCGAGCATCAGGACGTTGAGGCCGTCGAGCCGGACGTCGCCGTAGCTGCCCTCCCGGATGTGCCAGGCCAGGACGCCCTCGCAGTCGCCGTACGTCGGGGGCTGTGCGAACGTGCACGGGCAGGGGATGGCGCACTTGCACACGTCGAACCAGTCGCCGGTCAGATGCCAGCGCGGCACGGTGGTGGTGGCCTGTTCAGTCATCTCGCTTCCCTCCTGCCGAGCCCCGGGGAGCTCACTCGGAGTGGCGAGACCGCGTGTGCCGAGTCCGGTCGTCCCGGGATCGGGAGACGGTCTCCCTTCCAGCTTGCACCTCCCGCCCCTCGCAGGGAACCCGCACGGTCACGCGCGAGGGATCACATGCCGTCGTCCATCGCCGGCATCGAGTCCTGCAGTCCCGGCAGCAGCCAGTCCTGGAAGGGCGCGAGCACCGCCAGGACGAGGAACACGACACCCACGAAGCGCCCCAGCAGCACACCCCGCGGCGACAGCTTCTCCAGGAAGATCACCACGGCCAGCCCGGCCATCGCCGCCACGTTCATGACGCCCAGCGGCACGAGGACGACCATCAGCCCGGCGCAGCAGCCGACGCAGTAGGCGCCGTGGTGCAGGCCCACCCGCAGGTCGCGGGCCGGCCCCCGGAAGCCCGAGTAGCGCACGAGGTGGCTCAGCGGGTCGCGGCAGTGCCGGAGGCAGACGTACTTCAGCGGGCCCAGCTGGTACAGGCCCGCGAGCAGGAAGGCGACCGAGCCGATCCAGCGGCCGGCGGTGGGGTGGTCGTCGACGAGGCTTCCGGTGAGGGCGAGCGCCATGTACGCGAGCAGCCCGAACGCCGTCCACACCAGCAGGTATCCCGCGATGAACGCGACGGTACGGGCGGTACGGACCCAGCCGGAGGACTGCCGACCGATGCCCCGGACCCAGGTGATGGCCACCGGCGCCATGGACGGCAGCATCATCGCCGCCATCATCGTCACCCAGAGCAGCAGGAACAGCGGCAGCGCCATCCCCATCGTGCCGGGCTCGACGCCCATGTCCTGGGCCTGGCCGATCGTCAGCACCCAGGCGGGCACCGCGATCAGCACCACGAGGAACCAGGCGGCCGCGAGATCCTTCGCCGGCAGCAGCCCGCCGCCCGCTCCGGTCGGCGCGACCGGCGGAGCGGAGGCGACGACGGACGTACGGCTGTGACGCATCGGCCTGCTCTCCCGCGACTGCTTCCAGCACAGCACAGGTCCCCGCGCGACGCGACCTCGTCCGAACGGGGCGGTTCCGTGGCCGCAACAACCCTCTATAGTCAATAATGCGAGTAGGTGTGTAGTTCAGTGATGCTCGACGACGAAGCGGGGCGATCGATGGTGGACAGCCGGTACACGCGGTACGTCGCCCTCGGCGACAGCCAGACCGAAGGGCTCGGTGACGGCGACGACGTACAGGGACTGCGCGGGTGGGCGGACCGGCTCGCCGAGCAGCTCGTACGGCAGTCGCCGGGGCTGCTCTACGCCAACCTCGCCGTCCGCGGACGCCTCGCCGGACAGGTACGGGCCGAACAGCTCGCGCCCGCCCTCGCGTTGCAGCCCGACCTGGCCACGGTCGTCGCCGGGGTGAACGACCTGCTGCGGCCCCGCTTCGACGCCGACGAGGTGGCCGGACACCTGGAGGCGATGTTCGCCGCGCTCACCGGCCAGGGCGCCCGCGTGGCGACGCTGACCTTCCCCGACGCCTCCCGGATCACCCCGCTGGCCCGCCCCGTCGGCCCCCGCGTCGCCGCCCTCAACGCCCGCATCCGGGAGGCGGCGGCCCGGCACGGCGTCCTGGTCGCCGAGACCGCCGACCCCCCGGTCGTCACCGACCCCCGCCTGTGGAGCCCCGACCGGCTGCACGCCAGCCCCCTCGGACACGCCCGGATCGCCGCCGCGGTCGCCCACGCGCTCGGCCTGCCGGGCAGCGACGACAGCTGGGCCCGGGACCTGCCCGCCGACCCGCGCGCGGGCTCCGGGCTGCGGTCCCTCGGCGGTGAACTGCGCTGGGCCGGTTCCTTCCTGGGGCCGTGGCTGGTACGGCGAGTGCGCGGCCGTTCGTCCGGCGACGGACGGCAGGCCAAGCGCCCCGAGCTGCTCCCGGTCCTCGCCCTGGACTGATCGAACCGGCTGTTAGGTTGAGTGCATGGCTCTGCGCAACGCGGTGATGGCGGCCCTCCTGGAGGGCGAGGCCTCCGGATACGACCTCGCCAAGGGCTTCGAGGCCTCCGTCGCCAACTTCTGGATGGCCACCCCGCAGCAGCTGTACCGCGAGCTGGAGCGCATGGAGAGCGAAGGGCTCGTCTCCGCCCGCGTGGTCCAGCAGGAACGCCGCCCCAACAAGCGGCTCTTCTCCCTCACCGACGCCGGGCTCGACGTCCTGCGGTCCTACGTGGCCCACGCGCCCGCCAAGCCGACGGCCATCCGCGACGAGCTCATGGTCAAGGTCCAGTGCCTCGACATCGCCGACCGCGAGGACATCCGTGCCGTACGGGAAGCGGTCGCCGAGCGCAGGGAACGCTCCGCCGCCAAGCTGGCCCGCTACGAGCGCATGCAGGAACGCATGCTGGCCGGGCGGACCGAGGACGAGTACTTCGCCGAGGCCGACCGCATCGGCCCCTACCTCACCCTCCTCGGCGGCATGGCCTTCGAGCGTGGCAACCTCCGGTGGGCCGACACCGCCCTCGCACGCCTCGAACAGCGGACCGCCGCCCGCGGCTGAGCCTGCACTCAGACCACACCGTCGGCGCGCAGCGCCTCGATGTCGTCGCCGGTGCGGCCCAACTGCTCCAGGATCGCCTCCGTGTGCTCACCCACGGCCGGTACCGGGTCCATGCGCGCGGGCAGCCCCGCGAGGTCGGCCGGCGGCAGCAGCGCCTGCACGGTGGCGCCGGGCACGGCCACCTCGCGCCAGCGGCCACGGGCCGCCAGCACCGGGTGGTCGAGGAACGCGGCCACGTCGTTGACCCCGGCGCACGCGATCCCGATGCCCTCCAGGTCCTTGAGGATCTCCGCGGCGTCGGACCGGGCACAGCGCTCGGCGACGATCGCGTTGATCGCGTCGCGATGGGCGACCCGGTCGGAACCGGTGGCGAAGCGCGGGTCCTCGGTCAGCCCGGAGGCGTCGAGGAACTCGGCGCACAGGGCGGCCCATTCGCGCTCGTTCTGGATCGAGAACAGCACGTCCTTGCCGTCGGCGGCCGTGAAGGCGCCGTACGGGGCGATGGTGGCGTGCTGGGTGCCCAGGCGCGGGGGCTGGGAGCCCCCGTAGCGGGTGTAGTTGGCCGGCTGGCCCATCCACTCGGCCAGGGCCTCGAAGAGGGACACCTCCACCGCGTGCGCCTTCCCGGTGGTGGCGCGCGTGTAGAGGGCGGTGAGAACGCCGGTGTAGGCGTACATCCCGGCGGCGATGTCCGCGACGGAGATCCCGACCCGCGCCGACTCCTCGGGCGTCCCGGTCAGCGACACCAGCCCCGTCTGGCACTGCACCAGCAGGTCGTACGACTTGCGGTCCGCCCACGGGCCGTCGGTGCCGTACCCGGAGATCGTGCACGGGATCAGCCGCGGGTACCGCTCGGCGAGCGCGTCCGTGCCGAGGCCGAGCCGGTCGGTCGCCCCAGGGGCGAGATTCTGTACGAAGACGTCGGCGCCGTCGAGGAGTTGGTGCAGGATCTCCAGTCCCCGGGGGTCCTTGAGGTCCAGGGTGAGGGATTCCTTGGAGCGGTTCAGCCAGACGAAATAGCTGGAGTGGCCGTGCACCGTCGTGTCGTACCGGCGGGCGAAGTCGCCGTCGCCAGGGCGCTCCACCTTGATGACCCTGGCCCCGAGGTCGGCCAGCTGCCGGGTGGCGTAGGGCGCGGCGACGGCCTGCTCCAGGCTGACGACCGTGATCCCGTCGAGGGGCAGCTTCGGTACGCTCATGCGCCCCATTTGTACGGCCACCTTTCCGCCCCTGCCAACCCGCCCCAGGTGAGTCACACACCACACACCGGCCGGAACCTCCTCCCGGAACCTGTCCGGGCCGCGCGTCGGGACGTCCCTAGTTGAGGGTGTCGGGGTCCGGACCCGTCCGCAGACCCCGGTCGAGCCCGGCGATCGCCGTCATCTCCTCGTCGGTGAGGGCGAAGTCGAACACGTCGGCGTTCTCGCGGATGCGGGACGGGGTGACGGACTTCGGGATCACCACGTTCCCGAGCTGGAGGTGCCAGCGCAGCACCACCTGGGCGGGCGACTTGCCGTACCGCTCGGCGATCGACGTCAGCACCGGCTCACCCAGCACCGCGCCCTGCGCGAGCGGGCTCCAGGCCTCCGTGGCGATGCCCAGTTCGGCGTGCAGTGCGCGCAGTTCGCGCTGCTGGAGGCCGGGGTGCAGCTCGATCTGGTTGACGGCCGGGACGAGCGAGCTGTCGTCGAGCAGCCGCCGCAGATGGGCGGGCTGGAAGTTGGAGACGCCCGCGGCGCGAATGCGCCCTTCGCCGGCGAGCTTCTCGATGGCCCGCCACGACTCGCGGTACAGGTCACGGGCGGGGGTGGGCCAGTGGATCAGATAGAGGTCGACGAAGTCGAGGCCCAGCTTGGCGAGGCTCGCGTCGAAGGCCTTGAGGGTGGCGTCGTAGCCCTGGTCGGCGTTCCACAGCTTGGTGGTGACGAACAGCTCGTCGCGGGCGATGCCGGACGCGGCGAGCGCCTGGCCGACGCCCGCCTCGTTGCCGTAGATCGCCGCCGTGTCGATGCTGCGGTACCCGGCCTCCAGGGCCGAGGTGACGGCCGCGGCGGTCTCGGGGTCGGGCACCTGGAAGACGCCGAAGCCGAGCTGCGGGATCTCGATGCCGTTGTTGAGGGTCACGGTGGGGAAGGTCGGACTCATGCAGGCGACTGTAGTTGCAGGCGCGGGTTAATTGCAAACGCGGGTATGGGGTGAAGAAAATGATGTGCCCGGGGCCTGATCAGCGGATACGTTCATGGCATTGACCGACGGGCGTCGACGGCCGACTCGCCGCCGCTCTGCCCCGACCGAAAGCGAACCCATGACCAGCCCCCGCCCCACCACGACCACCCTCTGGCGCCCCACCGGCCCCGAGGAGCTGGCCCTGGTGCGCGAGCTGAACTGGCGCGCCTGGCCGCCCCGGCTGCCCGAGCAGCCGATCTTCTACCCCGTCCTGAACGAGGACTACGCCGTGAGGATCGCCCGCGACTGGAACGTGAAGCACAGCGGCGTCGGATACGTCACCCGCTTCGAGGTCGACGCGGAGTTCCTGCGCCGCTACCCCGTCCAGCAGGCGGGCGGCCGGACGATCCTGGAGCTGTGGGTGCCGGCGGAGGAGCTGGACGAGTTCAACGCCCACATCATCGGGGAGATCGAGGTCGTCCACGAGTTCCGGTGACCTGTCGTCGGGAGAGGGTGATCGTGTGTCGCTCCCGGTCGATCCCGGTGAGGACCACCGTGATCCCGTCACCGACCCGCACGACGTCCGACGGGGTCTCCACCGGCGTCCAGGCGAGCTCCCGCAGGTGCACCAGCCCCTCCAGGCCGGCGGCGACCTCGACGAAGGCGCCGAACGGGATCAGCTTGGTGACCCGGCCGGACAGTGTCTGTCCCACGGTGACGGTGTCGGCGAAGGCCTGAAAGGGGTCCGGCTGTCCGGCTTTCAAGGACAGCCGGGCCTCCAGATTCCAATCGTCGAACTGGAGGAACTCGCACGACACGCGCTGTCCCACCTGTACGACGTCAGAGACTGCCTCGAAGCGTTGCCAGGACAGTTCGGCGACGGAGATGAACCCGACGCCGGGGAAGACCGGATGGGCGGGGCCGTCGTCCAACGCCACGAACACACCGAACGGTTCGATCGCCGCGACGGTGCCGGAAAGGAACTCGCCGAGGCGCAGTGACTCCAGGAAGGCCCAGAGTTCCGGGTGCTCGGCCGGTCCGCCCATCATGCTCCCAGCCTTTCACGAGGAGCTTCGCACCGGGAAGAACTAAGCGCGGGCCAAGTGCCGCAGTGCCAGCGCCAGTTGCAGTCTGAAGCGGCCCTGCGGGGTGCGGACCGGCCAGCCCAGCAGATGCTCCGCCTGGGCCAAGCGGTCCTGGAGCGTGGAGTGGTGGACGTTGATCTCCGTGGCGGCAGCCCTGAGGCTCGTCGTCGAGGCGACCGCGTCCAGCGTCGCGAGCAGCCAGGGCGTCGTCGCCGCGGCCGTGTCCAACGCCCGTACGTCGGCCGGGGGTTCGGCGCCGGGTGCCACGAGGTCGGCGAGCAGTGCGAGGCTGCCCAGCTCCTCGGCGTGCACGACACGACGGCCGGGCTCCTCCGAGGCGAACCGCAGCGCGATCCGGGCTGCGGCCCAGGACTCGGGCAACCGGAGCACCGGGACGGCGGGGCCCACGCCGACTCTTCCCGCGGGCGGGACGCCTGGACCTGCTCCGACCCTCTCCGCGGGCGGGACGCCCGGACCTGCGCCGACCCTCCCCGCGGGCGATTCGTCCGCCGTCTGCTCGGGGACGACCTGGGGCGGACCGTCGGCCAGGGCGAGGGCACGCGCGTGTGCCGCCGGGGTCAGGCCCAGCCGGCGTGCCGCGTGCAGCCGCGCCGACTCCGGGGCCGTGGCATCGAGCAGCGTCTCCACCAACGCGGGATCGTCCGCCGGGGCCCGTCCCCGCGTACGGTCGAGCACCCGTCGTACGGCACCGGCGGCGCGCTCCAGGATCACCGCGTCCACCACGCTCGGCTCCGCCCCGGCCCGCTCCAGCCACAGCGCGGGAACGCCGTCCGGCGACAGCGCGGCGGACGGCCACGCCGGGTCGGGCGGCACCTGGGAGTCACGCCGGGTGCCGTCGGCCTCCACGCGCACCTGCACCCGCCGCTCCCCGTCGACGAGCCGCGCGGGCACCCCGGCCAGCACGGCGGCGCCCCGCACCAACGCCTCCAGCCCGGCGCGCGACTCGGCCAGCCGATCGAAGTAGGCGATGACCTGCACCGCGGCCCCGGCATCCGGGTCCAGCGCGGTCAGGCGCCCGGCCAGCTCTTTCATGGGTCCATGGTGCGGGATGAGGGTGGGGAATGGGGAGGGCCGGGGAGGTGAGGAGGGGGAGCGTGGGCCGGCGCCCACGGCGGACGGCCTCGCCCCCCGCCCCCAGCCCACCTGGCCTCGCCCCAACCCACCAGAGCAACTCACCAGAGCAGCCCATCAGAGCAGCCCAGCAGCCCATCAGAGCAACCCACCAGAGGCGAACCGCCCCCTCAGCTCCCCAGCAGCCGTCGCAGCCACCGCAGCTGAGCCGCCCGAGCCGCCTGGGACACCGCCGCTTGCGGGGCGAAGCCGTCGAAGCCGTGGAAGCCGCCCGGCCAGACGTGGAGCTCCGCCACCCCGCCCGCCTGCCAGATGCGGGACGCGTAGGCGACGACCTCGTCCCGGAAGGTCTCCGCGGAGCCCACGTCGAGGAAGGCGGGCGGCAGGCCGGACAGGTCCGCCGCGCGGGCCGGTGCGGCGTACGCGGGCACGTCCGGGCCGCCGCGCGCCTCGCCCAGCAGCGCCGTCCAGCCGGTCTCGTTGGCCGTACGGTCCCAGACGCCGACGCCCGCCATCTGGTGGGCGGACGGAGTGTCGTTGCGGTCGTCCAGCATCGGGCACATCAGGACCTGCCCGATCACCCCCGGCCCCTTGCGGTCCCGTGCGAGCAGGGCCAGCGCCGCGCTCAGGCCGCCGCCCGCGCTGGCGCCCGCGATGACGATCCGCTCCGGATCGGCGTCCAGCTCCGCCGCGTGTTCCGCCGTCCACACCAGCCCGGCGTACACGTCCTCCACGGGCGCGGGATGCGGATGTTCGGGGGCGAGCCGGTACTCGACCGACACCACGACCGCGTCCACCTCCTTCGCCCAGGCCAGCGGGACGTCGACGCCCACCCTGTTGTTGCCGATGACCATGCCGCCGCCGTGGACGTGATAGATGACGGGCCGCGGACCCGAGGCGGGCGGAGCGGTGGGGCGGCAGATCAGGAGCGAGATCTCGGGGGCGCCCTCGGGGCCCGGTACCTTGCGGTCCTCGACCTCGAAGAAGCCGTCGAGGGTGAGGTCCAGCTCGGCGAGCAGGGCGATCCCGGGCCCCTGGCGTATCTCGTCGATCTGGTCGAGTGCGAGGCCGGGGGAGATGACGTCCTTGATCAGTTCCAGGGCGGCGGCCAGCTCGGGATCGAAGGGCGGCGGGACCAGGCTCATTTCTTCTCCTCACGCGGGGATGCGGCGGCTCGAGTGCCCATCATTGGCCCCGTGTCCCGCGCTCCGGAGGCCGCCGTTCGGCGGAACCTGTCCGCCGAACGGCGGGTGGCACCGGCGTGAACGCCGATCTTGCCAGGTCGTGACCCGTTGTTCACCTTGCGGAGGTGGAAGGGATCCGAACCTGAGACAACGCTGTCAAGGCCTCATCCGCGCGGCCCCACCCGCCCCAGGAGCACCACGTGAACGTCTCCCTCACCACCTGGCTGGTGACCGTCGCCGCCCTGTGCGTGCTGATCGCCGTCGACTTCTTCATCGGCCGCACACCGCACGACGTGTCCGTCAGGGAAGCCGGTGTCTGGACCGGCGTCTGGGTCCTGCTCGCGTCTCTCTTCGGGATCGGCCTGCTCGTCTTCAGCGGGGGAGGCCCGGCCGGGGAGTTCTTCGCGGGGTTCATCACCGAGAAGTCGCTGAGCGTCGACAACCTCTTCGTCTTCGTCCTGATCATGTCCAAGTTCGCGGTGCCCTCCCAGTACCAGCAGCGGGTGCTCATGGTCGGCGTCCTGCTCGCCCTGGTGCTGCGTGCCGGGTTCATCGCGGCCGGCGCGGCCATCATCTCGGCGTTCTCCTGGGTGTTCTACCTGTTCGGCGCCTTCCTGATCTGGACCGCCTGGAAGCTGGTCCAGGACGCCCGCAAAGGGGGCCACGAGGAGGAGTACGAGGAGAACAAGATGCTCAGGATGGTCGAGCAGCGCTTCGGCGTCGCCGACCGCTACCACGGCACCAGGCTGTGGATCGTGGAGAACGGCAAGCGGGTCATGACCCCGATGCTGGTGGTGATGCTGGCCATCGGCACCACGGACCTGCTCTTCGCGCTCGACTCCATCCCCGCGATCTACGGGCTCACCGAGGAGCCGTACATCGTCTTCACGGCGAACGCGTTCGCCCTGATGGGCCTGCGCCAGCTGTACTTCCTCATCGGCGGCCTGCTGAAGCGGCTCGTGCACCTCAGCTACGGTCTGTCGATCATCCTCGGCTTCATCGGCGTGAAGCTGCTGCTGCACGCGCTCCACGAGTCCGGCGTACATGTTCCGGAGATCGGCATCCCCTTCTCCCTGGGCTTCATCGTGCTCGTCCTCGCGGTGACCACGTTCACGAGCCTGCGCGCCTCCAAGAAGCAGGAGGCGCAAGAGGAGCGCGTCGCGCGGCCGTGACGCTTGACTTCGAGAGCACTCGAAGTTCTAGCGTCTGCAAGGACGACGAAGGTCCAGCGGAACGGAGACCGCCATGCGGGTCGGCGTGCACATCAACCGGTTCGACCACCCCGGAGGCGGCCCGGCGCTGGCCGCCGAACTCGGCGCGGCGGGCGCCGCCGCTGAGGTCGCGGGGGTCAGCTGGCTGTCGGTGATGGACCACTACTTCCAGATGGAGTTCAACGGCGGCGCCGAGGACCCGATGCTGGAGGCGTACACGACGCTCGGCTACCTCGCCGGCCGTACCTCCACGGTGCAGCTCGGCGCCCTGGTCACCGGGGTGACCTACCGCCACCCCGGCCTGCTCGCCAAGATCGCCACCACGCTGGACGTGCTGTCCGGCGGCCGGGCCACCCTCGGGATCGGCGCGGCCTGGTACGACCGGGAGCACGCGGGCCTCGGTGTGGCGTTCCCGCCGGTCGCCGAGCGTTTCGAGCGGCTGGAGGAGACCCTGCGGATCTGCCTCCAGATGTGGGATCCGGAGGCCAACGGTCCGTTCGAGGGCAAGCACTACCGGCTCGCCGAGACCCTGTGCGTCCCGGCCCCGGTCAGCAGCCCGCGCCCCGAGATCATGATCGGCGGCGGCGGTGAGAAGAAGACGCTCCGGCTGGTCGCCCGGTACGGCGACGCCTGCAACCTCTTCACCACCACCCCGGAGGAGGTCGCGCACAAGCTGGACGTCCTGCGCGGCCACTGCGACACCGAGGGCCGCGACTACGACACGATCCGCAAGACCGTCGCCTACTCCGGCGAGGCGCTCGCGACCGGTGACCTCGATGCCTTCACCCGGGACATCACCGGCTACACCAAGCTCGGCATCGAGACGGTGATCCTCTCGCCCCGCACCGCCGAACCGGCGGCGTTCATCGAACGCTTCGCGGCCCCGGCCGTCGAGCGGCTGGCCGGGCTCGACTGAACCCTTCGAAGCACTACTGGGCGGGGCCGCTGCGCGAGACGATGCGCGTCCCGCGGTCGTCGACGGTGCGGACCTGCAGGGAACCGCAGCCGCACCGCGTCCACAGCGTGCTGCCCGCGGCGGTCGCGTGCCGGGACACCACCTGGAACGGCTCGGCATCGTCCGGCCATCCGCAGTGCGGGCAGCCGGTGCGGGTCGTGCTGGTCATGGGAACTCCTCGTACGTCGTGGCCGGTTGGCCGGCGCGGATGGGACCGTCGCGACACGATCCAGGGTGCGGCATCGCTTTCGTACACGTCCAGGTTGACTTTCTGGACGGCACCTTGAAGCGTGGGCTTCATGATTGACCTGCGCCGGCTTCACGTCCTGCGAGCGGTCGCGCACTACGGCACGGTCACCGCGGCCGCCCGCGCCCTGCACTTCACGCCGTCCGCCGCCTCGCAGCAGATCCGTCAGCTCGCCCGCGACCTGGGCGTCGACCTCCTCGAACCGCAGGGCCGGGGGGTACGTCTCACCCCGGCCGCCGAGAGTCTGCTCACGCACGCCGACGCCATCCAGGCCCGCTGGGAGCAGGCGGAGCTCGATCTGCGCGCCGAACGGGGCGCCCCCGCCGGGCCGTTGCGGGTGAGCGGGTATCCGGTGGCGATCTCGGTGCTGCTGGCGCCGATGGCGGCCCGGCTCCAGGAGCGGTATCCGCGGCTGGCCGTCCGCATCCGGGAGGCGGGGGTGCCGGAGAGCTTCGACCTCCTCTTCGAGGGCGAGGTCGAGCTGGCGATCGTCGAGGCGACCCCGTCCAACCCGCCGCTGAGCGACGCCCGGTTCGACCAACGGCCGCTCCTGGAGGACCCGTTCGACCTCGTCGTGCCCGCCGGTCATGCGCTGGCGGGCAGGGCACGCGTCGACCTGTCGGAGGCGGCGCACGAGGACTGGATCGCGCCCATGCCGGAGAGCCCCTGCCACACCCACATCATCTCCGCCTGCGGGGAGGCCGGGTTCAGTCCCGAGGTGGTGCACCAGGCCGTGGACTGGAACGTCACCGCCCAGCTCGTCGCCCACCGGCTCGGCGTCGCGCTCATCCCGCGGCTGGCCCAGCTCACCCCGGACCTGCCCATCAGCCGGGTGCCGTGCACGGGCAACCCGCACCGCAGGTTCCTCACCTGCACCCGGCGCGGCGGGCATGAACGCCCCGCGGTGGAGGCCGCGTTGACCGAGCTCAGGGAACTGGCCCCGACCGCGGTCGCCTGACCTGCCGAAGGGCACGCGAAAGGGGCCGGAGCGCCGATGGCTCCGGCCCCTTTCGAGGTGCTGCGGAGGAGGTCGGAGCTTCGATGGCTCCGGCCCCTTTCGAGGTGCTGCGGAGGAGGTCGGAGCTTCGACGGCTCCGGCCCCTTTCGAGGTGCTGCGGAGGAGGTCGGAGCTTCAGCGGCTCCGGCCCCCGCGAGGTGGTGCGGACGATCAGGCGGCGACGGTCTCGCCGGCGTGGCCGTGCAGACGGGCGACGACCTCGGTCAGCTGCTCGGCGACCTCGGTGTCGTCGGCCGGGTGGGTCTCGGCGAAGCGGACCACGGAGCCGGGGATGGAGAGCTTGACGTCCTCCAGCACCTTCGCGCCGGCGATGCCCAGGGCCTTGCGGGTCTCGTCCTGCGCCCACACGCCGCCGAACTGGCCGAACGCGGTGCCGACCACGGCGGCCGGCTTGCCGCCGAAGGCGCCGGCGCCGTACGGGCGGGACAGCCAGTCGATGGCGTTCTTCAGGACGGCCGGGATGGTGCCGTTGTACTCGGGGACGAAGAACAGGAAGCCGTCGGCGGCCTGGGCGGCGGCACGCAGCTTGGCGGCGGGGGCGGGGACGTTGCCCTCGACGTCGATGTCCTCGTTGTAGAACGGGATGTCGGCCAGGCCCTCGAAGAGCTCCACGGTCGCACCCTCGGGAGCGAACTTGACGGCCGCCTCGGCGAGCTGGCGGTTGTGCGAACCGGCGCGAAGGCTGCCGACGAGCGCAAGGATACGAACAGACATGCTAACTCCAGGGATACTGAAACACTGCCGTCACAATCCGGACCGGGGTCCGTTTACTGTGTATCACCCTAACCGGACCACGGTCCAGTTTCATTCCCGATGCTTTACGCTGTCGTCATGTCCGCCGATCTGCCGCCGCTCCCGCGGTCCCAAGATCCTCTTCGAGAGACCGAGGTGTTCCAGCTCGGTACCCGCGAGGAGGAGCAGTGCCTGCGCGCCGACGCCGCGCGCAACCGGGCCCGGCTGCTGGAGGCCGCCGCCAAACTGATCGCCGAGCACGGCGCGGCCGGGGTCACCATGGAGGCCGTGGCCGCCGCCGCCCAGGTCGGCAAGGGCACCGTCTTCCGTCGCTTCGGCGACCGCACCGGCCTGCTCATGGCACTGCTGGACCACTCGGCGCGTCAGCTCCAGGCGGACTTCATGAGCGGCCCGCCGCCCCTGGGGCCCGGCGCACCGCCCCTGGAGCGGCTGCGCGCCTTCGGCGTGGCCCTGCTCTACCGCTTGGAGGAGCAGCTCGACCTCCAGCTGGCCGCCGAGCCGGAGCCCACCCGCCGGTACTCCCACCCCACCTACCGGGCCATGGGCATGCATGTGGCGATCCTGCTGCGCCAGATCGTGCCGGACGCCGACTGCGAGCTGCTGGCCCGGTCGCTGCTCGCGTACCTCGACCCGGCCCAGATCCATCACCTGACCAGGGAGTGCGGGATGCCCATGGAGCGGCTGGAGGCCGGCTGGACCGACCTCGTCGCCCGGGTCACGCGGACCGCCCCGCCCGCCTGAGAGCCCCGCCGGGAGCGGTCTCCACAGGTTCTGCAAAGATGCCGTACGTCATGGTGCAGATACCGAAAACGCCCGCCCCCGGGGCCCCCGCACCGCGCTCCGTGCCCACGAGCGCCGATGTGGCCCGCCTGGCAGGCGTCTCGCGCGCGACCGTCTCCTACGTCCTGAACAACACCAGCGCCGTCCGGATCAGCGAACCCACCCGCCGCCGGGTCCACGAGGCCGCCAAGGAGCTGGGCTACGTGCCGCACGCGGCCGCCCGCAGCCTGCGCGCCGGACACAGCCGCCTGGTCCTGATGCCCGCCCCGACCATCCCCGTCGGCCAGCTCTACGGCCAGTTCATCAACGAGCTCCAGTGGGCCCTCAGCCGCCTCGACTACACCGTCGTCCAGCACGGCAGCGTCGGCCTCCACGGCGACGAGGCCGCCCGTGCCTGGGCCGAGCTGCGGCCCGTCGCCGTCCTGGTGCCCGGCGCCGGACTCGGTCCGAAGGGCGTCGCCGTCCTCAAGCGCTCCGGCGCCCGGGCCGTCGTCACCCTCGGCCCCGAGACCGTCGACGGCGCCCACGCCCTGCTCATGGACCACGAGGCCGTCGGCCACCGTGCCGGACGCCACCTGTACGAGCGCGGCAGGCGCCGCATCGGCGTCGTCGTCCCCGAGGAGACGGGCCTGGAGGCCTTCTCCCTGCCCCGCCTCGCCGGCGTCCGCGCCGCCCTGCGCGGCACCGACGCCACCGTCACCGACCTGCCGCTCGCGTACACCGAGGAGGCCGGCGCCCGGCTCGCCGCCCGCTGGCGCGAACTCGGGCTCGACGCGGTGTTCGCGTACAACGACGAGTACGCGATGCTGCTCATGCGCGCCCTGCTGGACCAGGGGATCGACGTCCCCGGCGAGACCGCCGTGATCGGCGCCGACGACCTCATGCTCGGCCGGCTGCTGCGCCCCCGGCTCAGCACGGTCCGGCTGGAGCTGCCCTCCGGCCGTGACCTCGCCGAACTCGTCGACCGTGCGGTGCGCAACCCCGCCGCCGCGCCCGAGACCCACAAGGTGCTGGAAGCCACGGTGGTGCACCGCGAGTCGAGCTGAAAGGCTGGCGCGCAACCGCTCACCGAGGGGAGACGGGCCATGCGCACGACGGTCGGCATCATCGGCGGCGGCCCCGCCGGACTGCTCCTCGCCCGGCTGCTGCACCACGCGGGCATCGACTGCGTCGTCCTGGAGGCGAGGACACGGGAATACGTCGAGCGGCGCCAGCGGGCCGGAATGCTGGAGCAGGGCACGGTCGACGCCCTGCGGGAGTGCGGCGCGGCCGACCGGCTGGCGGCACAGGGCCTGGTCCACCAGGGCATCGAGCTGCGCTTCGACCGGGAACGCCACCACATCGACTTCCCGGTCCTCACCGGCGGCCGCACCGTCACGATCTACGCCCAGACCGAGATCGTGAAGGACCTCGTCGCGCTCCAACTGGCCGACGGGCCGCCGCTGTTGTTCGAGGCGGAGGCGCTCACGATCGAGAAGCCGGAGTCCGACACCCCGGTCGTACGGTTCCTGCACGAGGGCCGTGAGCAGACGGTGAGCTGCGACTGGGTCGTCGGCTGCGACGGCTTCCACGGCATCGCCCGCGACACCTTCCCGGCCGGGATCGGGCGGACGTACGCCCACGACTACCCGTACTCCTGGCTCGGCGTCCTCGCCGATGTCGCCCCGTCCTGCGAGGAGTTGATCTACGCGCGCGGCGCGGGCGGCTTCGCCCTGCACAGCATGCGCTCGGCGCAGGTGTCCCGCCTGTATCTCCAGGTGCCGGGCGGCACCGACCCCGACGACTGGCCCGATGACCGGATCTGGGACGAACTCGCCGCCCGCTTCGCCATCGACGCCGACTGGACGCTGAACCGCGGCCCGATCACCGCCAAGTCCGTGACCCCGATGCGCAGTTACGTCCACGAACCCCTGCGGCACGGCCGGCTCCTGCTCGCGGGCGACGCCGCTCACATCGTCCCGCCGACCGGCGCCAAGGGCCTCAACCTCGCGGTCTCCGACGTCCGGCTGCTCGCCCGCGCCTTCGCGGAACTGCACCGCACCGGCTCCGAGCAGCTCCTGGACCGCTACTCCGCGTCCTGCCTCGCCAGGGTCTGGCAGGCCACCCGGTTCTCGTACGACATGACGACGATGCTGCACACCCGCCCGGGCGCCGACCCCTTCGACGACCGGCTCCAGCTCGCCCGGCTGCGGCGGATCACCGCGTCCCGGTACGCCGCCGCCGAACTGGCCGCGAACTACACGGGACTTCCCCTGGAGTGGTGAACACCCCAGGGTAAATCCCGCGCCACTACTGGCCGTTCGGCTCCGCGTTCGCCTGCTGCTCCTCGACCGCCTTGCGGACCTCGTCCATGTCCAGCTTGCGGGCCTGACCGATCACATCCGTCAGTGCCGCCTCCGGCAGCGCGCCCGGCTGCGCGAAAACGGCCACCCGGTCACGGACGATCATCAGCGTGGGAATCGACTGGATACCGAAGGCCGCGGCCAGCTCCGGCTGCGCCTCGGTGTCCACCTTCCCGAAGACCAGGTCCGGGTTCTCCTCGGCGGCCTTGTCGTACACGGGCGCGAACTGACGGCACGGCCCGCACCAGGACGCCCAGAAGTCGATCAGGACGAAGTCGTTGTCCGTGACCGTCTGGTCGAAGTTCTCCTTGGTGAGCTCCACGGTGTTGCTCATGGCACGCATCCCTCTTCCTGATGTCGGGGCCTAGCCATGCGCACAAACACGGCCTGCCGGGTAGGTATTCCGCGCGCGTACCCATGTGGCCCGCGCGCACACCACCCAGCAGACTGACCCCTATGACGGAAACGGAATCCACTGTGTACGACGTCGTGGTGCTCGGAGCCGGGCCCGTGGGGGAGAACGTCGCCGACCGCACGCGCGCGGCCGGCCTCTCCACCGCGGTCGTGGAGAGCGAACTGGTCGGCGGCGAGTGTTCGTACTGGGCGTGTATGCCCAGCAAGGCCCTGCTGCGCCCGGTCATCGCCCAGGCCGACGCCCGCCGACTGCCCGGCCTCGCCCCCGCCGTACAGGGCCCCCTCGACACCGCCGCGGTCCTCGCCCGCCGTGATGAGTACACCTCGCACTGGAAGGACGACGGCCAGATCCGGTGGCTGGACAGCATCGGGGCCGACCTCTACCGCGGCCACGGCCGCCTGACCGGCCCGCGCACCGTGACCGTGGGCGACAAGGTCCTCACCGCCCGGCACGCCGTCGCCGTCTGCACCGGCACCCGCGCCGTGCTGCCGGGCCTGCCCGGACTCGACGCGGTCAAGCCCTGGACCAGCCGCGAGGCCACCAGCGCCAAGGCCGCGCCCGGCCGGCTGATCGTCGTCGGCGGGGGAGTGGTCGCCACCGAGATGGCCACGGCCTGGCAGGCCCTCGGTTCCCGGGTCACCCTCCTCGTGCGCGGCAAGGGGCTGCTCAACCGCATGGAGCCCTTCGCCGGCGAACTGGTCGCCGAGGCGCTCACCGAGGCCGGCGTCGACGTCCGCACCGGCACCTCGGTCCGGTCGGTGACCCGGGAGAACGGCACCGTCGTGGCCGTCACCGACGCAGGCGACCGCATCGAGGCCGACGAGATCCTCTTCGCCACCGGCCGCGCCCCGCGCACCGACGACATCGGCCTGGACACCGTCGGCCTCGAAGCCGGCTCCTGGCTCGACGTCGACGACAGCCTTCGCGTGACCGGCACCGACTGGCTCTACGCCGTCGGCGACGTCAACCACCGTGCCCTCCTCACCCACCAGGGCAAGTACCAGGCCCGCATCGCCGGAGCCGCCATCGCCGCCCGTGCCTCCGGGACCGACGTCCAGGCCGACCCGTGGGGCGCGCACACCGCGACCGCCGACCACTCCGCCGTGCCCCAGGTCGTCTTCACCGACCCCGAGGCGGCCGCCGTCGGCCTGTCCCTCGCGGAGGCCGAACAGGCCGGCCACCGGGTCCGCGCGGTCGACTACGACCTCGCCAACGTCTCCGGCGCCGGCCTGTACGGCGACGGCTACCGCGGCCGGGCCCGCATGGTCGTCGACCTCGAACGCGAGATCCTGCTCGGCGTCACCTTCGTCGGCCCGGGCGTCGGTGAGCTCATCCACTCCGCGACCGTCGCCGTAGCCGGAGAGGTGCCGATCAGCAGGCTCTGGCACGCCGTCCCGGCCTACCCGACGATCAGCGAGGTGTGGCTGCGCCTGCTGGAGACGTTCCGGGACAGCTGAGCGTCAGTCCGGCAGCGGGAAGCCCAGGGCGGCAGCCGCCTCCCTGGGCGTCGGCTGCGCCCAGCGCTCCGCCATCGCCTGGTTCGAGGACAGTGAGCGCAGCTCCGCCCGGTCCAGGTACAGCGTGCCGTCCAGGTGGTCCGTCTCGTGCTGCACGATCCGCGCGGGCCACCCGGAGAACACCTCGTCGACCGACCGCCCGTGCTCGTCCTCGGCCGTCAGCCGCACCCGGTCGAACCGGTCCACGACCGCCTGCCAGCCCGGCACGCTGAGACAGCCCTCGAAGAACGCGGCCCGCACGGTACCGACCCCGTCGTACGACGGATTGACCAGCACCCGGAACGGCTGCGGCACCCGCCCCCGAGCCAGCCGAATCTCGTCCGGCACCGGCGCCGGGTCCTCGATCACCGCGATCCGCAGCGGCACCCCCACCTGCGGCGCCGCGAGGCCCACGCCGGGGGCCGCGTGCATGGTGACGCGCAGCGCCTCGACGAACCGGGCCAGCAGCGCGGAGTCCAGCTGGCCCTCGAAACGCTCGGTGCCGCGCCGCAGCACCGGATCGCCGGCCGCCACGATCGGCAGCGGACCGTCGGTGGCGAGGAGTTCCTCGACCAGCTCGGCAAGGGGCTTGTGATCCGGGGGAGTTGCCATCGCGCCAGGATGCCATGCCGTCCGCCCGTGTGACGCAGGCCACTTCGACCTCCGGGAACTCGGGGCGGGTTCCGTCCGACTACTGGACCGACCGGAACAAGCCACGCACGTCCCCACCCTCCGGAGTACACCGCCGATGACCTCCGCTCCTCCGACGACCGCCGACGAGACCCGGAAAGCCGCCGACCCGCCGCCAAGAACCGGCAGTTGGGCGCCGCTGCGCCCGCTGGTGCTGCGTCTGCACTTCTACGCCGGGCTGTTCGTCGCGCCCTTCCTGCTGGTGGCCGCGGTCACCGGATTCCTGTACGCCACCTCGTTCCAGGCCGAGAAGATCCTGTACGCCGACGAGATGACCGTCTCCGCCGTCGGCGACGCCAAGCTGCCGATATCCGAGCAGGTCACCGCCGCCCGCGAGGCCCACCCCGAAGGATCCGTCGCGGCCGTCCGGCCCTCCCCGACGGACGACGCGACCACCAGGGTCCTGCTGTCCGGCGTCAAGGGCGTCGGCCCCGACCACACCCTCGCCGTCTTCGTCGACCCGTACACCGGCAAGGTCGAGGGCGCCCTCGAACAGTACGGCTCCTCAGGCGCGTTGCCGCTGCGCACCTGGATCTCCGAGCTGCACCGCAATCTGCACCTCGGCGAAACCGGCCGCCTCTACTCGGAGTTCGCCGCGAGCTGGCTGTGGGTCATCGCCGGGGCCGGTCTGGTGCTGTGGTTCACCCGGCGCCGGGCCCGGCGCAAGGTACGCGGCACCGAAGGGCGGCGCCGCACGCTCGGGCTGCACGCCACCGTCGGCGCCTGGGCCGCCCTCGGCTTCTTCTTCCTGTCGGTGACCGGTCTGACCTGGTCGACCTACGCCGGCGCGAGCATCGACGACCTGCGCAGCTCGCTCGGCCAGACCACGCCCTCGGTGTCGGCGACCGCCGGCGGCGACCACTCCGGGCACGGCGCCGCCGCCTCGACGGGGGACGCCGAGCACGGCGTAGGCCTCGACAAGGTCCTGGCCGCCGCGCGCGCCGAAGGCCTCGGCGATCCCGTCGAGATCGTGCCGCCGGCCGACGCGTCGTCGGCGTACGTCGTGAAGCAGATCCAGCGCAGCTGGCCCGAGAAGCAGGACGCGGTCGCCGTCGACCCGGCCACCGGCCAGGTCACCGACGTGCTGCGGTTCGACGACTTCCCGGTGCTCGCCAAGCTCACCCGCTGGGGCATCGACCTGCACACCGGCACCCTGTTCGGCCTCGGCAACCAGATCGTCCTCATGCTCGTGGCGCTCTCCCTGATCCTGCTGATCGTGTGGGGCTACCGCATGTGGTGGATGCGCGGCCGCGGCAACGCCTTCGGCCGTCCGATCCCGCGCGGCGCCTGGCAGAAGGTGCCCCCGCAGATCCTGCTGCCCTGCGTCGCGGTCATCGCGGTCCTCGGCTACTTCGTGCCGCTGCTCGGCATTCCGCTGGCCGCGTTCCTCGTGGCCGACGTGGTGCTGGGCGAGATCGCGCACCGGCGGCAGCGCCACGCCTGACGCGGGTACGACGACGGGGCCCGGTTCCTTTCGCGGAACCGGGCCCCGGTCTGGTGGTGCGGGTTCGTCTACAGCTCGTCGAAGTCGCCGGCCAGCGCGGACGCGAGGCGCAGATGCGGCTCGGCCTCCTCGTGCCGGCTCTGCCGCTCCAGCGTGCGGCCCAGCATCAGACGGGCGTAGTGCTCGACCGGGTCGCGCTCCACGATGATGCGCAGCTCCGCCTCCGCGCGGCGCAGTTGGGCCGAGTGGTAGTAGGAGCGGGCCAGCAGCAGCCGCGGTCCGGTCTGCTCCGGCACCTCCTCGACCAGCTTGCCCAGGACGCGCGCCGCGGCGGCGTAGTCCTTGGCGTCGAAGAACATCCTCGCGCGCTCCCAGCGCTCCGCCGGCGTTCCGTGGTCGTAGTACGTCATGTCCACTCTGACCTCCTTCGACGCCGTCAACGGAGCGCGGTGATTGAATATTCCACTAACCGTTCAGGGTGGCGAGTTCGGTGTTCGCCCGCTCGGTGATGAGCGTCAGCACCCGTCCGGCGACGGCGAGATCCTCCACGGGGATGTCGGCGTAGACGCGGGCGCTGATGGGGGCGGTCTCGGCGGACGTCGTGTCGTACAGCTCCCGTCCGGCGTCCGTGATCCGCACCCGTGACGGCTCCTGGGGGGCCAGCAGCTGCGCGGCGATCAGCTCGTCGACGACGGCCGAGGCCTCCGCGGCGTCGATCTTCAGCGAGCCGACGACACCGTCGACGAGGTGCTCCCGCTCCATCGGCCCGTCGGCAAGGGCGGCGAGGCGGAGGGAGACGGACTGCTGGAACGTCACGTCGTGGCGGGCCAGTACCTGCTCCAGGACCGCTCGGGCCGCGTAGTGCGCCAGGGCTATGACGCGCGGGTTCAGCAGGGGAGGTGTGGTGGTGGTCATGACTGCTCCTTGTCGGACTCACTGATGCCGGCGAGTGGATCGAGAGGTGCGTCGAGCAGGGTCGCGAGTTCGGCGCTGAACTCCCGGGTGCGTGGGCTGTCGAGCCCGCCGAGCGGTGCGAGGAGCTGCTCCAGCAGCCCCTGGACGACCTTGATGGCCTGCCGGGTGGTGTCGCGGCCCTGCTCGGTCAGCGCCAGCTGGACGGCGCGCGGGTCGCGCGGGTCCCGGGTGCGTTCGATCAGGCCCGCCGACTCCAGGGAGCGCGCCAGCTTGGACACGTACAGCGGCTCCAGGCCGGTCTGGTCGGCCAGGCGCCGCTGGCTGGGGCGCTCGCCGGCGCGCTGCATGCCGTAGAGGGAGGCGGTCAGCGAGTACTGCGCGTGCGTGAGGCCCAGTGGGGCCACCGCGCGGTCGACCGCGGTCCGCCACTTCATCGACAGTCGCCACACCAGGAAACCGGGTGTCGCCTTCTCGTAACCCTTGCTCATGACAGATACAGTACATGGCTACTATGTACATGGCTACTATTTTTCGGAGCGGCCACAGCCCGGACGACGGACTGACGGGATGCCGTCCGCGGGGCTAGGTTGGGCGGCATGAGCAATCTTGATCGCGAGGCGGCTCCCGCCCTGTGCGGCGGCCGCGGCTTCGTGGTGGCGGAGCCCGTTCGCGAACTCCTCAGCCCGCGCACCGTCAAACTCGGCGAGTCCAGCGAGGTCCGCCGACTGCTGCCCAACCTGGGGCGCCGCATGGTGGGCGCCTGGTGCTTCGTCGACCACTACGGCCCCGACGACATCGCCGACGAACCCGGCATGCAGGTGCCCCCGCACCCGCACATGGGCCTGCAGACGGTCAGCTGGCTGCACGAGGGCGAGGTCCTGCACCGCGACTCGACCGGCAGCCTCCAGACGATCCGCCCGCGCGAACTGGGCCTCATGACCTCCGGACGGGCCATCAGCCACTCCGAGGAGAGCCCCAAGTCGCACGCCCGCTTCCTGCACGGCGCCCAGCTGTGGGTCGCCCTCCCGGACGGCCACCGCCACACCGACCCGCGCTTCGAGCACCACGCCGAGCTGCCGCAGATCACCGCGCCCGGCCTGAGGGCCACCCTCATCCTCGGCGACCTCGACGGCGCGACCTCGCCCGGGACGACGTACACCCCGATCGTCGGCGCCGACCTGGCGCTGGCCGCCGGCGCGGACGTACGCCTCCCGCTGGTACCGGACTTCGAGTACGCCGTGCTGTCCATGTCCGGCGAGGCCCACGTGGACGGCGTCCCGGTCCTGCCCGGCTCCATGCTCTACCTCGGCTGCGGCCGCACCGAACTGCCGCTGCGCGCCGCGTCGGACGCGGGTCTGATGCTGCTGGGCGGGGAGCCGTTCGAGGAGGAGCTGATCATGTTCTGGAACTGGATCGGACGCTCCCAGGAGGAGATCGAGCAGGCCCGCGCCGACTGGATGACGGGCACGCGCTTCGGCGAGGTGAAGGGGTACGACGGGGCTCCGCTGCCGGCTCCGGAACTGCCGCCGCTGCCGTTGAAGCCGCGCGGAAGGGTGCGCTGAGACGTATTGGACTGTACGTCCAGGGACTGGATCTGTAGTCTAGACGCGCTGGTCGGTCACGAGAGTGTCGGGAGTGCGTCATGACGTCCGAGCGAGCCCTGGAAGCCGAGCGGGATGCGATCGTCGCCGCTTTGACGCCGGTCGTCGACGGGCTGGTGGCGACGTTCGGGCCGTTGTGCGAAGTGGTGCTGCACGACTACCGGAAGCCCGAGAAGTCCGTCGTCGCCCTCGCCGGTTGCGTGACCGGGCGGGCGGTCGGCGGGGCGATGAGTGAGATCGGCCTGCGGATCGTGGCCCGCGGTGACGAGGCAGGCGACGAGTTGAACTACGTCACGCGCACGGGTACCGGCACCACCGTCAAGTCGTCCACGATGGTGCTGCGCGATTCCACGGGCACCGTGTTCGGCGCCCTGTGCGTCAACGTCGACGTGACCGCCGTCAGCGAGGCCCACGCCCTGCTCGGCGCCCTGGCCGGGGGCGTCGCCGCCCCCGCCGAACTGCCGGTCACCACCTTCGGCGACGACATCGACTCCGTCGTCGACGTCATCCTCGACGCCCACCGGCACCAGCCCTGGGGCGCGCTCGACCGCGCCGGCCGCCTCGCGCTGTTCCGCAGTCTCGACGAGCGCGGCGTCTTCGCCGTGCGCCGCGCCATCGAGCAGGTCGCCGCCCGCCTCGGCATCTCCCGCGCCTCCGCCTACAGCTACCTCTCCCAGGCCCGCGCCACGACTCCCGGAGGATCCGCGTGACCGTCACGCCCCCGCCCGTCACCCTCGACGACGTCCGTTCCGCCGCCGACCGGCTCAAGGGTGTCGCCCACCGCACCCCGGTCCTGCGCTCGCGCACCCTCGACGCGCGCGTGGGCGCCGAGGTCTTCCTCAAGTGCGAGAACTTCCAGCGGGTGGGCGCCTTCAAGTTCCGCGGCGCCTACAACGCGGCCTCCCGTCTCACCCCCGAGCAGCTCGCCCGCGGGATCGCCGCCTACTCGTCCGGCAACCACGCCCAGGCGGTCGCCCTCGCCGCCCGTGAGCTCGGCAGCACCGCGGTGATCGTCATGCCCGAGGACGCCCCGCCCTCGAAGCGGGCCGCCACCGCCGGCTACGGCGCCGAGATCGTCTCGTACGACCGCTACACCGGCGACCGCGTGGCCATCGCCGGAGCCCTGGCCGCCGAGCGCGGGCTCGCCCTGATCCCGCCGTACGACCATCCGCACGTCATGGCCGGACAGGGCACGGCGGCCCTGGAACTCCTGGAGGAGACAGGGGAGCTGGACGCCCTGCTGGTGCCCGTCGGCGGGGGCGGGCTGATCGCCGGGTGTGCCACGGCGGCCAAGGGCCTGTATCCCGGCGTCCGGATCGTCGGTGTCGAGCCGGAGGCCGGCGACGACACCAAGAGGTCGCTGGAGGCGGGGCGGCGCGTCGAGATCCCGGTGCCCCGCACCATCGCCGACGGGCAGGCGCTGCACATCCCCGGGGAGCTGACCTTCCCGGTGAACCAGCGGCTGGTCGACGGGATCGCGCTGGTCACCGACGACGAGATCCGGGACGCGATGCGCTTCGCCTTCGAGCATCTGAAGATCGTCGTCGAGCCGAGCGGCGCGACACCGCTGGCCGCGCTGCTGTCCGGCCGGGTGGCGGCGCTGCCGCGCCGCGTCGGGGTGATCGTCTCCGGTGGGAACGTCGACGCGGCACGGTTCGCCGCGCTCTGCGGCTCCGCGGGGGACTGACGCCGCACTCGAATGGCGGCGCCGAGTGGACAGGCGGACGATGGAGTGGGGCGTGAGGTGAAGGGAGAGCCGACATGCTGGAGACGAAGACCCTCGACAAGCCGGACGAGCGGCGGGACTTCCCCCGAGGTCACCTGGAGGCGGTCCACCTCACCGGCCTCGACTTCGCGGTGGGGACCTTCGAGCCCGGATGGCGCTGGTCCGAGTCCGTGGCACCCATCGTCGGGACCACGAGCTGCGAAGTGCACCACAACGGCTATGTCGTCCAGGGCCGCATGCACATCGTCATGGACGGCGGCGGCGAGACCGAGGTGGGACCCGGCGACGTCTTCGTGATCTCGCCCGGCCACGACGCCTGGGTGGTCGGCGACGAACAGTGCGTGGTCTACGACTTCGCGGGAACCATGGCCAACGAGTACGCCAAGCCCGCCTAGGGATGGCGGGCACGGCAGACAAGGGCTGCTGTCGGCTAGATCGGCAGCAGCCTTCCCACCAGCGCGCCCAACTGTCGTACGTTGCGGCACTCGTGCATCTCCACCAGCTCGGCGTACTCGGGCGCCGCGGAGTCGCCGGTGCCCCACAGTGAGCGCTGCTCGGGGTTCAACCAGTAGACCCGGCGGGCCCGTTCGGTGAGGTGACGGACGGCCGCGAGGTTCGGGTCGCTCATGTTCGTCCGGGCGTCACCGAGGACGAACACCGTCGTACGGGGCCCGATGGCGTCGCCGTGCCGCTCCGTGAACTCCCCGAGGGCGACGCCGTAGTCACTGCTGCCGTGCCAGCCGGTGAGCGTCGCCTCCGCCTGGATACGGGCGCCGAGCCCCGCCGCGTCGGCGGCGCCGTGCTCCAGGAGACCCGTCACCTCGTCGATGCGGTTGACGAAGGCGAACACCCGCACCTTGCTGAACTGGTCGTGCAGTGCCTGCACCAGCAGCATCGTGAAGTCGGAGAACCCGGACACCGAGCCCGACACATCGCACAGCAGCACCAGTTCGGGCCGGGCCGGGCGGCGCCGGCGCAGCACCGGCCGCATCGGCACCCCGCCCGTGGACAGCGACCCGCGCAGGGTCCGCCGCAGATCGATGCTGCCCCGGGCGGCCCGCCGCCGACGGGCGGCCAGACGCGTCGCCAGCTTCCGGGCGAGCGGCTGAACCGTCCGGCGCAGCTCGGCCAGTCGGTCCTTCCCGGCGAACAGGAAGTCGACCCGGTCCGCCGTCGGCGCCACCGCGCGGCGGGCGATCTGGTCCCGGTCGCGCCGCTCGGCGACCCGCCGCCGCGCCTCCGTCGCCACCAGCCCCCGGAACGCCTCGATCCGGCGCCGGATCTCGTCGTCGAGCAGCCGGTCCGCGAACCCCGAACTCCCGCTCTGCGCCCGGACGTCGGCGCGGACCCGCGCGAGCAGCGTCTGCGGGCGGATCCGGTCGAGGGTCTGGTACGACGACCAGCCGTCCGAGCCGGGGGAGGAGCCGTAGCCGCCGAAGCCGTCGACGGCCTCGCTCGCGAGCCGGGCCAGCAACGCCTCGTCGTTCGCGGCGAGAGCCGCCGCGAGCCGGTCGCGCAGGTCGTCCCGGTCCGCCGTCCCGGGCTCCGGCGCGCCGACTCCGCGCGGGAAGTACAGGTCGAAGACCGGGTCGAACACCGGCCGTTGGGCGCTGCCGTGCAGCAGCGTCGCGGCCAGCCCCTCGCGCAGCAGCTCCCGGTCCTCGAACCCGAGCGCCGCCATGGCCTGGGCCGCGTCCACGGTCTCGCCGGTCCCGACGCGGATGCCGTGGGCGCGCAGCGCGGCGACGAGCGAGGTGAGGCGCTCGGCGACGGGCGTGGTCACAGCGCGTCCAGGTCGAGCTTCGCGGCCGCCTTCAGGACGTCGTCCTGGTGCTTGAGCAGGACGCCCAGGGTGGCCCGTACGACGGTCTCGTCCAACGAGTCGGCGCCGAGCGCGAGCAGGGTGCGCGTCCAGTCGATGGTCTCCGCGACCGACGGCACCTTGCGCAGGTCCATCGCGCGCAGCGCACCGACCACTCGGACCACCGACTCGGCCAGCGCCGCGTCGAGGCCGGGCACCTTCAGGCGGACGATCCGGCGCTCCAACTCCTCCTCGGGGAAACCGATGTGGAGGAACAGACAGCGGCGGCGCAGCGCCTCGGACAGCTCGCGGCTCGCGTTGGAGGTGAGGACGACGAAGGGGCGCCGGGTGGCGGTGATCGTGCCCAGTTCGGGCACCGTCACCTGGAAGTCGCTGAGCACCTCCAGGAGGAGGCCCTCCACCTCGACGTCCGCCTTGTCGGTCTCGTCGATCAGCAGGACCTTCGGCTCGTCGCCCCGGATCGCCGTCAGCAGCGGGCGGGTGAGCAGGAACTCCTCGCTGAAGATGTCGGTGCGGGTCTCGTCCCAGGTCTCGTCGCGGCCCGCGCTGATGCGCAGCAGCTGCTTGGCGTGGTTCCACTCGTACAGCGCCCGGGACTCGTCGACGCCCTCGTAGCACTGCAACCGCACCAGCTCGGCCCCCGCGATCTCGGCCACGGCCTTGGCGAGCTCGGTCTTGCCGACCCCGGCGGGGCCCTCGACCAGCAGCGGCTTGCCGAGGCGGTCCGCGAGGAAGACGGTGGTGGCGACCGCGGGCGAGGCGAGGTAGCCGGTCTCGGCGAGGCGTGCGGAGACGTCGTCGACGGAAGTGAACAACGGGGCCTCCTGGGCGGTGGCGATCCATACGGTCGAGCTTTTGACCTCACCTATCTAAGCGCTTGTTCACCGCTCCTGTCACCCGGTATCCCGAGGAGGGGCGGCCGCCGAAGCAGCCGCCCCTCCGCACCCGCAGAGCGCTCACGCCGTCAGCGCCACCGCCTCCGTCGCCGGTGTGCGCAGCACCTTCCGGGCCGTCGCCAGGCCCGTCCCCACCGTCACCGCCGCCGCGACGGACACGACCGCGAGCCAGATGCCGACGACCTGCCCCGGCAGCACCGCGTCGCTGCGGACCACGGTGAACGGGACGATCCCCGCCAGCGCCGCGACCGTGCCGAAGAAGACCCCGGCGACCGTGAGGACCAGCCCCTCGGCACCCACCATGCCGAGCACCTGACCGGGCGTCGCGCCGGCCAGCCGCTGCTGGCCGAACTCCCGGCTGCGGTACGTGGTCGCCGCGTACAGCGAGTTGACCAGCATCACGCAGACGAAGACGACGATGATCCCGACGACCGTGAAGTTCAGCGTCTCCAGGTTCTTCGCGTCCACCGACTTCACCAGCCCCGAGGCCGCGACCTCGTCACTCTCCACCGCCTGCGCGGTGAGCGTGGTCGTGGCCACCGCCGTGAACAGGACCAGCGACATCAGGATCCCGGCGAGCTCCCCGGCCCGCTCCCGCAGATTGCGCACCGCCAGCCAGCCGCTCGCCCCGGACAGCGCCAGCCGGTCCAGCAGCCCCTTCAGCAGCCGCGGCGACAGCAGCGCGAAGCCCACCGACAGCAGGATCGCCCCGTACGCGGGCGGCGCCATGAGCGCCTCGTCCGTCGCCTTCATGAGGAAGGTGGAGCACACCGCCAGGGTGCCGGTCACGAGAGCGGCGTACGCGAAGAACGTGCGTGCCCCGTTCCGCCGCCGCTGCCCCCGCGTCGCCCGCCGCACGGCGAGGAACGCGGCGCCCACCGCGGCGATCAGGGTGATGTCGACGCCCGTCAGCAACGCGATCGGACCGAACGAGTAGTCCACCGAGTCCGCCACCTGGCCGCTGTCCTGGAACACCGCCAGCAGCGCCCGCCCGCCGAGCATCGCGGGTCCGATCGCCAGCGCCGCGCCCACCAGGGCGACGGCCAGCGCCTCACCGACGACCATCCGCTTCAGCTGCGCCGGAGTCGCCCCCGAGCAGCGCAGCAGCTCCAGCTCGGCGGCTCGCCGGCGGACGTTCACCGTCAGCGTGGAGGCGACGGCGAAGAACACCAGCAGCGAGCCGTAACCGCCGACCACGCTCGCCGCGGTCGTCAGCGTGTTCGAGCTGACCGAGTCGACGCCGCTCCCGGCCGCCGTGTCGTGCATCGAGTTGAACGTCATGATGATCGCCGCGCCCAGGAACGCGGACAGCAGCGTCGCGAGGAACCGTCCGGGCCGTTGCCGGATCGACCGCAGGGCCAGTACGAACATCGCTCACACCCCCGCCGTCACGTCGTCGCCCAGGTGCGCGAGGCGTTCGGCGACCGCGTCCGCGGTCGGCGCGTGCAGCTGACCGGCCAGCCGGCCGTCCGCGAGGAACAGCACCGAGTCGGCGTAGCCGGCGGCGACCGGGTCGTGCGTCACCATCACCACGGTCCGCCCGTGCACCCGTACCGCCTCCTGGAGCAGCCGCAGCACCGTGCGCGCACTGCGCGTGTCCAGAGCGCCGGTCGGCTCGTCGGCGAAGATCACCCGGGGTTCGCAGACCAGCGCCCGGGCGATCGCGACCCGCTGCCGCTGACCGCCGGAGAGCTGGTCGGGGCGGTGGCCCAGCCGGTCGCCGAGCCCGACCTGGGTCAGGATCTCCCGGGCCCGCCCGCGGTCGACGCGCCGCCCGGCCAGCTTCAGCGGCAGCACCGTGTTCTGCGCGACGGTCAGCGTGTCCAGCAGGTTGTACTGCTGGAACACGAAGCCGACCCGCCCGCGCCGGAACTTCGTCAGCTCCGCCTCCGTGCCGCCGGTCAGCTCGGTGCCGTCCACGACCACGATGCCGTGATCGGGCCGGTCGAGTCCGGCCGCGCACTGGAGCAGCGTGGACTTCCCGGACCCCGAGGGCCCCATCACCGCGGTGAAGGTGCCCCGGGCCAGCCCGAGCGTGACCCCGTCCAGTGCGGTCACGGCGCTGTCGTCGCTGCCGTAGGTCTTGCTGACCTTGACCAGCCGCAGCGCTTCTGCGGCGGGTCCCGTGTCGTGCCTGCGTCGCGAGCCTGTGCGAAACATCGTCATCACCTCTCGGTCGGGCACCCCCTGTGCCCCGCCAACGAAGCTACGGAGATGAAGGCCAGGCCACACGGGGCGCAGAACCCGTATCCGAGGGTGTACTCAGCACCACCCCGTACGGGTCACCAGAACGCGCCGACCCGCTGCCCTGCCCGATGCAATGACTCCATGACCGCGCCCCCGGACGACTGCCTCGCGCGTAACGAGTGGATCTGCGGCGAGTATCTGAGCACCCGTCGCCAGATCCTCTGGGACGCGGTCGTCCAGCACCTTCAGCTGACCGCCGTCTCGGTGCTCATCGGCCTCGTCATCGCCCTGCCGCTCGCGGTCCTGGCGCGCCGCTGGGGCTGGGCGGCCGGACCCGTCCTCGCCGTCACGACGATCCTCTACACGATCCCGTCCCTGGCGATGTTCTCGCTGCTCCTGCCCGTGTACGGGCTCTCCGCGAGCCTGGTCGTCGCGGGTCTCGTCCTCTACTCGCTCACCCTGCTGGTCCGGAACATCCTGGCCGGCCTGCGGGCCGTCCCCGAGGAGACCCGGCAGGCCGCGCGCGGCATGGGCTACGGCCCGATCCGCCTCCTGCTCACCGTGGAACTGCCCCTCGCCCTGCCCGCCGCGATGGCCGGACTGCGCATCGCCATGGTCTCCGCGGTGTCGCTGGTGACGGTCGGCGCGATCGTCGGCCACGGCGGACTCGGCAACCTCATCTACGCCGGTATGAACACCTACTTCAAGGCCCAGGTCCTGACCGCCTCCGTCCTGTGCGTCGTCATCGCGATCCTCGCCGACGTCCTGCTCCTCGGCGTGCAGCGGCTGCTCACCCCCTGGACGAGGGCGACCCGCGGATGACCACCCTCACCGACGCCTGGGACTGGCTCACCGACCCCGCGCACTGGGCGGGCGACGACGGGATCTGGCACCGGCTGCTGCAACACCTCGTCCTCACGGTCGTCTGCCTGGTGATCAGCTGTCTGATCGCCCTGCCGATCGCCCTGGTGCTGGGCCACCTCGGCAAGGGCGGCGCGCTCGCGGTCAACATCTCCAACATCGGCCGCGCGGTCCCCACCTTCGCCGTGCTGGTCCTGCTGCTCCTCACCCCGATCGGCGACTGGGGAGAAGGCCCCACGGTGGTGGCGCTGGTCCTGTTCGCCCTGCCGCCCCTGCTCACCAACGCGTACGTCGGCATGCGCGAGGTCGACCGGAGCGTCGTCCAGGCGGCGCGCGGCATGGGGATGACGGGGCGGCAGACGATGGTCCAGGTGGAACTGCCCCTCGCGCTCCCGATGATCCTGAACGGGGTCCGGATCGCCGCCGTCCAGCTCGTCGCGACCGCCACGATCGCCGCGCTGGCGGGCGGGGGCGGACTGGGCCGGATCATCACGGCCGGCTTCAACCTCGCCAGTACGCCGCAGGTGGTGGCCGGGGCGGTGCTGGTCGCCGCGTTCGCACTGATCGTCGAGGGGGTCTTCGAGCTCGCGGAACGGTTCGCGCCGCACTGGGCGAGGGGGAGCCGATGAGGCGGCTGGGGGCCGTACTGGTCGCGCTGCTCCTGACGGGCTGTGCCACCGGCCCGTCCCTGGAGAACCAGGGCGCCGTCACCGCCGCACCCGGCGACAGCCACCATCTGACCATCGGTTCCGCCGGGTTCACCGAGAGCGACCTGCTCGCCCAGATGTACGCCCTGCTCCTGGACCAGGCCGGCTACAAGACGTCCCTGCTGACCGTCGCCAACCGCGAACTGTACGAACCGGCCCTGGAGTCCGGCCAGATCGACGTCGTCCCCGAGTACGCGGCCACCTTCGCCGACTGGCTCAACGCCAAGACCCACGGCGCCGACGCGGCCCCGGCCGGCTCACCGGACCTCGACGCCACGATGACCGCCCTGCGCCGGCTGGCCACGCCCCGCGGTCTGACGGTCCTCGACCCCGGCCGGGCGGTGGACCAGAACGCCTTCGCGGTGAGCGCCTCGTACGCCCGCGAGCACGACCTGAAGACCCTGAGCGACCTCGGCGCCTCGGGGCTGGAGGTACGGCTGGCCGCGGGCGACGAGTGCGTGCAACGGCCGTACTGCGAACCGGGGTTGAAGAAGACCTACGGTATCGACATCACCGGCGTGGACCCGAAGGGCGTCGGCACCACACAGGCCAAGCGGGCCGTGCAGAGCGGTGACGACCAGATGGTGCTGACCACCACGACCGACGCCACGCTGGGCGACTTCGGGCTGGTGCTGCTCGCCGACGACAAGCATCTCCAGAACGCCGACTACGTGGTGCCGGTCGTCAACCGCGCCCGCGCCGGCAGCGAGGGCGTCACCAAGGCGCTGGGCGCACTGAACGACGTCCTGACGACGGCCGACCTCGCGTCGATGAACCAACAGGTGGACAGCTGGCGGCGGTTGGCACGGGACGTGGCGCGGGCCTATCTGGCGGACAAAGGGCTGCTGAAGTGAAGTGTCAGTGGGGCGTCGTAGATTGCCGCCATGGGTGTCTATCTGGTGGATGTGGGCGCGGAGGACTGGCGCGCCGAGTACGAGGGCGGGTACGGCGAGATCGCTTCCGCCCTCGACGAGAAGCTGACCGCGCGAGGCCTGTCGGCGTACGAGGTTCCGGCGGCATGCAGGGGTCTGGCGTTCGGGGAGAAGTTCAGCCCCTCCATGGACGGCTTCGTCGAGCTGTGCCGCGCGCATCTGACCCGAGACGAGGAGGAGATGCTCTGCGGCTGGTCGGTGCTGGTGCCGGTCCCGCTCGACGAGACGATCGAACTGCCCGTGGAGTCCGCCTACACCGATACGACCGTGGTCGCAGGAGCGCCCCAAGTCCTCGCCCTCGCCCAGCGGTTGGCGGCGGCGATCGGGCTGCCGCCGACGCTGCCCGTCTCGCGCGCGAACCTCGACCTGACCAATTGGTTCCTCGACGGGCAGGCCGAGAAGACCGCCGCCGCCCGCCCCGGCCCCTGGGCCGAGGACCTGGACGCCGCCTTCTACGTCGCCCTCTACCTCCGCGCCGCCCAGCACTCCCTGCGCCGCGGCTGCCCGATCACCTTCAGCTGACGTGACGGCTCCGTGACGTCGGTGACCGTACTGGTGCGGCGGCGGGCCTTCCCGACGCCCGCCCGGGCGGGTACACCCAGTGCATGGGGGACAACGGGGGATACCGTCACCCGCGGTGGCGGGGAATGCGTGCATTGGTCGACCGGGCGGACAGCGAGCTGCGGCCCGAGGGACTCATGAATGTGGTGCCGGTCGGAATGGACCGGGCCTATGTGCAGTTCGGTGATCTCTATCCCGAACAGCAGCTTCAGCTTCAACTGCTCTACGGCGCCTCGCAGAGCGCCTTCGAGCCGCACACGCGAGTGTCGGCTCGCGTCACCGTCCGGCGGGTGCTCGGCAACGCGCTGAGCGACCCACGGCTCGGCGACGCCAAGCCCAACGAGCACCTCACCGAGTATCTCGACCAGGAGATCGCCGACCTGCGCGGCCGACTGGCGCAGGACAGCGCCACGGCCGTCAGCCGGGGCCTCAACATCGGCCTCGGCCTGGGCTCCGCCGCGAGCCTCGTGCTGCTCGCGGTGCCGCTGCTGGGCGGCGTCGGTCTGCTCGGCGCGCTCGGCGTCACCCTCAACTGCACCAATCGCTGGAGCCTGTTGGGTGCCGTGGTGTGCGGTGGGGTCGGCGCGTTCGGCGCGGTGCTCAGTGTGCTGGTACGGCTGCGGGGCAGCGCGGACCAGCTGGCGCGGCGGCAGACCGACGGCCGGGAGGGCGTGGCCGTCCCGGGGCAGATGGCCCGCAGCATGCGGCACGAGGGCCTCTACCGGGTGTTCGTCGGCTGGGTGCTCGCCCTGGCCGTGTACTTCCTGTTCAGCGGCGGCATCGTGCCGATCTTCGAGGTGCCCGCCACGGCGGCCGACATCTGCCCGGCGCCCGGGAGGTCGGGGTCCCCGGTCAAGGGCACGGACTTCTGGGGCTTCTGGTGTGCCGTCGGTTTCGTGGCGGGCTTCAACGAACGGTGGGCGTTCGGCATCCTGGGGCGGGACGCGGCGCGGCGGCAGAGCAAGAGCTAGGCGTCAGAAGGCCGTTGGGCGCCGGTCGAGCAAGGGCTAGGCGTCAGAAGGCCGTTGAGCGCCGGTCGAGCAAGGGCTAGGCGTCAGAAGGCCGTTGAGCGTCGAGGTCGTACTCGAACCACGCCCGGTGGGTGCCGTCCGTGTCGATCGCCATGCCGCCGGAGCCAGTGATGCCCGCCAGCGCTCCCGTTCCGCTGCCCGGGACGATCACGAAGAACTCGCTCTGCCGGTCCGTGCCCAGAGTCGTCGCCGAGTGGGCGAAGTTGAACGCGCCCGCCCGGCCGCCGAGCGAGCCCTCGAAGGACTCCATCGCGACATACGTACCGACCCCGGTGCCCTGGTCGTACGCGGCCGTGAACAGGGTGTCCGAGCGCCCCGTGACCTCACCCTCGTACGTCTTCTCCATCGTGGCGACGCCGACCGGCACCGCCGTCTCGATGCCCGGCGCCGGCACCGGGGCCGGTGTGAAGTCCGCGACCTTGAACGTTCCCGAAGCTCTCATGCCCCGAGACTAGGACGCGCCACTGACAACGGCCCGGCGCCGACGTCTCCTACGCGGCCGCGCCCGGCCCTCCCCGGCGGATCTCCTCGATCAGCAGCTTCGCGGCGACCATCGCCCCGTCCGTGCGCATCCTGCCCGCCACGGCCTCGGCCCGCTCGCGGGTCTCCGGGGACAGCGCCTTCTCCAGCGCGGCCGACAGGGACTCCAGCGTGGGCTTCGGGCCGTCGTGGGCCACGCCGATGCCCAGCTCGGCCACCTGGGCCGCCCACAGCGGCTGGTCCGCGACCTGCGGCACGATCACCTGTGGAGCGCCGGCCCGCGCCGCCGTCGTGGTCGTACCCGCGCCACCGTGATGGACGACGGCGGCCACCCGGGGGAACAGCAACTGGTGGTTGACGTCGCCGACGGCGAAGCAGTCGTCCTGGCCGTCCACCAGCGCCAGCTCGGCCCAGCCACGCCCCAGCAGCACCCGGCGGCCCCGCGCGCGGACCGCCTCGATCGCCACCGGTCCGACATCGCTCGCGGCATGCATGGCCATGCTGCCGAACCCGACGTACACCGGCGGCGCACCGGCGGCCAGGAACGCCTCCAGCTCGGCCGGCAGTGGCCGGTCGTCCGGCCGGATCCACGCGCCGGTCGGCACGAGTTCGAGGTCCGTCATCTCCTGCCACGGGCCCAGCGCCGGGTCCGCCGCCAGCCACGGCCGCTCGGTGAGGACGTGGTCGCGGACGTTGTCCACCGGCGGCATCCCGAGGGCTGCCCGGTGGGTGTTGAGGGCCTCGCCGTACAGCGCGTTCACGCGCTCCGCGTCCAGGCGCCACAGCTCCTTGAGGTCGGTCACGCCGGGCGGGTTCGGCTTGCCCGGCCGCTTCAGCGGCGCGTACCGCGACGACGGCAGCCCGCACGGGTGGAAGCAGGCGAGCACGTAGGGGATGCCCAGATGCTCGGCCACCGACCGCGCGCCGGCCGGCATCAGGCCGGTCGCCAGCAGCGCGTCACACCCCTCGGCCGCCTTGGCGACCTCCCCGAAATGACCGGCGACCAGCTCGGCCGCGACCTTGAACGCGAGATCGGGGGACGGCCCCCGCGCCCCCGTCACCAGCGCCCGCACCGACGAACCGAACGGCACCACCTCCGCACCGGCACCGGTCAGCAGCGCCGCGAGCTCCTCGTCCGGAGGCACACACGCCCGCACTTCCACATCGAGCTCCCGCAGCGCCGCCGTCAGCCCCGCAAGCGGTTCGACGTCCCCGCGCGACCCGTACGACATCAGCAACACACGCACTTCGACACTCCCGTTTCCGCTGGTCCAGGCGGTCAGGCCGGAGATTCTGCGGCATGAGGGGGGCCTTGCGGCAAGCCCCCCTGTGCGCTATAGCTTGATAGTGGCGGGGAGTTGTTGAACTCTTCGCCCTTCGTATGTCGGTTCCGCGCGTCGGCCCGGCTACGCGTCCGCCACCGATGCGAACCGCACCTGATCCCGCGCCACCCCCAACGCGTCCGCGTCCACCGACCGCCGCAGTGCCTCATGCAGCTTCGCCGGGGTCAGGACGCCCAGGAAGCGCGCCCCGTCCAGGACCGCGACCCACCCGGCATCGTGCTGGAGCATCACGCCGAAGGCCTGCCTCAGGGGCGCTCCGACCGGCACCCAGGCGTTCATCCGGTGCGCGTGGTCGCCGACCGTCCCGTCCGCCGCGAGGTCGTCGGCGCCGATCCAGCCGTGCAGGGTGCCGTCGTCGTCCAGCACGACGGCCCAGCGCGCCCCCTCCGCCCCGAGCCGTCGCGCCGCCGCCCCGGTCGGCTCGTCGAGGCGGGCCAGCGGCGGCTGCTCCAGGTCGTCGGCCTCGATCTCGGTGACCGACAGCCGCTTCAGCCCACGGTCGGCACCCACGAACTCGGCCACGTACGGCGTCGCCGGTGCCCCCAGCACCGCCCCGGGCGTGTCGAACTGCTCGATGCGGCCCTGCCCGTACACGGCGATACGGTCGCCCAGCCGCACCGCCTCCTCGATGTCGTGCGTGACCAGCAGTACCGTCTTGCGCACGGCGGCCTGCATCCGCAGGAACTCGTCCTGCAACTGCTCCCGCACCACGGGGTCGACGGCGCCGAACGGTTCGTCCATCAGCAGCACCGGCGGATCGGCGGCCAACGCCCGTGCCACGCCGACCCGTTGTCGCTGTCCGCCGGACAACTGGTCGGGGTAGCGCGGCCCGTACCGCTTGGGGTCGAGGCCCACCAGGTCGAGCAGTTCGGCGGCGCGCGCCCGCGCCTTGGCCTTCTTCCAGCCGACGAGCGCCGGCACGGTCGCCGTGTTGTCGAGGATCGTGCGGTGCGGGAAGAGTCCGACCTGCTGGATGACGTAGCCGATGCGGCGGCGCAGGCGGACCGGGTCCACCGTGGCGATGTCGTCGCCGTTCACGAAGATCCGGCCCGAGGTCGGCTCGATCAGCCGGTTGACCATCATCATGGTCGTCGTCTTCCCGCAGCCGGACGGGCCCACGAGCGTGACGAGTTCGCCCTCGGACACCTCGAAACTGAGGTCGTCCACGGCCGTCGTACCGTCCGGATACCGCTTGCTGACCTGCTCGAACCGGATCATGACCTCACGCTAAGGGCGTGCGTCCGATCACGCCCTCCAGCAAGGTCCCACCGGCTGGTGAATTGATGATTCCGATTTTGAACGGTTTCAAATATCGACTTCACGCCAGACGCTGCCGCTGGGCGGTTCTGTTGGAATCTGGCAGGAATTCACGATGCAGAAGCGGTAGACACCCGCCACATCCGCCACTAACTTCAACCGCCGAACGAGCTGAATCGATACAACTCCGAACGGCCGAAGGGACAACGGCATGACAGACGGAGTCGACAGCACGAACGACGGCACGAACGGCGGGGCGGTGCGCCGCAGGACGGTGCTCACCACGGCGCTGGGGGCCGTGCCGGTGGCCATGGCGGGCGGGATCGGCGGTGCGGGACCGGCCGCGGCGGCACCGGCCGGGGACCGCGAGGCCGTCGAGGGCCTCACGGTCGAGCACCGCACCGACCCGCTCGGCGTGGACGCGCCCCGGCCGAGATTCGGCTGGCGCACCGCCTCCACCACCCGTGGCCGACGCCAGACGGCGTATCAGATCCTGGTGGCCGCCACGCCCGACCGCCTCACCACCGGCCGCGCGGACGTGTGGAACAGCGGCCGGGTCGCCTCCGCCGACTCGGTGGCCGTGCGCTACGCGGGGCCCGAGCTGCGCCCCTCGACCCGCTACCACTGGACCGTGCGGGTCTGGGACGAGAACGGCCGCGCGCTCCCGGCCGCCCCGACCGCCCGTTTCGAGACCGGTCTCCTCGGCACCGACGGCGTCACCGGATGGGACGGCGCCCGCTGGATCACCATGGCCGGCAAGACCCCGAACAGCCCCGGCGCGCCGCTCCTCCGACGACAGGCGGAGCTGACCGGACGCCGGGTGCGCGAGGCCCGCCTCTACGTGTCCGCGCTCGGCGTGTACGACGCCTACGTCAACGGCCGCCGGGTCGCGGTGCCGCACGGCACGTCATCGACGTACGAGCTGCTCACCCCCGGCTGGACGAACTATGACGCCCGCGTCAGCTATCTGACCTACGACGTCACGTCCCTCGTCGCGGGGGAGCGGCAGGTCACCCTCGCCGCCGTGCTGGGCAACGGCTGGTACAACAGCCGGGTCTCGGAGGCGAGTTCGTACTACTCGGCGGACGGCAACCGGCTCGCCCTCAAGGCCAAGCTGCTGATCCGGTACGCCGACGGCTCGACGCAGACCGTGGTGACCGCCCCCGGCACCGACTGGAAGGCCACGGACACCGGTCCCTGTCGCGCCGACGACATCTACGACGGGCAGACCTACGACGCCCGCAAGGAACTGCCCGGCTGGACGGGCAACGGCTTCGACACCGCCGGTTGGGCCGGGGTGGAGGAGCACGGCTTCGCCGCCGAGTTCCCCGACTCCCGGCTCGTGGCCTACCCGGGCGAGAGCGCCCGGCTGATCCCGGAGTGGGACCGCTCCCCGCAGTCGGTCACCGTGCACACCGGCGAGCACCGCAAGGCCGCCACCCTGCCCGTCACCCTCCACCCGGGCGAGACGGCGGTCATCGACCTCGGTCAGAACATGGTCGGCGTCCCGCGCTACTCGCTGCGCGGTCCCGAGGGTGCCCAAGTCGCCTTCAAGCCCGGCGAGATGCTCAACGACGACAGCGCGGGCGCCGACGGCCCGGTCGGCTCCGTCTACCGCGCCAACCTCCGCTCGGCCAAGGCCACCAGCACCTACATCCTGAAGGGTGCCCCGGAGGGCGAGACCCACCAGGACTCCCTGACCTTCTACGGCTTCCGCTATGTCTCCGTCACCACGACCGACACCGTGACCCTGACCGGCTTCACCGGCCGGGTCGCCACCTCCGCCCTCCGCGACATCGGTGCGGTCACCACGGACGACGCCGATGTCAACCAGCTGATCAGCAACGTCCGTTGGGGCCAGCGCGGCAACTACCTGTGGGTGCCCACCGACTGCCCCCAGCGCGACGAACGCCTCGGCTGGACCGGCGACACCCAGCTGTTCTCCAACACGGGCCTCTACAACGCCGACGCGGTGAATTTCCTCAGTCACTTCGAGGAGAGCCTCATCGACTCGCAGCGCATCTGCGGCCAGGACGGCGCCCAGTTCACCTGGGTCGCCCCCGGCAACCGCTACAACCAGCCGATACCGGCGAGCGGTTGGGCCGACTGCGGGGTCGTCGTGCCGTGGACCGTGTGGCAGATGTCCGGCGACCCGACCGTCATCGACCGCAGTTGGCCGGCGATGACCAAGTACCTGGACTGGATCCAGCGGCGCACCCGTGACACCTACGCCGGACAGGGCGCCGTCTTCGGCGACTGGCTGGCCTTCCAGAACACCGGCACCCAGCTGATCAGCGACGTCTACTACGGCTACAGCGCCCGCCTCATGGCCGACATGGCCCGCGCCACCGGCCGCACCGCCGAAGGCCGCGCCTACGACGACCTGTTCGCCCTCATCAAAAGGGCGTTCATCGCCAAGTACCTGAGCACCGAGAACGGCACGCTCACCGTCCGCTCCAGCCTCGGCGACCCGCCGCCCACCCCCGGCGACACCCCCACCAAGACCGAGGACAACACGCAGACCGCGCTGCTGTGGATCCTCAAACTCGGCTTCCACGACACCGAGGCCCAGCGCCGCCAACTGATCACCATGCTGGCGGAGAACATCGGCAACGACGCCGCCTACAAGGCCGCCCACCCCGACAGCACCCGGGTGCACTACCCCGAGAACACCCTCTCCGTCGGCTTCCTCGGCGTGAACGTGCTCGCACCCGTGCTGACCGACACCGGCCACGCCGACCTCGCGTACAAGCTGCTGCACCAGGACGCGATGCCGTCCTGGCTGTTCTCGGTGAAGAACGGCGCCACCACGGTCTGGGAGCGCTGGAACTCGTACTCGACGAAGGACGGCTTCGGGCCGGTCGAGATGAACTCGTTCAACCACTACTCCTACGGCGCGATCATGGAGTGGATGTACGAGAGCATGGCCGGCATCGCCAAGGACCCCGCCCACCCGGGTTTCCGCCACTTCTTCCTCAGGCCGCACCTCGACCCGACCGGCAGGATCACCCGGGTCAACGGCTCGCACCTGTCGCCGTACGGCGAGATCGTCAGCCAATGGTCGGTCCGGGGGCGGGAGTTGACCTATCGGGCCACGGTGCCCGCGAACAGCACCGCGACCCTGCGCATCCCCACCTCCGACCCGGACACCGTCCGCGAGGGCCGCACCCCGCTGTCCCGCGTCCGGGGTGTGCGGTACCTGGACTTCGCGGACGGCACCGCCTCCTACCGACTGCCCTCCGGGCGCTACGAGTTGGCCTCCGCGCTGGGCTGAGCGCCGACCAGCACCACCTCCAGGGTGCGCGGACCGTGCACCCCCTCGACCCGGTCCAGTTCGATGTCACTGGTCGCCGAAGGACCGGAGATCCACGTCAACGGGCGGACCGGGTCGAGGCGTTCGAGGGCCTGCGGCACCGACCCGACGACCTGGTCCGGGACCCGGACGACACAGATGTGGTGGTCGGGCACCAGCGTGATCCGGCGGCGGCCCTGGTCGGGGCCGCCGTCCAGCACGATCGTGCCGGTCTCGGCAACGGCGACCGCGCAGGCCGTGACCACGCTGTCGATCCGGTCCAGTTCGTGCGGGGTGCTCTCCAGTCGGTCGGGCACCTGCTCGGCGTCGACGTCCGCGAGCCACGCAGGGTCGAGCCCCGACGGCACGAGCACTGTCTGGGCGCCGCGCGCGGCCAGCATCCCCGCGAGCGTCACCGCGAGGTCGTCCGGGGAGCAACGGTTCACGATCGCACGGTAGTCGGCGAGGTTCTCGGCGAGGAGGTCGGTGGTCTCCTCGACGGAGCGATCGCCATGTTCACGCAGATACGTGCGCTCGATCGGCGTGTCCTCGCTCGGGGCGTCGGCCAGCGCGCGCCGCACCCGGCCCAGAATCCGTTCCCTGCTGCTCACTTGGCACCGCCCTGAGTCCGCTGCCACCAGTCACGGAACGGCTCCGCGGGCACGGGTGGCAGATCCCGTGTCTCGCTCCACGCCTTGCCGGGACCCGGCAGCGGCAGGCGGCGCGGGTGCAGCCGACGGGTGCGGGAGGCGAGACGCTGGCCCGCGCGCACCGCGCCGGGATGCGCGAACGCCCAGCGGGCCGCCCGCATCGCCGCCCGTTCGGCGGCATGCCCCTTGGCCGGCTTGAGGACCACCTTGTTGCCCTCGCGGGTCACCTCGCCGCCCTGCACGACCCGCTCCCGCAGATGCACCAGCACCTCGGGGATGTCGATGGCGACCGGGCACACCTCGTAGCAGGCACCGCACAGCGAGGACGCGTAGGGCAGGGAGGCGTCGATCTCGCTTGCCGTGCCCCGGAGTTGAGGGCTGAGGATGGCGCCGATCGGCCCGGGGTACACCGAGCCGTAGGCGTGGCCGCCGGCGCGTTCGTACACCGGGCAGACGTTCAGACAGGCCGAGCAGCGGATGCAGCGCAGGGCCTGGCGGCCGACCTCGTCGGCGAGGGTGTCGGTGCGGCCGTTGTCCAGGAGGACCAGGTGGAAGGTCTTCGGGCCGTCGCCGTCGGTGGTGCCGGTCCACGTCGACGTGTAGGGGTTCATGCGCTCGGCCGTCGAGGAGCGGGGGAGTGTCTGGAGGAAGACCTCCAGGTCCTGCCAGGTCGGCACGATCTTCTCGATGCCGACCACCGAGATCAGCGTCTCGGGCAGGGTCAGGCACATCCGTCCGTTGCCCTCGGACTCCACGACCACCAGCGTGCCGGTCTCGGCGACCATGAAGTTGGCGCCGGAGACACCGACCTTGGCGCGCAGGAACTTCTCGCGCAGGTGCAGGCGGGCGGCCTCGGCGAGTTCGGCGGGCGTGTCGGTCAGGCCCTCGGGGGCCGGGCGCCCCCACTCGCTCATCTCCTTCGCGAAGATGTCCCGGATCTCGCCCCGGTTGCGGTGGATGGCCGGGACGAGGATGTGCGAGGGCCGGTCCTTGCCCAACTGCACGATGAGCTCGGCGAGATCGGTCTCGTAGGCGTGGATGCCCGCCTCCTCCAGCGCCTCGTTGAGACCGATCTCCTGCGTGGCCATCGACTTGACCTTCACGACCTCCGACTCGCCTGTCGCCTTGACCAGTTCGGTGACGATCCGGTTGGCCTCGTCGGCGTCGGCGGCCCAGTGGACGATGCCGCCCGCCGCGGTCACCGACTCCTCCAACTGGACGAGGTAGTCGTCGAGATGACGCAGCGTGTGGTCCTTGATCCGTTTGCCCGCCTCGCGCAGCTCGGCCCAGTCGGAGACCTCGGCGACGGCCTTCTCGCGCTTGGCGCGGATGGTGTGCGTGGCGTGCCGCAGATTGCCGCGCAGGGTCGGGTTGTTGACGGCTTCGTGCGCGGCCTTCGGAAAGGCCGGCATTCCTACGAACGTGCCGCTCATGCCGCCGGTTCCTCCTCCGTGCTCGCCAGGATCTCCGCGATGTGCACCGGCCGCATGTTCACCTTGAGTCGGCTCATGGTGCCGCCGATGTGCATCAGACAGGAGTTGTCGGCCGCGCACAGCACCTCGGCACCGGTCGACTCGGCGTTGCGCACCTTGTCCGCACCCATCGCCGCCGAGACGTCGGAGTTCTTCAGGGAGAAGGTGCCGCCGAAACCGCAGCACTCCTCCGCCCCCGGCAGCTCCGCCAACTCCAGCCCCTTCACGGCCTGGAGCAGCCGCCGGGGCCGGTCGCCGAGCCCGAGGCCGCGCAGTCCGTGACAGGTCGGGTGGTAGGTCACCTTGTGCGGGTAGTAGGCGCCCACGTCCGTCACCCCCAGCACGTCCACCAGGAACTCGGTGAGCTCGTACGTCTTCGGCACCACGGGCGCCAACGCGGTCGCGAGTCCGTCCCCGCGCCCCTCCGCCCGCGCCCGCTCACCCAGCCGCGGATACAGCTCCCGCACCATCGCCCCGCACGAACCGGACGGCGTGACGATCGCCTCGTACTCCCCGAAGACATCGGAGAAATGCCGGGCCATCGGCTCCGTCTCATGCCGGTACCCGGTGTTGTAGTGCGCCTGCCCGCAGCAGGTCTGGGCCATCGGGAAGTCGACCTCGACGCCCAGCCTGGTCAGCAGTTTCACCACGGCGCGCCCGGTGTCCGGATAGAGCGTGTCGTTGACACAGGTCAGGAACAGGGCGACACGCATCGCGGCTCCTTGTGATCGATCATCGGATGAGTGCAGGGTAATGCGGACGCGCGTCCGAGGGGAGACCTCCGCTCACCTCGTGGCGAGCCGGGCCTGCGCCGCGCGCCACGGTGCCGTGTCACCCTGGGGCTCGTACCGGGTCAGCGGCTGGGTACGGGTGAGCAGTGCCCGCCCGTCCGCGAGGTCGCCGACCAGCCCGTGCGTCCGCGCCTGGACCAGCACGTTCCCGAGGGCCGCGGCCTCCGTCGGGCCCGCCACCACCGGCAGCCCGCAGGCGTCGGCGGTCAGCTGGCACAGCAGCGCGTTGCGGGTGCCGCCGCCGACGACGTGGACGACGTCGACGGGACGGTCGGCAAGCCGCCTGGCCTCCTCGATCGCCTTGCGGTGGGCGAGCGCCAGCGAGTCGAGGATGCAGCGCGTGATCTCGCCGGGCGTCCGAGGCACCGGCTGCCCCGAGGCACGGCACGCCTCGGCGATCCGCTCCGGCATCCGCCCCGGCGCGAGGAACACCGGGTCGGAGGCGTCCACCACCGACCGCAACGCCGGCGCCTTCGCCGCCTCCAGCAGCAGCGCCCCCAACTCCGGCTCGCCCCAGGCCCGTACGCACTCCTGGAGCAGCCACAGCCCCATGATGTTGCGCAGATACCGGACCGTACCGTCGAGCCCCAGCTCGTTGGTGAAGTTGGCGGCCCGGCTCTCCTCCGTCAGCACGGGCGCGTCGAGTTCGAGCCCCGCCAGCGACCAGGTGCCGGTGCAGATGTACCCGAACCGCTCACCGCCCGCGGCCGGGACGGCGGCCACCGCGGACGCGGTGTCGTGCGAACCGACCGCCGTCACCGGCACCGGCCCGCGCAGCCCCGTCTCCTCCAGCACCTCGGGCCGCAGCACCCCGGCAGGGTCACCGGGCTGCCGCAGCGGCGCGAACAGCCCGAGGTCGATCCCCAGCCGGGAGGCGATGTCGTACGACCAGTCGCGCGTCCGGGGGTCGATGAGCTGGGTCGTGGAGGCGTTGGTGAGTTCGGTGCCCTGCTCGCCGGTGAGCCAGTAGGTGAGCAGGTCGGGGATGAGCAACAGCCGCTCCGCGTCGGTGACTTGCTCGGCGACGAGCTGGTACAGCGTGTTGAAGGGCGCGTACTGGAGCCCGGTCGCGGCGTAGAGATCGGCTGCGGGCACGGTCGCCCACACCTTCTCCGCGACACCCTCGGTACGGGAGTCGCGGTAGTGCACCGGGTTGCCGAGCAGCGCCCCGTCGGCGTCCAGCAGGCCGTAGTCCACGGCCCAGCTGTCGATGCCGACGGAGTCGACCTGCCCAGCCGCCCTCAGCCCGTCCAACACCCCGGCGTACAGCGCGAGAACGTCCCACCGCAGCCCCTCCGGCACCCGCACCGGCCGGTTCACGAACCGGTGCGCCTCGGCCAGCTCCAGACTGTCGGGACCGACGCGGCCGACCATGACACGTCCACTGGACGCGCCGAGGTCGACCGCGGCGTACGACTTCACGAGCGCGCTCACCGCAGGAACGCGGCCGCGACGCCGGCGTCGACGGGGACATGCAGGCCGGTGGTGTGGGTCAACTCCCCACCGGTCAGCGCGAAAACGGCGTTGGCGACGTGCTCGGGCAGCACCTCGCGCTTGAGGATGGTCCGCTGCGCGTAGAACTCGCCCAGCTTCTCCTCCGCCACGCCGTACACGGCCGCCCGCTGCGCACCCCAGCCACCGGCGAAGATCCCGGAACCGCGCACCACGCCGTCCGGGTTGACCCCGTTGACGCGGATGCCGTGCTCACCCAACTCGGCGGCCAGCAGCCGCACTTGATGGGCCTGGTCGGCCTTGGTGGCGGAGTAGGCGATGTTGTTGGGCCCGGCGAACACGGCGTTCTTGGAGGCGATGTAGACGACGTCGCCGCCCAGTCGCTGCGCGATCATCACCCGGGCCGCCTCCCGGGAGACGAGGAAGGAGCCGCGGGCCATGATGTCGTGCTGGAGGTCCCAGTCCCTGGCCGAAGTCTCCAGCAGCGGCTTGGAGATGGAGATCCCGGCGTTGTTGACGACCAGATCGACCCCGCCGAAGGCGAGCACGGCCGCCTTGAAGGCATCGGTGATCTGCTCCTCGGAGGTCACGTCGACGCTCACGGCGACGGCCTTGTCGGGCCCACCGAGCTCTTCCGCGACGGTGGAGGCGTTCTCGGCATTGAGGTCGGCAACGACGACACACGCACCCTCGGCGACCAGCCGCTGCGCGATGGCCTTGCCGATCCCGCTGCCCGCCCCCGTCACCAGCGCGACCCGGGTCGCCAGCGGCTTGGCCTTCGGCATCCGCTGAAGCTTGGCCTCCTCCAGCGCCCAGTACTCGATCCGGAACTTCTCGGACTCCTCGATGGGCGCGTACGACGAAACGGCCTCGGCGCCCCGCATCACGTTGATGGCGTTGACGTAGAACTCCCCGGCCACCCGGGCGGTCTGCTTGTCCTTGCCGAACGAGAACATGCCCACGCCCGGGATCAGCACGATCGCCGGGTCCGCACCGCGCATCGCGGGGGAGTCGGGCAGCGCGTGCCGCTGGTAGTACGCGGCGTACTCCTCGCGGTAGGCGGCGTGCAGCTCCTTCAGCCGCGAGATGGCCTCCTCCAGCGGGGCGGCCGGCGGCAGGTCCAGGACGAGCGGGGCCACCTTGGTGCGCAGGAAGTGGTCCGGGCAGGAAGTACCGAGCGCGGCGAGCCGCGGGTGCTCGGCACGGGACAGGAACTCCAGCACCACGTCCGAGTCGTTGAAGTGCCCGACCTGGGGCCGGTCCTGCGAGGCGATGGCCCGTACATGGGGAGCGAGCGCGGCGGCCCGCTCCCGCCGCTCACTCTCGTCCAGCGCCTGATACCCCTCGATCACCGACCCGAAGGGCTCGGCCTTCCCGCGCTCCTCCAGGAACTTCTCGGCGGTACGGATGATGTGCAGCGAGTTCCGCTCGCACTCCTCGGCGGTGTCACCCCAGGCGGTGATCCCGTGCCCGCCGAGAACCACGCCGATGGCCTGCGGGTTGGCGGCTTTGATGGCGGCGATGTCCAGTCCCAGCTGGAACCCGGGCCGCCGCCACGGCACCCAGGCCACGGTGTCGCCGAAGCACTCCGCGGTCAGCTTCTCGCCGTCGGCGGCGCAGGCGAGCGCGATCCCGGAGTCCGGGTGCAGATGATCGACATGGGCGGCGTCGACCAGCCCGTGCATCGCGGTGTCGATGGAGGGAGCGGCCCCGCCCTTGCCGTGCAGGCAGTAGTCGAACGCGGCGACCATCTCGTCCTCGCGCTCGACACCCGGGTAGACATCGACCAGCGCCCGCAGCCGGTCCAGCCGCAACACGGCAAGCCCCGCCTCGGTCAGCGTCCCGAGATCCCCACCGGACCCCTTGACCCACATCAGCTCCACATCACCCCCGGTGACGGGATCACTGTCGATACCTTTCGCCGACGCGTTGCCACCGGCGTAGTTGGTGTTACGGGGGTCGGCACCGAGCCGATGGGAGCGGGAGATAAGGGCAGCAGCTTCGGGGTGTACAGCCATGATGTCCAGTTCCTTCTAAAGAGAGGGTGAGTTCATGCCCCAAGGGGCGCGGGGCTGTGTTGATTTGCGGCTACCGCCGCGCGGGCGCGACCAGCCACAACCGGCCCGCACCCCGCAACGAAACAGAACCGGCAGACGCTTACGCCCCCCACCCGGCCTGCTGCCCACCCACCCGCTCAGCCACGATCTTCTCGCCCCACCCGGACCGCTTGTACGCGGCGATGGGGTTCGCGTCGAGTCCCATCTCCTCGCGCACCTCCGCAAGCAACGGCCGCACATCCGTGTTGTACGCGTCCATGATCACGGCGTTCGCCTCAAGGACATCCCCCGAAGCCTGCGCAGCAGCCAGCGCACCCCGGTCAACCAGCAGCGCCTTCGCCGTGGCCTCCTGCACGTTCATCACCGACCGGATGATCGCCGGAATCTTCGCCTCGATGTTGTGGCACTGGTCGAGCATGAACGCGACCTCGGGCGTGAACCCACCCCCACGCACCACCTCGTACATGATCCGGAACAGCTGGAACGGATCGGCGGCCCCGACCATGAGGTCGTCGTCGGCGTAGAACCGCGAGTTGAAGTCGAACCCGCCGAGCTTCCCCTCCCGCAGCAGCGTCGCGACGATGAACTCGATGTTGGTCCCCGGCGCGTGGTGACCCGTGTCGACCACGACCTGCGCCTTCTCGCCGAGCTTGAGGCAGTGGGCGTACGCCGTCCCCCAGTCCGGCACGTCCGTCGTGTAGAAGGCCGGCTCGAAGAACTTGTACTCCAGCAGCATCCGCTGCCCGTCACCCAGCCGCTCGTACACCTCGGCGAGGCCCTCCGCGAGCCGGTCCTGCCGGGCCCGGATGTCGTCCTGCCCCGGATAGTTCGTGCCGTCCGCGAACCACAGCTTCAGGTCCTTCGACCCGGTCGCGTCCATGATGTCGACGCATTCCAGCAGGTGATCGACGGCCTTACGGCGCACCGCCGCATCCGGGTGGCAGATGCTGCCCAGCTTGTAGTCGTCGTCCTGGAAGGTGTTGGAGTTGATCGCGCCGAGCCGCACCCCGCGCTCCTCCGCGTGCTTCGCCAGCTCTGCGTATCCATCGGAGCCGTCCACCTTGTCCCACGGGATGTGCAGTGCCACGGTCGGCGCGACCCCGGTGAACGCGTGCACCTGCGCGGCGTCGTCGAGCTTCTCCCAGGGATCGCGCGGAACGCCCTGTTGCGCGAACACCTTGAAGCGCGTTCCCGAGTTCCCGTACGCCCACGACGGCGTCTCGACTGCCTGTGTCTTGAGCGCGGCCTTCACCGCGGCGAGCTCGGTCACTTGAGGGCTCCTGTGACGTCGGGTCCGAAGGGTTTCCGAACAGCTTCACTGTGAAACGATTCAAGACGGGAAAGTATGAGCCGCCCGATGGGGTGTCAAGCCCTGCGACCAAGGCTGTTGCCTGTGACCCGGCCGTGACCTATGAGTCTCGAAATTTTTTCGACACGAACCCATTGACGTGACTTGGGCGCCATGCCTAACGTCCCGGCAACCAAGTTGAAACCTTTCACGACGCCGTGAGGGCAGTCCCCGGGCGTTGTCGAGGAGCCCTCATGACCCACCCGTCCGACACGGGACCGGCCCCGGTGCTGGCGCTCAAGGACATCTCGAAGTCCTTCGGAGCCGTACGCGCCCTGCGGGACGTCTCCCTGGAGCTGTTCCCCGGCGAGGTCCACGCCCTCGCCGGCGAGAACGGCGCGGGCAAGTCGACTCTCATCAAGACCCTTGCCGGGGTGCACCGACCGGACGCCGGTCAGGTACTCCTCGACGGCGAGCCCGTCGTCTTCCACGGCCCCGGTGACGCCCGCGACGCCGGTATCGCCGTGATCTACCAGGAGCCCACGCTCTTCCCCGACCTGTCGATCGCCGAGAACATCTTCATGGGGCGTCAGCCCCGGAAAGCCCTCGGCCGGATCGACCACAAGGCCACCCACGCCGCCACCGCCGCCCTGATGCGGCGCCTCGGCGTCGAACTCGACCCCGACCGCCCCGCGCGCGGCCTGTCCATCGCCGACCAGCAGATCGTCGAGATCGCCAAGGCGCTCTCCTTCGAGGCCCGCGTCCTGATCATGGACGAGCCGACCGCCGCCCTCACCGGCAGCGAGGTCGCCCGCCTCTTCGGCGTCGTGCGCACCCTGCGCGAACAGGGCGCGGCCGTCCTGTTCATCTCCCACCGCCTGGAGGAGATCTTCCAGATCTGCGGGCGGGTCACCACCCTCCGAGACGGCGCCTGGATCGCCGGCGAGCCCCTCGACGGCATGACCGAGGACGACCTCGTGCGCCGCATGGTCGGCCGCGACCTCGACGAGTTGTACCCGAAGCAGGAGGTACGCCCCGGCGAGGTCGCCCTGACGGTGAACCGCCTGACCCGGGAGGGTGTCTTCACCGACGTCTCCTTCCAGGTGCGGCGCGGCGAGATCGTCGGCCTGGCCGGGCTCGTCGGGGCGGGCCGGACCGAGGTCGCCCGGGCGGTGTTCGGCATCGACCGCTGGGACGGGGGCGATGTCTCCGTGGACGGCAAGCCACTGATCAACGGCGCCCCCTCCGCCGCCATGGCCGCGGGCCTCGCCCTCGTCCCCGAGGACCGGCGCGCCCAGGGCCTGGTGATGGACATGTCCATCGAGCGCAACATCGGCCTGACCGGACTTCGTACGACCGTGAAGGCCGGCCTGATGGACCGCGGCGCCGAACGCAGCCGGTCCCTCGACTGGGCCGTCAAGCTCCAGGTCAAGTACGCCCGGATCGCCGACACGGTCAACACCCTGTCCGGCGGCAACCAGCAGAAGGTCGTCCTCGCCAAGTGGCTGGCCACCGGCCCCAAGGTGCTGATCGTCGACGAGCCGACCCGCGGCATCGACGTCGGCACCAAGGCCGAGGTGCACCGGCTGCTCAGCGAACTCGCCGCCGACGGCGTCGCCGTACTGATGATCTCCTCCGACCTGCCCGAGATCCTCGGCATGGCCGACCGCGTACTCGTGATGCACGAGGGCCGGCTCACCGCCGAGATCCCGCGCTCCGAAGCCACCGAGGAAACCGTGATGGCCGCAGCCACCGGGAGGGCCGCCGCATGAGGCCCACCACGACGTCCCCTGCCCTCCGGAGGGCCGCCGCATGACGGTCACCACCCCTGACAAGGCGCCCGTCGCCGAGGTGCCCAAGTCCAGCGGCACCCGGCTCGTCGACCGCGTCTTCAAGATGCGCGAACTCGCCATCCTGGTCGTCTTCCTGGTGATGATCGTCATCACCCAGGCCGGCAACAGCGAGTTCCTGTCCGAACAGGGCATCAAGGACCTGCTGCTCAACGCGACGATCCTGGTGCTGGTCGCCACCGGACAGTCCCTGGTCGTGATCACGCGGAACGTCGACCTGTCGGTCGGCTCGACGCTCGGCATCAGCGCCTTCGCGGCCGGTGTCCATCTCCAGGACGGCGGCAACGCCGGGGTGGCCGTGCTGCTCGCGGTGCTGCTGGGCGTCGGCTTCGGGTTGCTCAACGGCCTGCTGGTCAGCTTCGGCCAGGTACCGGCGCTCGTCGTCACCCTCGGCACGATGTACGTCATCCGAGGCGTCGACTCCATCTGGGTCGGCTCGCGACAGATCACCGCGGCGGGCCTCCCCGACGGGTTCATCGACTTCGGCTCCGGCGGCATCTCCGCCGTGCCGTATCTCGCGCTCATCGCGCTGGCCGTGCTGGTGGTCACCGCCTACTACCTGAAGCACTTCGGCAGCGGCCGCGAGCTCTACGCCCTCGGCTCCAACCCCGAGGCCGCGCGCCTCGCGGGCATCCCGGTCCGCAAGCGGATCCTGACGGCCTACACCTTCTGCGGGGCCCTCGCCGGACTCGCCGGCGCGATGTACCTGGCCCGCTTCGGCAACGTCGACTCCGGCACCGGCACCGGCTACGAGATGACCGTCGTCAGCGCGGTCGTGGTCGGCGGCGTCGTCTTCACCGGCGGCTCCGGCAGCGTCTACGGAGCGGCCCTCGGCGCCATGCTGCTGACCTCCGTCAACAGCATGCTGCCCGCGCTCGGCGTCAGCTCCGTGTGGGTGCTCGCCATCAACGGCATCCTGCTCATCCTGGCCATCGCGGTCGACCGGATCGTCGCGCTGCGCGTGGCCTCGGCCCTGAAGAAGACGGCCCTGAAGAAGAGGAACGCCCGCCATGCCTGAGTCTCTGACGCGAGCCGTCCGCTGGGACACGGTCGTCGGCGCCGTTCTGATCGTCGTGCTCCTGCTGTCCTTCGCAACGGTCGACGGTTTCGGAAACGCGCTCAACCTGTCGTTCCTGATCGGCAACACCCTTCCGATCGCCCTGGTCGCCCTTCCGATGACCCTTCTGGTCGTCTCGGGCGAGATCGATCTCTCCGTCGCCTCCACCGCCGGTCTCTCCGGCGCCGTGATGGGCTACCTGTGGAACCAGGGCATGACGATCGAGACGATCATTCCGATCTGCCTGCTGCTCGGCGTGGTCTGCGGCCTCGTCAACGGTCTGCTCGTCACCCGGCTCGGGCTGCCCTCCCTCGCCGTCACCATCGGCACCCTCGCCGCGTACCGGGGCATCGCGCAGATCGTGCTCGGCTCCGACTCGGTGACCGACTTCCCCACCCAGTACCTGGACTTCGCGGCCGGCCGGATCGGCGACACGTTCGTCCCGCAGGCTTTCGTGCCCTTCCTCGTGCTGCTCGTGATCGCCGTGATCGTTCTGCACGCCACGGCGTTCGGGCGGGCCACGTTCGCGATCGGCGCGAGCGAGGAGGCCGCGCGGTTCGCCGGCATCCGCGTCAAGCGGCAGAAGCTCGTCCTGTTCACGGTGACGGGCCTGATGGCCTCGCTCACCGGCATCTTCTGGGCGCTGCACTACGCGTCCGCTCGGTATGACAACGCGACGGGGCTTGAACTGTCCGTCATCGCGGCGGTGTTGCTCGGTGGCATCGACTTCGACGGGGGCAAGGGGACGCTCGGTGGGGCCATTGCCGGGGTGTTCCTGCTGGGGGCACTGCAGAACGTGATGAGCCTCCAGGACGTCTCGGCGCAGTCGCAGATCGTCGTCACGGGTGTGTTGCTGGTGCTGTCTGTGCTTGGGCCGCGAGTTGCCAAGCAGATTGCAGTGGCCAGGGCACGAAGGCTCACGTCGTAGGCCGTCTTGAGACTGCGGGCTCGTTGTGGTTGCTCGCGCCCGCGCGGCGGAGCCGCAAATGTCACTGTCCCGCGCCCCTCAGGTATCTCCACTCACCCTTCTTTCAAAGGAACCCTCGCCATGCCTAAGTCATCCCTCCGTCGTGCCTGCGCGGCCCTCGCCGCCGGAACCTCTCTCGCTCTCGCGCTCACCGCCTGTGGCGGCACCACCAAGAAGGACGTCGAGAACGAGGGGGCCTCCGCGGCCACCACCGCCAAGGCCGACCCGAACGCGGCCACCAAGAAGGGGCTGACCGTCGGCTTCCTGCCCAAGCAGGTCAACAACCCCTACTTCACCTCCGCCGACAAGGGCGGCGAGGCGGCCCTGAAGGAGCTGGGCTCCAGCTACAAGGAGGTCGGCCCCTCCAACGCCACCGACACCGCCGGCCAGGTGTCGTACGTCAATACGCTCACCCAGCAGCAGGTCGACGCGATGGCCATCTCCGCGCAGGATCCGGGCGCCCTGTGCACCGCGACCAAGCAGGCCATGAAGAACGACATCAAGGTCGTCACCTACGACTCCGACACCAAGCCGGAGTGCCGCAACGCCTTCGTCTCGCAGGCCTCCGCCGAGGACCTGGGCCGCACCGAGGTGCAGCTGCTCGCCGAACAGATCGGCTACAAGGGCGAGATCGCGATCCTGTCGGCCGCGCAGACCGCGACGAACCAGAACGTCTGGATCGACTTCATGAAGGAGGAGCTGAAGGACCCGAAGTACAAGGACATCAAGCTCGTCAAGGTGGCCTACGGCGACGACGACGCCCAGAAGTCCTTCCAGCAGACCCAGGGCCTGCTCCAGGAGTACCCGAACCTGAAGGGGATCATCTCCCCGACCACCGTCGGCATCAAGGCCGCCGCCCAGTACCTGTCGGGCTCCAAGTACAAGGGCAAGGTCAAGCTGACCGGCCTCGGCACCCCCAACGACATGCGCAAGTACGTCAAGAACGGCACCGTCGAGGGCTTCGAGCTGTGGGACCCGGCGAAGCTCGGCGACCTCGCCGCGCGCACCGCCGTCGCCCTGGCGTCCGGTCAGATCACCGGCAAGGAGGGCGAGACCTTCAAGGCCGGCGACACCACGTACACCATCGGCAAGGACGGCGTGATCAACCTCGGCAAGCCGACCGTGTTCGACGCCAAGAACATCGACCAGTTCAACTTCTAGGCCCTGGAGGGTCGTTGATGCAGCGCGTGTGCTTCCTTCTGAAGGTCCGTGCGGACCGCCTGGACGAGTACCGCGAGCGGCACGCCGCCGTGTGGCCGGAGATGCTGGACGCGCTCTCGGCCACCGGCTGGCACAACTACTCGCTGTTCCTCAGAGAGGACGGCCTGCTGGTCGGCTACTTGGAGACCGAGGACTTCGCCGCCGCCCGGGCCGGCATGGAGGCCACTGAGGTCAACGCCCGCTGGCAGCGGGAGATGGCGCCGTTCTTCGAGTCGCTGGACGGCGCCCGTCCCGACGAGGCCATGAAACCGCTCACCGAAGTGTTCCACCTCGCCTGATCTCCCCCTCAGGAGCCGCCTCCATGAAGAGACGTACCGTCCTCGCGTCGGCGATACTGGCCGCCGTGGCAACACCGGGCATCGCGCGGGCCGCCGATCCCGGCCCCTCAGTCACGCAGACGGGCAGCACCACGCTCGACAGCCAGGCCGTCTTCTTCGTCTCCTACGACGGCCTGGTCAACAACAACTCGTTCCAGAAGAACGGCCTGCTGACCTACAAGGGCCACCAGTACGCCGTCTGGTACACGGCCGACAGGAACGCCGTCGTCGGCCGCCGCGTCCTCGGCGGCAGCACCTGGTCCACGGTCCAGGTCGGCCACACCCTCAAGGCCGACGACTCCCACAACGTCGTCTCCATGGGCGTCTCCAGGACCGACGGCCGGCTCCACCTGAACATGGACTCCCACAGCGACGGCTTCACCTACGTCAAGTCGGTCGCCGGGCTCCTGGACAACCCGGCCGGACTGAGCTGGACGGCCGCCCGCTTCGGCGCTCCCCAGTCCACGCTGGACGGGCTAGCTCTCACGCCCCAGTTCACCTACCCGCAGTTCATCGCCACCCCCGAGGGCAAGCTCCAGCTCAGCTACCGTGTGGCGATCTCCGGAAACGGCCGCAACGCGCTCGCGGAGTACGACGGTTCGACCTGGACCGACCTCGGGGAGTGGTCGAGCTCCACCGGCACGTACACCAGCGAGCACGGCTCCTCGACGGCCCGCAACATGTACCTGCACGGCATCGACTACGACAGGAACGGCCGGCTGCACTCGTTCTTCACCTGGCGCGAGCAGAACGGCGCCGTGATGTGCTCCTCCGGCGGCCTCACCAACCACGACACCGGCTACGTCTACTCCGACGACCGCGGCCGCACCTGGCGCAACAACGCGGGCACCGTCGTCGGCACCACCGGCGGCAGCGACAAGGTCGCCGTCACCGACTCCGGCCTGGTGATCGACGCGCTGAACCCGGACCACTCCCTGATGAACCAGGAGAGCCAGTTCACCGACTCCGCCGGCCTGCCGCACGCGATCATCAGTTACGTCCCCGGCCGCTTCGGCCAGTGCACCACCAACTACGTCGCCGACCGCACCGCGAACGGCCGCGCCTTCCACGTCCGCAAGAACTCCGCGGGTGCCTGGCAGAAGACCGAGATCCCGGTCCCCCTCAACTCCAGTCAGCGCACCAAACTGGTCCTGGACAAGTACGACAACGCCTACGCGATCCTCCCGTACGGCCGGATCGCCGGCGCCTCCAAGGCGTCCGGCCACACCGACTGGATGCTCCTGTACGACGGCAGCGGCCTCAACGCCTTCGGCGAGGTCGTGATCGACGAGACGCGCGTCGCCCAGGACAACGTCCTGTCGGTGATGTACCAGGAGAAGTCCAGCGGTACGACGCCGTCGGCGCTCCATGTCGTCGACTTCGCGCTGCCCGCCTGACCGGGATCGCTTCGGGGCGGAGTGCCGGTAATGTGATGGCCTGCCCGCCGCCCCTCTTTCACCTGGAGGTTCCTGTCCGATGGCCCAGTCGGTGGGTATCAAGGACGTGGCCCGCGCCGCCGGAGTGTCGGTGGGCACGGTCTCCAACGTCATCAACCGCCCGGACTCCGTCGCGACCGAGACACGCGCGCGGGTGCTCTCCGCGATCGACCGGCTCGGCTACGTCCGCAGCGAGTCCGCCCGCCAGCTGCGCGCCGGACGCAGCCGGATCATGGGGCTGCTCGTCCTCGACATGGGCAACCCCTTCTTCGTCGACGTCGCGCGCGGCGCCGAGCGGGCCGCCCGCGACGCCGGGCTCGGCGTGATGGTCTGCAACAGCGCGGAGAGCCCGGCGGAGGAGGCCGAGTACCTCTCGCTCTTCGCCGAGCAGCGGGTCCGCGGCGTGCTGCTGACCCCGGCCGACGCGACCGGCCGCAACATCCAGAGCTTCCGGCGCCACGGCATCCCCTTCGTGCTCGTCGACCGGGTCGCCGAGGGCACCACGGAGTGCTCGGTCTCCGTCGACGACGTCGCCGGCGGCGCCCTGGCCGTACGGCATCTCATCGACGCCGGGCATCGCAATATCGCGTACGTCAGCGGTCCGCCCGGCTTCAACCAGGTCCGCGACCGCCGCACCGGCGCCCTGAGCGCCCTCGCCGAGGCAGGCCTGAGCCCCGACGTGCTGCGCGAGCTGCCGACCGAGCGCCTCGACGTCGCCGCGGGCCGGGACGCCGGCGCCCGTCTGCTCGGCCTCGCCGACCGCCCCACCGCCGTCTTCTGCGCCAACGACCTGCTCGCCCTCGGCGTCCTCCAGGCCATGTACGCGGCCGGGATCAACGTCCCCGACGACCTCGCCATCGTCGGCTACGACGACATCGAGTTCGCTGCCGCCGCGGCCGTCCCGCTCACCTCGGTCCGCCAGCCCGCCGTCACCATGGGCGCCCTGGCCGCCGAACTGCTGCTGGAGGAGACGGAGGCGGAGACCGCCCCCCGACGGCACGAGCACCGCCGGGTCGTGCTCCAGCCCGAACTGGTCGTACGCCGCTCCAGCCTGTCCGCCCGCTGATCCGCCGTTCAGTCCGATTTCATGATCCCAGGCATCGGATATCGGACGGGCATGTGCTGAACTGGGACGCGTCCGCACGTCCGTCCGTCCCGGGAGCCCCGTTGACCGCGACCTACCGCCAGCCCGGCGTCGTCCTCACCGACCACCACTTCACCGTGCCGCTCGACCACGACACCCCCGAGGGGGAGACGATCGAGCTCTACGCCCGTGAGGTGGTCGCCGGTGACAAGGCGCGGCAGGATCTGCCGTGGCTGGTCTACCTCCAGGGCGGCCCGGGCTTCGGCGCCAACCGTTTCGTCGGCAAGCCGGCCTGGCTCGGCCGCGCCCTGAAGGAGTACCGGGTCCTTCTCCTCGACCAGCGCGGCACCGGCCACTCCACGCCCGCCAACCGGCAGACGCTCCCGCTGCGCGGCGGCCCCGCCGAACAGGCCGACTACCTCGCGCACTTCCGCTCCGACTCGATCGTCCGCGACTGCGAGACCATCCGCCCGCAGCTCACCGGCGATGCCCCCTGGACCGTCCTCGGCCAGAGCTTCGGCGGCTTCTGCGCGGTCAACTACCTCTCGACCGCCCCCGAGGGCCTCAGCGCCGCCGTGATCACCGGCGGCCTGCCCTCCCTCGACGCCCACGCCGACGACATCTACCGGGCGGCCTACCCGCGCATCGAACGCAAGGTCGCCGCCCACTACGCCCGCTACCCGCAGGACGTCGAGCGCGCCCGCCGCATCGCCGAACACCTCCTCCACCACGACGTGGTCCTCCCCAACGGCTACCGCCTCACCGTCGAGGCCTTCCAGTCGCTCGGCATCGTCCTCGGCGGCGGCGAGGGCAGCCACCGCCTGCACTTCCTCCTGGAAGAGGCGTTCGTGCCCACCCCGCAGGGCCCGGCTCTCTCCGACGCCTTCCAGGAAGAGGTCCAGGGCCTCCTGTCGTACGCCGGACACCCGCTCTACGCGCTCGTCCACGAGGCGATCTACGGCCAGGACGACCGCCCCACCGCCTGGTCCGCGGAACGCGTCCGCGCCGAGTTCCCGCAGTTCGACGCGGCCAAGACGCTCACGGACGACGGACCGCTGCTGTTCACCGGCGAGTCGATCCACCCCTGGATGTTCGAGACGGACCCGGCCCTGCGCCCCCTGCGGGAGACCGCCGAACTCCTCGCCGCCCGCACCGACTGGAAGCCGCTCTACGACAGCGCCCGCCTCGCCGCCAACACGGTCCCGGTCGCCGCGGCGGTCTACCACGACGACATGTACGTCGACACGACGCACTCCCTCCAGACCGCCCGCGCCATCCGCGGCCTGCGCACCTGGGTCACCGACGAGTTCGAGCACGACGGCGTCCGGGCCGGCGGCCCGCGCGTCCTCGACCGGCTGCTCGCCCTCACCCGCGACGAGGTGTGACGTTACTGTTCAAGCATGATCGAGCCGACGACGACTCAACTCCAGCCCATGCCCGACGACTGGCAGCGTGCGCTCGCCGTGGTCGCCCACCCGGACGACCTCGAGTACGGCTGCTCGGCGGCGATCGCCGCCTGGACCGACACCGGTCGTGAGGTCGCCTACGTCCTGGCGAGCCGGGGCGAGGCGGGCATCGACACCCTGGAGCCGGCGAAGTGCGGCCCGCTGCGCGAGCGGGAGCAGCGGTCCAGTGCCGCGGTCGTCGGGGTGTCGGCCGTGGAGTTCCTGGACCACCGGGACGGCGTGATCGAGTACGGCACCGCGCTGCGGCGGGACATCGCCGCCGCGATCCGCCGGCATCGGCCGGAGCTGGTGATCACCCTCAACCACCGCGACACCTGGGGCGGTGTCGCCTGGAACACCCCCGACCATGTCGCGGTGGGCCGGGCCACGCTCGACGCGGCCGGCGACGCGGGCAACCGCTGGATCTTCCCGGAACTGGTGGAACAGGGCCTGGAGCCCTGGAACGGCGTCCGCTGGGTGGCCGTGGCCGGTTCGTCCTCGCCCACCCACGCGGTGGACGCGACGCCCGGTCTGGAGCGCGCGGTGCGCTCGCTCCTGGAACACCGCGCGTACATCGAGGCGTTGACGACGGAGGACCCGGAGACCTACGCCCGAGGTTTCCTCACCGGCGTGGCGGAGCAGACCGCGGAACGCTTCGGCGGGACACCCGCCGTGGCCTTCGAACTGTTCAGCAGATGACAGCAGTTGAGCAGCTGACGCTGTTCGGCGGATGACGATGACAACGGGGGAGAACATGACCGACACCGACGTCCTGGCCGACCGCTTCGAGGAGCACCGGCCGCAGCTCAAGGCGGTCGCCTACCGCATGCTCGGCTCGCTCGCCGAGGCCGAGGACGCCGTGCAGGAGGCCTGGCTGAAGCTCGGCCGGAGCGAGGCGGACGACATCCGCAACCTCGGCGGCTGGCTCACCACGGTCGTCGGCCGGGTCTGCCTCGACATGCTGCGCTCCCGCACCACGCGCCGCGAGGACCCGCTGGACGACACGTTCGTGCCCGACCCGGTGCTCACCCCGCTGGCACGGATCGACCCCGAGCAGGAGGTGCTCCAGGCGGACTCCGTCGGCCTCGCCCTGCTCGTGGTCCTGGAGACCCTGGAGCCCGCCGAACGGCTCGCGTTCGTGCTGCACGACATGTTCGCCGTGCCCTTCGACGACATCGCCGCGATCGTGGAGAAGAGTCCGGCCGCCACCCGGCAGCTCGCCAGCCGCGCCCGGCGCCGGGTCAAGGGCGCCACCCCGTCCGCCGAGCCCGACCTCGGCCGGCAGCGGAAGGTCGTCGAGGCCTTCATGAGCGCCGCCCGCGGCGGGGACTTCGAGGCCCTGCTCGCGGTCCTGGACCCGGATGTCGTGCTGCGGGCCGATTCCGGTGCGCTGGTCGGCGGGGCGGCGGTGTCCAAGCTGGTGCGCGGTGCCAAGCCGGTGGCCGAACAGGCCGTGCTCTTCCGGCAGTTCGCACAGTTCGCGGAGCTGGCGCTGGTCAACGGCGCGATCGGGGTGATCAACGCGCAGGAGGGGCAGCTGCTCTCGGTCATGGGCGTCACCGTCGTGGACGGCCGGATCACCGAACTGCACATCCTGGCCGACCCCGAGCGGCTCGCCCGCCTCGACGTGCCGGGCACGGAGGGCTGAGTCAGACGGCCACCAGCACCGCGCCGACCGGACGGTGCGGGCTCACCGCCCGTCCGTCCGGGAGGAGCTCACCGGTGTCGTCGAAGACGATGGTGCCGTTGCACAGCAGGCTCCAGCCCTGTTCGGGGTGGGCCGAGACGATCACCGCGGCGTGGTGGTCGGGGCTCTCGGCGGCGGGGCACGCGGGCTGGTGGCTGCACATGACGTCTCTCCTCGATGCGGTGTGGCTCCTGCTTCCGTCGGCTGCATCTCAGTGGTAGCCGAGTTTGTTTTCCGCTGTATGTGGAGACCCCCACACCGGGGGAAATTCATCGGTGAGTTCTCGTTCCGTATCCTGGACACATGCAAGATCACACAGCCCTGCGCGGGGACTGCGGGAACTGCTTCGGACTGTGCTGCGTCGCCCTGCCGTTCACCGCCTCGACGGACTTCGCCGTCGACAAGCCGGCCGGCAAGCCCTGCGCCAACCTCCAGGACGACCACCGGTGCGGCATCCATGCCCGGCTGCGGCAGCAGGGCTTCACCGGCTGTACGGTCTACGACTGCTTCGGCGCCGGTCAGAAGGTCTCGCAGGTGACCTTCGGCGGCGCGGACTGGCGGACCGGCGGGCGTGAGCACGCGCGCCGCATGTTCGACGTCTTCCCGGTCGTGCGCCAGCTGCACGAACTGCTCTGGTATCTCACGGAGGCGCTCACCCTCCCCGCCGCCCGCCCGGTCCACGCCGACCTGCGCCGCATGCTGGAGCGGACGGAGGAACTCACCCTCCGGACCCCGGAGGAGCTGGGTGCGCTGGACGTGGGCGCGCACCGTCAGGAGGTCAACGTGCTCCTGCTGCGGACCAGCGAACTGGTCCGGGCCGGCACCCGAGGCAAGAAGAAGGACCGCCGGGGCGCGGACCTCATGGGCGCCCGCCTCCGCAACGCCGACCTGCGCGGCGCCAACCTCCGCGGCGCCTACCTCATCGCCGCCGACCTCACCGGCGCCGACCTGCGCGGCGCGGACCTGATCGGCGCCGACCTCCGCGACACCGACCTCACGGACGCGGACCTCACCGACGCCTTCTTCCTGACCCAGCCACAGGTGAACGCGGCACGGGGCAGCGCGGGCACCCGGTTGCCGTCGCCGGTCACGCGCCCGGGGCACTGGACGCGGGGCTGACCCGCGCCGGGTGACGGCGCCCTGCCGCCCGGCGCCAACGGACGCCGGGCGCCCGCCCCGGCCTCAGTCCGTCACCCCGTGCACCGGGTGACGGCGCCCTGCTGCCCGGCGCCGAGGGACGCTGGGCGCCCGCCTCGGCCTCGGTCCGTCACCCCGTGCACCGGGTGACGGCGCCCTGCTGCCCGGCGCCGAGGGACGCTGGGCGCCCGCCTCGGCCTCGGTCCGTCACCCCGTGCACCGGGTGACGGCGCCCTGCTGCCCGGCGCCGAGGGACGCTGGGCGCCCGCCTCGGCCTCGGTCCGTCACCCCGTGCACCGGGTGACGGCGCCCTGCTGCCCGGCGCCGAGGGACGCTGGGCGCCCGCCCCGGCCTCGGTCCGCCACCCCGTGCACCGGGTGACGGCGCCCTGCTGCCCGGCGCCGAGGGACGCTGGGCGCCCGCCCCGGCCTCAGTCCGCCACCCCGTGCACCGGGCACCGCGCCTCCGCCCCCGGCGCCACCTCCACCTCGACCGCAGCCTTCGAGACCACCCCAGTCTCCGAGGCCACCCCAGGCCCTGAAGCCGCCTCGGCCCCGGAGGTCGCCCCAGCCCCTGAGTCCGCCTCCGCCCCCAAACCGACCGCCACCCCCGCCCGTTGCCGTCGCTCCAACCCCAGCCGCAGCCCCTCCGGCATCAAGGTCAACCGCTCCGTCACCCGCAGCCGGTAGGCCGGGTCGGCGCGCAGGTCGTAGCGGCGTAGCAGCAGCCCCAGCACCAGCGTGGCCTCGTGCAGGGCGAACTGGCGGCCGATGCAGGCCCGGGCGCCCGTGCCGAACGGCTTGAAGGTGTGCGGGGCACGCTGCCGTACCGCCTTGGGGTCGAAGCGGTCCGGGTCGAACCGTTCCGCGTCCGCGCCCCACACCTCGGGGTCGCGGTGCAGCATCGGCGTGAGGACGAGCGTCCACGCGCCCCGCCGCATCGGGTGCTCCCCGGCCAGCACCGTGTCCTCGACGGCCTCCCGGGCGAAGGCGGGCGCAGTCGGCCACAGCCGCAGCGACTCGTCGAGGACCCGGCGGACGTAGCGGAGCCGGGCCACCTGGTCGTAGCCGGGTGACTCCGCGTCGCCCCACACCCGGTCCACCTCCGCGCGGGCGCGCGCCGCGACGTCCGGGTGGTGGGAGAGGTAGTGCAGGGCGAAGGACAGCGCGCCCGAGGTGGTCTCGTGCCCGGCCACCAGGAACGTGATCACCTGGCGCCGGACGTTCTCCGCGGACAGCCGCTCACCGGTCTCCGGGTGGGCGGTCTCCAGCATTCGGTCGAGGAGGTCCCCGTCGCCGCCGTCGGCCTTCCGGCGCTCCCGCACCAGGTCGTCGACCGTGCGGTTCAGATAGGCGATGTCGGCCTCGTTCCGCCGCCCCGCCCGGCGCAACAGCCCCGGCCACGGCACGGAGTTGAGCCGCTGGGCGTAGGACAGCGTGCCCACCATCGCGGTGATGAAGGGATGCGGGCGCGAGCGTTCGAAGGAGCCGAAGTCATGGCCGAAACCGGTCCGCGCGATCGTCTCCAGCGTCAGCTTGGTCATGTCGCCGGGCACGTCCACCGTGCGGCCCGCCGCCAGCTCCGCGTCCCAGTGGTCCGTGAGCTGCCCGGCCACGGCCAGCATCATCGGGTGGTAGCCCTCCATCGCCTCCCGGCTGAAGCCCGGCGTGAGGACGTCGTGCGCCAGCTGCCAGTTCGGCTCGTGGTTGTAGGCCGTGAACAGCCCGTCCCCGGCGACCGGCCGCAGATTGGCCACCCCGAGCCCCACGTGCTTCGCGAACCGCGTCTCGTCCGCGAGGTCGGCCGCCAGCTTGGCGCCCCAGACGAACACGAACTCCCGGTCGAAGGCCTTGCGCCGGTAGATCGGCCCCAGCTGACGGGCGTACTTGAGGGAGTCCTGGAGCGGGGTGCGCCGGTTCGCCCCCAGCACATCGCCGAGGAGGGGCAGCCGTCGCGGCGGATGCGGGATGCGGTGCAGCTCGGGCCAGCCCTGCTCGGCGCTGCGGAACCCCTTCGGCAGCGTCGCCTGGTTGCTCGTCTCCGCCATGACGCGATCTCCCTTGGTACGGGGGCGGGTTGGGGCGTGTTGTACGTGGGTTCAATAACGCGCTCAAGTCTGGTCCCGGCGTTGAACCGGCGTCAAGTGAGGGAACCGTGGTCGGGATAAGGTGCGGTCATGGCCGCCAACCAGGGGGAGCGCACCCGCCGCCGGCTCAGCACCGAGGAGCGCCGGGAGCAACTCCTCTCCGTCGGCGCGCGGCTGTTCTCGGAGAGCCCGTACGACGACGTGTGGATCGAGCGCGTCGCCGAGATCGCCGGTGTCTCGCGCGGGCTGCTCTACCACTACTTCCCGAACAAGCGGGATTTCTTCGCGGCGGTCGTCGAGCGCGAGAGCGGCCGGATGCTGCGGATGACCGCGGCGGTCCCCGGCGTCCCGGTGCGCGAACAACTGGCCGCGGGACTCGACACGTTCCTGGAGTACGTCGAGGCCCACGCGCATGGCTTCCGTGCCTTCCACCGGGCCGACGCGGCCGGGGACCAGGCCGTGCGCAAGGTCTATCAGCAGGCGCTGGCCGCGCAGGAGCGCCAGATCCTGGCGGCACTGGCCGCGGACCCCGAGTTCGGCGCCGGCTTCGAGGCGCGGCCCGAGACCACGCTTGCCGTGCGCGGCTGGCTGGCGTTCATCACGGCTGTCTGTCTGGAGTGGCTGAGGGGCTCGGAGTTGTCCCGGGAGCAGGTGCGTGACCTGTGTGCTCGCGCGCTGCTGGGCGTCCTCGGGGTCTGAACTTTCGCGAAGGGTCAGGGGTGGTGGTTGGCGTGCGCTCCGAACTCCGATAAGTTAGGCAAGGCTTACCTAAGGAGGTCTGGGATGGGTGCTGGGATCGGTGACAGCCACAGCTGGGCGGCCGCGCCTTCCGCGGCGGAGCGGGCGCGCTCGGTGCTCGCCACCGCGTGGTCGTGCGCCGTGACCGCGGACGGCGGTCGTGAGGAACTCGTCGGCGCGCACACGGTCGCCGAGGACGGCCGGGTGCACCTCGACGTCCCCGACGACAGCGCGCTGCTCGCGGCCGCGATCTGCGCACCGCGCGGAGAGCCGTCCGCCGTGCTGGAGTTCGCCGACGTCTCGCCCGTTCCCGTACGCAACCGTGTCCGGGCCCGGCTGTGGCTCGCCGGCTGGTTCGCCCCCGAGGACGACCGGCTGGCGTTCACCGCGACGCGGGTCGTCCTGCGGCAGCCGTCCGGCGCCGTCGTCGTCGGCCTCGACGAGTTCGCCGCCGCCACGCCCGACCCGCTGGCCGGCGCCGAGGCCCGGCTGCTGACGCATCTCGCCGACTGCCACGCCGACGCGGTCGAGCGCCTCACCCGGCTCGTCGAACCCGACAGCCTGCACGGCGCCGTCAAGGTCCGGCCCGTCGCGGTCGACCGGCACGGACTGACCCTGCGCATCGAGCGCGCCCGCGCCCACGGCGACGTACGCCTGCCCTTCCACCGGCCCGCCGACGACGTCGGACAGCTCACCGAGCGCATGCACGTCCTGCTCGGCCAGGCCGCCTCGGCCTCCTGCCCGCGGGCGCTACAGCGGCAGCGCACAGACGGCGACGGGTGACGCGAACGGCCTGCCCGCGAGCCGCAGCCGACCGCTGCCCGCGTCCACGCGGAACACGCTCACCGTGCCCGACCGCTGGTTCGCCGCGAACAGCAGGGTGCCGTCCGGGGACAGGGCGATCTGCCGCGGGAAGTCACCGGCCACCGGCACCGTGTCGAGCAGCCTGAGCCGGGCGCCGTCCGCCTCCACCGCGTAGCGCGTGAGGCTGTTGTGGCCCCGGTTGGCGAGGTAGGCGTACCGGCCGTCCGGCGTCACCACGAGCTGCGCCGGATAGCTGGTCCCCGAGCCGGTCCCCGTGGACTGCGCCCCGCCGATGGCGAGGTGCCCGGTCTCGGCGTCGTAGGCGCAGACGGCGACGGTGTTGTCGACCTCGTTGGCGAGGTACGCGTACCGGCCGCGGGGATGGAACGTGAGATGCCGCGGCCCGGCCCCCGGCCGGGTGTGGGCCTGCGCGACCTGGGTGAGCTGTCCGGTCCGCTCGTCGAGGCGGTACGTGTAGACCGTGTCCGTGCCCAGGTCGACGGCGAGGAGATGACCGCCGTCCGGGCTCGTGACGAACTGGTGGGCGTGCGGGCCCTCCTGCCCCGGCCCCGGCTTCGGCGTGGAGTGCGTGACGAGGTCGGCGCGCTCGCCGATCGCCCCCGAGGCGTCGAGGGGATGCACGGCCACACTGCCGTCCCCGTAGTTCGCGCTCAGCAGCCAGCGCCCGCCCGGATGCACCGACAGATGACAGGGCGCCCCGCCGCCGGTGCTCCGGCTGCCCAGCACCGTGCGGTCGGCGAGCCGTACGGCGGTCACGGCGCCCTTCTCGCGCTCGTTCACCGCGTACAGCGTGCGCCGGTCGGGGTGCAGGGCGAGATACGACGGGTCGCCGACGCCGGTGAGCGTGCCGCCCCGGGTCACCTCGCCGGTCTCGGTGTCGTACGTGGCGAAGGCGATGCCGGTGCCGCCGTCCTCGACGGAGGTGTAGGTGCCGAGGGCCAGGGGCCGCGGGCCGGACGGGGTGGGAGAGGGTGCCGTGTCGGCGGTGCTCGGGCCTGCCTCCGGTGCCACGGCCCGAGGGCTCCGGGCTGCCTCGGGCCCGGCGTCGTCGCACGAGGAAAGCACCGTCACCGTGGCCGCCCCCGCGAGCGCGCCGACGAACCGACGCCTGCTCCAGTCGCCCCTGCCCATGCACGCACCTCAGGTCGGTTGCTCGGTCACCGGCCACCATGACCCGGACGGCGTCCCGTACGCAAACACGCGCCTCTGCCAGTCACCTGGAACGCCTCGCGAGAGCTAGCCGGTTCCTGCGTACGCTCTCCTGGAACCTGGTCAGCCGCGGCAGTCGCTCGCGCTGCTCCTGGGAGGTGCGGTCCAGCTCCTCCAGCAGCCGGCGCGAGCGGTGCTCGGTGTCCAGCTCGTCGAGGATGCGGTTCACCTCGGTCAGCACCGCCCCGTGCAGCTGCCACTGGCGGGCGTCGCGCTGCACCTCCTCCAGGAGCAGCTGGGCGAGCTTGTCGCGGGTGGCCGCGGCCTGCCGCAGCTCGGAGGTGAGCCGCTCCTCGGCCGACTCGGCGCTCTGGCTGACATGGGCGGTGACCAGCACCGCGAAGCTGACGATGGCGTCCGCGATCTCGGACAGCAGCTGGTCCACGGCGGCGCCCGACTGCGCGCCGAACAGCGGCTCGGGGTCGCGTTCCTTGGCGAGGTCGGCGAAGGTGCGGGCGAGCACCCGCAGCACGACCGTGCAGATCTCCAGCGTGTCCAGACCGGTGCGCAGCACCACCCGGTGCAGCAGCCCCTCACGGACGCGCGGATTGAGCCGCAGGCTGTCCTCGGCCTGCCGCAGGGCGGCGTCCACCTCGACGATGTCGTGGTCGAGCCGGCGTGCCTCGTGCAGCCGCTCCCGCGCGCGCTCCACGGGCGTGCGGCTCGCGGCCTCCTCGCCCATGCGCAGCATCAACTGCCGTACCCGGCGGGCCAGCCCCTCGATCGACTCGCCCGCCTCGTCCACCCACACCGGCGGCGCGAACAGCAGGTTGAAGCCGAGGCCGACGACCGCCCCGATCAGCGTCTCCAGCACCCGCGCCCACGCGGTGTCCCCGACCGTCGTCACCCCGAGGACCAGCATCGCGCTGATCGCCACCTCGGGCACGTACTCGTCGACCTTCACCAGATGCCCCACCCCCAGCGAGGCCAGGATCAGCAGTGCGAGGCTCCACCAGGTCAGTCCGACCAGCAGGCTGAAGGCGATGGCGACCAGCACGCCGGCCACCACGGAGTTGACCCGGCGGATGCCGTTGGTGAGGGTCGCGTAGAGGGTTACCTGGACGACCAGCAGCGCGGTCAGGGGCGCGGTGAGCGGGGCCGGCTCCGGGCTCAGGTGCAGCGCGATGACGTACGCGATCGTCGCCGCGGCCGCGGACCGCAGCGCATGGACGACCGCGGGGTCCCTGTGTCGCTTCGCGGAGCGCACCAGGGACGTCATCCACTCACGTACATCCAGCATCCTCAGGCTGTTCCTCTTCCACATGTGCGGAGGCGTACCCATTGCGGACCGTAACTGTCCGCAAGGCTGCCTAGATTGTTGGCAACAGCAGGTCGGCGGCAAGAGGGGAGACCAGTGATGGCGGACACCCGAGGGTTCGAGGTTCTCACAGGTGCGCACGACTATCTCCGCGAGGTGGTCGCGGGGGTGCCGGCGGGGGCCTGGGGAGCGGCGACGCCGTGCAGCGAGTGGACGGCACGCCAGGTGTTCAACCACGCGCGGATCGACCAGCAGGGCTACGGTCTCGCGATCACCGGCGGGCGCCCCGACTCCGACCCCTTCCACCCCGAGGACGCCCTCGCCGCGGACCCGTCGGCGCAGCTCGACGAGGTGCTGCGGGCGGTGGCGGCCGCGTACGCGGGGCTGCCCGCGGACAGCGAGGCGGTGCCCACGCCCCTCGGCCCGCTGTCCCTGCCGTTCGCCGCCGCGGCGGCCGCGATGGACGCGGCCGTGCACGCCTGGGACATCGCCGTCGGGACGGGCCAGGACCTACCGCTCACGGAGGAGCTGGCCGAGGGCATCCGGCCGCTCGCGGACCGCCTCGTGGACCATCTCCGCGACTCCTACCAGGTGTTCGCCCCCGCCCGGCAGGTGCCGGCCGGCGCCGGCCGGGCCGAGTCGCTGCTCGCCTTCCTCGGCCGCGACCCGCACTGGAAGCCCTGAACCCTGAGGTCAGGCGCTGCCCACGGCCCGGCTGCGGGACCGGTAACCGGCGATCTTCGCGAGGTTGCCGCACCGCTCCATCGAGCACCAACGCCGCCGCCGGGCCTGGGAGTCGTCGAGGAACAGCAGGGAACACTCCGGGTTCTCGCACTCCTTGACCCGCGCCATCGACGGCCCGCTCGCCAGCAGTACGGCGTCCCGCGCGACGGTGGCCAGGGCCGCCCGCGCGGGATGCCTCGCCGTCCAGCGCACCGCGCCCCACTGGGGTGCCAGATCCGGGCGCGCCGCGGTGGCGTTGATCAGCTCCACGTCGGCCGGGTCCGGCGTCTCACCTGCCATGGCGGCCCGCACAAAGCGATGGACGGCCTCGCGCAGCAGCCGTGCGTCCGCGAGTTCCCGCGCGGTCACCCGCACCGGCTCCTCGCCCGCGGCCAGCTCCGCCTGGGTCAGCCAGCGCGCCAGGGCGGCGGTGTCGGGGAGCCGCTCCTTGGGCGTGGCGTGCCGTTTGCCGAGCGTGGCGACGAAGTTCAGGCAGGGGCGCCCCCCGATGAACGGGAACAAGAGATCGGGGTCGGGGCTGGTCGCGGTCACGACATCGAGCCTACCCGCCACGGGCCAGACCTTGACACCCCTTGAACCAGTGTCGCAAGGTGACACCTGTTCAAGTGGTGTCAACGGCGTGGGAAAGCGGGTGGGGTATGCGTGCGGTGCGGATCGACGAGTTCGGCGGGCCCGAGGTGCTGGTCGAGGTCGAGGTGCCGGATCCGGTGCCGGGGCCGGGGGAGGTGCTCGTACGGGTCGCGGCGGCCGGAGTGAACCGCGCCGACGCCCTCCTCAGGCGCGGTGTCTACCACCGCGCCGGCAAGCCCCCGCTGATCCCGGGGGCCGAGGCGTCCGGTGTGATCGCCGAGTTGGGGGAGGGGGTGGAGGGGCTCGCGGTCGGGCAGCGGGTCGTCGCCCTGGACGGGGGGAAGTCCCCCGGTTTCTATGCCGAGTTGGCGGTGGTGCCCGCCACCCAGGTGGCCGTGCTGCCCGAGGGTGTGGGCCTGGTCGAGGCGGCCACCTTGCCCATCGCGTGGCTCTCCGCCTGGTACTGCGTACGGCACCTCGCCCGGGTCGGCAAGGGCGACACCGTGGTGGTGAAGGCCGCGGCGAGCGGGGTCGGCACCGCGGCCGTGCAGATCGCCGCCGACGCCGGGGCACGCGTGATCGCGCTCGCCGGATCGGCCGAGAAGGCCGCCTGGGCGGGGGAGTTCGGGGCGGACGCCACGCTCGACACCTCCGCGCACCCCGGTGACGCCGAGGTCGAGGAGGTGCTGCGGCTGACGGACGGGCGCGGCGCCGAGGTCGTCCTCGACACCGTCGGGGGCGCGGCCTTCGGTCGGAGTCTGCGCCAGGTCGCGCAGGGCGGCCGGGTCGTCGCTCTCGCCAACGTGGCGCTGGAGCCGAGCACGATCGACACCCGCGACTTCTACCCGAAGAACGTGACGATCCACGGCTTCCAGCTCACCAACCGGCAGCTCCAGGGCTACGACCCCCGGGCCGACCTGCGGGAACTGGCCGACCGGGTCGCCGCGGGCGTCTATCGCGTGCCGGTCGAGACGGTGCTGCCGCTCGCGCAGGCGCGCACCGCGCACGAGCGGCTGGAGAACAGGGCGAACCGCGGCAAGATCGTGCTGGCCGTGGGTGCCCTGGACTGAATCAGGCGTCCAGTTTGTCGAGGAAGGCGGACAGATTGCCCCTGGCCCGGGCGATCTGATCGTCAAGCGTCAGGCTCTCCTCGATCCGCAGGGTGCTCTGCGGCGACAGCTTGCCGCGCACGTAGAGCGAACAGGCCAGGTCGGAGCACATGTACAGACCGACCGAGTTGCCCTCGCGCCCGGCCGCGCCCGCCTTGCGGGCGGTCATCAGCGCGACGCCGCCGCCCGGGTGGGTCGTCAGGCACAGCGAGCACATGCTGCGGTGCAGAAAGCCGCGGTGCGCGGACGCGAGTCGCATGCTCAGGCCGACGGGGCGCCCGCGCCGCTCGGTGACCAGATAGCTGCGGTCCGGCGCTCCGGGATCTCGCCAGCCGAGGAAGTCCAGGTCGTCCCAAGGGCGTTCGTCGAGATCGCGGGGCACGGTCAGGCGCTTGGCCTCTCCTTTGGAGCAATTGACGAAAGCATTGCGGATGTCGGCCTCGGTCAGTGATCTCATGGAAGAGCCTCCTTGGGATTCTTGCTCCAGCTGAAACAAGTGGGCGAATTACCTAGTGTCCCTAGGTTCTGCCAGGGTAGTCGACCCCACCGAGGAGGAGCCAGTGAATTTCGAGGGCGTCCGGTCACCGCGGGCCCGGGCGGCGCTGCGGCACGTGGCGGCACGGTCGTCGGGGTCGGCCGTCGCCCCCGACGTGCGCATCACGCTGAACTTCCACCCGGACCGGCTGACCGGCGGGCTGCCCATTTTGGAGGCGCTGCTGCGGGACGGCGCCTACCACTCCCAGTTCGTGACGGGCACGAGCAACGGCGGCCTGACCGCGCACCCCGGCGGCGACCGCTGGCGCTGGGAGAGCCGCATCTTCGGCGGTGCCTACGACGAGGCCGCCCCGCACGACCGGCCTGTGTACGGCGCGCTGAACTTCCGTCGGCAGATCGTCGGCGCGGCTCCGAGGTTCGGCTCCTCGCACTTCCGGCTGACCTCCGCCGCGCTGCCCCGGGCCACCTTCTGCTACCCCGACAGCGCCGCCGAGCCCGCCCACTTCGGCGTGGCCGCCGGGATGTCCCTGATCGCCCTGGCCGAGGCGGACGACCAGGACGCCCTCAACGACTACATCGAGGCCCAGATCCACGACGGCGTCAGCCTCGCCGGGGACGTGGAGGCGCTCGTGCTGGACGCCTGCTACCGCGGCACGGCCGTCGAGGCGGCGGCCCGGCTGCTGCCCTGCCCCGTGGAGTGGCACCCCGGATACCGGCTGAGCGTGCCGGAACTGCGCCTGCACGCGGACTACCGGGGCGAGGAGTACACCGAACTGGGCGCCCGGATCGCCGAGGACGGCCACATCGACCCGAGGGTCCTCGGCGACGCCGCCCGCACCGGCCGCCACGACCTCCAGGACCTGAAGATGATCTGGCACACCCTCGCCCGCTACGGCGCCCCGGTCGGCGACTCCGATCGCGGCACGGAGACCCCCGTCATAGTTCACATCGTGAATTAAGAGGGTGGGGAAAGTCGCCTTCCATGCCCCCGCAGCGGTATGTTGCAGGTCGGACAGGGGTCGGAGGGGAGCCACATGGCGGGGCGGAACGGGCGCACGGTACGCGATCTGAGGCGGGCCAACCGGACAGCCGTGCTGCAACGGCTCTACTTCGACGGACCCCTCAGCCGCTTCGAACTCGGCCCGGCGACCGGCCTCAGCTCCGGCTCGGTCAGCAACGTCGTCGCCGATCTCGTCGCCGACGGCCTGCTGGAGGAGGCCGGCAGCGTCGACTCCGACGGCGGCCGCCCCCGCACCCTGCTGCGCGTGGCCCCCGGCAGCGGCCACATGATCGGCGTCGACGTCGGCGAGACCCGGGTCCGCGTCGAGCTGTTCGACCTGACCCTCACCGAACTGGCCCGCGCCGAACGGCCGTTGACCCAGCAGCGCTACGACGTCGAGGTCATCGTCGGCCACATCCGCGACGGTGTCGCCGAGGTCCTCGCCGACGCGGACATCGCCCCCGAACAGCTCCTCGGCGTCGGCATCGGTGTCCCCGGCATCGTGGAGCGCACCCCGGAGCGCGGAGCCGTGGTCCACGGCCAGACCATCGGCTGGGACGCGGTCCCGCTGGAGGCCCTGCTCCGCTCGACCTCCCGACTCCCCGACACCGTCCGGTACTTCATCGACAACGGCGCCAAGACCCTCGGCCAGGCCGAGATGTGGTTCGGCGGCGGACGCGGCGCGCACAACGCGGTCGTCGTCCTCTTCGGCTCCGGCGTCGGCGCCTGCCTGGTCACGCCCGAGGTGGAGAACGGCCGGGCGGTCGAGTGGGGGCATCTGACCGTACGGGTGCGGGGCCGCCGCTGCCGGTGCGGCGCACTCGGCTGCCTGGAGGCGTACGCGGGCGCCGAGTCGCTGCTCGACCGCTGGCGCGAGGAGGGCGGCCGGCCTCCCGAGGGCACCGACGAGGAGACGGCGCTGACCGCGATGCTCGCCGCTGCCTACCCGGCCGACGACAGCGCCGCCGACCCGGTCGCGCTGGCCGTGCTGGAGGAGACCGCCGAGTACCTGGGCGCGGGCCTGTCCGATCTGATCAACCTCTTCCAGCCCGAGCGCATCCTCATCGGCGGCTGGGCGGGCCTCCAGCTGGGCACCCGCTTCCTGCCCGCCGTACGCCGCCACGCGGCCTCGTACGCCCTGCGGCACCCGGCCGAGAAGGTCACCATCGACCTCGGCCGGCTCGGCCCCGACGCGGTCACCGTCGGCGCCGCGATCCTGCCGCTCGCCGACTTCTTCGCCCGCGGCGGCCGCCGTCCCGAACCCGCTCCCGAGGGCCCGCACCCCGCCTGGCGTACGGCCCTGGAGGAGCGGACCCCGCACTGAGGGCCCACATGGCGGCCGGTCAGCGGGTTTCACCGGCGACCGGCGGAGGTACTCGCGTGTCTTCCGTACGACGCGAAGGGAGGACGCCGTGGCCGACAAGCACCGCCCAGGACCGGACGGCGAACCCGTCCCGAGGGACCTGCCGGACCAGCAGGCCGGACAGGGCGAGGACCGCTGGGACGCGACCCCCGAACCGCCCGACGAGAACGGCGAACCCGCCACCGACGTACCCGACACGGACGAGGCGGGCACGGGCCGCCAGGGCGCGCCCCACTCCGCCACCGTGCACCCCGAGCATCCGGAACCACAGGAGCCCACCGGCTGACGGAAGCCGTCCCGTCGACGGCGCGGGGCCGGTGACAGGCTCAAAGGTCAGCCTGTCACCCGGCCCCGCATCAGCTCGCCTTCCGCCCCCGCATCGGCTCCGTGCCCGTCCCGGCCCCCTGCTGGAGCCCCATCAGGAACTCCTCCAGTACCTCGGTCGCCGTGTGGTCCGGGCGCCAGCGCAGTTCTGTGCGGGCGCGGGTGCAGTCCATCAGGGGCAGGCGCAGGACCGCGTCGAAGAGGTGCGGGGAGGCGGGCAGCAGATGGAGGCCCCAGGCCGCGGCGATCGCCGAGCGGGCCGCGGTGCGAGGGAGGCGGACCGGCCGGGCGCCGAGCAACTCGCCCAGCAGGTCGGCATCCACCAGCGGCTCCGCCGCCAGGTTGAAGGCGCCGCGGGCCTCCGAGCGCAGGGCGAGCCGGTACGCCTTGGCCGCGTCGTCCGTGTGCAGGGCCTGCACCCGCAGGCCCGGGATGTCCGGCAGGAACGGCAGCAGCTCCGGGCGGACCAGCGGCCCGGGCAGGAAACGGCCGCCGAAGATACGGCGCTGCTCGCTCGCCGACTCCCGCTTGAACAGGAACGCCGGCCGCATCCGTACCACCCGCACCTCCGGGTGGTCGCGCTCGAACGTGTCCAGGGCCCGCTCCAGATAGGCCTTCTCCCGGCAGTACGCGGCGTCCGGCCAGCCGTGCGTCGGCCACGACTCGTCCACGGCCTCGTCCTTCGGACCCGGCGAGTACGCGCCCACCGACGACGTGTGCACCAGCGTCGGCACCTTGGCCGCGGCCACCGCCTCGAACACCCGGATGGACCCGAGGACGTTGGTGCGCCAGGTCACGGCCGGATCATGCGTCGGCTGGAACGCCCAGGCCAGATGCACCACGGCGGACGCACCGGTGAACTCCGCCGCCAGATCCGTCTCCTCGGAGGACAGGTCCACCGTGACCCAGTCCGTCTTCGGCGGCGACCACTCGGGGGCCCGGCGCGCCAGCCCCACCACGGAACCGACGTCCGGATCCTCCGACAGGAGCCGCACCACGCTGGTGCCGACATTGCCGGTGGCGCCCGTGACGACGATCCTGCTGCCCGTTGTGCTGCTCACCTTCGGCTCCTCTCGGGCCTGCGCTGCGGGGGAGCACCCGAGTACCCGGGCGGCCGCACCCGACGCGCCCATGCGCACACAGCATGCTTCATACGGTGGACGCATGAGGCCGGGTAGGGTTGGCGGGGTGGGACTGTCCTTGGGAGAACGGGTGAGGTCGTCGGTGGCCGCGTTGATGCACGCGACGGGTGAGTCACAGGCGGACGTCGCCGTCGCGCTCGGCGTGAGCCAGGCGCAGGTGAGCCGCCGCCAGTCCGGCAGCGCCGCCTGGAGCCTGGCCGACTGCGACGCGCTCGCCGCGCACTTCGGCATCGACGTCCTCGACCTCCTCGCCGGACCCACCCGGGCCTGCGAGACCCTGCCCGTACGCAAGCGCCGCTCCGGTGGCCCGAGGGCGGTGGCCCGATGACGGACTTCGACGCGATCGACGCCCTCCTGGCCGGCGCCCGCCAGGAAGTGCCGCTGCCGCCGGTCGACGTACGGCGCGCCCTGCGCGAAGGCCTCAACCTCTCCCGCGCCCAGGTGGCCCAGGCCCTCGGGGTGAGCCCCTCGACCGTCGGCGGCTGGGAGACGGGGCGGGACCCGAGCGGGGAGGTGCGGGAGAAGTACGCGTACTTCCTGGAGGGCGCCCAGGCCAAGCTGGCGGACCCGGCGGAGGAGGAGAAGGCTGCCGAGGAGGACGTAGAGCCCGCGACCGATGAGGTTGAGACGGGCGAGACCGACGAGGTCGAGGCCCTCGCCGTGCCGCAGCCCTGCGTTCTGTGCGGGGCCCCGGCCCACCACCAGGTCGCCGGATTCCCGCAGCACCTCGACCCGGCCGACTGCGGTACGACGACACCGGCGGCGCCGGCTCCGGAACCCGAGCCGGAGAAAGACCCCGCTCAAGCCACCAAGCCCGTCCGCGTCGTCCCCGTAGGACGCCGTATGCAGGCCGCCGCCTCCCAGGAGCCCGACCTCATCGCCTCCGCGGTCGCCGGCGCCCTCGCCAAGCACGGCGGGGACCTGGAGGCCGCGACCGCGGCGCTGGTGAAGAAGGCGATCCCGGACGCCATGGCGCTGCTGGACGAGACCCGCAAGGGCGGCCGGTACGACGTGGTCGCGCACCCCTGGATCCCGGACATCCTGCGCAAGCAGACCGCCCGGGGCGCCGACCGCATCTGGGAGGCCCGTCCCAAGTGGGCCCGCACCGAACTCCCGCCGGGCCTGCACGAGGTGACCGCGCTCGACATCAACGGCGCGTATCTGTCGGCGCTCAAGACCCATCTGCCGATCGGTCAGTTGGAGCACTCCACCGGCTTCGACCACGACCGCCGCCGCGCGGGCGTCCATCTGATCACCCCGCCGGCCTGGGACCACGAGGCCGAGCTGCCGAACCCGATCGGCAACCGCGACGAGCCGGGCCCGCTCTGGGTCACCGAACCGACCTTGCGGCTGCTGCTGCGCCTGTCGGGGCCGAAGTACGGGCTGTGCGACCCGCCGGAGATCCACGAGTCGTTCACCTCGGGTGCCACCGAGGGGCTGCTGGAGAAGTTCCGGGTCGCGCTGAAGGAGGCCCGGGACCGGGCGATCGCCGAGGGCGACGACGTGACGCTGGAGTACGTGAAGGCGATGTACTCCAAGTTCGTCTCCACCATGGGGGAGTCGAACTACAACCGGGAGCTGTACCGCCCCGACTGGATGCACCTCATCCGCTCGCAGGCGTTCGCCAACCTCTGGATGAAGGCGTTCAAGGCCCACGAGGAGGGCCTCACGGTCGTCCGCGCCATGGGCACCGACGAGCTGCATGTCATCGGTGACTGGCGGCGGGTCTTCCCGGAGGGCCGCGGGGTCTCCGAGGTGAAGGTCAAGGACACGTACACCGTCGGCGGGGAACCCGACCCCGCGGCCGCGGGAGAGGACGACTGAGGTCGTCTAGAAGGCGTTCACGCCCGTCAGCTCCGCCGACAGCTCCCACAGGCGCGCCGCCTGCTCCGGGTCGGTCGCCCAGGCCTTGACGCCGCCGCTCACATCGCCGTCGACGGCGGGCTCGGCGATGTCGCAGTCCTCCAGGTAGACGCCGCCCATGCCGTCCAGCTGCGGCGACGTCGCCGCCCACACCTGGGTGGCCGCGCCCTGCTCCGGGGTCTTGAAGGCGCCGGGGTTGACGATGTTGCCGTCCTCGTCCATCCAGCCGCGCTCGATCATCTCCTCCTGGGGGATGTGGCGCTGCAGCGGGGTGTGGATGCCGCCCGGGTGGAGGGCGAAGGCGCGCACGCCCTGGTCGGCGGCGAGCTTGTCGAGGTGGACGGCGAACAGGACGTTCGCGGTCTTCGCCTGGCCGTACGCCTCCCACTTGTCGTAGCCCTGCCGCCAGTGGACGTCGTCCCAGCGCATCCCGGAGAAGTGGTGGGCGCGCGAGGACACCGAGACCACGCGGGCGCCGCCGGGCGCGATCGCCGGCCACAGCCGGTTGACGAGGGCGAAGTGACCGAGGTGGTTGGTGGCGAACTGGGCTTCCCAGCCGGGGCCGACCCGGGTCTCGGGGCAGGCCATGATCCCGGCGTTGTCGATCATCAGGTCGATGGTGCGGCCGGAGGCGAGGAAGCGCTCGGCGAAGGCGCGGACGCTGTCCAGGTCGCCGAGGTCGAGGGTGTCCACCTCGACGCCCTCGATGCCCGTCAGCGCCTCACGGGCGGTGTCGGGGCGGCGGGCCGGGACGACCACGCGGGCGCCCGCCTTGGTGAGCGCACGGGTGGTCTCCAGGCCGAGTCCCGAGTAGCCGCCGGTGACGACGGCGAGCTTCCCGGTCAGGTCGATGCCGGCGAGGACGTCGTCGGCCGTGCTGTGGGCGTCGTATCCCGAACCGATCTTGTGCTGTGCAGTGCTCATGCTCGGAACGCTACGAATTGGAGTGCGCTCGAAGTCAAGCGCGGGTCCGGCGAGCCGCTCAGCGGCCCGGGTAAGAGAAAGCCCCGACCGGACGGGGGAATCACGGTCGGGGCGGTCCTGTGGTGGGCACGGACGGCGGTCGCCTCTCGGCGAAAGGCTCCACAGGGCTTCAGCCGAACGATCGTCCCTGTGGGCAAAAGGTGAGGCCCGGGGACACTGTCCCGTCCGTACCCACGTGTCGTTCAACGGGCAACCACCCTTGCGTGTTCCCCGGGCTGTCGCGTTATGGCGTGAGGTGCGTCACTGCTCGAACGGGAGCCGGGCGAACGGGCTGTCCGCGAGCGAGGAGAGCAGGGCGGCGGGGTCGTCGTAGACCGCCTCCGCGCCCGCCCCGACGAGGTCGGCGCGCGGGATGCCGCCGCACAGCACGCCCACGCAGCGCACCCCGGCCCGGCTGCCCGCCTTCATGTCCCAGACCGTGTCACCGACGAAGACCGCCCGCTCGGCGGGGACGCCCGCCAGTTCCAGGGCGTGCTCGACGGGCTCCGGGGCGGGCTTGCCCTCGGTGACGTCGTCGGCGCTGGCGGTCGCCTTGATCGCGTCGTCCGCGCCGATCGCGCGGCGCAGCGCGGACAGCTCCGCACCGCCCGCCGAGGTCGCGAGCACCACCGTCCAGCCGTCGTGGTCCAGGTGCCGCAGCAGCCGTCCGGCGTCCCGCAGCGGGGGCAGCCGGTCGAAGTACTGCCCGTAGAGGGCCTTGTGCGCGGCGCTGAGCTGCTCGTCCTCGTCCTTGTCCCGGTCGTCGCCGAGCAGATGTGCGATGAGGTCCTCGGAGCCGAGCCCCACCGCGCGGTGCACGGCGTGCATCGGCACCTGGTGCCCCGCCTGGCGGAAGGCCTCCCACCAGGTCGTCACATGCAGATGGTTGGTGTCGACGAGTGTGCCGTCGACGTCGAACACGGCCGCCCGTTCCATGCGCCCCGTCCTTTCCTCGCTTCACCGCACGGGTACCACCTCAGGAGCCGATCACTCGGGACGGCGTCCGGCGCTCCCGGGTCCAGGTGAGCAGCTCATCCAGCGACCAGGTGGTGATCACCCGTTCGGCGGGCACCTCGCACTCCTCGGCGCGGGCGCAGCCGAGGATCTGCCAGTCGAGCTGGCCGGGCGCGTGCGCGTCGGTGTCGATCGAGAAGAGCGTGCCCGCGGCCACGGCCCGGCTCAGCAGCCGACGGGGCGGGTCGAGCCGCTCGGGCCGGCTGTTGATCTCCACCGCCGTGCCGGACGCCGCGCACGCGGCGAACACCTCGTCCGCGTCGAACTCCGACTCCGGCCGCCCGCGCCCGGTGACCAGGCGTCCGGTGCAGTGCCCGAGGACGTCGGCGTGCGGATTGCGTACGGCGGCCACCATGCGGCGGGTCATCGAGCGGGCGTCCATGCGCAGCTTGGAGTGCACGGAGACCACGACCACGTCGAGCCGCTCCAGCAGCTCCTCCTCCTGGTCGAGCGAGCCGTCGTCGAGGATGTCGCACTCGATGCCGGTGAGCAGCCGGAACGGCGCCCAGGTCGCGTTCAGCTCCGCCACCACGTCCAGCTGTTCGCGCAGCCGCTCGGGGGAGAGGCCGCGGGCCACGGTCAGGCGCGGGGAGTGGTCGGTGAGCACGGCCCACTCGTGGCCCAGTTCCGCCGTCGTCCGGCCCATCTCCTCGATCGGGCTGCCCCCGTCCGACCAGTCGGAGTGGAGGTGGCAGTCGCCGCGCAGCAGGGCCCGCAGCGCCTCGCCGCCCTGGACGGCCGGCCGTTTCGCCGCCTCGTCCTCCAGCTTCTGGAGGTATCCCGGCACTCGCCCGGCCAGCGCCTCGACCGCCACCTGCGCGGTCTTCGGGCCGACGCCCTTCAGCGCCTCCAGCGAACCGGCGGCCGCCCGCTCGCGCAGCTCCGCCTCCGGCAGGCCGGCCAGCACCCGGGCGGCCGTACGGAAGGCGCGCACCCGGTAGGAGGGCGCGAGGGACCGCTCCAGCAGGAAGGCGATCCGGTCCAGCGCCGCCACGGGCTCCATCGCCACCTCCTCGGCCGCGGTCCCTTCCAGGGTTCCCCGGCCCGGAGGGGAGCGCACGGCGAGCCCTTTGGGGACATCCCGGACAACTCATACGGTTCTCGTACGGTTCGCCGATCCGGAATGCGTTCTACGCTCTATTGCATGACCGAAGTCGCGAGCCCGCACATCTCCCATCCGCGGATCCTGGTGCTCGGGGTGCAGCCCGGAACGCCGCCGTTCCGCATCGTGGAGATCGACGGAGAAGTGGTCGGTGAGGCGAAGGCCGTCACCGACGTCCTGGAGGCCGCCGCCGCGTTCGGCATCACGGTCCACGACCTGGACGACCCGGACGTGGTCCGCTGGGTGGGCGGCGACAAGTTCACCTGGACCCGGCACTAGGGACGGTCAGCCGACCGTCCATTTCTGGTTGGCGCCGCCGGTGCAGGTCCAGATCTGCAGCCGGGTGCCGTTGGCCGAGTTGTTGCCGGTCACGTCCAGGCACTTGTCGGCCTGTGGGTTGACGATGTCGTGCGCGGCGGTGACGGTCCAGCGCTGGGCGGCGGTGCCGTTGCAGTCGTAGAGCTGCACGGCGGTCCCGTCCGCGGTGCCGCCGCCCGTCACGTCCAGGCACTTGCCGAACGCGCGGAGGGTGCCGTCGGCGCCGGTGGTCCATTGCTGGGCGGCGGTGCCGTTGCAGTCGTAGAGCTGTACGGGGGTGCCGTTCGCGGGGTTCGCGCCGGCGACGTCGACGCACTTGCCGGCGAGACCCCTGATCGCGGCGCCGGTGGCGGTGTCGCCGGTGGTCACCGAGACGTGGTCCACCACCAGCTGCTGCGGGAGGACGGTGGAGCCGTCGGGGTCGCCGGGCCAGTAGCCGCCGACCGCGAGGTTCAGGATCAGGAAGAACGGCTTGTTGAACACCCAGGTGCGGCCGCCCAGGTCGGCCGGGGTGCGCCGCTGGTAGACGGTGCCGTCGACGGACCAGGTGATCGAGTCCGGTGCCCAGTCGACGGCGAAGGTGTGGAAGGCGTCCGCGAAGGCCTGCCCGCCCGGCAGGGAGTACGCCGCGCCGATGCCGCCCGAGCCGGAGTAGCCGGGGCCGTGGATCGTGCCGTGCACGGTGGCGGGCTCGAAGCCGACGTTCTCCATGACGTCGATCTCGCCGGAGTCCGGCCAGTTGACCGGGGTGCCGAGCATCCAGAACGCCGGCCACATGCCCTGCCCGCGCGGGATCTTCATACGCGCCTCGACGTGCCCGTACTGGGCGGTGAACTTCCCCGAGGTGTTCAGCCGGGCCGAGGTGTACTGGCAGGTTCCGTACCAGCACTGGTAGTTGGCGGGGTTCTCGCGGCGGGCCGTGATGACCAGGTGGCCCTGGCCGTCGAGGGCCGCGTTCCGGTTGCCCGCCGTGTAGTACTGCCGTTCGTGGTTGTTGACGTTGTCGCCGGTCTCGATCTGCCACTTCGAGGTGTCGACGGAAGCGCCGGCGGGGCCGTCGAAGGTGTCGGAGAAGACCACCGCCGCGGCTGCCGCGGTCGGCTGCGCCTGCTGCGCCTGCGCGGTGGCGGCGGAGGCCATGAGGGCGGCTGACAGGGCGGCGAACAGGCACTTCCGGAGCAGGCGTGGGGCTGCCACGGCTCTCCCTTCCGTACGGCGGCTGAGGCGCCGACTGAGGTGGGGGGTGAAAGCGTCGCCTCTTGATTTAAGAAGTGAGATAAGAGTCCATCAATACCTTGGTACGGACCAGAAGTTGCAGGCCCACCGGTGGTGTCCGGTGGGCCTGCGCACTCTCAGCGGTGCACCGCCCGGCTCAGCCGCCGCCCCAGCAGCAGATAGCCGATCAGCGCCCCCGTGGTGTTCAGGATGACGTCGTCGATGTCGAAGGCCCGCCCCGTGATCAGCGCGCCCTGCGCGAACTCCACCAGCAGCATCACGATGGCCGTCAACAGCAGCACCCGCAGCACCCCGCGGGTCCGCGGCGCGAGGATCGGCACCAGGACGCCGAACGGGACCCCCAGCAGGATGTTGCCACCGATCTGCTTGACGGCGTCCCGCAGTTCGGGCTGGTCGAGATAGGCCCGCAGCGAGCGGCCCGGGTGCAGATTGGTGTGGGTCAGCGCCTCCGACGCGGGTGACGGCTCCAGCGTCAGCCGGGCCAGCACCACCGCGAAGGCGACCATGAAGGCGAACGCGGCCACCATCGCCACCACGCGCCGGACGACCGCGAGGGGGCTGCGCCGCGGTTTGGCTGCCGGCTCGGGTTCGGGTTTGTCGGACTTGGTGGTGCGCAGGCGGAACGCGGAACGCGGACGTAGCGCTGCTCGGGCCATGCGATCCTCCAGTCTTCAACTTCCCTGCTTCGAAAGGCGGTTACCCCCGAAGCCGCCGAGAATGCGGCGCCGCCCGGTCCGGTCACGGACGCCCGCGGTTTCCCTTCGTACGGGCGGGGCACTCCGGGCTGAGACCCGCGCGCGCCGCCGCCACCCGTCCCCGGCACGGTGTTTGGATGGCGCGCAAGCCGTGCCGGCAGGTCCCGAGGAGGTGGCGCATGAACCGGCGTACGACGCTCCTCATCGCTGCCGAGGCACTGGCCTGGTGGTGCGCGCTCGCCGCGCTGTGGCTGGTCCTGATCAGCACCGTGGACACTCTGGAACGCGTGGTCGGCGCGAGCGCCGCGGGCGTGGCGGCGCTCGCGGCCACCGCCGCCCGGCGGGTGGTGAGGGCCCGGTGAACGGCTGGATCCTCGCCGCGACCGTCGCACTCGGCGCGGGCCTGGGCACCGCCCTGTGGGGAGTCGCCACCGGTCCGCTGCGCCGCCGGGTGGTGGCCCAGAACATGTCGACCGCGCTGGTCTGCCCGGCCCTCCTGCTGCTGGCCCAGGGGTACACCCGGCCGTCGTACGTCGATCTCGCCCTGGTGCTCGCGCTGCTCGGCCCCGTCGGCACCCTCGTCTTCGCCCGGCTGCTCGCCGACGAGCTGGCCGACGACCCGCCCCGCGCCTGGGGCGTGACCTGGGTCGGCGCCGCCTTCGGCGCCGTGGTCGTCGGGATCGTGTGCGCGTCCACCGGGCCGAGCCGGGCCATGGTGAAACTCCTCGTGATCGGGGCGCTGCTGATCGGCGGAAACGTCATCGCCTCCCGCGCGCTGTCCGGCGGATTCCCCGGGGCCGGTCGTGGCTGACGCCGTGATCGTCGTCGTCCTCCTGCTGGTCGGCGCCACCGCCACCACGGCCGTCGCGGTCCGCGACCCGCAACGCCAGGCGCTCGTGCTGTCCGTCCTCGGCGTCACCCTCGCCGTCCTGTTCACCGTGCTGCAAGCGCCCGACGTGGGCCTGTCGCAGCTCGCCGTGGGCTCCGCGCTCACCCCGCTGTTGCTGCTGCTGACGGTCCGCAAGGTCAGACGGCGCGCCCGAGGCAAGGAGCGCCAGGAGTGAGCCGGCGCGTCCGGCTGTGGCTCGTGGCCGTCGGCGGTGGCGCTCTCGCCGCGCTGCTCGTGGCCGCCTGCCTCGACCTGCCGGCCTTCGGCGGCACCCGGCACCCGTACGGCGACCGGGCCGTGCGCGAGTCCCTCGCCCGGCACACCGCCAACACCATCGCCTCCATCAACTTCGACCAGCGGGCCTTCGACACCCTCGGCGAGCTGAGCATCCTGTTCGCGGCCGTCCTCGGCTGTGTGGTCCTGCTGCGCCAGACCCGCGACGAACACCGCGCCCACCCGGAACCCGAGCCGGTGGCCCGTCCGGTCCGCCGCTACGCCCTCGCCGTGCTCCCCGTCGCCCTGCTCACCGGCCTCTACGTCGTCGCCCACGGCCAGCTCAGCCCCGGCGGCGGCTTCCAGGGCGGCGTCGTCGCCGCGACCTCCCTGCATCTGCTCTACCTGGGCGCCGACTACCGCGCCCTGGAACGCATCCGCCCGGTCGGCCTCTACGAGGTCGGCGACGCGCTCGCCGTCTCCGCCTACCTCGTCACCGGCCTCGCGGGCCTCATCGGCGGCACCGCCTTCCTCGCCAACACACTGCTGCCGTACGGCACCTTCAACACGCTCTCCTCCGGCGGCACCGTCCCGCTGCTGAACGCCGCCGTCGGCATGGAGGTCGCCTGCGCGGTCGTGGTGCTGCTCGCCCGCTTCCTGGACCAGGCCGTCGAGATCGAGGAGGGGAAGTGATGGGCGTCCTGCCGTACCTCGTCGCCGGGTGGATCTTCCTGGTGGGCTGTTACGGCCTCGCCACCAGCCGCAATCTGATCCACGCCGTCGGCTGTCTGTCCGTGTGCCAGTCCGCCACCTACGTCCTGCTGCTGGCCGTCGGCTACCGCGACGACGCGACCGCGCCGGTCTTCTCCGATCTGAAGCCCGGCTCCCGACCGGTCGTCGACCCCGTCGTCCAGGCGCTGACCCTGACCGACGTCGTGGTCGGCGCCACCGTCACCGCGCTGCTGCTCGCCCTCGTCGTCCAGGTCTCCAAGCGGCACGGCACGGTCGACCCCGACGCGCTCTCGGAGCTGCGCGGCTGATGAACGACCTGCTGCCGCTCCTCGTCGCCGTCCCGCTGCTCGGGGCGGCCCTGCTGGTCGCCGGGGGCCGCCGGCTGCCCCGTGTCGTCGCCGAGTCCACCGGCTGCGCGGTGTCGGCGGGCACGGCCGCCCTCGCGATCGTGCTGCTGCTCGACTCCTCGCCGCCCATGGTCGAGTGGGCCGGCGGCTGGACGCCCGTGAACGGCCAGAGCGTCGGCATCGTCCTGGTCGGCGACGGGCCCGGGCTCGGCATGGCCGCGCTCGCCTCGCTGCTGTCGCTCGCGGCGCTCGCGTACTCCTGGCACTACTTCGACGAACCGCCGCGCCGGCACGCCGGCTCGTTCCCCGCGCTGATGCTGCTCTTCCAGGCCGGCATGTGCGGCTTCGCGCTCGCGGGCGACCTGTTCAACGCCTTCGTGTGGTTCGAGCTGATGAGCGTGTGCGCCTACGCCCTCACCGGCCACCGGGTGGAGGAGGCCAAGGCGGTGCAGGGCGCCCTCACCTTCGCCGTCATCACCTCACTGGGCGGGTACGCCCTGCTGATGGGCATCGGGATGCTGTACGCCCGTACCGGCGAGCTGGCGCTGACCCAGATCGGGCGGGGCCTCGACGCGCACGGTCCGCCCGACGCGCTCGTCCTCGGCGCCTTCGTCCTCGTCCTCACCGCGCTGCTGGTCAAGGCCGCCGCCGTCCCCTTCCACTTCTGGCTCCCCGACGCCCACGCCGTCGCCCCCACCCCCGTGTGCATGCTGCTGTCCGGCGTCATGGTCGAACTCGGCACCTACGGCGTGTGGCGGGTGTACGGCACCGTGTTCTCCGGACCCGGCGGCATCCCGGCCGCCGACCTGCACCGGCTGCTCGTCGTGCTCGGCGTCCTGACCGCCGCGGTCGGCGCCGTCATGTGCTGGTACCAGCGCCACATCAAACGCCTGCTCGCCTACTCGACCGTCGCCCACACCGGCCTGTTCCTCATCGGCATCGGCCTCCTCAAGCCCGAGGCCGACGACGGCGTCGCCCTGTACCTCCTCGGCCACGCCGGAGTGAAGGCCGCCCTGTTCGCCTGCACCGGCATCCTCCTCGACCGCTACGGCAGCGTCGACGAACACGCCCTGCACGGCAGGGCACGCCGACTGCGCGGTGTCGCCGTGCTGTTCACCCTGGGCGGCCTCGGACTCGCCGGGCTGCCGCCCTTCGGCACGGCACTCGGCAAGGCCGTCACCGAGGAGGCCGCGGGCGGCCCCCTCACCGTGCTCTACGTCGCCGCCGGCGCCGTCACGGCCGGTGCCGTCCTGCGCGTCGCCGCCCGCGTGTTCCTCGGGCTCGGGCCCAGGCCGTCCGACGACGGCGGCTACGAGACGACCGGCACCGGCGAGGAGCCCGAGACCGGGCAACGGCTGCGCTGGGTCCCCGGCACGATGACGGCGGTCCCGGCGCTGCTGCTCGCCGGGTCGCTCACGGTCGGCGTGGCACCCGGCTTCGGCGACGTGGTCGCCCACGCCGTGAACGAAGCCGGGTCCGGCGGGGTCGTGGTGGCCCCGGTGCACTGGACGCCGCTCGGTGTCCTGCTGGGGATCACCTCCACGCTGCTGGCCGTGGGCCTGGCCGCGGTGGCGGTCACCCGCCCGAAGCTGCTCGCCGCCCCGGGCTGGGCACTGCCGCTGCGCCGGCTGCAGTCCGGGCACATCGGGGACTACGTGGCCTGGCTGCTGGTCGGCGCCGGACTGCTCGGGGCGCTGGCCCTGCCGGGCATCCTGACCTCCTGATCAGGCCTTGTAGATGACGTTCACCTCCTTGAAGCCGAGCGAGCGCAGCAGGCCCTCCAGCATGTCCGTGGTGTTCTTCTCGGCGCGCCCGGTCAGCGCGCTGTCCTTCGCCGCGTCGCGGATGTGCTTGACCGCGAGCTTCTGCACGGCCTGCTCGCTGTTGGGGTTGTCCGAGAACAGGTCGCCCAGGCGGTCCAGGAGACCCCGCTGCTTCGACACCGCGTAGGAGCGGTCGGCGTCGAGGGCGGGCTTGCCGAGCTGGGCGTGCGGCAGCACCAGCGTGGCGGACGTACGGTCGTCATTGACCTGCACGTCGTTCTCGCCCACCTTGCCGAGGTCCACGAAGGCGTCGACGGTGCCCGCCCCGACGTACAGGGTGCGGGTGCCGCGGATCGCGTCGGGCAGGTACTTGGCGTCCTTCTCCAGGTCCACGACGACCTGGAAGTTGCCGGAGGCGGCGTCGTAACGGCTCATGTCCTGGATGGACTGGAGCAGAGCGGGCCCCGAACGGTCATGGGTCTCGGTGCCGAACAGATCCTTGAGGCCCGGGAGCAGGCTGAAGCGGATACCGGCGAAGAACACGACGAGCACCAGAACGACGGCACTCACCAGCTTCGCCCAGCCGGGCATGCGTTTGGACATGCGCCTGATGGGAGTCGTCATGCGACGGCCCTCCTTCCTCCTTCAACGAATGCCCCCCAAAGCCCTTGGCAGACCGGGGCGTTGGCCGATTGGCGCCGCTGACGGGGGCACGGGCGGCGCACTAGCGTGGAAAGCCGTCCACATCGGCGCTTCTGGAGAACCGGATGAGTGCGGAGAGCGCGTCCCGGCCGTTACGTCCCATGCACCGCATCAGCCTTCCCGAGGCCGGGCCGCCCCGGCTCGTCACCCTCGCCACCGGCACCCCGGTGTGGCTCGTGACCCGGTACGCCGAGGTGCGGCAGGTGCTCATGGACCCCCGGTTCGACCGGCGGTCGCTGCACGCGGAGAACGCCCCGCCGCTGCTCGTCGTACCGAATCTGCTCGACGACCCCGACGGGCTGATCAACCAGGACGGCCCCGCCCACCAACGGCTGCGCGGCACCGTCCAGCGGGCGTTCACCCCGCGGGCCATCGCCCGCTGGCGGCCCTGGGTGGGGTCCGTGGTGGCCTCGCTGCTCGACGACTTCGCGGCACGGCCGCGGCCCGCCGACATCATCGAGGGGTTCACCCGGCCCCTGCCCGTGTCCGTGATCTGCCGGCTCATGGGGCTCGACCACCTCGACCGCGACCGCATCCGCCACTGGGCCGACCACGCCCTGTCCGGCGGCGCCCACACGGCCGAAGAGGTCATGGCGGCGATGACGGAGTTCGGCGCCTTCGCCGCCCGACTGATCGCCGAGCGGCGCAAGGAGCCGGGCGACGACCTGGTCAGCGGACTGGTCGCGGCCGGCGACGAACTCGGCATCGAGGAAAGGCAGTTGATCACCCTCACGCTGGGCCTGGTGGTGGCCGGGCACGAGACCACCATGAGCGCCCTCGGCAACGCCGTCGTCTACCTCCTCACCGACGGACGCGACGGCTGGCCGCTGCTCGCCCGCGACGAGGAGGCGGCGGCGACCGCGGCCGAGCAGCTGCTGCGGACCGTGCCGCTCAGCGAGGGGCGGGTGCTGCCGGGTCTGCTCCGCCGCGCGGTCGCGGACGTCGAGGTCGGCGGGGTGCTGATTCCCGCGGGCGGCGTGGTCGCCGTCCAGACCAACTCCGCAGGCCGCGACCCCGACGTCTTCCCGCCGGGGCCGCCGGACCTGTCCGCGCCCCTCACCTCACCCAGCATCGCCTTCGGCGCCGGACCCCACCACTGCCTCGGCGCCTGGCTGGCCCGCCTTGAACTCGAACTCGCCCTGCATCACCTGGCCGCCCGCTTCCCGGAGCTACGGGCCGAGTTCACGCCGGAGACGATCGAGTGGCGGGTGGGCCAGATGACCCGCAGTCCGTTGCGACTGCCGGTGTCGTGGTGACAACGCCGGTCAGTGCGGGCGCAGTTCGCGGTCGCCCGACGTACGGGACCACCACATCCCCTCCCCGTGAGTCAGCCCCGGCAGCCGCAGTTCCATCTCGCGCACCCGCCGGGCCGGCAGCTCACCGGTGATCACCCACGCCGTGCTGCCACCGGTCGTGCCGGTGAACTCTGCTCCCAGGGAGGCGAGTTGCGCGGTCACCGGCGCCAGCGCGTCGAGCGGGACCTCCGTCTCGAAGGCGTGGTACGGCTCGTACAGCCGTGTCCGTGCCCGCTGCAGGGCGCGGCGCAGCACGTACGGGGTGAGCGCGCGGAAGTCCCCGGCCGTGCTGAGCGGGGCGACGAAACCGGAGCGGATCAGGGTGACCCGGTAGTCCGTCACCGCGGCACCGGTCAGCCCGGTGCGCATGCTCGTGTGCACGGTGTCCTCGACGGCCTGGTGGAAGGCCCGGGGGAGGGCGCCGAGTTCGGTCTCGTAGGTGAAGACCCCGCCGGAGCCGCGCTCGCCCGGTTCCACGCGCAGGCCGATCGTCGCCCAATACCGGGTGCCGTCGAGCCAGGGGTTCTCCTCCCCGGCCTCGCCGACGCCGCGCGGGCGCTCCAGATACCGGACCCGGCCCGGTGCGAACTCCGCCTCGATGCCGAAGTCCTGGGCGAGGGTTGCCGCCAGCACCTCCATCTGGACCTCGCCGTAAAGGAGCAGCGCGGTGCCGCCGTCGGCCGCAGGGCGGGCGTGGATCAGCGGGTCCTGGTCGGCCAGGGCGAGCAGCGCGGAGCGGAGTCGGGCCGCCTGGCCGGGGCGCCGGGCGGTGACCACGGTCTCCAGGGTCGGCGGCGCGAACTGGGCGTCCCGCTCCGCGAGTTCACCCAGCCGGTCGCCCACGCGGACGCCCGGGACGCCTGTCAGTGCCGCGATGTTCCCGGCGGTGAGGGGACCGCTGCCGCCGATGACGTCCAGGCGGGTCACCCGGCCGGAGACCTCGCCGGGGCGGCCGTCGGCGTCGCGCCGCAGCAGCGTGAGCTTTTGACGCTCCGTCACCTCACCGTCGTAGAGCCGGAGATACGCCGTGCGCTCGCCGTCGGGTCCGGGCCGGACGGCGAACACCGTGCCGCGCGGCGGGCCGCCCGCGGCTGTCGGCGCCGGCGGGACGAGCCGGACCAAGGCGTCGACCAGGTCGCCGACACCCTCGCCGCCGAGCGCGGAACCGAAGAGGACCGGGTGGAAGGAGCCGTCGGCGGTGTGTGCGGCGAGGGCCTTGTGCAGGTCGGCCGGGGTGGGCGCGGGGCCGTCGACGACCGCAGCGAGGATGTCCTGGTCCACGTCGGCGAGGGGTTCGGCCAGGGAGGCGAGCGGCACCGCGGTCACGCGGGCCCGCGGGGTGCCGATGCCCTCGACCGTGGTGAGCTGCGCGATGTGCGGCGTCAGCAGCCGCCGGACGTCGTCGAGCAGGCCCTGCGCGCGGGCGCCCGCGCGGTCGACCTTGTTGACGAAGACGAGCGTGGGCAGCCGCAGCCGGCGCAGGGTGCGCATCAGGACGCGGGTCTGCGCCTGGACGCCCTCCACGGCGGAGAGCACCAGGACCGCGCCGTCCAGGACCGCCAGGGCGCGCTCGACCTCGGCGATGAAGTCGGAGTGCCCCGGGGTGTCGATGAGGTTGACCTGGGTGTCGCCGACCGTGAAGGCGGCGACGGCCGAGCGGATGGTGATTCCGCGCTGCCGCTCGATCGCCCCGTCGTCCGTACGGGTGTCACCGGCGTCGACGCTGCCGAGCCGGTCGATCGCGCCGTGGTCGAACAGCAGCCGCTCGGTGAGGCTGGTCTTACCGGCGTCGACGTGGGCCAGAATGCCGATGTTCAGGGTGTGCATGCGTGAGTGAGTCCTCGAGAACCGTGGGCCTGTGGGAGGGCTGGGGGATTCCGAGGAGTCGGCGCATGCGGGTCTTCCTGACGTGAGGGAACACGGACGTCGCCATGATGACCTGCCGGTGTGGGCGGCGCGCAAGCGAATTTCGCTGGTCAGTAGCATGAGGGACGGCAGCCCGAGATGATCATGCGAGGAGCGGACCGTGCGAGACATCGCCGTGTTCAGCGGTAGTGCCCACCCCGAGCTGGCGGCGGAGGTCTGCGCGCATCTCGGTGTGCCGCTCAGCCCCACCCGGGTCAGCCGGTTCGCCAACGACTGTCTGGAGGTGCAGCTCCAGGCCAACTGCCGGGAACGGGACGTCTTCCTGGTCCAGCCGCTGGTCAAGCCCGTCCAGGAGCACCTCGTCGAGCTGCTGCTGATGTGCGACGCGGCCCGCGGCGCCTCCGCCCGCCGGATCACCGTCGTCATGCCCCACTACTCCTACGCCCGCTCCGACAAGAAGGACGCGCCCCGCATCTCGCTCGGCGGCCGCCTCGTCGCCGACCTGATGGTGTCGGCCGGCGCGAGCCGGGTCCTCGCCATGACCCTGCACTCGCCGCAGGTCCACGGCTTCTTCTCGGTCCCGGTCGACCATCTGCACGCGCTGCGGGAACTGGCCGCGCACTTCCAGCGCCACGACCTCTCGCGCACCACCGTCGTCTCCCCGGACCTCGGCAACGCCAAGGAGGCCGCCGCGTTCGCCCGGCTCATCGGCGCGCAGGTCGCCGCCGGGGCCAAGCAGCGCTTCGCGGACGACCGGGTCAGCATCAGCGACGTCATCGGCGAGGTGACGGACCGGGACGTCATCGTCCTGGACGACGAGATCGCCAAGGGCAGCACCGTCCTCGAACTCCTCGACCGGCTGCGCGCGTTGAAGCCCCGCTCGATCCGAGTTGCCTGCACGCACGGCCTGTTCGCGGCCGGCGCGCTCAAGCGGATCGGCGAGCAGCCCGACGTGCTGGAGATCGTCTGCACCAACACCGTGCCGGTGCCCGAGGAGGAGCGCACCGACAAGCTGCGCATCCTGTCCATCGCCCCGGCGCTCGCCGAGGCCGTGCGGCGCATTCACAACGGCGAGTCCGTCAGCGCCCTGTTCGACGCGCGGCCGAGCGAATAGACAGGAGGGAGAGCCGGGTTCGGCCCGGCACCCCTCAGGTGACCTGGAGGCCCCAGTGGCGAAGGCGAAGTTCGAGCGGACCAAACCGCATGTGAACATCGGCACCATCGGGCACATCGACCACGGCAAGACCACGCTCACCGCGGCCATCACGAAGGTGCTGCACGACAGGTTTCCCGACCTGAACCCGTTCACGCCCTTCGACCAGATCGACAAGGCGCCCGAGGAGCGGCAGCGCGGCATCACCATCTCGATCGCCCACGTCGAGTACCAGACGGAGCGCCGGCACTACGCGCACGTCGACTGCCCCGGCCACGCCGACTACATCAAGAACATGATCACCGGCGCGGCCCAGATGGACGGCGCGATCCTCGTCGTCGCCGCCACCGACGGGCCGATGCCGCAGACCAAGGAACACGTCCTGCTGGCCCGGCAGGTGGGGGTGCCGTACATCGTCGTCGCCCTCAACAAGACCGACATGGTGGACGACGAGGAGATCCTGGAGCTGGTCGAGCTGGAGGTGCGCGAGCTGCTCACCGAGTACGAGTTCCCCGGCGACGACGTCCCCGTCGTCCAGGTCTCCGCGCTCAGGGCGCTGGAGGGCGACGAGCGGTGGACGCGCTCGGTGCTGGAGCTGCTGGACGCCGTCGACACGGCCGTACCCGAGCCGCAGCGGGACGTGGACAAGCCGTTCCTGATGCCGATCGAGGACGTCTTCACGATCACCGGGCGCGGGACCGTCGTCACCGGCCGGATCGAGCGCGGGGTCCTGCACGTCAACAAGGAGGTCGAGATCATCGGCATCCACGAGACGAAGACCAGGACGACCGTCACCGGCATCGAGATGTTCCGCAAGCTCCTCGACGAGGGCCGGGCGGGCGAGAACGTGGGCCTGCTGCTGCGCGGCATCAAGCGCGACGACGTCGAACGCGGACAGGTCGTCATCCAGCCGGGCTCGGTCACCCCGCACAAGGAGTTCGAGGCGCGCGCGTACATCCTGTCCAAGGACGAGGGCGGCCGGCACACGCCGTTCTTCGACAACTACCGCCCGCAGTTCTACTTCCGCACCACCGACGTCACCGGCGTGGTGACGCTGCCCAAGGGCACCGAGATGGTCATGCCGGGCGACAACACGACGATGAACGTGCAGCTGATCCAGCCCGTCGCCATGGAGGAGGGGCTGAAGTTCGCCATCCGCGAGGGCGGGCGGACGGTCGGCGCCGGTCAGGTCACCAGGATCCTCAAGTAGGCGCGGTCACAGCGGCCCAGAGGTCACAGCGACCCGGACGTGGCCTCGGACTGTCCCAGGGCCGCGTCCAGCGTCGCGTGCGGCGGCAGTAATCGGTGCAGTCCGGTGACCTTCATGATGCGCAGGGTGAGGGGGTGCACACAGACCAGGCGCAGCTGCCCGTCGTGGTCGAGCACCCTGCTGCGGGCGCGGTAGAGCAGCCGCAGGCCGGAGCAGTCGAAGAACTCCACCTGCCGCAGGTCGATCACGACCCGGGGGTGCTCACGTCCGGTCGCCCGGTCCAGGTGCGGGACGATCTCCAGGGCGGCCGCGATGTCGATCTCGCCGCGGAACTCCAGCACGGTGTGCCCCCGGTCCTCGCGGACGCGCAGGTGTCGACCGATCGGCGCAGGTTCCTGCTGCACGACGACATCGCCTCCAACCGGCCCTTCGAGCGACGGGGTGCAGGTCACCGGGGGCTGGGGTGACATCGTGCAGCGAGCGTACGAGCCGCCGCCTGTCACCGCCCCCGGTGTGCGTTCAAGTTCTTTCCCCGCCCTGCAAGTTACCCTCGATGGAGTGAATTTGAGCATGTTCGATTGACATATGTCTGTGAATTGCGCCCCAGCTTCAGGACAAGGCGTGCCAGGCGCGGGACAGGGCCTGGCGGAACTGCTCGGTCTGGTGCGCGGTGAGCTCGCGGACCATCCGCTCCTCCAGCTCGCGGACCGGCTCCTCGTACTGCGTGAGCAGCTCGCGCCCGGCGTCGGTCAGCAGGATGAGCAGCTCCCGGCGGTTGCGCGGATTGCGCTCCCGGCGCACCAGCTCGCGGTTCTCCAGTGACCGGACGAGATCGGCGATCGACTGGGCCGTGACGAAGGAGTCGCGCGCGAGCTGCGCGGCCGACAGTCCGTCGTGTCGCTCCAGGACGGTCAGCGCGGTGTACTGGAGTGCCGTGATCCCGGACGGCCTGACCAGCTCGTCGAGGTGGGACCGGACGACGAGTTCCACTTGTTTGACCATGTAGAGCAGGGACGGGGCCGTCTTGGTCGCCTGGGTGTCGAGCATGACTTCACCCTAGGGCATTGACAGGAAACCTGTCTGTAATGAGACTGCGGACATACCTGCGAACCAACAGGAATCCTGTTGGTTGAAATCTTGGCAATGAGGCTGAGGAGTGGTGATGACCACCTTCGAGATCGAACCCGGGCGGCTGTTCATCGGGGGACAGTGGCGCGAGGCCGCCGACGGGGCCCGCACCGAGGTGGTCGACCCGTCGCGGGGTACGGTCGTCACCACCGTCGCCGAGGCGGGCGCCGCCGACGTGGACGCCGCCGTGCGGGCCGCGCGCGAGGCCTACGAGGACGGCTCCTGGTCCGGACTCAGCGGCCGGGAGCGCGGCCGGGTGCTGCACCGCGTCGCCGAGCTCATCCGGGAGAACGCCGACGACATCGCCCGTCTGGAGAGCCTCGACGTCGGCAAGCCGATCACGCTCGCCCACGCCGTCGACGTCACCAACGCGGCCAACGACTACGAGCACTTCGCCGCCCTCGCCCACTCCCTGCACGGCTCCCACCGCGACACCCCGATGAACGCCCTCGCCTACACCCGGCGCGAGCCGCTCGGTGTGGTCGCCGCGATCACCCCGTTCAACTTCCCGCTGATCCTGGCCGGTTCGAAGATCGCCCCGGCGCTCGCGGCCGGCAACACGGTCGTGCACAAGCCCGCCGACGAGACCCCGCTCAGCGCGCTCTACATGGCCGAGCTGTTCCGGCGGGCCGGTGTCCCCGACGGCGTGGTCAACGTCGTCACCGGCGCCGGACCGGTCGCCGGAGAGGCCCTCCTGCGGCACAGCGGCGTCGACAAGATCGCCTTCACCGGCTCCACCGCGGTCGGCCGGCACGCCGCGAGCGTCGCCGGCGAGAACCTCAAGCCCGTCACCATGGAACTGGGCGGCAACGCGGCCCACATCGTCTTCGAGGACGCCGACCTGGAGCAGGCGGTCGGCGCGATCATCAAGGCCTTCGTCTTCAACTCCGGCCAGTTCTGCATGGGCGGTCCCCGGCTGCTGGTCGCCCGCTCCGTCCACAGCACCCTGCTCGGCATCCTCGAACAGGCCGTGCCCGGCGTGCCGTTGGGCGATCCGCGGCAGCCGGAGACGGTCGTCGGCCCGATGGCGGGGGAGAGGCACCTCAAGAAGGTCGAGGAGTACGTCGAACTCGCCCGCAAGGAAGGCGGCCGCATCGTCTGCGGCGGCGAACGCCTCGACCTCGACGGTGGCTACTACTACAAGCCCACCGTCATCGCCGACCTCCCGAACGACTCCCGGGTGATCCAGGAGGAGATCTTCGGCCCGGTCCTCACCGTGCAGCCCTTCGACTCCGAGGACGAGGCCGTCCGCCTCGCCAACTCCACGCCGTACGGCCTGGCTTCGGGCATCCAGACCAGCAACCTCGCCCGCGCCCACCGCGTCGCCGACCGGCTCCAGGCGGGCATCGTCTGGGTCAACGACTGGGCGATGCTCGACCCCGCGGTCCCCTTCGGCGGCGTCAAGGACTCCGGCTTCGGCCGCGAGTACGGCCCCGAGGCGCTCGCCTCCTACACCAAGGTCAAGTCCGTCGTCGTCTCGCTCGGCTGAACCGCCCCGAACCGGCTGCAAAGACAAGGGAGTTCGTACGATGTCCATCCCCACCCGTGCCGCGGTCGTCGAGTCCGGCGGGGCGCCCTTCACCCTCGCCGACGTCGAGCTCGACGAGCCGGGACCCCGCGAGGCGGTCGTCCGCATGGTGGCCACCGGGCTGTGCCACACCGACCTCGGGGTCGCGAGCGGCGGTCTGCCCTTCCCGCTGCCCGGGGTGCTCGGCCACGAAGGCGCCGGGGTCGTCGAGGCCGTGGGCCCGGCCGTCACCGGGGTCGCGCCGGGCGACCATGTCGTGCTGTCCTTCACGTCCTGCGGCGCCTGCCGCAACTGCGACGGCGGCCACCCCGCGTACTGCGCCACCTGGCTGCCGCTCAACCTCATCGGCGGCCGGCGGGCCGACGGCAGCAGCACCATCAGCCGGGGCGGCGAACCGCTGGGCGGCCACTTCTTCGGCCAGTCCTCCTTCGCCGAACGGGCGTTGGTGGACGAGCGCAGCCTCGTCAAGGTCGACCCCGAGGTGCCGCTGACGTCGATCGCCCCGCTGGGCTGCGGGGTGCAGACCGGCGTCGGCGCGGTCTGGAACGTACTGAAGCCGGTCACCGGCAGCACGGTCGTCGTCCTCGGCGCCGGAGCGGTCGGCCTGTCCGCGGTCATGGCCGCCGCCCTGACCCCCGCCACGACGATCGTCGCCGTCGACCGGGTCGGCGAACGTCTCACGCTGGCGCGGGAGTTGGGGGCGACCCATGTCGTGAACGCCGTCGACGAGGACCTCGGCAAGGCCCTCGCCGAGATCACCGGCGGCCAGGGCGCCGACGGGGTCGTCGAGACCACGGGCAACGTCGGCGTGCTCCGCCAGGGCGTGGACGCGCTCGGCGCCCGCGGCACCCTGGTCGTCGTCGGCGCCCCGCCGTTCGGCACCGAAGTCGCCCTGGACGTCAACGGGTTGCTCGGCGGCAAGAGGGTCGTCGGTCTGACCCTGGGTGACGCCGAGACCCAGTCCTTCATCCCCGCCCTGGTCCGGCTGGTGAAGGAGGGGCGGCTCCCGCTGCACCGCCTGATCAGCACGTACGCGTTCGCGGACATCGATCAGGCGGTGCGGGACATGGGCGCGGGCAAGGCGATCAAGCCCGTGCTGACCTTCTGAGTCAGTCCGTCACCAGGACCAGCTTCCCCGTGGTCCGGCCGGTGCCGCCGAGGGCGTGTGCCTCGGCGGCGTCGGCCAGCGGGAAGGTGCCGGCGATCGTGGGGCGCAGCTTCCCCGCCTCGACCAGTTCCGCGATCGCCGCCATCCCGCTGTGCGAGGCGTCGACCAGCATGCGCAGCGCCCGGACACCGAGCCGCTCGGCCTCCTCGAAGAAGTCGTTCGAGCCCACCGGCAGGATCGACACCACGATCCCGCCCGGCCGCAGCACCCGCAGCGAGCGCACGGACGTGTCACCGCCGATCGTGTCCAGGACGACATCCACGTCCTTGACCGCCTCGGCGAAGTCCGTCTCCCGGTAGTCGATCGCCTCGTCCACGCCCAGCCCGCGCAGGAACTCGTGCTTGCCCGCGCTCGCCGTGCCGATCACATACGCGCCCCGCGCCTTGGCGATCTGCGCCGCGACATGCCCGACGCCGCCGGCCGCCGCGTGGATCAGCACCCGCTGCCCCGGCTGCACGTCGGCGTACTCCACCAGCGCCTGCCAGGCGGTCAGCGAGACCAGTGGCAGCGCGCCCGCCTCCGTGTGGTCGATCGAGGCCGGCTTGTGCGCGAACCAGCGCGCCGGGCCGGTGACGTACTCGGCGTGCGAACCATGGCCGTACGGGTACGACAGCATGCCGAACACCTCGTCGCCCGGCTTGAACCGGGCGACGCCGATCCCGACCGCCTCGACCACGCCGGAGACGTCCCAGCCCAGGACGAAGGGCGGCTCGCCCAGGAAGCCGCCGGTGGCGCGGTGCTTCCAGTCGGTGGGGTTGACCCCGGCGGCCCGGACCCGGACCAGTACCTCGTTGGTGCGCGGCTCGGGCCGCTCCACCTCGATCTCCTTCAGGACCTCGGGACCGCCGAGGACGTCCTGGCTGATGGCTCGCATCGTCTTCACAGTGCTCATGGTCAACCAGCCTGCCGGGGGCCGCCTTCTCGGAAAATGGCATGATTGCCAACATCCGATAGAATCGTGCCATGAGTGCGCAGCGGCGGGTCGAACGAGTCGTGGTCCTGGCCCTGGAGGGCGTCTACCCCTTCGAGCTGGGCATCCCCAGCCGGATCTTCGGCGCCGCCGACGGGCACTACGAGGTGCTGACGTGCAGCGTCGACGGCCGGCCGGTGCGCAGCAACGCGGACTTCACGATCGGGGTCGAGCACGGCCCGGAGATCCTCGCCACGGCCGACACCGTGGTGGTCGCCTCCATGGCTACGGAGTACATCCCCACCGAGCTGCCCGCCGAGGTCGCCGCCGCGCTCGCGCTCATCCGCCCGGACGCCCGCATCGTGTCCATCTGCACGGCGGCCTTCGTGCTCGCGGCCGCCGGCCTGCTGAAGGGCCGCCGGGCCACGACGCACTGGCAGGTGACCGAGGCGCTCCGGCGGCTCCACCCGGACGTCGAGCTGGACCCGGACGTCCTGTTCGTCCACGACGGCCGCATCCTCACCTCGGCCGGCGCGGCCTCCGGCGTGGACGTCTGCCTGCACATCGTCCGCACCGACCACGGCAGCGAGCTGGCCAACGCGGTGGCCCGGCGTTGTGTCGTGCCGCCCTTCCGGGACGGGGGCCAGGCCCAGTACATCGAGCAGCCGGTTCCGCCGAGCGGCGCCGCGAGCACCGCCGCCACCCGCGCCTGGGCCCTGGAGCGCCTCGACGAGCCCCTCGCCCTGACCGACCTCGCCGCCCATGCCCGGATGAGCCTGCGCACCTTCGCCCGCCGCTTCCACGACGAGGTGGGCGTCAGCCCCGGCCGCTGGCTGATCCAGCAGCGCGTGGCCCGCGCCCGTCACCTGCTGGAGTCCAGCGACCTGTCGGTGGACCAGATCGCCGGCGCGGTCGGCTTCGCCACCGGCGCCTCCCTGCGCCAGCATCTGCACGCGGCGATCGGGGTGTCGCCGCAGGCGTACCGGCGTACGTTCCAGGCGGCCCACTGAACGTTTCCCCGCACGGCCGCGTCGGAGGAACGGAACCGCGGCGGGTGAACAGGGGTGGAGATGCGCAGAGGACTCGTGGCCGTGACGGCGCTGGCGGCCGTGGCGGCGGTGGGATGCGGTGCTGCCGAGGACGACCTCGTGGTCGCGGGCACGGCCCCGCCCACGCCTTACAGCGGGCCGCTCCACATCCCCGGCAAGGCCTGGGACGAGGAGAAGGGGGACCGTTCCGACCTCGTGAACACCGGCGCCGCGGCCCGCGCCCTGGAGTGCGACTGGCCGATCAACAGCGCCGGCGGCAGCGAGCCGTGGAGCGAGGGCGACGGGGGAGAGACGCCGGAGGAGGGGCTGAAGGCGTACTTCGACATCGAGCAGCCCGGCGTGCCGCGGGAGGGCTACCGGGTGGAGCGCGAGGAGGGCGGCCGCGTCCTGTTCTCGTACGACGTCGACGGCCGGACCAAGGTGGCGGTGATCGTCGCCAAGGACCAGCGGTACAGGCCCGGTTGGGGACCCGAGACCAGCGCCTCCTGCGATCCCGCGGAGTTCGATCCGAGTTTCACCGACACCCAGGACTACGAGGTCTGGACGGACCGCAGCGGCAAGCGGGTGCCGCTCACCGTCATCAGCAGCTCGGTCGGCCCCGCCCACTGCGACTGGCAGGACGCGCACTTCCTGGGTCTGGGCGAGGGCAGGGACGGCAAGATCTACGCCCGCGATCCGCACGGGGTGCTCGGCGACGACATGCTGACGGCGCCCTACGAAGGGGACGTCCGCCTGCCCGCCGGGGCCCAGGACACCGGATACCGCCGGGGGGACTGGCAGTTGTGGCTGACGGCAGACAAGGGCACGGCCTACGTCCGCACACCCGACGGTGTGGAGGCCTGGCCGCGGGTGCAGGGCAAGCTCTGCGCCTGATCCCTCACCGGCTCGCGTGCAGCGCGACCAGCAACTGCCAGACCTGGTCGGCGATGTCACCCGCGTCGCCGTCCAGCAGGCCGTGCAGCCAGTCGGCCAGCACCCCGGCGAAGGTCGCGGCGACCGCCGAGGCCACCAGCGGGGCGTCCGCGGCGCCCGCCAGTTCCCGCTCGCGCAGGCTGTAGGCCCGCAGGTCCCGGTGCAGCACCCGGCCCAGCGGACCGCCGCCACCAGGACTCAACAGAGCCCGGTACAGCCCGGCGTGCGGGGCGAGCGAGGCGAAGAACTCCGGCAGCGCGGGCGGCGCGTGCACCGGGTCGGGCCGGCCGCGCCAGGCGTGCAGCGCCTCCACGGCCTCGCGTACGACATCGGCGCAGGCGTCGACGGCCAGGGCCTCCAGGTCGGCGTAGTGGACGTAGAACGTGGCCCGGCCGACCCCCGCCCGGCGCACCAGGGCGGCCACCCCGACCTCGGCGAGCGGGCGTTCGGCGCACTCGGCGAGCAGTGCCCGGCGCAGCTTCTGTCGCGTCCGGGCCGCCCGCGGGTCCTCGGCGGCCGTCACCGCGCCAGCAGGACCGCGCCCAGCGCCAGCGCACCGGGCAGGGCCTGCGCGACGAGGATGCGGACGTTGGCGGTGACCGCGCCGTACACGCCCGCCACGATCACGCAGGACAGGAAGAAGACCTGGGCGCGGAAGCCGGTCGGGTCGGCGGCGATCAGGCCCCAGACCAGGCCGGCCGCGAGAAAGCCGTTGTAGAGGCCCTGGTTGGCGGCCATCGCGGCGGTCGCCTTGGCCATGTCCCGGTCGAAGCCGTGGAAGCGCATCCCCGGCTTCTTCTGCCACAGGAACATCTCCATCACCAGGATGTACGCGTGCAGCGCGGCCACCAGGCCCACCAGAACGTTCGCGACGGCTTCCATGATCTCCCTCGATTGCCTGCGTCTACTTGTTGGACAGGTGTCCACTATACCTGGACAGGTGTCCAGGATGTCAGGGGTGATCGCTAGGGTGTGAGCATGAGTGATCAGGGCGTGATCGTGCGGCGGGCCCGCACGGAGGACATACCGGGACTCGTCGCCTCCAGCGCGGGGCTCTTCGCGGAGGACGGCGGCACCCGCGACCCGGCCATCAACGTCAACTGGCCCCGGGAGCACGGCGCGGAGTCGTTCGCCGCCGCCATCGAGGACCCGACGCGGCTGGTGCTCGTGGTCGACCACGGCGGGCAGGTCGTCGGTCATCTGATGGGCTCGGTGACCGGGCCGACGGACAAGCGGCTGGTCTCCTCGGCCACGCTGATCAGCATGTACGTCCGCCCGGCGCACCGGCGGGCGCGGGCCGGGGCCGGCCTGATGGGGGAGTTCCTCGCCTGGGCCAAGGGTGCGGGTGCCGAGCAGGTCGAGGTGACCGCCTACGCCGCCAACACGGACGCGATCCGCTTCTACGAACGCAACGGCTTCGGCCCGCAGTTGCTCACTCTGCGCCGGACTCTTTGACCGGAGTGGGTATTTGTCGACTGTTCGATACTGGCTGAGCGTGACGGAACCCTCACCTCCGGCGGGCCCCGGGAGTTGATCCTTTCGGGTTCAAACCCGATAAGCTCCCCTGCGGCGCTGCGAGTTGACCCGGTCGTGATCGGTCATCTTGCGGTGCGCATTGGACAGTGCGCTCCCCCTTGCACACCCCCCTGTTCGATCGTGTTGCCTCGAAGGATGCAGATGGAACTCGCCACTCCGCCGCCGGCGGCGCGGGCCCCGGTCGCCTGGTACAGCTGGTGGCTGATGCCGCTGGCCTTAGGAGGCGGGACGGTTGCCGCCACGTTCATGAGCTCGGAGCGAATAACCGCGGCCGTCGCCGGCGCCGCCGCTACGGCGGCCAGCACGGTGTGCGTCCGGCTCCTGGTCCGCACCCGCAAGCAGCTCCACCGGGCCGAGAGCGGCTTCCGCAACGCGCAGGCCGAGCACTCCCAGCAGTGGCAGCAGCATGTCGCGGGCCTGGAGCGGAAGTTCGCCGCCGAGCATGCCGCCCAGGACGCCCGGCTCGCCGACCAGGCCGCGGGCTACGAGGACCGGCTCGCCGAGCAGGTCGCCGGCTACGAGGAGCGACTCGCCGAACAGGCCCGCGCCTACGAGGGGCGGCTGACCGAGCAGGCCGCGTCGTACGAGGCCCAGCTCGCCGACCAGGCCGAGGTCTGGCAGGATCAGCTGGCCCACCAGCTCTCCGCCGTCGCCCGGCTCGCCGACGAGCAGCTGCCCGAGGCACTGGAGCAACTGCGCGCCGGTGACGCCGTCGACGACCTGCTGCCGGCCACCAACCAGTGCGCCAAGGTGAGTTCCGAGCTCCAGACCGAGCTGCGCAAGGTCCTGCGGACCGCGCTCATCGGCGTCGAGCGCGAGTTCGACCGGTCCACCGCCGCCGAGCAGGCCGTCATCGGCATCGGCAACCGCATCCACGTGCTGACCAGCAAGCTGCGCGGCCGACTGCACGAGATGCAGGGCGAGCACGGCCGGCTGCCCTCCGTGGCGCGGGGACTCATGGAACTCGACCAGGAGATCGGCCCCGCCGACTGTCTCGCCGCCAGCATCGGCGTGCTGGGCGGCTCGGACCGGCCCGGCCGGCAGTGGCAGGAACCGCAGCGGCTGCTCAGCGTGGTCCGCGGCGGCATCGGCCGGATCAAGGACTTCCACCGGGTCGACGTACGCCAGCTGCCCGAACTCGGCGTCGACGGCGGTCTGGTGGACCACCTGACGCTGATCTTCGCCCACCTCCTCGACAACGCGGCCCGCTACTCGCCGCCCACCGAGCCGGTGCTCGTCTCCGGCAAGGAGGTGCCGAACGGCGTCGGCATCGAGATCCAGGACTCCGGCAAGGGCCTGAACGAGGAGAAGAAGCGCGAGGCCGAACAGGCCCTCGCCGGCACCGGCTCCGGTCCCGGACTCGGCGGAGTCTCCGAGGACGCCACCATCGGCCTGCGGGTCGTCGGCATCCTCGCCCGGCGCTACGGCATCCGCGTCACCTTCGCGGACTCGCCCTGGCTCGGCACCTCGGTGGTCGTGGTGGTCCCGCACAAGTACTTCAGCCCGCTGCCCACGGCGGCCCCGGTGGTGCAGGCCTCCGCCCCGGCCCCCGTCAGGGAGGAGACCCCGACGCCCCCGACCGCCTTGGCGGAGACCGTCGAAGTCGGTGAGACCGCGGAGACCACGCCCGGCGGACTGCCCCGGCGAAGAAGCAGGCGGAGCGAGGAGGCCCGGCACCAGCCGGGCGAGCGCACCGAGCGGACCCCGGAGGAGACGTCGGCCGTCTCCTCCGTCCCGCCGGACGCGTCCTTCGCCGGCCTGGCCGCCTTCGCCACCGCCGGACGCGAGTCCGACCCGGCCCGGGGCAACGGCGCCCCGGCCGACGGCCGCGAGTCCACCGAGCACCGCACTGAAGAGAGCGACTGAGTCGACATGACGCAACAGGGAACCGACGTGAGCTGGGCGCTCCGCGATCTCGTGGAGTCCATCCCGGAGATCCGTTTCGCCCTCGTGGCCTCCAGCGACGGCAAGGCCATCACCTCTTTCGGCGCCGAGGACCCCGACGACGTGGACCGCTTCGCGGCGGTGGTGGCCGGCCTGCAGGCGCTGGCCCAGCCCGTCGCGGAGCAGTTCGCCCGGCCCAGCGGACAGCTGGGTCAGTTGCGGCTGGCGATGATCGAGGTCGACGGCGGCCACCTCTTCGTCGTCCGCGCGGGCGTGGAGACGTATCTCGGCGTGCTCGCCCGGGAAGGCCTCGACCAGGGCCTGCTCGGGCACCAGATGAGGGATCTGGCCCGCAGGATGGGCGAGCTCCTCGGCACCACTCCGCGGCTGGAGGAGCACTCTGCATGAGTGCTCCCCGCCGGCCCACGGACCCGTCCGGTCTCGAGCGTTACTACGTCCTCACCGGAGGACGTAGCGGACCGGGCGGTTCGGCGTCGAGTCTCGACGTGGCGACCCTCATCGTCTCCCGCACCGCCCCCGCCCCGGGGATGCAGCACGAGCACGAGGAGATCCTCCGGCGCTGCCGTGATCCGCTGTCGGTCGCCGAACTGGGCGCCCACCTCGGATTGCCGTTCAACATACTCGCGGTGCTGCTGGCGGACCTGCTGGAGGCAGACCGCGTGGAAGCCCGTGACCCCATCCCGGCGCACGACGCCCGCCGCGGGCCCGACCTCGCGCTGCTTGAGGAGGTACTCAGTGGACTTGAAAGGCTTTGACCACCCCGGCGGGCCGGGTGACGAGGGCACCCGCTCGGTGAAGGTGATGATCGCCGGCGGCTTCGGCACCGGGAAGACCACGATGGTCCGCTCGGTCAGCGACATCAAGCCGCTGACCACCGAGGAGACCCTCACCCAGGCCAGCGCCGACGTCGACCACCTGATCGGCGTCGCGGACAAGACGGAGACCACCGTCAGCCTGGACTTCGGCAAGATCAGCCTCAACGACAGCCTGATGCTGTACCTGTTCGGCACCCCCGGCCAGGAGCGGTTCTGGTTTCTGTGGAACGGCCTGTTCAAGGGCGCGCTCGGCGCGGTCGTGCTGGTGGACACCCGCAGGCTCGCCTCCAGCTTCCGGGCGATCGAGGAGATGGAGCGGCAGAACGTCCCCTTCGTCGTCGCCCTGAACGTCTTCCCGGACTCCAAGGACTACCCGGTCGAGGAGATCCGCGACGCCCTCGACATCCCCGAGCACATCCCGGTCGTGGCCTGCGACGCCCGCGACCGGGCCTCCAGCCGGGACGTACTGGTCACCCTGATACGTCACCTGAAGGACCGCTCCGCCGTCGCTCTGGAGTCCCGATGACCGATCAGCCCTTAAACGGCGCCGACACCCCGCGCGGCTGCCCCGTCGCCCACGGCGGAGCCGACGTCGCCCGGCTGTACGGGCCGGAGGCGGCGACCGATCCGCAGGGGATCTACGAGCGGCTGCGCAAGGAGCACGGTTCGGTCGCGCCGGTGCTGCTGGAGGGCGACGTGCCCGCGTGGCTGGTCCTCGGCTACCGGGACAACCGGCGGGTGCTCGACAACCCGCGGCAGTTCAGCCGGGACGCGCGGATCTGGCGGGACTGGCGCGAGGGACACATCCCGGAGACACACCCGCTGATCCCGATGATCGGCTGGCGGCCCGACTGCATCTCCCAGGACGGCGAACCGCACCGCCGGCTGCGCGGCGCGGTCACCGAAGGGCTGCTCGCGGCGTCCAGCCGCGGTGTGCGGCGCCATGCCACGTTCTTCGCGAACAAGCAGATCGACGCGTTCGCCGACACCGGGCAGGCCGACCTGGTCGCCGACTACGCCGAGTACCTGCCGATGCTGGTGCTCACCCGGATCCTGGGCCTTCCCCTGGCCGAAGGGCGCCGGCTGGTCGAGTCGTGCGCCCAGGTTCTCAAGGGCGGCGAGGGCGCCCTGGAGCACAACGGCCGGATCATGCAGATCCTCTCCGAACTCGCCGAGCGCAAGCGGGCCGAGCCGGGCTCCGACTTCGCCACGGCCCTCATCCAGCACCCGGCGGGCCTCGACCACGACGAGGTCGTCAGCCATCTGCGGCTGGTGCTGATCGCCGCGCACACCACCACCAGCAACCTGCTGGCCCGGGTGCTGCAACTGGTCCTCACCGACGCAGGCCGGCTGTCGGGTCTGGTCAGCGGGCAGTTGACCATCTCCTCCGTGGTGGAGGAGGTCATGTGGGACACCCCGCCGCTGTCCGTGCTGCCGGGCCGGTTCGCCGCGTCCGACCTGGAACTGGGCGGCCATCACATCCAGGAGGGCGAACTGCTGATCCTGGGCCTGGCCGCCGGCAACGTCGACCCGGAGGTACGGCCCGACGCGGCCGTCACCGTGCAGGGCAACCACTCGCACCTGGCGTTCAGCTCCGGACCGCACGAGTGCCCGGGACAGAGCATCGGCCAGTCCATCATCGAGATCGGTGTCGACGTCCTGCTGCACCGGCTGCCGGGCCTGCGGCTGGCCGGGCCGCCGGAGGAGCTCTCCTCGACCGCCTCCACCTGGGAGTCCCGGCTCGACAGCCTGCCGGTCGAGTTCTCGGTCTGACACCACCACCGCCGCCCGGGCCGGGAATCCGGCCCGGGCGGCGGCGGTGTCTGCGGGGTCAGCCGTCGAGCCAGTCCCCGGCCACGTCCGTGGGCACGTATCCCATGGCGTTCCACAGGAAATGCGGATGCGCGCAGGCGAACATGTACGCCAGCAGCGCGATGTCCTCCCTGCCGGTCCGCGGGTCGTGCAGGGCGTGGAACCGCTCGGCCCCGACCACCCCGGCGTCCACCTGGACGGCCCGGGCACGGCCCGGCGAGGGGGCCATGGAGGACTCCACTCCGGCTATGAAGGTGCGGCGCAGGATCTCCCACGCGTTGTCGACATCGCCGGACCACGGGCCGTGCACGGCCTCGAAGGCGTGCAGCTCGGCGTCGAACAGGGGCCAGGCCCGCGGGTGTTGCTCCTGGCACCGTGCGGACAGCTCGGCGGCCCGGGCGCTCAGCGCCGGTACGGTCGCCCGCGGGGCGACGGTGAGCGTGGTGCCGTCGGTGAGGATGCCGGTGCACGGGTTGGGCTGCAGATCGCACAGCGGGCAGGCCTCGGCGGGCGGGAGGCCCTCGGTGATGCCGTCGAACCACAGGGCGTGGCGGCCGGTGAGCCCCATCCACACGATGGTCGTGGTCATCAGCCAGGTGTTCCACATCGGGTCGTGCGCCTCGGGCGTGCAGCCGTACTTGACGAGGGCGATGGCACTGGCGCCGTAGAGGGCCTTGGTGTGGGTGGGCAGGCCGGCGAGCCAGAAGTTGCTGATCTCGCCGGTGAGGGCGTCGGCCCGGACGTCGGCCATGTCGTCGATGACCCGGCACAGCAGCAGCGAGGCGAGGTTCTCCTCCTGCCACAGCTCGGTGTCGGGCGCGACGTGCCAGAACAGGCAGTCCATCATCTGGAGGGCCGAATAGGTGCTGTGGCTCAGCGGGTTGGACTGGGGGAGCGTGACGGCGCCCGTGCTGTGCTGCTGGAGCCAGTACTCGTCGACGGCCCGTTTGTGGGCCGCGAACAGGCCGGCGACCAGGGCCCGTGCCGTGTTGATGCTGAAGTTCTCCGCCAGGCGGTCCTCGATGAGCTGGGTGAGGCGGCTGGTGTCGATGGTGTCGATCACGCGTTTGTACTCGTGGAAGACGAGGATGTCGTCCTCGTAGCGGTTCCGGTGGCCGAGGTCGTGCTCCAGGTCGTTCATCTGCCGGGTCCAGGACCAGCCCCCGGTCAGGACGCTGTCGAGCTCCCGGCGGTAGGGCCAGGTCTTGACGGCGAGCGGACGGCCGGCGCTGTGCCGCCAGTCGTAGTCGTCCAGTGTGCGGACGGGGGGCGTGGGCAGCCGGCCGCACAGCGCACAGTCGCAGACCGCCGGCTGCTCCTCCTCGCGCGGCGGCGTCAGCGCCCGGCTGCGCCAGGCGCCCTCCAGCATCGTGCAGGTCAGCCGGCATATCTCGACGTCGGTGCTGACCTGGGGGAAGGCGGCCGCTATCACCCGTAGGCCGGCGTCCAGCTGCCGCAGCCGGGCGAGGCCCTGCTCATCGGGGGGCAGGAACGCGGGCCGCGCCGACTGGAGGGCTCCCTCCAGCCGCAGCGCGGACCCGGCGTGGGGGGAGCGGAGCGCGTCCAGCCGCTGCTGAACGGAGGTCTGGGAACTTCGGTGTCGCTCGGTGAGTCCCTTGATGTGCCGCGTCAGGAGGCGGATCAGGGCGTCGCCCGCCTCCGTGGACTGGTGGTGGCCGGTGGGGGCGTCGGAGGGCAGGTCGGACGTGACGGCCTGAGGCATGTGGTTCCTTTCGGGAGACGGCGCGCAGAAACCCCCCACCCCTGGAAGTGGGCGGTCCAGGGGGAGACCGCCCATGCACTCGAACTCGCCTTCGTGGCGCGAAAGTTGAATCGAGAAGCGGAACGAGACTTCCCAGAGAGTAGATGATCTACGCCGTGACCCGACCGTGATCTCCGTTACTGCTCATGCCTCTTGAGCTGCGTATACTCGCGCGCCCCCGACGTACGTCAGCGCCACGCGCGTCTTGGCGATCTCCGCGGGCGGAGCATCGAACGGGTCGCGGTCCAGCACGACCAGGTCCGCCAGCGCCCCCGCGCGCACCTCCCCGGTGTCGTCGAGATGGTTCACATACGCCGAACCCGCCGTGTACGCCGTCAACGCCTCGGTGAGACCGATGCGTTCGGTCGGCAGGAACACCGGCGCGCCGTCCGCGTCCGGCGCCCGCCGGTTGACCGCGACATGGATGCCCTCCAGCGGATCGGGGCTGCTCACCGGCCAGTCACTGCCCGCCGCGAGCCTGGCGCCGGACCGCAGCAGCGCACCGAACGGGTACTGCCACGCGGCCCGTTCGGGTCCCAGGAACGGGATGGTCAGCTCGTCCATCTGCGGTTCGTGCGCCGCCCACAGCGGCTGGATGTTGGCGGTGGCGCCGAGTTGCGCGAACCGCGGTACGTCGTCGGGGTGAACGACCTGAAGATGTGCCAGGTGGGGCCGCGTGTCGCGGTGTCCGTTCGCGGTGCGCGCGGCCTCGATCGCGTCCAGCGCGTCGCGTACGGCGCGGTCGCCCAGGGCGTGGAAGTGGCACTGGAAGCCGAGCTCGTCCAACTCGGTCACGTACTTGGGGAGTTGACCGGGATCGATGAAGCTGGTGCCGCGGTTGGCGGTGGCGCAGCCGCACCGGTCCAGATACGGGTCGAGCAGCGCCGCCGTCCCGGTCTCGGCGACCCCGTCGAGCATCAGCTTGACCGTGCCCGCCCGGAACCGGCCGTGGCTCAACGCGGCTCGCCTCTCGACGAGTTCGGGGATCTGCTCGGCCCCGCGCTCCCGGTCCCACCAGAGGGCGCCGACGACACGCGCGGTCAGCGAGCCGTCCCGGGCCGCCGTCAGATACGCCTCCGCGGGGTCGTCCATGCCGAGGAAGTCCCCGACGAGAGCGTCCTGCCAGGCCGTGATGCCGAGCGCGTGCAGATGACGCTGGGCGTGCAGCAGGGCGGCCAGCCGGTCGGCCGGGGTGGCCGCGGGGGCGAGGCGTCCGACGAGCTGCATCGCCCCTTCCTGGAGGGTGCCGCTCGGCTCGCCCGAGCCCGACGCGTCCCGCTCGATGCGTCCGTCGGCCGGGTCGGGCGTGTCGCGGGTGACGCCGGCCAGTTCGAGGGCGCGGCTGTTGACCCAGGCGCCGTGATGGTCCCGGTTGGGCAGGTACACGGGCCGGTCGGGGACGACCGCGTCGAGCAGCTCCTTCGTCGGCGTGCCGCCCTCGAAGGCCTCCATGGACCAGCCGCCGCCGGTGATCCACGCCCGCTCGGGATGCGCGTCGGCGTAGGCGCGCACGGCGGCGACCGTCTCCGCGGCGGTCCTCGTGCCGGTGAGATCGCACTGCGTCAGTTCGAGGCCGGCCGGCACCGGGTGCACATGCGCGTCCTGGAAGCCCGGCAGCAGCAACCGCCCGGCGAGGTCGACCACTTCGGTCCGAGGCCCCCGCAGGTCCAGGACCTGGTCCCGCCCTACGGCGGTGATGCGGCCGCCGCTGACGGCGACGGCGGTCGCGGTGCGGCCCTCGGGGGTGAGGACGGGGCCGCCGGTGAAGAGCAGATCTGCGTACATGGTCCGTTTCCTGGAAGATCGGGTGGGCTTCGGCGCGCCTCGAAGGGGCGCGGGGTCTGGGAGGCGGTCGGCGGAGCGCTCAGTGGGGTGTCGGGATGAGGCGTGGGGAGTCCGCGTCGGTGCCCTCGCCGGTGCGGAAGTAGGCCGAGCCGCGCACCCACTTGGCCCACGCGGCGGCCACGAAGCCGGACGCGATCATCGCCAGGGGAGTGCTGAGCAGGAACCAGCCGTTGTCCGCGCGGAGCGCGAAGTGATCGGTGGAGGTGTAGAAGGACCAGCCGAGATAGCCGCCGAGCCCGAGCAGGGCCAGCGCGCTGAGCGTCGGCAGCACCACGGCCCGTACGCCCTCCCGCCAGTCCTCGCGCAGCAGCGAACGGAAGCGGACGGCGGCCGCGAGGGCGGTCAGCGCGTACGACAGGGCCACCACGATGCCGATGGCGCTCACCGTCGCCATGATCATGTCCGCCAGGCGGGGAATGACCAGGGCGAGGAGCGCGACCCCGGCCGCCAGCGCGCCGATCAGCACGGTTCCGGCGGCGGGAGTGCCGTACCGGCGGCTGACCCTGGACCACACCGGACCGAGCGTACGGTCCCGGCTCATCGCGAACATGCCGCGGGCCGTCGGGATCACGCCGGCCTGGAGCGAGGCGACCGCGGAGAACATCAGCGCCACCAGCGGGAGCGCGGCCAGCGGCTGGGAGGCCAGCCGGTCGCCGAAGAAGGCGAGGCCTTCGGCGCCGTGCCCGGCCAACTCCTGCTCGGACAGCACGCGTTGGAAGGCGATCGAGCCGATGAGGAACAGCCCGAGCATGGTGAACAGCGTCGTCAGGCCCGCGCGGGAGGCGTCCCGGGGGTCGCGGACCTCCTCGGAGACACTGAACGCGGCCTCGAAACCCCAGTAACAGAACACCGACAGCAGCAGCCCCTGGGCCAGCGCGGTCGCGGACGGGATCTCGAACGGGTCGAACCAGCTCCAGCTGAAGGCGTGCGGGCCGGTGACGATGCCGTATCCGCAGAAGCCCAGCAGTACGACGTACTCGAAGACCAGGAGTCCGGCCTGCACCCTGGCCGCGGTGCGCACGCCCGTGACGGCGGTCAGGGTGACCGCGGCGAGGACCACGACCCCGAGGAGTGTCGTCTGGGCTGTCGACCCGGGGTCCAGCGTCAGGCCGCCGAGCCGGTGCACCCCGGCGTCCCCGGCCAGCTGGATCAGCGCCGAGCCGGTGACGGCCGTGGTGTAGGCGAGGAACGCCACCGTCGCCACGATGTTCACCCAGCCGACCAGGAAGCCCAGCCAGGGAGTGAGTGAACGGCCCACCCACACATAGCCGTTGCCGGCGTTCGGCTCGACGCGGTTGAGCCGGGCGTAGGCGCCGGCGATGCCGAGCACCGGCAGGAACGCCAGCAGCATGATCGCCGGGAGGTGCAGTCCGACGACCCCGGCCGTGACCCCGAGGCCGATGCCGATGCTGGTGGTCGCGGCCGTGCTGGACGCGGCGATGGCGACGCCGTCCAGGACGCCGAGGGACTTGCGCAGCACCGGCTGCGCGGGAGACGCGTGGGGTGGTGGTGTGTCGGGCATGGCCGGTTCTCCGCTCGCACCGGGGGGCCTGGTCGGCCCCGGTGAGGCGACATGAAACTGGCCGGGGGGTTAACAGGTCAACGGTGTTGTCATAAGGTGCGGCCATCGGACCCCCGGAGGCACGCCATGACCGACCGCGTCGTCCCGCCCACCGCGCGGCAGCGCAGACGGCCCACCAAGCAGGGCGTCGTCCTGTCCGAGGAGCTGATCGTCGAGACGGCCATGCGGCTGATCGAGGAGCACGGCGCCGAGGCCCTCTCGGTACGCCGCCTCGGCCGCGCCCTCGGCGCCGACCCCAGCTCCCTCTACCGGTACTTCCGGCACACCGACGACCTGATGCTCGCCGTCGCCGACGAGCTGATCGGCCGCACCCTGCGCAGCTGGCGGCCCACCGGCGACTGGCGCGCCGACCTGCGGGACCTGGGCCTGCGCATGCACGCCGGGGCGCTCGCCCACCCCCGGGCCGCGGTCCTCAGCTCGCACCGGGTGACCGGGCGCGACCACGAGATCCAGGCCGTGGAGACCATCATCGGCGTGCTGCGCGACGCGGGGTTCCCGGACGCCGACGCGGTACGGATCTACCACGCCTTCGTCGACCAGGCGCTCGCCTTCGCCGCCCTGGACTCGGCGAGCACGGCCCTGCCCCGGTCGGCCCGGGAGGCGGAGGCGTCCGTGTGGCGGGCGACGTACGCCCGGCTGCCCGCCGAGACCCACCCGCACATCGCCGCGACCGCCCGCCACCTCGTGACGGACATGCCGCGCAGCTCGTATCCGATGGCACTGGACCTGCTGCTGAGCGCGGCGGCGGCCCGGCTCGCCGAGATCCGGGACGGGGCGGACACCTGACCGGGAGACTGTCCACGGCCCTTCCCGATGACTTCAGGAGGCCGAGCACCGATGGCGAGCCCGCCCGCACGTCCCGCGAAACAGCGCAAGCACGACACCCTCTACCGCCTGGAGCACGACGAGGACGTCTGGGTCGCGACCGCCGACTGAACCGGGCGGACCGGGTTATCCGTGAGGTACAGGGCCGCGGGGCACGAACGCCCCGCGCCCCGGACCGTACGGAGGAGACATGGCACTGGTGAAAGCGGGCGTCGTGGTGCTCGACTGCGCCGAGCCGGAGAAGCTCGCCGGGTTCTACAAGGAGTTCCTGGAGGGCGAGGAGACGGACGCGACCGCCAACCGCGTGGAGATCAGGGGGGCCGACGGGATACGGATGGCGTTCCGCCGGGACATGAACGCCACGCCGCCGAGCTGGCCGCGCCCCGAGAACTCCCTGCAGGCCCATCTCGACTTCGTCGTCGACGACTTGGACGAGGCGGAGCGCAGGGTCATCGGGCTCGGTGGGCGCCCGCTGGAGACTAAGGACGCCTCCGGCCCGTTCGAGGAGCGCGGCTACGCCGACCCGGCGGGCCACTCCTTCACCCTGCGCCGCGTCACCCCGACCGCGCCCAAGACGGGCTGACGGCGGGGTGCGCAGGCGGAGTTGACGTCACATCAGTCCCGGCCGCCGTCGTCGGCGGTCGGCCAGACGCCGGTGGACCGCTCGATGGCCTTCGCGCCCGTGCGGTCCACCGCGCTGCGCACCACCGCGAAGATCGCGCCCTGCACGGCCGCCGCGAACAGGATCTCGCCCCAACTCCGGTCCCGGTCCAGGGCATCGGGCGCATTGTCCTCGTGCCGGATCACCTTCCACGTCTTCTGGAACGCGATCCCGGCCAGCGCCCCGCTCGACCAACCCAGCACGAAACCCAGGGGCTTGTAGGCGAGGGGGAGCTTCAGCTTCTTCTTGTTCTTCCTGGCCATGAGTCTCTCCTTCGTCCGTTCCGCTACTTCGGTGTGGGCCGGCCCTGGGGCGACACCTGCTCGTCGGGCGGCGGCGGCCCCGGCGGAGTCCCGTCGCCGAACGGCCGGCCGCCCAGCTCCTCGCGGTGGTGCGGGGTCAGCCAGCCCGACAGATCCGGTCCCAGCGGCACGATCCGCGTCGGGTTGATGCCGGTGTGCACCTGGTAGTAGTGCCGCTTGATGTGGTCGAAGTCGACGGTGTCACCGAAACCCGGCGTCTGGTAGAGATCGCGGACGTACCCCCACAGCACCTTGTTCTCCGCCAGCTTCCAGCGGTTGCACTTGAAGTGGCCGTGATAGACGGCGTCGAAACGCACCAGCGTGGTGAACAGCCGGATGTCCGCCTCGGTGATCGTGTCGCCGACCAGATAGCGCTGCCGGGCGAGCCGCGGCGTCAGCAGCTCCAGCCGCCGGAACACCGCCGAGCAGGCGGCCTCGTACTCCGCCTGCTCGGTGGCGAAGCCCGCCCGGTACACGCCGTTGTTGACGTCCTCGTAGACGTCCGCCATCACCGCGTCGATCTCGTCGCGCAGCGCCTCCGGATACAAGTCGGGGGCGCCCTCCCGGTGCAGGGCGCGCCACTCGGTGGCCAGGTCGAGGGTGAGCTGCTGGTAGTCGTTGGTGACCAGCTTCCCGCTGGGCACGTCCACGATCGCCGGCACGCTCACCCCGCCCGGGTAGTCGGTCTCCCGCCGGTCGTAGGCCTCGCTGAGGTAGCGGATGCCCAGGACCGGATCGCGGCCGTCGGGGTCGAGGGTGAAGCGCCAACTGCGGTCGTCCTGGATCGGGTCGGCCACCGCGAGCGACAGGGCGCCCTCCAGGCCCAGCAGCCGCCGGGAGACCAGGGCGCGGCTCGCCCAGGGGCAGGCCCGGCTGACCACCAGCCGGTAGCGGCCGGGCTCCACCGGCCAGCCGTCGCGGCCGTCCGCGGTGATCCGGTCCGCGAAGTGGGCCTTGGACCGCTGGAACGCCTTGCTCCCGTACGCGCTGTTGCCTCCGTCCGAGCCAGTCATGCCGCCTCCTGTCGTGCCCTGTCGCCGTGCGGGTGTCCATGACCGCGTTCCCAGATTTCGGCGTGTGAGCCCCGCCAGTCGGGGCAGTCGGCGAAGGTGAGTGGGACATCTTCGAACACGACCTCGAACGCATCCCCGAACACACGGCGCCAGGCCCCGGCAGAGGCGGCGGCGGGCGGGAAGGCGGACCGCAGAACACGGGTCACCGTCCTGGTGGCGCTCGCCGCCAATCTGGTCATCGCCGTCGCGAAGGCCGTCGGCGGTCTGCTCGCGCACTCCCCGGCCCTGCTGTCGGAGGCCGCGCACTCGGTCGCCGACAGCCTCAACGAAGTCTTCCTCCTGGCCGCCCTGCGCCGCAGCCGCCGCCCCGCCGACCGACGGCACCCCTTCGGCTACGGCAAGGAGCGCTTCTTCTGGTCGCTGCTCGCCGCCGTGGGGATCTTCGTCATGGGCGGCTGCTTCTCCTTCTTCCAGGGCTTCGAGGCACTGCGCAACGGAGCCGAGGAGGAACTCAGCGGATACATCGCCGGGCTCGTCGTCCTGGGCGTCGCCTTCGTCGCCGAGGGCGCGTCGCTGGCGCGGGCGCTTTACCAGACGCGCCGGCAGGGCGGCATGGGCGACGGCCTGCGCGACCCGGCGCTGCGCACGGTCGTCGCCGAGGACGGCACGGCGGTGCTGGGCGTCAGCCTGGCCATGGCCGGCATGGCCCTGCACATGATCACCCGGCAGGTGGTGTGGGAGGCGTCCGCGTCGCTGGCGATCGGGGCGCTGCTCGTCTACGTCGCCTACCGGCTGGGCCGTGAGGCGCGCGACCAGCTGATCGGGGAGGCCGTCGACGCGGAGACGAGCGACCGGATCCGGGCGGTGCTCCGGGAGCAGCCCGAGATCGACAGCGTGGAGGCACTGTTCACGATGAAGACGGGCCTGGAATCGGTCCTGGTGGCGGCACGCGTCGACCTGGTGCCGGGGCTGGACAGCGAGCAGGTCGAGGAGGTCGCCGTACGCATCAAGCGGCACGTCGCCGACACCTTCACCGAGGCCGACCAGATCTTCCTCGACATCACCGACCGGCCCGCGCACGAGGCACGAGAAAGCCCCGCCGCGACGGGGGAGCGCGGCGGGGCCTGACGTGCTGGTGCCCGGCCGACGGGGCTTCATGCACCCCGTCCCGAATTTTTTCCGAAGATCTTTTTCCGGCTCGCCGGAGCTGGTCGCTCAGTTCTCCGTGGACGGTTCCAGGACGAAGACCGGGATCTCGCGGTCCGTCTTCTTCTGGTAGTCCGCGTACGGGGGATACGCCGCCACGGCCCGCTCCCACCACTCGGCCTTCTCGGCGCCGGTGACCTCGCGCGCGGTCATGTCGCGCTTCTCCGGTCCGTCCTGGAGCTCCACGCGGGGGTCGGCCTTGATGTTGTGGTACCAGACCGGGTGCGTGGGCGCGCCGCCCTGCGAGGCGACCACGGCGTACCGGCCGTCGTGCTCGACCCGCATCAGCGGCGTCTTGCGGATCTTGCCGCTCTTGGCGCCCAGGGTCGTCAGCAGGATCACGGGCATTCCGGTGTCCATCAGGGTCGTCCCCTCGGTACCGCCGGAGCTCTCGTACAGCTCCACCTGCTCGCGCACCCATGCGGTCGGGCTGGGTTCGTACTCGCCCTCGAGAGGCATGGCATCCGTCCTATCGTCGTCGTGTCCTGCGGCTGACTGCCATCGGCGACAACACCGGAGTGCTGCGGATTCATCCATCCCGCCATGACCCAGGAGGTAATCGCCTCTCCTGGGCCTCCCGGGGCACAGTGGCAACCGCCGAAGGGGAGGAGTACCCATGACCGCCACCATCGAGACCACGACCCGCGCGGTGATCGCGGAACTGCTGCGGCGCATCGGCCGCGGCGACCCGGAGCGGATCGCCGAGCTGTACGCCGAACACGCCGACTGGAAACTGAACTGGCCAGAGGACGAGCACGGTCGCGCCGCCACCCCGTGGATCCGCCACCGCGAGACCCGCGCGGACGCCGCCGCCCACTACCGCGAGCTGGCCGCGCATCACGCGCCCGAGGAGGGGGACACCCGGATCGAACGCATCCTGGTGGACGGAGCCGACGCGGTGGTCCTCGGCGAGATCCGGCAGACGGCACGGGAGACCGGGCGCGCCTATCGCGCCAGGTTCGCCCTCCACCTGACCGTCGAGGACGGCCTGATCGTCCGACACCACGTGTACGAGGACAGCCTCACGGTCGCCCAAGCCTTCACCGTCTGACCGGCAGTCGTCTGGGTCCCCGCTGCTGACGGGCCGCCGTCCGGGCCTTCGCCGTCTGACCGGCGACCGCCCGGGCCCGCGCCCCCTGATCGGCCTCCGCGGGGGCCACCGACCCTGACCGGCTATGGCTCGGGTCTCCGCCCCTGGTCGGCCGCCGCCTGGGTCCTTGCCCGTGGTCGGCCGCCGCCCGGGCCTTCGCCCCTGACCGCCCGCCGACCAGGTCCGCGACCCGTGAGCGCCGCGTAGCCCGCCTCACCGCATCATCCGCACCGCCAGCGCCGCGATCACCCCGCTCGACACCAGCGCCGTCACCAGTCGCCCCCGCCGTCCGGTCAGCGTTCGGCCGAGCAGGGCGCCGCCCCCGGCCAGCAGTAGCTGCCAGCTCGCGGACGCGACGAACGCCGCCAGGACGAACACGCCCTGTTCCAGCGGGCGGACGGCGTCCGTGGTGCGGGTGCCGAGTACCAGGGCCACGAAGTAGATCACGGTGGTCGGGTTGAGCAGGGTGATCCCGAGCAGCGCCACGAAGGCCCTGGCGGGGCTCGGGGGCGGCGGATCGGTGCGGCTGCCGAGGCGACGGGCGCGGTACTGGCGTACGGCGACGACCGCGCCCCGGACCGCCAGCGCGAACAGCAGCAGTGCCGAGGCCCAGCGCAGCGGCCCGAGCAGCGGGCGCAGCGCGGCGGCCAGGGCGGTGCCCCCGACCGTGGCCACCAGGGCGTACAGCCCGTCGGCGGCCGCGACGCCGAGGGCGGCGCAGACACCGGTGCGCAGGGACGTACGGGCGGTGAGCGAGACGAGGTAGGTCGCGACCGCGCCGACGGGCATGGCGATGCCATAGCCCGCGAGCAGGCCCGCGACGAGCGCCCCGGTCACGAGACGGGAGGTGTCGGTCCCTCCGGACGGCCGGTCTGCTGCTGGAACCGCACCGGCGTGGCGGCGGCGGTCAGCGGCAGAGGGGTGTGGTGCGTCGTAGGCATGGCGGGATTCTGTGCCGGAGCCGCCTTCGCCTTCAACCGGTTTTCGATTCCCGAGCGAGCATCCCCGGCCAACCTCCCGGCGCCACCGATCTGGCCGAACTTCTCGTCGCCACATAGATGCCCCGGGCATCTAATGAAGATCTGCGCGATGTCCCGTCAAGCATCGGGCACGAAGCTCACTTCGTCTGCGAGGTCTTCCATGACGGCAACGCCCCCCACGCAAACGGAACCCGTCGCCTTCCCGCAGGACCGCACCTGCCCCTACCACACGCCCACCGCCTACGCCCCGCTGCGCGACGGCCGCCCACTGGCCCGCATCACCCTCTACGACGGCCGGCCGGCCTGGCTGGTGACCGGGCACGCCCTCGCCCGCGCCCTCCTCGCCGACCCACGCCTGTCGACCGACCGCACCCGCCCGGGCTTCCCCGCCCCCACCGAACGCTTCGCCGCGGTACGCAACCGGAGGGTGGCGCTGCTCGGCGTCGACGACCCGAAGCACCACACGCAGCGCCGGATGATGGTGCCCGCCTTCACCCTGCGCCGGGCCGCCGAACTACGGCCGCAGATCCAGCGGATCGTCGACGAGCGGCTGGACGCGATGATCGCGCAGGGCCCGCCCGCCGAGTTGGTGAGCGCCTTCGCGCTGCCGGTGCCCTCGATGGTGATCTGCGCCCTGCTGGGCGTGCCGTACGCCGACCACGAGTTCTTCGAGGGGCAGTCGCGTCGGCTGCTGCGCGGCCCGAGGGCGGCCGACACGCAGGACGCGCGCGATCAACTGGACGCCTACTTCGAGGACTTGATCGACCGGAAGCTGAAGGAGGAGCGACCCGGCGGCGGAGTGCTGGACGAACTCGTCCACGAACGGCTGCGCACGGGGGAGTCGGACCGCGTCGAGGTCATCTCCCTCGCCACCATCCTGCTGGTCGCCGGACACGAGACGACCGCCAACATGATCTCCCTCGGTACCTTCACCCTGCTCCAACACCCCGAGCGGCTGGCCGAGTTGCGTGAGCGGCCCGAGCTGCTGCCCGCCGCCGTCGAGGAGCTGATGCGCATGCTCTCGATCGCCGACGGGCTGCTGCGGCTGGCCACCGAGGACATCGAGGCCGGTGGCGAGACCATCCGGGCGGGCGACGGAGTGGTCTTCTCGACCTCGGTCATCAACCGTGACGAGGACGTCTACCCCGCCCCCGACACGCTGGACTGGCACCGCTCCGCCCGCCACCACGTCGCCTTCGGCTTCGGCATCCACCAGTGCCTCGGCCAGAACCTGGCCCGCGCCGAGATGGAGATCGCCCTGCGCACCCTCTTCACCCGGCTGCCCGCACTCCGTCTCGCCGCCCCCGCGGACGAGATCCCGTTCAAGCCCGGCGACACGATCCAGGGGATGCTGGAACTCCCCGTGACCTGGTAAGAGGCTCAAGGCCATGCACATCGACATCGACAAGGACGTCTGCATCGGCGCCGGCCAGTGCGCCCTGGCCGCCCCGGCCGTGTTCACCCAGGACGACGACGGATTCAGCACGCTGCTGCCCGGCCGGGAGGACGGCGCCGGGGACCCGATGCTCCGCGAGGCGGCCCGGGCCTGCCCCGTGGGCGCCATCACCGTGACATAGCCGTCCCACCGTCAGCGGGCCGCGGCCCGCACCAGCAGCCGCGCCGCCTCGCGCGCCTCCCGCGCGGGCGCGGTGCTCCCCGTGATCCCCGCCGTCACCATCGCCCCCTCGGCGAGCAGGAACAGCTGCCCGGCCACCGCGCCGGGCAGTCCCGCGTCCGCGACCAGGCCGTCGAGGTACCGCCGGAACGCCCTTTTGTGCGCCCGCACTTGGGCCGCGACCCGGTCCGAGGTCGCGCCCAGTTCGCCGTACGAGTTGATCCACGCGCACCCGCGGAAACCGTCCTCGCCGAACCACGACTCCAGCCAGTCGAAGACGGCGAGGATCCGCTCCTCGGGGTCCGGGTGTCCCTCGACGTGGCCGGCCAGCCGCCCGCGCCAGCGGATGTCGCGGCGCTCCAGGTAGGCCTCCACCAGCTGCTCCTTCGCGGGGAAGAGCTGGTAGAGCCGTTTGAGCGAGACGCCGGACGCGCCCCGGACGTCGTCCATGCCGACGGACCGGATGCCGCGGCCGTAGAACAGCTCCTCCGCGGCGTCCAGTGCCTGCTCCCGGGCGGTCGCGCTGTCCATGAGGGTCGCTCCTTGACGATGCCTGGCGTTCCTGACGTTCCTTGACGCGAGAACGTGCGTTCTCCTACGGTAGCAGCAGCGGGGAGAACGCACGTTCTCCCGCACCGAACACGGAGGTTGACATGACCGACCGCCCGCCCCTGCCGCCGTTCACCCGCGAGACCGCCGCCCGGAAGGTGCAGGCCGCCGAGGACGCCTGGAACACCCGCGACCCGCACAAGGTGGCGCTCGCGTACTCCGAGGACTCGGTGTGGCGCAACCGCGACACCTTCGTCACCGGCCGGGACGAGATCGTCGCGTTCCTCACCGCGAAGTGGGCACGCGAGCGGGAGTACGCCCTGCGCAAGGACCTGTGGGCGTTCGACGGCAACCGCATCGCCGTCCGCTTCCAGTACGAGTCCCTCGACACCGACGGCCAGTGGTGGCGCAGCTACGGCAACGAGCTCTGGGAGTTCGACGAGCACGGCCTGATGACCCGGCGCGAGGCCAGTATCAACGACGTCCCGATCGAGGAGAAGGAGCGCCGTATCTTCGGCCCGCGACCCGAGGCCGAGCACGGGCGGTCGTTCCCCCTTCAGTAGGGTTCCGGAGTGACCGAACAGGTTCAGAAATCCTTCCTCTACGTCGTCGTCTGCGCCGCCGGCATCGCCGCCGACGTCGGCGAACTCATCACCGCCGCCCAGGAACGGGACTGGGAGGTCGGCGTCATCGCCACCCCCGTCGCCGCGAACGGGTTCTTCGACACGGCTGCTGTGGAGGCGCGGACCGGCCGCCCGATCCGCTCCGCCTGGCGCACCCCGGGCGAGCCGCGTCCCTTCCCGCCGCCGGACGCCGTCGTGGTAGCGCCCGCCACCTTCAACACCGTCAACAAATGGGCGGCCGGCCTCGCCGACACCCTCGCCGTGGCCACCCTGTGCGAGGCCCACGGCCTGGGCGTCCCGATAGCCGTACTGCCGTGTGTGGCCGACGCGCTGGCCGCCCATCCCGCCTATCAGGACAGCCTGATACGACTGCGGGGGATGGGCGTGCGGTTCGGGCCGCCGTTCGCGGGCGAGCCGGGGGCGGAGTTCGGCTGGGAACAGGCGCTGGACCTGCTCGGAAGGTGACCCGCTGAGGGGCGCGGCCGGACACCGTACGCTCCCTTTCGTAACCACTCGGAAGGCGGGAGCAGCAACGATGCAGTACGTGAAGCTCGGTTCGACCGGCCTGGACGTGTCGCGGATCTGTCTGGGGTGCATGACCTACGGACTGCCCGACCGCGGCGTGCACGAGTGGACCCTCGACGAGGAGGCGTCCCGGCCGCTGATCCGGCAGGCGCTCGACGCGGGCATCAACTTCTTCGACACCGCGAACGTCTACTCCGACGGCACCAGTGAGGAGATCGTCGGCAAGGCGCTGCGGGACTTCGCCGACCGCGACGAGATCGTCCTCGCCACCAAGGTGCACGGCCGGATGCGGCCCGGACCCAACGGCGGCGGACTGTCCCGCAAGGTGATCATGACCGAGATCGACCACAGCCTGACCCGTCTCGGCACCGACTACGTCGACCTCTACCAGATCCACCGCTACGACCCGCACACCCCGGTCGAGGAGACGATGGAGGCCCTGCACGACCTGGTCAAGGCCGGCAAGGTCCGCTATCTCGGGGCCAGTTCGATGTACGCGTGGCAGTTCTCCAAGATGCAGTACACGGCGGAGAAGCACGGCTGGACGAAGTTCGTCTCCATGCAGAACCACTACAACCTCCTCTACCGCGAGGAGGAGCGCGAGATGCTCCCGCTCTGCGCCGACCAGGGCGTCAGCGCGCTGCCCTGGAGCCCGCTCGCCCGGGGCCGGCTGACCCGGGACTGGGGCACGGTCACCGACCGCAGCGCGGGCGACGACTTCGGCAACCGTCTCTACCAGGAGGGCGACCGCACCATCGTCGAGGCGGTCACCCGGATCGCCGGTGACCGCGGCGTCCCCCGGGCCCAGGTGGCGCTGGCCTGGCTGCTCCACCAGGACACGGTGGCGGCCCCGATCGTCGGCGCGGGCAAGCCCCACCACATCGAGGACGCGGTCGCGGCGGTCGAACTCGCCCTCAGCGAGAAGGAGATCGAGGAGCTGGAGCGGTCGTACACCGCCCGGCCGATCGTCGGCCACGGATAACCGCTGCTCAGTGGGGTCCCTGCGGTGCGAACTCCGTCCCGCAGGGACCGGCGCCCTCGCTCTCCCGCAGGGCGACGCGCTCTCCTCGCATCGACAGCGTCCGGTAGTAGGCCCCGATCCGTTCGGCGGACGCCCCCACGTAGTGCCCGATGAACGAGCGCCGGAACCGCGACGCGCTCCGGTTCGGCTGCGAGCCGTGCACCACACTGCCGTTGAAGAACAGGACGTCCCCCGGCGCCATGTCCACCGGCACCGCCGCGAGCCCCGCCGGCGGCGGCACGTACTCCCGGGCGAACGACACCCCTTCGTCCGCCTCCTCCGGGCAGAACAGGTCCATCCGGTGCGTGCCCGGAACGACCTCCAGGCCGCCGTTCTCCCGGTCGATCACATCGCACGCCACCCACGCCGCGACGCACGTCCCCGGCTCGACCCGCAGATAGAAGTTGTCCTGGTGCAGCGCCTGCCCGCGCGCCCCCGGCGGCTTGAAGTAGAACATGCTCTGCGCGGCCAGCACCTCCTCGCCGAGCAGTCCTTCCAGGACATCCCGCAGCCGCGTGTCGAGCAGCGTCCGCCGGGCGAGCGCGTTGATCTCGTGCGGCTGCATCACCCGCGGCCACACCGCCAGCGGGTCGTCCCCGGGCCGCGGCTCGAAGTGCCCGCGCACCGGCCCGGCCGCGTGCAGTGCCGTGAACTCCGCGCACAGCCGGTCGATCTCGTCCGCCCCGAACAGCCCGCGGACGATGAGGAACCCCGCCTCCTCGAACTGCCTCACACGGTCGGCGACTTCCTTGCCCGTGACGGTCATGCATCCCCTCCTCGGTCGGTGTTCGTCCGCGTGTCACGCTAGGTGGGAGGCGATGTCAGGAGGATGCCCGTGACCGCTGACGGACTGCCCGGGACTGCTGCCCCGGGCGTGCCCGCGCCGCCCGCGGGCCTGGTCGTGCTCGGCCGCTACGACGAGTCGCCGGGCTATGTCGTCAACCGCCCGCAGGGCTCGGACAGTTGGCTGTTCACCTGGACCACGGCCGGCGGTGGGGAACTGCGCCACGGCTCGGCCGCGACCCGGGCCGGGGCCGGCGATCTCGTCGTCCTCGGCCCCGGTTCCCCGCACGGCTACGGCGTCGCACCGGACGCCCCGCACTGGCGGTTCTGGTGGGCACACTGCCAGGCCCGCCCCTCCTGGCTGCCCTGGCTGCGCCAGTACGACCGCGGCGACGGCCTCTACGTCGTCACCCCGACCCCGGCCGCCCTGCGCGCCCGCGTCGAGTCGGCGTTCCACCGGATGCGCACGGACGCCCGCCGCCCGCCCGGCGCCGAGGAACCGGCACCGGGACGCGAGGCCGCGGACGACCGCATCGCCGTGGCGCACGACACCGTCGCGCGTGAACTCGCCCTGGGCGCACTGGAGGAGGTCGTCCTGCTCACGGCCGGTGCCGCGCGCCGGCGTCCCCCGGCCCCCGGCCTCGACCCCCGCATCGCCCGCGTCCAGGAACTCATCGTCGCCGACCCCGGCGCGCCCCACACCGTCGACTCCCTCGCCGCGCGTGTCGCGCTGTCGCCCTCCCGGCTGGCGCACCTGTTCACCCGGCAGGTCGGACAGTCGCCGATGCGTGCCCTGCGCGAGGCGCGGCTGCGGCACGCCGCACGGCTGCTGGAGGCCACCGACCTGCCGGTGGAACGGGTGGCCAGGGCATCGGGGTTCGTGAGTCCCTTCCATTTCCACCGGGTCTTCCGTGAGCGATTCGGTTTGCCACCCGGCGCGTACCGTTCTGGCGGCCCAATGGTTGACACGTGACGCGCGTGGACCCGCCGGACAGTGGCTGTCGTGGCCATTCAATGGTTTGCCGCGGGAAAGCCCTTTCGCCCATGCTCCCGGTATTGACTCAACGTCAAAAACACACGGTGCGCACGCAATGCACAAAACCGCGGGATCTCTTGTTACATCGCGCTGACCTGTGCAAAGGTGGGGCCTTGTCGGCACGCGGACAAGAAGATTCCGGTTCGCGCGCGACCCCTCCCGTACACCCCCCACGCTCCACAAGAGCTGCCGTCGGCGGGACCCCATGCCTATTGGTATGGACTTTTGTGCAAGCCCCCGAGAGGAATGCCGCCGTGAAAGACGCAGGCCTGCCGAATTCCACCGCCCCGGGCCGCCTCTTCGACGTGACGGACGCACAACTCAGCGCGGAGCTGAAGAAGTGGACGGGAACGGCGCCTGCCCTCCACCCCGTCGGTGAACTCCTCGACCGGCACTGGGAAGCGGCCTACGTCTACGCCCGGCTGTGCACCGACGGACCGCGTTCCGCCGGAATGCTCACCACCGCCGCATTCACCCGGCTCTTCGGCGAATCCCTGCGGCACAACGGACCGACGGCCGCCTGGCGCCCGCAGATCCTCGTCACCGTGCGACGCATCGCCGCCGAATGGGACACCGACCGCCGACGCGAACAGCTCCACCCCGAACTGCGCTCCGAGAGCGGCCACGGGGAGCGGGCCTCGGCCCGGCTGCTGCCGCCCGCCGGCCGGCGGCTGCTGTCCGGCGCGTTCCAGCGGCTGCCGCAGTCCGCCCGCGCGCTGCTGTGGCACAGCGAGGTCGAGGGCGAACCGCTGGAGATACCCGGCGCCCTGCTGGGCCTGGACGAGGAGGACGTGCGCGTCGAACTGGGCCGCGCCCGCGAGCGGTTGCGCGAGGAGTGCCTCCAGGTCCACCGCGAACTCGCGCCCGAGCAGGAGTGCCGCAGCTTCCTGCGGATGCTCGACGTCACCTACCGGCGCGGCGGCATCGACGTCGACCCCGACCTGCGCGCCCACCTGGACCGCTGCAAGCACTGCCGGCACACCGCCGACCAGCTCAACCAGTTCAACGACCAGGGCCTCGGTGTCGCCCTGGCCGAGGCGGTCCTCGGCTGGGGCGGCCGCGCCTACGCCGAGACCCGGGCCGCCCAGGAGGCGGCGGACGCACCCGCGCCGGAGGCACCGGTGGAGGCCGTCGCCCGCACCATCGCGGGCGAGCCCTTCTTCGACACGCCGCCCCTTCCCCGTACCGCCCCCTCCGTCCCCGGCGCACCGCCCGCCGCTCGCGCCGGAGGCCCCGCGCCGACGCCAAGAAGCCGCAGACGGCACTCGGCGAAGAAGGCGGCCGCCCGCCGCCGCAACCTCACCGCGGCCGTGGCGACGGCCGGCGCCCTCGTCGTCCTCCCGCTGGTCCTGTGGTCCATCGGCAAGAGCGACGACACCGCCCCGGCCGCGGGCGCCCGCGCCTCGGACACGCCCGGCACCGGCACAGACCACTCCACCACCGACCCGACCTTGGTGGGCTCGGGCCGGAAGGGGCAGGGCACCCTGAGCGGCCGGATCCACAACGTCGACTCCGGGCTCTGTGTCGCCGTCGCCGGCAAGAAGGCCGTCAAGGGCGCCGAGACCGAGGTCACCGACTGCTCCTCGGACGCCGCGCAGCAGTGGACGTACGAGACCGACGGACTGCTGCGCAGTTCCGCCGACCCCGAGCTCTGCCTCGACTCCCACCTCGGCTACTCGGTGCAGCTCGCCCAGTGCAGCGGCGCCGGGAAGGCCGAGGACGAGGATGTCCGGTACGACTTCACGGCGCGCGGCAACCTGGTGCCGCGCTGGGACCAGGACCTGGCCCTGACCCCCGCCGCCACCGACGGCACCGGCGCCCTGGTCCTGAAGTCCCGCGAGGACGACAGCGCCGTCCAGCGCTGGGTCTTCGACACCTCCAAGGCCGACCTCCAGATGGAGTGGGTCAACTGGGACGCGGTGACCGACCCCACCCCGACCCCGACCCCCACGCCCACCCCGAAGAAGGCGACCCCGACGCCGTCCCCGACTCCGTCGACCGCGGCCCCGACCCCCAGCAGCCCGTATCCGACCGACGTCCCCTGCTACTACACGAACTCCTGCGGCGGGGACGGCCAGTACGGCGGCGGGTACGGCGGTGGGTGGGGCTACGGCGGGTACGGGGGCGGCGGATACGGCAGCGGCCGGCGCTGACCCCGGCGCCGCTCAGGCCCCGATCAGCTGGATCGAACCCCACAGGGCCAGCGTCGCCGGCACCAGCGCGGCGGGGACGGCGAGCAGGCCGAGGCGGGTGAACTCGCCGAGCTCGACGTCCTGACCGTCGCCCTGAACGATCCGCCGCCACAGCAGCGTCGCCAGCGAACCGGCGTACGTCAGGTTCGGGCCGATGTTGACACCGATCAGCACCGCGAGCACCGCACCCGGCCCGGCCGCCGCGGTGAGCGGCAGCAGGACCAGCACCGCGGGCAGGTTGTTGATCAGGTTCGCCAGCACGGCGGCCAGCACGGCGATCCCGAGCAGCACCACCACCCCGGACCCCTCCGGGATCACCTGGCGCAGGGCGTCGGCGAGCCCGTTGTCGACGACCGCGCGCACCACCACGCCGAGTGCGAGGACGAACGCCAGGAACCCCGGCGCGGCGGCCTTCACCACGGTGAGCGGCGTGGCCCGCCGCCGCACCAACGCCCGGCCGGCCAGCACCAGCGCGCCCACGAGCGCCACCCACGCCGGCTCGACACCGACGGCGGAGGCCACCACGAACCCGGCGAGCGTGCAGCCGACGGTGACGAGCGCGAACACGGGCAGCTCGGGCGCCTCACCGGTGTCGGGGGCGGTGACGGCGGTCTTGAGGTCGTCCGCGAAGAAGCGCCGGAACACCAGGTACTCGGCGCCGATCGCGACCAGCCAGGGCAGCGCCATGAGGGCCGCGAACCGGGTGAAGCTCAGACCGCTCGCCTCGAAGGCCAGCAGGTTGGTGAGGTTGGACACCGGCAGCAGCAGGGACGCGGTGTTCGACAGGTGCGCGCAGGCGTACAGATGCGGGCGGGCCGGTACGCCGCTGCGGGCCGCGGTGGCCAGCACGACCGGCGTGAGCAGCACCACGGTGGCGTCCAGGCTCAGGACCGCCGTGATCGCCGACGCGAGCACGAACACCGAGGCCAGCAGGGTGCCGGGGCGGCCGGCGGCCCGGCGGGACATCCACGCCCCGCACGCCCGGAAGAGCCCCTCGACGTCACAGAAGTGGGCGAGCACGAGCACCGCGGCGAGAAAGCCGACCACCGGTCCCAGCCGTTCGGCCTCGGCCCACGCGTGCTCGGGCGAGATCGCTCCGGTGGCGAGCGCGAGCCCGGCCGCCGGGACCGCCAGCACCGCCTCCGGCAGGCCGCGGGGACGGATGACGGCCCAGGCGAGTACGGCGACGAGCAGGGATATGGACAGGACTTCGGCGAGCGGGGTGTTCAGGGGGGATCCTTCGGAGCGTGTTCGAGCCGTACCCGCTCATGAGAACAGGCGCGGGTAAGAGACGCCGGTGGTAGGGGAGTCAGGCGCCGGGGCCCTGGTCGAACACCGTCAGGAAGACCGTGGACTCGTTTCCGGAGACCGGCACCTCTCCCGCCGACCACGACACCTTCAGCGGCTCCCGCTCGTCCGGCGGTGTCACCAGCAGGGCGTCGGGGTTGGCGGTGCGCGCGCCGCTGATCTTCGGGTTGGCGAACGTGATGCCCGACCAGGCGCTGTGCCCCGGCGCCAGCCGCACGGTCGTGGGCGTGCCGGGGGAGCGCTCCGGGTCCGGGCCCAGCTGCTTGCCGGCGGCGTCGACGAAGGCGGCGCCCGGATAGCCGTGGAGGGTGCAGGTCCGTGAGGACGTGTTGGTGAGGATCACGGGGAAGTTCTCCTGCCCGGCCCCCGGGTCGTTGCGGCCGAGGACGGCCTCCAGTTCGGAGGTGTGGCAGCGGCCGCCGGCGGTCGGGCTCGCGGTGGGCGGCGACGAGGGGGTGGGCGAGGTCGGGCCGGCGCTCGGTGGCGCCGAGGGCGTCGCCGACGTCACGCCGCTGGTGGCCGGCGCGGCGGTGCCGGGCAGGGTAGAAGGCGCGCTCGCCGTCTGGTCCGCGTCGCCACCGCCACCGCCGCAGGCGGTCAGCAGGCTCAGCACGGTGGCCGCGCCCGCGAGCAGGGCCGCCCGGTGTCCGGGCCGGTACATGTTCACCATGTCGTCTCACTCCTCGTAGGGCGCTTTGTGCCCCGTCATGAGAGTCCGATGCACCTACGGCCGGAAAAGTTCGCGCTTTCAGCCCTTGACCCGCACCGAGTCGAGGACGTCCCTCGCCGCCGAACTGTCGCCGTCCGTCCTGATCTGCACGTACACCTGCGGCCGCCCGCCCCGGTCCGGGGGCGTGAGCCCGGCCTCGACGACCGAGCCGCCGCCGGGGCAGTCGCTCCAGCTGCGGACCCTGCCGTGCCCCACGGTCAGGGTGCGGTCGCGGGCGCCGTCGTAGTGGCACCCGGGATGGGCGAGGCGGTTCACCACGGCCGTGACGTCACCGTGTTCCAGCACCCCGACGAAGACGCCGTTGACGCCCGCGCCGAGGTCCGGCCACTGCGCCAGGTCGTCGGCGACGGCGAACCCCGGCTCGTGCCCGGCGCGCAGACCGAGGACGGCCGGGTCCCAGCCGGCGTCGCGCACCTGACCGGCCCAGGCCGCGGGCACGTCGGCCGACACCCGCCCTGTCACGTCCACGATCCGCCGGTCGGTGGGCGCGGAACCGTGCGGCCACAGTGCGAAGGTCGCGCCGATCAGGGCCGCCGTCACCGCCGGCCCGGCGAGGAAGGCGGGCCGGCGTCGGGGCCGCCGGTCCGCCGCGAGCCGTTCCAGCTCCGCCGCGAACGTCCGCGCGTCGGGCCAGCGCCGCGCACGGTCCGGGCGCAGGGCGCGCAGCAGTGCCCGGCGGACCCCGGGGTCCAGGCCCGGGCGCAGCAGGTCGGGGCGTACGACCTTGCCGGGTGCGGCCGGTACGACCCCGGTGATCAGGTGGTAGCCGACCGCGCCCAGGCTGTAGACGTCGGCCCGCGCGTCGATGCCGGTGCCCGGCTCTGCCTGCTCGGGCGGCCGGTACCCCGCCGAACCGGCGGCCAGCGTCAGGCCGGACGCCTCGGCCAGGATCTTGGCCAGCCCGAGGTCGGCCAGCAGCACCTGCCGGGCGCCGACATCGCCGGAGGTGCCCGTGCGCAGCAGCAGGTTGGACGGCTTGATGTCCCGGTGCACGATCCCCGCCTCGTGCAGTGCGGCGGCCCCGAGCGCCGCCGACGCCGTCAGCCGCAGCGCCTCGTCGACGGGGAGCGGGCCGTCGTCGAGCAGGTCGGCGAGGGTGCCGCCGTCGGCGTACTCCATCACGAAGTACGGTCTGCCGTCCGGGAGTTCACCGATGTCGTGGACCTGCACCACGCGCCGCGACGCGGCCCGGCGCAGCAACCGTGCCTCGGCCAGGAAGCGTTCGCGGACGTCGAGCCGGTGCGACCAGTTGTCGGCGAGCACCTTCACGGCCACCGGCGCGTCGAGCGTGTCGTCGTACGCGAGCCACACCGTCCCGAACGCGCCCGTCCCCAGGCGCCGTTGGACCCGGTAGCGGCCGATCCGCTCGACGGAGTGCATACGACTATCATGCCTGCCGCACCGACCACACCGACGGGAGCAGCCGTGCCGGACCAGCCTCCGATCGAGGACCTCGCCCGGCGCGCCTCCGCCGGTGACCTGGCCGCTCTCGACGCCCTGCTCGCGGCGGTCCGCCCCGAGGTCGTCCGGCGCTGTGGCCGGTTCCTGCCCTGCCGGGAGGACGCGGAGGAGGCCGCGCAGGACGTGCTGCTCCAAGTCGCCCGGAAGATCGGCACGTTCGAGGGCCGCAGCCGTTTCAGCACCTGGCTCTACACCGTGGTGGCCAACTGCTGCCGGCAGAAGTACCGCGAACTCAAGCGACGCTCCGCCGAGCAGCCGGCCCCGACGGTCGACGACCACCGCGCCGACCCGCGCACCACCAGCGTCATCGCCGGTTCGCGGATCGACCTGCTGGAGGCGCTGGACCGGCTGGAGCGCGAACACCCGCTGCTGGTCGCGCCGTTGGTGTACCGGGACATCTGCCGACTGGAGTACGCGGAGGCGGCCGAACGGGCCGGCGTCCCGCTGGGCACCTTCAAGTCCCGCCTGCACGAGGCCCGCCGCCAGGTCAGACCGTGGCTGGCCGAGGCACCGTGACTGCTCACTCCTCGTCGATCAGGTCGATCTCCGCCCAGATCGTCTTGCCGTCGGTGGTGTGCCGACTGCCCCAGCGCTGGGTGAGCTGGGCGACCAGCAGCAGACCGCGACCGCCCTCGTCCCAGGTCTTGGCGCGGCGCAGATGCGGGGCCGTGTGGCTGGTGTCGGACACCTCGCAGATCAGCGTGGTCGCGTCGTGGATCAGGCGCAGCCGGATGGGCTGGGCGCCGTACCGGATGGCGTTGGTGACGAGTTCGCTGACCACCAGTTCCGCGGTGAACGACGCCTCCGACATGCCCCAGGTGCCGAGCTGGTCGACGACCTGCTTGCGGATCGGGGCGACGAGCGAAGGGTCGGCGGGGATGTGCCAGGTCGCCACCTGGGACGACGGCAGCCCCCGGGTGCGGGCCAGCAGCAGGGCCACGTCGTCGGTGGAGCCGCCGGCCGGCAGCAGGGCGTGCAGGACCCGGTCGCAGGTCTCGTCCAGCGAGTCGGAGAACACGGCCAGCGACCGGCTCAGCAGCTCGTGCCCGGCGTCGATGTCGCGCTCCGGGGACTCGACCAGCCCGTCCGTGTAGAACGCCAGCACGGTGCCCTCGCGCAGCTCCAGCTCGGCCGACTCGAAGGGCAGCCCGCCCACGCCCAGCGGCGGCCCGGACGGCAGGTCGAGCTGCTCGGGCGCGCCGCCGGGCGGGATCAGTATCGGCGCGGGATGCCCGGCCCGAGCCAGCGTGCAGCGCCGTGACACCGGGTCGTAGACCGCGTACACACAGGTCGCCCCGACCTCGCCCGGACTGCCCTCGGCACCGGCCTCCGCGGACAGCCGTACGACGAGGTCGTCGAGGTGGGTGAGGAGCTCGTCCGGGGCCAGGTCGATGTCGGCGAGGGTGCGCACGGCGGTGCGCAGCCGGCCCATGGTGGCCGAGGCCTGGATGCCGTGGCCGACCACGTCCCCGACGACCATCGCGACCCGCATCCCGGACAGCGGGATCACGTCGAACCAGTCGCCGCCCACGCCCGCCCGCGCGGCCGGCAGATACCGCGAGGCCGCCGCCACGGCCGCGGTGCGCGGCAGCGAGCGGGGCAGCAGGCTGCGCTGGAGCGCGAGCGCGGTCTCCCGCTCGCGGGAGAACCGGCGGGCGTTGTCGATGCAGACGGCCGCGCGGGCCGTGACCTCCTCGGCCAGCAGCACGTCGTCCGGCGTGAACGGATCGGGCCGCCGGAACCGGGTCAGCACCGCGACCCCGAGGGTCAGACCGCGGGCCTGGATCGGCACCGACATCGTGGAGTGGATGCCGAACTGCCGGACGGCCTCGCCGCGCGCCTGGTTCCAGGCCAGCCACTCGTCCAGCTGCCCGGAGGCCACGGTGGCGGCGATCGTCCGGCCCGCCACCAGGGAGTCGGCCTGCGGCGAGGAGGCGGGGTACATCTCGACCTGGCCCGGCTTGGCCACCGCCTCCGGGGTGCCCGGGTTGACCGACTGGTGGGCGGCCCGGCGCAGCACGATCGGGGCGGTGACCGGCGGGAGCGGATCGCCGTTCTCCTGCGGGTCCAGCAGGTCGACGCTGACGAAGTCGGCGAGCGCGGGCACGCAGACGTCGGCGAGCTCCTGGGCCGTCCGGGTGACGTCGAGGGTGGTGCCGATGCGGACACTCGCTTCGTTGACCAGTTGCAGCCGCTCGCGGGCGAGGTAGTTCTCGGTGAAGTCGTGCGCCGCGAGGCAGACGCCCCGCACCCGTCCCTCGCGGTCGGTGACGGGGGCCATCCGGGCCAGCCAGGCGTGTGCCAGCGCCTCGCCGCCGGTGCGCATGTAGGTCTGGACGTCCTCGGCCCGGCCGGAGGTGAGTACCCGTAGCAGATGCCCCTCCAGCTCCGCGCTCTGCGGCTTGCCGCCGATCTCCGACAGCCTGAGGCCGCGGATGCGCTCCTCCGGGAGCCCTATCACCTCGGCCATGGCGTCGTTGAGATGGCTGAGCCGCAGCCGGTCGTCGTAGACCGCCACGGCGCACGGCGACTGCACGAGCGCCGCGGTGGCCAGGGGGTCGTCGGCGGAGCGGGGGCCGTCGCCCTCCAGCGGGGTGACGACGAGCCAGTGGCCCGGCGTGCTGTTGTCGGAGGGGCGGTGGTGCGCGAGCAGCCACACGGGCACGGTGCCGCCGTCGCGGTGGCGCAGCGTGACCATGCCGTCCCAACGCGGGCCGGCCGGGGCGAAGGGCGCCGCCGTGCCGTCGTCGACCAGAAGGTGCTCGGCGGGGCGGCCCACGACGTCGGCGGCCGGGTGCCCGAGCAGCCGCTCCGCGCCGCCGTTCCACTCCACGACTCTGCCCCGTTCGTCGATGACAGCCCGAGCCGTCGCGGCATCGTCGAACGGGTAGTCCGGGCTCATCGTCCCCACTCCATTGCGGACACTCACAGTGAACAAGGGCGTCACTTGCGTTCCAGCCTAGTGCGTCGGGCCCCGGCGCGGACGGGAACCCCCTCAGCCGCCTGATGCGAGGACGGCCCGGGGTCAAGGAGGAATCCAGCCGATGTGACGGGTGGGGCCATCCGACCAACCAGTCCCGTCCGGACCGTTGACGAGGTGTCATGCCTGCAACAAGCATGGCCTCCGACCGCCTCTTGGGAGCGCTCCCATTCTGCGAGCGCCGCCCGTAGCTCACCGAGGAGCCCGGACGTGAAAAGACGCAACACCACCCTGCTGTCCCTGACGGCGCTGCTGGGAGCGGTGCTTGTCGCCGCGCCGTCCTCGCCGGCCACCGCCGACGAGGTCGAGCAGCTCAAGAACGGCACCTTCGACACCACCACCGAGCCCTGGTGGGCGACCAGCAACGTCACCGCGGGCCTGTCCGGCGGGCAGCTGTGCGCGGACGTGCCGGGCGGCACCACCAACCGCTGGGACGCCGCCGTCGGCCAGAACGACGTCACGCTGGTCAAGGGGGAGACGTACAAGTTCGCCTTCACCGCGAACGGTTCGCCCGACGGGCATGTCGTGCGCGCGATCGTGGGGCTCCAAGTGGCGCCGTACGACACCTATTTCGAGGTCAGCCCGCAGCTGAGCGTCTCCGGCAACGCGTACTCGTACACCTTCACCTCGCCCGTGGACGCCACCCAGGCGCAGGTCGGTTTCCAGCTCGGCGGCAGCGCGGACGCCTGGAAGTTCTGCATGGACGACGTGTCCCTGCTCGGCGGGGTGCCGCCGGAGGTGTACGAGCCCGACACCGGGCCGCGCGTGCGCGTGAACCAGGTCGCCTATCTGCCCTCCGGCCCGAAGAACGCCACGCTCGTCACGGACGCGACGGGCAAGCTGCCCTGGCAGCTGAAGAACGCCTCCGGGACCGTCGTGGCCAAGGGCTCGACCACGCCGCGGGGCCTCGACGCGTCCTCCGGGCAGAACGTCCACTCGATCGACTTCGGGTCGTACCGGACGGCGGGCACCGGCTACACGCTGGTCGCCGACGGCGAGACCAGCCGCCCCTTCGACATCGGCACCGACGCCTACCGGCGACTCCGCCTGGACGCCCTGAAGTACTACTACACCCAGCGCAGCGGCATCCCGATCCGCGACGACCTGCGCCCCGGCTACGGCCGCGCCGCCGGCCATGTCGACGTGGCGCCCAACCAGGGCGACTCCGCCGTCCCCTGCCAGCCCGGCGTCTGCGACTACAAGCTCGACGTGACCGGCGGCTGGTACGACGCCGGCGACCACGGCAAGTACGTCGTCAACGGCGGCATCTCCACCTGGGAGCTGCTGAGCACCTACGAGCGTGCCCTGCACGCCCGCACCGGACGCCCCGGCAAGCTCGGCGACGGCACCCTCGCCATCCCGGAGAGCGGCAACAAGGTGCCGGACATCCTCGACGAGAGCCGCTGGGAGCTGGAGTTCCTGCTGAGGATGCAGGTGCCCGCGGGGCAGCCGCTGGCCGGGATGGCCCACCACAAGATCCACGACGAGGCGTGGACCGGCCTGCCGCTGCTGCCGAGCGAGGACCCGCAGAAGCGTGAACTGCACCCGCCGACCACCGAGGCGACCCTGAACCTCGCCGCCACGGCGGCGCAGGCGGCCCGCCTCTACAAGCCTTACGACAAGGCGTTCGCGGCGAAGACCCTCGCGGCCGCCCGCACGGCCTGGACCGCGGCGCTCGCGCACCCCGCCCTGCACGCCGACCCGAACGACGCCATCGGCGGCGGCGCCTACGCCGACACCGACGCCAGTGACGAGTTCTACTGGGCGGCGGCCGAGCTGTACCTCACCACCGGCGAGAAGCAGTTCGCGGACTACGTCCTCAACTCGCCCGTCCACACCGCCGACATCTTCGGCCCGCTCGGCTACGACTGGGCCCGCACGGCCGCCGCGGCCCGCCTCGACCTCGCGACCGTGCCGAGCAAGCTGCCCGGCCGCGACAAGGTCCGCCAGTCGGTCGTCAAGGGCGCCGACCGCTACCTCACCACGCTGAAGTCACAGCCGTACGGCATGCCGTACGCGCCCACCGACAACCTCTACGACTGGGGCTCCAACCACCAGATCCTGCACAACGGCATCGTCATCGCCACCGCGTACGACATCACGGGCGGCTCGAAGTACCGGGACGGCGCCCTCGAGAGCGTCGACTACCTCTTCGGCCGCAACGCGCTGAACATGTCGTACGTGACCGGCTACGGCGAGGTGAACTCTCACAACCAGCACAGCCGTTGGTACGCCCACCAGCTCGACCCCAACCTCCCGAACCCACCCAAGGGCACCCTCGCCGGCGGCCCGAACTCGGGCATCCAGGACCCCTACGCACAGAGCAAACTCCAGGGCTGCGTAGGCCAGTTCTGCTACATCGACGACATCCAGTCCTGGTCGACCAACGAGCACACCATCAACTGGAACTCCGCCCTGGCCCGGATGGCCTCCTTCGTGGCGGACCAGACGTAGGAGGAAAACGGTTAGCGGGGGGCTCCATGCGGTCATGGAGCCCCCCGCTCATCGCTGCTCCCGCTCGACGTGCCCGAGCTTGTCGGGGTTGGCGACGATGTAGATGTCGGACACCTGGTCGCCCTCGGGCGTGAGGTCCATGACCATCACCGCGTACGGCGCCCCGCCCTCGAACAGCACGGCCGCCGCGTCGCCGTTGGCCTGCCCGTAGCGCACTTCCAGGCCGAGCGAGGCACCGCGCGAGCGGAACCCGTCGATGAGGCGCGCGACCTTGTCCCGGCCGCGCACCGGGCGCGACCCCGCCCCCCGGCGGTTGCCGCCACCGTCCGTCCACACCGTCACGTCCGGCGCGAGGATCTCCATCAGCGCGCCGATGTCCCCGCCGAGCGCGGCCGCCACGAACCGCTCGGTCGCCTCCCGCCGCACCCGCGGATGCGCCTCGTACAGCGGCCGCCGCGCCTGCACATGGTCCCGGGCCCGGTGCGCCACCTGCCGTACCGCCGCCGGGGTGCGGTCGAGGATCTCCGCGATCTCGGTGTGCGGGTACCCGAACACCTCGTGCAGCACGAACACCGCGCGTTCCAGCGGGGTCAGGGACTCCAGGACCACCAGCAGCGCCAGGGAGACCGACTCCGCGCGCACCGCGGTGTCGTCGGCGGAGTCGTCCGCGACCAGCGGCTCGGGCAGCCACGGGCCGACGTACGTCTCGCGCCGCCGGTTGATCGCGGCACGGCGGCCGAGGGCGTGGTTCACGGCGATACGGACGAGATAGGCGCGCGGGTTGGCGATCCCGTCCAGGGGCGAGTCGGTGATCCGGCGCCGGGCCGTCCAGGACAGCCAGGTCTCCTGCAGGACGTCCTCGGTGTCGGCGACGCTGCCCAGCATGTTGTAGACGATGCCGAACAGCAGCTCACGATGGCCGACGAAGACCTCCGTCGCCTCGTCGGCCTCGGGAAAACGAATCTTGGACATGCGTGGCCCTCCCGGTACGCGCTCACTACTGCGAGGGCTTCCGGAGGCGCGAATGTGACATCGGACGGCCTGAATGTGACGTGTGCCTCACCGGGAGGGTGCCGTGTCACACCGCCGCGACACCCCGGCCTCTTGACCGCGAGTCCGCATCCGTGGGCACTGAGGAGGACCCGTGGCCATCGACTTCACCGCCATGTACGCGTCCCACGACGCCTTCCGCCGCGATCTGGCCCGGCTGGCCGACGCCGTCGCCGAAGGGCGGGCCGGCACCCCCGCGGTCCGGGCCGGCTGGCAGAACTTCCAGCACCAGCTGCACGTCCACCACACCGCCGAGGACGCCGGGCTGTGGCCGCGCGTCAGGGAACGGGTCGCCGGACGGCCGCGCGAGCTCGCGCTGCTCGACGCGATGGAGGACGAGCACTCCCGCATCGACCCCCTGCTGTCCGCCGTCGACACCGCGCTGGCCGACGGCGCACCCGAACTCGGCGATCTGGTCCGGGCGTTGACCGCCACCCTCGACGACCATCTCAAGCACGAGGAGGACGAGGCCCTGCCCCTGATCCAGGACGTCCTGACGGACGCCGACTGGGGCGCCTTCATCGGCCGCATCCGTGAGACCCAAGGCGTGCGCGGGGCCGCGGTGTTCGTGCCGTGGGTCGTCGACGGCGCCCCGCCCGCCGAGCGCGCCAGGTTCCTCGGCAGCATGCCGCCGCCCGTCCGCGTCCTCAACCGGCTGTTCTGGCAGGGCGGTTACCGGCGCAAGGGGTGGTGGGCGCGTGCCTAGACGGCGTCGTGGAAGACCAGGCCCAGGGTGTGCCGGTGACCCGAGCGGACCGTGCTCACCCCGTGCCGCATCGCACCGGCGGACCAGCCGCGGCGGGTGCGCACCGGATGGTCCCGGGTGGTGAAGACCAGGCCGTGACCCTGCCGCAGCACGGTCGACATGCCCCGGGACTGCGCCCTGGGCCGCTGCTCCACCATCAGGAACTCGCCGCCCGTGTAGTCCGTGCCGTACACATCGAGTCCGACGACGACCTGGAGCGGGAAGACCAGCTCGCCGAACACGTCCCGGTGCAGGGCGTTCCAGTCGCCCGCCCCGTATCGCAGCAGGATCTGCGCCGACCGGTCCTGTCCGGCCGCGTGGCAGCGCTCCAGCCACTCCGCGAGGGAGTCGGGCCAGGGCGCCGGACGGCCGAGGAGGGCCGCCCAGTCGCGGGCGATCGGCAGCAGGCGCGGGTAGAGCGCGGCCCGCAGCGCGGCCACCGGGGCGGGCAGGTCGTGTGTGAAGTACCGGTACTCGCCGGAGCCGAAGCGGTGCCGGGCCAGGTCGACGGTCGTGCGGAACAGTTCAGGCTTCTCGTACAGGGCCGTCAGGTCACGGCACTCGGCGGGCGTCAGCAACGGCCCCGTGGGCGCGCTGCCGTACTCGTCCAGCTCCGTGGCGAGCGCGTCCCAGTCGGTCCCGGCGACCCGCTGGCGGGCCTGGTTCAGGGTGAGGGTCATGAGGGTCCTCCCGTCAGACGAGCGTCGGTTGCAGCGCGCCCTCGTGCGTGAGCAGCCGCACCTTGCGCTCCACGCCGCCCGCGTACCCGCGCATCGAGCCGTCGGCGCCGATCACCCGGTGGCAGGGCCGCACGATCAGCAGGGGGTTGGCGCCGAGCGCCGCGCCCACGGCCGGGGTGTCGGCCCGCGCCACACCGAGCCGCGCGCCGAGCGCGCCGTACGTCGTCGTGGTGCCGTACGGGATCGCGTCGACCGCCTGCCACACGCGCCGCTGGAAGTCCGTGCCGTGGGCGGCGCACCGCAGGTCGAAACGGGTGAGCCGGCCCGCGAAGTACGCGGTGAGCTGGGCGGTGGCCTCGCTGAAGGCGTCGTCGTCGCGCCGCCAGTCGGCGCGGACGGCCGGTGCGGTGCGCTGCCCCGGCATCGACAGCGAGGTGAGGACCCCTGCCCGGCCCACGAGGAGCAGCTCGCCGAGAGGGCTCTCGAACGTCGTGAAGGTCGTGCTGAAGGTCGTCGTGTCCGTGTCCGTGTCCATGGCTACGAGTCTGCTGCGCCGGGCGGCCCGTCACCGGCGGGATTCGGACGTCGTGCTGAGCGCCCGAGGTACCGTCGACAATGGCTTTGACCTGGGGGTATTTACGGGTAAGTACCCCAGCGGTACCGTTGGGGCATGCCAGCTCTCAACGTGGAGTTCAGTGATCGTGAACTAGAGGACCTGCGGCAGATCGCCAAGGAGCGCGGTACGTCGATGAAGGCCCTCGTCCGGGAGGCGGCCGCCGCCGACATCGCGCGGCACCGCGCCCTGAAGGAGGGCGCCGAGGCGTTCCGGCGCTTCTTCGCGACCCACGCCGACGAGTTCGCGGCCGCCTTTCCCGACGACGAACCCGCCGGACACGGCGAGCGGCGGGCCGGCTGACCGATGGCCTCCGTCGTCCACATCGACGTCCCCTGGCTGCTCCAGCGTCATGAAGAGGTCCTGCCGGACCAGCCCACGATCAACGACTTCTCGGCGTTGGTGGCCGCCGTCGCCCGGCACCGCGTCGACCCGCCGAGGCTCGGCGTGGACTCCGACCCCGCCTGGCGGGCCGCCGCGCTGCTGCACACCCTCGCCCTGCTCAAGCCGCTGCCCGCGGCCAACGCCCGTTTCGCCTGCGCGACGGCGGTGGCGTACATGTTCGTCAGCGGCGTCGGCATCGACCCGCCCTACGGCGCCCTGGTCGACCTCGCCCGCGATCTGATCTCCGGCAAGACCGACGTGTACGGCGCCGCGGACCGACTGCGCTCCTGGCAGATCTGAGACGCACCGGCCGGCCTGGCCGACCCCGGTCTGCCCTCGGGGCCGCCGACCGAGGGCGGGAGGATCGGGGTCGGCGGCCGGTTGCGCACAGGAGAGCCGCCGTCCTGTGCGTGGCCTCCGAGGGGCCGATACCAGTGCACTACGGGGTGGTGCGCGCCGGGAGCGTGCGCGATGCCCCGGCGCGTGCGCGTGTTTCACACGGGGCGTGTGGAATAGCGAAAGCCCGGCGGGGAGAGCTGCTCCGGCCCTGTTTCTGACTATCTTTCAATGATGCTGATGTTGCTCAAGTGCCTTGTTGGTCATGACCCCGCTGTGCAAGGGTGAACTACCCGTGCGGGGGGTATGGGCCGGGTCTTCATTCGTCCCGTGGGGAACCGGGCCGGACGAGCCGCCGTGAATTCACGCTCCTCGCGCATCACCGGAGAGGACGCATCCGTCCCCGCTCCTTTTCGGCGAGTTGAAGCACAGAACCACATGCGCGTGGGAAGGAACCCGCTCAGTGCCCACCCCCCACCCCCCTCGCCCTCCGTACCCGCCCCCCAGCGGGGTTCCGGGGGAATCCGACGACGACCTCGCCGCCCATCTCCGCGGCCGTCCGGACGGCGAAGCGGCCCAGTCCGCCGCGCTTTTGATGGCGCGTCACTGGCAGCCGGTCCACGAGTACGCCGTCATCTGCCTGGCCGCCCGCTCGGAGGTGGCCTCCATGGTCACCGCGGCCGCCTTCCACCAAGTCCTCGACCGGGTCGCCCTCGGCGAGCCCGCCACCGCGCTGCGCCCCCGCCTCCTCGTACGCGCGCGGGACACCGTCCGCGAGTGGTCGGCCGAGGACCGAATATCCGGTGTTCTTCCGGACCTCGCGAAACCCGCCGGCGGTCGCGGTATGCGGGCGGCGAAGTCCATGACGCCCGAAAACCGCAAACTCGCCGAGCGGTCATTCCTCGGGTTGCCCGGACTCGCCCGCTGTCTGCTCTGGCACACCGAGGTCGAGGCCGAGCCGATAGCCGTCCCCGCCGCCCTGCTCGGTATGGACACCGTCAGCGCCTCGGCCGCTCTCGAACAAGCGCGTGACAAATTCCGCGAGGGTTGTGTACATGCCCATCTGGAACTCGCGCCGACCAAGGATTGCCGGTTCTACAACCGTCTCCTCGACGTCCCGATTCGCCGCGGCGGAGCACTGTTGCCGGATGTCCAGCAGCATCTGGACGAGTGCTCCTACTGCCGATTCGCCGCCGAACAACTCAGCCATTTCGAGGGCGGGTTGGGCATGCTGCTCGCCGAAGCCGTGCTCGGCTGGGGAGCCCGCCGCTATCTCGACTCCCGGCGCGGGCAAGGCGCGCCGGACTCCCGCGCGCAGAGCGGCGGCCGGCACGGCGGCGGACGCCGACGGCTGCTGTCCCGCATCCCCACGCCCGGCCGCCGTCCCCCCGAGGCTTCCCGCCCCTCCCGGGTGCTGCTCACCGGGGTGGGCCTCGCCTCCGCCGGGCTGATCGCCAGTGTGCTCGCCGCGAGCCTGTGGTCGGACGACGGCGGCGCCGACCCGGCCGCCTCCACCAGCGCCACCGGCAGCGAGTCGGCTCCGGACGGCGTCTCCGCGTCCCCGCCGGGCACCGCCCAACTCCCCCTCGCGCCCAGCAGATCCAGGCTGCGCAACGTCGGCTCCGACCTCTGCCTCGACATCCGGGGCGCGGTGCGGAAGGGTGCCGCGACCGAGCTGGCGGCGTGCTCGGACGACGACACCCAGAAATGGACGTACGACGAGGACGACGGGCTGCTGCGCAGTGCCGCCGACCCCGACCTGTGCCTCGACTCGCACGCCGACGCCGGCGTGGTCATCCTCGGCACCTGCGCCGACGACAAGGGCAAGCGGGCGGCCGACGTGCGCTACGACATCACCGTGCAGGGCGAGTTGCTCACCCGCTGGGACGACCAGCTCGCCGTCACCTCCACCAGCGGGGAGCCGGGCGCCGACATCGTCGTCAAGGTCCGTGACGGCTCCGACCAGCAGCGCTGGGTGACGGACTCCGTGTCACCCGGCACCGGCGCGCTGTCGGTCCCCGACTCCGATGCCCCGTCCGTGCGCGCCGTCGACCTCAGTGAGCAGGGGTGGGCCCGCTGACTATGTCCCGGGGCGGATCGCCCGCCAGATAGCCGGCCACGTTCTGGACGGCGGCCAGGGCGATCCGCACCAGCGTCTCGCGGGTGACGCCCCCGACGTGCGGCGACAGCACCACGTTCGGGGCGCGCAGCAACCGCAGAGCCGGGGTGGGCGGTTCGGGGTCGAAGACGTCGAGGCCCGCCCCGGCCAGGGCGCCCTTCTCCAGGGCGTCGGCGAGGGCGTCCTGGTCGATCAGGGCGCCCCGCGCGGTGTTGACGACGAACGCGGTCGGCTTGAGCAGCGCGAGCCGCGGGGCGTCGAGGAGATGGCGGGTGTCGTCGGTCAGGGGCGCGTGCAGCGAGACGTAGTCGGAGACACGCAGCAGTTCGTCGAGCGGCACATGCCGGGCACCGCCCAGCCGCGCCTCCGTCTCCTGCGGCACCCGGCGCCGTCCCGCGTAGACGACGTGCATGTCGAACGCGACCGCGCGCCGGGCGACTTCGCGACCGATCTGCCCCAGGCCGACGATGCCCAGCGTCTTGCCCGACAGCTCGGTCAGGGACCGCTGGAGGCGGGGGAGCGCCCAGTCGGCCTCGACGAGGGCGTTGTGGGCCGGGACCAGCTGCTTGGCCAGCGCGAGCATCAGGGCGAAGGTCTGCTCGGCCACGTTCTGCGCCTCGGCGCCGCTGGAGCCTATGGTGCAGACCGGCACGGCGAGGTCCCGGGCGGCCTCGACATCGACGTAGTCGAAGCCGTGGCTCGCACACTGCACCAGCCGCAACTCGGGTGCGGCGGCGAGGTGTTCGGCGGTCACCGGCGCGAGGGCCGTGATGACGACGTGCGCCGCGCGCAGGGCTCCGGGGTTCTCGTCGGCCCGCTCGACGACGGTGACCTCGGCGTCGCCGGGAAAGAGCGCGGCGAGCCCGGCCCCGGCGGTCCGGCCGCCGACATGCGGGGCGATGACGGCGAGGACGTTCTTCGGAGCGGTCACGGCGGGCCCTTGGACCTCAGGAACGGCCACGGCGGGTTCTTCGGATTCGGGGGCGGCCATGGCGGGGCCTTGGGTCTCGGGGCCGGTCGCTGCGGGTCCTTCGGCTTCGGGGGCGGTCATGCCGAGCCCTTCGGTCCCGGGGACGGCCACGGCGGGTTCTTCGGCTTCGGGGCCGGTCATGGCGGGGCCTTGGGTCTCGGGGCCGGTCGCCGCGGGTCCTTCGGTCTCGGGGCCGGTCGCGGCGGGTCCTTCGGCTTCGGGGGCGGTCATGCCGAGCCCTTCGGTCCCGGGGATGGCCACGGTGGGCCCTTCGGCTTCGGCGACGGGCGAGGCGGCCCCTTCGGCTTCGGCGGCGGTTGCGGCGGGTCCTCCGGGTTCGGCGGCGGTCATGGCGGGCCCTTGGGTTTCGGGTGCGGTCGCGGCAGGTCCTTCGGCTTCGGGGACGGTCGCGGCGGGCCCTTCGGCTTCCGCGGCGGTCGCGGCGGGCCCTTCGGCCTCGGGGCGGTCATACGGGGGCCTCGGTCAGGTCGGCGGGGCCCACGGTGGTGGGTGTGGCGTGTCCGGACAGGGCGAGGGTGAGGTCGAGTTCGGCGAGCAGACAGCGGATCACATGCTCGACGCCGGCCTGACCGTCGAGGCCGAGGCCGTAGGCGTACGGCCGTCCGACGAGCACCGCTCGCGCGCCGAGCGCGAGAGCCTTGAAGACGTCGTCGCCGGTGCGGACGCCGCTGTCGAACAGGACGGTGAGCCGGTCGCCGACCGCCTCGGCGACCAGCGGCAGCGCGTCGGCCGCGCCGATCGCCCCGGCGACCTGCCGGCCACCGTGGTTGGAGACGACCACGCCGTCCATCCCGGCGTCGGCGGCCAGCCGGGCGTCGTCCGGGTGCTGGATGCCCTTCAGCACGATGGGGCCGTCCCAGTTCTCGCGCAGGAACGCCAGGTCCGGCCAGGTCTTCGCGGGGTCCGCGAACATGCCCACGAAATGCAGCACCGCCGCGTTCGGGTCCTCGTGCACCGGCTTGGCCAGAGCCGCCTGGAACGCCGGGTCGGAGAAGTAGTTGGCGGTGCCGACACCGTGCAGGAACGGCAGATACGCCTGGTCCAGGTCGCGGGGCCGCCACGCCAGCAGGGGCGTGTCCAGGGTGACGACGAGCACCGTGAACCCGGACGCCTTGGCCCGCCGCAGGAAACTCCGGGCGACCTCCGGGTCCTTGGGCCAGTACAGCTGGAACCAGCGCTCGGCGTCCCCCATCGCCTCCGCGACCTGCTCCATCGGCGTGCTGGAGGCGGAGGACAGGATGAACGGCACGCCCTGCGCGGCGGCGGCCCGGGCCGCGGCCGACTCGGCGTCCGGGTGCATGATCGACAGCACGCCGACCGGTGCCAGGGCCAGCGGGGCGGGCAGGGACCGGCCTAGGACCTCGACGGCGAGGTCCCGCTCATGCACGTCCCGAAGCATGCGCGGCACGATCCGCCGGCGCTCCAGCGCGGCGCGGTTGGCGCGGGCCGTGCTGCCGTCGCCCGCGCTGCCCGCCACGTACCCGACCGGCCCCGGCCCGAGCCGCTGCTCGGTGAGCTCCTCCAGGCGGGTCAGGTCGGTCGGGAGCCGCGGTACGGCCCCCGACAGCCCGTTGAGATAGATCTCGTACTGGAAGTCCGCCCAGTGCTTGGCCATCCGTGGGTTCCGCCTCTCGTCGCTGAGAACGCGTTGCGCTCCGACGATACTGACGGGTAAGGGCCGGTCAGCACACCGGGGTCACCCGCCGTCGGCCACGGTGACGGGCGCCGGTTCGGCGGCCTTCGCGCCCGGCCCGGTGATGGCCGGCACCGGGACGTCGACGGTCCGCGCCAGCCGCGCGCCCTGCGGCCCGTACACGGCCCGCGGTTCGGGGAACACCCGCAGCAGCGTCAGGAACAGCACCGCGGAGACCACCAGCGACAGCGGCAGACTGATGTCGACGCCGTTGGCGAGGTCGCCCAGCGGGCCCACGAACTGGCCGGGGATGTTGGTGAAGAGCACGCCGAGCAGCGCGGAGACCCACCAGGCGGTCATGCCGCGCCAGTTCCAGCCGTGCGCGAACCAGTAACGGCCGCCACACTGACGGCGGTTGAAGACCTGCAGGGCCTCCGGGTCGTACCAGCCGCGCCGGGTCCAGAAGCCCAGGATCATCACGACCATCCACGGCGTGGTGCAGGTGATGATCATCGTGGCGAACGTCGAGATCGACTGGACGAGGTTCAGGCCGAACCGCCCGATGAAGATGAACGCGATCGACGCGACGCCGACCAGCAGCGTCGCCTGCACCCGGGACAGCCGCGGGAACACCGAGGAGAAGTCGAGGCCGGTGCCGTACAGCGCGGTCGTGCCCGTCGACATGCCGCCGATCAGCGCCAGCAGGCACACCGGCAGGAAGAACCAGCCCGGCGAGATGGCGAGCAGCCCGCCCACGAAGTCGGGGGCGGCCGGGTCGACGTACTCCGGGGCCTTGGTCGCGATGATGCTCGCGGTTCCCAGACCGAACAGGAACGGCAGCAGCGTGGCGATCTGCGACAGGAACGCCGCGCCGACGACGCGGCGGCGCGGGGTGCTCGCCGGGATGTAGCGCGACCAGTCGCCGAGGAACGCGCCGAACGACACCGGGTTCGACAGCACGATCAGGGCGGCGCCGATGAAGGACGGCCAGAACAGCGACTGCGTCGCCGCGTCCGCCGAGCCCGTGAAGACACCCGCGTACGACGGGTCGAAGTCGCCGGCGAAGGCGATCGCGCCGACCACGAACAGCACGCTCGCCGAGGTCACCGCGACCTTGTTGACGAACAGCATGAACCGGAAGCCGTACACGCACACCGCGAGGACCAGACAGGCGAACAGCGCGTAGGCCACGACGTAGCTGAGATCGCCGCGCGGCAGTCCGAACAGCCGGTGGTGCCGTTGACCGGCCCGAACACCGCCATCGGACACAGGATCAGCGCACCGGCGACGACGCCCAGCACGGTGGCCGCGAGGCCCTGCCAGAAGGAGAGGCCGAACAGGATCGGGAAGGCGCCCAGCACACAGGTGGAGAAGGTGTTGGCGCCGCCGAAGGCGAGCCGGAACAGGTCCAGCGGGGTGGCGGTGCGGTCCGCGTCGGGGATGCGGTCGACACCGTGGGTCTCGACCTCGGTCAGGGACGGCGCGGACGAGAGGTCGGGCTGCGGGGACTGCGAGGGCAAGGGGGCTCCAGCGAGGGGGACCGGCGGTGGAGCGCGTCGTGGCGCGGGGGAGGGGCTTGTCGGGGGCGGCCGGTCGCCGCGGGGGTGTGCGGCGGGAGAGGAGGCCGTCCTCTCGGGGGTCTGCCGACGGTAAGGCCGGGGGCAAGGGCCGCACCAGAGGACGGTTCATCCATCGTTCGTGTCAGGGGTGTGCGAAACCTCCATCACTCGGCTTCGGTGCCTCCCTCGCTCGTGTCCGTCGGGGCGTCCTCCGGTTCGGCGTCCGGGCCCTGGGCGCGGACCCGCTGGACGTGTTCGAGGGAGTCGCGCAGGTCGGCGAGCCAGTCGTCAGTGTGCTTCTGGACCAGGCGGACGCACCAGGCGAGCGCGTCGCTGCGGCTGCGGGCCACGCCGCCCGCGATGAGCGTGTCCAGGACCTGGCGCTCGGGCTGTCGCAGCCGGGTCATCACGGGCGCGGCCACATGCGTGAACAGGGCGCGCTCCCCGGCGCACTCAACGCCCCAGGACACCTTGCGGCGGAACCGGTGCTCGGCCTCGCGGGCCACCTCGATCCGGGTCTCGCGGGTGCGCTCCCGGAACTCCTGCATCCGGCTGCGCACGGCCGCCTCCCGCTCGGTGGCCGAGGCGCCCTCGGTGAGCCGGGGTGCGGGGATGCGGCCGATGACGGTGATCTCCTCGCGGTCGACGGTCAGTTCGGGCAGTTCCTCGAAGAGGTCGTCGGGCAGGCGGCCGGCGAACCAGCCGCGCAGTTTCTCTCGCTGCTCGGTCGTAATCATGTAATGACGATTACTCCGCCGACACATGAACGCAAGGGAACGGGACGGAGTGCGCCGAGAGCTCAACCGGAATGTTTCAGGCCGATTGCTGAGTGGGTGTGAACCGGCCATTCGGTCGGTGATGACGATCAAGAACCGCGTGGTTACTGGGCTCCGGTGTTCGAGTTCCGTGACTTCGCGCCACTGATTCAACACGAAAGGTTACTGAAACGCGTGGGGTCGATGTGTGTTCCGGCCGCGGACTCGGCAGACTCGCGCTCGCCGCCCCGGCACCGATCGTGCCGGGCGCGGCACCACCCTCGTATCAGCGGAAGGATGCACACCATGCGGAACACCGCGCGCTGGGCAGCGACCCTCGCCCTCACCGCCGGCGCCGTCTGCGGCCCCCTCACCGGAGCCGCGCTGGCCGCCCCGGACTCGCTCTACGCCCCCTCCGCCCTGGTCCTCACCCTGGGCCACGGCGACAGCGCCGCCACCGCCACACCGGCCCGCGCGGTCACCCTGACCTGCGCCCCGACCGCCTCCGGCAGCCATCCCGCGGCGGCCCTGGCCTGCGCCGAACTGCGCGGCGTGGGCGGCGACCTCGACGCGTTCCAGGCCCGTGACGGCGTGCAGTGCACCAAGCAGTACGACCCCGTGGTCGTCACCGTCGACGGTGTCTGGCAGGGCAAGCGCGTCTCTTACGAGCGCACCTTCGCCAACGAGTGTGTGAAGGGCTCCCTCGGGTCGAGCCTCTTCACCTTCTAGAGCCGGGGTCGCGGGGTTCCCGTGCAACCGGACGGCCGCCCGTGGCTGGGGAGCGCGGGCGCCGTCATGAGGACCCCCGTGATCTCGCACCGAGGGCCGGCCGGGCGGAGTGGGGCCACCCGGCCGGCCCTCGCAGTCAAGCCCGCCGCCCGGCGACGCCGGGCAGCGGCGGAAACCGGCCGAGCGGCCCCGAGGGCCGCAACAGCCGTCGTATACGCGGAGTTTCCGAGACCACCCTCACTCGGCCGCCCCGCTTCCGAGCCCGGGACTCGGGTTTTCGGCTGATGGAAGCCCTTGCGGGGGGCCCTGTTCAAGTGGTCCCCGGCGTCGTACAGTCGCGGTGCGGTCCCGGTCCCCGGCCGCATCCGCTTCGACGCAGGGGTGGGGCGTGGGCACGCCGGTACGGACGAGCGCGGAGGAGCCTCCGCTGCTCACCGAGTTCGGGCTCGTGGAGTCCGCCTTGGAGATGGAGTTCACGGCGTATTTCCCGCGAGAAGGCGGTACGGCTGCCTCGGACGCCGCCGCTGCCGCGGTCATCGGCGTGATCGAGGCGCCGACGGCCTTCGTCGTCGCCCTCCTGGACGCCGCGCACCGCGTGAGCGGCTGCCTCCTCGCCCGTACGACGGCCGAGACCTGCCGGCTCGTCCTGACGGCGGACCGCACCGGCATCACCGTCGCGGGCACCGACGACACGACGATCACCCTGGACCGCGCCGACGAGGACGGGACCCGGGACCTGCCCGTGTCGGCAGTCGTCGACGGACTGCACGTCCACCACGGTCCCGAGGGCCACGTCTGGGTGGTCTGGCACGGCGCCTGGCGCACCGGCCCCGACGACAGCGCGGCCCCGGACAGGGTGCCTTAGGGCCTGCCCTGGTCGCCCTGGGACTCCTCCTGGGCGCGGGTGTTGGGGGTGATGGCCTCGCGTCGCCGGCGGCGCTGTTCCTCGGGCTCTGTCAGTTCGTCGCGGCCGCGATGCGCAGCGGCACGAGTTCCTGGCCGCCGTTCTCCTCACCGCGGCGGCTGACCCCGGCCCACCACGACGGGCCGTCCTCGATGTGACGCAGCAGGACGCCCTCGCGGATCGCCCACGGGCAGATGCTGACGGCCTTGATGCCGGTCAGCTTCAGGGCCGTGTGGCCGACCAGCGCGCCGGCCAGGCTCTGGGTGGCCCGGGGCGCGGAGATACCGGGGAGCAGGGCGCGCTCGGCGGCGGGCAGGGTGGCGAGCCGGGTGATCGCCGCCCGCAGGTCCGAGCGGCGCAACTCCCGTTCCGCGAACGGTCCGTGCCGGCCGGGCCGCGCCCCGCACAACCGGCCCAGCTGCTGGAACGTGCGGGAGGTGGCCACCGCCGTGTGCGGCCTCTCCCAGCGGATCCGGGCCGCGACGTCCCGCAGTTGGTGCCGGACCCGGCGCCGCAGCGCCCGCAGCTGCTCCGGCGACGGCGGGTCCTCGCCGCGGAAGAACTCGTGGGTCAGCCGGCCCGCGCCCAGCGGCAGCGAGGCCACGAAGTCCGGCAACCTGCCGCGTCCGAAGGCCACTTCGAGGGAGCCGCCTCCGATGTCCAGCAGGGCCAGCGGCCCCGACCGCCAGCCCATCCAGCGCCGTGCCCCGAGGAAGGTCAGCTCCGCCTCCAGCTCGCCGGGCAGCGTGCACAGCTCGACCCCGGTGCGGGTCCGTACGGCCCGCAGCACGTCACGGCAGTTGGGCGCGCCGCGCACCACCGCCGTGGCGAAGGCCAGCGGAGGGGCCGAGCCCCACTCGGTCGCCGTCCGGTCCGCCTCGGCCACGGCGGCGACGAGTCTGTCGACCGCCTCCTCGGGCACGGGGCCACCCGGCTCCACCTGTTCGGACAGGCGCAGCCGCCATTTCGCGGTGTGCACGGGCAGCGGCACCCCGCCCTCGGCGTCCGCCACCACCAGCCGGACCGTCTTCGACCCCACATCCACCACGCTGATTCGCATGGACCCGTGAGTACCCGCTTCGGGGCCTTCCCTCACCGCGCCGGCGTGTGATGCGCGCTAACCAGACAGGCACGGCGGCGAAGAGGGGCCGCCGTCTCCCTGATGACGGCGGCCCCTCTGCTCGGGGGAACTCGGGGGAACTACATGTGGACCACGGGTCCGGCGTCCGGGTCCTGCTCCGGAACTCCGCGGCGGTAGAGCAGGAACGCGATCAGCGTGCCGACCGCGAACAGGCCCGCCGACCACCAGAAGGCGGTGGTGTAGCTCTCGATGGTGGCCTGGGCCTGGACCAGCTTGTTGCTCGGGTCCTTGCCCGCCAGGTAGTCGGTCGCGGCGCTCGCGGCCAGGGTGTTCAGCAGCGCCGTACCGATCGAACCGCCCACCTGCTGCATGGCGTTGACGGTGGCGGAGGCGACACCGGCGTCCTCGGCGGCGACCCCGCCGGTGGCCAGCTGCATCGCGGGCGGCATGACCAGACCGAGTCCGAGGCCGACCACGATCAGCTGCGGCAGCACCGCGCTGGAGTACGAGGACCCGACCCCGATGCCGGTCAGCCAGGCCATGCCGACCGCGGCGATGGCGAAGCCCATCGGGATGACGGCCTTCGGGCCGATCCGCGGCACCAGCTTGGTCGTGCCGACCTGGGCGGTGACCATCAGCGCGGCGACCATCGGCAGGAACGCGAGACCGGTCTTCGTCGGGCTGAAGCCGAGGTTGAGCTGGAGGTAGTAGGTGAGGAAGAGGAACACGCCGAACATGCCGCCGCCGGAGATCAGCACGGCGAGGAAGGAGGCGGCGCGGTTGCGGTCGAGCAGGATGCGCAGCGGCAGCAGCGGGTGCGCGGCCTTGGTCTGCCACCAGGAGAAGGCGGTCAGCAGGACACCGCCGGCGATCAGGAAGCCCCAGGTCGCGGGCGAACCCCAGTCGTGCGTCTCGGCGTTGGAGAAGCCGTAGACCAGGGAGAACAGACCGGCGGCGACCAGGACCGTGCCCGGGACGTCCAGCTTGGCGTTCCCGGCGTCACGGTGGTTGTGCAGCAGGAGCCAGCCGCCGGCGAAGGCGACGACGGCGATGACGACGTTGACGTAGAGCGTCCAGCGCCAGTCGAAGGCGTCGGTCAGGATGCCGCCGAGCAGCAGACCCACCGCACCGCCGGCGCCGGCGATGGCGCCGTAGACGCTGAAGGCCTTGGCGCGCTCCCTGGCGTCGGTGAACGTGGTGTTCAGCAGCGACAGCGCGGCGGGTGCGAGGAGGGCGCCGAAGGCACCCTGGAGGGCACGGGCGGTGACCAGCATCTCGAAGTTGGTCGCGGCACCGCCCAGCGCGGAGACCGCGGCGAAGCCGACGACGCCGATCAGGAACGCCGTCTTGCGGCCGAAGAGGTCGGCGATACGGCCGCCGAGCAGCAGGAGGGAGGCGAAGGCCAGCGCGTAGGCGGTGACGATCCACTGCCGGTTGCCGTCGGAGAACCCGAGGTCGGCCTGCGCCGAGGGCAGGGCGATGTTCACGATGGTGGCGTCGAGAACCACCATCAGCTGGGCGAGGGCGATGACGGCGAGGATCCACCACCGCTTGTTCGAGGAGGCGTCGGACGGCGCCTCGACCGCGCCCGCCTGGGCGTTCTTGGTCAGGGTCTTCTGGGACATGGCAGAACCACTCCAGGGAAGTCGTTCGGATTTTACGAAGTCGTAAACGAAACTGTTTCGTACACGTCGAGGCTAGAGGACTTCCAGCGAAACGGCAACGTTTCGCTGGGGAGGGAGGTCGAGTGTGACCGGCGGCACGTTCGAGGTCGAGGGCGCGGAGTTGTACTACGAGGTGCGCGGGAGCGGTCCGCCGCTGCTGATGATCAGCGGGGCGGGCGGGGACGCGGGCTACTACACGCAGGTCGCGACGGACCTCGCCGACGCGTACACGGTCATCACCTACGACCGGCGCGGCAACTCCCGCAGCACGGGCCGCACCGGGGCGCCGATGGACCTCGCCGAACAGGCGGCCGACGCCCGCGCGCTCATCGCCGGGACGGCCGGCGGCCGGGCCCTGGTGTTCGGCAACAGCGGGGGCGCGATCATCGGGCTGACGCTCGCGGCGCTCCATCCCGAGTGCCTGGCCGGGCTGATCGCCCATGAACCGCCCGCCGTGAACGTCCTGCCCGCCGACGATCCGGAGCGCGGCTTCTTCGCCGACGTGGCCGACCGCTACGCACGGGGCGGCGCCCCGGCCGCGGGCCGCCGGTTCGCCGAGACGGTCCGTGGCGAGGGGACGTATCGCTGGCCGGACGATCTGTGGCGGCGCTTCCTGGGCAACCAGGACCATCTCTTCGGCGCCGAGTGGCCCGGCTTCGCCGGCTTCCGGCCCGACGAGGGCGCACTGAAGTCGGCGCCCTTCCCGATCGTCCTGGCCGCCGGCGCGGAGGACCGCGACACCTACTACGCCCGCCCCTCCGTCGAGATCGCCCGCAGGATCGGGGCGCCCTGGGTGGAGTTCCCCGGCATCCACATGGAGTTCCTGCGGGATCCGGCCCGGTTCGCGGCGGCGCTCGGGCCGGTGCTCGCGCGGATGGCGGAATGAAGGTCCGGAGCTTGCATGCCTTGACCGGCATATAACCATGGAGGCATATTGGACTCATGTCCGACGCCGCGCTCTGGGCCGCCCTCGCCGACCCCCACCGCCGGGCCATCGTCGCGCTGCTCCTGGAGCGGCCGCGGCCCGTCGGGGAGATCGTGGAAGCGTGCGGCCTGAGTCAGCCGAGCACCTCGAAGCATCTGAAGGTGCTCAGAGAGGCCGGTCTGGTCCGGGTCCGGCAGGACGCGCAGCGCCGCGTCTACGCTCTCGACCCGGCTCCGATCGCCGCGCTCGACGCCTGGCTCGCCCCGTACCGCCGGCTGTGGAACGACAGCCTGGACACCCTGGGCCGACGCCTGGACGACGCTGAGGAACCGCCCCCTTCGAAGGACTGATCCCGATGTCCGCAGACCTCACCGGCACCTACCTGACCCTGGACGACGGCCGCCCCGCCGTCCGCTTCAGCCGCACCTACGCCCATCCGATCGACCGCGTCTGGCGGTTCGTGACCGACGCCGACGAACTCGCCCACTGGTTCCCGTCCCGCGCCGAGATCGACCTGCGCCCGGGCGGCGAGATCAAGTTCAGCGGCGACCCCAACATGCCGGAATCCACCGGCCGCGTCCTCGCCGTCGAGGCGCCCCGGCACCTCTCCTTCGCGTGGGGCGACGACGAACTGCGCTTCGACCTGGAGGAGCTGGGCGACAAGAGCACCCGCTTCACGCTCACCAACGTGCTCAGCGAGGCGAACACCGCCGCCCGCAACGGCGCCGGCTGGGAGGTCTGCCTCGCCGCCCTGGAACGCCACGCCGACGGCTCGCCCGGGAGCCAGGCGCCCTGGAAGGAGTTCTACGAGGGCTACGTCGCCGCCGGTGTCCCGTCCGGAGCGCCCGTCCCCGGCATCGACTGACGCCTACGCCATCTGCCGTCGCACCAGCTCGTGCAGCCGCCCGTTCGTGTCGGCGAGGAGTTGCGCGGGCGGGCCCTGCTGGGCGACCTTGCCGTCCTCCATCACGATCACGCGGTCGGCGTCCAGCACCGTGGACAGGCGGTGCGCGATGACGATGCGGGTGGCGTTGAGGGCCTTGGTGGACTCGATGACCGTGCGCTGCGTCTCGTTGTCGAGGGCGCTGGTCGCCTCGTCGAAGAACAGGATGCGCGGCCGGCGGATCAACGCCTGGGCGATCATGAGCCGTTGACGCTGGCCGCCGGAGACGGCACCGCTGCCGGAGACGATGGTGTGCAGGCCCATCGGCATCCGCTGGATGTCCTCCGCGAGCCCCGCCATCTGCGCCGCCGCCATCACCTCCTCCGGGGTGTACGGCTCGGTGCCGCAGATGACGTCCATGATCGAGCCGGTGAACGGCTGGGCGTGCTGGAGCACCACCCCGCACTGCCGGCGCACCGCCGACTGGTCGAGGGCCGCCAGGTCCTGCCCGTCGTAGAGCACACTGCCGGAGACCGGCGGGTCGAAGCCGATCAGCAGCCTGAGCAGCGTCGACTTGCCGCAGCCGCTCGGGCCGACGATCGCCACGAACTCGCCGGGCCGCACCTCGAAGGACACGTCGTCGAGGATCAGCGGGCCGTCGTCCGAGTACCGGAAGGACAGCCGGCGCGCCTCGATCGCGCCGGTCAGCGGGCCCGGCCGGGTGCTCGCCGTGCGCACCTCCGGGGTGGCCTCCAGGACCGGCTTGATCTCCTCGAACAGCGGCAGCGCGCCCACCGCCGACACGAACGCGCCGGTCAGCTGGGTCACGGACGTCAGCACCATCGTCACCGAGGTGTTGAAGCTGAGGAACGCCGCCGCCGACATCGACCCGCGCGCCGGGCCCGCCAGCAGCATGAACATCAGCAGAGTGCAGATGGGCAGATACACCGCGCCCATCACCGTGGTGAGGTTCTTGATCCGCCCCACCTTCTGCTGGAGCTCACGGCTGCGCGCGAACTGGGCGGCCCAGGCCGCGTAGGCGTAGTTCTCGGCCGCCGCGACCCGCAGCTTGGGCAGTCCGCGCAGGGTCTGGAAGGCCTGGTTGTTGAGCTTGTTGCCGAGCACCACCAGCCGCCGCTGCCAGCGCACCTGCCACAGTCCGAGCCCGAGGAACACCCCGGCGATCACGACCAGCATGCCGATCGCCGCGAACGCCATCGGCACGCTGTACCAGAACAGCAGGCCCAGGTTCATCGCGCCGACGGTCACCGACTGGGCGACCACCGGACCGACTCCCGCCAGCAGCCGGCGGATCGCGCTGATGCCCATCGCCGCGCTCGCCAGCTCACCCGTCGAACGCTCGGTGAAGAACTTCGTCGGCAGTCTCAACAGCCGGTCCCACACCGCCGGTTGGAGGGTCGCCTCGATCCGGCCCTCCAGGCGCAGGATCGTCAGGTTCTGCAGCAGCATGAAGGTGGCGGCGACCAGGCTGCCGACCATCACCGCCAGACAGACCTGGACGATCAAGTGCGTCTGCGCCTTCGGCACGAACTCACCCAGCACCTTGCCGGTGGCGATGGGCACGATCGCGCCGATCGCCACCGTGACGAGGCCGCTGAGCAGGAGGTTCGTCAGATCGCTGCCCATGTTCTGCATGCTGAACCGCAGCAGCCGCAGCGGGCTGAGGGCGCGGTCGGGCAGCGGGCGGTAGAACATCACCGCGCGTGGCTCGAACTCCTCCGCGTTGGCCTTCTCGACCGGCGTCTCCCGCCCCGTCGCCGGATGCACCGCCACATAGCCGCCGCGCCGCCACAGCAGCGCGACCGGCGCCCCGGACAACGCCCGATGACCCACCAGCGGGCCGACGTTGTCCCGCCACCAGGTTCCGTCCAGCCGGACCGCCCGGGTGCGCACCCGCGAGGCGAGCGCGATCTGCTCCACCGGGTCGAGCCGGTCGCTGCCGGTGCCGGACTGCGCCGGGTCGGCCAGGGTGATCCCGGCCGCCTGCGCCACCAGCTTGCACGCCGCGTACGAGGCGTCGGCATCGGCGGCCGTGGCACGCTTGCCCGAGGCCTTGCCGATCGACGCCAGCAGCGTCCGGTCGGCCTGCGCGCGAACCGCCTCACCGGCCCTGATGCCCTCGGCGGTGCGGGTCTCGTGGGTGCGCTCCAACTGCTCGATCCAGCGGTCCAGCGTGGTCAGCAGCCGGTACTGCTGGTCGACCATGGACTGCCACACCGCGGGGTCCATCAACAGATCGGCGGCGGCCTCCGCGCCGTACAGCGAGCCGTACTGCACACTGCCCGGCGGGACCTGCATCCAGAGGACGTCGTCGTCGGTGATCTCCGCGGCGCGTTCGCTCGCCATCGGCGCCTGGAAGAGGATGGACAGGCTGCGGCCGACGCCGAGGGCGAGGGCGTACTCCAGCGGGCTCGTCGTCGGCGGCACGTACTGCGGGTTGCCGTACTCGTCGTAGGACCAGGTCTGGGTGTTCGCGGGCTGGTACAGCTCGCGCAGCCCGATGCGATGCACCACGCAGTCCCGCAACGGGCGGGCCACCAGGGTGTGTTGGGGCCCCGGCGTCGGGCCGAGCAGCAGCGAGCTCGCCTCCAGGCGGCCCAAGTGGTGCCAGTGGCCCTGCTGTTCGGCGTCCACCGCGAACAGGTCCACCGCGCCGGACGCCACCAGCCACAGCACCTGCGGCCCTTCGAGGTCCAGGCGGTTGTGTCCGGCGAGGTCGTACGGCGTGCCCATCGAGCCGAGGGCCTGGAGGACGAGGTCCCCTTCGGGTGCGGTCGTCATCTCAGTGCTCCCTGACCAGAGCCGCGTACGCGCCACCGCGCGCCACCAGCTCCTCGTGCCGTCCGCGTTCCACGATCGTGCCGTGCTGGAGTACGACGATCTCGTCGCTGTCGCGCACGGTGCTCAGCCGGTGTGCGATCACCACACACGCGCAGCCGCGCTTGCGGAGGTTGTCCATCACGGTCAGCTCGGTCTCGGCGTCCAGCGCGCTCGTCACCTCGTCGAGGACGAGGATGCTGGGCCGCCGCACCAACGCCCGTGCGATCTCCAGGCGTTGCCGCTGACCGCCGGAGAAGTTCCGGCCGTCCTGCTCGACCCGGCTGTTGATGCCGCCCGGGCGGCGCATCACCACGTCGTACAGGGCGGCGTCGCGCAGCGCGTCCACCACCGCGTCGTCCGGGATCGACGGGTCCCACAGCGCCACGTTGTCGCGGACCGAGCCCTCGAACAGGAAGACGTCCTGGTCGACGAAGGAGACGGAGGAGGCGAGGGCGCCGCGCGGGATGTCCTCCAGGCGCTGGCCGTCGATGCGGATGACGCCCTCCCACGGCGCGTACAGGCCGGATATCAGCCGGGAGACCGTCGACTTGCCGCTGCCCGAACCGCCGACCAGCGCCACCTGCTGACCCGGGCCGACCGTCAGGTCGAAGCCGGTCAACAGGGGCTTGTCGAGTGGGTTGTAGCCGAAGGAGATGTTCTGGAGCTCCACGTGCCCCTGCAGGCGGCGCGTCGACTCGGCGCCGCCGGGGCGGCCGTAGAGCGGGTCGGCCTGGAAGTTCTCCACGTCCTTCAGACGGGCCACGTCGGCCGCGAAGTCCTGGATGCGGCCCGCGACGCCGTTGAGTCGGGTGATCGGGGCGGTGAACCGGGTGACCAGCGACTGGAAGGCGACCAGCAGGCCGACCGAGATGCCGCCCTCGACCGCGCGCATGCCGCCGATCCACAGGATCACCGCGCTGTTCAGCGAGGCCAGCGTCGGCGCGACCACGCCCAGCCAGGCGGACGGCACCCCGAGCCGCTGCTGCTCCTCCAGCGTGGTGGCGTGCTGCCCGGCCCACTTGCGGAAGTAGCCGTCCTCGCCGCCGGTCGCCTTCATCGTCTCGATCAACTGAAGGCCCGTGTAGGCGGTGTTGGTCAACCGGGCGCTGTCCGCCCGGAGTTTGGCGGTGCGGGTGGCGCGCAGCCGGATGACCACGCGCATGGCGACGATGTTCAGCAGCGCGACGCCGATGCCGACGAACGTCAACTGCGGGTCGTAGGTGTAGAGGAGGACGGCGTAGAGGACGACGACCACCGCGTCCACACCCGCCGCCGCGAGGTCGCGGGCCAGCGTCTCGGCCACCGCGTCGTTGGACTGGAGGCGCTGCACCAGGTCGGCCGGGCTGCGCTGGGAGAAGAACGTCACCGGCAGCCGCAGCAGATGGCGCAGGAAGCGGGCGCTGGAGAGGGTGGAGGAGATGATCCGGCCGCGCAGCAGGTTCGCCTGTTGCAGCCAGGTCAGCACCAGGGTGAGCGCCACACACGTCCCCATCGACGCGAACAGCACGCCGAGCAGCGAGGTCTGGCCCCCGATGAGGAACATGTCGATGTAGACGCGGCTCAGCGCGGGCACCGCCGCTCCGACCAGCACCAGCAGCAGGCTAGCCAGCACCGCGGCCGGCATGGTGCCCGCGGTGCCGCGCAGCCGGGCCGGCATCGCGCCCAGCACCCCGGGCTTACGGCCGCCCTTGGTGAAGCCGTCGCCCGGCTCCATGATCAGGACGACGCCGGTGAAGCTGGAGTCGAAGTCCTCCATCGGCACGAACCGGCGGCCCTTGCCGGGGTCGTTGATGTAGACCCCGCGGCGGCCGAAGCGGCGGCCCATGCCGTCGTAGACGACGTAGTGGTTGAACTCCCAGAACAGCACCGCCGGTGCCTTCACCTCGGCGAGGGCGGCCGTGTCCATCTGCATGCCCTTGGCCGTCAGGCCGTAACTGCGGGCCGCCTTCAGCAGGTTGCTGGCGCGCGAACCGTCGCGGGAGACCCCGCACGCGATGCGCAGCTCCTCCAGCGGGACGTGCTTGCCGAAGTGGCCCAGCACCATCGCCAGGGAGGCGGCACCGCACTCCACGGCCTCCATCTGGAGCACGGTGGGCGTGCGGACCGACTTGCCCTTGCCCTTCGGGACCGGACGCTTGGGCGGGGCGGACCGGCGGCGGCTGCGGGTCTCCTGTGCGGTGCTCACGGCAGCAGCCAATCGACGGGACGCTGGTCGGCGAGACGGATCGAACCCCGGGCCACGGTCATGGAGGTGAGGGCGAACGGCGGCCCGTCCGCGGACGACCACTTGTAGCCGCTCTTCGTGCCGGACGACTTGTCCAGCTTCACCGTCACGGCCACCGGCCTGCCGTCCTTCGTGAACTGCTCGCCGAGCTGGCTGTCGCCGAGGAACGCGGAGATCTGCTGCGCCGACTGCGCCGACCGGTCCACCGACTTCACATGGCCGCGCAGCACGCCGTACTCCTGCGTCGGCACCGACGACACCGTCAGGTCCACAGCCGCGTTCGCGGGGATCGAGGCGGCGTTCTCGGCGGGGACGTACACGGTGGCGTACAACGGATCAGTGGTGTGCGCGACCTTCTCGACCGCGGCCACGTTGGCGCCGGTCTGGATGATCTGGCCGATGGTGGCGGCGAGCGCGGTGACGCGGCCCGCGGCGACCGAGCGGACGACGGTGTCGCCGTCGGCGGTCCGCACCTTCAGCACGGGCGAGTTGGCGGGCAGCCGCTCGCCCTCCTTCGCCACGACGGCCGTGACCTGGCCCGCGACCGGGCTCTGCAGGATGTAACTGCCCTGCCCGTGGGTGAGGATGGCGGGCGCGCCCACGGTGGAGGCCACCGAACCGGTCACCGCCCACACCGACGCGGCGGCCATCACGACCACCGTCACGGACAGCGCGAGCCAGCCCTGCGGGCGGGCGAACCGCACCGGCAGGTCGAGCTCCTCCGGGGACTGGAGCTTGGCGAGGGCCTGTTGGCGGAACTGCACGGAACTTTCCCTCACCTGAAAACGAGGAAGGACCGGCTGACGGCAGCCGGTTGAGTCAGGACATCCGTGAGTCCCGGAGCCGGGGAGCGGCTCCGGGACTCACGTCACGAGGTGCGATCAGAGACCGGCGACCAGGTTCGTGACCGGGGCCACGGAGAGGCCGGTGGTGCCCTCGACCGTGCCGACGACCGTGTCGACCAGGCCGGAGACCGGGGCGATGCCGTCCACCAGGCCGGTGACGGTGCCCAGGGCGTTCAGCTGCAGGCCGCCGGAGACGTTGTCGAGCTCGGCGTCGGAGATCTCGACGGTCTCAACCTGGGGGGTGGAGTTCATGGTGGAACTTCCCTTCATATGGATATTCACAAGGGGGAGCGGACCCCTGGCTGGGGCGACCGCGTGCCGCAGGCGCCGTGTCCCCGTTTCCGGAAGGCGTTGGCGGCTGCCGCGGTGCGATGGATAAAAGCACGCCCCGGGCACGGGCTTCCAATCAACCAACCGCCTCACCAGGGCACTTGTGTCACACAGGCACCGAACCGTGCAGGCGTGCGCACGTCTCGACGCCGACTTCTTCACACCCGGCACTTCCTCGGTTCACACAAGGACTTGCGGCCCGGGAGGCGAATCCGACACTCCCGCCCCAATGACGTACGCGGCGGAGCACGCTTGTGCAGATCCGCCGCGCACGGTGACTTGGTTGGGTATTGGATGTGCAGATTCGCTGAAGCCGGGATTCCGCGGGAACTTCGGAACCGACCGTTGCCGACCGGTCGCGGACCGTGTCAGTCCGGTGTTGTCAGCCGAGAAGCGCGTAGACCGTGCTCGCACGGGCCGCGAGTTCCCCCGAGTCCGCGTCGGTCATCGTGATGTCGGCGAACGCCATGCGCCGGCCCAGCTTGGTGATCACCGCCTGGATCAGGACATCCGCACCGGACACCGCGCGCTGGAACGACGTCGACTGCTGCACGGTCGTCATCGGCCCGTAGCCGCCCCGTGCCGCCGCCACGGCGATCACGGTGGCGGTGTCCGCGGCGGCCATCAGTGCCTGCCCCGACAGCGCGCCGCCCTCCCGGGACAGCCGGTCCGACCAGGGAAGGCGCAGGGTCGCCCGGTCCTCGCCCAGGGACTCGACCGACAGGCCCAGGTCGAGCACCCAAGGGGCGAAGTTGGCGGAGAGGATCTTGTCGGCTTCGGCGGTGGTCATCGTCATATGGGGGATTGTTCCCGCTCCCGCGCCGTCGGACGCGGATCCCGGCCGGTCCCGTGGCTGATTCGGTACTGCAAAGAGACTGCCAACAAACGGAATTGAACGCCCCACGTGCCTCCTGCGTACCCACTGCCATCCAGGCGCCCCGAACAGCCGCCGACGAACGGTGGCACTGACCCCGTCCTTCAGGAGGTCGAGAAGTTTGAGTCACAAGCGAATCCCCAAGCGCAAGGCCGCGATCGCGGCAGGCGGCGTGGTGGCGCTCGGAGCGGCGGCGATCCTCCTGCCCAACGCCAACGCCTCCCAGGACGGCTCCTCGTCCAACGGAGCCGCGGCGGCCCCGAAGACGCTGAAGGCGTCGGACGCATCGGATCTCGCCTCGCAGCTCCAGGACCTGCTCGGCGAGGCCTTCGCCGGTTCGTACTACGACACGGACCAGAAGCAGCTCGTCGTCAACGTCGTCTCGGGCGACAACAACAACGTGATCGTCCAGGCCGAGAAGGCCGGCGCGAAGATACGCGAGGTCGACAACAGCCTCGCCGAACTCGCCGCGGGCGCGCAGACGCTGAAGGCCAAGGCGACCATCCCGGGCACCTCGTGGGCCGTCGACCCGAGGACGAACAAGATCCTGGTCACCGCCGACAGCACGGTCACCGGTGCCAAGTGGGACCAGCTGGAGTCGACGGTCGACACCCTCGGCTCGGGCATGGCGACCATCAAGAAGTCGGCCGGTACCTTCAAGACCTTCGTCTCCGGCGGCGACGCCATCTTCGGCGGCGGCGCCCGCTGCTCGGCCGGCTTCAACGTCACCGCGGGCGACGGCAGCCCGGCCTTCCTGACGGCCGGTCACTGCGGGGTCGCGGCGGCCGAGTGGGCCGACGCGCAGGACGGCCAGCCGATCGCCACCGTCGACCAGGCCACGTTCCCCGGCGACGGTGACTTCGCGCTCGTGAAGTACGACGACCCGGCCACCGTCGCGCCGAGCGAGGTCAACGTCGGCGACGGCAAGACCGTGCAGATCTCCCAGGCCGCCGACGCCGAGGTGGGCCTCCAGGTCTTCCGCATGGGCAGCACCACCGGGCTCAACGACGGCCAGGTCCTCGGACTCGACGCCACGGTGAACTACCCGGAGGGCACGGTCACCGGCCTCATCCAGACCGACGTCTGCGCCGAGCCCGGCGACAGCGGCGGCTCGCTGTTCACCCAGGACGGGCTGGCCATCGGCCTGACCTCCGGCGGCAGCGGCGACTGCACGGTCGGCGGCGAGACCTTCTTCCAGCCGGTCACCACCGCCCTGGAGGCGGTCGGCGCGACCCTCGGCGCGGGCGACGCGGCGGGCGGCGGCGAGCAGGCGGGCGCGGGTGACGGGGCCGGTGCGGGTGCCGGCGACGAGGCGGGCGCGGGCGAGGAAGCCGGTGCCGGTCAAGAGGCCGGCGGCGGCGAAGAAGCCGGTGCCGGTCAGGAAGTCGGCGGCGGCGAAGAAGCCGGTGCCGGTCAGGAAGTCGGCGGCGAAGAGACCGGCCAGGAGGTCGGCGGCCAGGACACCGGTGCGGGTGCCGAACAGGGCGACTCCGGCCTGACCGAGACCCACTGACCCCGCTTCACCAGCGCTCCACGGACACGCGGTCCGACCCTCCGGCGGGAGGGCCGGACCGCGTTCGTGTCACCGCGCCCGCAGCAGCAGCAACGCCACGTCGTCGCTCCGCTCCTGCGCGGCCCCGCCCTGCCCCACCAGTTCGTCCGCCAACGCGTCCAGCGGCAGATCCCCGGCCTCCGCCAGCCGCCGGCCCAGATCGGCGAGAGCGTCCTCGATGTCGACGCCCGGGGACTCGATGAGGCCGTCGGTGTAGAGGACCAGCACGCTGCCCGGAGCCAGCTCGACCTCGGTCGTCGGATACGTCGCCGAGCCGTCGATGCCCAGCAGCGGACCGCCGGCCAGGTCGAGGACGCGCACCTTGCCGTCCGGGCGGCGCAGCAGCGGCGGGGGATGTCCCGCCCGTGCCATCACGGCCCGCCCGTGGGCCGGGTCGAGCCGTAGGTACAGACAGCTCGCGAAGAGGTCCGAACCCAGGTCGATCAGCAGCCGGTTGGTGCTGCTCATCACGTCCTGCGGGGCCTGTCCGACGGTGGTGTACGCCCGTACCGCGGTCCGGATCTGCCCCATCAGCCCGGCCGCCGTGACGTTGTGCCCCTGCACGTCCCCGATGACGGCCGAGGCCGCCCCGTGCGAGGGCACCAGGTCGTAGAAGTCGCCGCCGATGTCCATGCCCTGCGTGGCCGGCAGATAGCGGGCGGCCGCGTGGATGCCGGGCAGCGCCGGGAGCGTGTGGGGGAGCAGGGCCTCCTGGAGGCCGTGGGCGAGCCGGTGCTTGGCGTCGTACAGCATCGCCCGTTCCAGGGCCTGCGCGATCAGCCCGCCGAGGCTCGTCAGGACCGCCCGTTCGTCCGCCGGGAAGGGGTGCGGCTCGGCGTAGGCCAGTACACAGGTGCCCACCGGCCGGCCGGAGGCGATCAGCGGCAGATACGCCCAGGCGGCGAACCCGTCCGGGGTCGTGTTCCGGGCCGGATACAGGCGCTCCAGCTCCTGCCGCGAGTCGAAGAACGCCGGCACCCCGCTGTTGAGGACCTGCGTGCCCGGCGTCGACTCGGTCAGCGGCAGCCCGTCGAACCGCTCCACGACATGCGGGTCGGAATAGCCGCGGTGGCCCAGCACATGCAGCCGCCCCGCCCGGGACGCGAGCACGGCCAGGGCCTGCCCGCCGACCGCCGGGACGATCTCGTCCGTGACCAGCTGCACCACGTCCTCCACGCCCGCCGCCTCGGTGAGCGCCCCGGCCAGGCTCAGCACCTGCGAGATGGTCACCAGCCGAGAAGGGGCGCCGCCCCCCTGCGGAGCGCTCCGGCTCATCTCCGCCACCGCCCGCGCCCGGCCGATGCGCACGCTCAGTCCGGTCGTGCTCGGATACAGCCGGAACGACAGCCAGTCGCCGGGCGGCCGCAGCGCCACGAAGGACGTCGTCTGCTGACTGATCAGCGCGGCCCGGTATCGGTCCTCGTACACCGGGTCGTTGAGCCAGGGCACCGACGCCCAGGGCTGGGTGCCGAGCAGACTGCTGACGGGGACGCCGATCAGCTCGGCCGCCGCCGCGTTGGCGAACACGATCCGGCCGTGCAGATCGAGCGAGCACAGTCCGTACGGCAGCCGCGACACCATCCGGGCCGCCTCCACCGTGCCGAGCGTGCCCGCCGGGCCGCCCACCGGCGTCCCCGCCAGCAGATCGGGTTCCGGGAACACCGGGCGGCTCTCCTCGGCGGCCCGCTCCAGGCGTACCGCGAGCCGCCCGCAGGCCGCGCTCAGATGGTCCCGCTCCCGGTCGGACAGCTCCGGCGGATGCGAGCCGGGCCAGGTCACGAAGATCGCGCCGTGCACCTTGGCGTCCGTCGCCACCGGCAGCGCGGCCAGCGCGAAGGGGTAGGGGAGAACCACCGCGATCCGCGGATAGCGGCGGGCCATCTCCTCCTCGCCGCCCACCCACACCAGCCGCCGCTCCCGCACCGCCTCGGCGACCGGGATCGGCGCGCTGAGCCCGACCCGCTCCCACGGCGCCGCGAAGGCCCGCGGCAGCCCGGCCATCACCGCCATCTCCAGGACCGGCTCGCCGGACGCCAGCAGGTACACCGCGCCGGAGTGGGCGTGCACCTCGTCCATCATCGAGGCCAGTGCCAGGGACAGCAGCGGCCGGCCGACCCGTGTCCGGGCGGTCGCCGGCGCCTGCGCGGCCCTCGGCACGTCGGACACGCCGACCACCTCCTCGCGCGCCCCGAAGGGCCCGGAGCCCGGCGTGCGACGGGCTCCGGGATCAAATCTGCCCCCTGGCGGCAGGACGCGCACGGCGAGCGGACCGGCCCCGGTGGCAGCCGCGCCCTACCCCGTCCACCCTCGCCCATGCCCCCGCAGTCGAAGCGCGGGGCGGCGTACGAGAGCCGCCAGTGCGCCCCCGCGCACCCTGATGGCCGGTTCTTCGCGCCCGGGAAAGGTGCCGGACGCGAACAATGGGGCAGACGTTTCTCACCCATGGAACCGGCGAACGGCAACGCGAGGGGACGGGCAGTGATCCGGGTTCTTCTGGTGCACGACGAGTGTCTGGTCAGATCGGTCCTGGCGGAGTGGCTGCGCCGGGAACCGGACCTGGGGGTCTACGACACCCCGTGGCGCAACGCGCCTGGGCGGTTGCGATCCCTGCTGCCGGACGTCTGCGCGGCCGACCTGGAGTGCGCGGACAGCTACGCGCTCCCGCCGCTCGGCGACCTCGGCGCCCGGCCGGCCGGCACGCCCTCGCCGCGCCTCCTCGTCCTCGCCAGCGCGAACCGGCCCGGCCTGCTGAAACGGGCCGTGGAGGCCGGGGCCCTCGGTTACGTGGACAAGGAGGGGTCGCCGGAGCGCCTGGTCCGCGGGATCCGCCGGGTCGCGGAAGGAAAACGTTTCGTCGACGACTCGCTGGGCTTCGGCTTCCTCAAGGCCGCCGAGATGCCGCTGACCCGCCGCGAGCTGAGCGTGTTATCCCTGGCCGCCGAGGGCGCCTCCGTCGCGGAGATCGCCGGCAGCCTGCACCTGTCCCACGGGACCGTGCGCAACTACATGGCGGCCATCACCCGCAAGACCGGGGCCCGCAACCGCATCGACGCGATCAGGATCTCCCAGGGCGAGGGCTGGCTGTGACGGCACCGGCGACCAGCCGCCGACGAGGTCGCGGTAGAGCGCCGAGCGCTCCAGCAGTTCGTCGTGGGTGCCGTACGCCGTCGTCCGTCCGTCCATGACCAGGACCCGGTCGGCCCGCCGGGCCGAGCTGATGCGGTGCGCGACGACCACCAGCGTGCCGCCGGGCCGTGCGGCGAAGGCCCGCTCCGCGCGTTCCTCGGCGGACGGGTCCAGATGGCAGGTCGCCTCGTCGAGCAGGACGAGCGGGGCGTACGACAGCCAGGCCCGGGTGAGGGCGATCAGCTGGCGTTCCCCCGCGGAGAGCGCCGCCGGGTCGACCGTGGCGGCGGGGCCGCCGAGCGCGTCGAGCAGCGGGAGCAGCCCCACCGCCTCGGCGGCGGCGAGGAGTTCCGTCTCGGGCACGGGGTCGGGCCGCAGCAGCCCCAGGTTCTCGGCGAGGGTGCCGGAGTGGACGTACGCCTCCTGCGGGACCAGCACCCGGCGGGCCGCGGCCTCGGACCCCGGCACCGGATACCCGCAGACCCGGATGACGCCGTGCCCGGGCTCCAGCACCCCGGCGACCAGCGCGGTGAGCGTGGACTTGCCGATGCCGCTCGGGCCGACGACGGCGAGATGGGTGCCGGGCCGCAGTTCCAGGTCGAGGCCGTCGACGACGGGGGCCGCGGCGGGGCCGTAGGCGAAGGTGACGGACTTGAGGGTGAGGGCGGGGGTGCCGGGCGGGGTGTCGGCGGGGCGTTGCAGCTGCCCGGTGGGGGTGGCGGAGGCCGGGCCGTCCTCGCGCAGCAGCCGTCGCAGGACCACCACCAGCCGTGAGCCGCTGGTGCCCAGGCCGTGGACCAGGTTGCGCAGGGCGGGCAGCAGGGACTGGGTGACGTAGGTCAGCGCGCCGACCAGGGCGCCCGGGGTGACGCCCTGTCCGAGCAGCCAGGGGGCGGCCACCAGCAGGAGCACGATCGGGAGCTCGCCGCCGATCGTCAGCGCGGCCACCCGCAGCACGCCCCAGCGGGCCAGCGAGGCCGCGGCCCGTCGCTCGGTCTCGATGTGGCGCCCGGTGTCGGCGGCCACCCGTTCCTCCGCCCCGGCCGCGGTGATGTCCCGCAGCCCCGGGCAGACCGCGCCGTACCGCTCCGCGAGCGCCTCGTCGGCCACGAGGAACGCCTCCTGGCGGCGGGCCAGCGGACGGAGCGTCGCCAGGAAGAGGGCCAGCCCGGCGACCAGGGGGAGGCCGACGACCAGGAGGAGGGGCGGGGCGAGCGAGCACAGGCCGATCAGCGCGCCGGCCGCGGTGAACACGAACGACCGGGACACCATCACCAGCCCGGCGAAGGTGTCCCGGGCGATCTCGGTCTGCTGGGTGAGCCCGGACAGCGCCGCCGGGTCCCCCTCCCGGACCCCGCGCGCGACGACCCGCGTCACCAGCCCGTCCCTGAGCGGTTCCACCAGCTCGGCCACCGCCGTGTGGACCCGGGCCGTGCCGAACGCCCCGACGAGCACCCCGAGCCCGGCCACCCCGAGCCAGGCCAGCCCGGTGCCCGTCCGCCCCGCCAGGAACCCGTCGTCCAGGGCGCGGGCGGGGGCGTAGCCGGTGAGGAACGTCTGCCCGGTCTCCAGCAGCGACCAGACGGCAAGCCAGACGACGACCCGCCACCGGTCCCGGAGAAAGCGCAGCCCGCGCCGGGTGATCATGACGGCCACCGCGCCGGCCAGGCGCTCACGTCGGGTCCTCCCCGTCCGCGAACACCGCCCGGTAGCCCGGCAGTTGCCACAGCTTCTCGTGCCGTCCCACCGCGCGGACCCGGCCGCCGTCCAGCCAGGCCACCGCGTCCGCGCGGGCCGCCGTCGCCGCGCGGTGGGCGATCAGCAGCCGGGTGTCGTGCGTGCCGGAGCCGACCAGGGACGCGGTGATCTGCGCCTCCGTCACGGTGTCGAGGCTGGAGAGGGCGTCGTCGAGGACGAGGAGGCGGCTGTCGTGGGCGAACGCCCGTGCCAGGCCCAGGCGTTGGGCCTCGCCGCCGGAGCGCGGGGCGTCGGCGCAGAGCGTGGCGTACCCGGCGGGCAGCCGGTTCACGAAGTCGTCGGCGTGCGCGGTGCGGGCGGCCGCACGCACGCGCGCGGGGGAGGCGGGCGCGGGGCCGAGGCCGATCTCCTCCTCCAGCGTGCCGCCCAGCAGCGCGGGCCGGTCGAAGGCGTGCCGGACCGCCCCGCGCAGCTCGTCGTGGGTGAGCTCGCGCAGCGGGACGCCGTCGAGCAGCACCTCCCCGGCGTCCGGATCGGCGAGCCGTCCGGCGAGCGCGGCGAGCAGGGACTTTCCGGCGCCGGACCGGCCGACCACGGCGAGGGTCGTCCCGCCGGGCACCACGAGGTCGACGCCGTCCAGGACCACCCGGTCGCCGCGCCGGGCGGTCACCCCGCGCAGTTCCAGCCGACCGGGACCGGGCGGCAGCGTCCGGTCGCCGTGCGGCGGGGCGGGTTCGGCCAGCACCTCGGTGAGCCGGCCGGTGGCCGCGCGGGCCCGGGCGAGGCCGGCGAGCTGCCCGACGAGCATGCCGACGCCCCCGGCGAGCACCGCGTACCGCGAGGCGGCGAGCATCTCGCCGACGGTGACCCGGTGCCGGGCGAGCAGCAGACCGGCGACGGCGACGACACCGAGCTGGAGCAGCGGGGCCACCGCGACGGACTGGCCGGCGGCCCGCCCCTGCACCCGCCACATGCGATGTCCGGCCCGGGACAGCGCGGGCAGCGGCCGGAGGACACGGGCGCTCTCCCGCTGTGCCGCACCGGCCGCCCGGATGGTGCGGTGCCCGTCGACGGCTTCCGCGAGCGCCGCCGCGATCCGGCCCTGCTCGTGCTGGTAGAGGGCGACACACTCACGGGTGTCGCGGGCGAAGGCGCGCAGCAGCAGCGCCAGCACGGGTGCCCCGGCCAGCAGGACGGCCGCGAGCCACGGGTCGATCAGGGCGAGGGCGACCAGTGCGCCGACCGGGCCCGCGAGGGCGGCCGGCAGGGCGGCCCGGGCGGTCGGCGCGGTGCCGGCCTGGGCGGCGTTGCCGACGAGGCGGGCGACGAGGTCGCCGGACCCGAAGCGTTGGGCGGCGCGCGGGCCGACGGCCAGGACATGGCCGGTCAGCCGGCCGCGCAGCCAGGAGGTGGTGCGGGCGTCGAGGGTGCCGCCGAGCACGGTCTCGGCCGCGTCGAGCAGGGCGAGCAGCAGCACGAGGGCGGCGCAGTACGCCACCCAGCGGGTCGCCGGTGCCCCGGCCAGCAGCAGGTCGAGGGCGCGGCCCAGCGCGGCGGGCAGCAGCAGCCCGGCGCCGACGGCGGCCGTACTCACCAGACACAGGGCCACACACCGTCCGGGCGCCGGCCCGAGGGGCCCGAACACCGTCGTACGCGCTGCCGGTGGCGTGGTCATGCGAACCTTCCCTCCGACGTGCGGACCCCGGGCGGCCCCTCCCTCGCGGGAGCGGACCGCCCGGAGCCTCAGGCACACGCGGTCGTCAGAGACAGAGCGTGATGCTCGCGGCGCTGACGCAGGACAGCAGGCTGAGGCTGCTGTTGCCGCCGCCGCCCGTCGTCTCGTCGGCTTCCATGGTCTGCAGGTCGAGAAGTGCCATGTCGGTTTCCTCTCATCGGTGTTGTCGTCACCCGTGGGGACGGGGTCGGATCACGGCTCCGTCACGTGCGGAACCGCGCTGTGGGGCCGCCCGAGCGGCGGCAGGAAGGGCAGATGCGGGTCCGCCCCGGCGTCGAGGGCCGCGCCGAGCGCGAGCAGACAGCCGGCCGTGCCGGTGCCCAGGTCCATCGACAGCCGCATCATCTGGTGTCCGGGGAAGGCCAGTTGGCCCTGGTAGGACATGGAGAACCAGCCGAGTCCGTCGATCTGCCCGGCGAGCCGTTCCCTGGCTCCGGGCGTGGAGGTGCGGGCGAGATGCAGGATCAGCCCGGCCCGGCCCTGGAAGAGCCCCGGCTGTACGTAGAAGCGGAAGGTGGCGGCGGTGAGGATGCCGGCCCGGACGTCCGCCAACTCGCCGCCGGTGTGGGCGAGATGGTCGTCCAGCACCATGCCGATCCCCGCGCTCCCCTCGCCGAGGTACGGCAGCGTCCGCCAGCCCTCGTCGACCTCCAGCGAGCCGTTCGGGTGCGTCACACAGACGTCGAGGTCCCGCTGGAGCGCCACTCCGGCTGCCTTCAACAGCCGCTCCTCGCCGGTGCGTTCGTACTCCCGCAGCAGGAACAGCGCGGGCCCGCTCGCCCCGCGCAACAGCCCGGCCCGGCGCCGCCGGGTGCTGTCCGGGAGGGGTTCTTCGAGACGTCGTACGAGGATGTCGGCGGCCTCCGCGGCACGGTCCCGCAACTCCGACTCGCCGGTCGTGCGGGCGAGTTCGGCGAGGACCAGGCCAAGGCCTGCAAGGCCGCCGTGCAGGTCGGAGGAGAGGTTCTGCCAGCGTTCGGCGAGGATCGAGCCGACCAGGTCGAGGGCGCGTTGCCGGTGGCCGAGCCGGTCCAGGACGTGGGCGACGCCCGCGAGTCCGTCGTACAGGCCGAGCGGGGTGCCCGTCGGCGGGGGCGCGGTGCGGGCCAGCAGCCAGCGTTCGCCCTCCTCGTACCGCTCGGCCCCGACCGCGTCGAGCGCGTAGAGCACGCCGGCCGCGCCGTGCGCGAGGCCGAGTCCTCCGCCGTCGTTGAACTGGGTGATGTCGCCCGGGAAGAGCCGGTCCTCGCGCTCGGGGGTGGCCGAGGCGAGGATCGCCTTCACCATGGAGTCGCGGCTGTAGGGCCAGTCGGCGGGCTCGACGAAGGGTTTGACCAGTACGGGGGCCGACCCTCCGGTGTCCCGGGTGATCTCCGTGACCGCCTCGTCCAGGAACTCCTTCGGCACGTCCGGGAACTGACGCAGGATCACCTCCGCCAGATGGGCCGCCTTGCCGCGGTCGACCACGAACAGTGTGGTGACCGGCAGGAACAGGGCGATCCGCAGACACGCCAGCGCGTAACGGTCGACGTCGGCGCCCGTGCGGTCCGGCGGGGCGAAGAAGCCGGGATGCGCGACGACCTGGCGGCCCTGCTGGTCGATCGGCGCGGCGGCCTCGAAGTCGAGCAGGGACACCGACTCCCCGTCCGGCCCGACCATGATGTTGAAGACGTGCAGGTCGTTGAAGACGATCCCGCGGTCGTGGATCGCCGCCACCGCCCGCTCGACACCGGCGTGGACGCGCAGCGCCCAGGCCGTGTAGTCGGCCACCGCCTCCGGTTCGGGATCGGGGGTGAGCAGCGGGTGCCGCTCGGCGAAGAACGAGTTCAGCGGCCGTCCTTCCAGGAACTCCATGACCAGGAACCGGTGGTCGCCGAGCGTGAACCAGTCCCGCACCTCCGGCACCACGCCGGTCCCCGCCAGTTGCTCCAGCGCGTACTTCTCACGCTCCAGCCGGGCGATCGCGTCCGCCCCGTCCGCGGCGAGGCCCGCGTGCGGCCGGCCCTCCTTGAGGACGACTCTGGCGCCGTCCCGGGTGTCGGTGCCCGCGTAGACCCCGCCGCCGTTGGAGAAGTGCAGCGCCTTCTCGATGCGGTACGGCAGCTCGCCCACCGTCGTGGTGTTGCGCGCCGCCAGGTGCGGGGCCAGGAACGCCGGCAGCGTCACCCACTCCGGGACCTGGAAGGACGGCGCCCGGCGGTCCGGCACCAGGGTGCCCTCGCCGTCCCGCACCGCCGGCACCAGCGAGCCCCGCTCGTCGACCACGAACTGACGTGCGAACGCCCCGTAGCGGACGTAGAGCGGCCCCTCGCCCCAGCGCAGGTCGGTCAGGATGTACGGCCCCTCGAACCCCTCCAGGAGCCTGCCCAGCTCGCGCAGCACCGTGTGCAGCTGCTCCTCGTCGGCCGGGTACAGGGTCACGAACTTGCCGCTGCCGTCGCGGGGCGCGTACTTGGTGTTCCGCAGATGCAGCAGATGCGGTCCCGGTACGAACTTGAACGGGATGCGCCGCGGCACGCAGTAGTCCCAGACGATCGCCGCGATCCGCTCCGCGTTCGCCCGGGTGGCCGAGGCATGGACCTTCCAGCCCTGCGCCGGACCGGCCACCGGCCCGCCGTCCGGGCCGAGCGGCGTCAGCGTCAGCCAGTCGCCGATGCGCGCCGCGTCCCACCCGGCCGGCACCTCGCGCCGCGCCGCCTCGAACAGGGGCGCCGCCTGCCGCGCTCCCGCGGACAGCCGGTCCGGCGTGTCGTAGAAGTGCCGGTCGGCGAGCGCGTACACCTCGTACCGCTTGTCCATGCCTCCCCCTCCTTGGCCCGGCATCGAGCTTCCATCGGGCGGGGTGGCCACGGACAGTCACCGGTGTCACGAGATCACCGTGCGGAACGCATGCGTAAAGACTTGTTCGGCGACTTTCGATCCCGACCCCCGTCCGACGCTCGCGGACACTCCACGGAACGGTCACAGGGGCTGCGCGCGTGTCTCATAAGCGCTGTAATGGCGACGTGGTCAGTGAGGGAGCCGCGGGGCGCAGAACGAGAACGCTGCGTGCCGAAGTTGCCCTCAAAGCGGTCACGGCCGGTCCCGGCTCACCCGAACGGCTGCGGAGCGTCCTCGAACAGGTGCTCGTCTTCGCCAGGGCCTCCTTCGCCGCCGTGTACGCCCCGAGCGAGGACGGCGAGCTGCTCTGCCTGGTGGACGCGGCCGGGGTACCCCGCACCCTGTTCGGACTGCGGGACGCCTACCCCCTGGCCGGCGGCTCCCCGGTGGCCGATGCGCACCGCGGCGGCCGGTCGGCCTGGCTGGGCCCGCAGGAGCTCGCCGAGTGCGCCGAGGCGCGCCGCCTGCCGTCCCGGGACTTCCATCTGGCGGCTCTGCCCGCCCGCCGCGACGGCGGAGGCTGTCTCGTCGCCGTGAGCGAGCGCCGCGACGGCTTCGACACCGATGACCGCAAGTGCCTGGAGCTCCTCGCCGACGCCGTGGCCTGCCCCGCCCCGGCCGCGGCCGCCGAGGGCGGGGAACTGTCCTCGGGCGCGTTCAGCCTCGCCATGGACACCGGCCGCATCGAGGTCGGCGACGACATCCTGGACCTGTTCGCGATGCGCAGGGAGGACTTCGACGGCCGCGTGGAGACCTTGCTGGCGCTCACCGTGCCCGAGGACCTGCCCGCCCTGATGTCCGTCACCGAGGCCGACCACATGTCCCTCGGCGACCGCGAGCTGGAGTTCCGGGCCCTGCAGCCCACCGGGCCACCCAAGTGGCTCAGACTGCGCGGCCGACTGCTGCCGGGCGGCGAGGGCCGTCCCGCCAGCCTCGTCGGCACCGTCGCCGACGCCTCCACCCTGCGCTCCGACGTCACCGACGTGGCCCGCGTCCAGCGCCTGGCCGCCGCCCTCGCCACCGCGGGCACCGTCCGCGACGTCAGCCAGGCCGTCGTCTCCGCCCTGCGCAAGCCGCTGCGCGCCGACCGGATCGCGCTGGCCGAGCTGGAGAACGACCGGCTCGTCGTCACCGTCCTCGACCCGCCCGACCCCGAGTCCTGGCCCGAGCTGTGGCGCCTGGAGTGGCGTACCGAGTGGCCCGACGCCCCCGTGCGCGCCATGCCCACCCTCGCCGCCGCCCTCAGCGAGGGCCGCGCCCAGATCTGGCCCGCCGGCACCGCCCTGGAGCCCGCCCTCGCCGAGGTCGGCCCCGGCGGCCTCGCCGTGCTGCCGCTGTCCGCCGCGGGACGCATGGCCGGCGCCTGTCTGATCGGCTGGGACACCCCGCACGAGTTCGGTCCCGACGAACGCGCTCTGCTCACCGCCTCCGCCGGGCTCGCCGGGCAGGCCCTGATGCGCGCCCACGCCTTCGACGCCGAACACGAACTCGTCGGCATGCTCCAGCGCCAGCTGCTGCCCCGCCGGCTGCCCAAGCTCCCCGGCGCGACCGCCGTCGCCCGCTATCTGCCGAGCACGGCCGGACTGGAGCTCGGCGGCGACTGGTACGACGTGATCCCGCTGCCCGACAACCACGTCGCCCTCGTCATCGGCGACGTCCAGGGCCACAGCGCCGGCGCCGCCACCCTCATGGGCCAGATGCGCACCGCCCTGCGCGCCTACGCCGTCGAGGGCCACCCCCCGGACGTCGTCGTCTCGCACGCCAACCGGCTCCTGACGGACATGGAGACCGACCTCTTCGCCACCTGCGCCTACGTCGACCTCGACATGGAGGAGGGCTCCGCCTGGTGCGTCCGGGCCGGCCACCTCCCGCCGGTGCTGCGGCACCCGGACGGCACGACCGAGATCGCCGAGACCGAGGGCGGCCCGCCGCTCGGCGTCGTCGCCCAGGCGGACTTCCCGATGACCCCGCTGCGGCTGCGGCCCGGCACCCTGATCGCCCTGACCACCGACGGGCTGGTGGAGTCCGCCGACGCCGACATCGACGAGGGCATGGACCGCTTCGCCCACGGCCTGTCCGCCTCCGACCCCGCCCACCTCGGCCTCGTCGCCGACGCCCTGCTCGGCAACGCCCGCCGCAGCGACGACGTCGCCCTGCTCCTGGTGCGCTACGACGGGATGGCCACCCGCCCGCTGCGCGAGAACTGGACGGTGTGGCGGGTCCCGCAGGCCGTCGGCCACGCCCGCCGCTTCACCCGGCGCACCCTGCGCTCCTGGAACGTGCCCGAGGACGCCCAGGACGCCGTCCTGCTCATCGTCTCCGAACTCGTCACCAACGCCCTTGTGCACACCGACGGCCGGGTCCGCCTCGACCTCACCCTCGTCAACCACCGGCTGCGCATCGCCGTCGCCGACGCCTCGCCCCGCACCCCGGTCAAGCCCACCAGCATCGGCTGGGAGGCCACCGGCGGCCGCGGCATCCTGCTGGTCGAGGCCATGTCGGCGGCCTGGGGGAGCCTGCCGGTCAGCGGCGGCAAACAGGTGTGGAGCGAGGTCACCTTCTGACCACTCGTACGAGTGCACCGTGCACCGATCGCCCACGGCACCGTTCGACCGAAGCCACCCCGCGTCACCTCGGCCTTTCCGTGGCACGCAAGCCACATCACGCAAGGCCGGCCACGGGGGACGGGACTAAGGTGAACCAGATGAAGGCTCTAGTCCTCTCTGGCGGTGCCGGTACCCGCTTGCGGCCGATCACCCACACCTCGGCCAAACAACTCGTTCCCGTGGCCAACAAGCCCGTCCTCTTCTACGGCCTGGAGTCCATCGCGGCCGCCGGGATCACCGAGGTCGGCATGATCGTCGGGGACACGGCCGCCGAGATCGAGGAAGCGGTCGGCGACGGCTCGAAGTTCGGCCTGGAGGTCACCTACATCCCCCAGGAACGCCCCCTCGGCCTCGCGCACGCGGTGCTGATCGCCCGCGATTTCCTCGGCGACGACGACTTCGTGATGTACCTCGGCGACAACTTCATCGTCGGCGGCATCGCCGCCCTCGTCGACGAGTTCCGCGCCCACCGCCCCGACGCACAGATCCTGCTCACCCACGTCCCCGACCCGCGCGCCTTCGGTGTCGCCGAGCTCGACGCCGCGGGCCAGGTGATCGGCCTGGAGGAGAAGCCCGAGACCCCCAAGAGCGATCTCGCCCTGGTCGGCGTCTACCTGTTCACGCCCGTGATCCACGACGCGGTCCGGGCCATCGCCCCGTCCTGGCGCGGCGAACTGGAGATCACCCACGCCATCCAGCACCTCATCGACGCGCGCGCCGACGTCCGCTCCACGGTGATCAAGGGCTACTGGAAGGACACCGGCAACGTCACCGACATGCTGGAGGTCAACCGCACCGTCCTGGAGACCGTCGCGCACCGCATCGACGGCGAGGTGGACGAACGCTCCGAGCTCGTCGGCCGGGTCGTCCTCGAAGAAGGCGCGCGGATCGTCAACTCCCGTGTCGTCGGACCCGTGATCATCGCCTCCGGCACCGTCGTCGAGGACTCCTACATCGGCCCCTTCACCTCGCTCGCCGAGAACTGCCGGGTCACCGACAGCGAGTTGGAGTTCTCCATCGTGCTGCGGGACTCCTCGATCCGGGGCGTGGGGCGTATAGAGTCCTCCCTCATCGGCCGGCACGTCGAGGTGACCCCGACGACCGGTGTGCCCGCTGCCCATCGTCTAGTGCTCGGAGACCACAGCAAGGTGCAGATCCGTTCATGAACCTCCTCGTCACCGGCGCCGCCGGCTTCATCGGCTCCCAATACGTGCGCAGGCTCCTGGCCTCGGCGGACTCCGACGCGTCCCGGATCACCGTGCTGGACAAGCTGACCTACGCCGGCACCTTGGACAACCTCGAACTCGAGCATCCCCGCCTGGAGTTCGTGCAGGGCGACATCCGGGACGCGGAGCTGGTCGACAAGCTGATGGCCGACGCGGACCAGGTCGTGCACTTCGCCGCTGAGTCCCATGTGGACCGCTCGATCGCCGGCGCCGGCGACTTCGTGCTCACCAACGTGGTCGGCACCCAGACCCTGCTGGACGCCGCCCTCAGGCACGGCACCGGCCCGTTCGTGCACGTCTCCACCGACGAGGTCTACGGCTCCATCGACGAGGGCTCCTGGCCCGAGACCCACCCCCTCGCGCCGAACTCGCCGTACTCCGCCTCCAAGGCCTCCTCCGACCTGCTCGCCCTGGCCTACCACCGCACCCACGGCCTGGACGTCCGCGTCACCCGCTGCTCCAACAACTACGGGCCGCACCAGTTCCCGGAGAAGGTGATCCCGCTCTTCATCACCCACCTCCTCGACGGCAGGAACGTCCCGCTGTACGGCGACGGCCGCAACGTCCGCGACTGGCTGCACGTCGACGACCACTGCCAGGGCGTCGACCTCGTCCGCACCGCGGGCCGGGCCGGCGAGGTCTACAACATCGGCGGCGGCACGGAACTGAGCAACAAGGAACTCACCGGGCTGCTGCTCCAGGCCTGCGGCGCCGGCTGGGACATGGTCGAGTACGTCGAGGACCGCAAGGGCCACGACCTGCGCTACTCCGTCGACTGGACCAAGATCCGCACCGAACTCGGCTACGCTCCCCGGCACGACTTCGCCGCCGGCCTCGCCGACACCGTCGCCTGGTACCGCGCCCACCGCACCTGGTGGGAGCCGCTCAAGCGACGCATCACCCCTCACTAAGCACGGTCCGACCGTGGGCCCGACCGTCGGCCCCAGGAAAGGAATACGTCGAGCTATGTCGATCAGAACAACTGTGAAGAACGTGTTGGGTGACAAGAACGTGCGTGTCGTACGCCAGTTGAAGCGACGTATCTCCGGTCAGCCGCCCCAGCCGGTCAAGAAGAAGCCCACCGGGATCGACGCCATCTCCCACGACCTCAACAAACTCGCCGTGCACTTCAAGACGGACAAGTGGGGCGCGCACCGCTACACCCAGCACTACCAGAGGCACCTCCAGCACCTGAAGAACGAGGAGTTCAACCTGCTGGAGATCGGTATCGGCGGCTACAACCGGCCCGGCCAGGGCGGCGCCTCGCTGCGCATGTGGAAGGCGTTCTTCCCGAAGGCGCAGATCTTCGGCATGGACATCCAGGACAAGTCCCATGTCGACGAGGACCGCATCACGACGTTCATCGGCGACCAGTCCGACCCGTCGTCGCTGAACGCCGTCGCCGACAAGATCGGTGACCTCGACGTCATCATCGACGACGGCAGCCACCGTCCCCCGCACGTGCTGACGACGTTCGCCACGCTCTTCCCGCGCCTCAAGGACGGCGGCATCTACGTCGTCGAGGACACCCAGTCGTCGTACTGGCCCGAGTGGATGGGCAGCGAGGACCTCGACGACCCGAACACCAGCATGGCGATGCTCAAGCGGCTGACGGACGGCCTCAACTACGAGGAGTTCGTGGACGAGCACTACCAGCCCAGCTACACCGACCTCAACGTCGTGGGCGTGCACTTCTACCACAACCTGGTGATCATCGAGAAGGGCAAGAACGCCGAGGGCACCAACAAGCGCAGTGCGCTGAAGGCGCGTTACGCCAAGAAGTGATCCCGGTCCCCGACAGCACATGAGCGCGGCCCCCATGGACTCCATGGGGGCCGCGCTCATGTGCTGTCGCCTACTTGCCGCGGTTCCTGACCCGGTGGGCCGCCCCGCGCAGCACCCTGCCCAGGGTGCGCCGGACCTTGCGGGCCAGCCGCTGCGCACCGCCGTGGCCGGGCGCGGCCACCGGACGGACGGTGTCCCCGGAGACGCGCAGGGCGAGCGGCAGCACGAGGAAGCGCGGCTCGGGCGCGTTCGGCACCGGGCACAGCGCCACCCGCCACCGCGCGCCGCTCAGCTCGGCGAGCGGCAGATCGGCCTCCAGCACCGACCCCAGCTGCTCGTCCGCGGCGGGGGAGAGGGTGCCCGGCACATCGACGATCTCGGCCGCGCCGAGCCGCAGCACCACCTTGGTCTCCTCGGCGACCTGGAACGGCACGGCGGTGCTGATCCGGGCGCCGTCGACCGCGACGGTGCCCGGCGTGACCCGGTCGAGGCCCAGCCGCTTGGTCGCCCGGTCCACGTCGAGAGCGAAATTGCCGTGCGGATGGGTCCAGTACGGCAGGACCAGGCGCCCGCCGCCCAGACCGGCCTGCGGCCGGGGCCGGTTCTCGGCCGGGGCCGGACCCAGCCGGGACTCCTTGGTCCAGCCGCCCAGCCGGACCCGCACGAAGGCGTCCCACAGACCGTTGTCCGGCGCCGCCCCGCCCGCCGCCGTGGCGGGATCGACGGACGCCGTCGCCCGCAGCACCAGCCGCACCTGGTCGCCGCCCTTGTCGGGCACCGTCTCGCGGACGACCCGCACGGGCTGGAAGTGCTGGGCGGCGCTGGTCCGTTCCCGCAGCAGCAGATCGCCCGCGGCCTTGTCGAAGCGGGCGACGGAGTCGGCGCACACCCAGGCGATCGCCTCGGCCGCGTCCAGTGGCGGAACGTCCTGCGCCAGGGCGCCCCGCGCGGGGAACCGCATCGGCTCACCGCCCGAGGTGAACTCGGCGCTCAGCGAGACCTCCAGCACCCCGTCCCGCCACTCGACGCCCTCCGGCACGGCCTTCAGGGCGATCCCGGCCTCCCACTCGGCGAACGCCACGAGGTCGTCGTAGCGGTCGGCGGTGATCAGCGCGGCCACCACCCGCTGGGCGGGCGGCAGACCGGCCGCGACACCGGGACCGAAGCGGTCGACGACGGTCGAGTGGATCTCCGCGAACAGGGCCCGGCGGTAGTCCTCGGGCAGCCCGAGCAGACGCCGGCCGCGCATCCGCTCGACCATCTCGTTGCGCAGCCAGCGCCGGAAGAGGCGGTCCCGCAGATCGCCCGGCTTGGTGTAGGTCTCGACGACGTCGAGGGCCTCGCGCAGGTTCTTGAAGTACCCGGCCGGCTCGAACTGCTGGAAACCGGCGTTGGAGGCGTCGTCCCGGCGTACGTGGTAGTAGCAGACGTAGTCGCTGAGCACGGACACGTTCTCCGCGCGCAGATACGCCTCGGCGATGAAGACATGGTCCTCGAGGCGCCGCCTGCCCTCCGGGAAGCGCAGGTCGATGTCGTCGAGGAAGGCCCGGCGGAACATCTTGTGCGGGGTGAGGCTGTCGATCAGGGGCGCGTTCTCGACGCTCGCGTGCGGGCGGTTGCGGCGGAACAGCTCCACCGGCACGGGACGGCCCTTGCCGGCCATCTTGCCCACGATCACATCGGCGCCGTTGGCCACGCCGTAGTCGTACATCCGCTCCAGGGCCTCGTCGCCGAGGTAGTCGTCGTTGTCGACGAACATCACGAACTCGCCCCGGGCGGCCTCGATCCCGACGTTGCGGGGCTTGCCGGACCAGCCGGAGTTCTCCTGGTGGATGACTCGCACGCGTGGGTCCTCGGCAGCGAGCTCATCGAGCCGGCCGGGCGTTGAGTCGGTGGAACCGTCGTCGACGAAGATCACTTCGTACTCGTCGGGAGGCAGTGACTGCCTCTTCAGAGACGCGATGCAGTCCTCGATGTAAACCCCGGGGTTGTACACGGGGACGACGACGCTGACCTTGACCGGCATGAGGCTCGGTCCCCCTTGGGTCGCTTGTCGTTTCTGTCATGGTGCGGTGCTTGTGGCCAGATGCTAACCCGCCGCCGCAGTGGTTGATGTTGCGACCACCGCTCGGATCGCATACCGATCGTGTCAAGGTTGACGATCTTCGCCGGATAGTCTGACCGCGTGCGTCTGCTTCTGCTGTCCGACACCCATCTGCCCAAGCGCGCCAAGGCGCTGCCGGACCCGCTGCTGGCGGAACTCCCGCGCGCCGACGTGGTGTTCCACGCGGGCGACTGGGTCGACACGGCCACCCTGGACCTGCTGGAGCGGCTCAGCCGCCGCCTCGTCGGCGTCTACGGCAACAACGACGGACCGGCACTGCGGGCCCGGCTGCCGGAGGTCGCGTACGCCGAACTCGGCGGCCTGCGCTTCGCGATGGTCCACGAGACCGGCCCCGCGCAGGGCCGCGAGGCACGCTGTGCCGCCCGGTTCCCCGACGCCGACGTGCTGGTCTTCGGACACAGTCACATCCCTTGGGACACCACCGCCCCGACCGGTCTGCGGCTGCTCAACCCCGGCTCCCCGACGGACCGGCGGCGCCAGCCGCACTGCACGTACATGACGGCGACCGTCGAGGACGGCCGCCTGGACGACGTGCTGCTGCACCGGCTGCCTCCGCGGTAACCCCCTGAGCGGTAACCCTCTAATTCGTTGGACGCTGCCGCCGTCGCCCCGCTGAGATGGACGGCGTGCTGATCGACACCACGCTCGTACGCCGTCTGCTGACCGTCCAGTTCCCGCAATGGGCCGACCTCCCGCTCGCCCCGGTGCCGCAGTCCGGCATGGACAACGCGACCTTCCGGCTCGGCGACGAGCTGTCCGTACGGCTGCCGCGGTACGCCCACTGGGCGGGGCAGGTGGCCCGCGAGCACCGCTGGCTGCCCCGGCTGGCCCCGCAGCTGCCGCTGACCGTGTCCGAGCCGCTGGAGATCGGCGAACCGGGCGAGGGCTACCCCTACCCCTGGTCGGTGTACCGCTGGCTGGACGGCGAGACGGCGACCACCGAGGCACTCGCCGACCCGGTGCGGGCCGGGCTGGATCTGGCCGGGTTCGTCAACGCGCTGAAGGGCATCGACGCGACCGGCGGTCCCGGTCCCGAGCAGAGCAACGCCTTCCGTGGCGTCCCCATGGGCGACCCGCGTGACTCGCTGGCCGCCGAGGCGCGCGTCCGGCCCAAGCTGGAGGCGCTGGCGCGGACGGGGACGGTCGACATCGACGCCGTGACGGAGGTGTGGGAGGCGGCCCTCGCGGCGCCCGCCTGGCACAAGCCGCCGGTGTGGATCCACGGTGACCTGGCGACGGGCAATCTGCTGATGCGGGACGGCCGGCTGAGCGCCGTCATCGACTTCGGGACGCTCGCCGTCGCCGACCCGGCGGTCGACCTCCAGCCCGCGTGGATGTTCCTGCCGCCGCAGGGCCGCGACGCCTTCCGCGAGGCGGTCGACGCCGACGACGCGACCTGGGCGCGGGCCCGCGGGTGGGCGCTGGCCGGGTCGCTGCCGGTGCCGGACGACCCGTTCTTCCAGCAGAACCCCGCACGGGTGACGGCGGCCCTCGATCACCTGGAGCAGGTCCTCGAGGATCACCGGCGACACGGCTGAGGCCCCACGGCTTCCTCCCTCAGGTTCCCCGGGGATGGATGGCGCCTCCGGTCGCCGTCAGCGGGGTGCCCGTGCCGCCCCACCGCAGCGCGACGATCTCCGCGGCGACGGAGACGGCCACCTCCTCGGGCGTACGGGCGCCGAGGTCGAGGCCGACCGGGGAGCGCAGGCGGGACAGCTCGCGGTCGGTCAGTCCGGCGTCGACCAGCCGCTTCATCCGGTCGTCGTGGGTACGCCGGCTGCCCATCGCGCCGATGTACGCGGCGGGCCGGCGCAGCGCCTCCTGGAGCAGCGGGACGTCGAACTTGGGGTCGTGGGTGAGGACGCAGATCACCGTGCGCTCGTCGGTGTCGGTGCCCTGGAGGTAGCGGTGCGGCCAGTCCACGACGACCTCCACGCCCGGCGGGAAGCGCTTGGGGGTGGCGAACACCGGGCGGGCGTCGCAAACCGTCACCCGATAGCCGAGGAAGTCACCGATCCGGGCGACCGCGGCGGCGTAGTCGATGGCACCGAAGACCAGCATCCGCGGAGGCGGGGCGAAGGAGTGCAGGAAGACACTCACCGCGTCCTCCCGACGCTCGCCGCGCGGACCGTAGTGCCTGAGACCCGTCGCCCCGAGGGCGAGTTCGCCGCGCGCGTCGGCGGTGACCGCCACGTCCAGGCCCGTCGTGCCGAGGGTCCCGGCGACCCGGTCCGGCCACACGGCGAGGGTCGCGCCGCGCGGCGCCGGACCGTCGGTCACCGTGGCCACGGTCACCGGCCGCCCCGCGGCCACGGACGCGGCGACCTCGCCGAACGCCGGGTCGAGCGCCGGCGTGACGGGCCGCACCAGCAGCGTGATCTCGCCGCCGCAGGTGAGCCCGACCGCGAAGGCGTCCTCGTCGCTGTACCCGAAGGTCTGGAGCTGCGCCTCCCCGCTCGCCACCACCTCCTGCGCCAGCTCGAACACGGCCCCCTCCACACATCCCCCCGACACACTGCCGACGACCTCGTCCCCGGGCCCGACCGCCATCGCGGCACCCGGATCACGCGGCGCGCTGCGGCTCACCGCGACCACGGTCGCCAGCCCGAACGGCGCTCCCGCCGCGTACCAGGCGCTCAGCGCCGGGAGAATCTCACGCACGATCCGCTCCTCTCATGACCGCCGCAAGCGTCGCATCCGGGCCGTCGGCAGCTCCGTATCGCCACACTCCACCCGAGGGTGGGCCGTTAATCCGTTGCCGCCCCGCGCGCCGATCTGCTGCACTGCAAGGGACCCGTAGGCGATCGATGAAGGAGAGCAGTAGTGCGCCCTGCACGCATGTCCACCCAAGAAGGAATGACCCCCTCTTCGAAGGACATGACGCTTCGTGCACTTGCTCAACCTCGGGATTCTCGCCCATGTCGACGCCGGTAAGACCAGTCTGACCGAGCGGCTGCTGCACTCGGTCGGGGTGATCGACGAGATCGGCAGCGTCGACGCCGGCAGTACGCAGACCGACACCCTCGCGCTGGAGCGCCGGCGCGGCATCACCATCAAGTCGGCCGTCGTCTCGTTCGTGGTCGACGACATCACCGTCAACCTCATCGACACCCCCGGCCACCCTGACTTCATCGCCGAGGTGGAGCGCGTCCTCGGCGTGCTCGACGGGGCCGTGCTGGTCGTCTCGGCCGTCGAGGGCGTCCAGGCCCAGACCCGCGTCCTGATGCGGACGCTCCAGCGGCTGCGCATCCCCACACTGGTCTTCGTCAACAAGATCGACCGCCGCGGGGCACGGTACGACGGGGTCCTCGACGCCCTCGCCGAGCGGCTCACACCCGCGATCGTGCCGATGGGCCGGGCCGTCGGACTCGGCACGCGTGAGGCGGGGTTCGTGCCGCGCGCGGTGGCGCCCGACGTCCTCGCCGACCATGACGACGAGTTGCTCGCCGCGTACCTCGACGGGACTCTCGCGGACGGGCGGCTGCGGGCCGCTCTCGTCGCCCAGACCCGGCAGGCCCTCGTCCACCCGGTGTACTTCGGCTCGGCCGTCACCGGCGCCGGGGTGCCCGAACTGATCGACGGGATCAAGGAGTTGCTGCCCGCCGCCGACGGCGACCCCGAAGGGCCCGTCTCCGGCAGCGTGTTCAAGGTCGAGCGGGGTCCGGCGGGGGAGAAGGTCGCGTACGCGCGGCTGTTCTCCGGCACCCTGCGCACCCGTGACCGTGTTCCCTTCGGTCCCGCGCGCGAGGAGGGCCGGGTCACCGCGGTCAGCGTCTTCGACCACGGGACGGACGTCCGTGCGGACGCGGTCCCGGCGGGCCGGATCGCGCGGCTGTGGGGGCTGGGGGACATCCGCATCGGCGACACGATCGGCGAACCCCGCAAGCGGCACGGCCACTTCTTCTCCCCGCCGACCCTGGAGACCGTCGTCGTCCCCGGCCCGGGCACCGACCGCCGGGACCTGCACCTGGCCCTCACCCAGCTCGCCGAGCAGGACCCGCTGATCGACCTGCGCCACGACGAGGTACGCCAGGAACTCTCCGTCTCCCTCTACGGCGAGGTCCAGAAGGAGGTCATCGAGGCCACCCTCGCCGAGGAGTTCGGGCTCGCCGTCGGCTTCCGGGAGACGACGCCGCTGTGCATCGAACGCCCGGCGGGGACGGGCGCGGCCGCCGAGTTCATCAAGAAGGACGCCAACCCCTTCCTCGCCACGGTCGGGCTGCGCGTCGACCCGGCCCCGCCCGGCACCGGCGTCACCTTCGGCCTGGAGGTGGAGCTGGGCGCGATGCCGTACGCCTTCTTCCGGGCGGTCGAGGACACCGTCCGCGAGACTCTCGCCCAGGGGCTGCACGGCTGGCAGGTCGCCGACTGCGCGGTCACCATGACCCACTCCGGCTACTGGCCCCGGCAGAGCCACGCCCACCAGGGCTTCGACAAGAGCATGTCCAGCACCGGCGCCGACTTCCGCGGACTGACCCCGCTGGTCCTCGCCGAGGCGCTGCGCCGGGCGGGCACGCGGGTGTACGAGCCGATGCACCGGTTCCGGCTGGAGGCCCCGGCGGACACGCTGGGCGCGCTGCTGCCGGTGCTGTCCGCGGCGCGCGCGGTGCCGGAGACGACCGAGACGCGGGGCGCGCTGTGCGTGCTGGAGGGCGTGGTCCCGGCGGCCCGGGTGCACGGCCTCGAACAGCGGCTGCCCGGGCTGACCCGCGGCGAGGCCGAGTGGGAGAGCGCCTTCGAGGACTACGCGCCGGTGGCGGGCGGGGACGACGTCCCCGAGCGTCCGCGCACCGACCACAACCCGCTCAACCGCAAGGAGTATCTGCTGAACGTAACGGGTCGAAGGGGTTAGTGGGGTCAAAGGGCCGAGAAAACCTGAGACTTACTCATGAGTCAGAAGGTATTGACGGTGTCCTGATATCACCGGACTGTAGTGAACATGCCGAATATGCGGGCCCGTCTGCTGGCTGTTCTGGTTGTCCTGTGCGGACTCTGCGGTTTCCTCACGGTGGCGGGCTCCCCGCCCGCCACCGCGGCCACCGTCCCCGACTCCCTCCCCTTCGACGGCACGGCGCTCACGGTCTCCGGCGGTCGCTTCGTCGACGGACACGGCCGCGAGGTCGTGCTGCGCGGCTACAACGTCTCCGGCGAGACCAAGCTCGCCGAGAACCACGGCCTGCCCTTCGCCTCCGTCGCCGACGCCCAGAAGTCGGCGAAGGCCCTGCGTGCCCTCGGCGGCGGCAACTCCGTCCGCTTCCTGCTCTCCTGGGCGTACGCCGAACCGGTGCAGGGCCAGGTCGACACCGCGTACCTGTCCGCCGCCACCGCCCAGATGCGCGCCTTCCTCGACGCGGGCATCCGCGTCTACCCCGACTTCCATCAGGACCTCTACTCCCGGTACCTCTTCGACGACGACAGCTGGTACACGGGTGACGGCGCCCCCAAGTGGGCGGTGGACCTGGGTAATTACCCCGACGAGTCCTGTGGGATCTGCTTCGTGTGGGGCCAGAACATCACCCAGAACGGCGCGGTGAAGGCCGCCCAGTACGACTTCTGGCACAACGCCCACGGCCTCCAGGACGCCTTCCTCACCACGGCCCAGAAGGTCATGGCGTACATCAAACAGAACGTGAGCACCGAGGAGTTCGCCGGCGTCCTCGGCTTCGACCCCTACAACGAGCCGTACGCCGGCACCTACGACTCCGGCCAGGCCAGCCGCAGTTGGGAACGCGACCTGCTGTGGCCCTTCTATGTGAGGTTCCGGGCCCGCATGGACGCGGCGGGCTGGCAGGACAAGCCCGCCCTGGTCGAGCCCAACCTCTTCTGGAACGGCAACGTCAGCAAGGAGGAGGGCGGCCTCCTCGACGCGGGCTCCATCGGCTCCCGGTACGTCTTCAACACCCACTTCTACGACCAGAAGGCCATCTCCGGCATCCTGATGTGGGGCAACGCCTCGGACGGCCAGTACGTGAGCGACTTCGGCGCCGTCCGCGACCGCGCCGCGGCGCTCGGCACCACGGCCGTCGTCAGCGAGTTCGGCCACCCCCTCAACGGCTCCACCGCCGGCAAGGCGCCGACCGTCCTCAAGGCGATGTACCAGGCCATGGACTCCCGGGTGAAGGGCGCCAACTGGTGGGCCTCGCCCGCCGGTTCGGGCCCGGTGCTGTCCGGTTCGCAGTGGCAGTGGGACATCTACAACGGCCGCCACAGCGAGCTGATGAACGGCAACCCCGACAAGGTGCAGACCAGCGGGGACGGCTGGAACGACGAGGACCTGTCCGCCGTACGCCTCGACAACAATGGTGTGGTGACGCTCCGTCAGGACGCCAGGCTCCTGGACCGCCTCTACCCGAGCGCGACCTCCGGCAGCACCCTCGCCTTCACCTACGAGGACCGCTCCCGCGACGGCTCCACGACCCTGACCTGGAACCAGGTGCCCAGCTCACTGCCGAACGTGTCCGCACTGGTTGGCTCCGGACAGTACGGCCTGCTGGTGTGGCGCTCGGGCAGCGGCACGGCCCCCACCGAACTGCACCTGCCCGCCTCCTTCCCGACCGCGACGACCACGGTCGTCTCCGACCTGGGCACGGCGTACGCCCCGCCGGCCTACACGTCCTCGACCCCGATCGGCACGGCCCCGGAACCCGGCGGTACGGGCAGCCGACGCCTGCTGCTCACCGACGCGGACTCCGGCACCCTGCACTACGCGCTGGTCACCAACGGGGCGACGGCACCGTCGGCGACCGTGCTGAACGCGGCCAAGGCCGAGCTGGCGACTTGGATGGCGGCAAAGTTCAGCTGAGAAGGTCGGGTGGCGGGTGCGGGTGCGTCGTGGCCGTTCGCCACGACGCACCCCGCACCCGACACCCGACCGCACCCGCCCCTCAGGACGCCGGGCTCGTCCAGTTCGCCGCGACGTGCCCGAGCCGCACCCGCTGCGGGTGGTCGCCCACCGGCACGGACACCGTCTTCTGGCCGGTGGCGAAGTCGATCGCCGTGACCTGGTCGGCGCCGCTCTCGGAGATGACGCAGCTCTTGCCGTCGCCGCTCACCGTCGCCCAGTACGGCTTGGACGCGGTGACCAGCGGGCCCTCCTGGAGCGTGCTGCGGTTGACGACGGTCGCGTAGTCGTCCATGGTCCCGGCGACGCACAGCTTGCTGCCGTCGGGGCTCATCGAAAGCCCGTGGTGGCGCGAGTCGTTGACGAACGTGGTGCGGTCGTCGCTGGTCGCCGGGTTCTTCGGCAGGGTCTTCATCCGGGTGATCGTGTCCGTGGCGAGGTCGTACTCGAAGAAGCCGTTGAAGAACGACACCTGGAAGTACAGCTTCGACTCGTCCGGCGAGAACACGGCCGGGCGCACCGCGTCGGAGTAGTCGGTGAGACCGAGCGCGTCCAGCTTCGGCCGCATGTCGATGATCCTGACCTGCTGGTACGTCGTCGCGTCGACGACCGTGATGTGCCGGTCGCCCTTCGTCCAGTCCAGCCACGGGGCGTCGGTGCTGGTGTTCACGTCACCGATCGCCATGTTGTAGATGTACTTGCCGTCCTTCGTGAAGATGTTCTCGTGCGGCTTGTCGCCGGTGGCGAACTTGCCGACCTGCTTGCCCGTGTTGATGTCGAGGACGTGCACGGTGTTCGCGGTCGAGGCGGACACCGCGACCCGGGTGCCGTCGGGGGAGACCGCCATGTGGTCGGAGCGGTAACCCGACACCGGGAAACGCCAGTTGATCTTCCCGGTGGCCAGGTTGATCGACACGACGTCGGCGAAGCTCGGCCGGGAGACGACGACCGAGGAGCCGTCCGGCGTGGTGTACATGTCGTCGGCGAACTGGTCGTGGCCCTCGCCGACGCCGTTGCGGATCGCCATGAAGTAGATCCACTTGATCGGGTCGGCGTTGATCTCCGCCATCCGCGCGTCCTTGTCGGGGATGACGTTGATCCGGCCGACCTTGGCCAGACTTCCGCTGGACTGGAGGACGTCGGCGGTGCCGTCCCAGTTGTTGCCGACGAACAGCACCTCGCGCAGCGCGGCGGAATCGGCCGCGGAGGCGGCGGACGCCGCCGGGACGGTGGCGGTCAGGGCGACGGCGGCGGCCAGGGCGCACAGGTGCCGGGTTCTGAAGGCAGGCATGACGGCTCTCTCCTCTGAGTGGGGTTCATGAGTAGGACATGCCAAGACAGGGACTCTGAAGAGGCGGCTCGGAAACTGAATACGGGTGCTTTCAGAGTCAACTTACTGAAAAGTAAGGAAGGGGCGGCCTGTCCACAAGACTCCGCGCACGACAAAATTGGCGAGCCAGTGGACGATCAACGGAGGTGACCGTGGCGGGCAGGCTGAAGGCGCCGACCGGCCGCTACGGCGGCAAGACCGCGGAGGAACGGCAGGCGGAACGGCGCCGCCGTTTCCTGGACGCCGCGCTGCAGCTGTTCGGCGACACGCCGGGCTACCGCAACACGACGGTGGCGGCGCTGAGCGAGGCCGCGGGCTTGTCCACGCGCCAGTTCTACGAGGAGTTCCGCACCCTGGAGGACGTCCTCGCCGCGCTGCACCTCCAGGTCAACGACTGGGCGGAACGGGCTGTCATGGCGGCGGTCGCCGACGCCGAGGCGCTGCCGCTGGCCGAGCGCGCTGCTGCGATCTTCCGGGCGTACGCCGCGAACGTCACCGGCGACCCGCGCCGGATCCGGATCACCTTCGTCGAGATCATCGGGGTCAGTCCGCGGATGGAAGAACAGCGGCTGGCCCGACGGGCGGGGTGGGTGGAACTCGTGTGTGCGGAGGCGGGGGCGGCGGTGGCGCGGGGGGAGGCGGCGCCTCGGGACTATCGGCTGCCGGCGACGGCGTTCATCGGGGCGGTCAACGGGTTGCTCCATGACTGGAGTTCGGGGTGGGTGGACGCTTCGTTGGATGAGGTGGTGGAGGAGTTGGTGCGGCAGTTGTTGGCGATTCTGCGGCCCGTGGGGTGGGGGGACTGACTTCTTGTGCGGCGCCGTGGGGGCTGGTCGCGCCCACGCGGCGGAGCCGCACATTGATACAGCCCCGCGCCCCTGTAGGGCGTTGTCGCTCAGTCGCTCAGGCAGTTCACGGCCTCCAGTACAGGGGCTACCCCGTCCTCCTTGCGAATGCGTGCCCCCAGTTCCCGTGCCCGCTCCCGGTACCCTGCGTCGCGCGTGATCCTCGTCAGTGCCGATGCCAGTCTGTCCGTTGTCAGGTGGCGCAGCGGTACCGCGTGAGGAGCCACTCCCAGTCCGACCAGGCGCTGTGACCAGAAGCCCGCGTCGAACTGGATCGGTACCGGCACCGCCGGCACCCCCGCCCGTAGGCCCGCTCCGGTCGTGCCCGCGCCCGCGTGATGGACGACCGCGGCCATGTGCGGGAAGAGCGCCGAGTGGGCGATCTCGCCGACGGTCAGCATGTCCTCGCCGTCCGCTGCGAGCCCGGCCCAGCCCTGTTGGAACACCCCACGCAGCCCCGCCCGCCGCAGCGCCCGCACGATGTCGGCGCTGAGACGTTCGGGGTCGGGGACGGTGGCGCTGCCGAGGCCGACGAAGACCGGGGGCGGGCCCGCGTCCAGGAAGTCCCGTACTTCTGGCGGGAGTTCGGTCGACACGTCGTACGGCCACCAGTAGCCCGCAACCTCCAGCCCGGGCCGCCAATCGCTCGGCCTGGCCACCACCAGGGGGCTGAAGCCGTGCTGGACGGGCCAGTTGCGGCGCTCGCGGCGGCGTAGTGCCGTGGCGCTCCGTAGCTGTCCCAGGCCCAGGCGGGTGCGCACCTCCGGGATCACCGACGAGAAGACGTGCTCGATGGCCATGCTCACGCCGTGTCCGGCCACCCGGTTGCCGAGCGTGCCCCACGAACCGCCGCCGAGCATGGGCGGGGCGAACTCCCTTGTCGCGGCGACCGGTTGGAGGCTGAGGCCGAGGGTCGGCAGGGACAGGCCCTCGCCGATGGTGTGGCCGAGCGGGGCGAGGGAGGCCGAGAGGAGGAGTATGTCGGCGGCGCGGGACGCCGCCACCAGGTCGTCGGCCATCGTGCCCGCCAGGGCCCGTGCCATCGTGACCGCCCGCAGCAGCTTGCCGGGGCCGGTGGCGCTGCGGTGCAGCCCTTTCCCGCGCTCGGACTCCAGTACCGTCCGCGGGTCCACCGGCAGGGCGTGGAAGCCGAGCCCGGAGCCTGCCACCAGCGGCTCGAAGGAGCCGTGCGTGACCAGGGTGACCTCGTGCCCGGCCCGCAGCAGGCCGTGCCCCAGGCCGGTGAAGGGGGCCACGTCGCCCCGGGAACCCGCCGTCATGATTGCTACGCGCACGAGCGTCAGTATGTCGGGATCGCGGCTCGCGAGGGTGAACGACCCGTGCGGAGGGCCAAGTTCACGCCTGTCGCGGCCGTTGACTTCCGTCTCCCGCGGCTCTACTTTCGGCGCGCGATACGTTCGGGTATTCGGTCCTTGTTCGAAATGTCGACCGCACCGGGCGTTCCCCCCTCCGAAGGAGCCGCATGTATCCCCCACTTCGCCTGCCCCGCGGTGGGCGCCTGCGCCGCGCCAGATCCGCCGCCGTACGCGCCCTCGTCCTCGCCCTGACCGCCACCGCCGCCCTGCTCTTCGCCCAGCCCACCCCGGCCCAGGCGGCGACGAGCCGGCAGATCGCCGTGCCCACCGCGCCGATGGGCTGGGCCTCCTGGAACAGCTTCGCCGCCGCCATCGACCACGACGTGATCAAGCAGCAGGTCGACGCGTTCGTGGCGGCGGGGCTGCCGGACGCGGGCTACAAGTACATCAACATCGACGAGGGGTGGTGGCAGGGCACCCGGGACAGCGCCGGGAACATCACCGTCGACGAGTCCGAGTGGCCCGGCGGCATGAAGGCCACCGCCGACTACATCCACAGCAAGGGCCTGAAGGCGGGCATCTACACCGACGCCGGCAAGGACGGCTGCGGCTACTACTACCCGACCGGCCGCCCCGCCGCCCCCGGCTCCGGCAGCGAGGGCCACTACGACCAGGACATGCTCCAGTTCTCGCAGTGGGGCTTCGACTTCGTGAAGGTCGACTGGTGCGGGGGTGACGCGGAAGGCCTCGACGCGGCGACGACGTACAGGTCGATCAGCGACGCGGTGGCCAGGGCGACGGCCGCCACCGGGCGTCCGCTCACTCTCTCCATCTGCAACTGGGGCAACCAGAACACCTGGAACTGGGCCCCGGGGCTCGCGCCGATGTACCGGACCAGCACCGACATCATCTTCTGGGGCAACAGTCCGTCCCAGACGAACATGCTGTCCAACTTCGACCAGGGACTGCACCCGCTCGCCCAGCACACCGGCTCCTACAACGACCCCGACATGCTGATGGTCGGCATGTCCGGCTTCACCGCCGCCCAGAACCGCACCCACATGAACCTGTGGGCCATCTCCGGCGCACCCCTCCTCGCGGGCAACAACCTCGTCGGCGTGACCACCGAGACGGCGAACATCCTCAAGAACCCCGAGGTCATCGCCGTCGACCAGGACGCGCGGGGCCTGCAGGGCGTCAAGGTCGCCGAGGACACCACAGGCCTTCAGGTGTACGGCAAGGTCCTGTCCGGCCAGGGCAACCGTGCCGTCGTGCTCATGAACCGCACCGCCTCCGCGCAGAACATCACCGTCCGCTGGTCCGACCTCGGTCTCACCAACGCCAACGCGACCGTCCGAGACCTGTGGGCGCGGTCCAACGTCGGCTCGTACGGCACGAGTTACACCACCAGCGTTCCGGCGGGCGGCTCCGTGATGCTCACGGTCACCGGCGGCACCGAGCAGTCGGCCAGTACCTACACCGGGACGGCGAGCTTCACCGGTGTGGTCGCCGACAGCACCGGGATCAAGACCGTCGACGTCGCCTACACCAACAACACCGGCGGTGCCCGTACCGCCACCCTCAAGGTCAACGGCCAGGGCTCGACGACCGTCTCCTTCCCGCCCACCGGCCCCTCCCAGGGCACGGTCTCGGTCATGGTCGGCCTGTCCAAGGGCTCCTCGAACACGTTGACCTTCACGGGCGCGCCCACGCTCGCCGACATCACCGTCCGCCCGCTGCCCGGCGCGAACAGCGCCCTGGTGACGGGGAACGGCTCCGGTCGCTGCCTCGACGTCTACGACAACACCCTCACCAACGGCACCCAGGCCGAGCTCTGGGACTGCAACGGCGGCCAGAACCAGCAGTGGACGTACACCTCCCGCAAGGAACTCGTGGTGTACGGCAACAAGTGCCTGGACGCCGACAACAGCGGGACGTCCAACGGCACCAAGGTCATCATCTGGACCTGCAACGGCCAGAACAACCAGAAGTGGAACGTCAACAGCGACGGCACCCTCACCAACGTCAACGCCGGTCTCTGCCTCGACGCCTACGACGCCGCCACGGCCAACGGCACGCCGATCGTGCTGTGGACGTGCAACGGCCAGAGCAACCAGAAGTGGACGCAGAACTAGCGCAGACAACAGAGGACGAAGGCGCCGACGACCGCCGTGCAGGCGAGCAGCAGACCCGCCAGCAGTCGTCGGCGCAGCGTCCGGTATCTCGCCTCGTACTCGTCCCGCAGGCTCCCGGCCCGCACTGCCGTGTGCTGCCAGGAGGTGCGGGCGAGGGCGAGGTACTCCGCCTCGAAGCGGCGCTCCAGCTCGGCCCGCTGAGTGTCCGTCAGCCAGTGCAGGGGTGCGGTGAACCGCTCGGCGGCCGTGCGGCCTTCCTGCCGGGTGGCGGCGAGCAGCAGATGGCCCTCGATGTCGTTGACGAACGTCTCCCTCATCGCGCGGTCAACTCCCGTGCCGGCGCCGGGGCGTGGTGCAGGTCGTACGCGGGGGACTCGCTGCGGATGCGGGGCAGGGCGAGGAAGTTGTGCCGGGGCGGGGGACAGCTGGTCGCCCACTCCAGGGAACGGCCGTAGCCCCACGGGTCGTCGGACGTGACCGGCTTGCCGTACTTGGCCGTCTTCCAGATGTTGTAGAAGAACGGCAGGAGCGAGGCGCCGAGCACGAGCGAGAAGATGCTCGACAGGGTGTTGAGGGGCGTCAGGCCCTCCACCGCCAGATAGTCCGGAATCCGGCGCTGCATGCCGTTGACCCCCAGCCAGTGCTGGACCAGGAACGTGCCGTGGAAGCCGATGAACAGCGTCCAGAACGTGATCTTGCCCAGGCGCTCGTCGAGCATCTTGCCGGTGAACTTCGGCCACCAGAAGTGGAAGCCGGAGAACATCGCGAAGACGACTGTCCCGAAGACGACGTAATGGAAGTGGGCGACGACGAAGTAGGAGTCGGAGACCGCGAAGTCGATGGGCGGCGACGCGAGCATCACACCCGTCAAACCGCCGAACACGAACGTGACCAGGAAGCCGGTGGCCCAGAGCATCGGTGTCTCGAAGGACAACGAGCCCTTCCACATCGTTCCGATCCAGTTGAAGAACTTCACGCCTGTTGGCACGGCGATGAGGAACGTCATGAAGGAGAAGAACGGCAGGAGCACTCCGCCGGTGACGTACATGTGGTGGGCCCACACCGTCACGGACAGGCCGGCGATCGCGATGGTCGCGCCGATCAGGCCCATGTAGCCGAACATCGGCTTGCGGGAGAAGACCGGGATGACCTCGGAGATGATGCCGAAGAACGGTAGCGCGATGATGTACACCTCTGGATGGCCGAAGAACCAGAAGAGGTGTTGCCATAGCAACGCCCCGCCGTTGGCGGAGTCGAAGACATGGGCGCCGAACTTGCGGTCCGCCTCCAGCGCGAAGAGGGCCGCGGCCAGGACGGGGAAGGCGAGCAGGACCAGGACGGCGGTCAGCAGCACGTTCCACACGAAGATCGGCATGCGGAACATGGTCATGCCCGGCGCGCGCATGCAGATGATCGTGGTGATGAAGTTGACCGAGCCGAGGATGGTGCCGAAGCCGGAGAAGGCCAGACCCATGATCCACATGTCGGCGCCGACACCCGGGGAGCGCACGGCGTCCGAGAGCGGGCTGTAGGCGAACCAGCCGAAGTCGGCCGCGCCCTGCGGGGTGAGGAAGCCGCCGACCGCGATGAGCGAGCCGAACAGGTACAGCCAGTAGGCGAACATGTTCAGACGCGGGAAGGCCACGTCGGGGGCGCCGATCTGGAGCGGCATGATCCAGTTCGCGAAGCCGGCGAACAGCGGCGTCGCGAACATCAGCAGCATGATCGTGCCGTGCATCGTGAACGCCTGGTTGAACTGCTCGTTCGACATGATCTGCAGACCAGGCCGGGCGAGCTCGGCGCGCATGAGCAGCGCCATCACGCCACCGATGCAGAAGAACGCGAACGACGTGATCAGATAGAGCGTTCCGATCGTCTTGTGGTCCGTGGTCGTCAGCCACTTCAGGTGTCTCATGCCCCGCCTGTGTCCGCGCCCCGCCCGGACGTCACACTTCGAGGACGCGACGAGAATCACCGAGGACGGCTGTGACGATCCCGAAGGTGCCGGACACGAACGGAACATGAGCAACGACGACGACTTCGCCGCTGCCTATCGCGCGCACTACTGGGCGGTCAGCCGCTATGTCGCGCGGCGACTGGACGGGCGGCCGAGCGAGGTGGAGGAAGTGGTGGCGGAGGTGTTCACCGTCGCCTGGCGGCGCCGCACCGACCTGCCGCCCACCCCGCTGCCCTGGTTGTACGGCGTGGCACGCAACTGCCTGGCCAACGCGGTACGCGGACACGGGCGCCGGCGGCGCCTGGTGGACCGGCTGGGCAACGACGACACGGCCCACGGGCGGCACATCGAGGCGGGGCCGGACGCGGAGACGCCCGGCGCCTGGGTGCACGACGCCCTCGCCCGGCTCTCCCCGGCCGACCAGGAGGTGCTGCGGCTCACCGCGTGGGAGGAACTCGGCATCGAGGAGGTCGCCGTCGTCCTCGGCTGCGGCCGCCGCGCCGCGTCGATGCGGCTGCACCGGGCCCGGCGCCGGCTGAGAACCGAGATCGACCGGCTGTGCCCCACGACCTCCGAGAGCCCCGCGATCCCCGCGAAGGAATACGGCCATGGCTGACGAACTCGACCTCCTGCGCCGCGCCAACCCGGTGCCCACCGACGGCCCCCACTACGGCGACGGCCCCCTCGACCACCACGCCGAGCGCCGGCTCGACGCGCTGATGCGGCAGCGGACCGCCCGCCGCCCCCGGCTGTACTGGGGGCTGGCGGCCACCGGAGTCGTCACCGCGCTCGTGTCGGCGCTGCTGTTCACCGGCCAGACCACCGCTCCGGCGGCCGCCGCGCCCCGCCCGCTGGTGGTGCGGGCCGGCTCCACCCCCGTACCCCTGGAGACCCTGGCCGAGCGGGCGCGGGCGGTGGACAGTGCGGCGGCCGGGCTCCGCAAGGGCACCCACGTGCGCACCTGGAGCCTCGGCATGAGTGACGACAAGCCGCCGATCACCTACCCGGAGGAGCGCATCGTCCGCTGGAACGCCGACGACAGCCACACGGAGACCGTCGACGACGGCCACGACCGCACCACCCGGACGTACCCGCCCAGTTGGAGCGACGCCCCGCCGCAGTCGCCCCCCCCGCACGACGTGGCCCGGCTGCGCGCCTACCTCCAGGAGGCCGCGTACAGCAAGACGCCGCTCACCACGGGCGAGCTCCTGAACGCCGTCGACTACGTTCTCGACACCTGGCACTTCGGCGCCCGCGAGTCGGCGGCGCTCGCCCAACTCCTCGCGGACACCGACGGGTTGAAGCCCGTCGGGCAGGTGACGGACCGGCTGGGGCGGCGCGGACAGGCGTACGTGTACGAGGAGTCCGGCACCCGCAAGATGCTGATCATGGATCCGGCCACCGGCGCCGTACTCGGCCTGGAGACCACCTTCACGAAGGCGGAGCCCGAGTACGGCGTGAAGGCCGGTGACGTCATGGACTACAGCGCCTGGACGCGCTGACTCACGCCCCGAGCTGCCGGCCGGCCGCGTCCACCGTCTGCTCCAGCAGCGTCGCGATCGTCATCGGACCGACGCCGCCCGGCACCGGGGTGATGAGCGAGGCCCGCTCCACGGCGGAGTCGAAGTCGACGTCGCCGATGTTGCCCGGGTTGTAGCCGGCGTCGATCACGACCGCGCCGGGCTTGATGTCCTGGCCCTTGATGAGCTGCGGCCGGCCCACGGCGGCGACCACGATGTCCGCCTCCCGGACGACCGCCGACAGGTCCGTCGTACGGGAGTGGCAGTACGTCACCGTCGCGTCCCGGGCGAGCAGCAGCATGCCGGCGGGCTTGCCGAGGATCGCGCTGCGGCCGACGACCACGGCCCGCTTGCCGGACGGGTCGACGTCGTACGCGTCGAGCAGCCGCATGATGCCGCCGGGGGTGCAGGACACGAAGCCCGGCAGGCCGAAGCTCATCGTCGCGAACGAGGCGAACGTGACGCCGTCGACGTCCTTCTCGGGGGCGATCGCCTCGAACGCGGCGCGCTCGTCGATGTGGGCGCCCATGGGGTGCTGGAGCAGGATGCCGTGCACGGCGGGGTCGGCGGAGAGCTCCTGGAGCGTGTTCACCAGTTCCTCGGTGGTGGTCGCCGCGGGCAGCTCCACGTGCCGGGAGGCGATCCCGGCCTTGCGGGAACGGTTCTGCTTCATGCGGACGTACGTCACGGAGGCGGGGTCCGCGCCGACCAGGAAGGTCGCGAGACAGGGCGTCGTGCCGGTGCGTGCGGTGAGGTCGGCGGCGCGCTGAGCGGTGTCCTCGACGATGCGTCGGGCGAGCGCGGTGCCGTCCATGAGACGTGCCTGGGCCATGATCCACTCCTGGGCTGACAGTAGGGTTCGCCCAGGCGCACGGCTTCACGTCGTACGGGCCGCTCCCCGGTGGTGCTCCACCTCAGCGCCAGTCACGGCCCGCCCCCAGACTAACCCCGGCGCCGCCTGCGCAGGCCGTGCGGGGTCGGAGGCAGCGCGCGGTGCCGTGTGCGTCGTAGCGCCGACCGCATCAGTGCGGCGGACACCAAGCGGGCTGCCGCCGAGGCCGGCAGGGTGCGGCGGGAGCGCACCGGGAACGATCGGCCGAGGCCCGCACGCGCCGAGAAGGTCCAGGTCACCCTGGACGTGATCTGGACCTTCGGCAGACTTCTCCCTACTCGTCCCATGCCTGGAGCATGATCTGTTCGGCGATCTTGCCGTCGCGCAGCGTGATCATGGATTCGGCGAAGACCCGGACCCCGTCCGCGTACTCGCAGGACTCGGTGTACGCGACCTGATCGCCCTGCATGATGCACTTCTCCAGCTTGTGCGCCTTGATGTCGCGGCTGTAGACGTCCTCCAGAAGCTCGCCTATCTCGCTCCGGCCGTGCAGGACCCTTGGACTGCTGGGCTGGGTGTTGCGGTCCACGATGCGCAGCTCCGCGTCGTCCGCGTAGAGCGACAGCAGATTCGCGGCCTTGTCTCCCTCGATGCCCTGACGCAATGTCTCCGTGCTGAACGCGCCCATGATGACCTCCTGTGAGGCCCGCGGCCCGAGGGGAGGGGCCGCCTGGGTCTCACCTTCGAGACTCCTCCGCCCCGCCGGTCTCGGCAAGCGCAGGGGCGGTACTGCGCCTGACGGGTGAGAGGCGCCCCGCACCCGTGTCCACGCCCGGCGTGGCGCCGTTGCAGACAACATGATCTCCACTCGACGTATCGTCGCCGTCGTCGGTCTCGCCGCCGGTGTCACCGGCCTCGCCGCCCCGATGGCGAGCGCGGCCCCCGCGGACGCCGACACCGCCAGGCTCAGCCCGATGGCCACGCTCGACTCGCTGACCGTGAGCGACCTCCCCGCGGAGCGCAAGGCCGAGATCCCGCGCCCGTCCGAGCAGCTGGCCCAGCTCAACCGCGTCAACGACCTGAACCAGCTGAGCCAGGTGACCGACCTGGCCGCCCCCGTCACCGGGCTGCTGCCGGCCATCCAGTAGTCGTCTGATCCGCGTACGGAGTCGTACGCGCACGTCCACACCAAGGGCCGTCCGGGCAAACCGGGCGGCCCTTGACATTGCCCGGAGCCGCGCGGAGCATGCGCGTAGCAAGTGAATCTTGCTTCACTTGGCGAACGATTTCTCGCAGTGCACACATTGTCGTGGCGAACGAAGAGGTCCGCATCATGCCCATCACCCGCGAACTCCTCATCGGCGGCAAGGACGTGCCCGCCGCCTCCGGCCGGACGGCCGAGGACCTCAACCCCTACACCGGGGAGGTGTACGCGACCGTCGCGGCGGCGGGCCCCGAGGACGTACGGCGGGCCGTGGACGCGGCCGACGCGGCGTTCGAGGAGTGGGCGGCGCTGGCCCCCTTCGCCCGGCGCGCGATCCTGCTGAAGGCGGCCGACCTGCTGGAGAGCAAGGGCGACCAGGTCGCCGAACTCATGGCGGGCGAGGCCGGCGGCACCCGGCCGTGGGCGTACTTCAACGTGGCGCTCGCCGCCAACATGCTGCGCGAGTCGGCGGCCGCCGTGACGGCCCCGCGCGGCGAGGTGCTCACCGCACAGGAGCAGGGCGCCCTCGGCCTCGCGGTGCGCGAACCGGTGGGCGTGGTCGCCGCGTTCGCGCCGTGGAACGCTCCGGTCATCCTCGGTGTACGGGCGGTCGCGGCGCCGCTGGCCGCGGGCAACACGGTCGTGGTCAAGGCGAGCGAGGACGCGCCGCTGGCCTGCGGCCTGTTCGTGGCCGACGTGCTGCGCGAGGCCGGGCTGCCGGACGGCGTGCTGAACGTGATCACCAACGACCGGGCGGACGCCGCCGAGATCGCCGAGGCCCTCATAGCCGACGAGCGGGTCCGGGCCGTGAACTTCACCGGCTCCACCAACGTGGGCCGCATCATCGGCGAGCACGCGGCACGTCATCTCAAGCCCGCCGTCCTGGAGTTGGGTGGCAAGAACGCGGTGATCGTACTGTCCGACGCGGACGTGGACTACGCCGTCGACGCCGTCACCTTCAGCGTGTTCATGAACGCCGGGCAGATCTGCATGTCCGGCGACCGCATCCTCGTCCACGAATCCCTCGCCGATGAGTTCACGCGGAAGTTCGCCGCCAAGGCCGCCTCCCTCCCGTCCGGCGACCCCTCCGACCCGCACACCGTGGTCGGTCCGCTGGTCGCCGCCTCCGCCGCGCAGCGCGTGGCGGGGCTGGTCGAGGACGCGGTCGCCAAGGGCGCCAAGGTCCTCACCGGCGGCGGCAAGCCGGACGGCGCGGTCCACCCGGCGACCGTGCTCACCGACGTGCCGAAGGACGCCGAGCTCTATCACGCGGAGGCGTTCGGGCCGGTGTGCGTGGTGGAGACGTTCGCCGACGACGCCACCGCGGTGGCCATCGCCAACGACACCGACAACGGCCTGACCTGCGGCATCATCACCGAGAACGCCACCCACGGCCTCGCCGTCGCACGTCGGATCCGCACCGGCATCGTGCACATCAACGACCAGTCGGTGGCCGACGAGCCGCAGGCCCCCTTCGGCGGCTTCAAGGCCTCCGGGTACGGCCGCTTCGGTGGCCGCTGGGGCATCGAGGCCTTCTCCAACACCCGCTGGGTGACCATCGCCACCCAGCAGGCGCACTACCCCTTCTAGCGGTCCTGCCCCGGCCCGGCATCCAGGAAGTGGAAGCCGGGCCGCGGGTGCATCAGGAAGTCGTGGTGGGAGATGTTCCAGGCGTAGGCACCCGCCAGCGCGAACAGCACCCGGTCACCGGCCCGCAGCCCGGCGGCGGGCACGCGACGCGCGAGGGTGTCCTTCGGTGTGCACAACTGCCCCGCCAGCGTGACGTGTTCGCCCTCGACGGCGGGGCGCGGCCAGGGATGCGGCCACGCCTCGACCGGGAGGACCGAGCAGGGCTGGTCGTGTCCCTTCGTCGCCGGGGTCCGCAGGTGGTGGGTGCCGCCCCGGACCACGGCGAACTCCTCGCCGTGACTGCGCTTCACGTCCAGCACCTCGGTGGCGTACCAGCCGCAGTACGCCGTCAGTGCCCGGCCCGGCTCGATCCGCAGCGTCAACTCCGGGTGCGCCTCGGTGAGTCGGGCGAGCCCGCTGCCGTAGGCCGTCCAGTCGAAGCGGCGCTCGGGGGCGGTGTAGTCGACGTGCATGCCGCCGCCGACGTTGACCTCGGCGAGCGGGACACCGAGGCCGGTGGCCCAGGCGACCACCGCCTCGGCCGCCGCGAGAAGCTCGGGCGCCTCCAGACCGCTCGCCAAGTGGGCGTGGACGCCTCGGAGTTCGAGGTGCGGGTAGGTGTCGTCGGCGAGCGTGCGCACGACGTCGGCGGCCTGGGCGGGGTCCATGCCGAACGGGGTGGGACGCCCGCCCATCGCCAGCGAGCTGCTTGCCAACGAGCCCTCCGAGAGGGGCAGGTTGACGCGCGGCAGCACCGCGACCCGCCGTCCGCTGCTCCGTGCCAGCTCGGCCAGCATCCGCAGCTCGTAGGCGCTCTCGACGTGGAAGCGGTCAACTCCCTGTTCCAGCGCCGCCGTCACCTCGTCCGGCGTCTTGCCGGGCCCGCCGAAGGCGAGCGGGCGGTCGGGCACGGTCTTGGCGACATGGGCGAGTTCGCCGCCCGAGGAGACCTCGTAGCCGTCGACGTACGGACCGAGCGCGGCGAGGATCTTCGGCTCGGGGTTGGCCTTGGCCGCGTAGTAGAGCTCCACGCGTTCGGGGAGCGCGTCCCGGACGGTCGCGGCATGGGTGCGGAGGGCCGCCAAGTCGTAGACGTAGGCGGGGAGTTCCTCGGCGGGCAGGGATCGGACGTGGTCGTGGACCGTCCGGGTCGTTGTCATCGGGTGCTCCCGGTCAGGATGTCCTCGGCGAGCGGGGACGGCAGGCGGACGTATCCGGCCTCGCGGTCGGCCTTGCGCTCCCAGCGGGTGAGCAGGTTGGCCTTCGCGGGCAGCGGGACGCCGGCGAGGAGGGCGGCCAGGCGGGGCGGGCAGCCGTGGCGGTCCGCGTAGGCCTGGAGCGTCGCCCGCACACGGTTCCACAGCGCGGCCTCCGCCTGCGGGTGCAGGTCGGCGAGGGCGGCGAGCAGCTCGGCCACATGGTTGACCAGCAGGCAGTAGACGACCCGGTCCCAGCCGCGCCGCGCGTCGTACGTCATCGGCGCCGCGACCTCGGGCGGCAGCGCGGCCAGGGTGTCGGCGTGGTGCTCGGGGACCAGCTTGGTGCCCTCCAGGTCGCGGAAGAGGACCTGGGCGGGCAGCCCGGCGCGGTCCACGCAGACCAGGACGTTCTGGAGGTGGGGTTCCAGGACCAGGCCGTGGTCGAAGTAGGCGGCCAGGACCGGGGGGATCAACAGGTCGAGATAGGCCGACCACCAGTCGAGGGCCGCGCGGGCGTCCGGGGTGCCGAGGAGGCGGGAGATCTGTGCCGCGCTGGTCGGGTACTCGTCGGCCACCGCGGCGGCCAGCAGCGGTGTGGTGCCGGGTGCGAGCCGGGCGGGCAGGCCCTCGCGGACGATGACGCCGAAGCCCTCGAACAGCGCTTGGTCCGGGGTGCCGTCGGGGCCCGGCAGGGCGAGGGTGCGGTAGGCGGGCTCACGGAGCACGGCGCTGCCGGGGAAGCGGTGGGCGAGGTCGGCCAGGGCCGGGGCGAGGGCGCGGGTCAGGGCGACCGCGCCGGACAGCTCGTAACTGCTGTTCTTGCGCAGGCAGTTGGTGATGCGCACGTTCAGGCTGAACTTGAGGAAGGTCTCCCCGTCGTACAGCGTGCGTACGGACGCCGTGGCGGCGAACGGGCGTCCGCCCGGGCCGAGGTCGAGGACGTCGCCGCGCGCGAGGGCCGCGCGCAGGGTCGGCTGGTCTCGGAGCGTCTCGTACTGCCAGGGGTGGGCGGGCAGCAGCCGGTAGCCGTCCGGGACGTCGGCGCGCGGGCGGTCCAGGGGAGCGACGGCCGATGGCTCGACGGCCTCCTCGGCGATCAGATGGTCGCGTACGGCGAGGTGCCGCAGCGGGAAGACGGCCCCGGCCTCCGGCGCGTACGCGGACCAGGCGCGCGGGTCGCCGGTGCGGGCCTTGGGGGTGGGGTGGAAGCGGTGGCCGAACAGCAGGGACTGTTCGGAGGCGAGGTAGGCGTCGGTGGCTGGTGCGGCGCTCGGCGTGCTGAGCGCGGTCGTCACGGACGCGTGGCTGGAGGCGACCTGCTCCAGGAACTCCTCGTTGCGCACGCCGGTGCGCAGCGACAACTCGTCGTGCGTGTACGCGGCGAGGCGCCGCCAGTCGACCTCGGCCCAGTCGGTGCCGCGCTGTTCGTGGACGGGCCCGGTGAAGCGGTGCGCGCCGAGCAGCGAGGTGCGGCGCAGGGCGATGCGCAGCAGGACCCCGCGGCGCGGCAGCCGCAGCAGAAGCGTGCCGTCGGCGACGACACTCTGGCGTTCGGGCCCGGACACCTCGCGCAGCAGGCAGTTGAGGAGGGTGTGGGCCACCACCTCGTCGGCCGTGGGCAGGGCGGTGCGCTCGGGGGTGGGGGCGAGCGGGGGCATCAGCGGCTCCAGCGGGGGGTGATGGAGGGGAGGAGGGTCGCCACGGCGGTGACGGCGGCAGCGGCGGCGCCGGTCAGCACGGGAGCGGCCGGACCGAAGCGGGCGCTGCCCGCGGCGGCGGCGAGGCCCGCGAGGACCGCGCCGGCCTTGGAGAAGAACTCCAGGGAACCGAACATGCCGCCGGGCGCCCGCCCTTTGGCGCACTCCGCGGCCAGCACCTGAAGACACACCAGGCCGAGGGTGAGACCGGCGCCGAGCAGCAGCCGTACGGCGATCAGCGCGGGCAGATGCGCGGCGAGGCCGTGTCCGGCGAGACCGAGGGCGATGAGGACGAACCCGAGCACGATCCCGGCCCGGGGACGGTCCCGGAAGGCGGAGTGCACGGCCAGCGCGCCCACCAGGTAGCACAGGTGGGGGAGGGCGAACAGCACTCCGGACAGGGTGGGCGAGGTGCCCGGCAGCCGGTCGTCGACCAGGGCGATGAGGTACGGGAAGGAGATGACGGTGGAGAACACGAACGCGAACTCCAGTGTGTACAGCGCCCGGAGTGAGATCACGGGAGCCGTCTGCGGAGGGGCGGCGGCGTCGGTCTCCCGGTGCTCGGCAGGCCCCGGTTCCGGCAGTGCCGCGAGCAACAGCGCGGCCGTCAGCGGCAGTACGGCGAGCAAGGCGTACTGGCGGTGCGGGGACAGCCAGCCGGACAGCGTGCCGACCACGATCGGAGCCACCACCAGCGCCGCCCTCGCGCTGCCCTGCATCAGGGTGAGCGCCCTCGAGAGCGCCGGGCCCTCCAGGGCGGCGCCCAGATATCCGTTGGAGGCGGCGAACGTGCCGCCCAGGACGCCCTGGAGGACGAGCGCCAGCGTGAAGGTCGCCAGCGAGTCGGCCCAGCCCGCGAGCAGGAACGCGACCGTGAGCCCCAACTGGGCCCGCAGCAGCAGGCGTTTGCGGCCGTACCGGTCGGCGAGCCGTCCCCACAGCGGGGCCGCGAGCGCGCCGAACACCGTCGGCACGACATACAGCACCCCCGCCCAGCGGGCCTGGCGGTCGCCCAACTCCGGGAGGATCGAGGTGAGATACGGCGGCAGGCCGAGGGCCGCGAAGGAGGCCACGAAGTAGCAGCCCGCCACGGCGTGCACCTGGCCGCGCCCCAAGCCGCCTCGCGGCAGTCGGACGGCCTGGGCGGCGCTCATGCCGGACCCCCGTTCGGGATCAGGTAGTTGGGACCGGTGGTGTAGTGCTTGTTGACGTCGGTGGCGCCCGAGCGCTCCTTGGACAGCAGCGTCCCGGCCGTGACCATCGCCTTCACCGGCAGCCGGGGCGCCCGCAGCACCCGGGCCCGCAGCACCTCCCCGGCGTCGCCGCCGAGCCGGTCCACCGCCTCCGTCAGTCGGCTCCGTACGAGATCCAGCACGGCCCGGCGCTGCCGCGGCAGCCCGAACGCGTAGGCGCCCGCGCACAGATGGACGGTGATGGTGGTGAACACGTCGGCCACCGGCCCGTCGCCGTCGACACAGGTCCGCGCGTCGTCGAAACCCCACGGGCCGGGCAGGACCGCGCCCAGCCGTTCGGGGTTGATCCGTGGCCCGTCGTCGTCCTTGAACAGCAGCCGCAGGCTTCCGGGCCGCAGCACCAGCGAGATGTTCTGCTGGTGCGACTCCAGCGCGATGCCGCACCCGAACAGCGTGGTCTGCCAGTCGAAGAGCAGCGTGAGGAAGGCGTCCAGCAGGGCGAGCGGGTCGCCGCCGTAGAAGCGGTCGGCCAGGTGGTCGAGGACCAGCCGCCCGTCGGGCGTTTCGGCGAGCAGTGCGGCCAGCGGTACGACCTCGCTGTCGTCCAGCCCGGCCGGGAAGCGGCGGCAGAGCACGGCCAGCAACTCGTGCCCGGCATGCGCGTACGTCGTCTCGTCGGCGTGCAGGATCGTGTCCCGGAACCGGGGTTCACGGGCCAGTACGGCCTCGACGAGCCGCTGTCCCGCCGCGCCGTCGACGAGGGTGCCGGGCTTGATGGACCGCTTGTTGCGCAGGCCCAACGTGGAGGTGGCGAGGGGGAGTTTGAGGTGGTGCGTGTCGTCCACGGCCACCGTGCGCATCGACAGGGTCGGTACGACGTCGAGGTGGACGCGGTCGGCGAACAGGGCACCTGTGGGGAGGCCGGCCTCGCGCAGGGCGTCCGCGGTCAACGGGTGGACCGGCAGGGGCAGATGAGTGCCCTCGGCCGTCGCCAGGCCGAGGTCGGTGCAACTGGGCCAGAACTGCGGGAGCGTTCCGGTGAGGGTGAGGGACTCGCGGGGGACGGCCAGCCAGCGCAGGGCGAACCGGGGGTGGAACTCCGGGGCATAGGCGCGCAGTTGATCCTCGGTGAGCCCGGCGCGGCCGCGTGCCGTGGGATACACGGGATGGTCGAGGCGCGCGGCGAGGGCGTCGTACGCGAGCGGTGGCCACCGGGTGGAGTCGGCGCCGAAGCCGATGGGTGAGGCCGCGTGCAGCCGCATCGTGGCCAACGTCTGCCGGCACTCCTCGGCGAAGGCGTCGTAGCCGGCACGGTCGACGGGGTCGGCGAGGGTGCGCAGCGCGTTGACGACGGTGTCGTACGAGCTGAGTTCCCTGCCGTCCGACTCGCGGACCAGCAGGGGCCGTCGGGCCGCGTACTCGCACTGGAAGCCGTCCTCGACGACGGGCAGCAGGAGCGCGTCGTCCTCGGTGGGCAGCCGCAGCCAGGGTCCGTCCGGGCGTGCGACGAGGGTGCTGCGGGTGCGCAGGCCCACGACGTCCTCGCGGAGGAGGGCGCCGAGGACGCGGGTCAGCAGCTGTGCGTCACAGGTCGCCGTCACGGCTGGATCTCCCAGCGCAGGCCCGCCAGGAAGTCGGCCGTCACCCGGTCCACCGTCGGCTGGTCGGTGCCGGTGGCGCGCAGGACGCCGAGGTAGTCGCGGTTGGTGCGGTACAGCTCGTGCCGCTCGCCGGTCGGCCGCAGCGGTCGGTACGTCAGATGGACGCCGTCCACGGTGAGTTCCGCGGCGGAGGGGGCCGCGGTGAGGAGTCCGGCGCGGTCGGCGCACGGGTACTCGAGGCGGGCGGCACCGTCGAGGCGGGCGCCGAGGTCCGCGGGGAGCGGCTCGCCCAGGTGGGTGCGGAGGATGTGCTCGAAGAGCGGGATCTCCAGGAGCCGGGCCAGCAGCAGGTCGCACTGGTCGCCGATGGCCCGGTAGTTGACCTCGATGAGCCGCGCCCGGCCCTCGTGCACCACGAACTCCGTGTGGCAGGCACCGAACCCGACGCCCAGCGCGTCCAGTTGAGCGAGGACCTGAGAGACCACCGGCTCGGGGTGGGCCGGGACGAAGGTGAGGCGTTCCTCGATGAAGTACGGCGGGGGCGACAGCTCGGTGTGGAAGCCGCCCAGGACGTGCCGGACCTGCCCGTCGCCGAGGGTCTCCAGGGTGTACAGCTCGCCGGGGAGGTACTCCTCCACGAGCAGGACCGTGTCCGGGCGGCGCTCGAAGATCTCCTTGGAGCGGGTGGCCATCTCCTCCGGCCCGTCGACGAGGACGACGTCCTCGCTGGCGACGCCCTCGCGCGGCTTCACCACGCACGGGTACGGGGCGTCGGGGAGGGCGCTCGGCGCGGTGATCTCCGCCGACCAGACCGTGTCCACGCCCGCGGCGGCGAGCCGGCGGCGCATCTCCGCCTTGTCCTTGCAGCGCAGCGTGGCCCGCCAGTCCTTGCCGGGCAGGTCGAAGTAGGCGGTTGCCAGGGCGGCCTGGGTCTGGAGGTGGTCGCTGTTGGTGAAGACCGCGTCGGGGCGGTGGTGGGTGGAGACGCGGGTGACGACGGCCCGGAAGTCGCGGACGTCGCACTCCAGGACCTCGACGTCCGGATAGGTGGCGCGGTGGGCGGCGGGCTGGTCGGTGAGGACGGTGACGTCCAGGCCCAGCCGGGCGGCGGCGGGCAGGAAGCCCTCGGCGACGGAGTCGGTCGGATTGAGGGCGAGCAGGTACAGGCGCATGGGTGAGAAGGAACTTCCGCTAGCGGGTGGGGGGTTGACGGGGGCGGGCCCGGCCGGGGGCCATGACCCGCCCCGGATCAGCGGGAGTTACTTGGCGGGGAGCGCGACGCCGGTGGCCTTCGCGACGTCCGCGAGCATCTGCTCCGCGGCCTGCACACCGATGCCGGACATCCAGGTCTCGTCGGGCACCTCGAAGACCTTGCCGTCCTTGACGGCCGGGAGGTCCTTCCACACCGGGTTGGAGGTGACCTGCTTCTTCTGGGTCTTGTCGTCGACGTCCGCGGAGGTGACGAAGATGAGGTCGGCGTCGGCCTGGTCGATCTCCTCCGGGCTGACGTCCTTCATCGTGACCTCGGGGTCGTCGGAGACCTGCGAGGACGGCCGCTTGAAGCCGATGTCGTTGAGGACGACACCGCTGTAGGAGTTGGACTGGTAAAGGCGGGTCGGGCCGGCGATGAAGCGGACCACGGACGCGGTCGGCATGGTGCCGCCGTCCTTCTTCTCGATGGCCTCACCGAGCGCCTTGGCCCGCGTCTCGTACTCCTTGAGCTTGGCCGCGGCCTCCTTCTCCAGGCCCAGCGCCTCGGCGTGGACCTTGAGGTTCTCCTTCCACACACCGCCGGTGGTCTCCGTGAAGACGGTGGGGGCGATCGCGCTGAGCTTGTCGTAGACCTTCTCGTGGCGGATCTTGGAGGACAGGATCAGGTCCGGCTTGAGGGAGGCGATCTTCTCCAGGTTGGGCTCCAGGAGCGGGCCGACGTCGGCGGTGTCCTTCAACTCGCCCTTGAGATACGTCGGGAAGCCGCCCTCGGTCTTGAAGTGCGGGGCGACCGCGCCGACCGGGTCGATGCCGAGGAGGGTGACGTCGTCCAGCTCGCCGGTGTCGAGGACGACGACCCGCTTGGGCTGGGACGGGATCTTCACGTCGCCCATCACGGTCTTCAGGGTGCGCGGGAAACCGGCCGAGCCGGGGGCGGGCTTGGCGGCGGCGGAGTCGCCGGACCCGGAGTCGGAGCCGCCGCAGGCGGCCAGGGCGGCCGTACCGAGTATCACGGCGAGCAGGGTGGCCAGAATCCTTCTGATTCCGGGCAGGGTGAAGCGCTGGGACATGGGGGGTGGGTTCCTTCTGGGTAGGTGAGCGGGTCAGGCGGTCGCGGCGGAGCGCCGGGCCGCGCTGCTTCTCGGGACGACCAGCGGCGTGCCGGTCTCCGGGTCGGGGACGACCCGGCAGTCCACGTCGAACACGGACTTGACCAGCTCCGCGTCGAGGACGTCCGCCGGGGTTCCGGCGGCGGCGAGCCGGCCGTCCTTGAGGACCACCATGTGGTCCGCGTAACGGGCGGCCTGTCCGAGGTCGTGCAGCACCATCACCACGGTGCGGCCCGCCTCGGCGTGCAGTTCGGCGACCAGGTCGAGCACGTCGAGCTGATGCCTGAGGTCGAGGAACGTGGTGGGTTCGTCGAGCAGGAGCAGCTCGGTGTCCTGCGCCAACGCCAGGGCGATCCAGGCGCGTTGCCGCTGACCGCCGGAGAGCCGGTCGACGGCCTGGTCGCGCAGGGACGCGGTGCCGGTGCGCTCCAGAGCCTCGTCGACGGCCTTCTGGTCGGCCGCCGACCACGGGCTGAGCAGCCGCTGGTGCGGGTAGCGGCCCAGCCGTACGAGGGCCTCGACGGTGATCGCCTCCGGGGTGACCGGCTGCTGCGGCAGCAGACCCATGCGCAGGGCGAGGGCCTTGGCCGACATGCGGTGGATGTCGGAGCCGTCGAGGGTGACGGTGCCGGCCGCCGGGGCCAGCAGGCGGCTCAGGCCACGCAGCAGCGTCGACTTGCCGCAGGCGTTGGGGCCGACGATCGCGGTGACGGCGCCGCCGGGGAGGGTGAGGTCGAGGCCGCCGACGACGAGCCGGTCGCCGTAGCGGAGGTCGAGGGCCTCGGTGGCGAGCTGGTTGGGCGTGTTCACTGGCGTCTCCGCGGTCATGCGTGGGTCCTCCGGACGGGCGAGCTCTGCCGGAGCATCAGCACCAGCAGCCAGGGCGCGCCGAGCGTGGCCGTCACCGCGCCGACCGGCAGCCCCTCGATCGGCAGCAGGTGCTGCACCACCAGGTCGGAGGCGAGCAGCAGAACGGCCCCCGTGAGCCCGGCGAGGGCGAGGGACACGGCGGTCGGCGGCCCGGTGAGGAACCGCACGATGTGCGGCACGGCGAGCGCGACGAAGGTCACGGGACCGGCGAGCGAGGCGGCCAGGGACGCCAACACGACGGCGAGGACGAGGAGTTGGAGGCGTGCCGTGGCGGTGTTGAGGCCGAGGGCGCCCGCCGAGTCGTCCCCGAGATCGAGCACGGCCAGTCTGCGGTGCAGGACGAGCGCGGCGGCGAGCGTGATCAGCAGGGCGCCGCCCGCTCCCCACACCTCCGTCCACGTCCGCCCGTACACCGACCCCGTGGTCCATTGCAGCGCCGACCCGGCGAGCTCGGCCGGGAAGCGCACGATCATCAGGTTCACGGCGGCGGCGAGGCCCGCCTGGACCGCGAGGCCGGTGAGCACAAGGCGGGTGACGGAGAGCCCGGAGCCCCAGGCGAACACGCCGAGCAGCAGGGCCGAGAGGAGCCCGCCGGCCAACGCGCCCAAGGGGATCAGGGTCTGCGAGGCGCCGGCCGCGAGGAGCGCGACCGCGCCCAGCGAGGCCCCGCCGGTCACACCCATGACGTCCGGGGACGCCAGCGGATTGCGGAACAGCCGTTGCAGCACACAGCCCGCGACCCCGAGCCCGGCACCGCCGACGATCGCCGCCACCGCGCGGGGCGCCCGGAACTGCTGCACCACCAGGACGTCACCGCCGTCGCCGAGCCCGACGAGGGCGCGCAGGGCCGTGCCGGCCGGGATGCGCATCTCACCGGTCGTCAGGGAGACGGTGAGCAGCGTGAAGAGCGTCAGCAGGCCGAGGACGGCGAAGGTCACGACCCGGCTACGGATGCCGCTCATCGGGCCACCTTCCGGGCCAGCAGTGCCAGCAGGGGCGCGCCCAGGAACGCGGTCACGATCCCGACCTCCAGCTCGGAGGGGCGCAGCACCATCCGGCCGAGTACATCGGCCGACAGCAGGAGCAGCGGACCCGCGATCAGACAGCCGGGCAGCAGCAGCCGGTGGTCGGCGCCGAGCAGCGGTCGTACGAGATGAGGGGCGGCCAGGCCGATGAAGGCGACGGGGCCCGCCACCGCGACCGCCGACCCGGCGAGCAGGACGACCGCGATACCGCCCGCGAGCCGGATGCGGGCGACCGGGACACCGAGGGCCTGGGCCGAATCGTCGCCCAGGGCAAGGGCGTTGAGGGCGGGGGAGACGGCCAGCGCGACGACGATCCCGAGCAGCAGCGTCGGCAGGACCGGCCACAGCGTGTCGAGCGGGCGCCCGGCCAGGGAACCGGCGAGCCAGAAGCGGGCCTCGTCGAGCGTGCGCTGGTTCAGCAGCATCACCGCGGACGTCCAGGACAGCAGGACGAGTTGGAGCACGGTGCCGCCCAGGGCGAGCCGTACGGGATCGATGTCCCCGGCGCGGCGGGCCAGCGCCTGGGCGAACAGCGCCGCCGCGGCGGCACCGGCGAACGCGAACCACACATATTCGACCGGGTCGTTGAGCTTCAGCGCGAAGATCGCCACGACGACCGCGAAGGACGCGCCCGCGTTGATGCCGAGGGTCGTCGGCGAGGCGAGCGGGTTGCGGGTGATTGCCTGTGCAACGGCTCCGGCGACGCCCAACGCGGCGCCGACCGCGAGGCCGATGACGGTCCGTGGCAGACGCAGCCCGGTCACGACCAGCGCGTCCCGCCCGTGGGCGTCGCCGAAGAGGGCGTCGACCACCGTGGGGAGCGGCACCGAGCGGGTGCCGAGCGCGAGACTCAGCGCGGTGCACAGGGTCAGGGCGGCGAGGCCGGTCAGGAGGAGCGGTATGTGCCTGAAGGCACGGGTGGGCACACCTGTGGCGGGTGCGTCCCGTTGGGTCGCAGTCACGAACGGTGAGCTTAGGTGAGGCTTGCTTTACTTTTCAACCGGCTGTGAGAATGATGTGCCACCGCTTGACATGGAGATCCCTTGATCAAGATAAGGTAAGGCTTGCCTATTAAGTCTCTTGCCTGTTGAATCTCTCTGTGGGGAGCGCGCCGATGCCGGTGGCCCTGAAGACCTCGCCGGACGAAGCCGTCGCCCATGCCCTGGGTGGCGTCTACCGGCGGCTGGCAGATGTCTGCGAGGCGCTGGATGTACGGGTCGCGTCAACGGGACGAGGGGGAGTGACGGCAGCCGAGTTGGCGAGTGATCGCGCGACGCTGGACGCCTTCGTCGAGGCGGAGGCGGCACGCGTTCACGATCGCTACGGTGTGCGTCCACGCCCGGACGTCGCCGCCTCCCGCGCCCTGCACGACTACGCCTGGACCGTCGGCATGCTCATGGGTGGCCCCTGGTACCTCGAACGCCGGGTGCCGCGCATCCATCCCGAGGACCTTCGCCTCGACCTGGCCTCGGGGACGTACACCATCACTCCCGGCACGGAACTGGCCTGTCTGGCCGACGACCCGGTGGCCGGACGCCCTGGTGCGCTGACGTTGCCTCAGGAGTCCGAGCTGCGCGCCCAGTTGAGGATGTCGCTCGCAGAGCACATGCGTCCCCTGCTCGCCGCGATCGGCCCCGTCGCGCGCCGCCGCTCACGCGCCCTGTGGGGCATGGTCTCCGACGACCTCGTCTCCGCCCTGTGGTACCTCGGGCGGACGCTCGGCCAGGAAGGCGCCGCGATCAGAGCCGCCACCGAGGTGCTGCCGGTGGCCGTGCCGCCGTACCCCAGTGGCGCCGACTTCCGCCACCTCGTCGGCGCGGACGGCCGCCGCCATCCGACCCGGACCCGTACCGGCTGCTGCATGTTCTACGCGATCCGCCCGGCCGAGGCCTGCTCCACGTGCCCGCGCACCTGCGACGCGGAACGGCTGCGCCGCCTGGAGGGCCAAAGCCCGGCGGTACTGTCGGAGGGGCGGCCTCCGGCCTAGGGTGAGGCGATGACCGCCGCCCAAGAGAGCTCCGCGTCCACGCCGTTGACCGAACCCGGCGCCCTCCAAGCCTCCACCACCCTGCTGGAACGCCTCGCCGACAAGCTCGGCGGCAAGGCCTCCGTCGAGGTCGTCTACGGCGAGCCGATCACCCGGGACGGCATCACGGTCGTTCCTGTCGCCCGGGTCAGCTTCGGTTTCGGCGGCGGCGCGGGGCAGGGGAGCGGCACCTCGCTGAGCGGGGAGGGCGGAGGCGGGGGAGGCGGTGTCGACGCCAGGCCGCTCGGCTACATCGAGATCAAGGACGGTACGGCCGTCTACAAGCCCATCCGTGACCCCTGGGTCGACATCGCGCTCCCGCTCGCGGGCATGCTGATCGGCATCGTCGGGTCGAAGTCGGTGCGTGCCCTGGTGCGCAAGCGCAACCGCCGCGCCTGAGCCCGGGGTTCACCCCGCCGTCGCCAGGAACTGTGTCGCCGCCAGCTCCGCGTACAGCGGATCGGACGCCACGAGTTCGCGGTGTGTGCCCACCGCGCGCACCCGGCCCGCGTCCATCACCACGATCCGGTCGGCCATGGTGACCGTCGACAGCCGGTGTGCGACGACGAGGACGGTGGTCGTACGGGCCACGTCCGCGACCGTGTCGCGCAGCGCCGCCTCGTTGACCGCGTCCAGCTGCGAGGTCGCCTCGTCCAGGAGCAGCAGACGGGGGCGGCGCAGCAACGCGCGGGCGATGGCGACGCGTTGGCGCTCGCCGCCGGAGAGCTTGGTGCCGCGGTGTCCCACCAGTGTGTCCAGACCGCGGGGCAGCCGGGCCACCAGACCGTCCAGCCGGGTCGTCTTCAGCACACGGGTCAGCGCGTCCTCGGCCGCCTCCGGGTTGCCCAGCAGCAGGTTGTCCCGCAGCGAGCCCGACAGCACGGGCGCGTCCTGCTCGACGTACCCGATCGCCGACCGCAGTTGCGGCAGCGGCCAGTCGGCGAGGTCGCGGCCGTCCAGGGCGATGGTGCCCGACTCGGGGTCGTAGAAGCGCTCGATCAGCGAGAACACCGTGGTCTTGCCGGCGCCGGACGGGCCGACGAACGCCGTCATGCCCTGGGCCGGCACCGAGAACGTCACCCCGTGGTGGACGTACGGCAGGTCGTCGGCATAGCGGAAGCGCACGTCCGTGAAGGCCAGGGTGGCCGGTTCGGCGCCCGGGGCGGGCAAGGGGGCGGGCAGGTCGGCCGGTTCGGCGGGCAGCCGTAGCGCCTCCTGGATGCGGGCCAGGGCCGCGGCACCCGTCTGGTACTGCGTGATCGCGCCGACGACCTGCTGGATCGGGGACATCAGATAGAAGACGTACAGCAGGAACGCCACCAGCGTGCCCACGTCGATCGCGTCGGTCGCCACCCGGGCCCCGCCGACGGCGAGGACCGTGATGAAGGCGATCTGCATCGCCAGGCCCGCCGTATTGCCCGCCGCCGCCGACCACTTGGCGGCGCGCACGCTCTGCCGCCAGGACTCCTCGGCGGCCTCGTGCAGCGTGCGCTCCTCCCGGTGTTCCGCGCCCGACGCCTTCACCGTGCGCAGCGCGCCGAGGATCCGCTCCAGTGACGCGCCCATCACTCCGACCGCGTCCTGCGCCTGCCGGCTGGCCCTGTTGATGCGCGGCACGATCACGCCGAGGACCGTGCCCGCGGCGGCGATGACGGCCAGCGTGACGCCCAGCAGCACCGGATCGACCAGGCCCATCATCACGATCGTCGCGACGAGCGTCAGCCCGCCCGTGCCGAGGCCGACGAGGGAGTCGGTGGTGACCTCGCGCAGCAACGTCGTGTCCGAGGTGATGCGCGCCATCAGGTCGCCGGGCTCGGTGCGGTCGACGGCCGTGATGCGCAGGCGCAGCAGATACGACGACAGAGCGCGCCGCGCGCCGAGCACCACCGACTCGGCGGTCCTGCGCAGCACGTACGAACCCAGCGCCCCCACCGCCGCGTTGCCCACCACCAGGGCCGACATCACGAGCAACGCGCCCGTGACCGTGCGGTCGTGGGACAGGTCGTCGATCAACTCCCTTGCCACGAGCGGCAACAGCAGCCCGGTGGCCCCCGTCAGCAGCGAGAGAACGGCGCCCAGCAGCAGCGCCCACCGATGCGGCCGGACGTATCCCAGCAGCAGCCGCCAGGTGGGCGTGGCCGGCTCGGGCTCTGCGATGCTCACGGCGCTCCCTCGGAGTCGGGCGGAGCATTCAGGCTACGTCGGCCGCCGCGCCCAGGGGGCGCCTGGGCGGTCAGCGCGCATCCGCCCACATCCCGTAGCCCCTCGTCAGAATGGCGTGCGGGTCGTAGCGCTCCTTGGACTGCGCGAGGTCCGCCCAGTCGGCGCCGAAGTGGCTGCGCCAGTCCTCGGGTGTCATCGCCAGCGCGCTCATGGGGTGCAGGACCCCGCCGACGGCTCGGGCCCGCTCGTACAGGGCGCGGTTGGCGGCGAGCATGCGGCGGACCGTGTCCGGGTCCGAGGGCGGCGCGGTGCGCATCATGGAGAGCAGACACAGGAGTTCACCGGCCGGCCTGCGCAGCATCGGGGCGCGCAGCGTACGGCCGTTCAGCGGGCGCAGTTGCACCACTCCGCAGGTGCGCAGGCCCCGCTGCTCGGGCTCGGTGAGCGCACCCGGGACGGAGGCCTCGGCCACCTCCTCGGGGAGCAGCAGGCCGAGCCACGGGTGCGGGCGCTCCCACTCGCCGGTGGCGCGCAGCAGCCGTTCGTCACGGTCCAGGCGGTGGAGGTACTCGGCGTAGGACAGGTCCTCGATCTCCTGGGTGTCCCGGTCGTGGTCGAGGTCGCCGATCAACAGGTCGTCGACACAGGGGAGTTCGCCGTCGTGCGGGGCGACCGCCTCGATCATGTAACGCCAGCCGCCGCCGAGGGCCGGGCGGGCCTGGCCCACGACATGGGTGAACCGGCTGTCGCGGGCGATGCGCCGCTGGTCGGTGAAGTACGGGCCGGGATCGTCGTGGTAGAGCCGGTAGCGGCGGACCCGCTCGGGCGCGGGTACCAGGCGCAGGACGGCCCGCAGGATCAGCGCGCACTGGCCGAGACCGGCCAGGACCGCTCGGAAGAGGTCCGGGTGCCGTTCGGCGGAGCAGACGAGCCGCTCGCCGGTACCGGTGACCACCTCCACCTCCCGTACCCAGTCGGCGACCAGCCCGCACCGGTGACTGGAGGTACCGAAGCCGCCGGTGCTGAGCACCCCGCCGACGCTCGCGCCGAGATGGTCGGGGAGGACGGGGGGTGCGAGGCCGACGGCCAGCGCGGCGCGCACCACGTCAGCCCAGGTCGCACCCGCCCCGGCGATCAGCGTCCGCTCGTCCGGCACGCAGCGCACCTCGTTCAGGGCGCCCATGTCGATGACGTAACCGCCGTCGGCCTGGCTCTGCCCGTACGGGGCGAGTCCGCGGCCGCGGGCCGTGACCGGCAGCCGGTGCCGGTCCGCGAAGGCGACCAGGCCCTGCACCTCGGCACCGGAACGCGGCGACAGGACGTCGAGTGGCCGGGACTGGATGATGTGGCCGAAATCGTGCGCAGCGAATGCGCTGTCCGTGCCAACCGTTTTCATGCTGCACGCTCCACTGCCGTCGCCTCGGGTCCGGAATCTATTGTTCGGCCGTCGAAAATTTCGGAGAACACCCGGTACTGGAGAAATCCGTGCTCGGCGTGCCGTTCGGCGATGAGCGTGGCCATGCGGTTCAGAACATGCGCGGAAAGCGGCTGTTCACCGATGGTCGACACGTCGATTCCGTACTTGGCGCAGCATTCGAGGACCGCCTCGAAGCCGTTGACGGACGCCGCGAGCCAGCGTTGCCGGGGCTCGCGCCAGAGCACGGCGAGTTCGTCGAGGAGGCTGCGGCCGGGCGGCTCCGGGGTGAGCATCTCGTGGGCCCGGCGGGTGAGGTTCGCGACGTACTCGGCCCGGTCGGGCGGCGCGAGCAACTGGACCGTCAGCCGCCAGTCCAGCGCGGTCCGCCGGGCGGCGAGCTCCCGCAGCAGCGAGATCGAACCGCCCTCGACGATCACCAGCCGGTGCCGGTCGCCGAGCCGCTCCACCAGCGCGACCAGCGCGTCCGTGGCCGCCACGGCACCCAGGTCGCCGTCGGCGAAGGTGCGGTCCCCGAGCCAGTGGCGGCGCGCCCCCGGTACGTCGGCGCCCGCGCGGGCGCTGGTGGTGGCGAGGTCGGTGAAGCACTGCAGCCGGTCGGCGACCACGACCGGGGCGCCGGTTTCCCGGGCCAGCGCGGTGGCCGCCGCGCTCTTGCCGACGCCGGTCGGCCCGGCGATGAGGCGGACGCACGGACGTGCTGTGGAACGCGGGTCGCTGTGGACCATGACGGGATGTCCCCTTCCACTCCGTCTGCGGGGAGAGTCGGCGTCAACCTAAGCGCGAAAGGACAGGGCGAAGAACCAGGCAGGGATCTGGACCGGGCAAAGAGAAAGCTACCTTCCTGTGGACTTGTTAAAGGTTGAATTTCGCGGAGTGAACGGCCCAGGTGGGGGGAATCCAGGGTTCTACGAGAAACCGTCGAGTTGTTCCTGACGGATTCTTGACGCCTTTACGAGAATTCCTCACCTGGAGGTCGTCCCGTGCAGTCCGACATGCTTCTCGCCGCCGCCGACTCCCTTCCGCAGGACGGCGGTGGCACCCTCCTCCTGGGCTACGGCGCCGAAGAGGTACTGACCCGGGTCGCGGCCACCCCCGGCTGGACCGTGCACGTGCCGGGGCACCCCGACGAGGTGCGCAGGGCCGTGCTGGGCGCGGTGCGCGACGGGGAGCGGGCGTACGTGCATGTCTCCGCCGAGTCCAACGCCGAGCCGCGCGGCGGCGGGGAGGGCTTCGCGCGCGTACGGGAAGGGCTCGGCGGTGTGGTCCTCGCGGTCGGCGCCACGCTCGACCCGGTGCTGCGCGCCACCGCCGGGCTGGACGTGACCGTGCTCTACGCGACCACCGTCCGTCCCTTCGACGAGATCGCCCTGCGGACGGCCGTTCTGGCCGCCGACCGCGCGGACGTCGTCCTGGTCGAACCGGGCAGGCCGGGGATCTCGGCGGGACACGTCGCCGCGACCCTGGTCCATGTACCGCACCGGCTGCTGGTCCTGGGCGTCGCGGACACCCGCGACGAGACGGCACTCGGCCGGGCCGTGACCGACTTCCTGACCTGAGGCCGGAGGCCTCCGCTCCCGTGCCGTTACTGATCGGTTACACGTAGGGTCGGAGGGAGAACGGACAGGGCCGAAGGAAGGGTTCACCACCATGGCGCAGGAAGTACGCGGCGTGATCGCACCGGGCAAGGACGAGCCGGTCCGGGTGGAGACGATCGTGGTGCCCGACCCGGGACCGGGCGAGGCCGTGGTGCAGATCCAGGCGTGCGGCGTGTGCCACACCGACCTGCACTACAAGCAGGGCGGCATCAGCGACGACTTCCCCTTCCTGCTCGGCCACGAGGCCGCGGGCGTCGTGGAGTCGGTGGGGGAGGGTGTCACCGACGTGGCCCCCGGTGACTTCGTGATCCTCAACTGGCGTGCGGTGTGCGGGCAATGTCGTGCCTGTCTGCGCGGACGCCCCTGGTACTGCTTCAACACCCACAACGCGAAGCAGAAGATGACCCTGACCGACGGCACCGAACTGTCGCCCGCACTGGGGATCGGCGCGTTCGCCGAGAAGACGCTGGTGGCGGCGGGCCAGTGCACCAAGGTCGACCCCTCGGTCTCCCCGCAGGTCGCGGGCCTGCTCGGCTGCGGGGTGATGGCCGGCATCGGCGCCGCGATCAACACCGGCAACGTCGGCCGGGGCGACACCGTCGCCGTCATCGGCTGTGGCGGCGTCGGGGACGCGGCGATCGCCGGGTCGAACCTCGCGGGCGCGGCGCGGATCATCGCGGTGGACATCGACGACCGCAAGCTGGAGAAGGCCCGCACCATGGGCGCCACCCACACGGTCAACTCGCGTGAGAACGACCCGGTCGAGGCGATCCGCGAGCTGACCGGCGGCTTCGGCGCGGACGTCGTCATCGAGGCGGTCGGCCGCCCGGAGACGTACCAGCAGGCCTTCTACGCCCGCGACCTCGCCGGAACCGTCGTCCTGGTCGGCGTGCCCACCCCGGAGATGAAGCTCGAACTGCCGCTGCTGGACGTGTTCGGCCGCGGCGGCGCCCTGAAGTCGTCCTGGTACGGCGACTGCCTGCCCAGCCGCGACTTCCCCCTGCTGATCGACCTGCATCTGCAAGGCCGCCTGGACCTGGAGGCGTTCGTGACCGAGACCATCGAACTCACCGACGTGGAGAAGGCGTTCGAGCGGATGCACCACGGCGACGTACTGCGCTCGGTGGTGGTGCTCTGATGACCGCCCGCATCGAACGCCTCGTCACCTCCGGCCAGTTCAGCCTCGACGGCGGCACCTGGGACGTCGACAACAACGTGTGGATCGTCGGCGACGACCACGAGGTCATCGTCATCGACGCCGCGCACGACGCCCGGGCGATCGCCGAGGCCGTGGGCGAGCGCCGCCTGACGGCGATCGTGTGCACCCACGCCCACAACGACCACATCGACGCCGCGCCCGAACTGGCGGACCTCACCGGCGCCACCATCTGGCTGCACCCCGACGACCTGCCGCTGTGGAAGCAGACCCACCCCGACCGCGACCCCGACGCCCACCTCCAGGACGGCCAGGTCATCGAGGCCGCGGGCGCGGACCTGCGGGTCCTGCACACCCCCGGGCACGCGCCCGGCGCGGTCTGCCTCTACGACCCCGGGCTCGCCACCGTCTTCACGGGCGACACGCTGTTCGCCGGCGGACCGGGGGCGACGGGTCGGTCGTACAGCCACTTCCCGACGATCATCGACTCGATCCGGGCCCGGCTGCTGGAGCTGCCGCCGGAGACGAAGGTCCTGACCGGGCACGGCGACTCCACGACCATCGGGGCGGAGGCCCCGCACCTGGAGGAGTGGATCGCCCGCGGTCACTGAACATCCCCGGGGGCCATGGCGGGTCACGACTAGGCTCGCCTGTCATGACCACTGACGAACTCGTGAACCTCCATGGCGTCACCGTGCTGCGCTGCACGCCCGACGGACCCGCGCTCGACGGCGAGCGGGCCGCGCTGGATCTGATCGGAGACGCCATGGGACGGGGCGCCGACGTGGTCGCCGTGCCCGCCGAGCGCGTCGCGGAGGAGTTCTTCCGGCTGCGGTCGGGGGTCGCCGGGGCGGTCATGCAGAAGTTCGTCAACTACCGGGTGCGTCTCGCCGTCGTGGGGGACGTGTCCCGCCACCTGGACGAGAGCACGGCGCTGCGCGACTTCGTGCGCGAGACCAACCAGGGCGGGCACGTCTGGATCGTCGCGGACGACGACGAACTGGGCGAGCGGCTGCGCCCGGCCGGGTGACCCGGCCCGGAAAACGCCAGAGCCGATGTAAAAGGCGACAGAAGATGTCCGGCTTACCGGAGACCGTGGGGTCGACACCAACGGTCGTACGGGAGGTTCGGACATGGCAGCACAGCCACTGAAGGGCAAGGTCGCGCTGGTCGCCGGGGCGACACGGGGAGCCGGTCGGGGCATCGCCGTGGAGCTCGGGACGGCCGGCGCCACCGTGTACGTGACGGGACGCAGCACGCGCGAGCGCCGCTCGGAGTACGACCGCCCCGAGACCGTCGAGGACACCGCGGACCTCGTCACGGAGGCGGGCGGCACCGGCATCGCCGTCCCCACCGATCACCTCGAACCGGCGCAGGTCCGCGCGCTGGTCGACCGCATCGCCGACGAACAGGGCCGCCTGGACGTCCTCGTCAACGACGTCTGGGGCGGCGAGAAGCTCTTCGAGTGGACGAGCCCGGTGTGGGAGCACGACCTCGACAACGGGCTGCGGCTGCTGAGGCTCGCCGTCGAGACCCACGCGATCACCAGCCACCACGCCCTTCCCCTCCTCCTGAGGCACCCCGGCGGCCTGGTCGTCGAGATGACCGACGGCACCGCCGAGTACAACAGCACGCACTACCGCGCCACCTTCTTCTACGACCTGGCCAAGTCCTCCGTCCTGCGGATGGCCTTCGCGCTCAGCCACGAACTCGGCCCCCGCGGAGCCACCGCGGTCGCCCTGACGCCGGGCTGGCTGCGCTCGGAGATGATGCTCGAAGGCTTCGGAGTGCGCGAGGACAACTGGCGCGACGCCCTCACCAAGGTCCCGCACTTCGCCATCTCCGAGACGCCGCGCTACGTCGGCCGCGCGGTCGCGGCCCTCGCCGCCGACCCGGACGTGTCCCGCTTCAACGGACAGTCCCTCTCCAGCGGCGGCCTCGCCCAGGTCTACGGCTTCACCGACCTCGACGGCAGCCGCCCCGACGCCTGGCGCTACATCGTCGAGGTCCAGGACGCGGACAAGCCGGCCGACGTGACCGGCTACCGCTGACGGGCGAGGCCGCCTACGGTTCGGCCGCATGACACGTTTCCAGGGGTACGGAGTCCTCCTCACCGGCGCCGCCCGCGGCATCGGCGCCGCCACCGCCCGACGGTTCGCCGCGGAAGGCGCGCGCGTGCTGGTGACCGACCGGGACACCGAGGCCGCGGAGAAGACCGCGGCGAACCTGCGCGACGAGGGCCTGACGGCGGAGGCGTACGGCTGTGACGTGGGCGACCGGGCGGCGGTCGAGGCGGCGGTCGCCCACGCGGCCGCCGCCTTCGGCACCCTCGACGTCCTGGTCAACAACGCCTTCCACTGCACGCCCGACGCCCCGCTGTTCGAGGACGAACCCGACGACGTGTGGATGGCCGACCTCGACATCACCCTCACCGGCGCCTACCGCTGCTGCCGGGCCGCCCTTCCGCACCTGGCCGCCTCCGGCCGCGGCGCGATCGTCAACGTCGGCTCCGTCAACGGCCTCGCGGACTTCGGCAACCACGCCTACAGCGCCGCCAAGGCGGGCCTCGGCTCCCTCACCCGCACCCTCGCCGCGCACGCCGCCGAGCGGGGCGTGCGGGTGAATCTCGTCGCGCCCGGCACCGTCCGCACCACGGCCTGGGAAGGCCGCGACGACGAACTCGCCCTCATCCGCCCGCTGTACCCCCTCGGCCGTGTCGGCGAGCCCGAGGACATCGCCGCCGCGATCACCTTCCTCGCCTCCCGCGACGCCTCCTGGATCACCGGCACGACCCTCGTCGTGGACGGCGGCCTCACCGTGGGCGACTCCGGGTTCCGCCGCGCCCGGCGCACGCCCCCGACCGCGAAGTAACGCTTAACGGTTGCCGAAGATCTTTTCACTTGTCCTGCACGGGTGGCGTCGGGCAGCGTTCTCGTGTGCCCGACATCCACCCCGCCGCCGCTGTCCCCCAACCACCCGACTCCCCTTGGCGAGCCGCCGACTTCCGCACCCTCTTCGCCGCGAGCGCCCTCAGCCAGCTCGCCACGAACGTCAGTTACGTCGCCGTCCCCCTGATCGCCGTCACCGCCCTCGACGCGGGACCCGGACAGGTCGGCGCGCTCGCCACCCTCAGCACACTGGCGTTCCTGCTCATCGGGCTGCCCGCCGGGGCCTGGGTGGACCGGATGCGGCACCGTCGGGTGCTGATCCTGGCGGACCTGGCCCGTGCCGTCCTCTACGCCTCCGTCCCCCTCGCCTGGTGGACGGACGCGCTCACCCTCGGCCAGCTCTACGCCGTCGTCCTGCTCAATGGCGCCGCGACCGTGTTCTTCGACGTGACCTCCCAGAGCGCGCTGCCCCGTCTCGTGGGCCGCGAGGCGCTCGTGCCCGCCAACGCGGCCATGGTCGGCCTGCAGGCCGTGGGCAACGTCGCCGGGCGCGGCGCGGGCGGTGCCCTGGTCCAGCTCCTCAGCGCCCCCTTGGCCGTGCTGTGCACCGCGGTGACCTACCTGGCCTCCGCGCTCCAGCTCAGCCGGCTCCGGCAGCCGCGGGAACCCGCGGGACCGAAACGGCCGGCGACCTTGGGGGCGCAGATCGCCGAAGGCCTCCGGCACGTCTTCGGCAACCCGGAACTGCGCGCCCTCGCACTCACCGCCGCCCTCACCAACGTCGGCATGCAGATCGTCAACACCATGCTGCCCGTCGTGTTCGTCCGTGAACTCGACCTGCCGGCCGTCGCCTTGGGGCTGTTCTGGGCGGCGGGCGGCCTCGGCCTCCTGCTCGGTGCCCGCTGCGCCCGCCCGCTCGCCGGACGGCTGGGGTACGGCCGGTCACTCGGGCTGGCCGGTGTCGCCCTCGCGCCCGCCGCGCTGCTGGTGCCCCTCATCGACCGGGGCGGGTGGCTGTGGCTCGCCGGCGCCGGCTGGACGCTGGCCCTGTTCAAGACCGGCACGGACAACGTCCTCGGTGTCAGCCTGCGCCAGCGGATGACCTCGGACGAGCTGCTGGGCCGGATGAACGCGACGTTCCGCTTCGTGCTGACGGGCGCGCTCGCGCTCGGTGCGGCGGCCTCCGGCACACTCGGTGAACTGGCCGGTGTGCGCGTCACGTTGTGGGCCGGCGGGGCGCTGCTGGCGACGGCCTTTCTTCCGGTCTTCCTTTCGCCGGTCCGCGCCCGCCGCGAACTCCCGGACCCCGCCCTTGTCACCGCACCCGTGCCACAGCCCCGATGATCCGGTCCACGTCGTCCGCCGACGTACGCCAGTTGCTGAACGCCGCCCGCAGCCCGGGAGTGCCGTCGTAGACGGTCGGGGTCACGAAGACCTCGCCCGTCTCGGCGAGCGCGTGCGCCAGCGCGGCGACCCGCTCCTGCGTCGGATCGTCGGCCAGGGTGAAGCACACGACGTTCAGCCGGACCGGCGCCAGCAGCCGCAGCCCGTCGAGCCCGGCGATCCGCTCACCGAGGTCACGGGCCAGGGCCACGTTCCGCTCCACGATCTCGCGGTGCCCCTCGCGGCCGTACGCGACCAGCGAGAACCACGCCGGCAGGGCGCGCAGCCGCCGGGAGTTCTCGGGGGTGAGGTGCACGAAGTCCGGTTCGCCGACCGGCAGTCCGAGATACGGCGACGCGTTGTGGAACACGGCCACCTGAAGATCCCGGCGCCGGGTGAACTGGACGGCCGCGTCGTACGGCACGTTCAGCCACTTGTGCAGGTCGACACAGACGGAGTCGGCGGCGTCGAGGCCGTCGACGAGTGCGGCGTACGACGGGGAGAGCGCGGCGAAGCCGCCGAACGCGGCGTCCACGTGCAGCCAGAAGTCGTGCCGTTCCTTGAGCGCGGCGATGGCCCGCAGGTCGTCGAAGTCGACGGTGTTCACGGTGCCGGCGTTCGCCACCACGATCGCCGGGCGGCCGTCCAGCTCGGACAGGGCCCGGTCGAGGGCGGCGACGTCCACGGCCTCCCGGTTGCCGGGCAGCACGGGCACCGACCGCAGCCGGTCGCGGCCGATGCCGAGCACGGACAGGGCCTTGCCGATGCTGGAGTGCGGGCTGCCGGACAGCACGTCGACCTGGCCGAGCGCGGCGGCGCCGTCGCGGGACACGGACACGCCGAGCCGCTCGCCCAGCCACTCGCGGGCGATGGCCAGGCCCACGGTGTTCGACGTGGTGGCCCCCGTGACGAAGGCGCCGCTGTGCGCCGCGCCCAGCCCGAACAGCTCCCGCAGCCAGCCGACCGTCTCGCGCTCCAACGCCGCCGTCCAGGAGCCCGTCGACCCCCCGCTGTTCTGGTCGTACGCGCCGGTCAGCCAGTCCCCGGCGACCGAGGCGGGCGTGGCCCCACCGGTGACGAAGCCGAGGTAGCGCGGCCCCGCCGAACCGGAGAACCCGGGCGCCCACCGCTCGGCGAACCGCGCGAGCGCCGCCTCGCCCCCGGCACCGGTGCCGGGCAGCGCCTCGGGATCGGGCGCCTTGTCGAGCCGCACGACCGGCCGCTCGGCCAGCCCGGCCAGCTCCTGGACGGCCAAGTCGCGGGCGGTGGAGAGGAGTTCGGGGAGCCGGGAGAGGTCGTCGGCGAGAGTGCGGTGCATGGAGGGGAGCGTAGGGGAGGGGAGACGACCGAGGACTGGTCCACTTGAGCAAAACTGGACCAATGACGACCGACCCGGCCCTGCCCCACAGCGACCGCCCCACACCGGTGCCTGCTCCGTTGGCGCTTGGCCCGGCCTTGCCCCACAGCGACCGCCCCACACCGGCGCCCGCTCCGACGACGACCGGCCCGGCCGGGAGCCGCGGCGCACCGGTGACGACCGGCCCTGCCCCGAGCCCCGGCGCCCGCCCCGCATCCGTGGCCGCGTCGACGGCGACCGGCCCGGCCCGGAGCCCCGGCGCCCGCCCCGCGTCCGTGGCCGCGTCGACGGCGACCGGCCCGGCCCGGAGCCCCGGCGCCCGCCCCGCATCCGTGGCCGCGTCGACGGCGACCGGCCCGGCCCGGAGCCCCGGCGACCGCCCCGCATCCGTGGCCGCGTCGACGGCGACCGGCCCGGCCCGGAGCCCCGGCGCCCGCCCCGCATCCGTGGCCGCGTCGACGGCGACCGGCCCGGCCCCGAGCCCCGGCGCCCGTCCCGCACCGGTGGCGACCAGCCCGGTCCCGAGTCGCAGCGACAGCCCCACACCCGTTCCGCCGGGCTTCCCCGCCGCCCTCGGCCCCTGGCGGGACCGTCCCGGCCCGCTCGCCCGCTCCCTCTCCACGGCCGTTCGCGAGGCCGTTGTCGACGGTCGGCTGGCCGCCGGGACCCGGCTGCCCTCCGAGCGGGAGCTCTCCCGTGTCCTCGGTGTCAGTCGCGGTACCGTCGTCGCCGCCCTCACCCAGCTCCGTGACGACGGCTGGCTGCACACCCGGCAAGGGAGCGGCAGCCATGTCCGTCTCCCGGCCCGTCTCACGGAGCGCACCACCCCCTGGTCCCTGGACCGCGGGGGAGCCGGCGACGCCGACCTCGACCTCACCCTCGCCCTGACGGCCGCACCCCACGACGCCTACCTCGCCGCCCTCGCCCGGGCCGCCGAGCGCAGCGCCGCCCTGCTCGTCGACTCGGGCGCCGCCACGGCCGGCCTGCCGCGGCTGCGGGAACTGCTGGCCGACCGGTACACCCGGGACGGCCTCGCGACCCGCCCGGAACAGATCCTCGTCACCTCCGGAGCGCAGGCCGCCCTCACCCTGCTCCTCGACCACCTCCACACCGACCGGCGCCGCCCCGTCGCCGTGGAGAGCCCGTCGTACCCGGGGGCGCTGGCGGTCCTGCATGCCCGCCGCACCCGTCTGCTGCCCGTGCCCGTGACGTCGGAGGGCGGCTGGGACGTCGGCCACCTGGCCACCGCCGTACGCACCCGGAGTCCCCAACTCGCCTATCTCGTCCCCGACTTCCAGAACCCCACCGGCGCGCACATGGACGCCGCCACCCGCGCGGAGATCGCCCGGCTGCCCCTGACCGTCATCGCCGACGAGACCCTGCGCGACCTCGACCTCAGAACGCCGCCCGGCAGCGAACCCCACCTCGCAGGCCCGCGCGTGATCCAGATCGGCTCGGCCAGCAAGACCCTGTGGACCGGCCTGCGGATCGGCTGGATCCGGGCCACCGCCGATCTCGTACGACAGCTGCGGCGCAACCCGCTCCAGGCGCAACTGTCGCCACCGCCGCTGGAACAGCTCATCGCCGCCGAACTCCTCGGCGAGGGGTTGGCCGCGGTGCTGTCCGACCGCCGGGACCGACTGCGCGCCCAGCGCGATCACCTGGCACGCCTCCTCGACGGCACCGGATGGACGTACACGGTCCCGGACGGCGGGCTGTCCCTGTGGCTGCACCTCGGCACGACACCCGCCACGGAGCTGGCGGCCCGCGCGGCCCGGCACGGGCTCGCGGTGACGCCCGGCCCGCACTTCGCCGCCGACCGCGCCACGCTCACCCATCATCTGCGCCTGCCGTTCACCGCGACCCCGGACGTCCTCGGCCGTGCGGTGGAGCTGCTGCGCCGCTCGGACGAGCTGGAAGTTCACCGTTTCGTCACAGCCTGAGCCGGCATACAACCGCCGCCCCCGTGCACTGGTCAAACAGGGAGATCGCACCGGACACGGAAAGGCATGGCACATCATGGGGGACATACGCAGACGAGGGGCCGTCGCCCTCGCAGTCGCCGGACTGGCCGCACCGCTCACCCTCGCGCTGGGCACCACGCCCGCGCAGGCGGCGAGCTGCACGACCCAGACCGGCCCGTACCAGAAGCAGGTCGAGAAGTTCCTCGGCCTCACGGTCGACGGCAAGCAGTCGACGACCGACTGCAAGGCCATCCAGGCCTTCCAGAACAAGCACGGCATCAAGCCGAACGTCGGCTACGCCGGTTCCGTCACCTGGGGTGTGATGGACCTGATGAAGAAGCAGAAGGCCGTCGGCAACAACCCCAACAAGGAAGGCAAGTGCCCGACCAACAAGGGCCGCATCGCCTGCGTCAACCTCACCCTCCAGCTGAGCTGGATCCAGGACGGCGACCGGCTGGTCTACGGGCCCGTCCCGGTGCGCACCGGCCGCGACGGCTACGAGACCCGCACGGGCCTGAAGAAGATCTACTGGCGGGACATCGACCACGTCTCGAACATCTACAACGTGCCCATGCCGTACAGCCAGTTCTTCGACGGCGGCCAGGCCTTCCACTCGGTGAACCTCAGCATGTGGAACCCGCCGGGCTCGCACGGCTGCACCAACATGACCAAGAAGGACGCCAAGAAGTACTGGTCGCTGCTGAAGACGGGCGACGACGTCTTCATCTACGGCCGCAAGCCGGGCACCTGACCGGCCACCCGGCCTGCGGCGCGGGCCGGTTACCTCGGTGCGTCCCCGAAGTCCGGGATCTCCAGCCGTACCCCGCCCTGCCGCGCCGACTCGTGCGCGATGATGCCCGGCAGGGTGTAGCGGGCCGCCACCCAGGCATTGACGGACGGCAGCGTGCGGGAGTTGACCGCGGTGACGAAGTCGTCCACCAGGAAGTGGTGGCTGCCCTCATGGCCGTTGTGCAGGTGGTCGAACTCCCGCGGCAGCCGTGAGCGGTCGTGCACCGGCGCCGAGCCGGAGGTGAAGGCGGCCCGCAGATCCGGCGGGATGTGCTGGAGTGACGGGTCGTCAGGGGACAGCGTGGGCTTGGGCTCCAGCAGTTCGCTGATGTCCTTCACCCCGTTCTTGTCCTGCCACAGCGCGTACGTGGCGAGCTGCTCCATGCTCGCCTCCGTGCCGAAGAAGCGGAAACGGGACTCGCGGATGTGGGACGGGTAGCCCACCCGCCGGAACTCGTTCGTACGGAACGACCCGCCGCCCGCCACCTCGAACAGCGCGGTGGCGTTGGAGAAGTCGTTGCCGAACTGACTGACCTCCTTGTCGAACACCCCGTCCCCGCGGTCGTCCACGACGCCGATCGCCGACACACTCACCGCGTGCGTCCGCCAGGCGCCGAGCACCCCGCCCACCGAGTGCGTGGGGTACAGCAGCGGGGGATAGCTGGCGGTGGCCTTCCAGTTCTCGCCGCCGCTGTACTGGTACGCCTCGTAGAAGCCGAGATCCATGTCGTGGACGTAGTCGCCCTCGGCGTAGAAGAGCCGCCCGAAGGCGCCCTCGGCGATCTGGTTGCGGGCGTGCACGGTCGCCGGGTTGTACTGGCTGGTCTCGCCCATCATGTACGTCAGCCCGGTCGCCTCGACCGCGTCGATGATCGCCGCGATCTCCTCGGCGGTGATCGCCATGGGGACCGCGGAGTACACGTGCTTGCCGGCGTTGAGGCCCTGGAGGACCAGCGGGCCGTGCGTCCAGCGCTGGGTGAAGATCGCGACCGCGTCGACCGCCTCCGACTCCAGCATGGCCTGGTAGGACGAGAAGGTGCCCGACAGGCCTTCGGCGGCGGCGAGTCGCTGTGCGCGATCCGGCAGGAGGTCGGTGACGTGGACGTCGCTGACGCCTGGGTGGGCCAGGAACAGCTTGGCGAACTGGGCCGAGAACTGCCCGGCGCCGACGATGCCGAGGGAGAACGTCATGGAGGAACTGCCTTTCTCCGGCTGTGGATCTCTGGCCGTGGACGAAGTCGATCTGGTCGTTGCGTAGACAGATGCCCCGTAGCGTCGGCTCAGACCTGTTTCGGCGCAGGCCGCGGCCTGGAGACCAAGGTGTCCGATTTTCACGACTGGGCGCACGGCGCGGCGGCCCTGGCCGTCCGGGTCCTGGCCCCCGGCGCCGCGGAAGCGTGAGTTCCACCACGTCTGAGCTGGGGAACTCCCTGACCGGGGAGGACAGATGGACGTGATCAGCAACACGGTCCGATATGTCCGTATTACTCGTACTTACTCACGGCGCCTTCACGTCGGGGCCCGTATGCTTCACATCATGTCCACCAGTGTTGAACCCGCCTCCGACAGGTCGGCTGACGAGGTCAACGAGGAGATCCGGGCCCTGTGGTTCCGGTCGGGCGGGACACTGAGCGGCGAGCAGCGCGAGGAATACCAGCGGCTCGTCCTGGAGTGGGCCGCCGCGGCCCCCCAGCCGGCCTGACATCCAGCCTCGGAAGACACTCAAGACCACCTGAGGCACCCGTTTCCGCGGGTGCCTTTTTCCATGCCCGGCATCAGCCCCAGGTCGCCGAGTAATACCGCTGGTACGCCTTGCGGTCCTGCTCCGCCCGGATGTACCGGGTCGCCACCAGCGCGATCAGACTGCCCCCGACGACCAGCAGCCCCGGACCGACGTTACGGGTGTCCGTGAGCCGGGCCAGCAGCGTCTCGCCCTCCGCGCCACCGCCCGTCGCGGGCGCCGACGACCCCGGCGTGGCCGCACCCGGAGCCGCCGCGCCCTGGGGGGCGGACGACGACGGGGTCGGTGCGGCGTTCTGCTGCCCGCCGCCCGCGGGAGCCGACACCAGCAGTTGCACCCCGAGCTGGTTCAGCGCCGCCGTCACCGGCTGGAAGAACGTCGTACCGCCCGACGTGCAGTCACCGCTGCCGCCCGACGTCACCCCGAGTGCGATCCCCTCGGAGAACAACGGACCACCGCTGTCCCCGGGTTCGGCGCACACGTTCGTCTCGATCAGCCCGGTCACCGTCCCCTCGGGGTAGTTGACCGTGGCGTTGAGCCCCGTCACCTGACCGTCGCGCAGCCCGCTGGTGCTGCCGCTGCGGAACACCCGCTGCCCGACGGCCGGATCGGCCGCGCCGGTGATCAGCACGCCCTTGCCGCCGCCCACCGACACCACCGCCGCGCCGTCGCCCGCCCGGCCGCTGTCGTACTTGACCAGGGAGAAGTCGGCGCCGGGGAAGTTCTGCACGGTCGTCTCGCCGAGCTGGGTGCGGCCCCGGTTGTCCGCGAACCACACCGATCCGGTGGGCCCGCAGTGCCCGGCGGTGAGGATGAAGTCCTGCTGTCCGTTGGTCACGTTGAAGCCCGCCGAGCAGCGCCCGCCCGTCGACAGGATGGGCAGCGCGCCGTTGAGGCGCGGGGTGAAGGTGCCCGCGGTGCGCTCCATGCGCACGAAACCGCCGATGCCCTCGGCGACTTGGGTGAGCCGCTTCCAGTCCGCGGCGGAGACGGTGCTGTCGGCCCGTACCACCACCTCGTTGGTGCGGTAGTCGACGGCCCACGCCGTCCCGGCCACCCGGGGCGCCGAACGCAGCGTCCCCGTGGCCGACTTGAGCTCGTCCATGTTGTGCGGGACGACCTTCGCAGTGGCGCCCGCCTTGCGCACCTGTGCGGCGGCGTCCTGGTCGGTGACGGCGACGACCTCGCGGCCGTCGTCCCCGATCCAGCTGCCCGCCGTACGGGAGGTGCCCAGCCGTGCCACCAGCTCGGTGCCGGTCTGTGCCGCGGAGGCGGCCGTCGTACGGGGCAGGGCGGAGGGGCCGGTGGGTTCGCTCGCGACGGCGCGCGTGACCATCGTGCCGCCCAGCAGGAGTCCGCCGACCGCGGCCAGCCGTGTCACTCGCCGGACCATCCGTCGTCGTGCGTGCCTCATGCATGGCTCCCGAACCCCGAACGTGCGGCGGCAACACCGCGGGGCCCCGGCGAAGTCGAGTGCCCTCCCCTCATACGGGCCCCACGGCTGTCGTGTTCACCCGGGCAGGGATCACTTCTTGCGGCCGACCCCGCCGTACAGCGCCACCTCGGCAGGCTCGGACCCGTCCGCGCCCTCGGCCCGCCACCGCGAGCACGACACCACTCCCGGCGCCAGTACCTCCAGGCCCTCGAAGAACCGCGCCACCGCCTCGGGCGTGCGCTGGGTCAGCCGGGGCGTGCCGTGCGCGTTCCAGAACTGGACGGCCGCGTCCACGTCGGGCATCGCCGGATGGACGACGGTGTGCGACAGGACGAGGTGACTCCCCGCGGGCAACGCGTCCAGGAGGCGGCGCACGACGCCGTACGGGTCCTCGTCGTCGCCGAGGAAGATGACCACCCCGAGCAGCATCAGCGCGACCGGGCGGGTGAAGTCCAGGGTGGCGGCGGCCCGTTGGAGGATCGCGTCCACGTTGCGCAGGTCCTCGTCGAGGTGGTCGGTGCGGCCCTCGGGCGTACTGGTGAGCAGCGCGCGGGCATGGGCCAGGACGAGCGGGTCGTTGTCGACGTAGACGACCCGCGCGTCCGGGGCGAGACGCTGGGCGACCTCGTGTGTGTTGTCCGCGGTGGGCAGGCCGGTGCCTACGTCCAGAAACTGCCGCACGCCCGCCTCGGCGACCAGATGGCGCACCGCGCGGCCCAGGAACAGCCGGTCGGCGCGGGCGTACTCGTCGATGGCCGGGTGGAGTTCACGGATGCGGTCGCCCGCCACCCGGTCCACCTCGTAGTAGTCCCCGCCGCCCAGCCAGTAGTTCCAGATCCGCGCCGTGTGCGGCTGCAGGGTGTTGATCCGGCCGCGCAGGGACGCGGCGGCGGTCGGCGAGTGGTCCGTCACGGGGCTCTGTACTCCTGGAGTGCCTGCTCGGATACGACGTCAAGGCGCAATCTAGACCGCGAAGTTGACGTCTGCCGAGACCGCGGGGGCAACTCCGTCCACCGGCCCCGGCGCGAGCACCGCCCAGCTGCCCTCGTCGCCCCACACCGATGTCGGCCCCACATAGGGGCGCAGCAGCGCCACGAGCACCGGATCCACCTGGCCGCCCAGCACGTCGGAGGCGGTCTTGCGGGCGATCCCCGCGAGGAAGTCGGCCAGTTGGATCCGCGGATCCCACCGCGCCTGGACCAGCTCCATGCCGTCGAACCCGACGCCGGCCCGCACCGCCTGCTCCTCGATCCAGGCGATCCGCTGCTCGGTGAGCATGTTCTGCCGGTCGTGCACCACCCGCACCGACCGCCCGCCCGCGCTCCAGTGAGCGACGGTGTGCACGATGGCGGGCAGCAGCGGATTCAGCACGGGGATCAGGGGCGGCCCTTCGAGCAGCCGCGCCCGGTAGGCGTCGGCGCGGGGCCGGGCCGCCGCGAGCCGCTCCAGGATCTCCGACCGGGGGCGAGCGCGCCGCAGATCGTCCACCGTACGGAAGAAGCCGTCGACGGCGCCGTCCGCCTCCCCGTCGAGCCGCACCCGCAGCAGCCGGTTGGCGGCGTCGAGGAAGTCCCGCCACCGCTCCGCGCCGACCGCCGGCCGGTCCTCCCGGTACAGGGCGGGCGCCTCGGTCCCGTCGCCGAGCAGCAGGTCGAGGGTCCGGTGGACGACGAAGTACCCCTTCTCGGTGAGATGGACATGGGCGTGGCCGTCGATCGGACCCGAGGGCGACAGCAGCCACTCCAGGACGTCCCGGTGCTTCTCGCGCAGCAGATGGGTCGCCTTGTACTCGGTGGCGGGCGAGCGGATCCGGTCCCGGACCTCCTGGACGTACGCGGCGGCGACCTCCACCGGCAGCGACACACTGCCGTGCGCGAACACATCGGTGTTGCCGCCCGTGAGGTTCTCCCCGTCCGACCCCGACTCGTCGCAGACGACTTCCAGCGGCCCCCGTACGTCGTGCTCAGGATTCCAGGTCACCCACGAGCCCCCTGTCCGGTCCGTCACCCCCAGCATCCCTCGGACGAAACCGGAGGTGAACCGAATTGTCCGCGCGCCCGGGCGACGATGGTCCGGCGCCCGCTGCCTAGACTCCCGTCATGAGTGACACGCCGCTGGAGCGGCTCGCCGCCGGCAAGTACCTGTTGATCACCAGCTACCGCAAGAACGGAACCACCGTCCCCACCCCGGTCTGGGTGGTACGCGACGGAGACGCGCTCGGTGTGTGGACGGTCGCCGACTCCTGGAAGGTCAAGCGGATCCGCAACCGGGCCGACGTCCTCGTCGGCCCCTGCGACCTGCGCGGCAACCCGACCGGCGATCCGGTACCGGCCACCGCCGAGATCTGCGACGCCGAGACCAGCGCCCGGTACCGCAGCCTGATCGCACGCAAGTACGGCATCATGGGCCGGCTCAGCCTCCTCGGCAGCCGGCTGCGCCGGGGTGCGGACGGCACCGTGGGCATCCGCATCACCCTGTGACGACCGAAAGGGGCACGGACCGACTCGTCCGTGCCCCTCTCAGGTGTGTGCGGCTCCGCTACGAGGCGTCCAGCACCGTCCCGGTCAGCACCGGGCGGTCCGGCAGCGGCTCGGCGTCGTCGTCGGTGAGCGCGAGACGCATCGACTCGGCCGGCTCGGTCACCTGGTCCCGGATCGTCACGACGTCGAAGTCGGTGCTCGTGCGTCCCGCCGGGATGTTGATCCACACCCACAGGTTCGCCCGGGACAGCGACCGCTCGGGGTCCGGCACGTCACCGGAGTAGTCCAGGAGCCACTGCGGGTCGACGTCCTTCGTGGACAGCTCGGCCCCGTCCGTGACCGGTAGCACCCGCAGCGGCGCCCAGATGTCCACGGCCGCGGGCTCGTTCAGCGACAGCCGCCACTTGAGCGTCTCGCCCTCGGTCACCCGGTCGGCGACCGGGGCCAGGGTGATCACCGGTTCGGGGTCGTCGTTCTGGACGGTGATCCCGCCGCGGTGAGCGCCCACGACGGCGCCCCGCACCGCCTTCACCGCGATGTCGTGCTGCTGGTCGTAGTCGAAGGCGGTGTCCCCCTTGACCTCGACCGGTACGTCGATGGCGTCGCTGCCGGGACGCACGGTCACCAGCTTCTGCGTGCCGGAGCCGGTTTCCGGGTCGAGCACGTACACCCGGACCTGCCCGCTGCCGTGCCCGGAGATCCGTACCGGGACCCGGTAGGTCACGGTCCCCGAGTCGCCCTCCTTGACGACCGTGCGGCCGACGTCGACGCGGGGCAGGGCCGCCGCCGTGACCGCCGGGATACCGGGCGCCCAGCCCCAGGCGTCCATCAGCCAGGCCTGCCCCGAGCCGGAACGCGGCGTCAGCGCCAGGGACTTGACGTGCGTGAGGTCGAGTCCCGCGCGGGTCGCAGCGGTGAGCGGTACGCGTACCTCGCGCGCCCAGTAGGAGGCGGTACGGTCGCTGCCCGGCAGGCCGTCCACCTGGACGCGGCCGAGGTCGGCCTTGCGTCCGGTGGCGTCGGTGACGGACACGTCGAGCTTGGTGCCGGTGGTGTTCGGCGGCACGAAGACCCGCAGCGCGAGCTTCTGCGAACCGGCCAGGGACAGCGGCTTGTCCGGGGTGATCCGCGCCGCGGTGCCCGGCGCCGACCACTTCAGGTCGACCGCGCGGCGGCCCGTCTCGCGCTGGGTCTCCCACCACGCGAAGTGCGGCGACGCCCCCTTCGTGTCCGCGGGCAGACAGGCCGCGGCGGGATCGGGGTCGATCGCCGAGCACAGCCGGGCGCCGGTCACCTTGACCGGGCCGTCCGGCAGGAAGCCGCCCGTACGTCGCCCGCCGACCGCGTGGGTCAGCACCCGCGCCGGGTCCGCGGACGGGGCCCGCTTGCCGGAGCCGTCCAGCAGCGGACGCACCTTGTCGTCCCCGGCGAGGAACAGCCGCGCCGCGGCGGCGATGTAGGTGGCGCCCGCCTTGTGCTGCTGATCGGCGGTCAGCCGGGTCGCGGTGCCCGGATCGCAGACCCGGTCGGGCTGCTCCTCGTCCTTCCCGAAGTCGTCCCAGGCGGGGGCCTTGGCCTGGCCCGGGGTCCACTCGCTGTTGAAGTAGTTGTGGTTGGCGCCGACCACGTAGACCGCGCTGTGCAGTGCACGGCCCTTGCTGATCCCGCGCGTCCCGTCGGTGAACACCTCGCCCTGGAGGTCCGACACATCGCCGTCGCAGCCCGGCAGCAGCGTCACGGACGGCACGTCCGCCACCGGATTCTGGCCGAAGATCGTCGGTCCGATGAGCACGGTCCCGCGCACCTTCCAGCGCACCGGACCCCGATAACCGTCCTGGTTGGCGGGCGCCGGGTACAGGCTGTCCATGGCGGCCCGGTTGACGCCCTCGCCGCCGCGCGAGTGCCCGACGAGCAGGACGCGGGAGAGATCGGCCTTCGCGCCCTGGCGTACGGCGGTCGGCGCGGTGTCCGGCCGGGCGGCCCAGTCGGCCCAGTGGGCGAGGTGCAGGCGCACCAGCGAGGAGCGCGCCTGGGCGCCGGCGTCGTCGGCGTCCGCGTCCTGGGCGTTGATGCCGTTCGCCGAGATCGACACGGTCACATAGCCCTGGGAGGCCAGCAGCCGCTGGTCGCGCAGGTAACCGAGATGGCTGGGGATCGGCTTGTAACCGGCCGCGCAGGGCCAGTCGCCGGTCACGTCGTCCGTGGAGCCCGGCTTGTAGCAGGTGGAGTGGCGGCCGTGCAGGAACAGGGCGAGCGGCCGGGCACCCGTGGCGCCCGTGGGGGCCACGACCTCGGCCCGCATCTCGATCGGCTCCTTGTAGCCCGGCAGCCGGACCGAGGGGAGTGAGTACTCCCCGCTGACCGTGCGGTACGAACCGGGCTTGCCGGGGTCGACGGAGTTCGCGGGCAGCGCGGCCGGCTGCCGCGGAGCGGCCCCGGAGACCGTGCCCCGGTGGCCCGCCGCCGCGTCCAACCGACGTCCCCCGGCCGTCACTTGAAGGCCCGTCAGACCGACGGTGGCGGCTTCCGCCAGGTCCAGCCGGAAGGTACGACCGTCCTTCGCCGGCCGAGGTACCCCGAGCAACCGGTCCCCGGCCCGGAACTCGACGCGGGCGTCTCCCATGGGAACGGGCTTCGCGGCCCGCCAGACCAACTCCCGCGCCGGCCCTTCCCCGTCGATCCGCCACCCCGGCGGCAGCCCGTTCTCCCCACTCGCACTCAACACCCCCGCATCAGGCGCCTGTTGCGCCTGCACCGGTCCGGGCGACCCCACCAGGGCCGCCAGCACCGCCACGGCGGTCACACCTATTCGCCGGGCACGGATCAAGTCCCTCTCCTCAAAACCCCGAGCGCAGGCGTCCCGTCGGTCCCGGGAGCCTCTCGCGTCTCAGAGGAGGGGTGACAGATGCCTGTGGGTTGTCTGTGCGAGGGGAGGAAAACGGCCGAGCGATGTGATCAGGCCAGCGGGGTGGAGTCCGGACTTGCCCCGACCGTCAGGTCCAGGCGCGGTAGGGCTCGTCGAGGAGTTGGAAGACGGGCTCGCCGCGGACAGGGTCCTTGGCCGTGGACAGCCGTACCCGGTCGCCGCTGTGGATGCCGATGAGCGGGCCCATCACCCGGCCGCGGACGACGAATCCCTCGGCCATCTCGATCATCGACACATTGCGCGCGCCGGGGGTGTTGCGGTGCACCACGGTGGAGTGCCGGACCGTGCCGACGCCCTCGCTGCGCTCGGTGCGCAGGTCGCTGCCCTGGCAGACCGGACACAGCAGCCGGTGGTACATGGCGGTGCCGCACCAGTTGCAGCGCTGGAAGACGATGGCGTTCTGGTCGGGGGCCGCGGGTTCGAGGACGGCCGCCGCGGTACCGGATGACTGATGAGCGACGCTTCCTGAGTAGTGGTACACGCTGGTCAACTCCCTGCGCTCGACCGGAATCCCACGTGCGCGGGTCACCCGGGCACGGACGTGCGCGGCGCTCCGTGCGACCGTGCACATCCGCAGCGTATGGCACTCAGTGTCATCCGTAAAGGTACTCGGTACCCCAGAATTGCGGAGGCCGGCCGAGGGCCGGGTCAGCCCTGCTCCGGGCCGTGCCCCAGCGTCGCCTCGATCTCCTGGACGACCCGCCACAGCGGCGCCCCGCGACGGGAGACGAGGACCACGACGTCCTCGGAGTCGTCGGGCCGGCCGGGGTCGCCGGGTGCGGGCGACGGACCGAAGGCCGACTGGACGTAGCCGAGCGCGTGGTCCATCTCCGTGCCCACGTCGCCCTTGCCGTCCGAGCGCAACCACGACCGCAGCGCGTTGTTGTGCGCCGCGGCGACGGCCGCCGCGATCACGTCGGCCTGGAGCGACCCGTCGCGCCGCCCGGCGAGGCGACGGCGCAGGTACTCGGCGAACGCCCGCTCATAGCGCCACACCACGGACAGCTCGTACGCGCGCAGGCCGGGGACCTTCTTGGTGAGCCGGTAGCGCTGCACCGAGAAGGTCGGGTTCTCGGTGTACATCCGCAGCACCAGCCGGACCGCCTCGCAGACCCGCAGCACCGGGTCGTCCGCGTCGTCGCCGGCCGCGAGGAACTCGGTCACGTCGGCCAGGCAGCGCTCGTGGTCGGGGAAGACCACGTCCTCCTTGGAGGGGAAGTAGCGGAAGAACGACCGCCGGCCCACGCCGGCCAGCGCCACGATGTCGTCGACCGTGGTCTGCTCGTACCCCCGCTCCAGGAACAGCTGGAACGCCGCCGCGACCAGGGCGTCACGCATGGGCGGCTTGGCGGCCGCCGTTTCCGTCTTCTCACCGCGCCGGGGCGCCGCGCTGCTGGAGCTCATGGACGGGAACGTAGCACCGGTACGTCCCGTATGGCACTCAGTGCTCTTCGGTAGGGGGACTGAGTGCGCTCCGGGCGGGTCCGTGGCCCGCCGTGATCGTATTGATCGGAAGTGATCGATACGCTTGTGGGCGTAGAGTGAGCGCCCCGGGATCACGCTCCGCGTCGGCCCCGAGAACGTTCGTCCAGGCCTCGCACCAGGGGGATTCCATGCGACTGCATGTCGACCAGCGTCATGAGCGAGTGCTCGAACTCGTCCGGCAGCGTGGCAGCCTCCGGGTCGCCGAACTCGCCGCCGAGCTGGGGGTGTCCGCGGTCACCCTGCGCCGCGACGTGGAGGCACTGGCCGCGCAGGGGCGGGTGCAGCGGCTGCACGGCGCGGTGGTGTGGCCGGGGGAGCGCGCGGCCGAGACCCAGGCGCGGCCGGAGCGGGCCGAGGGCGCGGTGATCGGGATGATCGTGCCGAACACGCAGAACCTCTTCGCGGACATCGTGCACGGCGCCCGGGAGGCCGCCGCCGCCCAGGGGGCCCGGCTCGTGCTGGGTGTGACCGGATATGTGGAGGCCGAGGACGCGGTACAGGCCGAACACCTGGTCGCGGGCGGGGCGGAGGGGCTGATCGTCGCCCCGAGCTGGTTCGACGGCGTGCCCGTGGACGGACAGGAGAAGTGGCTGCTGGAGCACGGCGTGCCCGCCGTCCTGGTGGAACGCCTGGCCCCGCCCACCAACCCCGCGGCGGCGCTCGACCGGGTCCGCACCGACCGTGCCCACGGGGCGGCCGTGGCGGTGAGCCACTTCGCCGCGCTCGGCCACCGCAAGATCACCGCCGTGTTGCAGGAGGGCCCGCACGCCGCGCAGATCACGGCGGGTTATCAGGCCGCCGTGCAGTCCCTGGGCCTCGACGTCGCGACGGGCGCGCCGACCGTGCGGGAGCACGGTGACTACGAGGCGAGCGTCGACTACCTGGTCGAGGCGGTGAAGAAGCGTGGTGTCACCGCGGCGCTCGTGCACAGCGACGCCGACGCCATCGTGCTGGTGCCGCGCCTCCAGGCCTGCGGCATCCGGGTGCCGGACGACCTCGCGCTGATCGTCTACGAGGACGAGGTGGCCGGCCTCGCCGACGTGCCCCTCACCGCCGTGGCGCCGCCCAAGCGGGCGGTCGGGGAGCTCGCCGCCAAGCTGCTCCTCCAGCGGCTCGCGGAGCGGTCGGGCGGGGCGGCGGACCCGGCGCCGCGTCAACATCTCGACCTGCTCCCGGAGTTGAAGATCCGTGCGTCCTGCGGGGGCAGCCGTCCCGCGAACTGAGCGTCATGGAGTGAAGTGATCGCTCTCTGAGCGATCGTCGATCGTTTTGATTGTATTGCGCGAACGCTCTTGACTTCGATCGTCCGCGCCCAAAAGATGTCCCGCGACCGCCTCTTCCCGTTCGAGGTCTCGTAGGAGACGTTCCATGACGCGCACTTCACGTTCGTTCCGTACCGCATCTCTCGCCGCGATCGCGGTGCTGGGCCTGCTCGCCACCGGTACCGCCTGCGGCGGCGAAGGCTCGTCGGGCGCCGCGTCCGACGGCAAGCCGGTCACCCTGACCTACTGGACCTGGACACTCGGCGCCAAGTCGACCGTCGAGGCGTTCAACAGAACGCACCGGGACATCCAGGTGAAGTTCGCCGAGATACCGAGCGGTACCGAGGGCTACAGCAAGCTCGCCAACGCGGTGAAGGCGGGCAACGCGCCCGACGTGGCCACGATCGAGTACCAGACGGTCCCCGAGTTCGCGAGCCAGGGGAACCTGATCGATCTGACCGAGTACGCCGGTGAAACGGTCAAGTCGAAGTTCCCGGAGTCCGTTCAGAGCCTGGTGACCTTCGGCGGCAAGACCTGGACCGTGCCCTACGACGTCGCCCCGCAGCTGTACTACTACCGCACCGACCTGTTCAAGAAGTACGGCATCGAAGTCCCCAAGACCTGGGACGAGTTCAAGACTGCCGCGGAGAAGGTCAAGAAGCAGGACAAGAACGTCCGCCTCGCCTCCATGCCGAAGAGCGACCCGGCGCTGCTCGCCGCGCTGTCCTGGCAGGCCGGCGGCAAGTGGTTCGCCACCGAGGGCGACGCCTGGAAGCCCGGCGTGAACGACGCCGCCACCCAGAAGGTCGCCGCCTACTGGGACGGCCTCGTCAACGACGACCTCGTGCAGTCCTACGCCGGCTGGAGCCCCGAGGAGACCAAGGCGCGCACCTCCGGCAAGACGCTGTCCTTCCTCGGCGCGTCCTGGTCCGCGGGCGGCATGAAGACCTCCATGCCCGACCTCGCCGGCATGTGGGCCGCCGCCCCCATGCCCAACTGGGGCACCGCGGCGAGCGGCAACTACGGCGGCACCTCCTACGGCGTCCTCAAGGGCAGCGACCACGCCGAGGCCGCGACCGAGTTCATCACCTGGCTCACCACGAACAAGGCCGGCGTCGAGGCCCGCCTCGCCGACCTGGAGTCACCCAGCAGCGCGCTGCCGGCCGACCCCGAGATGCGTGCGGTGGCCGCGGCCAAGTTCGACACCGCGTACCTGAACGGGCAGGACGTCTACGCCCTCGCCTCCCAGCAGGTCGACACCATCGTCCCCGGCTGGACGTGGGGCCCCGACCAGATGGACGTCTACACCGCGGTCCAGGACACCGCCGCCAAGTCCGGCTTCGTGGCGGGCGTGAACGCGGGCCAGCGGAAGGCGGAGTCGGGCATCGAGGACCGGGGCCTGAAACTCGCCAAGTAGCGAGAAGCGCGTCCCTACGCAGCCGCGGGCAGTAGTGCCCCTGGCCCGCACGTCCCCACCTGGCCGCGGGCAGTCGTGCCGCTGGGGCGGCACGGGTGGGCGCGGCGGCACCCCGCAAGCGCGGGCGAGCGACACCCACCCCCGGCCCACCTGGCCTACCCGGCTCACTCCATCACCCCCGCCCGTCAAGGAGCCCCCGTGGCACTCCCCTCCGCCCGCCCCGCGAGCCGGCAGGCCATGCGGCGCCGGCCCCCGGCCAAGGCCCCTGCCGAAGCGCTGGCCAAAGCCGCAGCCCAAGCCCCACCCCAAGCCCCCGCCCCGGGCGCCGCACGGCTCCGGTGCAGTCAGCACCGCACCGCCGCCCTCTTCATCGTCCCGTTCTTCGCCCTGTTCGCCGTGGTCATGGTGGCGCCGATCGGCTACGCGCTCTGGATGAGCCTCTTCCAGGAGCGGTCCTCCGGCCTGGGCTTCGGCGGCGCCGAACGCGTCTTCTCCGGCCTCGACAACTACGCCGACGCACTGTCCGACGACGGCTTCCGGTCGTCCTTCGCCCACATCGCGCTCTACTGCGCCCTCTACATCCCGGTGATGATCGGCGGCTCGCTCGCCCTGGCCCTCCTCGTCGACTCGGCCCTGGCCCGCGCCAAGCGGATCTTCCAGCTCGCCCTGTTCCTGCCGCACGCGATCCCCGGACTGATCGCCTCGATCATCTGGATCTACCTCTACACACCCGGCCTCAGCCCCGTGCTCGACTGGATCGGCGCGCTGGGCGGGTCCTGGGACTTCTACAGCAACGACCACGTACTCGCCTCGATGGTCAACCTGTGCGCCTGGCAGTGGACCGGCTACAACATGGTCATCTTCTACGCCGCGTTGCAGGCCGTTCCGCGCGAAGTGATCGAGGCGGCCGTGGTGGACGGCGCCGGAGCCCTGCGCACCGCCCTGCGCATCAAGGTCCCGATGATCGCTTCCGCGGTCGTCATGACCGTTCTGTTCACCTGCGTCGGCGCGATCCAGATCTTCACCGAGCCGAAACTCCTCAACCAGCGGGGCGCGCCCGCCGTCGACACCGAGTGGTCGCCCACGCTCTTCATCTGGAAGGCCGGGTTCGTGCGGCACGACTACGGGCTCGCCGCCGCCGCGTCCCTGCTGCTCGCCGCGCTCGGCATCGCCCTGTCCTATCTCGTCACCCGGCTCGGCAACCGGTGGAAGGCGGCCACGTCATGAGCACCCTCGTCCACGGCACCGCACCCGCATCCGAGAGCGACACCGGCCCGCGCCCCGCCCCGGCCGAGACCCGACGCCGCACCTCCACGAACCTCCTCCTCTCCCAGGGCGTCGTCAACGGCATCCTCCTCGTCGCCGCCTTCTACACGCTCATGCCGGTCAGCTGGCTGCTGTTCGCCGCCACCAAGAACCACCGCGACCTGTTCGCCACCTCGGGTTTCAGCTTCGGCGACTTCAACCTCTTCGCGAACCTCCAGCGCGTCCTGACCTTCAACGACGGCATCTATCTGCGCTGGTTCGGCAACAGCATCCTGTACTCCGTCGTCGGCTCCGCCGCCTCCACCCTCCTGTGCGTGGCCACGGGCTACGCCTTCGACAAGTACGCGTTCCGGGGCAAGGAGAAGCTGTTCGGCGTGGTGCTCGGCGGCGTCCTCGTCCCCACCACCGTGATCCAACTGCCGATGTACCTGCTCGCCAGCAAGGCGGGCATCGTCAACACCTACTGGGCGCTGCTGCTGCCGGCCCTGGTCAACCCCTTCGGCGTCTACCTCGCCCGCGTCTTCTCGGAAGGCTATGTGCCGAACGAGGTCCTGGAGGCGGCCCGCGTCGACGGGGCCGGTGAACTGCGGCTGTTCGCCCGGATCTCGCTGCCCATGCTGGCGCCCGGCTTCATGACGATCTTCCTGTTCTCGTTCACCGCCAGCTGGAACAATTTCTTCGGCGCCCTCGTCATGCTCAACGACGACTCGCTCTACCCGGTCAACCTGGGCCTGTTCATGTGGAACAGCGTCACCCAGCAGCAGCCCGAGTACTACTCGCTCGTGATCACGGGCTCCCTCGTCGCCGTCGTCCCGCTGATCGTCGCGTTCGTGTGCCTCCAGCGCTTCTGGCGCTCCGGCCTGACCGCCGGCGCGGTCAAGTGACGGTTCCCGCGCGCCCGACGCCCGCCGCGCCGCCCGTACCGGAAGGCACCCCCCTGAACAGCACCCGCCCCCTGCCCACCGCCCCCCGACCGCGGACCCTGCTCGCGATGGGCGCCGACATCCACCACCGCCTGCTCGCCGAAGGCGCCCTGGACCGACTGGCCTCCGTGGCCCGTGTCGACACGACCACCGCGGTCACCGACCTGACCGCCACGGACCAAAAAGCCCACGCCGACCAACTCGCCCGCACCGAAGTCCTCTTCACCCACTGGGGCGCACCCGAGCTGACCGAGGAGGCGCTGCGCCGGCTGCCCCGGCTGCGGGCGGTCGTCCACGCGGCGGGCTCCGTCAAGCACCATGTCACCGAAGCCGTCTGGCGGCACGGCATCACGGTCTCCTCCGCGGCCGCCGCCAACGCCCTGCCCGTCGCCGAATTCACCCTGGCCGTCATCCTGTTCGCGGGCAAGCGCGTCCTCGACATCGCCCAGCTCTACGCCACCACCCGCGCCCAACCCGACCTGCTCCCGTACTACAGCGGCCACGGCAACTACCGGCGCACCGTGGGCATCGTCGGCGCCTCCCGCATCGGACGCCGGGTCATCGACCTGCTGCGCCCGCACGACTTCGACGTCCTGCTGCACGACCCGTACGTCGACGCCGCCGAGGCCCGCAGGCTCGGGGTGACGTCGGTGCCGCTCGACGAACTCGTCCGGCGCAGCGACGTGGTCTCCGTCCACGCGCCCCAACTCCCCGAGACCCGGCACATGTTCGACGCCCGCCGCATCGCCCTGCTGAAGGACGGCGCCACCCTCGTCAACACCGCCCGCGGCTCGCTCGTCGACACCGCCGCCCTCACCGCCCACCTGGTCACCGGCCGTGTCCACGCCGTCCTCGACGTCACGGAACCGGACGTGCCGCCCGCCGACTCGCCCCTGTACACGCTGCCCAACGTCCTGCTCACCCCGCACATCGCGGGCTCCCTCGGCAACGAACTGCACCGGATGACAGACTGGGCAGTCGACGAGGTCGTCCGCTACGCGCAGGGCCTGCCGTTCGCGTACGAGGTCGGCCCGGAGGAACTCTCCCGCTCGGCCTGACACGCCAACCCCCCTTACCCGGAAGGACGTTCCATGCAGAGCCGTGTCCTCGTCGTCGGCATCGACGGCGTACGTCTCGACGTACTGCGCCGTCTTCCCACCCCGCACCTCGCCGGCCTGGCCGCCGACGGCTTCCTCACCCCGGTCGAGGTGGACGCGGACACCCCCACCATGTCCGGACCGTGCTGGGCGACGATCGTCACCGGCGTCACCGCGGCCAAACACGGCGTGTGGAGCAACGACTTCACCGGACACCGCCTCGACGTCTTCCCCGACTTCGCGACCCGGCTGGCCGAACAGGACGGCCGCCGTACGTTCGTCGCCGCGGGCTGGCGCCCACTGATGCAGGTCCGCGACGGCGGGCCCCTGTTCCGCGCCCCGTCCAGGAGCGTGTTCATCGAGCCCGTCGCGGACACCCCCAAGTCCTGGGAACGCTGCGACGAACAGATCACCGACGCGGCCGCGGCCGTCCTCGCCGCCGACGAGGTGGACGCCTCGTTCGTCTACCTCGGCGCGCCCGACGAGACGGCACACTTCCTCGGCTGCGGAGAGGCGTACGAGGCGGCCGTACGACAGGCCGACCGCCGCCTCGGCCGGCTGCTCGCCGCGATCCGGTCCCGCCCTTCGTACGCCGACGAGCACTGGACCGTCCTCGTCGTCACCGACCACGGCCATGTCGACGCGGGCGGCCATGGCGGCCGTACGCCGGAGGAGCGCACGGCGTGGCTGGCCGCGGCCGGTCCGGGCATCGGCGCCGCACCGCCCGTGCTTCGCCACGTGGACGTCGCCGCCCAGGTGTTCGCGGCCATCGGCCGTCACCCCGACCGGCACTGGACGCTGGACGGCCGCCCCTTCGCCGCCGCCCCGCATGCCGTGCTCCTCGACATGGACGGCACCCTCGTCGACACCGAGTCGCTGTGGCTGCGGACGGTCCACGAGACGGTCCCGGACGTCGAGGTGGCCCATGTCCTGGGCCGCTCGGTCTTCGACACGGCCGCCCACCTCCACACCCTCACCGGCGACGACCCGCAGCGGCTGGCCGCCGACCTGGAGGCACGCTTCCTGGCAGCCGTCCGCGAGGAGGCGACCCCGCTGCCGGGCGCGCTCGAACTCCTCGACCTCCTCCAGGAGGCGGGCATTCCGGCGGCGCTGGTCTCTGCGTCCTCGCGGCCCGTCATGGACGCCGTCCTCGGCGTCCTCGGCCGCGACCGGTTCCGTACGACGATCGCCGAGGGCGAGACACCCCGCACCAAGCCGGCCGCGGACCCCTACCTCGCCGCCGCCCGCAGCCTCGGCGTCGACCCGGCGGCCTGCCTCGCCGTCGAGGACTCGCCCACCGGCGTCGCGGCCGCCGAGGCGGCGGGGTGCAGGGTCCTCGCCGTCCCGTCGTACGCCTCCGTCGCTCCCGCGCCCCGCCGCACCGTGCTCCCCGACCTCAAGGGGATCGGCCGGCACGAGCTGTGGACGGCAGGTCTGTGACCTGGCGATCCGGCATTTTGTTCGACGCGCGCCCGCCGCATACGATCGCCTCCCGTCGCCGAGTCGACAAACCGAGGGGAAGCTCCGCATGCCGCGCATCCTGTACGTCACCGACCTCGCCTACGAGGCGCGCGGGCGGCGGTACTGCGACGAGGACATCCACCTGACCGCACGACTGCGCGCGGACTTCGACCTCGCCCTGTGCGACCCGCGGGACGCCGTGGCGCTGATGGACGCCTTCGACGCGGTCGTCGTACGCAACAGCGGTCCCGTGCTCACGTACCAGAAGTCCTACGACGCCTTCCGCGACCACGCGCTGGCGACCGGGGCGCGCGTCTACAACCCGCTCTCCGGCAGGGCCGACATGGCGGGCAAGCAGTACCTCCTCGACCTCCACGCGGCGGGCTTCCCGGTCATCCCCACCGTCGACCGCGCCGAGGACCTGCACCGGCTGCCGGACATGGACCGGTACGTCGTCAAGCCGAAGCTCGGCGCCGACTCCATGGGCCTGAAGATCGTCCACGCCGACGAGGCGCGCGCCCTCGCGACCGGGGACGTCCTGGTCCAGCCCTGCGTCGACTTCGCCTACGAGGTGTCCTTCTATTTCGTCGACCACGACTTCCAGTACGCCCTCTATGCCCCGCACCCCGACCGGCGCTGGCAGCTGGAGCCGTACGCACCCACCGTGGAGGACCTGGAGTTCGCGCGCCGGTTCGTCGACTGGAACACCCTCGACCACGGCATCCAACGCGTCGACGCCTGCCGCGCGCCGGGCGGGGAGCTGCTGCTGGTGGAGTTGGAGGACCTGAACCCCTATCTGTCGCTGGACGTGCTGGGGGAGGAGACGAGGGACGCCTTCGTCAGCGCGATGAAGACGTCCCTGCACCGGTTCCTGGAAGTCACCCCAGCCTCACGGTGATCTTCTGAGTGGCTCCGGCCGTGCCGGTGAGGTCGCCGAACGTCAGCTGGAGCGAGGAGCCCGTCGTCGCCGAGGTGACGGTGGACGGCTTCGACAGCACGGCGGACACCGCCCGGTTCCAGGTGAGGGTGAGGCTCGTGCGCATCCGCATCGGGTCGCTGACGCAGATCGCCGCCGTACCGTCGCCCTTCTCGCTGATCATCACGGAGCAGGGGTCGCTCGCGACGAGGTCGCCGACCGTGCCGCCGAACCAGAAGTTGACGCCCGTGAACCCCAACGAGGGCACGGATACGCCCTGTTGGCCGTCGGTGTTGGCGAGCACGCTCAGCCAGCCGGTGGCGGTGGCCCGCGCCTGGGTCTGCGCGGCCGTGGCACCCGGCATGAGCAGATAGGCGTAGCCGCCGTTCGTCGGGTTCGTGCCGTGATCGACGTACAGCGTCAGGTACCTGCGGGTGAGGACGGTCGTGGAACCGCCCTTGTTGATGTCGCTCCACCTGCCGTCGCGGGAGTCCCGGAGGGCGGTGAAGGTCGTGCCGCCGGGGAAGACGTAGCCGCCCATGCCGCCGATGTGCGCCCAGCGCGCCCCGGTGAACTGCTGTGACCAGGGGCAGGTGGCCGGGTATGCGGTGCCGTCCACCGTGAAGGCATGGCTCCCGGTGGGGCCGAGGTTGCGGTTCTCGATCGTCGACTCCACGGTCGTGCCGTCGGTGCACTTGATGCCCGCGCCGAGGCAGACGATCGCGTCGTCCACGCAGAACCACGACTTCTTCGCCATGAGCGTGGACTGAAGTCCCTTGAGATACTGGCCGATCGCGGCCCGCTGACCGTCCGTGGCGCCGCCGACCCAGTTCACGTCCGGCAGTGACGCGCCCCAGTCGCCGCCGGCCGCGTCCGCGAGCGTCTTGCGGGAGGCCGTGGTGCCGGGCAGGCGGTAGGGGTCGACGGTGGGCCAGAAGGCGTCGCTGTACTGGCCGTTGGCGTAGGTGTCGCCCCACCAGTACAGCATTCCGGAGCCGGTGTGCCAGCCGCGCAGGTTCTCGCCGTTGCCGGTCTCGTAGTACGTGATCCTGCGGTCGGCCATGCTGATCGACGCCGCCCAGCCGGGTCTGCGGTGGGTGGCCCGGGCCATGCCGGTGAACAGGCGGTGGCCGGTCGGCTCGGCGGTCGCGGTGACCGTCGTGTCGTCGACGACGCCCTTGAGGCGGGCCAGGCCCGTCAGCCCGAGCGACGGGTCGCTCATCGGCGGGCTGTAGTAGTCGCGCTGGATCCAGCCCTTCACCAGTCCGCGCCAGCGCGCGTTCTCGGTGGCGCTCGCGCTCTGCCCGAGCAGGACGATCGACGCGAGGATCGGATGACCCCGCAGATGGTCGTTCTGCTGGATCTGCTGGGCGTCGGCGGCGGAGACACCCCGGCTGATCGCCCGGCCCGAGACGCCGTCCATCACCAGGCCGTTGTAGAGGAAGGGCGCCCAGGCGTTCTCCACGGCGTCGAACACGATCTGCCGGTTCCCGTCGGTGACCTGCCAGGTCGACCCGGTGAGCAGCGCGAACAGCATCCCGAGCCCGCCGAGCATGACCGAGCCGTACGAGCCCGTGTAGGGCACGGTGGTGTGCTGGACGAACGACCCGTCCCTGTAGAGGCCGTCGCCGCTGGTGACGTAGGGGAAGACGGGGGAGAGGGCGTCCCGGGCCAGCGCGACCTTCGCGGCACTCGCGCCGACGATCCCGCGCAGCGCCAGCACCCGGCACAGGTCGACGCGGTTCGCGCCGGTACTGGTGCCGCTGTAGCTCGCGACCGCCGCATCGGACACGAAGTGGTCGACCGCGGACACGTAGTTCGCGATCTGCGTCGCCGACAAAGAGTCGTACATCAGCACACACACGTCCAGCAGCGCTTGCGGGGCGCCGATCTGCCAGCTGTACCAGTTGCCGTAGCGGGTCTGGCCGGCGTGGTAGACCTCGGTGTGCAGATGGTCGAGCCCGGTGAGGATCGCGGTCCTGAGCGTCGTGTCGCCGGTGCGGCCGGTGCCTTGCTGGCAGTACGCCTGGGCCAGGGTGCTCAGCCGGTTGTAGCTGGAGTGGAGATTGCCTGAGTAGCCGTACGACTCCTGGTCGGTGTCGGGTTCCGGGTCCGCGTACACGAGGTCCGGCCACAGGGAGCCGGACGCCGGTGCCATGGCGGACTGCAACTGGGCGGCGGTGGCGCCCAGTTCGGTGAGCCGGCTCTTGAAGGGTTCGGCGGTGGGGCTGAAGCCCTCGCCGAGGATCAGCGTGCGCCACTTCGCCCGCAGGGTCGCGAACTCGTCCGCCTCCGCGGCCCGCACGGCGGACTGAGGAGCGGCGTGTGCCTGAGCGGGGACGCCGAGCGCGACGGCGGTACCGGTGCTTGCGGCTGCGGTCAGCAAGCCGCGACGTGACCAACGAGTCGTCATGACGGCGGTTTCTAGCACGCTATCGCTCAAACGCTCAATAGAAACCACCGAATCGATCGTATCGATCGTTTCTTGTCGACGGACCGGGAGGAACGGATGAACTCCCGAGCCATCTGACCCGTATCCCTGGGCGAAGCACGGGGGACGGAAGGAGAACCACGTGTCGACATCGCCCGAGCCCGGGCAGCCGGACGACCGGCCGGTCCTCGAACCGATCCGCGTGCTGCGCCCGCGCCGCACCGACGCCCTCGCCGAACTCATGAAGGACATGCCCCCGCGCGTCACCGGCTTCGAGTCCGTGGTGATGCCGCGACGGCTGTCCGACGAGGAGGACTTCGGCGCGGAGGACTTCGGTGCGCAGGGCGCGACCCAGGAACTGCCGCCCGTCCGCGGCACCCGCCGCCCCGTTGGCCACGGCGACGGCTTCGGCTTCGGTCCCGGACTGCGCCGCGCCGCGATCGTGGTCGCCGTCAGTGCCGCGGCCCTGGTCGGCTTCGGATGCGCCCTGCTGCTCCCGGGCCGGGCGGACGGCGCCGCCGCACCCGCACCGTCCGCCAGGCCCTCCACCCCGGCGACCTCGCCGCCTTCGTCTCCTTCGCCGACCGCGCCCGCCACGACCGACCCCGACCCCGACGGCGCCGGCACCCTGCGCGAAGGCGACAGCGGACCCGAGGTGACCGACCTCCAACAACGCCTGCTGCGCATCCCGAACGTCTACGAGAACGGCTCCACCAACGGCACCTACGACCCCGACCTCACCGAGGCAGTCGCCCGTTTCCAGCTCTGGTACGGCATCCGGGGCGACGAGACCGGCGTCTACGGCGACGACACCCGCCGCGACCTGGAATCCAGGACGGGCACCGGCGGCGGCTGACCCCGGCACGGTCCCTGTCGAACACGGGGCAACGCACAGCAAAAGAAGCGCGGATGGCGTGGCGAAGGGCGTCATCATGGGTGGGCCAGCGCACCTTGCACCGAAGGCCACGCCGATGACTCTCTCCCGCGTCCCGGGCCTCGTCCTCCCGACCGTCTTCCTGCTGGCCCTCGTCATCGGCGCGATCTGGTACTGGCGGCACCGCGACGACGACGCGCCCTGACCGGCGCCCCCGTCAGATCTCGTCCTGCGGCACCCGGATGTCCACCACGCACACGTCGTCGCGCCGCTCCCCCTCGAGCAGGTCCGTCAGCAGCGTGCGCAGCGAGCCGGGCCCGTCGGCCGGGTGGCTCAGGACCGCCTCGGAGAGGCGCTTGAGTCCCCGGTCGATGCCCTCCGGCGGCCGCTCCACCAGCCCGTCCGTGTAGAGCAGCAGCCGGTCGCCGGGTTCCAGCCGAATGTCCTTCTCCTCGAAGGCCGGTGAGGCGCTCGCCCCGAGCAGCATGCCGCCCGGCCGCTCCAGATAGCGGACCTCGCCGTCGCGGTGCAGCAACGGCGGCGGATGCCCGGCCTGGGCCCACACCAGCCGGTGTTCGGCGGGGGAGTAGCGGGCCAGGACCATGGTGGCGGTGCCGTGCGAGTCGCGGGAGTGCAGCAGCAGGGTGTTGAGCCGGGCCAGCGCGCCGGTCAGCGACGAGCCGGTGATGACCATGCCCTTGGCGGTGAACCGGAGCTGGGCCATGGTGGCGACGGCGTCGAGGCCGTGCCCGGCGACATCGCCGACCACGAACAGGGCGTCGCCGTCGGGGAGTTCGATGGCGCTGAACCAGTCTCCGCCGACGTGGACCCCCGACTGGGCGGGCAGATAGGCGACTTCGACGCGCAGTCCGGACAGCCGCAGCGGGTGGGTGGGCAGCGGGAGCAGCGCGTGCTGGAGGCTGGCGGCGAGGGTGCGCTCGGCGCGCAGGACGTCGTGCTGCGTGAGGATGGCCTGCTCGCTCTCGACGAGGGCGAGTTCGGCGCGGCGCTGCGCGGTGAGGTCCTGGAGGAAGCCGTGCACCTCGACGGGGCTGCCCTGCACGTCCGTGACCGCCTCGGCGACGATCCGCAGGTGCCGGACGCCGTCCGCGGCCCTGATCCGGAAGGGCACGGCGAGCGGTTGGCCGTGGCGCACGAGGTCCCCGACGGCGCGGGCCAGCCCGGGCACGTCCTCGTCCAGGGCGAGTTCGGGCAGGGCGGTGATCCGCACGGGGCCGTCGGCGGGATCGCGGTCGAGGACGGCGTAGACCTGGGAGGACCAGCCGACTTCATGGGTGAGCAGGTTCCAGTTCGCCCAGCCGAGGTTGCCGAGTCGTTGGACGTCGGCGAGCCGTTGTTCCTGGAGGTCGGAGGAGTCGTGCCGGATCCAGGTGACGGCGAGCGCACCGCCCAGTCTCGCCACCCGCACCGTGTAGGTGGACAGTTCGGCGACCCCGGCGACCATCGACTGCTGGGCGAAGGGCTCACCGTCGTACGGTTCGCCGGTGGTCAGCGTGTGGAGGCAGCCCTGCCACAGCGGTTCGCCCGCGAGGTCCGGGAAGCACTCCAGGAGCCGCAGGCCGATCAGTTCGCGGCCGGTGCGGCCGAGTGCGTCGAACGCCTCCGCGGACGCGGCGGCGACGCGATAGTCCTCGACCTCGCCGGACACGGCACGCAGCGGGGTGAGCAGCAGACTGGCGCCGGGCAGTGCGTCGAACACCTCCTGCACGGGGCCGGCGCCGGCCGGCTCGGTGCGGGCGTCGAAGGCGCGCAGCCGGCCGGAGCACAACTGGGCGGCCGCCAGGAGGTGCTCCCGTTCGTGCGCGGCGAACGGCCCGCGCCGGGCGCGCAGGAAGCCGATGCAGATCTCGGCCGTGTCCCGCACGACCACGGGCACCCAGGCGCGGGACCGCCAGCGCTCGGGAGGGTCGCCGATCAGGAGGTAGCGCTCGCTGTCCGAGGCGACGTCCTCCAGCCAGCGCGGCTCCCGGCAGCGGAGCGCTTCGATGGCGGCGATCCCGCTGACCGGCGGCACCTGGCGCCACTGGGCGGCCAGCGTCTCGTCCACGCCGGCGTGCCCGATCAGTTCCAGGCCCCCGGCGGGCAGCCGCGCGAAGATCATGATCGCGTCGGCCTCGGCGCCCGGCGACAGATGCTCCAGCAGACAGCGGGCCAGGTCCTGAGGTGTGCCCACGCGGACCAGGGCCTTGCCGAGCCGGCCGAGGTCGGCCGTGCTGCGCAGGGCGAACGGGACCTCGGGCAGGGTGGAACGGGGCCCGGGGCCGGGTGCCGCGGTGGTCAGCGGCGGCACCAGGTCGCCCAGGGTGAGCCAGCACTCCTCGAGCAACGTGCGGTGGGCGGCCTTGGCGCGCTTGGCCAACTCCTCCCCTGCGGCATCCGGGGAACAGCCCGTTAGGGCCATCACGGCGCCCTTCGCCCGCTCCACGACCGCGGAGGTCGCAGCCTGGTCCCGCAGCCGGTCCATCTCGGCGCGCTGTCTGGCGACGATCTTGGCCAGGGCGACCGTGTCGGGCGCGGAACCGGACTCCGCTGGGATGCCGGGCTCGCTCGTCACGCCATGAGCATCGCACACACAGCGCACCACCTGGGTGGTCTCGTCGGGACCGTCTTCACTCGAAAGTGCCGGGTCGGAGAACTTTCGCCGACGTGCGGCGTTATCGCCCGGCGCCGTGGTCGATCAGGGCGCCGGTGACCGCGCGGACGCTGCGCGCGATGTGCTGGAGCTGCAGCACCTCCGCCGCGTACAGCTTGATCGTGTGCTCGATGACCGACTCGGGCAGTCCGAGCCCCGGCAGATCGGCGCGGGCCGTCTGCAGGGCGGTGCGGGCGACCCGGATCTCGTGCTGGACCTGGATCTGCGCATGCCGGGCGAGCAGGACGGGGTGGCGGATGAGCGCCGGGTAGCTGGCGTAGCGCGCCGGCACCAGCTCGCGCAGCCACCTGGCGGCCGAGCGTTCCCAGTCGTAGCTGCCGGGCGGCTTGACCTGGCAGGGCCAGTCCGGGCTGATGCGTGTCGTCGTCGTCACAGTCATGGTGATCGCTTCCGGGTGTGCGGCGTCGTGTGGGGTGGTCCGACGGTTTTAGGGCGGCCCCGGCCTAGGGGATGACCGGGGCCGCCGCCACGGGCGCTCGCGCAGGCGATGCCCGACCGGGCATCCGGGGCGCCGACGCGGGTAGGAGACGGCGGGCTCGGATGTCCGTGCTTGCGGGGAACTGCGGGGTGTGGCGGCTGTGGGGACGGGGGTGCGGAACGCCTCCCGGGAGCGGCCCGGTCGCGATCCGTGAGCAGTATTTATATATGCCGTCCTCTTTGCAAGACGTATGAAAACATTCATGCGTGATTTGATCCGGTTGATCCCCTTGTGAGTTTGTTCGTCGGGAGTGGCCGAAGGGGCCGGGGAGGGTGCGGGTCAGTCCCGCAGGAAGAACTGGTGCTGCTCGGAGATCTGCTCGTACTCCTCGAGCCGCGCCTGGGTGCGCTCGGGGTCGGCGTCGGTCATGGCCTGGAGCAGCGCGGCGGCCATCACGCCGGGGGCCGCGTAGGAGTCGAAGACCAGGCGGGAGCCGGTGCCGGTGGCGAAGACGACGTCCGCCTCGTCGGCGACCGGTCCGAGCGCCAGGTCGGTGATGAGGGCGACCTTCAGGCCCGCGCTGCGCGCGACCCGCACCGCCGTGAGCGTCTCCTGCGCGTGCCGGGGCATCGAGAACGCCAGCACCCAGGTGCCGCCCGCCTCACGGGACTGCAGCAGCGCGTCGTAGGCGACGCTCCCGCCCAGCGTCACCAGCCGCACGTCGGGATGGACGCGGCGGGCCGCGTAGGCGAAGTACTCCGCCAGCGACACCGAGATGCGCACCCCGAGGACGGTCAGCGGTGTCGACGCCGACAACTCGCGGCCGATGTCGATGAGCTGGTCAGGGTCGGCGAAGTCGCGGCGCAGGTTCTCCAGGTTCTCGATCTCGGCGTCGACCGCGGCCTGGAGTTCGTTGCCGCGGTTCTCCTCGGCCGCCGCGGGCCCGCCGGCCAGCGTGCCCAGCGCGATCGACTGCAACTTCTCGCGCAGGGCCGGGTAGCCGCTGAACCCCACCGCCGCCGCGAACCGCGTCACCGACGGCTGGCTGACACCGACGCGCTCCGCGAGATCGGTGATCGAAAGGAACGCCGCCTCGGTGATGTGCTCGATCAGATACTGCGCGATCCGGCGCTGCCCCGGGGACAGCCGTGGCCGGTCGAAAAGGGTCCTGAGCTGGGAAGTCGGTGCGGCTTCCGCTTCCGGAACCGACTTCCCCGAAGTGATCGCGGATGCCTGCGCACGTGCCTGCTGCAGCGACGGCACGGGTGCGTCTCCTTTGTCTTCCACAGTGCCTCAACATAGCTCACGCACCGCCGTGACCAGGGGTTGTGGACCGGCCCCCGGAGCCCGGCGGACGCATGCTCAAGTGGCTCACGAGGGACGGATGTCATCGTCGATAGACCGTGATCGAATGACCAATATGGTCGATCGAACGGGCGCTGTCGATCAGTTCGGCCAGTCGGCCTGTGGCCTTCGCCGCCGCCGAGTCCGACACGACCAGCAGTCCGCGCACCTCGGCCGCCGGCGCCTTGCGCGGATCGGCCGCCTTGATCCCGTAGTACGAAGGCACTCCGGCGCCCTTGTACACGAGCCAGATCCGCTCGCCCGGATACCGCTCCCGGAGCCGGTCGGCGAGCCGCCCCAGGTCCTGTCCCCAGTCCACGTTGGAGTCGTGCAGACGCAGATGCGTCTGGTCCGTACCCCCGAACGCCTCGTTGGAGTACGGCAGATAGAAGGGGTACGTGCGCAGCGAGCTGCCCGCCACGAACAGCACCAGTGCCCCGGTCACCGCCGCCGCCCACCGCCACCGCACGGCGAGGACCCCGGCCGCCGCCACCGCCAGGAACATCGGCACGAAGATCGCGTACCGGGTGCCGAAGTCCCGTGAGCCGGTCATGGCCGCGCCGAGCAGCACGGCGGTGGGCACCAGCAGATAGGGCGCCGCGGGGCGCAGCCGCCGTATCGCCACGACGGCGCCGGCACCGGCGGCCCACAGGGCGAGCATGCCGAGGGGCGTCTTCACCAGCAGCGCGGCCGGCAGGTAGTACCAGAGGGACCCTGTGTAGAGCCGCCCGAACAGGAAGCCCTGCCAGGGATAGTCCTCGAACCCGAACTGCACCCGCATCCCGTCCCGGTAGGCCTCAGGGAACGGCAGCAGATCGACGAGCACCGCGCGCAGCCCGTGCACGTCCGGCACCGGCTGCTGCGGCGCCCACCGCAGCCGCGGATCGACCACGAGATACGACACCCATACGACGACCAGGGCGCCCAGCGCGAGGACGGCGGCACCGGCCAACGCCCGCAGCAGCGCCGGGCCCCGACTCCCAAGGCCCGGTGTGATGTGGCTTGCGACCGGTGTGATGCGGCCTGCGGCCGACGTGATGCCGCCTGCGACCGGCGTGATGCTTTGGGTGACCGGTGCGATGCCGGCCGCGACCGGCGTGATGCCATCGGCGACTGGCGCGGCGCCGCCCGCGACCCCCGTCGCACCGCCTGCGTCCGGCGCTGCACCCCCGGCGGCCGCCGTCGCGCCGCCCGCGCCGGCCATCACACCCCCCGCGTCGGCCGCCATGCCGCCCGCGACTTCCGCCGCGCCGCCTGCGTCCGGCGCTGCACCCCCGGTGGTCCCCGTCACACCCCCCGCGTCGGCCGCCATGCCGCCCGCGACTTCCGGCGCGCCCACCGCGCCTGCCGCCACACCCTCCGCGTCCACCACCGCGCCGCCCGAGACCCCCGCCGCACCCTTCACGCCCGACCGCACGTCCCCCGCACTACGTGCGTCGGCGTCGGCGTTCGCCCGCCACACCGACCACGCCGCCAGTGCCAGCAGTACCGGAACCGCCGCCAGCGTGCTCATCTTCGTGGCCAGTGCGGCCCCGGCCGCCACTCCGGCGAGCGGTACGTACAGCCGCGGTCGGCGCCGGGCGCGCCACAGCAGCCACACCGACGTGAGCAGGAACCCGGCCGCCGGTACGTCGAGGGTCGCGAGGGAGCCATGGGCGATGAGGTCGGGGGAGAAGGCGTACAGGGAGAGCGCCACCACCCCGCCCGCCGGGCCCATGAGGTCACGCGCGAACGCGAACGCGACCAGCCCGAACGCCAGCGTCAGCACGATCACCGGCAATCGGGCCCACAGCATCACCCGCCAGGGATCGTTGCCGGACTCGTACAGCAGATGCCGCCCGACCTGGCCTTGGTCGCCGGCGAAGGACGGGTCGTAGTGCGGGTCGGCGATCGCCACGCCGGCCGCGATGACCAGCTTCCCCAGCGGCGGGTGCTCGGGGTTGTAGCGGACGCGGTGCTCGTGGAGATAGTCGGTGGCCGTGGCCACGTACACGGGCTCGTCGATGGTCGGCGTCTGCTGCACCGCCGTCGTCACCATCGCGAAGGCCATCTGGGCGAGCAGCACGCACACCAGGAGCGGCACGAGCCAGGGCCGCCGGCGCGGTGGGCGCGCGGGGGCGGTGGGGAGGGGCTCCCGGTCCAGGACCGTGTGCAGTTCGCGCGCCATCATCCGCCCCGCGATGACCGGGGCCGCACGGGAGCGGGAGCGATGCGAGGACGCCTCATGCGCCTACTCTGCATCAGCTCCCGCCCCGCGGGACGTCACCGCTTCAGGAGTCGTACCGACAGACCTTCCGCCGTGTAGACGGGTACGGCCCGCAGCGTCTCGGAGTTCAGCTCCACGCGGTCGAACCGGCCGCGCAGTCCCGCCGCGCTCAGCACGCGGACCACGCTGCCGACGGCCGGCGGCTTCTCGGCGTCCAGGTGCAGCGACAGCACGCTGCCCGCCCCGAGCACGACGCGCCGCGTGACCTCCAGCGCGGGACCGCGGCCCGAGCGCAGGGTGACGTCGAGCGTCGCGCACTCCTGGGCGTAACCACCGTGGATCTGCACCGACTTGGCCGTCGCCACCGCCAGCGTGCCGCCCGAGACGCGGACGGCGCCGTGGCCGAGGGCGTGCGCGGAGGCCGCGGCGAGGACGCCCCCCTTCACGACGGTGCCGCCCGTGTAGCGGTTGTGGCCGGTCAGGGTGAGCGTGCCGGTGCCGAGCTTGGTGAGGCCGCCGCAGCCGTCGATGTCGTTGCGCCAGCTGTCGGCCGCCTGGAAGCCGCCGGCCGACGCGTCGAGCGTGACGGTGACGTCCGTGTCGAAGGCGCCGTAGCCGTCCGCCGCGGCGAACAGGTTGAGGCGGCCCCACTGCTCGAAGCCGTCCAGCAGGACGTACCCCGAGGGCAGCGCGGTCGTGCGCAGCACCTCGCGCCGCTGGTCCGCGTCCAGGTAGGGCAGCCGGGTCTCCAGCAGGACCTCGGCGCCCTTGGGCACGGTGAGGGGCTCGCTGCGGCCGTGCCGGGTGAGGACGTAGGTCAACTTGGGCGCGACCAGGCGGGCGTTGGCGTCGCGGTCGGCGTAGGCGTCGCCGGACTCCGGGTGGGCGTAGGCGAAGAGGGTGTCCGCCGTGGTGCCGGTCTTCGCCTGGAAGTAGGCGAGGGCCTGGGCGCGGGCGGCGGCCTTGAGGTCGGCGTTCGCCGGGTCGGCCAGCGTGGCGGCGGCGAGGGCGGTGGCCATGATGCGGCCGCCCATGACGTCGACCGTGGAGTGCATGCCCGCCATGATCCGGGTGTGGCTGAGCTCGAAGGCCCGCGTCACCAGCTCCTGGAAACGCTCCGGCACGGCGTACGCGTAGGCCAGGCCCGCCAGGTGGAAGGCGTTGGTGTGGCCGCTGGGGAAGCCGCCGTCGTCGGTCGGGGAGGTGTTGCGCTGGCGCAGCAGCTGGGGTGCGACGACCACCTCGGAGTCGTACACGGGGTAGCCGAGCGCGTCCTTCGCGCCGGTGTCGACGACCTCGCTGTCCTCGTTCATGCGCCAGGGACGCGGGTACTGGTAGGCGTACTTGGACGGGTTGCCCGAGGCCCAGTTGCCGCGCAGCGTGTCGACCAGTTCGGCGACCTTGCCCAGCGCCGAGTCGTGCGAGCCGGCGCCGAGCGCGGAGCCGGCCGGGGCGTCCGCGGGGACCGCGTCGTCGATCTTGGCGGGCGGTGTGCCGTCCGGGGCGCTGGTGATCGACGTGACGGCCTTGGCGCCCGCCTTGTACAGGTCGGCGAGCGGCCCCAAGCCCGCGATCATCGCGTAGCTCTGGTGCTGGCGGTCGTAGAGGAACGCCTCCTTCGCCTGTGCGTCCGTGCGCGCGCCGGTGATGCGGGCGCAGTAGCGCATGTTGGCGCGCAGTATCTCGGGCCGCAGGGGCGTGCCGGTGTTCCAGGCGCCGCCGGTCTTCCATATCTGCGCGAATCCGCCGAGCGCACGGACCACCGCGTTGGTCTCGGGCGTGAGGTTCGTCGGGAGGTTGGTCTTGTAGTCGTCGACGAACGCGAGCGGGGCCGTGGCGGCCTTGGCGTCGGCGGCGCCCAGCCAGGAGGCGAAGGTGGGTGCGGCCAGCACCCCGGCCGAGACGCCCAGGGAGGTGCGGAGGAACCCCCTTCTGCTCGGGGCGAGTTCAGTGGCCGGCGAGTGCGAGCGGGGCCCGGCGGTGGACGGCATGCGGCTGCCTCTCTTGAGTTCTGCTCTGGAGTTCCTCGGCCGTGCGGCCGGGGGAGTCGTGCGAAGGACTGCCGTGCGGCGCGGGAGGACGGACGGGCCGTATGCGCTTTCTGCGGCGTACGAGCGAAGATCTACGGGCGAGTTGTGTCGGACGGGGGTGGGCCCGGCGTCCGACGGGTGTCACAGAAGTGAACGCGCCAGTGCCACCGCCCCCTCGACCGGTGGCACCCGCAGCGGCTGTGGCCGCGCTGTCGGGACGCTGTCGGCGAGGGCGGTGGTGAAGGCGTCGTACAAGAGGGGTTGGGCGAGGATCGTGCCGCCCGCCACCACCACGTCGTCGACCGCGACGCCGCGGGCGGCGAGGCGTGCGACCAGGGCGGCGAGCGCGCGGCCGCCTTCGGCGATCACCGTGCGGGCGAGGTGCGAGCCCGCCTGGGCGGCGGCGAACACGGCCGGGGCGTGGCGGCCCCACTCGGCGGAGACGTCCTGGGCGCGTTCGAGCGCCGCGCCGAGGGCCGGTACTTCGGGCACCTCGAAAGCGGCGACGAGCCCGGCGGCGAGCGCGTCGGGCTCCTCCCCGCGGTCGTGGGCGGCCCACACGGCGCGGGCGGCCTCGCGGACGAGCCCGGCCGAGCCGCCCTCGTCGCCGAGGACCGCGCCCCAGCCGCCGACCTGGACGAGTGCGCCGGCGGCGGTCCTGCCCACCGCGACCGAACCGGTCCCGGCGACCAGGCCGACGCCCTTGTCCAGGCCCGCCGCGGGCGCGAGGAGTTCGGCGTCGCCCACGACCAGCGCGGGGACGTCGAAGTGGAGTTGCAGTGCGGTGCGGATCTGGGCGCACTGACGAGGGGTCTCGCAGGCGTGCCCGCCCAAGGCGAGGGCGGAGGGGCGGACGCCCGGCGGCAGGGCTTCGGCGATCAGCGCGGCCAGCCAGCCGGCGGCGGCCACGGGGTCGTGCGGCCGCCAGCCCACACTGAAGCGGACGTGGTCGGCCACCGGGGTGTCTCCCGCGAGCGCACGCAGGTGCGTCTTGGTGCCGCCCACGTCGATGCCGAGCACGAGAGGGCCGGAAAACGAGGCTTCCTGCACGGATTCTCTTTCGTCGTTGCTTGGTGCTGCGACGGCGGGCGAACCGTGCCTGGAGGAAGGGCAGTTCAGGAGCTAGGGAAGCCCCGGGACGGGCTTCTGACGGACCACGGCAGGCGAGTACCGTGACGTTCGTTAGGAAGTTAACTAACGAAGTACAGTGCGTCAAGAGGCTTCACACGCTCGACCCCTGGGTAGGCCCGTCCGGGCCGCCGCGGGGGCGGGAACACGTGCTGCCCGAGCCATACCGTCGCCGCCTTCCGCAGAGCCGATCGAACGCGATCGAACCGGGAGTGCGGCCCGCGACCTGTGGGGGATATGTGGAACATGACGTGGCTATCGCCCCCCGTCTGACCGAGAGCGCCAACGCTGTCTTCACCGTGCTGGCCGAGGCGGGCAGTGCGACCCGGCCGCAGCTGGCGAGCCTGGCGCGGCTGTCCAAGCCGACGGTGTCCTCCGCCGTCGCGGAGCTGGAGAGCGTCGGCCTCGCCGCCCACTCCGGCACCGCGTCCAGCGGCACGGGCCGCAACGCCGCCGTCTACCGGCTCGGACCAGCCGCCGGTGCCGTACTCGCCATCGACCTGGGGCCGGCCCTCACCCGGGTCCGTGGCTGCGCCCTGGACGGCTCCCTGCTCGCCGAGGCCACCGGCTCCCGGGCCGACGCCGCCGACGTCGTCCGCGAGGCGCTGTTCACGCTGCCCGGGGACGCGCCCGTGCGCTCCATCGTCGTCGCCGTCGGTGACGTCGCCGCGCAGCAGGACGGCGCGGGCATGCGGCCCGCCACCGCCAAGGCCGGGCCCGTCTTCGACGCGGTGGCCGTCACGCTGCCCCGGGGCGTGCCCGTCCACCTGGAGAACAACGTGAACTGCGCCGCCCTGGCCGAGCTGCACGAAGGTGCCGCCCAGGGCCGGCACACCTTCGGCTACCTGCGGATCGGCGTCGGTATCGGTCTCGGCATCGTCGTCGGCGGCCGGGTCCTGTCGGGTGCCAACGGGGCCGCCGGAGAGCTGGCCCGGCTGCCCTACCCCTGGGACGACGACCGCCAGCCCCGCCACGAGGCGCTGGAGGAGTACATCGGCGCCCGCTCCCTGCTGCGCCGGGCCGCGGAGGCCTGGCAGGACGGCGAGGGGCCCTGCCCGCAGACCGCGGAGCAGCTCTTCGCGCTGGCCGGCGCGGGGCGGGCCACGGCCCGCGCGGTCGTCGACCGGCACGCCGTGGACGTGGGCCGGCTGGCCGCCGCCGTGACCGCCGTGCTCGACCCCGGACTGATCGTCCTCGGCGGCAGCACCGGCTCCGATCCGCAGCTCCTGCCCGGGGTGCGGGCCGAGCTGCGCCGGCTGAGCTGGCCCACCGAGGTCGTCAGCAGCACGCTCGGCGAGCTGGGCACCGTCGTGGGGGCCGCACGGCTCGCGGTGGCCCGGGGAGTCCAAACCGTGACCCACGCCGTGCGGACGAAGGATTGACGGTTTCGCGTCGGTCTGCCAATGTCCGGACAAGCGCTTTCTAAGCCGGTCGGGAACACCGGCTCAGGGTGAGCGTCCCGGCCGTACGCGACGTACGGCAGCCGCACGAGGGTGAGCTCGTGCGACGACGGCCCTCAGGGCCGGGGATCCCACCCGTCAAGGCGACGTGGCCGGGCGAGGCCGCGCCCTGGGAAAGCACCCCTTTCTTGCACAATGCACCCGTGCCGCCTCGGTCGGCGCCGTGCTCCGTCCCCTAATCACGAAATGGGATCGAAGATGACCACTGTGGGTGTGCGGCGCTCTCGCCGACTCGGCCGCGGCGGTGTGCGCCGCCTGGTTCCCCTCGCTGCCGTGGCTTCGGCAGGTGCCCTGCTGCTGACCGCCTGTGGTGGCGGCTCCGGCTCCGGCGGCACCTCCAAGTCGCTGACGTTCTGGATCTCCACGGTTCCGGGACAGGACGCGGGCTGGAAGAAGCTGGTGGCGCAGTACAAGAAGGAGACCGGCGTCGCCGTCAAGCTCGTCAACATTCCCTACGACGGCTACACCACGAAGCTGCACAACGCCGCGCAGGCGAACTCCCTGCCCGACGTGGCCGCCGTCCCGGCGCTGGACCCGATCTGGTCGAACAAGCTGCTCGACCTCAAGTCCATCGCCGACAAGAAGAGCAACAACATCAACCAGAACTTCCTGGCGAAGGACTCGTCCGGGAAGGTGCTGTCCATCCCCTCGGACGTCACCGCGTCCGGCCTGTACATCAACAAGTCGCTGTTCGAGAAGGCCGGCGTCTCCTTCCCGACCGAGCCGTCGAAGACCTGGACCTGGGACGAGTTCATCAAGGCGGCCAACAAGGTCCGCGAGAAGACGAACGCCAAGTACTCCCTGACCTTCGACCAGTCGCCGTCGCGACTGCGCGCCATGGTGTACGAGCTGGGCGGCAAGTACGTGCACGCCGACGACTCCGGCAAGTTCTCGGTGGACGCGGCGACCAAGAAGGCCGTGAACACCTTCGTCGGCTGGAACGACGACAAGGTCATGCCGAAGTCGGTGTGGACCTCCGGCGCCGACCCGTCCGCGATGTTCCAGAGCGGTGACGTGGTCGCCTACTGGTCCGGCGTGTGGCAGGTCGCCTCCTTCGCGGACAGCATCAAGAAGTTCGAGTGGGCGAGCGTCCCGACCCCGGCCCAGCCGGTGCAGGCCAGTGACGTCAACGCCGGCGGCATGGTCGTCGGCTTCAACAACAACGGCGACGCCGCCAAGGCCGCGACGAAGTTCCTGACCTGGCTGTACGAGCCGGCCCACTACAAGGTGCTGTGCGAGACGTCCGGCTTCCTGCCGGTCGAGAGCGGTCTGAACCCGACGTACCCCTTCAAGTCCGAGGCGGCGCAGGCGGCGTTCAAGCTCTACAACGAGGAGATCCCGCTCTACGACCCGATCTCCGGCTACTTCAACAACGCGCAGACGGAGTGGGTGCTGAAGGGCAAGAGCCTCACCGAGGACCCGACGAAGACGGAGCTCGGCAAGGCGATCAACGGTCAGCAGTCGGCCGACAAGGCCCTGCAGAACATCGTGGACGGCTACAACCAGCAGGTCGGCGGCTGATCGCAGGCCACCCGTGCCCGGGCGGCGGCGACCCCGCCCCGCCGCCCGGCCCCGGCCGCCCGCCTGACGCCGGGCTCAGGGCTCAGGGCTCAGGGCCTGAGCCCACAGCAATCCCTTCCACCAGCACGGAGACAGGAAGATGACAAAACGCGCCTCGGTCGTGTCGGTGAGCTCGCCGAGTCCGCCCAGGAGACGCAGCAAGTACACCCTTGCGCCGCTCGTCCTCATCGCGGCCAACGTCGTGCTCTTCGCGTTGTTCTTCGTCTGGCCGGCGGTGATCGGGCTCCTCTACTCGTTCACGAACTACACGGGCGTGGGGGCGTTCCAGTGGATCGGGCTGGACAACTACCACAACCTGTTCGGGGACTCCACGTTCTACGACGCGCTGACCCGGACGCTGCTGTACACCGTCCTGTTCGTCCCGCTGAACTTCGTGGTCTCCCTGCTGGCCGCCAACCTGGTGGTCAGCAAGCACGCCAAGGGCGGGTCGGTCGCCCGGGTCGTCTTCTTCATTCCGTGGCTGCTGTCGCCCATCGTCGTGGGCGTCCTGTGGCGGTGGATGTTCGGTGAGAACTTCGGGCTGGTCAACTACGTCATCGAGAAGTTCGGCGGAGACGCCGTGCCGTGGCAGTCGAACGCGGACCTCTCGCTGCTCGTGGTGGTGATGGCGGCGGCCTGGGCCTGGACGGGCTTCACCATGCTGTTGTTCATCGCGGCCATCAAGAACGTACCGGTGTCGTACTACGAGGCCGCCTCGCTCGACGGCGCCGGACCCTGGCGCCAGTTCTTCAGCATCACCCTGCCGAGCATCGCGCCCACCTCGTTCATCGTCATCCTGCTCAACACGATCAACGCGATGAAGGAGTACCCGATCTTCGTCGCCCTCAACAACGGCGGACCCGGTACGTCGAACAACCTGCTCGTCCAGTACATCTACGAGACCGGCTTCAAACGGGGCCAGATCGGCTACGCGAGCGCCGCGTCGTTCGTGCTCATGCTCATCCTGATGGCCGTCGCGATCATCCAGCTGATCGTCAACCGGCGGGTGGAGAACCGATGACAACCACAGACATCCCGCGCCCGGCCAAGGTCACCTCCAAGCGGGGCGTCTCGAAGAAGCGGCTCCGCAAGACGCCCACCGGTGGGCTCCGGCAGGCGGTGGCCGCGACGACCCTGCTGTGGATCATGGCGTGCCTGTACGGCATCCCGGTGCTGTGGTTCGTCCTCAGCTCCTTCAAGCCGTCCAGCGACCTGTTCTCCTATCCGCTGACGCTGGTCCCGCACAACCCCACCCTGACCGGGTTCAAGGCGGCCTGGGACAGCGCCAACTTCTCCCAGTACTTCATCAACACGGCCCTCGTGTGCGTCGTCACGACGATCCTCACGGTGGGGGTCAGCTGCTGCACCGGGTACGCGCTGGCCAAGTACGACAACAAATGGCTCAAGGCGTTCTTCCTGTGCATCCTGGCCACCACGATGCTGCCGGGCGAGGTCATGCTCGCCCCCGAGTTCCTGGTCGTCCGCAACCTCGGCCTCTACAACTCGTTCGCCGGCATCATCCTCCCGGCCGTGCTCACCGCGACCGGCTGCTTCATGTTCCGCCAGTTCTTCCTGACGGTCCCCGACGAACTCGTTGAGGCCGCCCGCATCGACGGCGCCCGCGAACTGTCGATCTTCGTGCGGATCATGGTGCCGCTGTCCCGGCCGATCATGCTGACCCTCGCCATCCTGTCCTTCCAGTGGCGCTGGAACGACTACATCTGGCCGCTGCTGATGCTGAACGACCCGAACAAGTTCACCGTCCAGATCGGCATCCAGAGCATCGTCGGCGCGCAGAACATCAACTGGTCGGTCCTGCTGGGCGCGTCGGTCATCTCCATGATCCCGCTGATCGCCATCTTCCTGGTCTTCCAGAAGTACGTCATGGGTGCCGACATCAACGCCGGTCTGAAGGACTGACCTTGCCCGCTGCGATCGACCACGAGTTCGTCCGCGCGGCGGCGCTCGCCGCCGACGGGTCGGCCGACCCGTCGGCGGAGTTCATCGAGCCGCACCGCGCCCTGGCCCGGCGGGTGAAGACGCTGGTCGCGGCGTACCGCTCACCGGAGTCGGCCCTGCACGGCAGCGAGCGGGCCGTCGCCGGCGCGCTGACCCACCTGCGTGCCCTGCGGTCCCTGCAGACGGCCTCCGGTCTCTTCGCGGGCGGCGACAACGTGCAGTCGCCGCCGGACTCCGCGTTCACCGTCAACGACGTGTGCGACGCGTACGTCCTCGCCGCGGGCGCGGGGCCCGAACTGGCCGACGTCACGGTGGCGCTCGCCGAGATCGCCGGCGCCGCCACCGAAAGCCTCCTGACCGGTGGCGTGCACACCCCCAACCACCGCTGGGAGCTGTCGGCGGCGCTGGCCCGGCTGCACCGGTCGTTCCCCGACGACCGGCTGCTCGCCCGTGCCGAGGAGTGGCTCGCCGAGGGCGTCGACATCGACGCGGAGGGCCTGTACTCGGAACGCAGCGCCGTCTACGCGTCCGTCGTGACCAACCCTGCGCTGCTGTTGCTCGCCGAGGTGCTCGGGCGACCCGGCCTGGTGGCCGCCGTCGAACGCAACCTCACCGCGACCCTGGACCTGATCAGGCCGGACGGCACGGTGGAGACCGTCCACTCGCGCCGCCAGGACCAGCGGATGTCGTTCGCGCTGTGGCCCTACCTGCCGCACTACCGGCTGCTCGCGGTCCGCACCGGCCGGGGCGACTTCGCCCGCGCGGCCCGCCTGGCGGCCGCCGACGGCGTCCACGACCCCGACCTGCTCGCCCAGACCCTCCTCACCCCGGATCTGGCCCGCACCCTGCCGGCTTCGGACGCGGAGCGGCTCCCGCGCGACCGCTACCTCCCCACCGCACGCCTCGCCGCCCACGCCTCCGCCGGCGCGCACACCGTGGTGTACGGCGGCTCCGACGTGCCCGAGCACCGGCGCATCCGCTCCGGCCTGGCCTGCAACCCCACCTTCCTGCGCCTGTTCGCGGGTGCCGCCGTCCTCGACGCGGTCCGCCTCTCGCGGGCGTTCTTCGACCTGGGCCCGTTCCGCGCCGCCGACATGGAACGGCTCGCCGACCACCGCTACCGGCTCACCGAGACCCTCACCTCCGCCTACTACCAGCCGCTCCCGAAGGACGGCAGACGCGACGACGGCGCCTACCACCTGGTGGACGAGGGCCGCTTCTCCGCGGCGATGGCCTTCCCCGACCGCCCTCAGGACGAGGTCTCCCACACCACCCGGGTCGAGGTCGACCTGCGGGACGACGGGGCCGACCTGCGCATCGACATCAGCGGCCCCACGGTGCCCTGGGCCCTGGAACTGACCTTCCGGCCGGGCGGCGAGCCGCAGGGCGCCGTACCGCTCGGCGACGGACGCTGGTGCATGACGACCGGGCCCGTGACCTACCGCGTCGGCGACGACGAGATCCGGGTCGAGGCCGCCGTCGAGACGGGCGAACCGCTCGCCGGACCGGACCGGAGCGACGTACTGCGCTACGACCCGGGGCAGGACTACACCGTGGCCGGCGGCACCGACGCGACCACCGGGAACCGCGTCTACCTCGGTGGGCACGGACCGCAGACCCTGACCCTCACACTGCGCGCCACCTCTCACGCATGAAGGGCTGATCTCCTTGCACCTCCCCCGCCAGCTCGGCCCGCTGCACGACCTGCCGGACACCCCCGAGGCCTACGACGCCGTCCTCGCCGACGTCACCGAGCAGGCCCTCGCCCGCCTCACCCCCGAGGGCAGTCTCGAACACCCCGACTGCGACGACGACATCGGCGACACCTCCCTCGGCATCACCTCACTGCTCGCCTTCGCCTGGCAGCGCACCAAGGACGACCGGCTGCCGGAGGCGGTCCGCCGCAGCCTCGCCTTCCATCTGCGCGAGCGCGTCTACGTCGACGACAACCCCGGCTACCCGAACCTCAGGGTCCGCAACTCCGGTCTGCCATACGCCCGTTACACGCTCGCCGCCGGTGCCCACCCCATCGGCGACTGGCCGAGCACGGTGTGGGCGCTGCTCCAGGCGGTGAACCTCCTCGACGCGGCCGACGGTGTGGTCGACGACGCCCAGCGGGCCGAACTCCTCGACGTGGCCCGCGGATACTGGCGCTGGCTCACCGAGGCGACCTTCTTCAACCCGCAGGAGGCCGGCAACCAGGCGATCGGCTGTGTCGTCGGCGGCCTGATGCTCGCCCGCCATCTCCCGCCGGAGGAAGGCGAGTCGGTGCGCACCCGCGCCATAGAGCTGTACGTCGAGAGGATCCGCGACCACCGGGTCGCCGACCGGGGCGCGCTGCTGCCGCCCGAGCACGGCGGGGCGTACGACAACAACTACGGCCCGATCTCCCTGTCCTTCCTCGCCCAGGCCCACCGGGTCAGCGGCGCGGAGATGTTCGCCGAGGACGGTGAGGCGCTCGCCCGCTACATCGACGCCCGCCTGACGAACGGCGGCTTCGACAACGGCGGCCCGCGCTACAGCGAGCAGCACTCCGCCTTCGAATCGGTCCTGGGACTGCGCTACTTCGGCGCCCGCATCGGCTCCGACCTCGGCCGCTACCGGGGCGACAGCCGCTGGGCCCGGCACGCGGTCAAGGACGACGGAGGCGTCGACGGCCACTTCGCGTGGATGCTGATCTGGCAGATCCAGGACACCACCCGCTGGCACCGCGAGCCGTCGACCGCCCTCGCCCGGCACCAACTGCGCGCCGGGACGGTCTCGGTGGCCTTCGACGACCGCATGACCCCGGCGCTGGTCGAGGCCGCCGGCACCTACTACCTCCCCGCCGCCGTCAACCGCCAGCACGGCTTCGGCCCGGTCGTCGACGGCTTCCTGCTGTGCCGGCCGATGGGCGAGGTCCGCGTCCGCGACCTGCGCGCCGGCGGCCTCACGGCCAAGCTCGTCACCAAGCCCGCCGTCGGCCGCGACCACGTCCTGCGGCACGTGCGGTCCCTGTACGTCACCGACGGCACGAACCTGTGGATGACCGTCGCGGTGGAACGCCTCCCCGGCACGCCCTATCTGCTCGCCGGGCTGCCGTACGCCGCGGACGACGGCGACCGGGTGCGCCGTACCTCCGACGCCGAGGTCGTCGCCGCCGGTGAACTGCGGCTGACGCACCCCGAGTCGGAAGGGGTCGACCACTTCGACGCCCGTTCGCAGCAGACCCAGGAACAGGCGGCGTTCGCCCTCGCCGCCGACCCCCGGGGCTACGGCAACCCGGACGAGGGCTGGCGGCACCTGGTCTCCTCGACGGCCCTGGAGGCCGGGCCGGTACCGGACGGGCCCGAGGACCTGCACGTCTTCGCGGTGCGCTACGGACCCGGCAGGCAGTTCCTGCCGACGTTCGAGCAGAGCGCCTCCGGCCTGACCGTCCGCACCGAGGCGTTCACGGCCGTCATCGGCGAGGCAGCCGGAGACGCCCACGGGGAACCGGAGTTGACGCTGCACGCGTGACCTCGTTGTCGCTGCATACGTGATCTCGGTCGCGCGCCGGGTGCCTCAGCGGAACGCGGCGGCGTTCCGGCGCGCCCAGTCCGCGAACGCCCCCGGGGCCCGGCCCGTGACGCGCTCGACGTCGGGGCTGACCCGCTGCTCGACAGCCGTGGGTGCGCCGAGGACGTCAAGGGTGGTGTCGGCCACCGGCTCGGGCATGAACCGCAGCAGCCGAGCCCGGGCCTCGTCCCGGCCCAGCTCGACGAACCGGACCGGCTCACCCACCGCCTCCCCGAGGGCCGCCGCCTGCTGACGAGGCGTCACGACCGCGGGACCGGTCAACTCGTAGGCCTGGCCCGCGTGTCCGTCCTCGCGCAGGGCCACCGCCGCCACGGCGGCGATGTCGGACGGGTCGACCGTGGGCAGCCCGGTGTCGCCGAACGGCGCGGCGACGGTGCGCTGTTCGCGTACCGACTCCGCCCACTGGAACGCGTTGGAGTGGAAGCCGCCCGGTCGCAGCAGCGTCCAGTCCAGGCCCGACTGCCGTACGGCCTCCTCGATGCCGCGGCCCGTGCCGCCGTGCGAGGCCGACTCCGGCCTGGTCAGCACGCCCAGCGAGGACAGCAGCACGATCCGCCGCACCCCGCCGGCCTTGGCCACGTCCAGCAGATGCGGCACATCGAGCAGATGCGCGACGGGACCGCCGTCGTGCAGGAACAGCGCCTCCGCGCCGTCGACCACGGGCCTGAGACTCTCGGGGTCGGTCAACTCCGCCCGCCGCACCCGGACTCCGTCCGGCACCTCCGCCTCGGCGATCCGCCGGGACGTCGCCGTCACCCGAGCACCTGACGCGGCCAGATTCCGGACGAGCTCCCGGCCGACGTTCCCCGTCGCCCCCGTCACCACGATCATGAGCAACTCCCTTGTGAAACCGGCCTTGTTGCCGGTGAAGGGACGCTAACACCGTGGATATAGTAGGTACCTAGAGGAAAGTGACTACCTCGGAGGGATGCGGATGCGGGTCGCCGACACCGCCACGGAACCTGAAATCGCCTGCCCCATAAGCCCGGTCGTGGACATCGTGTTCAGTCGCTGGACCACCCCGATCCTGTGGAGCCTGCACGCGCACGGCCGCCAGCGCTTCGTCGAGCTGGAGCGGCGCATCACCAGGATCACGCCGAAGGTGCTGACCCAGCGGCTGCGCCAGCTGGAACGGGACGGGCTGGTCGTGCGGACGTACCACCCGGAAGTGCCGCCGCGCGTCGAGTACGAGATCAGCGAACTGGGCCGCAGTCTCGCCCCGCTCTTCGCGCACCTGGCCGAGTGGTCGATCGAGCACCTCGGTGAGGTGGAGGAGGCCAGACAGGCCTACGACGAGGCCTGACACTTCGCCGCACCGCCCGTTCCGCGCGCCTACGACACCGCCTGACGCCCCGGTGTGTCGAGCGTGGCGACCGGCACGATCAGGTCCGCCCGGTCCCGGGTCGTCGCGACCAGCTCGGCGTTGGGCTGGTCCGTGCGCCGCACCCAGGCCACCGCCTCCTCGTGCCCCTTGCCGAACTCCTCGTGCCGGGCCACCAGGCGCCGGATCCGCTCGCCCTCCTCCAGCTCGCAGAACCACACCTCGTCCAGCTGCTCCCGCACCCGCGGCCACGCGCCCGTGCCCAGCAGCAGATAGTTCCCCTCGGTCACCACCAGCCGGGCGGAGGGCGGCACCGGTACGGCCCCGGCGACCGGCTGCTCCAGCACCCGCTCGAAGCCGGGCGCGTACACGATGTCGTCGCCGTCCTCTTCGGCGCGCAACCGCCGCAGCAGCGCCGCACAGCCCGCCGCGTCGAAGGTGGGCGGCGCGCCCTTGCGGTCCCGCAGCCCCAGCCGGTCCAGTTCGACGTCGGCGAGATGGAAACCGTCCATCGGGACATGCGCCACCCACGGCTCACCGCCGGCGTTCAGCTCGCGCACCAGCGTCTCGGCGAGCGTCGTCTTGCCCGCGCCGGGGCTGCCCGCGATGCCGAGGATCGCGCGCCGGTCGCCCCGCGCGAGGGAACGGGCGCGAACGAGCAGGTCGTCGAATGTCAGCGGCACACTGGAGAGTGTGCCACCGGGGCATGTGCCGCCCATTCCCCGGGACGCAGGGAGATGGAGTGAGAGGGGGACGCAGGAGGGAGCCGCCACCGTGTCCGAGGAGACCACCGGGACCGACGAGACCGCCGGGACCGGCGACGCCGCGCAGATCCGCGCGCTGATCACGAAGTGGGCCGACGCCGTCCACCGGGGCGACCTCGACGCCGTCGTCGCCGACCACGCCGAGGACCTCGTCATGTACGACGTACCGGCGCCCCACCACGGCATCCACGGTCTCGCCGCCTACCGCGCCGCCTGGCGCCCGTTCTTCGCCTGGCAGGCCCAGGGCGCCTGCTTCGACATCGAGACCCTCGACGTCACCGCAGGCTCCGACGTCGCCTGGGCCCACGCGCTGCTGCGCTGCGCGACCCCCGAGGAACTCGCCGAACACCCCACCCTGCGGCTGCGGCTGACCTTCGGTCTGCGCAAGGAGAACGGGCGCTGGCTCGTCGCGCACGAGCACCACTCGTTCCCCCACGACTGACCCGCCCCAACCGGAACCTGAGCATATGACCGATCGTCATACAAGTGGGCGAACATCGTGCGGCGCACGGCGCGGCTGCGGGTTAATTTGTCCCTGTTTCTGTTCTTTTTACGGCTCCTGACCAGAGCCGAGCACCTCCGTGGCATCGACGGGGTAAGGGGTGGACGATGGCGCACGGCATGAATGCCCTGCTCGCCGAGGGACGACGGAGCGAGAGGGTGACCGTGCCCATCACGTTCCGGTACTGGCGGGGCGACGCGCTGCTCGCGGCCGTCGCCGGGGTCTTCGTCCTCGCGCAACTGCTGCTCGTCCGGCCGGGGATGGGCCTCGGCTGGGACGAAGCGGTGTACGTCAGCCAGGTCGGCTCCGGCGCGCCGCCCGCCTTCTTCAGCGCCCCGCGCGCCCGCGGCGTCTCCCTGCTGGTGGCGCCGATCGCCTCCTGGTCGACGTCCACGGAGCTGCTGCGCGTGTACCTCGCCGTCCTCTCGGGCCTCGGCCTCTATCTCGGCCTGCGCGTGTGGCACGGGCTGTTCCGGTTCCGCGTCCTGGCCGTCGCGGGGGCACTGTTCGCCTCCCTGTGGGTGACGGTCTTCTACGGCCCGCAGGCCATGCCCAACTACTGGGTCGCCATCGGCGCGCTGATCGCCGTGGGCAGCTTCCTGAAGGGCCGCGTGTGGGGTGTCCTGGCTGGCGCCGCCCTCATGGCGTGGATGCGGCCCACGGACGCGGTGTGGGTGACGGTGCCCCTGCTCGTGTTCGCGGTCGCGGCCCGGCGGTGGCGGCCGCTCGCCGCGCTCGTCACGGGGCTCGCCCTCGGCGCGGTGCAGTGGATCATCGAGGCGTACGTCTCCTTCGGCGGCCTCTCCGAGCGGCTGCACGAGGCGTCCCGCATCCAGGGCGGGCTCGGCTGGAACATGGCCGTCGACGACCAGATGCGCAGCCTGGCGGGGCGCGCGCTGTGCCGGCCGTGCACCGGATCGATGCCGAATCCGCTGGTCACCGCGTGGTGGTACGTCCTTCCGGTGCTCGCCGTGCTCGGGCTCGTCGTCGCCGTCCGTGCTGGCCGCACCGAGCGCACCCTGGTGCCGCTCGCGTGTGCCGTCACCGCGGCCGTCCCGTACCTGTTCATGATCGGGTACGCCGCACCGCGGTTCCTGCTGCCCGCCTACGTGCTGCTCGCGCTGCCGGTCGCCGAGGCGCTCCTGTACCTGGCCACCAGGCCGAACGGCACGTGGCGTCCCGTGGCCGCGACCGTCCTCGCCGTCGGCCTCGCCCTGCATCTGGCCGTCCAGGTGAGCGTCCTGCACCGCGCGGTCTCCAACTCCACCGCCTCCCGGCAGGGATGGGAGCGCACCGCGGCCGAGCTGCACCGCCTAGGAGTCCGCCCGCCCTGCCTGCTCACCGGGCACGAGGCCATCCCCATCGCCTACTACACCGGCTGCTCCTCCGCGGCGACCGGCGGCCACAACGCCAACTCCACCGCGGCCGAGATCCGCGCCACGGCCCGCCACATCCCGGTCGCGTACCTCACCGCCCCGGACGGCGCCACGGCCCGGTACGCCCGCCACTGGACGCCGTACCAGACGGACGGGGTACTGGTGCGACTGGCACCGCCGGGCCCGGACGGGGGCGGCAAATGACGCCCGAGCGGGGTGGGGCCGGTGGGTGGCAGCGGATGGCGTTGGTGCCGGTTGGGGCAGGTGGGTGGCGTCGGATGTCGTCCGTGCCGGTCGGGCCCGGCGGTTGGTGGCGGATGGCGGCCGCGCCGGTCCGGCGCGGAGCGCGGCGGCGCGTGGCGCCTGAGCCGTTCGGGGGCGGGGCGGTGGTCGTGTGGTCGGCGTCTCCAGGTCTCGCGGATGGTGTGCGGTGACGTCCGGATCGGTCGTCGTCAGCCCGTCTCGAAGACGCGTCTACTGGCAGACCGCCGTCACCCTCGCCGTCCTCGTCGGCACCGCCTGTCTGGCCCGGCGGCACTGGCCGACGCTGGAACGCGGGGCCGTGCGGCTCGCCGTCGCCGACCAGGGCTGGCTGCTGGTGGGCGGGGTCGCCGCCGCCGCGACCTGGGTGTGCGCCGCGCTGGCCCAACAGGGCGCGGTCGTACCGCGGTTGCCTCAAGGGCGGCTGGTGGCCGCGCAGTTCGCCGCCGGTGCCGCCAACCACCTGCTGCCCGCCGGGCTCGGCGCCGGCGCGGTGAACCTCCGCTTTCTGATGCGCTGCGGTCTGACCGCGGGGCGCGCCGCGAGCGCCCTCGCCGTCAAGGGGACCGCCGCCGCGGTCGTCCGAGTGGTCCTGACCGTCACCCTCGTGGTCGCCTGCCCCGGCATGCTGCAGATGCCGCTGTCGCACCTCGCGGTCCTCGCCGCCCTGTTCGCCGCCGTCGCGTGCGTGACCCTCCTGTTGGCCTGGTCCCGGTGTCGGCGCGCGCTCGCGACCGTCCTCGCGGACATCAGGGCCGTGCACGCCAACCCGCCCCGGGCGGCGGCACTTTGGGGCGGCCAGCTGGCTTTCGCCGCCCTGCACGCTCTCGTCCTGATCGCCGTCACTCAAGCCGTCGCCCTCTCCCTGCCCCCGGCCCGGGTGGCCCTCCTGTACGTCGCCGCCAGCAGCGCCGCCGCGCTGTTGCCCACGCCCGGCGGCCTCGGTTCCCTCGACGCCGCCCTCGCCTTCGCCCTCACGGCGAGCGGCGCCCCGGGCGCGACCGCCGCCTCCGCGGTCCTCGGCTACCGCCTGCTGACGGTGTGGCTGCCGCTGATCCCGGGCCTGGTGGTCCTGGCCGTACTGGTACGCCGCAAAGCCCTCTGAGCCCCACCCGTGTTTCCCCTCCGCGGACTTCAGGTAGGACACGTTTGTCGGCCCGGAGACGACCAGGGGGGACCACGATGACGGCGAGTGACCAAGGCGGGCGGCTGGGGGAGGAGTTCTTCACTCCCGGGACCTCGTCCTTCACCGAGTTCCTGACCGCCCACCGCCCGGACCTGCTGCCCACCCGCAAGCCCTTCCCGGACCACGTCCGTGCCGCCCCCGACCGCTTCCCGCACGGCACCACCGTGCTGGCCCTCGCCTACCGCGACGGCGTGCTCATCGCCGGCGACCGCAGGGCCACGATGGGCAACCTCATCGCCCAGCGCGACCTGGAGAAGGTGCACCCCGCCGACGACTACACGGCCGTCGCCTTCGCGGGCACCGTCGGTCTCGCCCTCGACATGGTGAAGCTGTACCAGGTCGAGCTGAAGCACTTCGAGAAGATCGAGGGCATCCCCATGACCCTCAACGCCAAGGCGAGGCGGCTGGCGGGCATGATCCGGCAGAACCTCGGCCAGGCCATGCAGGGTCTCGCGGTCGTGCCGCTGCTCACCGGGTACGACGACGCGGCGCCCGAGGGCGAGCGGGGCCGCATCTTCAGCTTCGACGTCGCCGGGGGCCTGTACGAGAAGCAGGACTTCCATGCCGAGGGGTCCGGTTCGCCGTACGCCCGGGGCGCGCTGAAGAAGCTCTTCCGGCGGGGCATGTCCCGGCGCGAGGCCGCGCTCGCCGCGCTCCAGGCGCTGTACGACGCCGCGGACGACGACTCCGCGACCGGCGGCCCCGACATCAGCCGCCGCATCTTCCCGATCCTGTCGGTCATCACCGAGGACGGCTTCGAGCGGCTGGCGGAGCCGGTGACGGAGGAGCTCAGCCGGGAGATGGTGGAGCAGCGCCGCGCCCGACCGGACGGCCCCAGCGCGACACCCTGACCCCTTTCACCAGGCTCTTTTCCCTCTCGTGGGGAAGATCTGCCGCGGCCTTTACTGCACATGAGTTGCAGTTACTGGAGGATGGCATAAGGCTGCCTGTAGCGGCCGCTTCGCCGAACGAAAGATCCTCCCGATGCCGGTCGCCCCTGACTCCGCTCCGCCCCTCCCCGCCTCGGCCACCGCAAGCGCCGGGGTCTGGCAACGCGTCCGCGGCTCCATGACGCGTGAGGAGTGGATCAGGGTCGGGGGGATGGCCGCGTTCATCCTCGCCCTGCACGTCATCGGCTGGTTCACCCTGGTCGTCCTCGTGGCGCCCGAGCACTACAGCGTCGGCACGAAGTCCTTCGGCATCGGCATCGGCGTCACCGCGTACACCCTCGGCATGCGGCACGCGTTCGACGCCGACCACATCGCCGCGATCGACAACACCACCCGCAAGCTGATGGGGGAGGGCAAGCGGCCGCTGTCGGTCGGCTTCTGGTTCTCGCTCGGCCACTCCAGCGTCGTCTTCGGCCTGACCTTCCTGCTCTCGCTGGGCATGAAGGCCCTCGCGGGCCCGGTCCGCGACGACGACTCCTCGCTGCACGACGTCACGGGCCTGATCGGTACGACGATCTCCGGGACCTTCCTGTACGTCATCGCCGGCATCAACCTCGTGATCCTGGCCGGGATCTGGAAGGTGTTCCGCCGGATGCGCTCGGGAGACTTCGACGAGACCGCGCTGGAGGAGCACCTGAACAACCGCGGCTTCATGAACCGGCTCCTGGGCCGGGTCATGGGGTCGGTCACCAAGCCGTGGCAGATGTATCCGCTCGGCCTCCTCTTCGGCCTCGGCTTCGACACCGCCACCGAGGTCGCCCTGCTCGTCCTGGCCGGCTCGGGCGCCGCGTCCGGGCTGCCCTGGTACGCGATCCTGTGCCTGCCCGTCCTGTTCGCGGCCGGGATGTCCCTGCTGGACACGATCGACGGCACGTTCATGAACTTCGCCTATGGCTGGGCCTTCTCCCAGCCGGTCCGCAAGGTCTACTACAACCTCACCATCACCGGCCTGTCCGTCGCCGTCGCCCTGCTGATCGGCACGGTCGAACTCCTCGGCCTGCTCGCCGAGAAGCTCGACCTGCACGGCCCGTTCTGGACCTGGGTCTCCGGCCTCGACCTCAACACCCTCGGCTTCGCCGTCGTAGGCCTGTTCGTGCTGACCTGGATCGTCGCGCTGGTGGTGTGGAAGGCCGGCCGGATCGAGGAGAAGTGGACGGCGGATCTGGCGGACTGACCCCGCTCACAGCCGAAGTTCCTTGCGCCACTTCACCATCTGCCTCTCCGGATCTCCCGTGTACGACCAGGGAGTGCGCGTGGCGAGGGCGCCCTGGACACGCAGCAGTGGGCCCGCGATGTCCGTCAGGCCCGCGTGACAGGCCGCGTGGGTCAGGTAGTTGAGGTCGCGCAGCTCACCGGGGGCGACGGCCCGCGGGCTGTCGGCGAACCAGCGGTGCCAGGTGCGGCGTACGTCGCCGACGGCGCCGTCGTTGCTCCAGTGCTCGGCGAGACCGACCGCGGAACGGCGCCCCTGGGCCGCGTCCAGGGCGTAGCGGTACTCCTCCACGCGGGCGTACTGGACCAGGACGGGCAGCGCGCAGCCCGGCGGGGCCACCCCGGCGGCGTCGCGGGCGAAGTCGTACATCAGGCCGTGCGTGCCGTGCCAGCGGGACGAGTAGTAGTGGAGTATCTGGAGGTGGCCTTCCACGCTGTACGGGTCGCGGCGGTGCAACTCGTCCCACCAGCGCGCCAGTTCCTGTCTGCGCACCCCGGACGGATAGAGCCGGGCGACGGAGATCAGGGAGATCCATGGCGTCGGATCGTCGAGGTAGGCGTCGGCGGCCTGGAGGCAGGCGAGCACGGCGGTGTCGATGCGCTGCTGGTCGATCGGCACGCCACGGCCCGCGGCGATCGCCACGTTGAACGCCCGGGCGGTCTCCGTCGCCGCCCGCAGCACCAGCGCGTCGGCGCTGTGCGGTTCGGCGGCCAGCCAGGACTCGGCCGTCGAACTGCTCGCGCAGGCCTGCGCGAGCAGCCGGACGCGGTGGCCGCGGCTGAGCCAGTCCGGGCCGGTCGCGCGCAGCAGCTCCCGCAGTCCCTGCCAGCGGCCGATGACGATGTCGTGGCGGGCGTCGGTGAGGGCCGTGTCGCCGCAGTCGGGGTCGAAGTCGAGGGTGAAGCGGTCTCGCGCCATTACCGGCTCCCTCAGAAGTCGGTGGGGAGACCCTCGTGGGCACGGGACTGCGCGATCATGAGGCGGTCGGGGACGTAGTCCGTCTCGACGGTGCGCGTGGCGTCGAGTGCGGCGGGCCGGTAGTAGTCGCTGCCCTGCCGCCAGTACCAGAGCATCGGCAGCAGTCCGACGGCGAGACCGCCGATGCCGATGGTGACCGCGGCGGCGCTCAGCTCGCTCAGCGACTCCACGAAGACCCAGAACATGAACACGGCGCCCAGCAGCGGCCACAGGCCGCCGAGCAGGAAGTGGGCCGCCGATCTCAGCAGCGTCTTGCGGTAGGCGACGACCGCCGCGAGGCCCGCGAGTCCGTAGTACACGGCGATCTGGAGTCCGATCGCCGAGATCGCGTCGGAGAGGATGTCGCCCACCGTGCCCAGCAGGTTGGAGGCGATCAGCATCACCAGCGCCACCACGCCGACCACGCCGATGGCCACCGACGGCGTGTTCCAGCGGCGGTGCACCTTGCCGAGCGCGGCCGGCATCGTACGGTCGCGGCCCATCGCGAACAGCGAGCGCGTGACCTGGATGAGGGTGGTCTCCAGTGTGGCGATGGTCGACAGCATCACCGCGACGATCAGCAGCTTGCCGCCCCAGCCCGGCCAGATCTCCTCGCCCAGCACGGCCAGCACATTGGCGTCGTTCTCCTCGATCTGCCGCGAGGACAGCACCATGTTCACGGCGATGGTGAACGCCTCGAACAGCAGGAAGACCACGCCCACCCCGATCAGGCCCGCGAGTCCGGTCGTACGACGGCTGTTGCGGGTCTCCTCGGAGAGGTTGCTGGTGACGTCCCAACCCCAGTAGTAGAAGGCGGCGATGAGCGCCCCGGACGCGAAGCCCGACACCCCGTCGAACTGGCCGAAGCCGAACCAGGACCAGTCGAAGGCGCGGGCGTTGTCCGAGTGGAAGAGGGCCAGCACCGCGAACAGGGCGAGTATCGCGAGTTCGATGCCGGACATGAGCAACTGGGCGCGGACGGTGAGCCGGGCGCCGCCGAGCACCACCAGCAGCATCACCACGAACCAGCCCGCACCGACCAGCGTCGACAGCGCGGTGTTGTCGGCGAGTCCCTCGTCGAACAGGGCCAGCGTCATCGACCCGGCGGGCAGCGAGCCGGCCACCATGAAGAGGGTCGCCGACACCACCAGCGCCCAGCCGCTCAGAAAGCCCAGGAACGGGTGTAGCGTTCGGCCCACCCATGAGTAACTGGCGCCCGCGTTCACGTCGATACGGCTGAGCCGGCTGAACGCCAGGGCGATGCCCAGCATGGGGATCGCGCAGTACAGCAGGGCGGCCGGGCTGGCGAGGCCCACCGCACCGACGAGGACGGCGGTGGTGGCGGCGATCGAGTACGCCGGGGCGCTGCCCGCGACGGCCATCACCACCGTGTCGAAGGTTCCGAGGGCGCCTGCTTGCAGCCCTCTGCCCCTGTTGTTGCTCATGACTTGCTGCTTTCCGTCGTGCACGACGCGGGGGCGACCAGAACCCCGACGGCGTAGGGGGGTGGGGGGTGGAACCCGCCTCCCACGGCGAGGGATGGCCTCGGGCAAGGGGCGGCACAAAGGGGGGCGGCAGACACCGTTCAGCACTGCGTCGGCAGACGGTCACACCGTGTGTGCGAGTGATGATAGCCCTCCCCGTCGGCCTTTCAAGATTGGCCGGAGGGGAATCTCCCGCTTCCAACTCCGCCGCAGGTCAGCAGGGTTGCCCGGGGCGGAGCCGGAGGCTGTGGCTCAGTCGCCGATGCGGTCGATCTGGCGGAGCTTGTTGGTGGCGTCCAGGGCGGCGACCTTGTAGGACTCCGCGAGCGTCGGGTAGTTGAACACCGCGTCGACGAGATAGTCGACCGTGCCGCCGCAGCCCATCACGGACTGGCCGATGTGGATGAGCTCGGTGGCGCCCGTCCCGAAGCAGTGCACGCCGAGGAGGGTGCGGTCCTCGGGGGACACCAGCAGCTTCAGCATGCCGTGCGAGTCGCCGATGATCTGTCCTCGGGCCAGCTCCCGATAACGGGAGATACCGACCTCGAACGGCACGCTGTCCTTGGTGAGTTGGTCCTCCGTCCGGCCCACGAAGCTGATCTCGGGAATGGTGTAGATGCCGATCGGCTGGAGGTGGTGCATCCGCCCGACCGGCTCCCCGAAGGCGTGGTACGCGGCCGAGCGGCCCTGCTCCATCGACGTCGCGGCCAGCGCCGGGAAGCCGATGACATCGCCGACGGCGTAGATGTGCGGCACCTCGGTGCGGTAGAACTCGTCGACCGTGATCCGGCCGCGCCGGTCCGCCGACAGGCCGGCCTTGTCCAGGTCGAGGTCGTCGGTGAGGCCCTGCCGGCCCGCCGAGTACATCACGGCGTCGGCGGGGATCTTCTTGCCGCTCTCCAGGATCGTCAGCGTGCCGCGCGGATGCCGCTCCACCGCGGCCACCGTCTCGCCGAACCGGAAGGTCACGGCGAGGTCCCGCAGGTGGTACTTGAGCGACTCGATCACCTCGACGTCGCAGATGTCGAGCATCCCGGCCCGCTTCTCCACCACGGTGATCTTGCTGCCGAGCGCGGCGAACATCGACGCGTACTCCATACCGATGACGCCCGCCCCGACGATGACCATCGAGCGCGGCACATGCTCCAGGGCGAGGACGTTGTCGGAGTCCATGATGGTGCGCCCGTCGAACTCGACACTGTCCGGGCGGGCCGGCCGGGTGCCGGTGGCGATGACGATGTGCTCGGCGCTCAGCAGACGTTCCTGACCGGTCACCTCGCGCAGGGCGACGGTGTGGGGGTCGACGAAACGGCCGGTTCCGGCGTAGAGGGAGACATGGTTGCGGGAGAGCTGGCTGCGGATGACGTCCACCTCGCGACTGACCACGTGCTGGGTGCGGGCGGTCAGATCGGCGACGGTGATGTCCTCCTTCAGCCGGTAGCTCTGCCCGTACAGATCGCGCTGGGTGAGACCGGTGAGGTACAGCACCGCCTCGCGCAGGGTCTTGGAGGGAATGGTGCCGGTGTGGATGGAGACCCCGCCGACCATGTCGGGGCGGTCGACGACGGCCACCCGGCGGCCCAGTTTGGCCGCGGCGATGGCGGCCTTCTGGCCACCCGGGCCGGATCCGATGACGAGCAGATCAAAGTCGAAGTCGGGCACCCTCAGAAGTGTGTCAGTTCAACGGCCCGCTCCGGAAGAGCGGACAACTCCTCGTCGATGATGATCAGTTGAGCGGCGGGGTGCCGAGTCCGCCGCGCGGCGCGACAATGCCGTCATGGGCCATCGACTCGACGACGTGAGCGCCCCCGCCCGGCTGGCCGCCCCCGACGAGGGCATCGGCCGGGACGAACTCGCCCTCGCGACCCGCAACCACGGACTGCCCCTGGAAGCCCTGCGCTACGACGTCACCCCGCCGGGCCTGCACTACGTGCTGACGCACTACGACATCCCGTACGTCCCCGACGACACGCAGTGGCAGCTCACCGTCGGCGGCCTGGTCCGCCGCCCGCTCCGCCTCACCCCCGCCGACCTGCGGGCGTTCCCGCAGGTCACCACCCGGGTGACGCTGGAGTGCGCGGGCAACGGCCGGGCCCTGCTGACACCCCGCCCGGTCAGCCAGCCCTGGCTCGTCGAGGCCGTCGGCACCGCCGACTGGACCGGAGTGCCGCTGCGGCTGCTCCTGGAAGAGGCCGGCGTCGAACAGGGCGCCGCGGACGTGGTGTTCACCGGCGCGGACCACGGCGTGGAGCGCGGCGTCGAACAGGACTACCAGCGCGCCCTGCCGATCGGAACGGCCACCGGCACCGAACCCGAGGTTCTCGTGGCGTACGCCATGAACGGCGCCCCGCTGCCACCACAGCACGGCCGCCCGCTGCGCCTGGTCGTGCCCGGCTGGTACGGCATGGCGCACGTGAAGTGGCTGCGCGAAGTGACCGTCACCGACACCGCGTTCGAGGGATTCCAGCAGTCCGTCGCCTACCGGCTGCGCCGGCACCCCGGCGACACGGGCGAACCCGTCACCCGGATCGCGCCGCGCGCCCTGCTGGTCCCGCCGGGGTTCCCGGACTTCATGTCCCGCACCCGCGTGGTCCGGCCCGGCCCCGTGCCGCTGGAAGGGCGCGCCTGGTCGGGGCGGGCGCCCGTGACCCGCGTCGAGGTGAGCGCGGACGCCGGACAGACCTGGCAGGAGGCCGGACTGGAGCCGGACGCGGGGCACCGCTGGGCCTGGCGCCACTGGCGCTCCACCTGGACGGCGACCCCGGGCGAGCACACGCTGACCGCGCGGGCCACCGACGCGGACGGCCACACCCAGCCGCTGGACCAGCCGTGGAACCGCGGCGGCTTCGCCGTCAACCTCGTCCAGCGGGTGCCCGTCCTCTGCCTCGACGAGGACGCGCACGCCTGAAGGGCCCGACGCGAGCCGGGCCCGGACGTCGTACGGCTACGGCAGCAGCTTCTCCAGCGCGGCCGGCCCCTCGGACTCCAGCTTGCGCCGCGCCCACTCCAGGTTGCGCGGGGTCAGGTCGCGGCCGGCCGCGAGCACCACGTCCTCGGGGGACACCTCGGAGCCGGCCCCTGTGTGCAGCAGGGCGTCGGGGGTGGCGCGGTCCTCGGAGGGCCCGGCCGCTTCGGGCTGTGACGTCGGCATGATGTGTGCTCCTCGGGTCGTCATCGGGTCCGATATCACCATTCACCCGGGGAGCGCCGTCTGCATCCGGAGAGACGCCCGCCCCGGATGCCGGGGGGATCGGGCGGGCGTCTAATGGGGGTAGCGAGCAAAGGCGAATGCCATGGCACCCACCCGCAGCACGCCAGGGGACGGGGGGCCCGCCGCCACCGGGGGACTGCGGCGGCTGGGGCAGTGGTGCGCCCGGCATTTCGTGATCGTCCTCGTGGCCTGGCTCGTCGCCATCGTCGCCCTCCAGATCCTCAACCGGTCCGTCGGCGGCGAGTACGAGGACAACTTCTCCCTTCCGGACGTGCAGTCGCAGCAAGGTCTGGACGTCCTGAAGAAGCACGACCCGGCGGCCGGCGGCTACAGCAGCCAGATCGTCGTGCACGACGCGCAGAAGCCGCTGACCTCGCTGGACTCCCAGATGTCCACGACGGTCGGTGATCTGCAGAAGCTGCCGCACGTCCTGGCCGTCCAGAACCCCCTGACCGTCTCCACCACGCCGGTCGGACCGCTGTCCAAGGACGCGAAGACGGCGTACGTCACCGTCCGCTTCGACGTCCAGCCCTCCACCCTCGGCGACGCCTACCTCCACGGCGTGGACAGCGCGGTGCACCCGCTGCGGGCAGCCGGCGCCGACGTCGAGTACGGCGGACCGCTCGGCGAACTGGCGCGGCCCGCCGCGGACGACCGGGTGAGCGAACTGATCGGCTTCGCGGTCGCGATCGTCGTCCTGCTCATCGGCTTCGGCAGCGTGATCGCCGCCGGACTGCCGCTGGTGACGGCTCTGCTCAGCGCGATCGGCGGGCTGGCCTGTCTGGGACTGCTCGCCGCCGCGTTCACCTTCGCCACCGTCTCGCCGACCCTGGCCACGATGATCGGCCTCGGGGTCGGCATCGACTACGCCCTGTTCCAGATCACCCGGCACCGGCAGAACCTCATGGACGGCGCCGACCCCGTGACCTCGGCGGGCCGCGCGAACGCCACCAGCGGCCGCGCCGTGCTCGTCTCCGGCTGCACGGTCATCGTCGCCCTGGCGGGCCTGTCCGCGTCCGGCGTGACCTTCATCAGCAAACTGGGCTTGGCCGCCGCCGTGACGGTGGTCTCCGCGGTGCTCGGTGCGCTCACGCTGGTGCCCGCCCTGCTCGGGCTCATCGGCACCCGCATCGACCGCTACCGGGTGCGCCGTCCCGTCGCCGAGACCGACGCCGCGGCGGGGGAGACCCCGCAGGGCACCTGGCACCGCTACGCCCAGCGCGTCGAACACCATCCGCTGCGCTATCTTGCCGCGGGCGTGGTGACCGTCGTGGTCCTCGCCATCCCGGTGTTCTCGATCCAGCTCGGCCACATCGGCGACGGCGCCGACCCGACCTCCTTCACCGACCGGCGCGCCTACGACCTGATGACCGACGCGTTCGGACCCGGCTCCAACGGCCCGCTCACCGTCGTCGTCGACCAGACCTCCGTACCGTCCTCGCAGCGCTCCTCCCTCGCCACCCAGGCCGGCAAGACCCTCGACGGCGTGTCCGGCGCGGCCTTCGTCACCCCGCTCACCCCCACCAAGGACGGCGACGTCCTGATCAGCACCGTCTACTCGAAACAGTCGCCGCAGAGCGCCGCCACCACGGACCTGACGAACCGTCTGATCGACGACACCCTGCCCGCCGCGGTCTCCGGCACCAAGGCCCAGGGATACGTCACCGGCACGACCGCGGCCCAGGTCGACTTCCGCGACATCGTCGCGAGCCGGCTCCCGCTGATCATCGGCGTGGTGGTCGCCCTGGCCTTCCTGATCATCCTCGCCGTGTTCCGCGGCCTGCTCGTCGCCCTGAAGGCCGCCGTCCTCAACGTCGTGTCGATCGCGGCCTCCTACGGTGTCGTCGTCGCCGTCTTCCAGTGGGGCTGGGGCGGGCCCGCGCTCGGCGTCTCGGGCAAGGTGCCCATCGAGAGCTATGTGCCGATGATGATGTTCGCGATCATCTTCGGGCTGAGCATGGACTACGAGATCTTCCTGCTGTCCCGAGTCCACGAGGCCTGGCTGCACACGGGGGACGCCAAGGCGTCGGTCGCGCACGCGCTGGAGATCACCGCGAGGGTCATCACGTGTGCTGCGCTGATCATGGTGAGCGTGTTCGCCGCGTTCATCGTCAGCGACAACATCGTGGTCAAGATGCTCGGGCTGGGCCTCGCGGTGAGCGTGTTGATCGATGCGACCGTGGTGCGGCTGCTGATGGTGCCGGCCGTGATGACACTGCTCGGCCCGCACGCCTGGTGGACACCCCGGTGGCTGGACCGGATGCTGCCGCACATCGACGCGGAGGGGGAGGCGGAGTCGGCCGAGGAGCGGCCCACGGTCATGCAGGGCTGAGCAGCTCAGACTGGACTGAGGACGAGCATCGTCACGTCGTCGACGGCGGTACCGCCATGGCCGAGCAGGTCCCGCCACACGCGCTCCACCAGGACCGCCGGTTCCAGGTCCATGAAGCCGGTGAGCCGCTCGGTGAGCGGATAGAACGCCCCGCCCCCATCCCTGGCCTCGGTGACGCCGTCGGACGCCAGGAAGAGCCGGTCACCGCTCAGCAGCGGCAGGGTGAGCCCGGCCGGGGACCCGGCGCCGCCCAGCCCCAGTCCCAGCGGCACGCCCGCCGCCACCTCCAGCTCGACGGCCCGCCCCTCGCGCAGCAGCACGGGTGCCGGATGCCCGCACACCACGATCCGGACGGACCGGGCGTCGGCGGCGAAGTCCAGCAGTACGGCGGTCGCGAACAGCTCGGCGTGCGGCACGTCCGCCGAGTCCACCACCAGCCGGCGGTCCAGGCGCGCCGCCACCGACTCCGGGTCCGGCTCGTCCAGCACCGCCTCCCGGAACGCGCCCAGCAGCGAGGCGACGGTGGCCACGGCCGCCAGCCCGTGCCCCTGGACGTCCCCCATGACCGCCCGCACGCCGTGCGGCCCCCGGCGTACGTCGAAGAAGTCGCCGCCGACGAGCGTGCCGCGCTGCGCCGCCCGGTACAGCCCCGCACACCCCACGGGCCCCACCCGCGCGGGCAACGGCGGCACGACCGCCCGCTGCGCCGCCTCGGCCACCGCCCGCTCGGTGACCAGTTGGGCGTCACGGTGGCTGCGGACGAAGGACACGACCACGCTCAGTGCCGCGACGAACCCCACGGTGAGCAGGTCGGTGTTGCCGGGGTCGTCGAGCCGGAACGCCGGGGCGACCAGGACGGCCACGACGAGGCCACCGAGGACGGCCGTCGCGGCGGGGCCGTACGAGAGCACGGCCAGCGGGGGGATCGCGCCCAGCAGAAAGCCGATGTCCAGCGGCTCGGGGCTCGCGAGGGTCGCCGCGCACACTCCCGCCAACAACGCGACGGGCAACACCCGCACCCACCCGGGCGGCGGCGCCCCGCGCAACCAGCCCTCCTGCTCCGCCTCCCGCTCCTTGCCCACGCCTCCACGGTCCTCCGTACGGGGGTGGGACGCATGCCGAGGGGGTCGTCAGGGCGCCGGGTGAGGCGTGGGCCGGGGATGCAGCCGGAACACCTGCACGACCGCCCTGGCGTGCAGGGCGTCCAGGGTCTTGATCTGCTGCTCCGCCCTGCGCAGCAGCTGTTCGAGCCGATCGGCGTCCAGACGCGGCTCCAGCGCCGACACCGGCAGCAGCGCGCGCCAGAGCGACGCCTTGCCCTGCACGCCCAGCCGCAGGGCCTCCAGCTCGACCAGCACGGCGAGGCCGGAGCGGCGCAGCACCCGGCCGTTGGGCTTCACGCGCGCGATCCGCTCCGCCAGCCAGGCGAGGCCCCGTTTGTAGCGCCGCACGGGAACATCGAGGTCCCTCAGCAGCGCGGCGAGCGCCCGGCGGTCCTGGGCGATCTCCGTCGCCAGTTTCTCCAGGTCGTTGCCGTATGCCGACGCGTGATGCTCCTTGGCCATGCGGCGGGCGAGCGCGGTACCGCTCGTGGCGCCGGCCAGATGGTCGTTGAGGTAGATGTCCAGCATTTTGTGCCGCGCCGGACCGTCGACGGACTTCCGTGTCGGCACGTTCATGGTGTCCCTCCCGGGCCTGGACTGCTCCGACCGTCACCGAGTGCCCCGCTCGCCCTTGAACACGAGCGGCGGTCCGGGCGGAAGGCGAGCGGTACGGAAAAACCGCTGGCGCGTTCCCCGATGGATCTTCTAACGTGTCCACGTCACGCCCCAGGACCGACGGAAGGAGGCGAGTGCCATGCAGTTCACCGACATCCAGCGCTCCCTTCCCGTTGCCCCGGGCGTGCACGTCTGAGTTCCCGGGAGCGCTTCACGCAGCCTGTATCCCGGAGGAACCCATGACCGGTCTGGTCATCCGCGCGCTCGACGAGAGCACCGCCCATGAGTACGACACGCTTCCCGACCCCCTCGGCGTGCGCGCCGCGCATCCGCTGACCCGGCACCGCCCCGACTGGCAGCGGATCGCCCTGCGCGACGGCCGGGTCGTCGCCCGCGCCGCCTGGTGGGGCGGCCCCGACGACACCGAGCCGCTCTGCGTCGACCGCCTCGACCTGGCCGAGGGGGAGACCGAGGCGGCGGCGGAACTTCTGCGCACGGCGCCCTGGCGCGTCGACATCGACTTCAGCCTGCCGCCCGGCTGGCGCGACGACCCGGCCCTGCGCCCCGCGGTCGAGGCCCGCTTCGCCGCCGCGCGAGCCGCCGGCTACGAACTCCTCGTCGAGCGCTTCCACTACCGCTGGACCACCGACTGCGGCCTGCCCGAGCGGACCGGCCGCCTCGTCCACGCCCCCGAGCCCGACGACGCCGTCTTCTTCGACGCGCTGCGCCGCATCCACTCCGCCACCCTCGACGCCCACAGCCAGAAGGCCGCCGAGGAAGGAGGCCTCGACCGAGCGGCCCAGGAGGAACTGGACTTCTTCCGCTGGTGCCCCTCCCCGCGCGAATGGTGGCAGGTCGCCCGCACACCGGACGGAGAGCTGGCCGGCATCCACATCCCCGCACGCAACCACCAGGCCCCGATCATCGCCTTCATCGGCGTCGTCCCGGAACAGCGCGGCCACGGCTACGCCTACGACCTGCTGACCGAGTGCACCCACTACCTCGTCGAGCAGGGCGCCGAGTACATCGTCGCGGCGACCGACCAGGGCAACTTCCCCATGGCCGCGCACTTCGCCAAGGCCGGCTATCCCGTGACCCGGGAGCGGGTCAACTTCCATCTCCCGGCGGACGCGCGGTAGCCACGACGGCCTCCGTCAGTGCCGGATGACAAGGTGAACGCAGGCATCGGCACCGGGTGACGGAGGCGCAGTGGGGTTCGACAGTCAGGTCTGGCAGGTGCGCGGCGGCGACGGTCCGGTGGGGGAGATCCTCATCGACGAAGCCGACTTCCCCTGGCTGTCGGGCCAGTTCACGGCAGGGCCGGGCTACGACGTCGTACGAGAACTGTTCGCGCGGGAACTCGCCCTGGCCGAACGGGACGACGACGGTCACCGGGAGGAGTGGGAGCGGGTCTACGACGAGATCCGGCGGCGGGTGTCGCTGGTCTCGCCGGACGGCCCGGTCCCCGAGTTCCTGCTGCACATCGAGGGGGACCGGGCCTGGTTCCGGTGGAGCGACAAACCGTTCGACGACTAGCCGTCGTACCTGGGATCTTGGGTGGTCGTCGTGACCGTGGAGAGGACCCCTGTGCAGCGAGCAGCCGATGCCATCGCCGACCACTACGGACTCGGCGGTGGACCGTGGACCATGACCTCTGTCGCCCGTGGGGCGCTGGGGCAGATCTGGAAGCTGTCGGGAAGCGGCACCACGTGGGCGGTGAAGGAACTGCTCTTCGGCTGCGACGAGGGACAGGTACGGCGCGAGGCCGCACTGCGGGACGCCGCCGAGGAACTGGGGACCTCCGCGCCCCGGCTGCTGCCCAACCACGACGGCTCCCACGTCACGCGGCTCGACGGTTCCTACGTCAAGGTGTACGACTGGGTCGGCGGCAGCCCGGCCGACCCCACCGACCCCGAGACGCTCGGCTGGTGCGGGCGCACGCTGGCCCTCCTGCACCGGGCCGGCGAAGGGGCCACGGAGGCGCCGGACGCCTGGTACGAGGAGTGTCCCCAGGAAGCCGACTGGGCCCGTCTGTCGAAGGACGTGCGCCGGGCCGGGGTGGAGTGGGCGGACGAGCTGGCCCGGTTCCTCGACACCCGAATGCCCGAACTGGCCCGGCACGTCACACCGTCCGGCCCCGACGGCCTGGTGACCTCGCACCTCGACATGCAGCCCCCGAACGTCCTGGTCGGCCCGGCCGGCCCCACCCTCATCGACTGGGACAACGCCGGCGTCATCTCGGCGGAACGTGAACTCGCCCGCGCGCTCTACGTATGGGCGGGCGGCAACGCCTTCTCCGCCGAGGCCGCCCGGCGCCTCACCCGCGCCTACACGGACGCCGGAGGCCCCGCCCGGATCACGGGCCTCGACTCCTTCTCGATGCTCTTCGCCACGGACCTGAATTTCGTGTACGTCCAGGCCGAGTGCGCGATCGACCCCGAAGTGACCCCGGAACAACGCGAGTTCGCGAGCAACAGGGTCGTCGACACCCTGGCGACCCTGCCGGACCCGGCTGCCGTGACCCGCCTCGCGACGACCGCAGGGACCTGAGCCTCAGCCGCCGCCCGCCAACCACCGCCCGCGTCAGGGGCGTTCCTCGCCCAGCAGGCCCTCCGCCGTGGCCAGGATCTCGGTGACGCGCAAGCCGAACGCGGCGTCGCACGGGTGCGGTCGGCCGGTGCGAGCCGCGGCGAGCAGGGCGTCCGCCGCGCGGACCAGGGCCGGCACCGCGCCCTCCGGGCTGCGCGGCAGCAGCGTGGCCCCCGCCTCGCCGCGCAGTTCGACGGCCGCGCCCGCCGCAGCGGGCGGCGCGCTCAGGCTCAGGGTGAGGGTGCTGGACGCGCCACCGGTGTGTTCGAGGACGAGATGCACGGTGTCCGCCGGACCGTGGGCGGCCGCCGTGACCCGTCGTACGTCGCCGAGGACCGGCAGCAGCACCGACAGCGCGTGCGGGCCCACGTCCCACAGCGCGCCCTTCTCCCGCCGCCACGGTGACGCCCCGAAGGGGCTGTCGGTGGTGAACACCGCGCCCAGCCACTCGGCGCGCGCGGTGAACCAGCCCTCCACCGCCGCCTGTTCGGTGATCCACGCCTCGGTCACGGCCTGGAAGCGCGTCGTGAAGAACACGACCGAGGCGACCCCGGCCTCCCGCACCGCGTCCACCACGGCCCGCCCCTGCTCGACCGTCGGCGCCAGGGGCTTGTCCAGGAGCAGATGGCAGCCCGCCCGCGCGGCCCGTACCGCCAGCTCGGCCTGCGCCCCCGGCGGCAGCGCCATCGCGACGGCGTCCACGTCGGCGAAGAGCGCGTCGACGTCGTCGTAGGCCCGCGTGCCGAAGCGGCCCGCCAACTCCTTCGCGGCGTCCGGACGGCGGCCCCACACCCCGGCGAAGTCCAGTTCCGTGTGCTCGCTCAGGGCGGGCGCGTGCGCCCCCTCGGCCCATGGGCCGGTGCCGAGCAGTCCGATGCGCATACCGCCGCCTCTCACCGTCGTCGCTGGTCGAGGGCGAGCGTGCCACACGTACCCGAAGCCCGCGCAAGCGGATCGGGAAGACGGGTCGCACACCGGTCGACGTGCCGCGCAATTCAGTCCTCGCAGTGCTGAATGCGTTCTCTTTCTTCTATTGGACCTGTGGGCCCGGACCGGTTCAGGCTGAGACGGGTGTCCGGCCGGGCGGCCGTGTGTCGATCCACCGGACATTCGCACCCGTACGGCAGCCGCAGAGAGGTCACACCCCATGCACACGCGACGCATCGGTGACGTCGAGGTCAGTGCCATCGGCCTGGGCGGAATGCCCATGTCCATCGAGGGACGCCCGGACGAGGCGCGTTCCCTCGCCACCCTGCACGCCGCCCTCGACGCGGGCGTGACGCTCATCGACACCGCGGACGCCTACCACGTGGGCGCCGACGAGGTCGGCCACAACGAGACCCTGATCGCGAAGGCCCTCGCCTCCCACGACCGGGGCGGGGACGTCCTCGTCGCCACCAAGGGCGGCCATCTGCGGCCCGGCGACGGCAGTTGGACCCTCGACGGCCGCCCGGAGCATCTGAAGGCGGCCTGCGAGGCGTCGCTGCGCCGGCTGGGCGTGGAGGCCATCGGGCTCTACCAGTTCCACCGCCCCGACCCGCGGGTGCCGTACGCCGACTCCGTCGGTGCCGTGCGGGACCTGCTGGACGAGGGCAAGATCCGGATGGCGGGGATCTCCAACGCGAACCCGGAGCAGATCCGGCAGGCGAACGACATCCTCGGCGGACGGCTCGTCTCCGTGCAGAACCAGTTCTCCCCGGCCTTCCGCTCCAGCGAGCCGGAGCTGGAGCTCTGCGACGAACTCGGCGTCGCCTTCCTGCCGTGGAGCCCGCTCGGCGGTATCTCCCGGGCGGGTGAACTCGGCTCCGCCTACGCGCCGTTCGCGCGGATCGCCGAGGTGCACGGGGTGAGCCCGCAGCGGGTGTGCCTGGCCTGGATGCTCGCCAAGTCGCCGGTCGTCGTACCGATCCCGGGGGCCAGCCGGCCGGAGACCATCCTCGACTCCCTCGCTGCGGCCGACCTCACCCTGAGCGCCGCGGAGATCGCCACGCTCGACCAGGTGTAGCCCCAGGGAGTGCCCGCCCGACCAGTCGACCCCGGGAAGGACCACCGCCCATGGCCTCGCCGTTGGAGAGACCGCTCGACCACCGCTACCGGGGCGAGCACCCCATCCGCACCCTCGCCTACCTGTTCCGTGCCGACCGCCGCCGCCTCGCCGTGGCGGTCGGCGTCTTCACGGTCAAGCACAGCCCCATCTGGCTGCTGCCGCTGATCACCGCGTCCATCATCGACACGGTCGTCCAGCACGGTCCGATCGGCGACCTCTGGCTGAGCACCGGGATCATCCTGCTGATCCTGCTGGTCAACTACCCGCTGCACGTGCTCTACGTCCGCCTGCTGTACGGCAGCGTGCGCCGCATGGGCACCTCGCTGCGCTCCGCGCTGTGCACCCGCATGCAGCAGCTGTCCATCGGCTACCACTCCCGGGTCAGCGCCGGCGTGTTGCAGGCCAAGGTCGTGCGGGACGTCGAGACCGTCGAGCAGATGGTGCAGCAGACCGCCGAGACCGGCCTCGGTGCGGGCACCGTGCTCATCGGCGGGCTCGTCATCATCGGCATCCGCACCCCGGAGTTCCTGCCGGTGTTCCTGGTCGTCGTCCCCGCCGCCGCGCTCGTCGTGGCCCGCCTCAGGGCCCGGCTGCGCACCCACAACGAGCACTTCCGGCACGAGGTCGAGACCCTGTCGTCCCGGGTCACCGAGATGACCCGGCTGATCCCCGTCACCCGCGCCCACGGCCTGGAACGCAAGGCGCTGCGCCGCATCGACGGCACCCTGCACCGCCTGCTCACCTCCGGCAACCGCCTCGACCTCGTCAACGGCCGCTTCGGCTCGCTGGCCTGGGTGGTGCTCAACGTCGTCGGCGTGCTGGTCCTCGCGGGCGCCGCGCTGGTGTCGTACTACGGCGTCTGGGGCGTCACCCCCGGCGACGTGGTGATGCTCAGCGCGTTCCTGACCACCCTGACCAACTCCACGACGACGCTGGCGGGGCTCGCCCCGGTCATCACCAAGGGGCTGGAGTCGGTGCGTTCGGTGGGCGAGGTGCTCCAGGCTCCCGAACTGGAGGACAACGCGGGCAAGTCCGAGGTCGGCGAGGTCCGCGGGGCCGTCGCCTTCGAGCGGGTCGGCCATGTGTACGGGGACGGGGAGCGGCCCGCCGTGCACGACTTCACCCTCGCCGTGCGGCCCGGGGAGACCATCGCCCTGGTCGGCGCCTCCGGCGCGGGCAAGTCCACCGTCCTCAACCTCGTCATCGGCTTCATCCGCCCCACCTCGGGCCGGCTGCTGCTCGACGGCACCGACATGAACGACCTCGACCTGCGTACCTACCGCCGGTTCGTGTCGGTGGTGCCGCAGGAGTCGATCCTGTTCGACGGCACGATCCGGGAGAACGTCGCCTACGGCATGGAGGACGAGGCCGACGAGGAGAAGGTGCGGGCGGCTCTGCGGGACGCCAACGCGCTGGAGTTCGTCGACCGGCTGCCGCAGGGCCTGGACACGGTCGTCGGCGAGCGCGGGGCCCGGCTGTCCGGCGGCCAGCGCCAGCGCCTCGCGATCGCCCGCGCCCTGATCCGCGACCCCCGGGTCCTCGTCCTCGACGAGGCCACCTCGGCGCTGGACACCCGCTCGGAGGCCCTGGTCCAGGAGGCCCTCGCCCGGCTCCTGCACGGCCGCACCACCTTCGTGGTGGCCCACCGGCTGTCCACCGTGCGCGGCGCGGACCGGATCGTCGTGCTGGGCGACGGCCGCATCCAGGAGATCGGCACGCACGAGGAACTCCTGCGCCGGGGCGGTGCGTACACGGCGCTGCACAGCGGGCAGGTGGCCTGAGCGGTGCCCTCCGGGCGGCACCGGCGCCCGGAGGGCACGCGCGCGACGGTGGTCCGTCAGGCGGCGCTGCTGCGCGGGACGCGGTGCGGGCAGCGGGTGTCGTGGTCCGTGCCGCAACTGGTCCACCAGCGCTCGCAGCACGCGGCGTCGAGCTCGGCCTGGACGACGTCGTCGGCGGCCTCGGCGATGCCGAGACCGCCCGCGTACCCGGCCGGGGCGGCCGCCGTCCGCTCCTCGTGCCACTCGGCCTCGCGGACGACGGCGATGACCGGGACGAGGCTCGCGGCGGCGAGGAGATACACGGCCCACGTGGGGCCGTGGCGGTGCTGCAGGACCGAGGTCCAGGCGAGTCCGGCGCTCGTGGCGACGTAGATCGCGCAGAGCAGGCGGGGGAGCCAGTTCATGACGTACACCGTTCGTGCGAGGGGATGCCCCCTGTTCAACTGCCGAGGGCCCGTGGGGAAGCGGTTCGGTTCCACGCTCGCCGGAACGTCACTCCTGTGGGTCTCCCGCAGGCCGGATTCGAGCGCCACTCGGGCACGAAGCGTCAGGATTCCGTCAAATGCGGGCCCGGATGCGGGAGATGTGAGCATGCCGGAACCGGGCCCGTGGACCGATCCGTCTTGAGAGGGGCTGTTCCGTGTTGGTGCCGGACCCGAAGGTCGTCAGGAAGCTGCTCACGCAGTACGCGTCGCTTCAGATCGCCCACGCCGAGCGCGGCGACGCCATGGTCGCGCGGGAGTTGGAGGACGTCAACTACACCCTGTGCGTCCTGATGGGCGCCAGCGCGGTCCACGACGCCGTGGCCAAGGCGGACGCCCTGATCTAGGGTCTTTTCGAACTCACGTGGAACGCGGCGCGGTAGGCCTGCGGAGTGGTTCCGGCGACGCGCCGGAACCGCTCGCGGAACGCGGTCGGGGAACCGAACCCGGCCTGCCGCGCGACGCGTTCGATCGGGTGGTCGCTGTTCTCCAGCAGGTACTGGGCGCGCCGCACCCGCGCCCGCAGCAGCCACTGCAGCGGAGTGGTGCCGGTCTGCTCACGGAAGCGGCGGCTGAAGGTGCGCTCGCTCATCCCCGACCGGGCCGCCATCGCGGCCAGGGTGATCTCGCGGGCCAGGTTGTCCTCGATCCACTCCAGGACCGGTTCGAGGGTCGAGCCGCGCGGCACCGGCGGATGGTCCAGCACGATGAACTGGGCCTGGCCGCCCTCCCGTTCCAGGGGCATGACCGACATCCGCGCGGCATCGGCGGCGACGGCCGACCCGAAGTCGCGCCGGATCAGGTGCAGACACATGTCGAGGCCGGCGGCGGCACCCGCCGAGGTGAGGATCCGGCCGTTGTCGACGTAGAGGACGTCCGGCTCCACCCGCACCCGGGGGAAGCGGCGGGCCAGTTCGCCCGCGGCCACCCAGTGCGTGGTGGCCCGCAGCCCGTCCAGCAGCCCGGCCTCCGCCAGCACGAACGCGCCCGCGCACACCGAGGCGATCCGGGTGCCCGCCGCCGCGGCCTGCCGGAGCGCGTCGAGGACGGGGGCGGGGGTGGGACCGGCCTCGGGGGAGCAGCCGGGCACGATGATCGTGTCCGCGTCCGCCAGGGTCTCCAGGCCGTGTTCGACGCGGAGCGAGAAGCCGCCGTCGGCCCGCACCTCAGGAGACTCGGCGCACAGCCGGACCCGGTAGGGCCCGCGGCCGTCGGGCAGCCGCGTCCAGTCGAAGACCTGCATCGGCGCCGCCATGTCGAACGGCACCACCTGGTCGAGAGCCAGGATCGCCACGGTGTGCATGAAGACCACGATAAGCGGGTTCCCGCCAGCCGCTGTACCAGGGGACAGAGAGAAAGACCAACGTCAGCACGGTTGGCGAGAATCCGTTGGCACCTGTCGTTCCAGCCCCTGTGCGACGGTCGCGAAGATCCCTAACGTGGGCCGCCGACCACCCACGACCGACCCTGGACCTCACCCGATGACCAAGCTCCTGCTGTCCCTCCATGTCCTCGCGGCCATCGTCGCCGTCGGCCCCGTCACCGTCGCGGCCAGCATGTTCCCGCCCGCGGCCCGCCGGTCCGGCGACGACGGGGCGGGCACGGGCACCGTCGCCCTGCTGCACCGCATATGCCGCGTCTACGCGGCCCTGGGACTGGCCGTCCCGCTCCTCGGCTTCGCCACGGCCGCCGCGATGGGGGTGCTGAGCAGCGGCTGGCTGATCGCCTCCATGGCGCTGACGGCCACGGCGGCAGGCGTCCTGGTGGCCTTCGTTCTCCCCCGGCAGTCGGAACTCCTCGAACAACTCGACGCGGGGCAGCCCGTCGAGCGCTCCGAATCCGCCCAACTCGCCATGTTCACCGGCGTCTTCAACCTGCTGTGGGCCACCGTCACCGTGCTCATGATCGTCCGGCCCGGCTCCACGACGGGAGCGTGAGTCAAGCCGAACGGAGGAATTCACCCCGCAGGGTGCAGGGACGCCTAGACTCGACAGCCGTGCCCATACCTGTGGGCCGTGACACGAAAGGCACGTTGACGGGTGTTCCAGGATTCCCCCATCTATGACCGACTCATCGCGGAGCGCGGCGACATACCCACTCAGGTTCGCAGGGAGGCCGAACGAGTCAGCAGGGAACTGGAGTTCGTCATGCAGCCCTTCCAGTCCGTCGGCCGTTCCCAGCTCGGCGAGCTGCCCTCGCCGCCTCCGCCGCCCCCGGGCTGGCAGCGCAACGCGCTCATGCCCGGCCCCGGACAGCTGTGACCCTCAGGTGAGCGCGGTGTTCGCGCCATTGACCTGTGCCCCCTCGCCCGGCACGGGACGGGCCAGCCACTCGGCGATGGTGCGCGCGATCGGCTGACCCGTCTCCACCTCCACGAAGCCGAACTGCCCCGACTGGTTGCACTCCAGGAACCACCACGTCCCGTCGGCGTCCTCCGCGAAGTCGAAGGCGCCGTAGGCCAGTTCGGCGCCCCGCAGATAGGCGCGCACGGCGTCGGCGACCCGCGGCGGCACCTCTGCGGCCTCCCACGGATGAGTGGGGGAGGCGAAGCGGACGTCCACCTCGTCCGGGTCCGCCGCCGTGGACTTGCGCGCGGCCAGCATCCGCTCACCCACCACCGTGAGCCGGATGTCCGCCCGCTTGGCTATCCGGCGCTGGAGCAGCGTCGGACCGTACGCCACGGCCCCGAAGTCCGCGTCCGGGGCCACCCTGCTGGTCGGCACCGCCCGCGGCGGATCCTGCGGATGCGCCCCCGACACCGGCTTGACCACCAGATCCGGGTACCGCTCGGCGAACTCCCGGGCGGCCTGCGGAAAGGTCGTGATCAGCGTGGCCGGCACGGGCAGCCCGGAGCGCTGGGCCAGCCGTAGCTGCCAGGGCTTGTGGCGGGCCCGGCGGGCCGCGTCCGGGTGGTTCATCCACCGCGCCCGCGAACTGCGGAGCATGCCGTAGAGCGCCTGCGACGACTCCTCCGTCAGCCACTGGGACGGCTCGGCGGCCCGGGTGGCGGCCGTGCCCGGTCGGCGCACCCACACGGACCGCAGCCCGTCGATGCTCACCAGCCGCCCCCCGGACGACAGATGGCCGCGGAAGGAGCCGTGCACGTACTCCCCGGACAGCGCCGCGCTCCCCGTCAGATCGGCCGGGTCGAGCCGGACCACCGGCACCCCGGACGCGTTGAGATGGGCGACCACCATGTCGGCGGTCACGTCTTCCTCACAGGTCAGGATCAACACGGTCATGTGCGCAGGCCCGTGTTCAGTCGTCGAAATGGGTCTTCGAACCGGCAGTTGACGTCGTCGTTCCGAGCTCTCTCAGCAACGCCAGGTCATGGGCGGCTATCCGCCCGTCCGAGAGCACGTTCAACTGCCGTCCGGAGTCGTACACATACGGAGTGGTGGCCTCCGACTGTGCTGCCGGGCGGGCGTAGTTGAGCGCGAACGGTTGCATCGTCTCTCCCTCGTGGATGCTGCGCCGAGCCGGCGGCGGTCACTCGCACCGTCGCCCGGGTCGCCGACTGCCGTCGGCCTCCTGAGACTTATACGAATCGAACGAGTGGTTGGTTTCCTTACCGTGTGTAACCAGAGGCGGTGGGGGGAGCGGGGGCGGGGGAGACAGATGGGGACGTCGAGGCGTTTGATCAGGCCGTATCGGTGAATTGGTCACGCTCCGCGTACGCGCGCATGCTGCGCAGAGCGAGCAGGAGAACTCCGATGTCGTCCAGATACACAGGGTCGACCAACAGGTCGGCCGGCAACAGGAAGTAGGCGAGGGCGCCCCAGAAGACCCACCGCGGACCGGTCGGCAGCCCGGCCCGCCTCAGGTCCCGCCGGGTGCGCAGGAGTCGTGCGAAAACGACCACGGCCGCGGCCAGCAGGACCGCCGCGATCACCGCGGCGACGACGATCACGGTGCTGGTGTCCACAGGCCCTCCTCGAATCGGGACGTGCCGTATCAGGGTGTGTGCATCTCTTCACGGATTCCCGTTCCCGACACGGGTATGACCGACAAGGCTCGAACCGGTGCCGTCGAAGACCAGTGGGAGTGCAGGGGCGTGGGCCGTCGGGGGTCCGTCATACCCGTGGCCCATCCGAGTGGCACGGTCGGGCGCCGACACCTAGTAATGGTCACCGTAACGTTGCGTGTCGCGCTTCGGGGGCGCAGCAGCGGCCGCATCTCATCCGCTTGGAGAACCGCGCATGACCAGTAGTCCGTCCACACCCCAGTCGAACGAACCCGCCATATCCGTCACGGAGCCGACCAGCCCCCTCGCGCCGACCGGCGACCGAGGGGACGGGAGCGTCCCGGCGTACGGCGACCCGGTCGACGGACTGGTCCGTGCCGCCGTGGCCGATCGCCCCCTGGACGAGGTGGCCCAGCTCATCAGGCTGCTCGAACAGTCACCCCGGTACGCCCGCGCCACCGCCGACGCGCTCCGCGCGGTCGGGGTGAACCGCTCCGTGGACGACGTCACCCGGCTCGTGGTCCTGCTGACCCAGCCGCCGCGGGACGCGTCCGGAGCCGACGAGGCGATCCGCGCCGCGGCCGAGTCCCGCCCGGTCGAGGAGGTGACCCGGCTGATGGCCCTCCTCCAGCAGGCCCCGCTGGAACCCCACTGCGGCCAGGAGGCGGTGCGGGCGGCCGCCACCGGCCGGCCCGTCGAGGACCTCGTGGAGCTGATCGGCCGCCTGGCCGACGAACGCGGCGGCCCCCACCCGCCCCAGCAGCCGCAGGAGACCGCCCCCATGCCGGCCGCGCCGCCTCGCGAGGGGACACCGGTGCCCCGCACGGCACGCGTGCGCTTCCGCGGCGCCACCCCGCCCGCCTGGCCCGCCCGACTGGCCGCACTGGCGCTGCTCGTCTGCGCCGCCGCGTACTTCCCGGCCCACCAGGACGGAGTCTCCCTGCGCCGCTACGGCTTCGTCCTCGGCCTGTCCGGCCTCTGCCTGCTCCTCGCCCTGCTGGTGACCCTGCGCCCGACGGCGCCGCCGCTCACCCTCGCGGTCCTGGTGCCGGCCGCCCTGGCCGCGACCCAGCTGTACGCGGCCCGCTTCGACGCGGGCCGGCTGTCCCACGCCCTCGACCTCACCCTCGCCCCGGCCTGGGCCGCCGGACTGGCCGCCGTGTGCGCGGCCCTCGCCGCGCTGACCGCGCTGGTCGTACGACTGGCCTCCCCGACGCCGCGCCCGAACGCGCCGGAACGCCTGCTCGCGGAGGCCCAGCACCGGGCGGATTGACACGCCGTCGCCCAGAGGCCCTGGCGCCCTGACACCCTGTCGTCTGGTTGCCCGGTCGCCGCCGTCCGGCCCTCGGCCGGTGGCGAGGCCGGGGGCGCCGAACGACGGTCCGACCCCGTCCGTAGGACGGTCAGACCGCGCAGCTCCAGGAGCCCGACGCGGTGCTCCACCTCAGAACCTCCAGCCCTCCGTCGACGACGCGGTGGCCCAGTCCGAGTTCGAGACCAAGATGGACGCCGCCCCGGCCGCCCCGGCCCCTGCGGCAGCGGCGCGGTGCCTACGCTGGCGTCATGACCCATGTGCCCGCGGACCCCACGCCCCCGTCCGAGGTGCTCCGCGCCGCCTACACCGCCTTCGCGGACGTGGTCCGGCCGTTGGAGGACGAGGAGTCCTGGCGGCCGTCCGGCTGCACGGGCTGGGCGGTGCGGGATCTGATCCTGCACTGCGTCTCCGACTGCCAGCGGGCCCTGGTCGCCCTGCACACCCCGGCCGCCGGACCCGCCGACCGTGACGCCGTCACCTACTGGCAGGACTGGCGGCCCGATCCCGCCGGCGCGGCCAACGGGCGGCGCTGGAGCCGGGTGGGCGCCAGCATGTTCCTGGACTTCCGTCAGCTGCGGGAGCTGTACCTGGAGACCGCGGCGGCCACGGTCACGGCCGCCGAGGCGGCGGCCCCGGACCGCCTCGTCGCCACGCAGGGCCATGTGCTCACCGCCGGGAACCTCATGACGACCCTGGCCGTCGAGGCCACCATCCACCACCTCGACCTCGTCGTGGACCTGCCCGGCGTGCCGGGGCCGTCAGCCGTGGGCCTGGCCGCGGTGCGCGCCACCCTGGACGGGCTGCTGGGCCGTCCCGTCCCGGTGGCGTGGAGCGACGAGCACTACGCCCGTGCCGCCACCGGGCGCGCACCCCTCACGGATGCCGACCGCCGCGTCCTAGGAGCCGACGCCGAACGCATCCCGCTGTTCAGCTGACGCCGTCGCCGTCCTTCGGGGGGCGGCGCTTGAGGCGCTCGAAGGTCCGGGTGAGCTGGTGCAGCGGGGACGCGGGCTGCTGCTCGGCGGGCGGCTCGGCCGGGTCGACGGCGCGGCCCTCGCGGTAGGCGGCCAGCGCCTCGTTGGCGCGTTCGGCGGCCTCCCGGTACAGGTCCCGGGACTTGGTCATGGCGTCGAGGGCCTCGGCGTACATGGCGACGAGTTCGCGCTGGCGGGCGAGCTCCTCCTCCAGGGTCAGCAGCCCCCACTTCTCACGCAGGTCGGTGACCGCTTCCTCGGCGTCACCGGGCAACGGCCTGGGGAGCGTGGCGAACCGGGTCAGGACGTCGATCAGCTCCGTGGGCGGCGTCCCGTCGAGGAAGACGCTGCGTACGGAGAACTCGTCGGCGTCGTGACCGGACGGCAGCGGCGGCAGGACGACGGCGCCGCCGCGCGGCACCTGCACGTCGAGGTCCTTCAACGCCCAGTTGACGGCCCGCAGTTGGTGCGGCGCGGCGCGGTGCTCCACCACACGGTGCGCAAGTCCCGGCGGCAGCAGCCCGGCCAGCGGGCGCAGGCCGCGCTCGTCGGGCGTCATGGCCTCGTGCACCACTACATGGACCGCCCACGACTCACGCGCGCAGCTCTTCAGCAGGCGCCGCATCTCCTTGTCGTCCTCGGTGAGCCGGTTGACCTCCCGGAAGCGCACTCCGGCGACCGTGTCGTGATCCCACTGCGCCTCCGGGCCGAGCGGCCAGAACATGCCGACGGGGGAGGGCCAGGACATGTTCCAGGCCCGCTCCGCCTCCGCGACCAGCACCCACTCCTCGTCGGTGAGGGTCAGCCGGGCCCGCACGGTCACCTCGTCCTCGACCCGCCAGCGGGCCTCGAAGACCCGTTCCTCCGGAAGTTCCTGGAAGTCGTCGACGACCCCCTCGTCCTTCAGTTGCCGCAGGTGAGAGGCCCGGAGCACGTCCACCGCGGCGGAGTCGGCATGGCGGCCGCGCACCTGCCACACGGTGGCGGGGGTCGTGGTGGACGGGGCGGTGGTGGGGGAGATCGGCATGAGTCCATCTGGAGGCGGGGGCACGTGCGCCTCCCAGTATCGTCGCCGCGGCCGGCACGACATCGGGCGGGGTCGACAGACGGGACGAGCCCCTGGCGGTCCGGATCACTCGGGGTGTGCGGGGCGCGCTTCGGGTGGGCGTCGTTCACCCGTGTCGCGCGGCCCCCGCGACCACCACAATGACCGGCACGAACAGGGCCCGCCCACCATCCGCATCGGGGCGGGTCCTGTTCGCCGTGGCGCATGCCGGCCCCGGCGGGGGAAGGATGGGTCCATGACCACCATCGCCATCATCGGAGCCGGCCCCGGACTCGGCGCGGCCGTGGCCCGGCGGTTCGGCAGCGAGGGCTTCGACGTCGCCCTCGTCGCCCGCACCCCCGAGCGCGTCGCGGCCCTCGCGGCCGGCCTGACCGGCCAGGGCGTCACGGCCCGCGCCTTCACCGCCGACGTACGCGACCCGAAGGCCCTGGCGGCCGCCCTCGACGAGGCGCGGGCGGCGCTGGGCCCGATCGAGGTCCTCCAGTACAGCCCGGTCCCGCAGCCCGGCTTCATGCGCCACGTCCTGGAGACCACCCACGCCGACCTCACCGGTCCGGTCGAGTTCTCGGTCTACGGTCCGGTCGCCGCGGTCCAGCAGGTCCTGCCCGGCATGCGCGAACTCGGCCGCGGCACCATCCTGTTCGTCAACGGCGGCACCGCAGTCGTCCCGCACCCGGACCGCGCGGGTACGTCGATCGCCTTCGCCGCGGAGAGCGCGTACGGGCATCTGCTGCACGACACCCTCGCGGCCGAGGGCATCCATGTCGCCCAGCTGGTCATCCCCGGCGCGATCATCCCCGGGCACCCCCGCAAGGACCCGGACACCCTGGCGGACACCTTGTGGGAACTGCACCGGGACCGGCACGGGTTCCGGCACTTCGCCGACGACCTCGACTCCTGAAGCCCGGCCTCAGCGGCCGGCGGTGTGCCGGTCCTCCCGGGCCGAGGCCTCCACCAGTGCCGTCAGCAGACCGGGGAAGCGCTCCTGCATCTCGTCGGTGCGCAGGGCGTTCATCTTGGTGGTGCCGACGTAGTACTGACGAATCAGCCCGGCCTCGCGCAGCACGTTGAAGTGGTGCGTCAGCGTCGACCGGGACACCGCCACGTCGAAGGTGCCGCAGCTCATCTCCGTGCCGGCGCCCGCGAGTTGGGAGACCACGGCGCGCCGCACCGGGTCCACCAGGGCCTCCAGCACCTGCTGGAGCGACACCTCCGCCACGGCGGGGTGCTCCACCGTCCGTGCGGCGGTGCGGGGGCGGGCCATGGGGACTCCTTCGGGGCGACTGCGGTCCGGTCATGCTACGGCGGTCGCCCCGGAGGGCCGGCGGTGCTCCGGGTCAGGCGCCCACGTAGGCCGCGAGGTGCTCGCCGGTGAGCGTGGAGCGGGCGGCGACCAGGTCGGCCGGGGTGCCCTCGAACACGATCCGGCCGCCGTCGTGGCCCGCGCCCGGGCCGAGGTCGATGATCCAGTCGGCGTGGGCCATGACCGCCTGGTGGTGCTCGACGACGATGACGGACTTGCCGGAGTCCACCAACCGGTCGAGCAGCCCCAGCAGTTGCTCGACGTCGGCCAGGTGCAGACCGGTCGTCGGCTCGTCGAGGACGTAGACGCCGCCCTTGTCGCCCATGTGCGTGGCCAGCTTCAGGCGCTGCCGCTCACCGCCGGACAGCGTGGTCAGCGGCTGGCCGATGGTGAGATAGCCGAGGCCGACGTCCACGAGCCGCTCCAGGATCTTGTGCGCGGCCGGGGTGTGGGCCTCGCCGGAGCCGAAGAACTCCTCCGCGTCCGTCACCGACATCTCCAGCACCTCGCTGATGTCCCGGCCGCCGAGCCGGTACTCCAGCACCGACGCGTCGAACCGCTTGCCGTCGCAGTCCTCGCAGGTGGTGGAGACACCGGCCATCATCCCGAGGTCGGTGTAGACGACGCCGGCGCCGTTGCAGGTGGGGCAGGCGCCCTCGGAGTTGGCGCTGAACAGGGCCGGCTTGACGCCGTTGGCCTTGGCGAAGGCCTTGCGGATCGGTTCGAGCAGCCCGGTGTAGGTGGCCGGGTTGCTGCGCCGGGAGCCCTTGATCGGGCTCTGGTCCACCGACACCACGCCCGCGTCGAGCGGCACCGAGCCGTGCACCAGCGAGCTCTTGCCGGACCCGGCGACACCGGTGATGACGGTGAGGACGCCGAGCGGGATGTCGACGTCGACGCCCTGGAGGTTGTTGGCCGTGGCACCACGGATCTCCAGCGCGCCGGTGGGCTTGCGCACGCTCTCCTTGACGCCGGCCCGGTCGTCGAGATGCCGGCCGGTGATGGTGCCGGAGGCCCGCAGCCCTTCCAGGGTGCCCTCGTAGCAGACGGCGCCGCCCGCGACCCCGGCGCCGGGGCCGAGGTCCACGACATGGTCGGCGATCGCGATCATCTCCGGCTTGTGCTCCACGACGAGCACGGTGTTGCCCTTGTCGCGCAGGCGCAGCAGCAGGTCGTTCATCCGCTGGATGTCGTGCGGGTGCAGCCCCGCGGTCGGCTCGTCGAAGACGTAGGTGACGTCGGTGAGCGAGGAGCCGAGGTGGCGGATCATCTTCACGCGCTGCGCCTCACCGCCCGACAGCGTGCCGGCCGGACGGTCGAGGGCGAGATAGCCGAGGCCGATCTCGACGAACGAGTCCAGGGTGTGCTGGAGCGCGGTGAGGAGCGGGGCCACCGAGGGCTCGTTGAGGGAGCGGGCCCAGTCGGCCAGGTCCCGGATCTCCATCGCACAGGCGTCGGCGATGCTGATCCCCTCGATCTTCGAGGAGCGGGCACCCTCGGTCAGACGGGTGCCGTCGCACTCGGGACAGACGGCGAAGGTGACGGCGCGCTCCACGAAGGCCCGGATGTGCGGCTGCATCGCCTCGGGGTCCTTGGACAGCATCGACTTCTGGAGCTTGGGGATCAGGCCTTCGTAGGTGAGGTTGACGCCGTTGATCTTGACCTTGACGGGCTCGCGGTACAGGAAGTCGTGCCGCTCCTTCTTGGTGTACTTGCGGATCGGCTTGTCCGGGTCGAAGAAGCCGGACTCCCTGATGACCCGCACCACCCAGCCGTCCCCGGTGTAGGTGGGGATGGTGAACGGGTCCTCGTTGAGCGACTTGGAGTCGTCGAAGAGCTGGGCGAGGTCGATGTCGGTGACCGTGCCGCGGCCCTCGCAGCGGGTGCACATGCCGCCGGTGCGGTTGAAGGTGACCTTCTCGGTCTTGGTCTTCTCGCTGCCCCGGTCGACGGTGAGGCCGCCCTGCGCCGAGACCGAGGCGACGTTGAAGGAGTACGCGCTCGGCGGGCCGATGTGCGGCTTGCCGAGCCGGCTGAACAGGATGCGCAGCATCGCGTTGGCGTCCGTGGCGGTCCCCACGGTCGAGCGCGGGTCGGCGCCCATCCGGCTCTGGTCCACGCTGATCGCCGTCGTCAGGCCGTCGAGGACGTCCACCTCGGGACGGGCCAGCGTCGGCATGAACCCCTGCACGAAGGCGCTGTACGTCTCGTTGATCAGCCGCTGCGACTCCGCGGCGATGGTGTCGAAGACGAGCGAGCTCTTGCCGGAGCCGGACACCCCGGTGAACACCGTCAGCCGGCGCTTGGGGATCTCGATGCTGACGTCCTTCAGATTGTTCTCGCGCGCCCCGTGCACGCGGATCAGATCGTGGCTGTCGGCAACGTGCGGCGCGGCGGGCTGCGAGTCCGTCTTCCTGGCCATGGTGGTCGTCTCTCCTCCGTGGGGCCGGGGCGCTCGGCGGGGCCGAGGCGGCGTGGCTCTCAGGCTAGGTCCGGACCCGTGCCCCCCGCTTCTCCATTCCTGACCGCCCGGACATCGGCGGCGCGACCGCCCGGAATCCGCGGCGCGTTCGGCTCGCAGAATATATCGGCAGCCGATATATTCAGTTTCATGGCACCGAGGAACATGACACAGGCGGCGTTCTTCGTCCTGACCGCCCTGGCCGACGAACCGCGACACGGGTACGGCATCCTGCGCGAGGTCGAGGAGCTGTCCGACGGCACGGTCCAGCTGCGCGTCGGCACGCTGTACGGCGTACTCGACCGGCTCACCGCGGACGGACTGATCGTCCTGGACCGTGAGGAGGTGCAGCAGGGCCGGCTCCGGCGCTACTACCGCCTCACCGACGAGGGGATGCGGGCCCTGGACGCCGAGGCGGAGCGGATGGCCGCGGGCGCCAGCGCCGCCAAGCAGCGCATCGCCGAGGGCCGCAAGGCCGGCGGCACCACCCCGCCCGTCACCGGACCCGGACTCGCGGGAGGCCTCGCATGACGACCCTGCTCGAAGCGCGCTACCGCACCGTGCTGCGCCTGCTGCCCTCCTATTACCGCGAGGCCCGCGAGGAGGAGATGGTCGAGGTCTATCTCTGGGACGTCGACCAGGAGACCCAGGACCAGAGCAGGCCCACCCTCGGCGAGGTCGCCAGCATCGCCGCCCTCGCCGTGCGCAGCAGGCTGGCCACCACCGGGGCGCCCCGGCGCTACGCCGTGTTCGGCTCGGCCGTACGGAACTTCGCGCTGTACGCCGTACTGCTCCAGGCGGCGGTCATCGTCTCCGACGAGGTCCTGCGGGTCACCTGGTCGGCCACCCGCGGTCCCCGGGAATGGGACCTGTTCCTGACCGGCTTCACCGGCAGCGGTCCGCTGCCGACCGTCGTCGCGATCGCCGGATGGGTGCTGCCGCTGCTGTGGACGGTCGGGTTCTTCGCCCTCGTCCACGACCGCCGGCGGCTCGCCCGGGCCGCCGTGCTGCTGGCCGCGCTGCCCTCGCTGTGGCCGCTCATCGAGCCGCTGGTGACCGAGTGGCCGATGTCCGCGCCCTATTTCGCCACGGCCAACGCGCTGTTCGCCTGGCTGCCCGCCCTCGCGGTGTGCGCCGCGTACCACCGCGACGCCCCGCCGGCCACGCTCCCCGTGAGCACCCCCGGGCTGGCCTTCCTGGCCTGCTGTGTCGTCACCGGCGGCTCCGTCGCCCTGCTGCCCACCCTGGCCGACATCGCCTGGGCGCCCGCCACCTGCTTCGTCCTCGCCGCCCTCGGCTGGCTGCTGCTGCGCACCCGCCGTGCGGAACCGGGAACAGGCAGCGGAGCGCTGGCCCTGGCGGTCCTCGGCCTGCTGGTCCTCGCGGTCCGGGCGGCGTCGCTGCTCCTGTGGAGCGGCCTTCCGCTGCCCGCCGTCTACCTCGCCGGCGCGTACGCCCAGGCGGCCGCGCTCACGCTGCTGGTCCTGGTGCTGGGTGTGGTGGCCAGGCGCGACCTCGCCCCCCGCTGACGGGGTCGCGCCGCGCGCTCAGCTGTGGAACTTGATGTAGCCGTTGCCGTCCGGGTCGGACCCGCTCTTGGTGTAGGAGTGGACGTCGGCCCGGCTGCCGGCCGGCTTGAACAGGTAGATCGTGTCCTTGTCGTTGTTCCACAGGAAGTTGCAGTTGTCGCGGTACACGACGTTCTTCGCGTCCGAGTCGGTGCCGTGGCCGCCGCGCAGCTTCACGTAGTCGCCGGGCTGGAGATAGTGGTTCGCGGTGAACTCGAAGTAGTTCCCGGCCGCGTCCTCGACCCAGTACCCCTTGAGGTTCACGGTCTTGGTCGACGAGTAGTTCTTGATCGTCACGTACTCCTCGTCGGTGTTCCCGGTGGCGCAGTTGTTGGAGTCACGGCCGGGCGCGTCGTACTGGACGCCGCGGATCTTCAGCGCGGACGAGTACTCGGTGGCCTGCGCGGGCACGGCGGTGAGCGCGATGAGCGTCCCGGCGGCGGTGGCGGCAGCGGCCGTGGTGGCGGCAAGACGTATCCGCATGAGAAAGCCCCCCTTGTGATGGTTCGGTGAAGAAGAACCTGGAGCGTATACAACCTTCTTGTAGGGTCACGGCCGATTCCCCGAACTGTGACCACGTCAGTGCGGGTAGGCACGCGGCTGCCGCTGTCGGGGCAGTGCGTCGCGGAACTCCGCGATGACGGAGTGGATCTGGCGCATCAGCGCGGTGTCCTCCAGCCGGTCGAGGTAGAGGTTGCGCCGGGCCAGGGCGGGCGCGTCCACGCAGAAGTACAGGGACATCAGGGGGTTGATGAACAGCTCGCTGCCCCGGGTGCGTTCGGTGAAGCGCACATCTCCGAAGTCGCCGCGCACGGCAGCGGCGACGGAGCCGTTGACGATGCTCGGATGGTCCGGGGTGCACTCCTGGGCGTGCGCCACCGCGTCCAGGTACAGGGCGCCCTCGCGGCTGTCGCGCGGCAGGGAGAAGGCGCCCAGGTAACCGCCCTCGCGGTCCAGCGCGGCCAGGTTCTCCAGGACCAGGGAGTGGTTCACGCCGTGATGCGCGTCCACCCCGAACCCCAGGGAGGCGACCAGTCGTTCGGGTACGTCGTCCAGTCCGGCCACCGCCGCCAGGCTCGCCATGTCCTCCTCCGGGGTGCCGAGCCCGTGCTCGTCGCCGCGCAGCAGGATGTCGGTGCCGCCGTCCACCAGGACGATCGCGTCCACCGGACCCAGGTGGTCGAGGAGCCTGCGATAGGCGGCCCGCAGCGGGGCCACCCCGATGAGCGGGAAGGCGTACACCGTTGCGGGCAGGCCCTGCCTCTCCAGCCAGCGGGCGAGGGTGCGCTCGGGGAAGTAGTCGCCGCGGGCGGCGGTGTCGGGGCGTACGGCCGCGACGTCCTGGTCGAGCCACGCGTCCAGGTCCAGGCCGTAGAGGTCCGCGAACGACAGGTTGGCCAGGTGCACCTCCTTTCCGGCGGCCTGAAGGGCGAGCGCCAGCGGCAGCCCGGCGTAGACGTCGAAACCGCCGCCTGCGCCCGCGACGAGAACCCGCCGCGCCGCACGCAGACGGGTGAAGAGGGCAGGCTCGTGAAGGGAGAACACCGCAGGACGCTAACAGGCGATCTTCCGCCCCCGGCGGGCGTGTTGGGGCCGGAAGGCTTGTGGGAGCGCTCCCAACGGGTCAGGATGCTGCGATGACCTCGCCAGCAGTGATCCGCCGGTACCGCCCCGGCGACCGGGCCGCCCTCGACGACATCTGCATCCGCACCGCCCACAACGGCCTGGACGCCAGGCCCGTTTACGCCGACCCCACCATCCTCCCGGCGATCTTCGCGCAGCCGTACGCCGAACTGGAGCCGGACCTCGCCTTCGTGCTCGACGACGGTCGGGGGCAGGCCGTCGGCTACATCCTCGGCGTCGCCGACACCCCCCGCTTCGCCGCGGAGTTCCGCACCAAGTGGCTCCCGCTCGTCGCCGACCGGTATCCGGAGGGCAGTGCCGCCCCCGGCACCCCGGACGAGCTGATGATCCGGCTCCTGCACGACCCCGAGCGGATGATCGTCCCCGAACTCGCCGAGTACCCCGCCCACTTGCACATCGACCTGCTTCCCGAGTGGCAGGGCCGCGGACACGGCAGGGAGTTGATGCGCACGCTCCTGGCGGCCCTGCGGGACCGCGGGGTCCCGGCGGTCCACCTGGTCATGGCGACGGCCAACGTCCCGGCCCGTGCCTTCTACGACCGGCTGGGCTTCCGGGAGATCCCGGTACCGGACCTGGAGTCGGTCGTCTGCCTGGGGCGTACGACTGGAGATCTCGACCAGCTGTAGGCCTCACCATATTACGATGGCCATCGAAGTTCGACGCATGTCGAACTTGAATGCCCGATCGATGGGGGAAGAGTCATGGTCAGGACGGTACGGTTCCACGAGGTCGGCGGGCCCGAGGTGCTGCGGCTCGAAGAGGTGCCGGTCGGCGAGCCCGGCCCGGGCGAACTGCTCATCCGGGTGGACACGATCGGCCTCAACCGGGCCGAGGTGCTCTTCCGCAGCGGCCAGTACATCGAGCCCGTCAAGGAGTTCCCGGCCCGGCTCGGCACCGAGGCCGCCGGCGTCGTCGAGGCCGTCGGCCCGGGTGTGACGGGGTTCGCGGCCGGCCAACCGGTCAGCGTGGTGCCCGCGTTCTCGATGAACGAGTACGGCGTCTACGCCGAGCGCGCGATCGTCCCCGCCCGCGCGGTCCTCCACCGCCCCGAAGGGCTCGACGCGGTGGCGGGCGCCGCCGTGTGGATGCCGTACGTGACGGCGTACGGGGCACTGGTGGAGGTCGCCGGGATGCGGGCCGGGGACACGGTCGTCCTGACCGCCGCCTCCAGCAGTGTCGGCCTGGCCGCGATCCAGGTCGCCCGCAGCGTCGGCGCCGTCCCCGTCGCCACCACGCGCACCCGCGCCAAGGCGGAGGCGCTGCGGAAGGCGGGGGCGGCCGACGTGATCGTGACCGAGGAGGGGGACGTCACCGCACGCGTCCTCGACCGCACGGCCGGGCGGGGTGCCGAGTTCGTCTTCGACGCCGTGGCCGGCCCCGGGGTCGTCGACCTGGCCCGGGCGGTCGCCCCCGGCGGCACGCTGCTGCTGTACGGGGCGCTCAGCGGGCAGCCGACCCCGTACCCGGGGTTCGACCTGGGGATGCCCGCGCTGAACATGCGGACGTACACCCTCCACGAGACGACCCGCGATCCCGAACGGCTGCGCCGCGCCGAGGCGTTCGTCGCGTCCGGGCTGCGCACGGGGGTCTTCGCGCCGGTCGTCGACCGGACCTTCGCCCTGGAGGACATCGCCGAGGCGCACCGGTACATGGAGGCGGGTTCACAGATCGGGAAGATCGTCGTCACCGTCGACCACCGGTGAACGTGCGAAGGGGCCGGGGAGTGCACCTCCCGGCCCCTTCGCCTCGCCTACGGCAACTCGCTCACGCGCCGCTGGCCTTGAGCATGTCCTCGCGCTCGACGATCTTCACGCGCTCGCGGCCCTGCGGCTCGCCCAGCGCCTTCTCGGCGGCGTCCAGCTGGTACCAGCCCTCCCAGGTGGTGAAGCGGATCTCGCGCTCGGCGAGGAATGCCTCCACGGCCTCGGGAGCGGGCGAAGCCGGCTTCTGGAGACGCTCGTTGGCGAAGTCGTCCAGGAGGTTGGCGACCGTCTCGTTGGCGTCGCCCTTGGTGTGGCCGATGAGGCCCACCGGGCCACGCCGGATCCAGCCGGTGACGTACGTCGACGGGAAGTGCTCGCCGTTCTCCTGGAGGACCCGGCCGCCCTCGTCCGGGACGGTGCCCGAGTCGATGTCCCAGGGCAGCTTGGGAAGCTTGTCGGAGAGGTAACCGACCGCGCGGTAGACCGCGTCGACGTCCCAGTCGGTGAACTGGCCGGTGCCCTTGACGTTGCCGGTGCCGTCCAGCTCGGTGCGCTCGGTGCGCAGGCCGACGACCTTGCCGTCCTCGCCGAGGATCTCCGTCGGGGACTCGAAGAAGTGCAGGAACAGCTTGTGCGGGCGGTCGCCGATGTCGCGGATCGCCCAGTTCTCCAGGGTCTTGGCGACCATGTCGACCTGCTTGTTGCCCCGGCGCTCGGCGATCGAGCCCTCGTCGTAGTCGATGTCCTCGGGGTTGACGATGACCTCGATGTTGGGGGAGTGGTCCAGCTCGCGCAGCTCCATCGGGGAGAACTTCGCCTGCGCCGGGCCACGGCGGCCGAACACGTGTATTTCGACGGCCTTGTTCGCCTTGAGGCCCTCGTAGACGTTCGGCGGGATCTCGGTCGGCAGCAGCTCGTCCGCCGTCTTGGCGAGGATGCGGGAGATGTCGAGCGCCACGTTGCCCACGCCCAGGACCGCGACCTTCTCCGCCTCCAGCGGCCAGGTGCGCGGGACGTCCGGGTGGCCGTCGTACCAGGAGGCGAAGTCGGCGGCGCCGTAGGAACCGTCGAGCTCGACCCCCGGGATCTTCAGCTCGCGGTCCGCCATGGCGCCGGTCGAGAAGATCACCGCGTCGTAGAACGCGCGCAGGTCGTCCAGGTGGATGTCCGTGCCGTAGTCCACGTTGCCGAAGAGGCGGACCTGCGGCTTGTCGAGGACCTGGTGGAGAGCCTTGACGATGCCCTTGATACGGGGGTGGTCGGGGGCGACGCCGTACCGGATCAGCCCGAACGGGGCGGGCATCCGCTCGAAGAGGTCGATGGACACACCGGGCTCGGCGGCCACGTCGGACTTGAGCAGAGCGTCGGCGGCGTAGATGCCGGCCGGGCCGGCGCCGACGATGGCTACCCGCAGGGGGCGGGGCATGATCAGGTTCCCTTCGAGAGGCGACAAGCGATCTCGACGGGAAGCCTAAACTAAGGCAAACCTAAGTGGGTACGCGGGTCTGGTCTATGAGCTCATAAGGCTACTTTATGACCTGAACGGGCTGTGCGAGCACTCTCTCATGCGGCGCGGGAACTCGATCACGGGCATCGGACAACAGCAGTCGACCATGCCCATGACCTCAAGGGAACCGCATGCAATCGACAGGCGATCCGCGCGTCGAGGACCTTCCCGACGTCGTTCCCCGCGACGGCGTCGAGTCCGACGCCGCGGTCGTCGAGCGATCGCGGGAGGAGCCCGATGCCTTCGAGATCCTCTTTCACCGATACGCCGACGACATCCACCGCTACGCGTCCCGGCGGCTCGGCGCCGAGGCGGCCGACGACCTGATGGCCGAGACCTTCGTCATCGCGTTCCAGCAGCGCCACCGCTACGACCTGTCGCGGCCGCAGGCCCGCCCGTGGCTGTACGGGATCGTCACCAACCTCGTCGGCCGGCACCGGCGCGCCGAGGCGCGGCGGCTCAGGGCGTTCTCGCGGGTCGCCACGACGGGGACCGGAGACGGTGGCGAGGCGCTGGCCGACCGGGTGGTGGCGAGGGTCGGTGCCGAGCACTCCCGCGCCCAACTGGCGAGCGCGCTCGCGAAGTTGCCCGCGCGGTACCGGGACGTGCTGCTCGTGATCGCCTGGGGCGATCTCGACTACGCCGAGGCCGCCGAGGCCCTCGGCATCCCCGTGGGCACGGTGCGCTCACGGCTCAACCGGGCGCGGACCAGGCTGCGCGAGGCACTGGGCGGGGCGGACCCCACAGCCCTGCACGAGGAGAACGAGGAGACCGGTCGTGGATGACCTCACTGCGGTACGCGAGTTCGAGGCCGACGTGGCCCCTCTCACCGGCGACGCCCGTTTCGCGGCCCGCGCCCGGCTGCGGCGCGCCATCGTGCGGGAGGGCCGCCCGGGCGATCTGTCGCGGCGGCTGATGCTCAGGGTCGCGGTGGTGGGGACCGCCACCGCGGCGGTCGCCGGTGGTGCGGTCGTGGCCGGGCGGCACCACGGGGACGGAGGCGCGGACGGCTCGCGGATGGGAACGCTCAGCGCGGCCGAGCTGCTGCACAAGGCCGCGGCGCGATCCCGTGCCGACAGTGCCGGGACGCCGATCCCGCGCGACGACCAGTACGTGTACACGAAGATGTTCATCACCCGGACCTATGTGAAGGGCGGGAAGCGCAGGACCTGGACGGACGAGAGCTGGATGTCCGTGGACGGCTCCAAGCCCTCCCGGCGCCAGGAGTACGGCAAGGTCCACCGCGATCCGCCCCTCGGCAAGCACCAGGTGATGTGGCCGCCGACCGAGTACGCCGAGCTGGCGCAGTGGCCGACGGAGCCGGACGAGCTCCTGCAGCGGCTGCGGATGGGCAAGGGCGGCGACGATCGCATGGCGTTCGTGAACGCCGTCCAGTTCTTCGTGGTGCCGCGCGCCATGCCGCCTGGGCTGGAGGCCGCGACCTTCGAAGCGGTCGCTCTGATCCCCGGTGTCCGGACCGACCGCGAAGCGGTGGACGCGCTCGGCCGCCAGGGGGTCGCGGTCTCCTACCCGACGTTCGACTTCGCGTTCCTCTTCGACACGAAGACCTACGCCTACCTCGGGTTGAACGTCGACGGCGGCACCGGGGAGATGGTGGACGGCCGGATGAGGTTGCGTGACCGGTATCACGAGCTGCGGGCCCGGCAGGAGACGGGCGTTGTCGACCGCATCGGACAACGCCCGTAGACAGCTGCCGGCTCCCGGTCAGCCGATGTGGTAGCTGTCGCCGTACACCTTCCAGTCCAGCGGCGTGTTCAGGTCGAGGTTGCCCTTGCGCAGGAACACCCGCTGGGCCGTGTCGACGCGGCTGGTGTCGCTGTGGGCCTCCTCCTGCTTCATGGCCCACACCCGGGCGTCCAGGAAGGCGTTGAGGTAGGTGACCTCGTCGCCGCCCTGGGCCGGGGGCCGGGCCCGGTTCAGGGCCCGCGCCCGGATGTTGCGGAAGCTGGTCGGGTCGTCGCCGTCGCCGTGCATGACGATGGCGTCGTAGTAGGCGAACTGGCCGAGCACGCGCAGTCCGTCGGTCTTGCCCTGACGGACCGCGGGGTTGAAGTACACGCGGTCGCGCTCGTCGTCCTGGGCCCGCCGGAACTCCGCGTCCTGTGCGGCCCGGCGCCAGTCCGCCGGGAAGTTCGGGTCCAGACCGGAGTGCGAGTCGCTGCCGTTGACCCGGCGGAGCGCCGGCAGATAGCGGGCGAGGACGTTGCCGGGTTTGCGGTCGGTGTAGAGCTCGACGAGGTCGAGCATGTCGCCGGTGCCCGAGCAGAACCCGATGATGCCCGCGGTGTAGCCGCGGCCGTCTCCGATGTCCTCGATGTACTTGTACTGCGCCTTCCAGTCGAGCGAGGAGTTCTCCGCGCTCGACACCAGTTTCATGGCGATCTCCTTCTTCGCCGGGTCGTCGAGCCCGACCGCGGCCGAAGCGGCGGCGGCACGGGGGGAGTTGTTAAGGAGCGGGACCGACGCCAGGGACGCGCCGATCAGGGTGAGGAGGGTGCGGCGCGAGGTGCGCGCGGGGTGCTTCACGGCGGCTCCAAAGGGAGGTGGGGGGTGGGGAGTTGGCCGTACGTGACACTGATAGGAAGGTTTCCTATCAGACGCCGCGCGCGAAGAACAGCCCTTCGGCAGAAGGTTCGTACCAATGAACGAGAGGGGCCGGGCTACGGCACCGGCTGCTCCGCCCAGATGACCTTGCCCCCGGGCGTGTACCGCGTGCCCCAGCGGTCGGCGAGCTGCGCGACCAGGAACAGGCCGCGGCCGCCCTCGTCCGTCATCGCCGCGTAGCGCAGATGGGGTGAGGTGCTGCTGCTGTCGAAGACCTCGCAGATCAGGCTGCGGTCGTACAGCATCCGGACCCGGATGTGATCACCGCCGTAGCGGATCGCGTTGGTCACCAGCTCGCTCAGGATCAGCTCGGTGGTGAACTCCAGGTCCTCCAGGCCCCATTGGGCCAGCTGCCGGGTGACGTCGGCCCGGACCCGCCCGACCGCCGCCGGGTCGGACGGCACCTGCCACTCGGCCACCCGGCCGGGATCGAGCGCGCGGGTGCGGGCCACGATCAGGGCGATGTCGTCGCTCGGGCGGGCCGTCAGCTTGGAGTCCAGCACCACCTGGCAGGTCTCCTCGGGCGTCTCCCCGGCCCGCTCCAGCGCGGCGGCCAGCAGCTCCAGACCCACGTCGATGTCCCGCTCCCGGTCCTCGACCAGCCCGTCCGTGTACAGCACCAGCCTGCTGCCCTCGGCGAGTTCGAGGTCGACGGTCTCGAACGGCAGACCGCCCAGGCCCAGCGGGGGACCGGCGGGCACGTCGGGGAACTCCACGCTGCCGTCGGGGTGGATCAGCGCGGGCGGCGGATGGCCGGCGCGGGCCAGGGTGCAGCGCCGGGAGACGGGGTCGTAGACGGCGTACAGACAGGTCGCGCCGGTCACCGGGGCGCTGTCGCCCTCCTGGGTCTCGTCCTGGTCGATGCGGCCGACCAACTCGTCCAGCAGGACCAGCAGTTCGTCGGGCGGCAGGTCGAGCGAGGAGAAGTTGTGGACCGCGGTGCGCAGCCGGCCCATCGTCGCCGCCGCGTGCAGCCCGTGGCCGACGACGTCGCCGACGACCAGCGCGACCCGGGCGCCGGACAGGGGCAGGACGTCGAACCAGTCGCCGCCCACGCCCGCCTGCGCGGGCAGATAGCGGTAGGCGATGTCCAGGGCGTTCTGCTCGGGCAGGCTGCGCGGCAGCAGGCTGCGCTGGAGCGTGACCGCCATGGTGTGCTCGCGCGTGTAGCGGCGGGAGTTGTCGATGGAGACCGCCGCCCGTGCCACCAGCTCCTCCGCCAGGGCCACTTCGTCGGTGTCGAAGGGCTCCGCCTTCTGCGAACGCCAGAAGTTGACCACGCCCAGAACCAGCGCGCCCGCCCGCAGCGGCACGGCGATCAGCGAGTGGATGCCGAACTCCAGGACCTGCGAGGTGCGTTCCAGATCCTGGGCCCGCCAGCCCGGCGACTCCGCCAGCCGGGATTCCAGGACCGCCTGACCGGAGCGCAGGGCACGGGCCTGCGGAGCGGACGCCACCAGCCGCATCCGCTCGCCCACCGGGTACAGCGGCGCGTCCTTGCGGATGCCGCTGAACGCCGTACGACGCAGCTCCGTCCCCGCCTCCGGCTGCCCGCCGCCGAGCACCGCGTCGAACAGGTCCACGGTGGCGAAGTCCGCGAACCGGGGTACGACCAGCTCCGCCAGCTCCTCGGCGGTACGGGTGACGTCCAGGCTGGTGCCGATGCCCACCCCGGCGTCGTACAGCATGTTCAGCCGCTCCCGCGCCGCCTCCGCCCGGCCCGACAGGGCCCGCAGCTCCGTGGAGTCGCGCAGGGTCGCCACGGTGCCCGCCGGGCCGCCCTCCAGCTCCGTGGCCCGCTGGTTGATGACCAGCAGCCGGTCGCCGACCAGGTGCACCTCGTCCGTCGCGACCCGCCCGGAGGCCAGCAGATCGGCGGTGTCCGGCGGCAGACCGAGCTCGGCGACCTGTCGGCCCTCGGCGTCCGCGGGCAGGTGCAGCAGCCGCTGCGCCTCGTCGTTGACGAGCAGGAGCCGGCCCTCGCCGTCCGCTATGAGCACACCCTCGCGCACCGAGTGCAGCACCGCGTCGTGGTGTTCGTACATGCGGGTCATCTCGTGCGGACCCAGGCCGTGCGTCTGGCGCTGCAACCGTCTGCTGACCAGGGCCGTGCCCGCCGTGGCCACCGCGAGTCCGCCGGCCGCCATCGCGATCAGCAACGGCAGCTGCTCGTCCGCGGCGCCGCCCACGTGGGCCGTGGTGATACCGGCCGACACCGCGCCGACCACCTTCCCGTCCGGGTCCTTGATCGGCACGATCGCCTGCACCAGCTGCCCGATGGTCCCGTTGATCTCCTCGGTCACCACGTGCCCGGCCAGTGCGGGTTCGAGATTGCCGACGAACTTCTTCCCGATACGGTTCGGCTTGGGGTGCGTGTAGCGGATGCCGTCGGTGTTGAGTACGACGATGAAGTCGACGCCGGTCGCCTTGCGCGCGGCCTCGGCCCGGGGCTGCAGCACCGCGGTCGGATCGGGGTCGTCGAGCGCCTCACGGGTGCCCGGCGCGTTGGCGAAGGCCTGGGCGACGGCGACCGAGCGGTTGCGGGCCTCGGTCGTGCTGTCGTGCCGCACCTGGAGCACCAGGGCCACCACAGCGGCCACGACCAGCAGCAGCACGATCACGACCTGGAGGACGAACACCTGTCCGGCGACGCTGCGTCCGCCCAGCGCCGACCGTACCTCCGGCCGCGCGCGCCGCGACGGGCCTGCGTCACGCTGCGAGAGTCGGCCCATGTGCCATGTCTACACTGCACGGCCCCAGGAGGCGAGGGGCGTCACGGTCCGTGACACGACCTGCACGACACTTCCGCACCGCAGGTCCGGTGGTTCCGGCCGCCGCGGCCACGGTGCCGGGGCGGGTCATCGCTGCCGCCGCCTTCGCTCCGGGCGCCGGGTCGCCAGCAGCAGGGCGATGTCGTCCGGCCGTTCGGCCGTGTGCCGGGCCGCCGTGGTGAGGCGGTCGGCCAGGTCCGCGAGACGGGTCGAGGGGTTGCCGGCCCGGGTCAGGGCCACCCGCAGGGCGCTGATGCCGTCGTCGATGTCGATGCCGGGCCGCTCGACGAGACCGTCGGTGTACAGCGCGAGGACGGCGCCGGGTTCCATCTGCAACTCGGTGACCGGGTAGCGGGCCCCGGGATCGACGCCGAGGACGACACCGCCGGGCAGGTCGAGGACGCGGGTGCTGCCGTCGGGGTTGCGCAGCAGGGGCGGGGGATGGCCGGCCCGGGCGGCACGGGCGAGTCCGGTGGCCGGGTCGAGCCGGATGTAGCAGCAACTGGCGAACTGACCGGGATCGAGGTCGATGAGGAGATGGTTCGTACCGCTCATCACCTCGTCCGGCGGCCGGTCGCCGAGCGCGAACGCCCGCACCGCGCTGCGCAGTTGCCCCATCGTGGCGGCGGCCTGCACGCCGTGTCCCTGGACGTCCCCGATGACCAGGGCCAGGCCGTCCCCCGACTCGACGACGTCGTACCAGTCGCCGCCGACCTCCATGCCCTGGGTGCCCGGCAGATAGCGTCCGGCGGTCTCCACCAGCGGATGCTCCGTCAGCCGCCGGGGCAGCAGCGCCTGCTGGAGCCCGCGGGCCAGCGAGGCCTCGCTCTCGTAGCGCTGGGCCTTCTCCATGGCGTGGGCGATCAGCCCGGCGAGCGCGGTCAGCACCGAACGCTCCTCGCCGCTGAAGCTGCGCCGCCCGTCGAAGCCCAGGATGCAGGAGCCGACCGGGCGCCCCGAGGCGATCAGCGGCAGGAAGGCACGGGCGCCCTCCGTCGCGTCCAGGGCGATGCCCGGGTAGGCGGCGGAGAGCTGTTCCATCGAGTCGAAGAAGAGCGGCCGGCCGGTGGTGAGCGTCTCGACGCCGGGCAGCTGCGCGTCGAGGCCCACACCGTCGAACGGGGCGAGGAACCCCGGCGGGAAACCGGACTCCCAGGCCAGGAACAGATGCCGGTCCTGCAGGAGGTACAGCGCGAACCGCCGGCCGCCGAACGCCGGCAGCAGCTCCCGCATAACCACCGCGGAGACCTGACGGGCGGTGACGGCCTCCGTCAGGGCGATGGCGAGGACGATCGGCCGGTACAGCGGGGCCAGCGAGGACGCGCCGGCCGTATCGGCGCCGTCCGTGGCCTCCGCCGCGTCCGGCATCCGGCTCGTGGGCTGGACCGTGCAGGTCAGCACATCCGGGCCGGGATACACCGACAACGCCAGCCAGTCGCCCTCGTACGAGTCGTTCGCCGGGTCGGGCGGCCGCCGCACATGCAGATGCACCGGGTCCGGTGACAGCAGGGCGCTGCGCAGGTGGTCCTCGAAGTCGGGCTGGTTCAGCCAGGGCACGCCCTCCCACAGCGAGCGCCCGAGGAGCAGGTCGCGCGGCCGTTGCAGCAGCTGGGCCGCGCGCGGGTTGGCGTAGGCGACCAGCCCCAGCCGGTCCAGACAGAACACGCCCTCCGGCAGCAGGTCGGCGGCCGCGTCGCCCGCCACCGAAGGCCCCGGATCGAGCACGAACCCCCGCACGGGCCGGGTGTCCGAGCCGGACGGACCGGGATCCGGGGTCCAGAACTCCATGAGCCGCAGGCCACCGTCCGGGGCCCGCACATACATCGGCAGCGACGGCGGGGGCCGGCTCGCCGCGGTCTCCTGGAGTGTCGCCAGCACCCGTTCCGTGTCGCCCGGGGACAGCGCCTCCGCGAGCGCCTCCACGGTCCCCTCGAACTCGTCCGGCGCCACGCCGAGCAGCGCGTGCAGCGGCGCGTCGGCGGTGACGACACCGCTCGCCGGGTCCCAGGCGAACCGCCCCAGCCGTCCCTCGGACGGGTGCGCGGTCGGCGGCCGTACGCACAGGGGCTCGCCTTCCCAGGCGACCGCCTCCCGGTGGTCCTCCAGACGCGCGGCCAGCTCCTCGGCCACCCGTGTCAGCCGCTCGCGCGCGGGCAGCACCTCGGCGGCGTCGGGGACCGCGGGCCGCAGCACGGTCAGCACGCCGTACGTCTCCGACGCCCCGACCACGGGTACGTACATCGACCCGAACTGGAACGGCAGGCCCGCCGCGAACTGCGGATAGCGGCGCATCGTCTCCGTGGCGTTCGGCAGCACCACGTCCACCCCGAGCCGGTAGGCGTCGGCGACGGGGAAGGGCCGGTCGGCGTGCAGCCGCCACCAGGGCTTGAACAGCGGCCCCGGCAGTCCGGCGAGGACCGCCAGCCGCAGCACTCCCGGGGTGTGCGAGCGCAGGTAGACACCGCCGGCGTGACCCCCGGCCGCGCCGATCGCCTCCGTCAAGGCGTCGATCAGCAGCGCGGCCAGCCGTCCCGGCGCCCGGTGCGCGTCCTCGCCGCTCCCAGTCATGAGCCCTGCCTCGTCGCTGTGCCGCCACTCGGGCGACACAGCAAGAATGCGCCACGACACGCCTGCGGCGCACCCGGGCGGGAGGGATGGGCGGGGGTGGGGTGGGGGCGTGCCAGGCGTCTTCGGGCGGAGGGGGGTGGTCGGGGACTGGGGCGCATTTGGCATTCCCAGGCGTCCGGGGACTGGGGCGCGAGCGGCACGTCCGGGCGGAGGGGGACGGAAACGCGGGCGACCTGTCCGAGCGGATGGTGTGGACGCGGACAGTGCGGCGCGCGGCACGTTCGGGCGGAAGGCGCGGACGCGAGCGGTGGCCCGTTCGGGCGGAGGGGGGACGGGGGCTGGGGCGGGTGTGGCGCGCCTGGGCGGGCGGGGACGGAAACGCGGGCGACCTTTCCGGGCGGATGGTGTGGACGCGGGCGGTGGCGCGCGCGGCACGTTCGGGCGGAAGGTGTGGACGCGGGCGGTGGCGTGCGATGCGTTAGGGCGGAGGGGGACGGGGGCTGGGGCGGGTGTGGCGCGCTCGGGCGGGCGGGGACGGAAACGCGGGCGACCTTTCCGGGCGGATGGTGTGGACGCGGGCGGTGGCGTGCGGCGCGTTAGGGGGACGGGGTCTGGGGCGCGTGTGGTGCGCCCGGACGGACGGGGACGGGAGTGCGCTCGGCGCCTTCGGGTGGAAGGGGCGGACGAGGATCGGGGCGCACATGGCACACCAGGAGGGACGAGGATCGGGCGTACCTGGCACACCAGGAGGGACGAGGATCGGGCGTACCTGGACGGACGAGGACCGCGGCGACCTGGCACACCAGGACGGACGAGGACCGCGGCGACCTGGCACACCACGACGGACGAGGACCGCGGCATGCCCGGCCTGTACGGCCGGACAGCGGGACGAAGGCCGGAGCGTGCCCGGCGTGCCTGGAAGGGAACGCCGGACCAGGCCCCGAGGCGACCGGTGTGCGCGCCCGATGTCAGGCCGACAGGCCCTGGAGGCCCTCGTACGCCGCCGAGACGATCTCCAGGCCCCGCTGGTCGTTCGCGGGCTCGCGCATCTGGTTGGTCACGTACGCGACCGCCATCCGGGCCGAGGGATCGACCATGACGAGCGAGCCGCCCCACCCGCCCCAGCCGTACGCCGTGCCGAACAGGCCGTACCCCAGGCCCCAGCGCATCGGCATGCCGAGGGTGCGGTCCTCGCCGTCGAACTGCTCCTCCCACGCCACCTCGCACCCGCCCGGGGACATCAGCCGAACCGGGCCGATCCCGCCCGCGCAGGCCATCACGGACTGCACGAGCGCGACGGAGCGGGCGTTGCCGTAGCCGTTGGCCGCGGGGATCTCGGCCCGGCGCCACGCCATGCTGTTGGCGTCCCGGACCCGGAGCGCGGTCGCGGAGGCCGGCCGGGGCGCCGCGTTCGGGGAGCTCGCGGTGTAGTCCTCGTCGTGCCCGGGCGGTGGGACGGCGAGCGCCACGCGATGGTCGTCCTCGGGGCCCACGCCGATGTGGAAGTCGGCACCGATCGGCCCGGCCACCTCCTCGGCGAAGAACGTGCCCAGGGTGCGGCCCGTGACCCGGCGCACCACCTCGCCCACCAGGAAGCCCTGCGTGAGGGAGTGGTAGCCGGCCGCGGTCCCCGGCTCCCACTGCGGCGCCAGCCCCGCGAGCCGGGCCGTGACGGCGGGCCAGTCGTAGATCTCGGCGATGGGCCCGGCGTAGTCGGGCAGGCCCGCGGTGTGCGACAGCAGATGCCGTACGAGCACCTTGTCCTTGCCCGCCGCGGCGAACTCGGGCCAATAGCGTGCGACCGGTGCGTCCAGATCGAGCTCCAGGCGGTCCACCAGGATGATCGCGGCCAGGGCCGTCATCGTCTTGGTCACCGAGAAGACGTTGGTGACGGTGTCCCGCTCCCAGGGCCTGCTCCGCCCGGCGTCCGCGTACCCGCCCCACACGTCCACCACGGGCTTGCCGTCGACGAACACCGCCGCCGAACCGCCGGTGTCGCCCTCGTCCAGGAAGCTTGCCAGCGCGTTGGGCACCGCCGTGAACAGATCGTCGTACGAGCCCTGGATGTCTGCCATGCGCGGAATCTAGCCCCCGGCGAGGGGCGGACAGCAACCGAATTTCCGGCCCCGGACGGGGCGTGGCCGGAATCCGTGGCTGCCGTGGCTGCCGTATACGGCGGATCGGGACGGAGGAGAGCGCCCGCGGCCCATCAGGGGCGGCGTGCCCGCCCCGCCTCTGCGGCAGACCCACCGGGCGGGCCCCCGGCCCCATATCGTGGGAAGTGAGGCGATATCGGCAGTGAGGCGGCGGAGCCATGGCGGACGCGGGGATCGACTACGCGGCGGTGTTCCAGGCCCTGCCCGGCATGGTGGCGGTCCTGACGCCCGAGCTGGTGTACGTGGACGTCAACGAGGAGTTCGTCCGCATGTCCGGACGCAGTCGGCAGCAGCTCGTCGGCCACTACCTCTTCGACGTCTTCCCCGACAACCCCGGCGACCCGGCCGCCTCCGGCATGCGCAACCTCGCCGCCTCCCTGCAACGCGTCCTGGCCACCGGCGAGCGCGACACCATGGCCGTCCAGCGCTACGACGTCCAGTCGCTGGAGCAGCCGGGGAGCTGGGAGGAGCGCTACTGGAGCCCCGTCAACGCCCCCGTGTTCGGGCCGGACGGGAAGGTCGCTCTCTTGGTGCACCGCGTGGAGGAGGTCACCGAGTTCATCCGCGACCGCGGCGGCCCCGTCGGCACCCGGGCCCGCGCGCTGGAGGCCGAACTGTACATCCGCGCCCGGGAGTTGCAGGAGGTCAACGAACGGCTGAGAAAGTCCCACGCCCGCGAGCGCGAGGTCGCCCTGGCCCTCCAGGAGGCGATGCTCCCGGCGCCGCGTCAGGTGCGCGACCACCGGGCCGCCGTACGCTACCGGCCCGCCGTCGGCGCGCTGAACGTCTGCGGCGACTGGTACGACCTCGTGGAACGGATCGGCGGCGACCGCATCTGTGTGGCGGTCGGCGACGTCGTCGGGCACGGACTGGCGGCGGCCTGTGTGATGGGCCAGCTGCGCAGCGCGCTGAGCGCAGCGTCCCGGGTCGCCGAGGGACCCGCGCAGGCCCTGGACGTGCTGGGCCGGTACGCGCACGTCGTCCCCGGCGCCGAGTCCGCGACGGTGGCCACCACGTTCGTCGACTTCGACGCCCGGACCGTCACCTACAGCAGCGCCGGCCATCTCCCGCCGGCGCTGGTCCACGCCGACGGCCGGGTGGAGTTCCTCGACGCGGCCACGGACCCGCCGCTGGACGCCAGCCCCGCCCCCGTCTCACGCCCCGAGGCGACGGCCGGCTTCCGGGCGGGCGACACGCTGGTCCTGTACACGGACGGGCTGGTGGAACGCCGCCGCGAGGACATCGACGCGGGCCTGGCCCGCCTGGCGGACGCCCTCGCCCGCAACCGCACGGCCGAACCGGCGGCGATGGCGGACGCGGTCCTCCTGGAACTCCTGCCGCCGGAAGGAGCGACGGACGACACGGCGCTGATCGTCGTACGGCTGTGAGGCGACCCGGCGGTCCGGTCAGCGCGCGGCGGTGAGCGACGGGTCCGTACGGCCGTCCCCGTCGTCCCCGTCGGCCTCACCCGTGCGCAGCGCTCGCCGCGGCAGCAGGAGCGGCGTCGCGAGGAGCAGCAGTCCGGCCGTGGCGATGGCGACGCGCGGGCCCGTGGCGGCGGCGAGCAGGCCCCACAGCGCGGTGAGCGCGGCGATGGACAGCTTGACCGTGATGGACCAGGCGGACAGCGTGCGGGCGAGGCGGTCGGTCGGGGTGCGTTCCAGGCGGTAGGTCGCCAGGACGGGCGTGAACACGGCCGCGCAGGTGATCAGCCCGAACTCCACGGCCATGACGAGCAGCAGCCCCGCCGTTCCGGGGCCGACGAAGGCCAGACCCAATCCCCAGCAGGCCCGTAGCGTCCCGGCGACGAGCAGGACCGGGCGCTGCCCGAACCGGGTGACCAGGCGCGGGGACAGCCGCGACCCGATCAGCCCGCCCAGGCACGGCAGGGCGAAGGCGAGCCCGTACTGCCAGGGCGTGAAGTGGAGGCGGCCGAGCATGAGGACGGCGAGGGGCGGCTGGGCCGCCATGATCAGGCCGTTCACGAGGGCGTTGTTGAAGAACAGGGGGCGCAGCGTCGCGTGGGTGAGGAGGAAGCGCCAGCCGTGGAGGAGGTCGGCGGCGCGGAGCTTCGAGCGGACCGAGGGGCGTTCGGGCGGGGGCTCGGTGCCGCCCATGGCGCGGATGCCCCCGGCCGAGAGCAGAAAGCTGACGGCGTTGGCGGCGATGGTGGTCACGGGCCCGAACACGGCGACCACGGCGCCGCCGAGCGGCGGGCCCACCATGGTGGTGCTCCAGGTCGTCGCCTCGAACCGCCCGTTGGCGACGAGCAGATCCTCCCGCGGCACCAGCGCCTTGAGACACGCCCCGGACGCGGCGGTGAAGGTGATGTCGGCCGCCGAGACGAGCACCGACACAACCAGGAGTTGTCCGAACGTCAGCCGATCGAGGGCGAACGCGACCGGGATCGTCATCAGCGCGGCGAACCGGACCAGGTCCATCCCGATCATCACCGGCCGTTTCCGGCGGAACTCCACCCACGGCCCCAACGGCACCGCCACCATCGCCCCGACCGCGAGCCCGGCCGCCGACAGCGCCGACACCTGGGCCGGCCCGGTGTGCAGGACAAGGATCGCGACCAGCGCGAACGCGTCGAAGGCGAGCCAGGTGCCGAGCGCGCTGACCCCGTACGCCGCCCACAGCCACCCGAAGGACCGCCCGAGCGAACGTCTCGCCCCCATGAACCGCACCCGCCTCTCGCCGACCCCGCACCTGCAACCGGGCCGGGCCTGCACATCCAACCGGGCCGGGCCCGCGTGGATCAAACAACCGCCACGCGGCCCGGACACAACCAACAGTTGTGGTTCTACGATGACGGCCATGGACCTCGACGGTGTGCGCACCTTCGTGACGGCCGCGGACGCGGGACGCTTCCAGGACGCCGCCACGACCCTGTCGATCACCCAGCAGGCGGTCTCCAAACGCGTCGCCGCGCTGGAGAAGGACCTGGCCGTACGGCTGTTCACCCGCACGGCCAGGGGCGTGCGGCTCACCATCGACGGCCAGGCGTTCCTGCCCCACGCCCGGGCCCTCCTCGACGCCGAGGAACGGGCCGTCGCCTCCGTGCGGCCCGGCCGCCGCGCGCTGCGCGTGGACGTCATCGGGCGCCGGCTGGCCCCGGCGGACGTCCTGCGCGGCTTCCATCGCGCCCACCCGGACGTCGAACTGGACGTGGTGACCCTCTTCGACGCCAAGGAGGCCTTCGCCGCGGTCCGCTCCGGCACCATCGACGCCTCCTTCCGTGCCGTCACCCTCCCCGCCCGCAGGCTCCCCGACGGCATCGCCACCGCCCGCGTCCACGACGAGCCCGTCCAGCTCCTGACCGGCCCGCGACACGCGCTCGCCGCGGCCCGCTCCGTCACCCCGGACCGGCTCGTCGGCCACCGGATCTGGATGCCCGGCCTCGTCGACGGCACCGAGTGGGCCGCCTACTACGACGACTTCGCCGCCGCGTTCGGTCTCACCATCGAGGCCACCGGACCCGACTTCGGCACCGACCCGCTCCTGGACACCATCGCCGACTCGCCCTCCCTGGCGACCCTGGTCGGCGCGCAGACCCGCCTCGGCTGGCCCGCCGACCACGACCTGCGGCGCATCGCCCTGCACGACCCGATGCCCGTCTACCCGCACTCCCTGATCTGGCGCGCCGACAACCCCCACCCGGCCCTCACCGCCCTGCGCGCCCACCTCGACGCCGCCCGGCAGGGGCACGGCACCCGGCAGATCTGGACACCGCACTGGGCGCAGTGAATCCCAGTGCACCCCACTGGGCCGGATGCAGCAGCACAAGAAGCAGGTGACGGGCGGGGGCGGAGAGGCTGGACCGCAGTCCAGCCCACCCCCAGGAGCCCTCGATGCCTCTGCGTTCCAGCCTGCGCGCCGCCTCCGTGGCCGCCCTCTGCGTGGCCGTACTGACCCCGGTCACCGCCGCCGGCCCCGCGTCCGCGACACCGAAGCGCGGCGACGACCACCGACTCCAGGAACAACTCGACCGGTTCGTCCACAGTGCGGGCGGCCCGCCCGCCGTCATCGCCGTCCTCGACTACGGCAGGAAGACCCGTGTCCTCACCGCGGGCACCGCCGACGTCCGCACCGGCCGCCCGCCCCGCCCGGACGACCACATGCGCATCGCCAGCACCGCCAAGGCCTTCAGCGGTGCCGTCGCCCTGGCCCTGACCGACCGCGGCGCCCTGGACCTCGACGACACCCTGCGCGAGCGGCTGCCCCAACTGCCGCGCGCGTGGGGCGCGGTGACACTGCGCCAGCTGCTCCAGCACACCAGCGGACTGCCGGACTTCTCGGAGAGCGCCGCGTTCCGGGCCGAGATCCTCGCCGACCCGCACCACCACTTCGACTCCCGCCGCCTGCTCGACTACGTGGCCGACCAGCCGCTCCGCTTCCCGCCGGGCAGCCGCTACCAGTACTCCAACTCCGACAACATCGCGGTCGCGCTGATGGCGGAGGCGGCGACCGGAACACCGTACGAACGCCTCCTGCGCGACCTCGTCTACACCCCGCTCGGCCTCCACCGCACGAGCCTTCCGCAGGGCTACCGCATGCCGAAGCCCTACATGCACGGCTACGCCGTCGAGCCGGGGGCCGCTCCGGAGGACGTCAGCGAGGTGCTGGGCATGTCCGGGGTGTGGGCCTCCGGAGGCATCGTCTCCACGCCGGCCGACATGACCCGCTTCATCCACGGCTACGTCGGCGGGGCGCTCTTCGGCGGGCGTGAGATCCACGCGCAACGGCGGTGGATCGAGGGCTCCTCCGAGCCCGCGGGGCCGGGACACAACCGTGCGGGGCTGGCGCTCTTCCGGTACGACACCCGGTGCGGTGCCGTTTTCGGCCACACCGGCAACACCCTCGGCTACACGCAGTTCGTCGCGGCCACCCCGGACGGGCGCCGCTCGGTGACATTCTCCGCCACCACCCAGATCAACAAGGCCACGGACGCCGACCAGGTGGAGCGCATGCGCAAGATCGAGGAGAACCTGGTCTGCGCCCTGGTGCGCGACCCGCACGCCTGACGGAAAACCCTGTGCTCCGCGCGTCGCCGCCGACCCGCTGTGTGCCGTCGTGGACGACGGGACAGGGGTGGGCGGCGGCGTGGGACACGCGGTCTGGGACCGGGGTTTCCCGGTGCGGCACCTGCTGGTGTCCTTGAACGCGTTCCACTCCCGTGCGGCGCCACGGTCACGCTGCGCCAGCCGCCGGCTTGCGCCCCCGTACCGCCCAGGCGCGCGCCGTGAGGGCGATCGTCCCGTCCGCGCGCGCCGGCACCCGCTCGTGCAGCGTCCGCCGCACCCGCTCCCGGACGCCGGGGGCGAGGGCGGCCACGTACCCGGGTGCCGGGCCCTGACCGGACAGGAACGGGGCCCAGAGGTCGTCGAAGTCCGCGAACACGGTGGGGATCTCGACCGGCACCACCGTCACCTCGACCAGTCCCGCCCCGGTCCACAGCGGACGCAGGGCGGACGGTCGGCACAACGGGAAGCGGCGGCCCTCGTCATGGGCCGCGGCCGACGGGTCGACCGTGGTCGCGGCGGCCCAGAAGTGGCTCAGGAACCCCATGCCCTCGCCGTAGTCCCACACATAGGCGGCCACCACACCCCCCGGCCGCACCACCCGCACCGCCTCCGCCAGCGCGACACCGGGCTCGGGAAGGAAGTTGAGGACCAGCCCGCTGACGGCCGCGTCGAAGACCGCGTCCCGCACCGGCAAAGCCTGGGCGTCCGCCACGACGACCCGGGCGGGCGGGGGAGCGGCGGCGCGTGCCGTCGCCGCGAACCCGGCGGACCGCTCCACACCCAGCAGCACCCCGGGCCGGCACCGTACCGCCACCGTCGAGGTCAACGCCCCCGACCCGCAGCCGATGTCCAGCCACCGGTCCTCGGGCGGACAGCCCAGCCACCGGACGAACGCGTCGGCCACCCGCCGGCTCCAGCGGCCCATGTACCGCTCGTAGGCGTCACCGGCGGCCCACACGTCGAAGCGCTGTTCGCTCACCCCTCCACCTTGCCCCGTCTCGAGGGGCGTTGCAGGCCGCAGGCACGGCCCGGGGCACCGGCTTGGCGCGTCCCGGGCGGCCGAGCGCGACCCCGAGCAGCACCAGCCCCAGCCCGCACAGCTGCCGCACGGTCAGCGCCTCGCCCGCCACCACCGTGCCCAGCAGGACGCCGGTCACGGGATTGAGCAGCCCGATGAGGCCGACCGTCCCCGAGGGCAGGTGCCGCAGTCCGGCGAACCACACCGTGAACGCCAGAGCCGTGGCGACGACGGAGACGTAGGCGAACGCGAGGAGCGCCGAGGCGGACAGGGCGGGCGGCGGGCCCTCCACGGCCGCCGCGACCGGCAGCAGGAACAGCGCCCCGGCGGTGAGCTGCCAGGCGGTCGAGGCGAGCACCGCGCCACCGGCGTTCCACCGCTTGGTCAGGATGTGGCCGAACGCCGACACCAGCATGGCCCCGCCCGAGGCCAGCACCCCCGGCACGCTCAGCCCCTCCGCGCCGGTGAACAGCATCAGACAGACCCCGGCGAGCCCGATCGCGGCGCCGGTGAGATGCGCGGCGCCGGGCCGCTCGGCGACCAGGGACCAGGCGATGAGCATCATCGTCAGCGGGGAGACCGCCATGACGGTCGAGGCCACGCTCGTCGGAAGCAGCTGCGAGGCGGCGTAGACGAGGACGAAGAACACGCTCACGTTGAGCAGCCCGAGCACCGCCGAGCGCCACCACCACACCCCGTGCGGCCGCCGCCGTGCGAGGGCCAGCAGCACGACACCGGCGGGCAGCGCCCGCAGCGCGGCCCCGTACAGCGGGCTGTCCGTCGGGAGGAACTCGTGGGTGACGTAGTAGTTGGTGCCCCAGGCCACCGGTGCCACCGCCGTCAGCGCCACCCATCGGGAATTGGCTTCCATGGAAGCCAATATAGCTTCCCGGGAAGTTATATAACTTCCCGGGAAGCTAAAATGGGGTCCATGTCCGTGGAAGACCGGCGAACGCCGGACCGTGTGGCCCGTATCCAGGCCGACTGGCGCCGCGAGCGACCCGACCTCGACGTCGGCCCGCAGGGAGTGATCGGCAGGCTGCACCGCCTCGCCGGCCGGCTCACCGAGGAACTCGAGCTCGTCTACGGCCGTCACGGCCTCGGCGAGGGGGAGTTCGACGTCCTGTGCGCCCTGCGCCGCGCCGGTGAGCCCTATGAGCGGGCACCCGGCGAGCTCGCCGCGCACACCATGGTGACCACCGGCGCGATGACCAAGCGCATCGACCGTCTGGAGCGGGCCGGACTCGTCACCCGCCGCCGCTCCGCCGACGACCAGCGCGGCCGGATCGTCGCCCTCACCCGCCCCGGCCGCGAACTGATCGACCGGGCCTTCACCGACCACATCCACAACGAACGCCGGCTCCTGGACCTCCTCACCCCCGCCGAGGCCGAGACCCTCGAAGCGCTGCTCACCACCTGGCTCGCCCGTCTGGAACCCCCGACGGAGAGCTGACGCGCTCAGACGGTGACGACGAGCTTGCCCCGCGGATGCCCGCTCTCCAGGTGGCGTACGGCGGCCACGGCCTCGTCCAGCGGATAGGTGCGGTCGATCACCGGCGCGATCACGCCGGTCTCCGCGAGGGCCTTGAGCCGGAGCAGGTCCGGCTGCCGGGTACGGGCGAACAGCGGGCGCAGGCGCTGCCCCACGAAGAGCGACAGCACCAGTCCGCGCACCAGGCGGTCCAGGCCGCCCAGCAAGGGCCCGCCGTCCTCGCCGCCGACGAAGACGACCGTGCCCCGCGGCGCGAGGACCCGGCGCAACCGGCTCAGGGAACGGTTCCCGGCGGCGTCGACGACGAGGTCGTAGCGGACGGGCCGGTCGGTGACGTCCTCCCGTGTGTAGTCGATGACGTCGGCCGCCCCCAGTGACCGCACCAGATCGGCCGCGCCGGGCCCGCACACCCCGGTGACCCGGGCCCCGTAATGGGCGGCGAGCTGCACGGCGTACGTCCCCACGCCGCCCGAGGCGCCGATCACGAGCACCTTGTCGCCGGGCCGCGGGCGGGCCAGGTCGAGGGCCTGGAGCGCGGTCACGCCGGAGACGGGCAGAGCGGCGGCCTGCGTGAAGGAGAGGCCGTCGGGCAGGGCGGCGAGCTGGTCGGGTCTGGCGCGCGCGTACTCCGCGAAGGAGCCGTCGCACTGCCCGAACACCTCGTCCCCCGGCTTGAACCCGGTCACCTTCTTCCCGACCGCCGCCACCCGCCCCGCCGCGTCCCACCCGCGCACGACGTGAGCGGGCCGACGCAGGCCGAGCTCGGGACTGAGCCGGGCGACATAGGGCCGCCCGGTCATGAGATGCCAGACGCTCGGATCGACGCCCGCGGCACGCACCTCCACCAGCACTTCGTCGTCGCGGGGCACGGGACGCTCGACGTCCCGCAGTTCCAGGGTTTCGGTGGAGCCGTACGCGTACTGGACGATGGCCTTCATCGGGGGCTCCCCTCCGCGCCGGTACGACGGCGCTCTCCCGGGATCGTCCCCCTCGAACCGCGCCCACGACCAGCCCCCGCAACCCGAACTCGCCGGGATGCGGAGGCATTTGAGGCAGGGGCGTGAGGCGCTTCCGGTCGCCCTACTGCCGGGCGCCGCCCCTGCGTCGTACGAACACCACGGCCACGGCCACGACGAGCACCACCGCGATCGCGATCCACGCCCCCGCGGACAGACCGCCGTCGTCCTCGTCCTTCTCGGTGTCGGCCGCCTGCGGGGTCGGCGAGGTGCTGGACTCCTCGGCGGTCGGGGTCGCCGACGTGCTCGCGGACGCACTGGGGGAGGGCCCGACCGGCGTCGCCCCCGGCGCGGCGGCCTTCAGCTTCAGCACCGGGGCCGGATTGCCCTCGCCGTGCCCGTGTCCGTCGTCGTCGCCGGACTCGTCGAGCTCGATCCAGCGGTCGACCTTGCCGTCGCCGTACGTCTGGAGCGTCTTGAACGCCAGCTCCTTCGCGTCGGGCAACTGCCGTACGACGACGGAGTATTCGGCATCGGCGCCCACCTTCAGCGCCGCGCCCTTCACGAGGTAGCCGTCGTCCGTCGCGGTGAACTTCCACCCCTCGGGCCCCTTCCCGTACGTCACGTCGGACGGGGCGATGCCCTTGGGCAGGACCACCCGGATCTGGGCGATCCCGGCGGTGGCGGACTCCGACTCGGCGGTGAAGGCGAGTTCGGCGTTCTCGGCGAGGGCCTGAGCGTCGTCCGACTCGACCTCGACATGGGCGGCGGCCGGAACGGCGGTGAACAGGACGGCGGTTGCTGCTGCGGCGGCCGCGACGGTCAGCCGGCGGATGATGCGGGACATGGGTGTCTCCAGGCATGGGGGGTTGCCGGGGCCGCCGCACGGCGAAGCCGAACGCGCGCCCCGATCGGGTCAGTTGACGAGAACCGCCCGACCCGACGGCGGCCCCCGCCGCACCACCGCATGCGCGAGGACGGTCCCGGTGAGCGTCGGCCGCGCCCGCTCGGCCCGCACCGCAACCGGTACGTCGAGCAGTCCGGACATCCGTGGTTGGGTGAACAGCGCCCGGGCGGCGGCGACTTGGGCCCGTACCGAGCCCATTGCCGCGCCCACACCGCGGACCAGTGTCCAGCAGGCGGCGTCCGCGCGATGCAGCAACACCGCGACGAGTACGGCGACCAGGGCGTGGGCGACGGTCATGGCGACGGAGTCGTGCAGCCGCTCATGACCCATGGCGAGGCCGCCGTGGTGGACGTGACCCTGCGCGTGAGGAGTGTGCGTGGTGAGCGTCAGCCACAGGTGCAGCCCCGACTGTCCCGCCACGCTGAACACCACGACCGTGCCCACGTGCCGTGGCCGCCGTACGCCGACCAGACCCAGCCCGAAGAGCCCGCCGGCGACGGTCGACGCCTGCGCCCACGGCACGGACTCCGCACCGAACAGATGATGGGCGCTCACCCCGAGCACGGCGCCGACGACGGCGAACACCGCGGCCCGCAACACGGGCAGAGGCGCTGGACGGTGGCTGACGTGGGGGTGCATGACCTGCTCATCCTGTCCCATGGGGGGTGGGGCGCGCAGGTGGCTGCAGAAAGATCGGTGGGGGTCAGGCGGAGGCGACTACGGATCGGTGGGGTCAGGCCGCGGCCACCGCGCCACGCGGGCGGGCGCGGACCCAGCCGAGCAGCACCACCGAGCACAGGGCGGCCAGCGCGCACCACGTTGAGACGAACTCCAGCCGCCACAACGCCGAGCAGACCACCGCACCAACGGCGACGAGCACCCCCAGCACAAACAGCCGCCGGTCACCTGAGAGCAGCAAGGAGCCCACGGTCGCCAGCAGATACCCGGCGATGAGGAGGGGAGTGTGTGAGAGGCCGATGGAGTAGCCCATCGTATGGCCGCGGATCTCGGCAGTCACCGGACGGGAGGCCAAGGCGTGGGCGAGCGCGGCGGCGGTTGCCGCGCCGATCAGCACCGGCACGGACAGACGGCGTCGCGCGTGTCGCGTGGCGGCGCACCACACAGCCGACGGCACCCCCACGGCCAGTACCGGCAGCGCGATCACGGCCCACACCACCGTCGCGACGCCGCAGCCGCCACCGGAGTTCCACACCAGCGCCTCGACGATCTGATGCGCGCCGAGCAGCAACGGCAGCCCGGCCAGCGGGAGATCGCGCGGATCACGCACCCGCGCCACACAGGCGACACCGATACCCGCGACCGCCGTACCGGCCACCAGGTCGGCCGTCGCACTCCAACACATCACGCCATCCAGGGGTTTACGGCATCGGAAGCCACCACGTTACGTCCGCGTGGGGCGTCGGCCGGGGCGACACGGTCACCTCGGCGGGAGGGGGGCCGGAACCAGTGTGGCCCCTCCCTACGGAAGGAGGCGCCTCTCCTTGGCGACCGCCACCGCCCCTGCCCGCGTGTCGACGCCGAGCTTGTCGTAGATGCGGCGGAGGTGGGTCTTCACGGTGGCCTCGCTGATGAACAGGGCGCGGGCGATGTCCCGGTTGCCGATGCCGCGGGCCAACTGGGCGAGGATGTCGCGTTCGCGGTCGGTGAGGGTGGGGCGGGGCTTGCGCAGGTTGGCCATCACCCGGCCGGCGACCGGCGCCGACAGCGTGGTGCGACCGTCGGCGGCGGCGTGGATCGCCGCGAACAGCTCGTCGGGGCGCTCGGCCTTGAGGAGATAGCCGGTGGCGCCCGCCTCGATGGCGCGGGTGATGTCGGCGTCGGTGTCGTACGTCGTCAGCACCAGGACGTGCGGGCGGGCGCCCGGCGCGGAGGTGAGGCGGCGCGTGGTCTCCACGCCGTCGAGGCCCTCGCCCAGCTGGAGGTCCATCAGCACCACGTCCGGCGTGAGCTTCGCGGCCAGCGCCAGCGCCTCCTCACCGGTGCCGGCCTCCCCGACGACCTCGATGTCCGGGGCACTGTCGAGCAGCGCGAGCAGTCCGGCACGTACGACGGCATGGTCGTCGCAGACCAGGATGCGCACGCGGCGAGAGCGGTCGGGGATCGTCAAGGCGCCGCCTCCCAGCGGAGATCAGGGGTCGTCGGTGCGCTTCCGGGCGGGGCCTCGGGGGTTGTCGGTGCGCTTCCGGGCGGGGCCTCGGGGGTTGTCGGTGCGCTTCCGGGCGGGGCCTCGGGGGTTGTCGGTGCGCTTCCGGGCGGGGCCTCGGGGGTTGTCGGTGCGCTTCCGGGCGGGGCCTCGGGGGTCGTCGGTGCGCTTCCGGGCGGGGCCTCGGGGGTCATCGGTGCGCTTCCGGGCGGGACCTCAGGGGTCATCGTTGCGCCTCCAAAGGAACCGCCGCGGACAGGACCGTGCCCTCGCCGGGGCGGGACTCGACGGTCAGGGTGCCGCCGAGTGCGCGTAGGCGGGCCCGCATCGCGGGCAGACCGTGGCCGCGGCCGCCCTCGGGGGAGTCGGGCAGCGCGGCGGGGTCGAAGCCGTGGCCGTCGTCGGAGACGTCCAGGACGACCTCGTCGTCGAGCAGGGTGAGCGTGAGCGCGGCACCGCGCGCGTCGGCATGCTCGCGGACGTTGGCCAGGGCGCCCTGGGCGATGCGCAGCAGCGCGGACTGGACGCGGCCCGGTAGCCGGCTGAGCCGATCTTCGTCGGCGTCGACATGGACCCGTACGGTCAACCGCCCACCGGACTCCCGGGCGGCCAGCGCACACAGCGCCTCGTCGAGGCCGCCGCCGCGGGCGAGGTCGGCGGGCGCGAGGTCGTGGACGAAACGGCGGGCCTCGGCGAGGTTGTGCTCGGCGACGGAGGCGGCGGTGCGGACGTGGGCACGGGCCTTGTCCGGTTCGCCGTCCCACACCCGGTCCGCTGCCTGGAGCAGCATCCGCTGGCTGGACAGACCCTGGGCGAGCGTGTCGTGGATCTCCATGGCGAGCCGCTCCCGCTCGGCGAGGGTGCCCTCGCGGCGTTCGGAGGCGGCGAGTTCGCGGCGGGTGCGGATGAGGTCGTCGATGAGGGCGCGCTGCCGGTCGGTCTGCCGCTCCATCTGGAGGAAGACGGCGGTGGCGAGCGCGGCGACGGCGGGCGGCGCGAGCACCAGGTTCGGGTCGAAACGCCCGCCGAGCTGCACCTGCGCGGCCACCACGAACACCGTCAGCACCGCCACGAGTACGAGGGCCGCGCGCGGCGGCAGCGTACGCAGGCCGGTGTAGAAGAGGGGCACCGCGCACCAGGCGAAGCTGGGCGCGAGCACGACCAGCACCATCCACACCACGACGACGAGCGCCAGCCACGCCGAGTGCCGTGGTCCCGGGCTGCCCGCCTTCGGCCCCACCAGATGCAGGAGGACGAGCACCACGCACAGCGCGATGACCCACGGCGTGCGCGGCTCCCCGGGATGGCGCAGCAGGAAGCGGGCGAGGGCGCCGCCGAGCAGCAGGAAGAAGGCCGCGTGCAGGACGAGGCCGAGCCACCGGGTGTCCACGGCGCTCGGTTCGTCGTGGTGCGTGGGCATCAGGGGCCGCCTCCTTTCCCGGTTATGCACGCTGAACTGGGCAAACACCTCCATTGTCACCGGCCCCGCGGGCCCCGCAGGTCAACCGATCGGATGACCCTCGTGTCATCCGTCCCGCGCCCCCGAGCGAGCCGGAACGTCGACCGTCCGGGCCTGGTTCCGGGCCGAGGGTGGAGAGCAGGAAACGGGGCGGCGACCGAGCCGCCCGCCCACCGAAGGAGTCGACGACCCATGAACGCCGTGCAGCCCCAGCACAAGAAGGTCTCCCGCCGCGCCCGCGTCGCCCTCGGCGGTGCCGTGCTCGGCGCCGTCGCCCTGGCGGGCTTCGGCGCGGTCTCCGCCAACGCCTCCGCACCGGCCAAGGCGCCCGCCGCTGCCGCCGCGGCCTCCACCCCGGCCAAGGCCACCACCACGTCCACCCACCTGACGATCGACGCCGCGACCCGCGCCGCCCAGGCCGCGCTCGACGCCGCGGAGAAGGAGAACCAGCGGGTCACGGTCGCCGTCGTCGACCGCAACGGCAACACCGTCGTCACCCTGCGCGGCGACGGCGCCGGCCCGCAGTCGTACGAGTCGGCCGAGCGCAAGGCGTACACCGCCGTCTCCTGGAACGCCCCCACCTCCGAACTCGCCGAGCGCCTGAAGCAGGCCCCGAACCTGAAGGACATCCCCGGCACCCTGTTCCTGGCCGGCGGTGTCCCCGTCACCGCCCAGAACGCCCCGATCGCGGGCATCGGCGTCGCGGGCGCCCCGTCCGGCAGCCTGGACGAGAAGTACGCGCAGGCGGGAGCGGAGGCGATCGCGGGCCGCTGACGGCTCAACGCCCCGGCATTCCCCCGTGCGGGCTGTTGACCACCAGTGGGAGGGAACCCTCCGCCAGATAGGGATGGTCGGGGAAATGGTCGACGTGGAGGTGCCCGCCGTCCTCCGCGTCGGCCATGACCCGCAGATTGGCGGCGAAGAGGGCCCGGGAGTCGCTGTCGCCGCCGATCAGAAGGACTCGCCGGGCGGGGTCGAGGGCGATGCGGACCGCGGATCCCGGCGTGTCGCGGACCTCAACCCCCGCCAAGACGCGATCGTCTCCGTCCGGCCCGGCCATGGTCCACAGCAGTCCCTCGCCCTGGGCCAAGGCCCGCGCCAGACGGTGCAGTTCGGTGGCCGGGGCGCTGAGGTCCACTTCGCCGGACGCGGGGTAGTGAAGAACCCTCGGTGACTTGGGTGACATCGCTCCCGTACTCCTCCGGTGGTCGGCGTACGCGACCCGCCGTACAGCCTGCCCCGGCCGGGCCGCTGCGACCAGCCGAATGCCACAACTCCCGGAGAACCGCGGCCGTTCGTCCAAGCGCCATGGGCCTTTGTCCATGGACGGGTCCGCCGCAGCGGGTGAGGGTGGATCATGAGCCGATTCAGGGATGGGACAGGGGCGTTACGCGGCACATCCACTCAGCGCCCGCGGCATACCGGCGAACGGGGACGGCTGCCGCCGGGGCTGGTCGCGCTGGCTCTCGGCGGCTTCGGTATCGGGCTGACCGAGTTCCTGATCGCCGGGCTGCTGCCGCAGGTCGCGTCGAGTTTCGCGGTGTCCGAGGCGGCGGCCGGCCGGCTGATCTCCGGATACGCGCTGAGTGTCGCTGTCGGCGCGATCGCCCTCACGGCGGCGACGGCCCGACTGCCCCGCAAGCAGGTCCTGGTCGGTCTGATGGCGTTGTTCGTCATCGGTAACCTGCTGTCCGCCGTCGCGCCGAACTATCCGGTGATGATGCTCGGCCGGATCGTCGCGGCCCTGTGCCACGGCTCGTTCTTCGGGATCGGATCGCTGGTGGCCCGCAGCCTGGTCGCGCCCGAGCGGAAGTCCCGTGCGGTGGCGGTCATGTTCGCCGGGCTGACCCTGGCGAACGTGCTGGGTGTGCCGTTCGGCGCGCTGGCCGGTGAACGGTGGGGCTGGCGCTCGGCGTTCTGGGCGGTCACCGCGATCGGCGTGCTGGCGCTGGCGGGGATCGCCGCCCTGGTGCCCACGCCGGCCGACGCGCCCCCGAACCCAGGCGGCCATGTCTCTGCCGGCCTGCGCCCCCAACTCCACGCCTTCCGCTCCTCACAGGTCTGGCTCACCCTCACCGCCACCGCACTCGGCTACGGCGGCATGTTCGGCGCGTTCAGCTACATCGCCTACACGTTCACCGAGGTCGGCGGCTTCTCCGCGTCGGATGTCGCCTGGCTGCTGATGGTGTACGGCGTCGGCCTGGTCGTCGGGAACGTGGTCGGCGGACGGGCCGCCGACCACGACCGTGACCGCGCCCTGATCCTCGCCCTCCTCGGACTGACCGTCACGCTCGCCGTGTTCGGGCTGCTGGCCGCCAGTGCCCCCGCCTCGGTCGTCCTGGTCTTCCTGATGGGGCTCACCGGCTTCGCCGCCGTCCCCGGCATGATCACCCGCGTCACCGACCACGCCCACGGCGCGGCCCTCGCCGCCAGTGCCAACGTGTCCGCCTCCAACGTCGGCAACGCCCTCGGCGCCTGGCTCGGCGGCCTGGCCCTCTCGGCGGGCCTCGGCTACCGGGCACCGCTGTTCGTCGGCGCCGGGATCGTCGCGGTCGCCGCCGCCGTCATGGCGGTCGCGGCACGGGTGGAAGTGGTTTCCCGAGAAATTCCTTGACGAGAATATTCGTTGTAATGAATACTTCAGGGCATGGAGCGGATCGCATCAGCACTGGGGGACGGAGCGCGGTGGCGCATCGTCGAACTCCTCGTCGAGCGGCCCCGGTCCGTCGGTGAACTGGCGGAGCTGACCGGGCTGCGGCAGCCACAGACCACCAAGCACCTGCAGACCCTCGCCCGGGCCGGCCTCGTGACGGTCTTCCCACTGGGGCAACGCCGGGTCTACGCGGTCGAAACCGCGCCCCTGGCGGCCCTGGAGCGGCGGCTGCGGGAGCTGGTCGAGACGGCGGAGGCGCAGGCGGGCGAGCGGGACGTCATCGCGCGCTACCGCGCCGCCATCGAGGCGGAGACCGCGGCCGCGGACCGGGAGCGGTGGGCGGACGGACGTACGTTCTCGTTCGAGCGCGCATTCCCCGCACCCCGGGACCTCGTCTGGCGGCACTGGACCGACGCGGACCTGCTCGCCTCCTGGTGGGCACCGCCGTCGCTGACGGTCAGCGAGTGCGTCCTGGAGGCACGGCCCGGCGGACGGGCCGTCCTCGAATACCGGGACGCCGAAGGGCGCTACCGCTCCGAGGGGCGGGTCCACGCCGCGGCGGAACCCGAGCACCTCGGGTTCGACCTCTCGGTGCTGGACGCCGCGGGCGCGGTCTCGTTCACCGGGCACTACGACCTGAGCCTCGCAGAGGTCCCGGACGGGACGCGACTCCGGCTCGACCTGCGCATCACCGACACGACCGTCGAAGCGGCCCCCTACATCGCCGGGATCGGAACCGGCTGGGAGCGGGTGCTCGACAACCTCGCCGACCACCTCGGCGACCGACTCGCCGACACCGTCGGCACAGCGCGCACCACCACCAAGGGCACCACCCATGCACGGACCACGGGACAAGGAGCGCCATCATGAGTGACTCGACCGGACGCAAGGTCACCGCGAACATCAACCTCACCCTCGACGGGCGCTACAACGGCGCCGGCGGCCCCGGTGACCTCGGCGCGATCGTCCCGTACGCCGTCACGGACGTCGCCCGCAACCACCTCACCCGCATCTGGGAGAACGCGACGACGGTCGTGCTCGGCCGGGGCAACGCCGAGGGGTTCCTCGGGTTCTGGCCCTCGGTCGCCGAGGACGACAACGCTGACCCACGCGACCGCGGCTACGCGAAGTGGCTGGTCGACACGGAGAAGGTGGTGCTGTCCACGACCCTGACCGAGGCGCCGTGGAGCCGCGCCCGCGTGGTCAACGCCCCGACCGCGGAGATCCTCGCCGACCTCAAGGCCACCGGTGAGGGCGACATCCTGATCAACACCAGCGCGAGCGTCATCAAGGCGGCCCTCGCGGCGGACCTGGTCGACCGGCTGTACCTGATCATCTGCCCCGAGATCGCCGGCGGCGGGGAGCGGCTGTTCGACGACGGTCTGCCGGCCTCGAAGTGGACGCTCACCCACCGGGAGATCGGCGAGTCGGGCGAGATGGCCCTGACCTACGACCGCGCCCGCTGACGCACCCCGGCCCGCGGCCGCCGACCCCACCGGGCGTCAGCCCCCCAACCCCCGGCCCGTTTGGTCCCCCCGGCCCTCGCCGATCCGGCCGTCAGGCGATCCGGCGTCCGGCCACCCGACGCCCGGCCATTCGACCCTCGGCGATCCGGCCCCCGGCCATCCAGCCGCCGGGTCATCCCCCCGCCCCGGTCCCGGGCCGCCAGGCGCTCTGGCCCCCGGCCCTTGGCGTCCGGCCTTCCGGTCCCGGCCATCCGACCCTGGCCATCCGGTCCCCGCTCCCCGGCCTGCGGCGATCCGGCCCCCGGCCATCCAGCCGCCGGGTCATCCCCCCCGCCCCGGTCCCGGGCCGCCAGGCGCTCTGGCCCCCGGCCCTTGGCGTCCGGCCTTCCGGTCCCGGCCATCCGACCCTGGCCATCCGGTCCCCGCTCCCCGGCCTGCGGCGATCCGGCCCCCGGCCATCCAGCCGCCGGGTCATCCCCCCCGCCCCGGTCCCGGGCCGCCAGGCGCTCTGGCCCCCGGCCCTTGGCGTCCGGCCTTCCGGTCCCGGTCATCCGACCCTGGCCATCCGGTCCCCGCTCCCCGGCCTGCGGCGATCCGGCCCCCGGTCGTCCGGCCGCTCGGTCATCCGGGCCATCCGGCCGCCAGGCGCTCCGGTCCCGGCCCGTGGCGTCCGGCCACCCGACCCCGGCCATCTGGTCTCGGTCATCCGACCTCGGCCATCCGGTCCCCGCCCCCTCCGGCCTTCGGCCTTCGGCGACCCGGCCCCGGCCATCCAGCCGCCGGGCCATCCCCCCGCCCCGGCCCCGGGCCGCCAGGCGCTCCGGCCCCCGGCCCTTGGCGTCCGGCCTTCCGGTCCCGGTCATCCGACCCTGGCCATCCGGTCCCCGCCCCCCGGCTTTCGGCGATCCGGCCCCCGGCCATCCAGCCGCCGGGCCATCCCCCCCCGCCCGGCCCCGGGCCGCCAGGCGATCAGGGCTTCCCGCCCCCGACTCCCAGCCATCAGGCCCCCGGCCACCAGACCTCCCGAGCCCCTACCCTTGCCCACCACCCTCGCCCCCGCCCTCCGCTCCCCGCCCACCCCACCAGGGCACCTGACCGAATCGGTCCGCCCCAGGACCCGATCCGGCCTGTCCGCGGACCCGCCCGCCGGACCAGGCTGGGGTCATGACCCGAGCCCTCATCGTCATCGATGTCCAGGAGTCCTTCCGCGCTCGCCCGCTGTGGGAGACCATCTCCGACCCGAAGATCGCCGACAAGGTGAACCGTCTCGTCCGGCTGGCCCGCGATGCGGGGGAGCTGGTGGTGTGGGTGCTGCACTCGGAGCCCGGCAGCGGCGACGTCTTCGACCCCGCCCTCGGCCACGTCCGCCTGATGGAGGAGCTGGAGCGGGCGGACGGCGAGCCGCTGATCCACAAGACCTCGCACAACGCGTTCACCACCACCAACCTCCAGCAGCTGCTGACCGAGCACGGCATCCGCGAACTCACCGTCTGCGGCATCCGCACCGAGCAGTGCGTGGAGACCACCGCGCGCGTCGCGAGCGACCTCGGCTACGGCGTGACCTTCGTCGTCGACGCGACGGCCACCAACCCCATCCCGCACCGCGACGCCCCCGCCGACCTCAGCAACGCCGAACTGCTGGCCGACCCCCGCACCCTGCCCGCCGAGGAGGTCGTACGGCGTACCGAGTACGCCCTCGCCGGACGCTTCGCCACCATCGCCACCGTCGCCGGGCTGGAGGCCGCGGCCCGGCGTCCGGCATGATGACCGGATCGTGAGCCACGTCGTCTTCTTCCTGGTGCCCGGAGTCCATCTGCTGGACCTGGCGGGACCCGCGCAGGTCTTCTCCACCGCCGCCGACTTCGGGCACCCCTACACCCTCACCTACGTCGCCGAGCGGACCGAGGTCCCCACCGCGCAGGGGGTGCCCCTGCTGGCCGGACTCGACTGGCCCGAGCTGCGCCCCGAGGACCTCGTCGTGGTGCCCGGCTGGCAGGCGGTCACCCTGGCCGACTCGCCCGAGATCGGCGCCCCCGCGCTGCGGGCCCTGCGCGACCACCACGCCCGCGGCGGCACGGTGGCCAGCGTGTGCGCCGGAGCCGAGGCGCTCGGCCGGGCCGGCCTGCTCCAGGGCCGCCGCTGCACCACGCACCACGACGTGCAGGACGAACTGGCCCGGCGCCACCCGGGCGCGACCGTCGTCCGTGACGTCCTGTTCACCGCCGACGACCGGGTCATCACCTCGGCCGGCATCGCCAGCGGCATCGACTTGGCCCTGCACCTGGTCGCCGGCCGGCACGGCCCAGCGGTCGCCGCCAAGGTCGCCCGCGACATGGTCGTCTACGCCCGTCGCAACGGCCACGACGCCCAGTCCAGCGCGATGTTCCGGCACCGCTCCCACCTCGACGACACCGTCCACCACGTCCAGGACCTGATCGACGCCCGCTTCGACCACCCGCTGCCGCTGCCCACCCTCGCCGCCGCGGCCGGCGTGAGCGAACGCACCCTCACCCGCCTGTTCACCCGCGCCACCGGCCTGACCCCGCTGCGCTACCAGCAGACCCTCCGTCTCGAACGCGCCCAGCACCTCATCAGCCACGGCGCCACCCTCGAGGCGGCCGCCCGCTCGGTCGGCTTCGAGGACGCCCGCATGCTGCGCCGGCTGCGCGCCCGGGCGGCGTAGGCAACTCCCGGGACAGCAGAGCTAGTGCGACTCCCGGGTCACCTCCGAGCCGCTCGACCCCACCAGGAAGTCCAGGTCGGCTCCGGTGTCGGCCTGGAGGACGTGGTCGACGTAGAGCCGCTCCCAGCCGCGCCGGGGACTGGCGAAGCCGGCGACGGTGGCCTTGGCCGGGGTTCTGCGGGCGAGTTCGGCGTCCGGTACGTCGACGTCGATGCGGCGGGCCGCCACGTCGAGGACGATGACGTCCCCGGTCCGGACGAGGGCCAGCGGGCCGCCGGCCGCCGCCTCCGGCGCCACGTGGAGCACGACCGTGCCGTACGCCGTGCCGCTCATCCGGCCGTCGCAGACCCGGACCATGTCCCGTACGCCCTGCTCCAGGAGCTTCTTCGGCAGCGGCATGTTCGACACCTCGGGCATGCCCGGGTAGCCCTTGGGGCCGCAGCCGCGCAGGACCAGGACGGAGTCGGCGTCCACGTCCAGGTCGGGGTCGTCGATACGGGCGTGGAAGTCCTCGATGCTGTCGAAGACGACCGCCCGGCCCCGGTGGCGCAGCAGGTGCGGTGAGGCGGCCGCGGGCTTCACCAGCGCGCCGTGCGGGGCGAGGTTGCCGCGCAGCACGGCGATGCCGCCCTCGGCGACCAGCGGTTCGGCGCGGGGGCGGATGACCTCGGTGTCCCAGATCGGGGCGTCGTCGAGGTGGTCCACCAGCGGCTCGCCGGTGACGGTCAGCGCCCCGGGGTCGAGCAGGTCGCGGACCTCGCGCAGCACCGCGAGCAGTCCGCCGGCGCGGTGGAAGTCCTCCATGAGGAAGCGGCCCGCCGGCTGGAGGTCCACGAGCACCGGCACGCGCGAGCCGATGCGGTCGAAGTCGTCCAGTGACAACTCGATGCCCAACCGTCCGGCGATGGCCAGCAGATGGACGACCGCGTTGGTGGAGCCGCCGATCGCGGCGAGCGCCACGATCGCGTTGTGGAAGTTGGCCCGGGTCAGGAAGGTCGCCGGGCGCCGGTCGGCGGCGACCATGTCCACCGCCAAACGGCCCGTGCGGTGCGCGGCCTGGAGGAGCCGGCTGTCGGGCGCGGGCGTTCCGGCCACGCCGGGTACGACGGTGCCCAGGGCCTCGGCCACCAGCGCCATCGTGGAGGCGGTGCCCATGGTGTTGCAGTGCCCCCGGCTGCGGATCATCGCCGACTCGGAGCGGGTGAACTGCTCCTGGGTGAGCGTCCCGGCCCGCACCTCCTCCGACAGCCGCCAGACATCCGTGCCGCAGCCCAGCGGCGTGCCGCGGAAGGTCCCGGTGAGCATCGGTCCGCCCGGCACCACGACCGCGGGCAGGTCGACCGACGCGGCGGCCATGAGCAGCGACGGGATCGTCTTGTCACAGCCGCCCAACAGCACGACGCCGTCAATGGGGTTGGCCCGCAGCATCTCCTCCGTGGCCATCGCCGCCATGTTCCGCCACAGCATGGCCGTCGGGCGCACATTCGTCTCGCCGAGCGACACCACGGGCAGGTTCAGGGGGATGCCGCCGGCCTCGTACACGCCGTCGCGCACGGATGCCGCGACCTCGTCGAGATGGGCGTTGCAGGGAGTCAGGTCCGAGGCGGTGTTGGCGATGGCGATCTGCGGACGTCCGCTGAACGCGTCGTCCGGCACACCGCGGCGCATCCAGGCCCGGTGGATGTAGGCGTTGCGGTCCTGTCCGGCGTACCACTGGGCGCTGCGGAGCGTCACCCGGAGCTCCTTCCAACAATCGACACACAGGTCTAATCTGTGGAACGCCATGGAGCATACGCAGACGTACGACGGCTCGACAGACCCCGACCAGGACGACGCCGGGTCGGCCGCATCGCGTTCGGGCGAGGGCCGTCTGGTGGGTTCCGACCGGGTGCTCGCCGTGCTCAAGCAACTGGCCCGCTATCCCGACGGGGTGGGGCTGGAGGAGCTGACCCGGGTGATCGGCAGCCCGAAGCCGACCGTGCACCGGGCGCTGGGCGCGCTGCGCCGGGCCGGCCTCGCCGACCAGGACGCCCGGGGCCGCTATCTGCTCGGCGACGAGTTCCTGCGCATGGCCTTCGCCCACCACGAGGCCCGCCCGGACCACGTCCGTCTCCGGCCGCTGCTCCAGACCCTTGCCGTGCGCTTCGGCGAGACCGCTCACTACGCGGTCCTCGACGGCCGTGAGGTCGTCTACCGTGCCAAGGTCGACCCCCCGACCGGCGCCGTCCGCCTCACCTCCACCGTGGGCGGCCGCAACCCCGCCCACACCACCGGTGTCGGAAAGGTCCTGCTCGCCCACGAGTTGGACACGCTCGACGCCGTACGACAGTGGATCGGCGGCACGCCACTGGAGCGCCGCACCCCGCAAACCCTGTGCACGGCCGAGGAGTTGCACCGCGCACTGGATGCCACCCGGCAGTGCGGCTACGCCGTCGACGACCAGGAGAACGAGACCGGCGTCAACTGCCTCGCCCTGCCCGTCTACGCCACCTCTCCGGCCTCCCCCTCCGGAGCCGTGAGCGTCAGCGCCCTCACCTACCGAACTCCCTTGCCCAGTCTGGTGGATGCCGTCGACGAGATCCGCGCCGCGCTCGGCCCCCTGAGCGCACCCCATCGCCCCGCACGCCCCCGCACCCCCTGAAATCCCTGGCCCCCTGTATCCCTGGAGACCGATCCCGTGTACCTCATGCGCATAGGCGCGCCCGGCGCCGAGAAGCCCGTCGCCCGCATCGACGACGACACCTACGTCGATCTGTCCGACACCGTCACCGACTTCGACGAGGCGTTCTTCGGCTCGGGCGGCATCGACCGCGTCCGGCCCCTCGTCGCCGAGCGCGTGGCCGCCGGGCAGGTGTCCCGCTTCGCCGGGGAACGCGTCGGCGCGCCGATCGCCCGCCCGCACCAGATCCTGTGCATCGGTCTCAACTACCGTGACCACGCGGCCGAGAGCGGCATGGCCGTCCCCGACGAGCCGATCCTGTTCACCAAGTCGCCCAACACGCTCATCGGCCCGAACGACGACGTACGCATCCCGCGCGGGTCCACCAAGACCGACTGGGAGGTCGAACTCGGCATCGTCATCGGCCGCCGGACCAGTTACCTGGACTCCGTCGACGACGCCCGCGCCGCCATCGCCGGATACGTCGTCGTCAACGACGTCAGCGAACGCGATTTCCAGCTGGAACGCGGCGGCCAGTGGGCCAAGGGCAAGTCGGCCGAGACCTTCAACCCCGCGGGGCCCTGGCTCGACACCGCCGACGAGATCAACGACGTGCTCGCCCTCGACATGTGGCTGGACGTCAACGGGGTGCGCCGCCAGACCGGCAGCACCAAGACGATGATCTTCGACCCGTACTTCATCGTGCACTACCTCAGTCAGTTCCTCGTCCTGGAACCCGGCGACCTCATCAACACCGGCACCCCGCCCGGCGTCGGCATGGGCCTCACCCCGCCCGTCTACCTCCAGCCCGGCGACGTCATGGAACTCGGCATCAAGCACCTCGGCACCCAGCGCCAGCAAGTCCTCGCCCCGCGGTGACGCGCCCGCCCATGCGCGCCTTCGTCCTCACCGCGCCGGGGGAGTACGCCGTCCAGGAGGTCCCGGCCCCGGTGCCGGGACCCGGCGAAGCCGTCGTCGACGTCGAACGCGTCGGCGTCTGCGGCACCGACGTCGAGTTCTACACCGGCGCGATGACCTACCTCCACCAGGGCCATGCCGCCTACCCGATGCGGCTCGGCCACGAGTGGGCCGGACGCGTGGCGGCGGTCGGCGACGGCGTGGACCCCGCGTGGCTCGGCAGGCGCGTCATGGGGGACACCATGCTCGGCTGCGGAGCGTGCCGCCGCTGCCTACGCGGCCGGCACCACGTGTGCGACCAGCGGCAGGAGGTCGGCATCCGCGGCGACCGCCCCGGCGCCCTGGCCGAGCAACTGGCGGTCCCCGCCGCCTCGTTGCACGCCCTGCCGGACACCGTCGACGCCGAACTCGGCGCCCTGGTCGAACCCGGCGGCACCGCCCTGCGCGCCGCACGGGCCACCGCGACCGGCGCCGGCGACCGGGTGCTGATCCTCGGGCCCGGCACGATCGGCCTGCTCACCGCGATGTTCGTGCGGGCCGCCGGGGCGGAGGTCCATCTCATGGGCGCGACGGACAGATCCCTCGCGTTCGCCCGCGATCTCGGCTTCGCGCACGTCTGGCGCGCGGACTCCCTGCCCGACGTGCCCTACGACGCGGTCGTCGACGCCACCAACGCCGTCCATCTCCCTGGCCTGGCGGTCGAGTTGGTCGAGCCCGCCGGGCGCGTGGTGTACGTCGGCATCGCCGGCGAACCGAGCCGCGTCGACACCCGGACGCTGGCCCTGAAGGACGTCACCGCGGTGGGCGTACTGTCCGCATCTCCCGGTCTGGAAGCGACCGTTCAGGCGTATGCGGAGGGCAGCGTCGACCCGCGTCCGCTCGTCGCCGCGACGGTCGGCCTGACAGAGGTCGGTGCCGTACTCGCCGGAAAGCGCCCGCCGGACGCGGGCCTCGGCCCCAAGATCCTCGTCGATCCACGCCGGAACTGACACGGTCGGAGGCACCCCCGCACATACGGTATGCTTGATCTTGAGCCGGTCACCGCAACCGCGAACAACCGGCACTGCGTTGGTGGTCCAAGGAAAGACGCCCCGCTTCCTGCGGGGAAATGCAGGTGCAAGGCCTGCCCGGCGCTCGATGATGGGGCCCGTTCCGCGTGATGCGCGGGGCGGGCCCCATGTTCGTGCCCGGCCGCCTCCGCCGCCGCGATGGCGGCGGGCTCCGCAGGGGGCTCCAAGACTGCGAACGTGCCTGGCGAGCCAAGTCTCGATGCGGGCCCAGGAGTTGGTGACCGATGGCGGTCATGCGGCCGATCTTTTCAGCCCGCGGATCCGAGCAGAAGGAGGTAGGGCAGCGCGACGGCCGGCAGGGTCAACAGCCAGGGTCTGAGCGGGCGTTCGCGGCGCAGGGGGAGGAGCACGTCGGCGATCAGGACGAGCAGCAGCACGAACGCGCCCGTGATGACGAGGAACAGCAGGACGGGACCGCTGTGGTCGATCTCGGGGTAGGTGCAGCCGTCCAGATCGGGTCGGTCGAGATCATCGAGTCCGCAGTGCCCGTGGGCGGCGTACCAAAGGGCGGACTCCCACACGGCGATCGCCGGGACACCGATCAACAGGTTGACCAGGAGCGGCACGCAGTAGCGGCCTACGGATCGCACTCTCACCACAGGAGCATCATCCCATCCGTGGCGAGGGCGGTTCCGCCGGAGGCGGTCTTCGACAGCGGGATCGGTGACCCGTTCGCGATGACCACCGGCGCCGGTGGCCGCTCGCTGCGCAGGGACCACGGCTACAGGTCCCGCAGCGCGCGTCCCATCCTGACCACCGCCTCGCGCAGGACGGTGGGCGGTGTCGCGAAGTTGAGGCGTACGTGGCCCTCGCCGCCGGAGCCGAAGACATGCCCCGAACTGAGCGCGACCCGAGCCCGGTCGAGGAAGAACTTCGCAGGCCCGGCCAGCTCACTGACCACGCCGGGTCCGTCACCGCCCGCATCCGTGTGCAGTCCCAGCCGGTTGCAGTCCAGCCACGCCAGATAGGTGCCCTCGGGGCGGTGACATCGCACGCCCGGGAGGTGTTCGGCGGCGAGACGGCCGAGCAGGTCCCGGTTGGCGTCGAGGCCGAGCAGCAGGTCGTCGAGCCAGTCGCCGCCCTTACGGAAGGCCGCGGTGTGCGCGATGACCCCGAGGTGGCTGGGCCCGTGGCCGACCTCCTCGGGCATCCACCGGAGTTCGTCGCCGGCCTCGGGCCCCGCGAGCGCCAGGGCCGCCTTCAGCCCGGCGAGGTTCCACGCCTTGGACGCGGAGGCCAGCGCGAACGCGTTCTCGGCGCCGGGCACGCTGAGGAACGGGGTGAAGACGGCGCCCGGCAGCACCAGCGGCGCGTGGATCTCGTCGGAGACGACCCGCACCCCGTGCCGGCGGGCGAGGACGGCGACGGCCTCCAACTCCTCGCGGGTGTGGACGACACCGGTGGGGTTGTGCGGATTGCACAGCAAGAACACCGCACGCCGCCCGTCGCCCCGGGCCCGCACGAAGGCGTCCTCCAGAGCGTCCAGGTCGATCCGCAGATCGGCACCGAGACGCGCCTCGACGACGACGCGGGCGTCGTGCGAGACGAACGCGTAGAAGGGCGGGTACACCGGCGAACACACCACCACCGAGTCGCCGGGATCGGTGAGCAGCCGCAGCACCTCGACGATGCCCAGCATCACGTCCGGCACGATCGCGGTCCGCTCCACCCGCACCCCGTCCCACCGCCACCGCTCGGCGGCGAACGCGGCGAATGCCTCGGCGTACGCGGTTCCGTACGGATACCCGGTGTCACCCAGCTCGATCGCCGCCTGCAAGGCCTCGACGACAGCCGGAGCGAGCGGTACGTCCATCTCGGCGACCCACAGCGGAAGCACGTCCCGGGGGTGCGTACGCCACTTCATGCTGCTCCGCTGCCGCAGCTCCTCCAGGGTGAGCTGCGTGAGAGGGTCCGTCCGGCGGGCCTCCGCGCCGTCGCGGTCCTGATCCATGGGTCCGGTCATGCTGCGCTCCCTGGGGTGGGACGGACGGGGCTGCTGTGCACCACGTACCACCGAGCCAGCCGGGCCGGGCGAAGTCAAGCATCGTCGCAGTCAGGGGCGGCGGGAGGCCGTCGGTGCGGACCGCTAGGCTCCGGCCCATGAGTGAGGCAGACAGACGCGCCGAACGACGCGTCGTCGACGGGCGCTTCGAGCTGGAGGCCCGTCTCGGTGGCGGTGGGATGGGCACGGTCTGGCGGGCCAGGGACCTGGTGCTGCACAGGCTGGTGGCGGTCAAGGAGGTACGCCCGCCGGACCGCGACCTCGCCGAGTACGACCCCGAGGGCGCGAGGATGCTGCGCGAGCGCGTGCTGCGCGAGGCCAGGGCGCTGGCCCGCATCGACCACCCGAACGTCGTGACCATCCACCACATCGTCGACGGCGGCGAGGGCACGTACCCCTGGCTGGTCATGGAGCTGGTGAGCGGCGGCTCCCTGGCCGACCGCCTCGCCCAGGGCCCGATGCCACCGGCCGAGGCGGCCCGGCTCGGCCGCGGCGTGCTGGCCGCGCTCACCGCCGCGCATGACGCCGGCATCCAGCACCGGGACGTGAAACCCGCCAACGTGCTGCTACGACCGGACGGCCGCCCGGTCCTGACCGACTTCGGCATCGCGGCGATCCGCGAGTCGACCACCCTCACCGCCACCGGCTCCATCATCGGCACGGCCGACTTCATGGCCCCGGAACGCATCACCGGCCAGGAAGGCGGCGCCGCCTCCGACCTGTGGTCGCTGGCGATGATGCTGTACACCGCGGTGGAGGCCCACCACCCCCTGCGCCGAGGCACCACCCTGGCCACCCTCGCCGCGGTCCTCCACGAGGACGTGCCACCGCCGGTACGGGCCGGTGCTCTCGGCGAGGTCCTGATGAGCGTGCTGGTACGGGACCCGGCGGCACGCCCGTCCGCGGCCGAACTGGACCGGCGACTGGCGGAGATCGAGTCACTGCCGACGCCGCCCAGCGACCACCCCACGTCCTACCCCCTCACCCCACCCCAAGCGCCACCCCCGCCGACCGGCTTCGGACCGCCACCGGTCCTCCCCGGACCCCCGGTCCAGATATCACCCCAACCGCCCACGACACCGGTGTCGACGACGACCCGCAGACGCGGCACGGGTACGACGGTCCTGCGGGCGGTGTCAGGCGTGTCCCTGGCCGGCGCCGTTGGCCTGCTGTGGTGGCTCCTGCCCTTGGACGACAACAAGGGCGACAACCTGGGCACCGGCCCCTCGACGTCTACGCCCACGTCCACATCTGCGTCTCCGTCCGCGTCGTCGACTCCGAAGCCGTCAGAAGAGCCCCTTGCGAAGGGCTCGATGCTGACACCGGCCAACATCCGTACCGCGATCAAGGCGTTGAAGGACGCGACGGGGCGGGACAGGTTCGGGGACTTCACGGTCTACGACGACTACGTGATGGCGGATGTGATGGTAGAAGGCAGCGAGACCAAGTACGACTCGTACACGTACTACCCGGGCAAGGGGGTGGCGGAGGGGATCATCAAGGACAACCTGTCGGGCGGAAAACAGCCGTTCACGCTCGACGCCTTCGCTTGGGACAAGGTCCCTGTGCTCCTGAAGGAAGCGGACAAGAAGCTGAACGTCCCCGAACCGGAACTGCGTTATGTGACGGTGACACCGCCGAACACCATCTTCGACGAACCGGTCTCACTGTCCGTCTACTTGACCGACGACTATGGAGGCGGCTACCTGAAGGCGACCCCTCAGGGCAAGGTCACCGACGTGTACCCCGCCGAGAAATGACGAGGCATGCTCAGGCAGCGAAGTCGGCCCGGTGATCCTCCGCCCATTCCGCGAAGGTCCGAGCCGGGCGACCGGTGATGCTCTCGACCTCGAAGGTGATCTCGGGTGAGGAATCGACCGTGGCCGCAAAGGACTTGAGCAGGGCCCGCACCATGTGCCGCGGCAGCTCCGGGAAGAGAGTGGCTTCCGCCTCTTCCATGGGAGTCTCGACGTAGGTCAACTTCCGCCCGAGGGCCTGCCCGATGGCGGCGACCTGCTCCGCGTTGGTCGTCGCCGCGGGCCCGGTGAGCCGGTGGACGGCACCCTCGTGGCCCGCGTCGAGCAGACAACGCTCGGCTACGGCCGCGATGTCGTCCTCGTGGATCGGCGCGGAGACGGCGCCGGCGAAGGGGGCGTGCACGGAGTCGCCCTGCCGGATCTGCGGGGCCCACTGGAAGGCGTTGGTGGAGAACGCGTTGGGCCGCAGGAAGGTCCACTCCATGCCGCTGTCCCGGACGAGTTGCTCGGCTCGCGCGTGCATGATGTGGATCGGGTGGGTCTCGTCGGCCCCCTCCTCGATGATCCCCGAGGAGAGCATGACCACGTGTCGTACACCGCCGGCGCGAGCCCTGTCGAGGACGGTGTCGGTGTGCTCGCCGGTGGCCTGCAGATGGAGGAAGAGCTTCGACGCTCCGACGAACAGCCCCTCCGACTCAAGGCGGTTCACTTCCACGGCCGGGGGAAGCGCGGCCCGCTCCGGATCGCGGCTCACGGCCCGCACGGACTGTCCTTCGGCCACGAGCCGCTCGACAAGAGCACGGCCGACATTGCCGGTGGCACCGGTGACGACGATCACGGGTTTCCTCCTGGTGGAGCCTCGGTTCGATGATCCCTGGCTGCTCCGACCCTAGGAGGGGCGAACGACTGTGACATCGGCACAAGGAACCAGCTGACCTACGTCTCTCTACCTACGACCGTGCTGTGAAGGGAAGTTGAACGGTGTCGGCAGTCGGCACGCATATTCCTGCAGAGCACTGAGCCGGAGTCACTAGCATCGTCCCCGTAGAGCTACAGGGGGAGTCATGGCACTGGGACGCAAGGGCGCACGGCGCATCGTGGTCGACGGCACGACGTATCGCTGGCGCCTGCGCCGCCGGCCGACCTACTTCCAGGGCATGGCCTGGACCCCGTGCACCTTCGCGGTCGAGCATGCGGGCAGCCCGGGCCCGGGCACAACGCTCGTGGTGACCACCGATCAGCCGCACATGAGCAACTGGCTGGGACGGGAAGGCAAGCCGATACTGCCACCGGACGTAGCCCGAGCCATCCAGCACGCCTTGCGTGAGGGCTGGACCCCGACGTCCTCAGGCACCCCCCTCCACCTCGACCTGTCCACCGGCTTCGTGGCGTCAGCCTGAGATCCGTGAGAGGGCACTGTCAGTGGCGGCGGCTATGGTGCGACTGCCCATTTGAGGGGGCAGGGCTTGGGGAGGGGCTGTGGGAGCCAAGACGGGGCTGCTGATGTATGCCAAGGGCACGGCGTGCGCCGCGAGTTGGCCCGGCGTGGAGGTGGTCGCCGACCAACGGGTGATGATCGACGTCCCGTCCCGGCTTGCGGAGCACCTGCTCGCGGCGAGCGTCGGCCTGCGTCTCGTCCTGCGCGGCTTCCGCGTGCGAGGTGAGCACGCTTGCGCTGGGTAGCCGAGGCCTACGACGTCAGCTTCACGCTCACCCTCAGCGAGGGTCTCTCGCCGCACGAGTTGCTGCGCGGCATCGGCGCCGAGGCGCCTCACATCGTCCCGCTGACCCGCTTCGCGGCGTACGAGTTGCTGACCAGGAACGCGGACGACCACATCAGTGACCTCGACTTCCTGGACTGGGAAGACGAAGCGGAGGTCGCTCGTCTGACGGACGGAGGCTTCCTCCCCGACCCGCCCGACACCATCGTGAGAGCGGGCTCGGTGGCGGGCTGGGCGTATGCCCTGGAGGAGTTCCAGTGCCGCACGGGGACTTACCTCGCCGCACTGTCCCAGCGGGGGCGAGCCTTCAGCATCCATCGCAACGCCAAGGGCTTCAGCCGCGTCGGCTATGCCGTCCATGGAGAACTGGTGACATCCTTCGAGCCCGGTCTGCCTCACCTCACGAACGGCGTCCCAGCCGAAGTCGCCCTCGGCTTCGTCGCCGACGGAGACGAGGCGGGTGACGTGGCGTTCCTGCGGTTCCTGGAGGCCGAGTTGGGCCTAGGGATCGCCTGGGAGGAGACAGAGGCCGAGCTGCCGGCAGCCGCATTCACGGACGAGCGGACTGTGAGGTAGGCGCCGGCACAGGTACCGGACGGCGCCCCTCGTCGGCTTGCCTTGTGAAACCGATCGGTTTACCGTGATGGAAACCGATCGGTTTCTCATCTGTGGAGGCTTGCAGTCATGACCGCTTTGAAGGGCGCGAACGTCTTCGTCACCGGCGGCAGCCGCGGCATAGGCAAGGCTCTGGTGGAAGAGCTGTACGCACGGGGCGCCGCCAAGGTCTACGCCACGGCCCGCGACCCGCGCAGCGTGACGCACCCGGACGCCGTACCGGTCGCGCTGGAGGTCACCGACCCGGCCTCCGTCGCGGCGGCGGCCGCCCAGGCGCAGGACGTGACCGTGCTGATCAACAACGCCGGCGCCTCGGTCGGCGGGCCCTTCCTCGACACCCCGGTCGACGACGTGCGCCGGGAGTTCGAGATCAACTTCTACGGCCCGCTCCTCGTCGCCCGCGCCTTCGTGCCGATCATCGAGCGCAACGGCGGCGGCCATCTCCTCAACGTGCACTCCGTGCTGTCCTGGATCGCGCTCGGCGGCACCTACAGCGCCTCCAAGGCCGCCCTGTGGTCGCAGACCAACTCCCTGCGCCTCGAACTCCAGCCGCGCGGCATCGCCGTCACCGGCCTGCACGTCGGCTACGTCGACACCGACCTCGCGGCCGACGTCGACGCCCCCAAGTCCGACCCGCGTGACGTCGCCGCACTCGCCCTCGACGGCATCGAGACCGGCGCCCACGAAGTCCTCGCCGACGACATCTCCCGCCAGGTCAAGGCGGGCCTGGCCGGTGACCTGGCCGCGCTGTACCCCCAGCTCGCGAAGGAGTCCTGAAACCGGAGAGGGTGTGGGACCACTGCCGGGATGCCGAGCACGCTCACGGTCTACAGCCGAAGCAGGAGGCACACCGACCCGATTCCTTTCGGAGCTGACCCGAGTCTTCCTATGCGAGGGCCGGAACCTCCGACCCGGGGACGGAGACCATCATGCGCAAGCTCATCGCGGGGGCATTCATCACGCTTGACGGCGTGGTCCAGGATCCGGGCGGATTCAGCGAGATCGAGCGCGGCGGCTGGGCACTGGACTACTTCGACGACGCCTCGCGCCAGCGGGCCACCGACGCTCTCCTGGCGAGCGACACCTTTCTGCTCGGGCGGGCGACTTTTGAGATCCTCGAGAAGGCCTGGTCGCGCAACACCGGACCGTATGCCGAGGCGATGAACACCATTCCCAAGGTCGTCGTGACGAGGACGCTGCGCGGCCCGTTGCCCTGGAATGCCACCGTCCTTGCCGGCGACGCGGCACAGACGGTCGCGAAGCTCAAGCAGGAGCCCGGCGGCAACATCGTGATGTACGGCAGCTTCACGCTGATGCGAACACTGCTGCAGCACAACCTGATCGACGAACTGAACCTCGGCGTCCATCCCCTTGTCGTCGGCGAGGGTGAGCGGCTCTTCGGCAGCGCGTTGCCGCGCTCGCTGCGGTTCGTGTCCGCAACGCCGAGCGCGACAGGCGTCGTCACGCTCACCTATGCCCCGTAATGTCGATCGGGATGGGAGATTTCGCGACGGACGCGGAACCCTACCGGCGCGAGCTGCTGGCCCACTGCTATCGCATGCTTGGATCGGTGGACGATGCCGAGGACGTGGTCCAGGAGACCTACCTGCGTGCCTGGCGTTCGTATGAGGCGTTCCAGGGCAGGTCGTCGGTGCGCACGTGGCTCTATCAGATCGCCACGAACGCATGCCTTTCCGCGTTGTCGCACCGTAGTAGGCGTTTGTTGCCCTCGGGCCTCGGCGGACCCGCCGACGACCCGATGGCCCCGCCCACGGCTGCGGAAGCACCGTGGGTTCAACCCATTCCCGACTCCATGCTCGACCCGGCGGCGATCGTGGCGGCGCGCGACAGCCTGCGGATCGCGCTGATCGCCACGCTTCAGAAGTTGCCGGGCCGCCAGCGGGCGGTGTTCGTCCTGCGGGACGTGCTGGAGTGGCCGGCGTCGGACGTGGCACAGGTGATGGGCACCAGCACGGCAGCGGTGAAGAGCACGCTGCAGCGCGCGCGTGCGCGGCTGGCCCAGGAGCCTCCTGACGTCGAGCGAACAGTCGAGCCGGGCAAGCTGAGCACCGTACTCGTTCATTACATCGCGGCCATCGAGGAGGCGGATGGCGCGGCCCTTGAACGGCTGCTGCGGGTCGATGCCAGCATCGAGGCGACGCCGTGGCGCACATGGTTCGCCGGCCGTGCCACGTGCGTGCCCTATCTCGTCCAGCAGGTTCTGGGCCCGCCGGGAACCTGGCGGTTGTTGCCGACCAGCGCGAACGGCCAGCCCGCGGCGGTCGGTTACCACAATGGTCAGGCCTACGGCATCCTGGTGCTCACCGTCACCACGACGGGCATCGCGCGAATCAACGCGTTCGGGGATCCGGGGCTCGTCAAGCGGTTCGGCTTCCCTGAGGCCGCGTGACCACGAATCACCCAGTCAGCGCAACTCGGCCGCGTCCAGCAGAGCCGTCACGGTCGGAATGACGAGGCCGCCCTGAGTGTCGGCCTTGATGCCCGCGCGGGCGCTGGCGCCGTCGAAGACCAGGATCAACTGCCGGGCCAGCAGGTCGGGGTCGTTCGCCCCGCCCTGTTCGGCCTCGGTGCGGAAGAACGCCGTCAGGTTCTCCTTGACCCGGCGGGCCACCTGGCTCGCGGGGTGGTCCGGGTCCTTGAGTTCGATCTGTACGACGAGGTACCGGCAGCCCTGGAAGTCGGGCGCGCTCGCCTGTGCCTCCGCCTGTTCGAAGACGTGCAGGATCCGCTCGCGGGGCGGACGATCGTCGTCCGCCGCGGGAAGGAGCGTCGCCACGTAGGCGGAGGCGCGTTCCTCCAGGCTCGCCGCCAGCAGTTCGTCCTTGCTCTCGAACAGCTTGTACATGGAGCGCTTGGACACCCCCGCCGCCTTGCACAGCGCATCGACGCCGATGTTGACACCTTCTTGGTAGGTGAGCGTGGCCGCTGCCTCCAGCAGGCGTTCTCGGGTTGGCATTGCTTCGGTGGTCATAGGGCGAGGTTAACTCGATTCCGGGCCATTGGAAACTGATCGGTTTACGGTGGGTGAATGGGGCGGGGCCGGTAGAAGTCAGCCGGCTCCGCTACCCCGCGAGGGGGTGCCTCCGGACGTCGGCATCCCCCTCGCGGCCTCCGGCTCAGTGGGCGATGACGGGTTCGCCCTCCGACGGCGCCAGGGCCGTGTTCGGCATCAGGAACGCCATGATCGCCGCACCGACCGCGAAGATCCCGGCGCCCCAGGCCAGGGTCGCCGTGTAGCTCTCGACGCCGGCCCGCGCCGCCGTCAGCGCGCTCGGCTTGTGCGAGGAGAGGTAGTCGGTGGCGGCCGACGAGGCGACCGTGGTCAGCAGCGCCGTGCTGATCGAACCGCCCACCTGCTGGCTGGTGTTGATCAGCGCGGAGGCGACGCCGGCGTCCTCGTGGTGCACGCCCGCGGTCGCGCCCTGGAACGCGGTGGTCATGACCGCGCCGATGCCGAGACCCAGCAGGATCATGCCCGGCATGATGTCGGCCACGTAGGCGCTGTCCAGTGTGAGCCGGGTCAGCAGGGCCATGCCGGACGCGGAGACCAGGAAGCCGGCGGTGACGACGATCTTCGGGCCGACCCGGGGCAGCACCAGCGAAGGCACCGTGGTCGAGGCGGCGACGATGGCGCCGACCATCGGCAGGAAGGACAGGCCCGCCTCGATCGGCGAGTAACCGATGCTGGCCTCCAGGTAGTAGGTCAGGAACAGGAAGATCGAGAACATCCCCATGCCCAGGATGAACACGGCCAGGAACGAACCGCCGCGCGTCCGGTGCAGTACGACGCGCAGCGGCAGCAGCGGATGCGCGACCCGGCGCTCCAGCCAGACGAACACGGCGAGCAGCAGCACGCCGCTGATCATGGAGCCGAGGGCGACCGGGTCGGTCCAGCTGGTGGATTCGACGTGGGCGAACCCGTAGACGATGCCGAACAGCGCGGCGCTCACCACCACGGTTCCGGGGATGTCGATCTTGGGCCGCTCGGTGTGTGCGGGCTTGGCCAGCAACAGCAGGGCGCCGACCAGCGCGACGCCCGCGAAGACGACGTTCACGTACATCACCCAGCGCCACGACGCCCATTCGGTGAGCATGCCGCCCAGCAGGAGTCCGACCGCGGCGCCCGCACCGGCCAGCGCGCTGAAGATGCCGAAGGCCTTCGGCCTTTCCGCCGGGTCCGTGAAGGTCACGCTCAGCAGCGAGAGCGCCGCGGGCGCGAGCAGCGCGGCGAACAGGCCCTGAGCGACGCGGGCCGCGACGAGAATCTCGAAGCTGCCGGCCGCGCCGCCGACGACGGAGGCGGCCGCGAAACCGATCAGGCCGGTCACGAAGGTCGTACGGCGGCCGAACAGGTCACCGAGCCGGCCCCCGAGCAGCAGCAGGCTGCCGAACGCCAGGGCGTACCCCGTGATCACCCATTGTCGGCTGCCGTCGCTGAAGCCGAGGTCGTGCTGCGCCTCGGGCAGGGCGATGTTCACGACCGTCGCGTCGAGCGTGACCATCAGCTGCGCCACGCCCAGCACGACGAGCACCCACCAGCGCACGGCATGTGAGCCGCGGCGGCCCGAGTCTGTTGTCCCGGAGGCGGGTGCTCCGCGGTCGAAGGTGGTACTCACTTTTCCCCTTGGTCGCTGGGTGTGGGCGGGCCCGACCAACGGCCGGAAACCGATCTGTTTCCGCTCAGGAAAACAGATCGGTTTCCTGGGTGCAAGTGAAGGGTTCTCGAAGGAGGCCTGCGGACGCTCGCGGCGCTTGCGGCTGGAAACCGATCGGTTTACTCTGGTGGAGACCGATCGGTTTCTCATGCTCCGGTGAGAGTCATGACCGCTTTGGTCGATCCCTCACGCACAAGGAGCCGGCGAGATGCCCAGCCAAGAGTCACGTCCCACGATTCACATCCCGGGGACCACCAGCCACACGATCGCCCCTCGCGGCGGCCGGCAGGGAGAACTGCGCTACCTCAAGGCGGGCACCGGCGCTCCTCTGGTCCTGCTGCACACCGTGCGCACCCAGGCCGAGCACTTCCGCCACCTCATCCCGCTGATCGCGGACCACTACACCGTCCACGCCCTCGACCTGCCGGGGATGGGCTACTCCGAGATCGTGCCCGGGGCGTCGTACGGCGAGCCCGCGATGCGCGCGGGCGTCGAGCGGCTGCTGACCGAACTCGACCTGAACGACGTGACGTTGGTGGGGGAGTCCATGGGCGCGGTGCTCGCCCTGACCACCGCGGCCGAGCTGCCGGACCGGGTGCGGCGTGTCGTCGCGGTGAACACGTACGACTTCCGCGGCGGCATCGCCCGCTCCAGCCTCCTGGCCCGCGTGGTCGTCAGCGGCGTCCTCGCGCCCGGCGTGGGCCCGGTGATCGCGGGGGTCGAGCCCAGGCCTGCCCTCCGCGCGATCCTTCGGGGCGGCCTCGGCGACAAGAGCGCGCTGCGCGAGGACTACGTCGACGAGCTGCTCCGGGTCGGCAGCCGCCCCGGCTATCCGACCGTCGCCCGTGCCGTCTACCAGGCCCTGCCCAGCCTCATCGCGGCCCGCTCGCGCTACCCCGAGGTCAAGGCGCCCGTCCATCTCGTCTACGGCGAGAAGGACTGGTCCCGCCCCTCGGACCGGGAAGCCGACAGGCGACTGCTGCCGGCCGCCGACTTCACCGAGGTCCCCAAGGCCGGCCACTTCATCGCCCTGGAACGCCCCGACGTACTGGCCGACCTGCTGAACGCTGTCGCCTGACCGTCGCGCCTTGCTCCGCGAACCAAAGCCCACAGCCCCACGGTGATGACGTTGCGCCGACTTGGGCGGCGGGGCGTCTCTTGTAAGGACAAACCACGAAAATTTCTGTCATCGGTGCCGGCACGATCGGCGGCAACCTCGCCCGCAAGCTCAGCGCGGCCGGTCATGACGCCATCCCCTTCGGGGTGGCGGGACAGCTGGCCGATCTGTTCGCCTCCGTCCCCGCCGAGACGGTGGTCATCGACACCTCCAACTACTACCCGCACCTCAGCGGTCGGATCGAGGCGGTGGAGGGTGGCGCTGGTCGACGACACCGGATTCGACCCCTACGACGCCGGCGCCCTGGCCGACTCCTGGCGCCAGCAGCCGATGGGCCCCGCCTACTGCACCGAGCTGACCCTCGACGAACTGCCGGCCGCCCTGGCCGCCGCCGATCGCGTCAAGGACACGGCGGTCCGGGACAGCATGGGGGAGCGCTTCGCCGCCCTCGGCGCCGATCCCACCCTGGAGGACGTCGTCGAGATGAACCGAGCCGCCCACAGGTGAGGGGGCCGGGCCGTTGTCAGTGGGGTCTGCGATCGTGTGCGACGTGGACGAAGTCGTGGAACGTGTCGACGCGCAGGACCGTGTGCTGGGGCCGGTGAGCCGGAGGGACGCCGTCCGGGAGGGCTGGCTGCACCGGGTCGCCGTGGTCGTGTGTCACGACCGGCAGGGTCACCTCCTCATCCATCGGCGCGCTGAGCAGGTGCCCGATTCCCGGGACGCCACGAGGTCGGCATCGGCGGAGCCGTGGGGGTAGGGGAGTCCTACGAGAAGGCCGCCGCCCGTGAGGTGGAGGAGGAGTTGGGGGTGTCGGCGGCGGTGCGCTTCCGGTTCAAGTTCCTCAACCGCAGCGGTCTGAGCCCGCACTGGCTCGGGGTGTGCGACGCCGTCATACCCCGGGCCGTCACGCCGGACTCGGAGGAGGTCGCCTGGCACACCTGGATCAGCGAGTCCGACCTGCCGCGGATCCTTCAGGAGCGGACTTTCACCCCTGACACGCACGAGATCCTGGCCCGCTATGCCGCCGACCGTGCCGAAAGGACATGAGGTGCGGGAAGGACATCGGCCTGGTGCGCTCAGTCGTCTGCGGGTGCGTCGTCGAAGAGCAGTCGTACGAAGTCCGTGACCGGCCCCAGGATGTCGAGGTCCTGGTCGAGCACCCACTGGAGTCGGAGGCCGTTGAGGACGGCATGGGACGAGGCACTTGGAGTTCATGGCGGCCCGGTCGGACGCGTCCGCACTGCCCATCGCGACGTTCTGCACCACCGAAACCATGATCGCGAGCCTTCCCGGTCTCAGCCGCTGCGGAGCACCCGGAAGCGGTCCGGTTCCGCCGGATCGCGGTCCACGACCTGGATCGGCGCCCAGGTCCACTGAAGGACGCCGATGCCCGGGGTGCGGGAGAAGGTGATGCGGCCGCGGGTGCCCTCGACCGCGACGCGTGGCCAGGACGCGGCGACGTCCGCCCGGTCCGTGCCACCGGCGCGCAGCGCGTCGGCGAGGACGACGATCGTGTCGTAGCCCTCGAAGGCGACGAACGACGGTGCGCCGCCCAGCCGTGCGCGCAGGTCGGCCTCGACGCGTGTGCCGAGCGGGGTGAGCCGCTCGGGCAGGTAGCGCAGGAACGGGATCGCGGTGCCGTCGGCGCCCAGAGCCGTCGACCATGTGGCGAACTCGGGCTGTCCGGCCGGAGCGCCGAGCAGGACCCCGGCGAGGCGCGGGTCGCGGCGTACGGCACGGACGAGCGGCACGGCCGGTTCCGGGTGGCCGACCAGCAGGAGAAGGGCACTCGCGCGCTGGTCGAGGAGGGCGTCGCACACGGCGGCGGGGGCGAGCTCGGTCATGTCGAGTTCGACGACCGTGCCGCCGTGCGCGGCGAGGTGCTCCCGCAGGACACGGGTGCCGGTCGCCCAGTAGACGCTCGGCTGGGTCGCCACGGCGACACGGCGGTGGCCCGCGTCCAGGAGGTGGTCCGCGTAGACCTGCCAGCCGCGCGACTGCGGCGGCGACAGGCGCGCCACCCACTCGGTCGGCCGCTCGGTGAGCGCGTCGAGCACGGCCGACGAGCAGAGGTACGGCAGTCCGAGGGCGTCGGCCCGGGTGGCCGCGGCGCGGGCGACGACGCTGTGGTACTCGCCGATCAGAGCGGCCACCCTCTGGCCCGCCAACTCGTCCACGGCCGCCGTGGCCTGCTCAGGGTCGGCCGCGGTGTCGCGCACCACGAGTTCGAGCGGCCTGCCGGCGATCCCGCCGGCCGCGTTGACCTCGCGCGTGCCCAACTCGATCCCGGCGAGCAGGTGTTGACCCGCCTCGACCCAGCCGGGCCGGGTGAGCGGAGCGAGGACACCGATCCGTACGGCGGCCGGGTCGGTCGGCTGCCGTGCGGATCGCGAAGGCGTCGTACTCATGGTGGCTGCTCCCCTGGAGGCACTTGGTTCGGATGCGTCTCCACGATGATCCACGACGGGTTGGCCGCGGGCGGCGTCACGCGGACCGGCTCAGCGTCCGCAGCGCCAGGCGGCCGCACAGCGCGGCGAGCGGCAGCTCGGCGCCGAGTGCCAGGGCGACCGCGGTGGCGAAGTCGCCGCCCGGGGCCGCGGTCGTGGTGTCGAACCAGGCGTCCACCACCAGCAGCGTCGCGGTCGCGGCGGCTGCCAGGGCGAGCCGCCGGTCGCCGCGGGCGGCGAGGAGGCCGGTGGCGATCAGGCCCAGCGCCTCCAGCGCGTCGAGCCCGACCCAGGCGAGCGGCCAGTGCGCCGCGGTCGCGGTGGCCGGCAGGCCGGTGGCCAGCACGTACAGCCACGGCAGCAGGGCGAGCCCGCAGACGACCAGCAGCCACCCGGCCCGCCGCATGCCGCGGGCCGGGCGCGGCGCCTCCGCCTCTGCGTGGAGCGGGACGACCTCGGCGCCGGCCAATTCCTCGTCACACCACACCAGTTGACGCATCGTCTTCCCCCGCTCCTCGCCTGCTGTTCCCTTCATGTGCTCCACCCTCCGCCGCACACCGGGGCGCCGTCAGTCACGCAGGGTGCCGACCCGGGGTGGAGAAAAGTGCACCCCTGAACCGGGCGAGAGCGTCATGGCACGGGGGTGGCCTGCGGCTTTACCGTTTGACGCATGCAACTCACCACCTGGCTGCGGCTGGTGCCGGGCCGGCCGTTCCGCGGGGCAGGACACCGGACCGCGCTCGTCGCCGCCGGTCTGCCGCTCCACCTTGCCGTGGTGCCCCTGTGGCTCTGGCTGCTCGGCGCGACGGCGGCGTCGGTGCGTACGCCCGCCGCGGTGGCCGTGACTCCGCTGCCCGTGCTGCTGACGCTGGTGGTGACACCCCTGCTGACCGCCGGGCAGCGGCGGCGCTACCGGGCCCTCGTCGGCAAGGATCTCCCGCGCCCCGCCGTCAACGGGAAGTCGGTGGTGCGCCGGCTGATCAGCCGGGCCTGGTGGCGGCAGGTCTGCCACCACGCCGTGGCGGGTCCGCTGTTCGCCGTCCTGGACCTCGCCGTCCTCGCCGTCTGGGCCGCGGCTGTCGGGGCCGCCTCCCTCTACGTATGGATCTGGGCGCTGCCCCCGCAGTGGCGGGTCAGCGACCTCGGGTACACCACGCAGGCCGCGTACATCACCGTCGGCGGCCTCGCCCTGCTGTTCCTCGGGCCCCGGCTGACCGGCGCTCTGGTGCGGCTGGAGACCCGGGCGGCCGAGGTCCTGCTCGGCCCCAGCCGCACGGAGAAGCTGGCCCGCCGGGTCGCCGACCTCGCCGAGAGCCGGGCCGGTGTGCTCGACGCCGCCGACGCCGAGCGGCGGCGGATCGAGCGCGACCTGCACGACGGCGCGCAGCAGCGCCTCGTCTCCCTCGCCGTCAACCTGGGCCTGGCCAGGGCCACCCTCGGCGACCTGCCGGAGGAGGCCCGGAAGGTGATCGACGAGGCGCACCGCGAGGCGAAGGAGGCGATCGCCGAGCTGAACGAGCTGGTGCGGGGCCTGCATCCGGCCGTCCTCGAGGACCGGGGCCTCGACGCCGCGCTGTCCGGGGTCGCCGCCCGGCTCCCGCTCCCGGTGCGGGTGGCGGTGGACCTGCCGCGGCGCCCCTCACCCACGGTCGAGGCCGTCGCGTACTTCGTGGTCTCCGAAGCCCTCACGAACGTGGTCAAACACGCCCAGGCGACCCGGGCGGACGTGACCGTGGCGCGGATCGGGGAGACACTTCGGGTGGTCGTCGCGGACGACGGCACGGGCGGCGCGGATCTCGCGGCGGCCGGCGGTGGCACCGGGCTCGCCGGGCTGGCCAAGCGCGTCGCGTCCGTCGACGGCACGTTCTCCTGCCGCAGCCCCGCCGGGGGCCCGACCGTCATCACCGTGGAGCTGCCGTGCGCGCCGTGATCGCCGAGGATTCCCTCTTGCTGCGCATCGGCGTGGTCAAGGTGCTGGAGGCGGCCGGTTTCGAGATGTGCGCGCAAGTCGCCGACGCGGAAGGGCTGTTGGCAGCGGTCGAGGAGCACCGGCCGGACATCGCCGTGGTCGATGTGCGCATGCCGCCCGGCTTCACCGACGAGGGAGTGCGCGCCGCGCTGGTGATCCGGCGCCAGTACCCGCGTACCGCCGTACTCCTGCTCTCGCAGTACGTGGAGGAGCGGTACGCGGCCGATCTGCTCGCCGCGCACACCTCGGGTGTCGGCTATCTGCTCAAGCAACGGGTCGCCGACGTCGAGGAGTTCGCCGAGGCGGTACGCCGGGTGGCGTGCGGCGGCACCGCGCTCGACCCGCAGGTCGTCGCGCAACTGCTGGTACGCCGGCACAGCGATCCGCTCGACCGGCTGACCCCGCGCGAACGGGAGGTGCTGGAGCTGATGGCGGGCGGCCGGTCCAACTCCGGCATCGCGGCCGAACTCGTGGTCAGCGAGAGCGCGGTCGCCAAGCACATCAACAGCATCTTCACCAAGCTCGACCTGCCCAGGGCCGACGCCGACCACCGCCGCGTGCTGGCGGTGCTGCGCTTCCTGGGCGTTGCGACCGCATAGGGCGCGATCGGGGGCCCGGCCGGGCGGACGCCGGGGTTCCGGTCATCGAACTGTTGTGCACGTTGTGTGTGTCTTTTCTGTCTAGACTCTGGCTCTCGTACGGAGAGGGAGCACGAGTGAGTGAACAGGCAGGCCCCGTCTGTCCGGAGTGCGGAACGGCCCGGGCCGCGGACGGAACCCCGGCGTGCGGCTGCGCCCGCCGTGCCTCGGATGCTCACCGTGCGGTGCGTACGGCGGAGGCCGCGGCCGCGGAGGACTTCGATCCGGTACGCATCCGGCCGTTCGTGGAGGTCGGTGGCGAGGGGCCGCCCGCCTCGAAGGGTGCCGAGAGTGATCCAGCCGGTGAACTGACCGGTGTTGCAGGGGAGTTGACCTCGCCGGCGACCACGATCGAGCCGGACCGAGCACCAGACCGAGCCCCGGACGTTGAACCCGCCGACCCCGCACGGCGGCGCCGACGGCGACGGACCCTGATGGCCGCCGGGCTGGGAGCCACCGGAGTCGTCGTGCTGACGGGCTGCCTCGTCGGCGGGCTCTTCTGGTACGACAGCCCCGAGCGCGACGACTCCCTGTCCGGCGGCGTCCGCGCGGGCCTCCCGGACGAACAGCCCTCGGCCACCGCCCCCTTGTCCCCGTCCGCCTCCCCGTCGGCAACCTCGACGCAACCGTCCGCCTCCGCCACCGTCTCGGCGGGCGCCTCCGACTCCGTGGACCCGGCCACCCCGACCGGCTCGACCGCCCCGACACGGACGGCGTCCGGCGCCGCCCCCACCGCCACCGGCGGCGCTGCCACGCCGAGTTCCTCCGGCGGACAGGCCCCCGTACTCCGCCCCGGCGACAAAGGGCCGGAGGTGACGGAACTCCAACTCCGGCTGAGCCAGGTCGGCTTCTACAGCGGCGACGCCGACGGCACCTACAACAGCCAGGTGGAGAGCGCCGTGCGTGGCTACCAGTTCACCCGCGTGGTCGTCGACGACGAGCCGGGCGTGTATGGCCCCGAGACCCGGGCGGACCTGGAGTCCGAGACCTCGGAGCCGTGAGCTGCGGGATGCACTGAGCCGTCGTCGGACGCACGACGCCGGTTGTCAGTGGCGGCTGGCACCATCGATCTCATGGCGGACAAGATCGAGGACTGGCGGCCGTTCCTGGAGCGGTGGAGCCAGGAGTGGGCGGACGCACAGGAGTTGGACGCACCGGCCGACGAGCGCAACGTGGCGGACGAGGAGCCCGCGCGGGCGCGATGGCTGGGGTTCCCCGGCGCGTCCGAGGAGTCGATAGCGGACCTGGAGGAGCGACTCGGACACCGACTGCCGCCGTCGTACCGGACGTTCCTGGCGGTGACGGACGGCTGGCGGCACGCGGGCGGTTTCGTCTGGCTGCTCGCCGGCACCGGGCAGGTGAGGTGGCATCAGGACGAGGCGGGCCTGTCCGAGTACTTCCCCGACGAGTCGGAGGACCTCACGCCGGAGGACGAACTGCTCGCCGGGATGTGGGACCGGGCGCTGCAACTCGACGTCGAGTCGGACATGGTGTACGTCCTGCTGGACCCGGGGGACGTGGACGACGCGGGTGAGTGGGCCGTGTACTCGTACGCGTCCTGGCGGGCCAGTCCGCCCGAGCGGTACCCGTCGTTCCGGGCGTGGATGGAGGACATGTACCGGGAGTTCCACAGCCTCCAGGCGGACCGCTCCCGGCGGGCCGGGACGGAGTTCGTCAACGCGACGACGCAGGCGCTGGACGACTCGGTCGACGCGGCCCGCCAAGACGCCCTGGCGGGCCGGTACGAGCAGGCCGCGACGGCGTTGGCACAGGCGGGCTCGCACGGCAGACCCCGGGCGGGCGCACTGCGCGACCAGATCCGCCGACTGCTGGGGGAGACCTACCTGGTGTCCTTTCAGGAACTCGTGACCGACCCGCGGTACGCGGCGGAGGTGGTGCCGGTGCTGGCGGCCGAGAACGTGCGGATGAACCGCGAGGACCGGACACTGACGGCGCGGCTGGGCACCCTCCCCGACGCGGAGCGGGCCGCGGTGGAGGAGGCCGTGCGGCAGGTGTGGGCGGGCACGTACCGCTACACACCCGAGGGCCCCTTCGGTGACGCGGTCGATCAGGCGCGTGAACAGGCCCGTTGGGGCGAGACGGACGCGGCCTGGCGCACGCTGCGCGCCGCACTGCCCCGGTGGCGGCCCCTCGGCCCGGACCACCTCGCCCCCGTGGGCCTGTACGCCGACCCTCTCCTCGGCCCCGTGATCACGCCGGAGCGCGGCCGGGAACTGCTGGCCACACCCCGCGCCGGGCACAGCGGCGACACCCCGGCACCCACGCCCGACCTGGATCCGCCGGGCCTGGCATGGCTGACGGAGATGCACCCCGGCAACCTGCTCGGGTCGTACCGCTTCCTCCTCGTCGAAGGCGTGGAACCGGCCGACCTTCCGGGCCGCGTCGGCGTCGACGAGAGCGCCGCCCTGGGGGAGCCGGCGATGGTGTGGGAGTCCCGCATGCGGCCGCGCGGCGGCCAGGGCAGCGCGCCGTGGGCGGACGAGGCCACCGTCTCCGTGGGGCGGGCGGGCCAGGGCTGGAGCTTCGCCCTCCAGGCCCACCCGAGCGCCTCCTTCGACGAGCGGTGGTTCGTCTCCCCGGGCGTCGCCGCCTCGCGGGGCACCCGGGTGGTGACGGTGTGGAGCGAGCCGTTCGACGGACAGCGCCCCGGCGTCTTCCATCTGTCGGTCGCCGAGAACGGCGAGGAGACGTACGCCTTCACCGTCCGCCGCGACACCACCGACAGCCGCGGAACCCTGCCGGGCACCCTGGACCCGCACCGGCTCTTCCCGGTGGACGAGCCCCGGGACCAACGCCTGGGTGAGCGGCGCGCGCTGGAGGCCATGGCCGTCGAATTCGGCGTCCGCCTCCCGAGGCTCGCCCTCACCCAAGGACGACTGCACACCCTCCGCACCCACTCCTGGCGCCGCCCGCCGGGCCCCGGCGAGGGATATGTGACCGTCGGCGTGGCCGGGCGGCCTTAGCGGGCACCCCCGGCAACCGGTCGGACACGCGGCCCGAAAAATCGTCGCGCATGCAACCTGAGGGCTTCGCGAGGGGTGTTACAGGGAGGAGTTCACGCGCGCCTGACCAGCGCGCGGCAGTGGATGAAATCGGGGGAACTCAGCGTGCGTACGACGACCAGGACTTGTACGCCCACCGCCGATCGAAGAGAGGCGGTGCGGGACATGGACCAGGAACAGGGGGACGATGCGGGAGGAGGCCGTGACACGGAGCTTCCGCGGGACGAACTGCCGGACTTCGAGACCTACGCGGCCCTCCGCTGGCCACGACTGCTGCGCACCGCCTACCTGTTGACCAACGGCGACCATCACGAGGCGGAGGACCTCGTCCAGGTCACGCTGGCGAAGATCTATCTGCGCTGGTCCCACATACGCACCCTGGACGCACCCGACCAGTACGTCCGACGCGCCCTGATCAACAACAACACGACCCGGCAGCGCAAACGACGTGTCGTGCAGCTCCTCACGCCCCACCTGCCCGAACAGCGCAGCCCCGCGGGGGACGCCGACCGGCCCGACAGCTACGACACCCGGTCGGAGCTCTTCGCCGCCCTGGCCACCCTGCCGCCCCGGCAGCGGGCCATCGTCGTGCTGCGCTACTGGGAGTGCCTGAGCGAACAGCAGACGGCACACCTCCTCGGCTGCTCGGTCGGCACGGTGAAGAGCCAGGCCAGCCGGGCGCTGAAGAAGCTGCGCTCCAGCGCGGCGCTGTCCGAGTACGCCGCCACCATGACGCACGGGGAGTAGGGAGTGTCCGACATGAAGACCGACCTCCCGCCGCAGTCGCCGAAGCCCGACCTGCGGCGGCTGCTGGACGAGGCCGTGACGGACTGCGTGCCCCCGGCGTTCCCGAGGGAGGCGATCGTGCGCCGGGCGGCGGCCATCAGACGGCGCCGCAGGCTCGCGGCCGTCTCCGTGGCAGCGCTGCTGCTCCTCCCCGTAGCCGGCAAGCTGGCCCTCGACCAGGCCGCCCCGTCCTCCCACACCGTCAGCAGCGCCGACTCGCCGACCCCTCTCTCATCCGCCTCGTCCGAGACCGGCGACGCCCCCTCGCCGGTACGCGTGGTGCGCCCCGGGGAGCGGATCGATGTCGGACTCGGCGTGTGGTACCTGCTGAAGGAGCGGGAGTACTGCCCGAAGCACCCACTGGACCCCAAGCCGTCGTGTGTGGGGCCGTTGGACGTGGAGGAGCCGGGCGTGCCCATGGCCCTCAACTGGTACCCGTTCCCGCAAGGAGTGGTGTCCGTGTTCGTCTACACCGGGAAGACACCCGCCACCCGGATCACCATGACCCAGCACGGCCGGACCACCCTGCTTCCCATCGTCCGGCTCCCCGGCCGGCCCTCCTTCGTGAGCTCGTACGCCATCAGCGCGCCGGTCAGCGAGAAGGAGCGGAAAAGGATGATCCGGCCGGTGGACGGCCCCGTCTTCCGCGTCTACGGAGCCGACGGTGAGGAACTGGCGGAAATGCGGCAATGAGGAGCGCCGCGCACGGGCGCCGTGCCCGTAAGGTCGACGGCATGACCGACAACCCCGTGCGCACCGTCACCGTCGAGCGAACCAGCACCGGCCACTTCACCGCGACCAACACCCGCGGCGGCACCATCAGCTTCGGCACCGGCTCGGGTGCCGACGGCGACACCGAGTTCACCCCGGTCGAGCTGCTGCTCGCCGCGATCGGCGGCTGTACGGCCGTGGACGTCGACATCGCGACCAGCCGCCACGCGGAACCCTCCGAGTTCTCCGTGACGGTCACCGGCAACAAGGTCAGTGACGACCTCGGCAACCGGATGACCGACCTCACGGTCACCTTCTCGGTCGCCTTCCCCGACGGGGAGGGCGCCGACCGCGCCCGGGCGATCCTGCCGAGAGCGGTCAAGACCTCCCACGACCGGCTGTGCACGGTCAGCCGCACGGTGGAGATCGGCACGCCGGTCACGACGACGGTCGAGGAGGCCTGACCGGCAAGGGCGATCGCCAAGTCGCTGCGGTCGCCATCGCCGTCGTCGCCGAGCCGGCGGTGTGGTGGTGTCAGGCGACCAGGACGCGTACGTCCCACGGGCCGAGGTGCAGTGCGGTCCCGGCGGGGACGGCGGTCCCGGTCAGGACATCGGTGAGGTCCACGGGCGCCTGGGCGGTGGCCGGTTGCCAGTTCCAGTTGTGGACGACGTGGACGCGTCGGCCGTCGGCGGCCGTGCCGGTGGTCGCGGTGACGGACGCCGGGAGGTCCCGCCAGGCCCCGGGCGCGGCCGGTGCCAGCCAGGCGGCCAGCTCGCGCGCGAACGCGCGGCCGGGGACGGTGCCCACGCAGGTGATACGGCCCGCGCCGTGGCGTCGGGTGGTGGCCGCGGGCCAGTGGCCGAAGTGCGGATGGTCGTAGGCGGCCAGCACGTCGGCGTCGGCGACGGTGAGGCCGTCGGCCCAGCGGGTCGCCGTGGCGTCGGCGGGCAGGTGCAGCGGGCTGCCGGGTGCCGGGCTCACGGGGACCTCCTGGGCGAGGTTGCCGAACTCGTCGTAGGACACGCCCGCGTGCTCGGCGAGGCGCCCCGGGGCGCGTTCGGCGCGGGCGCGCGCCTCGTGGTCGGCGTAGCCGGTGCGCGGGCCCAGGACCAGATGGCCGCCGGCATGCGCGTAGGCGGCCAGCCAGTCGAGGGTCGAGTCGGCGGCGAGGTACAGGGCCGGGACGACGAGGACGGGATGGCGGCGTACGGCCTCCTCGGGGGCGAGGCCCTCCCGTTCGCCGCGCGGGTCGTGCAGTTGGCGGGCGTGGACGATGCGGACCTGGCGGCCGGCCTCGAACGCGCCGCGGTAGAAGGGGTCGAAGAAGCGGTGGTAGGCGGCCGGGTCCGGGCTGCCGTCCGGCTGGGCGAGCGGTGGGTACTTCTGCATCAGCCACTTGCTCGGCGTCGAGTACACCATCGTGATGTCCGCGTCCGGTGTCAGACCGGCGACCAGCGGACCGGCGGTCTCGAACTCGGCTCCCAGCCGGGCGAGTTCGGCGTACGTCCGTCCCGGCCGGCCGGTGTGGGGGAGGATGCCGCCCCAGTAGGTCTCGGCGCCGAAGTGCAGCGTGTGCCAGTGCCAGTACTCGATCATGCGGGCACCGCGGGCGACCAGCGCCCAGGCCGCCTGGCGCCACTGCCCGTCGTAGGCGGGGCGGTTGTCCCAAGGGAAGCCGATGGAACCGGCGTTGGTCTCGGTGACCAGGAACGGCTCCTGGCGGGAGGAGAACATCCAGTCGGCGGTCTGGTACAGCGCCCACACGCCGGTGGTCTTCCAGATCTGCTCGTGGCCGTCGGGAGTGGGGTCGGGCAGCAGCAGGCCGTCCTGCATGTCGTAGTAGGGGTTGCCGGAGGCGATGTCGAGCCGGTCGGTGAGCTCGTCGTCCTCCACGCCGGGGCGGGTGTAGGAGATGCAGGTGGTGACGAACTGGTCCCCGGTGGCGTACTCGCGGACGAGGTCGGCCTGCCAGCCGATGAACTCGGTGACCTGCCGCGCCTGGAACTCCCGCCAGGCGACGTCGTACTGGGGCTGCTGGTTGCCGTCCGGCGTCCACAGGTCCGCCCACGTGGACAGCCGGTGCGACCAGTAGACCAGGCCCCATTCCCGGTTGAGGGTCTCGACGTCGCCGTACCTGTCCCGCAGATGGTCGACGAAGCGCTGGAAGACGCCGTGGTTGTGGAGGAGGTGCAGGCCGGGCTCGTTGTCGACCTGGAAGCCGATGACCGCGGGGTGGCCGGCGTACCGGGCGACGATCTTGCGGATGACGCGTTCGGCGTGGAAGCGGAACGCCGGGTGGGTGAAGTCGACCTCCTGGCGCGCGCCCCAGCCCAACCGTTCGCCGGTCCGCCCCTCGCCGGTGATCTCCGGGTACTGGCGGGCCAGCCACGGCGGCACCGCGTAGGTCGGGGTGCCGAGGACGACGGAGATGCCGCGCTCGTGGGCGCCGTCCAGCACCGGCTGGAGCCAGTCGAGGTCGAAGCGGCCGTTGTCCGGCTCCCAGGTCGACCACACCGACTCCCCGACCCGGATCACGGTGACATGGGCGTCGGCCATCAGGTCCAGGTCGGTCTTGAGACGCTCGGCGGGGCGGTCGTAGGGCTGGTACTCGTGGTAGTACGCGGCGCCGAACAGGACGCGGGCAGGCAGAGCCGCCATGAAGGGGACCTCCGAAGGATGGGGTGAGGGGGGTTACTGCTTGACGCCGCCGGCGGCCAGGCCGCTCTGCCAGTAGCGCTGGAGCATCAGGAAGGCCACGACGAGCGGCACGATGGAGAGCAGTGAGCCGGTCACGACGAGCGCGAGCATGTCGCTGCCGGCACCGGCCCCGCCGTTCTGGGCCTGCGCGGCCCAGGAGGCCAGGCCGACCGTGATCGGGTACAGATCGGGGTCGTTGAGCATGATCAGCGGCAGGAAGTAGTTGTTCCAGGTCGCCACGAGGGTGAACAGCAGCACCGTCACCAGGCCGGGGCCCAGCAGCCGCAGGGCGATGCGGAAGAAGATGCGGGCCTCGCCGGCGCCGTCGATGCGGGCGGCCTCCAGGAGGCTGTCCGGGACGGCGTCGGCGGCGTAGATGCGCATCAGATACAGGCCGAACGGGTTGACCAGGGACGGCAGGATGATCGCCCACGGGGTGTTGACCAGGCCGGCCTTCGCGAACAGCAGGTAGGTCGGGATCGCCAGGGCCGTGGTCGGGACCATGACGGCGCCGAGGACCAGGTTGAAGGCGAGCCGGTCGCCGCGGAAGCGGAACTTGGCGAACCCGTACCCGCCCGCCGCCGCGAGCAGCGCCGCGCCGACCGCGCTGACGACGGCGTACAGCACCGTGTTGAGCAGCCAGTGCACGAAGACGCCGTCGTCCTGGGTGACCGTCTCCCTGATGTTGGTCAGCAGCTGCGGGGCGTGCGAGAACCACAGGCCGAAGCTGTTGAAGAGGTCCTGGGTGCTCTTGGTCGAGGCGATGAGCAGCCAGAACAGGGGGAGCAGGAAGTAGGCGAGCGCGGCCAGCATGGCGATGGTCAGCGGGGTGCTGCGGCGGGCACGGCGCCGTGCCCTGCGCGGGGTGGGCTCGGGTGCGGTGGTCTTGGGGACGGCGGTGGCGGTCGGGGTCGTGGTCGTCACGGGGTCCTCCTGCGGTTCGCGGTGAGCAGGACGGCGTAGGAGGCGACCACGATGACGAGGCCCAGGAGGAAGGAGACCGTGGCCGCGTAGTTGACCTGCTGACCGGTGAAGGCGAGGGAGTAGGCGTAGAGGTTGGCGGTGTAGGAGGAGCTGATGACGTCCGGGGCGATCTTCATCAGCAGGTTGGGTTCGTTGAACAGCTGGAAGCTGCCGATGACGGAGAACAGCAGGGTGAGCAGCAACGCGGGCCGCAGCGAGGGGAGTTTGACCGACCAGGCGATCCGCCAGGCGCCCGCTCCGTCCATCGCGGCGGCCTCGTACAGCTCCTGGGGGATCGTGCGCAGGGCGGCGTACAGGATGATCATGTTGTAGCCGACGAACTCCCAGGTCACGATGTTGGCCAGGCTGCCGAGCATCCAGCCGTCGCTGAGGAATTCCGGGGCGGGCAGCCCCAGATCGCGGCTCAGCTGGGCGAACGGGCCGAAGTCCGGCCCGTACAGATAGCCCCACATGAGCGCGGCGACCACGCTGGGCACCGCGTACGGGACGAAGATGCCCAGCCGGATCACCCGCGCGAGCCGCAGCAGGCCGCTGTCGAGGGCGAGCGCGAACAGCAGCGCCAGGAGCAGCATCAGGGGCACTTGGACGACGAAGAACAGCGCCACCCTGCCTACGCCGTGCAGGAGTTGGGGGTCGCGCAGGGCCTGGGTGTAGTTGTCGAGGCCGACGAAGACGTTGCCGCCGATGAGCCGGTTCTGGAACAGGCTGAGGTAGGCGGCGTAGCCGAGCGGGGCGAGGAAGAGCAGCAGGAACAGGGCCAGGAACGGGGCGACGAACAGCGGTCCGGCCGCCCGGTGGCGGCGTGCGGCGGTCATCTCAGCTCCCCTTGACGGTGAAGCCCTGGTTCTTGGCGTACGTCGTCATGCGCGACTGCCAGCTGCCGAGCGCGCGGACGGTGTCGGTGTGTTCGGCGAGGGACTTGCCGACGGTCTCCGTCCAGTCGGTCGCCGCCTGGTCGAGGAACGGGGGCCACTGGAAAGCGGAGTTGACGGTGGAGCTGATGTCGGCGAAGACCTGGTTGACCTTCTGGCCGCCGTAGAAGGACGGCGCGTCCGCGACGAAGGCGGGGTCCGTGAGCAGGGCCTTGGTGGCGGGGAAGAAGAACTGCTCGGTGGCGAACATCTTCGCGCTGGCCGGGTCGCTGTTGAGGAACTGGGCGAACACGGCGGCGGCGATGGGGTTCTTGGTGGCGCGGATGACCGCGGTCGTGGAGCCGCCCCAGTTGCCCGAGCTCGGCTTGGCCGCGTCCCACTGGGGCAGCGGGGCCGCCCGCCATTTGCCGGACGTGGGCTTGGCGGAACCGGACAGGAACACCGGCCCCCAGGCGGCGGTGATCCAGGTGGCGTACTTGCCTTTGTTCAGGGCGGCGTACCAGGAGTCCGTGAAGTCGGGCTCGACGCCGATGACGCCCTCCTGCGCGAGGCCGCCCCAATAGGCGCCCAGCTTGCGGGAGACGGCGTCGTCGACGCTGATGGTGAGGTCGCTCTTGCCGGAGGAGGCGTACGGCTTGGCGCCCGCCTGCCAGAGCAGACCGTGCCAGGCGGCGACCTGGTTGGCGGCGAGGTTGGTGAGGTAGACGTCCGGGTCCGCCTTGTGCAGCTTGCGGGCGGCGGTCGCGAACTCGTCCCAGGTGCCGGGGACTTCGATGCCGTGCCGGTCGAAGATGTCCTTGCGGTACAGCATGCCCATCGGGCCGGTGTCCTGCGGTATCGCCCAGATCTCGCCGCCCGGCCCGCTGACCTGACCCCAAGTCCAGTCCACGAACGTCGACTTGAGTGCGGAGGCGCCGTAGGGGCGTAGATCCAGCAGGCTGTCGGTGATCGTGAAGGTGGGGATCGCCTGGTACTCGATCTGCACCAGGTCCGGGGCACCGCTGCCGGCCTTCAGGGCGATCCGCAACTTGGTGTATTCGGGCGTGCCTTGACCCGCGTTGACGACCTTGACCTTGACGGCCGGGTACTTCTTCTCGAAGAGGGCGACTTCCTTCGCGATGTTTGGGACCCACGTCCAGAACGTCAGCTCGGTCGGTGTCGTCATGGCCTTGTCGATGTCGGCCTGGGTGACCGGCTTGGTGGCGGCCGAGGAACCGCCCGAGTCCCCGCCGCCGCACGCGGTCAGGGCGGCGCCGAGCGACAGGGCGCCCGTGGTGGAGAGGAACAGCCGACGGCTCATCGACGAAGGGCTGGACGCGGAGGCGAAGTTGGGCATGGTGAACTCCCGCCGGAGGCGAAGATGGCGGCACACCTGGCGAGGGCGTGCGAGGGCATGGTGGGGTGCGGCGCGTCGAGAAGCGCGCGCACGGGGCGGCCGGGCACGGGCCGGAAGACGGCCGGGCGGTGTGTACGGAGTCAGGGGTGGCCGGCGCGTGCGTCGCGTCGCGTGGAAGGCGCGGTCGCGGCCGGGCGGGGCGGGGCGCGGAAGGTCGGGGAGGACCTGGGGGTGCGGCCCGTCGTGTGCGGGTGCGGCTCGGCGTGGCCCGGGGCGGGGGCCCGACGGTGCGGGTACGGCGCCCGGGCGGAGGTGCCGGGGGTCAGCAGGCGGTCAGTGTCCGGTGTCGCGGCCTCCCTTCGCGAGCGGCCCGCTCGACGCGCGGACGATGAGGTCGACCGGTGGATCGGCGGCCCGCAGCGGTGTCGCGTCCGGGTTCTCGATCGCGTGCACCAGACGCTTGAGCCCTTCCTGCGCCACGGTGTCGAAGAGCTGGCGCACCGTGGTCAGGGGAGGCGTCACATAGGCCGCGACGGGAATGTCGTCGAAGCCGACGACGGAGACGTCCTGCGGCACCCGCCGCCCGGCCTCGGTCAGGGCCCGGACCAGGCCGATCGCCATGTCGTCGTTGGCGGCGAACACGGCGGTGACACCGGCATCCTGGGCCAGTTCCCGGCCCGCCGCGTATCCCGACGCGGCCGACCAGTCGCCCTCGACGACCGGGGGCACGGTCCGCCCGTGCGCGGTCAGCGCGGCCCGCCACCCCGCCAGGCGGTCGCGGGCGGCGAACCACCGCTGCGGACCGGCTAGGTGATGGATCGTCATATGTCCAAGTTCCAGAAGGTGTTCGGTGGCGGCCCGGGCCATCGGACCCGCGCCGCCCCCTGCGGTCAGCACCAGGGGCGCGGTCACCGGTGAGGGCGCGCCCAGCACGAGGACGGGTACGTCGACGCGCAGGGGGGTCTCTTCCGTGGCACCCTCCTCGTCGATCGGTTCGGAGATGACGATGCCGTCCACGCCCTGGTCGAGGAGTGAGCCGACCGCACCGGCGACGCCCGCCGGATCGCCTTCCATCGTGTTGACCACCCGGAGCGCGTACCCGGTGTCCCGTACGGCCCGCTCGACGCCCATGAGCAGCGAGGCGGGACCGTACAGGGCGGTGCCCAGCGTGACGACCCCGATGGAGCGGGTACGCCCCGACGCCAGCGCCCGGGCGGCGTTGTTGCGCCGGTAACCGAGCTGCTCGGCGGCGTCGAGGACGCGTCTGCGCACGTCGGCCGAGACGTACGGCTCGTCGTTGAAGACCCTGGACACCGTCTTCTGGGAGACCCCGGCCAGCCGGGCCACGTCCACGCCGCTCGGCGCCGCGGGGGTCCCGCCGCGCTTCGTCCCTGGCGCCATGTGCGTCTCCCGTCGACCGTTTTTTCGACCAGGTGATCAGGTTCATCGGCCACTTGATCGAAGTCCGACTGCCGGCAGGCATCCTTTCAATGACTGCGCAGTCATGTCTACGCGGACATGTCTACGCAGTCATACGGGACTCGTCAAGGGTTCGGGACGGATACGGCTCCTCCAGCGGTCCCTCGTCCATGGCGATCCGGCCCCCACCATTACCCCCACCGGGTATATTGGCGGCGGTCGGTCCACCGAGAACCCCAAGGGCGGCGATGACAGTACGGGGAGCCTCCACCCCACGGAACCATGCCCGGCAGGGCGTGGGCCGCGTGGTGTGCGCCGCCGTCGTCGCCGTGCTCGCGGCACTCGCCCTGCTGGCCCATCACGAGCTGTCCGCCCCGCCGACGGCCCCGGCCTCCGCGTCCGCCGGGCACGTCATGTGGCCCGGGACGACCATGCCGGCCGCGGTCACCGGCGAACCGCCCGCCGCCGAAGCCGATCATGCGGCCTGCTCCGGGATGGCCATGCAGCACTGCTCCGCCGCCGGCGTGGAGGTGGTGAAGCTCCGGGCGCCCGTGGAGACACCGGTGCTGTGGAGTGCCGCCGCGGCCGAAGCCGTCACCACGGGCCCCGAGGCCGCCGGGACGGCCGAGCGGGCACCCCCGGACCTGTCCGTCCTCTCCCAGCTGCGCATCTAGGCCGTGCCCAGCGGCTTCCTCGCGCCTGCACATCAGGCCGAGAAGCCCTCCGGCACGCCCACTTCCCTCTGCGCACCTGAGATCGAGGCCCCCCCCCATGAACAGCATCCATCGCCGCACCGTCCTGCTCGCCGGACTCGGCGCCGCGGGCGCCGGCGCGCTCGCCGCCTGCACGAGCGACTCCGGTACGGCCCCCGCCGCCCTGGCCGACCCTTCCGGCCCGGCGGTCGCCGCGGCCGAGCGGCGGCGCAAGGGCACCGGCAGGACGCAGCAGGTCACCCTGACCGCCGCCCCCGCCGTGCTCGACCTCGGCGCCGGCATCACGGCCAGGAGCTGGGCGTTCAGCGGCCGCGCCCCGGGCCAGGAGATCCGCCTCACCGCCGGTGACCGCCTCGCCGCCGAACTCTCCAACCAGCTGCCCGACCGGACCGCGACCTCCCTGCACTGGCACGGCATCGCCCTGCGCAACGACATGGACGGCGTCCCCCCGGTGACCCAGCGGACCGTCCGCGCGGGCGCCAACCTCACCTACCGCTTCATCGCCGACGCGCCCGGCACGTACTTCGTCCACCCCCATGTCGGCGTCCAGCTCGACCGCGGCCTGTACGCGCCGCTCGTCGTCGAGGACCCCCGGGAGCCGCTGTCGTACGACGACGAATGGGTCGTCGTCCTCGACGACTGGGTCGACGGCGTCACCGGCACCCCCGACGAGGTCCTCGCCGAACTCCGCCAGGGAATGGGCGGGATGGACATGGGCGACGGCTCCGGCGGCCACGACATGAGCGGCATGGACGGCATGGACATGGGAGAGGCTTCCGCGTCTCCCTCCGGCGGCATGTCGACGACGTTCATGCTGATGGGCGCCGACAGCGCGCTGCTCGGCGGCGACGCCGGGGACGTCAAGTACCCGTACCACCTGGTCAACGGGCGGGTCCCCGCCGACCCCGACGTCTATCGCGGCAGGCCCGGGCGGCGGGTCCGGCTGCGTCTGATCAACGCGGGCGGCGACACCGCGTACCGGGTGGCGCTCGGCGGCCACCGGATGACCGTCACGCACACCGACGGCTTTCCCGTCGAGCACCAGCAGGTCGACGCCCTCCTGATCGGGATGGGGGAGCGGTACGACGTCCTGGTCACCCTCGCCGACGGGGTCTTCCCGCTCGTCGCGCTGGCCGAGGGCAAGGACGCCACCGGCATGGCCCTGGTCCGCACGGGAGCGGGCGCCGCGCCGAAGGCGACGGTCCGTCCGAAGGAACTGGACGGCCGGATTCTGACGGCGTCCCGGCTGCGCGCGGCCGACGACGTCCGACTGGCGTCCAGGAAGGTGGACCGGGTGCTCCGCGTCGAGTTGGGCGGCGGCATGGCCGACTACGACTGGACCGTCAACGGCAGGCCGTTCGAGATGGACGACCCGACCGCGCACGCGCTCACGGTCGAGGAAGGGCAGCGCGTCCGGCTCGACTTCGTCAACACCACGCAGATGTGGCACCCGATGCACCTGCACGGGCACACCTACCAGCTCGACGGCGGCGGCCCGCGCAAGGACACCGCCGTCGTGCTGCCGAAGCAGAAGCTCTCCGTCGTCTTCGACGCCGACAACCCCGGCCAGTGGATGCTGCACTGCCACAACGCCTACCACGCGGAGGTCGGCATGATGGCCCTGGTCGCCTACCGGGGCTGACCGCCGCAGGGCCGCCCTAGGTCAGGACCAACCAGCGGCGGCCGTCGATGAGTTCGCGGGCCGCGTCGAGATGTCCGGCGTGGCACGCGGTCTCGGTGATGACGTGCAGCAGCACGTCCCGCAGGGTGTGGAGGTGCGGCTCGCCGAACAGGTCATGCGGCCACCAGGCCAGGGCGGCACCGGCGGGGGTGGCGGCGATGACCGCGTCGGCGAGCTCCGCCTCCCGCCGGTAGCCGTCCAGCACGGCGGCCGCCGGTACACCGGGGGCCACCCGCCAGGCCTCGTCGCCGCTCGGCAGAGTGCGGATCACCTCCTCGTCCCCGGCGACGACGGCCCGGAACCAGAAGCGCTCGACGTCCAGCGCGAGATGCTGGACCATCCCCAGGCAGTGCCATCCCGAGGGCAGCACGGGCCGTCGTAGCGCGTCCTCGGCGGCCGCGTCCAGGCCGTCGAGGACGCCGAGCACATGACGTCGCTGGGAGTCCAACACCCTGAGCAGGGCGCTGACTTCACTGTCCTGAACGGGTGGCGGCATCGGCGGGCTCGTCACTTGCGCCAGAGCAGGTGGTGGGTCACGCCGCTCGGGCTGGGCACGACCTCCAGATGGAAGCGGTCGCGCAGGTCGTCCGGGGAGTCCCACAGCCGCAGCCCGGTCCCGAACTTCACCGGCGCGACCGCCACATGGAGGGTGTCGACGAGGTCGGCGTCGAGGAACTCGCGGACGGTGGTGACCCCGCCGCCGAGCCGGACGTCCTTGCCCTGCGCCGCTTCCCGCGCCAGCTCCAGCGCGGTGGCCGGGTCGGCGTCCACGAAGTGGAACGTGGTGTCGGAGAGAGTGATCGACGGGCGGGAGTGGTGGGTCAGCACGAACACCGGGGTGTGGAACGGCGGTTCCTCGCCCCACCAGCCGCGCCACTGGTGGTCCTCCCAGGGGCCGCGCTGCGGTCCGAACTTGTTGCGGCCCATGATCTCGGCGCCGATGTTGTGCTTGAAATCCCGGGTGAAGTAATCGTCCAGGCCGCGGGTGCCACCGGGGTCGGTGCGGTTGGGCCAGCTGGCCGTGGCACCGGCCCAGGAGAACAGCCGCTCGGCCCCGTCGAGGCCGAACGGGTTCTCCAGGCTCTGGTGCTCACCGGCGGCGACGCCGTCACTCGAGACCATGAAGTTCTGTACGCGCAGTAGCTGTGCCATGTGTTCCTCCTGAGGCGGCGACGACGATGGTGAGACTCGGCCCGCCGCCGAAACTCATCGCCGATTTCGCGATCTGTTGGGAGAAGGGGCGTTCACTGCTCCTGCGCGGCCACGTGCACGTGCTCCTGCTCCGCGACCGCCGCCGCGTGGTCCAGGGCGTGGTCGATGAAGCGCCGGGAGTTGACCGGCAGGGTGCGGGAGGTCAGCCAGGCGATGCCGATGTCGCGGGTGGTCTCCACGTCGGTGACCTGGAGGTAGCGCGGGGCGCGGCGGCCGGCGGGGGCTGCGGAGTGCGGGCGGGGCAGGAGCGAGACGCCCAGGCCCGCCGCGACCAGGCCGCGCAGCGTGGCCACCTCGTCGCCCTCGAAGCCGGCCCGCGGAGTGAAGCCGGACCTTCGGCACAGCGCCTCGGTGACGGCCCGCAGGCCCTGCTCGTGCCGGAGCATGATGAACGGCTCGTCGGCGACCTCGGCCAGCCGCGCCCGCCGGCGCTGGGCCAGCCGGTGCCCCGGCGGCACCGCCAGCCACAGCGGCTCCACCAGCAGACGCCGCCAGGTCACCAGCGGATGGCCGGGGTCCTCGGCGGTGAGCAGCAGGTCGGCGGTGCCGTCCAGCAGCGCCTGGAGGAGGACGGCCTCGCTGCCCTGGCGCAGTTCGAAACGGGCGAGGGGGAACCGCTCCCGGTAGCCGGTGATCAGCGACGGCAGCAGCCAGGTGCCCAGCGAGTGCAGGAACGCGAGCGGGATCAGGCCCGACTCCGGGGACACCGTCTCCCGCACCGCCCGCAGCCCCTGGTCGAGCCGGTCCAGTACGGCGTCCACGTGCTCCTTGAACACCTGCCCCGCCGGCGTCAGCCGCAGTACCCGGCCCACCTGCTGGAACAGCTCGGCGCCGACCTCGCGCTCCAGCCGCCTGAGGGCCCGGGACAGGGCCGGCTGGGTCAGATGCGCCTCCGCGGCGGCCTGCGTCACGGTCGCCCCCTCGGCCACGGTCCGGAACGACCGCAGTACCTGCACGTCCATGGAACCCATGCTAGAGGTGCATGCATTCGGACGTATCCAGGCATTGGACGCATTGAATACGGCAAGACGACGATGGAACCCGACCGTGAGCCCCGACCCGCCCCTTCAGGGAGAACGACGATGAACACCCGGTGGAACCCGCAGACCCGAGGCTTCGAGACATCGGCCCGCGGCCGGGCCGTCCTCGCCGACCCCCGGCTGAACCGCGGCACGGCCTTCACCGCGCCCGAACGGCGTGCCCTCGGCCTCGACGGTCTCATCCCGCCCCGCGTGCTGCCCCTGGACCAGCAGGCCGACCGCGCCTACGGGCAGTACACCGCGCAACCCAGCGACCTGGCCAAGAACGTGTACCTGACCGCCCTGCACGACCGGAACGAGGTCCTCTTCTACCGGCTGGTCAGCGACCACCTCTCCGAGATGCTGCCCATCGTGTACACCCCGACCGTCGGCACCGCCATCGAGCGGTACAGCAACGAGTACCGGCGCCCGCGCGGCATCTACCTCTCCGTCGACGCCCCCGAGGACATCGAACGCGCACTGCGCGCCTCCGAGCTCACGGCCGCCGACGTCGACCTGGTCGTGGCGACGGACGGCGAGGCCATCCTCGGCATCGGCGACTGGGGCGTGGGCGGCATCGACATCTCGGTCGGCAAGCTCGCCGTCTACACGGCCGCCGCCGGCATCGACCCGGCCCGCACCCTGGCCGTCGTCCTCGACGTCGGCACCAACCGCGAGCAGCTCCTCGACGACCCGCTCTACCTGGGCAACCGCCACCCCCGCGTGGACACCGAGACCTACGACGCCTTCATCGACGCCTACGTCACCACCGTGAGCCGGCTCTTCCCCGACGCGCTGCTGCACTTCGAGGACTTCGGACCGGCCAACGCCCGCCGCATCCTCGACCGTTACCGCCACGAGCGGTTCGTCTTCAACGACGACATCCAGGGCACCGGCGCGGTCAACCTCGCCGCCGTCCTCTCCGGCGTCCGGGCCAGCGGGCTGCCGCTGCGCGAGCACCGCGTCGTCGTCTTCGGCGCGGGCACGGCCGGGATCGGCGTCGCCGACCAGCTCCGGGACGCCCTGGCCGCGGACGGCCTCGGCCACGAGGACGCCACCCGCCGCTTCTGGGCCGTCGACCGGTACGGGCTGCTCACCCAGGACCAGGACGGTCTGCGCGACTTCCAGCAGCCTTACGCCCGCCCCGCCGACGAGGTCGCCGACTGGCAGCGGGACGACAAGCTCGGCGGCATCCCGCTGGAGGAGGTGGTCCGCAGGGTCCGTCCCACCATCCTGATCGGCACCTCGGGCCAGGGCGGCGCCTTCACCGAGACCGTCGTCCGTGCCATGGCCGCGCACACCGACCGCCCGATCATCCTGCCGATGTCCAACCCGACCCGGCTCGCCGAAGCCGTCCCCGCCGAGCTGCTCGACTGGACCGACGGCCGCGCCCTGGTCGCCACCGGCAGCCCCTTCGAACCGGTCACCCGGGACGGGATCACCCACCTGATCGGCCAGGCCAACAACGCGCTGGTCTTCCCCGGCCTCGGCCTGGGCACCGTCGTCGCCCGCGCCACCCGCGTCACCGACGGCATGCTCGCCGCCGCGGCGCACGCCGTCGCGGCCCAGGTCGACCCCACCGCACCCGGGGCGGCCATCCTGCCGCTCACGAACGAACTGCGCCGCACCTCCACCGCCGTGGCCGTCGCCGTGGCCCGAGCGGCGGCCGAGGACGGAGTCGCGCGTACGACGATCGACGCCACGATCGAGGAACGGGTCCGCGAGGCCATGTGGGAGCCGGTGTACCGCCCGGTGACCGCGGTCTGAGACGCGATGGCGAAGCTGTCCGAGAAGCGATGGCGAAGCTCGGAGACGGACGACCACATGAACTGCCGTACCCAGACGGAGGCCGACCGCCCCGCGCCCCTCCTGCGCACCGCCCTCATCGCCGACCCCCGGCACGACTGGCTCCCGATACCGCTGCTGGTGCTCACCCTCCTCAGCGGAGTGATCGACGCCGTGAGCCTGCTCGGCCTCGGCCATGTGTTCGTGGCCAACATGACCGGCAACGTCGTCCTCGTCGGCCTGGCGCTGAGCGGCGCGCCGGGGCACCCGGCGACGGCACCCCTGACCGCCCTCGGCGGCTTCGTCGGCGGTGCGCTGCTGATCCGCGCGGTGCCACCGCACCGCGTCAACTCCCGTACGTTGCTTGCCCTGTGCGCGGCGTCGGAGTCCCTCCTCCTCGCCCTCGCCGCGACGGCCGACGGCGACCGCTCCTTGCAGGTGCTCCTCTGTGCCGTGGCGCTCGGCCTGCAGAACGCGGCCGTCCGGCGCGTGGGCGTACCGGAGCTGACGACCACGGTCATGACCGGCACCCTGACCGGCCTCATCGGCAGCCGCGCGGCGGAACGCACGGCGCACGGCGACCTCCGGCGCACCTTGAGCGTCCTCACGCTGCTGGCCGGGGCGGGACTCGGGGCGCTGAGTGTCCGCCTGGTCGGCACGCAGGGGACGCTGGTCGCGGAGGCGGTGGGGACGGCGTTGGTCGCGCTGTCCATGTCGGCGAGGCCTGCGGCCCTGCGACGGTCGGCCGCGCGGTGAGGGCCCGGGCTACACCCGTGCCGCCCCCTCGTCCGCGGTGTGCAGCTGGTACACGTTGAACGCCCGGCGGATCACCGGCTGGGCGACGTTACGGACCCGTACGCCACCGGCCGTCATCCCGTGCTCGGTGCCCCGGTGGGCGTGGCCGTGGACGGCGAGGTCGGCGCCGCCGGTGTCGATCGCCTCGGCCAGGAGGTAGCTGCCGAGGAAGGGGTAGATCTCCAGGGGCTCACCGGCGAGGGTGTCGGCCACGGGGGAGAAGTGGGTGAGCGCGATCCGTGCCTCGCAGTCCCGCTCCCGCAGCTCTTCGAGCGCCTCGCGCAGGCCGTCGGCGCAGCGCCGGGAGTAGCGGACGAACTCCTTCATCAGCGGTTCCCCGAACTCGCCCGCGCTGCGCCCCACGAATCCGCCGCCGAACCCCTTGGTCCCGGCCACGCCGACGCGCGTACCCGCGCAGTCCAGGACGGTGGACTGTCCCTCCAGGACGGTCACATCGGCGTCCTGGAGAATGCCGGTGACCTTCTCGGGCTGGTCGTCATGGTGGTCGTGGTTGCCGAGTACGGCCACCACCGGCACCGCCAGCCCCTGTACTTCCCGAGCCACGACACGGGCCTCCTCGGGCGTGCCGTGCCGGGTGAGGTCCCCGGCGAGCAGGAGCAGGTCGGCGCAGTCCGGCAGGGTGTCGAACGCGGGCCGCAGCAGCCCCTGGCTCTCGGCGCCCATGTGGATGTCACCGACGGCGGCGACGCGGATCACGGCAGTTCCTCCGCATGATCGGGTGAGGTGTTCTCGGCGACCACGACATCGCTGTGGACGGCGAGTTCGGCCAGCTCCTCGCGGGCGGTGCGCAGCAGGATGTCCCGGCACTCGGCCGAAGGGACCGTGCCGGTGATGACGACCGTCTGACCGCGCACCTCCACGCCTACGCCCAGTTCGCCGAGCTCCTCGGCGGCGAGCCGCTCGCGGAGATGGGCGACGCGGTACTCGATGTTCCCGGCGGGATCGGTCATCGCGGCACCTCTTCGCGCGGCTGGGGTGGGATGACGTCCAGCCGTTCCAGGAAGTAGAGGAAGGCGTCGGGCATCGGGGTGCCCGCACAGGTGCGGCGTACGTCGTCCCAGTCGATCTTCTCGCGCAGGGTGCGGGCGATCGGCAGCACCGCACCGAAGTCGCAGTGGTGTTCGGAGAAGGCTGCCATGAGGCTGCGCATGAGGTCGGTCGGCGCCAGGACCGGCATGTGCACCGAGTCCACCGACAGGTTCTGGGCCCGCCCCAGCAGCTCCGTGGTGACGGGCTGGTGGGCCAGTTCGAAGATGAGGTCGACCTGCTGGCCGAGACAGGTGGCCTTCAGCAGCCAGTCCTCGGGCGGCCTGCGCACCGGCAGACCGGCTGCCCGCAGGGCCTCCGCGACGGCTTCGGCGTCCTCGGGGCGGATGCAGAAGTCGACGTCGTGCTGGAGGTTCTGGGTGCCGCCGTGCGCGTACACGGCGACGCTGCCGGCGAGGGCGAACGGATGTCCCGTCTGCTTCAGCAGCGCCCCGGTCCGCTTCGCGGCCCGCAGGATGGCCTGGTTGCGGTCGACCGGGAGCTCCTCCGGGTCGGCGTCGTCGGTGAGGGAGTCGTGCGCGAGTGCGCCGCCGTGGAGGAGGGGTTCCGGTTCCTCCGAGGCGAGGTGCAGTTCGGCCACGTCGCTACGCCGACCGGCCGTCTCGTCGCCGTGCTGCGTCATCACTGCCCCTTCTTCACTGACCTTCCATCGCCAGAGCTGACCTTTCATCGCCAGAGCGCCCCGAGTACCCGGCGTACGGTCCGTGACACGGACGCGTCGCTGTACCGAGATGCCGGACGTGCCGTACTGGTCATGGCTCACGGGATCGACCCGCCGGATACCCCTGTCGACGGCCGGTGACACGACCGGGAGCATCGCAGGGGACCACGGCGGCCGCGTGATCACGCCAGCACGGCCCGCGGCCGCCAGGTCGCCTCGATCAGGGCCCGTTCCGTGCCGGACAGACAGACGGCCGCGGCGAGCCACGCCCGCGCGTACCCGTCCGGGTCGGCCTGCCGGGTCCGCCCGAACACATCGCGGCCGCGGCGGTCGGCCTCCGCGGCCAGCGCCTCCGCCAGGTCCGCGGCCGTCCGGAAGCCACTGCGCCGCAGGGCCGCGGCCCCCGCGGCCCGATCGCCGTCACGAGCGGGCTCGGCGGCGGCGCGCCGGCCCCCGGACACCGCCACCTCCACCAGGCGCCGCAGCCGCCACAGCGGGGCCTCGGCCACCGGGTCCGGCGGCAGCGCGGACACCCCGGTCACGGCCGGCAGATCCTCGGCGGGCGGGAAATGCGCGCCTTCCAGGCGGTCGTAGCCCAGATCGGCGTGCCCCGCCCACTCCGCCGGCAGCCGCAGGGTCGCCGCGCCGTCCGGCAGCGGTCCGACCGCGAGCGGCCGGAGCGTCGCGGCCCGGTCGGGATCGAGGCGCCCCACCACACGCAACCGCAGCCCCGGCCGCGCGGCCAGTCTGCGGAAGTTGGCCGCGTGCGCCAGCCCCGGGTGGCCATTGGCCGGCACCAGCCGGAACAGCAGGCCCTCCCCGTCCGTCCCGTCGGGCGCCAACTCCCGTACGAACAGGTGGTCCTCGTGCGCTCCTACGACGATGACGGCACAGCCGATCAGCTCCTCGGCGCCCTGCCCCGACCGCTCCGGGTCGCTCGCCGCGCCGACCGCGAGCCGTGCCGCGGCGGCCTCGGCCAAGGGGCGGGAGAACAGGCCGGCGAGGGGGCCCGACGTCCAGGACAGTCCCGGCACCGGGGTCGCCCGCACCCCCTTGCCGGCGCCCAGACGACCGTCCGGTGACAGCGTCGCACCCGAGATCAGCAGCCCGCCCCGGGACAACTGGGCGTGATCCACGCTGCCGGACCCGAGCGCCACGGTGGCCGTCGCGGCACCCCGCGCCCGGGCGGGTCCGCCGGGCTTGACGTCGGCCACCGAGAACCAACGCCCGTCGTCGGAGAGGACATGGGTGACGACCCCGCCGTAGCCGGTGGCCGAGATCACCGGCTCCCGGCACACGCCGTGGACCCGCAGACCACCGCCCGGCCGGTAGCCGCGCCGCGCGGTGCCGACCAGGGCCGGGTCCGGGTCGGATGCGGCCAACAGGCCGCTGGTGAGGAGCAGTTCCCGCAGCGCCGCCACCAGGTCGGCCAGCCGATGACCGTCGTGCCGGGCACGGGCGGCGCGTACGGCACGTACCACCCGGAGGGCCGCCGCCTCCGGCCGGTGCAGCCCGGCGAGCCGGGCGGTGTGCGCCGCCCGCAGCAGCTCCGCCTGCGGTACGGCACCCGCGCCCGGCACCCCGGCCGCCAGCAGCGCGGCCGCCGCTCCCCACAGCCCGGCCGCGGCGGCCACCTGCGCGGGGGTCGGCCCGGCGTCCACGTCCTGCCCCGAAGTCGCCGGCTCCGGCGCGTCATCGGGCGTGCCCTGCGGCGGGGGAACCGGCGTCTCGACGGCCGTGTCCGCGTCGGCCACGGGAGCGGCGCCCAGCACCGCCGTGCGATGCAGGCACCGGGGCGCGAGCAGACAGCTGCACTCCGCCTGACCGGCGTCCGTCACCGCGCCGGACGGCCCGGGCGTGAGTGTGACCTCGGCGTCCTCACCGCATCGCACCCGCCGTACGTCGCCGTCGACGGTGACGGGCAGCGTCGCGTACGTCTCGATCGTGGCGTCCAGCTTCTTGCGCAGCCGGGACGTCAGCTGCTCCACGGCGGCGGCGACCACCTCGGGCGCCACGGGAGGAAGTTCGGCGTTCATCGGGCCTCTCCGCGGAGACGGTCCCCCACCCAGCGGGCGAGGGCCATGGGACTGAGGGCGGCGACCGGCATCCCGGCCGCGACCAGCTGCTGGGCCACGGGGACCGAGTAGCGGGGGGCGCCGGTGTCGTCCAGGGCGGCGCAGCCCATCAGATGCACCCCGGAGCTCGCGAGGGCGCGTACCTCGCCGAGGAGTCCGCCGAGCGGATACCCCTCCTCGAAGTCGCTCACCACCACCACGAGCGTCCGGCTCGGGACGGTCACCAGGGACCGGGCGTGTGCCAGACCCGCCGCGATGTGCGTGCCGCCGCCGACCCGGACCTCCAGCAGCAGCGACAGCGGGTCGTCGACGCGGTCCGTCAGGTCGATCACCTCCGTGGAGAAGGCGAGGAAGTGCGTACTGAGCGTGGGCACTCCGCCGAGGACGGCCGCGGTCAGCGCAGACCAGACGACCGACGCCTCCATCGACCCGGACACGTCGACCACCAGGACCAGCCGCCAGTCCGCCTCCCTGCGGGACCGGGTGCTGAACACCGGCCGCTCCGGGACGACCAGGGTGCGGCCGTCCTCGGTCCTGCGGGTGTGGGCCAGGTTCGCCCGCAGGGTCCGCGGCAGGTCGATGCGGCCGCCCGGACGGCGCGTCGGACGGGGTGTGGCCAGGCCGGTGAGTGCCGGGCGCAGCTTGGTGGCCAGCTCCTTGGCCAGTTCGTCGACCAGGCGGCGCACCAGCGGGCGCAGCCGGGCCAGTTGCTGCTCGGGCATCCCGCCGGCCAGGTTCAGCACGGACGTCAGCAGGTCGACAGAGGGGCGGACGGCCTTCGGGTCGAGCTCGGTGAGTACGTCCGCGCGGCCCTGGTCGGCGGCCCGGGCGAGGACCTCCTCGCGGACGTCGGCGCCGAACAGCGCGTCGAGTTCCTCGGCCCACTCGCGGGCGGTAGGGAAGGACGCGTCCTGGCCGCCGGCCTGCCCGCCCGCACGGCCCAGGTCGGCGGAGCCCTCACCGCGGCCGGTGCCGTACAGCTCGTCGAGCGCGTGGGCGTAACGGTGGGCGTTCTGCGGGAGCTTCTCGTTCTCCCGGCCGAGGAGGAGGCGCCAGCGGTCGGTGGGAGTGAGGTGGAGAGCTGAGGCGGGGTGTTCCTCGGAGGGAGGTGGGGGCGGGGTGTCGGGAGCCTTCGGCGCCGGTGTGTCCTGGGCCGCGGGCAGGCACATGCCCAGCGGTGGGCGCAGTGACTCGACCGCCGCCCGGCCCGCCGCGTCGGCGGCCGTCCACAGCGCGAGCAGGTGGGGCGAGGCGCCGAGCGCGAGGTCGAGACGGTCGCCCAGGCGCTCGGTGACCGTGTCGAGGAGCCGGTCGCGGCCGGCCGGGCTGAGGGTGTCGAACCCACCGCGCAGGGCGGGCAGTCGGTCGAGGAAGCCCTGGTCGGTGAGTGCGTCGATCCGGTCGAGCAGAGAGTCGAGCGCGGTCGGCGCCGACTGCAGCAGCGGAGCGGCTCCGCCGAGCAGGCCGGTGAGCCGGCGGCTGAGCGCATGCCGCTGGTCAGGGCCGGTGGCGGTGTCGATCCAGCCCGCGGCGCGGGAGCCGAGCGTGTCCGCGTCGTCGAGGTCGAGCAGGACGCGGGCGGCGAGGGCGGCTCCCTGGACGAGCGGGGAACCGGTGCGCGCGAGGTCGCTCAGGGCGTCGTCCATGCGCAGTCCGAGGCGGTGTTCGCCGGCCCGGGAGGCGAGGGCGATGAGGGCGCCCGTCTCCTCGGGGTCGTCGCTGCCCGCCAGGCCCGGCAGGGACCGTACCGCCGACTCCAGGAGTTCGGCGGCGAGTTCGGCCGCCGTCCGCCGGCCCTCGGGTGTGGTGCCGGGCAGGTGACCGCGCCGCAGTGCCTCCAACAGGTCGAGGGCGGCGAGGAGTTCGGGGAGGGTGGCACAGGTGGGGAGGACCTCGGCGGCGTCCGCCAGGCGCTCCGCGACCAGCGAGGGCAGGTCGCAGCGGGCGGCGTCGCGCAGTCCCGTGAGCACGAGGGCGCTGGTGGGGCCGCCCTCCGCCGACTCCCTGCGGAAGTTCTCGCGCAGGGTGCCCTCGGCGGCGCGCGCCGCGGTGACGCCGCGGATGCCGGCCAGGTCCAGCCGGACGGGCACGGCGGGGGTCCACGACAGCCGCCACCGGGTGGTGAGCGCGGACGCGTCGCCCGTGCCGGACACCTGGACCGGTTCGCCGTATCCGGCGCCGCAGACGGCGAGTCGCTGGAGGAGGATCTCGCGGCGGCCGTCCAGGGCCGAGCGCAGTGGGTCGAGCCGCAGCTCGCGCGCGGTGGGGTCGTCGGGGCCGGGAAGGCGCAGTGCGGCGAGTTCGGCCTCGACGGACGGGCCGAGCCCGGAGCGGGGCGTACCCGGGGCGACCCGGCCCCGGTCGGTGCCGACCAGCACCGTCTCCAGTGCCTTGGCGAGCGCCCGGCCGCGGCCCAGGGGCTCGCCCTGGCCCATCACCGTCGTCAGTGCCTCCAGCACCTCGCCGCGCCCGGGTGCGGCAAGCCCCCGCAGCCGGGCCAGGTCACCCGCCACCCGCAGGGTCTCCCTGGCCTCACCGGTGCCGGCGACATGCCCGCCCGCGCGCAACTCACGGCACACGTCGGTGATCGCACGGGCGGCGGCCTCGTACAGCCGCTCGGGATCGCCCGCGGCCAGGAACACCGACTGCTGCCAGCGCGGGTCGCGGATGCCGGCCGGGTATCCGGAACGGGAGTCCAGCAGGTCGAAGGCGTACGGGACGAGGGAGGTGACGACGGCGGGGAGTTCCTCGCCGGAGGGCGGCGCGCCTCCTGTGTCGGCACCTTCGGTCAACGCCGGTGCGTGGAAGGCGCCGACGACGGCCGCGACCCGGCGTCCGTCGGTCGCGGCGCGGGTGATCGTCTCGCGCATGTACGTCTCGCGCGCCAGGTCCACCGCGGGCACCCCGCCCGCGGACTCGGCGTCGCGGCGCAGGGCCCAGCCGACGGACAGGGCGGCGCGGCGGACGGCCTCGGGGGTGCAGCCCGGCGCGAGCACCTCCACGCTGCGGTCCCACATGTCGTCGCCGTCGCGGCCCGTACCGGCCGCGGTGAGCGCCGCCGCGAACGCCGTGGGCGTCCGGTCGGCCGAGGTGACCAGGTCACCGGCCGGTAGGCCGGCCCACCGCGGGTCCGACATGGGCAGGTCGCAGCACACGACCTCCGCCCCGTGCTCCCGGGCCCAGCGGATCGCGGCGAGTTCGGGCGAGAAGTCGGCGAACGGGTAGAAGCCGAGCCGCCCGCCCTCACCGGCCCCGGCCAGCGCGACCGGGGCGACGGTGCCCGGCGCGCCGAGATGGGTCAGCCACGGCTGGAAGTCGGCGGGCAGCTCCACGCACACGACCTCGGCGCCGGAGGCGTCCAGCAGGGCGGGCACCGCGGCGGCGAGCGCCGGGCTGTGGTGCCGTACCCCCAGCAGGTACGGCACGGTCGAGTCGGCGAGGGCGGTGAGGGCCGCCCTCGGTTCCTGAACGAGCGTCACCGAAGGTTCTCCCGCAGGTCCCAGAGGCGACGCCAGGTCGCCGAGCCGTCCTCGGCGCGGCGGCGCACGGGGCCGTCCCAGTAGCCGAGGAGTCGCGCGTGGTCGGCCGGGTCGTCCTTGCGGACCACGCCCAGCAGATGGCCGGGGACCAGGTCGAGGGAGTCACCGCCGGGCAGATAGGCGGCGGCGACCCCCAGGGAGGCGGCGACCTGTACTGCCTCGGCGGTGGACATCACCGTGCCGGGGCGCTCCACGTCCCAGCCCTCGGCCGAGCGGCCGGCCCGCAGGTCGCGGAAGACGGTGACGAGGACGTCGAGCACCGCGTCGTCGACGCCGAAGGCGGCGCCCGCCCGTTCGACGGCGGCCGTGGCCTGCCGCTTGACGAGAGCGGTCTCGGCCTCGACGTCGGCGATCGGGTGCACGGTCTCGAAGTTGAAGCGGCGCTTGAGGGCGGCGGACATCTCCGACACCCCGCGGTCGCGGAGGTTGGCGGTGGCGATGACGGTGAACCCGGGAGCGGCGGCGACCTGGGCGTCCGCGGTGCCGGACAGCTCGGGCACGCTCATCCGCCGGTCGGACAGGATCGACACCAGTGCGTCCTGGACCTCGGGCAGACAGCGGGTGATCTCCTCGACCCGGGCCACCTGCCCGGCGCGCATCGCGGCGAGCACGGGCGAGTCCACGAGCGCCTGCGGGGTGGGGCCCTGGGCGAGGAGCAGGGCGTAGTTCCAGCCGTAGCGCAGGGCGTCCTCGGTGGTGCCCGCGGTGCCCTGCACGGTGAGCGCGCTGGTGCCGCTGACGGCGGCCGACAGCAGTTCGGACAGCATCGACTTGGCGGTGCCGGGTTCGCCGACGAGGAGCAGGCCGCGCTCTCCGGCGAGGGTGACCACGCACCGCTCCACCAGGGCGCGTTCGCCGACGAACTTGGGGGCGACGACCAGTTCGTCCGGCAGCCCCGCGTGGGCCCCGGGCAGTTTGAGGGCCTCGCCGCCGCTGCCGCAGACGAAGGTGATCACCGCGCGGGGCGTCAGCAGCCAGCCGGGCGGGCGGGGACCGTCGTCATGGGCCGCGAGGAAGGCGAGTTCGGTGGCGAAGCGTTCTTCGGCGGGCAGGGTCTGCCGGGGCGGGAGGGCCGTCGCCGTGTCGGTCAGGGTCATGGAGGTCCTTGCTCGGGAGGTAGATCTGCGTGGGTGAGGGGGCGCCGCCGGTGAGCGGCGCCCCGGGCGGCGCGTCAGCGGCGGCGTCCCCGCCGCGCCTTCTTCAGCTCCTCGAACCGGGGAGCGTCACCGTCCTGGACGCGCTGCCACGCCCGGCGGTAGAGGTCCGCGGCCGGTTCGAGCGGCACGATCACACCGAACGGCACGTGCTCGTCGGTGACTTCGCCGAACAGGGGCAGCTTCCAGCGCTCCAGCGGAGCGCGCGGCGCGGACTGCTCGACCCAGCCACCCGGCAGGAACAGCGAGCGTCCGGCCCGGGTCCGGGTGGCCTCGACGACGAGGTCGCCGGCGGCGAGTTCGGCGCGGGCGGCCTTGAGCCGGGCCGGCTTCCAGCCCGTCCACCGGGCCGTCATGCGGTCGGTCGGGTCGGGCATCGCGAGCAGCATCAGATAGAGCGCGGCGGCGTCCTCGCCCAGGCCGTACTCCTTGGCGGCCTCCGTGACCAGGTCGGGAACCGAGCGGCTCGGGTCCTGCGGCCACCAGGTGCCGTCCTTGTCCCGGTCGCCCGCGATCGGCGCGCCGGGGTCGGCGAGCAGGGCCGCGAACCGCTGGTCGCGCACGAGGCGCAGAGCCGCTTCGGCGGCGTAGGGCCGCTGGTCGTCGACGCGGACCGCGGGCAGGTAGGGGTCCTGCCCGGCCTCGTCGAGCAGGGCGACCCGCAGGCCCGGGGCGGGCTGGTCGTCGTGGGTGGAGAGGACGACGGCGCCGTACCGCTCGAAGCCCTGGCCGACCTCGGTGGGGGCACCGGCGGTCTTCCGGAAGTCCGGGAGGCTGATGTAGCGCCCCAGGTCGAGCATGAGTCCGGGGTGGGCCAGCCGTTCCCGCACCGCGGTCAGCGCCGGTGGCAGGGCGGCGCGGACCGGGTCGCCGGCGGGCAGCCGGTGGGCGAGCCAGGCGACGAGGCCGACCGAACCGGTCAGGGTCCCCGCCGTGAAGCCGTCCGTGTCGTCGCCGACGGGCCGGACCCGGTCGCCGCTGACCGCCCACTCCAGGTCCCGGCTCAGCTGCGGGGAACCGGCCGGATCCAGCAGCGCGGGCAGCGCGTCCCGCACCGGCCAGGTCGAGTACCGGAAGGCGCGGACCGCGTCGCTGAGCAACGCCTCGGGGACGGCGACCCGCTTGCCGACCTCGGCGTTCCACACGGCGGCGGCAGCGGCCACGTCCGGGCCGTCGGTCCACAGGCGGGCGGGCTCGGCGGGCAGCAACGCGCCCACGACGGCGGCCCGTACGGCACCGTCGACGCCGCTCAGTTCGTCCTTGGCCACCGCGGCCGGGGCGACCTTCACCCCGAGGAGCGTGCGCGCCTCGGCGCTCAGGAAGCTCCGCTCGTAGACGTCGATCCCCGGCAGGCCGGCCACGATCAGCCGGGCCATGGTGTCGGTCACGCCGGTCAGCCGCGCGAACTCCTCGGCGGCCTCCGGGAACCAGGGCGCCGGACCACGCTCCGCCAGCTCTGCCAGGAAGGCGCCGACGCGTCCCGTGGCCGCCTCCTCGCCCAGCGGCTCCGACGACACCGCCTGGTAGGGCCGCGGTGTCTCGAAGCGTCCGGCCGGGTCGTGGAAGTAGCCCGTGAAGGTGCAGCCGTCGTCGCCGAGCGCCCGGCGTCCGGTCACGGCGACGAAGGCACCGTCGGCCAGCGGGAGCACGCCGTTCCACACGCCCTCGCGCCAGTCGCCGCCCGGGGTGCGCAGCGGGGCCGCCTCCAGGTGCAGACCGACCTTGCGCCAGTGAGCGGACGCGGCCGGTACCAGCCCGAGCCGGTCCAACTCGCCCAGCAGCGTGCGCAGTACCTCGCGATGTTCCCCGGAGGTGGTGCCGGAGGCCGCCCGGTAGGCGAGGGCGATGGCCCGGTCGAGGACGGTCTCCAGGTCCGGGTCGCCGCTCGGCAGCGCGTGGCCGTCGAGGTGCAGCTGTACGTCGGGACGGTCGGGGAGGGCGGTGTCGGCGAGCCCGGTGGCCCGGGCCAGGACGCGCAGGGCACGGAAGACGGTGTCGGCCTCGTCGTCGCGGTGCCACCAGTACCGGCGGGACACCCCGAGGCCGTTCATCGCGTCCGCCAGCAGGCGGTCCGCCGGGCCGGCCGGCCCCTCGTCCTCCAGGTCGCCTTCGAGGGCACGGGTGAGCCGGGTCGCCGCCGCGTCCAGCACGGCCTGCTGCGCCGCGGCATAGCGGGCGACACCGGCGATGCCCCGCACGAGCGCCTCGTGGGTGACCGGCAGCAGCGCACGGATCGCGTCGGGCAGCGCCTCCTCGGTCTCGCTCGCCGCGGCGGCCAGCAGCGCGGCGGCCGTGTCCCGGTCGACGCCCCGCAGCGCCTTCGAGCCCTCCGGGTCACGCGGCGTCAGACAGTCCCAGTACTGCACGGGCGGCAGCAGCAACGTGCCCTCGCCGAAGACCCCCGGGGTGCGGTCGGTCTTGCCCCAGGCCGTGACGACCCCGTCGGCGTCGACCACTTCGAGCTGCCAGTTGTTGCGCACGACGACACTGGGCCGCTCGGCGCCGGGGAACGTCACGAGCGCGGTCGGACGGCCCGCCTCCGCGGGCACGGTGACGGTGCGTCCGGCGAGGTCCTCGGCGCGATGGGAGCCGTCGGGCAGCTTCACCAGGCGCAGGCCCGTCAGTCCGGCGACCGGCGTGCAGGCCGGGGTGGTGCCGGCGGTGAGGGAAGGCCGCAGCCGTCCGCCCGCGTACTCGCTGCCCTCGGGCGCGTCGCGCAGGGCGCCGGCGAGGAACGCGGGCTTGCTCATGCGCCCGCGCTCGTTCGTGGCCGGGTCGTACTCGTACCAGCCGTGCGCCTCGCGGTCCTCGGAGTCCGCGTGCCACACCCAGTAGGAGGAGCCGTCGAAGAGCAGCGGCCGTTCCTCGGGCAGGGTGGTGTCCCCGGCGTGCAGGACGCCGCGGCCGGTGGTCCGGCCGCCGTCCGGCAGGGGCAGCGTGATCGGGAAGTCGCCCCGGTACCAGTCCATCTCGGTGCCGCGCGTGCCGTGGGGGCCCTTGAGGGACTCGACGCGGTCGGCACGGGAGTGCCAGTAGCCGCGCAGGCCGTCCTTGCGGGAATTCCAGTAGACGAGGAGTTCACCGTCGACGTGGTGGAAGCCCGGGTCGCCCGACACGTCGTTCGCGGGCAGCCGCAGGTCGTGGGTGAGCAGCGTGCCGTCGACGCCGATGACCCGGGCCTGGGCCTTGCCCGCGACCACGAGGTGGGGCCAGGCGTCGGCGACGACGACGTCCTCCACCCGGTCCTTGGGCACGAGGGCGGCGGTCGCCTCCTCCCAGGCGGGCCAGCCGAGTTCGTCGAAGATCCCGGCGCGCAGGGTGCGCGCCAGCACCGGTGCGAGGTCGGTGCCGACCGCCGCGCGGACGTCGTCCTCCGCGAGGGCCAGCGCCTCGGCGGGCAGCCAGCCCAGCCGGGTCAGCGCGTTCGGCAGACCGGGCAGACCCACCGCGCTGAAGCACCGTACGACCGAACTCACCCACTCCGCCAGCCAGGGCCGGCCACCGGGGGAGTCGGCCAGCAGACGGATGGCGCGGTGCGCCTGGTCGTGGTTGTGGAACTGGTCCGCGCCCCGCAGGAAGGCGTCCCGGAACCGGGAGTCGGCGCCCAGCAGCACCAGGTCCCGCTGCCCCTCGCCGACGGCCCAGCTCTGCAGGGGCAGATGCTCGTCCTTGCCCGGCGCGGCCACCGGCACGTCGAGCGACAGCAGCAGGTCGATCAGGTCGATGTCCTGCTGCACCTTCAACGCCCGCCCCGACGCGGCGAGTTCGCCGCGCAGCCGGTCCGCTGCCCGCTCCACCAGCGGGTACAGCTCCGGCATCCGGGTGGAGCCGCGCCAGGACCGGGCCCGCTCCCGGAACGTCAGGAAGCGCTCCAGCCAGCCCGCCGTACCGTCACTCGGCCGTTCCTCGGCGGGCAGGGAGCCGTCCCACAGCCCGGCCGTGGCGCCCGAGGTCTCCAGCACCTCCAGCCACATCGCGGGCAGGTCGTCGTCCGAACCGGCGGGAAGCATGTCCAACAGGGCGCCCCGCACCCGCCGTTCACGCTCGGCCAGCGCCACCAGGGCGGCCCGGTGGCCCTTCCACCAGCCGGCCGCGGCCCGCAGCGTCGCCGGAAGTTCCAGCAACTCGGCCAGATACTCCTGCTCGGCACGGTCGGTGTCCTGACCGGCGGCGCGCGCCAGCCTGCGGAGGTCGGTGGCCATCTGCGCGGACGGCGGCAGCCCGCCCGCCGTGCGGCGCAGACACAGCCGGGTGAAGCGGCGCAGCGCCTCCTGCGCCGACACCCGCGCGGCGAGCTCCTTGCCGTACGCGGACAGCACCTTGACCGGCAGCGCACCGGCCAGCGCGAACTCCAGGAACACCGCGTCGAGGCGCTCCTCCTCCACCGTCAGCCCGTGCTCCGCCTCGGCCTTGCGGGCGCGGGTGAACAACTGGGCGGCATAGGTGGCGTTCTCCTCGGCGAGGAACACCCGGCCGGCCTGCTCGTAGAACGTCGGCAGGAAGTGCGGCACCGACGCCGCCAGCCGCCCGCCGAGCTCCAGATAGGCGTCCAGCGCGGCCTTCGGCCGGGACTTCGCCTGCCGGGCCGCCCGCTCCAGGTCCGGCACGACCCCCAGGGCGTGGTGGCCGTCCTCCGGGTGGTGCACCAGCACCCACTCCGGGAAGCCCAGCGACTGGCGCAGGCCGAGGCCCACGACGGCCGGCTCGGCGTCCTGCTCCATGCCGAGGAACCCGGCGGCCAGGTCCTCGGCCGCGCCCAGCTCACCGGCGACCAGCCGCACCACCACACGGTCGTCCAGACCGGGATGGCGGTAGCTGCGCGCCGTAAGCGGCACCGCGCGCTCGCCCGCCCCCTCGACGTCGGGCGGCAACACCGCGCCCGCCGCCAGCAGTTCCTCGTACGACACCTGCGTCCCCCCGCTCATGCGCTCTTGCCCTCCTCGATCACGCGCCCGGCGTACAGCGCCGCGGCCATCCGCATCCCCTCCGACCAGGCCACCGGCCCGACCTCCCGCAGCGGCAGGGCCCGCCCGTCCTGGTCCTGCCAGGTCAGGGCACCGGTCTCCACCGTGTCCTCCCAGTACGGCTCCCCGATCCACACCGCGGCCTCGACGGTCCGCCCGCCGTCCCGCACCCGGGCCGTGGAATAGCCCCCGGAGACCCGGTAGCCGAGCGAACTGGCGCGCGCGGCGAGGGCGAAGCGGGAGCGGAAGGAGCCACCGGTGAACTCGCGTATCTCGGTGGCCTTCGGATCGAGGTCGTCGGGCCGCTGCCAGGTCGCCCGGTGGATCTGCTCGACACGCTGCACGATGCCCAGCTCCGCCGCGAACTCCCGGATGTCCTCCAGGTCCGGCAGCAGCACCGGGTGCGGCAGCGTGACCGTGCGCGGCGACAGCCGTACCGTCTCGCCGTCCAGGTTCACCACCCGCAGTTCGCCGTCCTCGGTGGCGCCGCGCAGGAACCCGACCTCGTCCGGGTCGTCGCCCACCACCGCGATGTCCCGCAGCGCCGACTGCCAGGCCTCGTCCGGCCACACCCGGGCCAGCAGACCGGTGGGCACGGGCAGCGACGACACCATCCAGGAGTCGACCTGTGCGACGCAGGCCGTGGCGTGCCGATCCAGCCATTCGGCGAACCGCCGCAGCCGGTCCACCTCCGGGTGGTCCCGCAGCGCGCGCGGCAGCGACTTCAACTGCCGCCCCGCCGCCCGGCCCGAGGTGGCACGCGCCGCCACCCGCCCGTCCACCAGGGCGACTTCATACCCGTCACCCGCCGAGAGCCAACCCACGAGTCCCCGCCTTCCGCATCAGCGCAGCAAGAAGAAAGCACAGTTCAACCGGGGACATCCCGGCGCCAGTGCGACGATGCGTGGAACGTTAGCGGCGATCACTGACAATCGGTCCCGCAGGCCGGGACCGGGGCCTCGACGGTGGAGCGCGGAGGCGGACCGGAGCGCGCGGTGCGCGCCCTGACCGAGGTCAGGCCGTGTGCTTGTGCATCACCAGGAGATAGTGGCGGCCCGGGTGCGGCACCTGGTCCTTCCGGTCGCGGAGGCCGAAAACCGCGCACACGTCGCCGGGCCGGGTGAGGATGCTGCTCTGCTCGCCGAAGGTGAGCCGGTCGTTGAGGTGGTGTGCACAGCCCGCGGCATCCAGCGCCGCCAGAAGCTGCTCGCGGTCGATGGTGGACTCGTACGACTCCGCGTCGGGCAGGACGAGTTCGGGCAGCCGCACGGTCGACCCGGGATACGCGTCGATGCCGAGGCCGCTCACCGCCCGCCGGGTGACGGTCAGCTCGAGGGAGCCCCAGGTGTACGGGTAGCCGTCGATGTCCGGCCCCCTCAACCGGATGGCGGGGTGCGGACACCCCGGACCGAGCAGCTCCTCGGCCTCGGTCAGGGGCATTCCGCACTCCAGGGGCCCGATCCGGCCGGTGCGGGCGAAGTCGACGAGCACGTTCATCAGGGTCACGGCAGCGACCCTGACATGTCCCGAGGTCCGCCCGCACTTCCATATCGGCGCGGGGTGGGCTCACCGGCTCACATGTAACGGCGCCTGGTGCGTCGTAGCAGAACGAACCCGGAGATCAGGAGCACCGCGCCCGCCGCGGCCGGCCACAGCTGGGTGCCGGTCTCGGCGAGGCTGCCCCCGCCGCCCTGGGGCTCGGTCTGCGCCCCGAGCGGAGGCTGCGCCACGGCACCGGTCGAGGGGCTGCTGCTCCCGGAGGCGCCTGCCGTGTTGTCGTCCGCTGCCGGGGACTGGGAGTTGGGCCGCTGCGTGGCCGAGGGCGAGGTGTACGTCCTCGGCTCGTCGGCGGCCGGTGCGGTGCTCTCCTTGGCGGGCGGCGTCGGCTGCTCCTGGGGCTTGTCGTCGGAGCCGCCGTTGTCACCGGAACCAGAACCGGAACCAGAACCGGAACCGGAACCCGAGCCGGAGTCGGAACCGGAACCAGGCGCGGGGGCCGTCGTGTTGTCGCCGCCACCGGAACCGGGCTCCTGGGTGGCACCGCCGTCCGAGCCGTTGCCCCCGTTGTCGCCGCCGCCGTTGTCGCCGCCCCCGTTGTCGTTACCGCCGTTGCCGGGTTCCTCGCCCCCGCCCCCGCCGGTGCCCGCGCCGCACTGCTTGCCGTCGTTGATGCAGCCGACCATCTCGTTCATCAGGCTCTCGTCGAAGATGTTGATGAAGTCGCCGTGGTCGGTGACGGGCTTGTGCAGCTGCTCGGGGAAGGCGTCCACCGCGAACAGCGGCGTGGTGCGGCCGCCGTCCTGGAGGCTCGGCGCGTCGATGTCGTAGACGATGCGCTGGACGAGCTGCGGGATCGCCTTGAAGCCGGCCGGGCAGGCGCCGTCGGCCTGGGCGAACGCCACGTGGGTGCGGTGGTTGGCGCTGTCGATGTTGCGGCCGTCCCAGCAGCTCTGGAACTTGAAGGTGCGGACCACGTCGCTGCCCTGCGGGCACAGCGGGTACTTGTCCTTCAGCTGGCGGTCCTCGAAGCCGGTGCAGCTCCAGGACGCGTTGGCGTTGGCGGTGCCGTTGACGAACGCCTTGGCGTCGCCGGTGATGATGCGCAGCAGCCGGGGCATGGCCGTGACCTTGCTGGTCGGGCTGCCGACGAAGGTGAGCGTGACCTCCTTGGGCGTGACGATCTCACCCGCGTTGCCCTCGATGCCGCCGCCGGGGCTGCCAGCGTCCTGCTCCTGGGTGCCGTTCTGCAGCCGTATGACAGGCCAGTAGTACGAGGACTTGTCGCCCTTGTCGACGCAGCTGGTGTCGCCGCCCGCCAGTTCGTTGTCGTCGGCGAAGGCGTTGTTGGCCTGGTTGCCGACGTAGTCGTGGAAGTGGTGGGCGCCGTTGGACACGCCGGGGGCAACGATCACGTTGTCCGAGTTGAACAGGCCGTTGGCGTTCACGCCGCAGCTGGTGACGAAGCTGCCCTTGGAGGCGTCGGCGCCGGGGTTGGGGGCCGGTGCGGCGGGCGGCGCGGTGGTGATGTCGGCGTAGTCGGCGGCGACGGGACCGTTGCCGGACTGACCGCCGTTGCCCTGCTGTTGACCACCCTGGCCACCCTGGTTCTGACCGTCCTGGCCACTCTGGCCCTGACCGTTCTGACCGTCCTGGCCGTTCTGGTCGCCCTGCCCCTCCTGGCCCTGCCCGCCGGCCTGGTCGTCGGACTCGCGGAGCGTGCACGCGGCCAACTGGTCGAGGCCCTCGGGGCGTTCACCGGTCCGTTCGAGTGCGGCGGCGATGCGCTGGATCGTCGCCGCCCGGTTCTCCGAGAGCGGCTGCACGACCTGGCTCACGGCGGCCTCACGGTTCTGCACCGCCGGGTCCTGCAACCGCTGGTAGGCCTGGGCCGTCTGCTGGTCCAGCTGGGCGAGTTCGTTGTCGACGTCAGCCCGCGCGCCGTCGGGCACGCTGGTCAACTTGTCACCCACGTCAGGGCAGTCGATCGTGCCCGCTCCCCAACCACCTTCGGCCGACAGGGTCGTCGGCGAGGAGGTGTCCTCGGTCGCGGAGGCGTACACGTTCGCGGCCACCAGGCCACCGCCTCCCAGCATGAGAGCCACGGCGGCAAAGGTGGCCCGCCGTGCACCTGTCGGGCGTCTGCGCTTACTGCGTCCCACGGAAGTACTCCTGCGTCGGTGGTGGTCCGTCCGGCATGGAAATCCCCCGGCCCCATACGGATGCGGAGCGGCCTGTGTTCAACCGCCCCGGAAATTCACAGCACCCTCATAGGCGCCGAGAGGCTCCGCAGGAGGTCAGCCCCCTCGTCCGGCCCGGAAATCCACGTCGGACGACAGGTGTCACGCCCTGGGTACCCGGTACTCCCCGCAGACAGAAGCACCCACCCAGCACGTCCGGGAGGCGATCATGAGTGACGAGAACATGGGCGACGAGGTCTACCAGCCGACAGGCGGCAACGAGGACCAGGAGGACGCCGCTCCGCTGGATCTCCAGGACGCGGTCGACGAGCGCACGTACGACGACATGCTGGACGAGGGGTACTCGCCGCCGGAGAAGCCGCTGGGCGTGACCAAGACCGGCACCACGGCGGCGGAGCAGCGGGAAGGCGAGTCCCTGGACGAGCGGCTGCGCCAGGAGGTCGCCGACGTGACGGAACCGGCCGGGGACGGGATCGGGGACACCCCCGGGGCGGCGGGCGAACCGCGCGACCCGGAGGTCGGCGCCGAGCGCGCCGGCCGGCTGGTGGCGCCGGACGAGGGAGCCCACGAGGACACCACCAAGGAGCTGGTCGCCGCGGACGAGGGCATCGACGGCGGCGCGGCGGGCGCCGAGGAGGCCGCCGTGCACGTCGTACGGGAGGACCCCGTGGACGAGTGACGGCTGCCCCTGTCAGGGGTCGGGGTTTCCTCGTACGATGGCCCGCATGATCCTCAGCCGACGCCGCCCCGCCGTTCAGCGGTACCGCGTGCTCTCGTCGCACGGCTGTTGTTGATCTTCCACGTGTAGCAGCGCAACGACCGGGCCACAGTGCCCGGTCGGCGCGGTTCCCCGCGCTGACCTGCGCCGCTCGGCGACGTCCGGAAAACCCGCGCACGCGCGCACCCGTACAACCCGCGCACGCGCGCACCCGCGTACCCGGCGGGTTCCAACCCCCGCTTCACCCCTGGCCGTTCCTCCGAAAGGGCAGACCTCCATGCGCACACCCGAAACCGCCTACGACCGTCGCAGACTCCGGCAGTGGCTGGCCGGGGAGGCCCGCGCGGACGGGGTCTCGCGGCGGGACATGCTCCGGCTGCTGGCGGCGACCGGTGGCGCCCTCGCCGTCCCCGCGGCGCTCAACGCCCGTGCGGCGGCGGCCACTTCACCGGGGATCGTCAAACCGCTGCCCGACGAGTGGTTCACGGTGCGCGGCACCAACGCGGAGACCCGGTTCGCCTCGCTCGCGGGCACCGGCTATCACACACCGGTGGACCACTTCTTCGTCCGCAACCACACCTCCACCCCGGTCCTCGACGCCGCCGACTGGACCCTGACCGTGCACGGCGACGGACTGGTCCACGGCCGCGCCGTGGAGCTCTCCCTCGACGACCTGAAGCGGTTCCCCGCCGTCACCCGTACGGCGTTCGTGGAGTGCGCGGGCAACGGGCGCAGCTACTTCACCTCCCAGCAGGGCCAGACCGTCAGCGGCACCGCCTGGACGCTGGGAGCGATCGGCACCGCGCGCTGGCGAGGGGTGCGGCTCGCCGACGTCCTCCGGCGCGCGGGGCTCGGCGGCGCCGCCGTCGATGTGATGCCCCGGGGCCTGGACGCCTCCTACGTGACCGCCGACGGGACCGACCTCGGCCGGGTCCGCCGCCCGCTGCCGCTGTCGAAGGCGCTGGACGACGTGCTGCTGGCGTACGAGATGAACGGTGAGCCGCTGCCGTACGACCACGGCCACCCGGTACGCGTCCTGGTCCCGTCCTGGGTCGGGATCGCGTCGATCAAGTGGGTCGGCGACATCGAGGTGTCGGCCCAGCCCCTGTACTCGCCCTGGAACACCGACTTCTACCGGCTCTTCGGAGACTCCTACCCGCCGGGCGGCAGCGCCCCGCTGACCCGCCAGACCGTGAAGAGCGCCTGGGAACTCGCGTGGGGCGCGAGCCTCGACGCGGGCCGGGAGCACCGGCTGACGGGCCGGTCCTGGTCCGGGGGCGGCGGCATCGTCCGCGTGGACGTCAGCACGGACGGCGGGGCGCGCTGGCGGCGGGCCCGGTTGCACGACGCCGGGCACCGCGACGGCTGGGTCCGCTGGTCCACCGACTGGCGGCCGCCGGCGCCGGGACCGTACAGCCTGCTCGCCCGGGCCACGGACCGCGCCGGCCGCACCCAGCCGGACACGACCGTGCCGAACACCCAGGGCTATCTGTTCGACGCCGTGGTCCGGCATCCGGTGACCGTCGTGTGAGTGGTGCAGCCGCTCAGACCTTCCGAGAGGCAGCGGTCAGCCGGGCCTCGGCCAGTTGCCGGGCCGCCCGCAGCGGGGTGACGCCGGTCGAACGGGCCAGTTCCAGCACGTGGTTGACGGTGTCTCCGATTCCGTCCACCCGCTTGCGGGAGGCCTCGTCGCTGTCGTGGTCCGATTCCCGGCTGAGCGTGTAGACGATGCCGCCGGCGCCGGCGACGTAGTCCGGGATCCAGACGACTCCGTGTCGTGCGAGGGTGTCGGCGACCGAGTCCTCGGTGAGCTGGTTGTTCGCCGGGCCGACGACCAGGGGCGCCGCCAGCCGCGGCACGCTCTCCTCGCTCAGGACGCCGCCGATCGCGGCCGGGACGAGGATGTCGGCCGGTGCGGACAGTGCCTCGTCCGGCTCGACCCAGCCGAACCCGGCGGCCAGCGCCGCCTGCATGCGCGACTCCTCGACGTCCGAGACCAGGACCCGCGCGCCCTCGGCGGCCAGTGCGGCCGCGACCCGGCCACCGACCGAACCGAACCCGCTGACGACCGCCGTGCGGCCGGCGCAGGAGGCGTCGCCGAAGACATGCCGGGCCCCGGCGCGCAGCGCCGCGAGGACCCCGGAGGCGGTGGGGCCGCCGGAGTCGCCGGTCCCGCCGTGCTCCTGGGGCGCGCAGTACGCGTACGGCGTGAACCGCTTCAGCACCACCATGTCCTGCGGGCCGGTGCCGATGTCGGGGCCGGTGCGGTACGACCCCTGCCACGAGGCGATCAGTTCGCCGAGGTCCTCCAGGGCGGCCTCGCGCAGCTCCGCGGTGAGGTCGGTGTCCCGGTCCAGGGCGATCACGCTCTTGCCGCCGCCGAAGTCGAGGCCGGCCACGGCCGCCTTGTAGGTCATGGCCTCCGACAGCCGCAGCGCGTCGGTGAGTCCGTCCCGCCAGCTGTCGTAGCGGCGCATCCGGCAGCCGCCGACCGCCGGTCCGAGCGCGCGTGAATGGACGGCGACGATGATCGGCAGCCCGGACCGCCGGCCGCGGCGGACGACGACCTCTTCGTGTTCCAGTGCTTGGCTCATACGGTCGAAGCTAGGGTTGTGAACGGCCCAACTGGCGTTCGGCCGAAGGAAATTCGGAATCCGGCTCATGGAGGCGACCATGGACGAAGTTGATTCGGCGATCGTGCACCATCTCCAGAAGGACGGTCGGCTCTCCAACCGCGCCCTCGCCGAGAAGCTCGGCATCGCGCCGTCCACCTGCCTCGAACGCACCAGGCTGCTGCGGCAGCGCGGCGTCATCGAGGGATACCGGGCGCAGGTCTCCCTGCGCGCGCTCAACCGCTCGGTGCAGGCGATGGTCGCCACGCAGATCCGGCCGCTGCGCCGGGACGTCGTCGCGGCCTTCGAGGAGTCGGTGACCCGGCTCCCGGAAGTCGTCTCCGTCTACACGATGGCGGGCAGCGACGACTTCCTCGTCCACGTCACGGCGCAGGACATCGACCACCTGCACGCCTTCCTGCTGGACCAGTTCACCAACCGGCGCGAGATCGTGGGCTTTCGCACCTCGATCATCTACCAGCACCTCACGAACCCGGTGCTCGATCCGCTGCCGTGAGCCGGCGTCAGGTGACCGTGTCGATGTGAATGTGCTCGATCCGTTCGTCCAGGAAGGCGGCCAACTCCCGGGCCTCCGCGCGAACGGCGTCCTCCTCCAGAGCGGTCAGGCGGCGCAGGGGACTGATGCGCAGACGGTCCTCGCGCACGGCCCAGGTCGCCGCGACCCGTCCGTCGACCAGGACCGTGCGATGGCCCGCGACGGACACCCCGACATGGGCGGCGTCGACGATGCGGCTGCGGTCGTGGTACCCGAGGAGGGCGTTGTCGAAGGCCGGCAGGAAGCGGACGGGCGCCGGGGTGTCGGGGTGGGGGCGGGGCGCGTCGGGCAGGTCGAACAGCTCCCGGCCGCGCGCGTCCCGGAAGACGACGAGCTCTTCCCGTACGGCCCTGACCGCGGCGGGAAGTCCGGACAGACCGCACCAGGCGCGCAGATCCGCGCCGGCGGCGGGCCCGTACGCCGTGAGGTAACGGCGTACCAGCTGCCGCCCGACGGGGTCGCCGTCCCCGGCGGGCAGCGGATCGATGTCCCGTCCGAGCCAGGAGGCCAGCGGCAGGTTGCGCACGCCGGCGGACTGCCGCCACAGGCCGCGCGGCGGCAGCTGGACCATGGGCACGAGGGCCGCGACGACCAGCTCGCCCAGGACCCGGCGCGGCGGCCCCGGCCAGCGGTCCGCCAGGGCCTCGACGAGCTCGCGCATGGTGCGGGGCCGCTGGTCGGCCATGACCGCCCGGCCTGCGGCGGCGACCTCGTCCAGGTCGATGCCGGCCAACTCCCGCCGGTAGGTGCCCAGGACGCGCCCGCGCAGCATCGCGTCGTGGCGGGCCCGCCAGGCGAGCGCGTCGCCCGCGGTGACGAGGTGGACGGTACGGCGCATCAGGTGCGTGCGCACCACCGCGCGGCCGGTCATCGCCTCGTCCAGCCGCCCCGGCGCGAAGCCGGCGAGCCGGGACCACAGCCCGATGAACGGCTCCTGGGGCTCCTGCGCCTGCAGTCCGCACAGGTGGGCCACCGCCTCGGGCACGGCGGCGTCAGTGCGGGTGAGCAGGTGCTGGCGGGCGAGGGTGGCGCGGTTGAGGGCGCGGTCGTCGAGGACGGTCATGGCGTTCCCGGGGCTCAGGCGTTGTAGGGGACGGCCACGTCGAGCACCCAGGTGACGCCGAAGCGGTCGGTGAGCATGCCGTACAGCGGCGCCCACGGCGCGGGCTCCAGCGGACGTACGACGGTCGAGCCGGCGCCGAGCCTGCCCCACAGGGTGCTGATCTCCTCGGCGTCGGTACCGCGCACGGAGACGAAGAACGGGTTCTCGCCCTGGTTCCAGGGCAGGTGGCCGGGCACGTCGTAGGCCATGACGTGGAAGCCGTCGTCCCCGGTCACCTCGCCCCACATCACCCAGTCCGCCTCGCTCTCGTCCCGTACGGCGCCGGCGTCCTTGTACGTGACCGCGACGGTCCGGCCGCCGAACACGGACCGGTAGAAGTCCAGCGCCTCGCGCGCGGCGCCGCGGAAGTTGAGGTGGGTGGTGGTCGTGACGGACATGGTCGGCTCCTCGCCTCGATGTGGCACGGCCCTGCGACCGGCTCGTACGCCACCCTGGCGGAGGTAGCGGACAGGTTGTGTCCGCTACCTCGGCGACCATGGGTCCCATGCGGAAAACGTCCTCCCGGCTGCTCGCGCTGCTGTCCCTGCTGCAGACCCACCGTGACTGGTCCGGCGAGGAGCTCGCCGGGCGTCTCGACATCACCGCGCGGACCGTGCGCCGCGACATCGACCGCTTGCGCGACCTCGGCTACCTGATCACGACCGTCAAGGGCCCGGGCGGCGGCTATCGCCTCGCGGCCGGGACCCAGCTGCCGCCCCTGCTGTTCGACGACGACCAGGCCGTCGCCCTGGCCGTCGCGCTGCGGACCGCGGCCACCCGCACCGGCGTCGCCGAGGACGCCGAACGCGCCCTGGCCACCCTCCGCCAGGTCATGCCGCCCCGCCTGCGGCACCGCATCGATCTGGTGCGCGTCACCGCCGTCCCGCCGCCGGAGGCCCCGGACGCCGCGCGGGTCGACGCCCAGGTGCTGAGGGAGCTGAGCCGTGCCGTCCACGCCCGCGAGGAACTGCGCCTCGACCACACCCCGGCGCACGGCGGCGCCGACACCGCCGAGCGCCGCCGCGTGCAACCCCACCACCTGGTCACCTGGCGGGACCGCTGGTACCTCGTCGCCTGGGACCTCGACCGCGAGGACTGGCGTACGTTCCGCGTCGACCGCATCCGCCCCCGGACCCCCACCGGCCCCCGCTTCACGCCCCGCGCCCTCCCCGGCGGGGACGTCGCCACGTTCGTCACCAGCCGGTTCCGCGGCAACGACGGCACCACCACCGACTGGCCCTGCCGGGGCGCAGTCGTCCTGCACCTCCCGGCCGCCGACGTCGCGCCCTTCGCCCAGGACGGAACCGTCGAGGAACTCGGCCCCCACCACTGCCGGCTCACCCTCGGCTCCTGGTCATGGACCGGCCTTGCCACCGCCCTCGGCCACTTCGACGCCGACATCGAAGTGGTCGGCCCACCCGAACTGGCCGCGGCCTTCGCGGAGTTGGCCACCCGCTACCGCCGCGCCGCCGATGGGATCACCCCCAGTCGTACGCGTACGCCGCGACCCACGTGATGTCGAGCTGGGCGCTGCTGCCCGGCGCCGCCCCCGGCCCCTCCAGCGCGCTCTCGTTCTGCAGCACCCACGACAGCGGCTGGTCGGGCACCCCGCGAGTGTCCTGTCCGATCTGCCGGCCGTCGACGAAGAAGCGGACGTGCCCCGGCGTCCACTCCGTGGAGACCGTGTGCCACTCGGTCCAGTCGTCGCTGCCCGGGAACGACCCCTGCTCGCCGCCCCCGCACGGATGGTGGAACGCAGTCAGCGAACCGGTCCACTCGCCCTCGGGATGGTCCATCTCGCAGCCGCCCCCGTAGTGCAGCCAGGCGGACTTGTAGCCGGGCGCCGGCTTCGTCACCTTGATCCGCGCGCTGTACTTGCCGTACGTCATCTCCATCACGGCCCGCGGGACCACCGCGGCGGCGTGCACGGGGCCGCCGTCGGCGGGCCGCCACATCCGGATGGTCATCCGTCCGTCGCCGTCGGCCGCCGGACCGACGCTGACGGTGTCCTCGGGGTGATAGACACCGACCACGTCCCGGCCCCGGCTGTTGGCGGTGTCGCGCCAACCGGTCGGATAGGCCCACCAGTTGTCGCGGTACGAGCCGCTGAGGCCTCCGCAGTGGGCGGCGGAGGTGTCGGCGTCGTGGTCGCAGTCGCTGAACGCGCCCAGCGGCACCACATCGCCGTTGAAGTCCTCCGCGAGGACCTGCCAGAAGGGCCCGCAGTCGCCGCGCGGCAGGTTGACGCTCGTGCTGCGGCAGGCGTCGGCGGCGTCGGCCGCGGAAGGCGCCCCGTCCGCGCGGGGGAGTCCGAGCAGACCGGCCGCGGTCAGTACGACCGCGGATGCGACCAGAAAGGCCTTCCGGTGGTGGTGCGGCGCCGCATGTGAACCCATCCGAGGCTCCCTCGATGCTCACCGGCTCGAAGAAGCATCCTCGCGCGCGAGCCGACGGGCAGCCACCCCCGCGACGGCCCGGGAATCGGACGACCGCACTCCGCCGCGCCCGAACCCGCGGTGGCGGTCCCAGGTGCCGTTCGTCCCAGATGTGGCACCTGATGGGGCATGGAGTGGATCGGCAGGACGAGCCGGGCGACCAGGTGGCGCGCCCGGAACGCGGTGACGGCCGTGCGACGGGCCTGGGCGGAGCCCGGGCGTGAGCGGGACGTGGTGGCGCAGGCCGGGAAGGCCGCGCTGGCGGCCTGGGTGGCGTGGGCCGTCGCGGGGTGGTGGCTGGCCGCCCCGATGGCGTTGGTGGCGCCGTGGGTGGCGATCGCGCTGGTGGAATCGACGGTGTACCGGTCGGTCGCGCACGGGCTCCAGCAGCTGGCGGCGATCGCGGTGGGCACCATCGTGGCGACCGCCGCGGCGATGCTGGTGGGGAACGCCATGGTCACGATGGCCGTCGTCCTGCCGCTGGTCCTGCTGCTGGGACAGTGGCGGCGCCTGGGGAGCCAGGGCATCTTCGGCGCGACCGGGGCACTGTTCGTCCTGACCGGCGGCCAGGTCACGCTCGGCGGGGCCGCCGCACGCCTTTCGGAAGCGGTCTTCGGCGCGCTGGTCGGGGTGGCCGTCAACGCGCTGATCCGGCCCCCGACCTATCTGCGGGACACCCGCGCCGCGCTGGCGGAGGCGGCCCGCGAGGCCCGCGACATCCTGGACGACGTGGCCGACGCGCTCACCGCCGCCGAGTGGGACGGCCACGACGCCGACGTACGGCACCAGCGCGCCCTGCGGCTGGGACGCCTCGTCGACCAGGCCAGGTCGGCGATCGGCTGGAGCGAGGAGAGCCTCCGGGGCAACCTCAGGCGGCCGCGCCGACAGCACGCGGCCCCGCACGGTACGACGTACGCCGACGCGCTGGCCGTGCTCGACCACGTCGCCGTCCACACCGTGGGCGTGACGCGCACCGTGCGCGAGGCGGCCGAGGGCACCACGTCCCGGCCGGCCGACGCCGTCACCACGGCCTACGCGGACTTTCTGCGCGACACGGCGCGCGCCGTGCACCTCTACAGCGCGTACCGGTTCGCCCGGGACGGCGGGGACGAGACCACCGGACGGGCCCTGAACGACGCCACCGCCGAGCTGCGGCGCACCCTCGACGCCCTGCGCCGGCAGCTCCCGGGCGCCGCGCCCGAGGACCCCGACGCGCTGGTCACGTACGGGACGCTGCTGGCACAGGCGTACCGTCTGGCCGACCATCTGGGCGTGGAGAGGGTGTGACGCCGAGGGGACCGGACAACGGCCTTGCTAGGGTGCCCCGATGTCATCGATCAAGAAATTCCAGGTCACCTTCGACTGCGCGCAGCCCGAGCGAGTCGCCCGTTTCTGGTGCGAGGTGCTGGGATACGAGGCGCCGCCACCGGAGGGTTTCGCCGACTGGGACGCCTACAACGAGGCCCAGCCCCCGGAGGAGCGGGACGCCTGGTTCGCGGCCAGTGATCCCACGGGCGTCGGCCCGCGCCTGTACTTCCAGCGCGTCCCCGAGGGCAAGGTCGTCAAGAACCGGGTGCACCTCGACGTGCGGGTCGGTACCGGGCTCGTCGGCGAGGAGCGCCTCGCCGTGCTGGAGGCCGAGTGCACGCGACTGCTCGCGCTCGGCGCGGTGCGGGTGCAGCTGCTGAAGGCCGACGGCGTCAACGAGTCCTGCATCGTGATGCAGGACGTCGAGGGCAACGAGTTCTGCCTCGACTGAGCACTCGACTCGGCATCCGTTCTCAGTCGCGGCGAGGTGGGGGGCCGCCTCGCCACAGGACGTGGTCGAGCGGCGGCTCCTCCGCCAGCACGGCACCGATCGTCACCGCGAAGGTGACCGTCGCGCACACCACGATCAGCCAGGACAGCAGCGTCAGGACCACGCCCAGGGAGCCGTACTCGTCCAGGGTGCGGTTGAGCGCGCCGGGCATGTAGAGACGGGCCGTCAGGGCCAGGGCGCTCGTGGCGGCCGAGGCGAGCAGCGCTCCGGGCAGCAGCGGCAGCCAGGGGACCCGGCCGGCCAGCAGCAGGCGCTGCGTCCACAGCCACAGGCCGGTGCTCAGGACGAAGAAGAGCGGGACGCCCAGCCACGCGCCGGCGCCGAAGCCCTCGCGGATGGGCTCCTGGAGCAGCACGACGAGCACCAGCACGAGGAGCCACACCAGCCAGCGCCAGGCCGCGATCCTGGTCGCCGACTTCGGCAGCCGCCAGGCCCGCTCGCAGACCCGGGCCATGGCCCGGCTGAAACTGGTGGCCGACACCAGCGCCACCACCAGGCCCACAGCGCCGGTCGTCTCGCGCAGACTGTCGTCGGCGGAGGTGCCCAGCACCTGATCGAGTTCCACGCCGGAGTGGCCGGTCAGACCGAACATGGCGCGCAGCGACTCCCGCAACTGCTCGCGGACGCTGTGCGGGGTGAACGCGGCGATCGCGAACAGCAGCGGGATCACGGCCAGGAACGCCTGCGCGGCGAGCCTCGTCCCGGCGTCCAGGAGGTTCCCTGACAGCAGCCTGCCCGTCAGCTCGACGATGACCGGGAACCGCTGCTCGGCGTGGGTACGCAGGCGCTCCAGCCGCGCCCTCCACGCCATCGCGCCTCCCACCTGTGCCGCCGCGCCGTTCATGCCAGTCAAGGCGTCACCCGCCCGGGCGTCGAGCGGTGCTGGCCCGATCGGGGTGCTCGCTCCGCGCCCCGAGCCAGAACCCGGTGACGAGCGTCCTCAGGCCGGGACGCGGGGCGAGGCCGGCCCGCTCAGGGAGCGGCGTCGGCGTCCAGCGCGACGGCCACCGCGCGAAGGGCCGCCGCCACCCGGGTGACCGGCTCGGCCGGCGGGTGGGGGAGGCGCGCCAGCAGCAGGCGCCGCTGTTCCTGGGGCCCGCCGCGGACCGGGAGGACGCGAACGCCGGGGGGCGCCGCGGGGGCGAGGGACGCCGGTACGGTCGTCAGCCCGCAGCCGGCGGCGACGAGCTGGAGCTTGGCCAGCCAGTCGCGGGCGGTGTGGGCGATCTCCGGCCGCTCGTCCAGCCCCGGCCACACCCCCAGCAGCCGGTCCTCCCCGGAGCCGGACCCGGTGATCCAGCGCTGCCCCCGCAGATCGGCCACGTCCACGAACTCACCCCGGGCGAGCGGGTGACCGGCGGGCACCGCGAGGCACAGCGCGCGTTCGGTGAGCGTCCGCAGCACCAGCGGCGGAGACTCGGCGTCCGGCGGCCGGAAGGGCGGTGCCGACGCGAGCAGGGCCAGGTCGAGACTGCCCGCCCGCAGGGCGCGCACCAGCGCCGGAGTGCTGCCTTCCCGGCCCGCCACGGTGAGGCCGGGGTCGGTGCGCCGCAGGGCGGCCAGGGCCCGGGGCACGAGGACGGCGCCGGCGCTGGGGAACCATCCCAGGCGGACCGTGCCGGCCTGCTCCGGCAGACCGGACAGCTCTCGTGCCGTGGCGTCGATCTCGTCCAGCACCACCGTCGCCCGGCGCAGGACGACGTGCCCGGCGGCGGTGAGCCGTACACCGTCGCGGCGCCGCTCCAACAGCTCGGCGCCCGCCGCCCGTTCGATCGAGGCGATCTGCCGGGACACCGCCGACTGCGTGTATCCCAGCGCGTCGGCGGCCGCGGTGAACGTCCCCTGCTCGGCGACGGCACGGAACACGCGCAGCGAGGTCAGCGACACATCCGTGAAGTCCATGACGATCACGCATACCACGCTTGCCGAACTTTCGTTGGACTCATGGACGCGGCGTTCCTAGCGTGGTCGTCATGAGTGCCTCACGCATCGCCCTGGTCACGGGCGCCAACCAAGGACTCGGCCGCGCCCTCGTCGAAGGCCTGGCGGCCCGCCTGCACCCCGACGACCTCGTCCTGCTCACCGGCCGCAACCCTCGGCGCGTCGAGGACGCCGCCCGCGAAGTCGCCCAACTGCCGGGCACCCGCGCCCGCGTCGAGGGCCGGGTCCTGGACGTCACCGACACGGACGCCGTCGCCGCCCTCGCCAAGGAGCTCGAAAGCCGGTACGGCGGCGTGGACATCGTCATCTCCAACGCCGTCACCCGCCTGCTCCCCGAGGACTCACAGGCAGCACGCGCCGACGAGGTCATCGACGTCTCCAACACCGCCACCCACGCCGTCCTGCGCTCCTTCGGCCCCGTACTGCGCCCCGGCGGCCGGCTGCTGGTGGTGGCCAGCAGCCTCGGCACGCTCGGCCATCTCGACCCACGGCTGCACCACCACTTCGAGAACGCGAGCCTCGACCAGGTCGAGGCGGCGGTCGAGTCCTGGCGCGCGGCGATTCACAACGGGACGGCGACGGAGGCGGGTTGGCCGGTCTGGCTGAACGTGCCCTCGAAGGTCGCGCAGGTCGCCGCGGTCCGCGCGGTCGCCGCCGCACGCCGCGACCACGACCTCGCCACCGGCACGTTGGTCGCCTCGGTCTGCCCCGGCATGGTCGACACCGCCACCTCCCGCCCCTGGTTCAGCGACTACAGCCACGCCCAGTCACCGTCACAGGCCGCTGTCGCGGTACTCGACCTGATCTTCGCCGAGCGCGTCGATCCCGCCCTCCACGGCGAACTCGTCCGGTTCGGCAGGGCCCTGCCGTGGCACGACGGCACACCACCGGTGGAACAGGACAGGATCGTCACACCCTGACTTCGCCAGGATTCCAGAGGCCTGGATCGATGAGTTTCGGTCGCGTCCGCAGTCTCTTCCGGTGACCGTCCCAGGACGGTGTACGACACCGCCCGGCACGAGACACCACGGAGGACGCACCATGACGACCACACCGGACGACCCGACCGCCGTGCCCACCGGCCGACCGCCCGTCGTCGACCTGGCCACCTGGCAGAAGGCCCGCGACGAACTCCTGGTCCGCGAGAAGGCCCACACCCGGGCGGGCGACGCCCTCGCCGCGGACCGGCGCAGGCTGCCGATGGTGGAGTTCGACGGGACGGTCGAGGTCGCCGGCCCCGACGGCCCGGTCCCGTTCCTGGACCTGTTCGAGGGCCGCGACGAGCTCGTGGTGTACAAGCACATGTGGTACGACGGCGCGCCGCCCCAGGGTCAGTGCGAGGGCTGCACCACCGCGGCCTGGCACCTGAAGGACGCCGTCTACCTCAATGCCAGGGGCGTCTCCTTCGCCATCCTGACCTCGGGCCCCTGGGAGGAGGTGGCCTCCTTCGTCGAGTTCATGGGCTACACCCAGCCCTGGTACTCGGTGCGCGACACGCCCGCCCCGGTCGGCGGCGACATGGGCCACCTCACCTGCTTCCTGCGCGACGGCGACCGCGCCTTCCTCACGTACTCCACGACGGGCCGCGGCAACGAGCCGCTCAACCTCTCCCTCGCCCTGCTCGACATGACGCCCTACGGCCGCCGCGAGAGGTGGGAGGACAAGCCCGAGGGCTGGCCGGAGGGGTACGACGCCTGCTGGTCGTGGCGTTCGGACGCGGACGGCAACCCCACCTGGGGCCCGACCAGCCGCCCGGTGGCCCAGTGGACCCGGCCCGGGGCGACCCCGGTGCAGACCCTCGGCCGCCGGGGCCACTGCCACTGACGGGCGGGCACCGGCGGCACCGGGGGCGGTCCGCTCAGGCGCCGCCGCGCTCGCGGGGGATCTTCAGACCCGCCTCGATCGCGACCGGCAGCCGGTTCTCGGCCGGCGGCAGCGGGCAGGTGGCGAGGTCGGTGTAGGCGCACGGAAGGTTGGCGGCACGGTTGAAGTCCAGCGTCACCGTGCCGTCGGGCGCCGGCGGACCGACGGTCAGGGAGCGGTTGGCGGCGTAGGTGGTGACCCCGGAGGTGGCGTCGGTGAACAGCACCGACAGGGTGCCCTCGGCATACCCGGGGAACGCGGTCAGGGACAGCTCACGCCCCTCCAGCTCGAACTCGATGCGGCCCGGGGCGTCGTACACATGCTCGAGCCCCTCGACAGCGGCCCCCACCGTGGTCGGACGCGGCTCGTCGAACGGGAGGTAGCGGCCCCGCACGACCCAGCGCGGGTCGGGGGCGTAGGCGGGGGTACCGGTGAAGGCCGTGCGCAGCTCGGCGTCCGGGTGCCGGGGGCGGACGATGTCATGACCGCCGCGCTTGGCGACCTCGATGACCGCATCGCCCCAGACCGCGTTGACACCACCGCGCTCGGGTAGCACGCCGAAGCGGTGCTCACCGCGCACCGGGGTGCCCTCGACGACCAGTTCCTCGCCCTCGTCGAGGGTGACGACGACACCCTCGGGGCCGGTGTGCCAGGCGCCGGGCGCGTCGGGGAAGCGCTGCGGACGCTCGTCGAGCCAGTGCAGGCCGGTGATGGCCAGGAACCCGTGCGGGTCGGCGAGCCGGGTCTCCTGGGCGCGGTACCACTCCAGCCAGCTCTCGGTGAAGGCCTGGAGGTCGGTGGCGGTCGCCTCGATGGTCATGAATTCTCCTCAGGGGCAGGGGTGTTCGGTCAGCTCGCCTGGCGCCGGTCGGCGGCGGCGCGGTGGGTGAGCGGCTCGCGCAGGCCGAGGTGGTCGCGCAGGGTCGTACCGGTGTACTCGGTGCGGTAGACGCCGCGTTCCTGGAGTTCCGGGACGAGCAGGTCGACGATGTCGTCGAGGCCGTCCGGGATGAGGTACGGCGTCACGTTGAAGCCGTCGAGCGCGCCGTGCCGTACGAAGTGGGCGAACTTGTCGGCCAGTCCGGCCGGCGTGCCGACGTGGCCACGCTGCGGGCCGAGCGCGATCACGGTCTCGCGCAGCGACCAGCCGTGCGCCTCCGCCTTCGCCCGCCACTCCGCCACGACCGCCCTCGGGTCGGCGACGCGCCGGGCGCCGAAGGAGCCGTCGTTCTCGGCGACCACCGGGTCCTCCGCGGGCAGCGGCCCGTCGGCGTCGCGGTCGGACAGGTCGATGCCCCACAGCAGGGTGGCGATGCCCAACGCCGTTGCGGGGGTGACCTGTTGGAGCCGGATCCAGCGCTTCTTCTCCTGCGCCTCCTCCTCGGTGGCGCCGATGATGATCTCGGTGCCGGGCAGGATCCGCAGATCGTCGTCGGGCCGCCCGACGGCGCGCAGCCGGGTGCGGATGTCCTCGGCGAAGGCCAGCGCGTCGTCGAAGTCGTTGCCGTGCGCGGAGAAGATGACGTCGGCGTTGCGGGCGGCGAAGTCACGTCCCTCGCCCGAGTCACCGGCCTGGAAGATCACCGGGTGGCCCTGGGCGCTGCGCGGCAGGGTCGGGGCGAGGTCGACGTCGAACTGCGGTCCACGGTGGCGGACTTGGCGTACGGCACCGGGCGCGGCCCACGCGGACGCCGTCTGCGCCGCGGCGACGGCCCCGTCCGCCCAGCCGTCCCAGAGCGCGCGGGCCACGGTGAGGAACTCCTCGGCGCGCCGGTAGCGGTCGGCGTGGTCGAGGTAGCCGCCGCGCCGGAAGTTGGCGCCGGTCCAGGCGTTGTCGGTGGTCACCACGTTCCAGCCGGCCCGGCCTTCGGAGAGCAGGTCGAGGCCGGAGAGGCGGCGGGCGAGGTCGGCGGGCTCGTTGAAGGTGGAGTTGGAGGTGGAGACCAGGCCGATCCGGCGGGTCACGGCGGCCAGCGCGGCGAGTTGGGTCAGGGCGTCCGGCCGTCCGGCCACGTCGAGGTCGTGGATCTTGCCGTCGACCTCGCGCAGCCGCAGCCCCTCGCCGAGGAAGAACGCGTCGAACAGGCCGCGTTCGGCGGTCTGCGCCACCTTGCGGAAGGAGGCCGGGTCGATCTGGGAGCCGCTCTCGGGGGCCGACCAGATGGTCCAGTGGTTGACGCCCTGGAAGAAGACCCCGAAGTGCAGCTGGGCGTGCGGCCGGGGGACGTCGAGGGGGTCGGTGCGAGTCATCGGGCGTCCTCCCGAACGGATACGGCGGATGCGGCTGCGAAGCTGTTGGCGGGGCGCGCCAGCCCCAAGGCCGTGCGCAGGGAGGTGCCCGGCAGCGGCCGGGCGACGAGCCGCCGCTCGGACAGGGCGGGCAGCACGAGCCGGGAGAGGACGGCCAGATCCTCGTCCAGCACCAGCGGACGCAGCCGTACCCCGTCCACGTGACGGCTCAACTCCCCGAGCAGCTCGACCAGTTGCCCGGCGGAGCCGATGTGCCGCAGTCGTCCCCGGTCCGGCCACGGGCCGTGCCGCTCCAGGTCGGCGACGCGGTCGGCGGCGGTGGCGTCCGGGGTGTCGAGCGCGACCTCGACCTCGGCGAAGACACGGGCCGTACCGGCGGCAGCGGCGGCCGCGGTGACGGACGTCAGGTCAGGTCCGCCGACGAGGCCGACGTCGAGCTGTGCGGCGGGCACCCGGTCCGGCCGGCCCAGGACGACGACCTGCCCCTGCGGCGGGCGCGGCACGATCGCCGGACCCTTCACGGCGTACGTCTCCCCGGTGAAGTCGATGTAGTGCAGCCGCTCCCGGTCGAGGTAGCGGCTGGTGGCGACGGACCGGATGACCGCGTCGTCCTCCCACGAGTCCCACAGCGCCCGGGCGACCTCCAGCCCGTCCCGTGACTCCCGGGCCCGGGCGTCGGCACCGTCGACGAGCGGGCGGCCCCAGGCGCGCGCCGCCTCCGGCTGCTCCTCCTCGGTCACCACCCACCCGGCGCGGCCCGCGGAGACATGGTCCAGGGACGCCAACTGGCTGGAGACATGGAAGGGTTCGGCGTACGTGAGCGGTACGACGGGGGCGATGCCGATGCTGCTCGTGGAGGCGGCGACGAAGGCCGCCCGCTCCACCGCCCCGATCCGGCCCACCGGGTTCGGCGAGGCGCCGGGCGGCAGCACACCGTCGTCGAGGGTGATCAGGGTGAACCCGGCGTTCTCCGCGACGGCGGCGACCCGGGCCACGCGGCGCGGGGTGAGCAGTTCGTCGGGTGCGTGGGCGGCGCGGCGCCAGGCCGCGGGATGAGCGCCGTCGCCGTCGAGCTCGACGGCGAGGTGCAGGGCAGGGCGGGACAAGAGGAGTTCCTTCCGAGAACGAGTGAACTCGCGGCCGTGCGGCGCACAAGGGCGGGCCACGAGGAGAAAGGTCAGACGTGTACGGAAGGACAGACCGCGGAGGAGGTGCGGCAGTAGTCGACATGCCGCCGGATGATCAGCCACGCACCCTTGCGGACACCGTGCGGTGCCGCGCCAGGAGCGTGCATCGAGGGCCTCCACCCGCCAGGAATTCTCGAATTCAACGTACGTCGCATGCCCCGGCGGGTGTCAAGGGCATCCAGATGCCGCCCTTTTCACCGCCACCTGGGCGGAATGTTCGCGATCTGGGTCAGCAGGTCCCAGTCCGCCGGTTTCCGGGCAGGCCGGTGCCACCGGGCACCGTGGCCGACCCACAGGCCGCGGAGCTCGCGGACCTGCATCAGGGTGTCGTCGCCGATGCCCGACTCGTTGTAGCAGCAGTCGCAGATCACGTACTGAGGTAGGCCGTGCCGGTCGAACAGCTCCTCGCCGTCGTCCGGTCCACAGACACGGCATGCGGTCTCGGCCGAGTTCTCCATGGCCGGAAGACTACTGACGCCCCCGGGAAGCGTCGGCGTCCAGGCCCTTCCCAGGTCAGCCGGTGGCGGCTCCCGGGCCCACCGGGACGTCGCCCTGGAGCGTGATCCGGTGCATCACCCGGTGCTGGTCGCCGTAGTCGCGGTTGGCGTAGTGCGCCGTGCTGCGGTTGTCCCACAGGGCCACGTCGCCGGCCTGCCAGCGGTGGCGTACGACGTGCTCCGGCTTGGTGAGGTGGGCGTACAGGATGTCGAGGAGGCCGCGGCTCTCGTGCTCCGAGACGCCCACGATGTGCGAGGTGAAGCCCGGGTTCACGAACAGGCCCTTGCGCCCGCTCTCCGGGTGCACCCGCACCACCGGATGCTCCACCGGCGTCAGCGAGGTGAACACCTCGCCCTCCCACAGATTGCCCTGGCCCTGCCTGCGCTGGGCCAGGTAGTAGCCGAACTCGCGGCTGCCGTCGTGGACGGCGATGAGGGTGTCGATGTGGGCGCGCAGCCCCGGCGACAGGGACTCGTAGGCGAGCTGGCTGTCCGCCCAGTTGGTGTCACCGCCGGTGGGCGGCAGGACCACGGCCCGCAGCACGGAGATGGCCGGGGGCCGCCGTACGAAGGTCACGTCGGTGTGCCACACATCGGCGAACCCGTTGTCCTGGCTGTCCAGGGAGTACACCTCGGGGGGCACGTCACCGGAGTCGTGCACCGGATGCCCCACGGTGACCTCGCCCAGCCGTCGGCCGAACTCGATCTGGGCCGCGTCGTCGAGGCCGTGCTGGCCGCGTACGAACAGCACCTTGTACGCCACCAGCGCCTCGCGCAGCGCGCGGACCTGGTCGTCGTCGAGCCGGGCGAGGTCGATGCCGTGCAGTTCGGCACCGAAGTTCGGGCCGAGCGGGGTGATCGGGAGCCCGGTGACGGCCGGGCGTTCGCTGAGGATGCTCACGGGTGGAACTCCTTTCCTTAGAGGGGAGTACGGGGGTCAGGCCGCCGCCGCGGACTTGACGGCGTGGGACACCTGGGCGCGCAGCTCGGCGAACTCGGGGGAGTTGCGGAGCTCTTCGGCGTCGACGTCGCCGCGCGGCAGGCTGATCGGCAGGTCCAGGGCCACGGTGCCGGGGCTCTTGGTCAGCACCACGATGCGGGAGCCGAGGAACACCGCCTCCTCGGCCGAGTGGGTCACGAACACCGCGGTCCGCCCGGTGCGTTCGGTCACCTGGCGCACGTCCTCCTGGAGGCGCTCCCGGGTCAGCGCGTCCAGGGCGGCGAACGGCTCGTCCAGCAGCAGGAGCGGGTTCTCGGCGGCGAGGGCCCGGGCGATCGCGACGCGCTGCTGCTGCCCGCCGGAGATCTCCCAGACCCGTCGCCGCTCGGTGCCCTCCAGCCCGACCCGGGCCAGCAACTCGGCTCGGCGCTGCGGCCATTGGGCCCGCTCCACCCCGGCGTAGCGCAGCGCCAGATCGACGTTGCCGCGCACGGTCCGCCACGGGAAGAGCCGCGGCGTCTGGAAGACCACGCCGGCCGAGACACCGGGGCGCGGCTCGGCGCCCGACACGCGCACCGCACCGTGCGTGGGCCGCTCGAACCCGGCGATCAGCCGCAGCAGCGTGCTCTTGCCGCACCCGGACGCGCCGACGAGCACCAGGAACTCCCCGGCGGGGACGGTCAGATCGACCGGACCGACGGCGGTGAACGCCTCGCCGCCACGCCCGTACCGGTGCGTGACCTGCTCGATGCGGACGGACCCGGCGCGCTCCGCTTCGACAACCGGCGCGGCGGCGAGCTCACTTGACGACATCGGACAGCCCCTTCAGATAGAACGCCTTGCGGACCGCGTCCTCGGACGGCGCCGCGTCGATCTGCTTCTGCTCGGCGAGAAAGGCGGCGGTGTCGCTGACGTAGGTGAGCAGCTTGCCCGGACCGCTGTCGGTGCCCAGCCAGTCGGCGGAGACGACCTGCTCCGGAGTGAGGAAGACTCCCTGCGCCAACTGGGCCTTGGCGTCGGCCTCGCTGATGTTGATCTCGGCGGCGACCGCCTTGACCGCCCCGTCCGGATCGGACTTGAGCAGGCGCAGCGCCTCGGCCTGCGCCTTGCGCCACGCGGCGATGGCCTTCGGGTCCCGGCCGATCAACTCGTCGGACACGACGGCCAGATCGAGGGTCGGCTTGCCCGCGGCGCCGATCTCCTTGCTGCTGGTGAGCTGGGTGCCGGTCTTGCGCAGCTCGTCGAGCGTGGGGAGCCAGACGTAGGCGGCATCGATGTCACCGCGTTCCCAGGCGGCGAGGATCGGCTGCGGCTGGAGGTCGATCAACTGCACGTCGGACGGGGCGAGTCCGGCCGCCTTCAGCGCCGCCAGCAGGCTGTAGTGGGAGGTCGAGGCGAACGGGGTGGCTATCTTCTTGCCCTTGAGCCCGGCGATGTCGGTGATGCCGGTGTCCTTGCGCGCCACGAGGGCCTCGTTCTCGCCCGCGACGTCCAGGATCCACGCCACCTTGTACGGGATGGGTGAGCTGCCGGAGATGCCGCGGGCGAAGGGGCTGGAGCCGAGGGCGGCGATGTCGAGGGACTTGCCGATGAAGGCCTGGTTGACGCTGGCACCGGAGTCGAACTTGATCCACTTGATCGTGTATCCCGGCAGCGCCTTCTCCAGCAGCTTTCTGTTCTTGACCAGCAAGTCGCCGCTGGGGAAGGCGAAGTAGCCGATGCGCAGCTGCTTGGACCCGCCGGACGTGGCGGCGTCGCTGTCCGAGGAGCAGCCGGTGACGGCGGCGGACACGGTGGCCAGGGCGCCGGCGAGGAGGAGACGACGGGAGGGGCCTTGGGGGCGAGGGGACATGGTGGTGCCGTTTCTGTGGAAGGGGATTGCAGGGCGGTTCACGCGCGTCCGCGCCACGGCACGACCGTGCGCTCCAGCCGCAGCAGCAGGCCGTCGATGATCAGCCCGGAGACGCCGATGGCGATGATGCCGACGAGCACGACGGGGGTGTTGTTGTAGTTGGCGGCGTCCTTGACCATGCCGCCGATCCCGGGGAGGCCGTTGACCAACTCGGCGGCGACCAGGGAGGAGTAGGCCACGCCCACGGCGAGCCGGACGCCGGTGAGCGTCTCCGGCAGCGCGGAGGGGATGACGACGTCCCTGACCACGTCCCACCGTGAACCGCCCAGCGCCCGGGCGGCTTCGATCAGCTGCTTCGGTACGGCCGCCACGGCCGCGGTGGTGGACACCGCCACCGGCGGGAACGCGGCCACGGCCAGCAGCGTGACCTTCGGCTCCTCGTCGATGCCCAGCCAGATGATGAGCAGCGAGAAGTACGCCAGCGGCGGCAGCGTCCGCAGGAAGGTGACCCACGGCTCGAACAGCGGGCGCAGCCAGCCGACGGTGCCCATGAGCAGCCCGAGGACCACACCGGCGACGATGCCGATCCCGGCGCCGAGCGCGATGCGGCGCAGACTGATGCCGAGGTGCTCGATGAGCGTGGTGCCGTTGTAGCCCCGTACGCCGTCATGGGTGGTGGAAACGTCGACGAACGCGTCCCACACCTTCGCCGGCGGCGGCACCAGCGTCTCGCTCCACGTCCCGCTCGCCGCCAGCAGTTGCCACAGGCCGAGGAAGACGAGAAGGGAGGCGAACGGCAACGCGACCGGGCGCACCCGCGCCCACGCACGCCGTTCGCGCGGAGGTGACGGTTGGTCAGAAACCTTGCTCTGAAACGATGTTGTGGACACGGGTGTCCTCCAGGGCGCCGGGGCATGACGAGCGGCCGACGAGTGAGGGTGAGGATGAGGAGAAGAGGGCGCACCTGTAGAAGGGGCGCGGCAACCGCCCTCAGGCGGGGGGATTCACCGCGAGGAAGGGCGCGTCAGAGGGGTCGGATCAGAGACAACAGGAGCCCGCGCGCAGGCACAGGTCGATGACCAGGCGTCGCACCAAGAGCTCGGAGATCATGCGGACAGTTCTACCGCAGCCCCGGCCCGGCTCCAACAGGCGTCCCACTCTCTGGAACAGACGCTTAGGATCACCGGCATGGCGCTGCGACCCGTGATGGTGAACGTGAAGGCCCTCGACGCCTCGGCGGTCGGCCGGTTCTGGGCGGAGGCGCTCGGCTGGACGGCGTACAGCGCCGGCGCGACCACCTACGTCGGACCGCCCGGCGGCCTGGTCTGGCCGGACCCGGTCGTCCTCGGCATCGACGTCGTGCCCGTACCGGAACCCAAGACGGCGGTGAAGAACCGGGTGCACCTCGATCTCGCCACCACCTCCGCCGACCAGCAGACCGAGTTGATCGCGCGTCTGAGGTCGCTCGGGGCGACCCCCGTCGACGTGGGGCAGGGCGAGGTGCCGTGGACGGTCCTCGCCGATCCCGAGGGCAACGAGTTCTGTGTGCTGGAGCCGCGCGAGATCTACCGGGACACCGGGCCGGTCGCCGCGGTGGTCGTCGACTGCACCGACCCGCGGGCCATGGCCCGGTTCTGGGGCGAGGCGACGGACTGGACCGTGCACGAGGTGGCCGACGACCACGCGTCGCTGCGGTCCGCCAAGGGCGGCGGCCCGTATCTCGAGTTCCTCCGCACCCCCGACACCAAGACCGTGCCGGACCGCCTCCACCTCGACCTGCTGCCCTACCCCGGTGACGACAAGGCGGCGGAGGTGGACCGGCTGCGGGCATTGGGCGCGGCCGACCTCGACATCGGCCAGGGCGACGTGGCGTGGACGTGCCAGACGGATCCGGAGGACCACGAGTTCTGCGTCCTCGCTCCGTGAACGGCGCGACCTTGCAGGTCAGGGTTCCCCGGCGAGCAGCTTGTCGAGGGACGCCCCGTCCGCCCAGCGGGCGAGGGCCGGACCGTCCAGCAGGACGGTCCGGCCCTCGCGCCGCGCCCACCGGACGTCACGGGCCCGGAACGTGCCCCGGTGCACGACGACGTGGATGAACGAGTCCGGGTCCTCACCGTGCGCCAAGGGGTGCGGCAGGGCCTCGTCCGGCAACGGCTCCGCCACCGGCCGGAAGGCGACGTCGAGCCGTCGCCCGTCCTGGTGCCGGGCGCACAGCCGCGGCCGGTCGGGCGCGGGTAACAGACGCACCTTCCAGTGGTCCCGGCGCAGCATCCGCGCCACCGCCAGCGCCAGCCCCTGAATGTCGAGTTCGAGCAGCTCCTGCGGCGTGTAGTGGCCGCGTCGGCGTCGAGCGCCGGGGCGGCGGCGCCTGACCCCCACCGTGAGCACGACCGCCGTGAGCAGCACGCCGACGACCGGGACCACGACACCGACGGCCCGGAAACCGGCGGCGAGCCCCGCCACGGCCGCGCACACCAGGACGGCGAGCACGGTGAACGAGGGCAGCACATCACGGAACCGCGGCCCGTAGCGGCCCTGGGCGCGCAGCCGGCGCACCACATCCCTCTTTCGACGACGCTGTTCCTCGACCGGATCGGACGTCCATGACGGGCGTGCCACAGTCTCAGCCCCCTGCGCGTGCCTCCCGCACCTGCTTGCGCCGACCCGGGACAACTACCCAGGGCGCCGAACGAATGCTCGATCGGCGGTCGAAAACCGGCCGAGAGCCCGGGCGCACGGGGGCACGGGAGGGCGCATGAGCCGAGCCGTGCGGACACGGGTGTGACATGAGTCATGGAAGGCGGGCCGGGATCTTGGAATGACCCGCGCCGCCACGCTGCTGCACTGGTTGTGGGCTCACCTTGCCCTGGGGGGCGCCGGGCGACGATGCCGGGTGAGGGAAGCCGCTTCGACACGGCCCAGACCCGCCCCCTCGTACTTCTGCACCACCTTCGAAAGGTTCTCCTGCGCCATGCCACTGGCTCTCCTGGCCCTGGCTGTTGTCGCTTTCGGCATCGGTACGACGGAATTCGCCACGATGGGGCTGCTGCCCCAGATCGCTGACGGAATCGGCGTGTCCGTGCCGCAGGCCGGCAACATCGTCTCCGCCTACGCGCTGGGTGTCGTCGTCGGTGCCCCCGTGCTGACGGGCATCGGCGCACGCATCCCGCACAAGAGGCTGCTGCTGCTCCTGTCCGGGCTGTTCGTCGTCGGCAACGTCGCGTCCGCGCTCGCCCCCGGCTTCGGCCTGCTCTTCGCCGCGCGCTTCCTCGCCGGACTGCCCCACGGGGCGCTGTTCGGTGTCGGCGCGGTGGTCGCGTCCCGGCTGGTCACGCCCGACCGGGCCGCACGCGCGGTCTCCAAGATGTTCCTCGGGCTGACCGTCGCCAACATCGTGGGCGTCCCGGCCGGTACGGCGCTCGGGCAGCAGCTGGGCTGGCGGGCCGCCTACGTCGCGGTGGCCGTGATCGGCGTCGTCGCCCTGGTGGCGCTGTCCCTCTTCGTCCCGCACCAGCCTCGCGGCCCGCAGACCGGCGTCCGGCACGAACTGCGGGCCATGGGCAACAAGCAGGTGGCCATCGGCCTGGCCACGGCCGTCGTGGGATTCGGCGGGTTCTTCGCCGTCTACAGCTACCTCGTGCCCATGCTCACCCACCTCACGGGCCTGTCCGACTCCTCGACCACGCTGGTCCTCGCGCTCTACGGCGTCGGCATGACCGTCGGCACGCTCGTCGCGGGCCCCCTCACGGACCGCGCCCTGCGCCCGACGCTGTACGCGGGACTCGCGCTGATGTCCTCGGCGCTGGTGGCGTTCTACTTCACCGTCCACAGCACCGTGCCCGCCCTCATCACGATCACGCTGATCGGTGCGATGGGCGCCCTCATCACCACGCCCGTCCAGATGCTGCTGATGGCCAAGGCGAAGGACGCCCCGACCATGGCGGCGGCCTCCAACCACTCCGCCTTCAACCTGGCCAACGCGGGCGGCGCCTGGCTCGGCGGCCTCGCGATCTCGGCGGGCTGGGGCTGGGCCTCACCGTCGCTGGTCGGCGCGGCGCTGGGCGTCGCCGGGCTGGGCCTGGCGTTCATGGGCGGATTCATGGACCGCGGCGGCAGCCGCTCCGAGGTGATCACGGGCGCCCGGCGCGAGCAGGTCCCCGCCTCTCAGTCCCAGAGCGGATAGGACACCGTCGGACCGAACTGCTCCGGCCGCGCGGCCGGGTACGTCAGCGTGATCCGGGAGTAGTGCGACACCTGGGGCTGCTTCTTCCACGGCCGCGCACGGTCCAGTCGTACGGTCACCGGGTAGGCGTGGAAGTGCCCGGCCGCGCAGTACGGCTTGCAGTCGTTGACCCAGTTCACGCCGTCGGCCCGCGCCGCACCCGCGTCCCACCGGGTCCAGTGCAGGGAGGCCAGACGGCTGTTGCCGTCGCCGCAGGCGAGCATGAAGTCCGTCGGACGTACCTGCGGGTGCCACAGGCAGTCGACGAGGACCGGTGGCGCGGTGCGTGGCTGGACGGCCTGCGTCACGGGCGCCGGTGCGGGCCGGGCCGCGGGCGAGGTGCCCGCGGCGGTGACGAGAGTGGCCACGGCGAAGAGCGCGGCCGTCGTGGTGAGTGCGCGTAGCTGCATGGCCGATCCCCGCTGCCGCTGGCCGACGGATGTCCCGCTTTCGACGCTACGACCGTGCGCCCGAGCGCACCACTCGAACGGAGCAGTGCGCGGTCGGCTCAGGCGGCTGCCGTCGGCGGCAGCGGGAAGAGCATGCAGGAACTGGTCGCGTGCGCCAGCACCCGGTCCTCGGCGTCGACCAGCGTGGCCTCGGCGAGAGCCGTCTGCCGGCCGCGGTGGACGATCGTGCCGATGGCCCGCACCGGGCCGGTGTCCACCGAGACCCGCTTGAGGAACTTCACGCTCAGGTCGAGCGAGGTGTAGCCCATGCCCGCGGGCAGCGTGGACTGCACCGCGCAGCCCAGCGCCGAGTCGAGAAGGGTGGCGTAGACGCCGCCGTGCACACTGCCGATCGGGTTGTAGTGCTCCTCGCCCGGGATGAGCGAGAAGACCGCGCGGCCCTCGGACACCTCGTCGAGCGTGAAGTCGAGGGTGGCGGAGATCGGCGCCGCCGGGAGCTTGGCGTCCAGGACGTCACGCAGGAAGTCCAGGCCTGACGAGCGGCCCACGGCACCGGCCGTGACCATGGGGTCGTCCCAGGTGTATGTACGTGTGCGTCCCATGCGTCTGCGCCCTCCCGGCTGACTTTGTACGGCGAAGCTAGCTCTGTCCGCACCTGACTGTCAATGACGAAGCCAGCTGGCTATCATGGCCCGGTGGACTGGCTCGCATTCAGTACCGAGAACTGTTCCGTGCAGCGCACCCTCGACGTGGTGGGGGAGAAGTGGACGCTGCTGATCGTGCGGGACGCGGCCAACGGCGTGCGCCGCTTCGACGACTTCCGCAGGCACATCGGCCTGTCGGAGGCGGTCCTCAGCGACCGGCTGCGCAAGCTGACCGAGGCCGGCATCCTCACGACCGTCCCCTACCGCGAACCCGGCAGCCGCTCCCGTAACGAGTACCGGCTGACCCGGAAGGGCTGGGACCTGTGGCCGGTGCTCGTCGCCCTGCGCCAGTGGGGCGAGGCCCACACCCCGGACCCGGCCGGTCCGGTCCTCGACATGCGGCACAGCGCCTGCGGATGCCCGGTCCGCGCGGTCGTCGCCTGCACCGGGGAGCACGGCGCGCTGACCCCGAGGGACGTGACGGTCGAGGCGGGGCCGGGAGCGCGGCCGCTGACCTGACGCGGGGCGGCTGCGCCAGCGGGGCAACGGTGTCCCAACCCCCGCAGTGGGGGCTGGGAGAGTGACGTGCGGGCGGAGGGTGGCGTCGGCTGAGGACGGGCCGCGCGACGCGGCACCGTTGCCCGTGAACCTAGCGGGTTGCCGGCTGATCCGTTCCGTGACCACCGAACCCCGCCCCGCCCGGCGAAGCCGTCGGTGCCGACTGCCACAACGCCGTCGACAGCCACACCAGGACGGTGCCGACGGCGATGTGCAGGGCGCTGGTGAGTACGGAATCGGGCAGCGCGGTCACGAAGGCGAACAGCGGCAGCACGACGGCGTACCCCCAGGCCGGGACCCTCGGGAGGGTGTGGGCGCGGATCGTCGCCGCCCCGAACAGGGCGCAGCCGACGGCGAACACGACCGCGCAAGCGGCGAGCGTCGGGAGGGTGGGGCCCGTCAGTTCCGTGTCGATGGTGTGGTCGTCGAGATGGAACAGGACGACGTTCGCGGCGAACGCCGCCCCGCCGAAGAGGCCGAGGCCGATGAGGTTGACGACGTAGGCGGTCTCCCCGAAGCGGCCGGAGGCGGTGCGCTGCCGCTGGTGGAGCGCGGTGAGGAAAGGCAGCGCGAAGGCGGGGGCGAGCGCGAGGAGGAGGCTGGTGGCGGTGGTTTCGCCGGTGAACGCCTCGACCAGCGCGGGCAGGGCGATGAGCAGGCCGGCGAGCGTCCCGGACAGGGCGCCGAGACGGATGAGGCGGACGGGGGCGAGTGCGGGTGCGGGGTTGAACGGTGAGGACATGGGGCTGACTCCGGTTCCTCTACGGCGATGGGTGGGGGGCAGGGCGAAACCGTAGGAAGCGGGGAGCGGGTCGGGGCAGGTGCCGGGCGGTGAGGTCCGCCGCCGGTGGTCACCGCTGCCCGGGCTGGTGTGGTGCCGCTCGGCGCTGTCCGGCCGGTCGGGGCGGTGCCGTTCGTCATGTGCCGTTCGGCCTTGTTCGGTCGGCCGCGGGGCCGGTTCCGCCGGGGCTGTCGCCGTGCGGTCGGGTCCGGCTTAGCCTGGGCGGTGGTATCGGGGGTGGGGGGGTGTGCATGGCGGCGTATGTGCCGGTGCCGTGGGTGTCACCGCTGCTGTACGGCGCGGTCCTCCTCGGCGGTCTCTACTATCTGGCGGCGGATCTGGGCGTCGACGGCCCGGGCCTGCTGTCCTGGCACACGGCCGGCTTCGTCGCCGGCCTCGCGGCCCTGGCCGCCGTGGAGGCGGCCGGCCGCCGCAGGCGCCTGCCACCGGTGCCGCTGCTGCTCGCGCAGTGCGTGCTGACGGGTGCGGTCGTCGTCCTGGACGCCTCGGAGCTGTCCCGGGTGCTGTTCGTGCTCCTGCCGTTCACCGCCTACTTCGCGCTCGGCCGCACGGCGGCCCTGGTGCTCGGCGCGCTGTGTCTGGCCGGACCGCTCACCGGCCGCCTCCTGACGACCCGTGACGGGTACCGCGACACGGAGTACGTGTCCGACCTGCTGATGCTCGCCGTCGGCCTGGTGCTGGCGATCTCGATGGCCGCCGTCGCCGTCGGCGAACAACGGGCCCGGCGCGAGGTGCAGGAGTACGCGGCCCGCGTCGCGGAGCTGTCCGCCGCGACCGAACGCAACCGGCTGGCCCGTGACATCCACGACAGTCTCGGCCACCATCTCACGGCGATCTCCGTGCAGTTGGAGATCGCCTCGGAGTTCGCCGCGCTGGACCCGCACGCGGCCGGGCGGGCCATGACCGAGGCCCGGCAGTCGGTGAAGCTGGCGCTGGGCGACGTACGGCAGTCGGTGCGCGCGCTGCGCGAGGAGGCACCCCGCCCGGCGCTGTCGGCCACGCTCGCGGCATGGGCGCGGGAGGACGGCGCGGGACCGCGCGTCAGCGTCGCGGTGACGGGCGAGGAGGGCGGCTACGGCACCGCCGCGCTGACCGCGCTGCACCGGGCGGCGCAGGAGGGGCTGACCAACGCGCTGCGCCACGCGCGTGCCTCCGAGGTGTCGGTGGATCTGCGGCTCGCCGATGACGGGGCCCGGCTGACGGTGGCCGACGACGGCCGCGGATTCGCGCCGGCCGAGACCACGACCGGCTTCGGCCTGACCGGCATGCGGGAACGGGTGCACCTGGTGGCGGGCAGCGTGGACATCGACAGCGCGCCCGGCCGGGGCACGCGGCTCACGGTGCTCGTGCCACGGGGCGGGGACGAGCGGTGAGCCAGGAGCCGGCGTCGGTCCGCGTGCTGGTGGTGGACGACCAGCAGCTGATCCGGGACGGCATCGCGGCACTGCTCTCGATCCGGCCGGGCATCACGGTCGTGGGGACGGCGGTGAACGGCCGGGAGGCGGTGGCGAAGGCGGTCGAGCTGCGGCCCGACGTCGTGCTGATGGACGTACGGATGCCCGAGCTCGACGGCGTGGAGGCCGTCGCCGTGCTGCGCGACCGGGCACCGAAGTGCCAGGTGGTGATGCTGACGACGTTCGACGACGAGGAGTACGTCGTCCGGGCCCTGCGGGCCGGTGCCGGCGGGTACCTGCTCAAGGACCTGCCGGCCGAGGAACTCGCGCACGCGATCCGCCTCGCGCACGCGGGAGTCACCCAGCTCGACGCCTCCGTGGCCGGTCGGCTCGCCGCGGCCCTGCCCGCACCCGCTCCCGCGGCCGGTCCCGCCGCCGTCGCCACCGGTCTCAGCCCCCGGGAGATCGACATCCTGCGGCTCGTGGCACGCGGCCGGACCAACCGGGAGATCGCCGCCCAGCTGTATCTCAGCGAGGGCACCGTCAAGAACCACATCTCCCGCATCCTCACCCGCCTCGCCCTGCGCGACCGCACCCAGGCCGCACTGCACGCCCGTGACCTGGGACTGCTCTGAACCGAGGCACCGCGCGGACGTGACCCGCGGACGCGGTGTGGCGCCCGGCGTCGTGGTTACCCGGTGGCCATGAGCGGACGGCGGAAGAACGGGCGCGACGACGAGGAGCGGTTCGGACCGCCCCCCGAGGTGGAAGAGCGGGAACCGGACACACCGGCGAAGCTGCCCGCCAAGGCATGGGGCGCGGTGCTGAAGGGCAGCCTGCGCGAGTTCCGGGACGACGAACTCGCCGACCGCGCGGCGGCCTTGACGTACTACGGAGTGCTGTCGCTGTTCCCGGCCCTGCTGGTGCTCGTCTCCCTGCTGGGTGTGGCGGGCAAGTCGGCCACCGACAGTGTGCTGAACAACCTGAGGCAGCTCACCCCGGGATCGGCCCGCGACATCATCACCCAGGCCGTCCAGCAGTTGCAGGACCGGGCCGGCACCGGCTCGGTCATGGCGATCGTCGGCCTCGTCCTGGCGGTGTGGTCGGCATCCGGCTATGTGGCCGCCTTCATCCGCGCCGCCAACGCCGTCTACGACGTCCCGGAGGGGCGTCCGGTGTGGAAGGTCCTGCCGCTGCGGCTCGGGGTGACCGTCGTCCTGATGGTGCTGGCGGTGGCCAGCGCGCTGATGGTGGTCTTCACCGGTGGCCTGGCCCGCCAGGCCGGGACCGCGATCGGACTGGGGGACACGGCACTGACGGTGTGGGCGATCGCCAAATGGCCCGTCCTTGTCCTGCTGGTCACGATCATGATCGCGATCCTGTACTGGGCGACGCCCAACGCCCGCGTGAAGGGGTTCCGCTGGATCACCCCGGGCAGCGTCCTGGCCCTGCTGATCTGGCTGGTGGCGTCCGCCGGCTTCGCGCTGTACGTCGCCGGCTTCGCCTCGTACAACAAGACGTACGGCACCATGGCCGGCGTCATCGTGTTCCTGATCTGGCTGTGGATCAGCAACCTGGCCGTCCTGCTGGGCCTGGAGTTCGACGCGGAGACGGCACGGCAGCGGGCCGTCGCCGGCGGACTCCCACCGGACGCGGAGCCGTACACCGAGCCGCGCGACACCAGGACGTGGGACGAGGAGGACCGGCGACGGCTCGCGGACGGGCTCTGAAGCGGACCTGGGGGGTCGGCTGTGCCTTGCTAACGCTGCTCCACCGGCACCCGCAGTGGGGCGCGGAAGGACAGCAGGCCCAGCATGGGGGTCTCCGACGAACCCGCCGCCTGCCGTATGCGGGGCAGCCGGCGGGCCGCCGCGCGCAGTGCCACGGCGGCCTCCGTGCGCGCCAGGGACGCACCCGGGCACCGGTGGCGGCCGACGCCGAAGGCCAGATGGTGGCGGATGTTCTCGCGGTGCGGGCACATCCGTTCCGGGGCCGGGAAGACCTCCGGGTCGGATCCGGTGCCCATCAGCATCAGCAGCAGGGGGGCGCCCGCCGGCAGGCGTACTCCGGAAAGCTCCGTGGCCCGCGCAGTGATCCTGCGCCAGCTGGTCACCGGCGGCTCACGTCTGAGGACCTCTTCCACCCAGGCCTCGGCCGGCCCCGCCTCCCCGGCCACCCGGGCCCACACGCCGGGCTCGGCCAGTGCCCGGCTCAGCACGGTGGCGATGAGTTGCCCGGTGGTGGACTGGCCGGCGATGAAGACGAAGAAGCACATGCCGACCGCGGTCCCGACGTCCAGCAACCTGCCGTCGGGCAGCCGATGACGGGACAGAGCGCCGATGAACGAGTCCGCGGGCGCCGAACCGCCCCGCACGGTCTCGGTGAGCCACTGGTGGAAGTCCGCGACGAGCCCGGCCAGTTCCCGCTGCCGTTCGAGCGCGGGTCTGCCCCAGAACAGCTCCAGCGAGGCGTCGCTCCAGCGGATGAGGGTGGCCGGGTCGATGCCGCGGATGCCGAGGAGATCCATCAGCACGCGGCAGGGGAGGGTCTGGGCGAACGACGGGAACAGGTCGCCGTCGTCGGTCGCGTCGAGGGCGGTGGCCACCGGCTGGAGCAGTTCGTCGGCGATGCGCTCGATCATCGGCACGGCGGTCGCGACGCGATGTGCGTTGAAGAACCGGGTGACCAGTCGGCGCAGTCCGGGATGGCTCGGGGAGCCGTTGTTGGCCAGCGCGGGAGGCAGCGTGAAGCCGGCCCGGACGAGAATGCGCAGTACGGGGACGGGCAGCGGGGTGATGGCGTCCTGCGCGTTGTCCGGCAGGAAAAGGTCCGGACGCATCAACACGTGACGCACGTCGGCGTAGCGGCTGACCAGCCACAACCCGGTTCCGGGGTCGTGGTGCACGGGAGACTCGGATCGCAGGCGGTCCAGCCAGGGGTACGGGTCCTGGACGAACGGGGCGCCGAACAGGTCGAGCAGACCGAGGGGATCACGGGTGTCGGTTACATCCAGTGCCGGAGGGATCACGGCCGGACGCTAACACGGCAGCGGTGCAGCTCAGGCGGGGTGTGCGCGGCATCACTAGGGAACTGGGCGCGTCTGGCGGAACTTCGTCCGGCTGCACGTGAAGCTCAGCGGTCGGCCGGCCCGCACGTTGCAGGCGGAGTCGGGCCTGTCCGCCGCCGACTTCGCGGTCCTGGGCCGTCTGACGGACGTGCCGGAAGGGCGGCGGCGCTGCCAGGATCTGGCGCGGGCTCTGGAGTGGGAGAAGAGCCGGATGTCCCACCACATCGCGCGGATGGCCGGACGCGGGCTGGTGGTGCGCGAGGAGTGCCTGGAGGACGCGCGCGGCGCGTTCGTGGTGATCACCGAGCAGGGGCGCTCGGCGATCGAGACGGCGGCTCCGCTCCATGAGGAGGCCGTGCGGGCGCTGTTCCTCGACCATGTCATACATCAACTGCTCGTCATGCCTCCCGGCGCTTGCCGCTGACGATCCGGCCGCGGGCCTCGCCGAAGCCGATCCGGGTGCCGACGGCGCCCGGGGCCGTGGCGGTGAGGACGATCTCGTCGCCGTCCTCCAGGAACGTGCGCTCCTGCCCGTTGACCGTGATCGGCTCCTTGCCGCCCCAGGTCAGCTCGATGAAGGCACCGCGCTGCTCCTTGTCCGGGCCCGAGATGGTGCCGGACGCGAACAGGTCACCGGTGCGCGAGGGGGCACCGTTGACGGTCTGGTGGGCCAGCATCTGGGCGGGCGACCAGTACATGGCGGCGTACGGCGGCCGGGAGACGACCTGGCCGTTCCACTCCACGGCTAGGTCCACGTCGAGACCCCACGGCTGTTCCATGCGCAGATACGGCAGTACGGCGGGTTCCTGCACCGGAGTCGGGACCCGGGCCGCGTCCAGCGCGAGCAGCGGCACCACCCACGGGGAGACGGTGGAGGCGAACGACTTGCCCAGGTTGGGGCCGAGCGGGACGTACTCCCAGGCCTGGATGTCGCGCGCGGACCAGTCGTTGAAGAGCACCACCCCGAAGATGTGCCGTTCCGCGTCCTCGACGCCGATGGACTCGCCCATGGCGCTGCCGGTCCCGAGGACGAAACCCAGCTCGGCCTCGATGTCGAGGCGGGTCGAGGGACCGAAGACCGGTGCCGGGTCCTGGGGGCCCTTGCGCTGCCCGGAGGGGCGGATGACGTCCGTGCCCGAGACGACGACCGACGCCGCACGGCCGTGGTAACCCACCGGCAGATGCTTCCAGTTGGGCATCAGCGGGTCCGGGTTGTCGGGCCGGAAGAGCCTGCCCAGGTTCGAGGCGTGGTGCTCGGAGGCGTAGAAGTCGACGTAGTCGGCGACCTCGAAGGGCAGATGCAGAGTCACCGCGCCCAGGTCGTGGACGGCCGCGCCGGGGATCTCGCCTTGGAGACGCTCGGTGATCTCGGCCCGTACCGCGACCCAGCGGGCGTGGCCCTGCGCCATGAAGGCGTTGAGGCTCGGCCGGGCGAAGACGTCGTCGTCCAGCAGCACGGCCAGGTCGATGACGTGGTCGCCGTAGCGGGTCGCCACGCGTGGCTCCTGGCCGGGTGTGGAGTAGACGCCGTAGGGCAGGTTGGTCAGGCCGAACAGGGAGTCGGCCGGGACGGTCAACTGGGTGGTGCTGGTCATGCGGACACCTCGGTCAGGTCGGCGACGGTCGTGGCGGGCAGCAGGCCGAGACCGGCCGACTCGATGGCGGGATCGGCGACGGAGCACGTGCCGAACGAGCGGAAAACATCACGGACTTGGGGCGACAGAGCGCGCACCCGCGCGGCGACCCGGTCGCCGTCACGGTCGGCCAGCAACGCGACCACCTCCGCCTCCTCGGCGCCCTTCAGGGCCGCGTCGGTGGCCAGGAGCAGGTTGAGGAAGCCGTGCTGTTCGAAGCCGGTCTCGGGGTCGGTGTTGCGCAACGCGTGGTGCAGCCCGGCAGTCGCCTTGAACGCCACCCCGGCCCGGGTCGCGGCCAGGACGGCCGCCGCGAGTTCGTGCTCGTCGGGGTAGAGCTCGGCGCGGACGCCTCCGGTGCGGAACTTGGCCGGATACGGCGTCCCGGCAAGCGCGGTGAGCAGCGCCGCACGCCGGTCGTCGCGCGGCACCTCGACGTACACGGTGAGGCCGGAGTCGTCGTCGATCGCCGCGGCCAGGGCGGGTACGACCGTGTCGGCGGCGACGCCGTCCGGTACGGCGACCTCAAGACCGACGAGCCGTACGGCCGGAATCCGATGCGCGGCGGCGAGAGCGTCCGAGACACCCGGCAGCGCGACGGTCACCGAGAGGTCGAAGGAGCCCTCCGGGAGGTCGGCGGTCAGTTCGGCGAGTCGGTCGATGTCCTGGGCGGCGAGCACGAACGCGCCGACCAGCCCCGCGTGGGCGCCTCGACGGTGCGCCAAGTGCGCCCGCACGGCCTCCTCGATCGGCAGGCTGCCGGGCGGGAAGACCGCGGCGTCGTCGAACAGGCCGACGAGCACCGGCGGGATCTGCGCAGTCATCGGTTCTGCTCCCAGGAGTAGGCGTACGTCCCGTCGTCGCTCGCGCGGGCGGCCTCGCCGAGCTGGAGGGGACGGAACGTGTCGACCATGACGGCGAGTTCGTCGAAGAACTCCGCCCCGATCGACCGCTCCATCGCACCCGGCTGGGGACCGTGCGGATGACCGCCCGGGTGCAGCGAGACCGAGCCCTGTCCGATGCCGGAACCCTTGCGCGCCTCGTAGTCGCCGCCGCAGTAGAACATGACCTCGTCGGAGTCGACGTTGGAGTGGTAGTACGGCACCGGCACGGCCAGCGGGTGGTAGTCCACCTTGCGCGGCACGAAGTTGCAGATCACGAAGTTGTGGCCGTCGAAGACCTGGTGGGCCGGCGGCGGCTGGTGGACCCGGCCGGTGATCGGCTCGAAGTCACGGATGTTGAACACGTACGGGTACAGGCAGCCGTCCCAGCCGACGACGTCGAAGGGGTGGTTCGGCAGCGTGTGGACGGTGCCCACGACCCCGCCCGGGCCGCGGTGCTTGATGTACACCTCGACGTTCTCGCCCTCGGCGAGCCGCGGCCCGACCGGGAGGCGGAAGTCCCGCTCGCAGTACGGCGCGTGCTCCAGGAGCTGGCCGTGCTTCGACAGATAGCGGCGCGGGGGGCCGATGTGCGAGCCGGCCTCGATCGCGTAGACGCGCACGGTCCCGTCCGGGACGATCCGGTACGTGGTCGCCCGCGGGACGATCACATAGTCGCCGTCGCCGACCTCCAGGTCGCCGAAGACCGTCTCCACGCGCGCGTGGCCGTCCTCGACGTACAGACACTCGTCGCCGATCGCGTTGCGGTAGTACGGGCTGACCGTGTCGGCCACGACGTACGCGAGCCGTACGTCCTCGTTGCCCAGCAGCAGCCTGCGGCCGGTCACCGCGTCGACGCCGGACCCGCCGTCCGCGAAGAGCTTGTGCGTGGGGAAATGGCGGGGGACGAGGGGGTGGTTGGGGACCAGGGTCTGGTCGCCGAGCTCCCACACCCGGTACTCCCGCACCGCCGACGGGATGTGCCGGTGGTAGAGCAGGGAGGAGTCCGAGGAGAAGCCCTCCTCGCCCATCAGCTCCTCGTAGTAGAGGTGCCCGTCCGGGTCCCGGTGCTGGGTGTGGCGCTTCGGCGGAACCGCCCCCGCCTGGTGGTAGTACGGCACGAATCTCCTTGTGCGCTCAGCGCACATTTTTGTGCGATGGTAGCGACGCGTTGACGGTAGGTTCGGGGCGACAGGCCAGTCAAGATCCGGCCGGTGATCCTGGGCGCGTCGGTGCGTTTGACGTGGCTTGACGTGGCGGCCCAAAAGGCTGTCGTTCTCTCGGAGGTGTTGATGGCCACCCTGCAAGGTCTGGACCGTGGGCTTCGGGCGCTGGATCTGATCTCTCTGACGGCCGAGGGGCTGACGGTGGCGGACCTGGCGGCGCAGCTGGAGATCGACCGGGCCGTCGCGTACCGGATCGTGCAGACGCTGGAGGAGCACCTGCTGGTCTCGCGGCAGGGCAAGCGAGTGCGGCTCGGGGCCGGCGCCGCCACGCTGGCCGGGCGGTTCCAGCACCAACTCGTGCTGGTGGCGCAACCGGTGCTCCAGGAACTCGCCGACGCCACCGGTGCCTCCGCCTTCCTGACGCTGGCGCACGGCGCCCGCGAATGCGTCCCGGTGGCGGGTGCGCAGCCGACGGTTCAGCACGGTCCCGTCCAGGTGGGCTACCGCATCGGGGTCCGGCATCCGTTGGAGCGCGGGGCGAACGGCGTCGCCATCCTCGCGTCGCAGCCGCCGCTGCCGGACGAGCCGGAGGAGATCGTGCGGGCGCGGGAGCTGGGCTACAGCCTCACCTCGGGACAGCTTCAGCAGGGTGCCACCGGGATCGCCGCGGGCTTCGGGGTGCCGGGTGCGGCGGGCGCCTCGGTCGGGGTGGTGGCCATGCACGAGTTCGACGTCGAGTCGGTCGCCGCAGCGGTGCAGGCGGCGGCCGCGCGGCTGTCGTCGCTCGGCACGGCCTGACGGCGTTCGACGACACGAACCTTCTCTCTCGACTGGTCATATTGCCCAGTGGTAGCCCCGCTGAACGGGGCAAACTGAGCAGCTTGAACAGCCTGAGAGGCGACTCTTGTGCAGGCGGGGGGTCCCGGTGTGTTCTACCGCCACGCGTTGGTGACACGCACACCGAAAGGGATGACCCATGAGCATCGAGCAGACCCTCACGAGCCAGGAGCGCCTCGCGGAACTCGATCTGCAGCAGCTCAAGCAGTTGGTCGGCCTCGTGGAGTACGACGCTGCGGGTGACCCGTTCCCGGTGACCGGGTGGGACGCGGTGGTCTGGTCGGTGGGCAACGCGACACAGGCCTCGCTCTACTTCCAGACGGTCTTCGGCATGGAGCTGGTCGCCTACTCCGGCCCCGAGACCGGCAACCGCGACCACCACGCGTTCGTGCTCCGCTCCGGAGCGATCCGGTTCGTGCTCAAGGGCGGCGTCGACCCGGACAGCCCGCTGCTCGACCACCACCGTCGCCACGGGGACGGCGTCATCGACATCGCCCTCGAGGTACCTGACGTCGACCGGTGCATCAAGCACGCCCGCGCGGAGGGCGCGACCGTCCTGGAGGAGCCGCACGACGTCACCGACGAGCACGGCACGGTCCGGATCGCCGCCATCGCCACGTACGGCGAGACCCGCCACACCCTGGTGGACCGTTCCCGCTACAACGGCCCCTATCTGCCCGGCTACGTCGCCCGGACCTCCGGCTACGTCAAGCCCGAGGGCGAGCCCAAGCGCGTCTTCCAGGCCCTCGACCACGTCGTGGGCAACGTCGAGCTCGGCAACATGGACGAGTGGGTCGACTTCTACAACCGTGTCATGGGCTTCACCAACATGGCCGAGTTCATCGGCGACGACATCGCCACCGAGTACTCGGCGCTGATGAGCAAGGTCGTCGCCAGCGGCAACCACCGCGTGAAGTTCCCGCTCAACGAGCCGGCGGTCGGCAAGAAGCGGTCGCAGATCGACGAGTACCTCGACTTCTACCGCAGCCCCGGCGCCCAGCACCTCGCCCTCGCCACCAACGACATCATCAGGACCGTCGACGTCCTGCGGTCCAAGGGCATCGAGTTCCTCGCCACCCCGGAGAGCTACTACACCGACCCCGAGCTGCGCGCCCGCATCGGCAACGTCCGCGTCCCGATCGAGGAACTCGCCTCGCGCGGCATCCTCGTCGACCGCGACGAGGACGGCTACCTGCTGCAGATCTTCACCAAGCCGATCGGTGACCGGCCCACGGTCTTCTTCGAGTTCATCGAGCGCCATGGCTCGCTGGGCTTCGGCAAGGGCAACTTCCAGGCCCTGTTCGAGGCGATCGAGCGGGAGCAGGCGAAGCGCGGCAACTTCTAGAAGTGACGAGCCGCCTGATTTGCTGAACCGGCAAACAGGGTGGTCGTCGGGGCGGGGAGTTGCGCAGGATCGGCGGTACGGAGGTTCGGGAGCCGGGAGTTCGAAAGCCCGGGAGTTCGGGAGGAGCCGTATGACGACGCAGTACGCCGCCGAAGTCGTCCACCGATCGGTGCACACGCCAGGAGGCCGCATCCACCTGGTCGAGCAGGGAACCGGACCGCTGGTGCTGCTCGTTCACGGCTTCCCGGAATCCTGGTACTCCTGGCGCCATCAGCTGCCCGCGCTCGCGGCGGCGGGGTACCGGGCGGTCGCCGTCGACGTCCGCGGCTACGGGCGCTCGGCCAAGCCCGCCGCCGTGGACGCGTACCGGATGCTCGACCTGGTGGAGGACAACGTCGCGGTGGCGCACGCCCTGGGCGAGGAGTCGGCGGTGGTCGTCGGCCATGACTGGGGCTCGGCCATCGCCGCGAACTCCGCCCTGCTCAGGCCGGACGTGTTCCGGGCGGTGGGGCTGCTGAGCGTGCCGTACGCCCCGCGTGGCGGGCCCCGCCCCAGCGACCTCTTCGCCCGGATGGGCGGAGAGGAGTTCTACGTCTCCTACTTCCAGGAACCGGGCCGCGCCGAAGCCGAGATGGAACCCGATGTACGAGGCTGGCTCGCGGGCTTCTACGCGGCGCTGTCCGCCGACACCATGCCTCCACCCGGCGCTCCCGATCCGCACTTCGTCGGCAAGGGCGGGACGCTGCGCGACCGGTTCCCGCGCGGCCCGCTGCCCAAGTGGCTGGGGGAGCAGGAACTCGACTTCTACGCCGGGGAGTTCGAGCGCACGGGTCTGACCGGCGCGCTCAACCGTTACCGGAACATGGACCGCGACTGGGAGGATCTCGCCGCCTTCGACGGTGCCCCGATCACCCAGCCGTCCCTGTTCATCGGCGGCAGCCTGGACGCGTCCACGGCCTGGCTGGCCGACGCGATCAAGGCTTACCCGGTCACGCTTCCCGGGCTGATCTCGTCCCACGTCCTCGACGGCTGCGGCCACTGGATCCAGCAGGAACGCCCCGCCGAGGTGAACCGGATCCTCACCGACTGGCTGGCGGTACTGCCTGGCTGAGGCTCGGCTCAGGTTCCGGCGCCTGTGACAGTATCGGCGCGGGGCGCGAGGCCGCCTGCTGAGATCGAGGGCAGAGGACGAGTGACATGGACCGGCCGCCAGGCATGATGGACGTGGCCCGGGAGGCAGGCGTCTCGCACATCACCGTCTCCCGCGTCATCAACGGCCATCCCTCGGTCCGCCCGGAGACCCGGACCCGGGTCGAGGCGGCGATCGAGAAGCTGGGATACCGCCGCAACAGTGTCGCCAGGGCCCTCAAGAGCCGCCGCTCCTCGACGATCGGTGTCGTGATCGTGGGCTCGGACCTGTTCGAGCTGCCGCGCATCCTCCTCGGCGTGGAGACGGCCGCCAAGGAGGCCGGCTATTGGGTGAGCCTGGCCAGCCGGCAGGGCGAGAGCACCACTGGTGACCTCGTGGAGACGCTGCGACGGCTCACCGACCAGTCGGTGGAGGCGATCGCGGTCGTCGCCGACCGTCCCGTCGCCGTCGAGGCGCTCACCCGTCTCTCCATCGGCGTGCCGGTCGCGGTGGTGATGTCCGGCAACGTCCCCAGCCCCGATCTGAGCTTCGTCGAGGTCGACCAGGAACTCGGCGCCCGTCTCGCCGTACGCCACCTCCTGGACCTCGGACACCGCGACATCGCCCACCTCACGGGTGCGCTGCGCACCTTCGACGCCCGGGCCCGCGTCGAGGGCTGGCGGGCGGAACTCGCCGCCGCGGGTGCCGAAGGGGCCCTGCTGGAGGGCGACTTCAGCGCGGAGAGCGGATTCCGTCTCGCCCACGAACTCTGCGCCGCCGACGCCGGCCTGCCCACCGCGGTCTTCGCCGGGAACGACCAGATGGCGATGGGAGCTCTGGCCGCGTTCGCCGAGCGGGGCGTGCGGGTGCCGCAGGACGTGTCGGTCGTCGGCTTCGACGACATGAAGGGCGCCGGATACCTGGTCCCGGCCCTGACCACGGTCCGGCAGGACTTCGCCCACCTCGGCCGCAGCGCCATCGAGGTGCTGGTGCGGATGCTGGGCGGGGAGCCCGCGGAACGCCACAAGATCGCCCCGGACCTCGTCGTACGACGCAGCACCGCGGCTGCCCGCACGGCCCGCCCCTGACCGACGGGAATCAAGGTTCGTCAGGGTGCAGACCTGGGCAGCTTGTTAACGTTAACATCGCGTTGGTTCCCGGCCGATACCAGCAGAGAGAATCCGCATGACGACAGCTCAGCAGCCGCCTCTGTCCTTCCCCGCGCACTTCCTCCTCGGCTCCGCGACCGCCGCCTACCAGATCGAGGGCGCCGCCGACGAGGACGGGCGCGGCCCCTCGATCTGGGACACCTTCTCCCACACCCCGGGCAAGACCTGGAACGGCGACACCGGTGACGTCGCCGCCGACCACTACCACCGCCTCGAAGCCGACCTCGACCTCATGGCGTCGCTGGGCCTGCGCGCCTACCGCTTCTCCCTCGCCTGGCCGCGCATACAGCCCACGGGTCGCGGCCCGGCCAACCCCAAGGGCCTGGACTTCTACAGCCGGCTGGTCGACGGTCTGCTCGCCCGGGACATCACGCCGGTCGCGACGCTCTACCACTGGGACCTGCCGCAGGCGCTGGAGGACGAGGGCGGCTGGACGAACCGCGCCACCGCCCACGCCTTCGCCGACTACGCCCGTATCGTCGGCGAAGCCCTCGGCGACCGCGTCGCGATCTGGACGACCCTCAACGAACCCTGGTGCTCCGCCTACCTCGGCTACGGCTCCGGCGCGCACGCCCCCGGCCGCACCGACGGCGCCGCGGCCCTGACCGCGGTGCACCACCTCAACCTCGCCCACGGTCTCGCGGTCGAGCAGCTGAGGGCGGTCACCACCAATGACCCGCAGTACTCGATCACCCTCAACTTCCATGTGCTGCGCGGCAAGGGAGAGGGTGCGCAGGAGGCCGTACGACGGATCGACGCCCTCGCCAACCGGGCCTTCACCGAGCCCCTGCTGCGCGGGCGTTACCCGCAGGACCTCATCGAGGACACCGCGGGGATCACCGACTGGGCGTTCGTCGAGGACGGCGATCTGGCCCGGATCCACCAGCCCTTGGACCTGCTCGGCGTCAACTACTACGCCACCACCACGGTCGGCCTCTGGGACGGCGGCGCGCCCCGCCAGAACAACGACGGCCACAAGGACGTGGGCGGCTCGCCCTGGCCCGGCTCACCGCAGGTCGAGTTCCACCCGACGGACGGCCCGCACACCGCCATGGGCTGGAACATCGACCCCGACGGCCTGGAGGAACTCCTCCTGGACCTGCACACCCAGTTCCCCGGTCAGCCGCTGGTCATCACCGAGAACGGAGCGGCCTTCGAGGACCAGGTCACCGTCGGTCCCGACGGCCGTCACGCCGTGCACGACCCCGAGCGGGTGGACTACATCCACCGCCACCTCGCCGCGGCCCAACGGGCCCTTGCCGCCGGCGTGGATCTGCGGGGGTACTTCGTGTGGTCGCTGATGGACAACTTCGAGTGGGGGTACGGCTACTCGAAGCGCTTCGGCATCGTCCACGTCGACTACGAGACCCAGCGCCGCACGCTCAAGGACAGTGCGCTGTGGTACCGGGAACTGGTGAGCAAGCACAGCGCAGCAGTTGACGCATCACTCACTTGACGGTGGCGGCGGCCTGGCGCGGTGCCGTCACCGGGTGCTTGCTCATGATGGAGACGCGGTTGAACGCGCCGATGGTGACGGCCACCCAGATCACGGCCGAAATCTGGTCCTCGGTGAGGACGCGACGGGCGACACCGTAGGCGGCCTCCTGGGCGGCGGAGTCGGTCGCGTGGGTGGTCGCCTCCGCGAGCTCCAGTGCCGCCCGCTCCACGGGGGTGAACACGTCGGCGTCCCGCCAGGCCGGCAGGACGCCCAAGCGCTGCGGCGACTCGCCCGCGCGCAGGGCCCTGCGGGTGTGCAGATCGAGGCAGTAGGCACAGCCGTTCACCTGGGACACGCGCAGGTTGATCAGCTCGACGGTCGTCCGGTCGAGCCCCGCCTCGGCGGCCGTCGCACCCACCGCCTCCGAGGTCTTCACCAGAGCCTGGAAGGCCTGCGGGCTCTGCTTGTCGATGAAGATCCTGCGCGGTGCGGATCCGTTGCTGTGCTCACTCACTGCGCGCCTCCCAGGGCAGGCCGGTCTGTGTCGGGGGTTCGCCACACCCGTTCCGCGAACGCGACGAAGTTGCGCCCCATGACCTTCTCGATACGTGTCGTGGACCAGCCACGCCGCTCCAACAGGCCTATCAACTCACGGAACTGCTCGACGCCGCGCAGGTCGACCACGAAGGGGAAGGTGTCCGCGCGCTCCCCGGCCGCCGACACACCGGCCTCCTGGCGGCGCGCCACGTGCTCCGCGAGCCGCGCCCGGTAGGCGTCGAGGTCGTCGATGGCGGTGACCGGCCCGTCGGTGCCGATGCCGACGTGGTCCTCTCCGCACACGTTCACGGCGTGCACGAGATGCTCGACCACGTCGGCCGCGCTCGCGTGGCCTGTGGGGTTGAGGAACGGCATGAAGTAGATGCCGACGAAACCGCCCCGGGAGGCCACCAGGCGCAGTTCCTCGTCCGTCTTGTTGCGCGGCAGATCGGTCAGCGCCCGGCATCCGGTGTGGTTGATCGACACGGGTACGGAGGAATGCTTGGCCGCGTCGAGACACGTCCGCTCACCGCTGTGCGAGAGATCGACCATCAGATGCCGGTCGTTGAGCGCGTCGACCACCTCGCGCCCGAAGGCGGTCAGCGGCGTGTCGGCGGGCGCCATCGAACCGCCGCCGAGCTGGTTGGCCTGGTTGTACGTCAACTGCACCACGCGGACACCGCGTTCGGCGAACACGGCGACCCGGCCGGCGTCGTCCCCGACGGCCTCCGCGTTCTGGAAGCCGTAGATGACACCGATCCGCCCGTCGCGGTGCGCGGTGTGGATGTCGGCGACGCCGGTGACCTTGAGCAGATCCTCGGGATGCCGGGCGACGACGTCGTCCCACACGTCGATCTCGTGCAGGGTGTGCTCGTACGGCGGCAGGTCACCCATCACATAGCCGAGGGTGATGTTGACGGCGGTCAAGCCGGAGGCGCGCGCCTCGGCCAACGTGCGGGCGTCGACGGTGAGTTGCTCGCCGCTTGCGTTGAGGTCGCTCGCCGCGGCCAGTGACTGCGGGGCGTTGGGATTGTCGAGCTGGCCGAGCGCGTTGATGATCATCGGCGTGCCGGTCAACGGTTCTCCCCGGGTCGGTCGGTGGTGTGGGCGGCGCGCGGGAAGCGGCGGCCCCGCTTCACGGTCAGGGTGATGGTGCGCAGGTGGTCGATGTCGGCCAGCGGATCGCGCGCGAAGACCGCGAGGTCGGCCAGCTTGCCCGGTTCCACACTGCCGGTGAGGTGTCCGGCGCCGGCGCTGCGGGCGCCCACGAGGGTCGCCGAACGCAGCACGTCCGCCGCCGGGAGGCCGCATCGCCGTACCAGAAAGGCGAGTTCCTCGTACAACGCGGGGAACGGCTCCTCGGGCGGCGTCTCGTAGTCGGTCCCGGTGGCCAGCTCGACTCCCGCGCGGTGCGCCTGTCGCGTCAGGGCGATCGCCAACTCCGTGTTGCGGTCGGCGCGTTCGGCCGCCTCCGGATCGTCGGTCGCGAACTCCCGGGAGGCGTACAACCCGGCGGTCGCATCCAGCACGACACCCTGCTCACGCATCCGGGCGAAGAGCTTCGCCAGCCGCTCGTCCTCGCCGGTGACCAGGCTCGCGTGGTCGACGGGCGGCTTGTCCTTGTACGACGTCAGCGGCCCGGTCGCCGCCTCGTGGGCGACCAGGGTGACATGCGAGACGCTGTCCACACCGGCCGCGACGACATCGCCCGGCGACGCGGGGAACACGGCGGCGTGCGCCCACACCGGGATCCCCTGCCGGTGCGCCTCGGCGGTGATGGCGGCGACGAGGGAGGCGTCCAGGTCGGCGTACACCTTGATGGCGGCCGCGGAGGTGCCGCGGGCCAGGGCGACGGCCAGCGGCAGGTCGGTCGCGTCGGTGACGGCCTGCATCCAGGGGACCTCGCCCGCCACCGCGCCCTGGGTGACCTGGTGCGTGCGGGGGTCGTCGAAGAAGCCGGGGCCCGCCATGAGCGACGCGTAGTGGATGTCGGGCGCGGGGATCTCCCCGACCCGTGCCGCCCGCGCGAGGTCGCCGATCTGCCGCAGGTCGTCGGCCATGTCCCGTACGGCGGTGACCCCGCTGTGCACCAGACGGCGCAGGACGGCCTCGGCGGCCGGACGGTCGGGCGGCGTGGCGAGGTGCTGGTGCGCGTCGACGAGCCCGGGAGTGACGAACTGCCCCGTCAGATCGACGACTTCGGCCCCCTCGACGACCGCCGCGGGGTCGGCGTCGTCCACGACGGCCCGGATCACGGAGCCGTCGACGACGATCGACGTGCCCGGCCGGGGCGGGCTGCCGGTCCCGTCGAACAGGGTGGCGCCCCGGTAGACGACGACCGCACCCGACTCGGGCGGCGCGAACGGCGTCGCCGCTCCGGCTGTGTCGCTCGTCAAGCTGACCACTCCCTCGATAGGCGACCTTGTTGCACTGTGGGTAACAACGCTCTCGGTCAACGAAACAAGCGGTACCCTACCCCCGGACCCCGGCGAGCGACATGCCCCACCGGGAGGCTCCGCACGCCGCTGCCGGAAGGGTTTCGATGCCACGAGCGCCCCAGGTGCCACCAGCGCCGCAAGCACCGCGTACGGCCGTGGACAAAGCACTGGACCTGATCGAGGCCGTCGGCCGGGCGCCCCGGCCGCCCCGGCTCACCGAGCTCGCCGACGAGGTCGGGCTGCACCGGGCCACCGCCTACCGGATCCTCGTGGACCTGGTCCGGCGCGGCTGGGTCCTGCGCGCCGGCGACCGCTACCTGCCCGGCACGGCCGTACTCCTCCTCTCGGCCCGGGCCGCCCACAACTCCCTTGCCTCGGTGGCCCGTCCGGTGCTGGAGAAGCTCTCCGCGCAGACCGGGCTGATGGTCAACCTCCAGGTCCTGGAGAGCGACGGCTCACGCGTCGTGGACGTCGTCCGGCCGGACCGCCTCGCCATGATCAGCACCCTGCTCGGCGACCGGCTGCCCGCCCACCGCTTCGCCGGGCCGCTCGCCCTGGTCGCCGCGCTCACACCCGAAGCGCGCGGCCCCTACCTCGACGCGGCCCGCGCACAGGGGCACGCCCTCGACGGGGACTCCGGCCTGCTCGCCGACATCGGCCGGGCCGAGGCCGCGGGCTACGCCGTCGAACACGGGCGCAACGACCGGTTCGTGGCGTCCGTCAGCCGAGCGGTCGTACCCGTCCTCGGGGCGCCCGTCTGCGCGATCACGCTGGTCGGGCCCGCCGCTGAGATCGACGAGGAACACCTGCCGACGCTGGGCGACGCACTCGCCTCGGCGGTCGACACGCTGACGGGTCTGTTGTGCCGGGAGGGTGACGTATGACCGAGATCCTCGTGCTCGACGAAGCCGCCACGCTGGCCGCCCTCGACCCGCGCCGCCTTATGGTCGCCGTCGCCGACGCGCTCGTCGCCGTGGCGCAGGACCGGGCGTCGGCGCCGCCGCGGTCGGCCGCATTCACCCCGCACGGGCTGCTGGGCGCCATGCCGGGATACGTCCCCGGGCAGGGCCTCGCCGCGAAACTGGTGACGGTGTTCGCCGACCCCCGCCACCCCGGCCGCAGCACCCACCGTGGCATCGTCGCCCTCTTCGATCCCGAGGACGGCCGCCCCCTGGCCGTGATGGACGCCGAGCCCATCACCGCCTGGCGCACCGCGGCGTCCGCCACCCACAGCGCCCTGGTCCTGGCCCGCCCCGGTCCCGTCGTGGTCGTGGGCACCGGCGTGCAGGCCCGCGCGCAGGTCGGCCTGCTGGCCGTGCTCCGGCCCGACGAGCCCGTCACCGTCGTGGGCCGCGACTACGACGCGGCTCGCGCGACGGCCGCGCTGCACCCCGCGGGCCGTGCGGCCGACGGCATCGAGAAGGCCGTACGGCAGGCGGCCACGGTCTACTGCTGCACCGGAGCGACCACCCCTGTCCTACGCCGTGACTGGCTGGCCCCGGGCACCCATGTGAGCTCGGTCGGCGGCTCCCAGGGCCACGAGCTGGATGCCGCCACCGTCCAGGACGGGACGCTCTACGCCGAGTGGCCCGGAGCGGCCGCCACGCCACCGCCCTCCGGCGCCCACGAACTGCAGGGCCTCCCGCCGGACCGGACCGTCACCCTCCTGGGCGCGGTCCTCGACGGCTCGGCCCCCGGCCGGCGCACCCCGGACGAGCTCACCGTGTACAAGTCCACCGGACACGCGGTTCTGGACGTGGCGGCCGCGTATGTGGTGCACAGCGCGGTGACGGGCCGGTCGGCCGGGTAGCGAGGACCACCGGCGACGAGGCTTGCCGTCAGGGCTGCAACGGCAGCAGGGCGCAGGCGGACGTGACCGGCTTGCCGTTCAGGCGATCCGTCAGCCAGGAGATGGCGTCGCCCTGATCGGTGAGCAGGGGAGCGAAGTGGTTGATCAGCCCGCGGCCCGCGTCGGGCAGGATCACCGGCTTGTAGGTGACGTTACCGCCCAGTCGGCACCAGTCCACGGCGAGCCTCCGCGCCTGCGCGTGCGGCACCAGGTCGTCGCTCGTGCCGGTCGCCAGCCGGACCGGCCCGCTCGGGCGCATGGTGCCGATGCGCTGCGCGTCGAGGAAGGCCTGGAGGGCGGGTTCGGCCGCGATGACCTCGCTGATGGACCTGCCGTCGGTCGTCCAGGCGGTGCTCCGCGCCGAGTTGTAGGCGAACAGCGCGTCCCCCACGCACATGGTGGACAGGTCGTCGAGCGCCGCGCGGCCGGTCGCGTTGAGATGGGCGTCGGCGATCGGCCGCAGAGCGGGGTCGGACTGGAGGAAGCCGTTGACGGACCAGCCCAGTGCTCCGGCGAGGTCGCTGCCGTCGATGGCCTTGGTGACCTCGGTCAGGTCGGCGGGCGGCGCCCCCGCGTAGGTGCCGGCGATCAGGACGTCGGGGGCGTAGGCGGACCGGAGTTCGGCGGCCGCGGCGGTGGCGCCGCCGCCCTGGCTGTAGCCGAACAGGGCCACGCGTGAGGCGGTGGTGAGCGAGGTGCCGGGGAGCGAACGGGCGGCGCGGACGGCGTCCAGGACGGCGTGGGCCTCGTCGACCCGGTTGACGTACGTGTGCAGCCGGTCCGTCGCGCCGAGGCCGGCGTAGTCGGTGACGACGACGGCGATGCCCTTGGCGAGCAGGCGGTAGACGGCCAGATCCTCGTAACCGACGGAAACGGTCTGCCCGTTGAGCTGGAGGGGGTGTTCGAGAGCGAGGGAGGCGGCGCACTGGTCGCCCTGTCCCATGGTCCCGGGGGCGAGGGCGACCAGCGGCCGGGGGCCGGTGCCCTGCCAGGCGGCGGACGGCTCGATGTACGCGCCCGTCACCGCCACGGGCCGGCCGGTGGAGTCGGTCGACTTGTACATCAGGCGGGTGGCTCTGCCGGGCAGCGGGCCGTCGATGCCGGGCAGGCTCAGCGCGAGCGGCAGCGGCTCGCTGCGGACGAGTGCTCCGTCGGCGCTGGGCAGCGTCGCGGGCGGGTTGTAGAAGGCGGGGATGGTGACGCCGCGGGAGACCACGGTGCCGCCGTCGGCGGCGAGCGCCGGGACGGTCGAGGCGCCGAGGCAGGCGGCGGCCGTGACGGCCACGGCGGCGAGACGTACGGGAGCGGGCATGCGGGACCTCCGGAGAAGGGGGAGGCCGAGCTTCAGGTGCGGCTCGGTGACCTGACGGACCGGTCGGGCGGGACGCGGGCATGCGGAGGCGGTCGTCCCACCGCTGCTCCGATGCCACTCTTAGATGAAGTGTCAGGACGGTAGCGCCGTAGGGGTTACCGCGGGTAGCGGCCGGAAGGTTACGGTTCAGTAATATGCCGTCGACGTCGTGCCGGACACCGGCCGGGAACCGCGCCCCGAAGCGGGCTCGTGTTCCTGATACGGGCGTCAGGGGGACGGCCGGGGGCGCGGGGGGCGACGATGCAGATCATCGAAGTGACCGGGTATGCCGTCAGATCCGCGGTGATCACCATGCGGCGGCGCGACAAGCCGCTCGAGTTCGTGATCTTCCCGATGCTGCATGTCGCCTTGCCGACGTTCTACTCCCAGGTGCGCAGCAGGCTCGAGGAGTGCGACCTCATCGTGCTGGAGGGCATCAGGGGGAAGTCGGCCGGAGTGAGCGCCCTCACCCTCGCCTACCGGTTCGCCCCGCGGCGCAAGCGCAACGGCCTGGCGGAGCAGCGCGACGAGACGCTGATCCCGGACTCCGTACCGGTGATCAACCCGGACGTGACCGCGGCGGAGGCGATCGCGGACCTGAAGACCCTGCCGCGGTGGATGTATCTGCTCCTGATGATCGCGGCCCCCGTGATGGGCCTGGTGTTCGCGCTGCGCGGTCCGCGCGCCTTCCTCGACGAGGACATGGCGGTCGACGACCTCCCCGCCACGCTGCGGGCGGAATGGCTGGCAGACGATCCCGTCGAACACGCCATGACCGACCGGCGCGACGCACGGCTGCTGGCCGCGCTCGGCGAGATCTATGCCGAGCGCGGTGACGAACCGATCCGGGTGGCCGTCGTGTACGGCGCCGGCCATGTCCCGGCGATCGTGGCGGGCCTGATGGAACGTCACGGCTACCGCCCCCGCGACGCGCAGTGGCTCACCGTCATGATCCCGGCCTAGCCCAAAGGGCGGACCTTCGCCCGTCCCCGTTTTCAGCCCTGGCGCGCTGCGCGCCGCGCCTCCGCCACCAGTTCGCGGGGCAGCCCCTCCGCCGCGCACGCGTGGTCGATCAGGAGGTGGCGGTAACCGGGGTTCGGGACCTGCGGCGCCAGCGCGATCAGCGCTCGGAGATCGTCGGACGAGCCGGACAGCCGGGTGCGGTAGGCGGCGGCCGCGGCGCGGAGGGAGGCTTCGCCGGGCGCGTGCGCCAGACCCTGCTCTGCCTGGGCGGCGGCCCCGGCGAAGTCGCCTTGCTCGGCCCGTACGTCGGCGAGGTCCAGATGGACCGACCAGTTGTCGGGTTCCAGGGCCAGCGCCCGTTCGAAGGCGGTCGCGGCCTGGTCCAGCCGGCCCATCACGCGAAAGGTGCCGGCTCGCGCGACCTCGGTCCACAGGGCGGGTTCGAGCGCGCGGTCGCACAGCGCGAAGGCCAGATCGTAGCGGCCGCAGGCCCGCGGCAGCCGCGCCATGGAGGCCAGGGGCTCCGGTACGGGGCTGCGCGCGGACACGACGTCCACGGCTCGGAACCAGGGGCTGAACCGCTCGCGCATCTCGTCGGAGTCCAGATCGTGGCCGTAGTCCAACGTCCGCAGACACGCCTCCGCCATCGCCTCGGCACGCACCGCGCCGAGCAGCCGGGCATCGCCGAACCACGGGGCGGCGCCCCACGCCACGTCGGGCCGGGCGCCGGTGGCCGAGCCGAGCGCCATCACCGCGTCGTCCATCTCCCCGTCGAGGAAGAAGAAGTACGCCTGCGCCACCACGGCGCTCAGCGAGGCGTCCCGCCGGAGCTCCTCCTCGAACTCCGAGCGCCGGTCCCGCCACAGCTCGGCGAGGGCCGCGTACGGCTCCGGGGCGTCCGGCGCGGAGGCGATCGCGCCGACCAGGAACCGCACGGCACCGACCAGGCTTCCGCCGCAGTGCGCCATCACACCGGCGAGCGTGACACCCGCCGCCACCGACTTGTTCGACATCGGCAGAGAATATCCAGGCCCGGGACACGGCCCCCGGTGGCGTGCGCGTCGGATTCGTGACCTGAGCGTTACCTGCGTCTGAGGGCGTAGATCCCGCACAGCGGGGCACTTGGTGTCTGCCGGACGGCACGGGGTGTCGAGCGGCGGTGTCAGAGGGCTACAGGTGAAGAGGGGACTCGCGATGATCCTTCCGGCTGAGAGAGAACTGCGGACCGCGCTGGCGCGTTTCGCCGAGGCCCGCATCGAGTACGACGCGTCGGGCGGCCGGCGGTGCGGTCGCGCGCTGGAGGACGCCACGTACACCCTCTGCGTACTGACCGGCGCCCGCACCGCCGACGAGGCCCTGGCCGCGGCGGACGCGCTGCTGCTGCGGTACGGCGCGCACGCCGAGAGCGACGCGCACGAGGAGAGGACACTGGCGGCCTGACCGCCTGGTGGGCGAGTCGTCCGGTGGCTGGGAATTCCGGACGACTCGCTCTAGGTTCATCCCGGGGAGCTGGACGCATCTTCGCCGTCCCGCCACATCGCGGAAGGACCGAACCTCATGCGCTACGCCGTTCTCGGCACCGGCATCGTCGGCCGTACGATCGCCGCCAAGCTCGCGTCACTCGGCCATGAGGTGGTCATCGGAACCCGCGATCCACAGGCCACCCTCGCCCGCACCGACCCCGACGGCATGGGCAACCCGCCGTTCGCCGTCTGGCAGGCCGACCACACCGACGTACAGCTGAAGCCGTTCGCCGAGGCCGCCGCCCTCGGCGAGACGATCGTCAACACCACCGCCGGTACCGCGGCCCTGACGGCCCTGGACGCGGCGGGCAGCGCGAACCTGGCGGGCAAGGTCGTCATCGACGTCGCCAACCCGCTGGACTTCTCCGCCGGCATGCCGCCCACGCTCGACCCCGTCAACACCGACAGCCTCGGCGAGCAGATCCAGCGCGCCTTCCCCGAGGCGAAGGTCGTCAAGACCCTCAACACCATGACCTGCTCGGTCATGGTCGAGCCCACGCGCGTGGCCGGGCAGCACAACGTGTTCGTCTCCGGCGAGGACACCGGCGCCAAGAAGCAGGTCACCGAGCTGCTGGTCTCCTTCGGCTGGCCCGAGCACAGTGTCATCGACCTCGGCGGCATCGAGACCGCCCGCGGCACCGAGATGCTGCTGCCGATCTGGCTGCGCCTGATGGGCAGGCTCGGCCACGCCGACTTCAACTTCCACATCCAGGGCGCCCGTTAGCGGGCCTTGAACCCGGCTTGACGCCGTCCTGTGTGGGCACGTGGGCACCCGCCCCGGTCAGAACCAGTGCAGGCAGTGCGGGAGTTGGTCGCCGCGGAAGAGGGCGTCGGCGAGCGCGGCCGCGTCCGGGTGGTGGGCCCGGATGTGTCCGGCACGGACGAGCGTGCTCGGGGCGGTGCCGCCGAGGTAGACCGAGCCCAGGTCGCGGATGTCCAGGGAGAGGTCGGGCGCCCGGTCCGTCGGAACGCAGTCGGCCTTGCCCTCGGAGACGGTCAGCAGCCAGCGGCCCCGCTCCACGAGGAACGGGTCCTCGACGTCGAGGACGAGCTCGCCGTCCGTGAACCAGCCGCGCGCGGTCAGCGCCCGCGGGACGTCCAGCAGCCGCACCCACAGCCAGTCCGTGTCGCCGCTCACCTCGCCGGCGCGGAAGTCCGCGAGCTGCCAGCGCAGCGGATGCTGGGGCGGGACGTGCCGGAACACCACCTTGCCGACCAGGTCGTGACCGAGCAGGAACCGCGCCAGGGCGGTGAAGGCGGCGCTGTCGGTGGTGATGATCTCGTCGACCTTCAGCGTCTCGTGCTCACCGAGCGAGTAGCTGGCGTATCCGTCCGGCACGCCGTCGGCGTCGCGGTGAACGGCGATGTAGCGGGGCGCCGGTGAGATCGGCGGCTGGCCGGCGCGCAGCGCCCACCAGCGGTGCGGGCGCGACAGCGCGCCGGGCTGGGCGCGGCGATACCGGTCGTAGACCTCTTCCAGGAGCTCGCCGCAGTCGGCGCGCCGCAGCACCTCGACCGAGCCGGTGCCGGCTGCCGCCCGGCCCGCCCGGGGAGCGCTGAGCTCGGCCCGCCGACGTGGCACCGTCAGCTGCCCCGTACAGGTGGCCGGCCCGTAGCCGAACCTGCCGTAGATCGTGGCCTCGGAGGCCAGTAGCACCGCCAGGAACTCCCCGCGGTCCCGGAACTCGGCGAGCTGATGGCGCATCATCGCGCTGAGCACGCCCTGGCGCCGGTGCGAGGGCAGCACGCCGACGGCCGTGATGCCCGGGGCCGAGGCCAAGGTCGCACCGGGCAGGGTGAGTTCGAAGGCGTGCGAGGCGGCGGTGCCCACGGGCCGTCCGTCCGCCGTCAGGGCGAGCAGGCAGCGGTCGGTCTCGAGCGCCGACCACCACAGCCCACCGCCGTCGACCGGGGTCTCGGGGAAGCGCCCGAAGGCGGCATGGACCGTGTCGACGAAGACCTCCAGGTCCTCGTCGGTCGTGGAACGTATCTCCATTGCTGCCGCCGCCTCCTCGAGTGCACGGCACCACGACGCGTGGTGCCGTGGACAGTGCAGCGAGGCCGCGTGACGGGATCAAGCGAATTACGGCCCGTCCCAGGGGAGAACCAGCCCCCTCGTCACGGTTCGTCAAGGTTCGCCTACGCCCCCCGACACCCATCTACCGCAGTGTCCGGTTCTCATCGGTCCGTCGTAAATGCCTGGACTGAGTACCTCCCCTGACGGGACACTTCCGACTTCCGAACCACCGGGAGCGTGATGGGGACAACAGACATTCAGGGGCCGACGCCGGGAAGGAGCGCGGTCGTTCTGGCGCTGCGCCGCTACGGCAGGGAGCTGATGCGACTACGACGACTGGCCCTGCCGGGGCTGCTGCTGCCGGCGCTCGGCAACACCGGCATCCGCTACGTCGCCCCCCTGCTGATCGCCAAGCTGGCAGGTCAGGCCTCCGATGACGGCGGTCTCACGCTCGGCTCGGCGCTGCCGTACGTACTGGGCTTCGGCGGGGTGTTGCTGCTCGCCGAGGTGGTGTGGCGGATCGGGCAGTACTGCCTGAACCGCGTGGACGCCCTCGGCATGGAGCACCTGTACGTGAGTGGCATGGACGAACTCCTCGCCAAGGACGCGGCGTTCTTCCACGACAACTTCGCCGGCTCCCTGACCAAGCGGGTGCTGAGCTTCGGCAAGCGCTTCGAGGACTTCGTCGACACGGTGACGTTCCGGATCGTGGGCAGTCTCGTCCCGCTGGTGTTCGGTGCCGTCGTGCTGTGGAGCTACGAACCGATGCTCGTCGTCGGCCTGTTCGTGATGATCGGGCTGACCGCGGCGGCCGCCACGCCGCTGATCCGGCGTCGGCAGAGGCTCGTCAACGACCGTGAGGCGGCGCTCGCGCGGGTGTCCGGCCATGTCGCCGACAGCCTGACCAACATGGAGACCATCCGGGCGTTCGCCGCCGAGCGCCGCGAGGCCGACGAACACCGCAGCCGGGTCGCCGACTCCCGGCGGCTGACGCTGCGGTCGTGGGACTACGCCAATCTGCGCGTCGACACCCTGATCGCCCCGATGTCCGTGCTGACCAACGTGCTGGGCCTGCTGGTCGCGATCGCCTTCGGCGGCCCGGGCCAGGGCGTGGAGGAGGTCGTCGTCGCCTTCACGTACTACTCCAACGCGACCCAGATCATGTTCGAGTTCAACCAGATCTACCGGCGCCTGGAAAGCTCGATGACCGAGGCCGCGCAGTTCACGGAGCTGCTGCTGGACCCGCCGACCGTGCTCGACCCGGCCGACCCGGAACCGCTCGCGCCGTGCGACACCGGCATCCGCTTCGAGGCGGTCACCTTCGCCCACGCCGGCGCCAAGCCGATCTTCCGGGGACTCGACCTGGACGTGCCCGCGGGCGCCCGGATCGGTCTGGTCGGCAGGTCCGGCGGCGGCAAGACCACCCTCACCCGCCTCCTGCTGCGGATGTCGGACATCGACGACGGACGCATCGTCATCGGCGGTCAGGACATCAGCCGGCTCCGCCAGACCGACCTGCGCTCACTCATCGCGTACGTCCCGCAGGAACCCGCCATGTTCCACCGCAGCCTGCGCGACAACATCGCCTTCGCCCGGCCCGGCGCCACCGACGAGGAGATCCACGCGGCGGCCGCGGCCGCGCACGTCACCGAGTTCGCCGAGCAACTCCCCGACGGCTTCGGCACCTTGGTGGGCGAGCGGGGAGTGAAGCTCTCGGGCGGCCAGCGCCAGCGCGTCGCCCTCGCCAGGGCCATCCTGCGCGACGCCCCGATCCTGCTGCTCGACGAGGCGACCAGCGCGCTGGACTCGGAGAGCGAGATCCTCGTCCAGGACGCGCTGTGGCGGTTGATGGACGGGCGTACGGCGCTGGTCGTCGCCCATCGCCTGAGTACCGTCGCCGGCATGGACCGTCTCGTCGTCCTCGACCACGGGACCGTCGTCGAGCAGGGCTCTCACGAGGAACTGCTCGCGACGAACGGTGCCTACGCCAAACTGTGGCAGCACCAGTCGGGTGGTTTCCTCGGCGAGAACGCGGAATCGGATCCCGAGCGAGCGATGCCGGCAGCCGGCCTCGACGGACTGCCCGGACCGGCCGGCCCGTCGCCGGACGAGGACCGCAGAACCCCGCCGCACGCCCGCACGACCACCGGCTCCTGACGACGCCTCCCTCCGTTCCCCTCCGTCTCCGGTCCGCTAGACCGTGACGACGATCTTCCCTGAGTGCAGGCCCGACTCGAGATGGCGGTGTGCGGCTACGACGTCGTCGAGGGCGAACACCTTGTCGACGGCGGGCCGCAGCGCACCGAGGCGCACACCGGCGTCCAGGAAAGCCGCCATGCGCTTCACCACGGTGGCGTCGAGGGTGTGTTCGAAGCTCCGGTAGCTGAATATCCGCAGCGGTGCGCCGGTCGGGAACGGGGTGGGCCGAGGGTCCTGGAAGCCCGCGGCGACCAGCGTTCCGCCGGGGCGGGCCGCCTTCAGGAGCTCCTGCTGGCCGGGGCCCATGACCACGTCGAGGACGATGTCGGCGCCGGCCCCGTCGGTGTGGCGGCGGACGGCTTCGGCGACGTCCTCGTGGTCGGTGGCGATGACGGCGTCGGCACCGGCGGCGAGCAGCTCGCCCTTGCGCGAGGTGTGCCGGGTGAGGGCGAGGGGGACGGCGCCGATCTGGCGGGCGATCTGCATCGCCGCCCGGCCGACACCGCCGGACGCGGCGGTGACGAGGACGTGGTCGCCGGGCCGTACGCCCGCCTTCTCCACGAGCGCGCCGTATGCGGTCGAGTATCCGACCCAGACGGCCGCCGCCTCCGTGACGCCGAGCCCGGCCGGCCGGGGGATCACCTGGCTCGCGGGGAGCGTGGTGAACTCGGCGTAAGTGCCCCGGGTGCTCGGGTCCGGGACGGCCACGAGGATGACGGGATCGCCGATCTTCAGTCCGGCGGTGCCGGGGCCCAACGCGTCGACGACGCCGGTTGCTTCGACGCCGAGACGGGCGTGGGGCAGGGGGACGGGCGCGGGTGAGGTGCCCGAACGCATCATCTGGTCGAGCGGGTTGACGGCGAACGCCTCGATCCTGACGCGCACCTCGCCGGCGGCGGGCTCGACGACCGGCTCCTCGACGACGTGCATGACCTCCGGACCGCCGAACTCGTCGAACACGACGACTCGTTGCATGGTGGATCCTCCGCATCTGGTGCTGGTTTCGTTGCTCGCGGAAGACGTTACGAAGCCGTCGGTTACCTCCTGGTACCTTCGATTCCCATGCAGAACGTGGCCGGCCCTTCCTTCCTCGCCGACTGCCCCACGCGCCTGGCGGTCGAGATCATCTCCGACAAATGGGCCGTGCTCGTGATCTACGGTCTCAGCAGCGGGCCCCGCAGACACGGCGAGCTCGTCGATCTCATCGGCGGCATCTCCCGCAAGGTCCTCACCCAGACCTTGCGCCGACTCCAGCGATACGGGCTGGTCGAACGGCACGCCGAAGCGCCGAGGCGCGTCGAGTACCGCCTCACCGACCTCGGCCGTACCCTCGTGGACCCCATCGAGGTCCTGACGACCTGGGCGAGGGACAACGGCGAGGCCATCACCACCTTCCAGGAGACAACCCAAGCCGCCACCGAGGCCGAGGGTCGAACCGGCTGACGGAACGACGAAGGCAGTGAAGATGACCACGCAGACCCACGCCGTCGACCACGAACTCATCGAGGCCGCCGCGCGGATCGCCCGTACGCGCTGCCGGGGCGACAACCACACCATGGCAGCCGCGGCCCGCGCCGCGGACGGCAGGATCGTCACCGCGGTCAACGCCTACCACTTCACCGGCGGACCCTGCGCCGAACTGGTCGTCATCGGTACGGCGGCTGCCCAGGGCGCCTACGACCTGGACACGATCGTCGCCGTGGGCGACCGGGACCGCGGAGTGGTTTCCCCGTGCGGCCGCTGCCGCCAGGTCCTCTTCGACTACTTCCCCACCCTCAAGGTCATCGTCGGCAACGGCGACCACCTTCGAACCATCCCGGTCGCCGAGCTGCTGCCGGAAACCTATGTCTGGTCCGACCACCAACTCGAGACCGAGTAGCCACGGCAGCCACCTGCCACTGGCCTTCCTCGGCGGATGGCGCACTACCCTGTCCAACGCCGAGGTAAGCCACACCCGTTCACTCGTGCGCGCTCGATGAGGCCATGCGCCCGGGTGGGTGCCCGGAGGTGGGCCGCGAAGTGGAGTTCGACGGGAACCCCGAGTGCGCGCGCCGCCGCACGTTTCTCGTCCCGCTCAGCACGGCCCCAGAGGCCGAACTCCAAGATCACCGTCTGTCCGAGCCTCAGCAGGTCCTGGGCGTGGTGCCAGAAGCGCCGCTCGAGGCGGTCGCGCGCGGGTTCGTCGAACAGGTCGACACCGAGGGCGGCCAACCACTCGTCCGGGCACGGACGCACCGCCGGAATCTCTTCGGCCAGCCGCTTGGCCGGCGTCGTCTTCCCGGAACCGGGAAGTCCGCACAGCAGGAGCGGCCGGGGCTCGGGTCTCGTATCCATCAGGCCTCTCCGAAGCGGCGCGCCAAGGTCGTTGCGGCATGCTCGCGCAAACGTGCCGTCTGTGGGAAACGGACTCCGTGCGGGCGGGAACCGAGGCCCGGTGGGGAAGCGTCCACCCCGGTATGCAAGATCGATACCTGTATCTCGCTCGCCATGGCGAGGCCACACCCGACGAGAACGCGCTGACCTCGGCCGGCCGACGGCAGGCCGAGCTGCTGGGCAAGCGCCTGCACGGCGTACCGCTGACCGCCGTACACCATGGTCCGTTGCCCCGTGCGGCGCAGACGGCTCGGCTGGTGGGGGAGCAGTTGGGTGAGGTGCCGCTGCGGGAGTCCCGGGCGGCCGGCGACTATGTGCCGTACGTCCCCCAGCGGGATGAGCTGCCCTCGGCGTTCGCAGACGCGATGGTGGCGCGCCTCGCGTGGGTGACGGACGAGGAGCGGACGAGTGGCGCGGAACTGGCCCGCCAGGCGGAGGCGGCCTTCACCGGGCCGGTTGACGAGGGAGACGCGCCCCGGCACGAGCTGGTCGTCACCCACGCGTTTCTCATCGCCTGGCTGGTGCGCGCCGCGATGGACGCCCCGGCCTGGCGTTGGACGGGGATCAACGCCGGCAATGCCGCGCTCACCGTCATCCGTTATGCCCCGGACCGGCCGGCCGGTGTCCTGGTCCTCAACGACATGAGTCACCTCCCGGAGGAGCTGCGCTGGACCGGGTTCCCGCCCCCGCTTCGGGCGCCTTGCTGAGGCGGCAGTGGCAACTGCCGTACGGGCCCGCCGTGATGCCGCCGTTGTTCATTGGCCCGGTTTCATAGTTGTTGCTCTCTGGAGATGATCCGCTTCGCCGTGTAGCGTCAGTCTCGGCTGTCGTGGTTCGCAGTACCTGCCCGCGCTTTGGCGTGGGCGTTTTGCTGTGCAGTGTGCTGGACCAGGACGATCACCTCCAGGGCCGCGCGTTGCGGTTCCTGTACGTCTACGGAAAGGCATCAACATGGCCAGCGGAACCGTGAAGTGGTTCAACTCGGAGAAGGGGTTCGGCTTCATCGCCCAGGACGGCGGCGGTCCGGACGTCTTCGCGCACTACTCCAACATCAACGCCTCCGGCTTCCGTGAGCTGCAGGAGGGCCAGGCGGTGACCTTCGACATCACCCAGGGCCAGAAGGGCCCGCAGGCGGAGAACATCACCCCCGCCTGATTCCGGCCCGGTCGGCCCGCTCGGGCCACGGGATCGCGAGCGTGATCGAGTACGCCGCCGCGCAGTTCACTCTGCGCGGCGGCGCACTTCTTTCGCTCCCGTCAGGTGCGGCCGAACCAGCGGCGCCTGGCCCGTGGTGGTTGCTGCGGTGGGTCACTCGCGGGGAGCGCCGACGGGTCGTCGTACTCGCGGGACATCACCCGGACCTGCCCCGACCCGGCGTCCTGGCGGACCGTGTCCGGGCCCAGGTGGTCCAGGTGGGCGATCGCGTCGGCGTGCGTGGTGGTGTGGAGGGCGAGCATGCCGACCTTCGGATGTTCCTGGCCGAGCTGCACCTCTTCGCCCGGCAGCATCTGCATCAGGCGGTCGGCGGAGACCGAGGGCGGCTCCTCGTCCACGGCGACATGCAGCAGCAGGTGTTCCTCGCCGCCGACCTGCCATCGGACGTGTGCCACCCACACCGAGCGGACGGCGGGGAACTCGCGGATCCGCCGGGCCAGTGCGTCCCGCAGGGCGACCGCCACCGGGTCGGTGGACCAGCTGAGCTCCGTCTCCGCTCCGGGCCCGTGGGCCGCCCAGTCCCGCAGCACCTGCTCGGGAAAGACCGCCTGCCCGTTCCCGGAGCGCACCCCGAGGACGGCGACGCCGGTCTTCTCCAGGATGTCCCTCAGCCGCGCAGCGTCGCCACCGATCCGGTCTCGGTGAAGGGGACGAACACCCCGCCCTCGAACAGCGCGGAGAGCACCGCCTCCGGCGCGGGCTCGTGCCCGTCCGAGCGACGGTCGAGCACGTCGGTGAGACGTACGTTCGGATCCTCGATCACGTGTGCAGCGTAGTGTCCGACGCCGTCGGCAGACCGGTCGGCGTCAGTGTCGCAACAACCACGCGATCCGGTCGACGGAGGCGGCGTGGTAGGCCACCAGCACGATCATGAGCACCAGGGCAGGGGTGCGGGCCCCCGCCGCGTAGAGGGCTGCCGCGCCGCCGAAGAAGACGGCGAGTTCGAGCAGCAGTCGCAGGGGACCGGGGGTCGCCACGACGGTGTTTCCGGAGCGGGACTCGTCGCCGGGGGTCGCGAAGACCCCCCAGGCCGCGGCGACCAGCACGGGTACGGCCACCACCGTGACGTACCGCAGCCCCTGCGGGGAGATGTGCCAGGCCCAGTATCCGAAGCACACCAGCGCGGTGACCTCCAGCACGAGCCGCAGCGCGAGCATGGCCGGGTGGTAGCCCAGTCCGGGACCGGAGGTCATCAGCGTCCTGCCTTTCGCCTTGTCCGACCGGACCGAGCCTTGTTGTCTCCGGCGCGGCCCTCAGCCTAGCCGCGGGAATAGGCATCGTCATCGCCGCGGTCGGTAGGCGGTGGCCAGCACCGAGACGGTGAGCCGGTCGGGCAGGCGGTCGGCGTCGTCGAGATCCGTTTCGCTCACGTGCCGCGCACTCGGCGTCATCGCCACCAGGTCCCGGGCTTCCGTCCGGGTGAGGACGATGGGGTACTCCACCGGCTCGGTGGCGACCGCCTCGAAGAAGGGGGCCAGCGCCCGGTGCAGGCGCGTTTCCTTGGACCGGTCGACCGTGACCATCCCCGGCAACCGGCGGCGCAGCTCCACCAGGTGGCGACCGGTTGGACGGACCACGACCAGTCGGCCGGTCGGGCGCAGTACGCGGTGGAACTCCTCCGGATTGCGCGGGGCGAACACGTTCAGGACGACGTCGGCGACTCCGTCGGCGAGCGGGAAGGGGCGGAAGGCGTCCCAGGCCGCCGCGGCGGCTCGGTCGTGGGCCCGGGCCGCCGAGCGCAGCGCCCACACGGATGTGTCCAGCCCCAGTCCACGGGCGGCGGACAACTGGTCGAGTACACCGGCCAGGTAGTAGCCCGTGCCGCATCCGACGTCCAGGACCGTGCCCCGCTCCGAAGCGGCGCCGGCCGCCAAGCGGGCCACGGCCCCGCGGACGGGATCGTAGGCGCCGGTGGCCAGGAAGCGGTCCCGGGCCTGGACCATGGCCGTGTCGTCACCGCTGGTGGCGCGTGTGCCGGTCAGCAGGCCCGCGTAGCCGTGGCGGGCGATGTCGAAGGTGTGGCCCACCGGGCAGCGCAACGCGCCCCGGTCGGGGTGGAGTTGGTGCGTGCGGCAGGTCGGGCAGCGCAGCAGGTCGAGGGATCGTTCGAGGGCAGGGGGAAGCAACACGGGCACGAGGCGCTCCTGGCAGGGCCGAAGGGAAAGGGACCGTGCCTGTACGCGCGCGCTCAGGGCGTCAGCGTCGCTGCCCTCAGAGAGGAACGGGCGGCTTCGGGAACGTGGTTCACGCGGCAGGCACACCGAGGGGGGCGACGCCGTCCGGCCTCGCCCTCAATGCCTTCCGATCACAGGAAGCAGCAGTGCGGGGTGCTCATGAATGCCACACCGTGAGTCTACGAGCCGCGACGTGGCCCCTGAAAAGGGTCCCCCTTCAGTGATCCCTTGGCCCTCCCCTGAGTCTCCGTCCGTACGAGCGGGAGCGTAGGCGCGGACCGGAGCTGGGTGGTCATGGCGGACCCGGAGGGCAACGAGTTCTGCGTCCTGCGCACCCTCGCGCCGTAGCCCCAGGTCGCGAATCCCCCGTCAACGGGGGGCTCGGGAGGCCGTTGTCGGCGCGCACGGGCCCCGGCATGATGGATGCCCTATACCCGTGCATCGCCGCTGCCCGCGCCGCGCGGAGACGTCGGACAGGAGCAGGACGGAAGCATGTCGGGAGAGTTGTCGGGAGAGTTGCCGGGAGAGATGTCGCCCAACGGAAAGCGCTCCGGCCCCGGTTCGGCGCCCGAACTGCGTGCCTCTCACGCCGACCGGGACCGGGTGGTGGACGTACTGCGGATCGCCGCGGGGGACGGCCTGCTGACGGCGGACGAACTGGACGAGCGGCTCGAAGCCGCCCTGTCGGCGCGGACGCTGAGCGAACTGGCCGGACTGACCGCGGATCTGCCCGTGGCGTCGGCCCCGGCGGGCGGTGTCGCGGCCGGGGGCGTGGTGCCCAAGGACGTCGTCCGGATCGACCACGTGTTCAGCGGGGCGGTCAAGCGGACGGGGCGTTGGGTGCTGCCGCGGCGGCTGGAGCTCGCGGTGAGCTGGTGCGACGTCACACTCGACTTCACCGAGGCCGTGATCACACAGGACACCCTGCAGATCGACGTCGCCATGACGGGGAAGACCCTGACGCTCGTCACGGGGCCGGGCATCGAGATCGATGCCGACGAACTGACCCGGATCCACTGCCCGCTCAAATACCGCCCCACGCAGACGCCGCCGGACGGCACACCGGTCAGGCTGCGCGTGGAACTGGTCGGCCAGAAGGCCCACGGCAGCGTGGTGGTGCGGCCTCCGCGCCGGGGGTTCCGGCAGTGGCTGCTGCGCAGGCCCTCCGCCCGGCCGACGGGGGACTGACTCCGTCAGCGCTGCCACACCAACCACACGAGACACGAGGGCCGCCGTCCCCTTCCACAGGGGGCGGCGGCCCTGCGCAGCCCCTAGGCATCCCGGACTTTGTCCTGAGTGTGGAAAAAGAAGGCCTCAACTCCTGCGTAAGTACTTCCCAGTCTGGAAAATGGTTGTTACGTTCCTCTCCGACAGCCTGGGTGGCGCGGTCGGTGGAGACGGCGCCTGGTTCCCGGCCGTGGGTGAGGAGGGGAGGGACCGTGCGACGGATGACTGCTCGGCCTGAGAACGCCCATCAGGCGCGGCTGCTTCGTCTGCTGCGTGACAACGGGTCCAACTCCCGAGCCCAGCTGGGCGACTTGGTGGACCTGTCCCGTTCGAAGCTGGCCGTGGAGGTGGACCGGCTGCTGGAGACCGGGCTGGTGGTCGCGGACGGGCTCGCTCCGTCCCGCGGCGGCCGTCGGTCGCACAACATCCGGCTCAACCCGGGGCTGCGGTTCCTCGGTGTCGACATCGGCGCGACTTCGGTCGATGTCGCCATAACCAACGCGGAGTTGGAGGTCCTGGGCCATCTCAACCAGCCCATGGACGTCCGCGAGGGTCCGGTCGCCGTGTTCGAGCAAGTCCTGTCCATGGCCGCCAAGTTGAAGGCGGCCGGGCTCGCGGAGGGTTTCGACGGCGCCGGCATCGGTGTTCCGGGGCCGGTCCGTTTTCCCGAGGGTGTGCCGGTGGCGCCGCCGATCATGCCGGGCTGGGACGGCTTCCCGGTGCGGGAGGCGCTCAGTCAGGAGCTGGGCTGTCCGGTGATGGTCGACAACGACGTGAACCTGATGGCGATGGGGGAGCAGCACGCGGGTGTGGCCCGTTCCGTGGGTGACTTCCTGTGCGTGAAGATCGGTACCGGTATCGGCTGCGGCATCGTGGTGGGCGGGGGTGTCCACCGGGGTGTCACCGGCAGCGCGGGCGACATCGGGCACATCCAGGCGGTGCCCGACGGGCGGCCCTGTGCCTGCGGCAACCGGGGCTGCCTGGAAGCCCACTTCAGCGGGGCCGCGCTGGCCGAGGACGCGGAACAGGCCGCCCGCGAGGGCCGGTCGGCGTATCTCGCCACCCGGCTGGAGACAGCGGGAAGCCTGACCGCCGCGGATGTGTCGGCCGCCGCCGCGGCGGGGGACACGGTGGCTCTGGAACTCATCCGGGAGGGCGGCCAACGTCTGGGACAGGTCGTCGCCGGACTCGTCAGTTTCTTCAACCCGGGACTGGTGGTCATCGGCGGAGGTGTGACCGGACTGGGTCACACGTTGCTGGCCAGTGTCCGGACCCAGGTGTACCGGCAGTCCCTGCCGCTGGCCACGGGCAACCTGCCGATCGTACTAGGGGAGTTGGGGCCGGTGGCCGGAGCCATCGGTGCCGCCCGCCTCATCAGCGACCACGTCTTCTCGCCGGCCTGACCGGCGCCGGAGGACGGCGTAGCACCACACGTGTGACCTCACGTCGGTGAGGGCCCGCACGGCCCTCAGGCCTGCCCCTGCTCTGCCTTGCTCCGCCCTTCCCAGCCCAGCCCTGCCCACTCACGGCCCGCATCCGCCGAGGGGATAACTCATGGCACCACAACCACCCCTGCTCACCATGTCCGGCATCACCAAGTCCTTCCCGGGCGTCCGCGCCCTCGACGGCGTGGACCTCGAGGTCGAGGCAGGTGAAGTCCACTGCCTCCTCGGCCAGAACGGCGCCGGCAAGTCCACACTGATCAAAGTGCTCGCCGGCGCCCACCAGCCCGACGACGGTGAGATCACCTGGCGGGGCGAGCCCGTCACCCTGGGGTCACCGATCGCCGCCATGCGCCTCGGCATCGCCACCATCTACCAGGAACTCGACCTGATCGAGGGCCTGTCCGTCGCCGAGAACGTCTTCCTCGGACACGAACCCACCTCCGCCGGATTCGTCGTGCGCGGCGCCGCCGCCCGCACCGCGACCGCGCGACTGTTGCGACGCCTCGGCCACTCGGAGATCGAACCCGCCCGGCTCGTCGGCGAGTTGTCCGCGGCCCAGCAGCAGATCGTCTCCATGGCCCGCGCCCTCTCCCACGAGGTGCGGCTGATCGTGATGGACGAGCCGTCGGCGGCGCTCGACCCCGAAGAGGTCGACAACCTCTTCAGGATCGTCGCCGATCTGACCGCCGAAGGCGTCGCCGTCATCTACATCTCGCACCGCCTGGAGGAGATCCGCCGCATCGGCGACCGGGTCACCGTCCTCAAGGAGGGCCGCTCGGTCGCGGGCGGCCTGCCCGCCGAGTCGACCCCCACCCACGAGGTCGTCGCCCTGATGACCGGGCGGAACGTGGAGTACGTCTTCCCCGAGCGCCCCGCGGCCGGGTTCGCCGCGCAGCGGGAGCCGGTGCTGAAGGTCGAAGGGCTCACCCGGCGAGGGGAGTTCGCGCCCGTCGACCTGGAGCTGCGGCCCGGGGAGATCGTCGGGCTGGCCGGACTGGTCGGCTCGGGGCGCTCCGAGATCCTGGAGACGATCTACGGGGCCCGCAAACCCGACGCCGGCCGGGTGCTCGTCGACGGCAGCCCCCTGCGACCCGGGAGCGTGCGCGCCGCCGTGCGCGCCGGCATCGGCCTCGCCCCCGAGGAACGCAAGGCACAGGCCCTGCTGATGCTGGAGTCCGTCAGCAGCAACGTCTCGGTCTCCACCCTGTCCCGGTTCGCCCGCGCGGGCTGGATCGACCGGCGCGGCGAACGCGCCGCGACCCACCAGGCCGTCCGGGAACTGTCCCTGCGGCCGGACAACCCCGACACCGCGATCAGGACCCTGTCCGGCGGCAACCAGCAGAAGGCGGTGCTCGCCCGCTGGCTGCTGCGCGGCTGCAAGGTCCTGCTGCTGGACGAGCCGACCAGGGGCGTCGACATCGGCGCCCGGGCCGAGCTCTACGCCGTGATCCGCCGGCTGGCCGACGAGGGCCTGGCCGTACTCCTCGTGTCCAGCGAGGTGCCCGAGGTCCTGGGCCTCGCCGACCGGGTGCTCGTGCTCCGCGAAGGCAGCGTCGTCCACACGGCGGACGCCCGGGAGCTCGACGAGCACCGCGTACTCGATCTTGTGATGGAAGGGAGCCCGACGTCATGACGCAGCCGGCCACCGCGGCGCCGAAGGACGCGCCGACGTCCTCCGCGAAATCCCCGGAGAAGAAAGGGAGTTCACGCCTGACCGGACTGCGGTGGGACGTGCGCACCCTGTCCCTGCTCGGAGTCCTCGCCGTCCTCGTCGCGGTCGGCGGGATCACCGCGCCGGACGAGTTCCTGGCGACCAGCAACCTCCAACTCGTGCTCACCCAGGCGTCCGTGATCGGCGTCGTCACCGTCGGCATGACGTTCGTCATCACCAGCGGCGGCATCGACCTGTCGGTCGGCGCGATGGTCGCGCTCGCCTCGGTGTGGGCGACGACCGTGGCCACACAGGATTTCGGCTTCGCGGGCATCCTCTTCACCGCCGTGGTCGTCGGGGTGGGCTGCGGACTGGTGAACGGACTGCTCATCGCCTACGGCAGGATGGTCCCGTTCATCGCGACGCTGGCCATGCTCGCCTCCGCCCGGGGCCTTGCCCTGCAGATCACGGACGGCAGCACCCAGGTCGTGACCGTCCAGTCGGTGCTCGATCTCGGCGGCCGGGACTCCTACGTCCTCGGCATCCCGCCCCTCGTCCTGATCTTCGCCGCGGTCACCGTCATCGGCTGGCTGCTGCTCAACCGCACCACCTTCGGCCGGCGCACCGTCGCGGTCGGCGGCAACGCGGAGGCGGCACGCCTGGCCGGCATCGACGTCCGCCGCCAGCGGCTGTACCTGTACCTGCTGTCCGGACTGTGCTGCGGCATCGCCGCCTTCATGCTGATCGTGCTCGCCGGTTCGGGCCAGAACACCAACGGCAACCTCTACGAGTTGGACGCCATCGCCGCGGCGATCATCGGCGGGACGCTGCTCAGCGGCGGCCGCGGCACGATCGTCGGCTCCGTCCTCGGCGTGCTGATCTTCACCACGATCACCAACATCTTCGCCCTGAACAACCTCGAGACCGCTGTCCAGCAGATCGCGAAGGGCGCCATCATCGTCGCCGCCGTCCTGGTCCAGCGCCGCTCACCGCACGGGGACACCTGACGCCGCCGTGCCGTACGCAACACGCAGCGGCCTGACAACGCTCGTGCCGTGCGCGGCACGGAGCCGCCTGAAGCCACTGTGCCGTGCCCCGCACGGAGAGGCCTGACGGCGCCCGTCGCGTACGTCGCGCGGAGCCGCTCGGAGCCGCCGTGCCCGCACCGCGCACGGAGCCGCCAGAAGCCACCCGTGCCACCCGCCGCACGCCGGCGCCACGAGGACGCCGCCCGTGCCGTACGCCGCCGGACGGCGGCCCCTGACACCGCCGTCCGGCCCCCCGCCACCCCGTCCTGACGCTCACCGCCCAGTCGAAGGGTCGATCCACCATGGCAAGAACCCCCGCCACCAGCCGCAGAGCACTGCTGTTCGGCACCGCAGCCGTGTCCGCCGGAGCGCTGCTGACGGCCTGCACCAGCAACGAGACCAAGGACCAGGAACCGGCCGCGGACAACGCCCCGGTCGCCGACGACAAGCCCGGCAAGCAGGTCACCATCGGCTTCGCCGGCCCGCAGGCCGACCACGGCTGGCTCAACGCCATCAACGACAACGCCAAGAGCCGGGCGAAGAAGTACTCCGACGTCACCCTGGAGATCACCGAGGGCTCCAACGACACCGCCGCCCAGATCGGCCAGATCCAGACGCTGATCAACAAGAAGGTCGACGTCCTCGTGATCCTCCCGGCCGACGGCAAGGCCCTCACCCAGGTCGGTCTCCAGGCCATGCGGGCCGGCATCCCCGTCATCAACCTCGACCGCGTCTTCGCCTCCCCGCAGGCCTACCGCTGCTGGATCGGCGGCGACAACTACGGCATGGGCCTCAACGCCGGGCACTACATCGGCGAACAGCTCAAGGGCAAGAAGAACGCCAAGGTCGTCGAACTCGCCGGCCTCGACAACCTCGAACTGACCCAGCAGCGCACCAAGGGCTTCGACGACGCCCTGAAGAACTACCCGAACATCAAGAAGGTCGCCCGTCAGGCGGCCGACTTCACGGTCGAGTCCGGGCAGGCCAAGATGGCCCAACTCCTCCAGGCCCAGTCGAACTTCGACGCCCTCTGGAACCACGACGACGACCAGGGCGTCGGCGCGCTGCGCGCCATCGACCAGGCCGGCCGCGACGACTTCCTGATGGTCGGCGGCGCGGGCGCCAAGTCGGCGATGGACGCCATCAAGGCCGACAACAGCGTTCTCAAGGCGACCGTCCTGTACCCGCCCACGATGGCCGCCTCCGCGATCGACCTCGCCCGCGCCCTCGGGCAGAGCAAGGGCGTCGGCGGCCTCGCCGAGTTCGAGATCCCGTCCTCGTTGACGCTCTACTCGGCCGTGGTCACCAAGGACAACGTCGACCAGTACCTGCCGACCGGCTTCGTCTGACCGGGCCGGGCCGCGGGCCCCGCGCGAGCACAGCGACGAGTCAGTGACGCTCCGACGAGGAGGAAATCCGTATGGAAGCCGGTGAGGAAGCCCGTATGGAAGCCCATGTGGAACCCCGTAGCGAACAGAGGGACAACCCGACCGCACCGCCGGCACTCGGCGTGGGAATGGTCGGCTACGCGTTCATGGGCGCCGCCCACTCCCAGGGATGGCGCACCGTTGGGCACGTGTTCGACCTGCCGCTGCGGCCGGTCCTGGCCGCGATCGCCGGCCGCGACGTGCACGCCGTGCGGGCGGCGGCCGACCAGCACGGCTGGGCCGCGGCGGAGACCGACTGGCGCGCCCTCATCGCCCGCGACGACGTCCAGCTCGTCGACGTCTGCACACCGGGCGACAGCCATGCGGAGATCGCCATCGCGGCACTGGAGGCGGGCAAGCACGTGCTGTGCGAGAAGCCGCTGGCCAACTCGGTCGCCGAGGCGGAGGCCATGGTCGCGGCCGCCGAAGCGGCCCGGGCGCGGGGGCAGTTGGCGATGGTGGGCTTCAACTACCGGCGCGTGCCCGCTCTCACCTTCGCCCGCCGGCTCATCGCCGACGGCAGGCTCGGAGCACTGCGTCACCTGCGGGTCAGCTATCTCCAGGACTGGCTGGTCGACCCCGACTTCCCGCTCACCTGGCGGCTTCAGCGGGAGCATGCCGGGTCGGGGGCGCTCGGCGACCTGGGCGCGCACATCGTCGACCTCGCGCAGTATCTGACGGGGGAGCCGCTGGTCGGGGTCTCCGCCCAGGTGGAGACGTTCATCAAGGAGCGTCCGCGCCTGGACGGTGCCTCCTCCGGCCTGACCGCTTCCGGCGGCTCCCGGCGCGGGCCGGTGACGGTGGATGACGCGGCCGTCTTCACCGGCCGGTTCTCCTCGGGGACGCTCGCCGTGTTCGAGGCCACCCGGATGGCGTCGGGCCGCAAGAACGCGCTGCGGCTGGAGGTGAACGGCGAGCTGGGTTCCCTCGCCTTCGACCTGGAGCGGCTCAACGAACTGTCCTTCCACGACCACCAGGAGCCCGCCGCGACCGCGGGGTTCCGCAGGATCGTCGTCACCGAACCGGATCACCCCTACCTGGAGGGCTGGTGGCCGCCGGGCCACGGCCTCGGCTACGAGCACAGCTTCGTCCACCAGGCCCGCGACCTCGTCGAGGCCATCGCGACCGGCACCGACCCGATGCCGTCCTTCGCGGACGGCCTCCAGGTGCAGCGGGTGCTCGCCGCCGTGGAGGAGAGCGCCGAGAAGAACTCCGTCTACACGCCCGTTCACCCCCCGACCACCTCCTTCGACGCCGCCTTCGCAGGTGGCGGCAACTGACCCACGCTGAAGCGGGGTTGCCTACCTCCAACCCCGCTTTGTCCTCGTCCGGGAAGAAGTTCGCCTTCTTCGTGCACAAGGGGTTCCCGCCACGGACGAACGGGGCTACGGTCCCTTTCGTGCACAGGAACCACACAGTGGTTCGACACTGACGGCGCCAACAGGTCGTACGGCCGACCCCCCGCCCCCGAGACCGACTTACCGAGGACGTCCCGCACCGCGCAGGGCCAAGAGCCCCCAGGTATCCCGCACTTCACCCCCCGCGGCCCTTCGCCGCTCACCCGCACGCCGTAACCGCAGCCGGGAGCAGCCCTCCCGGACCGCGGCCAAAGCCGCCCGAATGCCGGCGGTGGGCGGGAGGCCTCCGAGCCCCCACCCACCGTCCTCCACATCACCTCGGCACAGCGACATGGCAGGGAGGCAGTTCGTGAACAACGACGTGAACGCATCGCAGCCCCCGACCGGCGAGCGCCCCGCGCGCACCGGCGTCTGGTTCGTCGGAGCCCGCGGATCGGTCGCCACCACCGCCGTCACCGGATGCGCGGCGGTCACCGCCCGACTGCACCCGCCGACCGGCATGGTCACCGAGACACAGCCGTTCGACGGCGCCGGTCTGCCGGCCCTGTCCGCCCTCGTCTTCGGCGGCCACGACACCACCCACTGCCCGCTGCCCAAGCGGGCCGAGCAGCTCACCGAGGCAGGCGTCCTGCCGCACGGGCTCGCCCCCGCCGTACGCGCCGAACTCCGCGCCGCCGACGAGGAGATACGCATCGGCGGCCCGCTCGCGGACGACCCGCGCGGCGACGAGGAGCTCATCGCCGACTTCGCCGCCGACCTCACCGCCTTCCGCGAGCGCCACGCACTGGCCCGCGTGGTCGTGGTCAACGTCTCCTCCACGGAGCCGCTGCCCGCACCGGACGCCGTACGGCTGCCGGCCAGCTCCCTCTACGCGGCCGCCGCCGTGCGCGCCGGCTGCCCCTACGTCAACTTCACGCCGTCCACCGGGCTGCGCACCCCGGCCCTGACCGAGGCCGCCGCGGCCGCCGGACTTCCCCACGCGGGCCGCGACGGCAAGACCGGCCAGACGCTGCTGCGGGCCGCGCTCGCCCCGATGTTCGTCCAACGCGCCCTGCACGTCAGGGCCTGGTCCGGCACCAACCTGCTGGGCGGCGGCGACGGGGCGGCGCTGGCCGACCCGGGCGCGGCGGCGGCGAAGAACGCCGGCAAGGAACGCGTCCTGGCCGACACCCTCGGGCACACCCCGCAGGGCGAGGTCCACATCGACGACGTCCCCGTGCTCGGCGACTGGAAGACCGCCTGGGACCACGTCGCCTTCGAGGGCTTCCTCGGCTCGCGCATGATCCTCCAGACCATCTGGCAGGGCTGCGACTCCGCGCTGGCCGCACCCCTCGTGCTGGACCTGGCCCGTCTGGTCGCCCGCGCCCACGAGGCGGGCCTGTCCGGCCCCCTCCCGGAGCTGGGCTTCTACTTCAAGGACCCCGACGCGGGCCCGTCGGGACTGACGGAGCAGTTCACCGCGCTGCTGTCGTTCGCCGACCGGCTGCGGAACGCTTCTTGATCCGTCATCCCCGCGCGGCAGCAGCCCACGGCCGCGTCCTCTCACGAGCGACGACGAAGGTCCGCTCGTTCTGAACTCCACCCCCCGCGCGCAGTGTTCGGCCGCCCAGCGGCCACCTCCAGCGGCTCGCCGGCCCCCTTGTGCGCCGGCGTCCGTCAGGCACCCGCAGCATCGCGACAACGAAAGTGAGACCCCTGTGACCGCGTTCAACGACGAAGCCGTCACCGGCGACGCCCTGCGCCGCACGCTCGGCGTCAGCCGCCGCCGTTTCCTCAGCACCTGCACCGCCACCGCCGCCGTGGCGATCGCCGCCCCGGTCTTCGGCGCCTCACCCGCGCTCGCGCAGGACAGATCAGAAGCCGCCGCCGGTGACCGGGGACGTTCCGCTCTGGTGCCCCCGCACAAGCGCGGCATCATCCTCTACACCGTCCGTGACGCCGTCGCCCGCGACCCGCTCGCCTCCGACCTGCCCTCCGGTTTCCGCGAGGTGTTCCGGCAGCTGTCCCGGTTCGGCTACCGCCAGGTGGAGTTCGCCGGCTACGGCCAGCACGCCAACGCGCCCGGCGGCGCCGACCTGGGCACGGTGGCGGGCGCGAAGCTCCTGCGCTCCTGGCTCGACGAGTACGGCCTGCGGGCCCAGGGCAGCCACGGCTACATCCCGCCGTCCTGGCCGCTGACCTCGTCCGACCTCGACACGTTCAAGCGTTTCCTGGAGATCGCCAACATCCTCGGCATGGAACACATGGGGACCGGCGCCGACCCCACCAACACCCGCTATCGCGCGGACTGGGACGTGGCCGCGGAGAAGTGGAACACCCTGGGCGCCATCGCCCGCCGCGAGGGCATCAAGCTCTACACCCACAACCACGACGCGGCCTACGACTTCCTGCTCGACGGCGGCCCGCTCGACGCCCAGGGCAACCCGACCCGCAGCTCCGGCATCCGCAAGCTGGAGTACTTCCTGAAGGTGACGGACCGCAAGAACGTGTACCTGGAACTGGACGTGTTCTGGGCCCACGTGGCCCAGTACAAGTTCCACACGTACACCGCCCACGACGGCTCACAGCGCGAGGACGTGTTCGACCCGGCCGCGCTCGTGGCCCGCAACACCAACCGCTTCCCGCTCTTCCACGCCAAGGACGGCGTCGTGAACCTCCAGAGCGGCCTGGGCTACGACATGGTGCCCTTCGGCACGGGCGACATCGACTACCAGAAGTTCTTCACCCGGGTGGGCGCGAAGAACTACCACAACCCGATGGTCGAGCAGGACAACGCACCGAGCACGACCGTGCCCGGCCAGTCCCTGGACTTCGCCAAGATCGGCTACGACAACCTCGCGGCCCTGCGCGCCTGCAACTGACGCAACGTCACCCGCTGGTCAGATCAAAGGAGTTCTGAGTGCGTAACAGACGGATCGTCACCCTGCTCGGGGCGGGCGCGCTGGCCGGAGCCGTCGGGCTGCTGCCGCTTCCCGCAGCCCAGGCCCACCCGTCGGACCCCACACCGCCGACCTCGTCGGACTTCCAGAAGGTCACCCTCAACGACCGCCCGGGCGAGCCCATGGCCCTGGCCGTCCTGCCCGACCGGCGGGTGCTGCACACGGCACGCACCGGCGAGGTCCGCATCCACGACCCCAAGAGCGGCGTCAACTTCCTCGCCGCCGACATGAAGAAGAGCCCCGCCGGGCTCTACCAGCACGACGAGGAAGGCGTGCAGGGCATCGCCGTTGACCCCGGCTTCGCCAAGAACCACTGGGTCTACCTCTATTACTCGCCCCGCCTCGACACCCCCATGGACGACCCCGCCACCCCGGGCGTCAACGAGGGTGACGCGCCGCAGTTCGGCACGGCCGCGGACTTCGCCAAGTACAAGGGCGTCACCCGGCTTTCGCGGTTCAAGCTCGTCGGCAACAAGCTCGACTACAACACCGAGCAGAAGATCCTCGACGTGCCCGCCGACCGCGGCATCTGCTGCCACGTCGGCGGCAAGATCGACTTCGACCACAAGGGCAACCTGTTCCTGTCGACCGGCGACGACTCCAACCCGTTCTCCTCCGACGGCTACGCCCCGCTCGACGACCGCCCCGACCGCAACCCCGCCTACGACGCGCGCCGCACCGCGGGCAACACCAACGACCTGCGCGGCAAGGTCCTGCGCATCAAGGTCAAGCGCCACGGCGGCTACGCGATACCCGACGGCAACCTCTTCGCGCCGGGCACCGCGAAGACCCGGCCCGAGATCTACGCCATGGGCCTGCGCAACCCCTTCCGCTTCGGCGTGGACGACAAGACCGATGAGGTCTACGTCGCCGACTACTCACCCGACGCCAACACCGCCAACCCGGGCCGCGGCCCCGCCGGCCAGGGCCGCTGGATGGTCATCGACCGCCCCGCCAACTACGGCTGGCCGTACTGCGTGACCACGGACCAGCCCTACCAGGACTACGACTTCGCCACCCAGACCTCCAGCGGCGCCTTCGACTGCGCCAAGCCCGTCAACGACTCCCGCCACAACACCGGCCGCAGCGTGCTGCCCCCGGTCGAGAACGCGGAGATCGTCTACGGCTACGGCGCCACCCCGAAGTTCCCCGAACTCGGCACCGGCGGCATCGGCCCCATGGGCGGCCCGGCCTACCGCTACGACAAGCACAACAAGGCCGCCAACCGCTGGCCCCAGTACTTCGACGGCAAGCCGCTCTTCTACGAGTGGACCCGCGACCAGATGAAAGCACTGACCCTCGGCAAGAACAACGAGGTCCTGAAGATCGAGGACGCGATCCCCGGGATCACCACGGACGGCCCGATCGACGCCGAGTTCGGCCCCGACGGGGCGCTCTACGTCCTGGAGTACGGCACCGGGTACTTCGCGGAGCTGCCCGAGGCCCAGCTCTCCCGCATCGACTTCGTCCGCGGCAACCGCACCCCGGAGCCCAAGGTCGCGGCCGACGTCGTCAACGGCACCAGCCCGCTGGCGGTCCGGTTCTCCAGCGCCGGCACCAAGGACGCCGACGGCGACGCCCTGCGCTACGCCTGGGACTTCGACGCCGACGGCACCGTGGACTCCAGGGAGGCCAACCCGACGCACACCTTCGACAAGAACGGGGTCTACGACGCCACGCTGAACGTCACCGACAGCACCGGCCGCTCGGCCTCCGCCTCCCTTCCGGTCGTCGTCGGCAACAAGGCGCCGGTCGTCTCGCTCACCACCGACCCGGCCCCGCACGGAGGCACCCCGTTCCACTGGGGGGACACGGTCACCTGGCAGGTCACCGTCACGGACGACCAGCCGGTGGACTGCGCCAAGGTCAGCGTCTCGTTCATCCTCGGCCACGACACGCACGGCCACCCGCTGTCCACCAGCAACGGCTGCTCCGGCTCCTTCAAGACGTTCGTGGACGGCGGTCACTCCGGCTCGGACAACTTGAAGGCGGTCTTCAACGCAAGCTACACGGACACGCCCCCGGCGGGCCTGCCGTCCCTCTCGGGCAGCGCCGAGGTCGCCCTGACCCCGGAGGACTGACCGACTGACGACGGGACAGCACACCAGCGGGGCGCCCTCAGGGGGGGGCGCCCCGCGCTCGGTGTCCCGCTACGCCGCAGGCTGTCCGTCGACGGCGATGTCCAGCTGGTCGGCGATGGTCGTGAGGGCGGTCCCGAGGGGGAGCGCGACGCGGGTGACGGCGAACTGATCGCCCCGCGTCGGATCCCGGTTGATGATGAACACCCGCTGGTCGGCCTGGGCCGCCTGGCGGACGAATCTGAGCCCCGACATGACCGTCAACGAGGAGCCCAGCACCAGCAGCGAGGACGCCTCAGCGACCAGCCTTCGGCACTGCTCGATCCGCTGGACCGGCACCGGCTCACCGAAGAACACCACGTCCGGCTTCAGCACCCCGCCGCATTCCCCGCAGGGCACCACCCGGAAGTCACCGACCTGGTCATCGGTGAGATCGGCGTCACCGTCGGGATTGATCTCCGCGACCGTCGGCGCGAATCCGGCGTTGGCCGCCTCCAGCCGTACGGCGAGATCGCGGCGCGGACTGTCCGCTCCGCACGACAGACACACGACCCGGTCCAGCCGCCCGTGCAGATCCACGACCCCCTCGCTGCCGGCGGCCTGGTGCAGACCGTCGACGTTCTGCGTGATCACACCCGACAGCACCCCGTGCCGCGCGAACGCGGCCACGGCCCGGTGACCGGCGTTGGGCAGCGCGCGGCCGAACGTACGCCACCCGAGATGACTGCGCGCCCAGTACCGCTGCCGGGCACGCGGGCTGGAGGTGAAGTCCTGGTACGTCATCGGGGTGTGCCGGCTGAGACTTCCGCCCTCGCCCCGGTAGGCGGGGATGCCCGACTCCGTGGAGATGCCCGCCCCACTCAGCACGAGGACACCACCGGCACGCACCGCCTCGACCACCGGCCGCAGATCCGTGGTGCCCGGCGGCAGGTCGGAGGGAGGGGTCCAGTGAAGGGTGGGACGCATCCGCATGTCCGCCAGCGTACGGAACCGCGCTCGGTTTCCGCGTGCCGCGACCTGTAGCCCAGTGACGTCTCCAGGTCGACGCCGGCCCCTTCGGCCGGACCTTCACCTTCGCCGACCCCGACGGCTGCCAGGTCACACCCCAATGACCCGCCTGACCGACCTCGGCTCGGCAGCCGTCCATCAGCACGTCACGACGGCTGGACCTCGTCGAAAACGGCGACGGCCCGGGCGGGGTCGGGGCTCACGAGACGTTCCAGGCCGGCCGCCGTCCTCTGCGCCCATCGGCCCGCTCGTGCCCACATCTGTTCCTCGAAGGCGCGGACGACCTTGTCCAGGTCCTCGGGCTGGGCGGCGATGGCTTCGGCGAGTTCGGCGCCCTCCAGCATCGCGAGATTCGCGCCCGCCCCAAGCGGCGGCATCAGGTGGGCGGCATCGCCCAGGAGCGTCACGCCGGGGACGTGGGCCCAGGTGTGGGACACGGGCAGGACGTACAGCGTGCGAGGGGTGAAAACGGTGCCGCGGCGCAGGAGTTCGAGGACGGGAGCGGCCCAGCCGTCGAACAGGGCCAGGAGACTGGCGCGGACGGACTCGACGTCGGACAGGTCCAGGTCCCTGTGCCAGTCCAGCGGCACCCGGAACTGGGCGTACACCTTGGCGTGGCCACCGCTGTTGCGCTGGGCGACGAGACCTCGGTTCACCCCGTACACGGCCAGGGAGCCGTCACCGATCAGCCGGGCGAGGTCGGGATGGCGGGTGTCGATGTCGTCGAGGGCGGTCTCCACCGCGGTGACCCCCGTGTAGTGCGGCGTCACCGGCGAAACGGCCGGACGGACCCGGGACCAGGCGCCGTCCGCGCCGATCACGAGGTCGTACACCTCCTGTCGCCCGTCCTCGAACCGGACGAGCACGCCGTCGGCGGGGGCTTTGGGCACCACCTCTGCCACACCCCGACCCCACCGGACGTCGAGCGGGCCGAGCAGCAGGTCGCGGAGCTGCCCCCGGTCGATCTCGGGATTGGCCTCGTCGCCCGGCCGGGGGCGCCAGTCGCGCAGGACGGTCCCGTCCGTGTCCAGGATCCGCATGGCCTGCCCCTCGGGGCGGGACAGCGTCCGGAACTCCGCCAGCAGCCCCGCCTTGTCCAGGGCCAGCTGCCCCAACCCGGCCTGCAGGTCCAGCGTGCCGCCCGGAGGGCGGGCATCGGGAGCGGGATCGCGTTCGAAGACGGTGACGGAGTGGCCATGGCGGTGCAGGACACGGGCGAACGTGAGACCGGAGGGACCGGCTCCGACCACGGCGATACGATGCCTCATGTTGATACACTGTATTGGTTCGATACGCTGCATCGCAACAGTACGATGTGACCATGACTGTGTGGGACCGGCCGGAGCCGCCGACGCGCCCCGTGCCGCTCGACAGGGAGCGGATCGTCGCCGCCGCCGTCGAGCTGGCCGACGAGGGTGGACTGGACGAGGTGTCGCTGCGCAAGGTCGCCGCCCGGCTGAAGGCCGGACCGATGCGGCTGTACGGCTACATCGCCACCAAGGAGGAGCTGTTCGACCTCATGGTGGACGAGGTCCAGGCCGAGATCCTCCCCGAGGTGCCACCCGGGGACTGGCGGGAGACGCTGCGCGTCCTCGCCCGCCGCACCAGGCAGGCCGTGCTTCGCCACGAATGGCTGGCCGACCTGCTCGGCGGCCGTCCGGCCCTGGGCCCGAACGGCCTCGCCGTGACCGAGGCCCGACTGGCCGCCCTGGACGGCCTCGCCGACATCGACACCGTGATGCGCGCCGCGGAGACGGTGAGCGCCTACACCACCGGTGCGATCCGACGCGAGGTGGCGAACCTGCGGGCCGAGCGCGCCACGGGCCTGTCCAAGAGCGACTGGCAGCGCGCCAACGGCCCGCACGTGACGAGGATGCTGGCCACAGGACGCTTCCCGGCGCTGTCCAAGGCCGTGCACGAGGCCACCCACGTGGATGCCGAGGAATCCTTCGAGACCGGCCTGGACTGGGTCCTCGACGCCGTGGCCGCCAAACTCGCCCGGTCCTGAGCGCCTCCGCCAAGACCCCCGAAGGGGGCCGTGGGCAGATCAGGGCAGGAAGTCGGCGACGAGCGCGGCGAACTCGTCCGGCGCCGCCAACCGGATGCCGAGGTCCTCGGCCTTGGCGCGCTTGGAGCCCGCGCCCTCTCCGGCGACCACCAGGGCCGTCTTCTTGGAGACGCTGGAGGAGGAGCGGCCGCCTGCCCGTTCGATGAGCTCGTTCATCTGGTTGCGGGAGAGCTTTTCGAGAGGGCCGGTCATCGAGCCGGTGACGACGACGGTCATCCCCGCCAGCGGCAGGTCCGCGGCCATGGCGTCCCCGGGTACTTCGGCAGGGTCGGCGTCCGCCGCGGGCGGCGGCGTCGCGCCGGGCTCGGTCATGTTGACCCCGACCGCGACGAGCTTGTCGATGAGCGGGGCCAGCTCGGCGAGTTCGGCGACGATGGACGGCGCCTTCTCCGTGCCGATGCCCTCCACCTCCTGCATCGCCTCGGCGTCGGCGGCCCGGATGCGGTCCATGGTCGCGAAGTGGCGGGCGATCCGCCGGGACATCGACCGTCCGGTGCCCCGCACCCCGAGCGCGCACAGCACCCGGGACAGCGGCCGGCCCTTGGCCGTGGTCAGCGCGGCCAGCAGGTTGTCGGTGCTGGTCTCGCCCATCCGCTCCAGGGCCAGGAGCTGCTCGCGGGTGAGGGTGAAGAGATCGGCGAGATCGGCGACCAGGCCGGCGTCGACGAGCTGGACGACCCGGGTGTGGCCCAGACCCTCGATGTCGAGCTGGTCGCGGCCCGCGGCGTAGGAGAGGGAGGCGACCAGGTGGCAGTTGCGGCCGTTGGTACAGCGCCAGCGCTGCTCGCTGGTGTCGATGTCCGATCCGCAGCGCGGGCACACCTCGGGGAAGGCGATGGGCTGCTCGTCGCCGGTGCGCAGATGGGCGACGGGGGCCTCGACGCGGGGGATGACGTCACCGGCCCGGTAGACCATGACGTGGTCGCCCAGGCGCAGGTCGCGCCGGGTGATGTCGGCCGGATTGTGCAGGGTGGCGTAGGTGATGGTGGAGCCGTCGATCTCGACCGGTTCCAGAACCGCGCGCGGGGCGATGATGCCGGTGCGGCCCACGTTCCACTCCACGTCCAGCAGCCGCGTGATCTTCTCGACGGCGGGCAGCTTGTAGGCGATCGCCCATCGCGGGGCACGGCTGCCGGAACCGGCGGCCCGCTGGTCTGCGGCCAGGTCGGCCTTGATGACGACGCCGTCGATCCCGAACGGCAGCTCGGCGCGCAGTGAGGCGATCTCCTCGACCCGGGCCAGGACCTCCTCGACGCCGTCTGCGGTGGTGCCGGGCACGGCGGTCGACGCGGTGGTGTTCACCCCCAACCCGGCGGCCTGCGCCATCAGTTCACTGTGCGCGCTCTCGCCGAGCCGGTCGGCGAGAGCGGTGTCGGTACCGGGCAGCGGGAGCAGTCCGTAGCCGAAGAACGTCATCGGCACGGTGTACGCGCGGTCCTTGGCGCGCAGGGTGCCGGCCGCGGCGTTGCGCGGATTGGCGAACGGCTGCCCGCCGTGCTGTGTGCGCACCTCGTTGGCGTGCTCGAACTGGGCCGTCGTCATCAGGACCTCGCCGCGGACCTCCACGGTGACCGGCTCGGACAGGGTGGCGGGCAGGCCCTCGATGGTGCCGATCGCATGGCTGACGTCCTCCCCCGCCGTGCCGTCGCCGCGGGTGATCAGCTGTCTCAGGCGGCCGCGGGTGTAGCGGGCGGCGATCGCCAGCCCGTCGAGCTTCGGCTCGCTGCTGAAACGGGTGACGTCATGGCCGATACGGCGCGCCAGCGAGGCGGCCCAGGTGGTGAACTCCTCGGCGGAGAAGACGTTGTCGAGACTGAGCATCGGCACCGTGTGCGGGACGTCCCCCTCCACCGCGCCGCCGGCGACCTTGCCCGTGGGGGAGTCGGGGAGGACCTGATCGGGGTGGGCGTCCTCCCACTGCGCGATGCCGCGCACCAGCCGGTCGTAGGTGTCGTCGTCCAGGGGCGAGGTGCCGCCCTCGTAGTAGGCGGCCGCGGCCTTCACCGCGTCCTCGACCGCCTGCGCGTAGGCGGCGGCATCCACGATCTGTGCAGCTGGTGTCGTCATGCGGATCATCTTGCACGCCGCCACTGACAACGCCCCGCCGCCGAGGCGCCGGGTGACCATGAGGAAGGCGTGGCGGCCCGTATGGAGCCGCCACGCCTGCCGTTACCGGCTGTCAGACGCGGTCGGCCGCGATCAGCACGTATTGGAAGGAGCCGTCCCGGTACGACTCGATGAACGCCTCCTCGATCCCGGTGACCAGCGACGACGTCGCCCGCAGCTCCCAGTAGGGCAGGGTGTCCGGGGTCAGGTCGATCACGGTCTGCGGCACGAGCCGGTTGTCGGCCATGGCCCGCAGATACTCACGCCGCGAGTGGATGTTGCACTCGAAGTGGGCGTTGATCTGGGAGACCCACTTCGACGGCTGGCCGTAGCGGGGGTTCCAGCAACCGGTGATGGTCACGTACCGGCCGCCCACCTTCAGGAAGCGGGAGTGCTCGGCGAACAGGTCGTGCAGATCGACGTACATGGTCGACTCGTTGTTCCACGACGCGGTGACGCTGCCCTTCTCGAAGGGGGTGTCGAGCATGTTGCACACCCGGGAGCGCACATGGTCCTGGATCCGCAGGTCCCGCGCCCGTCCGTTGCCGAAGTCGGCCTGGGCGGCGGACAGGGTGACGCCCTCGACCTTGCAGCCGAAGCGCTGGTGGGCCATGACCATCGAGCCGCCGCGCCCGCAGCCGGCATCGACGAGGGTGTCGTCGGCGGTGATGGGGCCGAGGTGGTCCAGGAGGAACTCGGCCTGGGCGGACTCCAGTCGGTGCAGCTCGGCGATGAGCTTCTTCTCGTACTCGCTGTGTTCCGGGTCGCCGAGGGCTTCGTGGTTGACGGCGCCGATGCCGTAGTGGTGGTGGTAGAGCCCGTCCACGTCACCGAGGCGCAGGTTCACCGGCCTCGCCTCGTTGTTCCAGTACCGGGCGATGTCCCCCTGGTAGGGGGTCGCGGGGGCCGGGATCGTCGCAGAGACGGTGGGGGTGATTTCTGTGGTCACTGAGTGTCCGTTCCTTACCAGAAGGCGGGCAGGCTGTAGCGGTAGGTGTTGGTGCGATGCCAGTCGTGGTTGCCGTCGACCCAGGTGGCCACGCCCTTGAGGAAGCGCACCACGGGGGGCAGCGGGCAGGCCGCGGCCAGGTCGGCCGCCGCCGCCTCGAAGGCGTGCATGAGGTCGTTGTGGACCTCGACCGCCTTGAGATAGGCGTCGCGCTCCGAGAGCTTCTCCCGTTCGGCGATCACCACGGGCAGGTTCAAGTGCCGGCCGGGGCTGGCGAGTTCCTTGGTGTACGAGTACAGGTCGTTGACGATGGTGGTCGCGTTGCCGGCCAGGGCGATGACACGCTGCATCTCCGGCCGGGCGTGCAGGTCGGCTGGTAGCTCGTAGCCTCCGATGGTGTCGGTGATGGTGGGGCAGGGGCGGAAGTTGTTGAACTGGCGCATGGCCAGGTACTCCCACACCTCCGGGACGTGATCGGTCTCGGCCCAGGCGGCCTCGGCCAGGTAACCCATGTGCAGCCGGGCCATGTCGTGGCGGAAGCGGTCCACTTGGGAGGGCGAGGCCATGGCGGTGAAGTAGTCCATGGCACTGCGATAGGCGCGCCGCGGCGGGTCCGAGCCGAGCGACTCCAGCCAGGCCGGCGCGTACTCCGGGGTGGTGTGGAGCGGGTCGAGCGCGGTGTGGGCCAGCAGAAGGCGGCCGCCGAGGCCGACGGGTGAGCCGCCGTGGTCCTCGCAGTAGCAGTCGTCGACCGCGTTCTCCGCGACCATCAGCCGGGTGGCGATCATGAGATGGTCGACCGTGGGGGCGTCGGGATGGCAGCCGACCATGTACCGGCCGACCGAGAAGCCGTCGAACTGCCCCTCCCACTCCTCGGGATAGAGCTGGACCTCCTCCTCGGCCCACCGCTTGATCCGCCGGCTCACCTCCTCGACGCGCTGCGGGTCGGGTTCCGGGATCGGGTGGTGGTAGAGGCCGGGAACCGCCTGGCCCTCGGCGGGTGGCGCGGCGGCCGGGGGCGGCGGGACGGATTCCGGCGGCGGCTGAAGCGCGGTGCGGGCGAGGGACAGCGAGGCCGTGCCCAGGCCGGTGGGTCCGCCCAGGACCCGCTCGACACCCGGCGCGGTCTCGGGCACGGCCTCCGGCACGGGAGGCGCGGCGGATTCCGCGACGGCGACCGGTGGTGACGGAGCCGTTCCTGCTGAACTGCCCGCCAACGACAGCGAGTTGGTGCCCAGCCCGGTCGGCCCGCCCAACACCCGCTGAAAGACGGGCTCGGCAGGCGGCGTGCCGGTGACCGGCGGGGGTGGGGGAGCGGTCGTCGGATGCAGTACGGCCTCAAGTCCGAAGGCGGCCGCGGTGATCGGAAGATCGGGGACCGCCGGCGTGGGAACCTCCGGCGCGGCGCCGGAAGGCAGCGACCGCTGCCCGGGGATGGACGGTCCAGGGGGCCCGGATTCGGGCATCCACTACTCCTTGCTGTGGTGTCGGGGACGGGCTCGGCAAGCGCGCGGGGGCGTCAGTCGCGACCGCGGGCGATCTGCACGTTCTCCATGACGCCGAGCGCGTCGGGCACGAGCACCGCGGCGGAGTAGTACGTGCTGACGAGATAGGACATGACCGCCTGCTCGTTGATGCCCATGAAGCGCGCCGAGAGCCCCGGTTCGACCTCGTCCGGCAGTCCGGTCTGCCACAGGCCGATGACCCCTTGGTTCTTCTCGCCCGTGCGCAGAGCGATGATGGAGCTGGTCTGCTCCTCGCTGATCGGGATCTTGTTGCAGGGCAGGATCGGAACCCCGCGCCAGGCCGGGACGGACTGCCCGCCGACGTCGACGTGGTCCGGGTAGAGCCCGTAGGCGTTGAAGCCGCGGCCGATCGCGGCGATCGTTCTGGGGTGGGCGAGGAAGAACTTGGTGCCGCGGCGGCGACAGAGCAGATCGTCCATGTCGTCCGGGGTGGGCGGACCGGAGTGGGGCTGGATGCGCTGCTTGAAGTCGGCGTTGTGGAGCAGCCCGAACTCACGGTTGTTGATGAGCTCGTGCTCCTGGCGCTCACGCAACGCCTCGATGGTCAGCCGGAGTTGCTCCTCGGTCTGGTTCATCGGCCCGTTGTAGAGGTCGGCCACCCGGGTGTGGATCCTCAGGACGGTCTGCGCGACGGAGAGTTCGTACTCCCGGGGCTTCAACTCGTAGTCCACGAAGGTGTTCGGCACGTCGACCTCGCCGACATGACCGGCCGACAGGGCGATCTCGGCCTCGCCGTGCTTGTTCTGCGGTCGCCGGGTGCCGGAGTCGAACTCGGCGATATGGGCCTGGAGACCGGGCGCGGAGTCCCGTACGGCGGCGAAGTCGGCGCGGGAGAGGGTGAGCAGCGTGCCGGAGGTCTCGGCGGTGGCCGTGTGGTCGTGGCGGGCGTCCGCGTCGAGGAGGGCGTTCTCCCCGAAGTGGGCGCCGTCGGCGAGGACTCCGAGGGCGATCTCCCCGCCGTACTTGCCCTCACCGGCCTGTCGGATCCGCCCGTGGGCGATCAGATGGATGCGGTCGGCCGGGCTGCCGCGCGAGACGATGACCTCGCCGGCGGCGAAGTCGCGCTGTGCGCAGCGGTCGGCGAGCGCAGTGAGGACCTCCAGGTCCTCGAAGCCCCGCAGCAGGGCCAGTTCGCCGAGTTCACGGGGGATCACCCGGACCGCGGCCCCCTCCTGCACGAACTCGATGCGACCATCGCCGACGGTGTGGCGCAACCGCCGGTTGACCCGGTAGGCGCCGCCCTTGGTCTCGACCCAGGGGAGCATCCGCAGCAGCCAGCGGGAGGTGATCTCCTGCATCTGCGGGGCGGACTTCGTGATGGTGGTCAGATTGCGTGCGGCGGCGGTGCTCAGGGACTGCTGCGGCGCGGCCGGTGCGGCCTCGGCTTCCGGGCTGCTGTCCACGGTCATCGGGGTGGGCTGCTCCTTGCGTGGCCGGGCGTCCGGCGCACAGCTGTACGCCGGTCGGGAGTCGGGGAGGGTTCGGTGACGGGGCGGGACGGCGGCGGTGATCCATCCACCCGGCAGGACCGTAACGGCCGGTCGCGCCGCCTCGCCCGGAGAAGCCGGCTGCTTCCTTCGAAGCGGTGACAATCATGTGAATCCGGTTTATCGACCCAAGAGCAACATTGCGCCACTCTCTCCGGACCGCTACGAGCCCCACAGACCTCTCACCAGGCCGAACGACGCCCGGCGGCAAGCGAGTCGTACATGATCAAGCCGTGACACCCGCTGTTCTCCGCCTCGGCCCGGTTTCACGGCCGGCTCCGGGAGGGGCATGGCACGCTGGTGCGCGGTCTCGTGGACGAGACGAAGGCCCGCAGGAAGGAAGGCAACCGTGATCCTCCCGAAGGCCAGGGACCCCCGCTTCGTGACGATCCGCCGCGGCGGGACCCTCACCGACGCCGATCACCATCTCCTCGCCCTCTGGGCGGCAGCCTGCGCGGAACACGTCCTCGGCCTCTTCGAGACGGCTCGGCCCGAGGACCCACGCCCGCGCCAGGCCATCGAGCACGCCCGCGCCTGGACACGCGGCGAGGTCAGGATGATGGAGTCCCGGGCGGCGGGCGGCCATGCCATGGGTGCCGCTCGCGACCTGCGGGGAGCGGCACGGCACGCCGCCTATGCCGCCGGACAGGCCGCGGTAGTCGCACATGTCGCCGCGCACGAACTCGGCGCGGCCGCCTACGCGATCAAAGCCGCACGCGCCGCCGCACCGAAAGCCGAGAGCGAGGTGGCCGGACGACGCGAGTGCCAGTGGCAGCGTGACCGGCTCCCGGAGTCGATCCGCGAACTGGTCCTCGACGACCAGCGGTTGCGGAACGACATCTGCTGGTCGGTGTTCGACTGCTGACCGTTGACGGCGGCCCTGCTGGCTGGGCTATGTTGCAGACATGACTACCGGGACGGCATCGCGCCACGCACGGACAGGTGACCCGGTGCTGTTCTGAGCGCCGAACGGGCCGGTGTGCGCCCGCTGTTCGCTCGGGAATCTCGCGCCACCGCGCGGGCTCCACCTCCGTCGTGTTGATCACACGCTCGTCACATCAACCACGACAGGAGAGTTCATGACCGTCACAACGCTGCGGATTCCCACCGCGGACGGCCAGGCCGATGCCTTCGCCGCACTCCCCGACCACGGCGGGCAGCACCCCGGGGTGCTGATGTACCCGGACGGCTTCGGCATCCGGCGCGTACTGCGGGACATGGCCCGTCAACTGGCCGCACACGGCTACTACGTGCTCGTCCCCAACCCCTTCTACCGGCACGGCCCGGCACCGGTGATCGACCTCCCCGAGCACATCGGGGAAGAGGCCCGGCCCGCGGTCTTCGCCCAGTTGATGCCCCTGATCGAGGCGCACACCAAGGAACGCGTCCTGAGCGACGCGGACGCCTACCTGAGGTTCCTCACCGCTCAGCCCGAGGTCAGCGCCGGACCGGTCGCGGTGACCGGCTACTGCATCGGCGGCCTCCTGGCGACGCGCACCGCCGTGGCCCACCCGGGTCAGGTCGGCGCTCTTGCCGCGTTCCACGCTCCCGTGGGAGCCGACGGGCCGGGCAGCCTGGCCGAGCTCACCGCGGAGGTCCACTTCGGTCACGCCGAGAGCGACCTGACGCCCGAGGCGCTCGGTGAGCTCAACAAGGCCCTGGACGGGTCGGGTGTCACCTACACCTCCGAGATCTACCCGGGCACCGTCCACGGCTTCACGATGTCCGACACCGATGCCTTCGACGCCAACGCGCTGCGGCTCCACTGGGACCGCCTGCTGCCCCTTCTCGGCCGTACCTTGACCACCTGAGCCACCGGCCCGGCGTCGTACGACGCCTCAGAACGCCGCCCGGATGATCCCCACCGTCCGCGCCAGGTGCGGTTCGGCGCGGTCGGCGCGGTGGGCGACGGCCAGTTCCACGCGGGCGGCGGCCCCGGCCAGCGGCAGATAGGCCACGCCGTCGAGGGTCAGCGCGGTCACGGGCTCGGGGACGACGGCGACGCCGAGGCCGCCGGCCACCAGCGTGATGAGCGTCGAGGTCTCGCCGACCTCGTGCCGGATGTGCGGCTCGACGCCGGCGTCCCGCAGCAGGCCCAGCACCACGTCGTACATCACCGACCGGCGGTCGGCCGAGTGCACGATCAGGTCGGCGCCGGCGAGGTCCGCGACACGCAGCCGCTTGCGCCCGGCGAGCCGGTGCCCGACCGGCACGGCGACCACGAGCCGGTCGCGGCGCAGGGTGTGCACGGTGAGGGACAGGTCGGCGGCCGGCGGCCGCAGCAGCGCCACGTCGATCGCGCCGGTGCGCAGCGCCTCGACCTGGTCGGGGGCGAGCATCTCGCCGCGGAAGGAGAAGTCGACGCCCGGGAGGTCCTCCGTGAGCCGCCGGGAGAGCGTCGGCAGCAGGCTGTACGTCGCCGACCCCACGCACCCGATGGCGAGGTGGCCCACCGTCCCGGCGGCGACCCGGCGGGCGTGCTGGGCGGCCTCGTCGACCTCGGCGAGGATCGCGCGCGCCCGCTCCAGGTAGGCGCGGCCCGCCTCCGTGACGTCGACGCGGCGCGTGGTGCGGTGCAGCAGCTCGACGCCGAGTTCCGCCTCCAGCTGGCGGATCTGCTGCGAGAGCGGCGGCTGCGCCATGTGCAGCCGCTCGGCGGCACGGCCGAAGTGCCGCTCCTCGGCCACCGCGACGAAGTACCTGAGGTGCCGCAGATCCATACATTGTCCATATCAATCGACTCGGATATACGTACTTCAGGATATCTAGCAGGCGGGCTAGCGTCGTAGCCATGAGCGCATTCCTCTACGCCGCCACCCGGACGCCGTTCGGCCGCTTCAACGGCGCGCTGGCCGGCGTCCGCCCCGACGACCTCGCCGCCGCCGCGATCACCTCGACGCTCGCCAAGGTGCCGCACCTCGACCCCGCCGCGATCGACGACGTGGTCTGGGGCAACGCCAACGGCGCCGGCGAGGAGAACCGCAACGTCGGCCGCATGGCGGCGCTGCTCGCCGGGCTCCCGGTCAGCGTGCCCGGCACCACGATCAACCGGCTCTGCGGCTCCAGCCTCGACGCGGCCATGATGGCCAGCCGCACGATCGAGTCCGGCGACGCCGAGGTGGTGCTGACCGGGGGTGTCGAATCGATGACGCGGGCGCCCTGGGTGCTGCCCAAGTCGGCGAAGCCGTTCCCGGTCGGCGATGTCACCGCGGTCTCCACCACGCTCGGCTGGCGGCTGGTCAACCCGCGCATGCCGAAGGAGTGGACGGTCAGCCTCGGCGAGGCCAACGAACAGCTTCAGGAGCGCTTCGGTATCACCCGGGAACGGCAGGACGAGTTCGCCGCCCGTTCCCACCAACTCGCCCACACCGCCTGGGAGTCCGGCTTCTACGACGACCTGGTCGCGCCGGTCGACGGCGTCGACCTGACCCGCGACGAGGGCATTCGCGCCGGCTCCACGCCCGAGAAGCTCGCCGGGCTCAAGCCGGTCTTCCGCACCCCGGAGCAGGGCGGCACCATCACCGCGGGCAACGCCAGCCCGCTCAACGACGGCGCCTCCGCGGTGCTGTTGGGCAGCGAGCAGGCGGCGGCCAGGATCGGCACCGACCCGATCGCCCGTATCGCCGGCCGCGGCGTCATGGCCCTGGAACCGCAGGCCTTCGGCTACGCCCCGGTCGAGGCCGCCAACCGCGCGCTGGCCCGGGCCGGGATCGGCTGGGACCAGGTGGGCGCGGTCGAGCTCAACGAGGCCTTCGCCGTGCAGTCCCTCGCCTGCGTCGACGGGTGGAAGATCGACCCCGCGATCGTCAACCAGAAGGGCGGCGCCATCGCCATCGGCCACCCGCTGGGCGCCTCGGGCGGCCGCATCCTCGCCACGCTGGCCAAGGTGCTGCGCGAGACGGGGCAGCGCTACGGCGTCGCCGCGATCTGCATCGGGGTCGGCCAGGGCCTGGCCGTCGTACTGGAGAACTGCGCTGCCACGGGGGAGGGCCGATGAGCCGGGCGGAGATCGTCGAGAGCGCGGACGCCGCGGTCGCCGGGATCGAGGACGGCTCCACCGTCCTCGTCGGGGGATTCGGCCTGGCCGGGATGCCGTTCGACCTGATCGACGCGCTCATCCGGCAGGGCGCGAAGGATCTCACGATCGTGTCCAACAACGCCGGCAACGGCGACGTCGGACTGGCCGCGCTGCTGGCCGCCGGCCGGGTGCGCAAGGTGCTGTGTTCCTTTCCGCGCCAGGCCGACTCCTGGGTCTTCGACGACCTCTACCGCGCCGGGAAGATCGAGCTGGAGGTGGTGCCGCAGGGCAACCTCGCCGAGCGGATGCGCGCAGCCGGGGCCGGGATCGGCGCGTTCTACTGCCCGACCGCGGTCGGCACACCGTTGGCCGAGGGCAAGGAGGTGCGGGAGATCGACGGCCGCACGTATCTGCTGGAGTACCCGATCAAGGGCGACTACGCATTGATCGGCGCCCATGTCGCGGACACGCTGGGCAACCTCGTCTACCGCAAGACCGCCCGTAACTTCGGACCGGTCATGGCCACCGCAGCCACGACGACCATCGTCCAGGTCGAGCAGGTCGTCGAGGCCGGCAAGCTCGACCCCGAGGCCGTCGTCACCCCGTCCATCTACGTCGACCGGATCGTCCAGGTGGCGGCCCGTCACTACACCGTCCAGGGGGCACGATGACCACCGCGCACACCGACCACCGTCTCTCGATGGACGAGCTGGCCGCCGTCATCGCCCGCGACATCCCGGCCGGGTCCTTCGTCAACCTCGGCATCGGACAGCCCACCAAGATCGCCGACCATCTGCCGGCCGACTCCGGGGTGGTGCTGCACACCGAGAACGGCATGCTCAACATGGGCCCCAAGGCCGAGGGCGACGCCGTCGACCCCGACCTGACCAACGCGGGCAAGGTCCCGGTGACCGAACTGCCGGGCGCGGCCTACTTCCACCACGCCGACTCCTTCGCCATGATGCGCGGCGGACATCTCGATGTCTGCGTCCTCGGCGCCTACCAGGTCGCCTTCAACGGCGACCTGGCCAACTGGACCACCGGGAAACCCGATGACATCCCCGCCGTCGGCGGCGCCATGGACCTCGCCATCGGCGCCAAGGACGTCTACGTGATGATGACCCTCTTCACCCGCACCGGCGAGCCCAAGCTCGTACCGCACTGCAGCTACCCGCTCACCGGCCTCGGCTGCGTCAGCCGCGTCTACACCGACCACGGCGTCTTCGACGTCGGCGCCGACGGCGTACGGATCAGGGAGACGTACGGCATCAGCGCCGACGAACTCGCGCACCGGTGCGGCATCGAGCAGCCCTGAACCCCTGTCAGATGTGTGGGCGTGGTTTGACCAGGCCGCTCTGGTAGGCGATGACGACCAGTTGGGCGCGGTCGCGGGCGTCCAGCTTGGTCATGGCCCGATGGATGTGGCTGCGCACGGTCAGCGGGCTCAGCACCAGCCGGTCGGCGATCTCGGCGTTGGACTTGCCGTGCGCGGCCAGGGCCACGACCTCGCGCTCGCGGTCGGTCAGGGCCTGGACGGCGTCGGGCAGGGTGAGGAAGCCGTCGGTGTCGGGCGTGGCCAGGAAGCGGGCGATGAGGGCCTGGGTGGCGGCGGGCGACAGGAGGGCCTCGCCCGCCGCGACCGTGCGGATGCCGGCCAGCAGGACGTCAGGGCTGACGCCCTTGCCGAGGAAGCCGCTCGCGCCGGCCCGCAGAGCCTTGGCGACGTTCTCGTCGTTCTCGAAGGTGGTGAGGACGAGGATGTGGGTCCCCGACAGTTCCGGCCGGGCGCAGATGGCGGCGGTGGCGGACACTCCGTCGAGGTTCGGCATCCGGATGTCCATGAGCACCACGTCGGGGCGGTGCTCGGCCACCAGGTCGACGGCTTCCTGACCGTCGGCGGCCTCCGCGACCACGGTCAGGTCCTCGACGGAGTCGATGAGGATGCGGAAGGTGGCGCGCAGCAGCGCCTGGTCGTCGGCGAGCAGGACTCGGATGGTCATCGGGCGGGGCCTTCGGGGTCGTGTTCCTGAACGTCTTCGCGGTCGTCGAGCGGGAGGGTGCAGGCGACCTCGAAGCCGCCCTGCGGGCGGTGGCCCGCGTGGAAGGTGCCGCCCGCGGCGGTGGCCCGCTCGCGCATCGTGACCAGGCCGAACCCTCCTGGGGTGACCGGCGGGCCGCCGGGGGCCGCGTCGTTGGTGACGCTCAGGGTCAGCCGGTGCGGGGCGTAAGCGAGGCGGACGCGCGCGGCCGGGGTGGCGGCGTGCTTGCTGACGTTGGTGAGGGCCTCCTGGACGATCCGGTACGCCGTCAGGTCGAGCACCGGCGTGAGCCGGCACGCCTGTCCCTCGACGCTGACGGTCACCGTCAGGCCGGCCGCCGCGCACGCGTCGACGAGCTCGGGCAGGTCGCGCAGTCCGGGCGCCGGGGTGAGGTCGTCGCCGTGGTCGGTGTCCTGGCGCAGCAGCCCGACCGTGGCCTTGAGCTCGCTCAGGGCGGCGGAGGTGGTCTGGGGCAGCTTGCCGATGATGTCCAGCGCCTGCTCGGGGTGGGTCGCCGCGAGATGGGCGGCGGTCGAGGCCTGCGCGTCGGCGAGGGTCAGGTGATGGGCGACCACGTCGTGCAACTCCCGGGCGATGCGCATCCGTTCCTGGAACACCCGGTGCCTGGCCTCCTCCTCCCGCTCCCGGGCGGCGTGTTCGGCGCGGGCGGCGGCGTACTCACGGCGTACCCGGACGTAGCTGCCGAAGGCCGCGGCCAGCAGCACCCAGGCCGTCGGGTTGACGATGGAGAGCACGGGCGAGTCGTGGAACGGCGGGAAGAACAGCCCGGTGGCCACCATGCCGAGGGCGGCGGTCACGGCGCTGTTCCAGGTGGTGCGGCGCGGACAGTGCACGCTCAGGGAGTACTGCGCGGCCAGCAGCGGCCCCATCAGCAGCGGCGTCAACAGATAGCCGAGCGCGCCGATGCCCATGGCGCACGCCAGGGCGACGGCCAGCACCGGCAGCGGCCGGGCGCGTCGCCAGTGGAGGGCGGCACAGGCGACGACGGCCAGGGCGACGGCCGGCCACAGCGGCGGAGTGGCCATGATCCCGCGGGTGACCAGGACACCGCTGATCGTGGCCGCGGCCACCAGCGCCAGCGCCCCCGCCTCGACGGCTCGGGGGCGAGCCGCTGCCCAGCGCTGCCAGCTCGTGTTCATCGCACTCCGAGGACGGGGGAGAAGGTCATGCTCACATACGGCGGACCGCGACGCCCCGGTGGAGGGCGCCGCGGCCTCGGTCGTAGCGCTCAGACGCGGACCGGATCCGGCGACACGGGCTGCTCGCCGGCAACCTCGGGGCGCGTCCTGGCCAGGCCGCTGCCCTCGACGTCGACGCGCGGCAGCAGCCGGTCGAGCCACTTCGGCAGCCACCACGCCTTGTCGCCCAGCAGGGCCAGCACCGCGGGCACAAGCGCCATGCGGACGACGAACGCGTCGAACAGCACCGCGACGGCGAGCCCGAAACCGATCGTCTTGATCATCGACTCGGCGGCGCCGACGAACCCGGAGAAGACCGCGATCATGATGACGGCCGCGGCGCTGACGACCCGCGCGCTGTGCCGGAACCCGGTGACGACCGCCTGAGGCGCCCGGTCACCGTGGACGTAGGCCTCCCGCATCCGGGCGACGAGGAACACCTCGTAGTCCATGGCGAGGCCGAAGACGATGCCCACCAGGAAGATCGGCATCAGGCTCATGATCGGGCCCGGCTGCTCCACGCCGAGCAGCCCCGCGCCCCAGCCCCACTGGAAGACGGCGACCACCGAGCCGAGCGCGGCGAGCACGCTCAGCAGGAACCCGAAGGCGGCCTTGACGGGGACGAGCACGGAACGGAAGACGATGAGCAGCAGCACCAGGGCCAGGCCGATGATGACGGCCAGGTAGGGCACGAGGGCGTCCTGGAGGGCCTGGGCGACGTCGATGTCCATCGCGGTGCTGCCGGTGACCTTGAACGTCGCGCCCGTCTCCCGCTCCAGGGCGGCGCGTTCGGCGCGGATGGTGTGGACGAGGTCCTGGGTCTTCTCGTCGTTCGGGCCGGTGGCCGGCACGGCGGAGAACAGGGCCGTGTCGCCGGCCGGGTTGAACCGTGCGGGCGAGACGGACACCACCCCGTGCGTGCCACCGATCTCCTTGGAGATCGCGGCCGCGGCCGCCTTGGGGTCGTCCGCGCCCCGGGCGTCGACCACGATCGTCAGGGGGCCGTTGAAGCCCGGGCCGAAGCCGTGCGCGAGTGCGTCGTAGGCACGCCGCTCGGTCGAGGAGACCGGCTTGGCCTCGGCGCCCGGCATCCCCATGTCCAGCTGGGTGACGGGCAGGGCCAGGGCGCCGAGGCCCACGACGGACGTCACCAGCACGGCGAGCGGGCGGCGCAGCACGAAGCGCGCCCAGCGCGTTCCGCCGTTGTCCGCCACCGTGGTGGCAGGGCCGTGCTTGCGGGTGGCGCGGGAGAGCACGGCCCGGGGCCACATGCCGAGCAGGGCCGGGACCAGGGTGAGGGCGATCAGCACGGCGACGATCACCGCGGCCGCCGCGCACAGGCCCATCTTCGTCAGCATCGGCACGCCGACCACGGACAGGCCCGCGAGCGCGATGACCACGGTGAGTCCGGCGAAGACGACGGCGGAGCCGGCCGTGCCGACGGCCAGACCGGCCGCCTCACGTGGGTCGTGCCCGTTCGCGCGCTCCTCCCGGTACCGCGAGACGACGAACAGGGCGTAGTCGATGCCGACCGCGAGCCCGAGCATCGAGGCCAGGGTGCCCGTGGTCATGGACAGCCCGAAGACGCTGCCCAGCGCCATGATGGCCGCCATGCTGATCCCGACGCCGATGACGGCGGTCAGCAGCGGGAGTCCCGCCGCTGCCAGCGAGCCGAAAGTGATCAGCAGGACGACCGCGGCCAGGACGATGCCGATCGCCTCGGAGGAGCCGCCCGCCGCCGGCTGCTCGGCGAGCGCGGTGCCGCCGACCTCGACCGTGAGTCCCAAGGCGCGGGCCTGGTCGACGGCCTTCTCCAGCACCGCCTTGTCGGCGTCGGTGAGGTCGTCGGCCTCGACCTTGTAGGTGACGGTCGCGTACGCGGTGGTGCCGTCCTTGCTCACCGCCTTCGCGGCGAACGGGTCGACGGCGCCGGAGACCTCGGGTGCGGCGGCGGCCTTCTTGACGAAGGCGTCGACGGCGGCCCGGTTGTCGGCGGCCGTCACCTTCTCGCCGTCGGGGGCGACGAACACGATCCGCGCGTTCGCCCCGTTCGCGGACGAGCCCGGGAAGCGCTCGCCGATCAGGTCGAAGGCCTTCTGCGCCTCGATGCCGGGCATGAAGGACGTACCGCTGTCGGAGGCGCCCGGCGCCTTGGCGGCACCGACGCCGACGGCGCCGAGGATCACCGCCCACAACAGGGTCACGAGCCAGCGACGCCGGAAGGCGGTGCGGCCCAGCCGGTAGAGCAAGGTAGCCACGGAAACGGGTCTCCAGGTCTGGTTCGGGATGTGTCACCAGCCTGGCCGGACCGGGGGTGTCCGGGCATCGTGCGGCTGTCCGCACTTGCGCTTGATACGAGGGCACCAAGGCAGCTCGCCCGTCTCCTCCTCAAGGAGGAGACACGGGTACCGCGTCGGTGCCCCCGGCCTGCTCGGCCGGCGTCAGCCGACGGACGCGGTCGCCTGGGCGGGGAACCCGGGGCGGCCGGCGAGCTCGGTGGTGCAGAAGGCGCAGCGGACCGCCGCCGCGGGCACGGTGCTCAGGCAGTCCGGGCAGTCGACCTTGGCGACCGGCTGGTCCTTGACCGGGTTGAAGCGCTCCTGGAGCCGGCCCACGGGGAGCACGACGGCGAAATAGATCACGGCGGCGACCAGCAGGAAACTGATCAGGGCATTCAGGAAGGCGCCGTAGGGGAAAGAGGTCCCGGCGACGGTGAATTCCTGCTTGCTGAAGTCACCGACAGCCCCGGTCGCCACCCCGATCAGCGGCGTGAGGAACGCGGTGACGAATCCGGTGACGACAGCGGTGAACGCGGCACCGATGACGATGCCGACCGCCAGATCGACGACGTTGCCGCGCAGCAGGAACGAACGGAAACCCTTGAGCACTGAATACTCCCGATATGAGGTGCGCCGAGGCACCGAGGACCTGACGACCGGGCGGCCGACGGCGGCCATGCTGCCTTTCGACCTGTCCGGCGTCCAACTGCCTCACTCGTTCCAGTGAACGGGCCGAATTCGAGGGATTGAAAGCAAGGGTGTTCGATCCTTCATTGTCGGGTGTGAATCGGCGCTCCTTTGCGCTACCCGGCGCATCCAGGGCGCGTTGGAATGGCCGTGGCAGCGTGCAGTGACGGTTCTTCTCTTGGTGGGCCTGTGCTGCCGTGCTCGTGTTCATGGCATTCGCAGAGCGTTACGGGGAGATTCGAAAGTGTGGACATCTGTCGGTGGCCCGGGCGGGCTCAGCACGCCCGGCGATCCCGAGAGCGGCACCTTGGTCGGTCGCGACAAGGACCTCGCCGCGCTGCGGGCGGCCATGGCGGAGCACCGGCTGGTCAGCGTGACCGGCCTGGCCGGGGTGGGAAAGAGCCGGCTGTGCCGGGCGGCGATGGGCGGCGGCCCCTGGCAGCGGGTGGTCCACGTGCGCTGGACGGGACGCGGGCCCGCCGTGCCCGGAGGTCTGGGACGGCGCGTCCTCGAGGAACTCACCGGCAGGCCGACAGCATCACGCACGGACTTCTTCGCGGTCGTCGCAGACCTGCCCGCGCTGCCGACGCTGCTGGTCCTGGACGACGTGGACCCGGTGCGGTGGGAGTGCGCGGGGCTGGTGCAGCGGTTGCTGATGGCCCTGCCCACGCTGCGCGTTCTGGTGACGTGCCGCCGCTCGCTGGGCGTGGGGGAGGAACGGGTCTTCCGCCTGGCGCCCCTCGACTGCCGCTCGCCACAGCACGCCGGCCGTCCGTCCGCCGCGGTGGAACTGTTCCTGGAGCGCGCGCGGCGGGCGGTCGCGGACTTCCGGCCGACCGAGTCGGACCTGCGAGCCATCGACGAGGTGTGCTCGGTGCTGGAGGGAGTTCCGCTCGCCATCGAACTGGCCGCACACCAACTCGGCGCGCACGCGCCGGCCGATCTCCCCGGCCTGGTCACGCACAACCAGTGCCGGCTGAGCGCCGACGATCCCAGGGTGCCGCGCCACCGCTCGCTGCGGGAGGCGATGGCGGCCGAGTACCTGCTGTGCGAGGAGGACGAACGCGCCGTATGGCGACGCGCCGGCATCCTCCAGGGCCCGTTCACCGAGGAGACGGCCGTCTTCGTGTGCGCCGGCGGCGGCGTGACGGCGGACCAGGTGCCCTTCTGCGTGGCCCGGCTGCTGTCCTGCGGGGTCCTGGAGCGCCTGGACCATCCGGGCGGCGTCAGCATGCCGCGCTACCGGATGCGGCGGGCGGCCCGCCACTTCGGCCTCGAACAGCTCACCGGGACAAAGGAGTTCAGGGTGGCCGCGGAACGCCGCATGCTCCACTGCCGACGCACCGCCGCCGTGGCCGACAACCTCTGGAGCACGGGCTGCCAGCGCCAGGCCGTCGAACTCGTACGCGAACGGTACGCCGACATCCAGGCGGCGATCAGCCACGCGGTCACCCGGCAGGAGCACGTGGAGTGGGCCGTGGAGACGATGGTCGGCCTCTGGTTCTGGTGGATGGTCTACGGCCATGTCGAGGAGGGCCGCCGGGCGCTGCTGGGCCTGCTGTCCCTGCCTGCCCCCGCCGACAGCCCCGTGCGCCGCGAAGGATGGTGGCTCGCGGCGTGGATGTGCGCGGACCGTGATCCGCGGCGCGCCGGCGAACTGCTCGCGCGCGCCTGGCGGGCCGCCGTGCTGGCCGGCGACGACGCCACCGTCGGGCGCGTCGCCTACGTCCACGGGGTGCTGGCGTGCCACCACCACGACGTCCACTCGGCCGCCGCGCACTTCCGGCAGGCCGCCGACACCATCCCGGCCCTGGCCCCGGGCGGCCCCTCACCCGCCGTCAGCCTCGCCGCCCTCGCCGTGGCGCAGCTCCGCAGCGCACCGGACGACGCCCGGCACAGCGCGCGCCGCGCCCTGACCCACCCGAGCGTCCGCACCGACGCCTGGGCCACCATGCTCGCCCGCCACGCCCAGGCTCTCCTCGACCACCACGACGGCCGCCCCCGACGCGCTGCCCGGCGGGCCCGCCGCGCCCTGGAGGCGCTGGACCCCACGCTGCCCGACCCGCGGGGGACGGCGGCGCTGCGTCAGCTGCTCAGCGAAGCGGGGGCGCTTCCCGGAGCCTGACACCGGCGGACTTACCGGACTTGGGGTGACCGGACGCCGTCGGCGCGGTCCGATTACGAGCCAGTGGGGGTCCTGCCAGGCGTGGACGCCGGGGGTACGGCGCGTGACCTCGTCGCCGAGGTCCTACGGGGCGGAGCGGAGCACCAGCAGCGTGATCTCGCTGGGGGCGAAGATGCGGAAGGGCGGGCCCCAGAAGCCGGTGCCGCGGCTCGTGTAGAGCAGGGTGCGGGAGCCGTGCCGGGTGAGGCCGGCGAGCGCGGGCTGGTCGATACGGACCAGGTGGTGGAAGGGCCAGATCTGACCGCCGTGGGTGTGCCCGGAGAGCTGGAGGTCGACGCCCGCGGCGGCGGCCCGGTCGATGAACTTGGGCTGGTGGGCCAGGAGCAGCACCGGGAGATCCGGGTCGACGCCGTCCAGCGCACCGGCGAGGTGGGCGCGGTGCCCGGCCAGACCGGAGGATTCGGCGGTGACGTCGTCCACGCCGGCGACCACGAGGGTGTCGCCGCCCCGTTCGAGCAGCAGATGGCGGTTGCGCAGCGGTTCCCAGCCCAGCTCGTCCATCAGGTCGACCCAGCCCTGAGCCTCGCTGTAGTACTCGTGGTTGCCGGTGACGTACACCCGGGCCCGGGTGGCCTCCACGGTGCCGAGCGGGGCGGCCTGGGCGCGGCGCCGTTCGGCCGTGCCGTCCGCGATGTCGCCGGTGTGGCAGACCAGGTCGGCGTCCAGGGTGTTCACGACCTCACAGACCCGCGCCGACCAGCGGGCGCGGTCGAGGGGCCCGTAGTGGGTGTCGGTGATGAGGGCGACACGGGTGCCGTCGAGTCCGGCCCCCAGACGCGGGAGCAGAACGTCGAGTTCGCGTACGCGGGGGACGCGCCGGGCCTCGTAATACCCCCAGGCGAGCAGTGCGGCGGCCACACCGAGGACCGCCCAGGTGACGATACGGGCCCGGTCCTGACCGTCCCCGACACCGGCCAGGGCCAGGGCCGCTCGCAGCAGCACACCGAGCAGCACGGACCAGGTGAACAGGACCCAGCTGCCGCCCAGGAGGCTGTCGCCGATGATCGCGGCCCGGTCCTGCTGGCGCCGGCCGTGGCCCCGCATCATCGCGATCGGCATACCGATCAGCCCGAGGGCGAACAGGAGGGTGCCGACCACCGTGACGGGCAGCGGCCAGTGCTGATCGGAGTACAGCAGCACCCCACAGGGCACGGCCCACAGCAGGACGGGGGCGATCAGGGGGAGATAGCGCACCAGACGGAGCACGGGGCTCGGCCGAGCCTCGGGTGCCGCACCGTCTGCGGGTCGGGTGTCGCTGGTGTCGGTCACGCTGCTGCTCCTCCTGCTGTCCGGTACGACAAATGATGCCTCTTGCCATGCGCTTGGCCGCGGGGAGGGGAGGAGCGCCGGGTTCGATGACGCGAACCATCCCTGCTCGCCTGCATGTTCGTATGATCGCGCGGTGAGGATCTGGACGGAGCGCCCTGACAGGACGGACGTCGAAGCCGTCGTTCGCAGCTACTTCAGCCTGCTCCGAGCCGGGAGGATCCAAGGGGCCGAGCAGCTCATCGATCACCACCCGGTCCGGCATGTGCTCAAGTCACTGTGGACCGGGGTCGTCGACGCGTCCGCCGACGGGGACGAGGAGAGCGGAAGCGCTGCCGCCGACGAGTGGGAGCAGGATCTGTCCTGGCTCGGCGAACTCGGTCTCGCGGACTTCCACTGGGGCGACACCGGCAGCCATGTCTACGTCGAGATCACCCACCGCGCCCAGGTGGTCGAGGTCGCGTTGAGCTTATGGGTCAAGCCTGTCGACGCCGGCTGGGTGATCGCTGGACCGAGCACCCTCTGGTAGGGCGAGAAAGGGCAACGATCGGGCCGGTTCGGTGGTCGTACGAGGCGATGCAGCCCTGCCTTCCGTTGGAGGATCGATGAGCCGATACGTCGCGTTGACGGGCCACAGACAGACCGACCGGCGTGAGGTCCCCGCACCGGCCCGTACGGCGAGGCGCGGTGCCGTGGTGGGTGCCGTCGCCGTCGTGCTGGTGGGGGCGGGGGCTTCGGCTGACGCCGTGCCCGGCACCCCGGTCACCGCACCCGTGGTCAGTGGCGCGGTGGTCAACTCGGGGCATGACGTCATCGTGGGGATCACCCGCGACGTGGTGTTCCCGGTCACGGTCACCGGAGCGGACGACTCCGGGCTGTCCTTCGCCGACGTGGACCTGAAGGGGCCGCACGGAGGCTTCTACACCACCGACGCGTTCTGCGAGACCGCCACGTCGTGCACGACGACTTTCACGGTGAACGCCCACCCGGCCCCCGGCAGCGACGACCCGGTGGACCTGGCCAACGCCAACGCGGGCACGTGGTCGGTGGACGCCTTGGTCGACGCGGTCGACGGCGGCTCCGTCTTCGCCCCCGGCGCCGGGTCGTTCGCCCTCAAGCGTGCCGCGCGGCTCACCGTCAACGCCGCCCCGGAACCGGTGGCGAAGGGTGCGCGGATCACCGTCACCGGCAAACTGGTGCGGGCCAACTGGGACACCTACCGGTATGCGGGGTACGCGGGCCGGGCGGTGAAGCTGCAGTTCCGCCCCAAGGGCAGCAGCACCTACACCACGGTGGCCACGGTGAACACGAGCAGCACGGGCACCCTGCGCACCACCGTCAAGGCGGTCGAGGACGGCTACTGGCGCTGGAACTTCGCCGGTTCGACCACCACGGGGCCTGCCAAGGCGGCCGGCGACTACGTCGACGTACGCTCCTGAACCGAACGACCTACTCCGCCTGCCGTCCGCCCGGTGTCGTACCGGCGGGCTGGGGGTGTTTCGGCGCGGCGTCGACCGTGTCGCGGATGCGGCCGAGGAGCGTGCGCAGGGTGGCGCGGTCCTCGGCGGTCAGGGCGTCGGTGGCCGTGCTCAAGGCCTCTCGGTCCAGGTCCTCCGCCTCCTGGTGACGGGAGCGGCCCGCGTCGGTGAGCGCGAGCAGGTGGGCGCGGCGGTCGGTGGGGTGGGGCAGCCGTGCCACGAGGCCGTCCCGCTCCAGGGCGTCCACCAGGCTGGTCGCGGTGCGGGCGGCGATGCCCAGCATGTCGCTGAGGTCGCGCATCCGCATGGGTTCGGCGGTGTGGGCGAGGAAGCGCAGGGCGCGCAGCCGTGCCACGGAGGTGCCCTTCTCGGCCAGCCGTCCGTCGACGTAGGTCCGCAGCCGGTGGGTGGTGGCGAACATCTCGTCGATCAATGGATCGCTGCTGCCCGGTACGTCCCTCACCGTGGCGCTCCTGTCGTCGTCGGCTTGTCTTCTCGGGCCACAACTGCTGTGCGCCGCGTGTCCGTTCCTATCGCATGCGGGCGGCGGGCCGTCGGGCGACCGGCCGTCCCGGTGCGGGGGATGGGCTCCAAGAAACACTGAGGTTACTCAAACTGAGTATGCTCAGTATGTGTCCGTACGCCTCAACCAGCGCATCGTCGTCCCCGTCGTCTGTGTCGTCACCGCGTTCATGTCCATCGTGGACGGAGCCGGGACGACCGTCGCCCTGCCGTCCATCGGACGGGACTTCGGGCTCGCCACCGCCGGTCTCGATGCCGTCGTCGTGGTCTACCCCGTCTGTGTCGGCCTGGCCGTGCCCGTCTCGGCGTGGCTCGGGGACCGCTTCGGCGGCCGGAGCACGGTGCTCGTCTCGTTCGCCGTCTTCACCCTCGCCTCGGGACTCTGCGGCGCGGCCGGATCGCTCGGCGAACTCGTCGCCTGGCGTGCCCTCCAGGGACTGGCGGCCGGCATTCTGCTGCCGGTCACCGCCGCCTTGCTCTACCGCACCTTCAGCCTGTCCGAGCAGGTCAAAGTCTCCCGCTACATGATCATCCCGCAGCAGGTGGCGCCCGCCCTGGCCCCCATGGGGGCGGGCTGGCTCGTCGACCACCTGTCGTGGCGCTGGGTGTTCTACGCCAACCTCCCGATCGGCGTCGCCGTCCTGGTCTTCGGCCTGCTCTTCCTGGACCGGCACCGGGACCACGTCCCCGGCCGCCTCGACGTGCCGGGCCTGGTGCTCACCGCGTTCGGCACCGCGGGGCTGATGTTCGGGGTGAGCGAGGGGGCCGAGATGGGCTGGGGGAGCGCGCCGGTGCTGGCCGGACTGGTCGGCGGCGTGGTCCTGCTGGCGGCGGCCGTGGTGGTCGAGCTGCGGGTGCCCGAACCGGCCCTGCGGGTCCGCCTCTTCGCCGACCGGCTCTTCCGCGACACCAACATCACCGCGTTCATCGGCTTCATCGGCTTCATGGGGGCGATGTTCCTCGGCCCGCTCTTCCTCCAGGAGGGCCTCGGGCTGAGCGCCTGGGAGTCCGGGTCCGCCACCTTCGCCGAGGCCCTCGGCGTGCTGCTCACCGTCCAGCTCGTCGGCCCGCTCTACGCGCGGGTCGGGCCACGCCGTATCGCGGGCTGCGGACTGCTCGGGGTGGCGCTGGTCCTGGTCGCCTTCTCCCGGCTGGACGCGGAGTCCTCGCTGTGGGCGTTCCGGGGGTTGATGTTCCTGCTCGGCGCGGCGATGGGCGGGGTGTTCATGCCGACCACGGTCGCCTCGTTCACCGCCATAGCGAAGGCCGACGTCTCGCACGCCTCGACCCTCAACACCGTCGTACGGCAGGCCGCCAACGCCGCCGCGCCCGCCGTGGTGACCGTCGTGCTGGCCTCGGCCACAGCGGTCGGCACGGGCGCCGACGCCCATCCGCCCGTCTCCGCCTTCCAGCACGCCTACCTGGTGCTCGCGGCCGTCTCCGCGGTCGCCGCGCTCTTCGCCTTCACCATGCCGGACCGCGCGGCCCGCGTCGCCGCGTCGACCCAGCCGGCCGGCTGGCGCGAGGCGGTCGACGCCTGACCGCCTGCGGAGCGCGAGGCGGGGGCGACGCGGAGCCGAACGCCGGCATCACAAGGAGAGCCGTCCTTGTCAGGCGAGCGTGACCTCCACCGGCAGCTTCTTGATGCCGTTGACGAAGTTGGAGCGCACCCGCGGCACGTCGCCGTCGAGCCGGGGGATGAGCTCCTCGAAGGTGACGTGGTCGTTGTTCTGCCGGGCCACGTCGAAGTCTGGTCGTCCTTCAACCTCGCGAGCTGCTCGGGGTGTTGCAGCAGTGTCGGCATCGAGTGGGTGATGGTGTGCCGGGTGGTCTCGTTGCCGGCGACGACCAGGAGCAGGAAGTAGTTGTCGAAGTCCTGCGACGAGAGCGGGACGCCGTCGCGCGGGGTGGTGTCGACCAGCTTCGACACCAGGTCCGTGCCGTCGCCGCCGAGGCGCTGCCTCGCCGACGGAGACCGTCTTCGCGGCCCTGAACGGCCTGGTCTTCCACCAGGCCGCGGCGGGCACCCCGGCCCGCACCGAGGAGGGCCTGCCGGCGCTCCTCTCCACGGCCTTCCACCTGGAGCACGACCCGGCGCAGGCCGTCGGCGACGGTGCGGCACTCCTCGTCGCTGAGTTGATCCGCGACGAGGCCTCCTCGGCCACGTGGAGCACCGGCTGCGTCATTTCACGACCGCTCCCCGGTGTCGTCGACGTGGCGCCGCCACAGTCCCACCGTGCTGTCCCAGCGGATCGTGACGGTTCTTCCCGCGGGATCCGGGGCGGCGAGCGCCTCCAGGTCGGTCAGGGTGAGCGCGTTGAGCGCCTCGTCGTCGAGCCGTTCGGAGCGCAGTTCGAGGCGCGTGCCCGACTGGGGGTCGTGCAGGACATGGAATGCGGGGCCGGGCGGGGGAGTGGTCGTAGGCGGCTGGTCGTCGCCGTGGAGCAGCCGGCTGATGAGGCTGCGGGCCGCGCCGTAGGCCTGCTCCGCTGCCTTGGCGGCGAGCGTCTGGACGAAGGGGACGAGGGCCGTGGTCACGACGGCGGTCGCCACGATGGTGTGGGTGGGCTCTCCGCGGACCTGGGGTGGGGGCGGCTCGGTGTTCTGGAGGTCGACGGGGACGGGTTTGCCCTGGCGGCGCAGTACTTCGCGCAACTGGTACCTGGCATCGGTCACCTCCCAGGTCGAGGCGTCCGCGCAGGCGGCGGCGCGTCGGTACACGTCCTCCGCCTCTTGCAGCCTGCCCTGCCCCTCCAGTGCGTGTCCCTGAAGAAGCGCCGAGGTGTGATGCCCGAGTTCGGCGGCCCGGGCGTACCACTGGATCTGCGCGTCCGTGTCCCCACGCTGCCCGGCTGCGATGGCCAGATAGTCGGCGGAGTAGGCGTCTCCGGCCGCGGCCAGGTCACGTAGCAACGCCTCGCGGTGGCGGTCGCGGTAGGCGGCCATGTTGGCCAGGTGGCCTCCGGAGGCGGCAGTGCGCCGAAACCACCGGTCGACCTCGGGCCGGTTGTCGGCGTCGTACAGCCGCCGGCCCGCATCCAGCCAGGCCAGACGGACACGAGCCGCACGATGCCCGGCGTCGGCCGCCGCCGTGAGCAGCCGCCGCGCCTCCTGCGCCCGGCCGTCGACCGCCAGAAGTGCCCTGCCGAGCCGCCAGCTCGCGAACATGTCACCACGCTCGGCGGCAGCCCGGAACAGTGCTTCTTCGTGAGCCGAGAGCCCACCCTCCGGCACGGGATGGCTCCAATCGGACTCATCCCCCTGATCATGCGTCATACGCGTGACCCTAGCTTCGGGCGGGAGGCCGGCGGGGCTATGGGGTCACAAGCTGTGGGCGACGGGGTGCAGCGGTTGGTACAGCGGAAGTTCGGCGCCGCTCGGCAGCCGGACCGCCGTCAGCCTGCCCCAACGCTGTTCGCTGATCGGGCGGGTGACCTCGACGCCCTGGGCGCGGAACTCGTCGAGCTGTGAGTCGAGGTCGTCGCACATCAGGTAGAACTCGTGCCGGGGCGGGCCGTCGGTCGGGTGTACGGCGACTTCGGCCGGGGGCAGCTTGAAGACGAGCCACCCGCCGCCCGCGTCGACGCCGGGGAAACCGAGGACGTCACGGATGAAGGCGCGGTCCTTCTCGGCGTCCTGGCTGTAGACGATGACATGCGCACCGTTGATCATGGCTTGCTCCTGCCCATCGACGGGAGGGTGGTCGGGTCCTGGCATCCTGGCACGACGGTGATCGCCGTGCCCGTAGGGGGCTCGCCGATGCAAACCGGTCATGTTGTGGCGCGTTGCTGCGCTGTGGCGCGGGAGTTGGCGGTCCCAGGCCCATGAGCCGCTAGTATCACGGCATGATCACGGCCTGGTCACTCCTGTGTGTGCCGCGTGTCCGCGTCGCTGCGGGCCCGCTGCTGCGGGTGTCGGCCCTGGCCGTGCTGCTGTTCGGCATCGTGTTCACCCATGGCTTCCATGCCGAGAACGCCGAAGGACACCTGGTCACAGGCGTGACAGGGCCCGCAGCCGTCTCGGTCGCCGCGGATGTCGGCGTGGCCGCCGAGCGGGCGGTGTCCCGGTTCGCCGCGATAGGTGAGCCGCGTGAGGGTCATGGCTCCTCGCATCCGAACGAGCACTGTGTATCCGGTCAGCCGCAGCAAGGACCGGTACTGACGCCCCCGTCGTTTGCAGTGTCCGTTGGCGAATCCACCGGTTCCGGGACGCACGTGGCGCGGCGGGCCTTCGGCGGGTCGTTGCTCGCCGCTGTGCCGTCTGCCGCTCGGGGGTCGTCCGTCGTGCAACAGGTCTAGAGGCCCGAGTTTCGAGCGGCTTCACCGCTGTTGACTTCGTCCCACCCTCACCACCACGCACGCCGGCTGCATCAGCCGTGACCGAAGAGGCAGCGTGCGCATGGAGGATCTGTGCCGTCACCTTTCCGTACGCCCACGCCTGCCCTGCGGGCCGCGACCCCCCTCCTCGTCCTGCTGCGTGCCGCGCTGCTGGCGGTGATCGGCCTGTGCGCCCTCGTCCACGGCCTGTCCGGCGGGGAGGGGCGGGAGACTCATGGCGTCACCGCCACTTCGTACCCGGCGTCGGTCGCGGGCGGCGCGGTGCCCCACGGGCCCCATCGACACCATGGCGACGAGGAATGCGCCCTGGACGCGGCTGTCCTGGCCACGGCTCAAGCGGCGCAGCACGCACCCGCCGAGGTGGGGACGGCCGTACTCGTCGGCGTATCCGTGGCCCCCATGCGACCGGCCGCGGGCCGGGCGCCATGTCGCCGCCGTGGAAGACGTACCGGCAAGGCCGCGCTCGTCCGCACCTCGCGGTGGCGCATCTAGAACTCCCGTCCGCAGCCGAACCGTTCCAGGTCGGCTGCCGCGCCATGGCTTCGCACGCGCGGACGGGTCACCCGTCCGCCGTCCGGCCCGCGGCGCGAGATGAGCACGCACGCGTATTCATCGAGCGAGAGCGAACGAGATGCAGTCACAGACGCACACCACCGTCACGCCCGACCGGTCCGCCCTGTCGGCGCTCGTCGGCGACACACCGCTGCTGCGGGTCTCCGAGCCGCTGACCCCCGCGGACCGCGGCTTCTGGGCCAAGCTGGAGGGCTTCAACCCCGGCGGTATCAAGGACCGGCCCGGTCTGCACATGGTGGAACGGGCCCGCGCCCGCGGCGAGTTGCGGCCCGGCGCCCGGGTCATCGAGTCCACCAGCGGCACCCTCGGCCTGGGCCTCGCCCTGGCCGGACTGGTCTACGGCCACCCGGTCACCCTGGTCACCGACCCCGGCCTGGAGCTGTCCATGACCCGGCTGCTGACCGCGTACGGCGCCGAGGTCAACGTGGTCGCGGAACCGCACCCCACCGGCGGCTGGCAGCAGGCCCGCCGCGACCGGGTCCGGTCCCTGCTGGACCGGCACCCCGGCTCATGGTGTCCGGACCAGTACAACAACCCGGACAACACCAGCGCCTACACCCCGCTCGCCCTGGAACTGGCCGCCGAACTCGGCCACATCGACGTCCTGGTGTGCAGCGTGGGCACCGGCGGACACTCCGCCGGGGTCTCCCGTGTGCTGAAGCAGCTCTACCCCGAGGTGAGGGTGGTCGGGGTCGACACGATCGGCTCCACGATCTTCGGACAGCCCGCCCGGCCGCGGCTGATGCGCGGCCTGGGTTCGAGCATCTACCCCCGCAACGTCGCCTACGACGTCTTCCACGAGGTCCACTGGGTGGCACCGGCCGAGGCCGTGTGGACCTGCCGCCAACTGGCCACCTCCCACTACGCGACCGGCGGGTGGAGCGTGGGGGCGGTCGCCCTGGTCGCCGGATGGCTGGCCCGCACCCTGCCCGCGCAGACCCGCATCGCGGCGATCTTCCCCGACGGGCCACAGCGCTACCTCGGCACGGTGTTCGACGACGACTACTGCGCCGCCCACGGCCTGCTCGACTCCCCGCCCGCGCCCGAACCCGAGGTGATCGGCCGCGCGGACGAGAAGGAGGTCACCCGCTGGACCCGCTGCACCACCGTGGCCGACCCGCTCACGGCGGACCCGGGCGACCAGGCCCAGGAGGAGAACCGGTGAAGGGCACCCTCGCACAGGTCCGCACCTACGAACGCAGCGTCCAGCTGCTGATGGTCAATCAGTTCACCATCAACCTCGGCTTCTACATGCTGATGCCCTATCTCGCCGCCCATCTGTCCGGCACCCTCGGCCTGGCCGGCTGGGTCGTCGGACTCGTGCTGGGCGTGCGCAACTTCAGCCAGCAGGGCATGTTCCTCGTCGGCGGGACCCTCGCGGACCGCCTCGGGTACAAGCCGCTGATCGTGGCCGGCTGCGTGCTGCGCACCGTCGGCTTCGCGATGCTCGGCCTGGTCGACTCACTGGCCGCGCTGATCGCCGCCTCCGCGGCCACCGGGCTCGCCGGGGCCCTGTTCAACCCGGCGGTCCGGGCGTACCTGGCCGCCGACGCGGGGGAGCGCAGGGTCGAGGCGTTCGCCTTGTTCAACGTCTTCTACCAGGCCGGAATCCTGTTGGGCCCGCTGGCCGGGATGGTCCTGACCGGAGTGGACTTCCGGGTCACCTGCCTGGTCGCCGCCGGGATCTTCGCGCTGCTGAGCGTCGTACAGCTGCGCGCGCTGCCCGCCCGCCGCGCGGAGGACACCACGGGCCGGCAGGGCGAGCGCGGCGACGGTGTGCTGGCCCAGTGGCGCGGCATCCTGGCCAACCGGCCGTTCCTGCTCTTCTCGGGCGCCATGATCGGCTCCTACGTGCTGTCCTTCCAGGTGTATCTCGCGCTGCCGCTGGAGGTGCGCCGACTAGGTGGCGACGGGGAGTTCGGTACGGCGGCGGTGGCACTGCTCTTCGCGGTCTCCGGACTCGGCACGATCCTCGGGCAGACACGGGTGACCGCCTGGTGCAAGGCCCGGTACGGACCGGGGCAGGCCCTCACCCGGGGGCTGGCCGTGATGGGCGTCGCGTTCGTACCGCTGCTGGCGGCCACCGCCGTTCCCGTGCCGGTGTCCGGCCTCGGGCGGTGGCTGCTGGCAGCCGTGCCGCCGACCCTCACCGCGCTGCTGCTGGCCGTCGGCACGATGATCGCGTACCCCTTCGAGATGGACACCATCGTCCGGCTCTCCGGTGACCGCCTCGTGGCCACGCACTACGGCTTGTACAACACCATCTGCGGCATCGGTATCACCCTGGGGAACCTGCTCACCGGCGCCGCGCTCGACGCCGCCCGCGAGGCGGGCATGCCCGCGCTGCCGTGGATCTCGCTGACGGCGCTGGGCCTCGCCTGCGCGGCCGCCCTCTACGGACTGCACCGCACCGGGCGTCTGACCGCCCCGGCTCCTCAACTCCGGCCTGCCGCGGCCTGACCCACCGTCCGGGAAGGAGGCAGGGGCGGGCGGACGCGGTGCGCACGCCTGCCCCTGATGTCCCCCCAGGGGGCGCCTCAGGCCTGCTCGCGTTCGGCGCGACCGCGGATGAGCAGGATCTTGGGTGGGTGCCCCTCGGTGTCGATGGTCAGGGCGACCATCGGGTTCTCGCGCAGGTTCTCGACATCGGGCGGCCCCGCATCGCCCGAGCCGCCCTGGGCCTCAGTCCGTCAGCGTGGAGGCCAGTGCCTTCGTCGCGTCCACGAGTTCGACGTCCGGCTCGGTCAGGAGGCCCGGGATGACGCCGCGCCCGCTGCGGACGGCGCGGCGGGCGGCCGACTCCCACTCGACGTGATGTCCGTGGCGGCGGAGCTTCGGGTAGGCGGCGGCCGTGGTCTCCCATTGCCGGGCGTCGGCTATGTTCCGCAGCAGGCGCAGGATCTGGGCGCGGCATGTCGTCTGCGGGCGCCGTACCAGGTCCCACAGGAAGGGGACCGTGACGGCGGTGGCCTGTCCGACGACGAAGCCGTGCCGGCAGATGCGGTACCGCAGCCGGTCCAGCGCGTCCCGCGCGGCGGCTTCGTCGCCGGAGGCGATGGCGGCGAGCAGGTAGGGGATCGCGGCGGCGGACCCGGTCGAGTCCTCGATGTCGCCCCAGGGCACGAGACCGACGTCGCGGAGGGTGGTGGCCTGCGGGAGGCACCCCACTGTTTCCTGACCGCCCGCGCGCTCGGTGAGCGGTGCCATGTCAGGTGCCCCCTGTGGCCAGCATGGCCCAGACGGTCTTGCGTGAGGGAGAGTGACGGGTCCAGCCCCAGTGCTGCGACAGGGCCTCCACGATCAACAGACCACGGCCGTGTTCGCTGAACGCGTCCGGCGCATGCCCCGCCCGCGGAAGTCCGGCGCCCTGGTCGGTCACGGCACACACCAGGTGGGCCGCACGGCGCGTGAGCCGCAGCCATACGTCACACTCCGCGTCGGGCGTTTCACTCTTGCGGCCGTGCAGCACGGCGTTGGCGGCGAGTTCGGAGACGACGGTCAGCGCGTCGTCCCGGCACTCGCCCAACTCCCATTCGTCCAGGACGCGATCGGTGAACTCGCGGGCCAGCGCGCATCCCTCGTTGCTGCCGGGCAGGCGCAGGGTGGCGGTGTGGCGCGTGGGTCGCGGTGCGGGGGAGGGGGGCGCGGCCTGGTGTGCCGGGACCCCGATCGGGCCAGACCAGAGTGCTGGGCGCGCGGGCTGCGACACGGCATCTCCTGAGGTGGCGTCAGGGCGTCAGGACCAGGCGCCAGTACGGGTGTTGGCGACGGGGTTATTATCCACCCCGAAAGCCAGTCCGTGCAATTTCACGAGAAATTGCGCGTCTGGATCGAGCCAATCGTGCGCGAGGAGACTGCCGTGCCGACAGTGCCTAACGGGGTACAAGCGAGTTCACTGGGCGTCCGCTGGACCAAGAGCCGGCACAGCAACGCCGAGGGCAACTGCGTCGAGGTGGCGCCGTTGGCCGAGGGAGGCGTGGCCATACGCAACTCCCGGGACCCGCACGGTCCCGCGCTGGTGTACACGTCCGCCGAGGTCGCGGCCTTCCTGGCCGGTGTGAAGGACGGCGAGTTCGACGACCTGGTGTGAAGGGCGATCGGCGCGGCCCGCACCGGGCTCCTCCCCGGAACATGCGCACTGGGCCCAACCGGTGCGATAATGCGGGCTGTTGCCCTCCGCCCACGGGGAGTCAGGATGCCCTCGGAAACACCGCGCGTCTCCCGGCTCGAGCCGTACCTGCATCGCGCCGAGCCCGCACCGACCCTGCTGAAGATGCTGGTCGGCGTACAGCTCGCGGGCCTGCGCGAGGATGCGGGCATGGCGCAGGAACAGGCGGCCCGGGCCGTGGGGTTCAGCCCCGCGAAGCTGTCCCGCATCGAGGCGGGCAAGGGCCGCCGGCCGCCCACCGAGGCCGACGTCCAGGCGCTGCTCAACCTGTACAAGACCGACGAGTACGAGGCGTCCGTCCTCCTGCAGCTGCTGCGGCGAGCCGGTGAGCCCGGATGGTGGCAGCGCTTCGACAAACGGTTGATGCCGGAGTGGTTCGACCGGCTCGTCGGATTGCAGGAAGCGGCCGATTCCATCCGTACGTTCGAGATCCAGTACGTTCCCGGACTGCTCCAGACGCCCGCCTACACCCGCGCTGTCGTGCAGCGCGGCCTGCCCTCGGCCCCGGACCGCGAGGTGAACCGCCGGGTCGAGCTGCGCACGAAGCGCGCGGAGCTGCTCGGGCGGCCGGACGCACCGCAGTTGTGGGCGGTCGTCGACGAGTCGGTGCTGCTGCGGGTCATGGGCAGCCGCGACATCATGCGCGAACAGCTGGAACATCTCGTCACGATGGCCGAGCAGTCGCACGTCGTCATCCAGGTCGTCCCCCTGGACGTGACCAACGCCTCCGCACCGGCCATCCCGGTCACCTACCTGCGCTTCGGCGGTCTCGACCTCCCCGACATCGTCTACCTGGAGCACCTCAAGAGCGCCACGTTCCTGGAGGACCGCGACGAGACCGAGCAGTACCGCGTGGCGCTGGACCAACTGGCCGACGACGCGCTCAGCCCCCGCGACTCCCTCGGCCTGCTGCGCGACACCGTCAAGCAGCGGTACGGGGGCGGCTGAGCCGGTGCCGCACCGTCACCGGATGCGGCCGGCTCCGCCGAACTCGATCCACTCCTGCGTGAGTTGACGCGGCGCCACTTCGCTGTCGGGCCGCCAGGTGGACACCTCCACCAGGCCCGGTTCGAGGATCTCGAGCCCCTCGAACCACTGCGCCACGTCCTTCTCCTCACGCACCCGGCCCCAGTGCCCCTGCGTGGCCTTGTCCATGAAGTCGGTGACGAACTCCCGCACCTTCGGGTCGTCACTGACGAGTTGGCACATCACCAGGCAACTGCCGGGCGCGAGCTGCTCGGTCACCCGCTTCACCACGGCGAGCGGGCCGTCCGTGTCGCTGTCCGGGATGCAGTGGAACACCGAGTTGAACAGCACGCCCACCGGCTGGGAGAAGTCGATGAGCCGCTGGGTGTCGGGGTGGGAGAAGATCACGTCGGTGTCGCGCATGTCGGCCTGGATCACGGCCGTACGGTCGTTCTGGTCCAGCAGGGCGCGGCCGTGCACCAGCACCATCGGGTCGTTGTCCACGTACACCACGCGCGAGGTCGGGTCGATGCGCTGCGCCACCTGGTGCACGTTGTTCTGCGTGGGCAGACCGGACCCGTGGTCCAGGAACTGCCGGATGCCGTACTCCTGCGCCAGCACCCCGACCACCCGCTGCAGGAAACTCCGGTTGTTCAGCGCCAGCGCCCGGGTGCTGGGCACCACCTTGTCCAGTTCCTCGCAGGCGGCACGGTCGACCGCGTAGTTGTCCTTGCCGCCCAGATAGTGGTCGTACATGCGCGCGGCCGTCGGAACCGTGGCGTCGATCTTGGTGGACAACCGCTTCCCGGACTCCATCGTCTCCCCCGTCACGTACGGCACCGAGTCGACCGGTGCATGAGGCAATCCATCCTAGAGACAAGGCACTTGGCCCAGCCACCGTATGCGCGAAGTCCCGGTTGCCGTCAGGTCCGGTGCCGCCGCGCGCGGCGCAGGAAGGGGCGCTCGACGAGGTAGTACGAGATCAAGGCCATCGCCACGGTCAGCACCACCGTGCCCGTCAGCAGGCCGACCTCGACGTCGAGGGAGGCCAACAGCCGCACGACGGGGTAATGCCACAGATAGATGCCGTAACTGAGATTCCGGCCGGTCCAGGCGAGCGGCGCGCATCCCAGCAGACGGGACAGCAAACCGTCGGACCGCAGTTCCAGCCCCGCGACCAGGGTGGCGGACAGCGCGGCCACGACGAAAATCCCGCCCGTGTACCAAAGGGCTGTCCAGACGCCGACGTTCCCGGTCACCGGGACCTTCCAGGCCACGAGCGCGAGCAGGGCGAGGGCCGGGAGGGCGAGCCGCCCGGTCCAGACGCGCAGCAGCCCCAGCCGCGGATCGTCCTGCCCCAACCGTGCCAGGACCACGGCGACCAGCGCTCCGGCCAGCAGTTCGTCGGCGCGGGTGTCGGTGCCGTTGTAGATGCGGTGGACGGCGTCCGGATGCCACAGGACGCAGCGCCACAGGAGGGGCAGCACGCACAGGGCGGCGGTGCACAGCAGGACCGTACGCGCCCGCAGGCGGCGCAGCAGGCCCAGCAGCAGGAGCGGCCACAGCAGATAGAACTGCTCCTCCACACCCAGTGACCAGGTGTGGGCGAGCGGGCCGCCCATGTACGACGCCGGGTCCGCGGCCCGGAAGACGTTCGTCAGGAAGGTCGCCGCGAGGCCGACCGCCTGCCAGGAGCCGTCGAAGCCCCACAGCGAGGTCGTCGTCGCCAGCACCAGACATACCGCGCAGACCGCCAGCAGCGCCGGGACCAGGCGCAGCCAGCGGCGCCGGTAGAAGGGGAGCAGGGCGAGGGTGCCGGTGCGGGAGTACTCGGCGAGCAGCTGGCGGGTGATGACGAAGCCGCTGAGGGTGAAGAAGACGTCGACGGCGATCGAGCCGCCCGGGACCAGCGTGCGGTCGACGTGGTAGACGAGGACCAGGGCGACCGCGAGGGTGCGCAGACCGTCCAGCGCGTCGACCCGGCCGCTGTGCAGGGTCGCGGAAGGGAACCCCCGGCGTACACCTGGTGCCGCCGGGGCCGTGCGTCTCCGGTCCGTGACCGCCGTACTTCTCTCCGTCGCTGGCACGGCTGTCGAGTCCGGTGTACTGGCCATGAACGAGATCGCTTCTCACCTGCCGACTGTTTTCCGGTAACCCGGTTCACCTGTCCGCAAAGCACGATCACATGCCTGTCTGTCACCCAGCTGTACGCATCCCAGCAGTGTCAGTGCCCTCCCGTATCGTTCCGGGCACCACTCACCTACCGGGAAGATTCAGAGAGTTGACTGAGCTGTCCGCCTTTCCGCTGCCCTTCCAAGCCTCCCGTTCCACGGGGTTCGTGACCCCCCGGACACTGCGGGAGCTCCAGATGATGGAGTGCAGTGCGCAGATCCGGGCGAAGCCGCGGTGGTTCGACAAGATGAACGACGCCGACATCGTCGCCAAGTGGACGCGGGAAGCGGTCGCCCAGGGCCTCACCGCAGCACAGGTCGACTACGTGCTGGCCGAGCTGCGGCACTACGCCGCGCTGCGCGACGCGCGCACCGGCACAGAGGTGTCCGCCGTCGACGGAGTGTGGCAGTCGGACACCCTCGTCGACGACGAGCTCGGAGCGCGGCTGCGCGAGGCGGTGCGGCCTCTGGAAGAGGTCCCGGAAGCCGAGCGCGACTGGCATCCCGGATCCGACGGCCTCGTCCTGGATCTGGTCCACCCGTCCCTGTTCTGCCTGGTGAGAGGCGTGAGCGGCGAACCCGAGCGGGCTTGGCACAATCCGACGGACCGCTACTCGAAGTACGAGTTCTCGGAGCGGTTCCAGTGGCTGCCGACGGACGTGGACGTCAGCGAGGACGGCGCCGTCGCCTTCCGGTCGTACGTCAACAACGTCCACCCCGAGACGCATCGCGAACTGCTGGCCGTGCTACCGGAGTTGTTCGCGCGCTTCCGCCCGCTCTGGGAGAACGTACTGACCGATCTGCGCCAACCGCGACCGCCGCGGATCGAGGCCGACCCGTACGGGTGGTACGACTCGGAGCCGGAGTACCCGCACAGGTCCTCCTACAGTGACGACGCGGCGTACACCGAAGCCCGCAACGCCTGGGCGGAAGCCCATGACGCCTGGTGGGAGAACCGCCGTCCGGTCGTCCCGGACGCCCCCGCCTTCACCCCGCCCCGGATACCCGACGCGGCGGCCCGCGTCGACCTGCGCGGCCGCTCCCTCCAGGTCATCGTCAAGGTCGCCGCCATCCACCTCACCCCGGAGCGGCCCGAGTACCCCGGCGGTTCCTGGCATGTCGAGGGGATGCTCAACGAGCGGATCGTCTCGACCGGCATCTACTACTGGGACAGCGAGAACATCACCGACAGCCGGCTGAGCTTCCGGGCGGCACTCGACGACCCCGACTACCAGCAGAACGACGACAACGGTCTGCGTGAGGTCTACGGCCTGGAGGACGAAGACGCCCTGAACCAGCTCCTGGGCTCGGCGTCGACGCCCGCGGGGCGCTGCCTGGCCTTCCCGAACGTCCTGCAGCACCGCGTCGGTTCCTTCCGGCTCGCGGACCCGACCCGCCCCGGACATCGCAAGATCCTCGCGTTGTTCCTGGTGGACCCGTCGCACAAGATCGTCTCGACCTCCGACGTGCCCCCGCAGCAGCCCTGGTCCGACTCCTCGACCATGACGCTGGAGCAGGCCAAGGAGTACCGCGAGCAGCTCATGCAGGAACGCAAGTTCTTCGTCGACGAGCACAACGAGCAGCTCTACGAACGGGAGTTCTCCCTCTGCGAGCACTGAGACGCCCGAGCGGCCCCTGCATGGGCAGGGGCCGCTCGGGGGCGGCGGGTCGTGCTCAGCGCCAGCCCAGCGCCGGAGCGACCTCGGTCAGGATGCTCTCGATCACATGGGCGTTGTAGGCGACACCCAGCTGGTTCGGCACGGTGAGGAGCAGCGTGTCGGCCGCGGCGACCGCTTCGTCCTGGGCGAGCTGCTTGACCAGGACGTCGGGTTCGGCGGCATAGGAACGACCGAAGATCGCGCGGGTGTCGGCGTCGAGGTAGCCGATCTGGTCCTTGGAGTTGCCCTCACGGCCGAAGTAGGCGCGGTCGCGGTCGTCGACCAGCGCGAAGATGCTGCGGCTGACCGACACCCGCGGCTCGCGCGTGTGCCCCGCCTCCCGCCAGGCCTCGCGATAGACCTCGATCTGCTTGCGCTGCTGGACGTGCAGCGGTTCGCCGCTCTCGTCGTACTTGAGGGTCGAGCTCTGCAGGTTCATCCCGAGGCCGGCCGCCCATGCCGCGGTGGCGTTCGAGCCGGACCCCCACCAGATCCGGTCCCGGAGGCCTTCGGAGTGCGGTTCGATGCGCAGCAGCCCCGGCGGGTTGGAGAACATCGGGTTGGGGTCGGGCTCCGCGAATCCCTCGCCCCGCAGCACCTCGAGGAACCGCTCGGTGTGAGCGCGTGCCATGTCGGCGTCGGTGGCTCCCTCGGCCGGCGCATGCCCGAAGTGCCGCCAGCCGTCGATGACCTGCTCCGGGGATCCCCGGCTGATGCCGAGCTGCAGCCGGCCACCGGAGATCAGGTCGGCGGCGCCCGCGTCCTCGGCCATGTACAGCGGGTTCTCGTAGCGCATGTCGATCACGCCGGTGCCGATCTCGATGCGGCTGGTACGCGCGCCGATGGCGGCGAGCAGCGGGAACGGCGAGGCGTACTGCCGCGCGAAGTGATGGACACGGAAGTACGCGCCGTCGGCGCCCAGCTCCTCCGCGGCCACCGCGAGGTCGATCGCCTGGAGCAGGGCGTCGGAGGCGGAGCGCGTCTGAGAGTGCGGCGACGGTGTCCAGTGTCCGAAGGACAGGAACCCGATCTTTTTCATATCACTTTCAACAATCAAGGTCGGCATTCATTCCCCGGCGCGGTCGACCGCTCACGTCCCCATGCGGCCAGCGGCTGGAGCGCGTCGTTGAGGCGGGTGCCCTCCTCGGTCAGCGAGTACTCGACCCGGGGCGGCACCTCGTCGTAGGCGACGCGTCGTACGACACCGTCCGCTTCCATCTCGCGCAGATGAGAGGCCAGCACCTTCTCGGTGATCCCGGGGACCAGCCGGCGCAGCTCGCCGAAGCGTCGGTAGGGGTGCTCGTGCAGTGCCCAGAGGATCAGGACCTTCCACTTGCCGCCGATCACTTCCATCGCGGTGTCGATCCCGCAGACGTGCGCCTGAGATGTGCACGGCCGGTTCAGCGTCGTCATGCCCCCACCCTTCTGAACTGCTCACTCACCCCGCGGTAACCACCCACTGCGAAGTACGTACTTGATCACCTCCGGGCCTGCGACCAGCCTAATCCGCATGACACAGAACACCGTGGAGAAGACCCCCGTCACCCTGCTGGGCCTCGGCGCGATGGGCACCGCCCTCGCCCGCGCGTGGCTGGCCGCCGACCACCCGGTCACCGTCTGGAACCGCACCCCGTCCCGCGCCGCGGTGCTCGCCGCCGAGGGCGCGAACGTAGCAGCCAGTGCCGCCGCGGCGGTCGCGGCGAACCCCCTCGTCATCGTGTGCCTGCTGGACGACGACTCGGTCGGCGAGGCGCTGACCGGCATCGACCTGACCGGCAGGGACCTGGTCAACCTGACCACCAGCACCCCGGCCCAGGCCCGCGCTCGCGCCGAGTGGGCCCGCGCGCACGGCGCCCGCTATCTGGACGGCGGAATCATGGCGGTCCCTCCGATGATCGGCGTCCCGGAATCCGGCGGCTACGTGTTCTACAGCGGTTCGCGGGAGGTGTTCGCGCAGTACCAGAAGACCTTGGGCGTCCCGGCCGGGACCACCTACGTCGGCCAGGACGCGGGCTTCGCCGCCCTGCACGACGTGGCACTGCTCAGCGCGATGTACGGGATGTTCGCCGGGGCCGCGCACGCCTTCGCGCTGATCCGCAAGGAGGACATCGACCCCGCCTCGCTCGCCCCCCTCCTCGCCGACTGGCTGGTCGCGATGGCCCCGGCGGTCCACCAGACCGCCGACCAGCTGCGCAGCGGCGACTACACCAAGGGCGTGGTGTCCGACCTGGCCATGCAGGTGGCCGGCACGCCGACCTTCCTGAGCACCGCGGAACAGCAGGGCGTCAGTCCGGAACTGCTCAGCCCCTACTTCGAGTTGATGCGCCGGCGCCTCGCCGAGGGCAGCGGGGAGGAGGGCCTGACCGGGGTGATCGACCTGCTGGTGAGGCAGGGGGTTTCCGGTTGATGGGGCGGCCGTGCTTGTCCGCCGTCACCTGGCAGCTTCGTCGGGCCGGACGGTCGTGAGTCCCGGGGTGACGAGGGTGAGCCACCGGGTGCGCGCTGGTGCGGGCTGGTCGATCGGGGAGGTGGCGAACAGCAGGTAGATGTCGTCGACCGTGACGTCGGGATGGACGTCACCGGCGGCCTGTCCCGCGTGAATGATGGCCGCTACGGCTGTTCCGGCGCGGTCCTCGTCGCTACGGTCACCCGGCTCCGCCCCCAGGGTCTGCGCGGCGGCCTTGACGGCGCGGTCGGTCGCGGACGTCTCGACGACACGACCGAGGAACGCGGTCAGTTCGTCCAGCGCGCGGGCCCCGGCGGCGACCCGCGCACACGTGGCCTCCGCGTCGTCGGCGACCCGCGTGATGTACTCCGCGACGACGGCCGCGACCAGATCGGTCTTGGTGGGGAAGTGCCGGTAGAGCGTGCCGACCGCGACGCCCGCCGCGGCGGCGATCTCGTCCATCCCGACCTGGGGCCCGTGCGCGGCGATCTGCTCACCGGCCGCGGCAAGGATCTTCTTTCGGTTGCGGACCGCGTCGGCGCGCGGCGCCCTGGCCTGGGCCACAGGTCGTCCACCTCTCCACTTGCGTCAACATGAACTGTGGTTCACGATAGATGGTGAACCGGGGTTCAGTTTACTCGTGGAGGAATCCGCCATGCCAATCAAGACCGCCCTCGTCACCGGCGCCTCCTCCGGCATCGGCGAAGCCACCGCCCTCAAGCTCCAGGCGCTCGGCTACACCGTCTACGGCGCCGCCCGCCGCGCGGACCGCCTGAGCGAACTCGCCGACCGCGGCGTACGCCCCCTGGCCATGGACGTCACGGACGACGGCTCCATGCGGGCCGGCATCGAGAAGATCGTCACCGAGACCGGCCGCATCGACGTGCTCGTCAACAACGCCGGTTACGGCTCCTACGGCGCCCTCGAGGACGTCCCGCTGGACGAGGCCCGCTACCAGTTCGAGGTCAACGTCTTCGGCGCGATCCGCCTGGCCCAGCTCGCCCTGCCCCACATGCGCGCCCAGCGCTCCGGCACCGTCGTGAACATCACCTCGATGGGCGGCAAGATCTACACCCCGTTCGGCGGCTGGTACCACGGCACCAAGTTCGCCCTCGAGGCCCTCAGCGACTGCCTGCGTGTGGAGGCCAAGCCCTTCGGCGTCGACGTCGTCGTCATCGAGCCCGGCGGCATCGCCACCGAATGGGGCGGCATCGCCGCCGACAATCTGGAGAAGTCCTCCACCGGCGGCGCCTACGCCGCTCAGGCCACCGCCGTCGCCGCCACCCTGCGCTCGGAGGCCAACGCCAAACGCAACTCCCCGCCCTCCGTCATCGCCGACGCCATCGGCAAGGCCGTCACCGCCCGCCGCCCCAAGACCCGCTACGTCAAGGGCTTCGCCGCCCGGCCGCTCATCACGCTGCGCCGTATCCTGCCCGACCGCGCCTTCGACGCGGTCATCTCCCGTGCGGTCGGCCTCGCACGCTGACGTCAGCCAGGGCCGCCGGTGAACCCCTGGACCGTCGCCCTGTCGGCTTCAGCAGAGCGGTCGGTGAAACCGGATGGGTCTTTCCGGTTTGCTAGTGTTGCGGTCATGTCCTCCCGGAACCAGAACGTCCACAGCGCCGGCGGCGCGACGGACTCCGCAGGCCAGCTCCTGCGCAGCGATGCGGAGCGCAACCGAGGGCGGATCATCGCCGCCGCGCGCACGGTCTTCGGGCGCGACGGCCTGCACGCGTCGATGGCCTCGGTCGCGCGGGAGGCGGGCGTGGGGATCGCCACCATCTTCCGGCACTTCCCCGCCAAGGAGGAGCTGGTCGCCGCGGTCTTCGCGGACCGCATGGCGGCGTACGCGCAGGCCACCGCCGAGGCCTTGGCCAACCCGGACCCGTGGGACGGGTTCACCGGCTACATCGAGGAGGTCTGCGCGATGCAGGCCGCCGACCGTGGCTTCGCCGACATGATGACCATGAGCTTCCCCGGCGCCGAGGCCCTGGAAGCACTGCGTGCCCAGGCCTACGAAGGCTTCCTCGAACTCATCGACCGCGCCAAGGACAGCGGACGCCTGCGCGAGGACTTCACCAGCCGGGATCTCGTGCTGCTCCTGATGGCCAACGCCGGCGTCCTCAGCGCCACCGGCGACGCCGCCCCGGACGCCTGGCGTCGCCTGGTGGCGTGGATGATCCAGTCCTTCCAGGCCCCGGCCCGCGGACCACTTCCGGACCCGCCGGAGGACGCCGCACTGTACGAGGCGATGCGTCGCGCCGGCCAGGGCATGGGCTCCTCCGAGGCCGCGAAGCGGCGCTGAGGCGTGCTGAGGGTGCGATCACGTGCTCTATCGCCGTGGCAGGGGGCCAGTGCCTTCCACACCTGCGTTCGTGACCTACGACTCCAACGGTGTGCAGTTGGGCTCTGCCGGTTCCATCGATTCCGACATGGCTTGTGGCACGACCAAGAGCTTCAGCAGCTTCGACGTTCCGGCCAATGTCCCCGGCGGGGCCGCGTCCGTGCGGGTCTGCCTCGATGACGGCAATCGCAAGGACCTGCTCTGCAGCCCGCCATACCGGCGCCCCTGAATCCTCGACGATCGTCAGGTGGCGGGGTCGACTTCGGGGTGTGTGAACCGGACGGGCTTGCCGAGCGACCGGGCGTAGGCGATTTCGGCTCGGGTGCTGTCTCCGATGTAGTCGCCGACTACGAGCACCTCGTCAGCGAGCCGGATCTTCGCCCGGTGCAGATCGTCGAGCCGAACCTTCAGGGCCTCGGCCTCGCCAGGATCGGACCACAGGTCGTGCGGTGACTTGAGGTCACAGCCCGGCTTGACGACGATCCTTCCGGCTTTGGTCTCCCGGAGATCGGCCTCCGCCATCTCGGTCATGAAACGCGTGGAGCCGCAGATCGCGACGATACGAGGGAGGCTCAACTGCCGCTTCGCGGCGGCGAGTTGCTCCTCGGGGCTGAGTGATTGCACGGATGTCACTGGGTCCTCCTGCCGGAGCTGTTGACGACGCTCCCGCTCTGCCGCCGATGACGTAACCAGCTGTGGTCGCCCGGCTCGGCGAGCGACGCGGTGGGAACGTACACGACGTCCGCCGATCCGAACGGCTTGCCCAGCATGTCCCGCAACGCATCCCGCGGTGTCTGGTTAGTGAGGTCGCTCGCCGTCAACAGACGGTTCATCGGGCGAGCCAAGCACGGCTGAGGGACGCTCGCAACGAACCCAGGCGCCTGCGCTCTCCCTACAGAGCCCCTCACTTCAACAGGGCCGCCGTGAACACCTCGCGCTGAGCCACCAGCCACTCCTCAATACGGTCCCAACGCCGCCAGCCACCGCGCTCGGACAGCGCCTGGACGTAGCCGGGGTCACCGTCGGCCACGCGGTCGGCGACGAAGGCCCGGCAGGATGCGGTGGCCTGTTCGATGACGCGGGGGAGTCCAGCGCGCTCCTGCGGGGAGAGGCGGTAGCCGTCGGCGAGGATACGCAGTCGTGCCGGGGCATCATCCAGTCCCGCTGGGTAGAACCCGGCCGCGGATGCGGGATCGAGCATCGGAACCCAGTAACGGGCGGTCATGGCAACGTCCCACACGGGTCGGCCGGGGGCCGCCAGGTCGAAATCGATCAGGGCCGTGGCCTGGCCGTCGCGGAAGACGACGTTCTCCGGGCACACGTCGTTGTGGCACAGCATCGTCCCTCCCTCCGGGTCGGCCAGCGCCCTTGGCCACGCGGCGGATACGTCCACCGCGACGGCCGCGCTCGCGTCGTGCAGACGCCGCAGCAGGCTGCCCACCGAACTCAACGCGGCCTCGGTCATCGCCCAGTCCGGAAACGGCGGAAGAGGGACGTCGCCCGGGATGAAGGTGAGCTGCTCACGGCCGTCGTCGGTGAGTCGGACGGGTCGAGGGGTCGCGTCGAATCCCTGCTCTTCCAGCGCGAGGAGGTGGGCGTGGAGGGCGCGCGCGGTGGGCGGCGCCGGACGTTCCACCAGGGCACCGTGACGGATGACCGCGCCCACATTCACCATGCCGCCGACCAGGACTTCACCGTCTGTCGTCATGCTGATCACGCTACCGCCGAGGCGCGGGAAGGTGTGGATCCTTGATCGGGACATCACACCGGACACCGGCTTGACCTCACGACCGCTACGGTGCCGTCGTGATCGACTCCCCGCTGCCCTTGCTCTTCCTCGATGTTGACGGTCCGCTCATCCCCTTCGGCGCGACGCGGGAGGAGCTCCCCGACGGCTACCCGAGTTACGACAGCGGGCGCGCACCGTCTGAGGTCGAAACCAACCCGCTCATCACCAGGATCAACCCTGAGTACGGGCCTCGGCTGCAGGCACTTCCCTGCGAGCTGGTGTGGGCGACGACCTGGATGGACGACGCGAACGACTGCATTGCCCCCTGGCTCGGCCTGCCTCGTCTGCCCGTCGTGAACTGGCCGGACGCCACCGACGACCGCCCGAGGGACGGACTGCACTGGAAGACCCGTCCGCTCCTGGACTGGGCCGCCGGTCGCGCCTTCGTCTGGGTCGACGACGAGATGACCGACCGAGACCGGGACTGGATCACCGCCCACCACCCGGGACACGCTCTCCTGTACCACGTCGATCCACGCTACGGCCTTACCGACCACGACTTCGTCGCCCTCGACCGGTGGCTCCAGTCCCACCAGGGCTGACCACCGCTCAACGGCTCGGTGCGGGCGGTGCGGTTAGCGCGCCGGGGCGTCGAGTCCTCGGCCAATGGTGCGGGCCGCCTCGCGGAGGGAGCCGTCGACGCGGGCGTACGGGGCGCTGATCCCCAGGGAGGAGGTGCTGCACTGGGACGCCTGGTGAACGAAGCGAGACGTCTCAGAGGCTGAGGGGAAGATCCGGCGGCACCCTCCGGTTGTCGTCGGTGTACGGCCGTGGCGCACACCGACTGGAGGGAAAGGCCACTCATGACCGACAGCCTGAAGGAAACCGTCGGACGATACGGCATCTGGAGCAGCGGCCTGCGCTCCTCGGACCCGTCCCGCAGCGGTGAACTCGCAGAGGTGGCGGCGGAGTTGGAGGAGCTGGGCTACGGCGCGCTCTGGCTCGGCGGCAGCAGCTCCGCCCGCGACGCCGCACCGCTGATCGAGGCGTCGTCCCGGATCGTGGTCGGCACCAGCATCCAGAGCATCTGGGAGCACGAGCCCGCCGCCTCCGCCGCGAGCTTCGCCGCACTGGACTCGGCGCACCCGGGCCGCTTCGTCCTGGGCCTCGGCGTCAGCCACGCCAGGTTCGCGGAGCAGTACCAGCGCCCCTACTCGGCCTTGGTGTCCTACTTGGACGCGCTGGACGAGGCGGGCCAGCCCGCCGACCGCCGCCTCCTCGCGGCCCTCGGCCCGAAGACCATCGACCTCGCCCGGGACCGCGCCGCCGGCTCCGTCCCGTACCTGGTCACCGCCGAGCACACGGCCATGTCCCGCGAGCGCCTGGGCGAAGCACCGCTGCTGGCCCCGGAGCTGAAGGTCGTCCTGGAGTCCGACCCGGCCCGAGCCCGCGCCGTGGCCCGTGACTACCTCGCCATCTACCTGACCCTGCCCAACTACACCAACAACTTCCTGCGCAACGGCTTCACGGAGGACGACCTGGCGAACGGCGGCAGCGACCGCCTCGTCGACGCGGTCTACGCCTGGGGAGACGAAACGCGGATCCGCGCCCGCATCGACGAGTACATCGCCGCAGGCGCGGATCATGTGGCCCTGCAGATCGTGGACGGCAGCAGGCCAGGGGATGCGTCGCTCCCGCGGGAGGCCTGGAGCAAGCTGGCTTCTCTGCTGACGTGAGCTCGCGGTCGGTCAGGCCGCGACGAGTTCCTTCTCGCGTTCCAGCACGGTGACCGGGGCCTTGGGCTTCTTGTTCGGCAGCGAGAGGCGCACGACCTTGCGCCAGGCGGAGAACACCTGCTTGGGCAGCGGGCCGGTGACGTACTCCAGCTCGTACTTCTCGAACAGCGCGCGCACCTTCACCGCGACCTCGGCGTACCGGTTGCTCGGCAGGTCCGGGAAGAGGTGGTGCTCGATCTGGTGCGAGAGGTTGCCGGTCATGAAGTGCATGGCCTTGCTGCCGCTGATGTTCGCCGAGCCCATCATCTGGCGCAGGTACCACTGGCCGCGCGTCTCGCCCTTGATCGACCGGCGCTCGAAGACCTGGACACCCTCGGGGAAGTGCCCGCACATGATCACCGAGTGGGACCAGATGTTGCGGACCAGGTTCGCGGTGAACGTGGCGGCGAGCGTGGGGAGGAACGACGGGCCCGACAGCAGCGGGTGGACCACGTAGTCCTTGAGCACCTGCTTGCGGATCTTGCGGCCCACGGCCTTGGCCCGGGCGCGGAACTCCGGGTTGTTGCGACGGCGCTTGTGCAGGTTCTTGCCGAGCTCCAGGTCGTACGCGGCGATGCCGTACTCGAAGAAGCAGGCGTTGATGAAGTTCCACAGCGGCTGGCCGAGGTGGAAGGGGTGCCACTTCTGGTCCTCGTCGACGCGCATGATGCCGTAGCCGAGGTCGTTGTCCTTGCCGATCACGTTGGTGTACGTGTGGTGCAGCTCGTTGTGGGAGTGCTTCCACTGGTCGGCCGGGGAGACGTGGTCCCACTCCCAGGTGGTGGAGTGGATCTTCGGGTCGCGCATCCAGTCCCACTGGCCGTGCAGGATGTTGTGGCCGATCTCCATGTTGTCCATGATCTTCGCCACGGACAGGCCCGCGGTGCCGATCACCCACGCGGGCGGGAACATCGAGAACAGCAGTACGGCCCTGCTGGCCAGCTCCAGCTTGCGCTGTGCGCCGATGACCTTGCGGATGTACGCGGCGTCCTGCTCCCCGCGGCTGGCGATCACCTCGTCGCGGATCGCGTCCAGCTCGCGGCCGAGCTCCTCGATCTGCTCTGCGGTCAGATGGGCGGTGGGGTCGATGGCGGTCAAAGTGCTCCTACCGTTCGATGTCGCAGGGGCCCGCGGCGGCGGACACACAGGTCTGGATGAGGACGCCCGGCTCGGCCTCGGTGATCTCGCCGGTGCGCAGGTCGCGGACGGCGCCCGCCTTGAGCGGGGTGACGCAGCCGAAGCAGATGCCCATGCGGCACCCGGAGGGCATGAGCACACCGGCCTCCTCGCCGACGTCCAGCAACGGCGTGGTGCCGTCCGCGTCGACGGTCTTGCCGGTGGTGCTGAACGTGACCTCGCCGCCGTCGCCGGTGGCGACGATGCTGGGGCGGAACCGTTCGGTGTGCAGCCGCTCCGGTACGCCGTGCTCGCTCCAGTGCTTCTCGGCGGCGTCGAGCAGGCCCGCGGGGCCGCAGGCCCAGGTCTCGCGCTCGGCCCAGTCGGGTACGAGTGCGTCGAGACGGGTGATGTCGAGCATGCCGTGGGTGTCGGTGTGCAGCTCGGTGAGGCGCAGCTTCCCGGCCGCGACCAGATCGTGCAGTTCGCCGCGGAAGATCACGTCCTGCGGCTGCGGCGCGGAGTGGACCATGACGACGTCGTCGAACTCGGAGTCGCGCAGCATGCCCATCACGGGCGTGATGCCGCTGCCGGCCGTCAGGTAGAGCACCTTGGCGGGCTTGACCCGCGGCAGCACGAAGTCACCGGTCGCCTGGTCGAGCTGGATCAGCGTGCCCGGCTTCGCCCTGCGGACCAGGTGGTTGCTGACCTTGCCGTCCGGGATCGCCTTCACGGTGATCGTGACGCGGCCGTCGGGGCGGTTGGTGGGCGAGGTGAGGGAGTAGGCACGCCACAGGCGGACCCCGTCGACGTCGACCCCGATCCGCACGTACTGACCGGCCGTGTGGCCGCGCCAGCCGCGTCCCGGTCTGATCACGATGGTCGCGGCGTCACCCGTCTCCGGGTGCACGGCCTCGATGCGCCCTCGCAGGTCGGCGCCCGCGCGCAGCGGGCTGACCAGGTCGAGGTAGTCCGACGGCAGCAGTGGCGTCGTGACCATTTCCAGCAGTTTCCACGCCCTGCTGCGCAGGGCTGTACTCGTCATGACACCAGCTTGCTGCGTCCCAAGGCGTAAAGTCCTGACCGTAGGACGTGAATTTGGTGGTTGGGATTGTTCGTAGGGAATAAAAACATGAGCCATGCAGTCCAGCGGGCCAGCGAGCTGGCTCTGGATGAGACGACGGTCACCGCCCTTCGGGCCGCGCTGAAGACCACGGCCGACGAGGTCGTGCAGGCGATCATCGACGAGGTTCCTCCGTACACCAACGCCCTTTCGGGCCACATGGGCGCCACGATCCGCCGCGCCGTCCGCACCGCCCTGGGGCACTACCTGGACCTCGCGAGCGGGAACGCCACCAGCGGCGACGCCAGTGACGCGGCCTACGAGCTGGGCCGGGGCGAGGTGCGCGACGGCCGTTCCATGGACGCCCTGCTCAGCGCCTACCGGGTCGGCGCCCGGGTGGCCTGGCGAGGCCTGGCGGCGGGTGCCGTACCCGCGGGTCTGCCCGCTGCCGAGGTCGCCAAGTTCGCCGAGCTGACCTTCGCCTACATCGACGAGCTCTCCGCCGCGAGCGCCGCGGGCCACGCCGACGAGCTGGCCGCCCGGGGCCGGGCCCACGAACGCCATCTGGAGCAGCTGGCCCGCGACCTCGTCGCCGGCGCGAGCCCGGACGTGCTGCTGGCCTCCGCGCAGCGGGCCGGATGGCAGCCGCCCGTTTCGCTGACCGCGGTCCTGCTGCCCGCCGCCCAGGCCCGGCCTGCGCATCGCACGCTCGACCCGAGCACCCTCGTCCTGGACGATCTGCCGGACGCCACCGGTGTGCTGCTCGTCTCCGATGCCGACCGGTCCCATCTCCTGCGGCAGCTGACCGACCGGGCCGCCGTGGTCGGCCCGGCCCGGCCATGGACCCGTGCGTCGGCCTCGTACGCCCGAGCCGCCCGCGCGCGCTCCCTCTCCTCCGACATCCACGACACCGAGGACCACCTCCCCGAGCTGGTGCTGAGTGCCGACGCGGACGCGTTCGCGGACCTGCGCGCCTGCGCCCTCGCACCCTTGCGGACCCTGCCCGTCGCGACCGCACGACGGCTGGAGGAGACGCTGCGCGCGTGGCTGCTGCACCAGGGCAGGCGCGAGGAGGTCGCGGCGGCGCTGTTCGTCCACCCCCAGACCGTCCGCTACCGCATGTCGCAGCTGCGGGAACTGTTTCCGGATCTCGCCTCGCCCCAGCGGATGCTTGAACTGACGCTGGCGGTCGGCCTTCGGACCGACTGACGAGACATCCCGGGGCGGCGTCATCCGCCGACGCGGATCAGGCCGCTCTCGTACCCGTAGATGACGGCGTGCACCCGGTCCCGCAGCTCCAACTTGCCCAGGATCCGGCCCAGATGGGTCTTGACGGTCGTCTCGCCCAGGAACAGTCGGGCGGCGATCTCCTGGTTGCTCAGGCCGCGGGCGACCAGCGTGAGCACCTCGCGCTCGCGGGCGGTGAGCAGGCCGAGGCGGTCGTCGGGCGCGGTGGACGCGGCGGGCAGCACGAATCGCTCCACCAGACGGCGGATCACCGACGGCCCCAGCATCACGTCCCCGCGCAGCACCGCCCGCACGGTCACCAGGATCTCCTCGCCGAGCGCGTCCTTCACCAGATACCCGCTCGCCCCGGCCCGCAGGGCCCCGTACACGTACTCGTCGAGGTCGAACGTGGTCACGACGAGCACCTTCGGCGCGTCCGGTCCGGCGCACAGCTTCCGGGTGGCGGTCAGGCCGTCCACGCCGGGCATGCGGACGTCCTCACCGATGCCGTGCTGCGCCGGCTCGCCGCGGACGACCGGCTGGTCGCCATCGAGCTCAACCCCGACCTGGCCGAGCACCTGGCCGCCACCCTCGACGACGAGCGGTTCACCGTGGTGCACGGTGCGGCTGCCGACCTGGCGGACCTGGCGGGCGGGCCGGTGGACGCGGTGGTGTCCGGGCTGCCGTGGACCGTGATGCCGACGACGGACCGGAACCGGACGCTGGACGCCGTCGCGGCGGCCCTCGCGCCGAGCGGCCGGTTCACCACCTTCGCCTATCTGCACGCCGCGTGGACCCCGCCCGGCCGACACCTCGCGGCCGGACTGCGCGAGCGCTTCACCACGGTCGAGCGCGGCCCGGTGGTGTGGCCCAACCTGCCCCCGGCCTTCGTGCACCTGGCCCGTGCACCGAGGCAACACGTGTCAGCGGCGTCCGTCAGCCTCTGACCGGGCAGAAGGGTGGCCCGGCCGGTCACCCGGAGGGGCGGAGGTGCTGGGACACGGCGTCGGCCGTGGCGGACACCGGGGGGAGCAGCTTCGCCAGCTGGAACGTGGCGGCCGGGGCGACGACAGCCACGGCTGCCACCACGGCCCCGTCGGCGGAGCGGACGGGGAACGCGACGCTGCTGACGTCCGGTTGCAGCGTGCGCTGGGTGACCGCGTAGCCCTCGCGTCTGACCTTGGCGAGGGCCTGCCGCAGCGCGGCGCCCTGGCTCGGGGTCGCCGAGGTGTACGCGTGCAGCGGCCCGGCGCAGACCTCGTTCTGCACGGATTCCTCGGCATGGGCGAGCAGCACCAGTCCCGCGGCGCAGGCGTGCAGGGGCATACGGTCCCCGGACTCGATCCAACTCATCAGGGTGTCGCTCCCGTTGACCACGAACGAGAGGCAGACGCCTTCGACCCGGTCGCGGATCACGATGTACGCCCCTGCCGAGGTGCGGGTGTGCAGTTCCATGAGGTACGGCTGTGCCGCCTCGGCGAGGGGTGAGCAGCGGGGTGCCAGCGTTCCCGTCTCCCAGAGCCTTAAGCCGATGCTGTAACTGCCGTCCCCGTTTCTCTCCAGCGCTCCCCAGCTGTGCAGCTTGTTCACGATGCGATGTGCCGTGGCGAGGGGGAGGCCCGACCGCCGGCTGAGGTCGCTCAACGTCAGAGTGCGGTTCTGCCGGTCGAACGCTCCGAGAACGCTCAGGGCGCGGTCGACGACCGAGCGCTCCGGCGTGCCGGAATGAGGCATGGTCATCCCGTCTTGTTCCTTTCGTGTGCGCACAAGCCGAGTGAACTCGACTCATGCGAACGCCAGATGGGATCTGGCGACGGGCGGCCACCCCTATGATTAAACCTTCAAGAGACTCGAGAAAGGTTGATTCCGGAAGTCCTATGGTCGATTTCGACTCCTTGCCGATCCCTGTTGTTCCCTACTCGCCGGTATGCCGACCGGGATCCGGTATCGCGGTGACCTCTTTCCAGGAACTGCTGCAGTGGGTTCCCCGGGAGTCCCTCGCCTCCCCGCACCGGTTGGAATTCCATCAGCTCCTGCTGGTCACCCAGGGGACCGGTACTTTCTCGCTGGACTCCACGCGCTTCGAGTGCCGTCCGGGCAGCCTGCTGTGGATCCGGCCGAACCAGGTGGTCCAGGCCATTCCGCAGCCTGATCTGGCGGGCGATCTCATCATGTTCACCGAGGCGTTTCCCCCGCGCATGACGGCGCGCCTGGGGATGCTCGACGATGTGCTGCGGCCCTCGCACTGGCGGCTGGGCGAGCCTGAACAGGCCGAGCTCGGAAGGATCCTGTCCCTCATGCAGGAGGAATTCCAGCGGCCCGAACGGGCGTTGGGCGAGGACGTCCTCAAACACCTGCTGGCGGTCTTCCTGCTGAACGCCTATCAGATATGCCGGTCGACCCATGAGGACGGAACCCCACTCGTCCCGGCCCGCGACAACACCTGGGGAGAGCTGTTCGTGCGGTTCCGGAAGGAACTGGAGGGCTCCTACCGCACCACCCGCCAGGTGGAGGACTACGCCGCCGCGCTGAATTGCACGACCCGCGCCCTGTCCCGTGCGTGCCATGCCGTCGCCGGCACCACCACCAAGAACGTCATCGACGCCCGGGTGGCACTGGAAGCGCGTCGCCTGCTGGCGCACACGGATCTGCCCATCGGCGCCGTGGCCCGTCAGCTGGGGTTCACCGAGGTTACGAACTTCACCAAGTTCTTCATACGCCGGGTGAAAATGACGCCAGGCGCTTTTCGGCGGAGCACCGGCACGCTCATCGGGCCACCGGCAAACGTCACCGATGGCCCTGAGGAGTTGTTACCGACGAGTTGTGAACTGACCGGTATTCAATTCGCGGCGGAGTCGTGCCCCCCGTGAATTCCCGATCCTCTTTCCACTCTCCGGAAGGGTGGTTGATCTAGGTCCGGTCTTCTGGGGACACTGGCGTTCGCGTGCGTCGGGCGGCCACTCCCGACCGCAGACCGGTCGGGCGGCTTCCGCGGATCACACCGTGCGGAAGGCGAGCACCACGTTGTGTCCACCGAAGCCGAACGAATTGTTGAGGGCCGCGATCGGCCCGTCGGGCAGCGCCCTTGGCACGCCGCGCACGATGTCGGCCTCGACCTCCGGGTCGAGGTCGTCGAGGTTGATGGTCGGCGGGGCGAGCCGGTGATGCAGGGCCAGGACCGTCGCCACGGTCTCCACACCGCCGGCGCCGCCGAGGAGATGCCCGGTCATGGACTTCGTGGCCGACACCGCCACATGGTCCATGGCGTCGCCGAGGACCTTGCGCAGGGCCTTCACCTCGGCCACGTCGCCCCGGGGCGTCGAGGTCGCGTGCGCGTTGACGTGCACGACCTCGGCCGCTGTGAGGTCACTGGAGTCGAGCAGCGCGGTGAGCGCGGCCGAGATGCCGCGGCCCGTCGGTTCCGGCTGGGTGATGTGGTGGCTGTCGGAGGAGAGCCCCTGGCCGACGGCCTCGGCGTAGACGCGGGCGCCGCGCCGCCTGGCATGCTCCGCCGACTCCAGTACGACCACACCGGCACCCTCTCCGATGACGAAGCCGTCGCGGGCCGAGTCGTACGGCCGGGAGGCGGCCGCCGGATCGTCGTTGCGCTTGGACATGGCCATCATGTTGCCGAAGCCGGCCATGTTCAGCGGGTGGATCGCGGCCTCCGTACCACCGGCCACGACGATGTCGGCCCGGCCGGTGCGGATCATGTCGATGGCGTATCCGACCGACTCGGCACCCGAGGCGCACGCGCTGACCGGCGAGTGCACCCCGGCCCGGGCGTTGAGGGCCAGTCCGACGTTGGCGCCCTGCGTGTTGGGCAGCATCATCGGGATGGTGTGGGGAGACACCTTGCGGACGCCCTGGTCCCGGAGGATGTCGTACTGCTGGAGCAGGGAGGTCACGCCGCCGATGGCGGAGGCGACGACCACGCCGAGCCGGTCGGGGTTGACGGAGGTGTCTTCACCCGCCGGTGCGGTGAAGCCCGCGTCGGCCCACGCCTCGCGCGCCGCGATCAGCGCGAACTGGGCGGAGCGGTCGAGCTTGCGGGCCTCGGTCCTGGACAGGCAGTCGGCGGGTTCCACCGCGATCTGCGCGCCTATCTTCACCGGGGTGTCGGCGGCCCAGTCGTGCGTCAGCAGCCGTACGGCGGAGCGGCCCGCCATGAGCCCCTGCCAGGTGGTGGCGCTGTCACCGCCCAGCGGTGTGGTCGCTCCGACGCCGGTCACGACCACCTTGCGATCAGTCGGTTGCATGAGGATGACTCCCAAGTCGTCAGTGCTGGGCGAGGATGTAGTCGATGGCGTCGCTCACGGTCTTCATACGGCCGGCCGCCTCGTCCGGGATGGTCACCCCGAACCGCTCCTCCGCCGCGACCACGACCTCGACCATGGACAGGGAGTCGACGTCGAGATCGTCGGCGAAGGTCTTGTGGGGGAGTACTTCCTCGTGCGGCACCCCGGCGATCTCGTTGACGATGTCGGCCAGACCGCTGCGGATGTCTTCCTGTACGGCGTTCATGTGCGTCTCCTTGTGAGCGGGACGGCGTTGCTGTCGGCAAGCCGGTGTCGGGGGAGAGTGGGGACGGGGGTGTGGGTGGGACGAACGGCGGCCGGCCTGGCGGGAGTCCGGCCGCCGGGTGCTAGGCGCAGGCGCCCTGGGGCCGGTGCATGCGGGACCGGGCGGTGCGGGGGGACGGCACCGCGTTGCCACCGGGTGCGGGGGCGTCGGCGAGGGACCGAGAGACCCGCCGGGCGGCCGCCAGCAGATGACCGACGGCGTCCGGGACAGCGGTGGACGCCGTGCCCACGGTGATCAGACCGATGGCGCCCAGGACGGCTCCGTCGCCGCCGTGGACCGGCGCGGCGATCTCCACCACGCCGTCCAGCAACTCGCCGTCGGACACGGCGTATCCCTGGCGCCGGGTGTGGGCGACGAGGTCGCGCAGGACGGCGGGGGTGCGGACGGTGCGCTCCGTGTACGGCCGCAGCTCGCCGCCGTAGAGCTCGTCCTGGACGGTGGTGCCGGCGGCGGCGAGGAGGACCCGGCCGCAAGCCGTGGCGTGCAGGGGGAAGCGGTGCCCGCGGGACCACGAGCGGTGCAGGGGCCGGGCGCTGCCGGAGACGCTCTCCAGACAGATTCCCTCGATGCCGTCCCGTGTGGAGAGCAGGACGGCGCGGCGGGTGGTGGAGCGCAGGTCGAACATGGCGGGGACGGCCGCCGCGCGGAGGTCGGCATGCCGGGGAGCGAGCTGGGAGACCTCCCACAGGCGAAGGCCGATCGTGTACTTGTTGTCCTCCGCGCGTTCCAGCGCTCCCCAGGAGACGAGTTTCGAGACAATGCGGTAGGTCGTGGCCACGGGTATTTTCGACCGGCTGCTGATCTGGCTGACGGTCAGACTCACATGGGCGGTGTCGAAGGCGCCCAGGACACCCAGGGTGCGTTCGACGACGGAGCGGTCCGGCGGGGCGTGGGGGGAGGACATTCGACGTGATCCCCTTTCTCGTTCTTCGCGAAACGGTGGTTGGCGTTCGCGGTTGGATGCGGTGCTGTGGTCGGGGATCTCCCTCGGGGTTCTCTGCTGTCGCATTCGCTGATCGGTGTCGACGGGAATTCAACGGGAATTCCCCTTCCGGCCGCCCGGTGCCTGGCCGGCCCGGGCGGCCGGAAGGAATTCAGGAGGCCGTTGTCGCCGGCTGCCCGCGGCGCGGGTGGCGCGGCCGGGCCGCGGGATCGGTGGTGGGATAGCCGACCCGGAAGAAGACCAGGGGCCGCTCGCCGCCCCGGGCCCCGCACAGCCGGCCCAGTTCGCCGACGGTGTCGGGGCAGTCGATGACGTGGCTCTGCGGATGGACGTAGATCCCGTCCCGGAACAGGTCCAGCCACAGCCGGGTCACCAGCCGCCCGGCCTCGACCTCGCCGGCCGGATCGTCGCCCTGGCCGAGGACGACCATCACGACGCCGTCGCCGCTGGTCGCGCTGGAGGACAGGGTGGTCAGCAGCCGGACCAGCCCCAGCGGCCGCAGCGTCCGGTACACCACGGGGGCGAAGAACGTCCGCATGGCGGCGGCCTCGGCCTTGTTCAGGACCAGCATCACGTCGTTGAGGCCGTCGCGCCGGTAGTCGGGGTGGCGGGGGGAGAGCCTGGCCCAGGCCAGCAGCTCCCGGGCGATCCCGGCGTGGCCGAAGAACCAGTGGTAGGCGCGGATCAGGAGCGGCCTGGCGGCGTCCGTGGGGACGACGGCCACCCGGAATCCGGCCTCCTCGGCGGTCTTGAGGCAGCGCTCGACCACCGCCCCGGGCACCTGCTGCGAGGTCCAGGCACCCCGCCACACGCGGCGGGCCTCGACGTCGGCCACCGACCGGGTGCTCGGCTCGACCCACTCGCCGGGCACGATCCGCCCCACACGGGCGGCGCCGGCGTCGTAGTCGGGCTCGAAGCGCAGCGCCATCCCGGCCTCGGCGGCGCAGATCAGCAGGGTCTCGAGGTAGATGCCCAGCGACAGCCTCAGGTCGCGGTGCGAGGGGTCGCTGGGGCCCAGTGCGTACTCCGCGCGCCAGCCCAGCTCGACATGATCGGCGTGGTAACGCAGGTCCCAGGGCTGGGTGTTGTGGGCGTTGGCTGCCCGGGCCGCCATGTCGGCGACCCTGCGCAGGCGGTCGAGGGGATAGGTGGGGGTGCTGTCGGTCTCGGTCACGGCCGTGATCCCGTCGTCTGGGGCTCGCTGGCGGAAGTGAGGTGCGCAGTCGCTGCCGGGGCGGGCTCCACCTCGGCGGACTCCTTGATGCCGAACCGGCGGTGGAGTGCCTTGAGAGGGGCCGGGGCCCACCAGTTGTAGGGGCCGACGGCCCGCATGAAGGCCGGCACCAGCACCCCGCGCACCAGGACCGCGTCCAGCACGATGGCGAGGCCGGTGGCCATGCCGTACATCTTGATCAGGGAGACGCCCGAGGTGAGCATGGCGAAGAAGGACACCGCGAGGATGGCGGCGGCGGCGGTGATGACGGGGCCGCTGGCGCCGAGTCCCTCGCGTACGGAATCCTCCAGCCGGCCGGTGCGGTCGTAGCGTTCCTTGATGCGGGAGACGAGGAAGACCTCGTAGTCCATGGACAGGCCGAAGGCGATGCAGAACACCAGGACCGGCATCGACACGGCGAGCGGCGACGGGGTGAAGCCGAGCAGGCCGGAGAGGTGGCCGTCGACGAACACCCAGACCGCGACGCCGAGGATGCCCACGAGGCTCAGGCCGTTGAACAGCAGCGCCTTGACGGGCATCAGCACGCTGCCCGTCAGCAGGAACAGGAACAGCAGGCTGAGGATGCTGATCAGGGCCATCGCCAGGGGCAGCTTGCCGGCGATGGAGTGGGTGATGTCGACCAGCTGGGCCGCCTGACCGCCGACCAGGACCTTGCCGCCGCCGGGCGGATCGACCGCTCGGACGGCGCGGGCCAGGTCGCCGCCCTGCTCGGAGTACGGCACCACGTCCGTCTGCACCTGGAGGCGGACCGCGTCACCGTCCTGGAAGGAAGCGGCCGTGCGCGGGTCGAGCGGGCTCAGCCGGGAGCCGTCGCGGAACACCCCGGCGGCGCTGACGACGCGGGTGACCTCGGCGGTCTCGGACAGGTCCGCGGAGTAGCGCGCGAGATCGGCGTCGCTCCCCTTCCAGTCCTCGGAGACCACGTTCAGCGCGCGGTCGTCGCCGACGCCGAAGTCGTCGCGCACGGCCTCCGTGACCGTGCGGCTCTCGGTGGCCTTGGGCAGCACCCGCTCGTCCGGTACGCCGAACTGGGCGTCGGCGAAGGGCACCGCCATGAGCAGCAGCAGAGCGATCACGGGGGTGGCGAGCAGAGCGGGACGGCGGAAGGCGAGGCCGGCCATCCGGCCCCAGAAGGTGTCCGCGGCCGGGGCGCGCCGCGTGCGCCGGCGGCGGCCGAGTGCGTCGATCCTGTCGCCGAGCAGGACCAGGGACGCCGGCAGCAGGTACAGCGATCCGAGGACGGCCCACAGCACCACGGCGATGCCCGCCAGCGCGAAGGAGCGCAGGAAGTACTGGTCGAAGACGAGGAGCGTGGCGAGGGCTGCACCGACCACGGCGCCACTGACGGCCACCGTGCGGCCGGCGGTCGCGCGGGTGACGCGCAGGGCGGTGGCGTTGTCGCGGCCGGCCTCGCGTTCCTCCCGGTAGCGCGTGACGATCAGCAGGCTGTAGTCGACGGAGAGACCCAGTCCCAGCGCTGTGATCAGGTTGACGGCGAACACGGAGACGTCGGTGAACTGCGCGGCGACGTTGACGGCCGCCAGTGCCCCGACGATGGTGAGCACGGCCAGGAGCATCGGCAGCAGGGCGGCGATCAGACCGCGGAAGACGATCACGAGCAGCAGCAGGGTGATCGGGATCGCGATGCTCTCCGCGGCGACGATGTCCTTCTCGACCTGCTTGTTCATGTCGTTGTTGATGGCGGTGATGCCGCCGAAGGAGACCGAGACGGCGCCGTCCGGGTCCGACAGCTTCTCGTGCAGCGTGTCGGCGGTGCGCATGCTCTCGTTCTCGTCACCGTCGACCCGGACGAGGATCAGGGCCGCGTCACCGGAGCGCAGGCTCTTGTCGCCGCTGTCGAAGTAGGAGGCGACGACCCGGGTGCCGGCGGTGCCGGAGACCGTTTTGCCGATGGTTTCGGCCTCGTTGCGGGCCGCGGCGCTGCCGGGTCCGCCCCTGGGGTCCTTGATCAGGATGACGAGGTTGGGCTGGCTGTCGGGGAACGAGCGTTCCAGCGCCTCGGCGGCGGCCACGGAGTCGGAGCCGGGGTCGTCGAAGCCGCCCGACTTGAGACGGTCCAGCACCCCGGAGCTCGCGGCGCCGGCGACCAGTAGGAGGAGGAGTCCGGCGAGAAGGGTGAACCAGGGGCCGCGACGTTTCTTTCGGTCGCTCCCGGACGGCACCGAAGTGACCATCACGCTGAGGTCCTTTCTTCAGCTGTGCCCGCGGGCCTGCCAGCGGTCGGCCGGGGCTGGATGGGGGGAACGGGGAGAGCGGTGGTGCGGGGGCGGAGCAGTGGGACGGGGGAGCGACTGCCGCGGATCTGCGGACGGATTGCGTTCGACTCGCCACTGACCTGGGAAAACACTGGCGTGACAAGTGCTCTGCTCAGAGAGCACTGCTCTTTGTCGAGGGTAGTTTTACAGCGAGCACCGCTTCAGTGCAAGAGCACTGCTCTCATTGGGAGAGCAGTGCTCCGATGCTTGGGCAGTGCTCTCGCGGGTGGCACACTGTCGTCATGGATGTCATCCAAGGAGCCAAGGAGAGGGTTCGCGCCGAGGTGGCGGCCGCCATCAAGGGCGAGGCCCGCAGACAGCTCGCCGCCGAGGGCGCGGCGCGGCTCTCGCTGCGCGCGGTCGCCCGTGAGTTGGGCATGGTCTCATCGGCCCTCTACCGCTACTTCCCCAGCCGGGACGATCTGCTGACGGCCCTCATCGTCGATGCCTACGACGCCATCGGGCAGGCCGCCGAGAGCGCTCGCGCCGCCGCGGGCGCCGCCGACCCGCTGCGGGCCTGGGCCGACGTCTGCCGCGCCGTGCGCGCCTGGGCGCTCGAGCATCCGCACGAGTACGCGCTGATCTACGGCTCGCCCGTGCCCGGCTATGCCGCCCCGCAGGACACCGTGGCCCCGGCCTCCCGGGTCGCGCTGGTCCTGCTCGGGGTGGCGGAGGCCGCCCACGACGCCGGCGTCCTCGTCGAGCCGGACCTCCCGGCGGCGGACTGCGACTCGGTCGTCGCCGACGAGATCCGCGAGCTGCTTGACCAGCCGGACCGCACCCTGCCGGGACCGGTCGCGCCCCGCCTGGCCGCCGCCTGGGCGCAGCTCTTCGGGCTGATCAGCTTCGAGGTCTTCGGGCAGTTCAACCGGGTCATCGACGACCGAGACGCCCTCTTCGGCAAGGCGGTGGTCGCGCTCGCCCACCAGGTGGGCCTGCGTCCCATGGGGGACAGCGCACAGGCCTGACGCAGACGCCGCCCGGTTCCCTCGCGTGTCCTCGCGAGGGAACCGGGCGGCGGCATGAAGTGAGCGAATTTCTCCTTCTGTTCATGGTTTCAGGGCCGCTTTCTTACTGAACGGAAAACGTCAGGTCAATCGGAGCCCCGGGTTTTGCTCATTCTGCTCACACAACGCTCACAGGTTTTCTTCCACTGGTTGAGAAGAGCGCTTGCGTACGCTCCGCAGTCGCCGCCAAGCTCTCCGTTGTCGACGTCAGTGGCGAGCGCATCTACTTTTACCGCCGCCTTCTTCTTCTGGCGTCGAGCCATTTTCGCAATCGAGGTCGGATCGAGGTAGCGTTCGTGGCTGATATGGCTATCGTCGGCATGTCGTGCCGATTTCCCGGGGCCGCCGATATCGGCGAGTTCTGGAGAATGCTGGTAAATGCCGAGACGCAGTTCTCGGCGGTCCCCGCGAGTCGCTGGGACCACTCCGCCTACCACCGGCCGGGCGATTTCAGGGAGCCGCACGGCGTCTACACCGACCAGGTCGCGTTCCTGCCCGAGGTCGACCGGTTCGCCCCCGCCCACTACGGCATCCCGCCCCGCCGGGCCCGCACGATGGACCCGCAGGCCAAGCTCTTCGTGGACCTGGCGCGCGAGGCGCTCCAGGACGCCGGCTGGGAGCGCACCGGCTTCGACCGGTCCCGCACGGGCGTCTTCGCCGGGGTGACCTCGCTCGACCACCGGGACATCAGCGTCTCCCGCATCACCGCGAACCTGCTGGCGGACGGCTCCTTCCACGACGGGCAGAGCGACCCGGAGCTGCTGGACCGGCTGCACGAGGCGACCGATTCCTCGCTGATGCCCATGAACTCCTTCACCATTCCCGGGGCTCTGGCGAACATGGTCCCCTGCACCGTGAGCGAGGTCCTCGACCTCGGCGGTCCCTCCATCTCGCTGGACGCGGCCTGCTCCTCGGCGCTCGTGGCCCTGGACGCCGCGGTGCGCAGCCTGCGCTCGGGCGCCTGCTCCATCGCGCTGGTGGGCGGGGTGTACATCGGCCTCTCCCCGACGCCCCTCGTCGGCTTCGCCCGGTCCGGCGCGCTGTCCCGGCACGGAGTGTGCCGGCCGTTCGACGAGCGCGCCGACGGCTTCGTGCTCGGCGAGGGAGGCGCCCTCCTGGTGCTGCGCCCGGTGGAGGACGCCGTCGCCGCCGGGGACCGCATCTACGCCGTCGTCACCGGGGTCGGCTCCGCCAACGACGGCCGGGGCGGCGGCCCGATGACACCGCAGGCGCAGGGCCAGCTCGCCGCGCTGCGCGCCGCCTACCGTGACGCCGGCACGAATCCCGGGCAGATCGACCTGCTGGAGGCGCACGGCACGGGCACGCCGGTCGGCGACCGGACCGAGATCGAGGCCATCGGGCTGCTGCGCGCCGAGTCCGGCTCGACCCAGCCGTGCTACGTCTCCTCCTCCAAGGCGCTGATCGGGCACACGCTGTCCGCGGCCGGCGCGGCAGGGCTGGTGAAGGCCGCGCTCGCCGTGCACCACGGTGTCGTACCGCCGCAGCCCGCCGAGATGCAGGTCAACGGTGCCCTCGACCTGGAGACCGCGGGCCTGCGGGTGGCCACTGCCGCGCAGCAGTGGCCGCACGACGGCGTGCGTCGGGCGGGCGTCAGTTCCTTCGGCTTCGGCGGCACCAACGTGCACGCGGTCCTGGAAGGCGCCCCGGCCATCGAGCCGGACCCGGTCGACGGCCAACTCCCCGACGAGCCCTGGCTGTTCCTGCTGTCCGCCGGGTCGGTGGCGGACCTCGCCCGGCACGCTGAGGACATCCGCGCATCGGTCGCCGCGGACCCGGACGCCACGCCCGCCGTGGTGGCCCACACCCTGGCCCGGCGCGAACTGCTCACCGCTCGCCTCGCGTTCGTCGCCGCGAGCCGGGAGGAACTCCTCGACCGGCTCCAACTCGCCGCACGGCGACTGGCGGACGGCGCCATCGGGGAACTGGCCCCCGGCATCCACGCGGCGGCGAAGCCGTTGCCGGCGGACGAGCGCCGGATCGCCTTCGCCTTTCCGGGGCAGGGCTCGCAGCGGCCCGGCATGCTGGCGGACCTGGTCCGGCGGTTCCCCTCGGCCGCCCACCGCGCGGCCGAACTGGGCGCCCTGACCGCCGAGGAGTCCGACACGGTGCCCACCGTGCTGCCCGGACTGCTGTGGGAGGCGCACGACGCCGACGACAGCGACGCGCAGGCCGCCCTGATGGTGACCGACATGTGTCAGCCGGGCCTGGGCATCACGGGCGCCACCACCGTCGAACTGCTCGCCGCCTGCGGCATCCGGCCCGATGTCGCCGTCGGCCACAGCGTCGGCGAGTTCCCCGCCGCGGTCGCGGCCGGGGCGTTCACCGCTTCCGATGCTGTCAGGTTCATGACGCGCAGGGGGGCGGCGCTGGCCGCCGCCGTGCCGTCCGGCAGCGGCGCCATGCTCGCGGTGCAGGCCCCCGCCGCCGAGGCCGAGCGCCTCGCCCTGGCCGTCGAGGGTGTCTGGCCCGCCTGCTACAACCACGAGGGCCAACTCGTCTTCAGCGGCGGCGTCGAGAACGTGGAGGCGCTGCGCGCCCACTGCGCCGAGCAGGGCGTCGCCGCCGTGCTGCTGCGGGTGTCGCACGCCTTCCACTCACCCCTGGTCGCCGCCGCCGACGAGGTGATGGCGGAAACGATCGCGGGCCTGCCGCTGACCGAGCCCGCCTGCACCTTCATCTCCGGCGTCAGCGGTCAGGAATGCCGGGAAACCCAGGACATCAAGGACCTGTGGGCCCGTCACAACACCGCTCCCGTCCGGTTCACCGACGCGGTACGGTCCGTCGCCGCGACCGGCGCCCGCTTCCTCGTGCAGATCTACGGCGGCGACACCCTCCTGCGCATGGCCCGGCGCAGTGCCGCGGGAGCGGACCTGGAACTCGTACCCCTGACGACGAACCGGTCCGACGACGGCCGCGCCTTCCTCACCGCGCTCGGCCGGCTCGCCGTGGCCGGGGTCCCGCTGGACCCGGCCGTGCTGTTCCCCGCCGACACGGGCCGCCTGCTGTCCCTGCCGCCGTCGCCGCTGCGGACGGATGTGTACACCGTCCGCACCGGCACCGGCCGCCCCCGGCCCCGCACGGTGATCCCCACCCCGGTCGCACCCGCGCCGTCCGTCGCCCGCACCCCCGAGCCGAGCCTGCGCACAGTCATTCCCTCCCCCCTCGCCACCACCCCGATCGGAGAGCCGAGGATGAGCGGTCTCATCGAGTTCCTGCACGCCCAGGTGTCCCTGCTGCAGTCCTTCGACCCGGCCAAGACACAGCCGTCCACAGCCGTCCCCACGATCACCGCATCGGTCCAGGCCCCGGTGCAGGAGCAGCTGCCCGAAGCCGAGGCCGCTTCCCTCGCGCCGGCCGCAGCACCGGCCCAGGTCGCGACCGACGAGGTGCGGGCGGCCGTGTACGCCGGGATATCCCAGGTCAGCGCCTACCCCGAGGACTTCCTGCGGCCCGAGCACGCCTTCGCCACCGACCTCGGATTCGACTCGATCATGCTGGCCGAGCTGGCCACCCGGCTGCGCGGCAGGTGGCCGGAGCTTCAGGTGAAGGCCGCCGAGATGATGGAGATCGCCACGATCGGCGACCTGGTCGCGACCCTCGGGGACCGCCTCGGCGTGACGGCGGCGGCGCCCCCCGCCGCCGCCCCGCCGCCGGTCACGGAACCGGTGCCGGCGCTCGCCGCCCCGGCACCCGCACATCAGCCCCGCGGCACGCAGGACCGCAGCGCGGCCGCCGACGTCCGGGTGTTCCCGGAGGTCCTCGCCTCCCTGGAGCGCAAGCGGAGCATCGAGTCCTCCGGCGTCGTCAACCCGTACTTCCTGCCGCACGAGGGCACCATCCGCGACACCACCCGGGTCGCCGACCGCGAGCTGATCTCCTTCTCCAGCTACAACTACCTCGGCCTGTCCGGCCACCCGGCGGTCGCCACGGCCGTCCAGGAGGCCGTCGAGCGCTACGGCTCCTCGGTGTCCGCCGCCCGCATCCTGTCCGGCAACCGCCCGCTGCACGTGGAACTCGACCGGGGACTCGCCGAACTCGTCGGCGCCCAGGACGCCGTGAGCCTGGTCAGCGGGCACGCCACCAACGTCACCGTCATCGGACACCTGATGGGCCCCGAGGACCTGATCCTGCACGACGCCCTCGCGCACGACAGCATCATCCAGGGGTGCCGCCAGTCCGGCGCCGCCCGCCAGCCGTTCCCGCACAACGACCTGGTGGCCCTCGACCGCATCCTCAGCCATGTGCGCGACGGCTACCGCAGGGTGCTGATCGTGGTGGAGGGCGTCTACAGCATGGACGGCGACACCGCGGACCTGCCCGCGCTCATCGCCGTCAAGCAGCGCCACGACGCCCTGCTCATGGTGGACGAGGCCCACAGCATCGGCGTGATGGGCAAGACCGGCGGCGGCATGGCCCAGTTCTCCGGCGTCAACCCCGACGACGTGGACGTGTGGATGGGCACCCTGTCCAAGTCGCTCGCCAGCTGCGGAGGTTACGTCGCCGGACGGCACGAGCTCATCGAGCACTTCCGGTACACCCTGCCGGGCTTCGTCTTCAGCGCGGGCCTGCCGCCGGCGTCCGCGGCGGCCGCTCTCACCGCCCTCCGGCTGATCCGCGAGGAGCCCGAGCGTGTCACCCGGCTGCACGACAACGCCGCCCTTTTCCTGCGGCTCGCCGCCGAGGCCGGCGTCGACGTGGGCACCAGCGAAGGCACCCCGGTCGTGCCCGCGATCACCGGCGACTCCGCGAAGGCCCTGCTCCTGGCCGACCGCCTCTACGCCCGCGGCGTCAGCGCCAACCCGATCCTGCACCCGGCGGTGGAGGAACGCCTCGCCCGGCTGCGGTTCTTCATCACCTCCGAGCACACCGAGGAGCAGATCACCACCGCGGTGCGCATCCTCGGCGAGGAACTCGCCGCGCTGTCCTCCTGACGCCTCCCCGCACGGCACCGGGGCGGAACCGGCAGGTTCCCCCGCCGACGGCTCCGCCCCGGTGCGCCCCGCACTCGCCCCCGTCCCTCCCCAGACGAGGAAGAACCATGACCGAACCGATTCGTGTAGGTGTCATCGGCGCCGGTACCGAACGGGGCTGGGCCAGGACGGCCCACCTGCCGGCCCTCGCGGCCCTGCCGGAGTACGAGCTGACGGCGGTCGCCACGACCCGCGCCGGCAGCGCCCGCCGCGCCGCCGAACAGTACGGAGCCGCCCACGCCTTCACCGACCCGGCCCGCCTCAGCGGCCACGCCGAGGTGGACCTGGTGGTCGTCGCGGTGAAGACACCGGACCACGCCGACCTGGTGCTGCCCGCCCTGGAGGCCGGCAAGCACGTCTACTGCGAATGGCCGCTCGGCCGTACCACCAAGGAAGCCGAGGTGATGGCCGAGGCCGCCCGGCGGGCAGGCGTCCACGCGGCCGTCGGCCTCCAGGCGCGGCACGCGCCCGCCGCCCGCCACGCCCGCCGACTGCTCACCTCCGGCGCCATCGGGCGGGTCACCGCGGTCAACGTCTTCGCCACCCGCGCCAAGGGAGCCGGCGGCACCGTCACGTCCGACGCCGTCTACACCCTCGACCGGCGAAACGGCGCCGGAACCCTGGAGGTCGCCGGCGGGCACACGCTGGACCTGCTGGAGTTCCTGTGCGGATCCGTCGGCAGGCTCTGGGCGTCCCTCGCCGTCCAGCAGCCCCGGCTGACCGTGTCCGACACCGCGGAGAGCGTCGGCGTCACCAGCGCCGACCACATCGTCGTCGGCGGGTTCCTGGTCACCGGCGTTCCCGTGTCGGTGCACGTCCACGACGGCAAGGCCGGGCACGCCGGCACCCGCCTGGAGTTCTCCGGCACCCGCGGCACCCTGACCCTCGTCTCCGAAGGGCCCGGCGCGGGACACGGCATCCAGATCAGCGACATCCGCCTGTACGAGGACAAGAGCGCCGCCACCGACGGCCGCCGGGAGGTGGCGGTGCCGCCGGACTGCCGGACCGCCGTGGACGTGCCGGACACCGCCGTACGCAATGTGGCGGAGCTCTACGCCGCGCTGGCCCGCGACATCCGCGGCGGCTCGCACACCGTGCCCGACTTCGAGACCGGCCTGCGGCTGCACCGGCTCCTCGACACCGTCCGCTCCGCCGACCAGGCCGCGGCGAGCCAGGTCCGGGAGGTATGAGATGACCGTCCAACTCTTCGCGCAGCGCCCCACGGCGCAGCCCACGCGGCAGCCCGCGGCCACCTTCCTGACCACCCTCACCGGCGGCGACCCGTCCTGGGACGTCTGGCGCGACCCGTCCGAGCCCGAGAACGTCGAACAGCCGCCCGAGGTGGAGCGGCTCCTGACCTTCCTCGACACCGAGGTCGACCCGGACGCCGTCGACCGGGAGGGCGAGATCCCGCCGTTCGTGATCGCGCGGCTGCGCGACCTCGGCGCGTTCCGGCTCGCGACGGGCGAGGACCTCGGCGGGCTCGGGCTGACGCCGTACGGCCTGTTCCGGGCCGTGGAGGCGGTCGCCTCCCGCTCCGTCGCGATCGGCTTCCTGCTCGCCGTCCACAACGGCATCGGGGTCGCCACCTCGCTGCTGCCGACGCTCCCGCACGGCGCCCTGCGCGATCTGATCCGACGCCGCACCCGCGAGGGCATGATCTCCGGCTTCGCCGACACCGAGCCCGCCGGACAGGCCAACCAGTGGCCGCGGACGACCGCCGTCCCCACCCCCGACGGCTCGGCGTACGTCCTCAACGGCGACAAGCTGTTCATCAGCAACGGACCCGTCGCCGACCTCCTGGGCGTCACCGTGACCGTCCGCGACGAGGACGGCCCCCGCGTCGGCCTTGCCGTCGTGGACACCCGCACCCCCGGCTTCGAGGTCCGAGCCGGCCTGGAGTACCTGGGCGTACGGGGCCTGCCCAACGGCTGGCTGCGGCTGAACGGAGTCACGATCCCCAGGGACCATGTGGTCACGGTCGCCCACGGCGACCCCCGCCGCACCCCGGAACGGACCTCGGCCTTCCTGACCGCGCGGCTGCTCATCCAGGCGGCCCCCGCACTCGCCCTCGCCCGCAACTGCCTGCGCTGGTCGCGGGAGTTCACCGCGCGCCGCCGCGTCGACGGCATCGGGCTGGGGGAGTACGACCTCGTCCAGCGCACCCTCGCCGCCAACGCGGCGGACGTCCGCGCCATGGACGCCGTGGTCCGCTGGAGCCTCGGCGCCCCGGCCCCCGGCGACCGCTGGTTCGAGCGCCTGCTCGCCCGCAACTTCTGCACCGAGACGGCCGCCAGGGTCGTGGACCGTACGGTCTCACTGCTGGGCGGCGAAGGGCTGGAGACCGACCGCTCCAAACGCCGACGCGGGGCACCGCCCGTACCGCTGGAGCGGGCCTTCCGCGACATCAGGGTGCTGCGCACCGCAGGCGGCGTGGACGACCTGATCGACGTCCAGGCGGCCCAAGCCCTCCTCACGCACCTCGCGGACACCGAGCCGGCCGGCGGCTTCCGTGACGGTGCCGTGCCGGGCGTGCTACCGGCCACCGAGAACTTCTTCCCGCGCAACGCCCGTCACCTGCACGACCTGCACGAGGACCTGGCCCGCTTCGCCGCCGCCTGCCATGACATCCGCACGCGCGCGGCGAAGGAGCGGCAACGAGCTTCTCAGCAGTACCCGTTGCTGCTGCTCGGCCGCATCGCCCGCGAACTGCTGGGCACCACGGCCGCCCTCGCCACGGCCGAACAGGACGGCCACCAGCGGCTCACCGACGTCCACTGCACGGCGGCCCGGTTCCGGCTGCGCGACCTGTGGGCACAGCTGGACGCCCCGGACCAACCGGACCACGCCGGCATCGCCCGCGCGGTGCTCTCCCGGGACCGGCACCTCGACGATCTGCTCGGCCTGTGACCCCGCCCGCGGCCCCGACAGGAGGCTCGTGATGCACACCGCCCCGCCCCGCCCGACCCGCTACTCCACCCCGCAGCCCCCACCCGCGAACCCAGACCGTACGTCAGCCCCGCTCGCGCCCGCGGACCGCGACCGCACGTCAGCCCCGTTCGCGCCTGCAGGCCCCGACCGCATGACAGCCCAGCTCCCGCCTGCAGTTCCGGATCGCATGACAGGCCTGCTCCCGTCCGCAGGTCCGGATCGCATGACAGCCCTGCTCCCGTCCGCAGGTCCCGACCGCACGCCAGGCCTGCTCCCGCTTGCAGGTCCCGACCGCACGACAGCCCTGTACCCGCCCGCGGACCCCGACCGCACGCCAGGCACGCTCCCGCCCGCGGCCCCGTTCCCGCCCGCGGCCACGCTTCTGCTCTCCTCGCAGGAGATGTTCCACCGGCTGATGGCCGCCCCCTGGGTGAACCGCCCGCCCGCCCGTGCCGTTCCCACGAGGCGCCCGTGACGGGCCCGGCCGGGGCCCGGCTGAGTGTCGCCGCCATCGACGACTATCTCGGGCCCGGCGAGCACCGCTACTTCGGTGCCGGCTTCCGTCGTGTGCGGCACCGGCTGGAGGCCATCCGGGTCTCCCGCCGCCCCGACTCCACCGAGGCGACCGCCCACGCCTCGGTGACGTACCCCGCCCACTGGTCCGCGAAGGGCACCGGCGAGCTTCTGCCGCATCTCAGCAGCGTCGACACCCTGGCCCTGGGCGCGCAGCTCGCCGAGATCCTGCTCGGCCACGCCTACGGCCTCGACGCGGGCGCCCGCTCCCGCATGTGGCTGCGCGCGGTCAGCCTGCGAGCCGGCGTCCATCCACAAGAGGACCTCGCCGACATCCCCGTGCACGGCGTCTTCCGCCCCGCCGAGTCGGAGCGCGTCGCCGACGGCCTGCTGGCCTCCTCCCTGGACGTCCGGATCGGCTCGATGGAGGTCCGCTGCGAGATCCAGCACGAAGTGGCGGGCGGTTACCGGCCCGACCGTGCCGAAGCCCGTCACCCGAGCGCCGAGGACGCCCTGGGCGAGCCGTGCCGGCGCTACTTCGCCGAGCTCTTCCGCCACCGCGACCAGCGGGTCACCCATCTGACGGTCGACCGGGACGCGAGACGCGTGGACGCCACGGTCCGCATCACGCCCGCGCCCGGCGAGAGCGACAGCCGGCCGCGGCCCACCGGACTGGAATCCGCCTACCTGCCCAGCGCGTCCATGATCGACGCCATCACCGTGACGGGCCAGCTCGCCCAGGTCCTGCTGTACGAACTCGACGGCATCGACCGCGGTGACAGCGACACCCTCTGGCTGCGCAAGGCAGCCCTGTCCACCCGTATGCCGCTGCGCGCACTGGATCAGGCCTTCCCCGTGCACGCGCGCATCGAGGACACCCGCCTTCTGATCATCGCCGACGACACCTGGCGGGTCTGCGAACTCGGCTACGCCTTCCACGGCATCACCGGAAGGTTCTCCGTGGCACACCGACTACCCGACCGAGGACCACGATGACGACGACAGCCCCCACCCCGGCGCGCGCGGAACGCAACCGCACGTCCATGCGGCGCCTGGCCATCTCCGGTACCTACAGCACGGGCAAGACCACGACGACCATCGCCCTCGCCCACCTCACGGGAGTACCGCGCACCCACGCCCGGACCATGCGCGAGATCCTGGCCGACGTGCTGCCGGGCAAACGCCTGGAGGAGTGCACGGCCGCCGAACTGGTCCAGCTGGGCGTCCACCGGTTCACCGAGCGGGCCGTGCACGAGTCCCACCTCCCCGACGGATTCGTCTCCGACGGGTCCTCCCTGCACGAGTGGGTCTACGGCAAGGTGCGCGTCCGCGCCGGGATCCATCCCACCGACGGCTACGAGACCGGGGGAGCGGCGCCGGACTTCTACGAGGAGGTGATCGACGCCCTGGGCGCGGTGCTGAAGGACCACGCGCGCCGGGCCTACGACGTCTTCATCCATCTGCCGGTGGAGTTCGACCTGGTCGCCGACGGGCACCGCCCGGTTTCCGAGCGCTTCCGGAGCATGTCCGACGAGCTGCTGCGCGACACGCTCGACGAGCTGGGCATCCCGTACCACGTCGTCGGCGGCACCCTCGAGAACCGTCTCGCCACCATCGTCGACATCTTCGGCCTGCCCGCGCGCACGAGTCTGGACCGCGCGGTGGAACTGGCCCGCCGGGAGACCGCCGACGCGTACCGCCACACCGCGCAGGCCGCCGAGCGCCGCTCCGCGTGAGAACGCGCCGGGGAGCGAACCGGCCCGTGCCCCCGGCGCGCCACCCCACCCCTGACGTCCGACCTCTGCAACCGAGGGAGCCCTCATGCCCGGTACCACCACCTCCGCCCCCCGAACGCCTGCCCCCACGCCCGCCTCCGTCCCCGCGGTGGCCCCCCTGTTCCGCCCCTTCTCGGTCGGTGGGCTGCGCCTGCCCAACCGTGTCGTCATGGCGCCGATGACGCGCAACTTCTCGCCCGACGGCGTTCCCGGCCCCGAGGTCGCCGAGTACTACGCGCGCCGGGCCCGGGGCGGCGTCGGCCTCATCGTCACCGAGGGCACGGTCGTCGGCCACCCCGCGGCCGCCCCCACCACCACCGTGCCGCGCTTCCACGGCGAGGACGCCCTCGCGGGCTGGGCCCGGGTCGTGGAAGCGGTCCACGCCGAAGGCGGCCGCATCATCCCGCAGTTGTGGCACGCCGGCCTGGAACGCAAGGGCGCCGACGTGCCCGACCCACAGGTGCCCGCCGCCGGGCCCGGCACGCTCTCCGAGTCCGACATCGCCGAGGTGGTCGCCGCGTTCGCCCAGGCCGCCGCGGACGCCCAGCGCCTGGGCTTCGACGGTCTCGAACTGCACGGCGGACACGGCTACTTGATCGACCAGTTCCTCCGCCCCGAGATCAACACGCGCACCGACGGATACGGCGGTGACCTCGGCGGCCGTACCCGCTTCCCGGCCGAGCTGGTGGCGGCGTGCCGGGCCGCGGTCGGCTACGACTTCCCGCTCTTCCTGCGGATCTCCCAGTGGACCGTCGGTGACTTCGGCGCCCGGTTGGCGGCCACCCCCGACGAACTGGAGCTGATGCTCGGCCCGTTGATCGAGGCGGGCGTCGACGTCATCGACTGCTCGACCCGGCGCTTCTGGCTGCCGGAATTCCCCGGCTCGGACCTCTCGCTGGCCGGCTGGGTGAAGAAGCTGACCGGTCTGCCGACGGTCGCCGTCGGCTCGGTCGGGCTCGACGACAGCGAGTTCCTGAGCGCGCTCATCGAGGGCAAGGGCGCGGCGAACGGTTCGCTGAACCGCCTGGTGGAGTGCATGGAGCGGGACGAGTTCGACCTCGTGGCCGTCGGGCGGCTGCTGCTCTCGGACCCGGAGTGGGTGGCCAAGATCCGTGACGGCCGCGAGGACGAACTACGCCCGTTCTCCGCCGAGGCCCTCCTCGGCCTGCACTGAGCCCTGCTGATTCACCGGATGCGGTGCTTCCGCCAGAAGGCCGTCAGGTCCTTGTCCGTCACGGACTGGGCCGCCTTCTTGAAGTCGGCGGTGGTGGAGACGCCGTACCAGTGGTCGTGGGCGTACCGCTTGAGGAGGCGTGCCATCTTGTCGGCTCCGACGGTGCGCTCCAGGTCGGCCAGGGCGCAGGGGCCGGCCACGTAGATGAGGTGGTATTCGTTTGGATGCGTGCTCCAGTACGCCATCGAGTTGGTGAGCGCGCTGGACTGGTTGGGCCAGCCGATGTCCGACCAGCAGTCGCGGGTGTCCACGCCGAGGAAGCGGTAGTTGGCGTACTGGGCGAAGCTCTCGTCCAGCCAGGGCGCGCCGTACTCGTCGTCGCCGACGATGCCGTACCACCACTGGTGGGCCACCTCGTGGACGACGGCGCTGCCTTCCTCGGTGGTGCCGAGGATGACCAGGCCGGGGTACTCCATGCCGCCGCCGAAGTCCTTGGCCATCACGAAGTCGATCTCGCCGTAGGGATACTGACCGAACTCCCTGCCGAACCGGTCGACGGCGGCGACGCCGTCCTTGCGATTGAGGCGCACACCCGCCGCGGGTGTGTTCGGCGTCCAGTACGACTTCACGCGGACGCCACCGGGCGAGGTGTCCGTCGCCGTACGGAACGGGCCCGCTGCCCAGGCGAAGTCCCGCACCTGGTGCGCGACGCTGTGCGTGACCGTGCGTCCGGGCTCGCCACCGGTGGTCCAAGTACGGCCCGTGGCAGGGATCTTGAGGGCTGACGGGTGGTCGATCCGCACCCGGAAGTCGCTCGCCAGGGCGTAGAAGCTCTCGCCGGTCGACACGTAGGGATCGAGGTGCCATCCCTTCGCGTCGTGCACGGCGAGCACCGGCAGCGCGTTGCCCAGGAAGCGGAACGCGCCCTCGCGGCCGAAGCGGGCGTTGCGCTGGGGCACGGCGATGGACACGTCGAAGGAGAGCGCCGTCCGCTCGCCGTGCGCGAGGGGCCTGGGCAGGGTGATGCGCAGCGCCGTGCAGTTCACGCTCAGGGAGCCCGCGGTGCCGCCATGCAGGTGGGACAGCTTGACCGGACTCGGCTTACCCGGCGTGCCGCACTTGTCGTCGCCGTTGCCCCACAGACGTACGTACACCTCACGCAGGGGCCGGTCGGAGGCATTCCTGAACGACACCCGCTGGTGCCCGGTCCAGTGGGAGCCGTCGGCGTCGCTGCGCAGGGACACGTCGTAGCGCAGCCGGTCGGGCGTCGCGGCGCCGGCTTCGGGAGCCGGTGCGGCACCGGTGGCGCCGGCAGCCACCAGCAGGGTGACGGGGACAACGAGCAGACGCCGGAGGGCTGTTGACCACGCGCGTGGACGAAAGGACGACATGCCAGCGGATCCTGCCACATGGGCACGTCAAACACTTGAACGGGTCAGCCCTACCTCCTGACCCCCGACACCGTCGCGAACCTCCTTTCGGATATAGCTGAAACGTCTGGTGACCATGAGGCCCCGGTTCCAGTCTGGGCGTGCGAGTCCGACCACTCAGCATCCGGGGGATGACATGAAGTCACTCAAAACCGCGGCGGCGGCCCTGCTCTGCGCGGGCGCGCTGGTCACCACGACCGGCAGCGCCGAGGCCGTACAGGAGTCCCGGGACGGCGGCACCGCCGTCCTCGTCGTGAACACCTTCCAGAGCCTCGGCACGCAGCGTTGCATGGACGACAGCTACGAGTACGGGTTCCGTACGTTTCCCTGCAACAGCGGCCAGTACCAGCAGTGGGACGTCCATGTCTTCAACGACGGCACGCGCCGCTTCCAGAACAAGGTCACGGGACGCTGTGTCTACGACGGCCCGGCCGGGTTCAGCGCCCAGTACTGCGACAGCTCGGAGTACGTGAGTTGGTTCGTCTCACGCCACCACTCGGTGCGCCTCACCTTCCGCAACCAGTACACCGACCGCTGCATCGACGACAGCGACGACAGCGGCTTCCGCACCACCCGCTGCAACGGCGGCATCTACCAGGACTGGGTCTGACGCCCCACCACACGGAGAAGAGGCGCACATGGCCGACGAGATGGTGGAACGCGCGCAGCAGTTCATCAACTCCTACAACGTGCCCGGCATCCCCAAGGTGGAGGTGAACGGACGCACCAGCTGGACGGTGATGTACGGCCTGACCCGGGCGCTCCAGTACGAGCTGGGCATCACCACGCTGTCGGACTCCTTCGGTCCGACGACGCTGAGCCAGCTCCAGTCCCGGTACGGGGCGCAGATCGACGACCGGACCCGGCACGAGAACATCTACCGCGTCATCCAGTCGGGCCTGTACTGCAAGGGCTACGACGGCGGCGGCATCGACGGCACCTACAACGGCAGGACCGCGGACTCGGTCGCCCGGCTCAAGGCCGACATGGGCGTGGGCGGGACGTATCCGGGCAACGGCCTTCAGCCGAAGGTGTTCAAGGCGCTCCTCACGATGGACCCGTACGTGCGGGTCGGCAACGGCACCGATCAGGTGCGCCAGATCCAGCAATGGCTCAACGGGCGGTACGTCCAGCGGCGGGAGTTCTTCATCTGCCCGGCCGACGGGAACTTCTCCCGGGACGTGCAGAAGGCGCTGGTCTTCGCCCTCCAGTACGAGATCGGCATGAGCGACGACGTCGCCAACGGGCGTTTCGGCCCCGGCACTCAGGACGGCATCAGGGCGCAGGCGATGCTCGGCCTCGGTTCGGCCGACGGCGCCAAGCAGTTCGTGCACCTGTTCCAGGCGGCCATGCGGTTCAACGGCTGGGACGTCGCGTTCGACGGCTTCTACTCGGGGTCGCTGCTCAGTACCGTCGTGGACTTCCAGCACTTCGCCCAACTGCTGCCCACCACCGGCACCGCGGACTTCCGCACCTGGGCCTCACTGCTGGTCAGCACCGGCGACCCGAGCCGGCCCGGCACCGCCGCCGACTGCATCACCGAGATCACCCCGGCCCGCGCCCAGTCGCTGCGCGCCGCCGGATACACCACGGTGGGGCGGTACTTGACCAACGCGAACGTCACGAACCCGAAGAACAAGAAGATCCAGCCCGGCGAACTCGCCAACATCGTCGCGGGCGGCCTGTCGGTCTTCCCGATCTACCAGACCAACGGCGGCGACCCGGAGTACTTCAACGCGCACCAGGGTGCCACGGACGCCCTGGCGGCCCTGGAGGCGGCCCGCGGACACGGCTTCCGTGCCGGGACCACCATCTACTTCTCCGTCGACTACGACGCCGTCGACGAGGAGATCACCAGCCGGGTCATCCCGCACTTCCGCGGGCTGACGGGCCGTATGGCCGCCTACGGCAGCGAGTACCGCGTCGGCGTCTACGCGCCCCGCAACATCTGCAGCCGGCTCGCCAAGGCCGGTCTGACGGTGTCCAGTTTCGTGTCGGACATGTCGACCGGCTACAGCGGCAACCTGGGCTTCCCGCTGCCGAAGGACTGGGCCTTCGACCAGATCGCGACGATCACCGTGGGTTCGGGCACCGGTTTCATCGAGATCGACAAGGATGTCGCGTCCGGACGCGACACCGGGCAGACCCAGTTCACGCCCCGGGGACCGGACACCGCGCTGGACGTGCCCTTCGACCTGAGCCGCCGGGGTGCCCTGACCACGGATCTCGGCACCTACATCGTGGCCAACGGCCACGACGACTGGTACCGGGACCGCACCCCCGCGGAGTGCATCGGCAAGGTCCTCGACATGGACGCGCTGATCACGGGCCTGGCCCGGTCCTTCCGGATGCGCAAGTCGCTGATCCAGGCCGTGGTCTTCTGGGAGTACCAGGCCGACTTCACCGACGAGGCCGTGGATGTGCTGGTCGACTCCTACTTCAACTGGAAGGAGGCGCAGGCCGCCTGGGAGCAGGACCCTGTCGGGTCACCGCCCTCCCCGCCGACCGTGATCAAGGACGACTCCAGCACGGGCGTCGCCCAGATCTTCGGCAGGACCGGGATCAAGGCCCGTAACCACTGCATCCGCGCGGACGTGATCTCGGGCCCGATCCAGGACACGGAGGACTGGCGGGCGCGCCGGGCGGTCTGGGACCAGCTGCGCAACGACGACGACTACAACGTGAGCACCGTCCCGCTGATCCACATCTGGTCCGCCGCCATCAACGGCATCACCACCGACCGGCTGAGCTACTCCGACGCCGAGATCGTCACGGTGCTCGCCCAGTACAACGGCGCTGACGAATACGGTCGTCGAGCCCGCGACCTCTACAGCATCTTCGAGACCTACAACGCGGCCCTGCGCCGCTGAAGGGGGGAACCCACATGCAGACGAGAGACACGGACACACCGGGCGGCAGAGGCCTGCCCCGGCGGACCCTGCTGCTCACCGGACTCGCGGGGGCGGTGGCGGCCGGCATCTCCCTGCCGACGGCCGCTCCCGCTTCGGCCGCGGCCCGAACCACCAGCACCAACGGATGGCCGCTCACCACCACCGGCATCAGCACCCTGCCGGTCCCGGGCACCCCGGCCTCCGTCGCCCTGCTGGAGGGCGACGCTTCCACGGTGCTCCTGCACGTCATCCGCCGCTTCCACTACGAGGTCGAGGAGGTGACCCGGCACGAACTCGCCGGGCACCGCCCCGCGGCGGGGCTGACGGGACACACCACCAACTACGCCTCCGGCACGGCCGTCGAGATACGCCCGGCCGCCTACCCGCCGGCCGCGACCGGCGTGCTGTTCGCCCACCAGCTGGCCGTGGTGCGCGACATCCTCAAGGAGTGCGGGGGAGTGGTGGCCTGGGGCGGCCACCTGCGCCGACCGCACGCGGCACACTTCCAGATCGCCGTACGCCCCGGTGATCCCCGCCTCCGCGGCCTCGCCCAGCGGATCCAGGGCTGGACCCAGGCTCCGGGGCAGGGCGCGGGGGTGCTCACCCTGGGCGCCTGACCAGGGCAGCCTTCATCCGGACGGGACCGGTGGAATGCCGCGGCGGCCGTCCACCAGCGCCTCCCCCAGCGGGGTCGCGCTGTGGTGGACGGCCGGTCCGCGGCGCCGGGTGACGATCAGTCCGGAGTCACGCAGCGCGGCGGTGTGCTGGGACACCGAGGCGGGGGAGACGACGAGCCGCTGGGCGAGCTCCCCGGTCGACCCGCCGCCCGCGATGAGCGCGGCGAGCAGATCGGCGCGGGTCCGGCCCAGGAGGGTGCGCAGGGCCTCCCGCGGGTCGCCGGGCGGCTCGGCGCCCGGCTGCGCCCAGCCCAGGTCATGGGCGATCGGGTGGACGATCACCGGAGGCAGACCGGGGTCGCGCAGGGTGATCGGAGCGCGCCAGCAGAAGAACGACGGCAGCAGGAGCAGACCCCGCCCGTCGAGGTGGATGTCGCGGTCGCAGGCGCTGGTCATGGTGAGCCGGCCGGACCGCCAGCGCAGGTCCGGGTGCAGGGTGGCCAGCATGCCCTCGACGCCCCCGTCCGTCACGGCCCGCATCCGCAGCGCACGGTCCCGGTCGAAGGCCGTGCGCACCCGGGTCCAGTGCGGCCGCAGGGCGACGGCGAAGTAGTCGCGCAGGGTCCGGTCGAGGCGGCGCAGGGTGCCCAGGTCCCCCTCGGCCAGGGAACGGAGCCAGGTGCCGGGACGCTGGGCGGCGACCAGCCCTCCGACGTCCCGGCGCAGCACCCGCCTCGGGGTGGACAGAACGGCGTCGAGTCCCGACTCCACCCCGTCCCCGCCGGGGGCCGGGGTGAGGAAATCGGCCGAGTAGCCCCGGGGCGGGGCGAGGTCGAAGAGCATGGGGACGGCGGCGGGGAGCCGCGACCGCACCTGTCTCTTCCACGGGCCGAAGACGACCGCCCCGTCGTCGCCCCTGACCAGATGCAGGCTGAGCAGCAGCTCCCACATCGGATCCGGTCGGCTCGCCACCCGTACGCGTGCGATGTCCGCGCTCGTGAAATGGAACGTCAGCATGTCATCCCCCGAATTGCGAGGCAGGCCTTGGTCAGGGGCCTGGAATTGGTTCCGCAGTACTAGGAGCCTCATGCTGGGACGAGGGTTGTGGGAGTGGCCGATACCGGTTGGAGAATGGCGGGTTTCCCCTCAGGGCAGGTTCGTCCACCGATGCGAGGAGATGTTGTCGTTGAGCCATTCCCCTGACCCGGGGCCGGTGTTCGCGTCGAAGGTCCACTCGCGAAGGTCGCTGAGTCCTACGCCGTTGTAGACGCCCCGACGTGCACCGGTGTAATTCAGGCCCCAGTACACCCAGACGTCGTCCAGGTTGCCCGGATAGCCGTTGTTCCAGAGCGAACTCACCTGGTTGCGGCAGCTGCCCCAGTCCGGGGCCTCCCCCGACCAGTCGTCGCACCAACCCGAGTAGCCCCTGTTGTAGTAGACGTGAAGAAGGCCGTCGGCGGCCGGGCGCGCTGAGGGCACGGGAGCGGGTTCGGATGCCTGTGCGGTGAGCGGTGTGCCTGTCACCGTCACGGCGGCGAGAGCTGCGCCGATCAGAGTGTTGCGTACTGTTCTCATGTTCTTTCCTCTCGTTGCGGATTTCTTCGGGTTCATGAGGATGTGCCGGCCTTCCGGGTGAGTTCGCGGGCACGCGCGAGTGCGTTCAGTTGCAGTTCCCGGTAGGTGCGCACGGCCGACTGGTATTGCCGCTCAAGGCGTTGGGCGTACCGCAGGTCCAAGTCCCGTGCGGTCTTGGCCAAGCCCGAGGTGTGGGCGCACTGTGCCTCGGTGACGGCGAGTGAGATCTCCTCGCTCCGGGAAAGCGGAGGCCTGCGCGAACCGGTCTCCGTTCGCAGGTCAACAGGGCTCGTGTAGGGGTGGCCGGCTGCCCGCATACACACGGCCCAGGGCTTCACCGCCTCGGCGAACCGCCGATCCGCGATGACCTTTCCCTGGCGGATCGCCGTGAGTGCGTCGACGGTGACTTTCGCCTGGAACCAGTCGTGCAGATTGCCGTAGAGCGTCGCGTCGGCCTCCGACTGGCAGCCCTCGGGACTGCGTTGGTACACCATGCCGTCGGGGGTCTTGGCCGTCACCGTCAGGGGGCGGGAACCGTTGGCCGCCGTCAGAGCAGCCACCCGCTGTTTGGACGGAAGACCGCGGAAATAAAGCTGGTTGGCGTCTGTTCTCTTCATCTCGGACAGTTCGTGCTGTATGTCCGTGCCGTAGCCGTGTTTCCGGGCCCACGCCACGTCGTTGAGTACGTAGGGAAACTCCCGAGCGTCCGGAACCGGGTTCTCCTTGACCGGCTGGTATGCGAAGCCCTTCCGCTCCATGCAGTCACGCAGCAAGATCTCACCGGCGTCATGGAGAAGGCTCAACTCCTGCCGCGAGGGCTCACGCGGTTCTTTTCCAGCCACGGCAGTCGAGGAGGACGGCGAGGAATCGGTGAATGTGTGAATGCCGCCTGCCACGGCGGCCAAGGCCACGGACACGACACCGGCCATGGCGAAAGGCCGATTTGCGCCGGGAGTTCGCCGAAATGCCGCCACTCTTGCCCCCTTTCATCGCATACCGGTAGGTCGCCCGTTCCGGCAGGAAAATATCGCTCTGGTAGCGCCAGCAGATACTCGCGTGACAGGGCGGCGACCGGCAATGAATTCGATGAGGATGGAAACGACGAAGTGTCAGACACTCGGCGATGCCGTCCAGTTACTCAGCCTTGCGGGGGCAGCCGGTCTCGGCCTGGCAGATGGTGCGGATCGCTTCGTCCGGGTCGGGTAGGTCGATGCTCCACAGCTCGGCGGTGCTGCCGTCGGCGACGGCGAGCGTACGTCCGTCGGGGCTGAATTCCAGGGCTGTCGGCGTGCGGGCGGGCAGTGTGGCGCGGGGTTGGAGGGTGGCGAGGTCCCACAACTGGACTCCGCGGGCGCTGCCGGTGGCCAGGGTGCGTCCGTCCGGGCTGAAGGCGAGTGAAGACACCTCGGCACTGACACGGAAGGTGCCCTGGAGTCGTCCGGTGCGGGTGTCCCAGGTCCTGACGGTTCCGTTGCCGGTGCTCGCCGTGGCCAGGGTGTGTCCGTCGGGGCCGAACGTGAGGGTCAGTGGAGCTGTGGTGCCCGGGTCGATGGTGCGCCGGGGGCGCCCGGTCACGGCGTCGTGCAGGGTGATCTGTTCGCCGGTCGGTGTGATGCGTACGACGGCGAGGGTGCGGCTGTCGGGGGCGAAGGCGACCGCTCGGACGGGCTCGTCGTGGTCGGTGCGGGCGATGCGGAGGGCCCCGGTCGCAAGGTGCCAGATCCGCACCGATCCGTCCTGGCCGACGAGCGCGAGACGTGTGCCGTCGGGACTGAAGACGGCTCTGTCGAGGGCGCCTTGGACCCGGCTGTGGCGCAGGCGGCCGGTTGCGACGTCCCTGACTTCGATCCGTTGGTCGCGGAGGGAGGCGCGAAGCGTCCGGGCGGCCAGGCCCTGGCCGGTCGGGCCGAGCGTCACAGCGGCGGGGCGGGGCATCACGTGCGGCGGGCCCGACCCGTGCGGTGCCGGGTCGGTGTCGAGCTTCAGGGCGGATCGGGGGTGGCCGGTACGGGCGTTCCAGAGCTGGACGACCCCGCGGCCCGGCGGACCCGGGCGCACGGTGGCCAGCGTGCGCCCGTCCCGGCTGAAGGCCAGGTCGCTGAGAGAAGTGCCGGTGAGGATGGTCCGCGGACGGTCGGCGGGCAGACGGTGGACTCGGACGGTGGGGTCGAGGTTGCTGCTGGTGATCAGGGTCCGGCCGTCCGTGCCGAGGGCCACCGTCATGACCCCGCGGCCATGACGGCCCGCGGTGACGGTGGATCGCAGGGTGCCGGTGACGGTGTCCCACAGGCTCACGGTGTCGCCGATGCCCGGGACGGCGAGGGTGCGGCCGTCGGGGGAGAAGGCCACGCGGCTCGACGTGGCGGGGCGGACGTCGAGCGTGTGCCGGACCTTGTCGGAGGCCACGTCCCGTAGCTGTAGGGTCCCGTCGGCGCCGACATGCGCGTAGGTCCGGCCGTCAGGACTGAAGACCGCCGTGTACGCGTAGGGGTTCACGTGGTGATCGCCGGTGGTGCGGGTCCGGCCGGTGGTCGGGTCCCACACCCGCGTGCGTCCGTCGACGGTGACCGCCACGAGGGTGCGTCCGCCTGGGCCGAAGGCGGCCGTCTCCAGGTCGGGCAGGCCGGTGAAGTGATGGCGGGTACGGCCGGTGGCGACGTCCCAGATCCGTACGCCCGTACGAGAGGCGGCTGCCAGGCTGCGGCCGTCGGCACTGAAGTCGACCGCGCGCACCGGACTGTCGGGTACGGCGAAGGCGGCGACCTTCCGGCCCGTTTCCGCATCCCACAGCACGAGTTGACCTGTCGTGCCCTCCGCTGTCGTGGCGAGGGTGTGTCCATCGGGGCTGAACGCCGCGACGGACGTGATGCGATGGCCGGTGAGCGTACGCAGGAGCCTGCCCTCGGGCAGCTTCCATATCCGTACGGTGCCGTCCGTGCTCTGCGTGGCGAGGGTGCGTCCGTCCGGGCTGAGGGCGAGGGACTGCACGGGTGCCGTGCCGGCGGTCAGCCGCTGGGGCAGCGGTAGCGCGGCGGCGGCGTACAGGGCGGCGGTGGCTTCGCGGCTCGGGCTGGTGCGGTAGGCGTGGACGGCGAGCAGTGCGGCGAGGTCGGGTTCGGTGTCCAGCAGGGCGCGGGACTGGGCGGCCAACTGCCGCGACTGGGCCAGCTGTTGGGCGTTGACGGCGTTGTGCCACTGTCTGACCGCGAGGCCGGCGGCGAGGAGGGCGAGGCACAGGGCGGTGGTGACGGCGCCGAGCACCAGCCGATGGCGGCGACGACCCTTGCGTGCATGGGCGCGGCTGGCGTCGAGGAAGGCACGCTCCAAGTCGGTCAACTCCCCGTGCGGCGCGGCGCCGAGGGCCTCCCGGGCGAGGGCGAGCCGACTGCCTCGGTACAAGGCGCCCGGGTCGCGGTCCAGTTCCAGCCAGGCGTGGGCCGCCTCGGTGAGGCTCCGGTGCACGCGCAACCGTTCGCGGGCCTCCTCGATCCAGCCGCGCAACCGGGGCCAGGCCGTGATCAGGGCCTCGTGGGCCAGCTCGACCCTCTCGCCGTCCAGCGTGAGCAGCCGGGCCGCGGCCAGCGCCTCCAGCACCTCGGTGCTGTCGCCCGCTTCGGTGCCGCGCAGTTCGCCGCGGTCAACCGGACGGCGGGTGTCGGGCGTGCCGTCGCCCGGGGCGATCAGACGCAGCAGGATCCGGCGGCAGGCCGCCGCCTGGTCGGCGGTGAAACCGTCGTACAACTGCTCGGCGCTCTGAGCGATCGCGCCGTCCAGGCATCCGGCCGCCTCGTAGCCCGCCAGCGTGAGGGTCTTGCCACGCCGTCGGCGCCAGGTCTCCAGCAGAGCGTGGGACAGCAGCGGCAGCCCGCCCGGCGCGTCGGCGACGTCCTTGACCAGCCGGGCGGTCAGGGCGCGTTCCACCTTCAGCCCGGCGTGCGTGGCCGGCTTGACGACGGCGTGCCGCAGTTCGGCGGGGGTCATCGCGCCGACCAGCAGGTTGGCGTCGCGCAGTGCGTCGGCCAGGCCGCGGTGCTCGGCGCAGCGGCCGTAGAAGTCGCCCCGGACCGCCAGCAGCACCCGCATGCGGCGCTCGGGACGGCGGGCGCTGAGCAGCAGGTCGATGAAGCGGGCGCGCTCCGCCGGATCGTGGCAGAGGGTGAAGACCTCCTCGAACTGGTCGACGATGACGAACGTGTCTGCTTCCGGGCTGTCGGCCGGGGTGAGCAGGGGTGCGTGGGTGCGGGCGGGGCGTTCGCCCGGCGTCAGGATCCGGATCGCGGCGGGAGGCGGGTCCGGCAGGGCGGGGTGTCGCAGGGCGGGTATCAGGCCGGCCCGCAGCAGGGAGGACTTGCCGCTGCCGGACGGGCCGAACAGCGCGGCGACACGGCGTCGGCGCATCAGGTCGACCAGGTCGGCCGTGAGCTGGTCCCGGCCGAAGAACAGATGGCTGTCACCGGGCTCGAACCGGGTCAGGCCGCGGTACGGCGCAACGGCCCCGTCCTCCTCAGGGGCGCCGTCGACGCACTCCCGCATGGCCTGCTGCCACCGGGCTTCCCATCGGGCGGCATCACCGGCACAGGCCCGCACATAGGCCAGCACCACCGGCAGCGTCGGCAACTGCTCGCCCGCCGCCGCCTGCGACAGCGTCGTCATGGAATAGCCCGCGCGCGAGGCCAGCGCCCGGTATGTGATCCCGCCCGCCTCCGCCCGCAGCCGACGTAACTCGAACGCGAACCGCTGCACCGGACCCGCCGCCGGGTCCACCGGTACCTCACGACGCCCCGCCACCCCGTCCACCCCCTCGCACGGCACTCTCTACGAGGACATATACGGCCCGTCATTGTTCGATCGCCAAAACGGTGATGCCGAACAACGCCCCGGCGACTGGACTCGTTGACGTGCGTGGCGCCCCGCGCCCGGAACGGACGGCACTCGTCCGCACCTCATCCGCACTCCGACCCACACGTCACCGAAGAGGACGCTGCCCCGGCATGGAATCACCGCCCCCCGCCCCCGCTTCACCAGCACCCCCACCGTCCGCCCCGGAAACATCGCCGAGACCCGCCGTCGCGACCGCGGGGCCGTCGAGACTGGGCTGGCTGGACGCGTTGCGCGGCCTCGCCGCACTCGTCGTGGTCCTCGACCACGCGTCGTACACGTTCATGGCGGACTTCCGGCGGGAGCTGATGCCGCAGTTCAACACCAGCCGCTACGGCATCATGGTGTTCTTCCTGGTCAGCGGCTACATCATCCCCGCGTCGCTGGAACGCCGGGGCTGCGTCCGCACGTTCTGGACCGGACGGTTCTTCCGCATGTACCCGATGTGGGCGGCAGCCGTCACGGCGTTCCTCGCCATGAACCTCCTGGGACTGGCCCGGCTGCCTGACCTCGGCGGGCACAGCGCCGCCACGGTGGCCGTCGCCCACGTCACCATGCTCCAGGAGCTGCTGGGCACACCGAGCCTCCTGCTCACCCTGTGGACCCTCTCGTACGAGATGGCGTTCTATCTCCTGGTCGTAGCGCTCTTCACGATCCGCCGGCACCGGCAATCCGCCGCCCTCGCCGTCACGTTGGCCGTGCTCGCCGCCCTGAGCGTGGCGACGCAGACGGTGCTGCGGCCCTCCGCGCTGTCCGGCACCTTCGGCAGCGGCCCGTCGGCCGCCGTCGCCGCGATCGCCATGGCGGTCGCCGTCTGCTGCGCAAGCGCCGGCTCACCCGTGCTGCGAAGGTTCGGGGGAGTGCTGGGCGGCGTGCTGGCGCTCGTCCTGGTCGTGCTCAACGGCACGGTCCCGACCTGGGAAGGCCTGGTGATCCTCGCCGTGATGTTCCTCGGTACGGCGGTCTACCGAGCCGAGAAGCGGCAGATCAGCCAACGGCTCGCGGTCGGCTCCGCGGTCGTCGTCATCGCCTGTGCCGTGGGCTGCGCGTACCGGTTCGGCGACGGTGACCACTTCACCCGACGCGGCTGGATCGCGGCCTTCGTACTCGCCGTCCTCACCTTCGGCGCCGCACTGGCACTGCGCCACCGGCGCATCCCCCGCCCGCTCACCGCGCTGGGAACCATCAGCTACTCCGTCTATCTGGTGCATCCGGTGCTGCTGGCAGTGATCGACCACACCCTCGGCCGCCAGCACCGGGACAGGCCGGCACTGTTGGCGGCGTTCTTCCTCGTACTACTGCCGCTGTGCGCTCTGACCCACCGCTGCATCGAAGCGCCGAGCCAGGCCTGGGGACGGCGGCCGCTCGCATGAGCAGCTCGGCGTGCTCGCTGTCACCGCGTTTCCCCAGCCGGCGGTGCGGCCTCCCACACGAAGCCGTCCAGGTCGGTGAAGCCGTCTGTGGCGCCGCCGAGGACGATGCGATGGGCGCCGGTGCCGTCGGCCGGGACACCGAGGTCCTTGGCCAGGGCCGCGCGCTTGTACAGCGCCAGCTTCACGGGGCTGTTCGCGGCGGGGGCGAACTCGACGTACTTGCCGCCGAAGCTCTTGGCCACGCTCAGGCCCTGACCGACGTAGCACTGCTTGGTGGCCTTCACGTCCTCGACGCCGAGGAGGAGGACCACCTCGTCGACCGTGCGGGTGTCGGGGCCGGTGTTCTTCTTCGCCGAGGTCGCGATCTTCCAGATCGTGCCGTCCGGCGCCTGGACGACACCGCCATAGCCCCAGAACGACTTCGAGGCGGGCTTCAGCACGAGGGCGCCCGCCTCCACGGCGGCACCGACGAAACCGTCGACGGTGGACGGCTGGGAGACGGTGAGCGCGACCGTGAAGCCGCGGAACCCGGTGGACGGGGCCTGGGACGCCTGGAGGCGTACGTATTCGTCCACGCCGAACGCGTGGTAGAAGGCGCGGGCGGCGGCCAGGTCGTTCACCTCCAGGGTGACGGACGTGAGAGAGATGCCGGCTGCGGTGGAAGTCTTGGTTGCCATGACCATCACGCTAGAACCGGCATGGGGCCCGAGGCTTCTCCGATCCTGACCGGTCCTGACAGACGCCGCCATGGCCGCGTCGATGCGGGGCAACCGTTGTGCATGAAGCTGATGTCCCAACGGCACCTCATGCCTGCGACGTTGCTGCTGCTGGCGTTACCGTTCGCGGGCTCCTGCGACAACGGCGACACCGGCACCTCCCGAGCCGACAACGCACTGCGTGCGGCCGCGTCCGGGGACGAAGTGCTGATCAGCACCGACAACGGACTGCGGCTGCGCCCGGCCGACGGCGACCGGATCACCGTGGACGACCGGATCGACGGGCACTGGTCCCACCACGGGGACCGCTGGACTCTGGATCTGGACTGCGCCGACCATGACGGCCACGGCTGTCCACGCATGCCGTACGTCAAGATCCCCGACGGTGCGAAGGTCACCGTCACCGCTCGCAACGCCGGCGTCGACGTGGTGGACGTCGCCGCCGCGCTGGACGTCACGACCGTCAACGGCGACGTGACGGTGACCCACTCCGGTCAGGAGCACGCCCCGCTGCGGCTGTCCACCCGCAACGGATCGGTGCGCGCGACGTCCCTCGAGGCCGGCCGACTGCACGCGAGCACCGTCAACGGCGATGTGGTGTTGCAGTGCGCTGCCGCGCCCTCTGGCGTGACCGCGAGGACCGTCAACGGCTCGGTCGATGTCACCGTTCCCCGCGATGCCCCGGCCTACCGTGTCGCGATGAGCACCGACAACGGGCGTACCGCGACCGATGTCCATGCCCCGGACGCTGACCGAAACCGCCTGATGACGTTGACTACGACCAACGGTGATGTCACGGCTCGCCAGGACTGAGGCGTGACTAAGCGTCAGTTTCACGTGAAACACCCTGACGTGGTGTTTTAAAGTGACTGTCGCTAGTTTTCCGCGACTCAGGGACCTGTGAGGGACACGCGATCATGTCCACCGAAACGTTTGAGTTTCAGGTAGAGGCCCGTCAGCTGCTCCAGCTGATGATCCATTCGGTCTACTCGAACAAGGACGTCTTCTTGCGGGAGCTCGTCTCCAACGCCTCGGACGCGCTCGACAAGCTGCGCCTTGCCGCCCTGCGCGACGACAGCCTCGGGGCGGACCTCTCCGACCTGCACATCGAGATCGACGTGGACCCGGAGGCCCGTACGCTCACCGTGCGGGACAACGGTATCGGGATGTCGTACGACGAGGTCGGCACGTTGATCGGCACCATCGCCAACTCCGGCACGGCCGCCCTCCTCAAGGAACTGGAGGAGGCCCAGGACGAGGCCGGCGCGGAGGGGCTGATCGGCCGGTTCGGCATCGGGTTCTACGCCGGATTCATGGTGGCCGACGAGATGACCCTGGTGACCCGGCGCCTCGGCGAGAGCGGCGGCACGCGCTGGTCGTCGCGTGGCGAGGGCACGTACTCGCTGGAGAAGGTCGAGGAGGCGCCGCAGGGCACGTCCGTGACGCTGCATCTCAAGCCCGCCGACCCCGAGAACCAGCTGCACGACTACACCTCGACCTGGAAGATCAGGGAGATCGTCAAGCGGTACTCGGACTTCATCACCTGGCCGATCCGTCTCGTCCCGCAGGCCGGCGCCGGCGAGGAGACGGCCGAGCCGGAGACGCTGAACTCGCGCAAGGCCCTGTGGGCGCGCTCGCGCGAAGAGGTCTCGGCGGACGAGTACCACGAGCTGTACAAGCACGTCAGCCACGACTGGCGCGACCCTCTGGAGACGATCCGGCTCCAGGCCGAGGGCACCTTCGAGTACCAGGCGCTGTTGTTCCTGCCGGCTCACGCCCCGCACGACCTGTTCACCCGGGACTTCCGGCGCGGTCTGCAGCTCTACGTCCGGCGCGTGCTGATCATGGACGACTGCGAGGCGCTGCTGCCGCCGTACCTCCGCTTCGTCAAGGGTGTCGTCGACGCGCAGGACCTGTCGCTCAACGTCTCCCGGGAGATCCTCCAGCAGGACCGCCACATCAGGATGATCCAGCGGCGGCTGACCAAGAAGGTCCTGTCGTCGGTCAAGGAGATGAAGGCCAACGACCCCGACAAGTACGCCACGTTCTGGCGTGAGTTCGGTGCCGTGCTCAAGGAGGGGCTGCTCGGCGACCCGGACAACCGCGACGCCCTTCTCGCGGTCGCGTCCTTCGCCAGCACCCATGAGGGGGACGAGCCGACGACGCTTCAGCAGTACGTGGAGCGGATGAAGGAGGGTCAGGAGCACATCTACTACCTGACCGGCGAGTCCCGGCAGAGCATCGAGAACTCCCCGCACATGGAGGTGTTCAAGGCCCGGGGCGTGGAGGTGCTGCTGCTGACCGACCCCGTCGACGAGGTGTGGGTCGATGCCGTGGGCGAGTTCGAGGGCAAGCAGCTGCGGTCCGTCGCGAAGGGCGAGATCGAGCTCGACGTCCAGGGCGACGAACAGCAGGACGGCGCACGTGAGGAGCAGGACGCGAGCTATGCCGGCCTGCTGGAGTGGATGAAGGAGCAGCTGGGGGAGGAGGTCAAGGACGTGCGGCTGTCGACCCGGCTGACCGTCTCACCGGCGTGTGTCGTCTCCGATGCCCATGACCTCACACCGGCGCTGGAGAACATGTACCGGGCGATGGGCCAGGAGGTGCCGGTCACCAAGCGGATTCTGGAACTCAACCCTGATCACGCGCTCGTCCGTGGCCTGCGGCAGGCCTACGCGGAGCAGGGGGAGGACCGGGCGGAGCTCGCCGAGACCGCCCAACTGCTGCACGGACTGGCCGTCCTCGCGGAGGGCGGACAGCCCAAGGAGCCTGCCCGGTTCGTCAAGCTGGTGTCGGAACGGTTGGAGCGCACGCTCCGCTGAAAACGGCTGGAGCGCGCGCTCCGCTGAAGAGGATGGTCTGGTCGTCGCCTCAGTGTCCGTCGCGGATCACCGCCAACCCGCCGACCCGGGTGGTGATGCCCGCCGGTCCGCGCCGGGCCGAGGCGAGCACACTGGCCGGTCGGCCGAGGGCGTCACCCTGCTCGACCTCGATCTCGACCGTCCGCGCCCCTGTCGTGTCGAGCAGGTGGGCGGCCAGACAGCCGGTGCTGTTGGCGTTGGCGACGTCCTCGTCGACACCGATCGCCGGCGCGAACATCCGCGCCGCACCCGGGCGGCCGTCCACCGGCGGTACGTACACGAAACAGCCGAGGAGCCCGTACCGCCGGCACGCCGCCGCCAGCCTGTCGAGGCGGGGGCGGATCCGGAGCAGCGCCGACCGGTCGTGGACCGGCACCAGCATGCGGGGGGCGCCGGGCGCGGCGATCCGTGGCGTGTCGGTCGGATGCGGATCGTCCGCGGTGAGTCCGAGCGCGGCGACGATCGCGTCGCGCTCGTCCGGTTCTGGGTGACGCAGCGCGACGAGGCCTTGGTCGAACCAGACCTCGATGCCGGCGGGTCGGCGGATCGCGGTGGTGTCGAACGTGCGCCCGCCGGTGAGTTGGCGGTCGTTCAGCTCGTCCAGCGAGGTGCGGGCCAGCCGGACGGCCTGCGCGGCGACGGTGCCGTGGCCGCAGCCGGACAGTTCGGCGGTGGCGGTGAAGAACCGGACCGGCCAGCCGCCGTCCGGCGCTCGCCGCGGGCCGAGGAACGCCGCGTGCGAGGTGCCGGCCGCAGCGGCGACCGTACGCCGGTCCGCGTCCGTCGCCGCCGGGTCGTCGTCGGTGACGGACGTGGGGCTGCCGCCCCGGCCGTCACGCCGTACGCACGCATCGACCACCGTCACATCCGGCCAGGACATCGGCCCGCCGTTGCCGGACTGTCTCAAGCGGTGCCGCCCTGCGCCGGGTAGTGGAGGACGACCGCGCCGCCGGTGGCGTAGTTGGCGACATCGGCGGCCACGCGCTGGCCGTACTCCGACGCCCGCGCGGCGGCCATGGCGGCGGCGTCGGCGAAGTCGGCTTCGAAGACCGCGAAGTAGGTCGTGTCGCCCTTGGTGGCCGACCCCGGGGAGACGGTCGTCACGTCGAAGCTGTAGCGCCAGGCAAGCGGGCCGGGCCAATTCTTGATCAGCGCCAGGTGCTTGGTCACGTAGTAGTCGCGGAAGTGCTCAGGGTCGTCGGGTTCGGGATACAGGACCACCAGCTTGTGCATGACGACCTCCGTCAAGTGACGTGGACATCGGCTCTCCCGCCGAGTCCGTTTCGAAATCAGAAACGCCGGGATGGATGCTAGTGTTTCGAATAACGAAACGCAAGGAGGGCCATGTCGACACCGCGCCCAGGGACACCGGTTCGTGGATCGACGACCGGCCATCCCCTCATGGCCGCGCTGGACCTGTTCGGCCGTCGGTGGGCGCTGCGCATCCTCTGGGAACTGCGTGCGGGGCCGCTCGGCGCCCGCGCGCTGCTGGCGCGGTGCGAAGGGCTGTCATCCAGCGTCCTCTACCAGCGGCTCCGCGAACTCGTATCGAGCGGCATCATCGCGCCCTCGGCCGACGGCTACGAGCTGACCCCGCTGGGGACGGCACTCCGTGACGCCCTCCGTCCGCTCGACGCATGGGCGAGTGTCTGGGCGAAGGAGCAAGAACGCGGCGATCAGCAGCCCACGGAGACGTGAGGGTCGTTCTTCGCTGGGCGGGGCGTGCCGTGGAAGACCTGGCTGGTGTGCCAGTCGCGGTGGGCGGTCGCGACCGGGCGGGTGCCCGGCTGCGGGCCGAGGAGCGGACGGCCCGCGAACGAGCACAGACATAGCTCGGCGACAACCTCGACCGGGCCGGACACGACGTCCTGCGCGCCGCCCGGACCGTCCTGGCCACTCCGGCCGGCGCCCGCCGCCTCGGCCCGCCCCTGTCCCGACCGCTCACCGGACAGGTCACCGGCTTCGCCCTCACCTGGGAAGGCCGGCGGCACGGCGCCCTGTGGATCTCCGGGGACACCGTCCTGTACGGCGGTGTGCGCTTCCCGATCACCGGACCGGTCCGTTACACCATGACCGCCGCCCAGGCCGTCCACCTGTGCCGCCTGCTGCGACCCCGCACCGCCATCCCCGTCCACTACGAGGGCCGGCACCACTTCCACGAGGGCCGCGACGCCATCGAGCACGAACTCGCCCGCGCGCCCGCAGACTTCCGCGACCGCTTCCGCCGGCTACCCACCGGAACCGCCACGGAATCACCACCTGATCCGGCGTCCCCACCCCCTCAGCGCACCACGAGCTGCACGACCGCGATGACGCCGACGACGACGATCACACCACGCAGGGCGGCGGGCGGGAGGCGCCGGCCGACCTTGGCGCCGATCTGTCCACCGAGGGCGGAGCCTACGGCGATCAGCAGAACTGCCGACCAGTCGAACTCCGCGACGAAGAGGAAGAAGCAGGCGGCGATGCCGTTGACGATGGCTCCGAGGACGTTCTTGACGGCGTTGACGCGTTGCAGGTCCTCGTCGAGGAGCAGGCCCATCAGGGAGAGGTACAGGACACCTTGAGCGGCGCCGAAGTAGCCGCCGTACGCGCTGGCGAGGAGCAGACCGACCAGGAGGACGGGGCCGCCGTGCGCATGACCGGTGGTGCCGTTGTTCTCCCGACGGCGCTGTACGGCTTTGGCGAGGCGCGGCTGGAGGAGTACGAGGACCAGCGCGGCGGCGATCAGCACGGGGACGATCGTGTCGAAGGACTCGGAGGGCAGGGCGAGCAGCAGGACGGCACCAGCGAGCCCGCCGACGGCGGCGGTGAGGCCGAGGACGAGTGTGCGGCGGCGCTGTCCGCGCAGTTCGGCGCGGTAGCCGATGGCGCCGCTGATGGAGCCGGGTACGAGGCCCAGGGCGTTGGAGACGTTGGCGGTGATCGGTGGCAGCCCGGTGGCGAGCAGGACCGGGAAGGTGATCAGGGTGCCGGAGCCGACGATGGTGTTGATCGTGCCGGCTCCCGTGCCGGCCGCGAGGACGGCCAGCGCTTCCCAGATGGACATGGCCATCTCCTTACCTGATCAGCGTGTCGCCTCCCCGCCGCGCGGCAGGCGGTCGAGGGGCTCGCATCGATCTTGCACGATCAGGCGCATGGGTCGACGTGTGTGCCCAGCATGTGAGTAGGTGCTCGGCCCGGAGCAACTGTCCCGGCTCCGGACGCGCTGCTTTGCCGTCGAGTTCAGGGGATGAGTCCGTTCACGGCACTCGTCCGGGCCTTAGCAGGCGACCAGCGCCTTCGCTTCCTCTCCGGTGACCGGCTTCAGGATGGCGTGGCCCTCTCGTACTGGGCGGTCTTGGCGCCCAGGTCGCCGACGGTCAGAGCTCAGTGGTCCCCTCCGCCAGGTCCTTGATCGCGTTGAGGCGGTGTTCCCACTGGTCGATGAGGGTGTCCATCCACCGCGTTGTCCGCCTCAGTGGGTGCAGGTCGGCTTCGTAGCGGACCTCCCGTCCGGCCCGCCGGGCGCGTACCAGTCCGGCGCGGTCGAGGACGGCCAGGTGTTTGGCCACCGCCTGGCGGGTGATGGGGAGGCTTGCCGCCAGGGATGTCGAGGTCGCCCCGCCTTCGCGGGCAAGGACGGTCAGGACCTCTCGGCGGATCGGGTCGGCGAGGGCCACCAGGACGTCATCGGGGGCCTGTTCGCCCTCGGCGGTGCGGGTCATGGCGTGGTCTGCTCGCAGTCCGTGCGCAGTTGGTCGAGCTTGCCGGGCCAGTTCTGGCTGTTGGCGCGGTGGCGGTCGGTGGCCTCGTCGGTGGGCAGCCCGAGATGTGCGAAGCCGCTTTCGACCATGGTGAGCAGGGTGCCTCCCGTGGAGTCGTCTTCGGCGAGGGTGAACTCGACCAGAGTGGCGTTCGAGTCGTCCGGTTCCTCGCCTGCGGCGCCTTGAGACCACCGCCAGGACAGGACACGTGGCGGCTCCACCGTCTCGATTCGCGCGGGAATGACGCCGTGGACGCCGTGGTCGAAGACCAGGAGGCCGCCGGGACGCAGGTCGATCTTGACCGCCTCTCCATTGCCGAACCAGCGCCCGAGGAAAGCGGGCTCGCTCAGCACGGACCAGACCCGTTCCCTGGTGGCATTGATCAGGATGGCGCGTTCGATCGTGTCGGGGATCACTGCAACCTCATCTCATCCGGATGCGCTACCCAAAGGTTGCACATCCAGAAGAGAACGCGCAACCAATCGGTTGCGTATGGAGAGGGGGCCGCTTTGGCCCCACCAGGTTTCGTTACGAGCCGCAGAGGCGGCCCGGATGCGCGCGACGGGCCGTGGCCCCACGCTGAGATCATGGCTACCGATCAGCCCGTCGTCATCTACCCGCCTGCGGAAGACGGCGGGCGCCGCGTTCGCATCAGCGGGCATTTCGTCGGGATCGCCTACGGCCTGCTCGACGTCGTGGCCTTCGTGCAGGAGGCCGGCCTCCAGGAGTGGGATGAGATGGACGTGGTCCAGTCGTCGCTGATCGAGTGGCGGGACGCAGGGCCGGATGTGTGGGCGCACTGACGAGCGGACTGCGGTGACGACGTTCCGTCGGCAGGCGCTTCCTCGGCGTTCCCTGTGCTTCAGGTAGTGCGGGAGCGGGTCGAAGTGATCACGACGGACGTGTACGGCATGGTGGCGTGGCCGCCGAGCTTGTCGATCGCGGTTGCGGCGCTGTCCAGGACGTCCGCCATTTTGTCTGCGGGGAGTTGGGTGAGGCCGCCGAAGGTGGGGAGTTGGTCGAGCCACTCCTCTCGGGTGTACGTGCGCTCCCAGGTGTAGTGCCACTGTTCCGGCTCGCTGAACCGGCCGGTCCGACGGATGCCGTCGGTGATTTTCGCGAACAGCGGCTGGTAGGCGTCCAGGGCCGAGCCTTGCAGCAGGCCGGCGTTGAACGGGGAGTCGGGGGCGACGCGTTGGAGGGCTTCGGCGAGGGCGGCTATCAACTCGGCCGGGAGTTGGGGGACATGGTGGAAGGGGGCGAGGCGGCCCCCGGGCCGCAGCGCCTGCGCCGCCTTGGCCGCGCCGGCGACGGGCTCCACCCAGTGCCAGGCGGTGCCGGCGATGACCGCGTCGAACTGCCGCCCGGCCGGCCGCCAGTCCTCGAACCTGGAGACCTCGACCTCGATGCCGCTGCGTCGCGCGAAGGCGGCCATCCGTGCGTCGGGCTCGACACCGAGCACCGTGCAGCCGGCCGCCCGGAACTGGCGGGCCTCGATGCCGGTCCCGGCGCCGACGTCCAGGACGTGCCGGCCGGGGCTTGCCGCGATGATCCTGTCCACCAAGGCCTGGGGATAGGGCGGTCGGGCGCGGTCGTAGCGTTCGGGGTCCACGCCGAACGACTCGGCTGTCTGCCGGTGACGGTGGGGCTCGGGTCCGGAGTTGTCGGGCTGTCCCTGCGCTAAAGTGGGCATGCGCCCACCCTAGTGGGCGGTTGCCCACTTGTTAAGGCGGGGCGGCCCGGAAAGGGAGACAATGCCGTCAGGGGTGCACATCCACAACGTGCGCGGCCAGTTGTTCGAAGCCGCCGAGCGCGTCCTGCTCCGGGACGGACCCGACGCGCTGACCAGCCGGGCGGTCACAGTGGAGGCGAACTGCGCCAAGGGTGTACTGCACCGGCACTTCACCGACTTCGACGCCTTCCTGGCGGAACTGGTCCTCGACCGCATCCGCGGCATCGAGGAGCGGACCACGACGCTGTGCGCGGCCGCCGGGACCGGGAGCGTGGTGGACAACGTAGCCGACGCGCTGCAGGACCTGTTCGGGCCGGTCACGGTGGCCATCGTCGCGCTCATCACCTTCCGCGACGGCCTGCGCGCCCGGCTGCGCGAGGCGGGGCTGACCGGTCTTCCGCTGGTGGTGCAGGGCGCCGCCATGATCGCCGCCTATCTCACGGCCGAGCGGGAGTCGGGGCGCCTGGCCCCCGATGCCGACATCGACACACTCGCCCCCACCCTGGTCGGAGCCGGGCACCTGCTGTTCGCCGACCGGGCCGGCGCACCGCCGCAGCCGGCCGCCGTCCGCAAGATGGTGACCACCGTCATCGCCGGCGCCCTGCGACCACCCGCGTCGCAGGACGAGCCGTCGGCCAGGTGACGGAGGAGAGGACTGGAGTTGAGGGACATGCCCAGGCAGTTCGCCGGTTGGGACGAGTCGGCGTTCGACGTGCTGCTGCGTCTCGACGGCGAGCCGTCACAAGAGGTGATGCGCGAGACCCGTAAGGATCGCGAACGTCTCGTGCGGCAGCCGATGGTCGCCCTCCTGCATGACCTGGCCTGGGAAGACCCGGCGTTCGAGGACCACTCGGTGTGGCGTTACGGAAAGACCCCCTGGTGGTGGCAGAACCAGTCCGCCGTGGCACGCATCGCCCGGAACATCGAGATCGGGCTGCGCTTCAATCTGGACGGCCTGCGTGTGCAGGGGGCGTGGTGGTACGCCGACTCCGATCAGATCAGCAGGTTCCGGGCGGCGGTCGCCGCTGAGGCGAGCGGTTCCGAACTGGGCGATGTCGTGGAGGAATTGCGTGGGAGAGGGTTCGAGATCACCGGTGACCTTCTGAAGCGTGTGCCCCGCGCATACCCCGCCGACCATCCTCGGGCGGCGTTGCTGCGCCACCGGTCGCTGCTCGCCGTGCGACACCTCGGCAGTGACGAACGGCTGCGGACGCCGGAGGTTGTCGACCGCGTGCTGGCCACGTACGAGGAACTCAGGCCACTGCTCACCTGGCTCACCGCCCATGTAGCGGCTCGCGTCCCCCCGGCGCTCTCGGATTAGCGGGGTTCACCGAGGCCGAGAGGGCTCAACTCGGGGGCACACTGGCGATGTTGTTGGGCAGAATGACCGCCATGACGTACAGCGGCTCCTCCATCGACCCGTCCAAGCCCAGCATCGCCCGTGTCTACGACTATCTGCTCGGCGGCAAGGACAACTACGCCGTGGACCGGGAGATCGGGGACGTGTTCAAGCGTGACCTGCCCGGATCGGTGGCGATCGCCTTTGCCAACCGCGCGGCTCTGACCCGGGCGGTCAGGGAGATCGCGACGACCACCGGCATTCGGCAGTTCGTGGACCTGGGGAGCGGCCTGCCGACCGCGGACAACGTCCATCAGGTCGCGCAACGGCATGCTCCCGAGTCCCGGGTGGTCTACGTCGACATCGATCCCCAGGTCCTCGTTCATGGGCGCGCGCTGCTGGAGGACAACGACCGGACCCGTGTCGTCGCGGTCGATGTGCGCAATCCCGAGGGCATCCGCACGCACCCCGACACCGTAGAGATGATCGACTTCGATCGTCCGGTCGCTGTGATCTTCAGTGCCATCCTCCATCACGTCAACGACGACGAGGACCCGGCCGGCATCGTCCGCTACTGGCGCGACCAGGTCGCCTCGGGGAGCTACTTCTTCATGAGTCACTTCCGCTCCGGCAACAACCCGGAGACCGCGGAGGCCGAGGCGGTGCTGCAGCAGACGTTCGGCCGTGGCCGGTGGCGGACCGACGAGGAGATCGCCTCCCTGCTGGACGGTCTGGAGATCCTCGACCCGGGGATCGTTCCCGCGTCTCTGTGGCGTCCCGACGAGACCGACGACCTGGACATCGGGCAGAAGCGAGAACTCACGGTCTGGGAACATCTCATTGCCGCGGGGCTGGCCCGGAAGGCGTAGTACGTGCCCCTTTTGGAGGGTCTCGTTTCCGGTCAGGACGGCGGGGCGGTCAGGACCGCCTTGGCGGCCTGCCGGAGGTTCCTGATCATTGGATTCGGGTCGCCCTTGCGGCTGACCAGGACGACCTGGCTGGGCGGGGCACCCTCGATCGGGACGGTGACGAGGTCGGGACGCAGTGAGCTGCGCTGGTCGCCGACCGGCAGGACCGCGATCGCCGCGCCGCTCGCGACGAGTTCGAGCTTGTCCTCGTAGCGCTCGATCGGCGGCACGCCGGCCCCGAGGATCCGGTAGGAAGGCCAGTCCGCGGTCTCGAACGGGCAGGGCGCCGCCTCTTCGTCGGCCAGTTCGTCCGCGGTCACCGACGCGCGGTCGGCCAGGGGATGGTCGCGGGGGACCACGAGCATCCGGGGCTCCTCGTACAGCGGGGTGGTGACCACGCCGTCGGCGGCGAGCGGCAGCGGGGTCCGTGCGATCAGGGCGTCGACGCGCTGGTCGGACAGTGCGCCGACGTCGCTGCAGCTCAGATGCCGGGTGGCGATCTCGGCGTCCGGGTGGCGGTGGCGCAGTTCCCGTACGGCGGCGGTGATCAGCAGGTCTTCGACGTAACCGATGGTGATGCGTTCGGTCTGGGCCTGTTCACGTACGGCCAGTTCGGCCTGGCGGGCGGTTTGCAGCAGGGCTTGGGCCCGGGGGAGGAATGTCTGGCCGGCCGGGGTGAGCCGGGTGCCTTGGGGGGTGCGGTCCAGCAGTCGTGTGCCGAGGTACTTCTCGAGCCGTTGGATCTGGCGGCTCAGCGCCGGCTGGGCCACGTGCAGGTCGGCGGCGGCCCGGCCGAAGTGCTGGTGCGCCGCCACCACGGTGAAGTAGCGCACCAGTCGCAGTTCCAGGTCCTGTCCGAGATCGTTCACCCTTGCAGGGTACGTGCCATGCCGTTTCGGAATGACCGGTTGCCGAAGCGGTCTTGGACGGCCGGACCGTCCACCGCCTTGACTGGAGGAGCAACGTTTCCCTGAGAAAGAGACAGGCGCGATGAAGGCGATCCAGTTCCACGAGGCGGGCGGGCCGGAAGTTCTGCGGTACGAAGAGGTGCCGGTTCCCGAGATCGGCGCGGGCGAGGTGCTCGTCCGGGTGCACGCGGTGGGCATCAATCCGCCCGACTGGTACCTGCGTGAGGGGATGAAGGTCATGCCGGCCGAGATGAGGCCGGTGCTGGAGTTCCCCCTGATCCCTGGAACGGACATGTCGGGCGTCGTCGAGGCGGTCGCTCCGGACGTGCGGGGGTTCGCCGTCGGTGACGAGGTCTTCGGCATGCTGCGGTTCCCCGGATTCGACGGCCGGACGTATGCCGAGTACGTGGCCGCGCCGGCCGCTGACCTCGCGCACAAGCCGGCCGGTGTCGACCACGTCGAGGCGGCCGGTGCGCCGATGGCCTTGCTGACGGCCTGGCAGTACCTGGTGGATCTCGGCCATGACGTGCCCTCACCCTTCACCGGCCAGGTGCACCAGCCGGTGCCGATCACGCCAGGGATGACCGTGCTGGTCAACGGTGCCGCGGGCGGCGTGGGGCACTTCGCGGTGCAGCTGGCGAAATGGAAGGGGGCGCACGTCATCGCGGTGGCCTCCGGTCGGCATGAGCAGTTCCTGCGCAAGCTCGGCGCCGACGAGTTCATCGACTACACCACGACACGCGCCGCGGACGTGGTCAGCGGCGTCGACGTGGTGATCGACTCCGTCGGCGGCCCGGACAGCTCACGCTTCCTGACCGTGCTCAAGCGCGGCGGCACGATGCTTCCGGTGTTCTTCGCCGAGTACGACCGGGAGGTGACGGCACGTCTGGGCATCACCGTGTCGAACATCCAGGTACGTTCCAACGGCCCCCAGCTCGCCGAGATCGGGCGCCTGTTCGACGAGGGCCACCTCAAGGTCGGGGTGGACAGCACCTACCCCCTGTCCGAAGCGGTCAGCGCCCACAGGCGAGCCGCGCAGGGCCACATCCAAGGCAAGATCGTCCTGACGGTGGCCTTGTGAACGTCGTGGTCATGACGGCGGACGCCGCCACCGCCGAGGTGCGGGCCTGTCTGCTGGAGACGCGGAACACCGGCGAGCTGCGCTTCTTCTTACCGGTACGTTGGGCCGCGACGCCCGGCACGTCCAGGCGGACACGCCAGCACGAATACAACGGGGAACTTCATGATCCGGTCGCTCCTGCGACGTCGCCGGGCGGGCTCGGGCCCTGCGATCCCGGTCGCGTGCACGCCCGGTCGGCACGCCCTGGCCACCCGGCACCTGCTGTTCTACACCCCGGTGACCAAGCTCGACGCGTTGGCGGCCATCGCCGCGGGCGCGGACCCCGAGGCCCAGCACTGGCAGGGGAACCAGATGGACCAGGTCGTACCGGACGCCGACACCAGACGGACCCTGCTGGGCATGGGCCCCGGCGGCGCAACCCCCCGTTGGTTCGTCCGGTCCAACCCCGAGCTGGCCGAGCCCTTCGAACCCAGCCCGGAATTGCCCGAGTTCATGGTCTGCGTACACCGCGACAGCGGGCGCTACGCCGGGTACCTCGAACTCCACCACGACAGCGCTGAGATCGGCGGCAATCTCGCCCCCGACCATCGAGGCCGGGGCCTCGGCTCCGAACTGTTCCTGGCGGGTGCGGAGTTCGCCCACAGCCACGCCCGTCTGCCGACGGTACGGGCGGGAACAGCGACGGAGAACCTCGCCTGCCGCCGCGCCCTGGAACGCGCCGGCTTCGTCCCGACCCCCGGCCCGGCCCGCCACACCCTGGCCGACGGCCGCGAGATCGACACCGTCTGGTACGGGCACGAGGGCGCCGCGTCGACGTGTGCGGGACCCTGAGGCAGGAGCCGGGCGCACGGAACCAAGTCCGCGGAGCATGTCCACCCCTCCGCTGCCGACAGGTGACCTTCCGCGGCCGACGCGCGCGGCGCGCCGGGCTCAGAGGCCGGTCACCTTGGCGCTCGCCGAGATGTCGTAGACGAGGGTGAGCGTGCGGCGGGCGTTCGGGGGGAGGGGGATGTCCCAGCGGGCGATGCCCTCGGTGTCGATCGTGTCCGGAGCCGGGGAGCTGGCGTCCTTGTGGATCCGTACCTCCACCGCCGACACCTCGGAGACCGGGATGCGCTCCCGTACGGTCACCAACTGCTCGCCTGTTTCACCCGGGGCGGAGAAGCGGGAGAGGTGCACACGAACCGTGCGGGTGACGGTGGTGCGCTGGGAGAGCGCGGAGGAGTCACGGGACTCCTCCACCTCACGCAGCACCCGGTAGTCGTCGTGGCTGCCGAAGGCCAGCTCCAGGGGCGCGCCGGGAGCGGTGAAGCCCAGCGCCCCGCGGCCGCCGAAACCGCCCGCCCCGACCAGGTCCACCGGGCCTGCCAACAGCGCGTGCCCTGTCGGGTTGTCGCAGCGCACGACGTGTGTGACGAGGGGGGACAGTTCGGGGGAGCAGGCGTACTCGCTGCGTGCGACCGCGTCGGCCGCGGACAGCGGGATGCGGTGGGCGCGGCCGTCGGCGGGGACGGAGACGGGGGCGGGGGAGCGCAGGACCTGGGTGCGGCCGCCGTCGTCCACCCCCGGCAGGCCGAGCACCGGGGCCGGGCCCAGCTCGGCGATCTCCTCCTCGCGCAGTTCGACGGCGACCGTGCGGCGCTCCGCCGGGGAGCGGTCGGTGAGCGTCAGCCGGTCCGGCGTCAGGTGCGGCGGTTCGGTGGCCTGCGCCGAGCGCGCCGTGGACAACGTCAGGCGTACGTCGGTCCAGTCCTCGCCGGTGCACTGCCAGACCACGGCGTCGGTCTCCAGGGTGAGTCGCCCGCCGTCGAGCACGGCCCGATAGGCGGGGCGCCACAGGGCGCACGCGGTGAGGTGACTCAGCCGCAGCCGCGCGGGGCCCGCGGCGCCGGCCTCCACGGTCAGCTCGACGTGGCCGACCAGTTCGGCCTGGCGCTGTTCCGACAGCTCGAGGGCGTGCTCCGCCTGACGGAGCTCGGTGGTGAGGGCCTTCAGCCGGGCCTCGACGGTACGCACGTGCTCACCGTGCGCGTCACGTTCGTCGTCCACCCGGTCCAGTTCAGCCGTCCACCGCGCGGTGTCGGTCTCGCCGTGACCGGCGCCTTCGCCGATCTCCCGCAGCAGGTCGGCGGCGAGACGGGAGAGCAGGTCGAGGCGGGCACGCAGCCGGTCGCGCTGCCGTTCGAGCGCCGAGCGTTCCTCCTTGACGGCGTGGACGCGCAACCGCAGAGCGGAGTCGTCGGCGCCGGGCAGCGGCCCGCGCGGTGTCCAGGCGCGGACGATCCTGGCGTCGAGGACGGTCGCCTCGGCTGCGGCGGGGGTCACTTCGGCGTGGAGGGTCGGGTCGACCGCCAGCGCGCTGATCGGTCCGAGGCGCAGCCGCTGCACGCCGGCTTGGAGGTCGAGGGTGACGGACCGTTCGATCTGGGCCCGGTCCTCCAGGCAGGTGACGGCGGTGACGGGCAGCGGGATCGGGTCGAGGTCGGTGGACATGGGGTGTCAGCTCCTGCGGTTGCCGCCGACCAGGGCCTTCGCGGCCGGGATGCGGATCTCGTAGCCGCCGCTCCGGGTGGCGGTGCCTCCGGCGGGCAGGTCCACGCGCCACACGCGCGTGCCGGGGTCGGGGTGGTCGGCGGAAGCGGTGTCGTCGGGGACGGTCCAGTCGGCCTGTTCCTCGATGCGGATGTCCGCCTCGGCCGTGGTCGGGACTTGTTCGCGGACTTCGACGGTGACGGGCTCGCCGAGCGTGTTGGCCAGTTCCACATGGACGCCGTGGGCCAGCACGGTGACGTTGTTGCGCAGCCCGGCCGTCGACTCCTTGAGGCTCGTGCGGCGGGTGACGCGGATGCTCTCGGCCGGGCCGAGGCCCATCCGCCGGGCTCCGCCCGGGGCGAGGGTGGGCAGCGCGGCACTCACCACGAAGTCGTCGTCCACCCGGACCTCGACGGGACCGGCCAGGAGCGCCTGATCGGTGGCGTTCGACAGCACCAGAGCCGCGTACACCCGCTGCTCCACCGCCGGTGCACAGACGTACTCGGTCCGCAGACCGACCGGGATCCGGCCGACGGTGACGGTGTGCCAGGTGCCGTCCGAGGGAACGTCGACGCGGGCGACGGCGTCGTAGCGGTGGTCGAAGGAGCCCGCCGACGCACGGGGCCGTACGGCGTGTGCGGGCAGCGGCAGCGCGGCCACCGCCTCGGCCCGCCGGCGGTGCTCCACGGCCACCGCGTCGAAGGACGGGGCGGGAAACAGCCTTCCCCTGCGTGCCGGCGACTCCTCGGGGCCGTTGAGGACGAGCGCGGCGTAGTCGAGTTCGGTACTGCTGGGCTGCGGCGGGCCGACGGGCGGGGCGGGTGGTGCCGGCGGCGGGGCCATCACCCCCGAGGGCGCCGCCGGCGCGGCTGCGGGGGCCGCCTGGGGCGCGCCGTGGAGGGTCGCCGTCCGAGGCTGCGCCGCACGCGCGGACGCGACCGGTGCCGGGACGCCGCCCGGCGCTGCGGGTGCCGGGGGCCGGCCGCCGTACGCCGGAGGAGCGGGCGGGACGGGAGCACCGGCCGTGCTCACGGACGGGGGTACGGGCGGGAGGGCGGCGCCGTACACGTCGGGTGACCGGGAAGTGGCGCCGACGTGGACCGGGGCGGAGAGCGCCGCCGGGCGCGGCCCCGCGGCGTCGTACGCGGTGAAGAGGTCGGCGAGCCCGGCGGGCGGCTCACGCCAGCCGGACGGCTCGGGGGCGGGCTGGCGGCGGCCGATCCGCAGCGAGCGCAGTCGCGGCAGCTCCGTACCGCGCCCCAGGTCGGCGGTGGCCAGTGCGATCCGTACGCCGGTCCAGTCCTCACCGGTGCGCTGGGCCACGCCGGCCCGCAGCACGAGGGTGCCGCTGTCGTCGCCCTGACGGCAGGTCAGGCGGTAGGCCGGCACCCATACGGCGCCCGGGACGCCGTACTCGATCTCCAGGTCCACCTCACCGGTTCCGCCGTCGAGGGTCACGGCCGCGCAGACCGTGGTGAGAACCTGCCCGGACGGTGCCGCGGTGGAGGCGCGTTCGCAGCGGTCCACGGCGATGGCGAGGTCGTGCTTCAGTCGGCGCAGCTCCTCCTCGGACTCGGCGAGGCGCTCGTGCAGGCGGGTGAGCCGCTGGTCGACGAAGTCCGCGAGCGTCAACCACGCCTCGGCAGGGGTACGGCGGTGGTGATCGGGATCATCGCGCTTGCGCGGCGGCGGAACCGGACGGACTTCGGTGATCTCCTTGATCCGCACCAGGAGCCGCTCGTGCCGCTCCCGGGCCGCATCGCACGCGTCCTCCAGCCGTTCCCTCTCCTGCCGCAGCCCGTCGGCCAAGTCGCCGTCGGCGGGCTCGGCCTCCACCTCGACGCGGACCGAGGTGACCCGTGCACCTGAGTCACCCGTGACCCGGGCCCGCACGGAACCCGGGTCCACCGTGCGGGGCAGCCCCGTCACCAGGACGCGGCCGTCGGGCGGCACCGTTCCCCGCGCCAGTCGGCTGCACAGCGCGCCCTGCGCGTAGACCACCACCGCGTCCAGAGCCGACGCCCACCGCGGCACCCCTTCGGACTTCATGCACTCAGCCCCCCGTCATGTCCTGCGGGCGAAGCCTAGCGCCCGTGCGGGCCGACGAGCCGGGACAGACCATCACGGCGGTGGTCCTGCGCAGGGTGTCAGTCGGTGTCGCGCAGGGCGACCCAGGTGTCGTGTGCCACCACTCCGTCGGCGTCCAGGCCCCGGTCGCTCTGGAACGCCTCCACGGCGGCCTGGGTGCCGGTCCCGAACTCCCCGTCGACGCCCGTGCTCCCGACGCCGTACCCGCGCTTGGTCAGCATGCACTGCACCTGTTGTACGCGTTTGCCGCTGTCACCGAGGCGGGTGCGTCCGTTGCCTCCGTAGTAGGTGCAGTCGGAGAGCCATGGGGCGGTGCCGGTGGGCGCGGTGGGGGTGGGCGAGGCCGTGGGAGCGGGAGCGCCGTCGCTCGGGTCGGCGTCGGCAGTGGCATCGGCGCCGGCGGAGGGCTGCGCCTCGGTCGGCGAAGTGGCCGCCTCCCCACCGCTGTTGACGCCCTTGTCCGCGGCGCCGTCGACGTCTGGGCGGGTCAGGCCGGTGGTGCCCGAGGGCGCGGGGACGGGCGTACGGCCCCCGGGCAGGGTGGAGATGGTGCTGCCGGAGCGGGTGCCGGTTTCCGGGGCGTCGGCGGTCGCGGGCCGCTCCCCGGGGAGGCTCCAGTAGGTCGCCGCCGCCAGGACGCAGGCCGAGAGGGAGGCGGCGGCGATCCATAACGCCCTTCTGCCGCGCGGGGACGACGTCCCGTCCCGGTCCGGCGGCCCCGTTGGTGCTGTCCGCGAGCCGGCTTCGACCGGTACCGGTCGCGCCACGGGGGACGGAACGGGGCTGGGGACGCGCGCGGAGAGGAGCACGGCGGGGGCGGCCGGCGAGGACGGCCGGGTCAGGGCCGCCACGGGCAGGTGGCGCAGTTTCTCGTAAGCCTGTTGCCGGGCAAGCAGGTTGGCGCCCAGCGGCTCGGGCCAGGCGGCCGGCACGGTACGGGCCGCGGCGGCGTCGATCAGTTCCTGCGGGGTGGGCCGGTCTGCGGGCTCCTTGGCCAGACAGGCGGTCAGCAGGCGGCCGAGGTCCGGGTCCGTCGCCGCGATCTCGCCGAGCACTTCGGGATTGGCGTTCTCGTACGCCACCCGGTGCATGACGTCGACGCCGGTGCCGTCGCCGAACGGCGCGCGTCCGGTGGCCGCGTAGACCAGGGTCCCGGCCAGCGAGAACACATCGGACCGGAGGTCGGAGCGGCCCTCCTTGAGGTGCTCGGGCGACATGTACGCGGGAGTCCCGACGCGGTTGCCCGTACCGGTGATGGCGCTGGCGTCGGCGGCCTTGGAGACCCCGAAGTCGATCACATGGGCGCCGTGGACGGACAGCAGCACGTTGGACGGCTTGAGGTCCCGGTGCACGATGTCCTCGGCGCCGAGCCCTGCCAGGGCCTGCCCGAGGTCGGCCACCAGGCGCCAGACGGAGTCCGTCGTCAGGGGCGCGTCCTCGCGTACGGTCTCGGCCAGGTCGAAGCCGGGGATGTAGTCGGTCGCCATCCACAGCAGGTCGTCGTCGAAGCCCGTGCCGCACAACCGGGGCGCGTAGGGCATGCGCAACCGGGCGTGAACCGCCGCTTCCCGTTCGAAGCGGCGCCGGAATCTGGGGTCCTCCGCGTATTCCGGCCTGATCACCTTGACCGCGACCAGCCCAGGACCCTCGTGCGCGGGGCGCGCCAGATAGACCCGTCCCATTCCGCCGCTGCCGAGCAGCGCGACGGGCACCCAGGGGCCGACCCGCCGCGGGTCGCCGGGCCGCAGGGGCGAGGCACCGGTCCGCCGCAGCGCGGCACCCGCGTCGTCGGTAGGCTCCGGCCGCTGTTCGGACAAGAAGTCCCCCGAAGTTGCTTTCGGCGTACGCCAGTTCGTATGTGGTGGAAGAGGAGGCTAACCCAGGCGGCCCGCGCGTTCAGCGAATCGAGGACTTCGGTGCCATGGCGGGATCCGGTGCGGGCCGAGGCAGGCGTTCGGCCGCCGGCGGTGGCGCCTGGTGGGTCACCGCTCGCGGTCGAACCAGGCCGTCGACTCGGGCAGGAACAACAGCACGATCACCGGCACCCCGAGCAGGAGCCGCAGCGCCGCGTCGAGGAACGGCCCGGGCGACGCTGCCTCGCCGAGGCGTGTGACGGTCGGCAGCACTACGAGCGTCATCAGCACGAGGGTCGTCGTCCGTACCCCACCGCGTGCGCTGCCGTCGTAGGTGAGGCACAGCGCCGCGTTGACCCACACCAGCAGCCAGGGCGCCATCAACTCGCCCTGTCCGTAGGCGGTGAGGCCGTCGGAGAGCGCGAGCATCGAGACGATGCCGGCCAGGGCGAGCGTCAGCAGCAGGATCTGGACGGCTCGCAGTGGTGCGGGCAGCACGGGTTCACGTACGTCGGGCATCGGCATCATCTCCCCCCAGGCGAAGATCACATCACACGGAGATGCAACCGCGGAAGTCGCTTCCGGAGGGGGCGGCAGCGGCCCGTCAGGCATCCCGCTGCCGCCGTGCGCCGGTCAGGAGGGCTCGGCCGCCGATACGGCGGTGACGGTCACCGTGTCGTCGCACTCGGCGAACTGACCGTCGTCCAGGGCCACTTGGTGTGCGCCCGATCCCGGCAGTCCGACGACCATCGTGGGATACAGCACGGGCGCTGAACCGGACACGCAGTATCCGTCGCCCTCTCCCTGCACCTGTACGAACGTCAGCTTCACCCACGCCTTGCCGCCGGGGGCCACCTGCACTGACGCCGTGGCTCCGGTCGGCTTGACGGTGAGGGGCACGTTCATCTCGGGAGAGCCGTTTCCGGCGCCGGCCACCGTGGGGTGCCCGTTGAGCGCGCACGTCTGTCCGGACACGTTGGTGAACTCGACGACGGCTGCCCCGGTCCCGGTACCGGCCGGCCGCACGGCGGCCTGACGTGCGGTCGCCTTGAGGCTGTCGGCGGAACAGGTCGCCGCCGAACCGCCCGGAGCGGATGTGGAGGCGGAGGCGGAAGACGCGGGGGAAACGGAAGCTGAGCCGGTGGGTTCCGGGGTGTCGGAGGGGGGTGCCGAGCTGACGGTCGCGGACGGGGTGACGCCGCTGTTTCCGTTGTCCGTGCCGCCCCCGTCGGGCTGACATCCCGACATTGCCAGCGCCGCCGAAGTCACGATGACCGCCATCGCCGAACCGCGCACTGCGTTCATGTACCGCATGCTGTCCCCCGTATCCCAGTTGTCCGGAGCGTGGCTCTTCGCCGCCCCGTCGAACCAGACAGAACCGTGAAGCCGGTCAGTTCTGCCGCACTCCGGCCTGTGACCCACTGGTGACGAAATTCGGCCATAACCAGAGTGGAACGCCCCGGGCAGGCCGTAGCAGTGTGTGACCAATAGACTCCACTGCGTGAAGATCGTGCAGCGGAGGCTGCTGTGGCTGATGGTGGCCTGCTACGTGTTGGCCGGCCTGTTCCCGGCTCCCGGCGAGAAGCTGCGGGGGCTGACGCTGCCGATCTCCGCGGGTGGCAGGGCAGTGACGGTGTCGATGGTGCTGTTGGCGGTGATGCTGTTCAGTGCCGGTCTGGGGGTGCGGGTCGCGGACCTGCGCGGTGTGGTCTCGCGGCCGGTGCGGCTGGTGCTCGGCGTCGCCGCCAACGCCGTGCTTCCGCTGTTCGTGCTGCCCGTCGTCGCTCTTGGCCTGCGTGCGTGGCCCGATACGGCCGAGGCGGAGGGGCTGGTGGTCGGGCTGATGCTGGTGTTGGCGATGCCGATCGCCGGCGGTGCCGCCTCCTGGGGGCAGAACGCGGGCGCCAACGTCCCCTTGGTGGTGGCCATGGTGATGGGCTCCACGCTGCTCAGCCCGCTCACCGTCCCGCTGGGGATCCAGCTGACCGGTGCCCTGGTCGGCCCCGACGGCGCGGGTGCCCTGGACGACACGAGCACCGTCGACCTCATCGCCCGCACGGGGGCCGGCGTGTTCGCGCTGGTGTCGGTGGTGGTGCCGTGCCTCGCCGGAATCGCCGTGCGGGCGGCGCTCGGCGAGACCCGCACGCGCCGGCTCCTGCCCACGGTCAAAGCGGTCAATGTGCTGAACGTGCTGCTGCTCTGTTACCTGAACGCCGCGGGCGCCCTCGGTCAGGCCCTCGCCCACCCGGACCCGGACCTGCTGGTGCTTGCGCTCGGCCTGTCCGGTGCGGTGTGCTGTCTGGCCTTCGCCTGCGGCCGATGGATGTCCCGCTGGACGGGCGACCACCAGCCGGACCGGCTGTCTCTCACCTTCGCCACCGGCATGAACAACAGCAGCGCCGCGGCCGTGCTGGCCGCCGGCTGGTTCTCCCACCGCCCCGAGGTGCTGCTGCCGATCCTCTCGTACAGCCTGCTGCAGAAACTCGTCGCGGGAACAGCGGGCAAGCCACCCCGTCTCCAGCGGAAGCCCCCGTCCGCGGGCCCCGCACACGGTCACGCCGTGTGACGCCTCATCGGGTGCCGCAGCAGGCGTCCGGTGCGCCTGCCGTGCTCTTGCCGAGTGCGTCGGCGTCGGCCTTGACGACGTAGACCTCCCAGGGCTCCCGGCCCGGGCCGGTCACCCAGGTCTTGTCCTGGACGGCGTAGCAGCAGGAGGTGTCGTTCTCCTCGAAGGTGGCCAGGCCCGCCTGCTTGAGCCGGGCGGTGGCGGCGGTGACCTGGTCGGTGCTGTCGACCTCGACGCCGAGGTGGTCCAGGCGGGTGTCCTCGCCGGCCCCGCCCTCGATCAGGACGAGCTTGAGCGGGGGCTCGGTGATGGCGAAGTTCGCGTAGCCGGGACGGAGCTTCGCCGGCTCGGCGCCGAACAGCTTGGTGTAGAAGGCGATCGAGGCTTCGAGGTCGGCGACGCGCAGGGCGAGCTGAACACGGGACATGACGGTCTCCTTGAGTCGATGTCTTGTATCGACTGCTATCGATGCAGTGAGCTTGCTCCCTGATTAGACAGCTGTCAACATAGACGTATGTCGAAACTGGAGCTGAAGGTCCTCGGCCAGGACCCGGAGGCGGCCGCGTGCTGTTCGCCGATGGTCCGCGAGTCGCTGGACGAGGAAGCCGCGGTCGAACTGGCGAAGATGTTCAAGGCGCTGGCCGACCCGGTGCGGCTGCGGCTGCTGTCGCTGATCGCCTCCCATGAGGGCGGCGAGGCGTGCGTCTGCGACCTGACCGGCCCGTTCGATGTCTCCCAGCCGACCATCTCCCACCACCTCAAGGTGCTGCGCCAGGCCGGACTGGTCGGCTGCGAGCGGCGCGGCACCTGGGTCTACTACTGGGTCCTGCCCGCCGCCCTGGCCAGGCTCTCCTCCCTGCTGGAGACACCGGCCGGCGCGAGTGCTGAAGCGGCGGGATGACCGAGACCGCGGTGTTCACCGGATCGCTGACACTTTCGTCGGGATCGCGGCGAACACCACCCCGCCGCAATCGGCCACTGACCCTGCCGCATCACCCCCACCTGCCCCCGAAGGACACCCTCCCGTGACCGCTTCCGCGAACCCCTCCGTGCTGTTCGTCTGTGTGCACAACGCCGGCCGCTCCCAGATGGCCGCCGCCTTCCTCACCCACCTCGCCGGCGACCGCGTGCAGGTGCGCTCCGCGGGCTCCGCCCCGGCCGACACCGTGAACCCGGCCGTCGTCGAGGCCATGTCCGAGGTCGGCATCGACATCTCCGCCGAGATCCCCAAGGTCCTCACCACCGAGGCGGTCCGCTCCTCCGACGTCGTCATCACCATGGGCTGCGGCGACGCCTGCCCCTACTTCCCCGGCAAGCGGTACCTGGACTGGCAGTTGGACGACCCGGCAGGCCAGGGCACGGGCGCCGTCCGCCCCATCCGCGACCAGATCGAGCAGCGCGTCCGCGGTCTGCTCGCCGAGCTCGACATCGAGGCCACACCGTGACCGCCGCCGCGGTGACCGTCACCGCGATGCTCCCCGAGCACGCCGACCAGGTCCTGGCGATCTACCAGGCCGGGATCGACGGCGGCGACGCCACCTTCGAGGAGACCGCCCCCACCTGGGACGTCTTCGACGCCACCCGGCTCGCCGAGCACCGCCTCGCCGCCCTCGACGGCGACGGCCGGGTGCTCGGCTGGGCCGCCGTGGTCCCGGTCTCCGACCGGTGCGCGTACGCCGGGGTGGTCGAGCACTCCGTCTACGTCGATCCCGGCGCCCGAGGGCGCGGCGTCGGCCTCGCCCTGCTCCAGGCACTGCTGGCCGCCACGGACGCGGCCGGGATCTGGACCGTCCAGTCCGGCATCTTCCCGGAGAACACCGCCAGCCTGGCCCTGCACAAGAAGGCCGGCTTCCGCGTCGTCGGCACCCGCGAACGCCTCGGCCGACACCACGGTCGCTGGCGCGATGTCGTCCTCGTCGAGCGCCGCAGCCCCGCCGTCGCCTGAACCGGCCCGGCGGCCGGGCTGGACCTGACCGCGTGACGGCGTGGTTCAGGCTGTCGGCGGCATCGCCGTCGCGTGCCGTGCCAGGCGAGCCGGTCCCTGTCTCACATGCAGGACCTGGTCACAGTCGTACGGCCGTACGGACCAGGCCGGCCAGGGTGAGGGAGCGGCTGTGGGCGGGCCAGACGATGTGGGTCACGATGGGCGGTGCGTCGGCCAGGGGGACGGCCTTGTGCTCGGCCCACAGCCAAGAGCGCGCGGAGTCGGGGACGATCGCCACGGTGCGTCCGAGGGCGATGAGCTGGGCCAGTTGGGTCTGGTTGTGGATCTCGGGGCCGGGGCCGGGTGCGTAGGCGCCGCGGGTGGGCCAGCGGGCGAGCGGCAGACCGGGGATGTCGCTGACATCGGCGAGGGACAAGGTCTCGTGGGCGGCGAGGGGGTGCCCGGCAGGCAGGACGGCGACTTGTCCCTCGGTCGTCAGGGGCTCGCTGTCGAACCCGGCGAGGGAGTTCCACGGCGTGTGCATGAGCGCGACGTCGGCGCGTCCGTCGCGCAGCAGTTCTTCCTGCTCGTTGATGCTGCACGGCAGCACTTCGATCTCGGCGCTGTCGGGTTCCGCCGCGTAGGCGTCGAGAAGTTTCTGCAGGAGTTCGTGGGACGCGGCGGCCTTCACCACGAGGACCAGCCGGTTGCGCGGGCCGCCGGGGCTGTCGGCCCCGCCGGCGCGCCGGGTGCGGCGAGCGGCGGCGGCGGTCGCGTCGAGGGCCGCCCGGCCCTCCTGCAGGAGCACCTCTCCGGCATCGGTCAGGCGGACACCGCGACGGTTGCGCTCCAGCAGGCAGACCCCGAGGCGCCGTTCGAGTTGCTGGATCGCCCGCGACAGTGGCGGCTGGGCCATGCCGAGGCGTTCGGCGGCGCGCCCGAAGTGCAGTTCCTCGGCGACGGCCACGAAGTACCTCAACTCGCGGGTTTCCAGGGTGTCCACGGCCGCAGCATACGCGGTGATACCTGGTGGGTATGACAGGGCACCGTATCGGTGTTGGCCGCGCTGTTCGTCCGAGGGCCACCATGATCAGCATGAGCGAAACAATGACCGCGCTGGTGACCGGCGCGAACAAGGGCATCGGGTACGAGATCGCGGCCGGGCTGGGCAGCCTCGGGTACCGCGTGGGCGTGGGAGCCCGTGACGAGACCCGACGCGAAACCGCTGTGGGGAAGCTGCGCGCCCTCGGCGTGGACGCGTTCGGGGTGCCGCTGGACGTGACCGACGACCGGAGCGTGACCGATGCCGCGGAGCTGGTCGAACGGCTGGCCGGGCGCTTGGACGCCCTGGTCAACAATGCCGGTATCTCGGGCGAGATGGGTCCGGGGTGGGAGCAGGACCCGACCGTGCTCGATCTGGAAGTGCTCCGCACGGTCGTGGACACCAACGTCATGGGTGTCGTCCGGGTGACCAACGCGATGCTGCCGCTGCTGCGGCGCTCGGCCTCGCCACGCATCGTCAACGTCTCCAGCAGCGTCGGCTCCCTGACCCGGCAGGCGGACCCCGACACCGAAATAGGCCCGGTCATGGCGGCCTACGCGCCGTCGAAGTCGTTCCTCAATGCCCTCACCATCCAGTACGCCCGGCAGTTCACCGGGACGAACATTCTCATCAACGCCGCCTGCCCGGGCCTGGTCGCCACCGACTTCACGGGCTTCCACGGACCCCGCACCCCCGAACAGGGCGCCGCCACCGCGATCCGCCTCGCCACACTGCCCGACGGCGGCCCGACCGGTTCGTTCTTCGAGGACGACGGCGTCGTTCCCTGGTGATCACGAGGCGTCCTTCTCCTTGCGTCGGTGCGCCGCCTGCACCCGCGGCTGCGGCAGCTCCAGCGGCTCGGGTGACGGCGGTGGCTCATCCAGGACTCCGACGAGCACCGTATCGGCGGGGATCCCGGGCTGCGTGCCGGTGTGCCTCTCCGGCGGTTCGGATCCCGGCACCCTGCCTGCGGGTTCGCACCGGACGTCCCACTTCCTCAATGCGCAGCTGACGGTGGCTTTCACAGGCCGGTGGGAGAGCCATGAGGACCAGCCCGTCGAGTTCTCCGTGGCGCCGGAGGGCAGTTGGGATCTGCACCGGGTCCTGTTCTGGTCCGACCTGATCCCGGTGGGCAAGGATCGCAAACGTGCCGCAGGCGTGGCCGGTACCGCATCGGGGCTCGTGGCCTGGCTGGGAACCCGGCCGAACCTTCAGCTCTCCACACCCCGGAGCGGCACGATCGGCAAGGCCGCTCTGCCGGCGAAGGTCGTCGACATCGCGATCTCCAGCACGGCGGTCAACGAGGCCGCCGACTGCCCGGTTCGAGCCTGCGCGGACTTCTTGACCTGGCCGAATGCGGGCGACCATGTCTATGGCATCGCGGAGCCCGCGGTACTGCGGCTCTATCTGTCCGACGTCGCGTACGGAGGCAAGAATCATCTGCTCGCCGTCGGGATCGAAGGGTGGGACCGGGCCGACCTCAAGGCCTTCCTCCCCGAAGCGGAGCGCCTCATCGCCACTGCCGACGCCCCGCTCAGCCCGGCGCCCTGACTTCTCACCTCCTCCAGTTGTGGAGCGGCGTCATCCGATGCCGGGGGCGGTGCGGGGGTACAGCGTGCGCAGGCCCTCGTTCAACGCGTACGGCAACGCCGACCCGTGGGTCTGTCTGGGGTACAGGCGGGAGGTGAGCTCCAGGGACGGGTAGTCGCGCAGTCGCAGCAACTGCGCCATGCGGGTCATCGACCCGACGATGTCGGCGGCGGCCAGATAAGGATCGGTCAGCTCCGCCTCGCCCGCGCCGAGGAACACCTTCGCCGCCAGGTCGTCGTGGGTCGTGGCGTACTCGGCTTCCAGCGTGAACAGCAGATCCTCACATCCGCTGAGGGCAGGGCTGGCGGCCAGATAGCGGCCGAAGGCCGCCGGGCGGGACAGCAGGGCGAAGCCGACGAAGTGTCCGCCGCCGGAGAATCCCACGAGGCCGTGGTGGTCGTCGAACCGGAACTCGCGCGCCAACCGCGGGCGCAACTCGTCCACCAGGAACGACAGAAACACCTCGGCCCCGCCGCCCGTCGGCATGTCGCCGGACTGCGCTTCCATGTGCGCGCCGCCGGGCCCTGCGTTGACCCATCTCGGCCTCGGATAGAAGTCGTGTGTGCGCCGCGCGCCGAACTCGGCGGGATCGCTCTCGTCCGGAGCGCCGACGCCGATCACGATGAGCTCGGCGATCTCCTGCACGGTGTGGAGCCAGTTCATCAGGCCGACGGTCAGCGGGAAGCTGAGGGAGGCGTCTGTCACCCACAGGACGGGGTAGCCGCGGTCATCGTGCTCGTACGACGGAGGGAGCGCGATGTGTACATCGTGCGGCCAGGGCACACCGGTCCCCTGCATCCGTCTGGGGGGCAGGACCTGATACGTGTGCCGGGGCAGTGACACAACTTCCTCCTGCTGGTCAGTCTGGCGTCATGCCGAGGTGCCGAGTGGAGGGTGGTCGAGTACGCGGGGTTTGTACTCGACCAGTTGGGTGCGGCCGTCGAAGGTGCGGTGGTCGGTCATCTCGAGGGCCACGTCCGGATAGCCGTCGTAGATACGTTCGTCGCCCGTGGCCCCGGTGATCACCGGGAACATCACGACGCGGAAGCGGTCGACGAGTCCGGCCCGGAGCAGGGAGCGGGACAGGCTGAGGCTGCCGATCGTGCTGAGGAGACCCGAGCCGGCCGATTTCATGGCGCGGACCGCCTCTACGGCGTCGTCGCGGACGAGCGTGGAGTTGGCCCATGTCAGGGGCGCTTCGAGGGTGGAGGAGAACACCACCTTGGACGCTTGAGTGAGCTGGTCGACGGATGCTTCTTCTTCGGGACGGAACTCGTCTTGGCCGGCGGGGATCTCGCCTGCGGCGAACCCCGACATCAGGCGGTAGGTTTTCGCTCCCATCAGGTAGGTGACCTCGGGCTGCTCACCGAGCCATGCGAGGTACTCCGGGCCCTCCAGGCCCCAGAACCCGGGCCACCCCTCTCCCGAGGCGTAGCCGTCGAGGGAGGTGATGAAGTCGACGAGAAGCTCCGACATGACGATGTCCTTTCCTGAGGTGTCACGAGCTTGGACCGGACGGAAGCCACGAACTCATCGGCCGTGCCGTGGAGGAACGAGAAAAGCCCATGACGCTGCAGGGGAGCGGCCGGTCGTCGGCCATGTGCCTGCGCCTGTTCACGAGTCTCCGTCCCGCGTCCCACGCCGCCGGCGCCCGCCTCGTCGGGCCGATGCGGCGTGGCGGCGCGACAATGAGAGACGTCGGCTGTTCAGGATCTGGGAGGCACCGTGAGTGATCTCGAGTTCGAACAGAAGCGGACGCTGTCGCGTGTCGAGGCGGCCGACCAGCTCGAGGCCGTGGCGGCCGCGCTCAGACGCGGTGGGCAGGCGGAGCTGGACATCGGCCCGGGCCGGCTGACGGTGCGGATCCCGGACGAGCTGGACACCGAGCTGGAGGTCGAGCTGGAGGACGGCGAGATCGACCTGGAGATCGAGATGTCCTGGCGGACGCCGCAGGCGTCCCGCGCGGCGGACGAGGACTGACGCGCCGGTCGGTGCCCGACGTCAGCCGAGGATCTGGCGCTTCTGGGCCTGCATCTCCTCGTCGGTCAGGATTCCCTGGGCCTTGAGGTCGGCGAGCTGCTTGAGCTGGTCGATCTTGCTGGTCATGTCGTCGCTCGTGGTGGACGGCGCCGCTGTCTGGGGCGGGGCGGGAGGTGGGGCGGCGGCCGGCTGTTCGGAGGCGGGCTGCCGCTGCTCTTGCTGTGCCCAGCGGCCTGCCTGACGCCTGGAGACACGGTTGGACACCGCTGTGGCGGTGCCTGAGATCACGGCGGTCCGTGCGACGCCTCGGAGAAGTCCCGGCATGGTGTGTCCTTAGTGTTGTACGCGGTCAGGAACTGAGGTTCCGGGCTCCCAGGGGAGCCGGGAGAGGCCCGGGGCCGCGTCAGGCGTTCACCGGTCCGCTCGGCGGGGTGGCCTGCTCGAGAGCGTCCAGCGACGCGAGCAGGGCCTGCACCGGGATTCTGCCGCCGGCCACCATCTGGGCGCCGCCGCGTCGCAGCTCGCGGGCCAGCGGCGCGGCCCAGGTGTTCTCGTACACGAGAATCGCGGCTGAGGTGTCCGTCTCCAGTGCCGAGGCCGCGTCCTGCAGGTCGCTGTGGTCGAGCAGGCCTGAGGAGGCTCCTTCGAACACGGTCAGGTCGGCGCCCTCGCCGATGTCCTGAAGTTCCAGCCCGGCCACCGAGCCGTCCGCCTCCTTGCGGACGAACACCAGGTCGAGGATGCGGATGATGCCGCGGTCGACGAGGTCGAGGAGCAGGGGAAATCCCTCTCCCGTCATGCGGTTGCCGGGGAATTCGAGGACCAGGTAGTCGACAGGTCCCATGTCTTCCAGCTCTGTGTTCACGACCACTCCCCAAAGGCGGATTCGGTCCATCGTGGCGTCCGGAGCAAGTGCACCTGGGCGGGCACGTCGGCGACCGCAAGGGTGACTCCTGTCAGCCCATTGCAGCATCGGGCGGGCGGCCCCGCACCTCATGGCGGGGGGCGCGGCAGGATCAGGGCGGTGGTCAGCCCGCTGCCGGGTCCGTCGACGGTGGGGGACCTACGACGGCGAGCCCGTTCTGGCGAAGTCGCTCGCTTCCCCAAGCACCGAGCGGGCGCAATGCCTCGTTGAGCGCCGTGCCTGCCTCCGTGAGTGAGTACTCGACCTTCGGCGGCACCTCTGCATAGACCTTGCGGTGGATGAGCCCGTCCTCCTCCATCTGGCGGAGGTGCTGGGTGAGCATCTTCTCGCTCACTCCGGGGAGCGCTCGACGCAACTCCGCGAAGCGGCGGGTGCCGTGGGCATGCAACTCCCACAGGACGAGGCCCTTCCACTTTCCGCTCACGACATCCAGCGCGGCATCGATTCCGCAGATGTAGGGACCTCGACGGGCAGGCATGGGCACCTCGCTGGGTTCGGGTGGGTGGGGGTACTTACCAACTGGTGTGTACCCCACTATTCAGTCGGTACTTCCGAAGGACGATGGCGAAGGCGAAGCTGGTCGGCAAGTGATCAAGAGCAGCAGCGATCAAGCGATCCGGCTATCAAATCCCAGCGTCTTCAAGGAGTTTCACGCATGCCCACTCGCTCACCTGTCACCGTGCTCGGTCTCGGGCCGATGGGCCAGGCCATGGCCCGATCCCTCATGCGCGCCGGACACCCGGTCACGGTGTGGAACCGCACGCCACGTCGTGCCGAGGACGTGGTCGCGGCAGGGGCACAACTCGCCGACACACCCGCGCAGGCCATCGAGGCCGGCGAGCTCAGCATCCTCAGCCTGACCGACTACCAGGCGATGTGGGACGTCCTGGGCGACGCGACGGCGTCTCTACGGGGGCGGACCCTGGCCAATCTCAGCTCCGACACCCCGGACCGCACCCGTGAGGCCGCGGCATGGGCGGCCGACCACGGAGCGACGTTCCTGACCGGCGGTGTGATGGTGCCGGCCCCGATGATCGGCACCGAGGCGGCGTACGCGTACTACAGCGGACCACGTGAGGCGATGGAACGGCATCGGGAAACACTGACCCGGATCGGGACGCCGCGCTATCTCGGCGAGGACCCCGGCCTGGCCCAGCTGATGTACCTGGCGCATCTCGACGTGTTCCTCACCACGCTGTCGTCACTCACGCACGCCATCGCACTGCTGCAGTCGGAGGGCCTCAAGGCGAGCGACGTCTTCCCTGAGCTGATGCCGACCCTGGTCGGCATCCCGGCCGTGCTGGAGGCGGGCGGGAGCCCCGCCGCCCAGATCGACGCAGGCGAACACCCGGGCAACCTGAGCACCGCGACGATGATGGGGGCCACCGCCGACCACATCGTCGCGGCGAGTGAGCGGGCCGGCATCGATCTCGCCCTGCCTCGCGCGGTTCAGCGCCACTACGCTCGCGCGATCGACGACGGACACGGCGGCGACAATTGGACCCGCATCATCGACGGCATCCGCACACCGAACCCGTAGGTCAGGGTCGTACCGATCACGACCTCCGTGCACCGCTTCACACGGCCATGACCCTTTCGTGGATGTCGGTCACGACCTTGCGGGCCGAGCTGAACGCGCCGTGCTGCCAGGCGATGACATGGCTGAGCCAGTCGCCGGCGAAGTAGACGTGCCCGGCCGGCTGGTTGAGCAGCTTGTACTCGGGACCGGTCTGCGAGGGCCAGCCCACCCATCCCGCCTCGATGTGGGGCGTGCGATGCCAGGCCACGCTGAAGGAGTGATCGAGTTCGGTGCGGTACTTGGCACCGTGGATCTTCACGCCCCGGCTCACCGCCCGCGCGACGCGCTCGGCGTGCGGCAGATCGCTGTACGCGACGGCGTTGGCACCGAAGTTGTAGTAGCCGATGAGTGTGCCGCGGCGGCCCTGGTAGCCGTACGAGGGGTACCAGATCGTGGCCAGGTCGGTGTCGGTCGGCGTGATGCCGCCGTAGATGTGCTCGTCTGTCTCCCACCAGCGGCTGCGGTACTCAAGCCCGACCTTGCCGACGGGGGTCGGGGTGGCGTACTTCAGCGCGGCGGTGACGTTCGTGCCGAGGTTGTGCTTGAGGCGGGCCATGACCATCGGCGGCATGGCCGCGACGACGAAGTCGGCGCGCTGGGTGCGGATCCGGCCGCCGGTGTCCTGGTACGTGACCTCGGCACCGTCCTGCAGGTCCTTGACCTCCTGCACTGTGGCGCCATAGGTGATGCGGTGTGGGCCGATGGCCTTGGCCAGGGCGTACGGGATGGCGTCCATGCCGCCCACCGGCTGGAACATCAACATGGCCTGGTCGTAGCCGAATTCGAAGGCGAAGCGCTGCCCCACGCCGCTGGCGACGACGTCCGACAACGTTGGCACCGGGCCGAGGACCGTGCCGTCCTCGAAGGCCGCGCCCGGTTCGACGGCGTAGCCCCGCCGGTCGGTGCCGGTGTAGGCGTAGCCGTCGGCCTTGCCCTTGATGGCGCCGAAGCTCTGCAGGAACGCGATCAGTTGCTCCTTGTCCTGCGCGGTCAGCCGTGCGTCAAGGGCGCCCTGGTCGGTGGCCTTGGCGAGCAGTTCGGAGACGTAGCCGTAGACGTCGGCCTTCGCCGTGCGCCAGCGCATGGGCTTGCCCGCGAGTGCGGCACTGTTCTCGTGGTAGATGTACGCGTTGGCGTTCTGGTTGGTGAACACCTGGAGTTCGACGCCGAGTTCGCGGCAGTACTCGAGGGTGACGTGGGACTGCGGCAGCCGGGCCGGGCCCGCGTTCATGTACTGGCCCTTGGTGAACGACGCCGTCTGCGTGCGCCCGTCGAGGTCGGTCAGCTTGGTGCCGCCGCGGACCGTCCAGTTGCGGCCCCCGGGGCGGTCGTTCGCCTCCAGGATCCGGCAGTCGTAACCGGCCTTGCCCAGCTCGTACGCCGTCGCCAGGCCGGCTATGCCGCCGCCGAGCACGAGCACCTTCTTGCCGCCGCGCCCGGTGAGCGCGAAGTCGCTTGGCTGGGGCGCCCGGTACTCGTCCGCCCGTACGTCGGGCACCGGGGCGAGCCCGAGTGCGCCCATCGCCGAATACAGGACTCCGGCGCCACCCGCGGCGCCGACGGATCTCAGGAAGTCACGGCGGGACGAGGGGGATTGCTCTGCAGCCATCAATTCCTCCGTGGGGGGAGTTGCCGAGGGGACCGGAGGTGCGTCCCCATGAGCCTCCGTCAGGGCTGTTTCAGCGCCATGCCACTGACGTAACGCGTAATTCAGGTGCTCATCGAGGACTGCCGTACTACGGTGAACCTCGTTCAGGTGCGCAGGTTGCGGCTACTTCTCCTGCAAAGAGAGCAACGCGGGTTCGAATCCCGTCGCCGGCTTACGGCCGGTGTCGTCCAGCGGCCCAGGACGCTACGTCGCCGCCGCCGATCTTGATCTCTGAACACTACGGCGCAAGCCGCCCGCCACGGGGGAAACCGGCGGGCGGCTTTGCCGCGTCAGATTCGCGCGTTCCGCGCCACGGCCATCCCCGCCCGGAGCGCGGCGACCGGATCGGATGCCTCATCGAGTTCGATGAGTACGGTGTCGGCGCCGGGAGTTCGTGACATCTCGGCGGCCCATTCGGTGAAGTCCACCATGCCCGTGCCCAGTTCCGTCATGTAGGGCTGTTGCCGCGCGAAGACCGTTTCGTCGATGGTCAGTTGGACGTCGATCGGCTTGACCGCGTCCTTCCAGTGCGCCAGTGCGATGCGCTGGGAATGACGGCGCGCGACCGCGACGGGGTCGCCTCCGCCGAGCGCGATGTGGCAGGAGTCGGGGCAGAGCCAGACGTAGCGCGGATCGGTCAGGGCCATGAACAGGTCGATGTCCCGCTCGTACCAGAGCGTGCTGTTGGACTCGGTGTGGAAGGCCAGGCGCACTCCGTGGTGGGCGACGGCCTCGCCCACCACGTGTGCGATGTCGGCCATGCGGGTCATGTAGGCGGCGTCGACGAAGAACGGGGGACGCGTGCCGAACGTGGCCCGCATGGGCAGTCCGGCGACGAGAATGTCCGCCCCGACTTCGGTGAGGAAGGCCGCGCGTCGCTCGGCGTCGGCGACGATCGCGGGCAGATGCGAGCCCTGCCGCCAGTCGAGGCCTTCGCTCGCCGCGATGAAGGCGCTCACGACGGACAGACCGCGGGCCGCGAGCTCGCGCCGGAACGACGGGGCGTCACCGAAGGTCCGAAGGAGCGAGTCGATATCGCCGGGCGCGAAGGTCAGTTCGATGCCGGTGACGCCTGCCTCGGTCAGTGCGTCCAGCACCCGTTCCCAGAAGCGCTCCGGGTTCTTGGCGGCCCATTCACGGAAGGCGTCGGCGGAGTCCAGTCCCCAGAACTCCGGGTGGTAGAAGGTGACGAGGTCGGTTGCGAAGCGGGGCTGCGCGGCGTGAGTCTCCGGGGTCGGTCGTGTCATGCGGCACCTGCGCGGGCGTTGTAGACGACCGTGCCGTCGGCGTCGACGGCTTTGCGGTAGGCGCGGAACACGGCGAGCGCCTCGTCGCGGAGCACGTCCCCGGTGACCTCGATGCCGCGTGCCTGGAACTGCTCGGCCCAGTCCGCGCCGAGCGGGCCCTCGTCGAACGTGGTGATCTCCTCGAGTTCCGGGCCCTCGCCGGCGACCACCAGGCCGCGCACCCCGGACCACATCGTCGCGCCGTAACACTGGACGCACGGACGCCAGTTCACGACGAGTTCGTGGGCCGGCATTCCGTCGCCGCCGAGGTCCCAGCCGCCGACAGCCGTCTGGGCCAGTGAGAGCGCGACGACCTCGGCGTGCGCGCTGGAGACGCCGGAGGCGAGGACGACGTTCACTCCCGCCGAGACGATCCGGCCGGTGTCCCGCTCGGCGACGAGCGCCGCGAACGGGCCGCCGTTGCCCTCACGCCAGTTGCGGTCGGCGAGTCGGTGGACGAGGCGCATCCGGTCGTCGCGGCCGGGTAGGACGGCGGGCACGTCGGCGAGTTCGTCGTCGATCCACGCGGGCAGCGCCACGCGGTATTCCTTGGGGATGTCCAGCATGGGATGGGGGTTCCTCTCAGTGAGCGGTGAGTCCATGCGCCGGGAGTCCATGAGCGGCTCGCGCGCGGGACCGTTCGACGACGGCGCGGGCGGCGCGTACGGCCGTCACCGCACCGGTCAGGGTGACGTTGGCCGCCATCGCGGTGGGGATGACGCCGTTGCCGGCGAGGTACAGGTTGTCGTACCCCCACACCCGGCCGTCCGGGCCGCACACGCTGGTGCCGTCGTCGGTGGTGCCCGACCGGACGGTGCCCGTCTGGTGCAGGGACGAGCCGGGTGGCAGCACGGCTCGTTCGGTGGCGGGATCGAAGGTGCCGAACGCCTCGGCGAGTGAGGTGACTTCGTCGAGTGCCCGCCGGATGAGTGCCCGGTCGGTGGCCGAGTAGTCGAACTCGATGCTCATGCGCGGCATCCCGGCGAGGTCCGTTTCCGTCGGCGAGAACACGAGCCGGTTCTCCGGGCGCGACTCGACGGGGACGTACAGCGACAGGCCCACCGAGTGCGCGAGGGGGTGGCCGTCCTCGTCGACGTAGGTGCGGTTCATGATCTGGCCGTGGAACGGCTGGGCCCCTCCGTTGCGGGGCAGCCACAGCGAGTCCGTGCTGAACTCGCCGGGGCGCGGCAGGGGCAGGGTGGTGCGGTCGAGGCCGAACCGGTCGAGGTCGAGCAGGACGCGGGCGGTGACGAAGGCATGCTCGTTGAGGTACCGGCCCAGCGCTTCGGGCCGGATCCCGGAGGCGAACAGCAGCTGGGGGGTGCGCAGCGCGTCGGCGCACACCACCACGGTGTCCGCGAGGAGTTCCGACTCGGCACCGTCGGCTGTGCGGCGCAGCCGGACACCGGCGACCCGGTCGTCGTCGCGCACGATGAGCGACGTCACGAGGGTTCCGGTCACGAGGGTGAACGCCGGGTCCCCACCGGTCGCGATGGCGGTGAAGATCGTCCCTGGGGCCGTGCGCGGCATCGGGCCCGATGCCGTCGTGGAGACCGCCATGGGCATCGGCTGCGGGCGCCGGTCCTCCGGTCCGACAGCGGCGTAGCGGCGGCGCAGGACGTCGAGGACCGTCCGGCCGACGTCGGTGGGGCCGATCGCGCAGGGGGTGACCGCGAGCAGTCGGCGGGCGGTGTCCAGATCTGCCGCCCAGCGGTCCGGGGCGCCGAAGTCGAAGACCTCGTCGCCGGCGGGCCACGGTGTCGCGGCGGTCCAGTGCACGCCCATCCCGCCCGCGTTCCACGCGAGCGCCGTCGCGGGCATCGCCTCGGCGCCGTGGCCGAAGGCCAGGGCGTGGAACATGCCGGGCGTCAGACCGGCCAGGCTTTCCGGGAGGTCACGGACCACCTCGGCGCCCGTGTACATGCCTTGGATGCCGGTGGCGACCTGTTCGTTGTAGCGGGACCAGAGGACCGGGTCGTCGAGGTCGTGCAGGTGCAGGCCGGGCGTCTCGCCGATCGGCGATCCGGCGTCGACCATCGTGAGGCCGAGCGTGGGATCGGCCTCGCGCAGCAGCCGGGCCACGACGGATCCCATGATGCCGCTGCCCACGATGAGAACGTCGGTGCGGGGGGTGTCGGTCACGAGGAAACTCCATGGGGGACGCCACTGGGGCGGATGTGTGCGGGGGTCACGCGCGGGGGACCAGCGGGCCGAACAGTTCGGTGTCCATGCGGTCGAGGGCCAGCTTCACGGCGCCGACGAGCGCGGCGTCGTGTCCCAGACCGGTGGCGCGTACCTCGACCGCGGGCGTACGGGCGTCGCGCAGCGCCTCGCGTACCCGGGGCAGCAGCACGTCGGCCGCGTCCTCCAGGCCGCCGCCGAGGACGATGAGCGAGGGGGCGACGGTCCACGACAGCGTGGTGAGGATCGACGCGATGTTCTCGACGAACTCGTCGACCTCCGCGAGCGCGACCGGGTCGCCGGCCCGGGCCGCGTCGAAGCGGTCGAGCGCGACGCGCTTCCGGTCCGGTTCCGGGGACGTCAGCCATGCCACGGGGCGATCCTCGATCGGGCTGGTCGCCATCGACCGGGCCTCGACGATCTCACCCGCGGCGCCGTCCAGTCCGCGGTGCACGGTTCCGCGGATGAGGATGCCGAGGCCCGTCCGGTTCCCGAGCACCGCCCATACGAGGTTGTCGTGATCACCGCCGACGCCCCGCCAATGCTCCGCGAGCGCGCCGAGGTTGGCGTCGTTGTCCGCGAACCAGGGCATTCGGATCCGCCGCGCGAGCTGTTCGGGCAGGTGCACACCCTCCCAGCGCGTCGTGTGGACCAGACGACGTACGACTCCGTCGTCGTCGATCGCGCCGCCGTTCGCGACCGCCCCGGCGCGCAGCCGGTCCGTCGACCCGCCCGCGTTGTCGAGCGCTTCGAGGACCAGTGCCGCGGCGTCGTCGAGGGTGGCGTGTGGATCCTGGTAGGCGCGCAGCCGCCGGTGCGCCCGGCCGAGGATGCGGCCGCGGACATCGGCGACGACCGCGGAGACGTCCGAGGTGGTGATGCACACGGCGGCCAACAGCGCGTTCTCGGCCCGTAGTTCGTAGCGGCGAGCGGGGCGCCCGGCGCAGCCGCTGGTCGGCACGCGCTCCAGCTCGGTCACCCAGCCAGCCGCTACGAGCGAGTCCAGGACGAGTTCGATGGTGCGACGGGAGAGGCCGACGTGCTCGGCGAGCGCCGTCAGGGTCGTGGGCCCGGCCGACACGGCCAGTGCGCGCAGGATGACCGAGGTGTTGACGCGTCGGACGGCGCTCTGGTTCATCCCGTTCATGCGGGAGGCGAGGTTTGTTCGGGGCATCAGCGCACCTCCGCCCGCATGGCCCACGCCGGCTCTCGGCCCTCGACGAAACCGACCAGGTCGGAGTGCATGAGTGTGACCAACTGTCCGGACGGTTCGGGCCCCAGGGCTTCCGCGACACCGTCGGGGGCGGCCGGCGCGACGACGGACAGGTTCAGCACGTCCTCGCCGGGAACCGACGGCTCTGGCACGGTGGTCGTCATGAACAGCGGCACCTGCTGCGCGGTGGGGCCGTGCCGGGACGCGTCGTACGGCTCCGTGAACCGGCGTGCCCCGGTGGGTGGTTCGGCGTGGGGGATGCCGAGGAAACGCCGTAGCTGTCCGGTGCCACGGGCGACGACGGTTCCGGCGGGAGCATGCACGGTGACCGGCTCGCCGGGCGCGTCGAGAGAGGCCATCCGGACGTCCGACGCGGTCACCGCATGCCCGTTCCGGCGATGCCCCGCACGAAGTGACGTTGCAGGAAGAGGAAGAGCACCAGCACGGGCAGCATCACCACGATCGCACCGGCGAGCATCAGCCCGTAGTCGGTGACGTGCGCCGCGGCCTGGCTGGTGGCGGCGAGGCCCACCGGCAGCGTGTAACTGGACGTGCTCTGGGCGACGATGAGCGGCCAGATGAAGTTGTTCCACGAGAACAGGAACGACATGATCGTGACCGTCGCGACCGCGGGACCGGCCAGCGGCAGGAAGATCCGGAAGAAGATCCGGAACTCGCCCGCGCCGTCGATCCGGGCCGCCTCCAGCAGTTCGTCGGGGATCGACAGCGCGTACTGCCGCATGATGAAGACCGACAGGGGCAACGCCATGGCGGGCAGGGCGATACCGGTGAGGGTGTCCGCCAGCCCCAGGTCCACGGTGATCACGAACTGGGGGACGAACACCGCGGTGAACGGCACCATCAGCGCGGCCATGACCGCGCCGAACGCGATCCGCCTGCCCGCGAAGTCGAGTTTCGCGAGCGCGTAACCGGCGGCCGAGGCCGCCACGATGTTGCCGATCACCACGATCGCGGCGACCACGATGCTGTTGACCAGGAACCGGCCGAAGCCCTCGGTGGCGAACAGCCGGGTGAAGTTGTCGAGGGTGACGTCGTGCGGAAGCCAGGCACCGGGATCGGAGCGGATCTCGTCGAGGCTGCGCAGCGATCCGCTGAGCACCCAGAGGAACGGCAGCAGGGTGAGCAGGGCACACAGCACCAGGGCGCCGTACAGCAAAGGCCGGGCGACGGACCGGGGGCGCACGGCGATCCGGTTGGTGATGGTGGCCGTGCCTGCGCTCTTCGACTCGTGCTTCTTCAACGTCGCTACGTCGGTCATGTGCGCGGCCTCAGCAGTCGGAACTGGACGACGCTCACCAGGCCGATGAGCAGGAGCGTCACGAAGGAAGCGGCCGAGGACACCCCGAACTCACCGGCCCCGAACTGGCGGTAGGTGTACAGCGCCACCGATTCGGTGGAGCCCAGCGGGCCGCCGTTGGTGAGCAGGTACGGCTCGTCGAAGACCTGGAGGTAGAAGACGGTCAGCAGCACCGTCACCACCAGGGTGGTGGGCAGCAGCAGGGGCAGGGTGATGTGCCGCAACTGCCGCCACCGGCCGGCCCCGTCGATGGCGGCAGCCTCGTACACCTCCCGTGGTACCGCCTGCAGTCCGGCGAGGAACAACACCATCGCGTAGCCGAAGTTGCGCCAGATCCCGAGCAGGATGACCACGGGCATGGCCAGGTCGGGGTCGTCCAGCCAGTTGGGCCCGGCGAAGCCGGCGGCGCCGAACACCTCGTTGACGGTGCCGTTCGCGTTGAAGGCGTACTGCCAGATCAACGCGACCGCCACGATGTTCGTGACGACCGGTGCGAAGAAGACCGTACGGAACACGCCGCGCAGCCGCCGGATGCCGGAGTTCACCGCGAGCGCCAGCGCCAGCCCGATCCCCATGGTGAGCGGCACTCCGACGGCCACGAACAGGCCCGTGTTGAGGAGGTCCCGCAGGAAGCTGTCGTCCCGGAACAGACGGAGGTAGTTGTCGAACCCGACGAGGTCGACGGCGAACGGATGACGCAGATCCATGCCCCGCAGGTCGGTCAGGCTGAACCCGAGCGCGGCGACGGTGGGAACCGCCGTGTACAGCAGGAAGACGAGGGTGAACGGGGCGAGGAACAGCCACGCCACAGCCGTACGACGGACACCCCGGGAGCGCCGGTCCTTGCGCGGCGACGCCGCGGTCACGGTGGTCATCCGGGGGTCACTCCGCACCCGAGCCGAGGCTCTCGGCGTACGCCTGAACCTTCGCGGCCGCCTTCTCGGCGCTCTGGGTGCCCTTGGCCACGCCCTCCATCTCCTTGCCCAGCCGGGTCGCGACCTGCTGCCAGGTGCTCACCTGAGGGAAGGCCCGGGTGTTCTTCATCTGGGTGAGAAAGGCGTCCAGCAGTGGCTGATCGGCGATGGCCGGGTCGTCCCAGGAGGACACGACGGCCGGAAGCGAGCTGTACGCCTTGTACTGCGCGACCTGGGTGCTCGGCTTCGCGAGGTACCGGACGAGCTTCCACGAGGCGTCCGCGTTGCCGCTGCTCGCGAGGACACCCCAGGTGCCCCCGCCGGCGAAGGACGTGCTGCCCGACGACCCGGCCGGCAGTGGTGCGGTGGCGACGTGGGACGCCGTCCAGCCGGGCTTCTTCGCGGCGGTGTCGAGCTGGCCGACGACCCAGGGACCCGTGATCATGCAGGCGGTCTTGCCGGAGACGAAGTACGGCTGGGCGTCGAGGAACGTGGGCCCGCTCGGGTCGGCGGTGCCGGAGGTGAAGAACGACGCGTTGAACTTGAGGGCGTCGACCGTCGCCGGAGAGTCGAGGGTCCACTTGCCGCCCGCGGAACGGAGCGAGCCGCCGGCCTGCCAGGCGTACATCGCGACGTCCTGGCCGTTGAAGATGTCCCAGCCGATGTCGGCCCCGAGGCCGCGCGCGGCGCCCGCGTCCTGGAGCGCCTTCAGGAACGGCACCGTCGCGGCCCAGGTGGCCGGCGCCTTCACGCCCGCCTTCTCGGCGAGGTCGGAGCGGTAGACGAGCGCGTAGGTGTACGCGTACCAGGGCACGGTGTAGGCGACGTCCTTGACGACGCCGGCGTCCCAGAGGCTCTTGAAGAAGCCGTTCGGGTCGACGAGGCCGTCCGGAACGGGCCGGAGGATCGACGGATCGAGGAACTGCGCCTGCGCCTCGGGGAAGAACTGGGCCAGGTCGGGTCCCTTGCCCGCGGCGATCGCCGACTGGAGCTTGGTGTAGTACTCGGCGTTCGGGATCAGCGTGATCTTCACGTCGAGGCCGGGGTTCGCGGCCTTGAACGGCTTGATGACCTTCTCGAGCACGTCGGCGTCGCCCTGGGGGGCCCAGACCTTGACGGTGCCCGTGGCCGGGGAGCTGTCGACGGGCTTGGCGGAGGCGGTCGCAGCGGTGTCGTCGCCGCGTCCGCAGCCGGCCAGGGCGAGGGTACCGAGGACGGCCATGCCGCTGGTCAGCTGTAGGGCGCTGCGTCTGGACATGTGGGACACGCTGGGCTCCTGCCTCACGAAGGTGCTGAGGGGCTCGCCCGACCTGGCGGCGGTCGGTGCGGCTGACAGCGACGGTAGGAAGGGGGTGTTTCGGCCGCGTGGCCGGAACCGGCCTCGATAATTTCGGAACTTGTAGCGAAATCCGTTGTCACCCCGGTGGGCATGCAGACAGAGGCGGTACGACACAGGTGTGTCGTACCGCCTCCGCCGTGGGGCCGGTGCCTCATGTCATGACCGCGTGCAGCCCTCCGTCGACATGCAGGATCTCGCCGGTGGTGGCCGGCAGCCAGTCCGACAGGAGCACCGCGCAGGCCTTCGCCGTCGGCTCCGGGTCGTGGACGTCCCAGGCGAGCGGCGGGCGGGTTCGCCAGATCTGCTCCATGCGATCCACGCCGGGGATCGAACGCGCGGCCAGGGTGCGGACCATGCCCGCGGCGACCAGGTTGACGCGGATGCGGCGTTCGCCGAGGTACAGGGCCAGGTAGCGGGTGACGGACTCGAGCGCGGCCTTGGAGACGCCCATCCAGTCGTAGCCGGGCCAGGCCAGCGCCGCGTCGAAGTCGAGGCCCACCACGGACGAGCCTTCCTCCATCAGCGGAAGGCACGCCGTGACCAGGGCCTTGAGGGAGTACGCCGACACTTCCAGCGCCGTCGCCGCGTCCGGCCACGAGGTGTCGAGGAAGGCGCCGCCGAGCGCGGACGGGGGAGCGAACGCGATCGAGTGCACGACGCCGTCGAGACCGCCCAGGTGACCGGCGACCGCGTCCTGCAGCGCGTCGAGATCTTCGCGCTCGGTGACGTCGAGGCGGAGCACGGGCGCGGGCATCGGCAGTCGCTCCGCCATCGCCTCGGTGATGGGCAGGGCCCGTCCGAAGGAGGTCAGGATCACTCTGGCCCCCTGCTGCTGGGCGATCCGCGCCACGTGGAAGGCGATCGAGGTGTCGGAGAGCACCCCGGTGATCAGCAGCCGCTTCCCGGCGAGCAGCCCGCCCGCGGGCCGGGCGGCCCCGGCCGACGGGTCGGCGCTGTCCTCGGCCCTGGTGTCCTGCGCCGCCGTGCTCATACGCCCATCCCGAGACCGCCGCTGACGGGGATGAACGCGCCGGTGATGTACGACGCGTCCGCACCGGCGAGGAAGCGCACCACGTTCGCCACCTCCTCGGGAGTGCCGGGGCGGCCGAGCGCCGTCATGGAGAGGTACTCGGCACGCCGCTTCGGGCTGACGGCCGCCACCATGTCGGTGTCGATGAACCCGGGGGCCACCACGTTGGCCGTGATGCCGCGCCGCCCCAGTTCCCGGGCGAGCGAGCGGGCCAGGCCGGTGAGGCCCGTCTTGGAGGCCGCGTAGTTGGCCTGCCCCGGGGAGCCCAGCATTCCGGAGAAGGACGAGATGAACACGAGCCGGCCCCATCGGCCTTCCAGCATCCCGGGGACGGCGCGCCGCGCCGACCGGAAGGCGCCCACCAGATTGGTGTCGAGGAGTTCCAGGAAGTCCTCGTCGCTGGTCTGCAGTGCGAGCTTGTCCCGCATGATCCCGGCGTTCGCCACCAGGACCTGCACGGGACCGTGCTCGGCCTCGATCTTCTCGTACGCGGTGTCCAGCGACCCGGCATCGGTGACGTCGCAGCGCACGCCGAAGAAGCCCTCGGGAGGCTCGCCCGACCGGTGCCCGACGGCGACCCGGTCGCCCTGCGCGGCGAAGGCGCGGGCGATGGCGAGACCGATGCCGCGGTTGGCCCCGGTGACGAAGACGGACCGGCCTTCGGTCATCGTGTGCCTGCTTTCTGGAGGACGAGGACGGCGTTCTGCCCGCCGAACCCGAAGGAATGGCTCGTCGCGGTCTCGACGCGCTGCTCGCGCGGTGTGCCGCTGACGACGTCGATGTCGATCTGGGGGTCGAGCTTGTCGAGGTTGGCGGTGGGCGGCACCAGACCGTGCTCGACGGTCAGGGCCGTGTACGCCACCTCGATGGCGCCCGCGGCACCGAGCGCGTGCCCCGTGACACCCTTGGTGGAGGTCACCGACGGCCGGCCGACCAGGACCCGGTTGATCAGCTGGGACTCCATCAGGTCGTTCAACTTGGTCGAGGTGCCATGGGCGTTGACGTGGTCGACGGCCTCGGGGGCGACGTCCGCGTCGGCGAGCGCCGAGCGCAGGGCGCGTTCCACGCCCGCGCCCGCCGGGTCCGGCGCGGAGGCATGGTGCCCGTCGGCGCTGGCCCCGAAGCCCGCGACCTGTGCACGGACCGTGCCGCCTCGCGCCTTCGTGTCCCGCTCGCGCTCCAGGACCAGCACGGCCGCCGCCTCCGCGGCCACGAAGCCGCCGCGGTCCGCGTCGAAGGGGCGCGACGCTCCCGCCGGGTCCTCGGTGCGCCGGGACAGTGCGCCCATGCGGTGGTAGGCGGCCATCGGGGTGGGGCTGAGCGGTGCCTCGGAGGCACCGGCGAGCACGATGTCGCACATGCCGGACTGCAGCATCTGCCGTGCGGTGCCGATCGCCGTGACGCCGGAGGCGCAGGCCGTGGCCACGACGAGGTTCGGGCCGAGCGCCCGGCAGTGCATGGCGAGGTATCCGGAGATCATGTTGACCGGCCAGTTCACCATCACCAGCGGTGAGACCTGGTCGGGGCCTTCCTGGTGGTACGCGGTGTGGGCGTCCTCGTAGGAGGCGGTGCCGCCCAGCGCGTTGCCCATGACCACGCCGACCCGGGCGCCGTCCCACCGGTCCGGGTCGAGGCCGGCGTCGGACAGGGCTTCCTGGGCGGCCACCAGGGCGAGTTGGCTGACCCGGTCCAGGCGCCAGGCGGTGGAGCGGCCGAGCAGGGCGTTGGCGTCGAAGCCGGGGACCCGGCAGGAGATGTCCACCGGGAGTCCGGCGAGTGCCGGGTCCCGCTGCGCGGTGGGGCGGCCCGACAGCAGCCGCTCCCAGTTCGCCGCCACTCCGATGCCGGCCGGGGTGACGAGTCCGATGCCCGTGATCGCGACGGGTGTGTCCCGTCCGGCGAGCTCGGTCATCAGGCGCTCCCCGCCGCCGTGTTCACCAGCTCGAAGAGGTCCGAGACGGTGCCGCTGCTGTTGAGGTCCTCGGTGGGTATCACCACACCGAGCTGCTTCTGCAGGGTCAGCGCGACCTCGATGAGCGCGAGCGAGTCCAGTTCGATGTCCTCGAGAACGGTGTCGGGCTTGATGTCCTCGCGCAGGACGCCGAACTTCTCTTCCAGGACCTGGGAGAGGATCTCGAAGGTGGGGGGCACGAAGGTGCTCATGGTGAAGGTGCCTTTCGGGTGGGGGCACCCGGCTCGGGCGGGCCGGGGTGAGGGTGTGAACGTGCTGGTGTGACCCGGGCGTTGACCGCGCCCGGTGTCGACGTGCCGTCGGCTACGCGGACTTCAGCGCGGGCCAGGTCAGTGCCGTGGCTCCCCAGGTGGCGCCGCCTCCGAAGGCGGCCAGGACGACTCGGGCGCCGGGGGCGAGCTCTCCGGTCTCGTGTGCGTGGGCCAGGGCGAGCGGGATGGAGGCCGCCGCCGTGTTGCCGACCCGGTCCAGATGGATCACCAGCCGCTCCACGGGGATGTCCAGCTGCTCCGCGACGGCGTGCAGGATGCGCAGGTTGGCCTGGTGGCCGACCAGCCGGTCGACGTCGTCCGGCTGCCATCCGGTGTGGGCGAGGGCGGCGCGTGCCGATTCGGTCATCCGGGTCACCGCATGCCCGAACACCTCCCGGCCGCGCATGGAGAAGTAGCGGTCGGCCGGATCGGCGTCTGGGTGCGGGCGAGGCTGCTCGGAGCCGCCGGCCCGCACCGTGATCAGGTCGGCGAGCGAACCGTCGCTGCCGAGCACGATCCGGCCGAGGGCGCCGGGCTCACCGGGCTCACCGGCGCGCAGCACCACGGCGCCCGCACCGTCGCCGAACACGACGGCGCTGGAGCGGTCCTGCGGGTCGATGAGGGTGCTGAAGGCCTCGGCGCCGATGACGAGGACCTGTTCGGCGGCCCCGGACGCGATCATTCCGGCGGCGGTGGTGAGTGCGTAGAGGAAGCCCGTGCAGACGGCGGAGACGTCGAAGGCCGGGCGTCCGGTGAGGCCGAGGCGGCGGGCCACCTCGGGGGCGGTGGCCGGACAGGGGCGGTCGGGTGTGGTGGTGGCGAGCACCACCGCGTCGACGTCCGCGGTACCCGCCGACCGCAGGGCCCGTGCCCCGGCCTCGGCGGCGAGGAGGGAGGTGGGCATGCCGGCGGAGACGAAGTGCCGGGTACGGATGCCGGTGCGGGTGCGGATCCATTCGTCGGAGGTGTCCATACGGGCGGCGAGGTCGTCGTTGCCGACCACGTCGGGCGGCAGCCAGGCGCCGATGCCGCTGATGACGGCCGCTGTCACGGGCGGCCTCCCGGGGCGACGACGGCCGGGCCGGCGCTTGCCGCGCCCGCGGTGACCAGCGCCTCGACCCTTGCCGTGACGTCCGCGGCGTCGGTGAAGAGCACGGCGTGCCAGCCGGCCTGTGCGGCGCCCGCGCAGTTGACCGCGAGATCGTCGACGAGCACACACTGCTCGCCGGGCACCCCGGCCCGCTCGGCGGCTCTGCGGAAGATCTCCTGCTCGGGCTTGCGGCAGCCGGACTCGTACGACAGCACCACCGCGTCGAAGAGTCCCTCGGGCGGCACGGCCAGCCGCCAATGCCGGTCCCAGGCGGGCGGCATGTTGGACAGCAGCCCGACGAACACTCCCTGTCGGCGCAGCCGGTGCAGGGTGTCCAGCCAGGGCTGGTTGACCGCGCGGTCGGCGAACCAGCGGGCGGGGTAGTCGCTGAGGTCGACGTGGATGCCGCTGTGCGTCGCGAGCACCTCTTCCATCCGGCGTTCCCAGGTCTCCTGGGTGAGCAGCGGGGTGTCGAGGGGTGCCATGGCGTCGTCACCGGCCCCGCAGTCGCGGGCCACTTGCCGCATCGCGGCGAGGAGCGTGGCCGAGGGCACTTTGAGCCGGGCGCAGAAGGGCTCCAGCGTCTCGGCCACCGGCGGGGTCAGCACGCCGCCGTAGTCGGTCCAGACCGCGCGCACCGGCCCGGTCGCGGGCGCCATCAGTGCTCCTCCGCGATGCCCACGGCGATCTCGCTGACGACGATGCCGTCCTGCCGGAAGCGCACGGCGACCTCGTCGCAGCTGTGGCGCACGGCGGCGACCCGGACCGGGGCGTCGAGTTCGGCGAACCGGGCGAACCTCGACCGGTAGCCGGTGATCCGCACGCCGGTGCCCGCCGCGAGGAGCGCGGCCTGCCGGGCGGCCTCCATGAGGATCATCGCCGTGTAGTGGTCCTGCGGGTGATCGAAGTGCGTACGGTGCCCGGACGGCACCGCCACCACGGCCGACACCCCGCCGGCCACGTGGCGGGCGTCGGCGAGTGCCACGTTGGCGGGGTCGCGGCGGGCCACGTCGGCGGGCGGCACGGGTGTGCCGGGCGGTACGGCGGGCAGCGCATCGGACAGCGGGGGCGCCGACCTGCGGTGGTAGCGGCGGACGAGCTCCGCCTCCTCCGCGGGCGAGTAGCGGGCGGAGATGTCGCAGCGGCCTAGGAACGTGTCACCGAGGGAGAGCTCCATGACGTACCGTGCGGCCCGTACCGTCCCGGAGCGGACCTGGCTGCGGGTGACCGCGGCCTTGATGTCCAGCTCGCGGGGCCGGTCATGGGGCGGGAGCGTTGCGTCGCCGGTGAGGGCGAGCGTCCATTCGGTGACGTGGAAGGCGCTGTCCCTGGCGACGTCGAGGCCGCGGTGGGCGATGCAGGTGGCGAACTGCCGGCAGCACTCCAGCAGGAGCATGCTGTCGGGACGGTCGGCGGCCGGGCCTGTGTGGTCGCCGAAGTAGTAGTGTGCGGGCGGCAGTTGGGCCGCCGCCAGATAGGTGTCCGAGGACAGGTCGGCGTAGTCGGTGAGGAAGACCTCGCTGACCGCCCAGCGGTGGACGTCCGCGCGGTCGACCGTGCGTCGGTAGGAGAGGGTCGGAGCGGTGGTGGCCGCGTCCGGGGCGAGGGCGCTCTGGGGGAGGGGCATCGTGTGCTGCTCCTTGGGCAGTGGCCGGGCTCGTGGCTCACATTCTTCGAACGTCGGACAGCCGTCAGCCAGAGCGTTCTGCCACCTGTGCGGCTCATACCCTTGAAATCGGTACCAGTTACCCGGGGGTGAAACGCCCGTTCCGCCCTGCTTTGCGCCCGTTGACAGTTCCCAGCGTCCTGTCGACGACACCTCGGCGGCGGGGCCTACGCCTGCCGGCGACCGGAGCCGCCACCGGAAGTCACGTCAGGGTGGTGCCGGGCTCAGGGGTATCACACCCACCACGACCCACCCTTTGATTTCGTGCACGATGGTCATCCGGCGTGCACCGGCCCCATGAGCCGACGGGGCGCCGTCTTCTCCCTCACCCCCCACCCGTACACCCCTACCCCCGCACGCCCGTTCCCCCGAACGCAGGAGGTGTGACGCTCACCGTGGACAGCGAAGCACTGGTCGTCGGCGCAGGGCCGACCGGCCTGATGATGGCCACCGAGCTGCTCCGCCGCGGGATCGACACCAGAATCGTCGATCGCGCGGCCCGAAGGAACCCCCATGCAAAGGCGATTGTCCTCCAGCCGCGCGCACTGGAGGTGATGGCCCGCCTCGGCCTGGAAGAACGCATCCGCGACGCGGCCCTGCCGCTCGTCGCCGCCAACTACTACACCCGCGGCCGCCGCGTCGCCCGTATCAACTTCCGCGGTCTGAAGGGCAGTCGCTTCGGCACCCCCCTCTCCCTCCCGCAGAACGAGACCGAGGGACTCCTGCTCGAAGCGCTGCACGAAGCGGGCGGCCGGGTCGAGTACGGACACCGGCTGACAGGCCTGGCGCAGGACGCCGACAGCGTGGCGGCCGACCTGTCGGGGACCGTCCACCGCACGGGCCGGCTGCTCGGCTGCGACGGTGCGTACAGCGCGGTCCGCGAGCAACTCGATGTCGCTTTCACGGGGCCGACCTACCCCCAGTCGTTCGTCCTCGTCGACGGGGAGTGGGACACCCCGCTCGCCCCTGCCGAGGCGCACTACTTCATGGGTCCCGCGGGTGTGCTGGTCGTCGTCGGTCTCCCCGGTGGTCTCATACGTGTCTTCGGCAGCGCCCCCGAGGGCGCCACCGAGGAGAACGTCGAGGAGACCGTGCGGGCGATCGCCGCCGAGCGCAGCCCGGTCCCGCTGCGGCTGGCCTCCGCCGCCGGCGCAGGCCACTTCCGGGTGCACCGCAAGATGGCCGACCGGTTCCGTGAGGGGCGGGTGCTGCTGGCGGGCGACGCCGCGCATGTGCACAGCCCGGCCGGCGGGCAGGGCCTGAACACCAGCATCCAGGACGCGCACGAAGCGGCCTGGCGCCTCGCCGACGTGATCCGCGGCCGGCTGCCGGAGGCCGCGCTCGGGGCGTGGGAGCGCGAGCGCATGCATGTCGCGCGAGCCGTGGTCACCGACACCGACCGGCAGACCCGGCTGTGGACCTGGGGCGGCTGGCGCGAGCGGGCCCGCGACCTCGCGGCGTCGGCCGCCGAGCGCAGCGGTGTCCTGGACCGCGTCCTGCCGTCCCGCTTCGCTCAGATGGACCTGCGCTATCCCGCCGAGGGCCCCGCACTCGGGCCCCTCGGCCCCGGAACGCGGCTGCCGGACATCCCCCTTCCGTCCGGCGGCCGCACCCACGACCTGCTGCGCGAGGGGCGGCACGCGCTGCTCGTCCTCGCGGGGCGTACCACCCCCTTCGCCGAGCGGGACGTACCCGTCTGCGCGCATCTGGACGCGCGGACCGCGCGCGCCCTGGGCGTACGACGCCCGGGAGCCGTGCTCGTACGTCCCGACGGCGTCGTCGCCGCGGCCGCCGCCCTCGCCGACCCCACCGCCCTGCGCCGCCTCGAACAGCTCCTGCCCGCCCGCCAGGGCGGCCCCGGGACCACCACGACCCACCACCCGTAGCCCACGAGGAGAAGGCATGACCACCACCACACCGCACATCCTGGACCGCGTCCTGCTCGGCGGCCGGCTGGAGGTGTCCGCGATCGGCCTCGGCTGCATGGGCATGGCCGAGTTCTACGGCGACCGCGACGAAGCCGAGTCGATCCGCACCATCCACGCAGCCCTGGACCGGGGCATGGACTTCCTCGACACGGCGGACATGTACGGCGCCGGCCTGAGCGAGGAGATCGTCGGCCGCGCGCTGGCCGGCGGCCGGCGCGACCGGGTCACGCTCGCCACCAAGTGCGGGCTGATCAGGACCCCCGACGGGGTACGAGTCGACGGCAGCCCTCGGCACATCGCCCAGGCCGTCGACGCCAGCCTCAAGCGCCTGGGCACCGACCACATCGACCTGTACTACCTGCACCGGGTCGACCCCCAGGTGCCCGTCGAGGAGTCGGTCGGCGCCATGGCGCAGCTCGTCGCCGCCGGGAAGGTCCGGCACCTGGGGCTCTCCGAGGCCGGTTCCCAGACGATTCGCACCGCCCACGCCGTACACCCCATCACGGCGGTGCAGACCGAGTACTCCCTGGCCAGCCGCAACCCCGAGCGCTCGGTGCTGCCCACGGTCAGGGAACTCGGCATCGGCTTCGTCGCCTACAGCCCCTTCAGCCGCGGGCTGCTGTCCGGCGAGCTCTCCGGGGCCGAGCTGGCCCCGGACGACATGCGGCGCGGTCTGCCCCGGTTCTCCGAGGACAACCTCGACGTCAACCAGCGGCTGGTCGCCAGGATCGGCGAGCTGGCGTCCCGACTGGGCTGCTCACCGGCGCAGTTCGCGCTCGCGTGGCTGGTCGCGCAGGGGGTCGTACCGATCCCGGGGGCTCAGAAGCGCACGCACATGAACGAGAACGCCTCCGCCGGAGCCGTCACCCCGACTCCCGAAGTGCTGCGGGAGGTCGACGAGATCGCGCCGCCCGGTGCCTTCGCCGGCGAGCGGTTCCCCGAGCACCTGCTCGCCATGGTCCAGGAGGACTGAGAACACGAGGAAGGGGCCCGGTGCGGTCGGCGCACCGGGCCCCTTCCTCGTGTCCGTCGTACGTCACCAGGACGTGCCGCCCGCCCGTTCCGCGGGCGCGATGAGCTGGTCGGTGAGGGAGGTGAGCCGCTGCTGGGTGTCGGCGCTGTAGGCGAGACGGTGCGCCTTGGCCCGCCGGCTCTCGTTGTAGTACTGGCCGCTCGCGCCCCCTGCGCCCTCGTCGAGGGCGTGCAGTACGGCGGCTGTTCCCTCGGCCACCGAGGACCAGGGGCGCACCCCGGCCTCGACGACCATCGTGGTGTCCATGTAGTTCGCGGGGTGCACGCAGTTGACCCCGATGCCGTCGCGGGCGTACTCCTCCGCGATGGTGAACGTGAAGGCGGCCAGTGCGAACTTGCTGCGGGTGTACGCCTCCATGCCGTCGTAGCGCCGGGTGAACTGGACGTCGTCCGGGTCGACGGGGCTCTGTCCGATCGAACCGATGTTGAGCACCTGTGCCGTACCCGCCGCCCGCAGGGGTGAGCGCAGCGCGCGGGTGAGGACCACCGGCGCCAGGTAGTTGACGGCCAACCTCAGTTCGTAGCCGTCCCGGCTCAGTTCACGGCGGCGTGCGTCACGCCCCGCGCCCACGCCCGCGTTGTTGACGAGCAGTCCCAGCGAAGGGTGGTCGGCGGCCACCCGCCGGCCCAGTTCGGCGGCCTCCGCCAGCGAGGCGAGGTCCGCGACGTACGGCTGGGCCGTGCCGCCCGCCGCGCGCAGCTCGTCGACGACAGCGGCGCACTTCTTCTCGTCCCTGCCGTGCACCAGAACGGTCCAGCCCCGGTCGGCGAGGGCCCGGGCGAGGCTCCGGCCGAGACCCGAGGTGGCCCCGGTGACCAGGGCGGGGGCGCTCGGCGGCAGTTGTCGGCTCATGAGTTCGGTCCTTCCTCCGGCGCGCTGGGCGTGCGGAGTTCGATGGCGACCATGACGAGAGTCCGGTCGGAAAGGTTGTGGACGTAGTGCCGCATGGGCAGGTGTTCGCCGCGGTTGTGCACGACCTGTCCCGTCTCCAGCGCCACCGCTTTGATCAACTCGCCGTTCTCGTCCAGGGATTCACCGTGCGCCCCGGAGAGCACGACGGTCACCCAGGGGTGGCGGTGGGTGTGGGCGGGCCGCTGCTCGCCGGGGGGCACGGTCTCCACCCAGCACTTGACGTGCTCGTCGTCGACGAGCAGCTCGGCCCCCAGCTCCTCCCAGGGTTCAAGCGGCATCCCGCGCCTCCGTACGCTCGCCGGCGGGGCGGGGCGCGGCGATCCGCGAGAGCAGCCGCCGGGGGTTGTCGACCAGCAGGGTGCGCACGGTCTCCTCGTCGATGCCCGGCTCTTTGAGGAGGAGGGGCAGGACGCGCTCGAAGAGATGCACGTAGCTCCAGCCCGGGTAGGTGCGTTCCCGCTGCTCGACCGTCAGGTAGTCGATGTGCACGGGGTGGTCCTGCGAGACGAGCAACTGGGCCGTGTGGCCCGCCCGGACGAGCGCGGCCAGGGTGGCGTTGCGCTGCTCGTCGGGGGCGAACGGGGTCATGCCGTAGCGGTCGTAGCCCAGGACGCAGCCGGTGTCCGCGAGGGCGCGCAGGCCGTTGAGGTCGGCCGAGTCCCCGGCGTGCGCGACGACCACGGAGCCCGCCGCCACTCCCTCCTTCTCCAGGAGCCGCACCAGGTGGACGCCGTTGCCCTCGAACGGGTCGCAGTGCACCACCACCGGTACGCCGGTGTGCCGGTGCACCTCGGCGACGACGGCGGCCATCCGGTGCGCCGACGCGTCCGGCGGGGTGCGTTCGCAGGCGAACTTCACCAGGCCCGCCCGGACTCCGCTGTCCGCGATGCCCGTGGTGACGTCCCGCAGCAGCAGCTCGATCAGCGGGTCCTCCGCCTCGATGGCGGCGCCGGGGCCCCGGAAGCGGGCGAAGAGCGGTATGCCGTCGACGCTGTAGACACCGGTGGCGAGCACGATGTTCACCGCCGTGCGCTCGGCGACGGCACGCACCAGGTCGATGTCGCGGCCCTGTCCGAGCACCGTCATGTCCACCAGGGTCCGCACCCCGGCCGCGTAGGCCTCCTCCAATTGGCGCACGGCCTCGCGCACTCCGGCCTCACGGTCCCACAAGTGGGGGAAATTCGACTGGAATTCGGAACTCAGCACGAACAGATGCTCGTGCGCGAGCGTGACACCCAGGTCCGCCGCGGCGACCGGCCCGCGCACCGTCGGCACCGGGTCGTGCGGGAGGGGACTTTCCGTACGCACAGACAACCGCCTCGGAATATCGGAACAACCGGAAGGGCGCCGGGCAGGTCGATGCACCCGACAACAACCCATGGTGGCCCGCTCGCGAAGGCCTAACCAGGTGGTGTTCCAACTAGCATGAAACTTCGTCTCCCTGCCTCTGGCGTCGGCTGACAGCCTCGTTTCAGGCCGGGCGGTCATCTCCGGCCGGCCGCTACGCAACCCGTTCGCTCGTCACCAGGAGACAGCCTTGTCCACTTCCCCCTCTTCCCTTTCCGGCGCCCGTGTAGTGGTGATCGGCGGCTCGTCCGGCATCGGCAAGGCGGTGGCCCGGCAGGCCGCCGCCGCGGGTGCGCAGGTTGTCGTCGGCTCCCGCTCCCAGGACAAGCTGGAGCAGACCGCCAAGGAGATCGACGGCATCACCACCGGTGTCGTGGACGTGACCGACGAGGAGAGCGTCGCCGCCTTCTTCGCGGGCATCGACTCCCTCGACCACCTCGTCGTCTGCCCCGGCGACATGGCCGTCGGCTCCGTGTACGACGTGTCCCTCGACGCGGTGCGCGCCGCCCTCGACACCAAGATCGTCGGCCAGCTGCTGAGCGTCCGGCACGCCGGCAAGAAGATCTCGGGCCAGGGTTCGATCGTGCTGATCGCCGGTGCGGCCGGCTTCAAGTCGTACGCCGACATGAGCGCGACCGCCGCCGCCAACGCGGGCATCGGCGGCATGGGCCGCTCCCTCGCCGTGGAACTCGCCCCGGTGCGCGTCAATGTCGTCGTCGGCGGTCTGATCGACACCCCGCTGTGGTCCTTCCTGCCCGAGGAGGCCCGCGCGGGCCTCTTCGAGCAGACCGCGCAGAGCACCCCGGTGGGCCGCGTCGGACAGCCCGACGACGTCGCGGCGACGGTGCTGCACCTGCTGGAGAACACCTTCGTGACCGGCGCGGTGCTGCACGTCGACGGCGGCGGCACGCTGTGAGCGAGGCGGCACACGGCGGCGCGACGGGCCTGGCAGGGCCCGCCGCGCCGCCGCGGCCGCCGGTCGGCCGGATCACCGTGCTGCTGCTCGCGGCCGCGTGCGGTCTGTGCGTGGCCAACCTCTACTACCTCCAGCCGATCCTGCCCGAGCTCGCGGCCTCGCTGCACCGCACGCCCGGCTCGCTCACCTCGTCCGTGTCGGCCACTCAGTTCGGTTACGCCCTCGGCCTGTTCGCGCTGGTACCGCTGGGAGACGCCGTCGACCGCAGACGGCTGCTCACCGCTCTGGTGGCCACGGCCGCCGCGGTGCTCGCGGTGATTCCCTGCGCCGACGGCGGGCTCCTCGTGGGCCTGTTCTTCCTGCTCGGCCTGGTGAGCGTCGCCGCCATGGTGATCGTTCCGCAGGCCGCGGGCATGGCACCGCCGGAGCGGCGCGGGCAGGTGGTGGGCACCGTGATGACCGGAGTCATCCTCGGCGCGCTGCTGTGCCGGACCTTCGCCGGCGTGGTGGCCGAACTCGTGGACTGGCGGGCCGTGTTCTGGGGGGCGTCGGCCCTGATGCTCGGGGTGGGCGTGATGCTGCGCCGCATCCTGCCCCCGCAGCCCGCCGGGAGGCCGCTGACCGTGCGCGGGTACGCGGCGCTCATCGGCTCGCTGTTCTCCCTGCTCCGGGCACGGCCGGTGATCGTGGAGCGCTGCCTGTACGGCGCCCTGGGATTCGCCGCCTTCACCGTGCTGTGGACCGCCGTGCCGCTCCGCCTGATCCAGGGGCCCTATCACTACGGCTCGGCCGCGATCGGCGCGATGGGGCTGCTCGGTGCGGGGGGCGCCCTCGGCGCCAACCTGGCGGGCCGCTTCGCTGACCGGGGGCGTCAACGGACCGTCAGTGCCGCCGCGTTCGCGCTCATCACGGTGTCGTTCGCCGTGGTGTCGGTCCTGTCGTCCTCGCTGCTCATGCTCGGCACGGCGATTCTCCTGATCGACTTCGCGGTCCAGGCCGCGCACATCTCCAACCAGACAACGGTCTTCGCCCAGGTCGGCGACGAGATGCGCAGCCGCGTCACGACCGTCTACATGACCTGCTACTTCCTCGGCGGGGCAGCGGGCTCCGCGCTGACGGGTCCCCTCTGGGCGCACGGCGGTTGGCGGGACACCGCCCTGCTCGGCAGTGCCGCGGGCGCCTGCGCCCTGCTCCTGCTCCTCGGCCGCGCCGCGGTGCGCCGCGCGGCGACCTCACGAAAGGCGATGGCGGCCATCGATGACTGACATATCCGATCCCGTCCTGGCTGTACCCGGAATCCCGGCACAGGGCATCTCGGCGATCACCCCGGCCGACCCCCGCTACCTCTCCCTCACCACCCGGTCACGCAACACGCGCTTCACCGGCCGGCCGGACCGGGTCCATGTGCCGCGTACCGCCGAAGAGGTGCGCCGGGCCGTCGCCGCCGCCGTCCGCGACGGGGCGCGGCTCGCGGTGCGCGGAGGCGGCCACGGTCTGGAGGGCCTGGTGGACGATCCGGCGGTGCGCACGCTCATCGACCTGTCCGAGCTCGACGACATCACGTACGACGAGGGCCGGGCGGCCTTCGGTGTCGGCGCGGGCGCGCTGCTCGGCTCCGTCTACCGCTCCCTGTATCTGAACTGGGGCGTGGCCCTGCCGGGCGGCACCTGCCCCTCGGTCGGACTCGGCGGTTATGTCGAGGGCGGAGGATTCGGCGCGCTGTGCCGACAGCACGGGCTGATCGTCGACCACTTGGAGGCGGTGGAGGTCGTCGTCGCCGACAGCGCGGGGGAGGCCCGCACGGTGGTCGCCTCCCGGTCGCCCTCCGACCCGTACCACGATCTGTGGTGGGCGCACACCGGCGCCGGCGGCGGCAACTTCGGCGTGGTCACACGCTATTGGTTCCGCTCCCCGGAGGCGGACTCGGACGCCCCGCGGGATGTGCTGCCCCGGCCTCCGAAGACGGTCCTGTTCGCTTCAGCGGAGTGGCCCTGGGAGTCGCTGAGCGAGCGGGACTTCGCCACGCTCGTCCGCAACCACGGCGACTGGCACAGCACGGAGGACGCCACGGACCCGACGTACGCGAGTCTGTACAGCGCGCTGTACCTCAACCAGCATGCGGTCGGCCGGATCACCCTCAGCGCGCAGCTGGACGCCTCGGCTCCCGGCGCCCGCGGCCGACTGGAGGAGTACGTCGCCGCCGTGGGCAGCGGCGTAGGGACCCCGTGCCGGATCACCTACACGCAGATGCCCTGGCTGCGGGCTACGCAGCGGGACGTGGAGAACAGGGGAGAGCTGACACGCTCCAAGAGCAAGGGCGCCTATCTGCGCAGGCCGTACGCGGCCGCCGAGACGGAGCTGCTCTTTCGGTATCTCTCCGACCCGGACTACGACGGTCATACCACGGTGGTGCTGTTCTCCTACGGCCGGAAGGTCAACACCGTGGACCCCGCGGCCACCGCGGTCGCGCAGCGGGATTCGGTCCTCAAGAGCTATCTGGGCACCTATTGGACCGATCCCGCCGACGACGAGCGGCACATCCGCAGACTCCGGGAGCTCTACCGGGACTTGTACGCGGAGACAGGCGGAGTACCCGTCTCCGACGCACGCACCGACGGCTCGTACATCAACTATCCGGACGTGGATCTGGCCGATCCGCGCTGGAACACCTCAGGCGTTCCCTGGAACACGCTGTACTTCAAAGGGAATTACCCCCGACTCCAGCGGGTCAAGGCCGTCTGGGATCCGCGGAATGTCTTCCGGCACGCTCTGTCGGTACGGGCGTCCGACTGAGCCACCGGACGAGCGGAGCCGCACCCGGATCCGCGCCTCGACCAGATCACGGAAGCGGTCGACCAGCCGGCTGTCCAGAACGGGCTGGTAGACGACGAGGGTGGCGTCCACGCCCGCGAGCCGCAGCTTCACATAACCGAGTTCGATCCGCCCCAGCGTCGGATGGTCGAAGCAACGGACGGACGGCACGGACGGAGCCAGGTCGAGCCGCTCCCACAGTTCCTGGAATTCCGGGTGCTCGGCCTTCAGGGCTTCGATCATCTTCGCGTATGCGGGATGGGCGAGCTGGTCGGCGGCCTGTGCGCGGAAAAGGGCCGCCGCTTCGAGAGCGTCCTGCTCCCAATTCGGGTGCATTTCCCGGGCCCGCTCGTCGAACATCATCACGAGAGTGTTGCGACGGCAGTGCTCCAGGGATTCGAAATAAGGAAAAAGCGCGCAAAATCCCTGATTCCACGCCAGCACATCGAACCGATGATTCACGATGAAGGCGGGCAGCGGATCCTGGAATTCAAGGAAGGTCAGATACTGCTCCGGAATGTGCTCCCGCGAGCACGGCACCCGCTCCGTCGGCGGTAACTCACCGGCCAGCCGGAACAGATGTCCGGTCTCCGTCGTATCGAGCTGCAGGGCCCGCGCGAGACCGTTCAGGACCTGGCTCGACACCCTGATCCTGCGGGCCTGTTCGAGCCACGTGTACCACGTCACACTCACGCCGGCGAGCTGTGCGAGTTCCTCTCTGCGCAGCCCCGGCGTACGACGGCGTCCGTACGAGTTCTTGATGCCGACGGCTTCCGGCGCAACCCGCTCGCGTCGGTTGCGAAGGAAGGCGGCGAGCTCTTTTCGTTGCTGCTCGGTAATTGCCATGGTGTACTCCCCCTCAACGTGATGCGGCCCCGTCGGACCCCATCGGGGCCCCTCGACCTTACCTCGTTCAGCGTTACATGAGTGCAACAGGCACTGATCGCAACACTCCGGCAAACACCGTGTTTGCGGGTTTTTTTGAAGGTTTTTAGCTTGCGACTCCCGTGAAACTCCGCCTTAACGCTCTCGACGTCCTCGTTTCTCGCGCAGCATGATCGGCGTTCGAGAGGGGAACGCGATTTTACGCACGCGGGACGGCGGGGCCGTCTCCCGGTCGGGGACGGCCGCCAACTCGCCTTCTCGCTCCGGAACGCCTCCGAGTCCCTCCTGCTGCTTCGCAGTGCGGTGTGCACCTGAAGGTGCACACCGCACATCGGGCCGTCAGGCGAACACGGACAGGAGGAGCGCCATTCCGAGGCCGAGCACGCTCACCAGCGTCTGCACCACGGTCTGTGTCTTCGTGGCCTGCGTGAGATCCATGCCGAAGGATTCCTTGACCAGCCAGAAACCGGCGTGGTTCACATAGTTCAGCCCGAGGGACCCTGCCCCGATGGCCACCACGAGCAGCGATGCCTCCAGACCGCCGCCGTTGACCATGGGGGCGATGATGCCGGTGGCGGAGACGATGCCGACGGTGGCGGAACCGGTGGTCAGCGACAGCAGGAGCGCGATCAGCCAGCCCAGCACGATGACGTTCAGATGCGCCCCCTTGGCGGCGGAGGCGATCGCGTCGCCGATGCCGGAGTCCTGGAGAACCTGCTTGAACGCACCACCGCCACCGATGATGAGCAGGATGGCGGCGATGGACTTCAGGCTGTCCGTCAGCGAGGCGCGGATCTCCTCGCCGGAGCGGTGCGTGCCCAGAGCGGTCACGCCGAGGGCGAAGAGCAGTCCGGCGAGCATCGCCACGACGGGCTCGCCCAGGAAGGTCAGCGCGGAACTCAAGGTGCTCGTCTCGTCGAGCACGGTCTCGGCGAGGGTCCGCAGCAGCATGAGGCCGACCGGGACGAGCACCGCGGTGATGGCCAACCCGGTCGGTATCCGGGAACGGGACGGGACGACCGTATCCGCCGAGGACGCGTTCGCTGCGCCGGCCGTCACGCTGACCGGCGACTTCTCCCGGACCGACTGCGACGCACCCGTGAACTGCGCGACCAGAGCCTCGTCCGGGCGGACCTCGGCGAGGCGCGGCGCGATCCACCGGGCGTAGACGGGACCGGCCAGGATCACGGTGGGGACGGCGCAGACGAAGCCGACGACCATGGTGAGGCCCAGGTCGGCGTGGAGACCGGTCATGGCGGTGAGCGGACCGGGGTGCGGCGGCAGCATGCCGTGCAGGGTGGACAGCGCGGCGATGGCCGGTACACCGAGCAGGACGTACGGGGAGCCCTTCGTGCCGCCCTGGGCCTCCAGCCGGCGCGCCACGCTGAAGATCAGCGGCAGCAGCACGATCAGGCCGACCTCGAAGAACATCGGGATGCCGATCACGAACGCCGCGGCCGTGACCAGCCAGGGCAGCCTTTGAGTGCTGGAGCGGTCGATCAGGGCGTGGGCGAGGGCGTCGGTGGCGCCCGAGTCGGACAGCAGGCGCCCGAGCATGGCGCCCAGGGCCAGGGTGATGCCCACATCGCCGAGGGTGCCGCCGGCCCCGTCCTCAAGGGACTCCACCAGTTTGGCGGCGGGCTCACCGGCGGCGAGGCCGGTGCCGACGGCGACGACGATGAGCGCGACGAACGGATGGATGCGCAGGCGGGAGTTGATGAGGTAGATCAGCGCCGTGATCGCGATGGTGAGGATGAGCAGCAACCACCAGGTGTGCGTGGTCATGCGGGTGCCCTACTTTCTTTGCTGCTTTCGACGGACGGGTGAACGGACAGGTGAGGGGCATGGCGAAGTGAGCCGCGGCGCAGAGGGGTGGTGGTGCGGCTGGTGTGAGGAGGGGCGGGCGGTGGCCCGGTCAGTCCAGTCCGAGATCCCTGACGAGACGGGCCACTGAGGTGTCCTGTTGCGACAGGTACGCGGCGAAGGCGTCGCCGGTGGTGAACGCGTCGGTCCAGCCGTGGCGGCGGAGTTCCGCTTTCCATTGCCGGGACCGGTGCATCGCTGTCAGCGCGTCGATCCAGCGCTTCCGGTCGGCGCCCCGGATGCCGGGCGGCGCCACGACTCCCCGCCAGTTGCTGAAGACCAGGTCGATGCCGGACGCCTTGAGGGTCGGTACTCCGGGCAGGGCGTCGATCGGTCGTGGGCTGGTCACCGCGAGGACCCTGAGCTGACTGGCGTCGATCTGGTCGAGGAACTCGCCGAAGCCGGTGGTGGCGAAGTCGACCTTGCCGTCGAGGAGAGCGGGCAGCAGGTCGCCGCCACCGCCGTCGTAGGCGACGTAGCCGACCCGGTGCGGGCCGATGCCGACGGCCTTGGCCAGCTCCATGGCCAGCAGGTGGTCCGGACCGCCGAGTGAGGATCCGCCCCCGACCTTCAGGCGCGCGGGGTTCGTTTCCCAGGCGGCGATCAGATCGTCGATCGACCGGTAGGGCGAGTCACGGCGCACGACCACCGCGCCGGCCTCCTCGACGAGCCGGGCCAGCGGAGTCGTCTCGATGACGGACGCCTTCGTGTGGGCCACGTGCGACGCGCCGATCACTCCGAGACCCATCTGCAGGACGAGCCTGCCGTTGCCCCGCTCGTTCACGATGCGCTGCAGGCCGACCGTGCCGCCTGCGCCCGGCAGGTTGAAGACCTGCACGCCGGACTCCACACCGGTCTCCTGCAGCACGCGGGCCACGGTCCGGGCCGTGGTGTCGTAGCCGCCACCGGGGGTGTTCGGAACCATGATCCGCAGCCCGGTGTCGGCCGGTTCCCCGTCGGGCAGCATCTGGCACCCGGTGACGAGCAGCACTGACAGCACGAGGAGGGCGCCGCGAAGGGCGTGCGAGCGACCTCTCATGGCACCTCTCTTCCGCAGCCGTCGGGATGGACGTCATGATTGTGCAGCCCGTGGTGGGAGCCGCCCACTTTGTGTCAGCAGTAGAGATTGAGTTCGTTGTGGTCACCAGTTTTCGACGCCACACCCTCGCGGGCGAGATGCTGGCGTTGCAGCTCGCCATCGTCGTGGTCGTGCTGCTGGCGGTCGCGGCGCTCTCGCTCGCCCAGTCGGAGGCCACGTTCAACCGGGTCGAGGGCCGCCGTGTGAGTGCGCTGGCCGAGCAGTTGGCTGCCAATCCACTGGTGCGGGGCCAACTCCCGCGTCCGGCGCCGGAGGAGACGCTGGCCCCGCTGACGCACTCCACGCTGGTGCAGTCCGGGGTCACCTCCGTGACGATCGCCGACTCCTCCGGTCGCATCGTCAGTTCGACCAACCCGACGGTCCTCGGTGACCGGTTGCGGCTCGGACCGGGGGTGGCCCGCGGACGCGGCTGGTCCGGCTCGCTCACCTGGGACGGCAGCCGCGAACTGGTGGCGCAGGTGCCGGTGCTCGGCGCGGCGGGCGGTGACCTGGGGCGGACCCTGGGGACCGTCATGATCGGGGAGGCGTCCCCGACGGTGTGGCAGCGGCTCAGCGGTGCGTCTTCCTACCTCCTCGCCTACCTCGGCATCGCCAGCGGGCTGGGCCTCGCCGGCTCCTGGCTCCTTGCCCGCCGGGTCAAACGGCAGACGCTCGGTCTGGAGCCACGGGAGATCACCGGCCTCGCCGAACACCGCGAGGCCATGCTGTACGGGATCGCCGAGGGCGTGGTCGCCCTGGATCCCCAGCAGCGCCTCACCCTGGTGAACGAGGTGGGCCGACAGCTGCTCGACCTGCCCGAGGAGTGCGTGGGCCGGACGCTGGACGACCTCGGCATCGACGGCCGTCTGCACGACGTCCTCACCGGCACCCGGCCCGAAGCGGAGCACGGACCCGACGAAGTGGTCATACGGCACGGTCGCGTGCTGGTGATGAACCGGATGACCGTCACGAAGAACGACCGCCGGCTCGGCTCGGTCACCACGCTGCGGGACCGCACCGAACTGGCCCGGCTGGAACGCGAGATCGGTTCCTTCCGCAGCACGTCCGAGCTGCTACGGGCCCAGACACACGAGTTCGCCAACCAGCTGCACACCATCTCCGGACTCATCCAGATCGGCGAGCAGGACGAGGTCGTACGCTACGTCCGCGCGCTCACCCGGCGCCGCCAGTCCCTGGACATGACCATCGGCCGCCGCGTCCACGACCCCGCCATCGCCTCCCTCCTCATGGCCAAGGACTCCCTCGCGGCCGAACGCAGGATCACCCTGAGGATCTCGGACGACACCTCCCTCGGCCGGCTTGCCGCGGAGGACGCCGCCGACGTGGCGACCGTGGTCGGCAACCTGGTCGACAACGCCATCGACGCCGCCGCCGGAAGCGGCCCCGGCGATCCAGAGCCCTGGGTGGAGGTCGAACTCCGGCAGGACGCGTCCAGCGTGGAGATCGTGGTGTGCGACTCGGGCCCCGGCGTGGCCCCCGAGCTCGCCCGAGAGGTCTTCCACCACGGCTTCACGACCAAGGCCGCCACGGAAGGCGAGCGGGGCATCGGCCTGGCCCTCACCCAGCTTGTCTGTGAACGACGCGGCGGGGAGATCAGGGTGGCCAACACCGCCGACGGCGCCCGGTTCACGGCCCGTATGTCCGTGAGCCCTTCCGTGGCAGCGGTCGAGGAAGGAGCAGCGCCATGAAGGACCCCTCCGGCACGATCGACGTCCTCGTCGTCGACGACGACTTCATGGTGGCCCGGGTCCACCGCACCTTCGTCGAACGGGTGCCGCCCTTCCGGGTCGTCGGCACCGCGGGCACGGGTGAGCAGGCCGTCACCGCAGTCGACGAACTGCGCCCCGACCTGGTCCTCCTCGACCTCTATCTGCCCGATGTCTTCGGCCTGGACGTCATCCCGCGACTGCGCGCCGCGGGACACGACTGCGACATCATGGTCATCAGTGCCGCACGCGAGGCCGACACCGTGCGCGGCGCGGTCCGCCACGGTGTCGTGGACTACCTGCTCAAACCCTTCGACTACGAGGACCTGAAGCCCCGCCTGGACCGGTACGCGGCACGCCGGGGCCGGCTTCTCACCACGGTGGTGCGCGGTCAGGCCGACATCGACCGGGCTCTGTCCGCCGGGCCCGTCCCCACGGCCGTCGCCCGCCTCCCGAAGGGCCTGAGCGTGGAGACCGCCGACCTCGTCGAACGCACGCTCCGCGATACGGACGGCACCCTGTCGGCCGCCGAATGCGCGGCGGCCACCGGTATCTCCCGCGTCAGCGCCCGCCGTTACCTGGAGCACTTCCACACCACCGGCACGGCGGACGTGTCCCTGCGGTACGGCGCGGCAGGGCGGCCCGAGCGGCGCTACGGCTGGCGGGACTGAGGCGGCGGGCCGCCGCACCGGATGTCGATGCCGGTCAGCCTGTGGGCAGGCCGATCTGGTCGCGTTCGAGCACGGAGCGGAGCTCCGAGAGGACCTGTACGACGGCCGGCCCTGAGGGGCCGTCGAGGGTGCCGTGGGTCAGCTCGGTCAGCGCTTCGGTGAAGGTCGCCTCCGCCGCCTCGACGAGTTGCAGACCGGCATCGGTCAGGTCCAGCAGGGATGAGCGGCGATCCGATGGATTGGTTCGCCGTACGACCCATGCCTGCTTCTCCAGGCGGTCGATGCCCTTGCTGGTCGCACCGATCCCGATGGCGAACTCGGCGGCAAGGTCCGCCACCCGGGACCCGGGGTGGTCGCGCAGGAAGCGCAGGGACTCGAACTGCGAGGTGACGATCCCGTGCCGCTCGCGCAGACGGTCGTTGAGCGCGTTGTAGAGGCGCGTCTCACAACGAACGAGGTCGTCGAAGAAGCCGGGGAGGTCGATCCGGCCACCGCTTGACTTAGATGCCATGGCATATATCTTAGTTTATATGCCGAGGCATATAGTTCCTTGGCATCCACTTGCGATGGAGGCGATCATGAGCAGGCAACAGCGCGCGGCGATCGACGCGATGGTTCGGCAGCCTCGGCCGGAGGACCCCGGGACGGTGGAGGAACTCCGCGCCGGGTTCAGGGCGATGATGGCCGAAATGATCGTCCCGGCAGAGATCCGCACCCGGACTGCGACGCTTGGCGACCGCCCCGCGGTGCTCGTCGAACCGGCCGGCACTCCGAAGGCCGGGACGATCCTCTACTTCCACGGCGGCTCCTACGTGGTCGGCTCACCGGAGACGGCGATGGCACTGACCGGGAACCTGGTGACCAGAACTGGATTCCGGGCGTTCTCGTTGGACTACCGGCTTGCCCCTGAGTACCCGTTCCCCGCCGCGATCGAGGACGGGCTCAGCGCCTACCGCGCACTTCTCGACAGCGGCGAAGACCCTTCGGCGATCGCGTTCGCCGGGGACTCCGCCGGTGGCGGCCTCACTGCCGCCGTCTGCCTCGCCGCTCGTGGCGCGGGCCTGCCCATGCCCGCCGCGATCGTGGCGTTCTCGCCCGGACTCGACATGACCCGGACCGGCGAGAGCATGGACAGCAAGGCGGGCATCGATCCCTTCTTCACGCGTGCGGGGATGGAACACACCGGGGCCATGTACCTCGCGGGACAGGACCCGTGCCAGCCCCTGCTCAGCCCCGCCGTCTGCGCCGACCTGACCGGTTTCCCCCCGATCCTTCTGCAGGCGGGCACCAACGAAATGCTCCTGGACGACTCCACGCGCATGGCCACGCGCGCGAGGGAAGCCGGGGTCGACGTCATCCTGGACGTCACGGCAGACGTTCCCCATGTCTTCCAGGCGTTCGCCGGTGTTCTGGACGAAGCCGACGAGGCACTGGACCGCGCCGCCCTGTTTCTCAGTCAGCACATGTCGGCACGTCACTCACCGGGGAGTCACGCCTGAAAGATCTGTTGATCTCCGATGACGGAGAGAAGCCGGAGTTTCTCGTGGCTTTCGCTGCCGGGGACGGCTGTGTAGACCAGAAGCATGTGTGACTGATCGGGGTCGAGAAGCACCTGGCAGGAGAGTTCGAGATAGCCGATGTCCGGGTGCACGTACCGCTTGGTGTCGTTGTAGCGGATACCGACTTCGTGTTCGTCCCAGACGGCGCGGAATTCTTCGCTGCGGGCCATCAGCAGCTGCTGGAGGTGCGCGGCCGGCGACTCGGGTCCGCGCAGGGTCACGAGCCGGCGGAGACCGGAGGCGAAGACGCGGGAGTGCAGCGCGTGGTCGTCGGGGTGGTACAGGGCGCGGACGGCCGGGTCGGTGAACCATCGGTACCCGATGCTGCGGGCCGGGCCGGTGTAGCGGGTGAGGTCGCCGGTGAGGGCGACGGCGAGCGGGGTCTGCCGGAGTGTCTCGCCGAGTTCGGTGACGATTTCGGCGGGGGTGTCGCTGAGCCGGTCGAAGATGCGCAGCAGGCCGGGACCGATGTGTTCGCCGGCGGAGCCCCTGGTGGGCGGAGTGTGCCCGGCGAGGCGAAACAGGTGGTCGCGTTCGTCGAGGGTCAGATGCAGACCCTGGGCGATCGAGGCGATCATCTGCTCGGACGGGCGCGGTCCGCGCTCCCGCTCCAGCCGGCTGTAGTAGTCGGCGGAGATGTGGCAGATCGCGGCGACCTCCTCCCGGCGCAGTCCGGCCGTCCTGCGCCGCTGTCCACGCGGAAGGCCGACGTCCTCGGGCTGCAGCGACTCCCGGCGGCGACGCAGGAATTCGGCGAGCCCGCCTCGATCGATCACGGCTTCTTCCTCCCTGAGTGCCGACGCTCTTTCGTTCTACCACCCGCGCCGAACCGGAGCCTGGGCCTGTCGATCCCCCCTTGGGCCGCCCTCCTCGGTCAGGCGAGCCTCGGATCGAGAGGCCGTGGATACGCGCGCTGATCAGGTGCAGCTTTGAAACGCATCGCCGTAGGGGTCGATATGAGAAGCGAGGAAGACACATGGCACGTACCCGACCGGACATCACCGTTCCGGACCTTTCCGGGAAGCTGGCCGTAGTCACCGGTGCCAGCGACGGCGTCGGACTGGTCCTGGCCGGCCGGCTGGCCGCCGCCGGTGCCGAGGTCGTCATGCCCGTCCGCAACCGTCGCAAGGGTGAGGCGGCGATCGCGAAGGTCAAGCAGGAGCACCCGCGGGCGGTCCTGTCGCTGCGCGACCTCGACCTCTCGTCGTTGAGCTCGGTCGCCGCGTTGGGCGCCGCCCTCGTCGCCGAGAACCGACCGATCCACATCCTGGTCAACAACGCCGGCGTGATGACGCCACCGGACCGGCAGACCACCGCGGACGGGTTCGAACTACAGTTTGGCAGCAATCATCTGGGTCACTTCGCCCTGGTCCGCCACCTGCTGCCGCTGCTGCGCGCAGGCCGCGCGCGGGTGACCAGCCAGCTCAGCGTCGCCGCCAACGAGGGGTCCATCAACTGGGACGACCTGAACTGGGACCGGTCCTACAGCGGCCGCCGCGCGTACAGCCAGTCGAAGATCGCGTTCGGTCTCTTCGCGCTGGAACTGGACGTCCGCAGCCGGACCGAGGACTGGGGAATCACGAGCAACATCTCCCACCCCGGTATCGCACCGACCAGCCTGCTGGCCGCCCGCCCCGAGGTCGGCCGGGCAAAGGACACCACAGCCGTACGCATGATCCGCATGCTCTCCCGCCGCGGCATCCTCGGCACGGTGGAAAGCGCGGCACTGCCCGCCCTGTACGCCGCCACCTCCCCGGACGCACGCGGGGGCCGGTTCTACGGGCCCAGCGGCTTCCAGCACCTGTCCGGCCCGCCCGCCGAACAGCCCCTCTACTCCCGGCTCCGCAGCCTGGAGGAGGCCCGGCGGGTCTGGGAGGTCTCCGAAGAGCTCACCCATGCCGCCTTCCCGGCGCTGTCCGGGGCCGATCCGATGGGCGGCAGGTGAGGCGGTACCAGTCGGTCAGGGTCTGCGGAAGCCGCAGGGCCTACGCGGTTGCGGACGGTGTCGGGTCGAGGTCGAAGCGGTGGCGCGGAGCGGACCAGTTCGCCGCCGCGGCCACGGTCCGCTCGACATCCTCCTGGAGCAGCAGGCGCCGCGCCACGAGGTCCTCGGCCGTGGCGGTGATCACCTCGTGCGCGCCCGTGTCGGCGAAGCGGTGCCGGTCGGCGAACGGCTCACGGCGGTGCATCTCCAGTTGCACGGACGGTTCCGGGAGGGGACTCATCGGACCGCTGCCTCTTGTGCCGCCACGGCGGCGGGGCGCCAGCCCAACTCCGGTGCGATCAGGTGCCGTACGTCGTGCAGGATCTGTTCGTACTCCTCGCGGTGGAACTCGTACGGCAGCTCCAGGCGCAGCTCCGACACCTGCGCGAGGACCGGATCGGCGGTGAGCCGTTCGAGGATCTGCTCGGCGGTGCCGACCACGTCCGGGGCGAACAGAGTCCGTTTGGGACCCTGCGGTGCCAGGGTCCGTTCGTGGCGGCCGGCCGCGTAGGCGCGGTAGCGGGCCCGGCCGGCCGCGTCGGCACTGTCGAAGGGGACGATGACCCGGCCGAGCGCGACCCGGGCCGGAGTGCTCGCGGAGAGTGTGCGACGGTACTCGGTCAGCAGGTTCAGCTGGGCCGTGGTGAAGTCGTCGGTGCCCTCGCCGGTGACGATGTTGCCGGACAGCAGGCTCAGCCCGCTCTCGGCTGCCCAGCGGACCGAGCGCAGGCTGCCGCCGCCGTACCAAATGCGGTGCGCCAGCGCGGGGTTGTGCGGTTGCAGCCGCGGGCGCTGGACGTTGCCCGGCGAGTGGATGACCGTGTCCGGACCGCCGAGGTAGTCGCCGCGCAGGTTGTCGAGGACGCGGGCGATCCTGCCGTACGACAGGTCGAGGCCGCGCCAGTCGCCCTCGTGCACGAGGTCGCCGAGCAGGTCGGCGTGCGGCATCCCGGTGCTGAAGCCGACCTGGAGCCGTCCCCGGGACAGGACGTCGGCCAGCGCGAGGTCCTCGGCGAGGCGGAAGGGGTTCTCGTAGCCGATCGGGATGACGGCGGTGCCCAGTTCGATCCGCTCGGTGCGCTGGCCGGCCGCGGCGAGGAACACGGCGGCCGATCCGACGCCGTGTTCGAGGTGGCGCTGCCTGATCCAGGCGCCGTCGAAGCCCAACTGTTCGCCGTGATCGAAGAGTTGGAGCGTCTCCTCCAGGCCCGTGTACGGGTCGTCGTCGGCGAAGTTGCCCGGGGTGAGGAAGGCCAGTGACGTGATGGTGGGAGTGCTCATGCGGCCCTCAGCTCGTGGTGGATTCGACGGTGGCGGCGGGGGAGGGGACGCGGCCGCCGGGGATCGCCGCGAGCAGCTCGCGGGTGTATGCGTGGCGGGGGTGGGTGAACAGGTCCTCCGGCGGGCCCGTCTCGACGATCCGGCCGGCCCGCATGACGGCGACCTGGTGGGCGATCTGCCGTACGACGGCCAGGTCGTGGGAGATGAAGAGGTACGCGACCCCGGTGTCGGCCTGCAACTCGACCAGCAGATCGAGGACTTGGGCCTGCACGGACACGTCGAGCGCGGAGACCGGCTCGTCGCACACCACCAGGTCGGGGGAGAGGGCGAGGGCGCGGGCGATCGCCACGCGCTGCCGCTGACCGCCCGACAACTCCGCCGGGCGGCGCTCCAGTGTGGTGGCGGGAAGTGCCACCCGGTCCAGCAGTTCGCGGGCCCGGGCGAGCCGGGAGGCGCGGTCGCCGACCTTGAAGGCGCGTAGCGGCTCGGTGATCACCTCGCCGATGGAGAAGCGGGGGTCGAGGGAGGCGTACGGGTTCTGGTAGATCAGCTGGGCGCGGCGGCGCAGCTCTCTGGCCCGGGGGCCGCGCGCGGTGGTGATGTCGGTGCCGTCGAACAGGATGTGTCCGGCGCTCGCGTCGGTGAGCCGCAGGGCCAGGCGGGCGGTGGTGGACTTGCCCGATCCTGACTCGCCGACCAGCGCCAGCGTCTGACCGCGGTGCAGCGTGAAGCTGACGTCGTCGACCGCGCGCAAGACCTGGGGTCCGTTGCCGGTGCGCGGCAGCCGGAACTCCTTGACCAGATGGCGTACTTCGACCAGGGGGACCGCATCCGGCTTCGGCGCGGCAGTCGGGGTGCGGGGCCGGGCGGCGGTCAAGCTCGGTGCGCTGGCCAGCAGTTGACGGGTGTACGCGTGCTGGGGGTCGGCGAGGACGTCGCGGGTCGGGCCCGCCTCCACGACCCTGCCCTGCTCCATGACCACCAGGCGCTGTGCCCGGTCGGCGGCGACCCCGAGGTCGTGGGTGACGAGCAGGACCGCCGTGCCCGACTCCTCGGTGAGGTGCTGGAGATGGTCGAGGATGACCCGTTGCACGGTGACGTCGAGCGCGCTGGTGGGCTCGTCGGCGATGATCAGCTCGGGGTTCGCCGCGATGGCGATGGCGATCAGGGCGCGTTGCCGCATGCCGCCGGACAGTTCGTGCGGGTACTGCCGGGCCCGGACGGCCGCGTCGGGCAACCCCGCCCGGTCCAGGACCGCGATCGCCTCGGCCGGGGCCGAGCGGCGGGTCGCCAGTCCGTGGATGCGCAGCACCTCGGCAACCTGTTCGCCGATCCGCTTGACCGGGTTGAGGGAGACCGTCGGGTCCTGGGGGACCAGCCCGATCCGCGCTCCGCGCACGGTGCGCAGCTCCGCCTCCGACAGGGTGGCCAGGTCGTGCCGGCCGAAGCGGACCGTGCCCGCGTCGATGGTGCCGTTGGCGGCGAGCAGGCGGGTGACGGCGTGCGCGGTCGTGCTCTTGCCGGAGCCCGACTCGCCGACCACAGCGGTCACTTGTCCCGGCAGGACGTCGAGGTCCACGCCGCGGACGGCCGGGACCGTGCCGCCGCGAGTGCGGTACGACACGGACAGGCCGCGTATCTCCAGCAGGGGTGTGGTCACGTCCTCACCGTTCTCACGTTCGTCGGTCATCGCTGCCGGGACCATTCGCCGTCCAGCGCGCGGGCGATGCGGTTGGTGGCCAGGACGGTCGCGGCGATCGCCAGCCCGGGCAGCGCGGTCAACCACCAGGCGTTGGCGAGGTAGTTGCGGCCGTCGGAGATCAACGTCCCCCACTCCGGGGCGGGCGGCGGCGCGCCGTAGCCGAGGAAGCTCAAGGCCGACACGGCCAGGATGGAGGCGCCGAAGTCCAGGGTGGCCAGGACGATCACCGGCCCGGCGGCGTTGGGCAGCACATGCCGGCCCAGGACCGAGTACCAGCGGGCCCCACTCGCGCGCGACGCCTCGACGAACACCGCCTGCCGCACCCGCAGCACCTCGGCGCGCGCCACCCGGGCGAACGAGGCGACGCTGGCGATGCCGACCGCGACCGCCACCTTCACCGTCCCGTAGCCGAGCGCGGTGACGAGGGCGAGGGACAGGAACAGCGCGGGGATGGAGAGCAGGACGTCGACGAAGCGCATCAGGACGTCGTCCACCCAGCGGCCGACGAACCCGGCGACCACGCCGAGCAGTCCGCCGACCACGAACGCGACCAGGACCGCGATGATCGTCGCCTTGAGGGAGAGCTGGGCACCATGCACGACCCGGGAGAACACGTCGCGGCCCAGTTCGTCCGTGCCGAACCAGTGACTGCCGCTCGGGGCACGGAAGTTCTCGGAGGGCACCCCCTTCAACGGGTCCTGCGAGGTGAACAGATCCGGCCAGAACGAGGCCAGCACCACCAGGACGAGGACGGCCGCCGACAGCAGCAGACCGGGGCGGCGCAGCAGAAACCGCCGTAGGCCCGCACGGCGGCCCGGCACCGAGGGCGGTGTCGGGCCTGTCTCGACCGGCCGGGCGAGACCGAGGGCGGCCTCGGCCGGGTCGTCGACGTCGTCGACAAGGCTCTGACTCATACGAAGCTCGCCCTTCTGTCCGAGGCCACCACGATCCGCGGGTCGAGCAGCGGATAGACCAGGTCGACGAGCAGGTTCGTCGCCACGAAGATCAGCGCCCCGAACACCACCACCCCCTGGACCACCGGGATGTCCTGCACCGTGACCGCCGCCGCGGTCACCCGGCCGAGGCCGTCGCGGGAGAACACCGTCTCGACGACCACCGAACCGGCGATCAGCTGCCCCACCAACAGGCCGACGACCGTCAGCGCGGGCAGGGACGCGTTGCGCAGCGCATGCCGCAGATGCACCCGCCACCGGCCGGCTCCCTTGGCCCGGGCGGTCTCCACGTACGCCTGGTCCAGCGCGGTGAGCAGGCTCTTGGCCAGCACCTGGGCGACCAGCGCGCCGGTCGGGATCGCCAGCGTCAGCGCGGGCAGCACCAGGCCCCGCAGCCCGTCGTTGCCGAACGCCGGGAACCAGTGCAGCCGGAAGGAGAACACCTCGACCAGCAGCAGCCCGACCCAGAACGTCGGGACCGACACCCCCAGCGGGGGCAGCGACAACAGGAGCTGCCGCAGCCACCGCTGCGAGGTGTACGTCGCCACCACCGCCAGCCCTCCGCCGAGCAGCACCGCCAACAGCAGTGCCGCACCCGTCAGTTGGAGGGTCTGGGGCAGCGCGTCGGCCAGCGTGGAGGTCACCGGGCGGCCCGTGGAGACCGCGTCGCCGAAGTCCCCGCGCACCGCCCGGCCCAGATAGTCGGCGTACTGCGCCAGGATCGGCTTGTCGAAGCCGTACTCGTGCCGCAGCGCGGCCAGCCGGGCCGGGTCGACGTCCCCCGAGTCCATCCCGGCACCGGCCATCGCGGTGACCGGATCACCGGGCAGGAAGTCCAGCACCAGGAACGACACCGTGTACGCCGCCCACAGCACCCCCACCGCCTGCGCCAGACGCTTGATCACATAGCGGCGCACGCGCTAGCCGATCCAGGTGTCGTGCAGCTGGACGCGGCTGCCCGAGTCGAAGGCGAGGTCGTGCACCTTGTTCGTCACGGCCAGCTGGGTCTGAAGCTCCACCACCGGCACGTCGTACGCGTTCTGCACGATCAGCTTCTGCGCGTCGGCCACCAGCTGCTTGCGCTTGGCGGTGTCCGTGGTCGCGGCCTGCCCGGACAGCACCGTGTCCAGCGAACTGGCGGGCAGCCGGTAGAAGTTGGCCAGCTTGCTGGAGAAGGAGCTGCGCAGGATGTCGGGGTCGGCACGGGTCACGTTGCCCCACACCAGGTCGAAGTCGCCGCCCTGGAGGGTGGTGGCGAACTGGCTGACCTGGCCCTGCTTGAGCGTCACGTCGATCCCGACGGCCTTCAGCTGCTGCTGGACGAGCTCCAGAGCGGGCTGGTTGGTGGCCGCGTTGGGGAACCAGCTGATGGCCAGGCTGAGCTTCTTGCCGTCCTTGGCGCGGATGCCGTCACCGCCTTCCTTCCAACCGGCCGCGTCCAGCAGGGACTTGGCCTTGGCCGCGTCGAAGGCGAGGTCCGCGGAGAGGTCGGTGTAGTCGGGTGTGGTGTGCGCCAGGATGCTGGTCGCCGGTTTGGTGCCGGTCGGGAACACGGTGTCGGCGACCTGCTTGCGGTCGAGGGCGGCCAGAATCGCCTGGCGCACCTTCACGTCCTTCAGGACGGGCCGCGAGTTGTTGATCCCCAGCCCGAACACCACGCCCGGGTTGGCCCGGTGCAGGAGGGTGACCTGGCCGCCCTTGAGCGCCGTCTCGTTGGCCTTGCCGACGCTGCTGATCGCGTCCACCTGACCGGACTGAAGACTGCCGGCCCGCACCCCCGCCTCGGGCACCACCTTGAACACCAGCTTGTCCAGGTAGGCCTCGCCCTTCTTGGACCACAGCGAGGAGCCCCAGTCGTACCCGGTGCGCTTGGCCAGGGTGATCGACTGGTTCTGCACGTACTGCTTCAGCACGAACGGGCCCGACCCGATGACGCCGTCACTGCACTTCTGCTGCGGGGTCTTCTTGACGCTCGCCGACGACTCGATGCCCAGCGAGTGGGTCGAAGTCGCCTGGAGGAACTGGGCGTTGGGCTCCTTGAAGGTCACCTTGACGGTGAGCGGGTCGACCGCGGTGGTGCTCTTGACGCTGCTCAGATAGCCCTGGGCGAGGACGCCGAGGGCGCCCAGCTTCGGCACCGCGTCGAAGTTGTCCTTGACGACCTGCGCGGTCAGCTTGGAGCCGTCGCTGAAGGTGACCCCCGAGCGCAGATGGAACGTGAACTCCGTGGCGTCGGAGTTGATGTCCCAGCTCTTGGCCAGCCACGGCACGATCTTGCCGGTCTCGGGGTCCTGGTCGGTGAGGGAGTCCACGGTCTGGCGTACCGAGTAGATGCTCTCGTTGCTGCCGACCTGCTGCGGGTCCACGCAGCCGGCATCGGAACCGACCGCGAAGGTCAGGGTGCCGCCGGACTTCGGCTTGCCGCTGTCGTTGCCGGAGCCGCCCGCGTCGGAGCCGGATCCGCAGGCGGTCAGCAGCACGCTGGTCGTGAGAAGGGCGGTCAGCGCCGCCCATCGGGGGGATCTGAAATCCGGAAGTGCTGTCACGGGGTGGTTCTCCTCATGGGTGTCACCAGGCACGGGGGTGCCGTCCAGGGCACGGTTGTGCATGGGAGTGCGGCCCCGGCCGACGCGGTGTCGATGACGGGGGAGCGCTGCGCAGGCAGAGATCAACTGGAAAAGGGGATCCGGCGGAAGAGCGGGATCACACGGAGAGCAGTGCGGCGACGACCGGCGCCGGACGTCGCCAGACGGGGGGAATGCCCGTCAGACCGTCAGACCCGACACAGGCAGCTGGTCGAACGCTTCAGATCGATGTGCAGGCGGCGCGAGAGCCGGGAGAACACCGCGGCTACGGCGAAGGAGGCACTGAGGTCATCACTGTGACGACGCATGCCGGTCCTCCCCATTCTCCGGCCCCGCTCAAGGGGCCACGCGCTTGCGGGGATCGCCGGTGATCCCGCCGGGCTTTCACCTGGAGCACCCCACCGCGCGGGAGGGTTGCCGGTCAGCCAGCCAGGGCTTGTCGCTGACACTCAATGCCGTTCGTGATCGTACGGAGCGGGCTCGTCGTACGTCAATGCCGCAACCGGGACCACCCCGTGCCTGGCGCCTGCTCGGGGCAGGTCTCAGCCGCGTTCCTGCACGAACTTCACACGGTGGCCCTCGGGATCATGTAGCCAGGCAAATCGAAGCCGACCGTCCGGAGAGTCGGTCGGATTCACCAAGGGCTCGCCCCCTGCTTCGAGGGCCCTGAGATGCATCCCGTCCACGTCGTCGCACCACAACACCACCTCGGTGTTCGCGCCGGGCGTCGTGGCGATGCCGAAGAGTTCGCCGCCGACGCGGGCCGAGCTGAGCCCGATCCGCACGCCGGCAGCCTCCACCTCGACCTGGTGCGGTTCACCCTCCCGCGGAAAACGGAAACGCTCGGGCAGGCCGAGGCGTCGGAAGAACGCCGCGCAGCGCTCCACGTCGTCGCACCACAGGTTCACCTGGACAGCCTTGAACTCCGCCATCCTCATACGCTACTTGCACGGCTGCCCGACCAGTTCACTCAATCGGCCAGTTCGCCGAGGAGTGCCCAGGTGCGTCGGCGGTCCTCTTCGCCGGCCATCTCGGTGCCCGAGAACACGACCTCGGTGGCGCCGGCGTCGCGGTAGCGCCGGACCTCGGCTTCGACCGCCTTCTCGCCGCCGATCACGGCCAGGTCGGCGGCCCGCCGACCGCCGGAGAGTTCGATGACGCGTGCGTAGGACGGGATCTGCTCGTAGAACGCCAGGTTCTCCGTGGCCCGCGCCCGCACCGCGTCGACATCGTCCGTGACCACGCCGGGCACCAGAGCCACGATCCGGGGCGCGGGACGACCGGCGGCCTCGGCCGCGGCGGTCACGGCGGGAACGATCTGCTCCGCCAGGGCGCGCGGTCCCGCCAGGTAGGGCAAGATCCCGTCCGCCAACTCACCGCTGACGCGCAGTGCTTGCGGACCCATGGCGGCGACCAGGATGGGGACGCCGTTCTCGGCGCCCGGTACGCGGGCCGGGAGCGGCGTGGTGGCGGTGAGCAGTTCACCATGGAAGTCCGCTGTGCCGGACTCGGTCAACTGCCGTAGGGCGGTGAGGAATTCACGCAGGCGGGCGATGGGACGCTCGAAGGGCAGGCCGAAGGCGCCCTCCGTCAGCAGCTTCGTGCCCAGGGCCAGACCGAGGTGGTAGCGGCCGTGCGTCGCGGCCTGGGCGGTCTGGGCCTGGCTCGAGACCAGCAGCGGGTGCCGGCCGAAGACGGGGATCGCCGAGGTGCCCACCTGTAGTCCGGGTACCTCCCGCCCGACGATTGCCGCGAGTTGCGGTGAGTCCGCGCCGAGGGTCTGCCCGAACCAGGCCGACCGCAGGCCGGCAGCCGCGGCCTCGCGCGCCAGTTCCACGGTGGCGTCGACCTGGTTGGGCGCGTCGGATGCGTTGAGTGCCACTCCTAAAGTCATGCCTGGCAGAACTGCCGCTCGGCGAAGCCGTATTCCGGTCGAACGCCTCCTGAGTCGCGTCGATGTCATCGATGTGCTGCAAGGACCAGTCGAGGAGGCCGCCTGATCACGTCCGGTGGTCAGAACGCCTGTCGAGCGCGAGCCCAGCGACTCGCCCGGTTCCCGCCCGGCCGTGTCGACGACGACGCGCTCGCGGTGACGGCCGTGGCCCGCCAGGCGTCACGCGTCACGCTCAGCGGGTTCACCGACTCGGCGATCACGGACAGCCCCTGCCTCAGGTGCTCCTCGGCCAGGGCGTAGCCGACGACGTAACCCACCGGGCCGACGGGGTGCTGTGCCAGTCCGGAGCGGACGATGGCCTGTTCGATGGTGTCCACCCTCAGGTGGACCGCACCGATCCGCGCCGCCAGGAGACGGGCGAGGGTGGTCTTGCCGGTGCCGGGCAGGCCGCCCAGGACGATGAGCACGGTTCAGCCTTCCGCCAGGTGCCGCAGGAGACGTTGGCCGTCGGTGCCGGCGAACCACTCCGCGTGGCCGACGTAATACTCGTAGGCCAGGCGGGTGTTGGGCGCCGAGTGTGTGACGCCGTGGAAGTAGCCGAGCTCGGAGAGCGCGAACTCCGCGTGTACCAGCGGCAGTAGTGCGGGCAGCGCGGCCGATTCCTCGGCCGTCAGTGGCCGCACCGAACGGTAGCCCTCCAGGAGGGCCACGGCGTCCTCCTCGCGTACCGGGTATCCCGGTTGGAGCCATTGGACCGCGTTGCGTTCGATGGCCGTGGCCAGGTCGTGCACGGCGGTGGTGCGGTCGCTCATGCCGAAGTCCAGGACCGTGGCCACCTGGCCGTCGGCGTCCCACAGCAGGTTGGAGGCGTGCCAGTCGTTGTGGGTCCACAGCGGGGCGAGGCCGTCGAGGTGCGGGGTGAGCCGCTCGTGCAGTGGCAGCAGGACGCGTTCGGTGTCGTCGCGCCATGGGAACTGCTTGAGGGCTGCGGCCAGTTCGGGCCGCTCGGCCACATGGTGTTCCAGAGCGAGCAGGGGCTCGCCGGCCGCGAACACCGTGAACGAAGCGACCAGTGGCTGCACTTGGCGGCGCGGTGCGTCGAATCCCTCCGCCGCCAGGTGCAGCCGGGCGAGTGCCTCGCCGGCCGCGCGTGCGTGCACGGCGGACCGGAACGGCGACCAGGACAACGCGTCCCGGTACAGGTCCATGCCGACGCCGGCCGAGTGAACCTCGTACGTCCACTCACCGCGCTCCGCCGCGTCCAGTACCTCCACCACCGGGGCGCCGTGGCGCCGCAGATGGCGCAGGAACGCGTGCTCCTCGGCCAGGCCTTCAAGGGTTCGTACGGTGATGTGGTGCCGTTTCACGAACAGGTGCCGCCCGTCCCGTTCGACGACCGCGGCCGCCGACAGCGGACGCGGGCTGCGCCACACCACTCGCGCCGGACCGACGACCTCGGTCACCTCGGTGTCCGTGAGCGGTGCCCAGTCGGGTTCGACCGGGTCGGTGCCCAGGCCGTGCGCCAGATGCGAACTCACGCCGTCTTCACCGCCGTTGTGCCGCGCAGGGCCTCCAGGACCCGGCGTTCGGTAGCCGCGAACTCGGGTGCGGTGAAGTCCGCCGCGCCGCGCGGGCGGGGGAGCGGCACCTCGATGCGTTCCACGACGGTGGCGGGGCGCGGGGACAGCACATGGACGGTGTCCGCGAGCAGGACTGCCTCGCGGATGTCGTGGGTGACCAGGACGACGGTCCAGCGGTGGCGTTGCCACATGTCGGCCAGCCACAGTTGCATGTCGGTCCGGGTGAGCGAGTCCAGTGCGCCGAACGGCTCGTCCAGCAGCAGGACCGGCCGCTCCAGCACCACCGTGCGCAGCAGCGCCGCTCGCTGCCGCATTCCGCCGCTGAGCTGGGACGGATACGCCTTCTGGAAGCCGTCGAGCCCGAAGTCGGCGAACAGCGCGTCGGCCCGCGCCCGCGCCTCCCGCTTCCGCACCCCCTGGGCTTCAAGGGCCAGTGCCGTGTTGTCGAGGACGGTCCGCCACGGGAACAGGAGGTCCTTCTGCGGCATGTAGGCGACCTTGCCGGACTCCACCGAGGCCGGTTCGTCCTCCACCAGTACCTGTCCCGACGTGGGGTGGTCGAGACCGGAGACCAGGTTGAACAGGGTGCTCTTGCCGGAGCCGCTCGGCCCGATGACCGCCGCGAACTCGCCCTGTTCGACGGTGAGTTCGAGGTTTCGCAGGACTTCGAGCTGGTCGAAGGACTTGCCCACGCCCTCGATGCGCAGACTGTTCACTTGCCCACCTTCCGCTCCCATGGCAGCACCAGCCGTTGCAGCAGATAGGTGGCCCCGAACAGCGCGATGCTCAGCGCCGCCGTCACCCCTACCGCCGCGAACACCAGGTCCGTACGGAACGCGCTCTTCTGTGCCTGCATATAGATCCCGAGGCCGGCCTCGGCGCCCGCGTACTCGGCGAAGACGGCGCCGACGACGGCGTAGGTGATGCTCACCCGCAGCCCGGCGAAGAAGTACGGCATCGCGCTCGGGACGCGCACCAGACGGAAGGTCCGCCACCGGCCCGCGCCCAGGGAGCGCAGCAGCCGCATCGCCTCGCGGTCGGTCGCGGCGAAGCCGGCGGCCAGGTTGGCGGCCAGCGGGAAGAACGTCGTCAGCGTCACCACCAGCATTTTCGGCAGCAGCCCGAAGCCGAACCAGATGATCAGCAGGGGCGCCACGGCGACGATCGGGATCGTCTGCGAGGCGACCAGCAGCGGATACAGGCCCCGGCGGGCAGCCGAGGAGAAGTCCAGCAGGACGGCGACCAGCCAGGCCGCCGCGAAGGACAGCGCGAAGCCGAGGAGGGTCTCCTGGAGCGTGGGCAGGGTCTGCGTCCACAGCTCCGCACGGTTCAGCCAGCCCTGTTCCACCACGCGCGCCGGGGACGGCAGTGTCATCGGATCGACCCCGGCGGTGCTCACATACAGCTGCCAGCCGCCGACCACCACGGTCAGCACCAGCAGCGGCGGCCACAACGACCGCAGGAGGGAGGTCACTTGGCGGCCGGGAGGTAGTCGTTGGTGAAGAACGTCGAGGTGTCCGGGGCCTTGGTCAGCTTCTTGCCGTCGGCGTCCACCAGCAGTCCCGCCTGGTACTCGAAGTCGGTGAAGGCCTGCCAGCGCTCGGCGCTCTGGGTGCCGATGGTGCCGTTCGCCGCCTTGTAGTACTCCTTGGCCAGCAGCGCCTCGCTCTTCTTCACCAGTGCGGTGTTGGTGAGCACGCTCTTGTTCTGGGAGATCAGCAGGTCGGCCGCCTTGTCGGGGTGGTCGGCGGCGTAGCGGTAGCCCTTGTCGAGGGCCGCCACGAACTTCTTGGCGACCGCCGGGTTCTTCTTCAGGAACTGGTCCGAGGACGCGACGAGAGTCGAATAGATCGCCGGGAAGCCGTAGTCCGACAGCTGGAAGTTCTTCAGCGGCTTGCCGCTCAGCTCCGCCTCCACGCCCTCCCAGGTCGGCATCGGCATCGCGAAGTCGGCCTTGCCGGCGTAAAGGGCCGCGTACGCGGAGGTGTTGAGGGTGACCTGCTTGAAGTCGCCCTTGCCGCCGGCGTTCTGGATGACCTTCTGCAGCAGCGGCTTCTCGTAGGGGGCGCCGAAACCGGCGTACGTCTTGCCGTCGAGGTCCTTGGGGGAGTCGATGTCGGTGCGGCCCGCGCGGACGGCGATGGTCACGTTCGTCTTCTGCGTGACCGCGTAGACGGAGGTGATGTCCGCGCCGGCCGCGCGTGCGGTCGTCACGCCCTCCTGGTAGGAGATGCCGAAGTCGGCCTTGTGGTTGGCGAGCAGTGTCTCGGGCGCGGTGGAGCCGTACGGCACGATCTTGAGGTCGATCCCGGCGTCCTTGAACCAGCCCTTGGCCTGGGCGACGTAGATGCCGGTGTGGTTGGTGTTGGGCGTCCAGTCCAGGGCGAGGGTGACGGTCGTGGTGCCGTCCTTCGCGGCGGCCGAGGAATCGGCCTGGCATCCCGTGGTGACGGTGAGCAGGGAGGCCGCGGCTATGGCGGACAGCAGGGTACGGCGGTGCATGACGGGTCCTTCGTAGGGAGGGGAGACAGGCTGTGCGAGGCGGTCAGGCCCGACACAGCGCGCTGGCCACCCGCTTGAAGTCGACGGCGAGCCGCCGGGTCAGAAAGGTCACGCGGTCACGTCCAGCAGGCCGTTGGTGAAGGACTTGTCCCAGTCGCGGTCGTGCGCGATCGCGCCGTTCTCCGCGAGCCAGTGCGCGTAGGGGCCCATCCGGCTCTCGTCGATGACGCCCCAACGGCCGTCCTGGTCCGTCCAGGTGGGGGCGATCAGCGCGAGTGAGCGAGCGATGAGCGGGCGGGGGAAGTACGGGATCACGCCCTCCAGCAGTGTCAGGGTGTCGTCCTGCTCCTGCGCGGCGGCGGCATAGCCGCGGGCCGTGACGGCGAGGAAGTCCCGGACGAGCGAGGGCCGTTCGGCGAGCAGGGACTCGCTCGTGCCGAGTAGATAGCTGTGGTAGCGGGGTGCGCCGATCTCGTCCACCGGCCAGGTCAGCCGTCGCTCCTCGGGCAGGTCGCCGCGCAGAGCGTCCCAGGACCAGTAGGTGCCGAACGTGGCGTCGGCCTCGCCGGCCTCGATGTCGTCGACGGTCAGCTCGCGGGTGCCGGCGTCGACGAGGAGCACGGCGTCGGGGTCGCCACCGTCGGCCGCGACCAGATGGCGGACCATGGCGCGGCCGCGTGGGGTCGGGTTGAGGGCGAGGCGTCGGCCGGCGAGGTCGCGGGGGCGGGTGATGCCGGTGGAGGTGGTGGTCTGGATCGCCTCCAGGCCGCGGTGGTTGACGGCCGCCACCGCGATCAGTGGCTGACCGTGGGTGGCGCGGCGGGCGAGCAGCCGGTTCGGCGGGAAGATCCCGAAGTCCACCTCGCCGCGTGCCAGGTACTCGAGGGTGTCCCCACGTCCCGGATCCTGGACGACCAGTTCGACGTCGAGCCCGGCCTCGGTGAACCAGCCACGGGCACGGGAGACGTACAGACCGGCTGAATTCGGCCAAGGGTGGAAATAGTCGAGCATGACCCGGATGTGCGGCATGGAGGTACTCCGAAGAGGGTGCGCGAGAGTGCGCGGCGAACGGTGAGAGGGGTGTGCGGAGCGTCAGCGACAACAACAGGAGCAGCGCACCGGGGTGTGGGACACCGGTCGCTCGGGCTCGACTGCTGCGTACACGTGAACTCCTACGCGGGACGCCTGGAGGGCGTGGTTGGTGCGGTCGGCGTCCCCATGGGGACCGCGTTCGAACGAACGGATCCCAGACGCCCTCTCAGCCCAGCCGGGTAGGGGCTCCCGCGTAGATGGCCGAAACCATAGCCGCATGGCCGGGATGCCGCGCAAGCGCGGTCCGGAATATGGGACGACCTTGCTCGACGGGCGATACGCCCAGCTCACGGGCGTACGATCGGCCGCCATGACCTCCCTGCTGCCCGGCCCCCTGGTCGACGACACCTGGCTCGCCGCCCGTCTCGACGACCCCCGCGTGGTCGTCCTCGACGCCACCGCCCTGCTGCCCTCACCCCGGCACGACGGCGACTTCCGGAGTGCGAGCGGCCGGGACGCCTGGGCCGAGCGGCACCTCCCCGGCTCCCGGCACGCCGACCTGACCGGCGACTTCTCCGACCATGACGCGCCGTACCACTTCGCCGTCCCCACCCCCGAGGCGCTGGCCGCCACGCTCGCCCGGCTCGGCGTGGGGGAGGGCAGCGCGGTGGTCGCGTACGACAACGGCGGCGGCATCTGGGCGGCCCGGCTGTGGTGGATGCTGCGGGCCATCTCCGTGCCGGCGGCGGTGCTGGACGGAGGGCTGGCGGCGTGGGAAGCGGCCGGGCGTCCGGTCGTGTCCGGCCCGGAGACCGGGCCCGAGCCTGCCGGGACTCCCATCACCCCGGTCGTGCGTCCCGGAATGTGGACGAGCGTGGACGAAGTGGCGGCCATCAGCCGTGGTGAGCAGCCCGGTGCCCTCGTGTGTGCCCTGCCGGCCGGCGGTTTCGACGGCTCTGCCCCCACCCGCTACAGCCGCCGAGGTCACATCCCGGGCAGCCGCAGCCTCCCGGGCCGTGACCTGCTGGACTCCGCGGGCCGCGTACTCCCGGACGCCGAACTCGCCGCCAGGGTCGGTGCCGTGGTGGACGCCACCGACTCGCCGGTCGTCCTGTACTGCGGTGGCGGCATCTCGGCGGCGGGTGCGGCGCTCGCGCTCACGCTGCTCGGGCGTGACGACGTATCGCTGTACGACGGCTCACTGGAGGAGTGGTCCAGGGACCCGGCGCGACCGCTGGAACTCGGCGGCTGAGCCGCTCGGCGGGCCGGGACTCCCCGAACCCACTCAGCGGACGAGCACTCCCACCTCGGCCAGCCCCTCCTCCTGGAACACACCGACAGCGCCGTGCTCACCGTGCTCCACCAGGCGGACGACTACGCGGGCCTCCAGGGTCAGCGTTCCGACGGCTGGCCGGTGGCTCGGTGACCCGGTGCTCCTCCGCGGTCTTCGTCCACCCGAGCCTGGACACGGCCGTCGCATCCCTGCCCGAGTTCGCCGACCCGGACGGCTTCGACTTCGAGCCCGTCTCCGTTTAGGAACGAGCCGGCGGTAACGTCGAGGAGTACCTGCGCGTGTTCGGCCGCCCCGAGCAGCTCGCGGCCTGGCGCGAGAACCGCCTCTACGTCGCGGAAGTCACCGCGTGAGCCAGCAGGAGGAGAGCCGCTCATGACCACGTTCCCCACCGCACAGGCCGTGCGGACCACCCCGGAAGGCCTCCTGTGGGAGCCCAGCGAGCGCTGGGTCCGCGGCCGCAAGGGCGAGGTGACGGTCGTCGACAGCCGGCACCCCGTCCTGGTCTGGGAGCCGGGTGTCCCCGTCCCGCTGTACGCCTTCCCGCGTACCGAGGTCCGCGAGGACCTGCTCCGGCCCGCGAAGAACCCCCCGACCGGCACGCACACCGGCTCACGGATCTTCTACGACCTCGACGTCGACGGCGACCTGCTGGAGAACGCCGCCTGGACCTTCCCGGCCGCCGACCTCGCCGACCACATCGCCTTCGAGTGGTTCCGGCGCGTCGGCCGGGGCCTCGACCACTGGTACGAGGAGGAGGAAGAGATCTTCATCCACCCCCGTGACCCGCACAAACGCGTGGACGCCATCCCGAGCAGCCGCCACGTCGTGGTCGAGATCGACGGCACGGTCGTCGCGGACACCCACCGCCCCGTGCTGCTCTTCGAGACCGGTCTGCCCACGCGCTACTACATCCCGCGCGAGGACGTCCGCCTCGACCTGCTGACCGCCACCGAGCACCACACCGGCTGTCCCTACAAGGGGACCGCCGAGTACTGGTCATGGCAGGGCGGGACCGACATCCCACCGAACCTCGTCTGGAGCTACCCGGCACCCCTGCCGGCGGTCGGCGCCGTCCAAGGGCTGCTGGCTTTCTACAACGAGGCGGTCGACATCACCGTCGACGGCGAACGCCTTGAGCGCCCGGTCACCCACTTCAGCAGGACGCTCACGACGTAGGGGTGAGGCCAAGCCGCCGGTGGTGCTGATCAGGGGCGCCAAGCCCGGGACAAGGCAGGCGGGCGGAGCGTCAGTGGCCTTGAGGCGGTTGAGGGGTGATGGCGTGTTCGGTGAACTGGCCGCAGGGGCGGAACCCCAGGCGGAGGTAGACGGGCTCGCCGTCGGCTGACGCTTGCAGGACCGCGATGCGGTGGTCTCGGTTGCGCGCCGTGCGCAGGGCCGCGAGCGTCATGGCTTCGCCGTAGCCTCGGCGGCGGTGGGTGGCCAGGGTGCAGATGTTGTAGATGCCGGCGACTCCTGCATGGTGGAACACCTCGGCGGAGCAGACCGGACGGCTGTCCACATAGCCGACCAGGTATTGGGCCGGGCAGTGCGCGGCCAGTGCTTGCGGGGCGGCCTGGGCGAAGAAGCGGCGGACGCCGACGGCGGGCGGATTCCAGTTCGCGGCCACGACCGCGGCGTAGTCGGCGAGCTGCTCGGGCGTGGTCACCCTCTGGACGTCCAGGCTGTGGGTGGCAGGAGGGGGCACGGGGGTGGCGTCCAGTTCGGCCCACATCGCCGTCTCGCGTTCGGAGGCCGGCAGGCCTGCGGCCGTCAGGCGGGTGGTGAGGTCCGCGGGTGTCGAGGCGGGCCCCACCCACCAGGAGAAGGGGCGGCCGGTGCGGGTCAGCGCCTCGGTGGTTTCGGTGAGACGCGTCGTAGCGTCGGCGGCGGTGAAGCGGGCCGCGGCAACGATGTTGAACGTGTCGTCATCCAGGCCGCTGTCCGCGATCAGCAGGTCACCGACCTCTGTGACGGTCGCACCGGTCATGCTCCGGTGCAGGTGACAGGCATGTTCTGCCAGATTCCGTTCCATCCTGTCCAACAAGTCGGTTTGATCAAGGAAGTGACTACTCATGGCGACTGATCCCAGCATGGCTGGGTGTAGATCGCATGCGATTTCGGGTCGTCTGTGGTCGGCACTCCTGCCTGGTTGAGCCGGACGATTTTGGTCTGCGTTTCCGCAGCCCGTACCGCCGCGTGATCCTGCACGTCGACGAACCCTGGCCCCGCCCGGCATCCCGTCCGCGACGACCCCTGCGCCCGCGCCGCCACGCTGGAACACGGTGCGTCGATTTTCAGCCACTCCGATACAACCTCCCTGTACGGAAAGGTACTTCCGTACAGGGGCATGCACCTGACATCTTGCAGCCACCACTCGTTTCGTACGGCCCGGCCGGTGCCATAAGCGCGGCCGGGCCGTCTTCGGAGGACGCATTGATACCCCACAGATCCAGCCGACCGAGACGCACCTTGGTCCTCGCGGCCACACTCGGCGCCGCCCTCGCGTTCGGCGCCCCGGGCGCCCTCGCGGGGACGCTCCCGGTCGTCCCCTCCAAGGCGCCGGCCGCCAAGGCTCACACCTCGGCCGCCAAGACGGCTGCGCAGAGTGCGGCCTGGGTGGCCGGCACGCGTGCGTACCTCGTGATCACCGCCCCCGGTGACACTTCGGCGGTCCGCTCCGCGATCGCGGCCAACGGCGGCACCGTCTTCTCGAGCTTCGACGCCATCGGTGTGATCGTCGCCCACTCGGCGTCCAGCACCTTCGCCGCCACCATGCGCGGCGTGGCCGGTGTGCAGCAGGTCGGTGCCACGCGCACCTCGGACGTCCCGGCCGACGCCTACGACCCGGCGCTCCCGGCCAATCCGGCCCAGTCCTCGACGCCGGCCGGAGAACCGGTCCGGGCCGACATGAGCCAGATCAAGGCCGACCAGGCCTGGGCCGTGAACCCGGGCTCCGCCTCCGTCAAAGTGGGCATCCTGGACACCGGTGTGGACGACCAGCACCAGGACCTGGCGCCCAACTTCGACGCGGCCGACTCGGTCTCCTGCGCCTACGGCAAGCCCGACACCCGTACCGGCGCCTGGCGTGACGTCGACACGCACGGCACCCACGTGGCCGGCACCATCGCCGCCGCCAAGAACGGCAAGGGTGTCGTCGGCGTGGCACCCGGGGTGAAGATCGCCGCGGTCCGGGTCGCCGAGCCGGGCAACTCCTTCTTCTTCGCCGAGAACACCATCTGCGGCTTCGTCTGGGCCGGTGACCACGGCTTCAAGGTCACCAACAACAGCTATTACACGGACCCGTGGCAGTTCAACTGCCCGGACAACATCGACCAGGCCGCCATCATCGAGGGCGTCAAGCGCGCCCAGGAGTACGCCGAGAGCAAGGGCTCCCTCCAGATCGCCGCCGCGGGCAACGAGAACTACGACCTCGCCCACAAGACGACCGACTCGGCGAGCCCGAACGACTCGACGCCGGTCACCCGCACCATCACCAACGCCTGCCTCGACATCCCGACCGAGCTGCCGGGCGTGGTCACGGTCGCGGCCAACGGCACGGGTGTCACCAAGGCCTCGTTCTCCAACTACGGTCAGGGCGTCATCGACGTCGCGGCGCCGGGCAGCAACGTGTACTCCACCGTCCCCGGCGGCGGTTACGGCAGCAAGAGCGGCACCTCGATGGCCACCCCGCACGTGGTCGGCGTGGCGGCACTCATCGCCAGCGCCAACCCGGGCATCACGCCTGCGCAGATCCGCGCCAAGCTGGCCGAGCAGGCCAACGACATCGCCTGCCCCTCGGACAGCCGCTGCACGGGCACGACGGCCAACAACTCGTTCTTCGGCGAGGGACAGGTCGACGCCCTCAAGGCCGTCGGGGCCACCCCGCCGCCCGGCAAGTACTTCGAGAACCTCGCGGACTTCGCCGTCAACGACAACGCGACCGTGGAGAGCCCGATCGCCGTAACGGGTGTGACCGGCAACGCCCCGGCCACCCTCAAGGTGGGTGTGGACATCAAGCACACCTACATCGGTGACCTGAAGGTCGACCTGGTGGCGCCGGACGGCACCGTCTACACGCTGCACAACCGGGCCGGCGGCAGCGCCGACAACATCGCCCAGACCTACACCGTGGACGCCTCCTCGGAGGTCGCGAACGGCACCTGGAAGCTGCGCGTCAACGACAACGCCGCCTCCGACACAGGCAAGATCGACGCCTGGAACCTGACCTTCTAGCGCAGACCCGGGTACGAACTGCCGGGCGGAGAAGGGAACATGGGCCTCGGCGGCGGTGGACGCCGCAGCCGGGGCAACCATGCGGCCTCGCGCCGGGTCACCTCCGCCGCGGCCCGCCCATGAAGAGCGGGCCGCGCTGGTGGACTACTTGTAGGCACCCGCCACAATGGCCACCGTCACGGTGTCGCCGTCGCCCGCGGCGACCGCGGTCCCGGCGCCCGCGACCGCGATGACGATCCCGGCCGCGATGGCGAAGACCCGCACGATTCTGGTCACAACTGCCTCCCGTTGGTTGGAACTTGAGGCACTACGGTCCCACGAAGGCTTGGAGGGAAGCCCGAGGGACACCCCACGGAGCCCTCCCCGTGAGGCGAGGCCGAAAACCGACGCCGTCTGTGCCGATATGCCCGCCCGGCAAGGTCAATTCCAGCCGTTGCTTTGGCATTCCCATGACAAAACTGTGCGTGCAGTGCCACTCTTCTGCGGAAGTTCACGGTTCCTTGACGGAATCCCCACACGGAGCAAGTCTCCGCCCTCCACCCCCCACCTCCTTCAACCCGCATGCCGTGCAGCACTCCGGACCGGCACACACCGCCGCTCCGTCACCTCCACGACCCCCCACCACGGGCCGTCCGTTGTATCGAAGGAGAACCCGTTGTCCCTGCGACGCCGCGCTCTCACCGGGCGCAGACACACCGCCGTCCTCGCCTTCACGGCCATAGGCTCCCTGCTCGCCCTCGCCGCCCCCGGTCTCGCCACCGCGGTCCCTGCGGACCCCGGCCGCACGAAGATCACCGCCACCCCCAGGGCCGGCGCCGCCCAGCCGTCCCTGACGCCCGCCCGCCGCGCCGCCCTGATCAAGAGCGCCCGGTCCGCGGCACCCCGCACAGCACAGCGGATCGGCCTCGGCGCCCAGGAGAAGCTGGTCGTCAAGGACGTCATCAAGGACGCCGACGGCACCACGCACACCCGCTACGAGCGCACCTACGCCGGGTTGCCCGTCCTCGGCGGTGACCTGGTCGTCCACGACAAGAGCGGTCGTACGACCGTCACCAAGGCGAGCTCCGCCCGACTCCAGGTCCCCTCGCTCCGCCCGAAGCTCACCGCCGCCGGCGCCGCCACCAAGGCCCTCGGCATCTCGAAGAAGAGCAAGGTCAAGGGCGCCGAGACGGAGCAGGCACCCCGCCTGGTGGTCTGGGCCGGAACCGGCAAGCCCGTGCTGGCCTGGGAGACCCTCGTCGAGGGCGTCCAGAAGGACGGCACCCCCAGCGAACTCCAGGTCGTCACCGACGCCGGTACCGGCAAGAAGCTCTTGGCCGCCGAGCACGTCCACACCGGCACCGGCACCGGCCAGTACGCCGGCGAGGTCCCGGTCGGCACCACCCTGTCCGGTTCGACGTACCAGCTCGTCGACCCCGACCGCGCCGGGCAGCGGACGTACGACCTCAACCAGGGCACCTCGGGCACCGGCACTCTGTTCACGGACGACAACGATGTCTGGGGCAACGGCCTGCCGTCCAACCGTCAGACCGCCGGTGTCGACGTGGCGTTCGGCGCCGCGGCCACCTGGGACTACTACAAGGAGACCTACGGCCGCAACGGCATCCGCAACGACGGTGTCGCCGCCTACAGCCGCGCCCACTACGGCAGCAACTACGTCAACGCCTTCTGGCAGGACTCCTGCTTCTGCATGACCTACGGCGACGGCTCGGGCAACACCCACCCGCTGACCGCGCTCGACGTGGCCGCCCACGAGATGAGCCACGGCGTCACCGCCGCCACGGCGGGGCTGAACTACTCGGGGGAGTCCGGCGGGCTCAACGAGGCGACCTCCGACATCTTCGCCGCCGCCGTCGAGTTCTACGAGAACCTCCCCGCCGATCCCGGTGACTACCTGGTCGGCGAGAAGATCGACATCAACGGCGACGGCACACCGCTGCGTTACATGGACAAGCCCTCCAAGGACGGTGCCTCCGCCGACAGTTGGAGCCCCTCCCTCGGCGGCCTCGACGTCCACTACTCCTCGGGCCCCGCGAACCACTTCTTCTACCTGCTCTCCGAGGGCAGCGGCGCCAAGACCGTCAACGGCGTGGCCTACAACAGCCCGACGTCGGACGGCCGGCCGGTCACCGGCATCGGCATCCAGAACGCCGCCGCGATCTGGTACCGCGCGCTGACGACGTACATGACCTCCACGACCGACTACGCCGGCGCCCGCACCGCCACCCTGTCGGCCGCGAGCGACCTGTTCGGCGCCTACAGCCCGACGTACCTCGCCGTCGCCGACGCCTGGGCCGGGATCAACGTCGGCAACCGCATCGCCCTCGGCGTCAACCTCGCCCCGACCGCCGACCAGATCAGCGGCATCAACCAGAGCGTCAGCCTCCAACTCGACGCCTACACCACCAACACCGGCGCCGCCCTGACCTACGAGGCCACCGGACTGCCCGCCGGCCTCAGCATCAGCCCGACCGGTCTGATCAGCGGCACGCCGACGACCGTCGGCACCAGTGACGTCACGATCACCGTGACCGACAGCACCGGGGCGACCGCCACGGACACCTTCACCTGGAAGATCGGCTACGTCTACGGCAACAACACCCGCGTCGACATCCCCGACGTCGGGGCCGCCGTGGAGTCGCCGCTGACCATCACCGGCCGGGACGGCAACGCCTCCGCGACCACCTCGGTCTACGTCAACATCGTCCACACCTACCGCGGTGACCTCACCGTCGACCTCGTCGGCCCGAACGGCACCGTCTACTCCCTCCTCAATCGCAGCGGCGGCTCCGCCGACAACGTGGATCAGACGTTCACCGTCGACGCCTCCGCGCAACCGATCAACGGCACCTGGACCCTGCGCGTGCGGGACTGGGCAGCCATCGACGTCGGGTACATCGCCCGCTGGCAGCTGACCCCCTGACATCCACACCGACCGAACGACGCCGCCCGGGTCCTGAGGACTCGGGCGGCGCCATGAGCAACGTCGGCCGAGGCGTTCGAAGACTTGGGCGAACGGGTCGGTGATCCGGCCGCGGTGGATCCGGTGAGGGGCGCTGATGTTCACCGGGCCTGGTTCGTCGCCTCGGTAGCCCGGGGCGTCTGCCGGACGGGTGAGCTTCCTTCACCTGGTGCCGTTGGCGAGTGCTCCGGAAACCTCGGCGCCTCTGTGCACGGCCGGCCAGTCCCGGCACATCGCCAAGGCCCTGATTCCTTGGCCCGCGTCGGGACGACAGTCGTCGAGCATGCCGGACAGCACCTCGCCCGGGCCCAGTTCGAGACCGGTGGTCACACCGTCCCGGTGCAGTCGGTCGACCGCGTCGGTGAAGCGGACAGGTTCGCGCAGCTCCCGGATCCAGAACTCGGGTGTGGTGGCCTCGGCGCGGACGGGTCGCGCCGTGATGTCGGAGACCAGAGGGGTGTGCGGCACCTTCAGCCTCATGGCGCGCAGGACCTTGGCGTAGTCGTCCAGCAGCGGGTCGAGATGCGGTGAGTGCATCGCCAGGCTCACCCGAAGGAAGCGGCTGCGCCGTCCACGTCCCACCCATGCGTCGTGCAGGGCGGTCACCGCGTCCCGGTCGCCGGAAACGACCACGGCGCGTGGCCCGTTGACCGCCGCGATCACCACCCCGTCGATCGCGGGCAGTTCTGCCGGTGCGGCCTCCAGGGCTGCCATGGCGCCCGTCTCCGGCAGCGTGGCCATCAGCTGGGACAGAGTGCCGACGGCCCGGCAGGCGTCCGGCAGCGAGAAGACGCCCGCGACGTGGGCGGCGGCCATGCGGCCCGCCGAGTAACCGAACACCGCGTCCGGCCGTAAGCCCCAGCTCTCCAGCAGCCGGAACTGCGCCACCTGGAGGGCGAAGATGGCGGGGTTCCCGTACGTGATCCGGTCCAGCAGCGCGGAGGTGCGTGTGCCGGCCTCGGCGAACATCACGTCCCGCAGGGGCAGTTCGAGATATGGGTCGAGCAGTGTGCAGACCTCGTCGAGAGCGGAGGCGAAGACGGGGAAGGCGGCCTGGAGCTCGCGGCCCATGCCGGCCTGCTGCGATCCGGCCCCGGAGAACAGGAAGGCGGTCCGGCCCGCGGGCAGCACCACGGGCGGCGACGGTGGCGGAGCCACGGGCGCCGAGCCCACAAGGTGTTCGATCACCTCTTGCGTCGACCTGCACACCACGATCCGCTCCAGGTCCCGCGCGCGCAGAAATCCCTCGTCCTCGGCGTGCTTCAGAAAGCGCAGCAGGTGAGCGTAGAAATCCTCCGGGTCGAGGAGAAGGCAGGGTTTGCGGTGGATGTGCAATTGTGCCCAGGACAGCGCCTCCAGTAGTTCCTCCGCCGTACCCAGACCGCCGGGCAGCGCCACGAAGGCGTCGCCCAGCTCGGCCATGCGCGCTTTGCGCGCGTGGATGTCCGCCACCACCTCCAGCTCCGTCAGTTCCGTGTGTGCGATCTCGTACGGCAGCATGCGGCTCGGTACGACGCCGGTCACCGATCCCCCGTCGGCCAGGGCGCCGTCGGCCACCGCGCCCATGAGGCCGGTGCGGGCGCCGCCGTACACCAGGCGCAGTTTCGCCTCGGCCAGCGCGCGGCCCAGCTCGCCGGCCAGGCGCAGATGGCCGGGGCGGTGGCCCGGTGAGGATCCGCAGAAGACGGTCACGCTGGTCACGGCCACGGTATTTCCTTCATGTCGGAAAACAGCTCGCTTTCTGCTGGGGTAAGGAATTGTCAAGGACGTAAGAAAGGCGCCGAAGTGCCCGTCATCGGGGCGCTTCTGTTTCTACAGTGAAGCACGCGAAGAGATTCTCGCAATGGCTTGTCGCTTGTTTACTCCAGCTTTTGCTGCTTGGAGTGTGCATCGAAGTATTTTGCCGATTCTCGACGAAATCGAGGGCGATATGAATACCCATTCCGTGAGCCGACCGCTGGTGCTGGCCGTCGCCGGTGTCTCGTTCGGCTGGGGCAGCGCGGGAAAGATCGACTCCGTCGTGCGGGCTCTGCGCGGGCTGTGCCGAGTGCCACCACGCGTCGTCGGGTTGAGCACGGACCTCGGCCGGCCCCTGCTGGCCGGATCCGGCATCGACCGCTGGTACGAGGTGAAGGGGACCGACACCGCGCGGATCGCGGAGATCGTCCGAGCGGAGGGGATACGGGCGGGGTTGTGTGTGCTCGACGGGCCGACCGCCAAGTCGCTGGAGGCCGCGGGCGTGCCGGCCGTGTTCCTCGACAGCCTGCCCTTCTTGTGGTCCGAGGGGGATCTGACCTGGCTGCCCCTCGAAGCCGCCGCCTACTGCGCTCAACGTTCCCCGCGGATGGGGGAGGAGAGCCGGGTGGTGGTCGAGTCGGCGAAGCGGCTGCGATGGGTCGACGCGGTCGTGCCGCCGATCGGCCCGGCGCGGCGCACGGCTGACGGGCCGTCGGAGGCGCGGGAGCGGCAAGGGGTCCGCATCCCTGGTCGGCCGCGCGAGGCGCTGGTGAGCCTCGGCGGGATGCAGGCCCCCGGTCTGCCGGAGTGGCGCACCTACCCGCGGGCCGTGATCCCCGCTGTGCTGCGGGCACTCGCCGACTGCGAGGCGGGCGCGGTGCGGGTGGCCGGCAACCTCACCCCCGACCTGATCCACGAACTGGCCGCTCAGGTACCCGAGGGGCTCGCCGTGGAGTTCGGCCCCCTCGTCCACGACGACTTCGTCGCGGCCATGGACCGCTGCGACCTGCTGCTCACCTCGCCGGGCCTGACCACGCTGCTGGAGGCGAGTACGTACGGCGTCCCGACCGTCACCCTGCCCCCGCAGAACGTCAGCCAGATCTTCAACGCCCGCTTCCACCAGGAGGCGACGGGCTCGGACACCAGGCTCGCCTGGCCGGTCGACGTGTTCGACGAGGAGGCCGTGATAGCGGCACGCAGACAGGGCGAAGCCGCCGCCCACGGTGTCGTCCACGGCGGGATGGCCCAGGCGTCCCGTCTCCTGGCACCGCTCCAGGACGAGTTACGGGCACGGGTCGTGGTCGCGGTCCGCCGAGCGGGGCAGGCGGACGTGGACTGGCGGGGACTGGCCACGGCCATGGGTACGGAGGGAGCGGCGCAGGTCGCCGAGGAAATCCTCGCCGCCGTCGGACAGTCCGGTGAATGACGGGCCGCGCGGGGTGAGGAACCTGCCGAGTCCGGAGGCCGACGCCTCCTTCGAGCCGGTCGTGCGCCTTTCGCACCGTCGCAGGAAGGCTGTTCTGACAAGCGTCATGCTGGGGCTGTTCCTGTCGGCCCTCGACCAGACGGTGATCTCCGTGGCCCTGCGGACGATCACCGACGATCTGCACGGGCTGAGCCGACAGGCGTGGGTGACCACCGCCTATCTCGTCACCGGCACGGTGGTCGGCCCGATGTACGGGAAACTCGCGGACGTCTTCGGCCGCCGGCGCACCTATGCCGCCGCGATCGCCCTGTTCGCCGTCGGCTCGTTGCTTTGCGCGGCGGCCGACTCCGTGACCGAACTGGCCGTCTTCCGGGCGGTCCAGGGCTTGGGCGGTGGGGGGCTGGCCTCCCTCGCGATGACCGTGATCGCCGATGTCACCACCCTTCGGGAGCGCGGGCGCTATCAGGGCTTCTACACCGCGGTGTTCGGCACCGCCGCCCTTGCCGGCCCGGTCGTCGGAGGCGTCCTCGCCGGACAGGACACACTGCTGGGGGTGGCCGGATGGCGCTGGATCTTCCTGATCAACCTCCCGCTGGCCGCGCTGGCCCTGGTGATGGTTCTACGGCTGCTGCGCGTGCCGCACCGGCCTGTACGTCACCGGCTGGATGTACTGGGCGCCGTCGCTCTGGTGGCCGGAGCGGCCCCGCTGCTGGTGGTGGCGGAACAGGGCGGAGTCTGGGGCTGGGGATCGCGTGCGGCCTGGTCGCTCTACGGGGCCGGGCTGTTCGGCCTGGCCGCTTTCGTCGCGGTGGAGCGGCGCGCCGGCGACGCGGCTCTGCTGCCGCTCAGGCTGTTCCGTGTCCATGTCTTCCGGCTGGGCGTCACCCTGCACTTCATGGTCGGGTTCGGGGTGTTCGGCGCGGCCGTCACCGTGCCCCTCTACCTGCAACTCGTCCAGGGTATGGGCCCGGTGGAGGCGGGACTGGCCTCCCTTCCCACCGCCGCCGCCGGCTTCGTCGTGACCCTGGTGGCGGGGCGCGTCATTGCCCGTACCGGTCGGATCAAACCCTGCCTGGTGGCCGGGGTGGCCTGCCTGGCCCTCGGGCTGCTGGTCTGTGCCGGTCTGGGCAGGGGCAGTTCGATGCTCTTGGCGACCGCGGGAATGGTGCTGCTGGGCGCGGGCATGGGTGCCGCGATGCAGACGATGACGACGCTGGCGCAGTCCGGGGCGCCGCGACCCGACATGGGGGCCGCGACGGCCGCGGTCCACTTCTTCCGCACCAGCGGCGGCACCGTGGGCACCGCGGTCTTCCTCTCCGTCGTCTTCTCGTCCGCCGCGTCCCACATCCACGAGCGGATCTCGGCCGCGTCGAGAAACGCCCGGTTCCACCACCTCGCCGAGCGGCCCGGCAACGCGCGGGTGATCACCTCGCTTCTCGGACCGGGCGGCCACGGCGCGCTTCAGGATTCCTCGGCCCTCGTTCGTCTGGACGCCCTGCTGGTCCGCCCCTTCCGGGAGGGCTACGCCGATGCACTGCACGCCGCCTTCCTGCTGGGGGCTGTGGTGATGCTGGCGGCGTTGGTACACGCCATGGTGCGGGTACCTGACCGCACCCTCCCCGACGCGTGAGGCAGGATGGCGGGTGGTGACAGCCCGAGCTGTCGCCCTCCCGTTCACCAGCGGGGCAGTCAACCGCCGTGCTGAAGCCCCGGACCCTCACAGCCCTTTCGGTGCTTGGCCACCAGGACGTGCGCGGCGGTCTGCGCGCGGAGTTCGGCCGTCCGGCCGCCGCTGCCGACCAGCACGCCGCCGGGTGACGACGTCACGCTCACGACAGCGCCGGGCCGCACTCCGGCGCGCCGCAGGGTGTGCATCAACTCGGGATCGGCCTGGAGCGGCTCGCCGATGCGCCGCACGACCACGCTTGCGCTGCCGGGCCCCCGCTCCAGGTCGTTGAGGCTGACCACGCTCTCGTCCGGGATCGGATCCGCGGCGGGCTCCTCGCCGAGCTCCTCCAGGCCCGGGATCGGGTTGCCGTACGGCGACTGTGTCGGGTGCCGCAGCAGCGTGAGGATGCGGCGTTCGACGGCCTCGCTCATCACGTGCTCCCAGCGGCAGGCCTCGGCATGGACCTGCTCCCACTCCAGCCCGATCACGTCGATGAGCAGGCATTCGGCGAGCCGGTGCTTGCGCATGACGCGGACGGCCAACTGCCGGCCTTCCTCGGTCAGTTCCAGGTGCCGGTCGGCGGCGACGCGCAGCAGGCCGTCGCGCTCCATACGGGCGGCGGTCTGGCTGACGGTGGGGCCGCTGTGGTTCAGTCGCTCGGCGATCCGGGCGCGCAGCGGGGCCACGCCTTCCTCCTCGAGCTCCAGGACGGTGCGGAGATACATCTCGGTGGTGTCGATGAGTCGGGACATGCCGTGTCTCAGGCGAGGGTTTCCGCGGTGGCGGTCAGGACCGCGCGGCCCAGGATGTGACCGGCCATGGTGAAGCCCAGGACGGCCGGGGTGGCGTCGGTCGGGACGCCTATGGATGCGACGCCGAGGGCGTGCACCACGATGAAGTAGCGGTGCGGGCCGTGGCCGGGCGGCGGGGCGGCGCCGATGAAGCGGGCCGCGCGGGCGTCGTTGGGCAGCTGGAACGCACCCTCGGGCAGGCCCGAGCCGGTGTCGTCGCCGGCGCCCTCGGGCAGCTCGGTGACGGTGGCGGGGATGTCGGCGACCGCCCAGTGCCAGAACCCGGACCCGGTGGGGGCATCGGGGTCGTAGACGGTGACGGCGTAACTCTTGGTGCCCTCCGGCGCACCGCTCCAGGACAGCTGCGGGGAGAGGTCTTTCCCGCCGGGGACGCCGAAGATGCCGGAGAACTGCTCGGGCGGCCAGGGAGCGCCGTCGCTGACGGTGGTGCTGGAAACGGTGAAGGAGGCCGCCTCGGGGAGGCGGGCGAAGGGGTCGTTGGCGCTCATCGCGTCGTTCCTTTCCGGATGTGCCGGGGCTGGGGCTTTCGCCGGCAGCCATCTGGATCGACGATAACATAAATAATCGATTATTCGCTCCATCGTCTATGATGACGGCATGACTCAGACGGCCCCCACCTCGGCCTCGCCGGGGAAGCAGATGCTCTCCGAGCAGGTCTACGCACACCTGCGGGACGCGATCATGCGCGGCGAGTACGCCCCCGGTGACGCCCTCAAGCCGCAGGATCTCGCCAAGGAACAGGGCGTGAGCCTGGCTGTCGTGCGCGAGGCGCTGGTGCGGGTGGTCGGCGAGGGCCTCGCGGACCGGCTGCCCAACCGGGGCTTTGCCGTCCCGGCCCTCTCCGACCGCCGCTGGCAGGAGATCGCCGAAGCCCGCCGGACCGTCGAACCGGTCGTGCTGCGCATGTCCGTCGAGCGCGGCGACGTCGACTGGGAGGCCCGCGTACGAGCCGCGCACCACCGTCTGGCCCGCACCCCGGCATACGGGCCGGAGGAGGGGGCGTACTACAGCAGCGCATGGTCCGAGGCCCATCGGGTCTTCCACCGCACCCTGCTGGAGGGGTGTGGCAATTCCGTGCTGCTGGAGACCTTCGACCGGATGTGGACCGCGAGTGAGCTCGCCCGCCGCTGGGCGGCGCTCCGCATCGCCGAACAGGTGGGCACGGACGAGCACCGCCGGCTCGAGGAGGCCGCGCTTGCCCGCGACGCCGACACCGCGGCCGACCTCCTGGCCCAGCACCTCACCCAGACCCCGGCCGCACTCACCGGCCGTACCCATCCCGAACCCACGGCGGACGCCTGACGCCCCCCAAGAACCCGGCGGGACGGCCCGTGGTCTCCGATGAGCGGGATGGTCAGGTCGCCCGGGCGGCGTGACTCAACGGCCCGTCTCCTTCTGGCGCGCCCTGTCCCGGGTCTCCCCGTCCGGCCGTGTCGGCCCGCCCGGTGGCGTCTTGCCCGCGGTGAGATGCTCGAGTACCTCGACCAGCTCCTGGCAGGCCCGTTCCACCGAGCGCCGGGTGTTGTGCTGCTCGGTGATCACGGCGGAGAGCAGCAGGGCGGTGAGGGCCATGGTGCCGTTGAACGCCTGCAGTTTGAGCATCACTTCGATCCGGTCCAGGCCCTCGAAAGGGCCGGCCCTCTCCGTGGCGGCGACGGTGGCCATGACGGACGTGACGAGCGCGCAGAGCATGCTGCCGACCAGTTGGAAGCGCAGGGCCGTCCAGATCAGCAGCGGGTAGACGAGGAACAGCACGCTGAGGCTGCTGAACGTGACCAGTAATACGGAGCCGCATGTGATGAGAGCGAGCCCTGTGGCCTCCTGCCAGCGGGACAGGGGTGGGGGCCAGCGTGCCCCATGGAGCGCCAGCAGGAGTGGCGTGACGATCAGGACCCCCATCGCGTCCCCCACCCACCACGCCAGCCACACCTCCCAGAGGCCGTGGCCATGGAGCCGGTCGGTGATCACGAGCATGCCGACGCCTACCGAGGCGCTGATCAGCATGCTGGTCAGGGCCCCGAGGAACACCAGGGCCAGGCCGTCCCGGAACCGGCTGAGGTCGGTGCGGAAACCCACCGCACGGAGCATGAGGCAGGCACAGACGGGCGCGGCCGTGTTGCCCACCAGATTGCCGAGCACCTCGGGTTGCAGCGAGGTGAGGTGCATGATGACGAGCAGGGAACCGAGGGTGATGCCGGGCCAGACACGCAGCCCGAAGATCAGCAGGGCGGCGACCGCGATGCCGGTCGGCGGCCAGATGGGGGTGAACACCGCCCCTTCGACGGCCAGATTGCGCAGGAGCCCGAGCCGCCCCGCGGCGTAGTAGCAGCCGGCGACGGCCAGCACCTGGAGGGCGACGACGCCGGTCCGGCGCAGATTCTCGGTACCCACCACACAAGCCATCAGACACTGGCATGGCCGTTCCGGCTACGTGGGAGCGGCGGCATGCCGCCTTACAGCTGAGGTTCGGTTCCCTCGTGGCCGACGACCAGCACGGCGGCGTCGTCCTCGTGGCCCACCTGGTCGGCGCCCCGGATCACGGCGGTGGCGAGCGCGCCCGCGTCCATGCCGGCCACGGCGGCGATGCCGGCGAGGCGTACGACCTGGTCCAGGCCCTGGTCGACCTCCATCGAGGGTCCCTCGACGACGCCGTCGGTGAGAAGGACGAACACTCCGCCCGTCGTGAGCTGGTACCGGGTCACGGGGTAGGTCATGCCGGCCCCGACACCCAGCGGCGGACCGCCCTCGTCGCTGCCCACGCCGGACTTTCCGTCTGCCGTCGCCCAGACACTGGGGACATGGCCGGCGCGGGCGCTCTCCAGCACGCCGGTGGACGGGTCGAGGCGCATGAAGGTGCAGGTGGCGAAGAGGTCGGCGCCGAGGGACAGGAGGAGATCGTTGGTCTGTGCGAGGAGCTCGCCGGGCTGACTCGTGACGGAGGCGAGTGCGCGCAGGCAGACGCGTACCTGTCCCATGAAGGCGGCGGCCTCGATGTTGTGGCCCTGTACGTCCCCGATGGACAGCCCGATCCGGCCGTCCGGCAGGTAGAAGGCGTCATACCAGTCGCCGCCCACATTGAGGCCGTGGTGTGCCGGTACGTAGCGCACGGCCAGGTGGTAGCGGGGCACCGTGGGCATCTCCGCGGGCAGCATGCCGCGCTGCAGGGCGATGGCCAGCTCGACCTGGGACCGCTGCAGCTCCGCCTGCTCACGCGCCTGAGCCGTCAGCGAGCTGAGTCTGGCCAGCAGCTCGTCGCCGTCGTGCGCCGGGCCCTTGCGGGACATGGACCGCTCCGAAGGATCTGCACCGGTTCAGGGTGCTCGACACAAATTACTCATATTGGATGATAGCGGCGCCGTGATGTGCCGGAACGCGAGCGGTACCGCTCCGTCCAGCCTCGCCTGAGCACTGGGGTGTGACCCCGGTGCGAGTGCGGCGGGGTTCGGGTTTCGTGGGCGCATGCCGGGTCAGCGCACCCACACGAGAGGGGCCCGCCCATGACCGTCCCGCTTCCCGTGGTCTTCATCCACGGCCTTTGGCTGCACAGCACCTCCTGGCAACCGTGGATCGATCTGTTCCGAGCGGAGGGCTACGACCCCTCCGCACCCGGGTGGCCCGGCGACCCCGACACCGTCGAGGAAGCGCGTCAGAACCCCGAGAGTCTCGCCGGATACGGCATCGACGACGTCGTGGAACACTACGCGGCCCTGATCGAGACCCTGCCCGCCCGGCCCATCGTGATCGGTCACTCCTTCGGCGGAATGATCGCCCAGAAGCTGCTCGGCCAGGACCGCGCCGCCGCCGCGGTCGCGATCGACGCCGCACAGATCAAGGGCGTGCTGCCCCTGCCGCTGTCCGCGCTGAAGGCGACGCTCCCGGTCTTCAAGAACCCGGCCAACAAGCGCCGGTCGGTCTCCCTGACCCCGGAGGAGTTCCGGTTCGCCTTCGGCAACGCCGTCGCGGAGGAGGAATCGGCGGCCCTGTACGAGCGCTGGACCATCCCCGCACCCGGCAAGCCGCTCTACGAGGCCGCCGCCGCCAACTTCAACCCCCACTCGCCCGCGAAGGTCGACACGGACAACAGCGGACGCGGCCCCCTGTTGCTCATCTCCGGCGGCAAGGATCACACGGTCCCCGAGGTCGTCACCCGGGCCACCCTCAAGCAGTACCGGCACTCCGAGGCCGTCACCGACATCATCAACTTCCCCGACCGCGGGCACTCCCTGACGATCGACGGCGGCTGGCGCGAGGTCGCGGACACCGTTCTGCGATGGCTGCGGCAGCACAGTCCGGAGACGGCACGATGACGTCGGCCTCCCGGGGTACAGCACACCCCGGTGCCGACGCGGGTCTCGCCGGACGGACCGTCGTGGTCACCGGTGCCGGGCGCGGCATCGGACTGGCCGTGGTCGAGGCCTTCCTCGCGGCCGGATCCCGCGTCGTCGCCGGATCGAGGGAACGTACCGAAGCCCTCGACGCACTGGTGAAGCAGGGCGCCGAACTCGCCGTCGTGGAGGTCGACCTGGCGACCTCCGACGGTCCGGCCGCGCTGGTCGCCGAAGCCGTGGCGGTCCACGGCGGTGTGGACGTCCTCGTGAACAACGTCGGCGCGGTACGGCCACGGGTCGACGGCTTCCTGAGTGTGACGGACGAGGACTGGGAGTGGACGCTCACCGTCAACCTCATGGCCGCCGTCCGCACCACCCGGGCCGCCCTGCCCCACCTGCTCGCCACCGGCGCGGGACGCATCGTCACCGTCTCGTCCGTCAACGCCAGGCTGCCGGACCCGCTGGTCATCGACTACGGCGCGGCCAAGGCAGCGTTGACCAACTTCTGCAAGGCCCTGTCCAAAGAGGTCGGACCGCAGGGCGTGCGGGTGAACACCATCGGTCCCGGCCCGGTGGAGACGGCGCTGTGGCAGGGCGCCGGCGGCGTCGCCGCCACGGTCGCCGAGTCCCGGGGCGTCGATCCCCGAGAGGTGGCCCGCGGTGCGGCGGGCCAGTCGCTGACCGGCCGCTTCACCCGTCCGGCCGAGGTGGCCGACCTCGTCCTCTATCTCGCCGGTCCTGCGGCGGCGAACATCACCGGCGCCGACTTCGTCATCGACGGGGGCCTCGTCGAGTCCCTCTGACCCACCGTCAGAACACGGGCCGCCACCACGGAACCACCCCGCTCCGGCACCCCTCTCATCCGTCAAGCTCCGAAGGGAACCGACATGGCCTACATCACCGTCGGGCAGGAGAACTCCACCGACATCGAGCTGTACTACGAGGACCACGGAAGCGGACAGCCCGTCGTCCTGATCCACAGCTACCCGCTCGACGGACACTCCTGGGAGAAGCAGCTCCCGGCCCTGCTCGACGCCGGCCACCGGGTCATCACCTACGACCGGCGCGGCTTCGGCCGGTCCTCGCAGCCGACCACGGGCTACGACTACGACACCTTCGCCGCCGACCTCAACACGCTGCTGACCGAGCTCGACCTCACCGACGCGGTACTCGTCGGGTTCTCCATGGGCACCGGAGAAGTCGGCCGCTACCTCGGCACGTACGGATCGCAGCGCGTCGCCAAGGCCGCCTTCCTGGCCTCGCTCGAACCCTTCCTGCTCAAGACCGACGACAACCCGACCGGCGTCGACCAGTCCGTCTTCGACGGCATCCTGCAGGCGGTCACCAAAGACCGCTACGCCTACTTCACCGGTTTCTACGAGGCGTTCTACAACCTCGACGAGACGCTCGGCAGCCGCATCAGCGAAGAGGCCGTGCGAGGGAGCTGGAACGTGGCGGCGGGGGCCTCGGCGTACGCGTCGGTGGAGTGCGTGCCCACCTGGCTCACCGACTTCCGCGCCGACGTCGCCAGGATCGACGTACCGACGTTGATCCTGCACGGGACGGCGGATCGCATCCTGCCGGTCGACGCCACCGGCCGTCCCTTCCACGCACTGCTGCCTTCGGCCCAGTACGTCGAGGTCGAGGGCGCCCCGCACGGTCTGCTGTGGACGCACGCCGAGGAGGTGAACGCCGCGCTGCTGTCTTTCCTGAGCAAGTGACGCCGGCCTGAGGGGGAGTCAGGCTTCGGTCGCCGGGCCCGGTTCGCCGATCGCGTGGGGGATCCGCTTGCGGGAGGTGATGCCGAGCTTGCGGAAGACCCTGCTGAGGTGGAATTCGACGGTCGACGCCGTGACGAACAACCTGGTCGCGATCTCCGTGTTGGTCAGCCCGGCGGCCGCCATGGAGGCCACCTGCCGTTCCCGCGGGGTGAGATCGAACCTGGTCTCCTCGGACCGCCTGCGGGCCGTCGCGCCGGTGGCGAGCAGTTCGAGCCGGGCACGCTCGGCGTACGGCAGCGCACCGAAGGCGTCGAAGCTCTCGTACGCGGCACGCAACTGCGTCCTGGCGTCGGAGCGCCGCTTGCAGCGGCGCAGCCACTCGCCGAACAGCAGCCGCGCGCGGGCCTGTTCCAGGGCCAGTGGACTCTGATCGAGCAGGTCGAGCGACTCCTGGTAGAACTTCTCCGCGTCGTCTCCGTCGGCCGTCAGTGCCAGGCCCAGGGCCAGGCTGGCCAGTGCCCAAGGGGTGGCGGCGAGCGGGGCGCGTTCCTCCAGTCGGGCCACAGCTTCGCTCGCGCCGGCTCGGTCGCCGGTACGGACACAGGCCTCGACGAGCTGCGTCAGGACGAGGTTGCCGCAGGCCGGTGAGTCCTTCTCGAAGACCGTTCGCGCGTGCTTCAGCGCCTGCTCGTAGCGGCCATGCCCCAGCTCGAACACCGTCAGAGCGTGCTGCGCCAGGAGTTGGAGCACGCCGTGGCCCATGCTCCGCATCTCCGCGGCTCGCCCCACCGCCGAGCGCAGCTCCGCCTCCTGGCCGGTCAGGGCGAACAGATGGAGCCGGTTGATGTCCCCGCCCCCGGGGAAGCCGGTGTCGGCGGCGATGTCGTCGAACTCCGCGTAGCGGACCTCCGCCTGCCTGAACCGCCCGTCCAAGAGGTCGTAGCGCGCCTGGACGAGCAGCGTGATGCTCAGCGCGTACAGTGCGCCGGTGTCGCGGTCGGCCGCCGCCAAGCGGTCGGTGAGGTCACGCCCGGCCTGGACCTCCCACAGATCGTCGCAGGCCATGGACAGCATCACCGCGAAAGGACTGCGCGCGACACCGATCGTGCAGCCGCGCAGCAACCCGTCCAGCGCGGTGTGCAGCGCGGGCGCGCCGCATTCGTAGCCGTCGGCCACGCGCCGGGCCAACGCCTCCATCAGAAGGTCGCGGCCGTCCAGGGACGATGCGTCCGCGATGTGCTGCCGCGCGGCGATCGCGGCCGCCGCGACCTCGGCCGACGATGTGCCTTGCACGGAGTCGTGGGCGACCAGTGCGGCGTGGAGGGCCTCGCAGAGCAGCTCCCAGGACAGCCCCGGCTCCCGGGGGCCGAGCCTGGTCACGGCGGCCATGAGCATCGCGGGGACGTCGGCCACAGCGATCCTGAACATCTGCGCGGTCGCCCGTATCCGCAGCTCGCGTGCGCCCAACACCGGGCCACGGATGTCGGCGGACGCGAGATCCAGCGCGGTCTGCGCGGCGAGCGGGTCACCGGACATCAGATGGGCCTGCGCTGCGTCGAGCAGGCGTTCGGCGCGAGTGTCCGGGGCTTTGGTGAAGGCCGCGGCGCGGGACAGGAACAGCGCTTGCTGGGAGTAGCCGCCGCGGGCGCGGGCCCGCTCGGAGGCCGCTTCGAGATCGTCGGCGACGGCGTCGTCCACGCCCTCGGCGGCCTCGGCCCGGTGCCAGGCGCGGCGATCGGCATCGCGTACGGGGTCGCAGGCCGCGGCGAGTGCCGCGTGCGCCCGGCGCCGTTCCTCGGCTGAGGCTCCCGCGTACAGCGTCGAGCGGATCAGGGGATGGCGGAACGCCGCCGGGGTGTCCCGGCCGAGGACGCCGGCGGCGATGGCCGGTTGCACGGCGCGGGCCGACAGCCCCAGACGCCCGGCCGCCCGCCACACCGTCGCCGTGTCGCCCGCGGGGACCGTGGCGAGGAGCAGCAACAGGGTCGTGGTCTCGGGCGGCATGGCGTGGACCAGTCGCCGGAAATGCCCTTCCAGCAGCCGGCTCACCGGCAGGGGATCGGGCAACGGCGCGACACCGGCCAGTTGTTCGGCGGCGAGGGCGTCGGTCAGCTCCAGCAGGGCCAGCGGATTGCCGCCGGTGCCGGCGACGATCTGTTCGGCCACCGCTGTGTCCACCCGTCGGGTGGCGAAGGAGAGCAGGGCCTTGGCTTCCGTCTCCGGCAGACCGGTCACATGATGCACGCTCAGTGCCTCGAAAAGGCCGTTGCCCTCGGGCCCGTTCCGGAGGGCGACGATCACGCCCAGGGAGTCGGCATGCAGGCGGCGGGCGGTGAACGCGAGCGCCTCGGCCGACTCCCGGTCCAGCCACTGAGCGTCGTCCACCAGCAACAACAGCGGCTGCTCGGCGGCGGCGTCCGACAGCAGCGTCAGCGTCGCGAGTCCGACCAGATAGCGGTCCGCGGGCGGCCCCGACACCAGGCCAAGGGCCGCGTCCAGCGCGGCCCGCTGCGGCCCGGGCAGCCGGTCCGTCCGGTTCAGGAACGGCCGCAGCAACTGGTGCAGGGCGCCGAAACCGAGACTGGTCTCCGTCTCGACCGGCGTCAGACGGATCACGCGAAGTTCCGCGGCCCGCTGTGCGGCGTGATCCAGCAGCCGGGTCTTGCCGATCCCGGCCTCGCCGGTCAGGACGAGGACGGCACCGAGGCCGTCGCGCACGGCGTCGAGCAGACGGCCGATGGCCGCGCGTTCGGTGTGGCGGCCGACCATCGGCGGCCCAGGTTCCTCGTGGACGTCGTTCCACACCATGGGACCGATCCCCCCTGTCGATGTGCTGACGTGAGGAACGCTAGGAGCGCCGCACGGGCGGTATCGAGCGTCATGTGACGGTGGTCAGCGCAGTGAGCCGACCACCGTGCGCAGCTCGGCGCGCGAGACCACGCCCAGCTTGGGGAAGATCCGGTGGAGATGTGAACTGACGGTCCGGTGCGAACAGGTAGAGCCGCTGGCCTATCTCGCGGTTGGTCAGACCGTCGGCGGCGAGCCGGACGATCTGGAGTTCATGGGCGGTCAGTTGGTCCCGGGCGTCCGGGGCCCGGCGGCGGCTGGTCTCGCCCGAGGCCCGCAGCTCGCGGCGGGCCCGCTCACCCCAGGGGATCGCGCCGAGCGCGTCGAACATGTCCCGGGCGGCCCGGAGGTGGTCGCGGGACTCGACACTGCGCCGTCGGCGCCGCAGCCATTCGCCGTACGCAAGGTGGGTACGGGCCCTGATCAGGGGCCAGGCGCCGAGATCGGCGCTCAACGCGTCCCTGAAAAGCGGGTCGGCGTCCCCGTCGGCGGCCAACAGCGCCCGGACCAGGCGCAGTTCGGCGTGCAGGACCGGCGCGGAGGTCACCGTGGAGACCACCTCCAGTTCCGCCACGATCCCCAGCACCGTCTCCAGCCGCCCGCAGTGCGTGGCCGCGTCGACGAGGTCGCCCACGACCGTCAGCCGCAGCGCGACCTGGTACGCGGGGTCCGCCGGATCGTGCAGTCGGCGGAAATGACCCAAGGCCTCCTCGAACCGACCCGCGCCGAGCGCGGCCAGTCCGCGCGCCATCGACGCGGTGGCCAGCACCGGACGTGCCCCGGCGGGCAGCCCGGTCTCCTCCGCCTCCTCGGCCAGCTCCAGCGCGGCGTCCACCTCACCGCGCAGCGCGGCCAGCTTGGCCGCGGTGGCGGTCATCAACGCGTACATCGTCGTCTGGCTGGTTTCGCGCGCCAGCCGTCGTGACTCCTCGGTCGCGGCGATCGCCGCGCCGAGATCGCCGACCACGAGAGCGCTCCACGCGTCCGCGCCCACCGTCCGGGCCAGCAGCCCCAGGCGTCCCTGCGCGCGCAGCGGCACGCCGCCGGCCGCCGAGAACGCCCGCGCCAGATCGAAACCGCCGACGAGGAGTGCGGCGGTGCTGAGCATGCGGTAGGCGCGGCCGTCATCGCCCTCCTTCAGGGCGACGCGTCGGGCCCGTTCCAGGACGAACGTGCCGCGTTCGACCGGTGCGGCGTAGGCGCAGATGGCCAGGCGCCACGGGTCGAGTTCGTCGAGGCCCAGGCGCTCCACGGCCTCCAGGACCGTGCGGCGCCCCTCCGGGCCGGGTTCGGACCAGAAGCACAACTGCGCGGCGCTCCACAGGATCCGCAACGCCAGCGCAGGATCCTCCACGGCCATCTCCTCGGCGAGGGCCGTCAGCGAGTGGGCGCCCGAGGCGTGGTTGTGCAGTCCCTCGTCGAAGCTGCCGCGGAGCCAGACGACCGTGGCGTGCTGGCGCCGCGACAGCGGCCCGGTGAGCGCCTGGTCCAGCAGTCGGTTCACCGTCTCGGGCCGGCCGAGTTCGACGGCGAAGTCGGCGGCGCGCAACAGTCGTTCGGCCCGGCGCCCGGTGTCCTCGCTGAGCGCGGCCGCCTGTTCGAGGGTGGTGACGGCGGCCGCGATGCCGCCACGGTGCGCGGCCCGGTGAGCCGCGTCCTCCAATGCCACGGCGACGCTCTCGTCCGGGTCGTCGGCCGCGGCGGCCCGGTGCCGCAGCTGCCGGTCGGGTTGCTCGTGGAGTGCGGCGGCGAGTGCGGCGTGAGCGGCGTGGCGCACGTCGGCGGGCATGGTCTGGTGGATCGCCGACCGCATCAGCGGATGCCCGAAGCGCAGCTCGGCGCCCACGACCTGGACGAGCCGGGCGCGTACGGCGGGGTCGAGTTCCACGGTTCCTGCCGCCATGCCGGTCAACTGCCGGGTCGCGCGGTAGATCTCGGGGAGCGACGGGCTGTCGTTGAGTGCCGCGATCCGCAGCAGACTGCGGGTGATCTCGGGCAGGGATTCCAGACGGTCGGTGAAGGCCCGTTCGAGGCGCTCGGTGAGCGGCAGCTGGGACAGGTGCGGATCGGCCGACGCGCCCAGGGTGCGGGAGAGTTCGGTCAGCGCCAGGGGATTCCCGGCCGCCTCGGCCAGCAGGCGGCGATGCGCGGTCGGCCGCAGCCGCGGCGCATGGTCCGCCAGGAGCCGCGTGGCCTGGGCGTCCGTGAGCGGACTGAGGGACACGGAGGTGAGTTCGTCGGAGTTGAGCCGTGACCGGTAGCCGTCGCGGGCGGCTCCCACCACGACCACCGGCTCCGTGCCGATCCTTCGCGCCACGAAGGCGAGGACGCTGGCGGTGCGTCGTCGAGCCACTGGGCATCGTCGACCAGGACCAGCACCGGTGCGGTCGCGGCGGCGTCGGCCAGCAGGTTGAGCACCGCCAGGCCGACCAGGCAGACGTCGGGGACACCGGTCTCGGCGTGTCCGAGAGCGGCGTCCAGCGCCTGCCGGTCCGACGCGGCGAGGTCGGCGGCTCCGGTGGCGAGTGGCCGCAGGATGAGCTGCAGACCGGCGTAGGCGATGTCGCTCTCGGCCTCGGCACCGCTGGTCCGCAGGACCTGGTAGCCGAGTTCCTCGGCGAGGGCGGCGGTCCGGGTGAGCAGTGCTGTCTTCCCGATGCCGGGCGCACCCCGGACGAGCACCGCGGCTCCGTGGCCGCGTGGCTCGGCCAGTAGCCGGCGCACCAGCTGCAGCTGATCGTCCCGACCGATGAGCTCCACGTTCCCCCCATCAGACCGGGTGGCCGGACCCGGTCTGTTCGACGGTCAGGGTACTGTGCCGCCTCCGACGATCTGAAGAACGGCCCGGCCGCGACGGCCCTGCTTCCGGCGTCAGGTGAGGTGCGGTGCCACCTCGGCCGCGATCCACTCCATGGCCTTCTCGACGTGTTCAGCCGCGATGGGCAGCCACAGGGTGCAAGCGGTCAGCCCTGCCTCGGCGAGCCGCCCGAGGTCCTCGGCGACACTCGCCGCGGTCGCAGTGGTGCCGCCCATCGGCCGCCCCGGTGGCGCCACCGCCGCGGGGATGCCAGGGGGAGTGAGGAACGCGGCCGAAGCGAGCGTCAGCCGGTCGGCGTTCTCCGCGCCCCCGAGGTCGCTCAGGCGGCGCCGTACGTCGGTGACCTCCTCGGCGTCGACACCTGTGCCGTACCAGCCGTCACCGAAACGCAGCGCCCGGCGCAGGGCGGCGTCGCTGTGTCCGCCGACCCAGACGGGCGGACCGCCGGGGGTGACCGGAGGCACTCCCAGCTGCGCTTGGCGCAGTGTCGTGAACGGCCCGTCGAAGTCCGCTGGGCGCTGGGCCCACAGGGCCTTGGCCGCGGCGAGGTGGTCGTCGGTACGCGCACCGCGTTCACGGGCGGGTACACCGGCGGCGGCGAATTCGTCGGGATTCCAGCCGGTGCCGACGCCCAGGAGCAGGCGCCCTCCGGACACGACATCCAGCGTGGCCGCCTGGTTGGCGAGCACCACCGCCGGGTAGAACGGCGCGACGAGCACGGACGTCAGCAGCCGCAGGCGCGTCGTCGCCCCCGCCACGGCCGAGAGCAGCACCAGCGGATCCGTGTCGAGGCCGAAACCGCTGTCCAACAGGCGGTTGCCGACCGCGACGTGATCGAAGCCCAGGTCCTCGGCGTGGCGTGCGGCGCGGAGCACGGCGGCTCCGTCGTCGACCGGCCAGCGCGGCTGAAGGGAAACACCGAGGCGCAGGGGCATGGGATTGCCTTTCGACGGCGGTCCGTTGGCGACACGGCGATCGGTGACCGCCCTGTCGACAGACCCAACTCCGGCACGGCCCCTGTTTCATCCCGACGGCACCCCAGTCGGCGTAGGGCTGGGGTGCCGTGGATCAGGGGGTCGGCGCTAGCGCTGCAGGGTGAGCAGGCCCGGCCGGTACGGCAGTCTCTCGTAGGGGGTGGTGGACGGGGTGTTGGGGTCCAGACCTTGGTAGAGGAACTGCAGGTTGCAGGGGTCGATGGTCATGGTCTGGTCGGGGTTGTTCCGGACCAGGTCTCCGTGGCTGATGCTGTTGGTCCAGGTGGCACCGCTGTTGGCCTTGCCCGCGAAGGGGTTGGACTCGGTGGCGGCCTGCGCGGTCCACGGACCGTTCAGGCTGGAGGCCGTGAACGAGCGGAAGAAGCGGTCCTCGTTCACACCGCGCGCCTCGACGATCATCAGGTACTGGTTCTGACCCTGGACCTTGTACACCTGCGGCGCCTCGAACAGGTTCTTCACCGTGTCGGTCATGACCGTGGTGTACGACGAGCCGAAGCTGCCGGGGAAGTTCCCGATCGGCAGGGTCGACTTGAAGATGCTGCCGTTGTCGTTGGCGAAGAACAGGTACATGTTCTGGTCGTCGGCGATCACGGTCGGGTCGATCGGGCCGCCGCTGGGGAGGGTGCCGGTGAACAGGGCCTGCGGCGCGGTCCAGCCGTTGGGGTTGGTGGGGTCGCTGGACGTGCGGTAGGTGAAGGGCCAGGCGGTACCCCATCCCAGAGAGACCATCACCCAGATGTTCTTGGGCGCGAAGTAGAACACCTGGGGCGCCACCGCGGACGAGTTCATCGCGGTCTGTCCGGTCGACGCCATGTCCGACCAGTTGGTGAAGGGGGTGAAGCCCATCGAGTGCCAGTTGCCGTCGGAGTAGGTCGCGTAGACGAGGTGCTTGCCGTTGTACGTCGTGGTGGTGAAGTCCTTCAGCGCGAGCCACCCGTTGGCGGGCTGCGCCAGCGGTCCGGTCGAGCTCCACCGGTATGTCGACGGCAGAGAGCAGGAGTTGGAGGAGCCGGACAGGCCGGTCCACTTCTGGCTGTTGCTGCCGGTGCAGTTCGAGAGCTGGACCGCCGTGCCGTTGGCGGTGGCGCCGCCCGACACGTCCAGGCACAGCCCGGACTCCACGGCGACGATCGTGCCGTCGGAGTTCGCCCGCCATTGCTGGTTGGTCCCGCCGTTGCAGGACCAGATCACCGGCCGGGTCCCGGCCGTGGTGGCGTGGCCCGGGACATCCAGGCACTTGTTGCCGTACACGGTCAGCTGGCTGCTGTCCGACAGCGTCCACTGCTGGTTGGTCCCGCCATGGCAGTCCCAGATCTGCACGTTGGTGCCGTCGGTCTGGGCGGCGCCCGACACATCGAGACATCGGCCGGAGGCAACGCCGCGTACGGCGCTGGTGGTTGCGGCCTGAGCCGGGGTGGCGACGAGCATCGCCGCCAACGAGGCCATGACCGCAACGGGAACGGCAAACATCGCAAACAGCCGTCTGCGGCTGGAACCACGTCTGCGCATGGGGACCTCATCATCCTCGAGTAGGTGGTTCTGGTGGGCCCCGTCGGAGGCTGGACGACTGCCGACGTGGTGCGGCCCTGACGTTCGTTCGATATCCCGAATATGGATCGGAATATCGAGCAGACCGGATCATGGGAGAACCCGCGGGCGGCGTCAATACTTCGCGCACGATTCGCGACCCGGAACTTTTTCGGGGCGTGCGCCACGGCGGGGCGCACCTCCGGGCTCCGCAAGCGCCCTGGGCACGTCGGGGCCTGGAAAAAAATTTCCCGGCGCGCGGCAACCCTTGGCATGGCCTGTGACAACAAGGGGGCGGATCCGGCCAGTACCGGTGTTTGGATCCGCTGACTTCGTGAACGGCCTGCAAGGAGAACACCCTTCATGAACAACCCCACGCACGGCGGGCGCCGCGGTCGTCACCGCCGCCGCTGGACCGCGACCGGTCTGCTGCTCGGCGTGCCCGCCGTCCTCGTGCCCTACCTGCTCTACGCGCAGGAGGACTCGCAGGCCGCGACGGTCGACGGCGATGCCTATTACCGGCTGGTCTCGGTGCGCAGCGGCAAGGTGCTGGACGTCAACGGGTACTCCACCGCAGACGGCACACGTATCCAGCAGTGGACCGACCAGAACACCGCCAACCAGCAGTGGAAGCTGAAGCCCGCCGGGGACGGGTACTACGAGCTGGTGAACCGCAACAGCGGCAAAGTGCTGGGCATAGCAGGTGATTCCACCGCTCAGACGGCTGTCGCGGAGCAGCAGACCGATACGTCCGCCACCTCCCAGGAGTGGCGGATCGAGGACGTGAGCGGTTCCGACGCCGTCACCTTCGTCTCCCGCAGGAGCGGCCAGGTCCTGGACGTCTCCGGGGGCTCCACGGCCCAGGGCGCGGCCGTCATCCAGTATCCCGGCCACGGCAGCACCAACCAGCAGTGGAAGCTGGTGAAGGTGGCCGAGACCCAGGCGTCGGGGTCCGGCGCGGAGCAGACGACGGCCGCGACCGGGCCGTATGTGTGGAAGAACGCCCCGGTGGCGGGCGGCGGTTACGTCACGGGTCTGGTGTTCAACCAGAAGGAGAAGGGCCTGCTGTACGCGCGCACCGACATGGGCGGCGCCTACCGCTGGGACACCGGGGCCGAGCAGTGGATCCCGCTGACCGACTGGGTCGGCGAGAAGGACTGGAACCTGCTGGGCATCGAGTCGCTGGCCACCGACCCGGTCGACCCGAACCGGCTCTACCTCGCCGCCGGCACCTACACCAACGACTGGGCCGGCAACGGCGCGCTCCTGCGCTCCACCGACCGCGGCCGCACCTTCCAGCGCACCGAACTGCCGTTCAAGCTGGGCGGCAACGAGGACGCCCGCGGGGCGGGCGAGCGCTTGGTGATCGACCCCGCGAACCACGACAACCTGCTGCTGGGCACCCGCAAGAACGGCCTGTGGCGCAGCACCGACGCCGGTAAGACCTGGAACCAGGTCTCCTCGTTCCCGGTCAAGGACGGCGCGAGTTTCGGCACGGGCATCTCCTTCGTGACGTACGGCCCGGCCGGCAGCAACACGGTCTACGTCGGCGTCGCCGACAGGTCCACCAACCTGTACCGGTCCACCGACGGCGGCAACTCCTGGCAGGCGGTCTCCGGGCAGCCCACCGGCCAGGTGCCGCAGCACGGCGTGCTCTCCGGTGACGGCTCGCTGTACGTGTCGTACTCCAACAACACCGGCCCGAACAACGTGTCGGGCGGTTCGGTGTGGAAGTACGCCGGCGGGGCGTGGAAGAACATCTCGCCGTCGCAGGGCGACTACGGGTTCGCCGGTCTGGCCGTCGACCCGCAGAAGCCGTCCACGGTGATGGTCACCACGCTGGACCGCTGGTGGCCGCAGGACGAGGTCTACCGCAGCACCGACGGCGGTGCGACCTGGAAGACCCAGTCCGACAGGTCCGTGCGGAACGCCTCCCTCGCCCCGTACCTCGGCACCGGCATCGGGCACTGGATGACCGCGCTGGCCATCGACCCGTTCGACTCCGGGCACGTGATGTACGGCACCGGCAACGGCATCTGGGCCAGCAACGACGCCAACGCGACCGACAACGGCGGCACCAGCCACTGGTTCATCGGAGCCCGCGGGCTGGAGGAGACGGCGTACTACGACGCGGTCTCCCCGCCCGGCGCCGCCGCCCTCATCACCTCGCTGGGCGACCAGGGCGGCTTCGTGTACGACGACCTGACGAAGGAGCCCACCGGGCGGCTGACCAACCCGGAGATCTACAACAGCACCTCCGTCGACTTCGCCCAGTCCAACCCCTCGCTGGTGGTCCGGGTCGGCCGGGGCGGCAAGCAGGACGGCGCCCTCTCCACCGACGGCGGCCACACCTGGAACGGCTTCAAGGGCGAGCCGGTGCCCAGCGCGGACAGCGGCCACATCGCGATCGCGGCGGACGGCTCCAGCTTCGTCTGGGCCGAGGCCGGCCAGGCCCCGTACCGCTCCACCGACCGGGGCGCGAGCTGGTCGAGGGTCAACGGCCTCGGCAACGACGCCATCGTCGTCGCCGACCGGTCCTCGGCCAACACCTTCTACTCGCTGAGCAACGGCACGCTCTACGCCAGCACCGACGGCGGTGCGACCTTCGGTGCGCGCGCCTCCAACCTGCCGAGCGGGAAGCTCAGCGCCGTCCCCGGTGTCGCGGGTGACCTGTGGCTCTCCGGCGGCGGCAAGGGACTGCTGCACTCCACCGACGGCGGCCGCACCTTCACCACCCTCAGCACGGTGAAGTCCGCCTCCGCCCTCGGCTTCGGCAAGGCCAAGCCGGGCACCAACTACCAGGCCCTCTACCTGCTCGGCACCGTCGACAACGTCACCGGCGTCTTCCGCTCCACCGACAAGGGCGCAAGCTGGGTCCGCATCAACGACGACGCCCACCAGTGGGGCGCCATCGGCAGCATCGGCATCATCACCGGCGACCCCGACACCTACGGCCGCGTCTACATCGGCACCAACGGCCGCGGTCTGCAGTACGGCGACCCGTCCTGACCCGCAGCACCCCAGGGCGGGGCCGCGACCCACAACCACTCGCGACCCCGCCCCACTTCCGCGGAACATGGCATGTCTGCGGAAGATGAAAGGGACTTGAAGGGATGAAATCTCCAATTCCGCTCTGCTCTTGGGGACTTTCATCCCTTCACCCTGTTGACACAGGGCAGTTATGTGACTGACCTTCATGCGTAACATCCCGCGCTTCGGAGCCGCCCCTCAACCGGGAGTACATCCATGTCGTCAGGAAGACTGTCCCGCCGCACTTTCCTGGGTGCCACCGCCGGCGCTGCCGCCGCCACGGCCCTCGCCCCCGCTTTCCCGAGCCTGGTGCCCCAGGCCGCGGCCGCCGACCTCCAGACCAACCTGGAGAAGCTGGTCAACATGCGGTTCGGCATGTTCAACCACTTCAACCTGGGCACGTTCACCAACCAGGAGTGGGCCGCCCCGAACCAGAGCCCCACCCTGTTCGCCCCCACGGCCGTGGACTGCGCCCAGTGGGCGGACGCCGCCGCCGCGGCGAAGATGAGCTACGGCATCCTGACGACCAAGCACCACGACGGCTTCGCCCTGTGGCCGAGCGCCCACGGCACCCAGAACGTCGCCAACAGCTCCTACAAGCACGACGTGGTGAAGGCGTACTGCGACGCCTTCCGGGCCAAGGGACTGAAGGTCGGGCTCTACTACTCGATATGGGACCGCACCTACGGCGTCGAGGCGTGGGAGAGCCGGCACAAGAACGTCGGACTCGAGACCACCGACGCCATCCAGCCCAGCGACATGACCTTCATCCTCGGTCAGATCACCGAACTGCTCACCAACTACGGCACCATCGACCTCTTCGTCACCGACGGCTACGGGTGGCAGATGGGCCAGCAGGCCGTCTCCTACCAGCGGGTCCGTGAGCTCGTGAAGTCGCTCCAGCCGGACATCGTCATGCTCGACCACGGTGCGCTGTCGGTGCCGTTCCTCGGTGACGCGATCTACTTCGAGGAGCCGCTGGGCGTCAGCGCGCCCGCCGGCAACACGTACGCCGCCACCCAGGGGCAGACCATCAGCAACGGCTGGTTCTGGCATCCGGCCACGCCGACCGAGAGCCTGATGAGCAAGGACGCGATCCTGTCCCATCTGGCGGACCTGGAACCGAAGTACACGTCCTTCATCCTCAACTGCCCGCCCAACCGCAACGGCAGGCTCGACACCAACATCGTCAACCGGCTCGCCGAGGTCGGCGCGGCCTGGAGCCCCGACACCTCCCGCCCGCCGCTGCCGACGCAGTTGCGGCGCGCCGAGCACCCCGTCACGCCGGTCAGCGCCTACGCGACCGCGTTCCGCACCGGCGAGGGACCGCTCAACGCCATCGACGGACTGAGCGACAGGAACTACGAGACCTGCTGGTCGACTTGGGGCCTGTCCCCGGCCCTGCCCCACTCGATCACGATCGACCTGGGCGGGGTGTGGAGCAACGTCTCCACCCTGGAGTACCTGCCCAAGCAGTGGAACCGCACCAACACCACCGACGGCGACATCACCTCGTACACCATCTCCACCAGCACCGACGGCACGAACTTCACCCAGGTCGCCACCGGCACCTGGACCGGGGACCGCGCCACCAAGGTGGCCGAATGGCCCGCCCGGAACGTGGGCTTCGTACGGATCCAGGCCACCGCGGCCACCGGCGGCTACGCCAACATCGGCGGCGTCCACATCGGCGGCCGGACCGCCAAGCCGGCCCTGGTGTCGAGGGTCCTCCCGGGGGACGGCACGGTCTACCGCATCGTCAACCGCAAGAGCGGCAAGGTCGTCGACGTGTACAACTTCGGCACCGCCAACGGCACCAACATCCAGCAGTGGCCGTGGCTGAACAACACCGCCCAGAAGTGGACCTTCGCCTCCACCGGCGACGGCTACTACGAGATCAAGAACGTGAACAGCGGCAAGCTGATGGAGGTGGCCGGACTCTCGCGGGCGGAGAGCGGAAACGTCGCCATCTACGGGGACAGCAACGTTCCCCAGCAGCACTGGGCGGTCACACCCACCGGCGACGGCTACTACTACCTCACCAACCGGTTCAGCGGCCTGTCGCTCAACGTCGACTCGGGCTCGACCGCCGACGGCGCCAACATCGACCAGCTCACCTACACCCGCGCCCCCGAGCAGCAGTGGCAGATCATCGCCCTCTGACCCGGGACCGGGCTGATCAGGCCTTCGGCGGCGTCGAAGTCTCCTTGTCGACGAACCGCTGAAGGACCTGGGGGTAGTCCAGGCCGGCGGGCAGCGCCACGCCGGGCCCGGTGGGGGCGTGGACGAGTCCCTGGGCGTCGATGCCGCTCTCGCGGCTGATCGGATTGCCCATGACCAGGGACTCGTAGTAGGTGGTGTTCGAAATGGCCATGCACAGATGCCGGTTGGGGATCTCCGGCCCGTGCACCTCGGCGCGCAGCCGGAAGGCGTCGGCGAGGTGGGCGGTGCGCAGGGCGCCGGTGAAGCCGCCGCGCAGTTGGGTGGAGGCGCGGACGCCGAACGTGGCGGCGCCGGCCTGGATGAAGTCGGCCGAGTTCATGTGGGCCCCGTCGGAGGTCTCGGCCACCAGCAGCGGCACCGCCACCGCGTCGGCGAGGCGCTTGTAGGCGGTGATGCTGAACTCCCGCATCGGCTCCTCGTACCAGAGGTAATCCGCGTCGGACAACGCGCGTCCGAGGTAGATCGCGTCGGGCAGGTCGAATCCTGCGGACCCGTCGAACATCAGGGGGATGTCGTCCCCCACGTGTTCCCGCAGGGCCACCGACAGCCGGGCGTCGCGGCGCGCGTCACCCCAGGCGTGGAGCTTGATGGCGGGGTATCCGAGCTCCAGGGCCTGGTCGGCGATGTCCAGGTACTCCGCCACCGAGGAGTAGGTGACCGTCGAGGCGTAGGCGGGGATCGAGGTGCGGAAACCGCCCAGGATCTGCCAGGTGGGCCGGTCGGCGAGTCTGCCGGCCAGGTCCCACAGCGCGATGTCGACGAGGCCGAGCAGATAGAGGGGCAGCTCCTCGGTGCGGTCCAGCTCCCACATCCGGTGCCACAGCCATTCCCGCTGCAACGGGTCCTCGCCCACGAGCTCCTTGCGCAGGAAGCGGTCCAGCACGTCCGCCAGGATGACGGCGCTGCCCCGGCGGGGGGCCATCGCGATGCCCTCGACCCCTTCGTCGGTGCAGATGCGCAGCACCGCGGCCTCGCCGTCCGGCGGGCTGCCCAGCAGCCCGTCACGCCAGACGAACGGCGGACGGGCACCCGGAACCCGGACCGGATAGCTCTCCACGTCGACGATGCGCACAGCCGTTACCCCCGCCTCAGCAGCTACTGCTGCGTAATTTTCGTGTAACGTAAGTCGTCATATGAATGCTGTCAAGTTGTCGGGAGCAGTAGACTCGGCGGTCGTCCACACCGGTGAGGGGGCCCCATGGCGAAGAGCGGTCGAAGCGGCGTCGAGGATCCGTCGGCCCTGAAACCCTGGCCCAAGCGCCCGGCGCGGCTGGCCCACGCGGTGGTGGAGTCCCTCGCCGACAGCATCGTCTCGGGCGCCATCCCGTCGGGCTCCACCTTGCCGGTCGAACCCGAACTGTGCGAGACGTTCGGCGTCAGCCGCATCACGATCCGTGAGGCGGTCAAGTCGCTGGAGGCCAAGGGCCTGGTGCGGGCCCGGCAGGGCTCCGGCACCACGATCACCCCGTCCGAGGAGTGGAATCTTCTGGACCCCGTCGTGCTGGCGGCCACCGTCCGGCACGACGACGAGCTCGTCGTGCTGGACCAGCTGGTCGGCGTGCGCTCGGTCCTCGAGGCGCAGATGGCGGCCCAGGCCGCCGAGCTCGCCACCGACGACGATCTCCGGGAGATCGATCTGCTGCTCGGCCGCCTCGACGAGGAGGTCGCCACTCCCGCCCGGTTCATCGAGACCGATGTGCTCTTCCATGACCGGATCATGCAGGCGTCCCGGAACCGGCTGGGCCGTTCCATCATCCGGACCGTCCACACCCAGGCCCGCAGTACGTTCCTGTACAACGGCACTCCCGACGGCCACTCGTGCGAGCAGGCGAACGCCGAGCACCGCCGGATCGTCGAGCAGCTCCGGGCCCGCGATCCCCAGCGTGCGGCGCAGGCCATGACGGCCCATATCGAAGCGGCCTGGAGCCGTCGCCGCATCCCGCACCCCGGCATCACCGGTTGACCGCACCCCGCACCCCGCGCCCTCGCGCGCACCGGAACCCGCCCCCGAGCCGTCAGGCCGGGGGCGGGTTCCTTTTTGCGGCGTGGAGCAATTTCTGCAGCACATATTGACAGCATACGTATGACGACTAACGTTACGACGCCGTATCGCCTCCGCAATCACCGTAGGGCCGTGTCCCCCTGAGCGGGAGGACGCCCACGCGCGTGCCCTCCCTCACCATCGGAAGGTCTCAGATGCGCCCACCCGCTCCCGCCCCGCACTGCGTGATCGGCTCGCGGCCGCCGCCACCGCCGCGACGCCCCACGTGTCCCCCAACGGCACCGGCACCACCTGCTCGACCAGCCAGCCGTGCTCTCTCACCCAGGCCAAGACCAACGTCCGGAGTCGCCACATGAACGCTCTCTCGACCGCCCGCACCAGCAGGGGAGGAAGACAATGAAGCCTTCCGCCACCTCAATCCGCAAGCTGTCAGCAGCACTTGCGACGGCCCTCTCCGCTGCACTGCTGACCTCCCTCGCGACACCGACCCCGGCCTCGGCCGCGACCCAGGCGACGTACTACGTCGCCCCCGACGGCAGTGACTCCAACGCCGGGACGATTTCCGCGCCGTTCAAGACCTTGCAGCACGCCCGGGACGTCGTGCGCACGGTCAACGACAGCATGACCGGGGACATCAACGTCTTTCTCCGGGGCGGCACTTACCCGGTGAGCAGCACCATCGGCTTCACCTCGGCCGACTCCGGCACCAACGGCCACCATGTCGTCTACGCCGCCTACCAGAACGAGAAGCCGGTCCTGGACGGCGGCGTTCAGGTGTCCGGTTGGACCCAGCACAGCGGGAACATCTGGAAGGCCACCCTCAACCGCGACGACAAACTCCGCGCGCTCTACGTCAACGGCAAGCGCGCCCAGATGGCCTCCAAGACCATCAACTCCGCCGGATGCTACGGGACTTACACGGTCACGGCCGGTCAGGCTCCCTGGGCCTGGGAGTCGGGTTCGCAGTGCGACGGGGCCAAGTACAGCCTCTCCGACCTGCCCGCCGTCGCCGCCAACCAGGACGACGTCGAGATCGTGTCGGCGACCACCTGGACCACGGCCATCGTGGGCGTCCGCCAGATCACCACCAGCTCGGACGGCGCCAACCGCGTGGCCCTGTTCCAGCAACCGGGCGCGGCGATCGCCCAGGCGCCGCCGTACGGCCCGTTCAAAGCCAGCGGCAGCCATACGTTCATGAACGCGTACGAATTCCTGGACAAGCCGGGCGAGTTCTACTTCAACAAGACCACCCACACGCTCTACTACTACAAGTCCAGCTCCGAGGACATGACCACGGCGGATGTCTTCGCGCCGAACCACGTGTCCACCCTCATCAGGATCGCCGGCACGTCCACGACCGACCACGCCCGGAACATCACGTTCTCCGGGATCACCGTCGAGCACTCCGACTGGAACCTGGTCAATGTCGCCGGCTCCGTCTTCCGACAGGGAACACAGGGCAACGCCAGCTCGAACGTGTACGCGCGAAAGAACTTCCACGCGTACACCTACCGCAACGTCGACCTGCCACCCGCGGCCGTCCAGATCGAGAACGCCGACGGAATCGTCCTGCGGGGCAACACCGTTCAGCATACCGGCGCCGACGGCATCACCCTCGCCAACGACGTGACGGACTCACAGCTGACCGGCAACATCACCAACGACATCGCCGGGTCCGCCCTCACGGTGGGGCATCCCCAGCACGTGTACATCGGTGACTACACCTCGACCAACAACGAGAAGTACCCGGTCAACGTCGAGGGACTCTGCAAGAACATATCCATCACCGACAACTACCTCTACGACAGCGCCGTGCTGTTCCAGGGCTCCAGCCCTGTGTCCGCGTACTTCGTGGACTCCCTGTCCGTGCAGCACAACCGGATCGAGAAGTCCCCCTGGGCGGGCATCACCCTCGGCTGGGGATGGTGGAACTTCGACGGCTCCACGAACTCCATCAACCCCGGCAACCCGACCACCACCGCGAAGAACAACACCGTCAAGTACAACGAGCTCATCGACACCATGCAGGTGCTCGGCGACTCCGCTCCCATCTACACCCTGGGCAGCCAGCCGGACACCGAGATCAGCAACAACTACATCAAGGGCGTTCCGGCCGGCCACAAATACGGCCTGCACCCCGACGAAGGCTCCGCCTTCCTCAACGAGCACGACAACGTGTTCGACGTCGACCCAGGCCTGGCGTACACCATCAACTCCGGCACCTGGGCCGACAGCACGACCTCACCATCACCAACAACTACGGCACCGTCAACAAGATCGCCGGCAGGAACGTCCCGAACAGCACGATCACGGACGTGCGGGGTTACGGGGACAACGTGTGGCCGTCGCAGGCGTACAGCATCGCCCTGAACGCGGGCCTGGAGGAGGCCTACAAGAACCTGCTGCCCGCCGCGGTCACTGCGCCGCAGGACTACGCGCTGCCCGCGAGCACGTTCGCCGGCACGGGCGTGATGACCGTTCCGGTGCGCAGCCCCAAGGACGCGACCAAGACGCTGTGGCTGGCCCCGGCCGGTACGACGACGTTCGCCGCCGGTCCCACCATGACCAGCGCGAGCGGCGCCTCGACGAGCGTCCGCGTCCCGCAGACGGCGGGTGACTACCGGCTCTACGTCGTGGACGCCCAGGGCAACGCGTCCGCCGCGTCGAAGGCGCTCGTCCGGCAGCGCTGGAACCATGTCGACGACAAGGCCGCCGGCGTGACCTACTCCGGCACCTGGTCGAACTGGAACGACACGAAGGACATGAACGGGTCCGAGAAGTTCACGAACACCGCGGGCAACTACGCCGAGTTCTCCTTCACCGGCACCGGCGTGCGCTACCTCAGCATGACGCAGCCCAACATGGGCAAGGTCGACGTCTACATCGACGGCACCCTGGCCCAGGCGGGCATCGACGCCTATGCCTCGACGGTCACGAAGCAGGTACCGCTGTTCGAGAAGACGAACCTGGCCGCGGGTCCGCACACGATCAAGGTCGTGTGCACGGGGACGAAGAACACGGCGTCTTCCAACACCGTCTGCGCGCTGGACGCGTTCGCCTCCATCCAGTTCCCCGCGAAGAACGCCAACTTCAAGGTGGTCAACAAGAGCAGCAACAAGGCCATCGATGTGTCCGGCGGATCGCTGACCGCCGGAGCCAACATCATCCAGTGGACGGACTCCGGAGCCGGGAACCAGAACTGGCGCTTCGTCCCGGTGGGTGACGGCAGCTACGAGATCGTCAGCCGGAACAGTGCCCTGCTCATGGACGTCAGCGGTGCTTCCACCGCGGACGGTGCGACCGTCGTCCAGTCGTCCGACACCAACGCCGCGAGCCAGCACTGGACCCTGGTCGCCAGCGGGAACGGCTACTACAAGATCAAGAACGTGAACAGCGACAAGGTGCTCGACGTGTCCTCGGGCGGCAGCCAGCTCGTCCAGACGACGGACACGAACGCCGACAGCCAGCTGTGGAAGGTGGTCAACGTGGACTGATCCGGTACGCCACCACGTACCACGCACTCCGCCCGGCAGCCCCACGTGAGCTGCCGGGCGGAGTGTCTTGTGCTCCGGGCCTGCGTTACTTGACGGAGCCCGCGGTCAGGCCCTTGCGCCAGAACCGCTGGAGACTGACGAAGGCGACGAGCAGCGGGATCAGCGACAGGAACGCACCGGTGATCGGCAGCAGCGGCGGCACTCCGTTGGCGAACTCCGAGCGCCACTGCACGAGGCCTACCGTGACGGGCTGCAGTGAGGGGGTGTTGAGCATGAGCGAGGGCAGCAGGTAGTTGTTCCAGATGCCGACGAACTGGAACAGGAAGACGGTCACCAGGGCCGGGGACATCAGCGGCAGGGCGATCCGGAAGAAGGTGCGCTGTTCGCCCGCTCCGTCGAGCCGTGCGGCTTCAAGGAGTTCGTCCGGCACGGACGCCGCGGCGAAGATCCGGCACAGGTAGACGCCGAACGGACTGACACAGCTGGGCAGCAGCACCGACCAGTAGGAGTTGGTGATGTCGAGCTTGGCCATGAGCAGGAACAACGGCAGGGCGAACATCGGCGCCGGGATGAGAACCGAGGCGAGGATGACGTTGAACACGCTTTCACGACCGCGGAAGGTGAACTTGGACAGCGCGTAGCCGGCCATCGCGGACAGCAGGGTGCCGACGGCGGCGCCGACGAGGCTGTACAGCGCGCTGTTGGCGAGCCAGGTGGAGAAGATGCCGCCCTCGAAGGTGAACACGTTTCTGATGTTGGTGACCAGGTCGAAGTGGGAGAACCACAGCGGCGTACCCGTGTAGAGGTAGCCCGAGGCCTTGGTCGAGGAGACGAACAGCCACCACAGCGGGATCAGCGTGTACAGGGCCATCAGGCCCAGCACGCCGTTGACGACGACCTTGCTCGCGATGTCGGTGCCGCGAAGGGCCGGTCGAGCCGGTCGGGTCGGCCGGATCGGCCGGTCGGCACGGATCACGCTCATTCCATCGCTCCCTTGCGCTGGTTGAACTTGAGAAATCCGAACGAGAGCACGAGGGTGATCAGCGCGAGCACGACGGACTCGGCAGCGGCCAGGTTCTGGCCGCCCACGTCCATGCCCAGGGTCGTGTTCATGATCGGGGTGAACTTCGGGTCGACGCCCGGGATGCGCGCACCGACCAGCACCGCCGGCTCGGTGTACATCTGTGCCGTTCCGATGATGGAGAAGACCGTGGTCAGCACCAGCGCGGGACGTACCAGCGGAATCTTCACCGCCCACGCCAGGCGCCATCCAGTGCAGCCGTCGAGCGCGGCGGCCTCTGTCACCTCGGCGGGGATCGTCTGGAGCGCGGAGTAGATGATCAGCATGTTGTAGCCGGTCCAGCCCCACGTGATCATGTTCCCGATCGAGACCGGAACCCACGACGGCGACAGGAAGTCGGTGGTGATCCCGATGTGGGAAAGCGGTCCGGTGAACGGCGAGAGGTCTTTCACCAGGAGGAAGGACCACATCACCGCGGCGATGGCCCCCGGCAGCGCGTAGGGCAGGAAGAACGTGAGCCGGTAGGTCTTCCGCAGCCGGGCCGAGCGGGAGTCCAGCAGGAGCGCGAGCAGGAGGGCGAGGCCGAGCATGACCGGGACCTGGACGCAGCCCAGCAGCACGACCCGGACGATCGACGCCATGAAGTCGTGGTCGCTGAAGGCGTCGGCGTAGTTGGACAGTCCCGTGAACTCCGTGGACGCCGCACCGCCGAACAGCCCGGCGCGGTGGACGGTGAAGAAGCTCTGGTAGATGGCGTAGCAGATCGGCGCGACCATCATGGTCAGGAAGAGCACCGCGAACGGCGCCAGGAAAGCCGACGCGGTCAACGCGCTGCGGCGGCTGGTGCGCCGCGGCCGGCCGGCGGGGGAGAGGCGGCGGGGGACCGCGGGCACCGGCCGCGGCGGTGACGCGGTCCGGGTGCTGCTGGGACTGCTCATGGAAACCTCGCTGGGCGGTTCGTCGTCAGGGAGCGGGTCCCCGCGGCGCCGGACACGGGCGGCCGCGGGAATCCTTCGGGCGGCTGGAGTTCCGCTGCCTCAGCTGTTGGTGACCGACAGCCCGAGCTTCTTGATCGCGGCGACCGTCGAGGCCTGCACCTTGGTGACCGCGTCCGGCAGGGTGCCCTGACCGATGGCAGCGGTGAAGTCTGTCTCGACCTGCTGGAAGGTCGGGCCGTTGGTCCAGGTGCTGGGCACCTGCGCGGCGGAGGCCTTGTACACGTCACCGACCTTCTGACCGCCGAAGTACGGGTCACCCCCCGTGAGGGACGGGTCTTCCTGTCCGGCCTTCGACGCCGGGTACAGGCCGCCTTCGATGCCCGTCTTCACGGCCTGCGGGTCACTGGACAGGAAATCGGCGAACTGCACTGCTTCCTTGGGCGTCTTGCACCCGGTCATCACCGAGGTGGCCGAGCCGCCGCTGCTGGCGCTCTTGCCGTCGCCGGCCGCCCAGGTCGGCATCGGGGCCACCCGCCACTTGCCGGACAGGTTCTGGAGGTCCGACTTCAGACCGCCGGCGGCCCAGGCCGCGCCGACGAACGTCAGCACCTTGCCGGCTTCGGAGGCCTTGTTGAACTGCGGGTCCCAGGCGCTGCCGCTCTTCGCCACCAGGCCCTGGTCCTTCAGGTCCTGCCAGTACGAGGCGACCTTGCGGGTGCCGGGGTTGTCGATGCTGACGGTCCAGCTGTCTCCCTTGGTCGAGTACCAGGACTGGCCGGTCTGGAGGGTGAAGGACGCCAGACCGCCGGCGTCGGCGAGTACGGTGCCGAACTTCACGCTGCGGTCGGCGGTGGTGACCTTCTCGGCGTCGGCCTTGTACTCGGCCCAGGTGGCCGGCGGCTTGCTGATGCCGTACTTGGCGAACAGGTCCTTGCGGTAGAAGAGGACCATCGGGCCGACGTCCACCGGAACCCCGTAGATCTTGCCGCCGACGCTGGAGGCGGAGACGGCCGACGGGATGTACTTGTCCATGCCGTCGCTCGCGTACTGCGTGATGTCCATGACCGAGTTCTTCACGAGCATCGACGGGATGTTCTGGTACTCGATCTGGGCCAGGCACGGGCCCTTGCCGGCGGTGAGCGCGTTGCTGATCTGGGTGTAGCCGCCCTTGGGGCCCGACGGGATCTTCTTGAAGGTGATCTTGGTGTTCGGGTGGGAGGCGTTCCACTGGTCGACGATCTTCTCGTAGCCGGCCCAGCCCCAGAACTCCATGTTCACCGGCCCGGCCTGGCTCTTCTCCGAGTCGTCGGAGCCGCTGCTGCACGCGCCTAGGCCGGCCACGAGGAGTGCCGTGGTGGCGAACGTCAGGATTCTGCGGGTGCGTATGGTGGTGTAGTCCATGCGAGGAAACCTTCTGTGACAGGGGCTGACTTGCTGGAAGGCCGATGGGCGGGCGGGCAAGGCCCGCCTATCGGCCGGTGCTGAATTCCACGCCGAACGCGGTGGTGACCGCGGCCAGGACGTGCGGTGCCGTCGGCCCCGGGCCGCAGGCCGCGCTGCCCAGACCGTGGTGCGCGTGATCGAGGTGCAGATGGAGCCTGCCGTCGCGGACCAGGTCGTGCTGGTGGGAGGCAGCGGTCAGGGCTTCGGTGCTCCACGGACGAACCGTCAGGTCGATGACCGGGTCGCCGGAGATGAGCAGGGTGCCGTCCGGGGTGGTGATCCTGGCGCGGCGGACTTGGTGGCGGTTGCCGTTCTCCTGCGGGCGGACCTGCGGGATCTGCATCGCCGAGACGGTCGACAGATGGCGGCCGACGCGAGCCGCGGCGCGGGAGTCCCGGTACGCCTCACCGGGGCCGGGGCCGAACCATTCGACTTCGGCGTCGGTGCCGGGCAGCGACATCGCGACCCCCAGTCGGGGCAGCGGCACGGACCATGGGCCGTCGGGGGTGACGACGGCGTCCAGTCGGAGCCGTGTCCGGCCCGCCGCGTCCGGTGTGTCGCAGGCCGTCCAGCGGTAGACCACGCCGAGCCCGCAGGAGGACCCGGCGGCGGCCAGCCGGGCGGTGACCGTCAGTCCCGACGCGTCGGGCTCGACACCCAGGACATCGTGGCGCATCCGGTCCAGCCCGGCGGCGAGCCAAGGGCCGATCTGCGCCTCGCCGAAGGCGCTGAGCAGGTCGTTGTCGATCGGGGCCCGCCAGACGTCCAGCATCGGACCGTCGAGTTCCAGGTCGCCGAGCCGTGTCAGCACCCCGGTGCGGGCGTCGAAGCGCGCGGGACCCAGTGCGACGTACCCGCCATGGGCGATCGCCGGCGCCGGCGGGACGGGGGCGGGCGAGGCGGCCGGGGCCACGACCAGGCCCTGGCCCCAGGCGATCTCGTGACCGGCCCCGGCCCAGGTCTCGTCGGCGGCGAGCACCGCGGTCACGGTCAGCCACACCTGGTCGCCGGAGTCGTTCTTGCGCGCCGCGTCGAGCGCGGCGGTGACCTCGGCGGGCCATGCGAGGGTGGTCGTCGCGCCCGCGGCGGTCGCGGGCACGCTCAGGCCGCCGGAGCCCACCGGCTCGCCGCCGTCCTCGACGGTCCACCGGAAGTCCAGGTAGCCGCTGTCGCGGACGTGATGCAGGTTGCGCACGTTGATCTGCCCGGCCGCCGGGTCGATGTGGATCCGGACCGGTTCGATGACCTTCTTGTACTCGACCAGGCCCGGGGACGGCGTGCGGTCGGGGAAGAGCAGCCCGTCGGCGACGAAGTTGCCGTCGTGGATCTCCTCGCCGAAGTCGCCGCCGTAGGCGTAGTACGAGCGGGGCTCCTCCTGCCCGTTGATCGGGGCGGTCCGGGTGATCCCGTGGTCGATCCACTCCCAGATGAATCCACCGGCCAGCCGCGGATGCGCCTCGATGACCTGCTGGTACTCGGAGAGCCCGCCGGGTCCGGTGCCCATGGCGTGGCCGTACTCGCACAGCACGGCCGGCAGGGCGCGGCGGTGTGCGTCGTCGGCCGGATCGGCCGTCGGCGCCTCCTGGCCGCGGCCCACGGCGGCCAGTTCGTCCACCCCGATGTACATGCGGGAGTACAGGTCGACGTAGGCGCAGCTCGCGAAGTCGCCCTCGTAGTGGATCAGGCGGCTGTCGTCGCGCCGGCGGATCCACGCGGCCGCGGCGGCCAGGTTGACTCCGGTTCCGGACTCGTTGCCCAGCGACCAGACGACGACGGAGGGGTGGTTCTTGTCGCGCTCCACCAGCCGAGCGGTCCGGTCGAGATAGGCCTCGCGCCAGGCGGGGTCGTCGCTGGGGTTGCGCCGCCAGCCGCCGGGTTCGAAGCCGTGCGTCTCGAGGTCGCCCTCGCAGAACACCCACAGGCCGTGCTCGTCGCACAGGTCCAGGAAACGGTGGTCGGGCGGGTAGTGGCTGGTGCGTACGGCGTTGATGTTGTGCTGCTTCATGAGCAGCACGTCGGTCAGCATGGTGTCCTCGGTCAGGGTCCGCCCCGTCAGCGGATGCCATTCGTGGCGGTTGACGCCCCGCAGGGAGATCGGCCTGCCGTTCACGGTCAGGACGCCGTCCACGACGGCCACGGTGCGGAAGCCGATGCGCAGCGGTATCCGCTCTCCGGCTTCGGAGACCAGCTCTCCCGTGTAGAGGCGTGGCCGCTCGTCCGACCAGGGCTCGATGCCGTCGATCACGTGCGGGCCGGCCGGATCGGCGGCGGATATGCCGAGCTCGGGCACCGACAGGGACACCCGAGTGGGGGCGGTGACGTCGACGGCCAGGGTGCCCTGCCCCGTCGTGTGGTCGTAGGCGGTGCGGACGAAGAAGTCCTCGACACCGCGGGCGGCCACGGACACCGAGCGGAAGATCCCGGACAGCCACCACATGTCCTGGTCTTCCAGGTAGCTGCCGGACGACCACTGGTGCACGCGGACGGCGAGTACGTTCCGGCCGGGCCGCAGGGCGGCGGAGACGTCGAACTCGGTGGTCAGGCGGCTGCCCTTGCCGTCGCCGAGCCGGATCCCGTTGAGCCACACCGCGAACGCGGAGTCGACACCCTCGAACCGGAGCACCGCGGCCGATGCCGGGAACCCGTCCGGAACGTCGAACGCGCGGCGGTACTCGCCGGTCGGGTTCTCACGGGGCACCCGCGGCGGGTCGACCGGGAACGGGTACAGGATGTTGGTGTAGGCCGGGGCGCCGTAGCGCGGCTCGCCGGGCAGGCCGGTCATCTGCCAGCAGGACGGTACGGCGAGCAGGTCCCAGGCGGTGTCGTCGAAGTCCGGCGTGGCGAAGTCCCCGGTGAGGTCGTCCAGCCCCGACGCCAGCCGGAAGCTCCAGTCGCCGTCGAGCGTGATCGTGGGCAGGTCGGTGGTGAACGCGGCGCGCGGCCGCAGCCGTCCGGTGCCCGGCGACAGGTCTTCGACGTAGGCGTGGGGGTCGAGGCCGTTCATCAGTGAAGGTGTTTCCTCTCGAAATGCCTCGTGGTGAGGGGAGCGGCTGGGAAGGGGACTGTGTCGGGGGTACGTCAGGCGCTCAGCGGTCGCCGCGGACGGGGCCGCTGCTGTCCCTGACGGTCAGGGTCGGGCGCAGCAGCGACACGACGTTGGTCGGCGGTCTGCCGGAGTCGACGGCTCGGAGCAGGAGTTCGACGGCCTGCTGGGCCATCTCGCGTTTGGGGAAGGTGACCGTGGTCAGCGCCGGTCGGATCCGCCCGACCTGGGCGATGTCGTCGAAGCCGACGACGCTGACGTCGTCGGGGACCCGGCGTCCGGAGCGGACCACCGCTTCGATGGCTCCGATGGCCAGGACGTCGTGGGTGGCGAAGATCGCCGTCAGCTCCGGATCCGCCTCCAGCGCCGCCCAGGCAGCGGTGAAACCGCCGGCGGCGTCGTCGCTGGTGCAGGCGAACACCTTGCGGTCGTCCAGGCCGTCGGCGGCGAACGCCCGGCGCAGCCCCATGACGCGCGGTGTGTGCGCGGGGAGGTCGGCGATCACCGCGACGTTCCGGTGGCCCAGATCCCGCAGGTGGCTCCCGGCGAGAAACCCGGCGTGCTGGTAGTCGATGGACACCACGGGGAGGGTGGTCGGCGGGTCGCCCTCCCAGGCGAACAGGGCGACCGGGAAGTTGGCCTCGGCGAGCATCGGCAGTTGCTGTTCGACGCCGTTGTCCCCGGCGACCAGCAGGGCGTCCACCGAGCGGGCGGTGAGGTTCTCCAGGTGGGCCCGGGTGTAGTCGGGATCGTCGCGCGTCGTGGCGAGCAGCAGGTTGTATCCGTGGCCGACCAGGAGGTTCTCCACCTCCTCGACCACCTCCGAATAGAACGCGTTGGCCACCGACGGCACGAACAGGCCCACCGTCGACGTGCTGCCGGTGCGCAGGGAGCGCGCCACCAGGTTCGGCTTGTAGCCGAGTTCGGCGATCGCCTTGTTCACCTTGGCCAGGGTCTCCGGCCGTACCTTCTTGCCGGACACCACGTTGGAGACGGTCTGCTTGGTGACTCCCGCCCTCGCGGCCACGTCCGCCATTGTCACCACGTCGGCTCCCCAAAACTTTTATCGATCCACGAAAGTGGCGTCACTGTAGGACGGCCACCGCGGCAGGGCAAGACTTCGCGTCACGGCCGTGATTCAGCCGTTACGGAGCACCGCGAGGGCGCGACGAGGAAGTTACGGCGCTTTTCCACGAGTTGAAGCGCACGGAGCATTGACGGTCCCGGAAATGCGGCAGTAACGTCCCCGCCACGCCGGCCCCATGGATCGGTCCACGTAGGGGCGCCGGCTCCGCGCATGCTCCGCGCCCTCTCCAGCAGGCGGCGAGCGCCTTGCACAGACCTGGAGAGGTCTCGTCCTGAGGAGAGACTGACATGACCAGACCGGCCGGCGGCGACGCCGACCCGAACCCCGTCCCGGCGCGACGCAGCTCGCGCGTGAAGCGCTTCATCGCGGCCGCCGCCGGCGCCACCCTCGCGGCGGCGAGCCTCATGCTCACCACCATCGTCCCCGCCCACGCCGCCACCACCGTCCACACCTACGCGCCGACGGGAGTCGGAGGCGGCACGACGACGTCCCCGGACGTGGCGTCCGCCAAGTACCAGGTGCAGGTCGCCGGCACACCCGTCCAGGCTGTCCAGTACACCCAGAACGGCCACAACTTCGACATCGCCCGCTTCGCGTCGGACTCCCGGACACCGACGATCACGGTCACGCTGCCCAGCACCACGATCGACACGGTGAACGTCTATCCGGCCCGCTACTACCCCGCCGGCAGCGTCTCGGTGAGCGCGGACAAGCACACCCTGACGTTCCAGCTGTCAGCGGCCGCCGGGTTGAACCAGGCGATCGTGATGGTCAACGGCGACTCGACCAACGCCACGGGGCAGCCCTACCTGGCGGTCGTCAACGACCCGCTGGAGGACCCGGCGCAGCGTCCGGACACCACGAGCGCACCGGACGGCTCCGGCGTCAACCTGCAGACCGGTGTCCTCAACTTCCAGGAGTTCGCCGCGAAGTACCTCGCCGCGCACCCGAACAGCGCGGCCCAGAAGGCTCCCGCCGCGACGACGAGCTCCATGGCCGGCAAGACCGTCAACGGCACCGCCATCCCCGCCGGCCAGAAATCCTCGGCCGGGAGCCTGGTGAGCGCGAGCAGCGCCAATGTGCGCTACCCGAGCGTACGGACGATGGCTGCCGATGACGTCACCTACGCCCTGCGAGCCGCCATCGACACCATCAAGGCCAACCCCACGGCACTCAACACGCTCTACTTCCCCAACGGTACATACGTGTGGTCCGGGCTCCTGGTCAACGGTCTGGACGGCAGCAAGCTCAAGGGCGGCAAGCTGAAGATCTACACCGCCGAAGGGGCCCTGCTGAAGAACCGCGTCCAGGCGTACATGGAGGCGTTCGAACCGGCGATCGGGATCATCAACTCCAGCGACATCGAGATCGACGGCCGCGGCGTCTTCGACGGCAACGGCGTGGCGAACTACCGCAGTGACTCGCACGACGCCTACCGCAGCCAGCACCAGGGCGGCGTCATGGTCATGCACTCGTCGGACATCACGTTCAACGACACCTACGTGCGCGACGCGAAGCAGTGGAACTACGAGACCCACACGGCAAGCAGGGTGACGTTCAACAACATCAAGGCCCTCACCCCGTACCGCCAGCCGTGGATCGACGGAACGGACTTCGCCAGCGGCCAGGACATCACCGCGAACGGCGTCTTCACCCTCGGCAACGACGACGCGTTCGCCTCCGGCCACTACAACCCCAGCGACGGATTCACCCCGCTGGCCTCCGGCGTGTGGAACAACTTCCAGCTCGGTACCTCCACCGCCGACGTCCAGGGCTATGTCAACGCGGTGGCCGCCCACGACACCGTCGTCGACGATCTGGGGTTCGACAACTACCACTGGGACCACGCGGACTCGAAGAACATCGCGGTCAGCAACACGCTGAATTGGTCCGTCGCAGCCGGAAACGCGATCCGGATCGGATGGAACGCGTACGGATACCGGCTCACCAACTACACCTTCGACAACTTCAACTCCGTGTCGCCATTGGCCGGTGGCATCTTCACGCACAACAGCCCCAAGCCGTACCCGCGTATCCAGAGCATCGTGGTGAAGAACAGCTCGATCGACACTTCCCGGTTCACCCAGGGACCGGTCGGGATCAACGGCGGCAACGGGTCCACCCAGACCATCACGGCCGACGACCAGGCAACCTACGGACTTGCCCCGAACCCCGACGGTTCGGGCAGCACGTACACGTACACCAGGACTCCGATCGGCACGTTCACCCTCGACAACGTGTGGTTCTCGCGGCAGAACACCAGCAGTTCGATAACCGGCGTCACGAACGTGACGCTGAAGAACCTTCGCGTCGGGGGCCAACTCGTCAGGTACACCAGCCAGTTCCCGCTGACGACGAGCGGGGTCGGTGCGCTGACCAGTACCTACACGGACGCGAACGGCCAGACTCAGAACGTCAAGGCCGGTGCTCCCGCCAACGGTGACACGTGGGTGGGTGCGTGGACCGGCGACCAGACCAAGAACAACTCCTCGGACCTGACCCTCATCACCCGCAACACCGGGGTCGGCCTGATGGGCGAGCAATACACCACAGGATCCGGGGACGGAAAGCTCTCCTACCTCCAGTTCCCCCTCAGCAGCCTCACCAGGGCACCGAGCCGGGCGACCCTCCATCTCACCTACGTCGGCCACCGCTATGCGTCGGTGCCCTCGACCGACACCGACCAACTCCTCGTACAACCCGTCAGCGACACCACCTGCACCGGCGGCGGTACGTCCTGCCCGGTCACCACCATGACCTGGCAGAACCGGCCGAGCTTCACCGCCACGGCCTCCTCCGTCGCCAAGTCGGCCAATTTCACGCTCGGTTCGACCCTCATCCCCGAAGGTGGCGGGACGCACCAGGGCAACGCCATCGACGGCCGCGACATCACCGTCGACATCACCTCCTTCGTCCAGAACGCCTACACGGCGGGTCAGTCCACGCTCCTGCTCGCCGTCGGCAACGCCGGGGGCACCAACCACGAGCTGCGCTTCGTCAGCTCCGAAGGCGCCATCGGCTCCGGAAAGCTCACCAACGGGACCGCCGAGATGGCGCCCGGGATGACCGTGACCCCGTAGCCACCCCAGACCGGCCCGTCCCCGAGGGGCGGGCCGGCCTCAGCTGCCCAGGTGCACTCCCCACCGACAACGGAGTCGACCCATGTCACTGCCCGACCTTCCCCTCAACCGTCGGCGTTTCCTCACCACGGCCGCCCTCGCCGCCGGCGCCGCGGCCCTGCCCGGCCTCGTCTTCGCCGACCGGGCCGCCGCGGCCGTACCGCCCCAGGTCACCCTTCCCGACCGCGGCATCTGGGACAACGCCACCGCCGCCGCCTGGACCGACGGGTTCCTGACCGGAAACGGCGAGTACGGAGCCGTCTACTACGGGGACCCGGCGCTTGAGAAGGTGATCCTCAATCATCACCGGTTCGTACTGCCCAACGGCAGTCGGAGCGTCATGCCCCCGGTGATCTCGCCGTACCTCGAAGCCGCGAGAGACCAGGCGCTGGCCGGCGACTACTCCGGTGCCTCCGCCACCTTCGCCCACGGCTGGGGCCTGCGCTGGACCCAGACCTTCCACCCCGGCTACGAACTCCAGCTCAGCACCCCGGGCATGACCACCGTCGACGACTTCGCCCGCGTCACCGACTTCCGCACCGGCGAGATCACCCACACCTGGACCGACCAGTACGGCACGTGGAAGCGCCGCGTCTTCGTCTCCCGCGCCGACCAGGTCATCGTCCACGAGCTTCTGCCCGCCACCGGCCGCACCGTGGACACCACCCTCAGCGTCAACACCGCTCTCGAGGGTGTGCCGACCAAAGTCTCCTTCTCCACCACCGCCACCGTCACCAGCGGCGACGGTTACCTGAACCTGCGCGGCACCTACCCCTCCGGCGGTGCCTACGGCTACGAGGGCGTCACCCGCGTCGTGGCCGTAGGCAGCGGCTCCTCCGTCACCGCCGCCGGGCAGACCCTGGTCGTCGCCAAGGCCACCAAGGTGCTGCTGCTCACCAAACTCGGCCGCTACGAGACCGCCACCGGCTGGAACAGCCAGCCCCTCCAGACCGCACTCGCCGCGCTGACGGCCGACTACGCCACCCTCCTCGGCCGCCACGCCCCGAAGCACCAGGCCATGTACGACCGCTCCGGCATCGACCTCAACGTCTCCGCCGCCGACCGCCAGTTGGCCACCAGCGAGCTCATAGCCCGCCAGAACAGCAACGCGTCCGCCGTCGACGTCGCCCTGCTGGAGCGGATGTACGACTCCGGCCGCTATCTCTTCGTCAGCTCCAGCGGCGTCCTGCCACCACGCCTGACCGGCATCTGGACGGGCACCTGGAACGGCTCCTGGGCCGACGACTTCACCACCGACGCCAACATCAACCTCCAGGTCGCCGGCGGCAACATCCTCGACCTCACCGACGCCATGCAGGGCTACTTCGACCTCATCCTCGGCCAGCTCGCCCACTGGCGCGACAACGCCACCAACCTCTACGGCGCCCGCGGCTTCCTCGCCCCGTCCCGGACCGACGGCGAGTACGGGCACATGCTGCACTTCAACAGCGGCAGCTTCCCCGGCGAGGCCTGGACCGGCGGCGCCGACTGGCTGCTCTACCCGCTTCTGGAGTACTACCAGGTCACCGGCGACAGCGCCTTCCTGAAGAACAAGCTCGGCCCCGCCCTGATGGAACTGGCCCTGTTCTACGAGGACTTCCTCACCCGCACCGACGCCGCCGGCAAGGCCGTCTTCGTCCCCTCCTACTCCATGGAGAACACCCCGCTCAGCACCGGCCAGGCGTTCTCCGTCAACGCCACCGGCGACATCATGGCCGGCCGGCACGCGCTGGAGGCCGCGATCGACGCCGCCAACGCACTCGGTCTCGAACAAGGCAGCGGCAAGGGCGTGGCCCGCTGGACCGCCCTGCTCGCCAAGCTGCCCGACTACACCGTCAACAGCGACGGGGCGCTCGCCGAGTGGTCCTGGCCGGGTCTGACCGACCGCTACAACCACCGGCACGTCCAGCACCTGTACGGCGCCTGGCCGTTGCACGAGATCAACCCCGAGGACAAACCCGACCTCGTCACCTACGCGGCCAAGGCCCTGGACAAGCGAGTCGACCCGAACTACGCCGCCCACGGCAGCCTCCACCGGGCGCTGGCCCGCGCCCGTCTGAAGGACGGCCCCGGCGTCTACGGCAACCTGTTGAAGATCTACGGCAAGAACATGGTGTGGCGGTCCCTGATGACCTCCCACAACCCGGACCTGACCACCTACAACTGCGACGCCGCCAACACCATCCCCGCCGTCCTCGGCGAAGCGCTCGTCTACACCCGCCCCGGTGTCCTCGAGATCCTCCCCGCCCTCCCCGACCAGCTGGCCAAGGGCACCATCAAGGGCGTCCGCGGCCGCAACCGCGTCACCGTCCAGTCGCTGTCCTGGGACACGGCCGCCCGCACGGCCACCGTCACGCTCACCTCCGACATCGATCAGAACATCACCTTCATCTGTCGACGCGGCATCACCTCCCTCAGCACCGGCGCGACGGTCACCACGTCCTCGCTGGGCAACCACGCCCGCAGGGTGTCGCTGACCGCCGGAACGAGCACCACGATCACGATCGGCCTGCTGACCGGCCCCTTCAAGCTGGTGAACCGCAAGAGCGGCAAGGTCATGGACGTCTCCGGCTCCTCCACCGCCGACGGCGGGGCCGTCATCCAGTACACGTGGTCCGGCGGCGCGAACCAGCAGTGGAAGCTGCTGCCCGACCACGACGGCTCGTTCCGCCTGTCCAACGTCAACAGCGGCAAGGTGCTCGACGTCCCGGCCGGCTCCACCAGCAACGGCACAGCCCTGGACCAGTCGACGGACACCAACGGCACCCATCAGTGGTGGAAGCTCGTTCCGGCGGCCACCAGCGGCTACTACCGCCTGGTCAACATCAAGAGCGGGCTGTACGCGGACGTGCAGAGCGGATCCACCGCCAACGGCGCCAAGATCATCCAGTGGCCCGCCAACGGCGGCTCCAACCAGGAATGGCAGCCAGTGGGGCTGTGACGGCATGACTCCTGGTCACAGCTTCGCGAATCCGGTGGCCTCGACACGCCGACATTGTCACACTCCGTCATGTGCCGGGAAATACAGGGGAGTTGAAGCCGAAATGGCTGGCAGCGCTTGGTGTCTTCGTGTTGATGTTGATCGCGGGGTTCTGGGCCGCCTTCACCTTCGTCGAGAATGAGAAGCTGCTCGACGGTGTCGTCGCCGTCGCGGGGACGCTGCTGGTGGCGCCGTTGCTCTGGGCAGGTCGCATCCTGGCGGAGAACAGCAGGTCCACAGGCGATGACGCCTCCGAGCTGTTGGCGAAAGCGGCCGAGGCGCTGGCGAAGGAGGCCAGTGCGCTGTACAGGGAGCGGCGGGGAAACCGGCGTCTGGACCAGACAGAGCGTCCCGTTCCGGTTCGCTGGGCGTGGGCTCACCAGGAAGGCGTCGGCCTGCCCGAGGCAGTGGCCGGGCCGGGGGCCGTCGTCGGCACGCCGTCCTTCGCTGTACTGCCCGGCGCCGAGGCCGCCTCGCCGGACACCCTGAACGAGGGGGAGCTCAACGAACTGTTCGACGTCTACGCGGGTATTCGGACCGGGCGCATGGCCGTACTCGGGGAACTCGGATCGGGCAAGTCGGCAGCCGCGGTTCTCCTGGCGGTCAAAGCCCTGGCGCACCGTGAAGGCCTGGGCGAGGCGGCGGACCGTGCACAGGTCCCCGTACCGATCCTGCTCACCCCGTACGGGTGGAACCCGGGGCGGCAGACAGTGGACGAATGGCTCGCCGAACGGCTCGTGAGTGACTTCAAGACCTTTCGTGGGCACCGCTTCGACCCACGAACGCCGACGAGGTTGATCAATGAGGGACGCATCGCGCTGTTCCTGGACGGCTTCGACGAGATCGACAGAGGAAAACGAGTGGCGGCCCTGGAAGCTCTGCACGGGCTCAGTCGCCGGGTCAGGGTGGTGATCTTCAGCAGGAGCGAGGAGTTCACACAGGCGCTGCACACACAGCCGCTGTCCGGGGCCGCCGTGCTCGAGCTTCAGCCGGTGGCCGCCGAGACGGCTGCGGACTGTTTCGCGGACTGGCAGACCGCCGGGTTGCCACCCCGCCTCCGCGAACGCCTGGCGGAACACCTGTGGGCCCAACCTCACGGCGTACTGGGGCAGGCGCTCAGCACGCCGCTCATGCTGACCCTGCTCAGGGACGCGTTCCGTGGCATGGACGCCCAGGAGGCCACGGCAGTCGTGGACAGACTCCTCTCGCCTTCGGAGTTCACCACCGTCGAGGAGATCGACGACTATCTGCTCGATCGCGTCCTGCCCGCCGCGTACCCTCCGAGCCGCCCGGGTGTCCGCACCCCGTACAGCCGGGATCAAGCGGAGCGCTGGCTCGGTCTCATCGCCGCCCGGATGACCGCCCACGGGACTCCCGAGTTGGCATGGTGGCAGATGCATGAGTGGGCCTCCGCCTCGTGGCGGATCGTGGGGGGCGTGATCGGCGGCGGACTCGCCGCGGGACTGGCTTCCGCGCTCGTCTCCCGGTTCACCGACGACCTCGGTGAACGGACCGTGATCGGTTTTCTCCCGGCCTCGGTGGTGGGCGGCGTACTGGGACTCGCCACGGCGATCGTGACCGAACGGCGGGCCACGCGGGTCACTTTCCCCGGCGGTTCCGGTGAAGCCCGGTTCAACCTGGGGATGGGACTGATGGCCGGTCTCGCGGTCGGGAGCGCGGTAGCGCTGACCGTCGGCCCCGCGTCCGGTCCGGCGACAGCGGCGACGGTGGGGCTGGCCGCCGCCCTGACGGCCGGAACCGCGACGGGAATGGCCGCAGGCGGAGAAGGCCTGCCTCCTCCCCACTTCGCCTCTGACCCGAACGCCAAGTCGGTGCAACGGTTTCTGGGCAGGCTGATCGCGGGGAGCCCGGCGGGGCTCGCCGCGGGGATACCGGCCGGGCTGGCCGGCGGCATCCCGCTCGGACTCGCGCAGGGCACACAGCGCGGGCTCGGTGTCGGCCTGGCGATCGGCTGCGCCTATGTCCTCGCGTTCGGTCTCCTCGACGGCTTCACCCGCATCACGCCCGACCAGGACTCCCCGGTCGGCCCGCTGTCCGGCTGGGACCAGGACCGAAGACAGGGCCTGGCAACGGGACTTGTCTTCGGCCTCGCCATGGGTTTCGCCGCGGGACTCACCGACGCCCTCGCCACCGCCCGCCATGATCCGCTCGGTGTCGCGGTACCGGTGGGGCTGATCACCGGAGTGGTGATCGGGGCCGTCACCGGTACCGCGGCCGGGCTCACCGTGTCCAACAGCTGGCGGACCGCGGTCGTGTTCGTGCAGTTGTGGGCGCAGGGGGTGGTCCCGCTGCGAGCCATGCGTTTCCTCGACGACGCCTGCAAGCGGCAGGTGCTGCGGGAGACCGGCCCCACCTATCAGTTCCGGCACACACGTCTTCGGGACCGGCTGACCGTCCTGGCCGGTGAGCAGGAGATCTGAACCCTCACGGGTTGTACGGCGTGTGGGTGATGGAGGAGATCTTGAGGTAGCGGGCACCGTCAGAGGTGGCCCACGTGGAGGAGTCCGGGTTGCCGGGCCAGTCACCGCCGACCGCGATGTTGGCGATGAAGCGCAGGGCCGTCCCGGCCGGGGTCGAGTACCAGGTGGTGCCCGTGATGTTGCCGTCCACGGCGAAGTCGATGTGGTCCGGGAACCAGCTGAACGAGTAGGTGTGGTACGAGTTCGTCCAGCCGGAGGAGTTCGTCCTCGAGAACTGCTGCTGGGCGTTGTTGATGTCGTGGGACGTCTGGTACACGACGTTCGGGTTCTGTCCCACGATCTCGGCGGCGTCGAACTCGGGCAGCCACGGATTCAGGGCCGCCGCCCATACCGCCGGCAACAGCCCCCGCCCGTTGGGCATGTTGGCGGTGAAGCTGTAGGTGCCGTACCCGTACCGCGCCGTCGACTCCACACGGCCCGAGTAGTAGACGCCGCCCCCGGCGTTGTACGCCTTGATCACCAGGGTGTTGCCCTCGTACCAGACGCAGTCCGGCCGGTACGTCTCCAGCTCGTTGTTGGCGGTCCACCTGGCGTTGATCTTGGTCCAGGAGTTGACGGCCACCGGGGTACCCCAGGATGCGGCCCGTGCGGACTGCGTACCCAGCATCAGCGCGGGAGGCACGGCCAGCGCGGCACCGAGTATGCGCCTGCGGCTCGGCCGAGAGGGAAGGGTCATCACAGCTCCATTGCTTGGATGAACGTGGGGGGTTGGGAGCGGTCCCAATGCTCCACTTGTGACTGGACTGTAGGAGTCCGTTTAGTCTTTGACAAGATGTGCCGCAGAGATCGATGCATTCCTTTGGGAGTTGAACGATCCGGACGGCACCGGAGAGCAAGGTCGCTGCTCAACCGTTCTCTCGCTGCAATGGCGGATGCTCGGGCACGGTGGCGCTCAGGTCCTGGGTCCCTATCACGGACAGCAGTTCCAGCTGCTCGGCTCCCCGGCTTCCGGGCGGCGCGGTGAACCAGAGCAGGCGTTGGCGTCCGTCCTCGCTGAGCAGGTTGTAGCAGTCGAGTTCGATGACGCCGAGTGTGGGGTGGACGATCTTCTTGTGGTCCTTGCGGCGCACCGCGACGTCGTGGGTGTCCCAGAGGGCCGCGAACTCCTGGCTGCGGCGGCGCAGTACGGCGACCATCCTGGTGATCTCCGCGTCCTGGCCGCGGCGGGCGGCCGCCGCCTGGAGGTCGGCCACGAACACCCGGGAGTGGTGCGGGTGATCCTCGGACGGATACCGCTCGCGCGCCTGCGGATCGGTGAACCAGCGGTACACGAAGCTGGCCGTCGGGCCGCGGTGTGCCGGGGACCTGCCGAGCAGGTCACGGGCCAGGTCGTTCTCCACCAGGGTCTCGTGCAGGTCGGTGATGACGCGTGCGGGGGTGTTGGACAGCCGGTCCAACAGGCCGAGAAGCGCGGGCTGCACATGCGCCGACGCTGCCTGTGCCGACGGCGGGATCGGCCGTTCGGCCAGGTGGAACAGGTGGTCGCGCTCGTCGCCGTTGAGCCGCAGGGCTCGGGCGAGGGCGGCCAGGGTCTGGGCCGAGGGCTGCACGCCGTTCTTCGCGCTGCCGCGTTCCAACTCGGTGTAGTAGTCGGCCGACAGCCCTGCCAGTTGGGCGACTTCCTCGCGGCGCAGCCCGGGGACGCGCCGGCGCGGGCCTTGGGGGAGACCGACGTCGGCGGGGCGGATGCGGTCGCGGCGGGTCCTGAGGAAGGCGCCGAGCTCTGGGAGGTTCACCCCTTCATGGTCACTCGCGCGCCGAACCGTAGCCAGGGGGTGGCATCCCCTGGGTAAACACAGCCCTGGCTGGGGGCGGGGGACCGGCCGATCGTTGAGGGCGCAGCAGGGCGACGGCGAGAGCGTGGCCCGCCCCGCATTCACCGAAGGAGTCAGTCATGCCTGTCCCCTCTTCCCTCGACGGGCTCGCCGCCCGGGCCCAGCCCCGTGTCGCGATCGTCACCGGCGGCTCGCGCGGCATCGGCCGCCGGACCGTCGGCCGGCCGGCCGCCGACGGGTATGACCTCGTGGTCGGCTGTGATCAACGGACAGCTCGTCCGCGCCAACGGCGGAATCATCTGAACCGCCCCCAGCTCCCTTAACGCCCCGCTCAGAGAAGGAACAACCAGCCATGCCCTTCGCGAACTTCAAGGTCCCCGAGAAGACCCTCACCCCGAAGCAGAAGGAGGAGATCGTCACCCGCACCACCGAGCTGTACGTCGAGATCTACGGCGAGCGCGCCCGCGCCAACACCATGGTGCTGGTCGAAGAAGTCGCCGACGGCGGCTGGGGCATCTCCGGCAATGTGCTGACCCTCGCCATGCTCGGTGAGGCCACACCGACCGACCCCAGCGACACCTGACCGCACCGGCTCACCAGACGAGTTGGGAACCCGGGACCGCGGATCTAGTCTCTGAACCATGCACACGGCACCCCCGGCAGCGCCCCGACCGGCGCAGGTGTTCTCGACGGCACACCTGCCGCCGGCGGAGCGGCTGCGGGCCTGGGAGGAGCACAACGCCGACGCCCTGATCGCCCTGACGTGCCGCACATCGAGTGGCGCGGACTTCCGGGCGCGCGAGGACAACCTCGACCTCGGGCGCGTGCATCTGGCGCGTGTCCGCACCACGGCCCACATGGTCGAGCGTCCCGCCGACCTCATCGAACGGCGGCCCACGGGTTCCGTCGCGATCTACGTCTCGCTGCGCGGGGAGGCGTTGTTCCAGCAGGCCGGCCGGCGGCAGGTCGTCCGCCCCGGCGACGTCCTGGTCTGCGACGCGGACGGCAGCTTCGTCCGCGGGTTCGGCCAGGGGCTGGACGAACTGGCGGTGCGCGTGGACCGCGGTGCGCTGCCGGACGGCGTGCGCGTCGGGGAACCGCTCATCGTCAGGCGTGACGAGAGCAATCCGTACGGCCGCGCGCTCGCCCGCATCGTCGGACGCGCCGTCGGCGTCGCGGGCGGGACCCGGCCGGACGAGCAGGCCCTGGTCGACCTGGCGTCCGTGCTCGTGAGCGACGGGGCCACCCGCCCGCCCGTCGTCCATCGCGCGCTCGCCTGCGCTCTCGTCGAGGACCGGCTGGACGATCCGCGCCTGTCGGCCCCCGAGGTCGCAGCCGCGGTCGGTATCAGCGTCCGTCAGCTCACCCGGGTCTTCGCCGACGCGGGCACGACATTCCCGCGCTACGTCCTCGGCCGGCGCCTCGAAGTCGCCTACGGTCTGCTCACCGGACCGGACGCCGCCGAGGTGCGCACGGCGACCGTGGCGACCAGATGCGGATTCAGCTCGGTCGCGCACTTCTCGCAGACCTTCCACGCCCGGTTCGGCATCACCGCGGGCGAGTTGCGTCGTACGGCCGCGAAGCGGGACTGAACGAAGGAGGGCGAACCACCGTCGCCACAGCGGCGAAGCGGGACTGAACGATAGCGGGCGAACCACCGTCGCCACAGCGGCGAAGCGCCCTCGAAACAGCCGCGTCATACGGATTTCGGCCGTCCGCCACCCCGTCCCGCCCGCTGCGGTCGCGGCGGGGTGCACGCTGCCTTCAACGCACCGCGAGAAGAAGGCGAGGGGCCCCATGCCCGAGTTCAACGACGGTCAGGAAGAGACCGGACTCCCGACCTCGTCGCACGTCGAGACCGATGTCCTGATCGTCGGCTCCGGCCCGGCAGGCGCCTCGGCGGCGCTGTTCCTGTCGACCCTGGGGATCGACAACATCGTGATCACCAAGTACCGGTGGACCGCGAACACACCCCGCGCGCACATCACCAACCAGCGGGCGATGGAGATCTTCCGCGACATGGGCATCGAGGACCAGGTGCTGGCCGACGCCACCGCCCACGACCTCGTCGGGGACACCGTCTTCTGCACCTCCATCGCGGGCGAGGAGATCGGCCGTATCCACACCTGGGGCACCCGGCCCGACCGGGAGGCGGACTACCGGCTGGCCTCGCCCTGCCTCACCGTCGACATCCCGCAGACCTATCTCGAACCGATCCTGGTCAAGAACGCCACCGTCCGCGGCACCCAGACCCGCTTCTCCACGGAGTACCTCTCGCACACGCAGGACGACACGGGCGTCACCGCCCGGGTCCGTGACCGGCTCACCGGCCACGAGTACGACATCCGCGCGAAGTACCTCATCGGCGCCGACGGTGCCCGCTCCCGGGTCGCCGAGGACATCGGCCTGCCCTACGAGGGCGCCATGGACATCGCCGGTTCGATGAACATCACCTTCAAGGCCGACATCGCCTCCTACGTCGGCCACCGGCCGTCCGTCCTGTACTGGGTGATCCAGCCGGGCGCCAACGTCGGCGGTATCGGCGCGGGTCTGGTGCGGATGGTCCGCCCCTGGGACGAGTGGCTCATCGTATGGGGCTACGACATCAACTCCGAGCCCCCCGTGGTCGACGAGACCGAGGCCATCCGCATCGTGCGCCAGCTGCTCGGCATCCCGGACCTCGACGTCGAGATCACCGGCACCAGCCTCTGGGGCAACAACGAGATGTACGCCACCCACCTGCAGAAGGGCCGTGTCTTCTGCGCCGGCGACGCCGTCCACCGCCACCCGCCGAGCAACGGCCTGGGCTCCAACACCAGCGTCCAGGACTCCTACAACCTGGCCTGGAAGCTCGCGGCCGTGCTGCGCGGACAGGCCGACCCGTCGCTCCTCGACACGTACTCGGCGGAGCGGGCGCCCGTCGCGCAGCGGATCGTCACCCGGGCCAACAAGTCCAGCCGCGAGTTCGCCGACCTCTTCCAGGCCCTCGGCGTCCTCGACGCCAAGGACGAGGACGAGATGCGGGCCCTGATCGAGGAGCGCAAGGCCAACACCCCCGAAGGCGCTGCCAAGCGGGCCGCTCTGGTGGCGGCGATGGAGACCAAGAACTACGAGTTCAACGCCCATGGCGTCGAACTCGGCCAGTTCTACGAGTCCGCCGCCGTCGTCTCCGACGGCACCCGCCCCGCGCCGAGCAGGGACGAGGACCTCTACCACGTCATGTCCACCAGCCCCGGCGCACACCTCCCGCACGCCTGGGTCGGCGACAACGTCACCAAACTCGCCCTGATGGACCTGGCGCCGTACACCCGCTGGACCCTGCTCACGGGCATCGCCGGTGAGGACTGGGCCGGCGCGGCCGACAAGGTCGCCCGGGACCTCGGCATCCCGCTCGAAACGGTGGTGATCGGCCCGGGCCGCGAGGTGACGGACCTGTACTACGACTGGGCCAAGCTGCGTGAGGTCGAGGAGTCCGGCGCGATCCTGGTACGCCCCGACAAGCACGTCGCCTGGCGCTCCATGAGCCTCGCCGACGACCCCGCGGCGGCGCTGCGCGGTGCCCTCACCCAGCTCCTCGGAAAGGCCTGACCCGTGCGGTTCACCCACGAGACGTTGCCGCAACGGGTCGTCTTCGCACCCGGCGAGGCTCCGACCGCAGTGGCGGCAGAGGTGGCCGCGCTGAAGGCCACGAAGGTGATGGTCATCGCCTCGCCGACGGAGGCGGCCCTCGCCGACCGTGTCGCCGCGGACCTGCCGGTGGCGGTGCGCCACGACGAGGTCGTCATGCATGTCCCGGTCGACGTCGCCGAGCGCGCCCGCAAGGCCGCGGTCGAAGGAGCCGTGGACGCGCTGGTGTGCGTCGGCGGCGGCTCGACGACCGGCCTGGCCAAGGCGGTCGCGCTGACGACCGGCCTGCCGATCGTGGCCGTCCCCACCACGTACGCCGGCTCGGAGGCGACGAACGTCTGGGGCCTGACCGAGGGCGAGGTGAAGAGCACCGGCGTCGACCCACGGGTCCTGCCGCGCTCGATCGTCTACGACGCCTCGCTCATGCTCACCCTGCCGGTGGAGATGTCCGTGGCCAGCGGCCTCAACGCCCTGGCCCACTGCGTCGACTCCATGTGGGCTCCGCGCGCCGACCCGATCGACCGGGCCCTGGCGGGGGAGGGGATCCGGGGCCTGGCCCTCGGCCTGCCCGCAGTGGCCGCCGACCCGGCCGGGCTCGAAGGACGCCAACAGACCCTCTACGGGGCCTACTTGGCCGCCGTCGCGTTCGCCTCGGCCGGCTCGGGCATGCACCACAAGATCTGCCATGTGCTGGGCGGCATGTTCAACCTCCCGCATGCCCAGACCCACGCGGTGGTGCTGCCGCACGTGCTCGCCTTCAACGCCCCGGCCGTACCGGAGACCGAGCGGCGCATCGCCGAAGCGTTCGGCAGCCCCACGGCGGTGGCGGGACTCGCCGCCCTGCGCGAGGCGCTCCACGCCCCCCGGGCGCTGCGCGACTACGGCATGCCCGAGGACGGCATCGCCCGGGCGGTCGCCCCCGTCCTCGCCGCCGTCCCCGCCGACAACCCAACTGTTGTCACCGAGCAGAACCTCACCGCGCTGCTGCGCGCGGCCTGGGAAGGAAGTGACCCCGCATGACGCTCCACGATGTGTCTCCCGAGCAGGCGGCCCGCGAGGAAGACCTGATCGCGCGCGTACAGCGCTCCTTCGACTCCTGCCAGGACCCGCGCCTGAAGGAGCTCATGCAGGCGCTCGTCAAACACCTGCACGCCTTCCTGCGCGATGTCCGCCTCACCGAGGAGGAGTGGCGGAAGGGCATCGAGTTCCTCACCGCCGTCGGCCATCTGACCGACGACAAGCGCCAGGAGTTCATCCTGCTCTCCGACACGCTCGGGGCGTCCATGCAGACGATCGCCATCAACAACGAGGCCTACGGCGACGCCACCGAGGCCACCGTCGTCGGCCCCTTCTTCGTCGAGGACTCCCCGAGGATCGAGCCGGGCGGGGACATGTCCTTCGGGGCGGCCGGCGAGCCCTGCTGGGTCGAGGGGACCGTCTCCGACGCCGACGGCAACCCGATCGCCGGGGCGAAGATCGAGGTGTGGGAGGCGGACGAGGACGGGTTCTACGACGTCCAGTACGACGATGACCGGGTGGCCGCCCGCGCGCACCTGTTCACACAGGCCGACGGCAGCTACCGCTTCTGGGGCGTCACACCGACGCCGTACCCGATCCCGCACGACGGTCCCGTGGGCAGGATGCTGGCGTCGACCGGCCGCTCACCGATGCGGGCCTCGCACCTGCACTTCATGGTCGAGGCGCCGGAATGCCGCACCCTGGTCACGCACATCTTCGTCCGGGGTGACGAACTGCTCGATTCCGACACCGTGTTCGGCGTCAAGGACTCGCTGGTCAAGGACTTCGAGCAGCGCCCGGCGGGCACGCCGACCCCCGACGGGCGGGTGATCGACGGCACCTGGACACAGGTCCGCTTCGACATCGTCCTCGCCCCCGCCGACCGTCGCGGCTGAAATGAGTACTACTCATATAGGGGCTAGTTCGCTGGACAGATTGAGCAAGATACGGTCGACAGTCGATCGCTAACCAGCTGGTACCTGGGATTATTGTCCGCCGCAGCGGTGTGCATGCCGCTGTGGCGGGCATATGCATGTGTCATCGGTGTTGCTCCGATGGAAAATAAGTCTGCGTCTTGTCTTGACTGGTGTGCCTCCCTGCATCGATAAATGCAACTCAAAGGAAGCGGGCTTCGGAGGAGGGACACCACGGATGAGACCCATGAGACCCCTACGCAGCGGTGGGGGGACGGTCACGGCGCTCGCGGCGGCTGTCGTCTTCGCGGCCGTGTTGCCCGCTACCCCCGCCTACGCGGCCACGACGACCTTCTACGTCGACCCGGTCAACGGCAGTGACAGCAACTCAGGAACCAGCACCGCCTCGGCGTTCAAGACCATCACGGCCGCCAAGGCCGCGGTGCGGGCCGTGAACACGAACATGTCCGACGACATCGTCGTGAACCTGCGCGGCGGCACCTACCCCCTCACCAGCCCGATCTCCTTCGGCACCAGCGACTCGGGCACGAACGGCCACACGGTCGTCTACCAGGCGTACAACAACGAGACGCCCGTGGTCAGCGGCGGCAAGGCGATCACCGGCTGGACCGCGGCCTCGAACGGCGAGTACAAGGCGTCCGTGGGCAGCCTCAACTTCCGCCAGCTGTACGTCAACGGCGTCCGCGCCACCCGAGCCCGCTTCCCCGACGTCGGCTCGGACTTCCAGTTGCAGGGCAGCGACAAGCCCAACAAGCTGCTGAAGGTGCTCAGTTCCCAGGTGTCCAACTGGGACCAGCTGAGCAAGGTCGAGATGATGCTGGAGACGCAGTGGGGCGAGAGCTACCTGCGGCTGAAGTCGATCAGCTCCGCCAACGGCACCGCCAACGTGTCGATCCAGGACCACGAAGCCGGGATCCTGTTCCCCCGCCCCTTCCCGATTCTCTCCAGCGGCTCCCCCCTGCACTTCGAGAACGCCCACGAATTCCTCAACGAACCGGGCGAGTTCTACGTCGACACGGCCGCGCAGACCGTGTACTACAAGCCCCGCCCCGGCGAGGACATGTCCACGGCCACCGTGCAGGCGCCCACACTCGCCACGCTGTTCGACATCAAGGGCACGAGCCTCGCCAGCCCCGCCCACGACCTGCGCTTCTCCGGGATCACCTTCACCGGGACCACCTGGATGGAAGCGACGGACAACGGCTACCTCAACGGCCAGGGCGGCAACTACAACCTCTCGGCCGACACCTCCAACAACCAGTACGTCGGCCGTCCCCCGGCCGGAGTCCAGGCGGCGTACGCCGACCGGCTCTCCTTCACCGGCAACACCTTCACGCAGATGGGCGCCACCGCCCTCGATCTGCACCACGGCGTGCACGACAGCAGCGTGACCGGCAACCTCATCTACGACATCGCCGGCAACGGCATCATGGTCGGCAAGTTCTCCGACCCGACCGTGGAGATGCACACCGTCTACAACCCGCCCACCTCACCGGCCGGCGAGGATGCCCGGGAGGTGGTCAAGAACGTCACCGTAAAGAACAACCTGATCACCCGGATCGGCGAGGACTACCCGGGCACCGCGGGCATCGACGCGGGCTTCGTCAACAGCACCACCATCGACCACAACGACATCTCCGACACCCCGTGGGCCGCCATATCAGTGGGCTGGGGCTGGCAGTCGGCGGCCAACGCCGAAGGCGACAACAGCATCAGCTACAACCGGATCGGCAACGTGATGAACCGGCTGTGTGACTCCGCCGGTATCTACCACCTCTCCAACGACCCGGGCACGGTCATCAACGGCAACTACGTCCACGACGTGCTGCGTTCGCCGGCCGCCTGCGGCTCGGCGGTGTCCGGCGTCTACACGGACGAGGGGTCGAACAACATGACCCTGTCGAACAACGTGCTGTCGCGCACGGACGGGTTCATCAACCAGAACCGCAACGGCTCCAACGTCACGCTCACCAACAACACGACGTCCGGCGACTCGGTGATCAAGGCCACCGGTCTTGAGTCCGCCTACCAGGGGCTGGCCGCCAAGCTCAACCTGGCCTACAACAAGCCGACTTCCGCGTCCTCGGTCTACGGCTCCAACAACCCGGCCGCGTACGGCGACGACAACAACGGCTCGACCGGCTGGTCGCCGACCGGCAGCGACACCTCGGCCTGGTGGCAGGTCGACCTCGGGCAGGCCTACCAGCTCGGGCAGTTCTCCCTGACCACCCGGCAGGACCTGGACCAGTCCGAGACCCGCGGCCACTTCGAGATCCGGGCCTCCGACGACCCGTCCTTCGGCAGCTACACCGTCGTGGGACGCCAGACGGACAACCTGCCGCTCGCCGCGACACTCACCGGCAACATCGACGTCCGCCAGAAGTTCCGCTACGTACGGGTCGCCAAGACCGACGGCGCGTACTTCTTCATCGGGGACTTCAGCGTGCAGCAGGCCGGCGGGGCGCTGGAGGACTCCACCGGTGCGCCGAAGACCAACCCGTCGACGTACTACACGATCAAGAACGTCAACAGCGGACAGCTGATGGACGTCTCCAACGGGTCCACCGCCGACGGCGGGAGCGTCATCCAGTGGCCGAGCAACGGTGGAACCAACCAGCAGTGGAGCTTCGTCCCGGTCAGCGGTCAGCTCTTCAGGATCGTCAACCGCAACAGCGGCAAGGTCCTCGACTTCGGCTGGGCCAGCCACTGGAGGGGGACCGCGGTGCAGCAGTACGGCTACAACGGCGGCAACAACCAGCTGTGGTACTTCGAGCAGGTCAGCGGCGGGTATGTCATCCGCAACTTCGAGAGCAGGCAGGTCCTGGAGGTGGATGGCGGCTCGACGGCCAACGGAGCCACCATCAGCCAGTACATGCCCCTGAACCAGTCCAACCAGACCTGGACGATCCAGTGACCGGATGACCCGACGCGGGGCAAGAAGGCGGCGGGGCCGGAGAGCCAGAGCTTTCCGGCCCCGCCGCCTGTGCGGGCTAGCCGGTGACGCGGGAGAACGTCCACTGCTGGTTGGTGCTGCCCCTGTCGGAGTACTGGATCAGCGCGGCACCGTCGGCCGTACTGCCTGCGCTGACGTCGAGGACCTTGCCGCTGTTGCGGTTGACCACGACGAACACGCCACCGGTCACGGGACGCAGCTGCCACTGCTGGCTGGTGCGGCCGTCGGCGGGCATCTGCACGACCCGGGCGCCGTCCGCGGTCGAGGACCCCGCCACGTCGAGGACCTTGCCGCTGTTGACGCACATGATGGTGTGGTAGCCGTCGCCCGTGGACTGGAAGGCCCACCGCTGGTTCGGTACGCCCTTGTCGGGCCACTGGATCACGGCGGCACCGTCCGCCTTGGAAGCGCCGGAGACGTCGGCGACCTTGCCGCTGCGCACGCTGACGCACTTGTAGGCCCTGGTGGGCGCGACGGAGTACTGCACCGAGTCGAAGTCGACGTAGCCGGTGTTGTTGGGGTTGTAGGTGTAGAGGCCGACCCGGTCGCCGCGGTATCCGCCCCAGGTGAGTTGGTAGATGCCGCCGAAGGCGGTGTATGTGGTGCCGTCGAGGCTGTAGGAGAACTGGCTGACCCCGTTGACGTCCCAAGTGGTGCGCAGCCACACGGCGTTCTGGGTGACTACCGGTCCGTCGGTCAGGGTGCCGCCGGCGTTGTGCGCGATCGTGGTGGTGGTCCCCGAGCGCCGTACGCCCAACCCGGCGTAGGTGGCGGCGTAGTGGCACAGTCCCGCGTGCTGGCCGTCGGCGAGGCCGGCCAGTTCGAGGCGGACTGTCACCGTCGCGCCGCCCGCCGTGCGCAGCACCCGCTGGGTGAGGGTGTTGCCGACCTTGGTCAGGTTGTCGGCCGCGAGTGGTGCGAACGCCTTGAGCCGGAGGTAGCCGGGGCGTTCGGTGAGGGACCAATAGCCCGCGCGGGGTTGGTAGTACCACTCCCACTGCGGCTTGATGGTGGTGTCGGTGAACAGGTCGCTGGTCACCACGGGAGGCAGTGCGTCGACCGGCAGCCCGGGCGTGCCGCCGACGGGCACCTTGCCCGTCCACACCATGGTGCCGATGCCGTCCGCCCCCACCTGGCCCAGGATCGGCCAGCCGTCCACCCAGGTCACCGGCAGCAGGGACAGCGGCCGTCCCTCCCAGTCGCCGTGGCCGTGATGGGTCACGAAGTACCAAGCGCCGTCCGGGGTTTGCACGAGCCCGCCCTGGTTGGGCTCGCGGTCCACCGAGGCGTTGACGTGTTCGAGCTGTTTGGTCTCGTAGGGGCCGTAGAGGTTGGAGCTGCGGTTCATCATCAGCACCCGGCCTTCGGACTTCACCTCGCTGTACAGGTGGTAGTAGACACCGTTGATCTTGTACAGCTTGTTGGCCTCACTGCCCGACGACTGGTGGATGACCGTGGGGGAGCCGACCAGAGACTTGCCGTCCTCGGACAGCTTGAACAGGTTGATCTTGTAGCCGTCCGAGTAGTGCGAGGTGACCAGATAGCCCTGGCCGTCGTCGTCCCAGAACGGGCACGGGTCGTCCCAGCCGGAGGTCCGCCACACCGCCGTCAGCGGATCCCACGGCCCCTCCGGCGACGCGGCCGAGGTCATGAAGAAGCCTTCGTCGGGGGTGTTGAAGTACACCCAGAACCGGCCCGCGTGGTAGCGGATGGCCCCGGCCCAGACGCCACGGCCGTAGCGGTTCATACGGTCCCAGTTCAGCAAGGGGCCGATCTGGGTCACATCACTGACCGCGCCGCCGAGCGTGCGCCAGTTGACCAGGTCCTTCGAGTGCAGGACGGCCACTCCGGGTGAGTACCCGAATGTGCTGGTGATGCCGTAGTAGTCGGTGCCGACCCGGATGCAGTCCCAGTCGCTGAAGTCGCCCGGGAGGACGGGGTTGGCATAGGTGCCGTCGCCCTGGTCCCCCCACGTCCCGGCGGGAGGTGTGGCTGCCGCGGCCCTGCCGACGGGCAGCAGCCCGGGCAGCAGGAGGGCACCGGTGCCGACTGCGGCGAGCCGGCCGAGCTGTCTTCTGGTGATGTCCACGATGTCCGTCCTTAAAAGGCGTCAGTCCGTGCTCACGGCTTGCCACAGCTGGCTGCCGGCGTTCGTGTCCGTCGTCTGTACGAGCTGGGCGCCTGCTGATGTCGAGGAGCCGGACACCGCAGTGCAGCGGAGAGGGCCGTCGCAAGTGCTGCTGAAACCGTGCGGGTTGGAGAGGCGGAGGGCTTCAACTTCTGCCCTTCCTGCGGTGGTTGCGGGCGGTCGGGATTGCGTTCATGCGGCGGCTCCGGGGTGTTGTCAGCGGGGTGACAGGGGACTTGAGCACGAGCGCCGAGGGGCAGGGGCAGCTGCGGTTGGGGAGGCGGTAGGCGACGGTCGCGGAAGAAATTAGGCGTCCTAGCCAGGGGACCGTCAAGGGTTTGAGCAGCCTTATCCCCCATGATCTATAGCTGATGCCGTATATCGGAGGGAGGTAAAGCCTCGTATATCGCCTATGAGGCCCTATGTTTGACTGATACTCCGCGATGAGGCCTGTGTGTAATGAGTAGTACTCATCATGGGTGGGGGTACGATGAGGCAGCTCCCCATCGCTCAACCGCCCTCGCAGCAGCCGTCCCGAAGGCAGGTCCCATGAACGACACCCCCGCGACCGAAGCCGCCTTGCCGACACAGGTCTCTCCGGCTGCGGCGGTGACGGTGAACGGCGCGGACGCTCGGCCCGGGTATCGGCCCACCTATGAGGTCGTGGCGGAGCGGATTCTCGAATTCATCGCCGAGTCGCGTCTGGTGGCGGGCGATCGGCTGCCCACGGAGAGCGATCTGGCCCAGAGGCTCAACACCAGCAGGACCGTGGTGCGGGAGGCCGTGAAGATCCTTTCGGCGCTCGGCCGGGTCCGGGCCCACAAGGGGCGTGGACTGTTCGTCGCGGACGACGAGGGCATGCTCATCACCAGCCGCTGGGGCGGCTTCTTCCGCCCGGTCGACCTCGACCACGTGCTCATGTTGTTCGAGTTCCGCAGGGTTCAGGAGATGGCCGCGAGCAGTCTGGCCGCCACCCGTGCCACGCCTGCCGAACTGCGCACCATCGAGGTGGCCATGCAGCGGTGCAGGCACGGCTTCGTCCACGGTCAGGTCGATGAGTTCAACGAGGCGGACGAGGCCTTCCACGGGGCCGTGGCCACGGCCTCGCACAATGCCTTCCTCGTCAGCGCGGTGCGTGACGCGCGACGTCTGCAGCGGCAGTCCAGCGCGATCGGGATCCATGACACGCTCGGTGAACGCACCGAGTCCGCGGTCGTGGAGCACGAGGTGATCTACCGGGCCATTCGCGACGGCCGGCCCGATGAGGCGGCCGAGGCGACGGCGGCGCATCTCGACAGGACGCTGGAGGATTACCGGCGGCAGATTCAGCGGCGCCTGTTCGGATAGCGCGCGTAATCGCCCGAACCGCGGTTGGCGGAGTGCGTCGCTCAGGTGGTCGTGACCCGCTGTAGGGCCGAGGTGTCGGCCAAGTGGGTCGAGGTTGGTTCGTGAGTTGGTGACTCGGCGGGGTTCGTCCGGTGATGCGCGGGGTCACTCTGTTGTGGCAGCTCCGCCGCCCAGCCTCCTGCACGTCGGATGGAGGTGTGGGTTGGGCGGAGCTGCGAGACGTCCTACGGTGTGACGTCTTGCCCCGCGGCTGTGGTCAGGAGCGGCGGGTGCGGCGGGTCGTGTAGATCGCGCCGGCGCCGACGGCGATCACCACGGCGGCGCCGCCGGCTATCAGGCCGACCGGTGCGCTGGAGCCGGTCTCGGCCAGGGGCGGGGTGCTGTCGCTGGGCGAGGGCGTCGGGGTGGTGGGCGGGGTCGACTCCACCGGCGGGACGTCCGGGGTGGTGGGCGGGGTGGTCTCGGTGGACGGCTTCGTGGGCGTGGCGGGAGGAGTCGTCTCCTCGGCCGGCGGCTGGCTGGTGGGCGGCGTGCTCGGGGTGTCCGGCGTCGACTCCGAGGGCGTCGGGGTGGGGGAGCCGGGCTTGTCGGGAGTGCAGGCCTTGTCCCCGCCGTTCCACGCGGCGATGAGGTGGTACGGGGTCACGACGTTGTCGGGCTGGTACGGGGCCGGGCCGTGGCCCTCCTCCGTCTTGCCGTCGTAGATGATGTCGTCGCCGTACAGGTCGATCTGCCCATAGCAGTCGGGCGTCTTCACCGTCAGCTTCTGCCAGGTGTGCTTGTCGCTGCCCGAGTCCGCGAGGTCGGCCGCGGTGAGGTACACGGTTGCGTGGTCGACGAGGGTCTGGTGGCCGGAGGTGTACCAGTTGGAGCCTTCGGTGGTGTACTCGGCCAGCGACACCGGGTACTTGCAGTCGTCGCCGACCGTCTGTCCCGGGGCCAGGCGCACCTCGACCGTGCCGGGAGCGGCGTCCCACTGGTGGAAGCCGCCCTGCGAGGTCCAGTCGGCGCCGACCGGCTTTCCGTCTGCGTCGACGATGCGGTACTGCACGGTGGCGGACTGGCAGCCGCCTGCCGTCGTGGCGTGCGCGGAAGCGGCCGCGAGCAGGGGGGTGGCGCAGGCGAAGAGAGCGCTTGCGGCGAGGGCGGCCGAGGTTCTGGAGCGGGGGGAGCGCGTCAAGATCTGCCTCTGTGGATCGGGGGTGTGGGAGGTGGATGGGCGCGAGTGGCCTACAGGTACGGGGACCAAGAAGTCCGGCGACAAGCCACTCACGTCACTTGGCTCACTTCAGACGCAGTGAGCGACTCGAATTCTTGTCCTCTTCCATAACCCCCGTCAAATTTTTGCGAGTTCACCACAAACTCAAGGTCGTGGCGGTCGATTTCGAGGGCTGGGAAGGCACTCGAACCTACGCAATCCGCGCTCTCTGTCGAGGCCAGGTTCTGACCTCCGTCGACGGGCACCTCGGGCAGGGGCGGGGTGTTCGCGGAGGGCCGCCTGACGGACAGGGTCTCGTGACTACGCTGAGGCCATGACAAGCGAGGGCGTTCAAAGCGGCAAGGGGTGGGTGAGGAAAGCAGGTTGGGGCGCTCTGGCACTCTTCCTGATCGCCTTCGCGGGATTCGAGAGCGTCAAGTACGGCCTTACGACGACAGGTGCCGCGCTGGTGTTCTTCGCGCTGCCCGACCTGGCACGGCTGGCGGGGGCCCGCCCACCCGGTCTCCTCTACCAGTCGGTGCATCGCGTGTGGATACCGCTTGCGGTAGTGGTCCTCTACTCCCTCGGACCGGTCGTATGGCCACCACTTTTCACCGCGGGCCTAGGCTGGCTCACGCGGATCGCCATCGACAGAACGCTCGGCAGGGGACTTGCCGCCTGATCCTGATCGGAACGACTCGGGTACCCATGCCGGGTCCAGAGAGTACGCATTACTCGGACGCCCCTCTCCGTTGGTGAACGCCCGGGCGCTGGTGGCCCGGGCGCGGGCGGATGGGGGAGAGGTGGTGACTCAGTCGGTGTAAGGCTGGAGGTGTCGAGTTCCACGGTGATCTCGCCCGGTTCGACGATGCGGTGGTGGTCGGGGCCGGTCGACCTCGGAGTCGGGGAGGTCACCGGTGTTGCGGACCAGGCAACTGAGCTCGACCGTACCGTCGGTGGCGGCCTCTGCGGCGCTCACCTCGAACCCGTCGTGGGCGAACGTCGTGTACGACCGTCCGTCCGTCCGGAGAGCACCCCGGCGAGCGCCGGGCCGCCCTCCTCGCCGGGGAAGAAGGCCTGGACGACGGCGGCGGCGACAGTTCACCAACCATCGGGAACCAGGCGGCTTCCCGACGGTGGAGCCGCCGACGTCGATTTCCGACACCGTCGTCATGAGCAGCCGCATCGGTAGCGAACGGCTGCCCCGCAGCGTCCTCAACGTCATCGTCCGCCCACCCGAGCCACGCCCCCTGAGCGAGATCGTCCGCGTTGCTCGATGACTCCCGGCAGCGGCTTGTGGCAGGTTCCGGTCAAAGGCTTGTCAAATTCCGGACACCCTCTGTCGACGGTGGTCGGGTACTCCACGACGGCTGTACAACCACCCGTTTCGGAGGATCTGGTGTCAGCATCAACCCGTAAGAGACGATGGCTCACGATCTCCGCCATCGCGGCTTCCGCAGCACTCATCGCGATACCCGCCGGCGCGGCGCCCGGCGCAGGCAGCAGTCCCTTCGGGGTGCGTACCGTGGCCCAACTCGCCGCCGCGCGCGAGCAGTCGGTGGGCGCCATGAGGCCCAGCCTGTCGGCGGAGGACGACGACGGCAACGAGGCGGACGAGATAGCGGAGGGTGCGGCTCAGTACGCCGAGGCCCGCACCTCACCCGGTGTCGTCGCACCGGGCGCTTACGGCGCCGCCTGGACGAGCCTGACCAAACTGCCTGGCACCGGCGGCAGTTGGCGACATGTGACCGACCGGCCCTACGACTCCGACGACCCGCGGTACCGCGACTACGCCTCCAACTCCAGTGGTGGCGCGGGTTATGTCACCGGCCGGATGGCCGCGCTGGCGGCTGACGACGACGGGTACGTGTACGCGGGCAGCGCCGGTGGCGGGGTGTGGCGGTCGCGGACGGGTGGCGGGCGCTGGCAGCCCATCAGCGACCGGCTGTCCTCGCAGTCCACCGGAGCGCTCGCGCTCGACGGGGCCGGCCGGCTGTGGCTGGGCACCGGCGAGGCGACCACCAACGCGGACGCCTACCTGGGCAGCGGCGTGTATCTCCTGTCCGACCCGCACCACGGCACGTTCTCCGCGCGCACCCGGGTCGGCGGCGACGAACTGGAGTCCACCACCATCCACCACCTGCGCTTCGGCGGCGGCAAGGTGTGGGCGGCGACCAGCACCGGCGTGTGGAGCCATTCCACGAAGAAGCTCAGCGGCGCCTGGAAGCAGGAGTTCGCACCCAACCCCGACTATCTGCCGGGCGGTTCGAAGGCCGACGACGAGTCGGCCCCGTACAAGAACATCGCCAACGACATCGCGATCGACCCGAAGAACCCCGGCAAGGTTGTGCTCGCGGTCGGGTGGCGCAGCGGGGACGACTACAACGGCTTCTACGCCAAGGTGAACGGCGCCTGGACGCGGATCACGAGCGGCTTCGGTGACCTGCCCACGGACGCGGACGGCGTCGGCAACGTCACGTTCGCCCGCTCCGCCGACGGTTCGCGCTACTACGCCATCGACCAGTCCCCGGAGCAACTGAACACCAACCCCGACAGCGGTCTGGAGGGCATCTTCGTCTCCAAGTCCGGCTCTCCCGCCGGCCCTTGGACGAAGATCGCCGACTACAAGGGGCTTGCCGCGAGCGGCTCGGCACTGACCGACAGCGGCTACATGCCGGGCGTGCAGGCTTGGTACAACCAGTTCCTCACCGTCGACCCGAGCGATCCCGAGCATGTGTACGCCGGGCTCGAGGAGGTTTTCGAGACCAAGGACGGCGGCAGCAACTGGTCGGCCGTCGGCCCGTACTGGAACTTCGGCTTCCCCTGCTGGAGCATCGACCCGGCCAAGCAGACCGGCGACTGCAACCAGACCACCCACCCCGACCAGCACGGCGTCGCGATCGGCCGCTACCACGGCAAGACCTGGGTGTACGTGGGCAACGACGGCGGCGTCTACAAGCGCCCCCTCACCGGCTCCCAGGACGCCTCCGGGCACGCCACCGACTGGACCTCGCTCAACGACGGCACGATGGACACCCTCCAGTACTACTCGGTGGGCGTCGGCAAGGACCCGACGTACGGTGGCCTGTCCGTCACCGGCGGCCTTCAGGACAACGGCCAGTCCATCCTGCGCAGCAACGACAAGGTGATGGGCTCCAACTTCGGCGGTGACGGCGGCGACACCCTCACCGACCCGGCCAACGGCTGCAACATCGCCGAGGAATACGTCTACCTCGCCGTCCAGGTCACCCAGAACTGCGCGGTCAACGACGGCTCCTGGGTCGACGACCCCAGCAAGATCACGTCGTACGGTGTGGCCCCGGCCGACAACGCCACCGGCGAGGCCCGCTTCATCGCCCCGCTCGCGGCCGACCTGAAGGACAGCTCGACGTGGATCGCGGGCGGCCGGCATGTGTGGGTGCAGACCCATGGCTACGCCATCCGCAGCGGCGACGAGTGGAAGAGCGTCTACGACCTGGGTGCCGGCCGCACCGCGACCGCCGTCGCTTCCTCCGGCGGCAAGGTGTACGCGGCCTGGTGCGGCCCCTGCAACAACCAGGGCTTCGCCCGCGGCATCTCCGTCGGCAACGCGGACGGCACCGGCTGGCACGACATCACCCTGCCCGTGGACGGCACCGTGCCCAACCGCTACCTCAGCGGGTTCGGCATCGACCCGAAGAACTCCGCCCACGTCTACCTCGCCGTCAACGGCTTCTCCCGGCACTGGACCGAGGGTCCCGGCGCCGGCGTCGGCCACGTCTTCGAGTCCACCGACGGCGGCACCACCTGGAAGGACATCTCCGCCAACCTGCCGGACGTGCCGACCAACTCCGCGGTCGTCACACCGAACGGCGGCCTCGCCGTCGCCACCGACCTGGGCGTCGTCTACCGCGCCCCGGGCCGTACCAAGTGGCAGCGGGTCGGATCGCTCCCGGCCGTCGCCGTGCTCCAGCTGAAGCTGAGCCCGGACGGCAGCACCCTCTACGCGGCCACCCATGGACGCGGCATCCACACCTTCAAGGTGCGCGACTGCGGCTGACGCACACGCGAGGGTGAACGGAGGGGTGATCCCGGCTCTCGGGGTCACCCCTCCTGCGGGTACGGGACCACTTTGATGTCCAGCGTGAACGCCACGCGTGCCGCGCCCGCCACATCGGGCGCCTTCGCCGAAGCGGTGACCTTGGCGCTGCCGCCCCGGGTGCCCGCGCATCGCAGCGAGGCGTGCGCCGTGCCGTCCGCGTCCACCCGCCATCCCGACATCAGGACGAAGACCGGTGCCGAACTCCGCGCGGCCGTCCACCGCTTGTCGTCCGTACGGGGCTTCAGGACGAGCGAGATCACCGTTCCGGGCCGCACGCACAACTGCCGCCGGACCGGGTCACCCGGCGCGACCGTGACCTCCGTCCGGCCCGCGACACAGTCGGTGGCGGAAGGAGACGGCGTGCCGGCCGAAGGTGTCTCCGAAGGAGACGCCGTGCTGGCCGAAGGTGTCTCCGAAGGAGACGGCGTGCTGGCCGAAGGTGTCTCCGAAGGGCTCCCCGACGGACCGCCCGCCGTCGCTCCGCCCTCGCCTGACGTGCCGCACGCGGCCAGGACCAGCACCGCGACGATCGCGCAACCTCCGGCCCACCACCGCATCCCAGCCCCCTCCCGACGTTCGTACGCTCACCAGCATGCTCCGCCGCCAGGCACGAGATCGCCATTCATGCGCCGAGCGGTGCGGGTGCCGTCGGGCGGAAGAAGCGCGCCGTGAGCACCAGGGTCACGGCGAGGGCAGCCGGTATCGCGTAGGCGATGCGGAAGTGGCCCGTAGCCCCCAGACCCCCGCTCGCGCCGGCTCCCACGAGCACGCCGACGTAGTTGAAGACGTTGAGTCGGGCCAGCACCGTCTCGGGGGCCCCGGGGCGCAGTCGGCCGGCCGCGGCGACGCACAACGGGGTGAGGGCGGCGATTCCGAGGCCCGCGCCGCAGGCCGCGACGACCGCGTACGGCCAGCTCGGGGCCACCGCGAGACCGGTCAGCGCGGCGGCCGCCAGCAGGGCCGCGACGCGGACCACCGCCGCCGCCCCGATCCGGCGCACCATGAGGTCGGCGCCCGCCCGGCCGGTCACCGTGCCCGCCTGGTAGGCCGCGTATGCGAGCGGCGCGGCGGCCAGGGACGCGCCGAGCGTCTGGTGAAGGTAGGCCGTCGACCAGGCCGAGACCGTGGAGTCGACGACGTAGGCGACGAGCAGAACGACGCCGAAGGGGACGAGCCGCGCCCACACCCGCCGCCCCGGGATCTCTTCGTCCGGCGCCGGGCGGTCGCTGGTCGAGGAGGGTGTGGGCGCGAGGGCGTGCGGCCGGACGGTCAGCGCCAGGAGGGCCACCAGTACGGCGTGCGCGGTCAGGACGTACTGGACGGGCCAGCCCAGCCGGGAGAGGCCCGCCGTCAGCAGCGCGGCTGCCACGCCCGCGGCGCTCCACGCGGCGTAGAAGGAGGAGAGGATGCTGCGCCCGTATTGGCGTTCGACGGTGGCCGCGCGGGTGTTGACGGACACGTCGATGGCGCCCAGGGCGAGCCCGAAGAGGACGTAGGCCGCCGAGGCGGCGGCGCGGCCGGGTGACCACGCCACGGACAGCAGGGTGGCGGCCGCGGTCAGCACCGCCGCGCGCATGACGGCGACGGGACCCCAGCGGCGTACGGCGGCCAGGCCCGCGAAGCTGCCGGCGCCCGCGGACAGGGTCAGGGCGATCGTGAGGGCGGTCATCGCCAGGGACGACAGCCCCAGCCGGCCCTCCACGGCGGGCACCGTGGTGGACACGGCGGCCACCGCCATGCCCTGGGCGGCGAACACGGTGGCCGTGACCCGCCGGGCTCCCGCGAGCGAGCCGCCGCTCGTGGACCGGGGCGGAGCGGTCGCTCCGACGGATGCGGTCATGGGGGACCCTCTTCCTGTCACGGACCATGGATCGGCCGGCGTGCGGGGATGGGAGCGGCGGGTGGGAGCAGCCGTAGAAAGCGGACGGGAGCAACCGTAGAAATCCGCACCGACCCGCAGGAGGACACTGACGGCCACACGGGGGACCCTGGCGGCCCGCAGCCCGGCCGTCGGAAAACGGACGGGGTTCGTGGTGCGCCGGGCGGTCAGTGGGCTGGCCGCTGCGGCCCCCTTTGTGGCCGCACGGGCCAGTCCGCCGGTGGTTGCGTGCCGCCTAAGTTCCTCTCACGCCGAAAGGGGCGACGAGAGGAGGTGGACTCGTGAAGGAGTCCGAATTCGACACGTGTGTCATCGGGGCCGGTCCTGCCGGCCTGGCGGTTGCACGGGCGCTGGGTGAGCGAGGGCTTGCGTACACGCACATCGAGCGGCACACCGGTCCGGGCGGTCTGTGGGACATCGACAACCCGGGCAGCCCGATGTACGAGTCGGCCCATTTCATCTCCAGCAAGACCCTCTCGGGCTTCGGCGGCTGGCCGATGCCCGGGCACTTCGCCGACTACCCGCCGCGGCGGCAGATCCTGTCGTATCTGACGTCGTTCGCCGAGGCGTACGGGCTGTCGGAACGCATCGAGTTCGGCATCGCGGTGCGCGACGTGGCGAAGAACGCGGACGGCACCTGGACGGTCACCCGTGCCGACGGGCGCACCAGCCGGCACGCGCAGGTGGTGGTCTGCACCGGTTCGCAGTGGCACCCCAACATCCCCGAGATCCCGGGTGACTTCAGCGGCGAGATCCGGCACACCGTCGGCTACCGCAGCAGCGACGAACTGCGCGGCAAGCGGGTCCTGGTGGTCGGCGCGGGCAACTCCGGCTGCGACATCGCGTGCGACGCGGCCCGTGCCGCCGACCACGCGGAGATCAGCATGCGCCGCGGTTACTGGTTCATCCCCAAGCACCTGTTCGGCAGGCCCGTGGACACCCTCGAAGGCGTCGGTCCCCGGCTGCCGAAGTGGCTGGAGCAGAAGCTGTTCGGCGCGCTCCTGCGGATCATCAACGGCGATCCGACCCGTCTCGGCCTGCAGAAGCCGGACCACAAGCTCTTCGAGACCCACCCCACGGTCAACTCGATGCTCCTGCACCACCTGCAGCACGGCGACGTCACCGCGCGTCCGGGCGTCCTGCGCGCCGAGGGCCGTACCGTCCACTTCACCGACGGCAGCAGCAACGACTTCGACCTGATCCTGCTGGCGACCGGCTATGTGCACAAAGTGCCCGTCGCGCAGGCCTACTTCGGCGACGAGCAGCACCCCGACCTGTACCTGTCGTCGTTCTCCCGCGAGCACGAGGGGCTGTTCGGCGTCGGCTTCATCGAGACCAACTCCGGCGCCTACCAACTCTTCGACGCCCAGGCCCAGTTGATCGCCGGTTTCATCCAGGACAGCCGCCAGGGTCTGCCGAACGCCGCGCGGTTCGCCGGCATGATCCGCGGTGACCGCCCGGACCTGTCAGGCGGTCTGCGGTTCGTGGACTCCCCGCGCCACACCGGCTACGTCGACAGCGCCGCTTACACCAAATACCTCACCAAGGTCGCCGCCGCCATGGGCTGGCCCACCGAGGGCCGCGCGCCGGCCATGCGGACCGTCCGGGGCAAGGAGACGGTGGCATGAGCGGCTACGACTACACCGGCAAGATCATGCTGGTGACCGGCGGCGCGGGTGGCATCGGCAGCGCGCTGTGCCGGCGGTTCGCGAGCGGCGGCGCGGTGTGCGTCGTCGTCGACATCGACGGTGAGCGTGCGCGGCGGGTCGCGGACAGCCTGCCCGGCGCGGGCCACCTGGGGCTCGGCTGCGACCTGCTGGACCGGGCCGGGGTCGCGGACCTCTTCGAACAGGTCGCCGTCGCCTTCGGCCGCCTCGATGTGCTGGTCAACAACGTCGGTATGACCAGCACCGAGCGGTTCGACGTGCGCTCGGTGGAGACCATCGAGCGGGAGATCGACCTCAACCTGATCTCCCCGCTGGTGGCCACCCGGCTGGCCGTTCCCCTGCTGAAGGCCTCCGCCGATCCCCGGGTCGTCACCACGGTGTCCCTCGCCGGCATCTTTCCCCAGGGGGAGACCCCGATCTACGCGGCGTCGAAGTTCGGGCTGCGCGGCGCGATGCTGTCCATCGCCCTCGACCTGGGCACCAAGGGCATTCGCGTCGGCTCGGTGCTGCCGTCGGCCACCGACACCCCGATGCTGCGCCGGGAGGCCGTCGACGGCGGCAACTCCCTGCAGTTCCAGGACCCGCCCCAGCAGCCGTCCGACGTGGTCGCCGCGGTGGTGAGCCTGCTCGACCGGCCGCGGCTCGAAGCGTACCCACGTGTCTCGGAGTCGCTCCTGGTCCGCTTCTCCATGCTGGCGCCGAACCTTCTGCCACGGCTTCTGCCGCTCTTCCGCAAACGCGGCGAGCGTGGCCTGGCCCGGTATCTGGAGGATCTGCGCGGCAGAGGACTGGCCCGCCAGGTTGACGGCCGCTGGGAACTGGTGCAGGAGGCATGACCGTGACCACACACACGAACGACCACCTGCTCGCCGTCGTCAACCCGGCCACCGGGGAGACCCTCGACACCCTGCCCGCCGCCGGCGCGAGGGAGGTGGACACGGCCGTGGACCGGGCGCACCGCGTCTTCGACAGCGGGGTGTGGGCGGCCCGGCCGCCCCGGGAGCGGGCCGCGGTCCTGCTGCGCCTCGCCGAGCTGATGGAACGCGACGCCGAGATCCTGGCCCGTCTGGACTGCGAGGACGCGGGCAAACCCATCACGGAGTGCCGTACCGGCGATGTGCCGGGCGCGATCGAGTCGATCCGCTGGTTCGCGGAGGCGGCCGACAAGGTCTTCGGCCGCACCGCCCCCACCGGCCCCGACCACCTGGGTCTGATGAGCCGGGAACCCGTCGGAGCGGTCGCCGCCGTCCTGCCCTGGAACTACCCGCTCGCCATGGCCGCGTGGAAGATCGGACCCGCCCTCGCCGCGGGCAACAGCCTGCTGCTCAAGCCTGCCGAGGCGACCCCGCGCTCGGCCCTGCACGTGGCCCGGCTGGCGGCGGAGGCGGGACTGCCGGACGGCACCCTCGCCGTGCTGCCCGGCTATGGCGCGGAAGCCGGCCGGGCGCTGGCCCGCCACCCCGGGATCGGCGCGCTGTCGTTCACCGGCTCGACGGCGACCGGACGGCGGATCCTGGCCGACGCCGCGGAGACCAACTTCAAGCGGGTCTCCCTGGAGATGGGTGGCAAGAGCCCCCAGGTGCTGATGCCGGACGCGCTGGACTTCGGCGTCGACCTCATCGACGACATGATCGAGGCCGCGTTCCTGACGATGGGCCAGAACTGCACGGCCGGCTCCCGGATCCTGGTCCACGAGGACATCGCCGCCGAGGTCGTCGCCCGGTTCACGGCCGCCGCCGGTGCCCTGGTCATCGGCGACCCGGCCAAGCCGGACACCCGTACGGGACCGCTGATCAGCACCGTGGCCCGCGACCGGGTGGCCGGCGCCGTGGACGAGGCGGTCGCCGCCGGGGCCGTGGCCCACACCGCCGGGTTGCCGGCGGGCCTGCACCCGCGCGGGGCCTACTACCCGCCCACCGTCGTCGTCGGCGCCCCCGACGGCAGCCGGGTCCTCACCGAGGAACTGTTCGGCCCCGTGGTCACCGTCCAGACCTTCGCCTCCGAGCAGGAGGCGATCCGGACGGCGAACGCCACCCCCTACGGCCTCGCCGCCTCACTGTGGACCCACGACCTCGACACCGCCTTCCGCCTCGCCCGCGGCATCCACGCCGGAGTGGTCTCCGTCAACTCCTACAGCGAGGGCGACATCACCGCCCCGTTCGGCGGCTGGAAACAGTCAGGATTCGGCGGGGCGGAGCGGTCCACCGACGCCTTCGCGCAGTGGACCAGGGAGAAGACCATCTGGATCCGTACCCGCTAGCGCGGCCGCCACCGCACGCATATGCCTAAAGTGGTCGCGAGCACGGCCCTGGAGAGAAGCCATGACCGAGGCACCCCGTCCGGACAGCGGCACCACCCGCAGCACGTCGGCGACGATCTCCCCGAACATTCTGCGCTACCTGCGCCAGATCACCGAGGAGTACGGAGTCGACCTGCAGCCGGAACTGGACCAGGTCGGTCTCACCGAGACCCTGATGCGCTCGGCGGCCCTGCGCGTCTCCTACCGCCAGGGCAGTGCCGTCATCCGGCGCGCTGTCGAACTCACCGGGGACGAGAACCTGGGCCTGCGGGTCGGAGCGGCGCAGCACCTCACCGCCTGGGGGCTGGTGGGCTTCGCCATGCTCGCCGGCGACACCCTCCGGGCCGCCATCGAGGCGGGGGTCCGCTTCCAGAACGTGTCCGGGGCGATGACGGTCTGGTCGGCGGGCCGGGAGGGGTCCGACTACGTGGTCCGAGCCGACCTCCCGGACCCGATGATCGACCCGGACGTCGCCGTCTTCCTGGTCGAGGAGGCGTTCTCGAGCGTCGTCACGCTGGGCCGCCTCGCCGCCGATGCCGGCCTCGCACCTCAGGAGGTCCACTTCGCCTTCGCCGCCCCGCGCGACGTCCAGCCCTTCCGCGACCTCTTCCGCTGCCCGCTGCGCTTCGGTGCCTCCCGCAACCGGCTGGTGGTACCGCAGGCATGGATCAACCGGCCGATGCCGGGCCGCGATCCGGTCACCTACGCCTCGACGCTGGAACTCCTCGAAGGGCAGATGGCCTCCCGCCGCCGGCAGCAGGACCTGCTGGAAATCCTGGAGATCTCCGTCGCGCAGAGCCTCCCGGTCGTCCCGTCCTTCTCCGAGCAGGCCCGCAGACACGCGTCGAGCGAGCGGACGCTGCGCCGCCGTCTGGCCGACTGCGGCACCTCCTACGAGGCGATCGTCGAGGGCGTCCGCCGTGAGCGTGTCGAACTGCTCCTGCACCGCCCTCACCTCACCCTCCGCGAGGTGGCCCGCCAGGCGGGCTTCTCCGACGAACGCGCCCTGCGCCGCGCTGTCCGCCGCTGGCACGGGGTGGCCCCGCTGAAGCTGCGCGAGGGGTTCGCTTCGGAGACGGCGGGAACAACGCCGAGTGGTCAGGCCGGAGAAGGGGCTTGTTGAGTGGTCACGTTCAGGAGAGACTTCTACAGCACTGTAGACACTATCGCCTCGCCGGGAGAGCAGACCTGATGTTCGGCATGAGTGAACTGGCCCTGATCCTTCTCGTCGTGGTGGTGGTCCTCGGCATCAAGAAACTGCCCGAGCTGACACGTTCGGCGGGCAAGGCCGCCCGGATCTTCAAGAGCGAGGCCAAGGCGCTCAAGGAGCAGGACGAGCCCCCGGCGCGCACCTGACCTGCCCGGTGGCGTCCGGGGCCCCTGCCCGGACGTCACCGGTGCGGCCGATCAGGCCGACTGCGGCTGCAGATAACGGGCGAGCAGGTCGTCCAGCGTCACCATGCCCGTCAGACGACCGGACCCGTCCCGTACGACGGCCAGCGAGGCTCGGCGTCCGCGCAGCAGCTCGATCGCGTCGCCGACCGTGGTCTCCTCGGCCAGCTCCGGCACCGGTCGCGCCAGCGCCCGGGCGGCGGCGGTACGACCCTGCGCGCGGGCCACGAGGGCGTCGCGGGCGTGCACCGAGCCGACGACGGTGTCACCGTCGCGGACCAGCAGCCGGGTGCGGTCGCCGGCGCCGGCCACGCGCAGGATCTCCTCGACGCCCGCGTCCCCGGCGATCGAGGTGATCTGCGCGGCGGGGATCTGAAGGGCGGTGACCGGTGTCTCGGGCTCGACGAGCGAGCGGGTGAGCAGTTCGGAGTCGGTCTCGCTGATGAGGCCGAGGCGTTCGGACTCCTCGACGAGGTGGGTGAGTTGCTCGCGGTTGTGGACCGAGGCCAGCTCGTCGCGCGGGGTGACCCGGCACAGTCGTACGAGTGCGTTGCTGATCCGGTTGAGGATCGCGAGCAGGGGGCGTACGACCTTGACCACGGCCCGGAACGGCGGGGACAGCAGCATCGCGGAGCGCTCGGGGTGGGCGATGGCCCAGGACTTGGGGGCCATCTCGCCGACCACCATGTGCAGGAACACGACCACGATCATGGCCACGGCGAAGGCGATGCCGTAGCTCACAGCGCTGGGCAGGCCCACCTTGTGCAGCAGCGGGTCGAGTTCGTGGGAGATGGCGGGCTTGGAGACCGAGCCCAGGCCCAGGGTGCAGACGGTGATGCCGAGTTGGGCGCCGGCCAGCATCAGCGACAGCTCCCGCATACCGGCGAGCGCGGCCTTCGCGCCGCTGCGGCCTTCGGCGGCCGCCTTCTCCATGCGGTGGCGTTTGGCGGCGACGAGCGCGAACTCCGCAGCGACGAAGAAGCCGCTGCCGATCAGCAGCAGCACGGTGACGAAGAGCGCCATCGGGAAACTCATGCCTGCTCCTCCGTCTTCTCGATACGGACTCGCTCCGGCACATGCCGGTCCAGGGTGCGTACGCCGATCATCACGCGTCCCCCGTCGGCGAGTTCGACGGTGAGCCCGTCACCGATGGCCGGGAAGCGGCCGAGGCGGTCCACGACGAGGCCGGCCACGGTGTCGTAGTCCTCCTCCTCGGGCAGCTCGATGCCGGTGGCCTCGGCGACCTCGTCGAGGCGCCGCCCGGCGTCCACCAGCCAGCCCTCGCCATCAGGCACGGCGACCTCGATGACCTGGTCGGTCTCGTCGGCGATGTCACCGACCAGTTCCTCGGCGATGTCCTCGTAGGTGACGATCCCCGCGACTCCGCCGTGCTCGTCGAGGACGACCGCGAACTCGTCGTCGGCCGCGCGCATCTGCTCCACGGCCTCCGGCAGCGGCAGGGTGTCGGGGAGCAGCAGCGGACGCCGGGCGACGGCACCGGCGGTGGTGGCGGTGAGACCGTCGGCGGGCAGTCGCATCAGCTCGCGCACGCCCAGCACGCCGGCCACGTCGTCGGGGTGGTCGCCGAGGACCGGGTAGTTCGAGTGGCCGTGTTTGCCGATCAGGCCGACGGCGTCGGCGGCGGAAGCGTCCTTGCGGACGAAGACGGCGTCCGCGCGCGGGACCATCACCTCGTCCAGGGTGCGCTCGGAGAACTCCAGCGCGTGGTCGATCAGGGCAGCGGTGTCCTTGGGCAGCTCGCCCTGCTCATGGGACTCGCCGATCAGATGGCCGAGCTCCTCCAGGGTGGCGCCGTGGTGCAGCTCCTCGACGGGCTCGATGCCGACCTTCCGCAGCAGCCGGTTGGCGGCGCCGTCGAAGATGTGCACGACCGGCCCGACGACCTTCAGATACGCCAGCGTCGAGGGCGCCAGCGCCTTGGCCAGCCGCTCCGGGACGGCGATCGCGAGGTTCTTCGGCGCCAGCTCGCCCAGCACCATCTGCACGACGGTCGCGCCCACGAAGGCCAGCACGACCGAGATGCCGCCGACCGCGCCCTCGGGGATGCCGATGCCGGTCAGTACGGGCTTGAGCAGGGCGGACACGGACGGCTCGGCGATGAAGCCGACGACCAGACCGGTCACGGTGATGCCCAGCTGCGCGCCGGACAGCATGAACGACAGCCGCTCCAGCACCGTCAGGGCACGGGCGGCCTTCTTGTCCCCGCCTTCCGCCTCCCGGGAGAGGGCCAGCCGGTCCGCGGAGACGTACGCGAACTCCTGGGCGACGAAATAGCCGGTACCGGCGGTCAGTACGAGGACGGCCAGCACGCCGAGCCAGGCTTCCACGGCACTCATCCGACACCATCCCGCCCTGTGCCGTGCTCAGGAAAGTCCTGGCGGGATGGTCGGGGACTGTGCCCCGAAGGGTCCGTCGAACTGGCGGACACGGTCGGCACTCCTCCAAAGGTGAGGGAAACAGACAAACGATTCTGGCCACATCCCGGTTCCCGGCGCCTCTCGGGCCGCCCGGCGGTTCACCTCGCCCGCTGTCGGGCGGCCCAGGACGTGGCGAGCGTCAGACGTTGACGCCGAAGTCGGCGGCGATGCCGGCCAGGCCGGAGGCGTAGCCCTGGCCGACCGCGCGGAACTTCCACTCGGCCCCGTTCCGGTAGAGCTCGCCGAAGACCATCGCGGTCTCGGTCGAGGCGTCCTCGGAGAGGTCGTAGCGGGCGATCTCCGCGCCGCCGGCCTGGTTCACGATCCGTATGAAGGCGTTGCGGACCTGGCCGAAGCTCTGGCCGCGGTTCTCGGCGTCGTGGATGGAGACCGGGAACACGATCTTGTCGACCTCGGCCGGCACGGCGGCGAGGTTCACCTTGACGCTCTCGTCGTCGCCCTCGCCCTCACCGGTGAGGTTGTCGCCGGTGTGCTCGACCGAGCCGTCGGGGCTCCGCAGGTTGTTGTAGAAGACGAAGTGCTGGTCGGACAGCACCTTGCCGGAGACGTCCAGGAGCAGCGCCGAGGCGTCGAGGTCGTAGTCGGTACCCGTGGTGGTGCGCACGTCCCAACCCAGCCCGACCAGGACGGCGGTCAGGCCCGGTGCCTCCTTGCTGAGCGAGACGTTGCCGCCTTTGGACAGGGAAACTCCCATGGTGCTCTCCTTCTCGATCGTCAGCTGGGTGAGTTGCCGAACAGCCTATCTTCTACAATTCTGTAGATTGAAGCCGCCTCTACGATGGACCGCCGATGAACCGCGGTGCAGCGGAAGGGAGAGTAGGTGTGACGAACCAGCGGCAGCGTCCCCCGCGCAGGGGGCAGGGCGAGTTGGAGGGGCTGGTCCTGTCGGCTCTGCGGGAGGCGGACGGCCCTCAGACGGCCGGCTCGGTGCAGGAGCGGCTCGGCGGCGGCCTGGCCTATACGACGGTGATCACGATCCTGACCCGGCTGCTGGCCAAGGGAGTGGTGGCCCGTGAGCGAGCGGGCCGTTCCTTCGTCTGGACCCCGGTGTCCGACCACGCCGGACTCGCCGCGCACAAGATGCGCAAGCTGCTGGACGGCGAGAGCGACCGGGAAGCGGTCCTCGCCAGCTTCGTCACCTCGCTGGAGCCGGGGGACGAGCGCCTCCTGAGGGAACTGCTGGGTCGCGCGAAGGCAGAAGGGGAAAACTGAAGCCTCATGGGGGTGTTCGTCTTTCTTCCACTGGTCCTGCCGCTCACGGCATGGCCGATCGCCCGCCTCGCCGACCGGCATCTGCACCCGAGGACAGCCACCCGGCTGCTGACCGCACTGGCAGGAGTCATGGCCGTGTGCAGCACCGTGTGCCTGGGGCTGCTGATGGTCGTGGGCACCGCCCAACTGCCCGGCAACCCGCTGCCCGACGGCTGGTCCGACCCGGAGGTGCGGAAGGCGGTGCCGTACGACGAGATCGCCGGCCGGGCTGCCGTACCGGCGCTGCTCGCGGTGGTCGCCGCGTGCGCGGTCACCCTGCGCCGGCACCGGCGCCTGACCCGTCGCGCTCACCAGGCGCTGGCCGGGCTGCCGCACACCGAGGTGGCGGTCCTGCCCGACGCGGCGCCCTACGCGTACGCGCTGCCCGGCGGGGCGGGTGCGCAGGACCGCGTCGTCGTGTCGACGGCGATGCTGTCCTGCCTCGGATCGGCCGAACGCCGCGCCCTGTTCGCCCATGAGCGCGCCCATCTCGCCGCCCGCCACCATCGCCATCTGCTCGCGGTACGCCTGGCGGCACAGGCGAACCCGTTCCTGCACCCGCTGCGCAAGGCCGTCTCCTACGCGGCCGAGCGCTGGGCGGACGAGGAAGCGGCCGAGACGGTCGGCAGTCGTCGCGCCGTGGCCCGCGCGATCGGCAAGGCGGCGCTCGTCTCCCGAGGTACTCCCGCCCCGACGCTCGCCGGACTCGCCGCCCCCGGCCCGGTGCCACGCCGCGTGGCAGCGCTGCTCGCCCCGGCGCCCACGGCACGCACCTGGCCGTCCGCGTTCACCGCCGTGGGCATGGCGGCGTGGACGGCCGCCGCCGGCACGGCGGTATCGGCGATGGCGTCGGCCAACTCCGCGCTCACGCTGGCAGTCCTGCTGCACGCGGCGACGCCCCTGTAGCGGGGCGCCGCCGGGCACCGGGTGGTCAAGGGGGTCAGTCCTCGCCCTCCCCCTCTTCTTCCTCGTCCTCGAAGAAGTCGCCGATCTCGTCGACGACTTCGGCGGCGACCATGCCGCCGACGACGCCAACGGCGAGTCCCGCCGCACCGGCGGCGACCGCGGTGCCGATGCCGGGGCCGGAGCGGTGGTGGTCGTCGTGGTCGTGGTGGCCGCCGTAGGGGCCCTCGTGCCCGTACGACGAGTGCGATCCGTACGACGCCCGGTGCTCGACCAACTGCCGGATCCAGCCGTCGACTTCCGTGTTCCAGTCACGCACGTCGTGGTGCCCGACCGTGAAGCGGGTGAGCGCGTCGTGGCCCTCGGAGAAGAAGCCGCCGCGCTTGTCGGCCTCCAGGACCACCTCCAGGCCGGCCGGGCTCGCGAGGAAGGTCAGCTCGATCTCGTTGACCTGGTGGGCGTATTGCGCGGCCGGGGTGAGCTCGATCTCCTGGTAGAAGGGGAGTTGCTGGCCCGTGCCGCCGATACGGCCGTACTCCAGGTCCGCGGAGCGGAAGCCGAAGCCGAGTTGGCCGAGGGCTTCGAGGATCGCCTCCTGCGCGGGCAGCGGGCCCACGGTGAGCTGGTCGAGGTCGCCCTTGTCCTTGGCGCCGGCGACGGACAGCTCGGTGCGCACCCCCAGCACGATGCCCAGCGGCTGGCCGTACAGCTCGCTCACCGGCGTCTCCCAGGGCAGCGTCACGCCGAACGGCACGGACCGCTCCTCGCCCTCGGCGAGCCGGAAGCCGCCCCCGACGATGAACCGGTCGAAGGCGACCGTCCCCTCGCTCTCGCCCTCTTCGTGCTCGGCCTCGACCCGGGCCACCAGCTCCAGGGCGATGTGCTCGATCTCGAAGTCGGCGTTGCCGCCCCGGAGGTGGACCTGCCCGGAGAGGGTGCCGCCGGGGCGGACCGTGCCGGGATCGAGGACCGTGTCGACCGTGGGGCCGCCCACACCGAGCGAGCCGAGCAGCCGTTTGAACACCATCGCGGCGTTCACTCCTTCACATCTGGTCTCTACAAGTGCGTAGAAGCATAGGGCGGCCGGATGTGTCGGCAGCGGCATCACGGTCCTCGACGCGGGATTGTCCGAAAACCGCCCCGAAGCGGCGATGATCAGCCACTTGACCAGCACGCTTTACGTGCTCTTGGTCCTTGCCCCGATGCCGTGGGCGAGGAGGCTCTCGGCGGTGTCCTCGATGGTGTCGGCGATGGGGCGTGCTCGCCAGCCGAGGAGTTTCTCCGCCTTGGCGCTGGTGGCGTCGAGGTCCCGGCCGAGCTGGTGTCTGAGCAGGCGCAGTTCCGGGTTGACGACGCCCAGTGCGCGGGCGACCCAGACGGGCAGTTCACGGGTGGGGGCTTTCGCGGCGCGTTCACCGAGGCGGTCGTGCAGGATGCGGGCGATGTCGATGACGCGCAGGCTGTGTCCGGCGATGGCCAGGAAGCGTTCGCCGGCGGCTGCCGGATCCGTCATCGCGCGCAGGTGCAGATCCGCGACGTCGCGGACGTCGACGAAGCCCATCCCGAAAGGAGGGCACGCGGGAACCTGCCCTTCGAGCATTCTGCGGACCAGACGCAGGGACGGCGGGTCGTCCGGGCCGAGCAGGGGGCCGAGGACTCCTACGGGATGGACCGCCGCCAGTTCCAGGCCGCCGCCCTCGTCCTGGACGAACTGCCAGGCGGCGCGTTCGGCGAGTGTCTTGGAGCGCTGGTAGGGCGGGATGTCGCTGTCGACGTCGGTCCAGTCCTCCTCGGTGAACGGGGTCGAGCGCGGCGGGTGTCCGATCCCGATGGCACCGAAAGCGCTGGTCAGGACGGTCCGGCGGACACCCTCGTCGCGGGCGGCGCGCAGCACGCGCAGGACGCCCTCGCGTGCCGGGACCACCAGGTCGTCGTCGTTGGCCGGAGCGTGGCGCAGGGTCGGCGAGGCGACGTGCAGGACGAACTCGCAGCCGGCGACGGCGGCATCCCAGCCCTCGGGCTGTTCGAGGTCGGCGCGTACGACGCTGAGCCGGTCGTCGTCGAACGGTGTGGCCCCGTGCAGCCAGGACCGCAGTGCCGGCTCGCGTCGCAGGTCGCGGACCGTGGTGCGGACGGTGTGCCCGGCCTCCAGCAGGGCCTGGACGCACCAGCTTCCGATGAAGCCGGTGCCTCCGGTGACCAGTACCTGTGTCATGTGTCTTTCCTTCAGCTGTTGGCTCGTGCGGCGAGGGGGTTTGTCGGGTGCGTCGCACGGTGGCGCTGGGTGGCGGCCACGCTGCTTCCCAGGAGGGCGTGGCCGATCATGATCGGGTGGATGACGGCGCGCTCGAACAGGCCGATGAGCCCTGGAAGATGCCGACGAGCGAGACTCCGATGCCGGCGAGGACGGCGAGGACGGCGAGGACCATGATGGTGATCGGGCGGGCGCCCGGTCTGTGGCGGGCCGGTCAGGCCGAGGTGGCTACCCAGTTGTACAGGGGCGAATACGGCGGGTCCTGCCATGCGGCGGCGGTGATGAACTCGGCGCCCCAGGAGACGAGCGGGCCGAGAAGGACGAGGAGGGCTCCGGCCCGGGCAGTGGCGCCGGAGCGGACGATCGGGTTCACGCGAGGGCCATGCCGGGCACGCGTCGGCGGATGGCCTCCATCTCGGCTTCGTCCGAGACGCCCTGCCAGTCGTGGCGGGGGGTGTACGGGGCCTCCAGGGCGCGCACGTCGTCGTCGGTCAGCTCGATGTCGAGGGAGGCCACGGCCTCGTCGATCTGCTCGACCGAACCGGCGCCGACCAGGGGTGCGGTGACGACCGGCTGGCGGCGCAGCCAGGCGAGCGCGACCTGTGCACGGGTGACGCCATGTGCGGCGGCGACCTTCCCGACGGTGTCGATGATCGCGTGGTTGGACGCCTCCTCGGCCGGCGAGTAGAGCAGGTCCGCGTAGGCGCCGTCCGTCTCGGAGCGCGCCGTCGAGCGGGCGTCGTCCCACGCGCGGGCGAGACGGCCGCGGGCCAGCGGCGACCAGACGACCGTGCCGACGCCCTCGTCCAGGCACAGCGGGATCATCTCCCGCTCCTCCTCGCGGGCGAGCAGGTTGTAGTGGTCCTGCATCGACACGAAGCGTGCCCAGCCGTGCTGCCTCTGCAGGTGCAGCGCCTTCGCGAACTCCCAGGCGTGCATGGACGAGGCGCCGAGATAGCGCACCTTGCCGGCCTTCACGAGGTCGCTGAGAGCTTCGAGGGTCTCCTCCCAGGGGGTGGCGTGGTCGTTGCGGTGGATCTGGTAGAGGTCGATGTGGTCGGTGCCGAGGCGGCGCAGCGAGTGGTCGACCTCGGTCATGATCGCCTTGCGGGACAGGCCGCGGCCGTTGGGTCCCAGCCGCATCGGGTGGCGCAGCTTCGTGGCGATCACCACGGCGTCGCGGTCGGCGAAGTCCTTGAGCGCGCGGCCCAGGATCTCCTCGCTGGAGCCGTTGGAGTACATGTTCGCGGTGTCGAAGAAGTTGATCCCCGCCTCCAGCGCGTGCCTGATGAGCGGGCGTGCGTCCGCCTCGCCCTTCGACCAGACGGGATGCCCGCGGTCGGGTTCGCCGTAGGTCATCGCACCGATAGCGATCGGGGACACGTCGAGGCCGGTCGTGCCGAGCTTGATGTAATGCATGACGCTCCTTAAAGTATGTGGAGAGCTCTCCGGATAACGTAGTGGAGAACTCTCCACTTAGCAACGTGAGGTCCCGTGGTCCGTTCAGACGCCCGTGAGAACAGGGCACGCATCCTCGCCGCCGCACGCGAAGCGCTCGCCGCGGACGGCAGTACGTCGATGAACCAGATCGCCCAGCGCGCCGGAGTCGGCGCCGGCACCCTGTACCGCAACTTCCCGACCCGCGAGGCGCTGGTCCTGGCCGTCAACCAGGACGAGGTCGCCCGCATCACCGGCACCGTGCCCGACCTGCTGGCCGGGATGCCCCCGTTGGAAGCCCTCCGGCACTGGACCTTGGACCTCGTCGAGGCCATGCGGCGCAAGCACGGCCTCGGCGACGCGCTCACCCCGGCCGTGCACCAGGCCATCAACGAGCAGAGCTACGGCCCGGTCATCGGCGCGATCACAGAACTCCTCGACGCCGGCAAGAAGGACGGAAGCATTCGCGTCGACGCCGCACCCGAGGACTTCCTCCAGCTGACCGGCGCGTTGTGGCGGGCCGCGTCCAGCCCCGTGGACCGGGCCCCGCACATGCTGGCGCTCATCCTCGACGGACTCCGCACGCACCGGTAGGGGAGGGCCGCAGGGGACTGGCGTGCCTCTGCGGTGCTGGTCCAACTGCTGCGGCTGGCGGCGCTGTTCGTGGTTCGACACCGCTTACGATGCGTTCACCATGGTGCGGTTGCGAGTGCTGGGATCCCTAGAGGCCTACGTCGACGGTGCGCGGGTCGGGCTCGGAGGGCCCCGGCAGCGCGCCGTTCTCGCGATGCTGCTCTGTGCCCGGGGCGGGGTGGTGTCCGTCGACCGGATGATCGACCAGCTGTGGGAGGGGAGTCCACCGGCCCGGGCCCTGGTCTCGCTCCAGTCCTACGTCTCGAATCTACGGCGGGTACTCGAGCCGTCGCGAGCGCGGCGGGCGCCGGCCAAGGTGCTGGTGAGCAGTGCGCCCGGGTACGCGGTGCGGTTGCCGCAGGACGCGGTCGACGCCTGGCGGTTCGAGGCGACGCTGCGGCGGGCGCAGGGCGCCTCACCCGACGAGTCGCGGCGGCTGTTGCGGGAGGCGCTGGGATGGTGGCGCGGGCCCGCCTTCGTGGAGGTGGCCGATGCCGGCTGGGCCGTGACCGAGGTGGCACGGCTGACCGAACTCCAGCTCACCGCACGGGAGATGCTCATCGACGCCATGCTCAGCGGCGGACGGGCGGACGAAGCCGTGCTCCTCGCCTCGGCGTGCACCCGTGAGCAGCCCCTGCGGGAGAACGGCTGGCGGCTGCTGGCCACAGCCCTGTGGGCGGCAGGGCGACGAGGCGACGCGATCGACGCGGTGCGCCAGTGCCGGCGGATTCTGAGCGAGGAGCTCCGGCTCGAGCTGGGCTCCGACCTGGAGGCACTTGAGCAGGCGATGCTCACGGGACAGGGGTACGAGGTCGAGAAGGCCCTACCCACCGCCGCCATGAGCGCGGGCGCCGACAGCGCTTCCCCAGTGCAGCCCGTCACCCTGCCTCCCTCCGAAATCCCCCACGGCGACGACCTCTTCGTCGGCCGGGACACCGAACTGGCAGCGCTCGCGCGGGCCGCCGCCGAGAGTCGGCACTCGGGCGGAGTCATCCAGGTCACCGGGGAAGCCGGGGCCGGCAAGACACGCTTCCTGAGTCAGGCCGCCCAGCGGCTGGCCGCCGAGGGGTGGACCGTGCTGGTGGGGCGGTGCCCGGAGTTCGACGGCGCACCGCCCGCCTGGGCCTGGGTCGAGGCGTTGCGGGCCCTGGCGCGGAAGGTGCCGCCCACCGAACCGAGGCTGGTGGCCCCGCTGCTGGACGAGCGGGTGGACGCGGCAGCCCCTGCCGATGCCGTGGCCGGACGGTTCCTGCTGCACCGCGCGGTGGCGACCTGGATGGCACAGGCTGCCGACCACGGTCCGCTCGCCGTGGTGATCGACGATCTCCATCAGGGCGATGCCGAAACCCTCGCCCTGCTGGAGCACCTCACGGGCGAGGGCGGTCCCGCCGTGCTGGTGCTCACCGCGCACCGGCCCAGCGAGGCCGGCCCGCTGACCGCGACGCTGGGACAGCTCGCGGCCAGATCGTCCCCGTACCGGATCGCGCTCGGCGGACTTGCGGCGGCGGACGTACGCACCCTGGTGACCGCCGTGTGCGGGGCGGACGTCGACCCGCACACGGTGGCCGTGCTGACCGAGCGGACCGGCGGGAACCCCTTCTACGTACGGGAGAGCGCACGGCTGTTGGCGAGCGAAGGATCGCTGGTGGCGTTGTCCGATGTACCGCAGGGGGTGCGTGACGTACTGCGGCGTCGGCTGGGCCGGCTGCCCCGGCACGCCTTCGAGGTGCTGCGGGTCGCCGCCGTGGTGGGGCGAGAAGCCGACGTCGAAGTACTGGTCCGGGCAGTCGAGTTGGCCGAAGCCGACGTTCTGGACGGGTTGGAGACAGGGGTCGCGGCCGGGCTGCTCAGTGAACCGGGGCCGGGGCGCGTGCGGTTCACGCACGCCCTGGTACGGGACACCCTCTACGCCGACCTGACCTGGCTGCGCCGCGGCCGTCTGCACGCGCGGATCGCCGAGGCGCTCAGCGACCTACGGCCCGACGCCGCCACCGCCCTGGCCTACCACTGCTCGCGCTCCGCTAACGTCGCACTGGCCCCGCTCGCCGTCGAACACGGTCTGCGAGCCGCCGAGTTGGCCGAGCGACGATACGCCTACGACGCCGCCGTGGCCATGCTGGAACGGGTCGCCGAGTCGTACGAGCGCATCCCTGAACCCGGCGGCGACCGCGATGCGCGCCGGGTCGAACTGCTCGGGAAACTGCTGCGCGCCCAGGTCCGGGCGGGGACGACGCCCGCCGCCCGGGTCACCCGTGGCCGCGCGATCGAGATCGCGGAGCAGGCCGGACGGGACGATCTGCTCGCCGCCGCGCTGACCGGGTGGCAGGTGCCGACTCCCTGGCAGACCCGTCCTTACGGCTTCGTGGACCGGCCGGTCGTGGCTGCCCTGGAGCGACTCCTCGCCGAGGCGAGACCGGGTGAGGGGCAGGCGCGGTCCACGGGGAACACGGCCGTCGCGAGCGGAGTGGCCGATGCGGCTGTCCGTTGTCTGTTGCTGGACACGCTCGTCGCCGAGATCGCCGGTGAGGACTCCCCTCGGAGAGTGGTGTCGGCTGCGCGGGAACTGGTCGCCGTAGCCCGCCTCAGTGGTGAACCCGGCTTGCTCGCCCAGGCGTTGGCCTCCGCGGCCAAGTGCCGTTCCTATGAACGGGCCACCGGGTTCCGCTCCCGCGCCGCCGCCGAGCTGCGTGTCCTGGCCGAGCGGCTCGACCTGCCGGTCTACCGCTGGGTGTGCGAGTTCATCGACGCCAGTGTCGCCGGGGCGCGCAATGATCCCGACGCACTGCGGGCGCACGCCGAGGCGGGCCTGGAGCTCGCCCTGCGGTATCGGCTGGTCGAGTCGGAAGCCGTGCACCGGGCGAGCCTCGCCATGCTGGCGCAGGTGCAGGGCGACTTCGACGAGGCGTTGCGGGGGTACGACGAGGTCGGCGCGCTGATGGACCGTCACGGCATGATGCACGCCCAGGACTTCCATGAGCTGGCGCTCATCACCGTGGGGCTCGCGCGGGGGCGGGTGGCGGAACTGGTGCCGCTGGCCCGGGACCGGTACGAGCGCAACGGGCCGATCGACGGCGACACATACGCGCTCGTTCTCGCCCGCCTGGGACGCCTCGACGAAGCCCGGGCGGTCGAGCGCATTCCGCTGCGGCACGATCACCATCACACGCGCAACACCTGTATCCGCGCCGAACTGGCCGCACTGCTCGGGCGGCACGCCGAGGCACCCGAGCTGATACGGCAACTGCTGCCCGTGCGCGATCAGTTGTCGGGGGGTGCGTACACCGTGTTCGCCATGCGACCGGTGGCCCACTATCTGGGCCTGCTGCACCGGCTGCTGGGCGAGGAGGAGACGGCCCGCCGGTACTTCGTACGGGCGGACGGGGTCGCGCGACGGTGGGGCGCGGCACAACCCCCGGAGGATGGCGGTGTGCGTTAGGCCTTGCCCCACTTCTGGTTGTCGGTGCCGCCGCACGTCCACAGCTGGAGCGTGCTGCCGTTGGCCGTCAACTGGTCCTTGACGTCGACGCACTTGTCGGCCTTCACACTGACCAGGTCGTGCGCGGAGTTCAACCGGAACTGCTGGGCCTGGTTGCCGCTGCAGTTCGCCAGCTGGATCGCCGCGCCGTTCGCGGTCGAACCCCAGGCCACGTCCATGCACTTGCCCATCGAGCGGACCGTGCCGTCCGACATGAACTTCCACTTCTGCCAGGAGGCCCCCGTACAGTCCCAGATCTGGAGGGGAGTGCCGTCCGCGCCGGAGCCGTCGGTGGCGTCAATGCAGCGGTTGGAGGCGTAGCCGCGGATGCTCACGGCGGTGACCGTGCTGCCGGAGCCGCTGGTGTTGCCGGTGCCCGACGCCGTGTTCTTGTCGGTGTGCGGTTTGGTGCTCGAAGTGGAGGAGGACTGGCCGGACTTGTGCGGCTTCGTCCCTGCGGTCTTCGTGCCGCCCGAAGACGATCCGGAGTGGTCCGAGCCACCGCCTCCGGACGATCCTGAGCCGCTGCCGGTATCTGAACTTCCCTTGTGTTTACCGCCGTTGTCCTTCGCGCCGGTCGACGCACGGCCGCCGGTGGAGGGGGAGGCGGTGCCGAACACGCCGGGGATCTCCTGGTCGCCCGCGCCACCGAGGACGGTGCCCGCGAGGGCGTCCGTCGCGCGGCTGCCGTGTTCGTCGCCGGCGCTGTCGTGGGGCGTGGTGATGAGGAACGGTACGGCCGCGAGCAGGGTTCCGGCGATGGCGGCGCCGGCCAGGAGGCTCTTTCGGGGGCGGGCGGGGTCGGTGGCGGTCTCGGCGGGGGGTTCGGCGTGTTCCTCGTCCTCCCGGTCGATGTCGCTGTCCGTGGCCTCGTGGGTCCCCGTGTCCGTGTCGGCGGAGGGCGCCTCCTCCTCGGCGGCGACAGTCACCGCGGCGGGCTCGGCATCAGGGACGGGGGCGGAGGTGGTCGCGGGCTCGGCAGCGGCAGCGATACCGGCGGTGGCGGGCGCCGCGGCGACCGCTGTGCCGCTCGTGGTCGCCGGATGGTCGGGAGAAGCGGCCGTCATGGGGTCCTTCGGTCTTCCGTCGGGTGCGTGGGGAGTGGGCGGCGAGCCGGGGCGCGTCACGCGGTGCTCCATTTCTGGTTCTGCGATCCCGTGCAGGTCCACAGCTGGATGCGGGTGCCGTTGGTCGTCAACTGGTCTTTGACGTCTACGCACTTGTCGGCCTGGACGTTGACCAGGTCGTGAGCGGCGTTGAGGTGGAACTGTTGGGCGCCGGTGCCGTTGCAGGTGGTCAGCTGGATCGTGGCGCCGTCGTCGCGGGAACCTCCGTCGACGTCCATGCACATGCCGAGGGCGCGTACGGTCCCGTCGGAGGCGAGCCGCCAGCGTTGCCGTGCGGCGCCCGAACAGTCCCAGATCTGCAGGGGAGTGCGCTCGGCGGTGCTGCCGTCGGTGACGTCGAGGCAGCGGCCGGAGGCGTGGCTGCGGAGACGGATGCCGGCGGTGGTGGGGTGGCCGGTGGCCGAGGCGGCGGGGGCCGCCTGCGTGGCCGTGCCGGTGGACTTCCCGTCCGGCGTCGGCGTGGTGTCGTCCGCCTTCGGACGGTCCGAGGCCTGGTCGGTGGCGGGGCCTCTGGATGCCTGGGCCGAGGGAGAGCCGGACGGGGGCGCGGCGCTGCCGTACGCGCCGGTCTCACCGCCTGTCCAGTGGTCGCCGGGGAGCGGGGCTCCGGTGCTTGCGTCCGCCCGGTCGGCGGGTCGGTCACCGTCGCCGTCGATGAGGAGGAACGGTACGGCGATCAGGACCGCACCGACGAACGCGGCGCCTGCCAGCAAGGGCTTGCGGGGGCGGGTCGGGGCCGACGCGGCCGCCAAGGGGGCGGATCGTGTACGGCTGGCGACGCCTCCCGAGGCGCCGACGCCGGCACCCCTGCGGGAGACCGCGGGCGACGGAGCCGGTTCGGCGGCCGTGAGTGCCGCGAACTCGGCCGCGGCGTCCGACATGGGGGGTGCGGCATCGGGCCCGGACGCCTCCGGTGGTGTGGCGGGTCCGCCCGTCGTGGCGTCCGGCCGGGACATCCCGGCGGAGGCCTCGGCGATCGCCGACGGTCCTCTTCGCCGCTGGGGCAGGGGAGACGGGAGGACCGGGGAGGGGGCCGGGGCCGCGTGGGCCTCGCCGGTCGCCCCCGGCCGGGCCTCCGGAGCCTCGCCCGCCGGCTCGTCGCGTGGGGTGGTCATGCGGTGCCTTCCGTGGCGGAGATTTCAGGTGATCCGGGCAGGGCTAGGTCGTCGGGCGCCGCGGACACCAGTGGCACGCCCGGGGCCGTGGGCTTGCCGAGGTCGTCGTCGTCCGGGTGGAACAGCCGTGCCGTGGCCGGGACATCGGCTGGACCGGCGTCCCGCGTGGTGGCCTGCAGTTCCTCCGCGCCCACCACCATGCAGGCCGGCCCCGCCGGATTGACGGTGAGTGTCATGCCGTACGCGGTCAACGCCCGTACGGGCAGCGTGTCGTGGACCAGCGAGCCGCTGAAAGGCTGGTGTTCGCGGGAGGTGAAGACCGGGATCGTCGGCTCGCCGTCCGGGGAGGTCATGGCGAGGGGGCCGCCCTCCGGCGCGCGCACGAAGGAGACCTCCGCGTCGGCCAGGGCGCGGAGCACGTCCGTCACCGGTCCGTACCCGGTGACGGCCAACCGTACGGCCTCGTCCACCGGATCGGTTGGTTCGGGCCAGCCGAGGGCCGACGGCGAGGGCCGGTACTCGGCGTTCGGCTCCCATTCCTCGACCTCGCCGGTTTCGCCGGACCGCCATTCGCCGACCACCGCCCAGCGCGGCGGCGGGCCGTCCGCGCGCCATCCGGGGTCGACGACGCCGATCCAGTGGTCGGGGGCGAGCCGGGCGGCCTCCCGGACCTCCTCCGGCAACGGTGGTGCGCTGGGCGGGAGTTGCCGCGCCCGCCCTGCTTCGCTGTGGGTCACTTACTGCTCCTGCCGGCTGCTGCGTCGTCGTCCTGCTGGTGCTGTGAGGGGTGCGGGAGGGCGTCCGTCCGGACCTGTTCCCGGGAGATAGACGAGGTGCCGGTGGCCGCTCCGCGCGGGGGCGTGTAGTGGACCAGGCGTGCGTGGTCGTTCTCCGGGCGGAAGCGGAGCAAGGGGGCGCCGTCAGGGCCGTGCGACTCCAGGACCTTCGTGAACACGCCCTTGCCGAAAGGTGATCGGGGCGCGCGCCAGTACAGATGGGCGCCGCGCGTGACGGCCATGTCGTTGTGGATCATCGCCTGTACGGTCTCGTCGTGCGTCGGTGTGTCCAGCCGTCCGCCGCCCGGTGTGGCCAGGTCGAAGACGGTGTGGTCGTCGGTGATCTCCGTGAGCGCGCCGTCGGGGGTGCCGCCCTGGTGGCCCAGGACCAGCCCGTCGCGGACGTGGAAGCGGTCCTCCTCGGCCAGCGCCGCCATGGTCGCGGACAGGTGGTGGAACTCGGCGAGCCGCTGCGCGTACCGGGCCTTGACCGCGGTCCAGGTCGTCCCGTCGAAGCCCGTGCGGTCCTCGGGGAGGTCCGGTTCGAAGTAGCCGACGAGACCGATGTGCTCCGCCCGCGCGCCGAGGTGGACGTCCAGGTCGTTGATCGTCTCGGCCTGGATCTCCCTCGGCCTGGGCAGCTTCCCCTCGTCCAGCCACTTCGCGGTGGCCGGGTGGGCGGGGCGTACGTCGATCATCAGCCCCCGCTCGCGCGCGATGCCGCGGAACTTGCCGAAGTTCTTCTCCGGAATGCCGTACCGCTGACGGGCGGTCTGGGGGGAGACGGCCGGGCCGATCCGGTGGCCGTGCGTCTGCCAGAGCTTCGCCAGATCTCCGTCGTCGAGGCCCAGCTCGGCGACCGTGAGCCGGGTGGTCGGCATGAGGCCCCAGGTCGCGGCGGCGCTCGCGCCCACGGTCAGATCCTGTACGTCGGCCCTGGTGACCTCCAGCCCCTGGAACGCCGGGTCGTGCGGACTGAGTCCGGCCGGGGGGCGCGGGCGGGCCGGCAGAAACTCCCCGCCGCGCTGGTAGAGGATCACCGCACGCCCGGCGGGGGCGCCGGCGAGGGGCGCGTAGGAGCGGCTTGAGCCGTCCTCGGCGACGATCGTGACCGTCGTCCCGGTCGCGTCGGCCGCTGTCCGGGCGGCGGTCCTGGTGGTCGCGGGGTTCCAGCGCCGGGCCGCGCGCAGGTGCGTGAGGATCAACTCGCGTTCCTGGGACAGGGTGAGCGGCACGTCGTCAGGGATGCGGCCGGCGGTGGCGTGGAAGCGGACGACGGGTCGTCCGTCGTGACCGAGGCTCTCTCCGGCGTTCGCCAGCTCGGTCGCGGTGAACGGCGCCCTGCGGTCCAGCAGCGAGCCCAGGGGCAGCGGACGCTGTTCGGCCTCGTCGCCGGAGAGTCCCAGCGCGTTCCAGAAGTTGTTGCCGTCCTCCGAGGGCTCCACCAGGTCGTACACCGTGCCGTCCGGGCCGGTGAGGGTGCCGGGACCGGGATGGTGATGCCAGCTGGTGGAGCCGGGGCCGGTGGTGAGCGTGCCGGTCGGCTCCCCGCGGCGGGCGTCCGGCCCGGCCTCGGTGTCGGACGGGCGCAGGGCAAGGCCGTTGCGTACGCCGAAGGTGAAGTGGCTCTCACCGACCGTGAAGGGGAGCGGCAGCCCGGCCGGGCCGAGGCCGACCGGCTCACCCCCGAAGGAGACCTCGTACTGCACGTCGTCCACGTACACGGCAGAGCCGGCCGGCCGTCGGCTCTGGTCCGGTAGCGAGTTGTCGGCGAACCGTTGCCACGCACCGTGCGGCCGGATCGTCACCCGCAGGGTCCGGGGACGGTTGCGGGAGTCGACGAATTCCGGCGAGACCCAGCCACTGCCCTGGAACACCTGGGGTGTGGCACGCAGGGCGAGGTCCAGCGCGGCCCGGGTGCCGTCCGGCAGGTTCGCGCGGTCGGCGATCTCGCGCACGACCTCGTCCGTGCCGCGCAGGACGACCAGGCTGTCGTCGAAGGGCACCTCGTCCTCGGGCGGCGCAGGGGGAAGCAGCGCTCGGTCCAGGCGGGGCGGGCGACGGGAGTCCAACTCCCCTTCTGCACCGGCGAAGGTATCGGTGCGGGTGGCGAGAGCGGGATGGTCGGCCGCGGGCTCCGCCGGGGCGAGCGCGGAGTAGTGGTTGCGGCCGTTGTAGAAGACGTGGACGGTCCGGTCGGCGTCCGGGTTGAGGACGTAGTCCGGGGTGCCGTCGGCGTTGACGACCACGACGCGCAACCCCAGTGCCTGTGCCACGACTTCCGGGGCGTGGTCGAAGAACGGCGTGTTCCACAGGGCGACGTCCCGGATGGACTCCGCCACCAGATCACCGAGCCTGCGCCCGCGCACGGCGGACAGCGGCGGCTCGCTCCGGGCCCACGTCGGATACGCCTCCCACAGCCACGCGCGCCAGACCGCCTCGGCCTCCGGACCGCCGTGGTTCAGCGCAGCCCTGAGCCTGTCCCGCTCGTTCCGGTCGGAGACGTCCTGGAGCAACTCCTCAAGCGCGTCACTCCGGTTGAGAAGGGCGTGCGCGTCGGAATCCGCGAACCTGTCAGCCGCCCTGTGCCGCAGGTCCGCGACGCTCTCGCCGACCTGGGCACCGTCCGGGGCCTGGAGGCGTGCGCTCTCCAGGAGCGACCGGAAGTAGCAGTCGCCGTCCCCGGCGACCGGCACCTGCCGGAAGGGCCGGTCCCCGCTGGTGAACATCGGGTGGGACCAGTTCCCGCTCTTCTGCCCGCGAGGGTCGGGGGACGCGGCGGTGGCCAGGAGGGCATCGGCGATCTTGTCGACGTCTTCGGTGAGGAAGCCCCTGGTGGACGGGTCCCTCCAGGGCTTCTTGGCGCCGCGGTTGTTGTTCTTGCCGGGGACCCAGGCGGGGTGCTTGAAGGCCTGGGCGAGGTTGGCGAGTTCCTTCTTCTGCTCGGGCGTGGCGAGTTTGGTCTTGCGGTACTCCGCCTCCGTCTTCTGCCATGCGTCCAGTGCTTCGAGGGCGATCTGGCCGGAGAGGGTGGGCGGGCGCTGGACGACGATGCGTTCGTAGCCGATGGTGAGGGGCGCCTTGGATGTGCCCTCGTGCCATTTCTGCATGCGCTCGCCGCCGAGGCTGCCCTCTTCTTCGAGGTACTTGACCTTGTGCCCGGCGAGGGCCATGGCCTCGAGGTTCCCGCTGCGGAAACCGAGGTGCTGGAGGGAGCCTCTGCTCTGGAGGCGGAGGTATTCGTACAGGCGCATCTGCCCGGTGCGGGTGTCGCCGCCCCAGGCCGCCGTGCCCTCCTTGTCGTCCCAGAAGTCGGTGAGGTCGTGGACGGCCAGACCGGTCCTGCGATGCTTCTTGGCCATCTCCGGGTAGTGGGGGCGGCTCTTGGAGTTGACCCTGGCGTCGCCGGCGATGATGACGAGCGGGCCCGGCGGGTTGTCCTTGGTGCGGTCGTGGATCGCGGTGAGGAGTTGGTCCATGCCGGTGTAGCTGGTGTCGTGCTCGACGTGGACGTCGCCGCGTTTGCCGCTGAAGCGGGACCACAGGACGATGACCTCGCGGTCCGGTTCGACGGTGATGTTCCTCGCCGCGAGCCAGTCGGCGACCCTGTCCTGGTCCTCCTGCGGGAAGGCGGCACTGTCCAACTGCCAGGCCCGGCGGGCCTTCTTCCGCTCCTCCGAGCTGAAGTTCTTGCCGAGCCAGGTGGTCGCCGCGCCCACCGGGACGACCAGGTCCCTGAGTTGTCTCGCCGTGGGCAAGGTGTCGGGGGTCAGGCCGTTGACGGAGGTGAAGACGCTCTGGGCCAGGGCGTCGGCGTCCTCGCCCCCGCCGATGGTCCGCTGGTGGATACGGTCCTCGGCGATGCCGCTGGAGCGGTAGAACGCGGCGATGTCGTCGCTGCGGTCGCGTGGGTTCTTGGGGTCCCCGTCCCTCACCACGACGACGTGCACGTTCTCGTCGCCGAGGAGATAGGTGGCGATTCCGAACTGGTCGCCGGTGGCGTAGCCCGGGTGTATCAGGACCTTCTTCAGGTCGGCGGCGGGCGGCTTCTTGGCGAGGCGGGCCGCCTTCTCTTCCTTGCTCTCCTTGACCTTGTCCGGATTCTTGTCCTTGCCCTTTCCCTTGCCCGACTCCCACAGGGGGGCCCGGACCGGGGCCGTGTCCACGCCGGGCGCCGGCCGGGGACCGGTGTGTGCCGCGAGGGGCTGGACGGTGAGGGCGCCGGGCGCCGTGTCCGGGGCCGCCGTGCGAGCGGCGGTCAGGACGGCGCGGTACTGGTCCGGAGCCGGGGTCACCGTGCCGGGCAGCCCGAAGTTCTCGCGAGTGATGCGGGTCAGCAGGTCCGGGGTCATCCGACCGTCGGTGTAGTCGTCCGTCGTACCGTTCCAGCGCAGCGCCTCCAGCGCGCCCAGTCCGCGCAGCAGTGCGGGATCGGTACCCGTGTCGATGCCGGTGGTGCCGCGCAGGGTGCGGACGAACTGGAGGGTGCGGTTGGCCGCCCACGGGTCCAGGGCTTCGCCGCCCTGATGCAGCCCGGCATGTACGGCCAGCTCCGCCAGGGCATCGCCGGACGGCTCGGGTAGGAAGAGGACCCACTCACTCGCGACGACCCCGCCCTCACCGTCGTCCGACTCGACGTCGAGGGTCGGGCGAACCCGCCCCGGACCGTCGAGCGCGGTACCCGCCTTGGTCCTGGGCGCGAAGACCGGACGGCCGGTCGTGTTGGCGACGTGCTGGGCGACCGGCAGGCCGCCATGGGAGGGCCGGGCGCCGGTGTGGCAGGAGTAGAGGACGATCGGCTGTCCGTCGGGACCGAGCCCGCCCCAGCGGATCAGATACCTGCCCAGCTCCGGGCCGGTGACCGAGACCTTGTCGTACGTGACATAGGTGACTTCGGGAGGCGTCTTCTCCGCCGAGGGCGTTTCCTCCGTTCCCTCGACAGGAGGCGTCTTCTCTGCCGAGGGCGCGTCCTTCGGCCCCTCGACGGGACGTGTCTTCTTGGGGACGGCGACCGTGCGGGGCGCCCCGAGGGCGAGGTCGACCCGGGTCGCCTTCCCGTGTCCGGCGAAGAACGACACGCCCTGGCCCCGCCAGGGCACGTCCTTGGGCGCGCCGATCAACACCCGGTCGTTCGGGCGGTAGTCGGAGTACTCGGTGGTGGAGGTCACCGTGTCGTAGCGGGCCGCGCGGTCGCGCCAGTCGGCGTCGGTGAAGGAGGCGAGCCCCTGAGCCAGTGCGTAGTTGCGGAAGGCGGTGTCGGGCAGTGCTTCGCCGTCCAGGGTCCGGACCTGTCCCGGTGCGGTGGGCGGGAGGGTGACCAGGATGGTGGGGCGTGCAGGGGCGGTGCCGATGAGCGCATCGGCGATCTTGTCGACGTCTGCGGGCAGGAAGCCCTTGGTGGTCGGGCTCTTGAAGGGCTTGTCGGCGCCGGGCTCGTTGTCCTTGCCTGCGACCCAGGCGGGGTGCTTGAAGGCCTGGGCGAGGTTGGCGAGTTCCTTCTTCTGTTCGGCCGTGAGGGAGTCGAGCTTGCGGTACTCCTCGTCCTTCTTCTCCCAAGTGCCGCGTGCCTCAAGGGCGATCTGGCCGGAGCGGGTGGGCGGGCGCTGGATGACGATGCGTTCGTAGCCGATGGTGAGAGGGGCCTTGGACGTGCCCTCGTGCCATTTCTGCATGCGCTCGCCGCCGAGGCTGCGCTCCTCTTCGAGGTACTTGACCTTGTGCCCGGCGAGGGCCATGGCTTCGAGGTTGCCGCTGCGGAAGCCGAGGTGCTGGAGGGAGTTCCCGCTCTGTCGGTTGAGGTATTCGTACAGGCGCATCTGGCCGAGGCGGGTGTCGCCGCCCCAGGCCGCCGTACCGTCCTTGTCGTCCCAGAAGTCGGTGAGGTCGTGGACGGTGAGTCCGTTCTCCCAGTGCTTCTGCGTGAGCTCGGGGTAGTGGGGGCGGCTTTTGGGGTTGACCTTGGCGTCGCCGGCGATGATGACGAGCGGGCCCGGCGGGTTGTCCTTGGTGCGGTCGTGGATCGCGGTGAGGAGTTGGTCCATGCCGGTGTAGCTGGTGTCGTGCTCGACGTGGACGTCGCCGCGTTTGCCGCTGAAGCGGGACCACAGGACGATGACCTCGCGGTCCGGCTCGACGGTGATGTGCTTCTTCGCCAGCCACTTGGCGACGCGGTCCTGGTCCTGCTGCGGGAAGCCCCGGTCGTCCAGGTGCCAGGCCTCGCGGACCTTGTCCCGTGTCGTGCGGCTGAAGTTCTCCCCGAGCCAGGTGGTCGCCGCGCCCACCGGGACGACCAGGTTCTTGAGCTGGTTCTTCGACATGGACGACGACTTGCCTTCGAGGCCGTTGACCTTGTCGAAGACCGCCATGGCGTGGGCGTCGCCGTCGGTGTCCGCGGTGACGGTCACCTTGTGGACACGGCCGTCGGGGATGCCGTTGGCGCGGTAGAACGCCTCGATGTCGGCGCTGCGGTCGTTCTTGCCGTCGGGATCCTCGACCACGACGACATGGACGTTCTCGTCGGCCAGCAGATAGGCGGCGATGCCGAACTGGTCGCCGGTGGCGTAGCCCGGGTGGTGCAGGACCTTCTTGAGACCGGCGTCGGGCTTGTGCCCGGCCAGGCGGGCCGCTTTGGCCTCCTTGCTCTCCTTCTCGTTCTTCCCCTTCTCCTTCTTGCCCGATGCCCTGCCCTTGCCGACGGCTGGAGGAGGCTGCCGGCGCGCCGACCCGAGCAGGGCGTCGACGGTCGCGGGGCTCAGCCGGTGGAGGTTGTCCAGGACGCGCTGGTCGACGGGTGTGCCGCGGAGGACGTCGATGAGTTCGTCGACGCGACTGGAGGTGGCGGGCCTGGTGGTGTCGTCGGCGCCGAGGGGTGTGTCGGCGCTGCTGGTGGTCTTCGGCGCCACGAAGGTCTCGGCCGGCCGTGGAGCGGGGGTGTTCCGGATCGCCGAGTAGTGGTTGACGCCGTTGTAGTGGACGTAAAGGGCCCTGCCCGCACCGGGGTTGAGAGGCAGGTCCCAGGCGCCGTTCCCGTGCTGCTGCACCACGGTGATGTTCAGGCCGAGCGCCTGGGCGATCCCGGACGGGGCCAGGTCGAAGAACGGCGTCGTCCACATGCTGCGGTCGAGGATGGAGTCCGTCACCAGGTCACCGAGCCGGCTGTTCAGGAAGTCGGCCAGACCGGGGCGGGTCTCCGCCCAGCCCTGGTACCGCCGCTGCACGAGCTGGGACCACAGCTCCTCTGCCCGCCGGGTGTCGTCCCCGGTGAGGATCTGCCGGATCTGGTCGCGCATCATCCGGGCGCGGACCCCGTTGGACAGCTCCTCGCGCTCTGCCCGCTGGGCCTTGCCGAGCACGGGCTGATAGCCGGGCTGCAGCGCACGGACCGCGGCGTCGGGCAGATCCGTGAGGACGGCCCGGTCGGCGTCGGAGCGGACGAGGCGCCGGAGTTCGTCGCCGTAGAGCTTCTTGTGCAGCTGGTTCTCGATGTCCTTCTGCTGCTCGGCGGAGAGCTGCGGCCGTGCACCACCCGTGAGGGCCGTCAGGTCGGCCGGACCGAGGTCCTGCAACAGGACGTCCAGCACGTCACGCCCGTTCGCCTCCTCATATGCCGCGGAACCCCGGTACGCCTCCGCCGCGCGCTGCCGAAGCTGCGGGACGTCGAGTGCGACCAGCTCCGAGCCATGGCCTTGGTGGTGCAGACCGGCGAGGAGTGACGTGAAGAAGCAGTCGCCGTCTCCGACGACTTCGAGGACCTGGAGCTCGTCGCCCTGGAAGGGGATGGTCCGGGCGAGGGAACGGGGTTGGGCGGCGACCGAGGACGGAGCCACCGCCGAGGAGCCGCTCGGCGCGGGGGCGTGTGCGGGCGCGGTCGACGGCGGAGCGGTCGTCGTGGTCGAGGTGGTGGATGTCGTCGTGATCGGCGCCGGCGCGGCGGAAGAGGTGGTGGTGCCGGGCTCCATCCGTGCCGGGATGTCGGCCACAGGAGTGGCGGAGACGGTACGACGGGGAGACGGGGCGGATTCATCGGCGCCGGAGGTGTCGTGGGCGCCCGATCCGTCGCGGCGGCTGGTCGTCGGCGTACGGGTGGGCGCGTCCGAGCTGCCCGTCGAGGTGCCCGTCGTACGGGTGGGCGCATCCGAGCTGCCCGTCGACGTGCCCGTCGTCCCGGAAGTGCCCGACGTGTTCTGCGAAGGTGCCGTGGACGACAGGGGCGGCGCCGCCCCGGTCCGCCCGTCCTCGGTGTCGCTGTCGCCGCCCTCGTGGAGCGGGTCGTGGACCGGCGTCTCCTCGTCCCGTCGGGTGTCGTCGGTCTGCCCGCCGCGCCCGGCCGGCGTGCTCCTGGTCCTGTCAGCGTCCTGGCCGGCCCCGGCGGTACCGCTCTTGCCGGTCCTCGCCGGCCTCCCGGACCCGTCGGAGGCCTGCGTCTCGCCGGACGACCCGCTCGACCCCGTCGCCTTGGGGGCCCCAGTCCCGGTTCCGGTCGCAGCGCCCAAGCCCCGCACATCATTGACCGCGTCCATCTGCACGTTGAACTGCGACCCGAACTTCGCCACCCCGGCGAACACCGCGCCCATGAACAGCGCACTGCCCGCCGCGGTCAGGAAGGTGTCCCCGCTGAGTGCCCAAGTCCCCGTGAACAGGCCCACGGTGACGAACTCGCCGCCGGTCTCCGCGGCACCCTCCAGGACGGCGTCGCCCACGCCGTCGCCGAAGTCGTCCCTCAGGTTCCGGTCGTTGCCGACGTCTCTGGTGCCGCGCGTGTCCCGATCGCCGCCGATGTCGCGGTTGTTGTGCCCGGACGACAGGTGGTTCCGGTCGGTCTTCGACAGAACGTCGTCGTCGAGGTTCTTGACGAGGGTGTCGTCGAAGTGGTCCTTCCGGAAGAACTTCTTGAACTTGTCGACGACCCCCTCGAAGGCTCCGTGGAACATCCCCGTGATGCCGCCGAACACGGCGTCCTGGAGGATCTGTTCCCAGTCGAAGCCGTGCGGGCGCCGTCCGTCGGGGCCGAACGCGATCATCGACAACCGCACGGCGAACGTGGTGAACGCCTCGTCGAAGGCCTCGCTCAGACTCGGCATCAGATGCGTGCGCCGCATCAGGTTGTCGAGGATGGTGAGGAGGGTGACCCGGCTCTGTGCCCGGGCCACGGCCGCCTTCCCCGCCGCGCTGCCACCGCTGAAGACGGACATCACCAGGATCACGGCCAGCTCGATGAGCAGCCGGACGATCTCGGCGATGATCTGCCACTTCGCCTCCATGATGTTCATGGAGGTCTCGACGCGGCTCTGGGCGACCACGTCGAGTTCGGCGGCGAAGTCCTTGAGCGCGTTGCGGCCCCGGTCGTCGACGAAGAGGTTCATCGCCCGGACGTACCGGGTGGCGACGGCGGGCGGCAGCGCGCGGCCGACCTCCACCACGGACACCTCGATCAGGTCGGACAGCCTGTGGAGCTGCCGACCGAGGCGAGCGTACGGCTCATGGCTCTGATAGGCCTTGTCCTCGTCCGCCTGGAGCATCCGCTCACCGATGAGCAGGAGCAGCAGGTTGTTGACTTCGGGCGAGACGTGGATGGCCATTGGCTGGGTCAGTGCCTTCCGGGGCCGTTCACGGCGGAGTCGTGGATCGCGTCCAGGACGCCGCTCTGCGTGCCCATGATGTTCTGGAGGTTGGTGTGGGTGCCGTCGGCGACGGCCACGACGGCGTCGGAGACGGACTGCCCCGTGTCCGTGACCGTCGTACGCTCGCTCTTCTCCTGCGGCTGGACCTCGCGCGCGAACTCGTCGTCGGTGCCCGGCCAGTCGCGGGTGAGGTTCACGTCGGCGACGAACTCGCGGACCATCTGCCGGGCCAGCGCGCTGATCTCGTCGATCTGCCGGACCCCGGACTGGATCCGCCCGGGGTTGGCGAAATAGGCGTTGCCGTCAGCCATGCTGGTGCTCCTCCTCGGAGTCGTCGGGGTCCTCGCTGATCTCGTCCCGGAGCCGGTGCCGCGAGGCGCGGTGCGCGGCGGGAGCGTCCTCCAGCACGGCGGAGCCGAAGATCTTCGTCCAGTCGACGTCGACCCCGGTCAGTTCGGGCACGGTCGTGCTCGGCCGGGTGAACGGCTCGAAGGCCGCGATCACCTGCCGGGCCATCACCCCGCGCGCCTCGGCCGCGGCCTCCAGCACGCTCGCCGCCAACTGCCCGGCCGACATGCTCCGGTAGCGGTCCTCCAGGAACCGGAGCCCGGTCAGCTCACCCTGCGGGCCCACGGTGACCTCGACGCTGCGGTCCTTCGAACGCACCCGCACCGACGCCTCGGCGAGCTCCGCCTCCGCACGGGCCACCGCCTCGCGGGTGGCGTCCAGTTCGGCCATCGCCTGGGCGAGGCGCTTGTCGTACGAGGCCCCGCTCATCGGCCGATCACGGACGGAGCCCCGCCTTCCTCGGCGCCCCACACGTCCTCGTCCTCCTCGTCGGCGAGCCAGCTGGCCCGTTCCTCGCCACCGCTCTCCGTCACCCGGCCGCCGCGGCGCGCCTCGGCGGACTGCGGGGCGAACGGAGAGGCCGACGAGCTGGTGCTCACCCTGGACCGGCCGGTCGTGGTGCCCTCGGCCTCGTCCTCGGCCGTGGCGCCCTTCCTGCCCTTGCCTGCGCGGCGGGCACGTCCGTCGAGGGGACCGCCGCCCGGCTCGGTGAGGACGTTGCGCACCCGGTCGCCGTTGCCCGACTGCCCGCCGCCCGCGCCCGGGGCGCCGCCCATGCCCATCGGCATCATCGGCATGCCGCTGCTCGCGGCGGAGGTGTCCGCGCCGCCGGTGCCGGAGGCGGTCGGCGCGCCCAGGGCGCCCGAGGCGTACGGCGTGTCGTCGTACCCGGCGAAGGAGTCGCCCAGGCCGGTCGAGGGCGTCGTACCGGTGCCGTAGCCGGTGAGCCCGGCGGTCAGCGGGGTGCCGGAGCCGAGGTCGGCGCCGAGGGCGTCGGTGAGTCCGTCCAGTCCGCTGCTGAGGTTGCTGTTCAGGCTGCCGAGGTTGTCGTTCAGGTCGTCGAAGTCGAGGTCCCCGAGGTCACCGAGGTCGCTCAGGCCGTTGCCGAGGTCGGTGGTGGTGACGTTGCCGTCGGGGTCGGTGGTGGTCGCCGTGCCGGTCGTCGGGTCGATCGTGGTGACCGTGCCGTCGGGGTAGGTGGTGGTGAGGGTGCCGTCCGGGTTGAGGGTGGTGAGGCTGCCGTCCGGGTTGGTGATGCTGTCGCCGGCGTCCAGGTCCGTGGTGGTGGTCTTTCCGTCCTTCGTGGTGGTGGTCACCCGGCCGGTGCTCGGGTCGAAGATGCTGGCGGAGCCGTCGGGGTAGGTCGTGGTGAGCGTGCCGTCGGGGTTGAGGGTGGTGGTGCCGCCGCCGGGGTTGGTGAGGCCGTCCGACAGGGAGCCCAGGCCGGTGCCGAGGTCGGTGCCGAGTCCGCTGCCCAGGTCGCTCAGGCCGGTGCCGAGGCTGGTGGTGAGGCCGCTCAGTCCGGCACCGAGACCGCTGGTGAGGCCGTCGAGACCGGTGTTCAGGCCGTCCCCGATGCCGGAGAGGCCGTCGCCGATTCCGGAGAGGTTGTCGCCCAGGCCGTTGAGGCTGTCGCCGATGCCGTTGGTGAGGTTGTCGATCGCCTCGTTGATGCTGTCGCCCAGCCCGTCACCGATGCCGTTGCCGTGGCTGTCGTCGCCCTGGCCGTCCTGGTACTGGTCGGTCAGTGAGGAGGTGTCCTTGGCGTCCAGGGGCACCTCCAGCGGGTCGATGGCCTCGATCCACGCGTTGTTGAGGTCCGACAGCACCTGCTTGGCGACCGGGATCAGCTGGCGTTCGATGTACGTCGTCCAGCGTTGGACGGCCGCCTCGCCGACCTTCTTCCAGTTGTTGACGTCGTTGAGGTTGCCGTAGACAGGGTGGCTCTGTCTGAAGGCGCTGGTGGCGGAGTAGTGGTCGTTGCCCTGACGGCTCTCGTGTCTGACCTGGTGGACGTTGTTCTCCAGCACCCACGCCGTGAGCTCGTTGAGCATCTCGAGCAGCCCGCGGTGCGGGTCGTGCTGGCCGGTGTTGGCCCAGGTGATCCAGGCGGTGCGCAGCGCGACGGTCTGGCGCCACAGGTCCTTCTGGGCCTTGATGAGCGCGTCGGAGTAGGGGGAGCCCGGGGTGTAGTAGTCGACGCTGGTGCTCTGGGCGTGGTAGGTCAGGCCGCCCAGCTGCTCGACGTAGGCGTCGTAGTTCTTGCGGAGCCGGCGGACCAGGTCGCGGAAGATCCCGGCGGCCTGCCCCTGCCAGGCGCCGTCCTCGCCGCCGAGGGACTCCTCCCACTGCCTGAGCACGACGGCCTGGTCGGCGAAGAACTTCTTCGCGCGGTCGAAGGACTGCGCGGTGTCCTGGAACGACTTGAGCTTGACGGCGTCCTTGTCGGCCACCGTGAGGCCGTGCGAGGAGAACCCCGCGGTGCTGTGCGCGCTGTCGGCCGCCAGTGCGTCCAGGGCGGCCTTCGCCCCGCTGACGTACTGGGCCAGCGCGGAGTTGTCCCACTGGTCGCCGTAGTGGCCGGTGAACGGGCCGCCGGTGAACGTCTCCCCGTTGTCGAGCAGCCGGCCCCGGCCGTCGCCACCCACCGGGACGCCGATCAGCACGATGTGCGCCTGGTACAGGTTGAAGTCGGCGCTCTGGTGGTTGGAGCCGTCGGCGCCCCCGCTGGTGCCCACGAAGGTCAGGATGTAGTCGTCGCCGGAGGAGACCTGCCAGCCGCTGATGGCCGAGTAGTCGGCGTCCGACAGGTTGCGCATGGCCTGGGAGCGGATGTCCATGCGGAACAGCGGGATGCCCTCCTTGCTCTTCAGATGCTCGAAGAGGCCGGCGCGGCTGGGCATGGGGTAGCCGGTGAGCATCGTCACCGCTTGGCCCCAGTAGTCGTCCTGGTCGTAGGTCGTGGCGTTCTCAGGCATGCGATCAGCTTTCGGAACCGGAACCCGGGCCGGTGGTTTCTTCGCTTCCGGGGTTCTCGCTCATGCCCTCGTCGACGTCGGAGAAGAGGTCGAGGAACTTCTCCCCGTCGATGGACTGCAGGGTGCTTCCCTGGGTGTTGAGCATCGTGCGGATGGTCTGTTTCATGTCGCGGTCGATGTCCCCGAACAGGTTCACGTGCTGCGCGAGGACGGCGTCCACGCTCTGCGCGGCGCCGGTCGCCGCCGTCAGCAGCGACTCGCCGTGCATCGTGTCGCCGGTGCCCATCAGGCCGATGGACAGCGCCTGGCTCTGCTGGAGCGTCTCGGGGGTGGTGGCCCCGTTCACGATGCTGCGCAGCGCCCGCACCCCGCCGTTGTCGGCCGCGCTGTCCTTGCGGATGGCTTTGAGGGCGTCGATGAAGTCGGCGAGGTCGTTGTCCACGAAGCGCTGGAGCGCCGGGCCGTCGAGATGGGTGAGGTCTGCCATGGGGTGGCTCAGCGACCGATGCCGACTTCGGACCACATCTGCGTCAACTGCTTCTCGCTGTACTGGTACTGGTCGGAGATGTCCGTCAGCAGCGCGGCGTGCGAGGTGAGCATCTCCTCCATGGCGTGCACGGCCCTGTTCCAGGCGTCCTGCTTGTCGGTGTACGTCCTGGCGTCCGTGCCGTACCAGGTGTTCTTGAGCTCGTAGAGCTCGGCGTCCAGGGAGGCCAGCGTGTTCGCGATCGCCCTGGTCTGCTGGACCATGTCGTCGGCCGCGTTGTTCATGTGGTTGTAGTCGACGTAGATGTAGCCGTCGGTCAGGTCGGACATGCGGGAACCTCGTTCCGGGATGCGGTGGGCGGTCGGGGGGAGCCGGTCAGCCGGCGAGCTGGTCGAAGGCCGACTGCGAGGCGTTGTACGCCTGGTTGATGGCGTCGACGGACGAGCCCTGGGCCTTGCCGTGCTGGACGAGGCTCGTGTTGAGGGCCTGGACCATGGCCTCCAGGTTCTTCAGGATGATGGTGCACTGGGTGTCCCAGTCCTTGAGCAGAGCGCCGAACTGGCCGCCGTCGCTGCCCTGGTAGCCGGCGGAGAGGTTGGCGCGGGTCGCGTCGACGTCCTGACGCGCCTTGAGGATGCCGCTGAAGGCCATCTCCAGTGCCTGGATGCCGTTGCGGGTCGACTGTTCGCTTGACTGCTGGCCGTTTCCTGCCATGGCAGGCCTCCCGGTCGGTGGATGTGGCGGAACGGGTCGGGGCCTCCGTCCCCGGGGGGTGGGGGCGGAGGCCCGTCATCCCGTACTACGGAGCAGGCGGGGCGCCGGGTTCTCGTGCGGCGGCTTCAGTTTTCGGCGGCCGCCTGGGTGGCTCCGGCCCCGGAGTCGCCGCAGGCGGGCCCCGTGGTGTGCGGCCTGGAGGCGCCGGTCGCCGCCGCCGGGTCCAGGTCGGGGCCGGTCGGCAGCATCGACAGCAGCGGCGCCGGCAGTGCCCGCGCGCTCGCCTCGCTCTGCCCGAGCGCCTCCAGCGCCGCCGTCGAAGGCACCCGGTACTTCACCCCGTTGTCCGTGACGAGATACGTCGTGTCCCCCACGGCGGCCCCGTCCGCGCCGAGCGCGCGCACCAGTGCGCCGTGGCCCGGCCGGACGACCACCCCGTCCACCCGCAGACAGGCGGGCGCCACCTGGTCGGTCGGGGCGGCGGAGACCGGGCCCAGGTCGGTGACCGGGACGAGCGTGGTGGCCACCCGGGTGCCGTCGGTGCCGGGTTCCACGCGGGCGCAGGCAGCCTGGTCCTGGGGCACCGACACGGCGTGCGGCGGGGCGGCGGGCAGGCCGGCGGCGCCGGGGGAGCGGCCCTCGGCGCCCGGGGCGAGATGCTGCTTGAGGGTGTCCGCGCCCAGGTCGGCGGCGACCGGGGAGTCACCGTCGTAGGCCTTCTCACGGATCGTGGGGTCGCCGAGCGCGAGGGCGGCGGCGGTGTCCGTGAGCGGGACCAGGCCCTCCTGGCGCAGCTGGTAGTAGGGGCGTTCGGCGGAGCCGGGCACACTGACCCGGAAGACCTGGCCGACCCTGCTCGCGGCCGAGCCGAGGGCGGGGCCCTTGGTGCCCAGGCCCGCGACCGCCGGGGCGGTGAGGTCGGGGCCCTCGACCAGGGCGTCGAGGAAGGCCGCCGACACGGGGCGCGCGGCGACGGAGCCGTAGCCGAGGGAGACGGCCGCGCCGGACTTGTGGTCCAGGCGCAGCCTGCTGCCCTGCCAGACCAGGTACGAGGCCCCGTCCGGTCCGGCGACCAGCACACCGTCGCCGGCGTCGAGCCCGGTGTCGGCGGTGGGGCCGCCCGCGACGAGGGCGGTCACCGCGGAGCCGTCCTCGTCGAGCGCCGAACACACCTGCCAGGCCCCGGAGTCGAGGTCTCCGCCGCCCGGCAGGGAGTCGGGGGCGCCCGGGATGCCGACCGGGGCACCGATCGGGGTGTCGCCGAGGGATGCGGTGGAGACGTCCTCGGTCTTGAGGTCCTTTCCGCCGATCAGCCGGGCCGAGGCGTAGTTGCGCACCGGGCGCAGCCGGCCGTCGTAGTAGACGTAACGGGCGCCGGTCTCCCGGTTGACGACGAGCGTGCCCGACGTACGCCAGGAGTCGTTCCCGCCGGGCGAGACGAGGCCGTAGACCAGTGCCCCGGCCGCCACGAGTACGGCGACGACGACCCCGACGACGGCGCCCCGGGTGGTGCGCCCCAGCGGACTCTCCGGGGCGTCCGGGTCGGCCAGCAGCATCCCGGAGGCCAGCCGGTTCATGACGAAGGCGTGCGCCTGTACCTGGTCGCGCTTGGACTGCATGACGAACCCCCGTTCAGCCGCTGATCGCCCGGAGGGCGCCGAACGCCCCGAGCACCCACAGGGTGAGCGGCAGCACCGCGATGGCGAGGCCCGAGTGCAGCAGCTCCGCGGCCCGCCCCCAGTACGGCAGCATGCGGCGGCCGGGCACCGTCCAGGACGCGATCGCCAGGACGGCCGCCAGCGCGAGCAACCCGGCCAGGAGCAGGGGCCGGCCGTCGGGGCCCGCCGCGTGAGCGGCGGTACCGGCCAGCAGGGCGGCGCCCAGCGCGCCGGGCAGCACCAGGGCCAGCCGCTGGCGCACGTTCACCATGCCCCGCCCGTGCAGCAGCAGAAGCAGCGACAGCACCCCGGCCGTCAGCGCCTCCGGCAGGCTCGGCCGCAGCGACAGCGCCACCAGGCAGCCCGCGCCGACCGCGCCCGAGGCGCCGTACAGGGCGGTCATCCAGCCGCTCGCCAGCTCGGTGCGGGTGGCCACATCCCGGCCCTCGTAGGGCTCGATGCCTTCCTGGAGCTGCTGGGCGCTGCCCGGCAGGGCCGGCATCCGCATCCCCGCGAGCCGGAAGGACAGCGCGGGCACGAACCCGCCGAGCAGCACCACCAGCGCGGCGACCGCGGCCGCCGTACCGTCGACCGTCAGTCCGAACACGCCGATCCCGGCGCCCGCGAGCGCGGCGGACACCGCCACCAGGGCCGTCGCGAGGAACAGCGGTGCCGAGACGGCCGTCACGGCGAGCGCGAGCACGGCGCCGCCCGCGCCCGCGGCACCCGCCGCCAGGAGCCTGGACCCCAGCACCTCCTGGGCCTGCGGTCCGCTCAGGTCGCCGCCGGGGACGAGGAACGCGGCCAGCGCCAGGAACGGTCCCGCCATGTACCCGAGCGCCGCCCCGGCCGCCCGGTCACCCACCGCGCGGGCCGCGGACGCGGCGCCCGCGAGCAGCAGCAGACCGCTCGCGCCGGCCGCCGCGGCCCGGACGGCCGCCGATCCGCCCGGCCACGCCAGCACGCCGAGTCCCAGTACGAGCGTCGCCACCGCGAGGCCGAGCAGCAGCCGCCGCCCCGCCTCGGGCGTCCAGGCGTGCAGCCGGTCCCGGGTGACGTTGGCGATGCCGTCGACCAGGTCGTCCAGGCGGACCTCGGGCAACGCGGCGTCGTGCGGCCGCAGATGGAGCACCTCGCCGTCCTTGAGGTCGAGGGACTTGAGGGTGCCCTCCTCGTCCAGGGGGCGCTCACCCAGGCGTTGCAGGACCCAGCCGCCGTGGTCGAGGCCGCGCTCCTCGACGTCGCCGCCCGGTGCCTCCCCGCTGCCCTCACCCGCATAGCGCAGCAGGGTCGGCAGCAGGTCGGCGACCGGCACGTCCGCCGGCACGGCGAGGTCGATCGTCCGGGCCGGGCCGCGGACGGTGAGATGGCACAGCTCGGCCACCTGGTGGTCGGTCATCGATTTCTCCTGGCACAGATCCTGCGGGGCTCCCCATCCGTATTACGGAGTGACCCCCTTCCGCGTTCTCCGCGCCCGCTGCCGCCTGAGGAGCCCTTCCGTTGAGCGTCGTCCTGTTCCGCCGACCCGCCCGCCGCCGTGGGCCCGACATGCCCGAAGGGGAGCTGACTCTCCAGGAGCCGCCCACGCTCCCGGAGACGGTGCCGGACTCCTCCGCCGTGTGGACCTACCTCCCCATGGCGATGATGTCCGTGTCGATGATGCTGATGTTCATCCGTCCCGGCGGCACCAGCAGCGTCTTCAGCTACCTGGCGCTCGGCATGATGGTGCTGGCCTCCGGCGCGATGATGGTCGGCCAGGTGATGCGCAAGAGCGGCGAGCGCAAGCAGCGTCTGCACGGCGAACGGCGTGACTATCTGCGGTACTTGACCCAGACCCGGGGCAGGGTCCAGCGGGCCGTCATCGAGCAGCAGCATGCCCTGGCCTGGCGGCACCCCGCCCCCGTCGCCCTGCGTTCCATGGTCCGCACCACCCGGCTGTGGGAACGGCGGCCCAAGGACGACGACTTCGCCGAGGTCCGCATCGCGGTGGGCGAGCAGCAGCTGTCGATGCGTCTGAACCCCCTGTCCACCAAGCCGGTCGAGGATCTGGAGCCGCTGTCCGCGCACGCCCTGCGCCGTTTCGTACGGGCCTACAGCACGGTGCCCGACCAGCCCATCGGCCTGTATCTGCGGTCCTGGTCACGGGTGTTGCTGCGCGGTGACGAGACGGCGGTACGGTCGCTCGCGCGTGCCGCGCTGTGTCAGCTCGCGGTGTTCCACGCGCCCGAGGACCTGTGGATCGCGCTGTGCGTGTCCGACGAACGGCGCGCGGAGTGGGAGTGGGCCAAGTGGCTGCCGCACAACCTGCATCCGCAGGAACGGGACGGCGCCGGGCCCGCCCGCATGGTGGCCTCCGCGTTCAACGACCTGGAGGACCTGCTGGGCGCGGAGTTCGCCGAGCGGGCGGGCTTCGACCCCGAGGAACCGCCGGGCCGGGACGAGCCGTTCACGGTGATCGTGGTGGACGGGGTGAAGGTGCCCGCCGGACACCGTCTCGACGGCCCGGGGGCGCGCAACACCGTGGTCCTGGACCTCTCCGGTGCGCTGAGCTGGCGGCCCGGCCGGACCACCCTGCGCCTCGACGTGCGGCCCGGCTCGGTGCGGCTGGTGCGCACCGACCGCAGCCGCAAGGAGCAGAGCACGGCGCTGGGCCGGCCGGACGCGGTGGGTCCGGCCGCGGCGGAGGCGCTGGCCCGGCTGCTGGCGCCCTACCGGATGAGCCTGAGCGCGGACGCGGCCGAACCGCTGGCGACCGACGTGCAGTTGACGACGCTGCTCGGCATACCCGACCTGTACCGGCACGATCCCGAGGCGCTGTGGCGGCGGGCGACCGGGGCGGCCCGGCTGCGGGTGCCGGTGGCCGTGGGGGCGGACGGCCGCCCGGTCGAGCTGGACATCAAGGAGTCGGCGCAGGGCGGCATGGGCCCGCACGGGATGCTCATCGGGGCGACCGGCTCCGGCAAGAGCGAGCTGCTGCGCACCCTGGTACTGGGGCTGGCGCTCACCAACTCCTCCGAGACGCTGAACTTCGTCCTGGTCGACTTCAAGGGCGGCGCCACCTTCCTGGGCCTCGACGGACTGCCGCACACCTCCGCCGTCATCACCAACCTCGCCGACGAGGTGGCGCTGGTGGAACGCATGCAGGACGCGCTGCACGGGGAACTGATCCGGCGCCAGGAACTGCTGCGGGCGGCCGGGAACTACAGTTCGGCGCTGGAGTACGAGAAGGCGCGGATGTCGGGCACACCCCTGAAGCCCCTGCCGAGTCTGTTCGTCGTGGTCGACGAGTTCAGCGAACTGCTCGCCGCCCACCGCGAGTTCATGGACCTGTTCGTGATGATCGGACGCCTGGGGCGGTCGCTCGGGGTGCATCTGCTGCTCGCCTCGCAGCGGCTCGACGAGGGGCGCATGCACGCCCTGGAGAGCCATCTGTCCTACCGGATCGGTCTGCGCACGTTCTCCGCGATGGAGAGCCGCGGGGTGCTCGGGGTGCCGGACGCCTACCAGTTGCCGTCGCAGCCGGGTGCCGGGTTCCTGAAGAGCGGGGTGGAGGCGCTGACGCGGTTCAGGGCGGCGTACGTGTCCGGGGCGTACCGGCAGCGGCGGGGCGGGGTGGCGCAGGCGCGGGTGGCGAGTCAGATCGTGCCGTGGAGCGCGGGCTGGGTGGTGCCGCGTGCCGTGGCACCGGCGGTGCCCGAACCGGTCGTACCGGACGAGGAGTCCTCCGACACGCTGCTGTCCGTCGCGCTCGACCGGCTGCGGGACTCCGGGCCCGCGGCTCACGAGGTGTGGCTGGCGCCGCTGGGGCTGCCGCCCGCGCTGGACGCGCTGCTGCCGGGCCTCGACAAGGACGCCGAGCGCGGGCTCGTCGCCGCCGGCTGGTCCGGGGTGGGCAGGCTGCGGGTGCCGGTCGGGATCGTCGACAAGCCCTTTGAGCAGCGCCGGGACCCGCTGGTCGTGGACCTGTCCGGAGCGGGCGGTCATGTGGCGGTCGCGGGCGGCTCGCAGAGCGGCAAGTCCACCCTCGTACGCACGCTGATCACCGCGCTGGCACTCACCCACAGCCCGCGGGAAGTCCAGTTCTACTGCCTGGACTTCGGCGGCGGCGGCCTCGCGGGTCTGGCCGGGCTGCCGCATGTCGCCGGGGTCGCGAGCCGCCTCGACAGCGAGCGCACCAGCCGCACCGTCGCCGAGGTGACGACGCTGCTCGCGGACCGGGAGCGGTTCTTCCTCGACCACGGCCTGGACTCCATGGCGGCCTACCGGCGCCGGCGCGCGCAAGGGGAGTTCGACGATCAGCCGCACGGGGATGTGTTCCTCGTGGTGGACGGCTGGTCGACGGTCCGCCAGGACTACGACACCCACGTCGCCGCCTTCAACCAGATCGCCCAGCGCGGTCTCAACTACGGCGTCCATCTGGTCGTCACCACCGCCCGCTGGGTGGAGCTGTCCGCGCAGATCCGCGACCAGGCCGCCACCCGGCTCGAACTGCGGCTCGGCGACACGATGGACTCGGTGATCGACATCCGCAAGGCGGCCTCGGTGCCGCGCACGGGCGGGAGGGGCCTGACGACCGACGGCAAGCTGCACTTCCTCGCCGCGCTGCCCCGGATCGACGGCGGGCAGCGCGCGGACGACCTCGCGGACGGGGTCGCCGAACTGGTGGAACAGGTCTCCGCGGCCTGGACGGGCCCGGCCGCGCCGCCGGTGCGGATGCTGCCGCACCGGCTGCCGATGGCCTCGCTGCCCGCGTCCGAACTCGGCGACGGCCTGCGGATCCCCCTCGGCCTCGACGAGGAGAAACTCGCCCCCGTCTGGCACGACTTCGCCCGCACCCCGCACCTCATCGCCGTCGGCGACACCGAGAGCGGCAAGACGAACCTGCTGCGGATGATCGCCCGGTCGGTCACCGAGCGGTACACGTCCGCCGAGGCGCGGGTCCTGGTCGTGGACTACCGGCGCGAACTCGTCGACGCGGTACCGTCGGAGTACCAGCTCGGGCACGCCGTCTCGATGGACTCCGTCAAGGAACTGGTGGCGGGCTCGGCCAGGGCCCTCAAGACCCGCGCACCGGGCCCCGACATCACCCCGGCCCGCATGCGCCTGGCGGACTGGTGGCAGGGCCCGCGCCTGTTCGTCCTCATCGACGACTACGACATGATCGGCGGCGGCAACGCCTTCGACCACCCCTTCGCGCCCCTCTTCGAGCACCTGGCCCTGGGCCACGAGGTCGGCGTCCATGTGGTCGCCGTCCGCTCGGCGACGGGTGCCGGGCGCGGCCTCAACGACCAGCTGCTGCGGCGCCTCGACGAGGTCAACACGCCCGGCCTGCTGCTGTCCTGCCCGCCGTCGGAGGGTTATGTCTTCGGCAACGTCAAGCCGCGGAACCTGCCGCCGGGGCGGGCGCTGAGCATCGTACGGCGCAAGGCGACGCTGATTCAGACGGCGCTGGCGGACGGCGGGGAGTGAGGCGGGGGCGGTGCCCGCGGTCAGGAGCCGTCGGCCGACGGCTTCCGGCGCAGCCGGGCCGCCGCCGCCGCCCAGGCCACCGCGAGGACGGCCGCGGCCCCCAGGGAGGTGACGGCCAGCGCGCGACGGCCCGCGGCCGTCGCCTGCGGGTCGGTGGCGAGGTGGACGGGGTCTTCGGTGGCCGGAGCGGACACCGCGGCCGTGGCCCCCTGCCGTACCGAGGTCACCGCGGCGTACGGATCGAGCCGGGGGACGTCCGCCGGGTACGCCGTACCCGTGAGGCGTGCGGCGGTCTCCTCGGCGCTCAGCCCGGGGTGCGCGGCGCGTACCAGCGCGGCGGTTCCGGCGACGTAGGCAGAGGCGAGGGACGCGCCGGAGCCGATGTAGTGCCCCTTGCCGGACGGGCCGATGCCCACCACGCCGTCGCCGGGGGCCGTGAGGTCGGCCCGCAGGGGCATGGGGGCGTTGTCCGGGTGGGAGCCCTTCGCGTCCACGTCCAGGACGGACAGGACGTGCGGGTCCGAGGCGGGCCAGTAGTCGCGGGGCGCGGGCGGGGACGCCGTGCCCGAGCCCGCCGGGTCGGGGGCCGCCGCCGCGATGACCAGGGCGTCCTTGGAGGTCGCGGAGGCAACTGCCGCCGTCAGGTCCTCGGAGCCGGTGTTCAGTGCGGGGGAGACCACGATCACCTCGGCACCCGCCTTCGCGGCGGAACGGATGCCGGCGGCCACCGAGCCGGCGGTGGCCGCGCCTCGTTCGTCCGTGCCCCGGACCGCGAGGACGCGGGCCTGGTCGGCGACTCCGGCGAACCGCACGCCCGGCTCCTGGGCGGCGGCGATCAGTCCGGCGACGAAGGTTCCGTGGCCGACGCAGTCGGTGCCCGCGGAGCCCACCGCGGTCACCCGGCCCTCGAGCGCGGCGGCCCCGGCCGCCACCCCGGTGTCCACGACGGCCACGGTCACCCCGGACCCGCCCGTGCGCCCGGCCGAGCTGGCCCAGGTGCCGTCGAGCCCCAACGCCCGCTGTTCCCACGGCACGTCCTTCGCGACCGCGGCCGACGCCTTCGTGCAGGCGGCGCCGGCGGTCAGCGCGGAGGGCACCACCGGCAGCTTCACCTGGTCGGCGGTCGGCGGTCGGCGGGGCGGCGGAGGCGGTGGCCCCGAGGCAGGCCGTGCAGACCGTCACCAGGGTCAACGACACGATCGTCCGTCTCATCGCGCCGTCACCTCCGGCGCGTCCCCGGGCAGCAGCAGCCGCAGATCGTCGAAGCCCGGCGCGGACATCGAGCTGATCCGCCCCGCCTGTCGGGTCATCATCGTCTCCAGTACCTGGCGGGCCAGGCGTGCGTTGCCGAACGAGCGGTCCCGGGGGAGCGAGTCGAAGTACTCCCGCAGGACCGCACCCGTACCGGGCCCGCACTCGTAGCCGTTCGCCTCCGCATGCCGGCGGACGATCGTCACCAGCTCGTCCGCCGTGTAATCGGTGAACTCCACCCGGCGCGAGAAGCGGGACATCAGACCGGGGTTGGACGCCAGGAAGTCCGACATCTCCTCCGTGTAGCCCGCGACGATGACGACCACCTCGTCGCGGTGGTCCTCCATCAGCTTCAGCAGGGTGTCGACGGCCTCCCGGCCGAAGTCCGAGGAGCCCGCCGAGCCGGCGGGTGTCAGTGTGTACGCCTCGTCGATGAACAGGACGCCGCCCAGGGCGCGTTGGAAGACCTCACGGGTCGACTGGGCGGTGTGGCCCACGTACCGTCCGACCAGATCCGCCCGGGCCACCTCCACCAGCTGGCCGCGGGGCAGCACGCCGAGCGTCATGAGGAGTTCGCCGTAGAGGCGGGCGACCGTCGTCTTGCCCGTGCCGGGCGGGCCGGTGAAGACGAGGTGGTGGCTGATGCGGGGTGCGGGCAGGCCGGCGGCCTCGCGGCGGCGGGCGGTGGCGAGGAGGTTGACGAGGTCGGTCACATCGCGTTTCACGCCGGTGAGGCCGACCATGTCCCCGAGACGGGTGAGCGGGTCGCCACCGGCGGGCCCCTCGTCGCTCACCGCCGCCGCGGCCTCCTCGCCCACGTCCTGGGGCAGCAGCAGGGCCAGATCACGCTGCCCGATCTCGGTGAGCGAGGCGAGCCGGGTCGCCTGACGGTCCACCATCTCCTCGAAGAGCTGACGGGCGGCGCGACCGTTGCCGAACGTGGCGTCGCGCGGCATGCGCTCGAAGCGGACGGCGAGGGCCTTGCGGGTGGCGTCCTCCAGCTCGTACTGGTGGCGCACGCACATCGACTCCATGATGGCGACCAGTTCCGGCACCGAGTAGTTGGCGAACTCCACCGTGCGCGAGAAGCGGGAGGCCAGACCGGGGTTGGAGGCGAGGAAGCCGGCCATCTCCTCGGTGTAGCCCGCCACCACCACGACCATGTCGTCGCGGTGGTCCTCCATCAGCTTCAGCAGGGTGTCGACGGCCTCCCGGCCGAAGTCGGCGCCGCCGCCCCGGCTGTCGGAGACCAGGGTGTACGCCTCGTCGATGAACAGGACCCCGCCGAGGGCCTGTTGGAAGGTCTCGGTGGTCTTGATGGCCGTGCCGCCGACGATCTGCGCGACGAGGTCGGCGCGGGAGACCTCCACCAGGTGGCCGGAGCGCAGCACGCCCAGCTCCGTGAGGATCGCGCCGTAGAGGCGGGCGACCGTCGTCTTGCCGGTGCCGGGCGGCCCCGCGAAGACCAGGTGGCGGCTCATCGGCGGGACCGGCATGCCCATGCTGGCGCGGCGCTGGGCGAGCTTGGTGAGGTTCACAAGGGTGCGGACCTGGTGTTTGACGTCGTCCAGGCCGATGAGCGCGTCGAGTTCGGCCAGCGGTCCGCCGTCCGCCGGGGCGGTGGGAGCCCCGGCCGGGTCCGTGCCTTCGACGTCGCCGACCCCCCAGGCGTCCCGGCGGCCGTTGTCCGCGCTGGTCAGGCCCTCTACAGCGAGCCGGTCGCCGGGGCGGACCTGCACCAGTCCGCCGCCGGTGTTCTCGCGCGCGGTGCAGTTGACCAGGGACACCGGGGCGTCGGTGTCGACGCGGAAGCCGTCGCCCTCGCTGCCCATCGCCTCGCAGGAGGTGAACGCGCCGCGCCCGCCGTCGTCGACGACCACACCATGTCCGCCCGCGCCGCTCACCCGCAGTCTGCTCGCGGTCAGTTCGCCGCCCTTCTCCACCAGCACGCCCGGCTGCGCGCTGCCGCGCTCGCCGCGGATCTCGCAGTCGCGCAGGGTGACGCTGCCGTCGGCCCCGACGGACAGTCCGGGTCCGCCGGCCGCCGCGTCGACGGTGCCGCCGCCGACGTACAGCGTGCCGTCGTCCTCGACCCGGATGCCCGCCCCGCCGGGGCGTTCGACCACGCAGTCCTCCAGACGCCCGCGTCCGTCGGCGCGGACCTCCACGCCGTGGCCGCCGGGCGCGCTGATCCGGGCCCTGCGCAGCAGCGGGTTCGCCCCGGACCGTACCGAGACACCGACGCCGGCGACGTCCTTCACCTCCGGCCGGTCCAGCTCGGCGACCGACTCCTCCTCCAGCAGCAGCCCGCCCGCGGCACCGCCCTGCACCGACAGCCCGATCAGCACGGGGGACGCGGAGCCGGCCACCCGCAGTGCCGGTGCCTGAGCCCCGTCCAGACGGCAGTCCTCGATCGTGCCGCGCGACCGTTCGAGTACGACCATTCCGTGGCCCTCGGTCCGGTCGGTGCGGCAGCGGCGCAGCCAGGGGTCGGTGCCGCCGGACAGGACGATGCCTGGGCCGGTGGTGGCCGTGACCGTCACGTCCTCCAGGGTGGTGCGCGCCGCGCTGCTGAGGTGGACGCCGGTGCTGGTGTCGTGGACGGCGGTGCGCACCACCCGGGTGGTGCAGTGCTCTTCCAGTGCGATGGCCGGCTTGTCGGTGGCGGAGATGTCGCAGTCCTCGACCGAGCCGCGCGCCTCGCCGTTGGCCAGCACGCCGTTGCCGCGGGCGTCCCGGACGGTGCAGCCGCGCAGGGTGACCCGGCCGCGTTCGCCGATCACCGCGCCCGAGGTGCCCAGGTGTTCGACCGTGCAGGACTCGACCGAGCTGTCCACCGGTGAGGTGACGACCAGTCCCGCGCCCTGTGGATTGGTGATCCGGCAGTCCCGCATGGCCAGTGATCCGGTGCCACGGGCCGTCAGCGCCGTCCAGCCCGCGCCGGTCACGTCGCAGCCCTCCAGGGCGAGTTGGCCGCGCGCCACGTCCACCACCGGCAACTCCTCGTCCCGGCCGGTCAGTACGAGGTCGGTCAGCATCACCGCGTCCGCCTTCAGGACGACGGCGCTGCCGCGCCGCGGCGCGATCTCCACGCTGCCCCGGGCCTGTTCGGCGACGATCGTCACCCGCGTCCCGATGACCAGGCACTCCTGGTAGCGGCCCGGCCGGACGCTGATCACGGCACCGCCGCGCGCCCGCTGGAGCGCCTCGCCGATGGTCCGGAAGGAGTCCGCGGGGGAGTGCGGGGCGGGGTCCTGGCAGACCGTCAGTAGCTGGCGTGACACGCCGGATCCTCCATGGGGATAGGGATGGTTCGACGGGGGGAGGTTCAGCGCAGGCCCGCGGGGGACGCCGCCCCGTGCGAGGCCAGGGCCCGGCGCAGGGCCCGAAGGGCATGACTGCTGCGGGATTTGACCGTGCCCGCGGGGAGGTTCAGTTCGGCGGCCGTGTCCTCGATGCTGTGGTCCAGGCAGTAGCGGTGCACGAGCACTTCACGGTGCGGGCGGTCCAGGTCGGTGAGGGCGCGGACCAGGACCTGGGCCGTGAGGGTGAGTTCGCTGGTGTCGGCGACGACCTCCCGCTCCAGGGCCTTGGGAACGAGGTCCATCGGGCGGGCCCGCCGGGTGCGGTACGCGTCGATGGCGAGCCGCCGTACCACGGTGAACAGCCACGGCCGGGTCAGCCCGGGCGTGGAAGTGAGCCGGTCGGCGTGGCGCCAGGCCCGTAGCACGGCTTCCTGCACGATGTCCTCCGCACCGTGCACATCGCCGAGGGTCAGGCCCCGGGCGAACTCGAGCAGGGCGGTTCCATGGGTCTGGTAGATCACGCGAGCGAAGGCCTCGTCATCGGTGGGGGACGCGGTGAGGGACGCAGGACGCATGGCGGTGACCGACTCGTTTCGGATCGGGGAGTGAGGACTCCCCGATCGTCACAGTGTGTGATCGACCGCCGATTGGCATGGGATAGACGTTCGATAGTCATGTGGAGCCACGCGTCCACGACCCCACTTCTCACTACGGCCGCGCGGCCCGTGGGGTTCTCACCCCGGGCCCCCAGAGTTGCCGGGGCCGGATGTCACCCGGCCCGCGCCCGGTCCTTCACCGCGGGCCGGGAGACCGCGAGCGCGGACACCTTCGCCCGCAGCGGCCCGGCGTCCGGATGCCTGATCCCGTCCAGGATGCGGACCGCCTCCCGCAGCAGAGCGCGGGCCCGCTCCGGCTGGCCGAGGGCCGAGCGGGTCTCGGCCAGCGAGGCGAGGGTGTGGGCCTCCGCCCAGGGCACGCCTCCGACCTGCCGGAACCGCAGCAGGGACTCCTCGAAGGCGGCTACGGCGTCCTCGTGGGCGCCGAGGTGGTGGTGGGCGGTGCCGGTGCTGTTGAGGACGTGGCCCAGGGTGTAGTCGTCGTCGGCGGCGCGGGCCAGGCGCAGCGCGGACGCGCAGTACATCAGCGCCTCGCGATGCCGCCCGAGCAGGGTGTGGTACCAGCCGAGCCCGTTCAGGATCCACGAGCGCAGCCTGCTGTCGTCCGGGCCGACCAGTTCCAGGGCCAGCCGGTGGTGTTCGAGGGCGCCTTCGAGGTCGCCCTGCACTTCGAGGACCACACTGAACTGGCGGTGGCACTCGGTGAGCGCCGGGAGGTCGCCGACCTCGCCGAAGAGTGCGATGGCCCGCTCGATGTGCCGGTGGGCCTCCTTGATGTGCTTGGCGTACGACTCGGCCTGGGCGAGCCCGCGGTGGATGTGCGCGAGGGCCGTGGGGTCGCCGAGACGCTCGGCGGAGACCAGGGCGGTGCGCAGCGTGACGCCGAGTTCGTGCCACAGACCCTGGCGGCCGAGGTAGTGCTCGACACACCAGGCGAGCTGCCAGGCGTGGACGTCGAAGTGGTGTGCCGAGGCCTGTCGCAACACCGCGACCAGGACGGCCCGTTCGGTCTCGAACCAGGCCGTGGCCTGCTCGGCCGCGCTGAACTGCGCACACCGCACGCCGTCGGACGGCTCCCTGAGGGAGATCCGGTCCCGGGTCAGGTCGGTGAGTTCGGCGGCGGCGTGGGCGCCATGGAGGTAGTGGTCCAGCATGCGGCGGCGAGCCGCCGTGAGTTCCTCCGGGCTGTCCATCTCGGCCGCGAGTTCGCCGGCGTGCGCGCGCAGCAGATCGTGAGAGGCATAGCGGCCCGGCGCGGGCTCGTCCACGAGACGGGTGTGCACCAATTCGGTCAGCAGGTTCCGGGTCGCGGGGAGTCCGAGCCCGGCGAGACTCGCGGCGGCGGCCGGTGAGACGTCCGGCCCCGGATGCAGAGCGAGCAGCCGGAACAGCCGGGCGGCGGCGGGCGACAGCGCCTGGTACGACCACGACAGCACCGTTCGTACGTCGGCGACCTGGTCGGTGTCCGTGAAGGCGTCCAAACTGCCGTGTCCTTCGGCGAGTTCGGCCGCCAGCGCGGCGAGCGGGAAGGCGGGGCGCCCGGCGGCGCGGGCCGCCGTGACGGCGAGCGCCAACGGCAGCCCCGCACACAGCTCGACGATCATCCGTACGGCCTTCGGCTCGGCGGCGACCCGTGCCGCGCCCAGTCGCCGCACCAGAAGCTCGTGTCCCTCCCGTGCGCTGAGGACGTCGAGATGCACCGGGTGGGCACCGTCCACGGCGACCAGACCGCCGAGCCGGTTCCGGCTCGTCACGATCGTCAGGCAGCCCGGGGCGCCGGGCAGCAGCGGCCGTACCTGCCCGGCGTCGCGCGCGTTGTCCAGGAGGATCAGCACCCGCCTGCCGGTGAGCACGGTACGCAGCCGGGCCGCCAACGCGTCCTCGTCCTGCGGGAGTTCACGCTGGTCCGCGCCCAGTGCCGCAAGAAGCGTGCGGAGTGCCTGGCCCGGGGAGACTGGATCGGTCACCGGGTCGAAGCCCCGGAGATTGACGTAGAGCTGGCCGTCGGGAAACCGAGCAGCGATCCGGCGGGCCCAGTGCACGGCGAACGCGGTCTTGCCGACCCCCGCTGTGCCGCCGACCAGGACGGTGACGGAAGGCGCGTCACCGTCCTCGGGGAGCAGGGCGGTGGCTTGGGCGAGTTGGTCGTCGCGGCCGACGAAACCCGCCAGTGCGGCGGGGAGTTGGGCGGGGACGGGGGGAGTGGGTGAGGTGCGGTCGATGGCCGGGGGGCAGGAGTGCGCGGACGCCTCACGGACCGGTTGCGAGTCGTCGACGCCGGACTCGGCGGCCCCTGGTACCGCCACCGCAACGGCGGCCTCTTGGGCGGCCGGAAGGTCCTCGACCCGATCCGCCCTACCCTGGGCGGGCTCGGCCGGAGTCGGTGCGGCGGGCCGCGGCAACAGCTCCGGATCCGCGCGCAGGATCCGTTCGTACAGCCGCTGCAGGCCCGGCCCCGGATCGACCCCCAGCTCCTCCGCGAGGAGCTCCCGTGCCTCGGTGTACGCCTCCAGGGCGGTGGACTGCCGGCCGGACCGGTAGAGCGCCAGCATCAGCATCTCGCGGAACCGCTCGTCGAGCGGGTGCGCGCCGACCAACGCGGCGAGTTCGGGTGCGGCCTGGGCGTGGCCGCCGAGGTCGAGTTCGAGGGCGAGCCGGGTCTCCAGGGCGGACAGCCGGAGCCTTTCCAGGCGTTCACGCTGGGCACGCGCCCATGCGCTCCGAACCCCGGACAGGGCGGGACCGCGCCACAGAGCGAGCCCGGCCCGCAGATGGACGACGGCGTCCCGGAGGTTGCCGGCCTGCCGGGACCGTTCGGAACGGGCGACGAGTTCACGGAACGCGGCGAGATCGAGGTCCTGCGGGAGCGCGCGTACGACGTAGGCGTCGCCCACCGACCGGATGAGCAGGGCGTCGTCGAGAGCCCGCCGCAGCCGGTGCACATACGTGCGGACCGACCCCACCGCCGACGCGGGCGGAGCCGTACCCCACAGCGCGTCGACCAGTTCGCCGACCCGCACCTGGGCGCCCTCCGCGATCAGCAACGCCCCCAGCACGGCCCGCTGTTGGGGCGGTCCGAGGTCCACCTCGGCCGTGCCGCGCCACGCGCTGACCGGCCCCAGCACCGCGAACCGAATCTGCTCCCGCACCTCTATGTCTCTCCCTGCCAGAACCCGAATCCGGCACAGCCTCCGCACCCCGTCTTGGAAGGCACTTGAAGCCCTCTTGGAGCCGCCGACCTACGGCCCGGGTCCGGGCCACTGCTTTTCTCAGAGGCAAGTCCCGCCGGGCGGCCTGACGCCGGGGCGGATCCGTACGCGTGAGCCGGGGCCGGTCGCTCGACGACCGGCCCCGGCGGCCACTCACCGTGTCACTGGGCTACGGGAGAGGCGGGTAGGCGTTCTGCATGAGCTGCTGGAACTGGGCGGAGAACCAGTGCCCGGCGAGCGGTGCGTTCGGCAGCGCGCCGGTGGGGTTGTTGCCGTTGCGCGCGTTGCCACCGTAGGTCGGGTCGCACATGCGGTCGAAGCCCTTGCCCTCGTCGTTCGGGATGGCGGCGCTGTTGCCGTCGGACTCACCCGGCGGCTTGACCCACACGTAGGCGTCGATCCCGGCGGCGGGCGCCGCGGTGGGGCGTTCACCGAGTCCGGCACCGCTCTGGTTGCACCAGTTGCCGGCGTGGATGCGCCGGTCGATGCGGCTGCCGTCGACGTAGGCGTCCACGGAGGTCTGCGGACCGGGGCCGGTGGGCCGGGCGGTGCCGCCCCAGCCGTTGCGGGAGGTGTCGATCAGCATGCCGAGACCGGAGTCGAATCCGGCGGCCACCAGCTTGTCCCGCAGCCCGAGCGCGAACGACTGCTCGTCCACGTACTGGTTCCAGTCCACCCACTTCGACTGGCGGATCGTCTGCCCGTTCACCGTGTCGGTGACCTTGAAGTTCGGCTCCTTGGCCGGGCTGTAGTTGGCGGTGTTGACGATGAAGCCGGCCACATCGCTCATGCTCGCGCCGTTGGACGTGGCGACCTTGGCGAACTCCTGCACCGACGGGCCCAGGTTGCTGTCCCAGCCGAGCCACCCGTGGTGGCCGGCGTCGATGTAGTTGTAGACGTTCGCCAGGGCACCGAGCTTGTCCAGGGCGTACGAGACACCCTTCTCGTAGTTGCCGTTGCTCTTCATGGTCACGCACGCGTCGGTGGTGGTGTTGGTGCCGCCGGCGTTGGTGACCAGGTTGGGCAGCGAGTCGGGCTCGATGACGGTGGCGATGCGCAGGCCCGCGTACTTCGACTCGGAGAGGATCGAGGTGATCGGGTCGATGTACTGGGACTTGTACTTGTCGAGGTCGTTCGGTCCCAGTTCGCCGTTGGAGGCCAGGGCCGCGCAGTCACGACCGGGCAGGTCGTAGATGACCAGCTGGACGACGAGTTCACCGCTCCCCTTCTGCTTGAGCGCCTCGTCCAGGTGGGCGCGCAGGCCCATGCCGCCGTTGACGCCGTTGATGGCGGCGATCCGGTCCAGCCACACCGCGGTGGGCTGGTTGGAGATACGGCTGCCGCCCGGTTCGGCGGCCGCCTTCGCGGACCACTCGGGGTTCACGTACGCCTTCGCGCCGGCATAGGGGTTGGCGGCCTTCGGTCCGCCCGGGCCGGGGTCGGTCGGTCCCGGGTCCGTCGGCGTCGGTCCGGGGTCGGTGGGGCCGCCGTCCACGTTGCAGGTCACGCCGTCGAGCGTGAACGTCGCCGGAATCGCGTTGGTCCCGCTGTAGGACGCCTGGAAACCGAAGCTCGCGGAACCACCGGTGGGGAGCGTGCCGTTGTAGCTCTCGTTGGCGGCCGTGACGGCGGAGCCGCTCTGGCTGACCTTCGCGTTCCAGCCGTTGCTGATCTTCTGGTTCCCGGCGTACGACCACTTCAGCGACCAACTCGACTTGGCCGCGCCGTTGTTGGTGATCGTGACGGCGGCGGTGAAGCCGGTGTCCCACTGGTTCTGCACCTTGTAGTCCACGGTGCAGGGCGTGGCCGCGGTGCTGGCGCCGGCCGGGCCCGCGATGATCGCGGCGCCGGAGGTCCCGGTGAGCAGGGCCAGCGCGGTGAGCAGTGACATTCTTGTGCGACTCATGAGGGGAGTCCTTCTCCTTCTGGGCGCGATCGGCTGCGGATGCGAGCAGGCGACCGCCGGCCCGGAGCGGTAGGGGGCAACTGCCGCCATCAGGGCAGGGGCAGGGGCAGGCGTTCGGGCGAGATGCCCACGGGTGAAGCGCTCCCGTCGCATCAGCGCACGGCGGCCATGTTCCCGGTGGCGGCGTGCTGTACGGCCCGCGGTCAGACGCTGGGCAGCGCTGAAGCGATGGCTGTAGCCGTATACGGCGACCTACGGCACGCGCCGCAGGCGTCGACGAGGCCGAAGTGGGCGCAGCCCGCAGGGGCGGCGAGAAGAGGTGCTGGGTGCGGAGGGTGTCGCATGAGCGACTCCTTTCAGCTGGGCGCATCGTGATGGCTGCGCCTAGTGAGGGAACCGCTCCCACTGGTGCGACGGACGCTAGCGCCAACCGCCGTGCTTTCACAGGGTGGTTGCTTAACTTTTTTGTACGGCAAACCGGTTCGAACGATTCAACTTCTCAACGTATTGACGCGCACGGTGTCCGTCCCCAAGATGGGAGCGCTCCCACTGGTTCAGGCCTTGATCCCCCACCGAGCCGTGTACGGCAAGGAGGAACCAGCACATGGATCCCGGACGTAAGCGCAGAGCCGCGCGGCGGTTGTGGACCGCCGTCGCGGCCGCGTTCGCCCTGCCCCTGTCGATGCTGGCCGTCGGCCCAACACCTGCTCAGGCGGCGGGTGTTCAGTGCAGCGTCGACTACAAGACCAACGACTGGGGCTCCGGCTTCACCGTCGATCTCACCCTCACCAACCGCGGCACCGACGCGATCAACGGCTGGACCGTGACGTACGGCTACACGGGCAACCAGAAGCTCGTGAACGGCTGGAACGGCACGTGGTCGCAGATCGGCCAGACGGTCACCGTGCAGAACGCCCCGTACAACGCCACCCTCGCCGCGGGTGCCGCGGTGACCGTCGGCGCGCAGTTCGGCTACAGCGGAACCAATGCGGCGCCCACCTCCTTCGCGGTGAACGGCACCCCCTGCACCGGTGCGCACCAGCCCCCGGTGACCGTGCTGACCAGCCCCAAGCCGGGCGCCGTCTACACCAAGGGAGACCCGGTCCCGCTCGCGGCGACCGCGGCGGCCGCCGACAACGCCACGATCAGCAAGGTGGAGTTCTACGACGACACCACCCTGCTCGGCACCGACACGAGCGCCCCGTACTCGCTTTCCGCTTCAGATTTGACCGTGGGCAGTCATTCCCTGGTGGCGAAGGCGTACGACAGCCTGGGCGCCTCCGCAGAGTCCACGCCGGTCGGCATCACCGTCGCGGCGGGACCGGCCCTCGTGCTCTCACCCGGCCAACTCGCCGTGCAGCAGGGCAAGTCGGGAACCTTCTCCGTGAAGCTCTCCACACAGCCGGCCTCCAACGTGACCGTGAGTGTGGAGCGTACGAGCGGCAATACCGGACTGTCGGTGACCAGCGGTTCGTCGTTGACCTTCACACCGTCCAACTGGAACACCGCGCAGCAGGTGACCGTGACCGCGGACGCCTCGGGAACCGGCGCGGCCACGTTCACGGCATCGGCCGCCGGCTACGCGAAGGCGACCGTCACCGTCACGGAGCTGGCCGCGTCCAAGACGTACGACGCGCGCTTCCTGGACCTCTACGGCAAGATCACCAACCCGGCGAACGGTTACTTCTCCCCACAGGGCATTCCGTACCACTCGGTGGAGACGCTGATCGTCGAGGCACCGGACCAGGGGCACGAAACGACGTCGGAGGCCTACGGCTATCTGCTGTGGCTCCAGGCGATGTACGGCAGGGTCACGGGGGACTGGTCCAAGTTCAACGGTGCATGGGCCCTGATGGAGAAGTACATGATCCCCACCCATGCCGACCAGCCCACCAGTGGCTCCTACAACGCCTCCAAGCCGGCCACCTACGCGCCGGAGGCGGACACGCCGAACGAGTACCCCGTGAAGGTCGACTCGTCGGTCCCGGTCGGCTCCGACCCGATCGCGTCCGAGCTGAAGTCGGCGTACGGCACGGACGACGTCTACGGCATGCACTGGATCGAGGACGTCGACAACGTCTACGGCTACGGCAACACGCCCGGCGGCAGCTGCGAGGCCGGCCCCACGGCGAGCGGACCGTCGTACCTGAACACGTTCCAGCGCGGCCCCCAGGAATCGGTCTGGGAGACGGTGCCGCAGCCGACCTGCGACGCCTTCAAGTACGGCGGTAAGAACGGCTACTTGGACCTGTTCACCGGCGACAGCTCCTACGCCAAGCAGTGGAAGTACACGGACGCCCCGGACGCCGACGCGCGTGCCGTGCAGGCCGCGTACTGGGCGGACGTCTGGGCCAAGGAACAGGGCAAGGGCGGCGACGTGTCGGCCACCGTCGCCAAGGCGTCGAAGATGGGCGACTACCTGCGCTACGCCATGTTCGACAAGTACTTCAAGAAGATCGGCAACTGCGTGGGCCCGGCCACCTGCCCGGCCGGCACCGGCAAGGACGCCTCGCACTACCTGCTGTCCTGGTACTACGCCTGGGGCGGCGCCGCCGACACCAGCGCCGGCTGGTCCTGGCGCATCGGCTCCAGCCACGCCCACAGCGGCTACCAGAACCCGCTGGCGGCCTACGCGCTCAGCTCCTACGCCGACCTGAAGCCCAAGTCGGCGACGGGCGCGGGTGATTGGAGCAAGTCGCTGCAACGCCAGATCGAGTTCTACCGGTGGCTCCAGTCGGACGAGGGGGCCATCGCGGGCGGGGCGACCAACAGCTGGCAGGGCCGCTACGCCACGCCGCCGTCGGGCACGCCGACCTTCTACGGCATGTACTACGACGAGCAGCCCGTCTACCACGACCCGCCCTCCAACCAGTGGTTCGGGTTCCAGGCGTGGTCGATGGAGCGGGTGGCCGAGCTCTACCAGCAGACCGGTAACGCCCAGGCGAAGGCGGTCCTCGACAAGTGGGTCAAGTGGGCGCTGTCCAAGACCACGATCAACCCGGACGGCACCTACCAGATCCCCGCCACGCTCCAGTGGTCGGGCAAGCCCGACCCGTGGAACGCGTCAAGTCCCGGTGCCAACAGCGGACTTCACGTCACCGTCGCCGACTACACCAATGATGTCGGTGTGGCCGCCGCGTACGCCAAGACACTCGCCTACTACGGGGCCAAGTCCGGTGACGCGACGGCCAAGTCGACGGCGAAGGCCCTGCTGGACGGCATGTGGAACAACTACCGGGACAGCCTGGGCATCGCCGTCCCCGAGACCCGCACCGACTACAGCAGGTTCAACGACAGCGTCTACGTGCCGAGCGGCTGGACCGGCACGATGCCGAACGGCGACGCCATCAACTCCTCGTCGACCTTCCTCTCCCTCCGGTCCTTCTACAAGAACGATCCGGCGTGGTCGAAGATCGAGGCCTATCTGAAGGGCGGCGCCGCCCCCGTCTTCACCTACCACCGGTTCTGGGCCCAGGCCGACATCGCACTGGCCATGGGCTCGTACGCGGAGCTCCTCGAATAGCCCCCGCCACGGCTCCGCGTACCTGACCCCGCCGAAGGCGGGCGGGGTCATGCGGCCGGACGGCCCCGCCCCCCGGGGCCGTCCGGCACTTTGGGAGCGCTCCCAACGCTCTGGCCAACGCTCTGCCATTTCTTGAAAGCACCCGCGGAGGAACTGCATGCAATCCGTACAGCACAAGCCAGGAACGCGAGCCCTGTGGGGCGCCGTGCTGACCACGCTCGTCGCACTCGCGGCGCTGCTCGGCGCAGCCCCCGCGTCGCACGCCGACACGACGATCTGCGAGGAGTTCGGCTCCACCACCATCCAGGGCCGCTACGTCGTGCAGAACAACCGCTGGGGGACCAGCGCCACCCAGTGCATCTCCGTCACGGACTCGGGCTTCCGCATCACCCAGGCCGACGGCTCGGTCCCCACGACCGGCGCCCCGAAGTCGTACCCCTCCGTGTTCAACGGCTGCCACTACACCAACTGCTCGCCCGGCACGAACCTCCCGGCCCGGCTCAGCTCCATCGCGAGCGCGCCCTCGGGCATCTCGTACAGCTATGTGAGCGGCGCGGTCTACGACGCCGCGTACGACATCTGGCTGGACCCGACACCCCGCACCGACGGTGTGAACCGCACCGAGATCATGATCTGGTTCAACCGGGTGGGCTCCGTGCAGCCGGTGGGCTCGCCCGTCGGCTCCGCCACCGTGGCCGGGCGCCAGTGGCAGGTGTGGTCCGGCAACAACGGCTCCAACGACGTCCTGTCCTTCGTCGCACCGTCGACGATCGACAGCTGGAACTTCGACGTGATGGACTTCGTCCGCCAGGCCGTCTCCCGCGGACTCGCCCAGGACAACTGGTACCTGACGAGCATTCAGGCAGGCTTCGAGCCCTGGCAGAACGGCGCGGGACTGGCGGTCAACTCGTTCTCCTCCAGCGTGAACCTCGGCGGCACCGGCGGAGGCCCGGGCGGCTCGTCGGCCTGCAAGGTGGCCTACGGCACCAACGTGTGGCAGGGCGGGTTCACGGCGGACGTCACCGTGACCAACTCGGGGTCGTCGCCCGTCGACGCCTGGAAACTCGCGTTCACCCTGCCGTCCGGGCAGAAGATCACGAGTGCCTGGAGCGCCCAGATCTCACCCTCGTCAGGAGCGGTGACGGCCGGCGGCATGGCCTACAACACGTCCATCCCGCCGGGCGGTCAGGTCTCCTTCGGGTTCCAGGGCACGTACAACGGAGCCTTCGCCAAACCGGCCGCGTTCAGCCTGAACGGCACGTCCTGCACCACCGCGTGACGGCACCGGGACGGGCGGATCGGTCCCGGCCGTCCTGAGGTCCTGCCCTCGTCCCACCGCGCGCACCCGGCACCGCGGATCCGCCTGGCCGACCTGTCCGTCGCTGAGCGGATCCGCGGCGCCGCCTCCGCGGACACCGACAGCGAGACCTGCTTCCGGCCGACCCTGTCCGATCATGTGCGGAAGGCATGTGCCCGGCTGCTCCGCCCCGTAAGATCGGTGATCTCGCGGGTGGGGGAGGTGGTCATGGCCGGGCGACGACCTGGAGCGCCGACTCTGGAAGAGGTGGCTGCCCACGCCGGGGTGGGGCGGGGCACGGTGTCGCGGGTGATCAACAACGCGGCCGGCGTGAAGGAATCGACGCGCCAAGCCGTGCAGCGAGCCATCGAAGAACTCGGGTACGTGCCCAATCTCGCGGCCCGTTCCCTGGCCGCCCGGCGTGCGGACGCCGTGGCCCTCGTACTGACGGAGCCGGACTGGCGGCAGTTCGCGGAACCGTTCTTCTCGGAGATCGTCCGCTCGCTCGGCGATGCGCTGGCGGACACCGGGATGCAGCTGATGCTGACCCTGGTCCGCTCGAAGTCCGAACGGCAGCGCTTCCTGGAGTACGCGCGAGGAGGCCGGGTCGACGGCGTGCTGCTGATGTCGGTGCACGCCGACGACAGGCTGCCGGACATGCTCGCCGAGGCACGGGTGCCGACCGTGCTGCTGGGGCGTCGCTCGGGTGACGAGTACGTGAGCTACGTCGACGCGGACAACGTGGGCGGCGCCCGAACTGCCGTGTCCCACCTGCTGAAACAGGGCCGCTCGGCGATCGCCACCATCACCGGACCCCTGGACATGTACGCCGCGCAGTGCCGACTGCGCGGCTACCAGGACGCGTTGGCGATGGCCGGCCACAAGACGTCACGGTCCTGGGTGGCGGAGAGCGACTTCTCGGAGGAGAGCGGTCGCCGCGCCATGACCGAACTCCTCGCACGCCACCCCGAGTTGGACGCCGTCCTCGCCGCCTCGGACACCACGGCGGCCGGGGCGCTGCACGCACTGCGCGCGGCCGGACGCCGGGTCCCCGAGGACGTCGCCGTCATCGGCTTCGACGACTTTCCCCTGGCCCAGCGCACGGAGCCGCCGCTGACCACCGTGCGCCAGCCGCTGGAGCAGATGGGGCGGGCCATGATCAAGCTGCTGCTGGAGGAGATGGAGGAGCAGTCCGTGGCCTGGCGCCACGTCATCCTCCGCACGGAGCTGGTCGTCCGTGAATCATCCTGACGGCCCGCCACCGAGGGGTTCAGCCGGGCGGCTCGCTCAGGTGACGAGAGCGTGCGCCTCCCAGTTGGCCAGGTGCTGGCCGACGCAGGCGTGGATGCCGACGCCGAAGGTCAGGTGCTCGGAAGGCTTCCGGGTGATATCGCAAGGCACTGATGACTTCCTCGCGCGTCTCCACCTCCAGCGCCACGGCGAGGGACACCTGCGCTCCGTCGTGGAAGCCGGTGAGGTCGGGCGGGAACAGCCCGGTGAGGCCGTGTCCGGCAACCTCCGGCTCCCCACCGAAATGGACGGGCCCCGAGACCCCGGGTTCCCGGATCGCCAGCCGCTCAATGTCACAGGCTTCGCGAAGGCGGCGATCGCGGCGAGGTATGCGGCTTCCACCGGCCCGTGATCACTGTCCGTGTCGTCGTCCCCGACGTAGTGGCCGTGCTCGTCTCGGTCGGCGGGGCCGCCAACGCAGTCGGCGGATCCGTTGCCGAGACTCAGATCCGCACGTGGCGATGCGATGAGGACTACTCCTGGCGCGCTGCGTGAGCCCGATCAAGGCCGTCACGGTCTGGCTTCGGTGGCCAAGGTTTGTACGGACGGCTGTGCCGTGCGGCCGTGATCGGACAGAATGCTGGACATGACGACTTGAAGAGCACCGGCCGGGCGGCAGCGCTGGCGCAAGGTCGGGAGCGACTGGTCTGCTCCCGATGGCGAACGACGGATCTGCGCCGCATGCGGGACGCCTGTCCGCTCGTACCGATACCGCTTCTATCCGCCCGAGTCCTCCATGTTTGAGCGCTGCGTCGGGTTCGCCTGGTGCTCAACTTGCAGGATTTACTCGGGGAACATGGTTCACATCCCGCGGAAGCGGGTTCTGGTCGATGCCCTCGCATCCTTTCCTCCTGAGGAACGCGAGCGGTTGGTACGTTCGGAGACGATGCTGGTCGAGTTCCTGGACCACTGGCTCCGAGGCGGTGAAGGGCAGCGCTGACCGCCGCTGGAGAGCCGGCAACCTACTGAGCCTCCGTCGGCCCGACGCCCCGGGAAAATCGTGCACACGGAACTTGATGCCGGGCGTGAGCGCGTCGGCTTCCGCGATCATTCTGTCCTGGAATGCGGTGGCGATCGTCCGGTCCTTGCCGAAGGGCAGGTAGGTGCGCGGGATGCGTCCCCAACTACCAGCCCGGCCGACCGCTCGGCCCGCACAAGCGGCGACCGGCTCGTCGGTCTGCATGCCGGCCAGGATCCCCGCCGCCCGTGACACGCGCCTCGTAGTCCTCCAGCCCGAGGTGCCGGAGTCGTATCAGCGAAAGCCTCTGTGCCGTGTCAGCTCCCGCGCGATCGGCATCCAGAACGCGCCGCCGCTGTGGGTACTGTGCACCAGCACGTAAGTGGTGATCCCGCGACGCGCGCCCGCTGCGGCCGGCGAGGTTCCGAGCCCGGTGGCCAGTGCCAGTGCCTTGCCCCCCACCGCGAGTCCCAGCCCCCGCAATGCCGTCCGCCTCGTGGCACCTGTTCGTTCTTCGTTCGTCTCATCCGTCATGAGTACGAACGGTGCTCACCAGGGGAGGGCCGTGAACGCCTGGGGAGGTCGAAGCGGTCCTCCTCATGCCGTGCCGGCCTCGCCCTCGCCGCCCCCGCCCATGCCGACTGGTCGCGCGGCCAGGCGACGGCGCGACTACGGTGAGGGCGTATGAGGAGCTGGTTTCTGGATGCCGTGCCCCGTCTTGCCGGCTCGGTGGTTCTCGGTGCCGTGGTCGGCGTGGCCGTCGGCATTCCGGCGGACCCGCCCCTGGGCGCTCTGGCCGCCATCGCCGCCATGGAACTGAGCTTCGTGCTGGCGGGCTGGGCGGTGCTGTGGCCGATGGACGCCGCGGCGACCCACCGCAATGCGCGGCGGGAGGACTTCCGGCCCCTGCTCGATGAACTCGTGGTGGTGGCGGTGGCGCTGTGCGGACTGTTCGCCATCGTGCTGCTGCTCCTGCGCGGCAAGTCCGACAACACTCACGCGGCGGCGGCGATCTCCCTGTGCGGGGTCTTCGTGGCCTGGGCGGCGCTCCATCTGATGTACGCGGCCCGCTACGCCTACGTGTACTACGAGTCCGGCGGCGGGATCGACTTCAATACGGACGATCCGCCGGCGTACCGGGACTTCTTCTATTTCAGTTACAACCTCGGCATGACCTATCAGGTGTCGGACACCGATGTGTCGAGCTCGGCGATCCGCGCCATCGTGCTGCGGCACACGCTGCTGTCGTACGTCTTCGGCACCAGCATTCTCGCCACCGCCATCAACCTCGTGGTGGGACTCGTCAGTTGACGATGACGGCGAGCGCCCGGGGGCGCTCGCCGATCATCGTCTGCCGCCGTTGAGACGTACGGCCTGTGCCGCGGTCGCGAGTTCGGCCAGCGCCAGGGGGTCTTGGAGTGACCGTCCGGTCAGCTCGCGGATCCGGTTCAGCCGGTAGCGCACCGTGTTGGGGTGGCAGTGCAGGAAGCGCGCGGCCCGCTCGGCCGATCCGCCGTGGTGCAGGAACGCGTGCAGCGTGCTCAGCAGGGCGTCGCGGTCCTCGGGCGGCAGATCGAGCACCGCGCCGAGCACCCGGTCCGCCAGCCGCCGTCCCTCGTCCGGGTCGTGGGCGAGCAAGGCGGCGAGCGGGCTGGAGCTGAACGGGCGTACGTCGGTGGTGCCGACCGGGATCTCGGCGAGTGCCGTCCGGGCCAGGTGCAGTGCGCGCGGCGTCTCGGTGAGCGACAGATAGGGCGGGCTGATGCCGGTGCGGGCGCCGGCCGCGTCGCGCAGTACGGCCAGCATCGCGGTGCCCTGTTCCTCGCGTACGGCCACGACGCCGGCCTGCGTGGTCGGGGTGAGCTGCCAGGCCGACACGATGCCCCGCTCGGCGAGCCGCCGTTCGACCCCGAGCAGGCTCTCCTCGGCGAGGCCGGCGGTCTCCGCGGCCACCACCACCAGTTGCGTGTCGAGCGGCAGTCCGAGGAGTCGGCCTACCTCCCAAGGGCCGGCGTCCCGGACCGACTGACCGGTGAACAGCGCCTCCACCAACGCCGAACGCCGCCGCTGCTGGGCGGCCAGGAGCTCCGCGGTGGCCGCCCGGTACGCCTCCGTGAGCAGCAGCGCGTGCTCGTCCGCGAGCCGCCACAGCCTGCTCGACGCCTCCAGCAGCGCGTCCATGGTGTCGGCGCGGCCGTCCTTGCGGGCGTAGGCGACCAGTGCGTCGAAGAGCATCGAGCAGCCGATCCGGTAGACCTGAAGGACCTCGGGCAGGGGCGCCCGCTGGTGGGCCCGGCGTCGGCCGGTCTCGGAGGGTGCCGCCCGGTCGAGGGGGACGTCGGGATCGTCGAGACCGCTGACCATGAACCCGAGATTGCGTTCGATCGACCGGCGCAGGTCGTCGCGCGGGACGACGTCGCCCTCGCGATACAGGTCGATGCGCTCGCACACGGCCGCGTACACGTCGACCATCAACTCGGTGAGGTGCTCGCGGGCCCACGCGACCAGGGAGGTGAGCGCGGGGTTGCGCTCCTCGTCAGCTCCCCGCGCAGTTGTCCGCTCAGCCATCGGCGCTCCCCGTCCGGCTGACATCGTACGCGCAGCCGTACGCCCCCACTGCCCGCCGCGGGCCCGGCCCGCCGCCCTGCTGCCGTGTCCCGTGGTGCCGTCGGAAGGTGATCGATGTCGTGGTGCGCACGGGTGTCAGTCGGTGCCGGCGGGGCGGACGGTGAGGTGGAGGGTGTCGTGGTCGACGTCGGCGATGATGGTGTCGCCGGGCTCGGCGGTGCCGCTGAGGAGGATCTCCGCGATCCGGTTGTCGAGTTCCGCCTGGATCGTGCGGCGCAGGGGGCGGGCGCCGAACTCCGGCTGGTGGCCGTGCGCCACCAGCAGCTTCTTGGCCGCCTCGGTGACGTCCAGCGTCATGCCCTGCGCGTGCACCCGGCGCTTGCTCTGCTCCAGGAGGTGGTCCACGATCTGGGTCAGATCGTCCTCGGTGAGGCCGTGGAAGAGGATGATGTCGTCGATGCGGTTGAGGAACTCGGGCAGGAACCGGGTGCGCAGGAGCTGCATCAACTCGTCCTTGAGCTCCGACACGTCGCCCTTGTGGTCGATGATGCGCTGGGCGCCGAGGTTGGAGGTCATGATGACGACGCAGTGCCGGAAGTCGACGGTGCGGCCCTGGGCGTCGGTCAGCCGGCCGTCGTCGAGGAGTTGCAGCAGGGTGTTGAAGACATCGGGGTGCGCCTTTTCGACCTCGTCGAACAGGACGACGCTGTAGGGCTGGCGCCGGACCTTCTCCGTGAGCTGACCGGCCTCCTCGTAACCGACGTATCCGGGAGGCGCGCCCACGAGCCGCGCGACGGTGTGCTTCTCCTGGAACTCGCTCATGTCGAAGCGGATCATGCGGTTCTCGTCGCCGAACAGCAACTCGGCGAGTGTCTTGGCGAGTTCGGTCTTGCCCACGCCGGTGGGGCCGAGGAAGAGGAAGGATCCCACCGGACGGTTCGGGTCGCCCATGCCGGCGCGGTTGCGGCGTACGGCCTGGGAGACGGCGGTGACCGCCTCGTCCTGGCCGACGATCCTGGCGTGCATCTCCTCCTCCAGCTTGAGGAGCCTGTCCTTCTCGCTGGCGGTGAGTTGGGAGACGGGGATGCCGGTACGCCGGGAGACCACGTCGGCGATGTCGGCGGCGGTGACGGAGACGACGCCTTCGCGCCGTTCCTCGATCCCGGCCAACTCGCCCTCGGCCTCGTCGATCCGCACCTTCAGCTCGGTGGCCTTCTCGAAGTCCTCCACCGCCACCGCCTGGTCCTTGTCGCGGCGCAGCCTGGCGAGGCGGTCCTGCACACCGACCACCTCGGTCGAACGGTCGGCGCTGCGCAACCGCACCCGCGCGCCCGCCTGATCCATGACGTCGATGGCCTTGTCGGGCAGGAAGCGGTCGCCGATGTAGCGGTCGGACAGTTCCGCCGCCGCCACCAACGCCCCGTCGGCGAAACGGACTTGATGGTGCGCCTCGTACGCGTCGCGCAGCCCCTCCAGGATCTGCACCGTCTCCTCGACCGTGGGCTCGGGAACCATCACGGGCTGGAAGCGGCGTTCGAGAGCGGCGTCCTTCTCGACGTACTTGCGGTACTCGTCGATGGTCGTGGCGCCCACCACGTGGAGTTCTCCGCGGGCCAGAGCGGGCTTGAGCATGTTGCCCGCGTCCATCGCGCCCTCACCCGTGGCACCCGCGCCCACGACGGTGTGCAACTCGTCGATGAACAGGATGATGTCGCCGCTCGCCGCCTGGACGTCCTCGATGACCTTCTTCAGCCGCTCCTCGAACTGGCCGCGGTACTGCGCGCCGGCCACCATGCCTGACAGGTCGAGGGCCACCACCCGCTTGTCCCTGAGGGTGTTGGGGACCTCACCGGCCACGATGCGCTGGGCGAGCCCCTCCACGATCGCGGTCTTGCCGACGCCGGGCTCTCCGATGAGCACGGGGTTGTTCTTGGAGCGCCGCGAGAGGATCTCCACGGTCTCCTCGATCTCCTGCGCCCGGCCCACCACGGGGTCCAGCTTTCCGGCCTTCGCCTCTTCCGTCAGGTCGCGCCCGAACTCGTCCAGCGTCGTAGACGGCGCCGCCTTGCCGTCCGCCGGGGCGGCATCGGCCTGGGACGTCCTGTCGGTGAGACCGCGCAGCTTCTGCACGTCCACACCATCGCCGCGGATCAACCGCCCGGCGCCCGTGTCGGTACCGCTCAACAAGGCGCCGAGGATGTGCTCGGGGCCGATGTAGGAGGCTCCGGAGGCCTGCGAGTGGGAGTAGGCGGCGGCGAGGGTGCGCTTGGCGGCCGGGGTGAGGCCAGGTTCGGCCGACGGCTCACCCGACTCCCGCGGCAGCACGTCGGCGATCTTCGACGCGAACGCATCGGGGTCCACCCCCGCCTGGGCCAGCAGGCTCCGTGAGGGTTCCACCTTCGTCGCGGCCCACAGCAGATGGTCCGTGTCCAGGTCCGAGGTCCCGTCCTGCAACGCTCGCTGAGCGGCGAGACTGAGCAGCTCCTGGGACGGCTCGCTCAACAGGCGGCCGATCGGGACCCGTTGCACGGCCGGAGGAGACGACGCGGGTGACATGCCGAAGAAGCGGTTGAACAAGTCACTGAAAGGATCCGACGAACCGAAAGCTGAACCAAACGGCATGGACATGGGAACTCCAGATGCGGTGAACACGCACGAAGCCGTACTTCGGCGAGCCGGCACGCTCGCAGCGCGCCGCGCGGACCGGGCCTTTGCCAGAAGTCTCACGCTAACGCCGATACGCGTACTCGACACCTTCTCGCGCCGGTACTGGCAGGCGTCACAAACTTGCTTGTCGCGACCGACAAACCAGGCCTCGACCTGCAGAAATCCGGGATGGTCATGCTCTAGCTTCGGTGCCGTACGCCACATCCTCTCCCGCTGTCCGAGCGGCAGGGCTTCCTGGAGGAACCATGAAGGACACGCGGTCCCGGAATGTGATCGCGATTCGGTTCGCCGAGGACGACAAGACATATCGCGCCCTGGCACGGCTCAAAAAGGCCGACGCCGAAGGTCTTGTCGACGTGCACGCCGCCGTGGTGGCCGAACGCACGGCGGACGGCGCCCTTGAGGTCATGGACGGCACCGACAACGTCACGGCGGCGGCAGCGACCTCGGGCAGCCTCATCGGAGCGCTGGTGGGCCTGCTCGGCGGCCCGTTCACGGTGCTGCTGGGCTGGGGCGCCGGTGCCCTCGTCGGCGGGGCGATCGACATGCACCGGGCCTCAGGGACCGACGCCGCCCTCAGCGAGCTGGCCAGGACGGTTTCGCCCGGGCGCACCGCGCTGATCGCCGAGGTGACCGAGACCCGCGAGAGCGTCATCGACGCCGATGTCGCGGCAGGCGGCGGCACGGTCGTCAGGCGCCCGGCCCACGAGGTCCTGGACGAGTTCGAGGCCACCGCCGACGCGGCCAGGGAAGCCCAGGCCGCCGCGGCCGCGACACTCCGTACGCAAAAGCGCACGGAACCACACGAGGAATTCCACGAGCGCTGGGAAACCATCAGCAACAAAATGCGCCTGTGAACCCCTGCGCACGACATCCCGCCCTCCCGCAGGCCAGGAGCGGGGCCTGCTCCAACGTGTGGCAGCGGCTGATCCACCGGCATAGCCTGAGACAGCGACGACCATCGGCCCGCCCGGGTCAGAAGGGGTGAGGCATGTGAGCGCCTCCGAAGACAGCCGGGATCAGCCGGAACCGCGGGTGGGCCCCGTCGCCGAAGGCGAACCGACCGCCGAGCGCTACCGGCATCCCGCCGCGGGCTGGGGGGCGGCCAAGAGCGTGGGCCAGGTGCTGGTACGCGAGGGCGCCCTCGTCGACGGCCCGCGCGCGATCATGCGGATGAACCACGAGAACGGCGGCTTCGACTGCCCCGGATGCGCGTGGCCCGACGACACCAAGGGCCTGCACCTGGACATCTGCGAGAACGGCATCAAGCACGTCACCTGGGAGATGACGCGCAAGCGGGTGGATCGCCGGTTCTTCGCCTCCCATTCGGTCACGGAGCTGTCCGGCTGGAGCGACTTCGCCCTCGAGGACCAGGGCCGACTGACCGAACCCATGGTCTACGACGCGGAGTCGGACCACTACGTCCCCCTCTCCTGGCACGACGCGTTCGAACTGGTCGGCCGGGTCGTACGGGAGCTGGACGACCCGAACCAGGCGTCGTTCTACACCTCCGGCCGACTCGGCAACGAGGCCACCTTCCTCTACCAGTTGATGGCCCGGGAGCTGGGCACGAACAACCTGCCCGACTGCTCCAACATGTGCCACGAGGCCAGCGGCCGCGCCCTGCAGGCCTCCTTGGGCACCGGCAAGGGCACGGTCGACCTCAAGGACTGGGAGGCCACTGACGCGCTGTTCATCATGGGGGTGAACGCGGCCTCCAACGCGCCCAGGATGCTGACCGCGTTGGCCGAGGCGTACCGCCGCGGCGCCCAGATCGTGCACGTCAACCCGCTGGTCGAGGCAGCCGCGACGCGCACCATCGTCCCGCACGACTTCACGGACATGGCCCGCTTCAAGGCGACCCGGACCAGCACCCTGAACCTGCAGCCGCGCATCGGTGGCGACATGGCGCTCCTGCGGGGCATGGCCAAGGCGATCCTGGAGCAGGCGAAGACCGATCCCAAGGCGCTGGACCGGGAGTTCATCGACCGGCACACCGCCAACTTCGACACGTACCGGAAGGTGTGCGAGGACACGTCCTGGCAGGAGATCGAGCACCAGTCCGGCCTCAGCCGCGACGACATCCTCAAGGCGGCGCGGGTGTACCGGGACGCCGACCGCAGCATCTTCAGCTGGTGCCTGGGCGTCAGCCAGCACGAACACGGCGTCGACACCGTCCGGGAGATCGTCAACGTCCTTCTGCTGCGCGGCAATCTGGGCCGGGAGGGGGCAGGACCGTCACCGGTGCGCGGGCACAGCAACGTCCAGGGCAACCGGACGTGCGGCATCGACCACCGGCCCACCGACGAGTTCCTGGACCGCCTCGCCGACGTGTGCGGCATCGATCCGCCGCGCGCGCACGGCCTGGACACCGTCGGCACCATCCAGGCCATGCACCGCGGCGAGGTGAAGGTGTTCGTCGGCATGGGCGGCAACTTCGCCCTCGCCGCCCCCGACAGCGCCTACACGTACGAGGCGCTGCGCTCCTGCGACCTCACCGTCCAGGTGAGCACCAAGCTGAACCGCAGCCATCTCGTCCACGGCCGGCAGGCGCTCATCCTGCCGTGCCTGGGCCGCACGGAGAAGGACCACCAGCGCACCGGCATCCAGAGCACCTCGGTCGAGGACTCGATGAGCATGGTGCACCTCTCGGTCGGCATGAAGCGTCCCGCCTCCGCGCATCTGCTCTCCGAACCCGCCATCATCGCCGGCATGGCGCGCGCCGCCCTCCCGGGCAGCGACACCCCGTGGGAGTGGTACGTCGAGGACTACGACCGCATCCGCGACACCATGGCGCAGGTCCTCGACGGATTCGAGGACTGCAACCGGCGCGTACGGCTGCCGCTCGGCTTCCGCATCAAGCAGCCCGCCCGCGAGCTGGTCTTCCACACCCCGTCCGGACGCGCCGAGTTCTCCGCGGCCCCCCTGCCCGACGTCGTCCCCGCCCCCGGTGACCTGGCCCTGGGCACCATGCGTTCCCACGACCAGTGGAACACGACCATCTACTCGGACAACGACCGCTACCGGGGCGTCAAGAACCTGCGCACGCTCGTCTTCATGAACGAGGACGACATGCGCGAGCGCGGCATCGCGAAGCTCGACCCGGTCGACATCGTCAGCACCGCCAAGGACGGCACCCACCGTCGTCTCGACGGCTACCTGGCCATCCCGTACGACATGCCCAGAGGCTGCGCGGCCGGGTACATGCCGGAGATGAACGTGCTGTGCGCGATCGGCGACTACAGCACGCAGAGCGACCAGCCGCTCATGAAGCACGTCAAAGTCCGTATCACGCCGGCCGGTTGAGCCATGGCCGAGCCACAGTCCGTGATCATGCCGCCGGCCAAGTCCGCCGTGTTCCTGGTGTGCACCCTCACTCCGGGCGGTGAGGACAGCGTGCACGCCCTGCTCCAGGACATCGCCGGACTGACCCGTACGGTGGGCTTCCGCGCCCCGGACACCGAACTCACCTGCGTCGTCGGCATCGGATCCGACGCGTGGAGCCGTCTCTTCACCGGCCCACGCCCACGCGACCTCCACCCCTTCGTGCCCCTGACCGGCACCCACCACCATGCCCCCTCGACCCCGGGCGACCTCCTGTTCCATCTCAGGGCCCGTCACATGGGCCCCTGCTTCGAACTCGCCCAGCTGATCTGCGCACGTCTCGACAGCGCCGCATTGGTGGTCGACGAGGTGCACGGCTTCAAGTACTTCGACGAGCGCGACCTCCTGGGCTTCGTCGACGGCACCGAGAACCCGGAGGGCCGCCGCGCCGCCGACGCGGTGTTCATCGGCGAGGAGGACCCGCGGTTCGCGGGCGGGAGCTACGTCGTCGTCCAGAAGTACGTGCACGACCTCACCGCCTGGAACGCGCTGACCATCGAACAGCAGGAGAAGGTCATCGGCCGGACGAAGCTGAGCAACGTCGAACTGCCCGACGAGGTCAAGCCGCCGGACTCACACGTCGCCCTCAACACGATCACGGACGCGGACGGCACCGAACTCAAGATCGTGCGGGACAACATGCCCTTCGGCCGCGTCGGGGAAAGGGAGTTCGGCACCTACTTCATCGCCTACGCGCGCACCCCCGAGGTGATCGAGCACATGCTGCGGAACATGTTCCTCGGCGACCGCCCCCACGTCCACGACCGCATTCTCGACTTCTCCACCGCAGTCACCGGCGCCCTGTTCCACGTACCCACCACCGACTTTCTGCACGATCCGCCCGCCCCGCCCCCGAGGTGACACCAAGTCCAGGACGAGTGAAGACGACAGGAGGGGAACGCGGCAGTGGGACCAGCCCCAGGGGCAACCCCGTACACCGAACAGCAGGACCCACCAGGACACGGGATCAGCCCACGGCGCCGGATCGCGCGTCGCTTCCTGGCCGAGCTACGCAAGGACAACCTGGGCGACTGGGCCGCCGCGTTGACCTACTACGCCGTCCTGTCCTCTCTCCCGGCACTCCTCGTGCTGACATCCCTGCTCGGCGCCATCGGTCCCTCCCTCACCGAGCCGCTCCTGCGTGACGTGAGCGACCTCGCACCCGGCCCCTCTCACGCCTGGATCACCCGGGTACTGGCCGCCGTCGAGCGGCGGCACACGGCGGCGGGAGTCGCCGGAACGCTCACCCTGATATGGGCGGCCTCCCGCTACGTCGCCGCGTTCATCCGCGCCATGAACGCCGTCTACGACGTTCCCGAGGGCCGTCCCACGAGACTCCTGCTTCCGTTGCGCATCGGGCTGACCGTGCTGACACTCCTCATGGTGACCACGGCCGCCGCAGTGGTGGTCCTCAGCGGACGGCTGGCCGACCGCGTCGGCGTCGCACTCGGCGCCGGACACAGCGCCGTCACCGCATGGCAGTGGGGCAAGTGGCCACTCCTGCTGCTCCTGGCCGGTCTCCTGATCGCCCTGCTGTACTGGGCCGCCCCCAACGCCCGCCAGCCGTTCCGCTGGGGCACCCCCGGCGGCCTGGTCGCGGTCGCGGTCTGGTGCGCCGCCTCCACGGCCTTCGCCTACTACGCCGCGCACTTCGGCTCGTACGACCGCGTGTACGGGAGCCTCGCGGCCGCCATCACCTTCCTCATCTGGGTCTGGCTGGCCAACCTCGCTCTTCTGCTGGGAGCCGAGCTCAACGCAGAATGGGAACGCGAACGCGCCATCGCACAGGGGCTCCCCGCCGATCAGGAGCCGTACATGACCCTGCGCAGGGCGGTGAGGATTCACGATGACGCCCTGTGACACGGAGGGCCGGCCGACAGGCGAACTGGGAAGAGGTGGGCGGGTCATGACGACGGAGCAGAGCACCGAGGGCGCGGTGGACGCGGTCGTGCTCTACGACGGCCGGGTGCTGCTGGTGAACACGCAGGACCGCTGGACCCTGCCCTCAGGCGACCCCGAACCCGCCGAATCCGCGTCGGCCACCGCGGCGCGCGCGGTGTACGAGCTCACCGGCTACCTCGTCGACGGCTCGACGCCCCTGCCGCAGCAGGCATCGGATACGGCAGGCGGGCGACGGGCCGTGGTGTGCCAACTGCTGAGCGAGACCCCGTCGGACAACGCGCGGCTCGAAGCGGACCAGGTCCGCTGGTCCTCGCTCGCGGAGGCGGTCGATGCGGGGCTTTCCGAGACGGTGCGGATCTATCTGGAGGGCCACACACCGGTGTAAGCGCCCGCTGTCCACGGGCCGCCCAACCGGACCTCGCAGAGGAACCGTTGGCAGAGCCCCCCTCCGGTGAGGGGGGCAGCTGAGGGTTCCGTCGGCGCCGCTGTGCCGCCGCTCACTGGTTGGAGTGGATGAGATCTCCGATGGACCATGCGCTGACGTCCTCGATCGCGACGCGGTACATGCCGCCCGTCTCCGGAATCCCGAGGGTGCCCTGCAGGATCCGGGCGAGATGGAAGTGCAGGTGCGTGGGTGCCTCGGTGCGGCCGGAGTGGTTTCCTCGGTCTCTTCGCGCGAAGACGTCCGCGAAGGGGCCGAGACGGTCGGAGTCCTTGAGGACCTCTGCCACCCGCTCCCTCCAGACTGCCTCGGGAGCCAGCCGGCCGGTGATGACGGCGCCACCGACGACCACGGTCAGCGACATCTGGTTGCTTCCCCCCAGCTCCACGGCGGCGGAGAGGGCGACGAGCAGTTCATCAGGGTTCGACATGACAGCAGAGCTTATGCGGCCCGCCCGTATCTGACGTAGCTGGGGCTGATGTGGCCGCGCGCGGCCAGGAGGGCTGCAACCGGCCGGTGAGAGCCGTCAGCGGCAGGATTCTTCTTCACCGACCGAGTGAAACCTGTTCTTGCGGAAGTAGATTTTCGTCCCTGGTGTGGGTATGCTTGTTGCAGTACCCAAGGTCGACAAGACCCGCCGGACACGTACGGGCGGGGTAGCCGAATACGAAGCAGGTTCAAGGAAGGAACGGAGGAACAGACGCCATCAGGATCGCCCGGCCCGGCAAGAACACGGCCCGGGCACCGCAAGACCCCGGAATGGATGGTGGTCCCCGGTCGAGCAGATGAGATCCCCCCGCACCCCCCTCTGCCGAGCCGGGTAGCGGACAACAGAAGGTCGGCACAGCAGTAGAGCCGACAGATGGTGTTGAATTTCCTTCGGGGCCCTGGTGCCGTACGGCACCAGGGCCCCTCGACACGTTTCCGCAGCGAGGTGGCATGACATCGGACAACCCCCTGAATGATCATCTGGACGACGACGACTACCCCGCCTACACGATGGGTCGGGCAGCCGAGATGCTCGGCACCACGCCGGCTTTCCTGCGGGCCCTCGGTGAGGCGCGTCTGATCACTCCGCTCCGCTCGGAGGGAGGGCACCGCCGCTACTCCCGCTATCAACTGCGCATCGCGGCGCGCGCCCGGGAGCTCGTCGACAAGGGGACTCCGATCGAGGCCGCGTGCCGCATCATCATCCTCGAGGACCAGCTCGAGGAAGCACAGCGCATCAACGCCGCGTACCGCCGTGCCGCCGGCGAATCAGCGGACCGCGTCGAGCCTGAATCCGCCTGAACACGGCGCCTCGGAGAGGGGCAGCGGCGGTCAGGACCTGGCCGCGGCCGAAGAGCAGGGCGAGCACCACGCGCGAGGCCCGTTCGACTTCGGGCTCCGTTTCGTACGCGCCGCGTTCCTTCACCTGAGTGAGGAAGGCTCCACGTCGCAGGGTCACGACTCAACCGCCTTTCCTGGTCTCGTAGTTGCGGTGGGGACAAGAGGACGAGCTCGCCTGTCTGGCGACGTCCCACTCTCGGCGCAGTTGCCGCAGTGGCGGCCGACCTGGCCTGGCGCACGCCCCGGGCCATCGCGTCAGCGCCATCCGGGCCGTGCTGTGCGACGGACGGCGCTATGAGGTCATGTCGCCCCCAGTTCTCGCGGCTTGGCGATCACCCTCAGGGCTCGATGTTCTCCAGGTCTTCCAGAAGGCTGGGGTGCTTCGGTTCCCAGCCGAGCGTCTCCCGGGTGTGGGTGCTGGACGCGGGCTGGTCGTTCGCGAAGATCGGGCCGAGGGGGCCGTACGTCTCCGCGGGGACCGACTTGACCGGCAGGCCCAGCCGCCGGCCGATCACGCCGGCGATGTCACGTACTTGATCTCCCTCGTCGGCCACAGCGTGCCAGGACGTGCCGGCATCCGCCTGCTCCAGGGCGAGCCGGAAGAGGGCCGCCGCGTCGAGGGCGTGCACGGCCGGCCAGCGCTGGGTGCCGTCACCCGGGTATCCGGACACACCGGTCCGCCGTGCGATGTCGGTCAGTAGGCCGGCGAAGCCGCCCTGGCCCTGGTTGTGCACGGTGCGCGGCAGGCGGACGGTCGTGCTCCGCACCCCGCGCGATGCCAGGTCCAGCACCGCCGTGATGGCGCGGCCGCGGCCTCCGACCGGTCCGTCGGTCGGCACCGGGTCGGTCTCGACGGAGACGCGGCCGGGCACGGAGGGCGTACCCGAGGCCGCGACGAAGGGGCGGTCGCTGCCGACGAGTTGCTTGCCGATGGCCGCCAGGGCGGCACTCTCTTCGCTGATTCCCTGCGCGAGGGCCTCGGGGCTGCTGAAGTCGTTGCTGAATGCCAGGTGGATCACTCCGTCGGTCCGGGCGGCGCCGGCGCGAAGGGTGTCCAGGTCGGCGAGTGCTCCCCGCAACGGTTCTGCCCCGGCCGCCTCGACGGCCCGTACGGATGCGTCGGAGCGGGCGAGGGCCAGGACTGTGTGGCCGTTGCCGAGAAGGTCGGCGACGACGGCGGACCCGATCAGGCCGGTGCCGCCGGTGACGAATACGCGCATGAGGAGATCTCCTCCACAAGTGATGGGACTCTTGTCCCATCACTCTACCGCAGTGATGGGACAAGAGTCCCATCACCTATGATGGTGACCATGGCCAGATGGGAACCCGGCGCACGTGAACGCCTTGTCGTAGCGGCTGTCGACCTGTTCACCGAGCAGGGATACGACGCCACGACGGTCACGCAGATCGCCGAGCGCGCCGGAGTCACCAAGAGCACCTTCTTCCGGCACTTCCCCGACAAGCGCGAGCTGCTGGTGGCCGGACAGGAGACGCTGAGCCGACTGCTGGCCGAGGGGATCGCCGAGGCCCCCGCTGAGGCCAGCCCGCTCGAGGCGGTCGCCGCCGGTCTCGTGCGCGCCGCGGGCATGATGGGCCCCGAGAGCCGTGAGTTCGCCCCCCGTCTGAAGGCGGCCGTCGCCGCCAGCACCGAGCTTCAGGAGCGTGACGCGCTCAAGAGCGTGAGCCTCGCGGCCGCGATGAAAACCGCCCTGGTCGCCCGCGGCGTACCCGATCCGATCGCGGCTCTCGCCGGCGAACTGGGCGTTCTCGCCTTCAAGCGGGGATACGCCGACTGGGCCGAAGCCGACCGTGACGACCCGAACGACTTCGCCGGGTACACCCTGGCGGCCCTGGACGAACTGCGTGCGGCGAGCGCGTCGCTGGGCTGACCCGGCGGCCACTTACGGTCATCCGCGATCGCGTATCACCATCGTTCTTGCCCGGAGGAACGAAGGGCGCGCAGGCCGGTGCGGATTTCGCTGACCAGGATCTCGGGTTGTTCCAGGGCCGCGAAGTGCCCGCCCTTGTCGGCCTCGGTGTAGTGGATCAGATTGCTGTAGGTGTCCTCGATCCAACTGCGCGGCACGCGTGGGATGTCCTTCGGGAAGGCGGTCACCGCGACCGGAAGTGACACCTTCGGGCCGGCGAAGGTGAGTGTTCTGTTCTCCCAGTAGATACGGCCGGACGACGCCGCGCTGTTGGTGAACCAGTAGAGCGATATCGCGTCGAGGATGTCGTCGATGGCCAGGGCGTCCTCGGCGAGCCCTCGGTTGTCGGTCTTGGACTGGAACTTCTCGTAGATCCAGGCTGCTTGGCCGACGGGGGAGTCGGCCAGGGCGAACCCGACCGTCTCCGGCTTCGTGCCCTGGAGGTGGTTCGACCCGCCGAGTTCGCCCGTGTAGAGGGCGAGGGTGTCCACGGCGTCGCGCTGTTCGGGCGTCAGGGTGTCGGGTATCCGTGCGGGAAAGGCGTACTGGGTGTTCAGGTGAATGCCGACGAGCCCCTCGGGTTGCGTTGCCCCGAGGGCGGTGGTGACGACGGCGCCCCAATCGCCGCCTTGCGCGGCCCATTTCGTGTAGCCGAGACGCCTCATCAGCTCCGCCCATGCGCTCGCAATGCGCGATACGGTCCACCCGGTCTGCGTGGGCTTCTGGGAGAACCCGAACCCGGGGAGCGACGGGACGACGACGTCGAATGAATCGGCGGCGTCCCCTCCGAACGAGACCGGATCGGTCAGCGGGCCGATCAGCTTGAGGAAGTCGAGGATCGAGCCCGGCCATCCGTGCGTGAGCAGCAGCGGCAGTGCGTCGGGGTTCTTGGACCTGACGTGGAGGAAGTGGATGTCCAGCCCGTCGATCTCGGTCAGGAACTGGGGGAAGCGGTTGAGCTCGCTCTCCAGGCGCCGCCAGTCGTAGCCGTGCTCCCAGTAGTCGATCAGAGACTTGGCGTTCTCTGCGCGAACCCCCTGCGACCAGTCGCCCACCGTTTCCGGATCTGGCCAACGAGTCCTGGCCAGCCGCTGCTTGAGGTCGTCGATCTCTGATTCCGGGATCGAGACGGTGAACGGGCGGACGAGGGGCGAGGCGGGCGGTGTCGGTGCGGTCATGGCCTTCTTCTCATCTCCTGAGCTTCGAGGCGCGGCACAACTCTTCATTGCACACGTCTGTACAGTCAATCTCACTGTACACCCGTGTGCAATACTGACGCCGTGCCCACCGAGTCCTCCCGCGTGCGCTCGATGAAGGAGACACGCGAACGCATCCTCGACGTCGCCCTCGATCTCCTCGGAGAGAACCCCGACGCCGGAATGGGCGAGATCGCCTCCACCGCCGGCGTCGTCCGGCGCACGGTCTATGACCATTTCCCCTCGCGCCTCGACCTGGTTCGGACGCTCACGGAGCGGGCCGTCACCGAGATGACAGCCGTGCTCACCGAAGTCAACGCCTCCGGCGCGGAAGCGGACGCGGCGTGGGTCGAATTCATCGCCCGCCTCTGGCCGGTCGTGCACCGGTACCGAGTGCTGCTGGCGCTGCGCCGTGGCGAGTACGGCGAAGTCATCCACGCGCTGCTCGGACCAGTCGACGAGCTCCTCGCCGACCTCGTGAAACGGGGCCAGGACGCCGAGGTGTTCGCCCAGCACCTGCCGGCGGACATCCTCAGCCAGATCGCCTACGGCGTCGTCTTCGCCATCGCGGACAGCGACCGGTCGAACGGAACCCTCGGTCCCCGAGCAGCGACGATCACGAGCCTGCTGATGCTGGGAGTTCCCGAGACACGCGCCATCGCGCTCGCGGGCGACCAGCCCTGACCCACAGCGCGCGGGCAGTCGGCTCCGGCTCAGATCCCTTGCCAGTCGGACTTGTTGACGAAGGTGTACCGGAAGTAGTCGTCGACCCGGCATGCTGTCGGGCGCGGTCAAGGCGTGAGAGCGGGCAGAGGGTGCCGGCCGTCTCCGTGGTGAGGCGTCGTTGCGCCGACCGCACGCCGCTGCCGCCCGTGCCGTTCTCTGTCGGCACGGTTGACGTGACGTCAGCGTAGGTCTGGCGAGGGCTCGTTGCCGCGGCTCGGCTAGCGTGTTCGCATGGTCGATCTCAAGCAGCCACGGCTGTCCGGGCTGGGGCGGAACCCGGCCGCTCCGGTGGACGTCCTGATGCGCCTGGCCATGCACGGGGCCGGCCGCCACGGTCTGGAGACGCGCAAGGGGCAGCTGCCGGACGCCGTGGTCGAGGCCCTCCTGACGCACGGCGGCAGGGATTCGGCGGTGCTCCTGCACGGAGACCGAATCTCCCCGGCGATGCGCCACCGGATCGCCGGGCATCCCGACCCGGCGATCCGCGACGCCCATGCCGACTTCATCCGGACCATGGTGGAGTGCGGAGTGTCGACTGGTATCGAGAATCTGGTCGAGGCCTACGGCCGGCCACCGGCGGAACTTGCAGCCGCCTCCGATCCCAAGCTGCGGGCGATCGTCGCGGAGGCCTGGCGTGACCGGCCGACGACCGTGCAGCTGGCGCTGCTGACCGATCCGGACCCGGGGGTGCGGGCCGCGGCCACCAGGGCCAAGCATCCCGGGGTTCCCCCTGAGCTCTACGCGCGCTGCCTCGCCGATCCGGCCGTCCAGGCCAACGTCGCACGTTATCTCCCCCTGACGTCGGATCAGTTCGTCCGGCTGTTGAAGGCCGAGGACAAGACCGTGCTGCACGCAGTGGCTCGCAACCCGCACCTGACCGCCGACATGGTGGTTCAGTTGCAGGACTGTGCGGATCCGTCCGTACGCTTCGCGGTGGCCTTCAGCCGCCACGTCACCGCCGAGACCCGCGACCGGCTGCTCGCACTGGTCGAGGCCGAGAAGGCGGCCGGCGGCGTCGACGCCCGTGTCGCCCTCGACTGGCCCTCCTACGAGCCCGACTGGCTCCGGGACGCTCCGCTCGCCGAGCGGTTGAGCTACCTCGACTGCCCGCATGCAGTGATGCGCCGAGTTCTGGCAGACGGCCGGGACCTACCGGACGAGGCCTGGCAGCGCCTGGACGACGACCCCGACGTATCCGTCCGCCGCGCCGCCGCCCGCCGCCCCGGCACACCGCCGCAGGTCCTGGTCCGGCTGCTCCGCGCCCATGGCGACGTACTCCACATCCGGCCGCTGCTGGTGGACCACCCCAACTTCCCGCGCCAGGCACTGCGCGGCTTCGCGGACGAGCCGGACCCGCGGGTGCGCGTTTTCGCTCTGGAGGACCCCGAGCTGCCCGTGTCGGTGCTGCGGCGGTTCGCGGACTTCGAGGAGGGGTTTCTGCGTGCGGGCGCGGCCCGGCATCCCAACGTCACCGCGGAACTGCTGGAGCGACTGATGGCGGACCCGGAACCCAAGGTCGCCGACGAGGCAGCGGCCAACTCCGTGCTGCCGCGGGCGCGGATGGACCGCATCCTCGCCGAGGCCGGCCTCTGACGGCCGTACGGGGTGACGCTTCGGGCAGCGGCCGGACAGCGGGGCGGTAGTCCTCCCGCCGTGCGTGGGCATCTGTGGCACGTGCCCGCTCCGTCAGCTCGTGCGCTGCCGGCCGGTCGGATGGGGCCAGCTGTCATGGACAACGATCTCCCGGGCCGTCACCGGCCCCTGCGGTCTCAGGCCCAGGGCGCCATGAGGACGAAGGAGCGACTGGCCCGGTCGGAGGCCGTGTTCTCAGAGGGGTCGAGCCACAGTTGGAGATTGTCCCGGTGGCGGAGGTAACGGCCGGGGTAGTTGTACGACTCCAGGGCGACCGAACCGGGCGTGGAACCGGAACGGGGGCAGAAGGTGGCGTCCTTCTGGAAGATGGCGGATCTGTCGTTGATGTCCAGCCGGACGCGGAAGGCGTAGTGCCGCACATACCTGCCCGTGGCGTCCCTGAGGGAGTAGCAGCGGGGGTCGGCCAGGCCGGGGACGAAGGTGAAGGTGGCCGCCTGGCGAGTGGCGGCGGAGCTGTCGGCGCCGACCGGGCCGAGGACGCCGAGTGAGCCGGACTGGGTGACGTAGGCGCCGGGGGAGTCGACCGAACGCAGGGCGTGCGGCCCCGAGATCCGCGCCTCGGCCCTCGTCGCCGGGGAGGCGGTCGGCGTCGATGTGGGTGGCGGTGTCGATTTCGACACCGGTGTCGGCGTCGCCGTCGGGGAGACGGACGGCCTCGGGGACGGCGACACGGACGAGGCGCCGGCCGCCGGCGGCGCCACGACGGCGGGCCGCTCGGCCTGTTCGTGTGATCCCGTGGCGGCGTACCAGGCCACACCGGCAGCCGCCAGCGTCACGGCACCTGCGGCTGCCGCCGCCGTGGGCTTGGCGGCCAGCTTGCCGAGCGTCCGCGCCGCACGGCTCGCACCGCTCGCCGTGTGTGTGCTCGTGCTCGTGCTCGCGGTCGCTCCGGCAGAGCCTTCCCCCAGTGCCCTGGCAAGCACCAGGCCGGTCAGGGCGACCGGCACCGGCACCAGTGCGAGGTCGGCCAGCAGTCCCTCCGCCGGTATCAGGTCGGACGAGTTCGACAGGCACTGCGGACAGTCGCGGACGTGGCGTGCCAGCCGCTTGCGCCACAGTCCGGACGGCCGCCCGTCCCATGAGGCGAGCACGGTGGCCAGGTCGGGGCAGCGCGGCGAGGCCGTCACGGCCCGTACGACGGTACGCGCCGTCTCCAGCCGCTCCTTGACCCGCTGGACCCGGACCGCCGCGTGCTGCGGTGTGAGGCCGCAGGCCGTCGAGAGCTCGCCGCGGGTCAGTTCACCGGCGCTCTCCATCCACCACAGTGCGAGTACCTCGCGTTCCTCGTCCTCCAGCCAGCGGGTTGCCTCCACCGCTTCACGCCGCTGGCCGGACAGCGCGAGCCGAAGGATCGCCAGGTCGGCGAAGTCGGCCCGCGGGTCCGCTTCATGGGCGTTCTCCTCCAGGGGGTCCGCGGCGAGCCAGGTGCGCCCCTTGCGCCACCGGTCACGGATCTGTCGCACGGTGATGGCGACGAGCCAGGACCGGAACCGATCCGGTCGCTCCAGACCGGGCAACCCGTCCAGGACCCGCACCATCGTCTCCTGGACCACGTCGTCGACGTCGCTGTGCCCGTCCAGCGCCCGCCCGACGATGTTGTAGACCAACGGCAGGCAGTCCCGTACCAGTTGTTCCGCGGCCTGCGCGTCCCCGGTCCGTGCCGCCTCGACGACGGCGACGTCCGGTTGTTCCTGCCTGTTCCGCGAGCGCACGCTGCCCACCCGTCCCGTGGTCCTGTCGATGTGTCGAGGCGACAGTGTGCCAGGAGCGGAGCCGGACGACGCGTGTCGGGGCGCCCCCGGATGCCGCCCCACCTTTTCGTAGGTCCCGGGCTTTTCGTTATGCGCGACGCGCCGACGCGTCTCCTGATGTGCACGATCCCGTCCCGGGCACGAAGGGGGCAACACTGCTTTGCTGCTTTCCCCCCTCTTGACACTCGCTTTTACCTAGCCCTAACTTTTGGCCGAATTCGCGAACGACGTCCGTGATTTCGAACAAAAGTGGGTCTGTCGACCCCCTGTCGGGCACCCGCACCAGAGACAGGACACGCACATGGCAAGAGTGCTCACCCGGCTCGCGGCGATATTCCTCGCCGCCGGCCTCTTCTTCACCTCCCAATCCCTGGCCGCACCTCAGCGGGCGGCCGCCGCCGACCCGGGCTATCTGATGCTGCACTTCACCGGTGAGGGATCCGGCGGTCAGCAGATGTACCTCGCGCACAGCACGGACGGCCTCCACTGGAACGACCTCAACGGCGGGGCTCCGATCCTGCGTTCCACGATCGGCACGAAGGGGGTGCGCGACCCCGCACTGGTGCGCTCGCCTGACGGCAGCAAGTACTGGATCATCGCGACCGATCTGTGCATCAGCTGCGGGCAGGACTGGAACGCCGCCATCAACAACGGCAGCCGCAACCTCGTGGTGTGGGAGTCCACGGATCTCGTCAACTGGTCGGAGCCGTGGCTGCTCAACGTCGCCGGTGCGATCCCCGACGGACGCAACGCCTGGGCGCCGGAGGCGATCTGGAACCCTGAGACCAGCGACTACGTGCTGTACTGGTCGACGAACGTGCCCCTCAACGGCAAGACGAAGCACCGCGTCTTCTACGCCCGCACCAGCGACTTCCGCACCATCACCACCCCGCAGATCTACATCGACCGCCCGGGCGCCCAGGAACTCATCGACACGCAGATCGTCGAAGTGCCCGCCGGCGTCGGCGCCTACCGCTACGTACGCGCCTCCGGCGACGGCCAGATCACCCTCGAGGGCAGCAACTCGATCCTCGGTACCTGGACGACCCTCGGCAACCTCTCCGGCATCGGCCTGACCGGCGCCCAGGTGGAGGGCCCGATGTGGATGAAGTTCCGCGACCGCAACGAGTGGACCCTGTACCTCGACCAGTACGCCTCCAGCGGCGGGTACATGCCGGTCAGGACGACCGACCCCTCCGCCGTCGGCACCTACCAGCTCCCGGCATCGGGCAGCTACAACATGGGCGTCAGCAAGAAGCGCCACGGCTCGATCCTGAACCTCACCGCCGCCGAGGAAGCCCGCGTCCTCGGCCGGTATGTCAACACCCCGGCTCAGCGGCTCCAGTCGTTCAACTTCCAGGACCGGTACGTACGGCACGCCGACTTCGACGTGCTCATCGACCAGAACGTCACCAGCGACGACGCCAAGTTCCGGCTGCGGCCCGGCCTGGCGGGCACCGGCACCGTCTCCATCGAGTCGGTGAACTACCCCGGATACTTCCTGCGTCACGCCAACTACGACTTCCAACTGGTCCGCAACGACGGCACGGCCCAGTTCGCCGCCGACGCCACCTTCCGCAAGGTCGCCGGCCTCGCCGACGCCACCTGGTCGTCCTTCCAGTCCTACAACCACCCCGACCGCTACATCCGCCACTACGCCTACAAACTGAGGCTCGACCCGATCACCACCGCGACCGGACGCGGCGACGCCACTTTCCGCGTGACGAGCTGACCCGACAGCGACAGGGATGCCGACGCCGCCCCGGGGCGCCGGCATTCCGACACGGCCCGCTGGTTCCCGTACAAACCACCCTCAGGAGCCCTGAGTTGAGACCGCTGGAACCTGAGCTCTCTGCGTTCATGCGTGAGTACGAGCGGGCCAACAACAGCCACGACGTCTCACAAGTCGTGCCGTTCATCGCCGAGGATGCCGTGTACTGGTTCTCGGACGGTTCGCATCGCGGCATCGAGGAGATCCGATCCGCGATCGCGAAGACGTTCGCGAGGATCCTCGACGAGGTGTATGAGGTGCGCGAACTGGAGTGGCCTGTGCTCACCGCCGATGTCGCTGTGTGTCGCTATGCATTCGCCTGGACCGGCGTCATCGACGGTGAACCGCGGTCCGGCCAGGGCCGGGGCGCCAACGTCATCGTGCGGAGGGACGGCGAGTTGAAGATGCTGCATGAGCATCTCAGTTCCTGATCCATGGCGGGCGCTCACCCTCCAGACGGCACTGTGAGCGTCCCGCCGCCGGCCCCCCCTGGCGTGTCAGTCGGTGTGGAGCATCTGCTTGCGCAGGCCGGTCAGGATGCGTGAGATCAGGCGGGAGACGTGCATCTGGGAGATGTTCAGGCGCTCACCGATCTGCGCCTGGGTGAGTTCCTCGACGAAGCGCAGATGGAGGATGCGGCGGTCGCGTTCGCTGAGGTCGCTGATGAGGGGCGCGAGGGCGTGGAAGTCCTCGACGAGGGCGAAGTCGGGTTCCTCCTGGCCGACGAAGTGGGCGAGCGTCGCGTTCTCCTCGTCGGGGTCGTTGCCCACGGCGGCGTCGAGGGACGCGGACGTGTAGCCGTTGGCCGCGATCTGGGCCTCGATGACCTCGTCCTCCGTCAGGCACATCAGCTCGGCGAGTTCGGAGACCTTGGGGGCGCGGCCGAGACGCGACCCGAGTTCGTCGACGGCCTTGGCGAGTTCGGAGCGGGCCTCCTGGAGGCGGCGGGGCACATGCACCGACCAGGAGGTGTCCCGGAAGAACCGCTTGATCTCCCCGACGATGTAGGGGACCGAGAAACTGGTGAACTGCACGTCGCGGGAGACCTCGAACCGGTCGATGGCCTTGATCAGTCCGATGGTGCCGACCTGTATGACGTCTTCCATGTCCTGGCCGCTGCTGCGGAAGCGCTTGGCCGCGAAGCGCACCAGCGACATGTTCATCTCGATGAGGGTGTTGCGGGCGTATTGGTGCTCGGGGGTTCCCTCTTCCAGCGTGGCCAGTTGGTCGAGGAACAGCCTGGTCAGCTCTCGGGCGTCCTGGGGGGCGACCTTTCGCGGTTCGGTGATGCGCGGCAGCTCAGTAGCAGCTTCCGTCGTCACGTGCACGCGTGTCGTCACAGTTGTCAGCCTTCCCCTGGTCCCACAACCTGCCCCTGCTGGGACAGGACGTCTTGTCGGGGCGCGCTTACCCGGCTTCGCGCTCTTCATGCCCCTCGTCGTCATCCGTTGGAGGGAACCGGCCGGGTGCCGACTGCCGCAAGGCAAGCACATCGTGCCGGGTGAGACGCGGTCCGGGCGGTGCAGGAGGGGTGAACGCGGTCTTCACGAGACCTTCGCCACAGCCGTAGGTCGCGGCCCTCGGGGTACTCGATCCGCATGGCAGGACAGAACTCTGATCAAGGCGGGTCGCCGACCGACACTTGCCATTTGACAACTATAGTCGGCAGGCAACAAAGTAGCGGTGTCGGACGCGCATGGGGAAGGATCTTGAATGTTCCGGCGGGCGGGGGAAGCTCCGTGCACTGATCCTCGGGACCCGTGCGCGACGCGAGGTCCGGTTCCGCGGCGGATCGCTCAGGCGGTCCGGCTGTCGGACGACTCGGCGTCGTCGTGCATCTGCAGGGCCGCGGCTTCGCAGAACGCGTCCAGCCCCTCCATCAGCGCGGTCCGCTTGGCGGCGGGCATCTGGTCGAGGACCGCCCGCAGCACCTGCTCCCGGCGCGCGCGCAGGTCGACGAGGAAGGCCCGCCCCCGGCTGCTGAGGTGCAGCCGCACCTCCCGCCGGTTGGCCGGACTCACCACGCGCTCCACGAAGCCCGCGGCCTGCAGTCGGTCGCACAGGCGACTGGTCGAGGGCGGGGTGGAGGCGAGGTGGTCGGTGAGGGTGCGCAGGTTGATGCCGTCGTTGTGTTCCAGGACGAACAGCACGCGCAGTTGGGACGCGGAAGCGGGGGCGGTCGATGCGCGGCCCCACAGCACTTCCAGCAGTTCGCCGGCCGTGGAGGTCATACGAGCGACCTCGTCGGGCTCCGGGCGGGGGCGGAAGGCAGTCACAGTCACACTTTCGCAGGCACTGGGATGTCCGTCAGCGTACTAGGTGCGCGGGCGGGCCATTGAGGCATTGGGCGACGGTCGAGGCCGGGACGAGCGAGTTCGCTGTCCTGTGGGCTCCGTGGCCTCCGGCAACAGATAGGTGTGTTTTCCATCGTGAACAGATTCGTGGCCGCTGAGCGCGCACTGCGCAGGGCGGCGCCCCATGCGTTGCTCGACGCTCTCCGCGCCGCACTGCTCGAACAGTACGGCGCGGAGGATGTCGAGCTGTTCATGGCCGACTACGGACTGACCGTGCTCCAGCCGGTATCGGTCCGGCCGCACGTCCTGGAACCGGTGTCGGTGGACAACAGCCCGGCCGGCCGGGCTTTCGGTTCGCAGCGGCCGTACCGCGAGGAGCTGCGGGAGGGGCGGACGCGTCTGCACCTGCCGGTCAGCGTGCGGGGCGACCGGGTCGGCGTGCTGTCCGTGACCCTCGACGGGGGTGAGGACGCGCGGCAGTGCGAGCCCGAACTGCTGGAGATCGCCGACGTGCTGGGGCGCGAGGTGGTCGTGGCCGAACGGGACACCGATCTGTACTTGCAGGCCCGGCGCAAGGACCGGCTCACGCTGGCCGCCGAGATGCAGTGGCAGCTGCTGCCGGGCTGTGCCTGCACCCGCCCGGAATTCGCCCTGGGCGCCCAGCTGGAGCCCGCCTACGCCATCTTCGGCGACAACTTCGACTGGGCCGCCACGGCCGAGCGGCTGACGCTGTACGTCACCAACGGCATGGGGGAGGGCATAGAGGCGGCTCTGCTGACCAACCTGGCCATCAACGCCCTGCGCAACGCCCGGCGGGCCGGCATCCCCATCGCCGACCAGGCCGCCCTGGCGGACCAGGCCGTGTACGCCCATTACCGGGGGCGCAGCTATCTGTCCGTCCTCATGTTCGACTTCGACCTGTCCACCGGGCGGGCCGTCGTCGTGGACGCGGGCTCCCCGCAACTGCTGCGGCTGCGCGGCGGCACCGTGGAGCGCATCGCCTTCGACGCCCAGCTGCCCCTGGGCATGTTCGAGGAGACCGACTACGTGGCCCAGGACTTCCACGTCGAACCGGGGGACCGGCTGGTCTTCGTCAGCGACGGTGTCCACGCCGTGGCTTCGCCCAAGGGGGAGGCGTACGGCGAGGCGGCCCTGGCCCGCGCCATCCACTCCACCCGGCTGCTGCCCGCCGCCGAGGTGCCGCGCGCGATCCTGCGGGAGCTGACCGGTCACCGCGGCGAGGCGGTGGCGGACGACGACGCTCTCGTCGTCTGCCTGGACTGGCGGGGACGGCCGGCCGGGGGAGGAGATGCCGGACTTTCCTTGTGACGATCGTGTGTTGTTGGCCCAGCGCCCCCGCGCTAACGTTTGCCGTACGGCAATAATTCTCTCGTGGCTTGCCGTACGGTCGGCCGCAGGGGCGCTCGACAGGAAGAAGATCTAGTGGTGGAGCACGATACGGCCCCCGAAGTGGCAGAGCAGCTCAGCGAGTTCCTCAAGCGACGCCGTGAGCAGATCGCCCATCGATGGGCGGACGCCGCCCTGTTCAGCAACGTCTTCACCGTCTCCCGGGACGAGGCCGTCGAGGCGGGCCGGGCGGTGGCGGAAGCCCTGGCGGACGTGGCCCGCTCCGGCCGGCTGGAGGACATCGAGGCCCCCGGCTTCGACACCGTCAGGGACCAGCTGGGCCGCATGACCAGTGCCCGCACCCAGTCCGGGTACACCCCCTCGCAGATCGCCCGCGAGGTGGCCGGACTGCGCGCCCCCGTCGCCGCACTGCTGCGGGCCGAGTTCGACGACCCCGCCGACGAGCGCATGCATGCCTGCCTGCTGGACCTGACGGTCCTGATGGGCACGCTCCGCGTGGTGGTCATGGAGACGACGATCAACGCCGGCGAGGAACTGATCGCCCGGCAGCGCCAGCAGCTGCTGGAGGTGGCCACCCCGGTCATCGAACTGTGGGAAGGCATCGTCGCCGTACCGCTGATCGGAACCCTGGACAGCTCCCGCAGCCAGATCGTCATGGAGAGCCTGCTGGAGGCGATCGTGGAGCGGCGGGCCCGGTACGCCATCCTCGACATCACCGGCGTGCCGACCGTCGACTCGCTCGTCGCCCAGCACCTGATGAAGACGGTCGCCGCGGCCCGGCTGATGGGCGCGGAGTGCATCGTCTCCGGTATCCGTCCCGCGATTGCGCAGACCATCGTCCACCTCGGCATCGATCTCGGCTCGATCCTCACCCGGGCCGGGCTCGCCGAGGCCCTGGCCTACGCGCTCACCCAGCAGGGCATCGCCGTCTCCGCCCGCCCGACCGCCGGAGCGGATTCGCGGTGACCGACTTCCCCGCCATCCACCCGGAGCCCGTGCCGGTCCTGGCGTTGGGAGACATCCTCCTGGTCACCCTGCGGGGGGACCTGTACGACGGAGCGGCCGAACAACTTCAGTACGACATCACCCAGCGCATCGCGAACAGTCCGGTGCCAGTGGGCGGTGTCGTGATCGACCTGTCAGGTGTGGAGATCGTGGACTCCTTCCTCGGTCGGATCCTGGCCGAGATCGCCGCGAGCGCCCGTCTGCTGGCCACCCGGACGATCCTGGCCGGCATGCGCCCGGCCGTGGCCATCACGCTGGTGGAGCTGGGCCTCACCCTGCCCGGCCTGGACACCGCACTGGACGTCGACAGGGCCCTGGCCCTGTTGGGCCGCGCTCCCTCCGTGGTCCGGCCCGCTACCGCGGAAGAGGGTGCGTGATGCATGCTCCCCTCACCCCGACGACACGACTGCCCATCGGCTCGGACGCCGACCTGGCCTGGCTGCGCCAGCATGTGCGGCAGTGCGCCGCAGACCTCGGCTTCGGCCTCGTCCAGCAGACGAAGCTGGTCACGGCGGCCAGCGAGCTGGCCCGCAACACCCTCGTCCACGGCGGCGGAGGGCACGTGGAGATCACGACGCCGACGGACGGGGCGCGCCGCGGACTGCGGCTGTCCTTCGTCGACAGCGGCCCGGGCATCCGTGACGTCGACCTGGCCCTGACTGACGGCTACACCACCGGCGGAGGACTCGGCATGGGTCTGAGCGGTGCCAAGCGGCTCGTCCAGGATTTCGTCCTGGACACCCGTCCGGGCTCGGGCACCACCGTCACCATCACCGAATGGGTCTCCGGCTTTCCGGCGCCCCGCCCGGGGGTGCGGTGAGCAGGGTCTGGGACGTGCCCGTCCCCGAAACCACCCGGGTCCGCGACGTCCGCGTCGCGGCCGAGAGCGCCTGCGCCGCGGCCGGCCTCGACGCACGTTCCACGGACGCCGCGGCGCTGGTGGCCACCGAACTCGCGACCAACCTCGTCAAACACGCCAGCGGCGGCCGCATCGTGATCAACCTGACCAAGCCCGCCGCCACCCTCGCCGATCCCGCGCACCGGGTGCAGATCACCTCGCTCGACCACGGACCGGGCATCGCCGACGTCGAAGCGGCCCTGCGCGACGGCTACACCACCCTCGCCTCCTCCCTGGGCGCGGGCCTGGGAACCTGCCGCCGCCTGGCCGACGACTTCGACCTGCACAGCCGCCAGGGACAGGGCACCATCGCCGTGGCCCGGATCGGCCCCGCCGCGGCGCGTGTGCCGTCCCGCCGACGACCGGCCCCCGCGGGCGCGGGCACCCGGGCCGGCGGCATCAACGCCCCCCTCGCCCACGACGAGTACTCCGGAGACGCCTTCGCCTGGGTGCGCTCCGGCCCCCGGATCACCCTGATGCTCGCGGACGGGCTCGGCCACGGAGCGAAGGCCGCCGAGGCGTCCGGCGCCGCCGTGGCGGAACTGCACCGGCGAGCCGGTCTGCCGCCCGCCGACATCCTGCGGCACCTGCACTCCGCGCTGCGCCCCACCCGCGGCGCGGCCGTCGGCATCGCCCAGCTCGACGAGGACACACAGCAGCTGTCGTTCGCCGGAGTGGGCAACATCGGCGCCCGGCTCCGGGCCGGCGGCGAGTGGCGGCCGCTCGTCTCGCACCCCGGCATCGTCGGCGCCCACTTCCCCGCGACCGTGCCGCGCCACGCCTCGGCCTGGCGTCCCGACAGCCTGCTCATCCTGCACAGCGACGGACTCCCCAGCCGCTGGACCCCTCCGCAGGACGCCAGCCTGCTCGGCCACGACCCCGCCGTGACGGCCGCCGTCGTCCTGCGTGACGGCAGCAGCGCCGCGCGACCGCTGCGCGACGACACCACGGTGGCCGTCCTCGCGCCCGACCCGGACGGACGTCCATGACCGCGACCCCAGACGTCTGGAAGATCACCTCGGTCGCCGACGCGGCCGAGGTCCGGGCCGCCCTCGACCGCGTCGTCACCGCCGCCGAAGTGCCGCCGCTGGAACGGGCCCGCTTCCTCACCTCGCTCACGGCGCTGCTGCGCCGCTGCCTCGAACGGCACGGCGACTGGGAACTCCTGCCTCGCGTCCGGCAGGTCACCGAGGAGCAGGCCGGACGGCTCGACGTCACGGTGCGGCCGGTCGGCTCGATGGCACCGGACCCCGCGGACGAGCCCGCCCTGTCCTGCCCCCTGCCCCGGCCGACCGAGCCCACCCTCGACGCGGGCGCACCGCTCACGGCGGCCCTGCTGCACTCCGACGAGCACACCGCGGCCGTCCTGAACCTCCTCGACGAACAAGAACGCCTGCTGCACCTGCACCGCGAGGAGCTGCACCAGACCAACCAGGGCGTCCTGGCCCTGCACGCCGACCTGGAAGCCGCTTCCCGGGTCCAGCGCGAGCTCCTCGACGCCGAGCGGGCCGCCCGCGCCGAAGCCGAGCGGGCCCGGCGTCTGCTGACCTTCCTCACGGACGCCAGCGCCGCCATCTCCGCGTCCCTCGATCCGGACGCCATCCTGCGCAGCCTCGCCGATCTGCTCGTACCCGAGTACGCGCAACACCTCGACGTCTGGCTCTTCGACGACGAACAGGAGCACACCGACGACGACCGTCCACACCCGGTACCGCACCACGCGGCGGCCGCCGTGACCGCGGCCCGCACCGGCCGGCCGCAGCACGCCGCCGCCCATCCCGGCGCGCTGCCCGGCGTGGCCGACCTCCCGCCGTCCGCGCTGTCCCCGGACCGGCCGCTGCTGGCCATCCCGCTCACGGCCCGGCGTCTGCTGGGTGTGCTCACCCTCACCGCCCCCGGTCCCCGGTTCGATCCGGACACCAGCGTGATGCTGGTCGAACTCGCCCGCCGCGTGGGCGTCGCCCTGGACAACGCCCGCCGCTACGAGCAGTACCGCGACACCGCGGAGGCCCTCCAGCGCGCCCAGCTCACCCAGCTGCCCACGGTGCCCGGTCTGCTGCTGGCCGCCCGATACCTGCCCGCCACCCGGGGCCTGAACATCGGCGGGGACTGGTACGACGCCTTCCTGCAGCCCGACGGCAGCCTGCTGGCCGTCATAGGCGACGTCACCGGCCACGGACTGCACGCCGCCGTCGTCATGGGCCAGCTGCGCACCGCGCTGCGCGCCTACGCGGTGGAGACCGACAGCCCGGCGGAGATCCTCACCCGCCTGCACCGCATGCTGGGCCACCTGCAACCGGAGCTGTACGCCACCGCGATGATCGCCCGGTTCCGGCCGGGCGAACCGGAAGTCGTCTGGGCCTCGGCCGGACACCCCCCGGCGGTGGTGCGCGGCGCGGACGGGTCGGTGCGGGTTCTGGAGACCCGGCCCGGCGTGATGCTGGGCATCCCCATGCCCTTCGTGTACACCGACCACCGCGCCGACCTGCCCGTCGGGTCCTCCCTCGTGCTGTACACCGACGGCCTGGTCGAGCGGCGGGCGCTCGGCATCGACGCGGGCATAGCACGCCTCGGCCAGGCCCTGGGCACCCTGAGCGGTCCGGAACTCCAGCAGGACCCGCAGGCCGTGGCGGACGCCCTGCTCAAGCCCCTCCTGCACGACTCCGAACGCGACGACGACATCTGCCTGCTGCTGTGCCACACCGTCCCACCGGCCGGGCAGTGAGGCGCGGACAGCGCGCGACCGGCCCGTTCCCGGGTGAGCCTGCTGCGGACCGAGCCCTCGGGTAGCGTGAAGGCCACCAGGCGAGAGGGCGGATGCCGTGAATGCCCCTGAACCCCTTCCCTCCGTGGAGGCCCGGCTGCGTGCGGCCGCTCCGCACCGTTTGGTCACCACCGCTCGCCGGGTCCTCGCCGAGCGGGTGGGGGCCCGGGACGTGACGCTGCTCCTCGCCGACTACGGCCTCTCGGTGCTGCAGCCGGTGTCCCACCTGCCGGACACCGGCGCTCAGGTCCCCGCCCACGACGGCCCGCAGGGCAGGGCCTTCGTCGAACAGAGCCCGGTGATCGAAGTCGTCGACGCGCAGGCCGGACATCAGGTGCATCTGCCGGTCACCGTGCGAGGAGACCGCGTCGGCGTCCTGACCGTCCGGCTGCCGGCGGACGCCGCCACCCCGGACCTCGTGCTGCAGCTCGCCGACTTCGCGACGGGACTCGGCCACGAGGTCGTCACCGCCGGACGGGACACCGACCTCTTCCTCCTGGCCCGCCGCACCCGCCGCCTCACCCTGGCGGCCGAGATGCAGTGGCAGCTGCTGCCGGGGCGCGGCTGCGCCCGCGAGGAGTTCACCCTCAGCGCCCATCTGGAACCCGCGTACGCCATCGGCGGCGACAACTTCGACTGGTCCGCGGACGCCGAACACCTGGTCCTCACCGTGACCGACGGCACGGGACACGGCATCGAGGCCTCGCTGCTGACCAGTCTCACGGTCGCCGCCCTGCGCAACGCCCGCCGCGCCGGCGTGTCGCTCGCCGACCAGGCGAGCCTGGCCGACCAGGCCGTGTTCGCCCAGTACGGCGGGAAGAAGTACGCCTCCACCCTGCTGCTGGACTTCGACCTGGCCACCGGCACGGTCCACGCGGTGGACGCGGGATCGCCCCAGCTGTTCCGCCAGCGCTCCGGGCACACCGAGCGGGTCGAACTGGAGGCACAGCTCCCGCTGGGGATGTTCGAGGAGAGCCTCTATGAAGCGCAGACGCTCCCGGTCGAGCCCGGTGACCGTCTCCTCGTCGTCAGCACCGGTGTGCACGCCACCCGCTCCGCCGCGGGCGATGTCTTCGGTGAGCGGGTGCTGTGCCAGATCCTGAGCGCGACCCGTGCCGCTGAGCCGCACGAGACCGCCCGCGCGGTCATCGCCGGGCTGATCGAGCACTACGGCAGCAGCGAGCTGGCGGCCGACGCGGCTGTCGTCTGCCTGGACTGGCACGGCCGACCTGGCTGACCCGGCCGACACCCGACTGACCTGCCTGACCGGGCCGGGGGCCGGTGCCGGTGCCGGGGCCTCAGGAGTCGGTGGTGCCGCTCCGTCGGCCTTCTTGTGCCGACAGGAAGGCGCGCATGCCCCGGAGCAATGCCTCGCGTTCGGCCGGTTCCATCGCCGCGAGGACCACGGCGAGCGCATGCGACCGGTGCACGGCCACCTCGCCCAGTACCTGCCGGCCGTGACCGGTGAGGTGGAGCTGCACCTCGCGTCTCTTGTGCGGGTGCAGTACCCGCTCCAGCAGGCCGGCCGCCTCCAACCGGTCGCACAGCCGGCTCGCGGTCGGCAGCCCTATCTCCATGCCTTCCGCCAGGGCGGTGAGGTTGAGACCCGGACCCGACTCCAGAATGCGCAAGGCCCGCAGCTGGTGCGCCGACAGCCGCATGCTCGCCTCCTGCCCGGCCGCCGACCACAGGTGCGCCAGCCCGTCCACGGCATCGGACATCTCCCGTGCCAGGGAAAGAGCCTTGTCGCCCGGGCCGCCTGGCCGGTCGTGCCCGAAGCCGCCGAGCCGACTCACGACCCCATGGCCTTCAGCAAGCGCGTGCGCATACGCATACCACCCTCATCCCAACGCGGTACCCGAAGCGTCGCCTGCCAAGCACCGCACCCGAGCCATCGTAGGGACGCCTGTTGAACGCGCGAATGGTCCCGCCCGGCAGCGATGGTCATGCGGCACCTCCACGCGTGGCCCCGCCCGCCCCGAACACGCTCCGTCGGCCAGGCCCTGGGAGCCGTGTCAGCCGCCGAGGTTCGGCACGGGAGGATCGAGCAGGGTGAGCCGCGCGGTGATCCGTTTGCCGACGGGTTCCCGATGCGCCTCGAAGCCGTCGGCCACCGCCATGACGATCTCCAGTCCGTGCTGGCCCACTCTCCCGGCATCGGCCCTGCGCGCCGTCGGAAGAACCGGTTCGGTGTCCCACACCGTGATCTCCAGCCAGTCCCCGGCGGCACGCAGCTCCAGCATGACCGGACCGGGCGCGTACTTGAGGGCGTTGGTGACCAGCTCGCTGACCACCAGCTGCGCCAGCTCCAGGGCGCGCGCCGACACCGGAAGAGCGTGGTCGGAGCGCGCGCGTGCCAGGAACTCAGCCGTCCTGGCCCTCGCGTCGGCGATGCAGCCGGCCGCCCCGTCCAGGGCCAGGGCCGTCTCGACCGGCGCTTCTTCCGGCATCCAGGAACACTCCTTGTCCGGGACTGGCTCCAGGACGGTGGTCTGCAGTACCCCGTTCATGAGCGCGCGCCTACCCGGGAATTCCCGTCTCAGTCCTGGCCACACTTCACGAACGAGCCCGCCACAGGCATCGTGCGCCCGGTGACGGGGCAGCGTTGGCAACGAAGACGTGACCCGGCCCGACCGAGCATGCAGAGGACGCGAGTGGCAGACAACCAGAAAGCAGCGGGTCACGGCCGTCTGTCCGTGACCAGGACCGACGCCGACGGCGTCACGGTGCTCAGCCTCGACGGCGAGGTGGACCACCACAGCGTGGGCGCTCTGAGCCGGGCCCTGCCGCCGGCGGACGCCAGCGCCGCCACACGGGTCGTCGTCGATCTGACCCAGGTGACGTTCATGGACTCCAGCGGGGTCAACGCCCTGATCGCCGCCCATCAGGCCACCGTGGCGGCGCGGGGCTGGCTCCGGCTCGTGGGCGTGCGGGGCGCGGTGTTGCGCACGGTGCAGCTGGTCGGGCTGGATCTCATCGTCACCTGTCACCCGAACCTCGATGAGGCGCTGGCGCATTGAGGCCTTGTCCGCGGCGCCAAACCCTTACAGGTGCCCGGATCAGCCTTGGTCATGCCGTTTCCGAGGCACGAATTGGGGGCACCTGGGAGTCTCCGGGCCGGCTTTGGTTGTCGCGCGACAACTGAGTTAACCTTCACCGGATTTCTTCATCGTGCGCGTTGGTGAAGTGCGGAAATGCGGGCGGGGTCGGTCACGGCCCGGCCCGGTTCCGAGTCCTCGGAGAGAGGGCTCTTGGGGAGCGGAACGAGGGTGCGCATGACCGGCAAGACGATCGAGGACGTGGACCGGTCCCCGGGGGAGCCGGAACTGCGGCAGCTCCTGGCGGGACTGACCGCCGTCCGTGACGGTGACTTCGGCACCCGGCTGCCGGGCGACGGCGAGGGTCTGCTCGGCGACATCGCCACGGTCTTCAACGGCATGGTGGACCAGCTGTCGCTGTTCACCTCCGAAGTCACCCGCGTGGCCCGCGAAGTGGGCACCGAGGGCACCCTGGGCGGCCAGGCCGAGGTGCCGGGCGTGTCGGGCACCTGGGCGGACCTGACCGACTCGGTCAACGCCATGGCGGGCAACCTCACCACCCAGGTGCGTGACATCGCCCAGGTGGCGACCGCGGTGGCCAAGGGAGATCTGTCGCAGAAGATCGACGTGCCAGCGCGGGGCGAGATCCTCCAGCTCAAGGAGACCGTCAACACGATGGTCGACCAGTTGTCGGCGTTCGCCGACGAGGTCACCCGGGTGGCCCGTGAGGTCGGCAGCGAGGGCCGGCTGGGCGGCCAGGCCCAGGTCCCAGGGGTCGGCGGTGTCTGGCGGGACCTGACCGACTCCGTGAACTTCATGGCGGGCAACCTCACCGCGCAGGTCCGCAATGTCGCCCAGGTGACGACCGCGGTGGCGCAGGGTGATCTGTCGCAGAAGATCACGGTGGATGCGCGGGGCGAGATCCTGGAGTTGAAGAACACCATCAACACGATGGTGGACCAGTTGTCGGCGTTCGCCGACGAGGTCACCCGGGTGGCCCGTGAGGTCGGCACCGAGGGCCGGCTGGGCGGCCAGGCCGACGTCAAGGGCGTCAAGGGCACCTGGCGGGATCTCACCGACTCCGTGAACTTCATGGGAGGCAACCTCACCGCGCAGGTCCGCAATGTGGCCCAGGTGGCCACCGCGGTGGCGCAGGGTGATCTGTCGCAGAAGATCACGGTGGATGCGCGGGGCGAGATCCTGGAGTTGAAGAACACCATCAACACGATGGTGGACCAGTTGTCGGCGTTCGCCGACGAGGTCACCCGGGTGGCCCGTGAGGTCGGCACCGAGGGCAATCTGGGCGGCCAGGCGATCGTCCGTGGTGTGTCGGGGACCTGGAAGGACCTGACGGACAACGTCAACGTGATGGCCTCGAACCTGACCGGCCAGGTCCGTTCCATCGCCCAGGTGGCCACCGCCGTCGCGCGGGGCGACCTGTCACAGAAGATCACCGTCGAGGCCAAGGGCGAGGTCGCCGCCCTGGCCGACGTCATCAACACGATGGTCGACACGCTGTCCGCGTTCGCCGACGAGGTGACCCGCGTCGCCCGCGAGGTCGGCACCGAGGGCCGGCTCGGGGGACAGGCGCATGTGCCGAACGTGGCCGGCACGTGGAAGGACCTGACGGACAACGTCAACTCCATGGCCAACAACCTCACCGGCCAGGTCCGCAACATCGCCCTGGTGACGACGGCCGTGGCCAACGGCGATCTGTCGAAGAAGATCGATGTCGACGCCCGCGGCGAGATCCTGGAGCTGAAGACCACCATCAACACGATGGTCGACCAGCTGTCGTCGTTCGCCGCCGAGGTCACCCGCGTCGCCCGTGAGGTGGGCAGTGAGGGCCGGCTGGGCGGTCAGGCCGAGGTGGAAGGCGTCGAGGGCACCTGGAAGCGCCTCACGGAGAACGTCAACGAGCTGGCGGGGAACCTCACCCGGCAGGTGCGGGCGATCGCCGAGGTCGCCAGCGCCGTCGCCGAGGGCGACCTCACGCGGTCCATCAGGGTGGAGGCCTCGGGCGAGGTCGCCGAACTCAAGGACAACATCAACTCCATGGTGGAGTCCCTGCGCGAGACCACCCGGGCAAACCAGGAGCAGGACTGGCTCAAGACCAACCTCGCCCGCATCTCCGGCCTGATGCAGGGCCACCGGGATCTGCCGGTCGTCGCCGAACTGATCATGGACGAGCTCACGCCGCTCGTCACCGCCCAGTACGGCGCCTTCTACCTGGCGGAGGACACCGAGGGCGGGCCCGAGCTGCGGCTGGTGGGCTCGTACGGCTGGCCCGACGACGTCGACCGGCCCGTACGCATCCCCGTGGGACGCTCGCTGGTGGGGCAGGCCGCCCGCAGCCGGCGGGTCATCGCCGTCGACGATCTGCCGCCGGGCTACGTGACCATCTCCTCCGGCCTCGGGCAGGCCGTGCCCAGCGCTCTCGTGGTACTGCCGATCGTGATGGAGGAGCAGGTCCTCGGCGTCATCGAGCTGGCGTCCGTCATCCCCTTCACCCAGATCCACCAGGACTTCCTGGCCCAGCTGATGCCCACCATCGGCGTCAACCTCAACACCATCGTGGCCAACGCCCGCACCGACGAGCTGCTGGACGAGTCCCAGCGGCTGACCGCCGAACTGCAGTCGCGGTCCGAGGAGTTGCAGACCCAGCAGGACGAACTGCAGCGCTCCAACGCCGAACTGGAGGAGAAGGCCTCCCTCCTGGCCTCGCAGAACCGGGACATCGAGGCCAAGAACCTGGAGATCGAGCAGGCCCGCCAGGAGCTGGAGACCCGCGCCCAGCAGCTGGCCCTGGCGTCCAAGTACAAGTCGGAGTTCCTGGCCAACATGAGCCACGAACTGCGCACCCCGCTCAACAGCCTGCTGATCCTGGCCCAGTTGCTCGCTCAGAACCCCTCACGCAACCTCACCCAGAAGCAGGTCGAGTACGCGGGCATCATCCACTCGGCGGGCTCCGACCTGCTGCAGCTGATCAACGACATCCTCGATCTGTCGAAGGTCGAGGCCGGCAAGATGGATGTCGCCCCCGAGCGCGTCCCGCTGCGCAAACTCCTGGAGTACGTCGAAGCGACGTTCCGCCCGATGACGACCCAGAAGAGCCTCGACTTCACGGTGGCCACCGCACCGGGCACCCCCGCCGACCTGCTCACCGACGACTCCCGGCTGCGTCAGATCCTGCGCAACCTGCTGTCGAACGCGGTGAAGTTCACCGAGCAGGGCGGCGTGGAACTGCGGATCGAACCCGCGGCCGACCGCGAGGTGCCCCTGGGCGTCCTGCGCGGCGGACCGATCGTCGCCTTCCGCGTCAAGGACACCGGCATCGGCATTCCCCCGCAGCAACTGGAGACGATCTTCGGCGCGTTCCAGCAGGCGGACGGAACCACCAGCCGCAAGTACGGCGGCACCGGCCTGGGACTGTCGATCACCCGGGAGATCGCGCACCTGCTCGGCGGGGCCGTCACCGTCGACAGCACCCCCGGACAGGGCAGCACCTTCACGCTCTACCTGCCCGTGGCCCGCGCCGACTTCGAGGACGTGCTCGGCAGCTCCCGGTCGCCGGAACAACTGGACGACGACGCCTCCACCGAGGCGCCGGCCGGTGCCCTGGTGGCGCCCGAGCAGCGCAGGCGCCGCCTGCTCGTGGTGGAGGAGCGGCTGCGCGGACTGCTCACGCTGGTCGCCGAACGCGCGGCCGCGGACGTCGCGCACAACCCCGACGACGCGCGCGGAGCGGTCGACATCATCACCGCCGTCGGCGCCCAGGAGGCGGCCGCGGCGCTCGCCGCCGAGCCCTGCCACTGCGTGGTGCTGGAACTCGGCATGCCCGACGAGGAAGGCGCGCAACTGCTGGAAGCCATGCAGGGCGACTCGGCGCTGACCAGCGTGCCCGTGCTCGTCCACACCAGCCAGCGGGTGGACCTGGCCTGGGAGAAGTCCCTGCGCGCCCGCGCGGGCGGCCGTCCCCTGGTCTTCCTGTCCAGCCTGGACGAACTGCGTGAACAGATCACGCTGCACCTGTCCGCCGAGGAGCCCGGTGACGTGCTGCCGCTCGTGCGCGCCGAGGAGCCCCATCAGGCCCTTCCACCGGTGATGGACGACTCCTTCCTCGGCCGCACCGTCCTCGTCGTCGACGACGACGCGCGCAACCTCTTCGCCCTCAGCGGGGTGCTGGAACTGCACGGCTTCCAGGTCCTGCACGCCGACAACGGCCGCAAGGGCATCGAGATGCTGCTCGCCCATCCCGAGATCTCCCTGGTGCTGATGGACGTGATGATGCCGGAGCTGGACGGCTACGCCGCCACCGCGGAGATCCGGCAGATGCCGCAGTACGCCGACCTGCCCATCATCGCCGTCACCGCGAAGGCCATGCCGGGCGATCAGGAGAAGAGCCTCGCCTCGGGCGCCAACGACTACGTCACCAAGCCCGTCGACGCCGACGACCTCATCGGCCGCGTCCGGCGCTGGCTTCCCGCATGAGGAAGGACCACGCCGTAGCCGGCCCCCGTGGGCCCTCCGCCCTCCCCGGACCCTCGAAGCGAGGAACAGCGTCATCGTGAGCCGACCCCAGCAGCCCCCCGACCCCGCGAGCGCCGGTACCGGCGAGCAGCCCGCCGACGCTCCCGCGAGCTGCGGGGAGCCGGCCTCGGGGCGGGTGGCCGCCGCGCTGCCCGCCGCCCGCAGTGGACAGGACACCGTGACAGCCCCGGGCGAGGACGGGGACGCGGCCGACCGGATCTCTCCCGTCGGACGGCTCGCGTCGACCGTGGAGCGCCTGCGGAGGGAGGTACGCGCCGCCCAGGCGGAAGCGGACGGGCGGGCCCTGATCGAACTGGCCAAGGGCATCCTCGTCGAACGCCTGCAGTGCGGTCCCGCGCAGGCCGCCCGCCAGTTGGCCGAGCTCACCGAACAAGCCGGTGTGACACCGCTGGAGTTCGCCGTCGAGGTGATCAACCAGGCCTCGCGCGACCGGCTCTCCGAGGTGACGGCCGCCTTCCTCGCGGCCACGACGGGACAGCCCCAGGGGCCCGGCACGGCGGGTCAGGGTTCCTCCGCCGTCGGACTGCGTTCCGCGGAGAGCGCCGCGCTGGCCGCCGCCCAGGACGCGCAGACCGTCGCCGACTCCCTCCTGGCGCACGCGCTGACCCCGCTGGGCGCCGTCGCCGTGGCCATCTGGGCCCTGGGCGCCGACGGATCGCTCACCCTCGCGGGCAGCGCCGGGTTCTCCGGCGCGGAAGCGGGGCGCTGGCGGCACGTACCGCCGGGCGTGACCACCGTGGCACGCCGCGGCCTGACCGCCCGTACCGGTCAGTGGATCGGCTCCCTGTCCGACACCGCCCTGCCCTCCGTCGGCCAGCACCAGTTCCCGCACGGCGGCAGGGTCGCCATGCCCGCCGCCGCCGCGGGCCGCATCCACGGAGTCCTGGAGATCGTCTGGCCGGCCCCGCTGGAGCCCCAGCCCCCGCAGATCGCCCGTCAGATCGAGGCACTGGCGGAGCTGTGCGCGCACACCCTGGAGACGTACGCCCTCCGCCGGCCCGACGGCAGCCCGCGCATCCTGCCCGACGCCGCCGAGCTGACGGACCTGGCCGACGGACTCCACGACCCCGCACTGGTCCTCGTCCCGCACGTCGACGCGGGCGGCGAACTCGTCGACTTCCGGATCCACCACGTCAACGCCCGCTTCCAGGACCCCGCGGGCCGGCCGCGAGGCGTCGTCAACGGGGCGCTGCTGCTGGAGGCCTACCCGATGGCCGCGGGCGACGGCGGACTGTTCGAGCAGGTCGAACGCGTGCACGCCACGGGAGAGCCGTTCCGCGCCCAGCGCATGCGGCTGACCGCGCTGGTCGGCGATGTGCCGCTGTCCGCGGTCGCCGACATCAGCGTCAGCCGCCACGGCGGCAGCGTGCTGCTCATCTGGCGCATAGAGGACGAGACGGCACGCCTGGCCCACCTGCTCCAGCACGCCCAGCGCCTGGGCCGCATCGGCGGTTTCGAGGAGAACCTCCTGACCGGCGAGATCACCTGGAACGGCCAGCTCTACCATCTCTACGGCCAGCCGACCTCCCTGGGCCCGGTGCCGCTGGAGGACCTGCCGGCGCACGCCCACCCCGACGACGCGGTCGCCCTCGGCCGCTTCCTGCGCACTCTGCTCTACCACCACCGGCCCGCTGCCACGGCCTTCCGTCTGCAACGGCCCGACGGGGTCACCCGGCATCTGCGGGTGGCCGCCGAACCGGTGCTCGACTCCGACGGCCGGCTGAACCTCGTACGAGGCGCCTACCAGGACATCTCGGCCCACCACTGGACGGAGGTGGCGCTCGCCGCCACCCGCGACCAACTCGCCCACACCGAGCAGCAGGCCAGTGAACGCCACCGGCTGACACTCCAGTTGCAGCACGCCATCATGCCGCCGGCGCAGGCCCCCTTGGAGGCGCCCGGACTGCGGGTGGCGGTGCGCTACCGACCGGCCGAGACCGAGCAGTTGGTCGGCGGCGACTGGTACGACGCCGTCGTCCTGCCCGCCGGACTGGTCCTGCTGTGCGTGGGAGACGTGGCCGGGCACGGAATCGAGGCCGCCACCAGCATGGTCGTGCTGCGCAACGCGCTGCGTGGCCTCGCCGTCACCGGTGCCGGACCGGGCCAACTGCTGTCCTGGCTGAACATGGTGGCCCACCATTTGACCGGGGCCGTCACCGCCACCGCGGTCTGTGGTCTGTACGATCCCGAGCGCCGCAGCCTGCGGTGGGCCCGGGCGGGCCATCTGCCGCCGGTCCTGGTGCGCGGCACTGAGGCGACTCCGCTGCCGCTGGTCAAGGGGATGCTGCTGGGTGCCGTACCGGAGGCGGTGTACGAGGAGCAGGAGATGCAACTGGCCGTCGACGACACCCTGCTGATGTACACGGACGGTCTGATCGAACGGCGCGACCGCTCCGTGGAGGAGTCACTGACCCACCTGCTGACCACGGCGCGCGCGCCTCAGCCCGTACTCGAACAACAGTTGGACCGCCTGCTCACCCACAGCAGGTCGGACACGGACGACGACACTTGTGTCGTGGGTATCCGGGTGACGTAGACGGGGGGTTCGGTTGCCTTTCCTATGAGTAGCCTCGTCGCCTTCGGGAAGACAGGCAATCGCAGGGACGAGTGAGCCGGGCCGGCAGGGGCGCGGCTCCTGGTGGGAAGGCGAGATGACGACCGATCACCGCTGGCAGGGAAGTGGGGCGTCCGGGAAGGACCCTGAGCAGGCCATGCGCTACCGGGGCGAGCTGCATGACGTGACAGAGGCCCGACTGGACACCGAGCGCTTCCTCGACGATCTCGCGCGGGTGGATCCGCCGACCGCGCCGGAACACCACGACGACGTCCTCCTCGTCGTCGCCGAGCTGACCGCGAACGCGGTCCAGTACGCGCCGGGCCCCTTCGAGGTCCGGCTGCGCAGGACCTTCGACGGCGTCCACGTCGTCGTCCACGACACGAGCGGCACCCCGCCGGCCCCGCGCCCGTTCCACCGTGACGGAGGCGGCGGGGTCGGCTGGTATCTGATCCAGTCGCTGTGCAGTCAGGTCAGTGTCGTCCAACAGTCGGACGGCAAGGAGATTCACGTCTTTCTGCCCTGGTGAGGAGGCTGGGGCCGGCCGCGCAGCGGGACCAGCACGCTGATCGCCTTGCCGCCGCCGGGGAGCCGCTCCATGCGGATGTCACGCGCCAGGCGCATGATGATCGGCCAGCCGTAACCCTGTCCTTGCCCCGGCAGGGGGAGAGCGCCGGAACCGTGGACGACGTCGGGAAGTTCGTCGCTGTGGTCGTGGACGGTCAGCCGGACCCCGTCGTGGGTGGCGGTGGCCTCGAAGGCGGCGAGTCCGTCACCGTGCCGCAGGGCGTTGCTGACGAGTTCGGAGACGACGAGCAGCAGATCGACGACGTCCTCTTCCCGCGCCGTGCGGGATTCCGTGTCCCACTGCTCCCGTACGACCGCCCGCGCGTACTCCCGCGCCGACGCCGCGGTCGTCACCACGGCCGTGCGGTCGGACCGGCTCACCGTTGGACCAGTGCCCGGGGCTCCTCCACAGTCGGCCGTCGGTCCCGGCCGAGGGCGAAGTACCTTGCGTTTTCTGTCATGTCGGACGGCCTTTCGATGCCTTCGTCGTACGGGCCTGCCACCGTCACGGGGCGCCGCTGCGGCGTGCGCCATGCTGCGCGCGGCCTGCGCAGCATGGCGGAGGCGGCCGGTGTCCCGGTGGAGAGACCGACGAGTGCGCCTCAAGGTTGCGCCTTCCGGCGTCGCGTCCAGCGCCCGGGCGAATCGGAGTGCCGTTCTCCGGCTGACGTCCCGGGTGTTCTGTCGTGCGGTGCGCAGCGAATCGTGGCGAGCCGCTGCCGTGTGCCCACAGCAGCGGATACCCGGCTCGCCCGCGTACATGCGGGCCGCATTTGCTCCGCGTACCGGGCACGGCCCCCGACTGCGACAGGGTGCGAGCGTCAGTTCGGGCCCGGAGAGCGCAGGTACACCTCCCAATGGGGCTCAGGGCGCACATCGGCGGCGAGAGCGAGCACACGGCGCGGCTGGGGGCGCAGACCGACGACCCTCAGCAGGCCGCCGCGGCGCGCCACACAGCCGTCGACCGTGAGGAGGAGGTGGAGGAGTGCCGAGTCCGTGAAGCCGACGCCGGCGAGGTCGAGAGTGAGCCGCCGCACGGAAGGCGGCAGCTCGCACGCCGCGCTTTCGATGGCAGGCCGTGCGCGGTCGTCGATGTCGTCGTGCACGGTCAGCGTGGCGGCGTAGCCGCCGGGGCTCACGGTGATGTGAGTGCCCACGGTTGGTCCCCCTTTCCTGGGGGGTTGGCGGCCGGGAACGGCCGCTGGGCTCCTCCCACCGTGTCACGTACGGCCGGGAACGTCGAACGGCCTGGTGCGCAGGGGGCATGAGGTGTCTGTCGAGGGGTAAGCGCGCATGCGCGGCACCCGCCGCGACCCGCAGGCCAGCGCGTCATCAGATCCGGCCGTAGTACATGTCGTTGGAGGCACTCGTGTCCGTTGCCCAGAACCCCCTGTCCGTCGAGGTCGCCCTGGTGCGTGACGACGTGGCCCTGATCACGGTGCAGGGCTATTTGGACGTCGACACCGCGACCGAGTTCCAGCATCATCTGGCCAACCAACTGCACCACGGCCGACGCCACTTCCTGCTCGACCTCACGGACGTGCCGTTCATGGACTCCTCCGGCATGAACATCATTCTCCGCGTCTACCAGGAAGCCCGGAACCTGCCCGGCAGCGTGCACATCATCGCGCCGCAGCCCGCCGTGCGCCGGATTCTGGATCTCACCGGCGTGAGCATCACGGTCCCGGTGTCGGAGAGCGTCGAGCAGGCGCTGGAGTTGGTCGATCACCCGCAGCAGCAGGGACAGCCTTGACGGTCGACACGGATCCGCAGCCCCCGCAGGACCGACGCCACGGGAACGCTCACGTCGGCAGTGGCAACTCTGCCCAGATGGTCTTTCCGGTGGGTGTCTGCCGGCTGCCCCAGCGGTCCGCGAGCTGGGCGACGAGCAGCAGCCCGCGGCCGCCCTCGTCGAAGGTGCGGGCCCGCCGCAGGTGCGGGGCGGTGCTGTTGCCGTCGGAGACCTCGCAGACGAGTGTGTCGCCGCGCAGCAGGCGCAGTTCGATGGGTGCGCTGCCGTAGCGGATGGCGTTGGTGACCAGTTCGCTGACGATGAGCTCGACGGCGAAGGCCAGCTCGGCCAGGCCCCAGACGCTCAGCTGGTCACTCGCCATCCGGCGGACCCCGGCGACGAGGGCGGGATCCGCGGACAGCCGCCAGGTGCGCACCCGGTCGGGCTCCAGCGCGGCCGTCCGGGCCAGGAGCAGCACGATGTCGTCGGCGGGAGCGGCGGGTATCACCTTGCGGACCACCAGGTCGCAGATGTCCTCCAGGCCGGACGGTGGATGGCTGAGCGCGTCCCGCAGCAGGCCGAGACCCCGGTCGATGTCCCGGTCGGCGGCCTCGATCAGCCCGTCCGTGTACAGGGCGAGCAGGCTCCCCTCCGCCAGGTCGACCTCGACGGCTTCGAACGGCAGCCCCCCGACGCCGAGCGGCGGGCCGGCGGGCAGGTCGAGGAACCGTACGGTCCCGTCGGGGGTCACCAGGGCCGGCGGCGGATGACCGGCGCGGGCCAGCCGGCAGGTGCGGGAGACAGGGTCGTAGACGGCGTACAGGCACGTGGCGCCCACCTCGCCATATGCGGCGCTCGTCGAGCCCCGGGCGTCGGGCCCCTCCTCCCGGTCGAGCCGGACGACCAGGTCGTCGAGCTGGGTGAGCAGCTCGTCGGGGGCGAGGTCGACGTCGGCGAGCGTACGGACCGCCGTGCGCAGGCGCCCCATCGTCGCGGAGGCGTGGATGCCGTGGCCGACCACGTCACCCACCACGAGGGCGATCCGTCCCCCGGACAGGGGGATGACGTCGAACCAGTCGCCCCCGACCCCGCTCGCGGACCCCGCCGGCAGATACCGGTAGGCCAGGTCCACGGCGGTCGGGGAGGGCAACCGCTCGGGCAGCAGACTGCGCTGAAGGGCGAGCGCGGTCCGGCGTTCCTGGGTGTAACGCCGGGCGTTGTCGATGCTCACGGCCGCCCTGGCGGCGATCTCCTCGGCCAGCAGCAGGTCCTCGTCACCAAAGGGTTCCGGCGTGCGGTGCCGCACCAGATACACCAGGCCCAAGGTGACGCCGCGGGCGCGCAGCGGGACGAGCAGTATCGAGTGCATCCCGTACCGGCGTACCGCCTCGGCGCGCGCCGGGGACTGCGCTACCCACTCGCGCAGCACCGGGTCGCCGATGCGGTGCCGGGTGCCCCGGCCGGTGCGCAGTGCCCAGGCCGCGGGGGAGTGCGGGGGACGGGTGGCCTGCTCGCCCACCGCTATCGCGGACTCGGGACACCCGGGGAGCACCGAGGCATGGGCGGCACGGCGCAGGACGACCTGGTCGGTGCGCGCCACCGGTTCCGGTTCGTCCCCGGAGACGACGGACTCCAGCAGGTCGACGACGACGAAGTCCGCGAACCCCGCGACCGCCACCTCGGCAAGCTCCTCCGAGGTCCGCGTCACGTCGAGGGTGCTCCCGATCCGCGCACTGGCCTCGTTGAGCACCTCCAGGCGCCGCCGGGCCCAGTACTGCTCGGTGGTGTCGATCACCAGCGCCGACAAGCCCTGGACCGAGCCGTCCGGGTCTTTGAGCGGGGTGAGATACACCGACCAGGCGTGCTCGTCGACCTCGCCCAGGCCCCGGCCCGGCGCCTGCTCGCTGTGGAGCGCCTCCCCGGTGCGCAGGACCTCGCGCTGGAGGCGGTCCGTCTCCTTGTGGCTCGGCTGGATCTCGGTGAGGGTCCGGCCTGCCATCTCCTGGCTGGACAGGCCCATGGCCCGGCTCATCACTTCGTTGCAGGCCACGAACCGGTTGCGGTGGTCGTAGACGGCCACGGGCAGCGGAAGCTGCGCGAGCGTGCGGTCCCACAGCTCGGCCGCGTCGGCGGCGCGCGGGCCGGAGGCGTAGGTCACCGTGGCATCCGTGACGAGCCAGAGCGAGCGGGTTGCCCCGGTCGACAGCGGTGCTCCGCGCAGCCGTACGACGATCCGGTCGCCGTCCCGGTGGCGCAGCGCCACCTCGCTGGTCCACGGTTCGCCCGCGGCCCATCGCCGAACGGCGGGGTGGGGGAGGTCCGCGGCGAGCAGGGCGGCGACCGGACGGCCGACGACGTCGTCGGCCGTGTGTCCCAACAGGGCCTGGGCACCGGAACTCCACGCCATGACGTGCAGCCGGGCATCGATGACGACGGCGAAGTCCTCTGGTACCCCGGTGCCCCGTGCCGCACCGGAGCCGATGGACCGGTTGTCCATGGGACGACCCACTCTCGTTCCTGCCGTGACGACGATCCCGCAGGCACCACGCGTCACGGGCGGTGCCACCAGGATCGCTCCCCGGCACGCTCGGCTCAACCGATGGTCACCGCCGCGGCGACAATCCTCATCCGGCTCCGAAGACACCCTTCCCGAGCTGGGGTCGCTGCCGCAAGCCGTTGGCTCTGGTTGTCCTGGCCGTTCCTCGGCACCCGTACCTCTCACGGACCGTCGGAAGTCAGCGTGCGCTGATGGTGTTCGCCACCGTGGAGCAGGCGACGCGGGCCACGGATCGCAGCTCGCTGTCAGGGGAGCCGATGCGGCTCAGGACGGCCAGGGATTGGTTGACGGCGACCACGTATGTGGCCAGCTCGTCCAGCGATCGAGCGTCGGCCGAGGAGCCCGCCAAGGCCGTACGTACCCGCTGTTGCTGCGCGGCGACGAGGCTGCGCACGCGGGCGCCGCACTCCGCGCTCAGGGTCGACGACTGCGCGGCCGACTGGGCGACCAGGCACCCTGCGGGGACCGATGGATCCGCGATGCGATCCAGGGTGACGTCGAAGAACGCCTCGACCGAGCGGACCGGATCGTGCGGGTGCGCGGCCAGTGCCTGTTCGAAACGCGTCCCGTAGATGGCGGAGTAACGATCGAGGCACCGGGTGAACAGGGCTTCCTTGTTACCGAAGGCACCGTAGAGCGAACCCCGGCCGAGACCGGTGGCGGCGCTCAAGGAGTCGAGCGAGGTGTCGGCGTACCCACGCTCCCAGAACACCCGCATCGCCTGGTCGACCGCCGTACCGACGTCGAACTGCTTCCGGCCCGACACGGTGCACCTCCTGATCCACGCCGCTGTCGCGAGGCTAACAGCATGGTGGACCGACTGGTCAAACTATCTTTGACCGATCGATCCAAGATGCCTAGGGTGGCGCCATGCATCTCTCGTCCAGTGACCTCCCCACCCCGCAAGGACCAGGTTCGGCCTCCGGCGCGCCGGAACTCCCGACGGGTTTCGCCGACCTCTTCACCAGTCGGTACGTGGACACCGGAGACGTGCGTCTGCACGCCGTCACCGGCGGATCCGGCCCCGCCCTGCTGTTGCTGGCCGGCTGGCCGCAGACCTGGTACGCCTGGCGTTTCTTGATGCCCGCACTCGCCCAGGACTTTCACGTCGTCGCCGTCGATCCGCGCGGTGTCGGCCTGTCCGACAAGCCGCGAGACGGGTACGACACCGGCACCCTTGCCAGTGATCTGGTCGCCCTCATGGATTCCCTCGGGCATCAGCGGTTCGCCATGGTCGGCCATGACGTCGGCATGTGGACCGGCTATGCCCTGGCCGCGGACCACCCGGACCGGCTCGACCGCCTGGCCGTCGCCGAGGCGACCATCCCCGGACTTTCCCCCTCCGCTCCCATTCTGGGCAGTCGCGAGGCCAACGAACGCCTGTGGCACTTCGCCTTCAACCGCCTGGCAGAAGTCAACGAGCAGTTGGTCCGAGGACGGGAAGGGCTCTACTTCGGAAACCAGTTCGCCAAGAAGGCGGGGAAGCCGCTGCCCGAGCAGGCCGTCCAGTACTACGTCGACGTGCTGGCCTCCGACCCGGAAGCTCTGCGCTGCAGTTTCGAGTTCTACCGCGCGCTGGACTCCACCATCGCGCAGAACGAAAAGCGCAGGACTCGGCCACTGTCCCTTCCCGTTCTGGCGATCGGCGGGGAGATGAGTGTGGGCGCGGCGGTCGGCGCCACGATGAAGCTGGGTGCGGAGGACGTGCAGACGGTGGTCGTGCCCGGGTGCGGCCACTACCCGGCCGAGGAAGCACCCGAACCGATGCTGTCGGCCCTGAGCGCGTTCCTGGCCCCCTACAGAGACACGTGGCGCTCACACGTGTGACAGGGAGCTACGGCAGAAACACGCCTCTTTTCCGGGCTCAGTCGGCCGCGGTCACCTGGGGCCGGACGGTGGTGTCCTCGACGACGACCAGGGCGGTCACGAGCGCGGCAAGGAGGGCGAGGGCGGCGAGGGAGGGGATGAAGACGATGGCGGGTCCTGCGACGAGGCAGACGGCTCCGGCGGCGAGGAGGAGCGGGGAACGGTGGCTCGTGGTGCGGAAGAGGAGGGCGGCCGAGGCGAGGATGAACAGGCCCACGCCGCCGGGCAGGGCCCAGGCAACGACTCCGTGGAGGGGTTCCGTCAGGTCGTAGTGGCCGGTGTCGGCGATCTGCGTGAGGGTCTTCTTCATGCCGAGGGCGGTGATGACGATTCCGGCCACCAGGGGAAGGTGGAGGAAGGTGTACGCGTCACGGGCCAGCCGGGTGCGGTCGTCGCCGGTCACCGCGGTCAGCCGATGCTCGACCGTCTCGGCGAGCTGGCGGAAGTACAGGCGCCACAGCCCTACGGAAACGAGCAGCCCCAGGGCGGCACCGGCCAGGACCGGGGTGCTCAGCGCGAAGCCGGAGACACCGACGCCGATGGCGACGATCGACTCGCCGAGGGCGATGATGACGATCAGGCCGTGGCGTTCGGCGAAATGGCCGGGTGAGGCGACCCGCCAGCCCGACTTTCCGGTGAGGAAGATGCCCAGGTAGTCGATGAGCACGGCGGCGAGCCAGATCAGGATCCGGGTGGTGCCGGTGAACGCCGCACCGATGAGGAGCAGGGCGAACGGCGGGGTCACCGAGACCAGGGCGGTGCGGCGCAGGACGTGGTGCAGGGCCTGATCGGTGGGATCCGACAGCCAGTACGTGACCAGGTGAAGGACGCGGACGGCGCCGTAGCACAGGACGAAGACCAACGGGGCGGGCAGTCCGCCGGGCGCGTCGTCGTAGATCTCGGGCACGGCCAGCGACACGATCAGGACAACGGCCATCACGGACACCAGCACGGTGAACATCGCGCCGGAGTCGGCCCGTACGACGTTCCCCAGCCAGGCGAAACAGCACCAGCACCACCACAGCAGCGCCAGCGCGACCATCCCGCCGAGCAGCCGCAGCGCGCTCGGGTCGGCCGCCATCAGTGCGGTGACCTGAGTGATCGCATACACGAACACCAAGTCGAAGAAGAGCTCGGCCGGTGTCACCCGGTGGCCGCCCTCGGTCGCGACCAGCCGCGACCCCTCGCCATTCGCTCCCACAACTCCCCCTTCGGGGCGCCCCACCGCCCACCGGCGGAACGATAACCCACTGGTCATGGCCAGAGATGGTCGTTGCCGGGTACGGGAGTTCGCTTCCCGCGTACACAGCGGAATCCGAGGCGCTTGTTCGTACCCCTATGCGTCGGCGAAGGAGCCGCTCCGCGCGGCGTGAGCGCCGATCGCCGTTCCGACCAGCCGCCTCTCGAAGGACCGCAGTATCTGTTCGAGATCCGCCGCGTCGAACGATGCCGCGTCCGTCCCGAGACTGATGCCGGCCGTTTCGGCCATGTCCCACACGATGAAGCAGAGCTTGCCGGCGTACGTGTCGACGGTTTTGGGGAATCGTCCGTACCGGCTGGTCGTCATGGCTCGCTCGAAGTCCTGCCGCGCTGTGTCCACGCGGGCTCGGATCAGCGTGCGGGGCGCAATGGGACGGATGTTGACCATGTACGGGTTGTCCGCGGAGCGGCCCAGTTCGTCGGAGGCCTCGTCCAGGGATCTGGCGTAGCGCTCGGGTTCCCGCAGGCTGACGGAGGCGGATCTGACGAGTGCCGCGTCGACGGCACGGCACAGTGCCGGGAACCGTTCACTGCCCAGGGAGGTGTCGACCGGGACCAGGGCCCTGCCGGCGACATGGGCCACCGCGTCGCGGGCGAAGGCGGTCTGCCGGTTGGCCATCACGGTGTTGAACACGCACTTCGCGATGCCGAGGTGATCGGCGAGCACGCAGGCGTATGCGGCTTGCAGGACGGCGGCCGCGGAGGTCCGGTACTGCTTCGCCAGTCCGGCTGCCGCGAGCGCGACCGCCGCCGAGTCGAGGCATACGAAGTTGTAGAGGGCGCCCTCGTGGCTTCCGGGCAGCTGGAGTTCGGGCATGGCGGACTGACGGAGCATGGCCCGGTCGTGGGCGTCGACACGATGGGCGTGCCGCAGCCCCGAGGGACTGCCTTCGAAGCTCGCGATCTGCCGCGGCTGCCACCCCGTACCGAGGTCGGCGCCCGGATCGGCCGCCAGTCGGGCCAGGCGTTCGGCCACGATCCGGGCGGCCGTCGTGTCCGCCGAGAAGTGGTGCAACGACAGTGCGATGTGGCGGGGTCTGCCGTCCACGGTGACGACGGCGGCCCGTAACGGCAGGTCGTCCGGGCCGAATCCGGGCTCGGCCAGCCGAAGGGTGAGAGCGCTCAGCTCGTCCCTCGTCACCGGGGCGTCGCAGGCGTACTCGTCGACCTGGAGCACGCCGGAGGCGACGACGACCGCGCGAGGGTGGCCGTCCGCGGCGCGCGGATACAGCGTGCGCAGCGCCTCGAAGTGCGCCATGACCGCGGCGAAGGCATGAAGCAGCGCGGCCATGTCGGGTGTGCTGTCGAGCAGCCGCGCCATCCGTTGGTTCCTGTTGCGGGGGCCGTGGAGACGGGGGTGGCATCCGTCGCGTGCATGGGCCTTCTGCGACCAGGTCAGTTCATGCTCTCCGGCGGTGCCGGCGACGAAGACGACGTCGTGGCGTGCGATCTGTCGCATGTCCGCCCGGCCTCCTCCGGTACGTCGGCGACCCGCCGGCGCCATGTCTCGGGAACGGCGCACGGTGGGGAACGTAGTCGAAGCGCTTCGACGTTGGCATGGCGCTGGGTCGTGTGTCAATCACGTGTCGCACAGTCGTGTGATGCGGCTTCCGAACGCGCCTGTTACCAAAAAGTGACCGGAGCGGCCCGTTGTCGCCCGGGAAACACCGCCTTAGTGTCACCGAAACGTCGAAGCGCATCGACAAGGACTACTCCCATCCCCCCGCAGCGTCCGCGCACCCACCTCCGACCACGTCGGAGCCCATGGGCCCGCTGCCTGTGCGCAGACCCGTACGGACCTGCACCCGAAAGGCAAGGACCCGTCATGAGTGATGCCCAGGACCTCTCCCGGCGAGGGCTGCTGGCCGCCGGCGCGGCCGCAGCCGCGCTCCCTGTGCTCGCCCCCTCCACTGCCTCCGCCGCGTCCGCCCCCACGGCGGGAAAGGCCCGACGCGTGCCCTACACCTTCCGCAACGCGGAGATAGTCGGCGGCGGCTTCGTCACGGGCATTGTCTTCAACCAGTCCGAACCCGGGCTCGTGTACGCCCGTACCGACATCGGCGGCGCCTACCGCCTCGACACGAAGACCAGACGGTGGATCCCCCTCACCGACTGGGTCGGCTGGGACGAGTACGGACACACCGGCATCATCAGCATCGCCACCGACGAGGCCGACCCCGACCGCGTCTACCTGGCGGCGGGCACCTACCCCATGCCCGAATGGGACCCGAGCCTGGCGGCGATCCTGCGCTCGACCGACCGCGGCCGCACCTGGAAGACCACCCCGCTGCCGTTCCGGCTGGGCGGCAACATGCCCGGTCGGGGCATCGGTGAGCGGCTGGCGATCGACCCTCACCGCAACAGGATCCTCTACCTGGGCGTGCGCGGGGGCCACGGGCTGTGGCGCAGCACCGACCACGGCAAGACCTTCGCGAAGGTCACCAGTTTCCCGAACGCGGGCAACTTCGTCCCCGACCCGACCGACACCGACGGTCCCAACGGCGACAACCTGGGCGTGCTGCAAGTCGTCTTCGACAAGCGCACCGGCAGAGCGGGGAAGGCCACCCGGACCCTCTACGTCACCGTCGCCGACAAGGACAACATCCTGTACCGGTCGACCGACGCGGGCGCGACCTGGGAACGCGTGCCGGGGCAGCCCACCGGCTTCATCCCGCACCACGCGGTCTTCGACCATGTCGGCGGCTACCTGTACCTGGCGACCAGCAACACCGCGGGCCCGTACGACGGTTCCAGGGGCGACGTGTGGAAGCTGGACACCGCCACCGACACCTGGACCCGCATCAGCCCGGTCCCGTCCACCAGCGACGACAACCAGTACGGCTACAGCGGCCTGACCATCGACCGGCAGAACCCGGACACCTTGATGGTGTCCACCCAGGTCAAGTGGTACCCGGACTGCCTCCTCTTCCGCTCCACCGACGGCGGCGCGAGCTGGACCCCCGCGTGGGAGTCCGGCCCGAACTCCGAGCGCACCCTGCGCTACGACATCGACATCTCCGCCGCCCCCTGGCTGACCTGGAACGCCTCGCCGTCGCTGCCGGAGATGACCCCCAAGCTGGGCTGGATGATGGAGTCCGTCCAGATCGACCCCTTCGACTCCGGCCACTTCATGTACGGCACCGGCGCGACGATCTACGGCGCGGACAACCTGACCGACTGGGACAGCGGCGGCACGGTGCACCTGTCCGTGCGGGCCAAGGGGCTGGAGGAAACCTCCGTCCTGGCGGTGATCAGCCCGCCCGTCGGCGCGGCGCACCTCTTCTCCGGCGTCGGCGATGTCGGCGGCTTCCGGCACACGGACTTCCGCAAGGCGCCGAAGATGTACGACAGCCCGACCTTCGGCGGCACCCCGGCCCTGGACTACGCGGAGCTGGCGCCCCACACCATCGTGCGCGTCGGCCACCCCACCAGCGGCTGGACCCAGCACTTCGCCGTCTCCACCGACAGCGGGGGCACCTGGAAGCCGTCGGGCAGTGAACCCTCCGGTGTCACCGGCCCCGGAGTCGAGGACCAGGCCGTCGCCATCAGCGCCGACGGCAGACGCGTCGTCTGGTCACCGGCCGGCGCGCCGGTCAGCTGGTCCGACGACCACGGAGCGACCTGGACGGCTTCGAAGGGGGTGCCGGCCGGAGCCCCCGTACGCTCCGACCGGGTGAACCCGGCGACGTTCTACGCCTACGCCTCCGGCGTCTTCTACCTCAGCACGGACGGCGGCAAGACCTTCACGGCCACGGCGGCGACCGGTCTGCCCGTCGCGGGGAACGTCCGATTCAAGCCGGTCCCGGGCCACGAGGGCGACATCTGGCTGGCCGGCGGCACCACCAAGCCCGCCACCCCCACGCCGTACGGACTGTGGCGGTCGACCGACTCCGGTACGTCCTTCACCAGGTTCGAGGCGGTGGACGAAGGCGACGTCGTCGGATTCGGCAAGGCCGCACCCGGTGCCACCTACCCCGCCGTCTACACCAGCTCCAAGATCCACGGTGTGCGCGGCATCTTCCGGTCCGACGACGCGGGCCGCACGTGGATCCGCATCAACGACGACCGGCACCAGTACGCCTGGACCGGCAACACCATGACCGGAGACCCCCGGGTCTACGGCCGCGTTTACTTCGGCACCAACGGACGCGGGGTCATCTACGGCGACCCGAGTGAGGCCTGACTTCGGGTCACCGCGCTCCGCACCCACGGTCCCGAAGAGGGGACCGACGTGGCCCTGCCGCCAGGGCAGGACGACCGACTTCCTCTCCTGTGTGATCCCCCCACTCCACACACATTCCGGAGGGCTGATGAAAATCCGTATCGGCTGGGCCGCGCTGTTCGCGGCTCTGGCTCTCGTCCTCACCTTGCCGAACTCGGCGGTGGCAGCGTCACAGACGTACTGGTTCAAGTACTACGCGACCGGCGGCAACGCCTCGACGTGGTACAGCGACGACAACAACTGGGGCGTGAACTCCTCGACCGGCACCGGCTTCGTCGCCATGGTCAACGGCAAGGACTGGGGCTATTCGTCGCCGGTGACCACGCTCCCCAAGAAGATGCGCGACGTCAGTCCCAACAACACCTCGTGGTTCAGCCAGTCGGCATCCCCGAAGTCCGGCTCCTACTACGACGCCGCGTACGACATCTTCATCGACCCCTACCCCGCACCGACCGACCGCAACTCCAAGACCGAGATCATGATCTGGCTCAACTGGTACAACACCAAACCGCTGGCCGACCACTACGACGCGAGCGGCAACGCGGTCCCGGCCGCGACCAACGTCAGCCTGGGCGGCCGTAGTTGGGACATCTACGAGTACACCTGGAGCAACGGCGGCCACACCCTCAGCTTCCTGGACAGGAGCAAGTCCGGCTGGTGGTCCGGCAGCCTCACCCCGTTCTTCAACTACGGCCAGAACAGGGGTTTCTACACCGGCGACCACTACCTCAACAGCGTCATGGCCGGCTGGGAGTTCGGGCCGGGTGACTACACCGCCCACTCCTGGGGCGCCGTGGGCTTCTGACGCCCCACCAGCAGAGGTCCCTCCCGCGACGTGCGTCGCGGGAGGGACCTCTTGCGTTGCGGCATGCCCCCTGCGGGGGCTTGGGTCCGGGCGGACGGACAGGGCCCCGCATGGTTCCGTCGATCGACTGTGTCAGTTGCCACAATCGACTGACATTGTCGAGTGACAATGTCGCTCGTATAGTTCTGGTCAGCGACAGCCTGTGCGGAACGAAAGGCAGCTCATGACCCACGAGACCCTGCGCGGAACCGAACCGATTCCCCAGCGGCCCGCCCTGCCTCTGGTCGGCCACGCGTTCGACATCCCCAGTGGTGTCGACGGCCTGCACTATGTGATGAAAGAGGCCACCGAGCTGGGGCCGCTGTTCAAGATCCGCGTCTTCGGCAACGAGATCAACTTTGCCTCGGGCCTCGACCTGGTCACCGAGCTGGCGGACGAGAGCCGGTTCCGCAAGAACGTGCACCCCGACCTCGTCATCGTTCGGGAGATCACCGGCGACGGGCTCTTCACCGCCTTCAACGACGAGCCCAACTGGCGCAAGGCGCACGACGTCCTGATGCCGGCGTTCTCCCTCGGCGCGATGCGCGGCTACCACGCCACGATGCTCCAGGTCGCCCGCGAGCTGACCGCGAAGTGGGACCGGGCGGCGGGTGCGGAGCCCGTGGACGTCGCCGACGACATGACACGGCTGACGCTCGACACGATCGGCCTGTGCGGATTCGGCTACGACTTCGAGTCGTTCAGCCGCGAGGAGCCGCACCCCTTCGTCACCGCCCTGTCGCGGGCTCTGGGCTTCGCCCAGGCCAAGGGGGAGTCCATCCCCGGCACGGAACTCTTCAAGTGGAAGCAGACGGAGCAGTTCCGCGAGGACGTCGCCCTGATGAAGGACCTCGTCGACGATGTGATCCGGCAGCGCCGGGCGTCCGGCGATCAGAGCACCGACGACCTGCTCGGGCGCATGCTGCACACTCGCCACGCGGTGACGGGTGAGCCCCTGGACGACGTCAACATCCGCTACCAGGCGATCACGTTCCTCATCGCCGGTCACGAGACCACCAGTGGCGCCCTGTCGTTCGCCCTGTACTACCTGACCAAGCACCCCGAGGTCCTCGCCCGCGCCCAGGCCGAGGTCGACGCCCTGTGGGGCGACGCCGACGCGCCCGAGCCCGACTACGGGGACATCGGCAAGCTGACGTACATACGCCAGGTGCTCAACGAAGGCCTGCGGCTGTGGCCGACGGCGCCCGCTTTCGCGGTGGAGCCGCTCGCGGACACGGTCATCGGCGGGAAGTACGCCGTGCGCAAGGGCGATTCGATCCAGATCCTCATCCCGCAGCTGCACCGCGATCCCGCCTGGGGCGAGAACGTCGAGCTGTTCGACCCCGACCGGTTCCTGCCCGAGCGGGAGGAGGAACGCCCGGTCCACCTGTTCAAGCCGTTCGGCAGCGGCGAACGCGCCTGCATCGGCCGCCAGTTCGCGCTGCACGAGGCGACGCTGGTCCTCGCCCTGGTGATCCACCGCTACCGCCTGATCGACCACGCCAACTACCAGCTGAAGATCAAGCAGTCCCTCACCCTCAAGCCCGACGGGTTCACCCTGAACCTGGCCCGGCGCACCAGCGGCGAGCGTCGGCTGCCCGCCGTCTCCGCGAGCGCCGCCCCCACCGCCGAGGGCCGCACCGCCGTCCGGCGCGCCACCGGAACCGCGCTGACCCTGCTGCACGGCTCCAACCTGGGCACCTGCGCGGGCATCGCCCGCGACCTGGCCGAAGACGGCGACGAGCACGGCTTCACCCCGTCCGTCGCACCTCTCAACGACGCGGTGGGCCAACTCACCCCGGGTGACGGGCCGGTGGTGATCGTGGCCGCCTCCTACAACGGCAGGCCCACCGACGACGCCACGGAGTTCGTCGCCTGGCTGGAGGGCCTGGCGCCCGGCGCGCTCGACGGCCTTCACTACGCCGTGCTCGGTGTCGGCGACCGCAACTGGGCCGCCACCTACCAGCGCGTGCCCACCCTCATCGACGAGAAGCTCACCGCCGCGGGCGCCACCTCACTGCTGGAGCGTGGCGCCGCGGACGCCGCAGGTGACTTCGCCGGCACGGTGGACCGCTGGACCGGCGACCTGTGGACCGCCCTGCTGGAGCGGTACGGAGCCGCCGGAAACGTACAGCGGACCGAGAAGGACGCCGACGAGGACACGGGACTGTACGAGCTGGAGGACACGACCGACTCGGTCATCGGCGGGCTCGCGGCACGCCACGGCGTCCAGCCGATGGAGGTGCTCGACGCGTACGAACTGGTCGACATGGACCACGGGCTGGGCCGTTCCAAGCGGTTCCTGAGGCTGCGGCTGCCCGAGGGCGTCACCTACCGCACCGGCGACCACCTGGCCGTCCTGCCGAGCAACCCGCGCGACCTCGTCCAGCGCGTGGCCGACCGCTTCTCGCTGGACCTGGAGCGCACCGTCCGGCTCCGTGCCCGCCGCCGCAGCCGGGGCGCCCTGCCCGTCGACCGGCCGCTGACCCTGCGCCGCCTGCTCACCGACTTCGTCGAACTGCAGGATGCCGCCACCCGGGAACAGGTCGCCGTACTCGCCGAGCACACCGCCTGCCCGCCCGAGAAGCGCCCCCTGGCCGAGCTCGCGGCGGCGGACGAGGAGACCTTCCGCGAGCAGGTGACCGTCGCCGGACACAGCGTCCTGGACCTGCTGGAGCGCTACCGGGCCTGCGAGCTCCCGTTCGAGGTCTTCCTGGAACTCCTGCCCGTCCTGCGCCCGCGCCACTACTCGGTCTCCTCGTCCGCCGCGGCGGCACCCGGCGAGGTCGACCTGATGGTGTCGCTGCTCGCCGCGCCCCACCGCCGCGGCGACGGCACCTTCCGTGGCATCGGCTCGCACTACCTCCGGACCGTGAAGGCCGGCGACACCGTCCAGGCCCGGGTGCTGCCCTGCAGCGAGGCCTTCCGTCTGCCCGAGGACGACTCCGTACCCGTGATCCTGGTCAGCGCCGGCACCGGCCTGGCCCCCTTCCGAGGTGCCGTCCTCGACCGCCGCCACACCCGGTCGACCGGCACCCTGCTGTGCTACTTCGGTTGCGACCACCCCGACGTCGACTACCTCCACCGCGCGGAGTTCGAGGCGGCCGAGGCGGCCGGAGCCGTCAGCATGCGCCCCACCTTCTCCTGCGCCCCCGAGGACGGTGCCCGCTTCGTCCAGGACCGCATCGCCAAGGAGAGCGACGAGGTCTGGGCGGCACTGGAGGCCGGCGGCCGCGTCTACATCTGCGGCGACGGGCGCCGCATGGCTCCTGCGGTGCGGGAGGCGTTCATGGCGATCTACCGCATGTACACCGGCGCCGGTGACGACGAGGCGAGCGCCTGGCTGAACGCCCTGATCGAGTCCGGCACCTACGTCGAGGACGTCTGGGCCGGCTGACCGCCCGGTGTGCGGGGGCCGACGTCCACCGCACACCCCACCGAGCGACAGGGCCACGGACACCACTCCCCCCAGGTCCGTGGCCCTGTCCTTTTCACCCTGCGTCCCGCCGCTTTGCACCTCGTGCCCCGCCCCCTCCCGAACTCGTGAGGTTCTCATGCCTGTCGCACGCTCCGCGCCCCACCGAGGGCCGCTGGCCTCTCCCAACTCCCCTCTGAGGAGCGGTCGGTGAACGCGCGCAGCGGCTCCGCCCTGACCCTCGGCGTCGCGGTCGCCCTCATCGCCGGAGTGACCCTGGGCAACGGGGGAGCGAACGTGATGCCCGTCTTCGTCGACGACTTCGCGACCCGCTTCGCGCTGTCGGACTCCACCGCCGGGCTCGTGGCCGCGACCCAGCTGATGGCGACCGCCGTCGTCACTCTGCTGCTGGCCAAGCGGGCGGCGCGGCCCGGGCGGGTACGGATGGCCCGTCTGGGCCTTGCCGTCTCGGGCGCCGGCTTCCTGGGCGCGGCTACGGCCACCGACTCGGTGAGCCTGGTCCTGGCCAACCTCGTTCTCGGCGCCGGGCTTGGCGCGGTCTACGCGGCGGCCACGGCCGCCCTCGCCGCCACCGACGACGCCGACAAGGCCTCCGCGGTCACCATCTCCGGCGTGGTCGGGGTGACGGCGCTGCTGATCATGGGCGTCCCGGCGGCCAACCACGACCTGGGGGAGGGCAGCGGCTTCCTGCTCATGGCGCTGTGCTGTGCGCTCGCCTGGCCGCTGCTGCGCCGGCTCCCCGACGGCCCGTCCGGTCCCGCGGCACCGGACGCCGGGTCCGCCGGTACGGCTGCGGCGGCCTCGGCGCGACCGTCGGTCCTGCTGCTCGTCGGCACCGGGCTCCTGTGGTCGGTCACCCAAGGCGCGTGGTCGTACGCCTCGGTGCTGGGGCGGCAGCACACCGGCATGTCGCACTCGGCCGTGTCGGCCGTCCTCGCCGTCTCCAGCGTCGTGGCACTCGTCGGCGCCGCGGTGGGGCCCCTCTGCGCGCGGCACTTCGGGCGCATGCGGTCGATGGCCGCCTTCGTCACGGCGCAGGCCCTCGCGATGGCGGCCCTGATCGTCACCCATGACCCGGTCGTCTTCACCGTCGCGGCCGTCCTGTGGCAGGGCTGCCAACTGGCCGTCCTGGTGCAGATGCTCGCCGCCGCGGCGCTCATCGACCCGACCGGACGCCTGGTGGCCTCCCTCAGCGGGGCGGGTGCGCTGGGTACCGGCGTCGGGCCGCTGGCCGTCGGCGCCATCCTCGACGGTGCCGGGGCCGGCGTACTGAGTATCGTCCTGGCGGTCGGCACCTTCGCCGCCTCACTGCCCCTGCTGAGGATGACGGTGGCCGGCGGGGAGGCCACCACCGACGAACAACCGCAGCCCGGACGCGTGCCGACCGTCTGACGACGTCGTCCCCGCCACACGCAACGGCCGCTGCCCCTGTCCGATGTCAGGGGCGGCGGCCGCTTGGGCGTTTGAGGACGGAGTGCCCGGGCCACCCCGCCGTCAGCTCGTCGGCAGGGACACGAACTCCATGCGGCCTCCGGCGAGAGCGACGACAGCGGAGACCAGGGCCTGCAGACAGGTGTGTTCGGCCTCCTCGTCGGGCAGGGCGAGATGCTGCGACGAGAGGCCGTCGAAGCCCGCCAGGAAGAACCGGGCGAGGGTCTCCGCCGACTGGTCGAGCTGGTGACCGGCGCGCTCGGCGGCCTCGGTCACCAGCTTCGTCGTCACGGCCGTCACCTCGCGGTAGTGGCCCTCCAGGGCCTCCTGCAGCCGTGGCGTCCGCAGCGCGAACATGGACAGTTCGGTGAGCAGCTGATGGGTGGTCGGCTGCTCGCGCACGGTCTGCCACAGGGCGGCGGCGAGCGCTGTGATCGTCTCCTCGAAGCCGGCGTCCGCGGGCGTCGCCCGTTCGACCTGCGCGATCAGATCATGGGTGAGCTGCTCCATGACGGCCCGGTACAGGTCCTCCTTGGTGCCGAAGGTGTAGTGCACGGTCGCCTGGGCCACACCCAGCTCGGCGGCGATGGCACGGGTGCTTCCGGCAGCCACACCTTCTCTCGTCATGAGGTCGATGGCGGCCTTGATCAGCTGAGGACGGCGCTCGGCCGCGGAAACATGAGCCATGCAGGCATGATAACGACTTAGTCCACTGAATAAGTCGTTCGATCATGTTGCGATTTCCCGAGGTGGGGCACCTGGTGTCTCAGGCGCCGTGGGTCCCCTCCGTGCCGTATCGGGCAAGCATGGTCAGCACCGCTTCGTCGACCGCGTTGGTGTTGGCGGCGTCATCAGGCTCCCAGTGGGCGAGCAGCATCCGCGGCCAGAACACGAAGTTGGAGATCATCCCGAGGAACTGGGTCGCCGCCGTCTCCGCATCATCGAGCCGGGCCGTGCCCGCCGCGTCCTCCGCTGCCAGGTAGCTGCGGACCGATTCGAAGTAGGGCAGCTTGCCGAGCTTGAACTGGGTCTCGCCTAGCTCGGGGAAGCGCGGCACCTCGGCGATGACGATGCGGAAGAGGGCGGCCATGCCGGGCTGGGTGAGCAGGGCCACGTATCGGCGTCCGATGGTCTCAAGTCCTGCGCGGAGGTTCCCCGGCTCGGGGAGGGGTGCCTCCGTGTCGTCGACCTTCCAGTACTCGGTGACGATCGCCTCGAAGAGGGCCGCCTTGGTGGTGAACTGCTTGAACAGGGTCGCCCTCGACACTCCGGCGGCCTCCGCGATACGGGCCAGTGAGGTGCCGTCGTAGCCGGAGTCCAGGAACAGCTTCGTCGCTGCCTCGATGATGGACGGAATTCGTCCTGGACGGGGGCCTGCTGCTCGGCCCCGCACTCCAACCCGAAGCCGACATCGCAGCTTGAGCCGGCAGTGCAGACATCAAGTACTTGCTGGAAGGGGTCAGTTGAAAGCGTCGGTCATGCAGTCCACCCGGCAGCCGGCGGCCTCATAGCGCCGGCGGAGGGCGGCGGCTGCTTCCTCGCGCTCCACGAAGAGGTGTCCGTAGTGCCGGCACGCCACCCTGGTCACGTCTTCGACGGTGACGATGGCCGGTTCGTCGTGTGCGGCTCGGCGGCGTGCTTCGGCGATCGCCATGTCCGCGGCACGCAGCAGGTTTCTGGAGCGGTCCCGGATCAGGGCTGCCTGGGCGCGTTTCGCCGAGAGGGGACGCGTTGCACGTCCGTGCCAGACGAAGCCGACGGCGACAAGGACGAGACCGAGCACTATGAACAGGAGGCCGCCGAGGTCGTAACGCATCTGTCCAGTCTTCACCACTCGGGTGGTGATCGTCATGCCCACGCTGGTGTGACGCTGCCGAGCAGACCCAGAGCGTCGCCCGCTGCGGCCCGCCGCCCGGGCCATCCGTATGAGGGGCCTCGCCGACGGAAGTGCTGGCCGACGCCCGCCGCGACCAGGTCCTGTCGCTTCGATGCAGGGGGATCTCCCGTGATCGCGGATGTGTCACCCCTACGCTTCGGGAATGCGGGAGTTGACGTTGCGTATCCGGGTGGCCGCCTACGTCCTGCGCCGACGCGCGGGACGGCCGGTGGAGTTGCTCGTGTTCGACCACGACGCGGACCTGCCGCCCGGTAGGCACGTTCCGGCGGGGGGTGTGGCCCCGGAGGAGCCTCTGGAAGAGGCAGTGTTGCGGGAAGTCGCGGAGGAGTGCGGACTGACCTGCGTGCGGGTGCTGCGTCCCCTCGCGGAGGAGCACACGCCGCACCCGATCCGCCGCTTCCCCCGCCACACCACCTTCTTCGAACTGGAAGTGAACGACGACGCGGATGTCCCGGATGCGTGGGACCACCACGTGACGGGCGCGGGGCGCGACAACGGCATGACGTTCCACTGCCGTTTCGAGCCGCTGCCCCTGGCCTTCCCATTGGCGGACGGCCAGGACGCCTGGCTGGACCGTCTGGAAGCATGAGCGCCGCCGCCCCCTCGTTCAGCCGTTGATCGTTGCTCCGGCCTGTTGCGACGGCGTAGAGCCCCGAGCCCACGACGAGGTGGTGAGGTTCAGCGAACGCTGAAACCTGCCGCCTTGGTGTCCAGGGTGGTGGTGCCGTCGGTGGCCGTGGCGAGGACGGCGACGCGCCAGGAACCGTGCGGGGAGGAAGCTGAGTCGGCGGCGGTCACCCGGGCCGTGTAGACGCAGCGCACGGTGTCGTTGCCGACGGCCTTGCAGCGGGCCTGCTCCGCCGCGGCCATCTCCTTGACGGTCGGTTCCTTCTCCGCGAGCGAGGAACTCGCCGGATAGGCCAGCACCTTCACGCTCTTGACCCCGGGCGACGCCGTGACCTCGGTGCTGAAGCTGAGCGAGCCGTCCTGGTCCCCGTGCGGGGCGGTGTAGCGGGCGGTGCTGTGGGCCAGGGCGGGGGGCTGGTCTCCGGCGTAGGCGAGGGCGAAAGCTCCGGCGCCGCCGAGGACGATGACACCGGCGGAGAGGGACAGGGCGACACGACGGGACATGAGGTTCTCCGTAAGTGGTCTCGGCGGTGCGGAGCCGGCGCTCTCGGCGGCGCCGCTGCACCGATACTCGCCGAGGGGGGTCGCACCGGACGTGAGCACGGATACTCAACTCAGCCTGGGTAGTCGCAGACCCCTCTGCGTACCGTCACCAGCCTCTCGCTGAGGCGGAGTGGACGCTCAACGGCCCCGGTACAGGGAACCGAGAAGGGGCCGGGCACACTCTGCGTGTTGTAGTCCCTTCGATACTTCGACTCTTCGACACGAGGATGCGCCACACATGATCACGCTCACCAAGGAAGACGGTCCGGCAGACCTGGACGGAGTCACCCACCTGTCCATCGGCGTCTCCTGGGACCCCACCGCCGGCAGCAGCGGCGGAGTACTGGGCAAGCTGCGCCGCAACAGCGGCACCGACCTCGACCTGATCGCCATCGCCATGCAGGGCAAGGAGCCTGTGCGCCTCGCGGGACTCGACTCGCTCGACCCCATGGGCAACGGCTCGCTGGTCCACAGCGGCGACAACCAGACCGGCCGCGGGGACGGCGACGACGAGACGGTGACCGTCGAGTTCGCCCGGATCCCGCCCAACATCACGTCGATCGTGTTCGTCGCCGCCGCGTACAAGAAGGGCAGCTCCTTCCAGAAGGCGCGCAACATCAGCTTCAAGGTCTACGACGCGACCGGCGGCACCTCCCAGCAGGTCGCCGACATCTGGCCGAGCCTGCTCAGCCAGGACAACGGCTGCGCCGTGGCCAAGGCGATCCGTGTCGATGGGAGCTGGAAGCTCCAAGTGATCAACACGACGGGCAAGATCAAGCAGGGGGACGAGCACGCCCTCATGCGCTTCGCCGTCAGCAAGTAGCACGTAGCAAGCACTACGTCACTGAGACGCGGGGGATGGTTGTGAGTGAGGTGCTCTATGGGGAGCGGTCGTGGAATCCGCTGGCCCGAACAGTGGAGTTGACCCCGGACCAGCTGCGGCGAGGGGGCCGGACCACACCGTTGAGTGAGCTGAACCTCGCCGCCATGGCGGAGGCGTTCCAGCGTGGGTGCTGGCTCGGTGGTGGAGGCGCGGAGCGCCCGCTGGAGCGACTGCCGGAGGAGACCGGGGTGGTGCCGCTGACCCGCGTGACAGGCACCACCACGCCTGTCAGGGCGCGTCGGGCGGCCGAGTTCGCCCACGCGCTGGGGGAGTTGGCGGTTGGGCAGTGCGGTGGGCCCGACCGGGTGGCGGCCCTCGGGGCCCAGGCCCGGGCCGAGGGAGTGCCGTTGTGGATCGCGCGACGGTTCGCGACCGGCCCCGCCGGGCCGATCACCGTCGCGGTGGACCGGCGCCTGGTGCGCGTGGATGTCTGGGGGCCGCACGCTCCCGTCGTACGGATCCGGGCGCCCCAGGGTTTCGTCCGCGAGACCCCCGATCCGTCCAAGGGGCTGTGCCTGACGGTCGGCGACACCCCGGCCCGGCTCGGGCTGACGAAGAAGCTGCGCAAGTCCAAGTGCCGGGTGGAGGTGCGACTGTCCGGGCAGCACTGGGTGTTGCGGCGGGAGAACGCGGTGAGTTCGTGGCTGCTGCGTGACGAACGGCGGGTCGCCCTGCTGACGCGGCCCCCGCGGCGACCGGTGCCCGACCCGGACTCGGTACTGCTGCCGCTGTCCCCGGTGCGGTACGAGAGCTCCGACCCGCTGGATGCTGTCATGGCACAGGTCTTCGCCGTCTCCTTCGGCCTCGGGGACGGGACGGGTCTCGCGCGGTTCCGGGCGGAGCGGCGCCCGGTGACGGGGGGTGAGCCGATCGCCGCCGACGACGACTGGGACCGCGCCTGGTTCAGCAACCTCGGCACGGGGAGCGACGACAACGAATCCGGCGGCGGTGACGGCTGGGGCTCGGACGGCGGTGACGGTGGCGACGGCGGTAGCGATGGTGGGGGTGACGGCGGAGGCGACTAGGGCCTGTCCGGCGGATCATGCCGGTGAGCGGGGTCTGGCACGCCGGCCTGCGGCGTTGTCGTCGGTTGCCGACGCTCCGCGTCGCCGCCCTCCTCCGCCTTGCAGGCCAACGCACCAGACCCCGCTCACCGGCATCAGATAGGTACCGCCCGCTTCCTGAGACCTGATCCGCCGGACAGGCCCTAGGCGGTGTGTGCCGCCCCACCTGCCGGCCTTTCCCTTCGTCTGCTCAACCTGGTCCGGGCAGGAGGGCACGCAGGGGCGACAGTTCTGACTCAGGTGATCATCGCGGGACAAGCCTCAGTTGAGGGGTGACTCGTCGGCGAGCTGATTGTTGCGGTCGATCTCCGGCATGTGCCTCTCGGCCCAGTCCCGCAGAGCGGAGAGCGGCGCTTCGAGGGACAGGCCGAGCGCCGTGAGCCGGTAGTGGACGGCGGGCGGCACGGTGGGCTCCACGCGACGGGCGACCAGACCGTCGCGCACCAGGCTCTGCAGGGTGACGGAGAGCATCTTCTGCGAGATGCCCGGGATCCGGCGCCGCAGCTCCGCGAAACGCAGCTCGCCCGGCGCCTCCTCGGCCAGTGTTTTGACCGTCATCGACGTCCACTTGGTGCCGATGCGGTCCAGCAACTGGCGCGTCGGGCAGTCGGGATCCATCAGGTCGCCGCGCTCACCGGGCCTTGCCCTGGTCACCTGGTGCTCACCACCTGAAGGGAAAGTGCCGTCTTGGGGGGATCAGGCTAGTTCCCTACCGTGACCTTGTCACCTTTCCTCACCACCTCTTTGGAGGGCCCCGCCATGCCTGAGCTGCGACGCATCCCGGTCAACGGTGTCGAACTGAACGTCGCCCTCGCCGGGTCGGGCCCGGCCGTCCTGTTGCTGCACGGCTTCCCGCACACCTGGGAGCTGTGGACGGACGTCATGGCCGATCTGGCCGCCCGCCACCGGGTCATCGCGCCGGACCTGCGCGGATTCGGCGCGAGCGACCGGGCCGAATCCGGGTACGACGCGGGCACGCTTGCCGAGGATGCCGCGGCGCTGCTCGCCGCCCTCGACATCTCCTCGGCCGCGGTGGTGGGCATCGACGCCGGTACAGCGCCGGCGTTCCTCCTCGCCCTGCGCCGGCCCGGTCTCGTCCGGCGCCTCGTCGTCATGGAGGCCGTGCTGGGCAGGCTGCCCGGCGCCGAGGAGTTCCTCGCCGACGGCCCGCCGTGGTGGTTCGGCTTCCACGCCGCCGAACCCGGCCTCGCCGAGACCGTGCTGGAGGGACACGAGGCCACTTACGTCGACTGGTTCCTGCGCGCCGGCACGCTCGGCGACGGGGTGCCTCCCGCTGTCCGCGACGCCTTCGTCCGCGCGTACACCGGCCGCCAGGCGCTGCGCTGTGCCTTCTCGTACTACCGGGCCCTGCCCGAGAGCGCGGTGCAGATCGAGCGGGCAGTCGCCACCGCCCGCCTGACGGTGCCGACCATGGCGCTGGGTGCCCGGCCTGTCGGTACGGCGCTGGAACGCCAACTCCGTCCGGTCACCGACGATCTGACCGGGCATGTCATCGAGGACTGCGGCCACATCATCCCGCTGCACCGGCCGCGTGCCCTGCTCGCGCTGCTGCGCCCGTTCCTGGCCGGCGAGGACGCGCGCGCGGCATGACCGGGGCCCGGCGCCGGATCCTCATCGGCGGGAGAGGTTGACCTTCACGCATGGGTCAAGGCCTAGCGTCGGCGATATGAAGTCCTCTGCGAAGAACGGTTCGTTGCCTGCCTTGTCCAGCTCGCCCAGCACCGGTTTGGAGGTGCGCCTCGCCGCACGGCCCGTCGGGCTCCCGACCCTGGACCATTTCGACGTCGTCGAGGTTGACGTCCCAGCCCCCGTACCGGGCGAGGTGCAGGTTCGTAACCTGTTCATGTCACTCGATCCCGGCATGCTCATGCTGATCGCGGGCGGGTCCTCGCTGCCGATGCCACGCTATGAGGTGGGCGAGGTGATGTACGGAGACGCGCTCGGCGAGGTGGTCGCCTCGGCAGACCCGTCGCTGAGCGAGGGAGACCTGGTGGTGCATCGGCTCGGCTGGCGCGAGTACGCCGTGGCCGAGGCCAGTGCGTTCCGCCGCGTGGACAAGGCCGCTTACCCCAGCCCGTCCATGCACCTGGGGTTCGGGCTGGTCGCCTACATAGGGCTCATGGACGCGGCAGGGCTGCAACCGGGCGACACCGTTTTCGTCTCCAGCGCGGCTGGAGCGACGGGCAGCATGGCGGGCCAGATCGCTCGGCTCAAGGGAGCCCGCCGGGTGGTCGGAAGCGCCGGCTCTGCTGACAAGGTTGCCCACCTCACGGGGAAGCTCGGGTTCGACGCGGCCTTCGACTACCACGACGGCCCGGTACTCGACCGGCTGCGCGAAGCGGCCCCAGAGGGCATCGACGTCTACTTCGACAACGTGGGAGGCGAGCAACTGCGCGCCGCCATCGAGGTCATGAACGTGCACGGCCGTATCGCGGTCTGCGGAGCCCTCAACCGGCAGAGCACCGCTCGCCCCGACGAGGGCCCCGGTGACCTGCTGAATGTCCTCGGCAAACGCCTGACCATCCGCGGCTTCACCCTGTGGGACCACCTCGACCGGGCCGCGGAGTTCGGCGAACAGTTCCGCGACTGGCTGCGCGAGGGATCCATCGTCTACGACGAGACAGTGATCAGCGGGCTGGAGAGCGCACCCGAGGCACTCCTCGACCTCGTCCGCGGCCGGCACACCGGGAAGACCGTGGTGCGGCTCGGGAGTTGACCACAAGGCCTACGTCACGCCCGACAATCACCCCGGAGGTGGCCGCGTGTTGATCGGTGAACTTGCCGCACAGACAGGGACCACGACCCGCGCCCTGCGCTACTACGAGGAGCAGGGCCTGCTGGAGTCCGACCGGGCGCCGTCGGGCTACCGCGTCTACGGCCCGCATGCGGTGACCAGGGTCCGCAACGTCCGCGACCTGCTTGCCTCCGGGTTCACCGTGGAGAACGTCAAGTCCTTCGTGCGCTACCTCGACACCGATCTGCCAGAGGTCTTCGAGTACTCGCCGTTGTGTGCCGACGGCTACGGCATCGGCACACAACGGGTGGCTGAACTGGAGGAGAAGATCGCAGCATTGACACGGCTGCGCGACACCCTCGTTCACCGGATGCCCTGGTTGGCGACGCCCAGTGATGTGCCGCAGCAAGGAGCCGCCTGAACCGGCAAGCCCAGAAGGACGAAGCCCCAGGGTGACACGTTCCGGTCAGCTTTCCAGGCGAAGAAGTTCCTCCTGGTCCAAGCGGATGCTGAGCTGGATTCCCAGCTCGCGAAACCCCAGCGCCCGGGCAACGTTCCGGGAAGCCATCGGACGGGCACGCCACTGCGGGAGCAGACCGTCGGCGAATGCCTGCGCCACCGCCGCAGAAGCGACCTGCCGCGCCAGCCCGCGGCCTCTTTCCCCCGGCGCGGTGAGCACGCACAAGTGGGCGGCTGCCGAGGGCCAGGCTTGAAACCCCGCCGCGGCCACCACGTCCGCGCCCCTGCGCACGACGAACGCGGCGGAGGTGATGCCGTCCATCCCGCTCTCACCGGCGTCCTCGGACGGCACCGACTTCACCAACGCCATCAAGTCCCGATGCCCGGGGGCGAGCCGTTCCACGGACCGGCTCGCCGGCGCCGGGCGGAAACCCGCACGTGACACGTATCCCAAGATCGCCGGCCCCAGCATCTCGGTCACCGGCAACACGGGCCGAACCGCTTCTGAAGACGTCAGAGAGCCGGTCGGCAACCCGGCCAGAATCCGACGCAGAACCTGCGCCTCCCTGTCGGTCGTCGTCGTGACGAGCGCCGACTCGCCCAGCACCACCATCCCAGCCCACGACGGCGGAGCGATCTGCGAGGCGGGCGAGGCGACCACGCTCAAGCCCCCCGCCGGGGGAAACGACACCGGCGCGGCGGCCAACGTCTCCCACACGCCCTGAGCCTGCTTGAGCAACGGATCAACAGCCATCAGCCGATCCTGCCACCCGAGGTCACAGACGCCGAGGGATTCCGCTGCAGCGGTCGTCAGCCGTCTCGTGGGGCATACGCAGGCCGGGCCGAAATGGAGTGCGGCAGCTCCTGACATTGCGTCATGTGAGGTGCCCTGGGCGGGGGTTGCCTCGATGTCATGTCCGTTGCCCCTGGCGGTGTTACCGTCGCGCCATGTCCAAGATCGAGATTGACGCGATAGCCGCCGAGTTCTTCGGAGCCTTCGACAACCGCGGCGGCAAGGCCGCGGACGTGGCCCGGATCCGTCGGCTGGTCATTCCGGGTGGGGTGATCGTGCTGACCGGTCCGAATTACACGGTCTACACCGTGGACGAGTTCATCGAGCCACGCGAACGCCTGCTGGCCGACGGCCGGTTGGTCGAGTTCTCGGAGTGGGAGACTTCCGAGCGAACCGAGATCGCGGGCGACATCGCGTCGCGCTTCGGCGAGTACCGGAAGGCCGGCATCCTGGACGGCGAGCCGTTCGAAGGCGGCGGCAGCAAGACCATCCAGTTCGTCCGCACCCCGGAGGGTTGGCGGATCGCGGCGTTCTCCTGGTACGACCAGCCCTGAGGGGGCACGGGTCGCGGCGGTCCGAGCGGGTGACGCCCCGCTGACACGCCGCAGAGATCAACGATGCGCCCCGAGTGAGAACCGCGGCCTCCGATTCGATGCAGCTCGAATACTTCGACGCGCTGGCGCAGAGGTGACAGCGTGAATCGCGACCCGGACTGCCGGGCCGACGGTAGCTGTCATGAGCCGGCGCTGGGTCGGCCGCATCGATGAGTTCAGGGGGAGCAGGCACATGGCATTTGGAGAGCACCCAAGCCAGAGGCGGCGCGCATGGGTTCGTGGCGTCGTGGCCGCCACGGTGGGCCTGGCCGCCACCTTGACGATGTCCGGTGCAGCCACCGCCGAGTCGGAGTCCGGGGCTCCCACGGCTTCACAGGCAAGAGAGCTGAGCGCTGCCGAGGCGACGACGTTGCAGAACCGGGTTGATTCCTACCTGGCCCGTTTGGGCGGGACGCAGATCGCTCCCGACCGTATTCAGTTGGCGAAAGGAGTCGTCCTGAAGCTTGCCCTGCCGACTGCCGCCGGCGGAGTCGGCAGCGCGTCCCGGACGGCGGCGTACGACTGCAAGTACAAACACTTCTGCGCCTACAGCGAGCCCTATTTCACGGGCGATGTCATCGACATGATCGCTTGCGCCAGTTACAGCATCCCCTGGTTCGGCGACGGATCGTGGCAGAACCATCAAACCCTGGGAACCCGTGCCCAGTTCAGGGACTACCAGTTCATCGTCCGTTGGACCGACAGCGGCGCTCCTACCGAGGACGACGTCGCCGACTGGTCTTGGGTCTACTACGTGACGAACTGCTGAGGCCCCGGACGTCAGCCTTCCGGGTGGCCGTCGTAGACGCGGATTTTGTACTCGGTGGCCTCCAGCGCCAGGCCGAGTTCACGGATCTGCCGCGTGATGCGGTCTCGCTGGTCGAGCATCATGCGACGGCGTTCCGGGATGGTGCTCGGGCCCTGCTCGACGAGCAGGATGTAGCGCTTGAGGTCGGTCATGGTCATCCCGGACAGGCGCATCCGGGTGAGGAAGACGAGGCGGCGCAGGTCGAACGCGGAGTACTCGCGGTACCCGGAGGCGTTGCGAGCGGGCCGCACGAGTCCCTCCTGCTCGTAGTAGCGGAGGGTGTGTGTCGACAGGCCGACGAGCCGGGCGGCCTCGGCGACGCTCTTGGGCGTCTCCGAGGCCTCGATCGTGGCGTCGTCGAGCAGCTCGTGCAGCGCGTCGATCGCCGACGAGGACGGCCCGTCGCTGGCAGCGAGGATGCGTTCGATCAGCGCTTCGGTGGCCATGGCGGACAGCGTACGGCGATCAGAACGCGCGGGCCGCGGGCGGCATGCCCGGGAAGTCCGCCGACTCGCTCACGGACGCCCATTTCTCGACGTCTTCGAGCGCGCCACGGTAGACGCGGGTGAGATTGCGAACCGCCTCGGCGCCGAGCGGGAGCCGGAGCGGCGCGTCGGGGGTGTCGAGCATGTCGCGGATCACGCGGGCGGCGCGTGCCGGGTCGCCCTCCTGGATGCCGTCGGCCTCGGCCATGTTCGCGCGCACGGCACCGATGGCCTCGTCGTAGATCGCGCTCTGCTGCGCGGTGTTGAGCACGTCGGCGGCGTTGAACGCGGTGCGGAAGCGACTGGGCTCGACGATGAGGACGCGGATGCCGAACGGTGCGACCTCACCCGCGAGCGCCTCCGACCAGCCCTCGAGCGCGAACTTGCCGGCCGAGTAGCTGCCGACGGCGGGGAACGACATCCGCCCGCCCTGGCTGCTCATCTGCACGATCGCACCCGAGCGACGCTCCCGAAGGTGGGGCAGCACGGCACGCACATAGGCGGCCGGGCCGAACAGGTGCTGCTCGAGCATGGCCCGCAGCGCGGTATCCGTGATCTCTTCGGCAGCGCCGACCTGTCCGGCACCGGCATTGTTGACGAGCACGTCGACACGCCCGAACACCTCCAGCGCCCGCTGCACGACCACGTCCGCTCCCGCCGTGTCGCGCACATCGTGCTCGACGGCGAGGAACCGATCACCGTACCGGGCCTTGAGCCCGTCGAACCGGTCGGCCCGTCGCGCGGTCCCGACCACCTGCTCGCCGGCCTCGAGTGCCGCCTCGGCGAGCGCCAGGCCGAGGCCCGAACTCGCGCCCGTGATGATCCATGTCTTCGTGTCGTTCGTCGTGGTCATGGCTGTGACGCTAAAGGTTCGAGCGCGCTTGAAAGCAAGCCGCACTCAGGTGCCGGGGGCGACGAGCCGTGAGGCGCGCCTTCCACCGTCGCAGGATCGTCCTCGCCCTCTGGGCCGTGGTGGTCGCCGCCACCAGCGCGCAGACGCCGGGCTCACGGTGTCGGTGGGCGGTCAGGCCTACAACAGCACCGGTGGAGCGGGGTGTCACGTCCGGGGCCTGTCGAGCCCAGCCGTCTCGCAGGCCCCGGACGTAGGCGCGGGCCGCCCGGCCCCGGGGGAGGGAGGCCGGTGTGCGATGACGGCCCGCGCGGAGCCGGGCGGGGGCGGCCGCCACCCTCGCAGGAGGCTGCCCGCGCCCGGCCGTACTGGACGCGTCAGCCGGCGGTCATCGCCGTTGCCGCGTACGTCAAGGAGATCAGGGCCACTACGACCGCCGGGACGGCCCGGGGCAGCGGGTCGCCGTGGCGCAGGTGGACCACCGCCGCCGCGGCCATCAGCAGAGTGAGGCCTGTCGCGGCGGCCACGCCCAGCGGCGTCCAGGTCAGCCCCGTCAGCACACCGGCGACCCCGGCCACCTCCAGCGCGCCGACCACGCGATAGAGCCGGACCGGCATGCCGAAATGGGCCGCCGCCTGGCGCATGACCGGGGCCGCGGCGAGCTTTGCCAGCCCCAGCGGAAGGAAGACCAGGGACAGGACGACGGCGAGCACGGTGGTCATGAGGCGGACCTGCCCTTGCGGCGCTCCTCGCCCAGCCGGACGTAGTGGTCGATGAGGTCGGGGCTGTCCACGGTGGCCGGATTGACGACCTCCGCCACCGCGGCGCCCTGGAGCAGCCGCTTGATCGGGACCTCCAGCTTCTTGCCGGTACGCGTGTGCGGGATGCCCGGCACTTCGAGGATCTCGTCGGGGACGTGGCGGGGTGAGGTGCCGGTACGGATGGCGTCCTTGATCCTCTCCCGGAGGGTGTCGTCGAGTTCGACGCCCGCCGCCGGGACCACGAACAGCGGCATCCAGTAGCCGCCGTCCGGTTCCTCCGCGCCGATGACCAGGGCCTCGGCGATCTCGGGGAGACGTTCGACGACGTCATGGATGTCGGCGCTGCCGAGCCGTACCCCGTTGCGGTTGAGCGTCGAGTCGGAGCGGCCGTGGACGATCACCGAGCCGTGGCCCGTGACCGTGATCCAGTCGCCGTGCCGCCAGACGCCGGAGTACGCCGAGAAGTAGGCGTCGCGGTAGCGGGCGCCCTCCGGGTCGTTCCAGAAGTACAGCGGCATCGAGGGCATGGGGCGCGTGACGACCAGCTCGCCGACCTGGTCGATGACGGGAAAGCCCTCGGCGTCGTACGCGGCCAGCGCCACACCCAGGTTCGGCGCCGACAACTCGCCCGCCCAGACCGGGGTGTTGGGGGCGCTGCCCGCGAATCCGGAGACGATGTCGGTGCCGCCGCTGATGGAGGCCAGCAGGACGTGGTCGCCCACGTGCTCGCGGACCCAGGGGTAGGCGGAGGCGGGCAGCGTCGAGCCCGTGCAGCCGACGACGCGGATCGACGACAGGTCGTGGACGGACGGGTCGATGCCGAACTTGGCCATGCCGAGCAGGTATTGGGGACTGGTGCCGAACACGGTGACCCGGTGACGGGCGGCGAGTTCCCAGAGGCGGTCGAGTTTGGCGAAGGGGGCCGGGCTGCCGTCGTAGGTGCAGGTGGTGGCGCCGGTCAGGAGGGTGGAGACGACCAGGTTCCACATCATCCAGTGAGTGGTGGTGTACCAGAGGAGGCGGTCGCCGGGGCCCAGATCCGAATGGAGTCCCAGGGTTTTCAGGTGCTCAAGGAGCACGCCGCCGTGACCGTGGACGATGCCCTTGGGCAGGCCGGTGGTGCCGGAGGAGAACACGACCCACAGCGGATGGTCGAACGGCACCGGCACACAGGCGAGTTCCTCGGTACGGGTGGAGGCGTCCTCCCAGGGCACCACCAGCGACGGGTACGCCCGCGACGGCCAGGGCAGGCCCATGTGGTCGACCAGCAGGGTGGCCTTCAACGTGGGCAGGGCGTGGGCGAGTTCGAGGACTTCTTCGCGACGGTCGTGGGTGGTGCCGTTGAAGAGGTAGCCGTCGGCGGCGATCAGGACGGTGGGTTCGAGCTGGGCGAAGCGGTCGGCGGCGGCCTTGGGGGCGTAGTCCTGTCCGCACACCGACCAGACGGCGCCCAGGCTCGCGGCGGCGAGGAACGCGACGATGGCGTGCGGGGTGTTGGGCAGATAGCCGACGACCCGGTCACCCTTGCCGACACCGAGGTCGCGCAGGGTGGCGGCGACGGACGCCACCAGGGCACGCAACCGGGCGCCGGTCACCTCGTACCCGGCACCGGTCTCGTCGAGGGCGAGGATCGCCGTGTCGTCGTCGCGGACGTTGCGCAGCGCGTGGTGGGCGTAGTTGAGCGTCGCGCCGGGAAACCACCGGGCGCCGGGCATGCCGTCCTCGGCCAGCACCTGCTCGTACGGGGTGTCGGCGTCGATGCCGAAGTACTCCCACACCGCGCCCCAGAAGCTCTCCAGATGGGAGACCGACCAGCGATGCAGGGCGGCATAGTCGGTGCCGTCCCCCCCGACATAGCGGGCGAAGTCCGCGATGCGACTGGCGGCCACCGTCTCCGGATCGGGGGTGAAGAAGGGCGTACTCATCGCGTCGTACTCCTCAACAGGCTTTTGGGGGCCGTCCGTGCGGACGGGACGGGGCTTCGGGTGGTGTGCAGCAGGGAGGCCCAGGCGGCGGTCGACGTGAAGTCGTGACTGCCCGAGGGGAGGACGTCCATGACGATGCGGTCGGGCCGCAGCAGGACCGCGTCCGCGTGTCCGCCGCGCAGCCAGGCGGCGAGGGTGCCGTCGTCGCCGAGGTCGGCCACGCAGAGCGCGCGTATGCCGAGGCTGTGGGCGAGCGCGGTCAGGGAAGGGGTGGGGTCGGAGGCGGTCAGCACGGTGAAGGAGTCGCCGAGCGCCTCGTCGAGACGGGTGGGCCGTCCGTCGACGCTCACCCGTGGTTGCGGACAGTGCGTGCCCGGCAGACGTCGGCGGACCCCGCGCCGCACGAGCGGTCCGGCGGTGAGCGGCGGGCTGAGGTCGCGGCCGGCGAGCTCGGTGAGGCCGGGTATGCGGCAGGCGGCGGCCAGTGCCCGGCGGCGGAAGGCGGCGGCGCCGTCCTGGCCGCCGGTCATGGCCCAGCCCATGGCGACCGCGAGGCGGACCACGTGCCGTGCGTGCGGCTTGCGTTCGCTCTCGTACGTGTCCAACAGCCGTTCGTCGCCGCCCTGTTGGAGGACACGGGCGAGTTTCCAGGTGAGGTTGTAGGCGTCCCGCAGCCCGGAGCACAGACCCTGCCCGATGAACGGCGGGGTGAGGTGGGCGGCGTCGCCGAGCAGGAAGACCCGGCCGCTGCGCCAGCGGTCGGCGACGCGGGCCCGGAAGGTGTACTCCGTCTCGCGGACGACGTCGAAGTCCCCGTCGTACGAGGGCGGCAGCCACGGAGCGATCAGCTCACGGACCGTCTCCTGTCCTTCCCCGAGCCGGAACTCCCAGCGGTAGCGGTGCTCGCTCACGCGCATGAAGGTGGCCGGCCGGGCCCGGTCGCAGACCTGGTCGACGCCCTCCCAGCAGCGGACGGGACCTGTCGTGTCGACGTCGATGACCTTCCAGCGCTCCTCGAAGCGCAGGTCCTCCCACACGCCGCCGATCGCCTCGCGGGTGAGGCTGTTGGCGCCGTCGCAGCCGAGGACCGCGTCGGCCCACAGCTCGTGATCGCCGGTGTCGTCGCGGTAGGTGACACGGACGGGGCCGGTGGAGGCCGGGCCGATGCCGGTGACCTCCACGCCACCGCGCAGTTCGCTCTCCGGCCGCCCGGCCAGGGCGTCGCGCAGTACGCGTTCCAGCTCGGGCTGGTCGAACATGCTGGTCTGCGGGTAGCCGTGGTGGCCGTGCTCGGTGCGCCGGAACTCGGCCATCACCCGGTGCCGGGCGTCCAGCAGCCGCAGCCCCTGCGCCGGTCGGGAGATCGCGGCGAACTCCTCACCGACGCCCGCCGCTTGGAGGATCCGGTGGATCTCGTCGTCGCTGGCGACGGCGCGGGGGAGCGGGTAGACGTGCTGGTGGCGCTCGAGGACGACACTGCGGACGCCGCGCCGGGCCAGGAGGAGGGCGGCGGTCACGCCCACCGGCCCGGCCCCGACGATCACGACGGGCACACGTGCGGCTTCATCGACGGTCATGTGCGGCTCACCTCGGGTACTAGTTCGCGTCCGCGACGGGCGTGCGCTGCTCGCCGAGGTCGATGCGGCCGTCATGGGTCGCGATCGTCGCCGTGATCACGTCACCCGGACTCAGGTAGTGCGGGTTCTTCGCCTGGCTCTTGAAGAACGCCTTCCACTTCACGGCGGGCGGCAGCAGCGCGCCGATCTTCTCGACGGCTTTCGGCGGCGCCTTCAGGGCCGTGCCACCGGGAGTGCCGGTGAGCATCAGGTCGCCGGCGTCCAGGGTCTGGAAGCGGGCCAGCAGGGTCAGCGCCTGTGCCGGGCGGACGATCATGTCGGCCAGGGTGCGGTCCTGGCGCAGCTCGCCGTTGACGCTCAACTTCAGCCGCAGATCCAGGAGATGGGCGAAGTCCTCCGGCTCCAGCAGCGTCAGGTACGGACCGGTCGGCGTGAAGGTGGGGTACGACTTGCTCTCGTAGAACTGCGTCTTGGTCAGCTGCACCTCACGGGCGCTGACGTCGTTGGTGATCACCAGTCCGGCGACGTACGACGGCAGGTCCCGCTCCTCGACGACGGTGCCGACGGGCAGCGGCGCGCCCATGACGAGCCCGAGTTCGATCTCGTAGTCGAGGAACTTCACGTGCGACGGCCGGACAACGGCGTCGCCGGGGCCGCTGACCGAGCCGGACGCCTTGCGGAAGAAGGTGGGCGGGACGTCCCCCTTGAATCCCGAATCGCGGGCGTGGCTGCGGTAGTTGACCATCTGGGCGACCACCCGGCAGGGCGTGGTGACCGGTGAGAGCGCCACCAGGTCGGCGACGGGCGTGCCCGGTTCGCCGGAGGCGGCGGCCTCACGGACGGCGTCGCGGTCGGCGAGCAGTTCGGCGGTGGTGGCGGCCTTGGTGTCGACCGGGACGGCGCGGTCGCCGAGGACGACCCACCAGCCGTCGGCGGTGCGCAGGACATTGGTGCTCATGTCAGTGCCTTTGTGAGGGGGATTCGTGTGCGGGGGTCAGGAGTTGGCGGCCTTGAGCAGGCCGAACAGTCGTGCCGGGTCCATCTCGTTGTCGCCGCGCAGGGCCTCGACGACATCGCGGAGCCGCTGCGGGGAGGGGCTCGCGCCGAGGAAGTCGCGGGTGGCGGGCGGGCCCCACTGGGCGAGGCCGCTGGTCGACATGGGCGCCCAGCCGGGCTCGACGTCGCAGGAGAACAGGTCGCCGTCGGCGAAGTGCTCCAGCATGAAGTGGTCGGGGTCGCGCCAGTAGTCGAAGAGCTGGCTGCCCTGGATGTGCCGGCCGATGCCCCAACTGCGCTTGTATCCGCGCTCCTTGAGGTACTCGCCACCGGCGGCGATGGAGTCCAGGTCGGTGACCTGGTAGGCGGAGTGGACGTATCCCGTGCCCGGCCCCAGGTGCATGGCGAGGGTGTGGTGGTCGGCCGGCACACCGCCCAGGTCGCAGCGGATGAACGCCATCGTCGGGCCGCGGCCGCGCTGTCCGTCCAGGAACAGGAAGTCGGACACGATCATCCCGAGGGTGTCCAGGTACCAGTCCAGGGCGCGCCCGAAGACGCGGGTCTCCAGGACGAGATGGCCCAGACGCTGGATGCGGGACGGCTCGCGCGGCGGACGCTGCGTGGCGTTCGTACGACGGTGATCCGTGCCGAAGTTGAGGAGCAGCGGCTGCTGTTCCGGCAGGGCGGGGAGCTGTTCGCCGCAGTGCACGACCCGCACGGGGAAGCCGGAGGGGTCGAGCAGGTCGACGACCTTGCCGCCCCCGGGAACGTCGGCGTCCCGCACGTCCCGGCCCGTCGCGCGGGCCAGCCGGTCCAGGTCGGCCCGCTCGGCGGCGCGGAACGCCGGACCGATGAAGCGGGACGTACGACCGCGCCGGATCACCATGCAGGGCGAGCCCGCGAAGGTGCCCCGCAGCCACAGCTCGCTCTCGGTGCGGGCGGCGACGCCGAAGCCGAAGTCGCGGGCGAAGACCTCCGCCCGGTCCAGGTCGGGCTTCTCGAACTCCAGCCAGGCCAGGTCCGCCACCTTGATCACGGGATTCCGGGATCGGCCGGGGTGCTCGCCGCGCAGGGCGCCCTGCTCACTGTGGAGGTCCTGGTGGGCCGTGAGGACGTCCCCGTTGACGTGTGTTTCAGACATGGTGCCCTCCGAGCAACATTGCCGTAATGAGGAAATCATCAACTGTGACAGTTCTGTCGTCAAGACGTTCACCGCAGGAAATGATGGATTCATCAGGACTGCGATCGCCATCGTGCAACCGTTAGACTCTGCGTATGTCTACGTCAGCCCCGCCCAGCAATCGGTTCGAGCGACGTCGCGCAGAGACCCGGGGGGCTCTCGTGCGAGCGGCCCGGCAGATCCTCGCCGAAAGCGGCGACACGAGCGTGAGCATCCAGGCGATCGCCGAGCGCGCGGACGTTGGCTTCGGCTCCTTCTACAACCACTTCGACTCCAAGGCGGAGTTGTTCGAGGCGGCGGTGATCGACGCCCTCGAGGAGTTCGCGCAGGAATTCGATGAGCGTCTGACGGGGATCGACGACCCGGCGGAGCGGGTCGCGGGAGGCTTCCGGCTCAGTGCCCGCATGGCCGAGTCCCACCCGGAGCTGATGCAGGTCCTGCGCCGCCGTGGCCTCGCGCACATCCACTCGGGCAAGGGACTGGCCCGACGCGCCCTGCGTGATCTCCAGGTCGGCATCGCCTCCGGCCGCTTCACGTCCGTCGACCCCATGGTCGCCCTGTCCGCACTGGGCGGCACCCTGCTGTCCCTGGTGGAGCTGCGGTTCGCCCGTCCCGAGGTGGACGGTGACGAGGCCGCGGTCAACCTCGCCGAGATGGTCCTGCGGATGCTCGGCCTGCCCGCGGACGAAGCGCACGAGGTGGCCCGACACCCCTTGCCTGACGCCGCCTGACGACCTCACGCGGACGACGAGTCCGGGTGGAACGTGACCGAGCGGCCCGTGAAGCGGGCGTCGATCCCGTCCTCGGTGGTGGTGACCGAGCGCAGCCGGAGCCCTTCGGGCACGTTCTGCAGCGGAATGGGCTCGTCCAGGGCCTTGTCGAGCAGTGATTTCAGCGGAGGGAGCAGTTCACCCTGCTCCGCGCGTACGTCCGTGAAGGCGATGCGGTTGCCGTCGGCCGCCGAGACGGCCGCGCTCACGGTCACGTCGCCGACGAGCGGCAGACTCGCGGTCGCGTTGATCCGCCCGGACTCGTCCCCCTGTGCCACCTGTACGCCGAGCGCCGTCGACACGTCCGCGTACGACAGGAACGCGGTCGCTGTGACGCCGTCCGCGTGAGCCTCGTCGGCGCTCCCCGATGTCTTCAGTCCGTCCATCCCGACCGTCAGCTTCGTCACCGGGAGCGGCCGGGTGCTGCCGTCGGCCGGGATCTCGTGGGCGGTGAGGTCGACATGGTCCAGGCTGCCCGCAGCCAGTTGGTTCAGTACGGGAAAGCCCCTGACGTGCACCGACGGCCGATCGGCGGTTCCCATGCCGTCCTGGAACGCCTTGGCCGTACGGCTCTCCGCGCGAGCTGCGGCGATCCGGTCGACCGCGACTGTGCCGACCAGCAGGGCCGCCAGGGACACGGCGGCGATGATCATGCGCCGCCTGGTCCGGGTCGGAGGGCTCGCGTACACGGAGCCGTCGCCGTAGTAGGGCTCGCCGACGTACTTCTCGTCGCGGGGGGACTGGTACATGGTTCTCCTCTTCGAGTGGTGTTCGGGAAGTGCGCGCCTACGCGGCGTCGCCAGCGGGGCGGACAAGACCGTGGACGCACGCCGCGGCACTGTCCTCGGCCACGCCCATCGCGGTCAGAGCGGCGGTCGCGGCGCCGGCGCCGTCGTCGCTCCAGACCCCGCTGTTCGCGCAGTCCAGAAGCCCCAGCAGGTACCCCTCCAGCGCCCGGGCCAGGACGACCGGGGGTACGCCGGTCTGAAAAGCGCCCTGCCGCTGCCCCCGGGAGATGATCGCCTCCGACATGTCCCGCGCGGGAGCCAGGACTTCGGCCAGCCGATCGGCTCCGAGGTCCTGGGGAGCGAGTCTGAGCAGGATGCGGTAGCGATCTCCGACGGGCCACACCGCGAGGACGAAGCGCGCCAACTCCGTGACGGCATCCGCCACCGGCGCGCGCGGGACCGCGAGCGCCTGCCGCAAGGCCCACGCGGCCTCCTCCACCAGCCCCTCCACCAGTGCGGCCCGGCCGTGGAAGTGGCCATAGAGCGTACGGCGCACCACCCCTGCCGCCTCGGCGATGTCACCGAGGCTGCTGTCGGGGTCACGGCTGAGTTCCTGCCGGGCCGCCTCCAGGATGCGGGCCCGTGTGAGCAGGGTGCGGCTGCGTTCCGGGGCGGCTGTCAGGTGTGCGTGGATCATGTCGAACCTCCGGTAGGCGGGGGAGGGCGACTCGATAGTTGCACATCGGCGAGCAATAAACTAGTCTGCACATCAACGGGCAATTAGCTGCCCCTGGTGCCGGGCCCCTCGTGGCCCCGCGTGCACCGATCCCATCGATTCCGTACCGCGAAGCCTCCGCTTCACCTCCTGCCGAGGAGCCTGACCATGCCGCTCATTCCGAACACACCCGTCGAGAAGATGACGGAGCCCTACCACCGCCGCTGGTGGGCCCTGCTGGTCCTGTGCCTGTGCCTGCTGATCGTCGTCATGGCGAACACCTCACTGGTCGTCGCCGCCCCCGACTTGACCAAGGCCCTGGATCTGTCCAGCAGTGACCTGCAGTGGGTCATCGACGGCTACACCGTCCCCTATGCCGCGCTGATGCTGGTGCTGGGCGCGGTGGGCGACAAGTACAGCCGCCGCGGCGCCCTCGTTCTCGGCCTGCTGATCTTCGCCGGCGGTTCGGTGATGGGCGGCCTGGTCGATGAGACGAACCTCGTCATCACCGCCCGCGCGATCATGGGCGTCGGTGCCGCCATCGTCATGCCGGCCACCCTCTCGCTGCTGGTCGCGATCTTCCCGCGCGCCGAGCGCGCCAAGGCGATCACCGCCTGGTCCGCGACCTCCGGCCTCGCCATCGCCGCCGGCCCGCTGGCCGCCGGCTGGCTGCTGGAGAACCACGCCTGGGGCTCCACCTTCCTGATGAACGTCCCCGTCGCCGTCCTCGGCGTCGTCGGCGCGCTGCTCCTGGTCCCGCCGTCGAAGGCGGAGGGCATGGGCCGCATCGACTACGTCGGCGGTCTGCTGTCGATGGTGTCGGTCGGTTCCCTCGTCTACGCGACCATCGAGGGCCCGCACTTCGGCTGGGGCGTCGGCCCCATCACCGCGGCCGTCGTCGCCGGCGTGGGCCTGCTGGCCTTCGTCGCCTGGGAGCTGAAGCACCCCAACCCCATGCTGAACGTGCGCAAGTTCACCGAGCGTCCCTTCAGCGGCTCGATGATGGCGGTGCTGTTCTTCTTCTTCGGCACCTTCGGCTCGATCTACTACTCCACCCAGTTCCTGCAGTTCGTCCTCGGCTACGACGCCCTCGACACCGGCATCCGCCTGCTGCCGCTGGCCGGAGCCGTGTTCGTCGGCGCCGCGGTCACCGGCAAGCTGGCTCCGAAGCTGGGCGTGAAGATCGTGGTCGGCACCGGCATGGTGATCGGCACCGCGGGCGTCTTCCTGCTCACGCAGGTCGAGTCGGGCTCGACCTACACCGACTTCCTGACGCCCCTGCTGCTCCTCGGCTTCGCCATCGGCCTGAGCCTGTCCCCGGCCACCGACACCATCATGGGCTCCTTCCCCGAGGACGAACTGGGCGTCGGCGGCGGCGCCAACGACACCGCCCTGGAACTGGGTTGCGCCCTGGGCATCGCCATCCTCGGCTCGCTGCTGGCCACGTCTTACAAGGACAAGCTGACGGACATGGTCGGCGGCCACCTCCCGGCCGAGGCCATGGACACCGCCAAGGACTCCGTCGGCGGCGGCATCGCGGTCGCCGAACACGTCGCCAAGAACCCCCAGGGCGGCGCCGAGCAGGCCCAGACCCTGCTGGGAGCGGTGCACGAGTCCTTCGCCCACGCCATCGCCCACACCAGTTTCATCGGCGGCATCATCATGGCCGCCGGAACCCTGATCGTCATCGCCGTCCTGCCCGGCCGCAAGCACACCGTCAAGCACGGTCAGGAAGAGGCGGCATCGGCCGCCGAGGAGCAGACCGAGACCGTGGACGCCTGAGCCTCGTACACCGGAGGCCGGAACCTGAGTCCGGCCTCCTCCACCCCCAGAACGGGCTGTGCCTGAGCGGCGCACGGCCCCGGGACGGTGCCGGGAGGGGAAACCCGGCACCGTCCCTTTTTTGTTGTCCGCGACCGGGACGCCGCCTCGGCCCATGGAGGGCGCTCCCGGCTCTCGTGCCGAACTGCCCCATCGACGCCGGGAATTGCCTGGCTTCCCGCTCCCCCGCAGCTGTCCGGCCCAAAAGGAAATGGGGTGCGGTATCGCTGAACTGGGTTGATGAGTAAGCGACGTGACAGAGTATTCCGCCCTGCTGCGACTGATCGACGAACGGTTGGCGGCGTTCCGGAGCGCGGTTGCCGCCGTGCCCGGCCGAGGCTCCGTCGGCCAAGGATGCCGTGGAGGCGCCGCGCGATCTCGAGGCGCTGCCGGCCTGGTACACGGAGTCGAACGAACTGCCGCTGAGTGCGCTGCGCGAGGCGGGCGCGGACGTCGCGATCGACGGCGTGGCCGAGTTCCTCGACACCTGCAACTCCACCCCGGCGGCCTGGCCGCACGAGCCCGCCACCATCCACTACCACGCCACCGAGGGCCGCCCGTGGCTCCTCGCCCTGGACGGCACCGGCGCCTGGCCCGCACCCCTCACGCACGACGCCGCGCCCGCCTCCGCTTCGGCGACGGGCACGGCTGAGCAACTGCTCCTCTTCGTCTGGGGCCGCCTCACGCTGAACGACCTGAAGACCGAGGGCGACCAGCAGGTGTTCGAGCAGCTCATCGCCTGGGAGCCCGAGGAGTGGGCAGACCGACACCGCCGGCGGACGCCTCGATGGCGTCCGCCGGCGGTGAACGGCGTCTTACTGGTCGTCTGTCGTCGCTCCCGGCGTCGTCGCCGTCCCGTCGTCCGGTGTCCCGTCGTCCGACGAGGTGTCCTGGGGCTCCTCGGTGACGACGACCACCGTGCTGCCCGCCTCGACCTCGCTCCCGGCCGTCGGGGTGCTGGAGGTGACCACGGCGTCGGAGGCCTGGGGGTACCCGGAGGCGACGGTCGCCTCGAGGCCGAGGCCGCCCAGCTCGTTCTGGACCTCGGCGAGGGTCTTGCCGACAATGTCCGCCGGGATCTGCACGGTCTGCACCGACTTGGCGATCTGGACGTCGACCGACGAACCGGGCTTGACCTCGTCTCCCGCGGCGACGCTCTGTTCGACGACGGTCCCGGCCGCGGCGCTGCTCTCCACCTCGGTGGTGTCGCCCAGTTCGAGGTCCTGCTCGGCGAGCAGCTTGCGGGCCTCGCTCAGGGTGCTGCCAGTGAGGTCGGGAACCGTGGCCTTCTCGGCTTCCTTGGCCACCGTGAGGGTGATCTCGGTGCCCTTCTCGACGCTCTCGCCGCCGGAAGGGTCCTGTTCGAGGACGGTCCCGGCGTCCTCGGTGGACACCTTGTGCCGGAGCTTCACCTTGAAGCCCTTGTCCTCCAGGATGCGGGACGCGTCGTCCTCGTCCTTGTCCGTGACGTCCGGCACCTCGACCTTCGGCGCGCCGGTGGAGACGGTGACCGACACCGCCTCTCCCTTGTCGAGCCGGCCGTCCACGGGGGACTGCGTGCAGATGTGCCCCTTGGGCTGGTCCGCGCAGGGCTCCTTCTTGGTGACGGTGAGCGTGAGGTCGACGTTGTCCGCCGTGCGCCGGGCCTCCTCCAGGGTCTGGCCGACGAGATCGGGTACGTCCGTCTTGCCGTCGTCGGCCGCACCGCGCCCGAACATGAACCAGCCGAGCACGAGTGCCGCGACGACGACCGCGACACCCGTCCCGATCAGCGCCGTGCTGCCTCTTCGGCGACCGCTCTCCGCCACGTCATCGCCGTCCGGCTCCTCGTCGACGCCGTCTAACGTCCGGTCCAGGACGGTCTGCGCCCCGAGGTACGCCTCGACGTCGGCGAGCATCTCCTGCGCGGACTGGTAGCGGTACGCGGGGTCCTTCGCCAGCGCGCGCAGGACGATGGCGTCGGCCTGCGGACCGACCTCGGGGTTGTAGAGGCTCGGCGGCCGTGGTTCCTCCTGGATGTGCTGGTACATCACCGTCATCGGCGAATCGCCGGTGAACGGCGTGCGGAGAGTGAGGAGTTCGTACAGCAGGCACCCCACCGAGTACAGGTCGGAGCGGGCGTCGATGGCGTGTCCCATCGCCTGCTCGGGGGAGAGGTACTGCGCGGTGCCGATCACCATGGAGGTCTGGGTCATGGCGACGTCCCGTGCGTCACGGGCGATGCCGAAGTCCATCACCTTGACCTGACCGGACCAGGTCACCATGACGTTGGCGGGCTTGATGTCCCGGTGCACGATGCCCTGCTGGTGGGAATGGGCGAGCGCCTCCAGAACGCTCGCCGTCACCTCCATGGCGCGTTCGACGGTCAGCGGTGGTCCAGAGGACAGGGCCTCGCGCAGGGTGGTGCCGTCGACGTACTCCATCACGAGGTACGGCAACTGCCACCCGTAGGAGAAGTGTTCGCCCGTGTCGTAGACCGCGGCGATGGCCGGGTGGTTGAGCGAGGCGGTGGACATGGCCTCCCGCCGGAACCGCTCCTGGAGTGCCGGATCGTGCGCGAGGTCGGTGCGAGGAGTCTTCACCGCGACGCTGCGGTCGAGCCGGAGATCATGCGCGAGGTGCACCTCGGCCATGCCGCCGGCGCCGAGCAGCAGCCGCAGTTCGTACCTGTCGCCGAGGACCGCCACCGGCGCAGGCTGGGAGAAGGCCAGATCGTCTGGGCCACCGAAGTTCATACAGAAGATAATTGCACATCTGAGGGCAACTAAAGAAGTGGGGGCGGACACGGAAAGACCCCGGCGCTTCGCACCGGGGTCACGTCGTACCGCAGGGGGATCTCACCCCTCGGCGGCGGCCACCTCGTCCACGACGACCCGCGCCCGCTTCTCCGGCACACCGGCCGCGATGAGCGTGCTGACGGCCACGCGGGTGCCGTCGTCCTCCAGCGTCCCGGTGTTGACCTCCTCCAGGAGGGCGACCGTCATCGCCTCAAGACCGGCGCTCAGCACCGGGGCGGGCAGGTGGGTGTGGAAGACGCCGTCCCGTTGTCCCTGCTCCAGGATGGCCGTGACCCTGACCCGGGCGGGCTCCAGGATCCCGGCGACACGGTCCATACCGAGGTCCCGCCGGGCCAGCGCCAGGAGCATCCGGTACTGGTCGCCCACGGGCCAGAGCGCCAACGTGAAGTGGGCGAGCGCCCGGTCCGCCGGCTCCGTCACCCCTGCGCCGACCGCCGCGGTGGCCTGAAGCGCCTCGGCGGCCTCCTCAGCCAGTGCATCCAGGAGTGCGGCCCGGCCGGGGAAGTGCCCGAACAGCGTGCGCCGTACGACACCGGAGGCGCGGGCGAGTTCCTCCAGGGTGATGTCGGGGTTCCGGCCGAGCTCCTGGCGGGCGGTGGCGAGGATGCGCGCCCGGTTGGAGCGGGCGTTGCGTCGCTGGGGCACACGGCCGACGGGCTGGGACACGAAAGGAACCTCGAAGAAGACAGGGCGGAGAAGGGACTTCTCCATTCTGACACGGGAGTCCCGACCGACCCGCGGACGCATCCGGGGTCGGTCGGGACATGTGGTCAGGCTGGCAGCTCCTTGATGTCGGACGGCTCCTGCGGCTCGATGCCGTTGAAGCGGTGCCGGAAGTCGCTGGAGGCGGGGTACGCGGCGCGCCGGGAGCGCATGATCGAGCCCAGCGGGCGGTGGGCCTCCAGGGCGTGCCAGGGGCTGAAGGAGAGGACGTCGTCGGCGTAGCGGCGGCGGGCGTCGCTGTAGGCGTCCTGGGCGGGCAGATGCAGCACGGCCACGGTCTGGTGCGGCGACAGTTCCTCGGACCACAGGACCGAGGCGTCCTCCACCGGCATCCGGTCGATGTCCGTGCACAGCTGGGCGCGGATGTCGTACTCGGCGCTGTTGGACGCGAAGAAGTCGGTGACGAGGTCGCGCAGAGCCGACTCGCCGGCCTTCTTGTCGACGTGGCTGCCGGTGAGGGCCCTGACGTTCGCCGAGCGGGGCGCGGCGGACATCTTCGCCACGTGGTCGCCGTAGCGCAGCGCGGCCATGGAGTGGAAGGTCTCGCCGAGGATGTGGTCGTTGGCGGCGGCCAGGGTCTCGACGGCGGCCGGCAGCGGACGTCCGACGCGCGTGAGGGCCTTGGCGGCCACCCGGGCGGCCGCGCCGGTGAGCTGGAGCTGCTGGTCGCTCTGGCCGGGCTGTTTCTCCAGGATGCCTTGGAGTTTGGCGTATTCGGCGATGTTGCCGAAGGGCAGGGTTGGGTGGTTGACGAGGAGGAAGTCCTGGGTGGTGAAGCCGTCGTCGAGGGCGCGGGGCCCGGGGGCGCCGATCACCTTCATCGCGAGGCCGCGCTGGACGGGCACCTGGTCGGAGCGCAGGTCGCCGGGGGCGGAGGAGAAGCGGACGATCACCGGGTAGGTGACCGGTGCGGCGAAGAGCCCCTGGGCGAGGTGGGCGGGCAGGTCGGGCTGGATGCGAAGCTCGCCGGCGAGGACGCCGTGGCTCTTGGCGTGGGCGTCGCGCAGGCCGTGGCGGTGCTTGTCGGCGACCTGCTGGTTGGCCTTGCCCATGGCCGCGACGACCTGGCGGACGAGTTCGTCCTCGTCCGGAAACGGCTGTTCGAGGTCGGGGCTGTAGCGGACGTACGAGGTCATGGGCAGTGCCTTCGCGCGAGGTGGGGGGTCAGTTGCCGCTGAGCCAGCGGATGGCGGACAGGCTCGGCATGAAGAAGTACTCGCCGCCGAGGAGGGTGTTGAAGGACTGGATGTTCTGCACCCGGCGCGGCGGGGTCCCGGGCACGGTGAAGTAGGCGCCCTTGTCCTGGAGCGAGATCATCGGGTCCTTCTCCTTGCCCAGGCCCATGAAGTTGCCGGAGCCGACCCATTCGCTCTGCAGGAACTCGACGTTGTCGATGGCCCGGGCGCCGAGAGCGATGAAGTCCAGGCCGCGCGGTGTGCCGTCGTCCTTGAGGCGGTCGGGAGGCAGGGGGGTGCCGTAGGAGGTGCCGCGCCGGATGATGCGGCGGATGTTGACGTCGCTGAGGACCGTCAGCTTGGTGTCGCGCGGGTTCATCCGCCGGATGTGGGAGCCGAGCGGGGTGCGCAGCCCACGCGGGTCGGCCGAGTAGTCGAAGTCGTTGATCCGGTTCGGGTCCTCGCCTATCGCGGGGGTGTCGCGGTCGGGCGAGAGGGCGAGGGGTGCGCCGCTGCGCCAGCGGCCGACCAACTTGGCGGCCAGCAGCTCGCGTTCGGCCTCGGTGGAGGCGTTGTCGTGCAGCCACTTGTTGAAGGCCGCGACGTGGGAGTGGTACTTGCGGAAGACGACGTACGTGCCGTTGCGGCCAAGGACGTCCGGAGTCGGTACGGGCAGCGGCGTACCGGTCTCGCTCGGGTAGCCGAGGACGAACTCGCCCGCCTTGATGGGCCGTCCGTCGCCGGGCAGGGGTTCGGCGCCACTGCCCTCGACCACCGGCTGGCTGAAGCCGTCCCGGTAGCCGAAGACGTTGAACCCGTCGGCTGCGAAGTCCTGGTGCGACAGCAGCCGTACGCCAGGGACCTCGCCCAGTTCCTTCTCGTAGGCGGCGACTTCGGCCCGCCAGTCGTCCTCGCTCGCCGCATACACCGTGACGGCGGCATGCACGCGCGGGGTGCCGAAGGGGAACTCCCAGCGGTCCGGCGCGTTCACGCCGGTGTCCCGCAGCCGCTCGGCGCGGGCGGCCATCCCGGCGCGGAAGTTGGCCGGGAAGGAGGCCAGTGAGCTCTCCGGCAGCCCCAGTGCGACCAGACCCTGGTAGCTGAGGGCGACGGCCAGCCAGGACGGCTGCGGTTCGTCCCAGCGCGCCGCCGAGGTCACCCTGGGCGCCAGTCGGCGCAGCAGTTCCCTGCCCGCGGCCGGTTCGGTGATCTCCAGGATCGCGTGGGTGCCGAAGTAGGGCTCGGGCCGGGCCCGCAGCAAGGTCGCCTGGATGTCGTCGAGGTCCAGGGTGGGCGGGCGGCGCAGCCGCCGGAAGAGCGGGGAAGGCATGGTGCGCCGACCTTCAGTTGAGGTCCGACAGGAAACGCTGCACGGCGGCCTCCTGCCGCTTGAGCCGGTGGCCCTCCGCGACGGTGAGGTTGGGGTGGGCGACGAACCACGCCTCGGCCGGGATCTGGTACTTGACGATGAAGTCCTTCACATCCGGCGAGGTGATGCCGGGCCAGCCCTCGACGTTCTCGAACAGGAAGTCCATCATGTCGGGGATCTTGGTGGCGAAGTCGTCGATGTAGGGGTCCCACTCGCCGTCGAAGGCGGTCGCGAACAGCAGCTTCGTGTCGTTCTCGAGGAAGACGAACCGCATGTTGTGCAGGGTGCCGACCTGACCGGCGCCCGCCAGGTTCCCGCCGAGCAGGCCGAAGAATTTCCGCAGCCGCACTGCGCCGTTCGGCTTCAGCGGCAGGATCGTCGTCAGCTCGGACACCTCGCCGCTCTTGGCGCCGATCCGGCCTGCGGTGGTGACGGCGTGTTCGGCCATCTCCTCCTTGTCGGCGAGGATCTCGGCGGCCTTGAGCTTGAGGGCGATCTTGGCGTCCGACAGTGCGGTCTCGACCTTCTCGCGGACGGCATCGGGGAACTGCTGGAACTTCGCGTGCAGGTCGTTCTCGCTCATGGCGCCTCTCCTTGGGCGTGGGTGGCAATACTCCACGTACCGCCACAAATAGGCCATCGCGGGGCGGCGTGCAAGCGAGAGGAAACCCGCTTTCTGACCACCTCCGCATAACTGATTACATCATCAGTTCGCCGTTCCGGCTTGTCAACGCGCTACTCACAGGTAGTCACACGCCACTCTGAGACAGATTGACCCACAGTGGTTCTGTGAGTCATTGTGTCTCAAAGATGGCGCACCTCGACCCACCCATCACTCGAAGGAGTTCTCGATGGCGGATCACTTCTCCGGACCGCGCATCCTCTTCGACCCCGCGTCCGACGTCGCTGACGTCTTCGCCTTCCCCAGCCCGGACCGCCCCGGCTGCCTGGTGCTCGTCCTCGACGTGTTTCCGGCCGCCGCTCCCACCGCGCTGTTCTCGGACGCGATCACCTACCGCTTCCGGGTCCGGCCGGTCGCCCCGGCGGCAGACCGGGCCGCGTTCACGTTCGGCGACACCGAGTACGGCCTCGATTTCACCTTCGCCACGCCCGGTCGGCTCCCCGGCGGCGACGACCCCCTTCAGATCGGCACCTGCACGACGTCCACCGGTGAAGAGGTCCTGTTCCTGGTCGGCGGCGACAAGCCCACCGAGGCCGAAGGGCTGAGGATCTTCGCCGGGCCACGACTCGACCCGTTCTTCATCGACCTCGCGGGCGTTCTGGCCGCGGACGCCACCCGGAAGCTGGCCTTCGGTCCCGGCGCGGACAACGTCCTCGAAGGCATGAACGTGCTGAGCATCGTCGTCGAGGTGGACCCCGAGGTGGTGTTCGGCCTGGACTGCGGCCCCCTGCTCGGCGTCGTCGGCGAGACCGTGACCTCCGGCGGGCGCCCGGTGCGGCTGGAGCGCATGGGCCGCCCCGAGATCAAGAACGTCGTCCTGGCGAGCAGGAGCCACGACCTCGTCAACAGAGACCTGGAGATCCGGGACCTCTACAACGAGGAGGACGCCTTCTCTCTGCGACCGGACTACGTCGAGGCCTACCGGGCACGGTTCAACGCCAATCTGGCCTTCTTCGACCGCCTCGACGGAGAACTCGTCTGGCCGCCGGACGACCGGGGCACCCACCCGCTCACGGAACTCCTCCTGGCCGACTTCCTCGTCGTCGACATCTCCAAGCCGTTCGCCGAGGACAGCTGCTTCGAGATCGAGGCCGCACTGCTCGCCGGACGCCCCCACACGACCTGCGGCGGCCGTGCGCCCAACGACGACATCGTGGACACCCTCTACACACTCCTGGTGGGCGGCGTCGACGGCCCCCGCATCAGCGACGGCGTCGATGGGGCGACCCAGCCGGCCACGCACGACTTCCCGTACCTCGTGGCCCCCAACCCGAACCCGCCGGACCTCATGACGGTGATGACCGCGCTGCTCGCTCCGCCGGAGCCCGAAGCGGAAGCGGCATGACGGGCCGGCCCGTGGGCGCCGGTCCTGGTCGACCTCCTTGCGCTCCGCGAACACCTCCTGGGCTGCGTCGCCGACTACGAGTGGGCTGCCCAGCTCTCCGAAAACCTCGTGTGGAACGCACCTGGCGACAGTGCCGCCTGCTGGCCCGGGCGCGCAGCCGGGCGACCCTGCACCGGTGAGTCGAGGCCATGGCCGACCCCGCACACCTCGTACGCCCTGGTCAGGCGCGCCCGCGAGGCAAGCCGGGGACTCGCCCACGATGCCTCCGGGCCGAGACACCCTGCGACTAGCATGTGAGGCAACCTGTCTCACGCGAAGGGTGCCGTATGCCGGAGGAGCGAGCCGATCCACGTCAGGTGCGCAGCCGCGAGGCCATGGTCACCGCAGCCACCGCGCTGCTCACCGAGGGCGGCCTGGAGGCCGTCACGCATCAGGCGGTCGCCGCCGGTGCCGGAGTGGGCCGGGCCACGGTCTACCGTCACTGGGCCGACCTGCTCGGTCTCCGTTTGGCGGCTCTGGAGGCAGGCATGCCGCCCCTGTCGCCGGCACCCGAGGACGTACGGGCGGCGTCCGGTGCCGAGCCGCGCGCCGAGCTGGTCCACTACTTGCGCCAGCTGGCCGAGCGGCTCGACGACGCCCAGGCCGGGGCCGTTCTCGCCGCCGTACTCGGCGGAGCACAGTACGACGAGGGGATGCGGCGCCTCCGTCACACGGTGCTGACCCAGGTCGTCGACTCCCTGCGTCCTGCCGTCACCGCTGCCGTCGCCCGGGGGTACCTGCGGGACGACGTAACGGCTGAGATGTTCGCCATGACGATCGTCGGGCCGCTCGTCTATCAGCGGTTCCTCGTGGGAGCCCGGCTCGGTCACGACATGGTGGACGACGTGGTGGATGCGTCGCTGCGCGCGTGGGCGCCGTAGCGATTCCCGCAGCACTCAGCCGACTCCACTGATTTTCGTATCACCCCAAACGGGTGCACTGAGTACCCCTGCAGGCGATGCCTTCTTTTGGGGAGGCGGGGTTGACAACACCCGCATAACTGATGAGATCATCAATTTACCGGTGGGTCGATCGTTCGGCGAGTCGACCCATATCCCGGATGTGAGTCAATCTGTCTCGCAGGGGCGCCGTACCTCCGAGGTTCCGTTCCGCGCCGCAAGGCTCACATACTGCGCGCAAGGGAGAAAGTCATGACATCCATCGTCGACGAGAACTCCGGCAAGGGCATCAGTGACGGTGTCGTCTCCGAGCTGGCGGCCTACTTCGACGTCAAGCCGGGTCACGAAGAGGAACTGCGAGCCGCTCTGGGTCGCTTCGTCGAGGTGTTGCGCGCCTCCGACCCCGCCGAGACGATCAAGACCGGGCTGCGCGACTCCCGGCACGTGATCTTCGATGAGGGCCGCCGGCTGCTCTGGGCCACGACCTTCGAGACCGACTGGGACCCGTACCTGGAGGATGCCCTGCTGATCGTGGGCGCCCCACACTTCTTCGACTGGATGCAACACACCGCCCAGGCGGATGTCCTTGTGCAGTGGCTGGAGGACAACGGCGGCATCGACCGGCTGGACAAGAACCACCCGGACTTCGAGGCGAACGCACGCAAGGCCAGCGGCGGTCTCAAGAAGATCATCCAGTCGGTGCAGACCCCGGCGGCCGTCTACTTCAACCCCCTGGGCGTGGTGACGATGTCGCAGGTCATCAAGGGGCAGCTACTGGACATGGCCTTCCAGCAGGTCCTCGACGACCCTGCCGCCGAGGAGGCGCTCTCGCACCCCGCCCTGAAGCCGCTGCTCGATCTGGCCGCTTCCTGAACCAGCCGTACGCCGCGCAGGGGGCGGTGACGTCCCCTGCGCACGCCGGACGAGCAGCGCGAAGAGAACTGTGAAGGCACCATGAGCACGGACCAGGGCAGCGCCCTCGGACTCCACGACATCCAGGCCGCCGCCCTCCAGCCCCGGCCGACCCCCTATGCCGGCGCCTACCTGGCACTGCGCATCGACGACCGTCGGCAGGCACGCGAACTGCTGCGTCGTCTGCTCCCGATCCTCGACTCGGCCGACACCTTCGACGCCCGGCGTCAGGTGTCGCTCGCCGTGGGCTTCAGCTTCGAAGGCCTGCGGGCCATGGGCGTGCCCGAGGACTCGCTGGCCACCTTCACCCCCGAGTTCCAGCAGGGCATGGCCGCACGGGCCGCCGAACTCGGTGACGTGGGCGAGAGCGCGCCCGAGAACTGGGAGCATCCGCTCGGTTCCAAGGACATCCACCTCATGCTGGCCGGCCTGGCCCCCGATGCCGCCCGGTTGGAAGCGATCCTTCTCCTGGCCCGCGACGCGATGCGGGATCTGCCCGGCGTCGTACCGATCTGGCAGCAGGACGTGTATGCGGCGCCGGACGAGCGCGAACCGTTCGGCTTCAAGGACGGCATCGGCCAGCCGGCCATCGAAGGGACCGGCATCCCCGGCACCAACTCCCGCGAAGTGCCGTTGAAGGCGGGCGAGTTCATTCTCGGGTACGAGGACGAGACCGGCAGCGTCGCCCAGGTGCCGCAGCCCGACGTGCTGGGCCGCAACGGCACCTACGCGGTCTTCCGCAAGCTGCACACGCGCGTGGCCGACTTCCGCCGGTACATGCGGGACCGTGCCGCCGACCGCGCGGAGGAGGAACTGCTGGCCGCCAAGTTCGTCGGCCGCTGGCCCAGTGGTGCCCCGCTGTCCCTGGCACCCGACAAGGACGACCCCGAACTCGGCGCCGACCCCAAGCGCAACAACGATTTCCAGTACGGCGACGACCCGCAGGGCCTGAAGTGCCCGCTCGGTTCGCACGCCCGGCGGATGAACCCGCGCGACTCGGTCATCACCGGTGAGGCACGCCTGCATCGCATGATCCGGCGCGGCACCAACTACGGCTCCCAGCTTCCCCCCGGTGTCTACGAGGACGACGGCGCCGAACGCGGCATCGTCTTCGCCTTCGTCGGCGCCCACCTCGCCCGGCAGTTCGAGTTCGTGCAGACGCAGTGGGTGAACGACGGCAAGTTCATCGGCTCCCCCACCGAGAAGGACCCACTCGTCGGCGCCAACGACGAGGGCCAGTTCACCGTGCCCCGCAAACCGATCCGCCGCCGCTTCCAGGGGCTGCCGGCGTTCGTCGTCAACCGAGGCGGCGAGTACTGCTTCCTGCCGAGTCTGAGCGCCCTGCGCTGGCTCGCCGACCTGGACACCTGATTTCCCCGCACCTGACTGTCAAGGAGCCGACCATGGCTGATCACTTCTCCGGACCGCGCATCCTCTTCGACCCCGCGTCCGACGTCGCGGACGTCTACGCCTTCCCCAGCCCGGACCGCCCCGGCCGCCTGGTCCTGGTGCTCGACGTGTTCCCGGCCGCCGCGCCGACGGCGCTGTTCTCCGACGCGCTCACCTACCGGTTCCGGGCGCGTCCGGTCACACCGGCCGACCGGGTCTTCACCGTCGGTGAGGCCGAGTACAGCCTCGACTTCACCTTCGCCGCCCCCGGCGAGGTCCCGGGCAGCGAGCATCCGGTGCAGATCGGTACGTGCACCCTGCCCAGCGGTGAGCAGATCCTCTTCCAGGTCGGCGACGAGAAGCCCACCGACACGGCCGGGGTGCGCATCTTCGCCGGGCCGCGGCTCGACCCGTTCTTCATCAATCTCAAGGGTGTCCTCGCATCCGATGCCATCGAGAAGCTGGCGTTCCAGCCCGAGGGCGCGACCAACATCCTCGAAGGCATGAACGTCCTGAGCATCGTCGTCGAGGTCGACCCCGAGGCAGTGTTCGGATCGGACACTGGTCCTCTGTTCGGTGTCGTCGGCGAGACCGTCATCTCGGGCGGGCGGCCGACCCGCCTGGAGCGCATGGGCCGACCGGAGATCAAGAACGTCATCCTGGCGAGCAAGAAGTTCGACCCCGTCAACAGCGACCTGGAGATCCGCGACCTCTACAACGAGGAGGACGCCTTCGCCGTCCGGCAGGACTACGAGGGTGCCTACCGGGCCCGGTTCAACGCCAACCTGGCCTACTTCGACCGCCTCGCCGGCGAGACCGTCTGGCCTCTGGACGACCAAGGCGTCCACCCGCTGACCGACCTGCTCCTGGCGGACTTCCTCGTCGTGGACGTCTCCAAGCCGTTCTCCGAGAACAGCTGCTTCGAGATCGAGACCGCCCTGCTCGCCGGACGTGAGCACACCACCTGCGGTGGCCGCGCGCCCAACGACGACATCGTGGACACCCTCTTCACGCTCCTGGTGAACGGCGTCGACGGCGGCCGCGTCAGCGACGGCGTCGATCAGGCGACCCAGCCGGCGAGGCACGAATTCCCCTATCTCGTGTCCCCCAACCCGACCCCTCCGGACCTGATGACCCTGTTCGCCGCCCTGGCGCCGCCTCCCGAGGAGGCAGCGGCATGACCGGGACCACCACGGACCGACACGAGCCGCGTACCACGGACGGCACGCTGGCCCTGACCAACCTCTCCGCGCAGATCGACGGCTTGGCGGGCCGAGTACGGCTGACGGGTCCCGCCGCCCACTTCGCCGTCGCACAGCAGGCCGTGCTCGTGGATCTCCTGACTCTGCGCGGACACTTCCTGGGGCGCGTCGCCGACTACGAGCAGGCCGCGCAACTCGCCGACCGGTTGGCGGAGAACGCGCCCGACAGTTCCACCGCGCTGGCGGCCCGGGCCCGGGCCCGGGCGACCCTGCACCGATTCGCGGAGGCCATGTCCGACCTCGACGCCGCGGACCGGGCAGGCGCGCGACGGGAGGACCTGGCCGCGGAACGAGCGGCGATCATGCAGGCGGTCGGCTGCCACGGCGAGGCTCACCTTCTGCTGAGGGAGGCTGCCCCGCACCAGTCGGACTTCGCCATGCTGAGCGCCCTCGCCGTCCTCCATGCGGAAAGCGGCAACATCGCGGAGGCGGTGCACGTCTTCCAAGAGGCCCGGAACACCTACCGGGGTGTCTCGCCCTTCCCCCTCGCCCAACTGGACTTCCGGCGCGGGGTGATGTGGCTGCGCGAGGGTGAACTGCTCGCGGCGCGCCAAGCGTTCGACGCCGCTCGGTGCCGAGTGCCCGGATACGCCCCCGCCATCGGACACCTCGCCGAAGTGGAACTCCTGTGCGGAGACGCCGAGGCCGCCGCCGACCGCCTGCGTCCCCTGGCGGAGACGAGTGACGACCCCGAGTACGCCTCCCACCTGGCACTCGCCCTGCGCGCCGTCGGCCGGCACCAGGAGGCTCAGCCGTGGCGGGACCGGGCGGCGGAACGCTACGACGAGTTGGTGCTGCGCCACCCTGAGGCCTACTCCGACCATGCCTGCGACTTTTGGCTCCAGGTGGGAGGCGATGTGGACCGGGGGCTGCAACTCGCCCTGCAGACCCTGGTCATGCGCCAGACGACCCGCTCGTACGCCCTGGTCCAGCGTGCCCGGGCGGCAAGCAAACAGTCGGCGTAGGACACGCCCTGACCGCGACGGCACCGCCGTCCGCAGGAGTCACCCATGAACGGCATCCCCGCGATCCCCGCACCACGCGGCATCCCTCTCGTGGGCAACACCCCACAGATCCCGCCGCACCATCCGATCCAGTACATCACCGAAGTCGGCCGCCGCTACCCCGAGGGCGTCTTCTCCATGGAGATCGGCGGTCTTGAGCAGGTCTTCGTCACCGACCCCGACCTCGCGGCCGAGGTGTGCGACGAAGCCCGTTTCGGGAAGGTGATCGCGCCACCGCTGTCCCACCTGCGGGACTTCGTCGGATCAGGACTCTTCACGGCCCGGGACGACGAGGAGGTCTGGGGTCAGGCGCACCGCATCCTGATCCCTGCCTTCAGCCAGCGGTCCATGAAGGCGTACTTCCCGCAGATGCTCGACGTCGCCCAGGAGTTGGTGCGCACATGGGAGGCGGCCGGGGCGCGTCCCGTCAACGTGTCCGACGACATGACCCGGCTGACTCTGGACACCATCGGACTGTGCGGGTTCGGGCACCGCTTCGACTCGTTCCGCAGAGAGGAGCTGGACCCCTTTCTCCAGGCGATGTTGCGCGCACTGACAGAGGTGATGAACCGCACCCGTCACATGCCGCTGGTCACCCGGCTGCGACGCGTGGAGGACCGGACGTACCAGCAGAGCATCCGGCAGATGCGGCAGCTGGTCGACCGGGTGATCGAGCAGCGCCGCAGCTCGGGCGAGACCGGCCGGGACGACCTCCTCGGCCTCATGCTGGAGGCGACCGACCCGGTCACCGGGCGGCGGCTCGACGACGCGAACGTGCGCGACCAGACCCTGACGTTCCTCATCGCCGGCCACGAGGCCACCAGCGGCCTGCTGTCCTTCGCCCTGTATCTGCTGATGCGCAACCCTTACGTCCTGGCCCAGGCATACGACGAGGTCGACCAGCTCCTGCCGGACGACGGCCCTCCCGACTACGAGACCGTCATGCGGCTGGACGTGATCCCGCGCATCCTCAGTGAGACGCTCCGGCTGTGGGCTCCCGTCCCGGCCATCAGCAAGGCACCGCTGGAGGACACCGAACTCGGCGGCCACCCGGTGCGCAGGGGCCAGAAGGTCAGTCTGCTCTTTCCCCTCCTGCACACCCACCCCAAAGCATGGGAGCGACCGGACGAGTTCGACATCGACCGGTGGCTGCCCGAGAACAAGGCCCAGCACCACCCGTACGCCTACCGCCCCTTCGGCACAGGTGAACGCGCCTGCATCGGGCGGCAGTTCGCGCTGACCGAGGCCAGGCTCGCCCTCGCGCTCATCCTGCGCCGGTTCGCTGTCTCCGACCCGGGAGACTACCGACTGCATGTCGAGGAGGCGCTCACGTACAAGCCGTCCGGCTTCACGCTGCGGCTGCAGACCCGCCAGGGCCGCAGCAGGCGTCCGGCCGCGGTGCAGTCGGCGCAGCCCGAACCGGAGGCCGAGGCCCTGCACACCGTGGGCGTGGACCTGGCCGTCGCCTACGGCTCCAACCTCGGCAGCTCCGAGGACCTGGCCCGCACCATCGCCGACCGGGCCGGCCGGGCCGGCTTCGCGACGTCCCTCAGCACCCTCGACGACCTCGCCGGCCACCTGCCCACGGAGGGCGTGCTGATCGTCGTCACCGCCAGCTACAACGGCAAAGCCCCCGACAACGCTCAGAAGTTCGACGACCTCCTCGCTCAGGGACTGCCCGAGGACACGCTGTCCGGAGTACGACTGGCCGTTCTCGGAACCGGCAACACCCAGTGGGACACCTACCAGGTGTTCCCCCGGCGGGCCGAAGCCGCGTTGCTCGCGGCCGGGGCCACCTCCCTGGTCGCCCGTGGTGAGGCCGACGCCTCGGGGGACTTCGACGGCATGGCGCGGGCCTGGACCGACACCCTGTGGGCGGCCCTGGCCGAGGAGTACGCCGCCGACACCACCGACGAGAGCGCACCGGGCTTCCAGGTCGACCTCCTCACCGAGGCCGACATCCGTCCCTCGATCGTCTCCAGCCAGGCCCACCCGCTGACCGTGGTGGCCACGGAGGACCTCGTCAAAGACCCCACCGGCTTGTGGGACTTCGACCTCACCGCGCCCCGCGCCCCGGCGAAGTCCATCATCCTGGAGCTGCCTGCCGGGGTCGGCTACGGCACCGGGAACCACCTCGCGGTCTTCGCGAAGAACGCTCCGGAACTGGTCACCCGCGCCCTGACCAGGCTGAGCCTGGCCCCCGACCAGGTCCTCCGGATCAGTTCCACCGGCCGGACGCACCTGCCCGTCGATGTCCCGATCACGGCGGAGCTGCTGTTCACCGACTTCCTGGAGCTCCAGGAAGTGGCCACCCGCGACCACCTGCGAACGCTGGCCGAGCACACCCGCTGCCCCGCCACCCGACAGCAGCTGGAGCAGGCGGAGGAGAAGTACGCGGAGAGCATCCTCGCAAAACACGTCTCCGTGCTGACCCTGCTGGAACGCTCTCCCGCGGTCGAACTCCCGCCCGCTGTCTTCCTGGAGATGGTCGGCCCCATCCGGCCCCGCCTCTACTCCATCTCCTCGTCCTGCCTCGCCGAACCGCACCACGTGCGCCTCACCGTAGGAATGGTGGAAGGGCCCGCCCTCGCGGGCGAGGGCGAATACCAGGGTCTGTGCTCCCAGTACCTCGGGCGCCTGGAGCCCGGGGATGTCGTGTACGGCTACGTCCGCGCCCCGTCGCCGCCCTTCGCGCTGCCGGCCGACCCGGCCGTACCGCTCATTCTCATCGGACCCGGCACGGGCATCGCGCCCTTGCGCGGCTTCCTGGAGGAACGTGCCTGGCAGCACGCGGCCGGAACGGCGATCGGCCTGTCCCAGGTCTTCGTCGGATGCCGGCATCCCGAGCACGACTGGTTCTACCGGGACGAGTGGGAGACCTGGGCGAAGGCCGGGATCGCCCGGATCCACACCGCCTTCTCGGCGGTTCCCGACCATCCGGCCCGCTACGTCCAGGACGCCTTGGCCCTCGCGGCCGACACCGTGTGGGAGGCCGTGGAGAACGGCGCCTACCTCTACGTATGCGGTGACGGGCGCTTCATGGCGCCGGCCGTACGGGACGCGCTCGTCGCGATCCACCAGGAGCGCACCGGCAGCGACGCCGACACCTCCCGCGCGTGGCTCGCCGGGCTGGAAGCGGTGGGCCGCTACCAACAGGACGTCTTCGCCTGAGTTCGCAGGCACATCCACCAAGAAGGCAGACACCGATGGACACGATGCTGGCCGGACGGCTCAACCTCAAGACGAAGAAGTTCTCCCTGGAAGAGATCCCGATCCCCGAGCCCGGCCCGGGTGAGGTGCTCGTCGAGGTGAAGCGGCGGGCGTGTGCCTGTCCGACCTGCACCTGATCGACGGGAGCATCGCCCCGTTGCACGCGTGCGCCGATGTACTCACCCTCGGCCACGAGAACGCCGGGGTCATCCACACCCTCGGCCCCGGCCTCACCCGGAACCTGGCCGTCGGTACCCGTGTCGCCCTCCAGGCGGGACAGCCGTGTGGCATGTGCGAGGGCTGTGGTCGGCGGGGAGCATGCCGTCAGTTCCGCGGCCGGGGGGTGGACTACGACGGAGGCTGGGCGCAGTACACGATCGCCCGCGAGGACACCCTCGTCCCCATCCCCGACGACCTGCCCTTCGACCAGGCGGCGATCATCCCCGACGCGGTCTCCACCTCGTATGCGGCGCTGGTGGACACGGTGTCGGTACGGCCCGCGCAGTCCGTCGGTATCTGGGGCGTGGGCGGGGTCGGAGCGCACGCGGTACGGGTCGCGCGGATGATGGGGGCCTCGCCGATCATCGCCGTCGATCCGCTGCCCGGCGCCCGTGAGCGTGCCCTCGCGTACGGCGCCGACCTCGCTCTCGACTCCGCCGACGAGGACTTCGCGGCAGCGGTGCTGGCCGCGACCGAAGGCCGGGGCCTGGACTACGCGTTCGACTTCGCCGGCGTGCCCGCCGTCCGGGAACAGGCCTCACCGGTGCTGGGCGACCACGGATCCCTTGTGCTGGTGGGCATCACGACCGCACCGCTGACGCTTTCGGAGCGACTGACCTTCAATGCCCTCAACAAGCGGGTGTTCGGCCACTACGGCTCGTCGTTCGACCACGTCTACGAGCTGATTCGGCTGGCCTCCAGTGGCCGGCTGGATCTCGCCCCCTCCATCACCGATCACATCCCGCTGGCCGAGGCCGACAAGGCCGTCCACCGATTGGCGCACAAGATCGGGGATCCGATCCGCCTCATCCTGGTCCCGTGAGCGTGTACCGGTACCGGGACCACGAGGTGTGAGATCCGTCCGTTCCGGGGCGCGGATGCGGTGGTTATGTCGATCAACAGGTGAGAATGATATGTGAGGGGAATGTCAAGACACGGGGGTAACTGTGGCGTCGGACGCGGTGGTTGGGGACGCCGGGGACAGATCCCCGTTGCTGAGCCGGTCTGCTGAACTGGCCCGGTTCGACGAACTGCTCGACCGTGCCGCCCGCCACGCTCGTGACACGGCGAAGGGCGACGAGAGCCGCGGCACGGGCCGGTCCCAGGTCGTCGACATCACGGGTGCGGCAGGCATCGGCAAGAGCAGGCTGCTCGGCGAGGTCTGCGCGCGGGCGCGCCGCCGCGGACTGACCGTACTGCGCGGCAGAGCCACCGAGTACGAGCGCCAGGTGCCGTTCCAGGTCTTCACCGACGCGCTCGCCGACCTCGACCCGCACGCCCTGGACGGCTTCCGGGAGACCGACGCCGTGTTACCCCTGCTGCAGCCGAGCGCCGCCCAACACAGCGACGCGGCCGACCGATTCGGACTGCACCGCGCCACGGCAGCCCTGCTCGCGCGGCTCGCCGCCCCGTCCGGGTTGCTGCTGGCCCTCGACGACCTGCACTGGGCGGACTCCGCGTCTTTGGAACTGCTGGATCACCTCGTACGCCACGCCGTGCACGCCCCTGTCGTCCTGGCCGTGGCGCGCCGGGACCGTCAGAGCCCCGAGTCGCTCGCGGCCAGGCTCACCCGGGGCGTCGACGACGGCACGGTCGTCAGACTCGGACTGGGGCCGCTGAGCGCACGCGACTGCGCCGAACTGGCCGGCCCCGCCATGCCGGCCGCCGACACCGCCGCACTGCATGCCGCGAGCGAGGGCAACCCGCTGTACTTCCTGACCCTTCTGCAGGCCCGCCGCGGGGGTACGACGCCCGAGTCCTCGTCGCCACCGGAGCTCGGGGCGCTGCTGCTGGAGGAACTCACCGCGCTCACCCCCTCCCAGCGCGGCCTCGTCGAGGCCGTCGCCGTGCTGGGCGAGCACGCCACCCCGGCGATGCTGGGCCGGGTGACCGGCCGCTTTGGCACCGCCTTCACCGACGACGTCCACGCCCTCACCCACCGCGATCTGCTGCGCTCCGACCCGCAGGGCCTGCTGACCCTGCGGCATCCGGTCGTCCGCACGCTCGTCCACGAGAGCACACCCTTCTTGAGGCGCGTCGACATCCACCGGCTCGCCGCCGAGGAGCTGGCCCGCGCCGGTGCCTCCGCCGCCGAGCGGGCCCACCATGTGGAGCGGTCGCTGACCTCCTGGGACCCGGCGGCGGTGGCCGTGCTCGAGGAGGCCGCCGCACGGACGGCCCGCACGGCCCCCGCGAGTTGCGCCCACTGGCTCGACGTGGCGCTCCGCCATCTTCCGCACACCGACGAACACGCCTCGCGACGACGCGGGTTGACGCTGCGGCGGGCCCGCGCCCTGGCCGCGTGCGGGGGGCTGCGCGAGAGCCGTGACCTGCTCCAGGAACTCATAGCCACCCCGTCCCGGTCGTCCGGTGGCCGCCCCACCGACGAGGACCAGGACCTCAGGGTGCGCGCGGTCGTCCTGTGTGCGCTGGTGGAGCGTCACCTGGGGCGCAGCACCGAGGCCGTCGCGCTGTTGCGCCGCGAGCTGGCCCGCGACCCCGCACCGGCCGACGTCGTCCGGCTCGGCCTGGAACTCGGCTCGGCCGCACCTCAGAGCAGCGGCATCTCGTACCCCCAGGTCCGAGCCGAGGTCGAGGCGGCCCTCGCGGCGGCCCGGTCGATGGGGAACGAGCCCGGTGAGGCGGGCGTCCTCGCGGTGGCCGCCCTGGGGGAGGCGTACGAGGGCAACATGACCGCGGCTCACGAACTGGCCCAGCAGGCCGCCGCCTTGGTCGACTCGCTGCCCGACAACGACCTCACCGCCCTGTGCGAACCGCTCGCCCGGCTCGGCTGGGCAGAAGCCTTCCTGGAGAACTACCCGGACGCCGAGCGGCACGCCGAGCGCGGCCTCGACATCGCCCGCCGCAGCGGCCAGCTCTACGTCATGCCTCATCTGCTGCTCTGTCTGTCCCATGTCCGGGTGCAGACCTGCCGTGTCTCCTCGGCGGTGGAGCTGGCCGACCAGGCGGAGGACATCGCCCGCGGCATCGGCAGCGACCAGCTGCTCACGTTCGCGCTGGCGAGCAAGGCCTCGGCGCTCGTCGCCGCCTGCCCGTCCGGCGATCCGCGCCCCCTCGCCGTCGCCGAGGAGGCGGTGGCCGCGGCCGGCACCGGGGTGAACTGGTGGGCCTCCACCGCCTGGTGCCTCTTCGGCTGGGCGGCACTCATGGCCGGCGATCCGGTCCGGGCCAGGGACGCGCTGCTCCAGGCGGGCGGCCCCGAACTGCACCGGATCCAGCCCTCGATGCGGCCGCTGTACCTGGAGATCCTGGTGACGTCCGCCCTGGCGACGGGGCGCCTTGAGGAGGCCCGTGAGTGGGCCGAACAGGCCCGCAAGGAGGCGGAACAGCTGGGGCTGCCGATGCAGCGGGCCTCCGCGCTGCGCAGCAACGCGCATCTGCCGCTGGCGCAGGGGGACACGGCAGCGGCGGCGGACCTGTTCGCCCAGGCCGCGGCGGAGAGCGCCCGCTGCGGGGCGGTCTTCTGGGAGGCCTTCTCGCTGCTGCTCGGCGCCCCGCTGGAAGCGGCGGCGGGCCGCGGCCGTGACGGCACGTTCGCCTGGCTGCGGGGCCGGCGGCTCGCCGAGACGGGCGGCAGCGCCATGCTGGTGGGCCTCGCCGACGCCACCCGTCCGCCGGACGGCGGATCCGAAGCGGTGTACGGCTCCCCGGACCGCGCCGAACTCGCCGAACGGCTCGCCACCCTGACCGCCCGGGAGCTGGAGATAGCCGAGCTGGTGGCCGAGGGCCTCACCAGCCAGGCCATCGCCGACCGGCTCTACGTCAGCCGGCGTACCGTCGACACCCATGTCTCCCGGGCCTTCCGCAAGACCGGGGTCTCCTCCCGCACGGCCCTCGCCACGCTGATGGCCCGCCGCCCCACCGGGAACCGCTTCGTGGACGCCAGGCCGGATCCGGGCTGATCGCGGCCCGGATCCGGCACTGGATGCCTACTGGACGTCGATGAAGTCGCCCGTGGCCGTCGCGGAACCGGTGGTGGAGGTGCCCGCGAAGGCGAACCGGTAGTAACCGTCGGAGACGGCCTTGACGGTGGTGCTCAGGTTCCCCGTCGAGTTCGACTTGATGGTCTTCACCGTGGTGTAGGTGCTGGTGCCCTTCTTGCGGAACTGCAGCTTCACCGGCTGGGTCGCGTAGCCCGCGTACTTGCCCGTCGTCCAGTTGGCGCGGCTCAGCTTGCCGGTGACCGTGATGGTCTTGCCCTTCTTCACCGGCTCCGGGGAGGCGTTGGCGGTGAGCTTCGCGGCCCGCTTGATGTGGGTTCTGGTGACGTCGTCGTTGTAACTGGCGTTGGCGTACAGGTCGTAGGCGCCGAGGAAGAGCTTCCAGGTGCCGGCGGTGCCGTTGTCGTCCTTGAAGGCGACTGCGGGGTCGATGGTGAAGACCGTCTTGCAGCTGTAGTTCCAGCCGCCCTCCGCCGGTGACTCCGTGCATTCGGGGTCGTCGTCCGACTGGAACGCGCCGGTGATGGTGTCCGTGCTCGAACTGTCGGTGCCCTGCCACAGGAACGCCTGGGTGAGGGCGACGCCGTTCGGGTCGAAGGCGGAGAACGTGACGGGAATGGTCTTCTTGCCCGTCACTCCGAGGACGATGTCCTTGCCGCCGTTGACGACGCCGTCCGAGAACTTGGTGGCGCCCAGCGCGTCCTGCGGCTTGACGCCTCCGGAGACGAAAGCTCCGAACGGTGCCGCCGCCCCCGGGTGGTCTGCCGCCTGTGCGGCGCCCGGGAGGCCCAGCGCCGAGATGACGGCGGCGCTGGTGAGGACGGTGGCCGTGGTGCGCATGCGCATGCAGTTCTCCATGGTGAGATCGGTGTCCTGATGGACTGGTGTTGTGGCAAGGCCTGCTGATGTACGTGACGAGGCCTGCGTACGTTCAGTAGCCCGCGACGGCAGGTCAGGGGGTGGGGGAGCGGAGGATGTCGCTGAGGTCCCAGCTGTAGCTGGGCGACGGGTAGAGGTCCGTCGGGAACAGGTCCGTCGGCTCGGCGCTCGGCGGGGGCACGTCGGCCGGGTCCGCGGTGGGCCTGCCGTCCGGGCTGCACACCTGTGGTGCCGAGGGCTCGGAGAGCTCGTAGTCGGCGACCCGCTCCGAACGGAACTTGACCTCCTTGCGGTCCCAGATGTCCTGGGTGCCGCCGACGTCGACCTCCTTGGGCAGTTCCTTGCTCTTGAGCGGCTTGCCCACGGTGACCGTGAGGAGGGCGCCCACGCAGGGGCTGCGGTCCTTCGCGTAGAGGGACTTGGGCAGGGCGATCGTCCGCTCGCCGTCGGCGTCCGCACGCACCTCGACGCGCTTCACGCGGCGGATGTCGAAGTAGTAGTCGGGCCGTGTCCCGTCCGAGAGCTTCCCGCCGCGGTCGCCGTCCGCGACGCCGTACAGCAGCTTCCAGAACTCGACCTGCACGGTGATCTTGTGGCAGAGCGGTCCGAGGTATCCCGGGATGCTGGAGAACTCCAGTCCGTCGGATCCCGAGTTCTGCTGGGGAGTGTCGACGTCGAGCCGCACCCAGTCGACGGACTCCGCCGTCGTCCACCCCTTGTTGTCGTGGCAGCCTGAGGCATCGGTCGGATACGGGGGAGTCGGGGACGGTGTCGGCGACTCGGTGACCTCTGTTGTCGCGCTTGGAGTCGCATCTCCGTAGGCGGAGGTGTCGTCGCCGCCCGAGCAGCCCGCGCTGAACAGAACAACCACGGTGAGCGCCGCGACGGCAGGCAGAGCGGAACGTTTCGTCCCCGCCGTGCGCCTCACCGGGCGAACCCGCCCGCCGCCAGGCTCACGGCGAGCCTCTGGGGGGTCTGCGCTCTCACACCCGGTGTCGTCATGAACACAAGGAAATGGCATGGATGCCGGGAAGACGTCGGTAGGAGTACGTATTCCATGTACGTAGGGGCTGCCCCGCCGGGACGCCCGGCCCCCGCTCCGGACCCGGGCGTGCGCGCCTGTTCAGCGCGGCCGGTGCTCACCGGGAGGTGAGTGACCCGCTCCCCGGCGCGAGCTCCCGCTCCTCGTGCACGGAGACCAACGGGACGCTCTCGTCGATCGGCACCCCGAACTCGCTCAGATCGACCTCCAGCGTGCCGTTGAGGTCGTAACCGCCGTACGTCGCCCAGGAGTACGTCTTGCCGACGAGGTCGCTCTCGGCCGCGGCCCGCACGTACGGGGCGAGTTCGGCGTTGACGCCGACGGCCCCGTAGAGGCCGACGGACGCCTTCGCGCCGAGCGTGGCCTTCGCGTGGCCGGCGGCGGTGACCGACGTGTCGACGGCGGAGACCTTCATGTCGGCCTCGCTGACCGGAGTCCAGCCGTCGTCCTTCGTATAGGTGCCGCCGGTCTTGAAGTCGCCGGACGTGCTCTGTCCGATGGCGACTGTGACCTTGCCGTCGGCCTCCACCTCGTAGTACAGGACATAGCTGAGGTTCACCACGACCGGGACGTCGCCGACATAGAACGTCTCATCGGTGGTCAGTTGCGCGAACGGCACCTGGGTGCCCGCGGAGGCGGCGACCTGGCCCTCCAGCTTCAACTGCGAGGACCACTCGCCGGACAGGGCGAGCGAGGCGGAGTCCGTTCCGGAGGAGCTGCCGTCGTACGAGAACTCGACGGTGGGGGTCAGTTCGACATAGCCCGAGATCGTGGCGGACGCCGTCACGGGGTCGTCGCCGCCGCTCACCGAGCGGCTCACGTCGACGCGAAGGCTGTCCAGGGTCTTCGAATCGGAGACCTGGACGTCGCCGCCGAGGGGCTTGACCTGGATGTCCGAGGGGGCGACGGTCACCGTGCGCTGGACCTTCTGGGTGCCCAGCGCCTCGCGGAGCGTGGCCGGGACGGTCTGCACCTCGGTACCCCCGGACGTGCTGTCCAGCACCTTGGTGACCTTGACGAGCAGGCCATGCGGGGCGTCGGCCGTCGGCGGGCTGGCGATGACGTCGCCGGTGCTCACGGCGGCGGCGCTCTTGGACTTGCCGGCGACGACGGCACGGCCACTGGAGCGGTCGTAGGAGACCACCTTCAGTGTGGACTTGGCCGCGCCCCGGCTCGCGCCCTTGGTGTCCGCGGCCACGACGGCCTGAGTCTTCCCGTGGTGCTCGTCCGCGGCGGCGCCCTTGCCGCTCCGGGCCGATCCGGCCGTACCGGTGGTGGTCGAGGTGGTGGTCGTGGGAGACGCGTCCGCGACGGTCGGGGCGGTGTTCTCGGTGGAGGTTTCGTCGGCCGCTGAGCAGCCGGTGGCGAGCAGGGTGGCGGAGGCGATCAGGGCCGCGGCAGCCGAGTACCTGGACGAGTTTCGCAAGGGTGACCTCAGAGGCAGGTGTGGGGGATGTGCTTCGTGTAAGCACGCGAGGATGAGCATTACATGCCCGTCAATGAGCAAGTAACTCTCGCCGGGATCTTGCGCTCGTGACCTGCCTCACAACCTCTCAGTCATCGGCCTCACCGTCCGAGAACCCGCCACCCTCGCCCCAAGGCCGTTACGCGACGCCGCAGTTGCGATCGCTTCCGTCCGCGAGGAGAGTCCGGGTGGGCGGCGCGATGCGGTTCACCGTGCGTCGTCGAGCGGTTGTGCCGCTGCCCCCGTGGCCCAGACGCTGTAATCGATGGCAGCTCGCCCGAGGACTTCATGAACGTCCTCGGACGGCGGGACGGGCGCGAGTGACGAGCGAGCGAGGTTTTTGAGGAGGTACTCGCCGGGTGGGCCCGGCATGTCCGGCAACCCCTCCCGTTCGGCGATGTCGGTGATGTCGGTCCAGGAAGCGCGTGCGCCTGTCGTGTGTTTCGCCAGGACGCGCAGTCGTTCGAGCTGGGTCAGGCTTCGTGGCCCGGTGAGTTCGTAGGTGTCGCGGTCGACATCTTGGGTGAGGCAGGTGGCTGCGACGGCGGCGATGTCCTGTTCGGCGACGGCCGGCATCGATGCGTCCGGGTAGGCCAGCGGCACGGGGGTCCCACTCCTGACGGCTGGAAGCCAGGCGAGGTCGTTGGCCATGAAGACGGTGGGTCGCACCCGCACTGTGGGTATGCCGCTGGCCTCGGCTTGGGCCTCGATCTCGGCGTGCACGGTCTTGATCAAGCTGTTGTGGGTGTCGTTGACCGCGCCGGACGACAGGAGAACGAGTTTCTGCAGGCCCACCTCGGTGGCGGCGTCGATGAAGTGCTGGGTGTGGCCGAAAGCCGGGAAGAGGAACGCTGCATCGACGTCGCCGAGGAGGGCTGTCCACGGTTGCGGGTCGGCGAGGTCGGCTCGATGCCAGGTGATGAGGCCTTGCGTGCGCGGATGGACGGTGCGCCCGGTGGCGGCGACGTGGTGGTGCTCGGCGAGCTGTCTCACCAGGTGGCTGCCGACGCGTCCGGTCGCTCCGGTGGTCAGGATCTTCATGCTGACACTTCCTTCGGTTCCGTCGATGCGGTGGGTGTGGTCGTGATCTGTGGTTGGCGCAGGGCGAAGAGTGACGCGCTGAGCAGGAGCAGGGCAGTGATGACGGCGGCGACGCTGGTCGCGTGTGTGGTCCAGGCGGCCAAGGCGACCGGTATGGCCAGCCCGAGGCTGCCGCCGAGTTGTTGCAGGGTGGTGCCGACGGCTCCGGCGACTCCTGCATGCGGTCCGGCGTCCTGGTTCATGGCGCTGTTCGCGCTGGGCATGACCTGTGAGGTGCCCAGCCCCATCAGCCCCAGGGCCGCGAGGATGGCAGTGACGCCGTCCGGCGACAGCGCGAGGACGCCTTGACCGATGCCGATCAAGGCGAGGCCGACACCGATGGCCCGGGCCGGGGGCAAGGCGCCGCGGAGTCGGCGGGTGATCGCCAGCCCGACCTGGATGGCGGCCGGGTAGACCAGGAACAGCGCCCCCACGACTAGCGGTGCGAGGTGGTGCTCGTCCTGGAGTGAACCGCTGGCTGTCACGAAGGTCGCGATCGTCGCTATGCCCCAGAGGAAGAGCCCGTAATAGGCGACCCGTCGCCTCGCGTTGTGGAACAGGACCACCGGGATCATCGGTGCGGCCGCACGCCGGTCGGTCGCGGCGAACAGTCCGACCACCACGAGACCTGCGATGGCGAAGGCGGCGGCTCGCCCGGGGGTGTCCAGATCGGTGAGGGCTTGAACGATCAGGGCGACGCCGACACCCAGCACGATCCCGCGCCACCAGCCACGCCCATGCCCGGGTGAGGGATCGACGCGGTCCTTGGCACATGCGGAGAGGACCAGCGAGACCGCGACGAACACGAGGTTGACGTACATGCAGGCCCGCCACCCTGAGACCTCGGTCAGCACGCCGCCCAGGAGCAAGCCGATGGCGGTTCCGCTGCCCATGACCATCCCGAAGATGCCGTACGCCTTGGCGCGGCCGTCATCGGGAAACGCTGCCGAGAGTCGTGCCATCGCGGCGGGCGTCATCGCCGCTGCCCCGATGCCCTGGGCGACGCGGGCGCCGATCAGAATCCAACCGGCATCGGCCGCGCCGCCTGCGGCCGACGCGAGACCGAAGGTCACCAGCCCCAGGGTCATCATGCGGGCGTAACCGGTTGCCTGCGCGACACGCCCTCCGGCGATCATCAGCGCTCCCGCGGCGAGGACGTAACCGGCCATGACCCACGCCACCGCCTCTGTCGACAGCTGCAGATCGGCGGTCATCCCGGGTATCGCCAGCGCGAGGATGGTCGCGTCGACGCTGACCATCAGCTGAGCCGTCACCACGGCTCCGAGAACGAACCACGGTCTTGGTGTGCGCGTCACAGATCCTCCTAGGGTTGGTGACACCAACGCACAGTAGAGTGTTGGTGCCGCCAACGCAAGGAGGAGTTGTGGACACGCGCCCACCCCAGCGGCTTCTGGAAACACCCAGCTGGCTGCTCACTCAGATCGCGACGACTGCCGGCCGACGCACCCGCGAAGTGTTCGACTCGGTCGGAGCCGGGCGCTACCACTACGCGATCCTCTGCGCCGTCGAGGAGTTCGGCCCGTGCAGTCAGGCCGAGATCGGCCGTCGGCTGAACATGGACCGCAAGGACGTCGCCCAGCGCGTCATCGAGCTCGAGGACCAACGCTGCCTAGGGCGTCGACCCGATCCGGCCGATCCCCGGCGCAACCTCGTCCGGATCACCGCGACGGGGCGCGAGCGACTCGACCAGATCCATGGCGAGCTGACCGCCACTCAGCAGGAACTCGTCGACCCGCTCGCCCCGGACGAGCAGGCAGGCCTCATCGCCGCGCTGCAGAAGATCCTCGGTCACCAGAGGGGGCAGCGCTCTTCTGGGTGACGCACTCTCGGGGGCTGGGGTGTGCGGAATGTGTACCCGTTACCAGCTTCTCCGGGGCGGGGTGCCGGGCGTGCTCATCGGCACGGACGGCCCCCGGCGCGGTCCGCGCCAGGGCGAGTTGTGCTGCCGTCGTGCCGCACCGGCGATCCTCGCGGCCTCGGTCGCTGCGTGGGCCGTGACGAGCCTCTCATGTCCGCAGTCCCTGCCGCGCAACATATTTACCCGTTGATGTGCAAGTATCTTTGCTGTGCTCCTGGCTCCATGGGCAGCGCGCCGCGGCGCCATGCCTCCAGCCTCGACTTCCGATCCTCTGTGGAGAAGCGCAGTGAACCTCGGTGGACCAGATGACCTGACCCTCGCCCACCAGGGGCATCCGGCGGCCCTCCTCGACCGCCGGTACGAGCTGCGCCGCCTCCTCGGCGCGGGCGGCATGGCCGAGGTGCACCTCGCGCACGACCTCCGGCTCGACCGCAGCGTGGCCGTGAAGACCCTGCGCGGCGACCTCGCGCACGAACCGGAGCTTCAGCAACGGTTCCGGCGGGAGGCGCAGTCCACCGCGTCGCTCAACCACCCCGCCATCGCGGCGGTGTACGACACGGGCGAGGACACGACGAACGGATCCCGACTCCCGTACCTCGTCATGGAGTACGTCGACGGTTTGACGCTGCGGGACTCCCTGCACTCCGGGACACCGCTGACCGTCGAGCGTGCCCTGGAAGTGACGGCCGGCGTCCTGCGCGCCCTCGTCCACTCCCACGAGCACGGCATCGTGCACCGGGACATCAAGCCGGCCAACGTCATGCTGACCTGGGTCGGAGAGGTCAAGGTCATGGACTTCGGGATCGCCAGGGACACGCGCGACGTCGGTATGACGCAGACGTCCGTCGTGATCGGGACCGCCCAGTACCTCTCGCCGGAACAGGCGATGGGGCGGGAGATCGACGCCCGTGCCGACCTGTACTCCACCGGCTGCCTGTTGTACGAACTGCTGACCTTCCGCACGCCGTTCACCGGTGAGACGCCGATGGCGGTGATGTACCAGCACATCGAGGAGACCCCGCGCCCACCGAGCCTCTACAACCCCGAGGTCACCCCGCAGGTGGACGCGATCGTCCTGCGTGCCTTGGAGAAGGACCCCGCGTACCGCTACGACTCCGCGGAGCACATGCTCGCCGACATCGAGGCGTACCTGAGCACGGGGCTCCTGGTCTCGGGCACCGAACCTCCGTCGGGAGAGCGGGACTTCCCGTACGACGACGCCGAGCAGGAGGAGAGCGGCCGTCGCCGAGGAGGCGCTGCGCTGATCACGGCGGGCGTGGCGGTCGTCGTCCTGGCGGTGGCGCTGGGCTGGTTCATGTTCGGGCGTGGTACGGCCGATGACGGCAAGGTCGATGTACCCGACCTTGTGGGCCAGACCCTGGAGGAGGCTCGGAGCGCGGCGGACAACGTCGATCTCACCGTCACCGTCTCCCAGCGGGAGCCTTGCGCCGACCAGCCGAAGGGCCACGTCTGCCAACAGAGCCCGATGGCGGGGAGGATCGCCAAGGGTGCGGCGGTCTCGGTCACCGTCTCCACCGGTGCGCCCAAGGTCGAGGTGCCGGACGTGACGGACAAGGACGAGGACGACGCGTCCCGGATCCTGCGGGACAAGGGCTTCAAGGTGAAGCTGCGGCACGTCGAGTCCGGGGACGACGCCGGCACCGTCCTCAAGCAGGACCCGGACGGCGGGGAGAAGGCGGAGAAGGGTACCGAGGTCACCCTCACGGTGGCCAAGGAGGCGGAGAAGGCCACCGTCCCCGACCTCACCGGCAGCACGGTGAGCGAGGCCCGGGAGCTGCTGGCCGCGCAGAGCTTGAAGCTGGGGAGCACGACCGAGGTCGAGAGCAACGCCGAGTCCGGCACCGTGGTCGAACAGAGCACCGCCTCCGGCAAGGAGGTCACGCCGGGTACGACGATCGACGTCAAGGTCGCCAAGGCCGTACAGACCGTGCGGATCCCCGCGGACATCGTCGGCAAGACCCTTGCCGAGGCCCAGGACGAACTGAGGGCGCTCGGCCTTCAGGTCAGTGTTGCTACGGGCTACTCCCAGGCCTCCGATGCGGTGGTGACGTCCAGCACCCCCGAGGCGGGCAGCGAGGTGGAGGCGGGAAGCACCGTGGTCGTCGTGACCCAGGACGCCGGAGCGGGCCGGCCGACGGAGACTCCGACACCTCCGTTGCCGCCGATCTCGCCCCCTTCACTCACCTGACCGGACTCACCGCCCCCCCCGCTGAAGGAGAGCACCGAGCATGTCCGCTTCCCAGCACGCGTTCTCTCCACTGAAGATCGAGGTGGTGCGGGTTCGGTCAGGCCGGGTGGTTGGCGATGACGATTTCGGCGATGAGGTCGTCCCGCAGCGCGAACCGGTAGTCGAGCTCGGCGACGCCCCCCGGGAAGGTGCCCTCCAGCCGCACGGTCACCACCCAGTGGGCGTCATCGACGCGGCGAGCGCCGATCTGCTCGGTCGTGTACTCGAACTCGGACCCGGAGTCCCGCAGGAACGCGTAGGTCTCCTCTCGGCCGCGGAAGGTCTCGTCCTGGTCGACGATCACCGCATCCTCGATGAGGAACGACGACGCGGTGTCGGCGTCGCGGGCGACGTGGGCGGCGAAGAACTCGCGCACGGTGGTCGGGAGCAGATCGGGCGGGAGATCGGTGTGCTGTGTCATGAGCCCAGCGTGTGACCTCACGGCGCGGGAGGGTCAAGCCGTGGACTCTCCCCCAGGGAGAGCGTTGAGAATGACGGGATGCTGACCATCGGCGAGTTCTCGCGGCTGACCCACTTGAGCGTCCGGACCCTGCGCCGGTACCACGAGGCCGCCTTGCTGGAACCCGCCGTGGTGGACGAGACCACCGGTTACCGCTACTACGGCGTCGACCAGATCCCCACCGCCCAGGTCATCCACCGGCTCCGCGAGCTCGACGTCCCCCTGAGCGATGTGCAGCAGATCCTGCGGACCCCCGACCCCCGTGTCCGGGCGGCCCTGGTCGCGGACCACCTGCAACGCCTCGAGGACTCCCTCGACCGCACCCGGGCCGCGGTCGTGTCGCTGCGCCGCCTGCTCCGGCCCGACCCCGCGCCGATCGACGTCGAGCTGCGCGCGGAACCCGCCCAGAAGGTCGCGGCGGTGGAGGCCGTAGTCGGGCACGGCGACATCGAGACCTGGTACGCAGGCGCGATGGCCGAATTGGAGGCGGCCGTCGGCGCCGCCGTGACCGGACCGCCGGGCGGCAGCTACGACAACGCCCTTTTCGAGCAGGAGCGCGGTCACGCGGTCGTCTACCTGCCGACCGCTGCGCCACCTCGCACCGGACGTGTGCACCCCATGACGCTGCCGGCCGCGGAACTGGCCGTCACCACCCACATCGGCGAGCACGACGGCATCGAGGTCACGTACGGCCAACTCGGGACCTGGGTGGTGGAGAACGCGATGTCGGTGGCCGGGCCGGTGCGAGAGGTCTACGTCGTCGGCCCCCGTGACACAAGCGATCCCACTGCCTGGCGCACCGAGATCGGCTGGCCGGTCTTTCGTGTCACCTGAGGCGGTCAGTGCGGTGCGGAGTCTTGGAACGACGGGGCGCCCCTACTGGCGCAGGAGCGCCCCGCATGCTGGCTTACTGCCCCGGCGCGAGGACCGGGCTGTTGTGGTACGCGGCGATCAGCCACTGGCCGTCGCGCCGCTCGAGCACCCAGGTCGCGTTCACTTTGGCCGTGTCCGGGAGCTCGGTCTGGCCGGGGAACAGGATGCCGGATTCGCTGATGACGATCGCGGCGTCCGCGCCGACGAAGCGCATGCTGAGCTGCTTGTTGCTGGTCCAGCTGCCCTTGAGGGGGCCGTCGAAGGCGAGTGCCATGGCGGCGCGGATGTTCTCGCGGCTGCCGCGGAGGGAGCCGGTCATGATGGCAGTCGCGTCCGGGGTGTAGTCGGCGACCATGCCGTCGGCGTCGCCGGCTTCCCAGGCCGCGTAGGACTTGGCCAAGACGGCCTGGATGGCTGCTGCGTCGGCTGCGCGGTTGTCTGACATCGGGGTCTCCCTTGTGAGAGGTCCGCCCGGGGCTCCGGGGAACTCGTCAGTACATACCGGCGGCAGGGCCGGAACTGTTCGCGTCCGCGGAAGGAAGTTCATCGGGTTCCAGCCGGGGGGCCAGGCCGAAGGAGGTGAAGACCTCGGAGTCCTGGAACACCGAGGTCCGGCTGATGCCGGCGGCGGTGACGGTGAAGAGCTGGAGTGTGTGCAGTTCGTACGCGTCGCCGACGCGTCGGTACGCGGCGAACCCGTGCTGGCCGTTGGCCGCAACTGCCGTGAGACGCCAGTCCGTTCCGGCCGCCCGGAAGACCCACTCCATGAACAGGCCGTAATTGCCCGGGCCGGCGAACCAGTTGATCATGGGCGGCATCTCCATGATGACGTCCTCGGTGAGCAGCCGTTTGAGGCCCTCGACGTCGGCCTGCAGGAACGCCTTCATGTAACGGTCGACCCAGGCGCGCTGTTCGGCCGCCGTCGGCTCCGACTCGGTGTGAACCCCCTGCACGCCGGCACGCGCCCGGTGCAGGGAGCTGTTCACCGACGCGACCGTGGTGCCGAGGATCTCCGCCGCCTCGGCGGCGGAGAAACCGAGCACGTCACGGAGGATCAGCGCGCCGCGCTGACGCGCCGACAGGAGTTGCAAGGCGGCGGCGAACGCCAGCCGCAGGCTGCTGCGGTTGACCACGGCGGCCGCCGGATCGTCTGCTTCGAGCATCGAGTCCGGCAGCGGCTGGAGCCAGACGTTCTCCCCGCGGACGAGCGGGCCGAGCGGGTCCGACGCGGCCACCAGCCCCGACGGCAGCGGCCGGCGGCCACGCGCCTCCAGGGCGGTCAGGCAGACGTTCGTCGCGATGCGGTAGAGCCACGTACGCAGTGAGCTGCGGGTGCTGTCGTACTGGTCGCGTGCCCGCCAGGCCCGCAGGAACGTGTCCTGGACCAAGTCCTCGGCGTCGTGCGCCGAGCCGAGCATCCGGTAGCAGTACGCCAACAGCTCCGCCCGGAACGGCTCGACCAAGCGGTCGAAATCCTCCACCTGCTCGGTCATTCCCCGCCCCGCCCCTTCGCTGAGGTGCCCGCGGTCACTCTATCCAGCGCCCGCCATCAGGAGCCGATCTCCTTCAGACGGCCGAGCCGTACGCCCGCGTGTGGGCGCCCCGCCTCAGCCGGTGGACGGTGTCCGAATGCGCTCGTGTGGTTGCGGTGTGAGACTGCTGAGCGACGGGCCCCAGATCGCATGCGGCCTGGGGGAGGCGACGCAGGGAGGCGAAACGGGGTGACGATGCCCGATGCCGGTGACGACCCGCTGCACCAGTTCCTGGCCGACTCGACCAACCGGACCGTCGACCTCACCACCGCCCTGGCCCGTTGCACCAAGGCCCTCGGCCTGCATCACTCGGTGGCCTACCTCGCGGACATCCAGCAGCGTCACCTGGTCCCGCTCACCGACGTGACCGCGACCCTGCCCATCGACGACTCCCTGGCCGGCTGGACGTACCGCACCCAGTCCCTGCGGGTCGAGCCCACGGAGTCCGGCGCGATGACGGCCTGGTTCCCCTTGCTGGACGGCGCCGAACGCCTGGGCGTCCTCGCCGTCTACGGCCCCTTGCTCACCGCCGCCTCCCTGAACCGCGGCAAGGCCCTGGCCACACTCGTGGCGATGATGGTCACCTCCCGGCGCACCTTCAAGGACTCCTACGTCCAGCGCACCCGCACCGAACGCATGCAGCTGCCCTCCGAGATGCTGCGCGCTTTCCTGCCGCCCCGGACGATCGGAAATGCGCGCGTGGTCTCCACGGCCGTCCTCGAACCCGCCTACGAGATCGGTGGCGACGCCTTCGACCACGCCCTGACCGAGACGGCCCTGCACGCCACCGTCCTCGACGCCATGGGACACGACCTCGCCTCCGGCCTGACCAGCGCCCTTGCACTGGCGGCCTGCCCCAACGCGCGCCGGATCGGAGCCGAACTGCCGCAACTGGCGCAGACGGTGGACGAGGCCCTCGCCCAATGGCTGCCCGATCAGTTCTGCACCGGCATCCTCGCCCAGCTGGATCTGGCCTCGGGCGTTCTGCGGTGGTGCAACTGCGGACACCCCGCGCCCCTGCTCATCCGGGACCACCGGCTGATGGACCATGCCCTGGAAAGGGACGCCGACCCTCCGCTGGGACTGCCGTACCTGCTGACCGACAGTGGCCGCACGATCCATGAGGTGACCCTGCGCCCGGGCGACCGGGTCCTGCTCTACACCGACGGTGTCACAGAGGCCCGCACCCATGACGGGGAGTTGTTCGGTCTCCAGCGGTTCGCCGACTACGTCATCCGCGCCACCGCCGCGGGGGAGCTGGCCCCGGAGAGCCTGCGGCGCCTGATCCACTCCATCCTGGACGTGGAGACCAGCCGGCTCCGTGACGACGCGACCATCATGATGCTCGAGTGGCAGCCGCCTCCGCAGTGAGGCTCGCACGGAACGCGACCGTCGCCGCTTGCTTGACTGCTAGGTGCTGGTAGCGATGGATAGCTACAGTGCTGGTATGGGAAAGCAGGTGAACATCCGTCTGGACGAGGCGGTGAAGGCGGCCGCGGAAGACCGTGCCAAGCGGCGCGGTCTGAGCCTGCAGGGGTATGTGGCCGACCTCATCGAGGCCGATCTGAATCAGTCCCGTGCCGCGTTCATGGCGGGCGCTGCCTCGTTCCTGGCGGCGTACGCGGACGCGTTCGAGGCGGAGGTCGGTGAGGACCGGTACCCGGGCCTGTCGGACAGGCCGGCGCAGCCGGCGCCGAGGGACGCCGCGTGAACCTCCGCGTCGATCTGGCGTGGATCCTGGCGGTGGCGCAGCAGATTCCGGGGGATCCCCAGGTCGTCGACTACGGCATCCCTGTGGCGGCGGAAGCGCGTCACCGGGCAGAGATCCTCGACCACGAGGTCTATCCCGAGGCCCACCACAAGGCTGCGGCGCTGCTGTGCGAGCTGGCTAGGAACCCGAGTCTGGAGGCGCGGAACCTGCTGTTCGCTGCCACGGTGACCGCGGCCTACCTGTCGGCGTGCGGCATGCCGGTCAGCGCCGGCCTGGACAGCGTTGTGCCGCTGGCCCGCGCCGCCCGGGACGGGCTTCCGGTCCGTGAGGTCGCCACTCAGATCAAGGCGTGGACGGGCTGATCGGCACCTCGGCGGAATCGACGGGTCTATGCGGGGGTTGGCCATGGTGAGTGCGGATCGCACGCTGACGGTAGAGGTGATCGCGGCGCTGAGGTACTGGCCCGATGTCCTCTGGATTGGTCAGAAGAACCCTCCGGATCCGGTGGACCTCACGGTTCTGCTGCCCTTCTTCAACGGGGTGTTGCAGGAGCTTGCCTGGTGGAACCGAGACTGGAAGGTCCGCGAGGTCGAGCCGGGTCTTCCCCTGGAGATCGATACCCATCACCAGGGCGGGTCTTCACCGTTCACCGAGGTGTCCGTGCCGGGAACGGTGGGTTCCAGCGGGGGCGAGAGCCTGCCTTTCGTCGCGAAGGTCGGGTTCGCGGGCGACCAGCTGATCCGGTTCCAGGCCGAGATCGGCGATGTGGTCCTCGGCCCGGCCGTTGCCCCTGCGGGGCGCCTGGAGCCGCATCCGTTCGCATCGGTGCTCACCGGGTTGATGGACCTGCGCGGGATTCCGGTGAAGGCGATGGCCAGGGAGACCGCACGGTCGATGTCCACGATCCTCATGCTGCGCAGCGGCAGGCATAACCCGGAGCCGCTTCTTGTCGAGGAGATCGCCAGGGTTCTGGGCATGTCCGAGGCGGACGTCAGAGTGATCGCTGGACTCGACGATCCCTTCGACCACGCCGAGCGGTAGACGCCACCCACCCGCGCGGCCCCGCGTTCTCAGCTTCGCGGAGGAGCACTTACTCGATGAAGACCTTCACGGAGTCGGGGCTCCCGCCATTTCTGTTGACGCCGATGAAGAAGTCGCTCCCGATGTGGGTGACATCTTCGATCTCGTCGGTCAGGCTGTTCCCCGGAATTCCGATATCGCTCTCCACGTCACCTCCGGACCAGTTGTACTGGAACACCCAGTTCCACCCGGTTTCCGGCGTTGAACTGTTGATGGACTTGGTGTTCCAGATGTAGTTCTCGGAGCAGTCAGTGCCCTGGTCGGAACGATTGTCGTGACTCGTCAGGTTGCTCTTCACCAGCGTCCATCCGCTCGTCAGCGAACCGGCACCGGGATGGGTCCACAGGTTGCCCGAGCGGCGGGCGGCATATTTGCCGGCTCCGTCGGCCGCCGTCGCGCTGTAGCAGAGGCCGCTGATATTGCCGACGGGCAGACGGACTTCTTCGCTTGCGCCAATGGATCCTGACGAGCTGAGGTGAATGATCGTCACATCGGCGCTCGGGTAAGCCGATTCACTTCCTTGGGTGCCAATCACGGCAGGGCCCTGGCCCCGATAGTCCGGCTGGTAGGCGAGATCGTTGCCGTGACCGAGTGCGGGTATGGAGGTCGGCGCCCCGGCGCAGGTCCAACTGGCGCCGTCCCAGGTTGAGCCGTCACGCAGCCATCTGGACAGGACCGGTTCGGCCCCGCCCGCCTTGGTGAAAACGATGTAGAGCTGGCCGCCTGACCCCGCGACCATGCCTTGCATGACGGTGCGTCCAGCCCTGCATGCACTGCTGTTGGGGATGTTCAGCCGTTCCGCCCCACTCCTGTCTGTGGCGGCGTAGGCGGACGTCGTCGAGACAATGGTGATTCCGGTCAAGAGCGCCAGTACGGACGCGAAACTCAGTAGTTTCTTCACGCGGTGCCCCTCCTGTGCGGACAACGGGAGGAGGCCAGTATTTGGCATGTACGCCGCATCCGGGGCGACAATCCGGAATGCGCTGAGTGGTGCTTTCCCGCGCATTCCACCGCTTGCCGCCCCGGGGGCGTTGACCGCTCAGAGGGTGGCGGTCGTCTGCTCACCGCTTGCGCTGCCGGCGAGCCACTGGTCCCATCCCAGGTTGAAATCGGCGTAGCCGTTGTCGGCCGGTGCTTTGCCGCGGGGCGAGCCGGTGATGGTGACGGGGTCGCCCTGCTTGACCTGACCGTAGAACCACTTGGCGTCCGGCAGGGACAGGTGCACGCAGCCGTGCGAGCCGCGGGCGCTGCCGCTGCCCGGGTTGGGGTCGCCGGTCGAGTAGTGGACGTAGGTGCCGGACTGGGTGAGGTGGATGTCCCAGGGCAGTGTCAGGTCGTAGTAGTTCGGGTTGCCCTTGTCACAGCTGATCCCGACGCTGCAGGAGGTCATGTGGACCTTTTCCTGCTTGTCGATGACGGCCATCGTGCCGTCCCACGTCGGGTACTCGGCGCTGCCCGCGTTGATGGACAGCGTGCGCACCGGAGCGCCGTTGCGGGTGACTTTCATGGTGTGGCCGGTGACCGAGACGTCCGCGCGCACGTCGTCACCGATCTTGAACGTGTGCGTGTAACCGTGGACGCCGTAGCGTCCGTTGCCGTTGCTGACGCCTGTCATATCGGCGTCGATCTTCACCGTCGTACCGGAGGGCCAGTAGTCCTTCGGGCGCCAGTCGGCGCGCTTGTCGCCCATCCAGTGCCAGGCGCCGGCCACCGGCTGTGAGGCGCTGACCTTCATGTGCTTCTCCACCGTGGCTCGCGCCTTGGCGGCCACAGGGTCCGTGAAGATCACCGAGATGGGCATGGCCACGCCGACCGTTGTTCCCGTCTGCGGGGTGATGGTCTCCAGCAGCATCGGCGGGCCCGCAGGCTTCGTGGGTGACGGGGAGGCGCTCGCACTCGGCTTTCCCGACGCCTTTCCGTCGTCGCCGCTGGCCTTGTCACTGCCGCCCCCACCGCAGGCGCTCGCGCCCACCAGCATCACGCCCGTGACGAATGCGACCCATATGCTGCCCTTGCGCCGTCCCACGAACCGCCCCGTTTTCTCGCTCTTCGGCCCTGGCGGGCCCGTCTTCCTGTCAGACACAGACGGCGCGGGCTGCAGTTGCATGTGTCGCGTAAAGCGTGTCCCAAGACTCACCGGCCGTGGGGACGTGCACGGCGGCGTGGCCTTCCACGCCGCGCTCGGCGACTCGACCCACGCCATCCGCTCCGGATGCCGACAAAGCCGCAGACGCGCGCGTCCTCACGTCCCCGCACCGAAGTGCCGCACAGCCGACCCGAAGTGACGCAGCACCAGAACACCCGAGCAGCACCAGGAGTACGCGCAAGCGCCATCGGACTACCGGAACCGACACGCGTCCGCGTCTCACGTTGCGGGACGGCGCGAATCGAATCGGTTCCGCGCAAGCGCTTCGACGAGATGGTACGACCGGCGACCGGCAGGGGCAATGAAGTGCCGCACGCCGAAGAGGCCGCCCAGGGACGGATCACGGTCCGTCTCGCCGGCCGGTGCGACGAGCACGATCCCCTCCTCAACTTCAGTTCGGCGTCCGCGTCCCAGGTCAGCGGCACTGCACGGGGTGCTCGGCGATTGCATCCGCACCGCCGGTCAGACCCGCGCGACCAGCCGAGCAGCGTCGGCGTGAGGGCCTGCCGCGCCGCTCGTCCACCGTCACGCCCGATCTGCTCGAGCGGGCCGTTCGACGGGGCACCGGGAAGATCGGCGATCGAACCGATTCGTTAATCAGGCCGGACGAGGGAGTCAGGACCCTTGACAGCACTGCGGAATCGAGAGCACCGTCTCCCCCCGAAACCTCTCTGCAATCCCACTGAAAGATCGGCACCTCCAAGCGCTTTCGCGTTCGTCAGCGCCACCAGCACAGAACCCGACTGGGTTCCGCCCGCGCGGTAGGGGAGATCGGATGGGAACGACAGGTACCAGACGCCATGGGCCGTTCGGGCGCGGTGGCGTCCAAGGGCTGCTCGCTGCGGTACGGCGCCGCGGAAGGCCGGGAAATGAGGTGGGGCAGGCATCTGTGCCATCGTGGGAGCGCTCCCGCAGCTCTCTGCGGAAAACGATCGCCCGGGCGGCGGCCGCGGCCGTGCTCGCCGTCGGCGCACTGGCCGGCGCCAACGCCGGGACGGCCCGGGCCGCCACGTCCGGACCCTGCGATCTGTACGCGGCAGGAGGCACGCCCTGCGTGGCGGCCCACAGCACGACGCGGGCGCTGTACGCCTCGTACAACGGGCCGCTCTACCAGGTCCGGCGTGCCTCGGACAACGCCACCCGCGACGTCGGCGTCCTGAGCGCGGGCGGCTACGCCGACGCCGCCGCGCAGGACTCGTTCTGTGCGGGGACGACCTGTCTGATCTCGATCATCTACGACCAGTCAGGTCGCGCCAACCACCTCACCCAGGCGCCCGGCGGCGGTGCCGCGGGTGGTCCCGACAACCTCGCGAACGCGACGGCCGCGCCCACCGTGGTGGGCGGTCACAAGGCCTACGGCGTCTTCGTGGCACCCGGGACGGGATATCGCAACAACCACACCAACGGCATCGCGACCGGGGACAACCCCGAGGGCATGTACGCGATCTTCGACGGCACGCACTACAACGGCGGCTGCTGCTTCGACTACGGCAATGCCGAGACGGACAGCAACGACGACGGCAACGGCACCATGGAGGCCATCTACTTCGGCAACATCAAGGTCTGGGGCTACGGCGCGGGCAACGGCCCCTGGATCATGGCCGATCTGGAGAACGGCCTGTTCTCCGGGGTGAACCAGCACTACAACGCGAACGACCCGACCATCAACTACCGCTACACGACCGCCATCGTCAAAGGCGGCCCGAACCACTGGGCGATCCGTGGCGGCAACGCGCAGTCGGGCGGCCTGTCCACGTTCTACGACGGCGTGCGCCCCAACGTCGCGGGCTACAACCCGATGCGCAAGCAGGGCGCCATCATCCTGGGCATCGGCGGGGACAACAGCAAGGGCGCCCAAGGCACCTTCTACGAGGGCGTGATGACCTCCGGCTACCCGTCGGACGCCACCGAGAACGCGGTCCAGGCCAACATCACCGCGGCCGGGTACACCACCACGACCGGCGGGACGGGCACCGGCGCGCTGCACGCGGTGGGCGCGGGCAAGTGCCTGGACGTGCCGAACTCGTCCACCACGGCCGGCACGCAGCTGCAGATCTGGGACTGCAACGGCGGCGCCAATCAGACCTGGACCCGCACCTCCTCCGACCAGTTGACGGTATACAGCGGCAGCAGCCAGCTGTGCCTGGACGCGTACAACAACCAGACCACCGCGGGCACCAAGGTGGTGACCTGGCCCTGCAACGGCGGCGCCAACCAGCAGTGGCGGCTGAACTCCGACGGCACGATCACCGGCACCCAGTCCGGACTCTGCCTCGACGTCACCGGCGCCTCCACGGCCAACGGCGCCCTGGCCGAACTGTGGACCTGCAACGGCGGCTCCAACCAGCGATGGAATCTCAGCTGAGGGGACCGGGATCTTCCGCCCGCCACTCCGTCCCCCCATCGGGCGCCTCCACACCAGGCGCCACCACCCCCCACTGGAGGATGACGATGTCCGGAGCCAGAGCGCTCCACGGCCTTTGGGCCGCCCCTGTAGCCCTGTTCGCCTTACTCGCCGGGAGCCTGCCCCTGGCCGGGGCCGCGTTCGCCGTACCGGCCGCGCGCCAGGCAGCGGCCGCCGATCTGTACGTGGCCCCGGATGCGGCGCCCGGCGGGAACGGCAGCGCCGGGCAGCCGTTCGCGACGATCGACCAGGCGCGCCAGCCCGCGCACCGGCTCTCGGCCGACTCCGACGTCGTGGTCCACCTGGCCGGCGGCACCTACCGGCAGTCCAAGCCGCTGACCTTCGGCTCCGGCGACGGTGGCCAGAACGGCCACACGATCACCTACCAGGCCGTGTCAGGGCAGCAGCCGGTCGTGAGCGGCGCCCAGCAGATATCTGGTTGGCAGGTGCATGATCAGACCAGCAACATCTGGTCGGTCCACGTCGGCAGTGGCGTCAACACGCGGCAGTTGTACGTGAACGGCAAGCAGGCGCCACGTGCGGCGATCCAGGTGCCCCGCTCGTCGTTCACCTTCACCCAGACCGGACTGACCGTCACCGACTCCTCCCTCGACTACCTGGCCGGCCTCTCGGACCAGAGCCACATGGAGGTCGAGAGCGTCAACTCCTTCACCGACCGCTACGCGCCGGTCCAGTCGATCAGCGGCAGGACCATCACCATGCAGCAGCCCGCGTGGAACAACAACTCGTGGGGCTACGACACCATCAACGCGCCGTTCGCCGGCGGGACCATGTACCTGGAGAACAACTACGCGTTCCTCAAGCAGGCCGGGCAGTGGTACCTCGACTCGTCCACCGGCGACCTGTACTACCGGGCCCAGCCGGGGCAGAACCCGAACAGTCTTGATGTCCAACTACCCCGGCTGCAAAGTCTGTTGGGCATCAGCGGCAGCTACGGCTCACCCGTGACCGGCCTCGGATTCACCGGCATACGGTTCACCGGCACCTCCTGGCTCGGCCCCAGCGGACCCGACGGGTACGCGGACCAGCAGAGCGGCGCGCACATCACCGGTGCCTACGCGATGCCGGCCAACTGGCTGAGCACCTGCAAGTCCGGGTGCACGCAGTTCGAGGCCACCCGCAACCACTGGGAGCAGATGCCCGCCGCCGTCCAGGTCTCCGCCGCCACCAACATCACCTTCTCCGGCAACACGTTCTCCGAACTCGGGCAGGCCGGACTGGGCGTGGGCAACGACGGCGTCGCCACCGCCTCCGGCACCGGACTCGGCGCGAACGGGGTCTCCATCACCGGCAACACCTTCACCGACCTCGCCGGCAGCGGTATCCAGGTCGGCGGGATCCAGCCGGACGCGCACCACCCCGCCAACCCGCAGATGACCAACCAGAACATCACCATCAGCAACAACAAGGTCAGCGGGGTGGGCACCGACTACAAGGAGACCGCGGGAATCCTGTCCACCTACGTCACCAACGCGACGATCACCCACAACCAGTGCGATCACCTGCCCTACGACGGGATCGACATCGGCTGGGGCTGGGGGATGAACGACCCGGGCGGCAGCCAGGACTACGTCAACCGGGGCACGTACAACTACCAGCCGGTCTACAGCACTCCGACGACGCTGAAGAACAACACCGTCTCCCACAACCTGGTCTTCGACACCAAGAACGCGATGTTCGACGGCGGCAGCATCTACAGCCTGTCCGCGGCCCCCGGCTCGGTGATCTCCGACAACTACATGTACGACAACAACCGCACCACCGCGCTGTACCTCGACGAGGGCTCCCGGTACCTGGAGGTGTCCGGCAACGTGGTGCAGGACGCGGGCAACTGGGCGCTCACCAACGCCAACGCGAACAACCACACCGACGACAACACGTTCTCCGGCAACTGGTACAACGGCGGCAACACCTACGTGGCCACCGGCCCGCCGCACAACAACGTCCTCAGCGGCAACGTCCAGGTCAGCGGCACCAACTGGCCCCAGGGCGCCCGCGACGTCATCCAGCAGGCGGGCGTCCAGTCCTCGGGCGGTGGCGGCTTCCCCACGGGCTCCCATCAGTTGGTGATCGCCAGCAACAGCCTGTGCCTCGACGTGTACGGCAACTCCACCAGCGCCGGTGCCGCGATCGACCAGTGGACCTGCAACGGGCAGGGCAACCAGCAGTTCGAGTTCGTGCCGGTCTCGGGCGGCTACGGGCAACTGCGCGCCCAGCACTCCGGACAGGTCGTGGCGGTGGCCGGCGGCTCCACGACCGCGGGTACGCCGAACATCGTGCAGCAGGCCGCGGGCTCAACGCCCAGTGCTCTGTGGCTGCCGGTGCAGCAGTCCGACGGCTCGTACTCCTTCAAGAACCAGAACAGCGGTCTGTGCCTGGACGTCTACGGCGGCGGCAGCAACCTGGGCCAGCAACTGGACCAGTGGCCGTGCAAGAACGCCCCCGGCACCAACCAGGACTTCACCCCCCGCTGACCTGCTCGCGCCTCCAAAGCGCCTGCACGGACCGGCGATTCGTTCACCCCCACCCACTGTCCCGCACCCAGTGAGGAACGCAGATGCAGAAGTACTGGGCCCCCTTGGCCGCGGCGCTGGCGGCCGCCCTCGCCATGGGCGCCGCATGGCCCGCCGCAGCCACCGCCGCCGAGGCGCCGCCCTCCGCACCACAGGCCCCAGCGGCAACGCCCTTGCGGGTGATGCCGTTGGGCGACTCGATCACCTGGGGCGTCGGCAGCCCGTCCGGGAACAGCTACCGCAGCTTCCTCGGGAACAAGCTGACGGCCGAGGGGCACACCCTGGACTTCGTCGGCTCGGGGCGCAACGGCACCATGTCCGACCTGGACAACGAAGGCCACTCCGGCTGGCGGATCGACCAGATCGCCGGCATCGCGGACTCCGTGCTGGCCCGCTACCGCCCCAACGTGGTCACCCTGGAGATCGGTACCAACGACCTGAACGGCAACTACCAGATCCCGACCGCGGCGGACCGGCTCCGCGCGCTCATCGACCAGATCACCAGGGCCGTACCCGACGCGACCGTGCTCGTCGGCACCGTGATCATCTCCACCAGCGGTACCGAGGAGGCCAACCGGCCCGCGTTCAACGCGAAGTTGCCCGGGATCGTCCAGGCCGAGCAGGCGGCCGGCAAGCACGTCCGGCTGGTGGACATGAGCGCCCTGACCGCCGCCGACCTGTCCGACGCCCTGCACCCCAACGACAACGGCTTCGCCAAGATGGCGGACGCCTTCAACGCGGGGATCCAGGCCGCGGACGCGGCAGGCTGGATCAAGCCGCCGGACTCCGTTGCCGGGCAGGTGCGTTCCGGGATCGCGGGCAAGTGCCTGGGGGTGAGCGGCGGCAACAGCGCCAACGGGACCGCCGCGGAGATCCGCAGCTGTGACGGCTCCGCCGCGCAGACATGGTCCGCGCGCTCCGACGGCACCCTGCGGGCGCTCGGGAAGTGCCTCGACGTCACCGGCCGCGGCACCGCCAACGGCACCAAGATCGAGATCTGGGACTGCAACGGCGGAACCAACCAGCAATGGCAGACGTACAACGGCGGCTACCGCAACCCGGTCTCCGGCCGCTGCCTCGACGACCCCAACGCGTCCACCACCGACGGTACGCAACTGGTCCTGTGGGACTGCAACGGCGGCACGAACCAGCAGTGGACCGCCCTGCCCGTGTCCTGACCCGAAGACCCCTCTCTCACGCACCCGCACAAGGAGGTTGATCCCCCATGTCCTGGCTCAACGACGAGCCTCTGCTCCGCAGGGCCCTGGCCTCGGCCGCCGCCCTGGCGGCCGGTACGGCACTGGCCCTGACCGGACCGGCGGGCCTCACCGCACATGCGGCTTCCAGCACGCTGGGCGCGGCCGCCGCCGACAGCGGCCGCTACTTCGGTACGGCCGTGGCCGCCGGGAAACTCGGCAACTCGACGTACTCCACGATTCTCGACCGGGAATTCAACATGATCACCCCGGAGAACGAGATGAAATGGGATACCACCGAACCGTCCCGCGGCAACTTCAACTTCGGCCCGGCCGACCAGATCGTCAGCCACGCCACCGCGCACGGGCAGCGGATGCGCGGCCACACGCTGGTGTGGCACTCGCAGTTGCCCGGCTGGGTCAGCTCCATCGGTGACGCGGCCACCCTGCGCAGCGTGATGAACAACCACATCACCACCGAGATGAACCACTTCAAGGGCAAGATCTACGCCTGGGACGTCGTCAATGAGGCGTTCGCCGACGGCGGCAGCGGGCAGCACCGCAGCTCGGTCTTCCAGAACGTGCTCGGCAACGGCTTCATCGAGGAGGCCTTCCGCACGGCCCGGACCGCCGACCCCGCCGCCAAGCTCTGCTACAACGACTACAACATCGAGAACTGGTCCGACGCCAAGACCCAGGGCGTCTACAACATGGTCAAGGACTTCAAGGCGCGCGGCGTGCCCATCGACTGCGTCGGCTTCCAGAGCCACTTCGGTGCGGGCGGCCCGCCGTCGAGCTTCCAGACCACCCTGTCCAACTTCGCCGCCCTCGGCGTCGACGTCCAGATCACCGAGCTCGACATCGCCCAGGCCTCGGCGACCGCGTACGGCAACACGGTGCGGGCCTGCATGAGCGTCGCGCGCTGCACCGGCATCACCGTGTGGGGGATCAGGGACAGCGACTCGTGGCGGACGGGGGAGAACCCGCTGCTGTTCGACAACAACGGCAACAAGAAGCCGGCCTATGACGCGTCGCTCTCGGCGCTCGGCGGAGGTACGGGGAATCCGGGCGGTGGCATCGTCTCGGGACAGGTGTACTCGCTGACCGACGTGGCGGCGGGCCGGGCCCTGGACGTGCCGGGGGGCCAGACGGCGAACGGCACGCTCCTGCAGGTCTGGGACGCCAACGGCGGTGCGAACCAGCAGTGGCGGGCGAGTCAGAACAGTGACGGCTCCTACACGCTGACGAACATCGCCAGCGGGCGGGTCCTGGACGAGCCGGGCGGCCAGACCGGCAACGGCACCCGGATCGAGATCTGGGACGCCAACGGCGGTGCCAACCAGCACTGGCGGGCGAGTCAGAACAGCGACGGTTCGTACACCCTGATCAACGTGGCTTCGGGCCGGGCGCTGGAGGTCCCCAGCGGGCAGAGCGGCAACGGAGCTCCGGTCCAGATCTGGGACTCCAACGGCGGCGCCCATCAGCACTGGAGCTTCAGGTGAGGTGACCCGGAACGAACACACCGCGTCCGGTACGGCGACCGTCGCCGGACGCGGCTTCCGGCATGCCCTCACAGCGGTCTGACCAGGGACGATACATGGGATGGATCGAAATTCACTGGGGCGTGCCGAGCGTATTGACTCGTTCGGGGAGCTGTGGAATCACTAGGACATGGGATGTCTGAGGGGTTCCTGTGGGTGCTCTCGATGGCCCTCGCCACCATCCCGTTCCGCCAGGCACAGCACTCTCTGTCCCCTTCCCTCACATCCGCGAGGAACAGAATGCGGCCTTCACCCCTTTCCCGTCGCAGTCCCACGGCTCACAGACGACGTCTGCCGGCGTTCGCCGTCACCGCCGTGATGGCGCTGCTGGCGCTGATGACGTCGACGTCGCAGACGTGGTCCGCCCCGGCGTCGACACCGGCGCCCTTGGTGAGTTCGGCGTCGGGCCGATGTCTGGACGTCAAGGGCAACGTCGACACGCCGGGAACGGCGCTCGACATCCAGGACTGCAACAACCAGCCGAACCAGGCGTTCGAATTCACCTCGGCGGGCGAGCTGAGGACGATGAGCGGCACCCGGTGCGTGGACGCCTATGACAACCGGACCGCGCCGGGCACCCCGGTGATCATCTGGACGTGCAACGGCCAGTCGAACCAGGTGTGGCGGCAGAACTCCGACGGATCCATCACCGGTGTCCAGTCCGGTCTGTGCCTGGACGTCAACGGGGCGGGCACGGCCAACGGCACCGCGGTCATCCTGTGGACCTGCAACGGCCAGAGCAACCAGAAGTGGACCACGTCGACACCTCCGCCCCCGCCCGGCGGCTCGGGCCCCTGCGACCTCTACTCCGCGGGCGGCACTCCCTGCGTGGCCGCGCACAGCACCGTACGGGCGCTCTACGGGACGTACAGCGGCAGCCTTTACCAGGTCAGGCGCGCCTCGGACAACGCGACCAGGAACATCGGCGTACGCGCGGCCGGCGGCTTCGCCGACGCGGCGGCGCAGGACTCGTTCTGCGCAGGCACCACCTGTGTGATCACCGTCGTCTACGACCAGTCCGGACGCGGCAACGACCTGTGGTACCAGGGATCGGCCCAGGTGCCGGGATCGAGTCAGAGCAGTCCCGCCAAGGCGACCTCTGAGTCGCTGACCGCCGGGGGCACCAAGGCGTACTCCCTGTACATCAACCCCGGCAACAGCTACTGGCGGGACGGCCATCTGACGGGAGTACCGACCGGCAGCGCACCCGAGGGGCGTACATGGTGACCAGCGGCACCCACGTCAACAACGGCTGCTGCTTCGACTACGGCAACAGCGAGACGACACGGAAAGCCGACGCGGCCGGGGCCATGGACGCCATCAACTTCGGCACCGAGTGCTGGTTCGGCGGCTGCTCGGGAAGCGGTCCCTGGGTCCAGGCCGACCTGGAATGGGGCCTGTACTCCGGAGGCAGCCAGTCCTGGAACAGCAATCAGCGCGCCTTCCCCGTCAAGTTCGTCACCGCGATGCTGAAGAACAACGGGACATCGAGGTTCGCCCTCAAGGGCGGCAACGCGCAGTCCGGCAGCCTGACCACCCTGTGGGACGGCGCGCTGCCCAGCGGATACAGCCCGATGAAGAAACAGGGCGCCATCGTCCTCGGCAGCGGCGGTGACTGCTGCAAGCCCGGCGGCGGCGCCAACCTGAGCGCCGGCACCTTCTACGAGGGGGCCATCGTCGCCGGTTATCCCTCCGACGCGACCGACAGCGCGGTGCAGGCCAACATCATCGCGGCCGGATACCGCTGAGTCTTTGTGCCCCATGGCGTGTTCTGCTGCAACCCGTCCCAGGAGTAGATGACATGAACATGATCATCAACAGGTTCCCGCGAGGGTCCCTGCGTCGAGTGCTGGCGTTCGCCTTCTCGGTCGCGCTGTTGTGCGTGGGCCTCCCCCTCGTCTCCCTCGGCACGGCGCAGCCCGCCGCCGCGCTGGGCAACGGGCTGGCGCTGACCCCGCAGATGGGCTTCAACGACTGGAACGCCTACGGCTGCAACGTCTCGGAATCGCTGATCAAGTCCACCGCGCAGGCGATGCACACCAACGGCATGCAGGCGGCGGGCTACACCTACGTCAACATCGACGACTGCTGGATGACCCACAACCGCGATTCCGGCGGCCACCTGGTGCCGGACCCGGCCAAGTTCCCCGACGGCATCAAGGGCACCGCCGACTACGTGCACTCGCTGGGACTGAAACTGGGCATCTACGAGGACGCGGGCACCGCCACCTGCGCCGGCTACCCGGGCAGCCTGGGCCACGAGAGCACCGACGCCCAGTCGTTCGCGTCCTGGGGCGTGGACTACTTGAAGTACGACAACTGCAACAACAACGGCGTGTCCGCGCAGAGCCGGTACACCGCGATGCGGGACGCCCTGGCGGCCACCGGCCGGCCGATCCTGTACAGCCTGTGCAACTGGGGCCAGGACAACGTGTGGACCTGGGGCGCGGACGTGGGCAACAGCTGGCGCACCACCGGGGACATCAGCGCGAGTTTCTCCAGCATGCTGTCGATCTTCCACAGCAACGTGGGACTCGCCTCGTACGCCGGTCCCGGCCACTGGAACGACCCGGACATGCTGGAGGTCGGCAACGGCTCGATGACGGCCACCGAGAGCCGCAGCGAGTTCAGCCTGTGGGCGGAGATGGCCGCGCCGCTGATCGCGGGCACCAACATCCCCTCGGCCAGTGCGGACACCCTGTCCACCCTGACCAACTCCCGGGTGATCGCGGTCGACCAGGACCCCCTCGGCAAGCAGGGCACCATGGTCTCCTCCTCGGGCGGCCTCGACGTGCTGGCCAAACCATTGGCCAACGGGGATGTGTCGGTGGCCCTGTTCAACGAGACCGGCTCGACGGCGACCATCTCGACCACCGCGGCGGCGATCGGCAAGACCGGGGCCTCCTCCTACACCCTGACCGACCTGTGGTCGGGGGCGACCTCCACCACCTCGGGCACGATCAGCGCCTCGGTACCGGCACATGGCACGGTGATGTACCGGGTCGCGGGCGGCACCAGCGGCGGCGGCACCAACGTGACCGGCGCGGTGCACGCCGTGGGCGCGGGCAAGTGCCTCGACGTACCCAACTCGACCACGACCGCCGGCACCCAGGTGGAGATCTGGAGCTGCAACGGCGGCGCCAACCAGACCTGGACGCACACCGCGTCCAACCAGTTCACCGTCTACTCCGGCAGCAGCCAGAGGTGCCTGGACGCCTACAACAACCAGACCACGCCGGGGACCAAGGTGGAGATCTGGTCGTGCAACGGCCAGAGCAACCAGCAGTGGACGCTGAACTCCAACGGCACGATCACCGGCGTCCAGTCGGGCCTGTGCCTGGGCGTCGTCGGCGGGGCGACCGCCGACGGCACCCTCGCCGAGCTGCAGACCTGCAACGGCGCCAGCAGCCAGCGGTGGACTTTGGGATGACTCCGCATTCGAACCCAGGAGGAGGTTTCCATGCTCGAACCAGCCGGTGATCGCCCGCGCAGGCGCGGAAAAGCCGTGCTCCTTGTCGTCCTGGCGATGATCGTGGCCGCGTTCGGCGCCCCGGCGTTCGCCACGTCCCCGCGGTCCGCAACGGCGGTGCAACGCGTGGCGGACGTGTCGCTGCCGTGCGACCTCTACGCCGCGGGCGGTACGCCGTGCGTGACGGCGCACTCCACGACCAGGGCGCTCTTCGCGTCGTACAACGGACCGCTGTACCAGATCCAGCGGGCCTCCGACCACAGCTACCGCGACATCGGGCTGCTCAGCGCGGGCGGGTACGCGGACGGCGCGTCCCAGGTGTCGTTCTGCTCCGGCACGTCGTGCACGATCACGAAGATCTACGACCAGACCGCCCAGCACAACGACATGCCGATCTCCTGGGGCGGCTACTGGAAGGGCCCGGGCCCGAACGGGTCCGATGTCGGCGCGGACGCCATGGCCCTGCCGGTGACCGCGGCCGGCCACCAGGTCTTCGGCGTCAAGGTCGCCCAGGGCGTCGGCTACCGGCACGACAACGCGAAAGGCGTCCCCACCGGATCCCAGCCCTCGGGCATCTACATGGTGACGTCGTCGAACTACACGAACCAGTGGTGCTGCTTCGACTACGGCCTCGGTGAGAACACCCACACCGACACCGGCAACGCCACCATGAACGCCATCTACTGGGGCAACGCCTGCTGGTTCGGCGGCTGCACCGGGTCGGGGCCGTGGGTAGAGGCCGATCTGGAGAACGGCATGTTCCACACCAACACCGGCTCCAACAAGGACCCGAACAACCCCGGTGTGCACCACCCCTTCGTCAGCGCCTGGGAGAAGAACAACGGCACCACCAACTTCACCCTCAAATACGGCGACGGCGCGAGCGGCGGGCTGACCACCACCTTCTCCGGCCCCCTGCCGAACGGCTACTCGCCGATGAAGGTCGACAGTTCCGTCCTGCTCGGCACCGGGGGAGACAACAGCGTCTCGGGCACCGGCGAGTTCTTCGAGGGCGCCATCACGGCCGGCTACCCCTCCGACGCCACCGAGAACGCCGTCCAGGCAAGCATCACCGCGGCCGGCTACGGCTCGGGAGGCGGTGGCGGAACGTCGACCGCGCTGCACGCGGTGGGCGCGGGCAAGTGCCTGGAGGTGCCGGGCGCGTCCACGACGCCGGGTACGCAGACCCAGATCCGCGACTGCAACGGGGCGGCGAACCAGACCTGGTCCAAGACCGACTCCCGCCAGCTCACCGTGTACTCCGGCAGCAGCCGGCTGTGCCTGGACGCCTCCAACCAGGGCACCAGCCCCGGCACCAAGGTCATCACCTGGACCTGCAACGGCCAGACCAACCAGCAGTGGAACGTCAACGCCAACGGCACGATCACCAGCGCCCAGTCCGGCCTGTGCCTGGACGTGACCGGCGCCGCCACCGCCAACGGCACCCCCGTCGAACTGTGGACCTGCAACGGCGGATCCAACCAGCAGTGGTCACTGAGCTGACCCCCTGACGCGTGACGCAGGAGGACCGTATGAGGAAGAGAGCGCGCCCCGGCCGTCTGGTCCTGGCCGTCGGCATCGTCTTGGCGTTCGTGCTGCAACTGGCGGCGACGGCCGAGAGCCGGGCCGCCTCGGGCGAGGCGCTGAGCGTCAACCTGGCGTCGACGCGGGGTCCGTCGACCGGCGTGGGTGAGGGCTTCCTCTACGGTTTCACGCAGGACGGCAGCCAGCCGGCGGACCAGTTCATCAAGCCGCTGGGAATCAACGCGTTCCGCGGCGGCGGCTGGTTCTCCGGCGGCTGGATCAAGGACAACTACCAGTACGGATCGGCCACTCGGGCCGACATCGACTCGATCGTCGCGCAGGCGAAACGCCTCACCCAGCCGCCGTACCACGCGCAATACCAGGTACTGGTCAGCGACATCTACGGCGCCAACGGCGGGCAGCCGTCCAACACGAGATACCCGTGCGACAACGGCGACTGCTCCAACTGGATCAGCTTCATCGACTCCACGGTAGGAGCACTGCAGGCCACGGGGCTGACGTTCGCCTACGACATCTGGAACGAGCCGGACATCTCCGCCTTCTGGACCCGGGGTGTCAACAGCGCCCAGTACTTCCAGATGTGGGACACCGCCTACCGGGAGATCCGGCGCATCGCCCCCGCAGCGCAGATCGTCGGGCCGTCGCTCGCCTTCACCCCGCAGAGCAACCCGGGGGAGTGGCGGACCTGGCTCGCACATGTGAAGGCGGCTGAGACGGTACCGGACATGATCACCAACCATGACGAAGGAGATGTCGACGACCCGGTCACCGTCTCCCAGTCCCTCAACAGCGCCCTGACCACGGCGGGCATCGGCCCCCGGCCGCTGTCCGCGAACGAGTACCAGCCCGCCGACCGGCAGACCGCCGGAGTGACGGCCTGGTACCTGGCGCGGTTCGCGCAGTCCGGATACACCAACGCGATGCGCGGCAACTGGGTCTGCTGCGTCACCCCCAACCTGACAGGAGTCCTCACCCAGAGCGGCGGCAGCTGGCAGCCGACCGGCAACTGGTGGGCGCTTCGGGATTACGCCGACATGACCGGCACCCTGGTCGACACCTCCGGCCAGGTCGGCTCGACGGCGATCTCGGCCTCCGAGGACCCCGCCAACAAACGCGCGGTGGCGATCATCGGCGACGCGAACGGCAACTCCGGTACCGCGTCCGTGACCTTCAACGGCCTGTCGTCCGTGCCGTGGCTGACGAACGCGGGCAGCGTGCATGTCACCGTGCACCGCATCCCGGACCAGGCGCCCCTCGCCGCGCCCCAGACCGTCTACGACCAGAACGTGAGCGCCTCGGGCGGCTCGATCACCGTGCCGCTGACGTTCCAGGCCGCGCATGACGCGTTCGCGGTCTACCTCACCCCCGCCTCCACCGGCGGCGAGGGCTTCCCGGCCGGAAACCACCAACTCGTCGTCGCCCACGACACCTTGTGCCTGGACGTGTACGGCAACTCGGGCAGCGCGGGCGCCGCGATCGACCAGTGGACCTGCAACGGGCAGAGCAACCAGCAGTTCCAGTTCGTACCGGCCTCGGGCGGCTACGGCGAACTGCGCGCCCAGAGCTCCGGCCAGGACGTCGCGGTCGCGGGCGGCTCCACGACGGCAGGCACTCCGAACATCGTCCAACAACCCCCCGGCACAGCGGCCAACGGCCTCTGGCTGCCCGTGCGCCAGTCCGACGGCTCCTACGCCTTCCAGAACCGCAACAGCGGTCTGTGCCTGGACGTCTACGGCGCCGGCAGCACGGCGGGCCAGCAACTGGACCAGTGGCCGTGCAAGAACGCCCCCGGCACCAACCAGGACTTCTTCGTCCGCTGAACCGACCGCTGAGCCGTCCACTGAATCGTCCAAGGCATCGTCCACCGAACCGTCCGCCGACCGCACCGGCCGTGGACACCCCCCACCTGCGAAAGGAACCCACCGTGTCAGCAATCGCACGGCTGTTACGGCGCCTGCGCGTCCCGACGGCCGTACTCGCGGGCCTCGTCCTGGCCGCCGGCGGCGTCGTGGGCACCACCGCCACTCCGGCCCGGGCCGCCACCTCCATCACCCTCAACGGCACCTCCGGCGGACGGACCTTCGACGGCGTCGGCGCGATCAGCGGCGGGGGCGGCAACAGCAGACTCCTGATCGACTACCCCGAGCCGCAACGCGGCCAGGTCCTCGACTACCTCTTCCGGCCCGGGTACGGCGCCTCTCTGCAGCTGCTCAAGGCCGAGATCGGCGGGGACACCAACTCCACCTCGGGAGCCGAGCCCAGTCACCAGCACACCCGCTCCGACCTGAACTGCGACCGGGGCTACGAATGGTGGCTGATGGAGCAGGCCAAGGCCCGCAACCCCAACATCAAGCTGTACGGGCTCGCCTGGGGCGCCCCGGGCTGGATCGGCAACGGGAACTTCTGGTCCACCGACATGGTCAACTACCTGGTCTCCTGGCTGGGTTGCGCCAAGCAGCACGGGCTGAGCATCGACTACCTCGGCGGATGGAACGAGCGCGGCTACAACGTCTCCTGGTACCAGCAGCTGCGCAGCGCGCTCAACAGCAACGGCTACGCCGGCGTCAAGATCGTCGCGGCCGACTCGGACTGGTCCGTGGCGAACGATGTCAACTCCAACCCCGCGTTCGCCTCCGCGGTCAGCGCCATCGGCACGCACTATCCCTGCGGCTACCGGTCCTCCCAGTCCACCTGCACGGTCCCGGCGGCCGCCCTGAACTCCGGCAAGCCGCTGTGGGCGAGCGAGAACGGCTCGGACGACTACAACGGGGGAGCGCAGGCCATGGCCCGCGGCATCAACCGCGGATACATCGACGGACGCATGACCGCGTACCTCAACTGGCCGGTGGTCGCCGCGCTCACCCCCAACCTGCCGTACCCCACCATGGGCCTGGCCCTGGCCGCACAGCCCTGGTCCGGCTCCTACTCGATCGGCAAGAACACCTGGGTGATGGCGCACACCAGCCAGTTCACCGCCCCCGGATGGCACTACCTCGACGCCTCCAGCGGCTACATCGGCGGCAACCGCGCCAACGGAAGCTACGTCTCGCTGAAGTCCACGAACAACTCCGACTACTCCACGGTCATCGAGACCATGGACGCCGGCAGCGCGCAGACGCTGAACTTCAACGTCACCGGGGGACTGTCCACCGGAACCGTCCACGTCTGGTCCACGGACGTCGGTTCCGCCAACCCGGCCGACCACTTCGTGCACAGCACGGACATCACCCCGTCCGGCGGCGGTTTCAGCCTGACCGTCCAGCCCGGCCACCTGTACACGCTGACCACCACGACCGGACAGGGCAAGGGCACCGCCACCGGTCCCGCCAAGAGCGCGCTGAAGCTGCCGTACAGCGACTCCTTCGACGGCTACACCACCGGCACCGAGGCGAAGTACCTCATGGACTGGCAAGGCGCCTTCGAGACGGTGGGCTGCGGCGGCGGCCGTAGCGGAAAGTGCGTGCGCCAGATGAGCCCGCAGAAGCCGATCACCTGGGACTCGCTGACGGATCCGCACGCCCTGCTCGGAGAGACGGGCTGGGGCAACTACACCGTCTCGTCGGACGTGCTGCTCGAACAGTCCGGATACGTCGAACTGATCGGCCGTGCGGGCGCGCACGACTACGACCACGGCGGCGGGCAGAACGCCTACCGCCTGCGGGTGAGCGACACCGGGGCCTGGTCGATCCTCAACTCCAACACCAACGGCACCGTCACCACCCTGGCCCGCGGCACGACCGCCGCGCTCGGCACCAACCGGTGGCACACCCTGGGCCTCACCTTCAACGGCACCACGATCACCGCCGTCGTCGACGGCGCCACGGTCGGTACCGCGAGCGACAGCACCTGGGCGGCCGGGCAGATCGGCTACGGGACCAGCCAGGGCGAGACCGCACAGTTCGACAACCTGTCCATCACACCCGGCAGCGGCGGCAACGACGGCGGCACGACCGGCGCGATCGTCGGCGTCGGCTCCGGCCGGTGCGTCGACGTACCGAACCAGTCGCACACGGCCGGTACCCAGGTGGCGCTGTGGGACTGCAACGGCGGCAGCAACCAGCAGTGGACGGACACCTCCACCGGTGAGCTGCGGGTCTACGGCAGCGTCTGCCTGGACGCCGCGGGGCAGGGCACCAGCCCCGGCACCAAGGTGGACATCTGGGACTGCAACGGCGGCGCCAACCAGAAGTGGACGCTGCGCGCCGACGGCACCATCACCGGTGACCAGTCCGGCCTGTGCCTGGACGCCACCGGCGCCGGAACGGCCAACGGCACCCTGCTGCAGCTGTGGACCTGCAACGGCAGCAGCAACCAGAAGTGGACGCGCGACTGATCCCGTGACCGGCGGGCTTCCCGCGCCTGCCCGATCCCTCTGAAAGGCCTCCCATGACTTCCTCCCCCCTGCCGCTCAGTCGGCGGCGACTGCTGGCGGCGGCCGGTGCGTCGGCGGCCGTCGGCCTGCTGCGGTTCGCCCCCGAGGCCGCCGCGACCGACGGTCCCCAGAGCTACACCGCGAGTTGGTCCTCCGTGGACCAGCACCCCCCGGCCCCGGCCTGGTTCCAGGACGCCAAGTTCGGCATCTACTACCACTGGGGCGTCTTCAGCGTTCCCGCGTTCGGCAACGAGTGGTACCCGCGCAACATGTACGTCGATGGCTCCGCCGAGAACAACCACCACAAGGCCACCTACGGCGACCCGGCGGCCTGGCCGTACCACAACTTCATCGACGGTGGCCGGGACAAGGCGGGCAACTTCGTCCAGTTCGCCCCCAAGCTGGTCTCCCAGGGCGGCAAATGGGACCCGGACGCCTGGGCCCGGCTGTTCAAGGCCGCGGGCGCCCGGTTCGCAGGGCCGGTCGCCGAGCACCACGACGGCTACTCCATGTGGAACAGCCGCGCCAACCCGTGGAACTCGGTCCAGCACGGCCCCAAGCTCGACCTGGTGGGGCTGCACGCGCAGGCCATCCGCGGGCAGGGACTGAAGTTCATGGCCTCGCTGCACCACGCGTACCACTTCAACGGCTTCTACGACCACGTGCCCAACCAGTCGGACCCGACGCTGCGCATCCTCTACGGCCAGCAGGGCTCGGCCGCGGAGAACAAGCTCTGGTACGACAAGCTGGTCGAGGTCATCGACGGCTACCAACCGGACCTGGTCTGGCAGGACTTCGACCTCAACCTCGTACAGGAGTCCTACCGGCTGCAGTTCCTCGCGCACTACTACAACCAGGCCGTCGCATGGAACAAGGACGTCGTCGCCACCTACAAGGACGGCCTCAACAACAAGGGCGAGGTCTTCGACTTCGAACGCGGCGGCCCGGCAGGTCTGCTCACCCCCTACTGGCTGACCGACGACAGCATCTCCTCCTCCAGCTGGTGCTACACGGTGGGCATCGGCTACTACACGACCCAGGCCCTGCTCCACTCGCTGATCGACCGGGTGAGCAAGGGCGGCAACATGCTGCTCAACATCGCCCCGATGGCAGACGGCACCATCCCCTCCGGGCAGCAGTCCATCCTGCTCGCGATGGGGGACTGGCTCGGCCGCTTCGGAGAGGCCGTCTACTCCACCCGCTCCTGGTCCAGTTACGGCGAGGGCCCCACGAAGATGGGCGGCGGCTCCTTCAGCGGACCGGTGGCCGGCAAACCACAGGACATCCGGTTCACCCGCAGCAAGGACAACAAGGTCCTCTACGCCACCGCCCTGGGCTGGCAGGGCGGCACGCTGACGATCACGACGCTGAACTCGAACCAGATCAACCTCAGCAGCCTGACGGGTGCCCAACTGCTGGGCAACACCGCCGGCACCTACATCAACCTGCCCGCACCGACCCAGGACGCGTCGGGCCTGCACCTCACCATGCCCTCCGCCAACGCGCCGTTCAGCGCGCTGGCGTACACGGTCAAGCTCACCTTCTCCGGTGAGATCCCCGTCCTGGGCCCGCCGGGCGGCTCCACGACCTGGGTCAGGATCGCCAACGTCACCAGCGGCCTGGTGCTCGACAGCGGGGGCAACGTGACCGCCGGCTCCAACCTCAAGCAGTGGAACTACGACGGCAGCACCAACCTGCAGTGGCAGCTGATCGACCTCGGCAACGGCTACTACCGCATCATCAACCGCACCAACGGCATGGCCGCCGACAGCTGGGGCAACGCCGCCAACGGCGCTCCCGCCCGCCAGGAGGTGTGGAACGGCGGCAACAACCAGCAGTGGTCCCTCAACAGCCTCGGCAACGGCCGCTACCAGATCGTCAACCGGGGCACCGGCACCGCACTCGACGGCGCCGGCAGCACCACGGCCGGCTCCACCACGGTGCTGTGGACGCCGAACTCCAGCACCAACAACGCGTGGACCATCACCGCAGTGTGAAGACGACAACGGAAGAAGGTGCATATGAATCGCAAACCACTCTTAACGGCCTTCGTGGCCGCGCTACTTCTCGTCCTGACCACCGCAGGCACCTCGTTCAGCAGCGCCCTCGGCGCACCCGCGCCGGACACCAGGTCCGCCACCGCGGCAAGCGCCGGCTGTGGGAAGGCCCCGACGCTGACCAGCGGCAACCACACGATTCAGAGCGGCGGCCAGAACCGCAGTTACATCCTGCGGGTCCCGGCCGGCTATGACAGCAACCACCCCTACCGGCTGATCTTCGGCTTCCACTGGCGCGGCGGCACGGCGAACGACGTCGACTCGGGCGGCACGGACGGCTACAACTGGTCCTACTACGGCCTCAGGCGCCTGGCGGACCAGGCGAACAACAGCACGATCTTCGTCGCGCCCCAGGGTAACGGCAATGGCTGGGCCAACCCCGGCGGCCAGGACGTGGCCTTCGTGGACGCCATGGTCAACCAGATCGAATCGGGCCTGTGCGTCGACACCACCCAGCTGTTCTCCGCCGGCTTCAGCTACGGCGGCGCGATGTCGTACGCCCTCGCCTGCTCCCGGGCGACCGTCTTCCGCGCGGTCGCGGTCTACTCCGGCGCGAACCTCAGCGGCTGCAACGGCGGCAACCAGCCCATCGCCTACATGGGACTGCACGGCCTCAGGGACAACGTGCTGCCCATCCAGTCGGGACGAGACCTGCGCGACACCTTCGTCCGCACGAACGGCTGCACCCCGCAGAACCCGCCCGAGCCGGCCTACGGAAGCCTGACGCACACCATTACCACCTACTCCGGATGCAGGTCCGGATACCCCGTCGTCTGGGCCGCGTTCGACGGAGCGGGCCACGACCCCGGCCCCATCGACGGCTCCACCGGTGACGGCTGGCGCACCTGGACGTCCGCGGCGGTGTGGCAGTTCTTCACCCAGTTCGGCTCCAACCAGCCGCCGCCCCCGCAGTCCGGCAACCAGCAGATCATCGGCCAGCAGTCGGGACGCTGCGTCGACATCAACAACTCGACCACGGCCAACGGCACGCAGGCACAGCTGTGGGACTGCAACGGCGGCTCCAACCAGCGGTGGACCTACTCCTCCGGAAAGCAGCTGGTCGTCTACGGCAACAAGTGCCTGGGCGTCGGCCAGGGCGCGGGCAACGGCACCCCGGCGGCGATCTGGGACTGCAACGGGCAGCCGGACCAGCAATGGAACATCAACGCCGACGGCACGATCACAGCGGCACAGTCGGGTCTCTGCCTGGACGCCAACGGCCAGGCAACGACCAACGGCACGAAAATCCAGCTGTGGACCTGCTCCGGCGGCGCCAACCAGCACTGGCGCCTGCAGAACTGACGGCCCGGGGCCAGGCCCTACCCGGTACGGGCCTGGCCCCAGGACTCGGCATTTCTCGGCTGGTGTGTACTTCATTGCTCTTCGAGTTGCAGGGTCAGTCGGGCAGCCGTGGTGACGGTGGAGTCGAATGCCCGGCAGGCGACCACCGCGTGTGTGACGCCGGTCGCCGCGCGGATCAGGTCGAGTCGTACGGTACGGCCCGTCTGTCGGCGGAGCCGCGCCTCCACCCAGGTGGTGGTGGCGCTGACGTCCGTGGTCCGGGTGCGCTCGCCGCGCAGAAGGCGTGTGCCGTCGTGCACGACGGTGGTGCGCAGTTCGGGGAGGTCGGCGCCCGTGGCGGTGAGTGTCCCGTCGGGGCTCAGTGTCCAGCCGACATGGGCGAGACGGTCTGCCAGGTCCTGAGCCTGTGTGAGTGAGCCGGACAGCGGTTCTGTCGAGGTGACGCGGAGCGTGTGGAAGGAGCGCATTCGGTTGTCGGCGGGTGAGGGGGAGGCCGTGGTGTCCGCTGCCGGCGGGGTGGTGAAGGACGGGAGCCCATCGGGTCGTATGGGCGCCGCGGGCTTCGAGGGGCTGAGACAGGGCGTCGGTGGGGTGCCTGCTGGAGGGGCGGCGGCGCGGGAGTCGGCCAGGGAGGGTGCGCCGGGTTTCGGGCCGTCAGGGAGGAGTCCGAGGAGCAGAATCAGCACGGGGAGCAGGGCGGAGGTCGCGTACAGGGCGGGTGAGAAGGTGCCGACCGGTCGCCCACGCCACCCCCACAGCCGTGCCCAGACGCCGGTGAGCAGCGGCCAGGCGGCGAGCGTGCCCAGCGTCGCCCACCATGTCGGACCCGAGGCGAGCTGTTCCCGGGCGAGTGAGACAGCCTTACGGGTGGCGTCCGCAGCCGTCGTGTCGTCGAGCAGGCGGTAGGCCAGTTCGGCGCCGCACAGGTCCAGCAGGTTCTCGGTGAGCATCGCCGCGGGCCACAGGAGGACCAGCAGGAGCTGGGTCACGGGCTGTTCGGCGCGGGCGGCGAACCACAGGCGCATGCGGACAGGTGGGTGGTAGAGGCGGGCCAGAGCGTCGTGGGTGGACTGTGCCAGGGCGTTCAGTGCCCGCTGCTGCGCTGTTGGTACGGCTGCCGCGGCCGCATACCGGTCCGCGGTCAGTTCCGCCGTCCACAGAGCGCCGACCACGACCAGCAAGGTCTTGGGCACGGCCAGGACCACCAGGACGATCTGAGCGGACAACAGGGGAGCGGCGGCGTTGCCGGAGGCGAGCAGCAGCGCCACGGGCAGCAGGCCGAACACCGTGAAGACGTACGGCCAGGCTCTGACCAGGCCGGTGAACGGGCTGCCGAGCCCGGTGACATGCTGTTCGCCGTACCGGAGGTGGCCGATCTCGTGCAGCAGGACCGCTTCGGCCGCCTCCCGGTCCCGTTGCCACAGACTGACCAGGGGGCTGAAGACGCCGACTCGTGTGGTGCGCCAGCCGCCGGGATAGACACGGGCGAGCAGGTCCCGGCGCACAGTGACCCGCAGTTCGATGCCTGGCGCCTGCCGGGTGAGGAAGCGCCGCATCTGGTCGTAGACGTGCGGTGTGCCGTCCGGCTCGTGGTCCGGCGGCTGCAGCTTGTAGTGCCGCTCGACCCACCATGTGCGTGGTTGGGGTGGGGCCACAGACAGTGCGCCGGCCAGCAGGAAGACCACGGGGAGCAGCTGCACGACGGTCAGCGCCAGTGCCGTCAGCAGGGCAGGGTCGCGGCCGTGCTCGGTCCCGGTCCAGGACGCCGTCCACGCCAGCCAGTCGACCAGCAACGGGACCTGTCCCGCGAACAGTCCGAGGGTCAGCCAGAGCCAGGGCGGCGGCCCCCACAGCCGTGTGGGCCGGCTGGCGGACCCGGGTGCCGGTGGGACCGAGCGACCGGGATCCGCCGGGCTCATGCGCCGTCCGTCTCCTCCGCCGTCGTGGGTGGTCTTCCCTGTGTCGGGTCGGCTCCGGGCGCTGTGCGGCGGCGCAGCAGGCCGAGGAGCGCACCGGGCAGATGGCGGACGGGGGTGAGCATGCGTCGGGAGCCGCCCACGGCAGGTTCGGGCGGCTCGTTCGCCACCAGGGCGTCGAGGAAGGCCGCGACGTCGCCGTGGTCCTCGGAGGCCAGCAGTTGGGCGGTCAGCTGGGCCACGAGTTCCTCGGCGGTGACGGTGTCGACTCCTCGGGCGCGCAGCCGCTCGCAGATGCGCAGGGCGGCCAGCACGGCGTCGGTGTTTTCCTCGCCGGTGCGGGGATGTGCGGGTTCGGTGTCGCTCCTGGGCGACTGCCCGCCAGAGGCAGCTGCGCCTGGTGCCGGGCTTGACGGCGGGCGCGGCTCCGGCCCCGTGCGCTGCGACCGCAGGCTGACCAGCAGGGCCGCCGCGGAGACGGTATTGGCGAACTCCTGGCTGGCCAGGGCTGCCTTGACCGCATCGGCGGCGTACGCCAGCGCGTCCAGCAGTTCGGGCAGCAGGGTGACGATCCCCCCGCCGAAGCCGCCTGGCGCGTGGCCACTGGTCCGGAACAGCTCCCGGCGGGCTCTGCCTCCGGTGGCGTAGGCGCGGGTGATCTGCGCGGCGAGCACGGTTTCGTCAGGTGCCGCCCAGCGCGCTAACTGCACCCCCCATCGGTCAAGATCTTCACCGGCCACAGAACCCTCCGCCTTCCGCTGCCGCCGATAGCGCCGTGTGCCGCCTCACGCGGATCACGTCGAGGCCCCGGAGAAGTCGAAACGGAATTCCAACTGGCCGTCGCTGGTACTGCCCTGCGCTGTCAAGGTGGCGTTGCTGCTATCCACCTGTCCGCCGAGTGTGGTCTCCTCGGCCACGGCGTGCGGGTATCCGCCTGGTAGTTCACCAAGGTCGGAGCGGCAGGGCACGACGAGTCTGGGCCAGTTGAGCAGGTTGAGGGCGACGGCCTGCTCGGTGTGGGGGTCGGTGAGCCGACCGCTCAGTTCGCCGTCGTCCCACTCCAGTTCCCAGTAGGTGAGCAGCAGGTTTGGGTCGCGTGGGTTGCCCGCCAGATCCTGGCTCGAACCGGTACTGACGGCCGACGACCCGAACGAAACCGCGCCCGCCTCGGAGGGCTGCCCCACCGCGAGCAGCAGAGAGAACGGGTTGCTCTCGGTCTCGTCCCCACCGGTGCGCGGGCGGGCGAGGTCCAGTGTGGCGTTCATGGAGTACGTCTTGGTGTCCGCGAACCGCCGTGAACCGTCGGCGCTGCAGTAGTCGTACACATCGACCGTGACCTGTGCTGTCCCGCTGTAGTGCTCTCCCCATAGCGCGGAAGCACCGGTCGGCTCACTCGGCGGTGTGTCGGTCGCTGAGGGCGACACGGGCGGGGCCGTGGTCTCGATCACGGGGGAACTCGCGAGCGGGGAGGCGGGTTCGGTGGTGGAGGGTGACGGTGTGGCGCTGTCCGTCGCGGACGCGGAGGTACCAACCGACTCTGCTGCGTCCGCCGATCCATCAGCCGAGCAGCCCGTCAGCAGCACACCTAGCAGCCCCGCACACACACCTGCCGTCACCACGACGCGGGCGCCATGCAAACGTGCCCCGGAATGAAATGTCACAACGCCCCCTGCCCCACCGGGACTTCAAACGCGATACCCCGGGGCAGCGATGCTACGGTGCGCAATCAATTGACTACACATGATCATTGCTTTTTTACCGTTCCGTGCTCAGCCGCCGGTGGTGCTGCTGCACGGCCATCCCCGGACATCCGCGACGTGGCATCGCGTCGCCCCGCTCCTCGTCCGACGCGGACTCACCGTTGTCTGTCCCGATCTCCGGGGTCCCAGCGGGCTGTTGCCGGTGATGTGGTCGAGGTGACGCGCTGCCTCGGCCATGCCCGATTCGCGCTCGCCGGGCACGACTGAGGAGGCAGTGTCGCGCTGCGTCTTGTCCTCGATCATCCGGACGCCGTCTCGCGGGTGGCGCTGATCGACTGTCTGCCCCTCACCGGGCATCTGTCCCGCATCACGACCGAGTTCGCCACGCAGTGGTGGCACTGGTTCTTCCTCGCCCAGCCGGACATTCCCGAGCGGGTCATCAACGCCGTGGTGCGGGCGATGCTGGAGGACTACCGGGCCGGTCTCACCAAGATCTGACTTCTTCGCCGGACGACCTGAGTGAGAAACCGCTGCGCCGACAAGCCCCCAGGGTGGACGCCGAGGTCAGTACCAGACGGAGAACGTGGCGTCGGCCCTGCTGGTGGTGGTGGAGGTCGGGTCGATACGCAGCGCGTAGTCGTAGTGCCGGATGTAGCGGTCCGGGTAGTTGTGTGAGCGGAACGACGACCAGGACGGGTCGGCGAGTCCGGCCGTCTTGTGGAAGGTGGCGTCCTGGGCGAATTTCGCGGTGCCGTCGTTGGCGTCGAGTCGCAGCTGGAAGTAGGAGTGTCGCAGGTAGCGGGTCGGGTCGGTGACGGACTGGAAGGAGATGCCGGAGGGGTCGGCCAGTCCCGGCACCAGCTTCCATTGTGAGTCGGTGTAGGGGTCGAACGGGTACGGGTCGATGCGGCCGAGGGCGTCGACCTGCCGCCAGTACCTGTCCGGGAAGTTGTAGGACTTCAGCCGGTTCCAGGCCGGCTTTCCCCACTTGGCGACCATGTTGTCGTACACCGTCTGTGGGATCGGCTTGATGTCGGCGTGCTTGGAGTTCAGCGGCTGGGTGTAGAGGCGCCGGTCGGTGGCGGTCCAGGTGCCGGTGGAGAGGTCGTTGGTCTGGTAGGCGTAGAAGAGCGCGTTGGCGTCGCCCCACAGGTACCAGGTGCCGGCGGCCTCGGCGAGGATCGGGCCTTCGATGCCTCCCTGCGGCGCCAGGCCCGAGGTGAACTGGGTGAAGCTGCCGGGGGCGAGGGAGGTGGACTTCGCCCCCGTGAGGCTGTTGTGGCCTTTGTAGTACAGGTAGTTGACGCCGTTCACGTCCTTGGCCAGGGTGCCGTCGATGATGTCGTAGCCCGGGTCGAAGAAGACCTGTGGTGCCGTCACCGTCTGGAAGTCCGTGGTGTAGTTCACCATGATCACGTTGTGTCCGCTGCTGTTGACGGCCGAGTAGGTGATGGCGTACTGGCCCCGGGAGGGGTCCCAGAAGGCATCGGGCGCCCACGTGTGGGTGGCCATGTCGTGCAGTTTCAGCAGACGGTAGTTGTCGAAGGAGCGCAGGTCGGCGGAGTCCCAGACGTGGATGTACGGCGTCTTCTTCGACCAGTCGGTGCCCTTCAGATTGGTCGCGAGGACGACGTACGTCCCGTCCTGCTTGGGCAGGATGAACGGGTCGCGCAGACCGCCGTCGCCCGCGGTCGGGGTCACGACGGGGTTGTTCTGGTTGAGCGGCATCCATTGCAGCGCGTCGGAGCTGACCGCGAGGTGCAGGCCGTAGTCCGTGCCGAGGTTTCTCGGTGACTGGGTGAAGTAGGCCATGACGAACGGGGAAGTCGTCGCGGCGCTCGCGGACCGGCTGCCGAGCGTCAGCAGGCCGGTGGTGGACAGCGGCACGGCCGCGGCCATGCCGAGGAACAGTCGGCGTGAGGGGAGGGGGGCGCTCATCTGGTGCCTCCGGGGCATAGGAAGGTGCGGGCGGATGAAGAACCCGTGGGCGGCACCGGCCCGGAGCCGCCCACGGGTTCGGTCCCTCGTCAGCTCCAGGGAGCCGCGGTGAGCCAGCTGGTGTCCTGGGCCCATGACGTCGTGGAGTCCCAGGCGTTGGAGCCGCCGTTGCTCGCGATGTAGACCGTGTAGTTGTAGTGGCGGAGGTACTTCGTCGGGAAGTTGGCGGACTGGAAGGAGGTGCCGGCGCCGCTGTTGCCCGCGGTGGGGCAGAAGGTGGCGTCCTTGGCGAACGCGCTGCCGCCGTCGTCGAAGTTCAGGTTGAGCTGGTAGTTGTAGTGGCGCAGGAACTGGCCGGGCTTGTCGACGGACTCGAACGACAGGCAGGAGGTGTTGGCCAGGCCGGCGCGGACGATCCAGGTGGCGTCGGCCTTGTCGGTGGCCGAGCTGGCGGCGGTGATGTTGGAGATGACGACCTTGCTGTCGGCGTCGTTGTGCCGCAGGTAGTGCGAGGTGCAGCAGGGCGAGGTGGTGGCCTTGAGAGAGATCCGGGAGCCGGGGGTGAGGGTTCCGGTGCTGGTCGAGCCGCTGTTGTAGCCGGCTGCGGTGATGTTGGCCTGTACGGCGTTCTCGGTGGCGTCCGAGGGGTAGCCCTGGGTCATGACGCCTTCGTAGAAGGTGCCTTGGGCCCACTTGCTGTTGTCACCTCCGATGCCGAGGATGATCGCGCCTTCCTTGTGCATCGGGTTGTAGCCGGAGGCGGTGGGGCGTATTCCGTTGTAGAAGGTGGACAGGCCGCCCGACTGGGCGTCGCCGCCGCGCAGGGCCCACTGGTTCGCGCCGCCCTTGAGCATGGCAGTCAGGAACCGGTGGTCGACGCTCGGGTTGTTGGCGTTGAATCCGCGGTTGACCCCGGAGAAGAGACCGTTCTCCAGGTCGGCCATGACCCAGGGGCCGTTGCCGCTGCCCCAGCCCCAGCCCTTGTTGTTGCCGAAGTAGAGGGCCTCCATGTGGCCGTTGCCGGTGTCCAGGTTGTTGGTCTCGGCGTTGCCGTAGTCGAAGCAGCAGCCGCCGTTGAAGTGCTTGCCGTTGAAGATCGCGTACATGCCCTCGGGCTGGTCGCCGGTGGCGATGCCGTTGGTGTTGTTGTTGCGGTAGCCGGTGCCGGGGGCGATGTAGACGCCGTACGCCTTGTGTCCGGCGACGGTGACCGGCGCCTCGACGGCGTTGGCGAGGTTGTCCGGACCGCCGGCGGCTCCGCCTCCGGGTGCCTGGGTGAGGTTGTTGCCCTTGGGGGACTGGTCGTAGATGACGGTGATGACACAGCTGGTGTTCGCGCAGAAGGAGTCCTGCTGCGCGGCGTCGGCGTATCCGCCCGCGCTCAGCAGCCCGATGTCCTTGGTCGCGTTGTCGGAGGCGCGCTTGACCTGGTAGAGCGGGCCGTTGTACGTCCCGTACAGGGCACGGGTGGTGCTGTGCGCGGCGACGCAGGGGGTGTTGCCGGCGGCGTAGATATCGCACGGCCCCTGGGTGGCGGCCTGCGAGGGGGCGGCCGTGGCGGTGAGCAGGCCGGCGGCGAGGGCGGCGGTGGCACCGGCTGCCAGCAGTGCGCGTCTGGCGCGGCCCATCCACTGTTTCTTGATCATGAAGGACTCCTACGCAGGGTGGAGCGGAAGGTGAGGGGGATTCCTGTGTGGGGTCCGCCGGAGGATCGGCGGATTCCGCAGAGCGCTCCGTGAGACGGTCGGGTCAGCTCGTCACGCGGAAGGTGGCGTCACTGCGCCCCGTAGCGGTGGTGATGGGGTCGAGGCGGAGCTGGTAGGCGTAGTGGCGGATGTAGTAGCCGGGGTGGTTGTACGACTCGAAGGACGACCAGGTCGGGTCGGCGAGGCCGGCGACCTTGTTGAAGGTGGCGTCGGCGGCGAACTGGGCGGTGCCGTCGTTGCGGACGAGCTGGAAGTCGTAGTTCTGGTGGCGCAGGTAGTAGCCGGGGTAGTTCACCGACTCGAAGGAGACGGTGCCGGTGCCCACGAGGCCGGGCCGCGGCCGGAACTGGGAGTCCTGGATGGGCGTGACGTTCGGGTCGATGCGCACGTCGAAGTTGGTCTGACGCACGTACCGGTCCTGGTAGTTGTACGACTGGAGCCGCTGCGCCGGGGTGTTGGGCCAGCGTGCGAGGACGCGGCTCTCCTCGGCGGAGGTGAGGGGCAGGATCGCGCCGTGGCGCTTGGCGGTGCCGCCCATGTCGTAGTTGGCCGCCGGCTGGAGCTGGTAGGTGCTGACGTCGAACGGGTTGTTCGTCAGGATCGGCCGGTATTCGCGTACGCCCTGCGGGCTGTTGTAGTCGATGTAGAGGGCCCACTGGTTGGTGTTCTGGAACTTCATCCAGACCGGGCCCTCGACCACGTTGCCGGTGAGGCCGAGGCTGGTGGAGAGGTCGCCGAGGTTGGTCCACGTCCCGAGGATCGAGTTGCTGCCCTCGATGCTGTTCTTGCCGTCGCCGGAGGCCCTCAGGTAGCGGTAGGGGCCGGTACCTGCGGGCACCTCGGTCATCTGGGTGTCGACGACCGCGGTGTTGCCGGGCGGGTCGATCCAGACCTGCGGGGTGGTGGTGAGGGTGTGGAAGTCCGTGGTGCGGGCGGCGTAGATGCGGTACTTGTTGATGCCGTTCAGCGTGGCGTTCGTCGCCCAGTAGACGACGTAGTCATTGGTCTCGGGGTTCCAGATCGCCTCCGGCGCCCACGCGTTCTTTCCGCCGGGGACCAGCGAGGCGGCGGGGAGCAGCCAGGGGTCCGACCAGTTCACCAGGTCGGTGGACTCCCACACCACGAAGTTGGGGCTGCCGTTGGCGTACGTCGAGCCGCAGTTGATGCACAGGTCGGTGGCGATGATCCAGTACTTTCGGCCGTCCTGGGAGCGCACCAGTGCGGGGTCGCGCACGCCCTTCGTGCCGATCTTCGAGTTGAGGACCGGCTGTCCGCCGTTGAGGTCGTTCCAGTGCAGGCCGTCCGCGCTGTGCGCGACGTAGAGCTGCTGACCGGTCGCGGAGTCGCCGGTGAAGTGCACCATCAGGTAGCCGGGGTCGGCGGCGGCCGCCCGCTGGGGTGTGGTGAGGGCTTGGCCCGTGAAGAGGAGGCAGACGGCGAGCAATATGACCGTCAGCCGGGCGCGGAGCGCAGACATCGGATCTCCTGTCGGGTGCGGGTGCTATCGCCAGGCGAAAGGGCGAGCGGGGTGGCGGGGGGAATGTGATCTCGGAGTGAGCGGGCCAGGGCCCGGGCACCGCGCGGGTCGGAAGGGGGGATCCGGACGACGGTGTTTCACCGCTTCGTCCGGGGCGCCGTGGTGACGGCGCGTCAGGGTGCGCGATTGCGTGCGTCTGCCCAGGTGGGGCGGTTGCGGCACGCGAAGGGTGGCTGCGCTTGTCGGCGCCCTTGAAGGCGTTTCAGGTGGGTGGCGTTTCGGCCAGAGACCTCCCTAGTCAACTCGCAGTCCGGTCGAGCAGGTTGGACGATATGTCGAACACTGTTCGCGAAATCGGGCAGAGGCTAAATCTGGAAAAGTGAGCGCGTCAATACATCCGACACATCCGATTAACCGAACTGACAGATGAGCGATCCGGCCCGCACCCGGCCCCCTGGCTCGGCCCGCAGAACGTCCCCCGAGTTTCTGTTATCGCCGCGCCGTCCCCCCGTCTCCGGTACATGCACACGACTCGACACGGCAGATCAGGCGGCCCGGCATGCGCAGGGGGGCTACGCAGAATTGTGTGTCCACGGGCTAGACATCAGCGGCGTCCGTACCCCTTAATCCATCCCATGTGTCAGCGATGAGTCGCGTTCCATATTTCGGACGACGTTTGATAAGTCGAACCGGGGTGGGTAGTCGCACGTCGGCCCGTCGGCACATCGACAGTCCAAGCAGCCGCACTGCCGTACCGAAAGGCCAAAGATGTCCTCCTCCGTCAGCAGACGTCGTCTCCTGCAACTGGCCGGGGCCACTGTGGCCGCCTCTGCCACCGGATCCTTTCTCGGCGCGTCCTCCGCCCAAGCGGCGATCGCCCCCGCGAGGAGCGACATCGGGGCCTTGGCGCACCCCTTCGAACTCGGCCAGGTCCGGCTCACCGCGAGCCGGTGGCTGGACAACCAGAACCGCACACAGAACTATCTGCGGTTCATCGATGTGGACCGGCTGCTGTACAACTTCCGCGCCACCCACAAGCTGTCCACCAACGGCGCGACCGCCAACGGCGGCTGGGACGCGCCGAACTTCGGCTTCCGGACCCACATCCAGGGGCACTTCCTGACGGCATGGGCACAGTCGTACGCCGTCACCGGGGACACCGCCTACCGGGACAAGGCCACCTACATGGTCGCGGAGCTGGCCAAGTGCCAGGCCAACAACAGCGCCGCCGGCTTCAATCCCGGATACCTCTCCGGCTATCCCGAGTCCAACTTCACTGCTCTCGAGCAGGGAACCAGTGGCGAGGTGCTGTACTACACCATCCACAAGACCCTCACCGGCCTGCTGGACGTATGGCGCCACATCGGCAGCACACAGGCCCGGGACGTGCTCCTCGCCCTGGCCGGCTGGGTCGACTGGCGCACCGGCCGGCTGACCACCCAGCAGATGCAGACCATGCTGCGCATCGAGTTCGGCGGCATGAACGCCGTGCTGACCGATCTCTACCAGCAGACAGGCGACGCACGATGGCTCACCGTCGCCCAGCGCTTCGACCACGCCGCGGTGTTCGACCCGCTGGCGGCCAACCAGGACCAGTTCAACGGACTGCACGCCAACACCCAGGTGCCCAAGTGGATCGGGGCCGCCCGGGAGTACAAGGCCACCGGCACCACCCGCTACCGGGACATCGCCACCAACGCCTGGAACATCACGGTCAACGCACACACGTATGCCATCGGCGGCAACAGCCAGGCGGAGCACTTCCGCGCCCCCAACGCCATCGCCGGCTACCTGACCAACGACACGTGTGAAAGCTGCAACACCATCAACATGCTCACGCTCACCCGGGAGCTGTTCGCGCTCGACCCGAACCGCGCCGCGCTGTTCGACTACTACGAGCGGGCGTGGCTCAACCAGATCATCGGCCAGCAGAACCCGGCCGACGACCACGGCCACGTCACCTACTTCACCCCCCTCAAGCCGGGAGGCCGGCGCGGTGTGGGCCCGGCCCTGGGCGGCGGCACCTGGAGCACCGACTACGGCACCTTCTGGTGCTGCCAGGGCACGGGCCTGGAGATGCACACCAGGCTGATGGACTCCCTCTACTTCCACGACGACACCACGCTGACCGTGAACATGTTCGTGCCGTCGGTGCTCACCTGGACGGAGCGCGGCATCACCGTCACCCAGACGACGACCTTCCCGGTCAGCGACACGACGACCCTTCAGGTCACCGGCAGCGTCAGCGGAACGTGGGCGATGCGCATCCGCATACCGAGCTGGACCACCGGGGCCACCATCAGCGTCAACGGCGTCGCGCAGACCATCACCACCACACCCGGCAGTTACGCCACCCTGAACCGCTCGTGGACCTCCGGCGACACGGTCACCGTCCGCCTGCCCATGCGGATCGGCATCCGACCGGCCAACGACAACGCGAACGTAGCCGCGATCACCTACGGCCCGGTCGTCCTCGCGGGCAACTACGGTGACTCCACGCTCAGCGCCCTCCCTGCGCTGACCACGTCCTCGATCAAACGGACCAGCAGCAGTTCACTCGCCTTCACCGCCACCTCCGGCGGCTCCACCGTCAACCTGGGCCCGTTCTACGACGCGCACGGCTTCAACTACGCCGTCTACTGGAACACCACCGGCACCACCGTCCGTCTCGTCAACGCGAGCAGCGGTCTCCTGCTGGGCATCCAGAACATGTCCACGGCCAACGGCGGCCGCGCGCTGCAATGGACGGACAACGGCACCTCCGACCACAACTGGGAAATGATCACCGATGGAAGCGCGGTCCGCTTCCGCAACGCCAACAGCGGCAAGGTGCTCGGCGTTCTGAACATGGACACCGCAGACGGCGCGACCGTTCTGCAGTGGGACGACAACGGCACCGCCGACCACAAGTGGACCCTCCTCGACCAGGGCGACGGGACCTACAAGATCCGCAACGTGAACAGCGGCAAGCTGCTCGCCATCACGGGCAACTCCACCGCGGTCGGTGCGTTCGCGGTCCAGGACGCGGATGACGGCACCGCCGACAACCGCTGGCGGATCGTGCTGAGTTAGCGTCCGTCGCGGAAGCGGGCGAGGTGGTCCTCCTGGCGGAGGGGGCGGACGCAGACCCAACGCGGAACAGTCACCCGAGTTCACCGCGACGGAGGGCGTCTCTCATCTCGCCCAGCTTCGCGGTCGTTGCCGGGGTCTGCTCCTGCGGTTGTTCAGCGAGGTGGAGGGCATCGTCGATCTCGCTGAGCTTCGCCGAGGACAGGACGGCCGCCCGCTCGATCAGGTCGTCGCGGGACACAGTGGTCAGCCACGTGCAAGGGGTGAAGCCCGGACGAGGGAACGCGAGCCGCAGCACGCCCTCAAAGGGCAGCCCGTCCATGGCACCAACCCGCACTTCGACGCCCAGACCGCTGATGTCGACGCCCGCCGGCTCGACGACCTGCATCGCCCGGATCCCGGACGCGTCGTCCCCCGACAGCAGGACGAACAGTCGCCGCTCGTCGGACCCCACCCACCAGACTTCGCCACGTCGCACATGTCCTCCTGCCACGGGACGTCAGTCGGCCCTGCGCGCCCCTGACGCACTGGGGAGACGAGTACGGCCACCCTTGATCATCGGTGTGTCAAGACAACCGATCACGCGGTGGCCGCAGGTCGCAGTGTACCCAGCGCGCTGGGTACAGGCGTTCGAGTGGCGGCGTTGTGCTCGGTGCCGTGATCACGGCAGGCGGAATGCTCTGGCGCTTCCTTTCCCGGCAGCGCCTCGTAGAGGAGCGACAGCGGGTCAAGCCGGGCCCCGTCGTGACTGCGCCCTCGCGGAGATCGACGCCCATCTCATCGATGCACCCCGGGCGTCGGCAACGTCCACGGGCAAGCGATCATCCGCAGCATTCACGGCAAAGCCCGCCTGTCACGCCTCTACCACGGCCACTCGACCCGCGACGGCCTGACCGTGTCACTGGACGAGCACGCGGCCGTCCTCGCGTGTCAGACCAGCTCGATCAGCCCGAGCCGGACGGCCTCGCTGACCGCGGCCGCGCGGTTCTCGGCGCCGAGCTTGCGGTAGATGCGGACGAGGTGGGTCTTCACGGTCGCCTCGGCCAGGAAGAGCGCACCGGCGATCACCCGGTTGCTGTGCCCCTGTGCGAGGAGCCGTACGACCTCGATCTCCCGCTCGCTGAGGGGAGGTTCGGGCGCGCGGCCCAGAGCACTGGCGGCGGCCTCCGGGGCCAGCGCCAGACCCCCGGCCGCCGCGGCCCGCACCGCGCGGAACAGTTCCTCGGGTGGGCCCGCCTTGAGGACGTACCCGCGCGCCCCCGCCTCCACGGCCCGCAGTACGTCGGCCTGGCTGCCGTAGCTGGTGAGTACGACGACCCGTACACGCGCGTCGGCCGCGAGGATCCGACGGGTGGCCTCGATGCCGTCGATGCCGTCGCCCGCCGCACCCGGCTCCGTCAGGCGCAGGTCCATGAGCACGACGTCGGGACCGAGCCGCTTGACCAGCCGCACCGCTTCGAGCCCGTCCCCGCTCTCGCCGACCACGTCGAAACCGGGCTCGCCTTCCAACAGGGCGCGCAGACCGGCTCGTACGACGGTGTGGTCATCGACGATCAGGATCCGCAGCGTGGGCTCGACGGCCTCGCTCATCGGGCGCCCACCGGGGTCCGGCCCACCGCGTGCGCCGGATGCCGCAGCGACGCACGCACGCGCGTGCCCCGTCCCGGCGCGCTGTCCACGGCGAGCGAACCGCCCAACGCGACCAGCCGCTCCCGCGCCCCGCCGAGCCCGAAGCCCCGGCTGTTCCCGGCGGACCGCACGGCGCCCGGGTCGAAGCCGGTCCCGTCGTCGCGCACCTCGACGGCCGCCGCCCCCTCCTCGCCGTACACCAGGGTCACCTGCACCTGGCCGGCGCTCGCGTGTTCGCACGCGTTGGCGAGCAGCCCCTGGGTGACCCGCAGCAGGGCGACCGCGTGCTCGGTGGGCAGCGGGCAGGCGTCGTGCTCGGTACGGAAGGAGATCCGAGGCGTGCCGGCCGTGATGTCCGTGCGGGCGCACAGGTCGCGCAGCGCCGACTCCAGTCCGTCCTCGGCGAGCACCGGCGGGGTGAGGTCCTGGATGATGCCGCGGGTCTGCGCGAGATGATCGCCGAGCGCTTCGGTGACGACCCGCACCTGCCTGCGGGCCGCCTCAGGACGGCGCTCCCAGTCACGCTCGGCGGCTTGCAGCAGCATCCGGCTGCCGGCGATCTCCTGCGCGAGCGTGTCGTGAAGGTCCCGGGCGATCCGCGCCCGCTCCGCGAGCCGCCCGGCCTCACGCTGCTGCCGGGCCAGCGCCCCGCGGGTGCCGGCCAACTCCTGGGTGAGCCGCTGCTGGTCGCGGTACAGCAGCGCGGTGGCCAGGACGGCGGTGACCGGCGGTGCCAGGGCGTCGGGGTCGACGACGCCGTACGCCCGCACCAGGACGGCCAGCAGCAGGGCCGTGATCACGCCGAGGGCCACGGCCCGCTCCGCGCGCGTGGGCATCCGCATCGCCAGGACCGCGAAGGGCACCGCCAGCCACGCGTACCCGGAGGCGAGCGGGCCCCACAAGGTCCAGGCGACCGATACCCACAGCAGCAGAAGGACACCGAGCAGCAGGGGCCGGGCCCGGCCGAGCCGGTCCCAGCGGCTCAGGCCGACCGCATACAGCAGGGCCATGGCCGCCGTGGGCGGCGCGACCCGCCAGCACAGCTCGTTGTTCAACTGGACGAGCCGGACGAGGGTGCCGCCGGCCGCGACCAGGAACACCAGGTGCGGCAGGTGACGCGCGGACACGGCGGAGCGGCGGACGGCGAGTGCGGTGACGGGCACGGCTGCGGCTCCCTGGGGCGGGCCGGGCGGCGGTGACAACAGGGCACGGATTGTAGGCCGTGACCTGTGTGATCGCTGTAAACGCCCGGACGAAGCCGTGCTCGCGCTGATGTCAGGCCCCCGGGTGCAGTCCGAGCCAGCCGGGCGAGGGAGCGCCCTGGACCTCACCGAAGTACAGGGAGAACGTCTGCTTCAACCGCTCGATCGTCGCCCGGTCCTCCATGAACCTCGGGAACTCGTCGAGGTGGGCGTTCGGGAACTCCCACACCGGCTTCAGGCTCGGGTTCGGGGTGACGTCGGTGCGCACCGACCAGCCGTTGAAGCTGGCCTTCTGGCTTCCCTCGGACAGCTGCCAGTTCATGTACAGCTTGGCGGCCGCCGGGTGAGCCGCCTGCTTCAGGATCGCGGCACGCTGGCCCCACGCCATGAACGGGTGGTCGCCCTCGGGCACGACCCACTTGACCGTCGTCGACGAGGAGAGCAGGCTGCCCGCGCTGCCGACCCCGATGGCCTTCGTCCCGCCGTTGACCGCGGCACCGGGGGTGTTCGTGCCCCGCGCGAACTGCGGCTGCTGCGCCGCGAACTTCGCCACCCAGTCCCAGCCGTACCGCTGCTGGTAGAGGGTGTACAGGAAGAGGACCGCGTCGTCGTCGTTCGGGTACGAGGACGCGATCGCGCCCTTCCACCGCGGATCGATCAGGTCCAGCGGGGTCTTCGGCGCAGGGGCGCCGACGCCCTGGATGTCGTACAGGAAGCTGAAGGCGATGACCATCACGGCGGTCCACGCGCCGTCCTCGTCCTTGAAGCCCTGGTGGACCTTGGAGAACCCGGCCGGCTTGTAGGGGAGCAGCTTGCCCTCACGCTTCCAGCGGGTGAAGTCCTGGAGCGTCTGGAGCTGGACGACGTCGGGGACCAGGGTGCCGGTGGCGAGCTGGTTGTCGACGCGGACGTCGTGGTACTTGCTGTAGTCCACGACGGCCGTCAGCTCGACCTTCGGGAAGCGCGCGGCCCAGGCGGCACGCACCCCGGCCGCCTGGCTGTCCACGTCCCCGCCCTGGTACAGGACGAGCCTGCCGCCCTCGGCTATCGCCGCCTCGTACAGCTCGTCGAGAGAGCGGGTCTCCTCGCGGACGCCGGTGAGCGACGAGGCGACGGCCGGGGCGGCGGCGCTCGCAGTGCTCTGCGCGGCGACGGCGGCGGCACCGCCGAGCGCGACACCGGCACCGGTCGTGAGCAGCCGACGCCTGCTGAAGTTGCTGGGCATGGTGGGGGGTCCTCCTGATTCCGCCGCCACCTTCCGTACGCGGCGGCGCGGCCAGTCTGCCGAGCGGCAGCGCCGTTGCGCGTCGCCCATAGGTTGCCCTTGGGTTCAACCTTTCGGTTGAACGCCCAGCCTGTGAGGGGGAATTGACTTCCTCTCCCTCCTGAAGGAGGGAGATTCCTACGGCTCGCGCCGTGGGGTTATCTGCTTCACAGCCGACTGCCCGCCCGGAGTGCGCCGTTGAGGTCTTACACCAGCTCCACAGCCAGACACCGTCAGCCCGACGGCCAGAATGATCTTCGCTGCGTTCACGTCCCGGTCGAGTGGTGATTTGTGCAGGTGGTCGCGCCTGCGGTCGGCGATGCGGGCGTAGATCCTGGCCACCTTCCGGCGTGCCTTGGCCAGGTTCGCTCCATCCCCCTTGGCCTTGCGGGCAAGCCGCCGCTGCGCCGTGGCCAGACGGGCCCGGTCGCGGCGTTCGTGCCGGGGGTCGGAGACCTTCTCCCCCGGGGAGAGGGTCAGCAGATGGTCGAGGCCGACATCGACACCGACAGCCGCATGCGTGGCCGGGAGTGGCTGGAGGGAGGTGTCCTCACACAGCAGGGACACGTACCAGCGTCCGGCCGAGTCCTGCGAGACCGTCACCGTGGACGGCGACGCACCCTCGGGCAGCGGACGCGACCACACGATCTCCAGCGGCTCCGCCGTCTTCGCCAGGGTCAGCCGGCCATCCCGGAGCCGGAACGCGACGAACTCCGCGGCTCCGGCCGTCGGCGCGAGATCACGCATCGGCCGTCAGACGATGGATGACGTCGGATACGTCGGCGAGGATCGACGGGGAAGAGCCATGTCGGCGCCCCGTCATTGCGATGTACCGGCCGGTCCTGTAGACCTCGACGGCCGTCCCGTCGGGGCGTCGAATGCGGCGTCCCTGTCGGGTGAGTGGGTTCATGCCCGGCCGCGATCCATGGAGGGGCCATCGATCCCCGGCGTGATCGCTGCACAGCTGGGATGCCCGCCGTGCCCCCTTGCCGGGACCAATTAAAGTGGCCGTGTGTCCACAGGAAACGCCGTAGTGGCGCGCAACGTGCGCTTTCTCAGAGAGCAGCGGGGTCTGTCCCTGGCCGAGTTGGCCCGGCAGGCCGGGCTGGCCAAGCAGACCCTGTCGAATCTGGAGCAGGGCACCGGCAACCCCACGGTGGACACCTTGTTCGCCATAGCGACTGCGCTCGGTGTCCCGGTCACCCGGCTGGTGGCCGAACGGGAGCAGGTGATGACCGTGCAGCGGGCCGACGAGGTCGTCTGGGAGCAGCACGGCGGATACGAGTCCCGGTCGCTGGACCACGTGTACGGCTCCGGTGTCATCGAGAACTACGTGGTGCGCATCGCCCAGGACCCGGACGGCGTGGTCAAGCCGTCTGAGCCGCACCCGGTGGGCACCCTGGAGCACCTGTACGTGATCAGCGGCCGTGTCCGCGTGGGTCCCGCCGGGGAGGCGGTGGAGCTGTCGGCCGGGGACTTCGTGCGCTATCCGGGCGACCGGCCGCACGTCTACGAGTCGCTGGACGGCGAGAGCCTCGTGCACATCGTGGTGAGCGTGCCGCGCGTGCAGCCCGGCACCGGCGGTGTCAGCGTGGCGCGCACGCACGGCGGCGCCCGGCGCTGATCCGGCTGCGCCGTGCCGTCTTTCGGCACATGTCCTCGCCTCGGCAGGCGCCGACCCGGAATGCTGGCGTCAGCCGCCGGTGGACGTCGGGGGCGACATCACCGCTGACCACTCCTGGCAAGGACAGCGGTGAACGGGGATGGGATCAGGCCACTCCGCTGGGCCTGGCCCGTCCGTGAGGCGACCTCGGTGCCGCGCACACCGGGGTCGCCGTCCAGGTGAGTGGCCTGTCGGCACTCGTGCGAGGGTCAAGCCGCCGACAGATCGTCGAGCCTTGAGGGGGCCTGCTGCCGGCTCGCAGTGGCCGCGTTGACCGCGCGTGCCGCTTCGTAGGCCACGCGTCGCAGAGCCGGCGCGAACCGGGCGGGTTCGAAGCGGCGGTCGGCGCTCGCGACGGAGAAGGCGGCCACGGGTCGCCCGGCCGAACCCATGATCGGTACGGCGACGCAGGTGAGGCCGGGAACGGCTTCCTGGCGGTCGTAGGCGACGCCGTCCCGGCGGATGCGGCACAGCTCGGCCCGGAAACGGTCGGGATCGGTGCAGGTGTAGTCCGTGCGTGCCGTGAGTCCGTAGGCGATCGCGGCCTCGGCGGCGTCGTGGTCGAAGGCGAGGAGGGCCTTGCCGACGCCGGTGCAGTAGGCGGGCAGGCGGGCGCCGATCCGGGAGGGGGAGCGGGTCGCTCGGTGGCCCTGGATCTTGTTGACGTACACGATGTCGGTGTCGTGCAGTACGGCCAGGTGCACGGTCTCGTGGGTCATCTCGTACAGGTCCGCCAGATGCGGCAGCAGGCATTCCTGCAGCAGCGGAGGGTTGGGGCCGTAGACCCGTACGCCGATGTCGAAGAGCTGGGAGCCCAGCCGGTAGTTGCTGCCGACACGTTCCACGAGGTCGTTGCGGTGGAGGATGCCCAGCAGTCGGAAGGTGGTCGACTTGGTCAGCCGTGTCCGCCGGGCCAGCTCGCTCACGCCGATCTCCCCGTCCAGTTCGGCGAGGGACTTCAGGAGGAAGAGCGCCTTGTCGACCGCGGTCTGCTGGTCGGGCTCGCCGGTCGCCGTGGCTGAGGGCTGTGCGGAAGGCAAGGAGGGGAGTGGCATGGCGGGCTCCGATGGGGATCCAGGGTGGCCATTAAAATGGACGCGCGTCCAGCTTATTCGATCGTTTCGTCGTTGTAAAACGCCGGGGACCCCGCTTGTCTCTGTGTGACGGATCCGATCGTCACGCCGTGCCGTATCCCGGCACGGTGGCTGGGCACGGCGGCCGGGAGCAGCGTGTGCTGTGGCCATGCAGCGACACGCCACAGTGGCCACGACCGCCGTCCTCGCCGCCCCTGCTTCCCCCGACGCACAGCTCGTCGAGGAGCCGGCGGCGGTGCTGCGGCGTGCCGAGGCCTGGGGGCACCTCCCGGCCGAAGGCTGGGGGAGGATTCCCGTCGCGCCACTCACCGAGGAGTACGGGGACCCGGACCTGGCCGGCGCCTTCGCCGTGCAGGAGGCCGACGTACGGATCCGTCTCGCGGCGGGTGAGCACCCTCTCGGACGCAAGGCGGGCCTCACGCCCGTGCCGATGTGCGAGCAACTCGGCCTGCCCGAAGCGAGCTTCGGGACCCTGTGCCAGTCGATCCCGGACGGCGGGACCACCAACACGCGGGAGCTCATCACCCCGCGGGCCGAGGCAGAGGTCGGTCTGATCCTCGGCCGGCTGTCCGGACCCCGCGTGCGGGCGCGGAGGTCCGGGCGGTCGTCTCCGAGCCGGCGCCGGCCATGGAGATCATCGACAGCCCCATCGCCGACCAGCGCGTCTCCCCGGCCGACACCGTCGCCGGCAACGCCTCCTCGGCGCGCGTCGCCGTCGGCCGTCCCGTCGACACCACGGACGAGCTGCTCATGGGGCTCCGGGACGAGTACGTCGGGCAGTACACCGACGGGGAGCGTCGCGCCTGGCCTGGGGGCCGAAGTCCTCGGCGATCCGCTGCGGGCCGTGGCCCGGCCCGCCCGGACGCTCCACGCGCAAGGCAGCGCCCTCCACCCGGGCGAGCTGCTGCTTCACCGGGTCCGGGCGCGCCGCCGTCCCACCGACACCGGGCTCTCGGCTCGCCGTGCGCTCCGGCACCGGCCACCTGCCCGAACTGACCGCCACCGTCCGATGAACCACCAGCAAGGAAGCGGGGGAGCCGCCATGCCACCGCGTGAACCGGAGCGCTCCGGCTCTTCGGGTGTGCACCTGAACGCACGCCGAACCACCAGCCCACGAGGGCGGCGCAGCGCGCGCCCGATCCGGCCCGAGGAGGCCCAGCGATGACAACCACGCCCGCCCGGTCGGCGGACCGCCTGGCTCGCGTACCCGAGCCGGCCGTCGACGTCAGCCCTTACTTCGACCTCGACCGCGGTCTGGTCGACCGCACGATCTTCAGCGACCAGGCCGTCTACCGGCAGGAGCTGCGCCGCCTTTTCGCGCCGAGCTGGCTGTTCCTCGCGCACGAGAGCCAGTTCACGAAGCCCGGTGACTTCTTCACCACCTACATGGGCGAGGACCCGGTCATCGTCACCATGGGCAAGGACCGGAAACTGCGTGCCTTCCTCAACGCCTGCCGCCACCGCGGCATGCGGGTGTGCCGCGCCGACGCGGGGGCGACGAAGGCGTTCACGTGCAGCTACCACGGCTGGTCCTACGACACCTCCGGGAAGCTGATCAACGTCCCCAACGGAGGGGACTACCCCGCCCACTTCGAGCAGGACCAGTGGGGACTGATCGAGGTCGCGCAACTCGACACGTACAAGGGACTCGTCTTCGCGACCTGGAACCCCGAGGCCCCGACCCTGGTGGAGGCGCTGGGAGGACTGGCGTGGTATCTGGACGCGATGCTCGACCATGACCCGGAGGGCACCGAGGCCGTCGGCGGGGTGCACAAGTGGGTGCTGGAGGGCAACTGGAAGCTCGCCGCCGAGCAGTTCGCCTCCGACTGGTACCACGTCAACATCTCGCACGCCTCCGCGCTGATGGTCATGTCGCCCACTGGCAAGGGCCCCAAGACGGAGATCGTGCAGACGCCGGGCCGGCAGTACACCGACTCGCTGGGGCACGGGCACGGCTTTCCGACCCATCCCAAGAGCCGTTTCGACGACCGTGTCGTACACGAGTGGACCGACTACGAGGCGCTGCGCGAACGGCTCGGTGACGCCCGGGTCGAGGGACCGATGACCACCGGGCACGGCACCGTCTTCCCGAACTTCTCCTACCTGCCGGTCAACGGCTCCATCCGCGTCTGGCACCCCAAGGGCCCGGACAAGATGGAGGTCTGGGCCTGGACCATCGTCGACAAGTCGATGCCGGACGAGGTCAAGGACGCCCAACGCATCTACAACCTGCGCACGTTCGGGCCGAGCGGCATCTTCGAGCAGGACGACGGCGAGAACTGGAGCGAGTGCCAGGCCACCGCGCACGGCTTCGTGGCCGGCTCCATGACGCTCAACTACCAGATGGGACTGGGGCTTCAGTCCGAGGACGGCGTCCACCCCGGCACCACCGGCCGCCTCTACAGCGACGGCGCCGCCCGCGGCTTCTACACCCGCTGGCGCGACCTGATGAACACGCCCGCCTGGCACGAGAAGAACGCCGAGAAGAGCGCCGAGAAGAACGCCGAGAAGAACACCGAGGACACCCCATGAGCACCATCGGCACCGGCATCCGGGTCGCCGCCGTCGGCGACATCGAGGAGGGCGAGGCGCTGAAGGTGCCCGCCGAGACCACCGGCCACACCGACGCCATCGCCGTCTTCCACGAGGGCGGCGCCTACTACGCCCTCGACGACACCTGCACCCACGGCCAGGCATCGCTCGCCGACGGCTGGATCGAGAACGGCGAGGTCGAGTGCCCGCTGCACAGCGCCCGCTTCTGCCTCAAGTCCGGCGAACCGCAGTGCATGCCCGCCACCCTCGCCCAGCGCACGCACAGAGTCGAGGTGCGCGAGGATGAGGTCTGGCTGCACCCCGGCGAGGAGGCCGACGCATGAGCGCGCCACGGCGCATCGCCGTCGTCGGCGCGGGCCTGGCCGCCGTATCGACCTGCGACGCGCTGCGCGCCCAGGGCTACGACGGCGAGCTCGTGCTGTACTCCGCCGAGCGCGGACTGCCCTACGACCGCCCGCCACTCAGCAAGGACGTCCTGCTCGGCAAGTCCCGCCGCGAGAACATCCTGCTGCGGCCCGAGCAGTGGTACGACGAGCAGGGCATCGAACTCCGCGACGGCGTCACGGTCCGGGCGATCCGCCCGCACGAGGGCGGACTGGAGCTGGCCGACGGCGGGCTTGCCGCAGCCGACCGGATCGTGCTGGCCACCGGCGGCACCGCGCGCCCCCTGCCGGTGCCGGGCGGCGACGACCCGGCCGTACACCTGCTGCGCACCTGGGAGGACGCCGAACGGCTGCGGGAGCGGCTGCTGCCGGGCGCCCGGGTGGTCGTGGTCGGAGCGGGGCTCATCGGGGCTGAGACCGCGGCCGTCGCCCACGCCCTGGGCTGCCGCGTCACCCTCATCGACCCGGTACCGGTGCCACTGACCGCGGCGGTCGGGGACGAGATCGCGAACGCACTGCACCGGAGGCACGCCGCCGAAGGCATCGCCGTCCTGACCGCCGGCGTCGAATGCGTCGAGCGCCGTCCGGGCAACCTCGGAGTCCTGCTGCACCTCAGCGGCTACGCGGCACCCGTGTCCGCCGACACCGTCGTGGTCGGCATCGGCATGCGTCCGGCCACGGAACTGGCCGAGGCCGCGGGGCTGAACGTCGACAACGGTGTGGTCGTCCACCCCGGTCAGCGCACCTCCCACCCCAATGTCCTCGCCGTCGGCGACGTCGCCCGCCCCGAGGGGCACAAGGTCCGTCATGAGCACTGGGAGGCCGCCCAGCGCGACGGCGAGGCCGCCGCCCACGGCATCCTCGGCCGCCCCCTGCCGTCCTTCGGCGCTTCCTGGTTCTGGTCCGACCGGCACGGTTCCCGGCTGGAGGCGGTCGGCACCATGGCGGCCGCCGAGCGCACCGTGCTGCGCGGGGCTTTGGACGACGACGCCTTCACCGTCTTCGGGTTGCTGGGCGACCGGCTGGTGGCCGCGGCCGCCATCGACCGACCACGCGACATCATGGCCGCCCGGCGGATCGTCGATCGCCGTGTCGCTGTCGACGCGGCCGCCCTGTCCGACGAGAGCGCGGATCTGCGCACGCTGCTGAAGCGCTGAACCGCCACGTGCCGCCTTGTGGCACACGCGCTCCCCGAACCGCCCCCTCCGCGCTGGAATGGCACCAACCGGCGCGGCCCGCAGGAGGACCCCCGATGAGCATCCACCCCCCGGAGACCCCCCGGACGACCGCACCCGCCGTCGACGAGGACATGCGGCTCCACTTCGAGGTACAGCGCTTGTACGCCCTCGAGGCACAGCTGCTCGACCAGCACCGCTACGCCGACTGGCTGGAGCTGTTCACCGACGACCTGCACTACTGGGCGCCGGTACGCACCAACCGCCTGCGGCGCCAGCAGGCCCTGGCCGACGGCTCGCCCGGCGAGGTCGCCATCTTCGACGAGACCAAGGCGAGCCTGGCCTGGCGCATCCGCCGATTCGACTCGGGCATGGCCTGGGCCGAGGACCCGCCGTCGCGGACCCGGCATCTGATCACCAACATCCTGGTCTGGCCGGCCGACGAGCCCGGCGAGTACGTCGCCGAGTCCGCCTTCCTCTGCTACCGCAACCGCCTGGAACGTGAGGTCGACCTCTACGCCGGCGGCCGCACCGACCAGCTGCGCCGCGACCCGGACGACGGACGGCTGCTGATCGCGCGCCGCACCATCCTGCTCGACCAGAACGTCATTCTCGCCAAGAACATCAGCACCTTCCTGTAAGCCTTTTAAGCCCTTTGTGAACCGGAGCCCGCTCGTGACCACTGAACAGACCACAGAGGTGAAGCTCGTCGAGCACACCGTGCAGACCACGCTCGGCCCCCTCGCGGTCAGCGAGGCCGGCGAGGGCCCGGTGCTGGTGATGCTGCACGGCGGCGGCCCCGGCGCGAGCGCGGTGGCCAACTACCGCCACAACCTCCCCGCACTCACCGAGCACTTCCGCGTGATCCTGCCCGACCAGCCCGGCTTCGGCGGCAGTTACCGCCCCACCGAGGCCGACCTCGACGCCCGCAGCATCACCGAGATCACCGTCGACGCCCTGCTGCAGACCCTGGACGCCCTCGGTATCGACCGCTTCCACCTGCTCGGCAACAGCCTCGGTGGGGCCGCGGCCATCGCCACCGCACTCGAAGTCCCGGGCCGGGTCGAGAAGTTGGTTCTGATGGCGCCGGGAGGAGGCTGGCTGCCCTTCGGACCGACCCCGACCGAGGGCCAGAAGGCCATGTTCCGCTACTACAACGGCGAGGGCCCCACCCTGAAGAAGATGCGGGACTTCATCGGCGTGATGACCGCCGAACCCAAGCGCTGGGCCGACACGGCGCAGGCCCGCTACGAGGCGTCCCTCGACGAGTCCCACATCGCCTTCTACCACGCCTACAACGCCGCTTTCGCCAAGCGGCACGGCATGGACCCGCTGTGGCAGCGCGTTCACAAGATCAAGGCGCCCACCCTCCTGCTGTGGGGCCGCGACGACCGCACCATCACCCTCGACGGCGCCCAGCTCATGCTCAAGCAGATCCGCGACGTCCAGCTGCATGTCTTCGGCGGCTGCGGCCACTGGGTCCAGCTGGAGCGGCAGGCCGAGTTCGAGCGCCTGGTCACCGACTTCCTCGGGGAGCACTGAATCATGGGATGGCTGGAGGGCGAGGTCGCCCTGATCACCGGCGGGGGCTCCGGCATCGGCCGCGCCGTCGCCCTGCGCTACCTCGCCGAAGGCGCGAGTGTCGCCGTCCTCGGCCGTGGGGCCGAGCAGTTGGAGGAGGTCGTCGCCGCGGCGGGCGACCGATCCGACCGGGTGCTGCCCCTCACCGGCGACGTACGCTCCCCGGACGATCTGCACCGGGCGGTGGACGCGACCGTCGAGAGGTTCGGCAAGCTGGACATCCTCGTCCCCAACGCCGGGATCTGGGACTACCACCGCAGCGTCACCAAGCTCGACGGCAAGGAGCTGTCCGAGGCGTTCGACGAAATCTTCGGCATCAACGTCAAGGGCTACGTCCTCGCCGTCGAGGCGGCCTGGCGGGAACTCGTCGCCACGCGCGGCAGCATCGTGATGACCCTGTCCAACGCCTCCTTCCACACCGACGGTGGCGGCCCCCTGTACACCGCCAGCAAGCACGCCTGCCTCGGCCTGCTCCGCCAGTTCGCCTACGAACTGGCGCCGCGGGTCCGCGTCAACGGCGTCGCCGTCGGCGGCATGCGCACCAAGCTGCGCGGCCCGCAGAGCCTGGGCCTGCAGAACCGCACGCTCGAAGCCTCCTTCGCCAAGAACGAGGCGTCCGGCCAGGAACAGCAACCGCTCATCCCGCTGTACGACTCCAGTGTCGAGCCGGAGGACTTCACCGGCCCGTACGTCCTGCTCGCCTCCCGCGCCAACAGCGGCACCGTCACCGGCGCCGTGATCCCCGCCGACGGCGGCATCGCCGTCCGCGGATTCCGTTCCCCGGCCGGTGGCGCCGGCCTCTGAACCGTCTCCCCGTCTCCCCTTTCACTTCCGCACGACAGCCATCGAAGGAGCCGCCGCATGGCCGCCGTCGACATCAGCCCCGCCGCGGCACTGCACCGCAGAGCCCAGTACCCCACCGCCTGCGCACTCGTCTACGAGGGCCATGAGATCTCTGCCGCCCAACTCAGCCGCAGTACGGCCGAGTTGGCCGCCGGGCTGGCCGGACGAGGACTGCGGCGCGGCGACCGGGTCGCCTACCTCGGCCTCAACAGCGTGACCTTCTTCGAGACGCTGCTGGCCGCGGCCCACCTCGGGGCGGTCTTCGTGCCGGTCAACTTCCGGCTCGCGGCCGAGGAGGTGCGCCACATCCTCAGCGACAGCGGTGCGCACACCCTGGTCGTCGAGGAGGGCCATCGCGCACTCGTCGAGTCGGTGATGAGCGACATACCCGCCCGCTTCCACGTGCTGGTCGACACAGATCCGCGGTGCCCCGCGGCGACGGCGCCCGCCGCCGTCTGGACACCGCTCTCGGAGCTGCTCGGAGCCGACCGACGTGGCACGGAGCCGGTGGCGCTGTACGACGACGACCTGGCGGCGCTCATGTACACGTCCGGCACGACCGGCCGACCCAAGGGGGTCATGCTCACCCACGGCAACCTCTGGTGGAACGCGGTCAACGTCGAAAGTGTCGTGGACACCCGCCCCGACGACGTGAACCTCGCCGTCGCCCCGCTCTTCCACATCGGCGGCCTCAACGCCCTCACCCTGCGCACCCTCGTGCGCGGCGGCACCGTCGTCGTGCGCCGCGGCTTCGACCCCGCCCAGTGCCTGGAGGACCTCGTCCAGCACCGCGTGACGACCCTGTTCGCGGTCCCCGCGATGTACAGCGCCCTGACCCGCGTGCCCGGCTTCGCCGCGGCCGACCTCTCCGCCCTGCGATCCGCGATCGTCGCGGGCGCCCCCGTCCCGCCCCAGCTGATCAGGGACTACGAAGAACGTGGCATCCTGCTCCAGCAGGCGTGGGGGCTGACCGAGACCGCGCCCTTCGCCTGCTACCTCCCGGCCGGGCTCACGGCGGAGAAGGCCGGATCGACCGGCGTACCCATGCCGTACACGCAGATCCGCATCGTCGACCCGGTCACCGGGGCCGGCGTGCAGGACGCGGACACGCGCGGGGAGATCTGCGTGCGCGGCCCGAACGTCACACCCGGCTACTGGAACAACCTCGAGGCCACCCGTGCCGCCTTCGACGACGCGGGCTGGTTCCACAGCGGCGACATCGCGCACCGGGACAAGGACGGCTTCTACTACATCGTCGACCGCCTCAAGGACATGATCATCAGCGGCGGGGAGAACGTGTACCCGGCCGAGGTCGAGCGCGTTCTCGCCGCGTACCCGGGTGTCGTGGAGGCGGCCGTCATCGGCGTCCCGCATCCGAAGTGGGGCGAGACCGTGCTCGCCGTGCTGACCTGCGAGCCCGGAACCACGCCCACACTGGAGGAGGTGCGCGCCTTCACCGGCGGGCACCTGGCCCGCTACAAGCTGCCCACCCAGGTGCTGATCGCCGAACAGCTGCCCCGCAACGGCAGCGGCAAGCTGGTCAAGTCCGCACTGCGGAGCTGGGTCGAGACCCAGCGGTCCGCCGAGACACCGTGAGCCGGCCATGAGCATCCACACCGCCGTCGTACCGGCAACGCCCGAACCCGTCCTGGGTAGCGACTGGACGCTGCGCCCGCTTGACGAGCCCGCCACAGTGGCCCCGCAGACGGCGCGCACGTACGCCGTCACCGAGGCGCACGGCGGTCCGACGCTGCTCCTGCGCGTCCACCGCGTCGCGCACCACCCGCTGCACAGCTGCTATCCGTACGGCACCCACGACCTTGCCCTGGGTCTGGTCCTCCCCGGCCACGGGCCGTCCGGCCCGGCGCTTGCCGCGAAACTGCTGTGCGACCTCGTCCCCGCACTCTTCCTCGCCGACCCCCGCTGCCGCCGCATCGTCGCCGCACCGGACGAGAACGACACCGTCACCCAGGCCGCCCTTGAGGCGGGCGGACTCCTCCGGGTCACCGAGGCCGACCTGCCCGACGCCAGCGTGGTCCTGTTCGCCGTCGAACCGCCGGACCTCGCCGACATGTCCACCGCCCTCGACGACATGCCCCACTGACCACCGCCTCACCGCGCGGAGAGGTCGAGAGGAGCAAGCTCGGCCCAGATGGTCTTGCCGGTGCGGGTGTAACGCGTACCCCATCTTCGGGTGAGCTCGGCGACCATGAACAGGCCGCGGCCGCCCTCGTCGAACACCCGGGCCCGGCGGAGGTGCGGACTGGTGCTGCTGCCGTCGGAGACTTCGCAGATCAGTGTCTCGTCCTTGATCAGCCTGAGGCGGATCGGGCCGCTGCCGTACCGGATGGCGTTCGTCACCAGCTCGCTGATGACCAGTTCCGTGACGAACGCGGTTTCCTCCAGACCCCATGCGGCCAACCGGTCGCAGGCACGGCGGCGGGTATCGCCGACGGCCGCGGGGTCGGCGGGAACGTCCCAGGAGGCGACGCGGTCCTCGCCGAAGAGCCGGGTGCGGACCAGGAGCAGGGCGATGTCGTCGGTGCGCGCTTCTGGGCTCAGGGTGTCCAGGACGGTGTCGCACAGCGTCGCAAGCGAGGATGCGGGCCGGGCCAGAGTGTGGCGCAGGGCGTCGAGTCCCTCGTCGAGGTCGCGATCGCCGGCCGAGAGGAGGCCGTCGGTGAACAGGGCGAGCAGACTCCCTTCGGGCACGGTGACCTCGGCCGCCTCGAAGGGCAGGCTGCCCAGACCCAGAGGCGGTCCGGCGGGCAGGTCGATGACCGTGCCGGTGCCGTCCGGGTGTACCAGGATCGGCGGGGGATGCCCGGCCCGGGCAAGGGAGCAGATGCCGGAGAGGGGGTCGTAGACCGCGTACAGGCAACTGGCTCCGATGGCGCCGGGGATCTCACCGGTGGCGACGGTGTCGTCCTCGGTGTGGGTGACGATGTCGTCGAGGTGGGTGAGGAGCTCATCGGGCGGGAGGTCGATGTCGGCGAGGGTGCGCACCGCCGTACGCAGGCGGCCCATGGTGGCTGAGGCGTTGATGCCGTGGCCGACGACATCGCCGACGACCAGGCCGACGCGGGCGCCGGGCAGCGGGATCACGTCGTACCAGTCACCGCCCGCCTGCGTGCCGCCGCCCGCGGGGAGATAACGGGAAGCCGTCTCCACGGCAGGAAGCGTGATCGGGCCGTGCGGCAGCAGGTTGCGTTGCAGGGCCAGCGAGATGCCGCGTTCGCGGGTGAACCGGCGGGCGTTGTCCAGGCAGACCGCCGCCCGCGCGACCAGGTCCTCGGTGACGGCCAGATCGTCAGGGCTGAACGGCTCGCGAGACGAGCATCTGACGAACATGACTGCCCCGAGGGTGGTGCCACGGGCGCGGATGGGTACCGCGATCAGCGAACGCACTCCGCACGCGCGGGCCTGCGCCGCCTGGACAGGGTCGTCGGCGAACCAGCGGACGACCTGGGAGTCGTCGACGTGGTGCCGTTGCGCCCGGCCGCTGGCCAGACACCGGGCGATCGGCGAAGAAGCCACATGGTTGCTGATCTCGTCCGGGGCCGGATGCTCTACCGACGTCGCGGACGCCACCCTGTATGCCGCCCGGCGCAGCGGGACGGGACCGGACAGGACAGGTGCGGGCACATCGCCCTGGAAGACGGGGTCGAGCAGGTCCACGCTGACGAGGTCGGCGAAGCGGGGCACGGCGACCTCGGTGAGCTCGCGTGCGGTGCCCACCACGTCCAGGCTGGCGCCGATGCGGGTCCGGGCCTCGCTCACGAGGGCCAGCCGCTCCCGGGACTCGTACTGCTGGGAGTAGTCGTACGCCGACAGACCCGCCCCCTGCACCTGGCCGGCTTCGTCCGTGAGCGGGAAGATGTCGAGAGCCCAGGCGTGCGCCTTCGGCTCGCTCGGAAGCCTCACGAAGAGTTCGGTGAATTCGGGCTTCCCTGTCTGAAGAACCTGGCGGACCCGTTGCTCGAGTTCCTCGTATACGGGGCCCTGGAGGATCTCGGCGATGAACCGGCCGCGGAAGTCGCGCTCGGAGAGGCCCGTCGCCCGCTGTATCACCTCGTTGCCGAACAGTATGCGTCCGTCGCGGTCATAGATCGAAAGGGCGAGGGGCTGCTTCTCGAACATCCGTCGCATGAGTGAGTACTCGTCCGGAGAGCCCGTCCCGGGCACGACCATCACCAGGAACCCGGTCGGCCGCTCGTCGGACGGCAGCGGACAGAGGCGCACCTGAGCATCCGACAGTCTGCCGTCCCGGTGCCTCAGCACTGTCCAGTCGGCGGTGAACAGATCGGCCAGAGGCTTGCCGATGACCTCCTCGGGGGCGTAGCCCCACAGCGTCTGGGCGCCGCTGCTCCAATGGGTCACCCGGCCGTCGGGGTCCGTGACCGCGATGGCAGCAGCCGTGCCGAGGAAGGCCCCCGCCGACGCCGGAGGGAGTCGGCCGGGCGTCTCGTCGGACGTCATCGTCGTGTCCTTGGTGGCCTTGTTGCCGTGCCCTGAGTGGCCTTGTTGCCGGACTTGCTGACCATGTTCACGATCCCCCTGAGGGTGCCAGGTTTCAAGCCGGGCGGCCACGCGGCAGTCCGAGACCGAAGACCTGGTACACGGACGACCCCGTTTCCAGCGGCTCGTGGAACCGGGCGAGCTGAGCCCCGACGCCGACACCAAGCCCGCGCCTGCCACTACCAACGGCAAGCCCACTGTCCAGCCATAGAGGTTCGCGTCCCCTGACCGGTGGTGATGTCGAGATGTCGCGAGGTCGGTGCCTGTGCATACTTCCTCACCGTGGGAATCACGACAGGCGAGCTGCGGCGCCTTCGATGTGGACCTGGCCGAGGACCCAGCCGAGGTCATCGACAACGCGCGTGCGGTACTGACATGTGTGGTCTCCCAGATGGGCGACTGGCCGACAGATGAGCTTTGGCCGCAACTGTTGCCGACCTGATTCATCCAGCGGTGCGCGCCCGAGACCCCGGAACCGGAGCATGGCGAGCCCTTCGACGTCGAGGCGTGGCTGCGTCAATCGCGGGCGATGACGCCAGAGGAGAGAGCGGTCGTCGATCAGGGGCCGTGGACGCTCTCGGGATGGCTGTACTGCTTCGACCCGACCGAGGAAGGAATGGGAGACGATCGCAGCTGGTGGTGGTGGCACGCAGGAACCGACGAGTCGGGCGGCTGGGTGCAGGTGGCCACCACTGGCTGGCCCTTCGGAAGCGGTTCGCTGTCCTGGCTGATTGAGGCCAGTGGGGGCGCGGATCTCGTCCACGGGCCGTGAGCAGCGACTCGCCGTGATCGCGAACTACGACTGGAGTACGACGGCCAACCTGATTCGCCGTCATCCCGCGCCACCGCCGAACATCCGCCGTTGCACCGAGGCGGTCGCTTACACGTCCGACTGCTGCGCAACGATCCCCAACTGGTGCATCACGCTGAAGCCGCCCAGGACCTCGCACACCGTCGAAATGCTCGCAATGGACGCGCCGGAGAATCGAATGCGATCGACGGTACAAGCTGTGAAGTGCCTGCCGGTCGGCGGAACCCCGGCGAACTCACCCCGCCAGGTTCCTGACGAACGCAGAAAGCACACTACCTCGTCCTCGCCGCTGATTGAATGCGGCAAAGTATTCCTTCGCGACGTCCACCTTCGCGACTGCATCCGTTGAAGTCACAAGCTTCTCCTCACGATTGCTGTGTCGACGCCGCGCGGCGCCGTTGCTCGCGGTTGACAGTGAGCGTAGGAGCGCTCGGGCGTAGCGGGAAATGGTTCGTTTCAATAGGCTCGCATTGATTTCGTCGATGAGATCGGCTGAGATGGGTGACCGGATGAAAGGCCGCGGTCATCGTCCGGGGTGTAGTCAGGTGTTGGCATGTCAGGGGCGGTCTTGCCGGACCGTCCCTCCAACGAATGACATCGAGAACGGTCCGAACCGTGATGAGGGCAGCCTCCCTGCGTGATCGACGATCTTGCCGACGCGACCTGGGACTGTGAACGCGGCCGCAAAAACGGCTGGCAACTTGCCGAACACGCAGGCCACCGCACCCCGAAGATCGGGGCCTCGGCGTCCTTGTTGATCGCCACGATCGTCTTCGAGGTCTGCATGCCCGCGCGGTGCTGGATCGCGCCGGAGATGCCGGAGGCGATGTACAGCTGCGGCGAGACCGACTTGCCGGTCTGGCCGACCTGGTTGGTGTGCGGGTACCAGCCGGCGTCCACGGCGGCACGCGAGACGCCGACGGCCGCGCCGAGGGAGTCGGCGAGCGCCTCGATGATCGCGAAGTTCTCGGCGCCGTTGACGCCACGGCCGCCGGAGACGACGATCGCGGCCTCGGTCAGCTCCGGGCGGCCGGTCGACTCGCGCGGGGTGCGCCCGGTGACCTTGGTGCCGGTCGCGGCGGCGGAGAAGGTCACGCACCGTCCCACCGCATGCGGTGTCGAGCCAAGCTGAGCAGCAACGTAGTTGTTCGACGCGCCGGTGACGCAGGCCAGGATGATCCGGCACCGCAAGGCCCACGCCTGCGGCGTCGAACGACGCCGCACCCACACTTCCAGCGCAGCCCGTTCTTTATCCGACAGCGTCAACTCGGCCTGACCTGTGGCAACGGACTATGGGTGCGGCGTTCTCGGCTGTGGGCTCAGTGGGCGTCGGCGGGAATGTGTTGGGGACCGATCCGCTTGCGGAACACCCAGTAGGTCCACCCCTGGTAGAGCAGCACCAGCGGCATCATGATGACCGCGACCCACGTCATCACCTTCAGTGTGTACGGACCCGAGGCCGAGTTGTCGATCGTCAGGTTCCACGCGTCGTTGAGCGAGGAGGGCATGAGGTCCGGCGCCAGGGCCAGGAAGATCGCCGCCACCACGGACGCGATGGCGACCCCGGTGAAGCTGAACGCCCACCCTTCCCGCGCCTTGGCGTTCATCGCGAGCGTGCCAAGAAGCCCGACGACTGCCATGGCAAGGGCCATCGCGGTCCACGCCGTCCCGCGCTCCGCCTGGATCCAGATCAGCAGCGCGCCCCCCAGAAGCAGAGCGACCACGGTGGCTTTGGCGGCAAACGTACGGGCCCGTACCCGGATGTCGCCCACCGTCTTCAGCGCGGTGAACACCGCTCCGTGCACGGTGCACAGCGCGACGAAGGCGAGACCACCGAGCAACGCAGGCCAGTTCAGCAGGTCAGTGAACGAACCGGCGAAATTCTGCTGGGAGTTGATCGGCACGCCCCGCACCATGTTGGCGAACATCATTCCCCACAGGAACGGCAGCAGCAGCGAGCTGGCGAACAGCACCAGCTCCCAGTTGCGCTGCCAGCTCTCTTCCGGCCGCTTGTGCCGGTATTCGAAGGCCAACACCCGCACGATCAGCAGCAGCAGAGCGAGGACCAGCAACAGGTAGAAACTGCTGAAGAACGTCGCGTACCAGACCGGGAACGCGGCGAACATCGCGCCGGCCGCGGTGATCAGCCAGACCTCGTTGCCGTCCCACACCGGTCCGATGATGTTGATCAGTACGCGGCGCTCAGTCCGGTCGCGCGCGAGCAACCTGGTCAGGATGCCGACCCCGAAGTCGAACCCTTCCAGGAAGAAGTAGCCGGTCCACAGGACGGCGATCAGAAGGAACCAGAAGTCGTTGAGGCCCATGGCGCATCTCCTCTCAGTACGCGAAGTTCAAGGGCTTGTCGGAGTCGTCGTGGGAGTCGTCGTCGGCGTCGTCTCCCCAAGGCCCGCGCAGCGTCGGATCCTTGGCAGGCGGCTGCTCGTCCGTGTCGGGGCCCTTGACGGCGTACCTCTTCATCAGCCGTACGTTGATCCAGAGCAGCATGGCGTACAGCAGGGTCAGGGCTCCGAGCGAGATCGCCATCTCGGTCTGGCTGACACCGGGGGAGACCGAGTCTTCGGTCTTGAACAGACCGTAGGCAGCCCAGGGTTGACGGCCCATCTCAGTGAAGACCCAGCCGATGGAGTTGGCGACGAAGGGGAAGATCAGCGACGCCATGCCGAAGCGCCAGCCCCACTGCGTGATGGTCGGCCCCAACTCTCTCTTGTTGGTGAGCATCAGCTTGGGCACGTCGTCCTCGGCGGCCTGATGCTCCGGCAGCAGCCACTTCTTCTTCCGTGTCAGCCAGAATCCGGCACCCGCGGCGACGGCCGCGCTGAGCCCGATGCCGATCATCAGGCGGAAGCCCCAATAGGTGATGAAGAGGTTGGGGATGTAGTCCTCGGGGGCACCACCGTACTTCTCGGCCTCGGCCGTGGCGGTCTCGTTGATGCCGGGGACACAGCTGCTGAAGTTGCGGTCGGACAGGAAGGACAGCAGACCGGGAAGTTCTATCTCGACGGAGTTGTGGCCCTTGGTCACATCGCCGACCGAGAAGACCGAGAAGGGGGCCGGACATTGGGTCTCCCACAGCGCCTCGGCCGCGGCCATCTTCATCGGCTGCTGCTTGAACATCACCTTGGCCAGGGAGTCGCCGGACAGGGCGACCAGCACGCCCGCGATCATGGTGACGACAAGGCCGAGTCGCAGCGAGGTGCGCAGGGTGACCGTCTTCTTACGATCGACGTCCTCCCCTGTGGCCTTCTTCTTCTTGATCTTCCGGAGGTGGTAGCTGGCGATGCCGATCATGAAGGCGCCGCCGGTCAGGAAGGCGGAGGAGAGGGTGTGCGCGAACTGGAACACCGCCGTGTCCTGGAAGAGGACCTGCCAGATGCTGTTGAGGTGGGCCACCCCCGTGGTCTTGTCGATGTGGTAACCGACGGGGTGCTGCATCCAGGAGTTGGCCGCGAGGATGAAGTACGCGGACAGGATCGTGCCGGTGGACACCAGCCAGATGCAGGCCAGGTGGATCTTCTTGGGCAGCTTGTCCCAGCCGAAGATCCACAGGCCGATGAAGGTGGACTCGAAGAAGAAGGCGATCAGCGACTCCATCGCGAGCGGAGCGCCGAAGACGTCGCCGACGAACTTTGAGTAGTCCGACCAGTTCATGCCGAACTGGAACTCCTGCACGATGCCCGTGGCGACACCGATCGCGATATTGATCAGGAAGAGCTTCCCCCAGAACTTCGTGGCATGGAAGTACTTTTCTTTACCCGTGCGCACCCAGGCGGTCTCCAGGCCGGCGGTGAGGGCGGCCAGAGATATCGTCAAAGGGACGAAAAGATAGTGGTAGACGGTCGTGATACCGAACTGCCATCGCGCCAAGGTCTCCGGCGCCAAAGCCAGATCCACTGCATCTTCTCCTTATGTCGCCGTAGTCGCAGCAGAGGATTGCTCCGTTGATCCCACCGATTTCAGGAGGAATCGTCACACCTTGTGAACGCGATCACATTCACAAGGTGTGATGTCGTATCGGCTGTTTGGGATCGGGGAGGGGGGTCAACTTCCGAGGAGCCACAGGAGGACCTCGGAGGCGCTTGCACCGAGTCCGTCGCAGAGTCGAAGCGGACCTCCTGCCCGGTCGACGGGCAAGTCCGAGGCCCTCGGTGGACGGAGCAGGGCTCCTCACGGAACGCCTCCCCAGCTCGACCTGATCGAGGAGTGGCGTGACACGTCCGGCGCGTGGCTGTCGGTGTGGGGTGTCAAGTTCGGCCTCCGCGGCGGTCCGGAGGCTCATTCGCGAGGGTCGTGGGCGCGCAGCCCGTGCAGGAACATGTCGAGGAACTGTGCGCGGACACCGTACGCACTGACCCCGCGGAGCCGGGCAATGTGCGAGCTGTACCCCGCGATGGAACCGGTGAAGGTCTCGGCGGCCACGGAACGGTCGATGCCGGCGCGCAGTTCACCGCGGAGTTGTGCGTCCCGCAGGACGTCCTCGACGACGGCCAGGGGCTTGTCGATGCAGTCGCGCTGGAATCTCGCGTACAGCTCGGGATGGTCGGGCAGCTCGAAGGAGCAGCGGGCGCCGATGAGCCAGCGTGGGCTGTCGAGGGCGTCGGCGATGTCGTCGTAGAGGGCGTTGAGGTCGCCGACGAGACTGCCGGTGCGGGGCGGGACGAGGTCGAGGGCGAGGGTGTTGAGCCCCGCGATGATGAGCTCGTCCCGCTCGGTCCAGCGGCTGTAGAGGGTGCGCTTGGCGACCCTGGCGCGGGCGGCGACGTTGTTGATCCGGAAGCCGGCGACACCATGGTCGGAGAGTTCGTCGACGACGGCGCGGAGGATGCGGTCGTCGGCGGTGGTGTCGCGGGGGCGGCCCGGTTTGGCGGGGCCGGGTTCGGCCGGGACCGGCGACGCGATGGCTGCCATGACTGGCTCTCCCCTCATCCCCGAGACGGCCCACGACTCAGGACCCGTGTCCTATTGTGCGACCGAAACGGTTTCGTATTCACCGTAGCCTAGGTTACCGTAAGCACGTGCGAAACCGTTTCGCTCGAAGCTCGAACGAGGTGCCGCGGATGACAGCGAGGGACCAGGCCACCACGCCACGCACGCGCCGCAGCCGCATCACCCCGGAACGCGAGGAGGAGCTCTTCGCCACCGTCCTCGACCTCCTCCGCGAGGTCGGCTACGAGGCCCTGACCATGGACGGGGTGGCGACCCGCACCCGCTGCAGCAAGGCCACGCTCTATCGCCAATGGTCGGGCAAGCCGGAACTGGTCGCCGAGGCACTGCGCCGGACCAAGGGCAAAGTCGTCGGCGACATCAACACGGGTTCCCTCCGAGGCGACCTGCGCACGGTGATCGAACAGCTCGACGACGAGCAACTCCACAGAGAAGCCGCTCTGGTCCGCGGTCTGATCCATGCCGTCCACGCCCATCCCGACCTCTTGCGGGCCCTGCAGAACCTGATCGTCGACCCCGACCCCGCCGGCCTCGCGGCGATCCTCCGACGAGCGGTGGCTCGGGGTGAGGTACGAGCGGACTGCCCGGCACTGCAGTACATGCCTTACGTATTGATCGGTGCCTTGGTGGCCCGGCCACTGGTGGCCAACCGGCCACCGGACCGCACGTTCCTGCTCGACTATCTGGACTCGGTGGTCATGCCGTCCCTGACCACCTGACCCTGAGGGGTTGGGAGCTGCTGCCGGTTGACAGTGCTTGGGTGCGTTTGAGAGCGGATGAGTGAGCATTGCGGCTTCGGCGCGGGGATCCGGCGGAACATGAGTTCCTTTATCGAATGCGTGACCTTTCCGGGGGAGGTTCGTTGGCTGCGGTGAGGGATTTACGGCATCGGGCGGGGGTGAGGGGAATGGGCGGGCTGCTCGAGGTGGCAGTGCCGTTCGTCGCCCCCGGCCCTTGTGGTGTGACGATCCGTACCCGGCTCAAGGACCTGACGCCCGAGGATGAGAAGGTTCTGCGCCTGGTGGGTACGCACCTGGGCTCGCTGGCCTCGAAGGATCTCAAAGCGCGTTGCGCTGACGGCCTGGAGCATTCCGCCGAGACGTGGGCGGCCCGGAAGCGGGACCTGACGTCCGGGGCGTCGTCCAGGTGGGCGGGCAGCATCACGAAGGCCACGCATGATCAGTGGGCACTCGCCCGGCGCGGGCAGTCGGCGCACGTCCAGTGCCTCGAAGCGGGCATCAGGACGCTTCGGCACCGCCTTTCCTGCCGGTCGGCGAGCAGGGAACCAGGCGCTCGCCCGGCGGCTACCGGTCGGCGCACGAATGGTTCCACAAGACACGCCGCCTGCGTTTACTCGAAGACCGGCTTGCACAGGTTCGCGCGGACCGCGAGGCCGGACGCGTCCGTGTGGCACGCGGCGGCAGACGCCTGCTGGGCACCCGCCACCACCTCGACGCCGCCCAGCTCAGCGAGGCGCAGTGGCGTCAGCGGTGGGAGACGGCGCGCTGGTTCCTGTCTGCTGACGGGGAATCGGGTAAGCGGTACGGCAACGAGACGATCCGCGTTACTCCGGACGGCGAGCTCAGCATCAAGCTGCCCGTGCCGCTGTCCGGCCTGGCCAACGCCAAGCACGGCCGGTACGTCCTCGCCGGCGCGATGCGGTTCGGGCACCGGGGCACCGAGTGGGCCGACCGCGTGGAAGCGAACCGCGCGGTGGCCTACCGCATCCACTACGACACGGGGCGTGGGCGCTGGTATGTGGACGCCTCCTGGACCATCCCGGTCACCCCGACCATCCCGATACAGACCGCACTCGCGCACGGCGTCATCGGCGTTGACACCAACGCCGACCATCTGGCCGCATGGCGCCTTGATCCCCATGGCAACCCGATCGGCCGTCCACGTCGTTTCCTCTACGACCTGTCCGGCAGCCGGGATCATCGCGATGCCCAGGTCCGGCACGCCCTGTCCCGGCTGCTGAACTGGGCCAAGACCTGCTGCGTCAAAGCGATCGCCGTGGAAGACCTCGACTTCCAGGCCGAGAAGACCAGGGAGAAGCACGGGCGCAAGAAGCGCTTTAGGCAGCTCGTCTCCGGCATGCCCACCGGCAGGCTCCGTGCCCGGCTCACCTCCATGGCCGACGCCACCGGAATCGCGGTTATCGCCGTGGACCCGGCCTACACCTCAAAGTGGGGCGCCCAGCACTGGCAGCGCCCCCTGGACTCGAAGACGCACAAGACCACCCGTCACGATGCCGCGAGCATCGCGATCGGGCGACGCGCCCAAGGGCACCCGATCCGGCGACGGACGGCACCGCCCCGTGCACACCAGAGCGATGTACACGGGCATCGGACCGTCCAGGCCGGACCGGAGACCCTTGGACGCGAGGGACCCCGCCCCCGCGTTCCCGGACCACGGACACGATCCGTGCCGCCGGACGGGGAGAGTACGCGGGCGACCAGGACACCCAAAACCGTTCGGGGCGTCCGCAGTGCACAGGTATGGGTACAACACTCACTCCTGCTCACTGATTAGGAACGGTAAGCAGCAACCTGATACAGCACATCCGCGATCATGCAGCGGCCGATCCGGACGGCGGGCCATCGTTTCTGAGCAGATCCGCGGCTCGGTAAGCCGTCCTGTCGCGTCGGTCGGAAGGAATCGGTTGGCTCTGCCGCTCCACGTGACGACGAGCTCGTCGCGGGCGCGAGTGGCAGTCACGAACACGAGGGAAGGGGCCTTTGTGCTCTTCCTGCTTGTACCGGTCGGGATTAGTCATCCCGTGCTGCTCGATGCGCGGCCAAGGCTTCTGGGATTGGTGAGGCGCAAGGTTCTGATTGCTAGGGCCTGTGTGATGTTGTGATCAGGTAGTTGCCTTCAGGAGGTCGTTGATCCAGATCATCGAGGCACGGAGGTGGAGGCCGGCGAGGTAGCTCCCGGGCGTCTTGTCGTATCGAGTCGCGATTCCCCGCCATGCCTTCAACTTGTTGATGAGCCGCTCAACGGTGTTCCGCTCCTTGTAAAGATCGCCGTCGTGAGATGTCCGACGGCCGCCCCGGCGGCCTTTCTTCTTCCGGTTGGCGGCCTGGTCCTTCTTCTCCGGATGACTGCCTTGATGTTGCGTTTCCGCAGGTAAGAGCGGTTAGCGCGGGACGAGTAGGCTTTGTCCGCGGCGACAGCGTCGGGCCGGGTTCGAGGCCGGCCCACAGGCAGACGAACTGTACCAACAGACGACTTCGCCAGCGTGTCCTCACCAAGCGATCTTTTGCCGCGCATCCCAATGAGCCGAGTCGTCGGGGGATGCCGCGGCCACGCCGCGCGCTGGTCGGCGTGCCGGGCGTCCGAGGGGAGTGCAGGGGCCGGGCACGGGCCGCCCTCCGGCAGGAGCCCGGACGTGTGCTGCACCGTGGCACACGGGCTAGGTCCTGCCTCCGGGTGCGGGTGAACGTGGCTGCGTGCTTGCAGCAACCGCCATCTCCCAGAGCGCCGCCGACCCGCTGTCCGGGCTGGTGCTGCGCGACGTACCGGTACCTCACCCGAAGCCCGGCTGGTCCCGGGTACGGGTCGTGGCCTCTTCCCTGAACATGCACGACCTGTGGACGCTGCGTGGCGTGGGCCATCCCCCGGAGCGCCTTCCCATCGTGCTCGGCTGCGACGCGGCCGGATACGACGAGGACGGCAACGAGGTCATCGTGCATCCGGTGCTCGGCGACCCGGACGCGGGCGGGGGAGACGAGACGCTCGACCCGAACCGTGCGCTGCTGTCCGAGCAGCACGACGGGGCCTTCGCCGAGTACCTGACCGTGCCCACCCGCAACCTGGTGCCGAAGTCCGCGTGGCTGTCCTTCGACGAGGCGGCCTGCCTGCCGGTCGCCTGGGGCACCGCCTACCGCATGCTCTTCACCCAGGCGCGGATCACGGCCGGCGACCGGGTGCTCGTACAGGGCGCGGGCGGCGGGGTCGCCTCCGCCGCCATCCGGCTCGCGGTGGCCGCCGGGGCCGTCGTCTACGCCACCAGCCGCAGCGAGGCCAAGCGTGCCGAGGCCCTCAGCTGGGGGGTGCGCGCCGCGCTGGCCCCCGGTGAGCGGCTGCCCGAGCGGGTGGACGTCGTGATCGAGACGGTCGGCGAGGCGACCTGGTCCCATTCGCTGAAGTCGCTGCGGCGCGGCGGCACGGTCGTGATCGCGGGAGCGACGAGCGGCGCCAACCCGCCCGCGGACCTGGCCCGCATCTTCTACCTCCAGGGACGAGTCCTCGGCTCCACCGGCTGCACCCGGGGCGAGCTCGTCGCGCTGCTCCGGCTGATGGAGGCCACCGGAGTCCGCCCCGTGATCGACCGCACCCTGCCCCTCGCGGACATCCACAAGGGCTTCCAGCTCATGATCGACGGCGGTCTGACCGGGAAGCTCGTCATCCACCCGCCGGCCCCCCAGAGTTAAGGACCCTCTCCCATGACCGCAGCTGTCGTCGGGCTCTCGCACTCGCCCCTGATCGGCAGGAACGACCCCGAGCCCGAGGTTCTGGCCCGCGTCGACGAGGCCGTCGAGAGCGCCAGGGCCTTCGTCCGCCGCTTCGACCCGGAGCTCGTCGTCCTCTACGCGCCCGACCACTACAACGGCTTCTTCTACAAGGAGATGCCCCCGTTCTGCCTGGCCACCGAGGCCCACGCGGTGGGCGACTTCGGTTCCCAGGGCGGGCCGCTGTCGGTCGACACCGACGCCGCCAAGACGCTGGCCAAGGGGGTGCTCGACCGCGGCATCGATCTCACCGTCTCGGCCCGGATGACCGTGGACCACGGCTTCGCGCAGCCCCTGGAGGTGCTCTTCGGCGGTATCGACCGCGTGCCGGTGGTGCCCGTCTTCGTCAACGGCGTGGCGACCCCGCTCGGACCGGTCAGCCGTATCCGCGCTCTTGGCACCGCGGTCGGTCAGGCCGCCGCCGACCTGGACAAGCGGGTGCTGTTCGTCGCCTCCGGTGGTCTGTCCCACGACCCGCCGGTGCCGGTGCTGGAGGGCGCACCGCCCCGCGTCGCCGACGCGCTCATCGAGGGAAACCCGCCCACTCCTGAACAGCGTGCGAAGGGCGAGGAGCGGGTCGTCCAGGCCGGCCGCGACTACGCCGCCGGGTCGACGAAGATGATCCCGATCAACCCCGCCTGGGACAACCTCCTCCTCGACCACCTGGAGCGCGGCGACCTCGCGGAGTTCGACTCCTGGACCGTCGACGACATGGCCGCACAGGGCGGCGGCTCCGCCCACGAGGTCCGCACCTGGATCGCGGCGTACGCCTCCCTCGCGGCCACCGGCAAGTACGAGATGACGTCCCGCTTCTACGAGGCCATCCCCGCGTGGATCGCCGGATTCGCGGTGACCACGGCGGAAGGGCGGTGACCGGCATGGCACTCACACCCGTTGAGCTGGCGGCCGCCCGGCTCGCCGCCGCCTTCGCCGAGGGACGGCCCGTGGCCCCGGTACGCGATCTGCTCGGTACCCAGGACGTCGACGCCGCGTACGCCGTACAGCAGGAACTCACCCGCAGCCGAGTGGACAGCGGCGCGGTCGTCGTCGGCCGCAAGATCGGCCTGACCTCCCCGGCAGTTCAGCGCCAACTCGGCGTCGATCAGCCTGACTTCGGGGTGCTCTTCGCCGACATGGACGTCTCCGCCGAGGCCGAGGTCCCCTCCGGCAGGCTGCTGCAGCCCAAGGCCGAGGCGGAGATCGCCTTCGTCCTCAAGGAGGACCTGGCCGACGGCGACCTGGCCCCGGCGCAGGTGCGCGCTGCGGTCGACTACGCCGTGGCCGCCCTGGAGATCGTCGACAGCCGTATCGCCGACTGGGACATCTCCCTCACCGACACGGTCGCCGACAACGCCTCCAGCGGACTGTTCGTGCTGGCGGAACACCGCCTCACGCTGGACGAGTTCGAGCCTCGCGAGACCGTGATGCGGCTCTACGCCGACGACGTCCTCGTCTCCGAGGGCAACGGCGCCGCCTGCCTCGGCGACCCCCTGAACGCGCTGGCCTGGCTCGCCCGGACGGCCCGTGACCTGGGTGACCCGTTGCGGGCCGGACAGGTCGTCCTCTCCGGCGCGCTGGGCCCGATGGTCCCGGCCCCGCCCGGCACCCGGATCCGCGCCGAGATCAGCTCGCTCGGCGAGGTCACCGCCGCATTCTCCGAGAAGAGGGACGTATGACTTCCCCCAAGACGTCAAAGACCAAGGTCGCCATCATCGGGTCGGGCAACATCGGCACCGACCTGATGATCAAGATCCTCCGCCTGTCGGACACCCTCGAAGTGGCCGCCATGGTGGGCATCGACCCGACGTCCGACGGCCTCGCCCGCGCCGCCCGGCTGAAGGTCCCGACGACCCACGAGGGCGTCGAGGGCCTGATCGCAATGGAGCACTTCGACGACATCGAGATCGTCTTCGACGCGACCTCGGCCAAGGCCCACCTGGCCAACGCCCACCGGCTCGCGCCCTTCGGAAAGCGGCTCATCGACCTCACCCCCGCCGCCATCGGCCCGTTCGTCGTCCCGCCCGTCAACCTCGACGAGCACCTGGAGGCCGGCGCGGACAACCTCAACATGGTCACCTGCGGCGGCCAGGCCACCATCCCCATGGTCGCGGCCATCTCCGCGGTGACCGCCGTCCACTACGCGGAGATCGTCGCCTCCATCGCCTCCAAGTCGGCGGGGCCGGGCACGCGCGCCAACATCGACGAATTCACCGAGACCACCTCCCACGCCATCGAGAACGTCGGCGGAGCGGCCCGCGGCAAGGCGATCATCGTCCTCAACCCCGCCGAACCCCCGCTGATCATGCGAGACACCGTCCTCTGCCTCATCGGGGACGCGGACCACGACGCCATCCGAGCCTCCGTCAAGGAGATGGCCGAGCGGGTCGCCCAGTACGTGCCGGGCTACCGCCTCAAGCAGGAGGTGCAGTTCACCCCGATCGCGGAAGGCGAGCCCGTGCACACCCTGCTCCCCGAGGGCGCGGGCCCGGTGACCACCCGTGTCTCGGTGTTCCTCGAAGTCGAGGGCGCCGCCCACTACCTGCCCGCCTACGCCGGAAACCTCGACATCATGACCTCGGCCGCCCTGCGCACCGCCGAGTCGATCGCCCGGCACAGCACCACCGTCACCGCGGAGGCCAGCCGATGACTCACCAGCTCTACATCCAGGACGTGACCCTGCGGGACGGCATGCACGCCATCCGGCACCGCATCGATCCTGCCGACGTGGGCCGCATCGCGGCCGCCCTCGACGCAGCCGGCGTCGACGCCATCGAGGTCGCCCACGGCGACGGCCTCGCCGGCGGCTCCCTCAACTACGGCCCCGGCAGCCACACCGACTGGGAATGGATCGAGGCCGCGGCGGACGCGATCGACAACGCCGTCCTCACCACGCTCCTTCTCCCCGGCATCGGCACCATCGCCGAACTGGAGCGCGCCTACGCCCTCGGTGTCCGCTCGGTGCGCATCGCCACCCACTGCACCGAGGCCGACATCTCGGCCCAGCACATCGCCAAGGCCCGCGAGCTGGGCATGGACGTCTCGGGCTTCCTGATGATGAGCCACATGGCCGAAGCGCCCCAACTCGCCGCGCAGGCAAAGCTCATGGAGTCCTACGGCGCCCAGTGCGTCTACGTCACCGACTCCGGCGGCCGCCTCACCCTGGACGGCGTACGCGAACGGGTCCGTGCCTACCGCGACGTACTCGACGAGAGCACTCAGATCGGCATCCACGCGCACGAGAACCTCTCCCTGTCGGTCGCCAACAGTGTCGTCGCCGTCGAGGAGGGCGTCACCCGCGTCGACGCCTCCCTGGCCGGACAAGGAGCGGGGGCCGGAAACTGCCCCATCGAGGCGTTCATCGCCGTGGCGAACATCCAGGGCTGGAAGCACGGCTGCGACCTGTTCGACCTCCAGGACGCCGCCGACGACCTGGTCCGCCCCCTGCGCGACCGCCCCGTACAAGTCGACCGCGAGACGCTCACCCTCGGCTACGGCGGCGTCTACTCCTCCTTCCTGCGCCACGCGGAGATCGCCGCCGAGCGCTACGGCGTCGACGCCCGCACCCTCCTGCTGGAAGTCGGCCGGCGCGGCCTGGTCGGCGGCCAGGAGGACATGATCGTGGACATCGCGCTCGACCTGATGTCCAACCCGGCTACCAGGCCCGTGAACTGACACACAGTAAGGAGAACGCCCATGGGTGAACGCCTGCCCATACGGATCCCGATCGACGGAGACGAACTGGACGCCTGGTGGTACGCCCCCGAAGGCGTCGACGGACCCGCCCCCTGCGTCGTCCTGGCGCACGGTTTCGGCGGCATCAAGGAGATGCGGCTCGCAGCCTACGCCGAGCGGTTCGCCGCCGAGGGGCTCGGCGCCCTGGTCTTCGACTACCGGTCCTTCGGCGAGTCCAGCGGGCGTCCGCGCAACCTGCTCGAGATCAAGCGGCTGGTCGCCGACTATCACGCCGCCGTCTCCGCGGCGAGGTCCCGTCCTGAGGTCGACTCCAGGCGTGTCGCCGTGTGGGGCAGCTCCATGTCCGGCGGCACCGTGGTGCTGGTCGCCGCGGCGGACCCGAGCATCGCCGCGGTGGTGTCGCAGGCGCCCCTCGCCGACGGCCGGGCCGCGCTGGTGCACATGCTGAAGCGGTCGGCGACCCATGTGCTGGGCCTGGGCGTGGCGGGCGTCCGGGACGCCCTCGGGGCTCGCCTCGGCCGTGAGCCGTACACCGTGAAGGCCGTGGGGCGCCGCGGTGAGCAGGGCGCCGTGCTGGCCACCGCGGACGCCTACGAGGGAATGCTGCGCCTCCTTCCGGCAGACGTGCCCTACGACAACGAGGTCAGCGCGCGCGTGATCCTGTCGCTGCCCTTCTTCCGCGCCGTCGCGGCCGCCCCCCGGCTCACCTGCCCCCTGCTGGTCCAGGTGATGGACCACGACGACCTCACGCCGCCGGGCCCCGCCGCCGCTCTCGCGGCCGCGGCTCCGCACGGTGAGCTGCTCGCCTACCGCGGCGGCCATTGGGACCCCTACGTCGGGGAGGGCTTCGACCAAGTGGTTCCCGACCAGATCGCCTTCCTCAAGCGGACTCTCGGGGCTCCAGCCGCTCGGTGACGGTGCGGTGCACCTTCACCGGCGCGCCGGCGGGGACCGCTCCCTCGCCGGCGCCGGTGTCGCACGCACTCGGTGCGATCTGCCTGATCAAGTCGCCCTCGCGTCAGCATGCGCCCTGTCGGGACTGCCGCAGCGGCTGGCCACACTGGCTGATCCGCGGCACCCACGCGGGAAGCGTCACCCGTTTGTGAGCATGCTGCTGATCGCGTGCTCGGCCGTACTGGACCCGGCCGGGCCCGGCACCCCGACAAGGCCGGCGCGGTGGTGGTCAGCCGTTCATCTCAACCGTGCTGGATTCGTGCGTTTTCGGGTCCCCTGGCCTCATGCCTCCTCGGCGCCGCGGGCCGGCATTGAGCCGTACTGGCTGCGCAGGCGGGCCTTGAGGATCTTGCCGGTGGCGTTGCGGGGGAGGGTATCCACAAGGACGACCGACTTGGGGAGCTTGTACTTGGCGAGTCGGCCGGACAGTGAGTTCATGATGTCGTCGGGCGACACGTCGGAGCCCGCGCGGGGCACGACCAGCGCTCTGCCGACCTCGCCCCATCGTTCGTCGGGTACGCCGATCACCGCGCATTCGGCGACCGCGGGATGCTGGTGGAGGAGTTGCTCGACCTCGGCCGGATAGACGTTCTCCCCGCCGGAGATGTACATGTCCTTGATCCGGTCGACGATCGTGACGTACCCCTCCTCGTCGACGGTGGCCGCGTCTCCGGAGCGGAACCAACTTCCGTCCACGAAGACGTCCTTGGTCGCTTCGGGCCACTGCCAGTAGCCCTTCATCACGTTGGGGCCTTCGATGATCACCTCGCCGACCTCGCCCGGTGCGACATCGGTGAGGTCGGGCCGCACCACGCGTACGTCGGTGAAGAAGCAGGGCGTGCCGGCCGAGCCGGCCTTGCGGATGCTGTCCCGTGTGCGCAGGCCCAGCGCGGCGGGGGCGGTCTCGGTCAGGCCGTACGCCTGGAGGAAGGTCAGGCCACGGTCCTGGTAGGTGTGGATGAGGGCCTTGGGGACGGGTGCCGCCGCGCACTGCAGGATCCGGATCGACGACAGGTCGGCCGTCGCCCACCGCGACGACCGGGCCATGGCCTGGTACATCGCGGGCACGCCGAACATCCTGGTCACCCGGTGCTCGGCGATGACATCGAGCACCCTGTCCGGGTCGAAGCCGCGCATCAGCACCGACGTCCCCCCTTTGAGGAAGCCCGGCAGGAAGACGGTGTTGAGGGCGGCGGTGTGGAACATCGGTGCCACCACCAGAGCGACGTCGTCGGAGGCGATGTCCCCGTCCAGCAGCATGTTGAAGCAGTTCCAGGCGATGTTGGCGTGGGTCAGCATGACGCCCTTGGGGCGGCCGCTGGTGCCGGAGGTGTACTGGATCATGCACACGTCGTCCAGGCCGACCGTCTCGTCCAAAGAGTTGTCCGGCGCGCTCGCGAGCAGCTCCTCGTACGCCTTCCCCACCTCGACGTAGTGCTTCACCTCGACGTCGTCCCTGAACGCGTCGACGACGTCGGTGAGTTCAGCCGCGAACACCAGCACCAGCGCTCCCGAGTCGCCGAGGATGAAAGCCAACTCAGGTGCCGCGAGGCGGGTGTTGAGCGGTACGAAGACGGCGCCCAGCGCGTTCGCGGCGAACAGGGTCTCCGCCAGGGCCGGGTGGTTCGCGCCCAGGTAGGCCACCCGGTCGCCGTGGCCGACCCCCAGGGCCCGCAGGGCGTGAGCGAGCCGCGTCACGCGGGCGGCCAGCTCTCCGTAGGACAGGGATCCACCGTCGTGCACGACGGCGGTGGCCTCCGGCGCCATGCGGGCGCGCCGCGCGGGCCACGAGCCGAGCCCTTGATTGCGCATGGTGCGTCTTTCCCTTCTCAGAGCTCTCAGAGCCAGTCGGGCCATGTGTAGTCGGCCGAGTCGTCGTGGTCCCGGCGGGGCGGCAACGGGGCGAGCCGCCCCCGGGAGAAGACCAGCGGCGAGACGCCGGTCTTCTCCACCCCGAGTTCCCGGACGCGGCCGAGGACGAAGTAGTGGTCGCCGAGGCTCCACACGTCGGCGATGTCGCAGTCGATCCAGGCGGCGACGCCCGCCAGGACGGGGCTGCCCGAGGGCGCGCCGCGCCACGGGTGGCGGTCGAAGACGTCGGGGGCCTTGGCGCTGACATCCCGGCACAGGCCCTCCTGGCCGGCGGCCAGCACGTTCACGCAGAAGGCGCCGCCGGCCATGATCCTCGGCCAGGTGGTGGAGGAGCAGCCGGGGAAGAACGCGACGAGCGGGGGGTCGAGGGACACCGAGGTGAACGAGCCGATGACCATGCCGACCGGGGTGCCGTCGGGTTCCTTCGCCGTGACCACCGTGACACCCGTCGGGTAGTGGCCGAGCACGTGCCGGAACCGGCCGGGGTCGTCCGCCGCGCCGCCGCCGGGCGTCGTCGCGGCGGACGTCGGCCGGTTCACGCCGGGTTCTCCACGCCGAGCAGCAAGCGGGCGTATCCCGTGGCCCACCAGCTGTGCTGGGCGTTGGCGTGCGTCTTGTACGTGGCGACGTCGCGCAGGTACCGCTGCATGCGCTGGCCGTTCGCCAGCGCGCTGGAGCCACTGGCCGAGGCCAGCATCTCGACGGCCTGGCAGGCGAGTTGGCCGGACTGCCGGGCCGTGAGGGAGAGGGCCTGGTCGTCCAGTTCGGAGAAGGGCTCGCCCCCTGCCAGGCCCCGGGCCGCGTAGGCGGTGTAGTCGTCGGCGACCGACAGGATGATCCGCTGCGCGCTGTCGGCCAGGGCCGTGGCCAGGCCGAGGTTGCGCTGGTGTTCCGGATCGTGGCTGCGCGGCTTGAAGGGCGGCAGCGGGCTGTTCTTGGTGGTGATGATCCGCTGGTACTCGTCGACCGCGGCCCAGGCGGTGCCCGCCACGATCGAACACAGCTGGATGTTGAAGAACGTCATCAGCCGGCCCGCGTACATGGGGTTGTCGTGCAGTTCCACACCCGGCCCGTCGGTGGCGTCGTTCGCCGCGACGTAGGTCCTGGACACGTACTCGTACGGTACGAGGACGTCCTCGGCCACGACGCTGTTGGAGCCGCTGCCGCGGAAGCCCAGGATCTCGCCCCAGTTGTCGAGCATCCGCCAGCCGGAGGGCACGAGCACCAGGCCCGGCGTGGGCATGCCGCCCTCCTCGTCGATGATGAGCACGCCACCCAGGAAGTGCGTGGAGACGTTGACTCCGGAGGAGTAGTCCCAGCGGCCGTTGACCCGGTACCCGTCGGGGGTCCTCGTCGCGGTGGCGCTCGGGGCCACCGGCAGCGGGGCGCGGAAGTCGCCGTCCGGCCCGAACACCTCGCGCTGGGTGCTCTCGGGGAAGCGGCCGGCCACCACCAGGCTGTGGGAGGCGGCCAGGCACAGGTTCCAGCCGCTGGACGGGCAGCCGCGGGCCACTTCGGTGACCATCCGGGAGTAGGTCCGCAGGTCGAACTCGTACCCGCCGAAGCGGCGTGGCTGGAGGGACCGGTAGAAACCCGCTTCCAGGAACGCCTTGTGTGTGTCCTCGGAGATACCGGTCCGCTGTTCGGTCTCGTCCTGATGATCACGTAGCCAGGACCTCATGCCGGCGGCCCGGCGCACCAGTTCCTCCGGTGTCAGGTCCGGCTCCGGCTGCGGAATCTCGATGATTTTCTCGGCTGCATCGGTTGTCTCGGACAATTCGCACCCCATCCACTGATGTTCTGGGTCGGCCTGAAGCGAGTGTTGGCAGCGCGGCGGAGGACCGTCCAATGCCGGTAACCGGGGGCTTGATGAGTGCCGTGCATCACAGCAGGTCGGCTGGGGTGACGGGAATGCCGCACATTTCTGCCTGGTGACGTGCGGGGAAGCGCGCTGTAACCTGGCGCGGACCACAACGCCGTGGACCACGCCTTTCTGGAGGGCTGAGTGGAACTCCGGAGCCTGCGCCATTTCTCGGCGCTCGCCGAGACCTTGAATTACCGGGTCGCCGCCGAGCGTCTGCACCTCACCCAGCCCGCGCTGACGCGCTCGATCGCCGCCCTCGAGCGTGAGCTGGGCATCCAGCTCTTCGACCGCGACAAACGGCATGTGGCGCTCACCGCCGACGGCGCGGAGCTGCTCGAACGGGCGGGCGAGGTGCTGGCCGATGCCGACCGGCTCGCCGCCGCCGCGGGCGCCATCAGGGCCAGGCGGCGGGACGAGGTGCGGGTCGCGCTCTACGGGGTGGCCCTCGCGGAGCTGACGCATCCGGTCATCGAGGCGTTCTGCGAGCGGTATCCCAGAGCCACGATCCGGGTGCACGAAGCGGACTTCCACCAGGGGCAAGCCCCGCTGCTGGCCGGCGAGTGCGACGTGGCGCTGTTGTGTCTGAACGTCGACATGCCGGGCCTGACACGCGTACCGATCTTCACCGAGCCCGTTTCCCTCGCGCTGTGGAAGGGGCATCCGCTGGCCTCGGCCGCCGCGGTGGACATGACCGAGGTCTACGACCAGCCCTGGGTCACCCCCCACCCGGGCGACGACTTGTGGGTGGGGGGACGCCACAGCGACGACGACGCCCCGACAGTCGGCTCCCACGCCCGCTCGGCCCTGGACATGGCCTCGAAGATCGCCTACCAGCGCATGGTGGGACTGATCCCCTTGTCGGGCGCCCGGATGTTCCCGCCACACCCGGGAGTGGAGGCCGTCGCTCCGAAAGAGTCCCTCAGCGCGGTGGCCGCGGTCGCCTATCCGGAGACGGGCCACTCGCCCGCCGCCCCGGCGTTCGCCGAGGTCGCACGCCGGGTGGCCCGACGTGCGAGCGGCGTTCCGTACGCCGAACTCGCCCGGTAGAAGCGGTCAGCCGCCGTACGGCGGCTCGCCCGCCCAGGCCGTGTGCAGGACGGCGCGCAGATCGTCGGCGGAGGCCGGGGATTCGCGTACGGCGCCCCGAGAGCGACGTCGACCGCACGGTCCACGTCGGCGGCGGTCAGGCCGAGGTCGGCGAGCGATCGCGGGAGGCCCAGCCGCTCGCCCAGCTTGTGCAACTCCCGTACCGGATCCGGGACATCGAACGCCCGGCGCAGCGCCGCCAGTGCCTCGGGAACGCAGGCGCGTTGAACGCCAGCACATGGGGCAGGACGACGGCGTGTCTCTCGGCGTGCGGCAGGTCGAAGGTGCCGCCGAGCACATGGCAGAGCTTGTGGTGCAGCCCCATGGTGGTCGCGCCGAGACAGGCACCGCACAGCCACGCTCCGTACAGCGCGCGGCTGCGCGCGTCATGCCCCGAGGGGTCGGCGACGATCTCGGGAAGGGCCGCGGCCAGCGCCCGCACACCCTCCTCCGCCATGAGGGAGACGATCGGAGTGGAGTCCGGGGCGTACAAAGCCTCGACGGCGTGCGCGATCGCGTTCATACCGCTCGTCGCAGACCCCACGGGCGGCATGGTGAGCGTGAGCAGCGGGTCGTACACGACGCTGCGCGGCAACACCTTCGGCTCGCGCCCGGTGCGTTTGACCGCGCCCTCGGTCAGGCCCCGGACCGGTGTCATCTCCGATCCGGCGTACGTCGTCGGGACGGCGACGTACGGCAGTCCGGTGCTGAGCGCGACGGCCTTGGCCAGGCCGGTCACGGAACCGCCGCCGACCGCCACGCAGCCGTCGGCCCGGACTTCGCGAGCCGCCTCGACGGCCAGGTCGGCGACCTCCACCGGGACGTGCGTCACCGCCCCTGCGTGCAGCCCGGCGCAGGCGTCGCCGAGAGACGCGGCGACGGCACGGGCCGTGTCCAGGCCATGGTCGTCGCACAGCACGAGGACGCGGCGCAGGCCGAGAAGCGCGACCTCGTCGGGCACCGCGTCCGGGACGGCACCCGACCGGAAGAGGACGCGCATCGGCCGCGTTCACGAGCACCGGTTCCATGAGGTGCTGCGGCATGTCGCACATGCGGGTGGGGCTCGCCAGTTCGTGCGCGGCCTGCACGAGCGGTTCGTTGCCCCAGGACCTCAGCCGGCCGTGCTCCTCACCCGCGACGGCGGTGCGGAAGACGGTGTTGCCCATCAGGTGCCGCGGGGTGGCCTGGGCGATCACATCTTCTTCGACACCCAGGTCACGCAGCACTGCCATGGTGCGCTGGTTGGTGATGTGCGCCCGGGGTGTGTCCGTGAGGGGGTGAGTAGTGGGTGCCCATGAGGTGCGGCCCGCCATAGGTGCTCAGGGCCAGTACGGCGCTCGCTCCGGCGGGCCCGCTGCCCGCGATGAGCACCTCGGTCTCGACAGTCGGCACGGTTGTCATCGGGACGTTTCCTCGGTTGCCGCCAGTCGCTTGTCCAGCCAGCTCATCAGTGCCTCGGCCACGTCGTCGGAGTTCTTCTCGCCCATGGGCAGGTGACCATTGCCCATGAGCCCCAGGTCCGCCAGGCGCAGCAACTCGACGTCGGCACCGGCCTGGGCGAGGTAGTCGGCGACACCGTGTTGGAACGGCGCGAACGGCGAGGTGTCGGCCGCGACCACGGCGATCGGGAAGCCCTGGAGCCCTGGCAGGGACCGCACGGGGCCGGCCTGTTCGTCCTGGACGAGGCAGTCCTGCAGCCCGTCGCCCCCGGCCTCGCGCAGCCGGAGACGCAGTTCCTCCGGGTTCCGCGCCGGCGGATCGTAAGCGATCGGGGCCGCGGTGAGCCCCCACTCCAGCTTTCCGAGGCCGGGCAGTTCGATGAACGGCGGCCCGATCGGCTCGATGGAGACAACGGCCTTCACCAGTCCGGGCCGGGCATCGGCGACCAGCCAGCCGAACGGCGCCCCCATGGAGTGGGTGATCAGCACGGCCGGTCCGATACGGTCCAGCAACTCGGCCCCGCAGCGCCGCATCTGCTCCTCGTTCTCGGCGAAGGTGGGCAGGGTCGGGCCCTGGCTCGCCATCAACTGGTCCAGCGCGGAGTCGTCGCCGACCTCGCCGCTGCCGGGCCACTGGCTGCCGGGTCGTCCCGCCCCGTCGCAGAACAGCCAGCGGATGAACTCGTACGTCGGCGCCGCGCCCTCGATGGGCCCGAGGACGTCGGGGTGGTACGGGGAGCGCCCGTGACCTGGACGGTCGACCACGTACACGGCGAAACCGGCCTGGAGGAACCGGGTGGCCCAGCCGGGGCGCCCGTCCGGCGTCGACAGGTAGTCCGTGCCCTGGCCGCCGCCCCCGTGGACCATCACCACAGGCAGCGGATGCCGGAGATCGGCCGGGATCTGGTACTGGACGTACATCGCGGCCTCGGCGGCGGTCCCGGCCTCGGTCGGCTTGCGTCCGACACCGACCCAGAACGCGCCTTGCTCGCTGATCGTCAACGGCGAGGCGGCACGGGCCGGCTCGGTGGTTCCGGGTGGTGGGGAGATGGTCATCGGCGAACCTCCGTCACGGCGTCTGCGCCCATGCCCAGCACTATTGGTGACCGGCTCCGGGGCGGTCCAATGCCGGTTGGGGACGCCGTGATGCATGGCGCTCATCAGCAGCCCGGAGGGCGGCTCCATCCGCGGGAGGGTGCGCGTGGCGGCGAGGACGACCAGGGCGTCGGTGTAGAGCGCGGCCTCCAGCTGCTCGGCGACCGTCAGTTTGTGCTGCGGGTCGCGGCCGGCGAGGAAGTGGCCTGATGGACAAGACGGTGGCCACCGCCCACGAGGCGGTGGCCGACATAGAGGCACGGGAGCGCTACGACGCGGAGCACTAGGCCTCCGAGGACGCGCCTGCTCGATCATGTGACTGTTTGACCGGTGGCTCGTTGGGTCAGCGAGCTGGTGACCAATGCGATTCGCTATGGCGCGGAGCCGATCCGGCTCCGGCTGATCAGGGAACGGAGTCTGATCTGCGAGGTCTCCGACGGCTGCAGCACCAGCCCTCACCTGCGCCGGGCCCGCACCTTCGACGAAGGCGGCCGTGGGCTCTTCATGATCGCCCAGCTCGCTCGCCGCTGGGGCACCCGCTATTCCATGACCGGCAAGACGATCTGGGCGGAACAGGAGCTTGACGAACTGATCCCATGACGCGGTCGTCGAGGTGCGAAGTCGCCGAAGGTACATCGCGGACCGGCCGGAGTACCGAGACGGCTCGGCGTCAGAGCGTCGCCCCCAGTTCCGTGCCCTGGCGGATCGCCCGCTTGGCGTCGAGTTCTGCGGCGAGGTCCGCGCCGCCGATGAGGTGGGCCGGCAGCCCGGCCTCACGCAGTTCCTCGTAGAGGCTTCGGTTGGGTTCCTGGCCCGTGCACAGGACGACCGTGTCGACCGGGATCACTCGCTCCTCGCCGTCGACCGTGACGTGCAGGCCCTGATCGTCGATGCGCCGGTACGTCACTCCCGCGACCATGGTGACCCCGCGGTGCTTCAGCTCGGCCCGGTGGATCCACCCCGTGGTCGCGCCCAGACCGGCGCCGACCTTGCTGGTCTTGCGCTGGAGGAGGTGAACGGTACGCGGCACCGTGGGCCGCTCAGGGCGCCCCAGTCCGCCACGCGTGCGGTATTCGGTGTCGACGCCCCAGCGTCGGAAGTAGACGTCCGGACGGCGGCTGGCCTCGTCGCCCGGGTCGGTCAGGTAGAGCGCGGTGTCGAACCCGATACCGCCCGCCCCGAGGACCGCCACCCGCTCGCCCACCGGCACCTGGTCGCGTAGCACGTCCAGGTAGCTGACGACATTCGGGCGATCCCGGCCCGGGATGTCGGGAATGCGGGGGGCGACGCCCGTCGCGACGACGACCTCGTCATAGGCGCCCTCTGCCAGCGCCTCGGCGGTGATCTTCGTGCCGAGGCGGACGTCCACGCCGTGTTCGTCGAGCTGGACGCGGAAGTAGCGCAGGGTCTCGTTGAACTCGTCCTTGCCCGGGACCCGCCGGGCGATGTTGAGCTGGCCGCCGATCTTGTCGTTGGCGTCGAACAACGTGACGTCGTGGCCGCGCTGGGCGGCCGTCACCGAGACCGCCAGCCCGGCCGGACCTGCCCCGACCACGGCCACGCGCTTGCGGCGGCGCGTCGGGGACAGCACCAGCTCCGTCTCGTAGCCGGCCCGCGGATTGACCAGACAGGAGATCGTCTTCTCGCTGAAGCCGTGGTCCAGGCACGCCTGGTTGCAGCCGATGCACGTGTTGATCGTGTCAGGGCGTCCGGCGCGTGCCTTGGCGACGAAGTCCGGGTCGGCAAGGAACGGACGGGCCATCGAGACCATGTCCGCTCTGCCTTCCGCCAGCAGTTCCTCCGCGACCTCTGGGGTGTTGATGCGGTTGCTGGTCACCAGGGGGACGGAGACGACTCCCTTCAGGCGCTGAGTGATCCATGAGAACGCGCCGCGCGGCACCGAGGTCGCGATGGTGGGGACGCGTGCCTCGTGCCAGCCGATCCCCGTGTTGATGATCGTGGCGCCGGCCGCCTCCACCGCCTTGGCGAGCGTGACCACCTCGTCCAGGGTGCTGCCGTCCGGGACGAGGTCGAGCATGGACAGGCGGTAGATGAGGATGAAGTCGGGGCCGACCCGTTCGCGCACGCGACGGACGATCTCCAGGGGGAACCGGACCCGGTTCTCGTAGGTGCCTCCCCAGCGGTCGGTGCGGTGGTTGGTGGCCGGGGCGATGAACTCGTTGATCAGGTAGCCCTCGGACCCCATGATTTCGACGCCGTCGTAGCCGGCCGTCCTGGCGAGTGCGGCCGCACGGACGAACGCCTCGACCGTCTCCTCGATCTCGTCATCGGTCAGCACATGCGGCACGTATCTGCTGATCGGCGCCTGGAGCGCGCTGGGGGCGACCAGATCGGGGTGGTAGGCGTACCGGCCGGTGTGCAGGATCTGCATCGCGATCCGGCCCCCCTCGCGGTGCACCGCCTCGGTGACGAGCGTGTGCTGCTCGGCCTCAGCCTCGGTGGTGAGCTTGGCGCTTCTGGGGAAGGCCCGACCTCGCTCATCCGGGGCGATCCCGCCCGTGACGATGAGCCCGACGCCGCCGCGGGCCCGCTCCGCGTAGAAGGCGGCCATCCGCTCGAAACCGTGCTCGGCCTCTTCCAGGCTCAGATGCATCGAGCCCATCAGGACACGGTTCGGCAGGGTCGTGAACCCCAGGTCGAGCGGGCTCAGCAAGTGAGGGTAAGGGGACATCGGCAGGGCTCCTGCTCCTGAGTCGTGCTGCGGCATGCAAGCAGTTTTATGACCCCGGAACGTTTATGCAATCAGTTGCAAAAGATCGACGGAGTCTCGCGAATCCGGCTGCTCACCCCGTTCACCAGCGGCTTCGCAACTGAACCGGGTCGCCGCAGCCGACCGTCCCGACAGAAGACAGGTAGGGGATCAGGTATGCCATCAGGTATCCCTACCCGTAGCCCTCGCAACGTGCTGAACCCAGAGTCGGTACATGGACGAAACACATGTCGACGCAGTCATCGTGGGTGCCGGCTTCTCCGGCCTCTACGCCACCCACCGCCTCCGCAACCAGCAGGGCCTGTCGGTTCAGTCCTTCGAGGCGGCCTCGGGGCCGGGCGGCGTCTGGCACTGGAACCGGTACCCCGGCGCGCGCTGCGACTTCGAGAGCATCTTCTACTCCTTCTCCTTCGACGAGGACCTGCAGCGGGAGTGGCGCTGGAAAGAGCGGTACGCCGCGCAGCCGGAGATCCTGGCCTACCTGGAGCATGTGGCCGACCGGTTCGACCTGCGCCGCAGCTACCGGTTCAGCACGCGCGTCACGTCTGCGGTCTGGGACGACGCCGCTCAGCGCTGGGTTGTCGGCACGGACGACGGCCGCGTCACCATCGCGCGGTTCTTCATCAACGCGGCCGGCGCCTTCTCGGTGAACAAGCCGAACGACTTCCCGGGCCAGGAGACGTTCCGAGGCACAGTCGTCCACACCAGCCGGTGGCCGGCCGACGGCGTCGAGCTGGCCGGCAAGCGTGTCGCCGTGATCGGCACCGGCTCGACCGGTATCCAGGTCATCCAGACGATCGCCCCGCAGGTCGCCGAACTGACCGTGTTCCAGCGGACCGCGAACTTCGCCTGTCCCCTCGGGAACCGTCCGCTCACCGATGAGGAGTTCGAGCAGACCGTCGCCGATTACCCGAGGCTGCGGGAGGAGTCGCGCAACAGCCTGGCCGGCGCCGCGTACCCGCGCGCCACACGCTCCGCGATGGCGGACAGCCCCGAGGAACGCCGCAAGACGTACGACACGTACTACAACGGCGGCGGCTTCCGGATGCTCGCGTCCACCTACTTCGACCTGATCTTCAATCCGGCCGCCAACGAGACGGCGGCGGACTACATCCGGGACCGGATCCGGGAGCGGGTCAAGGACCCGAAGACCGCGGAACTGCTGACTCCGAAGGGGCACCCGTACGGCGCCAAGCGCGCCACGTTCGAGACGAAGTACTTCGAGACGTTCAACCTGCCGAACGTGCGTCTCGTCGACGCCAAGACGACCCCGATCGAGCGGATCACCGAGAAGGGCATCGCCACCACGGCCCAGGAATACGAGTTCGACGTGATCGTGCTCGCCACGGGCTTCGACGTGGGCGCGGGCGCCCTGATGCGGATGGGCGTGGTGGGCCGCGACGGCCGGAAACTGATCGACCACTGGGCCGACGGGCAGCGCGCGTACATCGGTATGGCCAACCACGGGTTCCCGAACCTGTTCCACGTCAACGGGCCGCAGGGCGCGGCGGCCCTCTTCAACAACCCGATCGCCATCGAGGACAGCGTCGACTTCATCGCCGACCTCATCGCCTATACGGACGCGCACGGTCACCGGACGGCCGAGGTGACGGCCGCGGCCGAGGACCGGTACAACGAGGTGGTCGCGGAGGTCGCCGAGGTGACGCTGTTCCCCAAGGCGGTCACCTGGTACATGGGCGACAACATTCCGGGCAAGCCGCGGAGGCCGCTCTCGCTGTTCACCGGTGCGCCGATGTACCGCGCCATCTGCGCGGAGGTCCAGGCGACCGAGTACGCCGGTTTCTCGCTCGACGGGGACGCGCGAGACCTGCCGAACTCGATCAAGATCGACGGTGCGGCGGTCTTCCTCCTCGCCGGCCTGATGAACATGGGCGCCAAGTCGCTCGAGGAGTCCTCCTTGGAGGAGATCCGAGGCGCCATCGAGACCTTCAAGCACCTGCAACTGCCGGTTCCCTCGGATGTCGGCATCACCGACACCCAGTACCAGACCGACGGTGGTGAGCGGACGGTGCGTTTGTACCGGCCGCCCGTCGAGGGCCCGCTGCCCGTCGTCGTCTTCCTCCACGGCGGCGGCTGGGTCGCCGGCAGCCTGGACCTGTACGACGAGCCCTGCGCGTCCCTGGCCCGGCGCCTCGGCGCTCTCGTCGTGTCCCCGGACTACCGGCTCGCCCCCGAGCACCCGTTCCCGGCGGCGATCGACGACACGATGGCGGCGCTGCGCTGGGCGGCGGAGAACATCGCCGCGTACGGCGGCGACCCGGAGCGGATCGCGGTGGGTGGCGAGAGCGCCGGTGCGAACCTCGCCGCGGTGGCCGCGCTGCGCACCCGGGACGAGGGCGGACCGCGCCTTGCCGCCCAGGTCCTCGTCACTCCGCCCACCGACTTCACGGCTGACACCGTGTCCCGCAGGATCTTCGCGCGCGGCCCGGTCATCTCCACCGAGCTGGGCGGGCGCATGGCGGCCTGGTATCTCGGCGATCCTGCCCACGTGACGTCGTCCTGGGCCGCCCCGGCACATGCCCAGGACCTGTCGAACCTGCCGCCCGCACTCGTGGTCACCATGGAGATCGATCCGCTGCGTGACGAGGGCGAGGACTACGCGCGAGCGCTGACGGAAGCCGGTGTGCCGACCGTCTGCAAGCGCCTCGACGGTCTGATCCACACTACGTTCATCCTCTCCGGCTCGATCCCTCGCGCCGCCGAGATCCAGGACGCCATCAGCGACTTCCTCGCGCCGCTGCTGTCGGCCAAGGCCGGGACGGAGAAGGCCGAAGCGCTCCTCGGCTGAGCAGGCCCGGCGCGTTCACGGCGCACGAGCCGTGAGCGACGTGTGCCGATTGCTTGCCCGGCGCCTGGCCGGGCCTGTGCCCCGCGCGGCATCGATGGCTTGATGCCCACGGGGCACCGCTTCTGACGCTCGCTCATCGCACGCCAGGGACACCTGCCACCGTCCGGCGTGCGAGGGCGGATCACCACAGCACGATCACCATGACGCAGACCGGAGAGGAAAACAGCATGACCGGAATTCTGGAGGGCAAGCGTGCGCTGCTGACCGGCGCGCACCGGGGCATCGGCCGGGCGGTCGCCGAAGCGTTCGTCGCCGCCGGTGCCCGCGTCGTGATCGCCGACATCGAGGGGGCCGACAAGGCAGCTCTGGAGATCGGCCACGACACCGTCGGCGTCACCTGCGACGTCCGCTCCGGCGACAGCGTGGCCGCGGCGGTCGCCGAGGCCACGCGTGCCCTGGGCGGACTCGACGTGCTGGTCAACAACGCCGGTGTCGAGTGCTTCGGTCTCCTCCACGAACTGACCGAGGACGAGTTCGATCGGATGTACTCGGTCAACCTGCGGGGTACCTGGCTGGTCTACAAGCACGCGGTTCCCGCGCTGACGGACGGCGGCGGCGCGATCGTCAACCTCGCCTCGCTGGCCGGCGTCGTCGGGTTCCCCCTGCTCGGCGCCTACGCGGCGGTCAAGGCCGGTGTCGTGCGCATGACCGAGGTGATGGCGCTTGAGCTGCGCGACCTTGGCGTGCGAGCCAACGCGATCTGTCCCGGCTTCATCGAGACCCCCATGATCGAGCGCGCCTTCACAGAGTTCGAGGCCGCCAGCGGAACGCCGCTGAAGGATCTGATCACCCTGGGGCAGGGACGGCTCGGCACACCCGGGGAAGTGGCTTCGCTGGCCACCTACCTGGCCTCGGAGGGCGCCTCGTTCGTCAACGGCACCGCCACCGTGATCGACGGGGGAATGAACGTGCGGCGGCTGTGAGAGGGCTGATCTGCGCACCGCCGGCGCACCCGTGCTCACCGGCGGTGTCAGGTGCCGAGGCTCTTGGCGAACCTGAGGGCGGCGACCATCACTCATCGGACCGGGACGGCCCAGGTCCCTGGTGAACCCGATGTTCACGTCACCGGAGAGACGGAGGCCCGGCGGGCCGCCGCCGGGGCGGGGCCGAAGGCTGCGATCGCCGGTGTTCGCGAGAATTGATCACACCCGCGAGGGTGTGGTGTTCGGGTTGGACTCGCCTAGGATCTCTGCATGACTAGCGCCCAGGCCTCTCAACGAGGAGGGAACCGGGTCGGTCCGTCTCTGAATCGCTTGATCGCGCGCAGGAGCGATCTCGACGTCGCACAGCGGACACTTTCCGAATCCAGGCTGCTGACCTTCGTCGGGGCAGGCGGTGTGGGTAAGACGCGGCTGGCCCTGGAATTGGCCTATCGAGCTCGCAACGGTTTCCCCGACGGCGCGTGGCTGGTCCGACTGGCCGATCTGAGCATCGGTGCAGGGGGCGCGGAGGTGGAGTCCGCGGTGGTCAGCGCCCTGGACGTCAACGATCAGTCCGCCACGCAGCCGCGTGAGAAGCTGCTGTCCTTCTTGAGCAACCGCAAACTGCTGCTGGTTCTGGACAACTGCGAGCACGTGCTGGATTCCGTGCGGGCGGCGGTGCCGGTCATGCTGCGCGAGGCTCCGCAGCTGCGCGTGGTGGCCACGAGCCGGGAACCCCTCGGTGTCGAGGGAGAGGTGCTGCGGCCGGTGCTGCCACTGAGCGTGCCCGAACCGGCCACCCCGGCTGCGCAGCTGATCGCGGACGGGTCGGTCAGCCTGCTGGTGGAGCGGGCGCGTGCCGTCGATCCCGAGTTCGATGTCACCGAGGACAACGCTGAGGCCGTGGTCGAGCTGTGCCGACTGCTGGAAGGCATGCCGCTGGCCATCGAGCTGGCAGCAGCGAAGCTGCGAGCACTGACCGTCGAGCAGGTGGTGGAACGGTTCGGCCGACGACTGGCGTCGTTGACCGCGCTGGATGCCGAGTCCCGGTCGCGGCACGGATCACTGCGGGCGATGGTGGACTGGAGTTACCAGCTCTGCCCGCAGACCGCGCAGATCCTCTGGCGCCGTTTGTCGGTGTTTCCCGCGACCTTCGATCTTGAGCTCGCTGAAGAGGTCTGTGCCTTTGGCGAACTGCACCCCGACGACGTCGTCGATTCCATCGAGCGTCTGGTCGGGCAGTCCATCCTGCTCGCCGAGCGCGACGCCGGCACCATGCGGTACCGCCTGCTCGCTCCGGTCCGTGAGATCGCGGCCGAACACGCCGTACAGGCCGGCGAAGCGGACGAGTTGCGGCGCAGACATCGCGACGTGATGCTGCGCCGGGCCCAGTGGGTCCTCGACCAGTGGTGCGGTCCCCGGCAGGAGGGCCTGCTGGAGCGGATGCGCCTGGAGCACGCGGACCATGTCGCAGCGGTGCAGTGGAGCCTCTCCACTCCGGGGGAGGAACGAGCCGCTCTGCGCCTGATGGCACGGCTGCGCTACCACTGGCTGTCCGGAGGGTTCCTCGCCGACGGCCGGACGCGGATGGAGGCGGCGCTCGCCGCGGTCACCGCGCCGTCGCCGGAGCGGGCCGAGGGCGTGTGGGTGATGATCTGGATCGCGTTGATCCAGGGGGACCACCACAGCGCCGCACGGTGGCTCACCACACTTGCGGACCTCGCTGAGGAACTGGACGATCCCGGCGTGAAGCTGCGTGTCACCCACTGGGGGGCGCTGTGGGCGCTCTTCACCGGAGACGCAGACACCGCGGTGCAGGGCTTGCGGACCGCTGTCGACGGACACCGCGACCGCGGTGATCGTGAGTTGGAACTCGCCGCTCGCTATATGCTCGCCACCGCGCTCGCCTGCGCCGGCCAGGCAGCCGAGGCCGTGGAGATCAGCCGCAGCACGGTGGCGTTGTGCGAGACGTACGGAGACAGGTCCGGCCGCGCCTTCTCCCTCTGGGCTGCGGGCCTGGCCGAGTGGACGTTGGGCCACCTGGAGGAGGCGGAGCGAGCGGCCCGTGCGGCACTGCGGATTCAGCTCCGGTCCGAAGGGATCGGCGTCGCTCTGTGCACCGACCTGCTGGCCTGGGTGGCCTACGACCGTGGTGAGGTGGACCGCGCGGCCGCCCTGTGCGAGGCGGCACGGCGAGTGTGGCGTTCCCTCGGAACGTCGATCGCCGCATTCGGGCCGCAGGTGTCGGAGTTCGCGGAACGCCACTGCGCCCACCGGCCCGATCTGCCGGGTTCCGGGGGTGGCGAGCTCTCCGTTCCTCGGTGGCGCCTGCGGGACGTGATCGATCTGGCCCTGGGCGCCGAGGGGAGTACGGCCGTGGCCCGGCGCTCCGATGCCACCGAGCCACTCACCAAGCGGGAGCTGGAGGTCGCCGCCCTGATCGAATCCGGCTTGTCCAACCGGGAGATCGCCCATCGGCTGGTGATCGCGAAGCGCACCGCTGACGGTCACGTCGAGCGGATCCTCGCCAAGCTCGGGTTCACCTCGCGGGCCCAGATCGCCGCGTGGATGGCCCGCCGACGCGCCCAGTTCGCCGGGCGTACGGGCGGGATCGGATAGCGCCGACCGCACCCCGCTCCGACCGCTGTCGCCAGGCAGACGTGAGGGCCCCCGAGCCGCCACAGCTGCTCGGAGGCCCTCACCCCGTGTCCTCAGACGCTGGATGCGGTGATCTCCCGCTTGAGGATCTTGCCGGTGGGCCCGGTCGGCAGGGAGTCGGTCAGCCACACGCGGCGCGGGTACTTGTACGCCGCCACCCGCTCCTTGACGAACCTCTGCAGTTCCTCCGGCGTGGCCTGCGCACCGGGGCGCAGGACGACCGCCGCGGCCACCTCCTCGCCGAGCTTGTCGTCCGGCACGCCCACGACGGCGGCCAGGGCGACGGCGGGGTGCTCGTGCAGGACCTCCTCGATCTCGCGCGGATAGACGTTGTAGCCGCCCCGGATGATCAGGTCCTTCTTGCGGTCGACGATGTACAGGTCACCGTCCTCGTCCCGCCGGGCCATGTCACCGGTGCGGAACCAGCCGTCGGAGATGGCCGCCGCCGTCTCCTCGGGACGGTTCCAGTAACCCTTCATCACATTCGGGCCGCGTACGACCAGCTCGCCCACCTCGCCCATGGCCACTTCCTGTCCGTCGGCGTCCAGCAGCCGTACCTCGACGTCACGGACGGGCGTCCCCACCGAACCGGGCTTGCGCAGGCGGTCAGGGCGGCAGAAGGAGACGGCGGGGCTCGTCTCGGACAGGCCGTAGGCCTCCAACACCATGCAGCCGAAGTGGCGCTCGAAGCCGTGCAGGATCTCCACCGGCAGCGCGGCCCCGCCCGAGATGCAGGTACGCAGGGCGGACACATCCACGTTCGCGGCAGCGGGGTGCTGCAGCAGCGCCGCGTACATGGTGGGGACGCCCTCGAACACGGTGGCGCCCTCGCGAGCGAGAATGTCGAGCACGGTCTCCGCGTCGAACCGGGGGACGATCACGAGCAGAGCGCCACTCTTCACCGCGGCGTTGAGGGTGGCGGTCTGGCCGAAGATGTGGAAGAGCGGCAGGCAGCCCACCACCACGTCGTCCGAGGCCATCCTGGCCAGGTCGGTGACGATGATCTCGGTGTTGTGGCGCAGGTTCGCATGGGTCAGCGAGGCGCCCTTGGGGCGGCCGGTGGTGCCGGAGGTGTAGAGCAGGACCGCGATGTCGTCCCCGTCGACCGCGGCGACCTGGCGATCGGGCTCGTGCCGCCCGAGACGCTCGGCGAAGTCGGCGGGCTCGACGACCAGGTGCCGCACGCCGGCGGCGGCAGCGCCCTTGTCGCCCTCACCTGGCGCCTCGTGCCACTCGAAGAGCAGCACGGCACCACAGTCACCCAGGTGGTAGGCGACCTCCCGCTCCTTGAGCAGCGGGTTCAGCGGCAGGACTATGCCGCCGGCGCGCAGGATGCCGTAGTAGAGGATGACGAACTCGGGTGAGCTGGGCAGCATCAGGGCCACCCGGTCGCCGGGCCGGACCCCCTCGGCGCGCAGTAGTGCGGCGGCTCGGGCGCTCGCCTCGTCCAGCTCCGCGTAGCTGATGGTCGCCGCTCCCAGCCGCAGCGCGGGGCGCTCCGGCTGTCGGGCGGCCGTCGCCACCAGGAACTCCGCGAGATTGGGCATGCCTGTCTCCTCTTGCGACTACGTGCATCGCGCGTCCCAGCGATGCTTGGCGGCATGCTGCCGCCCGTAATGATGAGCGTCTATGGCGGCACATACAGCATCGCTGTGGACTGCTTGTTCCCAGGAACAAGGACACCGCCATAAGCTGCGGAGATGGACCTCTCCGATGTCGCTTCGGTGCTGCAGGAGCGCCTTCACGAAATCAGTGAGGCGTTGGCGGTGCGCATTCGTGCCGAGGTTGATTCCTACGCCGATGATTCTGTTGTTCCCAGGGAATCGCTTCGATTTTCCCTCGAAAGCAATGCGCGCGTCGTTCTGGCGTATTTGGCCGAGGGCAACGAGCCCGACGTACACCCGGCACGCGAGACCGGGCGGATCCGCGCCGAGCAAGGCGTCCCGCTGGCGGAAACGCTGCACGCCTACCGGACCGCGTTCGACTCCCTCTGGGCGCAGATCCTCGACGAGGCCCGGCAGCACCCCGAGATCGATCAGGCGCAGCTGTCAGCCGGGTCCTCGGAGATCTGGGTGCTGTTCGGCCGATACGCGGAGGTGCTCGCCACCGCATACCGGGAGACCTCCGCCGAGTTGAGTCGGCAGCGGGAGGCGAGACGTTCAGCAGTGGTCGAGGCCCTGTGCAGGGGTGACATCGCGGACCGTGTCGGCCTCGACGACGCGGCTCGCCATCTCGGGCTGCCCCAGGAGGGACCGTATGCGGTGGTGGTGGCCACGGCTCCCGGAGCGAAGGAGGAACCGTTGCCCGGGATCGAGGCGGCGTTGCGCGAGGCTCAAGTGTCCTCGGCCTGGCGGCTGCTGCCGGATCAGCAGATCGGCCTCCTGTCCCTCGCCGTGCCGGACGCCGAGACGCGGAGCCTGCGGACCCTGCGGCGGCGCCGCGCCCGGGTCGGGATCAGCCCTCTCTTCGACTCACTCAGCGACACCCCCCAGGCATTGCGGTTCGCACGGCTGGCGCTCACCGGGCTGCCCGGGGAGTCGGCGGGCGTGGCCCGCTTCGACGACCGTCCGCTGGCTATGGTCGTCGCGGCGGCGCCCGAGGAGGCGACACGCCTGGCGCGCCTCGTCCTGGAACCCGTGCTCGCTCTGCCCCCGCAGGACCGGACGCGTCTCCTGGAGACTCTTGGCCACTGGTTCGCCGCGGGCGGTCGGGCGCCGGACACGGCGGAGCGTATGTTCCTGCATCCGAACACCGTCCGTTACAGGCTGCGCCGGGTGGAGGAACTGATCGGTCGCCCCCTGTCCGATCCCCGCACCCTGGCCGATCTGGGGCTGGCGCTTGAGGCTTTGCGTGCCCTTCCTCGCTGATCAGCCTGTACGGGCCGGGAGCATCGGAGAGAGGGCGTCAAGTGCCCACCTATGCTCCCCAGCATGGAACTACGGCACATCCGGTACTTCGTCGCCGTCGCCGAGGAGTGCCACTTCGGGCGCGCCGCGGAACGTCTGCACATCGCCCAGCCTCCGCTGTCGCAGCAGATCAAACAGCTGGAGACGGAACTCGGCGTACAACTTCTGACTCGGTCGACCCGCCGGGTAGAACTCACACCCGCCGGTGCCCGGTTCCTGGAGCGGGCGCGCGGCATCCTCGCCGCGGTGGACGCCGCCGCGGACGAGACAGGGCTCGTCGCCTCCGGCCTGGTCGGCAAGCTAGCCATCGGTTTCACCGGTTCGGCGACGTACGAGCTGCTGCCGGCGGTGGCCCGAGCGCTGCGCGAGGAGTTCCCGGGGATCGAGCTGGAGCTCAAGGGGGAGATGCTGACACCACGCCAGGTGGAAGCGCTGCACGACCGGTCCCTGGACATCGCCTTCCTGCGCCCCCCGGTACGCGACCCCGAGCTGAACGTGCTGGTGTTCCGTCGGGAACCGCTCATCGCGGTGCTGCCGGAGGGGCACGAACTCGCTGGCCGGAAGAGCGTGCCGCTGGCCGAGCTGCAGACCGAACCGTTCATCTGTTACCCCTCCCAGCATCGATCGGTGGTGTATGACGCCGTCTTCGATGCCTGCCAGCGAGCGGGCTTCCATCCTTCGGCGGTGCAGGAGGTGGCCGAGACCTCGACCCTCGTTGCCTTTGTCGCCGGTGGTCTCGGCGTCGCGCTCGTGCCCGCCTCGGTGCGGCACCTGCACATCACGGGGGCCACATACCGGCCCCTGTCGGGCACGACCGAGGAGGTCGAGCTGGCCGTCGCGACCCGAGCGGGCGAGGACTCCGCGCTGCTCGCCCGGGTGATGCCCCGCCTGCGGTGGCTGCTGGGCGGCGGCCGACCTGCCGCCCGCTGACGGCCCGGACCTGCTCTGACGTGTCGTGGGTCTCTGTACTGCCACGACGGCCGACGGGTAATCTCGCAAAAGCAAGCGCTTAGTCAGGCGCTTGGTCCCCTCAGTGTGCTCGCCCGTCCGCTGGTCTCAGCTGGTCGCGAGGCTGGTCGCGAGCTTTGACGAAGGAGCATGTCCGTGCGCCGTACGGTATTCAACGAAGATCACGAGGCGTTCCGGGAGACCCTGCGCGCCTTCATCGAGGCCGAGGTCGTTCCGGTCCACGACGAATGGCTCGCCGCCGGCCAGGCGCCGCGCGAGTTCTACTACAAGCTCGCCGAGCTGGGCCTGTTCGGGATCAGCGTGCCGGAGGAGTACGGCGGCGCGGGCTTGGACACCCACAAGTTCGAGGCCGTCCAGTACGAAGAGACGGCCCGCGCCGGTGTCTCCTTCGGCGGGTCCGGGGTCCACGTCAACCTCTGCCTGCCGTACATCAAGCTGCTCGCCTCCGACGAGCAGAAGAAGCGCTACCTGCCCAAGTTCGTCTCCGGTGAGGAGATGTGGGCCATCGCGATGACCGAGCCGGGCACCGGCTCCGACCTCGCGGGCATGAAGACCACCGCCAAGCTCTCCGAGGACGGCACGCACTACGTCCTCAACGGCGCCAAGACCTTCATCACCGGCGGTGTGCACGCCGACCGCGTGATCGTCTGCGCCCGCACCGCCGCCCCGACGGCGGAGGACCGCCGCCACGGCATCTCCCTCCTCGTGGTGGACACCAAGTCCGAGGGCTACTCGGTCGGTCGCAAGCTCGACAAGCTCGGCATGAAGACCTCCGACACCGCCGAGCTGGCCTTCGTAGACGTCAAGGTGCCCGTCGAGAACCTCCTCGGTGAGGAGAACAAGGGCTTCTACTACCTCGGCCACAACCTCGCCTCCGAACGCTGGGGCATCGCCTACGGCGCGTACGCGCAGGCCAAGGCCGCCATCCGGTTCACCCAGCAGTACGTGCAGGATCGGGTCGTCTTCGGCAAGCCGGTCGCCACGTTCCAGAACACCAAGTTCGAGCTGGCCGCCTGCAAGGCCGAGGTGGACGCGGCCGAAGCCGTGATCGACCGCGCCACGGAGGCCCTCGACGCCGGTGAGCTGACCCCCGCCGAGGCCGCCGGCACAAAGCTCTTCTGCACCCAGGTCGCCCACCGTGTGATCGACCGCTGCCTCCAACTGCACGGTGGCTACGGCTACATGAACGAGTACCCGATCGCGCGCCTGTATGCGGACAACCGCGTCAACCGGATCGTCGGCGGCACCGACGAGATCATGAAGACGATCATCGCGAAGGACATGGGTCTGTAGGCATCAGGCACTCCGGTCCCTGCTCGATCGGCTCGACGTCGAGTAGATCGAGCAGGACGTCTTCCGAACATGACGCCCCGGATATCAATCCATTAGTAACCGATATTTCACACGTCATTGCGGCGCTGTAACACTCAGAGCAACCGCAGGCCGCGGCAGTGGCGCACCGCCCGAGCGGCCCCGCGGACGTCAGCTCGGACCAAGGAGCGCCCGATGACGCCGTTCATGATTTCCGTGATGTCCCTGCTCGACGGGGCGCCACCGCCCGTGCCGGACACCGAACCGAGCCAGGCCGGCCCGGTGGCGGTCCTCACCGACACGCAGGTCGTCGTCCGGTCCCTCGCAGAGCAGTTGATCTGCGAGGCGAACACGGTCCTCCGGGACCACGGCACCGCCTTCACCCTGGTGGACGCGACCGGCCCCGGAATCCTGTCCTTCACCATCGGCTGCGGCGAAGCCGAAGCCCGGGTGGAGACCGCCGTGTCCGGCCGCACCGCCGTCGCCCGGCTCACCGCCCCCGGTCTCCCGGACGACGTTCCGCGCCGGCTCACCGGCGAGGACGAGCTTCAGGCACTCCTGCTCGGCCTGATCGCCGCCTCCGTACGCCGCTGAAACAGCGCGGCAACCGTCCCTGATGCCGATGAAGCCCGTCAGGAGAAGCTCGTGCAATACGAACTGCGCTACCGGGTCCTCGAACCGAGGCGCCAGACCTACCAGAACGTGATCGACCGCCTCGGCGACCAGCCGGCGAGCCGCTATCTCGAAGCGACACTCGACGTCGAGCCGAGGGAGAACTTCCACTACCGGCCCACCTGGGCGCAGGACCGAGAGCTGTACGACGAGCGGTTCTCCGCCCTGCGGCTGACGGATCCGTACAGCTACACCGATCCGCGCCAGTACTACTACACGCCGTACGTGACCCAACGGGCCGCGCTGCACGACGAGTTCGGCAAGACGCTGGGCTACCTGGAGGCGCGCGACCTGCTCGCGAAGCTGCCCGAGGCGTGGCACACCGTGCTGACCTCGGTGGTCGTCCCGCTCAGGCACTACGAGTCCGGGGCCCAGCTGGTGAGCGTCTCCGGCGCCCGCTTCGCCTACGGCACCTCCCTGGAGCAGTGCTGCACCTTTGCCGCGTTCGACCGGATCGGCAACGCGCAGATGCTCTCCCGGGCCGGGATCGCCGCCGGCGGCGGTACTGCCGAGGCGCTCAAGGAGGCCAAGCGGCAATGGCTTGACGGCGAGCACCTCCAGCCACTGCGCCGCCTGACCGAGGAGATCATGGTCGTCGAGGACTGGGCGGAGGGCCTGCTGGCCGTCGACCTCGTCGACTCACTCGTCTACCCGCTGCTGTACCAGCACCTCGACGAGACCGCGCTGCTCGGCGGGGCCGGCGCGTACAGCCTGGTCGCACAGCACCTGGCCACGTGGTACGCCGACCAGCGCAAGTGGCTGGACGCGCTGCTCACCTGCTGGGCGAACGACCCGGAACGCGGCGAGGACAACCGCGCCGCTCTGACCCGGATCGCCGCCACCTGGTCCGACCGGGCACGCGACGCGGTCGCGGCCCTCACCGAGGCGATCGACCAGGCGCTCCCGCAGGCGGCGAGCACCACTGTGCTCGGCGACCTCGCGGAAGCCCACGCCACCGCATGGACCAAGACCACCGGAGGCGCCGCATGAGCACCGGAACACTGCGCCAGGTCGCCATCGACCTCCAGGAGTCCGAGGAGAACCGGGCCCTGATCGAGGCGATCAAGGACGACAACCCCGAACTGACCCTCCGTCACCTTCCCGGCCTCGTCAAGCTGCAGGCGGCGGGCCGGATCGTCATCAACCGCGAAAGCGTCGAGACCCGCCTCGGGCGGGAGTGGGAGACCGGCGAGTTCCAGCTGGCCATCGTCTCCTACACCGGCAACTTCTCCGAGTGGGACGACGACCGGATCATCGTGAGTTGGGAGCACTGACATGAGCGTGCCGACGAAGAAGGCCGCCTCGAAGCCGGCCCGCAAGCTGCCGCTCAAAGAGCGCTATGCGCTGCTGACCCGCGATCTGGACTGGGAGCCGGGCTACGTCGACCGTGAGCAGCTCTTTCCGCACACCCGCTACGAGGGCATCAAGATCCACGACTGGGACGGCTGGCAGGACCCCTTCCGGCTGACCGTGGACGCCTACTACAAGTACCAGGCCGAGAAGGACAAGCGGCTGTACGCCGTGCTGGACGGCTTCGCCCAGAGCCAGGGTCACCTGTCGCTGTCGGACGCCAGCTATCTGAACGCCATCAAGCTGTTCATCCAGGGCGTCACGCCCCTGGAGTACGCGGCACACCGGCACTTCGCCTACCTGGCCCGCCACTTGGAGGGCCCGGCCCCCCGGTTCGCGGCGCTGTGCCAGAGCGTGGACGAACTGCGCCACTGCCAGACGCAGATCCACACCATCAGCAACTACAACAAGTACTACGGCGGCTTCCACAGCTGGTCGAAGATGCACGACCGGGTCTGGTACCTGTCGGTGCCCAAGTCCCTCTTCGACGACGCGATGACCGCCGGGCCGTTCGAGTTCCTCATCTCCATCTCGTTCAGCTTCGAGTACCTGCTGACCAACCTGCTGTTCGTACCGTTCATGAGCGGCGCCAGCTTCAACGGCGACATGCCCACCATGTCGTTCGGCTTCTCCGCCCAGTCCGACGAGAGCCGGCACATGACCCTGGGCCTGGAGGCCATCAAGTTCCTGCTGGAGCAGGACGAGGGCAACGTGCCGATCATCCAGGACTGGATCGACAAGTGGTTCTGGCGGGCGTACCGGATGTCCGCGCTGGTCGCGGGGATGATGGACTACATGCTGCCCAAGCCGGTGATGAGCTGGCGCGAGGCATTCGAGCTGTACTTCGAGGAGCAGATGCTCGGCGGGCTCTTCCCCGACCTGGAGTACTACGGCATCCAGCCGCCCCGGCACGTGAACGACGCGATCGCCGAGAAGGACCACCTCTCGCACCAGGTCTACAAGATCCTGCACAACTTCTCGTTCGCCGCCGCCTTCACCACCAAGACGCCCGACGAGGCCCACATGAAGTGGCTCGCCGAGCAGTACCCGGACTCCTTCGACCAGGTCTACCGGCCGGTCTGGGAGAAGCACCGGAAGATCGAGGCCGACGACGGCCGGGTGTTCTTCCAGGGACTGCCGCAGCTGTGCCAGGTCTGCCAAGTTCCGATGGCCTTCACCGAGCCCGGAAATCCGGCCCGGATCTCCTTCCGGCGCAGCACATTCCGCGACGAGACCTTCCACACGTGCAGCGACGGCTGCCAGTGGATCTTCGAACGGGAGCCGGAGAAGTACGTCCAGGCCTGGCTCCCCGTCCACCAGATCTACCAGGGCAACTGTGGCGGCCCCACCGTGCCCGACGTCCTCGCCTGGTACGGCATCCAGGAGGGCGACAACGGCGAGTACACCGGCTCGCCCGACCAGCTCGCCTGGGCCGCGTGGCACGGCGACGGCGACCGCGACGGCAAGGCGGTGTGAGATGACGGTCAAGGCGCTCTACGACTACGAGTTCCCGTCGGCCGACCGCGCCGAGGTGTTCGGCGACGACCAGCTGGTCTACGTGCACTGGCGGGGCAACCCGCTGTTCTGCTCGGCCGCCTGCTTCCGGGTGCCGAAGAACATGCCGTTCGCGGAGTTCGTCACCTCGATGGTGCATGGCTGGGCCGCGTCCGACCCCGACTTCGACCCGGCATCGGTCACCGACTGGCGGCTGTTCGACGAACCGCTCACCGGCGGGCAGGACAAGTCGCTCGCCGACCTCGGCATCGGACACAAGGCTCTGCTCAGCTTCGCGGTCTGAGCGGCCACCGCAATCCACCCGCGGGTGCGGGCGCTGCCCGAGAAGTCCCGCACCCGCGGGTCCGGCAAGGGAGAACCGCAGTGACCACTCACACCGTCCGCATCGAGCCGCTCGGCGCGGAGATCGAGTGCCGTGAGGACCAGACGGTACTGGACGCCGCCCTGCGCGAGGGCATCTGGCTGCCACACGCGTGCACCCACGGCACCTGCGGCACCTGCAAGGCACAGATCCTCGAGGGCGACGCCGACCTCGGTGACGCCTCCCCGTACGCGCTGTTGGAGAGCGAACGTGAAGAGGGCTGCGCACTGCTGTGCGTGGCCTGCCCCCGCGGCGATCTCGTCGTGGAGGGCGAGGTGGACGTCGAGGAGGGCGTGGACATCCACCCGGTGCGGGACCGGGCGGGCCAGGTGACCGTCGTCGAGGACATCGCCCCGGACGTGCGGCGGGTCGTCATCACGCTGGACGAGCCGCTGGCGTTCAACCCGGGACAGTACGTCCTGCTGGACGTGCCCGGCGACGAGCAGCGGCCGTACTCCATCGCCAGCAGTCCCGCCGACGGCGGCCGTATCGAACTGCACATCAAGCGTTCCGAGGGCGGGGTGTGCACCGACGGCTGGATCTTCAAGACGCTGAGTGCGGGGGAGCGGGTCACACTCTCCGGTCCGTACGGCCAGTTCTCCTTCCGGCCGCTGCGCGAGGAACCCGTTCTCCTGCTGGCCGGCGGCACCGGCCTCGCTCCGATGGTGTCGATGCTCCGGCACCTGGTCGAGACCGGCACCGAGCGCGAGGTGGTGCTCTACCACGGCGTCGCCACCCAGGAAGACCTCTACGACGCGGAGTGGTTCGAGACGCTTCAGGCGGAGCACGACTGGTTCACCTACCGCCCCGCCCTCTCCCGCGACAGCTGGCAGGGCCGCAGCGGGCGAGTCCCCGCCTTGCTGGCCGAGGACTATCCCCGCGCCTCCGGCCACGTGGCCTACGTATGCGGCAGCCCCGCCATGGTCGCCGACACGCTGAAGGCCCTGATGAAAGCGCGCCTCTTCCCACGTGACATCTACCGGGAGGACTTCTTCGACACAGCCGACCGCGCTGCCGGCACTCACGTCGTGCGCAGTCCGCTCATCCGCCGATAAGGACCAGACGTGAAGATCACCAGGATCGAGACGATCCCGTTCGCCATCCCCTACCGCAAGGCGCTGCGCTTCGCGAGCGGAGAGGTGGGCACGGCCGAGCACGTACTCGTCCGCGTCCACACCGAGGACGGGATCACCGGCACGGCGGAGGCGCCACCCCGCCCCTTCACCTACGGCGAGACCCAGGCGTCGATCATCGCCGTGATCGCCACCGTCTTCGCCCCGCAGATCCTGGGCGAGTCCGCGCTGCGCCGCGAGGCGATCTGGACCCGGCTGGCCAGGACGGTCGGCAACCCCACCGCCAAGGCCGCCCTCGACATGGCGCTGTGGGACGTCATAGGCCAGTCGCTGGGCGTGTCGGTGACCGAGCTCCTCGGGGGGTTCACCGACCGGATGCGGGTCGCCCACATGGTCGGCTTCGCCCCGGCGGCCGAGATGGTGGCCGAGGCCGAGAAGCTGCGCGCCGAGTACGGCATCACCGCCTTCAAGGTGAAGGTCGGGCGCCGCCCCTACCGGGACGACGTCGAGGCCACCCGCGCCCTGCGGGAAGCCCTCGGCGAGGACGTGGAGCTCTACATCGACGGCAACCGGGGCTGGACCGCGGCCGAATCGGCCCGCGCCCTGCGCGAGCTGGAGGACGTGGGCCTCACCTTCGCCGAGGAGCTGTGCCCGGCTGACGACGTCCTCGCCCGGCGCTGGCTCGCCGAGCACAGCAGCATCCCGCTGTACGCCGACGAGAGCGCCACCCGGCCCGCCGAGGTCACCCGCGAACTCCTCGCCGGAGCGGCGCACGGGGTGAGCGTGAAGACGGCACGCACGGGCTTCACCCAGTCCCAGCGCATCGTCCACCAGTGCGAAGGCCTGGGCGTCGACGTGGTGATGGGCAACCAGATCGACGGCCAGATCGGCTCCCTGTGCAGCGCCGCGTTCGGAGCCGCCTTCCCGACCACCGCGCGGCGCCCCGCGGAACTGTCCAACTTCCTCGACATGACCGACGACCTGCTCACCGAGCCGCTGCGGATCGAGAACGGCACGGTCCGCGTACGCGCGGCCGCCGGCCTCGGCATCGAGATCGACGACCACAAGCTGAAGCACTACCGCCAGGACACCTGACCCTTCCACCAGCTCGAAGGAGAGCCGGACATGACCGACGTCACCACACAGCAGAGCACGGAACAGAAGGCCACCGCCGCTGCCTCCGGAGCCTCGGCGACCGAGCGTTTCCAGGCCAAAGAGCGCAGCGAGGCCGCCAGTAGCGAGGAGCGGGTCAGCACGCTCGCCTCGGAGGTCCTGGCCGCGGTACACGACGTGATCCGCCGTCACAAGGTCACCTACGCCGAGTACGACGCCCTCAAGGCCTGGCTGATCCAGGTCGGCCTCGACGGTGAGTGGCCGCTCTTCCTCGACGTGTGGGTGGAACACGTGGTCGAGGAGGTCAACAACGAGGCCCGCCCCGGCAGCAAGGGCACCATCGAAGGGCCGTACTACGTGCCGGACGCCCCGGCCCTGTCCGCGGACGCCACCCTGCCCATGCGCGAGGGCGAGAGCGGTACCCCCCTCCTCTTCCAGGGCCAGGTGCGCAGCGCCGACGGCACCCCGCTGCCCGGCGCCCTGGTCGACATCTGGCAGGCCGACGCCGATGGCCTGTACGCGCAGTTCGCGCCGGGCCTGCCGGAATGGAACCTGCGCGGACGGCTCACCGCCGACGAGAAGGGCACCTTCCGTATCCGCACCGTCGAACCGGCCCCCTACCAGATTCCGACGGACGGCTCCTGCGGCAAGCTGATCGCCGCCGCAGGCTGGCACGCGTGGCGCCCCGCCCACCTCCACCTGAAGGTCAGCGCACCCGGCCACCAGACGCTCACCACCCAGCTGTACTTCCGTGGCGGCGAGCACGTCACCGATGACATCGCCTCCGCCGTCAAGCCCGAGCTGGTCCTCGACCCCGCCCCGGCGGCGGACAGCAACGGGCACGAGGTCCACTACGACCTCGAGCTCGCGCCGGAACAGTGAAGGACCGGAGGAAACGCGATGCTGTTCGCGGTGCGCATGGACGTGGAGATTCCGCGGGACCTCGACCCGGAGGTCCGCGCGGACCTGGTGGCCCGGGAGAAGGCCTACTGCCAGGAACTGCAGAAAACCGGTGAGTGGGTGCACATCTGGCGGTGCGTCGGCCAGTACGCCAACATCAGCGTCTTCGACGTCGCCGACAACGAGGCGCTGCACCGGATCCTCTGGAACCTGCCGCTCTTCCCCTACATGAGCGTCGAGGTCACGCCCCTGGCCCAGCACCCGTCCGACCTCGCGGCCGGCGAGGAAGTGGCCTGACGGACACGGGCCAGCGGCTGAGCGGGGTGTCGAACAACCGCGGCGCCCTGGAATCCGGTCTCGCGGTCCTGCTGGCCGCGGGCCGGATCGCCCGGGTAACCGGCTCTTACATCGGCGCCTCTGGTGCCCGCCTCGCCCGGCGCCGTCGCCCACCAGCTCGCCCGCCGGGGCAGTGGCGCCGGCACCGCAACCCCGTGTATCGGCGCAGGCCAGGGCATCGCCCTCCGCCTCGAACGCTGAGAACCTCCACAGGAGCCGCAGTGAAACGTCGCCCTCTGCTGCATCACCGGGTGCTCGGTCCGATCGACGCGCCGCTGCTCGTCCTGGGACCCTCGCTCGGCACGTCGACGACCGTATGGGACCCCCATGTGGCGGTGCTCGCCGAGAGCCACCGCGTGCTGTGCTACGACCTTCCAGGGCACGGCGGCTCGCCGAGCGATCTCGTCCGGGGTCACAAGCCCGGCCGTACGACAGTCGGCGACCTTGCCCACATGGTCCTGGACCTCGTCGCCCAGCACGGCCGGGACCGGTTCCACTACGCCGGCATCTCGCTCGGCGGTGGTGTGGGGGTGCACCTCGCACTGCGTCAGCCGGACCACATCGCCTCGCTGGCGCTGGTCTGTTCCTCGGCGTACTTCGGCCCGCCGCGGTTCTGGCAGGAGCGCGCCGCTCTCGTACGACGCGAGGGGACCGGCGCCCTGCTGGAGGCCATGCCCGGCCGCTGGTTCGCCGATCCCGGCACAGCCGCGAGCTCCCTGGGGAAGACGCTCCTGCAGGACCTCGCCAACGCCGACCCGATCGGCTACGCCGCCTGCTGCGACGCCCTTGCCGCCTACGACGTCCGGCGCGACCTGAGAAGGATCACCGCCCCCACGCTCGTGCTCGGTGGCTCCCAGGACACCGCCACACCCCTGCCACATGCCGGGGAACTCGCCGAGGGTATTTCCGGGGCGAAGTCGGTGACGGTGGATACGGGTCATCTCGCCGTGGAAGAGCCACAGGCCGTCGGGGCGGCGTTGCTGGCCCACCTCCGAATGGCGGGCGGCGCGGAGGACGCCGACCGGAACTCGTAGAGTGGCCGTGTGTCACAAGGAAACAGCGTTGTCGCGCGCAATGTGCGCCTTCTCAGGGAGCAGCGCGGCCTGTCCCTGGCCGAGTTGGCGCGCCGGGCGGGGCTGGCCAAGCAGACACTGTCGAATCTGGAGCAGGGCACGGGCAACCCCACGGTCGACACCCTGTTCTCCATCGCCACGGCCCTCGGCGTGCCGGTGACCCGGCTCGTCGCCGAGCGGGAACAGGTCATCAGCGTGCAGCGGGGCGACGAGGTTGTCTGGGAGCAGCACGGAGGGTACGAGTCACGGTCGCTCGACCACATCTACGGCTCAGGTGTGATCGAGAACTACGTGGTGCGCATCGGCCGGCCCGGCGACGGTGCGGGCACGCCGTCCGAACCGCACCCGGTGGGCACGCTGGAGCACCTCTACGTCATCAGCGGCAAGGTACGTGTGGGACCCGTCGACAGCCCGCTGGAGCTTGCCGAGGGAGATTTCGCGCGCTATCCGGGCGACCGGCCCCACATGTACGAGTCACTGGCGGACGAGAGCCTGGTGCACATCGTGGTGAGCGTGCCGCGCGTCCAGCCTGGCACCGGCGGGACGAACGTGGCGCGGACCCACGGGAACGACAGACGCTGAGCTTCGCCGCACCTGGTGTGCCGCATCTCGGCACAACCCATTGGCCCACCCCCGGGACAGGGCGGAACCTGGCGTTGGCCGCTCGTCAGGGCGGTCCGGGGTCGCCAGGCGTGAGCGTCCGGGCATACACCGTGGTGTTCTTGCGCCCACGCCGGGCCGGCCACCGTTCTCCGCGTCCAGACCAGGGGTGGTCATGTCGGAGACCGGGGTCCACCCACAGACGGGTGGGGCCGGACAGTCCGCGACGGCATGGCAGGCGGATCGGCCGGGTCGGTGTGTCCGATCCGCCTGCCTGGTGACCTCGGTGCCGCGTGTGCCGGGGGCACCGGCGGTCCGCTCAGGCCGCCGGCGGCCTGCTCACGTCGTACGGCGCTGCCGCTTGGCGTGCCTTCGCTGCGGTGAGGGCGCGTGCCGCCTCGAAGGCCACGCGGCGCAGGGCCGGGGCGTATCGGGACGGCTCGAAGCGGTGGTGGGCGCCGGCGACCGAGAGCGCCGCCACCGGACGTCCGGAGGCACCCATGATCGGCACTGCGACACAGGTCAGACCGGGGGCGACTTCCTGCCGGTCGTAAGCGATGCCGTCCTGGCGGATGCGCCGCAGCTCCTCCCGGAACCGTCGCGGGTCGGCGAGGGTGTACTCGGTGCGGGCCGGGAGGCCGGCCGATACGGCAGCCTCGGCCGCGTCGTGGTCGAAGGCCAGCAGGGCCTTGCCGACGCCGGTGCAGTACGCGGGCAGCCGGACGCCGATCTTGGAGGGGGAGCGGGCGGCCCGATGGCCGTGGATCTTGTTGACGTACACGATGTCGGTGCCCCGCAGGACCGCCAGGTGCACGGTCTCGTGCGTCAGCTCGTACAGGTCCACGAGATGGGGCAGCAGCTGCTCGCGGAGCAGCACTGGGGTCGCACCGTACACTCGCTCGCCCATGGTGAAGAGCTCGCTGCCCAGTCGGTAGTTGCTGCCGACCCGCTCGACGAGATCGTTGCGCTGGAGGATGCCCAGCAGACGGAACGCGGTTGACTTCGTCAGCTGCGAGCGGCGGGCCAGTTCGCTGACGCCGATCTCCCCGTCCATCGAGGCGAGCGACTTCAGAAGAACCAACGCCTTGTCGACCGCGGTCTGCTGACCGTCGGTCGGCGCGCCGGGTGGTGCGTGTGCGGCGGTGTCGGCAGAGGAGGACTGGACTGGCATAGCGGGCTCCGGTGATCCATGGAGGGCTATTGAAATGGACGTGCGTCCACTGTAAGTGTCCATTTCTTGGTTGTAAACGCCCGGCGTGCGGTGTGACGGACGCCGCGCAAGCCAGGCTTCGCCCCACTTGACACGACCGCTATATCGGTAACAGTGTATCCATTATGAGTACCTGGTCTGAGCCCCAGTCCGATTCCCGGTTCGTCGAGGTGGGCGGCCTGCGCGTGCACTACAAGCGTGCTGGGCACGGCCCGGCACTCGTGCTGCTGCACGGCAGTGCTTCGTCCCTGCAGCACTTCGACCGCGCGACGGATCTGCTGTCGGATGCCTTCGATGTCATCCGTCCCGACCTGCCGGCGTTCGGACTGACGGGCCCGCGCAAGGACCGCGACTACCGCATCCCGGCGTACGCCGCGACAGTGTCGGGCTTCCTGGAGGCGCTGGGCGTGCCGCGCTACGCGGTGGCCGGCAATTCCCTGGGCGGCAACATCGCCTGGAACGTCGCGCTGGATCATCCGGAGCGGCTGACCGGCCTGGTACTGGTCAATGCCACCGGCTACCCGGAGAAGACGGTGCCCGCGGGGATGCGTCTGGCCCGCAATCCGCTGCTGCGGCCCCTGTTGAGGCGGGTGATGCCGCGCGGGGCACTCGAACGCAACCTGCGCGAGAACGTCGGGCCGCATTCGCAGATCGTGGACGACGCCATGGTGGACCGCGCCTATCAGCTCATGAGCCGCCCCGGTAACCGCTCGGCCTTCGTCGACTTCTGCAACACCGACCAGCCCGACCGCAGCGCGCAGATTCCTCGCATCACGGTGCCCACACTCGTGCTGCGCAGCGCGAGCATCGACGGCCAGCACTTCGCCCGCGACATCCCCGGCGCCCAGGAGCTCGTCCACCCCCACGGCGGACATCTGCTGCCGGAGGAGGAACCGCAGTGGGTCGCGGACGCGATCGCGAAGTTCCTCGGCTCCTGTGCCGACACTCCCGCGAACTGAGGGCAAGGAGGCCCGTTCCATGAAGTACTTCGTCGCTCCGAGCGAGGATCGCAAGCTCACCGCCGACTCGCGGGGGGCGCTGCGTGGCAGTTTCATCGAGCTGTCCGACGGCGTCACCCACTACGAGTTGACGGGCCCCGAGGACGGGGACGTGGTCCTGATGGCGGGCGGTCTGACCATCCCGCTGTTCTACTGGGACGGCCTCGTCAGCGAGCTGCACGCCCACGGGCTGCGCACGCTGACCTGCAGCGCCTACGGCCGCGGCTACTCCGACCGGGTGCGGGCGCGATACGACGAGACGCTGTTCGCGCGGCAGCTGGCCGAGCTGACGGACCGGCTCGGCCTGACGGCGCGGCCCCTGCACCTGGTCGGCACTTCCATGGGCGCGTTGGTCGGCATGACGTACGCCGCCCAGTACCCCGCGTCCATCGCCACCCTCACCATCGTGGGCCCTGCCGGTCTTGCGAAACCCCGGCTGACCTCCCCTCACCGGCTGCTGCGCAATGACTGGCTGGCCGGACTCATCGCCCGGCGGCGCGGCCGGCAGATCCTTCAAGGACACCTGGGACACAACGTCCGCGACCCCGAACTCGGCGCGAAAATAACCGAGATGGTCCTCGACGCGTTCCGCTTCGAGGGCTCGCTGTACGCGGTCTTCGACACCCTGCAGCACCTGCCTTTCACCGGCCGTGACGACCTCTTCCGGCGCACGGGGGCCCTGGGCATTCCGACGCTGCTGCTGTGGGGCGACGAGGACGACGTCACGCCGCTGACGCACTTCGACACGGCGCACGCTCTACTGAAGCCTCAGAAACATCACGTAATTACTAAATGCGGGCATATGGCCCCATTCGAACGGCCTCGCGACGTCGCCGATCAGCTCGTCCCGTTCGTGTCCGCACGCACCGAAAGGCTCGGCTCATGAACAACCCGCAGGCCATCGATGTACTGATCATCGGTGCCGGCCCCTCGGGTTCCGCCTTGGCGATCGACCTCGTGCGCCGTGGACTCGACGTCCGGATCGTCGACAAGTCCCCCCACGCTTTCGACGGTTCGCGCGCCAAGGGCATCCAGCCCCGCAGCCTCGAAGTCCTCGAGGACCTCGGCGCTCTCGATGACGTGTTGGCCGGCGGCGACAACTATCCCAAGCTCGGGCTGCATGCAGGACCCATCGGTGTGCCGTGGAGGATGTTCCCCGAAAGAGAGGCCACCTCGGACGTCCCGTACCCGAACACCTGGCTGATCCCGCAGTTCCGCACGGACCGCGCCCTGCACGCCCGGCTCGGTGAGCTCGGCCGCGAGGTCGAGTTCTGCAAGGAACTGACCGAGCTGACGCAGGACGCGGACGCGGTGGTCGCCAAGGTGGTCGGCGCGGACGGGGTCGAGGAGATCGTCACCCGCTATGCCGTGGGGGCCGACGGCGGCTCCAGCGCGGTGCGCAAGCAGCTCGACATCGGTTTCGTGGGGACCACGGACGAGGCCGACCGCGTGCTGATCGTGGATGCCTCCGTCAGTGGCCTGGCCCGCAACCGGTGGCACATGTGGCCCGGCCGCGGCGGCAAGCTCATCGCCGCCTGCCCGCTGCCCCACAGCGACATGTTCCAGTGGATGATCCGGCTCACGCCCGACGAGAAGCCGCCCCAGGAGATCGGCGCCATCATCGACCGGATCCACTCCCACACCCGCAACCGGCACATCCAGCTGCACGAGATCCACTGGAAGTCCGTGTTCCGGCCCAACATCCGTCTCGCGCAGCACTACGGCCGCGGACGTGTCTTCCTCGTCGGCGACGCCGCGCACGTCCACACCCCGGCCGGTGCCCAGGGCCTGAACACCGGTATGCAGGACGGCTACAACCTCGGCTGGAAGCTCGGCCAGGTCCTCGCCGGAGCCGACCCGGCCCTGCTGGACACCTACGAGGCCGAGCGGCAGCCGATCGCCGCCGGGGTCCTGGGCCTGTCCACGGAGAAGTGGGGCGGCATCGCCAAGCTGGACCCCTCCAGCATGAAGCGCGGCAAGGACGAGCAGCAGCTCTCCCTGACCTACTACGGCGGCCCGCTCGCCCGTGCCAACAGCGGCGACACCAGCACGCTGCACGTGGGCGACCGCGCCCCGGACGCCCGACTGCTCGGAGCCGACGGCGCCGAGACCCGCCTGTTCCACCTCTTCCAGGGACCGCACTTCACCGCCATCGCCTACGGCCCCGGCGCCGCCCGAGACCTCGACCTCCTCCACTGGCCGACGACGGGCGCCCAGTTGAAGCGGCTCACCGTCGGGCCGCCCGCGGGCTTCTCCGACCCCGGGAACACGCTGCGCAGCGCCTACGGCCTGACCGGCGACACGCTGCTGCTGATCCGTCCCGACGGCTACATCGGGCACATCGCCACGTCGGATTTCCTCACCACGACACAAGCCGCCGTGCGGGCAATGACGCCGGAGGCAAGGAGCCGGGCCATGTTCCAGCCGAGCCACACCTCGTGCGGTTCGGGGGCCGCTGAATGAGCCGCATACTGCTGCGCGGGGCGCAGGTCATCACGATGACGCCGGACCGGCCGGACGCCGAGCATGTCGACATCCTCGTCGACGGCGAGACCATCGCCGCCGTCGGTGAAAACATCGAGGCGCCCGACGCCGAGGTCGTCGACTTCTCCGGCCGCGTCATCATCCCCGGTCTGGTCAACGCCCATCTCCACACCTGGCAGACCGCGCTGCGTTCGGCGGGCGCCGACTGGACGCTGATGCAGTACCTCACGCACCTGCACGGGGAGTGCGTCGGGCACTACACCCCGGCCGACATGCACATCAGCAATCTCGCCGGCGCGCTGAATCAGCTCAACTGCGGGACGACCACGGTGGGCGACTGGTGCCACAACGCCCTGTCGCCCGAGCACGCCGACGCGGCCGTCGAGGGACTGGTCCAGGCGGGAATCCGTGCCGTCCTCCTGCACGGCACGCCCTACCGCTCCCCGGATGCTCCTCACCCCCTCGGCGAGATCGACCGGCTGCTCGACGGCCCCGTCCGCGAGCACGCCCTCCTGACCCTGGGCATGGCTCTGCAAGGGCCGCAGTATTCCTCGCCGGAGACCGCGGTGGCCGACTTCCGGGCCGGTGCGGAACGCGGGCTCGTCGTCTCGATGCACCAGAGCGGCGGCGAACCCTCACCTGGCTGGGAAGCCGTACGCGACGCTGGGCTGTTCAGCGCCCTGACCAACGTCGTGCACGGATCCGACATGCCCGCGGACTGGCTGAAGACGCTGGTCGGGGCGGGCGTCACCTTCACCATCACCCCGGAGAACGAACTGGGCCAAGGGCACGGCACACCCATCACGGGACCCCTGCTGAGCCTGGACGCGGCACCCTCCCTGGGCACCGACATCGATACCGCCGTACCCGGCGCGGTCCTCACCGCGGCCCGGATCGCGCTGGCCCACCAGCGCAGCCTGGACCATGCCCACCTCCGGCAGACGACCGGCATGTACGCCAACACACCGTCTGTCACCAGCAAACAGGCGCTTGCCTGGGCCACGGTCGAAGGAGCGAAGGCACTGGGCCTGGCAGACAAGGTGGGCCGGATCGAGGCGGGCATGCAGGCCGACCTGGTCGCCGTCGACGCCCGGGCGCTCAACCTGTGGCCGGCGCACGACCCGGTTGCCACGGCCCTGCACGCCGACATCGCCAACATCGAGGCCGTGATGGTCGCCGGCACCTGGCGCAAACGCGATCACGTCCTGCGCGCACCCGGCCTCGACGAGGTCATGGACCAGCTGCGCGAGTCCGGAGAGCGGCTGCTGCGCAGCATCCGGCCCGTGGGCTCCCTCGGCTGACATACCGCCACGGCCCCCACGCATGGCCGGCGCGCCGACGCGTACGCCACCCCGTCCGCGTCGGCGCGCCGGCACCCCGCGGCCTCGTTCCCACAGCAAGAAAGTGCCGTGAGCAGCCCTATGCCGACTACTGCGGGCATGCCCCGCGACGCCCCGCACCAAGAGCGCATCGTCCAGGCGGCCATCGCCCTTCTGGACGAGGGCGGCATCGAGAGTCTGACCATGCGAAGACGCGGCAGCCGTCTCGGCCGCGCCCGTCACATTGATCTCAGCATCAACGGATCCGCGCCCCTCCTGGCGGTCTACGTCAGCGTGGCCACCGTCAGCATGACCGCCTACACCTACGACGAACTGGTGCTACGGCACAGGGAACCCCGGGCGGACTACCCGTCCACCGTGTCGAGCGGCCGACACCCGACATCCTCGACCTCACCCTCACGCCCACCGGTGAGACGACGCTTCCCGTGACCGGAGGCCAGTTCGTCTACCTGCGGGTCGGCGGCTGGCTCAAGGGCCCTTACGGCATGTTCGACCACACCCTCGGCGGACCCCGGCAGATATGGATCGCGGGCGGCATCGGTATCGCGCCCTTCCTCGGCTGGCTCACCCATCCCGGTGCAGCGCCGCCCCGCACCGACCTCTTCTACTGCGCCCCCACCGCCGAAGACGCGCCGTTCCTCCTGGAACTCACCGCTGCGGCAGCACACCGCCCCGAGTTCCGGCTCCACCCGACATTCAGGCGCAGCCACGGCCGGCTGACCGCCGAAAGAATCCAGGCCCAGGCCGGACCGATCACCCCCGACACACACGTCTTCCTCTGCGGCCCCGCCTCCATGATCGAGAACCTCACTCGCGCCCTTCACCGCCAGGGCGTCCCCCGCCAGCACCTCTACGCCGAGCACTTCGCCTTCCGCTGACGAGCCGCCGTAGGCGGGCGGCCTCAGGTTCGCAGCGTCCTGGCTGGTCAGGCGTCGTCGCGCAGGCGGGCAAGCCCGCGGATAAGGAGTTCGAGTCCGAAGGAGAACTCGTCCTCGATCGGAACGGGCATCGACTCGGCGACGGTGACCGTCGCCGGGAACAAGGCTGGATCGACGCTCTGAAAGACAGCGGACAGTTGCGCGTCGTCGAGTTGCCCGCCACCGCCATGACCGTTGACCTGTATGGCGAATCCGAGAACGTAGCGAGACAGGGTCGCATACGTGTGCGCGGCCAGTCGCGGCGGGAAGCCGCTGTCGAGCAGCGCCGCGACGGAGTGCTCCCGCAGCGCCATGGCGTTCGGCCCCAGGGGAATCTCTTCGACCAACAGGCGCGCCGCGTTCCGGTGCCGGGCCAGGGCCTCGAACATGGTGTGCGCGACCGTCCGCAGCGCTTGCTGCCAGCCCATCGCGAGGAGTTCGTCGCCCTTCAGTTCCACGGCGCCGAACATGCGGTCCACGACATGGGCGACCAGCGCTGCCCGGTTGTCGAAATGCCGGTACAGCGTCGCCGTGCCCGAGCCCAGGCGCTGGGCCAGCGTCCGCATCGAGAGAGCGTCGGCCCCTTCATCGTCCACGATCTGCAGCGCGGTAGAGACGATGCGCTCCAGCGGCACGGGCGGACGCCCCGGGCCCCGACCCGATCCCGTGGTCGCTCGCATAGGTCCAGCTGCTGCCACCGAAACGTGCACCTCCTTTGGCCGGCACCATAACAGCAACACCGTATCCACTTTGGAGATCGTCGGTTGGGCGTGGACCGCCGGGGGCGCCGCGGTCACGGCTCAGACATCACAACGCGGCAGCTCACAGGCGCGTGCTGGTCGGGGTGCTGGGTGTGCCTGGACGGTGCCCCCGACCGCATGGTCGATCTGTCGGTCCCCCAGGGCTTTCCCAGCAACAGCAACCACATGCCGGGCGGACCCGACATCGAACCGATCACCCTCGTCCTGAGCAACAGCGCCCGCTGCTCGTTCGCCGGTGGCGGGACCGCAACGCTCGCGGGGCCCAGCGGAGCCGGCGTCTCCACGCCGATCACGACTGTCTGCGAGTAGCGCGCTGACAGCCACGCTGCTGAATCAGCGGATGGTCGTATCGGTCGCCGGATCCGGCTGAGCGGAATCGGTCATGGCCGAGTCGCGCTCTTCCGGGCTTGTCCTGCGGTGCCGACACTCTCGGTTCAGGAAGGTTCGGGGGAGGGTGAGATGGCTGTTCATCGTGGACGGAAGCCGGCTCGTCGTAGCGGGCGGGTGACAGGAGCAAAGCCGATCGTGCTCGGCGGAGGCGGCCTGCTCATCGTTCTGATGGCGTTCTGGTCGGAGGTGTGGCCGTACGTCGTCGGGAGCGTGGTCCTCGGCGGTATCGGAGTCGTGGGCTGGTGGCTGTGGCGCACTGACCGGAGGGTGCGTGCTCGGGACCGCCGTTGGCGCCAGGACGAGGCGGTGAAGGCCGGTCGGCGGACCCTGGCCGAGGTGGATGCGATGACGGGCACGGAGTTCGAGGAGCTGGTCGCCGACTTGTGCCGCAGGGACGGGTGTACGGAGGTCCGGCGGGTGGGTGGTTCGCACGACAACGGTGCTGATGTCGTCGGTCGTCTGCCGGATGGCCGGACGTTTGTGATCCAGTGCAAGCGGTACGCGCCCAGCAGCACCATCGCCAGCCGTGAGCTACGTGATCTCCTGGGTGCCAAGGTCCACTTCCAGGCCGACGTGGCGGTGTTTGTGACGACCACCAGGTTCAGCCGTCCTTCCGAGACGTTCGCGGTGAAGCACGGCATTCTCGCTGTGCACCGCGATCACCTCGGCTTGTGGAACAACGGAACCTCCCTTTTGGCACTGAGCCGTGTGAACGGTCGCGGCCAGGGCGACTCCCGTCACCGAGCGCGGTGGAAGCAGGCCTACGGGAAGTGACCCGCGTGCAAGAGCCGTTCGCCGGTGAGCCGGAGCTCTTGTCGTACGGTCGCCACGCCGGGTACCGCACGGCAAGGTTGACCGTCCCGGAGATCCGCGACCTATTCCCTGCCGTCTTCGCCCCACCCGCCTCTGTATCCGGTCAGGCTGCTGCACTGGTCTCACTGGCGCAGACGTCACCAGGCAACGGCCCGACGCAGCGACTACCGGCGGCGACGCAGTTTTGTTCGGGAGTGGGACAGCCGTTTTGCGTACGCCGCGCGGAGCAGCTCCCTGTTTAGGGTGGAGGGCGCGTGCAACGCTGGGTATGAGGCTTGTCCAGGCCGGACGAGCGATGGAGGGGTAGTGGACTGGGCACGGTTCGCGCTGCAGATGGCGTCGATGGCGAGGGAGCTGCTGGCGCAGGACTCGGTGACCTCGACGCTGGAGCGGATCACGGCCTCGGCCACGGAGCTGGTCGAGGGCTGTGACGCGGCCGGCATCCTCGTCCTGCACGGCACGCGGGTGGAATCCCTCGCACCCACCGATCCTTTTGTCGTCGAAAGCGACGCCCTGCAGCAGCAGGTGGGTGAGGGGCCCTGCTTTGATGCCGTCCGCACTTCGCAGGGCGACCGGGTCTTCCGCATCGCTGATCTCACCACCGAGCACCGGCGCTGGCCCGCTTACGCTCCCCGCGCCCAGGCACTGGGGGTGGGCAGCATGATGGGCTTTTTGCTGTTCACCGACGAAGAGGATCTCGGCGCGCTGAACCTGTACTCGCGCAAGCCCGGCGCCTTCGACTCCGACAGCGAGACCGCCGGGTGGCTGCTCGCCTCCCACGCCGCGGTCGCCTTCTCCAGCGCCCGCACGCACGCCCAGATGGAACAGGCCGTCGCCACACGCCACATCATCGGCGAGGCCATGGGGATCGTGATGGGCGCCCACCGCCTCACCGAGGATGAAGCCTTCGCGGTGCTGCGCCGCTACTCCCAGGAGAACAACATCAAACTCCGTGAGGTCGCCCGCCGTGTCTGCGAAGAGGGCATCCTGTCCTGACCGCGTGGTGGGAACGGCTCCTCCAGCTCCTGGCTGAACTGGAGGGGCCTTGGCCGAGCCGGCCCCCTGGGGAACGCCGCCGAACCCGGCCTGTCCACCCAAGTCCCCTCGCCGTACGCCCCGACACCTTCCGTGTGTCGTCAGTCGTGTGGCCTGGTCGGGGGTGGCCCCGCGCCGGGGAAGGTCACGATCAGCCGTCCCTGGGCATCCAGGCGGGGCTGCCCGCTCAGCCGTACGCTGCGCTCCTGCCCATCGGGCCGGCAAGGATCTTGTGGTGCATGGTCCTCCGCCGGATCGTCGGCCGTAGAAGGTGGGCCCGAGGTGAATGATGCGGGAAGCCATCGGGCCATCCCGTACAGGCACACTCCGAGCCAGCCGGTGGCGAACAGCCAGCCGCCGATGACGTCGCTGAACCAGTGCACGCCGAGATAGACGCGGGACAGGCCCACCAGCACGCCCCAGCACCCGATGACGACCCGGAGTGGGGTGGCGCCGCGCCGGGCGCGCATGGAGAGGGCGACGATCAGCAGCCCGGCGGTGAGCGCCGCTGTGGTGGTGTGCCCGGAGGGGAAGGCCCAGCCGCCCGCGGACGCCGCCCAGTCGGCGTGCGGCGGACGCGGCCGCTGGAGGAGTGTCATCACCCCGTAGCGCATCGCCTGTCCGCAGCCGATGCAGGCAAGGCTCAGCGCGGCGGCACCCATGCGCTGCCGCGCGGTGTGCCCTGCGACCAGGCCGGCCAGCGCCGCGAGGGCATACGGGACGGCGCCGCTGCCGGTGGCGGTCACCCCGCGGGCCAGCGCCGTCGCCACGTCCGGGCGATGGCCGAGCGACCAGACCAGCAAGCTGTCGTCCGGCCACAGGGGAGCGCCGTTCTGGCCGATCACGACCCAGGCGAGAAGGCCGAAGGCCATGAAGGCACCGAGACCGACGGTGCCCGCCAGGTCGGCAGTGTCGTGCCGGTTCATGAGGTCGTCACCAGCAGGCGCAGGCGCAGGCGGCCGGAGCGGATCCACCCGCCCAGGGCCGGGGACCACCGCCGTGCCGCGGTCATCGACAGGAGTGCGACGAGCCCGCCGACCAGTACTCCGGCCACGACATCGTGCGGATAGTGCACGCCGACCCACACCCGGGAGGCCGCCATCGCCACAGCGGCCACGGACGCGGCCACCCCCAGCCGGCGTGAGACGAAGAGCAGGGCCACCGCGGCGGCGGCCGCGATCGCCGCATGGTTACTGGGGAAGGACCAGTCCCCGGGCGCAGGACACGCCTCCAAGGTCTTCACGTGCAGGCTCTGGCACGGCCGCTCCTCGCTCACCAGCAGCTTCACCACGGCATCCACGCCGTACGCCACTACTACGACAACCGGGACTGCCAGCGCCGTCACCACTGCCGCGCCCCCGGCCCGGCGCGCGAACCACCAGCCGGCGCCTGCCAGGACAGCGAACACGACGAGCCCGTACGTCGACCAGAACGACACCGCGCCGTCCAGCCAGCCCGGCGCATGCCCGGCCGTACGCACCACGTCCAGGTAGGCGGCGCCGTCGATCGACTGCCCGTCGAAGGCCATGATCACCTGCTTTCCGCCTTGGAACCGGCGCTCCGACGCGACCTGCGTACCTCGGCAAGAACCGGGATCAGCGATACGACGACGATCAGCGCCACGAGCGGGAGCAGGTAACGGTCGATGTTCGGGATCGACGAGCCCAGCGCGTACCCCGCGAGTGTGAGGCCGACGCTCCACACGAGCCCGCCGACGACCTGCCACAGCGTGAACGTCCGCACCGGCACCTCCAGTGCGCCCGCCATCGGATTGAGCACGGTCCGCACCACCGGTACGAAGCGGGCCAGCACGATGGCCTTCGCGTACCCGTACCGCTCCAGCAGTTCCTCGGCGCGCTTCGCACCCTCGTGCAGGCGCTGTGAGCGGCTGCGGGCCAACACGGCTCCGCCCGCCTTCCGGCCGAGCAGGTACCCGCACTGCGCCCCGACCAGCGCACCGGCCGCGGCTGCGACCAGCAACGGGCCGAGGGACAGGTGCACACTGTGGTCGGTGGAGCCCGTGCACAGCAGGCCCGCCGTGAACAGCAGTGAGTCGCCCGGCAGGAAGAAGCCGATCAGCAGTCCCGTCTCGGCGAACAGCACTGCCCCGACCCCCAGCACTCCGAAGGCGGCCAGCAGAGAATGGGCATCGAGCACGTTGACAGCGAGCTGCGACGATAGGTGGACGGGTGTGGACATCGTCGCGACCCCTTCGGCCTGTCGGAGCGGGCGCGTCCCAAGCACCCCCACCACTGACTACAATCGTGTAGACGGTCTACTCAACTGTAGACGATAACGGGGTGAGGATGGTTCCTATGACCGAGCCGAAGGACGAACGCCGGCCGGCCGGCGAGCTCGAAGCAGCCGTGATGGCCGCCCTGTGGGCCGCCGGCGCACCGCTCACCCCGGCGCAGGTCCAGGCCGAGCTGTCCTCCGGCCTCGCCCGTACGACGGTGACGACCATCCTGTCCCGCCTCCACGACAAAGGTGTCGTCGCCCGGGAGCGACAAGGGCGCGGCTACGCCTACGTCCCGGTGCAGGACGCCCCCGGACTGACCGCCCAGCGCATGCACACCGAGCTCGACCGGGACGCCGACCGCGAGACAGTCCTCGCCCGGTTCGTCGCCCGGCTCAGCCCGGACGACGGGGAGCTGCTGCGCCAACTGCTGGAGGCCGACGAGCAGTGATCGCCCTGCTTCTGATTCCGCTCCTGCTGCCCTTCACCTTGCCGGCACTGGCCCGGCGTGCCCTCGTACGCCTCGACCCGGTCACCGCCCTGCGCGCGCTGACCGCCTGCGTTCTGGCGTGCGCCGGCGCATGCGTGGCCGCCCTCGGCGCCCTCGTCCTGATCGGACTGCTCAAGCTCTCCCTCTTCGCGCAACTGGGCGAGCTCATCCACCCGCTGCGCACCCCCTCGGACCTGATCGTCCTGCCGGCCGCCGCCCTCGCCACCGGCGCGCTCACCCTCGGCGCCTGGACCCTCGCACGCTCAGCCGTACGTCAGATCCGGGCCTTCCGCACCGCTCGCACGGAGGCCGACCGCCGCCCCGCCGCGGGCGACCTGTGCGTCGTCGACTCCCCGCACCCGGACGCGTACGCCCTGCCCGGCAGGCCCCACCGGATCGTCGTCACCACCGGGATGCTGCGCAGCCTGGGCCCCGCCGAACGAGAGGCCCTGTTCGCGCACGAGCGGGCCCACAACGCGGGCGGCCACCACTATTTCCTGGCAGGCGCCGAACTCGCCGCCCACTGCCACCCCGCGCTCCACGTCACGCGTGACACCATCCGGCTCGCCGCGGAACGTGCCGCCGACGAGAGCGCTGCCGCAGCCGTCGGCGACCGCCGCCTCCTGGCACGGGCCATCGCCCGCGCCGCGCTCGCGGGGGACGCTCAACGCTCCACCCGTCCGGACTTCGCCGCCGCCGCGACCACGGGCCCCGTTCCCCAGCGGGTCGCCGCTCTCCTCACCCCTGACCACGGCCGCTCGAACACCAGGCGATGGATCGCCCTGCTCCTCACCGTCTGCGCGATCCTGCCCGCCGCGGCGGCAACCACCGGTGTGGTGGCCTTTCATCACGAGGTCGAGGTCGCCCAGGGCGAAGAGAGCCGGTAGGCCCGGGTGGGTAAGAGGTCCTAACAAAGGCGTTGGACGTGTCTGTGGGTGATGAGGCAGGTGGCGAGGCCGAGGAAGGCTTCGTGGATGTCGTCGCGTCGCTCCCAGCGGATCCGCAGGCGGCGGAAGCCGTGCAGCCAGGCGATCGTTCTCTCGACGACGTACCGGTAGACGCCCAGGCCAGAGCCGTGGGGCTGGCCTCGTTCTGCGATGACAGGGCGGATGCCGCGCTGCCACAGCAGGCGCCGGTACTTGTCGTGGTCGTAGCCGCGGTCGGCGAGCAGCGCGTCTGGCCGGTGGCGGGGCCGGCCGACAACCCCGGCGACGGCGGGGATCTTGTCGAGCAGGGGCAGGAGTTGGGTGACGTCGTTGCGGTTGCCGCCGGTCAGCGACACCGCGAGCGGGATGCCCTGGGCGTCGGTGAGGACGTGGTGCTTGCTGCCCGGCCGTGCGCGGTCGACCGGGCTGGGCCCGCTTTTGGGCCCCGCCGAGCGGCCCGCACATGGGAGGAGTCGATCACCGCCCGCGACCAGTCCAGCTTCTTCGCCGCACGCAGCTTCTTCAGCAGCACCAAGTGCAGTTCGTCCCACACACCGGCTTCGTTCCATGCGGCCAGACGCCGCCAGCACGTCATCCCCGAGCCGAAGCCCAGCTCCTGGGGCAGGTACTCCCACTGGATGCCGGTATGCAGCACGAACAGGATCCCGCACAAGGCCTGCCGGTCCGGTATCCGCGGCCTGCCCTCGACCAGCTTCGGTCCCGGCTCAGGCAGCAACGGCTCGATGAGCGACCACAGTTCATCCGAGACGATCCACGGCCGAGACTCTCGCTTTCCCACGATCAAACCAACGAGCGCCCACACCGAAAGTCACATGATCTACAGCTTCTGTTAGGGCCTCTAAGGCACGGGTCAGAGGGGCGGGTTGCCGTGTTCTCGCAGGGCCTGCGCCAAGTGACCGGCGAGTGGCTCCGGCAGGTTCTGGCCATGGACGGTGTTCATGAGCGTTTCGGCGATCACGCGGAGTCGGTAGCCTGCATCACCATGACGCGCGCTTGGATCCTGCCGATGCTGTTCGTGTTCAGCGGCTCAGCCCTCGCAACCGGCCTGATCTTCAAGGGGAGCCCCGGCACGGCCGCAGGACTCCTGCTGGCGTTCCTGGCGCTCGCCGGCGTGAACTCACCCCTGGTCTTCCCGAAGTCGATCGGCGCCCGGGAGGCACAACGCCGTAGCGCGGTCGACGGCCGGCCGGTCGTCTTCTGGCGGCCGGGCTGCAAGTACTGCATCCGACTGCGCATCCGGCTGGGCTCCAGCGCCCGCCAGTTGCACTGGGTCGACATCTGGCGCGACCCGGCAGGAGCCGCAGCGGTGAGGGCAGCCAACGACGGCAACGAGACCGTGCCGACCGTTGTCGTGGCAGGACGGCCACACACCAACCCCGGTCCCGGATGGGTGCGCGAACAGCTCGCCCCTCACACGTGATTGCTGTCGCCGAAGGCGGCGAACAAAAGTCCTCGATCTATCGCTTCGGAGCTGATCGAGCCGGGTCCCGGGACAAACACCGCCGAGTGGTCAGACGGTGACGGCGGCGGCCTCGTCCGGGCTGATCGCGTCCGCGCCCGCCGCATCGTACGGCGCCCAGGCGGGTTCCCGGAGGGCGGGGCAGTGTTCGGGGGTCGGGTGATGCGCGATGTCGATCATGCGGTCCAGCGCGTCACGGGCGGCGGCGAGGTCCGTCATGGCGGCGGTGATGCGGTCGCGTTCGGCTTCCAGCAGTTCGAAGGACTCGGGTGTGGCGTGCCCGGCCTCGATGTGGGGCATCAGCCGCACGATGGTCCGGCTGGGCAGGCCGGCGGTGAACAGCAGTTGGATCAGCCGGACCCGCTCAACAGCCGCCTCGGCGTAGATGCGCTGACCGCTGGCGGTGCGTTCGGAGGTCAGCAGCCCCTGCTCCTCGTAGTACCGCAGTGCTCTGGTGCTGACTCCGGCTCGATGCGCGAGCTCACCGATCCGCATCTGCGTCCTCCCTCTGGGCGGGCCTTGGGCTTGACCTTGACGCCAACGTCAACTTCTAGCGTAGCGAGGTGTCGGGCGCGGCCCGGCCGATCAAGAGGCCTATACAAGAAGCTGGAAACCCATGAACGTCACCGACCAGATCGCCCTCGTCACCGGAGCCAACCGCGGCATCGGCCGTCACTTCGTCCTCGAACTGCTCGAACGCGGGGCGAGCAAGGTGTACGCGACCGCGCGTCGTCCCGAGACGCTCGACTTCGACGATTCCCGAGTGGTGCCGTTGCGGCTCGACCTGCTCGATCACCAGTCCGTCGTCGCGGCGGCGGACGCCGCGAGGGACGTCAGTCTGCTCGTCAACAATGCCGGCATCACGACCGGTGCCGGCCTCGTCACGGGCGAACTCGCCGAGATCCGTCGTGAGATGGACACGCACTTCTGGGGCACGCTCGACGTGATCCGGGAGTTCAGTCCGATCCTCGCCGCCCATGGGGGAGGTGCCGTCGTGAACGTTCTGTCTGCGCTGTCGTGGTTCGCCGTCCCGGGCTCCGGTGCGTACTCCGCCGCCAAGGCCGCGGAGTGGAACATGACCAACGGCGTCCGTCTCGAGCTCGCCGCGCAGGGCACGCTCGTCCAAGGCGTCCTCCTCGGCGCCGCCGACACGGACATGTCGGCCGGGTACGACGGGCCCAAGGTCGATCCGCGCGAGGTGACGCGCCGCTCGCTCGACGGCCTGGCCGCCGGGTCGATCGAGGTCGTCGTCGACGACTGGACGGCGATGGTGAAGTCCGCCCTCGCCGGCGACCCGGCAGTGTTCTACGCACAGGTCGCCGAACTGTTGGAGGGCGCCCTGTCCCGATAGGCGTAGCACTGAAGGGACATGTCGACTCGGCTCTCGACGGTCGCGCGCCGGTGCGCACGAGGTAGGGGAGAGGGGCAGGGTCTACGGCGGTAGGACCGCGGTGTTGACGTCGGGCCTGGTCGGTGAGCACTGCCGACCAGGCCCGACGAGGGGCGCTATTGATCAGTCGGCGGAGTTCGAGTTCTTCCTCGTTGTTCCGCGACCGCTCTTCCGTGACTCCGGTGGCGAGCGCCTTGCCGAGCTTCATGACGCCTCCGTGGACCGATGCCGAAGGCCGCAGGCCCGGGCGTCGGAGCGGGTGATCATGTTTGCCAGGGGCATCCTCCACTGGTGCACATAGTGGGGATCGTCATCATCAGCGCTGTCGGTCTGTTCGTCTGGCTGCTCGCCGCCCTCTTCCTCCTCCTGGCTCACAATCACTGGCAGGCACGATGGACACGCGCGGCGCACCTCGTCGTCTCCGCGGTGATCCTGGGGGCGCTGGCATTCGGGATCTACCGGCTCATCCTTGCCATCCCGTCCGAAGGATGCGGGTCGTCCCCGGCTGAGAAGTCGAGCTGCTCCCTGGGCTAGGCCTGGTGAGCTGGTCGGGCCGGATGTCTGGGAGACGTGCCGCGCCCTGATCCCGGCCGGGAGCGTGTTCGCGTTCCTGGCCGAGCATGCCGCCGCAGCTGCTCGCCGCGACGATCGTGTCCGGCGGCACCTGGACACGCACACCCACCACCGCATAACAGTGGAGGGGCATTTCCGCTCAGGACACCCCTCCACCACGTTGGTGCGTGCGATGAACACATGGTTCGGGCAAGCGGTCTGAGCACCGCATTAACAGTCGTCTCAGGTTCGCTCCGTAGGAAGTCGGCATCCAGATAAGCGATGCAACTCGTATGGAGGAGGCCAGTGATGGCAGTCGACGCAGCGCCGTCCGGGGGAGCGCCGGCGGGTCGGTTGGCGGGCCGGTGGGTGCCGTGGTTGGTGATCGGCTTGTGGCTGGTGCTGGCGGCGGGCATGGTGCCGCTGAGCGGAAAGCTGAGCTCGGTCACCACCGACAGCGCCGTGGACACCCTGCCGGCCAGTGCCGAGTCCACCAAGGTGGCGGTGCTGGACGACCGTCTGCCCGGCGGGGACAGCAACACGTTCGTCTTCGTGTACCACCGCGCCGGCGGCATGACCGACGCCGACCGCGCGACGGTCGAGCGCCAGTACGACACTCTCGCCAAGCGGTACCCGCCGAAGGCGACGCCGACGGTCGGCGAGGACGACGAGGGCTCGCCGCTGAGGCCCTCCAGCGACCGCGAGGCGATGATGTTCACCCTCGAGGTGAGCACGGCCTACGGCGCACCGGAGGCAATCGTCGGCCCGTTGCGTGACGCCGCGAAGGACCGTCCCGCAGGCCTGGAACTCGACGTGACCGGCCCGGGCGCGATCGACGGCGACATGGACGCCGTCTTCGACGGCATCGACGTGCAGGTCCTCCTCACCACCATCGTCGTCGTCACGCTCCTGCTCATCCTCACCTACCGCAGCCCGGTGTTGTGGATGATCCCGCTGCTGGCCGTGGGCGCGGCCGCACTGACCGCGATGGCGACCGTCTACCTGCTCGTCAAGGGCTTCGGCATCGTGGTCAACGACCAGAACTCGGCGCTGCTGACGATCCTGGTGTTCGGCGTCGGCACGGACTACGCGCTGTTGCTCATCGCTCGATATCGGGAGGCACTGCACCACCATGAGAACGTCCGGGTCGCGATGGTCCACGCGCTGCGCGGCGCGGCACCGGCCATCGTCGCGTCCGCGGCCACCGTGGTCGCAGGGCTGCTCTGCCTGCTCGTCGCGGACCTGAACAGCACCAGCGGGTTGGGCCCGATCGGCGCGGCCGGCATCCTGTGCGCGCTGGTGGCCATGCTGACGCTGTTCCCGGCGGTGCTCGTGGTGCTCGGCAGGCGGATCTTCTGGCCGGCCGTCCCGCGGTTCAGCACGGCCACGGAGGAGAAGCCGGGGCTGTGGGGACGGCTCGGCGCCGTCATCAGCCGCCGCCGGTGGGTGGCGACACTCGGCTCGCTCGGAGTCCTCGGGGTGTTCGCCCTCGGGCTGGCGGGCAACACCGGCGCCCTTCGGGAGCAGGACCAGTTCCTGTCCGCGCCGGAGTCGGTCACCGGCTTCACCGTTCTGCGCCAGCACTTCCCGGAACTCGGCGGCCAGCCGATGACGGTCTTCGCGCGACCGGCGTACCAGGAACGGGTGCTCGACGTCGTCAAGGACACTCGCGGTGTGGCCCTGGCCGTCCCGGAGCAGACCAGCGGTGGCTGGGCCAACATCTCCGTGTTCCCGAAGGACGCGCCGGACACCGCCGCGGAGTACGACACGATCAAGCGGGTGCGCACCGCCGTGCACGCGGTGCGCGGGGCGGAGGCGATCGTCGGCGGGCCGAGTGCGGAGAACCTCGACACCGAGGTCACCACCGAACGCGACGAGAAGCTGGTGATCCCGCTGGTGCTCGCCGTCGTCCTGATCATCCTCGGGCTGCTGCTGCGGGCGATCGTGGCCCCGCTGGTCCTGATGGCCACGGTGATCGTCTCGTTCGCCGCGGCCTTCGGCGGCAGCGTGTTCGTCTTCGACACGATCCTCGGGTTCAAGGGTGTCGACTCCTCGGTGCCGCTGCTGGCGTTCCTGTTCCTGGTGGCGCTCGGCGTCGACTACAACATCTTCCTGGCCAGCCGGGCCCGGGAGGAGACCGCGCGTCTCGGCACCCGAAAGGGCATGCTCAAAGCGCTCTCGGCCACCGGTGGCGTCATCACCTCGGCAGGCCTGGTCCTGGCGGCCACGTTCGCGGTCCTCGCCACACTTCCGCTGGTGATGCTGGTCGAGGTCGGGTTCCTGGTCGCCTTCGGCGTGCTGCTCGACGCCCTGCTGGTGCGGTCGGTTCTGGTGCCCGCCCTGACCTTGCTGATCGGCCGGCGGATGTGGTGGCCGAGCCGGCTGTCGGGTCCAGCGGCCGAGCTGCCGGACGGTCGCCGGCCGCTCGTCGACGACGAGGAGCCCGCGCTGCAACGGTGAGCGCGGCGGCACGGACGAGATCCGGGACGGGCCCCAGGCCCGTCCCGGCCTTTTTTCATGGGCCCAACGGCCGACGTCCTTGGGAACTTTGGTGCTGCGCCACTCGCCGGGGCAGGTCAGGACGCCGCAGCGTCCTCCCCGGCGGTGAGCCGCGCGATCGGGGCGGGCGGGGCTGCGGCCGGAAGCTCGACCCGAAGCAGCGCGCCACCGCGTGCGGAGCGGGCGACGCCGGCCCGGCCGCCGTGGGCGTCGACGACCCGCTGCACGATCGACAGGCCCAGACCGGATCCCGGCAACGCCCGGGCGCTGTCGGCACGGTAGAACCGGTCGAACACCCGCGGTACGTCGGCGTCGTCGATGCCGGGCCCGGCGTCGTCGACCTCCAGCACCGCCGACGCGTCCTCGGCCCGGAGCCGGACCCGGACCGGCTGGTCCGCGGGGGACCACTTGCCGGCGTTGTCGATGAGGTTGAGTACCGCCCGCTCAAGCGCGGCGGGACGCCCGCTCACCCACACGGAGGTCACGTCAAGCGCGACCTCGACGTCGGGCGTGCGGGAACGTGCCCGGGTCGCGGCGGCCGCCACCACGTCGGCGAGGTCGAGCAGTTCGGTGTTCTCGTCGCTGACGTCACCGCGCGCCAGGTCGGTCAGCTCGGCGACGAGGGTGCTCAACTCGGCCACCTGGGCGCCGAGATCGTTGAGCAGCCGGGTCCGGCTCTCCGCCGGCAGCGCGCTGTCCAGGGTGCCGCGTCGATCGAGCCGGATCAGCAGCTCGACGTTGAGGCGGAGGCTGGTGAGCGGGGTCTTGAGCTCGTGGGCGGCGTCCTCGGCGAGCAGCCGCTGGGCCCGCCGGGAGTCCCGGAGCGCGGCGAGCATGTCGTTGATCGACCGGATCAGCCGCCGTATCTCCCCACCGCCCTCGTCCGGGATGTCGGCGTCGAGATCCCGGGTGTGTGCGACACGTACCGCGGCGGCGGTCAGCCGGTCGATCGGCGCCAGCCCGGTCCGTGCCACGGTCCGCCCGACGAGGGTGCCGCCGGCCACGCAGAGCAGCCCGATCAGCAGCATGCCGAACCCGAACTGGTTGATCGGGCTGTCGTCGGCGACGTGGGCCACCTGGACCGCGCCGTCGCCCGCCCGCAGGGTGTAGATGAGGTAGCCGTCCTCGTCGCTGTCGTTCGACTCCATCAGGTCGGCCGACGCGCCCTGCGCCACGCGCTCGGCGCTCTCGCTGACGGGGGGCAGGGCGGGTTGGCCGGCCGGCGTCCGGGTCTTGCCGTCGGGCAGGATGACCCGCACCAGCCGACCGGATCCGGGATACGGCGGTAGCTGGAGCTGCGCCAGACCGGCGCGCTGCGCGTTCGTCGCCAGGACGCGGGAGTCGGCGCGCAGCTGATCCTTGGCGGTGTCCTGCAGCTCCCAGCCCAGTAGTTGACTGGCCACTTGGAAGGCCACGAACACGCTGAGCGCGATGGCCGTCGCCGCGATCACCGTCAGCCTGGCCCGCAGGGACCGCCGGCGCCACCATCGGGTCAGCCGCCGCGGTTCCCGGCCGGCGGGCCTGCTCACGGAGGAGTCTCCCGCAGCACGTACCCCAGGCCGCGCAGCGTGTAGATCAATCGCGGCTCGCCCTCGGCCTCCAGCTTGCGGCGCAGGTAACTCACGTACACCTGGAGGTTGTTGGCGGTGGCGCTCATGTCGAAGCCCCAGATCGCCTCGAACAGCGCGTCTCGGGTCAGGACCCGGGTCGCGTTGCTCATGAGGACCTGCAGGAGGGAGAACTCGGTCCGGGTCAGGCGCAGCGGCCGATCGCCCCGCCACGCCTCGAACCTGTCGGGATCGAGCCGGACGTCGGCGAACGACAGGATCTGCGACTCCTCGTCGGTCGGCGTGCGCCGGCGCAGCAGGGCCCGCACCCGGGCCAGCAACTCCTCGGTGGCGAACGGCTTGGGCAGGTAGTCGTCGGCGCCCGCGTCCAGCCCCGTGACCCGGTCGGAGACCTGGTCACGGGCGGTCAGCATCAGCACCGGCAGATCCCGACCCGCGGCCCGCAACCGCCGGCAGGTCTCCAACCCGCCGAGGCGGGGCATCATCACGTCGAGGATCAGCAGATCCAGCGTGTCGCCGTCGTCCCCACCGATCCCGTCGAGCACGGCGAGACCGTTGGCGACGGTGCTGGTGTCGTAGCCCTCGACCTGGAGCACCCGCTCCAGTGAGTCACGGATGGCCGCTTCATCATCCGCGATCATGATCCGCACGCCGGCCCGCCCCCTCCCAGTCGATGTTTTTGCCGCTCATTGTCTCCGATCAACCTGAGGCCAGGCTTAGAGCGTTGCCGTTGATCTTCCTCTGTTAGGCTCCGGACGCCTCCCGCGGGGGAAGTCCGGTGAGAGTCCGGCGCTGACCCGCAACGGTGTGCGCGGCGACTTGTGGTCGTTCGCGTGAGCCCGATCGCCTGTGGGTGGCGCGACCCGTTGACTGCTCGCCGTGGACTGCGAGAGGGGACCGCGCGGCCAAGGCGTCGTACGGGCTGTCTCCTTGCGTGAGTTTTCTCAGGCGGCCCGAGGCGAAGGACGGCCCCGATCGTGCCCCCCTCCAGCCGAATGCCCGTACTGCCCTTGGCTGTTGGGCTCGGGCTGCTGCTTGTCGTGTCGCTCGTGTGCGGTGTCGGACTGGGAGCCGCCGGCATCGGCTGGCCGGACGTGTTCCGGTTCCTGTGGGCCGGGCTGAGCGGTGGGACCGTCCATGCCGGTGACGCAGCCGCCTACACCATCGTCTGGGAGATCCGGCTGCCGCGCGTGGTGCTGGGCGCGATCGTCGGTGCCGGTCTCGCGGCCGTCGGGGTCGCCGTGCAGGCCATGGTCCGCAACGCCCTCGCCGATCCCTTCGTGCTGGGCATCTCCTCGGGCGCTGCGGTCGGCGCCAACGCGGTCATCCTGCTGGGGGCGTTCGCCGGGCTGGGCGTGTGGGCGCTGTCGGTGTCGGCGTTCGCCTCGGCGCTCGCGGCCATGGCCCTCGTGTACGCCGTGGCGCGGTCGCCGCACGGGCTCACTCCGCTGCGGCTGATCCTGACCGGGACGGCTCTGGCGTACGGCTTCGAGGCGGTCACCACGGTGATGGTGTTCGGGGCGGCCCGAGGTGAGGCGGCCCGCTCGGCGATGATGTGGCTGCTGGGCAGCCTGGGCGGGGCGACCTGGGCGCAAGTGCCGCTCGCCGCCGTGACGGTGGCCGTCGGATGGGCGTGGCTGCGGTGGCGGGCCGAGACGCTCAACGCGCTCGCCATGGGCGACGAGGCCTCCGCGGCGCTCGGGGTGCAACCCGCCCGGCTGCGCCGGGAGTTGTTCCTCGTCACCGCCGCCGTGACCGGGACCGTGGTCGCGGTCAGCGGTGCCATCGGCTTCGTCGGGCTGATGGTGCCGCACGTCGTACGCATGCTGGTCGGAGCCGACCACCGGCGCGTGCTCACGGTGGCGCCCCTTGTCGGGGCCGTCCTGCTGGTGTGGGCGGACGTGCTGTCCCGGCTCCTGCTCGCGCCCGCCGAACTGCCGGTCGGAGTGATCACCGCGGTGGTCGGAGTCCCCGCCTTCCTGCTGCTCATGCGGCGTGGCGGCTACGCGTTCGGAGGCCGCTGACAATGAGGCTCGACATCGACGACGTGACGGTCGAGGCCGCCGGCCTCCGGCTGGTCGAGGACGTGCGACTCGCCGTGGACAGCGGGGCGTTCGTCGGTCTCGTCGGCCCGAACGGTAGCGGCAAGTCGACGCTGCTGCGCTGCGTGTACCGGGCACTGCGCCCGGCCGGGGGAGCCGTACGCCTCGACGGGGACGACCTGCATGCCATGGAACCCAGGGCGGTGGCCCGGCAGTTGGCGGCACTGCCGCAGGAGTCGTCCGCCGAGTTCGACTTCACCGTCGCCGAAGTGGTGGCGATGGGACGCCTGCCGCACCGCAACCGCACGGCCGCCGAGGACCGCGCCGTCTGCGCGGGGGCCATGGAACGCACCGGCGTCACACACCTCGCCGACCGCGGCTTCCTCGCCCTGTCCGGCGGAGAGAAGCAGCGCGTCCTCATCGCCCGCGCGCTCGCCCAGCAGCCCAAGGTGCTGGTCCTCGACGAACCCACCAACCACCTCGACATCGCCCACCAGTTGGACGTGCTGTCGCTGGTCCGCGGCAGCGGGCTGACCGTGCTCGCCGCCCTCCACGACCTGAACCTGGCCGCCGCGCACTGCGACCTGCTCCACGTCATCGCCGGCGGCCGGATCGTGGCCTCCGGGCCGCCCCACGACGTACTGCGCCCCGCCCTGCTCGCCGACGTGTTCGGGGTGCGCGCACATCCGGTGCGCCACCCCGAGACGGGCGCCGTCCAGCTCCTGTTCGACCTGCTTCACCCCGCCGAGTAAGGACCCCCATGCGCAAGTTGCTCGCCGCCGCCCTCTGCCTCGCAGCCACCGTCACCGCCACCGGCTGCGGCGCGAACGTCGAGTCGTCCGCCGACCCGAAGACCCCCGCCGTCACCCTCACCAACTGCGGCAAGAAGGTGACGTACGACAAGGTCCCGAAGCGCGTCGTCACCAACGACGTCGGCATCACCGAGCTGATGTTCGCGCTCGGCCTGGAGAACCGCATGGCCGGGTTCGCCATGCCCGACGACAAGGGCGACCTGACCGACGTGCCCTGGAAGGACGGCTACGACAAGGTCAAGTGGCTCTCCAAGGACCAGCTCACCAAGGAGAACGTCCTCGACGCCCGCGCCGACCTCGTCTTCGCCGGCTGGAACTACGGCTTCCGGGACGACAGCGGCTTCACCCCGGAAGCTCTGAAGAAGCTCGGCATCCCCACGTACATCCTCACCGAGTCCTGCCGCAACGGCCGCACCAAGACCTCCCGCGGCATCATGCCGCCCCTCGACGCCCTGTACGCCGACCTCACCAACCTCGGCAAGCTCTTCGGCGTCGAGAAGCGTGCGGCCGCGCTGATCGCCGACTTCAAGAAGCAGGTCGCCGCCACCGCGGCCCAGGCCCCGGCCCACCGGCCCAAGGTCTTCCTCTACGACAGCGGCCAGGACCAGCCCTTCACCTCCGGCCGCTACGCCGCCCCCGACGAGATCATCACCAAGGCCGGCGGACACAACGTCATGCACGACGTCGACGACTCCTGGACCACCGTCGGCTGGGAGTCCGTCGTCGAACGGAACCCGGACGTCATCGTCATCTGCGACTACGGCGACGTCAGCGCCGAGCAGAAGCGGAAGTTCCTGCTGTCGTACGCCCCGCTGCGTGACGTCTCCGCGGTCAAGCACAAGAGGATCTTCGTCCTCGACTACGTCGACCTGGTCGAAAGCCCCCGGAACCCGTCCGCCATCGCCCGGCTCGGCACCTACCTGCGGACGGTGGACCGGCACCGGTGACAACCCCGGCGGCCATGCCCGTCTCCAGAGGGGCGAGGGGCGAGCGAGGCGCGGGTCTCGGGCCAGCCGCGGGTCTTCAGGCCGCAGTCGGGGTTGACGCACAGCCGTTCGGCGGGGATGGCCTTCAGCCCGGTCCGCAGCAGCTCGGCGGCCTCCTGCGCGCTCGGCACCCGTGGGGAATGGATGTCGTACACGCCCGGTCCCGCCTCGCGCGGGTAGCCGTGGGCGGCGAGTTCGCGGGCGACCTGCATGTGCGAGCGGGCGGCCTCCAGGCTGATGACGTCGGCGTCGAGGGCGTCGATGGCCTGGACGATGTCGCCGAACTCGGCGTAGCACATGGGGGCCCTATGCGTCCGGCGGTGCCGGTGTACTGGCGTTGCACGCCCACTGTGGCCGTGCCCTTCTTCAGGTCCCCGGTCTCATCGACCACCAACACCGCGTCTTCGTCGTGCATGTGCTTGACGATGAAGCCGCGCAGGTCGTCACGGACCGCGTCGGCATCCCACTTCGCCCTCGACAGGAGATGCTGCAGGGCGTACGGGGTCGCGTGTCCGGCGTGCTCGGCCAGCGTCCAGCAGTTCTTGTGTGGCAGGTCCGACAGGAGCCCGAGTACGAACTCCCGTGCCCGCCGCCGCGGTTCCACCCGGGCGACCGCCCCGCAATGCGGTCCATCAGGACCTCGAACGTGGCCTGCCAGCGGGCGGGATCTACGCTGTGACGTGCGACCACCGTCACCATGCCTCAGCCTCCGGCCGACCAGGACACGATACGGTCCGGGACGATCGTGACGATGGTGCGCAGGTCCGACCAGCGGGCAACGTAGCCCTCGACGACCTCGGGGGCGACGTAGCGGCGGGTGATCGCCCGAGCCTCTTCCACCGTGGCAGCGTCATCTGCGGTCGCGACGGTCGCCCGTCCGCGGATCATGACTGCCGGGTAAGGCGCATCGAAGGTCTGGACGGAGAAGGAGACCCGCGGGTCGCGCAGCAGATTGCGCACCCAGACGCGTGTGTCGGTCGTCCAAAGCGTCACGACGCCCGAGTTCCATCGAAACCACACCGGGATGGCGTGTGGTGATCCGTCACGGCGCAAGGTCGCGATGACGCCAAGGGGGGTGGGGAAGGTCTGGGTGAGGAATGCTCCCAGCTCCGCCTCGCTCATGCTCATGTTCTGGTTCCTCTCGGGAGTCTAAGCGTGCCGTCTCGACACGTGCCCGTCTCGGTGCGCCTTGTACTGGTTCAGGGCCGCGATGCCGACGATGATCACCGTGAACCCCCGCGCACCTGGCCGGTGGCAGTGCTCTTCAAGGCACGGCACACCGATGGCCGGCGACACCAGCACCCAGGCCAAACCCATGACGCGCATCATGTGTAGCGACCGCTACGAATGTAGCAGTCGCTACAATCAGGCTCAACGGGACGAGGAGGCGCCATGGTCCGAAACACCGCGCGACGTGAGGAACTGGCCGCACTGGCGACCGACTACGCACTCGACCATGGCCTGATCGGCCTGAGTCTGCGCCCCCTCGCCGCAGCAGTCGGCACCAGCGACCGCATGCTGCTCTACCACTTCGCCGACAAGGACGACCTCGTCGCCACCGTGCTCCGGATCTCCAACGACCGGTCGGTCCAGGCCGTCCGCGCGCTGCCACGGTCCCGTACCGTGCGCGCAGCAGTCCTCGACCTGTGGCGGGCCAGCACCTCGGACGAGTCCGACCACTGCCACCGGATGTACGTCGAGGCCGCCGCCCTGGGGCTACTCGGGCGTGAGCCCTACGTATCGGTTGTCCGCGAGGCCAACGGGCGCTGGGTGGAAGCCCTCGCCGACCATCTGATCGCTGCGGGCTGCGCCCGGGCGCGAGCGGCACGCGCGGTGGCGTTGCTGGACGCCGCGTTCATGGGCCTGCAGTTGGACCTGCCGCTCGAACCCAACGAGTCCCACCGTAAGCGCGTGGTCAGCGACCTGGCGGACGCGATCACCGCAATCGCGGGAGGCTGACCAGCACTGCGACATCCGCCCTCACCGGCTCCCGCCGACTGTGTGCCCATGGCCCACGTGGTCACGGTCCGCCAGTCCGGGCCCCGTCGCGCCCGTCCCCGACGGACCGCCGGCACAGGAAGCCGATCCAGCCGTGTCGCGCATCACCCGACGCGGCACAGCGATACCTGGGTCGATGCGGCGGACAGCTTCCTCCCTCGATCAAACCCGGTCCGGGGCCCGCCACTACGAACGACAGGCCACCGATCACCGATGAAGATTACGATCTACAGCCTGCAGCACCTCCACCGCGACCTGTGAGCCTTCTGCGAAAATTTTGATCTTTCGGGCTTTCTCGTCGGGCAGGAGAGATGAAAGGGTCTGGAGTGATCAACTCGGCTGTCTGGTGCAGCCGTTGGACTCCTCACCCCCCACGAGGCGTGACATGGCGAGAGCCTCCCTGCGCAGAACGCGCACCACCATATTCGCGGCGACGGCCGGCCTTGCGCTGACCGTCGCCATCCTCCCCGGTACCGCGAACGCGGCCTCGGACGACCCGACACCCCCTGCCGACACCGGCATCCCGGCGGCCCAGACGCCGCCCATCCCCTCCCAGCAGACCCTGATCCGCCGCGACGCCCGGCTCACCAAGGCCGAACAGCGCCCTGGTGTACGGAAGTTGCGCAACCAGCTCGGCACCCAGGGCGTACTGGAGCTGGACCCGGCCACCGGCACCGCACGCCAGGTGGCCAAGCTGGACGGGTACCTGACGCCCCCCAGTGACGACAGTCCTGACAACATCGTCCGGGACTATCTGCGAGCCCGTCCAGACGTCTTCGGCCTGGCTGACGCCCAGGTCAACGCGCTGACGCTGCGCAAGCAGTACACCGATGTCGCCGGCATACGTCACCTGTCGTTCCTTCAGTCGGTCGACGGCGTGCCGGTCTTCGGCAACGGCGTCAAGGCGAACGTCTCCCGCGACGGACGGCTGATCAGCGTGCTCGGCGCTCCGGTGCCGAAGCTGCCGTCGACGCTGGCCCGCGCCCGGGTCACCGCAACGCAGGCCCGGGACACCGCCGTCCGTGACGTCGCGGGCGCCAGGGCCGACGGAAGCACGCCCACCGACACCGCCAAGCAGGTCGTCTATCCGGTGCCCGGCGACACCGCTCGCCGCGCCTGGCAGACGGTCACCTCGCCGGACGGCCACGGTATGTGGCTGCACGTCGTCGACGCCGTGAGCGGTCGGGTCCTGTACCGGCAGAACCTGTCCTCCGATCTGAGCGCGTCCCCGGCCGGGACGTCCATTGCCGGACAGCCTCTGTACGACGGCGCGACCGCGCCCGCGTCCAGCGGCAAGGTGCTGGTCTGGGACCGCTACCCGGGCGCTCCCGCAGGCGGCAAGCAGGCCACCCGGAACCTGACCGCCAAGGGCTGGCTCCCCAAGAACGCCAAGACCCTCGACGGCCGTATCGCGCACGCCTTCAGCGACGTCAACGACAACAACAAGGTGGACAAGGGAGAGGAGATCGCACCGACGGCGGGCGGGACGTTCGCCTTCCCGTTCAAGCCCTTCACCGGCCAGGGCTGCGGCGCTCCGCTGCCCTGCTCCTGGAACCAGAAGAAGCCGAACTCCTGGAAGACCAACCGCAAGCAGAACGCCGCGCAGGTCTACTACTACCTCGGCACCTTCCACGACCACCTGGAAGCCGCCCCGATCGGCTTCACCCGCAAGGCCGGCAACTTCGACGGACGCGACGGCGACGCCGTACAGGCGCAGACCGACGACGGCGCGGCGGTCGACAACGGGCTGCCCGACGAGAACCACCTGAACAACGCGAACATGGGCACCCCGCCGGACGGCCAACCGCCCACGATGCAGATGTACCTGACCGGCTCCGGCCCCGGCTACAACGTCCTGCAGGGCAACTGGGGCGACGACGCAGCCACCGTCTACCACGAGTACACGCACGGCCTGTCCAACCGCCTCGTCGTCGACGCCGACGGCGTCTCGGCCCTCACCGGCCAGCAGGGCGGGGCCATGGGCGAGGCATGGAGCGACTGGTACGCGCTGGACTTCCTGGTCAACCAGAAGCTGCTGAAGGACGGTCCGCGCAGCGACGGCGATGTGGCCCTCGACCCGCCGCACTGGACGGACGAACTCCCCTCACGCAGCCAGCCGTTGGACTGCCCGGTGGGGTCGAAGGCGGCCAAGTGCCCGGGCACGAAGACGGCGGGCCCCGGCGGGTACACCTACGGTGACTACGGAAAGATCCGGGACGACGGCCCCGAGGTGCATGCCGACGGTGAGATCTGGAGCGAGACCCTCTGGGACCTGCGCGCCAAGCTCGGCAGCAAGCTCACCGAATCGCTGCTGACCCGGGCGATGGAACTGTCGCCCGCCGCCCCGACCTTCCTCGACCAGCGCAACGCCATCCTCCAGGCCGACACCGTGGTCAACCACGGCCGGGCCCACAAGACCATCTGGAAGGTCTTCGCGCACCGGGGGATGGGCTACTTCGCCGCGGCGCTCTCCGCCGACGACATCCAGCCCGATGAGGACTTCTCCCTGCCGCCCGGCCCGGGCACCAAGCGGGTCACGCTCTCCGGCAAGGTCTCCGACGACTCGACCGGAACCCCGGTGGGCGGGGTCACGGTCAGCGTCAGCGGCCACAGCTCCGGCTTCCCCGGGGCCGACTTCTCCGCCGTGACCAAGGCGGACGGCACCTACTCCATCAAGGACGTCCCCGAGGGCACCTACCGGAAGGTGTACGCGAGCGGCAACGGCTACGAGCCGAAGGTCCGCACCATCGCCGTCAAGGCCGGTTCCGCCGACGCCGACTGGCAGTTGCGCCGCGACTGGGCGTCCTCCTCCGGCGGCGCCGAGATTGCCGACTTCACCGGCACCGACAACACCCAGTACGGGTGCGGACCCGACGGCCTGATCGACATGGCGTCCGCGGTGTGGGGCTCGGACGCCAACGGCGGCACCAACGGCACCGGGGTCGACCCGGTCCACAACACGGTCAAGCTGCCGAAGCCGGTCGACATCGGTGAGCTCCTCGTCGACCCGACGGCGGGCTGCGGCGACGACACCACCGCGTCCCTCGGCGACTACCGGATCGACACCTCGTCCGACAGCACGACCTGGACCACCGCGGCCGAGGGCCACTTCAAGCCCGCCGACACCGGCCGGCAGAACGCCGTGACCCTCAAGGACGGCAGCGGGCAGAACGTCCAGTACGTCCGCCTGACGATGCTCGGCAACCAGGCCGCCGACAACGGCGTGGACTGCGCGAAGGACTCCAGCCCCTCGGGTTGCAGATACCTCGACGCGACCGAACTCACCGTCCACGGCGCACCGCACCAAGGCTGACGCGCCGCAGCCAGGAGCCGGGGCGGCCTTCCCTCGCCGGAAGGCCGCCCCGTGCAATCGGCCACCATCACGGCCCGCCCCAGTTCGGACCTCCCTCGACCGGAGGTGCTCGTAGTTGCTGTGGTGGCGAGCAGTGCTGCGGCTCTGTCATTTTTTTTGTCCTCGGTGCTCAGCCGATGCCTTTTGCGCGCCTGTTCGGACGGGATGTGTGCGCCCGGCCCGGTGGCCGGCAGTCCCGAACGTGGTCGGTCGGGCAGGGCCGGAACTGGAAAGTATTTTCCGTTGACGAGTCCGTTACGTGTCGGGCATCCAGGCGCAATACACAGGCCGTTGTCTGACGCCTCAACCATCCGGTGCGATGCCGGAGGCAGTTGTCGCAGCCAGCACCAAGGAGCACCACATGACGGCGACGGACAGCGCGGACGCGGACAGAACTGTCACCCCGCCGGGGTATTCCCCCCGTCTCTACAACGAGGATCTCGCCCCGGCCACCGAGCGCAAGTGGGGCGCCTTCAGCATCTTCAACGTCTGGACCTCGGACGTCCACAGCCTGTACGGCTACTTCCTGGCCGCCAGTCTGTTCCTCGTCGCGGGCAACACCCTCAAGTTCCTCATCGGTATCGGCGTGGGCTCGCTGGTCATCTACTGGCTGATGACCCTCATGGGCAGGGCGGGCGTCAAGACCGGCGTCCCCTATCCCGTCCTCGCCCGCGCCTCGTTCGGCACCTTCGGCGCCAACGTCCCGGCGCTCGCCCGGGCCGTGGTCGCCACCTTCTGGTACGGCGCCCAGACCAGCGCCGCCGCCGGCGCCATCGTCGCCTTCCTCGTCCGCTACGACGGCCCCAGGCACCTGCACGAGACCACTCATCTCTTCGACCACAGCGGCCTCGAAGTGCTGTGCTACCTCGGCGTCTGGGCCGCTCAGCTGCTCATCATCAGCAAGGGCATGGAGACGGTACGCCGCTTCCAGGACTTCGCCGGACCGGCGGTCTGGCTGATGATGCTGGTGCTGGCGATCGCACTGTCCGTCAAGGCCGGCGCGCTGTCCTTCTCGGTCGACATGCCGGCCAAGGACCTGGGCGCGCTCGCCAAGGGCGCCACCGGACTCGACGTCAGCCCCGGCTCGTTCGCAGCGATCGCCGCGATAGCCGCCACCTGGGTCACCTACTTCGCGGCCCTGTTCCTCAACTTCGGTGACTTCGCCCGCTTCACCCCCGACGTGAAGACCCTGAAGAAGGGCAACGTCTGGGGCCTGCCCGTCAACCTGATCCTCTTCTCCCTCGTCGCGGCGATCACCACGGCCGCCGCCAGCAAGGTGTACGGGGAGGTCATCCTCGAACCGGCCAAGATATCCGCCAAGTTCGACAGCGCGGCCCTCGTCCTGCTCGCCGCCCTGACCTTCGCCGTCGCCACGCTCGGCATCAATGTCGTCGCCAACTTCGTCAGCCCCGCCTTCGACTTCGCCAACGTGGCACCGAAGTACGTGACCTTCCGGCGCGGCGGCCTCATCGCCGCCGTCATCGCCCTGCTGCTCTACCCGCTGCACCCCTGGGACAACGCCCCCAGCTTCGTCAACGCCATCGGCTCGACGATGGGCCCGCTCTTCGGCGTCCTCGTCGTCGACTACTACCTCATCAGGAAGACCCAGCTCAACGTGCCCGCGCTCTACCAGGAGGACGGGGAGTTCCGCTTCCAGGGCGGCTGGAACGTCCGGGCGCTCGTTGCCGCCGCGGTGGGCTCGGTGTTCTCCAGCATCCTGCCCGTCTACGGCCCGTCCGGATACGGGGACAACCTGGGCCCGTACTCCTGGTTCATCGGCGTCGCCGTCGCCGGAGTGATCTACCTCGCCCTCAGCAGGGGCAGAAGCCCGCTCACCGCCTCAACCGCCGAGGCTCCGGCCGTGCAGGAGCAGACGGGCGCCGCCACCGGATCGTAGACAACGCGGACGGAACATCTCATACGGCGAGGCGCGACCGGTACGGCACACCGGCCGCGCCTCGCCGGCGGTCTTCAGGAACCCCTGTTGCGCTTCTTCGCTTCGTTGAGGATGTGGCCTCGGTCCAGGAAGCCGACACCGCGGTCCTTGAGGATCCGGTCGACGTGGTGCGGCTTGCTGCCGGAGCGGAGCAGCCGCGCGGCCTCGGCGACCTGGTCGTCCCGCGAGGCCCCGGAGGCTGCCGCGACCCGCTCGCGCGCGGGGCGCGGCACACGCGCCCCGAACGCGCCGACTGCCGGGTCCGTTCGCGGCCGGGGTACGAAGGCCACCCGGAAGGGCCTGGCCCGAAGGGAGGGCCGGACGCCGAACCGCGCGGCCAGCAGGAGCGCGCCGACCGACCAGCATCCGAGAAGGATGCCGATGAACTTCACGATGTCCAGGGCGAGCGGCCCGGTGTAGGTCTTCTCGTCCCCGATCGACCCCAGCGGAGCCAGGATCAGGGAAACGCCCACGACCACACCCCAGTTCCGCCGCCAGAACGTGGGCGCCCCGGCTGTTTCGGGGCGGTGGGGGACCGTGGCGGGCGCGGGAGACGGGGTGGCTCGATGGATACGACGAGCGGTGTCGTTGACCGGCGTCATCGTGCCGTCCAGGCGGTACGTGAAGAGCGCGATGTCCCGCTCCCTGGCGTAGGCCACGGCGGTGGTCGTGTAGTCGCTGCCGGTGAAGAAGATCAGCTGCGCGGTCGACCGGCTGGGGCGCGCACCGACGAAGCGCTGCAGCTCCGGGCGCCCGACCTGGGCGGCCTGGTACTTGACCTGTCCGAGGGCGCGCCCGGCCCGGACATCGATACCCGAGTCCGGGCCCCCAGGGCTCGCGGTGGCATCGGTGTACCCCCAGTGCCGCATCCAGCGGGCCGCGTTGAGCTCGGCCTGCTGCCACGACGAGATCTGCATCGGCCGCGGCGGCACCGTCCGTTGCGGTGTGTCGGGCACGTTCCCCCCTCAGATACTCACGTTCGGTCCGCACTCCCGGCGTGGGCAGAGCGAGACATCGCTGCTGACAGAAAAGCGCAGGTGGACGCCGAGTCGCCCATGGTATGCGGTGGTCTCGGCACGCGTCCGCGGGACCGGGAAGGAAGCGGGCGAGGCAGTCCAGCGCGAACTCGGCGGCGCCGGGGCCGGAGCCTGGCGGGTACGCCACCGCCGGCGCCGTGCCCCACTTGTTGTCATCCGCGATGCCTCCTGTCGCCTGGCCCGCATGGTGATCCCTGGACGACCTGTCTGCCCGCTTCCCCCGGCAGCCGCAGGCGACGTAGCGGCCGATGGGTCAATCGAGCGCCCCGGCTGCCTCGGGATGCTCGTCATCGTCCGTGGGGGCGGCACCTCGCGGCGCAAGGGCCTCTCGGCTGCCGTAGTGGCGCAACAGCCACCAGCCGTACACGGCGTGAAACACATACACACACACCTGCCACCAGTCCGGAGCCGCGCCAGGAGAGCGGATCTGGAAGAAGTCGTCCAGCCCGTGGACGACCACCATCGGCCAGACGGAGCCGATCGCGAACCGCAGACCGGCGCAGGTGAACCCGAACAGCCCGGCGGACAGCATCTGCCACAGGGTGTCCTCCAACGGTGCGCCGAAGAAGAGGTAGTTCTGGAGGTGCCCGGCACCGAAGAGGACGGCGACGCCGGCTGCCGCGCGCACCGGGCCGAGCGGGAGGAGGGTCTGCTGCACGAGGCCGCGGCTGTAGACCTCCTCGTTGAGGCCGACCCACAGCAGGGACACCAGCGAGCTGACCACGACCGTCGTCGTGCCGTCCAGGCCGGCGAGGGCGTACGAGCCGGCGATCAGCAGCATCGGCAGGGCGAGCCACCAGCGGTGCCGCCGGCCGAGGGTGGCGGTACCGGAGGTGCGCAGCCATCCCCACCGCCACAACACACACCAGACACCGGCGAAACAGGCCGCGTTGACCAGGACGGCGCCCAGGCCCGGGAACCACGACGGTGCCAGCGGCGGCAGGATCACCTTGGCGAACAGCAGGAGTACGGCATGCCAGGCGAGCGTCAACTCCAAGGCGCCCCAGAGGGGATGGCGGGTTATGTGGCCTTTCCACTGTTCCATCACGGGGGTGAGCGTAGCCGCGGCCGCCTGGGCGGTGCCCCGCGCAGACCGGGTCGTCGAGGCTGGGCCAGAAAGTCATGGAGAATCGAGAGCAGACAAACGAGCCGGAGAAGCCGGAGAAGACAGTGAGGCAGAGATGACAGCTGATGCGGACGAGAAGAAGCATGGCTTCTCGCTGCTGCGGTTCGCCCTCATGGTTTTGGCTCTCCCGATCGCCCACTCCGCGACCGCCATCACCTTCGGCCACTCCGTCACGAACGCCTTGGGGACCTTGGCCGAGGACACGGCCATGCTCATCGTCGTGGTCTCGACGGTGGCCTACGTCAGGTCTAGGGTGCGGCGGGAGACACCGGGCTGAGCGGCTCTGACCTGCGCAGACGTCGTGGTCCGGCGGCGGGCTCGGCTGCCATGGGTGGTGTGCGGCTCGGCCTGCCACGCCCGGGCGCCTCGGTGCTGCTGCCGCTTGGCCTCATCGCCGCGATCACGCTGCTGTGGAAGTTCGGTGCGAACCCGGTGCTGTCCTTCTGGCTCGCTTACCTCCTGACCCGCCCGCTGGGCGCGAACATCGGCGACTGGCTCGCCTCCCCGAAGGTCGCTCCGTAAGTTGTTTGGCGGTCAGGAAGAGTGGGGTGTGGCTCTAAAGTCGCTTGCCCCCGGTGGCTCCGGTGGCGTGGCCGCCCCGCTCTTCTGGACGCCCGGGCCGTTGATTGAGATGTGCGAATGGGTCGGCATCGACGCCAGCAAGGCCCACCGCTGCTGGGTCGCCATCGACAACACCGGAACCACCGTCTGGAGCCGGAAGGTCAGCAACGACGAGGCCCTCATTCTCTCCGGCCTGAGCGAGGTCCTCGCACTGGCCGGAGAAGTCCGATGGGCAGTGGATCTCACCGGCACCGCGCCCGCCCGCCGACGAGTCGATGTCCTGTGGGCCCTCCTCCGCGACAACCGGCTCTTCACAACCACACCACCAGCGAGGGCGATTGCCCCCGCAGAAGGTTGAGCCCGCCGCCGGCTGCGCCTCACAGCCGCGCATTGAGGGTCATGAACGCGCGACGCTCGATGAAGTGCCCAAAAGCCGGTTCGGGCAGCCCACCCGAGAGATCCACTCCGCACATGTAGAGCTCTGGACGATTCGACAACAGCTCGAAGTCGCGCAGTGCATCGTCGAAGGCACAGATGATGCCCGGCTCGGACGCGGAGTCGATCAACAGGACGTGATCATGGGCGCCCATAGGAGTCGTCCTTGCCCACTCCACTGCCTCATCATCTGAGACGCCCTGAAGCCCGAGGGATCGACACGGCAGACCTCGCCAGTCGATGCCATGGCCCGCCCACGGCAGGGTGCAGAGGTAGGCATCGAACGCTGAAGCAAGCTCGACCGTGCTGATCGAAGCATCGTGATCCGTGATCCAGCGGGAGACCTCTTCAGCACGCACACGCGCAGGGTAGTCGAGCCCGACCGCAGGGGACCATCGACGTCAGTCGGCTCTGGACCGGTGCTCCTCGACGTGGGAGACCACGCTTGACTGAGTCATTAAGACTCCGCCGGGCGAACCCACCGGCCTCGCGCTGGGCACCGTCACCACCGGCCTGATCTTCCTCGGCCTGATCCTGGCCACCATGGTCTACCTGACGGTGACGCGCTCGGACGTGACCGAGACCTACGAGGCCGCCCACGCCACCGGCGACCTGCGAAAGGAGCGCGTCGGTCTGGCCGGCTTCGCACTGCTCGCCGTCGCCATCGCTGCCGGACGACCCGGTGAAGCTTCCCGGTCAGAGCACTAGCCCCTGACAGCGGTCAGCACGTTCTCCTCGAAGGGGCCGCCTTTCACCGTGACCTCCTTCACCGTGCCGATGCCCTTGACGTAGTACTTGTTGTCCACGACCCCCGGCTCCAGCGGCGTCCATTCCTTCGTGCGCAGGGCCCCGCTGAAGGTCTTGTACGGGACGGACACACGGGAGGACAGATCCAGGATCTGGAAGCGGTCCTCGGCCTGACCGGGGTAATACTCCTGCTGTCCGGCGGCGCCGGGTACGGGGTGGGCGGGCAGGAAGACGCCCGGGCGGGCGCCGTCACGGCCTGCGCGCCAGGTGCCCTCGGTGGAGAGCATGTTGCCGTGGGCATCGAGTTCGGCGGTGTCCTCGCCGAAGTACCAGACGTTCCCGGCGGCGTCCTGGGCGTAGTAGTCGCGGGTGGTCTCGCTAAGGGTGCCGTCGGTGTAGAGACGGTCCTCGACGACCCGGCAGGGGATGCCGGTGATCTTCTCGGTCTCGCGGGTGGCGGTGAGGTACTCCGTGGACTTGGCGCCGTCCTTGGTGCCGCTGTAGACCAGCGTCCGGCCCGGCGGCAGCGGGAACCACGGGTTGTCGACGGTCGCCGAGAAGCTGCGGGGAACGGGGCTGGTCGCCGCAGCCGCCGCGGACCGGTGGATGGGACCCCCGGGACTGCCCGAAGTCCCCGAACTCGACGAACAGGCCGCCAGTACGACCGTGGCCGTGCAGCCGGCGGCGGCGAGGACCAGTGCTCTGCGTGCCATGCCTTTGCCGATCATCGGAACTCCTTCGTCGACTGTGGCTTCGAGCCTGCTCGCGCGTGCCTAAGGGGACCCTGAAACGGTCCCTGCGAGTCCCTGAAGGGGCCCTCGGACGGACTCAGCGTCTCCTTAGAAACCCCCGGCTACGCTGGACACAAGCAGGTCCTCGCGAGGAGGCACTATGCGGATTCTCGTGGTCGAGGACGAAGCGCCCATGGCGGAGCTGGTGCGGCGCTGTCTGGCGGAGAACGGCTTTGCTGTCGACGTGGCCGCCACCGGCGAGGACGGCCTCTGGTACGCCGGTGAGACCGACTACGACGTGATCGTCCTGGATGTGATGCTGCCGGGCACCGACGGTTTCGGCGTGCTGCGTCAGATCCGTGCCGTCGGCCGGTGGGCGCCCGTCCTGCTGCTGACCGCGCGGGACGCCGTGGAGGATCGGGTGCGCGGACTGGACCTGGGCGCGGACGACTACCTCGTCAAGCCCTTCGCGTTGGCCGAACTTCTGTCCCGGTTGCGCGCGCTGATGCGCCGGGGCGCCCGCGAACGGCCCGCCGTGCTCACCGTCGGCGATCTCACCCTCGATCCGGCGACCCGCTCCGTGGCCCGGGACGGAACTCCTGTCATCCTGACGGCCAAGGAGTTCGCGCTGCTGGAGTGCCTGATGCGGCGGCCCGGACAGGTGCTGTCCAAGGCCGAACTCATCGAGCATGTATGGGACTTCACCTTCGACGCGGACTCGAACGTCGTCGAGGTGTACGTCGGCTACCTGCGCCAGAAGATCGACCGTCCCTTCGGACGACAGTCACTGCGCACCTCCCGGGGCGCCGGCTACTGGCTGAGAGACGACCGCAGGGAGCACGCGGATCATGCGCGGCCCGCTGGCTAGGCTCCCCGTCCGGCTCCGCCTCACGCTCGCTTTCGGTCTGGCGATGGCGGTGGTACTGACCGCGCTGGGTGCCTTCCTCTACATCCGGATGGGTACCGAGCTGACCCGCGCCGTCGACCTCGACCTGCGCGCACGGGCCGCGGCCACCGTCAGCTCGCTGACCCAGCGCGAACGGGCACCACTGGACGCGGGCCGCGGACTCATCGACCCCGACGAGTCGTTCGGCCAGATCCTCACGCCGGGCGGCGACGTCGTCGAGACGACCCCGGCCGTCGCGACCGCGCCCATGCTGCCGCCGACCACCGTACGCACCGTCACCAAGCCGGTCTTCCTCAGCCGCCACGTCGTGGGCATCGACGACCCCGCCCGGCTGCTCGCCCTGCCCGTTCGCCTGCCGGGAACAGTCGCCCAAACCGCGGTCCTCGTCGTCGGCGCACCGCTCGGCGACCGCGCGGAGGCGCTGGACCGACTGCTGCTCCTGCTGCTCATCGGCGGCCCGCTCGCCCTGGCGGCGTCCTCGTACGTGGGCTGGCTGCTCGCCGGCGCGGCCCTGCGACCGGTCGAGCGCATCCGCCGGGAGGCCGCCGCGATCTCGGAGGCCGAGCCCGGACGGCGTCTTACCGTCCCACCGACCGGGGACGAACTGGCCCGTCTCGCGCACACCCTCAACGCCATGCTCGCGCGCCTCCAGGAGGCGCTGGAACGCGAGCACCGCTTCGTCGACACCGCAGGACACGAACTGCGCACTCCGCTGACCCTGCTGCGGGCCGAGCTCGAACTGGCCATGGCGCGACCCCGCGACCGCTGCGAACTCGAAGCCGCCCTACGCTCCGCCGCCGCCGAAACCGACCGCCTCGTCGGGCTCGCCGAGGACCTCCTCGTCCTCGCCCGCACACGGCAGGGCCGGCTCCCGCTGCGCCGCGAACCGGTGTCCCTGCCACGGCTGCTCACCGACGCGGCCGAGGCGTTCCGCGCCCGCGCGACCGCCGCCGGCTCGACGATCACCGTGGAATGCGCGAGCAGCCGCGAAGCGACCGCCCACCTCGATCCGGTACGGCTGCGGCAAGTCCTGTACAACCTCCTCGACAACGCCCTGCGCCACTCCGGCCCCTCAGGACCGGGCCGCATCACCCTTGGCGCCGAACACGTGGACGGCGTCGTGCACGTGTGCGTACAGGACGAAGGCCAAGGCTTCCCCTCCGCCATGGTCGCCGGGCCGCCGCCGACCCCCCGCCCTGAAGCGGCTTCCGGCGGGCTCGGCCTCGCCATCGTCGGGATGATCGCCGCGGCCCACGGCGGGCGGGTGAGCCTCGCCAACCAACCCTCGGGCGGGGCCCTCGTCACCGTAAGCCTGCCCACCGCGGCTCCGCAGCGCGCCGTTGCCCAGCGCCCGAGGGCAGCGGTCGGCTCACGGATCGAACCAGCCGAGCCAGCCGACGAGCGTGGCGCACACCGCTGCGGCGAGGGGCGGCGGCGGTGGTGAGATCGCCGCCGATACCGAGGGGTGTGAACGAGCCGAGCGCGTATCGCTCCAGCAGTTCGTCGACGCGTTGCGCACCCTGGCGCAGACGCTGCGAGCGGCTACGGGCCAGCAGTGCTCCACCGGACTGTGCCCTGGCCAGGACGCCGACCGCAGGGGCGCACTCGGCTCCGCCGAGCCCGTGCACAGCAGACCGGCCGTGAAGAGCAGCGAGTCACCTGGCAGGAAGAAGCCGACCAACAGCCCTGACTCGGCGCACATCACCACTCCGCCCCCCAGCACGCCGAACGCCGCCAGCAGCGAAAGAGACGGAGGCGGTGGACATCTACGAGTGGTAGGGGACGAGTGGGGTGTGGGCACGGGTCAGTTGGCGCCGACCCAGGATCTGCCAGGCCACGGCGGGTCAGGTGTGCGTGATCAGGTAGGCGGGGCCCTCGCCGCGCCGGGCTCGTTCGACGGCGTCGAGGCGGGCGAAGGCGCGCGGCGCCATCAGCTCCTGCCAGGTCGCGAGGTCGTGGACGGCCCACATGTCGTGTTCCGCGGGATCGAGCCGGATCCGGCCGAGTTGCTCGGTGGTCAGGCGTCCTCCGTCGAAGACGAGCCCCAGCTTGTTGAGCGGCAGCCGGGGCCCGGCGTGTATGAAGTGCGTCAAGAGCAGAACCGGTGCGCTGAGGGCGAGTTCGAGTCCCGTCTCCTCGACCGTCTCCCGCCGGGCGGTCTGCAGCGGGTCCTCGCCTGGGGCGTCCAGGTTGCCGCCCGGGAACTGCCAGAGTCTCGAGCCGTAGACCGAGCGGAGCTGGACCGGCCGGTCATGCTCGTCGCGGATGTACAGGCAGCCGTACACCGTGTGGTGGGGGATTGTCCGCGCGTACTCCTCGGCCGTCATCGGCATGGGGCGGCCTGGCCGGGCGGGGCGGTGGTCGAATGCGAGGGCGAGAACGCCGAGGGCTTCCTTGGCCGGCGGGTAGATGCTGCGGAGGTTGGCGAGCAGCTCGCTGGGAGGCCCGTCCGGGTCGATGCGCTCGGTGTCCTCCGAGCGGAGCAGGTCCTCGAAGGTGGGGTACAGGGTGATCCGCTGCACGAGGACGTCGAGCTCCCGCCCGGTCTCCCGGTCGTGGAAGACGACCGTGTCGCCGACGCTGATATCGCGCTTGCGCGGGGTGGCCACCCTTACTTCGATCGTCTTTCTCCCTGCTTCCACTTGGCGGTAGTACCGCCCGAGCAGGTGTAAGTGGTGCTCGCGTGTTTCGTCTCCGGCCGACGGGCTCGGGACGGCAGGGAGCGCCTGTTGGGTGTCGTCGGGCATACATGCCTCCGTTCGATGCTTTCCGACCGTCGCGGTCGTGGGGTCGCGACCGGCCGTGGAGCGGTCGTGCTCTCGCTACGGCAGTTCGATCGGTCCGTAGCGCGCGTACGGCTCCTGCCGCATCAGCGCGTCGTAGCGGTCCGCCAGTGAGAAGTGCCAGAACTCGGTTCCGTAGTTGCTGAAACCCGCGCCCTCCATGGCGTTGAGCAGCAGCGTGCGATTGCGGCGCGCGGGATCGCTGAGGTTCGGAGCGTGCGTGAAGCAGGCGCCGCCGCTCTCCTCCGGCGAGGCATTGACACAGGTGCCGAGGTCGAGTTCGTGGCCGTCCTGGTCGACGAGGGTCACGTCCACGGCCGCGCCCGCGGAGTGAGGCGCGATCTCCGGCGGTGACACGTACCGGCTGGCGGCGTGATGCAGCTGCTCGGCTGTCCAGCCGGGGTGAGCGGCGGCCAGCTCGTTGCGGTACTCGGTGAAGTAGCGCTGCTGGAGGGAAAGCGGCCGGTAGCCCTCGATGAACAGCAGGTCGGTGCCGGCGGGCAGGAGCGATCGGGCGTGCAGCAGCCGGTACAGGACGCCCTCGCGGACGTGGGCGAACGCGCCCAGCGGATCCTGCCTGCGGGGATCGACACGGAGCCCGTGGTCACGGACGTCGACGAGCGGCTCCTGGCACTCGCGCACCGGGATCGCAGCGACGCGGGGATCGGACATCAACACCAGAGGGTTCATCGAGTCTCTCTGTGACGGCTTGCACTGCGGTGGCGGGGCGGGGGAGGCAGAAGCGAGATCGGTTTCGCGCACAATGCGCGCGATGGTGTCCTGCAGCGTGCTGTGTACGGGGATCACGGTCTCCAGACCGCCGGGCAGGAGATCCAGCTCGCGGTACCAGGAGGTGAGGTGGCTGTCGGTGACCTGCGCCAGGTACGCGGCGTCCGCCTTCGACGCGTGCCGGATCAACGTCGCCTCGAGCGGCACGTCCAGGTAGTAGCAGCGGGAGACGCCGCGGTGGTCACGGACAAGAGACGTGATCATGTGGCTGTAGCGGTCGGCGTACAGGATCCCTTCGAGCACCACGTGAAAGCCGGCGTTCAGTGCTTCGCGTGTGATGCTGCCCAGCAGGGCGATGTTGGCGCCGCGTGCGGTGTCGTGTTCCCTGAGCACGTTTCGGCGGATCACGTCCTGGCTCACGATCGCGATACCGCGGCCGTGGTGATCTCGAAGCCCCTGGGCCACGCTTGACTTGCCTGACGCCGAGTTGCCGCGGATCACCACGAGGCGGGTGTCCTCACGTCCGGCCGCAGTCGTAGCCGACACGCGACGGTGTGCGCGGTTCGTCGGGCCGGTCACGCGGGCCAGCCCGTCTCGCTGTACAGCTCCCCGTTCTGGATCTTTCCGATGGCCAACCGGGTGTAGGAGACGAGGTCGTCGGGGAGCGCGGCAGGGTCCCAGAACTTCCACTCGGTGCACTTGTCCGGCTCGCGCAGCTCCGGCTCGCCGCTCCAGGCGCGGGCGCGGAAGAACAGGCCCATGCGGGGCCGGTCTCCGGCCTTGTCGATGTGGTGGACGACGTGGACGAGTTCGACGTCCTGGCGCTCGATGCGTAGGCCCGCTTCCTCCCGTGCCTCCCGGATCAGGCAGGCGATGGCGTTCTCCTGCTCGCAATGTCCGGCCAGGGTGTGCCAGGTGGAGGGCGCGAACGTGGAGTTGGGGTGGCGCAGCCCGAGCAGCACCGTCCCGTCGGGGCGCTCCAGGTAGAGGTGGACGCCGATGACATTCAGGACGGTGCCGTTCGGCGAAGCCGGGCGTGGCTCCTCGGGCGAGGGGAGCCCGCTCTGCGGCGCGGTGCTGGTCGGGCGGCCGGCTGCGTGGCGCCGTACGAGGTCGCTCGTGGTGTCGGCGATACGGAGGCGGTGGAGGTCGTCTGGGGCGAACCAGGCCAGCATCACCCCTTCCGTCAGGCGGAGTTGACGGGGATCGCCGTTCCAGCGGCCCGTGTAGATGGCGATGGGTACGACCGTGCCGGTGTCGTCGGAGGCGTACTCGGTGCCGAATGGGGTCAGATCGGCGATATCGAGGCCGGCTTCCTCGGCCAGTTCGCGCCGCACCGTGTGTTCCAGGGTGACGTCCTGGGACTCTCGGCCGCCGCCCAGCAGGGACCACATGCCCGGCTCCCAGATCTCGCCGGGAAAGTAATCGCGCAGGTGGAGCAGGTACTCGCCCCGGTCGTTGTAGATCAGTGCGGAGGCGTTGGTCGTCTCCGGTTCGACCTGGAGCGAGAGCTTGAGGAGCTTCTCGCGGAGGGAAGGGGAGGCCGCCCTGTCCACGGGCCGCCACTCGATGCCGGCGACCTCCTCTTCCTGCAGGGACACCTTCACCTCGTTCGCGGTGTGCAGGCGGAAGAGGAATCGTAGGTCGAAGTGACGGTGGCCTGGTTCGCCTTTGCCCGGGGCGGCGTCGATGTCGTGGATGTCGATGTCGAGCGGCACCGTCTCGTAGCCGGGCCACGGCGTGACGGCCTGGGGCGGGATCCCGGTCTCCTCGTTCAGCTCTCGCAGCGCCGCTGCTGCCAGGGACTGGTCGGTGGGCTCCAGGTGTCCGCCAGGGGTGAGGATCTTCCCGCTCGCCAGGTGCAGCACGTGCAGGATGCGGCCGAGTGGGTCGATGACGATCGCGCTGCAGGTGACGTGTCCGGTGAACGTGGAGCGGCTTGCGATCTCGTCGCCGGTCCGGTTGAGGGCATCCAGTAGTGCGCCGAGCTGCTCGTGCTCGTCAGGGTGGCGAGCGAGGTAGGCATCGACGGTGGTGCGGATGTGATCGTGCGACAACGGCATGGGCTACCTCAGAGGGCGTGGAGCGGGAGGATTCGAGGTGGGAGCGTGCGGGTCGGATCAGCCGCGTCCGCTCTGCCGGGAACTCCTCGACGGCGACGGTACGAGCGATGGGCAGCCCCCACCGCGTGCGTGCCGTCTACACAGGGAGCGCACTACGGTCGCGCCCGTGTGCTCGGGGATCAGGAGCCTCGGTGCCGAGGGGGGCCACCAGTTCGTCGACGTCGTAGCCCCCGCAGTCCTCCAGAGCCGAACTGGCCAGCACCTCATGGTCCTTGTCGCCGACGTGGACCAGCGCGCAGTCGAACGTGCCGCCGCTGAAGTCGCAGGGCCGCCGCGACGGGCTCGGGCAGCATCTCCACGGTGGTGAAGCCGGCGACCTCCCCGGCCCTGATCGTGTCGTCGTTTCCGTGGTCCCCTGCACGGTCAGCACGGCGTGCCGGACCGGTCCGCCGTGCACGGCCTCGGCTTCTCTGTGCAACGTGGCCAGCATGGCGGTGACCAACTCGCCGGGCGAGTACTCGCGCCCGTCGATGACACTCGTCTGCCGGTGGCTCAGGAGCCGTTTGATCTCGGAGCCGTCCGGTCGCGGGTTCCTGCAGTAATTCGAGTTGTCCGTCCAGCAAGAGGGCCGCGGCGGTGGAGGTGGTTCCGAGATCCACGATCAGGACAGGTTCATCCACTTCGTCCATCCCCCGTGCAGCGGCGTGACGGCCCGCCGGTTGCGCCTTCCAGTATGGAGGGATTGATGACGTCATGTACAGGTATCTTGCTCATGGGGCAGATGCCGTAAGGGTGGGGCGAGTTGGAGGGCGACGAGGGTGCCTGGCGTGACCGGCTGGCCGTGCGGGAGCGATGAGTTCGAGGCCCGCGGTCGCGGAGCACAGGGCGGCGGCGAGGGCTCCACCTATCTGTAGCGCAGGGGGGTGTGGTAGGAGGTGTTGCGCGGCCCCGTCCGCGAGAAGCCGCCTCCACTGTCCTGGGCCGACGCCCAGCGCGGAGGCACGCGGCGGATGACGAATCCCCTCGAGGCCAGAGTGCCGAGGGAAGTGTTGTCAGGAGGGGAGAAGTTCGACGACGACGCGGTAGCTCGCCGGTTCTGAGGTGATGTGCAGGTCAGGGTCGTCGAACAGGCGCTGTAGCGAGGCATGCCACTCGGGATTGTCGGTGGCCTTGTCGAGTGCGGTCCCCGACGTCCACTCCGCGATGTGGACGAAGCGTGTCTCCGGGCCTTCGGTGAGGGGCCGGTGCAGGCGGGAGCGGAGGAAGCCGGGCTGGGCTGCCATGATCCGGGCGTTCTCCTGGTACACGACGGTGAAGTGGTCGGCTTCGTCCGTCGGTACGGTGTAAGCCTTGATGACGGTGACCGGCTCGTCGGTGCTGGTCTTCGATGCGAGGGAATGGCTCATGCCCCTACTGACCGACGACGCCTCGCGTGTGTGACCGGTCTGCGGGTGGCGATGCGAGCGGCCTGGGTTGATGAGCGGGTGACAGGCAGGGTGAGGGCCCCCGTGGGGGACGACAGCACTTCGCGTGAGGGCCCCCTTGAGATCGGTCAACGACCCGGACGACAGCGTCAGTTGCCGGCGTTCTCCCAGTGGTGGACGGCCGTGGTCGCGGTGACGTCGTTCGCGTAGACCAGGGCGACACGGTGGTTGTACTGGATGGTGTACATCTTCTTGCCTCCGATGACCACCGCACCGTTGGAGGGGAAGTAGTCGTCGGTGGCGATCGCTTCCCGGGTGGCGACGTACGCCTGCCCGGTCGGGATGGCGTACATGCTCAGCGGTGCCTGCGTGGAGGCGCCCAGGCCGGCCGGGTACTCGGCCTTGTCGGGGTAGCTGGAGCCGTAGAGGGCCACGGGAGTGGTGCCCGCGGGCTTGATGATCTTCACTCCGTAGCTGGTACGCGTGTTGACGCCGCCGGGGTTGTGGAACCACACCTTCGCCCCGCTGAACCAGATCGCGGTCCAGTCGTCCCGGACGTCCGCGACGACGAACTGCTGCCCGGCCTGAGCCGTGCTGCCCCAGTCGTTCACCCGGTCGGTGCCGGGCGCGGTGCCGTGGATCGCCTGGTCGCCGAAGAGCGGGGCTGTCTCGCTCGGGGCGGTGTGCAGGTAGACGAAGTTGGTCGGGTGCTGCTGCTCGGTGCAGGTGGTCGTCTGGCCGGTCGGGTCGTCGGAGGGACAGATCTGGAGGGTCTGTATGTTGTCCGCGAACGACGGGCTGATCGACACGACGGAGCCGGGCTCCGGCACCTCGGACGCGCCACTGCCGGGGGCGCCGAGCAGGCTCATGAAGTGGTTCCAGTCCCAGGCGTAACCCGGGTCCCAGTGCATACCGGAGACCAGAGTGGAGTTGGGCCCGGCAACGTTGTCATGACCGATGATGTGCTGCCGGTCCAGCGGGATGCCGAAACGTGCGGCCAGGTATTTCACCAGGTCCGCCGTCGCCTGGTATTGCGCCTCCGAATACCAGGCGGCGCCGTGCGCGGCGTACCCCTCGTGCTCGATGCCGATCGAGTGCAGGTTGGTCGAGTAGTTCCCCGCATGGAAGGCGATGTCCTTGGTGAGCACCATCTGGGTGACCGCCCCGGTCGAGGACATCACGTAGTGGGTCGCGGCGCGGTTCGTGGGGTTGGCCAGACCCGCCACGCCCGCGTCGTAGGTCGACTCCAGGTCGTGGATGACGATCGTATCGATGCGGATGCCGTTGGTCGGCCGGTCGGCGACTTGACGGCCGACGGGCGATCCGGTGACGAAGGTGCAGTCGACGGTCGTGGGGCATTCGGTGGTGTCCGCCGTCGACGAGGCCTTCAGGTGCAGGGAGTTGATCTGATCCCGGGCGGGATCGGCGGAAGGCTCGGCGGTCAGGCGTATGTGCTGGCCGTCCTGGGTCGTCGCCGAGGCGCCGCTGCGGATCGTGCGGAAGACCCGGTCGGCGAAGGAGGCAGCCGCCTTCTTCTGCTTGGCCTGGCTGTACCGGGCAACGGCCCCGTACCACTGGGAGGGGTCCGAAGGGGTCGCCCCGACCAACTCCTGCTCGTACGAGGCGAGCAGGGCGGCACCTCCGCGGATGTTCGCGGTGTCGTCCTCGCGCAGGGACTTGACGGACAGTCCGGTCAGCTCGGCCGCCTGGCGCAGGGTGTGCAGGGCGGGGTCCGCGGCGAGGGAGTCGAGGTCGGCGCGGCCTGCCGCGCCCGCGGCACCGCCCGCCAGCATGCTGGGGGTGACGTCCGTGAGGTTCATCGGTCCGTAACCGCCGTCGGTGCTCGGCAGGGCGCCGTGGCCCTCCCACGCCGACTCCTGGTGGGAGAGGGCCAGCAGCACGCCTGACGGGATGTCGAACTCCTCGGCAGCGGCCAGAAGCGCCCGTTGGCGAGAGTTCGCGGTCACGCTCGGGCCGTCGGCGAGTGCGTGGCCGGGCAGGGTGAGCAGGGAGCCCGCGACCAGCGCGCTCACGGCGATGCCGATGGGCACGCCAAGGGCCTTCTTCTTTCTGTGCAAGGTGATGCTCCTCAGAGGAAGAAACATGGGCATCAAGGTGCGTCGGCGGCATGGCCGCTCGATGGGGGAAGGCCGAAGGCCTGGGCGACACTTTGATGCGCGGATGACTATAGGGCCATGTTTGTTGCAATGGCCACGGACAGAGTAACTGCTTCCGTCACACCGTGTGTAGTGGTGGAGCTGTACGGAAAGGGCATAACAGCCCTTTCAGGTAGGCGAGTTGCCGAAGAGGGACGCCGCTGAGGGCAGGACCCTGGAACCATCGACAGTGTGGAGTGCTATACACTCTTCACAGCGACTCCGACACCGTGTGACTTGCTCAGTGGCCGGTGTGGGAGCGCTCGCCCAGCCGTGGACCGTGCGTCTGCGGGGGTGTGCCTCGGGCGCCTGTGCGATCCCCCGCGAGCAGGCGTCCGAGGCAGCCGGGTGACTTTGTGTGCGCGGAGCCGAGAGAGCTGCGGTCAGGAGGCCTGGGCGCGGTAGAGGCCGCGGCCGGCCCGGCGTACGCGGGAGGTGCCGACCAGACGGTCGAGGGTGCTGCGCACCGCGTTGATGCTCCCGGAGTCGGTGTCCCGGCCGAGCGCCGCGGCTACGTCGCGCGCGCGGACCTCCGCGTCACCGACGCCGGCGAAGTACTCCAGGATCTGTTCGGTGAGCGCGCCGTAGCTGCGCGGTTCGTCGGCCTCCACACGCGCGGAGGGCGCCGGCTTCTCCTTCCGCGCGGGCTCCGCCTGTCGCGGCGCGGACTGCTTGCGCGCCGTGCGTGCGGGCGCGACGACCGGAGTGTCGGCTTTCGCCTGTTCGGGCTGCTCGGCCGCTCGGCCGCCGGACGGCTCAGCCATGAGAACCGTCAGGGCGCTCAGGGCGCGCTGGACGGAGTCGAGGTGGGCGGCCACAGCGGCCAGTTCCCTCTCCAGCGCCCGTTTTTGAATCTCCAGGCGGGCGAGGTCCTCCTGGAGGCTCTCCGCAGTGACCTCAATCTCATGCGCTGCGCGAGTTGCCGACACCATGTCTTCCTCTCATCCTCAACCCTCCGTGCCGCGCCTCGCTGAAGTCAGCTGCGGTGCCGCTCGGCTCGGACCCGGGGATGTATGTGGGTGCATCGTATGTCACAGCGTACGAGTTCCGAACCCGGAAGATGCAAGGTGATGGTGCGAGGCCCCTGTCGGATGAGATGCGTGCCACTGTCCTTTCACTCTTTCGTGAGCGGTACCTCCGGACGACCGGATTCCCGCCCGGACTGTTCGCGAAGGCGGCGCAGTCGCTCCTCTGATCGTGAATGCGTGTGCCGATGTCGTCGATCGCTTCTTGAAGGATGCGGAGCCGGGCCTCGAGAAGCGCCGCTTCGGCGGCCAGGGATACACCGACGGCACGCGGATCGAGGTCCTGACCCATGCGCGTTGTCCTCATTTCTTCTGTGTGGACGCCCGGTTCCAGTGGCGGAGCTTGTCAGGGTTGAGGACCGCCCAGATCTGGACGACGTGGTCGCCCGCAACGTCCAGGCTGATGACCGCGGCCACCTCGTCGCCGTAGCGCACCACGATCCCGGTGCGGCCGTTGACGGACTGGCAGTGCAGTGTGGTGCGGGGGCGCCCGGCCAGGAGGGTCAGCAGGCTGCGGGTCACGCGCCGGGCGCCGTGGACGGGCCGGGTCAGGGTTCTCACCTTGCCGCCTCCGTCGAAGAACACCGTGGCGTCCGGTGCCAGGAGGGGCGTCAGGCGGGCGGGGTCCTCCGCGACGCAGGCTTGACGGACCGCTCGCACCACACGGTCGTGCTGCTGGGGTGTCGTGGGGTGCGCCCACCTGTTCCGGAGGCTGTGCCGGGCCCGGGCGGCGAGCTCGCCGCACTCCTGTTCCGTCTGTCCGACGATGGCGGCGACCGTCCCCGGAGCCATCCCGAACACGTCGTTGAGGACGAATGCGGCCCGCTCGGCCGGTGACAGCGTGTCCAGTGCATCGAGAAGGGCCTGGCTCACCTCTTCGTCCAGGTCCTGAGGGGCCGCCGCGCCGATCGGGGCCGGGTGCGATCGGCCGGTCGGCGCCAAGCGCGCCAGACAGATGCCGCCGACGGTCGTCACCAGCCAGGACCGCGGTTCGGCGATGCCGATCCTGTGGTCGCCGGACAGGCCGTACCAGCGCCGGTAGGTCTCCGCCACGACGTCGTCGGCGTCCTGGCTCCGGCCCAGCATCCAGTAGGCCACGTTGAGCAGCCGACGTCGCTCGTCGAGCAGCTCCGCGATCGGCATCGTCTCCTCGTCCTGTTCCCGGTCCATCCGGCATCACCCCTTCGCACAGCACCCGACAAGGTGGTGCCACCCTTGATTCCGACCGTTGTCCCTGCGGCTCCCGGGAGTGGGGCAGTCCGCTCACGTCTGGTGGGTCGTCCCGATGCACTGCTGACCGGGCAGGGACAGATCGCGTGACACGGGTTCCCGGTCGGACGCAGCGGTGTCAGCCCCTGCGACGGCGGGCCGCCGTGATCTTGCGGCGTTCGTCAGGGCAGAAGGCCTTCGAGGGGCGTCTCGGGATCGGACAGAGCCGTGTCCGCCACGGAGGCAGCGGACTCGATGAGGGCGCGGATGGAGTCGATGACGTTCCACTCGTTCACACTCATGCCCGCCAGGACCCGGTCCCCGGACAGCCAGAAGGCGATGAACCGCCGCTCGGCCGGGTCTCCGCGGAAGACGACGCGGTCGTACCCCCCGGGCTCGGTGTAACCCGTGTACTCCATCCCGAGGTCGTACTGGTCGGTGTAGAAGTACGGCAGCCGGTTGTACGCGGCGTCCTTGCCGAGCATGGCCAGTGCTGCCGTACGCGGCTGGTGCAGGGCGTTGGCCCAGTGCTCCACCCGTAGATACCGGCCGAGCCGGGGGTGGTAGACGTTGGCGACGTCTCCCGCGGCGTGCACGTCCTGGGCCGAGGTGCGCAGACCCTCGTCGGTGACGATGCCGTTGCGCACCTTGAGTCCCGCCGCCTCGGCGAGTTGGACGTTGGGGGTGATACCGATGCCCACCACCACGGCGTCGGCGGGCAGTCGGGTTCCGTCGGCGAGCTGGACGCCGTCGGCGCGGGTGCCGTCACCGGTGATGCGCTCGACGGCGGCGTGGGGCCGCAGGACGACCCCGTGGTCCCGGTGCAGGTCGGCGAAGACCTCGGCCGCCTCCCGGCCGAGTACCTTCAGCAACGGCAGCTCGGAGTGCTCAAGGACGGTCACCAGTGCCCCAGCCGTCCGGGCCGCCGCGGCGGTCTCCAGGCCGATCCAGCCGCCGCCGACGACCACGATCCGGGCCCCGGGAGTGAATGCGGCCTTGAGCCGCTCGCTGTCTCCCACGCGACGCAGGTACAGCACGTTGTCCAGGTCCGCCCCGGGCACCGTCAGCCGGCGAGGGGACGATCCGGTCGCCAGGAGCAGCTTGGTGTACGACATCCGGCGTCCGCCGGCGAGTTCGACCTGGCGGGCGTGTGTGTCGATGGCCGTCACCCGCGTTCCCGTCAGCAGGTCGACGTCGTGCTCGCGGTACCAGTTCACGGGATGCACGAAAATGGACTCGCGGTCTTCCTTGCCGAGCAAGTACCCCTTGGACAGTGGCGGTCGGATGTAGGGGCGCTCCGCCTCGTCCCCGATGAGGACGAGCGGGCCGTCGTAGCCCTGTTGCCGGAGTTCCTCGGCGGCCTTGCCCGCGGCGAGGCCGCCCCCGACGATCACGAACCCGTTTTCTCGCGACATGAAATTCCCGTCTCCGCTCGTGCGCACCGGACACTGTTGTGTCTTTGTGCGGTGAGACCGTGGGAACCCGCAGGGTGTGACACCGGCCGGTCTCACAGAGGTTGCGTGCGGGCCTGCGAGGGCAGCGCGGAGCAGTGCGACGAGGGCGCGGACGACGTCCGTGTTTCACGACCGTGGCCGTGGTGGTCCGCCGTCCGCGTGCCTCGCCGCCGACCGACGCGGGTCAGCGTCCGGTGCCCTGCGCCCAGTGCGCCTCAAGAGCCGTGGCCACCTCCGCGGGCCGCTCCAGCACCGTCCAGTGGTTGCAGTCGAGATGGAGCACGCGGGTGGCGCGCAGGGCGGCGCCGAGTTCGTCGCCGAACTCGATCTGGCAGGCCGGATCCCGCTCGCCCCAGAACACCAGCGCGGGTGCGGTGACGTTCGACAGGGCCGGTTCCCACTCCGCCCCCATGGTCACGGCGGACCGGTACAGCCGCAGGATGCTGTCCTTCATCGTGCCGTCGACGTGCCGGACCATTTCCTCCACCGGTGCTTGGGGCGCGTCGAAGCCGTTCACCAGGTCCTTCGCGAAGGCCTCAGGGTCCAGTTCGGCCATGAACCGCTCGCCGGCAACCGGGTCCTGCCAGGTCTCGGCCAGCGGGTGCCAGACGTAGCGGGAACTGATGGGTCCGTTGCCGCCGGCCCAGGTACGCACCAGGTCGGGGCGGACGGAGGCGACGCGGGCGGTCAGGATGCAGCCCCAGTCGTGACCGACCAGGTCCACGGGCTCGCCGACGCGCTCGAGGCGCTCGACGAGCCAGTCCACGTACTCCTCCTTGCTGGAGCCGAAGCCGGTGGGGCGGGGGGTGCCGAATCCGGGCAGGTCCCAGGCCTCGACGTCGGAGCGGGTCAGGTGTCGGCGTACGCCGTCCCACACGCGGTGGGTGTCGGGAACGCCGTGGATGAGGATGGCGGGCATGGTCGGTACATCCCTCGTGGTTGGGGCCGCGGCCGGGATCCGGGGAGGCTGTGCGGCCGCGGCGGGCCGGGACGACGAGCATCATGTGCTGCGCCGGAAGCACCTAACATAGTGGCACACAGTGTCACCTGTGTTCGCCGTCAGTTCGGGGAAGGGGAGCGAGCAGGGGGAGATCCCGCGCCAGGGGCACGTGCTGGCGGTCCAGGGCCCGTATGCCGTCACAGATGAGGCGCCGGACCTGTCAGACGGGGCATGTACTCGCTTCGTCCCGTTCGCCCGCGCATCCGCCAAGCGGCCGTGTGACCGTGCTGGGCCTGCAACGGGTCACCGTCCACCCCTGGGCCGTCCCTGAGACCGGTCTGCACGCTGCGCGAGCACACCGATACCTTCTGGATGCGGCCGGCTTCCCGGGACGACATCGTCGCAGAGCCGGCCGAGCACGGCTTCACCCCGGTGCCCGACGCGGGTGATCCCGCGGTGCTGACCGTACGGCGCGCGTGACGGCGACCCGTTGACGCGTCGACACGCTGTGACTTGCGAATCGCTGTCCCGGCGGCGGGCTCAGTGTCACAGGCACGGGTGCTCACCTGTCTGTCCTTGTGCGGGCCTCGCCCGGCCTTCCTCGGCCGCGGTCCGTTCCATTCACCTGGCAGGCACACGGCGACGGCTCGCAACGACAGATCGTCGTGACCAGCGACCGCAAGGACCCACTTATGCCGACCGTCGTCCCGTACACAGCGCTGACCGGTGTCTACACCATCGACCCGGCGCGCAGCACCATCGGTTTCTCCGTCCGGCACGCCATGATCGCGAACGTGCACGGGCGGTTCAGCGCGTTCGAGGGGCTGGTCAAGCTGGACGGGTTCCAACCCAGCCGCTCCGAGGCCTACTTGAGCATCCAGACCGACAGTGTCGACACCAGCAGCCCTGACCGGGACGCCCATCTCGCGGGTCCGGACTTCCTCGACGCCGCCACCTATCCGCTGATGGTCTTCCGCTCCGCGGGCCTCGCCGATCGCGGAGACGGCCAGTTCCGTCTGACGGGACACCTCAGGATCAAGGACGTCGAACTCCCTCTCCACATCCACCTCGCCTTCGATGGGGCCACGCAGGACGAGAGCGGAGGCCACCGTGTCGGCTTCTCCGGCACCGCCCTGGTGCGCCGCTCCGACTGGGGGCTCGGCTGGAACACGCCTGCCGAAACCGGCGGTGTCCTCATCAGCGACAAGGTCAGGCTCAGCTTCGACATCTCCGCCGTCCGCCTCTCCCGCGCGGATGCCGCATGACCGGCCCCGCGCCACAACACCGACCGCCCCGCGCGGTCCACGCCGGCAGCGATGCCGGCGACCACAGGTCGGTCCGCAGCCGCGGCCGAATCGTACGCACACACCCCAGGTGAGACCCCCATGAATCATCAAGACCCCACCAGCCAGGCCCGGTTCCGCTCGATCACGACGATGGAGGATCTGCGCGAGCACCTGCAGTGGGCCATCGAGCTGGAGCACGCCACGCTGCCGCCCTACCTCACAGCCCTCTACTCGCTCGACCCCGAACGGAACGCCCACGCCGTCGAAGTGGTCAGCAGCGTGTTCGTCGAGGAGATGATCCACCTCGCCCTGGTGGCGAACCTCCTGAACGCGGTCGGCGGGCAACCTCGCGTCGACACCCCGCGGATACTGTCACCGCATCCGCGGCCCATGCCGCACGCAGACCCCTCCATGCAGCTGTCCCTGCTGCCGTTCGGTCCGGAGGCGCTCACCATGTTCCTCCGCCTCGAACAACCGGCCCACCCGGGCGACCCGGCCGAGGGTGACGCCTACATGACGATCGGTCAGTTCTACGACGCCATCGAGAAGGGCCTGCGACACCTGTGCGCCGAGCTGGGCGAGGAAAAGGTCTTCACCGGTGATCCCGCCCGCCAGGTGGCCGCAGGACCCTTCGGACACACCGGCGGGCAGCTGCACCCGGTCACCGATCTCGCCTCGGCGCTCTCCGCCTTGGAGGAGATCGTGGAGCAGGGCGAGGGCGCGGCACGCGTCGACGTGTGGGACGGGGACATGGACATGTTCCACCCGCAGACCAAGGCGGTCTCGCACTACTACCGCTTCCAGGAGCTCGCGCAGGGCCGGCGCTACCAGCCAGGGGACACACCGGAGACGGGGCCCACGGGGGAGACGCTCGCTGTCGACCCCGCCGGGGTACGCCCGATGCGGCCCAACCCGCGGCTGGAGGACCATCCGGAGGGCAGTGCGATCCGTACGGCGCAGGAGGCGTTCAACATCGCGTACGGCAAACTGTTGCAGCTTCTGGAGCAGGCGTTCAACGGCAATCCGGCGATGCTCGGGGTGTCGGTCGGCACGATGTACGCGCTCAAGGGGCAGGCCCAGAGCCTGATGTCGATGCCCGACGGCGAGGGCCTGACCGCGGGCCCGACCTTCGACTACGTCGCTCCGGAAGACCGCGGCTGACCCCCCCCGCACACATGCCGGCCCCCTGGACCGACGGTCCAGGGGGCCTCGACATTGATGCGGGTCGGGGGGCGGAGCGTGCGTGGGCCCCCCCGACCCGCATCAACGACAGGTCAGCGCACGGTCCGAGCTGCTTCCTCGATCACCCCGGCGACGTCGGCGGGGTGGGAGACACTCACGGCGTGCGACGCCCGTACGCGCGTGATGTGGGCGTGGGCGCGCTGCGCCATGAAGACCTGGGTCCGCGCCGGGATGTTGCGGTCCTGGGTGGCGACCACGGCCCAGGACGGGATGTCCTTCCAGCCGGGCTCGGAGGCATCGTCCGCCAGCGCGGCACTGGTGATGGGGCGCTGGGTGACAGCCATGAGGTCCGTGGTGTTGCGGGGGACGTCAGCGGCGAACTGCTGGCGGAACTTGCTCGGGTCGATCGTCAGGTCCGCGTCGCGGGAGCCGTCCGGCAGGGTGACCGGCACTGAGCGAAGAGCGTCGCCGAGGGTGCTGCCGGGGAACTTGCCCGACAACTCGACCGCGCTCTCTCCCTCTTCGGGGAGGAAGGCGGCGACGAACACCAGGGCCTTGACGTTGGCGGCGCCGTGGGCGGCGTCGCTGATCACCGATCCGCCGTAGGAGTGTCCGGCCAGGACCACCGGGCCGTCGATGCCGGCCAGGACCTCCTTGAGGTAGGCGGCGTCGCTGTCCAGCCCGCGCAGCGGGTTGGCCGCGGCGACGACGGGGTAACCCTCGTGCCGCAGCCTCCTGATGACGCCGTTCCAGCTGGTGGAATCGGCGAACGCGCCGTGCACGAGCACGACCGTGGGCTTCTTCTCGCCGTCCGGTGCGGACGTGGTCCTGTCCGCGTGGGCGGGGGCGACCGCCGTGGCGATGAGGGCGGTGGCGACGGAGGCGGTGGCCAGGAGGGAGAGGGGGGTGCGGACCCGCCGGTAGGTGGAACTGCGGTTCATGGGAGGCCCTTTCGGGAAACGGTGTGTTGTCACCTTCAAGGACCGTATGTGTGCCGCAGGTGTGACACTTTATATCTCCAAGTCCTTTTTGCTGGTGAAGTGATGTTCGCCTGTGATTTCCCGGTACTCCTGGACGGTGGGCTTGAGGATCTGTGTTCCCTCGCCGTAGAAGCCGCGGCTGAGCCGCGCGCGCAGCCGGCGCACCCTGCTGTTCGCGCGGCCGTCTGTATCGGGTTGTCCGGGGTCGAGCGGCTCGTACTGCTCGTGCGCCGTGAGGGCATGGCGTTCGTAAGGGGCGAGGGGCTGGTGCACCTCGATGTACTCGCCGTGCGGCAGGCGCTTGATGACGCCGGTCTCGCGGCCGTGCAGGACCTTGTCGCGATCGCGGCGTTGCAGACCCAGGGCGATGCGCTTGGTGACGAGGAAGAGGGCGACCGGTACGGCGAACAAGGCGATGCGGACCGTCCAAGTGACCGTGTTGACCGACATGTGGAAGGTCAAGGCGATGATGTCGTTCGCGGCGCCGAGCAGAGCCACCAGGTAGACGCCGAGCCATGCCACGCCCAACGCCGTGCGCACCGGCCGGTTGCGCGGCCGTTCCAGCAGGTGGTGTTCGCGGTCGTCGGCGGTGACCCAGGCCTCGAGGAACGGGTAGGCGCCCATGACGAGGAAGAAGCCGAGGCCGGCGAGGAGAGGGACCAGATTGTCCAGGGCCAGGGTGTGGCCCCAGAAGTTCACCTCCCACCCGGGCATGACACGCAGCAGCCCGTCGGCGACGCCCATGTACCAGTCGGGCTGGGATCCCGCGGAGACCTGATCGGCGCGATAAGGGCCGAACTCCCAGACGGGGTTGATCTGGGCGATCGCGGCGATGGTGAAGATGACCCCGGCGACCAGGCAGAAATAGCCACCCGCCTTGACCACGTACACCTGCATCGGCAGGCCGACCACGTTTCGCTCCGTGCGGCCGGGTCCCGGGTACTGGGTGTGCCGGTGGCGGTGTCCGAGGAAGGCGTGAAAGGCGACGAGCGCCAGCATCAGCGCCGGAATGACCAGGACGTGGATCGCGTGGAAGCGGGGCACCAGATCGTGCCCGGGGAACTCGCCGCCGAACAGGAACATCGACAGGTAGGTGCCGACGATCGGTACCGACAGAAGTGTCCCGTTCACCACGGCGAGCCCGGTACCCGACAGGAGGTCGCCGGGGAGGTCGTAGCCGGTCAGACCACCGAACATGCCGAGGACGAGCAGGGCGAAACCGGCCACCCAGTTCAGCTCGCGCGGCTTGCGGAAGGCGCCGGTGAAGAACACGCGCATCAGGTGGGCCAGCAGGGCGGCGACGAAGATCAGTGCCGCCCAGTGATGGGCCTGGCGGATGAGCAGGCCGCCACGTACGTCGAAGGAGATGTGCATCGTCGAGTCGAACGCCTCGGACACCAGCTGGCCGCGCAGCGGAGCGTAACTGCCGTCGTAGACGACCTCGTTCGACGACGGGTGGAAGTAGAACGTCAGATACACACCGGTGATGAGCAGGACGACGAAGCTGTAGAGACAGATCTCGCCCAGCAGGAAGGACCAGTGCTCCGGACGGGCCCTGCGTGTGACGGTCGTGGCGGCGGGCCCGATGCCCATCCGTGTTCTCGCCCAGTGGGCGAGTTTGTCACCGCTGCGGCTGCCCGCCGTAGTGACCGGTTCGATTGCGTCGCTCATGTCATTACCACCATCAACACATCACCGGGAGCGCCTTGCGGCCGGGTCTGCGCAACGAAACGGTGCATGGCGGCGAGCTGCCGCATCGGGTTTCGTTGCCCTCGTCAGAAGGGACCGACAAAGTGGTGAAGATGTGACATGACACCGTAAGGAATGATCATGACGGAGTGTCTAGGTCAGGACGCCTTCGCACTGATCCCCTCGATGTCCTTACGCGCCGAGCGCCTTCGCGTCGCGCGGCGCTCGCTCTCCGTCGTGCCGCCCCAGATGCCCTCGACCTGTCCGACGTCCAACGCCCACTGCAGACACCGCTCCCGCACGGGGCACCGGGCGCACACGGCCTTCGCCTCGGCGATCTGGACCAGCGTCAGACCCGCGGTGCCGATGGGGAAGAACAGGTCGGGGTCGACATCCCGGCAAGCCGCTCTCTCGCGCCAACTCATGGCAGCGCCTCCTTACTCGTCGCGGATGCCTCTCCTGCATCTGACCGCCCGAAGGGACGTCCTGTGACATTCCATGGCGGAGAGAAACAGTGTGAAATACACTGTGACAACAGACACAATGTCTTGAGCGGGGCCCCAGGCCGCCGCACCATCTGGGAGTTGTGAACGCCACACAGGGCCCGAGGCCCCTTCCCAGCCCAGCCATCGATCCCCGATACCCACTCTCCCCGGGCACCCACACCCTCGTCGTCCGGCACGGTACGGCCGCCGTCGAGCAGCGCTACCACGTCGCCGGAACCGGCCCGGTGTGCGTCGCCCACTCGGGAGGGCCGGGCATCGGCTGGGAGTACCTGCGCATGCCCGAGCTGGAGCGCAGCATGACCGTCGTCTACCTCGAGCCGGTCGGCACGGGAGAGTCGGGCCGGCTGGCCGACCCACGCGACTACACCCTCGCCACCTACACCCACTTCCTGCACGCGGTGATCGAGCACCTGGGCGTCGCCGAGGTGGCCCTGCTGGGCCACTCCCACGGCGGATTCGTCGCGCAGCGCTACGCCCTCGCCCACCCTGAGCGCCTGGCGTCCCTCGTCCTGTACGACACCTCACCGATGACGGGAGAGGAGTTCTGGGCGGCCGCCGTGGCCAACATGGAGGGCTTTGTCCAGCGGCACGCCGACGAGCGGCCGGAAGTGACCACCTACGTCGCGGATCTCACCACGCGACTCGACCGGTCCGACGACGAGGGCGCGACGAAGGTGCTGCGCACCATCTCGCCCGCCTACTTCCACGACTACTGGGGCCGCGAGGAGGAGTTCGCCGCGGGGCGGGCATCCCTGCGGATGTTCGCGGCACCGGCGTGGGGGGCGGAGCCCCCGTTCGACGTCCGCGGCGAGCTGTCCCGGCTCGCCGTCCCGACGCTGGTCCTGGTCGGCGAGGACGACTTCATCTGCGGGCCGCGCTGGGCGCACATGATGCACCGGCTTCTTCCCGACTCCCGGCTGGTGATTCTGGAGGAGACGGGCCATCTGGGGCACATCGAGCGTCCCGAGATGTTCACGGCGGCCGTGCGTGACTTCCTCAGCGGATGACCGTGCGGGCTTCGCTGTCGCCGGTGAGGAAATGCCACAGGAGGGGATCCGTGTCCTGGGAACCGAGATCGCCGACCGCGTCCCGGACGACCTGTTCGTAGCGGGACGCGGCGCGGCGCAGCGCGGCGTGTCCGGCCGGGGACAGCAGCATCTGCACGCCGCGCCGGTCGTGGTCGACGGCGCTCGAGATGATCAGGCCCTGTCGGAGCAGGCGGGCCATCAGCCTGCTCGTGGCGGACTGACTCAGGCCGAGCCCGTTGGCCACATCCCCGAGTCGCACGGGTTCGGCGCCGGCGTCCGCGGCGCAGCCGCTGCCCATGTGGCGCAGGGCCTGTACTTCGCTCAGGCCGAACCCGGTCTCCTCGCGCAGCCGCCGCTCCACCGTTCCCTGGACGCGGCGGTGGAGGCGGTCGAGGGCGTCCCATCGGTCGGTCGCGCAGGAGTGCGTGCGGTCGTCGGCGGGGCGGGTGCGTCCGTCGCGCACCACGTCCCTGTGCGATGTGCCGGTCATGCGGTGGCCCGGTAGGAAGGCGCCCGGTCACGTGCGGCCGTCCCCTCGCCGGAGTACGGCGCGTCCTGGCTGGTCAGCACGTGCTCCAGGTGGCCGAGGTCTCCGGTGCGTGCGGCGGTGAAGATGGCCTGAACGAGCCGTCGATGGGTGGCCGCGTCCACGTGCTGCCGGTGCCGACGGTTGTTCAGCCTGTCCTGGGCGCGAGAGACCTGCTGCCGTGCGTTCCCGACGGACAGGTGGAGCAGGTCACCGATCTGGTCGTAGGAATAGCCGAACGCCTCGCGCAGCACGTACGCCGCGCGCTGGTTGGGGGTCAGGGTCTGCAGAAGCAGCAGAACGGCATGCTCGACCGAGTCCTGGCGTTCGGCCAGGGCTTCCGGTGACATCCCGGTGTCCGTGGACTCCGGCAGCCAGGGGGTGGCGCTGGACTCGCGGCGTCTGCGCGCCGACTGCAGCACGTTGATGGCGAGCCGGACGGTCGTGGTGCGGAGCAGCGCACCGGGGTCGGTGACGACGGTGCGATCCGTGCCCTGCCAGCGCAGCCACGCCTCCTGGATGACGTCCTCGGCTTCGCCGGGATCTCGAAGAATCCGGTTGGCGATCTTGAGCAGTCCTGGCCGGATGCGGCCGAACACGAAGGCCGCGTCGTTGAGTTCGACGGGCGCGGCGGTGATGGCCACCGTCACCGACTGCGGCCTCGGCCGGGGACTCGGCCGGGGACTCGGCCGGGTTGCGATCACAGATGTATCCACGATCGGCTCCTCTGCTGGCTGGGGATCGGCGGCTTCCCTCGCCGCCGAGACCAACTTCGCGCCGACAGGGGCACTGCCGCGCCCCTGATGGACCGTGGGGCACCCCGTGGTCGTACCGTGGCCACCCCGTGGCCCGGGGCCTCCCACCCCCTGGCCCACCGGCCCCCGGGGCCAGAAACCCCCTGGCCTCGGGTGTCCCTGGGGCCCGCCACCCACGACCCCGGGCCCCCTGGGGCCCGCCACCCACAACCCCGGGGCGCCCCTGGGGCCCGCCACCCCCCCGGGCCTGTCACCCCCCTGGTCCCACTCGCCTCGGGCCCCTGGCCCGGTCCGGACCTCGACGGGGGTGGACCTGTGCAGGACCGGCCATGGCCGGCCCGGAGCCACGGGCCGTGGTCAGAGGAGTTCCGGGGGCGCACCGCGTGGCGGGGAGGCCGTCGGTGCGGCCCGCGCGGGCTCCCGACGGGACGTGCCGCGGCATGCGCAGTGCCCGGCCCTGGCGCCGCCCCCCTGGGGAGTCAGGCGTGAGTCGTGGCCTCGCCCGGCAGCACGGTGCCCAGCTGTTTGCGGGACCGGATCCCGAGCTTCGTGAACACCTTCCGCAGATGCCACTCGATGGTGTGCGGGCTGAGGAACAGCTGCGCGCCGATCTCGAGGTTGGTCAGCCCTTCGCCGGCCAGCCGGGCGATCTGGGCCTCCTGGGGCGTGAGCGCCTCGTCGTGGCCGGTGGCGCGCCTGCGCACGGTCTCGCCGGCGGCCTCCAGCTCCCGGCGGGCGCGCTCGGCGAAGGCCTCCGCGCCGGCCCGGTCGAGGATCTCGTGGGCGCGGGCCAGATGGTCCCGGGCCTCGGCCCGGCGGTTCTCGCGGCTCAGCCACTCGCCGTACAGCAGCCGGGTGCGGGCCAGCGCCGTTCGCACCGGGGTGCTCTCCAGCCGGGCGATCGCCTCCCGGTACAGGGCGTCGGCCGTGTCCCCGTCACTGATCAGGGCACGGGCCGCCGCGGAGGTGCCCGTCGCCCAGGCCGTACCACTGGCCTGGCAGATGGCTTCGAGGCGGCCGACGGCCTCGACGGCGAGGTCCCGCTGTCCGCTGCGGGCCGCCGCCTCCACCAGCTCGACCAGGGAGGACAGGGCCAGCCCCAGCTCCTGCGGGTACTCGCAGCCCTTGGCGGCGGCGGCGCAGGCCTCCTCGTACCGCCCGAGGCCGTTGTACAGCACGGCCAGCGCCCACTGGGGGGCCGTGAGCGTCTTTCCCTCGCCGCTGAGGGTCCGGTCGCCGGTGATCGTCGCGATCGCCCGCAGGGTCTCGGTCTCGCGGCCGCGCCAGGGTTCGATCACCAACGCCCCGTAGTGGGCGAGGAAGTGGCTGCCGGTGGCCTCGCCGATCGTCACCGCTTCCGCGGCGAGTGAGTGAGCGTCGTCCAGATCACCGGCGAAGACCCGGTTCGCGAGCCGCAGCAGGAGCGCCGAAGGCAGTACGGACAGCGTTCCGGTCTCCCGTGCGAGACGGACGAGCTTGGCCGACAGAGTGCTCCAGCTGTCGAAGTCCCACACGTTGTGGGCCATGCGGCAGGCGAACGGGAGCCAACCCACCGACTGTTCCACGGTGAAACCGCCGCACCGCAGCGTGTTCAGCGCGGTGCGCAGAATCGGGGCGCCCGCCGCGTAGCCGTCCGTGGTGGCGATGGCCAGGCCGTCGAGGAGGAGGTCGGTGGGTCCGGGGTGATCCGTCGGGGGCGCGGTGCGTGCGGCCCGGGCGACCTCCTCGAGGCCGGGTCCGCTGGACACGCGGCCCGCGGTGAGGGCCGCGTAGAACGCGTCCCGGTAGGTCTCCCGGGCGATGCCGGCGTCGAGCGGCTCGAACTCCCGGGCCGCCGTGAGCAGCAGCGGCACCGTGGCACCGGCACTGCGGGACCCGAAGGTGATCTGCCCGCGCAGCAGGCTGGCCTGGGCGTGTTGCAGCTCGTCGAGCGCGCCCATCTCGGCCACGTTCAGCAGCTCCAGCGCGGCGTCGAACGCTCCGGCGAGGTACTTGGCCCGGGCCGCTGCCAGCGCTCTGCTGCGGCGGCGGGCGGGATCGGGCGTCAGCTCGGCCGCTCGTTCCAGGAAGGCCGCCGATGCGGCGATGCCGCCACGCGCCTGCGCGCGGTCGGCCGAGCGAGTCAGTTCGTCCGCCACGGCCTCGTCGGGCTCCGCCGTGGCGCGGGCCAGGTGCCAGGCGCGGCGGTCGGGGTCGGACCGCGCGTCCGTGGCCTCGGCCAGCGCCCGGTGCGCCTCCCGGCGCTCGGCCGGTCCCGCCGCGCGGTAGACGGCCGAGCGCACCAACGGGTGCCGGAACTGGACTCGCGCGCGCACCTCCAGCAGGTGCGCGGCCACCGCGGGGGAGGCCTCGCTCATGGACACGCCGAGGATGTCGGCGGCGCGGCGCAGCAGTGAGACGTCGCCGACGGGCTCGGCCGCCGCGAGCAGCAGCAGCCGCCGCGTCTGCGGGGGCAGTTCCTCGACGCGCAGGCTGAAGTTGTGCTCGAGCCTGCCGATGAGCGGTCCCATCGACGGTGAGGCATAACCACCCGCGAGATCGGCCGCGGAGGTGCTGCGGGGCAGTTCCAGCAGGGCCAGCGGATTGCCGCGTGCCTCGGCGAGAATCCTGCTGCGGACCGGCTCGTCGAACCGGCCGGGAAGCACCGAGGTCAGCAGGGCGCGGGCGTCGGGCTCGCTCAGCCCGCCGAGGGTGAGTTCGGGCAGCCCTTGCAGAGCGCGTTCGCCGTCCGCCTCGCGGACGGCGAAGATCAGCCCCACGCGCTCCGCCATCAGACGCCGGGCGACGAACCCGACGATCTGGGCCGAGACGCGGTCGAGCCACTGCACGTCGTCGACGAGACAGATCAGCGGCGTCTCCTCAGCGACATCGGCGAGCAGGCTGAGGACCGCCAGCCCCACGAGGAACCGGTCCGGGGGAGTGCCCGCGCTGAGCCCGAAGGCGGTCTCCAGGGCCATCCGCTGCGGATCGGGGAGGTGCCCGAGGCGATCGAGGAAGGGCGCGCACAGCTGGTGCAGACCGCCGAAGGCCAGCTCCATCTCGGCCTCGACTCCCGCCGCGCGCACCACAGTGCAGTTCTCGGCGGTCTCGGCCACGTAGTCCAGCAGGGCGGACTTGCCGATACCGGCCTCGCCGCGCAGCACGAGGACCGCGCTGTGGCCGTCGCGCACCTTGGCCAGATGCCGGTCCAGCACCGCTCGCTCGCTCTGCCGCCCGTGCAGGAAGCCCGGATTCTCGCCGTTCATGAACACCCCCGGCTGCGAGCGTATAGATCTGGTCTTCGGCCACACAACTCATCTGCGTCGCTGGTCACCTCGGGGGTGGCCATGGTCACCGCCGTCGCTTCAGCGCGTGTCCTCGAACGCCGCGGCCTCGACGATCTTCTTCACGGAGGTCAGGTAGCGGGCGGCGTCCGCGCCGTCCACCAGCCGGTGGTCGTAGGAGAGCGAGAGGTGGACCAGTTCGCGGACACCGATGAGCTCCTCGTCGCCGTCCTGCACGACGGCCGGCCGTCTGACCGCGGCTCCCACGCCCAGGATCGCCGCCTGATGCGGCGGGACGATGAGGGTGTCGAAGAGGGCGCCGCGCGCTCCGGTGTCGGAGACCGTGAAGGTGGCTCCGGCCACGTCCGCGGGCGTGAGCCGGCCGGCGAGGGCGTGGTCGGTGAGGTCGTGGACGGCACGGGCGATGCCGCTGACGGTCAGATCGCCCGCGCCCCGCACCACCGGAGTCACCGGCCCCTGGCCGGTGTCGACCGTGATGCCGACGTTCTCGGTGTCGTAGTACGTGATGGTCGCGCCGCCCGTGTCGATCCTGGCGTTGATGACGGGGTGTGCCTTGAGCGCCTGGGCGGCGGCCAGGACGAAGAACGGCATCGGTGTCAGGGCGAACCCCTCGCGGGCCAGGAAGCGGTCCGCTGTTTGCCGCCACAGCCGCAGCAGGCCGGTGACGTCGGCCTCGACGGTGGAGGTCAGCTGTGCCTGCTCCAGCAGCGCCTGCTTGAGGCTGTCGCCGACGGCCTTGCGCAGCCGGGGGACGGCGGCCGTGTGCCCGCGCAGGGCGGACGTCGGCGGAGTCGCTGCCGTTGCCGCTGCAGGGAGCGGGCGCGGGGCCGGAGCAGCCGTGGCTGCCGGTGGCGGTGCGGGCACCGGGGTGGGGGCGGGGGAGGGTTGCGGCCTCGGTGTCGGAGCGGATGCGGGTGCCGGAGCCGGTGGGCGCTGCTCAGGCGGTGCGGCGGGCGGCTGCGTGACCGGTGCCGGTGAGGGGCCGGGCCCCGGCCCCGGGGCAGGGGCGGGGGGTGCGAGTTGCGGCGCCGGTGTGGGTGCGGGCTGCGGCGCGGCCCGGGCGGCGGTGTCCGCGGTCGCCGCCGACAGCTCGGCGTCGGGCGGCCCGATGACGGCGAGCTCGGCGCCCACCTCGACCGTCTCGTCCTCACCGACCACGATGGTCAGCAGCACTCCCGTGGCGGGCGCGGGGATCTCGGTGTCCACCTTGTCGGTGGACACCTCCAGCAGCGGTTCGTCCTCCTGGACGTGCTCGCCGGGCTGCTTCAGCCAGCGGGTCACGGTGCCCTCGGTGACGGACTCGCCGAGCGCGGGAAGAGTCACGGAAATCGTCATGGCGGCTTATGGCTCCTTCAGGTGTCCAGGCCGTAGTGCTTGCGGGCGCGGTCGACGGTGTCGGGGTCCATTTGCCCGGCCCGTGCCAGCCGGTCCAGGGCCGTCACGGTGATCGATTCGGCGTCCACGCGGAAGTAGCGCCGTACGTCCTCGCGGGTGTCGGACAGGCCGAATCCGTCCGTGCCCAGTGAGTAGTAGTCCTGCTCGATCCACTGGCCGATCTGGTCGGGGACCTGGCGCATCCAGTCGCTGACGGCCAGGACCGGCCCCGGCGCGCCGGCGAGCGCCTCGGTCACGAAGGGCACACGTGTCTCGCCGCGCGTGCGGGCGGTGTCGGCGTCCATCGCGTCCCGGCGCAGCTCCGTCCAGGACGTCACCGACCAGACATCGGCGCGCACGTTCCAGTCGGCGGCGAGCAGTTCCTGCGCGCGCAGTGCCCAGTGGACGGCGGTGCCGGAGGCCAGGAGCTGCAGCCGAGGGCCGGACACGGCGGGGTCGCCGGGTCGGAACGGGTACAGGCCGCGGACGATGCCCTCCTCGATGCCGGGCCACGCAGGAATGGGCGGCTGGGGCTTCGGCTCGTTGTAGACGGTGAGGTAGTAGAAGACGTTCTCGGGCCGCTCCCCGAACATCCGGCGCAGGCCGTCGCGGACGATGACCGCGATCTCGAAGGCGAAGGCCGGGTCGTAGCTGACGGCCGCCGGGTTGGTGGCGGCCAGGAGGTGCGAGTGGCCGTCGCCGTGCTGGAGACCTTCGCCGGTCATGGTGGTGCGTCCGGCGGTGCCGCCGACGACGAAGCCGCGGCCCATCTGGTCGGCGAGGGCCCAGAACTGGTCGCCGGTGCGCTGGAAGCCGAACATGGCGTAGAAGATGTAGAAGGGGATCATCGGTTCGCCGTGGGTGGCGTACGAGGTCGCGGCGGCGGTGAACTCGGCCATGGAACCGGCCTCGGTGATGCCCTCGATGAGGAGCTGCCCGGTCTCGCTCTCCTTGTAGTGCAGCAGCTGGTCGGCGTCGACGGGGTCGTAGGTCTGGCCCTGGGGCGCGTAGATGCCGGCCGTGGGGAACATCGACTCCATGCCGAAGGTACGGGCCTCGTCGGGGATGATCGGCACCCAGCGGGCGCCGGTGCGGCTGTCCCGCATCAGGTCTTTCACCAGGCGGACCAACGCCATGGTGGTGGCGACCTTCTGGGGGCCGAAGCCCTTGAGCAGCGCCTCGAACGGCTGCGGGGCGGGCTCCGGCAGCGGCTTGGCGATCACGCGGCGCGCGGGGGCGGGACCGCCCAGTGCGGCGCGCCGCTCGCGCAGGTACCGGACCTCGGGCGAATTCTCTCCCGGGTGCCAGAAGGGGACGACGTCACCGGCGAGGGCGCTGTCGGGGATGGGCAGGTCCAGTACGTCGCGCAGCTCGCGGAACTGGGCCATGGTCAGTTTCTTCATCTGGTGGTTGGCGTTGCGGGATTCGAACGCCGACCCGAGGGTGTGCCCTTTGACCGTCTGGGCGAGGATCACCGTCGGAGCTCCCCGGTGTTCGACGGCGGCCCGGTAGGCGGCGTACACCTTCAACGGCTCGTGCCCGCCACGGGAGTTCTCGAAGAGCTCCACCACCTGGGCGTCGCTCAGGGTGGCGGAGAGTGCGGACAGGGTGTCCCCGACGAAGAAGTTCTTGCGGATGTAGGCGGCGTCCCGCGCGGCGAAGGTCTGCATCTGGGCGTCGGGCTCCTCGCCCAGGCGGCGCACCAGGTCGCCGGTCGTGTCCTGGGCCAGCAGCGGGTCCCAGGCCTCACCCCACAGGGTCTTGACGACGTTCCAGCCCGCCCCGCGGAAGCGGGCCTCCAGCTCCTGCACGATCTTGGAGTTGGACCGCACGGGTCCGTCGAGGCGTTGCAGGTTGCAGTTGATCACGAAGGTGAGGTTGTCCAGGCCCTCACGGGAGGCCAGCGTCAGGGCGGCCGTGGCCTCCGGCTCGTCCGTCTCCCCGTCGCCGAGGAACGCCCACACGCGGGAGGCGGAGGTGTCCTTGATGCCGCGGGCCTGCAGATAGCGGTTGAAGCGGGCCTGGTAGACGGCGCCGAGCGGGCCGAGGCCCATGGACACGGTGGGGAACTCCCACAGCCACGGCAGGCGCCTGGGATGCGGGTAGGACGGCAGGCCGTGACCGCCGGCCTCGCGCCGGAAGCCGTCCAACTGCTGCTCGCTCAGGCGGCCTTCGAGGAACACCCGGGCGTAGATGCCAGGCGAGGCGTGTCCCTGGAGGAACAACTGGTCGCCTGAGCCGTCCTGTTCCTTGCCGCGGAAGAAGTGGTTGAAGCCGATCTCGTACAGCCAGGCCGCCGAGGCGTAGGTGGAGATGTGTCCGCCGAGGCCGAGTCGGGAGCCGCGGGTCACCATGGCCGCCGCGTTCCACCGGTTCAGGGCGGTGATCCTCGTTTCCATGGCGATGTCACCGTCGAACTCCGGCTGCGCGGCCGCCGGGACGGTGTTGACGTAGTCCGTGGTGAGCAGGCCCGGTACGGACAGGCCGGCGCGGGCCGCGTACTCGTGCACGCGCCGGATCAGGTACACCGCCCGATCGGGCCCGGCGTTGCGTATGACGGCGTCGAGGGAGGCCTGCCACTCTGCGGTCTCCTCGCGGTCACGGTCGGGAAGCTGGTCGAGCTCACTGCTCGACGGGGACACGGTGGGCCGGGACGGGTCACTCATGGGCGGCCTTCCTCGAGGGATGGGGCGGGGGAGAGGGGAGGAGAGGGTGGTGGATGACGCGGGCCGTCGGACGGTGCGGCGCGGGTGGATCAGCGGTCCTTGAGCGGCTGGGCCATGGTGTGACGGCCCGAATGGGCGTCCGGTCCGGGCAGCGGCGTCCGCTCTCCGATCAGGGCACCGAAGAACGGCGTCTGTGCCTCGCCGATCAATGGGCGCGCGGTCGTGGGCGGCGAGGTCGACGAACGCTCGCTCCTCGAGGCGAGCGGCCTCCAGGACGCCGAACAGCGGCACCCCGCCGGCGACGTGGGCGAGTGCGGCGGCGACGTCGTCGGACGCGACCGGGCGTGGCGGGAGAAGGGCAGCACCTGCGTCCCGTCCTTTCGAAGACGGATGACCGCTCTCGAGCCGATCCGCCCCATGGCGCCTGCAATGACGACCTTCATGCTGTCTCCTTCGCCGGGGTGGGACGGCCGGGCGTGACGGTCGGAAGTGCTGAGAAGGCGACGGGCAGACCGGGTGAGCCCGCGCGCCCTGCCTTGTTGACCGGACGAAAGGAGTTGTCGTGACAAGCTGCCCGATACCAGGTGTCCCGCGAGCGCGGCGGTGGGGTGGACGCGGGCACCGCGGGACACCGCAGGGGCGGGCCTACTCCACGAAGTAGGAGTCGTGCCGGTCGAAGAACGCGGAGCGCTCCTCCTCCGAGGCGTGCGCCAGCGTCGACACCTGCTCGAAGTACTCCTCTCGCGGCGCACCGGGTGTGAACAGCAGGAGCATGTCCGCCGGTGCGTCGGAGTCGTTACGGAAGGCGTGCAGCCCGCCTTGCGGCACGTGCACGAAGTCGCCCTTGCGGGCGTCCACCCACCGCACACCGTCGAAGATGCGCACGGTGCCGTCCAGGATGTAGAACGACTCCGAGATCCGCCTGTGGAAATGCGTCTTCGGACCGCCGGCCCGCGGCCTCATCTCGACGCGGTAGAGCCCGAGCTCACCGCGGGTGGTCGCGGTGGTGGCCAGATAGTGGGTGGCGTCCTTGCCCGGCCCGCTCTCGCCGAGATCGGGCGGTGTGTCGGCAGGCCGGAACACGGCGCTGACCTCGCCGTCGTCTCCGAAGTACTTCTGTGCCGGGTAGGGGTACGACATGGTGTTTTCCTTTCCTGAGGCGGCCGGGTGTCAGCGGGTGAAGCAGTCGTGGCGGGGGTGTCCCCGTCGCAGGGCCCGTACGTCCCGGACCGCCGCGGCGAATGCCTCGGGGCGTTCCTGCGGCAGGTTGTGACCGGCGTCCGCGACCTGAAGGTGCAGGCGGGGCCCGGTGAAGTGGTGAGCGGTCGACGACCCGTCGGTCGCCGGGAAGTTGCCGTCGGCGGTGCCGTCCAGGGTGACCGTGGGGACGGTGATCGGAGGAAGGCCGGCGAGGCGGGCTTCCAGATGGGCGTACGCGTCCGCGCCGGATGCCAGGCCGAGCCGGTGCCGGTAGGAGTGGATGACGACGTCGACGTAGTCCGGATTGGTGAAGGCCTCGGCGGCCCGCTCCAGTTCGGCTTCACCGAAGGCCCACACGGGGGAGTTGCGTTTCCAGATGACCCGGGCGACGCCCCGTGGATCGGCTGCCAGTCCGGTGCGGCCGCGCTCGGTGAGGAAGTAGTAGAAGTACCAGAAACCCGCCTCCAGTTCGGGGGCGAGGGGGTTCATGGCGGCGCCGATGTCCTGGATCAGGTAGCCGTTGACGCAGACCAGGCCGAGGACCCGTTCGGGCCACAGTGCCGCGGCGACCGTGGCCGCGCGACCGCCCCAGTCGTAGCCGGCGAGGTAGGCCCGCTCGATGCCGAGGGCGTCCAGGAGCGCGATGACGTCGGCCCCCAGAGCCGCCTGCTGGCCGGAACGCGGAAGGGAGTCGGACAGGAATCTGGTGGGGCCGTGCCCTCGCAGGTGGGGGACGATGACCCGGAATCCGCCTTCGGCCAGCAGGGGGGCCACGTCCACGTAACTGTGGATGTCGTAGGGGAAACCGTGCAGAAGGACGACGGTGTCGCCGTCGGGGGAGCCCGTCTCGTAGTAGGCGACTTCGAGCACGTCGGTCGTGACGCGTCGCAGCGGGGCGAGCAGGGGCAGGGCTGACATGCGAATCCTCCGACGAAGGAGCGGTGGGGGAGGGGAGCCGCGGTTCCGGTCGGGCGCGGCTGGGGTACCGGGCGTGGGGCCGGGCGCCTTACCGGGCCCGGTCGCCGCCGGGTCCGGCCCTCGGCGACAGTGTGCATAGTGTGCATAAGAACGTTGGTTTGTTAGTGTCAAGAGTGTTGGCGTCAAAATGGGTACGCGTCTGCACGGCGTGATCTCCTCTCCACGGGGGGCTGTCTCCCCGCACAGACCGACCTCCGCCACCTCCTGTGACAGCGAAACAAGCCCTGCTCAGCGCTGTGCGCGTAGGTGCAGGGCGGGCCCCGATCCGATCGATCCAGGTGATGATCATGGAAACCGAAAGTGTTCTGCATCCCAGCTTCCTCGTGCCCGTCGGGCACGTGGAGCCGGTGCCCCGCCGTATCAGGGGCGTGATCGGCGGGCGCACCGTCTTCGACACGCGGCGCGCCCTGTACGTCTGGGAGTGGCAGGCGTACCCGCAGTTCAGCATCCCGGTGCGGGACCTCGTCGACGGCGTCCTCGACGACGAAGGGGTCGCCGAGGAGCACGGGGCGGGCACAGCGCACCGGCACACGCTGTCCGTGGGCGGCGACTCGCGCCCCGGTGCCGCCTGGGTATGGGGCAAGGACGCCCCGGCGCCGCTCCAGGGCACGGTGCGCTTCGAGTGGCCGGCCATCGACTACTGGTTCGAGGAGGACGAACCCGTCTTCGTCCACCCCAGGAGCCCGTACTCGCGGGTGGACGCCGTGCGTTCCTCCAGCAGCGTCCGCGTGGAGCTGGAGGGCGTGGTCCTGGCGGAGGCACCGGCGTGCGTCAAACTCTTCGAGACCGGCCTGCCGACGCGCTACTACCTCGACCGCGCGCACGTCGACTGGACCCGGCTGCGGCGGACCGACACGGTGACCCGCTGCCCGTACAAGGGAACGACCAGCGGCTACTGGTCGTTCGACGGTCCCACCGCCGTCCACGAGGACATCGCCTGGGCGTACGACTTCCCGACCATCCACGCCAACCGCATCGCGGGCCTGACGGCTTTCTACAACGAGCACGTCGACCTCTTCGTGGACGGCGAGCCGCTGCCGAAGCCCGGCACACTCCGTTCCTAGGCTCCGCTACGTCGTCCGGTCCCGGGCGTGTCCGACGGCCCGGGACCCTTACGTGTCACACATCTGCGCCGGGCCCGGTCCCATGGTGTGAAAAGTCCTCCTTAATCGCCAGAGAAGGATCACACCATGACCGACATCGTTCTCGAGCCCGCCGCACAGGACTTCGCCGACGCGACCGCGAAGCCGCCGCTGCTGTACGAACTCGGGGTCGAGGGCGCCCGCAAGCTCCTCGACGACGTGCAGGCGCAGCCGATCGAGAAGCTCCCCGTGGACGAGAAGTGGATCACCGTTCCGGCCTCGGTCGGCGATGTGCGGGTGCGTATCCTCAAGCCCGTCGGCAGCACCGGCCCGCTGCCCGTCATCCTCTACGTGCACGGCGGCGGCTGGATCCTCGGCAACGCCGGCACACACGACCGGCTCGTGCGCGAGCTGACCGTCGGGGTGAAGGCGGCCCTGGTGTTCGTGGAGTACGACCGCTCCCCGGAGGCCAAGTACCCGGTCGCCGTCGAGCAGGCCTACGCGACCGCCCGGTGGATCACCGCCGAGGGCGCCGACGAAGGGCTCGACGCCTCCCGCCTGGCCGTCGCCGGTGACTCGGTCGGCGGCAACATGACCGCCGCCCTGACCCACCTGGCCAAGCAGCGGGGTGACGTTGCCTTCGTGCACCAGTCGCTGTACTACCCCGTCACCGACGCGGCCCAGGACACCGAGAGCTACCGCACCTTCGCGCACGGTCCGCACCTGACGGCCAAGGCCATGGAATGGTTCTGGAACGCCTACACGACTGACCCCGCCGAGCGCGCCCAGATCACCGCCTCGCCGTTGCGGGCAACCCTGGAAGACCTCCGGGACCTGCCGCCCGCGTTCGTCGTCGTCGACGAGAACGACGTGCTGCGCGACGAGGGCGAGGCCTACGCCCGCAAGCTCGTCCAGGCCGGTGTGCCGACGACCAGCATCCGCTACAACGCCTCTCTGCACGACTTCATGATGCTGAACACGGTCCGCGGCACCCAGGCGTCGACCGCCGCCGTCGAGCAGGCCATCCACGTGCTGCGCAACGCTCTCGGAACCGACTGAGACGGCGCACCCGATCACCTTCCCCCGGCACGTCGAAAGGTCATTTCCCATGAGTGCACCCAAGCCCACCATCGTCCTCGTACACGGCGCGTTCGCGGACGGCTCCAGTTGGAACGGCGTCGTCGACAAGCTGCTCGCGCACGACTATCCGGTGATCGCCGTCGCCAATCCGCTGCGCGGACTGACCAGCGACGCCGAGTACGTCCGGCAGATAGTGACGTCCGTCGAGGGCCCCGTCGTCCTCGTCGGCCATTCCTACGGCGGGTCCGTCATCAGCAACGCGGCCAAGGGGTTGCCCGAGGTCAAGGCACTCGTCTTCGTCGCGGCGTTCCTGCCGGAGGAGGGCGAGAGCGCCGTCACCCTGTCGGGCAAGTTCCCCGGCAGCACCCTCGGCGACACGCTCCGGCCCGTGCCGGTGACGCTGCCCGACGGCAGCCAGGTCAGGGACCTGTACATCGAACAGGCCAAGTTCCACGAGCAGTTCGCCGCCGACGTCCCCGAGGAGACAACGGCCGTCATGGCCGCGACGCAGCGGCCGGTGGCCGAAGTCGCGCTGGCGGAGGGCGCGTCCGCGCCCGCGTGGCGGGACATTCCCTCCTGGGTGCTGGTGGCGGACAGGGACCGGAACATCCCCGCGCAGGCGCAGACCTACATGGCCGAGCGGGCCGGGGCTACCGTCATGAAGGTCTCCGCCTCCCACGCGGTCAGCGTCTCGCGCCCCGGTGACGTGGCCCGTCTGATCAACGAGGCGGCGCAGGCGACCGCCTGAGCGCCGCAGGCCCGCGCCACACCGACGCGGGGTGCGGGGTCCGGCTTCACGGCCGGACCCCGCACCCCGCGTTTCTCGTGTGGGCCTGACGTCACGGCAGCGGTGCGGGCTCCGCGAGCAGCGTGGGCACGGTGATGATCGTGACGTCCTTGGTCAGCAGCCGATGGACGGGACAGCGTCCCGCGACCGCGAGGAGCTGGTCCCGCTGCGCGGGGGCCAACTCCCCGACCAGCCCGATGTTCTTGACCACCTGCCCCTGTGCGCCGTAGCGGACCGCGACGTCCACCCGGTCCAGCGGCCATTCGTGGCGCTGCGCGTAGGCCCGCACCGCCATGGACGTGCACGCTCCGAGCGCGGCCAGGAGGAGTTCGCCCGGGGTGGGGCCGGTGTCGGTGCCGACGGGCTCCGGCTCGTCGGCTGTCAGGCGGTGGGTACCGATCGCCACGGAGCGCGCGAGCTGCTTTCCTTCGGCCACGGTAACGATGCGCGTGTTCATGCTTGCCTCTCAGCCGAGGTACGGGCAGAGGCACGACCTGTGCCTCTCGAAGCTCAGACCGTGCGGGGCGGCCGACTGTGACGACCGCCGTGCCCGTACCCGGCTGGAAGCGGGGGGTGCGGGGCGGCGGCTGCCGCCCAGCGGGTGATCAGCGGGACTGATCGGTGGGGCGTACGAGGATCTCGTTGACCGCGACGTGGTCGGGCTGGGTGACGGCGTAGACCACCGCGGCTGCGATGTCCTCCGGCTGAAGGGTCCGCATCGACTCGGCCATGGCCTTGACCGCGGCACGATGGTTCGGGTCGGCGATGTGGTCGGCCAACTCGGTCGAGACGAAGCCCGGCTCCACGAGGACGACACGGACCCCCTGCTCGGTCACCTCCTGGCGCAGCGCCTCGGCGAAGGCGTTGACGCCGAACTTGGTGGCGGAGTAGACCGCGGCGCCGGCCGAGGAGATACGGCCCGAGGTGGAGGAGATCTGGACCACCGCGCCGCGGGAGCGCAGCAGGTGGGGCAGCGCGGCGTGCACCGTGTACATGGAGCCCAGCAGGTTGGTCTCCACCATGCGGGTCCATTCCGCGAGGTCCGCGTCCAGGACGGGGCCGGTGAGCATGATGCCTGCGTTGTTCACGACGATGTCGAGGGTGCCGAAGCGTTCGACGGTCCGGTCGACGGCCTTGCGCACCGACTCGGGGTCGCTGACGTCCATGTCCAGAACGAGGATCTCCCCGGGCGCTTCCTGTGCCAGTGCTTCGAGCCGGTCGGTCCTGCGGCCGCCGACGGCCACGGCGGCCCCCGCGTTGGAAAGCGCCAGTGCGGTCGCCCTGCCGATGCCGGAGGAGGCGCCGGTGACGAGGACGACCTTGGGGTCGAGAACGGAACTCATGTCATCTCCGAACGAGGTGGTGGGGTGGGACGGGCAGGCCGGGTCGTGTGCGAGGACAGATCAAGGCGGCCCGAGAAGGTGACCGAGGGGTCATGTTGTGTCAGAGTAACACTGAAAATGACCCCCGAGTCATGTTCAGTGTTAATGTTGTGACACGCAGAGGGAGGCGTCATGACCGGGAGAGCCGCGGCGGTGCAGGCCAGGGCCGACAGCGTGCGCAATCGGAGGCTGCTTCTGCGAGCGGCCACGGAGGCCTTCGCAGAATGCGGGGTGGAGGTGCCGATGCACACGATCGCCCAGCGAGCCGGCGTCGCCAAGGGCACGGTGTTCCGGCACTTCCCGACGAAGGACGACCTGCTCGCGGCGATCATGATGCAGCTCCTCGACCGGCTGCTCGAGACGGCGGACCGGCTCCTGCGCGCCGACGACGCCGGCCGTGCGCTGAAGGACTTCATGGCACACGGAATCGGCCTGCTCGCCGCCGACCGCGCGTTCTGCGACGTCATCGGCCGGCCCTCGCTCCAGCACGCGGACGTACGCGAGGCGATCGACCGGCTCTGCGACACGGTCGAGAACCTCACCGCCCGGGCCAGAGAACAAGGAACCGTCCGCGGGGACATCACCGGAACCGACATCGTGCTGCTCCTCGGCGGCGTCCACCAGACCGCCCAGCCGCTGCTGGACCGCGAACCGCGAGCGTGGGAACGCTTCCTGGAGATCGCGTTCGACGGACTGCGCGCCGGTGACCGTGCGGCCCTGCCCCATCCGCCCCCCGCTCGGCTGCGGATGGCGGACCCGTCGGGCGTCTCTGCACCGACGGGGAAGTGACACTAAGTGGCACATCATTGCTGTGTTGTGAAATCATGCCGCAGCTTCCGTCTCGATCAGGCCGGCCGACCAGCCGGGTGCGGACGGGGGCGGGTAACGTCTGAGTCATGCCGTCGCGGCGGCTGCGCTCCGGACTCTCGTCGGCGTGGGGGTCGCTCCATGGATCATGTCGTTGGCGCGGTACCGCTTGCCGAGTCGCTCGACGAACGGCGGCACTTGCTGGACGTCGCCTGCCGCGCGCTGGGCAGCCGCGCCATGGCCGAACGCGTCGTGGACGAGGCCTACCGGCGCTGGTACGGCCTCACCGATCCGGCGCGGGTCCGGATGCCGTCCCCCCGCGTCTGGCTCACTCAGGTCGTGGACGAGGCGTGTCTGACCCGACCGGCGCCGGCCTGGCCCGGCGGGGAGGCGCGGGAGATCCTGGCTCTGCGGGCGTGGTGCGGCGAGGACGCGGAACCGGTCGAGCGGGCTCGGTGGAGTGTGGGTGCGCGGCGTGCGTGGCCCGTGTCGGCGCGTCGCGAGCATGAGATCACCGTTGCCGTGCGGCAGGCGTGCAGTGATCAGGACGGCCCCCGGCTGCGGTCGCTGCTGGCCCCCGACGCGACGGCCTTCTTCGACAGCGGCGGCAAGATCCGGGCCTTGACCCGCCCCGTCCGCGGTGACGAGCAGGTCGCCCGCAGCCTGTTGGTCCTGCTGGCCGGACAGCGGCGCGTGACCCTGTGCACCGGATCGGTCAACGGGCGCACCGGCATTCTCGCTCGCTGCGACGACCAGGTAGCCGCGGTGCTGAGCCTCGACATCGCTGACTCGCTGGTCCTTCAGGTCTGGGCCGTCCTCAACCCCGACAAGCTGCGTAGCTGGAACCGCTCCCTTCCCGGGTGAGCTCACGTGGCACGGCGTCGCCGGGACGCGCGGGCAGGGGGTGCGCAGTGGGCGCGGGTTCCGAGGAAGGCGGCGATCTTGGCGGGGGTGAACACCCACAGAACCCGGTGGATCCCCCGCCGGGTGGCGGCGATGGTCATGAAGGTCGCAGGCCGGCCGTCCCGGTACAGCAGGACCCCGGCGCGCCCGTTGGCCTGCACGGGCGCGATCGCGACCGTCGGCCAGAACCGTGACGCGGCGGTCGACAGGTTCGCCACCCGGGCACGGCCGACCACGGGCACGCGGGCCGCGCCGCGCAGCCCGTTGCCGTCGGACAGACTGACCGCGTCGGGTGTCAGGAGCGCTTCGAGCGAGGCCACGTCCCCTTCCTGGGCGGCCGCGACGAAAGCATCGAGCAGCCTGCGGTGCTCCTGGACGTCGACACTGTCCCGCTCGTCGTCGGTGAGGTGCTTGCGCGCCCTGCTCACGATCTTCCTGGCGTTGACCGGGGTCAGGCGCAGCATCTGCGCGATCTCCGCATAGCCGTACTCGAAGGCCTCCCTCAGCACGTAGGCGGCCCGCTCGGTGGGCGTGAGCTTCTGCAGGACGAGGAGCAGGGCGAGTTCCAGCGCCTCGGCGCGTTCGGCGCCGGCCACCGGGTCGATGCTGGTGTCGATGGGTTCGGGCAGCCAGGGCCCGATGTAGGTCTCGCGGCGCACCCGGGCGGACTGCGCCACGTTGATGGCCAGCCTTGTCGTGGTGCTCGAGAGGAACGCCGCGGGGCTGACCACCGCCGAACGGTCGGTCCGCTGCCAGCGCAGCCACGCCTCCTGCACGACGTCCTCGGCTTCCGTCGCACTGCCCAGGATGCGGTAGGCGATACCGAAGAGCCGGGGCCGCAGCTCCACGAACGTGGTGACAGCCTGGGCGAGGTTCCTGTCCGCGGGGGGTACCGCTGTCGGGGATGCCTTTGGATACATGTCCCTCTGACTCCATTCCTCCGGGGCCCGGGTTGTCGGAATGCGGCCACGAGGCGCTCACAGACCCGGCGATCGTCTCTCCCCCAACGACCGAGGGACCGAGGACGCTGTGACAGTGCTTTCTTGGAGCACTTCAGCGGCGTGGATGCGGCGCGGCGGCTGATCTACGGCGCCGTACAAAAAATGGGCCTGTCGTTCCACGGGGTATGGAACGACAGGCCCATGAAGACGCGCCTACTGCTGGGCGAGCCAGTCGGCGAAACGGGTCTCGCCGATGCGGGCGTCCGGGCCGGGAAGCAGCGTGGTCTCCTGCAGTTCGGCGCCGAAGTACGGGGCGTGCACGTCGGTGACGACCGTGCGCGGGTCGTTCTTGGCGGCCAGGCCCTTGCGGATCAGCTCGTCCAACTGGAAGGTGTCGGGACCGGCCACCTCGACCACACCGTTGACCGGCGTGCCCACGGCGGTGCGGCCCACGGTGGCGGCGACGTCGTCCGAATGGACGGGCTGGATCTTCACCGGGGCCAGCCTGACGGTGTCACCCTCGGTCGCCGACTCGGCGATGCCCTTCATGAACTCGAAGAACTGCGTGGCGTGCACGATCGACCAGGGGATCCCGGAGGCCTTGATCAGTTCCTCCTGGGCCTGCTTGGCACGGAAGTAGCCGCTTTCCTGGAGCCGTTCCGTACCCACCACCGACAGGGCGACGTGGTGGGCGACACCGGCGTTCGCTTCCGCCTTGAGGAGGTTGGTGGTGGAGGTGCGGAAGAACTCCATGACGGCGTCGTCCGCGAAGGAGGGCGAATTGGAGACGTCGATCACGACGGCCGCGCCCTCCAGCACCTCGGCCAGGCCCTCGCCCGTCAGTGTGTTCACGCCGGTGTTCGGGGCGGCCGCCACCGCCTCGTGCCCGTGTTCGTTGAGCTTGCCGACGACCTTCGAACCGATCAGTCCGGTGCCGCCGATCACTACGACCTTCATGGGACGTTCCTTTCACTCATTCTCATCCGCTGCCTGCACGAGCTATGACCGGGAGCCGACCGGCGCCGTGACACCTTTCTCGAATTCCGGAAACCGTCTCCGGACCGAGGTATTGCTATTCGACGAGCTTTCCGTCCGCCGACACGTCCTCCATCAGGGCCGCGATCTCGGCGGGGACGGGGCTGATGGGTTCGCGGGTGATGCCGTCGGTCGGGGACCAGACGAGGTTCACCTGCAGCGCGGGATCCATGGCGGGGTAGTCGCTGCGGTTGTGGCATCCGCGCGTCTCGCGCCGCTCCAGCGCGGCCTCCAGGGTGGCCCTCGCCGCCAGTGCCGACGACTTGAGGTCGAAGGCATGGGCGAGGTCCTGGAAGCCCGCGATGTCCGGATGGACGCCGACGTTCTCCATGCGCTTCTCGATGGCGTCCAGCTCCGCCAGCCCGGTGCGCAGCCCCTCCTCGTCACGGACCACGCCCGCGTGCTCGGTCATGGTGTTGCGGATCGCGCGTTGCAGGGCGCGCACGTTCTCGGGTCCGTCCGCGGCGAGCAGGTCGTCGACCTCGGCCCGCGCCTGGGCCACCGCTGCGGCCGAGCGCGGCTGCGCGGTCAGGGACTCCGAGTAGGCGGCGGCCGCCTGTCCGGTGATACGGCCGTACACCAGCAGCTCGATGAGGCTGTTGCCGCCGAGCCGGTTGGCGCCGTGCAGTCCGCTGGAGGCCTCACCGATGGCGTACAGGCCCCGCACGTCCGTGCTGTGGTCCTCGGGGCGGACCCACACCCCGCCCATCGAGTAGTGCGCGGTGGGCGCGACCTCGATGGGATCGCGGGTGATGTCCAGCATCTGCAGGTCGAGCAGCGTCTGGTAGACGCGGGGGAGCCGGTTCATGATGGTCTGGCGGGGCAGGTGGGAGACGTCGAGCCACACCCCGCCGTTGGGTGTGCCGCGGCCTTCCTTGATCTCGGTGTAGGAGGCGAGGGCGACCCGGTCGCGGGTGGACAGCTCCATGCGGACGGGGTCGTAGCGGTTCATGTACCGTTCGCCCAGCGCGTTGCGCAGGATGCCGCCCTCGCCGCGGGCCGCCTCGCTCACCAGGGTCCCGGCCGCGTTCTCCGGCTCGATGATGCCGGAGGGGTGGAACTGGACGAGTTCCGGGTCGCGCAGCCGGGCTCCGGCCTCCGCGGCCAGCCGGAAGGAGTCGCCGGTGTTCTCGTCGCGGCGTGAGGAGGTGCGTCGCCAGATCCGGGTGTGGCCGCCGGCCGCGAGGATGACGGCGTCCGCGTGCACCAGGTAGCGCCTGCCGTCGCCGAGGCCGAAGCCGTAGGCGCCGAAGACGGCACCGTCGTGGACCAGGAGACGGGTGATGTAGACGTTGTCGAGCACCGGTATGTCCAGCTGGTTCGCGCGCCGGATGAGCGTGCGTTGGATCTCCAGGCCCGTGTAGTCGCCCGCGAAGGCGGTGCGGCGGAACTTGTGGGCGCCGAAGAACCGCTGGGAGATCCGGCCGTCCTCCTCCCGGGCGAAGGCCATGCCGTAGCGCTCCAGGTCGTCGATGCCGAGGGCGGCTCCCCGGGTGACGATCTCGGCGGTGCGGGGGTCGCCGAGGAGGTAGCTCTCCTTGAGGGTGTCGGCGGCGTGCTGCTGCCAGGTGTCCTCGGGGTCCATCGTGGCAAGTGCCGCATTGATCCCGCCGGCGGCGAGAGAGGTGTGGGTGTCCTCCTTGGGGCGCTTGCCGACGGCGAGGACATCGACGCCGGCCTCCGCCAGCTCGATGGCCGCACGCAGGCCCGCTCCGCCGGTGCCGATCACCAGCACTGTGGTGGAAAGACGTTGTTCGGTGGCAACCACGATTGCTCCCATCGCTCGGGGTGGTCACCTGCTACGACCAGGTGGAGTGACCGTTTGTGACACCGTCGCCCGGCCTCGGGCCCGCCCGTCGGTGTCACACCCTGGCGTCAGGTCCGGTCATACCGCACACCGGCCGGGCGCACGAAGGCCGTGCGGTCCGCAACCGCCGGCCGGCATAGGGAGGGGAGGTGGGGACGGTGACCTACGTCATCGCGGAGCCGTGCGTCGACGTCAAGGACCGGGCGTGTGTGATCGAGTGCCCGGTCGACTGCATCTACGAGGGCGAGCGGACGCTGTACATCCATCCCGGGGAGTGCGTGGACTGCCACGCCTGCGAGCCGGTCTGCCCGGTCGAGGCCGTCTTCCACGAGGACGACCTGCCGGCACGGTGGGCGCAGTACCGGTCAGTGAACGCCGAGTACTTCCGCGACCCGCCGAGGGAGGGCACCGGACGGGCCGATCACCCCGTCATCGCCGCCCTGCCCCCACAGCACGCCGTCAAGAACGGCCTGTCCGGGTTCGCGGCCCGCAAGGAGGAGTCCGCCGACGCCGACCTGTGGTTCCCGTCGTGAACCGCCCGGCCCGGCGCGGCGGACCGGGCCCTGAGCGTGCGGCGAACCGACGGGGCAGGCACCCGGGGAGGGCGTGATGGGATGCGGGTCAGGCTCCCAGGGACAGTACGTAGGGGTTCAGCTTGACCGGGTTCATCACCCACATGATGCGCTCGATGCCGGCCTCGGACGCGTCCACGCACAACAGGGCCAGCGGGGCGTTGTCCTGTGTGACGAGAACGGCGGGCCTGCCGTTGGCCTCGACGAACCGGGTCTCGGTGTCCGGCCAGAACCGCGGGGCGAAGGCAGCCAGGTAACGGGAGACGTGATCGCGGCCGATGACGGGGATCCTGGACGCGCCGCGGATGCCGCCGCCGTCCGAGTAGCTGACGACGTCCGAGGCCAGCAGGTCCTCCAGGGTGGAGAGATCTCCCGTGCGTGCGGCGGAGAGGAAGCCTTCGAGCAGGCGCCGGTGGGCCGCGGGGCTGACGCGCTCCTTGCGCTCGGCACCCAGGTGCTTGCGTGCCCGGCTGACCAGCTGCCGGGCGTTCGCGTCGCTGGTCTCCAGGATGTCGGCGACCCGCTGGTAGGGGTAGTCGAACGCCTCCCGCAGCACGTAGGCGGCGCGTTCGATCGGGTTGAGCTTCTCCAACAGCAACAGCACCGCCAGCTCGACCGCCTCGGCGCGTTCAGCCCCCAGGTGCGGGTCCTGAGTGGTGTCGACCGGCTCGGGGAGCCAGGGCCCGACGTAGGACTCCCGGCGTACCCGCGCGGACTGGGCCAGGTTGATCGCGAGCCGGGTGGTGACCGTGGTGAGGAAGGCGGCCGGTTCATGGATCTGCGCGCGGTCCGTGTTCTGCCATCGCAGCCAGGTGTCCTGGACGATGTCCTCGGCCTCGACGGCACTGCCGAGGATGCGGTACGCGATGCCGAACAACCGGGGTCTGGCCGAGAGGAAGTCGTCGAGACCGCGGTCGAACGTGTCGGGGTGGGCGCCGGCGCGCATGGGTCGTCCCTTCTGGCTTTGCGCCCTACATGCTACGCGCGAGGGGGCAAGGCTACGCGCTGCGGGCCGCATCTGCTCACGGTATCTCTTTCGCGATCCCCGGTCACACGGTGGCAATCGTCGCGCCAGATTCGCCGGATTCGCACACTGGGTCCGCGCCCGATCCAGGCCGTGGAAGACGAGGGCCGATGCGTGAAAGGGCGGTGTGAGGGGGCCGGTTGTCACACATGCGCCCGGTCCCCGGTCACCAGTGACGAACGATGTTCACGCCTACGGAAGGTGCAACACAGTGTCGGACAACATGACAGCACACGACCACTCCGCCCACGGCCACCACGGGCACGGCGACCAGGAAGGGACGGCCGGCTGGATGACGGCGGCCAAGGTGCTCCAGGACGCCGCACCGTTCACCGTCCCGGAGGGGGCGTCGGCGATGACCATTCTCGTCGAGTGGGAGCCCGGCGACCCCGGCACGCCCCCGCACCGGCACTCCGGTCCCGCCTTCGGCTACGTCGTCGAGGGAGCGGTCCGTTTCGAGCTCGAGGGCGAGCCCGAGCGCGTGGTGGAGGCGGGCGGTACCTTCTGGGAGCCCGGCGGCGACGCCATCCACTACCAGGACGGCAACGCGCTTTCCGACGCGCGGACCCGGTTCGTGGTGACCATGATGTGTGCTCCCGGCAAGCCCATGCTGGAACTGGTCGACGAGAAGGAACTGGCGGAGCGCGCCCACCTGCGGGCACCGCGCCCCACCGCCTGAGCGGGCACGGACCCGGCATGGGTAGGCCCGTCGTCCTGGTGCACTGCCTGCTGACGCTGCTGTTCGTGGCGGTGCTCCTGCACGGGCTGGCGTGGGGCGTCGGGTCACCAAGGACGGGGGTCCGCGCCCGGGTGGACCGGCTGCTGGCTGCCGCCATGGCCGTGTCCATGGCGGCGATGCCCTGGATCGACGTCCGCGCGGGGCCCGCTGCCGTCGTCGGCGGTGTCTTCACCGCCGGTGCGGTGTGGTTTCTCCTGCCGGTCGGCCGCCGCCGGGAGGCCGGGGGGAGGGCGGTGATGACCCACCGGCTGCCGCACGCGGCAGGTATGGCCGCGATGGCCTGGATGCTGCGGGTGCCGCACACCGGGACCGGTCCGGCACACGCCCACCACGGGGCGGCCGGCGGCCCCACCGGGCCCGGCGCTCTGGGGGCCGGTGTCCCTCTCGACGGCTCCGCGATCACGCTGTCGCTGGCGTCCTGTCTGCTGGCGTACGCGCTGTGGTCGCTGACCCGCCCCATGCCCGCGCTGCGCTCGGCCGTGAGCGCGGCGCGCCGTGCCGCGGCGGCGACGCCGTCACGGCACGTGGGCGAAGGGGCGATGGCGCTGGGGACGGCCGTGATGCTGGTCCTGCCCCACTGAGTACGGGACGAGAAAAGGGCGCGCGCCCGGGCACGGCGAAGGCGCGGTGGTCCGTGGTCATGCGCTGAGTGACCGCGGACCACCGCACCGGACGGCCGGAGCGACGGTCGTCACCCTGCCAAGAGGCGGGCTGGATCGCCCTGATGAGGCGAGCGGCGTTCAGGACGGGCCCTGGTACACCGCCTTGCTCCGCATCAGGAAGTCGGAGAGATAGCTGTCGTGGGGGACACCCGGCGCCATCCAGTGGGTCGGCTGATCGCCGAAGTACACGTTGGCGATGCTGGGCTCCGCGAACAGGGCCTCCCACAGGTCCCGGTCCCGGGTCAGGGCCGACAGCACGAGCGTGTCGCGCAGCGGCGCCATGCCGTCCGCGCGGCTCCAAGGGGCGATCCACACGCAGGGGAAGGGCAGTTCGGTGCGCAGTTGAGGGGCTCGGGCGCTCGCGGTCTGGTGCACGGCGGGGCGCAGTACGGCGCTGCCGTCTCCGAGGTCGTCGGCGATGCCGTCGCCGCCGAGCCAGGCGTGTGTCCCGGCCGCCACCGTTTTCAGATACGCGCTGAGGGCTCGGGCCCGCTCCCGCGGGCACACCGGCAGACGGGCCCTCTCGTCCTGCGGCGGAAGGCTGGGCAGGACGGCCAGACGCGCCGCGAGGGCTTCCGCCAGTGGGGCCGGGTCACCCTCGACGAGGATGGCGGTGGCGTTGACGCACGCGGTGCCGCTCTCGCCGGCGACGGACGCGACGAGGGTGTCCAGATGGTCGCGCCAGTCGGTGTCCGCGGTGATGAGGATCTTCGACCGTCCCGGCCCCTGCGGCATGATCCGCGCGTCGTGCGCGTACTTGGCCACCACCTCGTCACCGCCGTAGACCACGGCCCGGTCCACGCCGTGGACGAGCGTGTCGGCGGTCGCGTGGTCGGTGGGCAGCAGCATGAGCTGGTCGTCCCGGAGGCCCGCCTGACGCAGTGCCGCGACGAGCCGGTAGGGGGTGAAGGGCTCGCGCCGGGACGGGCGTACGGCTACGCGGTATCCCAGCGCCAGCGCTTCCAGCCACGCACGGTGGACACCGGGGTGGTTGCCGGACGCGTTGACGGCGAACACGTCGCCCTGGCGTGCCCACACCGTGTGCGTCTGATGCAGGGCGGGGTCGCTGAGGTCGCGGGCGGCTCCGCGTGGCCTGCCACGGTCGGCGGACGTGGCGGCGTGCCGTACGAAGTGCGCCGTGCCCCGGGTCGCGGCGCGCACCACGGCGAGCGGTGTGCCCGAGGTTCGGCTGACGAGACGTTCGTACTCCCGGACGCTCAAGCCCCCCACGGTGCCCGCGGCGAAGGCCTCCCCGGCGGTGGCGAACACGGTCTCCAGGTCGGCCGCGGCGATCGCCGGCGCTTGGCGCAGGGCACCGATCGCCCGAGCCACGTACAGCGGGGGAACCAGACTCAGCCGTGCGATCGGGGCACCGGACACGTCGGTCACCGTGCTCGGCACACGTGTGCGGTAGGTGCCTCGCGGGCCCAGGGCGTCGAGGTGCAGCGGCTCGGCGGTCGGTACGGGGGCCATCAGTAGACACCCTCGATGACGGTCTCACCCTCGACCGCGGGAACCGGCGCGACGTCGGCGACGGCGTGCCCGGCGTGGCCCTCGCCCGGGCGGACCCGCAAAGCGGTGTCCCGCTCCCTGTTGTTGGGGATCAGCATGGACTTGCTGACGTGGCTCACCACCACCTGGCCCCGCTCGCCCTCCGCCACCGGTTGCCCGGTGTCGGGATCCACGACGCTCAGGAAGACGTACGGCGAGACCGGGTCGAACACACACGGCTCCGACGCCGTGAGACCGACCCGCTCCAGAAGCGCGGTGAGCATCATGGTGTTGCCGTACATGCCGATCAGCGGCACGTCGGGAAACACCTCGGTCCGCAACAGGTCCCGGGTGTCGGGATCCATGTGGGTGCCGCCCCAGATGATCGCCCGGGCGCTGCCGTTGATGACCTCCACGAGGTCGCCGTCCCGGGCGAAGCGCTCCAGCATGGGGGTGGTGGCCGCTATGACACCGATGTCCTGGCCGAGCAGGATGCGCCGGCACTGGTCCACGAGATGGTCGGTGTAGGCGTCGACCTCGTCGCGACGGCCCGCGGCGACGAGCTTCTTGACCCAGCGGGGGTCCATGTCGACCCCCAGCTCGGGGCTGCCGAGACTCGCCGCGGCCCGTTGCAGCACATCACCCACGAGGTGCGGGCCGGTCGGCGCCACAGTCAGCCACAGTGCGCCGACGGGCAGTCCGTGATCCCGGAGCCGGCGGGTCACGTGCTCGCTGCCGTGCCGCGCCCAGTCGTCCATCTGCACGACCCGCTTCGGCGCCCCGGTCGTGCCGCCGCTCTCGAACACGTGCAGCGGTCGGGCCTGCGGACCGTAGCCGCGGGGGACGAGATCGGACACGCGCACATCGCGCAGCTCGTCCGTGAGATCGGGAAAGAGCGCCAGGTCCGCCACGCCCTTGACGTCGTGGCGAGGGTCGAAACCGAGCCGGTCGACCCGGTCCAGCCAGTACCGGGACCCCGTCTCGGGAGTGAAGTGCCACCGCATGGCCGCCCTGACGTATTCGTCGGGGTCCACCCCGTCGAAGGGGCCGGCGTCCAGAACGGTCATTGAGCCGATCGGCATGGAACCGCCTTTCTCGAAGTCGCTGAGGGCGGACGCGTGAGAGCCACGCGTCCCGGGCGGTCCCGCGGGCCCGACCCGCTCTCGCAGAGAAGACCGAGGGGCGGGGGCGTCTGTGACAGCCCCACGGAAACGCGGCTGCGCCCCTCTGGCACCGGCACACCGTCACAACGACCCGTGTCTCCCGGTCTGATGACTGGGCCGCAGCCGACCGGCGGTGTGCCGAGGCTTGGGGCCGCTGGCAGAACAGGGGGCTGGGCACTCGGCTTCTGGGAGAACTCGGCCGGTTCGCCGTCGTGTTGGGCGTACGTGAGGTCTACGGCGTGATCCACCCCGACGACGCTCGGATGGCGGCCGTGCTGCACCGCGCCGGCGTTGCGCTGCGCACGGTTCCGGAGGCGGGCGGTGCGACGACGACGGTCCGGGCCCGGACGCAGGACATCGGCCTCGCCCTCGCCTGCTCGCCGACGCGACGTGGGTGGTGGCAACGCGGTGTTGGAAAACACTGTGACAACATTGGATGAGATAGTGTTTCGACTGTCGCTCGACGGCGGGTGTTTCGCCCCGCGGTTCGACGCGGGCGGCTACAAGCGAGGGGATTGCCATGGCCGAGCTGTTCTATGACACCGACGCCGACCTGTCCACCATCCAGGGCCGCAAGGTCGCGGTCATCGGTTACGGCAGCCAGGGCCATGCCCACGCGCTGTCGCTGCGCGATTCGGGTGTGGACGTGCGCGTGGGACTGCACAAGGGGTCCAAGTCCCGGACGAAAGCCGAGGAGCAGGGCCTGCGCGGGGTGACGGTGGCGGAGGCCGCCGCCGAGGCCGACGTGATCATGATCCTGGTCCCGGACCCGGTCCAGGGCGAGATCTACGAGGAGCACATCGCCCCGAACCTGCAGGACGGCGACGCGCTGTTCTTCGGGCATGGATTCAACATCCGGTTCGGCTTCATCAAACCGCCGGCCGGGGTGGACGTGTGCATGGTCGCCCCCAAGGGGCCGGGCCACCTCGTGCGTCGTCAGTACGAGGAGGGTCGCGGCGTTCCGTGTCTGGTGGCCGTGGAGCAGGACGCCACAGGAAGCGCCCTCCCGCTGGCCCTGTCGTACGCCAAGGGCATCGGTGGCACCCGCGCGGGCGTCATCAGGACGACCTTCACCGAGGAGACCGAGACCGACCTGTTCGGTGAGCAGGCGGTGCTCGCCGGTGGCGTGTCGGCGCTGGTCAAGGCGGGCTTCGAGACGCTGACCGAGGCGGGCTACCAGCCGGAGATCGCCTACTTCGAGTGCCTGCACGAGCTGAAGCTGATCGTCGACCTCATGTACGAGGGCGGCCTGGAGAAGATGCGCTGGTCGATCTCCGAGACCGCCGAGTGGGGCGACTACGTCACCGGCCCGCGCATCATCACCGACGCCACCAAGGCCGAGATGAAGAAGGTCCTCGCCGAGATCCAGGACGGCACCTTCGCCGAGAACTGGATGGCCGAGTACCACGGCGGTCTGAAGAAGTACGCCGAGTACAAGCGGCAGGACTCCGAGCACCTGCTGGAGACCACCGGCAAGGAACTGCGCAAGCTGATGAGTTGGGTCAACGACGAGGAGCGCTCGTGATCGCGAGGGCCGGCACGGAAGGGAACCGGTGACGGTCGTATGACGACACTGCATGTCACCCTGCTCGGCGGGATCCGCGAGATAGCCGCCGTACCAGTGCCCGCGGCGGAAGCCGCGCACGGCACACGACCACCGCGCCGCTTCACCCTGGAACTCCGCGTGCCGCACGAACGGCACGCGGCACTCGATGCCGAACTGCGGGCCGCCGCCGCGCCGGACGGTGCGTACCTGCAAGGCACCGACGCGATGTGGCGTGTGGTGGAGGGCTGGACCGTCGTGGCCAACGGTCCGCGGACCGGGATCCACCGGTACCAGGTGGAGATCGAGGAGGTGGAGGACGCCACGCGGGCCGCCGGCGGAGCTGACGGCGAGGGCTCGTCAGCCGAGGCGGGCAGGCTGCCCGCCGGCGAGAGCGCCGACGCCATGCAGCTCAAGCTGGCCGTCCTGGTACTGCCCGTCTCGGACGTCGACCGGGCGAAGTCGTTCTACGAGGCCGTCGGGTTCCGGCTCGATGCCGACCACGCCGTCGACGCCTCCTATCGCGTGGTGCACATGACGCCCCCGGGGTCGGCGTGCTCGATCCTGTTCGGGACCGGAGTCACCACGGCTGCCCCGGGCTCGGTGCGGGGCCTGCACCTCGTCGTCTCCGACATCGAGCGGGCCTGCCGGGAACTCCACGCAAGGGGCGTGGTGACCGGCGGAGTCTTCCATGACACGAGCGGTGTGTTCCACCGCAGCACCGATGTGAAGCGGGTCGAGGGACCCGACCCGCAGCGTCGTGACTATCACTCCTACGCCGAGTTCAGCGACCCGGACGGCAACGAATGGGTGCTTCAGGAGGTGCCGGCGCGGGGCTGAGAGGCTCGTGCGGTGTTCAACCGTGAGGGAGGGCGTCGCCCGGGGATCCGGAGCGACGCTCACCTCCGCCGTGTGCAGTCGAGGTGCCGCGCAGGGTCTGGAGGGACTCGGCGATCGACGCGATACGTGTATCCACGACATGCACGGCCTCACGGAGTTGGCGCAGCCGCCCTTCGAGAGCGGTCGCCTCGGCCGTCAGCCCCGCCGCGACGGTGGCGGGGTCCGCCTGAAGATCAACGTCTTGGGACATCATCCCGGTCCTCCTCGGATCGTGTCGGACACCCATCCCCGTACTGACCGGACAGGCGGCGCGGTTGTGACAGCCGGGTTCCACGGGCACCAGGTGCGGTGGGGCTCCGTGAGGAGTTCCGCTCTTTCTTCATTGACCGGACAGCGCCCCGGTTCGTGACAGCGAATCGGGCCGTCGCAGCCGCCCCTCTTCAACTGCCGTCCCCCGCCTCGCGGGTGGGGATCTTGGTGTCACAGATACGTGTGCGTCCCTGTCTCATCAGCGAACAGATCGGGCCAGGCAGGAGAAAAAGGGTGCGCGTTCCGCGAGCCACCGACACTCGTGCGTGGAGCCGCCATCGCCACTCGCCGCACGAAAGACCACACATGAGCATCCCCATTCCGCGGCCGGACGTTCCGGCCGCCGAGCGCTGTGGAGGACATCGGGCTCGCGAGGCCCGTCCCCGTGGGGATTCCTCCTTCTCCCGCGACTTCCGGGTGGTTCTGCTGTCCCAGGACGAACAGGACGCGGTCCGCGTCCGGCGGCTGCTACCGCACCGGCCGGCCGATGCGCTGGTCTGGCACATGAGCGTCGAGGAAGGATGCCGCACGGCCGGCATCCACGGCCTGCTGTGCGTTCTGGTGGGCAGTACACCGGCCGGACGGACCTTGGCCGACGTCGTCACCCGGGTCCGCCGCCACGCCCCCGACGCGGCCGTGCTCGTTCTCGAGGGCCCGCATACGTCCCATGCCTTCCGCTCCGTCGCCGGCTCGGTGCAGGGCCGGGTCGATCACAGTCGCAGCGCTCCCGACGAGTTCTGCCGGAAGATCCGGGTCGCTCTGCAACGTGCCGTCGCGGGGCGCACCGTGGCGGGCGAGGAGATCGCGCGGGACAACGCAGTGCTGGAACGGGGCCTTTTGCCCGACCTGACGTTGCGGGCGGACGGCTTCACGACCGCCTTCCACTACGCGCCGGAACGCGCGCACACGTTGCTGGGCGGTGACTTCTGCGATGTGGTGCGCGGCGACGACGGCAGTGCCCACGTGATCATGGGCGATGTCTCCGGGCACGGTGCCGCCGCGGCCGCCCTCGGTGTCCATCTGCGTCTGGCATGGCGCACGGCCGTGCTGTGCGGGCAGAGCCAGCTGGAACAACTCCGTCTGCTCGAACGCATCCTGACCGAGGAGCGAGGGGAGGAGGAGACCTACGCGACCGTGGTGTCCCTGGTCCTGTCGCCCCACCACCGCACGCTGCGGACGGTCACCGCCGGCCATCCGGGCTTTCTGCACCGCCACCGGGGACAGGTCCGGTGGGTGGAGCCGCCGCCAGGTCTGCCGCTGGGACTGTTCCCCGGGCAAGGGGACTGGCGTGAGAGCGAGATGGCGCTGCCGGACGGGGACGGCATCGTGCTGTTCACCGACGGACTCTACGAAGGTCGTACGGCCGGCGGACGGCTCGGGGAGGAGGGCTTGCTGAGGCTGGCCGGTCGGCTCGCGCATCTGGAGGCGCAGACGTTCGTCGACGCCCTGGTACGCGGTGTGTCGCTGCTGGCCGCTCCGTTCGGTGGGCTACGGGACGACGTGGCGGTGCTTCATCTGTCCTGCGACGGAGTGAGTGGGGCTTGATGTTGTGCCGACGAGCAGGGCCGGCCTACGGGCGAAGCCGGTCCTCGCCGGGGGAGGGGCGGGAACCGGCTGGCGCATGCGCCCCGGCCGAGGCATCTCGGTGCCCCACCTGGTCGAGAGCCTGGTGATGGGCGAAGCGCGACACCAGCGGAGGCTCCATCAGCCAGCCGTGCGCCCGCCCGTGCCGTGCGTCAGAGGTGGCGGCGGTCGCGCGCAGCAGGGCGAAGGCGATGGCCGCGCCGACGGCCAGCAGGCCCGCGCACAGGGGCATGGCCCGGCTGAACGCCCTGTCGAAGGCGTCGGGGGAGCGGTATGCGTCCGGGCTCATGCCGACCAGCAGCGGCAGCGCGGCCACGGAGACCAGCCCGGCCGCGCGTGCGGCCGCGTTGTTGATCCCGCTGGCCAGGCCCGCGTCGGTGGCCTCGACCGAGGCCAGCAGAGTCACGCTCAGCGGAGCGACCATGATGACCATCCCCGTGCCCATCACGACCAGGGCGGGCAGAACGTCGGCGAAGTAGGAGGCGTGCGTGCCCACCCGCGCCGTCATCAGCATGCCGGCCCCGCACACCACAGGGCCGACGGTGAGCGGGATGCGTGGTCCCAGGCGCTGGGCGAGCGCGCCTGAGCGAGCGGAGAACAGCAGCATCAGCACCGTGCTCGGCAACATGGCGGCGCCCGCCGCCAGTGCCGAGTAGCCGACGGCGATCTGCAGTTGCAGGGCGGTCAGGAAGAAGAACCCGCCCAGCCCGGCGTAGACGCACAGGGTGATCAGGTTGATGGCCGTGAACGGCCGCGACGAGAAGATCGACAGGGGCATCATCGGGTCGCTGCTGAGCCGCTCCACCAGCAGGAAAGCGGCCCCGGCCGCGATACTGCCCGCGGCCGCGGCAAGGGCGACGGGCCCGCCGGAACGGGCTTCGGTCAGCGCGTAGGTGGCCAGAGCGAGCGTCAGTGCGCCCAGCGCCGCGCCGGCGAGGTCGAAGCCGCGCCGGGACGGGGTGTGGGTACCGGCCGCGACCGTGGGCTGCTGAGGCCTGCCGACGGACTCCGGGACGTGGCGCAGGGCCAGGGGCACGCACAGCAGCGCCGGGGGGATCGTCAGCAGGAAGGTCCAGCGCCAGCCGGGGCCGTCGACGAGCCATCCGCCGAGGAACGGCCCGAGTGCCGCCCCGATGCCGCCGAACCCGGACCACAGGCCGATGGCGCGTGGCCGGTCGTCCGGGTGGAAGGAGGCTTCGATGATCGCCAGTGAGCCGGGGGTGAGCAGTGCTCCGCCGACGCCCTGGAGCGCGCGGGCGGCGATGAGCGTGGTCGTGTCGGGGGCCAGTCCGCACAGCAGGGATGCCGCGGCGAACCAGATGATGCCCAGGACGAAGATCCGGCGTCGGCCGAAGCGGTCGCCGAGGGAGCCGCCCAGCAGGATGAGTCCCGCCAGGGTCAGCATGTAGGCGTTCACGGTCCACTGGAGTGCGGCGAGGTCGGCGTCGAAGTCGTCGCCGATGTGTGGCAGCGCGACGTTGGTGACGGTCGAGCCGAGCAGCACCACGCTGGAGCCCAGCACGGTGGCCAGAAGGGTCCATCGGCCACGGGCGCTGGCGATGCGCAGGAAGGCCGGGTCGCCCGCGGCGGGGGAGGGGGGCATGTCGTCTCCTCGGGACAGCGGGCCAGGAGGCGGCCGGTGCGTTCGTGCCGGGCGGCGGGTGCGGCGGGTGGGTTCGTGCCGGGCGGCGGGTGCGGCGGGTGGGTCTTCTCGTGGACGCACGGGTGCGCTGGGTGGGGGGGGCGTCCGCAGCTGGCGCGGGGTGCGGTGGATCGCGGCGTGGCGTCGTGGGGGCGCGGGGGTGGCCGGAGGGTCCGTCTCCCGCTCGGTGGGCCGGGGTGACCGGGAGACGGACGGTGGGCGTCCGGCGGGGCCGGAGCGGGCGGGTCAGCCGAACATGCCCGGCGTGTAGCCGCCGGCGGGCTGCTGGTTGATGACGTTGATGCGGTTGTAGGCGTTGATGATCGCGATCAATGAGATCAGTGCGGCGAGCTGGTCCTCGTCGTAGTGCTTGGCGGCGTTGGCCCAGGCATCGTCCGGCACCCCGCCCGCCGCGTCGGCGATACGGGTGCCCTGCTCGGTGATCTCCAGCGCCGCGCGCTCGGCGTCGGTGAAGACGGTGGCCTCGCGCCAGGCGGCGACCAGGTGCAGCCGCTGCTGGTCCTCACCCGCGGCGACGGCGTCCTTGGTGTGCATGTCGGTGCAGAAACCGCAGCCGTTGATCTGGCTGGCCCGGATCTTCACCAGTTCCTGGGTGGCGACGGGCAGCGCCGAGTGCACAGCGGCCCCGGCCGAGTTGAGGTGCTTCATGACCTTGCCCGCGAGAGCGTTGCCGAAGTAGTTGATGCGCGCGTCCATGTAGGGATCCTGAGAGTCGAGTGATGGGTGGTGAACTGACGTGACGTTGCTGCGATTTCGGGGCCGTGGGCTCCGTGCTCGCCGTTACTGCTTGCTGCTCCAGTCGGCGAAGTGCGTCTCGCCGAGCTGTGCGTCGGGGCCGGGCAGCAGGTCGGACTCCTTGAGGGCGGCGCCCCAGTAGAGACCCTTCGGGTCCGTCACGACCGTGCGGGGGTCGTTGTGGGCCGCGAGGGCCTTGCGGATGAAGTCCTCCAGGGTGAAGGTGTCCGGGCCGGCGACCTCGACGATTCCGTTGACCGGAGTGCCGACCGCCGTGCGGCCGACCGCCGCGGCCACGTCGCCAGAGAAGACGGGCTGGATCTTGATGGGGGCGACGGACACCGTGTCACCGCTGGTCGCCGAGTCCGCGAGGGTCTTGGCGAACTCGAAGAACTGCGTGGCGTGGACGATCGAGTAGGGCACCCCGGAGTCCCGGATCATGTCCTCTTGGACCTGCTTGGCCTGGAAGTAGCCGGCCTGCTGGAGGCGGTCGGTGCCCACGACGGACAGAGCCACATGGTGTGTGACGCCGGCGGCGGCCTCCGCGGCGAGCAGGTTGGTGGTGGAGGCGCGGAAGAACTCCATCACCGCGTCGTCCTCGAAGGAGGGGGAGTTGGAGACGTCGACGACGACCGAGGCGCCCTTCAGGACGTCGGCCAGGCCTTCGCCGGTGACCGTGTTGACTCCGGTGTTCGGGGAGGCTGCCACCGCCTCGTGACCGTGTTCGTTGAGCTTGGAGACGACCTTGGAACCGATGAGTCCGGTTCCGCCGATCACTACGACCTTCATGGACTTTCCCTTCACTGATGCCGCACGGTGCGCGGTAGGTCTGCGGTGACCTCGTCCACGGCACCGGCCGCGATGGCTCGTACCCTCCTGACCAGGCGGGCCCGGCATCTGTGACAGGGCGGCGCACAGAGATTTCGCGTCGCTGACGGTCGCGGTGGGGAACGACCGGACAGGGCCGCGATTTGTGACAGCTTCGGTGTGTTTTGAGGCGTGGAAGTAGTCACAGTCTCTGTTCGCGCCGTCAGGGAGAGGCCGCGGGTATCGTGACGAGGATTCTTCCGAACATCACTGTGGGAGCTCTGTTCCCCCGGATCCCGCCGAGGAGCCGAGTCGCATGATCGCCAGCCCGCTTCCCGATCTGGTCGGCCGGCAGCGTGAGTGCGCGGCGCTGGACGGCCTGCTGGCCGGCCTGCGGGAGGGTTCCTCCCGCGTCCTGGTCGTACGAGGCGAGGCGGGCATCGGCAAGTCGGTGCTGCTCGCGTACGTGGCCGCGCAGGCGTCCCGGGTGAAGGTGACCTGGGGACGTGGTGTCGAGGCCGACATGGAGCTGCCCTACGCGAGCCTGCACCAGGTGTGCGCGCCGTTCCTGGACGGCGTCGAGGAACTGCCGCAACCCCAACGTGACGCGCTGCGCGTGGCGTTCGGGACCGCGGTGGGCGATCCGCCCGACCGCTTCCTGGTCGGCCTCGCCGTGCTGACCCTGCTCACCCGCGCCTCGGAGGCCCGGCCGGTGCTGGTGCTGGTCGACGACGCCCAGTGGCTGGACCAAGTGTCGTTGCAGACACTTGAGTTCGTGGCCCGGCGACTGCTCGCGGAGCCGGTCGCCATGGCGTTCGCGGTCCGCGACCCCGAGGGGCAGTCCGCGCTCGCGGGCCTGCCGGCGCTGCAACTCAGTGGACTCGACGCCGCGGCGGCCGGGGAGCTCCTGGAGGGCGCTGTGGGGGGACGGTTGGAGGAGCGGGTCCGGGACCGGTTCGTGGCCGAGACGCACGGCAACCCGCTGGCCCTGCTGGAGTTCTCCCGTGGCCGCAGCGCCGCCGAACTGGCCTACGGCGTCGACGCGTCGAGTGCCCCGGTCGTCCAGGGACCGGTGGCCAGCCGTGTCGAGCGTGACTTCGCCGGGCGGCTCGGTGCGCTGCCGGCCGCGACCCGCGCCCTGCTGCTGATCGCCGCGGCGGAACCGGTCGGCGACGTGCGCCTGTTGAGCCGTGCGGCCGCCTCCCTCGGCATCACTGCGGACGCCGCACCTGCCAAGGCGGCCGGCCTGATCGAGTTCGGCGAGCCCGTACGGTTCCGGCACCCACTGGTCCGTTCGGCGGTCTACCACGGAGCCGAGCCGGAGGATCGGCGTGCGGTGCACCGGGCCCTGGCCGAGGCCACGGACCCTCTCCTGGACCCGGACCGGCGCGCCTGGCATGCCGCGCAGGCGGCCGACGGGCCGGACGAGGAGGTCGCCGCGGGACTGGAGCAGGCAGCCGACCGCGCCCGGCAGCGTGGTGGCATCGCGGCCGAGGCGGTTCTGCTGGAACGCGCGGTGGAGGTGACGCCCGACCCTTGGCCGCGGGGGCGCCGGGCCCTTGCGGCGGCCGAGGCGCACTTCTCGGCCGCCGCGCCGGAACGGGCCACGGACTTGGCGGCGGTGGCCGACCTGTATCCCCTCAGCGTCCTGGACCGGGCCCGTCTGGCGAGGCTGCGGGCCAGAATCCTGTTCGCCCGCAGCCGCAGCGACGAGGCGGCACCCCTTCTTCTGAACGCGGCCGCACAGTTCACCGCGGCGGGATCTCCCCTGGCGAGGGAGACGTATCTGGAGGCGATCAGCGCGACCATCTTCGCCGGCCGGGTCCATGGTCCGACCGGCGCCCGCGCCGCGGCGATCGCGGCTCGCGCGTCCGGGGCACCCTCCTCGGGTTCCAAAGCCGCCGACGCTCTCCTGGACGGTGTGGCGGCCCTGCTCGCGGACGGCGCGCAGACAGGCGTCCCGGCCCTGCGCGAGGCACTCGAGCTGCTCGAACACGAAGAGCTGCGCACGCGGGAGGCGACCGTACGGTGGCTGCTGCTGGCCCCGGTCGCGCTCGAGTCGTTCATCCACTGGGCCTGGGACCTGCATGCCTGGGACACACTGTCGAGCCGCGCCGTGCGTCTGGCCCGTGACATCGGAGCGCTCGGCGCCCTGCCGCCGGCTCTGATCTACGCGGGCGGGGTGCACATCCACTACGGCGACTTCGCCGAGGCGGACCGGATGATCGACGAGGCCGACGCGATCGCCACCGCGACAGGCCACGCCCCGCACAAGTACGCGACGCTCGTCCTGGCCGCGTGGCGGGGTGAGGCGGACGTCGCCGCCGGCATCATCGAAGAGGCCAGAGAGCGCGCCGTGCAGCGGGGCGAGGTGTCCCTGCTCGGTGCCATGGGCTACATCCAGGGCGTGCTCTTCAACGGACTGGCCCGCTACGAAGAGGCGATGGAAGCCGCCCGTACCGGTATCGAGCACGACGGGTTCAACTTCACCGGTCTGTCCCTGGTCGAACATGTCGAGGCCGCGACGAGGTGCGGTGAACTCGACCAGGCCCGCGCCTCGTTGGCCCGCCTGACCGAACTCACCCGCGCCACCGACTCCGGATGGGCGCGAGGCGCGAGCGCACGCAGTGAGGCGCTGCTGGCCGACGGCGAGGCAGCCGACCGCCTGTACCGCACGGCGATCGAGGAATTCGGCCGCGGTGGGGTCGTCGTGGAGGTGGCACGCACTCACCTGCTCTACGGCGAGTGGCTGCGGCGCGCCCAGCGCCGGGCACAGGCCCGCGAGCACCTCCGCACGGCCCACGACATGTTCGACGCGATGCCGGCGCACGCCTTTGCCGAACGAGCCCGCCGCGAGCTGATCGCCACCGGCGAGCAGGTGACCGCACGGAAGACCACGCCGGCGAGTGCCCTGACCCCGCAGGAGTCGCAAGTCGCCGCCCTCGCCGCCGACGGCATGACGAACGCGCGGATCGGCGCGGAACTGTTCATCAGCCCCCACACCGTGGAGTGGCATTTGCGGAAGGTCTACACGAAGCTCGGCATCAGCTCCCGCCGAGCCCTGCCGCACGTCCTCAACAGCGCACGGGCACGGTGATATCCACCGAACGGACACCACCCGTATGTCGCCTTGGGTGTCACATCCAGCCCACCGTTCCTGTCTATCTCCTGACCGGGCCGGAAGGTGTACCAGGCCGCTGTGAATGAGGTGGAGCTCGTATGCGAGTGGTGGTCTTCGATGACGCCCGTGTCCTCGGGGCGGAGATTGCACAGCAAGTGAAAGGCCACGGGCACGAGGCCGTAGTGGTTTGCGAAATGGCTGGTGTCGACCGTTTGACGGGGGCAGGCCTGGCGGAGGTGCTCGTCGGTTGCGACGCCGTCGTCGACCTCTCCGGCCTGCCAAGCCTCGACGACGGCACGCTGACCGAGGACTACGGTCTGGTGATAGACGAGGACGCCGTCCTTGACCGGGCCAGTCGCTCCACGGCACACCTTCTCGCCGCCGAGGCTGCGGCCGGAGTCGCACACCATGTCGGCCTGTCCGTGGTGGGCACAGACCGCGTAAGGGCAGAAGGGGTGTTTCGGGCGCTGCAGGCGCAGGAGAGTATGGTGCGGGGTTCCGGGACCTCCTTTTCGATCATCCGCGCAACGCAGTTGTTCGAGTCCGTGGAGGAGATCGCGGCTGCGGCCACCGAGGACTGGATCGTGTGGGTGCCACCGGTCGAGGTGCGTCCGGTAGCCCGCGCCGAAGTGGCCGCCTTCCTGGCCCACACCGCGGTTTCCAAGCCGCTGCAGGGTGTGGGCGAGATCGCCGGACCCGACCAGTTCCGGCTCGACGTCGTCGTCCGCCAGGCTCTGTCAGCGGACGAGGAGCATCGCCGGGTCTTCACCGACTCTCGGAGCACCTTCTTCGGCGCCAGGGTCCGACGCACGGACCTACTGCCTGCACCAGGTGCCTATATTGCGCGGCAGCGCTATGCAGCGTGGCGTGCGCACCACGCGACGCCCGAGACGTCTATCAACTCGGCATAGAGACTACGGCTGTTATCGTCCCTGGCATGGCTGAACTGATCGCTCCCACGGGGCGGCTGCATTCCTCGTGGCTCGCGGCACGTGACGAGTGGCAGCCTGGTGCTCACCAGGACGGGGCCGGCCTGCGTCTGATCGGTGACGACGACCTTGACAGCCCGGAAGGGTTCGCCTCATGGGTCCAGCGCCTGCGACAGCAGTCGGACCGGTCGCTGCCTGTCGGGGAAGGACGCGTCCACGCCACCCACTGGTGGATCGTCGATGGCGAGACCTACCTCGGGGCCATCGATCTTCGACACTATCTGAACGCATTTCTCTTGGAAGGTGGCGGACATATCGGCTACAGCGTTCGGCCATCTGCCAGGAGACGCGGATTGGCCTCGTGGGCGCTGGGAGCAGTTCTGCTCAAGGCGCCGGCGCTCGGTCTGGACCGGGTCCTCCTCACCTGTGACGACGGCAACGTCGGCTCGGCGCGCACCATCGAGAACAACGGTGGCGTCCTCGAAGATGTGCGCAGCACCGAAACTGGAGACAAGCGCCGCTACTGGATCACTCTCGACGATGCTGGCCGCAGCCACTCTTTGACAGCCGCGACGAAGACGGTCGCCTCGTAGCGGACCGGGCGCTGGAATTGCTGACGCGATGAGGCGTCGTCGGACACGAGTCGCCCGCTCGATCAGTAAAAGTGTGACACGTTGTACGACGATGCATTGGTATCGTGTGCTCGACTATACGCACGACGTATAGTCGAGTCGGCATCACAGACGGCGTTCGCGCCCTTCCGCTGCCCACCCCTGCGCCGCGAGACGGCACCCTGTCCCCAGCCGTACGAGAGGAACATTGTGAGCCCACCTGCACGTCGGCGCCTCGGAGGTCTCCGCGCGCTTGCCCTCGGCGCTCGACTCGCACTCTTCGGCGGGCGGAACGGCGCGATCCGCACGTCTTTGACAGCTGTCGGAGTGGGGCTGGGTGTGGCCATGTTGCTGCTCGCCGCGTCGGTGCCGACCATCAGGCACCACAGGGACCAGCGGATACACCACCGCATCGATGTCAACCTCGGCGACCGCGCCATCACGCGCTCGGACCACACTGTGCTGATCAGAGACATCGACACCGTGTTCCGGGGCGAAAAGATCAGAGGGCGCATGGTCCAGCCGGAGGGGCCCGCTGCACCGCTGCCTCCCGGCGTCCAGCGCTACCCGCGCCCCGGGGAGATGGTCGTATCTCCCGCATTGCGCAAACTGCTGGCCGCACCGGGAAACGGACTGCTGCGCGAGCGCCTCGCCCATCCCATCGCGGGCGAGATCGGCGACGCAGGTCTGCTCGACCCGGGCGAGCGCGTCTTCTATCTGGTCGTGAACCACATGGCGGCCGACGGAGGGCAAACGCGACGACTCGACCACTTCGGTAAGGCCTACGCGAAGAAGCCCCTTCCACCCGAGCTCGTCCTCCTCTGCATCGCAGGAATCGTCGTACTGCTCCTCCCCATCGGTGCCTTCATCGCCGCGGCCGTACGGTTCGGTGGTGAGCGACGGGACCGGCGGATGGCCGCCCTGCGTTTGGTCGGCGCGAATCGTGGGATGGCCGCCACCATCGCAGCAGGCGAGGTCGCGCTCAGCACACTGGCAGGTATCACCCTGGGCGCGGTCCTGTTCATAACAGGACGTCAGTTCGCAGGAACGGTGCAGATACAGGGGCTCGGTGTCTTCACCGAAGATCTCACGCCACAGCCCCTCCTGGCGGGGCTCGTGGTCGTCGCCGTACTCACGCTCTCCCTCGGCATCACACAACTGTCGATGCACAAAGTGGCCGTAGAGCCTCTTGGAGTCGTCCGGAAGTCCGGCAGCACCTCGCGACGTCTGTGGTGGCGAACAGCACTTCCCCTGCTCGGACTGATGTTGCTGCGGATCTGCGTACGCAGCCCTTCCGACCTGCAGGGCACCTCCGGTGTCGTCCTGGTGCTCATCGGTATGCTTTCGCTCCTTGTCGGAGTCACCGCGGTGCTGCCCTGGGCCGTGGAACGCCTCACCCGACTGTTCGGCGGATTCGGCCCGCTGCCTTGGCAACTAGCCCTGCGCGGCCTGCAGTTGAACGCAGACGCCGCCACCCGGTCGGTCAACGGAATCGCGGTCGCCGTGGCAGGAGCCGTGGCCCTCCAGACCCTCCTCACCGGACTCTCCCAGAACCCGGACAGCACAGCCCGAGGGGCACACGGCCCCTCCGCCTCCACACGCCTCGCCATCGCCCGCCTCGATGACGGCGGGACGCGAGGGGCGCAGTACGCCCCGATGCTCGCCACGACTCCTGGCGTCCAACAGGCGGTCGAGTTCGCGGAGCTGTCGGTGAGCCCCCTGAGCGGTGGGTTTCCTCAGGCTGTCCTCATCGCCGACTGCGCTCATTTGCGCCTGCTGGCACAGCTGCCCGCCTGTTCGGACGGGGACGCCTTTCTCACCGCTCCTCCGGCCACCGACACCATGCCCGACATGACCACATGGGCGACCGGCATGAAACTGCGCATGGACATGCTCGGCCCCCGCTGGACGGTGCCGCACATCACCGCCACCGTCCGTGCCACCCCCGCCTGTCCGGCAGCGGTTTCCTCTGAACGGACCCTGCTGGCCACCCCCAGGGCGGCCGGGCACACCGCCATCGCACACGCCGTCAGCACGGTCGGGCTCATCTATACGACCGGGTTCAAAGACGTGCAGGACCACATCCGCACCGCAGCAGCACGGCTCGACCCGGCTTTCAGCGTCGACTTTCCTGGAAAGCCCCAGGGCGACCGTGCCCTCGACGCAGTCAGGCGGGCTCTGCTGGCCGGGGTGACGGCCGTGCTGGTACTGATCGCAGCGAGCATGCTGCTCGGAGCGATCGAACAGGTCCGCGAGCGCGCACGAGTCCTGTCCGTACTCGTCGCGTTCGGCACGCCCCGTCGTACGCTCGCCACATCCGTCCTCTTGCAGTCCGTACTCCCCGTCGGACTTGGTTTGCTCGTGGCGGAGTCGATCGGGACGGCCCTCGGCAGCACGCTGCTCGAACTCGCCGGAAGGCCTACGACGCACAGCTGGAGCACCCTCCTGGCCATAGCCGGCATCGGGGCGGCCGTCTCCCTCGGTGTCACCCTGTTGACCCTGCCGGCACTGTGGCGTGCGACGCGACCGCAGGGACTACGTCACGAGTGAATCTCCGGCGCGGCCTGATCCTCGCTCCGGAGGACAACCCTGGCCGCAGAACGCCGCTCCGAAACCACAACGCACACTGCGATGTGCAGAACCACCAGATGAGGGAGACAGTGGCAATGGTGGATCCGGCAAGCCCGATCAGTGCATCGAACCACGGGACACGACGCACCGAGGTCCCGCGGGACCTCGGCGCCATGGCCCCGGTGTTCGCCAACTTCCGTCAGTACCTCATGGGATGGGGCACACAGAACCGGGCGGGCAGCACCGTCGACCAGTTCCGCAGCGGGCTTGCCACCCCGCAGTTCAACGGCGTCGTACGCGTACGGTCGGTGCCCGCGGAGGGGGCGGACGTGACCGCCGTCCGCAAGGAGTTCGGGAACGTTCCCTGGTGGTGGTGGGTCGGGCCGGACAGCCCGAAGGACACCGCCGACGTCCTGCGGTGCCGCGGTGGACGAGAGCTCACGGCCCTCCCCGTGATGGTGCTCCCGTTCGACGAACCGGCCGTCCCGGGCACAGTCCCGCACACCGCGCCCACCGGTTTGCGGGTGGAGCCGGTTTGGGACGATGAACGGCTGGCCGAGTTCGTCCGGACCTACCGGGCCTCGATGGGAGTCGAACCCGGGCTGGAGGCCGAGATGGTGCGCATCGAGTCGCGGCGCGAGGACAACGCCGACATCATCCGACTGGCCGCCGTGTTGGACGGCCGAGTGGTCGGGACGACCGTGGTGATCACCGCCCACGGGGTGGCCGGGATCTTCCTCGTCCATGTGACCGAAGCACATCGCCGGCAGGGCGTCGGTGCGGCACTGACGGCCACCGCGCTCCAGGTGGGGCGGGAGCGCGGAATGCGCTGCGCCGCGCTGGTGGCCAGCCCTGCAGGCGAACCGTTGTACCGACGTTACGGCTTCACGACGACATCCGAATACCGGCTGTTCGCCTTCCCCTCCTGAACCGCAGCGATCCAGGCACCGTGTCACACCGAATGCCGACGACCGGTCTAGAGAGTCAGGACCGAGAGGAACAGAGGACACCGTGCGTGAGATCTTGATCGTGGGCGGCGGGTACGCGGGCTTCTACACCGCGTGGGGCCTGGAGAAGAGACTGCGGCCGGGCGAGGCGCGCGTCACCGTCGTCGACCCCCGTCCGTACATGACGTACCAGCCCTTCCTGCCCGAGGTCGTGGCCGGTTCCGTAGAGGCCCGGCACGCGGCGGTCTCGCTGCGCCGTCACCTCCACCACACGCGTCTGGTGGCGGGCGTGGTGACGGAGATCCGCCACAGCGCGCGCACGGTCACGGTCCGCCCGGAGTCCGGGCCATCCCTCGACCTGCACTACGACGTGCTGGTGGTGACGGCGGGGGCGGTCACCCGCACCTTCCCGATCCCGGGGCTCGACGAGCGGGCGTACGGACTCAAGCACGTAGAGGAGGCGGTGGCGATCCGCGACCGCCTCCTCACCTCGTTCGACCGCGCGGCCGGTCTGCCGCGCGGGCCCGAACGCACCAAACTGCTCACCGTCACCGTCGTGGGCGGCGGATTCTCCGGAGTGGAGGGATTCGGTGAACTGCTGGCCCTGGCAACCGCGTTGCTCAAGCAGTACCCGGAGATCGACGCGGACGAACCGACCTTCCACCTGGTCGAGGCACGGGACCGCATCCTGCCCGAGGTCGGGGACCGGCCGGGCGCCTGGGTGGTGCGTTCACTGGAGAAACGGGGGGCGCGGGTGCACCTGAACACCCAGCTGATCTCCGCCGAGGACGGCCGGATGCGGCTGTCGGACGGCACCGAGTACGACTCGGGCCTGCTGGTGTGGACGGCCGGCAACGCCGCCAACCCGATCGTGCACAACCACAGCGACCTGCCCGTCGACGAGCGGGGCCTGCTCACCGTACGGGCGGATCTTCGGGTCGCCACGGACACCGAGGTGGTGCCCGACGTATGGGCGGCGGGGGATGACGCCTCGGTGCCCGATCTCGCGGCCGGCAAGCCGGACGCGCACACCGTGCCCAACGCCCAGCACGCCGTCCGGCAGGGCAAGCTGCTGGCGAAGAACATCCTGGCGTCGCTGCGCGGCCGTCCGACCAAGGACTACGTGCACCGCAGTCTCGGTGTGGTGGCCACACTCGGGCTCGGCCGCGGCATCTTCCAGTACCGGGGCCTGGTCATCAAGGGATTCCCGGCCTGGCTGATGCACCGTGGCTACCACGTTCTGGCCATACCGAGCTGGGAACGCAAGACGCGTGTGTTCGCCGTGTGGGTCACGGCCCTTCTCTACGGCCGCGACATCGTGTCGCTGGCGTCGGTGCAGCACCCGAGGGAGGCATTCGTCGCCCGCGGCGAACTGCGTCGCGGAGAGGAGCCTGCACAGCCCGGGGGCCGGCTCACGGCATGACGGCGCGGTACGGTCCGCGGCCGGCCCGTTGGACGCGCGGGCGCGGACCTCGGCGTCTCCCGCCTGCGCGAAGCTCGCCAGGATCTGCGGTGAGTTTGCGGCTTGTCGTGCTGCCGTCGCCCGGGTCGTCACCCCCGCCTGCCGTGGCCGGGGACTCTGCGGCGGCTTCGGCGGTTGCCGCGGCGCACGCGGCCTCCGGCTTCCTCGGCGACGGGAGGCTCACGGGGACGAGGCGGCCGCCGGGCCGGTGCCGGGCATGAGGGCCTCGCGGGCCCGCTGCACGGAACCGACCGCGTGGATCCGGGCGTCCCTCTCGGCGATCGCCTTCCGGAGCACCCCGAGCCGCCCTTCCAGGACGGCGGCCTCCGCGGCGAGCAAGACGGTGACATCGGCTGGGTCCGTCCGGCGGTCGGCGTCGCGAGGCCCGGGCACACGGAGCGCCACGAGCCGTCGGTACCGCATTGACCGGGTGGCGGAGGAAGCTGTGACAGAGCCGCCGTGTCACGGCAGTTCGCAGCCCGGGGACGGCGCGTCCTGCGCGAAGGGGGCGCCGTGCGGCAGGATGCGTCGCAGTGGTTCAGCGTGCCCTGCTTGACGAAGGCGTAAAGGGTGCCGTCGTGGTAGTGCCACCCGGTCGCCTTTCTGCGGCACCCGGGGGGCGTCTCACCGGTGGCCGCGCAGCCTTACGGCCAGGAGCTCCGACTTCTCGTACCCGGGGAGCGGGGCGAACCCGTGCGCTGCCAGCTCGCGGGTCAGCTGGGCGCGCGTCGCGGGCCACATCCAGAACGTCTCTGTGTGTTCCCGCAGCACGTCCTCAGCGTCCCTGACCCAGTAGTCGGCGCGGGTCCGGATGCGGTAGCCGACGGCGGACATCGTCATGCGCCCGCCGTAGACGTGTGTGCCGACCCGCTTGTCGGCGAGCAGGCGCACGACGGTGCGGGCCGGGAGCCGGGCCGGCGGCAGCTGCACAAACAGCCTGCCGCCGGAGGTGAGGGCCCTGCCGAGCGCGGGCCACAACTTCTCGCGCACGCCGGGTGGCAGACAGCCGACCATGTTGTGGCAGACGGCCACGTCCGCGACCGCGTCCAGCGCGGCTTCGTCCAGGGGGTGCGGGTGCACGGTGACCCGGTCCCGCTGCTCGGAGGGCAGGGCTGCGAGCCGGGTCAGCAGCGACGTACGCATAGCCCGGGCCGGTTCGACGGCGTGCACGTCGGCCCGGGAGTCGGCGAGGGCAAGCATGGTCACCCGCCCGGTACCGGCCCCGACGTCCAGGACGCCGGTGCGGGCGTCGGCGACCTGGCGTGCGTAGAGCCGACGGACCCGCGCCTCGTCCGCGTCGGCCTGCAAGATGTCGTAGAACTCCGCGGTGACCGCGTAGGAGTCGTCTTCTCGTCGGAGGCCGGGCTGCCCGCTGAGGATAGTGTGCATGCCCGACATGACAACGTATGGGTCGAACGTGTGACAGCGAGGGCAGAGGGAAGAGGCGCGGACCGTTGTCACAGAATCACACGGTGCGCAGTCAATGGTCCGGCTCCGTCCGCGACCTTTCGGGACGTTCCGAGACCGGACCGGAGCCCCGGAAAACGTCGTGAGAGCGGAGTACGTCGTCATGAGCGCGCGATCCACCCAGGTATGGCTGCCCGCACAGTTCAGCCGCCTCACCGATCTGCCCCCGGGCCTCGACTACGCCCGCTGGGACGGCCGTTCGGCCTTTCCCACGGACCCGGCGGAGGTCGAGTTCTACGTACCCCCGCTGACCAAGGACATCGGCGTCATTGCCCGGCCGCTGACCCGGATGACTCGGCTGCGGGCGGTGCAGGCGCTCAGCGCCGGAACCGACGAGCTGCGGGCGGCACTGGACCGGCTGCCCCGTGAGGTGACGTTGTGCAACGCCAAGGGGGTGGCGGCTGCCGGCACCGCCGAGCTGGCCCTGACGCTGATTCTCGCCAGCCTGCGCGGCATACCGGAGTCGCTCCGCGCCCAGGACCGGGAGGACTGGGACCCGCGGACCTTCTCCACCCTGTACGAGCGGTCCGTTCTCATCGTCGGTCACGGAGCTGTCGGCACAGCCGTGGAAGAGCTCCTGACACCCTTCGGCTGCGCCGTCACCCGCGTCGGCCGCGCGGACAGAGACACCCCCCAAGGGCCGGTGCGCTCCGTGTCACTGCTGCCCCGGCTCGTCGCGGACGCCGACGTGATCGTGCTGTGCACTCCGCTGACCGCGGCGACCCGCGGGCTCTTCGATGCCGCACTGCTGTCCCGTGTCAAGGACGGCGCCCTGCTCGTGAACGTGTCCCGGGGCGCGGTCGTCGACACCGACGCCCTGCTGAAGGAGGTGTACGGCGGCCGGCTGCGGGCCGCCCTCGACGTGACCGACCCCGAACCGCTCCCGCCGGGCCACCCGCTCTGGACCGTGCCCGGCGTCCTGCTCACCCCGCACGTCGGCGCCTTCACTCCCGGCCTGTGGCCCCGTCTCGAAGCGCTCGTGCGACGGCAGCTGACCCGGTTCGCCGCGGGCGGTCAACTGGAGAACGTCGTCACACGCTGACACCAGGCCGCCCGAGAGGCACACGTCTGCGTCCTCACCGGTCTTGTGGCCGCGTCGGCAGCTCACCCGGCGCGCGAAGATCGGCGGCCCGACCGCGTTCCTATTGACGGAGACCACCCGGCGCACGCCCACAGCCCCTTCCTCGGCGCCCGCCCGCGCGCAATGGACCTCCTGCCAGGCCCCGGCGCCTTCGTCACGCAGACCAGTTACCGGGAGTGGCTCGCCGACCGCCCCGCCCCCGAGGCCAGCTCCTGACCCCGCTCGCCCCGGACTCACCGTCTCGTGACCCTTCGGGCTCAGCCGGCGGCGGAGGCCCCGTCGTGGGTGTCGAGGGCAGCCAGTGCAGCCGTGGCCTCGACGTGGAGCGGGCTGTTCAGCGCCGCGAGAGCGTCCCGGGCGGTGAGCAGCGTCTGCCGGGCCTCGGGGTGCCTGATGCCACTGAGCGCACGCCCCAGGTCCAGGCGGGCCTGCTCGGCCCAGATGGGCATGTGTGCCGCCTCGAAGTCGGCGAGTGCCCGGCGCAGTGGCGCTTCGGCCTGGTGCCAGCGCTCCAGGGCCACCAGGTCGTTGCCGATCTGCTGGTGGGCGACCGCGTGATACAGGCTCACCAACTCGTCCGTGCGGCCGGGAAATCCCGTCCGGCAGATCCGCTCGCTACGGCGGTGGATCTCCAGCGCCTCCGCCGCCCGGCCGGTGTGCCGCAGCAGGTTGCCCAGGGTGTTCAGGATGGTCAGCTCGGCCGGCCGGGCCTCGGGGGCGTCCAGCGCCGCGAGGCGGCGGGCCGACTCCCGCAGCCGGTCGTGCGCGTCCTCGGCCCTGCCCTGCCGGTGCAGGGCGCCTGCGCCGTAGCCGAGCGCCCAGCCCTCCTGAAGCCCGTCCCCGCACTCACGGGCGGCCTCCAGCGCGGCGTCGGCCGCGGTCAGGGCGGCCTCCGGGTTGTGCGCGCAGAGGTTGTGGGCCCAGGCGAGATAGTTGAGGTGGACCGCTTCTTGCCGGCGGTCGCCCAGGGCGCGTGCTGAGTCGGTGGCCCAGGTGAACACCTCCACCCACTGTTCCCAGTGCTGGGTCATGTCGGAGAACCAGTGCATGGCCTGCGCGGTGTCGAGGACCTGCTGGTGCCAGCCGGAGCGGTGCGCCCGGTGCAGCGAGGCCAGCCACTGCGCCCGCTCGGCCTCCAGCCACCCCCGTGCCTCGCTCTTGCCGACCGGTGCCGTGTCGGGATCGGGGTCCTGGGCGGGTGTGGTCCGCTCCTGGTGGACCTCGTAGTGGAGCGCGGCGGCGGTGGCCCGTTCGAGCATCCAGCGCGCCGTACGGTCCAGGGCGGCGTCGCGGATGTCGGGACCGTCCTCCGACTCGGCCTGTTCGAGGGCGTAGAGCCTGAGCAGATCGTGAAAGCGGTACCGCTCGGCGACGGCGTCGCTCTGGAGCAGCCCGGCGTCGGTGAGCTCCTCGGCGCAGTCGACGGCCTCGTCGAAGGAGAGGTCGGCCAGCAGGGCACCGGTCTCAGGGCTGAAGTCAGGGCCGGCGGCCAGCGCGGCGCGGCGCAGGAAGGTCCGTGTGACGGACGGGAGTTGACGGTAGGAGAGGGCGAACGCGGCACGCACCCGAAGGCTTCCGGCCTGGAGCCCGTCGAGGCGGCGTCCTTCGGCGGCCAGGCGGGTGACGAGTTTGGCGAGGCGTTCGTGCGGCCGGCTGAGGAGGCGCTGTCCGGCGATGCGGACCGCCAGCGGCAGGTGCCCGCACAGGTCGGCGAGGTCACGGGCCGCCTGGGCCTCGGCCAGGACGCGTTCCGGGCCGAGGATACGGGTCAGGAGTTCGACGGCCTCCTCGCGACGCAGCAGTGCCAGATCGGTGCGGTGGACGGAGTCCAGGCCCGCCAGGGAGTTGCGGCTGGTGACCAGGGTCAGCGACGGCCCGGAACCGGGCAGCAGGGGGAGGACCTGGTCCTCGTCGACGGCGTTGTCGAGCAGCAGGAGCACCCGGCGCTCACTCAGCAGTGACCGCCACAGGGCGGCGCGCTCGTCGAGGCCGTTGGGTATCGCGGCGTCGGCGATGCCCGACGCGGCGAGGAGCCGGGCCAGCGCGTCCCTGGGCGGAGTCGGCTCCGCGTCCATGCCGCGCAGGTCCAGGGCGAACTGTCCGTCGGGGAAGCGCGGGGCGAGGCGATGCGCGGCGTGGACGGCGAACGCCGTCTTGCCCAGCCCGGGTTGACCGGTGATCACGGAAACCGGGGAGACCGCCGTCGGTTCCGCGGGCTGCTCGCCGACCGGTTTCCCGTCGTCGAGGGTTGCCGCCAGCTCCAGCAGACACGCGAGTGCCGGGCCCCGTGCGGTGAAGTCCCGGATGTCGCGCGGCAGGGCCAGTGTGTTCGGCCCGGCGGGAGCGGTGGCGGCACGGGGACGTGGTCGCCCCAGTGCGGCGGACTTCTCCAGATCCGCAGCCTCGTCGCCGTCCAGCTTCAGTGCCTCGGCGAGTGCCTGGACCGTGCGGCGCTGTGGCCCGAGCGTGCGCCCGCGTTCCATGTCGGTCAGGGCCCTGACGCTGACCCCGGCCGCCTCGGAGAGTGCCTCCTGGCTGAGCCCGGCACGGGTCCGGAAGTGTCGCAGTTGCTGGCTGAATTCGTCGCCGGCCGGCATGGCACCGCGCACCGTTGAGATCCCCGATCGTCCGGCTCTCCCTGCGCGAGCCCCCGGCAGAAGTATGACGGACGGTACTTCTGCCGGGAGAACCGCCTGGTGGCGAGGGTTTCGCGGTGATCGACTGAGGCCCGACGCGAACGGCGTCGCAGTCCGCCCGGGCTCGTGTCAGGGCGCGGGCGGACTGCCGTACGCGTCATACCCGACCGATCGTTCCGGCCACCGGCAACAGGCCGGTGGTTCTGCACCACTTCACCGGGGGAACCCACCATGACCGCTGTCTTCGCCCGCTCCACGATGCTGGCCGTCGCCGGTACGGCACTGGCCCTTTCGCTCACCGCCTGCCAGGGCGGCGCCGACGACAACGCGGCGACCACGCCGCCCACTTCGGCCACCGCGACGGCGACGGCAGGCGCGTCCGCACCGGCCGCGACCGCGGACTCGGCTGGATCGACGGCGTCGGGCCAGTCCTCGGGATCGGCCGGCTCCGGCACCTCCGACGGCTCGACCGGCCGCCAGGCGAGCACCTCCACGCCCGCGTGCACCGCCGCCGACGTCACCGTCACCGCGGCCAAGCAGGACGGCCCGCCCTACACCCATCTCGTCCTCACCGCGAAGAACACCTCGGGGCACCCCTGCCGCCTGGCGGGCTTCCCGCACGTCCAACTCCTGGAGAGCCACAAGCAGGACGTCCCGTCCGTGGCCAAGAGCAAGCCCGCCGCTCCGGTCGTGCTGTCCGCGGGAGCCCCGGCCTACGCCCTGCTCAAGGTCTCGGACGGCGGAACCGACGAGGACAACGAACCCGTGTCGGCGTTCTCGGTGATGCTGGAGGGGGACTCGACGGTCATCGCTGTTACCGCGCCCGGACCGGACGGCATCGCGGCTGACCCTGCCCAGGCCCTGGTCGGTTACTGGACCCCCGAACTCCGCAACGGCGCCGACGACTTCTGACCGCCACACCCGTTCCCGGCGGCTGCCCCGTCGGGAACGGGGGCGCCCGCCTGTGAATGATGCGTAGGCCAAGAGTGAAGAATGTGGCCGAAGTTGTTCGCTTCAAACTTTGAAATGATTACAAGAAGATCACTAAAGTGAGATCTCGAACCCTCGCACGGATGATCGCTCGCACGACGTGAGCGGCCGTGGAGGGCGCCGTCCACGTGGCTGCCGTGTGGGCGGTGAAGGAAGAAGGAGTTCGTCTTCGTGGCGCTTCACCGCCGACCCAAGCCGCAGAGCCGCACCCGCGTGAGTGTCCTCACCGCGACCGCGACCGCGGCCGCTGCCGTGGCTCTCACCTCCCAGGCCGCCAACGCGGCCCCGAAGCCGACCAAGAGCGAGGTGAAGTCACAGGTCGACAAGCTCTACGAGGAGACGGAGCGAGCCACCAACCAGTACGACGGGGCCAAGGAGAAGCAGGAGAAACTGCAGAAGGAGATCGGCCTGATCCAGGACAAGGTCGCCCGCGAGCAGGACGAGCTCAATGAACTGCGCACGGGGCTGGGAACGATGGCGAGCGCCCAGTACCGCTCCGGTGGCATCGACCCCTCACTCCAGCTGCTGCTCTCCGCCGACCCGGACGACTACCTCGACAAGGCGTCCACGCTCGAGTCGCTCTCCGCGCAGCAGCTGGAGTCGCTGAAGAAGGTGCAGACGAAACAGCGTGAGCTGGCCCAGCAGCGTGCCGAGGCGACGGAGAAGCTGAAGGACCTCGCCACCACCCGCACCGAACTCGGCGAGAAGAAGAAGGAGATCCAGGGCAAGCTCAGCAAGGCGCAGAAGCTGCTGAACTCCCTGACCGCCGCCGAGCGCCAGGAGATCGCGGACACCGAGGCGCGTGCCAGCCGCACGGCGGCGGAGCGCGTCGACCTCGGCAACGAGGCGGCCGCCTCCCCCTTCGGCGCGGCAGCCCTGAACGCTGCCGCTTCCCAGATCGGCAAGCCGTACGCGCGGGGCGGCACCGGCCCCAACTCGTACGACTGCTCCGGTCTGACGCAGTGGGCGTACGCGGAGGCCGGGGTGCACATATCCCGCGTCACCTACACCCAGGTCAACGACGGAACCCGGATCGGGATGAGTGCGCTCAAGCCCGGTGACCTGGTCTTCTTCAACAACACCGAGCACGTCGGCCTCTATGCGGGCAACAACCAGGTGCTGCACGCCCCGTACCCGGGTGCCTACGTGCGCTACGAGTCGATGAGCACGATCGGATCGTTCCAGTTCGGCGTACGTGTGACGGGCTGACGTCGGCCCGGCCGAGCGCGTACGGCTACGTAGAGTGGGGCAGCTCACTCATGATCGAGGGATCACCGAAGCCCCGCGGCGAGGGCCCGGGTCTCGGGGGCGGCCGGGCCAGTCGGTGGGGGAGTATCAGCAGCTCTCGTCGTCCTTGACCGCGTACAAGGTCACCGGCGTGTCCGTGGGATGCGTGCCCGCCTGCGGCTCCTGGCTGCACACCGTCCAGTTACGGTCATAGATCTGCAGGCGGCCCTGTCCGCTGGCGTCCTGATCGTCGAGGACGTAGAACCCGGCGGCCTGCGCCTCGTCCTGCGCCGCTTGCAGGTCCTGGCCCACCAGATCGGGCAGCGTCGCGGTCTCCGCGCCGACCTCGTCCTCGACGGCGGGCGCGGACGGGGCCGCGTCTTGGACGGAACGGTCGTCCGCCGAGCCATCGGTGCCCTGGACGCTGCTGTGCGACGAGCTGGAGCCGGTGCCGTCGCTGCCCTCGCAGGCCGCGAGTGTGAGCAGCGCGGCGGCAGCGAGCGCGGCCGCAACAGTACGTGTGCGCATGTGGCCCTCACCATGGTGCGTGATCTGAGAGAGCATCATGCGGCGCGTGGAGTCGGCAGGGAGGCACGGTGATGTTCCTGTGACACGAATGGGTGAGGTGAGGGCAAACTGTCGCGGTGAAGATGACAGAAAGCTACGCCGCCACCGTCGCCGCGGTGGCACCGGTGATCCTGCTGGTGGCAGTGGTCGAGATCAACAACCGCCGTCAACGGGTGCGGGAGTTGTACGAATCCCTCACGGGCCCCATCACCCTGATCCGTGCGATGTTCCGCGAAGGCGGTGATCCTTCTGCGCAGCAGGTGGAAGACGTTGCACGGCAGGTGCGGGCGACGAATGTGGGGGCACGGGCAGGTCTGGCCATGGTGTTGTACGTCCTGTCCGCCGTCGCGATCATCACGCTGTTGTTCCTCGCCGAGCTTGCGGCCCTGCTGTGGCTGACCGGGTCGCCGACGGAAACGGCTCCGGGCGTGGCGCTCTTCTGCGCAGTGGCCTTGGGGGCCGGGTTCGCGTGGGTCGCTTACGCTCCGATGCTCGCCCTCGTTCTCCCGATATCCCGCAACCTCTTGTACGTCCTGGGCGGAGTTGCAGATTATCGGCGCTTTCTTCGCCTTCTGCGGCACTACCGTGCTCAGGGCACTGCCAGTACCCAGGCGGCCCCCGACGCTCCGGACGCGTGACACGGCACGCGGGCGGGGGCATGTACTCCATCCCCCACGCACACCATCGTGGTCGGCCTCGACTTGTCCGAAGCCCAACTGGCCGCGGCGGCAAGCACGATGGGAGCGGCCCGCCACCCGCGGGTGCGAGGCGCCGCCGAACAGCAGCCCTTCGCCGCCGACACCTTGGACGTGGTGTTCAACATCGCCAGCCCGTGGTTCGAAGCCTGCGACGACGAAGCCGCCAGCCCCGTGACCATGACGCTGCAGAAAACCCAGGGTGGAGCCTGCCGCGATGCCGCACCGCCACGTTCAGTCGGATGTGGGCGTCGTGCGGGAGGAGCGGGTTTCGAGGCGCACGACGATGCCCTTGGAGGTGGGCTGGTTGCTGATGTCGGCGACGCTGTCGAGCGGCACCAGGACGTTCGTCTCCGGGTAGTAGGCGGCGGCCGAGCCCTGGGCCGTCGGATAGGGGACCACTGCGAACTCCTCGGCGCGCCGCTCGGTACCGTCCCCCCAGACACTGACCAGGTCGACCTGGTCACCTTCGGCGAGACCGAGCTCGCGGAGGTCGACGGGGTTGACGAGTACGACATGGCGGCTGCCGTGGATACCGCGGTAGCGGTCGTTCTGCGTGTACGGCACGGTGTTCCACTGGTCGTGCGAGCGCAGGGTCTGCAGCAGCAGATGGCCTGCGGGCGCGCGCGGCACCACCGGTTCGTTGCAGGTGAACAGGGCTTTGCCGACCGCGGTGCGGAACACGCCTTCGTTCACGGCGTTGGGCAGCTGGAAGCCGCCCGGCCGGCTGACGCGCGCGTTGAAGTCGTGGAACCCCGGGACGATACGGGAGATGCGGTCGCGGATCGTGCCGTAGTCCCCTTCGAAGTCGTCCCAGGGGATGTCCGCCCGGCCGTCGAGGGTCCGCCGGGCCAGCCGGCACAGGATCGCGACCTCGCTGAGCAGGACAGGGGAAGCCGGTTCCAGGCGCCCTTGGGAGGTGTGCACCTGGCTCATGGAGTTCTCCACCGTGACGAACTGCTCGCCCGAGGCCTGCAGGTCACGTTCGGTACGGCCGAGGGTCGGCAGGATCAGTGCCGTGGCACCGCAGACGGTGTGCGACCGGTTCAGCTTGGTGGAGATGTGAGCGGTCAGCCGGCAGGTACGCATTGCCTCCTCGGTGACCGCGCTGTCGGGGGCGGCCCGTACGAAGTTCCCGGCCAGTGCGAGGAACACCTTCACACGGCCCTCGCGCATCGCTTTGATCGAGTTCACCGAGTCCAGCCCGTGCGGACGCGGCGGGTCGAAGCCGAACTCCTCCTGGAGCGCGTCGAGGAAGGAGTCGGGCATCTGCTCCCAGATGCCCATGGTGCGGTCGCCCTGGACGTTGCTGTGTCCGCGCACCGGGCAGGCGCCGGTGCCGGCCCGCCCGAGGTTCCCGCGCAGCATCAGGAAGTTGACGATCTCCCGGACGGTGGGCACCCCGTGCTTGTGCTGGGTGATGCCCATCGCCCAGCAGACGATGACGCGTTCGCTTTGCAGGACCTCGTCGCGGACCTGCTCGATCTCCTGGTGGGTCAGTCCGGTCGCGGCGCGTACGTCGTCCCAGTCGACGGTGCGGGCGTGGCGGGCGAACTCCTCGAAGCCGGAGGTGTGGGCGTCGATGAAGTCGTGGTCCAGGACGGTTCCCGGCCGGGCGGCCTCGGCCTCCAGCAGCAGGCGGTTGAGGGCCTGGAACAGGGCGAGGTCCCCGCCGGGCTTGATGTGCAGGAAGCGGTCGGCGATCTGGGTGCCGCGGCCGACGACTCCCCGGGGTTTCTGCGGGTTCTTGAAGCGCCGCAGCCCCGCCTCCGGCAGCGGATTGACCGCGACGATCCGGCACCCGTTGCGCTTGGCCGTCTCCAGTGCGGTGAGCTGGCGGGGATGGTTGCTTCCGGGGTTCTGTCCGACCAGGAAGATCAGGTCGGCATGGTGGAGGTCGTCCAGACTGACAGTGCCTTTGCCGGTGCCCAGCGTCTCATTGAGGGCGAATCCGCTGGACTCGTGGCACATGTTGCTGCAGTCGGGCAGGTTGTTGGTGCCGAAGGCGCGGGCGAAGAGCTGCAGGACGAAGGCGGCCTCGTTGCTGGCGCGCCCCGAGGTGTAGAAGACGGCCTCGTCCGGGGAGTCGAGCGTGGTGAGTTCCTCAGCGAGCACGCCCAGGGCGTCGTCCCAGCTGATCGGCTCGTAGTGGTCGGAGTCAGGACGCTTGATCATCGGCTCGGTGAGCCGCCCCTGCTGGTTGAGCCACATGTCGGAGCGGCCGGCGAGATCGGAGACGCTGTGCTGCCGGAAGAAGTCGGCGGTGATACGGCGCCTGGTCGCCTCGTCGTTGATGTGTTTGGCGCCGTTCTCGCAGTACTCGTTGCGATGGCGCTGCCCAGGAGCCGGATCCGCCCAGGCACAACCGGGACAGTCGATGCCGCCGACCTGGTTCATGGCCAGCAGGTCCACGCCCGTCTTGCGCGGGGAGGTCTGTTCCAGGGAGTACTCCAGCGCGTGCACGACTGCCGGGACTCCGGCCGCCCACTTCTTCGGCGGCGTCACGGAAAGGGTGCTCTCCGTCTCCTCGGCGGGCGGGTTCTGCATGGGGTTCGCCTTTCTCTTGCCGGGTTCCGGTGCGCGGGTCAGCCGACGGGCCAGTGAGCCACGCGGCTACGGGGCGGCTCCGGGTGGTCGTGCTGCACCCGGCCGTTGCGGATGGTGCTCCGCCAGCCTCCGCTCGCCTGCCCCAGGCCCTCGATGAACCCCTTGAAGTTCCGCAGTTCGCGGTGCAGCAGCCGGGCGATCAGCCGCGTGGCGTGCGGCGAGCCGGTGAGCACCTTCGCGACCCCCCGTGGCCGCAGCAGTACCCGGACGGTGACGGCCGTGCCGCCCTCTTGCGTCGGACGGAACTCCACTTCGCCCTGGTGCGAGGGGTGCTGCTCCAGACCGCGCCAGGCCAGGTAGGCATCGGGATCCTGCTCGACGATCTCCACGGCGAAGCGGTGGCGCAGCGGGCCGTAGCCGAGAGTCCAGACGGTCACGGTCGGCCTGAGCTGCTCGACCCCGCGCACCACGGTCGTGAACCGGGGGAACGTCTTGAACTGCGTCCACTGGTCGTACGCCGTACGCACCGGCACGCTGACCTCGACCACCTCCTCGACGTGCCGCTCCCGCAGCGGCCGACGCCGAGTGTCGCCGTCGCCGGCAGTTGTTCCTGCAGGGTCCGGGTCAGCCTGTTGCAGGTCGTGATCGCGCGCCATCGTCGCCTCTCCTGCGCTGCGAGGGCCGGGCCGCTCACCTCCGGCGCCTCTCGTGTGTCATGGGCTCCTCTCCCGGTTCCCCGATTGCGGTGTCCGAGACGCCCCGGCGCGGAAAGATTCCGGCAGGTGGCGTACATGCCGGCTGACAGCAGCTTGCCGGGACGGGCGGAGATGACCGCCGTCATCGGCGGAGGACCGCAGGGGGCGACCGGTGCGGCTGCTGACAGGATCGCGTGGCACGGTCGGCACCCCTATGCCGCCCCGTCCGGTCGGCCGCAGCGCATGCCTGGCCGGCATCGGCCGGCCGTGTTCCACGATGTTCAGCAGCCCCGTCAGCAGCCGCAGCGTCGCCGGAGCACGCGGGAAGCAGAGCTCCGCACGGGGCCGAATCACCAGTCAGGCCTCGCGCAACCAATCGAAAGCCAGCAGTCAACTTCCAGCCGGCACGTCCATGCACGGAAGCGGAACTGACGGCACCTTTCTTCGGCGACCTCACGGACGAGTTCCCGAGAAGTCGCTAGAACGGGGCCTCCAACGCCGCACGTCGCAGTGCCCTGGTCATCGCCGGTAGGTCCGGGGCGTCCCCCTCCGGCGAGGAGACGTGTTGTCCGAGCAGTTCCGGCGTCAGTCGGCGGGCCTCGGCGTGCTCCATGAGGAGTGCGCGGGCGGGCTTGCCGTAGCCGACGTACTCGTCCAGCAGTCTGTGGGCCTTGTCGCGCTCCACGAACCGGCTCATCCCGCCGTCCAGACCGTCGTCCTTGAGGCCTTCGGGGTAGGGGGTGCGGGCCCAGGCGCCCTTGTCGTACCAGTAGACGCAGCCCAGCTCGTTCCCCGCGAGGCGGTCGCGCAGCTCTTCGTGGGGAAGCCAGTCAGGGCCGCCCGCCAGCATGTCGACCGACGGCTCGTGCCACTTGCATTCGCTGGATTCGTCCTCGCCGTACAGCACGTACCGGCCACCGCCCAAGCGGGAGAACGTCCACCAGGTGCAGCCGCTGTCGTCGAGGTGCAGTCCCTCGTCGTCGATCCAGGTACCGGTCCGGTGGCGCGCACGCTCGGCCTCGGTGGTCGCCGCCACGACGGCCACGAGCGCCCATCGCGCCCACAGCACCTCGGGGTCCGGAAGGTCCTCCGGCAGTCCTGGCCTCTGGATCGTCATCTGCTCTCCCCGTCGTCGATCATGACCGACCGTACCGTGCGGCACGGACAGGCCGGTGTGGCCGGGGCACGTACCTTCCGCCGGGCTGGCACGATCGAGGGGATCAAGCGGGTCGTGGGACCGTTCCTGGCGAAGAGACCGCACGGCCGGCCGGAAGGCCGGCTCTCGCCCGCCCCCGGCCGGACCCCCTTGTCAGCCGAGTTCCGCTTCCACCGGGAGCCACAGTTCGGCGTCGGCCTCGCTTGTCCCGGGGGACAGGCGGGTGCGCAGGATCTCGGGTCCGGTGCGGCTGCGGTACGGGTTCGACGGGAACCACTCGGTGAAGACGTCCCGCCACAGCTCCTGAATGGCCTGCGGCGCCGGCCCCGAGGTGGTGAAGACCGCCCAGGTACCGGCCGGCACGGTCAAGGTGGTGGTGCCCTCAGGGGCAGCCGCGGAGGTGATCACCGCGTAGTAGTAGTCGAGCTCGGTGCCCTCGGCGCGGCTGGGGTCAAGATCGTCGCAGACCGCGACGATCCCCTCCGGCTCCTGGTCCGACAACTGATTCAGCCGCTCCGCCATCTGCGGGTCGATGCCGCGCACGAAGTCGATGATCGCCTGGTTCGGCCCCACATGAACCAGCGGTACACGCTTCTTGAGCCCCACGACGCTGAAGTCCGCCTTGTCCACAACGCGATATCGCATGCTGCTGCTCCCTTCGACGATGAGACGGAAGGCCATCCGGGGCTGAGAGCTGAGTGCCGCGCCCGTACGTCGTGCCTCGCCCGGGCCGACGCCGTGCATGGCGCGGAACGCCCGAGCGAACGCCTCGCCGGAGCCGTAGCCGTAGCGCACCGCGATCTCCAGCAGCGTTGCCCGACCCGCGAGCACATCGGCTCCCGCGAGGGTCAGCCGACGGCGCCGGATGTATTCCGACAGCGGCATGCCCGCGAGCGCCGAGAACATCCGACGGAGGTGATACTCCGAGGTGGCCGCGACGCGGGCGAGTTCGGCCACCTCGATGTCCTGGTCGAGACGGCACTCGATGTGCTCCATGGCCTGGTTGAGCCGCTCCAGCACGCCCGTATTCCTTCCTCTTGACGACCACCACGCTAGGCAGGGCTCACCCTGCCCGACCCGACATCCTGTGCCCGATCAAGTCGGGTGCGCACGAACGCCAGGACGGTGGCCGCTGGGACACGTCCGCCGGCAACGGGCGGCAAGCCGTATCCCTCACTGCCCGGGGCAGCTGTGCACCGAGCGCGAACGGAAATCCGGGGCACGACGAGCAACCTGGCGGACCACCATGAGGGTCTCCCTCCGTGAGCGCCGCGAACAGGCGGCTGACTGGCGGAAGGTGCCCGTGTGAGAAGTGAGCCCAATCTCCATCTGATGGTTCCCTACCGCTTCGACGATTCCGACGCCGATTCCCAAGTGCACCCCGTGGCACGGAAGATGTTCTTCGGCTCACGGATGGCCGATCCCTTCGCCGAAGCCGCCGAATGGATCACGGCGCACGATGTTCGCGTCCTCGACACAGCTTGGGAGAACGCCCCCGCCGGGGAGGAGTTCTCCTGTGTGCTGAGCGTGTACTTCGTTTTCGAGGACGACGAAGGGAACTGAGCGGCGGAACCGTCGACCGGTCACACATGCGGAACGTCCGCCGCGGAAGCGCGTCGCGCCGAGGAAGAGGAATAGCGGGCGGCTCTGCCTCGCCGGCAGAGGGGACGCCGTGTCCCGCGGTCAGCACCAGAAGTCCGTCCTCGCACGTACAGACGCGCCGTTCGGACCGGTGGAGGCACAGACGGATCCGATGTGCCCCGGGGGTGGCGTGGGGATCGTGGGCGCGGTAACTGATGGCGGCCTCGCCTCGTGTGACCGCCGCCGCGGCGGTGGCGAAGGGTGCCTCCACAGCGAGGCTGTGCCGGTCGGCGGCGCCGAACCCTGCGGGCTGGTGGGGTCGGCGAGGGGGCCCGCCTTGACCCGGTCGGGGCGCCTTGTGGCGGGATGGCGTGCAGGAGGTCGTAGCCGATCGTCTCCTTGGTGCCGGTCGTGGGGTCGGTGACGGTGAGTCTGTGTGCGTCGCTGTCGGCGGCGGTCGTCTCGGACCGCAGCCGGATCTCGATGCCGTAGTGGGCGGCGACCTTGTCCAGGGCCTGCGACCAGGCAAGCGATCTTCTACGGGGCGCCGCCGCACCTGAGCGGGGCCGCCGGGTGGGTGGAGGAAAGCCTCAGTGGGGCGACTGTGCCGCGTGGGTTGACCGTGATGACCGGCGTCGCTAACTTCGTGGAGTCTGCCACTTGGACAACGTTCATGATATCGAACGGCGTTGGTGCCCGGTCGGTCGCTGCGTGGTACTGCGTGATGATCGACACCACGTACCAGTGAAACAGCCTGAATGTGCTCATTCGTAGGAGTGGGAGCGCTCCCATTACGCGTGGCCTGCTCGGGCGGGCGTAGCCGAGAAGGTGCCGGAGCGCACGCTGCAGTCACGAGGAGGAGACATGGCGCACAGGCGGAATGAGCCCGTCGAAGGGCGAAGGTCAGCGAGCCGGAGGGCCATCGTGGCGTCGATGGGCGCCCTGCCCCTCCTCGCCGCCACTGCATCGTTCGCGAGGGCCTCTGACGCCGGGTCCGCGACGGCCGCCGCCGCAGCGGTCATCGACCCGTCGGCGACGCGGCAGACGATCCGGGGCTTCGGCGGTATGGCTCATGCCGCGTGGATCGGCGACCTCACTGCGGCGCAGCGGGACACGGCATTCGGGACCGCTGACGGGCAGTTGGGATTCAGCCTGTTACGGATCCCGGTGCCCGAGGACCGGGCGGCCTGGAGCCCCGATCTGGCGACGGCGAAGCGCGCGGTGCAACTCGGGGCCGCCGTCATCGCGTCACCGTGGAACCCGCCCGCCTCCATGGTGGAGACCTTCGTCCACGGCACCCAGACCAACGCACGTCGTCTCAGGTACAGCATGTACGGCGCCTACGCCCAGCACCTGAACGACTTCAACACCTACCTCCGCAACAACGGAGTGAATCTGTACGGCATTTCGGTGCAGAACGAGCCCGATTACGCCCATGACTGGACGTGGTGGACCCCGGCCGAAATGGTCCGGTTCCTGAGGGAGAACGCCGGCTCGATCGGCACCAGGGTCATCGCGCCGGAGTCCTTCCAGTACCTGAAGAACATGTCGGACCCGATTCTCAACGACCCGGTGGCGCTCGCCAACGTGGACGTGATCGGAGCCCACCTGTACGGCACGTCGTTCGGCAACTTCCCCTACCCCCTCTTCAAGCAGAAGGGTGCGGGCAAAGAGCTCTGGATGACGGAGGTGTACTACCCCAACAGCTCGGATTCGGCGGATCTTTGGCCGCAGGCCCTCGATGTGGGGGAGCACATCCACCGGGCCATGGTGGACGCCGAGTTCCAGGCCTACATCTGGTGGTACATCCGGCGCAGCTACGGCCCCATGCGCGAGGACGGCAGGATGAGCAAGCATGGCGCCGCCATGGCGCACTTCGCCCGGTTCGTGCGGCCGGGGTATGTGCGGATCGGCGCGACGGCGAACCCCGCGGCGAACGTCTACGTCTCCGCGTACCGGGGCGGTGGCTCCACGGTCGTCGTCGCGGTGAACAAGGGGACGGCCGCGGTCAGCCAGCAGTTCACCGTGGCGAACGGCGCCGGTTCCAGTGTCGCTTCCTGGCTGACCGACGCGAGCAGGAATGTGGCGTCCCAGGGTACGGCCGGCATGTCGAACGGCTCCTTCACCGTTGCGCTGCCCGCTCAGAGCGTGATGACCTTTGTGATCCGCTGACCTGGCACCCCCCGCGGAACTCCCAATCCGGTACCGACCGACCGGACTCCGGCCATGTGCGTCCGAGCGCGCAGCCTGTCCTCGTTGGACCACGTCCGCGACCTCGTCACGGTGCCTGTGGTGCCCTTGCGAGGCAGTGTGGTGCGCAGCGGGAGGCGAGCGGCGGAGTGCGGGGCCGCAGCCGTCGTCGAGTGTCGGAGAGCAGCAACTGCTTCGCTCTGCGTCCGATCCAGACAACGGGGCAACGGGGCAACGGGGCAACGGGGCAACGGGACGACCGTGTAGCCCGCGCCCCGCGTCACAGCCGGCGTCCCAGACGTCATTGCCGGTGCCCCGTCGCGACTGGGGATCCGCCCGTCACTGCCGGGCGTTGCCGGGGGAGGGGCGGGGGCCGGCGGCGCGGCGGAGTCGGTTGGCGATCGCCAGACCCAGCCCGTCCTCCGGCGGCAAGGACGCGATGATCAGATCGCACCCTTGCTGATCGAGTTCGCGCAGGAATCCGTACAGCCCGCGCGCGTAGGCGGCCATCGAATCGGGGAGGGCCACAACGTGGTGCGCCTTCACCGGAGCGTCGGCGAAGGGGGCAGGGAGCAGGACACCGACCTGGTGCCCCTGTTCCTGCGCGCTCTGCGCTTCGGCGATGACCTTCTCGGGCTCGACGAGGATGACCCGCGCCCGTGGGGCGTAGTGCGACGGATGCTGGCCCGGCACCCGGACGCTGGTCGTCGTAGGGACCGCCAGCGGGTGGCCCAGCACGGCTTCGAGGTCCTCGCGTGACACCCCGCCGGGCCGGAGGATGCTCGGGATCTCGCCTGTGACATCGACGATGGTCGATTCGACGCCGACCTCGCAGGGGCCGCCGTCCAGCACGAAGTCGACGGCGTCCCCGAGCTCGGCACGGACATGGTCCGACGTGGTGGGGCTGACAGATCCGAAGCGGTTGGCGGACGGGGCTGTCACACCGCCGCCGAAGGCCGACAGCAGCGCGAGTGTGATCGGGTGGTCGGGCACGCGCACGGCCACCGTCTCCAGACCACCGGTGGCTTCCAGGGGTACCCGGCGGCCACGCCGCAGGACCAGCGTCAGGGGCCCGGGCCAGAAGTGCTCGGCCAGCAGGCGTGCGGTCGCCGGCACCTCCTCGACCCAATCGGCCAACTGCTCCGCACCGCCGATGTGGACGATGAGCGGATGGGAGGGCGGCCGCCCCTTGACGTGGAAGATACGCGCGACGGCGGCGGGATCCTCGGCGTTGGCGCCCAGGCCGTAGACGGTCTCGGTCGGGATGGCCACGAGGCCCCCGTCGCGCAACACACCGGCCGCCGTTTCGATGTCAGTGGTTCTTGCCATCACCCGCGCAATCCTCTCACTGATCCCACTCTCCGTTTTCCGTGGCCCCGGGACCCATCGGCGCATGACATCGAACCGCGGCCGACAGGAGCCCGCAGGCACGAGAGCCGTCATGGCGGCAAGCGGCCGTCAGCAGAATTGTCCGGTTGTGCTGCGCACGGGTGTGATGATCTCGTCGACGAGCCATCGCGCGGCCTGTGAAGGATAGGGGCTGCGCAGGCTCAGCACGATATGCGTCACGCCTGCGGCAATGAGCTGCGTGATGGCCTTGCGGTCGGCGGCCGGGGTGTCGTAGGAGACGATGTACTGCACGGAGCGGGTGATCGTCCGCGGATCGCGGCCGATGGCCGCGCAATGGTCGTCCAGGACCGTGCTGCGTTCGGTGATGTAGTCGAGTGTGTTGTGCGGCGGGCCGGGGATGTTCCAGATGTCGGCGTGCTCGGCGACCAGGCGAAGCGTTCGGTTTCCCCAGCCTCCGATCAACAGGGGCGGGCCTGACTGCTGGACGGGTTTCGGCTCGTTGCGGTTACCGGTCAGGGTGTAGTAACGCCCGTGGAAGTCGAAGACGTCCCGCGTCCACATGCCGCGGAGGATGGCGATGGTCTCCTCCAGGCGGGCGATGCCTTCGGCAGGCGGGACGAGCGTGAGGCCGTAGGCGGCGTACTCGGCGGCGGCCGGGTTCTCTCCGGTGATGCCGCCCGCGTCGGCCGGCTGCACGGTGCCGCCCACGCCTAGGCCCATGATCAGCCGGCCGCCGGAGATCACATCGACGGTGGTGGCGATTTTGCCGAGGACGGCGGGCGACCGGATCCGATTGCTCGTCACGAGCAGGCCCAGGCGCAGCCGCCGGGTTCTGGCGGCCAGGGCGCTCAGCAGCGTCCACCCTTCGAGGATCTGCCCGTCCTTGGGGCCGACGATCGGCATGAGGTGGTCCCACAGCCAGGCGTCCGCGATCTCGGGCAGGTCGTCGGCCTCCTCCCACACACGGAGGATGTCCTGGTAGGGGACCCGCATCGGGGTGGTCTTGATGCCGAACGTCACGGAGGGATCGGAGGGGATGTGCTGGTCGGACATGGTTGCCACGCGCCCTTCGAGTCGACGCGTCACCGGGGGCGGCGACGGCACTACGTCGTCACCGTAGCGGATCGTCAGTATTGCTGACCATCAGTCTCCGGATACGCTGCCGCCATGACGCGCGACGCCCCGCCCGAGGTCCTCACCTCCCGCCTCGGCTATCTGCTCAAGCACGCGTACTTGCGGCTGACCGAGGAGTCGTCGCAGGCCTTGGCTCCGTATGGGATCGACGGCCGCGAACTGGCCGTTCTCGCCGTCCTCAACGCACACGACGAACTGTCTCAACTGGACGCGGCGGGCAAACTGGGCATCGACCGCACCACGATGGTCTCCCTCGTCGACGCCCTGGAGGGCAAGGAACTCGTAGAGCGGCGCCGCAGCCCCCAGGACCGGCGCAAGAACATCGTGCAGCTGACGCCGGCCGGCCAAAAGCGCCTGCAGGACGCCGAATCTGCCCGCCAGGAGATGGAACGCCGCTTCCTCGCGCCGCTCTCCAGCGCAGACGCTACGCGCTTGGTCCGCACCCTGCGGTCCCTCGTCGGCGCCCCGATGGGCGCCGGCCAGGCGTCTGACTCGACATGACGGACGGTGACGGTGGACCACTTCCGCAGACCCCCCAGCGGGACGGGTCTTCGGCCATGTGGGGTCAGGTTGCGTGAACCTCGGTGCGTTCGACGAGCCGGCCGCGTTCGAAGCCCCGGCCTTCCGGCGGCGCGCGCGTTGGCGCCGCTCGTGCCGCATGGGCTCGCAGCGCGCTTCCCGGCGTGGCGCGAGTTCTTCGATCAACTCGCCGAGATGTTGGCGCGCGACGCCGCAGAAGGCGGGACGGGCCATGGCCGCACGGGCCTGCTTGATCTTCACAGCTCAAGAACCCGCGCGGCCGTCGTGCTGTCACGGCCTGTCCTGCAGGCTGGTCAGACCCGGTCCAGGGGGCGGTGCGGACCGCTGGGAAGTTCCATGTCGATCGTGTCGCCTGGGCGCACCACGCCGCCTTCCCTCACGATGCTCATGATTCCGGCTTTGCGCACGATGTTCCCCGCCTCATCGCGGCCGACGACCTGCTTCAGCAGCCCGTCCTGGAAGTTGTCGATCTGCAGACAGGGATTGCGGAGCCCGGTGACTTCCAGGACCGCTGAGTCGCCGATGCGCAGCAATGTGCCGACCGGCAGACCGAGCAGATCGATGCCACGCGTGGTGAGGTTCTCGCCGAGGTCGCCGGGCGCCACCTTGAACCCTTCTTCGCCGACCTCGGCGAAGAGCTCTTCATGAATGAGGTGGACCTGGCGCAGATTCGGCTGGGTGGGGTCCTGCGCGACGCGCGAGCGGTGCTTGACCGTCACACCGGCGTGCACGTCCCCCTCCACACCGAGCCCGGCAAGCAGCCTGATGCTGTCCCGGTTCGGCTTCGTGAACGAGTACTCCCCATTGCTGCTGACCGCCGTCACTCTCCCGCTCATACCTCGGAACCCCCTCGTCGGTAACTGTGATCAGCCACGAGCCTAGCCCTGGCCCTCCAAGGCACCACAGCATCCACGAACAATCGCGGGTGGGGCCGTTATCGTTCACCCGCGGCGCCTTCACCTCCACCGCCCCGGCCGCGGTGGTGACTCTCCTGGGCCGGTGGTAGCCGTTGCGGACCATGAGCCGCCGACCGGTCTCGTCCGGCTGGTTGGCCAACTCGGCTATATGGGCGTTGACTTCGGCCTCCAGGGCCGGCGGCACGCATCCGCCTCGTGCTCTCCCGAACGATCATATTGAGCATTCCTCTTCGAGGTAGAGCTGTTTGGCGTGCCCGAGGACGGCGTCGCTGGCCAGGTCGTCGAGCAGGCCGGGGTTTCCTGTCAGGCTCGCCCGGACCAGGTCGGCCCGCGGGACCAGGGCGAGGACCTGTGCCGCGGCGGGAGGTTCAGGGGGTGGTCACCGGTCAGCGCCCTGGTGATCGCGGTCGGCGACTCGAACGGCAGCACGTGATCAAGAAGTTCCTCCCGCAGCAAGCTGGTGGGTTCCCAGCTGTGTGTTTCGGCTGCGGAGGGGCATTCGCACGGCACACGAGTGACGAGCCCCAACCCGAAGGAGACAGCACCATGTTGGCCATCGTTTCCGCAGTCCTGTTCTTCATCGCGTTCCTGATCAACGCGGCTGACCTCTCGACCAATGACACCTTCAGCTCGACCAATGTGATGCTCCTCGGGCTGGCCGTGCTCGCTCTGCATCTCGCAGGTATCGGCACCGGCTGGTCGCGTGGCGGCCGCAGACGCTGACACCGACGCCGCCCCCCCGGCGCTGATGCCGACCGCGCTGAGTCATGGGTCCATGGCGCCGAGGTAGTCATGACGAATGGTTGCGAACGGGCCGCCTGGCGGCGCGTGAGCTTCTTCGAAGCGAAGCCGTTCTGCTGTCAGCCAAGACTGTCGCGCCTCCGAAGGTTCGAGCGACAGGATCGTCACATGCAGCCGATCTTCGTTCTCCTGCACAGCCCGTCCGTAGGCCCCTCGACCTGGCACCCTGTGGCCGAACACCTGACGACGGCCGGTTACCAGGTACGGGTGCCCTCCCTGCTGCACATCGGCGCCGGCGATCCCCCCTTCTGGCCCCGCATCGTCGACGCCGTCCGCGACGACCTGCGGCAGCTCCCGGCCGACAGCCCCGTCACGTTGGTAGCACACAGCAACGCGGGCCTGTTTCTCCCGGCGATTCGCTCGGGCCTCGACCATCCAGTGATCAGCTCCATCTTCGTCGATGCCGCGCTGCCGGCCCGGACCGGACCCACCCCTGTCGCCACACCCGACTTGCTGGCGTTCCTGCGCCCGATGGCGGTGAACGGCAGGCTGCCACGCTGGACCGACTGGTGGGACGAGGCAGACGTCGCACCCATGTTCACCGATCCGACGATGCGGCAGACCGTCATCGAGGAGCAGCCCACCCTGCCTCTGTCCTACTACGAGCAGCACATCCCGGTCCCCGACGGCTGGGACGACCATCCGTGCTCCTACTTGCTGTTCGGCCCTCCGTATGACGACCTCGCCGACCAGGCGGGCGAACGCGGATGGCGTGTGGCACACCTGCCTGGCGCACACCTCCATCAGGTCATCGATCCGGCTGGCACAGCCCGTCACCTCGTCGAGCTGAGCGTGGCCAGGTAAGTGGTCACCAGGGTGCGTGCCCAGTCTGCGGTGGCGGGTTCGGGGGTGAAGACGGCGCGGTAGTAGAGCGGGCCGAGGAGGAAGTCCGCCGCGCTCTCCACGTCGATTGCCGTTCCTCCTCGGTCCTGTTCGCGCTGGATGATGGCGGCGAGCTGGCGGTGGCGATCCTCGACGCAGGCGCAGCCGCCTGCCGGTCCGGAGCCGATGGTCGCCCGCATGAGGGCGAGGGTGTCGGGGTCGGCGACGTCGGTGGCCACGTCGGCGAGCCAGCGTCGGAGGTCGCCGGCCAGGGAGCCGGAGTCGGGGACGACCAGGTCGTCGGTGAAGCGGCTGCTGGCGACGTCGGTGAGCAGCTGGGCGATGGATCCCCAGCGCCGGTACAGGGTGGTGGGGTGCACGCCGGCGCGCGCGGCCACCGCGGGCAGGGTCAGAGTCTCGGCTTCTTCCTCGGCGAGGAGTTCCGCGACGGCGCGGTGTACGGCCGCCCGCACCTTCGCGGAGCGGCCGCCGGGACGTACCTGGGTCGACGAGTCAGCCATGGGGAAATTATCGCACTGATCGCTGCGTTAGTGGTAGCGTCCTAAACGCATCGATCACTGCTTTTGGAGTCGCGTCGTGTCCGGTCCCACCTCGTCCCAGCTCCAGCCCTCCCCGCCGCCCACCGACCGCACGGCGCCACCGGAGGAGAGGCGACGACGGCTGAGCCGTCCCGTCGCCTTCGCCTCCCTCGCGGTCGTCTTCGTGCTGTTCATGACCGCCTCCAGCGCGCCCTCCCCGCTCTACGTCGTCTACCAGCAGCAGTGGCACTTCACCGCCACCACCCTCACCACGGTGTTCGCCGTATACGTGCTCGGCATGATCGGGGCGCTCCTCGTCCTCGGCGCCCTCTCCGACCACCTGGGCCGCCGTCCGGTCCTGCTCTCCGCGATCGCCCTCGAAGCCGCCTCCATGGTTCTGTTCCTCACCGCGGGGAGCGTCGGCCTGCTGCTGACCGCCCGCCTCGTCCAGGGCATCGCCACCGGGGCGGCGATGACCACGCTCGGCGCCGCCCTGGCCGACCTCAACCCCGCGCACGCCCCGCACCGGGCAGGCCTCGTCACGGGTACCGCGCCGACCTTCGGACTCGGACTGGGCGCGCTGGGATGCGGACTCCTCGTCCAGTACGGTCCACACCCCACCCGCCTCGTCTACGTGCTGCTGCTCCTGGCCCTGGTGGTGGCCGGTGCCCTGCTGTCGGCTATGCCCGAGACCTCGCTGCGGCGCCCCGGCGCAGCCCGTTCCCTCCAGCCCCGCCTGCGCATTGCCCCCCACCTGCGGGCCGACCTGCTCAGCCTGGTCCCGATCCTCATCGCGAGCTGGGCACTCGGCGGCCTCTACCTGTCCCTCGGCCCGTCCGTCGCCGCCGGCCTGTTCGGCCTGTCCAACCACGTCGTCGGCGGACTCGTGGTCACCCTGCTCACCGGCCCGGCCTTCCTCACCGCCCTTGCCCTGCGCGGCTGGCCCGTCGGCCGCACCCTCGCCGTCAGCGCGACCCTGCTCCTTCTCGGCACGGCCGTCGCCCTGACCGGTGTGGAAGCGCACTACCTGACCGCGGCCGCGGTCGGCACCGCGATCGCGGGCGTCGGATTCGGCGGCTCCGCCCTGGCCAGCTTCGGCACCCTGGCCCGGATAGCCCGCCCCGCCGAACGCAGCGAACTGTTCTCCGTCGCCTTCGTCATCTCCTACCTGGCCTTCAGCATCCCCGCCGTGATCGCAGGCATCGCCGCCACGCACGCCGGCCTGAAGGACACCTTTGTGACCTACGCGGCCACGGTCGCCGCACTGTGCGCCCTGGCCCTGCTCGCGCAGCGCCTGCGCATGAGCCGAACCCCTGTCACCCCAGGCGTCCCCCAGGTCTGAGAAACCACCCGAGAACCGGTCGCCGCGGCTGCCCCGATGCCGCGGCGACCTCGACATGCCTGCCACGGCTGCCGTGCGGGAGGAGGCTGGACCTGAAGGCGTGAGGAGCGCGAGGCTTTCAGAATGCCCATGCCTGGAAGGGCGTGGTGCCCGGTTGAAGGCGATACTGGAGGCCGTCCGCAAGTCCGAGCGGCCGCATGAACGGGACTGTGGGCGCTGCCCACGGTCCCCCTGTCCTGCGGGACCGGCGCCGTGCCGGACCCGAAGGATGGGACTGCGAAGAACAGGAAGGCCGCGGGCAGCACGCGCGCCGACCCGCTTCGTACGGTTTCCCTCACCGAGGAGAGTCAGTGATCTTCATTACGGCCAAGTTCCGGATCCTGCCGGCGCACGCGGACGACTGGCCGCAGATCAGCAGGGACTTCACGCTGGCCACACGGGCTGAGCCGGGCTGCCTGTGGTTCGAATGGTCCCGTAGCGTCGAGGACCCGACCGAGTACGTTCTCGTGGAAGCCTTCCGCGACGACGCAGCCGGCGCCGCACATGTCGGCTCGGACCACTTCCGCGCCGCACAGGGCGTTCTGCCGCCGTACCTCGCCGAGACCCCGCGGATCGTGAATGCGACGATCCCGCAGAACGACTGGTCCGAGCTCGGTGAGATGGCCGTGAAGGAGCGGGAGTGACCGGCGTAGCCGTCACTGGTGCAGTCGTCGAAGAAGGCATCGATCGACGCGTGCATCGGAATGATCGCGGGCGGACGCAGCGGGGTGCGTCGGACGGGTAACCGGGCAGACGCGGCGTCGTTCAGGCTCCCGGGCCGGCGGCCTGTGAGGGTGTCGCCACGCCGCCCGTGACAGCCCGCCTATGGCTGGGCCGCGTCGTCCTCGGGTGCGTCATGGGTGATCTCCGGTTCCAGACCGTCCGTCACTGCCGTGTGGCCGCGACCCGCTTCGACGCGCCAGGTCTGGAAGGACCAGGCGGTGGCGGCGACGACGGCGAGGCCGAGGAGCCAGCCGCCCAGAACGTCGCTGCACCAGTGCACGCCGAGAGCGACGCGGGTGAAGCCGACGCCGAGGACCGAGAGCAGGGCCAGGCACCAGGACACGATGCGCCAGGCCCGCGGGATCAGCGGCAGCAGCACAAGCAGGAAGATGCCGAAGGACGTGGTGGCCGTCATGGCGTGACCGGAGGGAAAGGAGTAGCCCGGCGCGTGGGCGATCGGGTCCTGGAGGTCCGGCCTGGCCCGTTCCACCACCGTCTTGACCAGCAGGCCGATGAGCCCGCCGGCCACAGCGGTCACCGCCGCCCAGGCGGCCAGGCGCCACGCCCTGCGGTACAGCAGCCACACCGTCAGCACCGCGACGGCCAGCCGCAGCGTCACCGGGTCCCAGACCCGATCGGAGAGCACGTGCAGGGTGCTCGCCCACGCGGGATGGTCGAGGGCCGTGCTGTGCAGGCGTCGCGCGGCCGACGTGTCCAGTCGTTGCAACGGCCGCCACTGCCCTTCGACCAGAATGAGCACCAGCCCGAACAGGACCGCGCTCACGGAGGCGAGGCCGGCGGAGGCCAGCAGTCGCGCACCGTACCTGCGGTCGGCCTGCCGACGGCGTGCTCGTAGGTTTCGCAAACCTGCGTTCGTGCTCACGTCAGACTCCTGGGTCGTCCTGGATCGGTCCGGGGCGCCGGCCGCGTGCCGCTTCCAGCTGTGCTGCGAAGGACAGGCCGAGCAGCAGGGCGATGGACGTGAGGTACGCCCACAGCAGCAGGGACATGAACGCGCTGAGGGGGCCGTAGACGGTGTCGAAGGAACCGCTGAGGTCGAGGTAGAGGCTCAGAACCCAGGTCAGGGCCATCCACAGCACGAGATACACGGCCGCGCCGAAGGCGAGCCAGGTGTAGCCCGGTTGGTTGCGGCGTGGCGAACGGCGGAAGACGGCGCTCGCGGAGATGAGGGCGAGCAGGAACCCGAGGGGCCAGCGCAGGATGTCCCAGGCGTGCAGGGTGCTGTCGCTTAGGTCGTAGACGGTGACGGCCGCCGCGGCGAGGTCGTCGCCGGCCACCATGAGGATGAATCCGAGACCCAGCGGCAGGCCGGCGCTGAGCGCCATCACCAGACCGCGCAGGTACTTGAGGTGGAAGGGGCGGTCGCGTTCGTTGCCGTAGATCCGGTTGGCGCCCCGCTCGATCTGGCACATGGCGGTGGTGACGTTGACCAGGGAGAAGACGGCGCCGAACCAGAGAGCGACCTCGGCGCCGGATCCGGAGTTGTGCCGGCTGCGGTCGAGTGCGTCATCGACGACGGCCGCGCTGGGACCCTGGGCTATCCGGTGGATGGTCAACTCCGCGAGCCTGCCGACGTTCTCGGTGTGCAGGCTGGTGGACAGGCCGACGAAGGCGATGGCGAGGGGGATGACCGCCAGCACCGTCTGCAGGGCGAGGGCCCGGGCATGGCTGAAGCCGTCGGCGTAGCGGAAGCGGACGAACGCGTCGCGCAGCAGAGGCCAGCCGCCGTACCGGCGCAGAGCTGCCCAGGCCTCGTCGCCGGACAGTTCCTCGCCGGTCATGTCGCGTGTCTCGGGGACCTTTGTCGCCGTACCCATCTACTTCTCCCGTGCGGGCAGCAGCATCGTCAGCGCGCCGGGGCTCGCCTCGACGCTCAGCCGGCGCCCGGGCGCAACAGGGTCGCCGTCCAGTTCGCGGGGCTGGGCGCGGTCGAAGGTGAACTCGGCTTGCCGGAAGGTGAAGAAGGCGACCGGCGCGTCGGCGCCGAGGGCCCCCTGCTGCTCGCCAGGGGTGTTCCTAGCCGACTGCGGTGAGGCTGCGCCGCGCAGCAGCGTCCACAGGGCCCTGATCCAGCCGCCCAGGCCGTGCGGATCGAGGATCAGCAGATCGAGCCGCCCGTCATCGCAGCGCGCGTCGGGCAGCAGGCGCATGCCGCCCTGCACCGCGCCGACGTTGCCGATCAGCACCATACGGGCGGTACGCCGAACAGCCGCGGCGCCGTCCAGCCGTACGTCCACGGTCATGCGCGGAGCGCGCCGCCAGGCCCGGGGGAGGGCGAGCACATAGGCGGGCCAGCCCAGGAGGGACTTCGTGCTGTCGTGGGCGTTGGCGCGCTGCAGCATGGCGGCGTCCAGCCCGGCGCCGCACATGGCGGCGAAGTGCGTCGGGGGCAGGCCGTCTGCCTCGATGCGGCCGAGGTCGACGCGGTGGACGGTGCCGCGCAGTGCGGCGTCCAGGGCGTGGGCGGCAGACAGGGGCAGACCCAGGTTGCGGGCCAGGAGGTTGCCGGTTCCGCAGGGGACCAGTACGAGAGGGACCGTGCTGCCCGCCAGGGCGGTGGCCGCTGCCCGGAGCGTGCCGTCGCCGCCGCAGACCACCACGAGGGTCGCGCCGTTGCGCACCGCTTCACTGGTCTGGCCGCCGCCGGGATCATCGGCGGTGGTCTCGATGAACTCCGGTGTGCGGTGGCCGTGTTGCGCGAGGACCTGCCGGAGCGCGTCGCGGTCGCTGGGGCCGGTGACCGTGGGATTGATGATCACCGCGACGTGGCCCGAGCGCTGTCCGCGGCCCTCGGCCTTGGCCTCCGGCGTGGTCCTGGCCTCGGACGCCAGGGGAGCGGTCAGGAACCCGTCGGCGAGTACGGCGCGCCCGACGATCCAGAGCGACAGGCCGCCGTTCACGAGTCCGCCCGCGACATCGGTGGGGTGGTGCATGCCCCGGTAGAGCCGGGCGATGCCCACCACGATCGGGACCAGGAACAGGGCGGCGGCGATGATGCGCCGCCACGGGCTGCGTATGCGGGAAAGGGCGAGGACGGCCAGTCCACCGTAGACGGCCGTCGCCGCGCCCGTGTGGCCCGAGGTGTAACTCGACGTGGGCAGTGAGCCGTCGAGACGGTGCACGTCGGGACGGTCCCGGTCCACTGCCACCGTGATGACCAGAAAGACCAGTGACTGCAACGACACGGCGAGCGCCAGGAACGTCGCCTGCCGCCACCTGGGGAGCTTCGGCATCAGGAGCAGACCGAGGCAGCTCACCAGGGTCACGGCTATCACGGTCTCGGTGTTGCCGGCCTCGGAGGCGATCGAGGACAGCGCGGTGAGGGTGTCCGTGCGCATCCGCGCGAAGGCCGAGTTGACCTGGTCCTCGACCGTCATGGGCCACAGGTCGTGGGCGGGGCCGGTGATCAGCAGACCGATGCCCACCATCAGTGCCGCCTGGCAGATCGTCAGCGCCCCGATCCAGCCGACGGCCCAACCCGTCCCGCGCGGTGCCACGGGGCGATGGCCGAGGGCCGCGAGACTTCCCGCAGGTCTCTCGCCAGGCAACTCCGCTGGTCTTCCCGATACGGCGGTCGGCATGGATGCCCCCTGATCAACGTTTCACGGCGGTGGCCGGGCCGAGGCTCGTCCTCTGGCTCATCGCCGTATGCCCGCTGATCTTCGGCCCAGACTCGTAGCGACGGGTCTTGGCGGGGTGTGGCTGTCGGCGGACGCGTCCGCGGACAGGGACGGCGACCGTTGACAGGCATTCACCGCTTCTGCACGAAGGTGTCTGTTCCGAGGAGTGCCGCCGTCTCGGCAGGGCAAGCGGCTACTCGGGCTCGCCGGTCAGTCTGCACCGGGCCCACCTCATGATCCGACGGGAGACAGCGCGTGATTCTGGACGGCACATCGACATCCCCTGCCGACGCTCCGGCTTCCGCCCCTGCGCTCACTGCCCCCGAGGCACGCAAGCAGCGCCTGCGCCGTCGACTGGAGCGGCTCATCGGAGTGGCTGCCACCGAGGGGAACGAACTCGCCCGGCTGCGCAACGGTGATGAGATCTTTCCCGCGATGCTCCAGACGATCCGCTCGGCTCGGCACACCATCGACATGATGACGTTCGTGTACTGGCGGGGCGAGATCGCCCGGGACTTCGCCCGCGCGCTGGCCGACCGGGCACGGGCGGGAGTACGGGTCCGGCTGCTTCTGGACGGCTTCGGCGCCCAGAAGATCGAACGGCAACTGCTCGATCTGATGGGCGAGGCGGGCGTGCACGTGGCGTGGTTCCGCAAACCCGTGTGGCTGTCGCCCTTCAAACAGAACCACCGCTGCCACCGCAAGGCCCTCATCGTGGATGAGCACACCGCTTTCACCGGAGGTGTCGGTATCGCCGAGGAATGGTGCGGCGACGCCCGCGGTCCGGGCGAATGGCGGGACACCCATGTACAGGTGCGCGGTCCGGCCGTCGACGGCATCGCGGCCGCGTTCGCGCAGAACTGGGCCGAGTGCCATGAGGAACTCTTCGACGACCGCGACCGCTTCACCGAACACCAGCAGGCCGGTTCCGCCGTCGTTCAGGTCGTACGCGGATCGGCCAGCATCGGCTGGCAGGACATGCAGACACTCATCCGCGTCATGCTCACCTCCGCCGAGGAACGCTTCCGGCTCGCCACCGCCTACTTCGCACCCGACACGTACTTCATCGATCTGCTCTGCCAGACCGCCCGGCGCGGCGTACGGGTGGAAATCCTGCTCCCCGGCCCGCATACGGATCAGCGTGCCTGCCAGTTGGCCGGTCAACACCATTACGCCCGTCTGCTGCAGGCCGGCGTGCACATCCGGCAGTACCAGCCGACCATGATGCACGCCAAGATCATCACGGTGGACTCGGTGGCCGCGCTGATCGGTTCCACCAATTTCAACCGCCGCTCCATGGACCACGACGAAGAGGTCATGCTCGCGGTCCTGGACGAGACCTTCACGGCGTCACTCGACCGTGACTACGAACAGGACCTGAAAGACAGCGTGGACATCGATCTCACCCGCTGGAGACGACGGGCACTGCTCCAGCGCGCCCGGGAAACAGCCGTCACACCCATCCGCCGCTTTCTTTGACGACTTGGCCCCTGGATGCCGTTTTTGCCGGAGCGGCAACGGGAGTGGCGGGACGGGGCCCCGATGGGTGACGTTGGGCCCGTGACCGACAACATCGCAGCGGGATCGCCCGCGTCTGACGCTTTCCTGCCTGGCGAGGGATACCTCGGCGACCCCGCGGTGCGGGCGGAGTGGGACAACCGGTACGCCGAGCGACAACAGCTGTGGAGCGGGCGGCCCAATGGTGCGCTCGTGGCCGAGGTAGCCGGGCTCACACCTGGGCGGGTGCTCGACGTCGGCTGCGGAGAGGGCGCGGACGCGGTCTGGCTGGCGCGCGGCGGCTGGGACGTGACCGCGCTCGAGGTCTCGGGCGTGGCGCTGCAGCGAGCGGCCGTGCACGGGCGGGACGCAGGAGTCTCCGTTCGCTGGGTACACGCCGCGTTGACGGAAGCGGCGCTCCCGCCGGCCTCCTTCGACCTGGTCTCCGCGCAGTATCCCGCCCTGCTGCGCACCCCCGACGCCGCAGCCGAGCGAGCGCTGCTCGCGGCTGTCGCACCCGGCGGCGTGCTGCTGCTCGTGCATCACGCGGGGATGGACACCCAGCACGCGCAGGACAGTGGCTTCGACCCGGCTGACTACGTCTGGCCCTCGATGGTCGCCGCCCTACTCACCGACGACTGGAAGGTGGAGGTGAACGAGCAGCGGCCACGTGTGGCACCCGACGGGGGCGCCGGCGCGCACCACACCGACGACCTGGTGCTGCGTGCGCGGCGCCTGCGCTGAGCCCTTCCGCTTTCGGCAGGATCAGCACCCGGGCGAGTCGTTGTCACGAGGGGTGAGTTCGGGGTCGTCGAACATGCGCTGCAGTGAGGCATGCCGGCCCCTCGGCCCGACTGGCCCCGAGCGCGGCCTACGACGCCTTGCGCGTATCAGCGACGATGAGCGCCGCCGATGTGCGACCGCAGGCAGGAAGCTGGTCGCGGAGCACTTCTCGGTGACCCGCATGGCGTGTGTTTGATCTGGCGCCTGCGCAGGTGACGCCGATTACGGCGTGACGAGTACGCCTTATCTCCCCCGACGTGGTCGGGCCGGGTGCGCGGTCGTCAATCAGCCTGCCGGGGCACGCGGATCTCTTCCAGCACGGGGATCATCTGCGGTGCATCTCCCCACTGGCCGGGCGTGATGACGAACCCGAGCGGGCGGCACCCGCCTTCCCCGGCGAGGTGGATCTTGGATGTGAGCCCGCCTCGCGAGCGTCCCCGGGCCTCATCGGAGCGGTGCCGCGCCGGGCTCCTGCGCCGTCCCGGGATCTTCGGGGCACGAGTGGAGGCGCCAGCTGTGTGCTGATGAGCGCGGCAGGTCGTGGAATCGACGCTGGCCGTGCTCCAGTCGATCCGGCTCTCGGCATCGGCGTCTGCCTGGACGGCACGCAGGATTCTCTCCCACGTACCGTCCGCCGACCACCGTCGATGACGGTCGTGAACCGTCTTCCAGATACCGAAGGATGGAGGCAGGTCCCGCCAAGGGAGGCCGGTCCGCTGCCTGAACAGGATCCCGTTGATCACACGGCGGTGGCATTGCCAGCGTCCGCCCCGCCCACGATTCGTTGGCAAGTGCGGCTCCAGCCGATCCCACTCATCATCCGAAAGATCACCCTGCCTCATGTCCAGGAGGCCAGTTCGCTTTGCTGGCTGGGCCCTCGTCGACGCGGCCGAGCGCGGCCCCTGGGGGCGTGCCGGCGCACAGACGTACGGGTCCGCGGAGGGGCTGTGTCAGAGGCGCCCGTGCGGGGCTGCGGTCAGTCCACGTCGGCGACGATGGAGCCCACCCGTTCAGCCAGCGTGGGGTCGCGGCGGACCAGGAGGGCCGCGTAGCCGACGGCGAGGAGCAGGATGGCCAGGGCCGCGTAGGGGAACCAGTTGTATGGCGCGGGCTGGCCGGGTTTGGCGAGGTAGTACAGCGGGACCAGGATGGCCAAGGCGCCGATCGCGGGCAGGACCAGGTGCCGGACGGTCCGGAACTCCTGCGGGCGGTACCTGCGGTAGTACAGCGGCAGGGCGACGTTGGACGCGAGGTAGACCAGCAGGATCAGGATGGCGCCGAGGCTGGAGGACTCGGTGAAGAAGACCACCGGGTTCATCGAGCCGCTGCCGGACCCGAGGAGATGGCCCAGGCCCCAGCCTCCGATGATCAGCAGTGCGGTGACGGCGAAGGTGACGATCGCGTTGTTCGGCGTACGCCGGGTGGGGTGCACATAGCCGAAGAAGGACGGGAGCAGTCCCTCGCGTCCGGCGTTGAACACCAGGCGGGCCTGGGAGTTGATGCCCGAGATCAGTACGCCGAGGGTGGAGGTCAGGCCCCCGACGTAGGCGACGAACGCCAGCGCGCCCAGGGTGTCGTGGGCGACGTCGATGAAGGGGATGCGGGCTTCGCCGAGCCTGGCCATGTCGTTGTCGAAGGCGGTCACCGTGGCGTAGGAGAAGAGGATGTAGCTCACGGTCATGATGGCGACGGAGAGGAACACGGCACGGCCGACGTTGCGCCGTGGGTCCTGCGTCTCCTCCGCCAGGGCCGCCGAGTTCTCCCAGCCGATGAACAGGTAGACGGCCAGGGGGAAGCCTGCCGCCAGGCCGCTGAGGCCGTGATGGATGTGGCCGGGCAGGAACGGGTCGGCGGAGAGACTGCCATGGTGCTTGACGAGCGCCGCGATCGAGACCACCACCAGTACCAGCATCTCCACGCCGAAGAAGTAGCCGGCCCACTTGGTGGAGACCACCACCCCGCGCAGCATCAGTACGACCGAGAGTCCGGTCAGCAGCAGCGTCCAGATGATCCACGGCAGGTCGACGCCGGTGTAGTGGGAGAGCGTGATCTGTACGAACCCGCCCGAGATCGCGATGACGGAGGCCATCGCGATGATGTAGCCGAGGCCGGCCAGCAGGGCCGTGGTCACCGCGCTGACCGGTCCGAAGGTCTTGCCGACGAAGGTGATGAAGCTGCCCGCGGAGGGGTGTGCCCGGGAGAACTGGGCGAGCGTGTTGCCGAGGAGCGCGACCGCGACACCGGCGGCGACGATGGTCAGCGGGGAGGCGATGCCCGCGGCGGTGCCCAGGAAGGCGAAGCCGAAGAAGAAGCTCATGGCCGGGCCGACGTTGGCCATTGTGGCGGCGGCGATGTCCGCCATGCCGAGGACTCCGCCGCGCAGGCGCTGGGGCGCGCCGCCGACGGGACCCGACATCGACGAAGGGCCGACGGCTCCGTGGTCGGTCATGCAACTCCTTGTGCGGTGTGGCGGCGCGAGGCGCGTGTGCGGGGTCGGCGCCGGCCGGCGGTTCTCGGGGCGGTGCGACCGGGGCGTCAGCTCGGGTGGGCGCGCTGGTGTGCCTGTTGGTGTGTCTTCACCGCCCGCACGGCCTGGTCCATCGCGCCACGGCCGAGGTCGACGAGCAGTTCGGCGTGGCAGCGGTTTCGCGCCCGTACGACCGCGGGTGTCGGAGCGGGCTGCAGCAGGCACAGCTGGCCGAGCAGGTCGGCGGCGAACTCGCGGATCCCGGGGCCGCCGAGCGTCTCCGCGAGGTCCAGATGGAAACGGGCCTCCAGTTGGAGCAGCCGCGTCGAGTCGTCGGTCGTGTCCATCTCCGTGACCAGCGACTGAAGCGGATCCAGCCGCTCGGCCGGGATCTCACCCGCGCTGTGCGCCACGAGGCCGCATTCGAGCAGAAGGTGGAAGGAGTCGAGCGAGGCCGCCTCCTCGGCGTCGTGCAGCAGGGCGACGACCGCGTCCCAGCCCGGCGCGATGAAGGTTCCGCCCGCGCGCCCGCGGCGACGGTCGAGCAGGCCGTCCTGACACATGCCCTCCAGCGCGCGGCGGACGGTGATCTCGCTGATCCCCAGCTCGTCGGCGAGGACACCGGTGTCGGGCAGCCGGTCACCCGGGAGCACGGACGCCAGGCGCACGCGCAGCGCGATCCGCGAACGGACGTGCTCGGATCCGGTCTGGCCCCCGCCGGGCAGGGCACGGGCGTGTCCCACACCGGTGACCGGCGCCGTTCGTGCCGGACCCGGCTGGTTGTAAGGCCCGAACTTGCCCGCTGCGTTCACCACGACGCCACCCTAACGGCCCGCTCAACGCGGTGGCGCAACCGCTGAGGCCGCCGCGGGCGGTCCGGATCAGGCAGGCGTTGTGCATGGGGCCTCCCAGGGCGAGGGGGTGCCGGGAGGAGGTGTCGGGAGGGGGTCTCCGGACTTCCCGGAACAGCCGAGGCACGGCGCGGACGTCACAACAGAAGGAGCAGCCGCCGTGGTGCATGAAAAATTAGAGCACTATGAACATTTAAACAAGACTCCGCCCGTGGACCGCCCCCACTCGGGATGCGCAGGTCAGCTGGGGTAAGGCCCGGCCGGAGGTGGGGTCAGGCTCGGACGTCGCAGGGAAAACGGACGATCTGGCCCCCTTGTTATTTCTGATCGCCGTGAACTATTTTCCTCGGCGTCACCCCGTTCGACAGGTGATCACCCGCGACGTACCAGGCCGTACGCCCATCCGGCGGCGAAATCCACGCGGTCACCCCCGCCCGAACCCGCCGGCACCCTCCCCTGACCGAACCCACTCTCTGGATGTCGAGATGAAGACACGTCCCCCTCTTCCGACCGCCACCCCCAAGACCGGCGGTGAGAACCCCACCGCAGGATCCGGCCTCCAGGCCGGACTGAAGAACCGCCATCTGTCCATGATCGCCATCGGCGGCGTGATAGGCGCCGGTCTGTTCGTCGGCTCCGGCTCCGGTATCGCGGCCGCGGGCCCCGGCATCCTGCTGTCGTACGCCCTGGTCGGCGTGCTGGTCGTCCTCGTCATGCGGATGCTCGGCGAGATGGCCGCCGCCAACCCGACCTCCGGTTCGTTCTCCGCCTACGCGGACCGGGCGCTGGGCCGCTGGGCCGGGTTCTCGATCGGCTGGCTGTACTGGTTCTTCTGGGTCGTGGTGCTGGCGGTCGAGGCGACGGCCGGGGCCAAGATCCTGGAGGGCTGGATCCCGGCGGTGCCGCAGTGGGGGTGGGCGCTGATCGTGATGGTCGTGCTGACCGTCTCCAACCTCGCGTCGGTCGCCTCCTACGGGGAGTTCGAGTTCTGGTTCGCCGGGATCAAGGTCGTGGCGATCGCCGCGTTCATCGGGGTCGGCCTGCTGGCCGTCTTCGGGATACTGCCGGGCGTCCACAGCGACACGGCCGGGCTGTCCAACCTGACGTCGCACGGCGGCTTCCTGCCCAACGGCCCCGGCTCCATCCTCACCGGTGTGCTGATGGTCGTCTTCTCCTTCATGGGCAGCGAGATCGTCACCCTGGCCGCCGGTGAGTCCGCGGACCCCCAGCGCGCGGTCACCAAGGCCACCAACAGCGTCATCTGGCGCATCGCCGTCTTCTACCTCGGCTCGATCTTCATCGTGCTGACCCTGCTGCCCTGGAACTCCCCCTCCATCACCAAGGACGGCTCCTACGTCGCCGCGCTCGACTCGCTCGGCATCGCGCACGCCGGCCAGGTCATGAACTTCATCGTCCTGACCTCCGTCCTGTCCTGCCTCAACTCCGGCCTGTACACCGCCTCCCGTATGGCCTTCTCCCTCGGCCGCCGCGGCGACGCCCCCGCCGCCTTCGGCCGTACGGCCCGTCAGGGCGTGCCGCAGACGGCGATCCTGGCATCGGTGGTCTTCGGCTTCGTGGCGGTCTACTTCAACTACGCCTACCCGGACACCGTCTTCCTGTTCCTGCTCAACTCCTCCGGTGCGATCGCGCTGTTCGTGTGGCTGGTCATCTGCTTCTCGCAGCTGCGGATGCGCCGGATCATCCAGGCCGAGTCGCCAGAGAAACTGGTCGTGCGGATGTGGCTCTTCCCGTACCTCACCTGGGCGACCATCGCACTGATCGTGTTCGTCCTCGGCTACATGCTCACCGACACCGCGTCCGGTGGTGGCCGCGACCAGGTGGTGCTGTCCACGGTGGTCGCGCTCGCGGTGGTGGGCATCGCGGTGCTGCGGCAGCGGCTGACCGCCAAGCGCGCGATCTCCGCCGCGTAGGGGAGGGGCAGGCCTCCATCCGCCGGACATGAAACGGCTGGTGCCGCAGCTCTCCCGCTGCGGCACCAGCCGTTCGCGGCACCGGACCGAGTCGGGACGCGGGAGCTGTGCACAACGTTGGTCGCCGACGGTCGCGAGGGCGGACGCCTGACCGGTCGCGGTGTCGCCCCACGAGTTGGAGACGATGCCGGCGAGGTGCTTGTCGACCTCAAGCGTCACCGGGCCGTGGCCACGAGATACGACAACCTGCCGTCCGCGACGAGGCAACCGTGTGGGTGGCAGTCCTCAACCAGTGGCTGTGACCAGCGGATTTACCGTCGGCCTCAGTCTGTAGGCGGCGGCACGGCGCAGGCGTCGGCGATAGCCCGCGTGTCCCAGTAGAACGGACGGACCTCGGTGATCCGCCCGTCCCTGACCGTGATCGCTTGCAGGATCGGGAAGCTGAGTTCACGCCCGGTCGCACGAGCGCGAGCACGAACCTTTGTGAGCACGACCGCAGTCTCACCGGTGGCAAGAAACTCCTGCTCCACCATGTCGAACGACTCCCACACCTCTCCCATCCTGAGGAAGAACTGCGCCATGCCGTTGTGCCCACGCCAAGTACCTCCATAGGGCAGGGCAGCTGCTTGATGCAGCTCGACATCGGGCGCGAAGAAGGGGGCGAGCAGGTCGAACGAAGCCTCGCCAGCGCCTCCTGCCGCCAAGTACTCCGCCTCAGCCGCATACATGCCGGTGAGGGCTGTCACTGAGTCCGTAGTGGATGACATCGTCATGTCGCCAGTGTGATCACCGCAGGCGGATCTTGCTGGCGGCAATCAGACCTCGTCGTGCGGCGCGGTCGACACTTCCGCAACAGGGCCCGCTTTAGGAGGTGTGGTGCGCAAAGCTGTACTCGGCGTGTTCGTGGCCCTGGTGGCGGTGCCCGCGGTGGCGTCGCTCGTCGGCGCCGGCCAGTTGAGTCGAGTCCGTACTCGGGCTCGACGGGGCCTTGCCTACGGGGTGGGGTGCCACTCGGCCATCACGATGGTGGCGTCGTCGGACTGTGTGTGTTCCTGGTGGCGCCTGAGCTGCTGCAGGAGCCGGCGCAGGGCTTCGGGGGCGGGGTCGCCGGCGGCCATGGCGCGGATGACGGTGTCGGCGAGGCGCTGTTCGCCGAAGAGGTCGCCTTCGGGTGAGCGGGCCTCGGTGACGCCGTCGCTGTAGAGCAGGACGCGGTCGCCGGGCTGGAGCCGGGCGCGGTGGATGGTGGGCGGGGTGTGGCTGTGGAAGTTCCAGCCCAGGGGCAGGTCGGGTTCGCGGTGCAGGAGGTTCAGGACCTGCCCGTCGCGTACGAGCAGGGGCGGGGGGTGGCCGCAGTTGACCCAGGCGAGGGTGCCGTCGGTGAGGTCGAGGTCGGCGATGACCGCGGTCATGAGCCGGTCGGTGAACCATTGGTCCAGGATCTGGTCGATCGCGATGACGATGTCGGTGAGTCCGCCGCCGGAGCGGCGGGTGGCGCGGCAGGCCGCCAGTCCGGCCGCGCTGGCTCCGCCGGAGGCGAGGTCGTGGCCCATGGCGTCCAGGAGGGCCAGGTGCAGACCGTGGTCGGTGAAGCTGTGGTCGAATGCGTCGCCACCGGCGTCGTAGGCCGGTTCCAGCACGGCGGTCGAGGTGGCCTGGGCGGTGCCGATCGTGCGCGGTGGGAGGAAGGACCACAGCAGTTCGGCCTGGACCGTCATGGGCCTTCGGCGCTCCGCTTCGATCAGCAGGTCGCTGTGGGACGACTTGGACACGAGGAGCAGCGCGGTCACTGCGGCCAGTGCCTCGCAGTCGGGGACGGACAGGTCGGGGCCGCAGACCTTGAGCACGCCCAGGCGCTCGACGCCGTCGACCATGGGGATCCACGCGGTCATGCCGTCCTGCGTCAGGTGCGTGTGCTCCAGCCGGTAGGCCAGTCCCGCCAGAGAGGAGTCGATCTCCAAGGTGGACTCCCCGGCGGGGACGGGCTGGGGCAGAGCGATGAGCCGCGTCTGCTGCAGGTCGGTGACGTACACGCCAGTGGCTGTCAGACCCACGCTCTGCCCGGCGTCGAAGACCAGCCCGGCAAGATCACGCCCGGAGACCAGCTGGGAGCGTGCCAGCAGGTCGGCGAAGAAGCTGTTGCCTGCCACCATCGGAAGCGCCTGCCTTTCACGACCCCGCGTCTCACGCGTGCTGGTGCTTTCTTCCTACCAGAGTGCCCCGCCGCAGACTTCGAAGATGATCAGGGTGTTGGGAGAGGTCTGGACGCGATCGATCAGTCGCCGCACCCGACGGATCTCTTCCCGCGAGGGCATGGCCTGGGTCCGGGCGAGATCACGGACGAGCCCCCTGCTGTCCGTCCCCGGTACGGACATGGCCGCCGCGTACGCGGCGATCACCGATCCGGCGGTACCGGGTCTGAGAAGTCAGCTGCACAGCCGCTGAGCACGCCCTGCAGCCGCTGCACCCCGGCATCCCCGCCCCGGTCACCGTTTCCGCTCCTGCCAGGCAGATGATCGTCTTGTTCCGCTCCCGCGGCGCCAGCAGCCCGGTCAGGTACTCGCGAAAACCCCGCCGCTGCGCCAGGCTGAGGAAGAGGCCGTCGAACCGGGCCGCGTAGTCCTCCAACGGCCCCGGCGCAGGCGGACACGGACGGCGAGCGGTCATCTCCAGTCTCCAGCAAGGCAGTTGACTCCGACCACCGGCCTACGACCAATCCGACCTGCCGTCAACCCATACCGCCACCGGCGGATTTAACGAACTACCGGTAATCGCCCTCGCCCTCCGTCTCGTCCAGGCGCTCCAGACTGCTGACGCACCCCTGGGCGAGGATCGCGGTGAAGCGCGGGCACGTCCACGATCCCAGGCTGCGGGAGTGCTCGGTCGCCGGGAAGTCGTCGGGGGCGTAGACCTGCGGGAGGCCGTGCCGGATGTCCACGTACCGCGTGGTCGGATGGTCGTCCGGGTGGGCGCAGTCGGCCGGTCGGGACGCGGCGGCGAGAGGGCGCATCATGTCGAGTACGCCGCGCGTCACGGCGTACGGCGGGCTGGGATAGGAGATCTTCATCGCCTGATAGGCGGTGATGAAGAGGACGACGCGCTCCCGGACGTCGGCGCCCTCGTAACGACGGGCGGCCCACAGGCCCAGGTCGTCGGCGTACTTCTCGTTCCAGTGTTTGTGGTCGAGCCGTTCGACGATCTTCTCGATGTCCAGCCGTCCGTCCGCGCGCAGGTACTCGGCGTCGAGATGGCCGGTGGAACGGTCACCGAAAAGCTTGTCACGGCCCTCGCGCAGGGTCGTCAGCGTCTCGCGGGCGATCTCCGCCAGGTGGACGGGGCAGAGGAGTTCGTCGAGGGGAGGGTGGCCCCAGTCCTCGCGGTCGCGTTCGTATATCTCCCGTCCGGCGGGGCTGCTCAGCCTGAGGCCGGACTCGGCGGCTTCCGGGCCGCTGTCCTCCGGCTCCGGGTGGCGTTCATGGGCGCAGGTCGCGTCGGCGTAGTGCGGCAGCGTCTTCGCCACGGCCTCGATCAGGTCGTCGAGGACCGACTTCCTGCGCACCATGCCGGAGACGACGTGCCAACTGATGGCCCTGGCGACCAGCAGCCGTCCGGGGCGCTCCGCGTCGGCGGCGAGGGAGAGGTTCCCGGCATGAGAGGCGAGGTCGTCGTCGGGGTCGCCGTCGGGGTAGAGGTTCAGGATCGCCGAGAGACTCTCGATGTCGCCGCGGATGTCCGCCGGGAGCCGGGGCGGGACGTCCGGCACCGAACCCGGGTCGAGGATGTCCAGGGCGATGCGAGCGTATCCGGCGACGTTGCGCGGGCAGAGCCACTCCTCGCGGGGCCGGTCCTCGTCCCAGTCGGCCGTCTCGTCGGCGAGCAGCCGCAGCAGCAAGGGCAGGTGCCAGTCGTCCTCCTCCGCGTCGTGGGTGCGGTAGGGATGCGTGGCGTGGTCGCAGGGGTGGTCGCGCAGGGCGTGGTCCGTGGCCCGCAGCGCCTCCCGGGCGGCGTCGGCAACTCCCTCACCCGGCAGCCCGGCCACGTAGGACGCCATCAGTGTGAGGCCCAGGGTCCAGACGTAGGCGGTGGGCGCGCCGGGGTCGGCGGCGAGGCGGGTGGCGCAGTCGCGGACCTCGCGGTCGTACGAGTCGTCGCGGTAGGCACTTTCGTCCCCCTGGATGTCGCTCCAGGTGGCCGACAGCTCGTTCACGGAGGGGGCGTCGTCGATGTTCGTCACGATCTTGTCGACGTGTGGGCCGGCCGGACAGTTCCGTTGCGTTGAGCGTAGTTCAGCTCTCAAAGTTGCTGGCATTTCGGTGCGGAAGGTCCGTCGTATCACCGAAGCGTGAGGGCTTCGCTCGAACGTGCAGCACTACGGAGTGCGCTCATGACAAGTCTCCGACCGGGACGAGGGGGTTACGGCCCCGGCGCAGGCGGACACGGACGGCGAGCGGTCATCTTCAGCCCCAGCAAGGCAGTTGACTGTAACCACCGGCCTACGACCAACCCGACCTGCCGTCAACCCACACCATCACCGGATTTTACGAACTACCGGTAGCGCGCCGGAAGCGGGTGTGGACCATCTTCCGCGGACCACAGCCTTCCGGCAGAACGACCAGGAGATCCCGGTCCGGATCTTGCAGACCATCCCGTTGACGACCTGCCGGTCCGCCACACGCGCTCGACCGGCGGCCGCCCGCGATATCAGCGAAGCGAGTAACTCCCGCTCCCGATCAGTGAGTTCATGGCGGCTTATCAACCCGCCATGACCCACCATCCGCTGATCTTTGAAGACGGACCCTGGCCGCGACTCCCGCACTACCCTGGTGCCTGCCTGACACCGTTGTCCGCAGATCGCACCTCCCGGGGGACCATGTGCCCGTCCACGAACAGCCGATCGGCGCACCGGACTTGGACGAGTTGCGGCGGCGGGCCGCGGCCGCCGCGGCTCCGCAGCGCGAGGCCGGGTTGGTCGTGTGCGAGAACCTGGTGCGGATCTACCAGAGCGAGGGTGTCGAGGTTCAGGCACTCCAGGGACTCGACCTGACGGTGGCCGAGGGCGAGATGATCGCGGTGGTGGGTGCCTCCGGTTCGGGCAAGTCCACCCTGTTGGGCATCCTCTCCGGCCAGGACGTGCCCACCGCGGGCGGTGCCGAGGTCGCCGGGTACGACCTGCTGGCGATGAAGCGCCGCGAACGGCTCGGTTACCGGCGCAGCACGGTGGGCTTCGTGCTGCAGCAGACCTCCCGCAACCTCCTGCCGTACCTCACGGCGGCCGAGAACGTGATGCTTCCGATGACGTACGCCGGGATCAAGCGCTCCCGGCGCCGGGGCCGGGCGGAGGAACTGCTCGACCTGCTGTCCGTCGGCCACTGCCGGGACCGCACCCCCGACACACTCTCCGGCGGCGAGCAGCAGCGGGTCGCCATCGCCGTCGCCAACGCCAACGAGCCCCGGGTGCTGTTCGCCGACGAACCCACCGGCCAGCTCGACACCGCCACCAGCGACGAGGTCTTCGCCGCGCTGCGCCGGGCCAACGAGGAACTGGGCGTCACCGTGGTCGTGGTGACCCACGACGCGCTGGTGTCCGAGCAGGTGCAGCGCACCGTGGGGATCCGCGACGGGCGTACGTCCACCGAGGTGCTGCGCCGGGTCGCCACCGGTGAGGACGGCGTCAACGTGCACACCGCGGAGGAGTACGCGGTGCTGGACGGCAGTGGTCGGCTGCAACTGCCGAGCGAGTTCACCGAGCGTCTCCACCTGCGCAAGCGGGTGCGCCTCGTGCTGGAGAGCGACCACGTGGGCGTGTGGCCTGACGAGACCGCGCGGCGGGCGCGCGCCGATGCGCAGGACACGGCAGGCGGTGGCCCCGAACGCTGAGCGCGTGAGGGCAGGCGTGGCGCGGGTGTCGATCCGCGGGCTTCACGCGAGGCGCAGCACGGCCCCCAGGCCCCGCCGCCGGGCCAGCACCGCTTCGGTGACCGCGGCGGCCAGGATCAGCGCGGTCACGCCGGTGACGAGCGCGACGGTCAGCGAGAAGTCGGTGTGCAGTGCCGGTTGGGCGGGACCGCCGGTGAACTGCCGCAGGTCCAACGTCGGTGCCATGAGCCGCGGTTCGAGCAGTCCGAGCAGGATGCCGCCCACCGCCGAGGCGAGTGCCAAGGGCAGTAGTTGGAGGAAGTGCAGGGCCCCGGCCGCTGTGCCCCCGAGTCCGAGGGTGCGCAGGAACGAGGTCGTGCGGCTTCGCTCGTGCGAGGTCAGCGTCAGTTCGAGGACAAGGGCGAGCAGGCCCGAGAGGGAGGCCAGGATCGAGGTGGCGGCGTAGATCGTGGTCAGTCCGCGCGTCAGACCGTCGGTGCGCAGTGCGTTCAGCGTCTCGGAGCGGACGCGGATCCGGGCCTGTGGGCCCAGCACCTTGGCCGCCTCCGCCCGTAGTGCGGCGGGCGCCCCGGCGGCGGGAGTCTGGGCCTTGAGGAGCAGGACGGTGCTGCCCGAGGGCTGCGGGGGCAGCAGGCGCGCGGCGTCGGCGGTGGTGATCAGCAGCGGCGTGTTGGCGGCGATCTGTGCCGTGACCGGCCCGAGGAGCGGGTCGCGCAGGTCGGTGGCGGTCAGGGTGCCAACTGGCTTGAAGACCACATCCCTTGGGCGCTGTCCGGCGTGCACGACCGGGGTGGTGAAGCCGCCGGTGCGCTCTCTGGCCCGCAGGTCGGGGGAGAGGAGTGAGGGCAGGCCGGCGTTCGCGCGTGCTCGGGCATCCGTGGACCGGGGCAGCCGAGCCAGCAAAGTGGCGGCCAGCGGTGACTTCGGTGCTACGGCGGCGAGTTGCTCCGGGTCCACGGCGATCACGGCGACTGGCGAGATCTCCGCGCCGTCGGCCTGTCCTGCCAGGTCGAGGGAGTACAGGTGCTGGAGGGCGCTCCGGGTGCCGGTGGCGCGGGTGCCCGGTGCGGGGGTGACGGTCCCGGCCGCGGTCGCGCTCGCGTCGGCGCCGGTGCTCCAGGCCGCGCCCGTCGCGAAGCCGTCGTCGATCGTACGGTGCACGAGGCCGCCGAACACGGCCGTCCCGAGGGTCAGGACCAGGACGAAGAGGGCCAGCCCGGTCGCCGGGGCGTCGTGCGCGGCCCGGGCCGCCCCGAGGAACCCCACTGCTCCCCGGCTGCGCCGGGCCGGCCGCAGCACCAGGCGCAGCACGAACGGGTAGCAGCGCAGCAGGATGAGTACGACGCTCAGTGCCACCAGCACCGGCACGGCGCCGAGAATGCCGTCGGGGCCCTGCGAGCGCAGCGCGACCACGCCGGCCGCCGTCGCTGTCAGGACCGTCAGCTCCAGGACCACGCGTCGGCCGACGGCGATGTTCCGGCGTGAGCGCCGCAGTCGACCCGGTCTGTGTGGTTCGCGGACCGCGAGCCAGGTCATCAAAGGCAGCGTCAGCGCGACCGCCGAGGTGGCGAGGGCCGCGGTCATCGGTTGGGGAGATCCGGACGTGCCGGTGGGGGCGAGGGCGACTCCGGCGGCCCAGCCGAGCAGTGCGGCGATCACCATCACCGGCCAGGCGACGGCACAGCGCAGCAGCACCAACCGCACGGTGGACGCGCCTCGGGCGCGCTGCAACCGCAGATGCGCTTGCCTGCGGCGCAGCAGCAGCCGTATCGCGACCGTGACGGTGGCCAGGGCGACCGCGGCCAGCGCGTCGACGGCGAACGTCGCCTGCCGCCTGGCCTGTTGGTCCTGAGCGGTGAAGGCGGTGAGCAGCGGTGTCAGGGAGTCGGTCACCAGCAGGGGAGCGGTGGGCCGGCCGCCGACATGGCAGCTGAGGTCGCTGGTGATCGGGTCAACGCCCTGGCACAAGGCCTCGTTCAGGGCCTCGCTGTACTGGGTCAGCGGGCCGGTCAGTGCGCGCGCCTGGTTCAGCGCCGCTCCGGACAGGTCCGCGCGCAGTTGCCACGTCATCCGGGGACCGCCGACGCCGGCACCGGCCAGCAGGTCCGCCGCGTCGAGTCCGACGAGGCCGCGGACGGCGAGCACGGTGCCCGCGGAGCGCTCGGCCGGGTAGCGCGACGGCTGGTCCAGACTCTCGCGGCCCGACCAGAAGTCGTCGCTCGCCGCCGTGGTGCGGTAGACGCCGCTCACGAGGAGCGTCGCGCGGGGTGGTGCGCTCTGCACACCTGGCGTCTTGGCGAACTCCAGGGTCAGCCGGCTGCCGGCCCGTACACCGAGCGCCCGCGCGCTGGCCTGCGACAACGCGACCTGGGCCGGCGTGCCGGGCGGCGTGCGATCGGCGGGCGGGTGGCCGCTGACGTAGTGCAGGTGGGCCCGCGCGGACGGCAGATAGCTCAGCGCCAGCTGGGTGGCGGCATTCGCCGGGCCGGGGGGCCGCGGTGAGAGCAGGGACGCCTGCTCGTAGTCGTAGCTGCCGCCGGTGACGGTCACCCGGCCTGCGGCGGGGCCGGTGAGCTGCTCGGTGAGGGTGCGGCCGGCGTCGAGCAGGCCGGCCGCGTTCAGCGCGGGCGGCACGGTGGTGAAGACCTGGGGTGTGGTGCTCAGGCTGATCAGAGGCGCTTGCTCCTGCGAGGCTGTCACGCGCTGCCGCAGGGCCTGGTCCTCTTGGCCGCCCGCGAACGCCGGGACCCACGCACAGAGCGCCGTGAGCACCAGGACCACGGCCGCCAGGCAGGCCAGCAACGGCAGATCGCCCCGGGTCTCCCTGCGTATCAGGCGCCGCGTCACCGCCGCGCCCACGGGTCGCCTCACGGTCCGTCCTCTCCGGTCATGTCCGGGGCTGCCGGCAGTCGTCGTACCGGGCCGCGTGCTCAACGGTCCTCACCCGCTCGCAGCACCCGTACCAGGTCGACCCGTGACAGCAGCCGGGCCAGCGCCGACACGACCGCGCTGATGAGGACGGCGGTGCCCACGGTGAACAGCGCCACGGTCGCCCAGGGCATGACCAGCGGCAGCGGGGGATAGGGGGTCTGTCCGCTGTCGTCCACGGTGACCAGTGGCAGTACCGCCGACGCGAGGGCCATGCCCATCAGCGCCCCGGGGACCACCGCGAAGAGGGTGAGCCCCAGTTGCTCGGTGCTCAGCAGCGCGGACAGGTTTCCGGTGCGCACGCCGATCGCCCGCAGCAGGGCGAACTCCTTGCGGCGCTGCCGGATGGAGACCACGGCGTGCACGGTGAAGGCGATGACCGCGAAGGCCGGGGCGACGTAGCGGACCAGTTCCAGCGCCCGGCGCAGGCCGCTGCGGAACGGGTCCGCCTGGAGGGAGGCGGCCGTACGCGCCGTGGTGGTGACGCGGCCCAGCGCGGGCTGCGCCTCGGCGGCGGTGGCCGTACGGGCGCTGTCGGTGCTGCTGAGCCACCAGAACGCGGGATCCACGTGGTCGGCACCCGCGCGCGTCATCGCGGCGGCGAGCCGGCGCTGATCGGCGATCAGATGCCCTTGTTCGCGGCCCAGTCCGGGCAGTGAGTCGACCCGGCCCACCACCTTGGCCGTGATCCGGGCGCTCCCCAGATCCAGCGTCGTGGTGGCGCCCACGCTCAGGCGCGCGGCGCTCAGCGCCGCGGCGTCGGCGCGCACCGGAAGCGGCGCGGGACGGCCGACCGGGCCCGCGACGAATCGCACCTGACCGGCGGGCCGGGTGTCGTAGTCGCTTTCGGACAGGCCCCCGCCGAGGACGTCATCGACGTCCTGGGCGGGCCGGATGCCGGTGCTGACCGTGGTCCGAAGCACCCCGGAACCGCCGGGAGCGATGGCGCACACCCCCGGGGTGCCGGGCTCGTAGCCGCCGGTGGGCTTACCCTCACACGCGCCCGCGGTGGAGTCGGAGGCATGTGAGGTGCCGTCGGCCCACGCCTGCCCACCGGGCAGCCGGCTCTCCCAGGTGTCCGCGGTGCCGCGCGCGCCCACCCGGATCAGTTCCAGTTCCAGTCGCGCGGGACGGACGCCCGGCTGGGGGAGGAGACTGACGGCGGTCAGCGTCAGCGGGTACTGCCTTGGATGGCCGCCGCTCAACGGCACGTCGAGGGGTACGACGACGGTGTGCCGGGCTCCGTCGGCGGCGGGCAGGCGGGCGGTCACCGTGCTGACGAGCCCGGCGGCGTCCTGCACGGTCAGCCGCAGGCCCGGTGCCGCCCGGCTGCCGTCACTGCTCAGCCGCTCGTCCAGCAGCAGCGCGGTCGGACGCCCGGCCAGCCGTAGCCCGTGGACGTCCGCCGAGGGGGTGCGGGGAGCGGGGCCGCCGATCGTGCCGAACAGGTCCTCGGTGGCGCCGCCCGGCAGGTTCACCGTCGCCCGCGTCACCGGCGTCACGGAGGTCACGGCGGGCAGCGCACGATAGGCGGAGCCCAGTACGGAGGAGGGGTAACTGCCGTCCGCGGACGGCGAGATGCGCACGTCAGCGCCGACCGTGAACGCGGCCTCCTCGGAGGCCAGGGCGCCGAGGCAGGCCAGCGCGGTGGTCGCGAAGGCGCTCACCGACACGGCCAGACACATCAGCACCACCGGCCCGGCGTTGCGTGCGGCCCGCCGGCCCAGGTGCCAGCCGGCCAGTGCGAGGACCACACCCCGGCTACGACGCCCGAACGCGTCCAGCGCGAGGGAGGCCAGCGGCAGCAGTCGTAACAGAAGAAGCGCCGCGGCGCCCGCCACCAGGGCCGGCACCAGGACCAGCACCGGATCGGCGGACGCGCCGCCGCTCCCCAGACCGGCCAGCAACGAGTGGTGCCGCCGCAATTCCAGATAGCCCAGGACGGCGACGACCGCCAGGGCCAGATCGGCACCCAGCCGCTGCGCGGCGGCGGCCCGTGCACCCCGCGCCGAGCGCATCCGCGACGACGGCAGTACGGGCAGCAGCACCGCCGCGGCGTGCACCAGCAGAGTCACCCCCACCGCCGCCCACACACCGGTGCCGCGAGCGCCGGGGTGCAGCAGTCCGGCCAGGAAGGGCGCGGCGAGAGCGGCCGGGATGCCGGTGAGCGCCCATTCCGCCGCGGCGCCCCCCAGCAACCGCGGGGTGCCGGCGCCCCGGGCCCGTTGCAGCGCCAGCTCGTCACGCCGACGCACCGTCAACTGTCGTGCGGCCAGGACCAGGGTCGCGAGGGCGAGCGCCGCCAGCATCACGCTGGGCAGGTACAGCGAGGACCGGGCCGCCACCATGGGCACCGTCAGGTCGTCGATCGCTCCCGGCAGACCGGAGACCGCGTTCAGGTCGTCCAGCGACGGCTGCCGCCCGCCGAACACCGACACGTCCGTCCGGCTCCCGGAGAACGCGCGCAGCCGTTCACGCAGCCCGGCGAGGTCGGCCGCGTCGATCCGGGAGAAGTCGGGCTGCGCGCTCCAGTGGGCCGTCAGGTGCCCGTTCAGGGCGGCGCTGCCGTTGAGAGCCGACGCCGACACCACGAGCAGCCGCTGGTCAGCGGTCTGCCCGGGGGCCAGATCCCCGGCCATGGCCGGCCAGAACCCGACGGCGGCACGCGCCCGGAAAACACCGGTGATCCGTACCGTCACGGCCCGCCCGAAGGCGTCCTCCACCCGCAGGGCGGTGCCGGGTCCGGCACCCAGACGTCGGGCCAGCGCATCGGGCACCGCAGCGTCCACCGGTGCGGTGGATCCGGCGCCGACCCGGACCTCGGGGAGGGAGGTGAACGCGGCGGCGGTGGCCCCGGCCGTACCGGCTGGCCACCGCCCGGAGACCAACGTCCCGAACCGGCCCGCGTCTTGGACGGCGACCGGGTGCAGTCCACCGGCCCCGGGAACACGCGGCGGCCCACCCTCCGCTCCGATCCCTGTCACCGAGACCGGCGACACACCCAGCAGCCCGACGTAGGTCCGCTGCGGCACCCCGGCGAACACCCGCTCGACGGCAGCCCGCACATCCCGGTCCGCGGCGGCCATTCCGCCGGTCCGGTAGGACGCGCTGACGCTCGCCTGCGCGTCGATACGGCCGGCCAGCCGCCGTACGGCTCCGTCCTGCACGGAACTCCCGGCCAGCGCCGCGAGCGCGGCCAGCGCCGTCGCACACAGCAGGACGGTCACGGCGACGGCGAGGAGCGCCGGCCCGTGCTGCGCGGCGCGCCTGACGACGGCGGGAAGCCGGTGCCGAGGAGGGCGCGGGGTACGCGGGGCGCGCGGGCGCGGCTGAGGCGAAGAAGTCAAGGCCGTGGCGGCCACATGCAACCCCCGCAGAATCGAACATGTGACGGTGACAGCGCGTCACAGTCCTATCAGGGCTCACCAAGACCGCACAAGGATCGGTGGGTGGGGTGATACCGCGCCATGAACTCACTGATCGGGAGTGGGAGTTACTTGCTCCGCTGATATCGCGGGGCCGCTACCGGTCGGTGTCGCCGACGAGAGCCCTCCTTGCGAAAACCAGTTGGTGCCCGGCTCGCCGCGTTGATGGACTGCCGGCCTACCGCGAGTCTGCCGCGTGATGGAGGTAGTGGTTGTGACGGGTTATGACGTGCTTGCCGAGGTGTACGAATGGCTCATCACGGATGCAAAGTTGCCTCCAGCCGAGTTCGCTGCGACGTTCGACGACGTCCTCAAGCTCCTGCCGCCGAACGCTCGCGTCCTCGACTGTTCATGCGGAACGGGACAGTTGGCGGTCGGCCTCGCCGGTCGTGGCATCCAGGTGGTCGCAACTGATGCCAGCGAGGCGATGGTTCGTCGGACTGCGGAGCTGTCCGAGGAGTTCGGGGCATCAGTCCGGGCCTTACAGGCGAGCTGGGAAGAGTTGCCCGACCATTTTCAGGACAACACGTTCGACATGGTGTTCTGCGTTGGCAACTCGCTTCACCATGCCACGGGCGCGACAGGCCGGGGTGCTGCTCTGGAATCGATGGCACGGCTTTTGCGCCCCGGCGGGCGCTTGGTACTCACCTCCCGCACCTGGGAACTCGTGAGGGCCAGAGGTTCCCGGCTGGACATCAGTGACCGACTCGTCCGCCGGAACGGTCGCGATGGCCTCGTGGTCTACCGCTGGGAGATTGCGCCGCATTGGGAGGAGGAGCACCACATCGAGATCGCGATCGCGCAAGTTGATGAGACTGGCTCGGTTCTTGTCCGCTCGGAAGTGCTGTCCTGCTGGCCCTACCGGTACGAGGAACTCGAAGTCGACCTGCACCGGGTCGGACTCCAGCCGGAACTGAGCACGTTCGACCTTGAGGCCGAGAACTACATGGTGGTCGCGAGAAAGGTATAAACACCGGATTCTCCAGCCCCTGGCCGGCCCGCGCGCTTGCTCGCAGGACGCTTGCTCCGCCCTCTCATACGAGCATGAGGGCGCCCGGTGCCGCACCGGGCGCCCTTTCCCATGCTCACGGCACCAGCACGAGCTTCCCGGTCGTCCGCTTCTCCTCGATCGCCCGGTGCGCCGCCGCGGCCTGCGCCAGCGGATAGGTCCGCTCGACCGTCACCCGCAGCCGCCCCGCCTCGATCCGCTCGGTGATCTCCGACAGCAGTTCCCCCGAGGGCTCGGCCGTCACCCACACATACCGCAACCCGCGCTCGGCCGCCTGCTGTTCATCGACCCCCGGGTCGATCGCCGCCCCCACGAGCAGCCCGCCGGGGCGCAGCACCTCCAGCGATCGCGCCCCGTACGCACCCCCGACCAGGTCCAGCACCACGTCCACCGGCGCCACCGCGTCCCGGAAGTCCACGGCTGTGTAGTCGATCACCTCATCGGCGCCGAGCTCCCGCAGCCACGCGTGCTTGGCCTCCCGTGCCGTGCCGATGACATGCGCGCCCAGTTCCTTGGCCAGCTGCACCGCGACATGCCCGACCCCGCCCGCCGCCGCGTGGATCAGCACCCGGTCACCGGGCCGCACACCGGCCAGCACGGACAGGGCCGTCCAGGCGGTCACCGAGACCAGCGGCACGGCGGCCGCCTGCGCCAGGTCCAGGTTCTTGGGCTTCGGCGCCAGCACGGCGGCCGGTACGGCGGTGTACTCGGCGTACGCCCCGCGCGGCGAGAGAGGCAGCAGCCCGTACACCTCGTCCCCCACCGCGAACCGGCTCACCCCGGGGCCGACGCCCGCCACGACCCCGGCGACGTCGTTGCCCGGTGTCCACGGCAGGCTCACCAGCTCCGGCACCCGCCCGGACCGCAACACCGTGTCCCCGGGATTCACCCCGGCACCCCCGACCCGCACCAGCACCTCCCCGGGCCCGGGCTCGGGCACGTCGGTCTCGGTGTACGTCAGGACCTCGGGGCCGCCGAAGACGGACTGGACGATGGCATGCATACGGTTCACGCGGTTCATGGACTCATCCTCGGCCGCCGCAATCCCCGCGCGGAAGAAGGCACTTGTCTGATATCGAGGTTCCTCATGGATACCGGCTTCGACCTCAGAGAACACGGCGGCGTGGACGTCTTCCTACGCGACTGCCCCACCCGGGCCGTGCTGGAGGTGATCGCGAGCAAGTGGACCATGCTGGTGCTGGTGGCCCTGGAGGACGGCCACGCGATGCGCTTCACCGAACTGCGCCGCCGCCTCGACGGCGTGACCCAGAAGGTGCTGACCGCGACCCTGCGCTCCCTGGAACGCGAGGGCCTGCTCAACCGCGAGGTGTACCCCACGGTGCCGCCCCGCGTGGAGTACCAACTCACCGGCCTGGGCCGGGAGGTGGGCGCCCTGATCCAGCACATCACCGACTGGTCGCAGGCCAACATCGACACCATCCGGGCGGCCCGCGAGACGTTCGACGCCCGCGCCGCGCAGCAGGAGCAGGACCCCGATCCCGTACGACGATGATGGCGCCCGGCGATCACCCCGCCGGGCGCCCACAGCTCAGCTCGCCGTGCAGGTCACCGTCGGTACACTCCCGCCCCCCGGGCGCCCCCTATACGCCGCTGCACCATCAGCAGATCCTCGCTTGAATGCGCAGCATCCGCCGCGAGGACCAGGCGAACGCTGAGCTCGACAGCTTGGCGCGCTCGCCGTCCGGGCCGGCATCGCGCCCGCGGGCGCAATACCGGCCGCCGCGGTGGAGCTGCTGTCGGCTGAGCTGAGAACGATGCCAGGTTGGCTGCTGGTGTTCGACAACGCCGAAGCCCTGACGCTCTCGCTGCGTTCCTGCCGGCGGCCCCGGGCATGTGCTTTGGGCCGGCTGCGGGCCGCGGCGGAGCTGCGCGTGCTGTGCCCCAAGCCGCAGGCGGCGGAGGTCTGCTTCGCCTGCGCCTGCCCGTGAGCGGACCCCATGTCGCCGTCCTTGCATCCGCGGGGCGCATGACGAGGGAAGCTGGAGATATACGGTCTCATCCGGCGCACCCCGATGCGCCCCGGCACCAGGAGGAGCCACGGCAACCTCGAAACGCGACGGCGTGTCCGGGTCGTTCGACCCGCTGAGGGCACTCGACCCGCTCAGGGCGCTCGGGGCGGGCGCCCGTGCGCGGCTGGGCGGCGGGCTCTTCGCCCGGGTCGCCGGCCCCGACGGCCCGCGCAACCGGGCCCTGATCCACCAGACCCCCGGCCCTCGCTGGTTCGCGCCGGACCGGCCGGTGCGGCGGGTGCACGGCGACGCGTCGATGTTCATCGGCGGGCTCTCCGCCCTGCTCCTGCAGTCCCTCCACCCGCGGGCGATGGCGGCGGTGGCCGCCCACTCCGGCTTCCGGGGGGACCCCTGGGGCCGCCTCCAGCGCACCAGCACCTTCCTGGCGACGACGACGTACGGCACGGCCGGGCACGCGGAGGCCGCGTGCGCGCAGGTCCGGGCGGTGCACGAGCGGATCGTGGGTGTCACCCCCGACGGCGAGCCCTATCGGGCCTCCGACCCGCACCTGCTGTGCTGGGTGCACGTCGCCGAGGTCGACAGCTTCCTGCGCGCCCACCAGCGCTACGGCGCGCACCCGCTGACGGCCGCGGAGTGCGACGGCTACGTCGAGGACATGGCCCGCATCGCGGAGGCGCTTGGCGTCCCCGACCCGCCGCGCACCCGGGACCAGCTCGCGCGTCGCCTCGACGCCTACCGTCCGGAACTGCGCTCCACCGCGCCGGCCCGGGACGCGGCCCGCTTTCTGCTGCTCAATCCACCCGTGCCGCTCGCCGCCCGGCTGCCGTACGGGGTGCTGGCCGCGAACGCGGTGTCCGCGCTGCCAGGCTGGGCCGCGGACGAGCTGCGGCTGCCCCGGCTGCCGGTGGTGGACGGGCTGTGCGTGCGGCCGCTGGGCTCGGCTATGACCGCGGCGATCCGCTGGGCGATGGCCCCGGCCCGCTCCGCCGTGACGGCCCCGTCGGACGCGGCCTGAGGGGTGGGGTGGCCGGCGTTCAGCGGGCGGCGGCCACGGCGGCTCGCTCGCGGGCGGCAGTGAGTCCCGCGGGGTCGTGGGCGGCGTGGTGACGGCGGCCGGTGACGAAGAAGGTGGGGGTGCTGGCGACCGAGCTGGGGTCCGGGGAGTCAGCGTTCTCGGCGACGCGCGGGGCCCCGTGTGGGCGCGCAGCTCCCGTTCGAAGCGGAGGGTGTCGAGTCCCGCCTCTGCCGCGTAGGCGCGCAGCTGGTCGGGGCGCAGGGCGGCCGGGTGGCTGATCGGCAGGTCGTGCAGTTCCCACGAGCGGCCCTGGAGGGCCGCCGCCGCGGCGGCCTCGGCGGTGAGCTGGGCACAGGGGCGGACGTCCGTGAGCGGCAGTGGCGCCAGACGTAGGGGACATCGGTGCAGTCGCCGAGCAGGGCGCGGACGGCGGTTTCTACCCAGGCCGCAGTAGGGGCATGCGTCATCGCCGTACTCGGCGTTGAAGCCGCGTTCTGGCCCTCCAAGCGGACGTCGAGGTCGCCGGGAGGGACCTCAGTGGGGCGCGGTGGCGCTTTAAGACGGCACCGCGATGGCTTACGGGCTCGGCCGCTGGCAAGGCATCCGCTGACCGCCCCGCCGGGGCGAGGACCGCCCCGGATCCGACGCCGCCCACGCCAACCCGCCGTCCACCCTAGGCTCGAAGCACTTTCAAGCCGATGAGCAACGGAGTCACCCATGCTTGCGTCCTGGTATGACGAACAGGGCCCGGCCGCCGACGTGCTGCACGTCGGCGAGCTGCCCGACCCCCAGCCCGGCCCCGGTGAAGTACGCGTGCGCGTGACCGTGTCGGGCGTCAACCCCGGTGACACCAAGAAGCGGCGCGGCTGGCTGGGCTCGTCGATGCCCTACCCGCGGGTCGTCCCGCACAGCGACGCGGCCGGTGTCATCGACGCCCTCGGCGACGGAGTCGACGCGCGCCGCGCCGGACAGCGGGTGTGGGTGTACGGCGCCCAGTCCTACCGGGCGTTCGGCACCGCCGCCCAGTACACCGTCGTGCCCGCCGACCTCGCCGTTCCGCTGCCCGCGCACCTCAGCGACGACCTCGGGGCGAGCCTGGGCATCCCCGGGATCACCGCCCACCGCACGGTGTTCGCCGACGGCCCCGTCGACGGCAAGCTCGTCCTGGTGCACGGCGTCCTCGGCTCGGTCGGCTCCCTGGCCGCGCAGCTCGCCAGCTGGGGCGGGGCCACCGTAGTCGGTACCGTACGGCGCAGCGCGGACCTGGACCATGTCGATGCCGCAGTGGTCTCCCACACGGTCGCTCTGGACTGCGCCGATCCCGCGGAGGCGATCCGTGCCTTCGCACCCGACGGCGTACACCGGATCATCGAGGTGGCCCTGTCGGACAACGCCGACCTCGACAACGCGATCGTCGCCCAGGACGCGGTCATCGCCGCCTACGCCACCCGCGCCGACCGGACCGAAATCCCCTTCTGGCCCCTGCTGTTCAACAATGTCATCCTGCGGCTGCTCGGCAGCGACGACTTCCCCGCCAATGCCAAACGCCAGGCCACCCGCGACCTCACCGCAGCGGCCGCCGTCGGCGCCCTCACCATCGACGTCGGCGACCGCTACCCCCTGGAAGACATCGCCAAGGCCCACGACCGCGTCGACGTCGGCGGCCGCGGACGCGTACTCGTCACGATCCCTCACTGACCGGGAGCATCGCCTCCGAACCCACAGGCATTCCGCCCGGCGACGCGGTATGTCCGCCAGCGCAATTACCTTGCCAGGACATCTCGCTCATGCCTCCTCCGGCCGACAGGTGAACCCCGCATCAGCGCGTGCGGCGGGTCACCGGCTGGCTCACTCGTCACCCCGCATCGCTGAGCGAGGACGAGCAGGCCGCGCTGAAGGACGTCCTGGCTCGCTGCCCCAAGCTGAACGCTGCCGCTGAGCACACCCGACCCATGCCGGGGCGCCCGGCGACCATCCCGGGTAGCTCCCCCCACCCTCCGCAGCGTCTTCTCAAGTTCGGTGCCGGCGTCATCGGCCCGGCCGCCGTCTTCCGCCGCGCCTCATGACCCGCGCGCCGTCCGCTCCCACCGTATGCGGAGGTGGGGTCCGTGTTGCTTGAGCCGCCCGGATGGCCAGGCCGGCCCGAAGGGCTGCCGCACTGGCCCTGCGAGGCCGTCGACGACGCGCTCGCCGCACGCGACGTCCCGCCCGTGCCCAGCGAACGTCGGAAAGATCTCGAACGGAGCTTCGCGGGGTTCCGCTACCATCTCGCGTTGCCGGAGATCGCCCACCTGCACACCACCGGTCTCGCCCGTGACGTGACGTCCGAGGCACATCCAAGATGCGGAAGAAGCTTGATGGCGGACATGACGAGCCCGGATGACGAAAAGCGACTGCCTGTCGCAGCTCTTACAGCGGCATGCGGTGTGTTCCTGCTGGTCGCCGGAGTGATCCTCGCGGGACCGCTCCTGCCCTTCAGGCTCAAAGACAACGCGCTGCCGAACGCTCCGCAGGAGAAGCACGGGGTGCCCGCCGCCGCTCTCCAGAAGACCTTCCGGCTCACGGTGCCGGCCGGGGCCAGGGACGTCTCCTACCTGATGCTGCCGGGCGACGGCAGCGCGGAGAGCGGTCAGGACCTCTATCTGCGCTTCCGTAGCACTCCCGACGGTCTGAAGGCGTTCGTGACCTCCCTGGGGACGACGGCCGGGGACTTGACGGCCGGGGACGCGGCCCTGGACCAGGACGACATCGACTCCGTCGAGCTTCCCTGGAAGGTCAATACCACGGGGCGGCTGGGCGGTCTCCACGTGGAGATTCCCGAGCAGGGCGACACCATGGGAACCGCCTTGCTGACCGTCGACGAGACCGAGCCCTCCGCGCCCTTGATCTCCGCACACGTGACCCTCTAAGAACCGCTAACGAAATGATTGACGGGGAACGCTAGGCTCAGTGGCATGAGTCAGAGCGGTTCGCAGGCGGCAGCATTCTTCCGAGATGCGCGTCAGAGCGGAGTGGTCTGGTTTGTTCGGGATGACGAGGGAAGCCCGGCTCCCCTCTCTGCGGACGGCACGCGAAGTCTTCCCTACTGGTCGACCTCAGCCCGGGCCCAGAGGGCGGCGACGATCTGGGGGCATGGGCTACGTGTTGAATCCATGTCCCTGGATGCCTGGCGCGATCGCGATCTGCCTGAAGCCGCCCGAGAGGGATACATGATCGGCATCAACTGGAGCGGACCGCGCCTCGTCGGCTGGAGCTTCACTCCGATGGAAGTCCTCAACCGACTGGCGGCTGGTGACTAGCCCACGGCGCCGCTCAACACGGAGCGCAGTCGCCGCCAGCAGATGAGTGCGCATCCGAGGGTGAGGAAGGCTTCGTGGATGTCGTCGCGTATCTCCCAGCGGATCCGCAGGCGGCGGAACCAGTGCAGGTGGGCGAACGTGCGCTCCACGACCCAGCGTTGGGTGCCGAGCCCGGAGCCGTGTTCGGTGCCGCGGCGGGCGATCTGCGGCTTCACTCCGAGGTGCCAGACCAGACGTCGTCCTCATCGCAACCCCGATGTACAACTACGGCGTCCCGGCTTCCCTGAAGGCATGGATCGACCAGGTCACCTTCCCCCGCATGTCGCTGACCGGACGCACCATCGTCGTGGCCAGCGCCCGCGGTGGCTCCTACCTCCCCGGCGCCCCCAAGGCCGCACTCGATCACCAGACGCGTTATCTACAGGACTTCGCCGCCGGTCACTTCGCCATCACAGACGTCCGCTTCCTGCACGCCGAACTGACGAATTCCGTGGTCGACCCGCTGCTGACCGATCTGAGGCCCCGGCACGAAACCTCCCTCAGCGAAGCTTTGAAGCAAGCGCGTGACCTCGGTGGCGATCTCGCCGCGAAGGTGACCTCATGAACTGGGTCTTTCTCGCCCTCGCCGGAGCGGTGGAGATCGGCTGGTCCCAGAGCATCAAGCCCACGCAGAACTTCACCCGGCCTCTGCCCACCGTGCTCTGCTTTCTCCTGGCCGCCGGCGCGGTCTACCTGCTCACCCTCGCCATGCGGACCATCCCGGTCGGTACCGCCTACGCCGTCTTCACCGGCATCGGCGCTGTCGGCGCCATCACGCTCGGGATCATCGTCAACCGTGACCCCGTCACGTTCCTGCGCACAGCCGCACTGGCCCTGATCGTCGGCGGCATCGTCCTGGCGCGGGTCGCCAGTCCAGAAGGCTGACGCCGGACGCAACGCGAAGCCGGCGGGGCTGAGCCTAGGTGCGGCATGTTGGGCGCAGGGTCTGTGGGACGTCGCAGCCGGCACTGTCCTCTCAGTCGCCTGGCCCTCGGCTCGCCGTCGCTGTCGGCCGGCCACTGCCCGGCAACCGGGAGGACTGCACGGCATGGGATCTGTCCGGCGCCAAGGCCGAGCTCATCAGACGGAGCGGCGCTTCGAGGTGTGAGTGTTGCCCTATCGCGGAGCGATGCCTGCCGCAACGATGAGTTTTCGGGACGGGGCCGGTCTGCACAGGTATGGAGACTCACACGCCCGAAGCATCCGGCGCGGACCTGGTGTATGACGTTCGTGGGCCACTGCCGGCCATGGATGGGCGCCCGCCGTTGTTCATGATCGGGCAGCCCATGGATGCCAGAGGCTTCGTCGCACTCGCCGCGCGTTTTCCTGAGCGGACCGTGGTCACTTACGACCCGCGCGGCCTGGGGCGCAGTACTCGTAAGGACGGGCGGGTCGACCACACGCCGCGGACCCAGGCGGACGACGTGCACGCGGTCATCGAAGCGCTCGGGGCCGGCCCGGTTGAGATGTTCGCCAGCAGCGGGGGAGCGGTCACCGCGCTCGCGCTCGTGGCGACGTATCCGGCAGACGTGACGACTCTGGTCGCGCACGAGCCGCCGCTCATCACCCTCACGTCGGACGGCCCGGCGGCTGAGCGGGCGCGGGCCGCAGTCCGAGATACCTATGAGAAGCGGGGATGGGGCGCCGGGATGGCCGCGTTCATCGCGATGACCTCGTGGAAGGGGGAGTTCACCGACGCGTACTTCGCACTGCCAGAGGCCGATCCCGCCACGTTCGGGATGCCCACCGAGGATGACGGCTCACGTGAGGAGCCGCTGCTGTCTGACCGGTCGTGGGCGGTCAGCAGCCATCGGCCGGATGCCGACGCGATCGCGGCTGCGCCGACCCACGTCGTGATCGCGGTGGGCGAGGAGTCCGAAGGCGTGCTGACCGGACGTACCGCCGTCGCGACCGCTGAACTGCTCGGCCGGCAGGTGACCGTATTTCCCAGCCATCACGGCGGGTTCAGGGACGGCGAGTTCGGATATGCGGGGAAGCCGGACGAGTTCGCGCATCGGCTGCGCCAGGTCCTTGACGGCGCCTCGCAAGCCACCCTCTGACCGACTGGCTTTCCGCCCTGGGTGCCCTGGGCTCGGCATGCTCGGTCGTGGCCGCCCGTGGCTGTTGGCGGGACGACCGACAGCCCCTCCCCGCAGCGCGCGCCAGCTGCCACGGGCAAGGCGCGTCCGGCCGTCGGACATGAGCCGACCGGTGCACTGACGTCGGGACGGGAACCGATGTGACATGGCCGGGCAGCACCCCGCACCCGGCACCCGGCGCCCCGCACCCGGCACCCGGCACCCGGCGCCCCGCACCCGGCACCCGGCACCCGGCGCCCCGCACCCGGCACCCGGCGCCCCGCACCCGGCACCCGGCTCAGCTTCCGGGGAGGATACGGCGCGTTTCGTAGGCCCACATCGCGATCTCGACCCGGTTGCGTGCGCCGAGTTTGGCCATGAGGCTGGCCAGATGCGTCTTCACCGTGCTGAGGCTGATGTGCAGTGCGTCGGCGATCTCGGTGTTGGTCAGCCCGCGAGCGACGGCGAGGAGCACCTGCTCCTCGCGGGCGGTGACGGGGGAGACCGGTTGGGCCGCGGGCCGGCCGGCGGGCAGGTCCGCGAATGTCTGGAGCAGACGGACGGTGACGCTGGGTGCGATGAGCGCCTCACCGTCGGACGCCGACCGTACGGCCTGCGCCAGAAGGTCCGGTCCCGTGTCCTTGAGGAGGAATCCGCGGGCGCCCGCACGCAGGGAGCCGTAGACGTACTCGTCGAGGTCGAACGTGGTGATGACGACCACGGCCAGCGGATCGGCGACGCCCGGCCCGGCGACCAGCCGGGTGGCCTCGAGCCCGTCGAGTACCGGCATGCGGATGTCGAACAGGCAGACGTCAGGGCGCAGTTCGCGGGCCAGACGTACCGCTTCCCGCCCGTCGGCGGCCTCGCCGACCACCTCGATGCCGGGCTGGGCGTTCAAAATGATCCGCAACCCGGTGCGGATGATCGCCTGGTCGTCAGCGACGAGGACGCGAATGGACAACGCTCTCGTTCCTCGCTCTCGGCAGTTCGGCGTCGACATGCCAGCCCCGGTCGGTACCCGGGCCGGCTCGTAGTGTGCCGCCGAGCAGGGTCGCGCGCTCGCGCAATCCGGTAAGTCCGTATCCGTCGCGGCCGCGGCCGGTGCGCCGACCGTCGTCGCGCACGCTCACCCGTACCGTGTGCCGTTCCGCGGCGACCCGGACGACGAGCTCGGTCGCGTCGACCGCATGGCGCAGCGCGTTGGTCACCGACTCCTGCACGATCCGGTAGACGGCCGCGTCCACGGCCGGGGGCAGCGCGTCCAGTTCGCCGTCGAGTCCCAGATCGACCCTGAGGCGACCACCCGGGGTGCGCACCAGGCGCTCCAGATCCGCGACACCGGCAGGCGGCGCCAGCTCGGCGCCGACCCCTCGGTCGCGCAGCGCCGCAACCATGGCGCGCATTTCCTCCAGCGTGCGCGCCCCTTCCTCCTCGACCCCCTCCAGTGCCTGGAGGGCGGCGGACGGGTCGGTGCCCGCGAGCACCCGGCCCGCCTGGGCGATGATCACCATGGCCGACACGTGGTGGGCCACTGTGTCGTGCAACTCCCGGGCGAGCTGCTCGCGTTCGCGGGAGCGCAGCTGCTCCAACTGCCGATCGCGAGCGGTCACCCTGAACCGCACGGCAGCCCCGATCACGCCGGGCAGCAGCAAGAAGACGAAGCCCACGAGCTTTTCGACGACCGGGGTCCCGTCCGTGACGACACACAGCGCGCCGACCGTGACGATCACCGCGCCGCCCAGCACGATCTCGCGTCCCGATCCCCACCGGGGCAGCGCGTACACCAGCACGAGCACGATCGCGCCGGTGTACAGGCCGACGGGCTCGCGCGGCTCGGCGACGAGCGAGGCCAGCGGTTGCAGGGCCACCGAGCCGAACGCCAGCGTCACCATCGCCAGCGGGCGGGTCCGGCGCCACAGGGGCAGCAGGCACAGCCAAACGGTGAACACCACCGCCACCGGCCGCCACACGACGTCCTCGCGCAGGGCCGCCTCCAGCACCACACCGGCCAGGCCCGCGGCGAGCAGCGCCCAGTCCCGCCGCACCCGGGCGGGCGCGTCGGGCGGCCGGGGTTCGGTCCACAGGGTTCGCAGGTCGTCTCGCAGCACGGTTCTCAGACTAGGGACCCCGGCGTGCCGCGCATCAGCCGAAAGAACGGGGTGTCACTCCGACTTGAGGCCGACGGATCCGCGGCCCGCGAGCCGATGCCGCGGAGAGCCGTGGCGACGAGCCTCGGCATCGGTGGCCGTACAAGGACGGCCGACGAGGTGGTTGGAGGACCCGATGCTCTCGAAAGCCCTGTTGCGCCTGGGCACAGGTGCCGCCCGTCATCCCTGGCGGGTGATCGCGGCATGGGTGCTCGTCGCCACGCTCGCCGTCCTCGCCGCCGTCGCCTTCGGCGGGCGGACCGCGGACTCGATGACCGCTCCGGGACTGGACTCCCGACGGGCCGCGGAGCTGATCGAGCGGGCCGGCACCGGACAGGAGGGGATGACCGCCCAAGTGGTCGTCACCCCCCTCGACGACGGTGCGACGTTCTTCGACGACGACGCCGCGCGCACCGCTCTCACACGGCTGCGGGCCGAGGTGCGGCGGCTGTCGCACGTGCTCGGCACGAGCGACCCGGCGGGCGCGCTCGACGCAGGCCGGGACGCGGCTGTGCGCGGCGGCCTCGTCTCGGCCGACGGCCGGATCGCGGTCGTCCGGGTGCAGTACGCCGACCAGAGCCGGCTGTCGGCCGAGGACCTCGACGCGCTCGTCGGTCTCGGCGAGCGGCTGCGTGCCCAACTGCCCCTGCGGATCGAGATGGGCGGGAGCCTCTTCTACGCCTTCTCCGACCCCGACGGCGGCGCGAGCGAGCTGATCGGCCTCCTCGCCGCGGCCGCGATCCTGTTCCTGGCCTTCGGTTCGCTCGTCGCCGCCGCGCTGCCGATCGGCATGGCGGTCTTCGGGCTGACCGTCGGGGTCGCCACGATGACGGTTCTGGCGGGGGTGACGGAGGTTCCCACCTTCGCGCCGGTCCTGGGCAGCATGGTCGGCATCGGAGTGGGCATCGACTACGCGCTGTTCGTGCTCGCCAGGCACCGGGAGTACCTCGCATCCGGGCTCCATGCGCAGGCGGCGGCCGGACGAGCGGTGGCGACGGCGGGGCGGCCGGTGGTGTTCGCGGGCGGCATCGTCGTCGTTTCGATCCTCGGCCTCGCGGTCGCGCACGTGCCGTTCATGACAGTGGGAGGGATCGCCGTCTCGATCGTCGTCCTGACGACGGTGCTCGCGTCGGTGACGCTGCTGCCGGCCTTCCTCGGCGCGGCGGGTCCGCGCCTGGCCCGGGCCGGCCGGATCAGCCGCGCTCTGCGGAACAGGAGGCTGGGCCGCCTCGGCCGACCGAGGGACACGGCGCCGGGCGCCGTCCCCGCCGCCGGGTGGCGGCGCTGGGTCGGGCACGTCGGCCGACATCCGGTGCCCTACGCGGTCGGCGCGGCGGGGCTGCTGCTGATCGCGACGCTGCCCGTGCTCGGCCTGCGCGTCGGCCTGCCCGACGACGGCTCACTGCCGCAGAGCCGTACCGAGCGCCGGGCCTACGACCTCGTCGCCGAGGGATTCGGCCCGGGCACCAACGGCCCCCTCGTCATCGCCGCGGACCTTGCCGGTGATCCGGGCGTGGTGGACCGTCTCGTCGCAACGATCGCGGCGGATCCGGGGATCGCGTCCGTCGCGCCGGCCCGCATCGATCGCGACACCGGCGTCGCGACCCTCGTGGTGTTCCCGACCACCAGCCCTCAGGACAAGGCCACGGCCGACACCATCGCCCGGCTGCGTGCCAAGGTGCTGCCCGGGGCCGTCGGGCACGGCCCGGCCACGGCGCACGTCGGCGGCGCCGCCGCGAGCCTGTCCGATGTGGGCCGACGCACCAGCGAACGTCTGCCGGTGTTCGCCGCCGCCGTGCTGGCGATGTCGTTCCTGCTGCTGATGCTGGTCTTCCGCTCGATACTCGTACCGCTCAAGGCGGTACTGCTGAATCTGCTGAGTATCGGCGCGGCCTACGGCGTCATGGTCGCGGTCTTCCAGTGGGGCTGGGGAGGCGCACTCATCGGGCTGGAAGCGACCGTTCCGATCGTGTCGTTCATCCCGATGTTCCTCTTCGCCATCCTGTTCGGCCTGTCGATGGACTACGAGGTGTTCCTCCTCTCCCACGTGCGCGAGGAGTACCTGCGCACCGGCGACAACCGCACGGCGATCGTCGAGGGCGTCTCGCGCACCGCGCGGATCATCACCTCGGCCGCCCTCATCATGGTGGCGGTCTTCCTGTCCTTCGCCGTCGCCGACGACCCCTCCACAAAAATGTTCGGTCTCGGCCTGGCCACCGCGATCCTCATCGACGCCACGGTCGTACGCATGGTGCTGGTACCGGCGACCATGACACTCCTCGGCCGGACCAACTGGTGGCTGCCGAAGTGGCTGGACAGGATGCTTCCCCGCGGCCCGGTCGGCACCGACGCGGAATCCACGGGTGAGGCCCCGCGTGCACGGCTGGTTGACCATTGACTCAACTCCCGCCCGCCCTCCGAGACCGGCTAAGGCGTTTGCGCTGGTGGTCGCGGTTTCCGCGGGGGGAGTACGCCTAATGGGACGCGAAGGACGGCAAGCAAGTCCTGTTCCCCGGTCTGCCGTCGGGAGACTGGAGTCGGCCTTCGTGGCGCGGGCCGAGCCGTTGAGTAGGCCCGGACCCGAGGACTGCACCATCGCCCGCCGCCTGTTCGAGGAAGTCCCGAGCGCGGCTACACCGGCGGCGAGAGCGTCGTGAAGAAGTACGTGGTCAAGCTCCGCGAGAAATTCCCGCACGACCCGCCCCGCAAAGCACCGTCCGTCCGGGACGTGACCAGCTGGCTGACCCGCCACCCCGACCGTCTCACCGACGAACAAGCCCAGCAGCTCAAAGCGATCCTGACCCGCTGCGCCGCGCTCGACCGAACCTCCCACCATGTCCGCCGTTCGCCGAGTTGATGAACGACCGCCAGGGCAAACACCTCGACCAGTGGATCGCCAGCGTCCAGGCGGATGACCTGCCCGCCCTGCACACCTTTGCCACCGGCCTTGGCCAGGACCTCGACGCCGTCGTCGCCGGCCTCAGCCTCCGCTACAGGTCCAGTGATCCAGAACCACTTTTGAGGCCTAACCGACAGGGAATGGTGGCCCCGTCACACCACTTCTGTGTGGTGGTGCCACAGGGGGAGGTTCGGTGACGCGGAACCGGCAGACGGCGATGCCGTCTTGGATACAGCGGACCCACACGCCACCGGCGACGGTGCCGGTCACGTGCGTGACGCACGGGGACTTCCCGCGGCACCTGCACTGCGGCAGGAACGGCCCGCGAACGCCTCGGACCGAAGGTGTCGTGCACGCGGGCGCCCGGCCCGACATGACTACCCCGGCTGCCGGAGTATGTCGTGACTCTTCAGGCACAGATGGTGGATCACCCACAGGAGCGCTCGGACTGCTGGCGTTCCAGGTTCTGCCCCTCACCGACCGGGAGCTGGAGATCCTGCGCGCCGCCCGCACGGGCGCGTCGATCGCTGAGATCGCGGCTGACGGAGGCCACGTCCGAGGCCGCCCGTGAGCGAAAACTTTCGCGGAATCCGGTGGCTCTTCCCTGCGGGCGAGCGCCTGACGCATAGTGAGGGCGCCGATCTTCGGCCTCAAGTCTCAGGACTGCGGCTTGAGAAGAGGCGAGAAGGGACGAGTAGGCACGCGATGACGCTGAAGAAGGCCCTGGTGGTCAGAGGCGGTTGGGAGGGGCACCAGCCGGTCCGGGCCACGGAGCTTTTCCTGCCCTTCCTGCGCGGCAACGGATATGACGTCCGGGTCGAGGAGTCGACCGAGGTCTACGCCGACGCCGCCGTGTTGGCCCGCACCGATCTCGTCGTGCAGTGCGTCACGATGTCGGAGATCAGCGGCGAGCAGCTGGCTGGACTGAGCGCGGCGGTCGAGGCCGGCACGGGCTTCACCGGCTGGCACGGCGGCATCGCCGACTCGTTCCGTGCCTCGTCCGACTATCTCCACCTGGTGGGAGGGCAGTTCGCGACCCACCCGGGCAAGGAGCCCTGTGAACGCCGGGGCGTTCAGGAGGACAACTACCTGCCGCACGTCGTCAACATCACGGATTTCGGCCGCGAGCACCCCGTCACCGCCGGCATCGAGGACTTCGAGCTGCACACCGAGCAGTACTGGGTGCTCCACGACGACCTGATCGACGTCCTGGCCACCACCACCCATCCCGCCCGGCCGTGGCAGCCCTGGCACCGGCCGGTGACCTCGCCCGCGGTCTGGACCCGGCGGTGGGGTGCCGGGCGGATCGTGGTGACGACCCCGGGGCACAGCCTCGACGTGCTGGAGAACCCGAACGTCCGCACCATCATCGAAAGGGGCATGCTGTGGGCGACGCGCACCGCATCGGCGTCGTAGGTCTCGGCGTCATCTCCCGCGCGTACCTGGACACGCTCGTCGGCCACCCCGCCGTACGCGTCACCGCGGTCGCCGATCTCGACGCCTCCCGGTCGGCAGCGGTCGCCGCCGAACTGCCCGGCGTGCGGGCCATGTCCGTCGAGGAGTTGCTGAGCAGCCCGGATGTGGACACGGTGCTGAACCTCACCGTCCCCGCTGCCCACTCCGAGATCGCCCTCGGCGCGATCGGCCACGGGAAGCACGTCTACGGGGAGAAGCCGCTGGCCGCCGACCTGCCTGCCGCGTACGCCGTGCTGGAGGCCGCCGCGCAGGCCGGCGTGGGTGTGGGATGCGCGCCGGACACCGTGCTGGGCACCGGAATCCAGACGGCGCGCGCGGCGGTGGCGGCGGGAAGCATCGGGCGCCCCCAGTTCGCCTCCGCCGTGATGGTCACAGCGGGCCACGAGCGCTGGCATCCGCACCCCGACTTCTACTACGCCGCCGGGGGTGGCCCGCTGCTGGACATGGGGCCGTACTACCTCACGTCCCTGGTCCACCTCCTGGGCCCGGTGCGGGCCGTGATCGGGGCCACCAGCCGGCTGCGCAGCGAGCGCGTCATCGGCTCCGGCCCGCGCGCGGGCGAGCGGATACCGGTGGACGTCGACAGTCATGTCTCGGGCGTGCTCGAGCATGCGAACGGGACTCTGACGACGATCACGACGAGCTTCGACGGGGTGGCCGCCACAGCCGCGCCGATCGAGGTGCACGGCGACGCGGGCACCCTGGCGGTCCCGGATCCGAACCACTTCGACGGCGAGGTACGCCTCTTCGAGCTCGGCGGCACCCAGTGGCACCCGCTTCCCGCGTCCGCGGGCTACATGGACGGCACACGCGGCCTCGGCCTGCTCGACTTCGTCACCGCAGGCGAGCGGCGGGCACCCCGCGCGAACGGTGACCTCGCCCTGCATGTGCTGGAGACGATGAGTGCCCTCCTGCGTTCGTCGGCCGAGGGCCGGCGCATCGAGCTGACCACCTCGGCGGAGCCGCCCGCCGCCGTTCCGCTGACGGCCGCCGCGCAGTGGAGGGGCGCCGACGCCCGCCGGGCCGCACAGCGCTGAGGGCCGGCATCGAGGGCCGCACTGGCTCCGCGGTACGACGCCCCAACCTGCCCTGCTCAGTGCGTCTCGATCAGCTCCAGCAGATTGCCCTCCAGGGCGGCGACGTACGCGTACCGCATACCGTCATTGGCGCCGGGCGCCGGCGGCGACACCGCAGCAGCAACGCAGCCCTGCGTCAGACGGGCGAACGCGCCGTCGAGATCCGTGGCTGACCGGGCAGGAAGAAGGCCCCGGGCGCCAGGGGACACCCGGGGCGGGGAAGGGTCAGGCGACGGTTCCGGTCACCGTGCTTGAGGATTTCGTCACGTGGTACGTCACGGTGGCTCCGCTCCAGAAGTGGAAGACGAGCGTCGCCTGGGTGTCCTCGCGTAGTGAGTTGACGAACTTGGAGGTGAGGAGAAGACCGTTGCCCGGGTAGTCGGGAGAGAAGGCCTCGTTGAACTCCTGGTAGGGAGTCCAGTTGGTCGGTCCGGCGTTGGTGCCGTCGGCGTACGTGGCCTCCATGGTGGCCAGCTGGTCACCGCGGTACTGGGTGGGGATGGTGAGTCCGCCGGCGTCACCGGTCGCGTCGGAGAGCACCGGCTTGTCGTACGTGGTCACGTGGATCTTCCAGGGCAGCCCCCGGGAGAAACGGGCCTCGATCGTCGCGTTGACCCCGTAGGCGCGGTCGCCGGAGAGCCGGGTCAGTGCGGTGGCTGTGAGTGTGAGCTGGTTGCCGGAGACGGTGTAGTCCCGGCCCTGGACGAGCTTCTTGCCGTCCTGCCACACGCCGCGGAAGGTGGTGCCGTTCGGGTTCAGGGTGAGGGTCCTGGCGGTGATGGCGCTCGACTTCTCCAGGAAGATCCGGTCCGAGGAAGCGGTGCCCGAGCGGGTGGTCCAGCTCGTCTTGATCAGGTTGATCAGCTCGGGGTCACGCCACTGCAGCGTGGAGCGGTTCAGGAAGTTGTAGGCGTCCCACAGGGCCGTGGTCACCCCGGAGATGCGGGCCTCGTAGCCGAACATCTCGAAGTACTTCAGTGCCTCGCCGCGTTCGACACGCGGCGCGGGTTGGAAGTGGTCGGGGTAGGACAACAGGCCGTACTCGCCCAGGTAGACGGGGATTCCCTTGGAGACGAGGGTGTCGCGGAGCCGGGCGAAGTTGTCGGTCAGGTCCTTCTGGGCGGTGGCGTCGAACTGGGTGCCGCCGGCGATGTTCACGCTGAACGGGTACCAGCTGTAGTAGTGCACGGTGGCCACGAGGTTGGGGTCGTTCAGCGACTTCATCTCGCTCACCAGGGCGTCCAGGAAGACCTGGCCGGAATTGGTGTGCAGGCTGGGCAGGACGAGCAGACGGGTCGCGTTGTTGCCGCCGGACTGGCGCACCACGCTGTGGAACGCGGTGTTCAGTTCGTCGTTGTACTGGATGCCCTGGGCGTCGGTGGTGTTGTTGAACTGCGGCTCGTTGTTGCTCTCGAAGAGCAGGCTCTGCGGGGAGTCCTTGAACGTGGCGGCGATCTGCGTCCAGGAGGCCTTGAAACGGGCCAGGACGCCGTCATGGTCGGTGGGCATGTCGGCGATCCACTGCCACGAGTCGTGATGGACGTTGATCACGACGTAGAGACCGTCGGCCAGCGCCCAGTCGACCACCTGCTTGACGCGGGTCATCCATCGCGCGTCGATCGTGTAGGGGGCGGTCGAGGACTGGTGGTCGGTCCACGTCACCGGGATCCGGACGCTGCGGAAGCCCTGGGACTTGATGGTGTCCAACAGGGCCTTGGTGACCAGTGGGTTGCCCCAGGACGTCTCATCGGGGATGGCGTCCAGGGTGTTGCCGAGGTTCCAGCTGGGCTGCATCGCGGCCACCGTGCCCATCGGACTGAGCGCGACGTTCTCCGTCGCCGCGGACGCGCCCTTGTGGGACGGTACGGCGAACGCGGTGGTGCTGGTCAGCCCGATCGCGGCGACCAGCGCCAGCAGCAGACCGAGCACCCGGCCCGGGCCGCCTCTGCGCCGGTCGGTGGGGTGGTGCGTTCCTTTCATCTGTGACCTCTCTCTGTCGGCCGAGCGGGTTCCGCCCGTGGGGGGAGATGGAGCAGAAGACAGCAGGCAGCAGGGGGCGGGGCGTCTTCGGAAGTCGACGTCGTGCCTCGGCTCGCCGCGCCGGTTCAGAGGCCGAGCGGCTCGTAGTCGAACCAGTCGAAGTGCACGGTGCCGGCCGCCGCGTACAGGCCGATGACCCGTCCGGTGAAGCCGCCTGCCACCTCGGTCGACAGGTAGCGGCCGTCGAGTGCGCAGAGAGCGGTGAAGGTGCCGTCCGGCTCCTCGACGCCGAACGTGAGGACATCGGGGCCGGTGCGGGGGCCGTTCGGAGGGGCGTCGCAGACGTTGAGGCGCAGAACCACGGGCCCGGCCGGCACGGGACGGGATGCCGCGACGGTGCGGAACGGTCCGACGCGGCTCAGGACGCGTACCTGGCCCTCGGCCGCCTCGATCTCGTAGTGGTGCTCCTCGTCCAGGCGGACGGCGAGGCCACCGCGCCCTTCGGCGGGGTCGATCCGGGTGCGTATCCGGCAGGACAGGTGCTGCTGGCGGCGGCCGGCGAAGACGACGTCCGGCTCGTCCAGCGAGGCGCCGCGGGCCCGCAGGGTCAGCCAGCCGGACCGTTCCTTGGTGGTGCAGTGCTCGGCGGGACGGTCGCGCACGGAGATCCACTGCGGCCGCAGCTCGCTGAGGTCGAAGTCGTCCCGGACCTCCGCGGCCGGGCCGGGGACGAGCGGCCATGCCGGCGCGGGCAGAACGGACGGCACCTCGCCGACGACGGGCCAGTCGTCCACCCACGTGACCGGTGCGAGGAACGTCTCGCGTCCCAGCACGTGCCAGCCGGGGGTGCCACCGCGCGGGCGGACCCCCAGCAGCACCAACCACCAGGAGCCGTCGGGTCCTTGGACCAGGTCGGCGTGCCCGGTGTTCTGGATGGGGCGGTGAGTGCCGCGGTGGGTGAGGACCGGATTGTCCGGGCACGGCTCGAACGGGCCGGTGGGCGTGCGCCCGCGGGCGATCGAGACGGCGTGGCCGCGCTCGGTGCCGCCCTCGGCGATGAGCAGGTACCAGTACGTGCCGATGCGGTACAGATGCGGCGCTTCCGGCGCCTGGGCGTCGGGGGTGCCGGCCCACACCTGGTGCGCGGGTCCGAAGGTCTCGCCGGTGTACGGGTCGATACGGACCTGTGCGCCCCCGGCGACCGTGCACCAGCAGGTGCCGTCCTCGTCCCAGGCGAGATCCGGGTCGATGCCCTTCACCCCCGGCAGTCGGACCGGGTCGGACCAGGGCCCGGCCGGGTCGGTGGCGGTGAACAGCAGGTTGCCCTCGCCCTCGGCCACGTTGGTGACGATCAGCCAGAAACGTCCGTCGTGGTGGCGCAGGGTCGGGGCGTAGATCCCGCCGGAGGACGGCATGGCGGCCGGCAGACGCAGTTGGGCCGGCCGGTCCAGGGCGTTGCCGATCTGCGTCCAGTGCACCAGGTCGCGGCTGTGGAAGACGGGGATGCCGGGGAAGTACTCGAAGCTGGAGCAGACGAGGTAGTAGTCGTCTCCGACGCGGCAGATGCTGGGGTCCGGGTGGAAGCCTGGGATCACGGGGTTGGTCATGGTGGCGTGTCCGCCCGCCGCATTTCTGACATGGGGTCAAGTCCCTTTCCTTCAGCGGGTCGTTGTCAGGTGGCACCGGCGGTTCAGGGCACGTCCGGCACCGTGAGGGTGAGGCGGAGCAGCACGGCGGACGGAGCTGTGGGCAGCGTCAGCGTCAGGTCGGCGGCATCGGGGTTCCAGGCGGCGACGGCGGGGCTCTCGGTGGGGTAGAGGACGTCGACGCGAGCGGCGGAGCCGCGGAGGTGAGGCAGGGGAAGGCTCATGGTGGACTCGCCGCCGGGGCGGCGCCACACGGTGAGGTAGGTGGCGGCAGGGGTGCGCATGGCCAGGGCGAGCCACGGGTCGTCCCAGGCCGGCAGGCCGAGCGGCCACGCGGGGACGGCCTGAGGCAGGTCGGCGCGGATGGCCTTGTACACGGCCACGGCCTCGTGAACCAGGGCCCGGGCGTCGGGCCGCAGGTCCGGGAGCAGGCCGGAGAGGTGGATGCGGCCGAGGAGTGCGCTCGCCATGGTGAAGGCGACCTCGTCGAGGGAGTCCTCCGGCAGCGGGTAGGCCCAGACGGCCCCCTGCTCGGGGGTGACGGCGGTGGGCGCGGAGGCGGCGATGGGTGCGTACAGCTGGAGGTTCTGCTGGTCGCTGGTGGACTGCAGTTGCAGCCGCGACAGCAGTGCGTAGTCCCAGCGCATGCCTCCGGAGGAGCAGTTCTCCACCACGAGGTGCGGGTAGCGGTCCAGGATGCCGTCGAGCCAGTCCAGTTGGGCGCGGTTGTGGCCGAGCAGTCCGGCGGCCGGGGTCTCGCCGGGGTGGGCGCTGGTGCCGGAGCCGGGGTCGATGTTGTGGTCGAGCTTGAGGTAGCCGACGCCCCACTCGCCGACCAGACGGTCCACGACCTGGTCCAGGTGGGCGCGGGCGGCCGGATGACGCAGGTCCAGGTGGTGGCGGCCGGTCTCCGTGACGCGCACGCCGTCGCGGCGGAAGAACGCCTCGTCCGGCAGGGCCTTGGCCATGGGGCTGCGTACGCCGATCACTTCCGGCTCCAGCCACAGGCCGGGCACCATGCCGCGCTCGCGGATGCGGTCCAGCACCTCGTGGATCCCGCGCTCTCCGGGGAACCGGGAGGCGGCCGGCTCCCAGGCGCCGACGCTGTCCCACCAGCCGCCGTTCTCGTCGTCGTACCAGCCGGCGTCGATGACGAAGTACTCCGCGCCCGCCTCGGCCGCCGCGTCGATCAGCGGCAGCAGTCTCTCCGTGGTGGGGTCGCCCATCAGGCAGTTCATGTAGTCGTTGAAGATGACGGGGAGTCGCCGGTGGTCGGAGTGCGGGCGGCGGGCCGTGCGGCGGTAACGGGTCAGCGCGGCGAACGCGTCGTCCGGCCCGCCGTCGGCGCTGAAGGCGAGAGCGACGGGTACGGTGCGGAACTCGCCGCCGGGCTCCAGGGGATGGCGCCAGCCGTGGTGGGTGTCGGTGGGGCCGAACAGGGCCAGGTAGGCGAGCCGGTCGCGTTCACCGCACTCCCAGTGCCAGCCGCCGCCGTTGTGCTCGATCTGCCACACCCAGGTGCGCCCCGAGTCACGGTCGGTGAAGCCGCCCATGGGCAGGCGACCGCAACTGGACCACACACCCCGGCCGGTCTGCGTGAACTCGCCCTTGCCGTTGTCGTAGACGACCACGCGGTCGCTCAACACCGGCGAGGTCACCCGCATCGGCCGGCGCTGCCAGCGGCATTCGGCGACCCAGTCGTTCTCCGCCCACAGCAGATCCGCGCCCCCGATGGCCTCCGGGCCGTCCGCGAGACACCCCACGACCAGGGACGAGACCGATTCCAGGTGCAGTGCCGACTCCCCACCGTTGCGCAGGACCACCTCGCTGCGCAGCACGGGCACCCCGTCCGGCGAGCGGTAGGTCACCTCCGCGACGAGCCCGGTTTCAGGGTCGCGGAGTTCGACGGTCAGCACGTGCCAGTCACCGTCGCGGGACACGCGGTGCGCGCGGTGGCGCAGCCGTCCGCCGACGTACGAGTCGATGAGACGCCCGCCCGACCAGGCGCGGCCGTGCCCCGCGGCCGTGACCTCCAGCAGGGGCAGCGGAGGCCAGTTACGCCGCTCGGGAGGTGTCCCGCCGGGGAGGCCGATGTGGGTGAGGCGGGCGGTGCCGTCCTCGCCGACGTCGATCTCGACCTCCAGGGCCGCGTGGCCCCATCGGAGGGTCTGCGGTGCGCTGGTCATGGTGGCCTTTCTGGTCGGGGAGAGACGTGCGGGGCGGGCCCCAGCGGTAGCCCCCGCGGTAAGGGAGGGACTCGGGCGGGGGTCAGGTGGTACGGAGCACCGCGCAGCCGCCGGGCGGCAGTTCGGACAACGTGCTGCCCGTGAGCAGGTCGTGGGCGGGCTCGGGCAGGGGCACGGGTTCGGGGCGGTGGTTGATCAGGACGCGCCAGCTACGGCCGTCCGGGGCGCGTCGGACGACGGCCTCGACCTGAGAGGGCAGGCCCGGCACTTCGGGATCCGCCCCTGCCTCGTCGAGCAGCCGGGCGACCAGGGCGGCGTAGCCGGCGTCGTCCAGGCGGGTGGAGAGGTACCAGCCCTGCCCGGTGCCGAAGCGGTTCCGGGTAAGCGCCGGGCTGTCAGTAAGCATGCCGTGGGTGTAGGCGGCGAGCGTCTCGGCGCCCTCCGTCCGTAGCGACTCACTCCAGACGGTGCCGTGCGATCCGTCCGACAGGGCGATTCGCTCGTCCCGCCGCAGCGGCCGGTACTCCTCGACGCGGATGCCCAGGGCCTCGCGCAGCGGCTCGGCGGGGTAGCCGCCGAGGCGGGCGTGCATGCGGTCGTCGACGTATCCGCTCGCGTGCTGGACGAGGAGGGTTCCGCCGTCGGCGACGTACCGGCGCAGGTTCTCGGCCGCCGCGTCGGACAGGAGGAACAGGGCTGGTGCGATGACGAGCGGGAAGCGGCTCAAGTCGTGCTCGGGGTGTGCGAAGTCGACGGTGACGCCGGCGTCCCACAGTGCCCGGTGCGCCCGGCCGAGTGCCGCGTGGTAGTCGAGGTCGGGGGAGGGGAGGCCGTCCACGCCGAGCGCCCACCAGGCGTCCGCTTCGTGCAGGACCGCCACCGAGGCGGTGACCGTCGATCCCGCCAGCTCGCCGAGCCGGGCGACCGCCTCGCCGACGTGCGCGACCTCACGGAAGATGCGGCTGTCCGGCCCCGCGTGCGGGACCATCGCCGAGTGCCACGTCTCGGCGCCGGCGCGGGACTGTCGCCACTGGAAGAAGAGGGCGCCTTCCGAACCGCGCGCGATGTGGCCGAGGGTGTGGCGCAGGATGTCCCCGGGCTCCTTGGCGAGGACCCGGTCGCGGTCGTAGACGGTGTTGGTGCCCTGTTCCATCAGCAGCCAAGGGCCGCCGTCGGCCAGGGAGCGGGCGCGGTCGGCGTGGAAGGCGACGTCGGCGGCGGCGTCCAGGCCGGGAGCGCTCGGGTACTGGTCGGATGTGACGACGTCGAGTTCGCGGGCCAGGGTCCACAGGTCGACGTTCTGGTAGGCGGGGAGCATCAGGTTGGTGGTCACCGGCCGGTCGCTGTGCGCGCGGATCGCGTCGCGTTGCTCGCGGTAGGCGGTGATGATCTCGTCGGACCAGAAGCGGCGGAAGTCCAGTGCCTGGCCGGGGTTCTTGTGCCACTGCGTCACGCGCGGCGGCAGTACCTGCTCCCAGAAGGTGTAGCGCTGGCTCCAGAAGGCCGTTCCCCACGCCTCGTTGAGGGCGTCCAGCGAGCCGTGGCGCGCGCGCAGCCACACCCGGAAGGCGGCGGCGGTGTGGTCGCAGTAGCAGAGCGTGCCGTACTCGTTGTGGACGTGCCACAGGGCGACGGCGGGATGGTCTCCGTAGCGTTCGGCCAGGGCGGAGGCGATCCGGCGGGCCGCGCGGCGGTAGGCGGGCGCGGTGAGGCAGTAGGTGTCGCGGCTGCCGTGGGTGAGGCGGGTGCCGTCCGGGGTGACCGGCAGCGCGTCGGGGTGGGCCAGGGTGAACCAGGGCGGTGGGGAGGCCGTCGGGGTGGCGAGGTCGACGGCCACGCCGTTCGCGTGGAGGCGTTCGATGTGGGCGTCGAGCCAGGCGAAGTCGTAGCGGCCCTCGTCCGGTTCCAGCAGGGCCCAGGAGAAGACGCCTATGGTGGCCAGGTTGACCCTGGCCCGGCGCATCAGCGCGTCGTCCTCCTTCCACACCGGTTCGTCCCACTGCTCGGGGTTGTAGTCGCCGCCGAAGGCGAGGCCGCCCAGGCGGTCGGTCAGGCTGCGGGTGGTCATGACGGGTCCTCGGGAAGAAGGGACGCGGCAACTGCCGGGCGAGTTCTGGCCCTGGTGACGGTGGTGAGGGAGCGGCTCCACTCCAGCAGCGGGGAATGGGCGGGCGGAGCCGCTCCCGGTTACGGGGCGGGGGTGCGAACGGGCGGCCGGTTCACCCCCTGATCGCGCCGGAGAGCACACCGGTGCGCAAGCGCTTCTGCCCGAACGGGCGGATGATCAGCGGCGGTACGAGGGGCAAAGCTTCTGCGGTTCAGCTCGTTGCTCAAGGCGGCGGCCCCACCCTCCACATCGTCGAAGCGCTTCACCTGGCCGGGAACGTTAATGACACGTCTCCTGCGAGACAAGAGGGCAGGCATCAAGAAAATCTCTCTGGCTCAGGCTGTTGACGGCCTGTCGCGGCGATGCGCGCGTCGAAGCGCTTCGATGACCGCGACCAGCCTGCCTGGGCGTCTTCCTCGTGGGTTCTTCGTCCCTGCCCCCGCCCGGCATCCGTTCCACGACCCGGTACCGCCGATCGACACACGCGCCGAGACCTGCTCGGCGGCTCACGCTCGACGAGCGGATCCGCGCTGCTGCACCAGAACGCACCGGCCGTCGAGCGCCTCGGTATGGCCGCGTCGCGCCTGGGATCGAAGGGACGAACACCTGCACCCCGGCGAGCTTGTAAGTTCCTGTACAGGCTTGTTGGAAACTGTTTCATTTTGCCGTCGCGCCCCTTGTCAGGGTCCCTCAGAAGTCCTACGGTTCCGGGCGTGCCTCCAGAGTCCCTCGCGGAACACCTCTTGGGACGTCACAAGCCACCACAGTTGAACAACATCCAACCTCCCCATGAGGAGTGGACGTGTCCTGCTCTTCACCCGCAAACCGACCACAGGCAAGATCGCGCCCAGCGGGGGTGCCGGCAGCCCGTCTTACAGCACGCACGGCGAGCACCGCCGGTGCCGGGGTGGAGATTGGGGACGGCAACGGCCAGGCCGACCAGTCGTGGGAAGCGACGCCGACCGGTGAGTTGAGGGTGTCCGGCGACTCGATGTGCCTGGAGGCCTGCAACAACCAGACGACGCCGGGCGCCAAGGTGGACATCTGGAACTGCAACGGACAGAGCAACCAGCGGTGGCAGGTCAACTCCGACGGCTGCATTACCGGTGTTCAGTCGAGTCTGTGTACCAACCAGAGGTGGGCCACTTCGGGAGGCAGCGTCCGCCGCCCGGCTGCTGCTCGAGCCCCGTGTGGCCTGGAGCCACGCAGCGGGCGACGTACCTGCTCTGCTACCTCTACAGCCAGTACGGCGAGCGCATTCCCTCCGGCCGGGAGGAGTCCACGTGGGTGGCCGGGCCGGACTACGAGAAACCCGCGAAACGGCTTCTGCGACGTGGTGAAGAACATCGTCGGCTCCTCTGTGCCGATCGCCCTGCACGAGAACGGGCCCATCCGCGACCCGGATCACTCGCCGTCAACCGACACCCGCTGGAGCTTCTTCAACACCTGGAACACCGACCACCTCCCACGTCCAACTCAGTGGCCGAACCGTAGAAGATCCACAACAGTCCCCACGTGATCACCCGGGACGAAGTACCCAACCCGAAGTAGACAACCTGGGTTCCGGGGTTGCTGGTTTCACGGATCCGGGAGCCGCTCGCACCCAGGGACCGGGATCGACAGGCGTTCTGACGGCCGGCCATGCGATCCCCTGCGAATCCACTCCACTTCCGCGGTCCAGTGGCCTCATTGCAGGCCGGGTCTGGAACCGCCTTCTCAGGAATCAGGGCCTGTCATGTTCAATGAGGGAAGAACGCACGGTCGTGTGGCCCCCCGGCGCATGAGTCGGCTGGTATCTGCGGTGGCTGCTGGGGCACTGTCGGCGGGGCTGCTCTCGGCCACCGCACCACCGGCCGCTGCCGCATCCGCTCCGGCCGCCGTCCCACGAAGTGCCGCGGCCACGCACTCGATCACCTACGACGACTATTCGTTGAAGATTGACGGCAAGCGGTTATACGTGTGGTCGGGTGAATTCCATTACTGGCGGCTGCCCAGCCCGCAGGCGTGGCGTGACGTGCTCCAGAAGATGAAGGCCGGTGGGTTCAACGCCGTGTCGATCTATTTCGACTGGGCCTACCATTCGCCCAAACAGGGCGTGTACGACTTCAGTGGCGTCCGCGACGTGGACAAACTGCTGGACATGGCGGCGGAGACCGGCATCTATGTGATCGCACGCCCGAGCCCGTACATCAACGCGGAGACGGATTCGGGTGGTCTTCCCGGCTGGCTGATCAAGCAGCAGGGCACTCCGCGAACGGCAGCGCCGGATTACCTGTCGGCGGCGGATGAGTGGCTGTCGCGCATCGATCCGATCCTGGCCCGCCACCAACTGACCAACGGCACCGGCACGGTGATCGCCTACCAGGTGGAGAACGAGTTCTACAACGGGAATGCTGATGGCCACGCCTATATGCAGCACCTGGTCGACAAGGCGCGGGCCGACGGCATCACCGTACCCCTGACCGGCAACAACAGCGGTGTGCACAACGATCTGCTGGACATCGACGGCCCTGACTCCTATCCGCAGGGCTTCGACTGCTCTCACCCGGACACGTGGAACGCCCTGCCTGACCTGAGTTGGGGCCACAAGGCGGGTAAGCCGCTGTACCTACCCGAGTTCCAAGGAGGTGCGTTCGACCCGTGGGGAGGGCCGGGTTACGACAAGTGCCGGGAGCTGACGAACGGTCAGTGGGAGAAGGCGGCGTACGAGAACAACATCGGTGTCGGCGCCACCATGCAGAGTTTCTACATGACGTACGGCGGCACGTCGTGGGGATGGCTGGCCAGCCCCGGCAACGGCTATACCTCCTACGACTACGGTGCTCCGATCAAGGAGGACCGGGAGCTGACCGAGAAGTACTACACGGACAAACGGCTGGGGTATTTCGTCCAGTCGGTTCAGCCGTTGGCGAAGACCGACCTGGTTCCGGATGCTCCGGCGCCGGCCGACGCGGAGTTGAGCCAGCAGGTCCGGCGAAATCCCGATGACGGCACGACCTTTGTCGTCGTGCGTCACAAGGACGTCAACGACACCTCCACCGTTCAGACGCAGCTGAACCTGGGGCCGGATTATCCGAGTGTTCCCCAGGAGCCGGGGACGGCTGTCACGATCGCCGGCCGTGACTCCAAGCTCTTGGTCGCCGACTACCGCATGGACCACCAGGATCTGCGGTACTCGACATCGGAGCTGATGACGCACGGTGATTACGGGGATGGTGTGGACACCGCGCTGTTCTACGGCCGGCACGGCCAGGACGGCGAGACGGTGCTCCACTACGCTTCGCGTCCCCGGGTGACGGTGCTGGCCGGCAGTGTGAAGCAGACCTGGGACGCCGCGCGAGGTGACCTGCGGTTGAACTACACGCACGACGGGCTTGCCCAGGTGCTGGTCCAGCCGGCCGACGGCAGCACCCCGCTGCGGCTGCTGCTGGCCGACGACGCGACCGCCGACCGGTTCTGGCAGTTGGACACCGGCCGCGGCCCGGTGCTGGTGCGCGGTCCGGAACTGGTGCGCACCGCAGCGTTCACCGATGACCAGCTCAGGCTGACCGGCGACACCGACAAACCCAGCACGCTGCAAGTAATAGCCGCTCCCTCGGCCCGGACCGTGACTTGGAACGGCAAGCGGGTATCGGCGACCGAGCAGCAACTCCCGGGCCCCGTGCCCGTGGCCCTTCCCACGCTGACTGGCTGGCGTACCAAGGCGGAGGCGCCGGAGTCCCAGTACGGGTATGACGATGCCGCCTGGCAGGCGGCGGACAAGAACACCACCACCAACCCGCAGAAACCGGCCGCACCGCCGGTGCTCTACACGGATGAGTACGGCTTCCACAGCGGGGCGGTGTGGTACCGCGGTCATTTCCAGGCCGCCGGAACCGAGAAGAGTATCTCTCTGGCCGCCGGCACCGGCAATCAAGGGGTCTATCTGGCCTGGCTCAACGGGGTCTTCCTGGGCAGCAGTGGCGACGGCGCGCACGCCTTCACCTTCCCCGCCGGCGCCCTGCGCCCGGGCACGGACAACGTCATCTCGGTCCTGGTGGAGAACATGGGCCACGACGAAGCATGGGTCTCTCCCTACGGCAACAAGAATCCGCGTGGTCTGCTGTCGGCGTATCTGACCGGCTCGACCCGGCAGTTGAGCTGGCGCATCCAGGGCAAACTCGGCGGTGAGGATCTTGTCGACCCGGCGCGTGGCCCGTACAACACCGGTGGTCTGACCGGTGAGCGCCGGGGCTGGTACCTGCCGGGCTATCCGGACGCCGACTGGAAGCCCGCGGCTCTGCCCGCCTCCGGCAGCGCGCCGGGGATCACCTGGTACCGCACCAGTGTCAACCTGTCCCTGCCCAAGGGACAGGACGTTCCCCTGGGCATCCGTATCGACGACGACCCCTCTCGCCACTACCGTGCGCTGATCTACGTCAACGGTTGGATGGTCGGCCAGTACGTCAACGACATCGGCCCACAGCACTCCTTCCCCGTCCAGCCGGGCATGCTGCGCACCGATGGGCGTAACACCATCGCCATCGCCGTGTGGAATCAGGACGCCACCACCGGCGGACTGGGCAAGGTCTCCCTGGAGGAGTACGGCAACCACACCACCTCCCTGACCTATCCGCCCATCGCCTCCCCGACCTACGGCCAGGTGCCCCACCAGGAGGCCGTCGCCACCGCCGATGTCAGGGTGAGCGCCCCGGACGTCCTCAAGCGCGGGGAGAGCGGCCGAGTCACCGCGTTCTACACCCCCCGCCGCAACAGCGGAACCGCCCGCGACACCACCTTGGCCCTCACCCTGCCCGACGGCTGGAGCGCCACACCCGACACCGTCCAGCACATCGGCACGGTGCAGCCGGGCAGCACCGCCACCCGCACCTGGACCGTCACCGCCCCCACCGGCGACCAACCCGGAGCAGCCGCCTTCGGCGTCACCGCCACCACCCACCAGAACGGCCGGACCGGATCAGCGACGGGATCGGCGACCATCATGGTCCCCGTGCCGCCGCCCACCGGTAGTCCGTTGGTGTCCGCCCTGCCGTTCACCTCCACCAACGGCTGGGGCCCGGTCGAGCGTGACACCTCCAACGGCGAAGACGCCGCCGGCGACGGTCACACCATCACCCTCAACGGCACCACCTACACCAAGGGCCTGGGGGCGCATGCCCCCTCCGACGTCACCGTCAACCTCGGCGGCAACTGCACTGCCTTCACCGCCGTTGTGGGCATCGACGACGAAACAGGCGGCTACGGAAGCGTCACCTTCACCGTCCTCGCCGACGGCAAACCCGTCGCCACCACCGACGTCCTGCGCGCCCATCAGGACCCCGTCACCCTCAACGCCGACATCACCGGCGCCCAGCACCTCGACCTCGTGGTCGGCGACGGCGGCGACGGCAACGGCAGCGACCACGCCGATTGGGCCAACGCCCGCCTCACTTGCGCCAATTGAACCCGACCAGCCCAACAACCAACCCCCGCACGGATCTCCCACCCGTACGGCAAGAGACCGCTCCCACCCCTGGGGCATGTATCGAGTCGTGATCAATCTGCGGGATTCGCTGTCGCGGCGGGGTCCGGTCCGGTCGATGTTCCTTGCGTGACGCGAGTGGAACTGACGGGCGCGGAGTGGGAGTTCATCGGGCCGTACCCGCCGATCGGCGAGTACGGCCCGTCTCCCGTGCGGTTGCGGCAGCACCGCCCGGCAACGTCCACGACAGCGTCGCCGCCCGCGAAGTCCTCTTCCGCCTGCGCCTCATGCACCCGCAGATCACGATCGTCTGGGCAGACTCGATCTACGCGGGCACTCTCGTCGCCTGGGCCAAGTCCTTCCTCGGCCTCACGATCAAAACGGTCAGCCGCCCCAAGACCGCCAAAGGCTTCGTCCTCGTGCCGGTCCGCTGAGTGGTCGAGCGGAGCCTGGCGTGGTGGCTCCATGCCCGCCGTAATGTCCGCGACTACGAGACGCTCCCTGAGCACGCCGAAGCGATGCTCACCATTGTCGCGATCACACTTGTGACCCAGCCGAACGCCGCCATGCCCCGCCCGCAACCTCCTCTGAAGGCCGCTTGACGAGCGAGTGCCGATCTCTGCTCAAGCCTTGTTCCCCTTGTTCACCGCATGAGGACGTTGACGTCGTGGTCGGCGAAGATCTCGAGGAGAATCTGGAGATCGGCGGCACTGTCGCTGCCCGCCGCAGGAGCGCTGATCAGGCCTGAACTCACGGTGTTCGAGTGCAGCCATTCCAGGGTGAACGGGGGCTTGGCGCCGAAGCCTCCTCTCAGGCAGTCGTCCACGGCAGCGAGATTCCATCCGAAGTACCCGCCGGGACCGTTGATGGCCTCGCCCAGTGCGCAGTAGAAGCCGTTGATATCGACGGCTCGCCGGCCGTCCAGGGGGAACACCTGCCCCGGTGGGGCGTCTTCGGGCTGTCCGCGACGCTGGTACTCACGGGACCACAGCGCAACGGACAACCACGCCTTCCGGCCTCCCGCATCGAGGCCACCCCACATGCCCTTGCGGTTCAACGTCCCTGTTCGGAGCAAGTCCCAGACTTCCGCCGATCCAGGGAGCAGTTCATCGCACCACAGGCGCACCTCGATATCGAACAGCCCGTCTCCATGCATCGACGGCCTTGCAGCCGTCGCGGTCAGACCGCTGACGAAGTAGGAACCCATCTCGATGCCCTCAGCATCGAGGAACGACAGATGGGCCCCGCCTGCCGTCGCTCGCCGACTCCCCAGATGATCGAGGCTGGTCAGGAACTTTCCCTGCGGAGAGCACGCCAGGAGTTCAACTTGCCGAAGACCGTCTTCTTGAGGATGGAACAGCCCCTCGGTGTCCCGCACGCACCCCCAGAACTCATCATCCTCGTCACTGGTCAAGGCGTACTTGCACCCTTCGCCAGGCCCACCCACTGGTTCCATGGCACCTCCTGCGCGGAAGAGCCTACCGACGGCTCCACGAAGGGGGCGGCTGGGCTACGGGGCAACTCGGCCTGCACGAATACCATCACTCCAACGCTCCACCGTCGCAGGGAGGCCGAAGGATGAAAGACGGGTTCTCAGCGACGCCTGGAGTGTCGTGCTAGTGCCGATACTCGGCGGCCGAGGTTCCGAGGACGTTCAGAAGGGCCAATGCTTCAGCGCTTGGGGATCCTTGAGGGGCGCTGTAGAGCACGAGGTATTGGTCGCGGTCGGTGAGCGCGAGTGAGTCGCAGTCGACGGTTATCTCGCCGACGGCCGGGTGGCGGAAGGTCTTCGTGAGCATCGTTGCGGCCTGCACGTCGTGCCGCTCCCAGAGCCGGGCGAAGTCGGGGCTGGCGTCGCGGAGTTCGTCGACGAGACCGGTCACCGCGGGATCCGCCGGGTAACGGGCGACGGCGGAGCGCAGTTCCTGGACCACGTGGTGACGGAACTCGGCGGTGTCGGAGATGCCGTACAGCGGCGGATCATCGCGCTGCGGGGCGAGGAATACCCGGCGCGCCAGGTTGCGGTCCTTGGGGTCGAGTGCGGCGAAGTCCTCCATGAGCGCGGCTGCGAGGTCGTTCCAGGCGAGTACCTCGAAGGCGGCGGATATGACGAAGCCGGCTGTCTGCGGCAGCCGCTCGAGCAGGGCGAGGATGCTCGGTCGGACGTCGCGTCGGTGCAGTGCGGTTCGGTTGGGGGCGGTGCCCGCCAGGACGTGGAGGTGATGGGATTCGGCGTCGGTGAGCAGGAGTGCGTCGGCGATACCGGCGAGGACCTCGCCGGAGGGTCGTGAGGCGGCTCTGCCCTGTTCGAGGCGGATGTAGTACTCCGTGGAGATGTGCGCGAGGACCGCTACCTCCTCGCGCCGAAGGCCCGGTGTCCGCCGTCGCGGGCCTGAGGGGAGACCGACGTCCTGGGGCCGCAGCCGCTCGCGGCGGCTGCGCAGGAAGGTGCCCAGCTCCTGCTTGTCCATACTCCGAGTCTGCACGCTCCGCGGAGCGGGATCCTGGTACGGCTTGTGCCTGTATCAGGGTGGGAAACCGGCACACGCTGCTGACATGACCACCAACACAGACAGCACCCCCATCGGCCTGCTGAACGGCAAGGTCGTGTTCATCACCGGCGCCAGCCGTGGTATCGGCGCTGCCGCCGCCCGGCTCTTCGCCGGCGAGGGCGCCAAGGTCGTGCTGGCCGCCCGCAGCACCGACGCCCTCGACCGGATCGTGACCGAGATCCGCGCCGACGGTGGCGTCGCCGACGCGGTCACCCTTGATCTCGCCGACGGCGCGAGCATCCGCTCCGCCGTCGACCACGTCGAGGAGCTGCACGGCCGGCTCGACGGTGCCTTCAACAACGGCGCGGTCCCCCAGCAGCAGTTCGGCCCGGTCGACGCCACCAGCGACGAGGACATCGACGAGCAGTTCGCCGTGAATTTCCGTTCGCACTGGACCGCCATGACCGCCGAGGCCGCCCTCATGCGACAGGGCGGTGGCGGGGCCATCGTCAACACCTCCAGCATCGGCAGCCGCCGCGCCAACCCCGCCCTGCCTGCCTACGGGGCCATGAAGCGCGCACTCAACAGCCTCACTGAGACCGCCGCGGTCAACTGGGCCCCCGCCAACATCCGCGTGAACGGCATCACCCCCGGCGGCACCTCCACGCAGATGATCGACACCTGGGAGGCGGCCACGCCCGGCATCGTCAAGCAGATAACCGCAACGATTCCGCTGGGCCGGATGGCCGAGCCTTGGCAGATCGCCGAGGCCGCCGCCTGGCTGCTCAGCGACCGCTCCTCGTATGTGACCGGCGCGATCCTGCCCGTCGACGGCGGTGCCGGCGCGTGATCCGTTTGCGAGGGTGCCCAAGGGCGCTTCGTCCCACCGCAGTTCGTGCCTGCGTCGACGCCTCTGGCGAGGAGAGGAACTGGCCGACGTGCCCCCTGGGGCCGCCCGCAGACTGGCTGTTCGACCGCATCGGCCGCACCGGCGACAGGTGCGGCGGGTGACGGGCCAGGGCGACCGCCAGGCCGCAGCACCGGCTCAGGGGCGAGCCGGCGGCCGGTGCGGACTTGGCTGTCGCGGAGCGGGTCGGTGGGGGAGGCGTGCGGTCACAGCAGCCGGTCGACCAGACCGTCGACATAGTCCGGGGTGAGCGGCCCCAGGCCGAACAGGACTCGGATGTACATCGGGGCCATCACATGGTCCAGCACGCCGAGCGCGTCGGGTGCGTGTTCGCCGCGCTCGCGGGCGCGATCGAGCATGGACTCCAGTTGGCGGGCGCGTTCGGCGAGGAGGTCGTCGCGTGCCTGCACGCCTTGTTCGCCGTTGCCGGACAGGGCGACGGCCAGGCGCAGCAAGGCCAGGCCGTCGGGTCCGGTGATCTCGCGGGCCACTTGGGCCGCGTACGTGCGCAGGTCGCCGGCCAGGCTTCCGGTGTCGGGCATGGGTGACCTGGCGTTGAGGCGGGTGAGCACCACGTCGGCGAGCAGGGCCTCCAGGTTGCCCCACCGGCGGTAGATGCTGCTGTCGGCCACACCCGCGCGAGCCGCGACGTCGCCGACGGTGAACTTGCCGTAGCCGCGCTCGTTGATCAGGTCGGTGACGGCCTGATGCACCGCCGCGCCGACCCGGGCGCCGCGCCCGCCGGGTCGCCGGGTCCTCTGTGGCTCTTCCATCCCCCCAGCTTAACGCAGTTGTGACTTGCGTTAGTGGGTGGAGTCTCCCTACAGTCACCTAACGCAGTCCGGAACTGCGTTAGGGCGCCCGGAAGTCGGCCGTATCAGCCGTGGCGAGGCGCGACGACGAGGGAGAGGAACCCCATGACTGCATCGCCCGCGGCTGGAGGCGGTCGACCCGACCGGGCCGTGCTGCTCACCGTGACCTGCTTGGGCCAATTCATGGTGCTGCTCGACAACACGATCGTCGGAGCGGCGCTGCCCGACATGCAGCACCGGCTGCACACAGGGCTGACCGGGCTGCAGTGGATCGTCGACGCGTACGTGCTGCTGGTCGCGATGCTGCTGCTGTCCGGCGGCGTGTTCGCCGACCGGTTCGGCCGCAAGCGGGTGTACCTGGCCGGCGCGGCGGTGTTCACCGCGGCATCGGTGCTGTGCAGCCTCGCGCCCTCGGTCGGCTGGCTCATCGCCGGCCGGATGCTGCAGGGCGTCGGGGCGTCGGCACTGAGCCCCGCCTCGCTGGCCCTGCTCGCCGCCGCATATCCCGTACCGCGCGAACGCATCAAGGCGATCGGGCTGTGGGCCGGATTCAGCGGCATCGGCCTGGCCGCGGGGCCCGTGGCCGGCGGCGTGCTGACCGATGCCTTCGGCTGGCCGGCCATCTTCCTGGTCAATCTGCCCATCGGCGTGGTCCTGCTGCTGGTCGGCCTGCGCCACCTCGGCGAATCCCGCAATCCGAACGCCCCCGCGATCGATGTCCCGGGCACGGTGCTGTCCTGTCTGGCGGTGGGGGCCCTGACCTACGGGCTGATCGAGGGCGGCGCCCGCGGCTGGACCGCACCGGTCATCCTGGGAAGCTTCGCCGCGGCGGCGATCCTCCTCGCCGCCTTCGTCGCCGTCGAAGCGCGTCGCTCGGCACCGATGCTGCCACTGCGGCTGTTCAGGGAGCGGCTGTTCACCGTGTCGAACACCGCCATGATCGTGGTGGGGTTCGCGCTCATGGGCTCGTCGTTCTTCTTCTCCCAGTTCTTCGTGTACGTCCAGGGCAGCTCCATCCTGCGTGCCGGCCTGCAAACCCTTCCCGTTTCCCTCGCCATGGTCATCGTCAGCCCGTTCGCGGGCCGGCTCGCCGCCCGGTACGGATTCCGAATAGTCGTCACCATCGGGCTGGCCCTGGCCGGAGCAGGGCTGCTGGCGCTGGGCACGGTGCACGCCGACACCGGTTACGGGAACGTGTGGTGGCGGCTGGGAGTCATCGGCGCCGGCTTCGCCCTGACCATGTCCCCCCTGACCGGCGCCGCCATCCAAGCGGTCAGTCCCCAGGAGGGCGGCCTCGCCTCCGGCATCAGCAGCACCACCCGGCAGATCGGCGCGGTGCTGGGCGTGGCGGTGCTCGGCGCCGTCGTCCGCGCCCGGCAAACCGGCGGCGCCTCCCTGGAGACCGGACTCGGCAACGCCTTCGTCGTCGCCGGCGCCGTCACCCTGGCCACCGCGGTCTTCACCAGCCTGTGGCTGGCCAGGACCAAGCCCGCGGCAGACTCGACGGTGCCGCACCCTTCCACCGATCCGGATGCGCACACCACACCGGACCAGGTGCCGGCGGAAGCGGAACGGCTACAGGGGCTGTGAGTATGTTCGACTGGCTTCGAATCATTGTGGTGTTCGGCGCTTCGCGCACACACCCCGAAGCCGCCCCTGACGCCCGACCGCCCGCTGCCACCTCGACAACGAGGCCGGCAGCCCGCCGCCGGACTGTCTCTCGGTGGCCTCGGCCGCGGCGTTGCGGACGTCGCCGTGACCACCGTGTTCGCACACTTCGCCTCGAAGGAGGCGCTGGTCTTCGACCAGGACGAACACCACGAAGAACGCCTGGTCGGCGCCGTGGCGAACCGAAGCCCCGATCAGTCGCTGCTCAACGCGCTGCGCGCCGAGGCGCTCAACGCCGCCCGATGGTTCTCCACACCGAAATCCATCTCGTTCTGGACCCTCGTCGAAAGCTCGGCCGCGCTGCGCGGCTACACCTCCCACATGCAGGCGCGGCACGAGCAGGCCCTCGTCTCCGCCATCGCCTCAGACCCCGAGGCACCCACGTCAGCCACCGCATGTCGTGTCCTCGCCCGCTTCACCCTGGATGCCTACTCCCTGGCCCGGGACGCCGAGAACCCGCTGGCCGCAGTGGAGGAAATCTTCGACCTCCTCGAGCCCGGCTTCGCGCCCGCTGCGGGCCGACAGTCAGCGAAGCCGCTGAAGTAGCCGCTCTTCCTCACGCCCGGGCTGCAATTTGCGGTACACGGCCCAGATGGCGATGGTGGCTGAAGAGGCACACAGGCTCGCGCGTGCTGTTGCCGCTGCGATGCGCGATGAGTAATGCCGCGATGCCGGGTCTACAGCACAGTCGTATCAGGCTGGTCGAAACCAACAGGGGGTCGAAGTGCCCGCATCAGTGCTCGACATGTCGATGTCAGTCGACGGATACATCGCCGATCCGAACGACTTTCTAGGCGGCGACGATGGCGAACGCCTGCACAAGTGGGCCGACCCGGAGGGCGAGTCCGGCCCCCTGTCGGGGCCTGCCGCGCAATTCCAGGACGAATGGAACGCAGCCGGTGCGGTGCTCGCGGGACGACGCACTGCCGAGCTCATGGATCACTGGGGCGGTGATCACGGTGGTCTCCCGATCTTCGTGCCCAGTCACCGCCCGCCCGGCCCCGCTGCCCGTTGGGGGTATCCGTTGGTGACCTATGTGACCGACGGGATCGAAAGCGCGATGGCACAGGCCAAGGCCGCCGCCGGGGACAAGGATGTGCAGGTGCGTGGCGCGTACACGGCGCAACGGGCGCTTGAGGCGGGGGTGTTGGATGAGGTGCAGATCCATCAGATCCCGGTGCTGCTCGGTGATGGCCGTCGCCTGTTCGACGTCTTGCCGTCGCAGATCGAGTTGCAGATCATCCGAGTGATCGACACGCCGGAGGCCACTCACATCCGCTACCGCGTCCGTCGTTGAGCCTGTCGACCAGCACCTTCCTTGGTCATGCGGCTCTACTGGTGACCGAGGCCAAGGCGATCGCATCGTCGCACGCGGCGACGGCCGAGGCTGCGACGGCGAAGCCGGGCCAGTCGGCTGGCTGACCTGGGCCTGGGCACATGCGGTTTCTGGTAGCCGTGGTCAAGGGTTCCGTGTCTGCGGTTGACTAGATTGAGCAAGTGTTCGAACGAGTAGGTAGTGAAGAGTCCGCGGCCTTGGAAGTGCTCGCCTATAAGGTCCGCAACGAGCTGGCGGCCGCGGGCCTGCCCGTGCTCGCCCCTGGCCTGGACTCGGTCCTGGCCGGTGGCGTCGAGGTGGACATCGATGACGGTGCCGACGCGGCGGGCGGCGTGTTCGTGGCCTGGCAGGCAAGCCCTCGTCTGCGGGCCTGCGCGCGTCGCGTGTTCGCGCTGAAGCAATTGGACGAACCGGTCCTGCGGCATTCCAGTGCGATCGGAGCGGCGATGATGCAGGCGATGGCCGCGGTATTGGGCTCGGCGGGCTTCAGCGTTGAGGACGCGCGCGACGAATACCGTCCGCAGCAATTGCGGGTCCTTGCCGGACCGCCGTCCCGGCAGCAGCCGCTCTGGTCGCTTCGCGACGACGAGCTGACTCTGCCCGGCTGGCAGGACCCTCCCGTCGGCGGCACCGACTGAGCGTCCCGCGGACAGGGCAGTGAATGGGGAGACGACGGCGGCCGGGGCGCCGGCGGTGTGGGGGAGAGGTACGGGCGAGTTTCCTCTGGAAGATCACCAACGGGTTGGGACCTTCGTAGCGGGCGCGGCTTCTCACGTGTGGGCTTCGGGTCTCGGCTCACCCGCCTGGCCGGTAAGTGGCATCACCGGTAGGCGCCTTGCGGCATGGACTGGCCGACGCCGCATTGCCGGCGGCGACGCATTCACTCGCGCGGAGAGGCCCGGGGGCGTCTCCCGACAGGCGCGATCGGGCACGTGGTGGGTCCCATGTGAGCGTGTGCCCGGTGTCGCCTCCGCGTACGGCGATCCGCATGGTCTGCTGCAGCCGCATGGGCGGCAGTTCCCCTCCGTCCCAGGCTTCGGCGAGCGGGACAAGGGGGCGTGTCGAGGGTGCACGCGGGCTGTGGTGACGTAGCCGTCGTCGTAGGGCGTGGGCCACCAACCGCTGCTCAGCGCGCAGTTCGCGCCCGGTTCGGAGGCAGTGGCGGTTGTCATTCCACACCTCCGCAAGAGAGGCCAAGCCGATCTGCCGGCCTGGCAGGATTGACCGGGACCGTTCATACGGGGAGGGCATCCCCCGGGAAGCCGTGACACGGGTGAACCTCGCAGCGCATCATCCCGGCTCGCACACAGGGGTCCCCGGCCATGATCTTTTCGGCTTCCTCGGCCGGCACCGTCATGATGGCGACGCCGGCCACGGTGTCGGAGGTGACCGGGCACAGGATCGCGATCACCCTTTCAGCACGCAGCGCCACCATGCGCCGTTGGTGTTCGAGTTCGATTGCGTCCGCGCCGTCCATGGCCCGCTCCGGCCCCCACTGAAGGATCGCCAGGCTGTAGGGCTTCGCGGTCGCGGCCAGAGCCCGAATTTGCTCGTCGGTCACCGCCGTGCTCATGTTTTCTCCTTATTGCTGGATGCGCTCGGCCAACGAGACGATGATTCCTTCGGGACCGCGGACGTAGGCCATCCGCCACGCGCCCTCGTATTCGCCGATGCCTCCCACCAGGCCGTAGCCGTCGAGTCCGGCATGGTCGACTGCGGCTTGGAGGTCGTGTACTTCGAAGGCGATGTTGCGCAGGCCGAGCTCGTTGGCCGGTGCGGCAGGCGAACCCGGCAGGTGGTTCGGCCGTGTGAAGCTCGAGAGTTCGAGTGTCGTACCTCCGCCGGGCACCCGCAGCATGACGATCTCGGTGCGGGCGCCGGTCATGCCGATCACCGTGTCCAGGAACTCGCCTTCGACGGCCATTTTCCGATCGGCCTCCAGACCGAGGCTGACGAAGAACGCAGTTACGGCGTCGAGGTCAGCAACGGTGATGCCGACGTGGTCGAAGCGCCTTATCAATGTCATCGGATCCTTTTTGAGGTCTCTTCAAAAGGCGCTGAGGGGTAGCACTCGTGGTCGGTGAGTCTTGGTCGCCGCTGATCCCGCGCGATGTGTGGCCCGGGTGTGCCGCTTCGACCATGTCGAGGCCGGCCTTGGGCTGCTCCGCAAGGTATTCACGGAACGGCTCACCCTGTGGTCGACCAGGGAGGGCTCGAGCGGCTGCCCCACGACGCCGGCCCGCGCCACGAATACCACCTCACGGCCAAGGGCGAGAACCACAGCTGTGCGGGTCACATCTTTTGAACTGCACGCAGACGTCTCCCTGCCTTGGCCCCACTGTGACGCCGGTTCGAGCAGACGCCGGTGAGGACCTGCCACTCGGCCGACCGAAGCAACTCGCTGTGGTCGCCCCCCATTCCGGGCCACCGTAGGCACCGCCCGTGGATACCAGCCATCCTTTCGAACACCATCGAAACGTGCTGAGGGCTGTCCCGTAAACGATCTTCGTGTCCTTCGGAACCAATAACCCTGTCCTCTGGTGGGGATGTGCGGCAGACTGGGGCAACAGGCAAAGTCGAGTGGGAGGGCGCATAGAGCACACAAGTGAGTCGATGACGGCTTGCAGTCCGTCGGTGCTGGACGCGCTTTGTGCTGCTAGGTGGACAGTAGGTCGCAATATCGCCATTACGGACTGGACGCGGCGGCTGAAGGGTGCCGGGTTCGAACTCAACGACCTGGCGATAGCGGTCTGGGCCGAGTTCGGCGAGCTGATGATCAGGAGCTCTCCGTCCCGTGTCCCCGGTTCGCGCTTGCACATGGACCCCGTTGACGCCTGCATCGACGGCGCCACGGAAGCGGCCACGCTGGAGCGGCACTACGGAGAGAACTTCAGTCCTCTGGGCATGTGGTCGAGCCAGTTCCCTGCGTACATTGCGGCCAGCGGTCGCGTCGTCGCCGTGGGGCCGCACTGCCTCTGGCCGCTGGGATCTACCTTCATGGAGGCGTTGGCCTATGTAGTGGACGGTGATGGAGGCGTCAGCCGTGCGCAAGAGGCGGACTGGCTCGACAACTGCCAGTACTAGAGGTGAGACGATCTTGCTGTGGCTGGTGTGATCACAGCGTCGGAGCCCTCGTGAATAGCCTCGTTCACCGGGCTGAGCCCACGGCAGTTCGCCAAGTTACTCACTACGCTGCGGAGCGAGGGCGCGGACCCGGTCCGTAAGGGCAGGCCCTGGAGTCTGCCGCTGGAGGACCGGGTGCTGCTGGTCACCGCGTACTGGCGCACGAACCTGACGCTGCGGCAGCTGGCGCTGCTGTTCGGCGTCTCGAAGTCCGCGGCCGACCGCATCATCGGCCACCTGGGGCCGGCGCTCGCGCTGCAGCCCCGTAAGCGGTTCACTCAGGACACTGTGCTGATCGTGGATGGCACCTTGGTACCCACGCGTGACCATACGGTTGCCGAGCAGTCCAAGAACTATCGGTACTCGACGAACCATCAGGTCGTCATCGACGCCGACACCCGTCTCGTCGTCGTGGTCGGCCGGCCACTGCCGGGCAACCGCAACGACTGCAAGGCATGGGAGCTGTCCGGGCGAAGGACGCCGTCGGCACCACCACTGTGATTGCCGACAGCGGCTACCGGGGCACCGGCCTGATCATCCCGCACCGCCGCGCACCTGGCCAGACCGAACTCCCGGCCTGGAAAGAGGAACACAACGCGTCCCACCGCAAGGTCCGCGCCCGTGTCGAGCGTGTCTTTGCTCGGATGAAGACCTGGAGGATCCTCCGCGATTGGCGTCTCAGAGGCGACGGCATCCACCATGCGATGCTCGGCATCGCCCGCCTGTACAACCTCGCCCTGAGTGGGTGACAAGAGGGCAGGCAGGTCAACGAACACGCGTAGATCATTTATGGGACAGCCCTTGGGTGTGTCAATTCAACAGCCCTGTCTCGCTTTCGGTGGTGACGGAGCGTGCGGATTTGGGCGATCCAGCGCGTGAGCGTGTCGGTGTTGTCGGCGTGCGGTGTGAGGAGCGGGGCGAAGCCCACGGTTCCGGCCGCCAGTTGGGTCGTCCACCGACTGCCGGCGAGCGCCGTGCAGTCGCCCCGACGACGCGCCGTACACCGGACAGACCGAGGTGTCCTGCGCAGTGCGTGCCCGCATCACAACCCGCTGGCCCTCGTTGACTTCGCCCTCGATGACCAGCGGGGACAGCCCTGAAAACACCGTCAGTACAAGCTCTTTGACGTCTTTTACACGGATGCCAACGCCCCCGCACGACTGTGCGTCACCGCCAATTGGGGGGGCAGGGCCGTTAGATTGACCCTCCCCAGCAGACGGCGTCGACGCTGATGCCGAGACGGCATGCGATGGCGCTGGAGACGAGGATCCTGCGGAGCCGATGCCTAACGGGGGCGCCGGTTGACGTGTTGGGACAGCTCGGTGGTCCAAGTGGTGGCGACGTACCCGCCCGCAATCGCCAAGTTCTTTTGCGCCCGCTCCAGGATCGGAAGACCGGACAACTCGACTCCGTGTGCGGCCTGCTGAATGAGATGCCGGGCAGCCACGATCGCGTGGAGAGCCGCCTCGATTCTGGCGCCACCGGGCGCCCCTCCTTCCAGACCTGAGGGCAGTCCAAGCACATGGTGATCGTGGTCCTCGACGACCCCGGAGTCGATGGACTCAGCCAGGGTCCCCTCGACCGCCTTGAGTAGCTCCACGGTGCTCTCCCACTGCTCGGGAGTCGGCCGATCCGAGCGGTGATCTTGCATTGGTGCCTCCTGCTGTGCGGGTCCAGGGATAGCAGAGCCCCCGGATAGAAGCGAGTCCCAGTGACGGTGCCGGGATTCGTACGAGCGGGGCGTGCTGCTGGGGCATGACGCAGGGGCCGTCAAGGATCGGACAGCCCCTTCGCCGCTCTGCCCACTGGCTGGGGAGGCCGGGTAACGAGGAGGAAGGGCCCGGTTGTGGTGAGTGGACGCGGGTTCGTGTCCTTCCCGCCCCGTGGTCTACCAGCGCATGCTGAGCGCGTAGCGGGGCACCTGCGACCGGCAGGTGCCCCGCTCCGGTACTCAGCTCCGAACGACGCGAAGCCCTCACGCACCGGGGTCCCGGATCTGGACTCGGTCCCTGGCACGGAGCCGAGGGCCGCCACCGGCAACAGCCCAAGTGCCCTCCGTGGAGGTCAGGACCGCGCCGAGACCTCGGCGTGGGCAGCGCGCAGCGAGACCTTGTCGATCTTGCCGACCGGGTTCTTCGGGATGGCATCCACCACGAAGAACGCGGTCGGGCGCTTGAAGCCGGTGAGGCTGCGCGCGCAGCGGGACTGCAGTGCAGACGGATCGACGGTCGAACCCGGTCGGGGCTGGACGTAGGCGACGACGACCTCTCCCCATTTCTCGTCGGGGACGCCGATCACGGCGGCCTCGAGTACCGACGGGTCACCGACGAGGACGTCCTCGATCTCCTTGGGGTAGATGTTCTCCCCACCCCGGATGATCATGTCTTTCGAGCGTCCGACCAGGGTCAGGTATCCGTCGGCGTCGAGTCGGCCCACGTCGCCGGTGTGCAGCCAGCCGTCGACGATGACCTTGGCTGTCTCCTCCGGGCGACCGAGATAGCCCCGCATGACGTTCGGGCCCCGCACGACGACCTCTCCGTCCCCGCCCGGCGGCACCTCGCTGCCGTCGGCGTCGACGATCCGGATCTCCTGTCCGGGGAAGGGCAGTCCCACGGTTCCGGCGCGGCGAGGGCCCGCGACAGGGTTGATGGTGGAGCCGCAGGTTCCCTCGGACAGCCCGTACCCCTCGACGAGCGGGAACCCGTAACGGGCCTCGAACCGGGTGAGCAGCTCGGCGGACGCAGGTGCCGCACCGCAGACTCCGAAGCGCAGGGACGACGTGTCGGGGCGGACTTGGTCCGGAAGCGCCGCGAGCATGCTGTAGATCGTCGGCACGGCGCTGAAGAACGTGGGGCGCTCGCGCTCGACCACCTCGAAGAACGTCTGGGGATTGAACCGGTCGGCGATGGTGACGCTCGCGCCCGCCAGCAACGGTACGAGGGTGCTGACCACGATGCCGTTGACGTGGAAGAGCGGCAGGATCAGCAGGCACCGGTCGGCCGGACCGACCTCCAGTGCCTGACGCCCCATGTCCGCCATGGCGTCGATGTTGGCGTGATCGAGCATCACCCCCTTGGGAACCCCGGTCGTGCCGCTGGTGTAGATGAGCAGGGCCAGCGCGGACGGGTCCGGAAGGGGGGCCTCATCCGGCTCCGCCGCCGCGTCGTCGCGCAGTTCGCCGACGGCGAGAACGTCAGTCCCGTCTGCCACTGCGGCCTCGCCGTCCTCGCTCACCAGGAGGCGTGCGCGGGAGTCCTTGAGCTGTCGGGCCACTTCGACGTCGGTCATGCTCGGGTTGACCGGCGTGATGGTGGCGCCGAGCCGCCAGGCGGCGAACAGCAGGAGCACGAACTCCACGCGGTTGGTGAGCTTGAGAGCCACGACATCGCCGGGGCCGATCCCGAGATCCTGGAGGTGACGGGTCGCCGCCTGGACGCGACGCAGCAACTGGACGTTGGTGAGGGTCTGGCGGCCGTCCGAGACCGCGGCCCCGTCGGGGTCGAGGGACGCGCGGCGGTCGGGCAGAGATGCGAAATTCATGGCGAGGGCGTACCTGTCTGGGTGTGATGCGGTCCGGTCACGGAGCTGACGAGGCGGCTGCCGGCTTCAGCTGGCGGGTGAGGAAATCGATCTGGTCGCGCACCAGTACTTCGAAGGTCTCGCCGGTGTAGAAGTCGAAGTGGCCGGCGTCGTACCTCTTGATCTCTCCCTTGGGAGCGGTGCGCGCGTAACGGAGGGTCTGGGCGGGAGGCGTGACGGAGTCGGTGTCGCTGACGCAGAAGAGGATCGGCATGGCGATCTTCTTGGCCGCGCGCCCGGGCCGGTAGGTGAGGATGGTCGGGATGACCCGCGCCGCCACCTCGTTGCGGAACGTCGTTCCCGGAGGCTGGAGCGCCTGGTATCCGGGCAGGGCGTCCGGGGCGTTCATGAGGGCCGACGAGCCGGGGGTGGCGGCGATCGGCACCATCACGGGCGGCTTTCCGCGGCCTCTGGCCGCCAGGTCGCGGGCGACCACGGGGAGGACCTTGAGTGAGGCGGCAGGGCCCAGCGCGAGCGCGGAGGCGAGACCGTCGGTGAAGGGGCATTGCGACACGGCCGCGCGCAGTTCGGGGTGGCGGGAGGCGACGGTGATGGCATGGCCGCCGCCGAACGAGCTGCCCCATACGGCGATACGGGTCCGGTCGACGTCCGTGCGGGCCTTGACGTAGGCGAGGGCGGCGTCCCAGTCGGCGAGCTGACGCTTGATCGACAGGAGCTGGCGAGGGTGGCCGCCGCTGTCGCCGAAGTGGCGGTAGGTGAAGGCCACCGCGGCGATGCCGGCCTGCGCGAAGCGCTCGGCGAAGGCGTCCAGGCGCATCTCGCGGACGGCGCCGAGGCCGTGCCCGAGGATGACGACGGGCGGAGAGGTGACGCCCGTGGGGAGGTAGAGCCAGCCGGCGCAGTTGCTGTCGCCGGAAGGGAACGTGATGTCGTGACGGGTGAAGGACTGCTGAGTGGTCATCGTCGGTTCACCGCCCGCTCGTCGAGCGACGGCCCGGCACGCTGCCCGAGGCGAGGGCTCGTGCGTAGGTGGCCGGTGTGTAGAGGGGGAGTTCGCCGGTGGCGGCGGTGGTGGCCTGGTAGTCGAGCATCAGCCTCTGGCCTTCCTCCGACATGATCTGGGCGAAGAACTCGGCGCGTTCGACGTGCAGACCGTCCTCCAGTGACATCGAGCCGCCGAAGTACACCGACCTCTTGGCGGCCGCGACCGACCCCTTCGACCGCTTCCCGAAGTGCTCGGCGAGTTCGACCGCCTGCGCGACCACCTTTTCCTGCGCGACGACCTTGTCCACCGCCCCGTTGGCGAGGGCCTCTTCGGGCGTGAACGGCTTGCCTTCGAGGATCGCGGCCAGGGACCGGTGGGTGCCGATCAGGCGGGTCAGCCGCTGGGTGCCGCCTCCGCCCGGGATGATGCCGAGGAGGATCTCCGGCTGGCCGATGAAGAAGTCGCCCTCGGCCATGACCCGCAGATCGCACGCCCAGGCGAACTCTGCGCCGAGGCCGAGAGCGGAACCGTTGAGGGCGGCGACGTAGAGCACACCGCTGGCGTTCATCCGCAGGAAGGTCCTGTGCAGCCGTTCCAGCTGCAGAGCCCCGCGCATCGGGGTTTTGCGCATCACGGACCCGAGGAGACGGGATCGGTCCACGTGCTTGGCCATGCGGACGACGGCGGAGGCAGCGCGCCGGCCGACCGTAGGGCTCGCGGCGCCCTCTTCCTGCAGCCACCGGACCGCGGCGTGGCTGACGAACCGCTCGGGATGTGCCCCGGTGAAGACGACGGCACGGATGTTCGGATCACGGTCGGCTCGGGCCACCAGCTTCTCCAGCTGCTGGGCGATGTCGAGGCCGAACTCTTGGTGCGGGCCGCCGTCGACCCGCGCGATCAGAACGGCGCCGCGATCTTCGACCGTGAGACGGCCCTGGTCTTTGTATGGCATGAGTTCTGCTCCCGTGCTGAGTTCATGGGGTGGGAAAGTGCGTGGAAACGGCCGCGGATGCGTGTCGCAGCGATGAGGTCGGGTTCGGCCCGACACGCTGTGCCCGCACGGGCGGCAGAAGACTGGATCAGCGCGTGATGACGTGTCCGAGAGCGGACGCGTGTATCCGAGGCGGCAGGACACACATGATGTGTACTATTGCCGTGAAGAATTACATAACCAAGTTATTTCTGGTGTGTCAACGGTGGAGGCGTACGGAACATGGCAGGGCGGGCGAGGCTCGATGACGCACCGGAGCGACTTGTGCAGGCGGCCGTCGGCCTGCTGGCCGAGCAGGGTCCGTCGGCTCTGAAGGTGCGCGCGGTGGCGTCCGCGAGCGGGCTGTCGACGATGGTGGTCTACAGCCACTTCGGTGGGATCCCCGAGCTGATGAGGGCTGTCGCCGACCACGGGTTCAAGGAACTCGGCGCGGCGTTCGGCCGGGTACCGGTGACGGAGGATCCGATCGCGGACCTCTTCGCCATGGCCCTGACCTGCCGTCGGCAGGCCCGGGAGAACCCTCACCTCTATGACCTGATGTTCGGTCTGTCCACTCGGGCGACATACCGGCCGCTGCCGGATACGGACCGTCGCCTGAGCGGGCATTCCCAGGCCTTTCGGCAAGCCCACGCTCATGTCACCGCGGCGTGCGAACGGCTCGTGCGTTCCGGCAGGATCGAGCGTCAGGAACCCGAGGCCGTCGCCGCCCAGCTGTGGAGTTACGTGCACGGTTACATCACCCTTGAACTGGCTGAGCACTTCGTCGAGTTCGACGACGCCGTGGCGCAGGTGCTCGTGCCGATGGGTGTGAACTTCACTGTCGGACTCGGTGACGAGCGCGAACGTTCCGAAGCCTCCCACGAGGCCGGCGCGCGCCTGTACGACTCGATCGTCCAAGGCCGCTGAGACGCCGGGCGGTTGGGCGCTGCCGCGGGCGCGGCTAGGACGACCTGGTCTCCGGGGCAGGGGCATCTGTGCCCGGCGTGACCTGGTCCTGCCTCCCCAGCGCCGCGACCTCGCGTTCGAGGGACGGTACCGCCCGGGCCGCGAAGCGCCTCGCCCAGGGCCAGGCCAGCGGTGAATTCAGCGCCGCCTTGGCCCAGTTGGCCACGACGACCGCACGCGGGACATACACGCGGCTGCGTCGGCGCACGAGCCCGTCGACGATCGCGGCCGCCGCACGGTCGGAGCTCGTGGTGACATTGCCCGGATAGGGGAGTCGCGCGCGAAGGTCCTGGAACGAGGGGAGGTCCGCCTCGGCGCCTCGCACGAGGTCCGTGTCGATCCATGAGGGGTGCACCACGCCGACCGTGACTCCGAGGTGGGCCACCTCCTGTCGGTAGGTCAGCGCGAGCAGCTCGGCCCCGGCCTTGCTCGCGCCGTAGGAGGCCATCGCGGCCAGCGGCATGAACGACAGCGCAGACGCCACGACCAGCACATGGCCACGACTGCGCTCCAGGTGCGGCGTCGCGTACTTGAGGGTGCGGAACACGCCGTTCAGGTTGATGTCCAGCACCCGCTCGAACGACGCCTCGTCCGTCTGCCGCACTGTCCCGTACGCCACGACGCCGGCATTGGCGACCACGAGGTCGACGCCGCCCATGACCTCGGCGGCCTCGTCGATCGCCGACCGTAGCGCAGCCCCGTCGCGCACATCGGCCTCACGCCAGGCGGCGCCGGGACCCAGATCGTCGGCGAGGGCGCGCAGCCGATCGGCTTCGAGGCCGATCACGGTCACCCGGGCCCCTCGGGCGGCGGCCAGGCGGGCCACCTTCTCGCCGATGCCGCGTGCTGCTCCGGTAACAACCAGGTTCTTGCCCAGCAAGTCACGTTTCATGGCGGCAACATAACTTCGTTATTGATGGAGCACAAGAGAGCGCGCACCGGTCGCTGCTCCGTTCACCTGCTGGGTCTCACGACTGGACGAACCTATGCTGGCCGTCATGAGACGGACATCCTTTGCGCAGTGGCCCTGCTCGATCGCGCGCACCATGGACCTGCTCGGGGACTGGTGGACGCCGCTGGTGCTGCGTGAGGCGTTCTACGGGATCCGGCGGTTCGATGCGTTCCAGGAGTCGCTGGGGATCGCCCGCAACACGCTGACGGACCGGCTGCGCCGGCTGGTGGAGGAGGGGCTGCTGGAGAAGCGGCCCTACCAGACGGAGCCGGTCCGCCATGACTACGTGCTCACCGAGAAGGGGCGCGACTTCTACGGCGTGCTGCTGGTGATGAACCGGTGGGGGGACCGCTGGCTCTCCGGCGAAGCGGGCCCACCGGTGACGATGCGCCACGACACGTGCGGGCAGGAGACGCATGCCGAGGTGGTGTGCGCCGCCTGCGGCGAGCCCATGACCCTGGACAACACCCACCCCCGGATGGGCCCCGGCTATCCACCGCACTTGGCCGAACGCCCGGATGTGCGGGCCCGGTTCACGGGCTGACCGGGCAGTGCCCTGCGCGGCAGGTCACCCTTGACAAGTGGGTCTATCTACGCAACTTTACTGGTCAGACGCTCATCCGAGCGCTCTTGGCGGCAGAGGGGCTGCGGGTTCATGGAGTGGACGGGCGCACGCTACGCGGACAAACCGACGGTTGAGGTCCACACCTGGATCGCCGCACCACCGGCCCAGGTGTGGAGGCTGGTGTCCGACATCGAACTGATGCCGCGCATGAGCTCCGAGCTGCAGTCGGTGGAATGGCTGGACGGCGGCGGGCCCGCTCTGGGAGCCCGGTTCGTCGGCCGGAGCAAGCACGAAGCGTTCGGGGAGTGGGCCACCACGTCCCACATCGTCGAGTGGGAGCCGCCGAAGCGGCTCGCCTGGGCGGTGGAGGATCCGCAGTACCCCTCGGCGATCTGGCGGTTCACGTTGGAGCCACAGGACGGGGGCACGGTGCTGCGGGAATGGATGCAGATGGGGCCGGCCCCCTCGGGGCTCTCCTTCGCCATCGAACGCATGCCGGAGAAGGAACAGAAGATCGTCTTCGTGCGCATGCGGGAGTTCGAGGCCAACATGGCCGTCACCCTCGAAGGGGTCAAGAAGCTGGCCGAGAGCCCCCGGACCTCGGGGGAGGCGAGTCTGTGATGCGTACGTCCACCACGATCGAAGCCTCCGGCGGCGACTGGCGGGAGATCGTCGACTACGTCACCGAGGCGGAGAGGCTCGGTCTCGACATCTGCTGGGTGGCGGAGGCATGGGGCTCCGAGGCGCCCTCGCCGTTGGGCTATCTCGCCGCGAAGACGGAGCGCATGCTTCTCGGATCGGGAATCATCCAGCTCGGCACCCGCACACCGATGGCCATCGCGCGCGCCGCGATCACGCTGTCGCAGATCTCCCAGGGGCGCTTCCTCCTCGGCCTCGGCCCCTCCGGACCGCAGGTGATCGAAGGCTTGCACGGCGTGCCTTTCGACCGGCCGCTGTCCCGGATGTGCGAGACCGTCGAGATCGTGCGACAGGCCGCCTCGGGGGAGAAGGTCTCCCACTCCGGCCGTGAATTCCAGATCCCGCTGCCCGGCGGGGAGACCAGGCCGATGCGTCTGTCCATGCGCGCCGAGCACGACATCCCCGTCTACCTGGCCACTCTCTCACCGAAGATGCTGAACCTGACCGGTGAGATCGCCGACGGCTGGCTGGGCACCAGTTTCGTCCCCGAAGGCGCCAAAGAGGCGTACTTCGACCACCTGGACCGGGGCCTTGCCAACGCCGGCCGCACACGCGCCGACCTCGACATCTGCCAGGGCGCCGAGGTCGCCTTCGCGGAGGACGAGGACGACCTGCGCATGATGGTGGCCGGACGCAAGAAGGAGCTGGCCTTCAGCCTCGGCGGCATGGGCTCGGCGACCACGAACTTCTACAACAACGCCTACAGCCGCCAGGGTTGGGCCGAGGTCGCGGCCGAGGTCCGGACCCGTTGGCAGGCCGGGGACCGGGACGGCGCGGCCGGTCTGGTCACCGACGAGATGGTGCTGGCGACGACGCTGATCGGAACCGAGGACATGGTGCGTGAGCGACTGTGCGTGTGGCGCGACGTCGGTGTCGACACCGTCCGTTTCTACCCCGCCGGCGAGACTCTCGACGCCCGGGTCGCCACCCTGGGCCGGGCCATCGACCTGGTCCGCGACCTCGATCGAGACGAGGTGGCACGCTGACGACAGGCCATAGTGGCCCGAGTTCCCTGGTGACCGCCGTCGCTCGCGACGGCCACGGCCTAGCCCTGGCCGCGACGGCCCTCACCGGACCGGATCCGTACGAGATGACGGGATCCCTCCTGGCGTGGGGCGCCGCCCACGCGGCTCAGCCGGATGCCGTACTCAAGCCCGGTGCGCACGGCCCGGTCGCCGCCTTCGGCCTCGACACTCTCAGGCTCGGTGCCGCCGAGGCCGGAGTACACGAAGTCGACGGGGCGCCGGCCCGCCGTCGATGACGGTGAGCGGGCATAGATCACCACGCCGCGGCACTGAAGCCGACGTTCCGGAAGCCGCCGAGACGGTGACCGTACGGCCGCCGCCTCCACCGGTTCCCCGCGCGGCGGCCGGTGGCGGATGCTGCTGCTGGCGGGTTGATGAACAGAATGGTCAATCCACCGGCGCGGGCGCACGCTGATCGACCGGCGGCAGTATCTGCCCACCTCCTGGACGGACGACCGCGAGCGCTGCCGACGGTAGGGCGATGTGTCGAAGTCCTTGCGGTGTGAAGCGGAGGTCCGGGGTTCAGGATCCGGTGCCGTAGCGGCTGAGCATGAGGGCGACCGCTTCGTCCACGATCGCGGCGTCGGTGGGGTTGGGCGGGACGAAGTCGGTCCGTACGAGTTGGGGCCACAGGAACTGGCTGCAGATCATGCCGAGGAACTGTTCGGCCACTTCGGATGCCGACAGCCGCTGTTCGTCGGCCGAACGGAAGTCGAGTGTGCCCGCCTCTGCCTCGGCCTCCAGGTAGTCGCGGAGCCGGTCGAAGAACGGGCCACGGTCGATGGCGAAGCCGGTGCCGACGATGTCGGCGAGTTCCGGCATCTGGGGCAGCTCGGTGATGATGAGGCGGCACAGCGCCGCCGTGCCCGGCCGCGAGACCAGGCAGGCGTAGTCGCGGCCGATGTGGTCCAGACCGTACCGGGGGTCGCCGGGCGGCGGCGGCGCGGCGTACTCCACGTCCAGCTGCCATTGTTCGGAGGTGACGGCCGCGAACAGCGCGGCCTTGGTGGGGTACCGCTTGAAGAGGGTGCCGGTGGAGACGCGGGCCTCCTTGGCGATCTGGGCGAGGGAGGTCTTGTCGTATCCCCGGGCGAGGAAGAGGTCGCGGGCGGCGCGGATGATGCGGGCGCGGTTCTCCGCTTTGATCTGCGCGTGATACCCGGCCTGGCTCGCTTCGCCACCGGTTCCCGCTCGTTCCGCCACCGCCATGCCCTCGCCCTCGCCCGTTTCCCGGCCGCGTCCTCGCTGTCAGAGGACGGTCTGGCCGCCGTCCAGGATAAGGTCCTGGCCCACCGCGAAGGCGGCGGCGTCGGAGGCCAGGTACACGACGGCTTCCGCGACCTCCTCCGGCAGACCCATGCGGCCCAGCGGGATGCCGGCGCTGATCCGCTCCAGGACCGCCGCCTGCACCGCGGGGTCCTCGATCCCGAGCTTGGCGTACAGCGGGGTGTCCACCGGGCCGGGGCTGACCGCGTTGAAGCGGATGCCGTGCGACTTGAGCAGGTCCGCGTTCCATGAGCGCATCAGGGAGCCGACAGCCGCCTTCGTCGCGGCGTAGGCGTTCGAGTTCCCGTAGCCGCCGTGCGCGCTGCTGGACGCGTTGAGGATGACTGAGGACGGGTTGGCCAGCACAGGCACCAGGGCCTGGGTGAGGAAGAAGACGCTCTTGACGTTGATGTCGAAGAGCCGGTCGTAGCTGTCCTCCGTGTGGTCCTCGAAGGGCCGCCAGTCCGAGACGCCCGCGTTCAGGAACGCCACGTCCAGTTTCCCGAAGTGCTCACCGACCTGCTTGGCCAGGGTGCGCTGTGCATCGAGATCGCGGGCGTCGGCCTGCACGACGGGCACCTTGTCCCCGAGGACCTGCCGGGCCCTGTCGATGCTGGCGGGGGTCACGCCGGTGACCAGTACGTCGGCCCCCTCCGCGAGGAACCGCCGGGCGGTCTCCAGACCGATCCCGCTCGTGCCGCCGGTGATGAGGGCACGCTTGCCCGCAAGACGATTCATGTTCTCTGTTCCTTGCCGAGAAGTAAGGTAAGTCGATGGACTTACTATCGGAAGGTAACTCCCTCACCACCCTTAAGGCAAGTCGATCCACTTACCATCGATGGTCAGGTCGGCGACTGGCTGGGAGGGCTTCTCGTCGAAGAGCGGCAGGATCTCTGCGGTCGGTTCCATCGGCCTCTCGGGCCGCAGGCGGGTCCCCAGGCTGTGACCGGGCAAGAGGTATCGGCGCCCGGCCGCGTCGTCGGGCGCTCCCGTCCGCAACCGCCACAACACGCCGTTCACGACCTGCCGGTGTTCCCGCCAGGACCGCCCACGACCATCCGCACCCGGCAGCAGCGGAGCTGTCCGCTCCCACGCCGCATCTGTCAACTCACCCCACGGCCTGGGCCGGGGAGCACGTCAAGCCCTCTTCGCGCCGCTCTGCTCGCGGACGGCGTCGAACATGGCGGTGAGAGCGGGACTCTCGGCAAGGCTGCTCAGCAGGGCGTGCAGCGAGTGCCGCTCAGGGGTGCCGAGGTCGGGGAGGATTTCGGTGTCGAGGCCGACGAGTGTGCGGTTGAGGTCGGCCAGGACCTTGCGCCCGTCGTCGGTGATGTTGACGGCGTAGCGGCGTCGGTCCTGCGGATCGCGTGTCCGCTCGGCGTATCCGGCCCGTTCCAGGTCGTCGAGACTCGTCACCATCGTCGCCGGGTCGATGCGCAGGAACGAGCCGAGCGCCAGCTGCGGCATGGCCCCGTTGTCGGCCAGGGCCTGCAGGACGCTGTAGTGACGCACGCGCAGGCCGGTGGCGCTGAGGCCGTCTTCGGCGATCCTGAATGCCACCTGTCCGAGTTTGACCAGCAGGCAGATGGTGTGTTCGGCCACCGTCCCCGGTACCAGCGGAGCCTCGGACATCGTTTATCCCGCCTATGGTTAGCCCTGCGTATCGTCTGGGTCCATCGTACGAGAACGCCGGAGGCGGCCGGTCCGGGCGGCGGTCTCGGTGCGGGGAAGAGGGGCTCACAGGGCAGGGAACGCGGCGGGGCCGTCAGCCGACGATGGCCCGGCCGAAGATCTGCCGGGCGATGACCCACTTCTGGATCTCGTTGGTGCCCTCGTAGATCTCGCCGATCTTGCTGTCCCGGTAGATCGCCTCGACGGGGCCGGGGCTGCCGTCGGCGCCGAGTTCGCGGGCGAAGCCGAGGCCTCCGAAGGCCTGGACGGCGTCGCGTGCCATGTCCACCGACAGCTTGGTGGCGTAGTACTTCGCCATCGCGGCCTCGGGTTCCGGGGACGGGTTGCCGGCGTCCAGGCGAAGGGCCGCCTTGGTGACGAGGGTGCGGGCGTTGTCGATCTCGGTGGCCCGCTCGGCGAGCAGGAACTGCCAGTGCTGGTTGGCGGCCACCGGCCTGCCGAAGGCGTGGCGCGCCGACAGGTGGCTCACGGTGTGGTCGAAGGCGGCCTGTGCCATGCCGACCCCGGCGGCCGCGATGCCGATCCGGCCGTAGGTGAGGGTGGTCAGTGCGTGGCGCAGTCCGTGTCCCTCGGTGCCGCCGAGGAGGTCGTCGTCGGACAGGTGTACGTCCGAGAAGCGGATGTCCGCGGTGAGCTGGCCGCGGTTGCCCATCTTGCGGTCGGCGAGGCCGACGTGAACGCCCGGAAGTGCTGTGTCGACGATGAACATGCTCAGCCGCTCGCCGGTGCGGGCGAGAACCACCACGAAGGCGGCCACGGGCGAGTTGGAGATCCACCGCTTGTGGCCGTTGAGCACCCAGCCGGTCTCGGTGCGTACGGCCTCGGTCCGAACGGCCTGCGGAGACAGGTCGCTGGAGGCGTCCGGCTCGGTGGTGGCGAACGCGCCGACCACCGAGCCCTCCGCGACCTTGGGCAGCCAGCGCTGCTGCTGCTCCTCGGTGCCCTGGCGCAGGGCGTTGCCCGCCAGGATGCAGTGCACGTCGAAGACGGCCGCGACGCTGCTGGAGTAGTAGGCCAGTTCCTCGATCGCCGCTGCGGTGGCGGTCGCCGGGTGGGTCAGACCGTCGCCGCCGACCTCGCCGGGGAAGGGGATCCGGAAGACCCCCGCCGATGCGAGCGCGTCGAACACCTGCCGGGGGAAGCCGTCGGTGCGCTCGTCGCCGTTCGCGATCGCCGCGGCGTGCGGAGCCACTTCTTGCTCCGCGATCCGGCGCACGGCGGCGCGTACGGACTGGGTCTCTTTGGGGGCGAGGAGCTCGTGGTAGAGCCGGTCGCTCTGGCGTGCGGGAGTGGAAGTCATGCGCGGACCATATCATTCGTGCTGCTTATGATTAGTTCACCAATCGATTGTGGAGGTTCGACCATGACACAGACGCTGGTCGGCAAGACCGTCCTGATGTCGGGCGGCAGCCGCGGCATCGGACTCGCCATCGCCCTGCGCGCGGCCCGCGACGGTGCGAACGTGGTGATGCTCGCCAAGACCGCCGTACCGCACCCGAAGCTCGAAGGCACGGTTCACACCGCGGTCGAGGAGATCGAGCGCGCGGGCGGCAAGGGGCTGGCGGTCGTCGGTGACGTCCGCGACGACGACGACGTACGCACCGCTGTCAACGCCGCCGTCACTGCCTTCGGCGGCGTCGACATCGTGGTGAACAACGCCAGCGCGATCGACCTGTCGTCGACGGAGCAGCTGGAGATGAAGCGGTACGACCTGATGCAGGACATCAACACGCGCGGCACGTTTCTGCTGAGCAAGGCCGCGATCCCGCACCTGCGGGAGGCGGACAACCCGCACATCCTCACGCTCTCGCCGCCGTTGAACCTCGCGCCGCACTGGGTGGGCAGGCATCTCGGCTACACGCTGTCGAAGTACGGGATGAGTCTGTGCACCATTGGGCTCGCCGAGGAGCTCGCCGCCGACGGCATCGCCGCCAATTCACTGTGGCCGCGGACCCTGATCGACACCGCCGCCGTACGCAACGTGGTCGGCGGCGCCGGACAGGCCCGTAGTCCGCAGATCATGGCTGACGCCGCCTACGCCGTCCTCACGCGTGACGCGCGCAAGTGCACCGGCAACCTGTTCATCGACGACGAGGTCCTGCTCGACGAAGGCGTCACCGACCTGTCCGCCTACAGTCCCGCCGACTTCGCGGGCGATCTCGCGCTCGACATCTTCGTCGATCCGGTCTGATCCCGCGCCACTTCGGGGCGCGGGCGGAACTCCCCCTCTCGGACGGCGACGAGCCGCGCCCCGGTGCGCAAGGCGTGCGCGACCCCCCGCTCACGGCTGCACTACTCGGTCCGCGCGATCGCAGTCGTGTGGGCGCTGGAGACGCAGCTCAGGATGGCGACGGCCGAGCCGGGGTGCAGGGTTCCGACCGTGCCCGCCGCACGCGCCGCCGTGATTGCCGCGCTACTTGTGCGGGCATTGCCTGCTCCTGTGGTGTGACCTGCCTGCAGTAGTGGTGGGTGCGTGACCGCTTCCGGGCCGCGCTCGGCAGGGGCGGGAACGGGCATTGTTTGATTCTCGGGGCCGCCTGGTCCACGTCCGGCGACCGACGCCCGCAATCGCCACGGGTGGTCCAGGCCGTCCCGGTGGCGACCGTCGGAACGCGGACCCGGGCCGGACCGGGCGAGTGTGAGCGCACCTGAACGGACCGGGCCCGTCGCGAGGTCCCGGCGCCACCGCGCTCAGTTCACTCGGCGGGCCTCAGGCGAAACGCGGGGCCGGGGATGCTCTCGATGTCTTCCGGCAGTACGGCGTGGCCCTGGTCGCAGCGGATCTGGGCGTCGACATGTGCGCCGCATCCACGGTGCCGGGACAGCATGGCCGGGCCCTCCGGGTCGGCGCGGTAGCGATCCCCCCACTGCAGGAGTCCCAGTACGGCCGGGACCAGATCCATGCCCTTGGGGGTGATCACGTACTTCGGCCGGCTGCGTGAGCCCGGCTCCTTGTAGGTCTCCGTGGCCAGGATCCCTTCCTCCACGAGCATCTTGAGTCGCGCCGCGAGGAGGTTGCGAGGGCAGCCGAGGACGCGTTCGAACTCGCTGAAACGGGACGAGCCGTACCAGACCTCGCGCAGGATCAGGATCGTCCACTTCTCGCCCACGATCTCAAGGGTTCGGGCGATCGAGCAGTTCGACGTGTCCCGGTCGAGATGGGGAAACGTGCCGGCGTCGTCCTGCAGGGCTTCGGTCGTTGCGTCCATGGGGGTGATTCTAACCTCCTCTGAGTTTACTTTTCCATACTCAGCTAGTACCGTCATGATCGGCACGTCACCCCTGCCGCAGACGAGAAGCAGGCGCACAGGGGACCCGTCCCAAGAATCACACCGACCACCGAGACACCCACGCAGAAAGGCGGCCGCCATGAAGGCATTCGTCGTCGAGAAGTACGGCAAGGACGGCGCCCGCGCCGCCGACGTGCCCAAGCCCACCGTCGGAGCCCGCGATGTTCTGGTCAGAGTGAGCGCCGCCAGCATCAACCCGCTGGACAAGATGGTCCGCAACGGTGATTTCAAGCAGATCCTGAAGTACAAGCGTCCGTTCGTGCTCGGCCACGACGTGGCCGGCGTCGTGACACAGGTCGGCTCCGCCGTGCACGGCTTCGAGGTCGGCGACGAGGTCTACGCCCGCCCGCGCGACCTGCGGGTCGGGGGCTTCGCGGAGTACATCGCGATCGACGTGGACGATGTGGCGCCCAAGCCGGCCTCACTCTCCCTGGAGGAGGCGGCCGCGGTACCGCTGGTGGCCCTGACCGCCTGGCAGGTCCTCGTCGAGCGCGCGCACGTGAAGCCGGGCCAGAAAGTGCTCGTCCACGCCGGAGCCGGCGGCCTCGGGTCGACGGTCATCCAGCTCGCCAAGCACCTCGGCGCCACGGTGGCGACGACCGCGAACACCAGGTCCGAGGAGCTGGTCAGGAGCCTGGGCGCCGACGTCGTCGTCGACTACACCAAGGAAGACTTCTCCACGGTGCTCTCGGGCTACGACCTGGTGCTGGACTCCCTGGGCGGGGCGAACCTCGAGAAGTCACTGACCGTACTGAAGTCCGGCGGCCTGGCCATCAGTGTCGTCGGCCCGCCCGACGCGGGTTTCGCCAAGCAAGTCGGCGCCCCCGCCGTCCTGGGCCTGGTCATGAACACCCTCAGCCGCAAGATCCGCAAGCAGGCAAAGAAGCTGGGCGTGCGCTACGAGTTCCTCTGGATGCGGGCCAACGGCTCTCAGCTGCGCAAGCTCGGCGCCCTCTACGACAGCGGGAAGCTCCGCCCGGTCGTCGACAGCACCTTCCCCTTCGACCAGACCCTCGAGGCGATGGCGTACGTCGAGCAGGGCCGCACCAAGGCAGGCAAGGTCGTGGTCTCGATGGCGCCCGACGGCGAGTGAAGCCGTGCGGGCCATCCGGTGGCCGTTCACCCGTGCGGGGACGGCCGGCTGATCGTCACGCGAAGGCCGGAGGAGGCTGGTAGCCCTCGATTTCCCGGCCCAGGAGCTCGGCGAACTTGATGGTCGTGAGGTCGCCGCCGCTCGGCCCCATCGCCTGCAGCCCGACGGGCAGACCGTCCCGGCCCGTTCGGACGGGGATGGTCGTCGCCGGAGAGCCGGCCACATTGGCGATGGCGCTCCACTTGACCTGATCCCAGTAGGAACGGGAATGCCCGTCCACCTGGATCCGTCGGCCGAACCTGTCGATCGGCTTGGTGTGATGAGGTGGCGCAGTGGTCGGAGTCGCCGGCATGAGCAGGACGTCGAACTCACGGAAGAACTCGGCCCAGCGGTGCCGGAGTTCATGGCGTGCGACGTCCGCTTGCAGCCAGCTGTAGTGGGACTGGAAGGTTCCTCTCACTGCGTCCAGCGCCTCTCCACGCCGAAGTACTCGGCCTTGCCCACATCGATCAACTCCTTGACAGTGTTCCGGCAAGAAGCCCGGCTCGGCGTCATTCACCAGGCGGATCGGTTGCGATCACCGACTCGGCCCCCTTACTCTTACGATCGTAATCTAATGGACTGGGGTCGCGTCAGGTCACGCCGTCACCGCCCTGGTCATCTCCTCTCCACTTCACCGGGAACCTCCATGGACCTCTCCGCCAGTACCGCCCTCGTCACCGGAGCGAACCGGGGCTTCGGTCGGGCCCTCGCCGCCGAACTGCTCAGCCGCGGCGCCACCGTCTACGCAGGCGCCCGCAACCCCGACCAGGTCGACCTGCCCGGCGCGAAGCCGATCGCGCTCGACATCACCGACCCCGCCTCCGTCGCGGCCGCCGCGGCGGCCACCGGCGATGTGACCATCCTGGTCAACAACGCGGGATCTTCCACCGGCGCCGACTTGCTCACCGCCGACCTGGACGAGATCCGCCTGGAGATGAACACCCACTACCTCGGCACCCTGACAGTGGCCCGCGCCTTCGCACCCCAGATCGCGGCCAACGGTGGCGGGGCCATGCTGAACGTCCTGTCCGGCCTGTCCTGGGTCAGCTTCCCGGAGTTCGGCGCCTACTGCGCCGCCAAATCCGCGGAGTGGTCGCTCACCAACACCCTGCGCGTGCAACTGGCCGACCAGGGCATCCGCGTGGCCGGTCTGCACGTCGGCTACATGGACACCGACATGGTCCGAACCGTCGACGCGGCCAAGTCCGACCCGGCCGACATCGCGCGCATCGCCGTGGACGGCATCGCCGCCGGCGCCTACGAGATCCTCGCCGACAACGCGGCCCGCCAGGCGCAGGCGGCACTGTCCGGGGGAGTCTCGGCGCTCTACCCGCAGCTTCCCTGACGAGGGCCCGCCCTCGCCGGCCAACCGCCAGGCGCGTCCGTCAAGGGAATGTCCTGGCACAGCATCACAAGCGACCGGTTCGGAAGGCAGTGCCGTTGGGGCTGCGGTCATCACCAGCCTGGCCGGAGCCATCACCGCACTCGACACCCTGATCGTCCCCGCCACCCTCCCCCCCATCCGCCAAGACCTCGGCGGCGGCCTCGCTCAAGAGCGAGGAGCTCCTCCGCGCGCCTGACCTTTCCCACTCTCCTGCGCCGCCGGACGGTCTCGACGGCTGCGGTTCGCCGGTCGACCATCCATACGAAATCGGCTGGCCGGTGGTTCGCCCCAGCCGACGCCGCTCCGACGGACAAGTCGGCGACACCTGCACCCCGCCAGGCGCAACACCTCCGTGGTCGCCGGACGCGATCACGGTCATGCAAGCCCGAGCCCCTACGAAATGGAAACCACGCCATGAGCCAGCCCAGCACGATCCGCCTGGAGCGGACGACCCCGCGGACCGCGAGGATCACGTTCTCAAATCCCCCCGTGAACCTGGTGGTTCCCGAGTCCATCGTGACGCTGCACAAGATTGTCTCGGAGCTGGAGAACGACCCGGACATCCAGGTCGTCGTCTTCGCCAGCGAACTTCCCGACTTCTTCATCAACCACTTCGACGCCGCCGCGGCCGCCGACCTTCCCGTGCCCGAGCACGAGGACGACAACCCGCTGTGGACCGACATGGTCCTGCGGCTGAGCAAGGCTCCGTTCGTCAGCATCGCGGCCATCCGGGGCCGTACCCGCGGCGCCGGCAACGAGCTGGCCCTCGCCTGCGACCTGCGCTACGCCAGCCGCGAGAAGGCGTTCTTCGGCCAGCCCGAGGTCGGCCTCGGCCTCGTCCCCGGCGGAGGCGGCGCCGAGCGGCTGCCGCGCTCCATCGGCCGCGACCGCGCCTTGGAGGCCATCCTGACCAGCGCCGACTATGACGCCGACCTGGCCGAACGCTGGGGGTGGGTCACCCGGACCCTGCCCGACGCGGAACTCGACTCCTTCGTCGACGCGACCGTCGCCCGCCTCGCCTCCTTCGACCGGCAGGCATTGGCGACCGCGAAGTCCCAGGTAAACCGGGCGACACTGCCGCCGGACGCCCACCTGGTCGCCGCCTTCGGCGAGTTCGCGGGCACCCTGACGCAGCCGGGATTCGCCGCGCGTGCGGTGGGACTCGGCGCACTGGTTGCCGAAAAGGGCCTCGACGTCGAGTACCAGCTGGGTGAGTACATCGGCAGGGTCAGCGAAGCCCTCTGATCGCCCCCGGCCGCGCCAACACCGACCGCGTCGCTTTGTACGCGAGTTTCGACAGCAGATGTACGCCCGCCTCGCCGGGCAGCGCGTGGACGGCGGCGTGTTCGATGTTCGTGAGAAGTGACAGCGGCCGTGAGGCGGCTGGCCCGGCAGGTCGAGGACTGAGCCAACGATCATGACCTGGTGGCCATCCAGACGGTCACAGCCGCGGTGGCGGTGAGTCCGACATTGAGTGTGATCCGGCGGTCGTCGCCGGTCAGGTGAACGGCGATCGCACCGGTCTGCAGAAGTACGAAGCCGATGGCTGCGGCCGTTGCCAGCCAGCGAGCGGCGCCGGTCAGCGGTGGCAGGATCAGACCGGCCGCGCCGAGTATTTCGACCGCCCCCAGCGCCCTGAGGGCATCATCGGTCGGAGTTGATCGCGGCTGCGGATCACCTTCAGAGTGCCTGCGTAGAAGTAGAAGAGCGCGAGCAGTCCCGCGGCGATCCAATAGGCGATGTTCATGGTTCCCGTTCACCAGGGCCCCGTTTCACGGGGCCTGTCGAGTGCGTCGATTGCCGGGTAAGCCCCTGGAGGCGGCCGGTCCGTCGCCCGAGGCCGCTCCCCGTCCCTTCGGCTTCAGGCGAGGTCGGCGGCGGGCTGAGTCGCGTAGCGGCTCATCGCGTCGATGTTGGCCTGCGGCGTCAGCGGCCGACCGCCGGCGAGCACCTCCTGAAGGTCTCGGAAGTACTGCAAGTACAGGTCGGGGGTGAATGTGCTGAGCATGACGGCGGGTTGGTCGCTCAGGTTGGCGAAGGTGTGCGGGGTGCCGGGCGGAACCATGACGAGCGTCCCCGCGGTGGCGTCGTAGTCCTCGTTCCCGACGGTGAACCGCACGGTGCCGGAGAGAACGTAGAAGCCCTCGTCGTGTTGGCCGTGGCGGTGCTGCGGCGGACCTTGCGTGTGCGGGGCGAGGACGGACTCGGCGATCGCGAGGCGGTGCCCGGTGTGGCTGCCGTCCTCGAGAACGCGCATGCGCGTGGTGCCCAGAACGATCGTCTCGCCGTCGTGGGGACCCACCACCGATACGGCGGGGTCGGTCTGCGGCTCGCTGGTCTTGGCTTTTTCGGTCATGGTCACGAGTGCACCGCCGGGACCTCGCCGGTGTCCAAGACCCATTCAGCGGAGCCGATACCTCATGGGTATCGTCGCAGTGTGGAGCTACGGACCTTGCGCTACTTCGTGGCGGTCGCCGAGGAACTCCACTTCGGCCGGGCCGCCACCCGACTGCACATGAGTCAGCCGGCGCTGAGCCGGGCGATCAAGCAGTTGGAGGCCGAGGTCGGGGCTCTGCTCTTCGCTACTCGACCACGCGGACCGCGTCCGTATGCGCGTGAGCGCAGCAGCCGGCGCCGCGACCATCACCGTCGGCATCTTGGGCGACGCCACCGACCCGGCAGTGGCCAGGCTGGCCGCGGCCTACCGCCGCAAGCACCCCGGAGTCGACATCCGAATCCGCGACACCGACCTGACTGATCCGACGTGTGGACTGCGCGCTGGACTGGTCGATGTCGCCCTCACCCGGGCGCCGTTCGACGAGACCGCCCTGAAGGTGCGTGCGCTGCGGACCGATGCGGTCGGCGTGGTCCTGCGCGCCGATGATCCGCTGGCCCGCCGCGATGCGCTGCGCCTGGCCGAGCTGCGCGACCGTCGATGATTCCAGTTCCCGCAGGGCACAGATCCCATCTGGCAGTCGTACTGGAACGGTGGCAGGCCGCGGGAGGGACCAGTGGTGCGCGCCGTCCAGGAATGCCTGCAGGCTGTGCTGTGGAACGGCACGGTCGGCCTGGCCCCGCTCGGACACGACCTGCCCGGGGAGTTGACCGTGGTGCCGCTGACTGACATGGCGCCGAGCCGAGTGGTGGCGGCGTGTAACGAAGGAGATACCAACCCGTTGACCCGATCATTCATCGAGATCGCGACAGCCGCGTACCGCCACTGAGGATCGGCAATGGCGCTGCCGCAGCTCGTGAACAATTCGAACCCCGCACCCTCGTGACCGCCTCCCGAGATGGTGAACATCTGCTGTCGCTTCTCGTGAACAAAGCCAACCGCAGCGCCCCAGAGGGCTCCCGTAGGCGCCGCGACACCCTCGACTGGTTCCATCTCCGACCCACCAGGGTCCCTCTGGCGGCCGGTACGCCTCAACGGCAGTCCCGCCCGCCGGCTCCCCGGCGGGCGCGCATCACCTGCCCAACGCCTCACTTCGGATCTACCCCGGTGCCGGCCATGGCGGTGTCGTCCCGCACCACGAGCAGTTCGTGCCGCATGTTCCGGAGCTTCTTCGATGAGCTCCCACACCGGAGGTATCAGAAAGATGAGTCTGAAGAAGATGGTTCTTGGTTCGGCGGGCCTTGGGATCGCCGTGATCGGGTTGATCTATCTCTTGGCCCCCCACCTCTTGCTCGACGTCTACGGTGTCGACATCCAGTCGCCATCGGAGGCGAACATTTTCAGGAGCGGTTCCGGCTCGCTGTTCGTAGCCGTGGCGATCTTGTTCTGTCTGGGAGCCTTCAACACGCGTTACACCAGGACTTCGCTCATCACGCTGTTCACCTTCATGAGCGGCCTGGCTGTGGGGCGCGTGGTCAGCATCGTGGCAGATGGGTGGCCCCATGCGGTGCTGATCGCCGTTCTTGTCATCGAGGCTTCCTACGCCGTCGCCGCGGCCTATGTGTTGCGGGTGGAGGACTCGTCCCCGCAGCTGAAAGATTCCGTCTGACAGTAGTGTCGCGCGATGACGGCCGGGCCATCTGATGGCTCGCTCTCGCAGTACAGAGGCGTGACTTGCGAGAACGGGGATCTGCGGCTCGATCGCGCACGGGACCATCGGCACCGGCTCTTGAACAGCCCAGGCCATCAAGCCCGCCGGCGCCAGAACCGTAGGACAAGCTCAGGCTTCTGGGCTCAGTGCCGCCGGCTGGCCGTCGCTGCCGTGTGCCAGCGACGCGAGGATCTCCTTGCGGCAGACATCGAGGATTTCGTCCGCCAGCGGAGAATCGTCGGGGCATGCCCGCGACACCACGACCGCGCCGACCGAATGAGCGAGCATGTCGATCAGCGTGGTGCGGGACGCGCGCTGGTCCGCATCCCCCGGTGTGTCGCTTGGGGCCTGAAGGGCCGTCAGCAATTGCTCGATCCCGGCGGCGAACTCTCCTTTTATGTCTGCCGACTGACGTGCGGCGTCGCCGCTGAGGGCCGCGATGGTGCAACCGTCACCGCGCCCGTCGCGATGCTCCCGGGAGACGTAGCGCTCGACGAACTCGGCGGGGTCCAGGCCTTCCGTCCGTGCCGCGATCTGCGAGAGCCCGCTCGTGGACGCTTCGGCCATCAGGTCGGCCTTGGAGCGGAAGTGCTTGTAGAACCCGCCATGGGTGAACCCGGCGGCTGCCATCAGTTCCGCCACGCCGACACCGTCATAGCCGCGCTCACGGAACAGCCTGGCCGCCGTCGCGACGATGTGCGCACGGTTCTGCTCCGCTTGTGCCCTGGTCACTCGCATGTCCAGCCACCCCTTCCTCGGCCGGCGCTCCGCCATCAAGCATACATAGATGTCGATCGACATCTAAGGGGTTGACTTTTTAGATTATGAACGTCATCGTGCTGCTCATTCCCACTAGAAAGGCCCAGGTCATGACTGACAAGCATGTGACCGCACCGACCCAGTACATCGAGGTCGACGGCGACCAGTTCGCCTACCGCCGCTGGGGCAAGCCCTCCGGCGTCCCGATCTTCCTGGTCCAGCACTTCCGCGGGGGAATGGACCACTGGGACCCCCTGCTCACCGACAGCCTGGCCGAAGGCCGAGAGGTCATCCTTTTCAACGGGCGCGGCATCGCCTCCTCATCCGGCACCCCGCGCAACCGGATGGAGGACATGGCCGACGACATCGCCGTGGTCATCCGGGCGCTGGGGCTGGAGCAGGTCGATCTGCTCGGCTTCTCCATCGGCGGTTTGCAGGTGCAGGAGGTCGCGCTGCGCCACCCGCAGTTGGTGCGCAAGCTCCTTCTGCTCGGCACCGGCCTGCGCGGCGGGGACCCGACGATGGACCCCAAGGTGCCCGAGGTGGCTCTGAATCCGGTCCACAGCCTGGAGGACTTCCTCTTCCTGTTCTTCGGCCGCTCCGAGGCCGCGGTCGAAGCCGGCCGGGCCTTCTGGGAGCGACGCCACCAGCGGGCCGACCAGGACCCGCCGAGCTCGCCCGCAGTCGGGCAGGCACAGTTCGAAGCGTTCACCGCCTACGGGGAACCGCTGCCCGGCGAGAACCCCTACGCCTTCCTGAACGCGATCACCCAGCCGACACTGGTCCTCAACGGCACGAACGACGTGATGATCGCCTCGATCAACTCCTGGCACCTCGCGCAGAACATCCCGAACGCCCAACTGCTGATCTACCCCGACGCCGGGCACGCAGCGCACTTCCAGTACCCCGAGCGGTTCCTGAAGCACGCGCTTCAGTTCCTCGATGAGTAACCAGCTGCGCGCCAAGGCGAACGGCACGTCCTCGGCCGACGGCCTTCCCGGCCATCCCTGCGCCGTCCGCCGCCCAGTCAAGAAGTACGGACGTACGTCAATTATCCATGCTCACGGCGGATGCCTCATCGGATCACAGCCCGGGGCGTAGGTCTGCCGGATGTCCGCCACCCGCACCATCAACAACCTGAGGAAACACGCATGCTCGACAGCCTGTGGACCCCGACCGTCGCCGGAAAGATCTCTCTGCCGCACCGTCTGGCGATGTCCCCCCTGACCCGCAGCAGGGCTACCCCGGACGGCGTGCCGACCGAGCTCAACGCCGAGTACTACGCCCAGCGCGCCTCGCACGCCCTCATCATCACCGAGGGCACCCAGCCCTCCGCCGACGGCCAGGGCTACCCGGTGACGCCGGGCATCTACACCGACGAGCACATCGCCGGCTGGCGCAAGGTCACCGACGCCGTACACAGGGCCGACGGGCGTATCGTCATCCAGCTCATGCACGTCGGGCGGATCTCCCACCCCGACAACACCCCCCACCACCGGCAGCCGGTGGCCCCCTCCGCGATGAAGCCGGGGGGCCTCACGTTCACCGGCTCCGGGATGCAGGAAATGCCGGAACCGCGCGCACTGTCCACCGAGGAGGTCGCCGCGACGGTCGACGACTTCCGGCGGGCCGCCGCGGCCGCCATCGCGGCCGGTGCCGACGGCGTCGAGATCCACGGCGCCAACGGCTACCTGGTCCATCAGTTCCTCGCCGCCAACACCAACCAGCGCACCGACCAGTACGGCGGCTCCCTCGACAACCGCACCCGCTTCGCGGTGGAGGTCGCCACCGCCATAGCCGACGAGATCGGAGCCGACCGCACCGGCATCCGGCTCTCTCCCGGCAACCCCTTCCAGCTCGGCGACCTCGTGGAGGACGACACTCACGAGCTCTATCCGCACCTCGTGCGCGCCCTCGCCCCCCTCGACCTCGCCTACCTGCACCTCGCCCACGGCGGCGACGAGGAACTCCTCGGCACGCTGCGCGAGCTGTGGCCGAACACGCTGCTCCTCAACCGCGCGGGCACCGACATCGCCACCCGCGCCAAGGACATCGAGAACGGCATCGCCGACGTCATCACCGTGGGCTCCATGGCACTCGCCAACCCCGACCTGGTCGAGCGCATCCGTGCGGGCGCGCCCCTGAACACCCCCGACCCGGCCACCTTCTACGGCGGTGGCGCGGCCGGCTACACCGACTACCCCACCTACGCCGCCTGACCAGAGCGCCTGGTGCCCGGGGGAGTCGCCTTCCCCGGGCGCTTCGGCGTGCACGCGGCGCAGCCAGGCAGCGGGGCACATGCGCTCAAGACGCGAGCGGTGACGCCGGCGATGACGACGAGGTCCCGCCCCGCGGCTTTGGATCCGGACTCGCCGCACCGGACGGGGACTCGGCCCCATCCCATGACGGAAGACGAGACATCCGCCTCAATGCATTCGAACTCGCCGACAAGGTCGTCCTGATCGCCGGCGGCACCGGCGGACTCGGCAGCGTCACGGCCCGGGCCCTTCTCTCCCGCGGTGCCCGGGTCGGCATCGTGGATCTGCGTCCGGATGTGCCGGAGATCGCAGCAGACCGCAAAATCACCTGCTGACCGTAATATTACATGCATCAGACCATAGATTACGATGGGGAAGAGGCAATGGCCCGGCGAAGCTGACGGAGGAGCACTGTGGCGCGCTACACCAAGGAGCACAAGCAGGTGACGCGGCAACGCATCATCGAGCGGGCCGGCCACCGGTTCAAGCAGGACGGCATCGACGGCTCCGGCATCTCCACGCTCATGTCGGACGCCGGGCTCACCAACGGAGCCTTCTACGCCCACTTCGAGTCCAAGGACGACCTCGTCGCCCATGTCGTCGCCGAGCAGTTGCGCGCGCAGGTCAAGCAGTACGACACGCTCCGGCCCGGCCGCGAGGGACTTGAGGATCTCATCCGCGGGTATCTGACGCCCGAGCATCGGGACAACCCCGGTGACGGTTGCCCGTCCGCCGCCCTGCTCGACGAGATCGGCCGCTGCGGTGACGCGACCAAGGACGCCTACACCGACGGCGCCAGGGCCATCGTGGATGAGCTCGCCGCCCGCCTGGCACCCGCGGATCCGCAGTCCGCGCGCGGCAAGGCCATCGGGCTCTACGCCATGGTGGTGGGAACGTTGCAGCTGTCCCGCGCGCTCTCCGACCGGAAGTTCTCCGACGAGGTCCTCGAGCAGGGAATCGAGAACGCCCTCACCTTCGTGCAACAGCAGTCGACACCGGCTGGCTGACCACCTGGCAAGGGCCGGGACGCCGCTGCCACGCACCCGCGATTCCGGCCGTCAGTGTGAACGGGCGGTCGCCGGGACAGGCGTGATCTCGGAAGTGACACCGATGCGGCGATCCTCCGCTGGCAGGTCGGTTACGTCGAACAGGTGCCGAGAGCCGTGACGCCCGCGGGGCGTCACAGCTCTGAGTCGGCGTCCTCGGTCCGTACGCAGACCGCACCGCGGCCCTACGGCCGGCCGAAGAACTCGAGAGCCGTCGGCACGAACTGCTCGTGGTACTGGAAGATGCCGCCGTGGCCGCCGTCGGGGTAGATCACCAGCTCGGCGTTGGGCAGTCGCCGGGCCAAGTCCTCCGAGTTCGATGTCGGAACCATCCTGTCGTTGTCGCCGTTGGCGACGAGCACGGGCTGCTGGATGCGGGAGAGGTCCTGCGGCTGCGCCAGCCCCCAGCGGTGGATGGCCTTGAGCTGGGAGAAGTAGGAGGTGGGGCGGATCGCCTTGTCCCGGTCCTGGGTGCGCTCCTTGAGGCGGGCCAGGAACTCCTTGCCGGCCCGAATCCCGTTCGGGGTGCGGGTGAAGAAGAGGAACTGCTTCACGTCCTGAAGGGTGAGCAGCGCCCGGACGGTGTCGAAGTGCGAGATCCGGGTGACGTTCTTGATGCCCTCGCCTCCGGCCGGACCGGTGCCCGCGAGGATCAGCCTGCGGATGAGCTGCGGGTCGGTCTGGGCGATCACCTGGGCGATCATGGCGCCCATCGAGAAGCTGAGGACGTCCACCTGCTCGAAGCCCAGCGCCCGGATGAAGGTGACGGCATCCTTGGCCATCTCCTCGATGGTCTTCGGCGTCTTGCCGGTGGACGCGCCCACGCCCCTGTTGTCGAACGTGATCACCCGGTGCTTGGCGGCGATTCCATCGACGACCCGGGGGTCCCAGTTGTCCAGGACCGCGGCGAGGTGGGTGATGAAGATGACCGGCATGCCGGTCCGGGGGCCGAGGTCGCGGTAGGCGAAGGTCACTCCGTCGGCGGTGACGGTGCGGGTCTGTGCGTTCTTGTACGACGTCACCACGTCGCCTCGCGTTTCGTGTGTGTTCACGGTCGTGCCCTTCGATGTGTGGTTACCGCCACTGTGGGCCGATTTCTGCTTCCTCGCAGGTGGGCGCGGAGCGGTTCCCGGTCTCCCGGCTGCGACTTGCAGTCCGGTGTCGGCGGTCAGAGGAGCCCCGGGAAGTGGGAAACCCCTTGGATCAGGTCCCTGAACAACCCGTCGACTATTGAAGTATGACCGTACTTTAATCAGGGTGCAAGTGGGGGAGCCGAACTGGATGCGCAGCTGTGGAATCCCGAGTTCCGCCATGCGCCATGGCGCATGGCGCAACGCACCACCAGGGCAGGAGCGGCTCACCTACGCTGACGGCCACGAGACGCTGATCGTGACCGGCGAGTCGTGAACGTCCGGCCCCGGAGCGGTGACAACGACGGTCAGGACATCGATGCCGACGTGACGGCGACGCCTGGCTGCGCCCCGGAATCCCGGACGAGGGCTCAGCCGGAGCCTGCATCGTCTCGACAACGCCCGCCTCAGCCCCGATCCCGGGCCGCCGGTACGGCGCATGCCCAAGTGCACTTGGGGCGGATCTGGCGCGGCGCTTCCGGGCCCGCTTCTCCTCGACTTCGGAGACTTGGGACAGAACGCCGTGGGCCGCCTCGCAGGTGAACTACTCGGAACCGGCAATCCAGTATCGTCACGTCGCCGGTGCGCACCGACTGCCCAGCCTCGATGGCGACGCCGATCAACCATCGTGCAAGCGCCGCCTCACAGCCGTGAGGCGGCGCTTGCACGATGGTTGATCGGCCGCCGGGCTTCTGGATCGGTGGCGCGGGTTGGCGTGCTCAGGAGGCGAGGAAGTCGGCCACCTGCTTGGTGAAGGCCTTGGCGTGCTGGAAGAGGAAGGCGTGGCCGGCGTCGCCGTAGAGGAGGAGGGTGGCGTCGGCCAGGTGCTGGACGGCGACGTAGGACGCGTGGGCGGGGACCATCACGTCGTGCAGGCCGTTGGCGTACAGGACCGGATGCTTGATGGACTCCAGTTCGGCCCGTACCTCGTCGAAGGGGGCCGCCAGGAGCTGGCCGATCGCGGCGAGCATGCCCTGCGCCGTCGCCTCGGTGACCGCGGGGCTGTCGGCGGCGAGCCGGGTCGCGACGTGGGTGAAGTGCTCGTGCCCTGAGGCGCGGGCCGCGTCCGTCTCCGGGTAGAACAGGTACAGCATGTCCTCCAGGTCGGCGTCGGGCTTGGCCATGATGCCCAGGACCTTCTCGCTCGCCTCGGGCGCACCGGGCACCCAGCCGGTCGGGCCGCTGCCCGCCACGATGATCTTGCGTACCAGCTCCGGGCGGCGCGCGGCCAGGCGCTGGGCCACGAAGCCGCCAAGGGACCAGCCGAGCAGGTCGGCCTGCGTGAGGCCGAGGGCCTCGATGAACTCGGCGGCGCCTTCGGCGAATCCGTCGAGGGAGTCGCGCGGCTCTCCGGTGGTGTAGCCGACGCCGACGTTGTCGAAGACGATCACGTCGTGGTCGGCCGCCAGGTAGTCCAGGAACTCCGGGTCCCACCAGTCGATGGTCGCGCGGAAACGCTGCAGCAGGACCAGCGGGACGCCGCCCTGCGGTCCCATGCGCCGGTAGGTGAAGGTCGCGGAGGGCCCCTCCACGGTGAGGTTCTCGGCCGTGTCGGCCAGATATGTGCTCATGACGTCCTTCTTTGTTGGCGGGTGCCCGTCAGTTCTGGCGGGTCTGCTCACGCGGCACACGGGCAGACGTGCTGGGCCTGTGCAGCCGCTGTCGTTGGCCGGCGCTCGAGGAGGCGAGCCGGAGTTGTGAACCAGGCCGACGATCCGATCCGCTCGGATCGCTCGACACCTTCTCGACCCCTGGGGCCACCCAAGGGGCTTCCGGCGCGCTCCGATCACCTCGGAATCCACCGCGCCGAGCCCCGAGGTTATTGCATTACGGTCATAATATTAAGCATGAGTGCCCCCGGCGCGCAAGGAGGTCCCTGTAGTGAGCGGAGTTCGTGGTCGGCCGTGGAGTCGAACGTGGACCGGCGGCGCAAGCGGTCCAGCGCGACGGGGACCGAGAGGCCGTGGCCCCGCCCCGGCCGCGAGGGTGCCGGAATTCAGAGCTATTGAATTACGTTCACAATACAATACGTTGGAGGAGCCGATGGAGGGCGAGTTGCCCGCCCGGTACGTAGAGGAGTGTGTGGTGCGATACGGGAGAGAGCACAAGCAGGCCACCCGGCAGAGGATCATCGAGACGGCGGGCCGTCGCTTCAAGGAGGACGGCATCGACGGCTCGGGCATCGCGGCGCTCATGAGGGACGCCGGGCTGACCAACGGCGCCTTCTACACCCACTTCACGTCCAAGGACGACCTGGTGGCCACCACGATCGCCGACCAGCTGCAGGCCCAGAACGCGACTATCGTCGCGCACGCGGAACCGGGCCGCGCCGGCCTCGAACAGATCGTGCGCTGGTACCTGTCCCCCTGGCACCGTGACAGCCGTGACGTCGGCTGCCCTTCCGCCGCCCTGCTCGACGAGATTGGGCGCTGCACACACCCGACCAAGCAGGCGTACACCGAGGGCGTCCTGGTGGTCGCCGACGGCATCGCCGCCCGCCTGGCGCCGGACGACCCGCTCTCGGTCCGCCCCATGGCGCTGAGCTCGTACGCCATGATGGCCGGCACACTCCAGCTCTCACGGGCCCTCGCCGACCCGCAGCTCGCTGATCAAGTCCTCGAACAGGGCATCCACAACGCCCTCGCCCTCCTGGGCATCGAGCACGAAGGGGACACCAGGACGGCGCACTGACCGGCGTGCGAGCGGACACCCGGGAGCGGGCGATGACACCGCCGAGCATGGCCTGCATCATCGCCAGGGTCACCAGCTCGGCGTCGCTGAGCTGCGGCGCATGCCCCCGGCCGCCAGGGCCCGAACTGCGGCGAACCCTTCAGCAGACCTTCGACTGCGGTGTCAGCACGATCCTGCCGAAGACCTCGCCCGCGTCCATTTTCCGGTGCGCCAGCACGGCTGCGTCCAGTGGCAGCACCTCGTGCACCACTGTTTCGATCTCGCCCCGGCTCGCTGCGGCGAACTGCTCGCTCCGCACGGCACGCCGTTCGGCGGTGGTGACGGTGGCTGCGCTGAAAGCGGCGAAGGACATCGACTTCTGGAACGCCGCCATGATCTTCGTACCGAAATCCGCCGGTGGCTGGCCTGCGACAGCGCCCACGGCCACCATGCGGCCGTTCGGGTTGAGGCGGTCGAAGAACGACGGCATGTCCTTGCCGGCCACCACGTCGATGATGACGTCATAGCCCGCGGGTGATGGTTCCCCTCCGTCGCCGGAGCGGTCCAGCACGTGGGTCGCGCCGAGGCGTCGCAGCCGCTCGCCGCGCTCGGCCGAGGAGGTGGTGACCGCCACTGCGGCGGCGGCGCCGCGAGCGGCGAGTTGCACTGTCATGATCCCGATGCTGCCGGCCGCACCACGCACCAGGACTGTCTCCCCGGGAGCGAAGTGGGCGTGGCGGAGCCCGAAGTGGGCCACCACGCCGGAGCTGCCGAGTGTTACCGCAGCGACTGAGGACAGGTTCGCGGGCAGGGGAACGACCTCCTCGACCGGCGCGAGGGCCTGTTCGACGTAGCCTCCGCCGGTGCCGGTGAAGGCCCACACCCGCTCGCCGATCCACGACGCGTCGACGCCGTCGCCGACCGAGGTCACGGTGCCCGCCACCTCGCTGCCCGGGATGTGGCCCTCCTTGAAGCCGTAGGCGGCCAGAGCTCCGCTTTTGATCAGGGTGTCGACACCACCGACGCCCACCGCCTCGGTGGCTATCAGTACCTGCCCCGCAGCAGGTGCGGGTATCGGCAGGCCGACAACAGCCAGACCGTCAGGACTTCCGAACGTCTGGATCGAGATCGCCTTCAACGTGGTCTCCAGGTTCCCGGACAGCTCAAGCACGAGAGCTTCTGCGTCTCGGACGGTAACGGACGCCCCCGTCCGCTTAGCTAAAGTGAGAGTGGTGACCGACCGTTTGCCTCACACGCTGCGTTCCGACGCGCTGGACAACCGCGAACGCATCCTCGACGCGGCCCGAGCGCTGTTCTCCACCGATGGCCTGGACGTGCCGATGCGGGAGGTCGCGCGGCGTGCCGGGGTGGGACCTGCCACCTTGTACCGTCGCTTCCCGACCAAGCAGACGCTGGTCGCCGAGGTCTTCGCGGACCAGCTGAATGCATGTCGCGCCATTGTCGACGAGGGGTGCGCCGATCCTGATCCGTGGCGTGGCCTGTGCCTGGTGATCGAGAGGATCTGTGAGCTGCACGCACGCGATCGGGGCTTCACCGAAGCCTTCCTGTCGACCTACCCGGAGATGAAGGGTGTCGCCGCAGGCCGTGAGTACACGGTGAAAGCAGTCGCCGAACTGGCTCAGCGAGCCAAGGAGGCGGGGCGCCTGCGGTCCGACTTCGTCCTGGACGACCTGATTCTCATCCTCATGGCCAACAAGGGGATCCACGCCACATCAACAGCCGGGCAGGTCAAGGCCTCCCGGCGCTTCGCAGGGTTGGCGATCCAGGCGTTCGAAGCCTGCCCTCGGCACGCACCACTACCACCAGCGGCACGGCTGGCATCCGCAGCACCGGACAGCACCTGACCGTGGGCGAGCGGTATTTACGCACGAACCACTGAACCCCTTGGAATAGATCATCTAGGAGTAGATGGACGGTCATACGGCGCGGCCTGTGCGTCGAAGGACAGGGCGGAGTGCCTCGATGACGCTCGCGTCGTCGACGGTGGAGGGGATGGGTTCGTCGAGGCCGTCGGCGATGCCGCGCATCGTCTTGCGAAGGATCTTTCCCGATCGGGTCTTGGGCAGGGCGGCCACGACCGCCACGCTCTTGAGCGAGGCGACGGCACCGATGCGGTCGCGTACGAGCTGGACGAGTTCGGCCTCGACATCGCTCGCTTCGCGGCTGATGCCGGCTTTGAGGACGACGAAACCGCGCGGCACTTGCCCTTTCAGAGCGTCGGCGACGCCGATGACGGCGCATTCCGCGACATCGGGATGAGATGCCAGGGCTTCCTCCATGCTGCCGGTGGACAGCCGGTGTCCGGCGACGTTGATGACGTCGTCGGTACGGCCCATGACGAAGACGTAGCCGTCGTCGTCGATGTGCCCGCTGTCGCCGGTGAGGTAGTAGCCGTCGAAGGCGGAGAGGTAGGAGGCGACATAGCGTTCGTCGTCGTTCCACAGGGTGGGAAGCGCGCCCGGCGGCAGGGGGAGCTTGACGACGATGGCGCCGTCGACGCCCGCGGGCACCGGATCGCCCGAGGGATCGAGGACGCGGACGTCCCAGCCGGGCAGCGGGCGGGTGGGGGAGCCGGGCTTGACGGGCGCGGCCTCGATGCCGACCGGGTTGGCGACGATGGGCCAGCCGGTCTCCGTCTGCCACCAGTGGTCGATCACCGGGATGTCCAGAAGGGCGCTCGCCCAGTGGTACGTCTCGGGGTCGAGGCGCTCGCCCGCGAGGAAGAGGTGGCGCAGGCCGGACAGGTCGTGGTCCGCGGCGAGCAGGCCCTTGGGGTCCTCCTTGCGGATGGCCCGGAAAGCGGTGGGCGCGGTGAACATCGTCTTGACGCGGTGCTCGGCGGCGACGCGCCAGAACTGCCCCGCGTCCGGGGTGCCGACCGGCTTGCCCTCGTACAGGATCGTGGTCGCGCCGACCAGCAGCGGGGCGTAGACGATGTACGAATGGCCGACGACCCAGCCGACGTCCGAGCCGGTGAACATCGTCTCGCCCGGGCCCACGTCGTACACGGCGCCCATCGACCAGTGCAGGGCGACCGCGTAGCCGCCGCTGTCACGGACAACTCCCTTCGGTTTCCCGGTCGTTCCGGACGTGTAGAGGATGTACAGGGGCGCGTTCGCCCGGACGGGAACGCAGTCGGCCGGTGGTGCCGCGGCGACCAGGTCGGCCCAGTCGAGATCGTCGGCCCCCAACTCGGCCCGCTCCTGCGGACGTTGCAGGATCACGCTCTTCTCCGGCTTGTGGACCGCGAGTTCGATGGCCCGGTCGAGCAGCGGCTTGTACGCGATGACGCGCTTGCCCTCGATGCCGCAGGAGGCGGAGACGACCACCTTGGGGGCGGCGTCGTCGATGCGGAGGGCGAGTTCGTGCGGGGCGAACCCGCCGAAGACCACCGAGTGCACGGCGCCGATGCGCGCACAGGCCAGCATCGCGATGGCGGCCTCGGGGACCATCGGCATGTAGATCACCACTCGGTCGCCCTGTTCCACACCGAGTTGCGCGAGCCCTCCGGCGAAGGCCGCCACCTCGTCCCTCAATTGGGAGTAGGTGTAGGTGCGCCGGGTGCCGGTCACGGGGGAGTCGTGGACGAGTGCAGGTTGATCGCCGCGGCCCGCGTCGACGTGCCGGTCGAGCGCGTTGAAGCAGACGTTCAGCCGGCCGTCGGGAAACCAGCGGTAGAAGGGTGCGCCGGAGTCGTCCAGGGCGCGGTGCGGAGCGACATCCCAGTCGATGCCTGCCGCCGCCGTCAGCCAGAAGTTCTCCGGATCTTCGGTGCTGGTGCGGAAGACGTCCTCGTACTTTCCCATTGCGCACTCCTTTGTGGCGTCCAGGGACCGGGGGGAGGGGCGGCGTGCAGAACGCTGCCTCCACGCATACCTCAGATTGGCCGCAATGGCCGAGCAGAATGCCGGTGACCCGGATTCCCGGTCACCGGCAACGCGTCACGTCATGGTGGGCGAGCCCCTGTCTGCGGTCCCCGCCCTCAGGCTCTGGTCAGGCGCCGAGGTACGTGCGCAGCCACTGACCCATCCGGTCGATCGCAGCGTTCACCTCGGGCACGCGGCCCGCGCCCAGGACGAATGAGTGCTGCCCCTCGGGGAGCCCGTTGGTCTCGGAAGTGACCTTGAAGTCGGCGAGCCGGCGCCCGAGTTCGGCACCGTCGTCGGCAAGGGTCTCGTACTCGCCGTAGTAGACGAGGGTGGGCGGCAGACCGGTCAGGTCGGCGTTGGCGATGCTGACCCGGGGGTCGGCGGGCTCGATGGCGGGGTCCTGCACCCAGGCTCCGCGGAAGAGCTCGAGGGTGGCGCGGCTGAGCATCTTGTCGTTCGCCTCGTTGGCGTCCACCGACGGGTTCTGGAGGGTGAGGTCGGTCCAGGGCGAGACGCTGACGATCGCACCGGGGGTGGGCTCGCCCATGGCCAGCAGACGCAGCGCCAGCATGATCGCGAGCGTGCCGCCGATGGAGTGGCCGGTGCTGCCGATGTTCCGCGGCTCGTAGCCCTGGGAGAGCAGCCACCGGTAAGCCGTCTCGACGTCGTCGAGCTGTGCCGGGTAGGGGTGCTCCGGCGCGAGGCGGAAGTCCACGACCAGGGATCGGACTCCGGCGGCCTTCGCGATGTGGCCGGCTGCCTTGCGGTCGGAGTGCATGGAGGCGGTGACGGATCCGCCGAAGTGGAAGTGGAGCAGCGCCTTGTCGGGGTCGGCGCCCTCGGGGATGGCCCAGAGGGCGGCTACGCCGTCCGCGTCGACCTCGGCGTAGGTGACGCCTTCCGGTTCGGTCGACGCCTTGTGGTTCGAGTCGACGATGTCTCGGACGACGCTCAGGCCGAGACCCGGTGTCGCGGACTTCGCGCTCACGCCGGCGAGGAACTCCGCGAACTCGTGTGCTTCTTGGCTGACGCCCATGGTGGCGCTCCTTCTCAGATGGGTGCCGTGACAGGTGTCCGTGCGGCAGCCGGATCGCTGTACCGGTGACGCTACCTTCTGAGTATAAGAAAGTAAACTCAGATGCGGTGCCCTCGCCGTTACCGTGGTGATCGCTCTCACGGCCCGGCAGCCCCCGACCGGAACCCGCTGAAGCCTGCGGTCGGCTCTCGTTTTGAGGGGGCAGCAGTGTCGTGCGAACGAGCTGGTCGAGGCCGCGGACGGGAAGCAGCTGAAGTGGCAGTCAGTACATCGCCGTTTGTGCGGCAACGGCAGCCGAGCATCCTTGCTGCACGTCAACGCAGTCGCCTGTGGCGCCGGCCGCCGGGGTGGTCGGGGTGACTGCGGTGGGAGAAGCGCCGGCAGCCGTCGGACCTGGTATTACCGGGGTTCCTCAGGGTGCCCGTCGAGATCAGGAAATGCCCTTGTGGTTCGCGGGCGTCCCTTTCGAGCTGTCCTCAGGCCGGCCCCTGGGGCCGATTAACGTTCGAGTGCGCTCCAGCCGCCACACTGACCTTGAGATCGAGAGCATGGCACGGAGCGGCGGCTACTGATGACGACGACCAACCCGGCGGGGCACCCCCTGCCGTATGACACCTACATTGAGGCGATCGGGCGGGAGACCGGCCGGTTCGCGGACGCAGTGCGGGACGCCGACCCGGCCGGCGCCGTGCCGTCCTGCCCCGGCTGGACCATGGCCGATCTGGCCCGGCACGTGGGAGCGCTGCAGCGCTGGTTCTGCGTCCTGTTGTCCCGGCGGGTGCAGGAGGCTCCTCGCGATCGGGACGTCGAGCTGGGGCTTCCCGAGGACGTGCGGGACTACGCCGACTGGCTGACGGCAGGCGCGCCTTCGGTGGCGGCTGTGCTGCGGGACACCGATCCCGGTGCGGCGATGTGGACGTGGGGCGCAGACCCGCATGCGCGGTTCTGGGCCCGGAGGATGCTGTTCGAGACGCTGGTGCACCGGGTGGACGCGGAGCGTGCCGTCGGTCGCGACGCGGATGTCGACCCGGAGCTGGCCGCGGACGGCGTCGACGAGTTCCTGGTCAACCTCCCCTACGCGGGACTCTTCGCGCCGGGGGTCACCGAACTGCGGGGCGGTGGCGAGGTTCTGGCGTTCGGGCGCACGGGCGCCGATGGCGCGGTCGGCGAGGAGTGGCGGGTACGGCTGGAGCCCGACGGCTTCCGGCCGGTGGCGGGCGGCGAGAGCGGTTTTGGGGCGGCGGACGACGCGGCCGTGCAGGCGCCGGCCGCGGACCTCCTGCTGCTGCTCTACGGACGCCGGTCCTACCGGGAGCCGGTCTTCAAGGTGTCGGGGGACACCGGGCTCCTGGAGCGCTGGTTCGCACATACGGCGTTCTGACTCGGGTGCCACGCACGGTTGCTCGGCAGCGGGTGGTCATCGTGCCTTTCGAGGTGACGGCTCTGCGACGGCTGCGGCGTGCTCGCGTTGGGCGGTACTCGCGGAGTCGTCCATCGTCTCCAGGCCCGGGGCCACGAGCCAGGAGTTGCTGGAGAAGCCGGACTGGCAGGCCGTCCCAGCCGCTGTCGCAGCTGGTGGTCTGGATGGCGTAGCAGAGACGTTAGTTGTGACCGTCGTAGAGGACCGGGCCGAGGAGGGCATCGCGGGGAGAAGCCGTAGGCGACGTACATCGGGTCGGGAGCCGAGCCCTCTGTCGTGAACCGCATTCCGACCGGGTCCGCGAGCCTCTCGTCGATGCCGAGCCGGTGCCGTGGACCCGTGCGATGACCGGCGTGAGCCGTCGTCGCCGGCGGGACTTCATTTCACCGTGCGGCGATGACGTGCTACAAGTCCGGACCCCTTGTGGTGCCTTGCGTGGTGCCTCTGCTCAGTTCGGCGGCGAACTGGGCGCCGCTGAGCAGTGCGAGGTTGGACAGCCACAGCCAGATCAGGAAGACGACGACGCCGGCGAGGGAGCCGTAGAGCCTGCTGTACGTGCTCAGGGTGGAGGCGTACACCGCGAAGCCGCTGGAGACGGTCAGCCACAGGACCGCCGCCAGGAGGCCGCCGGGCAGACTGTTCGCGCGCTGACGGGCCGCGGTCGGGCCGGTGTGGAAGACGATGATGACCAGCAGCGCCACCAGCAAGAGCAGCAGTGGCCAGCGCAACACGTTCCAACCCCAGGCCACCGTGGCACGAAGACCCAGCGCTTGGCCCAGGTGCCCGGCCAACGGCCCCGTCAGCAGCAGGGCCAGGGAGCCGGTGAACAGCAGGACCAGCAGCGCGAGCGCGGTCAGCAGGATGCGATGGGCCCGCCGCCAGGGCGAGCGCTGGTCCTCGACGCGGTGCATGCGATGCAGGGCGCGACGGAAGACGGCGAGATAGCTGGAGGCGGACCAGAGCGCGCTCACGATCCCGGCGACCAGCAGCGGCCAGGCCGTGCCGTCCGCGCCCAGCATCCGCGACAGGACGGCGTGCAGGTCGTCGGCCGACTCTGCAGGCGCGTACGCGGTGACCTGGGTGACGAACTCCCGCGCAGTGCCAGGGCTGATCAGGCCGAACGACAGGACCGTCACCAGCAGCGCGGGCAGCACGGAGAGAATGGCGTAGTACGTCAGGGCCGCGGCGTAGTCGGATATGTCGTCGTTCCACAGCGACACTGGTGTCTGCCGCAGAGCCGGCCACCAGGTGTCGACCGGCCGGGGGTGGCCGGGACGGGGGAGCACGCGGCGGGTGCCGCCGGGGTAGGGGTCAGCGGACATGGGGCACGTGTTTCGATACGGCGCTGGGGCGCAGGCGGGTGTGAGCGCTGTACGGTGCGGCGGACTCCCTGGCCTCGGCGGGCAGCGCGCACAGGTGGGGCAGCATGTCCCGCAGGGAGGTGTCTGGTTCGCGCCGGACTCGCAGCCGTACCACCAGGCAGCGTCGGGAGTGGGGCAGGACCCGTGCTCGGCTGCGGGCGTCACCGGGCATGGCCCGCGCCGCCAGTGCCTCGGCGAGCGCCGGTGCCCGAACGGGGGCTTTGGGTGTGTCCGGTGACACCGGCTGCGCCGGCCGGGAACCGATCTGTGCGAGGAACCGGCACCTGAAGAGCACGCTGGGCGCGATCGCGGCCGCCAAGACGGCGGGAGTCCGCCGGACTGCGTCGCGCAGCGGTACCCGTCGGTCGGCGTCCGGCAGGACATCGTGAGCGGCCGAGGGCTCGGGCCGTCGAGCCGGCAGTAGTTGCGCGAGGGTGGTATCGAAGGGGGCGAGCCATCCGCCCGGCGTCAGGAGCGCCGGTCCTGTACTGCCGATCACGGGTCGGTTGCTGGTGGTACGGGACTGCCGCATCACGCCTCGCCTCCCGGGACCGTGCCGAGGGCGGGAGGTGTGTGGGCCTGAGTTGACGGCGTGTTGGGTGTCGGGGGCTTCGGGACGGCCGCGGGGGTGAGGCGCACGCGTAGCCGGTGAGGCCGGCGCGGGCCGCAGGACGCCGGCGTGGAGTCGACCGCGGCGGTGACGGCGGCATTCGCCGATGAGCGCTCCCCGAACAGGAGCGAGGCCCGCACCGAGAGTCGGCGGCGACGGCCGCTGACATGGACGGTGCCGGCGTCCGGTACGCCGCCCACGGCGTCCCGTGCCAGGGACTCGATGACCGGGCGGTCCACGGCTGCGGCGACTCGCGGGGCAGGGGAGTGTACGGTCCTGCGCCGAAGCAGTCCCGGGGTGACGGCGAGCACGATCATCCACAGGCCGAGCAGGACCGTCAGACCGCTCGCCACGGTCACCGACCGGTCGCCCGGCCCGTGTTGGGACAGCCGGCGGACGGTTTCGCTACGCCACAGGGCCGTGGAGTGATGCGCTGCGTGCACCAGGACCAGATCCAGAGCCAGGACGCCGCACACCGCGGTGGCCACGGCGCTCAGTACGGCGGCCGGCACGCGGCGCCGGGACGAAAGACGTCGCGGCGCACGGTCGGCGGGCGCGGACCGATGCTCCTGGCCGACGCCTGTGGCGGGAGCGAGCGAGGTCACCCTGATCCGTGCGGATGTCACGTCGATTCCGGTCAACTCCCCTGTGTGGTCCGCGACATGCTCGTGCGGACTGTGGACCGTCTCGGCCGGCGGCGGCGGGCAGGGGAGCGACACGTCGAGGTTCGCCCGTGCCCGGCATGCGTGTGCGGATGCCGCCGTGCCCGGCGCCTGAGCCGTCGCGCTCTCGTCGGCGGCCCGCTCGGCGATCTTGCGGACGGCCTGGTCCGTGACCGTCGTGGTACCCCGCTGTGTGGCGGCGGTCATCGGCGGCTCCGCTCGAACGCGTCCCGTACGTCCCCGACACTGCCGCCGCCCTCGCCCCACCGGCCTGCCGCCCGGCCGAAGAGGCCGAGCGCGCCCACGAGCGGGAACGCGGCGAATCCGCCGAAGAGCCCCGCGAAAGCCAGGGCCATTTCCATGATCACCCCTATGGACGTGGGGTTCACGCTCGTCCACCTCCCACCTGGATCAGCTGTCGTCCGCACACACCGGGTGCCGCCAGGCGACGTGTGCCTCGGTCGTGGAGGACTCTTCGTCGGCGGGCGGCCGGCCACATCGGTGTTGGGCACGCTTTACGCGACGACCAGATCGAGGTTGATGGCCGTCTGCCGCGCCGATGGTGCGGCCCGTCGGGGGTGCAGGGGTGTCCTCGGTGGGCGTCGGGGTCTGCGTGGTCATGGTGGCCTTCCTGCCGTGGCTCGTGTGCGTGGTGCCTGGACTCTTTTCGACCCGCAACGGCCGCTGCTGTGACGCGAATGCCCGGAAAAGGTTCTGAGGAACGCCCGGCGGGCGCCGAGAGTGGGTCCAGCCGGCGAGGGAGCCGGCGCCGGGCGGTGTCGCGGCCACGTCTGGCAGCGACACCGCACGCCAGTCAACGTCCACGACAGCGAAGGGCTGGAGCCCATGATCGAGGGGCGCCAAACGAGACATGACCCTCACAACGGTCAAAATGGGGCCGGGAGGTGAGATCCCTCCCGGCTGCTCGGCAGGGCGGGTGGCAGCATCGGGGAATACATGATTTCTCATGCATGTTGTGACGGGTGATTCCCGATAGGGATCAAGACCAGCCCCGATGGGGATCAGCATGTGGAAGGGACAACGCCCGTCATGCAGTTCGGCATCTTCTCCGTCAGCGATGTCACCAGCGACCCGGTCGGCGGGCACACCCCGAGCGAGGCCGAGCGGATCCAGGCGACCGTCGAGATCGCCCGCCATGCCGACGAGGCGGGGCTGGACGTCTTCGCGATCGGCGAGCACCACAACCCGCCGTTCTTCGACTCCTCGCCCACCACCCTGCTCGCGGCGATCGCGGCGCAGACCCGGCAGATCCAGCTGTCCACCTCGACCACGCTGATCACCACCAACGACCCGGTGAAGATCGCCGAGGACTATGCGATGCTGCAGCACCTCTCGCAGGGCCGCTTGGACCTGATGCTGGGCCGCGGCAACACGGTCCCGGTCTATCCCTGGTTCGGCAAGGACATCCGCAAGGGCGTCCACCTCGCCCTGGAGAACTACAACCTGCTCCACCGCCTGTGGCGGGAGGACGTGGTGGACTGGGACGGCGAGTTCCGCACCCCGCTGCAGGGTTTCACCGCCACCCCGCGCCCGCTGGACGACGTGCCGCCCTTCGTGTGGCACGGCTCGATCCGCACCCCGGAGATCGCCGAGCAGGCCGCCTACTACGGCAACGGCTTCTTCGCGAACAACATCCTCGCCCCGATGGGCCACTTCAAGCCGCTGGTCGACTTCTACCGGCAGCGCTTCGAGCACTACGGGCACGGCCGTGCGCAGGACGCGTTCGTGGGCCTGGGCGGACAGGCGTACATAGCCAAGCGCTCCCAGGACGCCTTCAAGAACTTCCGCCCGTACTTCGCCAACAACCCGTTCGGCTTCCAGATGTCCCTGGAGGAGTACGCCTCGGCCACCCCCACCAGCGTCGGAAGCCCCCAGGAGGTCATCGAGAAGACCCTGTCCTTCCAGGAGATCTACGGCGACTACCAGCGCCAGCTGTGGGCGCTGGACACCCTCGGGCTGCCCCTGGCCGAGGTGCTCAAGCAGATCGACCTGCTCGCGGAGGAGGTCGTGCCGGTGCTGCGCAAGGAGATGGAGGCGCGCCGCGCCCCCGGCGTGCCGTCCGCGGCGCCCACCCACGCCCAGCTGGTCAAGGCCAAGTACGGGGAGGGCCCGGTGCGCCGCCCCACCCCCAACCGCAACCGCGGCGACAACACCGCGGGAGCCTCGCCCTACCAGGACAGCGACCCGTCCGCGGTCGCCGTCCACCCGCAGCCGTGAGCGGCAGCGCCCGGCTGGCGCTGGAGGCCTGGGAGAGCCTCTTCCGCGCCCAGGTCGTCATCTCCCGCCGCTTCGCCGAGGACGGGGAGTGGGCCGGCTGCTCGCCGCGCGAGTACGACGTGCTCTACACCCTGTCCAAGGCGCCGCACGGGCTGCGGATGACCGAGATCCACCAGCAGATGATGCTCACCCAGTCCGGGGTCTCCCGCCTCGTCGCCCGGCTGCAGGAGCACGGTCTGGTAGAGCGCCGTCCCGATCCGCAGGACGCCCGCGCCCAGCGCATCGTGCTGACCGAACCGGGCCGTGAGCTGCAGCGGGAGGTGGGCCGTCGGCACGCCAGGCAGGTCATCCGGGCCATGGCCGGTGCCCTGGAACCCGGGCAACTGCGCACCCTGCGCGACCTGTGCGCCGACCTGGTCGCCGCGAACGACGCGGAACGGCCGCCGTCCAGCGAGGAAAAGGAAGAGAAGGACTGATCCCCATGACCATCCCCACTGCGGAGCCGCGCAGCATCGTCGTCGTCACCGCCGGTGTGAGCGATCCCTCCTCGACCACGCTGCTGGCCAACCGGCTCGCCCAGAAGAGCATCGACCTGCTGGGCGGGCGCGGCATCCGGGCCGAGGTCTCCACGATCGAACTCCCGGCCCTCATCGAGGAGATCGGGAAGGCGAGCGTGGTCGGCTTCGTCGGGGAGGAGCTGCAGGGCGCCATCGACCGGCTGGCCCGTGCCGATGCCGTCATCGCCGCCACCCCGGTCTACAAGGCTGATGTCAGCGGCCTGTTCAAGTCCTTCCTGGACGTGCTGGACAACGACCTGCTCATCGCCAAACCGGTCGCCCTGGTTGCCACCGCGGGCACCTCCCGGCATGCGCTGGTTCCGGACGAGCGGATGCGCCCGATCTTCGCCTACCTGCGCGCCCTGACCATCCCCACCTCGCTGTTCGCCGCTCCGGAGGACTGGGCGGAGCGCTCCCTGAGCACCCGCGTAGAGCGCGCCGCAACCGAACTCGCCGCCTTGGTGGAGTCCGGCGTCACCGCCTCCATCACGGACGGCGCCTGGTCCGGCTACCAGCACACCTTCGGCAGCAGCGCCCGCCCGACCGGCGTGGCAGCGGAACTCGGTGAGATCGACTTCGACTCCGACCTCATGCGGCTGGCCACGGGCGGCTGAGCAGCAGCCGGGCGACGTCTGTGGTGTTCTCCACGGACTCCGCGAGCGTCGCCCGCGCCCGTGGTCATGGTGGTGACCGCGCCCATCAAGGTGGCGTCCAGAGCGATCCGCACCAGGCCGACCACATCCTCGGGCAGCCCCTCCATCACCTCGGTGCTGTCGCGGCCCATATAGGGCCGTATCGTCCGGCAACCGGCGCACCGCCTTCTCAATCTCCGGGAACGCCCGGGTGCGATCGGTGGCGTGGCGGCTGCGGACGGCGACACCACCGTCGCCCCATTACCGGCGAATGCGCGCTAGCCGTCCCACAGGGCTGTCCGGCGTGCCCCCCCCCGGGGGGCAGGGCTGGGTCGTTGACCGACACGGCGCGCATCGGCTCCGGCAGCGACCAGCGAAGCCGCAGGCATCGTCAACGTCTTCCACCGCTCCAGCCCGCACCGGGCGGGACGGGGTCAGGTGCCCGGACGGATGTTGGGCGCGAAGCGGGCCAGGGCGACGGTCTCGACGGCCGCGATGAGGTTGTACGCCAGTGCGGACACCGCGGTGAGGACCGCGACCGACGCCCAGAGGTGGTCGTAGTCGAAGGTGGAGGAGTCTTTGAGCATGGCGTAGCCGAGGCCCTGGCCGGTGGAGAGCCATTCGGCGAGCAGCGCGCCGATCAGGGCTCCGGGGACGCCGACGCGGGCGCTGGCGAAGAACGCGGGGACCGCGCTGGGCAGCATGACCTTGCGGGCGACGGTCCAGTCTCCGGCGCCGTACGCCCGGCACAGGTCGGCGGCCTGGCGGGACGCGGAGCGCAGGCCGAAGGTCATGGTGACCAGGGCGGGGAAGAAGACGATCAGGCCGCTGATGACGGTGGTGGCCATCAGGCCGCGGCCGAAGACGAGCGTGATGAGCGGGGTCATCGCCACCAGGGGTACGGAGCGTACGACGACCGCCATCGGCAGCAGGGCCTGCTCGACGCTGCGGAGGAGGACGAAGACGACGGCCACGCCGGCTGCCGCCGCCAGCCCGGCCACGAAGCCGGACCCGGCGTCGAGCAGCGTGCGGCCCAGACCTGAGGAGACCAGGGAGCGGTGGGCGCCCGCGTCCGGGGCGGTGAACAGGTAGTGGAAGATGTCGACCGGTGACTTGGCCACCAGCGGGTCGAGGTCGTAGACCTGCAGGAAGATGATCCACAGGACGATGACGGCCGCCATCGTCACGACCACGTTCAGCAGCGGGCGCAGCACGCCCGCCGCGAAGCGCAGCGTGGGGGCCGTGTCCGTCCTGGTCCCCGTCTCCGTCGCGGTGCTCATGCGCCTCCGCCTTCCACTGTTGTCGTGCGCGACCACGGCAGGGCGTAGCGGGCGACGAGCCCGACCGCGCCGTAGGCGACGCCTGCCACCGCGCCCGAGACCAGGGCGATGCCCCAGGTGCGGGGCACGTCGAGTTGCTGCTGGGCGATGGTCATGGCGATGCCTAGGCCGTTGTCGACCCGGCCGAGGTACTCGCCGATGATCGCGCCGAGCAGTGCCGCCGGACCGGCGATCTTGAGTGCGGCCAGAGTGCTGGGCAGTGCGGCGATCATGCGGACCCGCAGCATCTGCTGCCAGCGGCCGCCGCCGTAGGCGCGTACCAGGTCGAGCGCGGCCGGGTCGGCCGAGCGCAGCCCGAGCAGTGCGCCGATGAGGGTGGTGAAGAAGACCGACAGCCCGGCCATCGCCGACATCGGCTTGTCCCCGTCGAGGACGAGGGACAGGATCGGGCCGATCGCCACGATGGGCAGGCAGTAGGAGGCCACCGCGATCTGTGTGACCACCCGCTCCAGCACGGGCACCAGCAGCACCAGTACCGCCAGGCCCAGCGCCAGCCCGTTGCCGACCAGATAGCCGGTCAGGGCCTCGCCGACGGTCTGCTCGACATGCGGGCTGTAGAAGGTCCAGCCGTCGTCGAACACGCTCGCCACGACTGCCCAGGGGGTGGGTACGCCGTCCCCGGTGCCGACGACCGTGGTGGACAGCAGCGACCACGCCCCGATCAGGGCCGCGATGCCGAGGGCCCCGCCGGTCCAGGCGGAACGTCGGGCACTCATGACGCCTCCGCGGCGGGACCAGGAGCGTCTTCGGCGCTGTCGGCGGGCGTGTCGACGCGGCCGAACAGGAGTTCCGACAACTGGTCGGCGTAGGCGTGGAACTCGGGCGAGCGCATCATCTCCGGGGTGCGGGGGCGGGGCAGGTCGATGGTGACCTTCTCCACGATCCGGCCCGGGCGGGGCGACATGACCGCGACGGTGTCGCTGAGCAGCACGGCCTCGTTGATGGAGTGGGTGACCAGCAGAGTGGTCACCGCGCGGGCCTGCCAGATGCGCTGGAGTTCGAGGTTGAGTCGCTGGCGGGTCATGTCGTCCAATGCGCCGAACGGCTCGTCCAGCAGCAGCACCTTGGGGTCGACGACCAGCGAGCGGGCGATGGCGACGCGTTGCCGCATGCCGCCGGAGAGCTGGGCGGGGCGGGCCTTCTCGAAGCCTTCGAGGCCGACCAGTTTGATGAGGTCGGCGATGGCTGCCGGGTCGGCCTTGATGCCGCTGATCTCCAGCGGGAGGCGGATGTTGGCGGCGACCGAGCGCCACGGCAGCAGCGCGGCGTCCTGGAAGGCTATGCCCAAGTGGTGCCGCTTTCGGGCTGCTTCCGGATCCTCGCCGTGCACGAGCGCCGTACCGGAGGTCGGGCTGTCGAGACCTGCGAGGATCCGCAGTACGGTCGACTTGCCGCAGCCCGACGGCCCGAGCAGGGTGAGGAACTGGCCCTCGGCGGTGTCCAGGTCGACGCCGGCCAGTGCGGGTATGCGCTGTCGGCCGAGCTTGAATTCCTTGCTCAGCCCGCGCAGGGACAGCCCGGTGCCGGAGTCGGCCTGTTTTCCGGGGTCGTCGGAGGCTTCGGGAACAGCTGCTGCGGTACTCATCAGTTGACCTCTGTGTGCGGTGCGGGTAGTGGGAAGCCGGTACCGGCGGGCCGACGGGGCCGCACCGGTACCGCCGGGGGCCTTTAGATGAGGCTGGGGTCTTCCTTGTAGACCTCTTCGAGGATCGAGAGGTCGAAGAGCTTGTCGGCGGTGATGTCGAGGCCGCCGTACTTCAGCGTCTTGATGTTCTCGTCGATCAGCGCCTGCGTGACCGTGAACAGGCCGTTCTTCTTGGTGTCGGCGCTCACCATCAACTCGCTCTCGTCCTTGGACTCGAGGGTCTGCTCCTTGGTCGTCAGCCCGAGCCCCTTGCCGTACGTCTCGGCTGCGAGCTTCGCGCCGAGCGCCGGGTCGGCGATGTTCGCCTTCCAGCCCTTGATCTCCGCGCGCAGGAACGCCTTGAGCAGGTCACGCTGCTTGTCGATGGTGTCCTGGCGGACGCAGTACGTCTCCGAGACCAGCGGATAGCCGGTGTCGGCGAGCAGCATCGTGGCGACCTTGAAACCCTTCAGACGCAGCGAGTTCGGCTCGTTCGTCACGAAGGAGAACCAGCCGTCCACGGTGCCCTGGGTCAGGGGCAGCGGGTCGAACTGCACCGGTACCTTCGTGATCTTCGACTCGTCGAGCCCGGTCGCCTTGATGTACGCCGCCCACACGGACTCGTTGCCCGCCTGGACTCCGATCTTCTTGCCGTACATGTCCTCCGGCTTGGCGATCGGGGCCTTGGCCATCGACATGATGCAGAACGGGTTCTTCTGGTACTGCGCACCGATGATCTTCAGCGGTGCGCCCTTGGCGACGGCCGCGCCGGTGATGTCGGGGGCGCTGATCGCCACGAGCGCCTTCTTGGTGACGACGTCCGTCTCCATCGGTGTCGCGGACGGGCCGCCGCCGATCAGCGTGACCTTCGAGAAGCCCTCGTCCGTGTAATAGCCCTTGCTGTCCGCTATGTAGCTGCCCGCGAACTCGACGTTCTTGATCCAGGACAGCCGGAGTGTCAGCTCACCGAAACTCTTGGAACCGGAGGATGAGGGGGAGGAGGAAGAGGACGACGAGTCCGAATCGCCGCACGCGGCGAGCAGCGGGCCGCCGAGCAGCACGGCGCCGCCCAGCTGCAGTCCCCGCCTGAGGAAGAGACGTCGGTCGGTGGCGGCGAACGCTCTGTCGTCACTGTTCGTGCTTCTGGTCATGGCGCGCTTTCCTTTCACTGGCCGGGTCGGCACCGGCTCCTGGCGGATCTGAGGAACATGGGTGGGGCGAGGCCCGGCCAATGCCGGGCCGTTCTCCGGTCGAGCGCCGGCCCGGGATCAGGGATCCCGGGTCAGAAGTCGAGGAGGAGTTCGGGGGTGCGGGCGGGGGAGCGGCAGATGGTGATCCGGTCGCCCGCCGCGCGCTCGTCCGGGGTCTGGACCTCGTTGCGGTGGTCGGGTTCGCCGGTCAGGACGGGGGTGGGGCAGGCGCCGCGGGTGCCCTGCGCGCAGTCGAGCAGCACGCCAGGCCGACGTCCCTGGTCATCCCGGAGGGCCGGTGCGCGGTCCTCGGTGGATGGTGGAGCCGCCGGGGCGAAGCGTTCGGCATGAAGCTGGCCGGGGCGCCGGCCCGCAGCGGTCGCCTCGGTCACGACGTGGGTCATGAAGCCGTCAGGCCCGCAGACATGGATGGCCGTGTCCGGTTCCGGGACCTGTAGTTCGGCGGGCAGCCCCGCGTGGACCGTGTCCCCCTGGTCGCTGTGGTGGGTCACTGCCCGCTCGCCGAGAGCGGAGGTCTGGAGCCGCTCCGGCAGGGGGGCCTCCGCCGCGTTGGAGGAGTAGTGGTGCAGGACGAACGACGCTCCCCGCGCGGCCCGGGCTTCGGCCATCGACAGCAGGGGTGCGATGCCGACACGGGCCGCGACGAGCACGTGATGCCCGGCCGCCGCGAGCGGGAAGTGGTTGCGCGGGGGCGAGATCCGTAGCCGTCGGCCCATGGTGAGGTCACGGTGCAGGGTGCGGGAGCCGCCCCGGCCGGCATCGTCACGCCGTACGCAGATCAGGTAACGGCCTTTTTCCCTGGGGGAGTTGCACAGGGAGTGCGGCCGGACGAGGGAGGGCCCGAGTCGGGCGTCGAGTGTCTGCACGGTGGGCCTACGCGGTGAAGAAGTGGCTCAGGCCCAGGTCGCGCAGGCCGCGGCGGTAGGCGATGGAGCTGCGGTCGGCGGGGATGTTCACTTCGAGTCTCGGGTCGAGGGGGAGGTTCTCGGGTTTCTGGACCTCGACGACGGCGCGGTCCTCCTCGAAGACCGTGCGGTTGAAGTCGTATACGGCCTGGACGGGCTGGTCGGTGTCGAAGTTGCGGGCGATCGGCGCGAACATGCGGGTCCGGCGGGCGGAGACGGGGGAGGCGGCGTTCATGATGTTGAGCAGCCCGCCGTCGGGGAAGTGCACGACGAGCGTGGCCGTGAACGGCAGGTGCACGTCGAAGTGGCGCAGCCACCGGAAGCCGGGCGGGGCCTCCTTGGTGCCGTGCGGGTAGTTGCTGACGCTGCTCCAGTAGTCGACGGAGTGGCCGTACGGGTGGCGTACCGGGGTGTAGTCGGGGACCTCGGTGTTGTCGGGGTCACCGAACGAGTCGAGGTGGACGAAGCCGAAGTGCGCGACGTCGAGGAAGCCCTCGACCTGGCGGCCGGCGAACGCGGCGATGTCGATCCAGGGGCAGTTGATCTGCTGGAAGCCTGTCTCGTCCCAGTGGGCCATGGCCGGGATCACCGGGGGCGTGTCGGGCTCGGGGCGCAGGCAGGTCCACACCAGCCCGTACCGCTCGACGACGGGGTAGGTCCGCAGGTTCAGCCGGGACGGGATCTTCGACTCCGGATGGGCCGGCACCTGCACGCACCGCCCGCCTTCACCGAAGCGCAGTCCGCGGTACGCGCAGGTGATGCCGTTCCCGTCGCCGCGGCCGAGGCTCAGCGGCACCCCGCGGTGCGGGCAGATGTCGTGGGCCACGACCACGCTGCCGCCCACCCGGTAGGCCACCAGGGTCTCGTCGAGCAGCCGCACGGCGGTCGGCGCGTCGCCGATCTCGCTGGACAGGGCAACCGGATACCAGTGCTGGGCGAGGATCGCCCAGTCGTCGGCGTCGAAGGTGCAGTCCCGCGGCAGAGCAGGCGGGGGTGGAAGAGCAGGCTGGGGTGGAGCGGTGGTCATGCGGAAGTCCTTCTGCGTGGCGCGGCGGGGAACGGCCGGACAGACACCTGTGCAGCGCGCACGCCGGTACGGCGGCGTGGACACGTGTGAGGCGAGCGAGTGCGGTGACAAGCCGATCCCGGGGTGGAGGCACGGTGGAACCGCTGAGCGGGCAGGGCGCCGGGCGCGGTCATCGGTACGAGGTCAGGTGTGAGAGTCCTCGGATTCCGGATGTGAACCGTGTGCCACGCGTCCGCGTGTCCAGGCCGACTGGTGGGCACGGCACCGGAGGTCCGTGCTGCACGCGCTGTGGAAGCTCATCGCGCATCCCTCCGTGCTCAGTGCCGACTGTCTGCCGCCGGACGACCAAGCCGAGACTGACGCACGTAGATTGCCCTGCCATTCCGTGTTTGTTACTTACGGATTCCATGCCCGGTTTTGGTGCGGAGGGCCGTCGGCGGTGAGGGGCTCGCCGTTGTGGTGTGTGGCCAGGAGGGCGCCGGGGGCGGTGCTGGAGGTGGGGCCGGTCGCGCAGTCAGGGTCGGTGACGGTGGTGACGTGGGGGGAGTGCGGTGCGGTCCTCGAACGTCCGTGACGACCGGCTGCGCCCGCGGCGCGAGCTCCCCCCTGAAGGCGCGGAGATTTCACGACGCCATGGGGATCCGGGGGACGACAATGTCCAGCGGGCCGTCCGGAACCGCGACCGCGTCCTGGCTCCAGCCCCAGATCGAACAGACCCTGCGGAGCGGGTCGCTGTACCCGTCCCTGCCGTGCAACACCCGGTAGTTGTCAATGCAGATCATCTCACCCGGGCCCACCCGGAACATCGGCCCGCTGTCACGGGCCGCGACGACCGCGGCCTGCCAGGCGCGCACATACGTCCAGTGCTCCAGCTCCAACGGCCCCTCGACCGGCGCGAGATAGGGATGGTGACGGCCCTGGAAGCGGCCCGACGGGGTCTGCCGGACGATCGGTGAGAAGCCGCGCTGCGGATAGTTGGGCTCGGAGTGGTCGATGTCGATCGTGCGGCAGAAGTCGGCGAGCGCGGCGCTGCCGGGATCGGCGGCCAACAGGTCCAGCAGCCGGGAGGTGTCGATCAGGAAGGAGTCGCCGCCGCGGGCCGCGGGCCGCTCGCACCACAGGAACAGATGGTCGGGGGCGTAATCGCCGAAAGCGAAGCCGTCGTTGTGGGCGACCATCCGCTCCTCGGACGGGCCGCTGGCGTCGCGTTTGCGGCCACGCCTGTCGGCGGGCTGCGCCTTCATCTGCATCGCCTCGACCCGGGCGCTCTCCTTCGTCGCCTCGAACTGGGTGCCGCACCGCACCGACCGGTCCCCCATGATCGCGCGGCCCATCGCGACCGCGCTCTCCTCGTCCGCCAGCCCGCTCACGATGGCCGCGCCCTCGGCGGCGAGCACCTCTGCCGCCTCCTGCGGGCCGGTCACCCTGCGCGGGATGAAACTTGCGGAGCTGACGTCCGGCACAGCGCCTCCTGAAGTCCCCGGAGCGAAGCCCGATTGAACCAACCGGTTCATTCACAGTAGAAGCCCCATGTTTCACGAAAGTGATCCTCCCGCGTGCTCTGAGTTGCGGCTGGGGAAGGGCAGGAGTCACCGCTGCGGCGACTCGCAATGATGGGCTGTCCGTCCTCGATCAGGTGGCGCAGGTGGCCCAGGAGTTGGGGCTGAGCAGCGGATGCCGTTGACGATGTCCTGGCGGGGCGTTCTCCTGTCTGCCCCGCCCATGTCCGAGTCGCGTTCGAGCGTCCCCGCCCTGTTCGCCGCAGATCCCCGCTGCCGCCGCATCGTCGCGGCACCGGAGGAGTGACACCGCCGCCCAGCTCGCCCTGGCGGCGGGCGGCCTTCTCCGGATCGCGAAGGCCGACCTGCCGGACGGCAGTGTGGTGCTGTTCGCGGTCGAGCCGCCGAACGCCGACGGCGTGTCAACCGCGCTGGACGACATGCCGCACTGATCCGCCGGCACGAGGCGGGCCGAGCGCGGCTGCCCGGTCATGACGTCGCCGCGGACTCTCGTCGCGGCGACGTTGCGTTGTCCTGCGCCTGCTGGCTGTGGTCGTCGTCACGCCACTACCGCTGCCACCTGACCGGTACCGCCCCTGTGCCGTGGTCCCAGGCACGGGTGGGACACGGAAGCCGGAACGTGTGCTGTACCGCGTCCGCACGCGTCACCGCCTCGCACTGCAACCGCACAGATGCCCTCCTCGGTCTGCTACCGATGCTGCCCCCCGCCCCCCGGCCCCCCGCGCTCGGCTCGCCAGAGAGATCGCCGCCGCGGCAGTCGAGCAGCCCGACTTTTCTCTGATCCGATCACCTGTCGGACAGTCCGCTTCCGCTCCGCGAAAGTCGCGAGGCTAGCCCGCCAAGCGGGCGATGTCCTCGGCGATACCCCCTAAAGGCTCGACCGTGCCCATCGAACGGAACCAGTCCCACAACTCGACCGCGTGGTAGAGCCGGTAGAGGTCGAGCCGCTCGGCGGCGTCGGCGGGAAGCGGTCCGTAGCCTTCGAGCAGGGCGCCGCGTTCCGGCTCGCCGCGGCCGAGCGAGTAGTAGTCGGTCTTGGCCAGGTCGATCAGCGGGTCGGCGGCGATCGCGTTCTCGACATCGATCACGCCGGTCACCTCCCAGCCGCCCGGACGGGGTGCGACGAGCACGTTGCCCTCGTGCAGGTCGTTGTGGCAGAGCACAGCGGACTCGCAGTTGCCGAACAGCGCCCCGTCACGCTCGACCCGCCGCGCGACTGCGTCATGCAGCCGACCGTCGCCGCCCAACTCCCTGAACTCCTTGAGCTTTTTGGCGAACTGGCGCCGCATGTAGGTCCCGTTGTCGGCAAGCGGATCGAGGATGCGGTTGGTCAGGTAGCCGTATGCCTCCTGGCCGATCTGGTGCACCGTTGCCAGGGCGGCGCCCATCTCGCGGTAGAACGACGGAATCCCGCCCTGGTCCACATCCTTTGACACCTCAGACAGCGGGCGCCCCTCAAGCAGGCTCAGGATCGTGACAGCCTGGCCTCCAGGCCCTCCGCCCGGCGTGTGGTGCAGCACGTTCGGCACTGGCAGGGATCGAAGGCTTGCAAGCATCTGATAGACGTGGACTTCCTTGGCCTGCTTCCACTCCCACTCGGGCGCATACACCTTGAAGATCGCGGTATGCGCAGGATCCGCGCAGCGGATCTCATACACCGCACTCAACTGGCCGCCAGTACGCGGCACCGCCTCGATCACCTCTGCTGCGGGGTACACCTCCCGCAGCAGCCCTTCGGCCCAGACTGTCCCTGGAGACGGCTGATCAGGCTGCGACATGCGTGGACCATATACACCGAGGTGCAACGCGGCAATCGGTTATGCCGCACCTGGGAAGTGCCTCTGACTGGTGCGGGAAACAGGCCCTCGATGATCCTCATTCTGGCTGGTCAGAGGGAGTCTCTACTTTTCTGATCACCTGCCGGACAGCCCAGCTCGTGAAAGCGCGAGGTTAGTTCAGAGAAGCCTGCATCCGGTGCTCGATGCTCCGACCCCGCCCCCGCCCAGTGGTCGGCCCGTGTTCTCTTTCCCGGACCGCCCCTCGATCGTGTGCAGCCGCCGCTGATAGCGGCAGCGGTCCGGGCAGCCTCCCGCGTGATCGACGAGCGTGCAGAAGAGATCCGGAACGAAGAACTCGAGGAACTGTTCCTGCGTACGGGCCACCGCTTCAAGCGGGTTGAGCCGCGTCGCAGGATGCGTGATCACATCCGTGGGCTGCTGGGTCCGGTTGGCCGCAAGAACGGCTGGCAGCTGGGCGAATACGCCGGACACCGCACACCCGACCGCCTCCAGCGGCTCCTCAACGGCGCCCGCTGGGACGCCGACGGGCTCCGCGACGACCTCCAGTACTACGTAGCCGAACGGCTCGGCGTACCCGACGGAATCCTCATCCTCGACGACACCGGCTTCCTCAAGAAGGGCACCACCTCGGCCGGCCTGCGACGCCGGTACTCCGGCACCGCCGGCCGCACCGAAAACTACTGCCAGATCGGAGTGTTCGCCGACTACGCCACCACCCGCGGACGCGCCCTGGTGGACCGGGAGTTGTATCTACCCAAGGCCTGGACCGACGACCGCGACCGCTGCCGCGCCGCCCATATCCCTGACGAGCGGGCCTTCGCCACCAAACCCGACCTGGCCAAGGCCATGGTGCTGCGGGCGATCGCCTCGCCGCTGCCCATCGCCTGGGTGACTGCAGACGCCGCCTACGGCCAGGAGTGGCGGCTGCGCCGCATGCTGGAGGAGACCGGCCTGGGATACGTGCTCGCGGTCCCAAAGTCCCAGCAGGTGCCGCACTTCGGACGCATCGATCACCTCTGCGCCCAGGCACTCGACGAAGCCTGGGAGCGACGTTCGTGCGGCGACGGTGCAAAGGGCCCGCGCGTCTACCACTGGGCCGCCCTGCAGATCACTTCCATCGAGGACTTCGACGGCGAGATGCCCACCCACCAACGCTGGGCACTGGCCCGCCGCAGCGTCAGCAAGCCCGGGCAGATCGTCTACTGCCGCCAGTACTGCCTATGACCGCTTCGCGCAACTATTTGTGCAGGTCAGGCGGGCGTGCAGGGGCAGGTGAACGTGTCGGGTCGAATCCGGGTCGAATTGCTGGGCAGTAATCGGAAATTCCCTGGGGGCTGGGGGTATCTCGTCCTGGGTGCCGACGGGCTCCGGGGGCCCAGAAGCTTAGGGGCACGGCTAAAGTCCCTCGTATGCCGCCGCACCCTGTGAGACACCACTTCGTCCCCCAGGGCCTCGGCGAAGTCGCATGATGCCCGGTTTGTGTTCGTGAGGTCCCAGAAGGTGAGGGGGCGCCGAACACCGCAGGTCCCACGAACTCGCCTGCTGATAGCTTCGCGTCCGTGATCGTGTATCCGCTGTGGCATGTCGGCCACCAGAACGAAGCCGGCGACGACGGCTCGACAGTGCACGTCGATGAGAACGGCGTGTTCTGCGACGAGTTGGACGGCGACGACGTAAAGCTGCTCGGCATCTACTCAACCCTTGAACGGGTTGAAGAGCGTGTGCGGCAGGCTCGACTACTACCGGGCTTCCGTGATGAACCGGAGTGCTTCTACTTCGACCCCTGCGAGCTCGATGAGGACCATTGGACCGAGGGTTTCGTTCGAGTTCCGCCGGGCGAGTAGGCCCGTGGCAGAGTCTCGGTAGTTGGTTTGGTCAGGGGTGGTGGCAAGAGTGCTGGTGACCCGGCTGTGTTGAGAGACGGTTGGCCATTTCGCTCAGAGATAGTTGGCCGTCGCGGCCTCGACGTCATTGCGGAGTCGTGTGGAGGCGTGCTTCTGCTGCGTCTTCAGGCAGCCGTGACAGGCTCGAGTTCATCGGCGGCACGCGCATCCCTCGTGCGGAACACCGTGAGCACGAGTGCCTGAACGACCGCTCCGGACAGCCCCTGGCCGAGGCGGGAGGTGCCGGGCGGCGTGGGCGCGCCGGCAGTCGCGGTGCTGGCGGCAGGTCTTCTCCACGGCGGAGGAGAGATTTTCCGGGAGATGCCAACGGTCTGCTGCTTCCTGGGCCTGTGGTGCGGCTTGGTGGACGGCCTTGGTGAACATCATGGATCGGCCGCGGCAGATGATCTGTGCTCCAGGGTGCTGACGCAGCCAGGCGGCGACCGTGGCGGTGTCCCGGTCGGGCAGCACGTCAAACCGGGCGGGAGGTCTCGATGTCGACGAGGACCGTCCCGTAGGTACGTCCCTTGCGGAAGGCCAACTCGTCGATGCCCAGCACCCTCGGGGCCCGCGGCGGTGTCGGCGGAGCCGTGAGCATGCTCAACAGCGCTGTTCGCCCACCGTACAACCGGAGCTTTTCGCACAGAGGTTGGGCGGGGCGGCCTCCGAGTTCCACGGCGACCGAGCGCCGCGCCGACCGCAGGGACGGTGTTGCCCGCCGCCGGTATCGCTCAGTCAGTTCGCTGATCTGTTCCACGAAGGTCTTGTGTCGGCATCTGGTGTGGTCGCAGAAGAAGCGGCGGACGCGCAGACGGACCACCGTTTCCCGACCGGCAACGGGCATGCCAGCGAGTCGGCGCCAGTGGCGGCTGTGGACACGGGTGGCCCGCTGGCCGCAGTCCGGGCACAGCCATGGAGGACCGCACCCGGCTGCATCGACCATCAACGCGTCTTCCACCACGCTGACTTGGCACACTGCGACCTGCGAGCCGGGCACGAGCAGGTCTGTGAACATCTCGACCCTCACAAGTGAGCCATCCCCGGCAGAGGCGATCTGCGCGCCTGTCGCCGGAGGCGCAAGGTCAGCTCTGGCAGGCGCATCCAGCGGCGTTCTTGGCCTCACTGACGGTGACGGACGGATCGGCAGACTGCTCAGCCGAGGTGCAGCAGGCGGTGACACCGCAGCAGGAGTCGCCCGTGGCCGATGCCGTAGCGATGACCGGTCCGGCGGCGGGCTTGGCGGCGCGGATGATGGCGGAGTGCATGCCGTTGGCGACGGCATGCGTCGGGGTGGTCGAGATGTCGGTGAACCCCGCGGCCTGAAGGCCCTCCCGGTACTCCGCGAAGGACAGCGCGCCCGCGATGCAGCCGACGTAGTCGCCGCGCTCGCCGCGCTGCTCGGGGGCGAGGGAGTCGTCGGCGACGACGTCGGAGACGCCGATCCGGCCGCCGGGCTTGAGCACCCGGAACATCTCGGCGAACACGGCGGGCTTGTCCGTCGACAGGTTGATCACGCAGTTGGAGATGACGACGTCGACGGTGTTCGCGGGCAGCGGGACGGCCTCGATGGTGCCCTTGAGGAACTCGACGTTCGTGGCGCCCGCCTTCGCCGTGTTGGCGAGAGCCAGGGCGAGCATCTCGTCGGTCATGTCCAGCCCGTATGCCTTGCCGGTCGGTCCGACGCGGCGGGCGGAGAGGAGGACGTCGATGCCGCCGCCGGAGCCGAGATCGAGGACCCGCTCGCCCTCGCGCAGTTCGGCGACGGCAGTGGGGTTGCCGCAGCCGAGCGAAGCGGCGACGGCCGCGGCGGGCAGGGCCTCGCGGTCGTCGGCGGCGTAGAGGGTGGAGCCGAAGTTCTCGTCGACCTCTACCGGCTCGGGCCCGCAGCAGGCGGTGCCGCCCTCGGTGACCTTCACGGCTGCCGCGGCGTACCGTCGGCGGACGGTTTCACGCAGGTCGGTGGACTGCTCGGTCATGACTCACTCCCGGGTGACGGGGCATGGCAAGCCCCGGAACGGCCTGTATTGACGTTCATTGATGCAACCTTGCGCCTTGAATTGAAAAACGTCAACATAGAGGCATGTCGAAACAAGAGCTTGAGGTGGTCGGCCAGGACGCCGCCTGCTGCGCAGGGCTGTCTGCCGCACCGCTGGACGAGGACCAGGCCGCGGACCTGGCGAAGGTCTTCAAGGCCCTGGGCGACCCGGTCCGACTGCGCCTGATGTCGATGATCGCCTCGCGCGGACCGGGCGGGGAGATCTGCGTGTGCGACCTGACCCCGGCCTTCGACGTGTCCCAGCCCACCATTTCCCACCACCTCAAGCTCCTGCGCCAGGCCGGCCTCATCGACTGCGAGCGCCGCGGCACGTGGGTCTACTACTGGGTGCTGCCCGGTGTCCTCGACAAGCTCGCCGCGTTCCTCGCCACCGCGCAGCCCACCGGCGCCACCGCGTGAGCGCCTCCCTCGGCCGCCGCCTCGCCGCTGAGGCGATCGGCACCGCACTGCTGGTGGCGGTGGTGGTCGGATCCGGCATCCAGGCCACCGAGCTGTCGCACGACGTCGGTGTGCAGTTGCTCGCCAACTCCCTCGCCACCGTCTTCGGCCTGGGCGTGCTCATCCTGCTGCTCGGGCCCGTCTCCGGCGCCCACTTCAACCCGGTCGTCACGCTCGCCGCCTGGTTCAGCGGCCGTCGTGATCCTGACGGCCTGGCCCTGCGGGATGTCGCCGCCTACGTGCCCGCCCAGATCTCCGGCGCGATCAGCGGGGCGATCCTGGCCGACGCGATGTTCGCCAAGCCGCTGGTCAAGTTCTCCGCCCACAACCGGTCGGCCGGGCACCTGTTGGTGGGCGAGGTCGTCGCCACGGCCGGGCTGATCCTGCTGATCTTCGGCCTGAACCGGATCGGCCGCGCCGCGCTCGCTCCGGCCGCGGTGGCTTCTTACATCGGCGCCGCCTACTGGTTCACCTCCTCCACGTCCTTCGCGAACCCGGCGGTGACCATCGGCCGGACGTTCACCGACACCTTCGCCGGCATCGCACCTGCCTCCGTTACCCCGTTCATCGCGACGCAGTTGCTGGGAGCCGTGCTCGGGCTGACGGCTGTCGCTGTGGTCTACGGCCGGCCCGCTGCCGTCCCGGATGAGGTCGCCGTCCCGCACGGCGACCCGGAACCCGCCGTCACCTGACCGAATCTGTTCCCGAGAGAAAGCCCCTGCTCATGAGCTCTTCCGCCACGTCACGTCCGTCTGTGCTGTTTGTCTGCGTCCACAACGCCGGCCGCTCCCAGATGGCCGCAGCCTTCCTCACGCACGTCGCGGGCGGCCGCATCGAGGTCCGCTCCGCCGGCTCGGCTCCCGCGGACACCGTCAACCCGGCCGTCGTGGAGGCGATGAAGGAGGTCGGCATCGACGTCTCCGCCGAGACTCCGAAGATCCTCACGGTGGAAGCGGTCCAGGCATCCGACGTCGTGATCACCATGGGCTGTGGCGACACCTGCCCTGTCTTCCCCGGCAAGCGGTACCTGGACTGGCAGCTCGACGACCCGGCGGGGCAGGGTGTTGACGCCGTACGCCCCATCCGCGACGCGATCGAGACCCGGGTCCGGGCGCTGATCTCGGAAGTGGCGCCGGACTGACGGCCTGGTCACTTGCACTGATTCCGAGCCGCAAGCAGCTGCCGGTCGGCATCCCGGGCAGCAGCCGTCGGTTCGGCCTTACGTCCTCCAGTACCGCCTCGGGATCAACGGCCTGCTGTTCCGGGCGGGTGATCGTGTGCTGGAGTTCCTCGACGCTGGAGGGGCAGCGAGGCCGGGCTGGCGCCAGACCTGTTCCCCCGGCGCCTCGGGCAGACGCGGGCGACGAGCCGGGGGTTGAGTGCCTGCGCGTTGCGCGGTCGGCCTGGAGCGCAGCGCGGCTGACGGTCGGGGCCTGTCGGATTCTGCGCGGCGGGCTCAATGTTCAGCGGCATGGACCAGGACGAGCAGGTCGCGGTTCCGGTAGAGGGCCGTGCGGTCCAACCCGGCCTGCCGGGCGATGCCGGAGACGCTGGTGGGCGAGCTGTGCCGGGCCAATGCCTTGAGGGTGCCGGCCACCCGCTCCAAGGTCGACTCGTCGGCCGGGGACTGGCGTAGCGGCCCGCCGGCTGTTTCGTCGAACCGCCCGCGATAGCGCCCTCGTTCGACTGCCGCCAGCGGGAGAACTCCAGCTGCCGGGTGAGCGCGGTGCCCCAGTCTGCCGAGGTGTCGGCCGCGCCGCCCCACCCGTAGTACCAGAACATCAGGTACCTCGAGGAGTTCTTGTTGCTGTCGGCCGCGTAGGAGGAGAGCCCGAACCAGTTGCCGATCTTCTTGGCTTGCTTGTCGTACAGCGCGTGGCTGAGGCAGTCGCCCATCCTCGTGGCCCTGCTGACGGCAGCGGAGACCGCGCGCCAGCCCACGGGGGAGGCGTCGGTCTGAGGTGACGGGCCGGCGTGCCAGGCACGCCTTCGTGTCAATCCTGGCCGACTCATTCGAGGATCCTCCGGGCGAACTCTGCAGGGATCTGCTCCGGAGCGGCCACATGTCTGTTGGACAACACATGTGTTGCGCATCCGAGCGCCGCCGCGACCTTCTGGAGGGAAGGGAGCGATAAGTGGTCGCCCAAGGCCCAGACGGCGAGGGTGCGCGCGGTGATGTGCGGCAGACGCGGCCATGGTGCGGCGGTTGCGTATCCAAGCTGGGTGAGGAGGGCGGTCAGGGCGAGGGCGGCGCAGTGGGCCGGGGCGGCCGCGTAAGAGGTCGTCTCAACTGGAGGGCACCGGGAACTTGGGGGCGGTAGGAGGCCGCCCCCAAGCGGTTGGTGCCGTCAGGGTTGCTGCGCGTGGGGCAATGAGAGGTAGAGGCGAGTGCCTTGAGGTCGGTAGCCAACCCGCTCGTAAACGCGACGGGAACCGTCTCCGGAGTACTCCAGCCAGACTGACCCGGCTCCCTGGGCGAACATCGTTTCGGTCAGCGCGGCGGTTACTGCGGCTGCGATGCCGCGGCCGCGGTAGGCGGTCCGAGTGCCGACACCGGACAGCTCTGCGGTGCCCTCGGCCGAGGGGGAGCAGGACGCCCCGCCAGCGATGCCCCCCTGCGGGTCGCGGACGAAGAGCACTGCTCCGCCGCTCTGCTGGGTGCGGCGCAGTCGGGCTGCACCCTGTGCGGAGGGTGCGAAGACGCCACCGAATGCCTCGGCAAGCGCAGCATCGAGCTCGGCGAACTCCTCGTCGGTGGCTGGGCTCTCCACATGCGGAGAGTCGGCGGACTGGGGGACCATCAGCGTGTAGGGGGTGCAGACGAGGTATTCGTGCACCGCCTCGGTGTCGAAGCCTGCCGCCCGCAGGGCCGGCGCCACGGCGGGGGCGGCCTGCGGTGCGAACTCCAGCCGGGGCAGCAGGCCCCGCTCTCGGAAGATCCCGATCAGCGCCGCGATGTCCTGCTCCGTCGGCTCGGAGCGGGGTAGCGGGGTCGCATAGTTGAGGTAGGGGTTGTCGGTATCGGGGGTGAATCCCGCGACGAAGCCGCCGGTCTCGACGACCATGGGACGACGGCGGAGGTTGGTGACGGCAAAGCTCTGGACCTGGATGTCCATGGTGGGTGTTGACCTCACGAAGTCTCTGGAGGGCCCCTGGCGAACTCGGGAAGCTCGGGGCGCGGGAGAGTGGCGATGCGTCAGGCATCGATCGTGGGGCCGCCGTAGGAAACAGCGCGGCAGGCTGAGGCTATTGCAGAGCAGGCGCTCAGTGCCGACGGCGGCCGCTGGGGGACGCCGAGAACAATGGCTTCGTTCCTCACCGTGAGTGTGCCCGCAAGGTCGCAGAGCGTGGGACACTGTTCCACGACTGACTGGAGCGGGCAAGTGATTTTCCCGTAGTCGGTCAGGAGCGGACGAGGTCACCGAACCAGACGTTTGTAGCAGATGAGAGTGGCGGCGATGCCCGCGAAGGCAAGGAAGTGTTCGGCCTTACGCTCGTAACGGCGGTGCAGGCGGCACCCGAATGGCCAGGCCACCGTGCGCTCCACGGTCCAACAGTGACGGGACAGGCCGGGAGCTTTCGATGCCTTTGCGTGCGATACGTGGAGTGATGTGCCGCGAGCGTAGCCATCGCTGCGGGTAGTTGCAGGCGTAGCCGTTATCGCCATGGAGCTTGGCGCGCCGGCGCGGTCCACGGCGTGATCGGATAGGTGGGATGCCGCGGACGAGCGGTTCGAGTCCCTGGCTGTCGTGAGTGTTTGCGGCGGAGATTCCGATTGAGAGTGTCAGACCGGTCCGCTCGTTGAGCAAGTGGATCTTTGATCCCTTCTTGCCGCGATCTACGGGATTCGGACCTGTCAGTTCCCCCCTTTGAGAGCCCTGATGTTTACCGAGTCGATCGCGCAACGCGACCAGTCGAGTTCCCCGCGTGGTCCGAGTTCGTCCAGACCAAGCGGTGGAGCTTGCCCCAGACGCGGGCCCGGCTCCACTCGGTAAAGCGGCGATGGGCGGTCACCCCTGACGGGCCGAAGACCGGCGGCAGTTGCCTCCAGGTGCAGCCGGTCGTGGCCACGAACACAACGGTCTCCCGCGTGATCTCCACCGCGACAGATCAGCCCGTGCCTTCTCCAGACGGACGGCCAACTCCGCGGCCTCGGCCTGCAGCTCTTTGACCCTCTGTTGAGCCGCGGCCTCCCGCGCCTGGAGTTCTTCCGGCAACGACACCATGGCGCCCCACCTCCACCTCGACACGGTAGAAGTACGACGGCACCGCCCACACGTCAATCAGCCGATACCGAAGTGGACATACTGTGGCTCAACCGCGCTCCGGTCGCCTCCGCCTTGAAGCGTGTAGCCGGAGGCCACCCACTCGGACGTCTCCGGGTGGTACTGGCGGCAAGTGAGGTAGTCGCCCCACGTGCCAGTATCTGGACCCTGCGTGCTCTGCCGTGTGAAGACCAGACGCCAGTCGCCACCGTCGCGGAAGCCGACGACATGGCTCGGGTGCAGCGGGCCGCCGCCCATGAACAGGCTCACGCCGATGACACCTTGGGCGTTCGGACAGGCTGCCGGGAAGGCATAAGCGGACTCTTGGTTCCAGATCTCAGGCTCCTCGACAAGAGTCTGCGTCGTGACGTCGACGACTGCACCCTTGGTGTAGGGCATGGGACGGCCAGCGCGTGCCGCGGCAGTCCACAGGAACCCAGCCCGGGTACCGCTCACCCAGCCGCCGGTAATCCGGGAGTCCACCCGCTTGGCGAGCCAGTCCTTGCCGTCAGGCCCTTGAGCGCTGTAGGGACCGGCACTCCACTGGCTGACCGGGACATCGAACCACCCCACGGTATTGGAATTGTCCGGCCAGCCGTGCACGCGGAGGGTTGTGCCACTGTTGTGGCTGGCGAAGAACATGCTCCCGGTGGCGCCCTGGGTAAGCCGCAGAGAGCCGTGGTCCGTGGTCGACCACCACTGGTGGCCCAGAGAGGTCCCTGCCCGGAGTGTGTCCAGGGGGAATTTGAACACGAAGGCCCGCTGCCAGTGGCCGGCGGCGTTGAAGGCGTTGAACGTGACATAGAGATGGTTCGCGCTGGTTGCCGCGTCTGGATAGTCGAACCACATGTCCCGCCAATCGGCGTTCAGGGAGATCGGAGCAAAGTCCCACCAGTGAAAGGCGGAGGGGTCCGTACCGGGGGAGACCGCCACTCGGAAGACGTTGTTCCGGACACCGGGCTGCGCGGGATCCTCGTGCGCGATGTACTGCAGTATCCAGATCCAGATGTCTCGGCTCGGCTCATACACCACGATCTGGTCGCAGCAGAACCCTCCAGCCGCAGAGGGCAGAGCGGTGAACGGATCCACCAGCTCCCATTCCTTGCCCGTTGTGCTGCTGCGACTGGCGAACCAGTTGCCTGTGACGAAGATGTTGCTGTTCGACGCCGCGGCCGTGGTTTCGTTGATGGTGCTCGTCTGGGTGCTTGTCGCATGGTCGTCCAGGCCCGTGCTCTGGACAATACGAACTGTTGCCATGACTGCCGTCCTCCCAGCGAAGTCACGTCACTGCGGTCGCCTTAGGGCTCGTGGGGTTCCGGCGTGGTACTGGGCTCATCGGACGTCGACGTGGCGTCCTCCGGAACGGTTTCGGGGGTCTGGCCAGGAGTGGGGCCCATGGGCTTACGCCGTCGAGTGAACTTCTCCTCACGCTCATCCAGCATTCGCTGTCGCTCGTCAGGGTGGACATCGGACCGGGCATCCGCTTCATCATCGGAGAGGGACTGCGCCGGGCCGGCTTGTGCCAGAGCAGCGTCTTGTGCCTCGTATGCTCGGCCGCTGCGCGGTTCGTTCGGCATGGTGCAACCTCCTGCTGGTCATGTCGCGATCGTCCCGGACCCCGGTCGTCAAACCGTGGACCGCTCAAGTCCGCTCACGCGGTGGGGCGTTCTCTGACCCTGCGCCATTCACTCCGTGCGAGTAGCGAGAAACCGACCGTGGTGCACAGCGCCACAGCGACGATGGCCCATTCCAGGGCGCCACTTCCCAGATCTGGTTCGACACCGAAAACCTGCTCAATCCAATCGCGCCAGACCAGGGTGACGACGAACAGGGTCCCACTGATGGCAGCGGCAATTGTTTCGATCCACGCCCGCATGTGCACATTCCGCATCATCATGGACGCTCCTAGTGATGGCATCCCACCCTGGATTTCCTATGCTTAATTCCATTACGCGCCAGGAGTCGGAAGCCGTCAACTCCGCCACTACGGCGAATGTTGTTGCTTCTCTTTCACATTTTTCCGCTTCAACAACTACCTGAAGTGTCTGGAAGGGTCCTGTCCTTCGTAGGTGATACGGCATCGGATTGCCTCGACGGACATGGGGTCACCCTGTGCGGCACACCCCTTGCTTCCCGTGCTGTTCCTGTAGCCGTTTTCATGCCAAGCTGGCCACGGCTGAAATTGACATGGTCCGCGCACGGGACGAACCTGGAATCAGGTGCGTCCGAATGACCCCTCAGAAGTTCGCCCTTCAATCGGACTTGCGGTCTTTCCGTCAGGCTTGCGTTCGTTGCATTCGGCCGCGCCCGCACATCGTCGACGAGAATCCCGGCCCTGCCCGAGAGGAGACTCACATGCACGGGCATGTGCGCACCGTCACCGGGGATGAGCCGATCTTCATGATCAAGGTCAGTGTCTACCGCCCCGACCTCACCTTCATCGACCGCGCCTACACCGACGACGACGGCGCGTACAGCGTCGACGTACCTGCCGGTGAGACGGTCACCGTGCGCTTCGACACCCATCACTCGCTCACCAACGCGGACGAATGGCAGCCCTCGCTGGTCACGAATGTGGCCGCCGACGACACCGTCCCGCTCGACCGCCGCCTGGTCCCCGTGGGCCACTTCGCGGACACGGCGCGCGGCATAGACATCCTCGCCGCCTTCCTCGCCGCTTCGGCCGTGGAAGAGCCGGAGTACGCCGCCCACGCTACGACCCGGCTGACCCAGCTCAAGCAGAACAACCTGTTCCTCAATCAGATCCAGACAGCCCTCCTCCAGCACTTCACGGAGCAGGCCGACGTCTGAGGCGCCGCACCCGACCCGGCCGGTGGTTTTCGTGCCGAACTTCCTCCTCGTCCGATCCTTGGACCATCTCCTCCTCGGGGTCTCGTGGTCCGGTCTGACCCTCAAGTGATCAACGCACCACCCACGGATGATCACGTGATCGTGGAGGCACTGGTGCCTGACTACGGGTTTTCGCCGGCTCAGCAGGATGAGAATTGGAGACGCTGGCGCGAGGGGCAGTCGTTCAGCTTGATCGGGCGGGCGCTCGGGGCGCCGATGCAGCACGCTCGTCGATTCCTGTACCAGAGCGGCGGCGTCCGCCTCACGCCGCAGACGCGTTCAGAGCGACATCTGAGCGGCAGCGAACGTGAGGAGATATCCCGCGGCATCGCCGCCGGGGAATCGGCCCGGCGGCTGGCCAAGCGGATGGGCCGATGCCCTTCGGCCATCTCCCGCGAGATCGCCCGCAACGGCGGCCGGCACCGCTACCGAGCCGCCTCGGCTCATGCAGCCGCCTACGAACGCGGCCGCCGCCCCCTAGCAGGCCAAGCTCGCCCAACGGCCGTCTACGTGCCTTGGTGGAAGCCAAGTTGGCTCTGTGCTGGTCACCCGAGCAGATCCCAGGCTGGCTGCAGCGGCAGTTTCCTGGTGACGCCGCCATGCAGATCTCGCACGAAGCGATCTACCTCTCGCTATACGACCCTCGTCGCCGCCCAGGCAATCGACCGCAGCCTCACACAGCGGCTGCAGTCAGGCAGGCCCATGCGCCGCCCGAAGATCGCTCGTCCGCCCACCGGGCGGGGCATCATCCGCGGCATGGTGTCCATCAGCGCCCGACCCGCGGAGGTCGAGGACCGGAAGGTTCCCGGCCACGGGGGGCGACCTCGTGATGGGCACCCGTCCCTCGGCCGTCGCCACGCTCGTCGAGCGCACCAGCCGCTACACAGCCATCGTCGCGCTATCCAACGGAATCAAGGCTGAGCAGGTCACTTCACACCTCACCAGGAGTCTCCTCGGCATCCCGCCCCAGCTACGACGAACGCTCACTTGGGACCGGGGCGGGAGATAGCCATGCACCAGACCATCACCGCCGAGACCGCGATGCCGATCTACCTCTGCAAACCGCGCAGTCCGTGGCAGCGCGGGACCGACGAAAACACCACCCGGCTGCTTCGGCAGTACCTCCCCAAGGGCGCGGACCTTCGCACGTTCAGCCAGGCCGCCCTGGACGCCATCGCCCACGAGCTCAACCTACGTCCACGCAAGACCCACGGCTACTGCACTCCGGCAGAGGTCTACGCTGACCTCCTGAACAGCGGTGATGCGTTGACCGCTTGAGCTCGCCCACGTTTCTGGGCAGCGGTAGAACTTGAGCCGACCTGGCCATGAGAGGGGTGCCCTTCCGGGCCCTCGGAGTACCCCTCTTCGAGACCCTCGCGTCAATGCACCTCGACGGCATCGATACAGCCGTAACGGCGCTGGAAGTAAGCGAGTTGAGGGAATCGCGGCGTGTAGCGCCTCCTCCGCCACGGTCCACGCCAGTACGTCGGCGAGGAGTTGGAGGAGTTCGGGTTCATCGTTGGCGACGCGTCGGGACAGCAGCCGGCGGCCGCTGTCGTCGATCGCGACGCAGTGGTGGTGGGTCTTGCCTGCGTCGATGCCGGCCCAGATCGCGGCCATGTGGTGCCTCCGTGCTGTGTGGTGCTGGTGCCTCCCGACGGACGACCTCGCTGTCGATTCCCTACACAGCGATCATTCGCAATTCCTAATTGGCAGCCGAGTCGTCGTGGGGCGCCGGGCGGCCAATCACTGAAAGCCACAAGCGGCAGAGCCTTTTGAACCACACCCGGCACCCCTGGGTGGGTGAACCATACGAAGGGCTCACCGCCTCCCGCAGAACAACGTAGGGAGCATTTTCAGCTCGGCCATCGATCGGGTGACGCGGGTGGTGTGCGCAACGCACGAGACTCCCGTGCCGTTGGGGGGTGTTCGAAGTCTCAACCCACAGGCACAGGAGCCGCGTTGGTTCCGTATCCTGCCGCACGCCCTGGTCGAGTGAGTCTGATTCGAAAATCCCCCAACGCCGCAGTTCAGACCGATTCTTCTGATTGGAGGGACACTTGATTTCCGAGCATGTTGAGCTGGCTGACCAGACGCCGCGTCTGGCGTGCCCGGCCCGTTCGCTGGAGGAAGTGGTCCGCTCCGAGATCGGCGTACTCGGCGTTGTTGGTGAGTATGTGCCAGATCGAGGTCAGGATCGCGTGGCCGACGGCGACCAAGGCCCGACGCCACCCTCGGGCTCGCCCTGCGCGCGCTGCGTCCTGTACGTGCTGCGGACCGGCGTCGCTTGGCGTGATGTCCGCGGAGACGGTGGGCTGCTCCGGCGTGACGGCCTGGCGCCGGCTGCGGGACTGGACCGAGGCCGACGTCTGGCCCGCCTGCACGCCGCCTTGCTCAGCGAGTTGCGCCGCGCCGACTTGCTGGACCTGGACGACAGCGCCGTGGACGGCTCGCACGTCCGGGCTCTCAAAGGGGGGATCACGTCGGTCCCTCTCCCGTCGACCGGGCCCTCCCGGCTCCAAGCACCACCTGATCGTCGACCGTCACGGGGCCCCGCTCGCCGTCACGCTCACCGGTGGCAACCGGCACGATGTCACCCAGCTCCTGCCACTACTGGACGCGGTCCCGCCGATCCGGGGCCTATCGGGCCGCCCCCGCCGCAGGCCCCGGCGGCTGTACGCCGACCGCGGCTACGACTTCGACAAATACCGCCGCCTGCTGTGGAAGCGCGGCATCAAGCCCATGATCGCCCGACGCGGCACAGCCCACGGCTCCGGGCTGGGCAAGGTCCGCTGGGTGGTCGAGCGCACCTTCGCTTGGCTCCATCAATTCAAGCGACTCCGCACCCGCTACGAACGACGCGTGGACCTACATCAGGGACTGCTCGAACTGGCCTGCAGCCTCATACGCCTCCGCCGCCTGCGGACCTCATTCTGAAACGATCAGTAAGGCAGTGGGGGAGGGCCACCCAATCCAGCTGGGCCTTCGCCCAGCTGAGGCAGTTCATCGCGTACAAGGCCCGTAAAGCGGGAGTGCCAGTGGTGTACGTCGATCCGGCACACACCTCCCGCACCTGCGCCGAATGCGGCCACCGCGACAGGGCGAACCGGGTCTCCCAGGCCTGGTTCGTGTACCGGTCCTGCGGATTCGTTGATCACGCTGACCGGAACGGCTCCCGCAACATAGGTGCACGTGCGGAGGCGTTGTGGCGACGCGGGGCGCAGTCAACCGCCCCAGACCCACCCCCGACGCCCACGCAAGCGCAGCACCACAGCCAGTGGCGCCCGCTGTGCAAGCCCGTCGCTTTAACGACGGGTCGTTGACATGTCGGGAAGGGGGGAGACCTGCGGTGTTTGTTTGGCGCCCAGGCGTGTACGCGTAGGACATGACCGAGTCCCAGCGGGAAACAGAGCGAAAGTACGAAGCCCCGTCGGCCGACGGCACCACCTGGCTGCCCGACCTCACAGGTGTGGGCGGGATCGAGTCCGTCGTGGACCAGGGCACCGAGGAATTGGACGCCGTGTACTACGACACCGAAGACCTGCGATTGGCCGGTGCCTCGGTGACGCTCCGCAGAAGGACGGGCGGGGCGGACGAGGGCTGGCATCTCAAGCTGCCGCTGCCGGGAGACAGCAGGGAAGAGGTCAGGGCCCCACTCTCCGACACTGTTCCGGACACGCTGAGTGACTTGGCTCTCTCCCGTACCCGAGGCGCGGACCTGCGGCCGGTCGTCCGTATCCGTTCCACCCGTGGTGTGCGTCAGCTCGTCGGTTCGCAGGGCACCGCCCTCGCCGAGCTGAGCATCGACGCGGTCCGCGCCGAATCACTGCTCGCCACCGGCACGCCGGTCACCTCCTGGACCGAGATGGAGGTCGAGCTCGCACCGGACGGCGACCCAGCTCTTTTGGACGTCGTGGACAAGACGCTGCGCAAGAGCGGCGTGGAGCGTGCCGACTCCCCGTCGAAGCTGGCCCGGGCCCTGGAGGAGACAGCGGTGGGAGCGCCCCGTCTTGCGGGCGAACGCGCCGGAGAAACCGTGGCCCGCGGATCCGCCGGCGAAGCGGTCCTCGGCCATGTGGCGGATCAGATCAGCGCCCTGGTGAGGCTGGACCCCGCGGTACGGCGTGACGTGCCCGACTCCGTGCACAAGATGCGCGTCGCCTCTCGGCGGCTGCGCAGCGTCCTGCGCTCCTACCGGGCGGTCCTGGACCGGAAGGCCACCGACCCGGTCCGCAAGGAGCTCAAGTGGCTGGGCGGTGAGCTGGGCGCGGAACGCGACCAGGAGGTCCTCCTGGAACGGCTGAGCTCAAGGCTCGAGGCGCTGCCTCAGGAGCTGGCCTTCGGGCCCGTTTCGGCCCGGCTGCGGATCTGGGACGCCGGCAAGAGTTCCGAGGCTCGCCGACGCACTCTGGACGCCCTGAACTCGGACCGCTACCTGGCCCTTCTGGACTCTCTGGCAGTGCTGACGGAACGGCCCCCGCTACGCGCGAAGGCCGCCCGGAAACCGGAGAAAGTCATGACCAAGGCCATAGTGAAGGAGTACGGCCGGCTGTCCGACCGCGTGACATTCGCGCTGGACCTGCCGCCCGGCACGGAACGCGACACGGCCCTCCACGAGGCCCGCAAGGCGGCCAAACGGACGCGGTACGCCACGGAGCCCGCGCGCGACGCTCTCGGAAAGCCCGCCAAGCGACTCGGCAAGCGCGTCAAGGCCGTCCAGAAGGTGCTCGGGGACCACCAGGACAGCGTCGTGGCACGGGACGCCCTGCGAGAGATAGCCCTGGCAGCCCACGCGGCCGGGGAAACCGGCTTCGTCTGGGGTCTGTTGTACGGACAGGAACAAGCCGCGGCCGACCGCCGCGAACGGGAGCTGCCGGCCGTATGGGCAGAGGCGTCGCGAAGCGGCCTGCGCAAGGCGCTCGACCGTTGAGGGCGACCTTCGAGGCTGCCGGATCCCAACTGGTCCGTGACACCGCCCCCTTCGTGGTCACCAGCTGATCGCCTGCCACCGGCCGCCTACGCCTGGGTTCCGTCCGTGCTGAGCGCGGCGCTGGTGAATGTCTCGCCGAGGCTGCGGAGGGAGTCGCGCAGCACGGGCCGGTCGGGGTGGAGACGAGTTGACCGGTAGACATGCGATCGGCTCTGCCGACGTCAGTGGCGACCTCGCGCTCCAGCGGCTCTGCTCGGCGTTTCCGCAGTCTCATCGATGGTGTTCGGCGCGTTTCTCAGACGGGTTCGTGGGATCCGGGCCGGTCGGAGTTCGGCAGGCCGCCTTGGATGACCTTCCGCTCGGTGCGCAGTTTCGCCAGGACGCGGGCCACGTGCTTCTCGACGGTGCGGGGGGACAAGAACAGGGTCTGGGCGATGTCCTGGTTGGTGGCGCCGTCGGCGAGCAGCTTGGCGACTTCCAGTTCACGGGGCGACAGCTCGCCGCCGTAGCCGCGGCGCCCCGGTCGCCGCGACGTCTGGGCACCGAGTTCGCGCAGGCGGTGTTGGCAGCGTGCGGCGTCGCCGGTCGCGCCGAGCTCGGTGAAGCCGCCCGCGGCGTCGGCCAGGTGCGTCGTCGCGTCTTCGGCAGACGAGCAGGTCAAGGCTTCACCCCGGCGTTCGGCGGCCTTGGCGACCTCGTAGGGACGGCCGATGTCCTGCCATCTGTGCTGCGCCTCGGCGAAGTGCTCGGCGGCCCGCGCGGGATCGGTGGCGCGGAGCAACAGACCTCGGGCCAGCGCCAGTTCGGCCGAGGCGGCCGGCGCGTCGCGGTCGCACAGGTCCGACTCGGCTGCCGCCACGAGTCGTTCGATCAATGCGTGGTGTCCACAGGCCAGCGCGGCCTCGGCCGCGACCGGGACGAGGTCCATGGTCCGAGTCCAGGACCTGAGTCCTCGCAGCATCGACAGCGCGGGTTCGGCGATCGTCCAGGCCGCCTGCGGGTCACCCTCGCCGAGCCGGACCGCGGCGAGCGCTGCGGCGATCCGGATGCTCACGTCCACCTCGCTCGTGCCGTTGGCGGCCGCTGCCGCGGTGGCGAAGTGGTCGTGGGCCAGGGAGCGCCGTCCCTGGGCGAAGGCGAGGTGTCCCTGGCACAGAGTTCGGTCCACGTTGATCTGCTTCACGTCGGGGTGTGCCTGCGCCAGGGCCGCGTAATCCTCCTCCAGACGGGTCCAGCGCCCGGCCAGCCAGTCCAGGCGCAGCTCAACAACGAGGGGAAGGCACTCGATGCGCCCGTGAGCTGCGTGTTCGACCAAGTCTTCGACCTCGCGCAGCAGAGCGCGGGCCCGCCGGTCGTGGCCGAGCTGGATCGCCACCTCGGCCAGGGCGTACAGCGCGTAGGTGGCGTCGCGCGGCACCGCGCCGGCGGCATCTCGGCGCGGTAGCCGGTCCAGCAGCGGCCAGACGGCGGGATCGCCGTCCCGGCCCATCAGGATGAGCCGGTTGATCTGGGCCAGTCTCCGGCTTCTCTCGTCGGCGCCGTCGCGGACGGTCCGCTCGGCTCGGCCTTGCCAGTCCCACGCGTGCGCGGCGGCACCGTCCCGCTCGTTGAGGGCCAGGTTGAACATCGCCACAGCCGCCTTGTGCGGCTGGGTGGCCGCCAGTTCGTCGACGGCGTGGGCGAGTTCGCGGAAACCAGCCGGGTCGGCGCCGAGGTTGAGCATGACCAGTCCGAGCCCCAGGCGGATCTCGCCCCGGACGGCATCCGGCAGCCTCGGATCGTCCAGCACGGTCCGCAGCTCGCGGGCGGTCACGGCGTAGTCGACGCCGTAGTTGACGATCCGGGCGAGCGTGAGCGCGGCTCGGGACCGCCGCTCGGTGTCGACGTGGGGTCGGTCCAGGATCTGGTGCAGGAGGGTCGCCGCGGTGCCGGTGTCGCCGAGCGCGACGGCCTGGTCGACGGCCTGCTCGATCTGTTCGAGCCAGCCCCCCTGGTCGCCGGTGGCCAGCGTGTGGCGGGCGATCTGCACCAGCGGGAGGGGGTCTTGGGTTTGGAGCTCGTCGATGGCCCGCCGGTGCAGGCGGGCCCGGCGAGGCCACGGGATGTACCGGTAGGCGACCTGCTGGGCCAACACGTGACGAAAGGTGTAGCGGCCGGAATCGGTCACGCGCAGCACCGCCGCCCGCAGCGCGTCGACCAGCCCCTCGGCCGCCGCGTCACCGTCCAGGCCGGCGACCTCGGCCAGCAGTTCTTCGGTGGCCGGTACGGCCAGGACCGCCGCCGCGTCCACGACCGCGGCGCCGATCGGCGACAGCGAGGTCAGCCGCTCGGTGACCGCTTCCTGCAGACCGGTGGGCACTTCGGCCCGCTCCAGCTCCCTGACGTCGCGACACGCCTGGTCCCGCAGCGTGATCAGGTCTTCCTCGGCGACCAGCGGCAGGCCCTCGCTGCGGCGATGGAGCACCGCGCACAGCTCTGGAGTGGCATGGCTGCCGAGCGCCGCCCCGGCGAGATCCGCCACATCGTTCTCGGTCAGCGGTGACAGCCGGATCACCGTGCCGCCGGCACCGGGCGGAGGCCGGTAGGCCGCGCCCAGGGCTGCGGCCCCGGGCGGCAGGTCCTCGGCCCGGTAGGTGACCACAAGGACGAACTGGTCGGGCAGGTCGCGGGCGAGCAGCAGGAGCAGTTCGCGGGTGGCGTCGTCGACCCAGTGCAGGTCCTCGACGACCAGGATCACCCGCCCGACCGCGTCGAGCACGGAGCGCACGGCCTGGATCAACTGGTGGCGCAGCGCACCTGGGTGGCCCGGTGTGGCGGGCGCCAGCGGGAGGCGGTCGGCCAGGTCCGGCAGCAGCGGAGCCAGTGCCCCGGCCGTCGGCGGCAGCCCGGTGGCCGGCAGCCACGGACCGACCTTGCCGAGCGCGTCCACCACCGGCCCGTACGGCAGGGGTTCGCGCAGTGGGCAGCAGAAGCCCGTCACCACCCGCCACCCCTCGGTCTTTAGGATCGCGGTGGCTTCGTGCACCAGCCGGGACTTGCCCATGCCCGCCTCGCCCTCGATCATGACCACGGCGGGCGGCCGTCTGGTGACGGCGAGTAGCAGATCGAGTTCCTGGCGGCGACCGACGAATGTGAAGCCCCGGCCAAGACCGGAGGAGCCTTGCTGGTCAGCCACCTGAGCACCGTCCCTTACGGACACATCATGGCTCGACTGGTGACGGAAGATGACCGGCGGAGGCTGGTCGGCCCGCCCTCGTCGGCGGCACCCACTTTATTGCGGCTGCCTACCCAATCAATACGTTTGTGACGCGCGCCTCATTGCTCCACCGCACTGCGGATCTGCATCGTCAGTGCCGTTCCACCACGGTCATGGGCGTCCGAACAGAGACCGTCACACCATGAGGACCCTGGCGCGGGACGGCCCCACGATCGTCGCCGCCGTCGCCCCGCCGCCATCGCGTTCGCCGCGATCACGCGGTGGCCGGCAGCCACGGACCGACCTTGCCAAGCACGTCCACAACCTCCTTCACGGGACGCCCCGATCCGGTCGCCCGCAGTGGCCGCCCTGGCCGGCGTCATCGGCCCCACCCATCCTGAAGCGGCCGCCTACCCATTCAATCCGTCCCCCATTGTTTCGGCCTGCCCCTCACCTGCATCGTCCATGGCATCCACACAGGTGAAAGCCACGACAAGGCGTGAGAACGCTCTCGCACTCCAACCGGCGGGTGCAGTGGCACACCGCAACCACTCCCCGACGGAGAGCTCATGTTCAATCGAGCAGCAACGCGTCTGCCCAACTGGCAGATGCGCTACCGGATATCAGCACTCGCGGCGCTCCTCGCGGCCGTCGCGGTCATCCTGACCCAGGCCCTCGTCTCAACCAGCCCGGCGCACGCGGCAGGGTTCTGGGACTGCCCGAACGGCTTCGGCAACTCCTCCTCGTGTTCCAACATCGTCAACACCGACACGGTGAGCGAACGGCAGTTGCCGAACGAGGTGTACCGCGGGGACTCGCGGTCGCCGTACGAGATCTTCAACAACGGCTTCACAGCGGTCGGTACCGACTACGACCTCCCGCGCCACATCCAAGGCCGCGACGGCAGCGGCTACATCTCCACGAGCGCGAATGTGTCGGTGTCGGAAACCTTCGCCCGCAGCCAGGGTCGCAACAATCTGGGTGCGGCGATGACGAATCCCTGCCGGTCCGGCCGCCCGAGTGCGCAGTGGGCTCCCTTTCCGGGGATGGGTTGGACGCTGACCGGTCAGTGCACCGGCAACTGGGTGGAGGCGAACGCCTACGTGTACGTCATCGATGCCCGCATGGCGCGGAACGCTCTTTACACCGACGACCAGGTGCGCGGAAACCCCGGACTGGCGCGTTTCGGGGGCCAGCAGGAGTGGGCGTACATCCACCACATCCCGAACACCGCGATCATTGGCGTGCGCGTGTACCGCATGAGGGATGAGGTCATCAATGGCCAGCTCGGATACCGGGGTGAGACGTTCAGGTACGACCGCTTCATAGGCAACCCCGCCCATGCCCAGGCGCGGATGACCTATGACCCGTCCGCTGACCCGAGCGCCCGCTTCAACAGGGACACCTACCTCGGCGTGCCCTCGATCGCGGCGAACCCGTATACCCGCGGCTGCTCAGCGATCACCCGGTGCAGGGGCGGCGACAACCATGGCTGAGACCGGCTCGACTCTCGACACAACCGACCACGCAGACGACGGCGTGATCGCCCGCCCCTCGGACTCAAGGAAGACCATGTTGGACAACGCATCAACAGCGCCGCGCCGCATGCGCTCCGCGCTGCGGGAGCGGCCGCACGCCGCCCTGCTCGCCCTCCTGTCGCTTGTGCTGGCGGGCGGGTCACTGCTGCCGGCCGCGGCCGCACACGCCGACACTGCCACTGGTTCCGACTGGGAGGAGGTGGTGGAACTCGCGGACTACAACCACGCCCTCACCGCGTTCGAGGACCCGAAAAGCGGCCCGATCATCATCTTCCCGTCCGACTACACTGGTGACATCAACAACCTGCAACACCCGAGCGACTGGACCGACTCCAACGGCAACACCCCGACCAGTTGGCCCACCCCCACGACCGCCAAAAGCTCCGTGTTCACGCAGGACCAGCTCAACACCGTGCAGAACGCGGTCCTCGACGCCATCCAGCCCGGCGACGACACCACCACCTACTCCCTGGCCGCCGCCTACGACGGCGCGAGCGACCGGGTGATCGTGCAGACCAGCGCCCCCTCGTCCGTCACCGACCCGCTGGCCGCCAAGTACCCCGACCAGGTCGTCATCCAGGGCCCGCCCGCGAGCACCCCGCCCACCGTGTGCGAGCCGCAGCTCTCGCTCACGTCCAACCCCGGCAACACCGGCGGCGCGACCGCGGCGAGCGAGCAGTTGCAGGCCCTGGCCGACTACAACTGCGCCCTGTCCGCCTACGAGGACCCGACCACCGGCCCGGTGATCATCTTCCCGTCCGACTTCGCCGGTGACATCGACAACCTGCAGATCCCGCAGCACTGGACCGACTCCAACGGCAACACCCCGACCAGTTGGCCCACCCCGACCACCTGGCGCAGCTCGAAGTTCACCAACGAGCAGGTCCAGAAGATCATCGTCGCCGCCGTCGACCAGATCGAGCCGGTCGGCTCGACGATCTACTACGCCGCCGCCCACTACGACGGGATGCACGACCGGATCGTGGTGAACACCGACGCCCCCTCCTCGGTCACCGACCCACTGGTGGCCGCCTACCCCGACCAGGTCACCATCGCCAGCACGAAGGCCCCGGCGATCCAGATCACCAACAAGCACAGCAACCTCGACCTGGGGATCGACGGCGCCTCCACCACGGACGGCGGCGCGGTCGTGCAGCAGACCGCGGACGCCACCGCCAACCAGCAGTGGCGGCTGATCGACGCCGGCAACGGCCAGTACAAGCTCAAGAACGTCAACAGCGGCCTGCTGCTCGGCATGGCCGGCGGTTCCGGCGACCCGGGCGCCAACGCCGTGCAATGGGACGACGACGGCCACGACGACCACCTGTGGAAGGTGGTCGACGCCGGTCACGGCTACGTCAAGCTGGTCAACGTGCGCAGCGGGCTTCCGTTGGACGTCTCCGGAGCCTCGACCGACCCCGGAGCGAGCGCGCTCCAGAACACCGACAACGGGGCCGATTCCGAGCTCTGGCAGCTGACTCCGATCAGCTGACGAGCGGCGGCCGCCACCGCGGGCATCGCCCGGGCGGACGGCGAACCGGCCCGGGCTGCGCGCACCCGTCGCGCACAACCTATCGATCATGAGGTCGGTTCTGATCGAACAGGGTGCTGGGCGGGTGATCTTGGCCAGATGGATGCATGAGTACAGGGCCTCCTGGTAGCTCGGCGTTGCGACGCCACTCGAGTACCAGGAGGCCTTGTTGTTTCCGTCCTGCGTGACGGTCCTCGCCCCGTCCAACTCCTGCGTGTCGTCGTGTGATTGCCTCGCGCACCGGTTCGGGAGCGCGGCCGACCGTCCGAACAGGGTGCGGCGGTATCCGCCGGACATGACGGATGCAGAGTGGACGGTCGTGCGGGATGCACTGCCGGTGCCGGCCCGGCTGGAGGGCCGGGGCGGGCAGCCAGAGGGCTACTGCCACCGGCAGATGCTGGATGCGGTATCGGGCTCACTCGGCGGGGTGAACTTATTCGCGTACGCCCGCAGTTGCCTTCATGCACGCGGTTTTGAGCTGCTGCGCCGGGCCTAGACTCCGCGCTCATGTCACTGTGGCTGCTCAACCATTTCAGCACCTTCACGCTGGCCGTCATCACCGTCGGCGGGACGGTCGTGCTGGCCGTCGCCGGCAGTGTGCTGTTGCGGCGCAGGTACCCCTCGCTGGCCCAAGGGGAACACAACGACATGGTCGGTGTGACGCTCGGGATGTTCGGCGCTATCTACGGGATCATCCTCGCGTTCGTGATCGTCACTCTGTGGACCCAGGTGGAGCAGACTCAGACCATCGTCGCCTCGGAGGCCACCGACACGGCGCTCATCGCCCGCGACGCCGCCGCCTTCCCACCGCCGGTGCACGCCCGCCTCGACTCCGCCCTGAGCGGCTACGTCCACGCGGTCGTCGAGGACCAGTGGCCCCGCATGCGCGAGGGGAACCCCAGCTACGGGGCGACCGAGACCCATCTGCGGGCCGCCTACCAGGCACTCCAGGCGTACGACCCGAAGGACGAACGGGAGCAGGTCTTCTACGAACAGGCCGTCGCTCACCTCGACGACGTCGCCACACAGCGACGGGCCCGTATCACCATGGCCCGCCAGGAACTCCCGGTACTGCTCCAGGTGTTAGCGTTCGGCGGCGCACTGGTCCTGGTTCCGCTGACCTTCCTCTACGGCCTGCGCAAACGGCGGGTCCAGATGCTGTTCGTCGCCTCGGTCGCCGCGCTCGTCGGGTTCAGCCTGCTCCTGGTCGTCGTCCTGGACCGCCCCTTCGCCGGCGACCTCGACGTCAGCCCCGCCCCGTACCACGAGGGTGCGCTTGCCCAGTACTGGGTGAAGTGACGCGGTGACGGGGCGGGGCGCTGGTCGGCGGGGTCTGTCAGGGAGCGGACAGCAGCGCGTCGGCGATGTGGTCGGTGGTTTCCAGCCTGTATTGGTGGGCTGGCCAACCGTGCTTCTCACGACAGGGTGCGGAGGTGGGGGGTGGGGACACGGCAAGATACCTCCAGTCCCGAGCTGGGTGCCGGGGCCTGTACGACCCACCCCCCATGGCCGCGAGTCCCTCACGATCTCCGTCCGGCCCATCACCTCGCACCGTATCCCGCACCACTGACAACACGAGCGGTCCGAAGCCGAACGGAACGGCGAACCTGCATGGCCACCAGCCCAGATAGTCCAGCCGCAGCGCGTCCACGATCTCGCGCCGTAAGTGCTTCGCCGGACGCTCGCCCGTGCTGGTCTCGCAGGCCGGGGCCGGCGGCACCGGTTCGATGAGCACCGATTCGTCGTCGAAGGTGTCAGACGGATACCAGCGGCGCCGCGGGAACGGGGCGTCACGGCGACCACGCGGTGGAACAGCTTGTGGTCGCCATTCGGATATCCGAGCCGCACAAAGACGAGGGTCAGCAGGCCCAACCGCTCCGGGTCGACGATCGTCACCGGATTTTCGTGTCACCGCGCATGTCACTCCGCGTCGCGGCGCGCCTGGCCACGGCGGCGGAGCAGCAGGAGGCCGCCGGCTATCGCGGTGACGCCGGTCGCGGCCGTCCACAGAGCGAGGTCCGAGGTACCGGTGGCGGCCAGGTCCTCGTCGCCCTGGGCGTTCTGGGGGCTGGCGTCCTGGGAGGGCTGCCCGGCACGGGGCGTGGAAGAACCGGATGTTCCGGATTCGGTGGCCGCCGACTTCGTCGGGGCCGGTGAGGCCGTCGCCTCGGCCGTGGTGGCCTTGTCCCGGGTGTAGGCCAGTGTGCCGAAGCCGAGTTCGTCGAATCCGCCGCTGTTCGGGCCGTAGTCGCCGCCGCCTCCTTCGGGCCCGCTGCGGGCCACCATCTCGCCGGTGTTCGGCATGGCCAGGCCGCGCCTGTTGGCGTAGTGGTTGTAAACCCGCGCCCAGACCGGGCGCCCAAGTCCACGGCCGCCTTCGGAGATGGCGGTCTCCTCCGTGTTCACGCAGTGCACGCCGTTGGTCCAGGTGTAGGTGGTGTAGGGCACCTTGTGGCCGAGGTTGTACCGGGCGACGTACTCGCACGCCTTGCGGAACTTGGAGTCCTGCGCGCCGTAGAGGTCGACGCCCTGGTTCCAGGCCATCTCGCAGATGGTGCCCATCAGGCCGATGCCCAACAGGCTGTGGCCCTGGTCGCGCCCGCTCTCCTGCCACTGGGCCAGGCCATTGCCGTAGACATGGGGGATTGCCTTGTCCAGCGCGCCGTTGCCTTCGCCGTTGTAGAAGTAGTCGACCGTCTCGTTGAACTTGGCCCGGTCGTCGCAGAGGATCCCGATGGCCATGGCTGAGGCCATCGAGCACAGGTCCCAGTTCGCCCAGTAGTGGCCGATGCAATTGGTCTTGCGGTGCAGGAAGTCGTGGTTCATCGGATAAAAGTGGTTGACCAGCATGTCCTGGAAACGGGCCAGGTCGAAGCCGGGGTAGCCGCGCAGGAGTTCGCCGGCGTTGGCGAGCTGGTACCCCTGGAGGCCCGCCATGAGCACGACTTCGGAGCCTCCTGCGATGCCCTTCAGCGTCCCCGACCAGGCGTTGCAGATGTCCCGTGCGGTGTCGGCGTGCGCGGTGTCGCCGGTGATCTTCCAGCGCAGCGCGTTCTGGTAGGCGGCGTGGACGTCGTGGTAGAGAGCCCCGTAGTTCTGGACATAGCTGCCTCCCCGGGCCGGGGTCGTCAGCGGGTTGGGCACCCATGCGCTCTGCGAATGACGGTTGGCGGTCAGCTTGGCGAAACCCGCCGTGTAGGGGGCAGCGCCCGCCTTCACCTTGGCGGCCATGCGCTCGAGATCGGCCTGGGTGTGGAGCATCCCGGGGTGCGCGAAGGATGCACGTGCCGCCGTCGCGGGGGTGGCGGTCACTCCCGTGCCGATACCGATTCCGGCAGAGCCGGTCGCCGCTCCGACAGCCTTGAGCATGGTGCGTCGGCTGATCTGAAGTGTCACAGCGTCGTTCCTCGGGTTCCTGCTGGGGACAGTGCCTATGGAGGGGAGACGTGATGCGGAGCGGTCGATAACACAAAACTGGGCACCACCGATGGAGGGCAGGTGGTCTTGACGGTCCTCCGTTAGGCCTGCGCAATGGCGAATATGCGCGACACCTTGCCCGGGAACGGCCGCGCGGTACGCCGGTCGACGCCGTCGGCCTCGCGCAGCCGCTGATGCTGGCGCTGGTGGCGATCGAACTGGATGCCTTCCGTCGCGGGCACGAGCACGACACGTTCTGGGGCCCCTCCGCGGAGCCAGGTCTGGGCTGTGGCTGCCCGGAGCCGACCACCCGGCGGCGGAGGCCGATGTCGTCGACCGGGCCCTGCTCGAGGACCTGCCCCGCGAGCAGGTCCTGGACCGGTGTGTCCGCGCTGCCCGTGGCCACCGGGTCCAGGTGCATGACAGGGGACTTGGAGTGACGTCATGCGGTCAGGTTCAGCCCCTGCTGCTACGGATTCGGGGCACCCGGGTTCGGGGAAGGGCGACTATCGCAGGAGCAGCATTGCCGACGGAAGCGACATGGGTGGCCGTTGTGTGTCAGTGGTCTTTCGTGGAGAGGGGAGGTGGGCAGGGGAGTTCGGTGGGCTGCGCGCGGAGGGCGGGGTCGAGCAGGTCGGGGGAGGACCGGGCTGGGTCTTCGTCCTCGGTTGCGGTGAGGAAGTCGGTCTCGATGGGCGTCAGGTCCGTGATCAGGGCGTCGAGTGGGTAGGTGTCGACGAAGCGGGCTCGGGTGCTGGTGACCAGCATGACCGCGAGGGGCTCATCGCCGGGCACTGGGAGACCGGGGTAGATGTCGCCGCCCCAGTACATGACCGGTGTCTCGGTGCCGCGGTGCGCGAAGCGGCCCGCGCCGGCCAGCATCAGCAGGTCGGTCTGAGTGCTGGTGGCCTCGCCGTGGTAGTCGTACAGATAGACCTCCAGCGCCTCATCACGGTGGCGGAGCAGGTTGAAACCCCCGGTGGCGCGGAGGGCGAGCAGTTGCAGGGGGGTCTTGTCCCGGTCGGCGCGGATCCCGGCCACCGCCTGTGGGGAGTGGGCGGCGGTCTCGGTCAGGTCCCAGTCCGGGGCGGCACCGTCGGCGGCCCACCCCGCGTACATCGCGGACGGGTTCTCGATGATGTCGAGGCCCGGCAGGGGCGTGCGCAGCCACTCGTCGAAGCCGTCGCGCGACATCGGTATCCGTGCCGCCAGCATGAACGAACGAGCGCCCATCTGGTGCCTCCTCGGGGCAAGAACAGCGGACCGGACCGGCACCGGCCGACCAACGGCCCGGAAAACGTCGGGTGCCTCGCACGATAACCTCACCCACCGACACCGGGTTCGGGCCCACAGGGCGCTCATAAATCGAACCTCCGTGTGGCTGCTGTGCGGTTACCCTGCGGGAATGTCGTACGAGCTCAATGCCGTCATTGGACGTTTCGACGTGCTCAGGAGCCAGACTGCCGGGATTCGGGAGACGGCTGTCGCCCCGCTCCGGCAGCGCATGGGGCTGGTACCTGTCACCACACAGCTCCTCGGGGAGACGGCTGGGCTTACCGATCAGGATGGCGCCGGGCCCGGTCGACCAAGCACGGTAACGTCGCCGGCATTCGAGCAGACCTTGAGCTACTGGTCCCGGGGCGGGCCGATCGCCTACGTGGAGGCAGACTTCCACGGAGGGGACGGATACCAGACAGCCGCCGTATGGCGTAACGGTGCGAAGGCGTGGGGTCCGGCCCATACCTGGGACTTCACCGGTCCACGGGAAGACTGGCCGATCAATGCCGCTCTCGCTCTGCTCGATGTCGTTGCGAGCAGCTCCGAGCGGGTGAGCTACCACGACCTGTTCCTGGAGGTGGGGCTCGGCTGGGAACAGGACATGGACGGCTGGCAGTCGGCCGGCCAGGCTGCTCGATGGGCGGCGACCTACAACGAGTGGCATCAGGAGTACCTGGCGAAGCAAGAGAGAGCAGCGCGTGCCGTCGCGGAGTTCGAGAAATTCAGGAGGCTTCCCGGCGTCCCGGTGGCGCTGGACGGTAAGGCGATCATGGGGCTGCTCGCCCTGCCTCCAGGTCCATTGGTCGGTGCGGCCACTCGCTATCTGCAAGATCTGCATCTCGAACACGGCCCGCTTTCACGGGAAGAGGCCGTCGCCCGGCTGAGGGCCTGGGCTGCGGAGCAAGACACAGGATGCCGTGGCCGGTGATCGGCCCGTCGGCCAACGCGCACGCATGGCGTCGGCCCAACTGCCCATCGGGCTGAGCAGGGCTCGAGCAGGTCGCTCGATGGTGGTCGGCCGGCGGCGTATCCGTGCTGGGTGTGGGATCGCCGACGGCCGCGCATTGTGGCTGGGTCAGCGGGCGATCGCGATGGCGAAGGGCGCGAATCCGCCGGACCGGATCACGTGCGGGACGAACAGAATCGCGGCCTCGGTGGCGCGGGCCGTTTGGATCCCGCCGAGATCAGTGATCCATTCCTTGTGCCAGCCGAGGCTGATCAGCAGTTCTCGGACGGTCTGCTTGGCCTGCGGGTCGTCACCGGAGAGGAAGGCGGTGGGTGGCTGGGTGAGCATGGCGGGTGCGGTCATCACGGGGAAGAGCATGGTGTTGAGTGTCTTGACGACACGTGTTTCGGGGAGCGCTTCCTGGAGCTGTTCGGCGAGGCTTGAGCCGGGGTGGATCAGGTCGGCGGGCAGTCCGTCCGGTCCGTCGACGGTGGCGTTGGAGACGTCGACGAGGATCGTGTCGCGCAGTTCTTCGCGCAGGTAGACGAGCCGTTCCAACGAGCCGGCGCCCGGGGTGGCGTTGATGACGATCTGGGCTGTGCGGGCGGCGTCGGCGGCGGCGCCGGGCGTGCGGTCCGCCACGGTCACCTCATGCCCTGCCCGGGTGAGGGATTGGGCAAGGTTGCTGCCTACGCGGCCGTTTCCGAGCACTGCGATCGTGGTCATGATGATGTGGTCCTTCCGTGGATGTCGGGCTGTGGTGCGCGGTCAGCGCGAGAGCGTGGCGACGGCCTCGGCGTGGACGCCGGGCGCGGCGGCCAGGAAACTCCCGCTCTGCGGGGTCCAGGGACGGCCTTCGGCGTCGGAGATCTGACCGCCGGCCTCAGTGACGAGCAACGCACCGGGCAGCAGGTCCGCTCGGGCACCGGCGAACTGCCAGAAGGCATCGATCCGGCCGGCGGCCACGTTCAGCAGGTGCAGGGTCGCGGGCACGGCGGTGCGCACGACGAGCGCGTCGAAGAGCATGGCGGTGATCGAGGAGCCGACGCGCCGTACGACCTTCTCGTCCTCGTCCGGCCGGGCCTGGCTGGTGGCCACGATGCCCAGGCCGAGGTCGGCGGTGGGGGAGACGTGCAGTGGCCGGCCGTCGAGGTGTGCGCCGGCGCCGGCCAGCGCGGTGTAGGTTTCGCCGGTCAACGGCAGGTGGGCCGCGGTGAGCACCGGCTGGTTGTCCCGCACGAGGGTGGCGGTCACCGCCCACTCGGTAAGCGCGTGCAGGTGGTTGACGTTGCCTTCGGCCGGATCCACGACCCACCATTCGCCGGGCGGCAGTGCCCCGCCGTCCAGTTCGTCCTCCACCCAGCCGGCGTCCGGGCGCAGGTGCGTGAGGCGGGGGCGCAGGATGTCGAGGGCCGCGTCGTCGTTGGCGGCGAGCGCGCGCATCAACTCCTCCCGGCTCTGGTAACGGACCACTTCACCGAAGCGCTCGCGCAGCGCCGAACCGGCCGCGCGCACGGCGATCGCGGTCTGGGTGAGCAGGTCGGCGTCGGAGGCGGTGACGTCAGAGTTCCGAATTATTTCGGACATGGCGAACTCCCTTATGAGAAAGCGGCGTTGGGATCATTCAGGTCGATCTGCGCGCTGTTTTCCGCGCTCTGTTCTCGAAGATATAGAGCCCATGGATTAACTTCAAATGCATGTCAAGTACGGCTAGGATTACTGGCATGCAATTGGATTTGAATCTGCTGGCCGCGCTCGACGCGCTGCTGGAGGAGGGCAGCGTGGCCGGGGCGGCAGCACGCATGCATGTCACCGCCCCTGCGATGAGCCGGAGCCTGGGCCGAATTCGGCGCACGACCGGGGATCAGATCCTGGTGCGCACGGGACGGACGATGACTCCGACGCCGTACGCGATCGCCGTCCGGGAGCAGGTGCATGAGCTGCTGCACCAGGTCCAAGGGGTGCTGGCACCGAGCCGTGACATCGATCTTGCCTCGTTGGAGCGCACGTTCACACTTCGCTGGCACGATTCGCTGGTCGCCCTGAGCGGCCCCGCATTGCTCGCGGCCGTGCGGGAAGAGGCACCGGGCGTGCGGCTGCGCTTCATCGCGGAGTCGAGCATCGACACCCCCGAGTTGCGACGCGGCGAGGTCGACCTGGAAGCGAACGCCAACCGCCCTGGCGCACCGGACATCCGCGCCGAGAACGTGGGCGAGACCCGCCTCGTCATCGTCGTGAGAAAGGGACACCCCCTCACCCGCGTCAAGACCGTCACCGCGAAGCGGTACGCCGCCGCGGAGCACGTCACCGTCTCGCGAAGGGGAAGGCTCAGCAATGCCCTCGACGACGCCCTCGCGCAGCTCGGCCTCACCCGCCGCGTGGTGGCGACCGCGCCCACGGAGGCTGCGGCGCTCGAGTTCGCACGGGCCTCCGACCTCCTGCTCAGCGTCCCCGAAGCCACCACACGGTCAGCAGTCGCCGACCTCGGCCTGGTCGCTCTCCCTCTCCCGCTCGAACTGCCTTCGGCACCGGTGTACCTGTCATGGCATCAGCGCTACGACAACGACCATGCCCACGCCTGGCTGCGTGGGCTGGCGCGGACGGCGCTGGCTGTGGGCGGGGCGGCGCTGTAACTGCGACATCTGACCGCGTACCAGGAGGTGGGACGCCGACAGGATGAGGGCCTCTCGGGGCAGAGTCTGGAGGGCCAGTCAGCGTGGACGGTCACGGAAGCTCTGGGTAGCCCACGCTGCGACCGAGGACCAGCACAACAGGACCGCGGCGGGCAGCGGAGCGAGAACCCATGGGTTGCTCTCGCCGCTCATGAGGTCGACAGCGCCGCCGGACAGATAGAAGGTGACGGCGGCCAGTAGCACCGTCATGGCCACGTCCGCCGTCCACGACCCGGCGTGGGTGAAGCGACGTCCACGCCCCGGCCGGCGGTCAGGCCACGGCCGTGGTGACCGACGTCCTGGGCCGGACGTCCGAACGCCGTGAGTACGGCGGCCCGCAGCCGACTGGGCAGGACTTCACCACGACCGGGTTCGGCTACACGCCCTCCGGACAGCAGAAGACCGTAACCGGCCCCGACCAGACCTCGTGGTCCTACACCTACGACCTGTTTGGCCGCCAGACCGGCGTGACCGACCCGGACCGGGGGCACCACGACCACCCACTACGACACCCTGGACCAGGCGGACAGGACGCTGGACTCGGAGAACCGCAAGGTCCTGTACGAGTACGACGACCTGGGGCGCCGGACCGGCATGTGGCAGACCGACAAGACGCACGCCAACAAGCTCGCCGCTTGGACGTTCGACACGCTGGCCAAGGGCCAGCAGGACACCGCGGTGCGCTACGACGGCGGGGCGGCCGGAAAGGCGTACACCCAGAAAGTGACCGCCTACGACAGCCTCTTCCAGGTCACCAGCAGCCAGCTGATCCTGCCCGACACCGATGCGCTGGTGTCGGCGGGTGTACCCAAGACGCTGTCGTTCAGCACCGGTTACAACCTGGACGGCACGGTCAGCCAGCAGGGCGCCCCGGCGGTCGGCGGGCTCGCCGCCGAGACGGTCTCGTACACCTACGACTCCACCGGCCACCAGCTCACCTCGAAGGGCACCACCGGCTATCTGCAGGGTGCCGCATTCTCCCCGCAGGGCGATCTGCGGCAGCTCACCCTCGGCACGGACGGCACCAGTTCGGCGAAGAAGGCGTATCTGAACTGGGAGACTACGAGACCGGCACCCGTCGGCTAACCCGGTCGTACGTCACCGATGACGTGCACGGCTTCATGCCGCAGGAGCTGAGGTACACCCGGGACGACGCGGGCAACGTCACCTCGATCTTCGACGCCACCACCCAGGGCGGCACCACGAAGGCTGACTTCCAGTGCTTTGCGTACGACGGCCACCGCCGGCTGCACCGGCGGCGGCGCGGTCGCGGGGCCGGGCGATGCCTACAGCAGTGCCGGCAATGGGTACACCGGTGGCTATCCGGTGGCGCCCGGAGCGGTGTCAGGCGAGGGAGACGGTAAGAACGCGGTCCTGGTGAAGGAACTCGGACTGATCGTCTGCGGCTGGATCCCCGTCCTGGGCGCGGGCTGTGACGCCTACGGTTTCTGCCGTTCTTCGGTGACCTCGCCAAGTTCCCGCACCAGCTGAAGCATCTGGACGACGCCCTGGAGGCTGCCGAGGCGGCGAGCAAGGGCGCCAACAAGGCCGAGAAGGTCGTGCGCAGTCTGGACGACCCGGAGTCGCTGCGCGGGGCGACGGCGGGAGAACTGGAGAAGCTGCTGGCCGGCAAGGAGCGGATTCCACCGCAGTCCAGATCGGCGACGCGGAGATGGCGCCCCTGCCAGTGACCGACACGCCTTCCACGGCGACTGGAACTATGCCCTGCACCCACAGCCCTGCCCAGCCATCCCAGCACCCCGGGCTCCGCACAAGCCGACCCCGGAGTGGGACCACGCTTTCCTGTCTGACCCCGCCCTCACCGGCATGTCCCGGCAGAAACTGAGCGAACTCACCGACACTTTGGCCCTCCGCGGCGACGTCAAGCGCGGCCGCCCGCCCCAGCCCGCCTTCCCCATCGGCGACTTCCTGACCACCCACACCCCTGCCGACAGCAGGCTCTAGCTCGCCGCCGCCCTCACCGAACGCGACCGGGACCTGATCGACCGCATGCTGGAGCGAAGGCTCCCCGTGACCACCACCGCCACCGACCCGGCCAGGCCCGGGCTGATCGACCCCGCCCCGGACACCGGTCCTGACCCAGCAGCTCGCCCGCGTCGTCCACGTCCTGGAGCTCGAAGGCAACGCGCTGAGGAAGGTGAACAGCGCTCCGGAGCAGGACCTAGCCGCGCGCCGGGGCGTCACTGACGTGGCCACGCGCCGCCCTGGCCGGGACTGAGCCGCAGAAACCGGCCAGGGGCTGATCAGCGTGCAGACCCGGACAGTACTGCGGCCGCGTCTCCCATCCGAGCCGTGCTCGCCTTCAGCCAGGGCGTGGCCGTCATGGCCAACGCCTTCCACGACGAGGCGTTCATCCAGCGCGAAGTCGACCGGATGCGCCAGTGGCTGCAAACCTACGAGAGATGAGAGAAAGCATGTTCGTGGTCCTGCTCCGGTTCTCCGGCAACAAGGTCGGCGCCGCCCAGCACATGGCCGGCCATCAGGAGTGGATCAAGCGCGGGCTGGACGACGGGGTCTTCCTGCTGGTCGGCAGCATCCAGCCGGGCCTCGGCGGCGCGGTCCTCGCGCACAACACCTCGCCCGAGGAACTGCACAAGCGCGTCGGCGAGGACCCGTTCGTCGCCCAGGACGTCGTCACTGCGGAGATCATCGAGGTCGCGCCGGGCATGGCGGACGAGCGGCTGAGCTTCCTGCTGTGACGACACCGTTCCCCGGATGCGCCCCGCTGCGCGAAGTGGTCGACTCGAAAGGGTGGGACGTCTCGGAGTCATCACGGAGAGGAGCCACAGCGATGCCAAAAGTATCCAAACTGTCCGCGACGAAGGTCCAGGAATTCGGACCGGTGACCGACCGCCGCGAGGAGATGAACGGCTATACCGTCGAATTCGTGTCCTTCGCAGCCGACGCCGACCTTGACGATCCGCTGCAGGCGTTGCCCGGCGGGGCCTGCCAGTGTCCGCACTGGGGCTACGTCATCGCCGGACGTGTGCGCTTCACCTCCGGGGACCAGGAGGAGGTGTACGAGGCCGGTGACGCGTTCTACCAGCCGCCGGGACACCGGCCGTACGTGGACGCCGGCACCGAGCTGCTGCAGTTCAGTCCGACCGAGGAACTCGCCAGGACCGAGCGGGCGATCGAGGAGTGGATGAGCCGTCAGCAGGGCGGTACGCCGTAGGCCCGGCCGTCGCCCGGTTCGACCAGCGCGGCGTTGAGCGCCTCCTGGGCGACGCCGGCATCGTCCGGCACCGCGGCAAGATCGAGGCGGTGATCAACAACGCCCGTCTGGCCGAGGACCTCATCGAGCGCGAGGGGTCGCTGGCGGCGTTCGTCTGGCACTACGAACCCGACGCCGCCGACCTGGCCGAACCGCAGACCGCCTCGACCTCACCCGCCTCGGTCGCCCTGTCGAAGGACCTCAAGAAGCGCGGCTGGAAGTTCGTCGGGCCCACCACGGTGTTCGCGCCCCAGGTGCTGGTGAGCGTCTCGTAGTCGTTGCCGTCGTCGTCCGTGCCGGTGATCTCGGCCTGTTCCTTGGTGGGCAGGCATACGAGTGTCCATCCGGTGAGGTGTGCCGTCCATCCGGCTGCGCACAGCCGGGAACCGCACGCAGCCGCTGCGAGAGTTCCTCGATCGCCGGGCAGCCGTGTGGGGCGGTCACGGGATGGTTGCCCGCCTGGAAGAAGCCTCCCTCGCAGGTCTGCAGCCAGGCGCCTCCTCGTGCTGTTCCTTGCTCAAGCAGGGCTTCAACTCGACGTCCAGGGAGGCCTGGTGGCTGCCCGACTCCGAGTACAACAGCGGAAATCCCGGATCACAGTCAAGGCCCGCCGGACAGCAGACGGTGAACAAAAACTCCTCCGACGTGGGCTTGCCCTGCGGCACGACCGCTTGGCTCAGTCGGTCACGGAGCGCGGCGGCGTGAAGGCGGAGGTCGCGTGGATCGCTCGCCATCGTGGCGGAGCCTCAGCGGCCACGTACGGCTGTCTCCGTCGTGGGCTTCGGCGCGTTCGGTGCGGAGTCGGCTGCGGGTGCGCATCAGGATCTTCCCGAGCATGTTCTTGCCGTTGCCGCTTCTGCCTTGGCCCCAGTAGTGATCGGTAGTGGTGTCCTCGACGATCTCTTCGTCATCGGTGGACAGCAGAATCTGGCGGATGTCGTCGTGTGCACGGAACTTGGTCGCCACTGCGCGGCGCATGACGTCGTCCTTGACCCGCTCCCAGTCCCTGCGCAGGAGTTTGGAGGCGTCGCGGATCAGCGTCTGGTGTCCCCGCCGCAGGTGTCTGGGGAGTTGGGCCAGGGCGAGCTGGGCGGTTTCGATGTGGTCGGCGGCGGTGTTGGAGCCAGCGTTGCCGGGGCGCAGCAGGGCAGCCACCGGCTCTCCGGACCCGGCCTGGCCGCGGTCGACGAACGCGACGAGCGGATGATGGCCGAAGGTCTTCTTCCAGGTCGCGGTGGCGTCCTGCTTCTCGGAGTGCGCGAGGACGAGGACACCGTCGATGTCCACGATCACGCTGCCGTCGGCGGCCGGGCCGTTCGTCCCGGCCAGCTCCCAGACCCGGGTGCGTACTTCGGCTCGGGCCGCGCGGATCGCGGTGAGGGCCTTCGGCCCGGCTGCGGCGAGGGCGTCGACGAGCTGGGAGACCGTGGGGTCGGATGTCACCGGGCCGAACACGTCGGGCTCGGCCCGGTGACATGGCGACGTCGGCGAGGCAGTCCCCGCCGAGAGCTGTTGCGAGCGCGACATCCAGCAGGACTTTGCCCGGGTCGTGCACCGTCCGCGGCTTGCGGCAGGGCGCCATTGCCGCCGATATCGCGGTGTCCAGACCCACCTTGCGGACCGTAGCGACGAGCAGCACGGCCCCGGCCTGCGAGACCGCCCCGTGGCCGTCGCCCTCGACGCGGACACGCGGGTACCACCCGACACGCTTGCTCACCTGGAGAGTGCTTCAGCATTCCGGCGCCGACCGGGCGGGCGGCACGACGCGCGTACAACCCCGAGGGTCAGGTGTTGCAACCACCTCTAGAACCCAGGTCGCCCTGAGTGGAGCCAAATGACGCCGCCCTAGCCAGCCAACGCTGCTGGCATGGAGACGAACGACCCCACCAACCTCCGACACCCTTCAGCCCGTCTGCGACGGGCTGAGCATGCTGCCCGACGCGCCGGAGGGCAACGTGTGGCCGCAGACCGTCGTGCAGCGATCGTGGTCCATCTGATCCGCCAGAGCCTGCGATCCCGCTCGCGGCGGGACTGGCCCGAGGCGGCGACACCGTTCATCGTGGTCGACCCCATCCTCAAGAACGCCGTCGGCAAGATCGACAAACCCTCGTTGCTGGCCGCCCGCGCCGCGGCTCTGTCATCCCATCGACCACGAGCAGATGCTCGGTCATTCATCGCGGGCTCGTCATCTTCGAACCGGCGCCGAGTACGACGCCCTGCTGAGACGTGGGCAGGCCGACCCGAAGCAGACACTCCAGGCCGGCCCGCCCACGCACTGTCAGTTCGCGGCGGGGACGGGGTCGTGGGTTGGTGCGGGCGTCTCCTTCGGACCGGGCTCGGTTGTCACCGCGGAGAGAGCGGGCGTGGGGGCGTAGGGGATCTCTCCTCGCAGGACGGCCCTGGCGCGGTCCTCGTCGAGTTCGCCCTCCCAGCGGGCGACGGCCAGGGTGGCGACGCCGTTGCCGACCAGACTGGTCAGGGCGCGGGCTTCGGACATGAACCGGTCGATGCCGAAGATCAGCGCGAGGGCGGCGACGGGGACGTGCGGGATGGCGCTGAGGGTGGCGGCCAGGGCGATGAAGCCGGAGCCGGTGACGCCTGCGGCGCCCTTGGAGGTGAGCAGCATGACGGCGAGCATGGTCAGCTGCTGGGTGAGGCTGAGGTCGATGCCGAGAGCCTGGGCGAGGAAGACCGAGCCCATGGTCAGGTAGATGGCGGTGCCGTCGAGGTTGAAGGAGTACCCGGCGGGCAGCGTGATGCCGACGACGGGTTTCGAGGCGCCCGCGTGCTGGAGTTTGGCCATCATGCGCGGCAGGACGGGCTCGGTGGAGGAGGTGCCCAGGACGATCAGCAGTTCTTCCTTGATGTAGCGCAGGAAGGGCAGCAGCCGCAGTCCGTTCAGGCGCATCACGGTCCCGAGGACGACCAGGACGAAGAAGAGGGCGGTCAGCCAGAACGAGCCGACCAGCAGGGCGAGATGGCGCAGGGTCCCCAGGCCGTAGTTGCCGATGGTGAAGGCCATCGAGCCGAACGCGCCGATGGGGGCGAGCCGCATGATCCAGCGGATGAGCGTGAACAGGACGGTGGAGAACTTTTCGATGCCCCGGGCGATGCCCAGGCCCGCCTCCCCACTGGCGTGCAGTCCGAAGCCGAACAGCACCGACACCAGCAGCACCGGCAGGATCTCGTTGCCGGTCAGGGCGCTGACCAGGGTGGCCGGGATGATGGCGAGGATGAACTCGGCGAAGCCCTCGTGGGCCGTGGTCGCCTCTGGTGGCAGGCCCTTGGTGGACAGGGTCGAGACATCGACGTGCAGACCGCTGCCCGGCTTGACGATGTTGACGACGACGAGGCCGATCACCATGGCCACGGTGGTCAGCACCTCGAAATAGATCAGAGCCTTGAGGCTCACGCGGCCGACCGCGCGGAGGTTGCCCATGGAGGCGATGCCGTGGACGACCGTGCAGAAGATGATCGGTGCGATGAACATCTTCACCAGCGCGATGAAGCCGTCGCCGAGCGGCTTGAGTTCAGCGCCGACGGACGGCCACAGCCCGCCCAGAGCCGCGCCGAGGAGGACGCCGATCAGGCACTGGATGTACAGGTGGGACAGCATGCGGCGGATGCGGCCAGGTGGTGCGGTGACGGTACCCGGGGCGGCGACGTTGCGGCTCATGCGGGGCGTCCTTCCAGGACGGGAACGAGGAGTTCGGCTCGGGCGATACGCCGGGCGGCGCGGTGCAGCAGCACCGTGGGGGACGCGCCGTCCGGTGCGGGGACGGCTCGGGTGGTGATCACGCCGGCGGGGGTGCCCAGGCGCAGTGTGCCGTCGGTGGTCTGCCGGGCGACGCGGTGGGCGAGGGTGCCGGGGGTGGCGGCGGCCGTGGCCAGGGCCACGGCTGAGGTCAGGCCGATCGCCGGGTGCGGCGCGTGCATGGAGACCATGCGCACGGCCAGGTCGTACTCGTCCTGGTTGACGAGTGTGCCCTGGGTGGTGCGATAGGGGGAGGGGCGGGCGACGATGCCCACCTTCGGCACCGCGTGGCTGACCGGATCGCTCTCGCGGGCCAGGCCCATGGCCAGCGCTGCCTGGCGGCGCAGCAGGGTCAGCGCGGGCACGGCGGTGGCGAATGTGGTGAGGGATTCGGTGCCGTCGAGGCCGAACGCCTTGGCCTCGAACAGCGCGGCCGGCGCGCCGGCGTCCACCAGGGATGCCTCGACGGGACCGTCCGGGCCGGTCAGCTCGTCCAGTGTCCGGCCGGTCGGCAGAGCGCTGCCGGTCGTCGAGCCCGCCGGGTCCTGGAACCCGAGCAGGACCGGCACGCCCGGCGCCGAGGTACCCGGCACCACGGCCGTGCCCTGCTCCGGGGCCACGCCCGCCGGGGTGGGGATCGTGCCGGTGAGGCGGGCGCCGGTGTTGACGTTGAGCATGCGGACGGTGGTGGTGTCCGACGCGGTGGGTACGAGACCGTGGTGGACGGCGTACAGGGCCACGGCGGTGGCGCAGTTGCCGCAGTTGCTGGCCCACTCCACGCGCTCGTCGCCGATGCCGACCTGTGCGAAGGCGTACTCGACGTCCACACCGGCCTTGGTCGATGCCTGGACGACGGCGGCCTTGGAGGTGGTGGAGGAGGCGCCGCCCACGCCGTCGATCTGACGGGGGTCGGCCGCGTTGAAAGCGGCGAGCAGCAGGGCATCGACGTCCACGCCCGTGGCGACCACGTCGCCGTGGTCGAAGATCCAGCACTTGCTGGTACCTCCGCGGATCATCTCGCCCTGCAGACGCAGCACAACAACTCCTCACAGCCAGGGAAGGGGAAGCCCGCCGGCGGTCTCGCCGTGCGTGGTGTCCTCCACGGTGAGTTACGGCAGCGTGAAGTACAATCTCGGAAATCTGCATGGCTATTAAGCTCAAGTGAACGCTGTAGGTGGTGGCATGCTCGACGTCCGGCGCATCCTGCTGTTCACGGAGGTCGCCCGGCGCGGCTCGGTGACCGCGACCGCCCGCGCCCTCAACTACACCCCGTCAGCGGTGTCGCAGCAGATCAGCCGCCTGGAAACGGAGGCAGGCCAGCCCCTGCTGGAACGTCACGCCCGGGGTGTCACCCTCACCGACGCCGGACGAGCGCTGGCCGAACGAGGGCAGCGGATCGCACGCGAACTGCAGGCCGCGAAAAACGAACTCGCCGACTACGCCGGCCTGCGCGCGGGCACCCTGCGCATAGGCACCTTCCCCACCGTCGGCGCCTCGCTCCTGCCGCAGGCCGTGATCGCCTTCCGGGACGCCCACCCCGACGTACGGCTGACCGTCCGCAGCGCCCGCATCGCCGGACTCTGGACCATGCTGGAGAACCGGGAGATCGAAATGTCCCTCATGTGGGACTACGACTGGAGCCGAATCGACCGGGAGGACATCGTCGTCACTCCACTCCTCGACGACCCGCCGGCCCTTCTCGTCAGCGACCACCATCCACTCGCCAACCGTGACACCGCCTCACTCGCCGACTTCGCCCACGACCCCTGGATCACCCGCGCCGACCATCACCCGGTGGCCGAAGCCCTCGTCCGCAGCTGCCGCGCCGTCGGCTTCGAGCCCCACATCGCCTACGAGGCCCACGACTACCAGGAAGCCCAGGCCATGGTCGCCGCCGGTATCGGCGTCGCCCTCGCCCCGACCCTGGCCCTGGAAGGCATCCGACGCGGCGTCAGCGTCCTGCCCCTCAAGGCGCCGGCCCCCATCCGCCGCATCCTTCTGGTCCGCATGGCCGACCACTCGCTCACCCCCGCCGCCCAGACCTTCGCCGCACTCCTCCGCGACGCCGCTGCGGCCCGAACCCTCTGACACCGAACCACGCTCACCCGTCATGGAACCGTCGCGCTCATCGCCGCCGATCCCGGATGCAGGCAGCCGGGTCATTCGCTCCGGGACACGACAACGCCGCCATCGCCAGGCAGTTACGTGTCAGCGTCCAGGACCGAGCTGAGTGCGGCACTGTTCGCAGTTGTCGAGCAGGTGCTGGCCAAGGGACGGGCGGCGCATCTCAACGGCGACGCCCGCGTCCGCTCGCGCATCTCGGCGGCCACGGGGCCCGGGCATGGCCCCGCAGGACGGCGGCGGTCACGGCAGTCACACCGCGGAGGGCCCGTCTATGAAGACAGCGCCCGGGCGGTCTCGATGAACAATTCCGTGATGGCCTTGGCTGACGGTGTCGGTGGGATGTCGCGCAGCCGGGTGAGCAGGATGCGGCGAACCGGGGCCGCGGGGCCCAGATCGACGGTGGTGACGTCATCCCGCAGGCTGGCCAGGGCGAACCTGGGGGCGAGCGTGATGCCCAGGCCGACCGCTGCCATGGCCTGGGCTTCCTGGTAGTCGTGTGCCCGGTAGGCGATCTTCGGCTCGAAGCCGGCGGCACGGCAGCTACGGGTGAGCAGCTCGGCGACCGGGTGATCGCCCCGGACGATCCAGTTCTCCTCGGCCAGCTCCTCGAAACCGGCGGAGTGCCGGGCGGCGAGCGGGTGGTTGGTGGCGACGACCAGGCAGGTGGGATCGTCCAGCAGATGGATGACATCGAGGTTGGTCTCGTCCAGGCGCCGCCACGGGTAGTCCCACATCAGGGACAGCTCGATCTCCCGGCTCTCCAGGATGTCCATCAGGCCGGCGTTGCGGTCGCTGTGCACGGCCAGCTCAACCTGCGGGTACCGGGTGCGAAAGGCGCGCACGACGCGGGGCAGCAGGGATGCGGCGATGGTGGGGAAGGTGCCGATGTGCAAGGTCCCGCTGTGCAGGCCCGCGATGTCGTCGAGGGATCGGCGTGCGGCCCGCAACTGGCGATCGATCCGTGCGGCATGCTCGACCAGAGTGCGGCCGGCCTCGGTGAGGGTGACGCCCCGGGGGTGCCGCGCGATCAGCGGCTGCCCGGCCTCCGCTTCCAGCCTGCTGATCTGCTGGGACACCGCCGAGGGCGTATAGCTCAGGGCGATCGAGGCCGCCGTGATGGAACCCCGGCGAGCCACTTCGGCCAGCACCAGCATGCGGCGTACGTCGAGGCTCATCCCAACCGCCTTAAGTATTCCTGAAAGCAACTTCAATTTCTTTCGATTGTACTGATGGTGCTGCGGGCGCATCGTCGTACTGGCCGGCAGGCGGGCCGCGCAGCCGGCGACCCCCGCTCACCGGGCCCTGGTGAAAGAGCCCCATGCTGCGGTCGCGTACGCACACAGCCCTGATCCGTACGCCCCAGCCCCGATAGGGACCTCCGATCCGGGCAATTGCTGTCCGAAACCTCTGGAGTACACATGAACGAGCAGTGGGACGTCGTCGTGGTCGGCGGCGGGAACGCCGGCTTCAGCGCGGCTCAGTCCGCCCGGCAGCAGGGAGCACGGGTGCTGCTGCTGGAGAAGGCCCCCCGCCGATGGGCGGGCGGCAACTCCTACTTCACCGCCGGGGCGATGCGCACCAGCCACGGCGGGCTCACCGACCTCACCTCGCTGGTCGAGCCACTTCCCTCGGACTGCGCAGGACGCGTCGACCTCGCCCCCTACACCGACGACGAGTTCCTCGCCGACCTGAACCGGGTGACACAGGGAAGGACCGACCCTGAACTCGCCCGGATCCTGGTCGGTGAATCCCGCGAGACGATGACCTGGCTGCGCAGCCTCGGCCTGCGATTCGAGCTCATGTTCCACCGGCAGGCTTACGAGGTGGAAGGGCGCTACCGGTTCTGGGGCGGACTGGCCGTCGGCGTGGTCGGCGGGGGCAAAGGAATGATCGACCAGCACCTTGCCGCCGCCGACCGCAGCGGCATCGAAGTCCGCTTCGACAGCCCTGTCACCGGTCTGGCCACTGGATCCGACGGCTCCGTCCGCGGCGTGATGCTCGCCGACGGGCAGCGCATCGCGGCCGACGGCGTGGTCCTCACCAGCGGCGGCTTCGAGGCCAACCCGCAGATGCGGGCCGGCTACTTGGGCGCGGGCTGGGACCTGGCCCTGGTGCGTGGAACCCCGCACAACACCGGCGACGGCATCCGCATGGCCCTGGCGGCCGGCGCGCAACCCTACGGCCACTGGAGCGGCTGCCACGCGGTGGCCTGGGACAGCCAAGCCGAAGCGACCGGCGACCGTGAGCTGACCAACCAACTCACGCGCGGCGGCTACCCGTTCGGCATCGTGGTCAACGCCGAGGGCCGCAGGTTCGTCGACGAGGGAGCGGACTTCCGCAACTACACATATGCCAAGTACGGTGCCGAGATCCTCAAGCAACCGGGAGGCGTCGCCTACCAGCTCTTCGACGCGACGTCCGCGCCGCTGCTGCGCCCCGAGGAGTACGCCTCGGCGGGCGTCACCAGGGTGGAGTCCGACACCGTGGAGGGCCTGGCCAAGGAACTCGGCATAGATGAGGGCCAGTTGGCGGAGACGGTTGAGCGGTTCAACGCCGCCGTGGTCCCCGGTCGCTTCGACCCGACGGCCAAGGACGGCTGCCGGACCGAGGGCATCACCCCTCCCAAGTCCAACTGGGCCCAGCCGCTGACCACTCCTCCGTACGTCGCCTTCCCGGTGACCTGCGGCATCACCTTCACCTTCGGCGGGCTGCGGATCGACGCCGACGCGCGCGTGCTGGATCTGAGCGGCCGCCCCGTCCCGGGGCTGTACGCGGCCGGCGAACTCGTCGGCGGGCTCTTCTGGTTCAACTACCCCGGTGGCTCTGGCCTCACCGCCGGTTCGGTGCTGGGCAGGCGCGCCGGGCACTCAGCAGCCTCCGGCACGCGTTGACGGCGCCCCAGCCGAATGACAGCTCACTGGACCATGTCCGCTGCACAACTCACCCGCGCATGAATGAAAGCCGTGCCAGAAGTCGCGCGGAACTCAAGGCAGTCGGCCGGCCAGAGTCGCTGGCCGGACGATCTCCGGTCCGAAGCGTCGGCGGGCGCGGCCGGCGGCGGCTTCCGCTGCGCGGGCGCGGTCGTTGCCGGGGCGTTCAGCAGGCCGAGGGTAGCTGTCGCGACCGCGAGTGAGTGATTGGCGGGCTCCGGAAGGGTGGGCGTGCGGCTGGTGAAGCTGCGGTCGGCCTACCGAACCGTGCGGGCGAGCCGACTGGTGATCTGCCGGTCGCCGCGCAGAGGTTGCCCAGTCTGGTCGGCGAGTCCCAGGACGGCACGGTGATGCCGTGCGGGATCGAGGCAGTCCCGTTCCAGCACCGCCCACCCCGACGAACGAGCAGATCCGATCTCGCCCTGACCAACCCGTGGTCGTCCGAGTCCATCCGCACCCCGTACACGACGTCTCGTCGTCAGGAGGGCCCGAGGATTCGGGGGCTCCGTCACCGGCTCCGCTGCGCTTCCAGGGGTCCAGCGGTGGCCAGTGGCGGGCCGTCTCCGGCAAGACCATTCGGGAGGCGATCAATCAGTCTTCCAGGCCGTGTTCGTTATGAGGCCGCCGTGCACATCGTCGGGGTCAACGGATGGCTGTCACCGACTTCGATCGTTCATATCTGCTGGCCGTGGTCATTTACCAGGGTGGTGAGCAGGTAGGTCAGTTGTTCGCGTTGTGCCGGCGACAGCGGGGCCAGCACCTCGTCTTCCACGTCGGCGAGCAGCTTGCCCAGTCTGAGCAGTTGCCGGCGGCCCGGTTCGGTCAGCGTGACCATGTTCCGTCGGCGGTCGGCAGGGTCGGGTGCGCGTTCGGTCAGACCCCGTTCTGTCAGTTCTTTGATGACCGCGACCAGGTCGCTGCGATAGATGCCAGTGCGCGAGCTCAGCTCTGCCTGGCTGGCGGGACCGAACTCGTCCAGCGTCGCGAGTACCGCGTAGTGCCATTTTCGGGCGTCCGCGCGAGCCAGCGCCTTGTTGACCCGACGATCGGAATGGATCGCGGCGCGGGACAGCGGCCGCGTGGGGGGACTGCGCAGCCGCTCGGTTACGGCTGATCTCAGCCCGAGCGCTGCTCACTCGATCGGGCGGTGCCCGCTTTGGAGGGTCTGAGGCTGGCGCCGATCAGTCGTCTTGCGGGTAGGTCGTGAAGTAGTGCTCCCTGGTCTGCGCGAGCCGGGTGCGCGCGACGGCGAAGTCCAGGACGGCGGGGCGGCCGGTCGCGTTCTCCGCGAGGGCGCGTTTCAGGGCGTCGGGTACGGCGGCCGGGTCGTCGACGCGTTCGCCGTACGCGCCGCAGGCCTCGGCCAGGCGGGCGAAGTCGGGCTGGAAGGAGAACTCGGTGTCCTGGATGCGGTTGCCGTAGGTGTGTTCCTGGAGGTCCCGGATGGAGCCGAGGGCGTCGTCGTTGAGCACGCACCACGTGACTGCGAGTCCGTACTGGGCGGCCATCGGCACGATGTTCATGACCATTTGGAACGAGCCGTCGCCGACGAAGCACAGGGCAGGCCGCTGCGGGTGGACCAGGCGGGCGGCGGGCAGGGCGGCGGCAGCGAACCCCATGCCGTAGAAGCTGGACGGGGTGATGACGGAGCGGGGTTGGTAGACGCGGAAGAAGGGGAACGCGCCGCCGATGTGCTGGGCGAGGGCGCCGACGTCGACGCCGAGGACGGTGTCGCGGGGGAAGACGGAGCGGGCGGTGCGGATGACGCGGGCGGGATGGATCGGGGTGCTGTCGTCGAGTGCCATGCGGTCGACGGCGGTGTCGAGGGCGGTGATGTCCTGGAGGAGGTGCTCCGTGCGGCCGGGGGAGGCGTGTGTGTCCTCGGGCAGGGCGGTGAGCAGTTGCTCCAGGACTCTCTTGATGTCGCCGGTGACGGGGACGTGGGCCGGGATGGCGCGGCCCAGTTCGGCCGGGTCGATGTCGACCTGGATGTAGGTGGCGTCGGGGGAGGGGAGGGCGGTGGGCTGCCAGTTGGTCTCCATCTCCTCGAAGCGGGTGCCGAGGCCGAGGACCACGTCCGCCTCGCCGAGCAGCCGTTTGGCGACCGGGTTGCGGTGGGCGCCGAGGCCACCGGCCGCGAGGGGGTGGTCGTCGGGGAGGCTGCCGCGTCCGGCGAGGCTGGTCAGTACGGGGGCCGACAGGCGTTCGGCCAGGGCGCGCAGTGCGTCGAAGGCGCCGGAGGAGGCGACTCCGCCACCCGCGACGAGGAGCGGGCTGCGGGCACGGGCGAGGGCCGCTGCCGCGGCGTCGACGGCCGGTTGGTCGGCGGCGGGCCGGGCGGGCGGGCCGACCGGCAGGTACGGCTTGTCGGGGACGTCGAGGGTCAGCAGGTCCCGCGGGATGTCGATCAGGACGGGGCCCGGCCTGCCGCCGCGGGCGCGGGCGAAGCCTTGCCGCAGGACGTCGGTGAGGAGGTCGGCCCGGTCGACCCGGACCGACCACTTGGTGACGGGGGCGAACACCTGGTCGGTGGCGACCTCCTGGCTGGCGCCCCGGTGCGCGGTCGCCGTGGCGCCGCGGCCTCCGAGCACGATCATGGGCAGGGCCCCGACGTATGCCTCCGCGACCGCGGTGAGGGTGTTGGTGACGCCCGGTCCGGCGGTGACCAGGACCGCTGCGGGCCGGCCGGTGAGCTGGGCGTACGCCGCCGCCATGGCCGCCGCGTGATGCTCATGGCGTACCAGGAAGCTGCTGATGCCGGGCGTGCGGTGGATGGCGTCGTAGAGGGGCAGAACATGGCCGCCCGGCATGCCGAAGACATGGCTGACGCCCTCGGCCCGCAGGGCATTGACGATGGCCTGACCGGCGTTGATCTCGCCCATGGCGGCGCGACTCCTGTTCTGTGATGCTGGTTGTGGGTGTCCGGTCAGAAGGGGTAGGGGGCGATCCGGGGCCGCACGGTCAGCCACTGGGTCTCGGTGAAGGCCTCGATGTTGGCCTCGGGGCCGCCGAAGCGTGACCCGGTACCGGAGGCGCCGACGCCGCCGAAGGGGGCGTTGGCCTCGTCGGAGACGGTCTGCTCGTTGATGTGGACGATGCCGCTGGGAACCGCGTCCGCGATGGCCATGGCGTCGCCGACGTCACCGAGGATGCCGAGGGAGAGTCCGTACTCGCTCTCGGACGCGAGAGCGATGGCCTCCTGCGTCGTGGCGAAGGGCACGACGGGCGCCACGGGGCCGAACACCTCGTCCGTCCAGGCGGGCATTGCCGGGGTCACGGCGGCCAGCACGGTCGGGGCGTAGAAGAGGTCCTGGTAGGTGCCGCCGGCGGCGAGCCGGGCGCCGGCGGCCACGGTCCGCCGCACGAGGTCGTCGACGCGCCCGAGCTGCCGGTCGTCGATGAGCGGGCCGAGCGCGACCTGACCGGACGCCGGGTCGCCGACGGGCAGGTGGGTGGCCTTGGCGGACAGGGCTTCCACGTAGGCGTCGTGCAGGCTTTCGTGGACCAGGTGGCGGCCGGTGGACATGCATATCTGGCCCTGGTGCATGAAGGAGCCGAAGGCGCCGGCGGAGGCGGCCAGCGCCAGGTCCGCGCCGGGCAGCACGATGAGGGCGTTGTTGCCGCCGAGTTCCAGGTGCGTGCGCTTGAGATGGCGGGCACCCAGCTCTCCGACCCGGCGGCCCGCCGCCGTGGATCCGGTGAAGGAGACGACGCGGACCTCGGGAGCGGTCACCACGGCCTCGCCCACGTCGGCGCCGCCGGGCAGTAGTTGGAGCAGTCCCTCCGGCAGACCGGCTTCCTCGAAGATCCGTACGAGGGCGACTCCGCCGCACACCGCCGTGCGCGGGTCGGGCTTGAGGAGTACCGCGTTGCCCAGCGCGAGGGCCGGGGCGACGGAACGGATGGACAGGATGACCGGGAAGTTGAAGGGTGCGATGACGCTGACCACGCCCGCCGGGCGGCGCCGGGCGAAGCTCCAGCGTGCCTCGTCGGACGGCAGCACGGTGCCGTGCGGATGGCTGGGCAGCGCGGCGGCCTCGTAGCACTCCTGGGCGGCGATGTGGGTCTCCAGCGCCGCCTTGGCGCGGATGGCGCCGCTCTCGCGGACGATCCAGTCCTGGATCTCCTCGGCGTGCGCCTCCCACAGCGCGCCGGCCCTGCGCAGGACGGCGGCCCGCTCCCCGGGCGGCCGGGCCGCCCACTGTGCCTGCGCGGCCGCCGCTCGGGCGGAGGCCTTGCGCGCGTCCTCCGCGTCGGCCAGCCCAATGACGCCGAGCCGGTCCCCGGTGGCGGGCTCGATGACCGGGGCGGTCCCGCCGGAACCGTCGGACCAGCCGCCGGTAAAGATCTTCTCAGTCCATGTGTCCGCGTTGAGAAGGCTCACGATGCACTCCCTGAAGTGATTAGACATCACACTATTGTCGAGTATCTGAAATTCGCAAGACCTGTGCCCAGATGGTCCTTCCACCTGCAGAAGCCTTGTTGCCGACATGGTCAGACTGCTTAGATATCTCAGATTGTTGACTACCTCGCAGGAGGCAGCGATGTGCTCGATGCACCCCACGGCGGCAGCGGCGCCCCACGCCTCGACCGCAACCACGACCCTCGACCACGTCGGACTGTCGGTCCGTGATCTCGACGCGGCCGTCGTCTTCTACACCAAGGCCCTCGCACTCACCGAGGAGTTCCGCTTCGAGGTCGAGGACCAGCGCATGCGTGTTGTGGTGCTGCGCGGCGCCGACGGCTACGCGGTGGAGCTCATGTCCCGCCCCGATTCGGTCCCCTCGCCCCCCGCGTCCGACCCGAACTCGGCCGTACTGCGCCAGGGTTACGGGCATTTCTGCCTTCGGGTGACCGACTTGGACGGCCTCTACGACCGAGTGCTCGCCGCGGGCGCCTCGGCGATCGTGCCACCGGGCCCGGCCCCCCACCCCGATGTCCGCTTCGGCTATCTCGCCGATCCTGAAGGCAACCTGATCGAGCTGATCCAGATTCGCGAGGGAGCAACGCTGTGACCGGCACACCGTTCATGGAGGGGAAGTCCGGACTGGTGACGGGCGGCGCCGGCGGTATCGGCCGGGCCAGCGCGCTCGCCTTCGCACGGGCGGGTGCCGCGGTGCTCGTCAGCGACCTGGAGAGCTGCCGGGAGGGCGGGGAGCAGACGGTCGAGCTGATCGGCAAGGAGGGCGGCCGCGCCGCCTTCGTTCCCTGCGACGTCACCCGCGAAGCGGACCAGGAACGGCTGGTCGCCGAAACCGTACGAGCTTACGGGAGGCTGGACTTCGCGCTGAACAACGCCGGCGTCGAGCACCAGGCGAGCCTCGTCGACATGGAGGCCGCCGACTTCGACCGGGTCATCGCCGTCAACCTCAAGGGCGTCTGGCTGGGGCTGAAGCACCAGATCCGGCAGATGCTCGCCCAGGGCGGCACCGGCGCGATCGTCAACACTTCCTCGCTGGCCGGGCTGGTGTCGCCGCCGCTGCTCGGAGCGTACGTGGCGAGCAAGCACGGTGTGCTCGGCCTCACCAAGACGGCCGCCGTGGAGTACGCGGAGTCCGGAATCCGGGTGAACGCCGTGTGTCCTGCCTCCATTCGCACACCGCTCATGGACGCGCTGACGGACGATCAGCTCGCCCAGTGGGTCAGCCGCATGGCCATCAAGCGGCTCGGTGAGCCGGAGGAGGTCGCGGCGGCGGTGGTGTGGCTCTGCTCGGACCAGGCGAGCTTCGTGACGGGGGTCGGTCTGCCGGTCGACGCGGGGGCGTCGGCGATGTGAACCCTCCGGCGGAGGAGGACGAGGCAAGTGCCGGGCGTGACCCGCGAGTTCGGTCCCCCGGCACTCTTGTGTCCGAACACCTCTGCGTGAGACACGTCGGGCCTGCGGCCTGGTGCCGCGGGCCCGACTCACGTATGTGCTGTCAGAAGCCGTTGCACGCCCTCCACACTGGCCGTGACCGGCGCCAGCCCCAGTGAGGCGACGATCTCCTGACACGACATCACCCTGTGTCTGTCTGACCGGCGTTCGGCAGTGGGGATTCGAGGTTCGCGGCGGCTGACCGCGCGAGGCCGCAGCCGGGAGCACCCGCTGACGCACCGTCATACTGCGCGTCAGCGGGTGTTCGGCTCAGACGTGGTCGAGCTGCCGGACCGGGTTGGTCGCCGGGGTGTTGGCGGTCGGTGTGGTAGCGGGCAGGCGGGCGCCTTCGATGTCGACGTCGGGCAGTACGCGGTCGAGCCAGCGGGGGAGCCACCAGGCACGGTGTCCGAGCAGGGCCATGACGGCGGGGACGATGGTCAGGCGGACGACGAAGGCGTCGAAGAGCACGCCGAAGGCGAGGGAAAAGGCGATCGACTTGATGACGGGGTCGTCGGTGAAGATGAACCCGCCGAAGACGACCATCATGATCAGTGCGGCGGCGACGACCACGCGTCCGCTCCTGGCCACGCCGTGGGCGACGGCTTCGCGGGCGTCGCCGGTGTGCTCGAAGTGTTCGCGCATGCGGCTGACCAGGAAGACCTCGTAGTCCATGGCGAGGCCGAAGAGCACTCCGACGAGCAGGACGGGGAGGAAGGCCACCACGGGTGCGGCGGCGGCGACTCCGAAGGCGTCGGTGAGGTTGCCGTCCTGGAAGACCCAGACGGCGAAGCCGAGGCTGGCCGCGGTGGAGAGCAGGAAGCCGAGTACGGCCTTGAGGGGGACCAGCAGTGACCGGAAGGCGATGGTCAGCAGGACGATGGCCAGGATGGTGATGATGGCGATGAACAGGGGCAGTGCGTCGGCCAGTTTGGCGGAGACGTCGATGGCGGTGGCGGTGGTGCCGGTGACGTACATGACGCCGCCGGCCTGGGTGACGGATTGCTTGTCGTTGTCGCGCATCCGGTGCACCAGGTCGGTGGTGGCCTGGTCGTCCGGTCCGGTTGTGGGGATGACGCTGAGGAGGGAGACCGTGCCGGCCTGGTTGGTCACCGGCGGGGCGACGGCGGCGACGCCGGTGTCGCCCCGCAGCGTGTCGGCCAGGTTGTCGAGGAGCGCGGTGCGCTGGGCGTCCGGGACGCGGGCGGTGTCGACGGCGACGGTGACGGTGGCGTTGTAGCCCGGCCCGAGTCCCTGGCCGAGCAGGTCGTAGCCGCGGTGTTGGGTGCTGGCGACGGGTTGGGTCTCGCTGCCGGGCAGGCCGAGACGCAGGTGGCCGACCGGCAGCGCGACGGTTCCGAGAGCCGCCAGGCAGACGAGCAGGGCGGCGACGGGCCGACGGGTGATCATGCGTGCCCAGGCCAGGCCCCACGCCCCGGCGGAGTCGGGACGTGCGCTCCGGGAGCGGCGCTGCTTGGCGCGGGGACGCAGCCGTTCACCGGCGAAGGCCAGCACGGCCGGCACCAGGGTGAGCGAGACCAGGACGGCGAGGAGCACGGTGAAGGCCGCGGCCAGGCCCATGACGGTCAGGAACGGGATGCCGGTGGCAGACAAGGCCGCCAGCGCAATGATCACCGTGAGGCCGGCGAACGCCACGGCGCTGCCCGCGGTGGCGGTGGCGCGACCGATCGAGTCCTGCACGTCGAGTTCGTCGTCACCCTGGCCGGCCAGCTGCTCGCGGTGGCGGGACACCAGAAACAGGGCGTAGTCGATGCCGACGGCCAGGCCGATCATCAGCGCCAGGGTGGTCGCGGTCTCGGTCATCTGGACGAAGCCGGCCACGAACTCGACGCCCAGAACGCCGATCGCCACTCCGACGAAGGCGGTGACCATGGGCAGCCCGGCCGCGACCAGCGACCCGAGGGCGAGGGCGAGTACGAGGAACGCGACGACGATCCCGATGATCTCGGCGGGGCCGCTCACCGAGACGGTCGGATCCATCGCCGAGCCGTCGTACTCGACCGTGAGGCCGGCGTCCCGGGCCGGTCCCATCGCCGAGGTCAGCGCATCGGTGGCGGACTTCGGCACCTCTCCTGCCGCCTTGGCGAACTGGACGTCGGCGAAGCCGATCGTGTGGTCGGCGGACATCGTCTGGCCCGTCACCGGGTCGGACACGGAGAGCACCCCGGGCACCGAGGCGGCGTTGTGCAGGCTCGTGGCGATCGCGGCCTGCTCCTTCCCGCCGAGCAGCGTGGCACCGGGTGGCGCGGCGAACACCACGCGCGCGTCGGCGCCGGCAGCTTCCGGAAACTCCTTCTTCAGCAGGTCCGTGGCCCGCTGCGCCTCGATCCCCGGCACGCTGAACTGTGTGGAGAGGTTCCCGTGGAGGGTGATCCCGAGCCCGCCCACCACCGCGAGCAGCAGCAGCCAGCCCGCCACCACCCAGCGCCGGCGGCGCGCCGCCCACCGGCCAAGTGCGTACAACTTTCCAGCCATGACTGTTCCCTGTCGCCGATCCGTCGAGACGACTGCAGCCTAAGCTAAATTTGCAGTGCGCTGCAATATTGCGAGGAGCTGTAATTTTGCAGTAATCTTGGCGCCATGGTGAAGCAAGGTCTGCGGGAGCGCGGTAAGGCAAGGCGCAGCGAGGCGGTCATCCGTGCCGCCTTCGAGTTGTTCGCCGAGCAGGGCTATGACGCCACGACGGTGGCCGAGATCGCGGAACGGGCCGAGGTCTCGCCGCGCACGGTGGCCATGTACTTCCGCTCCAAGCAGGACATCGCCATGTCCAAGTTCAGCGAGGGCGCGGACCGGCTGACCGAGGCGATGCGCGAGCGGAGCCCCGACGAGCGTGCGGTGGACGTCCTCGGGCGGTGGCTGCTGGCGGAACACGAGTCGGGCGACGACGAGATGGTCGAACTGGAACGCCGCATGTTCGTCGCCAACCCCGAACTGGCTGCGCTGCGGACGGCACGGATGGACGCCGCCATCCGCGAATCGACCAGGGTCGTCGCCGAGGATCTCGGCGTCGCCCCGGAGACCGTCGGGCCCCGGATGGTGGCCGTCGCGGCGACCGCCATCATCATCGAGCTCTTCACCGGCATCCAGGAGTCCGACCTCGAACAGGCCGCGGTGGTCGCCCTGCGCCTCATTGAGGCGGCCATCGAGTCCCTCCCTCGGGACGCCGGCTAGCGCCGGGTGTCCTTGGGTTTTCGGCCAGTCGCGGCGAAGGGGGCACCTCCCTGCCGAAGGCTGGGCGAGCGTGCATGGGGGCACCTCCCACTCCCCTTGGGGCCGGGGGGAAGCCGTCGCTTCGGGGCGAAGGTTGCCTGCCGCGACACTGGCACCGCACGCCGGCTCTCCGCACTCTCAGGAGTGGTGCACCCCGTGGGCGAAAGCGCGAGCGGTCACCAGGGGTAGGAGCGCCAGGGCCGCGGGCATCGCGAAGGTGAGGCGGAGCGCGGGGTGGGGTGTGTCTGGGGGCCCGGGAATCGACCAGCGGGAGCAGGGCCGCGGGCGGGAGGTCACTGGGGGTGGTTCACGTGCCGGGGCGGGGTGCGCTGCCGGCGTCCGGTGGTGCGGCCGGTCGGCGTCGCCCGGGTGAGCTGGAGCGCGGCGGGGCGGGGCCGGTGCGGTGTCCGCGGAGTGTGGTGCGCAGCGGTACGGCTCGGTGATGATGGCCCGACGGTCTCCGGGGCGACGCCGAGGTCCTCGGCGACGACCCTGGTCGATTCGCGGATGGCGGCGTCCATCCGCGCCGTCCGCAGCGCAGCCAGTTCGGGGTTGGCGACGAACATGCGGCGTTCCAGTTCGACCATCTCGTCGTCGCCCGACTCGTGTTCCGCCAGCAGCCACCGCCCGAGGACGTCCACCGCACGCTCGTCGGGGCTCCGCTCGCGCATCGCCTCGGTCAGCCGGTCCGCGCCCTCGCTGAACTTGGACATGGCGATGTCCTGCTTGGAGCGGAAGTACATGGCCACCGTGCGCGGCGAGACCTCGGCCCGTTCCGCGATCTCGGCCACCGTCGTGGCGTCATAGCCCTGCTCGGCGAACAACTCGAAGGCGGCACGGATGACCGCCTCGCTGCGCCTTGCCTTACCGCGCTCCCGCAGACCTTGCTCGCAGAACACTCGCAAACTGCAGTCCACCGCAATGTTGCAGTCTGCTGCAGAAAGGCTTAGGGTGAAACTCGACCGCCCCGGCGGCCTCGACTCCCTCCCCACCGATGACCTGGACCGCGCCAAAACGCCGTCTGGGACCTCCTGCACCGAAAGGCCACCCCATGACCCCGACCCGGACCATCCTGATCACCGGCTGCTCCTCCGGCATGGGCCGACAGGCCGCGCTGGCCCTGCACCGGCTCGGCCACCGCGTGTACGCCACCGCCCGCCGCCCCGAGACCCTGGCCGACCTGGCCGCGCTCGGCATATCCACCCTGCCGCTCGACGTCACCGACGAGCGGTCGATGGCGGACGCGGTGGGCGCCGTCGAGGCCGAGCACGGCAGCGTCGACATCCTGATCAACAACGCCGGATTCGGGCTGCACCTGCCCGTGGAGTCCGCCACCCCGGCCGAGGTTCGCGCCCAGTTCGACACCAACGTCTTCGGCCTGGTCCGGATGGCCCAGCTGGTGCTGCCGGGCATGCGCCGCGCCGGGCACGGCCGGATCGTCAACCTCTCCTCCATGGCCGGCCGCTTCTCCCCTCCCGGCGGCGCCTTCTACCACGCGAGCAAGCACGCCGTGGAGGCGATCAGCGACTCACTGCGCCTGGAGGTCGCACCCTTCGGCGTCGAGGTCGTAGTCGTCCAACCCGGGCCCACCATCACCGAGTTCAGCGGCACCGCGGTCGGCACCATGGCCCCCGCCTCGGACGCCGCCGACCCGTACGCCGGCTTCCGTGCCAAGCTCGCCGACATGTACGCCAACCACGCCTTCACCCGCCGCAGCGGCGCCGTCCCCGCCGAGGCCGCCACCAAGGTGATCGTCCGTGCCGCCACCACCGCCAAGCCCCGCGCCCGGTACGCGATCGGCGCGCTCGCCCGCGCCACCATGCTGGCCAAGCGCCTGCTCCCCGACGCCGCCTTCGACGCCCTGATGCGCCGCAGCTTCCCGCTTCCCGAGGCGGCCTAGTGGTGGGCATCGGTTCGGTTGAGGTGACTCGGTCGGGTGATCTCCAGCGGGTTCGCGTATGAAGGCAGGGCCTCCTGTCCAGCTCGGGATTGTCGAAGTCCAAACGAGCCGGCCAGGAGGCCTGGTGTCGCGGTCTTGCGTTCCTATGCCCGTGTCGTCCAACTCGCCTGCCCGGTCGTGTGATTGCCTCGCTCACCGGTTCGGGAATGCGGGCGACCGTCCGGACCGTGTGCGCGGCTACGACTCGGACATGACGGAGACCGAGTGGGTCATCGTACGGGACGCGATGCCCGTGCCGCCGTGGCTGCAGGGACGGGGCGGGCAGCCGGAGGGCTACTGCCACCGGCACGTACCTGCCCGCCAGAGCCCGGCTCGCAGGGGCGCGTTGGTCGGGGAAGCACTGTCAATCCACCGCAGGTGCGCGGAAACCCATTCACATGCCAAGTCGCCTCAAGGGTGGGGCAGGGGCTTTCCTACTCTGGTGCCGCTCGGGCGATGTGGAGTGCCAGGTAGGCGATCTCCTCGTTGGGCGGTTCCGCGCCGTAGGTCTGCCGCACATACGTGGCGATGCGCCCGGCCGCGTCCACCGCACGCGGGTATCGGCCCGCGAGCTGGGTGTAGAGGAAGTCGTCGGTGCTGGTCAGGAGTTTTCCGCTGAACAGCCGTTCAGCGAAGTACTGCAGGTGGCTGATGAACCGGGCCTTGTGCAGATCGTCCTCGTCGAACCGGGCCGAGGTGGTGTGGGTGACGATCTGCAGCACCGAGTTCAGCAGCTGAACGACGCGCATCGGGTCGGCGTGCTCGGCTCCTGTGTCCGCGTTGACCAAGTGGAACGCGACGTTGGCCGCTTCGTCCTCGGGCAGCTGAACCCCCAGTCGTTCCCGCAGGAGTTCGACACTGCGTACCCCGATCGTCCACTGCGCGGGGTAGAGCGTGCGCATCTCCCATGCGAAGCGGTTGGCGACCCGCAGTCCCTGTCTGGTCCGTTCGGCTGCGAAATGGAGGTGGTCTGTGAGGGCCAGGTAGATGTGCGGGTCGAGGTCGAGTCCTTTGTCTGCGGCCAGCGCGACGATCTCCCGGGTGAGTTCGATGTAGCCGGGCGGTATCGCGGCCAGGAGCTCGGTGAGGTGCTGGCGGTCGTCGTCCGGTAGGGGGACGAATACGCGGTCGGGGGCGTTGGGCGGCACCGTGTCGCCCGGTTTGTGCCCGAAGCCGATGCCCTTGCCGAGCAGCACCCGCTCCACCCCGGTGTCGTCCTCCACGAGGACGACGCTGGAGTTGAGTACCTTCTTGATGGTCTGGCGAGACGACACTGTCTGCATCCTCAACGGGGTGAAAGCGGGTCGGGCGGCCTTACCCGCACTGGAGCGGACGGCACGGGCAGGGCGGGGACGGTCCGGTTCAGGTCAGGTCCGTTCCGTTCGTGGCGATGACCTTGCGGTACCAGTCGAAGGAGTCCTTGCGGTAGCGGTTGAGGCTGCCGTTGCCCTCGTCGTCCTGGTCAACGTAGATGAACCCGTAGCGCTTCGACATCTGTGAGGTGGACGAGCTGATCAGGTCGATCGGCGCCCAGCTGGTGTATCCCATCAGGTCCACGCCTTCGTCGACGGCCTGGATCATCTGCGCGAAGTGGGCCCGGAAGTAATCGATGCGGTAGGGGTCGTGCACCTTTCCGTCTGCTGTCAGCTCATCCCGCATGCCGAGGCCGTTCTCGACGATGAACAGCGGGAGGTGGTAGCGGTCGTAGAGGGAGATCAGCGCGATCCGCAGGCCGACCGGGTCGATCTGCCAGCCCCACTCGGTGGAGTCGAGGTAGGGGTTCTTCACACCGAGGATGGTGTTGCCGGGGGTGCGCTCGGCGTCGGGGCTGACGGATTCCGTCGAGGAATTGTAGTAGGAGAAGGAGATGAAGTCCGCGGTGTGCGCGGCCAGCAGTTCCTCGTCGCCGTCCTGGAAGGGGATGGTCACCCCCTTGCTTTGCAGGGCGCGCAGGGCCAGCCTCGGATATGAGCCGCCGGCCTGAACGTCCGTGCACAGGTACAGCAGGCGCTCCTTGAGCTGGGTGGCGGCGACGTCTTCGGGTCGGCATGTGTTCGGATACGTCAGGAGCATGGTGAGCATGCATCCCATGCGAGCGTCCGGGACCAGCTCGCGCAGGAGTGCGGTGACGCGGGCACCGGCCACGAACTGGTGGTGCAGGGCCGTGTAGCAGGCCTGGTCGAGGCTGCCCTCGACGGTGTCCGGGATGATGCCGCCCGAGGTGAACGGGTGGCGCAGGATGCCGTCGATCTCGTTGAACGTGAGCCACAACTTCACGTACGCGCCGAACTCCGTGAAGCAGACCCGGGCGAAGCGCTCGAACAGCTCGATCGTGGAGCGCTCGACCCAGCAGTTGTTCTTCAGCGCCAGGTGCAGGGGCGGGTCGTAGTGGGAGAGGGTGACGAGCGGTTCGATGCCGAGGCGGCGCATCTCCTGGAACATCGCCCGGTAGTGGTCGATGCCTGCTTGTAGCGGTTCCGTTTCCTCCCCGGTCGGAAACAGCCGGGTCCAGGAGATCGAGACGCGCAGCGTCTTGAATCCCATCTCGGCGAAGAGCGCCAAGTCCTCGGGGTAACGGTGGTAGAAGTCGATGCCGCGCCGCTTGGGGTAGCGGGAGTCGTCGGTGTCGGCGATCGCCTTCTCGACGCTGTCCCGGGTCCAGGTGTGGAAGGCGGCGTACTCCGTGGGAGACAGGTGCGGCTTGTAGGCGGCTACGTCGGACACGGCGGGACCTCGGCCGTCCTTGCTCCAGGCGCCCTCGACCTGGTTGGCGGCCACGGCGCCGCCCCAGAGGAAGTTGTCAGGCAGCGGCATCGGAGAGTTCCTTCTTGCGGAGGGTGGCGAGCGGGCCGTCGGTCCCGACCGGGCCGGTGGCGATGTCGGAGAGCGGGTGGTCGGCGGAGTTGAGGACCACGACCGGCGTGGTCAGCACGTAGCCTGCGGCCTTGACCGCCTCGATGTCCACGTCCACGACGAGCTGGCCCGCGGTGACGGTGTCGCCCTGGGCGACATGCGCGGTGAAGTGCTCACCGGCCAGCTTCACCGTGTCGATCCCGATGTGGACCAGGATCTCGGCGCCTGACGGTGTGGTGATGCCGATGGCGTGCTTGGAGGGGAGCAGCGAGGTGACGGTGCCGTCCACGGGCGCGACGAACCGGCCGGAGGTCGGCTCGATCGCCACTCCCGCACCGAGCACTCCCGAGCTGAACACCTGGTCTCCGACCTCGGAGAGCGGAACCACGACGCCGCTGACCGGAGTGATCAGCAGCTCGCCGGCGCCCGACGCCCCGGCGGACACGGACTCGGGACCTGCCTGACGGGTCTTTTCGGCGACGGCCGCGGACGTGGAGTCCTTCCAGGTCAGCGCAGAGATGGCGAAGGCGACCCCAAAGGCCACCAGCAGGCCTACGACCGCATTGACGATGTTGGACGGATCGTCGGCGTTGACGAACATCGACATGCTCGCCAGACCCGGGCCGACCACGGCGTACGAGGAGACGTGGGTGATGCCGACGTAGGCGCCCCCGCTGAACGCCCCGGCGACCACCGCCACCAGGGTCCGCTTGTTCTGCAGGGTCACGCCGTAGAGAGCGGGCTCGGTGATGCCGAACAGCGCGGAGACGCCGGCAGAGAGGGAGGTGGCGCGCAGTTCCTGCCTCTTGGTGCGCAGGGCGATGGCCAGGGTCGCACCCGCTTCACTCATGTTGTGCGCCAGCGAGGCCGGGTTGTAGAGACTCTCGGAGCCGGTCGCGGTCATGGTGTTGATCGTCGGAGGAATGAACGCCTTGTGCATGCCGACCGAGATCACGAAGGGAAGCAGTGCGGCGAGCAGTGCGACCGCGACCCAGCCGAGCGTGGAGTGCATCCACAGCATCGCCGAGGTGAGCTGAGTGCCCATGCCGTAACCCAGGGGGCCCAGCGCCAGCATCGTCACCGGCACGACGATCAGGAAGCACATCATCGGTACGAAGAACACCCGGATCGGCCCCGGCGTGTACTTGTTGAAGAACCGCTCGACGATCGCGAGGAACAGAACGGCGAGAATTGCGGGGAATACCTGCGCGTTGTAAGGCACGTTCGTCACAGGGATCCCGAACATCGAGATTCCACCTTCTCGCGTGATCAGCTCGGTGAATCCGGGATGCAGCAGCACCCCGACGGTGCCGAGCGCGACCGGCCGGTTCACGTTGAGTTTCCGCGCCGTCGTGTAGGCGACGAAGAGTGGCAGGAAAGTGAAGACCGCTGTCGGAATGGCAGCGAAGAGGAGGTAGGTCGGATCGGTGTCCGACACCCAGTGGATCGTTGTCAGCAGAAGCAGCAGTGACTTCAGTACGCCCGCGCCGGCGATGGCCGGGACCACCGGGGTGAAGACGCTCACCACGAAGTCCATCACCGTGCCGCCCAGGCGCTTCCAGGTCCAGGGCGTCTTGGCGGCGGGCACCGCCCCACCATCCCCGTCACGGTCACCGAGCAGCCTGCTCAAGGCGTTGTGGAAGTCGATGACCTTGCTGCCGACGACGACCTGCGTCTGCGGCGGGCCGGTCACGACCCCCACCACACCCGGGATGGCCCGCAGGTGTTGTGCGTCCACTTTCGCGTCGTCCGCCAGGGTGAAGCGCAGCCGGGTCGAGCAGTGCTGCAGGGCGGCGACGTTCTGCGCGCCGCCCAGGGCGTCGAGAACCGCTTTCGCGCTCCCGTTCACGTCCATACCAATACTCCTTGCGCCTGTGGCCCGGTACGGGACTGATCTGGGAGGCAGGGTGTTTTCGGGCAACAAAAAAGGACCCGGCGGCAAACGCGTTCGGTTACGCGTTTTCCGCTCGGATCCTGCCTGCATGACCAGTCACATGTCCTGGCGACAGGTTGCAGGAAGGTGACAGGGGTGTCAATACAGCGGGAAGAAACAACACGGCACGTTTCGCGACAGGTCGTCGAGGGTGACGGCGAACAGCGCGTCAAGGCCCGCGCGGGGCAAGCGAGTTGTTCCTTCCACGGCCGTGCCCGCCGGACCTGGCCGACGCCGGCAAGACGCCGGCCATGCCGGCAGGTGGGCGTTCCGCGCGCAGCGAGGCCCCGGGTGACGTGGCCTGCGTCACAGTTGCGTGTGGCGGGTGTCCCGCTTTACCTTGGCTGCCGCCCCAGCGGGTCATCTCCGGTCGGACGGCCGGGGGTTCTCCAGTAGCTCTTCGACCTCCTTGCGAGCGGTCCAGCGGACGGACCTCTCAGAGGTACAGGTCGACGCGGCGCAATTCATCACTGCCCTGTGGTACTTCTTCGTCCGATCTCCCAACGGTCGCAAGCTCAAGGGCGATCGCACCGGCAGAGCACCGCCACGCGCACCGTCCGACCCCAGCCTGACGAGCCGCTCCCGGCTGCAGGTCCTGGAGTTCCGTCCGGGAGAGCCGCTCACCGAGGGCGAGGCCGCCCCCTCATCTGCACGTCGTCCGGATGCTCGTCGAGTGCCGGAACCGGCAGGCCAACACGTCTCGAAAGGGTCCGATATGCCCTCCCGCACTGTGACCGTCGGTTCCGCCGTCGGTCTGCACGCCCGTCCCGCCGCACTCATCGCGGCAGCGGTGAGCGAGTACGACGCCGGCATCACACTCGCCAAGCCGGGCGAGGAAGCGGTTGACGCCTCCTCGGCGCTGCTGATCATGACCCTTGGCGCCCAGCGGGGGGACACCGTAGAGGTGGCCGGTGAGGATCCGGCGGCTATCGATGTGATTGCTGACCTGATCGCACGCGACCTGGATGCCTGAGGAGCGATGATGACCATGACGTCGAACATCCTCAGCGGCACGCCTGTGGTGCCCGGTGTCGTCTACGGCCCGGCGGCCCGGATCACCAACGAGATTCCCCTCAGTGCCGTTGACGCCTACCGCCGCCGCCCGCCAGGCGACCCCGAAGAACTCCTCCTCGCGTACGACAGTGCCGTGGCGCGGGTGGCCGAGTCGCTGCACACCCGCTCCGCCAACGCCTCCGGGAGCGCGGCCGAGGTCCTCGTCGCGACCGCCGGACTCGTCCGGGACAAGGGCCTGCGTCACGCTGTACACAAGCGGCTCGAGGCGCGCGAGCCGCTGCTGACCGCGGTCTCCGGGGCCGTGGAGGAGTTCACCGTCCTCTTCACCAAGATGGGCGGCCTCATGGCCGAACGGGTCACCGACCTGGAGGACATCGAGCGGCGGATCACCGCACGGATCGTGGGGGTGGCGGAGCCGGGGCTCGTGCTCCCGGCCGAACCGAGCGTCCTCGTTGCCGAGGATCTGGCGCCGGCCGACACGGCCGGTCTGGACCCTGGGCGCATCCTCGCCCTGGTCACCGAGAGGGGCGGCCCCACCAGCCACACCGCCATCATCGCCCGGCAGCTGGGGCTTCCCTGCATCGTCGCAGCGTCCGGCGTCACCTCTGTCCCGGACGGCACACGGCTCTTGGTCGACGGCACGTCAGGAACCATCGAGTCCGAGCCCGACGCGACCCACGCGAACCGGCGGGTCGCGCAGGGCCGCGCGTGGCGTGAGCGGCTGGCGACCTGGTGCGGCCCCGCGAGAACTGCCGACGGGGCGCCGGTAAAGCTGCTCGCCAACGTGGCCGACGGCCGGTCAGCCCGAGCCGCGGCCCCGAAGCCCGTTGAGGGTGTCGGGCTGTTCAGGACCGAGCTCTGCTTCCTCAGCCGCGAAACCGAGCCCGACGTCGAGATACAGGCGGCGATCTACGCCGAGGTGCTCGCCGCGTTCGACACGGGACGAACCGTGGTGATCCGCACCCTCGACGCGGGTTCCGACAAGCCCATCCCCTACGCCACGTCGGCAGGCGAGGACAACCCCGCCCTCGGCGTCAGGGGATTGCGCCTCTCGTTCGCCAACTCCGGCCTCTTGGAGCGGCAGTTGGACGCCGTCGCTCTTGCCGCCGCGACGACAGGCACCTCCCCTTGGGTGATGGCGCCCATGGTCGCGACCGTCGACGAGGCGGCCGGCTTCGCAGCCGAGGTCCGCTCCCGTGGACTCACCGCCGGCATCATGGTCGAGACACCCGCGGCGGCACTTCTGGCCGACCGGATCCTAGACGTCGTCGACTTCGTCTCCATCGGCACCAACGACCTCACCCAGTACGCCATGGCCGCCGATCGCCTGGCCGCGGACCTCGCGCACCTCACCGACCCCTGGCAGCCGGCAGTCCTGCGGCTGGTGGCGATGACGGCCGAAGCCGGCCGGCGGCTCGGCAAGCCTGTGGGGGTGTGCGGTGAAGCTGCCGCCGACCCTCTCCTCGCCTGCGTCCTTGTCGGCCTGGGCGTCACCTCTCTGTCCATGGCACCCGCGGCCGTACCGTCCGTCGGCGTCCAAGTGGAGAGCGTGACCGCCGAGCAGTGCCGGGCGGCGGCCGAGAACGTCATGAGGGCCGTCGATCCGCAGGAAGCGCGCGAACTCGCCCGCGCGGTCCTCGCGCCGGCGTGACCGCGGACCCGGGCAGGGCGAGAGCCGGCTGCCCGGGTCCGCCGGTCTTCCAGGGACGTGTGCGGACGCGCGTTGCCCGCGGATCACCCATCCCGGGTCCTGGCCGGCCGCTTGGCATGGGCTGCCCTGACCACGACGCCCTCGATGCCGACCGTGCCCCAGACCGGGTCCAGCCGGCCCACGCGGTCGCCCGGTCGGTCGTGGACGGGCACAGGGTGAACGGGGCGGCGAGCACTTCGCGGGCGAAGAGGTCCTCCCACTCGGTTCCCGCGGCCTCAAGCACGTCGAAATCGATCAACTGGGCAGGGCGGACAGGCGCAGCCCGGACGGCGCTGCGACGGCGCGGTTTCGAAAGTTCACCGAAGCTGCGGTACGACGAGCTCTCCGTCGAGCACGAGGGCCTCGCCGAGGCCGATCTACGACCGGACCGTATGGCGCACCGGGAAGACGGCGATGCCCGTGCGGTGCGCCAGCGTCCCCCACAACCCCCGTGGCAGATACAGGGAGACCACGATCGCGGCCGCGCCCACCACGATCAGGTACCAGACACCGCTCTGCGCGAAGTACTTGTCGAGGAGGAAGTACGTGATCGCGCCGACGACGGGGCCCTCGATCGTGCCGATGCCACCGATGATCACCATGAAGACCATCAGGGCCGAGTACTGCACCCCGAAGATCTGCGTCGGCGACGCCACCCCCAGGCTGTTGACGCAGATCACCGCACCGGCGGCGGCACATCCGGCGGCCGCTGTGATGTAAATGATCCGCTTGCCGCGTGTGACGTTCACGCCGAGGGAAGCGGCGGCCGTGTCGTCGTCACGGATGGCCTGGAGGCTCAGGCCGAGTCGGCTGCGCAGGACGGCGTAGGTGCCGAGCACGGCCGTGGCCATCACGGCGAGCGCCAGCCAGTAGGTGAAGGCGCGCCGCAGCACCGGATCGGTGGTGACGTCCGAGAGGGTGCGTCCACTTGCAGCACCCAGGGAGTCGAAGCGGACCACGATCAGGCGGACGACCTCGGCGATCACCCAGGTGCCGACGGCGAAGTAGCCGCCGCGCAGCCGGAAGGCGAGGTACGACACCGGCCAGGCGAGCAGAGCCACCGCGGCGGAGACGACGAGCGTGCCGGCGTAGACGTTCACGCCGTGGTCGTTGACGACGAACAGCAGGTAGGCGCCCAGGCCGATGAACGCCTGCTGGCCCATCGACATCATGCCCGCGTACCCCGCGAGCAGGTTCCACATGGAGGCCAGGGCCACCAGGTAGCAGAGCTTGACCAGTTGGGCCGTCACCCCCGATTCGACGACGTAGGGGAGGGCCGCCATCGTCAGGAGGACGACGGCCGTTCCTGCCAGGCCCAGGACGGTAGCGCGGCCACCGCGGTGTACGGCCGGCAGTACGGTCGCCTCGGCGGGTGCTGTTTGGACGGTCATGCGAGGACACTCCTGCCGAACAGGCCCTGCGGGCGGAACACCAGGACCAGGAGGAAGACCACGTGCCCCGTGAGCAGGGGAAGGTCCGGGGAGATCTGGGCGCCGACGGACTGCGCCACACCGAGCACCACACCACCCGCGAGCGTGCCCCACAGCGAGCCGAGACCGCCGATGATGACCGTCTCGAAGGCGAACAGGACGGTGAGCTGACCCTCGAAGGGGGTGACGCCGCCCTGTCGCATCGTGTACAGGACACCGGCCAGGGCCACCGTCGCGAAGGCGATGACCGAAGTCAGGGCGTACACGCGGCGGTTGTCGACGCCCATGAGGCGGACCACCGCGCGGTCGTCGGACGTGGCCCGGACTATGCGGCCGGGCTGCGTGCGGAAGAGGAAGAGGTGGAGGGAGGAAAGGACCGCCACCGCCGCGCCCACCGTGATCAGGGGGAACCAGCCGATGGCCAGGCCACCGCCGAGGTCGATGCTCGCGGTGCCGAGCGAGCCGATGGGCAGGGGCTGCGCGTCGCTGCTGAACACCTGGACCAGGACGTTCGGGATGATCACCGAGATGCCGAAGGTGACCAGCATCGGGGCGAGTTCGCCGAGGCCCATCGCCCGGTCCAGCAGGGAGCGTTGGACCAGGTAGCCGAGCCCGCCCACCGCGATCATCGACACCACGACGGTGACGGGGACCGGGACGCCGTAGTGGGCAGCGGTCACCGAGGCCACATAACCGCCGAGGATCATCAGGTCCCCGTGGGCGAGGTTGGCGATCCGCATCACGCCGAAGACGAGGGAAAGTCCCGCGGCGGCCATGGCGAAGATGCCGCCGAGCAGGACGCCCTGCAGGATTGCGTTGAGCCAGTTCATGGGGTCTTCACCTCCGGGAAGGCACCGGTGCCGAAGTACGCGGCGGTCACCTCGTCGCGGGTGAGTCCGGCCGTCGTGCCGGTCAGCACGATCCGGCCCTCCAGGACACACGCGATGCGGTCCGCCACGGCGAATGTGCGGTTCAGGTCCTGCTCGACCAGGATCACGGTCGCGCCCTCGGCACGGATACCGGGCAGCGCCGTGTAGAGCTGGTCCACGACGAGCGGGGCCAGGCCCAGGGAGACCTCGTCGAGGAGCAGCAGACGCGGATTGCCCATCAGGGCGCGGCCGATGGCGACGGCCTGCTGCTCACCGCCGGAGAGCCGGGCTGCCTTGCGGGTACGGCGGTCGGCGACGAGCGGGATCGCCTCGTACACCTTGGCCAGGTTCCAGGGGCCCTTGCGCCCGGTGGCGGCGCCCACCTGGAGGTTCTCCTCCACGGTGAGCGACGGGAAGAGCCGGCGGCCCTCCGGGACCAGACAGACACCCTTGCGGGCCCGGCGGATGTCCGGCTCGGCGGTGACGTCGTCACCGGCCAGGCCGATGGTGCCGCGAAAGGGCTTCAGGGCTCCCGCGACGGTTTTCAACAGAGTTGATTTCCCTGCGCCGTTGGCGCCGACAAGGGCGAGCAGCTCACCCTCGGCCACGTCGAGGTCGATGCCGAACAGGGCCTGGAAGTCGCCGTATCCGGCATCGACGGAGTCGACTCGCAGCAGCGTGCTCATGCCGCCGCACCTCCCAGATAGACCTCCGCGACCTCGTCGCTGGCCAGTACCTCGTGCGGGTCGCCGTCGACGCGGATCCGGCCGTAGGCGAGGCAGACCAGCCGGTCGACGACCTGGACCAGGGCCTTGACGACATGCTCGATCCACAGGATCGTCACGCCGGACTCCTTCAGGGACAGCACGGTGGTGACGAGTTCCTCCGCCTCGGCCTCGGTGAGGCCGCCCGCGATCTCGTCGAGGAGGAGCAGGTCGGGGCCGGTGGCGAGCGCCCGCGCCAGCTCCAGCCGTTTGCGGCCGAGGAGGGGCAGTGAACCGGCGGGTTTGTTGGCGAGGTGGAGCAGCCCGGCGGTCTCCAGCGCGCGCAGGGCCTGCTCGCGGGCGGGGGCGCCGCGCAGCCGGGCTCCCCGCTCGGCCCCGACCAGGGCGTTCTCGAACACGGTCAGGTCGCCGAAGGGGCGCGGTATCTGGAAGGAGCGGCCGACGCCGAGCCGACATCGCTGCGCCGCGGAGGTGCGGGTGACATCGCGGCCCGCCAGCCGCACGGAACCCGCGGTCGCGCGCTCGACGCCCGAGATCGCACTGAGCAGGGTCGACTTGCCCGCGCCGTTCGGGCCGACGATGCCGACGGCCTGCCCCCGGGGTACGGTCAGCTCGACGTCCTCCAGGACCCGCAACTCCCCGAAGTGCACGGCGAGATGGTCCACTTCGAGCAGGGGGCCGGTCACAGTTCCGCCGCCTTGGCGTCGGGCTTGACCTCGGGCAGCAAGCTGTTGCTGATGACCTTCAGTTCGTACGCCTCACCGCTGCCCTTGACCCACTGGGTGCCGACCATGGGGATGGTGGCGACGTTCTTGACCGGGTTGGCCGCACCGCCGCCGGTCCAGGAGAGGTGGCCGAGGACGGTGTCGAGGCTGGTCTTCGCGATCTGGGCGGCGACGGCCTCGCGGTCCTTGGGGTTCGCGTTGCGCAGGACGTGGTTGGCGACCTCGAACAGCGCGTGGTTGGGGCCGAGCCCCTGGTTCCACGAACGGCCCTTGGACAGCGGGGACTTCTCGTAGTCGTCGGCGAGCGCGGTGGCCGTCTGACCGGTGATCGTGGAGGTGAACGGGAACTGCGGCACCCACCAGCTCGCCGTGCAGAGGCCGTTGCCGAGGTTGTTCGGCAGGGAGGCCACCGTCGACTCGAAGAGGATGGCCTTGGAGATGGTGGCGATCTTGGGCTTGAAGTTCTGCTGCGCGGCCTGGGTCCAGAACGTCGCGAAGTCGGGCGGCGAGGGCACGCCGGCGAGGATCTCGACGCCCTCCTTCTTGAAGTCCGCGATGATCGACGAGAAGTCCTTGGTGCCGGGCTCGTAGGAACCGGGGTCGACGAAGGTGAAGCCCTTGGTCGGGGGCTGCGCGCGGTAACCGGTGGTCTTGTCGCGGAAGGCGTTGCCGTCGGAGTCGTTGGGCCACAGCACGCCGACCTTCTTGTTGGTGGCGTGCTGCCGCCACATGTCGCTCTCGACCCTGGCCACGTGCTCGATGCCGTCGAAGAAGTGGAACGTGTACGTGAAGGTCTTCTTCGGCGTGCCGCCGCGTCCGAAGAACCAGGCCTGCCAGGGCTCGATGGTCGAGACGCAGGGCACGCCCTCGCTCTCGCACTTGGCCGCCACCGGGTGGATCGTGTCCGGCGTCGCGGTGACGAGGACCAGGTCGACCTGCTGCCGGGAGATCAGCTCGTCCGCAATGGTGGCCGCCTGCTGGGGGTCCGAGCCGGTGTCGCGGTCCAGGATCTTCACGTCGTAGTTCTTGCCGTCGTGGGTGATCCCCTTGGCGAAGAAGGCACGCATCTGCTGGAGGATGTAGGCGTCGGACTCGGCGAAGGCCGCGTAGGCGCCGGTGCGCGGACTGACGTAGCCGATCTTGATGGTGTCGCCGGTCGAGGTGCCCGAGCCCTTGAGGCCGGAGGAACAGGCGGAGAGGATCGGGGAGGCCGCCACGGCAGTGGCTCCGAGGCCTCTGAGGACGCTGCGGCGGGAGGGCTTGATCGCGGGGTGTTCCATTGCGGGCTCCGGAGGGCCTTGAGCCGCAGGTCGCGGACTGCGGCGGGTGGAGGAAGTGGCCGCGAACGTAGGCCCGCCGTCGGAGCCTGGACAGGGCATGGATTCGATATGCGAGACAGCTGAGCCGTCGGTGACCTCAATGAGACGTCCAGTTGCAGGCAGGGGACGTGGAGGGGATACGACACGTCCATCACGGGGTCGCGAGGGCTCCCGGAGACCTGTCTGGAGTCTCGCATTGCGAAACAGCCCTGTTCACCGGCAGCGGCGAGGCCCTTATGGTCCGCCCATGCACACCGCCCTCTCCCGGCTCGCCGCCGGGACGCCCACCAGCGTCTCGCTCACCGAGGAACTCCTCACACGTGCCGAGCGGGCCGGCGACCTGGGGGCCTACGTCACCCTCGACGCCGACCGCGCTCTCGCCGAGGCCGCAGCGGCGGACCGTGGCCCCGCGCGGGGCCCGCTGCACGGGCTGCCGATCGCGGTCAAGGACAACATCCATGTCGCCGGACTCCCCAACACCGCGGGCTGCGAGGCGCTCGCCGGATTCCTCCCGGACCGCGACGCGCAGGCGATCACCCGGCTGCGCGCCGCAGGCGCGATCGTGCTGGGCAAGACCAACATGCACGAGCTCGCCCTGGGAGCCACCACCGCGGGCGGCCCGTACGGTCCCGCCCGCAATCCGGCCGACCCCGGCCGTTTCGCGGGCGGAAGCAGCGGCGGCACCGCCACGGCCGTCGCCGCGGGTCTGGCCCCGGCCGGGCTGGGCACCGACACCGGCGGCTCGGTCCGCGTCCCGGCCGCGCTCACCGGCATCGCCGGTCTCCGCCCGACCACGGGCCGTTACCCGGCCGGGGGAGTGACCCCGCTGTCGTGGACCCGCGACACCATCGGACCCATGGCCCCGACCGTCGCGGACCTGGTCCTGCTGGATGCCGTCCTCGCCGCCGACCACGACCCGGCCGAGGAACCCGACCCGCGCGATGTCGTGCTCGCAGTACCCGAGCACCACTTCACCGAGCCCCTGCATCCCCGTACCGCCGAGGTGTGGGAGCACTCCCTGGACGTCCTGAGGACCGCCGGGGTCAGGCTCGTGCCGGTACGGCTGCCGGAGGTCGAGACGGCCGAGGAACGGGCCGGATTCCCGATCACCCTGTACGAGGCGGCCCGGCAGCTGCCCGAGTATCTGAGCACGGCGACGGGCGGCATCGATCCGGCGGAACTCCTGACCCGCATCACCCACCCGGACGTACGCACGACCATGGAGAGGGTCGTGTTCCCGCAGGCGGTCACCGAGACGGCGTACAAGGCCGCCCTCGAGGTCCGCGACCGTGTCCTCGTGGACGGCTACCGGCGGATCTTCCGCGAAACCGGAGCCCATGCCGTGCTCTTCCCCACCACCCCCCTGCCCGCCGGACGCATCGACACCGACACCGAGCGTGTACGGCTCGACGGTGTCCTGCGTCCGTCCTTCCCCACCTACATCCGCAACACGGGACCCGGCAGCGTCGCCGCTCTTCCCGGCCTCACCGTGCCCGTCCGGTCGGCGGGCCCGGGACTTCCGGTGGGGGCGGCGCTCGACGCGCCCTGGAACACCGACCGACGGCTCCTGGGCCTCGGCCTGCTGGTCGAAAAGCTCCTGGAAGCGGGAGCATGAAGAGAAGGAGACGACCGGACATGACAGACACCATCCGCCGCTTCAAGGCCGCGGCCGTCCAGGCAGAGCCCGCCTGGCTCGACGCGGAGGCCGGGGTCGCCAAGACCGTCGACCTGATCGCGGAAGCGGCCCGGGGCGGTGCCTCACTCATCGCCTTCCCGGAAGTGTGGATCCCCGGCTATCCGCACTTCCTGTGGCTGGGCGCGGTCGCCGACCAGGTCCCCTTCGTCGGCCGCTACCACGCCGCCTCGCTCGCCCCCGACGGCGACGGACTGACCACGATCCGCCGCGCCGCCCGGCAGCACGGCATCACTGTCGCGCTCGGATACAGCGAGAAGGACCACGGCACCCTCTACATCACCCAGACCGTGATCGCCGCCGACGGCAGCGTGCTGCTGCACCGCCGCAAGCTCAAGCCGACCCACGTCGAGCGCACCTTGTTCGGCGAGGGCGACGGCAGCGACCTGAAGGTCGTCGACAGCGCGCTCGGCCGGCTCGGCGCCCTGAACTGCGCCGAGCATGTCCAGCCGCTCAGCAAGTACGCCCTGTACGCGCAGAACGAGCAGGTGCACGTGGCCAGTTGGCCGTGCTTCGGGCTCTACCGCGACCTCGCCTTCCAGCTCAGCGCCGAGGCCAACATCGCCGCGTCCCAGGTCTACGCCATCGAGGGCAGCGCCTTCGTCCTGATGGCCACGCAGGTCATCTCCCCGGCCGGCATCGACGTCTTCGCGTCCACGCCCGAGCAGCGCCGCCTGCTCACCGCCGGCGGCGGGTGCTCACGGATCTTCGGCCCCGACGGACGTACCCTCACCAAGGACGTCGACGAGGGCGAGGAGGCACTGGTGTACGCCGACATCGACCTCGACGAGATCGACCTCGCGAAGAACGCATACGACCCGGCCGGGCACTACGCACGCGCCGACGCCACGTACCTCGTTCACCGGCGCGAAGCCCGCCGCCCCGTGCTCGGGGAGGCGGTTCCCGCCGAGAGCGCGTTCCCGGCGCTGGACGACGAGATCACCTGACCATGACCCGACCCGCCGAAGACCCCCCGCCGAGCCGGCCCTCCGTCCAGACCCTGGACCGGGGGCTCAGGCTCCTGGAAGTGATCGCGTTGTCGGACGTGCCGCTGACGCTGGCCGAACTGAGCCAGCAGATGGGGCTGCACCGCTCGATCGTCTACCGGCTGCTGCGCACCCTCCAGGACCACCACCTGGTCGCGCACACCACCCACGGGTACGTCATCGGCACCCGCGCCCAGTCACTGGGCCGGCGCACCCTGCCCATGCTCCAGCGGATCGCCAAACCGGAGATCGCCAGGCTGGCCGCGCGGGTGGGCCTGACCTCCTTCTTCGTCGTCCGGGACGGCGAAGAAGCGGTGACGCTGGTCTCCGTCGAGGTCGAGAGCACGCGCTCGCGCACCGTCTACAGCCCCGGCGACCGGCATCCGCTGACCCTGGGCTCCCCGGGCATTGCCATGCTGTCCGCCGAGCCCCAACTGCTCGGTGAGCGACCGGAGATCAGCCGGGCGCGGGCCAGCGGGTACGCCACCACACGCAACGAGGTCGTGCGCGGCCTCGGGACAGTGTCGGCGCCGGTCGTGTCGGCGCCCGGCCACGCCGTCGCCGCCGTGTCGATCGCCTTCACCGTCGAACACCCCGGCCCGCCACAGATCGAGGCCGTCCTCGACACAGCCCGCCGCATCACCGGCCGGTTGCGCGGCGAACTGTCCACCGGGGCGGTTCTGCCCGGGGTCGACTGACGTGTCCGCTTACGCGGGTACGACTCGTTTCGCATAGCGAACGTGCCTGTGGTTCGCGGAGGATGCACGGCCTAGCGTCCCGTCCTGTCAGAAAGGGGACCAGAGATGACCACGGCCGCCCACGCCAGGACCGTCAAGGAACAGACCTTCGACGTCCTGCGCGCGTACGACCTCACCACCCTCTTCAGCAATCCGGGCTCCACCGAGGTCGGCTTCCTCGCCGACCTGCCGGCCGACATCTCCTTCGTGCTCGGCCTGCACGAGGGCTCGGTCGTCGGGATGGCCTCCGGCAGCGCCCTGGCCACCGGTCGCCCCGCGCTCGTCCTGCTGCACACCACCGCCGGATACGGCAACGCCGTCAGCGCCCTGGCCACCGCCCGCGCGAACCGCGCGCCCCTGGTGGTGATCGTGGGCCAGCAGGACCGCCGGCACCTGGCCCACGAGCCCTTCCTGGCCGGCAGGTTGGACGGCCTGGCGGGGGAGTACCCGGTATGGCAGCACACGCCGGCCCGTCCGCAGGATGTCCCCGGCGCCGTGGCCCGCGCCTGGCACGAGGCCCAGGAAGGCCGTGGTCCGGCGGTCGTCGTGGTCCCGATGGACGACTGGTTCGCCGAGGCCGAGGAGGATGTCGCTCCGGCCGCGCCGCGCGGGCCGCTCGCGGTACGAGGCAGTCGTACGGCCTCCGACGACGCTCTGGCCGACCTCGGCGCGCTCTTGACGGCCGCCGAATCGCCCTGTCTCGTGGCGGGCGCCGGCAACGACTCGGCGGACGGCTGGCAGGCGCTCGTCACGCTGGCCGAGCGCCTCGACTGCCCGGTCTACCAGGAGCCGTTCGGCGCCCGTGCCGGCTTCCCCCAGGACCACCGTCTCTTTGCCGGCCACCTCCCCGCGGTCCGCCCCGCACTGCGCGAGGCGCTCGCCCCGTACGACACGGTCCTGGCCGTCGGAGCCGCAGCGTTCCGTCAATACACCTACGCTCCGGGTGACTTGACTGTGGCGGGCACCCGGGTCGCCGTCATCACGGACGATCGGGAGGAGGCCCACCGCAGCCCGGCGGAGCTGGTCCTGCTCGCCGAACCGGCCGACACCGTACGCCGGTTGGCGCCACTGATGCCCGACGTGCCGCGTTCCTCGACACTGAACCGGCAGACAACGCCCCAGCCCCCCGCACTCGGTGAGCCCCTGCGGGCCGCTCACGTACTGGCCGCCCTCGCGGAGAGGGTCGATCCGAAGGCCGTGGTGGTCGAGGAGACCCCCTCCAGCCGCCCGGACCTGCACCGGCTGCTGCCCGCCCGCGCGCCGCTCGGCTTCCTCAGCGCGGCCATGGGCGGGCTGGGCTTCGCCATGCCGGCCGCGATCGGAGTCCGCCACGGCGCCCCGGACCGGCCCGTGGTGGCCGTGCTCGGCGACGGCTCCTCCCTCTACTCGATCCAGGCCCTGTGGAGCGCCGCCCACTACGGCATCGGCGTCCTGTTCGTCGTCCTCGCCAACGGCCGCTACGCGATCATGGACCGCCTCTCCGAGCGTGAGGGGTCGGCGGCCCCGGCCTGGCCCGCGTTCACCGAGCTGAGCGTGTCGACCCTCGCCCGGGGGCTGGGCTGCCCGGCCGAACGGGTCGAGGACCACGCCGCGTTGCTGTCCGTCCTGGACAAGGTCCTGCCAAAGCTGGCGGACCGGCATGAACCGCTTGTGCTCGAGGTCACCGTCGAGGCCGACGCCCACTACTCCTCCTGACCCGTTGAACTGACCCGCTGAGCACGGAAGGCACAACACGTGAAGGTCGTCATCATCGGAGGCGCCGGCGGCATCGGCTCCTCCGCCGCGTTCAATCTGCTCTCCGCGCAGGGGACGTACGAGATCGTGCTCGTCGACACCCGCCCGAACATGATCACCAGCCACACCATGGACCTGGAGAACGCCCTCGGCCTCGGCGCCACCGCCGACACCGTCCGGGGCGGCACCCCGGAGGACGCGCTCGACGCGGACGTGGTCGTGCTGAGCGCCGCCGTCCCCCTGCGGCTGAACTCCTCCCGTTCCGTCTTCCTCGCCGACAACGCGCGGATCGTGAACGAGTGCCTGCGTCCCCTGCGGGAGGCGGGAGCGGACTTCGGCGGACTGGTGCTCCTGCTCACCAACCCCGTCGACCCGCTGCTGACCTGGGTGCAGCGGCAGCGCTGGCTGCCCCGCGAGCGGCTGATCGGCTACACCCTCAACGACAGCCTCCGGCTGCGCACCGGGATCGCGTTCGCACTCGGCGTGCCGCCGAGAGACGTCGACGCCTGGATGCTCGGCGAGCACGGCGAGGGCCAGGTCCCGCTGTACAGCCGGGTCACGGTCGGCGGGGAACCCGTCGTGCTCAGCGACGAACAGCGGTCGGCCGCCGAGGAGTACGTGGACACCTGGTACTCCAAGCACGTCGCCCTGGACTCCGGCCGCACCTCCACCTGGACCACCGGCCTGGGCACCGCCCGCCTCATCGAGGCGATCGCCACCGGTTCCGGAACCCTTGTTCCCGCCTCTGTCGTGCTGGACGGCGAGTACGGCGTGCACGGCACCAGCCTCACCGTGCCCGTCGAACTCGGGCCCGAAGGCGTACGCCGCATAGCGGCCTGGGACCTGCCGGCGGAGGAAGCGGACGGCATGGTCCGGGCCGCGGCCCGTGTCGAGGCGAGCGCCTCCGAACTGACCGACCAGGCCGTGGCCCGGCAGTCCTGACACCGCTCACCACGCACCACCACGTATCAACGAAGCTACGTAGCAAGGAGAACGACCCCATGGCCATCACCCGAGACCTGTACGTCGCCGGCAGAGACGTACCCGCCGCCTCCGGCCGCACCACCGACGACATCAACCCCTACACCGGGGAGGTGTACGCCACTGTGGCCGCCGCGGGCCCCGAGGACGTGCGGCGGGCCGTGGACGCGGCCCACGCGGCGTTCGAGGCATGGGCGTCGACGACCCCCTTCGCGCGGCGGGCCGTCTTCCTCAAGGCGGCCGACCTGCTGGACGGACGAGGTGACGACGTCGCCGACCTGATGGCGCAGGAGGCGGGCGGCACCCGGCCGTGGGCGTACTTCAACGTTGCTCTGGCGGCGAACATCCTGCGCGAGGCGGCCGCGGCCGTCACCGCGCCGCGCGGCGAGGTCCTGAGCGCCCAGGAACGTGGCGCGCTGGGTCTGGCCGTGCGTGAACCGCTGGGCGTGGTCGCCGCGTTCGCGCCCTGGAACGCACCCGTCATCCTCGGCGTGCGCGCCGTGGCGGCGCCCTTGGCCGCCGGCAACACGGTCGTCGTCAAGGCCAGCGAGGACGCGCCGATCGCCTGCGGACTGCTGGTCGCCGACGTACTGCGGGAGGCCGGACTGCCGGACGGCGTGCTCAACGTCCTCACGAACGCCCGTGAGGACGCCGCCGAGGTCGCCGAGACACTGATCGCCGACGAGCGGATACGAGCGGTGAACTTCACCGGCTCCACGCGTGTGGGCCGCGTCATCGGCGAACTGGCGGCCCGCCATCTCAAGCCCGCGGTACTGGAGTTGGGCGGCAAGAACGCGGTGCTCGTCCTCGACGACGCCGATGTGGACTACGCCGTGGACGCCGTGACGTTCAGCGTGTTCATGAACGCAGGGCAGATCTGCATGTCCGGCGACCGGATCCTCGTCCACGAGTCCCTGGCGGAGGAGTTCACCCGGAAGTTCACCGCGAAGGCGGACTCGCTGGCGGCCGGTGACCCAGGGGAGCCGTACACGGTCGTGGGCCCGCTGGTGAGCGCACAGGCCGCACAGCGGGTGGCCGACCTGGTCGCGGACGCCGTGGCCAAGGGTGCGAAGATCCTGGTCGGCGGTGGTGAACCGGACGGCGCGGTCCACCCGGCGACCGTCCTCACCGATGTCCCGAGGGACGCGGACCTGTACCACGCGGAGGCGTTCGGCCCGGTCTGCGTCATTGAGACCTTCACCGACGACGACACCGCGGTGACCCTCGCCAACGACACCGACAACGGCCTGACCTGCGGCATCATCACGGAGAACGCCACCCACGGACTGACGGTGGCGCGCCGGATCCGTACGGGCATCGTGCACATCAACGACCAGTCCGTGGCCGACGAGCCGCAAGCCCCGTTCGGTGGGGCGAAAGCCTCCGGGTACGGGCGCTTCGGCGGTCGTTGGGGAATCGAGGCGTTCTCCAACACCCGCTGGGTGACCATCGCCACCCAGCAAGCGCACTACCCCTTCTGAACCGACTTGTCGGTCACTTTGTGGTAGGCCTGGGGAAACGTTCCCCTGCGCACTGGGAGTCGTCGCCGATCCAGAGACTTTCACGAACGACCTGTCCGGCGGTGACTTCCTGCGCAGAGGGGTGCTGGAGCGGGCTGGGAAGGATGACTTAAGCTCAGCGCAGCGCCCGCGCCCTGATCCCCTGCTTGCCGGGCGAGAAGATGCCCTGCGGGTCGAGGCAGTCCTTGACGGCTTCGTTGAAGCGTCGCTGGGCGTGGCCGCCGAAGTCGAAGGTGTCGGCGACGGCGTCCATGTGGCGCAGGTGCGTGCGGTAGACGCCGTAGCCGCGGCGGGCGCCTTCCGGGATGAGCCGGCCGATCACGTCGTACGCGTGCCGGGTCTGCGCCGCGTCGGCCGTGTTGAACCACAACGAGGTGATGTTGACGAAGGCGCGCGGGGTGAGCATCAGAGAGGTGGCGTAGTCGAGGCCTTCGGCCGCGAGGGCGGAGCGCAGCCAGCGGCTCTGCTCCAGCGCCTCCTCACCGGTGAGCGGGGCGACGGGGGAGTAGTCGAGGTGGCCGCCCACGCCGTGTTCGTCCCAGCTCAGGTTGTCCAGTAGGTCGAGCGTGGGGATGCCGGCCTGGGTGGTGTCGGACTGGTGCCGGATGCGTGGCAGGGCGGCGGCCGGCCTGTCCGGGACCGGTTCGGCGGGCGCTGTGAGCCGGTCGACGGCGGTGGCGCCGTCGTATGCGCGAGCGGTGAGGCGGGCGCCGGGGATGGCCTCGAAGGCGCGGCGGCAGATCTCGTACTGCTGCTCCACGATTTCCGCGTGGCCGTACAGGGCGAAGCGCATGTACCAGCGGCCCGTGTCCGTCTCGCGGGCTATACGGTCGATGGCCTCCTCCGGAAGCGCGCCCTCTCCCCGGTACCAGTACTCGCGGGGGACACCGCTGAGCGCGCCGCCGACGAGCATCGTGTTGTACGCGATGGGGTAGTTGGGGATGGTGCGGTCCAGGAGTAGCGGGCGGACGGTGTCGACGAGGGCGACGATGTCCTCCTCGCGCTCGACCCGCACGTCGCAGGACATGTACACCTCGGGCTGCGGTACGAGCCAGCAGCCCATCTTGGTGACGATGCCGTAGTTGGACTGCATGAACATCCCGTCGGCCGACGGACCGAAGCCGGGCTTGCGGACGGGCCAGGACGTGTTGCCCTTCATGGCGCCCATGCCGGTACGCAGCAGGGTGCCGTCGGCGAGGACGACCTCCATGCCGCTCTGGCGGCCGGGGTGGTCGCCGAGCGGGGTGAAGCCGACGCCGTGGTCGAGGCAGTTGCCGATGACGCTGCCCCAGCCGAGGTCGGGGATGGAGGGCCACAGGGCGAGGTCGCGCCGCCGGATCTCCTCGAAGAGGTCGAAGAAGCGCACACCGGGCTCGACCACGCAGTACGCGAGGTCTTCGTCCAGTTCCAGGATGCGGTTCATGCGACGCAGGCTGACCGAGACCGAGCCGGTGGTGGCCGGGGCCGGACCGCCGTATCCGTTGTTGCGGCCCTGGGAGAACGTCCACAGCGGCAGGCTGTGTTCGCCGGCGATCCGGACGACGGCCTGGACCTCCTCGACGGTGGCGGGCGAGACGACCGCGGAGGGGATGTGCTCCTGCCAGGAGGCGTGGGCGTAGGGATCGCGGTACGGCAGCAGGTCCTCGGGGCGGTGCAGGACGTGCTCGGGGCCGAGGGCGGCGGAGAGAGCGGCCAGAGCGTCGGCGGAGAGGGGAGGTCGGGTCATGACGGGGAGTCCTCGGCGTTCGTGCGCAGCAGGTACGCGGCGCTCAGCTTGTCGGGGTTGTCCTTGAGGTCCTGTGCCGTGCCGCTGAAGCGGATGCGGCCGCCTTCCAGGATGTGGGCGGTGGTGGCCAGGGCGAGGGCGACGTGTGCGAACTGCTCGATGAGCAGGACGGCCGTTCCGGCGGCGGCGACGTCGGCCAGGACCGGCATCAGACGCTTGACCACGACCGGCGCCAGGCCCAGCGACAGCTCGTCCACGACCAGCGCGGACGGTCGGGAGGCGAGTGCCTGGGCCAGGACGACCATCTGCTGCTGCCCGCCGGACAGGGCACGGGCGGGGGTGTGCCAGCGCTGCCTCAGCTCGGGGAAGAGCTCCAGCGTGTACTCGACTCCGGTCCGGCGGGCCTCGCGGCCGAGGGAGTAGACCGCGGCGTGCAGGTTGTCACGGACGGTCAGGCTGGGCAGCAGCCGCCGTCCTTCGGGTACGACTGCCACCCCGGCCGCCCGCACCTTCTCGGGTCGGCGTCCCGTCAGCTCGTGTTCGCCGAGCAGGAGGCGCCCGCCGGTGGGGCGCAGGATGCCGCCGAGCGCGAGGACCAGGGTGGACTTGCCCGCGCCGTTGGGGCCGAGGAGAGCGGTGACCTCTCCGGCGGGGATGTCGAGACGTACGTCGTGCAGCACGGTGCGGGTGCCGCGTGCGACACGGAGCTCTTCGACGTGCAGCCCGGGCGCGGTGGTGACGGTCATGCGACCTCCTCGGTACCGAGGTAGGCCCGCACGACATGCTCGTCGCGCAGGACCTCCTGGGTGGGACCGGCGGCGATGAGCCGGCCGAAGTCGAGCACGGCGGTGACGTCGCAGCAGGCAGACACCAGGCTCATGTCGTGGTCGACCAGTACGGTCATGGCGTCCAGCTCCGCCGGGATGCGGCGGATCACGGCACCGATCCGGCCCGTCTCCTCGTCCGGCAGCCCCGCGGCGGGCTCGTCGAGCAGGACCACGCGGGGGCGGCCGACGACCGCACGGGCGAGCTCGACCAGCCGTCGTTCCCCCGCGCCCAGGGCGGCGACCGGGCCCGTGGGGCTGACGGAAAGGCCGACGAAGTCCAGGGCGGTGAGCACGTCGCGGTGGCGGTCGCGGCGGTGGCCACCGGTGTGCTCGTGGACCATGGCCACGTTGTCGTACACCGACAGTTGCTCGATCGCCTGCTCGGTCTGGAAGGTGCGGCGCAGCCCCCAGCGGGCTCGGCGGTGGCCCGGCAGGGCCAGCAGGTCGTCACCGAATGCCAGGACGCGACCGGTCGCCGGGGTGACGAAGCCGCTGAGTACGTTGAAGAAGGTGGTCTTGCCGGCGCCGTTGGGGCCGATCAGGCCGCAGGCGCCGCCGGGCAGCGTCAGATCCATGGCCTGGATGGGGGTGACGCCGCCGAAGCGTACGGTCAGCTCCCTGATCTCGATCATGACGTGGTCCTCCGCATCCGGACCCGGGCGCCCAGCCGGGCCAGGTCCCGGCTCATCTGGCCGGCGATTCCCTCCGGCGAGGCGACCAGCGTTTGCACGAGGCCGACCCCGAAGACGATCAGCAGGACGTTGCCGCTGACCCCCCAGGTGTCGAGCAGGGCGGGCATCGCCTTCAGCATCAGCCCGGTCACGACGGCTCCGGCGAAGTGGTACATGCCCGCCATCAGCAGGGCGGCCAGCAGAGTGATCGACTCCTGTGGGGGGAACTGGTAGACCGTCAGCCCGCCCGCGCTGGCCGCCAGCAGGGCCCCGGCCACACCGGTCATGAAGCACGCCAGGGCGAAGGCCCACAGCTTGTACAGGGTGACGTTGATCCCGGCGGCCACCGCCGCGTGCTCACTCTGTCGGATCGCCGCCCAGGCCCTGCCCGGCCTGCCCCGGGTATGGGCGATGGCCAGCAGGAACATCAGGGCACAGACCACGACCGTGTAGCGGAAGTACGCGGTGTCGCCGGCGGCGACGGCGGGCCGGGTCAGCGGCACGGTGCCGGATTTCACGGGGTCGTAGCCGAGGAAGCCGGGTCCGCCGTTGGGGAAGTTGGTGTTGGTCAGCACGATGGTGACCGCAGCGGCCAGCATGAGGGTGATCAGGGCCAGGTACAGGCCGGACAGCCGCAGGGCGGGGAGCCCGATGACGATTCCGATCAGTCCGGTCACCACACCGGTGGCCAGCAGTACCAGCCAGAACGGCAACGCACCGGTCTGGCCCAGCCGTTCCGCGGTCCAGCCGCCGACTGCGAGCATCGCGATCTGGCCCAGTGAGATCAGCCCGACCCGCCCGTACAGCACGCTCAGACCCAGGGCCGCGACCGAGAACACCGCCGCGGCGGTGAGAACCTGGATCCAGTACGGGCTGGTGAACAGCGGCAGCATGAGCGCGGCCGCCGCCACAGCGGCCGGCCAGGCCGCCGCCGACAGGGGCTGCCGCAGCCTGTGCCCGATGGCCGCCGTCGGGTGCCGCGCATGGTCCGGTGCGGTGGTGCGGTGCGCGTCTTCGAGGACGTTCATTCGTCAGACCCTTGTCTGTGACGGGCGGCGGACGGCCATGACCAGCACGACCGCTATCGCCACCAGGAACGGCGTCATGGATCGGTAGGAGGACAGGCTCGCCACGGGAGTGAGCAGGGACTGGGCGACCCCGATGACGAGGCCGGCAGCCAGCGTGGTCCACAGCGACTCCAGCCGTCCGACGAGGGCGGCGGCCAGCCCGGAGATGATCAGGAACGTCAGACCGTTGATGTCGAGGCCGACCAGGTTGGACAGCACGATCCCCGCCACGCCGAAGACGACGCCGGAACCCAGCCAGGCGGCCGCCTCCACCCGGCGCACCGGTACGCCCAGCAGCGCGCTGCTCTCCCGGTCGTCGGCCAGCGCGCGCATCGCCGTGCCCAGCGCCGTGCGGTCCAGGAACACCGCGGTGACGGCGGTGAGCAGCAGGCCGAGCGCCAGGCTGATCAGCTGGGTGCCGTTGACGTGGACGGTGCCGAGGACGATGCCCCAGGCGGTCGTGGGCAGGGAGAGGGAGTAGGTCTGCGCGCCCCAGATCCAGGACATGGTGCCCAGCAGGCCGAGCGTCAGTCCGAGCGTGGCCGCGGCCTTGACCAGCGGTTCGCGCTGGGCGAGGCGGGGACCGAGGAGCAGGCCGTACAGCAGGGTGATCGCCGCCGACAGCGCCACGCCGAGTGCGGCCGCGGGCCAGACGGACAGGCCCGCGGTGGTGGCCAGGGAGCAGGCGGTGAAGGCACCGACGGCGCCGACCGCTCCGCCCGCCAGATAGAGCACTCCGGTGGTGCGGTACAGGACCACGATGCCGACGCCGGAGAGCGAGAACACACCACCGAGAGCCAGTCCGAGAACGAGGAAGGGCAGAAGGCTTGGCATGGGAGACGTCCGGTTCCGATCAGCCGCCGGCGGTCAGCCGAGACCGATCTGCTTCTCGTATGCGCGGATCTTGGCGAAGTTGTTGTTCGGGAGGGCGGGCATCTCGGAGCAGTCCTGGGTCTGCGTCCACTGACCGCTCTTCGGAGTGATGGTCCGGGTGGTGTTGTTGGCGGTGTGGAACGCCTGGGTGCCGAAGTACCAGGGCTTGCAGTACAGGTCGGACCGGTAGTCCTTGACACCCTTGAACGCCGCGCCCACGGTGGCGGTGGTGTAGTCGCCGGACTTGATGCTCAGCAGCGCCTGGACGGTGATCCGTGCGGCGGTGAAGCCGAGCTGGCCGAAGTTTCCGAGCTGGGTCTTCGGGGCGTACTTCTTGCGTAGCTGGAGATAGAGCTGGTTGTCCGGACCGGGCGAGCTGGCCAGGTTCATTTCGGCGTTGACGCCGAGCTTGCCGTCCCAGGCGCTGCCCAGTTGCTGGAGCATGGACTGGTCGTTGCAGCCCGCCGGGCAGCCCCATGTGGCCTGGTCGATCAGGCCCTGCTGCTCGATGGCCTTGAACACCTTCAGTGCCTCACCGGCGTTGAGGTTCACCACGACACCGCCGCCGGTGCCCGCGGCCTGGGCGGCCTTGAGCGCGAGCCCGTTGGCGTCGGCGACCGGGACGTTCTCCACCCAGGCGGTGACCGGGACGCCGGCCTTCTTGCCGAGCTCCTTGATGCTGGCGTTGATGGCGTTGGAGCCGGGTGTGTTGCTGGTGAAGATGACCAGCTTCTTGGCGCCCTTGTCGAGCAGGTACTGGGCGGTGGCCAGCGCGCTGTAACTGGCGCCGACGTTGATCGGCGCTATGGCGGGGGAGTTGAAGCAGTCGAGGGCCAGGCCCGCGTCGATGCCGTAGATGGCCTTCTTCTCGTAGGTCTTGGCGTTGACCGAGCAGTCCAGGACGCTGCTGCTGGCGGTGAAGCCGACGATCTTCTCGGTGTCGATCAGCTTGGTCGCCAGGGACGCGGTCAACTGCGGGTCGAGGGCGTCCTTTTCCACGACGAGTTTCACGGGGCGGCCGTTGATGCCGCCGTTGGCGTTGACGCAGGAGAAGTACGCGTTCGCCATGTCGGTGACGTCGGTGAAGCTCAGCCCGGGGGTGTCGGAGACGATGGCACCGAGCTTGATGGCCGGCCCGGTGGCCGTCTTGCCGTTGCCGAGGCCGCACTTGGAGGCCTTGGACGGCTTCGCGGAGGAGGCCGCGGCGGCGCCGGTGTCGGTGGAGGCGCAGCCGGTGGCCAGCAGGGCCAGGAGGGGTGCGCAGGCGGCGACGGTGAGCACACGGGCGCTCATGGATTTGTGCGGGCGATTGCCGTTGATCTTCACAATGGGCTCCGTTGCTCACAGTGGTCGGCTCGGGCAAAGGGGAAGGGAGACAGGGCGCGCGGGCGGAAGCGGGTCAGCGGCTGGGCGACACGTCGCGCAGGTGGCGCAGTGCGGAAGGCCAGACACCCTGCTTGCCGGGGGAGAGAATGCCGTGTGGGTCGAGCGCGTCCTTGAGCCGCTCGTTGAAGCGGCGCAGCGCGTGATCGCCGAAGTCGAAGGTGTCGGCGACGGCGTCCATGAAGTCGACGTGTGTGCGGTAGACGCCGTAGCCGACCCCGGCGAAGGCGCGGACCAGTTCGGGGTAGAGCCGGTAGGCGTCGCCGGTCTGCTTCTCGTCGCAGGGGTTGAAGTAGAGCTGGGCGACGTTGGTGACGTGCCGCTGGCCAAGGATCATGGCGGGGTCGTAGTCGAGCCCGCTGCCGCTCAGATGGTCGTCCAGCAGGGCGTGCACCCGTACGACGTCCTCCCCGCGCAGGGGTGAGACGGTGGAGAAGTCGAGATGGCCGCCTCCCTCGCCGCTGTACCAGGACAGTGCCCGCATCAGGTCCAGGCTGGGGATGCCCGCCTGGACCTGGGCGTTCTGATCGCGGGCGGTGTCGTGTACGGCGTGTCCGGCGAACTTCTCGCCGACGACGTGGATGCCGGGGATGACCGACAGTGCCTTTCTGATCCGGGCGAGGCGGGCGTCGACGATGCCCTCGGTGCCGTACAGCGCGAAGCGCATGTTCCAGCGGCCGAGGCCCATCTGCCGGGCGAGCCGGAGAACCGCCTCCTCGGGTACGGGGCCGGGACCGTCGTACACCTCGGCACGGGTGGGTGCGCCGTCCATGACGGAGGCGATGAAGAGCGGATGGCCGATGGCGGGGTGGTTCTGGATGGTGCGGTCCAGCAGGAGGGGGCGAAGTGCGTCGATGAGGACGGGCAGGTCCTCCTTGCGGGGCACTTGGACGCCGCCGGAGAGATAGCACTCCGGCTCGGGCATCAACCACACTCCCGCCCGGGTGACGATGGAGAGTCCGGACTGCTTGAACAGACCGTCGGCCGTGGGACCGAAGCCACGGGGGTAGGCGTGCCAGGCACGGTTGCCGGACATCGCGCCCATGCCGGTGCGCAGCAGACTCCCGTCGGGCAGGACGACCTCCAGGCCGCACAGCCGGGCGGCGTGGTCGCCGTCGACGGTGTAGCCGATCCCGTGGTCGAGGGCGTTGCCGATGACGCTGCCCCAGCCGAGGTCGGGGGCGGAGGACCAGACCTTGTGACCGCCGGCGCGCAGGTGGTCGTACAGGTCGAAGAAGCGCACACCGGGCTCGACGACCGCGTAGGCCAGTTCCTCGTTCACTTCGAGGACTCGGTTCATGCGGCGCAGGCTGACCTGCACTGATCCGGGGACGCGGGGGGCGGGTCCGCCGTAGGCGTTGTTGCGGCCCTGGGAGAAGGTCCACAGCGGGACGCGGTGCTCGCCGGCGATGCGGACGACCGCCTGGACCTCTTCGACGGTGGCCGGCATGACGACGGCGGCCGCGGTGTGGTCGCTCCAGCCCGGGTGGGAGAAGGGGTCCCGGTAGTCGTCGACGGTTTCGGGGGCGGTGAGGACCGCGTCCGTGCCGAGCGCCGCGACGAAGGCGTTGGCGGCGGCGTCGGGGAGCGGACGGGCGGTGGTGTTGGAGGGTGGTTGGAAAGGCACGTCGGGCCTCCCGTACATGCGGGCCGGCTCGGACCCGCGGATGCAGAAAAATACTGAGAGATCTAACCGATTTCTGGAAGCTACGCCGGGGTCACACCCACGTCAATAGGTGGGTCGAGCAACGGCGCCAGCAGGTCAGCGGCCTGCTGCGGCGTGACGACGTCCGCTGGATCCATGCGGTGGACCTCGCGTGAGGCGCGGTCGATGTAGACGTGTTCGCCGAGCAGCTTGACGGCCTCGTCATAGGGCCAGATGTTTGCCACTTTGTGGGTGACGAGGTAGTGGGCGTCGAGGTCGTCGACGTCCTCGCCCATCGCGGGCTTCATCAGCGCACCCGGGACGATCTGCCCCAGTAGTGACTCGATGGCCAGTCCCCAGTCCGCGACCGCGATGCGCTCGGTGAGCGGGACGAGCACGTTCAGTCCGGCTTCGGTCATCGTGCGGTAGAAGTCGGCGACGGCGTCATGGCCGTCGAAGACGGCGGTGTTGTCGCCTTCGGCGATGCGGTAGACGGGGTGGGGCACGGTCAGATCCGGGTCGAGGATCTCCGGCCACCGGCCGGACACCTCCAGCATGGCGTGGCGGCGGAAGTTGGTCAGGATCGCCCGTTGACGGGGATCGGTCGCGAGGCCGAGCTGGCGCTCTGCCTCGCGCGGGACGTTCAGGACGTCCAGTCGCGGCACGACGGCCGGAATGAGGCGCACGGTGCGCTCCTCTCACTCTGAAGCGGCCTCAACGTAGCAACCAATTAATTAGAGGTCTAGGTACTGCGCGGGTGTGAATTACTGAGACATCGAGCTAGTCTCGGAGGCATGGAGATCACTATGAAGGGCAAGGCCGGGCTGGTCACCGGCGCGGCAGGCGGCATCGGACGAGCCGCCGCCGTGGCCTTCGGGCGCGCCGGGGCAGCGGTCGTCGTCGCCGATCTGGGCAGCCGACGCGCCGCCGGACTGGAGACCGTGCGGCTGGTCGAGCAGGCCGGCGGGCGGGCACTGTTCGTCGCGTGCGACGTCACCGAGGCCGACGAGTGCACCGCACTCGCGGCGGCCGTGGCAGAGACGTACGGGCGGCTGGACTTCGCGCACAACAACGCGGGTATCGCCGTGCAGGGCAGCGTCACCGACACCGACGAGGCGGCCTTCGACCGTTGCCTCGCCGTGAACCTGAAAGGGGTCTGGCACGGTCTGCGGGCGCAGATCCCCCTCATGGCCGCGTCGGGTGGCGGTGCGATCGTCAACACCGCGTCGCTCGCCGGGCTCATCGGCCTTCCGCAGGGCGCCGCCTACTCCGCGAGCAAGCATGCCGTCATCGGTCTGACCAAGACCGCCGCCGTCGAGTGCGCGGACCGCAACATCCGGGTCAACGCGGTCTGCCCGGCGGCGGTCCGCACCGACATGACCGCCGCCCTGCCGCCCGAACTCCAGGCGCAGGCCGTAGCCCCCCAGGTGATCAAGCGGTTCGCCGAACCGGAGGAGATCGCCGATGCCGTGCTCTGGCTCTGCTCCGACGCGTGCTCCTTCGTGACGGGGACCGCTCTGCCTGTGGACGCCGGGGCCACCGCGTCGTAACCGGGCAGGATGTGCGGTGAGCCGGCGATATGCTGAGACCTCTCAGTAACTTCTCCTAATGGTGAGGACAGAGTCCCTTCATGCAGCCGAGCCAGTCCCAGCTCCCGATCCCCGGCGATCCGGCCGAGGCCGACGCCCAGGCCGCCGAGGCCGCACGATCCTTCGCGCCGGACGCGGACATCGACGCCATGCTCATGATCTTCGGACTGGTAAGAGCGGCTGAACGACTCCAGCAGGACTTCGAGGTCAGCGTCCAGCGCCCGGCCGGCCTCACCTGGGCGGGCTTTCGTGCCCTGTTCGCGGTCAAGACGGTCGGCGAACTGACCCCGCTGCAGCTCGCCCGGCTGACCAACGTCTCCCAGGCCAGCGTTTCGGCGGTGCTCAACACCCTGGAACGCAAGGGACTCATCCAGCGCAGCAGGTCGGACAAGGACGGCCGGTCCGTCACCATCCAGCTCACCGACTACGGACACGACGTGGTCGGTGAGCTCTTCGCACGCAACAACGCCCGCGAGGCCGAATGGGCCCGAGCCCTGACCGCCCGCGAGCGCGGCACCCTGATCCGGCTGCTGCAGAAGATCCGTCGGCATGAGGTCAGCACCATCACGGACGCCACCCGAGTGGTGAACGGTGACGTCGGCACGCCGTGAGCCTTCGCAACGAACCGGTGGGTGAGGCGGCGGGCCGCGCGGTGTCGGCTGACGGCGTCGCCGGCGCCTCGGTCGGAGCGACCCCGGCAGCACGGACCGCCGGGTAGAGGCCGGCCGCGGCCCCTCACAAGGGTCGAGGCGAGGCCGCCCGCGACCCGCCCGGCTGGGGACGGTAGCCGGCCGACGACCGCCGCGGGGTCGAGTTCGGGACCCGGTGCGGACGGGGCGAGGATCCCGACGACCGTGTACCGGTCCCCGCCGACAGGTCAGACGTCCGTACTCGTCGACCCGTCCGGCACGGGCCGTTGTTCCCTCATGCCGGACAGAGCGGCCTTCAGCCGGCCGCCCATCGGGGTCTCCGGGCGGGGCTCAGCGAACGCGGCGCGGATCGGCGCCACCTCGACCGGGTCGGGCGCCCACCGGACCTGGACGGTGATGAGCGTGCGCAGTGTCCGCCGCAGGGTCCGGACCACGAGCGGCCGCGGGCCCTTGAGCCCGTGGACGGCGAGCAGGTCCGGGGTGGCAAGGGACAGCACGAGGGCACGACCGAGCCCGTGCAACGGGCGGGGGAACCAGCGGTCGCAGAACTGCTGCAGCATCGCCTCGGCGACGACGTTGCTCTCCGGAGCGGTCGAGTAGTCGTTGCGCTCGAAGTCGGCGAGGAAGGCGAGCATCCCGTCGAAGTCCGCCGGCAACGGAACACCCTGGTCCGAACCGATACGGAACAGCCCGGCGATCTGCGACCAGTGCCGGTAGGCGGCCCGCTGCTCGTTGGCGCTGAAGCCGGGCAGACCGAGCCGCTGCATCACCCGGTGCGGCTCGGCGGCGAGGATGCAGATCGTGTACGTGTACTGGCGTACGTCCAGGATCGCGTCGGGGTACTTCCCCGCCCAGGCGTCGTGCTGCCGGTTGACCCGTTCGACGGACTCACGCACGGTCGGGTCGTGCGCACCCTCGCCGAGGTACCAGGTCCACACCGCGTGCATTGTGCCCTCTATACGACGCTGCTGGTGCAGGACGACCTTGCCCTTGCCGCCGCGGACGAGTGTGCGTGCGCCGCTGCCCGGCCCGACGAGCCGCAGGAAGCCCTGGCACACCGCCATGTTGAGGATCATCGGGCTGGTCCGGTAGGCGTTGCCGAGCTGCCAGATCCGGGCGTGGTCGACGTCCGGGTCGAGCGCCTCGATCTCGGCGTTGATCCACTTGCGCGGTTTCTCCCTGGTGGTCACGTGTCCTCCTCGGGTTCCTGAATCGGGTCTGGTGATGTCGTCACGCATCAGCGCTGGATCGCCTTGGTCTCCAGAAACTCCTCCAGCCCCTGGACGCCGCCCTCACGGCCCACGCCGGACTGCTTGTACCCGCCGAACGGCGCGCCCGGGTTGTACGCGCCCCCGTTCACCTCGATCTGACCTGCCCGCAGACGCCGGGCCACCCGCAGCGCTCGTTCCGGATCGGCCGACCAGACCCCGCCGGCCAGGCCGTACTCGGTGTCGTTGGCGATCCGGACGGCGTCGTCCTCATCCTGGTACGGCATGATCGACAGGACCGGGCCGAAGATCTCCTCGCGGGCGATCGTCATCTCCGGGGTGACGCCGGAGAACACGGTGGCCGGCACGTAGTACCCGCGGCCCGGGTCGGCAGGGTCGCGCCCGCTCTCCACCCCGCCGACGACCAGGGTTGCGCCCTCGTCAATGCCCTTCTGGATGTACGACCGGACTCGCTCCAGCTGGACCGAGCTGACCAGCGGCCCCAGCCGGGTCCCCGGGGCGGACGGATCGCCGTGCTGGTATTCGCCGGCCACCCGGGCGGCGATCTGCTCCGCCTCGGCCAGCCGGTCGACCGGCACCAGCATCCGGGTCAGCGCCGAGCAGGTCTGACCGGAATTGACGTAACACTTGGCCAGGCCGTCGGCTACCGCCCGCTCGAAGTCGGCATCGTCGAGCAGCACGTTGGCGGACTTCCCGCCGAGTTCCAGAGCGACCCGCTTGACCGTCTCGGCCGCCACCACCGCGACCCGCTTGCCGGCTCGGGTGGAGCCGGTGAACGACACCATGTCGACCCCCGGATGCGCCGCCAGCGTCTCGCCGACCACCGGGCCGAACCCGCTGAGCAGGTTGAAAACCCCGGCAGGCAGGCCGACGTCGTCGAAGATCGCGGCCATCGCATGACCCGCGAGCGGAGCCACCTCGGTCGGCTTGACGACCACCGTGCAGCCGGCCGCGAGCGCAGCCGCCACCTTCAGCACGATCTGGTGCAGCGGGAAGTTCCAGGGGGTGATGCAGCCGACCACACCGATCGGTTCCCGCACGATCAGGGAGTTGCCGACCTCGGGGCCGTCGAACGTGAAGCTCCGGGCCAGCCGGGCGAAGTTCGCCAGGTTGAAGGCAGGCAGACCGACCTGTATGGACGCGGCGGCCTGCAGCGGCATCCCCATGTCCCGGGAGATCAGCGCCGCGATCTCGTCGGTCCGGGCCACCAGCGCCTCGTGGGCTTTCTCCAGGTAGTCCGCCCGCTCGCCCGGGGGCCGGGCCGACCAGGCCGGCAGCGCCCGGCGCGCAGCGGCCACCGCGCGATCCACGTCCGCCGGTGTCCCGGCCGCGACCTGGGCGATCACTTCCTCGGTGGCCGGGTTCAGCACCTCGATCCGGTCGGTCCCGGCCGAGGCCACCCACTCACCGTCGATGTACAGGGACGTCCGGTCCAGCACCTGGCCGCCTGCGGGGGTGCCGGTGTAGGCCGGGGCGCTCAACGGTCGGCGTCCGTGTAGATCACCATGCCGCGAATGTTCTTGGCTTCTTTCATGTCCTGGCACCCCTCATTGATGTCTTCGAACCGGTACGTGGTGGTGATCAGCTCGTCGAGGTTCAACCGGCCGGCCTGGTAGAGCGAGAGCAGCGCGGGGGTCTCGACTCGCGGGTGGCTCTTGACCCCGGAGATTCCGTGCGTGAGCACGATGATCGGTAGGGCCCCTCGATCGTGGGAAACGGCGGGACGGAAGATCGTTGCTTCACACTCGCCATCACCGGACCTGAATCGCGCTTCAGTCCGGGGCCCTGACACACGAGTCACCTGACGCTCCCATCGCCGTTCGCCTTTGTCCGATCGCGGGGTCGGCGAGCGCACCGACGCACTCATGGTCGACCTGTGACAGGCGCCACTCAATGTTGTGGTGCACAGCATTGACCGAGAGAACAGTGCACAGTGCACAGCACAAGGCGCAGGAAGGAGGGGTAGTGTGAGCGCTATGCATGGCGCCGGTTTGCGGGGCGACTCCGAAAAATTGCTACGCACCATGTGCAAGGAATTCCTGGCCGATCCCTCCGTCTTGGGTCCGATCCAGGACGCACTTGTCAACGCAATCGATGCCCGCTTCGGATCGGACCCCTCCATTTCTGAGGCGATCGGTGAGGCGACCCGGGCCTACTCGCATCATTGGGCACGCTCGATGTACGAGGACCCGTGGCGGGACGTGGAGCCCCTCCTGACGAGCCAGATCGTCAACATCTCGCGCGACGGGTATCGCTGGGGTGAGGAGGACACCTTCCGCGCTTCCAACTACGCCGCTCAACAGGCGATGTGGTCCATCTTGATGCGGATCGCATTTTCACTGTGCGATGAAACCGCCGTCCTGCAGCCCGCGCTTGACCGGGCCTCGCGCTCACTGTCGCTCTGGGTCGACCGCACAGTCACTGCCGTGATCGACATTCTGGAGCAGGAGCGCGCAGCTCTGTCGGGCGACGAGCACGTAAGACGCCTCGAGCTGGTCAATCTCGTCCTGGGTGGAACACCGGTTCCTGTGACCGGTGTTGATCAGAGTCTCGGATACCCGCTCTCAGCCAGACATCTGGGGGTAATCCTCTGGGCACCACCACAGTTCGCCGATCGCGCGGCACTCGTGCAGGTGGCGAGCGCGCTCAGCCGGATCGCGGAGTCCAGAAGCCGGCTGCTCGTTCATGCCAGCGCTTCGTCGCTGTGGCTGTGGCTGACGCCCGGAATCCCAGTTTCGGCCGAGGCGCTCGAGACCGCTCTAGCCCCGCACCGCGACGTCAGGCTTGCGATCGGTTCATTGGACGAGGGAGTGGACGGGTTCCGACGCACCCACGACCGCGCGGTGGAGACCCAACGGCTGGTGCAGAGCAACAACGCGCACCGGGTCGCCTTCTATGACGACGTCGCCGCCGTCATATTGCTGGCCCGAGATGAAGCCCGGCTACGCGAATTCATCTACGCGACTCTCGGCCCGTTGGCCACAGGCCCACAGGACCTACGTGACACGCTGCGCATGTTTATCCACCAGCGGTACAACGCATCCCGGACAGCAGAGCTGCTGTTCACCCACCGAAACACCATCCTGCAACGCATTCGCCGCGCCGAAGAACGCCTGCCCGTCACTCTGGACCGGCACGGCACCAATGTCGGCATCGCCCTGGACGCGATGCACTGGCTGAACCTCCAGGACGAGTAGATGCAGCCCATCATCCGGGCCGGGGACGCCACACTCTCCAGCGGTCCGCCCGCTGCGGGAGATGGTCAAAGGGCACAAGCGCCAACGCCCCAGCAGTCCGGGCTTCGTCGACGCGGAAGCCGGAACGTTGGCCGACGACCTCGCCCGGCGTACCGAAGGGAATCCGGGCGGAACGGCGTGCGCTCGTGCCGTTGGCCCGTCCATCCCTCCGCCGTCCGCTCGCAGTTCAGCGGGCCAGGCCAGAGGTGGGGCCTCGGCCTGGCCGCAACTACTGCGCAGTGTCGGTCGCAAGACAGGAAGAGCGCCATCCGCGATGCTGGACATCGCGGAGCGGCTTTGCTTCATGCTCACGGCCTGCGGTGATCTCCCGATCGAGGCTCCCGTTCGAGGCACACAGCTCAAGATCACGCTGTGCGTTGGTCCTAGGTCTGGAGCGTGCTCGACGGATCCGTCGAGCACGCTTGCTGTGGTCGGTGCGGGCGTTTACGGGCGGCCGAGGCTCTGATAGACGGCTTCTGCGATGCGGTGGAACCGCTCGTCGCCGCCGGTGTTGATGCTGCCGTCACTGCCGCCCATCTTCATGTGGTTCATGGTGAACGCCACGGTCAGGCGGTTGTCGCAGTCCGCGATGACCATGCCGCCCCCAGCGCCGCCCCAGTAGCAGGTACGAGGTCCGGCCATGGGCAGATCGTCGTTGCCCAGCCCCCAGCCCATACCGAACTTCACGTGCTTTCCCAGGAGCAGGTCGGCGCCGTCCGACTGCTGATCGAAGAGGGCCTGGACGCCCTTCTCGGACAGCACTCGCACACCGCGTGCCTCGCCGCCGCAGGCGATCACCGAGTGCACGGCGGCCACCGAGCGCGCATTGCCCTGGCCGTTGGCGGCAGGGATCTCCGCAGCCCGCCAGGCGCGCGTGGCCGCGAACGACTCGGGGTCGGCCAGCACGTTGGGGCGCCCGAACACCTTGGCAGCCGTTTCCTCCAGCTCGGGCGGGAAGGGGAGGCCATCGATGTTGAAGACATTCGAGACACGATCGTCGGCCTCGGCGGGCAGGCCGATGTGGAAGTCGGCGCCCAGCGGGGTGGCCACCTGCTCGGCGAAGAACTGCCCCACGCTCTGCCCGGTGATCCGGCGAACCACCTCACCGACGAGATAGCCCTGGGTCACGGCATGGTAGCCGGAGGCGGTGCCTGGTTGCCACCAGGGCTTCTGCGCGGCGAGCAGGTCGGTGCACCTGTCCCAGTCATACAGCTCGTCGGGAGCCGCCAGCGGCACGTCCCAGCCCGCCAGTCCGGCGGTGTGGGACAGCAGATGCCTGACCTCGACCGAGTCCTTTCCCTCGGCGGCGAACTCCGGCCAGTACCGCGCCACGGGTGCGTACAGGTCCAGCTCCCCGCGGTCGGCAAGCACCAGCGCGCAGAGGTTGGTCATGGTCTTGGTGACCGACCAGACGTTGACCAGGGTGTCGCGGGTCCAGGGCCGGGTCTGCGCACGGTCGGCGTAGCCGCCCCACAAATCGACCACCGGCTCGCCGTCCAGGAACACCGCCGTCGATGCCCCGCCCTGGCTCTCGTCCAGGGCCTGCTCGAAGGCTTTCCTCACTGCGGCGAACCGGTCGTCGCACTGACCCGAGATCTCTTTCATCCTGAGCTTTTCCCTTCGTGTTTTGAATGTCTCAGCAGCGCTGAGCCCAGAAGAACGAAACGACTGATGCTTACTAAAAGGGCTGAACGGGCCTCGCGTCGTGCAGGCACGGTCGCCTTGGCGGCTGAGCCGCTGGAGTGGAACGGGTTTTGAAGCGCCCCCGGCCCGTGTGAACGATCGGATCGAGAGGCTGTCGCGTGCGTCGTCCGCGACCCGCGCAGCGTGGCCCGCCCTCACGTCCACAGCCAGGACTGCTGAGCTGAGCGGAGGTGCTCTTGCTCACTGCTCGGTGGTCAGGCCGAGAATGATGCCGCGGACGACGGCTTCGCGGACGGCTTCGGGGTCGTCGTGGAGTGGTGACTGAGTGATCGCGCCGACGTGCGCGGTGATGACGGCTCGGGTGAAATCCTCTACGGAGTCCAGCGGTCGACGGCCGGTGAGCTCCAGGACATGCAACAGCAGCGGCTGGAGATGCCGACGGAGCTGCTCGGCATGCTCGCGCAGTGCGGCCGCGACCTCTGGCCGGTGCTGGGCCTGCCCCGCGAAACTGGTGCGGATAGCAACCCACTGCGGATCCATCGGCAGCGCCCGCAATATCGTGGCCACGACGGACTCCAGGGAACAGTGAGCCTGCTCAGAAAACGGTGCGTCGGCGGCGAGCGCCTCCAGTCGCTGCTGAACCTCGTCGTTGCGCTGTTCGTACAGGGCGAAGAAGACGTCGTCGACGGTCTTGAAGTTGGAGTAGAACGCGCCGCGGGTGAACCCGGCGCGCTCACAGATCGCCCCGATGCTGACGTTGGTGGTGCCATGCTCGGCGAACAGGTCGGCGGCCGCGGCGATCAGCTGCGCGCGGGTCGCCTTGCGCTGGCGGGGTGGACGTGCGGGCGCGGGGGTGGTCGGGTGATTCATCGGGCCATCCTCTCCGTCGGCAGCTGCGAGCCTGCCTCCTGGCTGAGGGGCGAGCCGCTGTTCAGATAGTCGTGCACGGAGGTGACCGGGCTGAGGGTCAGGTCGGTGAGGATGTGGCTGGCGGAGACGACCTCGAGCACCGGCAGATCGGCCAGGGGGGCCATCGCGTGCTCGAACAGCTGCAGGCGGGCGGGCCCGGTCCAGGCCTCCTTGACCACGATGTCGGTGATCTCGGTGCGGACCAGGTCCGAGGCGCGCAACTGCCCGGTGAACACGTTGGGCACCTGCTTGAGCGCGAAGGTGGGCACGGTGATCTGCTGCCGGGCCGCATCGAGGTCGAGGGGCTGCCACTTGTAGGGCATGGTCGCGGTGGCCACCCGCTGGCCGCCGCGGTCCAGGGTGCCGACCAGCGCACCGGTGTCGGTGAACAGTGCCGGGCTGCCGGCCACCTTCGGGTAGGCACTCAGCTCGCGGCCCGCAGCCGTGGCGGCGAAGCTGTCCAGATACATGGCGTGCAGGTACTCGCCCACCTCGCCGTCGAACTCCACGGCGATCGCCTGCCCGCTCTCCAGGTAGGGGCCGAAGCCCTCGACGTCACCCATTTTCATCACTTCGAACCGCACCAGCGGCTCGGGCACGGTCAGCGGCTCGGGCACGACTGCGCGCAGGGCATCGGGGTCGGTGCGGTAGACGATGTTGAAGTACTCCCGGTCGGTGAACCGGGTCGCGCGCACCGGATAAACCGGTACCCCCAGCGGCGTGAGCGCCTGACGCGCCACCTCGGACTCGCGCACTGCTCCACTCTCCTTGCGATACAAAACGTATTGAGTACAGTTTGCATCGAGTTCGCGTGTCGGGCAACCAGCCGGACCGAACGTGCACAAAGGAGTCCCGTGATGACCCACACTTCTCGTCAGCTCGCTGCCCGCCCGGTCGCGGTGATCGGCGCAGGCACCCTCGGCCGCCGCATCGCGATGATGTTCGCCTCCGACGGTGGGCTGGTACGCCTGTACGACCTGTCAGCCGACGTCCGGACCGCGGCCCTGGACTACGTCGCAGCAGAGCTGCCGGAGGTGGTCGCCTCCCGGCCCGGCGCCACCGAGGGCCACGTGGTCGGCGTCGACACACTGGAAGCCGCGCTGGACGACGCGTGGCTGGTCATCGAGGCGGTGCCCGAGCGGCTCGACCTCAAGCGCAGCCTGTTCGCCGATCTGGACCGGATCGCCCCGGCCGACACCATCCTGGCCAGCAACTCCTCCTCCTACGCCTCCCGCCTGTTCGTCGACCAGGTGGAGCACAAGGAGCGGGTACTGAACATGCACTTCTACATGCCGCCGGCGCAGAACGCGGTCGACCTGATGAGCGACGGGGCCACCGACCCCGCGATCATCGAGCGGCTCAAGGCCGAGCTGCCGCGCTACGGAGTGCACCCCTTCGAGGCCCACCGGGAGAGCACCGGCTTCATCTTCAACCGGGTCTGGGCCGCGATCAAGCGCGAGGCACTGGAGGTCGTGGCCGAAGGGGTGACCACGCCGGAGGATTTCGACGCGATGTTCCAGGTGAACACCGGCGTGAAGCTCGGGGTGTTCCGGATGATGGACCAGGTCGGCCTGGACGTCGTCCTCGACATCGAAAACCACTACGCCGCGGAGAATCCGCACCTGCCCGAGGGACCCCGCCGACTGCTGCACGAGTACGTCGACACCGGCCGCCTCGGCGTGAAGACCGGCCGCGGCTTCTACGACGACTACGCCACCGCGGCGAGCGACGCCTGACGCACCGTCCGCATCACGTCGGGCCTCACTACTCGCACCCGTGACACCTCATGCGGCTTCGGGTGCGACGTAGCCGTGGGCGAGGTCGCGACGCTCGACCGAACCGGCAGCTGTGAGTCCCTTTTCAACCAGTTCTTCAAGCACCGCGGAAACCGCAACGACGTCACCCAGCTCATCCCCTGCTCCAGGCCGTCCCGCCCGTACGTGGCCGACGCGGACGGCCCCGACAACGACCGGTCGCGCTCTACGCCGACCGCGGCTACGACCACGACAAGTACCGCAAGCAGGTGCGGGCCCTGGGGATCACCCCGGTCATCGCGCGGCGCAGAGTCGAGCACGGTCCCGGACTGGGCGTGCACCGCTGGGTGGTCGAGCAGAGTTTTGCACTGCTGCGCTGGTTCCGCAGACTGCGCATCCGCTGGGAGATCCGCGACGACATCCACGAAGCCTTCCTCAGCCTGGCCTGCAGCATCATCTGCTGGCGCCGACTGGTCAACCTGTCACTTTGTTAAGAGTTCTCAGGCCCCAGCCGTCCTCGGCATGCTTGTTGAGAACCTTCTCCAGTTTGTCGCTGTCCAGTGCGTCACCGATCAGCGACTCCCTGAAACTGACGACCTTGTACTCGTAGGTGTGGCCGTTGCTCATGCCTGCGTGCCCTCCGGTGTGTTGTTGCACTGCCCAGGGCCGGCCAATCATGCTGCGAGGCAGGTCACACCTGCGTGCGCGCCAGCGGGGGCCGGAGCGGCTGCTCCGGCCTCCACCCGTCCACCCGCTCAGACCTTGGTGAAGGTCCACTGCACGTTGGTACTGCTGTTTCCGGACCACTGCTTGGTCACGGAGCCCGAGGGCACGTCGCCGCCGCCGTCGAGGACGAGGCCGGTGGTGCGGTTGACGATCCAGTACCTGTTGCCGCCCTGGTACTTGAGCTGCCACTGCTGGCTGTTGCCACCGGTCCAGGTCGCCTCCAGGGCTGGGGAGCCGTTCGTGGTGGCGCCCCCGCCGTCGGCGACCATGCCGTTGGCGCGGTTGACCAGCTTGTAGTAGCCGTTGCCGAGTTCTACGGCCTGCCACTGCAGGTTGGTGCTGCCGTTCCAGGTCCACTGCTTGAGGTTGGAGCCGCTGGGGACGTTCCCGCCGCTGTCCAGCACCAGCCCGTCGGTGACGTTGGTGATCCTGAACCATGCCGAGGGGGCGAGCTGCACCTTCATCGATACGACGGTGTCGTTGTTGCCGGTGACGCGCAGGTCGGCGTTGTCGGCGTCGAAGGTCCAGGCGGTGCCGGTGAAGTTGTCACCGGAGTAGCCGATGATCTGGTAGCCGGGGGCCGGCTTCAGCGAGGACAGGCTGCGGCTGGGCAGGCCGGCGAGCGACAACTGGTCGGCGGTGTAGGAGCCGATCTGGAGCCGCGAGGAGCCGCCCGAGTAGTTGACGTCCTGGTAGACCACGGCCCCGGACAGCGGCTGCACGGCGGGGATCTGGCCGGAGAAGGTCAGCTTCACGACGTAGGCCAGGGCGGAGAACGGCGCCGACGACGGCAGGGTCACGTGCAGCCCGGTCGAGTCCTGCGTCGGCGTGGGCAGGTCCGTGTAGGTGCCGGCGGTGGAGTTCAGCAGCTTCGCCGAGGTCAGGGAACTGACGTTGATCCGGGCCGAGTTGAGCGTCGATATGGTCAGCGTGCTTCCCGGCCAGCCGAGGACCGTGGCGTACAGGACGGTGTTGTTCTTGTTCCGGGTGAAGCGGATGTCCTGTGCCGTTCCGACCTGCGGGGCGGTGAAGGCGCCGCCGCCCATATGTGTGGGGCCTTCGCCGTACGTGGTCCAGGCCCGGGTCGAGTAGACCGACTCGCCGAAGCGGCGCAGGTAGTCGCCGATGCCGAGGAGGACGTCCTTCTGAGCCTGGGGGATGGTGCCGTCCGCCATCGGGGCGATGTTGAGCAGCATGTTGCCGTTCTTGCTGACCCGGTCGATCAGTGAGTGCAGCATCTGCTGGGTGCTGTAGTAGCCGATGCCGTTCGTGTAGCACCAGCTTGAGCTGGAGATGCTGTCGTCGGTGAGCCAGTAGGGGGCGGTGATGTCCCCGGGGCCGCCGCGCTCGTAGTCGAAGACCTCGCCGTGGCCGTTCAGGCCGTCCTTGTAGGTGGCGACGACTTCGCGGCCCCACGCCTGGGCCTGGTTGTAGTAGTACGACAGGAAGTTCAGGAGTTGCGTCTGGTCGACCTTGTTGAGGTCGAAGTCCTGCCAGATGATGTCGGGCTTGGCGAGGTCGATGACCTCCTTGAGCTTGTCGTACCACAGCTGGTTCTCGGCCGTGGTGCCCAACTGCCCGTACAGCTTCTGCAGGCTCGGGTCGGACTGCGCGGGCACGTGGTCGTAGTAGCCGTTGAAGTTGAACGCGTGGTGCATGGCCACAAGGAGCTTCAGCCCCTTGGCGCGGATGGAGTCGGTGAACAACTGGAGCAGGTTGAGCTGGGGGCCCTTGGCGGCCGAGTTCCACTCGTTGACCGAGCTGTTCCACATGGAGAATCCGTCGTGGTGCTCGGCGACCGGGCCGGCGAACCGGGCGCCGGCGTCGACGAAGAGCTGCGCCCACTCGTCCGGGTCGAAGTTCCCGCCCGCGGACTTCAGTTTCGGGGCGAACTTGTTGAAGTTGCCGTTCAGGTCCTTCGCGCCGTTGATGAAGTTGTGGTACGGCCACGCCGACGGGTCGCCGAACGTGGCGATGTGGTGCTGGTTGCACGTATCGCCGCTGATGTACATGCGGCGCGGATACCACTCGTTCCCATAGGCCGGAACGCTGAACACACCCCAGTGGTAGTAGATGCCGAACTTGGCGTCCTTGAACCACTCGGGAGCCGCGGTGTGCTGGTCGACCGAGGCCCACGTGGGGGTGTACGGGGTCGCGGCCCGGGCGGTGCCGGCGGCGAGGACGTTGCCTGCGACCGCAATCGCCGCGACACCCGTGGCACTCGCCAGGAACTGGCGTCTGTTGATCATGGTGGTACCTCCGTCAGAGCAGTGGTGGGAGGCCAGGGCCGGTGGTCAGTTGCGAGCACTTCCGGTGGCGGGAGCACGACGTGCGCGACGCACCCCGGACCGGACACGGTCGGCAGGTGACTGACTCGGCGCCCCGGCCTACGGGCGACGAAGTCCGCGGCACAAGCGGGTGGATGGAGCGCTTCACCGGCTGCGAACGGCAACGGACTGTGCGGACTCCAGGGAGCTCGTGGCAGAGCAGGTTCCTGACGACATGTCCTCACTCCGTTCCCGTACGGCAGCAGCGCCGCGTGACCGTTTCGGCTCCGGGACTTCTTGGGGACCCCTGAGCCGCGTGGTGCCGGATGTCACGCATGAAATTGCGGCACTCACCCTGCCTATGTCAATGGTCGTGCAGGGATGAAAGCACCTCGCCAACTGGGCTTTTGTTCCTTTTATTTGAGATTCTGCTGATCTATCCCTCGATAGACATGGTATGTTTAACCGTCAGGAGTTAGTGGTCCCAGACCGGTTGCGGTGCCGGGAGGACGCCGGTCAGCCCCGGCATGGCCCAACGCGACCCGGCAGTACGAGCGATGGACGGCGACGTGGGGGAGCGACGTACGCGCGGCTCACTGTGCTCGACCTCGTCGCGGCTGTGGGATCGTCTTGCGCCGGGCAGGACATCTGCTCTTTGGTGCGCCCTGACATTCAGACCGGCCCTTCGGGGCTGCTGAGTTGGCCGGCGTCGACGCGCGCCGGCGGGCCTGTTCGAGTCCGTCGGTTGCAGTCGAGGAGACTTCAGCAGTAGGCGCTGCTCGAGAGGGTCTACTGAGCAGCGCGGGAAGAGAAAGGCGCTCGCCCGCGCAACTCCGCCACGCAGCACCATCAGGCCACGTAGCCCGAGGTGACTGGTCTATTGCGCCCAGCGTCCCATGGTCGGCGCGGTGCCGATCAGGCACTGAGTAGTGTGCATCGTGAAAGGTGCAGGTCGGGCGGGCTGGTGTGCGCGGGGTCGGGGGTGCTCGGGCTGGTGGGCGGCGGGTGACCATGGTGAAGATCGTCTGACCGGTCGGTCGGGAGGGTTCTCTGGTTCTGCTGCGCCTGCGTGAGCGGGCCGCCTATGATCCGTCACCGTGTCGATACGCCGGGGATCGTGGGGAGGGTGGGCGGCGGTTCCGGTGAAAGCGCAGGTGGCGGGGCGTGCGGTGCTGCTGATCCCGCACCGCGGTGAGACTGGCGACGAGGCCGCGCTGCCCGCCGACTACCGCCGGATCCTGGCGATCGTGCGGGCCGCTGGCGGTCCGGTGCAGGTCAAGGGGGTGGGTGAGGAGCTGGGGCTTGAGGTGGGGGTGCGCGGGAGGCTGGAGCCGCTGCGGGCGGAGATGACCAAGCTCGCCGATCGGGGCCGGCTGCACAAGCGGCCTGACGGGAAGTTCACCGCACGCCTGTAGTAGCTGCGGACCGGGGCGACAAGAGGGCGTAACCGGCGGGCCCCCGACGGCAGTTGAGTTTGGTGTGAAGAAAAACAACCATCCCGTCGAGGGCTCTGACGGTCTTGTCCACATCGCCCGCCTGCCGCTGTCGAGTGCCACCCTGAACTGGCTCGCCGACCTGTTACGCGGCCACTTCAAGAAGATCGGCTCCAGGTGGCGGGCCCTGCCCGCGGGGAAGATCGCCGGCATCGTGCTGGCGGTACTGCGTTGTGACCAGCGGCCCGGCGACCTGGCAGGCGGCAACGGCATCCATCGCACCACCGTCACTCGCTGGATGCGGGAGGTCGTCGGGCTGCTGGCCGCCCGCGCCCCGCGCCTGAACCGGGCCCTGAAGAAGATCGCCCGAAAGGGTGGCGGTGTGGTGCTGCTGGACGGCTCGGTGATACGTACCGTGCGGCGCACCGGGGTCGAGAACCGCAAGAACCACTCGGGCAGGAACAAATGCCACGGCCTGCTCGTGATCGCGCTTTTGAAGTGCACGCCGACGAGCCGCGCATGCGGGGGGTACTCGAAGAGGAAGCGCCTCCGTCCACACACCCATGAACCACGCACGGTCGGAGTCCCCCAGCCGGACGGGTTTGCTCAGGTGCAGGAAGAAGTGCGCCGACGGCATCGGCGGGACGTTCATCAGCCGGTGGGGCGGCACCCCGGTCAGACAGTAGATGTCGTCGATGAACTGGTCGAGCGGCGGAGCGGGTATCCGGCCGACGTGTTCCATGGGTTCAGTGTGGCTGTCGGGGTTCTTCACCGCATCGAGCACAGGGCGGTACGGCCCGTTCGGTGCCGTACCGCCCTTCCGTGATGGGTCAGACGGCGGGTTCGGCGGCCGGCGCGGCCGCGGTTGCCTCCGCCTGTGGCGCGGCGGCCCGGCCGGGCAGGGTGAGCACGGCCAGGAATCCGGCGACCGCCACGGCGGCGAAGAAGTAGAAGCCCCAGGGGTGGCCGATGCCTGCCGCCACGAGGGCACCGGTGATCGTCGGGCCGACGATGGAGCCGATACGGCCGATGCCCGAGGCCGAGCCGAGGGCGGTGCTGCGGACCGAGGCCGGATAGTAGTTCGTCACGTACGCGTAGATCAGCACCTGGGCGGAGAAGACGAACACGCCGGTGAGGAAGACGACGGTGTCGAGGAGCAGATTGCTGTGCATCCTGATGCTGAGGCAGGCCAGCATGGCCACCGATATCGCGAACCAGCCGAGCGTGGTGGGCTTGATGCCGCGCCGGTCGGCAACGAAGCCGCCCAGCACCAGGCCGGCGACCCCGCCGACGTTGAGGATGAGCAGTTGGGTGACCGCCGTGGGGATGGGGTAGCCGGCCTCGTTCATGAGCTTGGGCAGCCAGGTGTTGAGGCCGTAGACCAGGAGCAGGCCCATGAAGGATGCGACCCAGATGCCGATGCCGGCGCGGAGGTAGGCCGGCTTGAGGAGTTCGCCGAATGCGACGCGCTGGGAGGCGGGCGCTTCCTTGGTGCGGACGAACGCCTCGGACTCCGGCAGGCGGAACCACTGGATGACCGCGATGACGAGTCCGGCGATGCCGAGGACGTAGAAGAGGACCTGCCAGTTGTCGGTGACCTGCAGGGCCAGCAGGGACGTGATCACGGCACCGGTGTGGTAGCCGGTCATGGTCAGGGTGCTGGCGCGAGCCCGGCGTGCGGCGGGCATGTGCTCGGCCATCATGGTCAGCGACGCCGGCATGCAGGCGCCGAGACCGATACCGGCGACGAGCCTGAGCGCGGCGAACATCCCGACGGAGGTGGCCTGGGGCAACAGGAGGGTGAAGACGGAGAACTCCACCACCGAGCCGATGAGCAGCAGGCGTCGTCCGAAGCGGTCGGCGAGCGGGCCGACCAGGATGGCGCCGATGGCGACGCCTACGAGTGAAAGCGTGGCGACCGTGGTGGCGTCCGCGGCTGTCATGCCCAGGTGATGGGTCTTGAGCAGGGTGGGGATGATGGCGCCGAGGACGACGAGGTCGTACCCCTCGAGCATGACGGTGATCCAGCACAGGACCACGGTCCAGACGTTGCGGTCGGACGTGCCTGTTCTCGAGGCGGCGTCGGTGGTGTTCGGTGAGGTGATGGGTGTCATGGCTGGGTTCCCTTTGTAGCGGCTACGGGGGACAGGATGGGGACGGGGGAGCGGGGATCAGAACGGGTAGTCGGCGATGTCCGGGCGGACGGTGAGCCACTGGGCCTCGGTGAAGGCCTCGACGTTGGCGGCGGCTCCACCGAAGCGGGACCCGGTGCCGGATGCCTTGACTCCGCCGAACGGGGCGTTGGGCTCGTCGTTGACGGTCTGCTCGTTGATGTGGATCTTGCCGGAGTCGATCTGGTCGGCGAGCTTCATCGCCGTACCGACGTCGCCGAGGATGCCGACGGACAGGCCGTACTCGCAGTCGTTGACGATCCGGGCGGCTTCCTCGAGCGTGGTGAAGCCGATGACGGGTGCGACGGGGCCGAAGATCTCCTCGCGCCATGCCCGCATGTCGGTGGTGAGGCCGGTCAGGACGGTGGCCGGGTAGCCGGCGCCGTCGATCTCGCCGCCCGCGGCCAGCGTCGCGCCCGCAGCGACGCTGTCGGTGACGATGCGGTGCACCCGCTCCAGCTGCCGCCGGTCGATGATCGGGCCGAGCGCCACGTCCTCGCGGGCGGGGTCGCCGACGGGCAGCGCCCGGGCCTTCGAGGCCAGCGCGGCGCTGTACTCGTCGAGCAGCGACTCGTGCACGATGTGGCGGCCGGTGGTCATGCAGATCTGTCCTTGATGCAGATACGAGCCGAACGCACCGGCGGAGGCCGCCTTCTGCACGTCCGCGCCCGGCAGCACCACCAGCGCGTTGTTCCCGCCGAGTTCGAGGTGGGCGCGCTTGAGCAGACGGCCCGCCTGCGCACCGATCGCACGGCCGACCGGAGTGGAGCCGGTGAAGGAGATGACCCGTACCTCGGGTGCTTCGACGACCGCCTGGCCGACCGCGCTGTCGCCCGGCAGCAGGTGCAGCAGTCCGGAGGGCAGCCCGGCCTCCTCGAAGATCCGGGCGATGACCACGCCACCGCTCACCGCCGTACGCGGATCGGGCTTCAGCAGGACCGCGTTGCCGAGCGCCAGCGCGGGTGCCACCGAACGCAGGCCGAGGGCGAGCGGGAAGTTGAACGGCGCGATCACGCTCACGACGCCGGCGGGGCGGCGCCGGGCGAACGACCAGCGAACCTCCTCGGACGTCAGTACTTCTCCCTGAGGGTGCGTGGGCAGTGCCGCGCACTCGAATGACTCGCCGATCGCAAGCTGCACCTCGAACGCGGCCTTGGCCCGTACCGAGCCCGCCTCGCGTATCAGCCAGTCCTCGATCTCGGCGGCGTGCTCGGTGAACAGCTCGCCCGCGCGGCGCAGTACGGCCGCCCGCTGCTGCGGGGGCGTGGCCGCCCAGGACCGCTGCGCCTCGGCGGCCCGGGTAGCGGCGCGGCGCACGTCCTCGGGTGTGGCAAGGCCGGCGGTGCCGAGCTGCGCGCCGGTCGCCGGCTCGGTGACCTGGTGCTCGCGGGTGGCGTCCTGCCAGCCGTTGCTGAGGAATTTCTTGCTCCAGACGTCGTTGTCCAGGAGTGTCATCGGTCTTCCTTGCGTTGTCTGAGGGGGATGACTTCTGTGAGGTGTGTTCGTGAGGTGTGTTCGTTGGGTGGGCGTCGTGGTCAGGACGGTGTCGTGAGCGCTGTGTCGACCTGGACGAGCCGGGGGCCGTCCGAGCGTTGGGACAGCACCGCCCGTAGTTCGTCCACGCTCTCGACGTGTTGGGCGGAGACGCCGTAGCCCTCCGCGATGCGGGTGAAGTCCAGGCCCGGGATGTCCATGCCCGGTGCGTCCGGGACACCCAGCAGGCCGCTGAACCAGCGCAGCGCGCCGTAGGTTCCGTTGCGCAGCAGCACCACGGTCACGGGCAGGCGGTGCTGGGCGGCCGTCCACAGGGCGGTGATGCCGTAGTTGGCCGAGCCGTCCCCGATCACGCCGACGACCGGCCGGTCGGGCTGGGCCATGGCGACCCCGACGGCGCCGGGCAGGCCGAAGCCGAGTCCGCCCGCTGCCGGGAAGTAGTAGGAGCCGGGCCGCCGCAGGTCCATCTGGCGCCACCACGAGGAGGTCGTCGAGGTCGACTCCACCACGTACGCCGTGTCGTCGGGCAGTTCGTCCCGGAGGGAGGCGAAGACCTCCTCGGGATGCAGCCGCGTCCCCTGCCCGGTGGCCGGCGTGGGGGTGGGCCGGTAGTCGCCCGTCGGCTCCGTCGCCGCGTCGAGCTCCTTGAGCAGCAGGTCGATGACGGCGGCCGGGTCGGCGACCAGAGCCTCGCCCATCGGCGCGCGGGCGGCGGCGGAGGCGTCCTCGGTGACCTGGATCAACCGGGTGCCCTCGGGCAGATACCGGCCGGGCAGGTACTCGTGATAGCGGAAGACCGGTGCCCCGAGCACCAGCACGAGGTCATGACCCTCGAAAGCCTGGGAGACTGGTTCGATCCCCGCCGGCAGCACCCCGCGGAACTGCGGGTGGCGGTTGGGGAAGGGCAGCCGGAACAGCGACGGTGCCGCCCACACCGGAGCGCCGAGCCGCTCCGCGAGCCGCACCGCGTCGTCGAAGAGACCGTCGGAGTCGATGTCACCGCCCAGCACCAGCGCGGGCCTGCGCGCGGCGGTCACCGCATCGGTCAGCCGGCGTCCCTGCTCCGCGCCGGGCATTCCGGCGCGGTGCACCTGCCGGTCCAGCACGGCTGACGCGTTCTCGCCCGCGTCCACCGCCCAGTCGTCATAGGGGACGGAGAGGTAGGTGGGCCGGCGCTGCAACCGCGCCTCGAAGACGGCCTGGGCGAGGGCCCGGGGCACGTCCTGGGCGCAGGCCGGTTCGGCGGCCCAGCCGACGAGCGGCTTCATCAGCGACGGGGCGTCGACGTTGGCGAGGTTGGCCTCCGGTCCGATGGCCGGCCGCACCTGCTGGCCGGCCACGACGACCAGCGGAGTGCGCGAGGCCACGGCGTTGGTGAGCGCGCCCATCGCGTTGCCGGAGCCGGACGCGGCATGCAGGTTGACGAGCACCGGACGTCCCGTGGCCTGTGCGTAGCCGTCCGCCATGCCCGCCACGGCGCCCTCGTGCAGCCCCAGGACGTACCGGAAGCCGTCCGGCAGGTCGGCGAGGAAGGGCAGCTCGTTGGAGCCGGGATTCCCGAAGACGGTGGTGAGCTCCTGCCGTTGGAGGAACTCATGGCAGACACGGCGCACGGATGGCACAGACGTTCCTTTCGCGGCGACGCCGAAGTGATGCAGGCCACGCTAGGCACCGCACGACTTTCGGACTAATAGATGTTGGCTGGCTGCGATATAGACTTGTTCGATATGAGCAGCTTCGATCTCAACCTCGCCCGCGTCTTCGTGCTGCTCTACGAGACCGGCAGCGTCACGGCGACGGCGGAGACGCTGCACGTCACTCAGCCCACGGTGAGCTACAGCCTGGCCAAGTTGCGCCGGCACTTCGACGACGAGCTCTTCCGGCGCACCGGCCGCGGCCTGACCCCGACCGCCGGCGCCCAGCGCCTCTACGAGCCCTTGCAGCGTGCGCTGGCCGGCATGGACGCCGTGATCCGCCAGGAAAACGACTTCGACCTGACCGCCATGTCAGGGCGTTTCACCATCGCTCTCTCCGACCTGGGCCAGGTCACCCTGCTGCCCCGGCTGGCCGCCGCGGCCCGCGAGCGGGCTCCCGGAGTGTCCTTCACTGTCCGCCCGTTGGACGTGGACTCCGTCGAGAGCCAGCTACGCCGCGGTGAACTCGACGCCTTCGTCGCCACGCCGGTCCTCACGTCCCACCGCACCGTCCGCATCCCGCTCTTCCACGAGCGCTACGTCGGTATGGTCGCCGCCGACCACCCCCGCATCCGCGGCGCCTCCGTCACGCTGGCGGACCTCGCGGCCGAACACCACGCGACGGTGTACGGCCCCCACGGCCACGACGTGCCCCGCTTGCTCCTCGCCACGCACGGCCTCCTGGAGCGCGTCGCCGTCGACGCCACGCGCTTCACGGTGCTGCCCTACCTGCTGGAACACACCGACCTCATCGCGATCGTCCCCGAATACGTCGGCGAGGTGTTCACCTCCTCCCACCGCCTGCGCCTCGTGAGGCTCCCGTTCGACACGGAACCGATCGAAGTGGCGCTCTACGCCGGGCACGAGGCATCACGCAGTCCGTCCCAGCGGTGGCTGGTGCAGTTCATGGCTGATGTTCTGGGGGAGCTGGTCAGCCCTGCACAGCTGCCGCCGAGTGCTGGCTGAGCGGTCGGCCGCGCTCTCGCCATGCGCAAAACGCGCCGGTCGTGCTTTGCCGGGCGGCCTAGGGCGCGTATTGAGTCGTGATCTATCTGCGGGATTCGCCGTCGTGGCGGGGCCTGGAGCGGTAGACCTTCCTGTGTGACACGCGTGCAACTGACGGACGAGGAATGGGAGTTCATCGAGCCGTACCTGCCGATCGGTGAGTACGGCCCGTATCCCGAGCGGCTGCGGCAGCAGTTCGAGGGGGTGATCTGGCGGTTCAAGGCTGGCGGCCAGTGGCGGGAGATGCCGCAGGAGTTCGGTGCCTGGCCGACCGTCCACCACCGCTTCCGACAGTGGCGTGACGCCGGTGTCTTCGGGGCCCTGCTGGAGGGCCTGATCGCGGAAGCCGCGAAGCGGGGCGAGATCGATCTGTCCCTGGTCAGCGTCGACTCCACCACCGCGCGGCGAAGTCTCCCGGTGACCGATGATCTTCGCCGTAGTCATCCGCCCACGACCAGCCCGAGCACCCCGAACCCCGCGCACACCAGACACTTGACCTGCGGCTTCACGATGCACACCGCTGACTCGATGCCGGTCGGGAAGCCGACGAGGGCGTAGGCGGTCAGACGCAGATGGCCCTCAAGGCAGACCAGGTTGTCCTGCCTTTCGCCGACGAGGATGAGGGGCGGAAACCGCTCGCCGCTGATGAGCGCCCGGGCTGCGTCGACGAATGGTTCGTTGGGCACGTCGAACGCTCGCAGCCCTGCCTGAGAACTCCTAACAGAGTGACAGGTTGACCAGTCGGCGCCAGCAGATGATGCTGCAGGCCAGGCTGAGCAAGCCTTCGTGGATGTCGTCGCGGATCTCCCAGCGGATGCGCAGTCTGCGGAACCAGCGCAGCAGTGCAAAACTCTGCTCGTCCACCCAGCGGTGCACGCCCAGTCCGGAACCGTGCTCGACTCCGCGCCGCGCGATGACCGGGGTGATCCCCAGGGCCCGCACCTGCTTGCGGTACTTGTCGTGGTCGGCCGCGGTCGGCGTAGAGCGCGACCGGTCGTTGTCGGGGCCGTCCGCGTCGGCCGCGTACGGGCGGGACGGCCTGGAGCAGGGGGATGAGCTGGGTGACGTCGTTGCGGTTTCCGCCGGTCAGCGATACCGCCAGCGGGATGCCGTGCCCGTCGGTGATCAGATCGTGCTCGGAGCCTGTTCGGGCACGGTCGACCGGGCTCGGTCCTGTTTTGGGCCGCCTTCACGCGCCCTGACGTGCGAGCCGTCGATCACCGCCCTCGACCAGTTCAGCGCGCCGGCGGCGTTCAGCTCGGCCAGGAATGACTCGTGCAGATGCTGCCAGACTCCCGCGTCGTTCCAGTCACGCAGACGCCGCCAGCAGGTCATGCCGGAGCCGAAGCCCAGCTCCTGAGGCAGGAAGTCCCACGGAATGCCGGTGTACAGCACGCACAGGATGCCTGACAGCACCTACCGGTCGTCCAGACGCTTACGGCCGGGGTGATCCGTTCAGGCGCGGCACAACCGGCAGCAACGGCTCGATGCGCGCCCACAGCCCATCCGGCACGATCCACGGCGGCTGCTCACCCTTTCTCATGCGCAGGCTAACAACCCATCAGACACCAACATTCCAAGGCGAGTTGTCGCATTCTGTTTGAAGTACTAAGGCAGTGGGGGAGGGTCGTCAGCGCCTACGCCCTGGCCTTCGGCGGTCTGCTCCTGTTCGGCGGCCGGATCGCCGACCTGTGGTGCCGCAGGCGCGCCTTCCTCATCGGCCTCATCGGCTTCGGCTCCGCCTCCGCACTTGGGGGCGTGGCCACCACCGGCGCGACGATGTTCGGAGCCCGCGCCCTGCAGGGCCTGTTCGGTGCGGCCCCAAGAACGCTCTCTTCGCACCACCGCAAGGCACTGGTTTCTCACCGAGATGATCATGACCGCATGGCGCGTCGAACTGGCCATCAAGTCCGCCGAGATCAAGGAACCCACAGCCCAAGTCAATGAGAACCAGGCGCACTTGCCCGGAGTTGAGTGAGACGCGGAATCCAGATCCTGGCTCGTCAAGGGCGTCTCTGCTGACCCCGGCTCCTCGCCGGCACATGCCGAACCTCGCCCCAGCGGGACAGCCCGGCCAACGCGTCCCAGGCAGGGCGCCGATCAGCGCAGGCTGATGCAGAAGGGATGCCCAACCGGATCGGTGAGGACCCGCGCCTTGTCCCCGTGCGGCTGGAGATCCGGCTTGCCCGCCCCCAGCTCCAGCAGCCGGGCCTTGGCCACGGTCAAGTCCTCATCGACCTTGAAGCAGAGGTGAAGTTGCTGGGGAACGATCTGGTCGGGCCAGCTCGGAGCCCGGTAGTCGTCGACCCTTTGGAAACCAGTGGTCAGCGAGCGGGGCGAGCCGAGGCCGATCTTGAGTCAGTGCCCGCTGCTGCCGTCGTTCCCATGGAGAGTGGGGGGTGGTGCGGCGCGATCCCGGCTCAGGATGCTGGAGGGCCTGCGGGCCGCGACGCACCCTCTGGGAGAGGGGGCTTCGGTGGCCCGCCTGCGACGATTTGGGCCCCGCGGGGACGAAACCTTGAGGACGACGAGAAAGCGGCACGCCGTCTTCCCGTCTGCACCTGCCACCGTGAGGTTTGTGAGGCGGGCCTGCAGAGGAGTGCAGTGGTCTTTGCGGTACTCGCGCGGGCTGACGCCGCAGTGTAGGGGTCGGCCGGCGGCATGACCGGATGTGTCCAACGTGCCGGTGCGGGCGGGCGTGGGGCCCGTCGGTGCCGTCAGGGCTGCGGGGTCGGTCGGCGGCTCGCCCATGCCCGGGCGATGTGCTCGCGCATCGCGCGGGCGGCTCCGTCGGCGTCACGATGGCGGAGCAGTTCGAGTATTGCCAGGTGCTCGCCCAGTGACATGGTCAAGCCGTCGCGGGTCGAGTGACCGTTGTAGAGGCGTGACAGGCGGGCCTTACCGTGAACGCTGCGGATGATCGCCTGGCCCAGGTGGTTCCCGGAAGCCTTCATGATGATCTCGTGGAAGGCGGCGTCTTCCTCGGCGTAGCGCACCGGGTCGTCCAGTGCCTCCCGCAGCGCGGTGGCCTGCTCCTCGAGTTGGGCGAGTTCGAGGTCGGTGATGCGGCCGGCCGCGTCGGCGGCCATCTCGGCCTCCAGGGCGATCCGCACACTGACCAGCTGGTCGAGGATCGTCAGCGTCCGGTCGTGACGGACCTGAGCCTCCAGGACGACAGGGTCCAGAAGATTCCACTCCTGTGGCTCGCGCACCCGTGTACCGCGCCCGGGCGCCGCCCTGATCAGCCCCTTTTCTTCGAGCACCTTCACCGACTCGCGCACGACGGTCCGGCTGACGCCGAACTCCTCGCACAGCACCGCCTCGATGGGCAGCGCGGAGTCCGGCGGGTAGGCCCCGCCCACGATCCGGTCGACGAGATAGGTGACCACGGTGTCGCTGAGCCGGCCGCTCTGCCGTCGGGGAACGGCTCCCAGCGACCCCTCCGAGGGTGCAGGCGCCAGGCGTTGATGGTTGGCCGGGGTCCGGGGCACGTGCGGCTCCTTGTGATCGGTAAATACCACAGCGTACACCTTGTGGATTATGTCATTCGTATGATGAAGTTCGTCCGCCCGGCGAAACGCCGGTGAAACATGGCCGAAGTCCGCCGGGTCGCGACCGGGATGGGACCAGGCACGGTGTCGCATCACCGAAGGAGCCCTCGTGCTGTCACTCCGAAGAACAATCCCCTCACACCGCCCCGGGCTGCGGATACGTGCCGCGGCCGCGGCGACGGCGCTCGTCGGCGCCCTGCTCTCCACGGTTGCCTCCGCCGGATGGGCGCAGGCCGCGACCATGACGACGCTCTACGCGTCCCCCTCGGGCACCGGCACCGCATGCTCCGTGAGCCAGCCGTGTTCGATCACCCAGGCGAAGACCTCGGTGCGTGCGATCAACTCCGGCATGACCGGCGACATCGTCGTGCAGCTGGCGGACGGCACCTACCGACTCTCCGCTCCGCTCACCTTCACCGCCGCCGACTCCGGCACCGGCGGCCACACGGTGATCTGGAAGGCCGCGCTGGGCGCGCATCCCGTCATCACCGGCGCGCAGCGGGCCACGGGCTGGACCGTGCAGGACTCGGCGAAGAACATCTGGAAGGCCAACGTCGGCACCGGGTTCGACACCCGGCAACTGTACGTCGACGGTGTCCTGGCGCAGCGGGCCCGCTCCACGGTCACCCGCTCGGACCTGACAATGACCACGAGCGGCTACACGTTCACCAGCAGCTCGCTGAGCTACCTCAACAGCCTTGCGAACCCCGGCCGGACCGAGATCCACGGCATAGGGTCCTGGACCGACCGCTACGCCCCGGTGTCCGGCATCAGCAACGGCACCATCACCATGACCGAGCCCTCATGGACCAACAACACATTCGGCTGGGACACCCTGCCCCAGCCGCTCCGGGTCGGCCCGCTCTACATCGAGAACGCCTACGAATTCCTCGACACCGCCGGTGAGTGGTACCTCGACACCACCACCGGCACCCTGTACTACAAGCCGCTGCCGGGGCAGAGCATGAGCACCGCGGACGTCGAGGTGCCGAAGCTCGACTCGCTCGTCGACGTCGGGGGAAGCTACGCCTCTCCCGCCACCCACATCACGTTCTCCGGACTGCAGTTCTCGGGCACCAGCTGGACGGGTCCGAGCGGCAGCAACGGGTACGCCGCCCAGCAGACCGGGACCTACCTGGCCGGCACCTGGTCCACCCCGTCGGACTGGCTGACCTCCTGCAATGGTCACGGCTGCAAGTTGTTCGAGGCGACCCGCCCGCACTGGAACCAGATGCCGGCCGCCGTCCAGGTCTCGGCCGCCGACCACATCGCCTTCACCGGCAACCGGTTCACCGACCTCGGCCAGCTCGCCCTCGGCATCGGCCAGGACGCCAACGCACACGCCACCGGTGTCGGACTCGGTGCCGACACCATCACCGCCACCGGGAACGTCTTCGCCCAGGACGCGGGCGGCGGCATCGTCGTCGGCGGGCTCCAAGCGGACGCGCACCACCCCAGTGACAGCCGGATGACCAACAAGAACATCACCCTGAACGACAACGTCATCCACGACGTGGCGATCGACTACCGCGACATGACGGGCCTCCTCGTCACCTACGTCAACGGCGCGAGTGTCTCGCACAACGAGGTGTACAACCTGCCCTACTCCGCCTCGCCATCGGCTACGGCTGGGGCGTCAACGACCCGGCGGCAGCCCGGACTACGCGAACCGCGGCCTGTACGACTACCAGCCCATCTACTCGACGCCCACCACGGCCCAGAACAACACCATCACGGGCACCACATCCACGACATCATGCAGCAGATGGCCGACGGCGGCTGCGTGTACACCCTGTCGGCCTCGCCCGGCAGCACGGTCACGGGGAACTACTGCCACACACCAACAACTACTACGGCCTCTACCACGACGAGGGCTCCCGGAACTTCACCGACACCAACAACGTCGTGCGCTACACCAACCAGTGGCTCTTCGCCCACGTCAGCTCAACGCACAACACCGGCGCCCTGACCGCCACCGACAACTGGACAAACAACGACAACGCCAACATCAACAGCACCGACGGCCACGGTGACACCGTCAGCGGCACCGGTCGTTGTCACCAACGGCAACTGGCCGTCCGGCGCGCAGACCGTCATGAACAACGCCGGCATCGAGCCGCAGTACCGGCCGTGACCACCGGCGCCGTCACCAGCCCCTACAGCGCCTACTCCTCCACCCCCGCCGCCACCGGACAGACCGCGGCTTCTTCACCGTCACCGACGC